>CAVVOE010000001.1:0-491285 GCA_963749865.1 uncultured Actinomycetota bacterium
GGCGGGCCTACGACCTGCTGCTGGAACGCCAGGAGGACCTCGCCCTGCTGATGACACTGGAGATGGGCAAGCCACTGGCCGAGGCTCGTGGCGAGATCGCCTACGCGGCCGAGTTCTTTCGCTGGTTCTCCGAGGAGGCGGTGCGGATCGACGGCGGCTTCTCCGTCGCGCCGAACGGGCAGGGCCGCCTGCTGCTGATGCGCGAGCCGGTGGGTCCGTGCCTGCTGATCACGCCCTGGAACTTCCCGATGGCCATGGGCACCCGGAAGATGGGACCGGCGGTCGCGGCCGGCTGCACGATGGTGGTCAAGCCCGCCGAGCAGACGCCGCTCTCCATCCTGGCCCTGGCCGGCATCATGCAGGAGGCCGGACTCCCCGACGGTGTGCTCAACGTGGTCACGACCTCGGACCCGGCGCCGGTGATCGAGCCGATGATCCGCGACGGCCGGGCCCGCAAGCTCTCCTTCACCGGCTCCACCGCCGTGGGCCGCAAGCTGCTCGAGCAGTGCGCGGACAAGGTCATGCGCACCTCGATGGAGCTGGGTGGAAACGCCCCCTTCCTCGTCTTCGACGACGCCGACCTCGAGGTCGCCGTCGAGGGCGCGGTGCAGGCCAAGATGCGCAACATCGGCGAGGCGTGCACGGCCGCCAACCGGTTCTACGTGCACTCCTCGCTGGCCGACGAGTTCGCCCGCCGCCTCGGTGAGCGGATGGCGGCCCTGCCGATCGGGCGCGGGGTTGATGACGGGGTGGTCGTCGGCCCGTTGATCGACGCCGCCGCGCGGGACAAGGTTTCCTCCCTGGTCGACGACGCCGTACGTCGTGGTGCCTCGGTCGTCGTGGGCGGCAAGGCGCTCGACGGCGAGGGCTACTTCTACCCGCCTACCGTCCTGAGCAACGTGCCCCAGGACGCCCAGATGCGACACGAGGAGATCTTCGGGCCGGTCGCTCCGGTGGTGGCGTTCGAGACCGAGGACGAGGCGATCTACGCAGCCAACGACACCGAGTACGGCCTGGCCGCCTACGTCTTCACCCGCGACCTGGACCGGGCGTTCCGGGTCTGCGAGCGACTCGAGACCGGGATGATCGGTCTCAACCAGGGCATCGTCTCCAACCCGGCGGCGCCCTTCGGTGGCGTCAAGCAGTCGGGCCTGGGCCGCGAGGGCGGACACGTCGGCATCGATGAGTTCCTCGAGACCAAGTACGTCGCGATCGCCAGGGCGGTCTGAACGCGCCGTGGACGACAACACGACATCACGCCGGATCGCCCTCATCCCCGGTGACGGCATCGGCACCGAGGTCGCCACCTCCGCGCGTGCGGTTCTGGCCGCTCTCGACGACCGCCACGAGCTCGGCCTGCAGCTCGACGAGCTCGACTGGTCCTGTCAGCGCTACCTGGAGGAGGGCGCGCTCATGCCCCCCGACGGGCTGGAGACGCTGGCTCGGTACGACGCGGTGCTGCTGGGCGCCGTCGGCTGGCCCGAGGTACCCGACCACGTGTCTCTCTGGGGTCTGCTGATCCCGATCCGCCGGGCCTTCAAGCAGTACGTCAACCTGCGGCCGGTCCGTTCGTTCGCGGGGGTGACCAGCCCGCTGGCCGATGCCGAGACCCGGGCCATCGACCTGGTCATCGTCCGGGAGAACAACGAGGGCGAGTACAGCGAGGTCGGCGGCCGGTTCGGTCGAGGGGGACCGGGTGAGACCGCGATCCAGGAGTCCGTCTTCACCCGCCACGGCATCAGCCGCATCGCCGACTACGCGCTCACGGTTGCCTCCGGAAGGCGCCGGCATCTGACCTCGGCGACCAAGTCCAACGGGCTGGTCCACAGCATGCCGTTCTGGGACGAGGTGGTGCGCGAACGCGCCGCGTCCCATCCAGAGGTGCAGCTGGTCGAGGAGCACGTCGACGCGCTCGCGGCCAAGCTGGTGCTGCGCCCGGAGTCCTTCGACGTGATCGTGGCCAGCAACTTGTTCGGGGACATCCTCAGCGACCTGGCCGCCGCTGTGACCGGCAGCATCGGCATCGCTCCGTCGGCCAACCTCGACCCCACCCGCGAGCACCCGTCCATGTTCGAGCCCGTGCACGGGTCGGCGCCCGACATCGCGGGCAAGGGTCTGGCCAACCCCATCGGGATGCTGTGGTCCACCGCGCTCATGCTCGAGCACCTCGAGGCCAGCGACGCGGCGGCCCGGCTGATGGCGGCCATAGAGGAGACGCTGCGCCACCCGCACACCCGCACACCGGACGTCGGGGGCACTGCCTCGACCGAGCAGGTCACCGCCGCCGTCGTCGACCTCGTCGCTGCGCCCTGAAACCGGGGCTAGCCGACCTGCTCGCCCTCGCTGGCCGCTCCGAGTCGACGCATCAGCGTCACCACCGCATCGTCGAAGTGCTTCGTGAGCGCCGCCACAGCGCCGCGGGTGTTGTCCTTACGGATCATCTCGCTGATCTCGCGGTGCTCCTCGACCAGGTTGTCGCGCGCCTCGTCAGCCGCGGTCAGGACGCTCAGGCACAGCCGCGTCTCGGAGATCACGGTCGTGAACATGCGCTCCAGGCGCGGACTCTCGGCCGCTGCGACCAGAGCGGTGTGGAAGTCGAGGTCGCGGCTCGCCACCTGTCCCCAGTCGCCGGCCTGCGCCGCGCTCTCCATGCCGCGCACGATCTTGTCGAGGACCTTGTAGGCCGCCGCGGCGCGCGAGGTGCCCGTGATCCGGCGTACGGCCGCGGTCTCCAGCGCCTCCCGAGCCAGGTAGATGTCCTCGAGGTCCTCGGCGCTCATGACTGGCACGAAGACACCTCGGTGCGGCTCACTGCGCAGGAGGCCCTCCTGGATGAGACGCTGCAGCGCCTCACGCACCGGCCCGCGACTGACGCCGAACGACGCAGCCAGCTCCACCTCGTTGAGCTGGGAGCCCGGGGGCAGGGCGCCGTCGATGACGCTGGCGCGAATCCGCTCCCCCACGATCGACGCGAAGGTCGCACGCGGAATCCGCGTCGGGGTACTGCTCTTTGCCACGGTCTGCTCCTGGAAGGCATAGGCGGCGCTCAGACGCCGCTTCGTCAGTCGAGGCGCTGTTTGCCCCGTGAGTTCCAACAGTTGACAATCATACCGGGCGCAGCCAACCGACCGGACCGGAACGGCGGGCGTGGCGGGAATGGCGACACGCTGCCCGGGCGGCGCTCCTCAGATGCCGAGGAGGGTGTTGAGCTCGTCGAGGGACTTGACCACGGTGAGGTCGTAGCCGGGCGGCACGGGGTCGTAGCCGCGGTCGAGCAGGACCAGGTTGCGGAAGCCCATGTCGTGCATGGGCAGCGGGTCGTAGCGGGTGTGGGAGGAGACGTGCACGAAGTCGTCGGGCTCGGCGTCGAGCTGGTCGAGCATGTACTCGAAGGCGGCGTAGCGGGGCTTGTAGTAGCCGGCCTTCTCCGCGGTGAAGACGGCGTGGAACTCCGCGCCCAGCCGCGGCACGCTCTGGTCCAGGAAGGAGTCGTCGGCGTTGGAGAGGATGACCAGCTTGTAGTGCTCGCCCATCTTCTTCAGCGGCTCGACCACGTCGGGGTGCGGGCCCCAGCTGCGGACGCCGTCGGCGAACCGCTTGCCCGCGCCGGGGTCGGACTCGATCCCCCACTTGCGGCAGACCCGGTCGAAGGCGTTCTGCAGCACCTGCTCGTAGGGGTAGTAGGCATCCTGCACGGCGTCGTAGCGGTAGCCGCGGAACTCGGCGACGAACTGGTCCCACTGCTCGGCCGGGATCTGGTCACCGACCAGCTCCTTGGTGATCGGGGTCATCGGCCAGCTGATCAGGGTGCCGTAGCAGTCGAACGAGACGTACTTCGGGCGGAACTCTGTGGCGCTCACGCAAAGGGTCCTCTCGATGGCGGGGTGCAGGGCCTAGGCTACCGATCCAGACAGTTGACTGTCAACAATCTAGCCGGTGACGCCGACGCCCATCGCCAGTCCCACGGCGTACGTGGCGCTCGCGGCGAGCGCTCCGAAGGCGAGCTGGCGCAGGCCGCTGAGCCACCACGAGGCGACCGTGGCTAGCGATGCCAGGGCCCCGGCGATGAACAGGCCCACCCCGCCGATCACGAAGCTGGCCACCAGCGACGTGAAGCCCAGCAGGAAGGGCAGCAGCGGGATGACAGCACCCAGGGAGAAGGTCACGAACGAAGAGATCGCGGCGACCCAGGGCGAGGGCTTCTCGCGTGGGTCCAGCCCGAGTTCCTGGGTCACGTGCACCAGGGCCGCGTGCTCGGGGTCCCGGTGGACGTCGTGAGCCGCCGCGGCAGCAGTCGCCTCGCGCATGCCCATGCTGGTGAACATGGCGGCCAGCTCGCGCTCCTCGAACGCGGAGTTCTCCTCGATCTCCTCCGCTTCCTTCGCCCACTCCCGGTCCACCTGCTCGTTCTGGGTCCGGACCGAGGTGTACTCGCCCATGGCCATGGAGAAGGCGCCGGCCACCAGGCCAGCGAGTCCGGTCAGGATGATGAAGCGCGGTGCGGCGCCGGCCGCACCGACGCCGGCGACCAGGGCGATGTTGGTCACCAGGCCGTCCATGGCTCCGAACACCGAGGCGCGAAGCGCGCCACCGGAGACGTCAGCGTGGGTGTGCCCGACCTCGGCGGGCCCGGAAGGAGTGGTGATCGCTTCGCTCATGCCTCAAGAATAGACTAACTGTTGATTGTTGACAATCCAGTCAAGGCTAGCCTAAGTTGCCGCGTCGAGCGCCTGGAGGAAGTCGCCGATCAGCAGGTCAGTCGGTTCGACGCCGCACGACACGCGAACCATGCCGTCGTCGATGCGTGCGGCCACGCGCTCCTGCGGGGTGAGCGAGAAGTGCGAGGAGTTGAACGGCGTGCTCACCAGGGTCTCCACTCCCCCGAGGCTGGTCGCCTCGCACCCGATCTCCAGCCTCCTCATCACCCGAAGAGCGCGCTGGTCTCCGCCGGCCACCGTGAACGACACCATCGCCCCCGCCCGGACCTGGTCACCGTCGCGTCGCAGCACCCGGTCGGCGACATCTGCCCGTTCGTAGTCGGGCAGCGAGGGGTGCCGGACCCGCACCACATCCTCCCGGGCGGCCAGGGCGATGGCGAGCTCGCGTGCGGTCGCGTTCGACCGGGACAGCCGCAGCTCGAAGGTCTGCAGACCGCGCCACACGAGGTACGCCGCATGCGGGTCCAGACAGGTGCCCAGTGTGATCACCCGCCGTTGCACCTCGCGCACCTGGTCGAACCGGCCGGCCACGACGCCGGCGATCACGTCCGAGTGCCCGTTGAGGAACTTGGTGGCGGAGTGCACGACAACATCCGCACCGACGGCGAGCGGCTGCACGCTGTACGGCGTCGCGAAGGTGTTGTCGACGACGAGCAGGGCGTCGACGGAGTGGGCGATCTCGGCGAGGGCGGGCAGGTCGGCCAGGTCCAGCTGTGGGTTGGCCAGCGTCTCGACGTACACCAGCCGGGTCGGTCCGCCGGCCACCGCGGTTCGCCAGGCGTCGAGGTCCAGAGCGTCGACCTGGACCACGTCGAAGCCCCAGGCCGGCAGGTCGCGGACGAGCAGGTCGCGGGTGTCGCCGTACACCTGCCTGGCGGCAACGATGCGGTCACCCGCTCCGACGAGGGAGAGCAGGGTGGTCGCGATCGCGCCCATCCCCGAGGCGGTCATGAACGCCGCCTCGGCGCCCTCGAGGCGGCCGATCTCCTCAGCGGCCACGTCGACCGTGGGGTTGCGGAACCGGCCGTACCAGATCTCGTCGAGACCGCCGGCCTGGATGTCCTTGTAGGCGTCGTCGTCGAGGAAGTAGGTGACCGACTGGTGGATCGGCGGGACCACCGGCCGGGTCCTGGGGTTGAAGCGGGAGGACTGGGCGGGTCGGCCTTCGGCCATGGGGACTCCTTGTCAGGTGCGAAACGCGCCCATAGTGTCTTCGTATGCGCGCAGATACGCAACCAGGCAGGCCCATGCCGGCCCGCGAGCAGGTCGACCTCGCCGTCGAGGTCTTCCGGATGCTGTCCGACGCCACCAGGGTCCAACTCCTGTGGGCCCTGCTCGACGGCGAGATGCCCGTGAACGACCTGGCCGAGGCCGTCGGCAAGCCGGCCAGTGGCGTCTCCCAGCACCTGGCCAAGCTGCGGATGGCGCGGCTCGTCTCCACCCGCCGCCAGGCGAACAAGGTGTTCTACCGGGTCGAGAGCGAGCACGTGCGTCAGCTGGTCGCGGACGCGGTCTACCAGGCTGAGCACGCCGCCGGCGGAGTGCCCGAACACCACCGCGCCGACCCCGCGGTCCGCGAGATCGCGACCTGAGCTCAGCCGCGCACCCCGCGGCTTGGCACGGGTCACGACGGACCCGCGCGTCCGCTCTGTCAACAGTTGACTACAATTTGCGCGACGCGGGTCCATTGCCTTAGTATCTACGCATACGAGCAGATTCGCGGGTAGCCTCCACTGTCGAGGCATCCCTGATCACTTCATCGGCACGGAAAGAGTCACGGAAATGACGCAGAAGCACGACCACGCCCACTCGCACGAGGACCATGCGCACCCGCACGAGGACGAGCCAGGCGACCACGGTCAGGGGCATGGTCAGGGGCATGGTCAGGGGCATGGTCACGGCCACGGGCATGGGCATGGGCACGAGCACGGGACCGGCTTCGTGGCGAAGATCAAGGAGATCTTCGTGCCGCACTCCCACGACAGTGCCGACAAGGTCGACTCCGCCCTGGAAGCCAGTCAGGAAGGCATGCGCTGCCTAAAGCTCAGCTTCGGGTTCCTGATGCTGACCGCGGTGATCCAGACCGTGATCGTCTTCTACACCAACTCGGTCGCGTTGCTCGGTGACACGTTGCACAACTACGCCGACGCGCTCACCGCGATCCCGCTGGCGATCGCCTTCCTGGTGGGGCGGCGGATGGCCACGCGTGCCTACACCTACGGCTACGGCCGGGCCGAGGACCTGGCCGGGATCTTCGTGGTGGTGCTGATCGCCGCGTCCGCGGCCTACGCCGGGTACGAGGCGATCCAGCGGTTCATGAACCCCGGTGAGGTCCGACACCTCGGCGTTCTGGCCGGGGCGGGGATCGTCGGGTTCCTGGGCAACGAGATCGTTGCGAAGTACCGGATCCGAACCGGGCGACGCATCGGCTCCGCGGCCCTGGTCGCCGACGGCCTGCACGCGCGCACCGACGGGTTCACCAGCCTGGCTGTGGTGCTCAGTGCCGTCGGCGCCTGGGCCGGGTTCCCCATCGCTGATCCGATCGTCGGCCTGCTGATCACCGTGGCGATCCTGTTCGTCCTGCGCGACGCGGCCCGCGAGGTCTACCGGCGGCTGATGGACGCCGTCGACCCGCACTTGGTCGACCAGGCCGAGGAGGTCATCCGCGCCACGCCCGGCGTGGTCGACGTCACCGACGTTCGCCTTCGCTGGCATGGCCACAAGCTGCTCGCCGAGGCCCGGATCAGCGTCGACACCACCATGTCACTGGTCGACGCCCACCACGTCTGCCACGAGGTGGAGCACGGCCTGGTCCACAACGTACGACGACTTTCCGCAGCCACCATCCACGCCGAGCCGCTGGCGCAGGACGCCGACCCGGCACACCACCTGGTCAGCCATCACGAGTGACCGAGCCGTCCCATTCCCCACCCGACAGACAGGAGCAGGATCCGCATGATCGAGTTCGACCCGAAGTACATCACCTTCGACTGCTACGGCACTCTGACGGCGTTCGGCATGTCCGCGGTCACCCGCGAGCTGGTCGCCGACCGCGTCGCGGTCGATCAGGTGGAGGAGTTCCTCGACGACTTCGAGGCCTTCCGCGGCGACGAGGTGCTCGGGGCCTACAAGCCGTACCACCAGGTGATCAACGACGCGTTGGCTCGGACCGCGAAGCTGTGGGGGATCGAGCACCGCGACTCCGACGGGAGGGCGATCTATGAGTCCGTGCCGTCCTGGGGTCCGCACCCCGACGTCCCCGAGCCGCTGGCCGCGCTGGCGCAACGGTATCCGCTGGTGATCTTGTCCAATGCCGCCGACGAGCAGATCCAGAGCAACGTCGACAAGCTCGGCGCGCCGTTCCACGCCGTCTACACCGCCCAGCAGGCCCAGGCCTACAAGCCCCGGCTCCAGGCGTTCGAGTACATGCTCGACCAGCTCGGCTGCAGCCCGGGAGACATCCTGCATGTCTCCTCCAGCCTCCGCTACGACCTGATGCCCGCTCACGACCTGCGGGTGGCCAACAAGGTCTACGTCAACCGCGGCTACGAGCCCAGCACGCCCTACTACGGCTATCACGAGGTCACGGACATCGCCGGCCTCGCTGCATTGCTGGGCGCCTGAACCCCACAACCCACGGCCCCCGCTCGGGCACTGTGTCCCAAGATCGAGAACACCGTGAACCCGCTCTACTCCGATGACAAGAGCGACACAAGACCACCGCCCGACTCAGAAGGCGGTGTAGCCGCCGTCGACCGGGAGGACCGCGCCGGTGATGTAGGACGACTCCGAGGATGCGAGGAAGAGGACGGCGTTGGCGACCTCTTCGGGGGTGGCGAGGCGTTGGAGCGGGATCTGGGCCTCGCGCTGACGGCGGTAGGCCTCGGGGTCGGGGCGGCGCTGGAAGGCTGCTTCGATGATCGGGGTGACGGTCAGGCCGGGAGCGACGACGTTGACGCGGATGTTGCGCGGGGCCCATTCGATCGCCGCGCCCTTGGCCAGCATGATCAGGCCGCCCTTGGCGGCGGAGTACATGACCTCGTCGGGCTTGCCGACCATGCCGAGCCGCGAGCCGACGCAGACGAAAGAGCCGCCCGCCGCGGGCATCAGCGGCGCGAAGTGCTTGAGCACCAGGAACGCGCTGAGCAGGTTGCTGTGCAGCACGTTCTTAGCGTCGTCGTACGTCATCTCGGTCAGGGGACCGCCGGCCTGGAGGCCGTGGTTGAGGACGACCACGTCGACGGTGCCGAAGGACTCGGCGGCCTGGGTGGCCAGGCTGGCGACGAACGCCTCGTCGTTGAGGTCTCCGGGGTGGTAGACGTCGTCGGGCTGAGCGGAGTCGAGCTGCTCCCGGCGACCGGTCAGCAGCAGCCGTGCCCCCTCACGCCGGAACTGGGACGTCACCGCCTCGCCGATCCCGCTGCTGGCGCCGGTGACCAGCGCCTTGACCTTGTCGAGTCTCATGTCACTCATTCCTTCGGGGAATTGTCGGGTCAGCTGAGGAGTCCACGGGCGGCCACCGACCACCGCTCCAGCTTCGTGCCCTCGCTGTCGGTCACGATCAGCTCCTCGAAGCTGGCCACGACCGGGCAGACGTGGTTGGGCACCACCGGCACCACCGTGCCGACGCTCGGACGCGCTTCGCCGCCCGGCACGGCCAGGAACCCGTGGTACTCGTTGAGCTTGGCCAGGACCGCCTCCCTGCCGGCGATGCCGCCGTACCCGATCTCGGGGTTGCCCTCGCGGCCCAGAGCCTTGGTGCCGACGTCGAGGATGACCTGGCCAGGCACCCAGTCGCTGACCACCGTGGCCGCCACGAACAGCGCGATCTGGTCCTCTTCGCACGCGCCGAGCCGGGTGTTGCCGAGGTCGCAGAACACGTACTCCCCGGGACGGATCTCGGTGATCACGCCCCCGGTCGAGAACGCGAACGTCGGTGTCGAGCCGGCGCTGACCACCTCGGCGGTCACCCCGACGCCGGTGAAGCTGCGCACCGCAGTGGTGAGCGCGGCCTCCTGGTCCCGCGCCGCCGACTCACGCGAACCCGGACCAGCGCTGCCATGCCCGGGATAGGTGTAGACCCCGGCCGGCACCAGCCCGCGCTTGCGCGCGGACAGGGCGAGATCGCCCGCGGCCTCCGGCGGGGCTCCCGAACGACGCGCTCCGCACTCGACCTCCACCACGACCTCGAGCCGGTCCGGCTCGTCCCCCATGGCGTCGGCCAGGGCGTCGATGGCGGCGGCGTTGTCGACCCCCACCCGCAGCCGAGCGGTCTGCGCCAACACGCGGATCCGGTCGCCCTTGGTACCCGAGGGCCAGACCGGGTAGGCGAGAAAGATGTCGTCGAACCCGGCGGCTGCGAAGACCTCGGCCTCACCCACGTTCCCGGCAGTGATCCCGACCGCCCCGGCGTCGACCTGGCGCCGACCGACCTCCACGCACTTGTGCGTCTTCACGTGCGGCCGCAGCTCCAGGTCGTGCTCGACAGCGAAGCCCTGCATCCGGTCGATGTTGCGCTGCATCACGTCCAGCAGCACGATCGGCGACGGTGTGTCGATCCGCTCGACCAGGGAGCTGAGTACGTGCTCGAGCCGGTGCATGACGGTCCTCGATTCGAGTGATCTACCAAGGTTCGTCCCGGTTCCGCTGACGTGCAGCAGAGCGGAACCGGGACGTCCTCGGGGGGGTGGGCAGGTCCTACGTCGTCGTGCAGACCATCTGGATCTCCACCGGGCTGTTCCGCGGCAGACTGGCGACACCGATGGCGGTGCGGGCGTGCCGGCCGTGCTCGCCGAGCACGTCGACGAGCAGCTGGCTGGCCGCGTCGGCGACCTTCGACTGCTGACCGAACTCCGGCGTACTGGCCACGAAGACCAGCATCTGCACGATCCGGACCCGGTCCAGGCCGCCTGCCGCGTCCGCTGCGACAGCCAGCGCGTTCAGCGCGGCCTGGCGGGCGAGGTCTCGTGCGGCCTCCACCTCGACGTCCCGGCCGAGGATGCCCTGTCCCAGCAGCTCCCCGTCCTTGTAAGGCAGCTGACCAGCCACGTGGATGCTGGAGCCAACGCTCCGGTGGTTCACGTAGTTGGAGTCGCCACCCACGCTGGGAAGGTCCAGGCCGAGGGCCTGGAGCCGCTCCACCGCCGAGCCGCCCAAGGTGTCAGTCTCGCTCATCTGTTCTCAGTTCTCCTCGTCAGCCGTCGCCGTCAGCTTCCGCCGAGGGCGAGGTCGGCGGTGAGGACGTAGTACTCCTGCGGGTGCGGCTCGAAGTTTTCTACGTTGGCCTGGGTGCCGTAGACGCCGTGCTCGTGGATCAGGAAGACGCTCGCGGCCTCGCTCTGCAGCTTCTCCGCGATCTCGGCGTACGCGTCGTTGCGCGCTGCTGTGTCCTCGGTGGCCGACGCGTCAGCGATCAGCTGGTCGGTCTCGGGGTCGCAGTACTGGGCGATGTTGTAGCCGCCCTCGCAGGTCCAGTCCGAGCGCAGGTACCCACCGGGGTCGGCCACGTCGACCAGGTAGCCGCGGGAGAAGAGGGCGGCGTCGAACTCGCCGGAGAGCAGGTCCGGCTCCACGGCGGTGTACTCCGCGGACCTGATCTTCACCTTGATCCCCAGCTGGCCCAGCTGGTCCTGGATGACGGCTGCGACGTCGGCGAACTCCGGCCGGTCGTTGTAGGCGATCAGCTCGATCGACAGGGACTCGGGGTCCACTCCGGCCTGGTCGAGCAGGGCCCGGGCCTCATCCAGGTCGACCGGGGTCGGCTCGGCGCCCTCGGGCGCCCAGTCCGTGCTCGGCCCGAACGGGCCGACAGCCGGCTCACCGCTGCCCTCGTAGACGCCATCGACAATCGCCTGGGTGTCCACCGCCGTCTGGATCGCCTGCCGCACCAGCGGGTCGTCGAACGGCGGACGAGAGTTGTTCAGCAATATCACGGTCGTCCGCGACAGCGGCAGGTCGGAGATCGCCAGGTTGTCATCGCCCTCCAGCGTGGCCAGGTTGGCCACCGGCAGGCTCTTCGCGATCTGCGCCTCACCGGTCTGCAGCTGCGTGGCCCGCGTGGCGCCGTCGATGATGAACCGCACCTCCGCCGAGTCCAGGTTGACATCGCCGCCCCAGTAGTCCGCGTTGGCCTCCAGGTCCAGCGACTCCCGTGGTACCTCGTCGGTCACAGTGAACGGACCGGTGCAGGTGCCCTTGATGTCGATCTGCTCGCCCTCATAGGCCTTCGGAGCGAGGATCCCAGCGTTCGGGTTCGCCACCCGCAGCGGGACCAGGGGGTCCGCCACCGGGGTGGTGATCCGCACCGTCGACTCGTCGGTGGCCTCCACTCCCGAGATGACATCGGAGTTGAAGGCCCGGGCCGGAGTCGGCACGTCCAGCACGTGGGTCAACGCGCCGGCGACCGCCTCGGCATCCATGGGCGTGCCGTCCTGGAACTTGACGTCGCCGCGCAGCGTGAACTCCCACGTCGTGGGCTCCACCTGGTTCCACTCGGTGGCGAGCATCGGCTCCAGCTCACCCTCGGCCGAGAACTTCACCAGCGTCTCGAGACATCCCGCCCGGGTCAGTGTGTGGGCGTCGTTGGTCTCGGTCGCCCAGGCCGTCGCAGGCCCGAACTGCTCGACGTAGACCAGATGACCGCCGCCACCGTCAGCGTTGCCACCCTCACCACCACCACCACCAGAGTCGCCCATGCCGCAACCAGCCGCGGTCAAAGCAACGACGGCAATACCACTTGCCCAACGGAGTCGCATCATCGGTCAGTTTCCTTCTCACTATGCCGGCACGCCGGCGGAACGGTCCCGAGTGTCTTGTGGCCAAAGCACTGGCGAACCAGCTGGATGTCGCGCGCCCCGTGGAGGAGCGGCCTGTTCATGTCGAAAGAGATGACCGTCGACTTGGCGTCGGTTCCCATGGGTGCCTCCTGTGGGGGCAGCGGGCGGAGCATCCCGCGACTGTCAACTGTTGACTATAGACCGTCAGTGTCGATTGTCAACAATGGTTCGAGCGCTGTCTTGAAGTGCTGCGCCAGCTCCTGCCGGAAGGAGTCGATGTCACCTTCCACGGCGATCGCAGCCAGCCTCTCGTGCGCGAGGGCGATGTCTTGGGGGTCGCTGTAGGTGAGCTGGTCGACCGAGAGGTAGAGCCGGAGCTTGCTCTCCCAACCGTCCCAGAGGCTCTGCAGGATCCGGTGTCCCGAGACGTCGTAGAAGAACCTGTGGAAGCGAAGGTGCGCGTCGATGCTGGCGGGGATGTCGTGCTCCTTCGTGGCCCGGTTGAGGTCTTCGATGGTGCGCATCAACGTGGCCTGCTCCGGCCCGCGCAGCGCGTTCTGGGACAGCTCTGCGGCGTACGGTTCGACAAGAAGCCGGATCGAGGCGATCTCGGCGACGTCCTGAGCACTCACCTCCACGACGAAGGCCCCGCGGAAGGGGACCTTCACGATCAGCCCTTCCTCCTCGAGCTTGCTCAACGCCTCGCGGAGAGGGGAGCGGCTGATCCCGAGATCCGCGGCGATGTGCGCCTCGCGCAGCTGTCCACCCGGGGGCACGGTCCCGTCGAGGATGGCGGCACGCAGCACCCGGTAGACGCCGTCCGGGGTCGTCGTCCTGTGCTCGAGCCACTTGAACGTGGCCTCCACCCCGGCTGGCCCGGTCAAGGACGCGGCAGGCCGAAGAGGACGGGCAGGTCGGCGATGTCGGTGATCCGCTCGTAGCCGAGCCAGTGCTCGTCCTGCTCGAAGCCACGGTCGACGTAGACCTTGTTCCTGATGCCCATGAGGGCCGCGGAGCGATGGTCGTACATCGGGCTCGCAGAGACGTGCACGATCTCGTCGGGTGCCGCGCCGAGCTTGTCGAACATGTACTCGAACGCAGCGAGTCGTGGCTTGTAGACGCCCATCTGCTCGGCGGTGATGACGACCTCGAACGGCGCCTGGAGGTTCTCCGCCAGGCGCGCAGCGGGCGCGGTGTCGCTGTTGGTGATGATCACGAGCGGGACCGCTTCAGCCAGGCGGTTCAGTGCCTCGGTGACACCCGGATAGGGGCCCCAGGTGGGGACGATCTCGTTCACCGACCGCGCCTCGTCCTCTTGGTAGTCGAGGCCGAGCCTGCGCGAAGCGCGCTCCATGGAGTTGGCGACGATCTGAGGGAACGGCTTGTAGTCGCCCATGCACTCGTCGTACCGGTATGCCTTGCAGGCGGCCAGGTACTCATCGGCGATCTCGGCGGGCAAGCGGTCGCCCAGGACCTCCCTGATCGCGTCGTTGATGGCGAACTTGATCAGGGTTCCGTTCATGTCGAACGTCGCGAACTTCGGCTTGATATCGAATGCCACGGGAATCTCCACGTCTGTCGCACCTTGGCGCCGCCGAGCGGCCCTTGTCGATTGTCGACTATATGCGTATGCTGGTTAACTGTCAACAACAATCATCCGTGGTTCCGCGCTGACCGGAGCGCCCCCGCAGGCGGCCCTCCGTGGATTGAGCAGGAGAAGGTGGGGTCGTGGTCCGAAATGAGCACCTGAACAACGAGACGGATGGTGGCGCCGATCCGCCGCCGGCCGCCGAGCACCGGTGGTCGCGGAGCCTCTGGCTCGATGGAGTGGTCCGTGATCTGACCCCGAGAGAGCCGCTTTCGAGCGATCACACAGCTGATGTGGCGATCGTCGGTGGCGGGTTCGGTGGGCTGTGGACGGCGTACTACCTCAAGGCGGCCGACCCGTCCCTGCGGGTCACCGTGGTCGAGGCCGAGATCGCGGGGTTCGGCGCTGCGGGTCGCAACGGCGGCTTCGTGTCAGCTGGCATCGCCGGCAGCGGGGCGCGCTACGCACGACGTAGCGGTTGGGACGGCGTCCTGCGAGCCGAGCGCGAGACCCAGCTCGGGGTCGATGAGATCGGCCGGGTCGTGTCGCTGGAAGGCATCGACTGCGGCTATCGGAAGTCGGGCGCGATGAGGGTGGCCACGATCGATCCGCAAGTGCAGCGTCTGCGTGCCATGGTCGAGGCCAAGCACCGTTTCGGGCTCGGGACCGAGGACGTCAGGCTTCTCACCGCCGATGAGTGTGCCGAGCACATTCGTGGGGCTGATGGTGTTCTCGCGGGGTCCTTCACGCCACACTGCGCGCGGGTCGACCCGGCCCGGCTGGCTCGCGGGCTGGCCGCGGCCTGTGAGCGTCTGGGTGTCAAGATCTATGAGCAGAGCCCGGCCGAACACGTGGGCCCGAAGGTGGTCCAGTGCCGGAACGGACGGATCGCGGCCGATGTCGTCGTCCGAGCAACCGAGGCCTACACGATCCGCGAGCGGGGCCAGCGACGCAGTTTCCTGCCCCTGTACTCCTTGATGATCGCTACCGAAACCCTGCCGCAGCAGACCTGGGACGAGCTGGGGTGGCGGGACGGTCTTGGGGTCCAGGATTCGAGGCACCTGTACTACTACGCCCAGCGGACGATCGACGGCCGGATCGCGCTGGGCGGCCGAGGGGCGCCGTATCGGCTGACCGACCCCATCTCCCCCCGTAACGAGCGGGACGCCGGGGTTTACCAGCGGCTGTGCCAGACCCTGCGCGAGGCGTTTCCTGCCGCGTCGCAGGCTCGGATCACCCATCACTGGGGCGGCGCTCTCGCGGTACCACGCGACTGGTGCATGAGGACGACCTTCGACCGCAGGACAGGACTGGGATTCGTCGGTGCGTTCGGAGGTCACGGCGTGACCGCCTCCAACATCTCCGGCCGCACGATGCGCGACCTGATCCTGGGCCACAGCACGGACCTGACCTCGCTGCCCTGGGTCGGACACCACACCAGGAACTGGGAACCCGAGCCCATCCGATTCGTCGCCTCGAGACTCATTGCCAAGACGCTCGACGCGTCCGATGCTTACGAGGAGCGCACCGGCCAGCCCGCGAAGCGCGTCCGGCTGGTCGCGCCGTTCCTGCCGCCGATCTAGTCCCCGGCCTTGGTGGACGTCCTGCCTGGCGACTCAGAAGGCAGGCGCGGACTGCTCTGTCTGTCGGCCTTGGCGACGCGCGTCCAGCACCGCGTCTCGCAGCCGGTCCCGCGCCACACCCAGACTCGCGTGCACCGCTCCTCGGGCCACCGACAGACCGAGCACCTGCGTCGCCATCGTGACCTCTGGCACCGTCGTGAGAGTCTGCTCGAGTCGTTCACGTACTTCGGGGAGCACCTCATCGACGAGCGGCTGCAGCCGACCCACGAGGTAGACCGCCTCCGGGTCCAAGGTCACGGTGACAGCACAGACCGCAGCCACGACCGCCGTGGTGAAGGCTTCCAGCACCGCGTCACGCGACGCCTCGTCGTGCGGTTCCAGCCACAGATCCTCGACTCGCTCCAGCTCGAGTCCTCGACCTCGGGCGAACCCGAGCAGTCCACTCGTGCTCAGCAACCCGTCGAGGGTCTCGTCGCCGACCCCGGAGACGAGGACACCGATGTCGCCGAACGCAGGCGTACGCCCCCGAACGAGCTCCTGGCCCGAGCAGCTGGCGAAGTCCAGGGTGCTGCTCAGGCTGAAGAGCGCGGCATTCCTGGTAGTGGCGTCCTCGGCGAGGAGGCCGAGCAGGAATGCATTCGCGTCGCTGTCGAGGAGCACGGGAGCGTTCAGCAGGTCCTCCAGGGTTCGCTGGAGGCCTGAGCCCCCGGACACCGTCATCGAGGCCGCTGGGCCGAAGATCTCCGTGCCGTTGCGTACCCGGCCGGGCACGGCCGCGACGACCTGGCGCAAGGGACCGGCTGCGGACTCGCTCGTCTGCGCCATCAGGTCGACCAGCCAGGCCGCTGCGCTCCTGACCTCGCGGTGCTCCACCGTGGGCACGATGACGTGGTGGACCTCGCGTCCCCTGAGGTCAGCCACCAGGACACACGTGGTCTGCACGCCGAAGCTGATACCGGCCACGTGGCCCGTCGAGCCGGGCACGTCCAGATAGGTGGACCGCCGGCCGCGGCCGGTGACCTCGTCGACCCCGCCGTCGACGACGAAGCCATCCGCCCTGAGCTCCTCCACTGCTCGAGACACCGTCGCCTTGCTCAAGCCCGTCAGGGCGATGAGCGCGTTGCGCGTCAAGGGCGCCCGGGAGAGGACGACATCCAGCACCGACGCCTTGTTGTGGTCGCGTGAGGTGGGGTTGCTGCTCATGACGGCGGTTCCCGGAGCTGCGCAACGACGTCCGGCAGGGGTACAGCCAGGGACCTCTCTATGTTGATCCAGTCGTCCTTGGCGTGGGCCAGGAGGTAGTCGCGCCGTTCGGGCACGCGCTCCGCACGCCAGTTCGCGATCAGCGCACGCAGCGTGAGCCGTGCCAAGGCGGCAACCGGCAGCAGGGGAAGCTCCCGGTCCTTGATCGGCCTTGCCGACTCATAGCCGGCGAGGAAGGCGCACCCGTCCCGCCAGGGCTGGTCGGGAGCTCGGCCGACCAGGTTCGCAAGCGACACCGCGGGGTCGAAGATGACGGCGCTGCGCATGGCGTCGCCGAAGTCGATGACGCCGGTGACGTAGTCGTCGCTCTGCTCGTCCACGACCACGTTGTACGGGCTGTAGTCCCCGTGGATGACTTGGCTTTGCAGCTCACCCAGCCTCGGGACGACGGCTGTTTCGAAGAGCCGCAGCACCTCGGCGGCGAGCTGTCGATGCTCGGGACTCGGAGTGTGCTCGACGAGCTCCGTCAGCTCGTGGAAGTGCCGGAGATCCCACACCAACCCCCGTCGGTCCTCCGGGTGCGCGAACGCCTCGAGCGCGACGTCGACTCGCCCGAGCATCTCTCCCACCTTGGCGAGCTCCTCGGGGCCCGGGCTCGTCTCGGCCCAGACCGCCCCCCGGACGAAGCCGAGCACCCGCAGGACTCGGGCCCGGCCGTCAGCTGTCTCGATGACGACGTTGTCGTCTCCGTCGACGCTCAGCTGCACCCGTTGGACGGGCAGCTCGGGAGCCTTGCGCTCGAGAAAGCGCATCGCGGCGGTCTGCAGACCGACGACGGCCTCCGGCTCGTCGGGCGGCGAGACCTTCACGAGGTAGTCGGTCGACCCGGTCCTCAGTCTGAACGTGTCATCCTTCTCCGTCGGCAGCCGCTGTAGCCGTCCGGTGAGGTGGTAGTCCTTCTCGAGGAGGGTGCTCACCAGAGCCTGGTCGACGGGCACGTGGGACGACGCCAGACCGCTCTCCGCGAAGAGCCGTCGAACCAGGCTCGAGGGCGATGAGGCGTTCACTACCAGTCCCCTCCAGGGCACCCGGCTATAGACGGTCCTTCGCGACCTCGGCGAAGGTATCCAGGAACCGGGTGACATCGGCGGAGCTGAAGGCCAGGGGAGGACGGATCTTCAGCACGTTCGCCGCCTTGGCGGTGCCGCTGATGAGCACCCGGCGATCGCGCATGTCGTTGATGACGTCCTCGGCGCGTGCCCGGTCAGGCTCCACTGTCTCCAGGTCCTTGACGATCTCCACAGCGACGTACAGGCCGCTGCCGCGCACTTCAGCGACGTACGGCGACTCGTGCGTGATCTCCTCGAGCCCGGCGCGCAGGGCCTTGCCGTTCTCGAGAACGCGCTGCTGCACGTTCTCCTCCTCGAAGACGTCCAGCACCGCCGCCCCGGCCGCCACCGGGATCGAGCTGCCGGCAAAGGTGTTGAAGTAGCGCACGCTCCGCCCGAACTCCTCGGAGACCTCGGGGCGGAAGACCACGCCCGAGAGCGGCACTCCGTTGCCCATGGGCTTGCCCATCGTGACGATGTCGGGCAGCACATCGTGGCGGCTGAAGCCCCACATCGAGTCCCCGAGCCGGGCGAATCCGGACTGGACCTCGTCTGCGATGTAGACACCGCCGGCCTCGTGCACCTCCGCCACGACGCCCTTCATGTAGCCGACCGGGTCGGTGAAGATCCCGTCGCTGCTATAGGCACAGTCGGTGACCAGCGCCGCGAGCCGGAACCCGTGGCGCTCGAGGTCATCGATCGCGCCGCGCACCTGGTTGCGCATGTGCTCGGCCAGCGTGGATCCCGGCGCAACGAGTCGGGGGTCAGGAGGATCGATGAGACGGACGTTCGGTCCCAGCGGTGAACCCTTGCCCAGGGATGGCGAGAAGCTCGAAACCTCCCGGGTGATGCCGTGGTAGGCCCAGCGAGTCACGATGATGCCCTCGCCACCGGTATGGAACCGCGCCACCCGCATTGCGAGGTCGTTGGCCTCCGACCCGCTGCACGCAAGGCTCAGCTTCGACAGTCCCTCCGGGAACGTCTCCAGGAGCCGCTCCGCATAGTCGACCAGCGCCTCTTGGACGTAGCGCGTGTTGGTGTTGACTGCCGCCAGCTGCCAGGACACCGCCTCGACCACCCGAGGGTGAGCGTGGCCCACGCACGGGACGTTGTTGTAGGCGTCGAGGTAGTCGTTGCCGTAGTGGTCGACCAGGTGGGCCCCATGACCGGAGACGAACTCGACGGGCTCCCGGTAGATCAGTGTGTAGCCAGGACCGAGCACCTCGTTCCGCCGTTGGATGGTCTCCTGAAGGTGCTTGGGCAGTGCGCCCAACACCCCGGGGTCGAACCGGTTGGGGTAGCTGTCGATCGCTTGGCTGAGTGTCGGAGTCATCGGGACGTCACCTCACGTTCGCGGCAGATGCCGAGGAGGGTGTTGAGCTCGTCGAGGGACTTGACCACGGTGAGGTCGTAGCCGGGCGGCACGGGGTCGTAGCCGCGGTCGAGCAGGACCAGGTTGCGGAAGCCCATGTCGTGCATGGGCAGCGGGTCGTAGCGGGTGTGGGAGGAGACGTGCACGAAGTCGTCGGGCTCGGCGTCGAGCTGGTCGAGCATGTACTCGAAGGCGGCGTAGCGGGGCTTGTAGTAGCCGGCCTTCTCCGCGGTGAAGACGGCGTGGAACTCCGCGCCCAGCCGCGGCACGCTCTGGTCCAGGAAGGAGTCGTCGGCGTTGGAGAGGATGACCAGCTTGTAGTGCTCGCCCATCTTCTTCAGCGGCTCGACCACGTCGGGGTGCGGGCCCCAGCTGCGGACGCCGTCGGCGAACCGCTTGCCCGCGCCGGGGTCGGACTCGATCCCCCACTTGCGGCAGACCCGGTCGAAGGCGTTCTGCAGCACCTGCTCGTAGGGGTAGTAGGCATCCTGCACGGCGTCGTAGCGGTAGCCGCGGAACTCGGCGACGAACTGGTCCCACTGCTCGGCCGGGATCTGGTCACCGACCAGCTCCTTGGTGATCGGGGTCATCGGCCAGCTGATCAGGGTGCCGTAGCAGTCGAACGAGACGTACTTGGGGCGGAACTGAGCTGTGGTCACGACGATGCCTTCCGATGGGTGTGCCGCCGGGCACGGATTCTCACTGGAGTCCGAACACTAGCGCATTTCGTTTCAGTTTGAAACTAGAACAATTTGAGGCGACACCGTCATGCCGCTCAGATGTGCGGGACCCCTGACAGATCCAGCTCTCTACCCACGATGGGCAGTGCGCTCTTCCAGTACGGCGCGGTCGGGACCCGGGTCACCAGGGACAGTCGCGGTCCGCCGAACCGGGTCGTGGCGAGCTCCCGGTCGCTCTCGATGAGATACGCGCGCAGCAAGGACCTGGGCAGGAGCACCGGGTGGCCCAGGAGGCGTCCCAGCCGCACCGCGGTCTCGGCCGTCGCGGCCCGGTACGGCGTTGCCCCCAATGCGACGACGCGCCCGTCGAGCTCCTCCCCCGAGTAGTCGCTGGTGTAGGTGACGACCGTCCTGGTGGCGAACTGCCGACGATCGGTGGAGCGCAGGTCGCAGGTGGCAGGCACCAGGACTCCGATCCGGTCCATCCCCACAACCTGGCTGGACACTCCCTTCGGGAGCTCGATCTGCCCGGCGATCGCGACGAAGACCGCGTCCAGCGAGCCCTCGGCCACATACCCGACGAGACGCGGGCCGTGGTCGACGACCTGGCTGCAACGCAGGTGGGGCAGGGCGAGGTGGAGGGCGGGGAAGACCAGCATGGCGAGACTGGTAATGGTGCCCACCGTGATCGTCTCGGTCTCAGCGGCAGCCCTGCTGCGTTCAAAGACCTGCTCCAGGTGCCCGAGCATGTGTCGCGCCTCGGCCACCATCTCCTGGCCGGCGGCCGTCGGGCGTGCGCCCGTGTTGTCCCGGTCGAAGAGCCGCACCCCACACCGTCTCTCGAGGGCAGCCAGCCGCTGACTGGCTGACGGCTGGCTGACCAGCAGCTCCCTGGCCGCCGCGCCCAGTGAACCGTGCCGCGCTATGGCGTCGACCAGGCGCAGGTCCCCTACCTCGGGATATGACGCCATAAGTGCAGTCTATGGGAGGCACCTCCCAGCTGCTCGCTACCGCGGCGGGGCCCGCTCCTTCACCCTTGGAACGTGAGAAGAGACGTGTTGCGCATTCTGATCGCCCACTTCGTCAGCTGGACCGGCCTCCGACTCACCGAGGTCGCCCTGCCCTTGATCACCTTGCAGCAGACGGGCTCGGTGTGGGCCACCGGGCTGGTCGCCGGGTGCTCGGGACTCTCTCTTCTCACGTCGCCGTGGTGGTCCGCCAGGTTGCGCCACCGGCTGACCTCAGGACCGACGTTGGCCGTCGTCCTCGTCGTCCAGGCGCTCGGGTACGTCATCGTCGCGGTGGCGGCGACGCTGGACAACCTCACGATCGTGCACCTGTGCATCGGAGGCCTGGTGGTCGGCGCCGCCACCTCGGTGGCCGGTCCGGCGACGCGCGCGTTGCTCGCCGACATCGGGGACCGGATCGGACCAGGTGTTGCTGTGCGGGCCCTGGCCTGGCAGGACTTCGCGCACCGGATCAGCATGGTCGCGAGCCCGCCAGTCGCGGCATGGGTGGTCACCCAGCACGGGGCGATGCCGCTCATGTGGGCGGACGCCACCGCCGTGCTGCTGGCCGCGGTGCTCGTGGCGAGGGTGGGTCGGTACGCCGTACGGCGGGGCGCCGCGGCCGCCGTTCCTCGCCGAACGCGAGAGGTCCTGCGCTCCCATCCCGTCGTCGCCGATGGGATCGCGTTGGCGGCGGTGGGCTGGTACTGGTGGTTCGCGTTCGCGCTGGGCCTGGCCATCCTCGGCGCCCAGACGGGCCGTCCCGGACAGCTGGTGGCGGCCGGGATGGTCGGCTATGGCATGGGCTCACTGGCCGGATCGGCGACAACCCCGCTTCTGGTGACGCGGCTCCCGCGGGTACCGACCATGGTCGTCCCATGGATCATGCTGGGCGCCACCTTCGTGGCGTTGCCGTGGGTCGACGGCTCCCTGCTGACCCTCGCGCTGGTTTCGTCGGTCGGCGGCTTCGTGGTCCCGTTCGGGCTCGCTGCACTGAACGCCGTGATCGCCGAGCAGACGAGCGGCGAAGAGCGCCGGACGGCGTTCGCGGCCCAGCACGTGGCCGGCGCCGGCGGGTCGTCGGTGGGGATGCTGACCGGCGGCGCTGTGATCGCAATGCTCGGCGCGGAGACCACCATGCATGTGGCCGGACTGGTGCTGATCGCCGTTCCATTGGTCCTGGTGGCGCGAACCCGTTCCCGACGACGCCGTCAGGAGCTCGCGGTCAGCACAGCTGGGTGCCAAGGCTCGGCCATGGCCGGAGCGGCCCCCTCACCTACGGTCAGTGAGATCGAAGAACAAGCTGAGCGCGGGTGACCCACTGCAGGCAAGCACCGACGCGAGCCGGAGCATCTCCGAGCTGGGGCTCGAGAACACCGGGACGGACAGCGCTATCGGCTCTCAACCCCGTGAAGACCTACATCAGGACCGCCTACCGGAAGATGAACGTCACCTCGCGGTCGCAAGCGGTGCTGTGGGTGTGGACAACGGCTTCAGGCCCGACACTCTGCGCAGCATCAATCCCAGGCTGGCACAGCGCCCGCAGCCCTGACGGGATCAGATCTCGGTACGACGCTCGCTGACCGTCTCGCTGCCGTCGCTGTGTTGGGTGGTGGCGACGCTGCGGGTGCCGCGGCCGCGGCCCAGGGTGGCAGCCGTCAACGCGATGACCAGCACGCCCACGAGGGCCATGATCCAGCCGACCATGGTCAGGTCCACGCCGTTGACCTGGTCGGTCACCGCCAGGGCCAGCACCAGGCCGACCACCAGAAGGAACGCTCCGAAGCCGTAGCCCATGAGAATCTCCTCACCTCCGGCCGCGACCAGAAGACCGCGATCCGTAGGAGTGATAACCCGACAGCCGGTGCGACAAACCCCGGGCCAGACCAGCTCGGACTCCCCGACGCCGACGTGGCGGGATTTCGCCCGCCGAGGATGAGAGATCCCTCATCCGGCGGTCCTAGCGTCCTTGGTCCCGTCACTCGGCCACCAGGCCTCTCGGACCAGGAGCACTCATGACCTCCAAGCGCACCCTCACCACGATCCTCAGCACCGCGGCTCTCGCCACCGGGCTGACCCTGTCGGCGCCGGCGTACGCCGGCCACGGGCACGCCGATGGCGACCTCAGCGGCCCGCAGAGCCGGATCCCGCTGCCCGACGGGTTCCGGCCCGAAGGCATCGCGACCGGGTCGCGCCACACCGCCTACCTGGGCTCGCTGGCCGACGGCGACATCTACGCCCTCGACCTGCGCAACGGCCGCGGCCGGGTGATCAGCCAGGGGCCCGGTACGCCGTCGGTGGGGCTGAAGCTCGACCACGACCGGCTGTTCGTCTCCGGCGGCTCGGCCGGCGACGCGCGCGTGGTCGACGTCCGCAGCGGCCAGGTCCTCGCCACCTACACCCTGGTGCCGGCCGGGACCCCGTCGTTCATCAACGACGTGATCGTCACCGACGACGCCGCCTGGTTCACCGACTCCCTCGACAACGCGGTGTACCGCCTCCCGCTCAACCATCGCCACGGCCACCACGGGCTGCCGAGCCAAACCCAGGTCAGAAAGATCGACCTGACCCGCGACTGGGTCCAGAACACCGGCAACAACGCCAACGGCATCACCACCACCCCCGACGGCCGCGCGCTGCTGGTGGTCAACTCCAGCAACGGCCAGCTCTACCGCGTCACCCAGCGTGGCCTGGCCACCGTGGTCGACCTCGGCGGCTTCACCGTGACCAATGGCGACGGGCTGCTCCGCGAGGGCCGCACGCTGTACGCCGTCCAGAACCGGCTCAACCAGGTCGCGGTCATCGAGCTGGACAAGCGCGGGCGCAGCGGTGAGCTCGTGGACACGCTGACCTCTCCCGACTTCGACGTGCCGACCACGATCGCGCGGTCGGGCGGTGACCTCTACCTGCCGAACGCCCGGTTCACCACCACGCCCACCCCGGAGACCGAGTACTGGGTCACCGGGCTCGACGACTGACTCGGGGACCGCTCGGCCTCAGAGGGTCTCGAACTTGATGCCCGCCGCGCCCAGGCGGGCCATCAGGTTGTCGCCCATCGCCTGGGCGGTGGTGACGGAGCCGGCGGTAGCCGGGTTGTCGTCGAAGGCCAGGCACAGCGCGGACTCGGCCAGCATCTTCGCGGTCTCGTCGTAGCCCGGGTCGCCACCGGAGACCCGGGTGTGCACGGTGCGGCCATCGCCCTCGCCGACGAAGTCGACCGTGAACCACGACTTCGCGCGCCGGGCCGGGTCGGGCCCGTCACCCTGCTTGACCCGCCCGAGGAGGAACTTCCTCAGCGGCGGGATCTGCGCCGACACGGCCAGGGTGCCGACCGCGGCGGCGCCTCCGGCGGCGTAGCGCAGCGTCTTGGTGCCGGCGTAGTGGGAGTAGGTGAACCGCGGCCCGTACGCCGGCAGGGCGGCGCCGCTGCGGGCGACGACGAACGGGTCGATGGTGGGCAGCGGCAGGACCCACAGGCCGAGGCGCTTGTCGCGGTGCGGCTTGCCGGCGACCGCCTTGGACGAGCGCCCCTCGGGGCGCGGCTCGACCTTGCGGCGGGCCACCATGGCCTCCCGCATCTGCCGGGCCCGCGAGAACGCACCCAAGGCGGAGTGGAAGGTGCCACCGGAGGGCAGAGCGCCTGCACGGACGACGCCGCGGACCGCGACCGGTCCCTTCGCGCCGAGCTCCTTGACCGTGTAGTAGGCGCCGAGGTCGTGCGGGATCGAGTCGAAGCCGCAGGCGTGCACGATCCGGGCACCGGACCCGACGGCCATGTCGTGGTGCGCGACGTACATCCGGTCCACGAACTCCGGCTCGCCGGTCAGGTCGACGTAGTCGGTGCCGGCCTCGGCGCACGCGGCCACCAGCGGCTCGCCGAACTGCTGGTAGGGCCCGACCGTGGTGATCACGACCTTGGCGCGCCGCGCGAGTGCATCCAGCGAGGAGCGGTCTCCGCTGTCGGCCTCGATCAGCTCGAGGTCGGCCAGGCCCGGGTCGAGCTCGGCGAGCCGGTCGCGCACGGTCTCGAGCTTGGAGCGGTTGCGGCCGGCGAGCGCCCAGCGCAGCCCCGAGGGTCCGTGCTCGGCGAGGTACTCGGCGGTCAGCGCGCCGGTGAAGCCGGTGGCACCCAGCAGCACGACGTCGAGGTCCCTGGTCGGGGGTGGCATGGGAGGACTCTCCCACTCGCGGAACCCGGGGCTCGATCCGCCCGTCCGATCAGCGGACGCCGCTGATCAGGGCGGACTCCGACGGCTCACCCGGCTCGATTCACCCGGCTCGATCGAACAAGGTCCGCACATGCCACTGCCCCGCATCCTCACCCGCACCCTCGTCAGCATCGGCGCCCTGAGCGGCCTGGCCGTCGCGTTCGTCCTGGGGACGTCGTACGGCACCGGCCCCGGCAGCGCCGGCCCGGACCAGGCGCACCGTGGCCACACCGGCTCCGACGCCAGCCTCGCCGCCTACTCGGGCAGCGACCTGTCCCTGGCCGGCTCCTGCGACGAGCTGCTGCGCTGGTACGTCGAGCGCGGCGTCGACCGGGTGGGCCCCTACGGCTGGGGGTACGGCCCGGTGGCCTATGCCGTGGACGGTGAGGTCCCCAACGGGCTCCTTTCGTCCGCCGGCTCGGGCGCCGAGTCGGCCCAGCGTGACGCCGCGCCGGTGGCGCCCGCCCCGGTCCGCTCCACCAACGGCGAGACCGGGACCAACGTGCAGGAGGCCGGCGTCGACGAGCCGGACGTCGTGAAGACCGACGGCCACACCCTGTTCCGCGTCGAGAACGGCGACCTCGTCACCTACGACCTCGACGGCGCCGAGGTCGAGCGGCTGACCTCGCTCGACCTGCCCAGCGGCTCGGGGGACACCGAGATCCTGCTCTCCGGCGAGACCGTGGTCGCGTTGTCGCACGACGACCGCGGAGACGGCAACGCCAGCACCGAGCTGGTCACCGTCGACGTCTCCGACCCGTCCGCGCCCGAGGTCACCAAGACCGTCGCCTACGACAGCGGCCTGGTCACCGCGCGGCTGCACGACGGCGTGGTCCGCGTCGTGCTCCAGGCCGGCCTGCCGGACCTCGACTTCACCAAGCCCGGCAAGCACACCACCGACTTCGAGGCCACGCAGGCCAACCAGGACATCGTGCGCGACAGCGAGATCGGCGACTGGCTGCCCACGGCGTCGTACGACGACGGAGAGGCTCAGCAGCTGCTCGACTGCGACCAGGTCGCGATCCCCGACGACGGCACCACGCTCGGCACGATGGCCGTCGTCGGCTTCGACGCCCCTGCGCCCGAGGCGCCCGCGGTCACCGGGCTGGCCGCCGACACCTCGCTCGCCTACGCCTCGACCGACCAGCTCTACCTGGCGACCACCTCGATGTACGGCGGCGTCATCTTGAACTGCTTCGACTGCCTCGAGCCGATCCCGCCGTCGGACAGCATGATGCCCGGCTGGTTCCCCGGGGGCGGCGTGGTCTCCGACGGCAAGGTCATGCCGTACGTCGGCTCCGACGACGGGAGCAGCCACCTGTACGCCTTCGACCTCGACGGCATCGACACCACGTTCGCGGCGTCCGGCCAGGTCGACGGCACGATCCGCGACCGCTGGTCGGTCGACGCCGCCGACGGCGTGCTCCGAGTCGTGGTCGGGCCCAACGGCAGCACCGGCAACTTCAACTCGCTGGTCACCTTCCGTCAGGAGGGCAACGACCTGGTCGAGTCCGGCCGCCTCGACGACCTCGGCGTCAACGAGGACATCCAGTCGGTGCGCTGGTTCGACACGCTCGCGATCGTGGTCACCTTCCGCCAGATCGACCCGCTCTACGCGATCGACCTCACCGACTCCGACCACCCCGAGCTGATGGGCGAGCTCAAGATCCCGGGCTTCTCGGCGTACCTCCACCCGCTCGGCGAGCACCGGCTGCTCGGCCTCGGTGAGGGCCCCGGCGACAACGGCGCCTGGGGCGCCCAGGCCGGCCTGTTCAACGTCTCCGACCTGACCAACCCGCGCCAGCTCGACCTGGTGTCGTACGGCTCGGGCACCGCGGCCCTGGCCACCCAGGACCCGCGCCAGCTCACCTGGCTGCCCGACGGGCGCACGGTCCTGACCGTCGTGTCGGAGTACGGCCAGCGCGGCAACGTCGGGTATGTCTCCGTGCTCACGCTCGGCGACGGCGACCTGTCCAACCGGATGGTCGAGGTCGAGTACGGCGACGAGGTGGGCGCCGTCCGTCTGGTGCCGCTGGCCGACGGCCGGGTGGTGCTGGTCACCGGCGACGACGCCAGCTTCTTCGACCTCTGAGGCGCGCGCCTGCGCACGTAGGCTGGACGCATGTGCCGCAACATCCGCCCGCTGAACAATTTCGAGCCCCCGGCGACCGACGACGAGGTCGCCGCGGCGGCGCTGCAGTTCGTGCGAAAGGTGGCGGGGGCGACCAAGCCGTCCGCAGCCAACCAGGCCATCTTCGACCAGGCCGTGCACGACATCGCGCACGTCGTCCGGCACCTGATCGACGACCTCGTGACCACGGCACCGCCCAAGAACCGTGAGGCGGAGGCGGCCAAGGCACGCGAGCGGGCGGCGCTCCGGTACGCCCAGTGACCCTCACGGCCGGGACGACGCGGACGGTCGGCGCGGACGAGGCCGAGGTCGTCGAGTTCCTCGCGGACCGGCCGTTGGTCGTCCTGACCGGTGCGGGCTGCTCGACCGACTCCGGCATCCCGGACTACCGCGGTCCGGACAGCCCCGCGCGGATGCCGATGACCTACCAGGAGTTCGTCGCCGGTCCGCAGGCCCAGCAGCGGTACTGGGGCCGCAGCCACCTCGGCTGGGGCCGGATGAAGCACGCGGAGCCCAATGCCGGCCACCGGGCGCTGGCCCGGATCGACCCCGAGCTGCTGATCACCCAGAACGTCGACGGGCTGCACGAGCGCGCAGGCACGCGGCGGGTGGTGGCGCTGCACGGGCGGATCGCCGAGGTGGTCTGCCTGTCCTGCCGCGCGGTCACCGCGCGAAGCGCGCTGCAGCAGCGGCTCACCGAGCTCAACCCGGGCTTCGCGGAGCGGCACGACCGGGTGGAGGTACGTCCGGACGGCGACGTCGACCTGGACGACACCCGGGACTTCGTCGTGGCCGGCTGTCGTGAGTGTGGGGGCGTGCTCAAGCCGCACGTCGTCTTCTTCGGCGAGAACGTCCCGGTGGGCCGGGTCGAGCGCTGCTACGAGGCGGTGGACACGCTCACGGGAAACGGGGGCGCGCTGCTTGTCGCCGGCTCCAGCCTGACCGTGATGAGTGGCTTCCGGTTCGTCCGTCGAGCCGCCAAGGCTGGTACGCCGGTGGTCATCGTCAACCGCGGCGCGACCCGCGGAGACGACCTGGCGACGTACCGGCTCGACCTCGGCACGTCGGAGTTCCTCACCACCCTGGCCAGACGGGTCTCGTGAGGCGACGGGATGGCCCGGCCAACCGGGGATCCCTCACCCGTCGACCGTCAGACCGCGCCCTCCTCGGCCGTGGGCAGCGACGCCGGCTCCGCGCTGCGTGCCAACGACTCGCGCAGCCATCGCGCGACGATTCCCTCACCCTCGTCCGCGGGCGCGGTGAGATCCAGGATCTCCTCGGACCGCTTCCCCAAATCAAAGACAGCACGCATGGCTGTTCCCCCAATTCGCCGGACGCCCCCGCGTCCGTCCCCACGAACGACTCTAGGCAGACTTGGGACGGAAGACCACCATGACGGACAGTTCGGGTTCAGTGGTCCACACCGGTCCCGACTGCCCGAAAGTTCCGAGCGGGCGGACGGCGGCAAGCGAATCGGTCAGTGGGCCGGGCCCTCGGCTCGGTGCTTGGGCTCGTACTCGGTGCTGGTGGCCGGCCGGTTCCCGGTCGCACGATCCAGCCAGTTGGCAACGTCGAAGACCTCGGTCTTCTTGTCGTCCTCGGTGACCTTGCTGGTCATGGGGTCCCCCTTCGTCCACGTGCTCAACGAGATACCCCGGGGGGTTGTCACCCACACGGCCGGACTGGTCCAGACGTGGCCAGGTGCCACAGCGGGGCGGTCAGAGCCTGCGGACGAAGATGTGCTCGGCCGCCTCGGGGACGATCTCGGCCGTCTCGCCACCGGAACCGACCAGCACGCCCTCGGGCGTGGACACCACGGTGACGGTCTTGTCGGGCAGCGCGCCGACCCGGCGCAGGGCGCTCATCAGCAGCTCGTCCTTCTGCATCTCCTCGGAGATGCGGCGGACCAGGACCCGGCCCTCCTCGAGCGTGGCCGCGTCGGACAGCGCCTCGACGCCGGCCATGAACTCCTCCCCGAGCGTCGACTCGCCGAGCTCGGCCAGGCCCGGGATCGGGTTGCCGTACGGCGACTCGGTCGGGTGGTCGAGCAGCTCCACCAGGCGCCGCTCGACGGCCTCGGACATCACGTGCTCCCAGCGGCACGCCTCCTCGTGGACCAGCTCCCAGTCGAGCCCGATCACGTCGGTGAGCAGCCGCTCGGCCAGCCGGTGCTTGCGCATCACCCGCGTGGCCAGCCGCATCCCCTCCTCGGTCAGCTGGAGGTGGCGGTCGCCCTCGACGGTGACCAGGCCGTCGCGCGCCATCCTGGCCACGGTCTGGGACACGGTGGGGCCACTCTGGTGCAGCCGCTCGGCGATCCGGGCACGCAGCGGGACGATGCCCTCCTCGACCAGCTCGTAGATGGTCCGGAGGTACATCTCCGTGGTGTCGATCAGATCGCTCATGTTTTTCCGGGGTCCCCGCGGAAGCGGGCGGCGCCCTCGCGAAGCGCCCCTCCCGCGCGGTTTCGTGGGGTGGTCACCTCGCCATTCTGTCCCATCACGGGGTACCGCCGCGCGGACAGACACCACTGGGGAGAGGGGCGCGATGCCGACGAGCGTGATGTGGTTCCGCCGGGACCTGAGGCTCGGCGACAATCCCGCGCTGCTCGAGGCGGTCGCGGACGGGGCGGTGCTGCCGCTCTTCGTCCTGGATCCGGCCCTGTGGGGACCCGCCGGGCCGTCCCGCCGTGCCTACCTGGGGGCTTCGCTGCGCGCCCTCGACGGCCAGCTCCGCAAGCGACGGACGCAGCTGAGCGTGGTCCGCGGCCACCCAGTGCGCCGGGTGGTGCTCGCGGCCAAGGACGTCGGTGCCGAGCGGGTGCACGTGGCCGCCGACTTCGGTCCCTACGGGCGCCGGCGCGACCGGGACGTGGAGGAGGCCCTGGCCGAGGCCGGCATCGAGCTGGTCCGCACCGGTTCGCCGTACGCCGTGGCGCCGGGCCGGGTCACCAACGGCGCCGGCGGCCCGTACCGGGTCTTCACGCCGTTCTCGAGGGCCTGGCTGGAGCACGGCTGGCGCGGGCCCGTCGACCCTCCCGGCGACGCGAGCTGGCTGGCGCTGGACACGGACACGGACACGGCGGACATCCCCGATCCCGAGCTCCCCTCCGGGCTGGCGCTGCCCGAGGCCGGCGAGGCCTCCGCCACCCGGCGCTGGGAGGAGTTCCTCGACCGGGTGGACGACTACGACGACGACCGCGACAAGCCCGGTGTCGACGGCACCTCGCGCATGTCGGTCCACCTCAAGTGGGGCGAGATCCACCCGCGCACCCTGCTCGCCGCCCTGTCCCGCAAGCGCAGCGCCGGCGCCGCGGCGTACCGCAAGGAGCTGGCCTGGCGCGAGTTCTACGCCGACGTTCTCTTCCACCAGCCGCGCACGGCGCGCGAGTACCTTCGCCCCGAGCTCGCGAGGATGAGCTACGACCGCCCCGGCGCCCAGCTCGAGGCCTGGCAGGAGGGCCGCACCGGCTTCCCGGTGGTCGATGCCGGGATGCGCCAGCTGCGGGCTACCGGCTGGATGCACAACCGGGTGCGGATGGTCGTGGCCAGCTTCCTGGTCAAGGACCTGCACGTCGAGTGGCAGCACGGCGCACGGCACTTCATGCGCTGGCTGGTCGACGGCGACCTGGCCTCCAACCAGCACGGCTGGCAGTGGACGGCGGGCACCGGCACCGACGCGGCGCCGTACTTCCGGGTCTTCAACCCGACCAGCCAGGGCCGGAGGTTCGACCCCGACGGCCGCTACGTGCGGCAGTGGGTCCAGGAGCTCAGCGACCCGGACCGGGTGCCGGACCCGCACGATCCCGACGCCGACACCCGCGACCTGGTCGGCTACCCGGCGCCGATGGTCGACCACCAGGAGGAACGCCGCGAGGCGCTGGACCGCTGGCAGGCCATCCGGTGACCGGCCGCTGACTTTGGTCGCGCCCGCGTCGACCGCGGTCGGTTCCCGCAGCGCAAGGACGTTCCTAGCGTCGGAGCCATGCGCACCCGCTGGCTCCCGGTCCTCGGCCTGGCGGTGCTCGCGCCGGTCTGTGCGGAGTACCTCTGGGGCTACGACGACTCCACCGGCACCCGCCGTGGCGCGGCCGCCCGATGATCGTGGTCGTCGTCCTGCTCTACCTCGGGGCCTCCGCGCTCGTGTACGCCGACATGCTCAGCACCGAGGGCGCCGAGCCGGTGGCTTCTCGCGCCGGCCGCCGCCGCGGTCGGGTTCGGGACGCTGCAGCTGCCACCGTCCCCGCTCGGCACCGACGCGCTCATCGCCGCGTACGCCGCCTCGGCGGCCCCGGTCTGGTGGCTCTCGCGGCGCCCGGACTGGTCACCCGCGCACGTGTCGGCTCTGGCCACCGGGTGGCTGACCGCGTTCGCTGTCGGCGCGTTCTCCACCGACCCGATCGGCAGCGTCACCGCGGACGAGAAGGTCGGCCACAACGTCGGGCTGCTGGTGTTGGTGGTGGCGGTCGGCGCGGTCGCCGTGGGCCGTGCCCGAGCGCATCCGGTTCGCGTTAGCGTGGCCGGGTGAGTGAGAGCACCGTCGACACCGACCTCGTGGTGGCCGGGCGCTTCCGCGGCCCGGCCCGGTCCGGCAACGGCGGGTACACCTCGGGCGGTCTGGCGGCGCTCGCCCCGACCGACTGGCCCACCGTCACGGTCCGGCTCAGCCAGCCACCCCCGCTCGACGTCGCGATGACTGTTTCCCGCTCCGACGAGCTGCTCGTGGCGTCGTACGACGGTGCCGACGTGGCCCGCGCGCTGCCGGCGGACCACGACCCGCGGCCGGTCGACCCGGTGGACGCGGCGATCGCCCGGGCCGCCGAGGCGTCGTACCCGGGCCTGGCCTCGCACCCGTTCCCGACCTGCTTCTCCTGCGGCACCGGCCGCGAGCCCGGCGACGGGCTGCGGATCTTCCCCGGCCCGGTGGCCGCGGGCCGGGTGGCGGCGACCTGGACTCCGCACCCGAGCGTGGCCGCCGACTGGCACGAGGAGCGCTCCGCTGAGGTGCGGGTCGGCCGCGCCGTCACGTGGGCGGCGCTCGACTGCGCCGGTGGCTGGGCCGCCGACATCGGCGAGCGGCTCATGGTGCTGGGCACCATGACTGCCCGTTTGTTGTCGCTGCCCGTGGTCGGGGCCCCGCACGTGGTCGTCGGGGAGGCGCGCGGCGAGTCCGGCAGCAAGCGGATGAGCGCGACCTCCCTCTACGACCCCGACGGCCGGCTGGTCGGCACCGCCGAGCACGTCTGGATCGCGGTCGACCCGGCGGCCTTCAACTGATGGCGGACCGATGACAGAGCAGCTGAGCGCGCCCTGGTGGCGGCACGCGGTGACCTACCAGGTCTACGTCCGCAGCTTCGCCGACAGCGACGGCGACGGGGTCGGCGACCTCCGCGGGATCACCTCACGGCTGCCCTACCTGCGCGACCTCGGGGTGGACGCGCTCTGGGTGACGCCGTTCTACACCTCGCCGCAGCGCGACCACGGCTACGACGTGGCCGACTACGAGGACGTCGACCCGCTGTTCGGCAGCCTGGCGGACGCCGACGCCTTGATCGGCGCCGCGCACGAGCTCGACCTCAAGGTGATCGTCGACCTCGTCCCCAACCACACCTCCAGCGAGCACACGTGGTTCCAGGAGGCACTGGCCGCAGGGCCCGGCTCCCCCGAGCGGGCCCGCTACCTGTTCCGCGACGGGCGGGGCGCGGACGGCCCTCCGAACAACTGGCGCTCGGTCTTCGGCGGGCCGGCCTGGACGCGGGTCCCCGACGGCCAGTGGTACCTGCACCTCTTCGACACCTCCCAGCCCGACCTCGACTGGCGCAACCCCGAGGTCGGCGACCTGTTCGAGCGCGTGCTGCGGTTCTGGCTGGACCGCGGCGTGGACGGCTTCCGGGTGGACGTGGCCCACGGCCTGCTCAAGGAGGCGACCCTGCGCGACCAGGTGGTCGGCGAGGGCGAGGAGCTCGGGAGCGGCGCCGACCTGACCGGGGAGCACGGCGCCACGGGCAGCATGGTGGAGCGGACCCTGCGCGACGAGCCGATGTGGGACCAGCCCGAGCTGCACGAGGTCTACCGCCGCTGGCACAAGGTGCTCTCCGAGTACCCCGGCGACCGGATGACGGTGGCCGAGGCCTGGACCCAGACGCCGGAGTCGATGGCCCGGTTCGTGCGGGCAGACGAGATGAGCCAGGCCTTCAACTTCTCGTGGCTGCTGGCCCGGTGGTCGGCGACGGCGTTCGCCAGGGTCATCCGCAGCACTCTCGAGGAGCTCGCCGAGGTCGACGCCGCCCCCACCTGGGTGCTCAGCAACCACGACGTGGTCCGGCACGCGACGCGGTACGGCGCAGGCCCGGTCGGGCTGGCCCGGGCTCGGGCCGCGACGCTGGCCATGCTGGCGCTCCCCGGGTCGGCCTACCTCTACCAGGGCGAGGAGCTCGGCCTCGAGAACGCCTACGTCCCGCCGGAGGCCCGGCAGGACCCGGCCTGGCTGCGGACCCACCGCGACTGGCGGGACGGCTGCCGGGTGCCGATCCCGTGGTCGCACGACGCCCCGCCGTACGGCTTCGGACCCGGCGCCGGGCAGCCCTGGCTGCCCCAGCCCCTCGACTGGGCCGAGCTCACGGTGGAGGCCCAGGAGCGGGACCCGGCCTCGACGCTGGGCTTCTACCGGGCGGCGCTGGCCGCTCGCCGTACGCACACCATGGGCCTGACCGAGGAGGTCGAGCTGCTCGACGCCGGCGAGGACGTGCTCGCGTTCCGGCGGGGCGGCCTGACCGTGGTCCTCAACGCCGGCGCGGACGCGGTGGAGCTGCCCGCCGGCGACGTGGTGCTCACGAGCGCCGAGCTCGAGGGCCGGCTGCTGCCGGCCGACACCGCGGCCTGGCTGGCCTGACGGCTCGGGACAAGCACCTAGCCGTTGAACCTAGCCGTTGAGCGAGCGGTTGTAGTGCTCGAGCAGACCGACGAAGCGGGCCAGCTCCTCGGCGTCCCAGTCTCCGAGCCGCTCGTCGAGCCACTTGCGGCGATGCTCGGCGACATCGGCCAGGCGGTGCACGGCGTCCTCGCTGGCCGCCACCAGGGTGGCCCGGCCGTCGTCGGGGTCCGGGGTGCGCTCGACCAGGCCGAGGTCGACGAGGTGCTGGAGCTGGCGGCTCACCGCACCCTTGTCGATGTTGAAGTTCTCGACCATCGAGGAAGCCCGGACCGGGCCCTCGTCGGCCAGCCACGACAGCATGAGGTACGACGCGGGCTGGAGGTCCTCGTGCACGGACCGGGCCCGCTCTCCGATCACCCGCCTGATCCGCCGGATCAGGACCCCGACCTCGCGCTCGAGCTGGCGCAGCGACTCCGCGCGCGAGGCCGTCATCGCACGACCGGCTCGGTCAGGCCGCGGGTCTCCACGTCGCCATTGTGGGGCATCTCCCGCTCGAGGGTGGTGCGCAACGGCACCTCGCGGATGAACAGGATGCAGATGAAGGCGAGGAACGCGAACGGCGCTGCGGTCAGGAACAGGTGGCCGGTGGCCTCGCCGAACGCGCTCTCGTAGACCGTCCGGACCGGGGCCGGCAGCGCTGCCAGGTCCGGAATCGATCCGGAGCTGTGTCCGGCCGTGATGCCCATCGCGGCCAGGCCCTCGGTTACCTTCTGGGTGACCTGATGGCTGAGCAACGCACCCAGGGCGGAGACGCCGATCGAGCCGCCCATCGAGCGGAAGAAGGAGACGACCGAGCTGGCGGCGCCCATGTCGGCCTGGGCGGTGTTGTTCTGGACGGCCAGCACGAGGTTCTGCATCGTCGCGCCCAGGCCCAGCCCCAGCAGCGCCATGAACAGGCCGACCTCGACCAGCGGGGTGGACTCGTCGATGGTGCCGAGCAGGGCCAGCCCGGCGATCACGAGCACCATGCCGCCGACCAGGTACCGCTTCCAGAGCCCGGTCTCGCTGATGATCCGGCCGGTCACGATGCTCGAGACGAGCAGACCGCCGACCATGGAGACCGACATCAGGCCGGCCTCGGTGGGCGTCATGCCGCGCGCGTTCTGGAAGTACTCGGAGAGGTAGACCGTAGCCCCGAACATCGAGACGCCGATGAGCACCGACGCGGCCGTGGCCAGCGAGGTGGTGCGGTCCCTGAACAGCCGCAGCGGGATGATCGGCTCGACCGCGACCCTCGCCTCGACGTACACCGCGGCGGCGATGACCGCGAGCCCGCCGACCACCATCAGCGCGGTGGCGAGGGAGACCCAGTCGAACTGCTGGCCGGCCAGCGACACCCAGACCAGCAGGATGCTGACGCCGCCCACGATGAGGGTGGCGCCGAGGTAGTCGATGCTGACCGGGCGGGTGACCACGGGCAGGTGCAGCTTGGCCTGGAGAACGGCGAACGCCGCGACCGCGATGGGCAGGCCGACGAAGAAGGTGCCGCGCCAGCCGAGCGGTGAGTCCACGATCAGCCCGCCGATGAGCGGGCCGGACACGGTGGCCAGCGCGAAGGTCGCGCCGATGTAGCCGGAGTAGCGGCCCCGCTCGCGCGGGCTGACCATCGAGGCGATGACGACCTGGACCAGCGCGGTGAGGCCGCCTACGCCGAGTCCCTGGACGACGCGGGCGCCGATCAGCACCTGCATGTTCGGCGCCAGGGCCGCGATCAGCGACCCGGCGCTGTAGATGACCAGCGCGGACTGGACGAGCAGCTTCTTGCTGAACAGGTCGGCGAGCTTGCCCCAGATCGGGGTGGTCGCGGTCATCGCCAGCAGCGTCGCGACCACGACCCAGGTGTAGCCGGTCTGGCTGCCGTGCAGGTCGTTGACGATCCGCGGCAGCGCGTTGGTGACCACGGTGCTCGACAGCATGGCGACGAACATCGCGAGCAGCAGACCCGACAGCGCCTCGAGCACCTCGCGGTGCGACATCTGGCCGGTCGCCTCGACGGGCGCGACGTCGAGGACGGGTGTGCTGGGCTGGGCCACGGAGTCTCGATTCACGTCGGTCATAAGTTGTCGAGATCAACGTTATTCCAGAAGGTTGACTGGTGGCAACCAATGAGACCGCCGTCACCCCCGCATCTGTGCGTGCGTCAGCTCCATGACCAGGTCGATCTCGTCGCGGATCGGGATGCCGTCCCTTCCCTCCATCGGGATCGAGGGCTTGATCCGCCGGGCGGCGGCCACCTCCCCCACCCGCACCTCACCAATCACGAAGCCCAGCCGCTGATAGAGCCGGAGTGCGCGCAGGTTGTCGTTGGTGGTCATGACCCGGAGCGTGCGGGCGCCCAGTGCGGCGGCTTCGGCGGCCACCGCCTCCACCAGGGCCCGGCCCACGCCGGCGCCCTCCCTCAGCGCGTCGATCGTCACGAGCTCGACGACGTCGCCGTGGGGCTCCGCGTCGTACGTCGCCACTCCGAAGCGTTCTTGGTCCTGCTCGACCACCAGGGCCGGCAGGCCGGCGGCGTCCCAGACCCGGCCGCGGCCCACCGCGATCGGCGCACCCCACCGCTCGGTGAGCAGCTCGCGCAACCAGCCGCGCTCGTCTTCCGCGAGGGCCCGGACCTGGAGCTGGGTCACGGGAGCATCCTCCACCGGGAAATGCAACGACCCGCAGGCCTGGTCCTTCCGGCCGGAGCCGGTCGGGCCGCACCGGGGGACGTGCCCGGTTCGCCTGCGGGTCGGGTAGCTGCTTGTGGATTCGCCAGCAGCTCGGGGAGTGGTTCCACCCCCGTGTTGCTGGGGCTGCTAGCGGGCAGCCACCTCACGCGTCCTGAAAGAATTCATTCTTCGGACCACCTCCTTTCCCGTGTACGAAGAGAGTAGATCGCCCGGTCGCTCAGCTCAACGGGATAACGCCTTCTTCGGCAGGTGGTGATGTTGGTAAACCACAACGCGTCGGGTGTGTCGGCGTGGAAGTCCCGGTCGACCAGGTCGACCAGGTCGGGTCGTCGAGCCGCCGGCGCTGCCCGGGGCTTGTACTTGACCTTCCCGCGTTGGGCGCTGATCCCGTGCTTGCGCATCAGCCGCGCCGCCCGATGCCGGCCCACCCGGTGGTCACGGGCGAGCAGCTCGTGGTGGATGCGTGGTGAACCGTAGTAGCGGAACTTGGCGTGGATCTCCTTGATCGCGGTCACCAGCACCGCGGCCTGAGCGCCCGTGGGCCCGGCGCGCTGGCCCGCCGGTGAAGCCAGTCGTAGTAGCCAGACCGCGACACTTCTAGGACCCGGCAGATCACGCTGATCTTGAGCTCAGGGTTGTTGACCTTCTCCGCCTGGATGTAGCAGTAGATGTCTACTGGTCCATCCGTCGTGCGAAGAAGGCCACGGCTTTTCCCAAGATCTCGACCTTTCGGCCTTCTCAGCCAACTCTTCTAGTTGGAACCAACCAACCTCCGGAGTTGGTTGGTTCCAACCCACCTGTGGCGTTAGTTGGTTCCAACCCACCTGTGGCGTTGGTTGGTTCCAACCCACCCGGGGGGATCAGGCCACCGCCGCCGCGAACTGCGACTGGTAGAGCCGCGCGTAGGCGCCGTCGCTCGCCAGCAGCGAGTCGTGGTTGCCCTGCTCGACGATCCGCCCCTCCTCCATGACCAGGATCAGGTCGGCGTCGCGGATCGTGGAGAGCCGGTGAGCGATGACGAACGACGTGCGGTCGGTGCGCAGTGCCGCCATCGCGTGCTGGAGCAGCAGCTCGGTGCGGGTGTCCACCGACGAGGTGGCCTCGTCGAGGATCAGCAGCGCCGGGTCGGCGAGGAAGGCGCGGGCGATGGTGAGCAGCTGGCGCTCGCCGGCGGACAGGTTGTCGCCGTCCTCGTCGACCACGGTGTCGTAGCCGTCGGGCAGCGAGTGCACGAACCGGTCGACGAACGTGGCGCGGGCCGCCTCGAGCAGCTCGTCCTCGGTCGCGTCGGGGCGGCCGTAGAGGATGTTGTCGCGGATGGTGCCGTGGAACAGCCAGGTGTCCTGCAGCACCATGCCGATCTGGCCGCGCAGCGCGGCCCGTGGCATCGCCGTGATGTCGGTGCCGTCGAGGGTGATCCGGCCGCCGTCGAGCTCGTAGAAGCGCATCACCAGGTTGACCAGGGTGGTCTTGCCGGCGCCGGTCGGACCGACGATCGCGACCGTCTGGCCGGGGCTGGCCACCAGCGACAGGTCCTCGATCAGCGGCTCGTCGGGGTCGTAGCTGAACGACACGTGCTCGAGCCGCACCTCGCCTCGACCCGACGGAGGCACGACCGTGGTGCTGTCCGGCACCTGCTGGTCGGCGTCGAGCAGCTCGAAGACCCGCTCGGCCGAGGCCACGCCGGACTGCAGCAGGTTCATCATCGAGGCGACCTGGGTGAGGGGCTGCATGAACTGCCGCGAGTACTGGATGAACGCCTGCACCTCGCCCAGCGACAGCGTCCCGTGCGCCACCCGGAGGCCGCCGACCACGGCGACCACGACGTAGTTGAGGTTCGCGATGAACATCATGAACGGCATGATCAGGCCGCTCACGAACTGCGCCTTGAACGACGCTTCGTAGAGCTCCTCGTTCTGCTCGGCGAAGCTGCGCTCGACCTCGGCGCGGCGGCCGAAGACGGTCACCAGCGCGTGGCCGGAGAAGGTCTCTTCGATGTGGGCGTTGAGCTTGCCGGTGCGGCGCCACTGGGCGATGAACTGCCCCTGCGAGCGCTTCATGATCCGCGAGGTCACGAACATCGACAGCGGCACCGAGACCAGGGCGATCAGCGCGAGCACCGGCGAGATCCACACCATCATCGCGAGCACCGCGACCACCGTGAGCAGCGAGGTGAGCAGCTGGCTCATGGTCTGCTGCAGGGTCTGGCTGATGTTGTCGATGTCGTTGGTGACCCGGCTCATCAGCTCACCGCGCGGCTGCTTGTCGAAGTACTCCAGCGGCAGCGCGTTGACCTTGTCCTCCACGTCGGCGCGCATCCGGCGGACGGTGCCCTGCACGACGTCGTTGAGCAGGTAGCCCTGGCCCCACGCCAGGACCGAGCCCGCGACGTACACGCCGACCACCTGGAGCAGCACGTTGCGTACGGCGTGGAAGTCCACCGGCCGCTGGGCGAGGAACGCGTCGAAGATCAGGTCGGTGGCGTGGCCGAGCAGCCGCGGGCCGTAGGCGAGCAGGAAGACGCTGGCCACGGCCAGGCCGATCACTCCCAGCGCGCGGTCGCGCTCGGGGGTCATCCGGCGGATCAGCCGCTTGGCCGAGGGGCCGAACGTCATCGCCTTCTGCCCGACGATGCCGCCGCCCATCGGGCCGCGGCCGGGGCCGCCCATCGGCGCCTCGATCCGCTCGGTCTGCTTCATCGCGGTGCCGCCCTTGGGCGACTGGGTCTGCGTGCTCATGCCGCCTCCTCCGCGGTCAGCTGCGAGGCGACGATCTCCTGGTAGGTCTCGTTGCCGTCGAGCAGCTCGGTGTGGGTGCCGCGACCGACCACCCGGCCGTCCTCCAGCACCAGGATCAGGTCGGCGTCGCGGATCGTGGAGACCCGCTGGCCGACCACCACGACGGTCGAGTCACGGGTCTCCGGGCGCAGCGCTGCGCGAAGCCGGGCGTCGGTGGCCAGGTCCAGCGCCGAGAACGAGTCGTCGAACAGGTAGATCTCCGGACGGCGCACGAGCGCCCGGGCGATCGCCAGCCGCTGCCGCTGGCCGCCGCTCACGTTGGTGCCTCCCTGCACGATCGGCGCGTCCAGCTGCTCGGGCATCCGCTCCACGAAGTCCCGGGCCTGGGCCACCTCGAGCGCGTGCCAGAGCTCGTCGTCGGTGGCCTCCGGCCGTCCGTGCAGCAGGTTGCTGCGGACGGTGCCGGTGAACAAGAACGCCTTCTGGGGCACCAGCCCGATCCGCGACCAGAGCACCTCCGGCTCGACGTCGCGGACGTCGACGCCAGCCACCCGCACGGTGCCGGCGGTCGCGTCGAAGAGCCGCGGCACCAGGCTGACCAGGGTGGACTTGCCGGCGCCGGTCGAGCCGATGATCGCGACGGTCTGGCCGGGGCGGGCGCTGAACGTGACGTCGCACAGCACCGGCTGCTCGGCGCCCGGGTAGGTGAAGGACACGTCCTCGAGATCGAGGTGGCCGCGCTGGCTCAGCTCGCTGACCCCCTCGCTGGGCGGTACGACGCTGGGCCGGGTGTCGAGGACCTCTCCGATCCGGTCGGCGCACACCGCCGAGCGCGGGACCTGCATGAGCATGAAGGTCCCCATCATCACGCTCATCAGGATCTGCATCAGGTAGCTCAGGAACGCGGTGAGCGCTCCGACCTGCATCTGACCTTCGTTCACCCGGTGGCCGCCGAACCAGATCACCGCGACGCTCGAGACGTTCACGACCAGCATCACCAGCGGGAACATCGTCGCCATCCAGCGGCCGGCGCGGATGGAGACCTCGGTGAGGCCGTCGTTGGCCTCGGCGAAGCGCTGGGTCTCGCGCGGCTCGCGGACGAAGGCGCGGACCACGCGGATGCCGCTGATCTGCTCGCGCAGGATCCGGTTCACGTCGTCGATGCGCGACTGGACGAGCCGGAAGCTCGGCACCATCTGCGAGACCACGACGCCGACGGACACGAACAGCGCCGGCACGACCACCGCGAGCAGCCAGGACAGGGCGAGGTCCTCGCGCATCGCCATCACGATGCCGCCGACCATCATGATCGGCACCTGCACGGCCAGCGAGCAGGTCAGCAGCGCGAGCATCTGGATCTGCTGGACGTCGTTGGTGTTGCGGGTGATCAGGGACGGTGCGCCGAACTGGGCGATCTCGCGGCCCGAGAACGACCCGACCCGGTGGAAGACCGCGCCGCGCAGGTCGCGGCCGAAGGACATCGAGGTGCGGGCGGCGCACGCGACCGCCACGACGCTGCACAGGATCTGGAGCATCGAGACGGCGAGCATCACCGCACCGGTGTGCACGATGTAGTCGGTGTCGCCGACCGCGACGCCGTTGTCGATGATGTCGGCGTTCAGGCTGGGCAGGTACAGCATCGCCACCGTCGCGGTGAACTGGAGCGCGACGATCGCGGCCAGCCACGGCTTGTACGGCGCGAGATGGGTCCGCAGGATGCGCAGCAGCATCACTGGTCTCCTTCTTCGGGCGAGCCTTCGCGCAGGAGCCCGTGCAACAGGGTGTCGACGATCTCCTCGGGGGTGAGCAGCTGACCGTCGGTGATGTGCGGGTGGCTGCCCGCGAAAGTCAGCAGCCGGAGCCGGTGCACGAAGTCACGGGTCGGCACGGACAGCCGCCCGCGGTCGGCGCCGACCACTCCCTCCAGGAGGGCGTGCACGTACTCGCGCATCTCGACGGCCTCGGGGCTGTCGTGGACGTGGTCGGCGGGGCGGACCATCCCGACCTTCTTCATCAGCTCGAAGGTGGCGCGGAACCGCTGCTGGAGGATCGAGCTGAGCTGGACGAGCCGGACGTGCAGAGGCTGGTCGGGGTCGATCTCCTCGATCCGCTGGATCAGGGCGCCTGGCTCGAAGGCCCGGGTGATGGCGAGCTCGACGAGCTCCTCCTTGGACTCCACGACCCGGAAGATCGTGCCCTCGGCGACGCCGGCCGCTTCGGAGATCTGGCGAGTGGTCACGGCGCGGCCGTGCTCGCGCAGGAGGTTCAGGGTGACGTCGACGAGCTTGTCGAGGCGCTCCTCCGGCGACATCGGCCTGGCGCGCTCGCGGCGTACGGCGGTCTGTTCCACGCCGGAGAGAGTAAATGAGTGAGCGCTCACTCACAAGTCGATTACCTCCGCGATCCCTCCCACGCCACGTCGTACCGGCACGACTGCCCGCCTGTCACCTCGACGCTCACCAAGGCGTGCAGCCGGCCCTCGCCCCCTGAGCCGGTGACGGTCAGCTCATGGGTGTCCGGCCCGACCTCCACCTGCTGGGTGTCGGTGTGGAACGCTCCGGCCGGGTCCAAGGTCCCGGTGAACGTGAGCGCTGCGTGGCTGAGCACGAGGGTGTCGCCGTCCCGCTCCACGCTGGTCGGGTTGTCCATCACCTCGATCCCCTCACAGGTGCTCTGGGCCAGGGTCACCTCGGTGTCGTAGACGCCGGAGAGGTCATCGGCGGCCGGGCTCGGGGCAGGACTGGCGGTGACGGTCGGCTCACTCCGGTCGCTGTCGTTGTCCGCGTCGTCACCACACGCCGTCAGCGACAGGGCCACCAGGACGGCCAGCAGCGCCAGGGCAGGGAGGGGTGATCCGTGACGATCGGGTCCCTCCCCAGGGTCCCCATGTACCGATCGCCACGGACCACGATCGTGGGACGTCCGGGTCAGACCGGCGGCTCCATGGCGTCGCCGACGGTCTCGGCCGTGGCGGCCGTGGCGGCCGTAGCGGTCGCGGGCGGGGCGGCGTCCGCGACCTGGGTGGCGGTCGGGGTCGGGTCCAGCGCACCGAGCAGGGCGCGGAGCCGGTCCTCGTTGCGCTCGAGGACGTCGAGGCTGACGTCGGCCGCGCCGGGCATGCCGTTGAGGTACTCGAACGGGTTGTCGAGGTCCCGGATCAGGCCGACGAGGTAGACCAGCAGGTAGGAGATGAGCCCGACCAGGCACAGCGTGGGCGCCATCGCGCCCAGGTCGGTGAAGATCAGCACTGCCATCAGCAGGAAGGCGGTGACCTCGGCGATCAGGTAGCCGGCGGCGACGTACGACGTGCGGCGCATCGTGTCCATCCGGAGGACCAGCTTGCGGACCGCGGACTGCTCGGACTTGAGCCGGGTGGTGAAGCCGGCCTGGATGACCGGCGCCATCACCTTGAAAGGACCGTTGAGCGCGCGGATGTCGGACATCACGTCGTCGAAGCCGCGGTCCTGCATCAGCCACTTCCGGATCGAGCTGCTGATCTCGACCAGCTGCGCCAGTCCGGCCTTGGCCTCCGGCAGCTTCAGCTCGTCGTAGGTGATGAGGCACTCGTCGGCCATCGTCTCCAGGCTGGCGGCCACCTCGCCGGGCAGCTTCTCGGCCTCCTTGAAGTCACCGGCGGTGCCGTTCAGCAGGAAGCCGAGGATGAAGACCTCGGCGGCGATCGCCCCCGCGAGGAGGGGGCTCAGCTCGAGCCATTGGAGGTCGGCCATGTCGGCCACGAGCTTCAGCAGGATGATGGCGGCGGCAAACGGAAGCGCGCCGATCAGCAGGCGCGGGTTCCCCCGAAAAAGATGCTTGGTCACAAACGTCCACGCTATGTCGGGTGCCGCCCCGCAGCCCATGGTCCTTGTGGGCCATATGGGACCACGGTTCGACTACGGCGCCAAGCGCTCGGTGCGCCAGCCGTCGGGGGTGCGCCGGTAGACCAGCCGGTCGTGCATCCGGCCGGGCCGGCCTTGCCAGAACTCCACGGACTCCGGGTGCACGAGGTAGCCGCCCCACTCCTCGGGGGTCGGCACGTCGCCGCCGGCGTACCGCGCCTCGGCCTCGCCGTACGCCGCGAGCAGCTCGCCGCGGCCGGAGACGACGCTGGACTGGTGCGAGGCCCAAGCGCCGAGCTGGGAGCCACGCGGCCGGACGGCGAAGTAGGCGTCGACGGCCTCGCGCGGCAGGGGCGCGGCGGTGCCGTCGACGCGGACCTGGCGTTCGAGCGGGTGCCAGGGGAACAGCAGCGCGCAGCGCGGGTTGCCGGCCAGCTCGGCGCCCTTGCGGGAGCCGGTGTTGGTGTAGAAGGCGAAGCCGTCGGCGGAGACGCCCTTGAGCAGCACCAGGCGCGCAGAGGGTGAGAAGTCCGAGCCGACGGTGGCGACGACCATGGCGTTGGGCTCGTGCAGCCCCGCGGCGTACGCGTCGTCGTACCAGCGCCGGAACATCGCGATCGGGTCCGGCAGCAGGTCGCCCTCAACGAGCCCGCCGGCGGTGTACTCAGCGCGCGCGGCGGCCACTGAATCCAGTGCATCCGCGTCCATGGACGTTCAACATACGGGCCTCCTCGCGTCGTCAGCGAGGTACGGCACAATGCGCGACATGGCTGATGACGGTGCGGGGGTAGAGGTTCACGAGGGGCTCGAGGGCGTCGTCGCGTTCAAGACCGAGATCGCCGAGCCCGACAAGGAAGGGTCGGCGCTCCGCTACCGCGGCGTGGACATCGAGGACATCGTCGGCCGGGTGCCGTTCGAGAACGTCTGGGGGCTCCTGATCGACGGCGCCTACACCCCGGGCCTGGCGCCGGCCGAGCCGTTCATCCTGCCCGTGCACACCGGCGACGTCCGAGTCGACGTCCAGGCCGCGGTGGCGATGCTGGCGCCGGCGTTCGGGTTCGGCCAGACCTACGACATCAGCGACGAGCAGGCCCGCGAGGACATCGGCCGGCTGGCCGTCATGGTGCTGTCCTACGCCGCGCAGTCGGCCCGCGGCCTCGACAAGGCGGTCGTGCCACAGAAGGTGGTCGACGAGGGCCGGACGCTCGCGGAGAAGTTCCTGATCCGCTGGAAGGGCGAGGCGGACCCCAAGCACGTCAAGGCGATCGACGCCTACTGGTCCTCCGCGGCCGAGCACGGCATGAACGCCTCGACCTTCACCGCCCGGGTGATCACGTCGACCGGCGCCGATGTCGCGGCGGCGTTCTCGGGGGCGATCGGCGCGATGAGCGGCCCGCTGCACGGCGGTGCGCCGGCCCGCGTCCTCACGATGATCGAGGAGGTCGAGGAGTCCGGCGACGCCGACGGCTATGTCAAAGGGCTGCTCGACTCGGGCGATCGGCTGATGGGGTTCGGCCACCGGGTCTACCGGGCCGAGGACCCGCGTGCGCGGGTGTTGCGCCGCACCGCCCGGGAGCTCAACGCACCCCGCTACGAGGTGGCCGAGTCGCTGGAGAAGGCGGCGCTGGCCGAGCTGCGCGCCCGCCGCCCCGACCGGGTGCTGGAGACCAACGTCGAGTTCTGGGCCGCGATCGTGCTCGACTTCGCGGAGGTGCCGGCCAACATGTTCACCTCGATGTTCACCTGCGCCCGCACCGGTGGCTGGTCCGCACACATCCTCGAGCAGAAGAAGACCGGCCGGCTGATCCGCCCGTCGGCGATCTACGCCGGCCCGGCCGCGCGACCGGCGTCCGACGTTGAGGGCTGGAAGGCGGCGTGGTCGGAGTAGACGTCGGCTCGCGCTTCGCCGGCCGCTCCGCAATCGTGACCGGCGCGGGGTCGGGGATCGGAGCCGCGCTGTCGCGGGCGCTGGTCGCCGCGGGCGCTTCGGTCGTCTGCGCCGACCTCGACCTGGCCGCCGCGGAGAAGACCGTGGCGTCGGTGACCGGTCCGGGCACCGCCCGGGCCGCGGAGCTGGACGTCACGTCGGCAGCCGAGGTCGCTGAGCTGGTCTCGTCGGTGGCGGCCGAGCACGGTTCGCTGGACCTGATGTTCAACAACGCCGGCATCAGCATCGGCGGCGAGACCGAGGAGCTCACGCTCGACCACTGGAACTCGATCATCGACGTCAACATCCGCGGCGTGGTGCACGGTGTGCACGCGGCGTACCCGCTCATGGTCCGGCAGGACCCTGTCAACGGGATCCGTGGCCACATCGTGAACACCGCCTCGATGGGCGGGCTGATGGCGGCCGGGCTCCTGACGTCCTACGTCATGACCAAGCATGCGGTGGTCGGGCTGTCGCTGGCCCTGCGCTCCGAGGCGGCCGGGCACGGCGTCGGCGTCACCGCGGTCTGCCCGTCCGCGGTCGACACCCCGATCCTCGACAAGGGCGCGGTCGGGCGGTTCCACGGGCGGGACTACTTCCTCAAGGGCCAGGGCGTACGCCGCCCCCTCGATCCCGCGGTCCTCGCCGACCAGGTGCTGCTCGCCGTCGCGGAGAACAAGCCCCTGCTGGTCACTCCGCGCACTGCGCGCATCGCATGGCGGATCGGCCGGCTCTCCCCCACGTTCGTCGCCTGGTCCTCGATCCGGTTCGTGGCCAAGCAGCGCAAGCTCCAGGCGAGGCGGGCGGCCCGGGCGGCCTGATGCGCCCGACGCTCACGACCGAGCGGCTCCGGCTGGAGCCGCTCACTCACGAGGACACCGACCGTCTGGTCGAGCTCGACGCCGACCCGGAAGTGATGCGATTCGTGTCCGGACGCGGCCTCACGCGCGCCGAGGTGGTCGACACCTGGATGCACAAGCGCACCCGCTCGGACGCTGACGCACGGGGGATCGGCTACTGGGTCGGGCAGTCTTCGTCGTCCGGTGAGTTCATGGGCTGGTGGTGCCTCGGCGTCGACGACGCGGACCCGGGTGCGGCCGAGCTGGGGTACCGCCTCAGGCGTACGGCGTGGGGCCAGGGCTACGCCACCGAGGGCTCCCTGGCGCTGCTCGAGCACGGGTTCGGGACCATCGGACTCACCCGGATCTGGGCAGACACCAGGCCGGCGAACACCGGCTCGCAGCGCGTGCTGGAGAAGTGCGGCCTGAGCCTGGTGGGCACCGAGGACGACCGGCTGGCATACGAGATCACGCGGAAGGCCTGGCTCGCCTCGGCAGCCCGCTGACCACCAGCTCGTAGGAGTGTTCCACCATCTCTCGCACCTCGTCGTCGTCCAGGGAGCCGTCGAGGTCGACGGAGTTCCAGTGCTTCTTGTTGGAGTGGTAGCCCGGGCGTACCGCCGCGTGCCGGTCTCGCAGCTCGAGGGCCAGCGCCGGGTCGCACTTGAGGTTCACGAAGCCCGGCTCGTCGTCCAGGGAGACCAGCGCGAACATCTTCCCGCCGACCTTGAACACCGCCACCTCGTCCCCGAACGGGTAGTCCTCGACGGCGCCGGGCATCCCGGTCAGCAGGTCGAGCAGAGCGTCACGATCCACGTGGCGAAGGCTGCCACGCACCGAACCGGCCGGGCACCTCAGCCACCGGCGTTGGCGGTCTCGACGAGGTCGGCGTAGAAGCTGGTCAGACCCTTGGCGCCGGCCTTCGAGAGCGAGATGTGCATGTGGTCGCGGTGGCGGAGGGTCTTGGAGCACTTCTTCTTGGCGCGGCAGCCGGAGGAGAGGTACCGCTCCTTCGCGAACTGGTGGTAGGCCGGGTAGAAGTGGTCGCTCCAGATGACGTACATGATCCCCATCCGGCGGGCCAGCGCGTGCGGGTTGCCGTCGGCGTCTGTGGCGAACGCTGCGGCGAGGAAGGCCTTGGCCAGCTCGCGGTCGGCGGGGCTGTTGGCGTTGAGCACCCAGTCGACCGCGCGGCCGTCCTTGTGCTCGGAGGAGCCGGAGCCGCTGCAGGGCCGGCTGACGGCACCACCGGCGCCGCCGTACGTCGCGACCAGCCACTCGCCCAGCGCGACCGTGCCGGGCTTGGCCTTCTTGGCGCACGTCGTCTGCGGGTCGTACGACGCGTAGTCCTCGACGGGCAGGCCGCCGCCGTCGACACCGGCCAGGGCCGGGCCGACCAGGGTGGCGACGATCGTGCACAAGGACAACGCCACCGCGACGAGGAGCGCGCGCATGGAAGTGGACGGTAGGTAACACCGGACCCGCGTGAGGGCGGACTCGGGAAGAAATGACCGTTCGGATGATCAGCGACGGCGTGTCGTGCTGGACAAGTAGGCGAACCCGTCTGTCAGAGCATCCCTTCGACCGCGTCCTTGGCCTCCTTGAGGCCGAGCCCGGTGTGCTCGCGGTAGAGCTTGATCGCCTGGATCACGTTGCCGCTCTCCTTGAGCCGGCGGGCCTCGGCCAGCCACTCGCTGTTGGCCGGCAGCGCCCCGTCGGAGACGGTGTGGGGGTTGCCGGCGTACGGGACCTGGCCGCCCGCCGCGATCGCCCCGCCGGTGAGCGAGGCAACCTGCCCCTGGAGCGAGGCCACCGCCGACTCCAGCCTGGCGATCCGGTCCTTGAGGTGGTCGAGGTCGACCTGGTCCTGCGGAGAGCCGCCGAAGATGCCCACGCGCAGAGGCTAGTGCCCCGCACCGAAAGTTCGGCACACAACTCCGCACTCCGAGCACGCACATCGCGGCGTTGCCGTCGCTTGCTGGACGAGCAAGTAGAGCGTCGCTCCGGCGCCTTGCGATGCACGCACTCGGCGCACGGACTTATGCACTGAACTTCCTGTGCGGGCCACTAGGCGCGGCGCCGGGCCCGCGAAAGGGGCTTGCCGTAGCAACGGTTCAGCGGCGCGTCCTTGTAGTAGCCGAACGACGGGATGCGCGTGTAGCCGGACGACTCGTAGAGCGCCATCGCCTCCGGCTGCGCGGTGCCCGTCTCGAGGATCATCGCGCCGAAGCCGGTCTCGGCCGCGGTCTGCTCGAGGTGGGCCAGGATCCGGCGGGCCACGCCGCGCGCCCGCACGGCCGGGGCGACGTACATCCGCTTGATCTCGGCGGTGTGCCTGGTGCCGAAGACCTCGACGTCGTCGTGGGCACGCCACGCGCCGCTGGCGACCGGGCGCCGGACTCCTTCGACCGGGAGGTAGCCGATGAAGAACGACCCGGACGGCGGCTCGAACATCAGTGGGTCGAGCGGGGTGACGTCGGGGCCGCCGTAGCGCAGGACGTACTCGGCCTGGACCTCCTCGATCAGCAGCATCGCGTCCGGGTGGCCGTACCCGACCCGCGCGATGTCCAGGTGGGTGGCGGAGTCAGCCAAGTGCGGCGCCGCAGCTCTCGCAGGTGACCGCGTCCTCCGCGTTGCGGGCCACGCACTCCGGGCACCACCGGCCGCGACCGTCGTCGCGGGAGACCACGGCACAGGCCACCGCGAACAGCACGAGGACCGGCCCGGCCACCAGCCCCCAGCCCTCGACGACGAGCCCCCACGCCGTGATGGCGAGGCCGGCCAGGCCGAGCAGCACGCCGCCCAGCAGCAGCACGCGCTGGAGCCCCTCGTGGTCGTGCACGGAGCGCCCGCGGCGCATGTGGACTCCTCCGGTTCGAGGGTTGGGCGGCTGCCAGAATAGGCGGCGTGAGCGACGAGCTGAGGATCCCCTCCGACCTGCTGCCCGCCGACGGACGGTTCGGGGCCGGGCCCTCCAAGATCCAGCCCTCGCACCTCGACGCGCTCGCGGCCACCGGCCGCTCCCTGATGGGTACGTCGCACCGACAGGCGCCGATCCGCGACCTGGTCGCGCGGGTCCGCGAGGGGCTGGCCGAGCTGTTCTCGCTGCCCGACGGCTACGAGGTGATCCTGGGGAACGGCGGAGCCACCGCGTTCTGGGACGTCGCGACCTTCGGGCTGATCGAGCAGAAGAGCCAGCACCTGACGTTCGGGGAGTTCTCCAGCAAGTTCGCCGCGGCGGTGAAGGCTGCCCCGTGGCTCGACGAGCCGTCGGTCATCGCCAGCGATCCTGGCTCCCGTCCCGAGGCGAAGGCCGAGGCCGGGGTCGACGCCTACGCGTGGGCGCACAACGAGACCTCGACCGCGGTGATGGCGCCGGTGATCCGGCCCGAGGGCGCCGACGAAGGCGCACTGGTGCTGATCGACGCCACGTCGGGGGCCGGCGGCCTGCCGGTCGACCTCACCGAGTCCGACGTCTACTACTTCGCGCCGCAGAAGTCCTTCGCCTCCGACGGCGGGCTCTGGGTGGCGACCTTCTCCCCCACCGCTCTCGAGCGGGCCGAGCGGATCGCGGCGTCCGGCCGGCACATCCCGGCGTTCTTCGACCTCAAGATCGCCATCGACAACTCCCGGCTCAACCAGACCTACAACACCCCCTCGCTGGCCACGTTGTTCCTCATGGCCGAGCAGCTGAGCTGGATGAACGGCCAGGGCGGCCTCAAGGGGATGGTCGAGCGGACCACGCAGTCGTCGGAGACCTTGTACGGCTGGGCCGAGCAGGCACCGTACGCGTTCCCGTACGTCGAGGACCCGGCGCACCGCTCCCTGGTGATCGGCACCATCGACTTCGAGGACGGCATCGACGCCGCCGCCATCGCGGCCACGCTCCGGGCCAACGGCATCGTGGACACCGAGCCCTATCGCAAGCTCGGCCGCAACCAGCTGCGCGTCGCGATGTACCCCGCCATCGACCCCTCCGACGTCGCGGCCCTGACCGCCTGCATCGACTGGGTCGTCGAGCGGCTCTAGTCACAACGGATCGGCTCGCGAGCCGACGGCCAGCGCTCGGCGTCGCCGTCCGCGCCGACCAGGTACGCCGCACGACCGTCGGCCCCCAGCCACACCCGCCGGCCGTCGCGGGAGTAGCCGGTGTCGCGCGCGTCCGCGGGCAGCGGCACGTGCGCGGCGTAGGGCGTCCGCAGCAGGTGGGCCAGGTCGGGGACCGGCGTGCCGTAGAACTCACCGTCCGCCCCGCGCTCGCCGAGCACCAGATAGGTCATGTCCTGCCAGCCGCAGTGCTCGGGCCCGCTGAACGAGTGGATGGTCGACGTGGGGACCCGGTCGCCGTCGGGGTCGGTCCACACCCAGACGCCGTTCGCGTCGCTGACTTCCGGCGGCCATTCGGCCGGGTCGCACGCGGCGTACGACGCAACGCCCCAGCCGCGGTCGTCGTCGGGCCCCTCGGTGTCGTCGCTCACCACGAAGGCGGCGACCACCAGTCCTTGCGTGCTGAACGTGAACAGTGCCGACCCGCCGCTGCGCGAGGCCTCGGAGTACCCGGTGCGCGGGACGGACGCGAAGAACTCCTCCTCGAGCCAGTTGTCGAGGGCCGCGCGCGGGTCCCCCTGGACGGACTCGGGCCCGGTGTCGTAGTTGCCCCGGCCTTCGACGTACGGCGTGCCCGCGCAGTCGAGCGCCTGCGTCGCTGAGCGGGGGACTCGTCCGTGGTCGTCCGCACACCCGCCCACGAACAAGGCGAGGACGAGCACCGCCATCACACGCACAGGGGTGGGACGGGCGGGCACCCCGACAGGATCCCGGGCGGCTAGTGTCCCGCACCGGAAGCTCGGTGCGGGGCACTAGGTCGACAGCTGCGCCGTGATCTGCTCGTACGTCGCGTGGTCGAAGGCGACCAGCCGCGCCTCTTCCACCTCGGTGTCGGCGGACCGGAACACTTCGAGCGCCGCGGCGATGGCGTCGTCCTTGGGCCAGCCGTACACGCCGGCGCTGACCAGCGGGAAGGCCACTGTGCGGGCGCCGAGCTCGTCGGCCACCTCGAGGGCGCGGGCGTAGCAGGAGGTCAGCAGCCCTCGGTCGGTCTGGCCGGCGCGCCGGTCCGGCCCGACGACGTGGATCACCCAGCGCGCGGCCATCTCACCGGCCGTGGTCCACCCGGCGTCGCCGGTGGCCAGCCCGTCCGGGAACCGCGCGACGCAGTCGTCGAGGACCGCCGGTCCGCCGGCGCTGTGGATGGCCCCGTCCACGCCAGACCCACCACGCATACGTCGATTGGCCGCATTGACTACGGCGTCGACCTGCTGCTGGGTGATGTCGCCCTCCACCACGGCGATCTTCACTCGAACTCCTTCAGCAGCTTGAGCGTGGCCCGCTCGAGCGCGGCCTGGCGCTCGTCGGTGGTGTCATAGCGGCGCCGGGTGGCCCGCTCGATGGTCTTCCCTCGCTCGTAGGCGTCGATGACCCGCGGGTCGACGTACGACGAGCGGGCCAGCGTGGGGGTGTTGCCGAGGAACGACGCCACCTCCTTCATGGCTCCGGAGACGGCCCGCTTGCGCGAGGCCTTGGTCGCGCCCGGCTCCTCCGTCTCCGCCAGGGCGGCGGCCGCGAGCACGGTGGCGTGCCAGGTGCGGAAGTCCTTGGCCGTGGCCTCCAGGCCAGTCGACTCGCGCACGTAGCCGTTGACCAGGTCGGGGATCAGCGAGCGCCAGGAGCGACCGTTCTTGTAGGACAGCAGCCGTGCGTCGTCGCCGCTCCGGCGCCGGCGCATGATCTCGATCGCCTCGACCACCACCGCGTCGTCGATGTGGATCTCGTGCTCCACGCCCGACTTACCGGTGAACTTGAAGACCAGCGCGTCCTGGAACCGGCGGACGTGCCGCCGTTCGATCGTGGTCAGCCCGAAGCTGCCGTTCTCGTCCGCGTACACGTCGTTGCCGATCCGGAAGTAGCCGAGGTCGAGGAGGCGGACGGCGGCCGCGCAGGCGCGCTCGAGCGGCATCCCCTCGAGCCCGAGGTCGACGAGGACCCGCTCCCGGGCCTTGCTCAGCGCCTTGCCGAACAGCAGCATCCGGTCGAACTTCTCGGCGTCCCGCCGCTCGCGCCACTGCGGGTGGTAGAGGTACTGCCGCCGCCCGGCGTCGTCGGTGCCGACCGCCTGGAGGTGCCCGTTCTCGTACGGCGTGATCCAGACGTCCTCCCACGCCGGCGGGATCACCAGGTCGCGGACCCGCTGCGCCTCCGGCTCGGACAGCCGCTGGCCGTGGGTGTCGAGGTAGACGAAACCCTTCCCCGCCCGGCGCCGGGTCCAGCCCGGCTGTTCCGGCGACGTTCGGCGCAGGCGAGGCATGGCGGGACAGTAACCACTAGGGCGTGGCTGGCAATCCTGGGCGGCGCCAGACACGCCCTGGCCTCAGCGCCCACGCACCGAACGGGTGAGAACCAGGATGATTCCGAGGCCGACCAGCCCGCCGAGGAGCCACGGCCAGGCCGACCGCTGGGTCTGCGTGGTCTCCGGCAGCTCGGAGTCCTCCCGGGACTCGGTGCGGGTGGTGGGAGAAGCCCCGGGGGATCCGGTCGCGGAAGGGCCCGCTGCCGGGCTGGCGGAGGGTGTCGGCTCGGGCAGCGTCACGCGCAGCACGTCGGTGTGCAGTCCCTCCGAGCTGAGCAGCAGGGTGCCGTCGCGGTCGACCGCGATCCCCTCCCCCTGCGGCTGGGCCGGCATCCGGACCTGGTCCAGCTTCTCCAGCGAGGGGAAGGCGTAGACCGCGGCCACCGCGTAGCTGCGGATCACCAGCCGCTTCCCGTCGGCCAGGAAGGTGCCGTCGGTCGCGATCGGCAGTACGTCGCCGAGCGGCTCGAGCCGGTTGGGACCCGCGGGGTCCAGGGTCTTGGGCGCGGCGTAGAGCGTGCCGCCGAGCACTCCCTTCGTCGCGACGTACAGCCGACCCGTGGTGGGATCGCTCAGCAAGGTCTCGGCGTCGTGCGGACCGTCCGGGTAGACGAGGTCGTAGATCGGGCCGCCGAGGTCGGCGTGGCCACGACCGACGGGCACCGCCGCGACCTGGATCGCGTCGCGCTGCTCGAGGTTGTCGCCGATGTCGCCGACCCACACGTCGTGGTCGTCCAGCGGGGCCAGCGCCTCGACGTCCTCCACGTCGTTGCCCCAGCCCGTCGTCCCCACGGTCTCTCCTGTCGCCGGGTCGACGGCGAAGACCCGGCCGGTGTCGCCGGAGTCGTTGGTCGTGGCGACCAGGCCGCCGGCCACCGCCAGACCGCTGGACTCGACGATCTCGTTGTCCTGGAAGGAGAACGCCACCTGCGCCTGGTCGGTCGGCGCCGCCGCCGCCCCGAGCAGGAACGGCACGACCACCAGGCCGGACAGGAGGCGCTCAAGCATCGAGCAGCTCGGCCAGCTTCGGGCGGATGCCCCAGGCGGCAACCAGGTCGTCGTACTCCCGCCTGAGCGAGCCGCCCTTCACCGGGGCGCCGGTGCGGGTGGCGCGGAGCAGGGTGTTGCGCGGGGTGTGCTTGCTCTCGACGAACTGGACGACGTCGACCCGGTAGCCCTGCAGCCTCATCAGGGTGGCCCGCACGGCGTCGGTCAGGGTGTCCGCCAGTCGCTCGCGGAGGATGCCGTGCCGGGTGAGCATGGCGTACGGCGCGGGCGTGGGCGCCCGGCGCAGCTGGGCGGCCACGTCGTGGTGGCAGCAGGGCGCGGCGAGCACCAGGGAGGCCTCCCACTCGACCGCCCGGGCCAGCGCCTCGTCGGTCGCGGTGTCGCAGGCGTGCAGGGCCAGCACCACCTCGGGGGCCGGGTCCAGCGCGACGCCGTCGATCGAGCCGACCACGAACTCCGCGTCCAGCCCGAGCTCGCCGGCGACCTTCTCGTTGTGCTCGCGGGACTGGTCGCGCAGGTCGACGCCGGTCAGCCGAACCGGCAGGTCGCGCACGGTGGTCAGGAACCGGTCAGCGGCGAAGGTCAGGTACGCGTTTCCGCAGCCGAGGTCGGCGATGCGGAGCGGGTCGTCGGCGGTGGGCCTCCGCAGCTGACCCTTCTCGATCGCCTCGGTGATGCCGGTGTCCAGCAGCCGCAGGAACTCCTCGACCTGGCGGTACTTCGCCTGCCGGCTGGGCTTGAGTCGGCCCTCCGCATCGGCGAGCCCCAGCGCGCGGAACACGGGGTCCTCCTCAGGCAGCAGCCGGCCCTTGTCGCGGTCGTGGCCGTGGTCGACCTCGGCGGGCGTCTGACGAGGAGCCGTGTGGACCAGCGCCTCCCCTTTCCGGGTCACCCGCAGCTGGACGGTCTCCGTCGTCGTCTCGACGTGCCAGTTGCCGAACGGCTCGTCCAGCAGGTCGTCGACCGCCTCGCGCGCAGCGTCGCCGGACGCGTGGTTCCTCGTGTGCGCCTGCGTCTCGTCGTACGCAGTCAGCTGCAGGTGCCGGCCGGCCCTCAGGTCGACGTACCGCAGCTCGACCCGGCGCCACCGCGGCTGCGCACCTTTCTGGCGCCCGGACGCCACCGCGCGAACCAGCGTCTCCGGGTCCAGCAGCCGGCCCCGCACCTGCGCGAGCGCCCGCAGGAGGTTGTCGGTCACTTCACCACCGCGGCGATGACGACGATGAGCAGCAGCCCGACCAGCGCCACGGGGATGACCAGGCGGCGGTGGCGGGGGTTCACTCGACGAGTCTAGGTTCGCGGGTCACGGCTCGGTCGCGGACCGGTCACGAGTCACCGCCGGCTCTGGCCCGATGGGTGGCGCGAGGGTCATCGTCGGACCATGGACGACCCCGCGCACGCGTTCGACTTCTGGCTGGGCGAGTGGGAGGTGCACGACCCCGACGGCGAGCACGTCGGCCGGAACTCGATCACCGCTCTCTTCGACACCGGCGCGGTCGCCGAGCACTGGCGGGGCGACGGCGGCGTCACCGGGCACAGCCTCAACGCCTGGGACCCCGAGCGAGGCTGCTGGCACCAGACCTGGATCGACTCCACCGGCGGGATCCTGCTGCTGGACGGCGCGTTCCGAGACGGCGCGATGGTGCTCGAGGGCATCGACGCGGACGCCCGGCAGCGGATCACCTGGACGGCCGAGGGCGACGGCGTCCGGCAGCTGTGGGAGACGTCCAAGGACGACGGCGACAGCTGGACCACGGCGTTCGACGGCCGCTACCGGAGGGCCTGAGCCAGCAGCTCCGCCAGGTGCAGAGTCGGTACGCCGGCGAGGTCGTCGAGCTGGACCCGGCAGGACATGCCGTCGGCGAGGACGACGGCCCGCGGGTTCGCGCGGACCGCGGGCAGCAGATGGGTCTCGGCGACCGCGACGGAGACCTCGTAGTGACCCTTCTCCATGCCGAAGTTGCCGGCCAGCCCGCAGCAGCCGGCCACCCGCGTGACGTCGGCGCCGGCCCGCTCGAGCAGCCGCTGGTCGGCAGCCCAGCCGATGACCGCGTGGTGGTGGCAGTGCGGCTGGGCGACCACCTCGACGCCGGACAGGTCGGGCAGCGGGAGCCGCCGCTCCTCGACCAGCTCGGCCAGGCTGAGCACCGAGGCGAGCTTCGCGGCCGTCTCCCCCGTGAGCTCCTCGGCGTCGCTGCGCAGGGTGGCCAGGCAGGACGGCTCCAGGCCGACCACGGGTGTGCCCGAGTCGACGTAGGGCCGCAGCGTGGCCACGGTCTGCTCCATCAGCGTGCGGGCCCGGTCGAGCTGGCCCGTGGAGATCAGCGTGAGCCCGCAGCAGGCGTCGTCGGGGATGACGCGGGCGGTGAGGCCGACCGAGTCGAGGTAGCGGATCGCGGCGTGGCCGTTGCCCGGGAAGAAGTGGTCGGTGAACGAGTCCGCCCACAGCCAGACATCCGGGGTGTCGCCGCCCTTCGCGACCGACTTGCGCAGCGTCTTGGGCGCGAACGCCGGGATCGAGCGGCGCGGGTCGATGCCGGCGGCGAGCTTGGCCAGCCGGGACACCGGCCGGAGCTTGATCATCCGGTTGGCCACCGGCGCCATCGGTGCGGCCAGGTCCGCCCACCACGGCAGCCGACCCAGGAGACGGTGGCTGCGCGGTCGGCGTACGCCCTCGACGTCGTGCTTCTGGTGCAGTGCCTCGGCCTTGTACGTCGCCATGTCCACGCCGGTCGGGCAGTCCGACGCGCAGCCCTTGCAGGCCAGGCACAGGTCGAGCGCCTCGGCCACGGCCGGGTCCGCGAAGCCCCGCACCAGCGACCCGTCGATCGCCTCCTGCAGCACCCGCGCCCGGCCTCGGGTGGAGTCCTTCTCGTCGCGGGTGGCGAGGTAGGACGGGCACATCACGCCGTTGGTGGTGGGCGCGACGCACTTGCCCACGCCGGTGCAGCGGTGCACCGCGTGGCCGAGCTGGCCGCCGTCGTGCGGCAGGGTCAGCAGTGGCGACACGGGCCGCCGGGCCCGGACCGGCCGCAGGTCGGCGTCCAGCGGGGCCGGGTCGACCAGGTTGCCGGGGTTGAGCAGGTTGTCCGGGTCGCAGATCGCCTTGACCGCGGCGAACAGCCGCAGCGACTCGGCGTCGTACATCAGCGGCAGCAGCTCGGACCGGGCGCGTCCGTCCCCGTGCTCGCCGGAGAGCGAGCCGCGGTGGTCGCGGAGCTTGAGCGCGCACGCGGTGAGGAAGTCGCGGAACAGCCTGGCCGAGCCGTCGTTCCCGGGCTCGAACGGGAAGTCGATGCGCACGTGCACGCAGCCGTCACCGAAGTGGCCGTAGGGCACGCCGTCCAGCCGGTGCTCGCGCAGCAGCTCGTCGAAGTCACGCAGCCAGGCGCCGAGCCGGTCCGGCGGGACGGCGGCGTCCTCCCAGCCGGAGTACGCCGGGGTCTTCAGGCTCCGCGCGGCCAGCCCGGCGCCGTCCTCGCGGATCCGCCAGAGCGCAGCCGCCTCCGCTGCGTCGTGGACCAGCCGGTGGGCCAGCGCGTCGCCCTCGCTCACCACCTTGGCGGCCGTGGCCCGCGCCTCGCTCCCGACGACCTCGACGAACAGCCAGCCGGCGCCGTCGGGCAGCTCCGGCACCGCGCTCCCCCGCGCGCGCACCAGGTCGACGATCCGCGCGTCCAGTCCCTCGCAGGCCACCATCCCCCCGCCGGTTGCCGCCAGCAACGTGGGTACGGCGTCGGCGGCCTCCAGCATCGAGGGGTAGCCGAGCACGACCAGGAGGCGGTCGGCCTCGTCCTCGACCAGCCGGACGGTGGCTTCGCGGACCACCGCCAGCGTGCCCTCCGAGCCGACCAGGAACCGGTCCACGCTGCGGCCGTGCTCGGGCAGCAGGTGCTCGAACGAGTAGCCGCTCACCTGGCGGGTGAACCGCCCGAACTCGGTCCGGACGTGCGCGAGGTGTTCCCCAGCCAGTTCCAGAAGGCGACCACCGCTGGTCGAGCTTGTCGAGACCCCCGCAGCCCGCTCGCCGTTCCCGAACAGCACATCGAGTGCGACCACGTTGTCCACGGTCCGGCCGTAGCCGAGCGCCCGCGAGCCGCAGGCGTTGTTGCCGATCATCCCGCCGATCGTGCAGCGCGTGTGCGTCGACGGGTCCGGCCCGAACCGCAGCCCGTATGCCGCCGCCGCACGCTGCAGATCGGCGTGCACCACCCCCGGCTGGACCACGGCGGTGCGGGCCTCGGGGTCGACGGACACGACCCGGTTGAGGTGCTTGAGGGTGTCGACCACGATGCCGGGACCGACGGCGTTGCCGGCGATCGACGTACCGGCGCCGCGCATGGTGACCGGCACGCCGGTGGCTTGCGAGACATCCAGGATCGCGTCCAGCTCGTCGCCGTGCCGGGGACGTACGACGACCCGCGGGACCACGCGGTAGAGGGAGGCGTCCGAGGAGTACAGCGCCCGGGCCAGGGCCGAGTCGTCGACGTCCGCGACGCCTCGCCGATGGAGCTCCGCCACGAGTTCAGCGGAGCCGTCAGTCACCTCACCAGTGTTCCATCGACGCGACGAACACCTGCGCCAGGTCGTCCTCCGTGGGCGCCTTGGGCGCGGTCGCGAGCAGCCGCTGCTGCTGCGTCGCCCCGATGACGAGGTCGTCGACGTCGGCTGCGCCGTACCCGACCTCGGCCAGGCCGTTGGGGATCCCGATGTCCCGCATCAGCGCGGTGATCACCGACGCCAGCAGCTCGGGACCGTCACCGGAGGCGTCCGGGTCGAGGATCCGGGCCGCCCGCAGGTGCCGCTCGGGAGCGGCGTCGAAGGTGAACCGGAACGCCGCCGGCGCGGTCAGCGACACCGCCATCCCGTGGGGGACGATCGGCTCGCCCGCGGGGTAGCCGTCGGGCACGAAGCCACTCGACAGCTGAGCGACCCGGCCGGCGATGGGGTAGGCGTTGGCGTGGGGGATGTGCACGCCGGCGTTGCCGAAGCCGAGGCCGGCGAAGGTCGCGGCCATCGCCATCTGCTCGCGGGCCGCGGTGTCCTGGCCGTTCCGCACCGCGGTGCGGAAGGCGCCCGCCAGCAGGCTCAGCGCCTTCTCCGACCACATGTCGGCGATCGGGTTGGCGCCGCAGTAGGGCACCCGCTCCTCGGGCTGCTTGGCGTCGAAGTCGGCGTACCAGCGCGCGGTGTAGCTCTCCAGGGCGTGGCAGAGGATGTCCATGCCGGACGCGGCGGTGACCATGGCCGGCTGGGTGACGGTGAGCCGCGGGTCGACGATCGCCAGCTTCGGCCGGAGGGCCACGTGGCTGATCCCGGTCTTGACCTTCAGGGCGAGCACGTCGAGGACGCAGATGGTGGTGCTCTCGCTGCCGGTGCCGGTGGTGGTCGGGATCGCCACCAGCGGGAGCAGCTCGTGGACGGGGGGCCGGGCCTGGCCGACCGGGGCGTTGATGTAGTCCATCAGCTCACCGGGGTTGGTGAGCAGCAGGTTCACCGCCTTTCCGGTGTCGATCGACGAGCCGCCGCCGACCGCGACCACCGCGTCGAACGGGCCGGCGTCCCGCGCGAAGTCGACCGCCTCGGTCAGCGACTCGTCGGTCGGCTCGACCCGGGCCCGGTCGAAGATCACCGTCTCGATGCCGTGCTGCCAGATCTGCTCGGCGATCCGGGACGGGTGGCCGGTCGCCATCACCCCGGCGTCGGTCACGAGCAGCACCCGCCGGGCGCCGTACGACGCCAGGTCGTGGCCGACCTCGGCGGAGGCGCCGGGACCGAACTTCAGCGCGGGAGCGGCGTAGGTGAAGACGGTCTCGCTCACGGGTGAAACTTACGCTCGCGGGCGGCCAGCGCGGAGTGGACCAGGTTGCGGACCGGGTAGTGCTCGCCGTCCAGGTCGGCCACCGCAACCCAGGCGGTCGCGTCGGTCGTCCCGTCGGTCTCGAGGACGGCCGGCTCACCGTCCGACACCTCGGCCGCGAAGACGATCTGGAGCGCGTGGTAGTCCTCGCGGCGGCCCGACGGCGCGGTCCCCTCGAAGTGCGCAGAAGTCACGTCGAGGACGTCGCCGGGGGTGCACTCCAGCCCCGTCTCCTCGTGCACCTCGCGGACCGCCGCGGCGCGCGGCTCCTCGCCGTGGTCGATGCCACCACCCGGCAGGGTCCAGTCACCCGGGTGCGGCCCGCGAGCCGAGTTGCGCGTCAGCAGCACCTCCGGGCCGCTGGCGCCGTCCCGCACCGACAGGGCGTACGCCGCGACCCGCTGCATCTGGACCGGCCGGTGCTCGGCCAGCACCTCGGTGACCAGGCTGACCGCCGGCACCGAGCCGTCGAGCACGCCGGCCACCGGCTGCCAGGCCGCATCCATCGTCGAGCCGTCGACCTCGACGACGCGCGGCTCCGGGCTGTCCGCCGGCACCCAGCCGTCGTAGACGATGCGCAGCGCGTGGGCGTCGGCCCGTCGGCCCTGGCGCCAGCTGTTGCGCTGGTGGAAGGAGTAGACGTGCGCGGTCTCGCCGATGTGCACGTCGAGTCCGGTCTCCTCGTGCACTTCGCGGACCACCGCGTCGCGCGGGTCCTCGCCGTGCTCGAGCCCGCCGCCGGGCAGGGTCCACAGCTCCTTGCTGGTCAGCCGCTTGGCCAGTCGGCTCAGCAGGATGTGATCCCCGCGGAGGATGACGGCGTACGCCGCCACCCGCTGCACCTTCCGGACCTGCCGACCCCGCTCCGCCACCCTCCCGACCTTAGTTTCCGGGCCCCCAGTCGGGCGTGATGGCCGCGCGCGGCATGTTGTCGAGCTGGTAGGACGCCGCCCGCTCGACGCCGTGGCCGCCGAGGTGGGCCGGGTACCACGGCGCCCACTCCCCCGGCCGCGGCCGGTGCTCGGGGAGCCGCTGGAGAAGCTCCAGGCCGTCCTGCAGCCGCCGTCCGAGCGCGCGAGTGGCCTGCGTCAGGTCCGCGTCCGGCTCGACAGACATGGGAGAGCCGAAGCGGACGTCGACCAGCCGGCCTCTGGTGAGTTGAGGCCTCGGGAACGGCGCGTCCCGAGTCCGCCTCTGCGGCCACAGTCGCTGGGAGCCCCACACACTCACCGGCACCAGAGGTGCGCCGGTCTCGCGGGCCAGGGCGACGGCGCCGGGCATCAGAGCGCGCACCACGTAGGCCGCGGAGATCCCGCCCTCGGGGAAGACGCAGACGACCTCGCCCTCCCCCAGCAGCGCTCGGGCTCTGAGGTACGCCGCCGCCGGCGCCAGCCGGTCCACCGGGATGTGCCGCATCCGGTCCATCGCCCCGCCCACCGGGGTGTCCCAGATCTCGTGACGGCACATGAACCGGACCAGCCGTCCGCTGCCACCGCTCGCGGTCAGCAGCGCCTGCTGCACGAAGACGAAGTCCGGGAAGGAGACGTGGTTGCTGGCCAGCACCACCGGGCCGGTGTGGGGCACGGTCTGCTGCCCCTCGGACCGGACCGTGACCCGCAGCGCGCGGAGCAGCCCGTTGCCGCCCCTGATGACGCCGCGGTACAGCCGGTCGCTCCCCCGTCTCCCGTCGAGTGACCCGAATTGCAGGTTCTCCACGGTGGAGACCCTGCCGATTGGGTCACTCGACGGCAAAGGTCCGGCGCTCAGGAGAACGGAGGCCGCGAGTCGCGGGCCAGCGAACGACGGCCGGCCCAGCGCCAGACCCGGGCGGCCCGGTCGCGATCCTCGTCGGTGACCAGGTTGCCCATCCAGCGCAGCGCCAGGGTCATCAGCCAGTCCGAGCGCATCCCCGCCGGACCGAGCGTGGAGAGCAGGTGCGGGATGGTGACCAGGCCGGCCAGGCGGCGGGCGATCGAGAACGCCTCGCCGTAGTGCTCGGTCAGCAGCGCCGGCCAGGCGGTGGCCAGGTCGTCGCCGTTCTCGATCATCTCGGCGACCAGGCGGCCGGTCTCGAGCCCGTAGTCGATGCCCTCGCCGTTGAGCGGGTTCACGCAGGCGGCGGCGTCGCCGATCAGAGCCCAGTTGGGGCCGGCCACGTTGCTGACCGCCCCGCCCATCGGCAGCAGCGCGCTGGTGGGCATCCGAAGCTCTCCCTCGAGCCGGAACTCCTCACGCCGCAGCTCGGCGTAGTGCGCCATCAGCGGCTTCACGGCCAGGTCGGCCGGCCGCCTGCTGGTCGCCAGCGTCCCGACGCCGAGGTTCACCTCGCCGTTGCCGAGCGGGAAGATCCAGCCGTAGCCGGACAGCACCTTCTCGTCCTGGTCGCGGAGCTCGAGATGGCTGCTGATCCAGGGGTCGTCGCTCATCGCGCTGTCGACGTAGCACCGGCCGGCCACGCCGTAGACGGTGTCGCGGTGCCACTCCCGGCCGAGCACCTTGCCCAGTGGCGAGCGAACCCCGTCGGCCACCACCAGATGACGACATCCGATCTCGAGCGGGCCGTCGTCGGTCCTGAACACGACGCCGGTGACCCGCTCGCCGTCACGTCGTACGTCGACCGCCCGGGCACCGTCGAGGGCCGTGGCGCCGGCCTTGATCGCGGTGGTGCGCAGGTGGTCGTCGAGCTCGGTGCGGGCGACCGCCGAGCCCCATGCGGGCAGTGCCCCGCCGGGCCACGGGAGCATGAGTGTCTGGCCGAAGCCATGCGCGCGCAGCCCCTGGTTGACCGCGTGCGCACGCAGCCAGTCGTCGAGGCCGAGGCGCTGGAGCTCACCGACGGCCCGAGGGGTGAGCCCGTCGCCGCAGGTCTTGTCGCGCGGGAACACTGCCGCGTCCGCAAGTACGACGTCGGCCCCGCCGCGCGCCGCCCAGGCGGCCGCTGCCGAGCCGGCCGGGCCGGCGCCGACGACGAGCACGTCGGCGTGCGCGGGTGGGCTGGTCACCCGCTGATTGTCTCAGGGGACCGGTCTGTGGACGGAATCCCCTCAGGCGCCTTGCTCGCCCAGGCCCGGGAACTTCGGCTCGGCTTCCTCGTAGCCGTCGGAGTCCGTGAACATCCCCTTCTCCACATCGAAGTCACGGTCGGTGTTGTCCACCTCGACGTTGTCCGGGCGGTTCTCGGGGTCGAGGCGCTTCTCGCGCTCCTCCTCGATCTCGTCTTCGTCCTCCGGGTCGGCCCCCGGCTGCCGGGTGCCGCCCTTCTCGGACTCCTCGGACTTCTCGGACTCCTCGGACTCCTCGGACTCGTCCTTCGTCTCGTCGGACTCCTCGGTCTCGTCCTTCGTCTCGTCAGACTTCGGGCTGTCGTCCTTCGACTCCTCGGACTCGTCCTGGGTCTCCTCGGACCTCGGGCTCTCGTCGTCGGTCTCCTCGGACTCCTCCGACGTGCTCTGGGACTCCTGGTCCGAGGCCTCCGCCGTCTGGTCGTCGACGCGGGCTCGGTGCTTCCCCGGGCTCTGCTGCTCGGTCTCGCTCATGCGGGGACCGGTACCCGGATGGGTGAGCCTTGTCACTCCCGCGGGTCGACGGGCACCCGTCGGTCCGTGCCGGTCCCGAGGGTCGGGTGGCCACCGCGGATGTGCACCTCCCAGCTGTCGACCTGCAGCACCCACAGTCGGAGGTCAGCGTCGCCGGTCAGCTCCTCGGCCGCGAAGGCCCGCGCCCCACGCCCGGGGTGGAAGGCCTTCGACAGGTGCTGCGCGAGCTCCCCCGCCGGGATCTCCCGCGCGGTGCCGGTGACGTACACCGCTCGTGTGTCCGGGCCCGGCGGCACCGTCGAGTCGAAGACAACGCCGCTGAGCCTGTTGTCCCGCGCGAGGTTGCGTGAGTGGTGGCTCGCCGGGTTCGACACCCAGTAGAGGTCCTGGTAGCCGTGCGGGACGAAGTACACCGGCGAGGTCCGGGTGCGGCCGTCCTCGTCGATCGTGCCGAGGACGACGTAACGGATCCGGTCCAGCACGTCGCGGGCCATCTGGTCCAGGTCAGGTGCGGCGCTCTCGCTCATGGGCAAGGAGACCGCCGGCCCCACCCGGACTCATCGGCCCGACGCTCAGTGGTACGCCTTGTGCGCGATCAGGTGGATGTCCGGGTTCGCACACCCCGTCGTCCTGTGCTCGATGAACTGCGACCTCGTCTCGTCCGGCACGTAGACCCGGAACCCGTCGACCTTCCGCGGCTTGCACTCCCGCTTCGCGTACGGCCCGGTCGAGGTCTCGGCCACGGCGCTGCGCACCTTCTCGCCCGGCTCCAGGACCACCCGGGGCCTGCGGCTCGGCGTCCGGTCGGCCGCCGCCCCGATCTGGGTGCCGTTGCCGTGACCGACGTAGGAGAGCCCGCCGTACCCACGGACCCAGCAGGTCTGGTCGGAGGTGTTGCGCAGGATGATGCGGCCGTAGACGTGGCTCGTCGCAGCGTCGCCACCCTTGTACTTCGCGGTGAGGTTCGAGTTGTCGCACTCTGCAATCGAGCGCTGGTCAGTGGCGCGTGGCGCGGTCACCGCACTCCCGCTGGGAGCCATCATCATCACCCCGCCGGCCACGCACCCCGCCACCATCGTGGCCAGCCCGCTCCAGGTCCCGACCCGCATCCAGCGTTCCATCACACGCACCTCCCGTGGACTGATGTGTCCGTCGACCAGTGTGATCCGCGCAGGTGACTGGGAGTTGCCGGCGGGGTTGAGATTCGGCTGAGAATCGCGGGCGCGCTCGCGTCGGTCAAGCGGCGCTGAGCAGCACCGGCTGCGGTCCGGTCGGAGGGCCCGGGTCGTGGGCGACCGGCAGGTGCCGGACGACCGCGAGGCGGCGGGTGCGGCGCTCGTGCAGCTCGACGGCGGCCGACTGCACTGCCACGGCGGCCCAGACGAGGTTGGACGCCACGCTGGGCCAGGCGCCGTACGCCACCGACGCGGTGGCGCCGAGGAGGCCGCCCAGGAAGTTGATGGCGGCGTACCGGAGCGAGGCGGCGTGCAGGTAACCCCTGCTCAGCATCAGGTAGGCGCTGATGGTGCCCAGCGTCCCGATCCAACCCATGGCTGCCGCGATCATCGGTGTTCCTCGATGCCTCTCACACCCGGCCGACCATCGGCCCGACTTCGTCAATGGTGGCGGTCACAGACAGTTAGCGCAATTGCACTATAGTTCACTCTGGATTTAGCATTGCTAACATGGTTCTGGACCCACGCAGGCTGCGGTTCCTGCTCGCCGTGGCGCGGTACGGCGGAGTGCTCGCGGCCGCCGACGAGCTGGCCGTCACCGCCTCGGCGGTGTCCCAGCAGATCGCCCGGCTCGAGCAGGAGACCGGGCACGCGCTGCTCCAGCGGACCCCCACCGGCAGCGTGCTCACGCCGGCCGGTCTGGCCCTGGCCGAGGCGGCCGAGGACGTCGAGCGCGCCCTGGCGGTGGCCCGGGCCCGGCTCGAGCAGGACGACACCACGGTCACCGGCACGGTCCGCATCGGCGGCTTCCAGTCGTTCCTCTCCACCGTGCTGTCGCCGGCGCTACCGGACTGGCGCAGCCGCTACCCGGCCCTCCGGTTCGAGACCGTGGAGGCCGAGGAGACGGACCTGATGCGGTCGCTGCGCTCTGGAGCCCTCGACGGGGTCATCGTCGAGCTCGACGCCGGCGAGAGCTACACCCCGCCGCGCGGCACCACCGACGTACCCCTCCTCGACGAGCCCTGGAAGCTGGTCGTCCCCTCCGGCGTGCTGCTCAGCGCCGACGTCATCGACCTCAGCCGGCTGGGGCTGCCCTGGCTCGCAGTCGACGCCACCGCCGCGAGCGCGAAGGCCGTTCGGCGCGTGCGCCGCGAGCTCGGCGGCGACGAGTCGGCCCAGCACACCTACTTCAGCGTCCAGAACGCGCTGGCGCTGGTCGCCGCCGGCGAGGGCGTGACCCTGGTCCCGGCGCTGGCCCTGGAGTCGCTCCCGACCGATGGCGTGGACACCCTGGAGGTCCCTGGACTGGGCATGCGCCGGGTCGTCCTGCGCCACCTCACCCGGAGCCGGGCCGCCAGCCCCAGCCTGGACACCGCGACCGGGCTCGTGCGCGAGGCCGCGGCCGCGTTCTCCTACGAGTCGTCCGGCCTCTGACTCCGTGCGCCGAGTCGGGGTTACTCATCATGAGCAACCCCGACTCGGCGTGCGTCAGTTCTGGTAGCTCCCGAAGTCGAAGTCTTCGAGGGCGACTGCCTGGCCGCCGGAGCCGGCGAACTCGTAGTCGTAGGAGTCGTAGCCGGTCACGGAGTACGCCGCGGCGCGGGCCTCCTCGGTGGGCTCCACCCGGATGTTGCGGTACCGCTCGAGGCCGGTGCCCGCCGGGATCAGCTTGCCGATGATGACGTTCTCCTTCAGGCCGCGCAGCGCGTCGGAGCGTCCGTGGATCGCCGCGTCGGTGAGGACGCGGGTGGTCTCCTGGAAGGAGGCCGCGGACAGCCACGACTCGGTCGCGAGCGAGGCCTTGGTGATGCCCATGAGCTCCGGACGACCCGAGGCCGGCTTGCCGCCCTCGGACACCACGCGCCGGTTCTCCTCCTCGAACCGCACGCGGTCCACGAGGTCGGAGGGCAGCAGATGGGTGTCACCCGACTCGAGCACCGTGATCCGGCGCAGCATCTGCCGCACGATGATCTCGATGTGCTTGTCGTGGATCGCCACGCCCTGCGAGCGGTAGACGGCCTGCACCTCGTCGACCAGGTGCTGCTGGGTCTTGCGGACACCGAGGATGCGCAGCACCTCCTTGGGGTCCGGCGTGCCGACGACCAGCTGGTCGCCGACCTCGATGCTGTCCCCGTCGGCGACCCGGAGCCGCGAGCGGCGGCTGACGGGATACTCCTGGACATCGGAGCCGTCGTCGGGGGTGACCCGGACGACGCGCGCCTTGTCGGTCTCCTCGATCTCGACCCGGCCGGCGACCTCGCTGATCGGCGAGACACCCTTGGGCGAGCGGGCCTCGAAGAGCTCCACCACGCGGGGCAGACCCTGCGTGATGTCGTCCGCCGAGGCGACGCCACCGGTGTGGAAGGTGCGCATCGTCAGCTGGGTGCCGGGCTCACCGATCGACTGGGCGGCGATGATGCCGACCGCCTCACCGATGTCGACCAGCTTGCCGGTGGCCAGCGAACGGCCGTAGCACTTGGCGCAGGTGCCGGTCTTGGCGTCACAAGTCAGCACGGAGCGGACCGACACCTCCTCGACACCGGCGGCCACGAGCTCACCGATCTTGACGTCGCCGAGGTCCTCACCCGCCGCGGCCAGCACCTCGCCGGTCTCCGGGTGCTTGATCTCGACGGCCGAGGTCCGGGCGTACGCCGCGGTCTCGGCGTTGTCGTCCTTGCGGACGGTCGGCCCCCCAGGTTCGACGGACTCACGCTTGACGCCGATCCGCTTCGTGAGACCGCGCTCGGTGCCGCAGTCGTCCTCACGGATGATGACGTCCTGGGAGACGTCCACGAGGCGACGGGTCAGGTAGCCGGAGTCCGCCGTGCGCAGCGCGGTGTCGGCCAGTCCCTTGCGAGCGCCGTGGGTCGCGATGAAGTACTCCAGCACCGTGAGACCCTCACGGAAGTTGGACTTGATCGGACGCGGGATGATCTCGCCCTTGGGGTTGGCCACCAGGCCACGCATGGCGGCCACCTGCCGGATCTGGTTCATGTTTCCGGAGGCACCCGAGTCGACCATCATGAAGATCGGGTTCGACCGGTCGAAGTTCGCCTCCATGGCGTCTCCGACCTTGCTCGAGGCGTCGGTCCAGATCTCGATGAGCTCCTGACGGCGCTCGTCGTCGGTGATCAGACCGCGCTCGAACTGCTTCTGGATGTTCGCGGCCTGCTTCTCGAAGTCGGTGAGGATGGCGGCCTTGTTAGCCGGCGTCACGACGTCCTCGATGGAGACCGTGACCCCGGACCGGGTGGCCCAGTGGAAGCCGGTGTCCTTGAGGGCGTCGAGCGACGCGGCGACCTCGACCTTGGTGTAGCGCTCGGCCAGGTCGTTGACGATCGCGCCCAGCGCCTTCTTGCCCACTTCGTAGTTCACGTAGGGGTAGTCGGCGGGCAGGGTGTCGTTGAACAGCGACCGGCCCAGGGTGGTCTCGAGCGTGATCGCCTGACCGGTCTCCCAGTCCTCGACCTCCTCGCCGAGCGGGGGTACGACGTCCGCCAGGCGGATCCGCACCTTGCTCTGCAGCGAGATCTCACCGTGGTCGAAGGCCATGACCGCCTCGGCCGGTGACGAGAACGCCCGGCCCTCGCCGGGCTCGCCCTCCCGGTCGGTGGTCAGCCAGAACAGGCCGATGATCATGTCCTGGGAGGGCATGGTCACCGGACGGCCGTCCGACGGCTTGAGGATGTTGTTGGTCGACAGCATCAGGATCCGGGCCTCGGCCTGCGCCTCCGCGGAGAGCGGCAGGTGCACGGCCATCTGGTCACCGTCGAAGTCGGCGTTGAACGCGCCGCACACGAGCGGGTGGATCTGGATGGCCTTGCCCTCGATGAGCTGGGGCTCGAAGGCCTGGATGCCGAGGCGGTGCAGCGTGGGTGCGCGGTTGAGCAGCACCGGGTGCTCCATGATCACCTCTTCGAGCACGTCCCAGACCATCGCGTAGCGCGAGAGACCGGACGTGGCCCGCTCCACCATCCGCTTGGCGGACTTGATGTTCTGGGCGTGGGAGAGGTCGACCAGCCGCTTCATCACGAACGGCTTGAACAGCTCCAGCGCCATCATCTTGGGCAGGCCGCACTGGTGCAGCTTGAGCTGCGGACCCGACACGATGACCGAGCGGCCGGAGTAGTCGACGCGCTTGCCGAGCAGGTTCTGGCGGAACCGGCCCTGCTTGCCCTTGAGCATGTCGGACAGCGACTTCAGCGGCCGGTTGCCCGGACCGGTGACCGGACGGCCGCGGCGGCCGTTGTCGAACAGCGAGTCCACGGCCTCCTGGAGCATCCGCTTCTCGTTGTTGACGATGATCTCGGGCGCGCCGAGGTCGAGGAGCCGCTTGAGCCGGTTGTTGCGGTTGATCACCCGGCGGTAGAGGTCGTTGAGGTCCGACGTCGCGAACCGGCCACCGTCGAGCTGCACCATCGGGCGCAGGTCCGGCGGGATCACGGGCACGGCGTCGAGCACCATGCCCTGGGGCTTGTTCCCGGTCTTGCGGAACGCGTCGACGACCTTGAGCCGCTTCAGCGCCCGGACCTTCTTCTGGCCCTTGCCGGTCGCGATGACCTCACGCAGCGAGGCCACCTCGGCGGCGATGTCGAAGTCCTCGAGCCGCCTCTGGATCGCCGTGGCGCCCATGTGGCCCTCGAAGTACTTGCCGAACCAGTTCTTCATCTCCCGGTACAGCATCTCGTCGCCCATGAGGTCCTGGACCTTGAGCGCCTTGAAGGTGTTCCAGACCTCGTCGAGCCGCGCGATCTCGGCCTCGCCGCGCCGGCGGATCTGAGTCTTCTCCCGCTCGGAGGCGTCCCGGATCTTGCGCTTGACGTCGGCCTTGGCGCCCTCCTCCTCGAGGACCTTGAGGTCGTCCTCCTCCTTCTTGGAGCGCTCGTCGAGCGCGAGGTTCATGCGCTTCTCGAGCCGATCGCGCTCCAGGCCGACCTTGTTCTCCAGCGAGGAGAGGTCCTTGTGGCGGGCGTCCTCGTCGACGGAGGTGATCATGTATGCGGCGAAGTAGATGACCTTCTCGAGGTCCTTCGGGGCCAGGTCCAGCAGGTAGCCGAGCCGGCTCGGGACACCCTTGAAGTACCAGATGTGGGTGACCGGGGCGGCCAGCTCGATGTGGCCCATCCGCTCGCGGCGGACCTTGGAGCGGGTCACCTCGACGCCGCAGCGCTCGCAGATGATGCCCTTGAAGCGGACTCGCTTGTACTTGCCGCAGTAGCACTCCCAGTCCCGGGTGGGACCGAAGATCTTCTCGCAGAAGAGGCCGTCACGCTCGGGCTTGAGCGTGCGGTAGTTGATCGTCTCCGGCTTCTTGACCTCACCGTGGCTCCACGTGCGGATGTCGTCCGCGGTGGCCAGGCCGATCCGAAGCTGGTCGAAGAAGTTCACATCAAGCACGGTGGCTGTTGTCCTTCGTTAGTTCTGTGGTGTTGCAAGTGGAGGACTGACTCGGGCGGTACGCCGGCGGACCGGCGTACCGCCGTCGATCAGACTTCTTCGACCGAGCTGGGCTCGCGACGAGACAGGTCGATGCCGAGCTCCTCGGCGGCGCGGAAGACGTCCTCCTCCGCGTCGCGCAGCTCGATCGACGAGCCGTCCTGGCTCAGGACCTCGACGTTCAGGCAGAGCGACTGCATCTCCTTGACGAGCACCTTGAACGACTCGGGGATGCCCGAGTCGGGGATGTTCTCGCCCTTGACGATCGCCTCGTAGACCTTCACCCGGCCGGGCACGTCGTCGGACTTGATCGTCAGCAGCTCCTGGAGGGCATAGGCGGCGCCGTAGGCCTCCATGGCCCAGACCTCCATCTCGCCGAACCGCTGGCCGCCGAACTGGGCCTTACCGCCCAGCGGCTGCTGCGTGATCATCGAGTAGGGGCCGGTGCTGCGGGCGTGGATCTTGTCGTCCACCAGGTGGTGCAGCTTGAGGATGTACATGTAGCCGACCGCCACCGGGTCCGGGAACGGCTCACCCGAGCGACCGTCGAAGAGCGACGCCTTCCCCTCTGCGCCGACCATCCGGACGCCGTCCCGGTTGGGCAGCGTCGAGCCGAGCAGTCCGGTGATCTCGTCCTCGCGGGCGCCGTCGAAGACCGGCGTCGCCACCTTGGTGTTCGGGGCGGCCTTGCCCGCGTGGATGTCGACCAGGCGCTTCTTCCACTCGACCGAGCCCTTGTCGCCGTGGAGGTCGAGGTCCCAGCCCTGCTTGGCCAGCCAGCCCAGGTGCAGCTCGAGGATCTGGCCGATGTTCATCCGGCGCGGCACACCCAGCGGGTTGAGCACCACGTCGACCGGCGTGCCGTCCTCCATGAACGGCATGTCCTCGATCGGCAGGATCTTCGCGATGACGCCCTTGTTGCCGTGGCGCCCGGCGAGCTTGTCGCCGACGGAGATCTTGCGCTTCTGCGCGACGTAGACGCGCACCAGCTGGTTGACGCCCGGCGGGAGCTCGTCGCCCTCCTCGCGGTCGAAGACCCGAACGCCGATGACGGTGCCGGACTCGCCGTGCGGGACCTTCATGGAGGTGTCGCGGACCTCGCGGGCCTTCTCACCGAAGATCGCGCGGAGCAGCCGCTCCTCGGGGGTCAGCTCGGTCTCGCCCTTGGGGGTCACCTTGCCGACGAGGATGTCACCGGTGGTGACCTCCGCGCCGATCCGGATGATGCCCCGCTCGTCGAGGTCGGCCAGCATCTCCTCGGAGACGTTCGGGATGTCCCGGGTGATCTCCTCGGGGCCGAGCTTGGTGTCGCGGGCGTCGACCTCGTGCTCCTCGATGTGGATCGAGGTGAGGACGTCCTCCTGCACCAGCCGCTGGCTGAGGATGATCGCGTCCTCGTAGTTGTGGCCCTGCCACGGCATGAACGCGATCAGCAGGTTGGTGCCCAGCGCCATCTCGGCGTTGTCGGTGCACGGACCGTCGGCGATCGGACCGCCGGCCTCGACCTTGTCACCCTCCGCGACCAGCGGGCGCTGGTTGATGCAGGTGCCCTGGTTGGAGCGACGGAACTTGTCGAGCTTGTAGGTCGTGTAGGAGCCGTCGTCGTTCATCGTCTCGATGACCTCGGCGGACACCTCCTTGACCACTCCGGCCTTCTCGGCCAGCAGCACGTCGCCGGCGTCGACCGCGGCGCGGTACTCGATGCCGGTGCCGACCAGCGGCGAGTCGCTCCTGATGAGCGGCACGGCCTGGCGCTGCATGTTGGCGCCCATGAGCGCGCGGTTGGCGTCGTCGTGCTCGAGGAACGGGATCAGCGCGGTCGCGACCGAGACCATCTGGCGCGGGGACACGTCGACGTAGTCGACGTCCTCGGCCGGGACCTCGGACACCTCGCCGTTGCGCTGGCGGACCAGCACCCGCTCCTCGGTGAACCTGTCCTTGTCGTCGATCGCGGCGTTGGCCTGGGCGATGACGAACCGGTCCTCGTCGTCGGCGGTCAGGTAGTCCACCCGGTCGGTGATCTTGCCCTTCTCGACCTTGCGGTAGGGAGTCTCGACGAATCCGAACGGGTTGATCCGGCCGTACGACGCCAGCGAGCCGATCAGACCGATGTTGGGACCCTCAGGGGTCTCGATCGGGCACATCCGGCCGTAGTGCGACGGGTGGACGTCACGGACCTCCATGCCGGCGCGGTCACGGGAGAGACCACCCGGGCCGAGCGCCGAGAGGCGGCGCTTGTGGGTCAGGCCGGAGATCGGGTTGGTCTGGTCCATGAACTGGCTGGACTGGGAGGTGCCGAAGAACTCCTTCAGCGCCGCCACCACCGGGCGGATGTTGATCAGCGACTGCGGCGTGATCGCCTCGACGTCCTGGGTCGTCATCCGCTCGCGGACCACGCGCTCCATGCGGGCCAGGCCGGTGCGGAGCTGGTTCTGGATCAGCTCGCCGACCGAGCGCACCCGACGGTTGCCGAAGTGGTCGATGTCGTCGGCCGAGATCTCGAGCGCGCCCTGCGGGCTCTCGATCTCGGTCTGGCCGTCGTGCAGCGCGACGATGTAACGGATGGCCGCCACGACGTCGTTCAGCGTGAGCGTCTGCTGGTCGAAGGCCTCGACCAGGCCGAGCTTCTTGTTCACCTTGTAGCGGCCGACCTTGGCGAGGTCGTAGCGCTTGGGGTTGAAGTAGTAGTTGTTGAGCAGCGTCTGCGCGGCCTCGCGGGTCGGCGGCTCGCCCGGGCGCAGCTTGCGGTAGATGTCGAGCAGCGCGTCGTCCTCGGCCACGGTGTGGTCCTTCTCGAGGGTGAGCTCGATGGACTCGTAGGCCTTGCGCTGTCCGGTCTCGGGGTCAGGGGTGCTGTTGGGGTCGGCGAACTCGCGGCGGATGTCCTCGACGGTCATGCCGAGCGCCTTGAGCAGCACGGTGACGTTCTGCTTGCGCTTGCGGTCGAGGCGGACGCCGACCATGTCGCGCTTGTCGATCTCGAACTCCAGCCAGGCACCGCGGCTGGGGATCAGCTTGGCGGTGTAGATGTCCTTGTCGGAGGTCTTGTCGGCGGTGCGCTCGAAGTAGACGCCCGGGCTGCGGACCAGCTGGGAGACGACGACGCGCTCGGTGCCGTTGATGATGAAGGTGCCCTTGTCGGTCATCAGCGGGAAGTCGCCCATGAAGACCGTCTGGCCCTTGATCTCACCGGTGTCGTTGTTGGTGAACTCCGCCGAGACGTAGAGCGGCGCGGAGTAGGTGAAGTCCTTCTCCTTGCACTCGTCGACGGTGTACTTGGGGTCGTAGAAGACAGGGCTCTCGAACGAGAGCGACATCGTCTCGGAGAAGTCCTCGATCGGGGAGATCTCCTCGAAGATCTCCTGCAGACCGGACTTGCCCGAGACGTCCTCGCCCTCGCCGCGACGGCGCTCGACGGCCTTGTCCCAGGCCTCGTTGCCGATCAGCCAGTCAAAGCTGTTGGTCTGGAGGGAGAGAAGCTGCGGAACCTCGAGCGGCTCGGAGATCTTCGCGAAGGAGATGCGGTGGCCATTGCCGGATGATGCTGAGCGTGAAGCGGGCGTGCGGGGGCTGGTGCGCGCGGCCAAGAGTTGTCCTCATGAGGGGCTCGTGAGCGGAGAGTCGCCGGACCACCACAACATCGCCCTTCCGGGCAGGGCGAGGAGCATTTGAGGGCAGGCGCAAGGACCCACGATAGCGGAACTGCGGGCAGCCTTCAAGGCCGCGCCTCGGGTGAACCGCACAGCGTCCAACGATGATGGGCGCTCGCGGCCCCGAGGTCAAGCATTTCGGCCCGGAACTGGGGCCGGGCGGCCCGGCAGACGCCCGCTGACCTGCGGGGATGGCTGGGCTGCGGGGCTGCTGGCTGGGCTGCTGGCTGGGCTGCTGGCCGGGCGGGTGGCGGGTCGCTCAGCTCGCCAGCTGGTTGGTGCTCATGTCGTCGACGAGCCACTCGTCGCCCGACTCGACCATGGTCAGCACCGCCTGGTCGCGATAGGTCGTCGGCTCGGCCTGGTCCTTGCGAATGGTCGGGCGGTTGACGAAGACCAGGACCTGCACCCGCTCGTCACCCGAGCGCACCACCCCGGAGGCGATCACCTCCACGGTCACCACGACCTTGAGGTCGGGGGCGTTGGCGGCGATCTGGGCGAACAGCGCGTCGTACTTCTTCTTGTACTCCGAGGTCATCAGGGCCCCGGCGGCCTGCTGGTCGTCGTCGAGGTGCCGGTAGTCGTAGGCGAGGATCGTCGTCACCGCTCGCTCGGCCGCGACCTGGGCATCACCGGTGCCGGCCGCAACTGCCTTGTCGGGCGCGACGTTGAACATGAGCACGATGGCCGATACGGCGACCAGCGCCGTCGCGGCAGCGAGTCCCCCGAGCAGTGCGGCCGGAACCTTGCGAGGGTTGCTGCTCTCGATCACGACTGTGTCGTTGATGCTGTCCGCGAATGTCTGCCGCTTGGGGTCCCAGATTGGCCGCAGATAGCCGATGTAGAGGGGCAGCGCGTCGATGACGTGCGATACCTCGCGGAGGAACGTCTTGCCGATCCCCGGAGGGGCTCCAGACTGCTCATCTATCAGTTGCAGGCCCGCAACGGTCTTGCCCCAGGTCTGGCCGGTCCGGCCGTGTCGAACGATGCGGTTGTAGATGGGAATCGCGACCGAGAACCCGATCCCGATGACCAGGAACAAAGCGCCGAACGACGGATCGACGAAGAACGCAGGCACACTCGCGACCAAGAAGAGGGTGCCCGGCAAGCTCACGAACCAGTCAATGGCAAAACCAAGCGCGCGGTCTCCGAAGTGCCCAAACTGCGTTGGCTCGGCGGTGGCGGCATCGTCCAGCGTCGTCGCCTCGCGCTCGGCGGTCGACACCGCATCCCCCTCAGTTGGCGAGCCTGGTGGCGTCACCTGGTTGTCGGGTCCGGCGTCGTCCAGTGCGCTGACTTCTCGCTCAGGAACTGCGGTCGGCTCGCCCTCAGGTTCCGGCTCGGCCTCGGCCTCGGCGTCCACCAGAGTGGCGTCGTAGGCGCTACGCCGCTCGGGGTCGAGAAGAATCGCGGCAGCCTCATTCAAAGCAGCGAACCGGCGGTCACCGGGGTCGAGATCGGCGATGCCAGCTCTCCAGGCCGCCCTGATCCCCTCTGTGGACGCATCCAGCTCGACTCCGAGCAGGTCGTACCAGGTGGGCGTCACGGGCTCGCCCCCTCCGTAGGCTCGGCCTGGCTCGACTCGGTGGGGGTCCCGGTGCCTTCGTCGGGGTCGCCGGTGAGGGGGGTGAAGTCATCGACCAGCCAGGTCCCCTTGATCTTCAGGAGGGTGACCTGGACCCGGAACGGAGCCGGGTCGGTCTCGATCCGGTCGTCGGAGCCGGGGCTCGACGGGTAGGACTGCGTGAAGGAGCCGGCCACCAGCGCGGTCGCGGAGTCGTCGTCGATCGCAGAGACGCCGGTGCTGAACACCTCCGCGGTACGTCCCACCCCGGCCTGCTTCACGGTGGCCTCGGCCAATGGGGCGTTCTTCTCGAAGTCCGCGGCGAACTTGGCGGTGATCACCTCCTCGACCAGCTCGCGGTACTTCGGCATGGTGTCGCCCTCAAGCAGGTCGGGGCCGTAGGTGTTGATGCGCAACATGAACTGGCCGGCCTGAGCCATCACGGCGTCGCGCTCGCTTTGCACGTCGTCTTGCTGGCTCTCGATGCCGACGGCTTCCACAGGTCGGGTCGCCATGGCGTAGAACAACAGGCCAAAGCTGGCGACCAGCAAGAACGCGAGCAGAAGGAGCAGGAAGACCCGAACCCCCATGGAAGCAGTTGGTGAACCAGCCCCGATCGACTCCTCAGTCACTCCTGACCGGTCATCAGGGGCTGGAGGAACAGCCACTTCCAGGACTCCTCTCCGAGCGTCGGCGGAGCCACGGTACCGGTCGAGGAAAGCCCGCCGGCGCCGCTCGCGCCCGGGTCCCCCCAGGTCAGCTTCCCGGTCTCCGGGTCGTACGACGCGATGACCGGGGCGTCGGCGTACGACGCCGGGGCACGCTGTGGAGCGTGCTGGGCGCCGCGGGCGCTGCTCTCGGCGGCCGGCTCGTCACAGCGGGCGTTGACGTTCATCGGACGGTTGCTGCCGTCCCCGGGGACCCGGGTGTCGGTCCCTTCGTAACCCTTGTGACACACCGGCTGCTCGGTGATGATCATGCCGAAGTGGGCGTCGTAGAGACCGGTGTCCGGGCTCTTCGAGACCACCGTGAAGCCACCCTCGACGACGTAGGGGTAGAGCACCAGGACCTGCTTGATGCCGTCGAGGTGCTTGACGATGACATCGCCGGTCGTGACCAGGTTGTTGATGAGGTCGCCGAGCTCCACGCGGTTCTGCTCGAGGAAGGTCCGGAGCTGGGTGGCCGCGACGCCGCCGGTGTCGATCAGGTTGCGCAGGTCGGGGTCGGCCCCGGCCAGCACGCTGCTGAAGGCCTGCAGCTGGGCGGAGAAGTTGCGGATCGCCGAGTCGGAGTCGATCTGGCCGTGCAGGACGGTGTTGCTGTCACGGATCAGGTCGGTGGTGAGGTCGAAGTTGTCGTTGGCGGTGGCGATGAACGAGTTCCCGCTGTCGATGATCCGCTGGAGGTCCTCGCCGGTGCCGCCGAACGCTGCACCGAGCTCGTCGACGGTGGTCTTGAGTGCGGCCTTGTCGACCGACTCCACGGTCTCGGAGAGGTGGGTGAGCAGCGTCTCGGTCGCGATGGGGGTCCGGGTGTCGCTCTCCTTGATGACCGACCCGTTGTGGAGGTAGGGGCCGTCCTGCCGCTGCGGCTGGAGCTCGACGTACTGCTCGCCGACGGCGGAGCGGTTGCCGACCACCGCCAGCGCGTCGGCCGGGATCTCGTCGTAGCTGTTCTCGATGTCGAGGAGGACGTTCACGCCCTTGTCGGTGAGCTCGAGCTTGCTGACCTTGCCGATACCGACCCCGCGGTAGGTGACCTCGCCGCCGGCGAAGATGCCGCCGGAGTCGGCGAACTGTGCGGTCACCGTGTAGTTGTCGTCGTAGAACGCGCGGTCGAGGTGCGCGTAGCGGGCACCTACGAAGGTGCAGCCGAGCAGCGTGATCACCACGAAGATGAGCAGCTGGACCTTGGTGCGGCGGGCGATCATTCGGCCTTTCCTCCCGCCTTCGCGTCGGACTGCGGCACGACGAGCTGGGGCACCAGCAGGTTGACCAGCGACGGGTCGTAGACCTGCTGCAGCTGGGCCATGGTCGGACCGCCGTGGGCAGCGTCGTTCCACGGGCCGGTGCCGCTGCGGCCCAGCCCGCCCACCACCCCTCCGAGCACGTCGCCCAGCCCCGGGATGCTGACCGAGGGCAGCGGGAGGCCGGGGCCGCCGTTGTTGTTCGAGGTGTTGAGGCCGCCGCACAGCACCGGGATGGGCACCGGTAGCGACTGGCAGACCTGGCTCACGATGAAGTCGGGGACCCCCCTGCAGTTCTCGACCGAGGGGCTCTGGGTGCACTTGTTGATCGCGGCCAGCGCGCCGGCGCAGAGCTCGTCGAGCGGCGGCAGCGGGCCACCGTCGGGGATCTCGCTGAGCGGCGTGCAGACGGCGTCGGTGGGCAGGCCCGGAGCCGTCGGCAGCCCCTGGGTGAAGTCGAGCTCGAGGGTGACGGAGAGGTTCGTGTAGTCACCCATGTGCAGGTTGCGGGCCACCTGCGGGTCCCGGCCGACGACCTCGTCGACGAACGGGTAGGTCAGGAAGACGTGGAACGCCTTCACGAAGTTGTCACCGGACGCCGCGAGCTGGTTGAGCACCGGCTGGAGCTGGCGCAGGGAGTCGATGGTCGCGACCTTCGACGCCTTGATGACCCGGACGCCGACGTCGGAGAGCTGGTCGAGGGCCTGGAGCATCCGGACCAGGTCCTGGCGCTGCCCGTCGATGCTGGTGAGCGCGCTGGGCAGCTCCTCCAGCGCCTCGTCGATGTTGCCCTCCTGCTGGTGCGCGGAGAGCGCGAGCCGGTTCAGCGCCTCGATGGCGTCGACGATCTGGGCCTTGTTGGTGTCGAGGTTGGCGGTGAACGTGTCGATCTGGTCGAGCACCGACCGGACGCTGTCCTCGCGGCCGGTGACCGCCTTGTTGAGCTCCTGGGCGATGGTCTTGAGCTGGGCCACACCGCCACCGTTGAGGATCAGGCTCAGCGCGCCGAGCACCTCCTCGACCTCGGGGTTGCGGCCGGTCCGCTCGAGGGGGATCACCTCACCGTCGCCGAGCGTGCCCTCTGCGCCGCTCTCGGGGGCCGACAGTGAGACGAACTTCTCGCCGAGCAGGCTGGTCTGCCGGATCTCGGCGATCGCGTTGCCGGGGAGCTTGGTGTCGTTGCGCAGCTCGAGGGTCACGTTGGCGTGGAAGCCTTCGAGCTTGATCGACTTCACCTGCCCGACGTTGACGTCGTTGACCTTGACCGTGGACTTGGGGACCAGGTCGAGGACGTCCTCGAACTGCACCGTGACCCTGATCGGGTTGTCACCCACGTCGGTGCCGCCGGGCAGCGGCAGCGCGTAGACGTCGAAGTCGCAGCCCGACAGGACCACGCTGCCCAGGAGGAGGCCGAGCAGCAGGCGCAGGCGCTTCAGTCTGCTGGTCACTGAGCCGGTCACTGGGCCACCCCCACCAGTCCGCCGAGAGTGGGGTCGAACTTCTCGCCGTACGACGACCCGGTGCCGAACGGCGCCGCGCGCTTGAGCACCGAGCCGGCCAGGTCGCACAGCTGGCCGCTCTTGTCGGCCTGGCTGAGGAAGCCGCAGACCAGGGTGGCCGGGTCGGACTCGATCTGGTGGACCAGCTCGCCGAGGTTGGCGTTGGTGTCGAGGGTTCCGGCCTGGGGGTTGTAGGTGAGCGCCAGGTTGTTCAGCGCGACGGGGGCGTCCTTGAGCGTCTCGTCGAGTGCGGTCCGCTGCTTGACCAGCACCTTGGCCACGCGGTTGATGTGCTGGATGTTCTTGCCCAGGATGTCGCGGTTCTCGCGGACGAACGTCGCGACCTCACCCAGGCCGATCGACAGGTTGTGGAGCGCCGCGGCCAGCTCCTCCTTCTCGCCGGAGAGCAGGTCGGACACGCTGGACAGCGACTGGTTGAACTGCCGCACGGTCTGGTCGTTGGTGGCGAGCGTGCTGATGAAGCCCTCGAGCTCGCGGGCCGAGCCGAACAGCTCCTCCTTGTTGTCGTCCAGGGTCTGGCTGAGGTTGCTGAAGTCCTGGATGGTCTGGTGGAACTGCGCGCCCTGGCCCCCGAAGTTCTGGGCGGTGGTCTCGAGCAGGTCGGTGAGAGCGCCGTTCCTGTTGGCGCCGTTGGGGCCGAGGGCCACGTTGAGGTCGTCGAGGCTGGCGTAGATCTGGTCGAGCTCCAGCGGCACCGAGGTGTCGTCGGTCTGGAGGGTGGCGCCGTCGGCGAGCTTGGGCCCGCTCTCGTAGACCGGCGTCAGCTGGACGTAGCGGTCACCCACGATCGAGGGCGCCACGATGACCGCCTTGGCGTCCGCCGGGATGTCGATGTTGTCGTCGTAGTGCATCTCCACGACCACGTCGGTGCCGGAGGGCGTCACCTTGTCGACGTTGCCGATCGCGACGCCGAGCACCTTGACCTCGCTGCCCTCGTAGATCGAGATGGTGCGCGGGAAGTGCGCGGTGAGGGTCTTGGTCTCCTCGGTGCGGAACATGGCGAACCCTGCCGCGGCCACCAGCGCGAGGATGGCGAGCGGGAGGACCAACCGCTTGACCGTGTTCATCCGATCCCACCGCCGTTCAGCAGGTCGGGCGCCGGAGGCATGTTCTGGATGTAGGTGTCGAACCACGGGCCGTTGCCGAGGGTGTTGGTGAAGACGCGGTAGAAGGGCGCCATCAGCCGCAGGCTGTTGTCGATGTTGTCCTCGTTCTTGTTGAGGATGCCGACCACGTCGTCGAGCTGGGTGAGGGCCGGCTTGAGGTCGGCCCGGCTCTGCCGCACCAAAGCGGTGAGCTCGCGCGACAGCGTCGACGTGGAGACCAGCAGGTTGTGCACCGCCTCGCGCCGCGCCACCAGCGCCTGGAAGAGCGTGTCGGACTCCTTCATCAGCGAGATGATGTCCTCGTCGCGGTCGTTGAGGACCGTCGAGACCCGCTGGAGGTTGGTGAGCAGCAGGCCGATCCGCTCGTTCTTGTCCGCGATGTTGGCCGAGAGCCGCGAGACGCCGGACAGCGCCGCCCGGAACTCCTCGGGGGTGTTCCGGGTCAGGTCGGCCAGCGTGGTCAGCGACCTGGCCAGCTGGTCGGTGTCGATCTGGTCGGCGGTCTCGGCCAGCCCGGAGAACGCCTCGACGACGTCGAACGGCGAGCTGGTGCGCTCGACCGGGATCTCCTTCCCGGGGTCGAGCTGGCCCGAGCCGGCCGGCTCGAGCGCGAGGTACATCGCACCGAGCAGGGTGTTCACCCGGATCGCGGCGCCGGTCTCGGAGCCGAACTCGGAGTCGGTCTTGACCCGGAAGGTGACCTTGACGTGGTCGCCGTCGAGCTCGAGCTTCTCCACCTTGCCGACCCGGACGCCGGCGATGCGGACCGGGTCGTCCGGCTTGAGGCCGCCGGACTCGGTGAACGCCGCGGTGTAGGTGTCGCCGCCGCCGATCAGCGGCAGGTCCTGGGCGCGGAACGCGGCCATGATCAGCGCCACGATGAAGGCGAGGCTGACCGCCCCGATGATCACCGGGTTGCGCTCGCGGAAGGGTTTGCTCATCCCAGATCACACCTGGGGGAGCCGGTGTTGTACGCGACCGGGACGGTGAGGCCCGGCAGCTTGACCTTGCCCTGGAACTGGCAGAGGTAGAAGTTGAACCACGAGCCGTAGATCGCTGTCCGACCGACCTTCTCGAGCTTGATCGGGAGCACCTGGAGCGCGCGATCCAGCTCGCCGCGGTTGCGCTGGATGTTGGCGGTCAGCCGGCGCAGGTTCGCGATGTCGTCGACCAGGGGCGAGCGGATGCCCTTCACCAGCGAGGCAGTCTGGACCGACAGCTCGGAGATCTGGTCGAGCGAGCCGAGGATGGCCTCGCGGTCGGTGTTCAGGCCGCTCACGAAGGTGCGGAAGGTCGTGATCAGCTGGTTGAGTTGCTGGTCGCGGTCGGCGACGTGGTCGAGGACCTCGCTGAGGTTGTCGACGAGAGCGTCGATCACCGCGTCGCGGTCGGCCAGCGTGCTGGTCACCGACGCGGTGTGGCCGAGCAGGCTCTCGAGGGTGCCCCCCTCGCCCTGGAAGACCTGGACGATCTCATAGGACAGCTGGTTGATGTCCGCGGGGCTGAGCGCCTGGAACAGCGGCTTGAACCCGTTGAACAGCACCGTGAGGTCCAGGGCCGGCGCCGTGCGGGAGATCGGGATCGTGGCGCCGTCGGAGAGCTTGCTGGACGAGCCGACCTCCTGGGTCAGCGCGATGTAGCGCTGTCCGACGAGGTTGCGGTACTTGATCGTGGCGTGCGTCGCCTCGGTGACCTGGGTGCTGTCGTCGACGGAGAAGGTGATCAGCGCGCGGGTGCGGTCGGTGATCTCGACGCCGTTGACGGTCCCGACCTTGACGCCCGCCACCCGGATGTCGTCGCCCTTCACGACGCCGGTGGCGTCGGCGAAGACCGCCTTGTACTCCTTGGCGCCGGAGAAGCTGATGTTGCCGATCGTCACCACGAGGACGCCGGTGGCAAGAGTGGTCACGACGATGAAGATCAGCAGCTTGACCAGGTCGCCGGTGGTCTTCTTGTCGAGGAGCTTCACGGGCGGTCACCCCCGTCGCCGAGCGAGACGGTGGCGCCGCGCACCATCGGGCCGACCAGCAGGCCGCCGAGGTCCGGCACCTCGTCGGGAGTGGTGCCCAGACCGGGGGCGAGCAGCGTGGCGAGCAGGTCGGACTCCTCGGGCGACCCGGCGTACCCGCCGAACCCGCCGAGCTGGTTCGCGGCCGCGTCGTACGACGCCGCCGCGCGCTGGGTGCCCTTGCCGAGCGGCGAGTCGACGCCGTCGTCGAAGTCGGGCTGGCGGCGCACCGGGTTGGACTGGTTCCACGGCGGGTTGGGCAGGTGCAGGCAGGCCGGGCCGCGGTCGTCGCCCAGCCGCGGCGTATCGGCGGGGTTATAGCCGCGTGGCTGGTTCGGGAGCGTCTCGAGCACGATGTGCAACGTGAAGCCGCGGAACGCCTCGGCCTGCAGCTTGCCGGCGTTCACGATGCCCCCGAGCAGGCACGGAAACTCGGTCGAGTAGCGCGCGAGCACCCGGAGCTGGGCGCGGCTCACCTCGCCGAGCCGGATCAGGTTGTCGCCGTTGTCGTCGAGGAAGGTGCGGGCGGTGCCGGAGAACTGGGTGACGTCGTCGAGCAGCGCGTGCAGCCGCGCCTCGCGGGTCTCGAGGGTGCCGGTCGTGGTCACGGTGTTGTGCAGGATGTCGCCGATCTGCGGCAGCACGTCGGCGTAGGTGTCGGAGACCTGCGCGGTGAGCCGGAGGTCCTCGACCAGGGCCGGAATCTGCGGGTTGAGCCGGGTGAGGTAGCTGTCGACGGTCTCGAGGTTCTGGCCGATCTGGTCGCCCCGGCCCTCGAGCGCGGTGGCCAGCGCGTTGAGCGTCGCGTTCAGCTCGGCCGGCTCGACCGTGCGCAGCAGCGGGTAGAGGTCGGAGAGCACCTTCTCGACCTCGGTGGCGACCACGGTGCGCTTGATGGTGTCGCCGGCGCTGATCGGCGAGGCTGACGGCTCGTCGGGGATGATCAGCGAGACGTACTTCTCGCCGAACAGTGTCTTGGGCACGATCGAGGCGGTGACGTTGTCGGGGATCGTGTCGACCTGGCTGGGGAACAGCCCCAGCGTCAGCTCGGCGCCCTCGGAGGTGGCGGTCATGTCCAGCACCTCGCCGACCAGCACGCCCCGGATCTTCACGTCGGCCCGCGAGGGCAGCTGGAGGCCGATCTTGGACGTCTCGACCTTCACCCGGTCGTAGTCGGTGAACTTCTTGCTGAACGTCGCGTAGGTCATGTAGACGGCGAGGACCGCCAGCGCCAGGAAGACGACGCCGAGGAGCTTGTACTGGCGGGTGATGAAGTTCATCCGGCCAACCTCACCGTCGTCGTGGCGCCCCAGATCGCCATCGACATGAGCAGGTCGAGGACGTTGATCGCCACGATGCTGGTGCGGACCGCGCGGCCCACGGCCACGCCGACCCCGGCCGGGCCACCGCTCGCGTTGTAGCCGTAGTAGCAGTGGATCAGGATCACCACGACGGCGAAGACCAGGACCTTGCCGAAGGACCACAGCACGTCGCCGGGCGGCAGGAACTGGTTGAAGTAGTGGTCGTAGGTGCCGGAGCTCTGGCCGAAGAACTGGGTGACCACGAGCCGGGTGGCGAAGAACGACGAGAGCAGCCCCACGACGTAGAGCGGGATGATCGCGATCAGGCCGCCGATGATGCGGGTGGTGACCAGGAACGGCAGTGAGGGGATCGCCATCACCTCGAGGGCGTCGACCTCCTCGGAGATCCGCATCGCGCCGAGCTGGGCGGTGAAGCCGCAGCCCACGGTGGCGGCCAACGCGATCGAGGCGACCAGCGGGGCGATCTCACGGGTGTTGAAGTAGGCCGAGACGAAGCCGGAGAACGCCGCGGTGCCGATCTGGTTGAGCGCTGCGTAGCCCTGGAGGCCGACCTCGGTGCCGGTGAAGAAGCACATGGCGAGGATGACGCCGACGGTGCCGCCGATGACCGCCAGCGCGCCCGAGCCGAGCGTGGTCTCGGCCAGGATCCGCAGAATCTCCTTCTTGTAGCGGGTGATCGTCCGCGGGGTCCACGCGAGCGCGCGGACGTAGAAGCTCAGCTGCCCGCCGAGGTCATCGAGCGCGCTCGCCGGCTTCTCGTAGATCGACTTGAGGTTCGCCATCAGGTCATGTCCCTCGATGCCGAGGCGATGCGGGCGGCGCATCCACGGGATGCTCCGCCAGGCGCCGGAGCGAAGGCGTACCAGGGTCGTCCACCGAGCGACGGCAACGCCGCGGAGCGCCCCTGGGGCGTCGCTCCGCGCGTCTTGGCATCGAGGGTCATGGCCTGCTAACCCGTCTTTGGAGGCACGAGCTGGAAGTAGATCGCGCTCATCACGAAGTTGACGACGAACAGGAGCATGAAGGAGATGACGACGGACTCATTGACCGCATCACCGACGCCCTTCGGGCCGCCGGCGGCGTTCATTCCCTTGTAGCAGGCGACGATGGCCGCGATCAGGCCGAACACCAGCGCCTTGGCCATGCCTTGCCAGAGATCTGGTAGCTGTGCGAGCGCGGTGAAGCTCGCTGAAATAGGCCCCAGGCGTGCCGTCCTGGAGGACGACGTTGAAGACGTAGCCGCCGGCCACGCCCACGACGGAGACCAGCCCGTTGAGGAAGACGGACACGAGCATGCAGGCCAGCACGCGGGGCACCACGAGGCGCTGGATCGGGTCGATGCCGAGCACCATCATGGCGTCGAGCTCTTCGCGGATCTTGCGGGCTCCGAGGTCCGCCGCGATCGCCGAGCCGCCGGCTCCGGCGATCAGCAGCGAGGTGGCGATCGGGCCGGCCTCGCGCACGACCGCGAGCACGGCCGCCGAGCCGGTGAAGGACTGGGCGCCGAACTGCTTGATCAGGCCGCCGACCTGGAGCGCGATGACCGCGCCGAAGGGGATGGCGACCAAGGCGGTCGGGATGATCGTCACGGAGGCGATGAACCAGGCCTGCTGGAGGAACTCGCGGGTCTGGAAGGGACGCCTGAACAGCCCCCGGCCTACGTCGAGGCCGAAGGCGAAGAGCTTGCCCGCGGTCCCGACCGGCGCGAGGACGCGCGTGGCGGTCGTGGATGCCATGTCAGTTGTCCGCCACCAGGGTTACTTGGCTCCGGGCGCCATGGACATGCCCTCCTCGAAGGAGCCGGGCGGGGGGTCCACGCCGTTCTCCTTGCACCAGGCACCGGGCTCGCGCTGGCTGCGCCGCGGGATGCCGTTGGAGGGCTCGAGCTGCATCGGGATCGGCGGCAGTGGCGGCATCTCCTCGTCCTTCTCCGCCTCGAGCTCGTCGGCGTCCTTCTCCTCGGACATGCCGATCGGCCCCACCTTCTGCGCGTTGAGGAACTGGCGCACCACCGGCTCCTCGGAGGACAGCAGCATCTCGCGCGGCCCGAACATCGCGAGATGGCGGTGGTAGAGCAGACCGATGTTGTCGGGCACGGTCCGAGCCGTGTTGATGTCGTGGGTGACGATGAGGAACGTCGCGTCGATCTGGGCGTTGAGGTCGACGATCAGCTGGTTGAGGAACGCCGTGCGGACCGGGTCGAGGCCGGAGTCGGGCTCGTCGAAGAGGACGATCTCGGGCTCGAGGACCAGGGCGCGGGCCAGGCCGGCCCGCTTGCGCATGCCGCCGGAGATCTCGCCGGGGAGCTTGTCCTCAGCGCCGAGCAGGCCGACCAGGTCCATCTTCTCCATGACGATGTCGCGGATCTCGGACTCGGACTTCTTGGTGTGCTCGCGCAGCGGGAAAGCGACGTTGTCGTAGAGGTTCATCGAGCCGAACATCGCGCCGTCCTGGAACAGCACGCCGAACAGCTTGCGGATCTCGTAGAGCTCCTTCTCCGAGCAGCTCGCGATGTCGGTGCCCTCGATGATCACCGAGCCCTTGTCGGGCTTCAGCAGCCCGATGAGGGTCTTCAGGAGCACGGACTTGCCGGTACCGGACGGGCCGAGCATCACAGAGACCTCGCCCGCGGGCACGGTCAGGGTGACATCACCCCAGATCAGCTGCTTGCCGAATGACTTCGACAAGTCCTCGATCTTGATCTCCACACCCATGCGTGTTCTCCCATCGACCGAGGTTGGCCCGCCGCTCGGTCCCCTCCGTGGGCACACCGAACCGGAAGCCCACACTGACCAGTAACAACGGTCCTGACCCGGTGAGGTTACGCGTTGGGCGCGACGCTCGTCACCGCTTCTCGACCGTTGGCGACCCCCGAGCCGTCACTGCGCCTTACCCCGCGGTAGCCCGCCTGAAACCTCTCGTCGCGCCCGGGCCGGACAGCACGGAGGCGGCCACCCCGAGTGGGGGGGTGACCGCCTCGCGAGGGTGCTGTTCGCGATGAGGCGCGGATCAGACCAGTCTCAGAGGAGGGTCACTTGACGGTGACGGTGGCGCCGGCGCCCTCGAGGGCCTCCTTGGCCTTGTCGGCCGCCTCCTTGTTCACGTGCTCCAGGACGGCCTTCGGCGCGGCCTCGACAAGGTCCTTGGCCTCCTTCAGACCGAGGGAGGTCAGCGCGCGCACCTCCTTGATCACGTTGATCTTCTTGTCGCCGGCCGACTCGAGGACGACGTCGAACTCGTCCTGCTCGGCCGCAGCCTCGCCACCGCCGGCAGCGGCAGCGCCACCCGCGGCGGGGGCCGCGGCCACGGCGACGGGAGCAGCGGCGGTGACGCCGAAGGTGTCCTCGAACTGCTTCACGAACTCGGACAGCTCGATCAGCGTCATCTCCTTGAACGCGTCGAGCAGCTCGTCGGTGCTGAGCTTCGCCATGGTGGCGGTTCCTTCCATTCTGTGGTCCGCACGGCGGACCAGGTTTCAGGTGGTGGTGTGGGTCGGCCCGACTCAGGCCTCGGTGGTGTCGCCCTCGTCGGAGGCGGCCGCTGTGGCTTCCTCGGTGACTTCCTCGGTGGTGTCCTCGGTGGACTCCTCGGTGGTGCCCTCGGCGGCGGAGGCCTCGTCGGCCTCGGCCGCGGGAGCCACCTCGTCAGCGGCGGCCTCGTCGGTGGGGGCCTCGTCAGCGGCGGTCGCCTCCGGGGCGACCTCCTCGGCCGGGGCCTCCTCGGCGGCGACCGGCGCACCGGCACCACCAGCGAGGATCGAGGGGTCCTGCTCGGCCTTCGCCTGGAGCGCACCGGCGAGCCGGGCGACCTGGGCGATGGGGGCGTTGAACAGGAAGACGGCGTTCTGGAGCGAGGCGAGCATGGCGCCCGCGAGCTTGCCCAGCAGCACGTCGCGCGACTCGAGGTCGGCGAGCTTCGCGACCTCCTTCGCGTCGATGGCCTTGCCGTCGAGGTAACCGCCCTTGATGATCAGGGCGGGGTGAGCCTTGGCGAAGTCACGCAGCCCCTTCGCGGCCTCCACGACATCGCCGGTGAGATAGGCGATCGCAGTGGGACCGGTCAGCAGCTCGTCGAAGCCCGCGATGCCCGCCTCCTGGGCGGCCAGCTTCGCCAGCGTGTTCTTGACCACGGCGTAGTCGGCGTGCTCACCGAGGGAGCGGCGCAGGTCCTGCAGCTCCTTGACGGTGAGTCCGCGGTACTCGGTCAGCACGGCCCCCGCGGCATCGTTGAACGACTCGACGATCTCCGCGACGGCGGCCTGCTTCTCTGCCCGCGCCATCGGTCTCCTTCTCTCGTGGACGAGACCGCTGGACCCTCGGAAAGACGAACGCCCCGAGCGCAGGCTCAGGGCGTGAACGAATCCATCAGGATTCTTGCTCTGTCCCCTGCGCAGGCCGTCCGCATCTCTGCGGAACCTTCGGTCCGGCTGCTCGCGCACCCGGGTGACCGGCGGTCTCTGGTTACGCCGACAAGACTAGGTGCGCGCCTGCGCGTGCGCCAAATCGTCCCGCCCCCCACCCCCAGTGATGACGCAGTGATGACGCAGCGAGGACGATGCGCGGGCGGGCCGGAGGACGGGGATGGGTCGCGGCCATCAAGCAGCTTGGCCGCGGCGCGGCCAGCGCAACGCAATTGGTTCGTCAGCCGCCGCCGCGACGCGCCGCTGCAGGCCGCGACCATCCCCGGCCGCAGGCCCGCCCCCCACGGCGCCACGGCGCCACGGCGCCACGAGCACAGGCCCAGACCCACCCACCCCCTCAGGAGATGACCCGCAAGGGCTCCCCAGCAATCCACGCATCGATGTTCTGGACCGCCTCGGTGAAGTAGGTGCGGTAGTTGGCCGCGGTGACGTACCCCAGGTGCGGCAGGGCCAGCACGTTGGGGAGGGTGCGGAGCGGGTGGTCGGCGGGGAGCGGCTCCTCGTCGAAGACGTCGAGCCCGGCGCCGGCGAGGCGGCCCTGCTGGAGGGCGGCGACCAGGGCGTCGTTGTCGACCAGCCCTGCCCGGGCGGTGTTGACGAAGTAGGCGTTGCGGCGCATCGCGGCGATGTCGCCGGCGTCGATGATCCGGCGGGTCGACCACGAGAGCTGCAGGTGCAGCGAGACCACGTCGGAGTTGAACAGCAGGTCGCGCTTGGAGGCGGCGAGCCGGACGCCGACGGCGTCGGCCCGCTCGTCGGTCAGGTGCGGGCTCCAGGCGATCACGTCCATGTCGAACGCCCTGGCCACCTTCGCGACCCGGGTGCCGATCTTGCCCAGGCCGATCACGCCGAACGTCGAGCCGGCCAGGTCGCGGCCGACGGTGGACTGCCAGGGGCCGCCCTCACGCATCGCCGAGGCCTCCTGGGACAGGCCCCGCGCCAGCCCGAGCACGAGCGCCCAGGTCAGCTCGGCCGGCGGGGCCGAACGCGACGCCGTACCGCACACCGTGATGCCGCGGCCGCGGCAGGCGGCCAGGTCGATCGAGGCGTTGCGGGAGCCGGTGGTCACCACCAGCCGGAGATCGGGCAGCCGGGCCAGGATCGACTCGGTGAGCGGGGTGCGCTCACGCATCAGCACGACTATCTCGGCGCCCTTGAGCGTGCGCACCACGTCGTCGGCGTCCCCCAGGTGGCGGCGCACGGGTACGACGTCCACGCCGTGCAGGACCGACCAGTCGGCGAACTGCATCGCCACATCCTGGTAGTCGTCGAGGACCACGCACTTCACGTCTGCGCCACCGTCTGCTCTCCCCCCAGAGCAACCCGTAGGGCGGACCCGGACATGGGTTGGGCCCGCCCGTGGAAATCTACGGGCGGGCCACCCAAAAATCCGCGAAAGCCGATGAATTACTCGGCGGTCGTGGCGTCGTCAGATGCGACGTTCTTGGTGCGGTTCGGGTCGACCTGGACTCCGGGGCCCATGGTCGTGGAGACCGTCACCTTCCGGATGTAGCGGCCCTTGGAGCTGGCCGGCTTCAGCCGGAGCACCTCCTCGAGCGCCGCGGCGTAGTTCTCGGCCAGCTGCACCTCGGAGAAGGAGGCCTTCCCGATGATGAAATGCAGGTTGGCGTGGCGATCCACGCGGAACTCGATCTTGCCGCCCTTGATGTCAGTGACGGCCTTGGCCGGGTCCGGGGTGACCGTGCCCGTCTTCGGGTTCGGCATCAGACCGCGAGGACCGAGCACGCGGCCGAGCCGGCCGACCTTGCCCATCATGTCCGGGGTTGCGACCACGGCGTCGAACTCGAGCCAGCCGCCGTTCACCTTCTCGATCAGCTCGTCGCCGCCGACCACGTCGGCGCCCGCCTCACGCGCGGCCTCGGCCTTGTCGGCCTGCGCGAACACGAGGACGCGAGCGGTCTTGCCGGTGCCGTGCGGCAGGTTCACGGTGCCGCGCACCATCTGGTCGGCCTTGCGGGGGTCGACCCCGAGCCGCATCACCACGTCGACGGTCTCGTCGAACTTCTTCTTGCTGCCGGTCTTGGCGATCTTGATCGCCGCGAGCGGGGGGTAGAGCTCGTCCTTGTCGAACGTCTCGGCCGCCGCGCGGTAGGTCTTGCTGCGCTGCATGTCTCAATCCTTTGGTGGTGACGCCGTCGCTCCGGCGTCGGGGAAGGGGTGTGGTCGAACGGGCCAGCGCGGCCCTGCCACTGTGACTACTTTGATTGCTGAGCTCGCAAGCTCGCTCAGCTCTCGGTGGTGACACCCATCGAGCGGGCGGTGCCCTCCACGATCTTCATCGCGGCGTCCTCGTCGTTCGCGTTGAGGTCGGGCATCTTGGTCCGGGCGATCTCGCGCACCTGGTCCTTGGTCAGCCTGCCGACCTTCTCCTTGTGCGGGACGCCCGAGCCCTTGCTCAGACCGGCGGCCTTCTTGATCAGCTCGGCGGCCGGCGGGGTCTTGGTGATGAACGTGAACGAGCGGTCCTCGTAGATCGTGATCTCGACCGGGACGACGTTCCCGCGCATGGACTCGGTCTGGGCGTTGTAGGCCTTGCAGAAGTCCATGATGTTGACGCCGTGCGGACCGAGGGCGGTGCCGACGGGCGGGGCCGGGGTCGCGCCACCGGCCTGGAGCTGCACCTTGACCAGGGCAGCGATCTTCTTCTTGGGAGGCATTCTTCTATCTCTTCCTAGTGTGGTCATAGCGGGGCGTTCTGTCCCTGCCACTTCTTCTGTTGTCCCGCCGTACGGCGGGGGTTGCGCTGCGAGCCCTCCGTGCGGAGTGTCTCGACGGGCTCGACCTTTCTCTCAATTCAGAAAGCTCGACGTCGTCGTCGCAGGCTCCTCCTCGTCAAACTTTCTGAATTTGCGAGAAGCTCAGCTCGACCGGGGTCTCCCGGCCGAAGATCTCGACCAGCGCCTTGACGCGCTGGGACTCGGGGTTGATCTCGGTGATGGTCGCGTGCAGGGTGGCGAACGGGCCGTCGACCACCATCACGGAGTCCTGGACGTCGAAGTCGGCCACCTCGACCTGCTTCTTGCTCGCCGTGGTGGTGCCCGGCGCGGCGGTGCCGGCCGCGACCGCCTCGGCCTCGGCGCGGGCCACGACAGCGGGGGCCAGCATGTTCTCCACCTCGGCCATGCTCAGCGGCACCGGCTGGTGGCTGTGGCCGACGAAGCCGGTCACCGACGGCGTGTGGCGCACCGCGGCCCAGGACTCGTCGGTCAGGTCCATCCGGACCAGGACGTAGCCCGGCAGGACGGTCCGCTTGACCATCTTGCGCTGGCCGTTCTTGATCTCGGCCACCTCCTCGGTGGGGACCACGATCTCGTGGATGTAGTCCTCCATGTTCAAGGAGATGATGCGGTTCTCGAGGTTCGACTTCACCCGGTTCTCCATGCCGGAGTAGGTGTGTACGACGAACCAGTCACCGGGCTTTTCCCACAGCTCGCGGCGGAACTCCTCGAGCGGGTCGGAGGCCTCGGCCGGCTCGTCGACCTCGTTGACCTCGTCGGTGTCGTCGGCGTCGTCGGTCTCGACCGCGTCGACGGCCTCTTCGACCTCGGCCGTCTCGGCGCTGACCGCCTCGTCGACGGCCGCTTCGTCGGCAGAGTCGTCAACCGCGTCGGCCTCGGGCTCCGCGGGGCCCTCGTCACCCTCGGCCGCAGACAGGTCGATCGAGGTGGCGCCGCCGTCGTCGGTGTCGTCGAGCCCCATGGCGAGGTCGGTGGTCTCGTCGGTCACCTCGGTGTCCAGCCGTGGGTCGTCCTCGATCTCGGGGCCGTCGTCGAGCTCGCCGTACTGGGCCTCGAGCTCGGGGTCCGGGCTCTCACCGGGGGCCAGGCCCTCGGACCCGTCCTCGGGCTCTGGCTCTGGCTCGGCCGCGGTCTCGGGCCCGGGCTCGGGCACGGTCTCGGGCTGGCTCTCGTCCTGGGTCACTTCGACGTCGGCAGCCGCGTCCTCGGTGGTCTCCACCGGGCGCTCGTCCTGCTCGTCGTACTGCTCCGACACGTGTCGCTCCATCACTCAGTCACTGGCTGCTGGGGGTGGCCGTCCGGCCCGGGGTGGCCCGATCGGGCTACTCGGCGCTGCGGCCGTTGAAGACCTCGAAGGCCAGCTTGCCGAGCCCGAGGTCGAGGAGCGCCACGATCGCCATCATGATCAACACGAAGACCATCACCACGACGAAGTAGGTGACCAGCTGGTCACGGGTCGGGTAGACGACCTTGCGCAGCTCGGCCACGACCTGCCGGTAGAACACGGGAAGGCTGGTGCGCTTCTCGGACCCCGAATGCTCGCGCGGCCCGCGAACCGCCTTGCTGTCCGTCACGCTGCTCGCCTCGATCCTTCTGTGAACTTCTTGCTGAGCTTCTCAATGGTCATCGCTGGTGCTTCCTCGCAGGGCACGAGGGACTTGAACCCCCAACCTTCGGTTTTGGAGACCGATGCTCTGCCAGTTGAGCTAGTGCCCTCCGGTGCGTCCCCGGGGCATGGCAAAGCCTGTGGGAAACCACCAAACGGGAAGTCTACGGGCTCGGCCCGAGGAGAGTCGAACTCGCACCGGTCTGCCAGCATGGGGGCCGTGACCTCGCAGGCCGTGTCTTCTTCAGACCAACGCACGCCTCTGGCCGGACGTTCCTCCGAGGAGCTCGCCGAGTTCCTGGCCGGCGAGCGGGCGGCGTACGACGAGCTCGTGGCCTCGGGGCTCAAGCTGGACCTGACCCGGGGCAAGCCCGCCTCGGCCCAGCTCGACCTCTCCGACGGGCTGCTGAGCCTGCCCAAGGACGTGACCGACCAGGCCGGCGTGGACACCCGCAACTACGGCGGGCTCGAGGGGATCGCCGAGCTCCGCGCGATGTTCGCGGACCTGCTGTGGGTCGAGCCCGAGCAGGTGGTGGCCGGCGGCAGCTCGAGCCTGGTGATGATGCGCGAGGTGCTCACCGACCTCTGGCTCAAGGGCGGCGTGGACAGCGATCGGCCCTGGGGCCAGGAGGAGAAGGTCAGGTTCATCTGCCCGGTCCCGGGCTACGACCGGCACTTCACGCTGACCGAATGGTTCGGCATCGAGATGGTCTCGGTGCCGATGGACGACAACGGCCCGGACCCCGACGCGGTGGCCGAGCTGGCCGGCCAGGACCCGAGCATCAAGGGCATGTGGGTGGTCCCGACGTACGCCAACCCGAGTGGCTCGATCGTCAGCCAGGAGGTCGCCGAGCGGCTGGCCTCGATGACCACGGCGGCGCCGGACTTCAAGATCCTGTGGGACAACGCCTACGCGTTCCACCACCTGACCGAGGCCGAGGCCAAGAGCGCCGACATCCTGTCGCTGGCCTCGGCGGCCGGCCACCCGCACCGGCCGATCATGTTCGCCTCGACGTCGAAGATCACCTTCGCGGGGGCCGGCGTCGGCTTCCTGGGCGGGTCGGTCGAGACCGTGAAGTGGTACATCGGCCACCTCGGCAAGGGCGCCATCGGCCCCGACAAGCTGAACCAGCTGCGGCACGCGCAGTTCTTCGGCTCCCCGCAGGGCGTGCGCGACCACATGGTCCGCCACCGCGAGATCATCGCCCCCAAGTTCGCCTCGGTGCTCGACGTCCTCGATGAGCAGCTCGGCGGGCTCGGCGTCGCCAGCTGGACCCGGCCGACCGGCGGCTACTTCATCAGCCTCGACGTCCTGGACGGCACCGCGGCCCGGGTGATCGAGCTGGCCAAGGGCGCGGGGGTCGCCCTCACGCCGGCCGGGTCGTCGTTCCCCTACGGCCAGGACCCCCACGACCGCAACATCCGGCTGGCGCCGACGTTCCCCGAGCCGGCCGAGGTGGAGCAGGCGACGCGCGTCGTCGCGACCTGCACCCGGCTGGCCGCGGCGGAGAAGCTGGTTGGCTGAGACCCGGTCCGGCCGCTCCCTCCGCGAGCTCCCGAAGGCACACCTGCACCTGCACTTCACCGGCGCGATGCGACACGCCACCCTGCTCGAGCTGGCCGAGCGCGACGGGATCAGGCTGCCCGACCAGCTGGTCTCGCAGTGGCCACCGGAGCTGTCGGCGGCCGACGAGAAGGGCTGGTTCCGATTCCAGCGCCTCTACGACGTGGCGCGGTCGGTGCTGCGCACCGAGGACGACGTACGCCGCCTGGTGCTCGAGGCCGCCGAGGACGACGTCAAGGACGGCGGCGGCTGGCTGGAGATCCAGGTCGACCCGAGCGGGTACGCCGCCCGGTTCGGCGGGATCACGCAGTTCACCGACCTGGTGCTCGACGCGGTGGCGGCCGCGTCCCGCGAGACCGGTCTCGGGATGGCGGTGGTCATCGCCGCCAACCGGATCCGGCACCCGCTCGACGCGCGCACGCTGGCCCGGCTCGCGGCGCAGTACGCCGGCCGCGGCGTGGTCGGCTTCGGCCTCTCCAACGACGAGCGCCGCGGGATGACCGCGGCCTTCGCCGGTGCGTTCCGGATCGCCGGGCGGGCCGGGCTGCGGCTGGTGCCGCACGGCGGCGAGCTCCAGGGACCCGAGCACATCGCGACCTGCCTGGACGCCCTGCACGCCCAGCGGCTGGGCCACGGGATCCGCGCGGCCGAGGACCCGGTCCTGCTGGACCGCATCGTCGCGGCCGGCGTGGCCCTCGAGGTGTGCCCGGTCTCCAACGTCGCGCTCGGCGTCTACTCCGACCTGAGCTCGGTGCCGCTGCCCACCCTCCTGGAGGCGGGTGCGACGGTGGCGCTCGGCGCCGACGACCCGCTGCTGTTCGGCTCCCGGCTGCTCGGGCAGTACGCCGCGATGCGCGCCGCCCACGGACTCTCCGACGAGCGGCTGGCTGACCTGGCCCGGATGTCGGTGCACGCCTCGTGCGCTCCCGACGACGTGCGCAAGCGACTGCTGGACGGCATCGATGCGTGGTCGTCCTGAGATGATCCGCGGGTGAGCGACCCGGAGGAGACCGCGCCGTTCACGCACCAGCCGTACGGCCAGAAGAGCGACGAGAACCCGTTCGTTTCGCCGTCCGGCCCGGCCGCCCAGCCCTCGGGACCGTCGTACGTCCAGCCGTCGGTGCCGCCTCCGCCCACGGTTCCGTACGGCCAGCCGGGGTACCAGCAGGCCTGGCCGCCCGGGTGGGGACCCGCCTACGCCGGGCCCTACCCCGGGTCTCAGGACCACAAGGGCGCGAAGACCGCGTTGGTGCTGGGCATCATCTCGGTCGCCTCTCTGGTGACCGCTCTGTTGTGCTGCGTCACCCTGCCGGGGGTCCTGTGCGCACCGTTCGCCTGGTTCGTCGGAGCCAGGGCCAAGCGGGAGATCGAGCGTGCCCCCGGCGTCTACGGCAACCTCGGCTCCGCGGTCACGGGGATGTGGATGGGCGCGGTGACGAGCGTCCTCGGGTTCCTCGCCATCGCCGGGTTCGTGGCGCTCGCGGTCTGGATCGGGTACACCGACTACTCGCTGGTGTGAGCCGGTCGTCGGTCAGAGCTCGCACCCGACCAGCACCGGCTCGTTGACCAGCCGGATGCCGTGCCTGGCCTCGACGCCTTCGCGGATCTCACGGGCCAGGTCGAGCAGCTGCTCGGTGGTGGCTCCGCCTCGGTTGGTCAGCGCGAGGGTGTGCTTGGTGGACAGCGAGACGGCGCCGTGGCCGTAGCCCTTGCCGAAGCCGGCCGTCTCGATCAGCCACGCGGCGCTGGTCTTCACGCCGCCGTCGGACTGGGGCCAGGCCGGCGCGTCCGGGGGTACGTCGGTGGCGTCGACGACCGGGTTGGTGAAGAACGAGCCCGCGCTCCAGGTGTCGTGGTCGGCCGGGTCGAGGACCATGCCCTTGCTGCGGCGCAGCTCGAGCACCGCGTCGCGCACGGCGGCCAGCGGGGCCCGCCGGCCGAGCTCCACGCCGAGGGTGCGGGCCAGCTCGGCGTACTGGACCGACGTCCCGAGGCTGCCCTGGGCGAGCTGGAACGTGACATCGAGGACGACGTGCCGGCCTCCCCCGGACTCGAGACGGTCGGCCTTGAACCGCGAGGTGCGGTAGCCGAAACCGCAGTCGGCGGTGGCGAAGGTGCGCACCCCCTTGAGGACCCGGTCCCAGACCCGGACCTGGGCCACCGTCTGGGAGACCTCCTGGCCGTAGGCACCGACGTTCTGGATCGGGGTGGCGCCGACCAGGCCGGGGATGCCGGCCAGCGCCTCGACGCCCACCCAGCCACGCTCGACAGCGTGGGCGACGAACCCGTCCCAGTCCTCCCCCGCCGCGACCGTGACCATGACCCCGCCGCAGGTGGCGCCCTGCTCGGGGGTGCCCTCGACATCGGCGCGTACGCCGGAGGTGGCCACCTCGACCACGGTGCCGGTGAACCCCTCGTCCGCGACCACCAAGTTGCTGCCGGAGCCGAGCACCAGCACCGGCCCCTCGACGTTCGTCAGCGCGTCGACGAGCTCCTCCTCGGTCGTGGCGCGCACCCAGGCCGTCGCCGGACCACCGAGACGCAGGGTCGTGTGCTCGGAGAGCAGCTCCGACATCTCAGGGGGCACGGACGACGGCCTTGGGCATGCCCAGCACCTTCTGTCCGCCCGAGGTGACCGTGAGCGCGATGGTGGTCAGGCCGTCCGCAGGCTCCTTGGCCTCACCGGCGACCACGACCTCGACGCCACCCTGGGCCGGAACCACGACCGGGGCGGTGAACTTGCAGCCGATCGACACGAGCTCGGCGCCGGGGTACCAGTCCGCGACCGCCTGGGCGGCGAGCGCCATCGTGTACATGCCGTGGGCGATCACGCCGGGCAGCCCGACGCTGCGGGCCACCTCGTCGTCCTGGTGGATCGGGTTGTGGTCGCCGCTCGCCTCGGCGTAGGCCACGAGGTCCGCGCGGGTCACGGTGAAGGTCCTGGTCTCGAGGGCTTTGTCGCTCATGGGGCGGCGGGTCCTCGGTGGACGAGCGTGGCGCTCGTCGAGCACACCAGCGTGCCGTCGGCGTCGGTGATCTCGCTGGTGGTGCCGATGATGTCGTTGCCGCCGATCTGGCGCAGGCTCGCCACCCTCAGCGTCGCGGTGAGCACGTCGCCCGGCACGACCGGCCGCTCATAGGTGAACCGCTGCTCGCCGTGCACGATCCTGAATAGGTCGACGGACTCGGCGTCGAGGAAGGCGTTCATCGCCTCGAAGGCCAGCACGATGGGGAACGTCGCGGGCGCCGGCCCCCCGGCGTACGACGCGCCGGTGGAGCTGGCGAAGGCGCGGACCCGCTCCTCGGTCACCTCGAAGGCGCCGGTGGGTGGGAACGACCGGCCGACGAGCGACGGGTCCACGGGCATACCCGAACCATAGAGAAGGCCCCGCTCCGGCGAACCGGACGGGGCCTCTCGGACGCTGGGGTCAGCGGGTCTCGCGGTGCGGCTGGTGCTTGCGGCAGCGCGGGCAGAACTTGGCCAGCTCGAGCCGGTCGGGGTCGTTGCGCCGGTTCTTCTTGGTGATGTAGTTGCGCTCCTTGCACTCGGTGCACGCGAGCGTGATCTTGGGGCGAACGTCGGAGCTCTTGCTGGCCACGGGCGGTGTCCCTTTCTGGGGCCTCTGGGTTAGTACGTCGTTTGCGCAGTAGCGGGGGCGGGATTCGAACCCGCGACACCACGATTATGAGCCGTGTGCTCTAACCACCTGAGCTACCCCGCCACGGGGGACACGGCCTCACTGTCGAGCGTAGTGACGAACGCCAAGCAGATCTGACTGTGCCAGAGCCCCTCTACGGAATCGAACCGTAGACCTTCTCCTTACCATGGAGACGCTCTGCCGACTGAGCTAGAGGGGCCGGTGGGTGACACCGACGGAGAACTCTACACAGCCTCGGCGGTCTGGCCGAATTGCCCGTAACGGCTGAGCTCAGCCCTGGATCCGGGCAAAAGGAACCGCCTCCTCGAGCTCGTAGGCGAGCTCGATCAGCGTCGCCTCGCGCCCCGCGCCGGCCCCGAACATCATCCCCTGCGGCAGCCCGCTGGCGGTGGTCGCCAGGGGCAGCGAGATGGCCGGGTCGCCGGTCGCGTTCTGCAGCGGGGTGAAGGCCACCCAGTCCTTGATCCGGTCCATCAGGAGGCCGTAGTCCTGGGTGGGGTCGAGCCAGCCGACCGCGGGGGTCTCGGTGGCCAGGGTCGGCGTCAGCACCACGTCGTAGTTCTCGAAGAAGGTCTCGGAGACCTTGCGGCTGCGCCGGAGCCGTCGGATCGCGCCGGGCAGGCGGTGCAGGTTGCGGCGCGCCTGCCGAGCCAGGCCGCGGCTGATGTTGTCGAGGTGGCCGGGGTTCCACGACGCGCCGTGCGTCCGACGGCCGCTGCGGAGCAGGAAGAAGGCCAGGCTCGACCAGTAGAGGAGGAAGTCGTCGGGGAACGACTCGTCCACCGGCGAGTCGGCGTGCTCGACGTGGTGTCCGAGCTCCTCGAGCAGCCGCGCGGTCTTGAGGGTCAGCTCGGTGACCTCGGGGTTGGCGCCCCGGCCGACGCCCTCGGTGTGTACGCCGATCCGCAGCCGGCCGCGGCCGGGCCGGGTGAGGTCGCCGATCGGCGGGAGGTGCAGCGCGCGGTAGACCTTCTCGGCCTCCCGGAAGAACGCCGCGGTGTCGCGCACGCTCCGCGTCACCACCCCGTCGCTGACGATCCGCACCGGCATCTGTCGCATCAGCGCGTCCTGGGCGAGCCGGTCCCGGGTCGGTTTGAGCCCCACGAGCCCGTTGACCGCCGCGGGGATCCGGATCGAGCCGCCACCATCGTTGGCGTGCGCGATCGGGACCACGCCCGCTGCCACCATCGCCGCCGACCCGGCCGAGCTCGCACCCGCCGTCCGGTTCGTGTCCCACGGGCTGCGCACCGGCCCCAGCCGCGGGTGCTCCGCGCTGGGCGAGAAGCCGTACTCGCTGAGCTGGCTCTTGCCCAGGGGCAGCAGACCGGTGGCGAGGTACATCCGCGCGAAGTCGCCGTCCTTCTTGCGCGCCACCGGGGCCCAGGCGTCCGCGCCGTCCATGGTCGGCATCCCGGCCACGTCGACGTTGTCCTTGACCCAGGTCGGCACGCCGGCGAAGAAGCCGGGCCGTGGTTCCCGCGCCTCGGCCCTGGCCCGGCCGAAGGCCTCGTGGGCGATGCCGTTGAGCTCCGGCTGCATCCGCTGGGCCCGGGTGATCGCGGCCCCGACGACCTCCGGGACGGAGACCTGGCCACCGTGCAGGGCCTCGACCAGCCCCACCGCGTCGTGGTCGCCGAGTGCGTCGTCCTCGAAGGCGTGAATGCGGTGCTCACCGGTCACGGCGGACGAATCTAGTGCCCCGCACCGGAAGTTCGGCACATAATTCCGCACTCCGTGCACGCACCTCGCGGCGTTGCCGTCGCTCGCTGGACGAACAAGTAGAGCGTCGCTCCGGCGCCTTGCGATGCACGCACTCGCAGCACGGACTTAGGCACTGAACTTCCGGTGCGGGCCACTAGCGAAGCGCGTGCCCTCCACACCTCGAAACGCTTGCCATATCGATAGTCAATGTTATTGAATATCGATAACCGCCCGATGGAGGATGCCATGAGCTCGTCGCCCTGGTCCCGCGCCACCCCGTTCCTTCTCCGCGGGTTCCTCCGCCTGCTGGCGCTGACCGCACCGTTCCTCGTGGTCTTCGCGGTGATCAACGTCTTCGGCGAGCGTCGAGTCAGCTGGCTCGACCGGCGGTCCGCGGAGCTGACCGAGGGAGCGACAGGTCTCGGCACTCCGCGGCCGGGCACCAGCGTCGAGGTCGAGGGATACACCCGCTACGTCATCGACAACGCCTCCCTGTGGCCGTGGGCGGTCTCGCTGCTGCCGGCTCTGTTCCTCTCGCTCGCCGTCTCGACCGTGGCGGTGCTCCTGCTGCGGATGATGACCGAGACCTACTCCGGCCGGCCGTTCTCGGAGGGCGGGGCCCGCCGCCTGAGGCGGGTGGCAGCCGTCGTGGGGGTCGCCGCGGTCGTCGTACCTCTCCTGGAGTCGGTCTCGGGTCACGTGGTCGTGTCGCGGGTTCTTCCGACGCAGTCCCCAGGGGTCATCGCGGGATGGGACGTCCTCGGGGCCACCCTGCCGTGGCTGCTGGTGTCACTCCTCGTCCTCGCGGTGGCCGAGGCCTTCGGCATCGGTGCCCGCTTGGCCCACGACGTCGACGGGCTCGTCTAGTGCCGGTCGAGGAGCCGCACCGCGTGGTCTGCCGGCTCGACGAGCTGCTGGCTGAGCGCGGCCTCACCCTCACCGCCCTGGCCGAGGAGATCGGCGTGACGATCGTGAACCTCAGCGTGCTGAAGAACCAGCGCGCCAGGGCGATCCGGTTCAGCACGCTGACCGCGATCTGTGACGCGCTCGGCTGCCAGCCCGGAGACCTGTTCGGCGTCGAGTAGACGACGACCCCGGCGGCCGGTGCTGGCCGCCGGGATCGCCGGACGTCGTCGGTCGTGACCCGTCAGGGGGTGACGACGACCGTGATGAAGTTGGACGAGATGTAGTCGGAGTACTCAGGTCCGTCGGTGTAGTAGGCCTGGAACTGGTAGGTGCCCGGGCCGAAGGCGCCGAGGTTGCCGCCGGCGAGCCCGAAGTCCTTGGTGACCTGCGCCCCGAAGTAGTACGACGCGTCGAAGGTGCCATCGGCCTTGAGGGGAGTGAAGCCGAGGAAGTACGGCGAGTCGCTGCCGCCCTTGAACTTCCCGTCCAGATAGATGTCGACGTAACCGGACGTGGCTGGCTTGTCCTTGAACAGCACGCTGCCGCTCAGCGGTGCATACATCCGCTCGTCGCCGGAGGCGGAGAACGTGAAGGTCGTCGAGTTCACTGAGAGGTTGGAGTTGTAGACCTTGAACTTCGTCTTGGCCTTCTTGCCCTGGAACGTTCCGGTGACCTTGTAGGAGCCGGTGCCGAGCGGCGGCACCTTGTAGACCGCCTTGCCCCTCTTGATCTTGACCTTCTTGTGCTTCTTGAGCCCGGTGCCCTTGAGCGTGAACTTGACCTTGCCGCCGCCGTTCACGATGGCGGTGATCTTCTCCTTGCCGATACCGGGCTGGACACCCTTGGCGGAGCGCTTGAGCTTGATCTTGGGCTTCTTCTTGGCCACGACGGGTGCCGCGGCGTGCGTCGAGCGGACGCCGTCGGGTGCCGCGGTGGCGGAGACCGTCAGGGCGGGGGTGGCGAGGGCGAGCGTGGTGACGCTCGCGACTCCGAGGATGGCCAACCTGCGCATGTGTGGGGGTGCCTTTCGGGCTCGGGGGACCCGGACGTGGTGTCCGGACCGGCGGATGCCGGACCCACGGCATACCCCTTGGGGCAGCCGGCCAACCCCCGGACCGAGGGCCGGTCCGAGATCGGGCTAGAAGACTGCGCCCGGGTTGAGGATCCCCTGCGGGTCCAGGGCGTCCTTGATGCGCTGGTTGAGCGCGAGCACGTCCGGGCCGAGGTAGTCGCCGAGCCACGGCCGCTTGAGCCGGCCGACCCCGTGCTCGCCGGTGATGGTGCCGCCGAGCGCCATGGCGAGCTCCATCACCTCGCCGTACGCCGTCCGCGCGCGCTCTGCCATGTCCTGGTCCGAGGGGTCGAAGACGATCAGCGGGTGGGTGTTGCCGTCGCCGGCGTGGGCGATCACGGCGATGGTGACCTCGCGGTCGGCCGAGATCTTCGCGATCCCGTCGACCAGCGCGCCGAGCTTCGGGAGCGGCACGCCGACGTCTTCCAGCAGCAGGGTGCCGGTGCGCTCGACGGCAGGAATGGCGTTGCGACGGGCGACGACGAACGCCTCGCCCTCGTCGGGGTCGTCGGTGGAGAACACCTCGGTGGCGTTGTTCTCCTCGCACAGCGACGCGATCAGCTCGCACTCGGCAGCGGCGTGGCCGGCCGGCTCGTCGGACTGGATCACCAGCATCGCAGCCGCGTCGCGATCCAGCCCCATCTTCGTCATGTCCTCGACCGCCTGAATGGTCGGGGAGTCCATGAACTCCAGCATCGAGGGCCGCAACCGGCTGGTGATGGCCAGCACGGTCGCGGTGGCGTCGTCGAGGGTCGCGAACGTCGCCACCAGGGTGGCCGGCGGCCGCTGCTTCGGGATCAGCCGCAACACGATCTCGGTGACGATCCCCAGCGTCCCCTCCGAGCCCACGAACAGCTTGGTGAGCGAGAGGCCGGCCACGTCCTTGAGCCGGGCTCCGCCGAGCCGGACCGCGGTGCCGTCAGCCAGCACCACGGTGAGGCCGAGCACGTAGTCGGTCGTGACGCCGTACTTCACGCAGCACAGTCCGCCCGCGTTGGTGGCGATGTTGCCGCCGATCGAGCAGATCTCGTACGACGAGGGGTCGGGCGGGTACCAGAGGTCGTGCTCAGCAGCGGCCGCCTTCACCTGGGCGTTCATCAGGCCGGGTTGGGCGACCGCCGTGCGGGTGACGGGGTCGACCTCGATGGCGGTCATCCGCTCGGTCGAGACGACCAGGCAGCCGTCGACCGCCGAGGCGCCGCCGGACAGGCCGCTGCCGGCGCCGCGGGGCACGACGGGCACGCCGTGCGCAGCCGCGAACCGCACCGCGGCCTGCACGTCCTCGGTCGACCCGGCCCGCACCACGGCGAGCGGGACTCCGGCGTCGGGGTCGTTGGCGCGGTCCCAGCGGTACTTGTCGATCCGCTCGGCGTCGGTGACGACGACGTCGTCACCGAGCTCGGCTACCAGGGGCCCGAGGTCGACCTGCACTTCGACAGTCATGTAGGCAAGACTTACTCGCTCAGGGCAAAGATGCCACCAGGAGGGACTCACTGTGGTTGATCGCATCACTGTCGGAGGGCTGCGGGTAGCCGCGGCGTTGCACGCCTTCGTGCGCGACGAGGCGCTGCCCGGGTCGGGTGTCGACGAGGAAGCGTTCTGGAGCGGTGTCGAGGCGATCCTGACGGACTTCGTCCCCCGCAACCGCGAGCTGCTGGCCCGCCGGGAGGAGCTCCAGCAGCAGCTCGACGAATGGCACTCGGCCCACCCCGGGCCGGTCGAGGACCAGGCGGCGTACGTCCAGCTGCTGCGCGACCTCGGCTACCTGGTCGACGAGCCCGCCGACTTCACCATCGAGACCGACAACGTCGACGAGGAGGTCGCCGTCCAGGCCGGCCCGCAGCTCGTGGTGCCCGTGCTCAACGCGCGGTTCGCGGCCAACGCCGCCAACGCACGCTGGGGTTCGCTGTACGACGCGCTCTACGGCACCGACGTGCTGTCCGAGGACGAGGGCAGGGAGCGCGGCTCGTCGTACAACCCGAAGCGCGGCGCGGCCGTGATCGAGCGGGCCCGGGCCTTCCTCGACGAGCACTTCCCGCTGGCCGACGGCAGCCATGCCGACGCGACCGGCTACTCCACCGAGGGCGGCACGCTCACCGTGAAGCTGGGCGACGGCGAGAACTCGTCCTCAACAGGGCTGGCGGACGCGAGCCAGTACGTCGGGCACCGCGGCGACCCGGCCGACCCCGAGGGCGTGCTGCTGGTCCACCACGGGCTGCACGTGGAGATCCAGGTCGACCGCGACGACGAGATCGGCCAGGACGACGCGGCCGGGGTCAAGGACCTGCTCGTCGAGGCCGCGGTCTCGACGATCATGGACCTCGAGGACTCGATCGCCGCGGTCGACGCCGAGGACAAGGTCGCGGCCTACCGCAACTGGCTGCAGCTGAATCAGGGCACCCTGACCGCCGAGGTCAGCAAGGGTGACTCGACCTTCACCCGGGAGCTCGAGCCGGACCGCCTCTACGACGGCCCGGCCGGCCAGATCGTGCTGCCCGGGCGGTCGCTGCTGTTCGTGCGCCAGGTCGGGCACCTGATGACCACCGACGCGATCCTCGACTCCTCCGGCGAGGAGGTCCCCGAGGGCATCCTCGACGCGGTGATGACCGCGCTGTGCAGCCTGGTCGACATCCACGGCCGGGCCGAGCTGAGCAACTCGCGGACCGGGTCGATGTACGCCGTGAAGCCGAAGATGCACGGGCCCGACGAGGTGAGGTTCACCGACAACCTGTTCGCGGCGGTCGAGGACCTGTTCGGGCTGGGCCGCGGCACCATCAAGCTCGGGATCATGGACGAGGAGCGGCGCACGTCGGCGAACCTCAAGGCCTGCATCCACGCCGCCCGGGCCCGGGTCGCCTTCATCAACACCGGTTTCCTCGACCGCACCGGCGACGAGCTGCACACCTCCATGCTCGGCGGCGCGATGATCCGCAAGGGCGACATGAAGTCGAGTGAGTGGATCAAGGCCTACGAGGACCAGAACGTCGACATCGGCCTGGCCTGCGGGCTGCACGGCAGGGCCCAGATCGGCAAGGGCATGTGGGCGATGCCCGACGAGATGGCCGCGATGCTCGAGCAGAAGATCGGTCACCCGGAGGCCGGCGCCTCGTGTGCGTGGGTCCCCTCGCCGACCGCGGCGACGCTGCACGCGCTGCACTACCACCAGGTCGACGTGGCCGCCCGCCAGCAGGAGCTCCTGTCCCAGCAGCAGGGCGGGCGTCGTACGACGATCGAGCAGCTGCTCACGATCCCGATCGCGTCCTCGCCGGACTGGAGCGACGAGGACAAGTCGGCCGAGATCGAGAACAACCTCCAGGGCGTGCTCGGCTACGTGAAGCGCTGGATCGACGACGGCGTCGGCTGTTCCAAGGTCCCCGACATCCACGGCACCGCGCTGATGGAGGACCGCGCCACCTGCCGGATCTCGTCGCAGCACGTGGCCAACTGGCTGCGGCACGGCGTGGTGACCGCCGATGACGTCGAGACGGCGTTCCGCCGGATGGCCGACGTGGTCGACGAGCAGCAGGCCGGGCCCGGCTACCGGCCGATGGGCCCGTCGTACGACGGAGAGGCCTTCGGCGCCGCCCACGACCTGGTCTTCGAGGGGCTCACCCAGCCCTCGGGCTACACCGAGCCGATCCTGCACCGGCGCCGCCGGGCCGTGAAAGCTGCCCAGAAGGACGGACAGTCATGACCCTCTCCCTGTCCCAGGCCCGGGCGATCATCGCGGGCACCCTCGCCGCCGGTAGCAAAGCGTCGTTCAAGCCGCTCACGGTGGTCGTCCTCGACGCCGGCGGCCACGTGCTGGCGGCCGAACGCGAGGACGGCTCGTCGAACAAGCGGTTCGAGGTCGCCTACGGCAAGGCGCACGGCGCGATATCGCTGGGGATGGGCTCGCGGTCGCTGATGGAGCGCGCCGAGCAGCAGCCGTACTTCGTGGCCGCCGTCACGCACTCGGTCGGCCGACTGGTGCCGGTGCCGGGCGGGGTCCTGGTGAAGGCCGCCGACGGCACCGTGCTGGGCGCGGTCGGCGTCTCGGGCGACACCTCCGACCACGACGAGGAGGCCGCGCTGGCCGGCATCGACTCCGCCGGGCTAGTGGGTCAGGCGGACTAGGGGCGTGCCCTAGTGCCCATCGTCGACGTCGAGCTGGTCGGGCCCGCCGACGTCACGAGCGCGCTCAGCCAGGGCCTGGCCGACGCCATCGGCGAGGCACTGACGTCGCGCTCCGGGGGCACCTGGGTCCGGGTGCGAGAGCTGGCCCGCGACCACTACGCCGAGAACGGCGGCGCAGATGACGTGCGGCCCGTCTTCGTGACCGTGCTCGAGCGCACCCGTCCGGCCGGCCCCGAGCTGGAGGAGCGCATCGGTCGCGTCACTGCCGCAGTGGCCGAGGTCACCGGCCGGCCGGCCGAGAACGTGCACGTGCTGTTCGAGGACAGCGCGACTGGGCGCCTCGCCTTCGGCGGACGCCTGGTCCAGTGAGCCCTCAGCCCTGACCGCGCCGGAAGCAGCCGACCAGGTGCGGGTCGAAGATCCCGATCGCCTCCATCAGGGCGAACATCGTGGTCGGGCCGACGAAGGCGAAGCCGCGCTTCTTCAGCGCCTTGGACAGCGCGATGGACTCGGCCGAGGTCGTCTGCATCTCCTCGGTGGTGTGCGGAGCGGGCGGAGGCTCCGGCGCGAACGAGAGCACCAGCGCCTCGAGACCTTCCTGCTCACGCAGCGCCACGGTGGCCCGCGCGTTCACGATCGCGGCCGAGATCTTGGCCCGGTTGCGCACGATCCGGGCGTCGGCCATCAGCCGCGCCTCGTCGTCCTCGTCGAACGTCGCGATCGCGTCCGCGTCGAAGCCGTGGAACACCTCCCGGAAGGCGTCGCGCTTGTTGAGGATCGTCGACCACGACAGCCCGGACTGGAACGCCTCCAGCGTGAGCCGCTCGAGGTACGCCGACTCACCCCGGACCCGGTGCCCCCACTCCTGGTCGTGGTAGTCGCGCATCAGACCGGGGCCACCGGCCCACGGGCAGCGCGCGACGCCGTCCTCGCCGACCGAAGGTCCCATGCCGGCCATCCTGACCCACGCCGCCGACAGGATTTGGGTTGCGTCATGCGGACCGAGCAACCGGGTGCTCCGTCCGTATGACGCAAACCCAGCCGACCCCAGGTCAGCGGCGCTCCTTGAGGCGAGCGTTCGGCAGCGCGGGCGCGGGGATGGGCGGCAGGTCGTTGCCGGTCGGGATGCCGAACCGCCCGTCGGCGTACCCGTCGTCCGCGAGCTGCGCCATCCACTCCGAGCGGAACGCCACGACCTCCTCGTGGCTGCGGCCGACGAAGTTCCACCACATCACGATTGCCTCGCCGAACGGCGGGCCGCCGAGCAACAGCACCCGGGCGTCGGCGACCGCGTCGACGGACAGCCGCTGTGACCCGGGCGGCAGGTAGGCGAGCTCGTGCTGCTTGGTCTCGATGCCGCCGATCGACACCACGCCGGTGTCGACGAGGACGCCGTGCTCGAAGGCCGGGTCCACGTCGAGGTGCAGCTCGGTGCCCGCAGCCAGGAGCAGCTCGGCGCCGAGGAGCGGCGTGGCCGTCGAGACCGGAGAGGTGGAGCCCAGGAGCGAACCGAGGAAGACCCGCGCCTCCCAGCCCTCGCCGGTGACGGCGTCGGGGGCGAAGTGGTCGAACCGAGGTGCGGTGTCGCGCGCCGAGGAGGGCAGCGCCACCCACAGCTGTGCGCCGTGCAGGACGGAGGTGCCGGCGGTGGAGACCTCGGAGTGGCTGATGCCGTGGCCGGCGGTCATCAGGTTGAGCTCGCCCGGCCGCACCATCGCGTGGTGCCCGGCGCTGTCGCGGTGCTCCACCTCGCCCGTGAACAGCCACGACACGGTCTGAAGCCCGGTGTGCGGGTGCGGGGCGACGGCCATGCCGCCGGTCTCGGCGACGTCGTCGGGGCCGTAGTGGTCCAGGAAGCACCATGCCCCGACCAGGGACCGATCCCGCTGCGGCAGCGTCCGGCGTACGGTCATCGCCCGCGGCCCGCCAAGGGGTACGTCGCGGGGCGTCATCACCTCGACACCACCGCCGCTTGGCTCGCAGACGAGCTCGTCGGGCTTGTCCTCGAGGTTGCTCACCGTCCCATCCTGCTCCGCCCCGGGCGCGAATGGCCCGTCCGGGTCCTGACGCGAGTGGCCCGGAAGGACTATCTTCGGCCCGATCGCAACGCTGACCCGGTGTCGTACGTCGGATCCGCGTCGCACCAGCCAAGGAATGGAGCACTGCATGAGCAGCACCGAGCCTCCCGCCGGTTCGACCCCGCCGCCGGAAGAGCCGACGCCTCCGCCCCCGCCGCCGCCCAACCCGGCGACCGTCCCGCCGCCCGACCAGTCGATGGCGCCACCCCCGACCCCTCCGCCGCCACCGCCCGCCGGCGCCGGCGCGCCCATGCCGGGAGCTCCCGCTGCGGCCTACGGCCCGGGGCAGCCAGGCAACCTGCTCGACCGGTTCCTGGCCCGCCTGATCGACGGCATCATCGTCGGGATCGTGGTCGGCATCATCTACGGAGTCCTGGCCGCCTCCACCAGCTACTGGACCACCGTCTTCATCAACGGCGTCGCGGGCGCGGTGCTCTACACCGGCTACTTCGCCTACATGGAGTCCAACCGCGGCCAGACCATCGGGAAGCAGGTGATGAAGCTGAAGACCGTCGGACCCGACGGCCAGAGCAACCCGAGCATGAACGACGCGCTCAAGCGCAACATCTGGAACGCCTTCGGGATCGTGCCGTGCCTCGGCCCGCTCGCGCAGCTGGTCTCCATCATCGTGATCGCCGTGAACATCAACAGCGACCCTCAGCGCCAGCACTTCTTCGACAAGTTCGCCGGCGGCACGAGGGTGCTCAAGATCGGCTGAGCCGGCCCGAAGCCGAAGCAGCTCAAGGTCGACCCGGCGCGAGTCCCGCGCCGGGTCGGCGTCATTTCATGAGTTCGAGAAGACCGCCGGGCTGTCGCCGCCCTCTGCCGGTCCTTGGGGGCCGCGGCCTGCCCAGGTCCAGGCGTACGCCGGGTCCTCCACCGAGAGACCCCCCTCACCCAGGTCGAGCGGGGCGAAGGTGTCGACCATGACCGCGGACTCCTCGAAGTAGTCCACGCCCAGGGCTGCCTCGATGGCCGAGGGCTGGGGGCCGTGCGCATAGCCACCGGGATGCAACGAGATCGAGCCGAGGCCGATGCCGGAGCCCTTGCGGGCCTCGTAGTCGCCACCGACGTAGAACATCACCTCGTCGCTGTCGACGTTCGAGTGGTAGTAGGGCACCGGGATCGCCAGCTCGTGGTAGTCGACCTTGCGGGGCAGAAAGTTGCAGACCACGAAGTTGTGGCCCTCGAAGACCTGGTGCACCGGCGGCGGCTGGTGCACCTTGCCGGTGATCGGCATGTAGTCGTCGACGTTGAACGTGTAGGGGTAGAGGCAGCCGTCCCAGCCGACCACGTCGAACGGGTGCGTCGCATACGTCATCCGGGTGCCGACGACGCCGGCGCTGGTGCGGTGCTTGACCAGCACCTCGACGTCGTGACCCTCCGAGATGAACGGCTCACTCGGGCCGTGCAGGTCGCGCTCGCAGTACGGCGCGTGCTCGAGGAGCTGACCGAAGCGGCTCAGGTACCGCTTCGGCGGCGCGATGTGGCTGTTGGCCTCGATCGCGTAGAGCTGGCTCGGCTCCGACGGGACCCAGCGGTGGGTGGTCGCTCGGGGCACGATCACGTAGTCGCCGGTGCGGTAGGACAGCACGCCGAGCACCGTCTCGACGGTGCCGGAGCCGGCCTCGACGTACACGCACTCGTCGCCGATCGCGTTGCGGTAGTAGGCGGACGGGTCGACGCCGGTGACGACGTACCCGATCCGGACGTCGTTGTTGCCCAGCACCAGCCTCCGGCCGGTGACCGGGTCTCCCGTGGATGCAGGGTCCGTCGCCAGCTCGTGCAGCTTGAGGTGGCGCGGCTTCAGCGGGTGGTTGGGCGTGCGGGTCTGGTCGGGCAGCTCCCACACCTCACTGCCGACGATGGCCGACGGGACCCCGCGGTGGTACAGCAGCGAGGAGTCGGACGAGAACCCCTCCTCGCCCATCAGCTCCTCGCGGTAGAGGTTGCCCTCGGGGTCCCGGTGCTGGGTGTGTCGCTTCGGCGGGACCTCACCCACTGCTCGGTAGTGCGCCATGTCTCGTACGTTAGTCGGGTGCCACTCGACGATGCGTGGGTCGCCCTGGTCGACGACGCCGCGATCTTCCCGCCCGGAAACGCTCCCCTCGACGAGGCTGCCTCGGCGTACGCCTCCCGGACAGCCGAGGAGGGCGCTGACCTGGTCGGCAGCTTCGTGGTCAGGGACACCGACCTGCCACAGGTGCGCGGGTTCGAGGCTCCCGTGTCGATCGTCTGCACCGGCGGTGCCGGCCAGCTGGCCGGCCCGACGCAGTGGGTCCGACGGACCAACGTGGGGATCGCCGGCATGGAGATCGCGGTCCGCGACCTCGACGACCTCGCCGGCAACGTGCGCCGGGTCGTCGCGGCGACCGACGACCTCGAGACCGAGTGGCCGATCTTCGTCGAGCTGCCCCAGGCAAGCCCCGACCACGGCTGGCTGGCCGCGGCCGACGTCGCTGCGGAGGCCGGGCTGCGCCTGAAGTTCCGCACCGGCGGCCTCGAGGCGTCGGCGTACCCGTCATCCGAGGTGCTCGCGCGCTGGATCGACGCGGCCCTCGACCGCGAGACCCAGTTCAAGTGCACCGCCGGCCTGCACCGCGGCCTGCGGCACACCGGCGAGGACGGCTTCGAGCACCACGGCTTCCTCAACGTGCTCGTGGCCACCGGGCGTGCGTTCGACGGTGCCACCCATGACCAGGTCGTTGCCACCTTGGAGGACCGCGACCTTGCCGTGTCCGCCGACGAGGCCGAACGAGGTCGCCGCTGGTTCATCTCGTTCGGCTCGTGCTCGGTGGCCGAGCCGTGGGCTGACCTGCGCGCGCTGGGACTGGTCTCGTGAACGGCTTCGGACTGGACCACCTGCCGTACGGCGTCTTCTCGGTCGCCGGCGGCCCGCGCCGCGTCGGCGTCCGCTACGACGACGCGGACGGCGCCTGGGTGGTCGACCTGCACGGCGAGACCGGGCGGCCGGAGTTCGCCGAGCCGTCACTCAACGCGTTCATGGCGCTCGGGCCGGAGGTGTGGCGGCAGACCCGCGACGAGGTGCGGGCCCTGGTCGAGGGCGGCTGCGAACCGCTGCCGATCGAGGAGGTGACGCTGCACCTGCCCGTCGAGGTCGCCGACTACGTCGACTTCTACGCCTCGCTCGACCACGCGTCCAACGTCGGGAAGATCTTCCGCCCCGACTCCGAGCCGCTCACGCCGAACTGGCGGCACCTGCCGATCGGCTACCACGGCCGAGCCGGGACGATCGTCGTCTCCGGGACGCCGGTCACCCGGCCGAGCGGGCAACGGAAGGCGCCCGACGAGGTCGCGCCGACGTACGGCCCGTCGCGACGCCTCGACATCGAGGCCGAGCTCGGCTTCGTGGTGGGAGCGCCGTCCGAGCTCGGCTCGCCGGTTCCGTTCACCGGGCTGGCCGACCACGTCTTCGGGGTCACAGGGCTCAACGACTGGTCGGCGCGCGACATCCAGGCCTGGGAGTACGTCCCGCTCGGACCGTTCCTCGGCAAGTCGTTCGCCACCTCGGTCTCGCCCTGGGTCACCCCCCTGGCTGCCCTGGACGCCGCCTGGGTGGAGCTGCCCGGCCAGGACCCGGAGCCGCTCCCCTACCTGGGGCCCGGCGCGACGCACGGGCTCGACATCAACGTCGAGGTGGTGCTCAACGGTGAGATGGTGAGCCGGCCGCCCTACCGCACCATGTACTGGTCGCCCGCCCAGATGCTCGCCCACATGACCGTCAACGGCGCGTCCCTGCGCACCGGCGACCTCTTCGCCTCGGGCACCATCAGCGGTCCCGAGCCCGGCCAGCGCGGCTCGTTCCTCGAGCTGTCCTGGGGCGGCCAGGAGCCGATGGCCGACGGGCGCACCTTCCTCCAGGACGGCGACGAGGTGGTGCTGCGCTACACGGCTCCCGGCACCGACGGCGGCCGGATCACCCTCGGCGAGGTGGCCGGCGTGGTCGTCCCCGCCCGCACCGAATAGAACGCGTTCTAGTTCTGGGTACCCTTCTGCCATGGGCCTGCTGACTCCCGTCGCGATCCGCATCGGCGCGATCCCCTGGATGCCGAAGCTGCTGCCGCAGATCGTGTGGTTCGACAAGAACCTGCACCGGTTGAGCCGCGGGCGGGTCACCGTCCTCGACATCGCCGGGCTGCCCAACGTCAACCTCACCGTGAAGGGCCGCAAGTCCGGGGTCGAGCGCACGACGCCGCTGCTGTGCGTGCCCGACGGCGACACCATCCTGATCGCCGGCTCCTACTTCGGTGGCCCGAAGACGCCGCTGTGGGTCGGCAACCTGCGGGCCGCCGACGGTGCGGCGAAGGTGGAGTTCGGCAAGAAGAGGTTCGCGGTCCGGGCCACCGAGCTCACCGGCGAGGACCGCGCCGCGGCCTGGCAGACCATGCTGCAGACCTGGCCCAACTACGCGAAGTACGAGGAGCGCACCGACCGCACCATCCCGGTCTTCCGCCTCGAACGGCGCTAGCGTCTGCGCGTGCAGTACGGCCAGTACCCCGCCCCCCGCTTCACGATCGCCCACCTCAGCGACGTCCACCTGCTCGCCCAGGGCGTCCGTCAGTACGGCATCGTGCAGCCCGAGGACGGGCTGCGGCTCGCGCTCGAGCGGCTCGGCCGGCTGGACCCGCCGCCGCAGGCGCTGGTCTTCACCGGCGACCTCGCGGACCGGGCCCAGCCGGAGGCGTACGCGCGGCTGCGGGAGCTCGTGGAACCCGTCGCGACGGGGATGGGCGCCCAGGTGGTGTGGGTGATCGGCAACCACGACGAGCGCGCGCCGTACGCCCAGGGGCTCTTCGGCTCCGACGACGACCGGCCACAGGACCGCGCATACGACGTCGACGGTCTGCGGATCATCGCGCTGGACACCAGCGTGCCGAACTACCACCACGGCGACCTCCTCCCCGAGCAGCTCGACTGGCTGGGTCGGCAGCTCAGCACGCCCGCCGAGCACGGGACGGTGCTGGCGATGCACCATCCGCCGATCCCGGTGCCGACCATGGAGCCGGCCGCGATCATCGAGCTGCTCGACCAGGACCGGCTGGCGGCCGTCATCGAGGGGACCGATGTGCGCCAGATCCTGGGCGGCCACTTCCACTACTCGTCGCACTCGACCTTCGCCGGCATCCCGGTCTCGGTCGCGTCGGCCAGCTGCTACACGACCGACCCGGCGCCGGTGGACCGGCTGATCTCGGGCGTCGACGGGCACCAGGCCTTCACCCTGGTCCACGTGTACGACGACCGGTTCGTGCACACCGTCATCCCCATCCCCGAGGCGCCCGAGGTCAGCGGCCAGCCGGGTGCCCTGCGGGAGGCGCTGGAGGCGCTCTCACCCGAGGAGCGCCGCGAGATCGTGAGCCGCAAGGACTCCGACTTCAACAGCCACTTCGAGTCCCACGAGCCGCAGCGGAGTGCTCTGACCGACCTGTAGCTCAGCCGGCCATCCGGCGCAACGAGGGCCGCCAGTTTCATCGGCTGGCCGGTGAAACTCTTGGCTGGACGATGAAGCTTTGTCGTCCAAGCGCGAGTTTCGTCGGCCGGCCGATGAAACTCTCCAAAGGGCTGCTCAGCCAGCCATCCGGCGCGTGGCGGGCACCCGACCGGTCACGTCCGCGACCGCCTCGAGGAAGACCGGCAGCCAGTGCTCGTGGTCGAGCACGATCGAGGCGTGCCCGCCCGGGGCGTCGTACCTCCGCGCGTCCGGGATCGCCGCGGCCAGCCGGCGCTGCCGGCGCGAGGGGATCGCCTTGTCGCGACCGGTGACCACCACGGCGGTCGGGACGTCGACCTCGCCGATCCACGGCGCCGAGTTGAACCGGCCCAGCTCGCCGAGCACCTCGGGCATGGACCAGGCCGAGGTGCTGCGGAACTCCGAGCGGCCCCAGTCGGTCGCGTCGACCAGCTCGATCGACGGCAGCTCGGGCAGCGACGCGGCGACCCGCTCGACCTTGGTCAGCGCGACCCGCGAGAGCGGATGCATGGCCAGCGTCATCACCGGGAAGAACATCCGCTCGCCCATGTGGCCGCGGAAGTTTCGTGCGGTGGAGGCGAGCACGAGGCCGCCGACCCGCTCGGGGTGCCGGTGCCAGACCTCCTGCGCGACCGCGCCGCCCAGCGAGTAGCCGGCCACGACCGCGGTGTCGACGCCGAGGTCGTCGAGCACGCCCACGACGTCGTCCGCGCAGTCGGCGATCCGGAACCGCGGCGACTTGATGCCCCGGCCGTGCCAGCGCAGGTCGAGGGCGACCACGCGGTGGGTGCGGGACAGCTCGCCGAGCGCGCCGAACCAGGTGAGGTATGCGGTGCAGCCGAGCGCGTGCAGCAGCACGATCGTCGGCGCGTCCGCGCTCGGTCCGGGCACCTCGACCACGAAGGTGCGGCCGTCGGGCAGGTCGACCATGCGCCCCTCGGGGACGGCCTGGACCTTCGGCAGCTTCACCGCCCGCCGGACCAGGAGCCGGGCCGCGCGGCGGGTGCCCGTCGTGCCGAGCCGGTAGACGGTCCGGGTCGCCGCGCGGGTGCCTCGCCACGCCAGTCTGGGGAGCCTCATCACTGCAATTCTCCCAACGCCGGCGCGAACTGCGCGAGGAGGGGGCCCAGGTCGTGGACGAGGTCGGGGCAGCTGATCACGGTGACGTTGACCCGGTCCTGATAGCTCCAGACGGTCACGTTCAGCCCGATCCCCTCCAGGATGGGGCCCACGCTGAACAGGTCCACCAGCCGCGAGTCGCCGAGCATCAGCTCCTCGCGTGGGCCGGCCACGTTGGAGACCACGACGTTGAACGGAGCCGGGTGCCACGACGCCGCACGGGCGCGTGAGTAGAGCCTCATCCCGGCCGCGAACGGTGCCGGCGGCGTGAACTGCACCCAGTCGATGAGCATGTCCGGGCCGAGCGTGCGCTGCACGAGCTTGGAGGCATCGGTGACCCGGTGGATCTCGGCCAGCCGCTCGTGCGGGTCGTCGATGTCGGTGGCCAGCGTGGTGAACAGCGTCGACACCCGGTTGCCCTGGAGCCGGGGCGGCGCGCCGGGCGGGTCGGTGCCGACCGGGACGCCGGCGGTCAGCGACACCGAGGGGCGCTCGCCCCGCTCGTCCATCCAGCGCCGGATCGCTCCTCCGACGACACCGAGGACGACGTCGTTCACCGTCACGCCGTGCTTCTCGCGCACCGACTTGATGTCGGTCAGCGACAGCGTGCAGGTCGCGAAGTTGCGACGCGGCCCGAGCGCGGCGTTGAACGAGGTGCGCGGCACGTCGAGCAGCGGCCGCGGCGGCGTCACCTCGGAGCCGCGGCGGATCCTGACCAGCGCGGTCACGTTCGTCGCCGTACGCCGGAGCAGGGCGGGCAGCGAGAAGAACTGCTTCACGAAGTCCCTGACCGCGTCGCCGATCAGGCGGGCTCGCGAGGGGGTGGATTCCAACGGGTGCGGCGGGCCGCCCGGGCCGCGGGCGCCGGTGACGTTGCCGAGCAGGTTGTTGGCGGCGTTCCCGTCGGCCAGCGCGTGGTGCAGCTTGGCGACCACCGCGACCCGGCCGCCCTCGAGCCCCTCGACCAGGTGCAGCTCCCACAGCGGGATGCCCCGGTCCAGCGGCACGCTGATGATCCGCCCGACCAGGTCCTCCAGCTCCTTCATGCCGCCCGGCTTGGGCAGCGCCTGGTGGACGAGGTGGCGCTTGATGTCCAGTGGACGGTCGGCGACCCAGACCGGGTGGTTGAGCCGGAACGGCACGTTCAGGACCCGGCGGCCGAACGGCGGCAGCCGATCGAGACGCGCGAGCACCTGCTCGCCGAAGTCGTCGATGTCGAAGCCGCCCGGCCGCTCCAGGATGGCCACCTTGACGGTGTGCATGTGCATCGACGGCGTCTCCATGTAGAGGTAGCCGGCGTCGACGCCTTCCATCCGCTCCATCTGCTCAGCCCCTCGTCAGCCCAGGACCGGGAAGCGGCGCTGCTTCGCCAGCGCGTCGAGGGCGACCTGCATCCGCCGGCGGATCTCCTCGTCCACCTCGGCGACGTCGGGGTCCTCGCCGAACTCGGCCACGATGTCGACGGGGTCGAGGACCTGGGTGACGATCTTGCTGGGGAGCGGCAGGTTGGGCGGGAAGGTGACGGTGAGGCCGAAGGGCACGCCGAAGGTGATGGGGGCGTACTTGCTCCGCATGATCCCCTTGAGCGGGGAGAACCGCCCCAGCAGCTCACCTCGCGACAGGAACAGCTGCTGCTCCTGGCCGCCGATGCTCACGACCGGGACGATCGGCACGCCGGCGTCCAGCGCCGTACGCACGTAGCCGGTGCGCCCCCCGAAGTCGATCACGGCCTGTTCGCGAGTGGGACGCATGGCGTCGTGGTCCCCGCCCGGGAACAGGATCGTGACGGCCCCGCGCTCGAGCACCGCGGCGGCGTTCTCCCGGTTCGCCTCGACGAAGCCGGCCCGCCGCATCGGGGTCTCGATGGCCCCGGTGAACAGCATGTCGTGGGCCAGCGTGTACAGCGGCCGCTCCGCCCCGAAGTGGTCGTGGAACGCGACCGCGATGACCGGCACGTCCATCGGCATCAGCCCGCCGGAGTGGTTGCTGATGATCAGTGCGCCACCCTCGGCCGGCACCCTGTCGATGTTGCGCACCTCGGAGCGGAAGTACAGCTTCATCACCAGGCGGAAGAACGGCAGGATCTTCTCGACGAGCGCCGGGTCACGGAGGTCGAGGTCGACGTCGCGCAGGGTCTGCTCCAAGTCCTTGGCCATCAGTCCTCCCCTTCCGAGAGCGCCTCGACCAGCGCGGCCAGCGCGAACGGGTTCGAGGCCATCCCGAGGTGGCTGCTCGGCACCGACACGTTGCGTGTCGTCTCGTCCTCGTCCACCCGGCACCCTCGCCAGCCGACGATGCCGTCGGTCTTCGACCAGATCGCGGTGGTGGGCACCGGCAGCGTCCCGCGCAGCTGGTCGACCACCTGCTCGGCGCGCTCGGAGAGGCCGTGCGTACGACGCGCGCGCTCGAACAGCGGCGTGGTGCGGGTCCGCTCCCCCTCCGGCCGCCACGGCGAGCCCAGCGTGACCACGCTGCGGACCTGGGTCGGCCGCTCGTGGGCGACCCACCGGGCCAGGAGCCCGCCGAAGCTCCAGCCGACCACGTCCACGGGCCGCCCCTCGGCGGCGTACACCTCGTCGAAGCGCTTCAGAACGCCGTCGATCACCGTGTCGGTGAGCCCGTGGTTGGGGCCGACCTCCCAGCCGTAAGTCGTCCACCCGCGCTGGCCGAGGTGGGCCCGCAGCCGCCCGGTGGCCCGATCCGTGGCACCGAAACCCGGGAGGACGAGCACCGGCCGGCCGTGGCCCACGTCCTTCGTCGGCAGCCGGTCGAGCAGCCAGCTCGCGGCGTACTCCGTGGGAAACCGGACCGCCTCGCCCGCGGTGAGCAGCCACGAAGGCGGCGCGAGGTCGGGGCGGCCGTCGGCGTCCTGGCCGATGCCCTGCGTGCGGAACTCGTACACGCGTCCTCCCCGGGTCCTGGTCCCTCGAGTATCGCCGGTCCGGGTGCAGAACTGCAACGTGTTCTAGTTCCTCCGAGGTGTCATTCGCGTCACCCCTGCCCTGACTTCGGACCGTAACCTCCCCGATCGGCTCTCGTTTGAGCAAGTGAAAACTTCTTCATTCACGGTGCAGCCTCGGGAGCCGAGGAGGATCGCCATGGACAGGTTCATCACGATCGCAGGACTGGTCGTCAGCGGCGTGTGGCTGGTGGTGCTGTGCCTGGCGGCGGTGCTACCACGGTTCTGACCTCCTCACCGCGGGGTCAGCAAGCGATCCGGCGATGACCGTCCGATGGCGGCAGCGGCAGCATTCCACCCTGTCAAGCGCCCCATGACCTCCCCAGTGACGACGAACCTCCCAGGGGAGCGGCAATAGCCCGAGGGCACTAGTGGCCGCCCCCCTAGCCGGGCTATTCCGCGTCGGTGCCGACAGGAGAAGGGTGCTGGGAGACGGCCCGCGCAGCGACGCGCGTGGGAAAAGCCACCCCGGGGGACCAAGGATCTCGACATGAAAACTACTGACTTGTTCAATCGGCGGTCGACCGCACGTCGACTCATGGCACTGCTGGGCACGCTCGCCCTGTGCCTCGGGATCGTGGCGGCGACGCCCGTCGCGCCGGCCTCGAACGCGGCCAGCGGCAGGCCGGCTGCCGGTGCCGATCGCGAGACCGACGAGAGCAAGGCGACCCGGGAGGACGTCGCCTCGGGCGCGGTGCGGACAAAACCCGACAAGGCAAAGAGGGGCGACGAGGTCGAGCAGGCGGCGAACCCGTCGCAGACTCCCCCGAAGAAGGAGAAAGAGGTCCCCGCAGCGTCGCAGGATGATGACATCGTCGGCGGCACGGTCGCTGCGCCTGGCGCCTACCCCTTCTTCGTAGCGGTCAAGACCACCGGCGGTTTCGCCTTCTGCGGCGGAACGCTTGTCTCCTCCATCTGGGTACTCACGGCCGCGCACTGCGTCGACGGCGGCACGACCCCGGCGAGCCTGAAGCTCGTGATCGGTGCCTGGCAGCTCAACAACGAGGCACCGGGCGACGTCCGGTCGGTCACCGCGATCCACATCCACCCGAGCTGGAACCCTGCGACCTTCGACAACGACGTCGCGCTCCTTCGTCTCAACACCGCCTCGACCAAGGCATGGGCCCGCTTGGCGGAACCGGTTGACCCTGTCGCCCCGGGCAACACGGTGCGGGCGATCGGCCACGGTCACACGACCCAGGGCGGAGTTGCGTCCAACGACCTCCGGCAGGTGGACCTGCCGATCCAGTCCGATGCCACGATGTCGGCACCGGCACAGTACGGCGGCAGCTTCCACGGCGCAGTGATGATCGGCGCCGGCCCGCTGGCCGGCGGCATGGACACCTGCCAGGGGGACAGCGGTGGACCGCTGTTCGTCGCCGGTGGGCAGGTCCGGCTGGTCGGCGACACCAGCTGGGGCAGCGGCTGCGCCCAGCCCAACAAGCCGGGCATCTACGGTGAGGTCTACCAGGGCGCGCTGCGGACCTTCGTCAACGGTCTCGTCGGGCGTCCCGCGAATGACAACTTCGCCGGCTCGGGCATCGCCGGCGCTGATGGAACCGTGTCCGGCAGCAACACCGATGCGACCGGACAGACCGGTGAGCCGGCCATCGCGGGCAGTCCGGCTGACACCACCGTCTGGTACTCCTGGACGGCACCCGAGAGCGGTCCGACCAGCTTCAACACGCGCGACGCGGCGTTCGACACCACACTGAACGTCTTCACCGGCAGCACCTTCGGGACGCTCGCCTCGGTCGCCTCGAACGACGACTTCAACGGCACTCTGCAGTCCAAGGTGACGTTCAACGCGACTGCGGGCACGACGTACCGGATCGCGGTCGACGGGTTCTCCGCGGCGCACGGTTCGTTCTCGCTCCAGTACGCGCAGAACTCGCCCGCGAACGACAACTTCGCGTCGCCCGCCGTCATCACCGGGGCGACGGGCAAGACCTCCGCCAACACGGCGCGGTCCACCGGTGAGCCCGGCGAGCCGAACCACGGCTCGATCCCGGACAGGTCTGTGTGGTACTCGTGGACGGCACCGGAGACGGGCACTGCTGTCGCTCACACCCGCGAGTCGAACTTTGACACGGTGATTGCGGCCTACACCGGCACGACCATCACCGGGCTGACGCAGCTTGCGTCGAACGACCAGTTCAACGGGACGAACCAGTCGAAGATCACGTTCCCGGTGACCGCCGGGACGACATACCGGATCGCCGTCGATGGCTTCGGTGCGACGACCGGTGCCCTCGGCATGCAGTGGTCGATCAACCCGCCGGCCAACGACAACTTCTCCAGCCCGCAGGTGTTGCCGGGCCAGTACGGGAGCATCTCGTCGACATCGGTCCGCGCCACGGGTGAGCCGGGTGAGCTCGACTTCCACGGCGGGGCGGCGGCCGATGGCTCGGTGTGGTACCTCTGGACACCGACGGTCACTGCGCCTGCGTCCGTGACGCTCTCGAACCCCTCGAGCGGCTTCGCGCCGGGTGTCGAGGTCTACACCGGAACCTCGCTCGGGGCCCTGACCAGCGTCCTCGACGGCGGCTCGACGGGCGGTTCGTTCAACGTGACCGCGGGAACGCCTTACCGGATCGCCGTCGACGGAAACAGCGGCACCACCGGCACGTTCGACCTGGCGTGGGCGGCATTGACCCTTCCGGGCAAGCCGACGGTGACCAGCTCCACGCCGTCGGCGGGCGCGGTCACGGTGGCGTTCAACCCGCCGGCCAACACCGGAGGCAGCGCGATCAGCAACTACCAGGCGTCGTGTGTCTCCACCAACGGCGGGCTGACCAAGTCCGCGAACGGCGCTGCCAGCCCGGTCCAGGTCACGCTGCTGACGGCGGGCAAGAACTACCACTGCCGGGTCCGGGCCACCAACGGGACCGGAACGGGCCTGTTCAGCGCCTACGGCGCCATCGTCACGACCCCGACGACGGCACCGGCGCCGACCGTGACCAGCACGACTCCCGCAGCAGCGGGGCAGGTGACGGTGGCGTTCAGCCCGAACGGGAACGGCGGGAGCCCGATCACCAACTTCACCGTGCTGTGCAACAGCACCAACGGTGGAGTGAACAAGAGCAAGACGGGGCCAGCCAGCCCGCTCACGGTGACCGCGCTGACACCCGGCAGGCTCTACCACTGCCGGGTCAGGGCAAACAACGCGGTGGGCGCTGGTTCCTACGGCGCCTTCGGGGCGACGGTCATGGCGGCGGTCGCGCCAGCGTCACCGACGGTCACGAGCTCCACCCCCGCCGCGGGCAGGGTCACCGTCGCGTTCACTGCCGGTGCCACCGGTGGCAGCCCGATCACCGGGTTCACCGCCGCATGCCTCAGCACCGACGGTGGAGTGACCAAGACCAGGACGGGGCCGGCCAGCCCACTCAGCGTCCTGAACCTGACGAGTGGGAAGCACTACCACTGCCGGGTCAGGGCGACGAACGCGGCCGGGTCCAGCCCGTACGGCGCCTTCGGGACGACCGTGCTGGTGCCCTGAGGAAATGACGGCGAGCCCGTCACTTGCCCGGAAGGGCGGGTGACGGGCTCGTTCGTCTTCTGGACGTGATGTGGCAGGTGCAGGATTCGAACCTGCGTAGGTGTACACCGACGGATTTACAGTCCGCTCCCATTGGCCGCTCGGGCAACCTGCCTGGGCGTCATCGGACCCGGCTTGGCCGGTCGACAACGAGGCGAAACAATAGCGCAGCGCGGTCCGCGCAGAAGAATCCGCCAGGGGAGATGAAGATGGCCGACTCGTCGTTCGACATCGTGAGCAAGATCGACCGCCAGGAGGTCGACAACGCGCTGGGACAGGCCGCGCGGGAGATCGCCACGAGGTTCGACTTCAAGGGCACCGGGGCGACCATCGAGTGGCAGGGCGAGCACGCGATCGAGATCAGCGCCTCCGCCGACGACCGGGCCAAGGCCGTCCTCGACGTCTTCAAGCAGAAGCTGGTCAAGCGCGAGGTCAGCCTCAAGGTCCTCGACGCCTCCGAGCCCCGGCAGTCGGGACAGGTGAGCAAGATCGCGGTGGCGCTCAAGGAGGGCATCAGCTCCGAGGACGCCAGGAAGATCTCCAAGCTGATCCGCGACGAGGGCCCCAAGGGCGTCAAGGCCCAGATCCAGGGCGACGAGCTCCGGGTCTCGTCCAAGAAGCGCGACGACCTGCAGGCGATCCAGCGGCTGGTGCGCGAGCAGGACTACGACTTCGCGGTGCAGTTCACGAACTACCGGTGAGCCCAGACCAGGACGGCCGGCTCACGCGTCGGGCCTGACCTCGATCGCGTCGAGGTCGCGCACGGCGAAGCGGTGGTGCTCCCACTCCTCCTCGAGGATCACGTGCAGGCACGAGAGGGTGCTCTCCGGTTGGTCGGGGTCATGTGGGTTCTTGCGCGACGAAGCCAGCTCGTCCGGGGTGACGTCGGCGATGAAGTCGCGCACGCACCGTGGAGACGCGGCCGGCCCGGGCCTCGAGCACGTCGGCGTACGACGGCGGCGCCGTCGCGGCGTCGTCGGTCTTGGCGTACCTCAGGCCGAGATGATGGAGCGGCTGCTCGACCTCCAGGATCGCCTGCCCCAGCCAGAGGTCCGTGGCGTGGACCAGGTGCCGCAGCGTCTGCGCGAGCGACCACTCGCCGGCCACCGACACGTCGGGGGTCCCGGCCGGCATCGCCGCGACGCGCTCCAGCGTGGCCGCCCACGTCCGCTCGACCGAGGCCCAGGCCGCGCGCAGCCCCTCCGGAACTGTGGCGCGCCGGTCGGCGCGGTCGGGAAAGCGCCGGTCGAGCTCCGCCTCGACGTACGGGATCACATCGACACCGTTCACGAGGAAGCTGCCGCCGTGGGCCAGCCACGGTGCGTCGACGTCCACGCCGGCCACCTCGACCCCGCGCATCACGACGCCGGACAGGTCGGACTCGACGAACCGCGCGCCACGCAGGTCCACGCCGACGAACTCCGCCTTCGTCAGATCGTCGGACTCGCTGAAGACTGCCAAGACTCCTCCTTGGTCCGGGACCGGGTGCTGCTGGCGCACGCCAACTGCTGACGCCGACGAGAAGACCACCCTCGAGTGCCATGCTGGACCGGTGCGCCGGCGGACTCTGCTCACCGGGACCGCCGCCGTCCCGGCGATCGCCACCCTGGCGGCCTGCGTCCGGAGCGAAACCTCCGAGACCGCGGAGACATCGTCGCTCGCCGAAGTCGCGGCGACGGCCGGGCTGGTGTTCGGGTCATCGGCGGCCTCGTGGCAGCTGGACGACGCCGACTACGCCGCGCTGCACCACCGGGAGGCCGCGGCGCTGCTCACCGAGGACGACCTCCTCTGGTACCGGCTCCGCCCCAGGCCACAGGCGCAACTCGACTTCACCGCGGCCGACGAGGTGCTTGCACACGCCGGCCGGGCCGGTCAGTACGCCGTGGGCGCGCACCTGCTCTGGGACGGCGGGCTCGGACCCGGCTGGGACGGGGTCGACCTCCCGGACCTTGGTCGCGTGGCGGCCCGGCGGCTCCTGCTGGACACCATCGCCGCGGAGGTGACGCACTGTCGGGGCCGGGTCGGCGCCTGGGTCGTCGCCAACGAGGTGACCGACGCCGAGGACCGGGACGAGCACGGACTACGGACGAGCACGCCGTGGTACCGCGCGCTCGGCCCAGACCACGTGGCCGACGCCTTCCACACGGCGCGGGGCCACGACCCGGACGCTCTGCTGGTGCTCAACGAGTTCGGGTTCGAGACCGAGGACCCGGGCGGCCAGCGGGCCGAACCGCGTCGCAACGCGTTCCTGGAGGCGCTCGACCATCTTCTGGACGTCGGCGCCCCGATTGGCGCGGTGGGGTTGCAGGCGCACCTGAACGCCGAGGGCTTCGCGACGGCGTTCGACGGGCGCGGGTACGCCGCCTTCCTCAGCGAGCTGGCGGACCGCGGCGTCCGCATCCTCGTGACCGAGCTCGACGTGCTCGACAGCGACCTGCCCGCCGACGCCGACCGCCGGGACCGGGGAGTAGCAGACGTCTATGCCCGCTACCTCGACGTCACCCTCGACCAGCCGGCGGTGGTCGCGGTCCTGACGTTCGGCCTGACCGACCGCTACAGCTGGCTCCAGGAGCAGCAGCCGAGGACGGACGGCGGGCGGCCCCGACCGCTGCTCTACGACGAGGAGCTGCGGCCCAAGCCCGCTCACGACGCCGTGGTCGCCGCCCTCTCTGCCGCACCCCACCGATCGCCCCTGCGCTAGCGTCCGGAGCCGTGGACCACCCCCACGCGTCGACGACCATCGAGGCGCCGCTCGCGGTGGTCTGGCAGGTGATGCTCGACACCGGCTCGTACGCCGCCTGGAACCCGTTCGTCCTCCGGGCGGAGTGTCCGAGCCCGCCGAGCGTGGGCGACCGGATCGTGCTGCACGTGCGGTGGGCGAACGGCCGCACGGCGCGGTCCCCGGAGCGGATCAGCGCGATCGAACCACCGACCACGGATCCCGCTGGCGTGACCACCGCGTGCCTGTCCTACGTCTACGAAGGACTGCCCGCGAAGCTGGGTCTGGTGCGCGGCATCCGGCACCAGCGGCTGCGCCAGGAGCCGGGCGGCCCCACGTCGTACGACACGGTCGAGGAGTTCTCCGGACCGCTGGTGCGGTTCGCTGGGCCGGAGCGGGTGGCCGAGGGGTTTCGGCGGCACGCGGCGGGGCTCAAGCAGCGGGCCGAGGAGCTGGCCGGGACCCGAGGCTGAGCACGCCGAGCCCGGCGCGCACCGAGCGGTGCTGCAGCGCCCGGGCGAGCGTGGTCTCCCCGCGGGTGATCCGGGAGAACGCGGTCCAGCCGATCGGCGTCGAGCGGATCAGCTCGTGGAAGGCCCACGGCCGGGCCTCGAAGGCGCGCAGGCAGCGCTCACCCGCGGCCATCTCGGGCAGCAGCTCAGCGGACAGCGCGGCACGGTAGCGCTCGACCGCTCCTGTCGGTCCGGCCGCGGCGACCGTGCCCGCGAGGGCGCCGGAGCGGGTGGCGAAGGAGATGCCCTCCCGGGTCCAGGGCTCGAGCAGCCCGGCGGCGTCTCCGGCCAGCAGCACCCGGCCGCGGCCGAGTGGTGACGTGGACGTCCGGCAGCGGGTGAGGTGGCCGGAGTCGTGCACGACCCGGAGCCCCTCCAACCCGACCCAGGAGATGAACGAGCGCAGGTAGCGGCGGGTGGCGTCTCCGGCACCCCGGGCCGCGATCACGCCGACGGTGAGGGTGTCGCCCTTGGGGAACACCCACGCGTACGACCCCGCAACCGGCCCCCAGTCCAGGTGCACCCGGTCCGCCCACTCCCCCTCCCGGGAGCCGGCCTCGAGCTCGAGCTCGAGGCCGAGGTCGACCCGGGCCAGGCGTACGCCGACCTCGCGGGCCAGCCGGCTCGACGTGCCGTCGGCGGCGACCACCACGGACGCCCGGAGCGGGCCGGCGTCGGTCTCCAGCACGTCGTCGGAGAGCGAGCGCACCCGGCACGGCACCCGCACCTCGGCGCCGGCGTCGACGGCCCGGTCGAGCAGCCACGCGTCGAGCTCGGCCCGGGTGACCATCTGCAGGCACGGCTCGGCCACGACCCGCGTCCGCCGCCGCCCGCCCGCCAGCGACAGCGAGACCCGGGTGATCTCCGCCCGCGTCGGGGGCGGTCCCGGCAGCGCGGCCAGCGACGGACCGATCAGCCCTCCCCCGCAGGTCTTGTAGCGCGGGAAGGCGGCTCGGTCGAGCACGACGACGCGCGCGCCGGCCTCCGCGGCCGCCCGGGCCGCGGAGGACCCGGCCGGCCCGGCGCCGACCACCGCGACGTCGTACTCCTCCACGAGGAGACCGTAGACGGCGCACTTCCCGGGCGAGTCCTGCACTTCCTGGGCAAGATCTCGGCCGGGAAGTGCAGGAGTCCCCGGGGCCCCGGTGACTCCTGCACCCGTCTGCGGCGGAGGCCGTCAGACCGCGGTCATCACCGGGACCGCGGTCGCGCCGTTGGCGGCGGTGAGCCAGACCTTCGCGCCCTCCACCACTCCAAACTTGCCGGCATGGGTGCGGGTCATGGTGACCAGCACCTCGTCCCCGCACTCGGTCATGACGTGCACCCGCACCTCGAAGCCGACCCGCAGGATCCGGACCACCGTGCCGGGCACGGCGCCGAGCGCCTCGGGCTGCAGCGACACCTCGATGTCGTGGGGACGCACGGTCTGGCCGGCCAGGTCGGTGGTCTCACCGAGGAAGCGCATCACGAAGTCGTTCGCGGGCGCGTCGTACAGCTCGTCGGGGCTGCCGATCTGCTCCACCCGGCCGTCGTTGATGACCACGATCTCGTCGGCGACCTCGAGGGCCTCCTCCTGGTCGTGGGTCACGAAGATCGTGGTGGTGTGCACCTCGTCGTGCAGCCGACGCAGCCAGTCGCGGAGCTCCTTGCGCACCTTCGCGTCGAGCGCGCCGAACGGCTCGTCGAGCAGCAGCACCGTCGGCTCCACGGCCAGCGCCCGCGCCAGGGCCATGCGCTGGCGCTGGCCGCCCGAGAGCTGGGAGGGCATCCGGTCCCGGAACTGGGAGAGGTGCACGAGCTCGAGCAGCTCGTCGACCCTCCGCTTGATCTCCTGCTTGGGCCGGCTGCGGATCTCCAGGCCGAAGGCGACGTTCTTGGCCACCGTCATGTGCTTGAAGACCGCGTAGTGCTGGAACACGAACCCGACGTTGCGCTTGCGCGCGGGCAGGTTCGTGGCCTCGCGGCCCTCGATGGTGACGGTGCCGGTGTCGGCCTGGTCCAGCCCCGCGATGATCCGCAGCAGCGTGGACTTGCCCCCGCCGGACGGGCCCAGCAGGGCGGTCAGCTGCCCGGTGGGCAGCGAGACGGTGACGTCGTCGAGGGCGACGAAGTCGCCGAACTTCTTGGTGACGCCGTGGACGTCGATGCTCATGGCTGCTCCTTGTTCGCGCTGCTCGATCGGGCGCGCTTGGACTTGTGTTCTGACGGGCGCAGCAGCGCCACGATGATCAGCGCGACGACGGCCACGGCGACCAGCACGAACGCCACGGCGTACGCCGTGCCCTGCTCGAAGTTCTGGTACTTCTGCTGCACCAGCACGGGCGCGGTGGTGGTCTCGCCGCTGACGTTGCCCGCGACGACCTTGACCGCGCCGAACTCCCCCAGCGATCGCGCCAGGCTCAGCACCACGCCGTACACGACCGCCCACTTGATGCCGGGCAGCGTGATCCGCCAGAAGGTCTGCCAGGCGTTGGCGCCCAGGCTGTTGGCGGCCTGCTCCTGATCGTCGCCCATGTCCTCGAGGACGGGCACGACCTCGCGGACGACCAGCGGGAGCGCCACGAAGGCGGTGGCCATGATCATGCCGGGCTGGGCGAAGACCACCTGGAGGCCGTTCGCCTCCAGGGTCGGCCCGAACCAGCCGTAGCGGCCGTTGTAGACCAGGATCAGCGCCAGGCCCACCACGATCGGCGAGATCGCCATCGGCAGATCGATCAGCGCCGAGAGCGCCCGCTTGCCCGGGAACTCGTAGCGGACCAGCAGCAGCGACATCCCCACGCCGAAGAGCAGGTTGATCACGACCGCGGCCAGGGCGACGGTGACGCTGAGCTTGAGCGCGTGGATGACATCCGGGTCGCTGAGCGCGTCGAGGAACGACGCGGTGCCGTCCTCGAACGTGCGCCGGACGATGTATCCGCTCGGCCACGCGACCAGGAGGAACAGGTAGCCGACCACGAGCAGCCGCAGCACCCACTTGAGGACCGGGCTGCCCGCACCGACGATGGTGGACTGGGCACTAGCCACGACGCACCAACCTCCTCTGGATCAGGTCGAAGACCACGATCGCGACCAGCGCCACGAGCAGCAGGATGGTCGCGACGGCGGCCGCGGACTGCTGGTTGCCGCCCTCGATCGCGCTGTAGACCCGCACCGAGGCGACCTCGGTGCGGTTGGGCAGGTTGCCGCTGAGCAGCACCAGCGAGCCGTACTCGCTGATCGCCCGCGCGAACGACAGCGTCGCCCCCGCGAAGATCGCTGGCGCGAGCGTCGGCAGGATGACCCGGCGGAACGTGGTGGCTCGAGAGGCCCCCAGGGAGGCCGCGGCGTCTTCGACGTCGGTCTCCATCTCCTCGAGCACCGGCTGCACGGTGCGTACGACGAACGGGACGGTGACGAAGGCCAGGGCCAGGAACACCGCCTTGCGGGTGTTGTTCACCTCGACGCCCAGCGGGCTCTCCGGCCCGTAGAGCGAGAGCAGCACCAGGCCGGCCACGATCGTGGGCATCGCGAACGGGATGTCGATCACCAGATCGATCAGACCCCTGCCCGGGAACCGGTCGCGGACCAGGACCCAGGCGATGATCGTGCCCATCACGATGTTCACGGCGGTGACGCCGAGCGAGCTGAGGACGGTGAGCTTGAGGGCGTTGAACGTCTGCTTGTTGCTCAGCGCGTCCGTGAACGTGCCCCACCCGTTCTCACCGGCCGTCGCGACGACGGCGGTGAGCGGGATCAGCACCAGGAGGCTGAACCACATCATCATGACGCCCAGGCCCAGCGCGGAGCCCCGGGTCAGAGTGTGCCGCGAGGCCGGCCGGCGCACGCGCGCCGGGCGGCCCCCCGCGACACTTGCGGTCGCAGTGGACATCGGTGGACTACTGCCCGGCCTCGGCCTGGACCTGGGTCAGGATGCCGAGCGGGTTCTCGCCCTCACCGTCGCCGAAGTACCTGCCGTTCGCATCCCCCCAGCCACCGAAGTCACCGTCGATGGTGAGCAGGGTCCCGGGAGCGGGGTACGGGTCGCCCGAGTCGTTGGCGCCGTCGACCTCGAGGTCGCTCACGTCCACGAGCGGGCGGTAGCCGGTCTCCGCGTACAGCTTCTGGCCCTCCTCGCTCGTCTGGAAGGCCAGGAAGTCCTGGGCCGCCTTCGGGGCACCGTCGAGCACCGCGCACGGGTTCTCGATGAGCAGGGTCTCGTCCGGGATCACGTAGTCGAACTCCTGCCCGCTCTGACGAGCCAGGATCGCCTCGTTCTCGTAGGAGAGGAGCACATCACCGGTGCCGCTGGTGAACGCCGTGGTGGCGTCGCGCCCGCTGTCGGGCAGCGCGGCCACGTTGCCGAAGAACTCCTTCATGTACGCCAGCGCGGCGTCGTCGCTGCCGCCCTCGTCCAACGCCTGGCCGTACGCCGCGAGCAGGTTCCACTTGGCCGAGCCGGAGGAGGCGGGGTTCGGGGTCACGATGCCGACGCCGTCCTGCACCAGGTCGTCCCAGCTCTCGATGCCCTTGGGGTTGCCCTTCTGGACCACGAACACGACGACCGAGCTCGTGCAGATGCCCTTGGTGTCGTTGTCCTTCCAGTCCTCGGCGACCAGGCCCTCGTCGACCAGCCGGGTCACGTCCGGCTCCAGGGAGAGGTGGACCTCGTCGGCGTCAGCGCCTGCCACCACCGCTCGGGACTGGTCTCCTGAGGCGCCGTAGGACTCCTTGAAGTCGACGTCCTTGCCGGCGTCGGTGTCCTGAAAGGCGGAGATGACGCCCTTGTTGGCCTGCTCCAGGACCGAGTAGCCCACGATGTTGAGGGTTGTCCCCCCACCACCGCCGCCGTCGGAGGCATCGGAGTCTCCACCGCACCCGGTCAAGGCCAGCACCCCGGCGACGGACAGTGTCGCCGCAACCTTGATCGTCTTGTCCATGACCACCCTTTCCGGCCCCTCCCGAACGAGGCATGTTCAGTAATTACAAGCAGACTACTCGACTTAGGTGCCTTGATGGCAAATGGACGTGACGTGTTGCCCGTCACGCATCCGAGGGCAGAGACGAATGGGGCTGGAGCGCCGGTCGCACTACCCTTGGACGAGTGCGTCGGGTGCCCCTGCCGGCGAAACTGGAACGTGTTTCAGTTTTCGCATACCGCGGGTACGATCGAGGGCCGACGCGACACCGAAGACACCCAGAGCGACTGGGAAGCGCCTAGGCTGGAAGCACCGAGGAGGGGGCACGGCACGTGTCCAAGCAGGTCAAGCAGGTCGATCGAGTCATCATCCGGTTCGCGGGTGACTCCGGCGACGGGATGCAGCTGACCGGGGACCGGTTCACCCAGGAGTCGGCGGCGTTCGGCAACGACCTGGTCACGCTGCCGAACTTCCCCGCCGAGATCCGCGCCCCGCAGGGGACGCTGCCGGGGGTCTCGTCGTTCCAGGTGCACTTCGCCGACCACGACATCCTCACCGCGGGCGACGCGCCCGACGTGCTGGTGGCGATGAACCCGGCGGCGCTGAAGGCGAACCTGGCCGACCTGCCCAAGGGCGCCACGATCATCGTCGACACCCATGACTTCTCCGACCGCAACCTGACCAAGGCCGGCTACGCGTCGAACCCGCTGGCCGAGGGTGACACCTCCCTCAGCGCGTTCTCGGTGCAGCCGGTGGACCTGACCGGGATGACGGTCGAGGCGGTCAAGCAGTTCGGGCTCTCCCGCAAGGACGCCGCCCGGGCGAAGAACATGTTCGCGCTGGGGCTGCTGTCCTGGATGTACGGCCGCCCGACCGAGACCACGATCACGTTCCTGCAGAAGCGGTTCGCCAAGGTCGAGGACATCCGGGACGCCAACATCGCGGCGTTCAAGGCGGGCTGGAACTTCGGCGAGACCACGGAGACGTTCGTGGTCCAGTACGAAGTGAAGCCGGCCCCGATGGCGCCTGGCGTGTACCGCAACATCTCCGGCAACCTGGCGCTGGCCTACGGGCTGGTGGCCGGCGGGGTGCAGTCGGGGCTGGAGCTGGTGCTGGGCAGCTACCCGATCACCCCGGCCTCCGACATCCTCCACGAGCTCTCCAAGCACAAGGCGTTCGGCGTGACGACGTTCCAGGCCGAGGACGAGATCGCCGGCATCGGCGCGGCCATCGGCGCGTCGTTCTCGGGCAAGCTCGGGATCACCTCGACCTCGGGCCCTGGCATCGCGCTGAAGTCCGAGGCGATCGGGCTGGCGGTGATGACCGAGCTGCCGCTGCTGGTCATCGACGTGCAGCGCGGCGGCCCGTCCACCGGGCTGCCGACCAAGACCGAGCAGGCCGACCTGCTCCAGGCGATGTTCGGCCGCAACGGCGAGGCGCCGGTGCCGATCGTGGCCCCGCAGTCGCCCGGCGACTGCTTCGACGCCGCCCTGGAGGCGATCCGGATCGCGGTCACCTACCGCACCCCCGTCATGCTCCTGTCGGACGGGTACCTCGCCAACGGCTCCGAGCCGTGGCGGGTCCCCGAGGTCGCCGACCTGCCCGTCATCGAGCCGAACTTCGCCACCCAACCCAATCACCGGCCCAACCATGGTGAGGGCGACGACGGCGGAGCCCCGGAGTTCTGGCCCTACCTGCGCGACGAGCAGACGCTGGCCCGGCCGTGGGCGATCCCCGGCACGCCGGGCCTCGAGCACCGGATCGGCGGGCTGGAGAAGGGTGACGGCCACGGCAACATCTCCTACGACCCGGCCAACCACGACCTGATGGTCCGGACCCGCCAGGCCAAGGTGGACCGGATCGCCGACTCGCTGCCGCCGCTCGTGGTGGACGACCCGTCGGGTGAGGCCAGGGTGCTGGTGATCGGCTGGGGCTCGACGTACGGGCCGATCGGCGCCGGCGTGCGCCGGGTCCGCAAGGCCGGCTTCAACGTCGCGCAGACCCACCTGCGCCACCTCAACCCGTTCCCGAAGGACCTCGGCGAGATCCTGAAGCGGTACGACAAAGTGCTGGTGCCCGAGATGAACCTCGGCCAGCTGGCGCTGCTGCTGCGTGGCAGGTACCTCGTCGACGCCATCGGCTACAACCACGTGCGCGGGCTGCCGCTCAAGGCGACCGAGCTCGCCCTGGCGATCGGGCACCTGGTCGCCGAGGCCGAGGGCATCGACGTCGACCTGGGCGTGCACGGCCTGACCACCCCCCAGGAGGTTTCCCGATGAGCTCCCCGACCAGCACGGATCTCGGCCTGCCCGGGCTGCGCTCGGGCCTCGACGGCGTCCCGACCTACGACGCCCCCGAGGGACAGAGCCAGAACGCCAAGGAGTACACCTCCGACCAGGAGGTGCGCTGGTGCCCCGGGTGCGGCGACTACGCCGTGCTCAAGGCGGTGCAGGGCTTCCTGCCCCAGCTGGGGCTGCGCCGGGAGAACATCGTGTTCGTCTCCGGCATCGGCTGCTCCTCACGGTTCCCCTACTACCTCGACACCTACGGCATGCACTCGATCCACGGCCGGGCGCCGTCGATCGCGACCGGCATCGCCACCGCGCGCGAGGACCTGTCGGTGTGGGTGGTCACCGGGGACGGCGACGCGCTCTCGATCGGTGGCAACCACCTGATCCACGCGCTGCGCCGCAACGTGAACATGACGATCCTGCTGTTCAACAACCGGATCTACGGGCTCACCAAGGGCCAGTACTCCCCCACCAGCGAGCCCGGCAAGGTCACCAAGTCCACGCCGATGGGCTCGGTCGACCACCCGTTCAACCCGGTCTCGCTGGCGCTGGGCGCCGAGGCCACGTTCGTGGCCCGCACCATCGACTCCGACCGCAAGCACCTGACCGCCGTGCTCTCCGCGGCAGCGGCGCACCGCGGCACGTCGTTCGTGGAGATCTACCAGAACTGCCCGATCTTCAACGACGGCGCGTTCGACGCCATCAAGGGACAGGACACCAAGGCCGACGCGATCATCCCGCTGGTGCACGGTGAGCCGATCCGGTTCGGAGTTGAAGGCGCAAAGGGGCTGATCCGCGACAGCGAGACCGGCGGCGTCAAGGTCGCCCTCGTGGCCGACGTCGGCAAGGACTCCCTCCTCGTTCACGACGCGCACAGCCCGGACCCGACCATCGCCTTCGCCATCTCGCGGCTCACCGACTCCGGCTACCTGAACCAGTCGCCGATCGGCATCTTCCGCCAGGTCGAGCGTCCGACCTACGACGACCAGGCGCGCGCCCAGGTCGCCACCGCCCGCGAGGCCGTCACCGGCACGCCCACCGAGCGGCTGGCCGGCCTGATCAGCGGCGGCGACACCTGGACGGTCGTCTGAGCGCGCACGTCGGCGACGGCCCCCACCTGCCGGTGGGGGCCGTCGCCGGTGGTGCGTGGGTCAGCGGCTGGTGATGCAGCCGAGGTTCTTGGTGGTGGTCTTCTTGTAGGTCGCGGTGGAGGGCGCCTGAACCTTGAAGCAGGTCTTCTGGCGCCCGACCTGGAAGATCCGGGTCTTGAACTTGCCGGACGCCTTGGTCTTGACCTTCTTGTAGGCCCTGAAGCTGCCGCCGCTCACGTTTCGCAGCACCTTGACCTTGCCCTTGGGCAACGTGACGACCTTGCCCTTGATGTAGAACTTGTTCGTGTTGCCCTTCTCGTAGCCCTTGGCCTTGAGGTCGTGCTTGGGCTTGCCGGCCGCGTGCGACGGCTCGATGAGGGCCTGGCCCATGGTGACGGTGAGAATCAGGGCCACGAAGGCTCCGACGATTCGACCGAGGCGCATTGCTTTCCTCCCAGTGACGATCTCGGGTCTGTCAGGGCTGACCCTATCCCCCGGGGGGCGTGGCCAAACTCTGCTGTCCCGCTCACTAGTCTGGCTCGGTGACGGACCAGCGCCGAGGCTTCCTGCTGGGAGTCGCGGCGTACGGCCTGTGGGGTGGGTTCCCGCTCTACTGGCCGCTCCTGGAGCCGGCCGGGGCCATCGAGATCCTGGCGCACCGGGTGCTCTGGTCGGTCCTGACGTTCGGGGTGCTGCTCCTCCTGTTGCGCCGCGTCCGCCATCTCCGAGCCGTGCTCCATGACCGGCGGAAGCTCCTGCTGCTGTCCCTCGCCGCCCTGACGATCACGTTCAACTGGGCCACCTACATCTACGGCGTCAACAACGACCGGGTGGTCGAGACCTCGCTCGGCTACTTCATCAACCCGCTGGTCACCGTGCTGATGGGCGTCTTCATCCTGGGCGAGCGGCTCCGCTCGCTCCAGTGGATCGCGATGGCGATCGCGACGCTGGCGGTGGTGGTGCTCACCGTCGACTACGGCCGACTGCCGTGGGTGGCACTGGTGCTGGCGTTCTCGTTCGGCACCTACGGTCTGGCCAAGAAGTCCGCCAACGTGGAGGCCGTCGAGAGCCTGGCCTTCGAGACCTCGCTGATCGCACCGTTCGCGGCGGCGTACGTCGGCTACCTGGTGGCCACCGGCCAGAGCAACTTCGCCTCGCACGGCTCCGGCCACGCGCTGCTGCTCAGCTCGGCGGGCATCGTGACCGCCATCCCGCTGATCTGCTTCAGCGCCGCCGCGATCCGGGTGTCCATGGTGACCTTGGGACTGCTGCAGTACCTCGCCCCGATCCTCCAGTTCGCGCTCGGCGTCCTCTACTTCCACGAGGACATGCCCGCCGGCCGCTGGATCGGCTTCGTCCTGGTGTGGATCGCGCTGGTGATCTTCACCGTCGAGGCCACCGCGCACCGGCGGCGGCAGCTGCGGCTGACCGCGCTGGCGTCGGCGGCCTGACTAGCCTGTGGCGGTGAAGGTCGTGATCCCGGGCGGGACCGGGCAGGTCGGCGGGCTGCTGCGCCGGGCGCTGACCGGAGCTGGGCACGAGGTGGTGGTCCTCAGCCGACATCCCCAGGTCGCGCTCGAGCCGGGCGTCCGGCACGTCGGCTGGGACGGCCGCACCCTGGGTGCCTGGGCCGGCGAGATCGACGGTGCGGACGCGGTCGTCAACCTGGCCGGGCGCACCGTCAGCTGCCGCTACACCGACGAGAACCTCCGGCAGATGATGGACTCCCGCGTCGACTCCACCAGGGTCGTGGGGGCGGCGATCGAGGCTGCGCGCCGTCCACCGCGGGTCTGGCTGCAGATGAGCACGGCCACGATCTACGCCGACCGCTCGGACGAGCAGGGCAACCCCGCGAACGACGAGGCCAGCGGAGTGATCGGCGGGGAGGAGGCCCACACGCCGCTGTACTGGGAGTACAGCGTCCGGATCGCCCGCCGCTGGGAGGAGACCCAGGCCGAGGCCGACGTACCCGAGACGCGGAGGGTGGCGCTCCGGGCCGCGATGGTCATGACCCCCGACCGCGGCGGGGTGTTCGACGTGCTCCTCCGGATGACCCGGCTGGGGCTGGGTGGCCCGGTGGCGGGCGGTCGGCAGTTCGTCTCGTGGATCCACGGCGCCGACTTCGTCGCCGCGGTCAGCTGGCTGCTCGAGAGCGACCTGGCCGGACCGGTCAACCTCGCCGCCCCGCACCCGCTTCCGCAGTCAGAGCTGATGGTCGATCTTCGTCGCGCGTGGGGCGGTTGGGCCGGTCTCGTGGGCCTACCCGCCACGGCCGCGATGGCCGAGCTGGGCGCCTGGGCCATGCGAAGCGACACCGAGCTGTTGCTGAAGAGCCGGCGCGTGGTCCCCGGACGGCTCCTGGACGCGGGCTTCTCGTTCGCCTACCCGAAGTGGGACGAGGCAGCGCGGGACCTGGTCGGGCGTCACCGGGCCGCGTAGCTCGGGCGGCGGGCGTGCTCAGCCTCCCGGGCAGCCCCTGCTGTCGCCGCCTGAGTGGCAGCCCGGACCGGTGTGGTGGCTCGCCGGCTGCGTAGGTTCGGGGTCGGAGGGGATGCCCGGGGTGGTGACCGCGAACAGGACGGCGGCCGCCGCGCCGACGAGACCGACCAACAGGTGCCAGGCCCACGCCTTGCGGGCCCGACGCCACCCGGCGGCACCGAAGGAGGTCACGAGGGCCGCCACGAGGACGGACAGGCTGATCCAGTACTTCCGGACCTCCTCCTCCGTGACGACGACGGGTGCGCCGAGGAAGGTCAGGTAGGCATCCAGCCAGTTCCCGAACAGCATGATGATCGCCAGCATCGCGACCAGCGAGGCCGTCCCTTCGACGGTCACCGGCACCCACCGGCGTCGGGTGCGGGCGCTGTTCGCGTTATCCATGCCCCCAGCATCTGCGCCCCCCGAGGCCGGTGCATGAGCACTGGGGCTCAGCGTGAGGTCAGGCGGAGCGGGTCGCGACCACGTCGGCGAACGCCTCGAGCGCGGCACGGGCCGGGCCTTCGGGCAGTGCCACGAGGAGGGCCTTGGCCTCGGTGGCGCGGTCGACGACGTACGCGCGGGCCTGGCCCATGGCCGGGTGGGCCCGGAGGAGGGACAGGGCCTCGGCGTGCGGGGCGTCGGCGGACAGGTCGGAAGCCAGGAGCTCCAGGAGCCGGGCGTCGGCAGGATCCGTGGAGGCCTGAGCCATGAGGACCGGGAGTGTGGGGACGCCCTCGCGGAGGTCGGTGCCGGGGGTCTTGCCGGACTCGACGGAGTCGGAGGCGACGTCGATGATGTCGTCGGAGAGCTGGAAGGCGCAGCCGACGATCTCGCCGTACGCCGCGAGCGCCTCCTCGATCTCGGGGCCGGCGCCGCTGAAGCGGGCGCCGTAGCGCGCCGAGGTGGCGATCAGGGAGCCGGTCTTGCCGGCGACCACCTCGAGGTAGTGGGCGAGCGGGTCCTCGTCGGGGCCGGGCTCGACGGTCTCCAGGATCTGTCCCTCGACCAGGCGGGTGAAGGTCTCGGCCTGGATGCGGACCGCGTCGGCGCCGAGCATGGCGGTGAGCTCGGAGGACTTCGCGAACAGGAAGTCGCCGGTCAGGATCGCGACGAGGTTGTCCCAGCGGGCGTTGGCCGACTCCGAGCCGCGGCGCAGCTGGGCCTCGTCCATGACGTCGTCGTGGTAGAGCGACCCGAGGTGGGTGATCTCGACGACGCAGGCCGCGGTGACCACGTCGTCGACGCCCGCGTGGTCACCGGCCTCGGCGGCCAGCAGGACCAGCAGCGGCCGGAACCGCTTCCCGCCGGCGTCGAGCAGGTGCGAGGCCGCCTCGGTGATGAACGGGAACCGGCTCTGCACGTGTCCGTAGAGCGCCTTCTCGACCTCGTCGAGGCGCGACCGCAGCCGCGCTTCGAGGTCTGGGTCGGTGACGGGTAGGGCCAGTCCCGCACCCTGGGACACGCTCACCTGATGAATGATCCCGCATTTCCGGCCAGGTCGAGAACCGGGCCCGGGACGACCCCCAGCAACAGGGTGACCACGACACAGACCGCGATGGTCGCCGAGGTGAGCAGCGAGGGCTTCGTGACCGACGCCGAGGACTCGCCGGGGTCGTCGAAGAACATCAGCAGGATCACCCGGACGTAGAAGAACACCGAGATGATGCTGGAGACGATGGCCACGAGCACCACCGGCCACGCGCCCGCCGACAGCGCGACCGCGAACACCGCCCACTTGCCGACGAAGCCGCCGGTCAGCGGGATGCCCGCCATCGAGAGCAGCAGGAAGCCGAAGGCACCCGCCACCAGCGGCGCGCGCCGGCCGAGCCCGACCCACTTCGAGAACCCCGTCGCCTCGCCGCCCGCGTCGCGGACCAGCGTGACGATCGCGAAGGTGCCGACCGTGGCCGGGCCGTAGGTCGCGAGGTAGAACAGCACCGCCTGCAGCGAGGTGATCTCGTTGTCGCCGAGGGCCGAGGTGGCCTGGACGCCGAGCAGCCCGGTGAGCAGGAAGCCGGTGTGGGCCACCGAGGAGTACGCCAGCATCCGCTTCACGTCGGTCTGGACGACGGCCAGGGTCGCGCCGACCAGCATGGTGAGGATCGCGATGATCCACAGCATCGGCTGCCAGTCCCAGCGCTCGGCGCCGAAGGCGACGTAGAACAACCGCAGCATCGCGCCGAAGGCCGCGATCTTGGTGCAGGCCGCCATGAACGCCGTCACCGCGGTGGGCGCGCCCTGGTAGACGTCGGGGGTCCAGGCCTGGAACGGCACCGCGCCGACCTTGAACAGCAGCCCGACCGCGAGCATGCCCATGCCGATCAGCAGCAGCGGCTGGTTCGCGGCGTCGTTGCGGACCGCCTCGTTGATGTCGGTGAACTGCATGGAGCCGGCGAACCCGTAGATCAGTGCGACGCCGTAGAGGAAGAACCCGGAGGAGAAGGCGCCGAGGAGGAAGTACTTGAGCGCGGCCTCCTGGCTGAGCAGCCGGCGCCGCCGGGCCAGGCCGCAGAGCAGGTACAGCGGCAGCGAGAGCACCTCGAGCGCAACGAACATCGTGAGCAGGTCGTTGGCGGCCGGGAAGAGCATCATGCCGCCGACCGCGAACATCAGCAGCGGGTAGACCTCGGTGTGGTCGAGGCCGCGGGTCGAGGCCTCGCGCTCGGCCTCGGTGCCGGGCAGGGCCGCGGCCTGGCCGGCGAACGCCGAGACGCCGGCCTCCAGCCGCCGCTCGGCGAACAGCAGCACGCCGCCGATCGCGAAGACCAGCACCAGCCCCCAGATGAACACCGACGGGCCGTCCACCACGATGGTGCCCTCCGCGGCGATCTCGCCGCGGGCGACCACGCCCTGGCCTGCGGCGCGCAGCTTGTCGAGGTCGAGGCCGACGTAGACCGAGCCGGCCAGCGCGACCGCCAGCCCGGCGACAGCGAGGCCGGCCTGGGTGAGGTACCGGCGCTCGCGCGGGACGAACGCCTCGACCAGCACGCCGAGGCAGGCCACGCCGAAGACGACCAGCATCGGCCACAGCGTGGCGTACTCGATGGTGGGCTTCGAGAAGTCCATCAGTGATCAGCCTCCTGCGCCTCGGCCGGGACCACTGGCCCGTCGTCGTGGACGCCGGTGTGCTCGAGCAGCTGCTCGGAGAACGGGTTGCTCACGTCGAGCAGCGGCATCGGGTAGAAGCCGAACAGCACCAGGGCGAGCATCAGCGGCGCCAGCACGCCGATCTCGCGGCGGCCCAGGTCGGCGACCGAGTCACCCCCGGCGTCGACGTCGCTCTGGAGGCCGTCGGGGTTCGGGCCGGTGAACATCTTCTGGTAGGCCCAGAGCATGTAGACCGCGGCCAGGACGATGCCGGTGACCGCGACCGCGCCGACGTACCAGCGGTAGTCGAAGGCGGAGATCAGGACCAGGATCTCGGAGACGAACTGGCTCAGCCCGGGCAGGCCGGCGGTGGCCAGGCCGGCCACCAGGAAGAGCCCGGCGGCGACCGGGGTGACCTTCTCGAGGCCGCCCATCCGGCTGATCAGCGTGGTGCCGCGGCGCTTGATCACGAAGCCGGCGATCAGGAACAGCGCGGCCGTCGCGATGCCGTGGTTGACCATGTAGAGGATCGAGCCCGACGCGCCCTGGGTGGTGAACACGAAGATCCCCAGGGTGATGAAGCCGAAGTGGCTCAAGGAGGTCAGGCCGATCAGCCGCAGGATGTCGTCCTGTCCGATGGCCATGAACGCGCCGTACACGATCGAGATCAGGGCGAGCAGCACGACCAGCGGGGTCGCCCAGTCGGAGGCCTCGGGGAACAGGCCCAGGCAGAAGCGCAGCATCCCGAAGGTGCCGATCTTGTCGAGCACGCAGACCAGCAGCACGCTCGTGGGCGGCGTCGCCTGCTCGGTGGTGTCGGCCAGCCAGGTGTGCACGGGGAACAGCGGTGCCTTGGCCGCGAACGCGATGAAGAAGCCGGCGAACAGCCAGCGGCCGGCGCTGGTCGACATGTCGAGCTGCTGCAGGTCGTCGTAGAGGTACGACGGGGAGCCGGCCTGCGCCGAGACGACGTACAGCCCGATCACCGAGCCGAGCAGCACCAGCCCGCCGCCGAGCTGGAACATCAAGAACTTCAGGGCGGCCGCGGAGCGGCGCTCGCGGCCGAAACCGCCGATGAGGAAGTACGCCGGGATGAGCGTGGCCTCGAAGACGACGTAGAAGAGGAACACGTCGGTGGCCAGGAAGACGACCAGCGAGAGGGCCTCGAGGGCCAGCGCCCAGGCGAACCAGCGCCGGGCGTCCTCGTCGGGGGCGTCGTTCCACGCCGCGACCAGCACGATCGGGACGAGCGTCACGGTCAGCAGCACGAGCAGCACCCCGAGGCCGTCGAGGCCGAGCGCGTAGTGCACGCCGAAGGCCTCGATCCATTCGTGCTTCTCGGTGAGCTGGAAGCCCCTGCTGCCGACCGGGAACCGGATCGCCGCGACCACGCCGACCACCAGGGTGACGAGCGACGCGATCAGCGCGGTCTGCTTGGCCAGGGCGCCCTTCGGGCCGAACGCGACGGCGAGGGCGCCCACGAGCGGGACCGCCCACAGGACGGTGAGCCACGGGAAGTCGTTCATGCCAGGTTCACCGCCAGCAGGGCCAGGACGACGAGGAGCACGCCGCCGAGCAGGGAGAGCGCATAGGAGCGGACGAAGCCGTTCTGCGCGCGTCTGACCAGGGCGCCGACGCCGCCGACGGTGACTGCGCTGCCGCTGAACAGCCCGTCCACGACCGACCGGTCGAAGGTCAGCAGGCCGGAGGTGAGCGCCTTGCCCGGCCTGACCACGAGCTCGTCGTTGATCGCGTCGCCGTAGACGTCGGCCCGCGCCGCCCGGGTGACGAACGAGACGTCCTGAGGTGCCTCACGCGGGATGTCGCGCCGCCCCACGAAGACGATCGCGATCGTCACTCCGACCGCCACCACCAGCACGGCCAGGCCGGTGACCGCCAGCGCCGGGATCGGCGGGTCGGCGTGCTCGCCCTCACCGGTGACGGGAGCGAGGAAGTCCTCGATCCAGCCGCCGGCCAGCATGATGCCGCCCAGCACGGAGAGGGCCGCGAGCACCATCAGCGGGATCGTCATCACGGCCGGCGACTCGTGTGGATGGACGTCCTTCGCCCAGCGCTTCTCGCCGAAGTACGTCATCAGCATCAGCCGGGTCATGTAGAAGCCGGTGATGCCGGCGCCGAGCAGGGCGCACAAGCCGACCACCCAGTTGTCGGCCAGCGCGACCTCGATGATCTTGTCCTTCGACCAGAACCCGGAGAAGCCGGGGAACCCGATGATCGCGAGGTAGCCCATCGAGAAGGTCAGGAAGGTGACCGGCATGACGGTGCGCAGCGCGCCGTAGTGGCGCATGTCGACGTCGTCGTTCATGCCGTGCATCACCGAGCCGGCGCCGAGGAACATGTTGGCCTTGAAGAAGCCATGGGTGAGCAGGTGGAAGATCGCGAACGCGTAGCCCGCGGAACCCAGGCCGGCGCCGAGCATCATGTAGCCGATCTGGCTCATCGTGGAGCCGGCCAGCGCCTTCTTGATGTCGTCCTTCGCGCACCCGATGACCGCACCCCAGAGCAGCGTGACGACAGCGACGATGACGACGGCGGTCTGGGCGTCGGGCGCGCGCTCGAAGACGAAGTTGCTGCGGACGATCAGGTAGACGCCCGCGGTCACCATCGTCGCCGCATGGATCAGCGCGGACACCGGGGTCGGGCCCTCCATCGCGTCCAGCAGCCACGCCTGCAGAGGCACCTGGGCGGACTTGCCGCACGCGCCGAGCAGCAGGAGCAGGCCGAGCGCGGTCATGGCCTTCTCGCTGGCGCCGTCGGCGTTCGCGCTGATCACCGTGAAGCTCGTCGATCCCCAGGTGACGAAGGACAGCATGATCGCGGTCGAGAGCCCCATGTCGCCGACCCGGTTGATCACGAACGCCTTCTTGGCCGCCGCAGCAGCGGAGTGCTTGTGCTGCCAGAAGCCGATCAGGAGGTACGACGCGAGGCCGACGCCCTCCCAGCCGAGAAAGAGCCCGAGGTAGTTCTCGGACATGACCAGCATGAGCATCGCGGCCACGAACAGGTTCAGGTAGCCGAAGAACCGGACCCGGCGCGGGTCGTGCGCCATGTAGCCGATCGAGTAGACGTGGATCAGCGAGCCGACGCCGGTGATCAGCAGCAGGAAGAGCGCAGTGAGCGGGTCGTAGAGCAGGTCGAAGTTCGCCTGCAGCCCGCCGACCTCGATCCAGTCGTAGACGTGCTGGACGACCTGGCGGTCGCCCTCGTCGCGGCCCAGCAGCTGGAGGAACATCGCCAGGCTGAGCGCGAACGAGCCGATCGGCAACAGGCAGCCGAGCAGGTGGCCGAACGCCGCGAACGCCTTCGGCGCGATCGCGCCGCCGATCAGCAGGATCGCCGCACCGGCCGCCGGCAGCGCGATGACCAGCCAGGCCAGGGAGAAGACGCCGTCCGCGGTCGTCGGGTCGACGACCGGGAGGTGGCCCCCCTCGTGCAGTGCAAACATCGTTTTCCTGTCCGGTCAGTACTTGAGCAGGCTGGCGTCGTCGACCGAGGCCGACCGGCGGGTGCGGAAGATGGTCATGATGATCGCGAGGCCGACCACGACCTCCGCGGCCGCGACCACCATCACGAAGAACGCAGCGATCTGGCCGTCGAGGTTGCCGTGCTGCTTGGCGAAGGCGACCAGGGCGAGGTTGCAGGCGTTCAGCATCAGCTCCACGCACATGAAGACCACGATCGCGTTGCGCCGGGTCAGCACCCCGACCGAGCCGATGGTGAACAGGATCGCGGAGAGCACGATGAAAGGCGTCACGTCGTCCATCACGAACCTCCGTCCGGGTCCGGGCCGCTGCTCGAGCCGGGCCCGCGGGTGGAGCTGGTCGAGCGGGTGTCCGGGGCGTCCTCCGCGACCGGCGCCCCGTCTGGCGCGTAGTCGATGGAGCGTTGCACCGCCTCGACGTCGCGGGGAGCGGACCGGACCGTGCCCCGGGCGGCCAGCACCCGCGAGATCGACGCCGCGGCGGCGGTGCCGTCGGGCAGCAGCGCGGGGGTGTCGACCGCGTTGTGCCGCGCGAAAACGCCGGGTGGCGGCAGCGGGCCGAGGTGGGCGCCGGACTCGGCGTACGAGCGGACCCGCCCCGCGGCCAGCATGGCCTGGCTCGGCTTCGGCGTGAGCCGTTCGCGGTGGGCGAGCACCATCGCGCCCATGGCGGCAGTGATCAGCAGGGCCGAGGTGACCTCGAAGGCGAAGACGTAGCGGGAGAAGAGGATGTTCGCGAGCGCCTCGATGTTGCCGGGCTGGTTGGCCTCCTCGAGCCCGACCATCGTGCCGAGGGTGATCTGGCCGACGCCGAGCACCAGCGTCACGCCCAGGACCAGCCCGGCCAGGATCGCGAAGAGCCGCTGGCCCCGGATCGTCTCGACCACCGAGTCGGAGGCGTCGACGCCGACGAGCATCAGCACGAACAGGAACAGCATCAGGATCGCACCGGTGTAGACGACGATCTGCACCGCGAACAGGAACGGCGCTTCGAGCGCTGCGTAGAGCACGGCCAGCGAGATCATCACCACCGCGAGCAGCAGCGCAGCGTGCACGGCCTTGCGGACGAACAGGAGCCCGAGCGCGGCCAGCACCATGATCGGCGCCAGGATCCAGAAGGCGATCACGACGCCTCCTCGTCCCCGGCGGCCGGCTTCGCGGCGTACGCCCCCCTGTAGTAGTCGCCCTCGTCGTCACCGAGCCGCATCGGGTGTGGCGGCTGCTCCATGCCGGGCAGCAGCGGCGCGAGCAGCTCGCTCTTGGTGTAGATCAGGTCGGCGCGGTTGTCGTCGGCGAGCTCGTACTCGTTGGTCATCGTGAGCGCGCGGGTCGGGCAGGCCTCGATGCAGAGGCCGCACAGGATGCAGCGCAGGTAGTTGATCTGGTAGACGCGGCCGTAGCGCTCGCCGGGGCTGAAGCGGTCCTCCTCGGTGTTGGAGGCGCCCTCGACGTAGATCGCGTCGGCCGGGCAGGCCCAGGCGCACAGCTCGCACCCGATGCACTTCTCGAGGCCGTCGGGCCAGCGGTTGAGCTGGTGCCGGCCATGGAACCGAGGTGCCGTCGGCAGCTTCTCGAAGGGGTACTGCTCGGTGACCACCTTCCTGAACATGGTCCGGAAGGTCACCCCGAACCCGGCGACCGGGTCCCAGAACTGTTCCCTCAGCGTGGGCATCAGGCTGAGCCCTCCTCGGGTGCCCCTGCGGGCACGGTGGTGGTGGGCGTCTCGAAGGTCAGGGGCTGGGCCGCGCCGCGGACCGGGCCACCCGTGGGCATCGGCGGGGTCGGGTAGCCGCCGCTGCCGGTGGTCTCCAGCGCCGCCTCGGCCTCGTCGTCGTCCTTCGCGCCGGCGGGCCAGAACGACAGGGCCAGCATGAGGACCAGCACGACGCCGATGGTCGCCAGCAGGTACTGACGGTCGATGCCGCCGTCCAGCGAGATGGCCCGGATCGTCGCGACCATGATGATCCAGCCCAGCGAGATCGGGATGAGGTACTTCCACCCGAGGGCCATGAACTGGTCGTAGCGGAGCCGGGGCAGCGTGCCGCGCAGCCAGATGAAGAAGAAGATGAAGGCCAGCACCTTGCCGAAGAACCACAGCACCGGCCAGTAGCCCTCGTTGAAGCCGCCGTAGAGGTGGTCGATCCAGAACGGCGCGTGCCAGCCGCCCAGGAACAGCGTCGTGGCCAGGGCCGACACGGTGGCCATGTTGATGTACTCGGCCAGGAAGAACAGCGCGAACTTCAGCGAGCTGTACTCGGTGTGGAAGCCGCCGACCAGCTCGCCCTCGGCCTCGGGGAGGTCGAAGGGCGCGCGGTTGGTCTCGCCCACCATGGAGATCACGTAGATGACGAACGAGGGCAACAGGATCAGGCCGTACCAGAGGTCGTCCTGGGCGGCGACGATCTCCGAGGTCGACAGCGAGCCGGCGTACAGGAAGACCGCGACGAGGGCGAGCCCCATCGCGACCTCGTAGGAGATCATCTGCGCGCTCGAGCGCAGGCCGCCGAGCAGGGCGTACGTCGAGCCGCTGGACCAGCCGCCGAGCACGATGCCGTAGATGCCGACGGAGGCGATCGCCATCACGAACAGCACGGCGACCGGCATGTCGGTGAGCTGGAGCGGGGTGGTCCGGTCGGTGAAGGGCACGTCGACCTCGGGGCCGAACGGGATCACCGAGAACGTCACGAACGCCGGCACCGTGGCCAGCACCGGGGCGAGGAGGAAGACCGCCTTGTCGGCGGCCTTGGGGATGAGGTCCTCCTTCAGCGCCAGCTTCACGCCGTCGGCCAGCGACTGCAGGAGCCCGAACGGGCCGTGCACGTTGGGGCCGATGCGGTGCTGCATCCGGGCCACCACCCGGCGCTCCCACCAGATGTTGAACAGCGTGAGCAGCACCAGGATCACGAAGATCAGCAGCGTCTTGATCAGGACCAGCCACCACGGGTCCTGGCCGAACTGCTCGAGCGCGAGCGGACGGATCACGCCGGTGCTCGTCACGGTGCTCATCCCTGGGCCCCCTTCACGGTCACGCGACTCCCCGGCGACGCCAGGTCGGCGAGGACACCGTTGCCCGAGTTGTTGGCCGGCACCCACACCACGCCGTCGGGCAGGTCGGCCGCTTCGGCCGGCAGCGTCCACTCGCCTCGGTCACCGGTGAGGGTGACCATCGGGCCGCACGCCTCCAGGACGGACTGGCCGACCCGGGCCACGGCCGGCCGCGCGGTGGCCCGCAGGTTGTCGTCGCCGTCCTGCATCGACCCGTGGTCGAGCAGCTGCTTCCAGGTCGCGAGCGCGAGCCCGTCGCCGTTGGACGAGCCGCTGTCGAGCACCGGCTCGTGGCCGGCGCGGTCGCCGTCCCAGGGACCGAGCTCCTCCATCTGGGCCCGGACCTCGGGCACGGTGCGGAAGCCGAGCGGGCGGCCGAGCTCGTCGGCGATCCCGGACAGCACCCGGCTGTCGGGCAGCGCCTGCGGGTTGGTGAAGACCGCGTCGAACCAGCGGGGGCGGCCCTCCCAGGTCACGAACATGCCGGCCTTGTCGATCACCGCGGCCACCGGGAAGACCACGTCGGCCGCGCGGGTCACGTCGGTCTCGCGGAGCTCGAGGGCGACCACGAACGACGCCTCCTGCAGTGCGGTGCGGAAGGCCGCCGGGTCCGCGGTGTCGTCGGGGTCGACGCCGCCGACCACCAGCCCGCCGAGCTCGCCGGTCAGCACGGCGGCCACGATCTGGTCGGCGTCCCGTCCGGGCGTCTCGGGCAGGGACTCGGCGCCCCAGGTGGTGGCCACGTCGACCCGGGCCTGCGGGTCGGCGACCGGACGGCCGCCGGGCAGCAGGGTGGGCAGGCAGCCGGTCTCGATCGCGCCGCGGTCACCGGCCCGGCGCGGCACCCAGGCCAGCCGGGCGCCGGTGCGGGATGCGAGCCCGGCCGCGGACGACAGGGCACCGGGCGAGGTGGCGAGCCGCTCCCCGACCAGGATCACCGAGGTGGAGTCGAGTGGGTGGTCGCCGGTCATGCCGAGCGCGTCGAGGGCCGCGGCCTCCTGGCCGGGGACGGTCGGCACCAGGGTGCCGCCCATCTTGCGCAGCCCGCGCGTGGTGTACGGCGCGAGGGAGACCACCTTGGTGCCGTTGCCGCGGTGCGCCTTGCGCAGCCGCAGGAAGACCGTGCCGGCCTCGTCCTCGGGCTCGAAGCCGGCGAGCACCACGGTGTTGGCCCGCTCGAGGTCGGCGTACGTCGGCGCGCCGTTGCCGGGACCGGTGAGCACGACGTGCGCGGCGAGGAACGAGGTCTCCTCCGCCGAGAGCGGCCGGGCCCGGAAGTCGATGTCGTTGGTGCCGAGCGCGACGCGGGCGAACTTGCTGTAGGCGTAGCCGTCCTCGGCGGTGATCCGGCCACCGGGCAGCACCCCGACGCCACCGGCCTCTCGCAGCCCACGCGCGGCCACTGCGAACGCTTCGGTCCACGACGCAGGCCGAAGCTCGCCGCCGTCGCGCACCTGCGGGTAGGTGAGCCGGTCGTCGGCGGTCGCGTAGTGGAAGGCGAACCGGTCCTTGTCGGTGATCCACTCCTCGTTGACCTCGGGGTCGTTGCCCGACAGGCGGCGCATCACCCGGCCGCGCCGGTGGTCGACCCGGATGGCCGAGCCGCACGCGTCGTGCTCGGCGATCGACGGTGTCGAGACCAGGTCGAAGGGGCGGGAGCGGAAGCGGTACTCGGCCGAGGTGAGCGCGCCCACCGGGCAGATCTGGATGGTGTTGCCGGAGAAGTAGCTCTCGAACGGCTCCTTCTCGTAGATGCCGACCTGCTGAAGGGCGCCGCGCTCGACCAGCTCGATGAACGGGTCGCCGGCGATCTGGGCGGAGAAGCGGGTGCAGCGCGCGCAGAGGACGCAGCGCTCGCGGTCGAGCAGCACCTGCGCGGAGATGTTGATCGGCTTGGGAAAAGTCCGCTTGAGGCCGCCGGACTCGAAGAACCGGGACTCGCCCCGGCCGTTGGACATGGCCTGGTTCTGGAGCGGGCACTCGCCGCCCTTGTCGCAGACCGGGCAGTCGAGCGGGTGGTTGATCAGCAGGAACTCCATGATCCCCTGCTGCGCCTTGTCGGCGACCTCGCTGGTGACCTGGGTGTTGACCACCATGCCCTCGGCGACCGGCAGCGTGCACGAGGCCTGGGGCTTGGGGAACCCGCGGCCGTTGCCGGCGTCGGGGACGTCCACCAGGCACTGCCGGCACGCGCCCACCGGTGCGAGCAGCGGGTGGTCGCAGAAGCGCGGGATCTGGACCCCGACCTGCTCGGCGGCCCGGATCACCAGGGTGTTCTCGGGGACGCTGACCTGGATCCCGTCGATGGTCACCGACACCGTCTTCACGGTGTCGGGCGTCGAGGCGTCAGCCTTCTCCGGAGCGGTCGTCATACCGTCTCCAGCTGGTCGGCGAAGAGGGTCGACTTCATCGGGTCGAACGGGCAGCCGCCCTCGGACAGGTGCTGGAGGTACTCGTCGCGGAAGTACTCGATCGAGCTCTGGATCGGGGCGACCGCTCCGTCGGCGAGCGCGCAGAACGACCGGCCGAAGATGTTGTCGCACTGGTCGAGGAGCAGGTCGAGGTCGCTCTCCTGCCCGTTGCCCTGCTCGAGCCGGGCCAGGCACTGCACCAGCCACCAGGTGCCCTCGCGGCACGGCGTGCACTTGCCGCAGGACTCGTGCTTGTAGAACTCGGTCCAGCGCAGCACCGCGCGGACGACGCAGGTGGTGTCGTCGAACAGCTGGAGGGCGCGGGTGCCGAGCAGCGACCCTGCGGCGGCCACCTCCTCGAAGCCGAGGGGTACGTCGAGGTGCTCGGCGGTCATCAGCGGCGTGCTGGAGCCGCCGGGCGTCCAGAACTTCAGGATGTGGCCCTCGCGCATCCCGCCGGCGAGGTCGATCAGCTCGCGCAAGGTGATGCCGAGCGGCGCTTCGTACTGGCCGGGCCGGGTGACGTGGCCGGACAGGCTGAAGATGCCGTAGCCCTTGGACTTCTCGATCCCCATCGATGCGAACCAGTCGGCGCCGTGCTCGATGATGCTCGGCACCGAGGCGATCGACTCGACGTTGTTGATCACCGTCGGGGAGCCGTAGAGACCGGCGACCGCGGGGAACGGCGGGCGGAGGCGCGGCTGCCCGCGGCGGCCCTCGAGCCCCTCGAGCAGCGCTGTCTCCTCGCCGCAGATGTAGGCACCGGCCCCGGCGTGCACGACCACGTCGAGGTCGTAGCCCGAGCCGTGGATGTCCTTCCCGAGGTGCCCCGCGGCGTACGCCTCGTCGACCGCTGCCTGCACCCGGCGGATCACATGGAGCACCTCGCCGCGGATGTAGATGAATGCGGTGTTCGCCCGGATCGCGAACGAGCTGATGATCACGCCCTCCACGAGCACGTGGGGGTTGGCCATCATCAGCGGGATGTCCTTGCAGGTCCCCGGCTCGGACTCGTCGGCGTTGACCACGAGATACTTGGGCTTGCCCCCTCCCGGCGCTGCAGCGTCCTGCGGGATGAACGACCACTTCGTGCCCGTCGAGAAGCCGGCACCGCCGCGGCCCCGGAGCCCCGACTCCTTGACCGCCTCGATGATCGCGGCGGGCGCCATGCCCAGCGCCGTCTTCAGGGGGCCGTAGCCGCCCGCGTCCTCGTAGGTCGACAGCTTCCAGGGCCGGTCGGCGTCCCAGATGTCGGTGAGGACCGGGGTGAGGGTGTCAGCCATCCTTCTTGCCCTCTTCCTGCTTGGTCTCGGTCTCGGCCCGCCCGGTGTCGGCCTGCGAGGCCGCACCTTCCTTGCTCTCGGCGGTGCCTGGGGCGAGGCTCTTCTGGTCGGCAGCCTCCTTGCGGGTGGGCGCGGTCCAGCTGTTCTCCCGGGCCAGGGCCAGCCCGGCCAGCGACGCGGGACCGGCGCCCGGCCCTTCGTCGGCGAGTCCGTCGGGGAAGCCGGCCAGCACCCGCTCGGCCTGCTTCCAGGTGCACACCCGGGGGCCACGGGTGGACGTGACCTCCTTGCCCTCGCGCAGGTCGTCGACGAGCTGGACGGCCGAGGCGGGGGTCATGTTGTCCATGAACTCCCAGTTGACCATCATCACCGGCGCGTAGTCGCAGGCCGCGTTGCACTCCACGTGCTCGAGGGTGATCTTGCCGTCCTCGGTGGTCTCGTCGTTCCCGACGTCGAGGTGGTCCTTCAGTCGCTCGAAGATCGCGTCGCCGCCCAGCACCGCGCACAGGGTGTTGGTGCAGACGCCGACCAGGTAGTCGCCGACCGGCTTGCGCTTGTACATCGTGTAGAAGGTGGCGACGCCGCTCACCTCGGCGGCCGAGATGTCGAGGATCTCGGCGCAGGCCTCGATCCCCTCCGGCGTGATCCGCCCCTCGACCGACTGCACGAGGTGCAGCATCGGGAGCAGCCCGCTGCGGGCCTCGGGGTAGCGCGCGGCGATCTCCTCGAGCTCGGCGTGCGTCTCGGTGGTCAGAGCTGTCACCGGTCGACTCCTCCCATCACGGGGTCGATCGAGGCGATCGCGACGATGACGTCGGCGACCATGCCGCCCTCGCTCATCACGCTGGTGGCCTGCAGGTTGGTGAACGACGGGTCGCGGAAGTGCGCGCGGAACGGGCGGGTGCCGCCGTCGGAGACGACGTGCGCGCCGAGCTCGCCGCGCGGCGACTCGACCGGGACGTAGGCCTGGCCGGCCGGCACCCGGAACCCTTCGGTCACCAGCTTGAAGTGGTGGATCAGGGCCTCCATCGACTCGCCCATGATGTGGCGGATGTGGTCGAGGCTGTTGCCCAGGCCGTCGCTGCCGATGGCGAGCTGGCTGGGCCAGGCGATCTTCTTGTCCCCGACCATGACCGGGGCGCCCTCGAGGCCGGCCAGCCGGTTGGCGGCCTGCTCGACGAGCTTGAGCGACTCCCACATCTCGTTGAGCCGGACCCGGAAGCGACCGTAGGAGTCGCAGGTGTCCCAGGTCTGCACCTCGAAGTCGTAGTCCTCGTAGCCGCTGTAGGGCTGGGTCTTGCGCAGGTCCCAGGGGTAGCCGGTGCTGCGCAGGACCGGGCCGGTGAGGCCGAGGGCCAGGCAGCCGTCCAGCTCGAGGTGGCCGACGTTCTCGAGGCGGCCCTTGAAGATCGGGTTGGCGTTGCACAGCGCGGCGTACTCCGGGAGCCGCTTCTTCATCAGCGCGATGAAGGCCCGGATCTCGTCGAGCGCACCGGGCGGGAGGTCCTGGGCGACGCCGCCGGGGCGGATGAACGCGTGGTTCATGCGGAGGCCGGTGATCAGCTCGAACAGGTCGAGGACCAGCTCGCGCTCTCGGAAGCCGATCGTCATCACGGTCAGAGCGCCGATCTCCATGCCGCCGGTGGCGATGGCGACCAGGTGGGAGGAGATCCGGTTGAGCTCCATGAGCAGGACCCGCATGACCTGGGCCTTCTCCGGGATGTCGTCCTCGATGTCGAGCAGCCGCTCGACGCCGAGCGCGTAGGTCATCTCGTTGTAGAACGGCGCGAGGTAGTCCATCCGGGTGCAGAACGTCGTGCCCTGCACCCAGGAGCGGTACTCCATGTTCTTCTCGATGCCGGTGTGCAGGTAGCCGATTCCGCAGCGGGCCTCGGTCACCGTCTCGCCCTCGAGCTCGAGGATCAGCCGGAGCACGCCGTGGGTCGAGGGGTGCTGCGGGCCCATGTTGACCACGACCCGTTCGTCGGCCTCCTCGGCGACGCCCTGGGCGATCTGGTCCCAGTCCTGGCCGGTGACCGTGAAGACGCGCCCCTCGGTGGTCTCACTGGTGCCGGCGTAGAGGTCTTCGGTGGTGCTCATTGGTGGACGCTCCATTTGCGCGTCGACGCCTGCCGCGGCCCCATGTCGACCACGACCCGCTCGTCGGCACTCAGCTCATTTCGGACGGCGACGCCCTGGGCGATCTGGTCCCAGTCCTGGCCGGTGACCGTGAAGACGCGCCCCTCGGTGGTCTCACTGGTGCCGGCGTAGAGGTCTTCGGTGGTGCTCATTGGTGGACGCTCCATTTGCGTGTCGACGCCTGCCGCGGCCCCATGTTGACCACGACCCGCTCGTCGGCACTCAGCTCATTTCGGTCGGCGACGCCCTGGGCGATCTGGTCCCAGTCCTGGCCGGTGACCGTGAAGACGCGCCCCTCGGTGGTCTCACTGGTGCCGGCGTAGAGGTCCTGCTGATCTGTAGTCGTCATACCAACTCCATGCGCGCCGGCGGGGTCCCCGCGGCGTTGTTCGGCGGAGGAGCGAAGCGGGGGAGACGAAGAACGTCGTGGGGTGCCATCAGCTGTAGCTCCGTCGCTGGTCGGGCGGCGGGATGCTGCCGCCCTTGTACTCGACGGGGATGCCGCCCAATGCGCAGAGCGTCCTTCCGCTGCGAGAGGACGCCGAGCGCAGCTCGGCCATGCCAAGTGCTCGTGACATCAGCTGTAAGCCCTCCGCTGATCCGGAGGCGGGATCGAGCCGCCTTTGTACTCGACCGGGATGCCGCCGAGTGGGTAGTCCTTCCGCTGCGGGTGACCCGGCCAGTCGTCGGGCATCAGGATCCGGGTGAGGGCGGGATGGCCGTCGAAGACGATCCCGAACATGTCGAAGGTCTCGCGCTCGTGCCAGTCGTTGGTGGGGTACGTCGCGACGATCGACGGGATGTGCGGGTCGCTGTCGGGGCAGGTGACCTCGAGCCGGATCCGGCGGTTGAAGGTCATCGAGAGCAGGTGGTAGACGGCGTGCAGCTCGCGGCCGGTGTCGGCCGGGTAGTGGACGCCCGAGACGCCCGTGCAGAGCTCGTAGCGCAGCGCCGGGTCGTCGCGAAGCAGCTTCGCGACCGCGGGCAGGTCCTCGCGGCGCACGTGGAAGGTGATCTCGCCGCGGTGGATGACCACGCTCTCGACGGCGTGCTCCACGCCGCCGCCGGCCAGGGCGGTGTCCAGCGCCGCGGCGACCTCCTCGTGCCAGCCGTCGAACGGCCGCTGCGTCGCGGGCGGGAAGACGATCGGCTGGACCAGGCCGCCGTACCCGCTGGTGTCGCCGGAGCCGGTGACGCCGAACATGCCGCGCCGCTCGCCGACCGGGCGGAGCTCGGGGTCCAGGGTCGCGGGTGCGTTCTCCGGCGACGCGTCGACGGCCGCCTGCTCCGGGCCTTTCGGCTCGGGCAGTACGTCCTTCTGGTCCTCGCTCATTTCGGGGTCCCCGCGGAGTTGTTCGGCGGAGGAGCGAAGCGGGGGAGTCGAAGAACTCCGTGGGGTGATCTCACCGCAGCAGCCCCTTCATGTCCGAGGTGGGCAGCGCCTTGAGGGCGTCGTTCTCCTGCTGCTCGATCTGGGCGAGTCGGTTGCTGCCGAGCTTGGCGTGCTGGATCTGGTCGTGCAGCTTGAGGATCGCGTCGATCAGCATCTCCGGCCGCGGCGGGCAGCCGGGGAGATACATGTCGACGGGGACGACGTGGTCGACGCCCTGCACGATCGCGTAGTTGTTGAACATGCCGCCGCTGCTGGCGCAGACACCCATCGCGAGCACCCACTTGGGCTCGGGCATCTGGTCGTAGATCTGGCGCAGGACCGGCGCCATCTTCTGGCTGACCCGCCCGGCCACGATCATCAGGTCGGCCTGGCGCGGGCTGGCGCGGAACACCTCCATGCCGAACCGGGCCAGGTCGTACTTCGGCCCACCGCTGGTCATCATCTCGATCGCGCAGCAGGCCAGCCCGAAGGTGGCCGGCCAGAACGACGCCTTGCGCATGTAGCCCGCGACGCCCTCGACGGTCGTCAGGAGTACGCCGCTCGGCAGCTTCTCCTCGATACCCACTGTTGGCTTCCCTCGCGTCCCAGTCTCGGTCCGGCTAGTCCCAGTCCAGGCCGCCGCGACGCCAGACGTAGACGTAGGCGACGAAGACGGTGGCGATGAAGATGACCATCTCGACGAGGCCGTAGAACTTCATCGCGTCGAACTGCACGGCCCACGGGTAGAGAAAGATGATCTCGATGTCGAAGACGATGAAGAGCATCGCGACGATGTAGTACTTGACCGGGAACCGGCCGCCGCCGACCGGCTGCGGAGTCGGCTCGATGCCGCACTCGTAGCTGTCGAGCTTGGCCCGGTTGTAGCGCTTGGGGCCGACCTGGCTGCTCATGACGACCGAGCCGGCCGCGAACAGGAAGGCCAGGCCCGCGAGCGCGAGGACCGGGTAGTAGAGCTCCATCCGCTGCGCCCTTTCTGCGTCTGCTGCCCGGCTCTGGAAGCCGCTCCGCGCTACGTGATGCAGATCGCACTCGTGAACTTGTGAATGCAATCACTAAGTGGCGCGAGGCTCATACTGCCACTCGTGATCCGAGCCGGGAAGCCGGGGTCATTCGCCTCCTGACCTGCGGAAATTAGTGACGATCTCGTGCGCTAAATCAGGGCCTGAATCAGCGCGGGGTCAGGCGGTGGCGCGGTGCAGCGCGACGATGCCGCCGGAGAGGTTGCGCCACTCCGGGCGATGCCAGCCGGCCTGCGCAATGTGGTCGGCCAGGCCCTGCTGGTCGGGCCAGGCGCGGATCGACTCGGCGAGGTAGACGTAGGCGTCGGGCGACGAGGAGACGGTGCGGGCGATCGGCGGCAGCGCGCGCATGAGGTACTCGACGTAGACGGTGCGGAACGGCGCCCAGGTCGGGTGGCTGAACTCGCAGACCACCAGCCGGCCGCCCGGGCGGGTGACCCGGAGCAGCTCGCGGAGCCCGGCCAGCGGGTCGACGATGTTGCGCAGCCCGAACGAGATCGTGACCGCGTCGAAGGTGCCGTCGGCGAAGGGCAGCCGGGTGCCGTCGCCGGCCGTGAAGGGCAGGCCGGGCCGGGCCTGCTTGCCGACCCGGAGCATGCCGAGGGAGAAGTCGCAGGGGACGACGAGCGCGCCGAGGTCGGCGAACGGCTGGCTGGAGGTGCCGGTCCCGGCGGCCAGGTCGAGCACCCGGTCCCCCGGCCGCGGGGCGACCGCCTCGATCACGTCACGGCGCCAGCGCCGGTCCTGGCCGAGGGAGAGCACGTCGTTGGTGACGTCGTACCGCTTGGCGACCGCGTCGAACATCCGGCGTACGTCGGCAGGCTGCTTGTCGAGGTCGGCGCGGGCCACGGCCGCACACTACGGGCGGCGTGTCGGCAACCCGAAGCCCCCGTCAGGCGTCAATGTGGTGACCAGACTCCACTTCCCCTCCAGGAGCCTCCCAGAGATGCGCACCGCATGACCGCCCTCCGCCGCGCCGGGCAGCGCCTTCTGTTGGGCCTGCTCGCTGTGTCTCTTCTCGCCGTGGCCGCGGCGTCCGTCGGTTACGCGATGCGGCAGCCCACCGGGGCGGACCTCGGCGGCGCCGAGGTCGCGGCCACCCCCTCGCCGGTGGGGCACGACGAAGCCGTGGTCGAGCCCGTCGCCGAGCCGCCGGCCCCAGCGATGCGGCACGCCCATACGCCGCGCTACCAGAGGCTCCCGGTGCGCGCCATGGAGCCGGGCCGGACGCTGCTGGCGAAGGGCGACTCCGGCATGAAGGTCCGCAACCTGCAGGCCCGGCTGGCCGCGCTGGCGTGGTACTTCAGCCGTCCCGACGGGCAGTACGACGCGGAGACGGTCGAGGCGGTGCGTGGCTTCCAGGAGAAGCGCCGGATCCCGGTCACCGGCGACGTGGACCAGCGCACCCTCGACCGGCTGCACGCGATGACCGGCGAGCCGTCGCGGGACGCGATGGGGCTGCACAACGTGCCCGGCCCACTCGACCAGCGGTGCCGCACCGGCCGGGTCCTCTGCATCGACAAGACCAGCCGCACCCTGCGCTGGGTGGTCGACGGCAAGGTGCTGCGGACCGTCGACGTGCGGTTCGGCTCGTCGTACACCCCGACCCGCGACGGCGTGTTCTCCGTCTACCTCAAGAGCCGCGACCACGTGTCCCGGTTGTACGACTCGGCCATGCCGTTCGCGATGTTCTTCTCGGGCGGGCAGGCGGTGCACTACTCGTCCGACTTCGCGGCCGCCGGGTACGGCGGCGCCTCGCACGGCTGCGTCAACGTGCGCGACTACGACGCCGTGGCCTGGCTCTACGACCAGGTGCAGGTCGGCGACGAGGTCCTCGTCTACTGGTCCTAGCTCTCGAGCCCGGCGGTCGTGCCCACGGCGGTGAGGTTACCCACGTCACACGCTCCCGGAGACCGGCGCCGGCACCGGGCGTGGGTAACCTCGACCCTTGTGACGAGCAGCCCCACCCCGGACATCTCAAGGGAGAGGTCCACCGCGCCGCTGGTCGTCCGCACCGTCGCTCTCGAGCTGCCGGCCGAGGCCTCGCTGCTCGACATGCTCCCCGAGGACCATCCGGTCACCTGGCTGCGCCGGGGCGACGGCCTGGTCGGCGTGGGCGTGGCCGCCGAGCTCCGGCCCAGCGGCGCGAGCCGGTTCGCGGACGCCGACGCCTGGTGGCGCGAGATCGCCGCGCGGGCCATCGTGCGCAGCGACGTGGACGACCCGGGCAGCGGTCTGGTGGCCTTCGGCAGCTTCGCGTTCGCCGACGAGCCCGGCGACTCGGCGCTCGTCGTCCCCGAGGTCATCCTCGGCCGGCGCGGTGACAGCTCGTGGCTCACGACGGTCTCGTCGGTCGGCGGGCTCGACCAGCTCGACCGCCGGCTCGAGCTGGCCACCACGCCGCCGGCGCCGGTCGACGTGCGCTTCACCGACGGCGCCCTCAACAGCGAGCAGTGGATGGGCGTGGTGAGCGACGCGGTACGCCGGATCAACACCGGCGACCTGGAGAAGGTCGTGCTGGCCCGGGACCTGGTGGCCACGGCCGCCGAGCCCATCGACGTGCGCTGGCCGCTGCGCCGGCTGGCCACCGAGTACCCCACCTGCTGGACCTTCCACGTGGACGGCATGTTCGGCGCGACGCCCGAGCTGCTGATCCGCCGCGAGCGCGGGCTGGTCACCTCGCGGGTGCTGGCCGGCACCATCCGGCGCACCGGCGACGACGCCCGCGACCTCAGCCTCGCCGCCCGGCTGGCCCGGTCCTCGAAGGACCTCGAGGAGCACGAGTACGCCGTCCGCTCGGTCGCCGAGGCGCTCGAGCCGCACTGCTCCTCGATGAACGTGCCCGAGGCGCCGTTCGTCCTGCACCTGCCCAACGTCATGCACCTCGCGACCGACGTGGCCGGCGTGGTCCACGACGCCGCCACGGTCACCTCGCTCGAGCTGGCCGCTGCGCTGCACCCCTCGGCGGCGGTCGGGGGCACGCCGACCTCGGTGGCCACCGAGCTGATCGCCGAGCTCGAGGGGATGGACCGGGGTCGCTACGCCGGCCCGGTCGGCTGGATGGACGCCGACGGGGACGGCGAGTGGGGCATCGCGCTGCGCTCGGCCACGATCGAGGGCAACACGGTCCGGCTGTACGCCGGCTGCGGCATCGTGGCGGACTCCGACCCCGAGGCCGAGCTGGCCGAGACCCAGGGGAAGTTCGTGCCGGTGCGGGACGCGCTCTCCTCGTAGGCTTGTTCAGCAGCCTCCTAGAGTCGGCGCATGCCATCGGGCGCCCACGACCACGCCACCGACCCCCGCAACGACGAGATCCGGATCTGGGTCAACGGCGAGCTGAGGCCGCGCGCCGAGGCCGTGGTCTCGGTCTTCGACTCCGGCTTCGTGCTCGGCGACGGGGTCTGGGAGGGGCTGCGCATCCACGACGGGCACCCGGCGTTCCTCGAGCAGCACCTCGACCGGCTCTGGGAGGGTGCGGCCGCCCTGATGATCGACCTCGGTGTCACGCGTGAGGAGCTGACCCGGGCGGTCTACGAGACCTTGGACGCCAACGCGATGAGCGACGGCGTGCACGTGCGGCTGATGTGCACGCGCGGGGTGAAGTCGACGCCCTACCAGGACCCGCGGGTCACCGTCGGCCCCGCGACGATCGTGATCATCGCCGAGCACAAGCTGCCCACGCCGGAGACCGTGGAGCAGGGCCTCGCGCTGTTCACCACGCACGTGCGTCGCGCGACACCGGACACTCTCGACCCGAAGCTCAACGCGCACAGCAAGCTCAACGACATCCTGGCCTGCATCCAGGCCTACCAGGCAGGCGCGGACGAGGCGCTGATGCTCGACCCGCACGGCTTCGTCGCCACCTGCAACAGCACCCACTTCTTCGTGGTCAAGGGGACGCCGGACGAGCCCGAGGTGTGGACGTCGGACGGCCGCTTCTGCCTCGGCGGCATCACCCGCGGCAACGTGCTCGCGATGTGCCGGGAGCACGGCATCACCGCCCACGAGCGGACGTTCAGCCTTACCGACGTCTACAGCGCGCAGGAGGCGTTCGTGACCGGGACCTTCGCGGGCGTCGCGCCGGTGCGGTCGGTGGACGGGCGGACCATCGGGTCGGGTGCGCGGGGTCCCGTCGTGGCCCGGCTGCAGGAGCTGTACGCCGCCTGGGTGGCGACCGACGTCGCCGGCAGGAGTCGGCCGTGACGGTCCGGGTCGCCACGTGGTCGGGCCCGCGCAACATCTCGACGGCCTTGATGCGGGCCTGGGAGAACCGGCCGGACACCGTCGTCGTCGATGAGCCGCTCTACGCGGAGTACCTCGCCCGCACGGGGCTCGACCACCCCGGCCGCGATGAGGTGATCGCGGCCCAGCCGACCGAGCTCGACGATGCGGTGGCCGCCCTGTCCGCCCCGCTGCCGCCCGGCGTGACGGTCCACTACGCCAAGCACATGGCGCATCACCTCGACCTCTCGGCCGACGCGTCGTGGACCGACGGGTTCCGCAACGTGCTGCTGATCCGCGACCCGCGTGAGGTGGTCGCGTCGTACGTCCGCTCCCGCGAGGCCTGCGAGCCCGAGGACATCGGGCTGCTGCAGGAGCAGTGGCTGCTCGACCGCTGGGACGCGACCGGGCTGGACGTGCCGGTGATCGACGCCGCCGACTTCCTCCGCGACCCCGAGGGGCACCTGCGCTGGCTGTGCCACTGGCTCGGCATCGACTTCACCGACCGGATGCTCTCCTGGCCGCCCGGTCCGCGCGACTCGGACGGCGTCTGGGCGCCGTACTGGTACGACGCGGTGCTGGCCTCGACGGGCTTCGCGGCGTACCGGCCCCGCGAGGTCGAGCTGTCGCCGCACGACGCCGCGGTCGCCGAGACCTGCCGGCCGGCGTACGAGGCCCTGCGCGAGCGGAGATTCATACCACAGTAGGTTGCGGCCACTCCTTGTTGAACGATATTCAATAGGCATGGACAGTCACGAGGCGATCATCGTCGGCACGGGGTTCGGCGGCATGGGCGCGGCGATCCAGCTCAAGCGGCTGGGCATCGACGACCTGGTGATGCTCGAGCGCGAGGACGACCTGGGCGGGACCTGGCACGTCAACCGCTACCCCGGGCTGGCGGTCGACATCGCGAGCGTCACCTACTCCTACTCGTTCGAGCCGAACCCGTGGTGGTCGCACTGGTACGCGCGCGGCCCCGAGCTGAAGAAGTACGCCGAACACGTGGCCGAGAAGTACGACCTGCAGCGGCACATGCGCTTCAACACAGTGGTCGAGGGCGCGCACTGGGATGAGCACGCGCAGGAGTGGGAGGTCCAGGTCGCCGGCGGTGCGCCGGTGCGCGCGACGTACCTCATCACCGCGACCGGCTTCCTGTCCCAGCCGCGGCTGCCGGACATCGAGGGCGTCGGCGACTTCGCGGGCGAAGTGGTCCACTCCGCCAGGTGGGACCCGGCCGTCGACCTGACCGGCAAGCGGATCGCGATCATCGGCACCGGGGCGACCGCGGTGCAGCTGATCCCAGAGCTCGCCAAGGAGGCCGGCCACCTCACCGTCTTCCAGCGGACGCCGATCTGGGTGACCCCCAAGCTGGACCGGAGGATGCCGAGGGCCGTCCAACGGCTGTTCGCCCGGGCGCCGTTCACGCAGCGCTGGGCGCGCCGGGTCAACACCAGCCTGCTCGAGCTGATCATGTTCGCGGGCGTGCTGCGCTACCGGCGCGCGAAGGCGCTCAACCGCGGCGCCGAGAGGATCGCCCGGCGGCACCTGCGTGCCCAGGTCCAGGATCCCGAGCTGCGCCGCAAGCTGACGCCGGACTACTCGTTCGGGTGCAAGCGGCCGACGTTCTCCAACGACTACTACCGCACTTTCACCCGGGACCACGTCGACCTCGAAACCACGTCGATCGCCCGGATCACGCCGACCGGCATCGAGCTGGTGGACGGCCGTTCCGTGCCGGTCGACGTGCTCGTCCTCGCCACCGGCTTCGACATGTGGGACGCCAACTTCCCGGCCATCCGCATCGTCGGGCGCGAGGGCAAGGACCTCGGCCAGTGGTGGCGGAGCACGAGGTTCCAGGCCTACCAGGGCATCGCGGTCCCGGGCTTCCCGAACCTGCTCAACCTCGCCTCGCCGTACTCCTACTCGGGTCTGTCGTTCTTCACCACGATCGAGGGCCAGATGAAGCACATCGACCGGCTGCTCTCGGAGGTACGCCGGCGCGACGCGCGCACCTTCGAGGTGACCGACCCGGCCAACGAGGAGTTCCTCGGCTGGGTCACCGAACGGCTCGGCGACTCGGTGTTCACACTCGGGTCGTGCGCGACCGCGCGGAGCTACTACTTCAACCAGCACGGCGAGGCCGCGCTGCTGCGGCCGACCTCGACGATCAGCACGCACCGCGACGCGCAGCGGTTCCCGCTGGAGGACTACGCGTACGCCTGACCCGCGGCGTGCGGCCGCGTGGTGACGTCAGGCCCAGGCCTCGAGCGCCGAGAGCACGGCCAGGGTGACCAGCGTCGTCTCGATGACCAGGGTCAGGATGATGCCGAGCCACTTCCAGGAGCTCAGCGCCCCGGACCAGCTGCCGCCCTGCTGGGGCGTCAGGTCGTAGGGGAACTGGCTCACGCACATCGCCCGGGTCGGCTTGCGGCTGTCGGCCAGGATCACGCCGTCGACGTACGGCAGCCCCTTGAGCCGCAGCGTCGCAGTGGTGCCGTCGAGGCTGTAGCTGACGTCGGTGGTGTGACCGGGGCCGCTGTACCACTGGGTGGTGGCCGTCCAGCCGCGCGCGGCGCGGAGGCGCATGTTGTTGTACGTCGTGCCGGAGTGGTAGCTGCCCCTGTCGACCAGGCCGGAGTTGGTGACGGTGGCGACCTTGCCCCACTTCAGGATGCGGATGCGGCGCAGGTAGCGGCGGGCGCGGAACGCGACGACGCCGGCCGCGATCACGACCAGCCCGATCGGCCGGCTCTCGGGCACCAGACCCCACAGGGCGATCGGCGCCACCCCGAGCATGGCCAGCACGAAGAACTCCCACCAGCTGAAGTCGAAGGTGGCCAGCCGCCAGGTGGCCGGCACCGACCGGGGCGGCTCGGCCAGCTGCGCGACGCTCGTCGGTGACGGCGGGTTGGCCGGCGCGACGGGCAGGCCCAGGACCGGCCCGAGGGTCTGGTCGAGCCCGAGCCGGCTCATCACGCTGTGCAGCTGCGCGAGTGCCTGCGGTGAGAGCTGGCTGTTGAGCTGGCCGGCGATCACCGCCTGGATATCGACCGGGGTCATCTGCGCATCGCCGTACGGCACCGGCGGGATCGCCGTCCCCGGCCTACCGGACGACACGGCCGGCGGGTCGGTGGCCAGCGGCGTGCCGGTCGGCGGCGGGTCGGCCCCGTGCTTGGCCTGGGTCAGCTGGGCCTGGACCTTGGCCACCTCGGCAGCCGCGTCGGCGAGCCTCTTCTCGAGCTCGGCCACCTTCTCGGCGCTCAGAGCCGGGTCCTGCGTCACGTGCGCAGTATGGCGCGCTCAACCGAGGTCGGAACCGTCCGGGACGCGCAGCCACTGCTGGCCGCGCGGGCCGACCAGCGTCTCCATCTGGGTGGCCAGGAACCCGTGCCCGGCCTCGGAGTAGACCCGGTCGTGGATGGCCAGGTTCGTGGGGGCGCCGACCGCGCGGACGAACTCGATCGCCATCTCGCTGCGCAGCCACGGCGCGGACGAGGGGCAGAGGAGTACGTCGACCGGCACCTCGGGGAGGGCCAGCGCGTCGCCCGGGTGGTAGATGGTCTGGTGGCCGACGGTGAGCAGGTAGCCCGAGTTGTAGGGCTGGGGCAGCTCGGGATGGATGAGGTTGTGCAGCTCGCCCACTGCCCTAACCGGCAGCCCGGCGTCGAAGACCGCGCCCGCGGCCACGCTGGTCGTGCGCTCCGCGACGTCGGGTGCGTCGGACGCGAGCCCGTCGGCGACCTGGCCGACGGTGAAGACCGGCGCGTCGGTGGCGCGCAGGTTCTCCGGATGCAGGTGGTCGGGGTGGATGTGGGTGACCAGGACCGCGGTCGCGCCGTCCACCGCCTCGGGTTCGGTGAAGACGCCCGGGTCGAGAACGACGACGTTGCCCTCGTGCTCGATCCGGACGCAGGCGTGGCCGAACTTGGTGATCCGCATGTTGCCTATTCTTCCCGCATGGCCCTCCCCGATGGCGTCTCCGTCCGGCGCGCGGAGGCCGCCGACGCCGAGCGGCTGGCGCACCTGCACCTCGACGTGTGGGACGACGCGTACACCGGGCTGATGCCGCAGGGGATCCTCGACGACCGCCGCTCGCGTGCGCACGAGCGAGTGGCGCGGTGGGTCCGGATCCTCAGGGAGAGCGAGCCCACATGGCTGGCCGAGGACGCCGACGGCCTCGTCGGCTTCGCGTCCTCCGGGCCGGCCCGGGACAACGACATGGACGAGCTGCTCGAGCTCTACTCGCTGTACGTGCGCGCGTCGTACTACGGCACCGGCGTCGGCTATGCGCTGTTCGAGACCGTGGTCGGCGACCGCGCGTGCTACCTGTGGGTGCTGGCCGGGAATGAGCGGGCGATCGGGTTCTACGAGCGACAGGGGTTCCGGCTCGACGGCACCGAGGACGAGCACGACGAGGGGCTGCACGTGCGGATGGTGCGGGCCGGGACCTGACGCCGCTCCCAGCATGGGCCGGGGGCTCCCGTAGGTTGCGGCCATGGCGGCCGTGCGTCACTTCGACCTGGGCGACCCGGCGTTCGACGTCACCTCACCCGAGGTGCACGAGGCGCGCGAGGACGACTGGTACGTCGAGACGACGTGGGGCTGGGCGGTGCTGCGGTACGCCGAGGTGAGCGCGCTGCTGCGGGACCGGCGGTTCCGGCAGGGCAACGCGCGCTGGCCGGAGCAGAACGGCATCCACTCCGGGCTCTTCTCGCAGTGGTGGCAGGAGACCCTGCTCTCGCTCGAGGGTGATGACCACGCCCGGATCCGGCGGCTGATGGTGCCGGCGTTCAAGAACCGGGTGATCGCCGAGATGCGGCCGACCTTCCAGGGCATCGCGAACGAGCTGATCGCCGCGTTCGCGCCGCGCGGGCGCGTCGAGTTCGTGCACGAGTTCGCCGAGCCGTACGCCGCGCGGATCATCTGCCTGCTGCTCGGGCTGCCCCAGGACCACTGGCCCCAGGTGGCGCGCTGGGCCGACGACCTCGGCGCATCGTTCTCGATCGACGTCGGCAACCAGGTGCCCCGGATGGAGGCGGCGCTGAGCGGCCTGGCGGCGTACGTCGAGGAAGTGGTCGCCGACCGGCGCGCCACGCCGCGCGAGGACCTGGTGACCAAGCTGGTGCGGGCCGAGGAGCTGACCGACCGTGAGCTGTCGGTGGCGCTGGTGTTCCTGGCCTTCGCGGGGATGGAGACCACCCGCAACCAGCTGGGGCTCGCCCTGCAGACGCTGCTGCAGCACCCCGACCAGTGGGCGCTGCTGGCCGAGCGGCCGGAGCTGGGCGCGAACGCGGTCGAGGAGGTGATGCGGGTCAACCCGACGGTCACCTGGGTGACCCGCGAGGCACTGGAGGATGTTGAGTTCCAGGGGCTGCACATCCCCAAGGGCGGGATCGTGCAGATGCTGTCGCACGCCGCCGGCACCGACCCGCGCGCCGTCCCCGACCCGTCGTTCGACATCACGGAGCAGCGGCCGCCGCACCACGGGTTCGGAGCCGGGATCCACCACTGCCTCGGGCACTTCGTGGCCCGCACTGACATGGCGGTGGCGCTGCCGCTGCTCGCGCAGCGGATGCCGGGCGCGGAATGCGACGGGCCCGGTCAGTGGTTGCCGGTGTCGGGGAACACCGGTGCGGTGTCCTTCCCGATCCGCTTCACCCCGACCCGCTTGCCCACGAACTAGGAGAAACCTTTGCTCGCCATCACCGGTGCGACCGGAGCCGTCGGGGGGCGGGTCGCCCGCGCCCTGGCCGCTGACTTGCGCAACGACCTGCGCCTGGTGGTCCGCGACCCGTCGCGTGCTGCCGACTTCGACACCGACGTGCGGGCGTGCGAGTACGCCGACCATCAGGCCGCGGTCGAGGCGCTGACCGGGGTCGACACCCTCTTCATGGTCTCGGCGGCCGAGGCGGTGGACCGGCGCGACCAGCACCGCACCTTCATCCGGGCTGCCGCCGACGCCGGCGTCGGGCACATCGTCTACACGTCGTTCGCCGGCGCCGCGCCGGACGCGACGTTCACCCTGGGCCGCGACCACTGGGACGCCGAGCAGGCGATCCGCGAGACCGGGATGCGGTACACGTTCCTGCGCGACAACTTCTACAGCGACCTGCTGCCCCACTTCGCCGACCGCGGCGGGGTGATCCGCGGCCCGGCCGGCGACGGACGGGTGGCTGCGGTGGCGCGGGCCGACGTCGCCGACGTGGCCGCTGCGGTGCTGCGCTCGCCAGGCGACCATGCGGACGCGACGTACGTCCTCACCGGGCCAGAGGCGCTGACCCTGGCGGAGGTGGCCGCCCGAGGCGGCAGGGTGCTCGGCCGGCCAATGTCCTTCGAGGACGAGACGGTCGAGGACGCGTACGCGTCGCGCCGCGCGGCGTACGGCGCCGAGGACTGGCAGCTCGACGCCTGGGTGTCGACCTACACCGCGATCAGGGACGGCTCGTGCGCCAAGGTGACCGGCGACGTGGAGCGGGTCAGCGGGCACCCGGCTCGGACGCTGGAAGAGGCTCTGCAGTCGTCGGGGCACTCCTAGTGTCCTGTCAAGACACTAGCCTCGTCGACCCACTCGAGGAGGTCACCGGGCTGGCAGTCCAGCACCCGGCACATCGCCTCGAGGGTGCTGAACCGGACCGCCTTGGCGCGGCCGTTCTTGAGCACGGCGACATTGGCCGGGGTCAGACCGATCCGCTCGGCGAACTCCCCCACGCTCAGCTTGCGCCGCGCGAGCTCGACGTCGATCCGGACCACGATCGCCATCAGATGACCTCGGCCAGCTCGGTGCGCAGGCCGGTGGCCTGACGGAGCAGCTCGCGCAGGACCACGACCACCAGTCCGAACGCCGCCCCGACCAGCAGGATCACGAACAGCAGCAGCGGCGTACCGGGGTCGTCCGCACCCCACACCGCCCACAGCGAGCCGGCCGCGGCCAGCACCCACCCGGTCGCCAGCGCGCCGACGATCACGTCGACCCAGCGCAGCGCGCTCGCGGTGAAGATGACGTCCTGGCGGACCATCGACAGCAGTCGCCAGGTGCAGACCACCACGACCTGGATGCACAGGATCAGCACACCGACGAACGCCGTCAGCGGCCACCGCAGGTCCGCCTGGTCGGGGTGCTCCCGCGCGACGTGGGCGAACTGCCCCGGGAACGAGAACCACTGCAGCATCACCAGCAGCGCGAACAGCAGCCCCAGCGCTGTCTGCAGCAGCGGGACCAGTCGATGCACGAGAGTCATACATCGACTGTCGCGTGTTATCTATCGATAGTCAATAGAGTGGGCTCAGGCTGTCTTGTGGTGCAGGAAGCACCAGCGCCAGTCCTCACCCGGCTCGGCGGACTCCATCACCGGGTGGGTGCTGTCGCGGAAGTGCGCGGTCGCGTGCCGGGCGACCGAGGAGTCGCAGCAGGCGACGTTGCCGCACTCGAGGCACTGGCGCAGGGACACCCACTGGTGGCCCTCGTCCAGGCAACGCTGGCAGACCGGCTCGTCGACGGTGTCGACGGCGGGATAGCGGTCGAGGTCGTCGCAGCTCGCGCCGGTACGCCGCACCGACGCGGTCTCCCGGACCTGGCGGCGCTCCTCGGTGGCGATGTCGAGCATCGACTCCTCGACGTCGAGCATGGCCAGCACGTCGGCGACCACCTCGGAGGCGACGCTGCCGGCGTCCCGGATCTTGAGCACCCGCTCGCGCTCGACCTCGAGCATCGACAGCCGGATCCGCGCGTAGAGCTCGCTCGGCGACTCCTGGTCCGCGACGGTGCTGAGCCGCTCCCAGGCGGCGAAGTTGCGCTGGTCGAGCCGCTGGCGGATCAGCTCGACCACACCTTGCGGGTCGTCGTACTCGAGCTCCTCGAGCCGGTGCAGCGCCGCCTTCGACGCCTGCTGGAGCAACGTGGCGCGGGCCAGTGCGTCCTCGGCCGGGTCGGGTCCGGGCACCCGGAGCCGGCGCGCCAGCCAGGGCAGCGACATGCCCTGGATGAACAGCGTCCCGGCCACCACGGTGAACGCCATCAGCAGCAGCACCTCGCGGTGCGGGGTGTCGACGGGGATGACGAAGGCCGCGGCCAGCGTGACCACACCTCGCATCCCCGCCCACCCGAGCATGAAGGTGTAGGTCCACGGCGGTCGGCGCCCGCTGATGGGGTCCGGGCCGGGACGCACGATGAGGTACCGCGCCGGGAAGACCCACAGCAGCCGCAGCGCGACGCAGGCCGCGAGGGTGGCCGCGCAGACGCCGATGATCCGGCCCCACGACAGGTCGCCCTCGCCGGCGCCCTCGACGATCGTGCTGGCCTGCAGCCCGATGAGCAGGAAGACGGCGTTCTCCAGGACGAAGGCGACGGTCCGCCAGTTCAGCCGCTCCGCGATCCGCGACTGCGCCGTCTGCAGGATCGGGGCCTTGTGGCCGAGCAGCAGGCCGGCGACGACGACCGCGATCACCCCCGAGGCGTGCACCTCCTCGGCGGCGACGTACGCCGCGAACGGGACGACCAGCGACAGGCCGCTGTCGAGCACCGGGTCCTCCAGGTGCAGGCGCACCTTCGCGACGACGAGGAAGAACACGAAGCCGACGGCCACGCCACCGCCCGCGGCGAGCAGGAAGTCCAGGCCGACCCGGCCGAAGTCGAAACCGTCCCCGTCGGCGACGGCCAGCGCGGTGCCCAGGGCGACCAGCGCGGTCGCGTCGTTGAGCAGCGACTCGCCCTCGAGGATCGTGACGATGCGGCGGGGCAGCCCGATCCGGCGGCCGATCGCGGTCGCGGCGACGGCATCCGGCGGTGCGACGACGGCCCCGATGGCCAGCGCGATCGCCCACGAGACGCCCGGCAGCAGCAGGTGCGCGACCAGCCCCACGCCGAAGGTCGTGAAGGCCACCAGCCCCACCGAGAGGAGCAGGATCGGACGCCGGTTGGCCTTGAAGTCGACCAGCGAGGTGCCCTGCGCGGCGGCGTACAGCAGTGGCGGCAGCAGCCCGAAGAGGACCACCTCCTCGGAGAGCTCCACCTCCGGCACCATCGGGACGTACGACGCCACCACGCCGACCACGATCAGCAGGAACGGCGCCGGGATGTCCACCCGGTCCGCCACCCAGGTGCAGACCAGCACCCCCACCGCCAGGCCGCACAGCAGCAGGGTGATGTCCACGGCGGACATTCTCCCGACGGCGGGCGGCGGGACCTAGGGGTTCCGCTGTCGGCGCAATCGGAATCAAGCGGGAATACCCGCGGTGCCGCAGGATCGTGCCGTGACGAGCGCGGCGGACACCTTCGCCCAAGACACGTTTGCCCAGTTCGTCGACCACCTCGCCGAGGTGCTCGACGAGACGGGTGACCGCGACGCGTCAGGGGACGAGTGGGCCGCGCGGTTCCACTTCTCCCGGTTCCACTTCGACCGGATGATCCGCAGTGTCGCCGGCGAGCCGCCGCAGGCGTTCCGGCGGCGGATCCTGCTCGAGCGCGCGGCGTACCGCATGGTGACGACGCGGGCGCCGCTGCTCGACATCGCCGTCGAGGCCGGCTACGGCTCGCACGAGGCGTTCACCCGCGCCTTCACCCGCGCGTACGGCGTCGCGCCGGCCGCCTGGCGCAAGGCGCCCGGACGGATCCGGATCCCGGCGCCCAGCAACGTCCACTTCCATCCGCCCGGCAGCCTCCGGCTGCCCGCAAGAGACAAGGTGACCGCAATGGACCTGATGACCCGCATGGTCGAACACCACATCTGGCTGACCGGCGAGATGGTGCGGCTGGCCGGCCGGCTGACCGACGCGCAGCTCGACCAGCCGATCCAGCTCGACGTCGACGACGACGTGCAGACGATCCGCTCACTGCTGTCCCGGCTGATCGGGCAGATGGGGATGTGGAACGCCGCCGTCGCACTGCGCGACTACGACTGGTCGGTCGAGGAGCACGAGTCGCTCACCTCGATGCGCGAGCGGCTGGCCGCCGAAGGGCCGGCGTTCCTCTCCCAGGTCCGCGAGGTGGTCGAGCAGGACCGGCTCGACGACACCTTCGTCGACGCCCTCTGCGAGCCCGCCGAGGTGTTCACCTACGGCGGCATGATCGCCCACGTGCTGACCTTCGCCGCGCACCGCCGCACCCTGGTCGTGCTGGCGATGGGCACGCACGGTGTCGAGGAGCTCGGCTGGGGCGACCCCATGATCTGGGTCGCGACACCAGGCGTGGGGTGAGGGTCTGGCGCCTGCGCTCGTGGCGCCGTGGGGGTGGGCCGGAGGACGGGGACGGTCGCGGCCTGCAGCGGCGCGTCGCGGCGCACGGCCATCGCTCCCGCTAGGGACGAATCGCCCGGATCGCCTGGTCCAGCTCGCGTCTCCTGCTTCGGTCCACCACCGCCTCGACCACCTCGATGCCGCCGTTCGGGCTGGCCAGGGCGTGGTCGAGCTCGGCCGCCGCGTCGACGCGCCAGTGCGGGGTCCGGGTGGCCTGGCAGAGGGCGGCCAGGTCGACGTGGTGGGGGGTGCCGAACAGCCGCTCGTAGGCGTGCGCGTACTCGGCCGCGCCCTGCTCGAGGGTCGCGAAGATCGAGCCGCCGTCGTCGTTGACGACCACGATCGTCAGGTCGGGGCGCGGCTCGTCCGGGCCGATCACCAGGCCGTTGCTGTCGTGCAGGAACGTCACGTCGCCCATCAGCGCGAGGTTGCGGCTCTCGGCCCCCCCTGATCGAGCCTGTCGGGCGAGCGAGGCGCCGATCGCGGTCGAGACGGTGCCGTCGATGCCGGAGAGGCCGCGGTTGGCGACCACCTTGCGGCGGCTGCCGACGTCGTACGCCGCGGCCATCAGGTCGAGGTCGCGGATCGGGTTCGACGAGCCCACGACGAAGTGCCCGCCGGGCGGCAGCGCCCGGCTGACTGCGCCGGCGACGTGGTAGGCCGTGAAGCCCGCTTCGCCGAGCAGGCGATCGAGCTGGACCGACACGGACCGGTCCGCCTCCTGCCAGGCGGCCAGCCAGGTGGGGTCGTCGGTGCCCTCGACGGCAAGGGGGTCGATGACCGGGCTGACGGCGTAAGGCCGAGTCCAGCTCGGGTCGGAGTCCAGCACCTCGACGTCCGTCCGCGTCAGCAGCCGCTGCACCGGCCGGGACAACGAGGGATGGCCGCACAGCACCACCCGCTCGACCTGATCGCCGAGCTCGGTCGGGAGCAGGAGCCGGTAGGTCCGCAGCGCCGGCCCGGTCCGAGCGCCGCTCGACGGCTCGGCCAGCAGTGGCCAGCCCGCGTCGACGGCCAGGGCCCGCGCGCGCGGCCCGGCGTCGTCGCCGGCCACCACGACCGTGCGCGGCCCGAGCTTGAGCAGCTCGGGGTCGGGGCTTCGCGGCTCGGGCGCAGGGCGCCCTCGCACCTCAGCCACCGACGGCGACGGACGCCACCGGTCCGGCGGCACCAGCGGGTCGTCGAGCTGGACGTTCAGGTGCAGCAGCCCGGCGCCGACGTCGGGAAGCTCCGAGGCGACGTCGAGGGTCCGGATGAGCGGCCCGAACACCCCGACCTGGTCGGTGGTCTGGTTGGCGTCGGTGCCGCGCAGCCGGAGCGGCCGGTCGGCGGTCACGGCGACGAGAGCGACGCGAGCGTGGTGGGCCTCGAGCACCGCCGGATGGAGGTTCGCGACGGCGGTGCCCGACGTGCACACGACCGCGGCCCGCGAGCCGCCCTTGGTCAGCCCGAGCGCGAGGAACCCTGCGGTCCGCTCGTCGATCCGGGTGTGCAGCCGGAGCAGCCCGGCTTCGGCGGCGTCGTAGGCCGCGAACGCGAGCGGCGCGTTCCGCGACCCCGGCGCGAGCACCACCTCTCGCACATCGGAGGCCACCAGCGCCGAGATGACGGAACGGGCGACCGAGGTGGCGCTCACCCGCGGACCGCCCGGACAGCGTCCAGCCGCGCCTCCCAGTGCGCGACCCGCTCGGCGGTGGCGCCCGTCAGGTCGAGCGCGTGCGGGTCGACCGCGGGCACGGTCACCGGCAGCGAGCCGCCGACCGGCAGCAGCGGCTCGCCGGCCACGTCGGCGGTCAGCAGCTGCACGGTGGCCAGGCCGCACGCGTGGGGCAGCGAGGGCAGGGCGCCGGCCAGCGCCAGCCCGGCCGCAATGCCGACCGAGGTCTCCAGCGCCGACGACACCACCACGGGCAGCCCGATCTCCTCCGCGATGCGGAGGCAGGCCCGCACACCTCCGAGCGGCTGCACCTTGAGCACAGCGATGTCGGCGGCCTCGAGGTCGCGGACCAGGTAGGGGTCCGACGCGCGCCGGATCGACTCGTCGGCCGCGATCGGTACGTCGACCGAACGCCTGACCGACGCGAGCTCCTCGACCGACGCGCACGGCTGCTCGACGTACTCCAGCCCGGAGGCGGCCCGGTCGAGCGCCGCGATCGCGGCCACTGCGTCGTCGACCGACCACGCGCCGTTGGCGTCCACCCGCACCCGGCCGGACGGACCCAGCGCGTCGCGCACCGCCTCGAGCCGGGCCTCGTCCTCGCCCAGCGACTGGCCGGGTTCGGCCACCTTCACCTTCGCGGTGCCGCACCCGCCGTCGAGCACGATCTTGTGCGCCAGCTCGGGCCCGACCGCGGGCACCGTGACGTTGACCGGCACCTCGTCGCGCACCGGCGCCGGCCAGTCTCCGGCCGCGGCCTCCTCGGCGCAGCGCAACCAGGGTTCGGCCACGGCGGGCTCGTACTCCAGGAACGGGCTCCACTCGCCCCACCCGGCCTCGCCGCGCAGCAGCATGCCCTCGCGGACCGTGATCCCCCGGAACCGGTGGTGCAACGCGATCGCGAACACCCGCGTCTCGGTCACGGACCCGACCCTACGGACTGTCAGGATGGTCGCCGGGCTCGACCAGGCCGGTCTCGTACGCGCGGACCACCACCTGCACCCGGTCGCGCAGCCCGGTCTTGGTCAGCAGGTGCGCCACGTGCGACTTCACCGTCGCCTCGCTGACCACCAGCGTGGCGGCGATCTCGGCGTTCGACAGGCCTCGTGCGACCAGCATCGCGACGTCGCGCTCACGCGGGCTGAGCGTGTCCCAGGCGTCCCCGGCCGACGCGGTACGACGCGTGAAGCGCTCGACCAGCCGGGTCGTGACCACCGGCGAGAGCAGCACGTCGCCCGCGGCCACCGCCCGGACCGCGGCCAGCAGCCCGGCCCGCGGAGTGTCCTTGAGCAGGAAGCCGCTGGCACCGGCCCGGAGCGCGGCGAAGACGTACTCGTCGAGATCGAAGGTGGTGAGCACCAGCACCCGCGGCGGCTCCGAGGCGGCCATGATCCGCCGGGTCGCCTCGATGCCGTCCATCACCGGCATCCGCACGTCCATCAGCACCACGTCCGGGGTCAGCGACCGGACCGCCGAGACGGCGGCCACGCCGTCCCCGACGGCGCCGACCACCTCGAGGTCGTCCTGGAGGTCGAGGATCGTGGCGAACCCCTCGCGCACCAGCTCCTGGTCGTCGGCCAGGAGCACTCTGATCGTGCTCACGTCGGCTCCCGGAGGCTCAGCACCGCGCGGACGGCGAAGCCGCCCTCACCGGAGGGCCCGGCCGAGAACGTCCCACCCAGGGCGGTGACCCGTTCCCGCATCCCCCGCAGCCCGTTGCCCGAGCCGTCCTGACCGCCGGCGCCGTGGCCGTCGTCGGTGACCTCGACCGAGACCTGGTCCGGCCGCCGGGCGATGAGCACGTGCGCCCTCGACGCGCGGGCGTGCTTCAGCACGTTGGTCAGCGACTCCTGCACGATCCGGTAGACCGCCAGGTCCGGGGCCGCGGGCAGCCCCTCGACCGAGCCGTGCACCTCGAGCTCGACCGGCAGCCCGGTCGCGCTCACCCGGTGCACCAGCTCCCCCACCGCGGCGGCTCCCCGCGCCGGCTCGCGGACCGCCTCGTCCTCACGGAGCACGCCGACCAGGCGGCGTACCTCCACCAGCGCCTCGCGGCCGGTGCGCTGGATCGACCGCAGGGACTCGGCCGCGACCTCGGGCCGGCGGGCCAGCGCCTCCTCGGCCGCCTCGGCCTGGACGACCACCACGCCGAGGCTGTGCGCCAGTACGTCGTGCAGCTCCCGGGCCACCCGGGCCCGCTCGGCGACGGCCGCCGCTTCCGCGGAGTCGGCGGCCCGCTGTCGGAGCTCGAGCACGAGCTGGCGGCGGGTCCGGACGTAGGCGCCGAGGAGCCAGGTGGCCACGATGGCGATGTCCCAGCCCAGGCCGTTGAGCACCTCGGAGACGGTGGTGTTCTCGGGGTTGTTCAGCTCGCGGATCGCCGCCGCCACCGGAAGGGCACAGAGCGCGGTGACCGCCACCCGCCGGCTGCCGTGCACCGCGACCGAGTAGGTCAGCAGCAGCGCGGGGAGCAGCGAGCCGTTGCCCTCCGACGTGCCGATCGTCAGCGCCTGCACGACCAGGGCCCCGATGCCGACGGCGAAGGCCAGCCCGGGTCGGGTGCGCCGGACCAGCACCGCGAGGCCGGCGACCAGGTAGGTCAGCGAGACCGCCCAGCGTGGCCCGACCACGCTGGTGCCGTACAGCCCGGGCGCGAGGGCGTCCACCTGGCCGAGGGCCACCACCACAGCGGTCAGCGCGGCGTCGCGGCGGTCGGTGCCCGTGAGCAGGGACATGCCAGAACGGTAGGGCTCCGAGGCCCGACCCGGCTCGTCCCGGCGGACGACCGGACTCGTCCTCGAGGATGAACGGGTTCGCCCGCGGAGCCGACGCCTGGGGCGGCGCGCGAGCCTAGGTTCGTGGCACCCTGATCGAAGGAGTCGCCATGAGCACGATCACCCGTCGCACGTCGGCCCTCGCCGGCCTCGCGATCGCACCGCTGTGGATCGGGGTCACGGCCCTGCTGACCTGGCTGGAGTGGGACTACATCCACTCGGTCGGCTGGTCGCCCACCAGCGAGAACGAGGTGCCCTACCCGAGCGTGCTCCTCCGTGGCGACCTCGGGCTCGTGCAGAGTGCCAACTTCGTGGTCACCGGTGTCCTCGTCGCCGTCTTCGCCCTGGGCCTCCGGCGCGAGTTCACCCGCCGGGTGTCCGGCTGGGTGGCCACCGTCAGCCTCGCCGTCTTCTCGCTCGGCACGGTGATGAACGCGGGGACGACAGACCTCGGCGACGAGCCGTCCACGATGTCGGGCACCATCCACGTCGCCGGCTTCGCGCTGGTGCTGGTGGGCGCCCTGGTCGCCTACTCGGCCTCCGGCCTCGCCCTCCGCGGCAACCCGGCCTGGCGCCGCTGGGCTCTCCTCGGCTGGTGGCCGGTGCTGCTCTTCGTCGTCGGGTTCACCAACCTCGGGCTGCCGGGCGACCTGGGGTTCTGCGTGTTCGTCGGGCTGGTCTGGAGCTGGTACGCGTTCATGGGCGGGCGCCTGCTGGCGATCGACCCGGCCGGCAGCGAGCGGCCCAGCACGACCCCGTTGCCGAACGCCGCGGCGCCGGGACTGCTCTGACTGCCGGCCGTCCGGCCGCGTGACGTCGACCGGGGGACTGCGCTGAGCGATGCTGTGCCCATGACGAGGGCCCGGTGAGGCTGCTCCGCGACCCCGTGTGGCGGGGCGGCCTCGTCGTGCTGCTGCGCCACTACCCGGCGTACGCCGTCGCGGTGCTGGTCGGCTGCGCGGCCCTCGCGCTCTCGGCACTCTCGGGGCGCACCTTCGTGGCCGCGGCCGAGATCGCGCTGGTCCAGGGCCAGGTCGACGCGGTCCCTCGCAGCGCCCCCGAGGATCAGCAGGGGCTGGTCCGGGCCTCGCTGTTCGACCCGGGCTCGGCCCAGATCGAGCACGTGATCGCCCGGGCGATGGACGGGCTCGACGGCGGCGGGCCGCCGCTCGAGGTACGCCGCCCGATCCTGTACCGCGACACGGCCCGCCGAGCGACGCCGTACCTCCTCGATCCGGCCAGCGGCGACCGGGCGACCGCTGTGCTGTTCAACGCGACCGGCGCCGTGGACGGCCTGGTCCCGGCCTCCGGCTCACCCGAGCCGGACGGCACCGGCCTCTGGGTCCCCGACACGCTCGCCCAACAGCTGCATCTCACCCCGGGCGGCCCGGCCGGACTGCTGCTGGCGCCGCTGGGCGTCGAGCGGCCCGCCACGGCAGCGGAGGTCACCGGGGTCTACGTCACCGACGCCGACGGGGCGCCCGAGGACCCGACCGGCCTCTACCGCGACCTGACCGACGAGCTGCCCACCTGGCCCTCGCACCTCGAGCAGACCGCCCCGCAGATCCCGCTGCTGGTCGCCGACGCCAACACCTACCGCGCCTTGGCTGCCGGGATCGGCGAGCGCTCCCTCGACACCTGGGACGTGGTGCCGGACGCGGACCCGGTCCGCATCGACGACCTCCAGGCGCTCGTCGAGTCGGCCGGCGCGCTCGAGGGCGAGGTGCGGGACCCGGACTCCGAGCTGGCCCAGCAGATCAACAGCAAGGGGCCCAACGAGGTCACCGTATTCGGCGGACTGCCGCCGATGGTCGACGCGGCACGGGCCGGCTACTCGGCCACCATCCAGGGCGTCTCCGCGGTCCGCGTGGTCGGGATGGGGCTGTCCTGGCTGGTGGTCGCGCTCGCCGGCGTCGCCCTGCTGGTCCGGCGCCGGGGAGAGCGCCAGGTGCTGGTGGACCAGGGGCGCTCCTCCGGCGAGCTGGCCGCGCTCACGCTGGTCGAGGCGCTGGTGCCGGTGGGCCTCGGGCTGGCGGCCGGGCTCTACGCCAGCCGACCGTTCGTCGAGCGCATCGTCGGCGCGGAGGGGACCCCGGTGCGCCCGCAGGACACCGCGCTGGTCGGCCTGGTCTCGCTAGCGACGATCGTCGTCGCCTCGTTCGCAGACGCCTTCCAACGCCACCGGCGGGCCTCGGCCCGCCCGGTCGGCGCCGGGCGGCGGATCCCGTGGCGGACCGCGGTGGTCACCCTCGCCGGCGCCGGCGCGGTGAGTGCGTACGCCGGCGGCTCGGACTTCGACACCGTCACCGCGCTGTTCCCGCTGGCGGCGGTGGGAGCGGCGGCCGTGCTGGTGTCGGTCGCGGCCTCCGCACTGCTCTCGCGGCTGGCCGAGCGCTGGCTGCCCAGCCGGCTCGGGCCGCGGCTGACGCTGTCCCGGCTGGCCCGCGACCCGTCGTCCTCCACCGCGTTCCTGGCCGCGACCGTCGCGTTCGGGGCGGTGGGCTACGGGCTGCTGTTCCAGGTCTCCGCCGACGACGCCGCGTCGGACAAGGTGTCCGCCCGGGTCGGCGCCGCCAGCGTCTTCGAGCTCAGCTCGCCGGCCGTCGCGGACCAGCTGGACGCCGTGGCCGACCGATCCACCCTCGTGCTGCGGCTGGTGCCGACCGTCGACGGCACCACCCGCGAGCGGCTGCTGGCCATCGACTCGGACACGTTCGGGAGGGCCGCACTCTGGTCACCACGGTTCGCCGGCGGCCGTGACCTGGCCGACGTGACCGGCCAGCTCGCTCCGGACGGCGACGTCGTGCCGGCGCTGCTGGTGGGGGATGCGTCCGGCGTACCCGCGTCCGGGACTGTCGGCAGGCCCGGCTCGTTCGAGGTGCCGTACCGCGTCGTCGACCGGCTCGAGGCGTTCCCGGGGATCGGCTCCGACGACACCGTGCTGGTGGTCGACCAGCGAGCGCTGTTCACCTCTGCTCCCGCGGCAGCGGTCGAGGAGTTCACGCCCCAGCTCTGGAGCGGGTACGACGCCGACACGGTCAACCGCGCGGCCGCTGCGGTCGGTGCCCAGCCGCAGCTCAAAGGCACCGCCGCCGAGCTGCGCGCCGACCCGTCGCTGGTGGCGCGGAGCTGGGTCACCGACTACCTGCAGGCGTTCACGGTGCTGGCGCTGCTGCTCGGCCTGCTGGTGCTGGTCGGGCTGCACCACCGCGACCGCGAGCAGCGCCGGCTCCAGGACGCGACGCTCGCGGACCTCGGCCACCCACGAGGCCTCGCCTCGCGCGCGGCCGGTCTCGAGCTGGCGGTCGTGTCGGTACTGGGCGCCGCCGCGGGCGGCCTCGCGGCGTACGCCGTCACGCTCTCGCTGGCCGACCGGCTCGACCCGCTGCCCGACCTGCGGCCGGCGCTGGCGGTCACCGGGACCCAGCAGCTGTTGCTGGCCGCCGTCGCGTTCGTGGCCGCTGCGCTCGCGCTGACCCTGCTGACCGGGCGCCTGGGCCGGGCTCGGTCCGTCAACGAGCAGCTGCACGATGAGTGAGCCGATGCGGGTCACCCAGGTGGTCAAGGTCTACCGGGGCGCGACCGAGGAGGTGCAGGCGGTGCGCGGGGTCGACCTGACTCTCGAACCGGGCAGCCTGACCGCCGTGCTCGGACCGTCCGGCAGCGGCAAGAGCACCCTGATCCGGCTGCTCGCCGGCCTGGACCGGCCCTCGGCCGGGACCATCAGCCACGGCTCCACCGTGCTCACCGACCTGAGCGCGAGCGGGCTGCGGCGCTGGCGGAACGGCCACGTCGCGTTCGTGCACCAGCGGCCGCGCAGCAACCTGGTCGAGCACCTCACCGCGGCCGACCACGTCCGGATGGCGGGTGGCCGCGACGTGCCGGGCATGCTCGCGTCCCTGGGGCTGGCCGACCAGGCCCGGCACCGGGTCGACCTGCTGTCGGGAGGCGAGCAGCAGCGGCTCGCCCTGCTGGCCGCGATGGTCGCCGGACGGTCCGTGCTGGTCGCCGACGAGCCGACCGCGCACCTCGACGACGCCCGGGCCGGCCAGGTGCTGGACCGGCTCCGGGAGACCGCCGAGCGCGACGGCACCACCGTCGTCTACACGACCCACGACCCGCGGATCACCGAGCAGGCGGACCGGCTGCTGCACCTTGACCACGGTGTGCTCACCACGGAGCACGACGTGCGCGCGGCCACCCGGCTCGGCGTCATCGACTCGAGCGGCCGGGTGCAGCTGCCGGCCGAGGCGCGGGCGCTGTTCCCGACCAGCCGGGTCGCGATCGAGGTCGAGGACGGCCGCGTGGTCCTGCACCCGCCGGAGGTCAACGGTGAGTGAGCTCCTCGTCGCCCGCGAGGTGTCGCGCTCGTACGACGTCCGCGGCCACGCCGTCCAGGCACTCCGGCCGACGTCGCTGACCGTGCAGGCCGGGGACGTGCTCGTCGTGACCGGGCCCTCCGGCACCGGCAAGAGCACGCTGGTCTCGATCCTGGCCGGCTGGGACCGGCCCACCTCCGGCACCGTCGACCGCCCGGCCTGGACCGTCTTCGTCCCGCAGCGGCTGGCGCTGCTGGACACGCTCACGGTGCTCGACAACATCGCGCTCGCCGACACCGCCCGGGCCGAGGACGTCCCCGCGTTGGCCGCCGCGCTCGCGGTGGAGCACCTGCTGGACCGGTTCCCCGGCGAGACCTCCCTCGGGGAGCGGCAGCGGATCGGGCTGGCCCGCGCGCTGCACGCCCGGGCCGCGGTGACGATCCTCGACGAGCCGACCGCGCACCAGGACGCCGACCACACCCGGCTGGTCCTCGAAGCCACCGCCTCGCCGCCGGCGGGCTGCGCCGTCGTCGTCGCCACCCACGACCCGTTGGTGGTCTCGGTCGCGACGTCGGTGGTTCAGCTGGGGCGCCCTGACCATGACGGCGACGTCGCGAGCGTCGCGAGGGGCGTGCGATGCCAAGGCGGAGGAGCGACGCTGTAGTCGACCTCCTGCGAGTGACGACAACGCAGCCAGCGTGCGTCCATCGCGGCGCGTAGCAGGCGCCGCCGTGGTCAGGACGTCCCAGAAGCCGCGGCGCTGAGCTGAACCCGGTCGACCTTGCCGTTGGCCAGGACCGGGAGCGCGTCGACGACGACCAGCTGCCGTGGCGCCCACGACCGAGGGTGCACCTCGGCCACCCAGGCCCGCGCCTCGGCCTCTTCGAGGTCGCCGACCACGAACGCGACCAGCCGCATCCCCCACTCCTCGTCGGGCACGCCGAGCACCTCGACCTCACGGACGCCGGGGTGGTCGCGCAGCCTCCGGGCCACCGCGGGCGCCGGCACGTTCACGCCCCCGGTGACCACGATGTCGTCGAGCCGGCCGAGCACCTGCAGCCGGCCGCCGTTGTCGATCCGGGCGGCGTCCTCGGTGCGGAACCAGCCGTCGACCAGCACCCGCGCGGTCAGCTCCGGGTCGCCGTCGTACCCGCCGAAGAGGATCGGCCCGCTGACCCGCAACCGCCCGTCCGCCTCGGTGGCCAGCGCGACTCCGTCGAGCGCCACGCCGTCGTAGACGCAGCCACCGGCCGTCTCCGCCGAGCCGTACGTCGCCACGACGGTCACGCCCGCGTCGGCCGCCCGGGCCCGCAGCGCCGGGTCGATCGGCCCGCCGCCGAGCAGCACGGTGCGCAGGGAGCGCAGCGCCACCACGTCCTCCTCAGAGCCGAGCAGGCGGCGCAGCTGGGTCGGCACCAGGCTCGCGTACGCCGGCCGACCGGCCTCGACCGCCGCGGCCACGGACCCGTGCTCCTCGAGCAGCACCGGCGGCTCGCCCGCCAGGGTCGAACGGCAGACCACCTGCGCTCCCGCGACGTACGACGCCGGCAGCGCGAGCAGCCAGCGGCCCTCGCCGTCCAGCCTCCGCGCGGTCGCGGCCACCGACGCGAGCACCGCCCGGCGGGACAGCACCACGCGCTTCGGAGTCCCCGTGGAGCCCGAGGTCTCGACCACCAGGGGCTCGTCGTCCGAGCCCGTCACCCAGGTCGCGAGCGCGGCCGCGACCTCGGCCGTCGTACCGCGCAAATCCATGCGACGAACGCTAGTGGCATCGGCCCGGCCGCACGCTCCGCCGAGCGGTTCCTCGCGCCAGCTTCGGTAACTCGCGTGTTACGGTAACCCCTCCGTTACGGAAGGAGTCGCCATGCCCGTCTCGTACGCCGGGGCCAGCTCCATCGCCGCACCTCCCGACCGGGTGTGGGCGCTGCTCACCGACGCCGCGTCGTACCCGCGGTGGAACCCGACGGTCGTCAAGATCGACGGGACCATCGCGGTCGGCCAGACCATCAAGCTGGTCTCGACGCTGGACCCCAAGCGCACGTTCAAGCTCAGGGTCGCCGAGGCGGACGCACCGAGCAAGATGGTGTGGTCGAGCGGCATGCCGCTCGGGCTGTTCACCGGACGGCGCACCTTCACGCTCACTCCGCGGACCGACGGTGGCACCGACTTCGCCATGGAGGAGGCGTTCAGCGGTCCGATGGCGCCGATGATCACCAAGGCGATCCCGGACATGACCGAGTCGTTCGCGCAGTTCGCGGCTGCGCTGAAGAAGGCCGCTGAGGGATCATGAGCCGGTGAGCAGCCCGGCCGCCCTCGACGCGCTGGGCGACCCGAGCCGGCGCGCGATCGTCGAGCTGCTCGGCGAGGGGCCGCTCGCCGTGGGTGAGCTCGCCGACCGACTGCCGATCAGCCGGCCCGCGGTCTCGCGGCACCTGCGGCTGCTCGGCCGGGCCGGCCTGGTCGGACACCGGGCGGAGGGCACCCGGCACGTCTACGAGCTGCGCGCAGAAGGGATCGAGGCGGTGCAGGAGTACTTCCGGGCGATCTGGGGCGAGGCGGCCGCGCGGTTCACGCTGCTCGCCGAGAACACCACACCGCCGGCCGACCGCTGATGACCGACTCGCTGTCGCTGGAGTTCGAGGTGGCGGTCCCGCCCGACCACGCCTTCGACGTGTGGACGGCTCGGCTGGGGACGTGGTGGCCGGCGGCCAAGACCGTCTCTGGCGCCCCGGAGGCGCTGGCCTTCGAGCCGTACGTCGGGGGCCGGATCGTCGAGACCGGGCCCGACGGCGCCCAGCACACGTGGGGCGAGGTGCTCGCCTGGGAGCCGCCGCACCGGCTGGCCTTCACCTGGCACCTGTTCTTCGACCCCTCCGAGGCGACCGAGGTGTCGCTGACCTTCGTATCGTCGGGCGCGACCACCCGCGTCCAGCTCACCCAGACCGGCTTCGGACGGCTCGGCGCCGCGGGCGAGGCCCGGCGGGAGAACACCCGCACCGCCTGGTCGATGCTGCTGCGGGAGTTCGCCGCGGCCGTGTGAGGCCGTGCATGTGAGAATCGCTCCTCGTGGCGTCCCCGGGTCAGTGGCTGGCCGGCGCACGACCCCGGACCCTCCCCGCGGCGGTCTCCCCGGTCCTGGCCGGGACCGGCGTCGCGGCGTACGTCGATGACGCGGTGTGGTGGAAGGCGCTGCTCGCCCTGGTCGTGAGCCTGGCCCTCCAGGTCGCCGTCAACTACGCCAACGACTACTCCGACGGCATTCGCGGCACCGACGCTGACCGGGTCGGCCCGATGCGGCTGGTCGGCTCCGGCGCCGCGTCGCCCGCGTCTGTGAAGCGGGCCGCGTTCCTCGCCTTCGGCGTGGCCGGGCTGGCCGGGCTGGTTCTGGCCGCCTCGACCGCGTGGTGGCTGGTCGCGGTCGGAGTGGTGTCGGTGCTGGCCGCCTGGTACTACACCGGTGGCTCCAAGCCGTACGGCTACCTCGGCCTGGGCGAGCTGATGGTCTTCGTCTTCTTCGGGCTCGTGGCGGTGGTGGGCACGACGTACGTCCAGACCGAGAGCTTCGAGCTGCCGGCCCTCTATGCCGCGGTCGGCGTCGGCGCGCTGGCCTGCGCGATCCTGGTCGTGAACAACCTGCGAGACATCCCGACCGACATCGTCGCCGGCAAGCGCACCCTGGCCGTGGTGCTGGGCGCGGAGCGCACCCGGGCGCTGTACCTGCTGCTGGTCCTGGCCGCCGCCGTCGCGTGCGTGGCGGTCGCCGGGGCCACCACCTGGTGGGCGCTGCTCGGCCTCGGCTTCGTCGCCCCCGCGCTCCGCGGCGTACGCACTGTCCGGTCCGGCGCCGCCGGCCCCGCGCTCGTCCCGGTGCTGCAGTCGACCGGCCTGGCTGAGCTCGCCTGGGCGGCGCTGGTCGCCGCGCCGCTCCTCCTCGTCGGGCGCTGACCGACGATTCGTCTGCGGTCTCACGTGACATCGGCCGCGTGCTGTTTCAGACGAATCGGGGCTTGGGCGGGCCGACGTAGGCTCACTCCATGCTGACCTTCCTCATCATCCTGGCGATCGTGATCGCCGGGATCGTGGTGTGGCGCCGCCGGGTGCCGCTGCTCGCGAAGCTGCTCGGCCAGCCCGAGTCGCGGATCGACCGCCAGCTCAACCGACGCAGGCCCTGACCCACACGATTCGTCTGCGGCGGGGCAGGGGATCCACCCCGGAGGAGCGCAGACGAATCGTCGACGGGGCGCTCAGTCCACGTCCTCCTTGGCCTTCAGCTCCTCGAAGGCCTTGGTCGCGCGCTGGGCGCGCACCTCGACGTGGCGGGCGAGGGCCTCACGCTGCGGGTTGAGCAGGAAGTAGGAGCCGACGCCACTGACCACGAAACCGATGACGACGGCGGCGAAGATGTTCGCCCGATCGGCGAACAGCAGCCAGATGCCGACCACGATCCCGAAGGTTGCGGCGAACAGCAGCAGCCGCAGCCCGGTGTAGACGACGAACTCTTTCACGCGATCACCCTAATCGGCCCTGGTCAGACCCGATCGGGTCGGCACCGCGCGCGCTCACCACGGGAGCCCTACGCTGGTCATGTGCTGAAGGTCCTGCTGGTGGTGGTGCTGTTCGCCGTGGCGACGTACTACCTGATCCGGGTGATCGAGCGCCGTGGTGTGGCGCGCCCGGTGCGTCGCCCCCAGCCGCGCCCCGAGCAGCGCCCGGTGGCACCGGACGACGACGAGGACTTCCTGCGCGACCTCGAGCGGAAGCGTCGCCACCCCGAGGATCCGGACGCGACCTGACCGGTCCAGACACTGAACGAGGACTGTTACCTCCTCGTTGGGCCGGCGAGGACCCGGTGTACCCGCGTCTCCTCTACCTTCGGGTGCGGAGCCGGCCCGCGGGGGTGGCCGATTCCAGTGGAAGCAGGCTCGACGCCTTCGGGGGTTGGCGGCGGAGCAGCCCACGAACAGAAGCCCGCCGGACGTCTTCAGGGATACGGCCAGCGGGTTCTTCTGTGTCCGGGCCCGCTCGCGGCACTCAGCCGCGGGCGAAGGGTCCGCGTCCGGGCACCCGCACCCAGTCGCTGGCCTTGCCGGGCCGGATCATGGTGCCGCGGGAGTAGTGGCAGCGGACCTTGTAGCGCCCCGGGTCCAGGTCGAGGAACCTGGCGATGGCCTTGCCCTTCTTCACCGTCACCGTGCGCTGCCGGTCGCCGACCAGGATCAGCGCGGTGCCGTCGGGTTCGGCGATCCCGGGCGCGGCCACCTCGAGGTGCACGATCACCATGCCGCGCTTCTTCCGCTGGGTGCGCAGCGAGCAGACCGGGATCGACCGGCACGGCTTCTCGAAGCCGATGCCCTGCTGGACCGGGGCCACCCCGGGCAGGCTGCCCGTGACCACCACGCCGAGCATCTGCCCGACGTCGTCGGGGGCCACGACGTACGTCGAGCCGATGGCGCCCGCGATCGGGATGCCGTTGCGCACCCACTGGTAGGTCACGGCGGCCTCCGGTGGCTTGAACTTCCCGTCGGCCACCGTCAGCGTGTGACCCAGGATGGTCTTGCCGCGCCCGTCGAACGGCGCCTTGAGCTTCAGGGTCGCCGCGGCGATGACGCCGGCAGCGGTGCCACGCAGGTTCTCGAGCTGGGCATACAGGTTGCCGCCGGGGCACGCGGTGTCGTTGGTGTCGCGGTGCCCGTCGATGACGGGCAGCGTGACCACCTTGCCGTTGGGGAACTTGTCACTGCCCTCGGACTCCACCTGGGTCCAGCCCTGCGGGTCCCGCGCGTACAACGAGAGCTTCCAGGCCGCAAGCTGGGCCACTGAGGCGAGCGTCGCCGAGGTCGGCTGGACGCTGTCGAGGTTCCCGATCACACAGAAGCCGGTCGACGACGCGTTGAAGCCCAGCGTGTGCGCACCGCGGACGGCCTGGTCGACCCCGCCGTACCGCCCCTCCCAGACCGTGCCGTAGGCGTCGACCAGGAAGTTGTAGGCGATGTCGGACCAGCCCAGGCTGTGGGTGTGGTACTTGTAGAAGCTCCTGATCAGGGCGGGCACGTCGGCCTGCGCGTAACCGTTGCCGGACGCGCTGTGGTGCACGTGGGCCTGCAGGATCGTGGAGTTGTAGCGCGGCGGTCCGTCGCGCCATTCCTCGTTGGCGCCCCACTGCGCGCGTGAGTAGATCGTCGGCGCGGCCACGCCGACGGCCGCGCGCATCGACGAGCGGGAATTCTCCGTCCCCAGCCGCTCATCGCCGGCCAGCCGGTCGGCGTGGATGAGGGTGATGCCGAGCTCCGCAGGCACGGAACCGGCCACCTGCACCTGGATGCCGTCGGCCGGCCGGGCCAGGGTGGGGCAGGAGATCAGGGTGGTGCCGGCCTTGCCGATCCCCTCCCCGGAGGACGGGTCGGGCAGGTCGCGCAGCAGCGGGGCCGGTAGCCACAGGGACCAGCGACCGCCAGTGCGGAACCGCACCAGGATCCTGGGCGGACGTACGCCGTCACGCCAGGTGAACCCGACCATGCTCACCCGCGACGTGTCGAGCACGGGCGTGAGCCACTGCCCGGGCCCGGTGGCGGCCAGGCCGAGATCGCGCAGGCTCCGCTCGAGGATGCCGACGCCGGACGTCGCGTCGGTCTGCAGCAGCAGCCTGCCGCCGGCGCTGCCGTCCTCGGAGTTCAGCGCGCGCAGGATCCCCGCACCGGCCCCGGTGACGGCCCCGGCTCCGAGGACGGTCATGGTGGCGGCGCGCAGCAGTTGTCGTCGTCGGGGGCGTGGCGCACCCGAGGCGTCGTCAGAAGTCACTTCAGTCTCACCCGCCACACATCAGAACACATCGTCCCTGACGAATGCAGGCTCACGCGCCGCCCGTCGGCGGCCCGCGACCTTGGCCAAACCGGTCACGCGGAGGCTCGCGTCGCCGTACCTTGCTGAGCATGGCCGCCGATCCCCAGCGCCAGGATGCCCCGCCGAACGACCTGATCGGCCGTTGGCTCGCCCACCACGAGCAGCACGCCACGGACCCCGCGGAGTCGGACGACGGGTCGGACAGCGCGCCCGAAACGACGTCGGCATCGCGGCTGTCCCGGCGGCTGCCGGCCGCGGCGGTCGCCTCCGCGGCGGTCGAGCGGGACCCGATGATCGGCTCTCGGATCGTCCCGCCGTCGAACTTCGGCGCCCGTCGCGCCGCTCCTGCCTCGGGACCGGTCAACGAGCTGGACCGGGAGCCGCCGCCCGGCTGGGAGCCGATCGTCATGCGGTCGATCCGCAAGAAGACCGAGGAGGCCGAGGCCAAGCTGGCGCCGAAGCAGCAGGACCGGCGCAGCCGACTGCAGCGGATCAAGGCCCGGCTGGTCGACCCGCCCGAGCAGACCGAGGAGGTCGCGCCCGAGCAGGTGCCGCTGACCCCGCCGGTCGCGCGGACCTTGCCGCCGGTGGCCTCCCCCGCGCCCGTCGCCAAGGTCACCCCACCCGCGGTCACCCCACCCGCGGTCACCCCACCCGCGGTCACCCCGCCCAAGGTCGCCCCGCCCAAGGTGGCGCCGCCGAAGGCCGTGACTCCCCCGCCGGGGCCGGCACCCGCCGCCGCCCCGGCGCCACCCCCGCTACCGGTTCGCTCACCGGCCCCGCCCTCGCCGGCCGCCAGATCGATCGAGGAGACGATCCGCCAGGCGGCGGCGGCTGCTGCCGAGCCAGTGGCCGAGCCGGTCGCCCGCGTCCGGGCGCCCGAGCCCGAGCCGGTCGTGACGCCGAGGCAGGTGCGGGCCTTCATCGACGCCGCCCCGGTGGTCGTGGAGCGCGAGCCCGACCCAGTGCCCGAGCCCGAGCCGGTCGTCGAGCCCGAGCCGGTGGCGTACGCCGATCCCGACCCGGTGATCGAGCCCGAGCCGGAGCCCGAGCCGGTGGTCCACGTCGAGCCCCAGCCGGTGGCCGAGTCCGTCGTGGTCGAGGCCGAGCCCGACCCAGTGGCCGTGGCGGAGCCGGTGTTCGAGCCGGTGTTCGAGCCGGTCCAGGAGCCGGTACTGGAGCCGGTGCTCACACCCGAGAGCCACCAGACCGTCGAGACCGACATCGGCCCGGAACCGACCGCCGAGCCGACCCCGGAGCCGCCTGCGGCTCGCCGGTCGTTGCCGAGCCGTCCCGGGCGAAAGGCCCAGGCCCCGAAGCGCCCGCCGGTGAAGACGAAGCCGGAACCGCCGGAACCGCCCGCACCGCCCGCACCGCCCGCGCCGCCCGCACCGCCAGCACCGACGCGAGAATCCGAGCCGACCGCGGAGCCCCCGGCCGCACGCCGGCCGCTGCTGACCCGACCCCGGTGGTTGGACAAGGCGCCGAAGGGGCCTCGGGTCAAGACACCGAAGGAGCCGCGGGTCAAGTCGGAGCCGGCGCCCAAGGAGGCCAATGAGCGCAAGGAGCGCAAGGCACCGAGAGAACCTCGCGCGCCCGGCCGCACCCCCCCGCGCCGCCGCACCAGCGACGCCGCTCGCGACCTGGTGGCCGCGAAGGCCCGCGCCCGCGCGGCCGAGCCGTTCCGCCCGCCGACACCGCCCGCCCCCCCGGTCCCGGTGGCGCCGGTCGTGGTCGAGCCGGAGCCCGTCGTGGTCCCCGAGGCGGCGCCGGAGAAGGCCTCGAAGCACGACGAGGTCGCAGCCGAGATGCCGGGCGTCTACAAGTTCAAGCCGAAGCGCACGGCCAGGCGGGTGCTCACCCTCGCGATGCTGGCCGGACTCGGCGCGTCGGCGTACTTCATCCGGGCCGCGGTCGAGCTCAAGGACACGCCCTCGATCGGGCTGGCCGCGATCGTGCTGCTCGCCACCGCCATGGTCTGGGCGATCCGGGCCGGGGCCAGCGTGACCACGCTCACCGTGCACCAGGGTCAGCTCGAGGTCGTCCAGCAGGGCAGCCGCTACATCTTCGACATGGCCAGCCAGTACACGCACGTAGAGGTGCACGGCCAGCCCGGCAAGCACGGCTGGAAGGTGCTGTTCCCCCGCCGCGGGATGGCGCCGTTCGCGGTCGACGCGACCATGGTCGACCCCGACGACTTCATGCGGGTGCTGAGGTTCTTCCGCCCCCAGCTCGTCAACCACTGAGGCGGGTTCCACCTAGGTCGCGATCCAGTAGCGGCGCTTGCCATTGCGGGTGTCCTCGTAGACGCCGCCGTTGCGCTCGATGGTGCGCGCCGAGGGGACGTTGTCCTCGTCGCAGGTGAGCAGGACCCGGTCGAGCCCCAGCTCCGCGGAGCGACGTACGGCGAGCGCGAGCGAACGCCTGGCGTGGCCCTGCCCGCGCCGCGAGGGTCGCACCGAGAAGCCGATGTGGCCACCCTCCTCGAGCAGCCACGCGGTCAACGCGTGCCGCACCGCCAGGAAGCCGACCACCTCCTCGTCGTCGCCGTCCCCCGCGGTGATCCAGTAGTAGTCGCAGTGCACCCGGTCCTCCGGCAGCTCCGTCGCCGGGTCGGCGTAGGCCAGCAGCAGCGCGACGAACGCCGCACACCCGGTCTCGGTCAGGTCGAGTGTGCCGCCGTCGCTGTGCCAGGCCCCCGAGCCGTGGATCGTCTCGGAGCCGAACTCGGCGATCGTCTCGGCCCAGCTGGCGTGCAGGCGGACGTCGGGTCGGACCAGGTCGGTCATGCCCCATTTCACCAAGCCTCCCGAGCGGCAGCCACCGGTTTCCCGCGGCAAACTGGAACGTGTTCTAGAGTGCCGCCGTGGACACCGGCTACCGCATGGACGACCTCAGCCCCGAGGAGGTCGAGGCCCAGCGGGCGGTCTTCGGGCCGTTCACCCAGGCCATCCGCGAGCTCGTCGACGCCGGGATCCGCACCACCGTTCCCGACGACGAGGTCCGCCTGGCGCAGGCCGAGATCCAGGCGATCACCGCGCGACTGCGGGCCAGCCAGCTCCCGGGGCCGTACGGCGTCCGGTTCCGCACCGACGGCCGCGGCCGGGCCTGGGGCAACGCCGTCGTCGGGTTGCGCAACGCCGTGGCGCCGCCGCTGACGGTCGTGCAGGACGGGCGTGGGGTGCGCTCGGAGTTCACCCTCGGTGCGGCGTACGAAGGGCCGCCCGGCAGCGTCCACGGCGGCGTGCTCGCGCTGATCCTCGACCAGATGCTCGGCGAGGCCGCGGGTGCCGGCGGCAAGCCGGGGATGACGGCGACGCTCACGCTCACCTACCGCCGGCGCACACCCCTGGGCGCGCTGCATGCCGAGGCCTGGATCGAGAACGCGGACGGCATCAAGACCTGGGCCCGCGGTGAGATCACCGGACCCGAGGGAGTGACCGTGGAGGCGGAAGGGCTGTTCATCCTGCCCAAGTGGGCAGTTGAGTCGGGACTTATGCCGGTCGAGTCGGAACTATTTCCGGCCGAAACGGCCGACTCGACCGGCGGAAGTCCCGACTCGACCGGCGGAAGTCCCGACTGGACCGGCGGAAGTCCCGACTCAACTAGGCCTCGACCTTGACGCCGCGCTCGCCGGCGTCGGTGAGCCGGGCCTCCTCGGCCGCGACCGCCTCGAGCTCGGCGCGGCGGGCCTCCTGGGCCCGGTGCGCAGCGGCGGTCTGATCCGGCGTGGGCGGCGACACCAGATCGGCGGCGCCGTGATCGAGCCGGTTCAGCGCCACCCGGCCGAAGATCTGCTGCTCGGTGGCGGTGCGCTCGGACCGGCCGCGGCCCAGGAACGAGACCGCCCAGTGCAGCACCGCGGTGACGCGGTTCTTGAAGCCGGTGACGTAGAAGAGGTGCACGACCAGCCAGATCAGCCAGGCGATGAAGCCGGTCAGCCGCAGGTTGCCGATCATGGCCACGGCGCGGAACCGGCTGATGGTGGCCATCGAGCCCTTGTCGAAGTACTTGAACGGCTTCTGCGGCGGCTTGCCGGCCAGCCGCCGTTCGATCGCCTCGGCGGCGTACTTGGCGCCCTGGATGGCGACCTGCGCGACGCCGGGCAGGTGGTCGAGGTCGATCATGTCGCCGACCACGAACACCTCGGGGTGGCCGGGCAGGGTGAGGTCGGAGTTGACCCCGATCCGGCCGGCTCGGTCGAGAGGGGCGCCGGTCTGCGCGGCGAGTGTCTTGGTCAGCGAGCTGGCCTGCACGCCCGCCGCCCACATCTTGGTGACCGACTCGATCCGCTCGGTGCGGCCGTCCTTGTACTCGACCTCGATGCCGCGCTCGTCGACGTCGGTCACCATCGCGTTGAGCATCACCTCGACGCCGAGCCCCTCGAGCTCCTTCTTGGTCTTCTGGCCGAGCCTGGCACCGAACGGCGGCAGCACCTGGCCGGCCGCGTCCACCAGCACCACCCGCGCGTTGCGCGAGTTGATGGCCCGGAAGTCGCGTTTGAGGGTGCGGCGGGAGAGCTCGGCGATCTGCCCGGCCATCTCCACGCCGGTCGGGCCGGCGCCGACCACCACGAAGGTCAGCAGGTGGTCGACGTTCTCACCGCGGATCGCGCCGAGCTCGGCGAGCTCGAACGCGCCGAAGATCCGGCCGCGCAGCTCGAGCGCGTCGTCGATGCTCTTCATGCCCGGTGCGAACTCGGCGAACGCGTCATTGCCGAAGTAGGACTGGCTCGACCCGGCGGCCACCAGCAGCGAGTCGTACGGCGTCACCGTCTCGCGGCCGAGCACGTGCGAGGTGACGGTCTGGGCCTGGAGGTCGATCTCGGTGACCTCGCCGAGCAGCACCTGTGCGTTCTTCTGCCGGGCCAGCACCTCACGCGTCGGCGGCGCGATCTCGCCCTCGGACAGGATGCCGGTCGCCACCTGGTAGAGAAGCGGCTGGAAGAGGTGGTGGGTGGTCCTGGCGATCATCGTGACGTCGACGTCCGAGCGCTTGAGCGCCTTCGCGCCGAACAGGCCGCCGAATCCGGACCCGATCACCACCACCTGATGACGGCGGTCGGGCTCCCCGACACGGGCCGCTGTCTGCGGTTGGTCTGCCGTGGTCTGGACCGTCTCGGTCATCGCCTCATCACTCCTCGCGGCCATTGTGTCGCGGCCGCCGTACGGCGTGCGCAGGGTGGTCGCTGTCCCTGTAGGGGTAACCAGCGCCGCGAGCCTTCGCATCCGCAATCCGGTGTGGGGCGAGACACAACGAATATCGCGGCGATACTCTGGGAGGACAACGGGAATCGTGGTGGATCCTCGCCTAGCTCGGAGGTTTGGTCGGCCCCGGACCGGGTAGACGCCCATCGACTCGCTCGACCGGCAGACACCCCCCACACCAACCAGCTGGAGACCCCGTGCCGCTCAATCGGCCTCCCCTCGCCCTGGGGCAAGGTGCCCGCGGCGTGCAGGACGCACGCCGGTGGGTGGCCGACCTGTGCGAGGAGATCAGCCGTCCCGAGCTGGCCGAGTGCGCCCAGCTGGGCGTCTCCGAGCTGGTCACCAACGCGCTGCTGCACGGTGAGCCGCCGATCACGGTCCGGATGCGCGGCACCGTCGAGCACCCGCGGGTGGAGGTCCGCGACTCCGCGGTCGAGCCCCCGATACTCCCGACCCAGCCGCTCGACCGTCCCCAGACCGACGACCTGCTCCTCACCTTCGGCCGTGGGCTGAGCATCGTCGCCCGGTGCTGCGACGCGTGGGGCGCCGAGGTCGAGGAGGACGGCAAGGTGGTCTGGTTCACCCCGGCCGCCATGTTCGCCGACGGCGACGGCGTTCGCGGCACGATCACCGGCGTGGACCACACCCGGGTCGAGGCCGGCCCAACCCGGGACCGGGTGCGGGTGCACATCCTGGACGTGCCGATGGCGCTCTACGTCAGCTTCCAGCAGCACTTCCGCGAGCTGCGCCGCGAGGTTCGCCTGCTGGCCCTGGCCCACGAGTCCGACTACCCGCTGGCCAAGAGCCTGTCCGACCTGTTCGGCACGCTCGAGCGCCAGCTGCGCGACGGTCTCGGCGTCGAGCAGATCGAGACCGCCCTGGCCCGGGGGCTCGAGTCGACCGACCTGGTCGTGCACATGCCGCGCGCCACCGCGACAACCTTGGTCCGCTTCGTGGAGCTGCTCGACCTCGCCGACGACTTCTGCCGCGAGGAGCGGCTGCTGTCGCTGGCGCGCAGCCCCGAGCAGCGGCAGTTCCAGGCCTGGTTCCTCACCGAGTTCGTCCGGCAGGCGAACGGCGAGCCGCCCACGTCGTGGCTCGAGGCCCGGTCCAACGGCCGCGCCAGCACTGTGACCTAATCTGCGCGCGTGGTCTTGCTCGCCGTGGCGCTCGGAGGCGCCGTCGGTGCCGTGCTGCGCTGGGCGCTGGGCGACGCGGTGCCCGACGGCTCGGGCTTCCCCTGGACCACGTTGGGCATCAACGTCACCGGCTCCCTGGTGCTGGCCTGGCTGCCGTGGTTCGACTCCGTGCGGCGCAACCCCACCCTGGCCGCGGCACTCGGACCGGGGCTGCTGGGTGGCTACACCACGCTGTCGGCGTACGCCGAGCAGACGCGGGCGCTGCTGGACGGCGGGCAGACCACGACTGCCCTGGCCTACCTGCTCGGGACGCTGGCGGCCTGTCTGGTCGCCGTCGCGGCGATGAGCCGGCTCTACTCGCCGCGCGACGGTGACGAGTTCGAGGCAGAGGGTGGCGACACGTGACGGTGCTGCTCGTGGCGCTGGGCGCCGCCCTCGGTGCCCCGCTGCGCTACGCGATCGCGACCCGGATCGACCAGGAGACGTTCCCGACCGGGACGCTGCTGGTGAACGTGGCCGGCTCGTTCCTCCTCGGGCTGTTCGTCGGCGGCGGCGCGACCGGCGACTGGCTGACCTTCCTCGGCACCGGCTTCTGCGGCGGCCTCACGACGTACTCCGCGTTCGCGGTGCAGACCCACCGGCTCGGCGCCGCACCCGGGACCACGTACGCCGCGCTGACCGTCGGGCTCTCGCTGGCCGCCTGTGCGCTCGGGTTCGTGGTCGGTCAGGCGTAGCCCAGCTCGTGCAGCCGGCGGTCGTCGATCCCGAAGTGGTGGGCGATCTCGTGCACGACGGTGATCCGCACCTCCTCGACCAGCTGCTCCTCGCTGTCGCAGAAGTCGAGCAACGGCCCGCGGAAGACGAAGATGCGGTCCGGCAGCTGCACGGTCAGCGTGCTGTCCCGCTCGGTCAGGGCCACACCGTCGTAGAGGCCGAGCAGGTCGTCCGGCTCGCCCTCCGGCGGCTCGTCCTCGACCAGCACGACGACGTTGCGGACCAGCTGCGCGAGCTCGTCGGGGATGCCGTCGAGGGCCCGGTCGACCAGCGCGTCGAACCGCTCGGGCTCCATGTCGATCGGCACCCGGTCATTGTGTCGCCCGGAGCCAACCTCGCCTACGGTGGCGCGATGACGCCCGCGTCCCTGGTGCTCGACCTGGTCGAGCGGGTGTGGAACGGCGGCGACCTGGCCGCCCTGAGCGCGTACTACAGCGACCCGTTCGAGCACGACGGCGGGACCCGCACGGTGGCCGAGCTGCTCGAGTGGCACCGGGAGGACGCGACCACCTGGGCCGGCACGTCGTACGCCGTCCTCGACTGCGTCGCGGCCGAGGACTCCGTCGCGCTGCGCTGGCGCGCGACGTCGACGCAGGTCGGCCCGTGGGGGCCGGTCCCCTCGACCGGTCGCCGCGTGGAATGGGTGGGCGCGCACTTCTTCCGGGTCGAGAACGGCCGGATCGTGGTGATGCACTCGCTGGCCGACCGGTTCGGCAAGGCCCTGCAGCTCGGCGTCCAGATGACGGCTCCGGCGCTGCCCGGGGACGACGGAGGAGCCGGCACGTGACCGGCTCCTCGTGTTGTTCGTGGGAGTGTGGCGACCCCGACGGGACTCGAACCCGCGGCCTCCGCCGTGACAGGGCGGCGCGCTAACCAACTGCGCTACGGGGCCAGGTTTGCTCGCGGCCGTCCGGCCGGGAAGCGGTGCGACTCTAACTCACCGGGAGCGGCGGCTCCCAATCGCCAGATCGCCGCTCCGCACCCGGTCGGTGCACGGGCGTTCACCGGGATGGGTACCGCTCGCGCGTGACGTTCAGCCTGGCCCTGACCCCGGCCCAGCACGACCTCGTCGAGCGTACGCACGCGTTCGCCGCGGACGTGGTCCGGCCGGTGGCGGCGCACTACGACCGGGAGCAGGAGTTCCCGTGGCCGGTGCTGGAAGAGGCGGCGAAGGCGGGCTTCTACAACCCGCTGTTCTACCGCGACCTGATCGGCGACCCGACCGGGCTGTCGCTGCCGTTGTTCATGGAAGAGCTCTTCTGGGGCTGCGCGGGGATCGGGCTGGCCGTGGTGATGCCGGCCCTCGCGCTGTCCGCGATCGGCCAGGCCGCCACCCCCGAGCAGATGCTGCGCTGGGCGCCGGAGTGCTTCGGCGAGCCCGGCGACCTCAAGCTCGCGGCGCTGGCGATCTCCGAGCCGCAGGGCGGCAGCGACGTACGCAACCTGCAGACCACCGCCCGGCGCGACGGCGACGAGTGGGTGATCGACGGGCACAAGATGTGGATCGGCAACGGCGGCATCGCCGACGTGCACGTGGTCAACGCGACCGTCGACCCCGAGCTCGGCCATCGCGGCCAGGCGATGTTCATCGTGCCCGGGGGTACGCCGGGGCTCGTGCTGGTGCGCAAGCTCGACAAGCTCGGCTGCCGGGCCTCGCACACCGCGGAGCTGCGCTTCGACGGCGTACGCATCCCCCGGGACCACCTGCTCGGCGGCGACGACAAGCTCGAGCACAAGCTGGAGAAGGCGCGCCGGGAGGGCGCCGACGAGGCACCGGTCGAGTCGGAGAAGAGGCGTGCGACGTCCACGACGCTGGGCGCCTTCGAGCAGACCCGTCCGATGGTCGCGGCCCAGGCCTTGGGCGTCGCGCGAGCCGCCGTCGAGTTCGCCTCGGAGTACGCCGGCGAGCGCGAGGCGTTCGGCGCCCCGATCATCGACAACCAGGGCATCTCGTTCCCGCTGGCGGACCTGATGGCGGACCTCGACTCGGCGCGGCTGCTGACCTGGCGCGCGTCCTGGATGGCCGCGCAGGGGCTCGAGTTCCGGCACGCGGAGGGATCGATGGCCAAGCTCAAGGCCAGCGAGCTCGCGGTCCGGGCCACCGAGAAGGCGATCCAGGTCTGCGGCGGCTGGGGCTACATCACCGACAACCCCGTCGAGAAGTGGTACCGCGACGCCAAGCTCTACACCATCTTCGAGGGCACCAGCGAGATCCAGCGGCTGATCATCGGCCGCACCCTGGGCGCCGCCGAGTCCGCGCCGCCGGTCCATGTCGACCACCCGACCGAGGGACCGCCGCTCAACAAGTGGTTCGGCCGCGGCACCCCGCGGCGTACCAAGGTCGCCGTCGGCGCGCTGTCGGTGAAGGACCAGGTCCCGCGGCCGGTGCTGCGCTCGGCGATGAAGGTGCTGACCCCGCCGTCACGCAAGAAGTGAGCACCCCCAACGGGATTCGAACCCGTGCTACCGCCGTGAACGGGCGGGGTCACTTGTGACCCGCCCGCTAGACGATGGGGGCCGGACCGCCCACGGGAGGACTGGCACCCCCAACGGGATTCGAACCCGTGCTACCGCCGTGAAAGGGCGGGGTCACTTGTGACCCGCCCGCTAGACGATGGGGGCCGGACCGCCCACGGGAGGACTGGCACCCCCAACGGGATTCGAACCCGTGCTACCGCCGTGAACGGGCGGGGTCACTTGTGACCCGCCCGCTAGACGATGGGGGCCGGACCGCCCACGGGAGGACTGGCACCCCCAACGGGATTCGAACCCGTGCTACCGCCGTGAACGGGCGGGGTCACTTGTGACCCGCCCGCTAGACGATGGGGGCCGGACCGCCCACGGGAGGACTGGCACCCCCAACGGGATTCGAACCCGTGCTACCGCCGTGAAAGGGCGGGGTCCTGGGCCGCTAGACGATGGGGGCCAGGTGCGCGTCCAAGGGTAGAGGCTGGTGCGGGACGTCATCCGAATCGGGGAGACGGGTCCACGTTTCGCATGACGTCCCGACCGCGCCGGACCGCTGATTCGGAGGGGCTTTCGAGGCTCCGGTAAGGTGAGCGCCGCTCGGGCAGGTAGCTCAGTTGGTACGAGCGTCCGCCTGAAAAGTGGAAGGTCGGCGGTTCGACCCCGCCCCTGCCCACGAGCATCGCGAGGCCGCAGCCCCTGGCTGCGGCCTCGTGTCGCGTCGGCAGGCTTCGGCGGAGGACGACACCGCCATCCGGGTCGCGGATGTCACAATCCGGCGCCCTGAGGTGTCTTGATGGCATGGCAACCGGGCAAGGAGGACGGGCGGCCGGGCTGGCCGGGTGGGCCGACGACCGGCTCGGACTGGCCGGGCCGAGCCGGAAGTACCTGCGGAAGGTCTTCCCGGACCACTGGTCGTTCATGCTGGGCGAGATCGCCCTGTGGAGCTTCGTCGTGCTCCTGCTCACCGGGGTGTTCCTGACCCTCTGGTTCAACCCGAGCATGTCCGAGACGACCTACGAGGGGTCCTACGCGCAGCTGCGCGGCATCCCGATGTCCGACGCGTACGCGTCTGCACTGCACATCTCCTTCGACGTCCGAGGCGGACTGCTGGTGCGGCAGATCCACCACTGGGCGGCGATGACCTTCATCGCCGCGATGCTCATCCACCTGACCCGTGTCTTCGTGACCGGCGCGTTCCGCAAGCCCCGCGAGGTCACCTGGCTGGTGGGCGGGACCATGCTGCTGCTCGGCATCCTGGAGGGCTTCGCAGGCTACTCGCTGCCCGACGACCTGCTCTCGGGCACCGGCCTGCGGATCGCGGACGGGCTGGTGAAGGCCACCCCGCTGGTGGGCAGCTACCTGTCGTTCTTCCTGTTCGGCGGCGAGTTCCCCGGCGACGCCGTCATCCCGCGTCTCTACGTGTTGCACGTGCTGCTGATCCCGGGGCTGTTGCTGGCGCTGATCTCCCTGCACCTGATCCTGATCGTCTACCACAAGCACACCCAGTGGGCCGGGCCCGGACGGGCCGAGGACAACGTCGTCGGCTACCCGTTCCTGCCGGTCTACCTCGCGAAGTCGACGGGCTTCTTCTTCTCCGTCTTCGGCGTCCTCGCGCTGATGGGCGGGCTGCTGTCCATCAACCCGGTCTGGAAGTACGGCCCGTACGACCCGGCCAAGGTCACGGCCGGGTCCCAGCCGGACTGGTACATGGGCATCGCCGAGGGGCTGCTCCGGATCATGCCGGGCTGGGAGACCCACGTCTGGGGACACACGATCTCGTGGAACGTGCTGCTGCCAGGACAGGTCGCGGCCCTGCTCCCGTTCGTGCTCGTCATGTCGTGGCCGTTCCTGGAGGCGTGGGTGACCGGGGACAAGCGGGAGCACCACCTCCTCCAGCGACCCCGGGACGCACCGACCCGGACGGCGTTCATGGCCGCGCTGATCTCGGCGTACGGCCTGCTGTGGGCCGCGGGTGGCAACGACATCCTCGCCACGCACCTGCACGTGAGCCTGAACGGCATCACCTACTTCGTGCGCGTCGCGATCTTCGTGGTCCCTCCGACCGTCTTCGTGGTCACTCACCGGTGGTGCCTCGGTCTCCAGCGCGCCGACAACGAGCGGCTCCAGCACGGCTACGAGACCGGGATCGTGAGCCGCTCGCCCGACGGCGGCTACAGCGAGCGGCACCGGCCCATCGACGGAGCGCGGGCGTACCGGATCAGCACCCGCCAGCGGCCCGCGGCCCGCGTGGACGGCCGGCTGCGGGGCCGGCTCGCCCGGGCGATGTACGCCGACGACGTACCGCTCCCCGCCTCACCCGAGCTGGAGACGCCCGAGCACGCTCAGGCGAAACCCGCCGGCACCGGCGCGACGGCGGACCCGCCGCGGCGCTCGTCGGCCCAGCCCGGGCCGCGGAGCAGGTAGGACAGACGGTCGGACCACGTGTCGGCCGATGCGACGTCGCGGGCGATGTCGACGATCTCGTGGGTGGCGATGCGGACCGGGTTGTAGGTGTCGATGTTGCGGGTCAGACCGTAGACGACGGGCTCGGACTCCGGCTCGAAGGTGCCGAACAGCCTGTCCCAGATGATCAGGATGCTGCCGTGGTTGCGGTCGAGGTACTGGCGGTTCGAGCCGTGGTGGACGCGGTGGTGCGACGGGGTGTTGAGGACCCGTTCCAGGGGCCCGGTGGAGCGGATCGCCTCGGTGTGGATCCAGAACTGGTAGAGAAGGTTCAGCGCCCTGGCCTGCTCGACCATGTGCGGTCGGACGCCGAGGAGCGCGAGCAACGAGTACGGCACCGCGACCGTGATCGACTCGGCCACCGGCTGCCGGAGCGCGGTGGACAGGTTGTAGCGCTCGCTGGAGTGGTGTGCCACGTGCACCGCCCACAGCCACCGGGACTCGTGGCTGAACCGGTGGTTCCAGTAGTAGAGGAAGTCCCAGCCGAGGATGGCCGCGGCCCAGGCCAGCCGGGAGCCGCCCAGATCGAGGGGGCTGCGGCGGAACAGCGACTCGCCCGACGTACGCGCCGCCCACACCGTCGAGACGGTCAGCGCCGTCCCGCCCACGGCAGCCACGGCCAGCCCGCCGTGCCAGCGGCGAGCCGGCGACGGCCGCGGCCGCTCGGCCGGCGGTACGGCGGGGGCCTGGCGCAGCCCGGCCAGCTCCTCCTGGACCTCACGGACCTCGTCGGGGACGGTCTGCGGCTCCGCCAGCCGGCCGTCGCGGGCCCGACGGCGTACGACGTCGCCGACCGTCGTGAGCACCGCGGCGGCGGCCCCGGCGGTGAGCAGCCAGCGGCCGTACCTGCCGCGACCCGGCGTGACCGGGTCGAGCGCCTTGCGCGCGACGTACGGCGCCACGAGGCTGCCGGCGCCCATCGCCAGGCTCGCGAGCGTGTCCGCGGTCTGGTAGTCGCCGGCCCGGGTCCCGGGGGCCACCGGGTGCGCCCGCTGCCAGACGACCTCCGCGCCGATCGCCGCGGCGTACGCCGGGATCGCGAGCACGGTGAGGTCGACCTTCACCGGGCCAGCCTGTCACGCCGGCCTTGCGCGGGGTCAGGCGTAGGCGGCGGCTCCCGGCGGCGACATCGGCGGGTCGACGATCTCTCCGTCGAGACTGTCGCCGGAGTCCTCGGACCCCGCCTGCTCGGAAAGTCCACCGAGCTCCTCGTCCAGGTTGCCACGCTCACCGTGGTCGTCGACGCCGTAGTCGACGTCGTCGAGGGAGTGCTCGAGCCCACCGACCCGGTTGGTCAGGTCCTGCAGGCCGGGCAGGTCGCCCACGGCCGGCAGGCCGCTCAGCGTGTCCAGGACGTCGTGGAACGCCTCCAGCCGCTGCGCCTGGGCCTCGGCCCAGGCCAGGATGGTCTCCTTCAGGCTCAGGCAGTCGTCGATGATGTTCCGCACCGTCTCGATGTCCTCGATGATGTCCTGGAACTGGTCGAGCGGGTCGCCGCTGAACAGGTCCTCGAGGAAGTTCCAGGCCAGGATGATCTCGCCGACGCCCGGGATCACCCGGGTGGACACCTTGGAGGCCAGGGCGGTGATCTTGGTGCCGAGCAGCACCAGCACCTTCTCCACCTCGACCGCGATCTTCTCCGAGATCGACGCGATGCCGATGAAGACGTACTTGCCCTTGCTGACGGCATCACCGACCAGGTCCATGCCGAGGTCGAAGGCGGTGAACACCCCCACCACGGCCGCACCGGTCTGACCGGTGATGGCCTGAGGGGTCTTCTTGGCCAGCTGGCCGAAGTTGTGCGCCCACGCGTCGAAGCCGGCGTTCATGGTGGAGCAGGCGTTGGCGTTGCGGCCGATCGCGGTGTAGTCGGCGGCGAGCGGGTACACGATGTAGTCGCGCAGCCCCTGCTCGGGCAGCCTGCCGATGCCCGCGCCGATCTTGTTGAGCAGGTCGATCCCCGTGTTGATGGTGTCGCGAGCGGTGTCCCACGCGTCCGCCGCCGCGTCGAACCGGCTGTCGTGGTCCATGTGGCTCTCGCCGTCAGCAGGGTCGGCGAGCGCGCTGCTGAGCGGCTGGATGTGGAAGTTCTCGATGTAGCCCGCACCGGGCGGCGAGTAGTCGCACCGCCCGCCCGGCCCCTGGTAGCTGTCCAGGTCGTGCCGCACGAGGTCGTCCTGCTGCTCGAGGTGCCGGGCGGAGGCGTGGATCGCGCCCTGTACGCCGCTCCAGGCGGTGCCGAAGCCGTTCATCGCCTCGTCGAACCAGCCGGCCAGCTGCGGCAGCATGTCGGCGATCGGCTGGAGCGCGCAGGCCGCGTAGGCGAACCCGGTGGGATCGCACACGTTGGACCGGAAGTACGCGTTGAGCTCCCCGGACTGCGCGCCGACCTCGCTCATCGCATAGAACAGCTTGTCGAGGCCGGCGTAGTCGACCTTCAGCTCAGTGGTGGTCACGAGTCCTCCCGTCGTACGGCGCCGGCCGGTCGGCCATCACCTTGCTCCACAGCCAGAACCCGCCGCTGTGCTCCTCCGGCGCGCGCCACACCTGGTCCCAGTCGAGCTCGCCGGCCGCGACGCGGTCGGCGAGCCAGCGAACCTCGAACGGCGCGTCGGGGCCCGCGGCGAGTGCGGCCAGCCGCGCCACGACGTCGGGGGCGACCGGGCGGTCGGCGTCCGCGCGGCGTACCTCTCGCACCCGGGCGTCGACCCGGTCGAGGGTGCGCAGCAGCCGGTCCTCGGCCTCGTTGTGCAGGACCTCGTCGAGCGAGCCCCTGGTCGGCTCGGTCGTCTCCGTGGCGGAGAACAGCTCCCGCGTCATCACGTCCCCCGAGAGGTCGGACAGGTCTCTGGTGGCCTACCCGGTGGGCGTGTCCCACAAACGACGCGGCGTGGTCGCGGCGCTGGGCTCGCAGGTCAGCCGACCAGCTCCCGGGGCACGTCGAGTCGCGGGATGCCGCCCAGGCCGCGGCGGTAACGCACGTGGCCGTCGTACTTCTCCAGCGTGCGATAGAGCACCTGGTGCGCCGACCACGGCAGCGGCTCGGCCCCGTCGTACCAGCTCTCGCCGAAGGCGATCCAGACCGGCACCCACTCGGCGGCGTCGTCCCACTCGCCTCGGCGGGCGGTCAGCATCCGGCGGCGGATCTGGAACGCGGTGCGCGGGCCGTCCGCACAGATCGGCGCGGTCGCCACCGGCCAGAGCCGGAGGTCCTGGGTCATCAGGTGCACCTCGAGGTCGCGCAGCACGCACGGGTCGACCAGGACGGTCGCGGCGTTCTCGTGCGCTGCCCGCTCCATGCCGGGAGATTCGCTCTCCGGGAGCGACGCCGTCAAGAGTTTCCGGCTGATCCGGGTACCGCTCCGCTCGTGACACGAGCGGTCGAGGTCCGGATCACCGGCCGGGTCCAGGGCGTCTCGTTCCGCGCGTACGCCGCGCACGAGGCGGTGCGTCTCGAGCTGGCCGGCTGGGCGCGCAACGAGCCCGACGGCGCCGTGGCCGCGCACCTCGAGGGCCCGGACGAGGCGGTGGAGGAGATGCTGGCCTGGTGCCGACAGGGCTCGCCGGCGGCGAACGTCGACGACCTCGAGGTGTCCGAGGTGGAGCCGACGGGTGCGAGCAAGTTCGAGGTCGACTACTAGCCACTCTGGCGCCCGGCACCACGATCGCCCAGGGCTTGTCCCAGCCGCCCAGGTGGCTGGTGTCGCCCAACCACTGCTCGCGGGTGACGGTGACGGTCTGGCCCGCGCCGGGCTCGTAGAAGGTGACGGTGTTCGCGTCGGCTGCGGTGGCCAGCACCACGTGCTGCGGGAGTCCTCCGCTGCCGACGTAGACCGGGACGGTGTGGCCGGCCTGCGAAGCGGCCACGATCTTGTCGAAGCTGCCGCCCCGGTCCTCGAGCCGGACGTAGTCGACCTCGTAGGTCGTGCCCGGGACCCCTGAGCCGCCGGCGGCCGACATCTCGGCGGCCACGTCCTCCGGATGGGTGCCCAGCGCCATCGGCCAGGCCGGGTTGAAGTGGCCGGCGCGGTCGTGCCAGGCGTTGGTCCGCTCGTGCATGGCCAGGGACTCCGCGGCGAACCGGTCGTGCGGCGTGCCGGCCTGGGTCTGCCCCGTCACCGGGTCGTAGCCGTTGATGATCGACATCGCGTACGCCGGGTTGTTGACCATCCGCGACATCACCAGGCTCGACGAGCCACAGGTGGTGCCGTCGGGCTGGCTGGCGTCGAGGCCGCGGAAGCCGGAGGGGTCGAGGGCGGCGAGCTGTTCGGGTGTCAGCGTGGCGAGCCGGTCGGCGTACCGCTGCAGCGCCTCGCCGCGCAGGCCCGACGCCTGCGCGCGCTGCACGAGGCCCTGGACCTGCGCCGCGCGCGGGTCGGCGGCGGTGATGAGAGGCGCCGGTGCGGCCGCCGTGGCGGCCGTGTCGCCGGAGGCGTCGTCCTGCGCCCGGGCCTCCTCGCGGATCACCACGGCCAGGGCCGCGACGAACTGGCCGGCCCGGTCGAGCAGCGGGCGCTCGGTGCTGGCCCAGGAGCCCCGGACCCGCTCCGCGTCCGGGCCGGCCCAGTCGAAGGCGTGCAGGATCCCCTCGAGCCGCGCCGCGAGGGCGGTGATCTCCTGCGAGCCGCGCTCGAGCACGTCACCCGTGGCCAGCCCGGCCACCGTGTCCATGCCCAGGAGCTGAGAGCTCATGGCTTTCCGGGGTCCCCGCGGAAGCGCGCCGAGTCCGCGCGCAGCGCCATCCCGGCGCGGTCTCGTGGGGTGGTCATGGCGAGACCGTAGGTCGGTTGGAGTGGCGGCGGGAGGTGGAAGGTTCCGCCCGTTTTGGCCCTGACCCTTGGCCCGTTCGGGCCATCCCCCAGCGTTGACTGATTCGGGCTGCGCGCGCCCGCCGGGGCTGCCACGCTGGTGTCCTGAGTTGCTGAGCAACGGCGGTCCGGGACGACACCTGCTCGGCCGCTGCTCGGGAGGGGTGCAGATGAAGCTGATCATCGGAGTCGTGATCGTGGCCTGGCTCGTCATCGGCGCGGCCGCGGCCGCCCAGCGTGGGTACTTCGGCAACGACCGGGCGGTCAACTGCAAGTCCGGAGCAGACACCGGGCTGACCATCCTCGCCGGACCGCTCAACTACGCGGGCGTCAACCCCAAGGTCAACTGCAAGGCACCGCAGCCCTCGCGCTGAGCCCGCCATGACCGTGACGACCAGCTCCCGCCCTGGACGCGGGCGGGCCTCGGGTACCCCAGGCTGGTCTAGTCTGGGCGGACCAGCCGAAATGACGAATCGGCAGTTGTGCCCTTCACTTGTCCCAATTACCTGTGGGGGTATCGGTCTGTGGGGGACCGGCACAGGTTCCTTGGGGGGATCACATGAAGGTAGCCGTCGGCGTGCTGTGCGCCGTGTGGCTGGTGGTCGGCGCGTTCGCGGCCAACCAGCGGCACTACTTCGGATCCGGGCTCGGCTCGTGCGACGCCAGGGCCACGGTCGCCGTGACGGTCGCCGCCGGCCCCCTCAACTACCAGGGGCTCAACCCCTCGGTCTCCTGCCCGGAGCCGTCGGCATGATCCTCGGCAACCAGCCCCGGATGCGCCCGGGGCTGCACACGGTGCGGAAGAGCACCGACCCAAACGACCCCGTAGAGACACCGGCCGGGAAGGACCCGCAAGAGCATCGCGACCGCGGGCCCTTCCTCACGCCTCGGCTCTACCCGACCGACCCGTACGGCCCGTGGAGGCAGGTCGTCGAGGCGGTATCCGCATGATCCGAACGGAGAACAGGATGCGCCCGACAGCACACCTCATCGAGAAGTACCCCGACCTCAGCGAGCTCCTCGAGCCCGCTGGGCAGCTGGATCCACGCGACCACCGCGACCGCGGGCGGTTCCTGACGCCGCGGCTCTACCCCGAGGCCGCGTTCGACCCGTGGGAGCCGGTGGCCGAGCCGGTCTCGGCCTGATGCAGGCCTAGGTCGCGGCCTCCGGGGTCGCGACCAAGTCCATGTAGGACTTGATCGACGGGACCGCGGTCAGCCGGTCGCGGAAGAAGTTGTTCACCACGTTGACCAGCTGCGCCTTGGCGGCGTCGATCTCGTCGGCGACCGCGTCGGCGTCGCTCTGGTTGTCGTCGGCGGCCTCGAGGGCGGTGCGCAGCCGGAGCAGCGCGTGGACCGTCTCGGCCTCCTCCACCCCGTCGAGCGCCTGCACGACCGCCATCACCAGCTCGTCGGCCTGCGCCCGCACGTTCTCCTCGGGGATGGTCGACCCGGGCTGCGACGCGTTCTCCAGCGTCCAGATCAGCGACCAGACCTGGTACAGGAGGGTGGCCGGCTCGTCGAACAGCTCCCGCACGAAGGCGGCCTCGGGGTACCGGCCGCTGAACCGGAAGACGTTGTACATCCGCTTCGCGGCCTTGCCGTAGTTCGGGTGTGCGAGGTACTTCTGCACCTCGTGCTCCAGCTGGTCGACGTAGTTGTCCAGCGCGTCCCCGGAGACGTGCGAGACGACCTTGGTGAACGTCGGAAGGTCTCCGGCGTCGAGGTAGACCTCCTGGAAGTACGCGTCCAAGTACCCGTCCAGGGGGACGATGTCGCCGTCAGGGGACTCCCAGGTCGGGTCGATGACGTTGCTGGCGTTGGCCAGCCCGCCGGTGTCGGAGTCGACGGTGACCCAGTCGAGCTTGCACCAGCCGGGCTCCTCGGCGAGTTCCTCCCATACCAGCCGGACCTGCTCACCGTCCCTGTCGACGTACATCTCACCGGCGAAGACCTCGGCCGGCTTCCAGCTGATCGGACCGCCCTTCTTCTGCGCCTCGCCGTCCTTGACGCAGTCGAACGGGTAGAGGCTCCACTTCGCCTCCATGAACTGGTACGTCGGCCCGCTGGCCCGTTCGATCGGGTTCTGCCGCATCAGGCCGGCCAGGATCGCGCATGCCTCGGTTCGGGTGTCGGCCTTGATGTTGAGCCGCTGGAAGAAGTCGCCGTCGCCGGGATGAGCCTGGATCTTGGACTGCGCGGACGAGCCCGACAATGCGAGGGCACCCTCCACGACTCCTTCGGGGCCGCGGACCTCGACCAGCTCGCCCTGGCGACGGAACCGGGCCAGCACGCTCGGGCTGAAGTCCAGCATCGCGATCTTGTGCCCGAACACCCCGTGCTCGGTGTCCACGCTGATGTCGGAGCCCACCTGGGCCGTGGCCTCGGCAGCGATCGCGGCCAGCCAGCGCTGGGTGTCGCCCTCGTCGAGCTCGATGCCGATCCGCCGCGCGGACTCGACGAGACGGGTGACGTCGTCGCCCGGGCCGGCGGCAGTGGTGTCGGTCATGAGGTGTCCTTTCGACGGTGCGCCGGCTCGGCGTACAGCGCCCGGAAGAGCGCCGCCTGGTCCTGCGCGTCGGAGAGAGCGTGGTGCGCGAGCGGCCGGCCTGACAAGTACTTCGGCCCCAGCACTCTCATGCTCGTGTCCGCCCAGGTGCTGCCGAGGCGGCCCATCGCGAACGACTTGATGTCGAGCGGCGGTGTAGCCGAACGGGTTGCGGCCCAGGTAGCGCTCGAAGTAGTCGGCCACGAACATCCAGTCGAAGACGGCGTTGAACCCCACGAAGATCGGCCGGTGTCCCTCCGGGACCGCGTCGACGACCCAGTCCGCGAACTGCTGCATCGCCTCGCCGGGCGGTTGGCCCATCGCCTTCAGGATGTCCAGTGAGAGCTTGCTGACCTCGAGCGCCTCCTGGGTGGACCGTTTGGCCTCGGGCTGGAGCTCGACGTAGAAGGTGGCCTCGGGGTCGTCGACCAGGCAGGCGCCGATCGAGAGCAGCGCGTAGTCGGCCGGCGTGGCGCCGCCGGTCTCGACGTCGACGGAGACGAAGCACTCCTCGTGGTCGCGTTCCTGACCTATGCCCCCGCTCATGCGTGCGAGCCTCCCACAGGCTCGATCAGCGGGTGGCTGGCCCGGTTGCCCAGCGTCAGCCCTGCTCGCTCGAGCAGAACCACGTCGTGCGGGCGCCGACGGTGGCGCGGCGCATCGGGGCCCCGCACCTCGGGCAGTGCTCGCCCTGCTTGCGGTGGTCGATGATCTCGCCGGTGTGCACGCCGCCGTTCCTGATGGCGTGCCGGATCGCCACCTGGAGCTTGCGGTGCAGGACGGTCAGCTCGTCGTGGTCGAGCTGGTCGGCCGGCCGGCGGGGATCGACGGCGGCCTGCCAGAGCGCCTCGTCGGCGAGCAGGTTGCCCACGCCGGCGATGGCGTGCTGGTCGAGGAGACGCGCCTTCACCGGTGCCCGCGAGCGGCCGACGACCTCGCGGAACTCGGCCACCCGCACCTCGGCCGCATCCGGCCCGAGTGCCTCGATGTCGGGGTCGAGGCGGACCCGGCCGAGCCGTCGCTTGTCGAAGAGCCGCAGGCTGCCACCGTCGGCGAAGCCGAGGGTGAACCGGTCCCACTCGCGCTTGACCTCGCGGCTCGAGCCCGAGGTCCCGCCGCTGCCGACGTAGTCGCCGCCCTCGTCGTCCTGCTTCCCGGGTCGGCTGACGTGGATCCGGCCGCTCATGCCCAGGTGGATGCCCAGGACCGGTCCGTCGTCAGTGGTCTCGCACCAGATCGACTTGCCGCGCCGGTGCGCAGCGTCGAGCTCGCGGCCCACCAGGGCGTCGCGCAGCTCGCCCGCCGAGTGTGGCCGGCAGACGTAGCTGTCGGTGTCGTCGACCTCGGCAATCCGGCGGTGCAGGGCCGAGCGCTCGACCACCGCCCGCGCGGACTCGACCTCGGGCAGCTCCGGCACCTCGGCTAGGTACCCGTGCTCAGCCGGGTTGAGCGAGAGGCCGCTGCCGCGGCGTCCCTCAGCACGGCGCAATGGACGCATGAGCCAGCTCCTCGATGCCTGTCCCCGCTGCGGCTACGTCATCGAGCAGCCGCCCCCACCGCTCCCACCGGTCCCACTGCCGGCGACGTACGTCCCGCCGATGCCGCCGTACCCCGCGCCCGCACCCCGCCCGCGTCCCTCCCGCGGGCTGTCCGCGGCCTCGGTCCCCAAGATCCTGCTCGGGCTCGGCGCCACCTGCCTGCTGGTGGCCGCGGTCATCTTCCTGGCCGTCGCGTGGTCCTGGCTCGGCGTCGGCGGTCGTACGGCGGTGCTGGTCGGGCTGACCGTGGCCACCGCCCTCAGCGGCCAGTGGCTGGCCCGCCGCGACCTCGGCGTCGCGGCCGAGGCGCTCACCACCGTCTCCCTCGGCCTCGTCGTCATCGACGTGTTCGGCGCCCACGACGCGGGGTGGCTCGGGTCGCCGACCGTCCAGGTCTTCGTGACCCAGCTCGGCGCCATCCTGCTCGCGGCGTCGCTGGCGCTGTGCCTGCCCGCCAGTCGCCTCTTCGCCCCGCAGGTCGCCGCGCCCATCGGTCTCGGTGCGGCCCTGCTCGGTGCCGGCGCCACCACGGGGCACCCGCAGGTGCTGGCGGCGGTCGCGGTGCTCTGCTTCACCGGCCTGGCCCTTCTCGGTCGCCGGCTCGCGGCCGTGCTGCTGCCTTGGACCGCGGCGGCCGGTGCGCTGGTCGAGCTGACCTGGCTGACCGGGCTCGCGGTCACCGAGGCCTCGGCCCACCCGACGCTGCACGGGCTGTGGTTCGAAGGCCACGGCGTCGGGATGGTGGCGGTGGCCGCGCTGGTGCTGCTGCCCTGGCCCATCGTGCGGGGCCACGACGACCTGCGCCAGCTCGTGTGCGCGGCGTCGGTGAGCGCGCTCACCGCGATCGCGGCGCTCCCGGTCCTGGACGAGGGACTCACCGCGGTCACCCTCGCTGCGGCCGGGGCCACCGTCCTCTGGGCGCTGGTGGCGGCCGTCGCGCCACCGAGGTGGTACGCCGTGCCGCGGGTCCCCCTCGCCGCCTGTCTGCTGATACTGGTGCCGCTGCCCGCGATGTTGGCCGTCGAGGCGGTGTCCAACCTCTTCTCGGTCGCCGAGCCGTTCACCGCCGGCGTGACCGTGCGACTCGACCCTGCGGACCCAGTCGGTCAGCCGCTGCTGTTGCCCCTCGCAGTCGCGGTGATCCTGCTGGCGGCGGTCCTGACCGTGCCGCGCGCGAGCTGGTTCCGCTGGCCGGCCGGCGCCGGAGCGGCCGTCGGCGTGGTGCTGACCGCGGCTCTGTACCCGCTGCCCCTCTGGCTGTTCGTCGCGGTGCTCGGACCCTTCGGCCTCGTCGTCGCGTGGCCGAGCGCCGTGCTCACCCTCCTGGTGCTTCTGGAGATCGTCGCTCTCAGCGTCGGGGTGCTGGTCCGTCGCTCGGGTGTGCCTGCCATGGTCGCGGGCACGGTCCTCCCGGCTGCGCTGGCAGGCACGGTGTGGGTCGGTGGCCACGTCACCGACGTCACCCAGCAGCACCGCTCGCTGGCCACGCTGGTGGTCCTCGGGGCGCTCGCCGTCCTGCTACCGCGGCTCGAGGTGGAGCTGGTCTCGGCCGCCGCCGTCGTGCTGGCCGCGGGGGCCGCGGGGGTCCCGGTGGCGAACGACCCCTCGGTCTCGGTCGCGGTCCACCTGACCCTGGCCGGGGCTTTCGTCACCGCGAGCTCGCTCCTGCACCGCACCCGTCGGCCGCTCGGCTGGCTCGGTGGGCTGCTGCTCGCCGGGGCGACATGGATCCGGCTGTACGACATCGGAGTGCGCGCACCCGAGGCCTACACGCTCCCGATCGCGACGGCGCTGCTCGTGGTCGGTGTGTCTCGACTGCGCCGTGACCCCGACGCGGACACCGTGACCGCGCTGCTGCCCGGGCTCGCGCTGGCCACGGTGCCGACCCTGCTCTGGGCGCTGGTGGACCCGCTGTCGCTCCGGGCTTCGCTGCTGGGCCTGGCCTGCCTGGTGCTGCTGCTGGGCGGGACCGCGACCCGGTGGACCGCGCCGGTGCTCGTCGGCTGGCTCGTCGGTGGCGCGCTGGTGCTGCGCGAGCTGGCGCCGTACGCCGCGCAGACGCCGCAGTGGCTGCTCATCGCCGCGGCCGGCACGGTGCTGGTCGGCGCCGGCATCACGTGGGAGGCGCGGGTCCGCGACCTGCGCCAGGCGGCCGCCTACCTCGGCCGGCTGCGCTGACATGATCCGTGGGTGCTGCCGCGGTTCGAGGTCGTCGCCCGACGGCGACCCGTCCGGCTCATGGCGCCTGCTGACGGTCCGGTGCGGGCGCCGTACGCCGGCGTGGAGGCGCCGGACGCGACGGAGCTGACCTTGTCGAGCGGGTCGGTCACCCTGACCGCGACCTACGACGACCAAGTGGCGCTGCACGTGACCACCGGTGCGCGGAGCACGACGCATCGCAGCCGGCGCAGCGGCCGGCCGGAGGCGACGGTCGAGGCGGTCGCGCTCACGCTGACCGGGCCGCAGGTCACCGCGTTCACCCGCGAGGCCGGTGTGTGGGTGGCCCGGGCGCGCTACGACCTCACCGACCGGCACGACGTCCATGACGAGACCTGGCTGGCCGGACTCGAGTCCAGCCACGGGCTCGGCCGGTTCGGGCAGCTCGGGCTGCGCGACCTCCGCGCGGTCACCGAGTCCGACGGGTCGCCGTACGTCCGGGACCGGCGGCCGCTGCTCACCGCCACCAGCGCCGGGCCCGGCGGCTTCCCGACCGGGCACACCTCGGTCTGGTCCCTGGACCCCGAGTCGCTGGAGCTCGAGCACCGGGCGGACCTGTTCCTGCGGCGGGGCGGGGTGTACGGCGACCACGCGGCGCACCTGCTCCGCGACGGGGACCGGTGGCTGCTGGCGGCCAGCACGTGGGGCGACTTCGACCGCGCGAAGCGGCCCGTCCACGTGACCGTGGCCGAGTCGACCGAGGACCTGACCCGGGGCGCGCACGTCCTCGACAGCCGGCCGCTGGCCCTGCCGACCGACGGGTTCCGCTCGGTCGGCACCTGGGACCCGCACCTGGTCCGGACCGACGAGGGCTGGCTGGTGGGCTACGTGAGCGCGACCAGGTACTTCCGGTTCCACCCGGTGCTGGCGGCCGGCCCGGACCTGGACTCCCTGGTGCTGCGGGCCGTGGCGGAGGGTCACCGGGAGACCGAGGGCACCACGCTGGTGCGGCTCGACGACGAGTGGCGGGTGCTGGCGAGCGACCGGCGCCGCCGGGTCTACCCGGTGCTGGACCTCGACCTGCGCGAGGTCGGCACCCTCGACGCGGCGTACCCCTCCAACGTCCCGTGGCCGACCCTGGTCGCCCTCGACGGACAGAGCCTGCTCGTGGGCTTCAACGGTGCGACGTACGGCGGACGGCTCGTGGGCTACGGCAGCCACGGCGAGGTGGTGCTGCAGCGTCGGGTCAGTCCGACACCTTGAGCAGCGGCCGGACCGCGTTGCGTGCGGAGTGGATCCGCGACTTCACGGTGCCGAGCGGGACGTCCAGCAGGGACGCGATCTCGTTGTAGTCGAGCTCCTGCACGTCGCGCAGCACCAGCGGCTCGACCAGCTCCGGGTGGTCGGTGCCGACGATCTCGAGCGCGTCCAGCAGGTCCAGCCGACTGCCGGCGATCACGCTCGTGGTGCGCGGGTCGGCGTGCACCGGCATCTCGTCGGTGAGCCGTTCCGCGGCCCGGCGCTTGAGCGAGCGGTAGGTGGAGCGCGCGCTGTTGGACGCGACCGCGTGCAGCCAGGTGGTGAACCGGCTGCGCCCGCCGAACTGGTGGATCTTGGTGGCCACCAGCAACAGCGCGTCCTGGGCCGCCTCCTCGGCGTCCTCGGGGAACAGCAGCATCCGGCCGCAGATCCGGCGTACCCGGGGCTGGATCTCCGCCAGCAGCTCCTCCAGAGCAGGGCGGTCGCCGGCCGCAGCGCGGGCGGCCAGGTCGTCGAGCTCGTCGGGCTCCATGGCTTTCACAGTAGGGCGTGTCTGCCTGTCCGCTGTCGAGCTGCGCGTCGTCAGAGCAGTGCAGTGGCAAGGCGGCGGCGCGAAGTCGTACTTGCCGTCCTTCGAGCGCCCGCCAACGCCGCCACTGTGCGGCTATGACGGCGCGCAGCCGACATGGGACAGGCAGACACGCCCTTGGGCACCCAACCTCCGGGCCGCCGACCCCGTCAGGAGTGGTGAGAGCACGTCGCGGTGCGCATCCGCGCTCCGCGTCCCGAGATCCGGAGGAACCATGAACCTGAGCAGCTGGCTCCACAGCACGGTCCGCGGCAAGGTCGGTGCGGCGGTGGCCGTCGGCGCGATCGCCGCGCTGGCCGGCACCGGCGCCTCGGTGGCCGCCGGCCACATCACGTCGGCGCAGATCAAGGACGGCACGATCCAGACCGGCGACCTGACCAAGAACAACTTCGCCCGGTTCACCGCTACGGAGAACGTCGTGTCCGCGACGACGCCCGTGAGTGCGGTCCCGCAGTACGCCGGCCAGCGCGTGGTGGCCGTCAACACGCCCAACACCCCGCTGGTGACCCTGGTCCTCGACAAGGGCACGTGGCAGATCAACGGCACCGCGCAGTTCTGGCACCTCGGGGCGGGCAACCCGCCCGCCGCGGACTACGGGCAGCTGACGGTCCCCGGCCTGCAGGAGGGCTTCGGCACCAACTTCACCGGCGACGTCCCCGACGGCAACAACAACGCGGCCCAGGTCGCGTTCAACGGGACCGTCAAGATCACGGCCAACGACACGCCGATCGTGATCACCGGCTCGTTCAGCGGCAACAACAACGTCGGCCAGGCCGGCGTCTCCGTCCAGGCGACGCAGTACGAGTACGTGCGGCTGTTCAAGAACGGCCAACCGACCTGATGGGGGGCTGATCCGGCTGTCTTCCCCAGACATGTTCTAGCCGGTGACCGCGGGCCGCGCCACCTCGTTCGGCGCGGCCCGCGAACGCTCCACTCGCTTCACCCCGTGAAAGCATTGAGCCGTGTCCCTGCCCACCCGTCTCGGCCGGCTGGAGCGCGTCGAACGCCTCGGTGTGGGCGGCTTCGCCACGGTCTGGCTGTACCACGACGCCGAGCTGGACTCGGATGTCGCGGTCAAGGCGCTGGCCGAGAACTGGTCGCAGCGGCTCGACGTGCGCGAGCGGTTCCTGGAGGAGGCGCGGATCCTGCGCCGCGCCGACTCCGACCACATCGTGCGGGTCTATGACATCGGCGAGGTCGACGGGACGCCGTACTTCGTGATGACGTACGCCGACCAGGGGTCGCTGGCCCACCAGCTGGAGCCCGGCGTACCCCTGCCGGTCCCGAGGGTCGTCGACCTGGTGTCGCAGGCCGGTGCCGGGCTCTCCGTGCTGCACGAGCACGGGGTCGTCCACCGCGACATCAAGCCGCAGAACCTGCTGCTGCGTTCGGGCGGCTCGGCCGGCGACCGGCTGCTGGTCGCCGACCTCGGCGTGGCGAAGGCGATGCTGCACGCCTCGGGTCTGACCCAGGTCGTCGGCACGCCGGCGTACATGGCCCCGGAACAGGCGACGGGCGGCGGAATCGACGTCCGCGCCGACGTCCACGCCCTCGCGGCCGTCGCCTACCAGATGCTCACCGGCCAGCTGGCCCGCGACGGCTCGATCTCCGAGCTCGCGCACGCCTCCCTGCCACCGGCTCCCTCACGACTCTCGTCGTCCCTGCCCCCCGAGGTCGACGAGGTGCTGCTCCGCTCGCTCGACCCCTCACCCGACGCGCGCTACGGCGACATCGACTCGTTCGTCGACGCCTTCCGCGACGCGCTCCCGGTGACCGCGACCAAGCCGCGGCCGTCGCGGACGCGCTACCAGACCCCCGACACGGAGTACGCGCGGCTGCCCTCGGCACCCGTCCGCCGCCGGCTCCCGGTGCTGCTGGCCCTGATCTGCCTGCTGGTCTTCGCGGCCGCCTTCGCGGCGGCGTACGCCGTGACGACGCTGGTCAACTGAAGCCGTCGGCCAGCACGGCACCGATCGTGTCGATCGACTCGGCGGTGATCGGATCCAGCACGAGCTGCAGGTGCGTGGCGCCGGCGTCCGTCAGCCCGTGCACCTGGCCGGCGAGGTCGTCGGGCGTCACCGTGGTGACCCGCGCGTCGTACCCCTCACCCATGAGCCGGCCCTCGCCGCCCGGCAGGGTGACCAGGACGGCGGCCGTCGCCTCGACGTGCCGTCCGTCCGGCAGCACGGCGTCGACCTCGGCCTTGACCTCCGCGAACCGCTCGACCGAGTTGTCGTAGATGCTCCACCACACGTTCCAGGAGTCCACGACGGGCAGCCCGATGCTCAGCATCCGCGGGCTGTTGGAGCCCAGCATGATCGGCGGGCCACCGTCGCGGACCGGCCGCGGGTCCAGCACGCAGTCGTCGACGTCGAAGAACTGCCCGTGGAACGTCGTGCGGCCATCGCGCAGCAGCGGCACGATGATCGCCAGGGCCTCCTCGAAGCGGGACACCCGTCGGTCGTAGGGGAAGCCGAACGCGTCGAACTCGCGCCGGTTCCAGCCCGCGCCGAGCGCGACGATGAGCCTGCCCCCTGAGATCGCGTCCACCGTCGCGGCCTGCTTGGCCAGCATGGCCGGCGCGTGGAAGCCGGTCGACGCGACGAGCGGCCCGATCTCGACCCGCTCGGTCACCGCGGCGATGGCCGCGAGGGTCGTCCATGCCTCGTAGGGTCCCCGCGTCACCCCGGTCGGCAGGTCGTAGATGAGGTGGTCACCCACCCAGATCGAGTCGAAGCCGGCTGCCTCCGCCCGGCGGGCCAGGTCGAGGTACTCCGGCCACGGCACGAACCGCTCCACCTCGGGCAGCTGGACACCGATCTTGCAGGGACGGGTCATGAGGCGACCCTATTGACCCCTCACCCGGCGGAGGGCAGGCCGATCGGGTTGACGGGTGGCAGCGCCGTACGCGCGGCGACGGCCAACGGCCCGGCGAGCCCCGCGAAGCGATCGGCGGCGTGGCGGCCGGCGCGGGTCCACGGTTCCTGAGCCAGCTCGTCGGTGAGGGCCTCGGCCCGGTCGAGGAGACCGACGCCGGCAGGCGTGATCCGGCCCTCGGAGCTCAGGAGCCCGCGCGAGCCCAGGGACTCCTCGCAAGCGCTCCACTCGTCGTCGGTCCAGCCGCGGTTCGGCTGCAGCGCTTCGCGGGCGAGGTCGTGGCCGGAGCGCAGCACCATCGTCGAGAGACCGTCGAGGCCGACCGAGAGCTGGGCGAGCACGTGCCCGTCGCCGCGGAGCTCACGAAGCACGGTGGCCGCCTGCCAGAGCACGGCGAGCGGCTCGTCGGGCCACGGGAGGGCGGCGTTCGCGGCGCCGAGGGCGCGGCCGGAGGTGGGGGCGGAGGCCGCCACGGACTGAAGCAGGGTGGCGGCCTCGTGGACGCCGGCGAGTCCGTCGAGCAGGCGGGACAGGGCAGCCACCGACCCTGCGACGCGTGCGGACAGCACCCGCTCGGGCGAGGCGAGGTCCCAGACGGACGGGATGGCGCGCTCGACCATGCGCGGGGCGAAGTTCGCGTACAAGGCCGTGGTGACCGCGGCGGGGGCAAGTCCGAGCGGCGCCGACCGCGAAGCGAAGTAGCCACGCCAGAATCCGCGCAGGCCGGCGGCCTCGAACGCCGAGCGGCCTTCGGGGGCGAAGTAGGTGACGGCGTGCAACGGCTCGAACAGGGTCCACATCGCGCGGGCCTGGTGCATCGGCGACTCCTCATCGAGCACTCCGACGCCCTACTCTAGGTAGTGGCCGCGCCACCCCTGCGGTCCGCCCACACAGGACGCCACACCACCCCCGTGGCCACACATATGAAGGACGGGTTCACCCATGACCCTGCACGACGGTCCGCAGAATTCTGGGGACGTCTTCGAGGCCGGGCACGACCACGAGCAGGTCGTCTTCGCCAACGACCCGGCCACCGGACTCCGCGCGATCATCGCGATCCACTCGACCGCCCTCGGCCCCGCTCTCGGCGGCACCCGCTTCTTCCCGTACGCCACCACGGCGGCGGCCCTCTCCGACGTCCTCGACCTGTCGCGGGGCATGTCCTACAAGGCCGCGCTGGCCGGGCTCGACCTCGGCGGCGGCAAGGCCGTGATCATCGGTGACCCTGCCCTGCTCAGGAGCGAGGCGCTGTTCCGCGCGTACGGCCGGTTCGTGCAGTCGCTCGGCGGGCGCTACTACACCGCCTGCGACGTCGGCACCTTCTCGCCCGACATGGACGACATCGCCCGCGAGTGCTCCTACGTCACCGGCCGGACGGTCGCCCACGGTGGGGCAGGCGACAGCTCGGTCCTCACGGCGTACGGCGTGTACCAAGGCATGCGCGCGGCCGCCCAGTTCGCGTGGGGCACGACGTCGCTGGCCGGCCGCACTGTCGGCGTCGCCGGCGTCGGGAAGGTCGGCCATCACCTGGTCACCCACCTGCTCGAGGACGGCGCCAGCGTCGTCGTCACCGACGTCAGCACCGCCGCCCTCGACCGGGTCCGCCAGGAGCACCCCGAGGTCCGCGCGGTCGCCAGCGCCGAGCAGCTGGTGGCCGGCCAGCTCGACGTCTACGCGCCCTGCGCGATGGGCGGCGCGCTCACCGACGAGGTCGTCGACGTCCTGAGCGCCAGGATCGTCTGCGGCGCCGCCAACAACCAGCTCGGCCACCCGGGCATCGAGAAGGCGCTCGAGGAGCGCGGCATCCTCTACGCGCCCGACTACTGCGTGAACTCCGGCGGCCTGATCCAGGTCGCCGACGAGCTGGACCCGAACGGCTTCAGCTTCGAGCGCGCCCAGCAGCGCGCCGCCGGCATCTACGACACGACGTACTCGGTCTTCGAGCTCGCCGCGTCTGACGGCGTCCCGCCGGCGATCGCCGCCGACCGGCTCGCCGAGCGCCGGATGCGCGACGTGGGACGGCTGCGCGGCATCTGGCTGTCCGAGCGGCTGTAGTCGCTCCGGGGCGGATTCACCGGGTACCCGGTGAAACTGGCGCTGCCCTGACGGAGTTTCGTGCGGGAAGCGGAAGTTTCACCGGGTACCCGGTGAATCTGCTCCGCGCCCACGGCCCCCGGGCACACCCCAGCAGGCCGGGGGCCATCCGGCGGTCCTGCTCAGCGGCGAGGGATCAGTCGCGAGACGGCTCGGCGTAGTCAGACCACTTCTCGAGCACTTCGGGATCGACGTCCTCGGTGGAGTCGCCGTTCTCCTTGTGGAGCTCGTTGGCCAACGCACCGAAGTCCGTCTCGTGAGTGCGGTACTTCAGGTCGCGGGCGACCTTCGTCTGCTTGGCTTTTGCACGGCCGCGCCCCATAGGGTCAGCCCCCTCGCACACTCGGCCGGGGCAACTGTGGCTCCCGGGCTGTCTCAAAGAGTTCTCGTGGCGACAACGCTACCTGCTGCCTGGCTGTTCCCGCACACCCGCGCCAGGAAATGGTCGTGAAACGGTAGGAAATCGGCTTCCGAGCCGTGGAGGTCGTTACCAGCCGGGGTGCTGACCGACGAGTTCGACGGTGCCGCCGGCGCTCGTTGATGGCCCGGCGGCGGTCACCTCGCCGGCCACCCAGGCCCTGATGCCGTACTCCGCGAGCACGCTCGTCGCGGCCGAGATGGTCCTCGGGTCGAGCAGCGCGACCATGCCGACGCCGCAGTTGAGCGTGGCCTCGAGGTCGGGCTGGGGCACCGCGCCGAGCTGCCGGACCAGGTCGAAGACCGGCGCCGGGGTCCAGGTCCCCCGCTCCAGCGTGGCGTGCAGCTCCTCGGGCAGCACCCGGGCCAGGTTGGCGGCCAGCCCGCCCCCGGTCACGTGCGCCATCGCGTGCGTCCCGTCCTGCCGAGCCAGCGAGAGGCAGGCCTTGGCGTAGATCCGGGTCGGCTCGAGCAGCTCCTCGCCGAGGGTGCGGCCCAGCTCGGGCACCTCGCGGTCGTAGGCCCAGCCCGCCTCGGCGATCACGTGCCGCACCAGCGAGTACCCGTTGGAGTGGAGCCCGCTCGACGCCATGGCCAGCACCGCGTCGCCGGGCCGGACCCGCGCCGGGCCGAGAAGGTCGTCGGCCTCGACCACGCCGGTGGTCGCCCCGGCGACGTCGTACTCGTCCGGCCCGAGCAGCCCCGGGTGCTCGGCGGTCTCGCCGCCGACCAGCGCGCAGCCGGCCTCGACGCACGCCTCGGCGATGCCCTTCACGATGGCCGCGATCCGCTCGGGGACCACGCGGCCGCACGCGATGTAGTCGGTCATGAACAGCGGCTCGGCACCGCACACCACGAGGTCGTCGACGACCATGCCGACCAGGTCGAAGCCGATGGTGTCGTGGACGTCCATGGCCTGCGCGATCGCGACCTTGGTGCCGACGCCGTCGGTCGAGGTGGCCAGCAGCGGCCGGGTGTACGACGTCAGGAAGGATGCGTCGAACAGCCCCGCGAAGCCACCGATGCCCCCGATCACCTCGGGCCGCCGGGCCTTGTCGACCCAGACCTTCATCAGCTCGACGGCCTTGTCGGCGGACTCGATCGAGACCCCGGCCTCGGAATACGCGTCGGTCACCGCAAGCCCCTACGGGTTGTTGAGCACCGGCAGCGCCTTGCCCAGGGTGGGCGAGGCCAGCGTGGCTTCGAGGAGGTGCTTGCCGAGCAGGCTCTCGTCCGGCAGCGGGATCGGGTACTCGCCGGTGAAGCAGGCTTGGCACAGGGCCGAGGCGGGCTGCCGGGTCGCATCGACCATTCCCTGGAGCGAGATGTAGCCGAGGCTGTCGGCGCCGATGCTGGCGCGGATCTCCTCCTCGTCGAGGCCGTTCGCGATCAGCTCGGCGCGGGTGGCGAAGTCGATGCCGTAGAAGCACGGCCACTTCACCGGCGGCGAGGAGATCCGCACGTGCACCTCGAGCGCCCCTGCTTCGCGCAGCATCCGGACCTGGGCGCGCTGGGTGTTGCCGCGCACGATCGAGTCGTCGACGACGACCAGCCGCCGGCCGCGGACCATGTGCTCGAGCGCGTTGAGCTTGAGCCGGATGCCGAGCTGGCGCAGGGTCTGGCTGGGCTGGATGAAGGTGCGGCCGACGTACGCGTTCTTCACGAAGCCCTGCCCGAACGGGATGCCGCTCTCCTCGGCGTACCCCGCGGCGGCCGGGGTGCCGGACTCGGGCACCGGCATCACCAGGTCGGCCTCGACGGGGAACTGGCGGGCCAGCTCGCGGCCCATCTCGACCCGGGCGGCGTGCACGCTCTGCCCGCTGATCGTGGCGTCCGGACGGGCGAGGTAGACGTACTCGAACACGCAGCCCTTGCGCGCGGGCTCGGCGAACCGGTGGCTGCGCAGCCCGTGCTCGTCGATCGCGAGCAGCTCGCCGGGCTCGACCTCGCGGACCACGCTGGCGCCGATCGTGGCCAGCGCGGCGTCCTCCGAGGCCACCACCCAGCCGCGGTCGAGGCGGCCGAGCACCAGCGGCCGGATGCCCTGCGGGTCCCGGGCGGCGTACAGCGTGTCCGCGTTCATCCAGACGAACGAGAAGGCTCCGCGGAGCATCGGCAGCACCTCGAGCGCCCGCTGCTCCAGGGACGTGTCCGGGTGGTGCGCGAGCAGCGCCGTGACCAGCCCGGTGTCGTTCGTGGAGGTCTCGATGTCGCGAGTGTGCAGCGGCAGCTCACCCTCCGGGTCCGGCAGCTCCTCAACCAGCTGCTGGAGCTCGTGGGTGTTGATCAGGTTGCCGTTGTGGCCGAGCGCGATCGACCCGTCCGCGGTGGGGCGGAACGTGGGCTGGGCGTTCTGCCAGGTGCTGGCGCCGGTGGTCGAGTAGCGCGTGTGGCCGATCGCGAGGTGCCCCTTGAGCGAGTCGAGGGTGGTCTCGTCGAAGACCTGGGAGACCAGCCCCATGTCCTTGTAGACCAGGATCTGCCGGCCGTTGCTGACCGCGATGCCGGCCGACTCCTGGCCGCGGTGCTGGAGGGCGTACAGACCGAAGTAGGTGAGCTTGGCGACGTCCTCGCCGGGGGCCCAGACGCCGAAGACCCCGCATGCGTCCTGTGGGCCCCTCTCCCGCGGGTCGAGGTCGTGGTTGAGCCGACCGTCGCCGCCGCGCCGCCTCGGCTCAGGACGGCCGCCGGTGCTGAGGTAGGGCACGGCCTCATCGTACGGGCGCGCCACCCCGCCACCCGCATCGACGGGCCGCCGACAGCCGGTCTGGACCACAGCCATCGAAGCCGCTCTCGGCCTGTGACCGAATCGCCGGACACGGCGTTGACCAGCACATAACCTGATCGCGCTCCCTCATGACCCCGACCGAGGATCCCGATGCCCACCGACCCCCGAGCCGAGGCGCCCGTCGAGGCCGTCCTCGACGCGGCCACCGACGGCCTGGCGGTCAACGGTGCGGAGCACGAGGTGGCGGACCCGGCCGTCGACTCGGACTACGCGACGAGCTGGGCGGACGGTACGACGCACGAGGCGCTCCTGGTCATCGCCGAGGGGATCACCCAGCTGGCCGGGTTCGACGTCGCCGCGGTGAGCGTGGTGCGGGACTCCCAGCACCTGCAGGTGATGGCGGTGGCCGGCAGCGACGAGGCCCGCGACATCCTCCAGGGCACGTTCACGCCGATCACGCGGCTCATGGAGGAGCTCGAGCACGCCCAGGACTGGGGCATGTTCAAGTTCGTCCCCCACGAGACCCTCGACCCTGAGGTCGAGAGCTGGGGCTGGGTGCCCGACCTCGAGGTGGTGGAGGGTGCGGACGCCTGGCACCCGATGGACCTGCTGACCGCTCCGCTGTACGGCCCCGACGGTGAGCTGCGGGGCACCCTGTCCATCGACTGCCCGACCGACGGCCGCCGGCCCGACGAGAAGCACCGCCGGATGCTGAACCGGTACGCCGAGCAGGCGGCTCGCGCGCTCTACATCGCGGTCGAGCGGGAGGCCTTCGCCGAGCAGGTCCGGGTGCTCTCGGCGACCCGCGAGGTGGTCCGCAACGCGGCCCGCGAGCGCAACATCGGCGTGATGCTGGAGAAGATCCAGCCCAGCCTGATCGAAGGATTCCGCTCGCTGGGCAGCTGGATCCACACCTTCGACGAGGACGGTCACGGGCTCGGAGCGATCTACGCCGGCGACGGCGCCCGGGTCGAGATGCCGGCACACCTGGTCGCCATCGCCGAGCGCGCAGCCGCGGACTCGTGGCGCGCCCAGCGGGTCGGCCTGGTCTCGCGGCACGTGCCTCGCGACGCCCGCGTGGCCCAGGTGTCGGAGGACGAGTTCCAGGAGATCCTCGGCTTCCTCGAGGGGATCGGCGTGGGCTCGATGCTCTTCGTGCCGATGGGCGCCGGCCGCGAGTGCCTCGGCAGCCTGGTGCTGACCCGGGCGCTGGGCGCCGCCGAGTGGACCGAGGCCGACGTGGACGCCGCCCTCGAGGTGGGGCGCGACCTGGGCCGCGCCGTACTCAACGCCCGCGCCCTCGACCGCGAGCGCGAGCTGGTCCGCGAGCTCAAGGCCCTCGACGACTACAAGAGCAAGCTGATCGCCACCCTGTCCCACGAGCTCAAGAGCCCGCTGGCGGCGATGCTGGCCAACATCGAGTTCCTCCAGGAGAGCCTCGACCTCGAGCCGGGCGCGCTCGACGTGCTGGGCGCGGTGGACCGTGGCGCCATCCGCCTGGTCCGGGTGGTCGAGGACCTGCTGCTGCTGGCCAAGGTGGGCGACCCGCACCTGCCGCTGCTCACCCGCCCCGTGCATCTGCGCGACGTCGTCGATGACGTCGTCAACCTGACCTCGATCGCCGACCAGCACCGGGTCAAGGTGACGGTGGAGGGCGACCCGGACCGGGTCGTGGCGATGGGCGACCCGGCCGAGCTGGACATCCTGGTCACCAACCTGGTGACCAACGCGATGAAGTACTCCGACGACGACTCCACCGTCACGGTGACCCTGGCCCGCGACGGCGACTGGGTGGTTCTCAGCTGCCGGGACCACGGCATCGGCATCTCCCCCGCCGACCGGGCCCATCTGTTCCGCGAGTTCTTCCGGTCCGAGTCCGCCGAGGTGAAGGCGCAGGCCGGCACCGGGCTCGGACTCACCATCGTCGAGCGGATCGTGAACCGGCACTCCGGGCAGATCGAGGTCGACTCGGTGCTGGGCGAAGGCAGCACGTTCCGGGTCTTCCTGCCCGCCAGCTGAGGGGGTCCGGGTCCGGATCAGCCCAGGCGGTCGAGGAGCTCGTCGACGTCGGTGACCCGGGCCAGGGCGGCCCGCCTGTCGGCGCTGAGGTAGCCCTGCGCCACGATCCGGTCCAGCTGCTCGACGAGCGGGTCGAAGAAGCCGTCCGGGTCCAGCAGCAGCACCGGCTTGTCGTGGATGCCCAGGAGCTGCCAGGTGTAGATCTCGAACAGCTCCTCGAGCGTGCCGACGCCACCGGGCAGCGCGACGAACGCGTCGGCGAGCTCCGCCATCTGCGCCTTGCGGGCGTGCATCGACTCGACCTCGACCAGCCGGGTCAGCTCGCGGTGCGGCACCTCGCGCGCGAACAGGGCCCTGGGGATCACTCCCACGACCTCACCGCCGCCGGCCAGCGCCCGGTCCGCGAGCAGCCCCATCAGACCGACTCGCGCGCCGCCGTACACGATGCCGACGCCGCGCGCGACCAGTCCGTCGGCCAGCGCGACCACGGCTTCGCGGTGCCGCTCGGTGCCCGGCGAGGACCCGAGGAAGACCGCGACGCGCACGCCGCCATCAGACCATGGAGCGCGTCGGTCCAGGCAGCCGCTGCGCGAGGCGCGCGGCCTCGGGTCCGCGACGGGTGAATTGGGCGGGACGGTGAGGTCCACCTCGGGCCGGAGCATTCCGTTAACTGTAGTAGATCACTCTTGTTTAGGCACAATACGTTCGCGCCCGGACTATCGCGCCAGGTTGCGCAGCAGCAGGGCCTCGGCGAGGACGACGCGCTCGAACTCGGCGAGGTGGAGGCCCTCGTTGGCGCCGTGGGCGCGGGTGTCGGGGTCCTCGACGCCGGTGACCAGGACGCTCGCCTCGGGGAAGGTCTCGAGGAACTCGGCGATGAACGGGATAGAGCCGCCGACACCCATGTCGATCGGGGCGACGCCGTCCCAGGCCTCCTCGAACGCCGACCGCGCCGCGTCGTACGCCGGACCGGTCGCGTCGATCCGGGTGGGCTCGCCGGTGTCGACGACGGTGAAGGTGAGCTGGGCGCCCCACGGCACGTGCGCCTCGCAGTGCTTGCGCAGGCATTCGACCGCATTGGCGGTGGTGTCGCCGGGCGCGATCCGCAGGCTGAGCTTGGCTCGCGCGACCGGCACGAGCGTGTTCGAGGCGCCGTCCACCTTGGGTGCGTCGAGCCCGGTGACGCTGAGCGCCGGCCGGGTCCACAGCCGCTCCACGACCGGGCCGTCGCCGATCCACTCGATGCCCTCGTGGGCGCCGGACTCGGCGCGCAGCCGCTCCTCCGGGTACTCGACGTCCGCGGCCGGGCCCTGGAACAGGCCGGCGACGGCGACGTTCCCGGCGTCGTCATGCAGCGAGGCGATGACCCGGCTCAGCGTCATCAGCGCGTCGGGGACCAGCCCGCCCCACATGCCGGAGTGGACGCCGTGCCCGAGGGTGCGCACCTCGATGTCGGCGCGGACCAGGCCGCGCAGCGACGTGGTCAGCGCGGGCTCGCCGATGTCCCAGTTGCCGGAGTCGGCGATCACGATCACGTCGGCGCGCAGCTTGTCGTGGTGCTCGTTCAGCAGGGCCGGGAGAGTGTCGGAACCGACCTCCTCCTCGCCCTCGATGAACATCACGACGTTGACCGGCAGGTCGTCGCCGTACGCACGGATCGCCCCGAGGTGGGCCGCGATCCCGGCCTTGTCGTCGGCGGCACCGCGGCCGTAGAGGCGGCCGTCCCGTTCGGTCGGCTCGAACGGCGGCGAGTCCCAGTCGGCCGGGTCGTTCTCGGGCTGGACGTCGTGGTGGGCGTACAGCAGCACCGTCGGCGCGCCGTCCGGCCCGGGCTTGCGCGCGATCACCGCGGGCGCCCCGCCGTCGGCGCTGACGATGTCGACCTCGGCGAACCCTTCGGCGCGGAACAGGTCGGCGACCGTGTCCGCCGAGCGCCACACCTCGCCGGTGCGGGACGGGTCGGCGCTCACCGACTGGATGCGGACCAGGTCCTCCAGGTCCGAGCGCAGGGCGGGCATCAGGTCGCGCACCGTTGCGCGGAGGTCGTCGCTCATGGGACGACCCTAGGACGTGTCTGACAGACCTGGGCGGCGCCAGGCGCCGCCCAGGCACGCACGCTCCACCCCACAGAAGACGCTCGCTGCGCTCGCGCTTCCGCGGGGACCCCGGAAAAGCGTGCGGCGTTGCCGACGCATTGGAAGACGCCCAGTCTGCCTGCGCGCCGGCGCCTGGCCATCGCACGACCTGGACGACGCTGGCATCCACCCACGTCGGTCAGACACGCCCTGGGACGACCAGCCACGTCAGGTCAGCGGGGTCAGGTCAGCGGCAGGTACGGCGCCAGGTCGGCCCGCTCGCCGCTCGCGCTGACCCGCGCCCCGGACTCCGCCTCGGCCCAGCCGAGCACGCCGGTGGCCAGGTCGATCCAGGTTGCGGCGTCGGTCTCGACCACGGCCGGCGGGGTGCCGCGGGTGTGGCGAACGCCCGGGATCACCTGCACCGCGGCGTACGGCGGGACCCGGACCTCGACGGAGTGGCCCGGCGCGCGCTCCTCCAGCACGGCCAGGAAATGCTTGGTGAGCAGCCGCAGGTCTCCCCGGTCCGGAGCGCCCGCCCGCACCCGCTCGAGGGCGCTGGCGACCTCCCTGGGGTCGGCCGGGCGGAGCCGGGCCGGCATCAGCGGTCCGTCGCCTGGTCGGGGAACGGCTGGGTGATCTGGAGGACGTGGTAGGTCCGCCGTCCGTCGTCCTCCCCGGCCTGGTTGCGCACCCGCCAGGCCTCAACCAGGTCGACGAGCTCTTCGGTCAGCTGCTTCGCCTCCTTCTTGGTCAGCCGCAGCGCCTGCTCGGTGACGGTGGTGACCGTGTCCTTCTGGCGCTTGGTGCCGTAGGCCTCCGAGACGAGGTGGTGGCTCCAGGCCACCTTCGACCTCCGGAACACGGCCGCGGCGGCCTTGCCACCCGGGGCCTTCTCGATGTCGTTCAGGGAGACGTCGAAACCCGCCGCCTCGGTCGCTCGCCACACCCGGTCTCGCTTGTCGCGAGCGGCCCCGGGCGCCTCCTCGACCAGACCGAACCTGGCCAGCGTGCGCAGGTGGAAGCTGGCCGAGTTGGCCGGCACGCCCAGACGCACGGCGATGTCGGCCGCGCGCAGCGGTCCGCTCGCGTCGAGCTCGGTGAGGATGCGGCTGCGCACGGGATGCGCGATCGCACGGAGCACGCGCGGGTCGTGCAGCTCGGGACGGTCCATGGACCGAGCCTACCAAAATTGCGCACCCACTATTGCGCAATAATAGTTGCGCAATTAATGTTGCGCATATGACCGGCTTCCGCGACCTCCGCCAGAACCACGACTTCACCGTCCTCTGGGTCGGCCAGACCGTCAGCGAGCTCGGGACCCGCGTGAGCATGTTCGTCTTCCCGCTGGTGACCTACGCCATGACGGGATCGGCGCTGCTGGCCGGCATCGCCGGCGGGCTCGACCTGCTCGGCATGGCCCTCGCCCTGCTGCCCGGCGGCCTGCTCGCCGACCGGGTGCACCGCGGGCGGCTGATGCGCGCGGCGTCCGGCGCAGGCGTGCTGCTCTACACGTCGCTGGTGGTCGCGGGGGCGCTCGGCGCGCTGACCGTCCCGCACCTGTTCGTGGTCGCCCTGCTCACCGGCGTCTGCGCCGGGCTCTTCGCGCCCGCCGAGATGTCCGCGGTGCGGGCCGTCGTACCGACCGAGCAGCTCCCCAGCGCACTCAGCCAGCAGCAGGCTCGCCAGCACGTCGCCAGCCTGGTCGGCGGTCCGCTCGGCGGTGCGCTGTACGCCGTGACGCGTTGGGTGCCGTTCCTCTTCGACGCGCTCACCTTCGCGGTCTCGTGGGTGCTGCTCGGCCGGATCCGCGCAGACCTCTCCCCCGTGGCCCGCCCTGTCGAGCGCCGTCGCGCCCGCGCAGATCTCGCGGAGGGGCTGCGGTTCTCGTGGAGCCGGCCGTTCTTCAGGACCCTGATGATCTGGGGCGCCGGCTCCAACCTGATGGTCAACGCGGTCTTCGTGGCGGCCGAGCTGCGGCTGATCCAGGCCGGCTTCGCGCCGTGGTCGATCGGGTTGGTCTCGACCGCGGCCGGCACGTTCGGGATCCTCGGCGCGATGCTCGCGCCTCGCATCATCGAGCGGACGGCCACCGGGCGGCTCACGATCCTGGTGGCGTGGAGCTTCGTGCCGCTGCTGGTCCCACTGGTCTTCTGGAACCACCCGGCCGTCGTCATGGTCGCGCTCTCCGCCGGCCTGCTGCTGAACCCCGCCGGCAACGCCGGCATCGCCTCGTACCGGATCGCGATCACACCGCCGGAGATCGTCGGCCGGGTGCAGGCCACCAGCCAGTTCGTGGGCTGGTCGACGATGCCACTAGCACCCGTGCTCGGCGGCGGGCTGCTCGCCCTGCTCGGCGGCCAGGCCACGATGGTGGCGCTGATCGTGCTCTGCACACTGGTAGCGCTGATCCCGACGCTCAGCCGCTCGGTGCGGGCCGTCCCGCGGCCGGCGCAGTGGTCGCGACTCGATGAGCCGACGGTCGAGGCCGGCCTCGAGCCGGCGCCGGCCTGACTCCCCGGCCGGGCTCAGCTGGCCCGGGCCGAGCGGGGCCGCCCGTCGACCGACTCGTCCTCGTCCTCGCAGTTGACCAGCTCCTCCACCTCACGCACCAGGTCGCGGAGGCGCCAGCCCGAGCGCTCGATCGCGGCCAGCCAGGCGGCCAGCTCGGGGTCGACGTCGCCGACGTGGTCGTGGATCAGCTCGACGTGGCCGAGCAGCGCGGCCAGCGGCGTCCGGAACTCGTGGTTGATCGTCTGGACCAGCCGCTTGCGCAGAGCGTCGGCCCGCAGCGCGGCCTGGGTCTCGGCGGTGACGTCCTGCACCAGGGCGATCGCGCCGTTGTCCCGGCCTGCGTCGTCGCGGAGCGGGACCGCGTTGCACTTCAGGTGGACCAGCGACCCGCCCGCCAGGCGCGCGGTCACCACGCAGTCGCGCACGAACTCACCGCGTCGGGCCCGGAACAGCGGCACCTCGTGGAGCGGCAGCACCGTCCGCCCGTCGGCCCGGAAGAGGCGGAACCGCTCGACGTAGAACGGCTCGGCGACCGGCTCGAACTCCATCTCGAACAGCTCTTGGAGCACCGGGCTGATGAGGGTGAGCCGACCGGACGCGTCGCAGGCGACCAGCCCCACCCCCGTGTTGTCCAACGCGAGGTGGAGCGGTACGCCGGTGAGGGAGTCCAAGGACCCGAGTGGCCCGTGCATAAGGGGCCTCCTGCATCGTCGACACTGACATCTCGATACCCCGTGCGGTATCGGGCCATCAGTGTGCCCCAGACCGGCTGGATGCGAACACCGTTCAGGAGACCTGTCCAGAGCGGCTGAACCGGTCCGCGGTGCGGGTGACCGCGTCGGCCAGCTCCTGAGGCGCCTCGACCAGGAACTCCGCGTCGATGTTGGCCAGGATGAACAGGGGCCACTCGAGGGTGTCCACGTTCATCTCCAGGACCGCGCCCCCAGGGGAGCCGGAGATCGTGGCCCACCGCCCGACGAAGGCCCGGACCTCGTCGGGGTCGGCCTCGAGCGCCACGCGCACGGCGTACCGCTGCGGCATCCGGCGGATGCCGGCCTGGACGAAGGACAGCGCGTCGTCGGCGGGCAGCTCGCGCGGCCGGAACGTCTGGCCGCTGGTCCGGGGCTCACTGATCCGGTCGACGCGGAAGGAGCGCCAGTCCTGCCGGTCGCGGTCGTAGGCGACGAGGTACCAGCGCCGGCCCATGGAGACCATCCGGTGCGGCTCGACCCAGCGGTCGGTGGGATCGGCGTCCCTGGCCCGGTAGGTGAAGTGGATCGGCTCGGAGTCGCGGCAGGCCTGGGCCAGGGTGCTGAGCAGGGCGGGGTCCAGGGCCGGTCCGCCCGACCACGGCAGCCGCTCGGTCTGCGAGCGCAGGGCGTCCATCTGCCGGCGCAGCCGGGGCGGCATCAGCGCGACCACCTTGGACAGGGCCTGGACCGACGTCTCCTCCATCCCGGGTGTGCCGCCGGCGGCCGAGGACTGCAGGCTCACGGCTACCGCGACGGCCTCCTCGTCCTCCAGCAGCAGCGGCGGCAGCTGGCCGCCGGCTCGCAGCTGGTAGCCGCCGGCCACCCCGCGGACCGCGTCCACGACGTAGCCGAGCTCGCGGAGCCGGTCCACGTCACGGCGCAACGTGCGGGGGCTGACCTCGAGGCGGCCGGCCAGCTCGCCGCCGGGCCAGTAGCGGTGGGTCTGCAGCAGCGAGAGGAGCCGAAGCATCCGGGCGCTGGTGTTCATGTCCCTGAGACTAGTTCTGATTGCGGACAGAAACTGGCCTGAATCGCTTCTAGCGTCGTCCTCATGACCAGCAACCACCTGACCGGGCCGGTGATCCGCACCCAAGGGCTCACCCGCCACTTCACCAGACGCAAGCTGACCGTGGAGGCGGTCCGCGCCCTCGACCTCGAGGTCGGTCGCGGCGAGCTCGTCGCCTTCCTCGGCCCCAACGGTGCCGGCAAGTCCACGACGTTGCGGATGCTGACCACGCTCATCGAGCCGACCTCAGGCACCGCCGAGGTGGCCGGGTACGACGTGGTGCGGCAGCGCCGCGAGGTCCGCCGCAGCATCGGGTACGTCGGCCAGGGCAACGCCGCCGGCCACGCCCAGCGCGGCCGCGACGAGCTGGTCAGCCAGGGCCGCGCGTTCGGGCTGTCCCGCGCCGCGGCGTACGCGCGGGCCGAGGAGCTGCTCGACGCGTTCGACCTGGCGGACCACGCGATGCGACCGGTCTCGACGCTGTCGGGCGGCCAGCGGCGTCGCCTCGACGTCGCCATCGGGCTGGTGCACACCCCGCAGCTGCTCTTCCTCGACGAGCCGTCGACCGGGCTGGACCCGCAGAACCGGGTCAACCTGCAGGAGCAGGTGCGCCGCCTGCACGACGAGCAGGGCACCACGATCGTGCTGACCACGCACTACCTCGAGGAGGCGGACGCGATCGCGGACCGGGTGGTGGTCATCGACCACGGCCGGGTGATCGCCGACGACACCGCCAGGCGGCTCAAGTCCGGGCTGGGCGACCTGGTGACGCTCGGCTTCGCGACCGAGTCCGACGCGGTGCTGGCCGCCGAGGGAGCAGCGTGGGCCCTGGGCGACAACGCATCGGTCGAGCGAACCGGCACGACGGTCCGGACCCGCGCGGCGGGAGCGGCCGATCGCGTCGCGAGGTTCGTCACCGACCTCGAGATCGCCGGTGCACCCGTCCGCCGCGTCGAGGTCGCGAGCGCGACGCTCGACGACGTGTTCCTGGAGCTGACCGGCCGGAGCCTGCGCGAGACCAACGAGCACCACCCCGACGAGAGCAAGGGAGAGGCAGCATGACCGCCACCATCGAGACCACCGTCCTCATCCGTCCGGGCGAGGTGGCGCTGCCGAAGCCGCCCGGCGTGGTCGCCGACACCTGGAACGTGATGGTCCGCGAGCTGCGGCCGGTGTTCCGCGAGCCGGCGTCGGTGCTGTTCGCGATGGTGCAGCCACTGGTCTTTCTCGGCCTGTTCGCGCCGCTGCTGCCGAAGGTGGAGAACGGCTCCGCGCTGCAGTGGTTCGTGCCCGGGATCATCGCGATGACCGCGCTGATGGGAGCGTCGTTCACCGGCGCGAGCCTGACCCAGGAGATCGTCACCGGCTCGCACGAGCGGCTGCTGGTCTCGCCGCTGTCGCGGTCCTCGCTGCTGGTCGGCCGGGCGCTCAAGGAGATCGTGCCGATGCTGATGCAGGCGGCGATCATCGTCGCGGTCGTGACGCCGTTCAGCTTCGACCTGCACCTCGCGCACGTGCTCGTGGGCGTGGTGGTGCTGGCCGGGTTCAGCATCGGGGTCGGCGCGCTGAGCTTCGCGCTCGCGCTGGCGTCGAAGGACCAGGAGTGGCTGTTCTGGACCGTGCAGCAGACGCTGATCTTCCCGGTGCTGCTGCTGGCCGGGGTGCTGCTGCCGCTCGACGGAGCGCCCGGCTGGCTGCGCGGCGCCTCGCACCTCAACCCGCTGACCTACGTGGTCGAGGCCGAGCGGTCGCTGTTCGCCGGCAGCTTCCCCGTCGACACCGTGGCGTACGGCGCCCTCGCGTCCGCCCTCGTCGCGGCGTTCGGCCTCTGGGTCGGCCTGCGCGCGATGCGATCCTCCAGCTGACCGCGGGTCAGCGGGAGGGTCAGGCCCTAGGCTGCGGCCGTGACCACCGGGTTGCACGAGCCGCTCGAGGCGCCGGCGGTGCGGGAGACGGTCCAGGAGCTGTACGGCCGGATCGAGGCGCGGTTCCCGCAGCGCGGGCTGCTGGCGGTCTGCGGCGACCTGCTGCTGCTGGTGGAGGAGGTCCAGAACAGCTCAAGCCGCACCCACCAGCGGATCCGGCTGGCGCGGGTCGCCTCGCGGGTGGTCATGGTGGCGGTCCTGGCCGGTACGGCCTTCGCGCTGTTCATGGCCGGGCGGGACGTCGTCCGGCACGGGCTGAACAGCTTCGTGGACCTGCTGCCGCTGATCGAGACCGCCATCAACGACATCGTGTTCGCGGGGATCGCAGTGTTCTTCCTGTGGTCGTTCCCCGAGCGGGTGCAGCGTGGCCAGCTGCTCAAGCTGCTGCACCAGCTCCGATCGACCGCGCACATCATCGACATGCACCAGCTGACCAAGGACCCGGAGCAGCTCAAGCCGAGCTTCGTCCCGACGGCGAAGAGCACCAAGCTCGGGATGACCCGCGACCAGGTGGAGCGCTACCTCGACTACTGTTCGGAGATGCTCAGCCTGGTCGGCAAGACCGCTGCGCTCTGCGCCGAGGAGTCGCGCGACAACGTCGTCCTCGAGACGGTGTCCCGGATCGAGACGCTGACCGTCGGGCTGTCCCGCAAGATCTGGCAGAAGATCTCGAACCTGCCACCCGGCGACGCACCGAAGGGGGCGACCCTGCCGTGATCATGAGGACCTGGCGCGGCGTCGTCCAGCGCTCCGACGCCGACGAGTACACCGACTACATCCGGACCACCGGGTTCCGGGAGTACGGCGAGACGCCCGGCAACCGCGGGGCGTGGCTGCTCCGCCGCGACGAGGGTGAGCAGACCGAGCTGGTCACGATGTCCCTCTGGGACTCGCGGGAGGCGATCGTCGCGTTCGCCGGCGAGGACATCGAGGCCGCCGTCCTCTATCCCGAGGATGCGGCGTACCTGATCGGCGACTCCACGATCACCCACCACGACGTGGCCGACGTGGTCGAGCCGCCGGACTGACCTCAGGCGATCGAGTCCAGGACCTCCAGCGTCCTGGCCCACGCATCGGTCACGGGGTCGATCACCACGAAGTGGTCGCCGGTGACCTCGACCAGCTCGGCCTGCGCTCCCGCGGCGGTGGCCGCGGCGACGTAGCCGACCGACTGGCTGAGCGGCACGGTGTCGTCGTTGGCCGCATGCACGCACCAGATCGGTACGCCGAGGGGCAGCTGCTGCCGCGGGTCCACCTCGGCGTCGGCCGGGCCGGCCGGGTGGCCGAGGAAGGCCTGGACGGCTCCCCCGCCCAACCCCTCCCGGTCGGCGGCGACCAGGTCGAGCACGCCGGCCTGGGCGATCACGTGGGTCACGGCGTCAACGGCGTGCCCGGCCCACGCGGCCAGGTGGCCACCAGCCGAGTGGCCCAGGGTCACCAGCGTCGTCAGGTCGAGGTCACGGTCGTCCAGCGTGGCGATCGCCGCGCGGACGTCGTCCAGTGTGTGCGGGACACCGCCGCCGTTGCCGACCCGGCGGTACTCGATGTTGAGCGCCGCCCACCCCTGCTCCACGGCGTCCGCGGCCAGGGGCCGCCCCAGCGACAGGTCGTACGCCGCCTTCCAGAAGCCGCCGTGGATCACCACGACCACGCCGCGGGGCTTTCCCTCAGGCCGGGTCAGCTCGACGAGCTGGCTCGGGTCGTCGCCGTACCGGATCGTCTCGGTCGGGGTGTGGCGGCTCACGCCGCCATCCAACCTCAGTCGGCCTGGATGACCGTCCAGGACTTCGAGCCCGGGGACCCGAGGTTGACGGGCTGCGACGTGCCGGAGCAGGTGATGCCGACCCGGCCGGTGTGCGCGCCGGCGCCGAGCGGCAGCGTGGCGGTGAGCTGCGCGGAACGGTCGTTGGCAGGAGGTGGCACGTTGGCCGCGGTGCCCGCGATGGGCAGGTTGTCGATGTAGAGCCCGATGGTCGGCTGGTCGCTGCCGCTGTCGCAGCCGCCGCCGATGGTCGAGATGAACACGGTGACGCTGGTCCGGCCCGAGTTGGGCAGGGAGAAGTCGTACGGCGCGATGCTGACCACGTCCGGCACCGGCGGCGGCGTGCCGAGGCCTAGGTTGGTGCTATGCACGTAGGTCGGCTTCTTGAGGTCCTTCGGCTTGATGGTGCCGTTCTTGATCTTGGTCGAGGTGACGGCGTTCTTGTGCAGCTTCTTCGCCGTGATCGAGCCGTTGCCGATCGCGGCGGCGGCGTACGACGTGCCGGTCATCGCGATGAGGAGGGCCAGGTAGGCGACGATGTGGCGCCGCAGGTGCGTGAGGATCTGGGTCATGGCAGGGCTCCACCTTCACATCCGAGGGCGTCGGTCCTGGAAGCGCCGGCGCTCCTATTTCCCTGACGCTCACTTCCTCCGGTTGGTTGGGTGCTAGGCCGTGTCTAGTCGTAGCGCCCCTGCCGGCCGCGCTTGGTCTGGCCGCGACGCTTCTTCTCCGCGAGACGGCGCTCCTGGGAGCCGCGGGTCGGACGAGTGGGACGGCGCCGGCGCGGTGGTGGCGCGGCGGCCCGGCGCAGCAGGCCGGCCAGCCGGTCGCGAGCCGCGCGCCGGTTGTCGAGCTGGGCGCGGTGCTCGCTGGCGGTGACCGTCAGCACCCCGTCCACGAGCCGGGAGGCGAGCCGGTCGAGGACACGGGAACGCAGCCGGTCCGGCACCGCCCCGGGCCGGGTCAGGTCGACCGACAGCTCCACCCGCGAGTCGGCGGTGTTGACCCCCTGGCCACCGGGCCCCGACGAGCGCGAGAACCGCTCCGACAGCTCGGCGGCCGGGACCGTCCAGCCGTCCGCGACGACGAGGTCGTCAGCCAAGCGCGTCGGGCAGCGTCTGCGCCCAGGTCTGCCGCAGCGGTGCGAGGTCGACGTCGAAGAGACCCTCGATCGCCAGGCCGGGGCCACCGGTGCTGCCGAGCTCGGTCGCGGGTACGCCGTGTCGCGCGGCCAGGGCGGTCAGCCGGTCGATGTCGCCGGCGGGGACGGTGACCAGCACCCGGCCCGCGGACTCGGAGAACAGCGCCACGAACGGGTCGCCGTCGAGCGACACGGCGACGCCGACGTCGTGGCGCAGCACCGACTCGACCATCGCCTGCGCCAGGCCGCCGTCGGACAGGTCGTGGGCGCTGGTGACCAGCCCGACGGCCTCCTTGAGCAGCTCGGCCAGCGCCTTCTCGCGGGCCAGGTCGACGATGGGCGGCAGGCCGCCGAGGTGCTTGTGCACGACGTGCGCCCACTCGGACCCGGAAAGCTCTTCGCGGGTGTCGCCGAGCAGCACCACCGTCTCGCCCGCCGCGACGAAACCGGTCGGCGTACGACGCTCCACGTCCTCGATCACTCCGAGCACGGCGACCACCGGGGTCGGCAGGATCGCGGTCTCGCCGGTCTGGTTGTAGAGGCTGACGTTGCCTCCGGTGACCGGGATGCCGAGCTCGACACACGCGTCCTTGAGGCCGCGGCAGGCCTCGGCGAACTGCCACATCACCCCCGGGTCCTCCGGCGAGCCGAAGTTGAGGCAGTCCGAGATCGCCAGCGGCGTGGCGCCGCCGGTGGCGACGTTGCGGTAGGCCTCGGCCAGCGCGAGCTGCGCACCGGCGTACGGATCGAGCGCGGCGAACCGGCCGTTGCAGTCGGTCGCCACCGCGACTCCGAGGCCGGTCTCCTCGTCCACGCGGACCATCCCGCTGTCCGACGGCTGGGCGAGCACGGTGTTGCCACGGACGTAGCGGTCGTACTGGTCGGTGATCCACGAGCGGTCGCACAGGTTCGGGCTGCCGGCCAGCCGCAGCAGGGTCTCGCGGAGCTCGTCGCCCCCCGCCGGTCGCGGCAGCACTTCGGCCCGGTCCGCCTGCAGCGCGTCCTGCTGCTCGGGGCGCGCGAACGGGCGGTGGTACGTCGGGCCGTCGTGCGCGACACTGCGCGGAGGCACGTCGACGACCCGCTCGCCGTGCCAGTCGACCTGCAGCCGGCCGGTGTCGGTGACCTCGCCGACGACGGTGGCGTCGACCTCCCACTTCGCGCAGATGGCCAGGAACTCGTCGATGTCGCGGGGCGCGACGACCGCCATCATCCGCTCCTGCGACTCGCTCATCAGGATCTCCTCGGGCGCGAGCGTGGAGTCGCGGAGCGGGACCCGGTCGAGCTCGACGTGCATGCCGCCGTCGCCCGCGCTCGCGAGCTCGGACGTCGCGCAGGAGAGACCGGCGCCGCCGAGGTCCTGGATGCCGCTGACCAGCCCGGCCGCGAACAGCTCGAGGGTGCACTCGATGAGCAGCTTCTCCATGAACGGGTCGCCGACCTGCACGCTGGGCCGCTTGGCGGGGCCGCTGTCCTCGAAGGTCTCGCTGGCCAGGATGCTCACTCCGCCGATGCCGTCGCCGCCGGTCTTGGCGCCGTAGAGGATCACCCGGTTGCCGACGCCGCTGGCCTTGGCCAGGTGCAGGTCCTCGTGGCGGAGCACGCCGACGCACAGCGCGTTGACCAGCGGGTTGCCGAGGTAGCTCGGGTCGAAGACGGCCTCGCCGCCGATGTTGGGCAGGCCGAGGCAGTTCCCGTAGCCGCCGACGCCGGCCACGATCCCGGGCAGCACCCGGTGGGTGTCGTCGGACTCCAGCGGCCCGAACCGCAGCGGGTCCATCACCGCCACCGGCCGGGCCCCCATCGCCAGGATGTCGCGGACGATGCCGCCGACGCCGGTGGCCGCGCCCTGGTACGGCTCGACGTACGACGGGTGGTTGTGCGACTCGACCTTGAACGTGACGGCGTACCCCTGGCCGATGTCGATGACGCCGGCGTTCTCGCCGATGCCGGCCAGCATCTTGCCGACCGGCGTCTCCTGCGGGATCTCGGAGAACTGCTTGAGGTGCACCTTGGAGCTCTTGTAGGAGCAGTGCTCGCTCCACATGACGCTGTACATCGCGAGCTCGGAGCTGGTCGGGCGGCGGCCGAGGATCTCGCGGATCCGCGCATACTCGTCGGCCTTGAGCCCCAGGTCGGCCCACGGCTGCTCGCGGATCGGGTCGCTCGCGGCGACGTCGACAGTGTCCAGTCCGGTGGTCGCGGGAGCGGGCACGGGCACGGCAGCAATCTACCGGCGCCGGTGGACCGGTCAGCCGAGTGGCTCACCCCGCACCTGGTCCGCGGGTCGAGCTGGTTCGATCATGGCCCCCACCTCGGTCATCGCGCTCTGGGTCGGGGCGTAGAGGGAGATGCTGTACGGCTCCTTCACATAGAGCCCGACGGTGTTGTACTGACCATCGTCGGCGACCCCTGTGAACACGTAGACGCCGCTCACCTCGGAGCTCACGAGCCCCTTGCCGGTGTAGTGCTCGGTGCCGTTGCGGACCGAGCCCCACTGCGAGTAGTTGATCTTGATCTGTGTGCCGTCGGGCAGGTAGTCGAAGCACTGGAGGAGGAGCTTTCGACCTGGTGCGTGGGCAGCGCCCGTGATGTCTCGGCAGTCCTGGCCCGCCATCGAGGGGAAGACATAGGAAAGACCCGCCAGGCCCTCGGGCCGTGAGCACAGATCGACCGAGGTGGCGGTGGTGCCGTCCCAGCATCGGGCGCCCGCCGGCGACGGAGTCGAAGCCGGTGTCGGCGCGTCGGTACCGGGTGTCGCCGTCGGCTCGTCCGCAGCGTCCCCCGCGTCCCCTGAATCCTCCGAGCCATCCGAGCCCGCAGCGTCGTCGGAGTCGTCGGGAGTCTCAGAGTCGCTGGAGCCGGCCCGGTCCTCGGCGACCTCTGCGGATCGCTGCGGTTCCTCGTCGCGGGTCAACACCATGCCGAGCCCGCCGCCGACCAGAGCGAGGACGACCACGGCGGCGGCCACGATGGGCCAGACGTGGCGCGATGGTCTCTGCCCAGGCGGAGCCGATGGTGACGCCACGATCGGCGGCCCGGATGGCGCTGCCACCTGTCCGGCCGGGGTGCCGCAGTTGGTGCAGAACCGAAGTCCGGGCTCGAGCGGCTGGCCGCACACCGCGCAGCCAGGCGGCCCTGAGGGTGTCGCCGGTGCGGCGGGGGCCGCCTGCGTCACGGGGCCAGTCGCGGCAGCCATGGCTTGGCCGCATTCGGTGCAGAAGGCCAGCCCGGCACTGACCTGGGCCCCACAGCGAGGGCACACCGCCACCGAGCTGGCCGGTGGCCCCGCGGGCGGCGATGGGACTGGTGCGGGAGGCGGCAGCGAGGTGCCACACCGGGTGCAGAAGCGGTTGCCGGACGCCTCATGGTGCCCGCACCGCGGGCAGGTCGTGCGCGCGTCGTCGATCACTGGGACCTCACGAGCTCGTCGGCGGCTGGGGCGGCGGCTGGGGCGGCTGGTGCTGGGCCGGCGGTGGAGTCGGCCACTGCTGCGCCGGCGGCTGAACCGGCGGCTGGGCCGGCCAGTGCTGGGGCGGCGGCTGGGTCGGCCAGTTCTGGCCCGTCGGCGGCACCGGCTCGCGCTCCGGCAGCAGCGGGCCGTACGCCTGTCGGATCGGGCCTGGCGCGGTCAGTGCGCACAACGCCAGGACCGGCAGCGTGAAGAGGAACCCCGTGGAGACGGACTCGAGGTAGAGCGTCACGCTGAACACCCCAGCGCCGACATCCGCGCTGCGGACCACAGCCACCAGCACGATGCCGATGACCGGGATCGCCGCCGTGAGCACCACCACGACCAGCCGGTTCAGGGTCGCGCCGCTGAGCTGGACGACCACGACGCAGGCGATCGTAGCCGCCAAGACCCACAGGATCGCGGCGACGATCATGGCTGCTGGGTACTCGTCGCCGTCGACCATGCCGAGCACGTAGCTCACCGGCACCAGGAAGCTGCCAGCGGCCGTGAGCACCAGCGAAAGCCGCGCGGTGTGCAGCCACCCCGTCACGGGGTGGTCGAAGCGAGCGGTGCGCAGCGCGGGTCGCGAGGCCGCCAGCGCCCCGGCTCCCGACAACAAGAACACCCCGCCCAGAAGGGAGTCCCAGTGCTCCACCGGAGTGACGGTCCCGAAGCTGAGGTACGCGCTGAACAAGCGATCGGGCGAGTCGCCGGTCAGCAGCGCGACGCCGGCCGTGGTCAGTCCCGCGACCGCGAAGACGACCACGCCCTGGAAGTGCCGAGCGACGAGGTCCCGCGCCGCCCCGCCGTACAGGGCGAGCACGGTCAGCAGTGGCGAAACCAACAGCGACATCAGCGTGACCGGCTCGTCCAACAGCACGGCGTCGCCCGTGAGGTCGCGCAGCACGAAAGCCGCGGGCGTCGCCACCGCCGCTACCACGGCGGCGACGACGAGCGCCGAGGTCACTGACCACCAGTGCCGGTCGTCGCGGTGCGCGAGGTCCTCGTCGGCCGCCCGGGGCTGGACCGCAAACAGTGCCCCTGCCGTGGCCAGGGCCACGCCTGCCCCGAGGCCACCCTCAGCGAAGTCCGTGGCGTGGACGAGGTCGTTGACGACGGCCGCGAGCACACTGACCAAGAGTGGGGCACTCAGGCCCACCTTCAGCAGCTGCGCCTGGTCGCGGCCCACGCCGGGCACCACGCCCGACTTGGCGAGGTACGGCACGCCGAGCGATGACACCGCCAAGAGCGCGCTGAGGATCACCCACCAGTGGTCGGTGCCGTCCCCGTCCACGTCCCAGGGCTTGCCGAGGGTGGCGAGCAGGAAAACGAGGGCGGCGGCGTCGCGGAGGTAGTCGCCGATCGGCACCCCCGCAAACGGGTTCACGACAGGTGTCCGCGGCCCGGCCAGCGGAGCTGGCCTGGGTGCCGCCACCGGCGGCGCCGGCTGCCACGACGGCGCTCCGGGGTGCCCGGCCGGCGAAGGTGCGTGTCCGGCCGCCGGAGGAGACGCGATGGGCGGCGGCGGGATCGTGGGCGGCTGCTGGCTCGTAGGCGGGGTCGGCGGCGGGGTCGGCGGCGGGGCCGGCGGCGGGGCCGGCGGCGGGGCCGTCGGAAGCACGGCGCTGGCCTCGGCCGGCGACTGCTCGACCCCCGGCTCGTCGACCCGCCCGGGCTCTCGCGCGTCGGGATGCTCCGCCGCGGGAAGCTCCGGGTCGGTCCAGGTGGGCGGTGGTGCCACGGTGGGAGCCGCAGGCGCCTCAGCTGACTCGGTTGCGATCGCGGGAGGTTCGGTGGGCTCGGCCAGTCGGTTGCCGCAGCTCGTGCAGAAGGAACCACCTTCGCTCGGTGCTCCACAGTGTCCGCAGAACCTGGCCATCTCAGTGCTCCCCGTCGCTGGTCTCGTTCCGGTGTCCGTCGGCCGCTGTGCCGGTGTGCGGGCAAGTTATCACCGGGATCGGCTGCCCCCCGTGGTCGAATGATCTGTCATCGAGCGTTGATCAGAAGCCTCATCGGTACAGCGTGACCTTCCCGCCGGAGGCCACGACAATGCCGTCGTCAACGGCGTACACGCCGATGCCGTCGTCGTCGCTGTCGGGGAGCTCCATGTCCCAGGAAGCCTTGCCCTCGCCGTACTCGTAGAAGGCCAGGTCGTCAGACTCGAGCGCGTAGGCACCCTGGTCGGTGAGGTCCAGCTCACCGTCGTACTGGGCGGCACGCTCAACCTCGTCGTCGTAGACCTCACCGGAGCCGAGGTCGATGAACCAGGATGCGCCTTGCGCCTCGACGCCGGTGCCGTAGAAGTAGCTGTCGTCAGCCACCGGGATCTCGCCGACCTCGCCCTCGTCGTCCCTGACCGTCACAGTGGTGCTCGAGGTCTCCGTCGTGTCGTCGTAGACGCTTTCGGAGACGTAGACGCGGTCATCGCTGTAGGCGCCGATCGACAGATCTCCGTCGTCCTCAGCCGACACGGTCCAGAGCTCGTCGGCGTGGTCCGCGTCGTACGCCGTGACCTGGTCTCCCTGGCTGACCGCCACGAACGAGCCCGTCGCGGCCAGCTGGACGTAGTCCTCCTCGTCCACCGAGAGGTCCACCGTCCAGTCTTCGTCGCCGGAGCCGCGGTCGAGCCGGCGCAGGGTGTCACGACTGACCACGTAGACGCTGTCGGAGGCCGCCGCGAAGCTGTTCACGTCGTCCACGCTCCATTCGCGGTCACCTGACTCGAGATCGACCCAGGCCAGCTCGGAGGTGTCCTCGTCCTCGGCGCCGGCGCTGATGAGCACGCCGTCCTCCTGGACCTTGAGCGGCCAGCCCAGGTCGTCCCACCAGAGCTGTTCACCATTTTCGGTCGACAGCACACCGACACCGCCGCCCTCGCCACCGGCGACGACGACGAGGTCCTCGTGGCCAGGGACGCTCTCGACGTACCCGACGTACTCGTCGTCGTTGGTCCACGAGCGTTCACCGTCGGAGTCGACGGCGACCACCTCGCCGTTCTCATCGGCCAGGAGCACCAGGTCTGCAGCTCCGCCCGCGGCGCTCAGGTACTCGCCCGACAAGTTGTACGTCCACGCCTCCTCCGGTTCCGTCGTGACGGCCGCAGCGAGGTGTCCGCCTCCGGCCAGCTCTCCGTGCGAGCCTCCGAGGAGCTTCACCGCGACGGCGCCGGCACCGACCAGGACAAGCACGGCCAGCACGGCGCCGATCGCCGCCCATCGACGGCCGCGACCCGTGGTTGGCACCGGTTGCGACCAGTCCGGCGGCGGCCACGGCGGCGTCGCGCTCCGAGCAGGGACAGGCACGCCGTCGGGCATCGCGACCGGGGCGGTCGGCGTGTCCGTGCGTGGGCCCGGAGGAGCCCGCAGTGCCGCGACGGGCCGGCCGCACGACGTGCAGAAGGACGCACCCGGGGGAACCGGGGCTCCGCACGAACCGCAGAAGCGGTGCGGCCCGGTCACGATGCGCGCCCGATCAGGCGAGGACGCGCCGTACTCGCGACATCAGGTAACGACACGTCCACTGCGAGGTCCTCACTCTCTGTCGCTTCGTCGAGCCGCGGCGGGCCCTGACCGTCAACCACGATGCTTCGTGGTGCCGATCGGCGCGCCGTCCCGGACGAGCTTCTTGGCGAAGCACTGGGACGGTGCGATGCCACGTTCGGTGCACCAGCGGTTGGGCTCGTCCGGCTTGCGGTAGGGCACGCCGGCGATGACGACCCAGTAGCCGACCAGCGTGTACGACTGCCAGTCGCTGCTGTTGAGCAGGAGCACGTTGGGGTACGTGAGGCGCAGCGCAAGGAACTGCTGATAGATGTCTGCCAGCGAGTAGACCCGCCCGTCGTGGTCGTCGTAGATGCCCTGCGTCTTCGACGACAGCTGCGCGACCCAGGCCCCCTCGAGCCCGGAAACGCTCGGGTCGTCCAGAGCAGCCTGGCGCTGGAGGGCAGCCAGGGCGGTCTCAGGGTCGTCGGCGCTCTCGCTCGTCTCGGCGTCGACGGTCGTCGTCGACTCCTCCACTGCGACGTTCTCGGCCAATGGCGTCGACGACTCGCCATCCAGCGCCTCGCACTCGACCAGCACGACACCATCGGCGATGTCCGCCGCCAGCGAGTCGGGGGCCAGCCACGCCGTGCCGACTCCGAAGTTGGCCACGAGCTCGGAGCCGGTGTCCCCGAACCCCGGGACCAACAGCGAGTCGGTCGACAGGTCGAACGTGCCATCGGCGATCACCGTCCCACCCGTCGAGTCGCCCACCGCCTCCCCGCTCCGCCTGAGCACGACGCGGAACCGACCGGACTCGATCCACTCGCCCTCGGGGCACACCGGGCGCACCTCGAGGGTCACCTGGACCGCTGTCTGCGTCGGTACCGCAGCCGTCGGGACGATGTCGAGGAGCTCGCCGCAGGCGGTGCGAAACGCCGTCATGGCCTCCTCCGGGTCCGCGACCGACGAGTCGGTGGGCGATGCCGCGTCCTCGTCACGGGAGTCCAGCGCCTCCGCGGCCCTCGGCGTGCCCACTGCGTGCGCCTCGGAGGGACCGAAGGTGAGCAGGTGCACGGCCCACCCGGTCACGAGCGCGGCGATGACGCCGCAGCTGACGGCCAGCGCGGCAGTGAGCCTCCTTCTCGTTCTCGTGGAAGGGCCGGGCAGCGGGATCGGAGGGCTGGCGACAGGCCCCGGGCGGACGGGTGCGCCGCAGTCCTTGCAGAAGCTCGCGTTCGGGGCCGTCCGCGCACCACACTGCCCGCAGAACATGGTCATGTCACCATTCCTGGCGCGGTCACGGAGCGGCGTCGCCGCCGGTGAACCAGCCACCACGGGCCGACCGCGCCGAGCAGACCGGCCAGCGTTGCCGCACCCCAGACCTCGGCTCGGCGGTACCACGGCCGGCCGGCCGTGACGGGATCCAGCTCGGCCTCGAAGGGGGCTCCGTAATTGCCGTCCACGTCCATCGGCACCAGTGAGATCGTCCACGGATCAGGCTGCTGTTCCACGGCCACGGTGACGTGGTCGGCGCCCCCCTCTGCCGTGGTCACCGGATCGTCGTCGAGCGCGATCACCCATCGCTCCGGTTCCTCGGCGCCCGGATCCCACGACACGTCCAGGAGGACATGGTCGTCATCGCGCTGGGCATCCGCCTGCATCCGCGTGGCCGTCGGCACGACGGGCGCGACGGTCACCGGCGGCTCCTCGTCGACGAGCACGCTCGCAGACGCGTTCGCGCTGCGCCCGAGGTCGTCGACCACGAACACCTGCATCAGACCTGAGTAGCCTGCGGGGTAAGTGTGGTTGATGGTCGGCTCGGTCGTGACCTCCTCGGTGAACCCGTCGCCGTCGAGGTCCCATTGGTACTCATCGATCAAGCTGGAAGAAGCCGAGGACCCGGACGCGTCGAAGTGCACCACGCCGCCGGGAGCGGCGCGGTACGTCCCATTGCTGAGCACCGCGATGGGCCGGGCCGCGATGTTGTCGAGGGCCAGACCCAGCGCCAGCTCCGTGTCGCCCCCGTCGTTGGTGATCACCTCCCCGGAGGTGCGCGCCGCCAGGTCGTCGTAGCGGCCGACCTGCTCGACCACGGGGAAGACGTTGACCGGGTCGATCTCCAGCGACCGCCGCTCGACCAGCGGGAGGGTCTCACCGCCGGTGAGATCGGGCTCGTGGAAATCCGCATCGGTGAGGACCACCACCGCCTTCGTGGCGCCGTACTGCCAGTCGAGACCGTCGAACCCGACCATGAGGGCGTGCAGCAGACCTTCGGGGTCGTCACCGCCGCCGTCGGCGAGGAGCGTCGCGAGACCGTTCTGGAACTCCGTCATGTCCGTGGTGAAGGGCGTGACGATCTCCACGGGTAGGTCGTCCTCGCTGTCGCGGTACTGCACGAGGGCCACCCGGCCGTCGAGTGCCACGATCCGGTCGGCCTGGTTGCTCGCGAACGACAACGCCGAGTCGATGTCGTCCTGCATCGACCCTGTGGTGTCGATGAAAAACGCGACGTCGCGGCCCGACGACCCCGGCGCGCTCACCGACTCGTCCAGGGGATGACGGATGAGGTTTTGCACCCCGAGCCGCTCGACGGTCCGGTCCGCGAGGCACGTCGTCACGGACACGTCGTCGTCCGGCTCGTCGGCCAGGTGGCACTCCACGGGGTACCGGAGGAAGTCCCGGTATCCGACCTCGTGGATCTTGTTGCCCTCCGTGCTCGGGACCTTCACGCCACGACCGCACACCGAGTCTCCGGCCAGGCACATGGAGTCGGTGACGCCCACAACCTGTTTCGGGACGCCGGCGCGGACCGCCCCGACGAGTCCGTACGTCTGGGCGAGTCTGTCGTCCTCGTCGCTGTACGACTCGGCATCACCGGGGTCGTGGTTGGGGTCGGCGATCAGGGCCACCGACGCGATCTGACCCATGATCTCCGGCGTCGGCCCCAGGAACTCGTGCACGGTCGCCAGGCCGAAGGTCGACGAGCCAGTGACGATCTTGCCGCGCAGGTACGAGTCGACGACATCGGCGCCCTGGGAGTAGCCGGCCAGCACGTAGCGCGTCTGGTCTCCGCACAGCTCCCACTGTCGCTTCAGCGTGCGGTGCAGCTCGCGGATCCCGGCCGTGACGGAGTTCGGGTAGCCGTGCACCAGCCAGAGCGCGAAGCCAGGATTGAACTCGCTCACCGGCACGGCGGGGTACTTGATAGGCGCCCAGCTGAGGCGCAGCTGTCCACCCACGCGTTCATGGATCTTCTGGACCAGGTCATAGAGGAACGGGGTCTTCGTGTCGACGGTGCGCCGGCCGGACTCGTCCACGTCCAGCACCCGGTCGGCGTCGATGCTTGACGCCTCCGTCTCGGGATCGATGGGATCGAACGCGTCCCAGGTCTCACCGTAGGTCGCAGGTCCCGGCTGGGGTTTCTCCCCCGACCCGCGGACCACGTACACGATCACCTCGGCGCAGGTCGAGGCCGCCGCCGGGGCAACACTCGTCTGGGACAGGTCGAGCGCCGCTGAGCGCCTCGGGCCGGGAGCCTGCGCCACCCCGGCCGCGGTGGGCACCGCACCGGTCCAGAGCAGGGTGGACGTCGCCAGCAGGCCACCCAGGACGCCACGAAGGGCCTGGGACGTCTCACGCATCGCGGGCGGCGGACGAGCAGGTCACGAGGGGCAACCCGTCTCGTCGTAGTCCTGGACCTGGTAACAGATCTCCCCGAGCGCCTCGTCGATCGCCGAGGACGGGATCGCCTCGACGGCGACCGACGCGTACTCGACGGCGGTCGCAAGCGGATCCAACTGATAGCCACCATCGACCTTGCGCATCACGACGAAGACCTCGTCGATGCCGCTGTCGTCGACGATCTCGTCGTCGAGGCAGACCCGGCCCTCCTCATAGTCGTCGTAGTCGTCGTACGACTCGTAGGTGGTGCCCTCGAAGCACCGGCCGTCGATGGATCCCTCGCCGGACGAAGTGCCTTCGTCGTGGGTGACGGACACCGACCCGGAGCCGTCGTCGATGACGACCTTCACCAAGTCGCCGGACAGGTCGTCGGTCTCGAGGTCCAGCTCGGAGATGTCGCCGTCCAATGACACGCCCTCGTCCGCGAGCAGGTCCTGGGCGACCTCGACGTACGGCCGCATGGCGCGTACCTGATCGGCCGGGAAGTTGGCCAGCACCTCCTCGAAGTCCTGGTCGGAGAACGCATCCACGAGGTTGGTCAGGGCCTCCTCCGGGTTCTGGCCGACGATCTGATCGAGGTCCTCTCCGATCGCGTCGTACTCGGACGAGCTGGGAACGTAGTTCCGGTCGTCGTAGGCACTTGCCTCCCGGAGGGCACTGTCAAGCGAGGTGCCGATGGCAGAGACGTACCAGCTGCCGTCGACCTGGATCGTGCTGACTCCGATCCGGTTCAGGTCCACCCCTTGGTCCTCGAGCAGTTCGGTGACGTCACCGCTCCACTCCTTGGCTTCGGGGAACTCGTCGCGCACGAAGTCGAGCCGGTCGGGCAGCTTGTCGGGGTTGTAGGTCACCGTGTACTCGGCACTCCGCAGCGTGACGAACGCCGAGTAGTCGCCTTGCTCGTCCACGTCGAGATCGAGGTCGTCGATGGTGACGTCGAGGGCATCTGCGATCTCCTCGCCACCGACGAGGCCTTCGTCCTCCGCGCGGTCGCGGGCCGCCTCGTACAGACTGTCCAGTCCCTCGACCTCGCCGGGGTTGACCATGTCCAGCGCACCCACGACGTCCTGCTGAGCCGTCGCAGTCACAAACTCACGCACCGCGTCCTCGGGCGTGCCGGCTCCGCCGGACGAAGCGAGGACCTGCCACGCCACGAGACCTCCAGCGACCAGAGCGAGCGCCACGACCCCGAGACCAAGGATCTTGCCAATGGGCGCAGCCCGCTCACGGGGAGGCAATGTCGCGGGGACGGGGTAGTCGACTCCCGACGCCGGGTGACCCGAGGGCCCAGTCGGTGTCGCCACGGTCGGGCCTGTGGGTGCTGGCGGGCCTGCGGGTGCTGCCGGGAACGCGGTGCCGCACGCCTGGCAGAACCGCTGGTCCCGCGTGGCCCTGGCCGCACCGCAATGTCCGCAGAACCCGCTCATCCCGGACGCTCCCTCGCCTCAACTCCCCGTGTGGCGCGTCCTGGTCAGTGTCAGGATGCTGAGCACGATTCCTGTGCCGGTCAACCAGGCCCCCGGTCCGAGTCGCGTGGGGTCCGCGCCGGCGACATTGTGCACGAAAAAGACGAACAGCGCGCTGACCACTCCCACGCAGATGAGACGCGCCGTGAAGAGAGCCCGCCCTCGGAGTGCCGCGGTGGCGCCGACGAAGACGCCCAATACGGGCACGACCACCAGGACAAAGGATGCCCAACGCGGAACCACCTCGTCCACGACACCGGTCTCGAACAGGCGCGCACCGTCCAACATCGACGATGAGGAGAACGGGCCGCGCCGGGTCCACGGGACAGCAGCCTGGACGACCCACAGCATGCCGCTGACGAACCAGAGGATCGTGGCGAGGTGCCGCCTAGTGGATTGGGACGTCATGGAATCCCGCCCACGGCAGCTCGCGGATCGGGTCGCTCGCGGCGACGTCGACCGTGTCCAGTCCGGTGGTCGCGGGCGCTGGCACGGCAGCAATCTACCGGCGCCGCTCAGCCGACCGGCTCGCCCCTGATCTCCTCGGCCGGGCGGGCCGCGAAGTCGGCCAGGTCGTCCGCGGTCAGCACGGTGTCGGTCGGCATGGTGCCGGTCGAGCTGTAGGGCTCCTGCCCGTACAGGGTCACGACCTTGAGCACGCCTCCGCGGGTGCCGCTCCACTGGTAGCCGGTGACCTCGCCGCCCGGCCCGGTCTGCTCGGAGCGGTCGAGCCCCTGGCCGTCGTAGAAGCGGATGGCTGCGCCCACCGAGCGCCACTGGTAGTAGCCGACCTGGATCCTGGCGCCGGCGCCGGTCACGTGCCGGCACACCATCCGCAGGACCGCGCCGTCGCCGGCCTCGGTCGGAGGCGCGCACCTCTCGTGTGCCGTGGCCGGGAAGACCCAGCGCAGGCCCGCCTCACCCTCTGGTCGCGAGCAGTCGGCCAGCTGGGATGCGGGGCTGCCGTCCCAGCAGCGGTACGCCGCCTCCGGGCCGGGGGACGTCTCGGTCGCCGGGCTGTCGGTCGGGACGCCGGTCGGCCCCGGCTCGGGCCGGCTGGTGCCCGGGTCGCCGTCGCCGAGTCCGCGCACGGCGTACACCAGCGCACCCGAGACCACGACGCCGACCACCACTGCCGCGAGCACCGCCCACAGCCACGGATGCCGGTTGCGCGGGGTCCCGGGCGAGCCGTACTCGCGCGGCGGCGGCAACGGCGGGGAGGGGTGCGGAGGCGGCCAGGCCTGCTCGCGAACGGTCGGCTGCTCGGGCTCCACGGGTCAGGTTCTACCCCGTCGAGGGCTCAACGCACCAAGCCGTCGGCCACGACCTCGAGAAGGGGGCGCACCGAGGCCTCGTCGAGCCCGCTCTGGTCGGCGACCGTGGCGACCCCGCCGACGAGGCGGCACACCTGGAGGGTCTCGACGCCGTCCTTGAGCGCGCCGTCGTCCCGGAGCCGCTCGACGACCCGGTCATTGGCGCGGCGCAGCACCTGGCACTTGGTCAGGATCGGCGAGTCGGGGTCGTCCATGGCCGAGGTGATCTTGGCCGGGCCGCCCTTGTGCAGGCTGATCAGCCTGACGTACTCCTCGAACCACGCAAGGAGCAGGTCACGCGACGAGCCCTCGTGAGCCAGTGCCTTGTCGGCCGCTTCGTCGACCCGTTCCATCCAGCTCTGCAGCATCGCGTCGAGCAGGGCGTCGCGGTTGGGGAAGTGCCGGTAGAGCGTCCCCGGGCCGACGCCGGCGCGCTTGGCGACCTCGTCGAGGGAGGCGTCGTACCCCTGCTCGCCGAAGACCTGGCGAGCCACCTCGACGATCCGGTCGTAGTTGCGCTTCGCGTCGGCGCGCATCTGGCTTTTTTCCCATCCGCCTTGCTAAACGGAGACAGTCTCCGTATCGTCATGGAGGAAGCGGAGCCATCCTCCGGATCAAGAGTACCTCGGCCCTCCGGGCCAGAACAGGACCTCTCGCATGACCTCCACCTTGACCTCTCCTGACCAGGCGGCGAACCGCCCGGTCGACCTCCCCGACAACGCCGGCCGAGCCGCGATGGGCATCGCCATCGTGCTCACGGCGCAGCTCATGTTCATCCTCGACGCGACCGTCGTGAACGTCGCCCTGCCCAAGATCGACGCGGACCTCGGCTTCGGCCCGGCCTCGCTGTCCTGGGTGCTGAGCGGTTTCACCCTGGCCTTCGGCGGCCTCCTGCTGCTCGGTGGCCGGCTCGGTGACGTCTTCGGCCGACGCCGGCTCTTCCTCGGCGGCGTCGCCGTCTTCACCCTGGCCTCCCTGATCGGCGGGCTGGCGCAGACCCCCGAGTGGCTGGTCGCCGCCCGGGCGGCCCAGGGCGTGGGGGCGGCGATGGCCGCGCCCGGCGTACTCGCCCTGCTGACCACCAGCGCGCCCGACGAGCCCGCCCGCCTGCGCGCCCTCGCGCTCTTCGGCGCCGTCTCCTCCGGTGGCATGTCGCTCGGGCTGCTGCTCGGCGGCGCGGTGACCGATCTCGGGTCGTGGCGCTGGACGCTGTTCATCAACGTGCCCATCGGGATCGCGATCCTGGCCATGACCCGCCGGTTCGTGGACGAGACCCCGCGCCGGCCCGGCCGCTTCGACGTGGTCGGCGCGCTCAGCGCCACCGGTGGTGCGGTCGCGCTCGTCTGGACCCTCATCGGCGTACCCGAGCACGGCTGGAGCTCGGCTCGCACCGTCCTCGGCTTCCTGGCCGGCGCCGCGCTGCTCATCCTGCTCGCGGTGACCGAGCGCCGGGTGGCCCACCCGTTGCTGCGCCCCGCGCTGCTGCGCAGCCGCCAGCGGGTCGGCGGCCTGGTCACGATCGGCCTCGTGGTCGGCGGCCAGCTGTCGATGTTCTTCCTCGCCGTGCAGTTCATCGAGGGCCAGCTGGGCTTCGGCCCGATGGCCTCCGGCCTGGCGTTCCTGCCGCTGACCCTGGGCATCTTCGGGATGTCGCGGGTGACGCCGCGGATCATGGCGCTCGTCGGTCCTGGGCCGATGATCCTGACCGGCGCGGTCGGCCTGGCCGCCAGCTTCGCGTGGCTGAGCACGCTCACCGCGGGCGACGGCTACCTGAGCGGTGTGTTCGGCCCGATGCTGCTCAACGGACTCTCGGCCGGGCTGCTCTTCATGCCGGTCACCTCGATCGTGCTCGGCGGCGTCGAGCCGGAGCACGCCGGCGCGGCCTCGGGCCTGCTGCAGACCTTCCAGCAGCTCGGCGGCGCGGTCGGCCTGGCGGTGATCGTCAGCGTGTACGCCGCGGGCTCGGTGCCGGGCGAGTTCCTCCCCGGCGCCCGGGCGGCGTTCCTCACCTCGGCCGCGATGGCCGCCCTGGCCGGGCTGGCCGGCCTGGTCGCGCTGGCCAACCGGCGGCGGAGCGCGGAGCCGGCGCTGGCCTGACCCCGGCCCCGGGTCACACGGGTAACTCACCGTTCGGTCAGCTTCCATGGCGTCCGAACGCTGCAGGAGCTGACCGAACGGTGAGTTACCTGTGAGCGCGTCGCTCGTGGCGGGCTCGGGGTGCCGTCGAATTACAGGTTTGTAGTTACCACGAACCCCGTGACGGGTGTGACTGGAGTGACCTACGGTGCTTGCGGAACCCGGCCACTGACTTCCCCAGGAGCCCCCACCATGCTTCGTCCGCCCGCCCGCGAGGGCAGCACCGGACTGCCGTCCCTGACCCGTTACGTCGCGGTCGCCGCGGTGGCCGCGGTCGCCGCGCTTGGGCTCCACCCGGCCTCCGCCGGGGCCGAGGGGTCGACCCCCTCGGCCTCGGCGGTCACGGCCGGGGACCCAGGCCCGCCCGCCCGGCAGCTGGCCACCAACCCGGTCACCCCGGGCAACTACACCGGGCTCGGCTTCGACCAGTGCCTGGCGCCGGAGCAGTGGAAGATGGACGCCTGGCTCGAGGCGTCGCCGTTCCGCGCCGTCGGCATCTACATCTCCGGAGCCTCTCGCGGCTGCCGGGACCAACCCAACCTCACGCCCACCTGGGTCAGCACCCAGCTGGTCAACGGCTGGCGGCTGCTGCCGATCACGCTCGGGCCGCAGGCCAACTGCAATCCCCGCTTCCCGCGGTACGGCAACGACCCGGTGATCAGCGGCAAGCTCAACCAGGCCGGCACCTACCAGAAGGCGTTCCGGCAGGGCACCGACGAGGCCTCGACAGCGGTCGCTGCGGCCCAGGCGCTGGGCATCGTGCCCGGCAGCACGCTGTGGTACGACCTCGAGGGGTACGACGTCAACAACAGCACGTGTCGCGAGTCCTCGCTGTGGTTCCTCAGCGCGTGGACCCAGCAGCTGCACGCGCTCGGGTACGTCTCCGGGGTCTACTCGAGCGCCGGCTCGGGCATCAAGTCGCTGGACGACGCGCGGGTGCTCCGCGCCGGCACGTTCGCGCTGCCCGACCAGATCTGGATCGCCCGGTGGGACAACGAGGCGAACACCTCCACGACGTACATCCGCTCCGACGGCTGGTTGCCCGGTCGTCGGATGAAGCAGTTCCAGGGCGGCCACGACGAGAAGTGGGGCGGCGTGACGATCAACATCGACCGCAACTACCTCGACCTCTACTCCGGCCCCGCGCCGCCGGCCGTGCAGAGCCACTGCCACGGGACCCCGGTCGACCTGGACAACTACCCGAGGCTGAAGGCCCCCAGGCGGCACCACACGCCGAACCCGGGGCAGGTGACGGCGCTCAAGTGCCTGCTGAAGGAGCAGGGGGTCTTCCGCGGCAAGCTCAAGGGCGCCTGGAGCGGCCGGCTGACGAAGTCGGTGCGCCACTGGCAGCGACAGGTCGGGCTGCGTCGGTCCGCCATGTTCTCGCGGTCGGCCTGGATGACCCTGCTCAGCGCCGGCCCGACGCCGGTCCTCAACCTCGGCTCGTCCGGTGAGGACGTGCGCCGCGTCCAGCGCGCACTGAACGCCGCCTCGCCCAGGCACAAGCTGCCGATCAGCGGCACCTATGACAGCGTCACCCAGGCGGCCGTGCTGGCCTGGCAGGGCAAGAACGCGATCGCGGAGAACGGCGTGTTCGGGCCCGCCTCCTGGGCCCAGCTGCAGGCCGGCAACCGGTAGGAGACGTCTGGCGGGCGCGACGGGGGTCGCGCCGGCCAGCGAGAAACGGGTTGGTCACGGACGAGATGGCTCCGGACGGGGGTCCGGGAGGGCCAGATCGTCCGTGGCTACCCGGACAAGGCCGCTTGAGCCAGAGACGTGAAGAAGCCGAGCCCGTCGGTGCCGGCGCCGGTGAGCGCCTCCACAGCGTGCTCGGGGTGTGGCATCAGGCCGACCACGTTGCCGCGCGCGTTGGTGATGCCGGCGATGTCGCGCAGCGAGCCGTTGGGGTTCAGGTCGAGGTAGCGGGCGACGACCTGACCCTCCCCTTCGATCCGGTCGAGCGTCTGCTCGTCCGCGACGAAGCCGCCCTCGCCGTTCTTGAGCACGATCGTCACCTCGGCGCCCTCGGCGTACGACGAGGTCCACGGCGTGCGGTTGTTCTCGATGCGCAGCCGCTGGTCGCGACAGAGGAACTTGCGGTGGTCGTTGCGGATCAGCGCGCCCGGCAGCAAATGGGACTCGCAGAGGATCTGGAAGCCGTTGCAGATGCCGAGCACCGGCATCCCTCGGCCGGCCGCCTCGACCACCTCGGCCATCACCGGGGAGAACCGGGAGATCGCACCGCAGCGCAGGTAGTCGCCGTACGAGAACCCGCCCGGCAGCACCACCGCGTCCACACCGCGCAGGTCGTGGTCGCCGTGCCAGAGTGCGACCGCCTCGTGGCCGCCGACCCGGACCGCACGCTGTGCGTCGACGTCGTCGAGCGAGCCCGGGAAGGTGACGACGCCGACCCTCACGCGTCTTGCTCCACCCGGACCTCGAAGTTCTCGATCACCGGGTTCGAGAGCAGCGTCTCGGCCATCTCTCGCACCTGCTCGAGCACCTCGTCGGTGACCTCGCCGGACAGCTCGAGCTCGAACCGCTTCCCCTGGCGGACGTCGGTCACGCCGGAGAAGCCGAGCCGCGGCAGGGCACCGAGAACGGCCTTGCCCTGGGGGTCGAGGATCTCCGGCTTGGGCATCACGTCGACGACGACCTTGGGCACGGCCCGAGTCTATTCAGTCGCGTCCGGGTCGAGGAGCGTCGCATCGCCGTACCGGTTCAGCTGGGGTTCGTCGTCGTCCTGGGTCAGCGACCCGGCCTGGATCGAGAGCGCGAGGACCGCCGCTGACGCGGTCAGCCCCGCGGTGTGGAGGACGCGCTTGCGCTGCTTCGCCTGTCTCGGCGGCTGGGGAGGTTGATCGGCCACCCCGCGATGATGACCAGCCCGGATGAGCGGACGCTGAGAGTGCTCGGTCAGGCGTTCAGCCAGGTCGGGCAGACTGGAGCCATGAGCATGGGCACCCCCTCCCCCGGCCGGGCCTCCGCGGCATCCCCGCTGGGCCTGGACTTCCCGCAGTCGCTGGCGGTGTACGACGACTACGCCGCCGCCCAGAAGGCCGTCGACTTCCTCTCCGACAACAAGTTCCCGGTCGAGCAGTGCATGATCGTCGGCACCGACCTGAAGCGGATCGAGCGGATCACCGGCCGGCTCACCAGCAGCAGGGTCGCCGTCGGCGGGCTGCTCTCCGGCATCTGGCTGGGCCTGTTCGTCGGCCTGGTGCTCTCGCTGTTCGCCGAGGACGACAACTTCCTGGCGACGCTGCTCGCGTGCGTCCTCTTCGGCGCGGCATTCGGCATCGTCTGGGCGCTGGTCGGCTACGCGCTGACCCGCGGCCAGCGCGACTTCTCGTCGGTGACAGCGGTGGTGGCCACCAAGTACGAAGTGCTGGTCGAGCACAAGTCGGCCGCCCAGGCCCGCGAGCTGCTGGCCAAGCTCCCGGGCGCGATGCCCGATCCCTTCGCCTGAGCCCCCGCCGGGACAGTCCGTGACGAAATGGTTGTGGAAACACCCGTCTCCACAACGGAAACGTCACGGACTATCGCTTCTGGCGGGCGTTCCCCACGATCGAGATGGCCAGGGCGACGCCGAGACCGGCGATGATCGGGCCGATGATCGCCCACTCGTCCTGGCCGGTCATCGAGCTGCCGCCGATCCAGCCCAGCCCCTGCCCGGTGAACACCGCACCGACCAGCACCATGACGCCGGCGATCGCGAGGCCGAGCGCGCGGCCGAAGGTCACGACAGTTCGCGCTTGAGGATCTTGCCGGTGGCGGTCATCGGGAGGTTGGGGACGAACTCGACGATCCGTGGGTACTTGTAGGCCGCCATCTGCTCCTTGCCCCACGCGACCAGCTCGTCCTCGGTGACCGAGGCGCCGTCCTCGAGGATGACGACAGCCTTGATCTCCTCCCCGTGGCTCTCGTGGGGTACGCCGATCACGGCGGCGAGCGAGACGTCGGGGTGGGTCATCAGGACCTCCTCGATCTCGCGCGGGTACACGTTGTAGCCGCCGCGGATGATCATGTCCTTGGAGCGGTCGACGATGTAGTACCAGCCGTCCTCGTCGCGCCGGCCCAGGTCGCCGGAGCGGAACCAGCCGTCCCGGATCGCCTCCTCGGTGGCATCGGGCCGTCCGTAGTAGCCCTTCATGATGTTGTGGCCCTTGATCGCGATCTCGCCGATCGCGTCCTCGGACCACTCGACCTCGTCCCAGCTGTCCGGCTCGATCAGCTTCATCTCCACGCCCGGCACCGGCTTGCCGATCGAGCCGACCCGCACGCCCTCGCCGTACGGCGAGAAGCTCGCGACCGGTGAGGTCTCGGACAGGCCGTAGCCCTCGAGGATGGTCACTCCGAAGTCACGCTCGAACGCCTTGTGCACCTCGACCGGGAGCGCCGAGCCGCCCGCAGCGGCGATCCGCAGGTTGTCCCGGATCTTCGCGACGTCGACCTTGTCGCCGGCCTCCTTCAGCGCGCCGAGCAGTCCCCAGTACATGGTGGGCACGCCGGCGAAGAACGTGATCCCCTCGCTCTGCATCAGCTCCAGCGCGGGCCCGGCCTCGAACCGTGGCAGCATCACCACGGTGCCGCCGTACGCCGCCGAGCCGTTCTGGATCACGGTCTGCCCGAACGAGTGGAACAGCGGCAGCACGCACAGGAACGTGTCGGGCCGCTCGGCGTTCGCGCCGAACTGCTTCTCGCCGAGCAGCGCGTTGTCGCGCATGTTGCGGTGCCGCAGCTCGGCGCCCTTGGGCTGGCCGGTCGTGCCGGACGTGTAGAGGATGACCGCGGTGTCGTCCTCGTCGGTCTCGACGCTCTGGAAGGTTGGCTCCTGACCACCGAGCACCTGGCCGAACGACTCGGTGCCCTCGATCGGCGACTCGGCGGCGAGGTCGGCGGTGATCATCACGAAGTGCTCGCAGCCGTCTGTCTCCCGGAAGCCGGCGTACCCCTCCTTGCCGATGGGCAGCTCGTCGGTGCCCTGGAAGCAGAAGTGGGCCTTCGCGTCGGAGTCGTCGAGGTGGTAGGCGACCTCGCGGCCCTTGAGCAGCACGTTGAGCGGCACCACGGTCGCGCCGGCCTTGAGGATCCCCCAGTAGACCAGCGAGAAGTACGGCAGGTTGGGGCAGCTGAGCGCCACCTTGTCGCCGGGCTGGATGCCGCGGCTGACCAGGAAGTTGGCCACCATGCTCGCGACCGCGTCGACCTCGGCGTAGGTCATCCGCCGGCCGGTGGCCGGGAACACGATGGCCTCGCGCTCGGGGTGCTTCTGGGCGCTGTTCTCCAGCAGGGTGGCGAGGTTGTACGTCGCGGACACAGTGGCCTCCGTCGCGTCGGTGGTGCGGTCAACCTACCGAGCAGTCACGCACGCGACGAGAGGATCTTCGCCGCGCGCCTGAGGTCGGCGCGGACGGCCGGCGCCGAGACCGCGGTCACGGCCAGCCCGATCGGGCCGAGCACGTGGATCCGGAACCGGTACGCGACCACGCAACCCCGGGGCGCCTCGGCGAGATCGAGGGTCAGGTCGGCGCGGACGAACCGCCAGGTGCCGGACTCGCTCCACCGCGACGGGCGGACCAGCTCGATGGTCCGCATCCGGGGCTTGAGGCCGGGCTTGGTCTCGTCGACCCAGGTCTGGCCGGCCCGCGGCTCGCCGTCGACCGCGGAGACGCGGCGGAGCGAGGACTGCCACTCCGGGCGGTGACGCGGGTCGACGAGGTAGTCGAAGGCGACCTCGCGAGGTACGGCGAACGAGACCGAGCCGACGGCATCGCGGAGCATCAGAAGCTGGTGTCGGTGAGCAGCTCGTACGCCTCGACGTACCGCGCCCGGGTCCGCTCGACCACCTCGGGCGGCAGCGGCGGCGGCGCCTCGCCCGAGGAGCGGTCCCAGCCGGACTCGGGCGAGAGCGCCCAGTTGCGGACGATCTGCTTGTCGTACGACGGCTGTGCGCGCCCGGGGTGCCACTCCGCGGCCGGCCAGAACCGCGACGAGTCCGGGGTCAGGACCTCGTCGGCGAGGACGGTGGTGCCGTCGACGCGGGCGCCGAACTCCAGCTTGGTGTCGGCCAGGATGATGCCGCGCTCGCGGGAGATCCCCTCGGCACGGCCGTACAGCTCGAGGGTCAGCCGGCGCAGCTCGGCGGCACGCTCGGCGCCGACGGTCTCCACGACCGCGTCGTACGACACGTTCTCGTCGTGCTCGCCGAGCTCGGCCTTGGTGGCCGGCGTGAAGATCGGCTCGGGGAGCCGGCTGCCGTCCTCGAGCCCGTCGGGGAGCGGGATGCCGCAGACCTCCCCGGTGGCGGCGTAGTCCAGCAGCCCCGAGCCGGTGAGGTAGCCGCGGGCCACGCACTCCACGGGGTACATCTCCAGCCGCTCGCAGACCACCGCGCGCCCGCGGACCTGCTCGGGGACGTCGGCGGAGACGACGTGGTTGGGGACCAGGTCGGCGAGCTGCTCGAACCACCACAGGGACATCCGGGTCAGCAGCTCGCCCTTGTCGGGGATGGTGGTGTCGAGCACGAAGTCGAAGATCGAGATCCGGTCGCTGGCCACCATCAGCAGCCGTCCTTCGTGCGGCCCGTCGATGAGCTCGTAGAGGTCGCGCACCTTGCCGGAGTGGACGTGCGTGGCACCGGGAAGCTCGGGCGCGTGCGGGAGCGTGAGGTCGGGCACGGCCCCACGCTATAAGGCACCCCCGGTCGGTCTCCGGAGCCCGCGCGTTTGGCAGGGTGGCGGGCATGGCCGAGTCAGCCGAACAGGTCCACGCCCGCGTCGCCGCGGCGGTCGGCGACGGCGGTCGCCTGGCGGCGCCGCCCAGCAACGAGTGGGACAACTTCCCCTGGGAGGTGGTCGACGGGTCGATCGTGCCGCGGGTGCTGCCGCCGCCGTCCGACGACCCGCTGCGCGCCGGCGAGGCGAACAAGCCCTGCCCTTCCTGCTTCGGCGTACCGCCGGAGAACGTCGTCTGGGAGGACGGCCGGTGGCGGCTCAAGCACTTCGGACAGCCGAGCGGGCTCCCGGTGGTGCTCATCCTCGAGCCCCGGTTGCACCTCGACTTCGGGCAGCTCGACGACGAGCTGGCCTCGGAGCACGGCCGGATCTCCAACCGGCTGGTGCGGATCGTCGAGGGGCTGGACCACGTCGCGCGCTGCCACGTGCTGCGCTACGGCGACGGCGGCGCCCACGCGCACACGTGGTTCGTGGCCCGCACCTCCCGGCTCAGCGGCGTGATCGGCTCGCCCACCATCGAGTGGGACGACGTGCTGCCGCCCGGCCCCGAGGGCGTCTGGCGCGCCGACCTGCACGCGATCGCCACCAAGCTCGCGAACTGGGGCGGCGAGGCGCGCGCCTGACCCCGCGAACGGGCCATTGTCTTCTAACAAGACTGAACTAGTCTTGTTAGCATGGCCCGCCCGAACCTGCCCGACTTCGTCATCGTCGGCGCGCCCAGGGCGGGCACGACCGCCCTGCACTAGGCGCTGGCGCTGCACCCCGAGGTGTTCACGACGACACCGAAGGAGCCGAAGTACTGGCTGTGCGGCGACGCCCCACCGCCGCACTGGACCGGCCCGGGCGACACGCACTCGCAGCAGGAGTGGGTCTGGCGGCGGCGTGACTACGAGGCGCTCTTCCGGCCCGCCGCCGGCCACCAGGGGCGCGGCGAGAGCACGCCGTTCTACCTCTGGAGCTACCCGGCCCACCTCCGGATCGCCGAGCACCTGCCGCACGTGAAGCTGATCCGGTCGTCCGCTACAGGGACATCGTCGAGGAGCCGGCCGCCACCGTCGACGACGTGTGCCGCTTCATCGGCATCGCCCAGAGCCACCTGTCGGAGATCCCGCGGGACAGCTCGCGGCACTACGCCCCGCCGGGTACCGACGTCGTCGGGCCGGTCGTGCGCGCGGGTGCCTGGCTCGGGCAGTTCGCGCGCCCGCAGGTGTGGCGCACCGTCTCGGTCCCGCTGATCGCCCGGCTCAGCAGCGGCGAGGCGCACCGGCCGAAGCTGGCGCCCGACGCGCGGGCCCGACTGCTCCCGCACTTCGCCGAGGAGTTCGCGCTGCTCGGCCAGCTGACCGGCGAGGACTTCTCGTTGTGGCTCTCGGAGGAGAGCCGGGGCTCGTTCCAGCAGCGCGTCGGGTCCGCCCGGGGCTAGCCGAAGACCGCGTACTTCCCGGCCACGGGTCCGCCCTCGACCCGCTGGCAGGCACCGGTCGTCGAGTCGCAGCGCACCAGGCTCGAGTACGGCGGCTCCGCGTGCTCGTTGGCGTCCCAGAGCAGCACCGAGCTCGCGGACTCCCAGCCCACGACGTGGAGGTCGCGGTGGCCGGGAAGGCCGAGCTGGACCACGGTGCCGGTGCCCGGACGATCCACCCAGTAGGTGTTCTTGAAGAATCCCTCCAGCTCGAATGCGAACCCCTCCGCGCCCGGTGACCAGCTGCCGAAGGCGTAGGACGTGGCGCCCACCCGATGGAACCGACCGCGTCGCGACACGGTGCCGTAGACCCCCCGGTCCTCGCCATGGCGACTGCGGAAGACGGTGATGCCGAGCGGCCAGCCATCCCAGTCGCGGAGCTGGCCGCGACGGCCCTTCAGCCGGACCGGCTCGCGGCCCGGCGCAAGCACGTGCGGCCCGGCCCTGCCACGACCGAACAGCACCTGCCCGGTGTTCGCGACGCTGATCAGCGACAGGCCGTTGATGCCGTCCTCGTGCTCCACCCGCCGGGTCTCGCGGTGCTGGGCCACGACCCGCCGGGTGATCGCGTCGTAGAGCACCAGCCGGTAGCGCACTCGGTCGAGGTCGTCGGAGAGCCGGGTCTCCTGCTCGTCGAGCCAGGCGATCCAGTGGCCGTCGGCCGAGAGCTCCGGTCCGCGGATGTGCCCGGCGATGGGGAGATGGACCAGCTTCGAGCCGCGGACCAGGACCGCGGTGCTGCGGCGGCCCGGGTGGGACCAGCCGGAGCCGAGGACGACGGTGCCGTTGCGAGCGGCGAGCTCGCGCAGCTGGGTGCGCAGCGTCGTGGTGCCGACGTGCAGCCTGCCCGCCTGCCACCAGGGCAAGCTCGTCGGCCCGCCCTGCGGCAGCTGGTCGTAGGACGTGGGCAACGGGTCGTACGGCACTGGCGTCGGCGCAGCGGCGGCCGGCGCCCCTGGCACGAGGGCGACGGCGAGCAGCGCCGCGGCCAGGACCGGACGGATCACGCGAAGGCCGAGAGCTCGGGCAGCTGGACGGTGACCCGGGCCGCGGACACCGCGCCCTGGCCCTGGGCCCAGACGTCGGCGATGCAGGTGGCGACCAGCCCCTTGCTCGCGAGCTGGGCCAGCGGCGGGCAGTAGGTTGACTCGAGGTCGGCCGGCAGCCGGCCGATCATCGTCGTACCCACGAAGACGGCCACGCCGTTGGGGGCGGCCGGGTTCCACGGGTTGGGGACCAGCCGGCAGTGCTCGTTGTCGACCGTGGCGCCCTCGGGCGTGACCGCGGTGGCGGTCTGCGCGAACACTGTGGCGACCCCGGCCAGGTCGGTCGGCGCCAGCACCAGCTGTGCGTTGACCGAGAGCGGCTGGCGGGCCGGCTCGTCGCGGCAGGACGCGGCCACGGACACGAAGGTCGGCACCCCGCCCTGCTGGCTGACTGCGACGTTCTGGTCGATCCACTTCCCCATCGCGTTGAAGCCGCGGGCCAGCCCGTCCGTCAGGTCGGCACCGGCCTGGCTCACCTGGTCGGTGGCCGGCCCGCGCGGCGAGCGGTGGTCGGTCCAGGCCGTGCCGTCCCAGTACCGGAACTGGCTCGCGTCCTCCGGGTCCACGAACCACCCGGCCGCTGGTGTCTGCGTCATACGGACAGTCTGCACTCGCGCGCCGCAGGGGCGGGATAGTCGTTGACCCTTGGCACGCTCATTTGCGCGTGGAGCCCGTGCCGAACGTCAACGACTATCCGACTCAGCGGACCAGCGTCACCAGGTCGTGGGCGCCGTCGGGGCGGGCGGCCTCGACGTAGAACCTGGTCCGACCGTCGGGCAGCGGGACGGCGGCGGCGTAGCGCCAGGCGCCGTCGGAGTACGGCGAGGCGATGGGCGGGTCGTCGAGGGCCACCAGGCGGGTGCCGTCCCAGCGAGCGACTCCCGTGGTCTCGTGCCAGTTGGAGGCCTCGTCGGGGCGGCCGTCGTAGAGCACGGTGAGCGGAACGTCGGTGAGCACGGCGGTCACGCGAGCGCCGCGCGCGTCCCACTGCCCGGGGCGACCGGCCAGCACCTCACCGTGGTCGGCCCAGGCCAGGCCGTCGGCGGAGGTGAGCCGCCGGGTGGTCATCCGGTCCTCGTGACCGGGTTCGGTGAGCGGGTGGCAGCACAGCCACATCACCCAGGCTTGGCCGGGCCGGGTCGGGTGCTGGATGACCGGGTCCTTGACCGCGACGAGGTCACCGCCGGGCAGCACGACCTGCTGGTGGCCGGTCGGCAGCTCCTCCACGGTCGGCGCGGTCAGCGAGTCGACCCACCAGTGCTTGGAGCCGGGCGTCGCGCAGGAGAGGTAGAGCCGCCAGCCGCCGCCCGGCACCGGCGACAGCACCGGCCGCTCGAACGACTCGCAGCCGAACGTCTCGCGAAGCACCTCGGTGACCGGCTGGAAGGTCACACCGTCGGTCGAGCGGGCCACGACCACCGAGACACCGCGCCCCTCGGTGAGCGGGCGGCGGACCCGGTAGGTGAGCCAGAAGACGCCGTCGACGAGGACGGCGGACGCGGCGCCGGACCAGTTGCCCGGGCCGGCGTCGGGGGCGGGCACCACGACCTCGACGCCGTCGTACGTCGGGAGGAACGGGGCCTGGACGGTCACAGGCGGATCTTAGTCGACCTATCCGGTTGAGATTGCACCGCAGTGGCAGGCGCCCAGGGCGGCGGCCGCCGCGTCGAGGGCGTGCTGGGCCTTGGTCTCGTCCGGCTTGGCGATCCGGTCGGCCATCAGCGCGAACAGCATCTGGTGGCCGTCCTGGTCGACCGCGATGCCGGCCAGGCTGCTCACGTTGGACAGCGTGCCGGTCTTGGCGCGCACCAGCCCGCGCGAGTCGGGGAACGGCTGGTCGAACCGGTTGGTGAGCGAGCCGCTGAAGCCGGCGACCGGCAGCCCGGTCGCCACCGCGTTGAGCTCCGGGTGCGCCGGATCCAGCACCACCCGCAGCGTGCCCACCAGGGCGAGCGGGGTCATCAGGTTCTCGCGGGACAGCCCGCTGCCGTCGTGGATGGAGACGCCCTCGGTCGGTACGCCCAGGGAGTCGAGCGTCTGGACGACGGCGGCGGCACCGTCGACGAACGTGGCCCGCCCGGTGACCGCCAGGCCGACCTGGTGAGAGAGCACCTCGGCGCCCTCGTTGTCACTGACCTCGAGGACCCGCGCAACGATCTCGCGCAGCGGCGCGGACTCCACCCTGGTCAGCTCCCGGCCGCCCGCGGCCACGCCGTGCGTCGGTGCGCCGATGACCTCGATCCCGTTCGCGGCCAGCGCCGCGGCGAAGGTCTGCGCGGCGTAGAGCGACGGGTCGTCCACCCGGCCGGACCCGACGGACGGCCGCCCCTCGTCGACCCACAGCGCCGTGACCCGGGAGACGACGTGCTCGGCCAGGTAGTGCGCCGGCCAGGCGGGGTTGAACGACGGCTCGGAGAACAGCGAGTCGTCGTACCCCAGCCGCACCGTGGTCCGGCCCTGCTGGCGGAGCACGCCGGCGGTCTGGGCGGCCAGGGTCTCGACATCGGCACGCGCGGGGTACGCCGCGGGCAGCGGCTTCGAGGCCAGGAACGGGTCGCCGCCGCCGACCAGCACGATCCGGCCCTTGCCGCCGGCGACCACCCGCGTCGCGAACCGGGCCTCGGCCCCGAGCACCGACAGCGCCGCCGTCGTGGTGAGCAGCTTGGTCGTGGAGGCGGGGATCGCGGCCAGCCCGTCGCCGATCCTGACCGCGGGTCGGCGGGCGGAGAGGTCGCCGACGACGCCCACCACGTGCTTCCCGAGCACCGGGTCGGACAAGAACGGCGCCATCGCCGCCTGCACCAGCGCGGAGTCGATCCGCCCGGCCGCCGCCAGGGGGGTGTCCACCGGCACCGGGTCGGTCAGCTCGGGCAGCTCGAGCCCGGGCGGCGGAGGTACGGCGGCCGGTCCCTCCGGCGTACCGGACTCCGGTTCGTCCCGCAGCCGGTCGACGAGGTCGAGCCGCCAGGCGACGACGCCGCCCGCCAGCACGGCCACCACGAGCAGCGCCGCGAGGGCGCGGCCCACCCAGCCACGCTCATCGCGCCCGCGTGCCCAACCCCTCGGATGCACCCAACCCCCTCGCCGTCGTACGGTCCGACGCCATTGTGCGGGAGGATGCCCAGCATGGAGTTCGACGTGCTCGTGGAGATACCGAAGGGACAGCGGAACAAGTACGAGGTGGACCACGTGTCCGGCCGGATCCGGCTGGACCGGACCCTGTTCACCTCGACCCAGTATCCGGCCGACTATGGCTTCATCGAGAACACCCTCGGCCTCGACGGCGACCCCCTCGACGCGCTGGTGATCCTCCAGGAGCCGACCTTCCCGGGCTGCCTGATCAAGTGCCGGGCGATCGGGATGTTCCGCATGACCGACGAGGCCGGGGGCGACGACAAGGTGCTGTGCGTCCCCTCGACCGACCCGCGCCTCGAGCACATCCGCGACATCAACCACGTCTCGAAGTTCGACCGGCTGGAGATCCAGCACTTCTTCGAGGTCTACAAGGAGCTCGAGCCCGGCAAGTCCGTCGAGGGCGCCGAGTGGGTGGGCCGCACCGAAGCGGAGGACGAGGTGAACGCGTCGTTCCAGCGGTTCAAGGACAACCCCGACCAGGCGTCGGCCGCGCACCCGCCGCCGGCTTCGCAGCCGGGCCACGCGCGCTGAGCGAAGGGCCGGGCCGCCGGGAGATTCACCGGGTACCCGGTGAATCTGGCACTGACCGTGCGGAGTTTCATACGGGAAGCGGGAGTTTCACCGGGTACCCGGTGAAACTTCACGCCCGGCGTACGCCGCGGAAGTAGCCCATCGGCCCGGAGACGTCGAGGGTCACGTCGGCCACGCCCTGGCGGGCCAGCCAGCCCTGGACCTGGTCGGAGGTGCAGCCGGGGCCGAGCAGCCCGGCCAGCCGGCCGGCCCGACGCATCGGCTCGTAGCGCAGCCCGGTGTCGTTGAGCAGCGCGCTGCCGGTGAGCACGCCGCCCGGCGTCAGCACCCGCACCAGCTCGACCACGGCCCGCGCCGGGTCGGGGAAGCAGTGCAGGCCGGTGAACGACACCACGAGGTCGAAGGACTGGTCGTCGAACGGCAGCGCTTCGACATCGGCCAGCCGGGTGGTCACCTGGCCGGCCACCCCGTGATCGGTGGCGACCCGGACGGTCCGGTCCAGCATCGTCTGGGAGATGTCGGAGGCGACGTAGTCGACGTCCTGGCCCGGATGCAGCGCCCGGACGGCGACCCCGCCGCCGCACGGTACGTCGAGCACCCGGGCACCGGCGCGCTGCCGGCCGATCTCCGACGCCGCGGCGTACAGCTGCGTGAGGTCGCTCTGGATGCCGGCCGCCCAGATCGCCCGGCCCAGCCTGGGGTGCTCGACCGTCCAGTCGTAGAACGAGCCCCAGAGCGGGTCGTCGGACCAGCCACCCAGGCCGGGCAGCTTCACGACGAGGGGTTTCGAGGCTCGCAAGCTCGCACCTCAACCACCTAGCCGACGAGGTCCGGCGAACGCAGCATCTCCTCGGGGACGCCGAACGCGTCGACCAGGTCGCGGGCCAGGGGCCGGACCTTGCGGCACAGCGCGTTGATCTCGCGGCTGATCGCCTTGGAGCGGCTGCTGCTGAGCCGGCCGTGCTCCATGAACCACGCCCGGTCGGCCTCGATCACCGACAGCGCGTGCAGGTCGCTGAGCAGGGCGAGCGCCACCTTGGTGTCGCCGTCCTCGAGGTCGCGGGTCTTGTCGGCGAACGCCTCGACCACGAGCCGCTCGACGTGCGCGCGGGCCGCGTGCACGACGTGGTCCTGGACCAGGGAGAAGACCTCGCCGGGGTTCAGCCCCTCGTCGATGCCGCGCTTGAGCCGCCGGGCCACCCCGCCCAGCATGTGCTCCTCGCGGAACCGGAGCATCGCGAGCTGGTAGGCGGGGTCGAGCAGCCCGGCCTCCTGGTCCCACTGCTCGCCGCCGGGAAGCAGGTCGCGGACCCGCTCGAAGAGCTTGTGCACGTTCGTGCGCTCGATCACCGTCTCGACCGCGAGCCCGGCCACGAACCGGACCATGCCGAGCTGGTCCATCTCCTGGAACTCGCTGGAGTAGTCGGTGAGCAGCCCCTTGGCGACCAGCTGCAGCAGCACCGTGTTGTCGCCCTCGAAGGTGGTGAAGACGTCGGTGTCCGCCTTGAGCGCGGTGAACCGGTTCTCGGCCAGGTAGCCCGCCCCGCCGCACGCCTCGCGGCACTCCTGGATGGTGCGGGTGGCGTGCCAGGTGCCGAGCGCCTTGGTCCCGGCGGCGCGGGACTCGAGCTCGCGGCGTACCTTCTCGTCGCTCACCTCGCCGGAGAACACCGAGTGGCACTGGCCGGCCACCACCTCCTGGGCGAAGTGCAGGGCGTACGTCGCCGCGAGCAGCGGGAAGAGCCGGCGCTGGTGCTGGCCGTAGTCGAGCAGCAGCTCCTCCTCGGTCCTCGCTCGTCGCCTCGAACTGGCGGCGCTTGAGGGCGTACCGGACCGCGATCGCCAGCGCCACCTTGCTCGCGTTGATCCCGGCGCCGCCCACGCAGACCCGGCCCTGCACCAGGGTCCCGAGCATGGTGAAGAAGCGCCGGTTCGCGTTCTCGATCTCGCTCGAGTAGGTGCCGTCCTCCGAGACGTCGGCGAACCGGTTGAGCAGCGCCTCCCGCGGCACCCGGACGCCGTCGAACCAGAGCTTGCCGTTGTCGACGCCGTTGAGCCCCATCTTGAGACCGTCGTCCTCGATCCGGACCCCCTCGGCCGGCTCGCCATCCTTGCGGATCGGCACCACGAACGCGTGCACGCCGTGCCGCTCCCCCGCCACCTCGAGCTGCGCGAAGACGACCGCGAGCTCGGCGTGCATGGCGGCGTTCCCGATGTAGTCCTTGTTGGCCTCCGGCTCGGCGGTGGTGATCACGAACTCGCCCGCCTCGGCGTCGTACGTCGCGACCGTGCCGAGCGCCTGCACGTTGGAGCCGTGGCCGGTCTCGGTCATCGCGAAGCAGCCCATCAGCTTCCCGGTGACCAGGTCCGAGATGTACGCCGCGTGGTGCCGCTCGGTGCCGAGCTGGAGGATCGCCCCGCCGAAGAGTCCGAACTGGACCCCCACCTTCACCAGCACCGACAGGTCGCCCATCGCCAGGGTCTCGAAGGCCGCCAGCGAGGCGCCGATGTTGCCCCCGCCGCCGTACTGCTCAGGGAAGCCCATCCCGGTCTGGCCGGTCGCGGCCATCTCGACCACGACCTCCTTGACCCGCTCGCGGAACGCGTCCTGGTCGAGGGTCTCGGCCTCCTCGAGGATCGAGGCGTACTCGGCCAGGTTGCTGCGCACCAGGTTGCGGATCTCGGCGTACTTCCCGTCCAGCAGCGCGGTCAGCGCGGGAACGTCGATGGTCGGCTGGACGTAGCCGACCTCCTCGATGTCAGGTGTCTCTGCGTCGCCCGCGCCGGAGTCGACGGGCTCCTCATCGGTCGGGGCGCTCGTGTCCGTGGCCACGGCGCGAGAGTATCCACTCTTCGTCGTCAGGGGCGGGCGAACAGGTTGGGCGTGACCCAGTAGTACATCGACACCTCGGCGACCGACTGGCCCGGCCGGGGCGCGTGGATCATCATCCCGTTGCCGGCGTAGATCGCCACGTGGTAGATCGACGACGGGCCGCCGTCGCTCCAGAACAGCAGGTCGCCCGGCTGCAGCTCGCCCAGCGTGATCGGCGTCGACTGCGCGTACTGCGCGCCGGAGTAGTGCGGCAGCGACTTCCCGCCCGCCTCCCACGACTTCATGGTCAGCCCGGAGCAGTCCCAGGCGTTCGGGCCGGAGGCGCCGTACCGGTACGGCTCGCCGAGCTGCTCGCGGGCGAAACCGATCGCGGCCGCGGCGTCGCCGGCAGGCGGCGGGGGTGGCGGCGGGGGCGGGGGCGGGGGCGGGTTGGTCGGCGGGGCCGTCGGCGTCGGTGAGGCGGTGGGCGTCGGGCTCGGCGTCGGGGTCGCGGTGGCCGTCGGCGCCGGGGTGGGGGTGGGCGAGGCGGTGGGAGTCGGTGCCGGTGGCTGCTGCGCCTGCTGTTGTGCCTCCTGCTCGGCCTGCTGCGCGGCCGCCGCAGCCGCCTCGGCGGCGGCCTCGGCGGCGGCCTGGGCCGCGGCCTGGGCCGCGAGCTGGTCCTCACGCTGGGCGGCGAGGCCGACGCTGATGTCCTGGAGCCGAGCGAGCTGGCCGATCAGCCGGTCCCGCTCCCCGGCGTACCGGTCGGCCTCGCCGGCTGCGGCCGCCTCGGCGGCCTGCGCCTCGTCGCGCTTGTCGCGGGCGCGCTGCGTGGCGGTCCGCGCGTCGGCCAGCGCCTGCTCGGCCTGCTCGTCGGCGGCCTCGGCCACGGCCACCGCGTCGTCGTAGGCGTCGTAGCGGTCCTGCAGCGCGGCCTCGGCGTTGCGCAGGGCGGCCGTGCTCTCCAGCACGTCGAGGATCCCGTCGGCCTGGCTGATCGCGCCGAGCGCGCCGAGCTGGGGCGACATCTGGTAGGCGGAGGTGACCGCGTCGGCGTACGCCGCACGCTGGCGCTCGAGGTCGGTGGCGGCCGCCTCGGCCTGGTGCTGGGCGTGCCGGGCTGCCCGCGCGGCCTGCCGAGACTCGTACCGCGCCCCGTTGAACGCCTCCGCGGCCCTGGCCGCGCCGACCTGCGCGTCCTCGAGCCGCTGCTGGGCGGCGGCCAGCCGGGCCCGGACCGACGCCACGTCGGACGCCTTGGTCGCGACCGCGGCCTCGGCCTCCTCCAGGTCCTGCTGGGAGACGTTGCCGTCCGGCCCGCCCGGGTCGACCGCCCATGCGGTCGGGATCGCCAGCGTCGTGGCGCAGGCGAGCGCCAGCCCCACGGCGTACTTTTTCACCCCACGAAAGACGCTCGCAGAGCTCGCGCTTTCGCGGGGACCCCAGAAGAGCCTCCTGGCACGCACGGTCTCGACCCCTCGTACTGCTTCGCGACCGGCTCCTTCCCCGAGCCGGCCTCTTCTCGCGCACCGTCAGTCACACAGGCAACTTGTGGCGCACGAACACCAACCGTGTCTGTGATCACGGGCAGCGTCAACCGGAACGGCGAAATTTCCGGGATTCCTCGGCGTGTCGCCTTGACGAATGACAAGGAGGTAATTCGTGGAGCCGGGGTCAGTCGCGCAGGACCGGCACCGCCGAGGTCGTGGTGGTCGGGTGCGAGCGCAACCCGCCGCGCTCGAACTTCTGGCCGCTGGCCAGGCCGCCGACGTAGAAGCTGACCAGGGCGATGAGTACGCCGGCCACGTCGTCGGCGATGTAGTGCCAGCCGAAGTAGAGGGTCGCGAGCGCGGTGATGCCGCAGTTGACCCACACCGCGATCCGCAGCCACCTGATGCGGATCGTGTACTGCACCATCAGCGCGACCAGCATGGTGATGCCGCAGTGCAGGCTGGCGAAGCCGGCCACCGACTGCACGGCGTTGCTCAGTGACCCGGTCACGACGTAGTCGCGGGTGAAGTCGAGCGAGTCCATCAGCTGTTTGGACGGCGTGTTCGGCAGGTCGGTGTAGAGCTGCACGTAACGGAAGCCGGGGCCGAGCGTGGGCAGCGCGTAGTAGGAGATGGTGCCGAGCGTCCAGGCCAGGCACTGCGAGGTCACGAACCAGTAGCCGTAGGACAGGTTGCGCGCCCAGACCACCCAGGCGGTCACGACCAGCGGCACCATCGGCAGGAACCAGAGGTAGACGTAGGACAGCACGTGCGCCGCTATGCCGGTGCCGAGCAGCGTGTGCAGGACCGTCGCCGGGTCGTGGCCGAACAGCAGCGCGTGGTCGAGCAGGTGCAGCTCGCGGTCGTACTTGGTCTCGATGACGAACGGCAGGAACGACTTGATGTTGCGGTAGGTCACGTAGACGACGTAGAAGCAGATGATCCCCATCGCGACGAGGGTGATCCGCTCCTTGGTCCAGTGCGTGCGCAGCCGGGTCCGCAGGATGGCGGGGATGGCGCGCGGCTGGCGCCAGGAGTTCCAGATCGTCAGCGGCAGCAGGTCGAGGAGGAGCGCGCCGAGCAGCAGGATCGGGAGCCGGATGTACGACGGCCCGAGGAAGCTGCCCTCGGGGTCGACCAACCGCTTGTCGAGGACGATCGCCTCGATGACCGCCCAGGCGGCCATGCCCGCGGCCAGGGTGACCATCAGGACCCAGGCTCGGCGATACACGGGGGTCAGTGTAGGGAGCGGCGCGCGGCGGGGCCTTCCGGTATTCAGCCGCCCACCGGCGCGGTGCGGGTGAGGTCCACGGACAGCCGCACCGGCTCCCCGACACCGGGGTGCTGGTCCAGCGGAGCCACCGCGTCCACCTCGCCGACGCCCTCCACCTCGACCACCAGCCGCACCTGCTCCGGCGTGGTCCGCGCCGCCGTGACCGTCCCCCTCAGCCGACCCTCCGCCTCCACGCGGAACGCGCTGCGTCGTACCGCCAACCGCCCCGTTGAATCGGGACTTCCGCCGGTTGAGTCGTCACTTTCGTCGGTCACAAGGCCCGACTCAACCGGCAGAAGTCCCGACTCAACCGGCGGAAGTCCCGATTCAACGCGGACTGTCGCGGCGGCCTGACCGTCCAGGACCCGGGCGTAGCCGAGGAAGAGGGCGGTCTCGGGGTCGACGGGGGCGCGCCAGACCTCGTCGATGGCGCCCTGCTGGACGATCCGGCCGGCCCGCATCACGGCCAGCCGGTCGGCGACCGTGAAGGCCTCCTCGTGGTCGTGGGTGACCATCAGCGCGGTGATCCCCTGCTGGGTGAGGATCTGCCGCAGGTCGGCGGCCAGCCGCTGGCGCAGCCCGGTGTCGAGGGCGGAGAGCGGCTCGTCGAGCAGCAGCAGCCGGGGGCGTACGGCGAGGCACCGGGCCAGCGCCACCCGCTGCCGCTCACCACCGGAGAGGGTGGCCGGCAGCCGGTCGGCGTACCCCTCGAGGCCGACGAGCTCGAGCAGCTCGGCCACCCGGGCGTCGGCGTCGGGGGTGCGGCGCAGCCGGAGGGCGTAGCCGATGTTGCGCGCCACGGTCAGGTGGTTGAACAGCTGCCCGTCCTGGAACATCAGCGCGAAGCCGCGCTTGTGGGTGGGCACTTGCGACACCGCCACGCCGTCCCACGAGAGGTCGCCCCCACTGAGCGGCTCGAGCCCCGCGACCGCGCGCAACAGCGTCGACTTGCCGCAGCCGGAGGGCCCGAGCACGGCCAGCACCTGACCGTCCGGGAGCTCCAGCGAGGCGTCGCGGACGGCGGGCACCCCGTCGTACGACACCGAGACCGCGTCGAGGCGCAGCATCAGGCCGCCCCCACTGACCGGACGCCGAGCCGGTCCACGACCAGGACGACGAGAGCGGTCGCGGCGGCGAGCACGACGGAGGCCGCCAGCGCCAGGCCGAAGTTCTCGCTGCCCGGGCGGCCGATGAGCTGGTAGATCACCACCGGCAGCGTCGGGTGCTCGTCACGGGCGAGGAACGACGTGGCCCCGAACTCGCCGAGCGACACGGCGAAGGCGAAGCCGGCCGCGGCGACCAGCGGCCGCCGCACGACCGGTAGGTCGACGGCGAGGAAGGCGCGCAGCGGGCCGGCGCCGAGGGACGCGGCGGCCTGACGCTGCCGGTCGTCGATGCCGGTCAGCACCGGCACCAGCGTGCGGACCACGAGCGGCAGCGCCACCAGCGCCTGCGCCACCGGGACCAGGAGCGGGGAGTCGCGCAGGCTGAGCGGTGGCCGGTCCAGGGTGATGAGGAAGCCGAACCCCAGCGTCACGGCGGAGACACCCAGGGGCAGCATGAAGAAGCCGTCGAGCGTGCTGCGCAGCCGGCGCTCACCACGGGTCAGCGACCGGCGACTGACCACGACCGCGATCAGGCCACCGAGCAGCAGCGACATCCAGGTCGCGTCCACCGCGGTGCGCAGCGAGGTGACGAGTGCGTCGGTGACCGGCACCAACAAGGCGTTGCCGTCGCCGACCGTGGTGAGGCGGCGGTAGTTCGCCACGCTCCACGCATCGTCGACCCGCAGCGATCCGACCAGCAGGGTGAGGACCGGTGCCGCGACCAGGGCCAGCACCAGCAGGGTGAGGGCGAGCTGGGCCGCGTCCTGGCGGCGCGGCCGCCGAGGTCGCGCCGTACGACGCTCGACCGTCGGGTCGGGCACCGCCCGGAGCCGGCCCGCGAGCACGAGCAGCGCGGTCACAGCGAGCAGCTGGACGATCGACAGCGCGGCCGCCGCGCGCAGGTCGAGCAGCTGGGTGGTGAGCAGGTAGATCTCGGTCTCCACCGAGGAGTAGCGCAGCCCGCCGAGGGTGAGGACGACGCCGAACGACGTCGCGCAGAACAGGAAGACCACACTGGCCGCGCCCACCAGCGCGGGGCGCAGGGCCGGGAAGGTGACGCTGCGGAAGACCTGCGCCGGCGTCGCACCCAGCGCGGCCGCGGCCTCGCCCGGGCGCGGGTCCAGCGACTCCCACGCGGCGCCCACCGCCCGGATCACCACGGCCACGTTGAAGAACGCGAGCCCGGCGATGATCGCCACCGGAGTGCCGTCCAACCCCAGGAAGCCGAGCGGTCCGGACTCCCCCACCAGCAGCCGGAACGCCACCCCGACCACCACGGTCGGCAGCACGAACGGCACCAGCAGCAACGCCCGGACCAGGTTCCGCAACGGGAACGACAGCCGGTGCAGCACGTACGCCGCCGGCATCCCGAGCACGACGCTCACCAGCGTGGCCAGCCCCGCCGACCACACCGTGAACCACAGCACCCGGTGCGTGCGGGACCGGCCGAGCACGTCGAGCACCCCGCCCGGGTCGAAGCGGCCGTCGGTCACGAAGCCCCGGCCGACCATCCCGGTGACGGGCAGCACGAAGAAGACGGCCAGCACCAGCACCGGCCCGAGCGCCAGGCCGGCGAGGGTGACGAACCGTCTCCCGCTCACCGGCTGGTGACGTCGCTCCACTCGGCCAGCCACTCGTCGCGGTGCGCGGCGATCGCGGCGGGGTCGACGGTGTACGGGTGGTCCGGCCGCGTCGCGAACTCAGCCCAGTCCGGCGGCAGCTCGACGCCGGCGTCGACCGGGAACACGTACATCGCGTCTGGCAGCGCCTCCTGGAACTGTCGCGACACCATGAAGTCGACCAGCGCCTGCGCGCCCTTCGGGTTCGCGGCGCCGGCCAGCACTCCGGCGTACTCGACCTGCCGGAAGCAGGTGTCGAGCAGCGCGCTGGTCGTCGACCCGCCGTTCCCGTCGGTGGTGAACGCCGGCGAGGAGTCGTAGGACAGCACGATCGGCCGGTCGCCGCCCCCGCCGCCCTGGGTGAAGTCGACCTCGTAGGCGTCCGACCAGCCCTGGGTGAGCTTGGCGCCGTTGGCCATCAGCCGGGTCCAGTAGTCCGCCCAGCCGGACTCGCCGTACGCCGCGACGGTGGCCAGCAGGAAGGCCAGCCCGGGCGAGCTCGTCGTCGCGCCGGGGGTGACGAAGAGGTCCTGGTACGTCGGGTCGGCCAGGTCGTCGAGCGTGGCCGGCTCGGGGACTCCGTGGTCGGCGAACCAGGTGTCGTCGACGTTGACGCAGACGTTGCCGGTGTCGACGGGAGTGAGGTCGTGGTCGTCGTCGCCCTGGAGGGTGTACTCCTCGGCGCCGTCCGGCAGCTTGGCGGCGTACGAGTCGAGCACGCCCTCCTCGATCGCCCGCGACCCGAAGGTGTTGTCGATCCCGAACACCGCGTCGCCGGTCGGGTCGTCCTTGGTCAGCACCAGCTTGTTGGTCAGCGCGCCGGCGTCGCCGGAGCCCCTCACCACGAGGTCGTAGCCGCTCTCGTCCTCGAACTGCTTCTGCAGCTCCTTCGACATCACAAACGACTCGTGGGTCACCAGCACCACGCGCTTGCCGTCGTCGCCGCTGTCGTCGCCGCTGCCGACCAGCGAGCACGAGGTGGTGACCAGCGCCGCCGCCCCCAGCGCCACCCATCCGGGAATGTGCCTCATCAGCCGTCTGACTCCCTTCGCCGGTGCTAACCGGAGCAGGTTCGTAGGGTCTGCGGCTTCTCCGCACTCTCAGCACCGTCGCGGTGCTCCCCTGTCTTTGCCTCAAACCTAGCGCCCCTGGCGGCAATAGCGTCGTCCGAGGCCAGTCCCGCAGAAGGAGAAGGGACCTGTCGCACAGCCTGCGCCGCACGCTGTCGCCGTCGCCGTCGCCGTCGATGGCTGTCTCGCTCCTGGCGCTCATCGTGGCGCTCGGAGGTGCCAGCATCGCTGCGACGGGTGGCAACTTCATCCTCGGAGTTTCGAACACCGCGACCTCCCCCCGACCCAGCTGACCGCCTCGGGCGCGTCCAGCACCTCGGCACTGAAGGTCACCAACGCCAACACGGCGACCGGATCGACCGCGCTCGAGCTCAACGTGCCGACGGGCCGGGCGCCGATGAAGGTCAACAGCACGACGAAGGTCGCGAGCCTCAACGCAGACCTCCTCGACTTCCTCGAGTCCACCGCGTGGGTCCGCCGCGGCCTCGCCCTCAACTTCACGTGGACCCCGCCAGGGGCAACGGCGTCGTCGACGTCACCAACACCGGTGCGGGGAACGGCGTGCAGGGCAAGGCGAACGACGGCGGCGGGTCCGGCGTCTACGGTGAGCACGTCGGGCCCGGCGGGTCCAGGACGTCACCCTCGGCGGCACCGTCAACTGCACCGGTTGGGTCGGCGCGAGCGACATCAGCGTCAAGGTCGGCGACGCCGACCGGCTCGACGGAATCGACTCGACCGGCTTCATGAGGGCCGCCCAGGGAGGCGAGACCGACGAACAGGCGGTCGCGATCGCACCGCGCTCGACCGTGTTCGTCGGGCCGGCCATCGCCCAGCTGGTCCGGCTGCGCTACCAGTGTCCGTTCGGCGTGGGGGGCAACGGCACCCTGCGGATCATGAACGCGTCCAGCGGGGTCGCGAACCTCTTCGTGGACAGCGGCGGTGCCAACCCGGACTACTTCCAGCTCGGCGCCCGGAGGCTTCGTGGACTACCCGGCGGCGGCCGGTGGCGAGTCGTTCGTCATCCAGATGCAGGGCGGCCGGGCGTTGCCCTGGTCTCCGCGGCCTCTGTGCACCGCAGCGCGAGCAACGACTGCCACGTGCAGGCGTTCGGCTCGGTCGCGGGGTAGCAGCAGCGACCGTCAACGACTCAGTGGCACCTCCTGGGCCACCCGGTCGAGCTTGTGCGGGTTGCGGACGAAGTAGAGCCCGGTCACCTTGTCGCCGTCGATGCGCATGGTGGCGATCGTGTCGAGCTCGTCGTCGAGGAGCAGGCGCAGGCCGATGCCGCCGTTGACGGCCACCGGTTCGGCGCTGGGCACCCCCTCGCCCCTGCGCAGCACGCCCACCAGCCAGCGGACCACCTTGTCGGCACCGTGGATCGGACGGAGGGCGGCCTGCTTCACGCCGCCGCCGTCGGTGATGAGCACGACGTCGGGGGCGAGCACGTCCATCAGCGACTGCAGGTCGCCGGTGGCGACGGCGGCCATGAACCGCTCGGTCACCGCCTGCCGCTGGGCGTTGCCGACCACCTCACGCGGCCGGCGGGCGTTCACGTGGTTGCGGGCGCGGTGCGCGATCTGGCGCACCGCGGCGGGCGTCTTGTCCACGGCGTCCGCGATCTCGTCGTACGGCACGTCGAAGACCTCGCGCAGCACGAACACCGCGCGCTCGGTCGGGCCGAGCGTCTCCAGCACCAGCAGCATGGCGGTCGACACGCTGTCGGCGAGCTCGACGTCCTCGGCCACGTCGGGCGAGGTGAGCAGCGGCTCGGGCAGCCACGGGCCGACGTACGACTCGCGGCGGCGCGACAGCGTGCGGATCCGGTTCAGCGAGAGCCGGGTGGTGATGCGGACGAGGAAGGCGCGGGCGTCGCGCACCTCGTCGGCGTCGACCTCGGCCCACCGCAGCCACGTCTCCTGAAGCACGTCCTCCGCGTCGGCGGCCGAGCCGAGCATCTCGTAGGCCACTGTGAAGAGCAGGTTGCGGTGGGCGACGAACGCACCCGTCGCGTCGGACGCCTGGCTCATGAGTGCGACGGTATGACGGTGGGCCTCGCGAGCGGGAGCTCGCACACGTCTGAGTAACCCTGGCTCTGCAGCCCGGCGGCCGAGTTGAAGCGCGAGCGCATGTTCTCCAGCGCGACCATCTGGGTCAGCTCGACCACGGCGGGCTCGCCGAGCTCGTCGACCAGGTGGGCGACCATCTCGTCGGTGACGGTCGGCGGGGTGACGGTCATCGCCTCGGCGTACTCCAGCACGTCGCGCTCCAGCGGCGTGAACACGTCGGACTCGCGCCACCGCGGCACCTCACGGACCTTGTCCAGGTCCAGTCCGTCGTTGTGGGCCTTGAAGTAGCCGTAGTCCAGGCACCACGAGCAGCCGATCACGCCGGCGCTGACCAGCTGGGCGTAGGACTTGAGGTTCTCGTCCAGGCGGTCCCACTTGTCGACCTTGCCCTCGAAGGACATGACCGCCTTGAGCACGCGCTTGTGGTGGAAGTAGACGTAGGCCCCGTCGGGGAACTCGCCGCCGAGCATCCGCTTGGCGTAGGCCTTCATCATCGCGCCGTACACGCCGGTGATCTCGGCCTTGGGGATCCGGAACTTGCTGGTGCTGGGCATCGCTCTGCCTCTCCTGAGAAGGGGTTCTGCCCACGAGACACCGCATCCCGGCGTCGTGTGACAGTCGTGTGGGAGATTTCGGCCATGCCCAGCCGCCGCCACGAGCTGCTCGCCCGGGTGGTGCCTCGGCTGCGCAAGTCGCGTGAGCTCGTCAGCCTCGAGGCGGAGCGGGCCCGGCTGGAGAAGTGGCACACCACGCTGGACCGCGCCTTTCCCACCGCCGCGGTCCCGCTGTTCGCCCGGCGGTACGCCGTGGTCCGCGAGGAGCTCCCTGCCCACTCTTCCGGGCACGGCTTCCCGGCGTACACGCTGACCCGGCGGGGCAGCACCCCGACCCGGACCGTCGTCTACGTGCACGGGGGCGGGTTCGTGGGGCCGATCGACCCCTACCAGGTGCGGTACGCCGCGCGGCTGGCCTCGGCGCTGGGCGCCCGGGTGGTGATGCCGGACTACCCGCTGACGCCCGAGCACACCTGGCGGGACTCGCACGAGCCGGTGGTCGAGCTCGTCCAGCGCCTGGCGGCCGATGACCCCGTCGTCCTGGTGGGCGACTCGGCGGGCGGCGGCCTGGCCCTGGCGGTGGCCCTCACGCTCCGCGACCGCGGCGGCCCGCAGCCCAGCCACCTGCTGCTGGTCTCGCCGTGGGTGGACCTCACCACGAGCACACCGGAGACCCTCGAGGTCACCGAGACCGACCCGTGGCTGTTCATCGGCAAGATGCGGGCCTACGCCGAGTGGTGGGCCGGCTCGCCCGACGACCTCGGCCGGCCCGAGGTGTCGCCGGCGCTCGGTGACCTCACCGGGCTGCCGCCCGCGCTGATGTTCTTCGGTACCCGCGACTCGCTGTGGCCCGGCGGCCGGCTGCTGGCCCGTCGCGCCGAGGAGGCCGGCTGGCCGCTGACCGTGGTCGAGGAGCCGGACCTGATCCACGTCTACCCGATCCTGCCGTTCCTCCCCGAGGCCAGCCGGGCCTGGCGGCGGACCAAGGAGTTCCTCCGGTGAAGATCATGGCGGTGCCGTTCTCCGCGCTCGACCCGCTCACGGCGTACAGCCTGTGGAAGCTGCGCCAGGACGTCTTCGTGGTCGAGCAGGAGGCGGCGTACGCCGACCTCGACGGGCGCGACCTCGACCCCGACACCCGCCATGTGGTCATGGACGACGACGACGTCGTGGTCGGCTGCGCCCGGGTGCTCGACGACGACGAGACCTGGCGGATCGGCCGGGTCGCCCTGCACCCCACCGTGCGTGGCAGAGGTCTGGCCGACCCACTCCTGCAGACCGCCTTGCAGGTCTGCACGGGTCGCGACGTCGTCCTCGACGCGCAGGTGCCGCTGGCGGAGTGGTACGCCACCTTCGGCTTCGAGGTCGATGGGGAGGAGTTCCTCGACGACGGCATCCCGCACCTGCCCATGCGACTTCGCCAGCCGTGAAGGTCAGGCTCGGCGCGGGCACGGGGGTCGAGTGGCTGGTGGCCGCGATCGCCGTCGCGGACCCGGACTGGCGGCCGGTGTTCAGCCGCGGGCAGGAGGCGTACGACGCGTGGGTGGCCGCTGGGGGCCGGGCGCTGGCCCGCGACGTGGGTCGGATCGGACGGCACGGGTGGACCAAGCTGCTCGGCCCGCTGACCCGGGTCCGTGGCGCGTGGTCGGTCGAGGCGCTGCGGGCCCAGGTGGCGGCCCTGTCTCCGGGGGAGCTGGTCGAGGTGCTCGGCACCACCGGCCGCCGAGAACCGGCGCAGGTGCGCCGACTCTGCCTGACCGCGATGGACACCCTCCCGGCGCCCGCGGCCCGCGCACCCGCCCTCACCCGGATCCGCGCCCGGCTCCGCGAGGTGGGTCCCCAGCAGCTCCTGGACGAGGTGGCGCCCGGGCTGCACTACGGTCCGGGCGTGCTCGACGACGTCGTGCTGGTCACCTCTCCGCAGGTGACGCCGATCGTGGTCGAGCTGGCCGAGGTCGGACGGACCGTGATCGTGCACCCGCCGCTCGGCGAGACGGGTGCGGCGACCGACGCCGGCGCGCGGCTGCGGGACCTGGGCCGGGCCCTGGGCGACGCGACGCGGATCCGGGTTCTCCAGGAGCTGAAGGGCCGCGAGCGCACCCTTCCGGAGCTGTGTGAGGCCCTCGGCGCACCACGAACGACGTTGCTCCACCACCTGGCGCTGCTTCGGGGCGCGGGCCTGGTCGACCTGTCGGTCGCGGCCGGCGTGGCCAACGTCTACCGGCTCCGACCCGAGGGGTTCGACCAGCTGGCGCAGGCCGCCCGGGCGTTCCCGCTGTGACGAAGGTGTCGAAATATTTCGACACCTGCTCTAGCGTTCGGCCATGGTCCGTGTCTCCGCGCTCGCCCTGCTTCTCGCCCTGTTCCTCGTCGCCACCGCGTGCGGCGGCACCGACTCCGGGCCTGAGGTCGCGCCGTCGACCCCTCCGACCACCGAGCCGGCGGTCGAGCTCGCCCCCTACGTCGAGGTGGACGCCGGACCGGTCGGGCTCACCGCGACCGAGGACGGCAGCGTCTGGGTGGTGTCGGCGCAGGCCGAGACCGTGTCCCGGATCCCGGCCGGCGCGTCGGCGCCGGACCTGACCGTCGACGTACCGGGCGTTCCGCTGCGCACGACCGCGGCGTACGGCGCGGTGTGGGTGTCGTCGTTCCACGACAAGCTGCTGCTCCGGCTGGATCCGGCCACCGGTGCGATGACGGGCTCGGTGAAGACCGGCGCCGGTCCCGAGGGCGTGGCCGCCGGGTTCGGCTCTGTCTGGCTGGTCGTCCAGGACGCCGGGAAGCTGCTGCGCATCGACCCCGACCGGGCCGAGGTCACCGCGACCATCGACATCGGCGTCGGCGCGCGGCTGGTCGCACCCGGACCGGACGCGATGTACGTCGCGCACTACGGCGACAGCACGGTCCTGCGGGTCGATCCCGGCACCGGCGAGTTCGCCACCTCCGAGGCGGTCTGCGACGGCCCGCAGGGGATGGCGGTCACCGGCGGGCGGGTCTGGGTGGCGTGCACGCTCTCCGACGAGCTGGTGGCGCTGGACGCCACCACGCTCGACCGGGTCGCCTCGGTGACCGTGGAGGGCTCACCCGACTCGGTCGCCACGACCGCCGACGGCCGGCTCGCGGTCGTCGCGGAGGAGGGGCCACGGCTGGTCGTGGTCGAACCGGCAACGGCAACGGTGGTCGCCGAGACCGTGCTCGGCGCGGAGACAGCGCTCGGCGACCGGGCCAACCTCGACCTCGCCCTGGTCGGCGACGAGGCCTGGGTCAGCTCGTTCACGGCCAACCGGGTCTACCACCTGCCGCTGCCGGGATAGTCCGGGCGGGAGGATTCACCGGGTACCCGGTGAAACCGCCGCTTCCCTCACGAAACTCCATGACGCCAGTGCCAGATTCACCGGGTACCCGGTGAAACGCCCACGAAGGTGACCACCCCGTCGGGGGCCTCGGACCGGGTGGCCTGGCCGCGGGCGACGAGGAGCTCGAGGTGGGCCTTGGTCTCCATGGCGGCCATCCCCCTGTTGAAAACGTCGAGCTCGTCGTACTGGTGCTCGTGCCGGGTCCACCCGAGGTGGCCGGCCACCTGCGCCGCCGTAAGCGGGCCAGAGGCCAGCGCGGAGAGGCAGAGCCCGAGCCGGCGTTCGTGGTGGACCAGGAGCTCGTCGACGCGGGCGTGCGTGGACGGCGCGACCGGACCGTGCGCGGGCAGGATGCGCAGGTCCGGCAGGGCGCGCACCTTGGTCAGCGAGGCCATGAAGTCGCCCAGCGGCTGCGGGGTCGGCGGCACGGTGAAGCCGATCGACGGCGTGATCGTCGGCAGCACGTGGTCGCCGGCGAACAGCAGTCCGTCGGCCCGGTCGGCGAAGACGTAGTGGCCGGGCGTGTGGCCCGGGGTGTGCACCGCGTCGATGGTCCGCGTGCCGACCGGGATGGCGTGGTCCCCCTCGAGCCAGGTGTCGGGGTACTGCCACATGGCCATGTCGGGCAGCTCGCCGTCGCCCCGGTTCCAGAGCTCCGCGACGTCGGCCGCCCCGGCGGTGACCAGCACCCGGGTGAAAGGGTGCTCGGAGAGGTCGTCGAATCCGCCGTGGAACAGGTCCAGCCCCGGCTTCTCGTCGATCCCCAGCGCCACGTCCGCGCCGAGCTCGTGGCCGAGCACGGTGGCCATCGTGAAGTGGTCGCGGTGGACGTGGGTGACCAGGAACCGCCGGATGTCGCCGAATCCCGCACCGATCGAGCGCAGGCACCGGTCGAGCAGCTCGCGCGCCTCGGGGATCGCCCAGCCACCGTCGATCAGCACCAGCCCGTCGTCGGTGGTGATCACGTAGACGTTGATCGCCTTGAGCCCGTCCATCGGCAGCGGCAACGGGATCCGGTGGATGCCCTCCGCGACCTGCCACGCTCCCTCGGCGGTCCAGTGCTCGCCCGAGTCCGGCGAGACGGCGTACGCCGTGGGGGTGGACGACGAGGTCACTGCCCGGACACTACGGCGCGGCGTCGGGCTCGAGGTCGGGCATCCCCAGGTCGAGAGTCGGCTGCTGGATCCCGCCGTCGATCTCGATCAGCTTGCCGGTGACGTACTGCCCCGCCCTCGAGGCGAGGTAGAGCACGCCGGCCGCGATGTCCTCCGGCTCGCCCACCCGGCCCAGCGGGGTCTTGGTCTCGAGCTGGTTCATCATCTCGGGCTGGCCGGCGACGTACTCCAGCGCGCTGGTCATGATCGACCCGACGTAGATGCCGTTGACGCGGATCCGCGGCGCGAGGTCCTGCGCGGCCATCTTGGTCCAGTGCGCGAGCGCGGCCTTGGCGGTGCCGTAGGCGACGAACCCGCGGTCGGCGGTGCGGCCCATCATCGAGCTGATCGTCACCACGGACTGCTGGCCGTCGGGGCTCTTGAGCATGAACGGCACGGCCGCGCGGGTCAGCGCGTGCGCGGTGGCGACGTTGAAGCTGAACGCCTCGGTGAGGAACCGCGGGCTGGTGTCGAGGAAGCCGCGCGGGAACGTGCCGCCGACGTTGTTGACCACCGTGTCGACCCGGCCGAGCTCGTCGTACGCCGTCTGGGCCAGCGCTGCGACCGCGTCGAGGTCGCTGAGGTCGGCCGGTACGACGACCGCCTTGCGTCCCTTCTCGCGGATCTGCGCGCCGACCTGCTCGAGCTGGTCCGCCGTACGGGCGGAGATGACGACGTCCGCCCCGGCCTCGGCCAGCGCCACCGCGGTCGCGGCGCCGAGCCCGCGGCCGGCGCCGGTGACGATGGCGACCTGGCCCTCGATGCCGAACCGGTCGAGGATGCTCACCTGCTGCTCACTTGCTTGTCACCAGGCCGCGGCCGGTGACCAGCGGGAGGTCGACGGCCCGGACGATGCCCGGCTCGGCGGCCACCACGGCCGGCAGCGCGTTGATGATCCGCTGCGCGGTGGTGATCATGCCGCTGACGTTGTGGTCGCCGTGCTCGCCGTGGTGGGTGAAGTCGACGTTCATCATCGGTTCGCCGGTGATCCTGATCCGGTAGCAGCCGTCCGAGCCCTCCGGCGGCTTCTCCCACTCCGGCACCTGCTCGGGGTCGGTGCGAGTGATGTGCTCGAGCACCACGCGCGGCACGCCGTCGACCTTGCCGACGACGGCGAACTTCACCGCGCCCATGGTCCCCTTCTTCACGTCGCCACTCACGCTCTCGGTGTCCCACTCGGCCTCGCGCCGGTCGACCTCCTCGGTCAGCGGCTCGTCGAGGGTGATGTCGAGGCCGGCCGCGATCTGGCGGACCACGCTCCCCCACGCCATGCCCAGGATCCCGGGCGCGAAGATCATGCCGACCTCGTCCATCGGCTTGCCGAATCCGAACAGGTCGTTCATGACCACGGGCTGGTAGTACGTCGAGTAGTCGCAGATCTCCATCACCCGCACCTCGTCGATGCGCTGGGACAGGCTGGTCATCACCAGGGGCAGCACGTCGTTGGCGAAGCCGGGGTCGATGCCGTTGACGTGCAGGCTGGCACCGCCCGTGGCGCAGGCGTCCTGGATCTTCGCGATCATCTCCGGCGGCAGGATCTCCTCGGGCCACTGCAGCAGCACCGGGCCGCTGCTGGTGACGTTGATGCCGGCCTCGACGAAGCCGACCAGGTCGTCGATGCACTCGAAGACCCGGTCGTCGGCCATCGCCGTGTGCACGATCGCGTCGGGTGCCAGCGCGATCAGCGCGTCGCGGTCGGTGGTCGCCTTGATCCCGAGCTCGCGGCCGAGGCCGGCCAGCTCGCCGGCGTCCTTTCCGTCCTTGGCCTCGGTCGACGTCCACAAGCCGACCAGCTCGAGGTCGGGGTGGGCGTCGACGCCCGCGATCGCGTGCCGGCCGATGGTGCCCGTCGACCAGACGACGATGCGCAGCGGCTTATCCGGGATGACCTGACCCATGTGCGCAGACTAGAACAGGTTCTAGTTTTGTGGAAGGGTCCGGGGTTGCGCTCGCCGTAGGAGTCCCCGGGGCCCCGGCAACTTTGGCACTTCCTGGGCAAGATCTCCCCCGGGAAGTGCAGGAGTCACCGGGGCCCCGGGGACTCCAACAGCACCGGGTCGAGCACGACGCAGCGGGTGCCGGTGTAGATGGTCGGCATGCACTGGTTGCAGTGGATGCAGACGCCGTCGGCCTGGCGGCCGGCGATCAGCTCGTTGACCAGCGACGGCTCGCGGAGCAGGGCCCGTCCCATGGCCACGAAGTCGAAGCCCTGGACCATCGCCTGCTCCATGGTGTCGCGGCGGTTGATGCCGCCGAGCAGCATCAGCGGCATCGAGAGCCGCTCGCGGAACCGCAGCGCCTTGTCGAGGAAGTAGGCCTCGTGGAACTCGTACTCCTTGAGGAACCGCTTGCCGATCGGCGTCCGCATGCCCAGCCGCACCGGAAGCGGCATCACCTTCGCGAACTCCTTCCTCGGGGTCTCACCGCGGAAGAGGTACATCGGGTTCATCAGCGAGCTGCCGCCGCTGAGCTGCAGCGCGTCGAGGTGACCGTCGGCCTCCAGCATCGCGGTGACGTCCAGGCTCTCGTCGGTGGTCAAGCCGCCACGGAAGCCGTCGCTGACGCTGACCTTCGCGGTGACCGCCGCCGACGAGCCGACCTCCTCGCGCACGGCGCGGGCCACCTGACGGGCCAGCCGGGCGCGGTTCTCGAGCAAGCCGCCGTACTTGTCCTTGCGGCGGTTGAGCCCCGGCGCCAGGAACGACGAGATCAGGTAGCTGTGCGCCATGTGCAGCTCGAGCACGTCGAAGCCGGCGGCGGCGAGCGTGCGCGCGGTCTCGACGTACGCGCGGGTGATCCGGGTCAGGTCCTGTTCGGAGGCGGAGCGGACCATCTGCAGCGACAGCGGGCTCGGCATCCGGCTCGCGCTGAGTGCGGGTACGCCGTTCGACCGGCCGTTCGCGACGGGTCCGGCGTGGCCCACCTGTCCGGCGATCGCGGCGCCGGTCTGGTGGATCGCCTCGGCCAGCCTGGCCAGCCCCTTCTCGCTGTCCGGGCCGACCACGATCTGCTCGCGGTGGGTGCGACCCTCGGGCGCCACGGCCAGGTAGGCGACCGTGGTCAGCCCCACGCCGCCCTCCGCGACCGCGAGGTGGTAGTCGATCAGCGCGTCGGTGACCTGACCGTCCGGGGTGCGGCCCTCGAAGGTGGCTGCCTTGACCGTTCGGTTGCGGAGCGTGACCGGCCCGAGGGTCGCCGGAGCGAACACATCGGGGGCCATCGACCCACACTAGAACGTGTTTCAGTTTCCCGATAGGGCTCGCACCCGTCGTCGGCCACCGGGATGCCACCGCAACAATGTCCCGGGTGGCCGCCCTCGACCAGATCAGCTGGGTCGTGGTCGGGTACGCCGTCCTCGTCGCGCTGCTCGCGGCGTACGCCGCCTACCGCTGGCGGGAGCGGCCGCCGTGGCTGGCCTCGATGGCCTGGATGCTCGAGGCACTGCTCGCGCTCCGGGCGGTGGCCGGGCTCGGCGTCCTGCTGTCGGGGACCAGGCCGGACGACTACGGCACCCACGTCGGCTACCTGCTCGCCTCGGTCTGCGTCATGCCGCTGGCGCTGCGGTCGGTGCAGGACGACCACGGCGCCTGGTCGCTCGGCGTGGTCGGCGTCGCAGCGGTGGCGGTCTCGGTGATCAGCGTGCGGATGGTGATGACGCTGTGAGCGAGCGAAGATCCGGCGGCCACCAGGTCCTGCTGCTCCTCTATGCCCTGTTCACGGTCGCGGCCGGCGCGAGGTCGCTGGTCCAGCTCGCCACCAGGGCCGACGACGCTCCGCTCGCCTACTCGCTGTCCCTCGTCGCGGCGGTCACCTACGCGCTCGGCTGGGTGGCGATCCGCCGGGCCTCCGAGGGCCGCACCGGCTTCGCGTCCCGGATGCTGTGGGTCGAGCTGGCGGGCGTGCTCACCGTCGGCACCCTGAGCCTGGTCGTGCCGGACTGGTTCCCGGACGCCACGGTCTGGTCGGACTACGGCATCGGCTACGGCTTCGTGCCCGCCGCGCTGCCGGTCGCGGGACTGCTCTGGCTGCGCGCGCAGGACCCGGAGCGGGCCGACGAGCACGGCATGGTCACGGCGTTCCGCTTCGTCGCCGTCGCCGAGGCGGTGAGCTGGCTCGGGCTGCTGATCGGCATGTTCTTCAAGTACGTCGTCGACGCCGGCCAGGGCGGGGTCAAGGTCTTCGGCCCGATCCACGGCACCGTGTTCCTCAGCTACCTGGTGATCGCACTGCTCACGTGGCGGCACCAGCGCTGGCCACTGCACGTGGCGGTGCTCGCCCTGGCCGCCTCGGTGCCGCCGTTCTGCACGGTGCTCTTCGAGGTCTGGGCCCAGCGCACCCGCCGGCTGGAGCCGGTCGGCTGACGGACGCGTGCTGTCACTCCGGCTCGCTCCACGGCGTCCACACCCGCGGCACCGGATCCCCGTCGACCGACAGGTCCAGCCGCTCGGTGAAGAAGCAGACCAGGCCGCGCACCTGCTCGGCATCGTGCAGCGGCTCCTCGTAGGTCCAGGCGATCCGGGCCAGCGCCGGGTCGTCGGCGACGGACCAGTACGTCGCTCGGCCCTTGTAGGCACACACGGTGACTCTGGAGTCGTCGCGCACCAGCGGCACCGCGACGTCAGCGCGCGGCAGGTAGTGCCGCACGAACGCGAAAGTGCCCTCGAAGAGCCACCGCGCGCGGTTGCTCTCGGCCAGCAGCCGGCCCTGGTGCTCGATCCGGACCGTCCGGTCACTGCGACACACGTCGATGCGGTGCCGCGGGTCGCGCGGGTGGCTGATCATCGGCTCGTCCTCGTCCAGCCAACCGAAGGCGGCGAAGTCGAGCACCACGAGGCCGGCCAGGTCCGGGTCCGCCAGCCGGTACGCCGCGCCCTCGGACACCGTGCCGTCGGGCAGCCGCACCGAGAGCGGCTCACCCGGCGCGGTGTGCACCCTGAACGGGACTCGTGGGTCGAGCACGGGCCGCCCGTCGTCGTCGGGCCCGGTCACGCCCGGCTCCAGGTCGACCAGCAGGTCGCCCTCCGGAACGGCGTACGACGGGACCACCCGGCGGGGCTCCCAGACGAGCACGGCGCGGGTCGAGTCCGCCACCGGCGTGTCACCGCTGCGGGCCCGGACCCGCTTCAGCACCCGCTGGTGACGGAGCTCCGGGAGACCCTTGCGGTCCTGGGCATCGAGGTCGATCGCCATGATCGGAGTGTGGACCTCGACCCGGCCGACGTCGACCGCCTTGTGCGGAGGCTGCGCGCGGCCGGCTGCGTGTTCGCCGAGGAGGAGGCCGTGCTGCTGGCCGGCGCGGCCTCGTCGGCGGCCGAGCTGGAGGCGTGGACGATCCGACGGGAGACGGGCGAGCCGCTCGAGCAGCTGGTCGGGTGGGTCGAGTTCTGCGGGCTCCGGCTGGCCGTGGCGCCGGGGGTCTTCGTGCCCCGGCAGCGCACCGCGCTCCTGGTCGACGAGGTGGTGGCGCTGGTGAGGCCGGGGGACGTGGTGGTCGACCTCGGCTGCGGGGTGGGCGCGATCGCGGCGGCCGTGCGCGCAGCGGCGCCCGGCGCCGAGGTGTACGCCGTGGACGTCGACCCGGCCGCGGTCGCCTGCGCGCGGCGCAACCTGCCGCCCGACCGGGTCCTCGAGGGCGACCTCTACGACGCGCTGCCGCGACGGCTGCGCGGCGAGGTGGACGTGGTGGTGGCCAACGCGCCGTACGTGCCGACCGAGGCCATCGCCCTGATGCCCCGCGAGGCCCGCGACCACGAGCACCGGCTGGCGCTCGACGGCGGGCCGGATGGGCTGGCCGTCCAGCGGAGGGTGATCGCGGGGGCGCCGGCCTGGCTGCGGGCCGGCGGGCACGTGCTCGTCGAGACCGGGTGGAGCCAGAGAGACGGCACGAGCGCGGCGCTCCGGAAGGCCGGTTTCGACGTCGCGATCCGCTCCGAGGACGCCTCCGGAGGGCTGGTAGCCGTGGGCACGACGTACCCCAACGACGGTATGGAAGCCCCTTCGGCGACGATCTAGACTTCGAGCACCGAGGGAGTTCTCTCGGTTGGCGACGGCTCCCATCCCCATGTGCGCCGCAGCCCCGGTGGGGGGTGGCTGCGTTCGGGAGCCGTCGCCCTTCGTCGTCCCGCTGGGCCCGGCGGCTCAGCGCAGCGAGACCCGGCCCTTGACGCGCATCGTGTCCTCGGAGAAGCCGGGGCCGGAGCCGTTCTTCTTCTGCAGGTACGTCGAGACGCGGAGCACGCCGGGGCCGTCCGGCAGGCAGTCGTCGGGCACGTCGACGCGCACGGTGCCGGTCTTCCTCGCCGTGCTGACGTCGACCAGGCAGGCGGTGTCGGTCGAGATCGTGGTGCCCTTGCGGCGCTGCGGGTTGGCCAACAGGTTGAACCTGTCCCTGGCGAAGCTCACGGTGACCACCTGGTCGAAGGTCCGGCCCGCGGCGATCCGGGCGATCGTGAACGAGAACCGCACTCCGTCGCCGCGATGCCTGACGGCGAACGCCGTCAGGTCGATGCTCTTGCGCTGGCCGGTGGTCGGCTTGGTGCCTCCCCCGTCGAAGATGTTCACGTCGCCGATCGGGTCGGCCTGGGCGATCGGCAGGTCGTCGGTCTGAGCCTGCGCGGGCGCGACGAGCAGGGTCGCGGCGACGGCGAGGACGGCGGTCCGGAGGATCACGCCCGGATCGTCCCACCCGGAGCGCGCCGGATCACGCAAGCGCGTCGGCCAGAACCGCGGCCAGCGGCGCCGGTACGTCGTCCTGGTCGAGCGCCTCGACCAGAAGCCGCCCGTAGCGCACCTTGCGGCCGGACCCCGCGCCGAGGAACCGGTGCAGGTGCTGCTCGGTACGTCGCCCGCGCTGGGCCGGCTGCTGCTGCAGCACCCGGAACGAGTCGAGCTCCCGCTGGGCCGTCACCACCTCCAGCACCCGGTGGACGCCCAGGGCCCGGATCAGCTCGTCCTCCAGATCCCGCTCGCAGCAGTGGAAGCCCAGCCCGGCCAGCCCCTCCCGTCCCGGCCCGGGGGCCAGCCCGCCCCGCTCCAGGCCGCGCCGGACGAACCGCTCCTCACCCGCGTCGTACAGCCCGGTCAGGCGGAGCCCCCGCCCCTGCGGTCCCAGCTCACCGACGTGCCTGGCGATGTTGGTCACCCCGCCCATCGCCACCACGTCGACCCCCGCGTCGGCCAGGTCGACGTCGCGCCGCTCGGCCAGGGCGCACACCGCCTCGCGATCGCTCTCGCCCTCGACGAGGACGGCCGTGCGCGCCGGGCTCACCCGTCGAGGCTGCCGTAGAGGTCGCCGTCCGCGCCCGCGTCGCGGAGGAAGAAGACCCGACGTCCGTCGGCCTCGAGCCAACGGAACCCCGGACCCTCCACCGGCTCCTCGGCATCGGTGTCACCGAGCGCCTCACGGTCGTGCGGAGGCCGGTCGCACACGCGGGGCAGCACCCAGGCCTCGAACCAGTCGCGCAGGTGGTCGAGCGCCGACTCCTGGAAGGCGTACGCCGCGTCCTCGGCGCCGGCGTCCGCGTTGGGGTACGACGGCCGGGTGACCTGCAGCAGCAGGTGGTGCTCACAGCCGTCCCCGGCGTAGCGCGACACGCGCTGGACGTCCGTTGCGATGGCCACCGGGCCACACTAGAACGGTGGCCGGAGGGGTGACCCGCGACGAGCTCATGGCCGAGCTGCGCGCACTCGTGGACCGGGCCGGGAACGACTTCTCGTGGTCCGGCTGGGACGACACGGCCGACGCGCTGGCCGAGCTCGACGAGCTGGCCGAGGAGTGGCGCCGGACCGATGTCGCGCCGTACCCGCTGCGGACGTTGTTCCTGCCGACCGGCGCGCTGCAGGAGCTGGCGCTGTCGAGCGGCTGGGGCGAGGCCTACCTGCGGCTCGCCCACGCCTTCGACGAGATCGTCGATCACGGTGGCTGAGTCAGGAACTCCTCGATGAGACGGTTGACGAGGGCCGGGCGCTCGACCTGGAGGAAGTGGCCGGCCCCGGGGACCAGCTCGAACCGCGCGGTCTCGGGCAGGCGAGTGGCAGCGTGCTCCGCGAACTCACGCTGCAGGCAGCCGTCGTCGGCGCCGTGCAGGACCAGGAGCGGCACGGTCGGGACGCCGTCGAGGCTCTTCGCCCAAGCCTTGCTCGCCGCGGGGACGGCCCACGGCGCACGGATCGCGCGGTAGTAGCCCACCGCAGCGGCGACGTGGCTGCGGGTCGGCCAGGCGGCGCGCACCAGCGCCACGTCCTCGGCGGCGTCGTACCCGGGCGACCAGTCCCGCCACAGCTTGGGCAGCCACCGGTCGACGGTGCGTTCCGGGAGCAGTGGGAGCTGGTTGAACATCGTGTACCAGCTCAGCCGCAGCTGCCGCGGCACCAGCCGGACGGGAGCGCCGTTCATCGCGCCGAGGGGCGGCACGGCCAGCGCCACGACCCGGCGGTACGGCGAGTCCGGGTGCGCGCCGAGCGCGTTCGCCGTGATCGCGCCCCAGTCGTGGCCGACCAGCACCGTCCGGTCGTCGCCGCCGAGCTCCTCGAACAACCCGACGGCGTCGGCCATCAGCGCGCCCACGTGGTAGGAGTCGGCCAGTGAGCTCGGCGCGTAGCCGCGCAGGAACGGCGCGACCACCCGCATCCCGCGCGCGGCCAGGGCGGGCCCGAGGTGGCGCCAGGTCCACGCGGTGTCGGGGAAGCCGTGCAGCGCCACCACCAGGGGGCCGTCCGCCGGACCCCAGGTCAGGCAGGAGAGGCGCACCCCGGGCACCGACACCGTGACGACCTCTGGCTGCACGGGCCCATTCTGGGACGATCGAGGGGTGTGGGTCTGCCCCGCCTGCGACCGCGCCTTCGCCAACCGCAACCAGAGCCACGCCTGCGGGCGGGTCGAGCTGGCGCGGCACTTCGAAGGTCGGAGCGAGGCGGTGCGGGCGACGTACGCCGCCTTCCTGGCGCTGCTCGAGGAGAACGGGCCTGTCACCGTGCTGCCGGAGAAGAGCCGGGTCGCGTTCCAGGTGCGGATGTCGTTCGCCCAGCTGACCCTGCGCCGCGAGTGGACGCTCGGCCACCTCGTGCTGGCGCGCCGGGTGGAGAGCGAGGTCTTCACGAAGGTCGAGACGTTCTCGCCGCGCAACCACACCCACGCGTTCCGCCTCGACGGTCCCGACGACGTGGAGCGGCTGCGGCCGTGGACCCCGGAGGCCTACGCGGTCGGTAGGCAGGACCACCTCCGACGGTGAGCTGATCAGCCCTAGGGTGTCCGCCATGGCGGAGACCGGCCGCGTTCGCGGCCAGCTGTCGGAGGCGCGGGTCCTCGCGCGCTCGGGGCTGCTCGGGCCGCTGCGGCCGGACAAGTACCTCAGGATGGCCGCCGCCATCAGGCGCCAGGGGCTGACCGCGATGGCCGGTGTCAGCCTGGCCGCGGCCCGCCGGCCCGACGGGATCGCGCTGGTCGACGAGCGCGGCGCGATGACCTGGGGCGAGCTCGAGGAGCACACCGACGCGCTCGCGGCCGCGCTCGCGCCGTACCTCCGCGACGGCGAGGGGAGGGTCGGGCTGCTGGCTCGCAACCACCGCGGGTTCGTCGAGTCGCTGGTGGCGACCGGCAAGCTCGGCGCCGACCTGGTGCTGCTCAACACCGCCTTCTCCGGCCCGCAGCTGGCCGAGCTGCTGGGCAGAGAGCACGTGGACGTGATCGTCTACGACCAGGAGTACGCCGAGGCGCTCGCGGACCTGCCACCGGAGGACGACGAGGAGGACGGCGACGGCCCGCTGCACGTCATCGCGTGGGAGGACGAGCCCGCGACCGGCCCGACCGTGGACTCGCTGATCGCCGACCACCTGGGACAGCGGCCCCCGTCGCCGACCAGCAGCCCGCACGTCGTGCTGCTGACCAGCGGCACGACCGGGGCACCCAAGGGCGCCCGCCGCGGCACCGGTGGCGGCGCGGGCGACCTGGTCGCGATCATCGAGCGGGTGCCCTGGCGGGCCGAGGACACCGTGGTCGTGGCCGCGCCGATGTTCCACGCCTGGGGCTTCGGCTGCCTGGTGCTGGCCGCGACGATGGCCAACACCGTGGTGATGCGCCGCCACTTCGACCCCGAGCAGACCCTGGCCATGGCGGCCCGGCACCGAGCCGACGGGATCGCGGTGGTGCCGGTGATGATCGAGCGGATCGTGGCTCTGCCGGAGACGGTCAAGCAGCGCTACCCGCTGCCGGCGCTGCGGTTCGTCACCGCCAGCGGCTCGGCCATGGAGCCGACCGCGCTGACGGCGTTCATGGACACCTTCGGCGACGTCGTCTACAGCAACTACAACGCCACCGAGGCCGGGATGATCGCCACCGCGACTCCCGAGGACCTGCGCCACGACCCGCGCTCGGCGGGCCAGCCGGTCCGCGGTTGCCAGCTCCGGATCCTCGGCGAGGACGGGACCGAGCTGCCGACCGGCGAGGTCGGCCAGATCGCGGTGCTGAACAGCACGCCGTTCGAGGGCTACACCCACGGCGACACCAAGGACCACCACGACGGCTACATGCTCACCGGCGACCTGGGCCGGCTCGACGACGAGGGCCGGCTGCAGGTCGAGGGCCGGGTCGACGACATGATCATCAGCGGCGGTGAGAACGTCTACCCCGCCGAGGTCGAGGCCGTGCTCGGCAACCACCCCGATGTGGTCGAGACCGCGGTGATCGGCGTACCCGACGAGTCGTTCGGCCAGCGGCTGCTGGCGTACGTCGTGCTGAAGCAGGGCGCCGACCCCGACACCCAGCACCTGCGCACCCACGTGCGCGACCAGCTCGCCAACTACAAGGTTCCGCGGGAGATCGTCGTCCTCGACGAGCTCCCGCGGAACGCCTCCGGCAAGGTGGTCAAGAAGGAGCTTCCCCAGTCGTGACATCGGCGCTGAGCGCCTGGTCACCGGCCAGCAGCAGCGTCGCCTCCGGCGTGGTCGGGTGGAACGCCGCCGCGCGGATGTCGCGGTAGCACCGCTCGACCACCGAGCCGCGGAAGAAGGCCGAGCCGCCGGCCACGTCCATGGCCAGGTCGCACACCTCGACCCCCGCGAGGGCGATCTCGCGCTTGGCCACCATCACCGCGGTGTACGTCGAGTCGGACGGCTGCGGGTCCGGGCCGACCAGGTCCAGCACGCCGTCGAGCGCCCACTCGGCCACCTGGAGCCGGTGCCGCATCAGTCCGACCTGCCGGCGGACCACCGGGTCGGCGGCCCGGGGACGAGCCGCTTCGACGGCGGCGGCGCACGCCGCCTCGGCCACGCCGAGGTACACCGCGGAGATGATCGGCATCGCCACCGCGGCGATGACCTGGAGCGGCGGGTCGACGACGCCGAACGGCCGGTCCGCCAGCACCCGCTCGTCGGGCACGAACACGTCGTCGAACACCACGTCGTTGCTGGCGGTGCCGCGCATGCCGAGGGTGTCCCAGTTGTCCTTGACCGTGATGCCCTCCGAGGCGAACGGTACGGCCAGGTTGAGGACGCGTATCCCGCGCTCCGGGTCCTCGTACGTCGCCATCGTGGACATCGCGGTGCCCACCGACGACTGGCTCGCGAACCGCTTGGTGCCGGTGACGCGGTAGCCGCCCTCGACCGGGACCGCGATCCCGCGCGGGTGGGTCCAGTCGCCGCCGCCGGTGGAGACCAGCACGATGCCCTCGTCGGCGACCCGGCGCAGCGTGGCCTCGGCGCCGGGCAGACCGCGGCGGTAGCGCCAAGCAGTGAAGCAGACGACGTGCTGGTGCATCGAGGTGGCCAGCGCGGTCGAGCCGCAGTGGTGGGCCAGCTCGCGCTGGAGTGCGGCGAGGTCCGCGTTGGTGGCGCCGAGGCCGCCGAGCTCGGTGGGGACGCCGGCGGCGAGCAGCCCGGCGTCCCGGATCGCGTCGAGCGACTCCGAGACGAAGCTGCCCTCGACGTCGTGTTGGCCGGCGTGCTCACGAAGGACGGGAGCGAGGTCGGCGGCAAGGTCGAGCAGGGTGGGGGTGCGGAGGTCTTCGAGAGTGGTCATGCCCACGAGGGTCCGCGGGCGCGGCCCGGCCGGAATAGTGCAGGTTCTGGACCTGGCCGGTACAACTTCTGGACTGCCGTTGCGGCCGGTGGGACGATGAGGCATGCCGGACTACGGACGGTTCTGCCCCGTATCCCTCACCACCGAGGTGCTCGCCGACCGGTGGACACCGCTGATCGTGCGGGAGCTGGTGCTCGGGAACACCAGGTTCAACGACATCGCCCGCGGTCTTCCGGGGATCTCGCGGTCCCTGCTCACCGCGCGGCTGCGCCATCTCGAGAAGCGCGGTGTGGTGGAGCGGTGGTCGTCGGAGTACCACCTGACGCCCGCCGGCCGGGACCTCGAGAAGATCATCGACGCGTTCGGAAGGTGGGCGGTCGAGTGGCTCTTCGACGAGCTCTACCCGCACGAGGTGCACCCGCACACGCTGATGTGGTGGATGCACCGTCGCACCGACCCGGCGCGGTTCCCCGACCACCGGGTGGTCCTGGAGTTCGTGTTCACCTCTCCCGACCCGATGACGATCTGGCTGGTGCTCGAGCACGGCGAGGTGTCGGTGTGCCACCAGCACCCGGGCTTCGACAGCGACGTGCTGCTGCGCGCGACCACCGCGACCTACAGCGACATCTTCAACGGACCGCTGACCTGGACCGAGGCGGTGCGGTCGGGCGTCGTCGACGTGGCCGGGCCGCCGCGGCTGGTCCGTGAGCTGCCGGGCTGGTTCCTGTGGAGCCCGTGGGCCGAGGTGACTCGGGAGCGGATGGCCCGGGTCTGACCGCCGCAGTGGAGCTGGTCGTCGTCGTCGGCGGGGCGAACGTCGACATCAAGGCACGCACCTCGGCGCCGCTGGTCGCCGCGACCAGCAACCCGGGCACGGTCGTCCGCACCCCCGGAGGCGTCGGGCGGAACGTCGCGGAGAACCTGGCCCGCCTCGGGTCGCACGCGGCCCTGGTGTCCGTGGTCGGGTCCGACCCGGACGGCGCCTGGCTGCTGGCCGAGACCTCGGCCGCGGGTGTGGACGTGACGCCCGTGCTGAGGGGCGGGCAGACCGGTCGCTACGTCGCGGTGCTCGACGCCGACGGCGACCTCGTCGCGGGCGTTTCCGACATGGTGGCCACCGACGCGGTCACCCCCGAGGTGCTCGACCACGACCTGCTCCGGTCGGCGGCGCTCGTGGTCGTGGACGGCAACGTCCCCGCGAACACCGTCGACGCCGTGCTCGCGCTCGGCGTGCGGGTGGTCATCGACCCGGTGAGCGTGGCCAAGGCGCGGCGGATCTCCCCGCTGCTGAGCGGGAACCGGCCGGTCTTCGCGATCACACCGAACGCCGGCGAGCTCGCCGCGCTGGGCTCGGTCGGCGACCTGCACGCGCGCGGCGTGGAGGTGGTGTGGGTACGCCGCGGCGCCGAGGGGTCGCTGCTCAGCACGCCGAACGGCGACGTGCCGCTGACGGCACCGTCGGTGTCCCCGGTGGACGTCACCGGCGCGGGCGACGCGATGCTCGCGGCGTTCTGCCACCGGCTCCTCGAAGGCGCCTCGCTCGAGGACGCCGCCGAGTACGGCCACCGGGCGGCGGCGCTCACCGTGGCCAGCCCGCACACCGTCGTTCCGGACCTGCACGCGAGGATGGCGTCGTGGCCGAGCTGAACAGGATCGCGCTGACCGACGAGGTGGCCGAGGCGCTGGCGGCCGGGCGGCCGGTGGTCGCGCTGGAGAGCACGATCATCAGCCACGGCATGCCCTACCCGCAGAACGTCGCGATGGCCACCGAGGTCGAGGGCATCGTCCGCGCGCACGGCGCGGTGCCGGCCACGATCGCGGTGCTCGGCGGCGTACCCCGGGTCGGGCTGTCCCCGGAGGACCTCGAGCTCCTCGCCAGCGACCCGTCCGTGGTCAAGGTGAGCGTTCGCGACCTGCCGTCGGTGCTGGCGCGCGGCGGGCACGGCGCCACGACGGTCGCGGCGACGATGCGGCTGGCCGCCCTGGCCGGCGTCCGGGTCTTCGTGACCGGCGGGCTGGGCGGCGTGCACCGCGGCGCGGAGACCACCTTCGACATCAGCGCCGACCTGACCGAGCTGTCGACCACTCCCGTGTGCGTGGTCAGTGCGGGCGTGAAGAGCATCCTCGACATCGGCCTGACCCTCGAGCGCCTCGAGACGCTCGGCGTGCCGGTCCTGGTGGACGGCGCCGACGAGTTCCCCTCGTTCTACTCGCGGAGCAGCGGCTTCGCGGCGCCGCTGCGCGCGGACGGTGCCGACGAGATCGCGCGCGCGATGGACGCCGCGTGGTCGCTCGGCCTCACCTGCGGGATCGTCGTCGCGCACCCGATCCCGGTGGCGGACGAGATCCCGGCCGCGGAGATCTCGTCGGTCATCGAGCGGGCCCTGGCCGACCTGGCCGAGCGCGGGATCGGCGGCCGCGACGCGACGCCGTACCTCCTCGGCCGGATCGTCGAGCTCACCGACGGGGCCAGCCTCACCGCGAACATCGCGCTGGTCCGCGAGAACGCCCGCGTGGGTGCCGAGGTCGCGGTGCGGTACGCCGCCCTCTCGCGGTAGTCCCCGCCGGGGGAGCCGTTGCCGAAAACCCTGCGCGCGACGCGCTCGGTCCGGACACTGGTCAGGGTGTCGATGACCTCGGGGACCGCGGACGGGTACGGCGAGCCGGTGCGCGTGCAGCGCGAGCCGGACTCCAAGCCACTGGTGACGCTGGCCCGACGCTGGGTGGTCCGCGACCCGACGATCTCCGGGGTCGCGCTGCTCGGCGGGCTGGTGGCGGGCGTCATCTCCGGTGTCGGCCTGGTCCTGCAGGGCCCGGAGGGGAGCGACGGTGGCGACACCCTCGGCCTCGCCCTCTCCCGTCTGACCTCGATGATCGTCGCGCTGTTCACGGCGGTCGCGCTCGTCGTCTTCGTCGCGCAGGTCGAGGGCCGGGACGTGACCAGCGGCAGCGCGTGGGGGCTGCTCCGTGGCCGCTGGGTCGCGGTGCTGGCCTGGCTGGTGACCTCGTCGGTCCTGGTGATCGGCGTGGGCGGGTGGGCCCTGGACCTGCTCGGCGTGGGTGGGTCGCTGCTCTTCCTGCTCGGCTTCGTCGCGTGGTGGCTGTTCACGGCGTACGCCCTGCCCGCGGTCGTGCTGGCCGGCGAGCTTCCGCACCGCGCCCTCGCCACCTCCGTCCGGCTGGCTCGGGACACCTTCAGCTTCACGATCGGTGCCAACCTCCGCGCACTCTTCCCCTGGTTCGCGGTGGCCATCGTGTCGTTCGTCCTCGAGGTCATCGGGATCCTGGCCTGGGACCACTACCGGGGCGAGGTGCCGACCTGGTCGGCCGCCGGGCTGCTGGTGATGCTGATCGGCCAGCTCGGCTTCAGCCTGGCCCTGGCGCTGCAGTCGGCGCTCAGCGCGATGATCAACCTGATCGTGCTCCGCCACGACCGCGGTCTGCGGACGCCGGGGCTCACTCCCTTCCAGCTGCCGACGCGCTGGGCGGAGTGATCTCCCTTCCCACGTTTGGGTTCCGGCGGTTCGGGCGAGGCTGACCGGCATGGGCGAGATGGTGATCAAGTACGACACGCTGTCGCTGTCGCAGCAGGTGCTCGAGCGCCAGGAGGGTCACGCGCAGCGCATCGCGTCGTACCTCCCGGCCAACGCCGACATCGGCGACTCGACCGGGCTGCTGCTGTCGGTCTTCGACCCGCTTTCGCGTCTCGCGGTCTCCGTGGGCAGCGATGCGGCCCGGGTGCTGGGCGAGCTCGAGCAGGCGATGGCCGGCGCGGTCGGCGACACCCAGGTCGACGTGGCCGATCAGGACGGCCAGGTCGGCGACGCGTTCACCAAGCTCATCGGCCGGCTCGGCGCGGACGGCGCCGACGACAGCTACCCCGACCTCGGCGGGCCGAGTCTTCCCGCTGCGGGCGAGAGCGCGCCGGACGGGTACAGCGGCGTCGAGTCGTTCTTCTGGGAGAAGGGCGCGGCCACCGGCGAGGCGGTCAGCGGCGGCGCGGGCGACGTTCGGGGGCTGATAGACCAGCTCGGTCAGTGGGGCGGCTCGCAGCCGGTGACCGAGGTGGCGGATGCCTCCTCCTTCCTCGTCACTCCGCAGGCCCCGGACAACCCGGTGTCCGACCTGCGCTGGAGCGCCGGCGCCCTGCTCGGCAGCATCGACTGGGTCGCGGAGCAGTTCATCGGCTTCTCGATCCTCGACCGGTGCGTCTTCCACCCGTTCGCCGGTGACTGGCAGGGCATCTACAAGGCCTCCGAGGCGTGGCACCACGCGGGCGACGCCGCCCACGCCATCACCCGCAACCACGCCGGCCTGGTCGCCGCCACACCCCAGACCTGGCAGGGGCTGTCCGGCAACTCGTTCCGCGCCGCGATGACGACGATCGCCGGGGCGACGTACGGCCTGAGCGCCGCCTACACCTACGCCGGCGGGCTGGTGAAGACGCTGTCCACGGTGACCAAGCTGGCCTGCGCCGGCATCGGCCAGCTGCTCAAGATGATCGCCGACAAGCTGATCAAGATGGCGGCCGAGGCCGCGACGCCGGTGATCGGCTGGGTCGTCGGCGCGGTCACGGCCTACGACGACATCCAGGACATCATCAAGTGGGTACGGCGGGTGAACCTGCTCATCGAGACCATCGCCTCGGCCATCCAGGACTTCGCTGAGGCCAAGGTGTCGATCCTCGACAAGGCGCAGCTGATCGAGGACCTCGCCCAGGGCGCGACCGGGAGCGTCGCCGCGGCATGATCACCCCGCACCTTGAAAAGCATGACCGCCCGCGAGGAGGAGTTGCTGCGCCGGGTCGAGGGGCTGATCGCCGAAAACCAGCGCGACGCCGAGCGAGTCCAGCGACAGGACGCCGAGCGCGACGCCGAGCGCGCGGAGGCCGCTCGCGGCGGCCGGCTCGGGCCGGACTGGCAGGCGGTCCAGCGCCGCATCGACGCCGGGCAGACCACGCTCCACCGCGTGTTCGGCGGCGAAGACGACTCGCCCGCCGCCGTACGCCTGCGGGAGCGGTCGCGGGCCACGCTCGAGAGCCTGGAGCTCGAGCTGCCGCCGGAGCTCGCCGACGAGATCGCGGCCGCCCGCACCGACCTCGACCACCTGGAGGGCCGCCCGTGACTCCCGTCGAGGTGTCGGACTGGACCAAGGAGGCCAGGTCCTTCAGCCCCGCCATGACCGCGACCGTCGGCACCCCCGCTGCGGCCGCGCTCGACGCGATCGCGGCCGGGCTGTCCTCGCAGGGCTTCCGGGTCACGGACCGCGTGGCGACCGGCTTCCGCGCCTCCTACCGCGAGCTGCTCGGAGGGATCCTCGGGCTGGTCACCGCCGCCGACGCCGGCATCCTCGACCGCACTCTCCTCGCCGTCGACGCATCGACCACCCCCGACGGCGGCACCCTGCTCACCATCTCGGTGGCCGGCGGCGGCCAGCACCGCGCCGGCCGAAAGCGCGGTCAGTCCGGCCTCACCGCCGGTCTGCAGGACCTGCAGCGACGTGGCATCGCGGTCAGCACGACACCTTGGACCAGGGGCTGACCGGGCACCAGGCGGGTACCACCTCCCCATGACCTCCCGCCCGATGGACGAAGCCGACGACGCCGATCTCGCCGAACAGCAGCGCTCGATCACAGGTGACGACGACGCGCCTCCGACCCGGCCGATGGCGACCCTGGACGAGGCCGACGAAGCGGACGCGCTGGAGCAGGGCGCCGAGGTGCAGGGCGACGACGAGGACTACGAGCACGGCTAGGAGGCTGCTGAACGATGGCGTGGATGCACGCGTCGCGAGAGTCGTGCGATGGGAAGGAGCCCGTCCCGATGGCAGGCTGGGCGCCTTTCGAGGGGCGGCAACCCATCCAGCGTGCGGCTGTCGCGGCGCGGGCGCCGCGCGATTGTTCAGCAGGCTCCTAGGCCGGTTGAGGCGTCGGTCGTTGCCTCGTCGGTGTCCTCGCCCGCGCGATCGGCGCGGTGGTGTCCGGGTCGAGAACTTCGATCTGCGTCATCCGCGGGCCAGCGCGGCCGCCGCGGCGGCCCGGCCGGTGCGCACCGCACCTTCCATGTAGCCCGCCACCCACTGGTCGGAGCCGCACACGTAGAACGGGGGCTCGTGGGTGCCGTGCAGCGGGCCGACGCGCAACACGTCGCCGGGCTGCCACTGGGTCACGTAGCCCTGGGTCCACGGGTCGGTGCCCCAGAGCCGCTCGAAGGTGGCCACCGGCGCGAGCGCGTCGGGCCCGAACCAGTCGGCCAGCTCGGCCAGGGCCTCCTCGCAGCGGAGCCGCTGGCCGGTCGCGAGGTACGCCGCGATCCGCTCCGGCGGCACCAGACAGGACAGGATGCCCTCGCTCTGCGGCCACGACGAGCCGAGCATGCCCTCGGACTCGCTCAGCCCGTTCTGGCCGCGGTCGCGCCAGAACGGCCTTGCGTACGCCGCCACGAACTTGGCCGCGAGCGCGTGCCGCTGCCGGTGCAGCGACTCGAGCCGGGCGTCGGACACGCCCTCGACGGCGATGTCCCGCAGCGGGCCGGCGGGCACCGCGCTGACCACGGCCCCCGCGGAGACGATCTCGCCCGAGTCCAGCTGGAGCGAGCAGCCGCCGGCACCGACCTTGAGCGTCCGCACCGGGGCGCCCAGGCGGACCCGCTCCCCGAGCTGCTCGGCCATCCGCAGGGCGACCGTGGCCGATCCTTCGGCGACCCGCAGGTTCTCCCACTCGTCGTAGGCGTAAAGAGCCTTGCTGGCGGTGACGGCGCACTTGCGCAGCTGGCCCAGGAGCGATGTGCGCTCGTACGAGCCCGAGCTGAGCGCGAGCTGCCCGGCCTCCAGGGCGCGGATCACGTTGGGAGTGGCGCCGATCTCACGCAGCCACCGGGTCACCGAGGTCCGGTCCAGGCGGGCGGCGTCGGGGTGCGACCACGGGTCGTCGGGGTCGACCGCGCCCGCGAGCCGGGCGAACTCCTCGTCGACCCGGGTCATGCTCGTGTGGTCCTCCGGCGCGAACCAGGGCGGGCTGTCCCCGACGTGGATGCCGTCGCTCAGGATCCAGGTCAGCTCGCCCGGCTCGGCCACGTAGCTCGGCACCAGCGTGAGCCCGAGCTCGCCGACCAGCTGCTGGTAGGCGGTGTGCGCGTTGCCGACCACCTCCCCGCCGAGCTGCACCAGGCGCCCGTCGTCGAGCGAGACCTGCTCGACGCGACCGCCGACCCGAGGGCGCGCCTCGAGGACCAGGACGTCCGCGCCGCCGCGAGCCAGGTCGCGTGCGGCCGCGAGGCCGGCCAGGCCGGCTCCGACGACGACGACGTCATGGGACATGGGTGTTCTCCTGGAACGTGGGAAGAAGGGGTGGGTGCGGGCTCAGGGCAGGACCAGGCAGTGCTCGGGCAGCCAGCCGATCCGGACCCGCTCGCCGTCGACCCAGCGGTCCTCGGTGCGCGCGCGCTGCAGGTTCTGCTCGAGGACCGCGAGCTCGACGCCCTCGGCGATCTCGAGCAGGTAGGTGGTGGTCGGCCCGCCGTACACGGTGGCCTTCACGATCGCGTCGGTCTGCACCATCTCCGGGGTGAGGTCGGAGATCCAGATCTTCTCCGGTCGCACCGCGATGCTCACCCGGTCGCCGGTGTCGACGCCGTCCAGCCGACCGGTCGCAAGCCGCATCTCGCCCGGGAGGACCAGGGCACCGTCGCGGTACTCCCCTGTCATCCGGTTGGCGGTGCCGATGAAGCCGGCGACGAACGACGTCAATGGCCGCTCGTAGATCTCCTCCGGCGTGCCGACCTGGTGGACCTTCCCCTCGCTCATCACGGCGACGCGGTCGGACATCGTGAGCGCCTCGTCCTGGTCGTGGGTGACGAAGACGAACGTGATGCCGACCTCGCGCTGGATCCGCTTGAGCTCGACCTGCATCGCCTTGCGCAGCTTGAGGTCGAGGGCCGCGAGCGGCTCGTCGAGGAGCAGGACCGAGGGCCGGTTCACCAGAGCCCGCGCGAGCGCCACCCGCTGACGCTGGCCACCGGAGAGCGCACGCGGCATCTCCTTGTTCCGGCCGGTGAGCTGCACCAGCTCGAGCATCTCGCCGACGCGCTTCTTGATCTCCTGCCTGCCGACCTTGCGCCGGCGCAACCCGAAGGCCACGTTGTCCCAGATCGAGAGGTGGTCGAAGAGGGCGTAGCTCTGGAAGACGGTGTTCACGTCGCGCCGGTTGGGTGGCAGGTCGGTGACGTCGGCGCCGTGCAGCAGTACGTCGCCGCGCGTGGGGTCGACGAAGCCGCCGACCATCCGGAGCGTGGTGGTCTTGCCACACCCGGAGGGGCCGAGCATGGAGAAGAAGGTGCCGGCGTCGATGGAGAGGTCGAGGTCGCTGACCACCTCGGTGTCGCCGTACGACTTGCAGATGCCACGGAGCTCGACGGCGGGCGGGCTCGTGGAGGTCGGGGCGGGCTGCTCGGTGAGGGTCTCTGCGGTCATGTCGGACACTTCCTGGGTCAGCTCGTGAAGAGGCCGAGCCCGGCGGAGCCACGGCGGCCAAGGATTCGTGGTAGCAGCAGGGCGAGGGCGATGAGGAGGATCGAGCCGAGGAGCATCAGCGTGCCCACGGCGTTGATGGAGGGCTGGACGCCGAAGCGGATCGCCGAGTAGATGCGCACCGAGAGCGGCTGGGGCTCGACACCGGTGGTGAAGAAGGCGAGCACGAAGTCGTCGAAGACGATGGTGAAGATGAGGATCGCCGACGACAGGATGGCCGGCCACATCAAGGGCAGGGTCACCAGGCGCACGGCCTGGGTGCGGGTGGCACCGAGATCCATCGCGGCCTCCTCCACCTCGGGGTTCAGCTCGGCGACCCGGGCCCGGAGGATGACGGTCACGTAGGAGATCGCGAACGTCGTCTCCGCGATCATCAGCGTGGCCAGGCCGAGCTCCAGCCCGACCCCTTTGAACAGCATCAACGAGGCGACGCCGGTCACGATCTCGGGTGTGACCAGCGGGATCAGCATGATCGCGTTGGCGGCGCCGCCCAGTCGGGAGCGGACCCGCACCAGGCCGAAGGCCAGTGCCGCGCCGACCAGGACCGAGCCGACCATCGCGACGGCGGCCACCTCGAGGCTGGTGCCGAGGGAGTGGGTGAGCTCGCTGTCGTGGAAGAACGCGTCGTACCACTGGAGCGACCAGCCGTCGAAGACCGCCAGCGACTTCTTCTCGTTGAAGGAGAAGACCACGACCGCCACGATCGGCAGGTAGAGCAGCACGAAGAACAGCACCGTCACCACCAGCGCCACCCTGGGCTTGCGGCCCATGCCAGAGCCGCGGCGCTTACGGACGGGGGGGCGAGCCGGCGTGGTGGTCGTCCGACTCGCCGATCCGGGTGACGGCACGCCCTCGCGGAGCCCTGGCTGCACGGTCATCGGGTGGCCTCCCGGGAGTCGCGGGACGTCTGGCGCAGGTAGGCGAACAGGCACACCAGAAGCAGCAGCATCAGGGTCATGGTCAGCGCTGCTCCGAGCGGCCAGTTCTGGCCCGCCAGGAACTTGTCCTGGATCAGGTTGCCGATCATCAGGTTGTCGGGGCCTCCGAGCAGGGCGGCGCTGATGAAGTCGCCCATGGCCGGCAGGAACACCAGGGCGAGACCGGCGTACGCACCGGCACGAGTAGCCGGCAGGGTGACGGTGAGGAAGGTGCGCAGCGGCGAGCCGTACAGGTCCCGCCCGGCCTCGATCAGCGAGCCGTCCATCCGCTCGAGCGAGGCGTAGACCGGCAGGATCATGAAGACGATGTAGCCGTAGACGAGGCCCCCGATCACGGCAGCGGGTGTGTCGAGGATGTGGAAGTCCGAGGACACCCCGAGGTCGCGGAGGCGGTGCATGAACACGCCCTCGTCGGAGAGCAGCGTCTGCCAGCCGTACATCCGCACCAGGTAGTTGGCGAAGAACGGCACGACGAGCAGCGCGATCAGCGCGTTCTTGTACCGGCCGCCGTGCCGGGCGATCACGTAGGCCACCGGATAGGAGATGAGCAGGCAGATCGCCGCCGCCGTGGCGGCGTAGATCAGGGACCTGATGATCACCCGCAGATAGGTCCAGTCGAGGACGCCCCGGATGTTCTCGAAGGTGTTGCTGAACCTGGGGTTGCCCAGCTCGTCGGTCCGTCCGAAGCTGAGCAGGACCACGAGCCCCAGGGCCGAGATGAAGAACGTGCCCATCCACAGTGCGCCGGGCAACAACAGCCAGGTCCACAGCCGCTCCGACTTCCGCGCCGTACTCAACTATCCGACCTTCAGCTCGGTGTACGCGGCGTCCCTGGCCTGGACGTCTTCGACGTTGTCGGTGCTGAAGTAGAGATCCAGCGCGAGGTCATCCGTGGTGACCTTGCAAGCGGGGAACGGTGCCATCAGCTCGTCGTAGACCGCCTCGGTCCCGTGGACCGGCATGGGGTAGCCGATGTAGCCGATGTTCTTCTCCACGTTCTCCGGGCGCAGCATGTAGTCGATGAACAGCAGCGCGGTCCCGGGGTGCTCGGCGTTGACCGGGATCGCGTAGGTGTCGGTGTTGACCGGCGAGCCCTCCGAGGGCGACTCGTAGGCGTAGAGCGAAGGGTCCTCGGCCTGCCAGATCACCGCGGCCAGGTCGCCGCTCCAGGCCTGGGTCAGCCAGGCGTCGCCCGAGAGCAGGTTGTTGAAGTCGTCGCTGCTGAACCCCCGCAGGTTGGGCCGCAGCGTCTTCACCTTGTCGACGATCGCGTCGAGGTCGTCCTCGTCGGCGGTGTTCAGCGGGAGCCCGAGCATCAGGGCGCCCATGCCGAGGACCTCGTCGCGGTCGTCGAGGAGGAAGGTGCGTCCCTTGGCGTCCTCGTTCCAGAGGTCCTCCCAGCTGCCGGTCAGCTGCTCGCCGAGCTTGTCCTTGCGCCAGGCGATCCCGGTCTTGTACATGGTGAACGGGATGGAGTGCGCCGAGTCCTTGTCGTACCAGGGATCCGCGAAGTAGTCGTAGTGGTCGAAGATCGCCGCGGCGTTCTCCAGCGTCGAGGGGTCGATCGGGTAGAGCTGGTTCGCGGCGTTCAGCTTCTGCACCCACAGCGCCGACGGGAAGATGACGTCGTACCGGTTGCCGGCGGCGAGCTTGGCCTGCATGCTCTCCATCGAGTCGAAGTTCGACTGGATGATGTCGACGCCGTACTCCGCCTTGAAGCCCCTGAGCACCTTGGGGTGCACGTAGTCGGCCCAGTTGAAGTAGATGAGGTCGCCGTCGATCACCGGCTTGATCGTCTTGGTGGGCAGTGGCTTCGGGCCGGGCGGGTCGATGTAGGCGCAGCCGGAGGCCGAGCCGAGCAGCGCCGCGGACGCGCCGGCGGCCGTGAGCAGGCCACGGCGGGAGAGGTACGGCGCCCGGGCGGTCATCGTCGGCCGTTCCCCGGGAAGGGCACGTCGATCCCGAGCGGCGCGGTGGCGATCTCCCAGATGTGCGCGCGTGCGCTCTGCACGCTCACCGCGGGGCTCTTGATCATCAGCTGGACGCCGTAGCCGTCGCAGAGCGCGTTGATGAGCTGCGCATGCGCGGCCACGTCGCAGGACCGGAACTCGCCGGACGCGATCCCTTGGTCCAGGGTGTCGACGATCCAGCTCGTGTGCGCCTTGTAGAGGTCGACGGCGAGGGTGCGCGACTCCGGGTCGCGGGCGGCTCGGCACCACAGCTCCTGCCACATCGCCCACTCCCGCCGCAGGCTGGGCGTGAGCGGGAGCGAGGCGGAGATGATGCGGGCCAGCCGGGCGGTGGCGGTGTCGTCGCTGCCCTTGGCCTCGTAGACCTCGGCCCCGGTGCTGCCGAACGAGTAGTCCAGCGCCGCCGCGAAGAGGTTCTCGCGGGTGTCGAAGTGGTAGTGCAGCGCCGCCGTGGAGACGCCGGCCCGCTCGGCCACCATCCGCATCCGGATGTTCTCGAACCCGGTCTCCGCGATCACCTCGCAGGCCGCCTGGAGGATCGCCTCCCGGGTCTGGGCAGCGATCTCGGCGCGGCTGCGCCGGCCATTCTTCTCCGTGGCAGCGTCGGGCACGCGTTGCTCCCCCCAGCCATGGCGGATCCAGACTCTGGCTAACTAACTGATTAGTTTGCTACCTTGCCGACACTCCACCGCGCTGTCAATAGATGCGGAGCCACCGGATGCCGAGGCGATCTCGTGACCACTAGTGGTTGCCACCGGAAGTTCGTCGGGGGTGGCCCGTGCTCCGGGTGCGTGCATCGCAAGGCGCCGGAGTGACGCTCTACTTGTTCGTCCAGCTAGCGACGGCAACGCCGCGAGGTGCCTGGCCGGGGTGCGGGACACCCGACGAACTTCCGGCGGTGACCACTAACGCGGCCCGGCGCGAGAGGCTGTGTCCGTGAGCCCCGCCGCGGCCCTGAAGGTGCCACTGTGACCCGCGACCTCTCCGCGCTCTTCGACCCCGAGCACATCGTGGTGGTCGGGGCCAGCGCCGACCCGGCCAAGTGGGGAAACGCCGTCGCCCTCCAGGCGCTCCGCGGCGCCGACCGGCACGCGATCAGCCTGGTCAACCGACGCGGCGACGAGGTGCTCGGCCACCGGTGCCTCACGTCGGTCGAGGAGCTCGACGGACCCGTCGACCTGGCCGTGATCGCGGTCCCGGAGGCCGGCTTCGAGGAGGCCGTCGACGGCGCGCTCGCCCAGGGTGCGCGCGCGATCGTGGCCATCACCGCCGGTCTCGGCGAGGCCGGTGCGGCCGGACTGGCTCGCCAGGACGCGCTGATCCAGCGGGTCAGGGACGCCGGCGCCGTCCTGGTCGGGCCGAACTGCCTCGGCCTGGTCGACAACCACACCGCGACGTACCTCTCGTCCAACGCCTTCCGCCCCGGCGGCGTCGCGCTGCTCAGCCAGAGCGGCAACCTCGCGATCGAGGTGGATCGGCTCTTCGCCCCACGCGGGCTGGGGATCTCGCGGTTCGTCTCGCTCGGCAACCAGGCCGACCTCGGGCTGGTCGAGCTGATCGCGGCCTGCGCGGCGGACCCGGCCACCGAGTCGATCGCGGTGTACGTCGAGGACTTCCGCGACGGACGCGGGTTCGTCGAGACCGCGTCGGCCGCGGTCGACGCGGGCACCCCGGTGGTCGTGCTCGCAGCCGGGGCCAGCACCGCCGGCGCCCGCGGCGCCCAGTCGCACACCGGCTCGCTCACCAGCGACGCCGCGGTGATCGCGGCCGCGTGCCGCGCGGCCGGGGCGATCCAGGTGCACACCCCGCGCGGGCTGGCCGACGTCCTGATGTCGCTGCGGCAGCGAGCCCGCCCCCGCGGTGCGCGCGTCGCGGTGCTCACCGACGGCGGAGGCCACGGGATCATCGCCTGTGACGTGCTCGAGGCGGCCGGTCTGGAGGTGCCGACGCTGGGTGAGCAGACCCAGCTGGCGCTGACCGACGTGCTGTGGAGCCAGTCCAGCGTCGCCAACCCGGTGGACCTGGCCGGAGCGGGTGAGATTGACCCGCACAACTATGCGCGGGCCTTCGCCGCGCTCCAGGCGGCCGACGACGTCGACGCGATCCTGATGACCGGCTACTTCGGCGGCTACTCCACCGGTGAGCCCGGACTGGCCGGACTCGGCCCGGCCGAGTCCGCCGCGGCCAAGGAGCTGACCGTTGAGGCCGTCGGACGCAAGCCGGTGGCGGTGCAGTCGATCTTCCCCGACTCCCCCGCGGGCCGGATCCTCGCCGACGGCGGAGTGCCGGTGTTCGCGGCCATCGAGGACGCCGCCGCGGCGCTCGCGGCGATCGTCGTCCAGACCCGGGTCGCCCCGGTCCAGCGCCTGCCCGAGCCGGCGGCACCCGTAACGGCGGTGGACTACTTCTCGTCACGGGTCGCGTTCTCGGCGGCCGGGGTGCGGTTCGTCGCGGCCCGCGAGGTCCGGACCGTCGCTGAGCTGCACGAGGCGGCCGAGGCCCTGCGGGCGCCGTACGTCCTCAAGTCGCTAGGGCTGCTGCACAAGTCGGACGCCGGCGGCGTCGTGGTGGGGCTGCCGGACCGCCAGGCCCTGCTCGACGCCCACGCGCGGCTGACCGTGACGCTGGGGCCGCCGGCGTTCTCGGTCGAGGAGACGGCCGACGTGGACAGCGGGGTCGAGCTCATCGTCGGAGGCCGGTGGGACGTCCGGTTCGGCCCGACCGTCCTGGTCGGGATGGGTGGGACCGCGACCGAGGTCCTCGACGACGTCCAGGTCGCGCTCGGCCCGGTCGACGAGGACGAGGCAGCCCGCATGCTCAGCCGACTCCGGACCGCCGCCCTGCTCGACGAGCACCGCGGCCGGCCGGCGCTGGATATTGCAGCCGCCGCGCGCGTGGTGTCCGCCGTGAGCTGGTTCGGCGCGGCCCACCCCGAGATCGCCGAGCTCGAGATCAACCCGCTGCTCGTCACCCCGTCCGGGGCGGTCGCGCTCGACGCCCGGATCGTCACCCACTGAGAGAGACCCACCGAGGCCGAGCAGGCCGGCGGGCCGCTGCCGGTCGAGACCGTCGCGTTCTTAGAGGGTGAGCAACACCTTGGTCGCCCGGCGCTCGTCCATGGCCGTGTAGCCCTCGGCTGCCTGCTCGATCGGCAGAGTGAGGTCGAAGACCTTTCCCGGGTCGATCTTGCGGTCCCAGATGAGCTGGATCAGGTGGGGCAGGTAGCGGCGCACTGGAGCCGGGCCGCCGAGGGTGTGAATGCCGGCGAAGAACAGCTCGATGCCGGGAATCTTGACGTCGTAGTTGACGCCGACGTAGCCCAAGTGGCCGCCGCCACGAGTCGCGCCCACTGCCTGCATGAACGACTCCTGGGTGCCGACCGCCTCAACCACCGACTGAGCACCGAGCCCGCCCGTCATCTCCTTGACCGTGGCGACACCCTCGTCGCCGCGCTCCTCGACGATGTCCGTAGCGCCGTAGAAGCGGGCGAGCTCCTGCCGCTCGGGGTGGCGTGACATGGCGATGATGCGTTCCGCACCCAGCTGCTTGGCCGCGAGGACGGCCATCAGGCCAACCGCACCGTCACCAACGACAGCCACGGTCTTGCCGGGGCCTGCCTGCGCAGCGTCGGCAGCGAACCAACCCGTCCCGAGCACGTCAGACGCCGCCAGCAGCGACGGGACCAGGTCGTCGTCGGGCTGACCCGGCGTCTTGACCAAGGTTCCATCCGCCAACGGGATGCGCGCTTTGTCCGACTGGGTGCCGATCTGCGCAACGAACTCCGCGTGCACGCACTTGGACTGGAACCCGGCCTGGCAGATCTCGCAGGTGTTGTCGGAGATGACGAACGATCCGACGACGAAGTCGCCGGGCCTGACCGTCTTGACCTCATCGCCGATCTCCTCGACGACGCCGACGTACTCATGCCCCATGACCTGATGGTCAGCCGGCTCCACGCCGCGGTAGGGCCACAGATCCGAACCGCAGATGCAGGTGGCGGTCAGCCGGATGATGGCGTCGGTCGGCTCGATGATCTTGGGATCTTCGCGATCCTCAACCCGCACGTCTCCGGCGGTGTGCATGACTACCTGTCGCATGGTTGTTCTCCTTCTTCCTTGGATGTCTGAATCGGCCGGCCGGGTCATTGCCCGTACTCGGCGTCGGTCACGTGCTCACCCCACGTGACGACCTCGCCACGACGGACCACGTAGCCGATGCCGTCGGTGACGTACAACGTCTGACTCTTGGGATGGGTGTGCCAGGCCGTACGAGCACCCGGCGTGAACCGCACGTGTGCACAACCGACCGCTGACTGCTCGTCGGGGTTGCGAATGCTGTCGACGTAGACGGTTCCGGTGAACCACTCACCCGGACCGACACCTGTCCGACCACCACTCTGTGCAAACTTCATGTGGGCTTCCTCCTTGGCGCGCGCCCCACCTGCGGACCGAGGTGGTCCGCCGAGCAAGTCGCAGTTGACTACGCTTGCTTGGTTCGCTTGAGCTCGTCTGCAAGAGCACGCGCCTCGCGCTCGAGCAGTTCCGTCTGGGCGGTATCGCCGGCTTGTATCGAGTGCCAGTAGCCGATCTTGATCTGCACATACCGGCGACGCAGGGCGATGTGCTCTGCTTCGCGCGCCAGTCGCTCCTGCTGCGTGGTGAGCAGTCTGATCTGCTCGCCAGCCGCTGACGGCCCGAGCTGCCCATTCGCGACGTACTCGCGCATGTCACTGACCGACATTCCCGTGGCTGCGAGGCAGGCCACCCACATGATCTGGTCGAGGTCGTCCTCGTCGTAGACCCTGTGCTTGCTGCTCTCACCACGACCCACCGGGGCGATGACCCCGATCGACTCGTAGTAGCGAAGCGTGCTGGCCGGAAGCCCAGTCAGTGCTGCTGCTTCCTTGATCGAGTAGTGGCGTTGGGTGGTCGGTGCACTCACTCCATCAACAGTAAAAACTTCGAGTACTTGAAGTCAATCGTTGTGTGGGTCACCCGGTCCCAGACCTCAGCGGTAGCGAAGCCGCGTCCTCAGATGCGGGCATCCACGCACATGCCGCCAGCATCGGGTGACGTACGGCGGTTGGCCGCGGCCAGAATGCGCTTCCCGTGAATTCTCGGGTTCACCAGCCGGAGAGCGGCGCCAGCCCCAGGTCAACGAGGTGACGTGGAGCCGCCTGTCGGAATCGAACCGACGACCTATTCATTACGAGTGAATCGCTCTACCGACTGAGCTAAGGCGGCGCGCTGCCCGCTGGGCAACCCGCGGAAGTATACGGAGCGTCTGGGCCACCAAACCAAAACGGGCCGGGTGCCTGACGGTGTCAGGCACCCGACCCGTTCGGCTGGCCAGGTCGCCGCGTGCACTCAGGCGGCGACGGGCTCGCGGTGGTCGACGGCGCGGCCGGTGAGCATGGTCTGCTCGGCGCCGCACCAGCAGGTGAAGGCCACGATGATGCCGTGGTCGGTGTTCACGAGCGAGGTGACTTGGCTCGGGAAGATCAGCTGGCGCTTGTCGCACTCGGTGCAGAGGTGGTCGAACATGGGGGAGCCTCCTTCAGGTCTCTCGCCTCGGTGAGGTGTGGCTTGAACACCTCAAGTGTGACCCACGAGTAGGCATAGGGGTAGCCTGACTTTCCAGTGACTTCCCAAGGAGAGTCCTATGCTTTCCCTGCACCAGCTCACCTGCTTCATCAGCGTCTACGAGCACGGGTCGCTGACCCGGGCCGCCGAGGAGCTCGGGTATGCCCAGCCCTCGGTCTCCGAGCAGGTCCGGGCACTCGAGAAGTCCCTCGGCGTCCAGCTGTTCCGCCGGGTCGGGCGCGGCGTCGTACCGACCACCGTGGCGGACACGTTGCGCCCGCACGCCGAGCGCACGCTCGCGGCCGCAGAGGAGACGCGGCGGGCGGCCCAGGCGGTCAAGTCGTTCGAGACGGGGACGATCCGGTTCGGGATGTTCGGGACCGCGCGGCTGTACGCCGGCGCGGGCCTGGTCGCCGATGTGCTCGCCCGGCACCCCGGCGTGCGGGTCGAGCTGGTCGGCCAGAACTCCAGCGAGGTGACCGAGGAGCTGCGACGCGGGCGGCTCGAGGCGGCCATGATCGCGATCCACTCCGTCGAGAGCGAGGGGATGCAGGTGACGCCCGTCGCTCGTGACGAGGTCGTCTTCATCAGCAACGACCCGGCCCAGCTGGAGAGCCCGGTGACCGCCAAGCGGCTCTCGGAGGCGAGCCTGGTGATGTCTGAGACCACGTGGCGCTCCACCGACTCGATCCGGATCATCCTGCGCCAGATGCTCCACGAGACCGGACGCAACCCGGCCACCCGGATCGAGGTCGAGGACCCCGAGATCGCGGTCGAGCTGGTGGGCCTCGGCCTCGCCGACTCGGTGATGCCCCGCGGCGCGGTCGAGCAGCTCCTGCCGAGACTGGCCCCGAACGCCGGCTGGGTCAGCTTCCGGCCCAAGCTCTACGACAACTTCGCCATCGTGCACCGTCGCGGTGCCACCCTGTCCCCCGCCGCCCAGCTGATGATCGAGCTCGCGACCACCCGGATCCGGACCATCGCCCAGCCGCTCTGAACTGGCACATGGGAGGGATAGTCGTTGACGTTCGGGACAGCGCCTCCGCGGGTGGCGTGTGCCGAACGTCTGCGACTATCCGTCCCATGAACCAGCCCGAGCAGACGGTCCGCGAGTTCTTCCGGCTGCTGGCGCAGCCCGACACGAAGGCGGCGGTCGCGCTGCTGGACGACGAGGTGGTCTGGAAGAACACCGGGCTGCCGACGATCAGCGGCCGCAAGGTCGGGGCCATGCTGCTCGACGCCGAGAAGCGCGGGCTCACCGTGGACATCACCATCCACCACGCCGCGAGCGACGGGGATGTCGTGCTCACCGACCGCACCGACGTGCTGCGCAAGGGGAGGTGGGAGACGTCGTTCTGGGTCCGCGGGACGTTCGAGGTGCGCGACGGCAGGATCACGCTCTGGGACGACGCGTTCAGCTGGCTCGACTTCACCCGCGGCTGCCTGGTCGGGCTGACCCGGATGGTCTAGGTCAACACTGCAGGCCGTCCTCCGGGACGGTGCCCTCGACCAGGTAGCTCTCGACCGCCTCGTCGACGCAGTCGTTGCCTGAGCTGTAGCCCGTGTGGCCGTCACCTTCCCGGCTGACCAGCACGCCCGACTCGAGCTGGTCGGCCAGCGCGACGGCCTCTTCGTAGGGAGTCGCGGGGTCGCGCGTCGTACCGATCACGACGATGGGGGTCGCCCCGGCCCCGTGCAGCGGCCGTGGGGTCTCGGTGGAGCGAGCCGTGAAGCCGGCACAGTTGGCCAGCCCCCAGGCGAATGAGCGCCCGAAGGTCGGCGAGGCCTCCTCCATGGCCGGGATCTGCGCCTCGATCTCGTCGAACGGGATGAACGAGGGGTCGTCGAGGCAGCTGATGGCCGGGAACGCCTCCAGCAGGTTGGTGGCGTAGGTGCCGTCCGGGTTGCGGGTGGAGTAGGCGTCAGCCAGGACCGCCATGATCGAGCCGTCCCCGTCGAACGCGTCCTCCAGCCCGCGGTCGAGGTAGGTCCAAGAGTCACGGCTGTAGAGCGTGGCGACGATGCCGTAGCCGGCCAGCCCCTCGGTCAGCATCCGATCCCCGAACTGGGTCGGCAACGGGTCCTGGTCGACGTCGTCCAGGAAGGTGCGGATCCGGTCGAGGCCCGCCTCGCGGGTGTCACCGAGGAAGCAGTCGCCCTCGTCGACGCAGTTCTGGACGTAGGCGCCCAGGGCGGTCTCGAACCCCTTGGCCTGGGTCCGCGCGGCCTCCAGCAGGGTCAGGGTCGGGTCGACTCCGCCGTCCAGCACCAGCCGACCGACGCGGTCGGGGAAGAACTCGGCGTACGTCGCCCCGAGCTCGGTGCCGTAGGAAGCCCCGAAGTAGGTCAGCTTCGTCTCGCCGAGCGCCGAGCGGAGCACGTCCATGTCGCGGGCCGCCTCGATGGTGGAGACGTGCGCGGACAGCTCGCCGGAGTTGGCCACGCACCCGGCGCCGAGGGCTTCGGCGCTGGCTTGGTACTCCGCCTCCTCCTCGGGAGTGTCCGGGTCGGGGTCGCCGGCGAGGTAGGAGTCCATGTCCTGGTCGGAGAGGCAGTCGATGGCCGCTGACTCCCCCACGCCGCGCGGGTCCATGCCGACGATGTCGAAGCGCTCGGACAGCGCGTCGCCCCACGCGCCTTCCGCCGCGTAGCCGGTCGCGGACGCCCCCGGGCCGCCCGGGTCGACGACCATCGAGCCGATCCGCTCGTCCTGTTCCTCGGCGGGGACCTTGAGGACGGCAAGGTCGATCGTCTCGCCGCCGGGCTGCTGGTAGTCCAGCGGCACGGTGAGGGTCGCGCACTCGTGATCGCCGGACGCGCAGATCTTCCAGTCCAGCGTCTGCCCGTAGAACGCCGCGAGGTCGGGCGCCGCCGGCTCGGTCGAGCCCGGTTGGGGGGTGGGGGTCGGCGCCAGGGTCGGCGGCCCGCCGTCGCGGGACGAGGAGTCGACGGCCTGCAGACTCTGGGCGACCGCGAAGACGGTGACCGCCACGAGGGCGACCACCACGAGCGCGGCGACCACCCGCGAAGCCTTCACCGGGTCGCCCGCTCGGGTGTCTTGAGGGCGACCATCATCGACTCGAGCGCGAGGGCCACCGGGACGTTGAACTCCAGCATCTGCTCGCGCGCCGCGAAGATGGCGGCGATCCGCTGGAGGTTCTGCTCCGGGGTCGAGGTGCGCGCGACCTGCTCGACGTCGCCCCGGATCTCCTCGTTGACGAGCTGGCCGGGCGCGCCCGCGGCCACCGCGATCGCGTCGCGGTAGACCGACACGAGGTCCATCAGGCTGCGGTCGACCATGTCACGGTGGCGTCGCTTGGCCCGCGCGGTCTGGTCCTTGTCGAGCGCTTTCGCGGCAGGCGCGTACTCGCGCGGTCGCCGTCCCCGCTCGACCACGCCGTACGCCGCGTCGAGGTCGGCCTTCTCGCGCGCATCGAGCTCGGTGGTGACCTGGTCTGCCTCCTCCTTGGTCACCTCGGCCAGGTTGGCGGCCGCGGTCATGCAGGCACCCAGACTGGTCAGCCGTGCGGGATAGGACACCACCTCGCGGCGCCGGTTGCGGGTGCTCTCGTCGCGGGCCAGCGCGCGGGCCCGGCCGATGTGGCCCTGGCTCGCGCGAGCGGCGTAGGACGCCAGTGACTCGGGCACGCCGTCCTTGCGGACCAGGAAGGCGGCCACGTCCTCCGCCGTCGGTGTCGTGAGGTTCACCTGGCGACAGCGCGACCGGATCGTGGGGAGCACGTCCTCGACGGTGGGCGCACACAGCATCCAGACGGTGCGCGCGGTCGGCTCCTCGATCGCCTTGAGCAGTGCGTTGCAGGCCTGCTCCGTGAGCCGGTCGGCGTCCTCGATGATCACGATCTGGTAGCCGCGACCGATGGGCATCAGCGCGGCGCGCAACACCAGCTCCCGCATCGACTTGACCCCGATGGACAGCATCTCCGTCGTCACCTTGGTCACGTCTGCGTGCGACCCGACCAGCACGGTGTGGCACTCGTGACAGGTGCCGCACCCCGCCTCGGCGCCGGGACCGTGCTCGCACTCCAGCGCCGCCGCGAAGGCGAGCGCCGCGTTGGACCGCCCCGACCCCGGCGGACCGGTGAACAGCCAGGCGTGGCTCATCCCGTGGCCGCCCGCGGCCGCCCGGAGCGCCTCGATGACGCGGTGCTGGCCGACCAGGTCGTCCCAGACCGTCATCTCTTCGCCTGCTCGAGCAGGGGCGCGAGCCGCTCGGCGATCTCGGTCGCGAGCTCCTCGGCCGGGCGGCGGGCATCGAGCACGAGGTAGTGGTCGGGGTCGGCGGCGGCCAGGTCGAGGAAGGACCTCCGGGCCCGCTCGTGGAAGTCCAGCGACTCGGCCTCGATCCGGTCCCGGCCCTCGAACCGGCCCAGCCCCTCACGCGGGTCGACGTCCATGACGACGGTGAGGTGCGGCCGCAGCCCGTGGGTGGCCCACCGCGCCACCACCTCCACGTCCTCGACCCGGAGCTCCCGGCCGGCGCCCTGGTAGGCCAGCGTCGTGTCGACGTAGCGATCGGTGATCACCACCTCGCCGCGGTCGAGGGCGGGCTGCACGACCGTGTCGACGTGCTCGGCCTTGTCGGCGGCGTACAGCAGCGCCTCGGTGCGGTGTGACAGCCGGCCGGTCTCGGGGCTGAGCACGATCCGGCGCAGCTCCTTGCCGACCGGGGTGTCACCCGGCTCGAAGGTGAGCAGCACGTCGTAGCCCTGCGCCTCGAGCCGCTCGCGCAGCAGCCGGGCCTGAGTCGACTTGCCCGAGCCCTCGCCGCCCTCGAAGCAGACGAAGACACCGGTGTCGGCGTACGTCGCGGGCAGGCTCATCGCTTCTCGGGGTCCCCGCGGCGTTGTCCGGCGGAGGAGCGAAGCGGGGGAGGCGGAGAACGTCGCGGGGTGATCACGCGCCCGAACCTACGGGGCAGCGACGACACGACCCAACCTGGTCTGGGCAGCGAACGCGCCCGCCTCAACCGGTTTGCCCAGGTCCCGACCCACCCTGCGGCTGTCTCCACCCGCTCGACCAGCGACGTGCGCACCCAACCGAGGTCATCGGGTACCCCTGAGCGGTGACCGCCGACATCGTCTACCTCGTCGCCGGCGCCAGCCTGCTCCTCGCGGTCGTGCTGCCGGAGCTGCTGCACCGGTGGGCGGTCTCAGCGCCGATGGTGCTGGTCGGGGTGGGGATGCTGATCGGCCTGACCCCGCTGCCGGACGGCCTGCCCATCGACCCGCAGGACAACCGGGCCGCGATCGAGCACGTCACCGAGCTAGTGGTGCTGGTGGCGCTGATGGGCGTGGGGCTGGCGCTGGACCGCCCGCTGCGGCCGCGCGACCCCGCCAGCTGGGCCAAGTGGGCACCGACCTGGCGGCTGCTGGCGATCGCCATGCCGCTGACGATCGCGTCGGTGTCGCTGCTCGGCTGGGTGGCCGGCCTCACCCCCGCGGCGGCGCTGCTCCTCGGCGCGGTGCTGGCGCCGACCGATCCGGTGCTGGCGTCCGACGTGCAGGTGGCCGGGCCGCAGACCGGGGACCACGAGGTCGACGAGGACGACGAGGTGCGGTTCACGCTCACCTCGGAGGCCGGGCTGAACGACGGGCTCACCTTCCCGTTCGTGTACGCCGCCATCCTGCTGGCCACCGAGGGCGCGGTGAGCCACTGGGGACTGGAGTGGCTGGGCTGGTACCTCGTCGGGAAGGTGCTGATCGGCGTGGCCGCAGGGCTGGTGGTCGGCCGGCTGCTCGCGTTGATCGCGTTCCGCTCCGAGAGCCACGCGCTGCGGGTCGCCGAGCGCGGGGAGTCGCTGCTGGCCCTGGCCGCCCTCGTCGCGTCGTACGGCGTGGGCGAGGTAGTGGGGGGCTACGGCTTCCTCTCGGTCTTCGTCTGCGCGATGACCTTCCGCGCGGCCGAGCGGACGCACGAGTACCACGCCGCCATGCACGAGGTGGTCGAGCGGCTGGAGCGGCTGCTCACGCTGTTCGTCCTGCTCGTGCTGGGCATCGCGCTCACCCGCGGCCTGCTGACCGCGCTCGACTGGCGTGGGGTCGCGATCGGTCTGGCGCTCGTGCTGGTGCTGCGGCCCATCGCCGCAGCGGTCGCGCTGGCGGTGCGGAGGCCCGGCCGTGACGACGGGCTGACCGGACGTGAGCGCTGGGCGATCGCGTTCTTCGGGGTCCGCGGCGTGGGCTCGATCTACTACCTCGCCTACGCCTCGGCGGAGGACCCGGTGCTGGCCGACGACTGGCTGTGGTCGACGGTCGCGTTCACCGTGGTGGCCTCGGTGCTGGTGCACGGCGTGCTCTCGACCCCGGTCATGGCCAGGCTCGGGCGCGCACCAGAGGAGGCCGTCGCCTGATCAGCCGCGCATCTTGGCGTTGACCGCCTCGGGCGCGAACTCGTGGTCGACCACGAGCCGGGTCAGTCCGACGACCGCCGCGTCCTCACCCAGCCCGCCCAGCTGCAGCGCCATGTGTCTGGTGGCCCGCGGCAGCGCCAGCCGATAGAGCGTCTCCCGGATGCCGGCCAGCAGCGGGGCCGAGGCCAGTGCTCCGCCGATCAGCACCACCTCGGGGTTGAGCAGGCAGACCACCGTGGCCATCACCTCGCCGATGCGTCGGCCGGCCTGCTGCGCGAGCCGGGCAGCGTCGGCGTTGCCGGCCCGAAGCAGCTCGCGCACCTCCCGGCCCGACGCGGCCGGGAAGCCGAGCTCGGTCAGCTCGGCGGCCACCGCGCGGCCGCTGGCGACCGCCGCCAGGCAGCCCTGCATGCCGCACTGGCACCGCGCGTCGGACCGGGGCGAGACCCGGACGTGGCCGATGTCCCCGGCCCCACCGTCGGCGCCGGTGTAGGAGTGACCGTCGATCACGATCCCGGTCCCGATCCCGGTCGACACCTTGACCAGTACCAGGGAGCGGCATCCCGCGTGCCCGACGGCGTACTCCCCCATCGCGGCGGCGTCTGCGTCGTTCGCAGTGAGCACGGGTACGCCGGGCAGCGTGGCCTGCAGGTGCTCCACGACCGGGTAGGCGTCCCAGCCCGGGAGGATCGGAGGCTGGCTCGGCCGGCCGCCCTCCGGGTCGACCGGGCCGGGCAGGCTGAGCCCGGCGCCGCACAGGTCGGCCGGGGTGAGGTCGTGCTTGTCGAGCAGGGCGTCCATGGCGGTGGCGATGCGGTCCAGCACCTCGGAGGGTCCGGCCTCGACGGCCACGTCGATCTCGGTGTCGCCCAGCACCGCGCCGCGGAGGTCGGTGACCGCGATCCGGGTGTGGGTCGTGTCCACGGCGGCGGCCAGCACCCAGGACTGCGAGGAGTTGAAGACCAGGCTGCGCCGACGGCGGCCGCCGGTGGCCTCGCCCGTGTCTCCCTCGACGATCATGCCGGCGCCCAGCAGCGCGTCCAGGCGCTGAGCCACCGTCATCCGGGACAGGCCGGTGACCTCGAGCACGTCACCACGCGTGGTGGCCCGGCCGTGCCGGATCAGGTCGAGGATGTCTCCGGGACCGGTGGGCACGGCGCTGATGATAACAACTGGACATCAAATGCTTGACAGGTTTGTTACATAGGTCCAGTGTCTGGACAAAAGTTCTCTCACCCGGAGGCTCCATGTCCACACACCGCACCCGCCGCGCTCGGGCCGCCGCCCTCCTCGCGACCGCCACCACGCTGGCCGCCTCGCTCGCCGCCTGCAGCTCCGACGACGGGGACGACGGCGGGGGTGGCGGGAGTGCCGACAAGATCACCGTCTGGATCGAGGAGGACCTGCCGGACCGGGTCGCGGCCACCCAGGCGATCGTCGACGCGTTCGAGAAGGAGTCCGGGACCAAGGTCGAGCTGGTGGCGGTCGCCGAGGACCAGTTCAACCAGATCCTCACCTCCAACGCCGCGGCCGGCGAGCTGCCGGACGTCATGGGCGGCATCCCGCTCGGGCAGATCAGGACGCTGTCGGGCAACGAGCTGATCGATACCGATGCCGTCGCCGACGTGCTGGAGAGCCTCGGGTCCGACACGTTCAGCGAGAGCGCGCTCGAGCTGACCGCCGACGGGGACACCGCACTGGCCGTGCCCAGCGAGTCGTGGGTGCAGCTGCTCGTCTACCGCAAGGACCTCTTCGACGCCGCCGGCCTGGCCGCCCCCGAGACCTACGACGACGTGCTGGCCGCCGCCGAGGCGCTGGACAGCTCCGACGTGGCCGGCTTCGTGGGTGCGAACGTCGCCGGTGACGCGTTCACCGAGCAGACCTTCGAGGAGATCGGGCTCGGGAACGGCTGCGAGCTGGTCGACGACGAGGGCGAGGTCACCTTCGACAGCGACGAGTGCGTCGAGGCCATGGACTTCTACGGACAGCTCCAGCAGAACTACTCCGTGTCGGGTGCCCAGGACGTCGACACCACGCGGGCGTCGTACTTCGCCGGCCAGGGCGCGATGCTGATCTGGTCGAGCTTCATCCTCGACGAGATGGCCGGGCTGCGGAACGACGCCCTCCCGACCTGCCCCGAGTGCGGGGACGACCCGTCGTACCTCGCCAAGAACAGCGGCGTGGTCACCGCGCTGCAGGGGCCGTCCGGTGACGAGCCGGCGACCTTCGGCGAGATCACCTCGTGGACGATCCCGGCCGAGGCTGCGACCGGCCCGGCCAAGGAGTTCGTCGAGTACATGATGACCGACGGATACGAGCCGTGGATCGCGATCGCCCCCGAGGGCAAGATCCCGGTCCGAGCGGGAGCAGACGCCGACTCGACCGAGTACGCCGACGCGTGGGCCGGCATGGACGTCGGCGTCGACACCAAGGCGCCGCTCTCGGAGTTCTACGGCCAGGACGTCATCGACGCGCTGACCGACGGCACCGAGACGCTCAAGCGCTGGGCCATTCCGCAGGGGCAGGGTGACCTGCTCGGCGCGATCCAGGGCGAGCAGCCGGTGGCCAACGCTGTCAACGAGGTCGCCAACGGCACCTCGGCCGAGGACGCGGTGCAGCAGGCCGCCGACGCGATCAAAGCGGCCGCGGACTCGCTGTGACGATCAGCGGTCCTAGTGCCCAGCACGCCAGGACCCCCCGTGCTGGGCACTAGCGCCCCGGCCGGGGCGGCGGTCGACGCACCCGACCCGGCGCCGCACGACCGCCGCTACCGGCGGGGTCGGTCCGCCCGGGCCCGTGAGGACCGCCGCACCGGCTACCTGCTGATCTCCCCGACGGTGGTCATCGTCTTCACGATGGTGGTCCTCCCGATCCTGTGGACCTTCTCGCTGGCCTTCCAGCACGTGCGGCTGCTCAACCTGCGCAAGACCGGGATCATCGGCGACTTCAGCCTCGACAACTTCGAGAACGTCCTCACCTCCCCGGGGTTCATCGACGCGCTGGTCACCACGCTCGTCTACTCGGTGGCCGGCACCGCCTGCGCCATCGGGCTCGGGCTGGTCGCGGCGCTGGCCCTGCGCCAGCCGTTCCGGGGTCGCGGCCTGGTCCGGGCCTGCATGCTGGTGCCGTACGTCGCGCCCGTGGTCGCCGCCACCTTCGTGTGGAGCACCATGCTCAACCCGCAGTTCGGTGTGGTGAACCACTACGGCACCACCCTCCTCGGCTGGGACGAGCCGATGGCCTTCCTGAGCTCGGGCCAGCCGATCTCGCCGTTCGGCATCGACCTGCACGTCAGCCTGTCGCTGGTCACCGTCGTTCTGTTCGAGGGGTGGCGCTCCTTCCCGTTCGCCTTCCTCTTCCTCACCGCGCGGATGCAGGCGATCCCGGACTCGCTGGAGGAGGCCGCCGTCGTCGACGGCGCGACGCCGAGCCAGCGGTTCCGCTACATCGTGCTGCCCCAGCTGCTCCCCACCATCGCGGTGCTCACCGTGCTGCGGTTCATCTGGACCTTCAACAACTTCGACGACATCTACCTGCTGACCGGAGGCGGCTCCGGCACCCAGGTGGTTGCGGTGCGCGTCTACGACTACCTGATCAACCGCGGTGACATCGGCGCGGCCGCGGCCCAGGCGCTGGTGCTGGCGGCGATCCTGGCGGTGCTCGTGACGATCTACCTCAAGCTGTTCGGCCGGCCCGAGGAGGTGGCATGACCACCCCACGAAACCGCTCGCAGAGGCGCTGCGCGCGGAGGCTCACGCTTCCGCGGGGACCCCGGAGAAGCGCATGACCACCATCAGCCGGGACGCCGTCGAGCGCCGCGTCTTCGGCGCGCTGCGTCCGATCATCATCGTCTTCCTCCTCCTGATCACGCTGTTCCCCTTCTACTACATGGTGATGCTGTCGTTCCGGCCGCTCGAGTCGGTGCTGCAGGACCCGGGGGCGCTGTGGCCAAAGCCGGGCGAGATCGAGTTCGGCACCTACCGCGACGTGCTCGCTTCGCAGGACGACGGCGGCCAGGGCTTCCTGAACTTCATCAAGAACAGCTTCTTCGTGGCGATCGGCACCGTGGTGCTCAGCCTGCTCGTGGCCATCCCGGGCGCGTACGCAGTGAGCCGGCTCGAGTTCTTCGGGCGGCGCCAGATCGGCGCGCTGTTCCTCGGCGTCTACTTCTTCCCGTCGATCCTGCTGGCCATCCCGCTGTTCGTGTTCTTCACCCGGATCCAGCAGCGCGGCACGCTGACCGGCCTGCTCGTCGTGTACGTCGCGCAGGTGGCCGCGGTGTCGATCTACATGCTGCGCAACTACTTCGACACCATCCCGGCCAGCCTCGAGGAGGCAGCCGCCATCGACGGCTGCACCCGGCTCCAGGCGATGCGGCACATCAGCCTGCCGCTCGCGACGCCGGCCATCGCCTCCAACGCGCTGTTCGTGTTCATGATCGCGTGGAACGAGTTCCTCTTCGCCCTGCTCTTCCTGGTGGAGAAGCGCGAGAAGTGGACGGTCTCGCTGGGCCTGTCCCAGCTCGCCGGGAGCATCGAGGTGCCGACCACGGTGCTGATGGCCGGCTCGGTGATCCTGACCTTGCCGATCATCGTGCTGTTCTTCCTCAGCGAACGCTGGCTGGCCGGCGGCCTGACCGCGGGCGCCGAGAAGGGCTGACCCGCTCCACCCCGTCCAGGAGGACACCCGTGCCCGAAGTCGTGTCGTTCACCGCTCCCGGTGAGGTGGCCCTCGTCCCGTGCGAACCCCTGCCTCTGACGCCCGGCTCGGTCCGGGTCCGCACGTGGTACTCCGGCATCTCCGCCGGGACCGAGCTGACGGCGTACCGCGGCTCCAATCCCTACCTCACCCGCACCTGGGACGCCGAGCGGCGGCTGTTCGTCGACGGAGAGCCGAGCTTCACCTACCCGGTCGAGGGCTGGGGCTACTCCGAGGTGGGCGAGGTCGTGGAGGTCGCCGACGGGGTCGACGCGCCCGCGGTCGGCGACGTGGTGCACGGCATCTGGGGGCACCGGAGCGAGGCAGTGGTCGCGGCCGGAGCCGTCCGGCACCGGGTGTGGACCGGGCAGGACGCGATCTCCGGCACCTTCGCGAGGGTGGGCTCGATCGCGCTGAACGCCGTGCTGGCCGGCGAGGTCCGGCTCGGCGACCGGGTGGCGATCTTCGGGCAGGGCGTGATCGGGCTGCTCGCGACCCGGCTCGCCACCCTGGCCGGGGCCGACGTCGTCGCGGTCGACACCGTGGCCCGGCGCCTGGACGCCGCTCGCGCGATGGGCGCGGTCGAGGTGGTCGACGCGGGCGTCGACGGCGGCGCCGGGGCGGCGGTGCGGGAGTGGTCGGGCGGCGGCGTGGACGCGGCGATCGAGCTGAGCGGCAGCGACCTCGCCCTGCACGAGGCGATCCGTGCGGTCGTCGTCGACGGGACGGTGGTCGCGTCCGGCTTCTACCAGGGCGGCGCGGCGAACCTGCGGCTCGGCGAGGAGTTCCACCACAACCGGGTGCGGATCGTGGCCAGCCAGATCTCCGGGACACCGGTCGCGCTCGGCCCGCGCTGGGACCAGCCGCGGCTGGTGCGCACCTTCATGGAGGAGGTCCGCCGCGGCCGGGTGGACGCCCGTTCCCTGGTGACCGACGTCGTCGACGCGGCCGACGTCGCGTCGGTCTTCGCGCGGCTCGACGCGGGCGACCCGGAGATCGTGCAGGCCGTGCTCCGTTTCCCGGCCGCGCCGGAGTCCGCGTGAGGGTCGACACCGCTCCCCGTTTCCCCGACGATCCGGCCGCCCGCCACGGCGTCGCGATCCTGGGTTGCGGGACGATTGCGCAGTCGGCACACCTGCCGGCGTACGAGCAGTACGGCGTCGGCGTGGTCGGCGTCTGGAGCCGCTCGCCGTCGACCACGGCGGGCCTGCGCCACCGGGTCTACGCGAGCGCCGAGGAGCTGCTCGCCGACCCCGAGGTGCGCTACGTCGACATCGCCACCGGTCCCGAGGGCCGGCTGGCCTGGATCGAGGCGGCGGTCGCGGCCGGGAAGCACGTGCTCGCCCAGAAGCCGCTCACCCTCTCCCGTCACGACCTGGCCCGGCTGCCCGAGGTGCTCGCGCGCGCAGCGACGGCCGGCGTACGGGTCGCCGTCAACCACAACGGCCGCTGGGCGCCGCCGTGGCGCGCCGCCACCCTGCTGCTCCGCTCCGGAGCGGTCGGCACGGTCACCGGCGTCACCCATCTCCACGACAAGCCGCTGCCACCGCTGGCCGGGACGCCGTTCGACGACGTGCCGCACATGCTCTTGACCGACTACCTCCTCCACTGGGTCGACATCACCCGCACCTGGCTGGCCGACGGCGGGGCCGGGCCGGTCCGCTCGGTGCAGGCCGTGGACTCGCGGGTCCCGGGCCAGCCCGACGAGGCCCGCAACCCGTGGTCGGCGACGGTGTCGTTGGCCTCCGGCTCGGGAGCGACGGCGACCCTGCGGATCACCGGCAGCAACGTGGCCTCCGAGCCGGGCTGTCCGTTCTGGGTGCACGGGACCACCGGCACCCTGCGCGGCAGCGTGCTGCTCGACTCGGACCGGCTCGAGGTCGACGACGGCGCCAGCCGCACCGAGGTCCCTCTGACCGGGGCCTGGTTCGTCGACGGCTTCGCGGCCGCGATGGGCGAGCTGATGTGCGCGGTGGCCGATGACCGGGAGCCGGAGAACTCCGCCGGCGACGCCGCCCTCTCCGTGTCACTGGTGCTGGCCGCCAGGGAGTCGGCCGAGCAGGGCGGCGCCCCCGTCCGGGTGGACGAATGAGCTGGGAGGTCGTCGACGAGGTTCCGGTCGACGTCGCGACCGCCCGGGTGTACGCCGAGGGCTGGCAGTCGTGGAGCCCGGCCAACTGGTACCCAGCCGCCGCCGTCGGCCGCGGCCCCGAGGAGGAGTGGCAGCACCTGATGCGGTTCCGGCCCGGCACGCCGGTGGAGGGGGACGGCATCCAGGCCGAGGGGCTGCTGGTCGTCGACGCCGGTGACGGCAGTCCGGCGCGGCGGTACGCCGGCGCCGACCTCCTCGCCGTGCCCACCCTCCGCACCACGCTCGAGGGCGGCGTGCTCCAGGTCCGCACCTCCGGGCCGGTCACGGCGACCACGCACGCCGACGGGGCCGAGGCCGCGCTCGCGGCGTACGGCGACGAGCTGGCCGTCCCGCTGTCCGACCCGCCGACGGTCTGGTGCTCCTGGTACCGGTACTTCGAGCAGGTCACCGCCGCGGACGTCGTCGAGAACGTGCACGCGTTCGACGTCCACGAGCTCCCCGTCGACGTGGTCCAGGTCGACGACGGGTGGAGCCTCGGCCTCGGCGAGGGGCTGCGGGCGTCATCGCGGTTCGGCTCGTTGGCCGCGGTGGTGGACCTGGTCCGCAGCTCCGGCCGTCGCGCCGGGCTGTGGCTGGCGCCGTTCCTGGTCGGCGCCGAGACCACCCTCGCCCGCGAGCACCCGGACTGGCTGACCGGGCCGGCCGGACGGAACTGGGGCCAGGACCTCGTCGGGCTCGACCTGACGCACGCGGGAGTCCGCAACCTGCTCGGCACCCACGTCCGGCGCCTCGTGGCGCTCGGCGTGGACTACCTCAAGCTGGACTTCCTGTACGCCGGAGCGATCGAGGGTGTGCCGGCCTACCGCTCCGGCCTCGAGCTGATCCGCGAGGCCGCCGGCGAGGACGTGTACCTGGTCGGCTGCGGGGCGCCGCTGCTGCCCAGTGTGGGGCTCGTCGACGCGATGCGGGTCTCGCCCGACACCTTCCACGAGGGTGGCGAGGACGGCTCGACCGGGCTGCGCGGCCTCGAGCCGCTGGCCGCGCGGGTGTGGCAGCAGGGCCGGCTGTGGGTCAACGACCCGGACTGCGTCGTGGCCCGGCCGTCGTACGCCCTGCGTGAGCAGTGGGCGACGGCCGCGAGCAGCCTCGGCGGGCTCGCGTCGTTCTCGGACCGGGTGGCCGAGCTGGACGAGTGGGGGCTCGAGACCGTCAGCGCGCTGCTGGCCCGGGGTGGCACCGCCGAGGCGTTCTCGTGACCACGCTGGCCGAGCGGATCGGGCCGCACGTCGCGCTGCTCTACCCCGACGTCCAGGACGAGGTGTGCGCCGAGCTGCTCGCGCTGGCCGACCGGTACGCCGCGGCGCTGGCCGGTCGCACCGTGCAGCCGCCGACTCACGAGACCAGCTGCCTGATCACCTACGGCGACGGGCTGCGCCGGCGCGGGGAGTCTCCGCTGCACACCCTGGCCGGCTTCCTCCACGACCACGTCGGCGACGTGGTCAGCGACGTGCACCTGCTGCCGATGTTCCCGTGGACCTCCGACGACGGGTTCGCGGTGGTCGACCACCGGGAGGTGAACCCGGCCCTCGGCACGTGGGAGGACGTGGCCGACCTGGCCGACGAGCACGACATGATGTTCGACTTCGTCGCCAACCACACCTCCAGCCACTGCCCGTGGTTCCGGCAGTGGCTGGCCCGCGACCCGGCGTACGACGGCTTCTACCTCGAGCAGGACGCCACGTTCGACGACACCCGCGTCGTACGCCCGCGCACCACGCCGCTGTACCACCCGTTCCTGCGGCCGGACGGCAGCACGGTGCGCGCCTGGACGACGTTCGGCGAGGACCAGGTGGACGTGGACGTGCGCCACCCGCGCGCGCTGCTCGAGCTCACCGACGTGCTGCTCGGCTACCTGGCCCGCGGCGCCTCGGCCGTGCGGCTGGACGCGATCGGCTTCCTCTGGAAGGAGTCCGGCACCACCTGCCTGCACCTGCCCCAGACCCACGCGGTGATCAAGCTGTGGCGAGCACTGGTGGACCACGTCGCGCCCGGGGCGCGGCTGCTGACCGAGACCAACGTGCCGCACGACGAGAACATCTCCTACTTCGGCGACGGTCACGACGAGGCCCACCTCGTCTACCAGTTCGCGCTGCCACCCCTGGTGCTGCACTCGTTCGTCGCCGGCTCGACGAAGCGGCTCAGCGCCTGGGCCTCCGGCGTCGGGCCGGTGAGCGACACCGCGACCTGGTTCAACTTCCTGGCCAGCCATGACGGCATCGGGCTGCGCGCGACCGAGGGCATCCTCGACGACGCGGAGCGTGAGGCGCTGGTCGAGCGCACCCGCTCGCACGGCGGAGAGATCTCGTGGGCCAGCCGGCCGGACGGCTCGCGATCGGTCTACGAGCTCAACCTGGGCTACCTGGACGCGCTGTGCACCGTCGAGGAGGCACAGGACCCGGCGACCCTGGCCGCCAAGGCGCTCGCCGCGCACAGCATCCTGTTCGCCTTCCTGGGCGTGCCCGCCGTCTACTACCACTCGCTGGTCGGGTCGCCCCCCGACCTGGAGGGGATGGTCACCAGCCGGATCAACCGGCGGATCAACCGGGCCGTCCTCGACGCGGACCGGCTGGTCACGGCGCTGCGTGACGACCCCCGGCGACGAGGCGTGTTCGAGGGGATGCGACACCTGCTCGACGTACGCCGTCGGCACGAGGCGTTCTCGCCGTTCGGCACCCAGCGGGTCGAGGAGCTCGACGAGCGGGTCTTCGCGATCCGCCGCGGGCAGGGCGGGCCGGACGAGCTGCTGTGCGTCACCAACGTCTCCGGCGCCGAGGTGACGCTGCCGGTTCGCGGCCACGACGCGCTGACCGACACCTCGGTCGACCCGCTGGTGCTTCCGCCGTGGGGCTACGCCTGGCTGAGGACGGACGGCTGACCGGTCACTCGAGCCCGGGCACGATCCGGATGTCGCGCACGGCGCCGTCGCCGAGGGCGGCCAGCGCCTCTCGGTACGCCGGGCTGTCGTGCGCCGCCTGCGCCGCCGCGACCGACTCGAACTCGACCAGCACCGTGAGCGTGGCCTGGCCGGCTTCGTAGAGCTGCTCGGGCAGCCCCCGGGCGAGGAACCGGCCGCCGGCGCCCTCGAGAGCGGGCCGGCCGAGCGCGGCGTACGCCGACATCCTGGTCTCGTCGGTGATCTCGCGGTACTCCGAGACCCAGTAGGCGGTCACTTCTTCGCGGCCTTCGCTGTGCTGGCCCTCTTGGTTGCCTTCTTGTTGGTCTTCTTGGACGACTTCCTCGCCGTCTTCTTCGCGCCCTTCTTGGCCGCCTTCTTGGCGGGGCCGCGCTCGCGGCGCTCGGCCAGCAGCTCGGCGGCGCGCTCGAGGGTGATCGCCTCGACGCTGTCGTCCTTGCGGAGCGTGGCGTTGTACTCCCCGTCGGTGACGTACTCGCCGAACCGGCCGGACTTGACCACGACGGGCTGGCCGGAGACCGGGTCGTTGCCGAGCTCCTTGAGCGGCGCCGCCGCGGCCGAGCGACCGCGCTGCTTGGGCTGGGCGTAGATCCGCAGCGCCTCGTCGAGGGTGATCGAGAGCAGCTGGTCCTCGGAGGTGAGCGAGCGGGAGTCGGTGCCCTTCTTGAGGTAGGGACCGTAGCGGCCGTTCTGGGCGGTGATCTCCTCACCCGACTCGGGGTCCTCGCCGACCACGCGGGGCAGTGACAGCAGCTTGAGCGCGTCGTCGAGGGTGACGGTGTCCAGCGACATCGACTCGAACAGCGAGCCGGTGCGTGGCTTGGCCGACTTGGGTGCGTCCTCGGGCAGCAGCTCGGTGACGTAGGGGCCGTAGCGGCCGTTCTTGGCCACGACCTCGAGCCCGGACTCGGGGTGGGTGCCGAGCTGGATCTCCTCGCCGGCCGGGTTGGCGAACAGCTCCTTGGCCTTCTCGAGCGTGAGCTCGTCCGGCGGCAGGTCGTCGGGCACGTTGGCGCGCTTCGCGGCCGGGGTGCCGTCGTCCCCCGGACCCTCGAGGTAGGGCCCGTAGCGGCCGACCCGCAGGTTGATCCCAGCCTCGGTGTCGCCGATCGGGAACGTCGCCAGCTCGCGCGCGTCGATCTCACCGAGGTTGGTGATCAGGTCGTGCAGCCCCTGCACCCGGTCGGAGCCGAAGTAGAACTCCTGGAGCTCGCTGACCCGGTCCTTGTGCCCGGCGGCGATCTCGTCGAGCACGTCCTCCATGCCGGCGGTGAACTCATACGAGATCTGCCGCGGGAAGTGCTCCTCGAGCAGCCGGATCACCGAGAACGCGAGCCAGGCGGGCACCAGCGCGGTGCCCTTCTTGTAGACGTAGCCGCGGTTGAGGATGGTCCCGATGATCGAGGCGTACGTCGACGGGCGGCCGATCTCGCGGTCCTCGAGCTCCTTGATCAGCGTGGCCTCGGTGTAGCGGGCCGGCGGCTTGGTCTCGTGGCCGACCGCGTTGAGCGCGGCGGCCGAGACCGGGTCGCCGTCGTGGAGGTCGGGCAGGGGCACCTGGTCGTCGTCGGAGCGCTTGCCACCCTCGGTCCCCTCGACGTAGGCCTTGAGGAAGCCGTGGAAGGTGATCACCCGGCCGGACGCCGCGAAGACGACGTCGCGCCCGTCCGACGCCGCGCCACCGAGCCGGATCGACACCGACTGGCCGACCGCGTCCTTCATCTGCGAGGCGACGGTGCGCATCCAGATCAGCTCGTAGAGGCGGAACTGCTCGCCGGTCAGCCCGGTCTGCGCCGGCGTACGGAAGGACTCGCCGGAGGGGCGGATCGCCTCGTGCGCCTCCTGGGCGTTCTTGACCTTGCTGGCATAGACGCGGGGGGCGTCGGGGACGTATTCGTCGCCGTACAGCTCCCGCGCCTGGGACCGGGCCGCGCTGACCGCCGCGCTCGACAGCGTGGTCGAGTCGGTGCGCATGTAGGTGATGAAGCCGTTCTCGTAGAGCCGCTGCGCGACCGACATCGCCACCGACGCGGACATGCCGAGCTTGCGGCTCGCCTCCTGCTGGAGCGTGGTGGTGCGGAACGGAGCGTAGGGCTGGCGGCGGTAGGGCTTGGACTCGACCGACCGGACCTCGAAGGTGGTGTCGCTGAGCGCCCGCACCAGCCCCTCGGCGGCCGGGCGATCGAGGTGGACCCTGGACTTGTTGACGCCCTTCTTGCTCTTGAGCTGCCCGTCCTGGCCGAAGTCGGAGCCGCCGGCGACCCGCCGGTCGTCGATCGAGTGCAGCCGGCCCGGGAACATCCGTGGTTCCTTCTCGGCGCCCGCGTCGAAGGTGCCCTCGAGGTCCCAGTAGGACGCGAGGCGGAACGCCATCCGGTCGCGCTCACGGTCCACGACCAGCCGAGTGGCGACGGACTGCACGCGGCCCGCGGAGAGGCCGGACATGACCTTCTTCCAGAGGACCGGGCTGACCTCGTAGCCGTAGAGGCGGTCGAGGATCCGCCGGGCCTCCTGGGCCTCGACGAGGTCGTCGTTGATCTGGCGCGGGTTCGCGACCGCCTCGAGGATGGCCGCCCGGGTGATCTCGTGGAACACCATGCGGTGCACGGGGATGCCCTTGGGCTTGAGCTCGTCGAGCAGGTGCCAGGCGATCGCCTCGCCCTCGCGGTCCTCGTCGGTGGCGAGGTAGAGCTCGTCGGCGTCCTTGAGCAGCGTACGCAGCTTGGAGATGTGCTGCTTCTTGTCACGCGGAACGACGTAGTAGGGCTCGAAGCCGTTGTCGACGTCGACGGCGAGCCGGCCCCACGGCTTGTCCTTGATCTTGGCCGGTGTCTCGGCGGCGCTCTGCGGGAGGTCGCGGATGTGGCCGATGGAGGACTCGACGACGTACCCCTGGCCGAGGTACCCGCCGATGGTGCGGGCCTTCGCCGGGGACTCGACGATCACCAACTTGTGTGCCACTGACTGCCTTTTCCTTCTCTCTGCGTGCCGCAACCCCACTGTCCGAGCGGGGTCACGGCTGGTCACGGTAGCGCGTGCAGTCGACTTCCCCGTCCCCGGCGGCTGTGGATGAGCACCGACGCGGCGCGCCGATCGGTGGCACCGTAGGCGTTCGCTACCCGGTCCCGCTCGGAGGTGCTGTGTTCCCGTACGACGTTCCCGACCACTACGGCTACGCCGGCTCGTTGCTCGATCCGCACGACCGGGTCACCCATCTGGTCCTGGTCGACGGGAGGCTCGTCGACGTGTGGGGCGAGCGGGTGGAGGGCACCCGTTGGCAGGAGCACGCCGACCGCTTCGACCGCGAGCTGCGCCCACCCGTATCCGAGCCACCGGTCCCGACCCACGAGCGGGCGCTCCAGTGGCTCGACTCCGTCTGCGGCGGCCGCGACGCGGTGCTCGCGCTGGACGACGAGCCCCTGGCCGACGGCGGCCGCGACCTCCCGGACGCCGGGTCCCGGCCGGCCCAGTCGCGGCTGGCTGCGGTGGCCGAGCTCCTCGATGCGGTCGCCGACAAGTGGTTCGACGACGAGACCTCCCATGCGTTGCGCTCCGCGTTGCTGCATGTGTGGGCCCGCGAGCCCGAGGTGATTCTGGACGCCGCCACCGCGTCCCACGCCGCGGGTGGCATCTGCTGGGCGGTCGGCAAGGCGAACGCGCTCTACCGCCCGCAGGGCGAGCGGACCATGGGCCGGATCAAGGAGTCGCTCGCGCTGACCGTCACGATCTCGACGTACGGCAAGGTCGTCCAGCGCGGCCTGGTCGGCTACCGCGACCTGGACGGCGCGGGGTGGTGGCGTCCCGACGGCCTGCCCGACCTGTTGCCGCTGGGCCACCCCGACCTGCTGCTCGGGTCGGTTCGCCGCCGGCTGGTCCGGGTCAGGGCACGCGCCCTCGAGGCCCGCGACGCCGCCGCCTGATTTCTACCGTGGACGGTAGAATTGCGGACATGCCGACCTTGAACATCAAGGATCCCGAGGTCTACCGACTGGCCCGCGAGCTGGCCGACCTGCACGACACGTCCATGACCGCCGCGATCCGTGAAGCCCTGCAGGCTGCGCTTGATGCCGACGAGAAGCGCCGCGAGGGGCGGCTGGAGCGAATGCTCGAGATCGCGCGGCGCTCCGCGGCGCGACCTGAGCCGATCTTGACCGACGACGACCTGTACGACGAGCGCGGGCTGCTCCGGTGATCGTCGACTCCTCGGCGCTGGTCGCGATCCTCAACGGCGAGGACGAGATGGTCGAGTTCGCCGTGCTCCTGGAACGAGGCAGCCGACCTTCGGTCACAGCCCCCACGCTCGTGGAGACGGGCGTCGTCCTCGGACCCTCGCGCCACGGCGACCTCGACGAGCTGGTCGGTGCACGCAGGGATCGATGTTGTGGCGTTCACGGCTGACCATGCGCGCTTGGCGCGCGAGGCCTACGCCCGCTTCGGCAAGGGCTCCCGCTCGCGAGCCCGCCTCAACCTCGGGGACTGCTTCTCCTACGCGTTGGCCAAGGTCAAGGACGAGCCACTGCTCTTCAAGGGCGACGACTTCACCCACACCGACGTCAGAGCTGCGAGGTGAGCGAGCGGATCGCCTCAGCGGTGGCCGTGTCGGCCGGGTAGAACGCCTCGATGGTGAGCTCGTCGACGGTGACGTCGGTGGCGGTGCCGACGTGGGCGGCGATGGAGAAGAAGGCGAGCTCGCCGGCCGGGGAGGCCAGCCGGAGCGGGAGGACGACGTCGGTCGGGGACGCCGGCTCAGCGGCTACGCCCGGGTAGCCGGCCAGCTCGACGGCCAGCTCGGCCAGCCGCGGGTCGGCGGTGCGCTCGATCCGCTGACGTAGCTGCTCGAGGAGGTGGCCGCGCCACCGGCCGAGGTTGAGGATCCTGCGGGCCAGCCCGTCCGGGTGCAGGGACAACCGGAGCACGTTGACCGGTGGCTCGAGCAGCGCCGGATCGACGCCGTCGAGCAGCGGGGTGACCGCGGCGTTCGCGTCGACCAGCTCCCACCAGCGGTTCAGCAGCACGGCCGGGTGTGGCTCGTGCGCAGCCAGGACCACGCTCAGCGCGTCCCGGACCGCGGCCAGGTCCGGCTCGTCGAGCGTGTGCTCGGGATGCGCCGGTGCGTACCCGCCGGCCAGCAGCAGCCGGTTCCGCTCGCGCAGGGGTACGTCGAGGTGGCCGGCCAGCCGCTCGATCATGTCCGACGTCGGACGGGACCGGCCGGTCTCGACGAAGCTCAGGTGCCGGGTCGAGACCTCGGCGCGGTTGGACAGCTCGAGCTGGCTGAGCCGGCGGCGCTCGCGCCACTCCCGAAGGAGCGGGCCGACCTCAGCGGCCGCCACCGTCACGCCTCGGGTCCGATCCTGGGCACCATGCCCCTGGGCAGCGGCACCCGCAGGTCGCGCGGCATCGTGTAGTGGCCGGCGTTCATCCGCAGCATCAGCAGCACCCCGGTCACGGCGCCGCAGGCGGCCAGGAAGGCCGCGGCGACCAGGGCGCTGATCCCGACCGCGAGGTGGGCGCCGTGCGGCAGCCCGAGCAGAGCCACCGCCAGCGAGCCGACGATCGCGATCAGCGTGGCCGCGGCCGACCAGAACGCGTCGAGCCACATCACCACGCGGAGGGTGGCGTCGTACCTGCTGGACTCGTTGTTCATGTTCCAAGGCTGGCACCGCCAGGTAACGCTGTCGATTACCTCCGGGGTCAAGCCCACCAAAGCCACGACGCCGAGTCGTCGTAGCTGATGAGCAGCAACGACGACTCGGCGTCGGTGGTGAAGCGGGTCAGGCGGTGGCAGCCGGGTCGCTCACCGGCGCAGCCGGCGGTGCGGCCGGCGGCTCCTCGTCGCCGATCACCGCGGAGCGGCGCTTGGAGATGAACACCGCAGCAGCGATGGCGAGGAACGCCGCGAGCGCGATGATGATGCGCACCGGGGTGTTCGCGTCGTCGCCGACCGAGAGCTTGACGATGGCGCCGACGATCAGCAGCGAGACCAGGTTCATCACCTTGAGCAGCGGGTTGATGGCCGGGCCGGCGGTGTCCTTGAACGGGTCACCGACGGTGTCACCGATGATGGTGGCCTCGTGGGCCGGTGATCCCTTGCCACCGTGGTTGCCGTCCTCGACGAGCTTCTTGGCGTTGTCCCAGGCGCCGCCGGAGTTGGCCAGGAACACCGCCATCAGGGTGCCGGTCGCGATCGCCCCGGCCAGGAAGCCGGCCAGCGGACCGACGCCGAGACCGAAGCCCACCGCCACCGGTGCCAGGATCGCGAGGATGCCGGGCGTGGCCAGCTCGCGCAGCGAGTCCTTGGTGACGATGTCGACGACCTTGCCGTACTCCGGACGGCCGGTGCCCTCCATGATCCCGGGGATCTCGCGGAACTGGCGACGGACCTCGACGACGACCGCACCGGCCGCCCGACCGACGGCGTTGATCGCCAGGCCGGAGAAGAGGAACACCACCGCGGCGCCGAGCAGGGCGCCGACCAGGATGTTCGGGCTGGAGATGTCGAAGCTGAACGACTGCAAGGTCAGGTCGCCGACGTCGCCTGGGTCACCGACCTCGTTCAACGACTCGACCATCGAGTTGACGTAGGAGCCGAACAGCGCGCTCGCGGCCAGCACCGCCGTCGCGATCGCGATGCCCTTGGTGATCGCCTTGGTGGTGTTGCCCACGGCGTCGAGCTCGGTGAGGATCTGCGCGCCCTCCGGGCTGACGTCGCCAGACATCTCCGCGACGCCCTGGGCGTTGTCGGAGACCGGGCCGAAGGTGTCCATCGCGACGATCACGCCGACCGTGGTCAGCAGGCCGCAGCCGGCCAGCGCCACCGCGAACAGTGCCACCGTGACCGAGCCACCGCCGATCAGGAACGCCCCGAAGACCGCCGCACCGATGACCAGGGCCGTGTAGACGGCCGACTCGAAGCCGACCGCGAGGCCGGACAGGATGACGGTCGCCGGGCCGGTCAGCGAGGTGCGGCCGACGTCCTTGACCGGGCGGTAGTCGGTGCCGGTGAAGTAGCCGGTGAGGCTGAGGATGATCGAGGCCAGGACGATGCCGATGACCACGGCGGCGGAAGCGATGAGCCGCGGGCTGCCGTCGGAGTCGGCGGTCGCGTTGGCCAGGTCGCCGAAGTCTCCGGGCAGGTAGACGAACGCGAGAATCACGCTGGCGACCGCCCCGATGGCGGCCGAGATGTAGAACGCGCGGTTGATGGTGACCAGGCCGTTCTCACCGGCACGCGGCCGCATGAGGTAGACGCCGGCGACCGCGGTGAGCGCGCCGATCGCGGGCACCAGCAGCGGGAAGACGAGGCCCTTGTCGCCGAAGGCCTGCGAGCCCAGGATCAGCGCCGCGACCAGGGTCACGGCGTAGGACTCGAACAGGTCGGCGGCCATGCCGGCGCAGTCGCCGACGTTGTCGCCCACGTTGTCGGCGATGGTCGCGGCGTTCCGCGGGTCGTCCTCGGGGATGCCCTGCTCGATCTTGCCGACCAGGTCGGCGCCCACGTCGGCGGCCTTGGTGAAGATGCCGCCGCCGACTCGCATGAACATCGCGAGCAGCGCCGCGCCGAAGCCGAAGCCCTCGAGCACCTTGGGCGCGTTGTCCTGGAACAGGATCACCACGATGCTGGCGCCGAGCAGGCCGAGGCCGACGGTGAGCATGCCGACGGTGCCGCCGGTGCGGAAGCCGATGTGCATCGCCGGGTCGCGACCCGCGGTGTCGGCGGCCGCAGCGACGCGCAGGTTGGCGCGGACCGCTAGCGACATGCCCAGGTAGCCGACGCTCGCCGAGAAGCCGGCGCCCACGAGGAAGAAGACGGACCGGAAGATCCGGATCAGCATGCCGTTGTCGATGTCACCGACCGGCAGCGGCAGCAGGGCGAAGAAGGCGATCGCCGCGAAGATCGCCAGTGTCCGGAACTGGCGCTGGAGGTAGGCGTCCGCGCCCTCCTGCACGGCCAGCGCGATGTTCTTCATGTTGTCGGTGCCCTCGGCAGCCGCGAGCACCTCCTTGCGGAACATCGCGCCCATGGCGAGGGCGCCGAGTGCGATCAGCGCGACGACGATGACGAGGACGAGGTTGCCGCCCTTGACTTCGAGAGCCATCGCCGTGACCGCGGGGTTGAACCCGGTCATGCGTTTCTCCTCCTGAGGATCAGGTACCGACTCACCGCACAACCCCGGTCGTCAGCATCGTCGGAGACGACGACCTGACCCGGGTCGCGGAACGTGCGGGAGTCTACGCATCGGACAACGGATCGCCGCATCGGGTGTGACCCGATGCACGCGGTCAGGAGTCCGGAGCGCGGATAGGCCTCGCCCGGAGGGGTGGCTCAGCGGGCCGCGAGCGCCCCGTCGGCCGAGTCGTGGATGACGAAGACCTTGGCCAGCCCGGTGATCCGGAAGATCTTGAGCAGGCGGTCCTGGGTGCAGATCAGCTGCAGCGACCCGTCGTGGGCCCGGACCTTCTTGAGGCCGCCGACCAGGACACCCAGGCCGGTGGAGTCGAGGAACTCGACAGCCTCCATGTCGACGATGATGTCGTAGACCCCGGCGGCCACCAGCTCGGTGATCTTGTCGCGCAGCTTCGGGGCCGTGTAGACGTCGATCTCACCGCCGACGGCGATGATGGTCGCCCCGTCGACCTCATTGGTCGCAAGCGTCAGGTCCACGTCCACTCCCCTGGGATTTCGGGCGGCGAGCGCGCAGGACATCGTCAACCCCGGCACCAGCCAGCACAATCAAACCACGCCGACCCGAGACTCGTACAAAGGTCGCACCACAAAGGACGCCACACCTATACATCTGGTTCCCGGTCTGTTCTGGCGTCTCGTCGCCGCCTTGTCGCCGGACTGTCGCCGGCCTTTGTCATGCTCGGGTCGTGACCCTGTCCGCCGCGCCGTCCGGCCGACGGCTGCCGGGTCGGTCGATGGCAGAAGTCGTGGACCGGCTGGCCGGGGTTCCGGGCCGCGAGGGCCGGCTGACCCACCTCGAGCGACTGCCTGCCCGCGCGGCCCGCACCGCGCCCTGGCCGGAGTGGGCGCACCCGTCCCTGGTCGCGGCGTACGGCGCGCGCGGCGTCGTCCAGCCGTGGCAGCACCAGGCGGTGGCGGCCGAGGCGGCGTACGCCGGTCAGCACGTCGTGGTCGCGACCGGCACGGCGTCCGGGAAGTCGCTGGCCTACCAGCTCCCGGCCCTCAGCTCGGCCCTGGCCGCCCGCGGCCTCCGGGGCCAGCGCGGCGCCACCGCTCTCTACCTGGCGCCCACCAAGGCGCTGGCCCAGGACCAGCTCGCGGGCCTCACTGCCCTCGGCCTGGACGTCCGGGTCACCACCCACGACGGCGACAGCGGCCGCGACCAGCGCGAGTGGGCCCGCGACCACGCCGAGTACGTCCTCACCAACCCCGACATGCTGCACCACTCGCTGCTCCCCGGTCACGAGCGATGGCGACCCTTCCTCTCGCAGCTGGCCTACGTCGTGGTCGACGAGTGCCACCACTACCGCGGGGTGTTCGGCGCGCACGTCGCCCAGATCCTGCGCCGGCTGCGGCGGATCTGCGCGGCCTACGACGCCCGTCCCACGTTCGTGCTGGCCTCGGCCACGGTCGCCGAACCCGCGACCGCGGCCACCCGGCTCACCGGGCTCGACGTGCTGGCCGTGACCGGGGACTGCTCGCCACGCGGCGAGGTGTCGGTGGCCCTGTGGCAGCCCTCGCTCACCCAGTTCAAGGGAGAGAACGGCGCCCCGCTCCGGCGGGCCGCCAGCTCCGAGGCCGCCGACCTGCTGGCCGACCTGGTCGCCGAGGACGTCCGCACGCTGGCCTTCATCCGCTCGCGGCGCGGCGCCGAACAGGTCGCCATGACCGCGGCCCGGCTGCTGGCCGACGTCGACTCGTCCCTGCCCGGCAAGGTCGCGGCCTATCGCGGCGGCTACCTGCCCGAGGAGCGCCGGGAGCTGGAGCGCCGGCTGCGAGCCGGCGAGCTCACCGGACTCGCTGCCACCAACGCCCTCGAGCTCGGCATCGACGTGAGCGGCCTCGACGCCGTGGTGATGGCCGGCTTCCCCGGCACCCGCGCGGCGTTCTGGCAGCAGGTCGGCCGGGCCGGCCGCAGCGCCGGTGACGCGCTGGGGCTCCTGGTCGCCCGTGACGATCCTCTGGACACCTACCTCGTCACCCATCCCGAGGCGCTGCTCGGCCAGCCGGTCGAGGCCACCGTCTTCGACCCCTCGAACCCCTACGTGCTCGGACCCCACCTGTGCGCCGCCGCGGCCGAGATCCCGCTGACCGAGGCCGACCTTCCGATGTTCGGCCCGACCGCCCGCGGCGTCGCCGACCAGCTGACCCGGGCCGGGCTGCTGCGGCGCCGCTCGCGCGGCTGGTTCTGGACCGACCGCCGCCGGGCCAGCGACCTCGCCGACATCCGCTCGGCCGGAGGACCGCCGGTCTCGCTGGTCGAGGCCGACACCGGCCGGGTGATCGGCACCGTCGACTCCGGCAGTGCCCACTCGACCGCCCACGCGGGTGCTGTCTACGTGCATCGCGGCGAGACGTGGCTGGTCGAGTCCCTCGACCTCGGCGAGCACGTCGCCGTGATCGGCCGAGCGGACCCGGCGTACTCCACGATCGCCCGCGAGACCACCGACATCTCCATCGTCGCCGAGCACGACCACCGCGACTGGGGAGACTGCCGGCTGTCGGTCGGCCAGGTCGACGTCACCCACCAGGTCGTGTCCTTCCTGATGCGGCGACAGCCTGACGGCGAGGTGATCGGCGAGGAACCGCTCGACCTCCCCGAGCGCACCCTGCGCACGACCGGCGTCTGGTGGACGGTGCCCGAGGGCGCCCTCGACCAGGCCGGGCTGGCGACCGTCGACCTCCCCGGGTCTGCGCACGCCGCCGAGCACTGCTCGATCGGACTCCTTCCTCTCTTCGCGACCTGTGACCGCTGGGACATCGGCGGCGTCTCCACCGCACTGCACCCGGACACCGGTCGGCTCACCGTGTTCGTGTACGACGGCCACCAGGGCGGCGCCGGCTTCGCCGAGCGGGGGTTCGCCGCCGCCCGTGAGTGGCTCACCGCCACCCGCGAGACCATCGCCGCCTGTGAGTGCTTCGACGGCTGCCCGTCGTGCGTCCAGTCGCCCAAGTGCGGCAACCAGAACAACCCCCTCGACAAGGCCGGATCGATCCGGTTGCTTGACGTGCTCCTGGACGGCTGAGCACCCGGGTCGGGGTCCGTGACTCCGCCGCCCGCGAGCGTTACTGTCCCGGCATGGTGATCCTCGGTCTCGTGCTCATCGCGCTGGGCGCCCTGGCGATCGTCTGTGGGCTCTTCACCTCCGAGGTCGACGACGGACAGCTCCAGTTCCTCGGCCAGGACCTCAGCCCGGTGGCCCTGTTCCTCATCGGCGTCGGGGCCGCGGTCGCGATCTGGTGGGGGCTGTGGATCCTCAAGTCGGGGTCGAAGCGCTCGTGGGCGCGGCGCAAGGAGCAGAAGCGGCTCGAGGAGCTGTCCACCAAGCTGGACAGCGTCGAGGCCGAGCGCCGGATGAACGTCGACCAGCATGAGGAGAAGGACCGCCCGACCCTCTGAGTCACCCCGGCCCGGCCCGCGCCTCGGCGGAGAGGTCGTGTCGCTGGCCCAACCAGTGCGGGCCGTCGACGGTGACCCGGAGCCGGACGTCGAACCCGTCGACGACGCAGCCGTCGAGCACCGCACCGTTGGCGCCCGCCACCGCGGCCGCTGCCGCGCACGGGTCGCGACCGCGCGCTCTCGCGTCGGCACCGGCAAGGGCGGCCAGGTCGGCGGCGGACTGCGCCACCCGGTGGGCGTGGACCATCGCGGCCACCACGCCGAGGGCCGCGCCGACGAGGATCAGCACGCCGACCATCGCCAGCGCGAACAGGGTCGCCGAGCCGCGCTCGGTCCGCGTCACGGCACTGCTCCTTCCTCCTCGGCCGCAACCGCTTCGGCGCGCAGTCGTGGTGAGGGCAGGTGGGTGAAGAGGCCGCCCGGCCCCTCGACCCGTCCGGTCACGGTCACCCTGACCTCGCCCCCACCTCGGCTGACCGCGACCCGGCTGCCGTCGGGCGCCACGGTCAGCCCGCGCTCGACCGCGGCGGCTTCGTCGTCGCCGCGGGCCAGGGCGCGGGCGGTCTCGCGGGCGGCGTCGACGGCGCGGACCTGGGCGGCGCCAACGGCCAGGAGCCAGACCAGCCCGATCGAGACCGCCACGAGCAGCGGCAGCACCATCGCCAGCTCGGCGGTGGCTGCGCCCCGCTCCGCCCTGGCCCGCGTGACCATCAGCGGATCACCCGATCCCGAGCAGGCCGAGGACGTGGTCGTAGAGCAGCTTGAGCAGCTTGTCGCCGAAGCCGCCGGTGAGCATCTTGTAGAGCAGGCCGGCCAGTCCGGCGCCGGCGGCGGTGCCGACGGCGTACTCCGCCGTCGTGATGCCGCGCTCATCGTCGGCGCGCGCTGCCCGCAGGGTCGTGGTGGAGGGCGTGAAGTGCATGGAACTCCTTCGTGGACGTGGCCGCGGCGCGGCCGGGGCCTCGAACTTTGCGGGCCGCGACCCCCGGTCCGCGGCGGCGTGGGCCGGTCTGTGGAGGACCGGCTTGCCACCGCTCGCTGTGGACGGTTGGTGGCTACGCTCGCGCGATGACGAACCGCGACCTCTACCTCTCGGTCACCGAGCTCGTCGCCCGGCACGCGGACAGCCACCGTTCGCTCGAGGAGTTTCTGCGCGCGCTGCGCGCCGCTCTCGAGCCACACCTTTCCCAGCCGAGCATGACGCCCGACCAGTTCGTCGGGGCGCTCGACGCCGCGTTCAGCGGCCCGGTCCCGGATCGCGATCCGGCGTGGCGACGCCAGGACCTGTCGGATGACCACGAGACACCGGTGGACGCGGCCACCGTCGACCGCATTCTCAGGTCCCAGGCCCTCGACATGGAGGACGCCGAGAGCGGCGGTGCGTTGCGGGACGAGATGCGAGGGCTCGGCCGCTCGGTCGGTCGGCCCGACGGGGCGGTTCGCGCCAGCGACGGCTACTTCTACAACTGGCATCCCCAGGCGTTCGTCGAGTGCGGGGTCGCGGGCGCCTTCGGCGGGTGGGAACCGGGAGACGACACCGGCCGGATGCTCGTGCCCGGCGAGGTCGCGGTCCAGACCAAGGACGGGATCGTGTCGGTGCCGGCGGAGAAGGTGGAGCGCCCGGTCATCGAGCTGCCGGAGCTCACCTGGGCGCAGGTGGCCGACTTCCTTTGGAGCGGTCAGCACTACGAGTAGCTCACAGCCCGAGGCTGGTGAGCAGCCCGGCGACCACCGGGACGATGCCGATCAGGACGAACGCCGGAAGTAGGCACAGCCCGAGCGGCACCGCGGCCTTCACGCCCACGGCGCGGGCGCGGTCCTCGACGTCCGCGCGTGCGGAGCGGGCCAGCTCGTCAGCGAGCCGTTCGACGGCCGCGACGACCGGCGCACCCGTGCGGTGGGCCCGGGAGAGGGCTCGGCCGAGCGGCGCCAGCGCGGGGTCGGAGGCCAGGTCGGACCAGACCTGGTGCGGGTCGACACCGAGTCGGAGCCGCGGGACCAGCGCGGCGAGCCGCGCGGACGCCGGACCCGGCAGCGCGCCGGCCACGACCGTCAGCGCATCCACGGGTGCCTGCCCGGAGCCGAGCGCGTCCGCCAGCAGGCCGGCCACATGGGGCAGGTCGCGCCGGGCCAGCTCGCGCTCGCGCCGGACGCCGGCCGGTTCGGAGCGCTCGACGGCCCACCAGGTCGCGGCGCCGGCAACGGGTGCCGCGACCAGACCTGCAGCGCCGCCCACGAACACCGCCGCAGCGACGGCGGCGAGCATTACCCAGAGCGGCCGCCCCCGGCGCAGCCAGTCGGTGTCGCGACCGACCGGAGCGACAGTCCTGGGTCGGTCCAGCGCCGGGCGCGACGGGAACAGCAGGGCGGCGACCAGCCCCGCCATGATGCAGGCGAGCCCGGTCACGGGCCCCGGTCCACGCCCTGCGCCAGCGCCTCGATCCACCACAGCCCGGCCAGGCCGAAACCGAGCCCGGTCGCCAGGCACAGCCAGCCCGGCGGCGACCGCAGCAGGAAGCCCACCGGGTCACCGCCGACACCCGAGCCCATCGCCAGGGCGGCCACCGGCAGCAGCGCCACCAGCCGGGCGGTGGCGCGGGCCGAGGACAGCTCCCCGTCGACCACCCGCCGGGTGGCCCTCGCCTCGACCAGCTGGCGGGCGACACGATCCACTGCGTCGGCCAGCCCCTGGCCGGTGCGGTGCGCGACGTGCCAGGCCGCCGCGAGCAGCCGGAGATCCTCGGCGCCGGGCCGGGCGGCCACCGCGCGCAAGGCAGCCGGCACGTCGGAGCCGACCCGGAACGCCTCGGCGACCGGTCCGAGCTCGGACCAGTCCTCGGCCGCCCGGATCAGGGCCGCGCCGGGGGGTTGTCCCGAGGCCAGCTCGGACGCGAGCTGTTCGCAGGTCTCGAGGACCCGGCGGCCGGTCACGTGGGCGACCCGGCGCTCCCGGCGACGCAGCCACAGCAACCAGGCGACGCAGATCGCGACCGCGCCGATCACCCCGGGGACCAGCCAGCCGGACGGCAGCCACGGCAGCACCGGCAGCACCGGCACCGCGACGAGCAGCACCAACGGCCGACCGCGCCCGAGACCGCGGTCGTGACGTGTGGATGGGAGCCGCGGCCGCACCGGCGCCAGGAGGGCCAGTGCGGCCACGGCGGCCAGGGAGGCCACGACGGCCGGGAGGGTCGTCACAGCCTGAGCACCTCCGCCAGCTCGGCCGCGCCGGCGCCCTCGCGGAGGTGGCCGTCCGCGGCGATGGACACGGCCGGCACCATCGCGACCAGTCCGTCGCCCCCGCGCCGGGGCACCGCGACCTCGGCGAGGCGGCGTACGCCGTCGCGGCCGCGGGCCAGATGCACCACCGCGGCGACTCCGGACGCGAGCTGGCTGTGGGTGGCGGCGCGGTCGAGGCCGGCCGCTAGCGCGAGCGCCTCGAGCCGGGCGGGAACGTCGACCGCCGAGTTGGCGTGCACGGTGCCGCATCCTCCGTCGTGGCCGGTGTTGAGCGCGGCCAGGAGGTCGACCACCTCGGCGCCGCGGACCTCGCCGACGACGAGCCGGTCGGGTCGCATCCGCAGCGCCTGCCGGACCAGGGTGCGCAGCTCGATGGCGCCCACGCCCTCGACGTTGGCCGGGCGGCCCTCGAGGGCCACCACGTGCGGATGGTCGGGGCGCAGCTCGGATGCGTCCTCGACGACGACGAGCCGCTCGGAGGGGTCCACCAGGGAGAGGAGTGCGGCCAGCAGTGTCGTCTTGCCGCTGCCGGTGCCCCCGGTGACCAGGAACGCGACCCGAGCGGCAACCAGAGCGCGGAGCAGCTCGGCCCCCCGCGGGGTGAGGGTGCGAGCGGCGACGAGCTCGTCGAGGGTGAAGGCCCGAGACGGCGGCACGCGCAGCGAGATGGTGGTGCCCGGGCGGGACACCGGCGCCAGGACCGCGTGGCAGCGGCTGCCGTCGGGCAGCCGCAGGTCCGCGAACGGGGCCGCGTCGTCGAGCCGGCGGCCGGCCGATGCGGCCAGGCGCTGGGCCAGACGGCGCACCGACTCCTCGTCGGCGAAACGCACGCCGGTCGCCTCGAGCCCGGCCCCGCGGTCGACGTAGACCTGGCCGGGACCGTTGACCAGCACGTCGGTGACACCGGGCAGCCGCAACAGCGGCTCGAGCGGACCGGCGCCGAGCACGTCGCGGCGCAGCGCTTCGTAGACGGCCAGGACGGTCGCGTCGCCGACCGGGCGGCCGGCGGCCCTGAGCGCCTCTGCCACCCGGTGCGGCGAGAGCTCGCCGGGCCGGTCGGCCAGCCGCTCTCGGACCCGGTCGACGACCTCCGGCTCGACCTCGGCCACCGTGGTCATGCGGCCACCGCTGCGGGAGCCACGGCCGCGAGCACCTCGCGCGCGGCCGAGGCGAGCGGACCGCGGCGCGACCGCACCGGGCCCAGCCCGAGGTCGAGCGCCTCGGCCAGGCCGCGCTGGTCGGCCATCGCGGCGAAGACCGGTGCACCGACGAGGGCGGCAACCCGGCCGGGGTCGGCGCCCCTCCCCCGCACGACCAACCCGACCCGGTCGCGATCGGGCAGCGCCGAGACCCAGCGAGCAGCAGCGGCCACCCCGGTGACCGTGGGGCGGACGGTCACGACGACGAGCCCGCAGCGAGCCACCGTCTCGGAGACCAGGTCGCCCGAGCGCGGCAGGTCGACGACCACCGTGTCGTGGCCTCGCCGGGCTGCGGACAGCGCCTCGCGCACCGCGCCGGCGTCCAAGCCGCACGGAGTGGGTGGCCAGCCCAGGACACCGGGACCGTCTCTCCGCGGCACCGCCTCGCGCAGAGACCGGCCGCTCAGCCGCCCCGACGCCGTCCCCAGCGAGTCCCACCGCACACCGGGCGCATCCTCCAACGCGAGCACCCGGTCGCAACCAGGGCCCCACGGGTCGAGGTCGACCACCAGGGCCGGGCCGCGGCCGGCGGCGATCTGCCCGAGGGCGCAGGCGAACGTGGTCGCACCCGCGCCGCCCGAGCCCCCGACGACTCCCACCACGACGCCATCGGGACGGCCGGCCTCGCCGAGGTCGGTGAGCAGCTCCGCCACCAGCTCGGCCCCGACCGGCAGCTCCACGACGCGCTCGGCGCCCACCAGCAGAGCGTCGCGAAATGCCCCCGGTGCCGCGGGCGACCACCCGACGACCTGCACTCCCGGCCGGCGAGGTGGCGCCAGGTCGGCCAGCGCGAGGGCGAGATCGATCCCGATCAGCACCACCGGAGCCGAGGCCCACGCTCGCAGCACCGCGTCCGCCGACGAGGCCACGTCGACGTCGGCGCCGGCAGCCGCAGCGAGCCGAGCGAGCTCCTCGGTGAGCGCGGCGTCGGCGGTGGCGATCAGTGGCCGGTGCAGGGCGAAATCCATGCGTCGACGATCCCCGGGTACGACGACGGACGACGCCCGGCGAGCACAAACCTGTGGAAGGAGCAGGTTGGAGGTTCGCCTGTGGACGCTTGGTGGATCCCTACGATGGAGTCATGGCCGCACCGCTTCTACGCAGCGCGGCCTTCTTCGACCTCGACAAGACGATCATCGCCAAGTCGAGCACGCTCGCCTTCTCCAAGCCGTTCCAGGCCGGCGGCCTGATCAGCCGCCGCGCGGTGCTGCGGTCGGCGTACGCCCAGTTCGTCTACCTCGTCGGCGGCGCGGACCACGACCAGATGGAGAAGATGCGCGCGTTCATGTCGCAGCTGGTCGGCGGCTGGGATGTCGCCACTGTCCGCGAGATCGTCGCCGACACTCTCCACAACATCGTCGACCCGCTGGTCTACGACGAAGCGGTCAGCCTGATCGAGGAGCACAAGCTCGTCGGCCGCGACATCGTCATCGTCTCCACCAGCGGCACCGAGGTGGTCGAGCCGATCGGCGCCATGCTCGGCGCGGACATCGTCATCGCCAGCCGGCTCGAAGAGGTGAACGGCAAGTACACCGGCAACATCGACTACTACGCGTACGCCGAGGAGAAGGCCCGCGCGATCGTCGAGCTCGCCGAGGAGCGCGGCTACGACCTCGACCGCTCCTTCGCCTACAGCGACTCGGTCACCGACGTACCGATGCTCGAGGCCGTCGGCCACGCCCACGCGGTCAACCCCGACAAGGAGCTCCGCAGGGTCGCGGCCTCCCACGGCTGGCCGATCCTGGTCTTCGTCAAGCCGGTCGCGCTCCGCAGCCGAGTGCCCTACAAGCCGACCCTCGCCGCCTTGGCCGTAGGCGGCGTCGTCGCCGTCGGCGGCGTCCTCTGGGCCAACGCGCGCAGAAAGCGCCTCGAGGCCTGAGGCTTCTTGCGAGAGCGGGTGCGGCTGCGGTCCCAGCGTGGTTGCGTGCGGGAGGTCATACGGAACGTGCACCCGGGTGCTCGAAACGCATGACGCTACGACGTCGGGCGAGGAAGCGGCGCAGCCGCTGACGAGCCCGACGCCCCTCACCCCAGTGATGACGCAGCGAGGACGACGCGCGGGCGGGCCGGAGGACGGGGATGGTCGCGGCCATCAAGCAGCTTGGCCGCGGCGCGGCCAACGCAGCGCAATGGGAGCGGCAGCCGCCGCCGCGCGGCGCCGCTGCAGGCCGCGGCCGTCCCCGGCCGCAGGCCCGCCCCCACGGTGCCGCGAGCGCAGGCGCCAGACCAACCCCAACCGACAAGCCCCTGAAATGCAGGTGGCACCCGAAGTTCGAGACCTCGAGTGCCACCGCTGACACGTGAACCCGGCTACCAAGCGTGCAACATCTAACTACTGCCGCGGACAGATTCCGACTTGGCTAGCGCCCTCTGCGAAGGGTAGATCGCCGCGTGGGTACCCGGTTCACGTGTTGCTCTGGAGTTGTTGACACCATGTCTACGCTGCTTGGCCCGGTGTTCACAAGGCCTTGAAATCGTGGCCCGATGAGAGGACATTGGGGCGTGCGTGCGGCCTTCTTCGGGGGCCGTTTCGTTTTGCCGGGTGCCACTCCGGAGACGGCGTCGAGCTACTCGACGGGCCGCCGGAGCGGGCTCGCCTCAGCCCCCGCGGCGTAGGCCTCGGCGGCGTACAGCAGCCAGGCGTGCACGCCGTTCGGCCCGCCGTCGCGGTAGGCGTTGAGGTTCGACTCGTACGCCGCGCGGAGCGCCAGGTGGGCGGCCTCCGGCACGGTCAGCGACTTCTCGTCGACGCCGCGAGCGACCAGCACCAACCGTTCCGCGGCCCGCGCGACCAGCCCGCTGTGCGAGGCGAACGGCGCCGCGGTCGCGAGCTCGGCGTGCACCACGGCGGCCAGCAGCAGCGCGGGAGCCGACGACGTAGCGCTGAGCAGCCGCGCCACGCCCTGCAGCCGTTCCGCAGAGGCGGCGTCCCGCGGCCGACCCAGCGACGAGTCCTCGACCGAGCCTGCCCCCGCCAGGGTGTGCAGGCGAGCGAGCGCCTGCAGCGGCGACCGGGTCAGCGTGGGCGCCAGTCCCAGCAGAGAGGTCGAGACCCGGACCGCGGCGGCCGCGAGCGCGTCCGCGGATCCCGACCGCACCTCGGCCAGCGACGACGAGGAGCCCTCGAGGACAGCCGAGGCGTGCGCACCTCGCAGCAGCGACTCGGCCGTCGTCTCCGGCGACGTACGACGCAGCCCGCGGTCGCGCAGCACCACGTCGATGCCGTCGCGGGCGGCCGCGAACGCCGACGGCACCCCTTCCAGTGCTGCCAACCGGGCCAGTGGGTCATCGGAATGGCTCACGGCCGAAACGCTATCGAGCCGGTACTTTGGCGAGTGATGAGCACCGAGCACCCAGAGCCCGCCCGCTCCTTCGGCGGGGTCGCGGACGCCTACGACCGGGGCCGGCCCAGCTACCCACGCGAGGCCGCGGTCTGGCTCACCTCAGAGCAACCCCTCTCCGTCCTCGAGCTGGGGGCCGGCACCGGCAAGCTCACCGAGCAGCTGGTCGCCCTCGGCCACGACGTGCACGCCACCGAGCCCGACCCGGAGATGCTGGCCATCCTCCAGAAGCACCTGCCCGACGTCCGCGCCTCGCAGGCACCGGCCGAGGAGATCCCCGCCGGAGACGCGACGTACGACGTGGTGGTGATCGGTCAGGCGTTCCACTGGTTCGACCACGAGAAGGCGCTGCCCGAGATCGCCCGGGTGCTCAGGCGCGGCGGTCGCCTCTCCGCGGTCTGGAACCAGCGCGACGAACGCATTCCGTGGGTCAAGCGGCTCGGCCGGATCATCGGCACCCAGGAGCAGCTGACCGACCCGACCGAGCTGCTCACCGGGTCGAAGCTGTTCGGCGAGGTCGAGCAGGAGTCGTTCAAGTTCTGGCAGGTCGTCGACCGCAGGTCGATCCAGGACCTGGTGCGCTCGCGCTCCAACATCGCGGTGCTGTCTCCGGGCGAGCAGGAGGCCAAGATGGCCGAGGTGATCGCCTTCTACGACGAGTACGGCCGGGGCATGGACGGCATGCAGCTGCCGTACGCCGCCAGCTGCTTCCGCGCGCAGGTGCTCGACCGGGTCACCCCGACCCTGACCGAGAACCGCTCGACCGAGGACGGCGACAACGCGGTCTCGGACGGCTCGTCGACCGACATGCTGCTGATCGACTTCCGCTGACCTGCGACGACGGCGGTTCGCCTCACCCGAAGGTGTGATCGGTGCCACAAGTGGAAACCGGTCCTCCATGTTTCAACAGGACCTCCAGCCCGTCGGTGACTCGCTCGCCCTGAGCGCACTGTGCGGAGCTCTGCCGCTGCTCGCCCTGTTCGTGCTGCTGGGCGGGCTCAAGATGAAGGCCTGGTTGGCCGGGCTCATCTCGCTCGTCGTCGCGCTGTTCGTCGCGATCGCACTCTTCGACATGCCGGCGGACCAGGCGCTGCTGGCCGGCACCGAGGGCGCGGCGTTCGGCTTCTTCCCGATCCTGTGGATCGTCATCAATGCGATCTGGGTCTACAACCTCACCGTCGCGAGCGGCCACTTCGACGTGCTGCGCCGCTCCTTCGAGAAGGTCAGTCCCGACCAGCGGGTGCAGGCGATCATCATCGCGTTCTGCTTCGGGGCGCTGCTCGAGGCACTGGCCGGGTTCGGTACGCCGGTCGCGATCACGGTCGTGATGCTGATGGCTCTCGGCTTCGAGCCGATGAAGGCCGCGGTGGTCGCGCTGGTGGCGAACACCGCCCCAGTTGCCTTCGGTGCCCTCGCGACGCCGATCGTCACGCTCGGGACGGTCACGTCGGGCGCCGCAGACGACCCGCGGCTGAACACCGAGACCCTGGGCGCGATGGTCGGCCGGCAGACACCCCTGCTGGCGATCGTGGTGCCCCTCATCCTGGTCGCCATCGTCGACGGCCGGCGCGGCGTCAGGAACGCGTGGCTCCCGGCCATCACCTGTGGCGTCTCGTTCGCGGTGGCCCAGTTCGTCGCGTCGAACTACATCTCGGTGCCGCTGACCGACATCATCGCCTCGCTGGTCGCGGCCGGTTCGGTGGTGCTCCTGGTCCGGGTGTGGTCGCCCGCCGAGGTGCTGACCGCCGAGCCGTCGACGACCCGCGCGTCGGACTCCGTACCCGCCGGCGCCCGCCGCCGCGGCGGTGGCGCCAGCGGTGCTGCCGACGAAGGCGGCATCGGGGGCGCCACGGGTGGTACGTCGAGCAGCGGCGACCTCACCGACCCGAACCACCAGGACACCGGCGCCGATGTCGCCCGCGCGTACGCGCCGTACCTCGTGATCATCGCGATCTTCTCGATCACCAACATCACCGCGGTGAAGGAGCAGCTGGCCAAGGAGCCGTGGACCAAGATCTTCGCCTGGCCCGGCCTCGACATCCTCAACACCGCGGGCGAGCCGGTCGCGACGACCAACTACACGCTCAACTGGCTGCCCGCCGCGGGCACCCTGATGATCCTGGCCGGCCTGATCACCGCACTGATCCTGAAGGTGAAGCCGCGCGACATGGTCGCCACCTACGGCAAGACCTACGTCGAGCTCAAGTCGGCGATCATCACCGTGATGGCGGTGCTCGCCCTGGCCTACGTGATGAACCTGTCCGGCCAGACCGGCTCGCTGGGCGCCTGGCTCGCCCAGGCCGGCAGCGCGTTCGCGATCCTGTCCCCGATCATCGGGTGGCTCGGGGTCGCGGTGACCGGCTCGGACACCTCGTCGAACGCGTTGTTCGGCGCGCTGCAGGTGCAGACCGCCGGCCAGGCCGGGCTCGACCCGGTGCTGATGGCCGGCTCGAACTCCTCCGGTGGCGTGCTCGGCAAGATGATCAGCCCGCAGAACCTCGCCATCGCCGCGGCCGCCGTCGGGCTGGCCGGCAAGGAAGGCGACATCTTCCGGAAGGTGATCGGCTGGAGCGTGCTGCTCCTGGCGTTCATGTGCCTGATCGCCTGGCTGCAGTCGACTGCCGTCCTGAACTGGATGGTGCCGTAGAGGTCTGGCGCCTGCGCTCGCAGTGTCGTGTGGTGGGCCTGCGGACGGGAACGTCGCGGCCTGCAGCGGCGCGTCGCGGGCAGGAGCTATCGCCCCCATTGCGTAGCGCTACCCGCGCCGCGGCCAAGCTGCTCTACGGCCGCGACCTTCCCGTCCGCAGGCCTGCACGCATCACCCTCGCTACGTCATCACTGAGAGGGAGAGGGTCGGGCTCGTCAGCGCTGCGCGCTGCCTCGCCCGACGACCCGATCGGTCATGCTGTTCCCATGCGCGTGTGGCGGCGGACACACCTCGGCTCCGAGTCCGACCGCGCCACCTTCCGGACGCTGCACACCGCGTCGCTGGCGTCGCCGGCCCTGCGGGAGGGGCTGACCAGCGGCAGCGCGGAGCGTGCGGTCCGGCATCTGCGGGACCTGCTCGGTACGCCGGCGCTGGCGGTCACCGACACCGCGGACTGCCTCGCCTGGGACGGCGGGGGCCACCACCACCGCGGCCAGGTCAGCGCGCTGGTGGCGACGGCTGTCGAGAAGGGGCGGACCCAGAGCTTCGGCCGCGGCGACCTGGCGTGCGACGTGCCGGCCTGCCCGGTGCGGACGGCAGTGGTGAGCCCGCTGGTGGTCGACGAGCGGATCGTGGGGACGCTGGTCGCGTTCGCGCCGTACCCGACGGCAGGGCTGGCCCTGGCCGCGGACGAGACCGCGCAGTGGGTGTCCGGGCAGCTCGAGCTGGCCGAGCTGGACGCCAGCCGGACCCGGCTGATGGAGGCCGAGGTGCGTGCGCTGCGGGCCCAGATCAGCCCGCACTTCATCTACAACTCGCTCAACGCCATCGCGAGCTTCGTGCGCACCGACCCTGACCGGGCGCGGAGCCTGCTGCTCGAGTTCGCCGACTTCACCCGCTACTCGTTCCGCCGGCACGGCGACTTCACCACGCTGGCCGAGGAGCTGCGGTCGATCGAGCGGTACCTCCTGCTCGAGCAGGCCCGGTTCGGGGACCGGCTGTCGGTCAAGCTCAGCATCGCCCCGGAGGTGCTGCCGGTCGCCCTGCCGTTCCTCTGCATCCAGCCGCTGGTCGAGAACGCCGTCCGCCACGGCCTCGAGGGCGCGGCCGGCACCGGCACCATCACCATCCAGGCCCACGACCGCGGCCGGGACTGCCTCATCGAGGTCGAGGACGACGGCGCGGGCGAGGACCCCGAGAAGGTACGCCGGGCGCTGGCCGGCGACACCAGCCTTGACTCGGTGGGGCTCGGCAACGTCGACGCGCGGCTGCGGACGACGTACGGCGACGAGTACGGCCTGGTCGTCGAGACCGCGCCCGGCGCCGGCACCAAGGTGACGGTGCGGGTCCCCAAGTTCGCGCCAGGCGTGTCGGCATGAGCCCCCTTCGGGTGCTGGTCGTCGACGACGAGCGACCGGCGCTCGACGAGCTGCAGTACCTGCTCACTCAGGACGAGCGCGTCGGCGAGGTGGTGGCCTGCGACTCGGCGACCGAGGCGCTGCGCACCCTGCACGAGCGGGAGGTCGACGCGGTCTTCCTCGACATCCAGATGCCCGGGCTGACCGGGCTCGAGCTCGCGCAGGTTCTCAAGCGGTTCCGGACCCCGCCGTCGATCGTCTTCGTCACCGCCCACGAGGCGCACGCCGTCGACGCCTTCGATCTGCGCGCGGTCGACTACGTGCTCAAGCCGGTCCGCGAGGAGCGGCTCTCCGAGGCGATCAGGAGGGTCATCGAGGGCGGCGACCGGGCGCCGGCCCCGGTTGAGGAAGTGCAGATCCCGGTCGAGCTCGGCGGCGTGACCCGGTTCGTCGACCGGCGCGACGTGACCCACGTCGAGGCGCAGGGGGACTACGCCCGGCTGCACACCGCCGCGGGGAGCCACCTGATCCGGGTCCCGCTCACGACGCTCGAGGACGAGTGGGCCGACGCCGGCTTCGTCCGCATCCACCGCTCGCTGCTGGTCGCCCTCGGGCACGTGACCGAGGTGCGGATGGAGTCGGGCCGCTGCACGGTCGCGGTCGGCCCGCGCGGTGTCGCCACCGACCTGGTGGTCAGCCGCCGGCACACCCGCGAGCTCCGCGAGCTCCTGGGCAGGAGATGAGCGAGCCACGACCGGTCCGGGTCCGCGTCACCGGCCCTCCGCGTCGCACCCACGCGCCCCGGGCCCGCACCGGTGACATCGACGAGGAGACCGCACTCGGCGGCGTCTACCTCGGCAGCCTGCTGCGCGAGCAGCTCGCGCTGGCGATCCGGATCCTCGGCGTACTCGCCCTGACCGTCGGCAGCCTGCCGCTGCTGTTCCGCGTCTTCCCCGACCTCGCCGAGGTCGAGCTGCTCGGCCTGCCGCTGGCCTGGCTGCTGCTGGGCGTGCTCGTCTACCCGTGGCTGGTGCTGCTCGGCCTGCGCTTCGTACGCCGCGCGGAGCGGAACGAGCGCGACTTCGCCCTGCTGCTCCAGGTCCTCGAGGAGGATCAGTGACCACCGAGGGAGTCCCCGGCCTGGTCGCGCTGGTCCTGGTCAGCCTGGCCACCCTGGCCGTCGGCACCTACGGGCTGCGCGTCTCACGCACGACGAGCGACTTCTACGTCGCCTCGCGCAGCGTCCGGCCCGGCCTCAACGCGAGCGCGATCGGCGGCGAGTACCTCTCGGCGGCCAGCTTCCTCGGCGTCGCCGCGCTGGTCCTGACCGCCGGCGCGCAGATGCTCTGGTACCCGATCGGCTGGACCGCCGGGTATCTCGTGCTGCTGGTGCTGGTCGCCGCGCCCCTGCGACGCAGCGGCGCCTACACGCTGCCCGACTTCGCCGAGGCGCGGCTGGGCTCCAGACGTGTACGTGCGCTCTGCTCGGTGCTGGTGGTGGCCATCGGCTGGCTGTACCTGCTGCCGCAGTTCCAGGGCGCCGGGCTCACGCTGACCGCCGCGGTCGACGCGCCCCGCTGGGTCGGCGCGCTCGTCGTCGGCGCCGTCGTGGTGGTCAACGTCAGCAGCGGCGGCATGCGCAGCATCACCTTCGTCCAGGCCTTCCAGTACTGGCTCAAGCTCACCGCCCTGCTCGTCCCGGCCGCGATCCTGCTGGTGATCTGGGCCGGCGACGGCAGCCCCGGCCCGAGCGGCGGCGGCGCCGGCTGGTCGATGCCCCTCGGCGAGGGCAGCCAGGGCCTCTACACCACCTACTCGATCGTGCTTGCCACCTTCCTCGGCACCATGGGGCTGCCGCACGTGGTGGTCCGCTTCTACACCAACCCCGACGGGCGGGCCGCGCGCCGGACGACCCTGGCCGTGCTGGCCCTGCTCGGGGTCTTCTACCTGCTGCCGCCGATCTACGCCGCCCTCGGCCGGGCCTACGGCGCGGATGCGGACGACACCGTCGTGCTCGAGCTGCCGCGGCTGATGCTGGGCGGCCTCGGCGGCGACATCCTGACCGGGCTGGTCGCCGGCGGCGCGTTCGCGGCGTTCCTCTCGACCTCCTCGGGGCTGGCGATCGCGGTCTCCGGCGTCCTGGCCCAGGACGTGCTGGGCGGCCGCTTCTCCGGCGTCACCGCGTTCCGGGTCGCGGCCACGGTCGCGGTCGGCGTACCCCTGGCCGCCGCCGTGCTGGCGCCCGACCTCTCCGTGGCCCGAGCGGTCGGGCTCGCGTTCGCCGTGGCCGCGTCGACGTTCTGCCCGCTCCTCGTGCTCGGCATCTGGTGGCGCGGGCTGACCCCGGCCGGCGCGGTGGCCGGGCTCCTCGTCGGCGGCCTCGGCTCCGGCGCCGGCGTGGCCTGGACGCTGTACGACGGTGCGCCGGAGACCTGGCGCGACGTGCTGCTCGGCCAGCCGGCCGCGTGGAGCGTGCCGCTGGCCTTCGGCGCGATGATCGGAGTCTCGCTGGCCACCCGGCACCAGGTCCCGGTGCACGCCCGGAGGTTCATGGTGCGTCTGCACACCCCCGAGGTGGTGCCGCTCGATCGGGGCTGACTCAGCCCTTGCGCGCGAGGACCAGCCAGGCCGACGAGCCGAACACGACGCCGTCCCCGGTCTGCGCCGCCGCGAGCGCGTCACGCAGCGACGCCAGCGCCGTCTCTCGGGCGCCGGCGTCGAGGTCGGCGGTCACCGCCCGGGTGAACCCCATCCCGGAGACGAAGTCGAACGCCTCCTCGGCGGTGGCCCCGAAGTCCATCGGCTCGTCCACCCGGTTCAGCTCGACATCCACCAGTCCGACGCGGGTGAACAGGCCGCGGACCCGGTCCGCGTCGGCGAGCCCGAACGGTCCGGGCGCACCCGCCGGCGGCACAGGGAGCGTGCGTCCCGCCGCCAGGGAGCCGCGGATCGTCGACACCCACTCGTTGTCGGCGAGCTCCCGCCAGACCAGGAGGCCGACCCGGCCATCGCGCCGCAGGGCGCGGGCCAAGTTGGCGAAGGCGCGTGCGGGATCTCCGAAGAACATGCAGCCGAAGCTGCTCACCAGCACGTCGAAACGGTCTTCGCCGAGTGGGTGCACCTCGGCGTCCGCCTGCTCGTAGCTCGCGTTGCCGACTCCCTCGGCCGCCGTGAGCTCGCGCGCCCGCTCCAGCATCCGGCCCGAGAGGTCGACACCCAGCGCCGAGCCGCCCGTGGCCAGCCGGGCCGCCGCTCGGGTCAGCGCACCCGTCCCGCAGCCGACGTCCATCACCGCGTCGCCCGTGCCGATCAGGCCTGCCCCCACCAGCCGCTCGCGGTGCGGTCGCGTGGTCCGCTCGTAGTGTTCCGCCTGCTCGGTCCAGTGGTCGCCGTCGGGTCCGTCCCAAGCGGCGGCCATGTCCGCGTTGGCGATCATCGGCGGGATCTCACTCACGGCAGTCACCACACCCTATATAGTCTCAACCATATTGTCCTATTGAGAGTATGGATCCGTGAGGAGGCTGTCAATGCCGGCGGCCCTGACCCCGACGTCGTACGCGATCCTCGGGCTGCTCGCGATCAAGCCCTGGACGACCTACGAGCTCACCCGGCAGATGCACGGAGCCGTGGGCCAGTTCTGGCCGCGCGCGGAGAGCCGCCTCTACGAGGAGCCCAAGAAGCTGGTCGCCCACGGTCTTGCGACCGGCTCGCGCGAGCACATCGGCGCCCGCCCCCGGACGACCTACACGATCACGCAGGAGGGCCGCGACCGGCTGTCCGAGTGGGTGTCCCGGCCGCCCGCGAGCCCGCCCGAGCTGCATGCCGAGGCGATGATCAAGGTGTTCTTCGCCGAGCACGGCTCGAAGGAGGACCTGCTGAGGGCAGTCGGATCGCTGCGCACGTGGACCGACGAGCAGCTGGAGCTCTCGGCCGCGATCGCCACCGAGTACCTGCACTCCCACGGCTCGTTCCCCGAGCGGCTCCCGTGGCTGATCCTGACCGGGCGACTGCTCGACGAGCACGTGCTCGCCGTACGCCGGTGGGCCGACTGGGCGGCTGAGGTCGTCGCGACGTGGCCCGACGACGTGACCGGGGCCGAGCCGCCGCTCGACGCGCTCCGCGAGATGTCCGGTCGCATCCGGGCCGCCCTCAGCGACGGTTAGGACACGCCCTACCGTTCGTCGCCCCGGACCAACCGTTCAGCGACGGCGCCCGGCCACCCGGCGCAGCCTCGGTACGCACGGATTACGGCGCCGATCGCGGGTACCTAGCGTGACCAGCACCACATCGCTCTCTCGAGGGGGTCTCGATGTCCACCGATGAAGCACGTGCGCACGAGCCGCACGACCAAGCCAGCCGGCACGACCCGATCTACGACGAGCTCCACGAGTCCGCGGACTTCAAGGAGCTCCGCAGGCGCTTCCGCAACTTCGCCTTCCCGGCCACCGCGGCGTTCCTCGCGTGGTACCTGCTCTACGTCGTGATGAGCAACTGGGCCGACGACTTCATGAGCAAGCAGGTCGTCGGGCACATCAACGTCGCCCTGGTCTTCGGGCTGCTCCAGTTCGCCTCGACGTTCTTCCTCGCCTGGCTCTACTCCCGCTACATGAACCGCAACGTCGACTCCCTGGCGAGGGACGTGGAGCTCCGCTACAACGACCGCGTCAAGGGCGGTGCGCGATGAGCTCGGAGACCTTGGCCACGATCCTGTTCATCGCCGTGGTCCTGGTGACCGTGGGCATCACCTTCTGGGCCAGCAAGCAGAACAAGAGCGCGGCGGACTACTACGCCGGCGGCCGGTCGTTCAGCGGGTTCCAGAACGGGCTGGCCATCTCCGGTGACTACATGAGCGCCGCATCGTTCCTCGGTATCTCGGGCCTGATCGCCCTGTCCGGGTACGACGGCTTCCTCTACTCGATCGGCTTCCTGGTCGCCTGGCTGGTGGCGCTGCTGCTCATCGCCGAGCTGCTGCGGAACTCGGGCCGCTACACCATGGCCGACCAGCTCGCCTTCCGGATGCGGCAGCCTCCAGTGCGCACCGCGGCCGCGACGTCGACGGTCGTGGTGTCGATCTTCTACCTGCTGGCCCAGATGGTCGGCGCCGGCGCCCTGGTCACCCTGCTGCTCGGGGTCGAGGGCGACTTCGCGAAGGGGCTGACCATCGTGCTGGTCGGCGCGCTGATGATCTTCTACGTCACGGTCGGCGGCATGAAGGGCACCACCTGGGTGCAGATCGTCAAGGCCGTGCTGTTGATGTCGGGCACCATCCTGATCACCGTCCTGGTGCTGGCCAAGTTCGACTTCAACCTCAGTGAGCTGCTCGGCGCCGCGGCGGACAACTCCGGCAAGGGCGAGGCGTTCCTGCAGCCCGGGCTGAAGTACGGACTCACCACGACCACCCAGATCGACTTCCTCTCATTGGGTCTGGCGCTGGTGCTCGGCACCGCTGGTCTCCCGCACATCCTGATCCGCTTCTACACGGTCCCGACGGCCAAGGACGCGCGGACGTCGGTGAACTGGGCCATCGGGATCATCGGGGCCTTCTACCTGATGTCGCTGGTCCTGGGCTTCGGCGCGGCCGCCCTGCTCGAGACCGGAGAGGGCAGTCAGGTGCTCGCGACCACGGGCAACCTGGCCTCGCCACTGCTGGCGCAGGAGGTCGGTGGCGGCGACGGCACGGCCGGCGGCGCGATCCTGCTCGCCTTCATCTCGGCGGTGGCCTTCGCGACCATCCTGGCCGTCGTGGCCGGGCTCACGCTCGTGTCGGCGTCCTCGGTGGCCCACGACCTCTACGCCACGGTGTTCAAGCGCGGCCAGGCGACCGAGATGGACGAGGTCAAGGTGGCGCGGATCGCGGCCTTCTTCATCGGCGGCGTGGCGATCGTGCTGGCCATCCCGGCCCAGAAGCTCAACATCGCCTTCCTGGTGGCGCTGGCCTTCGCGGTCGCGGCCTCGGCCAACCTGCCCTCGCTCGTCTACAACCTGTTCTGGCGGCAGTTCAACACCCGGGGCGCGGTCTGGGCGATCTACGGCGGCCTGATCGTCTGCGTGGGTCTGGTGTTCTTCTCGCCGGTGGTGTCGGGTACGCCGACGTCGCTGTTCACCGACCACGACTGGCAGTGGTTCCCGCTGAGCAACCCGGGCATCATCTCGATCCCGGCGGGCTTCCTGTTCGGATGGCTCGGGACCATCACGTCCAAGGAGCCGGACACCGCGGAGCGGTACACCGAGCTCGAGGTCCGCTCCCTCACCGGGGCCGGGGCCGAGCAGGCGGTCTCGCACTAGGACGGCGACCGCCGCACACACGACGACCGGCCGGGGTTGGGGGATCCCGGCCGGTCGCCCTTTCTCGGGGTACGACGCGAGCCGGAACGTTCCACCTGCCGCAACGGCTCGAGCGGCCCTAGCGTCGGGCCATGACGCACGCCCCCGGACCTGCCCCGATCGGCGAACCGGCGGACCCGCCGCAGGTCGGGATCCGGCTCGTGGCGGCGTACGACGATGGCACCCGCCGGATCGACCTGCAGCTGGTCGGGTCCCGGGGTCTGGCCGTCGAGGACGGCCTGGCGACGACGTTCGAGGCCGGGCAGCTGTGGCCGACCGTCCGGGCCCTGCTGCCGCCCCTCGACCAGCTCCGGGCCGACCCGGCCGGGCTGCCGTCGCCGGACCCGGACCGGGTGCCCGAGCCGGGCTGGGACCAGCGCTGCCGGGCCATGGTGAGCCTGGCCGTCGTGGCGCTGGGCACCGCGGACCCGGAGGTCGTGGTCCGCACCTGGTTCGCCACCCAGGACGGCGAGCTCTGGTCCGCCACCCCACTCCCGGACGGCTCGACCGACCTGCGGCTGGCGGCTCCGGGCGCGGTCGCGGACCTGCTGGTCTGGGACGTCACCGGCGCCCTGGAGGCGCTCGTCGCGGGGGCGGGGGCGGCCTCGTGACCGCAACACTGGGGATGGACACCCTCGCCGGCCGCCAGGCCGGCGACCAGCTGGCCCACGGCTCCCAGCAGATCGCCGAGCTGGCGCGGCGGCTCGACGTCGTCGTGATGGCCCTCGAGTGGGCGGGGCTGGACGCCGACCGCTACCGCTCGGACTGGCGCGACCAGCAGCGCCCGACCCTCGACGCCACCGCCCAGCTCCTCGCCGAGGTGGCCGCGCTGATCCGCGGCGAGGCCGAAGCGCAGGACCAGGCGTCCGACAGCGGTGGTTCCGTGGCCGCTGTCGGCGCGGTAGCTGCGGCGGCGACGCCGGGCGGTGGCGGCATCCTCGGGTGGCTGGACCGGCACGTCGGGAACTTCTTCCGCGGCCTGGTCCGCACCGGCGAGCACGCGAGCGACTTCGTCCAGAAGCTCGACGACGTCCTCACCGGCGAGCGGGACTGGTCGGTGGCCGCGCTGGCGGCCAGCGCGCTGGGCACCGTCGGCTCCGCGGCGGGTGCCGTGGTCAGCGGGGTGACCGGCGAGGACGGGCACTGGTTCGACGAGGGCCGTGGCGTGGTCGGTTCGCCGGTGGCGGCCCCGACCGACCCGTCCCAGGCCGGCCAGTACCAACCGGTGGTGGCCCAGCCGCGCGACCTGCCCTCGCTGATGCAGGGCGTCACCGACGCCTACCAGGTCGGGAACAACCCGGCCAGCCACGGCGACATCCGGATCACCCAGGTCGACAACGGCACCGGCACTCCGGCGTACGTCGTCTCCATCCCCGGCACCGAGACCTGGAGCCCCTCGGCCGGCGCCACCGGCCGGGACCTGACCGCGAACCTCGGGCTGGTCGCCGGGACGCCGACCGCGGCCGCCGAGTCGGTGCGGCTGGCCATGGACCAGGCCCACATCCCGCCCGGGTCGCCGGTGATGCTGGTCGGCCACAGCCAGGGCGGGATCATCGCGGCCACGCTGGCCTCCGACCACGACTTCGTGCAGCAGTACGGCGTCACCAACGTGCTGACCTACGGCGCGCCGATCGACCACCTGCAGATCGACCCATCGGTGAACGTCATGCAGGTGCAGCACACCACCGACATCGTGCCCCGGCTCGACCTCGGCGGCCTCAACACCAGCAGCATGCCGTTCCCGGACCGCCAGCCGGGCGTGGTGCTCGACAACCCGGGCCACGTTTGGGAGCTCGCCACCAACCACAGCTACGTCGAGTACGCGAACTCCGTGCGCGACGAGCTCGGCGCGAACACCTCTGAGGGCGAGATCCTGCGCCAGTGGCAGGCCTCGCTCGGCCGGTTCTTCGTCGGCCCGAACGGCACCGTCACCGCGATCGACGTGCCGGTCAGCAGAGCACCGCAGCCATGATGGAGGCGTGAGGTTCTTCCGCCGACGTCGTCCTGACCCGGACAAGGTGAGCGCAGTCGTCTCGGCCGCGCTAGGACAGCCGGTCGCCTACAACCATCTGCAGTACCGGGCCGGCGCGCTCAGCGGCACCATCGACGTGCCGGACGTCGCGGGCTTCGAGGCCGCCCTGCACACGGCGTACGAAACGCTGGCCGAGCTGCTCGGCGACGACGTCGAGCGGGTGATCTTCTACCTCTCCGGGAGCACGCCGGACGTGCAGCCCGTCACCGCCGAGGCACTCGGTCTCCCGGCGCCGCCCAGCGGCCACGACCTCGCCCAGCGGTTCGGCTGACCGCCCGCCGCAGAATCCGCCCGTCCGGCGCAACCCTCTGGCGACCACCCGTCGCCAGCCTGTTGTCTGCGGGCTAGCGTGGCGAAAGGCCCAGACGAGGAGTGAGAGTGACGAGCACCGAGGAGACCCTGTCCAACCTGTCCAAGGAGGACCGTCGCTTCGAGCCGCCCGAGGAGCTGGCGGCCGACGCCAACCTCAAGGAGGAGGCGTACGCACGGGCCGAGAAGGACCCGGAGGCGTTCTGGGCCGAGCAGGCCGAGCGGCTGCACTGGGACAAGAAGTGGGACCAGGTCCTCGACTGGTCGGACCCGCCGTTCGCGAAGTGGTTCGTCGGCGGCACCCTCAACGCGGCGTACAACTGCCTCGACCGGCACGTCGACGACGGGCTGGGTGACCGGGTCGCGTTGCACTGGGTTGGCGAGCCCGACTCTGCGGACAATCCAGACACCCGGTCGGTCACCTACGCCGAGCTGAAGGACGAGGTCTGCCGCGCCGCCAACGCGCTCACCGAGCTCGGCGTCGAGAAGGGCGACCGGGTCGCGATCTACATGCCGATGCTCCTCGAGACCGTCGTGGCCATGCTGGCCTGCGCCCGGATCGGTGCGCCGCACACGGTGGTGTTCGGCGGCTTCTCCTCCGACGCTCTGGCCACCCGGGTCGTCGACTGCGGGGTCAAGATGATCATCACCGCCGACGGCGGCTACCGCCGCGGCTCCGCCTCCGCGCTGAAGCCGGCCGTGGACGAGGCCCGCGCCAAGTGCCAGGACCGCGACGACCACACGGTCGAGAAGGTGCTCGTGGTCAAGCGCACCGGCCAGGACGTCGACTGGGACGACGACATTGACGTGTGGTGGCACGACACGGTCGGGAAGGCGTCGACCGAGCACGAGTGCGAGTTCTTCGACGCCGAGCACCCGCTCTACGTCATGTACACCTCCGGCTCCACCGGCAAGCCCAAAGGGATCCTGCACACCACGGGCGGCTACCTCACCGGCGCGGCGTACACCCACTGGGCGGTCTTCGACCTCAAGGCCGACACCGACGTGTACTGGTGCACCGCCGACGTCGGCTGGGTGACCGGCCACAGCTACCTGGTCTACGGACCGCTGGCCAACGCCACCACCGGCGTGATCTACGAGGGCACGCCGGACACGCCCGAGAAGGGTCGCTGGTGGAAGATCGTGCAGGACTACAAGGTCTCGATCTTCTACACCGCTCCCACCGCGATCCGGTCGTTCATGAAGCAGGGGCAGGAGATCCCCGACAAGTACGACATGTCCTCGCTCCGGGTCCTTGGCTCGGTCGGCGAGCCGATCAACCCGGAGGCCTACGTCTGGTACCGCAAGGTCATCGGTGGCGACCGCACCCCGGTGGTCGACACCTGGTGGCAGACCGAGACCGGCGCGATCATGATCAGCCCGCTGCCCGGCGTGACCCACGGCAAGCCCGGCTCGGCCATGATCCCGATCCCCGGCGTATCGGCGGACGTGGTGACCGAGGAGGGCGAGTCGGTGCCCAACGGCTCCGGCGGCTACCTCGTGCTCACCGAGCCGTGGCCCTCGATGCTGCGCACGATCTGGGGCGACGACGACCGGTTCAAGGAGACCTACTGGTCGAAGTACGAGAAGCAGGGCTGGTACTTCGCCGGCGACGGCGCCAAGAAGGACGAGGACGGCGACCTGTGGGTCCTCGGCCGGGTCGACGATGTCATGAACGTGTCCGGCCACCGGCTCTCCACCACCGAGATCGAGTCCGCGCTGGTCTCGCACCCCAAGGTGGCCGAGGCCGCGGTGGTCGGCGCCAAGGACGAGGACACCGGCCAGGCCGTGTGTGCCTTCGTGATCCTGCGCGACGAGGCCGGCGACGGGGGCGAGGACATCGTCGACGAGCTGCGCAAGCACGTCCGCAAGGAGATCGGCCCGATCGCCACCCCGCGCCAGATCATGATCGTCCCCGAGCTGCCGAAGACCCGCTCGGGCAAGATCATGCGCCGGCTGCTGCGCGACGTGGCCGAGAACCGCGAGGTCGGCGACGTCACCACCCTCGCCGACAGCTCGGTGATGGACCTGATCTCGGAGGGGATGAGCTCGGAGAAGTCCGAGGACTGAGGCTCACTCGACGCGGAACACGTCGTACTCGATGGTCTGCCCGTCGAGGAGCCGCCCCCGCGCCAGGAAGATCCGGTGCACGAGCCAGTCGTAGCCCGGGTTCTCGGTGTCGAACCACATGGCCATCCGCAGGTACTGGTCGTCCCAGTCGGTGCTGCCACCCTGCTCGACGGCAGCGGTGAACGCGTCGGAGGCGTGGACGAGGCCGCGGTACTCCAGCAGGACCACCGCGCCGTCGTCGGTCTGGAATGGCAGCCGGACGTGTGGCCGGCCGAAGCCGTCGCCGAGCGGCTGGAACCAGTCGTTGCCCCGGAGGGGCGCACTCGCCCTGATCCGCGGTCCCTCCAACGTCGCCCTGGTCATCTCCCAGTACTGCGGACGGCCGCCATCGGAGCCGCCCGCGTCCTCCAGGGGGCCTGACACCTCGAGCCGGTACGTCATCTCGAACGAGGTCGATCATGCACTCTCCTGCCTCGATGTCGCACAGGGTTTCGCTGCGCTTCGTCAAGACCGGTAACCGGATCAGGGCTTCGGGGGACGCTGCTTGACGACACCGCCCTCGACGAGCTTCTGGCGGGCCTTGACCAGCTTGTAGACCCAGATGGCGACACCGGTGACGACGCCGGCGTCGTCGACCAGGCCGAGCGGTCCGAGCAGCACCTCGGGGACGACGTCGACCGGGAGCGCCAGGTAGAACAGCGCGCCGAGCATGGCGGCGAGGCCCCGCGGCGGGATCTTGAACCGCCACATCAGGAACCCCACGACGGCCAGGCCCAGCGCGACGAGGACGCCGAGCACGATCAGCACCGCGCGCACGACGTCGTCCACGGGTCAAGTCTGGACGAGGACCGGTAGCCTCGGCCGAGGGGCGCCGGGAAGTCTGGTCGGCAGTCCGCCACCCGACCCCGGGAGAACCCATGTCCGAACAGCAGCCGGTGCGCCGCGCCCGGCTGTTCGCGCCCACGTCGTTCCTCGAGAGCTCGCGGGTGGCGGAAGTGCTGCGCGCCGAGACGGTGGGCGGGCTGCTGCTGATGGTCGCTGCGGGTGCCGCCCTGGTCTGGGCGAACTCGCCCTGGTCGACGGCGTACGCCGAGGTCCGGGACTGGACGATCGGGCCCACGTCGCTGCACCTCGACCTGACCCTGGGCGGGTGGGCGGCTGACGGGCTGCTGGCGATCTTCTTCTTCGTGGCCGGGCTCGAGCTCAAGCGGGAGTTCGTGGCCGGCGAGCTGCGCGACCTTCGGCTGGCGGCGCTGCCCGTCGCGGCGGCGGTCGGCGGGATGGTGCTGCCCGCCGGGGTCTTCGTGGCCATCAACGCCGGCCATGGGACGCTGCGGGGCTGGGCGATCCCGACTGCCACCGACATCGCCTTCGCGGTGGCGGTCCTCGCCTTGATCAGCTCGCACCTGCCGACCGCCCTACGCACCTTCCTGCTCGCGCTGGCCGTGGTGGACGACCTGCTCGCCATCGCGGTCATCGCACTCGTCTACACCGAGGAACTGCGCCCCGAGTTCCTCGCCCTGGCGGTGCTCCCCGTCGCTGCTTTCGCGGCCGTCGCGCACGGCCGGAGACCGTCGGCGTTCCTGCTCGTGCCCCTGGGCATCGCCGCGTGGATCCTGGTCCACGAGTCCGGGGTGCACGCAACGGTGGCGGGCGTCCTTCTCGGCTTCGCGATCCCGGTACGCCGGGAGGTGACCGGCCGCGACCGAGGCCTGGCCGAGCACGTCGAGCACCTGGTGCGCCCGATCTCGGCCGGGATCGCGGTGCCAATCTTCGCGTTCTTCGCCGCTGGCGTGACGATCGGTGGCCTGGGCGGGCTGGCCGACGCACTCACAGAGCCGCTGACGGCCGGGATCGTCGCCGGCCTGGTGCTGGGCAAGAGCGTGGGTGTGGCGGGGTCCACCTGGCTGGTGGCCCGGTTCACCCGGGCCGAGCTGGACGGCGACCTCGGCTGGGTCGACGTCGTCGGGATCTCGCTGCTGTCCGGAATCGGGTTCACGGTCTCGCTCCTGATCGGGGAGCTCGCGTTCGGCGCCGGGACCCCGCAGGACGAGCGGGTGAAAGTGGGGGTCCTCGTCGGCTCTCTCGTGGCGGCGCTGCTGGCCGCCGTCGTGCTCGGCACCCGGAACCAGACCTACCGGCGAATCGAGCAGCGCCTCGGTGGGTAGGGTCAGCCCATGGCCATCGACGCCGCGAGGAGGGGCAGTGTGCCCGCGCGACCCGCACCCGACGACCCGACCATCGGACGCCTGGTGGCCGACGCCAGCCGAGACATCTCGAGCCTGGTCTCCAAGGAGATCGCGCTCGCCAAGTCCGAGCTCAAGGTCAGCGTCAAGGCCGGCGGGCTGGGCATCGGCCTGCTGGCTGGGGCGGCGTTCCTCGCCGTGCTCGGCATCATCATGCTGTCGTTCACGCTCGTCTACTTCATCCACTGGAACGGCAGCGGGCTGTCCCTGCACTGGGCCTACCTGATCGTGACCGGCTTCTGGTTCCTGCTCGTCGGCCTGCTGGGCTTCATCGGCGTCCGCAAGCTCAAGCAGGTCGGCCCGCCCGAGAAGGCCATTGAGCAGGGCCGGGAGATCCCCAAGGCCCTGCGTGGCAAGAGCTGACCCGTGGGACCCCAGGCCTAGCTGGCGCAGCCCTGGGTCGACACCTCGGCGTCGGAGGCGCGGCCGTCGTCCGCGGCCACGCGCACCTGATCGGCCGTGAGCGCGTAGCCGGTGTCGTCGTCGGTGACCGACGCCGCGAACACCACGCCCACCACCTGGCCCTCCGAGTCGACGACGGGACCCCCGGAGTTGCCCGGCCGCACCAGTCCGCGCAGTGAGTACACGTCGCGGATCACCGCGCCGTCGCCGTAGATGTCGGGCGAGCGGAGCGTCTGGGCCGCCCGGATCCGGCCCGTCCTGATGTCGAAGGGACCGTCCTGCGGGTAGCCGAGGATCGCGATCGGGTCCTTCGGCTGGGCCGGATCGCCGTCCAGAGTCAGCCGCAGCGCCGGGATCTCGCCGCTGTCGAACTCGAGCACGGCGACGTCGAGGTCGGGGTCGTAGAACACCACGCGCGCGTCGACGGCGTCGTCGGACCCGACGTAGACCTCCGGGTCGTCCACCCCGGCCACGACGTGGGCATTGGTGATCAGGTGGTTGACGGCGTAGACGAACCCGGAGCCCTCGATGCCGCGACCACAGTCGTTGGTGCCGCGCACCTTGAGCACGCTGCCGCCGGCGCGGGTCACGTCCGGGTCGCGGAGCATCCGCTTGTCCCCCGGCTTCACGTCCACGATCCGCTCCGGCGAGAACGGCTCGAGGTAGCGCGGGAAGAAGCTGGTGCCGACCACCTTGTTGAAGGCGTTGAGTACGCCGCCCGCCCGCTGTGGCAGCACCTCGTTGACCTTCGAGAGCATCGTCGAGCTGCGCACCATCGGCGTCACACCGTCGATCCGGGAGCCGGAGACCGCAACGCCGAGCGCCCACGCCACGATCAGCACCGCGCAGCCGCTGAGCACCGCACCGCCAACCGCGTCGACGGCGCGGGCCGGCTGCCAGGTGATCCGGTCGCGGATCTTGGCGCCCGTCCACTGGAGCAGCCCCTGGCCGAGCGAGGCGCCCAGGATCACGATGAACAGCGCGCCCAGTGAGACCAGCAGCGAGGGGTCCGCGTCCCCGAGCGCGACCGGTGCCAGCCAGACGCCGAACAGGCCGCCGAGCAGGAGCCCTGCGGTCGCGAAGGCCCCCGTGACGAAGCCCTGCCAGTAGCCGGACAGCGCATAGGCCAGCACGAGCACCACCAGCAGCCAGTCGAGCAGGTTCATCCGCGGCGCCGGTCGAACTCGGTGTTGGGACGGGCGTCCTGGTTGAGCCGTCGGCCCGCGAGCATGTACGGCGGAATCTCCCGCTCGGGTGCGTCCGGCAGGTCCTCGAGCCAGCCGAGGTACTCGAAGAGCCGGGCGATCACGCCTGCGGTGAAGCCCCAGCAGATGACGTCGTGGTCGTCGCCGATGAGGAACCCGGGGCTGCGCCAGCCGGCGGGGCCGGTGACCGTGATCCGGTGGGTCGGGTCGCGCAGCTCGCTGATCGGCACCCGGTAGACCGCGTGCACCTCGTCGGGCGAGACCACGCTGACCGGCGACGGCTCGCGCCACCAGGCCAGCACCGGCGTCACCGAGAAGTTGCTCGGCGGGAGCCACAGCGGTGGCAGCTCGGCGAACACCTCGATCCCGGCCCGGTCGAGCCCGGTCTCCTCCCAGGCCTCGCGCAGGGCGGCCTCCTGGGCGGACTCCCCCTCGTCGACGGAGCCCCCCGGGAAGGACACCTGGCCGGGGTGGGAGCGCATGGTGTGGCTGCGCTCGGTGAGCAGCAGGTCGGGCCCACGGGGCCCCTCGCCGAAAAGCATGAGCACCGCGCCGACCCTGGTCTCCTCCTCCTCGGGCGGCATGAACCGGGTCAGGTCGTGGACCGTGATCGACCGGGCGGCCGCCTCGACCGGCCGCAGCCAGTCCGGCAACCCCGGCGTCACAGCGCTTCTCCGGGGTCCCCGACGAGTTCTTCGTCGGAGGAGCGAAGCGGGGGAGCCGAAGCACTCGGTGGGGCGGACAGGTCCACTCCGAGGTGCTCACGGACCAGGTCGGTCACGTCGTCGGCGGAGTCGAGTCCGCCGTTGTACTCGTAGGCGACCTCGCCCCTGTCGTCGAGCAGCACGATGTAGGGAAGGCCGCGGCCCACTCGGGTGAGCTCTTTGGTGCCCTGGGTGTCGCCCCCCGGGTCGGCCAGCGAGGGGTAGGTGACCTGGCGGTCGCGCACCTGCTCCAGGGCGGTTCCGGGGTAGGTGTCGTTCCAGTCGATGCCGAGCACCGGCACCTGCTGGCCGTGCGACTCGTAGAACTCCTGCAACGCCGGCATCTCCACCGTGCACTCGTCGCACCAGGCCGCCCAGAAGCTGAGCACCATCGGGCCGCGCAGCGACGCAAGGTCTACTGGCTCTCCCCCGCCCAGGCAGGGCAGGGTCAGCGAGGGCAGGGCGCCGTCGCCGGGACCGGGTCGGCAGGGCTCGACCCCGGCCTCCTGGCGCAGGGCGCGCAGGTCGGGGGTGTCGACGTCGACCTTGGCCGGACCGGGGTCGGGGCCGGGGACGAAGTCGTTGCCGCCGTCCGAGCAGCCGGCGAGCAGCAACAGCGACGCCACCAGCGCGGCCGGCTGCCTCACGCGCGACCCTCGGTGCGGAGCAGCTTCGCGGCCGTCTCGGGATCGGTCGGGCCGGCGCCGTACGACGGGCACCAGCGGGCGACCGGGCAGGCTCCGCACGCGGGTTTCTGGGCGTGGCAGCAGCGCCGACCGTGCCAGATCAGGTGGTGGCTGAGCAGCACCCAGTCCTTCTTGGGGAACAGCGCGCCGACCGCGTGCTCGGCCTTGACCGCGTCCGTCTCTGCGGTCCAGCCGAAGCGGCGTGCGAGCCGCCCGAAGTGGGTGTCGACGGTGATCCCCGGGATGCCGAACGCATTGCCGAGCACGACGTTGGCGGTCTTGCGGCCCACGCCGGGCAGCTCGACCAGGTCCTTCAGCCGGGGCGGCACCTGGCCGCCGTGCCGCTCCACCAGCGCGGCGCTCAGCTTCATCAGCGACTCCGTCTTGGCCCGGAAGAAGCCGAGCGGGCCGATGATCGCCTCGAGCCTCTCCCGCTCGGCCGCGGCCATCGCGGGTGCGTCGGGGTAGGCGGAGAACAGGGTCGGCCGGACGGCGTTGACCCGCTTGTCGGTGGTCTGCGCGCTCAGCACGGTGACCACCAGAAGCTCGAAAGGGTTGTCGAAGTCGAGCTCGCAGCGGGCGTCGGGGTAGGTCTGCCCGAGCACCCGGTCGATCTTGCGAGCGCGCCGGACCAGGCTGGTACGGCTCTCGGTGGCCGGCAGCGGGTCAGACACCCGGCAAATGTACGGGGCCGCGCCGACCGTCAGCCCTGCGGCGCGGATGGCAGGATGTTGCCGAGCAGGTCATAGATGCTGATCGCCCCGAGCAGGGAGGCCCCGGCCCCCTTGCCGTCCAGGACCGCAACCAGCGGGGAGCGGTTGGCGGCCATCATCGCCGCGATCTCCAGCACCGTGTCGTCGTCGTTGGCGACGGGCAGGACGCCGCGGTCCTTTGGCACCAGCTCCATGACCGTGTGCTCGGACAGGGACGCGCACATGGAGTCGGCGAAGTCCTCGTCGAGCACCCGGGCCAGGGCCGGGTCGTCCTGGACGTAGGTCGGGATCATCACCCGCAGGACCTGCGAACCCGGAAGCACCGCCACCGGGTGGTCCTGCGCGTCGACGACGATGAGTCCGGGGCGGTTGTGCTCGGTGAGCAGTCGCGCCGCCGTGAGGGCATCGGTGTCCATGGTGACCGTCGGGTAGGGCACGGCGAGATCGCGAGCCTGCACGTCGGTCAGCGTACGTCGTGCGACGTGTGCCGCGCTGGCGTCTAGGGTTGGTCTCGGTGTGCCGGGAAGTCTGGTCGGCGTCCTGCCCGTCGACCCCGAAAGGAGCCCCGTGGACGCCGTCCTCGCCGTCGCCGTGTTCGCCGGCGCCTACGTCTTCTTGGTCGCCGACCGGGTCCACCGCACCAAGGTGGCCCTGGTCGGGGCCGGGCTCGTGCTCCTCCTGCACATCAGCGACGCCGAGGCCGCCTTCTTCAGCGAGGACAGCGGCATCGAGTGGAACGTGATCTTCCTGCTGCTCGGGATGATGGTGATCGTCTCTGTGCTCCGGCAGACGGGCGTGTTCGAGTACGTCGCGATCTGGTCCGCCAAACGGTCCCGTGGCAAGCCCTACCGGCTGATGGTGATGCTGTGCGTGCTCACCGCCGTTGCCTCTGCGGTGCTCGACAACGTCACCACCGTGCTCCTGATCGCCCCCGTGACCTTCCTGGTGTGCGACCGCCTCGGCCTCAGGCCGGTCCCCTACCTGATCGCCGAGGTCCTGGCCTCCAACATCGGTGGGGCCGCGACACTGGTCGGCGATCCGCCCAACATCATCATCGCCAGCCGCGCCGACCTGTCGTTCAACGACTTCCTTGTCCACATGGCGCCCTGGGTCGTCGTGCTGATGGTGGTGTTCTGCCTGCTGTGCCGGGTGCTCTTCCGATCGGCGTTCGTCTACGACGCCGAGCGCGCGGAGTCCGTGATGGCGCTCAACGAGCGGGAGGCGATCAAGGACACCGGACTGCTGGTCCGCTCCCTGGTCGTCCTGGCGGCGGTGGTTGCGGCGTTCGTCCTCCACCCGGTGCTCCACTACGAGCCCTCCGTCGTGGCGCTGCTCGGTGCTGGGCTGTTGGTGCTCGTGACCGACGTGCCGATCAGCGATGCGCTCCAGGAGGTCGAGTGGCCGACGCTGGTCTTCTTCGGCGGCCTGTTCATCATGGTGGGCGGCCTGGTGGAGACCGGCGTGATCGAGGACCTCTCCAAGAACCTCGCCGAAGCCACTGATGGCCGCTTGGGGCTGGCCTCCATGGCTCTGCTGGGCGGTTCTGCCGTGCTTTCGGCCATCGTCGACAACATCCCGTATGTCGCCACCATGTCGCCGGTGGTCGTGGGTCTCGTGCCGACCATGCCGGGCGACGGCCAGGCGCTGTGGTGGTCGCTGGCCTTCGGGGCCGACCTCGGCGGCAACGCCACGGCCATCGGCGCCTCGGCCAACGTGGTGATGCTCGGGCTCGCCGAGCGGGCCGGCCACCGCATCGGGTTCTGGGAGTTCACCAAGTACGGCCTCGTGGTGACCGCGGTGACCGTGGGGCTGACCGCGCCGTACCTCGCGTTGCGCTATCTGTGAGCGGGAGCCGCACCCGTCCTCGCCCGGACCGGTAGTTCCTGTGATCCTCGCCACTGGATAGGATTCCGAACGGCTGCGGGCCGTGCGTGCCTGCCCAGCGGAGGACCCAGGTGGACAACGACGTGCTTCGTCAGGCTCCGCTCTTCAGTGCGCTCGACGACGAGGCGGCGACCGCGCTGCGGTCCTCCATGGGCGAGACCCGGCTGCGCCGGGGCGACGTGCTCTTCCACGAGGGCGACTCCGGCGACAAGCTGTACGTCGTACTGGACGGCAAGGTGAAGCTCGGCCGCACCTCGTCCGACGGCCGCGAGAACCTGCTGGCCATCCTCGGCCCCGGCCAGATGTTCGGCGAGCTGTCGCTCTTCGACCCCGGCCCGCGCTCGGCCACCGTCACCGCGGTCACCGACACGACGTTCGCCTCGCTCTCCCACGAGGACCTGCTGCGCTGGCTCGAGGGTCGTCCCATGGTGGCTCGCGGTCTGCTGACCCAGCTGGCCGGCCGGCTCCGCAAGGCCAACGACGTGGTCGCCGACCTGGTCTTCTCCGACGTCCCCGGCCGGGTGGCCAAGGCGCTGCTCGACCTGGCCGACCGGTTCGGCCGCACCGCCGACGACGGCGTGCACGTCCACCACGACCTCACCCAGGAGGAGCTGGCCCAGCTGGTCGGCGCCTCCCGCGAGACGGTCAACAAGGCGCTGGCCGACTTCGCCTCCCGCGGCTGGCTACGGCTCGAGCCCCGCTCGGTCGTGATCATGGACGTCGAGCGGCTGGCCCGCCGCGCCCGCTGACCGTTGAATCGGGAGTTCCGCCGGTTGAATCCGGACTTCTGACGGTTGAATCCGGACTTCTGGTCACCAGCGCCACCGTCGATTCGTGTACGTCGGCGCCAGCGCGCAGCGCAACTCACCGAGCCACCGCTCCAACGTCGCGGGCCTGAAGTCACCTCGACGCACCACGATGACTGTCCACCCGTGGTCGCGCAGCCACCGGCGACGTGAGCGGTCCGCCTCCTTCTGCTCCTTGGTCCGCTCATGTGCGTCCACGCCGTCGTACTCGACGCAGACCCTGAGACGTGCGTACGCGAAGTCGAGCCGGTACGTCGGGACGCAGTCGATGTCGATCCAGACCTGTGGCTCGGGCAGCGGCAACCCCGCATCGTTGATCGCCAGGAACACCCACGACTCCCGCTCGGACTCGATCAGCGGCTCCACGAGCGCCACGAGCTCGCGCAGCTGGACGACCCCGCGGCGCCGCCGATAGCGAGCCAGCCGCCGCTCGTAGTCCGCGCGGGTCAGGCCGAAGCGGCGCGCGAACGCGTTCAGTACGGCGTATGCCTCTCGGCGTCGCAGGCAGCATCCCAGGTCGAGGGCGGTTCGCAACGGCGTCGTCACTCGCACACCGTGAATGACCATGACGTCATCCGGCTGCAGGTCGCGGGTGCGTCCATCGACTCCGTCGATCGTCGTGGGTTCATGGCCGCGCAGGGCGCAGGTCTCGATCGGCGGCACCACGTCGTGCTCGGCGTGGACGTGTGCGTCGATGTCGTGCAGCCACGCGGCGGTGCGGTCGGTCACGACGTGGTGAGGCCGCACCACCTTCGCCACCGAGCGCGCGCGGAGCTCGAGCGTGTCCGGCTGGCTCGACTCGACGTACACACCGCGGACAACCGGCCGGATGATGCCCCGCCGCAGGGCCCGCTTGAGGTCGGCCTCCGTGAGGTTCATGGACGGAAGGTCGGCGCGGGTGAACGGTGTGTCGGGCCACACCCGGTGAGGGACCATCATGGGACGCAGACTCCCCACCAGCACGGTGCGGCGCAGGGGGCGATGGCCGCCCTGTGGACAGGCGGTCTGATCGTGTCGGCTGTGGGTCGTTCGCGGTCAGGTTCTCGACCATTTGTCCGGACTGAACCGGCGGAACTCCCGACTCAACCGGCGGAACTCCCGACTCAACGGGAGGCGAGGTGGGCGAGCTGGGCACGGACCGAGAGCTCCGCCGCACCCCAGAGGGACTCGTCGACGTCCCGGTAGACGATCTCGACGACTCTCCGGGGCAGGCCTTCGTCATCGGGATCGGGCACCGCGTCGCCCAGCGAGCGGAGCGCGGACTCGACCTGCGCGAGTCGCTGGCGGCGGTGGACGAGGTAGTACTCCAGCGTGCCGAGCGCGTCGTCGAGGACCGGGCCGTGCGCCGGCCAGATCGTGGCCACCTCACCGGACGCGGCGAGGGAGCGCATCCGCTCGATCGAGTCGAAGTACGGCCCGAGCTGGCCGTCGGGGTACGCGACCACCGTCGTACCGCGGCCCAGCACCATGTCGCCGGAGAGCAACGCCTGCTCGGCCTGGAGGACGAACGAGACGGAGTCCGCGGTGTGCCCGGGCGTGGTCACCACGCGGAGCTGCAAGCCGTCGACGTCGACCACTTCGTCGTCGGCCAGCGGGTCGGCCCGGAAGCAGTACGCCGGATCGAGGGCGCGCACCGGGCAGCCCTTGCGGGTCGCGAGCTCGACGGCCACTTCGGAGTGGTCGAAGTGGTGGTGGGTCAGCAGCACCAGGGCGACGTCGCCGGTCTGCTCGTCGAGCTCGTCGACGTGCCCGTCCTCGATCGGACCCGGATCGATCACCACCGACCGCGCGGCACCCGGCTCGGCGAGCACCCAGCTGTTGGTGCCGTCCAGGGTCATCATCCCCGGATTCGGCGCGAGCAGGCAGCGCGCCCGCTCGCCGAAGGCACCCCCCGCCCAGGGCTCGACCGTCACCGGCGGCGGGCGGCAAGTACCGGCCGCAGGTGCTCGGGGACCGAGAGGGTCCAGCCGTCGTCCAGTGGCTCGATGCCGGGCGTGTGCATCTCGACGGTCCGACCGTGCGCGGCGTCGACGACCTCGGCCGGGCCGGCGAACTGAGCGACCTCCAGCGAGGTGAGGTAGGTCGGCGGCATCATCAGCATCTCGCCGCGGTCGGCCATGGCGAGGGCCTCGACGGCCGGCAGCCAGGTCACCTCGGAGGACTCGCTCGACACGTCGCGGGTGCGCTGGCCTTCGGGCAGCAGCGCGACGAAGAACCAGGTGCGGTAGCGCTTCGGCTCGAAGACGGGCGTCAGCCAGGCGGCCCAGACGCCGAGCAGGTCGGTGCGCAGCACCAGCCCGCGCCGGGTCAGGAAGTCGGTCATGGCCAGCTCGCGCGACTCGAGCGCGACCCGATCGGCCTCCCAGTCGTCGCCGGTGGTGTCGGCGACGACCTCGTGGGCGTGCGGACCGGCCAGCAGGACGCCGGACTCCTCGAACGTCTCGCGCACGGCGGCGCACACCAGCGCCCGGGCCATCTCCTCGCCGCAGCCCAGCCGCTCGGCCCAGTCGCCGGGCGACGGCCCGCCCCAGGCGACGGCCTGGTCGAAGTCGCGCGGGTCCACGCCCCCACCCGGGTAGACGCACATGCCGCCGGCGAACTCCATCGAGACCTGGCGCCGCAGGTAGTAGACCGCCGGCCCGCGCTCCGACTGCCGCAGCAGGATCACGGTCGCCGCGTCGCGCGGTTCGGCCGGCTCGCGCCGGCCCTCGGCGTACTCGCGGGCGGTTTCGACGAGGTGGTCCGGCAGCTGGACCGGCGGGATCGGGATCCTCATGCGTTCGGCTGTCTCACAAGGCGGCGAGGACCTCGACCTCGACCGGTGCATCCAGCGGCAGCGCCGTCACCCCGACCGCCGAACGCGCGTGGACGCCGGCCTCCCCGAAGACGTGGCCGAAGAGCTCGGAGGCGCCGTTGCCGACCTGGGGCTGCCCGGTGAAGTCAGGTGCCGACGCGACGAAGACGACGACCTTCACGATCCGGTGCACCAGCGAGAGGTCGCCGATCTCGGCGTTGATGGCGGCGATCGCGTTCAGCGCACACTGCTGGGCGCAGGCGAAGGCCTCCTCGGGGGTCACCCCGGCGCCGACCTTGCCGGTCGCCATCAGCTCGCCGGCCCGCAACGGCAGCTGGCCGGAGGTGAAGACCTGCTGGCCGCTGCGCACCGCCGGGACGTACGCCGCGACGGGCTTCGCGACCTCGGGGATCGTGAGGCCCAGCTCAGCGAGTCGCTCCTCAGGGGTGGTCATGCGTCTTTCCCGGGGTCCCCGCGGAACTGTGCGTCCTCCGCGCGAAGCGCTCTCTGCGCTGAGTTTCGTGGGGTGGTCATGCTGCCAGCGGACGCTTGAAGTAGCCGACCAGGTTCTCCGGGTTCATCCCCGGCGCGATCTGCACCAGCTCCCAGCCGTCGGCGCCGAAGTTGTCGAGGATCTGCTTGGCCGCGTGCGTGAGGATCGGCGCGGTCAGGTACTCCCACTTGGTCATGCTGGGCACCCTACTCACCGCCGCACTCACCAGAACGGCACGTGGGGTGCAGTCACGTTGCGCACCTCGTTGACCGCGAGGGCGACGAACAGCGCCGCGCAGATCATCAGCAGGCCGTTGGACAGCCACCCGTTGCGCCACTCGTGGGGTACGCCGTCAGCCGGCCGGTTGAGAAGGAACAGCAGCGTCACGGCCAGGAACGGCATGAACAGGGCCCCCAGGACGCCGTAGGCGATGATCAGCCCGACCGGCTGGTCGAGCAGGAGCAGCAGCATCGGCGGGAAGGTCAGCCACAGCAGGTAGGCCCGGAAGAGACGGCCACCGGTCCTGGTGTCGGGGTGCCCGGCGGGCAGCCCGCGCAGGTTGCCGACGAAGTCGGCGAACATCAGGCTCACCCCGCTCCACACGCCGATCAGTGACGAGACCGACGCTGCCCAGAAGCCGACCAGGAACACGACGTGGTAGCCCTCGCCGTAGCGGTCCTTCAGCACGTCGGACAGGTCGACCAGCCCCTTGTCTCCGGCCGAGAGCGCGATGTCGGCGGAGTAGAGCAGCTCGGCCCCCATGATCAGCGTGCAGACCACGAACAGGCCGGTCACCGCGTAGGCCACGCCGTTGTCGAGCCGCATGACGCGCATGAATCGGGGCGCCGCCCAGCCCTTCTCACGCAGCCAGTAGCCGTACGCCGCCAGCGTGATGGTCCCGCCGACCCCGCCGGCGATGCCGAGCAGGTAGAGCACGCCACCGTCCGGGATGATCGGGCGCAGCCCCAGCACGATCTCGCCGAGGTTGGGCACCGTGCGCACCGCGGCGGCGACCACCGCCACGAACATCAGGCCGACCAGGCCGACCATCACCTTCTCGAAGACGCCGTAGGACCCGAACCAGACCAGCGCGAGCCCGATCAGCCCGGAGCAGACCGCGACCAGCTTGAGGTCGAGCCCGGGGAAGAGCGTCACCACGGGGAGCGCGGACGAAGACATTGCCGTGGCGCCGTAGACGAACCCCCAGACGATGATGTACGGCGCGAAGTACCACGTCGTCCATGGGCCGATGCCTCGCCAGCCCTCGAAGATCGTCCGGCCGCTGGCCAGCGAGAACCGGCCCGCGCCCTCCACCAGCACGACCTTCATCAGGGTGCCGAGCACGACCACCCACAGCAGGGTGTAGCCGAACCGGGAGCCGGCCACGAGCGTCGCGACCAGGTCGGCCGCGCCGACGCCGGTCGCGGCCACCACCAAACCGGGGCCGAACACCTTCCAGCGCACCGGCCGTGCCTGCGTTGCCTGACTCCCGAGATCAGCCATCCCTCACCCCATCACAGGATCGGGACCCGGGTCACCCCTCCGAGGTGAACCCGCAGAACTCGTTGCCCTCGGGGTCGGTGAGCACGGTCCACGGGATCTGGTCGTCGGCGGCGCGGAGCACGGTCGCGCCGCGCTCCACCAGCAGCCCGACGTCGTCGGTCTCGACGTCCCAGTGGAGGCGGTTCTTCACCGTCTTGGGCTCGGGCACGTTCCCGAAGACCATCGCGAACGGCATACCGGGCGCGTCCTCGAAGTACGAGTCCTCCTCGCCGTGCTGCACGGTCGCCCCGAGCACCTCGGCCCACCAGGCCGCGATCACTGGTGCGTCGCGCGCGTCGACCACGACCTCGTAGAGCTTGTAGGACGGCACCACGTCGCGGGTGAACGTGCACAGCTCCCCGCCCTCCGGGTCGCGGAGGACGTCCCAGCTGAACGACTCGAGGTCCTGCGGCGTCGCACCGCGGTCCAGGACCTCCTGGGTGTCCCTGACGTGCACGTCGATGTGGACCCGCTGTTTGACCGTCACCGGCTCCGGCACCCGGTTGACCCAGACCCGGTGCTGCCGCGTCGGCCCGTCCAGGCGCACGTCGCCGTCGTCGAGCCTGATCAGCTCGAGCCCGAGCGTCGGAGCCCAGAAGTCCCCGAGCACCACGGGGTCAACGGCGTCGATGCAGAGGTCCTTGTACGTCGCGATCTGCACCCGGCCAGCGTACGGATGGTCAGACCAGCTCGGGCTCGGTCTTCTCGCGGACCTCGTCCTCGGTGACGCCGGGGGCCAGCTCCACCAGCGTGAGTCCTCCGCCTTGTGTGGGGTCGGTGACGTCGAGGACGCACAGGTCGGTGATGATCCGCTGCACCACGCCGCGGCCGGTGTAGGGCAGCGAGCACTGGTTGACGATCTTGTAGGACCCGTCGCGAGCGACGTGCTCCATCAGCACGATCACCCGCTTGGCGCCGTGCACCAGGTCCATGGCGCCGCCCATCCCCTTGACCATCTTCCCGGGGATCATCCAGTTGGCGATGTCGCCGTCCGCCGAGACCTGCATGGCGCCGAGGATGGCGGCGTCGATCTTGCCGCCGCGGATCATCCCGAACGAGGTCGCGGAGTCGAAGAACGACGCCCCGCGGCGCAGCGTGACGGTCTCCTTGCCGGCGTTGATCAGGTCCGGGTCCTCCTCGCCGTCGACCGGGTAGGCGCCGACGCCGAGGATGCCGTTCTCGGACTGCAGGACCAGCTCGACGTCGTCGTCGACGTAGTTGGGCACCAGCGTCGGCAGACCGATGCCGAGGTTGACGTACGACCCGTCGGTCAGCTCCGAGGCGGCCCGGGCGGCCATCTCCTCACGGCTCCAGCTCACGACCTGCTCCTCACCGTGCGCTTCTCGATCCGCTTGTCCGCGGCCTGCTCCGGCGTCAGCGCGACCACGCGCTGCACGAACGCACCCGGGGTGTGCACCAGGTTGGGGTCCAGCTCACCGGGCTCGACCAAGCTCCTCGACCTCGGCGATCGTGACCTGCCCGCACATCGCGGCCAGCGGGTTGAAGTTCCGGGCGGAGTCGCGGTAGACGAGGTTGCCGTGCCGGTCGCCCCGCCAGGCCCGGACCAGCCCGAAGTCGGCGACGATCGCCTCCTCCAGCACGAACTCCTTCGGGCCGTCCTTGGTCTCGAAGGTCCGGGTGTCCTTCGGCGGGCTCGCGACCACCACGTTGCCCTCCGCGTCGTAGCGCCACGGCAGCCCGCCTTCGGCCACCTGCGTGCCGCCACCGGTCGCGGTGTAGAACGCCGCGATCCCCGAGCCACCGGCCCGCATCCGCTCGGCCAGCGTGCCCTGCGGAGTCAGCTCCACCTCCAGCTCGCCGGCGAGGTACTGGCGCGCGAACTCCTGGTTCTCCCCGACGTAGGACGCCACCATCCGCCGCAACCGGCCCGATCCGAGCAGTAGCCCGAGGCCCCAGTCGTCCACTCCGGCGTTGTTGGAGAACGCCTCGAGGTCCGTCGTACCGGCGTCAAGCAGCGCCTGGATCAGCACCGATGGGATGCCGCACAACCCGAACCCGCCCACCGAGAGCGTCGCACCATCGGGGATGTCGGCCACCGCTTCGGCCGCCGACGAGACCACCTTGTCCATCCATCGCCTCCCTGTTCCGCCAAAACCGAACCTAGCCCCTGTGAGTCGACCTACCCTCCGAGGGTGAGCTCCCCACTCCGTCCGGCCGTGCTGGTCGTCGCCGCTGTGCTTGCGGTCACGTCGGCTCCCGCCCCGCCCCCTGCTGCCGCCAGGGCGGCCCCCACGATCAGCGTGCATCCGGTGGTCAGCGATGACCTCCCGCGCCAGGTCCCGGCTTCCTCGAGCGGACAGACGCTGACGATCAGCTTCACGGTCACCAGCACCGAGCCCGTCGCGGGCGTGACGGCGACGGCGTACGCCGAGGACGGTGGCCTGGTCGTCGGCAACGCGACCCAGTCACTGGGCACCCTCTCGGCACCGCAGACCGTGTCCTTCCCGGTCGCGGGGGCAACGCCGGGCCTGCATGAGCTCTTCATCGACATCAACTCCCCCGCCGTGTCGTCGTACGCGTCGATCCCCTATGTCTGGAGCAGCGGCTCCCCGCTGTTCGCCAGCAAGGACGAGCTGGAGCCGATGAGCTTCGGCTGGGAAGGGCCGACCAGGACAGTGCGGATGCTCACCATCCTCGAGGGCAACTTCGCCTACGTCGGGTTGCCGGCCAAGGGGACGCCCAAGTGCCGGCAGGAGGGCAACGGGTGCCTCCGTTACGCCTACAACGAGGAGACGGACGTCCTGCAGGTCGGGACCGGGATCATCGGGGCGCTGCACGGCGAGGAGAACCCGCCCGGTCTCTACACCGAGGGCCTGGCACCGGCGGACCCCCAAGCCGGTGTGCCGTTCGGAGTCGCCGACGTCTCCGGGCCCAGCCACTTCGCCGACAAGCAGACCACGCTGCTGGGCAAGTACTCGTACTCCTCGACCGGCCAGGGGACCGGGATGAGCTACGAGCAGGTGACGTTCCGGCCGAATGGGAAGTACCGGCTGGCCTTTGCCATGAACGGCGGAAAGGTCAAGAAGCTCAAGGGCAGCTACAAACTGCGGAACAAGGGGAAGATCACCTTCCGGAACAAGAAGGGGCGCGTGGTCCAGCGCGGGACCGTGCTCGTGCTGGACAAGACCTCGCCCGAGGCCGGCCCGTTCAAGCCGGGGATCTGGTTGATCCTCAGCGGCAAGAAGGGCAACCGCACCGACGGCAACCTGCTGCTCGCACGGTAGTGTCCTGAATCAGAAGTCCGTGTGCGCTACGCGCACACATAGCACGCACCTCGCTGCGTTGGCGTCGCAAGGAAGACGCCCAGTCTGCCGGTGCTCCGCCGCCTTGCGATGCACGCACTCTGAGCACGCCTAACGGCTACGGACTTCTGATTCAGGACACTAGTCGGCGACCGGGACCGCCTCGCCTCGACCCGACTCACGCCGAGCCCCACCCGCCGCAGCGGATGGGGCTCGGCGATCTCGTCAGGCCCTAGGCCGGCAGGCAGACTGCCCAGGCGTAGAGCGTGTTCGCGTCGACGGAGAAGCCCTGGACCGACCACTGGCGGGGGTCCGAGAACTCCACCGGCGTGGAGTAGACGATCCTGGAGCCCACGTCGTTCAGCCAGGAGTGGCCACCACCCGTCAGCAGCTCGCCGGCCGGACAGTCGGCCGTGGCCGTTCCGGTCGTCCCCGCCCCGACGGACACGCCGTTGCTGACCACCACGTGGGTGACCTTGAGCTCGGCTGCTCCGACGCTGTCGTTCCCCAGCTCGGCCGCCCCGACGCTGTCGTTCCCGAGCTCGGCCGCCCCGACACTGTCGTTCGCGAGGTCGTTGGCGAAGAGCGAGTCCGGAGCGATCTCGGACCCGGTCAGGGTCTCGTCCGCGATCTTGCCCGGTCCCACGGCGTTGGCCGCGATCGCAGGGTTGGGGTAGCTGCCGGCCAGGTCGCCACCCGCCGGGCCGCGCGGCGGCAAGGACGTCGGAGTGGTCTGCGACTCGAGGGCGTCGACCCGCTTGGTCAGCTTCTTCACCAGCTTCTTCAGCCCCTTCACGGTGGTCTTCGAGACCTGCGCGTCGGCCCTGTCGGTGACGCGGGCGCCCGCGTTCGCGCTGCCGGTGGCGGCGAAGGCCACGGTCAGGGCGACGGCGACGAGGATCGCGACGACGAGGGCGAGCGGCACGTGGCGGCCGCGGCGGACGGTGTGGTTGTTCTCTGTCATGGAGCTCTCCTGCGTTCTTGCCGGTGCCCGATGCACTGGCCTGACGCGACGCTAGGAACTGCGGTGGGGTGCCCTCAATTGAGGAAAACCCCGGGGGTTAGCACGGAGGCTGGTCGGCAGAAGGCTGCTCCAGGCGGGCCCCGAGCTGGGCCCGGGAGCGAACGCCGAGCTTCACGTAGGTCTGCGTGAGGTGCGCCTCGACGGTGCTGATGGACACGTGCAGCTGCCGGGCAATGGTCTTGTTCGGCAACCCCGTGCTCGCAAGTCTGGCGACCTCCAGCTCGGTGGGCGTGAGTGCTCCCTCGACGGCGGGACGACGCCCGCCGACTCGGCTGAGCTCACCGCGCGTGGCTTCAGACCATCCCTCGGCGCCGAGGCCGTCAAATGCGGCGACCGCGCGCAGCAGGTGGTCCCGGGCCAGCCCCCACTGGCGCTGCCGCCGGAGGGCAGACCCGGCCACGAGATTCGCCCGGGCGGCGTCATGGTGCAGGCCCAGGTCGGCGAGGTCGTCGGCCACCGCGGTGATCGCCGGCGAGGTCTCGCCCGGCGGCGCCGAGCCGTCCAGCAGGCCGACCAGCAGCCGGCTGCGCGAGGCCATCGCCATGCCCCAGGGGTGCGCCTGCTCGCGCGAGAGCTCCTCGAGCCAGGTCAGGACGGCGCGGGCCTCGTCGTACCGGTCGAGCAGCAGCAGCGCCTCGATCAGGTCGGGAGCCACGGGGAACATGCCCGGGTCGCGCATGCCGCCCGCGACGGCGTGGTCGAACACTTCGCGCAGCAGGTCGACCGCTGTCTCGGGCTCTCCGAGCAGCAGCGCGGCCGTCCCGAGCGCCCGTCCCGCCTCGAGCGCGTACCAGGTGTGGCCGAAAGCCGCGGCCCGCTCCCGCGTCCGTGTCGCCCACTCCCGAGCGGTCGGCGAGTCCCCCGAGCACACCTCGATCTGCGCCCGGAGCAGCTCCTCGTCGGGAGTCTCCCGGGCGGCCAGGTCGAGGTCCTGGTACGACGCCAGCAGCTCGCGGGCTTCGGCGATCCGGCCGCTGCGGACCAGGACCTCGGACAGGAAGGCCTGGTGGATGATGGCCACCTGGAACTGGCCGGCGTCCTCGGCCCCGGCGATCGCGGCACGGATCCCGCGTTCGGCGACTTCCAGCTCCCCCCGCCAGATCAGCCGCTTCCACTGGGGCGGCCCCAGGGCCGGATCCGGTGGGTGGCCCTCGTGCACCCGGCACCAGTTCAGCGCGTCACCGATCAGCTTCGCGTCGTCCTGGGGCCCGGCGCGGAGTCCCCGAGCCTCCTCGGCCCAGGTGACCGCCTGCGCGAGGTCGGAGACCTTGACCGCGCTCACGACGAAGGCCTTCGCCTCCAGCGCTGCAGCTCGGACCTGCGGGTCGCCGGCGGACTCGGCCAGTGCGCGGTCGATGACCCGCTCGATGCGCCCGATGCTGCCCCACATGCCGTCGAGCAGCATCATCAGGCAGCGGCCCCGGGTGGAGCCGTGGGGCATCGCGGGGAGCTCGTGCTCGAGCAGGTCGGTCATGCGCTGCGCCTCGTTGGCCGCGCCCAGGCGGGCCGCGAGGTCGAGGACACGCAAGGGTCGCGAGCCGGACTCCGGCGGTGTCCGCGTCAGCGCGAGCTCGGCCAGCTCCAGAGCCGTCTCGACCGCCCCCCGTGACCCGGCCAGCTCGGCGGCGTCCGCGAGCCGTTCGGCCAGCAGCTCGTCCGGCTCGGACACCGCCAGCGCCTTGTGCCTCAGCCGCGCCTCCGCGGTGTCGACCACCTTGGCCAGGCGCGCGTGCAGCTCCTGCCGTTGTCCCGGCGTGGCGGCGGCCCGGGCGGCCGCCGCCAGCAGGGGATGCCACGGCCGGACCTGTCCGGCCTCGCTCACCTGGACCAGCCCAGCGTCGACCGCCCGCTCGAGGACGTCGGCTCCGACCACGGCGACCAGCGCCGGCTCGGTGAGGTGCGGGTCGATCGACACCGACAGCAGGAGCGTGCGCAGCTCCTGGTCGAGGCCCCGCACCCGGAGCCCGAACAGGGCGGCCATCTCGTCCGGCAGACCGAGCGGCTCCCCGGGCTCGGGGACCCCGCGCTCCAGGAGCACCCGGCCCACCTCCAGCGCGAACAGCGGGTTGCCCCGCGACTGCTCGTGGACGAGGTGGATCCCGCGCTGGTTGAGCGTGAGCGAGAGCCGCTGTGCGAGCAGCCGAGCCGTCTCTTCAACGGTGAGCAGCCTCGGCTCGACGTACCGCAGGTTCCGCCGGACCAGGAACGCCTCGAGCGCACTGCGCTCGAAGCCTGCGCGTCGAGCCAGCACGAACCGCAGCGGGCTGTCGTCGAGTCGCCGGGCGGCGAAGGCGAGGGCGTCGGTGGAGGCGGTGTCCGCCCACTGCACGTCGTCGACGAAGACCACCACCCGACGCTCGGTGGCGAGGTGCTCGAGCACGGCCTGGGTGCCGACCGACACCACGTGCGGGTCGAGCGCTCCTTCCACCGTTCGCCGAAGGAGCGCGGTCTCCAGGGACCGGCGCACGGGGTCGCCCATCGGCACGGCGACCGGGTCCACCTCACGGAGCAGGTCAAGCAGGACCGAGAACGAGCGCCGTTCCTCGCCCTCCGCCGGTCGGGCCTGGAGCACCAGTGCCCCTGCGTCGGCGGCCGCGTCGAGGCCGAGCTCCCAGAGCGCGGACTTGCCGACCCCCGCTTCGCCACTCAGGACCAGGCCCCCTGGACCGGACTCGGCCAGGAACGTCGTCAGGGCCGCGATCTCCCGATCGCGCCCGACGAGAGAACCCGAGTCCCCCATGGGCGAACGGTAGTGGGCCGGAGGCCGATCGGCACTCACTGGCAGCAGCCTCCTAGAGTCTGGCCGTGAGCAGCGACTGGTCCGGGGTGCGGCTGCACGTGGTGACCGGCAAGGGCGGCACCGGCAAGTCGACCGTCGCAGCCTCGCTCGCCCTCGCGCTGGCTTCCGCGGGGAGGAACGTGCTGCTCTGCGAGGTCGAGGGCCGCCAGGGCATCGCCCGGATGTTCGACGTCGACCCGCTCCCCTACGCCGAGCGGCGGGTGGCCACCGGGCTGCGCACCAACGACGGTGCGGGCGTCGTGCACGCGCTGCACATCGACCCGGAGGCCGCGCTCATGGAGTACCTCGCCATGTACTACCGGCTCGGGCGCGCCGGCCGGGCGCTGGACCGGTTCGGGGTGATCGAGTTCGCGACCACGATCGCCCCCGGCGTACGCGACGTGCTGCTGACCGGCAAGGTCTACGAGGCGGTGCAGCGCAACAGCCGCAACAAGGGCGCGATCGAGTACGACGCGGTCGTGCTGGACGCACCGCCGACCGGGCGGATCAGCCAGTTCCTCAACGTCAGCGACGCGCTGGCCGGGCTGGCCAAGGTCGGGCCGATCCGGCACCAGGCCGACACGATGATGACGCTGTTCCGGTCCCCGCGGACCGCGATCCACTTCGTGACCGTGCTCGAGGAGATGCCGGTCCAGGAGACCGCGGACGGGATCGCCCAGGTCAGTGCGGCGGGGCTGCCGGTGGGCGGCATCGTGGTCAACCTGGTCCGCCCCCGCGACCTGCGGGTCAAGGACCTCGCCGCGGCGCGCAAGGGCGCACTGGACCGCGACGGCATCACGTCCGACCTCGCCTCGGCCGGGGTCGAGATGTCCAACGGTCTCGTGGACGGGCTCCTGGACGAGGCCCGTGACCACGCTGTACGCCGCGGGCTCGAGGACGCCCAACGCAAGCTGGTGAAGGGGATGGGCGTCCCGGCGTACGAGCTGCCCCGCCTGGCCCAGGGCGTCGACCTCGGCGGTCTCTACGAGCTGGCCGCCGGGCTGCGCGACCAGGACATGGCATGACCCCCACGCGGGAACAGCGCCGGGCGCACCCACGCGTGGGTCCCCTCGCCGCGCCGTCGTCCTCCGCGGGCCCGCTGGACGTCGACGCCCTGCTGGACGACCCGAGGACCGGGATCATCGTGTGCTGCGGCTCCGGTGGCGTCGGGAAGACCACGGCCTCGGCGGCGCTGGCGCTGCGGGCCGCCGAGCGCGGCCGCAAGGTCGTGGTGCTGACCATCGACCCCGCCCGCCGGCTGGCCCAGTCGATGGGGATCGCGGAGCTGGACAACACCCCCCGGCCGGTCGCCGGCCTGAGCGCGGGCGGCGACGGATCTCTGGACGCCATGATGCTCGACATGAAGCGGACCTTCGACGAGGTCGTGGAGTCGCAGGCCACGCCCGAGAAGGCCAGGCAGATCCTCGACAACCCCTTCTACATTGCGCTGTCGAGCTCCTTCGCCGGCACCCAGGAGTACATGGCCATGGAGAAGCTCGGCCAGCTCCGGCGCGACGCGCAGGCGGCCGGCAGCTACGACCTGATCGTCGTGGACACGCCGCCGTCACGCTCGGCCCTGGACTTCCTGGACGCGCCCGAGCGGCTCTCGTCGTTCCTGGACGGGCGGTTCGTCCGGCTGCTGCTCGCGCCCGCCCGCGGTCCGGCCAGGATCATGACGGCCGGGCTGGGGCTGGTGACCGGCGCGCTGTCGAAGATCCTGGGCGGGCAGTTCATCTCCGACCTGCAGACCTTCGTGGCCGCCCTCGACACGGTCTTCGGCGGCTTCCGGGCCCGGGCGCAACAGACCTACGCGCTGCTGCAGGCACCCGGCACGGCGTTCCTCGTCGTGGCCGCCCCCGAGCCCGACGCGCTGCGTGAGGCGGCGTACTTCGTGGAGCGGCTCGGTGAGGACCGGATGCCGTTGGCCGGCCTGGTCGTCAACCGCGCCACGCCGCCGACGCTGGGATCGCTCTCGGCCGACGAGGCGATGGCCGCCGCGGCCCGGCTGCGCCGTGCCGGCTCGACTCCCACCGCTCCGCTCACCGCCGGGCTGCTGAGGCTGCACGCCGACCGGGAGCGGCTGGTCGAGCGCGAGGCGGTGCTGCGCCAGCGGTTCGCGGCCGCGCACCCCACCGTGCCCACCGCGGTGGTGCCGGCGCTGGCCGGGGACGTGCACGACCTCGACGGGCTGCGCGTGGTCGGGGAGCTGCTGGCGAACCAGGCGCGCTGACCGCAGCCTGGACGCCGGGACTTACCGGGACTTGCCCGCTCCGCACTGCCTGGGGTGCTCCCTAGGGATGCTCCCTGGGGTCGCCTCGGGTCCCTGGGGCGCCGAGCCCTCTCTCGGGCGCCGCGCAACCACGACAGGCCTCCAGCGACCCCTCGGACGCCCATTTTGAGCGTCAGAACACCCGCCCGCTCGACTTTTCGGCCCCCTCCCAAGGGGCCGTCTAGTCACAAGTGACTAGTCATTTCGGGCTATAGAGGTCGAATCGTTCACCCGTACCTCGGCATGCCCTCAGATTCGTAACTTTTTACCCACGGGGAGGGAACGCTCGGGCCCCCGGGACAGGCGCCCAGCAACACAGGGCAACAAAGCAACTTTCTCGGAGATGGCAGGGCAGAGAAATGTGGATCGAGGACTGGACCCCCAGCGCGGCGTGCCGGAAGGCGCAGCCCGACGAGCTCTTCGTCCGTGGTGCCGAGCAGAACAAGGCCAAGCAGCTGTGCACCGGATGCCCGGTGCGTACCGAGTGCCTCGCTGAGGCGCTCGACAACCAGATCGAGTGGGGCGTGTGGGGCGGCATGACAGAGCGGGAGCGCCGTGCGCTGCTCCGCCGCCGCCCGAACGCCTCCTGGCGGGCCGTGCTCGAGGCCGCCCGCACGAAGGCGGAGCTGGAGTCCCAGCAGCAGGTATCCGCCTGAACGAGCATTCCCCCACAACTGAATCCCCCACTGCTCCTGACTCGCGTCAGGACAAGCTCGCGGCCGGTTGACGCCCTTCCCTGAGGGCCTTCAGCCGGCCGCCAGCAATTTCGGGCGAGTCTTCGAGCCGCGGGCGGCTCGCGCGGCTCGAGAAATGGGCGCGTTGGGCGCACGTCCGTATCCTGTGGGGGTGTCCATGCCCCGCCATGAGCGGCTGCCGGCGTACCGCGTGATGACCCATCTGCTGGTCATGGCCGCGGTTGCCGCCGTGCTCGGCGTGGTGGTCGCCGGACTCGCGATCCCGTTCGCCGGGGTGGCCGGGATCGGCGCCCGCAACGTGGCCCGCACCATGGACAACCTGCCCGAGGAGCTCAAGACCGAGGACCTCTCCCAGCGCAGCACGATCCTCGACGCCAACGGCCAGCGGCTGGCCTCGCTCTACGACGAGAACCGGATCACGGTCCCCCTCAAGGGCATCTCGCGCACGATGGTCAAGGCCACGGTCGCCATCGAGGACTTCCGCTTCTACCAGCACGGCGCCCTCGACCTGAAGGGCACGCTGCGCGCGCTGATCACCAACCAGGCCAACGACGGCGTGGTCCAGGGTGGCTCGTCGATCACCCAGCAGCTGGTGAAGCTGACGCTGCTCAGCCAGGCCAAGACCAAGGCCGAGAAGAGGGCCGCGACCGACGACACCTACGCCCGCAAGCTCAAGGAGCTGCGGTACGCCATCGCGCTGGAGCAGGAGCACTCGAAGGACTGGATCCTGGAGCGGTACCTCAACACGGCGTACTTCGGCGACGGTGCGTACGGCGTCCAGGCGGCGGCCAAGCACTACTTCGACGTCAACGCCCGCGACCTCAGCCTCAAGCAGTCGGCGCTGCTGGCCGGCCTGGTCAAGAACCCCTACGGCTACGACCCGACCAAGTTCCCCGACAAGGCCGAGGCACGCCGCGCGGTCGTCCTGGACCGGATGGCCGAGCTGAACGTCGTACCCCGTGACAAGGCCGAGAAGGTGAAGGAGAAGGACCTCGGGCTGAACGTCCAGGACGTCGACAACGGCTGCCTGAACTCGCGGGCGCCGTTCTTCTGCGACTACGTCCTGGCCTACCTCCTGCAGGACCCGCAGCTCGGCGACACCATCCAGGAGCGCCGCAACGTGCTGAAGAACGGCGGGCTGACGATCAAGACCACGATCGACATGGCCGCCCAGGAAGCCGCGGACACCGCCGTGCAGGCCCACGTCGGCAACACCGACCCGGCCATCGGGGCCCTGGCGATCGTCGAGCCCGGCACCGGCGCGGTGAAGGCGCTGGCCCAGTCGCGACCGATGGGCAACCGCAAGAAGCTGGGCGAGACCTACGTCAACTTCACCATCCCCAAGGAGTACGGCGGCGCGAACGGGTTCCAGCCCGGCTCGACGTTCAAGGCGTTCACCCTGGCCACGGCCATCGACCAGGGACTGCCGCTGACCACGTCGTTCATGTCTCCTTCGCCGATGACCTTCGACCAGGCCGACTTCTCCAACTGTCCTGGCGAGGGCACCTTCGGCGGGGCCTACGAAGCCGAGAACTCGACGACCAGCGGCAACATGAACATGTACTCCGGCACCCGGCTGTCGGTGAACACCTTCTTCCTGCAGCTCGAGGAGCTGACCGGCGTCTGCGCCCCCTACGAGCTGGCCCAGAAGATGGGGGTGCGCCTCACCGACCCGGCGGTCGAGCGCTACCCCGCCTTCACGCTCGGCATCACCGACGCGTCGCCGCTGGAGATGGCCGAGGCCTACGCCACGTTCGGGGCCCGCGGGCTGCACTGCGACTCGCGACCGGTGACCCAGATCCTCGACACCGCCGGGAACGTCCTGAAGGACTACGCGCCCACGTGCACCCAGGTGATGCAGGAGCAGACCGCCGACGCCGTCAACGACGTGCTGCGCGGCGTCATCGAGGGCGGTTTCGCCTCGGCGCAGCAGCTCCCGGTCCCGGCCGCCGGCAAGACCGGCACGACCAGCGCGCAGAAGGCGGTGTGGTTCTGCGGCTACACCCCGCACCTCGCGTCCGCCGCCGTCATCGCCGGCGTGAACTCCGTCGGCGCCCCCGACTCCCTGGTCGGTGACACGATCGACGGCACCACCATCTACGAGGCCTCGGGGTCCGGTTTCGCGGCGCCGATCTGGGGCGACGCACTGAAGGTGCTCACGGCCAGCGCACCCTACGACGACTTCGTCTACCCCTCGGGCGTCGAGGGTGTCGGCGTCACGTCGGTCCCGCAGCCGAAGCCGCCGAAGGGGCCCAAGGGCGGCCACGGCGGCGGTGGCCACGGAGGTGGCCACGGCGGCGGGCGCTAGCGTTCCGCGCTAGCCCAGCTGGCGGCGTACCTCCGCGGCGACGACGGCCCCGTCGGCCCGGCCCTTGACCTGCGGCTGGACCACGCCCATCACCTTGCCCATCGCCTTCATGCCCTCGCCGGCCGCGCCGGTCTGCTCGACGGCGGCGGTGACCAGGGCGACGATCTCCTCCTCGGAGAGCTGCTCGGGCAGGTAGTCGGCGATCACCGCGGCCTCGGCGCGCTCCTTGTCGGCCATCTCGGCGCGGCCGCCGTCGTCGAAGGCGGTGGCGGCCTCGCGGCGCTTCTTGGCCTCGGTGGAGAGGACGCCGACGACCTCGTCGTCGCTGAGCTCGCGGGCCTCCTTGCCGGCCACCTCGGCGTTGGTGACCGCGGTGAGCACCATCCGGATCGTCGAGGAGCGCACCTCGTCGCGGGTCTTGATGGCGGCGGTGAGGTCGGCGCGGAGCCGGTCCTTGAGGTGGGCCATGAGGGCGATTGTGGCAGCCTTGAGCAATGCCCCTCATCCGGATCGTCGGCGGCCTCGTGGGCGCCGGCGCGGCCGCCGGGGCCGGACTGACGGCGTACGCCGCATGGGAGGCGCGCCAGTACACACTGCGCCGGATCGAGGTGCCGCTGCTGCCCGAGGGGGCCAGGCCGCTGCGGGTGCTGCACCTCAGCGACCTCCACATGACGCCGGACCAGCGGCGCAAGCAGGAGTGGGTGGCCGGGCTGGCAACGCTGCGGCCGGACCTGGTCGTCGACACCGGTGACAACCTCGCGCACGCCGCCTCGGTGCCGGTGGTGCGCGACTCGCTGGGTGCCCTGCTCGAGGTGCCAGGGGTCTTCGTCTTCGGCTCCAACGACTACTTCGGCCCCACCATGCGCAACCCGCTCCGATACCTGATGCCGGACGACGGGCAGCGCCGCGTCACCTCCGCGAGGCTTCCGTGGCGCGAGCTCCGCGACGCGTTCACCGCGGCCGGCTGGGTCGACCTCACCAACCGCCGCGAGGTGGTCAAGGTCGGCGAGCTCTCGTTCGCGTTCGCCGGGGTCGACGACCCGCACCTCTACTACGACCGTCTCTCCGACGTCGCCGGGCGCGCCGACCAGGACGCCGATGTCCGGCTCGGCGTCACGCACGCGCCGTACCTCCGCGTGCTCGACCAGTTTGCCGCCGACGGGTATGACGCCATCCTCGCCGGCCACACCCACGGCGGTCAGGTCTGCCTCCCCGGCGTCGGCGCCCTGACCACCAACTGCGACCTCGACACCGCTCGCGCCAAGGGGCTGCACCGCCACCCCGCCGACTCGCGCGCCGGTGACCCCGGCTCGACCTGGCTGCATGTCTCCGCCGGCATCGGAACCTCGCCCTACGCCAAGATCCGGGTCGCCTGCCGCCCCGAGGCCACCCTGCTCACGCTGGTCCCTCGCCCCCGCTGACCGCCAGGCTCCGGCGCCGGAACCAATTGGGGAACGCCGGTTCTGCTCCGGTATGCTCCCGACCTTGTGAGCCCTGCTCACGTCGGGCTGTGGCGCAGCTTGGTAGCGCGCCTCGTTCGGGACGAGGAGGCCGCAGGTTCAAATCCTGTCAGCCCGACTCCTCACACGTTGGCTCCCGGTCGCTCTGCGGCCGGGGGCCTTCGACGTCAGGACCTGGTCAGACGGGGGCCTGCAGGTCGTCGTCCTTGACCGGGGACTCGACGACGCGGCTGAACCGCTCCCAGGCGGCCTGCCGGGAGACACCGAGGGCCTTGCCGATCTCGGCGTAGCTGATGTGGCGCTCGCGGATGAGACCGACCCAGAGGCGCAGGTAGCGATCGACCTGGACGTCCGTGGCGGCGATGAGCGGCAGCCGGGTGAGCATGTCGGCGTCGGACATGTCGTCGCCGGACCAGCCGACGATCTTCTGGGCGGCGTTCTCGGGCGAGGCGAGGGCCGCGGTGAACGACTCGAGGCACTCGGTGCACATCAGGGCACCGAGACCACCCGCGAAGCGCGTGTCGTCGGTGCCACGTCTACCGCAAAATGAGCATGACCACATGGCCGGATCGAAGTTCATCAAAGCCCCCCTTGGACGAACTCGGCGTACTGAGCCTAGCCAACCCCTCTGTCAATGCCCCGTTGGGCATGCGCGCGGGCGGACCTGGTCCAGTCCGGAGTCATGGCGCCATTGGCAGCCCTGAACAGGGTCCTGGGTCTGTCAGACTTGCGCCATGCCCGAAAACCGCGACGAGGACGCGCCGTCGCTGGAGCCCCCGTCGCTGTTCGGGCGGAAGAAGAAGAAGGCACCTCGGGCGGCTCCGGAGACGCCGGTCGAGCCGGTCGAGCCGGTCGACCCGGTCGAGCCGGTCGAGCCGGTCCAGCCGGTCGACCCGGTCCAGCCGGTCCAGCCGGTCCAGCCGGTCCAGCCGGTCCAGCCGGTCCAGCCGGTCGAGCCGGTCGCCGTGGCCGACCCGGTGGTCGACGAGGGCCCGACCACGATCCTCGACGAGGTGGCGGAGACCGCACCGCCGCCCGTGCCTCGACCCGTCGCGCCGCAGAGCTCGTCGTCCCCGTCGGCCTCGCCCCAGGTGTCACCCCTGACGCCACCGGCCTCGCCGGCCAGGCCGAGCGAACCCAGGGCGCCGCGCCAGCCGTGGCTGCTCGGCCGCCCGGCCGCCGTCCTGACCGGGCTGCTGGTCGGGGCGTTGATCGTCGCAGCCACGGCCGGCTCACTGCGGCTGTGCACGAGGATCAAGGGCACCTCGTCCTGCGGCGGCCCCGGGTTCTTCCTGCTGGTCGCGATCCTGGTCGCGGCGGTGCTCATCGGAGCCGCGCTGCTGCGGGCGGCCGCGGTGCCGCAGCCGGGCAGCACCAGCTTCCTCGCGGTCGGGCTGCTCAGCGTCGTTGCGCTGCTGTTCCTGGTGGGCCAGCTCTTCCAGTGGTGGATGATCATCGTCATCCCGATCGTCTCGGTGGCGACATTTTTGCTCTCGCACTGGGTCACCACGACCTACATCGAGCCCGGGGACGATGCCTCCGACCCCTCGCGAGAACCCGAGGCGCACGACATCCGCTGACCGCCACGAAGGTCAACGTCCGGCTGCGACCACCAGCTCCGCGATCTGGACCGTGTTCAGGGCGGCGCCCTTGCGCAGGTTGTCGGCGGAGACGAACAGCGCGAGCCCGCGCTGGTCGGGCACGCCCGGGTCCTGGCGGATCCGTCCGACGTAGGACGGGTCGCGGCCGGCCGCCTGCAGCGGCGTGGGGATGTCGGACAGCTCCACGCCGGGGGCGCCGGCGAGGATCCCGCGGGCGCGGGCCGGCGTGATCGGCCGCTCGAACTCGGCGTTGATCGCCAGCGAGTGGCCGGTGAAGACCGGCACCCGCACGCAGATGCCCGAGACCAGCAGGTCCGGGATCCCGAGGATCTTGCGGGACTCGTTGCGGAGCTTCTGCTCCTCGTCGGTCTCCTCGAGCCCGTCGTCGACGATCGAGCCGGCCAGCGGCAGCACGTTGTAGGCGATCGTGCGCGCGTACGTCACCGGGTCCGGGAAGGCCACTGCCTCACCGTCGTAGGCCAGCTCGCGGGCCTTGTCCCCTGCCGCGGCGACCTGGGTAGCGAGCTCCTCGACGCCGGCCACACCGGAGCCGGAGACCGCCTGGTAGGTCGACGCGATCAGCCGGACCAGCCCGGCCTCGTCGTGCAGCGGCTTGAGCACCGGCATCGCGGCCATGGTCGTGCAGTTGGGGTTCGCGATGATCCCCTGCCCGGCCGCGATCACGCCGGCCGCGGCCTCCGGGTTGACCTCGGACACCACCAGCGGGATCTCGGGGTCCTTGCGGAAGGCGCTGGAGTTGTCGACCACGATCACGCCCGCGTCGGCGAACTTCTGAGCCAGCGCCCGCGAGGTGGTGGCCCCGGCGGAGAACAGGGCTATGTCGAGGCCGCTGGGGTCGGCGGTCGCGGCGTCCTCCACCGTGATCTCCCGGCCCGCGAACGGGAGCACCGAGCCGGCCGAGCGGGACGAGGCGAAGAACCGGACCTCGCCGACCGGGAACTCCCGCTCGGCCAGGATCTGGCGCATCGCGACACCGACCTGGCCGGTGGCGCCGACCACGCCGACGTTGAAGGTCTTCATCGCCCGGTGCCTCCGTAGACGACCGCCTCGACCTCGTCGGCGTCGAGGTCGAACGCCGTGTGGGTCGCGCGGACGGCGTCATCGACCTGGCCCTCGTCGACGATCACCGAGATCCGGATCTCGGAGGTGGAGATCATCTCGATGTTCACGCCCGCCGCGGCCAGCGCGGAGAAGAACTTGGCGGTGATGCCGGGGTGGGAGCGCATGCCTGCACCGATCAGCGAGACCTTGCCGATCTGGTCGTCGTACAGCAGCTTCTCGTAGCCGACCTCGTCCTGGATCTTGGCCAGCGCCCCCATCGCGGTGTTGCCGTCGGCGCGGGGCAGCGTGAACGAGATGTCGGTGAGGCCGGTGGCGGCGGCCGACACGTTCTGGACGACCATGTCGAGGTTGACCTCGACCGAGGCGAGGGCCTCGAAGATGCGGGCCGCCTCGCCCACCTTGTCCGGTACGCCGACCACGGTGATCTTGGCCTCGCTCCGGTCGTGGGCGACGCCGGCGATGATGGCCTGTTCCACGGACTCTTCTCCCTCGGGTATGGGGACGATCCAGGTCCCTTCCTTCTGCGAGAAGGAGGAACGGACGTGGACCGGGATCTGGTGACGGCGGGCGTACTCGACGCACCGCAGGTGCAGGATCTTGGCGCCCGACGCCGCCATCTCGAGCATCTCCTCGGTCGAGACGCGGTCGAGCTTGCGGGCGGTCGGCACGATGCGCGGGTCGGCGGTGAAGACGCCGTCGACGTCGGAGTAGATCTCGCAGACCTCGGCGCCCAGCGCGGCCGCCAGTGCGACCGCGGTCGTGTCGGACGCGCCCCGGCCGAGCGTGGTGATGTCCTTGGTGTCCTGGGAGACACCTTGGAAGCCGGCCACGATCGCGATCGCGCCCTCGCCGATCGCGGCCTCGATCCGGCCCGGCGTGATGTCGATGATCTTGGCCCGGCCGTGCGCCGAGTCGGTGATCACCCCGGCCTGGGACCCGGTGAACGACTTCGCCGTGTGCCCGAGCTGGGCGATCGCCATCGCGAGCAGCGCCATCGAGATCCGCTCACCGCTGGTCAGCAGCATGTCGAGCTCGCGCGGCGGCGGCAGCGGCGTCACCTGCTCGGCCAGGTCGCGCAGCTCGTCGGTGGTGTCGCCCATCGCGGAGACGACGACCACGACGTCGTGGCCCGCCTTGCGCGTGTTGACGATGCGCTGCGCCACCCGCTTGATGCCCGCGGCATCGGCGACGGACGAGCCACCGTACTTCTGGACGACGATTCCCACCCCAAAAGTCTATGGGGAGCGGGGTGCGGACCCGGTCGTACGGCGCCGCGTGGACAGCGGCCGGTGTCGGGTCAGCCCTCGTCCAGCATCTGGTTGGCGGCCGCGACGTCCTCTTCGTCACCGGTGAACTCGGCGTCCAGCCGGTCGTGCGCCACCACGGACAGCAGCGCGTTGAGCGCGACCCCGGCCAGGTTGCCCCACGAGGAGACGTAGGAGAACTGCCACCACCACAACGCCTCCGAGATGTCACCCTGGCGGTAGTGGCGCAGCCCGGTCTCGAGGTCCGAGGCGATGCTGGTCAGGTCGTCGGAGAGCTGGCTCTCGACCACCTCGGGGACGTAGGGGTCGAAGACATAGCCGTAGGTGTCGATGTTGTCGAGCATCGTGGCCAGCCGCATCCGCATCTGGTCGAGGTCGGACTCGGGGCCGACGTCGGGTTGGTACTCCTCGCGCGGCTCGAAGTCGCGCTGGGCCCCCAACCGGGCCCCGGCCAGCGAGATCTGGCTGAGCTCGAGCAGCAGCAGCGAGATGGCCGAGCCGACGTCGCCCTCCCTGGCGATCTCGCGCAGCGCCAGCAGGAAGCTCGAGAACGAGTCCGCCATGCTCTGCGCGAAGTCCTCGGTCTCGCTCGAGAACTGGGGGATCTCGAGGTCCCCGGTGTCAATCCCGTCGTTCATTGTGCGCTCCGCCTTCCCGCCAGGGCCCGTCCGAGGGTGACCTCGTCGGCGTACTCCAGGTCCCCGCCCACCGGCAGCCCGCTGGCGAGCCGGGTCACCGTGAGGTCGAGGTCCTTCAACATACGCGTGAGGTAGGTCGCCGTCGCCTCACCCTCGAGGTTGGGATCGGTCGCGAGGATCAGCTCGGTCACCGTGCCGTCGGAGAGCCGCATCATCAGCTCGCGCACCTTCAGCTGCTCGGGGCCGATCCCGTCGATCGGGGAGATCGCGCCCCCGAGCACGTGGTAGCGGCCCTTGAACTCCCGAGTCCGCTCGATGGCGACGACGTCCTTGTACTCCTCGACCACGCAGAGCACCGTCTGGTCGCGGCGCGGGTCGCGGCAGATCCGGCACTGGTCGTCCTCGGAGACGTTGAAGCAGACCGAGCAGAACTTCACCCGCGCCTTGACCTCGATCAGCACCTCGGCCAGGCGGCGTACGTCGGGCTCCTCGGCCTGGAGCAGGTGGAACGCGATCCGCTGGGCACCCTTCGGCCCGACGCCCGGCAGCCGGCCGAGCTCGTCGATGAGGTCCTGGACCACGCCTTCGTACATATGGTGCCGGCCTGCTAGCCCGAGAAGCCGAGCTGGCCGGGCGCTGGGGGCTGGTCGCCCGGCATTCCCGGGAGGCCACCCGCGAGTGGGCCGAGCGCCTCGGTGGCCATCGAGTCGGCCTTGGCCTTCGCGTCGCGGTAGGCGGCCACGATCATGTCGCCGAGGTCGGACAGGCTCTCCGGGTCGCCGGCGTCGAAGGAGCCGGGCGTCACGGTCACCCCGGTGAGCTCACCCACGCCGTTGACCGTGACCGTGACCGACCCGACGGTCCCTTCCGCCTCGGCGTCGGCCAGCCGCTGCTGGGCGGCGGCGAGCTGCTCCTGCATCTGCTGGGCCTGCTGGAGCAGGGCGTTCATGTCGAAGCCGCCGGCGCCGAGCGCCTCGAACGGGTTCTGGCCCTCGGTCATCTGTGTCCTTCCCTCATGAGTGCTTGATCTCCTCGATCATCGACGCCCCGAGCTCGCGGGCGAGCAGATCCTCGCCGCCCAGGCCCTCGGGGTCCGCGTCGACATCGTCGCGGCTCGCGTCGGCGTCGGCGGCCGCCAGCTGGCCTGAGCGGGGTGTCTCGGCGCCCTGGGCGCGGGTCTGCTGGATGGCCTCGCGGGCGGCCGCCGCGGACGCGCTGGGCTCCGGGTCGGCCTGCGGGTCGGACTCCTGCTCCTCCCCGGCCCAGGCGGGCGGCCCGGCCTCGGCCTGCGGTGTCGCCTCCTGAGCGGCCGCGGGCGGCGTCGGGTCGGTGGCCGCCTTGGTGACCGTCGGCGTGCCCTCGGGCCGGGCGCCTGGGTCGACGATGGTCTCGATGTTCCAGTCCGCCCCGACCACGTCGATCGCGGCCTGGTGTACCACCTCGGAGCAGCCGCTGGAGACGAAGCTGTCGCGGGCACCGGCGTTGGAGAAGCCGAGGGTCAGCACGTTGCCGTCGAGGCCGATCACCTGGCAGTTCTGGGTGAGGTGGATCCAGGCCATCCGGCGCCGGGTCTTGGTGGACTCGACGACGTCGGGCCAGAGGCGGCGTACGTCGACCAGGGTCAGGCCGCTGCCACCGCGAGCGACCGGCGGGGCCGGCTCGGGAGTCGGCTCCACCTCCTGCCCATCAGCCACCGACTCCGGCGTCGACTCCGCGACCACCGGCTCGGGCTCAGGCACCGGCGTGCCGACCGCTGTGGGAGTCGAGGGCGCCGGGCGGTCCTGGGCGGGCGGCGGCGGGGTGGCCGGAGCGGCGGCGGCGCTCGGCGTGCCGGTGATCGCGGCCCGGCGCTCGAGCCGGTCCAGCCGGGCGGCGATGCCGTCGGTGGTGTGGTCGGCCCCCGGCAGCAGCACTCGCGCGCACAGCAGCTCGAGCAGCAGCCGCGGTGCGGTGGCGCCGCGCATCTCGGTGAGCCCGGTGGCCAGGATGTCTGCGGCCCGGCTCAGGTCGGTGGCGCCGAACCGCGCGGCCTGCGCCACCAGCCGCTCCCCCTGGTCCTCGGAGACGTCGATCAGGCCGGAGCCGGTCGCACCCGGGACGGCGGCCACGATCACCAGGTCACGGAGCCGGCGCAGCAGGTCCTCGGTGAAGCGGCGCGGGTCCTGGCCGGTCTCGATCACCTTGTCGACCACTCCGAAGACGGCGGCCCCGTCGGCGGCCGCGAACGCGTCGACCACCTCGTCGAGCAGCGCGTCAGGCGTGTAGCCGAGCAGCCCCGACGCCAGCTCGTGGGTCACCCCCGCCGTACCGGCCCCGCCCATCAGCTGGTCGAGGACCGACAGCGTGTCTCGGGCCGACCCGCCGCCCGCGCGTACGACGAGGGGGAGGGCCGCCGGCTCCACCGTGACCCCCTCCTTGGTGCAGAGCTCGGTGAGGTAGGAGGACATCAGCCGCGGCGGGATCAGCCGGAACGGGTAGTGGTGGGTGCGCGAGCGGATGGTCGCGATGACCTTCTCCGGCTCGGTGGTCGCGAAGACGAAGCGGAGGTGCTCCGGTGGCTCCTCGACCAGCTTGAGCAGCGCGTTGAAGCCCTGGGTCGAGACCATGTGGGCCTCGTCGATGATGTAGACCTTGTACTTGCTCTTGACCGGCGCGAAGAACGCCTTCTCCCGCAGGTCCCTCGCGTCGTCGACGCCACCGTGGGAGGCCGCGTCGATCTCGATCACGTCGATCGACCCGGGGCCGCCGCGCGCCAGGTCGCGGCAGCTGTCGCACTCGCCGCACGGGTCGGCCACCGGCGCCTGCTCGCAGTTGAGCGACCGGGCCAGGATCCGCGCGCTCGTGGTCTTGCCACAGCCCCGCGGACCGCTGAACAGGTAGGCATGGTTGACCCGGTTGCCGGCCAGTGCGGCCCGCAGCGGCTCGGTCACGTGCTCCTGGCCGATGACCTCGGCGAAGGTCTCCGGCCGGTAGCGGCGGTAGAGAGCGAGAGGAGACTCCATGTCCCCTGAACCCTAGTTGGCGGCATCGACACCCGAAAGGCGCGGTGCGGCCCGCCTCCACAGGGCACGAAGAGGCCCCCCGCGTACCCGGCAGAGCACGCCGACCCTTGCTGCCTTCCGGCCCTGGGGGAGTTGAGCGAGATGCCGCCACACGGGGGGTTCCCACGAGTGTAGGCGAGCGTCGTACGCCGCTCCAACGCGGTGCTCCCGGGCCGGTTGTCGATTCGGTGGGCCCGTCGCGGGCTTGTACCCTCCTCGGCGGAGGATTCGCCTAGTGGCCTATGGCGCTCGCTTGGAAAGCGGGTTGGGTTAACAGCCCTCAGGGGTTCGAATCCCCTATCCTCCGCCGAGCGACGCAGGGCCCGACCTGCGAGAACGCCAACCGCGACCCAAGTGGGCCAGGTTGGTGTCCGTTGGCTCCATCGGCTCGTAGTCTCATTTCTAGTCTCAGTTGGCTTCGGCCAAGGCGCCCGCTCAGCCCGGTGGCACTGGCCAGTAGCAGCGCTCTGCACGTCACCCAAGACGCCCGTGCGTTCCGCTGGAAGCCGGTGCAAAGTCGTCCGGAAGCCGATCGTCACGCGGAGCGTGACAGTACGGGATCGTCACGCGGAGCGTGACCATCCCGTCGCGCGGAGCGTGACCAGCCGCTTGCGGGGGCCCTGAGCCGTCCGGTTCAGGGCAGGAGATCCCAGTACTGCTTGCGGGCCGGCATGGCGTGGATGACCATCTCGTCGCCGCTCTCGAAGATAAGGACGACGATCTCCAGTAGGCGCGCTTGGGTGTCGAAGCCGAGTCGTAGTTCGCGGTGCGGCCAGTCCTCGTCATCAATCGGTTCGACCCAGAGCGGCCAGTCGGCTGCCTGAACTGCGTCCTCTGGCAGTACCCCGTGTCTGAGTGCGCTGTCGTGGACCTTCACGCCGCAGAGCCGGCCAGCGCCCTGCGGATTGCTTCTGATCTCGAGATGTGCTCTCGCTCGGCGATCGCGTCGACCGCGGCGAGCTCCTCCGCTGTGAGGCGTACTGCAACGACCTGCATCGGCTCGGCGCCACGTCCGGGCCGACCGCGTCCGCGGCGCTTCATCTCCTCGACGTCGTAGCCAGCTTCGGCCTCGTCCGCCCATTGCTGGATCTGCTCTTCGCTGACCATGGCCAAAATCGTATTACGAAAAGCGGGTCGAGGAAAGGAGCGGAGTGACGGTACTTGCGGACCGGGAAAGAAGGGCAGTCGCTGGTGGTGTCGGGCTCGGCCCGACGCCCGAGCCGACCACAACCCGTGGCGTGGCCGGGCCAACCCCTTATTGGGAGGTGCGCCGTGAGCGCCCTACTTGTCGGGTACGCCCGATGCTCCACCGATCAACAAGACCTGACCGCGCAACGTGACGGCCTGCTCGGCCTCGGTGTCGAGGCCGAGCGGATCTATGTCGACCATGGCCTGACCGGCACCAACCGCGAACGCCCCGGACTCCGCGAGGCACTGGCCGCCTGCCGCGCGGGAGACACCCTGGTTGTCACCAAGCTCGACCGCCTGGCCCGGTCCCTGCCCGACGCTCGCGCGATCGCCGACGAGCTCACCTCTCGGCAGATCAGCCTCTCGCTTGGTGGGTCTGTCTACGACCCGACCGATGCCGTCGGGCGGCTGCTGTTCAACGTCCTAGCCATGGTTGCGGAGTTCGAGTCCGACCTGATCCGGCTCCGCACGGTCGAGGGCATGAAGGTCGCAAAGGCCAAGGGTCGACTGAAGGGCAAGCAGCCCAAACTCAGCCGCAAGCAAGAGACGCACCTGGTGTCGCTGGTGCACAGCGGCGAGTACAGCACCCTGGAGGTAGCCGAACTGTTCGGCGTCGGACGCTCCACCGTCTACCGCGCCATTGAGCGCCAACGCACCGCTGCGAAGGCAGAACTCGCTGACGCCTCCTCACGACGCTGATCGCCACCTCGTCGGCGTCCCGCAACCGACTCCCTCGCGGGACGCCGACGATCCGAACTGGGCGGACCAGCTCACGATCGCGCCATTTCCGCAAGAGGTTCGGCTTGTGGGACGGCGCGAAGCGGTGGCCCGAGAACCTGCGACCTTCCGGCTCCAAATTGACGTGGGCGATGGAGCTCGAGGCGTTGACGTGACCGACACCTGGGGACACGACCAGCCCTGAAGCTCAGTCGGGCGCCTTTCCCGGGCGGACTAGTCCCGACTCGTAGGCGAGCACGACGGCCTGGAGCCGATCGCGCAGGTCCAGCTTGGTCAGGAGGTTGCTCACATGGGTCTTGACCGTCGCTTCGGAGAGATGCAGCTCGGCTGCCAGTTCTCGGTTGGAGAGGCCGCGCGCGAGTTGCTCAAGCACGGTGCGCTCGCGTTCGGTCAGCGGTGGCAGCGGCAGCCTGGCATCGGGCACGAGCTTGTCGAGCAGTCGACGCGTGATGGAAGGGCTGACCAGGGCTTCACCCGAGTGGACGCAGCGGATGCCGTAGACGAGCTGTTCGACTGGTGCGTCCTTGAGCAGGAACCCGCTGGCTCCGCCGCGCAACGCGGCATGGACCAGCTCGTCGTCGTCGAAGGTGGTCAGCACCAGCACCCGGACCTCCGGCGCGACCCGGCGGAGCTCGAGGGTCGCCTCGATCCCATCTCGACGCGGCATCCGTAGGTCCATCACGACGACATCGGGGCGGAGTCGGAGTGCCAGGGCGACTGCTTCGGCTCCGTCCGCGGCCTCACCGACCACGTCAAGGTCCTCGTAGGCGCCGAGCAGGCTGCGCAAACCGGCCCGGACCAGATCCTGGTCGTCCGCAAGCACGACGCGGATCATTCGGTGGCTCCGACGGGCAGCGCAGCTTTCACGACGAAACCCGAGCCTGCTGGCGCGGCTTCCAAGGACCCACCAAGAGCCTCCGCTCGAGTCCGCACGCCAACCAGGCCGGTTCCGGCCCCCGGCAGCGGTTGTGTCGCGGACGGTCCAGGATCGCAAATCTCGACGCGCAAAGTCTGTTGCTCTGAGTCGAGACGGACCCGCACGTCCGCAGTGACCGCTTGGCTGTGCCGGATTGCGTTGGTGAGCGCTTCCTGGATCACCCGGTAGGCCGCGGTTTGCACCGACACCGGTAGACGGTGGGCTTCAGGATCGACCTCGGTGCGCACCTCCAGCGGCGCCCGGGCGATGAGGTCGACGAGGTCCGCCAGTCGGCGGTGCTCGGGAACCTTCCGGTACTGCGCCTCCAGTCCGGTGACCAGGGACCTCAGTTCCCCGACGGCCGCTTGGCCGGCCTCCTCGACGGCGTCGAGGGCCGTGCGCGCAGCAGCCGGATCGGTTTCGAGCGCGGCGCGTGCGGCGCGCGCCTGGACGACGATGCTGGTCACGGTATGCCCAAGGAGGTCGTGAACGTCGCGCGCGATCGCGGCCCGGTCCTCGGCCGCGGCTGCCCGGTCCTCGGCTGCCTTTCGCTCTGCCTCGCTGCGCAGCAGCGCGAGTTCCTGCTGGTGTCGCTGGTGCCGCGCCCGCAGCACGCGACCCGCGAGCCAGGGGATCAGCCACAACACGAGCGTCGACGGCCCGACGCCACCGGCGTCTGGGTCGTCGCGACCCAGCACGAAGACCAGGATCGGGACCGCGCCCAGGGCTAGGGCAAATACGGCAGTGGGTAGATCTGTGCGTCGAGCGGCCAGACCCAACAAGCCGCACCACAGCACCAACGCCACCACGGAGTCGACCCATCCGGTGACCGCGACCTGACCCGCATAACCAACGACGAACAGCGTCAGGCCCACCACCGGGCGAGCCCGCGCGACCACGATCGATCCACCGGCCGCGAGTACCGTCAGCGGCGCCGCTCGGAGCACGTCGGCCGTCGACGGGCCCGCCGCCGAGAACTGCTCGGCGATCGACAGCGCGACTGCGGCGAGGGCGAACGCGGTGATCGAAACCCGGTCCCCGATCGGCTGCATGCCGCGAGGGTAACGACGACGGGCCACAACAACCTCCGTCAAAGGGATGAGCTAGGCGGCACCTTCGACCGAAGCGCTGGGGGGTCGGCCCGGGTCACTGTCGTCGGACCGACTCGACCCTCAGGAGTTAACATGGACAACGCACGAATCATCCAGCTGCTCGTCGGCGTCAACCTGGCCGCCGGGGCGTGGTCCTTCAGCGTCGACGGCGTGACCCCGTCCTGGGTGGTGTACCCGGTGCTGCTGATCGTCACAATCGCACTGCTCCGCCGCGGCGTGGTTGCCGCGAGCGGATACCTCGCCGGGCTGGCTGCGCTCTTCACCGTCATGCACCTGCCGTTCGCGCGAGAAGCGGTCTCCTCCGCCTGCGTGCACCCGGCCGACCCAGGTCTCGCCTGCCACCCGGTGACCTGGCTGGCGACCCTCGGGATCGTCCCGGCGCTGACGGCCGTGGTCGCAACCGCGGTGTTTCTCGTGGCGCGTCGCCAACGGCTCCAGCCGGCCCGGGCGTGACCCGAGCAGGTCGCACACTCAGCCGCGATCCGTTCGGTCATGCCGAATTTGAGGGCGATCCTCAAGTCGCCACGTACTCGGACGTAGTGATCGGCTCCTTTCCGGGTCCACTCACGCTCACGTGATGCACCAGCAGTCGCGATCAGCACGTTTGGCTACGAGGCCGGCGACCGGGTGGCACGTGAGCGCACTCATCTGCGATCCGCGCGGTCGCTGTTCCGCCAGAGGATCGGCTTGCGGGACGGGTCGTGCCTCCCCGACGTCGCAAGCCGCCAGACCAGCGGGAGTAACCGGTCACCGTGCGGACGCCGGCAGGATGTCGAACTGCGCCAGCTCGCCGCCCTCATAGGCGGTGCGCGACGCAGGGTCGGGCGGCAAGCGGCCCATCAACGGCCTGGTCGGGCTCCGCGCGGCGTCACTCCGCGCACCACATGTCCCCCGCGCGAGGGTGGTGCTGGTGGCGCCCGCGGGTGAGGGTGGGCCCATGAGTCGCCCGCCCAGCCTGCTGGAAGATCTGCGCTAGACCCCGGCCCGCTATTGGGTGCTCGCCGGCGTCAGTGCGGTGCTGCTGTGGTCGGCGTCCGCGAGCACGGTCTGGGCGCCATACGACGGCTCCCGCTACGCGCTTGGAGAGGGCTTGGTCGGCCTCGCGTGGCTGATGCTGGCCGCGGCTCCGATCGTCGCTTTGCGGGCGCCGTGGGTGGCCGCAGGCATGTTCCTGGCACCCCTGCTGCTCACGCTCCAAGGTGGGGAGTGGCCGTTGGTGCTCTTCGGATCGGGTCTGCTGTCAGCCGTCGTCGCGGCTTGGCGGAGCACGCAGGTCGCGGTCGCGCTGCTGGGTCTCGTGCTGCTGCCCGTGGCGACCTACACGAACGACTGGACCACCATCCAGCTCCCTTACGGCGGCTCAGTGGAGCACTATCGCGGGGTTGCCGACGGGCTGATCCAGCTGGGTCTCTACGCCCTCGTCTGTGTTCTGGTCTTCGGCCTCGCACTCTGGTTGCGGCACGCGGCCCGGGCGGCACGTGTGACGACCGCGCTAAGGGCCCGCGCGGGCGCCGTTGAGCGCGACTCAGCGGTGTTCAGAGAGCGGGCCCAGTTGGCCCACGACTTGCACGATGTGGTCGCTCACCATGTCTCCCTGATCGCGGTGCGGCCCGAGACCGCGCCGTACACCGTCGGCGACCTCTCGCCCGGCGCGCGCGAGGTGCTGAGCGAGATCGCCCAAGAGTCACGCCGTGCACTCGACGAGCTGCGTGGAGTGCTCGGTGTGCTGCGACGCACCTCTCAGTCGGAGGTGGACGCGCTGCGGCCCCAGCCCGGGCCCTGCGACCTGGCGACGCTGGTGGACCAGGCGCGGGCGGCGGGGTCGGAGGTGGCCTGGGAGAGCGACGATCTCAAGGTCGTGCCCTCACCGGTCGGTTACGTCGCATACCGCGTGGTCCAGGAATGCCTCACCAATGCGCGCCGTCACGCCGTCGGTGCGCCTGTGCGGCTCGTGACCAGGTTGGAGGGCGGGGTGCTGGTCATCCGGGCGACCAACCCGGTCGGTGCCGCGCCGGTCGCCGAGGGGCGCGGGCTGGTCGGCGTCCGCGAGCGTGTCGCTGCACTCGGAGGCACGGCGAGCGTCGCGGTGGTCGACGCGGTGCTGGTGGTCGAGGCGCGGCTGCCGCTGTGACCTGCACCGTGGTCGTGGCCGACGACCAGCCGGTCATCCGTGACGGGTTCGCGGCGTTGCTCGACGCTCACGACGGCCTATCGGTGGTTGGGGTGGCAGCGAATGGCGTGGAACTGGTCGACCTGGTGAGCCGGTCACGACCCGACGTGGCGCTCGTGGACGTGCGGATGCCGGTGATGGACGGCATCGAGGCGACCCGGCGCATCGTGGCCGCCGGGTCGACGCGGGTGCTGGTCCTGACCACCTTCGACCTCGACGAATACGTCTACGAGGCGCTGCGGGCTGGAGCCAGCGGCTTCCTGCTCAAGGATGTCAGCGGGGCACGGCTGGTGGAGGCGGTGCGAATGGTGGCAGAGGGGGCGATGCTGCTCGGCTCCAACGTGACCCGGCGTCTGGTGGCCGACTTCGCGCGAGCCGGGTCAACGGGGCAGGACCTGGCGGCGTACGGCCTAACCGGTCGAGAGCGCGAGGTGCTGCTCCTTCTCGGCCGGGGCTGGTCCAATCGGGAGATCGCCGAGTCGCTGGTGATCACGGTCGAGACGGTCAAGAGCCACGTGGCGGAGGTGCTGCGGAAGCTGGCGCTGCGCGACCGGGTGCAGGCGGTGGTGTTCTGCTACGAGCACGGCCTGGTGGCGCCGTGACGCGTGCCGCAGAGATTGTGACTGCGGCAACTCGAGCTCAACCCCTGGCCCCACTGACGTTCCTCAGCGGACGCAGTTCATGTTGCTGCTACCAGTGTCGTTCTCCGAACCTCGCTGGCAGCCGGATGTCTCGGTCAGGTGGTACTCCAGCACGCAGATGATCAACGCCACCTACACCGGCGCCGCCATCGGTCCTTCTTCGAGGTCGACGACCTCCAGCGCGGCAGCGATGTCAGGGTGATCCTGGGGCGAGAGCGGCTTGATCTCCCGGGAGGCGCCTTTCTGCACGCAGGCTTAGTTCGCTGCTGGCGTCGTTGACGACTTCCCGGGGTGAGTCCCGTGCGCTGGCTGCCCAGTTGGCGAGCTCGCGGCAGGGTCCGCGTCATCGGCGCACCCGTCATGGGGAAGGGATCGCAGGCTTGCAGATCGCGTTCGCGCCAACACGCGGCGAGACTCCGGAACTCAGGAGTCGCCGCTCACCGACCGATGCTGACGTGGCCGATGGGCCTGCGTTCCGAAGCGACCCACGGTCGCGACCTGATCAGTCGACGGGCTACTGGTTGAAGAACGTCTTCAGTACACGGGCCATGAGTTCGGGGGCGACGACGTGTCCCTGCCCGTCGAGCGTGTGTCGTTCGGTCTGGGGGGTGGCAGCGGCTATCGCTTTCGCGGCGCGGTCGAAGAAGTCGGTCGGGAGGCCCGCCATCTGGGGCTCGGTGATCGGACCCTCGGTGGTCACCAGGACCGACTGAGTGATGCGGGCAAGTCGGTTCGTGGGGATCTTGTAGTCATTGAGGACCACGGCGTCCTTGACGAGCGTGTGGGCGAGCGCGACGGACGAGGCCCACATCGGGTGCTGTTTGCCGGCCGCGATGTCCGCGTCGGGTCCGCCGGTAAGCCTCACGAACAGTTCCAGGAGCTCCTCGTCCCGCCCGGCTTTGTATGCCTCGTGGGTGTCCGCGAGGTACTGGTTGAACCTCGGCCGCAGGTCGTCCCCGATCACGTACGGCACATCCCACACCGCGATCTTGTCGATCGCCGAACCTGCCGCTGCTGCCTCCAGCGCGAGGGCGCCGCCAGATGAGGCGCCGTACACGTGAACTGAGCCGCCGGTTGTCGCAATCAGCGCGTCGAGGTCTTCCACCTCCCGCGCCACGGCGTACGGCGGTGTATTGCCGCTGGCGCCCCGGCCGCGTCGTGCGTAGTTGTAGACCGTGAAGTGGTTGGCAAGGAGCCGGGCCAGCGGCGCGTTCTCAGCGCCGTCGTCTAGGGTGCCGCCGACGAGGATCACCGCCGGGCCAGTGCCTTTCCGGTCATAGGCGATCCTCGTACCGTCGGCGGACGTCACACGAAGTGTCATCTCGTTCACTTCTTCTCTCCATTTCTCGATGCGTGGTCGGCACCGTCGGAGCATGTCGACCAGGATGCCGTGTAGCCGAGGTGCCGGTGGCGGAGGTCACATTGCCGATACTCCCAAACTAGGAGCATTCACTCCTGTTGTCTACGTACACTGGGGTGCATGAGCAAGAAGCGGCTGTTCGACGACCCCTGCGGCATCGCGCGAGCGCTGAACGCGGTCGGCGAGCGGTGGGCGTTGCTCGTCGTGCGGGAGCTGGTCTTCGGCCCGAAGCGCTACTCCGACCTGCACCGCGGGCTGCCGCAGATGAGCCAGAACGTCCTCGCGCAGCGGTTGCGCGAGCTCGAATCCGACGGCCTGGTGCGGCGAAGGCGCCTGGGACCGCCTGCGCCCGCCGCCGTGTACGAACTCACCGAGCGCGGGCAGGAACTGGAGCCCGTGCTCCGCGCGCTCGCCCAGTGGGGCAGCCGCGCACCGCTGCCCGAGGACGGCGCGGCGGAACTGAGCGTCGACGCGCTGCTGTTCGCCCTGCGCGCCACCTTCGATCCGGCACTGGCGGGTGAGCTGTCGCTGCGCTGCCAGCTGGACGTCGCGGGCGACCGGTTCCGCACCACCGTTGCGGGCGGGCGCCTCGAGTTGGACCGCGGTGAGCACGCCGAACCCGATGCGTGGCTGACCGTGCCGGAGGCGGCGACGTTGCGCGATCTGGTGTTCGCCGGTGCGGCACTGCACGACGCCGTCGAGCGGGCAGACACCGAGGTGGCGGGCGATACCTCGCGGCTCGCCGCACTGCTGCGTTGCTTTCCCGCAGCCGTGCGGTATCCGGCGCCACAGGACCCCGGGCCGCCGGACCCCGGGCCGCCGGACCCCGTGTCGCCGGGCCTCGGGTCACCGAACGCCGAACACCCGGATCCCGCCGTCAGCGCAGGAAGTCGTCGGGGGTGAGCGGCAGTCCGCGGACCCCGGACACCGGTGGCGAGGTTACGCCGGCCGACAGTTCAGACTCCGCGGGCTCGCGGAACTCATCGCCGAGACGACGACGCACCACTTGGATAGCGACCCGCAGCTCAACGCCTTGTCGGCGGCGCCTGAAACTGACCCCCTTTCGTCGGGCGAAATCGCCCGACGAAAGAGGGGTCAGTTTTCGACCGCCGTTGACACGCCTGGCGCTGGTCCACGACCGAGCATGATCGACTTATTGCGTAGCCGATCGGCTTGCGGTCAGCCGGCTGTGTGGATCGCGGCATGTGCGGTCAGTTCTCGCCTACGCTCGCGACCGTGAGTGACGCTTGCCTGGGCATGTTCGAGAGCGCGGAGATCGATGGCGAGTCGCTGACGGTCATTCTTGTCTCTGGGGGAAGTCCCTCCGAGGTCCTGGCCCTGCTGGGTGCTCATACTGATCCAACCGAGTTCGAGGGTGCGTTCGCGGACCACAATTTCTCGGCGTACGCCGTCGCAGAGGTGACGGGTGGCGTTGTCGCGTTCGAGCACACGGGATACGCGGACCCAAGTCCTCGTGTCCTGGCCGCCCTCTCAGGTCTCGGCGGCGCAGCGGCGGTCACTCGCTCCAACATCCAAGGCCACGAGCGGTTCGGCTGCGCTCGAGCAGGCGAGCTGGAGTTCGATGCTGACGAATTCATGTACATCGAGGAGGACGAGAAGTCGGCCGTTCCGACTGAGCTCCGTCCACTGTTCGACACGGCATGGATCGACCTGGACGCCGATGACGCCGATGACGAGCGCTCTGAGGAGTGGGTGGGGCATGGCGATGGCCGCCCTGCACACGGGTGTCCAGATCAGCACCGAGGACCTGGTCAGAGCACGTGAGCGGGGCTACCACCGCGTGCCCTCGCGCAGCTACCTCGAGTGACGCTTGCGCCTGGCCCTGGCGGCAACGGATCGGATCAGTGCCACACGCCAATGCCTGCAGTGCACCGGCCTTCACCTCGGCTGATCCCCCCCGGAAGCCGATCGTCACGCGGAGCGTGACCAGTACGGGATCCCGTACTGGTCACGCTCCGCGTGACGATCCCGAACCGGCACGCTCCGCGTGGCCATCCCGCACTGGTCACGCTCCGCGTCACGATCCCGTACTGGTCACGCTCCGCGTGACGATCCCGTACTGGTCACGCTCCGCGTGACGATCGTCTTGCGGTCACGCTCCGCGTGACGATCCGCATGCGGATTTCGGTTTTGGTGTGGAGGTGATCCTGGTCGGGATCGAGACGGCTCCATGATGAGAGCGTCCGCAGCCCCACCTGGTCTTCGCGGAAGCATGCGATCCCGACCTACTGGCGGAGGCGATCGTCAAAGAGGGTCTCGACACCGGCCGGCCTTCTTCCCGTGGAGACCGATGGTGCGGCGCGAGCAGCATCGATGCTCACCGAGCCCGGGTGACGCGCGCGACCGAGTCGCTGTCTTCATCAGGAAGAACGAGGCGCGGAGGCTGTACGGCCACTTCGAGGAAAGGCTGTACGCGTCGAATTGAGCTCCCGGGCGGAGACACCGATGGCAGCGCCGTACATGGCAAGTCCGAGGAAGATCCACACCGGCGGATGTGGCAGCGCCACACCGGTCGATTCGGAGACGACCATGACGGCGATGCTGAACGGAACGGACAGCAGGTTCGCCACTGGCGCCCAAATCGGGAGCAGCTGACGACGGATAACCACAACCGCCAGGGTCAGCACGCTGAGCACGAGGATCGGCATGGCCACCGACGCGAGGACTCCGACCCAGACATGGTCGTCGTAGATCGCATCCAGACGAGCGTTGGCCGCGGCGGCAGTCAGACCGGGGTCCAGTGACGCCTCGATGAAGGTGTACGGCACCGCCCCTATCACGGTGGCGACGGCCAGCGCCAGGCCGGCACCTTGGCCCACGCGGCCGAGGCGATCCTTGTAGTGGGCGAGCACCCCCAGCAGGCCGACCGCGAACGCGACGAGGGCCCCGACCTTCACCATGTGCACGACGCCATTGAGCTCGTAGAGACTGACGGCGCTGCTGTAGGGCGCCGTGACGACCTCGAGGGCCGTGGTGACCGCGACGCCGAGTGCGCCACTGCCGAGCAACGCAACCGCGACTCGATGCGGGATGTGAACGAACATGCTGAGGCTCCTTCAAGGCTGATACGACAGGGTTCGCCCCTCACGATGACCACGCCGCGCCGTCCGACCCACCCGGCCAGCCGTCGGCCTGATTGAGGACAGCCGCAACGCTTCATGCGGCCATTCCCATCGACGCTGACGTGCAGCCGAGGACAATGATCGATGTGAGCAGGCCTGCGTGGTGGGTGCCGTCGATGACCGTGGGCGTCGTCTCCGCATTCACAGTGCTGCTGTCGCCGACCCTGCTGCCAGACGAGGGCATCGACATCGTCCTCGCCGGAGTCCTGCCTTTGAGCTTCTTTGCCGCAGGGGCGGTCGCCCAGGTGTTGCGGCCTCGCCATATGGTGGGCCTCCGCCTCTTCCAGGTCGGCCTGCTCCACCTCGGGGCGATTGCGGGTGCCGTGCTCGGGGGCGTGGTTGGCGAGACTCCCTGGCTCTCGGCGGCGATCGGCACGATCTCCGGTCTCGCCTTCGCCCTCGGCTTTACCGCCCTGCTCGACCTCCTCGCACGCTATCCCGACGGTCGGTACGCCTGGCGCTGGGTTCGGCTCGCGGTGCGGGTCGTCACTGTGGCGACCGTGCCGCTGGTTGCCGTCTCGAGCCTGGGCAGCGAACGCGTGATCTCGGTGGTCGAGCTCACCGGCCCGACCAACCCGACGTTCATTCCGGCCCTTCAGCCGCTGGACCAGCTGGTGGTGTCCGTCGCGATGGCTCCGGTGCTCGGCTTCGTCCTGCTCGTGGCGAGATACGTCCGGGCGCCATCACTGGACCGGATGCAGATGCGCTGGCCCATCGTCACGGCACTGATCTTCGCCGTTGGCCTGGTCACCAGTGGACTCGCCGAGCAGCTCTTGGACGAAGCCGTGCAGACGACGATCTTCGTCACCACGGTCGCAGCGCTCCCGGCATCGTTCCTGATCGGTTTGCTACGACACAGCGAGGAGGCCGAGCGGCTTGCCTCCGTCGAGGCCTCGCGCAGACGCATCGTCGAAGCGGCGGCGGAGGAGAGGAAGCGCATCGAGCGAAATCTGCATGACGGTGCCCAGCAGCAGCTCGTGGCGCTGCTGGCGCGGATTGAGCTCGCGCGCGGCAAAGTTGGCAGCACCGACCCGCGAGTGGGCCAGGAGCTCGGCGCGATCCGCGACGCGATCCAGGAGGCCCACGTGGGTCTGCGTGAGCTCGCTCGCGGGATCCACCCGGCGGCCCTCACCGACCATGGGCTGGCCGAGGCCGTACGGTCGGCGATGACCAGGCTTCCCGAGGGCGCTTTCCTCGAGGTCTCCCCCGACGTGGAAGGTGCGAGATACAGCAGCAACCTCGAGGAGGCGGCGTACCTCTTCGTCCTCGAAGGTCTCGCGAACGCGCTGAAGCATGCCGGCGACGTCCATCCAGCCGTTCAGCTCACTGTGGTCAATGGCGATCTCGTCATTACCGTCAGTGACGCCGGTCGCGGCTTCGCCGTCGACGAAACCGACGGATCGGGTCTGACTGGACTGCGCGACCGGCTCGCGGCAGTGGGCGCGGGTCTCGAGGTCGAGAGCACCGCTGGCCAAGGCACCCGGCTCCGCGGCACCTTCCCAGCGAGCTCAAGTGTCACCGGCTGAGCGCCTCCGCGTGATCCTTGCGGAGGACGGCTATCTCGTGCGTGAGGGCGTCAGGGAGCTGCTGGAGGCGACCGGAGAGGTGGACGTGGTGGCGTCGGTGGCCGACGCCGCCGGCCTGCTCGACCTCGTCGCCGATCTGCATCCAGATGCCGTGCTCACCGACATCCGCATGCCACCGGACCACGGCGTCGAAGGCATCGTGGCAGCGAAGGCCATCCGCCGCGCCCACCCGTCCACCGGGGTGGTAGTCCTCTCGCAGCACGCCGACGAGGGATACGTCGTCGACCTGATCAGCGAAGGTGCCGAAGGGCTCGGCTACCTGCTGAAAGAGCGCGTCGGAGACCGCGACCAGCTGATCCACGCGCTGCGGGAGACCAGCCGGGGAGGATCGGTGATTGACCCCACGCTCGTCGACGCCCTGATGCGGCGGCAGGGCCTCAACAAGCGGTCCAGGCTCGACGCCCTCACCGCGCGCGAGCTTGATGTGCTCCGCGAGATGGCAGCGGGCAGTTCCAACTCCGCGATCGCCGAGGCACTCTCCCTGTCGCAGTCATCGATCGAGAAGCACGTAGGCGAGATCTTCTCCAAGCTCGGCCTCGCGGAGGAACGACACCTGCACCGACGCGTAGCCGCGGCGGTCACCTACCTCAAGGAGGTCGATTCATGATGAGGGACGGGCGATGAGGGTGAGGTATCGAAGCGACGCGCGCTGGACGGTGGAGCCACTTGTGTCGGCATCGAACCGACGAGCTCTGGTCGGGTCATCATCGGCGTGTCAGTAATCGCTGTCTCGCGTCGCGTACTGCCGCACTTCGGCAAAGTCGTACATGTGTAATCCAATGGTCTCCCGTCGTCGCTCACGTGCCGGACAGTCCATGAGGGGCCGAGGATTGTCCTAGCCTCGATCCCGCACGAGCAACCCGATCCGGGAACGGAGCAGGCCGGGTGGCCGATGGTTTGCGCCGGAACCCGTATGACCCGTCCGGAGAACATGGTCGGTAGGGGGCGTCGTACGGGCGGTACTTGGTGTTGTGCTCGGGTTCTCTAGCCAAGGCCGCCAAGCTCGGGCTCACCGAAGAGCAGGCCGCCCACGCGATTCGCGACCTCCAGGCGGATCGGGTCGGTGACGTGCTGGTACCGCGCAGCCATGGAAGTGCTCGACCAGCCCATGATCGACATCACCGTCCGTTCGGGGACACCGAGGACGAGCAGCACGGTGGCGGCAGTGTGGCGAGCGTCGTGCAGGCGCGCGTGGCGGACACCGGCGCGTTCCAGGAGTGCCCGCCATTCGTGGTAGTCGCTGTTGGGGGCGATCGGCCGGCCGGAGAGTGTCGTGAAGACCCATCCGCCGTCCTGCCAGAGCGACCCCGCGCGGATCCGCTCCTCCAATTGCTGTCGTCGATGGTCCTTGAGCAACGCCACAAGCTCGTCCGGGAGTCCGACCACGCGGTTGCCGGCCGCTGACTTGGTCGCACCGGTGATCCCGTTGGTCTGCCGTCGTTGGGGGCAGTAGCCGGCAGTCCGGCCGCAGCCGTCGTCGCAGCCGTGCTCGTACACCGGGCGTAGGCGGGTGGCGCGCACCCGAAGCGACTTGGCCTCCAGGTCGACGTCCTCCCAGCGCAGAGCGAGCGCCTCGCCTTGGCGCAGCCCGAGCGCGAGGGCAATGGCCCATCGCGCACCGTTGCGGCGCTCCTTGGCGGCGGCCAGGACCAGCTGAACCTCCGCCAGGGTGAAGGGCTCGACGAGGTCTTGCTGGATCCGGGGAGGCCGAACCAGTTGGGCGGGGTTGCGGGCGATGTGACCGCGACGCTCGGCCTCGCCGAGGGCGGTCCGCAGTGTGCGATGGACCTGATGGGCGGTGGGGTGGCCGAGGGAGTCGCTGATCACGTCTAGCCTGTTGCGCTCCGGGATGCTTTGACACGAGCCATGGCAGTCCGATTGTGACGGCGTGAAGCACTAACGTTGAAGAGCAGCAGAGGAGGTGCCCCATGGCGATCGACTACTACTCGAAGCCGATCCTGAGCGCGCGGGAGACGGCCCGGTACCTCGGCATGCCTGAGAGCACCCTCGACGTCTGGCTGCTCGACCGCGGCGCGACGCCGCTCGTCCACGCCGTCGAGCCCGCGCGTCGTGGTTGGCCGCGGGTGCCCTTCGTCGGCGTGATCGAGGCCTACGTACTGCGGGCGCTACGTGACCTGAAGCTGCCCATGGACCAGATCCGGAAAGCTGCCGGGCTAGTACGCGAGGAGTTCGACGACCCCTACGCGCTGGCCCACCGTCGGATCGTCACTGACGGGGTGGCGCTGTTCGTGAGGATGGCTGACGAGTCGTACGTGCATGCCCGGGATCGGCAGATCGCCATTTCGGAGGTTCTCGAGGAGCACCTCAAGCACATCGAGTGGGGATCCGACGGCAACGCCAAGCGACTCCATCTCAAGGACTTCCCGGCGTCCGCCGATGTCATCATCGACCCGCGCTTCGGATGGGGCGCACCCGTCCTGGGCCGGTCGAAGGTGAAGGTCGAGGACCTGGTCACGCTCTGGCGAAACGGCGAGCGGCTCTCGGCGATCGCCGATGAGTACGACCTGGCTGTCGACGTCGTCGAGGATGTCCTCCGCCGAGCGGCCTGAGTACTTCCTCGACCGCAGCCTGGGGAAGACGACGGCCGCCCGACTGCGGGAGGCCGGCCACGTGGTCCACCTGATCGCCGATCACTATCCCGACGATGCAAGTGACATCCCAGACGAGGACTGGATCGCTGAGGGCTGCTCGAACGGATGGGTGCTGCTGACCAAGGACAAGCGGACCCGCTACCGGGCCTCGGAACTTCAGGCACTCCGTGAAGGCCACCTGTTCTGTCTGGTCAGCGGCAACATGGACATCGCCCAGATGACGCAGGCATTCCTCGACGCTCTCCCGAGGTTCGAGCGCGCGACGCGGGACGAGCCGGGTGGGTTCTGGCACGTGTACAGGAATGGCGAGCTGAGGCGCATGTGGCCGTGAGACCACCCGCCCCGACCTGAGGCGCCCAAGGGCGCCCGCTTTCGCATGGGGTGAGCATCGCTCGCGGCCTGTTGCAGCGAAGGTGCCGGATGCTGCGGTGCAAAGTGGCGAGATCCCTGAGCCTGCGTAGTCTCAGGCCTAGTCTCAGTTGTCCTGATTCAGGCACGTCCGTCGAGGGTCGCGGGCGGCGATTTCACGCTCAGCGACGGTCGGCGGACACCCCAGAACCGCCCATCCCTGACTTGGAAAGCGGGTTGGGTTAACAGCCCTCAGGGGTTCGAATCCCCTATCCTCCGCCAGACCTACGCAGGGTTGACCTGCGAGAACGCCGGCGGTCGGCCGAACGAGCCGGGTCGGGGTCCGTGTGCCGCGGCCCTCGTAGTCTCAGTTCTGGTCTCAATTGGCTGTGGCCGGGGTGCCCGCTTCTGAGCGCGGCATCCCTACCTCGGCGCTGGGATGCACGATTCTCACCGCGTTGACAAGTCCCCGATGATCGGCGCGGTCGGACAGCTCGGCGTCTCACGCGGCTATCACGTAGTGATGTTCGTGCGGGTGATGGTCGTCAGCGCCACGGGTCTGTGAGTTCGCGCAGGTCGAGAAGGGTCTCGTAGACCTCACGGAGGCGGTCCGCCCCTACGTGTTCGGTCCACTCGCGCAGGACCTGCTCCACCTCGGTGTCGGCTGCCGTGACGACTCTGTCGGCCCGGGCTGTCAGTCGCACCAGCCGGGCGCGACCGTCAGTCGGATCGGGCACCCGCTCGACGTACCCAGCCGCCTCGAGTTGTTCGACGAGGAAGCCGGCACTCTGCTTGGTGACCCGGGCCTGGTCGGCCAGTTCGGAGATCCGGGTTCCATGCGGGCCGATCCGCGCCGCTATGCGGGCCTGGGCGAGCGTGATGTCAGTGACACCGGCCTTGATGACGGCGTCGTGAGCCCGCTGCTCGAGCGCCCGGTAGGCGACGAACAGCAGAACGCCGAGGTTCGGCTCTTGACGGTCGATGGGCACCATGCCAGATTAGACAGAGAATCTGTCCAATTTGGACAAGGCGGGCGACACGTCATAAACAGCGACGCGATCTGGCAGCACATCGACGACCAGCGATCATGGTTGGCCAGTCTGCTGGACTCACTCCCACCGGCGGCATGGGACACACCCAGCCTGTGTGACGGGTGGAGTGTTCGTGACGTGGCAGCGCACCTGACGTTCTCCCACGCGCGGTTGCGGGACGTTATCTGGCCCGCGCTCAGGACCGGCCTGCGTTACAACGCGATGATCAAGTACGCCGCCGTGCACAGCCCGCTGACCCACGCAGAGATCGTCGCCACGCTGCGAGGCTTCGTCGGCTCACGTCGGCGAGCGCCCTTCGTCACCGAGCTGGAACCTCTCCTCGATGTGCTGGTGCACACCCAGGACATCTGTCTGCCGCTGGAGATCGAGCATCCGATGCCAATCGCCGCGGCGGTCGCAGCTGCAGACCGAGTGCTCTCGCTGCGCGGCCCGATGCGGCTGTGGGCACCACCGCGCGGAGTGCGACTCGTCGCCACCGACGCCAAGTGGAGCCACGGCACGGGCCTCGCCATAGAAGCACCGATCCAGTCCCACGTGCTGACCCTCACCGGTCGACAGCCCACCCCGGCAGGGGCAACCGCAGCCAGACCATGAGCCCAACCAGTCAGGCCCTCAACCCAGCAGCACGTCCGACAAGCGGAGTGACGCGGGTGCGAGGTGGGAGCCCGCGACATCAGCAGATGATCGCCATTTGACGATGGCCCGCGTCTGCGGCCCGAACTACCTTGCGTGAATGGCCGACCCCATCACGCCGACGGAGCTCGCGAGGGAACTGGGCATGAGTCCGCGGACGATTCGTCAGTGGCTGCGCGACCAAGGCTGGCAATCCGTCCCCTATGCCCGCTGGGAGCTCACGCATGATCAGGCGCGACGAGTCCGCGAGCACTTTGGGCGTTGACGTACAGGTGAGCGGAGAGCCATCGGTCCCCGTCGAACACCACTTTTGCGGGACTCAACTCTTGGCGCGGGACACGCCCCGCACGCGGCGGCCCTTCGCCGGTGAGTCCCTCGGAGTGGTGTGGATCTTCCGCGTGATCACGCGGTGGCCGGTTCGCACCGGTGACCGACCCGACACTGACCCCGCCACGATCAGGACCCCGATATGAACCACTCGACGTGACCCAAGCGCGACCCGGCGGCGGGGTCCTGGCAAAACGGGACCCCGAGCCCATGCGCCGGGACGCGGTCGACCACGAGAGTCGAACGCATGAAACGAAACCGGACTCTGATCATCTCCGCGCTCCTCGCCAGCCTCGGTCCCCTCGTGGGCAACGGGCTGTACGCCGTGCAGGGTGGCACCGGCCAGGAGATCCTCGCCGACGCCCGTGATGGGCTCCCCGCGATCGCCTACCTCGCGTTCCCACTCGAGCTGATCGGCTTCGCTGCCCTCGCCGTACTCCTCGCCTGGCTCGTGGCCCACATGTTCGAGCGTGCGCCGGTCGCCGCAGTCACCACGGGTATCGCCGGCTCGGCCATGATCGCGGTCAAGGTCGGCTCCGCCGGGCCGTGGATGGTCCTCAACTCCATGCCCGACAAACTCGACCCCATGATGGCGGAGACGCTGATCTCCTTGAACGACCAGTCGTTCGTCATCTCGGGCTTCCTGATCTGCCTCGCGTTCCTCGCGGCCGGGGTTGGGCTACTCGCGACCGAGTTTCCTCGCTGGCTCTCTTGGTGGGCGACGGTGGCGGGCGGACTCGGCGTCGTCGCCGGCATGGTCGGGATCGTGCGCCCCGACGCCTACCTGCCGATCCCGTACCTGCTGCTCCTGGTCTGGATGATCGCCGTCGCCATCGCCACGGTCACCCGCTCCGACGACGCCGCGCGGGTTTCCGAAGAGCGGCTGCACCACCAGGTCCCTGCCGCAGAATGAGCCAATGAGCACGACGCGTGCAGCCACGGTCGCCGCATGGTGGCCGTGGCTCGCGCTGCCCGCCGTCGCGACGGGCCTGGTCTCCGCGGGTCTGACACTCGGCCTCACCGATCCGGAGGGCAACTGGATCAAGGGCGAGGCCTGGGTCAACGTGCCGCTTGCCATCGGCTTCAGCACGGTCGCGGCCGGGATCTGGTCGACTCGCCCGCACCCGGTCGGACTGCGCCGCCTTGCGGTGCTCTACACAGTGGTCGGTCTGGGCGCCGCACTCGTGCTCCCGACCCACGGTTGGGCTCTCAGCGACGGGGCCGCCGCCGGGTTCGCGGCCTGGGTCTCGAACTGGGTCTGGTCGCTCGGTGCCGCCCCGCTGCTCGGGATCGGGCTGCTCCTCTATCCCGACGGTCGCCTGCCCGGGCGCCGGTGGTGGCCGGCCACCGCGATTGGCCTGACCGGAATTGCGGCGATCACTTCGTCTGCGGCACTGAGACCGGGTCAACTCGAGGACCATCCCGAGTTCGACAACCCGGTGGGACTGGGCAGCCGGGACTTCTGGGGGGTCGCCGAAACGGTCGGCTTCGCGCTCCTCATGCTCGGCGCGGCCCTCGGGGTGGCCTCTCTGATCGTGAAGTTCCGGCGGGCGACGGCTGGCAGCGACGTGCGCGGCCAGATCGGTGGCTTCTCGCTCGCGGGCGCCCTGGTCGTCGTCGCCGCCTCACTCCCCGAGACCAACGACGTGACCACCACCCTGTTCGGAGTCGCCGCGGTGACTGCGCTGCCCATCACGGTCGGCGCCGCCGTCGTACGCCACCATCTGCTCGACCAGCGCGCCGATGTCGCGGGCCTGAACCGGCGAGTCAAGGACCTGTCGACCTCGCGCCGGCACATCGTCAACGAGCGAGAGGTGGAGCGGGTCCGGCTGCGGCGCGACCTGCACGACGGGCTCGGCCCATCACTCGCGGCGATCGGCCTCGGCCTGCGGCAGCTGGAGAAGCAGACCGGCAGTGACGGGGGCGTGGTGCGCGAGCTAGCCGACGAGGTGCAGCGTGCCGTGTCCGAGGTGCGCCGCATCTGCGACGACCTTCGCCCGGCGGCCCTCAACGAACTCGGCCTTGCGGGTGCCCTCACCGAGTCGATCGAACCCCTCCAGCGCTTCGGCCCGCGGATCACACTTACCGTCGACGACCTCCCGACGCTGGCCCCGGCAGTCGAGGTGGCCGCGTTCCGGATCGTCATGGAGGCCGTCACTAACGCCGTACGCCACGCTGACGCCCAGCACGTGCAGGTCCGTGTCGGGTACGACGACGGGATCACCGTGCGCGTGGCCGACGACGGCAACGGTCTCGCCAAAGACCGGGTGCCGGGCATCGGTGTCCGCGGCATGTCTGAGCGCGCGGACGAGGTCGGCGGCCGGCTCACGATCAGATCTGGTCCCACCGCCGGGACCGCCGTCCAGGCCTGGCTCCCGGAGGCCGACCATGACTGAGGCCGTACGCGTGCTGGTGGTCGAGGACCATCCGCTCTACCGGCAGGCGGTCACCTCCCTCGTCGAGGGGATGAACGGGTGGCAGGTGATCGGGGCCTACGCCGACGCGGAGACCGCCATGCCGCACGCCCTCGAGGCGGACCTAGTCGTGCTCGACCTCGGGCTGCCCGGTGTCGACGGAATCGAGGCGACCCGGCTGTTCAAGGCAACGAACCCGGAGCTGGCGATCCTGGTGCTCACCATGTCGCACGAGACACCCCTGCTCACCGCGGCTGTGCGTGCTGGTGCGCAGGGCTACCTGGTCAAGGGCTCAGAGCCGGAGGACATCGAACGCGCCCTCCGTGGGGTCGCGCGCGGTCAGGTGGTCTTCGGCGGGCAGGTGGCCGCCGCCGCACTCGCCCAGGCTGGTCGGCGGACGACCGTAGCCGCTGACTCCCTGTTCCCGATGCTCTCGGGCCGCGAGCTGGAGGTGCTCGACCTCATCGCCGCAGGCAAGTCGAACGCCGAGATCGCCTCGTCGCTGTTCGTGTCACCCAAGACTGCGAGGAACCATGTCTCCAGCATCCTCGTCAAACTCGGCTGCACCCGGCCAGTGGCCGTGGCCCGCGCACGCGATGCGGGCCTCGGCCGAACCTGAGCCGCCTACGGATTGCTGCCAGTCTCCGAATTTGAAAGGCCGCGTCATTCTGGGCTACTAGAGACTCCCGGCAGGGCCGGCGTCTGGCCAGACTCGGTCCAGGTGCCTGGCGGGGTTCGCTCTCTATTGGGCTGCCCACCCGTTTGCGGTGTGGCTCGCTATCGGTCTGCAGTCCGCCGGGCGCCGTGGCGAGGTGTGGCTCAAGAAGGGACTGCCCTGCTCGTAGTAGCACTGCCCACCTCGCCGTCCGTGTCGGCACACGAACGCAGGCGGGAGCAGCAGATGGAGCAGGTCATCATCGGGGTCGATCCCCACAAACTGTCGGCCACCATCGAGGTCGTCGATCACCAGGAGAAGTTCCTCGGGTCTGGCCGGTTCACCACCGACCAGACCGGCTACGCGGCGATGCGCAAGTACGCGAAGACCTGGCCGACTCGGGTCTGGGCCGTAGAGGGCGCCAACGGCACCGGCCGCCCGCTCGCTCAGCGATTGCTCGAGGCGGGCGAGCGGGTCGTGGACGTCCCGGCCAAGCTGGCTGCCCGGGTCCGGCTCTTCGACACCGGCCACAACCGCAAGACCGACGCCCGCGACGCCCACTCCATCGCTGTCGTCGCGGTCCGCACCCCAGGGTTGCGGGTCCTCAGAGTCGACGGCGAACTCGAGGCGCTGCGGATGCTCACCGACCGCCGCGAAGCACTGACTCGCCGTCGGGTGCAGACCGTCGACCGGCTCCAGGCGTTGTTGGCCGAACTGCTTCCAGGCCAGGCCAAACGAGACATCACCACAGGTCAGGCCAAGGCAATGCTGGCCACCGTCCGTCCTCGTGACGTCGCCGGGAAGACCCGCCGGCGCATCGCCGCCGAAGAGCTCACCGAGCTGATCGCGGTCGAGGCCAAGATCAAGAAGGCCACCGCCGAACTCAAGACCATCGTGCTGGCCCGCGGCTCGCACCTGATGGACCTCCACGGCGTCGGGCCGGTCGTCGCGGCCCGGATCCTGGCCGACGTCGGTGACGTGGCCCGGTTCGCCGACCGCAACCGGTTCGCCTCCTGGACCGGCACCGCACCGTTGGACGCCTCCTCTGGCGAGCAGAACCGCCACCGGCTTTCCCGAGCCGGGAACCGCCGGATGAACCACATGATCCACATCGCCGCGATCACCCAGATCCGCCTCGACACCGACGGCCGGGCCTACTACCGGCGCAAACGAGCCGAAGGGAAGAAGCCCTTGGAAGCGCTCAGGTGTCTCAAGCGCAGGATCTCCGACGCGATCTACCGCCAGCTCCTCGCCGACGCCGTCCAAGCAGAAGGTGCGGATCCGGGAGGGCACTGCGGGGCGTCTCTTGATTCCAGCGCGGTCGACTCGCACCCGCTCATCGACACTTCGGATCAGCCACTTCCCGGACCCGCGGACACGACGCTACGCCCGGCACCCCCAGCCCGGAAGACCTCGATGCCACCAGCCCTGCAGACGGCCGGTTGACAACAGAAGGGAGCCGCTAGGACGCAGTTCTGGCAGCTAGTCTGACGATGCCCGCAGGGGATCCCGGACGCTCGCGAGCAGCGGAATGATGCACACTCCCTTTTGGGTGTTGGCGGGCGATCTCTACCCGCTACGTCTGAGCGTGAATCTGCACTCTGCCCTTCTTGGTTGGCTTGCCGACGCCTGCCTCCGGAGGAAGGAAGGATGCCGACACGGGCACCAGGGATCAGATGTCGCCTGTCCGTGCAGCAGACCCACCCGGGAACATCGTGCTTGGGCTGCCATGCACCAGCCGACCAGGCGGACAGGGTTTGCGCTCTCCCCAAGTACTTTGGCGGTTCAGCTGCCGCCGTTGGAGGTGACCTTCCTGTGCCGTGTGTTGGGTGCTTTGTGTGTCTGCCTTGGGCGGGGGAGCTGGCGCACATCGCCGCGACGGGGTCTTCCTCGACGAGATCCCGCCGATGGCGGCATTCGTGGCGGGAGCGCTGTGCATTCCTGGCGTGCTCCTCACCCGCTGGAACGTTGCCGCCAAGCCAACACCGGGAGGTCCTCCTACTAGTCCGCGGGGCGGCCCTCCCGGAACTTGATCACGGCCTGGGTCCGGTTCGTCACCTGCAGCTTCGTCAGGATCGAGCTCACGTGGTTGCGTGCCGTGACCGGCGAGATCACCAGGGTCTCGGCGATCTCCACATTCGTGAGACCGCGGGCCACGTGCTCCATCACCTCGCGTTCGCGGGGCGACAGTTCCGGCAGGTCGGGGTCACCCGGTGCGAGCAGGCGCGCCGCCAGGCCGGGGCCGAAGACCGCGTGGCCATCGGCCACGGCCCGCACGGCGGTCAGCAGCCGATCGCTCGTGACCCCTTTGACCAGGTAACCCGAGGCGCCCGCTCGCACCGAGGAAAGCACCGTCGCGTCCTCCTCGGACAGGGTCAGGACCAGGACCCGGGCTCCGGCAGCCACCAGGCCCGGGAGGGCAGCGGTGCCATCCATCACCGGCATCGCCAGGTCGAGTACGACGACGTCGGGCCGGTGCTCAACTCCGAGTGCGAGCGCTTCGCGACCGTCGCCTGCCTCGGCCACCACCGCGATGTCCCCGGCCCGGCCCAGCTCGAACACCAGACCTTCCCGGAACCACGGATGGTCGTCGACCACGAGCACGCGGATCACCGAGCATCGACCTGCTTGCCCACCCGAGGAAGCGAAGCGCGCACGGTCAGCCCCGCGCCCGGGGTTTCGAGGAACTCGACCGTGCCCCCCAGCTCCGCGGCTCGCTCACGCATCGATCGCAGGCCCACACCTGCCTGGGCGTCACCCATCCCGGCGCCGTGGTCGCTGACCTCCAGCCCCAGCGTGCCGTCACTGAACCGCAGCGTCACCTCGACCTCATCGGCCTGGACGTGACGTTGGGCGTTGAGGATCGCCTCTGCCGCGATGCGGTAGGCAGCCACCTCGATGGCGGGCGACAGGTCAGCGGGCGTATCGCCACTGATGTTCACGTGGACACCCAGCGCGCGTCCCGCTTCCACGATCGCGCCGGCGAGGCCCAGCTCGTCCAGGGCCGGCGGACGCAGGTCCCGGCTGATGTGCCGGGTGCGCTCGAGAGCGGCGCGAGCCTCGTTCTCCAGTCGGACCAGTCGCGAGGTGGCCAGCTCGGCGTCGCTGACCACGAGGTCGGGCAGGGAGCCGAGCTGCATGGCCAGTCCGGCGAGGATCGGGCCCAGGTCATCGTGCAGGTCCCGCCGAAGTCGCGATCGTTCCTGCTCCCGGCTCTCCACCAACGTGTGCCGCGCGGCCGCCAGGTCCGCGGCCAGACACACCACGCGCGCTGCCCGGGCACCGTGTCCGGCCAGGTCGCCGAGGAGCTCGCGCTCGTCGTGACGCAGCGACCGAGCTGCGGTCAACCCGATCCTGAGCGTGCCCGACACTCCGTCGCCGCCGTCGAGGACCAGCTCCTCCACGCGGGTTTCGGCATGCGCCTGCCCGCTCGAGGCGGTGCAACCGCGGAACTCCGCCTCCACCCATCGCGCCCGGATCGACACCCGGACGCTGTGGGCGAGCCCCTGGAGCACGCCGGCGAGGTCATCCGACTCGGCCACCGAGGTCGAGAGCCTTCGCAACGCCCGTTGCGGTTCCCCACGGTCGCCGTACATGGCCCGGCGCAGCGCAGTCTGGAGCAACCCTCGAGCCGGGAGTAGCGCCAACGCGACCCCGGCAGTCAGGATCCCGGCCAGCTCGTCCGGAGCCCCGAGCCACGTGGATGCTGCGACCAGGGCTACGTAAGCGACGAGCACGAGCACGGTGAGCACGCCGTACACCAGTGCGTGCGAGACGACGATCTGTGCCTTGTCGAACCTGCCGCGCAGGACGGCCCCGAAGATCGTGCCGGTGAGCACTATCGCGCCGGTGATGTGGAACCAGTGACTGGTCGCTGGCCACGCCAGGTCCGGCACTGTCGTCAGCAGGACGAACACGGACACCCCTGCCACGAGGCTGACCGCAGGCGGCCGCTCGCTTGGGTCGCGTAGACGGCGTACGACGGCGGCGATGCCGAGCAGGAACGGCAGGATGAGCAGGATCTCGAGCCCCTCGACGACGTTGCGCCATCCTTCGGGCAGGACACCCAGTGGATTCTCGAGTGCGCGCCCAGCAGGTGCGTCCGTCGGCGTGAGCTGGCCGGGGAGCAGGCACCAGAGGGTCACCACCAGCAGCTGCGCAGCGACCACGCCGCCCACGACCGGCCGCCACCGTGGGGAGGGCAGTCGGCCGTCGGGGAGCAGGAGGAGTAGCAGCAGCGTGGCTGGTACCACGAGGGCGCTTCCCCGCTCCGGCCACCAGGACATCCAGGCGGCCCCACCCTCGCGACCCGATGCCAGCCACTGGAGGCCCAGCGCGTTGCCCGCGAAACACGCACCGATGAACAACATCAGCCATCCGACGGGGTGACGAGGTAGTTGGCTGGCGATCACGGCCCCGGGGACCCCGAACAGCACTGGGTAGGTCACCGCGTCCCATGGGATCTCGGCAGCCGGGTGCAGCCCCACCGCGAACACTGCGGTCGCGGTCGACAGGCCGGCGATCGACCACGCAGCCCAGGCTGCGGGTCGACCATCGGGCCAGCTGCGTGCGGTCACGACTCGAGTATCCGCTGGATTCGCCGTGCGACTCAGGTGCGATCGCCGAGCCACTGCGCGTGTGGCATACGCACCACCGTGATGCCCAGCCACACGAGCGCGACCAGCAGGAGCAGGTGCGGTTCGAGGATCCCGATGGGGGAGAACATGAAGTCCCACACCAGGAACACGATCAGGAGTGCAGCGGGCACGCGAGGGAGGCCAGCACGCCAGCAGGCGATCGCCAGCAGGAGGACCCCGAAGAACGAGCCGAGCAGGTGCGGGGCCAGGCTGCCGGCGATCATCCCCCAGTCTTTCAGGTAGCCGTCCTCGATCAGCGTGACAGCGTTGTCCGCCCCGAACACGTCGGCCGTGACGACCTGCGCGACGTAGGTGCCGGCCAGCACGTTGCCGAAGCCCCACATTCCCCAGACGGTCAGGAGCGTCGCGGCGACCGTCAGCCGGGGAGTGTGCCAGCGAGTGACTTGGGCCAGGCCCAGGAAGCCGAGCAGGAGGAAGATGCTCGAGAGCATCACGCCGAACCACACTGCCTGATAGCTGGCGTGGTGCTCCAGCCCCCACGCGATCACGGTGCGCCGGTCCCCGTCGCCGGCAGTGACGTGGTCGACGTACTGGAGCCCGCCGTTCAGGAGGCCGGCGAGGATCAGGCAGGCCCCGACGCCGCGCCGGGTCGACCGGGACAGTGGCGGGACCGTGCGGCTTGTATGGACGTCGGAAAGGGCGGTGTCAGTCATGACTTCACGGTCCTAGGGACGTGGGCCCGACGCATGGTGCAGATGTCCCAACGTTCGAGAGAATTCGGGCGGCGGAGGGACCATGCCCTGTCGCGGAGCCCCTGGGAAGGTTCGTCCGGGGTCAGGAGGCGCCATGTCCGACGCACAGTCGAGTTGCTCTGGATCCCCCTCGGCAGTGACGGGTCGCGGACGGTTCGGGCGTCGGGGCGTGTCTACGAGCGGATCCGCGCGTGGCTCGAGGGTCGACCTGCGTGCGCCCTCTATCACTCGGGCTTGTGCGTGACAGCGACGACGGGACCAGGTACCCGATCGAGGTGGGCCCGGGGTGGGGAAGCCCGAGTACCGATCAAGGAGTGGCCCGCACCGGTCCCGTCGGGGCCCAGGTCCTGGGCCGGTCCTCGCGGTTCCGCTACGAGGTTCGGTGCTGGCGCAACGGGATCATCCCCCGATGCCGCGGCTGCGGTGCCCGGCCTCCTTGCTCAGAGGTCAGCCACACCACGTACCCGTGAAACGGCAGCGGTCCGTCCAAGCGCATGACACCGACTCTGCCTCATCGCAGTCGCGCCCGGTCAGCGGATCCGGATGCGCGAACTGCTGCGTCGACGCACTCTTCTCAGACTGCCGGTTCCTCAGCGTGGTTATCCCGTCCCCGGCCATGCAGGTCCTCAGGGGCGAACTTGGATGATCGTCTTCCCCTTGAGGCGCTGGCTGGAGTTGAAGGTTGCGACGGCATCGTCGAGGGACGCAACGGTTCCGATGTTCGTGCGCAGCCGTCCGTCACCGACCCGCTTCACGATCTCAGCCAGCTGGTCGCGGTCGGCCTCGACGACGAAGTCGATCGCGCGGCCGCTCGATGGTTGGCTCTCAACCGGGCCAACGACCGACACCAGGGCTCCTCCAGCCTTGATCAGGACCGCGGACCGCTTCTGGACGTCGCCGCCGATGACATCGAAGACCAGATCGACGTCGCCCAGGCCTTCCAGAGCGTCGGTCTCGAGGTCGACGAACTCCTGTGCGCCGGAGGCGAGTGCCCTCTCACGGTCGGCGGCGCGTCCGGTACCGATGACGTAGGCGCCGGCCTCGGCCGCGAGCTGGGTCACCATCGCTCCGACTGCGCCGACCGCGCCATGCGCGAGGACGCGCTGCCCCGACCGGATCCGCCCGTGGACGAACAGTCCCTGCCACGCGGTCAGTCCGGAGATCGGCAAGGAAGCACCGACCGTGAAGTCGACGTCGTCCGGCAGCGGCGCGAGGTTGCGCGCCTCGATCGCGACGTACTCGGCGAGGGTGCCGTCGCGGTGCCAGTCCGCGAGGCCGAACACGCGCTGTCCCACCGACAACCCCGTCGTGCCGTAGCCGAGCGCGGTGACCGTCCCCGCCAGCTCGTGCCCGGGGATCGATGGCGTCCGGTCACGGTGGGCACGATCGGTCCAGGTCGAGGGCCACTCGAGCTCTGTCGAAACCCATCCCGACGCATGCACCTCAACGATGACGTCGTTGATCGCTGCCGACGGCCCGGGCCGCTCCACCACCGTCATCCCGACTGTTCCAGCAGCCGGGTCCGTCACCACGATTGCCTTCATCTGCGACACCTTCTCTCTACGCCCCTCTCTACGCCCGGTCTCGGAACGACCGGGTTGGTTTCGTTACGAGTACTCTATGTAACCTAATGAGTTACAGCAAGAGGCTGTAACGGAACTGCATAGGATGGAACACCACAGACGAATGCGAGGTGGTACATGCCCCAGGCGCGTGCAACGTCGAAGAGGCCCGCCGACACCACCGGCTCGCGTGCCGGTGGGCGTCCACGCGACCCGGCCCTCGACGAGGCGATCATCCTGGCCACCCGCGCTCGCCTCGTCCGAGACGGCTACTCGCGGATGACCCTTGGCGACATTGCCGCCGACGCGGGTGTCAGCCGCCCCACCCTCTACCGGCGGTGGAACAACAAGCTCGAGCTCGTGGCCGACGCGCTGGACTACGGCTTCCGGAAGCAGCGCGACCTGTACAACATCGACCTGAGCCGCTTGGAGCCACGGGAGGCCCTCGTCGAGGCGGTCCGCCGGCTGGATCCGGCGTACTTCAACCCGGACGCCATGGTGCTGATGGGCAACTTCGCCGGCGAGGTGATCCACACACCGGAACTACTCGAGATGCTTCGCGAGCATGCGGTCGAACCACGCGTCACCCTCGTCGAGAACGTGCTGTCGGAGCTCCAGGCTGCGGGGGCCGTGTCCGACCACGTCGACAGGCACACCATCGCCACCATCTGCTTCGGAAGCTACTTCGGTGCATTCTACCGAGGCGACCAGAGGGAGCAGATCCCCGAGAACGTCGTCGCCGTGCTGTGGCCGGCGATTGCAACGTGACGGGTGCTACGCGAGCAAGCCCGGTACGCCCAAAGCGCCCGTCAGCAGGTGCTGCGTGAATCCGCATCGCCAGATCCGCGCGCTGACGCGCACGCTATGCCGCAATGAACGGACGCCTGAAAGTCAACTCTTTCGAACTAGTCCTCGAGGAAGACGGTCGTGCAGGCCGTGATCTGCACCTCGGAGAGTTGGGTGTCCTCAACGTCCGGACAGTCGTCGTGGTTACCGACCAGCGATTCTCCGGCCGGCCACGCTGCACAGCCCTCAGCCCTCTCGACTGCCCATCCCTCAGCGAGTCGCCTGACTGTGAAGGTTCCTGTCTCATCGCCGCTCCGGACCACGACATTCGCGGCCTTGCCGTCCTCTTCGACCTTCTCCACCTTTACTGAGTCCTCGACCACCGCTTGGACGGCTTCCTCGGCGGTCGCGTAGGCGACTTCATTGGGCCACATCTGCGCGAAGACGTCTAGGTTGCGGTTCCACGCAGGCGTTTCTGGGCACGTGGACCAGTAGTCGTGCATGCTGTTCGAGGCCGGTTCGCTCTGGTCGTTGCCGCAAGCACCGACCGTGAGGAAACTGGCAGCGGCCAAGCAACCGACGAGGACTCGACCAAGCGGCCACATGCCAGGACTCTAGGGGCGAGAGAGTTCATCTGGCAGTCGGGCATGGTCGGGCGCAGCCCCGCACACGGCTAGATCCGGGCCAGCGCACCGTCCCTCAACGCGGCCAGATCCGGGCGAAAGGGAGCCGCCCTTGGAGCGGCATGACCGCGCGGATCAGGGCATGACTTCGATGGGGCAGTGCGGGCCCGGCGCCTTGGCGAGACGCGCGTCGCCAGTGAGCAACGAAACGTCGAGGGTCTCGGCGAGTGCGACGTACGCGGCGTCGTAGACGGTCAGGTTGTCGCGCAGCTCCCAACACCGAACGAGGAGATAGCGAGCAGGGACTCTGCGCACTGGCAATGCCAGCAGGTCCTCGAGGGCAAGCTCGGCTCGACGGGTATCGAGGTGGCCACCGGCGTGCCGTCCGCGCAGGACGGACGCCACTTCGAGGTCGAGCAGGTCGGGTGCCGCCAGGGTCTCACCGTGCAGCCGCCTCCGCGCCCTGTCCCCATCTGCCCCATCGTCAGCCAGGGCGACTGCGAGGACACTCGCGTCAACGACGAGCACGCTCGGACCGGAGAGTACGCGTGGCGGCCTTCAGGGGCACTGAGCCTCCGGCACGTCCACCTGCGCGATTCAGGACGTCGTCCACGGTGGGCTGGCTGGCGTCCTCGATCAACTTCGCCAGTAGGTACTCCTGCAACGACTGGTGCGCCGCTGCTGCGCGCTGACGGAGAACCGCGTGCGTCTCTTCGGGGACGCTCTTGATCTGCACACTGGGCATGGCGCCATTATGGCGCCGAAAGCGCCGAAACCCAAGCGCACGACTTTCGGCGGATCCGTGCGTCCGACTCGCCGCCAAGACGCATCTACCCGCATGTCGCTTCGCCGAGGACTTTGCCCTGCAGGGGTTGTGCGGCACACCGTGCATCGGCGTGCTGCTCAACTCTTAGCTCGCTAGTGCCGCGTGGCGTAGATGGCTGGGCGGTCCATGATGGTCTAGAACGAGGTGCGGCGAATCCTCCGGCGTCCAGACGCTTCATCACAGAGCACATTAGGTACCGGACTTCTTCGTCGGCGCCGGGTACGGAGTCTTGCCCTCGGCAAGGGCGTCGGTGAGTTGCTCGATGCGACGGGTGCGGGTCTCCGGGCGCACCGCGGTCTGAATGCGATTGAGGAAGGCGAAGCGGTTACGGCCATCCAGCGCGGCGAAGACGTCAGTGAGGTCGCGAGCGGCCAGGGCGGCGGCGAGGTCGTCGGGCACCACTGCGGTGGCCGGGCTGTCGTAGGCGGCGTCCCAGCGGCCGTCCGCCTTCGCCCTTTCCACCTCGGCCAGGCCGGCGGGGCGCATCCGCCCCTCGGCGGTGAGCCGCTCGATACGCTCGCGGTTGATCTTCGACCAGACGCTCTTCGCGCGCCGCGGGGTGAATCGCTGCACGTACCACTCGTCGTCGATCCGCCGGGCGATGCCGTCGATCCAGCCGAAGCACAGCGCCACATCCACTGCCCTCGTCCAGTCGATCGACGTGACGCCGGTTGCCTTTTTGGCCATCCGAATCCAGACGTGAGTCGCGGTCGACGCGTTTTCGACGAGCCAGGTCTCGAACGCCCTGTCGTCCTCGAAGAACACTGCGTCGGTGTGGACCATCGACATGGCGGCAGCGTAATAGCGCGGACGTGAAGTGGTTGGACGGTCTCGCACTCGCGAGGATCTGGTCGGCGGTCTTGGTCTAGACGAAGCCGCGAGTGGCGTGCGCCTCAAGCACATCGAATGGGGCTCCGACGGCAACGCCAAGCGACTCCACTTGCGCAACTTCCCGGCAGCCGCCGACGTGATCATCGATCCGCGCTTCGGTTGGGGTGCACCGGTCCTGGGCCAGTCGAAGGTCAAGCTCGAGGACCTCGTGACGCTTTGGCTAAACGGCGAGCGCCTGGTGACGATCGCTGACGAGTAGGGCTTGACCGTCGACGTGGTCGAGGATGTCCTGCGTCGGGCGGCCCGAGTTCTTCCTCGACCGCAGTCGAGGAAGGGTCACGGCCTCGAGACTGCGGGAGGCGGCCGCGTCGTTCACCTCATCGCTGACCACTACCCGGACGACCCGAGCGATGTTCCCGGACATCGCCCAGATGACCCATACCTTCCTGGATGCTCTCCCAAGGATCGAGCGCGCGGCCATGCGAGAGCCGGTCGTTTTCTGGCACGCCTATCGCGACGGCAAGATCAAACGCATGTGGCCGTGACCCAGGGGGTTCACGCAGTCTCACTTCTAGTCTCAGTTGCCCTCGTCCGAACCCGTCCGGAGATGCTTGCCGACGTCGGATTCACGCTCAGCGGAGGACGGCGAACACCCAGAACCCCCCATCCCCGACTTGGAAAGCGGGTTGGGCTAACAGCCCTCAGGGGTTGGAATCCCCTATCCTCCGCCAAGTCCGCCCAGCCCTGAATTGCGAGAACGCCGGGGGCGGGCCGTACGAGCCGGAGCTTGAGCGCGCCTGGAACGTCATACGGATGGAGCACCGTCTGCTCCATCCGTATGACGTCTTGCGATTGACCGCCGGCGGGGCGTCGTGGCCGCGAGTCGGCTCTCCGAAGAGCAGGCCGCCCACTCGGTTCGCAACCTTCTCGGCGCATCGGGTTGGTCACGTCCTGATACCGCGCGGCCATGGACGTGCCCGATCAGCCGATGGTTGACATGACTGTCCGCTGGGGGGGACACGCCGAGGACGAGCAGCCAGCATGGGCCGTGATGGGGCCCGGCCCTGGCCATCGCGAAGGAGCTAGCGGAGGACTTCGATGAGGCAATGTGTCCCTGGGGCTCTGGCGAGCCTCGCGTCTGAGCTGAGGAGCGGGGCCGCGAGCGCCTCGGCCAGCGCTACGTAGGCCGCGTCGAGCCGGTCAGGTGGTCCCGGAGCTCCCAGCAACGACCGATCAGGCGGCGGGCGGGGACCCGCGGGAGCGGCAGGTCCAGGAGATCGCCCAAGTCGAGTTCGGTGCGGCGGGTGTCGAGGTGACCTCCGGCCAGGCGACCTCGTAGGACCGAGGCCACTTCCAGGTCGAGCAGGTCCGGCGCGGTCAGCGACTCACCGCGCAGCCGCGTGCGGGCGCGGTCCACGTCCGCGCCGTCGTCGGCGAGGGCGACGGCCAGGATGCTGGCGTCAACGACGAGCACGCGCGGCCCGCAGGGTGCGGACCGATGACTTGAAGGGGATCGACCCGCCGGCGCGGCCACCGGCGTGATCGAGTACCTCATCGAGGGTCGGCCGACCGGCCTCTTCGATGAGTTTGCTCCCCCGGGTCGACGCCCTGGGCAGGTAGCCGGCCGTCTTGCCGCAGGGTGAACATCCCTCGCGGCCTGCTGCAGCGCCGTGCGGGATGCGTGCGGCCCACGACGATCAGTGTCAGACCGTGGGTCGGCAGGCAGCGACAGCCAACCGGTCCACGAAGTCGTTCATCACGTGACCCGAGTGGCCCTTGACCCAGTGAAACGCCACGTCGCCCCGCTCAGCCACCAACGACACCAGCGGCTCCCACAGATCCCGGTTGGCCACCGGCTTGCGAGCCGAGGTGGTCCACCCACGTGCGAGCCAGCCGTCGTGCCAGCGGTCGCGGAAGCAGTTCACGACGTACGTCGAGTCCGAGACGACCAGCAGCGGCCCGGACACGGAGCGCACCGCCTCGAGCGCGGCGCGGATCTCCATGCGCTGGTTGGTGGAGACCTCCTCGTGGCCGGACGCGAACTCGGACGTGGACAGCGCCCACGCCCAGCCACCCGGGCCCGGGTTGCCCGAGCAGGCGCCGTCGGTGAACACCGACCGGGCGCCGGGCGGCACGACCATGTCGGGCGGGCGGGGACGGGAGCGGGCCATCAGCGTGTGGAGGTACGCCGACGCCGGGCCAGCACCGGCCGCAGGACCAGGGCCAGCACCAACAGCCCGCCACCGACCAGTCCCCACCAGACGGCGTTCTCGCGGGTGGAGGCGAGCACGTCGTCGGGCTCCGCGGGCACCGCCAGCACCTGCGGCTCCTCGACCACCTCACCGGCGCTGAGCACCCGGCCCGCCTCGTCCATCTCGATCGGCCGGGTCAGCGCCTGGAACGCCTGCACCTCGCCGGCGCCGACCAGGGTGTTGCGGAGGTCAGGCCGGCCCGCCGCCGTGTAGCGGAGCCGGGACACGACCTGGGCCGGTGTGTCGTCGTACGCGGAGAGGAGCAGGGCGAGGACCCCGCTGACCTCGGCCGCCGCCCAGGACGTGGCCGGCTGGGCGAGGTAGCAGGTGCCGCCCTGGACCGAGTAGGAGACGGCGTTGGCGGCCGGCGCGGCGATGTCGGTCTGCGAGTTCTCGAGCACGTAGTCGGTGGGCTCGACCAGGCCCTCGGCGCCGGTCATCGTGGCGCCCACCGCCAGCACGTTCGCGTAGTCCGCGGGATGGATCACCGCGGCGGCGTCCTCCCCCGGCCGGTGCTGGGTGTACTCCTCGCCGATCAACGCCGGCAGTCCGTCGTCCTTGCCCGGCCGGTTGCCGCTCGGCGCGACGACGACCACGCCGAGGTCCCACAGCCGCTCCACCCGCTCGCGGACCGCCGCGTTGTCGGGCAGCTGCAGGGCAAGCGTGACGACCTTGATGTTGTAGGTCCCCAGGCTGGCGATGACCTGGTCGAGGCCGTTGACGACGTTGTCGGGATCCAGCGGCGAGTTCTCCTCGGTCTCGTCCTGGTTCGGGTCGTCGTACACCTGGACGTCGAGGATCTGGGCGGCGGGCGCGATGCCGACGGGGTTGCCGTCGGCCCGCGGTGGGCCGGCGATCAGCCCGGCCACCGCGGTGCCGTGGTAGTACTCCGGCGATGCCTTGGACCCGGCCACCAGGTGGTCGACCACGGGGATCCCGGCGGCCGGCACCACCCCCGAGTCGAGCACGGCGACCACGACCCCCTCGCCCGGCTGCTGGCCCGCCGCCTGGAGCCTGGCCCAGGCCTTGTCCACGCCCATCTCGGCGACCGGCAGGCTGGCCCGGGCGGTGCCGACGGGGCTCTCGTAGACGGTGTCGGTGGTGACCGTCGTGCAGTCGACGTCGGTCTCGGCGTACGCCGGCGCGGGGGCCACCGCGACGAGGCAGGTCGCCAGCAGCCCGGCGCACGACAGGATGGCGGGACCGATCACGACGGCGGCTCGTGACAGCTGGCCGGCGTGGGCGCCTCCTCGCCGGGCAGCTCGGGCGGGCACAGCGCCGCGCTCGTCGAGAGCGCCACCCCGTTTGGGAACAGCTTGAGCCACGAGTCGGTGATCACCGGCGCCTCGTCCGGGTCGTAGCGGAGCTTGTCGAGCGTGCCCGGGCCATCGAGCTGGTAGGTCTTTCCGCGCGGGTCGATCACGTAGGCGAGGCCGCCGGTGTCGTCGTCCCACTCGCCGATCCGCACGAACGCGCCGTGGCCCGGGTCGATCACGACCCTCTTGTTCTCGGCCGGCAGGTCGGGGTCGGGGACGGCCTGGCCTCTCGGGCGCTCGGCCAGCTGCACGCGGGGCACCTCGCCGGCCCCGGCGACCAGCCGCGCACACGGTTCGCCCGTGGCCTGCTCCAGCAGCTCGTCCGGCCACAGCGCGTCGGTGTAGGACCGCTCGGCCGCCACCGTCGAGGGCCGGTCCATCTCGACGGGGCGCGGGAGCTGCTTGCGCTTGCCGAACAGCGTCTGCTTGAGCACCTCGAACGCGAAGTCGCTGAGTGCCGACGGACCCTCCTTGGTCAGGACCAGTGGGGGACCCTCGCCGTCGTCGATGTAGTCGCCCACCCTGGCATTGCTCGGGTAGTCGGGGTCCCGGAGCGGCTTGCCGCCGTCCTCGAAGTCGAAGCTGGCCGCACCCAGCTCGCCGCCCTCAGGGAACAGCGCCAGCCAGTCGAGCGGCACCTGGGTCGCCTCCGCGCGCACGTCCTCGACCCCCAGCGCCAGCAGGAGGTCGTCGGCCGGGTCGGTCTCCGGGTTCGCGGTCACCGGGACGCGGTAGCGATAGGTACGCCGGTTCTCGTCGTCCTCGGTGGAGGTGGCGAGCACCCAGTACGTCCCGTCCGCGTTGACCACGGTGCCGAGCTCCGGGGAGCTGGCCGTCAGCCGGTCGGTCGAGACGGAGGTGGTGATCCCGATCCCGGTGTCGGTGCAGGCGGTCCAGCCGGACTCGATGAACTGCTTGGGCCGCGGCAGCGTCTGCGGCGCGCCCGCGATGCCGATCGGGTCGCCGGGGGTCTGGTCCTCGATCACGTCCTGGTCGACGTACGTCGGCTCCACGTCGGCGCCGAGGATCAGCTGGGCCGAGGTGATGTTGATGACCGGGATCAGCGTGGGGTTCTCACCCTCGTCGAGGATGACGTAGGGGGCCGCCTCCTGACGGCTGACGACCAGGCCGATCTTGTTCCAGTCCTCCTCCGTGCGGGTCGCGAGCACCGAAGCGATCGCCCCGCCCGCGATCAGCAGCACGGCCAGGGCCACGCCGCCGATGACGGTGCGGCCCGGACGGGACGGCTCGACCTCCCGGCCGCCGGGGGCGCCGGAGAGGAACGCCGTCACCAGCCGCCGGCGGGAGAACGAGTAGGCCTCGACGAGGTCCTTCTTGGTGGCCATCAGGCCTGCCCTCCCCGTCCCAGCGGCGTCGCGAGCGTCGCGTCCGCGGGATGCTCCGCAAGGCGCCGGAGTGAAGACGCTGTAGGCCCATCATCGAGCGATGGCAACGCCGCGGAGCGCCCGCGGCGCGGCGCGCAGCAGGCGCTGGGGCGGGGAGGGCTGGCCTTCATCGGATGGACGAGTAGATGCCGGTCGCCAGCACCACCAGCGGGAGCAGCGCCAGCAGGCAGATCGTCTCGGCCAGGTCCCCCAGGCGGCCGCGGCGCAGGGACGGGGTGCCGGGGATCAGCGTGACCGCGAGCAGCACGGCGCCGGTCGCCGCGAGGATGACCGCCACGGTGGGCCGCCAGTCGGGGTGCATCCACAGCAGCGACACCGCGATCGAGACCAGGCCGACGATCCCCGAGCCCAGGCCGACCAGGACCTCCTGGCCGGTGCGGTACTGGCGGGTCCGCAGCATCACGACCAGGCACGAGACCAGCGCGAGCAAGGTCCCGGACAGCCCGAGGCTGACCGCGAGCGGAGCGACGAGGACCAGCAGCAGGCCCACGGTGGCGGAGGTCGCGACCAGGATCTGGTGCGCCACCCGGGCGTCGGCGCCGACCCGGGCGGGGTCGATCTCGTCGGGGTCGGCGGTGATGTCGGCCGGGGCGAACAGCTGGTCGACGCTGGTGCTGGTCACGCCGAGGGCCAGCCACGGGAAGATGCTGCCGGCCAGCACGACCAGGGCCAGCGCGGTGGTCAGCACGACGGCCGGGTCGAACGAGCCGGCCCGGGTCAGCAGCCCGGTGGCCAGGAACGTGGCCCCGACCACGACCGGCGGCAGCGCGAGGGTGCGCCCCTCGCCGAGGCCGATCACGCAGATCAGCCCGGCCAGCAGCGCACCCCCGCCGGCGCACGCGACCGGGTAGCCGAAGAAGTCGGAGTCCTGGCGCAGCACCAGCATCAGCCCGGCCAGGGCGGCGTACACACACCCCATCCAGGCCACCGCGACCGCGGCCTCCGGCTCGTGCTGGGCGCGGGAGAGCACGATCGCACCGGCCACCAGCGCCACGGCGACGACGGCCGCGGCCACGCCGGCGAGGAGCGAGGAGTACTGGATGAGCAGCGCCACCGCACCGAGGGTCATCAGCAGCCCCGCCGCGACCAGGGCGGTACGCCGCCCGGAGGCCGGCGCCCACGGCTGCAGGTCGCGCTCCACGACGTCGGTCATCGCCTCGACGACGTCGTCGTAGACCCGCGGAGCCGCCTCGTCGACGCCGGCGGTGACGGTGAGCAGCCCGCCGTCCTCGACGCCCTGGGTGATCAGTCCTGTCTCCGGACCCAGCTCACGCCCGTCGGCCGTGACCACGCGGTAGCCGCCGTAGACCGTGGCGGCGTCGAGCAGCCCGACGCTCCGGGCCAGCTCGGGGACCAGCTCGGCCACCGGGACCGAGCCGGGCAGCACCAGGTCCACCCGACGGGTGCCGGAGGAGACGGTGACGCGCACCAGCCCCGACGCGCTGACCGGCGCCTGGCTCATGGCTCCTCCCGGGCGGTTCGGTGACGAACGGTGATGCTAACTATGGGTGAACTCCGAAGACGCGGCAGGAGGACCGGCGCCGGGCGCCGGTCCTCCTCTGTGCCTTGGTCAGGCGGGCTGCGCTGCGGGTCAGCCGATCTGGAACGAGTTCGCGCCGCGCATGTCGGCCGCGTGGTAGTCGACGTTCGACTGGCCGACCGTGTTGCCGGTGTCGCCGAGCAGTTGCATCATCTCGGCGATCGCGGTGTCCCACTTGATCTTGGCCTGGTTGTACGCCGCCTGCGCGTTACCGGACCAGTCGGCCTGGAGCGGAGCGAGGTCGCGCTCGAGGTTGTTCATGCGGTCGTCGATGTCCTTGACCATCTTGTAGAGGTTGTCGGTGACCTCGTTGAGTCCACCGTGGTTGACGACGAGTCCGTCGAAGCCCATGCCGGTCATGTCTGTCTCTCCTTCGTCCTGGTCGTCTGGTCAGTACTGCTTCACGCCGTCGAGGCGGCTGTGGTTCTTGTTCATGTAGTCCGACTGCGTCTGGTCGGTGTTGATGTTGTCGCGCTCGGTCGTCGTGAGCGCGGCCTCGAACTCGTTCAGAGCCCGGACGATGCGGTTCTGCTTCTCGGTCCACGCCTGGTGCAGGCTGAAGAAGGCCCGGCCGCCCTGGCCCTGCCACTTCGACTGCTGGGCGATGATGTTGTCGGACAGCGTGGCCGAGAGCCGGTCGAAGTCGCTCTTGGCGGTGGCCACCAGGCCAGCCGCACGCGACAGAGTCCGGTCGCCTGCCTTCATCTCTGGCGTCGCCATGGCGCCTCATCCCCTTCTGTGAGCGGCATGTCGAAGCCACCCGAGTTGTGTGTGCGATGTGGACTTTCTGAGCTCGGATCGAGTGTGTGATCCGGACAACCAGCGTTCTCCCCCAGCCCGCAACCGCTAAACCCGGAACTTGATTTCCCACAGGGCCCGGAACAACCCGGACGCCACGACCAGAGCGGCGATCGCGCCGGCCCCCGCCAGTCCCTCGGCCACCTCCGCCCGCCGCGACCACCACGCCGAGCGCCAGCCCCGCCCGGTCGCGACCGCCACCACCACCAGCAGCACAGCGAGCAGGATGCCGCCGATCCCGAGGGCCACGCTCTGCGAGGTGTCCACCAGCCGCAGCAGCACGACGGCGAGCGCGGCCCAGCAGGTCAGCCCGGCGCCGCGCAGCATCGCCCGCGCGGCGGGGTGCCGGTAGCTGCGGGCGGCCAGCAGCAGCGCGGCCCCGGACAGGCCGACCATCACCCGGGCCCCGATCCGGTCCACGGGCAGGGTGGCCGAGCCGAGCAGCATCGGAGCCGACACGGCGGTCACCACCCACACCCCGGCCGCGGCGGAGGTGAGGATCCGGGCGCCGCGGGCGGCCACGTGCGCGACTGCTGCCGGGGGCACCACCGTCCGGCCGCGGCGGCCGTGCGGCCGGTCACGGGCCGACCAGGCCGAGACCGCGAGCCGCTCCAGATCGATGAGGAACTGGTCGGGTACGTCGATCGCGATCGCCGGCACGAAGCGCGCGGCCAGCGTCGCGGCCAGCAGCAGGACGCCCCAGACCACCTCCGGGTCGGCGTGCAGCAGTGCGCCGGCGCCGGTGACCGCGAACAGGACGACCCCCACCACGATCCAGACACGGAGCGCCTCGTCGCCCTGCACGTCGAGCGCCCGGGCCACCCCGGCGGCGATCGCCGCGACGAGCGCGGTGACCCCGACGACGGTGGGCAGCCGCTCCGGCTCCGGCGCCCACACCACCGCGAACGCCGCGGCGGCGGCGAAGGCCGGTGCGGCCACCATCCGGTGCGCGCTCAGCCGACCCAGCGGCAGCACGCCCAGCAGGGCGGAGACCCCGAGCAGCGCCACCGTAACCTGGCCCTCGACGCTGTCCAGACCACCGACCCGCGAAGCGAACCACCCGGCCAGTGCGGCCACGCCCACGGCCACCACGAACCAGGCGGCGGAGAGCGGCCCGGGACCCGGGTCCTCGGCGGGCTGGGGAGTGTGGTCGCCGGCGTGCCGCCGGATCGCGCCACCCGCCGCCAGCACGTCGCCGCTCCGGATGCCGAGCTCGGCCAGCGAGGACCCGGCGCCGAGCACCTGCCCGAGCCGGCTGTGCAGCGTCGGGGCGAACTGGAGCCCCGCCTTGACGGCGTACTCGCGGGCGACGTCGTCGACCGACGCCTCGGGCGGTACGACGAGGTCGAGGGCGCCGGCGGGCCCGTGCACGGTGAGCGCGAGCGTTCCGTGCGCCAGCCGCCTGCCGCCGTCACTCGTCACCGCGTGGTCACCTCCGCCCGAGCCGGACCAGCCCACCAGACTAGTTCCCCCGATCAGGGGGAGACCTATCATCGAACGGATCCGGCTCGGGCTGCGAGGGAGAGTTTGTGACGGCGACGGACAGGCCACCGACCCCGGTGCCGCGGGTCGCGACCCCGCAGCCGGGTGGGCTCACGCCGGCGCTGTCCGCCAGCGGCACCACGCACACGTCCGGGCAGACGTCCGGGCAGGCGTCGAGCACGCTGCGCGGCGGCCGGCTCGACGAGCCCGAGCTGCCCCAGGGCCAGCTCCAGCTCCAACCGCCGCCCCAGATCGAGCAGGCCGAGGGCGCCAGTGGCGTGCTGATGAACGCGATCCCGATGCTGGGCTCGCTCGGCTCGATCGTGCTGGTCGCGACCATGAGCGGCAGCAGCACCGGTGGCCGCCAGTACATCGCGGCCGGCATGTTCCTCTTCGCCACGCTCGGGTTCGTCGTCGTACAGATCGACCGGCAGCGCAAGCAGCGCATCCAGCAGGTCACCGGCACCCGCACCGAGTACCTCCGCTACCTCGGCAACGTCCGCCAGCTCGCCCGCGAGGCGGCCGACCAGCAGCGCCGCGCGCTCAGCTGGCACCATCCGGACCCGGCAGCGCTGCCGGCCATCGCCGAGGACCGCACGCGGGTCTGGGAGCACGGCACCGTGGACCCGCAGTTCCTCCATGTCCGGTACGGCGTGTGCCACCAGCCGCTGTCGCTCGAGCTGATCCCGCCGGAAAGCGCGCCCATCGACCAGGTCGACCCGGCCGCGGCGTCCGCGCTGCACCGGCTGCTCGTCGTACACCGGCTGCAGCCGGACCTGCCGGCGTCGGTCGACCTGCGGGCCTTCGACCGGGTCGAGGTGTGCGGCCCCGAGGAGCCCGCCCGCTCACTGGCGCGGTCGATGATCTGCTCCGCGACGGCGTTCCACTCCCCCGAGCACCTGGTCGTCGCGGTGCTGACGACCGAGCAGAACCTCGCGCACTGGGACTGGGTCAAGTGGCTACCGCACGCCCAGAGCGCCCAGCAGTCCGACGCGGTCGGTGCCCGGCGGATGGTCTCGACCTCGCTCGACGAGCTGGCCTCGATGCTGCCGGGTGACCTGGTCGAGCGGCCGCGGTTCGGCGCCGAGGAGCGGCCGGCCACGCCGCACATCCTGTTCGTCGTCGACGGGGCGGAGCTGCCTCCGGGCAACCACGTGCTGCCGCCGGACGGCGTGCACGGTGTCACCGTGCTCGACCTCCCGGTGCACTGGGACGAGCTCGAGGACGCGACCCGGCTGCGGCTGCTCTTCGAGGCTGTGCCCGACGCCGGCGAGCTGGGTGACGGGCGCTACCCGGTGCAGGCCCTGCGGCTGCGCGACGAGGTGATCCGGGCCAAGGTCGACCAGTGCTCGCTGGCCACGGCCGAGGCGTTCGCGCGCCGGCTCACCCCACTGCACACGGTCAGCGGAGTGGTCGAGACCAGCGGCGCGGAGGCCGGCGGGGACGTCGACTTCATGGAGCTGCTCGCGCTCGGCGACGTGCACCGGTTCGACCCCGGCCAGGCCTGGCAGCACCGGCCGGCCCGCGACCGGCTGCGGGTGCCGATCGGCACCGGTGACGGCGGCGCCGTCGTGCACCTCGACATCAAGGAGTCCGCCCAGCAGGGCATGGGCCCGCACGGCCTGGTCATCGGCGCGACCGGCTCCGGCAAGTCGGAGTTCCTCCGCACGCTGGTGCTGGGGCTGGCCATGACGCACTCGCCCGAGCACCTCAACATGGTCCTGGTCGACTTCAAGGGCGGCGCGACGTTCGCCGGGATGTCGGAGCTGCCGCACGTGTCGGCGGTGATCACCAACCTGGCCCAAGAGCTCACCCTGGTCGACCGCATGCAGGACGCGCTGTCCGGGGAGATGGTGCGCCGACAGGAGCTGCTCCGCGAGGCCGGCAACTTCGCGTCGATCCGCGACTACGAGAAGGCCAGGGCCGTCGGGGAGGACCTCCAGCCGCTGCCGTCGCTGTTCATCGTGGTCGACGAGTTCTCCGAGATGCTGGCGGCCAAGCCGGAGTTCATCGACCTGTTCGTCGCCATCGGCCGGCTGGGCCGCTCGCTCGGCCTGCACCTGCTGCTCGCCTCGCAGCGGCTCGAGGAAGGCCGGCTGCGGGGACTGGAGTCGCACCTCTCCTACCGGGTCGGCCTGCGCACGTTCTCTGCCCAGGAGTCGCGGGCCGTGCTCGGCGTGCCCGACGCCTACGAGCTGCCGCCCATCCCCGGCCTGGCCTACCTCAAGCCGGATCCGACGACGATGGTGCGGTTCAAGACGGCGTACGTCTCCGGGCCGCCGTCCGGCCGGGTCCGCGTACGCCGCGACGAGGGCGGCAAGCTGCGGGGGATCCTGCCGTTCACGATCTCCGAGGTGCAGCAGCTCGACGTGCCGGTCGAGGAGCCGGAGCCCGAGCCCACGCCGGTCGACACCGGCGAGCAGCAGTCGCTGCTCGACCTCGCGGTCGAGCACATGGTCGGGCACGGCCCCGCGGCACACCAGGTCTGGCTGCCGCCGCTGGACGTGCCCGACACCCTCGACGAGCTGATGCCCGACCTGGCCGTCGACCCCCAGCTCGGCCTGGTCTCGAAGGAATGGCGCGCGCTCGGTGGTCTCGTCGTACCCCTCGGCACCGTGGACCGGCCACGCGAGCAGCGCCGCGACACCCTGTCGGTCGATCTCAGCGGCGGCGCCGGCCACCTCGCGGTGGTCGGCGGCCCGCGCAGCGGCAAGAGCACCGTGCTGCGGTCGGCGGTGACGGGCATGGCGCTGACCACGACGCCGCTGGAGAGCCAGTTCTTCGTGCTCGACTTCGGCGGTGGCACCTTTACCGGCCTGGCCGGGCTGCCGCACGTGGCCGGCGTCGGCACCCGCTCCGAGGCGGACGTCGTCAGCCGGATCGTGGCCGAGGTGACCGGCGTCGTGGACCGACGCGAGAAGTACTTCCGGGCCCAGGGCATCGACTCGATCGAGACCTACCGGTCGAGGCGGGCACAGGGCCGCGCCGACGACGGGTACGGCGACGTGTTCCTCGTCATCGACGGCTGGAGCACCCTGCGCGCCGACTTCGACGACCTCGAGATGGAGATCCAGCAGCTCTCCACCCGTGGCCTGACCTTCGGGCTCCACATCGTGGCCGCCACCAGCCGGTGGGCGGACTTCCGGGCCGCGATGCGCGACATGTTCGGCAGCCGGCTCGAGCTGCGGCTCGGCGACCCGCTCGACTCCGAGATCGACCGGCGGATCGCGGCGCTGGTCCCGGCCGGCCGCCCGGGTCGCGGTCTGGTCTCGAGCAAGCTGCACTTCCTCTCCGCGCTGCCCCGGATCGACGGCGAGGCATCGCCCGAGACGCTGGGAGACGGCGTCGACGACCTGGTCAAGCGGGTGTCGCAGGCGTGGACCGGGCCGGCCGGGCCGAAGCTGCGGCTGCTCCCCGAGCGGATCTCGCTCGACGACATCCGGGCGCAGGCCGGCGTACCCGCCACGCTGCCGGACGAGGAGAACGGCGCGCACCCGCTGCTGGTCGCCATCAACGAGAAGGAGCTGGCACCGGTCGCGCTCGACCCCGAGACCGAGCCGCACCTGCTGGTGCTCGGCGACGGCCAGTCCGGCAAGAGCTCGCTGCTGCGCGGCCTGGCCCGGGAGATCATGCGGACTCGCACGCCGGCGCAGGCCCAGCTGGTGGTGGTCGACTACCGGCGCGCGCTGCTGGGCGAGGTGCCCGACGAGTACCTGCTCAACTACCTGACCGCCGCCAACCAGGCCCAGCCGGCGCTGCGCGACCTCGCGACGTACCTCGAGAACCGCATCCCCGGCCCGGACGTCACCCCCGACCAGCTGCGCAACCGCTCGTGGTGGAACGGCGCCGAGGTGTTCGTGCTGGTGGACGACTATGACCTGGTCGCCACCCAGCAGAGCTCGCCGGTGGCCGCGCTCCAGCCGCTGCTGGCCCAGGCCCGCGACGTCGGGCTGCACTTGACCGTGGCACGTCGTTCCGGCGGCGCGTCCCGGGCCCTCTACGAGCCCGTGATCCAGTCGCTGCGCGACCTGGCCATGCCCGGGCTGATGCTCTCCGGAAGCCCCGACGAAGGCCCGCTGCTCGGCAACCTGCGCGCCACCCCCGCCCCGCCCGGCCGCGGCCGGCTGATCACCCGCGAGCGCGGAGTCGAGGTCGTCCAGCTCGCCTGGACCGACCCCGCAATGTGACCGCCTGCCTCTGGGTCCCGGCCTCCGGCCGGGGGCGTCGAGTGACCCATTTGGCAGGGTGGGAGCGCTCCGCCTCCTGCGGATTGGGTCACTCGATGGTCTCGGCGCCAGCCGAGAACCACCGGAGGCCTACTTGTGGGTGTGCACGCCCGGGCCGGTGAGCTTGAAGCCGGGCAGGTCGCCGAGGTTGTACGTCGCCTCGAAGGTGCGGCGGTAGCCGGTGTGCGAGAGCCGCCAGCCGTCCGGCGTACGCACGTAGCGGTCGCTGTAGAACGCCGCGCCCTCGAGCATGAACGAGAAGGCCTCGACGATGACACGGTCGTAGAGGTACCAGCGGGCCGTCGCCGTGTCACCGTCCACCTCGATCTCGGGATGGTGGGCCTGGTGCATGGTCACCAGCCCCTCGCCGAGGTTCGCGCGCATGTAGGCGACCAGCGCGGTCCTGTCGTCGAAGACCAACCCGTTGTAGTCGCCGGTCGCCTCGGCGACGAAGCAGTCCTCGAACCCGTCCCAGTCCTTGCTGTCGAGGGTGCGCAGGTAGCGGTACTTGAGCTGGGAGATCTCCCGCACGTCGCGCTCGAGGCGCAGCTCGGCGATCAGGTCATCGCTGTCGGTCACGTGCGCAAGGTATTGCAACTGGCTTGGACGCGGTGGAACTCTGCCCGACCCTCCGTCACCCTTGTGCTGGGACGGGCACACTTCCACGAAGGTGGAAACGTCCCGGAGGCAGACTGGACGGCATGGTCAGCACCCAGCCGTACGTCGAAGCGGGCGGCGACGTCGACGTCGCCGCGGTCGCGATGCTGTTCGCGGACCGGACCCGGGCCTCGATCCTGGGCGCGCTCGCCGACGGCCGCGCCCTGGCGGCGAGCGTGCTGGCCGACGAGGCCGGGGTCAGTGCACCCGCGGCCAGCGCGCAGCTCGCGAAGCTGACCAAGGCGGGGTTGATCGGGGTCGAGGTGTCCGGCCGGCACCGCTACTACCACCTGGCCTCGGACCGGGTGGCGGCCGTCATCGAGGCGCTGGCCGCGCTGGCGCCGCCCATGCCGGTCCGGTCCCTGCGCGAGGGCACCCGGGCGGCCGCGCTGCGCCGGGCCCGGACCTGCTACGACCACCTGGCGGGGCGGTACGGCGTCCAGCTCACCCAGGCGCTGCTGGGCGGCGGCGTCCTTGTGGCCCGCGACGGGATCGCCGACACCCGGCGCCGGAGCCGGGACCCGCTCTCCTCCCAGCTGGCGGAGCACCCCTACGAGCTCGGACGGAACGCCGGACCGGTGCTGGGCGAGCTCGGGGTCGACCTCGACGCCGTACGGCGCGGCGAGGGTCAGCGCCCGCTGCTGCGGTTCTGCCTCGACTGGAGCGAGCAGCGCCACCACCTGGCCGGCCGGCTGGGCGCCGCGCTGCTCGACGCATTCCTCGACCAGGGCTGGGTCGTCCGGCGTGCCGGCCACCGCGCGGTCAGCGTCACCGACGCCGGCGAGGCCGCACTCACTCGGCTCGAATCGGGGTAGTCAGCGGCTGCGCCGGCCGGTCCCGAACATCCCGCGGGCGATCTCGGCGGCCGCGGTGCGCATGAACTGCTTGAAGGCGCTGGACTTCACCACCTGGGTGACCATGCCCTCCTCCTCCTTGGTAGGCCGGCGCGAGGACGAGCCCGACTTCCTGGGGGGCTTCGACCTGGCGTTCTCCGCGGCCTGGTCGGCGGCCGCCTTCTCGGCGCCGGCCTCGAGCTTGGCGGCGAGCATCTCCCGGGCCGACTCGCGGTCGACGACGGCGGCGTACTTGGCGTGCCGCGGGCTGGCCTGCACCGTCGCCTCCATCGCGGCCGGGTCGGACGGCGCCATCAGCGACTCGGGGGCCCGGAGCCGGGTCCAGGCGACCGGGGTCGGCGCGCCGCGCTCGTTCATCACGGTGACGACGGCCTCGCCGATACCGAGTCCGGTGATCACCGCGCCGAGGTCGTCGTACGCCGAGTTCGGGTAGGTGTTGACCGTCGCCTTGAGCGCCTTCGCGTCGTTGGGGGTGTGCGCGCGGAGCTGGTGCTGGACCCGCGAGCCGAGCTGGGCCAGGACGGCGTCCGGTACGTCGGTGGGGCTCTGGGTCACGAAGAAGACGCCGACGCCCTTGGAGCGGATCAGCCGGACGGTCTGGGCGATCTGGTCGAGGAACGCCTTCGACGCGTCGTTGAAGAGCAGGTGCGCCTCGTCGAAGAAGAAGACGAGCTTGGGCCGGTCGACGTCGCCGACCTCGGGCAGGTCGTGGAACAGGTCCGCGAGCAGCCACATGAGGAACGTCGAGAAGACGGCCGGTCGGTCCTGGAGGTTGGGCAGCTCGACCAGGGAGATCAGGCCGCGGCCGTCGGGCGCGGTCAGCAGGAAGTCGGCGGAGTCGAACTCCGGCTCCCCGAAGAACGCGTCGGCGCCCTGGTCGGAGAAGGTGATCAGCTCGCGCAGGATCACGCCGGCCGTGGCGGACGAGAGGCCGCCGAGCTCCTTGAGGTCGGCCTTGCCCTCGTCGCCGGTGAGGTACTTGACCACCTCGCGCAGGTCGGCGAGGTCGAGCAGCGGCAGGCCGGCCTGGTCGGCGTAGTGGAAGACCAGGCCGAGGCTGGACTCCTGGGTGTCGTTGAGGCCGAGCACCTTGCTCAGCAGGACCGGACCGAACGCCGACATCGTCACCCGCAGCGGGATCCCGGTGCCCTGGCCGCCGAGCGCGTAGTACTCGACCGGAAAGCCGGTCGCCGTCCACTGCTGGCCGACCGAGACGGTGCGCTCGGTCAGCTTGTCGCTGGGCGTCCCGGGTGTGGCCAGCCCGGACAGGTCGCCCTTGATGTCGGCCGCGAACACGGGCACGCCCGCTGCACTCAGCTGCTCGGCCATCAGCTGGAGGGTCTTGGTCTTGCCGGTGCCGGTCGCGCCGGCCACCAGCCCGTGCCGGTTCAGCATCCCGAGCGGGATCCGGATGTGGGTGTCGCTGAGCGTGGTCGCGTCCAGCATCAGGCCGCCGAGCTCCAGTGCCGCGCCCTCGAAGGCGTAGCCCGGCGCCACCGCCTGGACGATCGGACTGTCGTCGCTCATGGCTCCACACCCTAGAGTCGCGGCGCGAAGGAGGCGCCGAGCGGTCTCGTATCATCGCCGACGTGATCTTCAAGCGCGTCGGCGAGGGGAGGCCGTACCCCGACCACGGCCTCTCCTCCAAGGGCTGGGCCGCGGTGCCGCCGCGCCAGGTCCGCCTCGACGAGCTGGTCACCACCAAGGACACGCTCCAGCTGGCCGCGCTCCTCGACGAGGACTCCACCTTCTACGGCGACCTGTTCGCCCACGTCGTGGAGTGGCAGGGCGAGTACTACCTGGAGGACGGGCTCCACCGCGCCCTGCGCGCCGCGCTCCAGCAGCGCAACGTCCTGCACGCCCGCGTGCACACGATGGCGGGCTGACCCACCCTCATGTGGTGGTCCAGCCTGACCGCGCGGCTACGGACGCTGATCACGCTGGCGTTCCTGGCCGTGCTCATGCTCGTCGGCGTGACGTGGGGGTGGGCCCAGATGACCGACCCGTTCCCGGGCAAGGTGGACGCACCGATCTGCGTGGACACGTCGTACGCCGAGGGTGACGAGCTGTTCGTCCAGGACGTCACCGTCAGCGTGCTCAACGCCAGCTCGCGCGAGGGGCTGGCCGGCCGGACGCTCCAGGAGCTGGAGGACGCCGGCTTCGCGGGCGGCCAGACCGCCAATGCTCCCAAGGGCACCGTCGTCACCACCCCCGCCGAGATCTGGGTCAGCGACACCGACAACCCCGGGGCCAAGCTGCTGCGGCGGCGGCTCGGCCAGGTGCCGGTCCGCTCCGACGTGGTCAACCCGGCCGCGGGCATCACCGTCGTGGTCGGCGACACCTTCGGCGAGCTCCGCGACGGTCCGACGTCGCTGGTTCTCAAGGACGACGCGGTGGTCTGCAGCCCGCCGGTGCAGTAGTCATCCGAGCCACTGGGCGAGCCGGCCGCGGGCACTGACCTGGCGCAGCCGTTCCTCGGTGCGCTCCCGTTGCCTGCGCGGCGTGACCACCAGCAGGTCGTCGCCGTGCTTGAGGACGGTACGGCGTTCGGGGACCAGCGTCTGGTCGTCGCGGATGATCATCGAGACAGACGCACCCGGCGGTAGCCGGAGCTCGCCGACCTCGACGCCGTGCATCTTCGAGACCGGGCTGATCGTGACCTGCAGCAGGTCGGCGGCGATCCGTTCCAGCGGTGCTGCCTCGATGTCGAGCCCGCGCGGCTCGGAGCGGCGGGTCACCCGCAACCACTTGGCGACCTGGGGCAGCGTCGGCCCGGTGACCAGCGTGTAGACGACGACCAGCACGAAGACGATGTCGAAGAGCCGCTCGGAGTCGCTGACGCCGTTGGCCAGCGGGATGGTGGCGAGCACGATCGGTACGGCGCCGCGCAGCCCGGCCCAGGAGACGAACGACAGCTCGCGCCATGGCATCGGCTGCACCAGCGAGCTGACCGCGACCGAGACCGGCCGCGCGACCAGGGTCAGCACCAGCCCGGCCACGACGGCGTACCCGATGGTCTCGAGCCCGATCCGGCCAGGCGAGAGCAGCAGCCCGAGCATCACGAACAGCCCGATCTGGGCCAGCCAGGCCAGCCCCTCACCGAAGGAGCGGGTGGCGGCCCGGTGCGGGAGGTCGGAGTTGCCGAGGACCAGTGCGCCGACGTACACGGCCGCGAAACCGGACGCGTGCGCCGCCGAGGCGCCGCCGTAGGCCAGGAAGCACAGCGCCATCACGGCCAGTGGGTAGAGGCCCGAGGACGGAAGCGCGGCCCGCCGCATCACCCAGGCGCCCGCGAAGCCGATGGCCAGCCCGATCGCGACCCCCGCGACCAGCTCGTAGGCCACGATGCCGACGTTGACCACCAGGCTGTGGTCGGCCACCGCGTCGGTGGAGATCAGCGTGACCAGCACGACCGTCGGAGCGTCGTTCAGGCCGGACTCCGCCTCGAGCGCGCCGGTGAGCCGCTTCGGGAGTGGCACCACGCGCAGCACCGAGAACACCGCCGCCGCGTCGGTCGGCGAGGTCACCGCGCCGAGCAGGATCGCGGTCTGCCAGCTCAGCCCGAGCAGGTGGTGGGTGGCCACCGCCACCACGGTCACGCTCACCGCGACGCCCACCGTGGCCAGCGAGAGCCCCAGCCGCATCGATGGTCGTACGTCGCGCCACGGGGTGGTCAGGCCGCCCTCGGCGAGGATCACGATGAGCGCGGCGAACCCCATCGCGTGCGCCAGCTCGGCGTCCTCGAAGCCGATGCCGAGCCCTTTCTCGCCCATCGCAACGCCCATCGCGAGGTAGAGCAGCAGCGAGGGCAGCCGGGTGCGACTCGACACCCGGACGGCCAGGATGGCCAGGAACGTGACCGCCGCGCCCCACAGCACGAACACGTCGAGCTGGTGGACGTCGATGGACAACTGTCACCTCGTTCGATCGGGGTGGCGAGTCCCAACCCTATCGGGGCAAGGCCGATCGACCGTCGGCGGAGAGATCAGCGCGAGCCGGCCCAGACGGGCGCGACCTCCTTGCGGTAGCCGCGGCCGAAGAGCCCGCCGATGATCGCCAGCACCGGCGCCGGGATGTTGGCGCGCAGGCCGGCCTTCTCCTCGGGGGTGGCGCCGTCCTGCAGCCAGGCCATGAAGGCGCCGGCGTCACCGATCGAGCTGCGGCGGCTGAACTTCCTGCCCATCTCCTTGATCGCGGGGTGGTCGTGGTGCTCCTCGTACGCCGTCTCGCTGATCTCCTCCTCGTGGTCGAGGTGGGTGTTGGTCGTGGTCTCGAGGGTCTCGACGGCGAGGGCCGCCGCATCGGCGTCGGCCCTGGCCGCGGAGCCCCGGAACCTCTCCATCGCCGCCCGCGCGGTCGCGAGGTCGGCGGCCATCAGCCCGTGCTCGTGGTCGAAGCCGTCGATCGTGGCCTGGTCGATGCCGATCGCCCGGAGGCCGTCCCACGCGATCTCGTGCTCGCCCTCGTGGTGGTCGGTGAGCTGCGCGTCGAAGTTCACCCAGGCCCGGTGCAGCGCCTCGGCGCGCGCCCGGTCGCCGTCCTGGAACTTCTCCAGCGCGGACCGGAACCGACGCAGGTCACGGCGTACGGCGCAGTGGATCACCTTGTTCATGCTCATGTTCGAGGTCGCCATGACGCCGACACTAGGCAGTCAGGTGGTCGGCGTGTAGCCGGGACGGCCCGAGGCGTCCCACTCCTCCCAGAACGAGGTGAACTCCTCGCCGAGGAACGGGTCGCCGCCGGTCATCGCGATGCCGCCGCGGCGGACCGTCCAGTCCCACGGCGCCAGCGCCTGCGCCGCGGCGAGGTGCCGCTTGGCCGCTTCGGTGGCGCCGTTCCGCTGGAGGTACGCCGCGACCCGGCGCTCGGCCAACGCCTGCTGCCCGGCGTCCGTGCGCTCGTGCGCCTCGGCCGTGGCGCTCTCCGGCAGCTCGCCGTCGTGCACCCACCGGCGCAGCGCCTCGTGGTGCTGCTCGCTCCCGATCTTGGTGAACTCGACGAACTGGTCGTCGCCCGGCGCGATCGTCGGCGGCTTCACGACGTTGTCGTCCTCGTCGACCCACACGACCGACGGGACGTTGGTGATGCCGTACCGCTCCGCGGTGACGTGGGCGGTGTCCACGGCGACGGGGTACGTCGGCCGGCCGGCCTCGATCCACGGCCGGGAGTCCTCGGGATCGTTGTCCAGCGCGACCGAGAACAGCTTGAGCCCGGAGTCGGCCAGCTCGTCCTGGAGCCTCTGCCAGCCGGACAGCTCGTGCCGGCAGCCGCACCAGCTGGCCCAGGTGACCAGCACCCGCTTGTGGCCGGAGAGGTCGTCGAAGGACACCGGGTTGCCGTCCACGTCCTGGAGGTCCAGCCGCGGCGCCTTGCCGGTCGCGGACTCGCGCTGGTGCGTCTCGGCGGACGGCGCCAACGCGGCCACGCCCGCCTCCGCGTCGACCACGACCAGCAGCCCGAGCGCGTCGAGGACGGAGCGGCCGAGCAGCGGCACGCAGGTCTCGCCCCGGCACAGTCCTTCGGGCTTGAGCTCCCAGCCGAGCGCCCGGGCCAGGGCCGACGCGTCGTCGAGCCCGCCAGGGAGCGGGTGCTCCCGTCCGTCCACGTCGATCAGGATCACGCGGGACAGGATTCCACGAAACTAGAACTTGTTCTAGTCTGGGCGGGTGGCCGGCACCGATCTCCCCGACGTCCGCAGCGAGGACGACGTACCGACCGACGCCCCGTCGTACGACGTGGTGGTGGTCGGGTTCGGGATCGCCGGCGGCTGCGCGGCGCTCGAGGCCGCGCGGGCCGGCGCGCGGGTGCTGCTGCTCGAGCGGGCGGCGGTGCACGGCGGCACATCGTCGCTGTCCGGCGGCCACTTCTATCTCGGCGGCGGGACCGCGGTGCAGCGGGCCACCGGTCACGAGGACCCGGTCGAGGAGATGGTGAAGTACCTGACCGCCTCGTCGAAGGAGCCCGAGCCCGACAAGATCCGCGCGTACTGCGAGGGCTCGGTCGAGCACTTCGACTGGCTCGAGTCGCTGGGCTTCGAGTTCGAGCGCTCGTACTACCCGGAGAAGGCGGTGATCCAGCCCGGGACGCAGGGGCTGATGTTCACCGGCAACGAGAAGGTCTGGCCGTATCTGGACCAGGCGCGCCCGGCGCCGCGTGGCCACAAGGTCCCGGTCCCTGGCGACACCGACGGCACCAAGATGGTGATGGACCTGCTCCGCGACCGGGTCGAGGAGGCCGGCGTCGAGGTCCGCTACGAGACCGGCGCCACCCACCTCGTGGCCTCCGCGTCGGGTGCCGTCGTGGGCGTGGCCTGGAAGTCGTTCGACCAGACCGGGGTGATCCGCGCCGGGTCCGTGGTGATCGCGGCCGGCGGGTTCGTGATGAACGCCGACATGGTCGAGGCCCACACCCCGGCGCTCGGCTCGAAGCTGTTCACCCTCGGGTCGACGTACGACGACGGGCTCGGCATCCGGCTCGGCGCCTCGGTCGGCGGCGAGCTCAAGCACATGGAGGAGCCGTTCATCACCGCGCCGTTCTACCCGCCGTCGGTGCTGGTCACGGGGCTGATCGTGAACCGGAACGGCGAGCGGTTCGTGGCCGAGGACAGCTACCACGCGCGGACGTCGCACCACGTGATGGCCCAGCCGCGCTCCGCGGCGTACCTCATCGTCGACAGCGCGCACATCGAGCACCCGAAGATGCCGCTGGCCCCGTTCATCGACGGCTGGGAGACGGTCGAGGAGATGGAGTCCGGTCTGGGCCTGCCGACGGGCTCGCTGGCCAGGACGATGGACCGCTACAACGAGCACGCCGCCCGCGGCGAGGACCCGGACTTCCACAAGCACCCCGACTGGCTGGCGCCGCAGGACCAGGGCCCGTGGGGCGCCTACGACCTGACCCTCGGCAAGGCGCTGTACGCCGGCTTCACTCTCGGCGGGCTGCGCGTCACCGTGGACGGCCAGGTGCAGCGGTCCGACGCGTCGGTGATCCCGGGGCTGTACGCCGCCGGCGCGTGCGCCTCGAACATCGCCCAGGACGGCGCCGGCTACTGCTCCGGCACCCAGCTCGGCGAGGGGTCGTTCTTCGGGCGGCGGGCCGGCCGCCACGCTGCAGGAGTCCCCGGGGCCCCGGGGACTCCTGCACTTCCTGGGTGAGATCTTGCCTGGGAAGTGAGGGAGTCGCCGGGGCCCCGGGGACTCCCCCGCCCTCGTAGGGTCACCCCATGACGTCGACGGCCGACCGGTGGCAGGTGGCGAGCCGGGCCAACGTGCCGCCGTTCCACGTCATGGACCTACTGGCCGCGGCGGCGCAGCGGCAGCGGACGCACGGCGACATGCTCAACCTGCTGGCCGGCCAGCCCAGCAGCGGGGCGCCGGCGCCGGTGCGGGCCGAGGCGATCCGGCTGCTGCAGGGCACCGACCCGCTGGGCTACACGCCGGCCGTGGGGATCCTCGAGCTGCGCGAGGCGATCGCCGGCCACCACAAGAGGACCTACGGCGTCGACGTCGACCCCGACGAGGTCATCGTCACGACCGGGAGCAGCGGCGGGTTCCTGCTGGCCTTCCTGGCGGCGTTCGAGGTCGGCGACAAGGTGGCGATGGCCCGGCCCGGCTACCCGTGCTACCGCAACGTGCTCACCGCCCTGGGCATCGAGGTGGTCGAGGTGCCGACGGGCCCCGAGACCCGGTTCCAGCCCACGGTCGAGCAGGTCGCGGAGGCACACGCCGAGCAGCCGCTCAAGGGGCTGGTCGTGGCCAGCCCGGCCAACCCGACCGGGACGATGCTGCTGCCGAGTGAGCTCGCCGCGCTGGCCCAGTGGTGCGAGGCCGAGCAGGTGCAGCTGATCAGCGACGAGATCTACCACGGCATCGAGTACGCCCCGCTCGACGGCGCCGACAGGCTGGCCCGGAGTGCCTGGGAGACGAGCCGGGAGGCGGTCGTCTTCGCCAGCTTCAGCAAGTACTTCTCCATGACCGGCTGGCGGATCGGCTGGATGCTGGTGCCCGACCGGCTGCGCCGGGCCTGCGACGTGCTGACCGGCAACTTCACCATCTGCCCGCCGGTGATCGCGCAGCGCGCCTGCCTCGCGGCGTTCAGCGACGCGGCGTACGACGAGCTGGACGGGCACGTGCGGCGGTACGCCGACAACCGCCGGCTGCTGCTCGACGGACTGCCGCGGCTGGGCGTCACCGAGCTCGCGCCCGCCGACGGCGCGTTCTACGTCTACGCCGACGTCGGCCACCTCACTCAGGACACGATGGCGTTCTGCCACGACCTGCTCGCGCGCACCGGCGTCGCGATGGCGCCGGGGATCGACTTCGACACCGAGGCCGGGCACCGGTTCGTGAGGCTCAGCTTCCCCTGCGACGCGGCCGTGATCGAGGAGTCGCTGGAGCGGCTCGGCGCCGGTCTCTGATCCGCGCCACCAAGCGTCCACCGGTCGCCGGCCCGAGCACGTCGTCCACAGGCTCGAGATGGCCGGTGTTGTCCACCGCAGGCCTCGGGCACACCGCCTCCACACGACGAGGGAGGCGACATGTACGGCGACACCGAGATCATCCGCGGGCTGGCGCGCACCATGAGCGGCCAAGGAGCAGCGCTGCGCGACGAGGCGGGCGGGCTGCTGGCGCGGGCCGACCGCACGCCATGGGAAGGGCTGGCCGCAGATGCCATGCGGGCGCGGGTGGGCGAGCAGACCGCGGCGCTTCGGCGTACGGCGACACTGGCCGACCGGGCGGCCGCGGCCCTGGTCCACCACGCCGAGGAGGTGGACCGGCTCAAGGCGCTGATCGCCGCGATCGAGCAGAAGGTGCTGGCGCTGGTGGCGGCAGCCAGGGAACGGCTGGCCGGGCTGGTCGCCGCGGTGCTGCCGGACCCGGTGGACGACCTGCTCGCGCGGTTCGTGCCGCCGCCCAGCGGCCACCGCGACTGGCTCGCGGTCGACCTCCCGGGGCTGCGATGAGCAGCCGGGACGACGCGGAGATCCTCCACGTGACCGGCGGCGCGGGCGGCGTGGCCGCGTCGTACGCCGCCGCACGCGACCTGGCCGACGCCTTCGACGCCGCCGGCGACCTGCTCCGCGGCTGGGCGGCGAGCGGGCTGCGGGTGATGCGCGACCCCGACCTGCTCGAGTCCGGGCTGCTGGCGCCCGGCACCTGCGCCACCGCCGAGGCCGCCGTCCTCGAGGCCACCGGAGGGCCGCACGGGGTAGCGGCCGCATCGCTGGGCTGGGAGGCCGACGCGGTCGCGGTGCGGGTCGCGATCGACTGCCTCGAGCATGCCGACGACGCGGTGCGTACCACCATCTCGGCGGTCAACCACCAGCTCGCGCCGGCGGCTGTCGGCGCCCTCGCGCTGCCGGTCGCGATCGACCCCGGCCTGCTCACCGCCCACCCCGGGCTGACCGAGCACCTGGTCGACGGCCTCGGCGGTCCGCTGGCCGCGCTCGGGCTCGGCACGCTGTACGGCGACCCGGGCCGGCCGGTCGTGACGCCGTACGCCGCGTCCCTGCCCGCGACCCGGCCGGCCTCGGTACGGGACCTGGTCGAGCACCTGCACGACGTGGCCGCGCTCTCGGGCCACCCGGACTCGGCGGCCAACGGCACCATCGAGGTGCAGTCGATCACCGGGCCGACCGGCGAGGTGCGGCACGTGGTGTACCTGCCCGGCACCGACGACTTCAACGCGCCCTGGGACCAGGACGGCGACGTACGCGACCTCGAGACCGACCTCGACCTGGCCGCCCGGCAGCCGGACGCCTACCAGGCGGGCATCCTGGACGCCCTGCAGCAGGCCGGCGTGCGACCGGACCAGCCGGTGCTCCTGGTCGGCCACTCGCTCGGCGGCATGGCGGCGGCCGCGATCCTGGCCGGCGACGGCGGCTACCACGTGACCGACGTGCTCACGGCCGGCGCACCGACCGCGCAGGTGCCGGGCTTCCCGGAGGGCTCACACGCCCTGTCGCTCGAGCAGCAGGGCGACATCGTCCCCGAGCTGGACGGCGCGGCCAACCCCGACTCGGTCGAGCAGACCACGGTGCTCTTCGACGCCCAGCCCGAGCCGGGCGTGCTCGCGCACCACGGCTACGACGCCTACGCGCAGGGCGCGGCCCTGGTCGACGGCTCCGCCGACCCGTCGGTGGTCGACGCGGTGGCGTCGCTCCACGAGCACGGCTATCTCGGCGAAGGCGGCGCGGTGACCAGCCAGGTCTTCCAGATCATCCGCCGGTGAGCAGCTCGAGCTCGTCCGGCGTCAGGTCCAGCGAGGCGGCCGCGAGGTTCTCGACCAGGTGCCCCTCGCTCCCGGTGCCCGGGATGACCAGCACGTGCGGACCCCGGCTGAGCGCCCACGCGAGGCGGACCTGGGCCGCGGTCGCACCGTGCGCCCGGGCCACCTCGGTCACCGCGTCGTACGCCGCCACCCCGCCCACCTCGCGCCCCTCGCCGGCCAGCGCGAAGAACGGGACGAACGCGATCCCCTGCTCGCCGCAGGCCTTCAGCAGCTCGTCGTTCACGCGGCCGAAGTCGACGGCGTACCGGTTCGACACCGCGACCACCGGCGCCACCGCCCGGGCCTGGTCCAGGTGCTCGGCGCGCACGTTGGAGAGGCCGAGCTGGCGGACCAGGCCGGCCCGCTGCAGCTCAGCGAGGACGCCGACGTGCTCGGTGATGTCGGCCAGCCCGCCCTGGCGGAGGTAGACGAGGTCGAGGTGGTCGACTCCCAGGTCGCGCAGGTCCTGCTCGACCAGCGCCTTCAGCTGGTCGGGACCGGCCATGCCCGCCTCGGTCGGACCGACCTTGGTGGCGATCAACAGGTCGTCCGGGTACGGCGAGAGCGCCTCGCGGACCAGCTCGTTGGCGCAGCCCAGCGAGGTGAACGCGTTGCCGGGTCCGGAGGTCGAGGCGACGCTGGGATAGAACGCCGCGGTGTCGAGGTGGTCGACCCCGAGCTCGACCGCGCGCCGGAGCAGGCGCACCGCTCCGTCCCGGTCGGCCGGGGAGTACTGCTCGTCGCGCAGGAGCCTCTTGGTCCCCAGCCCGATCCGGTGGACGGTTCGGTCGCCGATCCTGCCCCGAGTCACCGCTCGACACTACGTCGCTCCCCAGCCGCTGGCTCCGACGTTTCGGCCTCATTCGTGGGGGTAGGTCACGGAAACAACGCCGGCGGAAGGAGACGCGCCCCGATGTACGGCGACACCGACGTCATGCGCAAGCACGTGAGCAGGCTGCGCGAGCAGGGCTCGGAGATCCGCGCGATGGCCGACCAGCTGGTCGCGCAGGCCGAGGCGGTGACCTGGGCCGGCCGGGCCGGCGACGCGATGCGCGAGCGCATCCGCGACCGCGCGGCGCGGCTGCGCGAGGCGGCCGACCGGCACGACGTGGCCGCCGACTCGCTCGACACCCACACCCAGCTCGTCGACGAGCTGAAGGACGGCATCGCCGAGGTCGAGCGGCGGGCGACCGCACTCCTCGACGACGGCGCGCTGCCGCAGTTCGAGCCGCCGGCGTCGGGTCACAAGGACTGGCTCGCCGTGACCCTCCCGGGCGTCGAGGACCGCGGCTGAGATGGCCACCATCGACCTCGGACCTCCTCGGCCGACCCCGCACGACCTCCTCGACGGCCTGCCGCGACGGGTCGCGCTCACCCTGACCGAGCTGCGCTTCGTCGCTGGGCGGGCGAACGGCGCGCCGCTCCCCTTCGACCTCGGCGACATGGAGGCCGAGGAGGGCGGCGGGCTCCAGGAGCGGCTCGGCCGCAGCCGCGGATCCGACGAACAGGCGGCGTACGCCGACGCGCTCGGCCACCTGCACGACCCGGCCACCTCGCTGTCGCGCCGGGGGCTCCTGGTCGGCGGCCCCGACGACGGAGCCGTCGACGACGGGATCCTGGGCGCGATCGGCCTGCTGGCCACGCCGACCGTCGCCGTCGACCTCGACGTGGCCGCCGGTCCCGTGCAGGTGAAGTCGTGGCACCGCCAGCACGGCGGAGCGGTCGCCGCGCTGTCGACCCAGGACGGTCTGGTCTTCGAGCTGGCGTGGTTCCCGACCTGGGCGTGGGCAGCCGAGCTCGCCCGCGCCGCCGTCGTGCCGGAGGACCTGCCCCTGCACGACTCGGTCGTCCCCGACCGCGTGGAGCTGCCGCACGAGCTGGCCGACGCGGCGATCGAGGCGGCCCGCTCCCACCGCACCGACCTGGTGCCGGTGCTGGTCGAGCAGCACGGCGGCGCCGTCGTCGACGGCGAGGGCCGTGAGCTCACCGGAGCCGAGGTCAGCCCGATGCTGACCGGGCTGGCCACCGAGGCCCGCGGCCGGCTCCGCGCGCTGGTCGCGGACGTGTCCGGCGCCGAGACCACGACCGTCGGAGTGGTCGCCTGGACGCTGGTCGCCGACGGGTGGCGGGCGCTGCGCACCCGTCGCGACCCGGCCGACGCGAGTGCGCTGCGGCTCGAAGTGGCGCGGGTGATCCCGGAAGACCTGGCCGCCGAGCTGGCCCCGGTACTGGCGGAGGTCTCGGCATGAGCGTCCGGGTGGCCGAGCGGTCCGACAAGTACGACCACCTGCTCCGGCTGGCCGACGTCTTCGACCGCTCGGGCGACGAGCTGCGAGCCATGGCCGGGCTCGGCACGGAGGTGCTGCGCGACGACGCGGTCGCCGACTCCGCCGAGCTGTCCTCGGCCTCGCACGCCCGCGCCGAGGAGGCGATCCGGGCCGCGACGTCGGGCAAGCACGGCCTGCTCTCCCGCTCGATCGAGCTCGACGCCGACGCCCTGGTCGTGCGCGCCACGGTGCTGACCTACCAGTGGATCGACGAGCTGCGCGACGCGGCGTACGACTCGCTCGGGGCGATCGCGAGTCGGGCCATCGGCTACCTCGCACCCAACGTGGCGCTGGGTGGCGCCATCGTCACCGCCGGGCTGATCGAGACCGACGCCCTCGACCGCGACGGCGTGGCGGAGTACCTCAGCGACCTCGCCGCCGCCAACCCCGAGCTGATGGACCACGTCGTCTCCGGTGGCGGTGGCCTGCTCGACGGCCTCCAGATGCGCGCGGCGCTCACCGCGGGCTTCGGCTCGGGCGAGGCCGGCCGCCAGGCCGCGCGGGGCGGGCTCCGTGCCCTGGGCGTGGACCCGATGCGGCAGGACAGCTCGGCGGCCCTGCGCGACGTGGCCGCCGGGCTGCTGGCCGGCCCCCGCTCCCCGGTCGAGGACACACCGGCGATCGTGCCGCCCAAGGTGCCGGTCACGCTGGGCGACCTGATGGCCACCGTGGAGACGCTGGAGGCGCGGGTGCTGGTCCACCGCACCGCTCCCGGCCGCTACGTCGCCTACGTCGGCCGGCCGCCCGCGGAGTCCGCGCCGGACCACGGCCCGGCGGTGCGGCTGGTCTCCGGCGACCTCACCCCGTACGCCGCCGAGGTGGCCGAGACGATCGCAGCCGCTGTGGCCGGCGATGACGACCCGCACGTGATGACGGTCGGTACCGGTGCCGGCGGCGTGGTGGCCGCCGAGCTGGCCGCCCTGAAGCGGCCGCTGCCGTTCGTGGTCGACCAGGTCGTCACCGCCGGCGCCCCCGCCGCCCAGGTGCCCCGCCTGCCCGAGTCCACCCGGATGCTGGCCCTCGAGGACCGCGCCGACCCGGTCGCCCTGCTCGGCTCGCTGGTCAGCGCCGGCGACGCCAACCGCACGACCGTCATCTTCGACGCGGCCGGCTCCTCGTCCGAGGGCGTGTACTCCGCCGGTGCCCGCGCGGCCGACGCCTCCCCCGAGGTCGCCGCCGAGCTCGACCGGCTCCGTGGCTTGGGATACCTCGGCTGACGCCGAGGACCGTCGAGTGACCCATTTTGCAAGCTCGGGAACGCTCCCATCCTGCTGATTGGGTCACTCGACGTCCCCGGGCGCAAGCCGGGCAAGCCCCAAGGGGGTCAGAGGATGTCGTGCACGAACTCGCCGAGCTGGGTGAGGTTGCGGCACTCGACCATCGGCACGATGTCGCCGTACTTCCCGGCCACCGAGTCGCCGGTGTTCCAGTGCCGGCGGTGCTCGGGGTTGAGCCACCAGGCGTGCCTCGAGTTGCGCTCCATCTCGCGGAGCTGGCCGAGCGCGAGGTCGGAGTAGTTCGAGCGGGCGTCGCCGAGGATCAGCAGCGACGACTTGGGCCCGAGCGCGTCGGAGTGCTCCTCGACGAACTTGGTGAACGCGCGGCCGTAGTTGGTGCGGCCCCAGAGCGCGGCGTGCGAGGCGCTGGCGGCCAGGTCGGCCATCACGTCGACCACGTCGGCGCCGGGCCGGAAGTGCTCGGTGACCTCGTGGACGTGGTCGATGAACGTGAACGCACGGACCTTCTGGAACTGGTCGCGCAGGGCGAAGACCAGCAGCAGCGTGAACTGCGCGAAGTTCGCGACCGAGCCGCTCACGTCGCAGAGCACGACCAGCTCGGAGCGGTGCGGGCGCTTGGGACGGTGGTGGGTGACCAGGGGTACGCCGCCGGTGGAGATCGAGGCCCGGACGGTACGCCGGAAGTCCAGCGGCCCGCGCCTTCGAGCGTGGTGTTCCTGGGTCAGCCGGGTGGCGAGCCGCCGGGCCAGCGGGTAGATCTCGCGACGCATCTCCTCGAGGTCCGCCTTGCGCGCGGCGGTGAAGTCGAGCCGGTCGATGCTCGGCTTGATCGCCACGTCCGCCACGTGGTCGGGACCCTTCTCCTCGGCGATCCGGCGGCGCGCCTCGTCCTCCACGTGGCGGGTGAAGCCGCCGATCCGCCGCCCGGCCACCCGGTCCGCTTCCTCCTCGGTGCGGCCCTGGCTCAGCAGCGACTGCACTATCCGGCCCACCAGCTCGGCGGGGGCGACCCGCTGCAGCGCGGTGTACGCCGACCAGCTCGACAGCCCGGGTCCGCGCCCCGGCATCGCCCCGAACCGGCCCACCATCTCCACCGCCAGCCGCGCCAGCGCCTCCTGGTCGCCCTGGCCCAGCGCCTCGGCGAGCAGCTCGCGGAACTCGGCCAGCGCCTGACCGTTGTCGCGCACGCCTTCGTCCGGCTCGCTTTCCTCGACCCGGGCGCCCTCACCGACCAAGCGCGGGAAGTACACGTCGAACAGCGCGTCGAAGGTCGGCCGTTGGCTCTGCTTCTTGACCAGCGTGGCGGCGTACGCCGCGTGCACCGTGGCCCGGCGGTCCCACGGCAGCGCGCTCAGCGCGGCGACCGCATCGAGGTCCTCGGCCAGCGAGACCGGCAGCCCGGCCGCGCGCAGCGCCTCCAGGAAGGAGACATGCCGCTCGACGAGGCCGCTCGACCCCTGCGCCGAGGTCACTTCCGCAGCCGCAGCTCTCGCACCGCACGCTCCTGGTCGGACGCATGCTTGAGGACGACGCCGAGGGTGTCGTCGACGGCCTTGTCGTCGAGGTCGCGGATCTCGAGCGCGATCAGGGTGCGCGCCCAGTCGACGGACTCGGCGATGGAGGGCGCCTTCTTGAGCTCGAGGTCGCGCAGCCGCGCGACGGTCGCCACCAGCTGGCCCGCGACCCGCTCCTCCAGGTCGGGCACCTGCGACAGGACGATCGCGCGCTCGCGCTCCTCGTCGGGGTAGCCGAGGTGCAGGTAGAGGCAGCGCCGCTTGAGCGCCTCGGACAGCTCGCGGCTGGCGTTGGAGGTCAGCACCACGTAGGGACGCCGTACGGCGGCGAGGGTGCCGAGCTCGGGGATGGTGACCTGGAAGTCGGACAACACCTCGAGCAGCAGCCCCTCCACCTCGACGTCGGTCTTGTCGACCTCGTCGATGAGCAGCACGGTCGGCTGGTCGCGGCGGATGGCGGTGAGCAGGGGGCGGGTGAGCAGGAACTCGTCGGTGAAGATGTCGTCGTGGGTCTCGGCCCACGTCTGATCGTCACCCTGGGACGCCTGGATGCGCAGCAGCTGCTTCTTGTAGTTCCACTCGTAGAGCGCGCGGGCCTCGTCGAGTCCCTCGTAGCACTGCAGCCGGACCAGGTCGGCGCCGGTCGCCCGGGACACCGCCTTGGCCAGCTCGGTCTTGCCGACGCCGGCCGGGCCCTCGACGAGGAGCGGCTTCTGGAGCGCTCCGGCGAGGAATGCGGTCGTCGCGGTGGCCGGGTCGGTCAGGTAGCCGGTGGCGCCGAGCCGCTCGGTGACCTCGTCGGGCGAGGCGAACCAGGACATGACGACATCCTCCCGCACCGAGCCGCGGGCGACCCGATGGTGGTACGCACCGGCCTAACGTCGCCCGCGGCTCCTCGTTGGAGATACGTGGACAGACCCCGTCACCGGCGCGATCCGCGTATCTCGGCGCGGGCCGCGTTGACGACGTTCAAGGTGCTGGCGCTGGCCGGTCTGCTGGTCGGAGTGGTCGTCAGCGGCCTGCGGACCGGTACGCCGGGCGAGGACCCAGCCTCGGCGAGCCAGTCCTACGACCGGGTCGTCGACCGCGCGATGGCCGCCCATGAGTGCGCCTACTCCGGCTTCGGCGCCGACACCGTGCCGGCCTCGGCGCTGATCCGCACCGCACAGGGCCGGGTCCGGCAGGTGAGCTTCGAGGTCGGCTGGGACGTCTTCAACGGTCGGCGCGCGGGCACGCTGATCGCGGTCTGCCTCGACCAGCCCGCCGACGCCTCGCTGATCCAGGTGCACGGTTAGCTGCCTTCAGGGTCTAGGCGCCGTGCCGCCCCTCGCCTGACGCGAACCGCTGGGCGCCCTCGAGGGCCCCCGCCTGCAGGCTGGTGAGGCCGTGCGCGAGCTCGTTGCGCATCGCGTCCTCCTCGCCCATGCCCTCCTGCTCCAGGAGGGAGAGCCGGTCCTGCCTCAGGCAGACCTGCGGGAGCCGGCTCAGCTGGTGGGCCAGCTCCACGGCCTGCTGCCTCGCCTCACCGGTCGGGACGACGCGGTCGACCAGGCCGATCCGCAGCGCCTCGTCCGCGTCGACCTCGCGGCCGGTGAGCACGAGGTCCAGGGCGCGGCCGGCGCCGACCAGCCGGGGCAGGCGGACGGTGCCTCCGTCGATGAGTGGGACACCCCACCGCCGGCAGAAGACGCCGAGCTTCGCGTCCTGCGCGGCCACCCTGAGGTCGCACCAGATCGCGAGCTCGAGCCCGCCGGCGACGGCGTACCCCTCGATGGCCGCGATCACCGGCTTGCCCAGCCGCAGGCGGGTCGGCCCCATCGGCCCGTCGCCGTCCTCCTCGACCCGGTTGCTCCGTTCGGTGCCGAGGCCCTTGAGGTCCGCGCCGGCGCAGAAGGTCCCGCCGTCGCCGTACAGCACCGCGACGCTCGCGCCCTCGTCGGCGTCGAACGTGCGGAACGCGTCGGCGAGCGACTGCGCGGTCGGCCCGTCCACGGCGTTGCGGGCGTGCGGGCGGTGCAGGACGACGGTCGTGACCGGACCGTCCTGCTCGATGCGGACATCCACCATGGTCCGGACGCTAGACACTCGGGGCGTTCCCGGACCAGACAGCGACCGCAAATGTCCGAAAGGCCGAGTGCGGGCGGGCTTAATTGTTCGAAACTTGTGGGTATGACGAGCAGATCTCGGGGGCTCCGCGAGACGGTGGTCCGTGCTCTGGCCAAGGTCGGCCTGGTCTGGTCGCTCGCGGTGCTGGGCGCCCTGTTCATGGCCATGAGCGCGCAGGGGCAGGACGACGACCGGGGCTACTCCCCCGTTTCGGCCGCGACGCCCTCGCACTCACACTCAGCCGCGTTCTCGGTCGCGACCGGCGACGGCCCGCGTACCGCTGGCCTGGCCCTGGCCCTGGTCGTCCTGGCCGGAGGCGTCAGCGTCCTCGCGGTCGGCGCGGCCCGCGGCGAGCGAGACCTCGTCCGGCACAGCCAGCCCGAGCCGGAGCCGGCGCCGGATCTCCCTCTCGCCCTGGGACTGGGCCTGCTGGCCTGATCACTTCCGGGTGATGCCCGGGACGCCCGCCCCCGGTCATCTGTTCAACCGACCCGGACCGCTGCGCGTCGACTCGGGGGGCCGAGTGGGGGGACGCGCATCGCAGGGGCGAAAGGTCGCCGGCCACGTTCCCACGCATGCGCCGCGAGGTCGGCGGCCGCTCGCTGACGAGGCAAACGTTTCGACGACACCCGCACGCGAGTGGTCGCTGCGCGGATGCCGCCGAAGGCTGGCGGTGGCGGTGGGATTTGAACCCACGGTGGGCTTGCACCCACACACGCTTTCGAGGCGTGCTCCTTAGGCCGCTCGGACACGCCACCGCCGGTGAGGGTACCCGAGCGGAGACGGGCCGTTGAAATCGTTCAGGACCAGACCTACGGGCTCCAGCCGGGGTCGCGGCCGGTGGCGCCGATGAGGCGGTCGAGGGCGGGGGCGTCGGAGGGTACGGCGACGGGCGGGCCGAACAGGCCGCCGTCGTCGGCGGCGCCGCCGGGCGGTGGCTCGAACGAGGCCACGAACGCCTGGCAGGCAGCGACGGCGGCGGGGTCGGCGGGATAGGGCTGGCCGGTGGCGACCGCGAGGTCCCAGGCGTGCACGGTGACCTCGTCGAGGGCGACCAGCGCGGCCTGGTCGCCGGGCATCTCGACCGGGCCGGCCATGGTCAGGCCGTCATAGGCGCCGGGGTCCTGCCAGGCCTCACCGAGGTCGTCCAGAGAACGAGCGATGCGGTCGCGCCAGCCGACCTCGAGCCGGGCGCCGTCGGCGGAGGGTGCCTGGCCGGCCAGGTCCTGCTTGGTGGCGGCGCAGGTGAAGGCGACCGACAGCCCGCCGATGTGGTCGAGGAGGTCGGCCACGGTGTAGTCGGGGCAGGGCGTGCGGACGGTCAGCTGGTCGTCGCGCACGCCGCGGACGAGCGCTGCCAGGGTGGTCGTGGTGGGTCGGAAGTCGACGAGGTCCATACGGGTCAGGACCCGCTGGGGCTCGCAGAGTCATCGGTGGTGCCGGTCGGAGTGGCCGACGAGGACTGGGAGGCGGGAGAGGACGGCGAGGCCGAGCCAGACGACGTGGACGGCGGATCGGACGGCGACGCGGAGCCCGACGACGGCTCAGAAGCCGACGGCGACGATGAAGGCGTCTGGTCCGACGGGGACGGGTCGTCCGTGGGTGGTGACGTCGGCGGGTCCGACGGAGAGGGTGAGTCCGAGGGCGACGGCGGGTCGGACGGTGACGGCGGCTCAGACGGCGACGGGGGGTCGGACGGCAGCGGCGGCAGCACGTCCAGCACCAGCGCGACCGAGGTGCTCCCCTCCGCCAGCGGCCGCTCGACGAAACGCCACCGGTAGAAGGTCTTGCCCTCCGGCTCGACCCGCGCCCGGGCGCCGTCCCGCCCGACCGGGGCGACGAGCACCGGCGTCCAGCGCGAGGAGCCGGCCCGGCGCTGCTCCAGGATCATCGTCGCGTGCGGGACCGGGTCGCCGGTCCCGGTGCGCAGCCGCCCGGTGATGGTGACCGGCCCACCCGGCTCGCGGGTCCGGTCCGAGACACCGATGACCACCTCGGTGCGCAGCCCTTCGACGTCGTAGGTCGTCACGCCACCTGACGGTCCGACGCGGAGCTGGTCCATCGAGAAGGCCGTGCCGTCGCAGCCGAACCCGATCGTGAACACGCCGGGGCCGTCGCCGCCGTGCGCGGCCGCGAACCCGGCCACGGTCATGTCGACGCCGGGGCCGGGCGCGACCGCCTGCCGGGTCGTCATGTCGTACTTGGTCCAGGTGTAGGGCCGCGTCGTCGCCTCGACGGTCTGCCAGGCCCCTCCCGGCGTGGTGAGCGCAGAGCGGCCCAGCCACAGCAGCGAGCTGCCGGCGTCGGCGGGCTCCTGGTAGCCGGCGTACGCCACGCCGTCGGCCCGACCCACCGCGTTGACGGCGACGCTCGCGGTCGAGGTCGACAGCACCGAGTCGACGGTGAACAGCGCGCCCACGGCGTTCCCGCCGCCCAGGTCGAAGCCGACGCTCCGCTTGCCGGACGGCGCAGCGCCCGGCCCGACCCCGATCATCGGGGCCAGCACCTCGTCGGTGCGCTGGTAGAGGTCCGCACACCCGACGAAGGAGAGGCTCGCGCGCGCGGGGTCGGGGAACGCCGTGCCCTGGACGACCACGGTGTCGTCGGCGTACGACGGCGCGGCCGTCGCCAGCGCGCCGAACACCGTCAGCGCCGCCACCACACCGGCCGAACCGGCCCGCAAGCCTCCCACCCGAGCATTCTCACCCGGCACGCACGCAACCGGAACACCCGGAGTGACTATGTCGAGAAATGACTACCTGTGCTCGGCGAAGAACTCGTCGAGCAACGCGGCCGACTCGTCGGCCCGGACGCCGCTCACCACCTCGGGCCGGTGGTTCAGCCGCCGGTCGCGGACCACGTCCCAGAGGCTGCCGACGGCACCCGCCTTCGGGTCGTGGGCGGAGTACACCAGCCGCTCCAGCCGGGCCAGGACCGCGGCCCCGGCACACATCGTGCACGGCTCCAGCGTGACCACGAGCGTGCAGCCGTCCAGCCGCCACGAGCCGACGGCGGCGGCCGCGGCGCGGATCGCCACCACCTCGGCGTGGCCGGTCGGGTCGTCGAGCGCCTCGCGGACGTTGCGGCCGGTGGCGAGCACGTCCCCGGACGCGGAGAGGACCACCGCACCGATGGGCACGTCGCCGGTGGCCAGCGCCGCGCGCGCCTCGTCGAGGGCGGCGCCCATCGCCGCCTCCCAAGAGGGAGCCACGTCCTAGGCCGAGGTCAGGCCGACGGCGTCGTCGAACTGCTCGCCGAAGCCGAGCCGGCGCGCGACGTCCGAGAGCATCTCGTCGGGGTAGAGGTCGACGTCGTCCAGCAGGACGCCCATGTCCATGGCGTGCATCCCGAGGTCGCCGAGCAGGTCGAGGTCGCCGGCCGGCACCTGGTCGTCCTCGTCCTCCAGCTCGAGCTCCGGCAGGCCCAGGAACTCCACCGCGGAGCTGGCCAGCTCCCAGTCCTCGGCCGCGGTGACGTCGGAGAGCAGCACCCGGGTGGTGGAGCCGGCCACGCGGACGATCAGGAAGAAGTCCTCGTCGAAGGCGACCATCGCCACCGCTCCCTCGCCGCCGGGGAACCGGCTCAGCGCGTGGGAGATCGTCTCGATGTCGGCGAGCTGGTCGTGGGCGATGTTCTGGACGGTCCAGTCACCGCCCTCGCGGTACGCCGCGAGAGCGAAGTCGATGCCGTCGTCCAGCTCGGCCACGGCTCCAGAGTGACAGAGACGGCCGAGCCGCACCAAGAGCATTGGGTCCGCGGAGTGCTGGCCAGCTGCTGGTCCGCGGCGTCAAGGGAACCCACACGGAATCGACCATCTCGCGCGACTTCGCTAGGTTCGATGCCCATGTTCCGCCGCACCGCGACCCTGCCCCGCCGCGCCGCCGCCGCCGGCACCGCCGCCGTTCTGGCCCTCTCGCTCGGCTCGCTGGCCTCAGGTTCCGCGCAGGCCGGCCGCCCCGCCCCCGACGGCGCGACCACCGCCCGTCAGGCTCCCGGACCGATCCATGCCGGCAACACCTTCGGCTGGTACGGCCACGGCGGCCTCGTCTACGACGAGACGTTCGTCGGCCCGCTGGCCAGGCGATGGAAGGTCGAGGGCCCCGGCCAGGTGCGCAACCAGCACGGCATGCTCACGCTCAACACCGGCACCAAGGGGACCGTGTCGGCGCAGCTGATGCGGCCCGGCCGCGCCTACGGCCGCTGGGAGGTCCGCCTCCGGCAGCGCGAAGGCGGCCACGCTTTCGCGCCGTACCGCGTGCTCACCGAGCTGGTCCCGGTGACCGAGGAGGGCGAGGGCTGCGGCGAGCAGAACATCTCGCTGAACAAGTTCACGATGGGCGACGACAAGGTCAACTTCTACATCCGCACCCGCCCCGACAACCTGTTCCAGGCCTCGATGAAGCGCAGCTTCGGCCAGGACCAGTGGCACACGTTCGCGGTCGAGGTGACCAGGAAGCGGATCTCCTGGTTCGTCGACTCGCACGTCATCCGCACCGAGACCCGTTCGGCGGCGCTGTCCGGCCGCAAGTTCCAGGTCAGGTTCACGATGCTGGCCCAGAAGGGCAAGCGGATGAACAAGGCCCGCATGCAGATGGACTGGCTGCGCTACTGGACGCTGCAGGCGCCCAACGAGAGGTCCACCAAGGCGCCGAAGACCAAGCAGACGACGTACACCCAGTCCTGCCTCGGCGAGAACGCCGCGCACTGACGACTCAGCAGCCGCACTAGGCTGCGGCCCGTGCTCACCCACGTCGTCGACCACCCCCTCGTCGCCCACAAGCTGACCGCGCTGCGTGACGAGAACACCGACTCACCGACGTTCCGGAGCCTGGCCGACGAGCTGGTCACGCTGCTCGCCTACGAGGCGACCCGCAAGGTGCGCGTCGATGCGCACGACATCGTCACGCCGGTCGCGCCGACCACGGGCGTGAAGCTCGCCTCGCCCAAGCCGCTGGTGGTCCCGATCCTGCGCGCGGGCCTCGGCATGCTCGACGGCATGATGCGGCTGCTGCCGACGGCCGAGGTCGGCTTCCTCGGGATGATGCGCAACGAGGAGACCCTCGAGGCCACGACGTACGCCGAACGGCTGCCCGACGACCTGGCCGGCCGCCAGTGCTACGTGCTCGACCCGATGCTGGCCACCGGCGGCACCTTGGCCGCCGCGATCCGGTTCCTCACCGACCGCGGCGCCAACGACATCACCGCGATCTGCCTGCTGGCCGCGCCTGAGGGCTGCGCCCGGATCGAGGCCGACCTGGTCGGCCTCGACGTCCCCGTCACCGTCGTCACCGCAGCGATGGACGAGAAGCTCAACGAGCGGGGCTACATCGTCCCCGGCCTCGGCGACGCCGGCGACCGGCTCTACGGCATCGTGGGCTGAGCTACCGCGCGAAGATCGGCACCGCCCCGGTTGCGACCAGCACCAGCAGCAGCAGGACCAGGAGCCCGAGCGCGGCGTACGCCCAGCTCTTGCTGGTGGTCGGTCCTTCGCCCCACACGGCCAGTACCCGCTGGGGGGCCATCACGACGAATGACCCGTCCGGGCCATGCTCACGGTCGTGCTTCCTGCCTAGGGTCGAGGGGTGTCGGCGTCGGGGGGACGGCGACAGTCGACATTTGGGGGACCGGCAATGACCAACGCCAACCAGCACACCTCGCCCGCGCCGTCCGAAGCGGCCACTCGTCGTCGCGTCCTGCTCGGCGGCGGCCTGGCCGCGATGGCCACCGGCACCGGCCTGGCGGCAACGAGCCGGGCCCAAGCCGCGGCTGCGACCGACCCCTGGCTGCTGGGCGGCAACACCGGGGTGACGGTCGCCAACTACCTCGGCACCCGCAACGTCGCCCCGCTGATCTTCAAGACCGCGGCCACCAACAACAGCCCGCTGGAGCGGATGCGGATCACTCCGGCCGGCTTGGTCGGCCTCGGAATCGCCTCACCCGCCGCCAAGCTGGACGTCAACCAGCTCACCGGCACCACGATCCGCGCCAGCGCCAACAGCGTCTCGGCCACCAACATCGCGGTGCAGGGGGTGACCAGGAACGGCACCGGCGTGGTCGGCCAGCACACCGGAACCACCGGCGCCGCCCCCGGCGTCCTGGGTGAGACCAGCTCCAGGTCCGCTAACGCGGCGGGCGTCGTCGGCCGGGTCAACCCCACCAACCCCGGAGCGGCGGCCGGCGTGCACGGCGTCAACAACGGCACCGGTCCCTCAGGTGTCGGGGTCTGGGGCACCCACGCCGGGTCCGGCTACGGCGTCCTGGGGACCGCTGTCTCCGGGATCGGCGTCGTCGCCCAGGGGCGAACGGGTGTGGACGCCACGGGGAACAGGGACGGCGTGGTGGGCAGGGTGCCCAACGACAGTGCCTCCCCGGGGGTCGGCGTGCTCGGCACGTCGCCGGACACGGGGGTCCGTGGGGAGGGCGACACCGGGGTCCACGGCCAGGGCGGGACGCGCGGGGTGTGGGGCAGCTCGGACACCATCGGGGTGCTCGGCTCCGGAGCCGGCCATGGCGTGCACGGAGACGGGGACACCACGGGCGTGTACGGATCCGGCCCGACCGGCGTCCTGGGCGAGGGTTCCGACATCGGCCTGCAGGGCAACGGCAACAAGGGGGTCAAGGGCGTCGGGGGCATCGGGGTCGAGGGCCTCGGTACCCTGTTCGGGGTCTTTGCCAAGGTGACCGCCAACGGAACCGTCGGTCTTGTCACGGCGGCCCTGTGGGCCGACGCGACTGGCACGACTTCGACCTTCGCGGGCTACTTCAAGGGCCGCGTGCACGTGGACGGCACCCTCACCAAGCAGGCCGGCTCGTTCAAGATCGACCACCCGCTCGACCCCGAGCGCAAGTGGCTCTCGCACTCCTTCGTCGAGTCGCCGGACATGATGAACGTCTACAACGGCAACGTCATCTTGGGTGCAGATGGCACTGCGGTGGTCGATCTCCCCGACTACTTCGCCGTCCTCAACCGCGACTACCGCTACCAGCTGACCTGCATCGGCGCCCATGCGCCCCTCTACGTAGCGGCCAAGGTCAAGGACAACCGCTTCACCATTGCCGGCGGCCCTCCCGGGCTCGAGGTTTCGTGGCAGGTGACCGGGATCCGTCAGGACGACTACGCGAAGGAACATCCCATCGTCGTCGAAGAACCCAAGAGCAAGGTCGAGCGCGGCACCCGGAGCTTCGTGCCGCCCGGCTCGTCGGCCAAGAAGTTCGATCCGCTGGCGTCCCTCGATCCGGCTTGAGGCCGAGCCCGCGCGTGAGCGGGCTCTGGCAATGACCCGAACGGGTCATCCCCCGGACCCGCGCGGTCACTAGCGTCAACAAGCACGGGGCCAGGCCGAACCAGGTCGGGAATGTCCATCGGGAGGACCCCCATGTCCGACGTCAACAGCCACACCCCTGCCCCCGCGTCGTCCGACCAGCGCAACCGCACCAGGCGGCTGGTGCTGGGAGGCGGGCTGGCGGCCATGGCCACCGGCGTCGGGCTGTTCCCCAGCCGCGCGTCCGGCGCTCCCGGGACCGATCCTTGGTTGCTCGGTGGCAACACCGCGGTGGCCTCGAACGGCTCGAACTACCTCGGCACCCACAACGTGGCACCGCTGATCTTCAAGACCGCGGAGACCAACAACAACCCGGCGGAGCGGATGCGGATCACCCCGGCCGGCCCGATCGGGGTCGGGACCACCAGCCCCATCGCGCAGCTGCACGTGTCCATCCCGACCGGGACCGCGTTGCGCGGTCAGACGACAGGTGCCGGGACGGGCAACATCGGCGTCCAGGCCCTCACGTCCAACGGCAACGCGATCCGCGCCAACGCCACCGGGGCCGGCATCGGCCTGCGCGCCATCGCGACCTCGGGCAAGGGCGTCCAGTCCGCGGCGACCTCGGGGATCGCCGTCCACGGCAGCTCGGCGTCGGGCACCGGCATCCTCGGCCAGCACACTGACGCGACCGGGACGAATCCTGGCGTTCTGGGCGAGACGAACTCGACGGACGGTGGGGCGTACGGCCTGATCGGACGAGTCAATCCCACCACCCCCGGTGGCTACTCGACTGCGGTCCGCGGCATCAACAACGGCGCCGGAGGATCGGGGATCGGTGTCTGGGGCTCACATGCCGGCTCGGGCTGGGGCGTGTACGGCAGCGCCGGTGAGTTCGGTGTCGGAATGTACGGGACCGCCGGCACCAACGGCCTGGGCACCTACGGAGTCGCAGGTACGGACGGCTTCGGCGCTTACGGTCAGGGCGGCTACGCCGGCGTGTACGGGTACGGCTCAGACGACAGCGGCATCGGCGTGCAGGGCCAGACGCACAACAGCATCTCCAGCTACCTGAACGCGAGGGGCGTCCAGGGCACGGGAACGGTGGGTGTCCAGGGCACCGGCGAGTACATGGGGGTGCAAGGCACCTCCCTCAACTACGCCGTCTTCGGCTTCACCAACCCAGACACCGGGGGCTTCGGCGTGTACGGCCGGGGCGGCACGGGGGTCAAGGGCCGCAGCTACACCGGCAACGCGGTGCTGGGCGACACGGACAGCGGGACGGGGGTCAAGGGCGAGGCGTACTCCGACGGCGGTGGGGTCAAGGCCATCCACGGCCTGGCCTTCGGCGTCAACGCCAACGGCGTCGTGGGGCAGGCGGACAACGGCACTTCGGCGTACGGAGTCTGGGGGCTGAGCACCGGTGGCTACGCCGGGGTGTTCAGCGGAAAGGTCCTCGTCACGGGAACGCTGTCCAAGGGCGGAGGCTCATTCCAGATCGACCACCCGCTCGACCCGACCAACAAGTACCTCTTCCACTCGTTCGTCGAGTCGCCGGACATGATGAACGTCTACAACGGCAACATCACGACCGGTGCCGACGGGACGGCCACGGTGGAGCTGCCGGACTACTTCGAGGCACTCAATCGCGACTTCCGCTACCAGCTCACCGTGATCGGCGAGTTCGCCCAGGCGATCGTGAAGTCGAAGGTCGCCGGAGGCAAGTTCGTCATCGCCACCGACCAGCCCCGTGTCGAGGTGTCGTGGCAGGTCACGGGCATCCGGAAGGACCCCTGGGCCGACGCGAACCGGATCCCGGTGACCCTGGACAAGGCCAAGGAGGCGCGCGGGACCTATCTGCACCCGGAGGCGTACGGAAAGCCTGCGTCCACGCAGGAGCTCGCCGGCCGGCTCGCCTCGGTCACGGCGTCCGCGGCTGCTCGCGAGCCCGACCCGGAACCGCCCGCTCCCTCTCGCCCGCACGAACCCGTGCGACCAGAGCAGAAGTAGCTCGAGGAGACTCCTCCGAGACTGGCGCTACTGCGCCTTGACCGCCGACAGCACCTTGGCGAGCGAGTCCTTGGCGTCGCCGAACAGCAGTGTGGTCTCGGGCTCGAAGAGCAGCTCGTTCTCGATGCCGGCGAAGCCGGGGCGCATCGACCGCTTGAGGAACACGACTTGCTTGGCCTGGTCGGCGTTGAGGATGGGCATGCCGTAGATCGGCGCGCTGGGCGTGGTCCGGGCCGCCGGGTTCACGACGTCGTTGGCGCCCACGACCAGGACGACGTCGGCGTCCTTGAAGTCGTCGTTGATCTCGTCCATCTCGATGAGCTGCTCGTAGGGCACCTGGGCCTCGGCGAGGAGCACGTTCATGTGGCCGGGCATCCGGCCCGCGACCGGATGGATCGCGTAGTCGACCTCGGCGCCGCGGGCGAGCAGCAGGTCGACGAGCTCGCGCAGCGTGTGCTGAGCCTGGGCGACCGCGAGCCCGTAGCCGGGCACGATGATCACGCGGTCGGCGTACCCGAGCATGATCGCGACGTCCTCGGGGCCGGCCGACCGGACCGGCCGGTCCGAGACCTCGCCCCCGCCCAGCGTGGAGCCGCCCTTGAGTGCGCCGAACAGGATGTTGGTCACCGACCGGCCCATGGCGTTGGCCATCAGCAGGGTGAGGAACGTGCCGGAGGCGCCGACCAGGGTGCCGGCGACGAGGAGCAGCGTGTTGGACAGCACGTAGCCACCGGCGGCCACGGTGAGGCCGGTGAACGCGTTGAGCAGCGAGATCACGATCGGTACGTCGGCGCCGCCGACCGGCATCACCAACAACACCCCGACCAGCAGGCCGAGCAGCCCGATCACGATGCCTGCCCACATAGCGGGCTCTCGGACCATCAGGACCGAGAGCACGACCGCCCCGAGGAAACCGCCGGCGAACAGCACCGGCAGGCCGGGGAAGACCACTGGCCGCGAGGTCATCAGATCCTGGAGCTTGGCGAAGGTCACGATCGAGCCGGCGAAGGAGATCGAGCCGACCAGGATCGTGAACGCCGTCGCGACGAGGGTGAACTCCTGGGTGTCGAACCCGGCGTCCGAGAGCTCGACGATCTCGTGCAGCTCCAGCAGCGCCACCAGAGCGGCGGCGCCACCGCCGACGCCGTTGAACAGCGCCACCATCTGCGGCATCTGGGTCATCTGCACGGTGCGGGCGCCGTACACGCCGCCGGCCGTGCCGACCGCGATCGCCCCCAGGATGAGAGGCACGTGCTTCATGTCGTCGATGTAGAAGAACGGGATCGCGCAGGCCAGCACCGCGGCGAACGCGCCGATCAGGTTGCCGTTGCGCGCGGTCTTGGGACCGGACAGCCCCTTGAGCGCGAGGATGAAGCAGACCGCGCCGAACAGGTAGAGCAGCTGCGCCCAGGTGGGGATCACGCGTCCGCCCCTCCTGACTCGACGACCTTCTTCGCAGGCTTCTTGCGCACGAACATCTGCAGCATCCGGTCGGTCACCAAGAAGCCGCCGACCATGTTCACTGCGGCCAGCACGATCGCGATCAGCCCGACCACCAGAGTCACGTTGCTGTCGGTGCTGCCCGTGACGATGATCGCGCCGAGCAGGATCACTCCGTGGATGGCGTTGGCGCCGGACATCAGCGGCGTGTGCAGTGTCGAGGACACCTTGGAGATGACCTCGATGCCCACGAAGACGCTGAGGATGAAGATCGTCAGCCAGACGACTGCCTCGCTCACTGCTGCTCCCCCTCGATCGCTGCGCGGGTGGGCTCGTGCCGGATCGCGCCGTCGTGCGTGACGCAGGAGCCGGCCACGATCTCGTCCTCGAAGTCGGGCGCGAACACGCCGCCCGGATCGGCGTCGCCCTCGGCCTTGCTGGTCATCAGCGTCAGGATGTTGACCACGTTCTGCGCATAGAGCCTGGACGCCGGGCCGGGCATCTGGGAGGGGACGTTCTTGCCGCCCCACACCGACGCGTTGCCGATCCGGGTCACCTCGCCGGCCACCGAGCCCTCGACGTTGCCGCCGGTCTCGCTGGCCAGGTCGACCACGACCGAGCCGGGCTTCATCGCCTCGACCATCGCCGCGGTCACCAGCAGCGGCGCCTGCCGACCCGGCACGGCGGCGGTGGTGATCAGCGCGTCCGCGTCCGCGACGTAAGGAGCGAGTCGCTCCATCTGCAGGCGCGCCCGGTCCTCGGTCATCTCGCGGGCGTAGCCTCCGGCGCCCTCGAGGGTGTCGAGCTCGAGGTCGATCGCCTTGGCGCCCATCGACTGGATCTCCTCGGCGGCGGCCGCACGCACGTCGTAGGCCTTGACCACCGCGCCGAGCCGCTTGCAGGTCGCGATCGCCTGTAGTCCCGCGACACCCGCGCCCAGCACCACGATCTCGGCGGGCTGCACGGTGCCGGCGGCGGTCATGTTCAGGGGGAAGAAGCGGCGCAGCATCCCGGCCGCGACGATCGCGCAGCGGTAGCCCGACACCAGCGCCTGCGAGGACAGCGCGTCCATCGACTGCGCTCGCGAGATGCGGGGCACCAGCTCCATCGCGAACGCCGTCGCACCCACGTCGCGCAGATCGGCCACCAGTGAGAGCTCCTGGTTGACGGGCAGGAACGACACCGTCGCCGCGCCGCGCTTGAGCCGGCGTACGCCGTCGGGCCCCAACGGCTGCACCGAGACGACCACGTCGGCCGAAGGGACCGCCTCGGCGTCGACCGTCGCCCCCGCCTCGACGTACTCGTCGTCGGACATCAGCGCGTGCCGGCCCGCGTCCGGCTCGACGGCGACGTCGTACCCGAGCCCGGTCAGCTTGGCGACCAGGTCCGGCACCATCGCGACGCGCGTCTCGCCCTCACGGGTCTCCCGGGCCACCGCGATCATCACGCCGGGGACCCTATCGGCTCATGCGCCTGGCCCAGCGAGGCGTTCCTCACAGCGCCGGGCCCACACCCGCGAGTAGTTCGGGGCCTGCCCCGATGCCCGCAGGCGCACGGGCGCCTAGCGTCGCCGTCATGAAGTCCCTGGCCGTGATGACGGCGATCACCCTGACCTCCGCCGCACTGGCCTTGACCGGCGCGGCGCCCGCGACGTCGGTCACGACTCCGGGCGGCAACGGCGAGGTCGCCTTCACCTTGGAGGACGAGGACAGCCAGCGCCTGTACGCCCTCGATCCGGAGACCCGCGCGCTGCGTGCGGTCACGCGGCCGGAGGCGCTCGTCGCCGTCCACGCCGACTGGTCACCGTCCGGGCGCCACATCGTCTTCGAGGCGGACGTCGACGACCGAGCCATGATCCAGGTCGTCCGGTCGGACGGCACCCACCGACGCACCCTGCACCCGGGACTGACCGGGTACCTCGGGCAGCCGGCGTTCGTCCCGCACAGCAACCTGATCGTCTTCGAGCGCAATGACCCGGCCACCGGCGACGACAGCCTGTGGCTGATGCGCCGCGATGGCAGCCGTCCCCGACGGCTGACCACCAACCCGTTCCCGGGGCAGGGCGGCGACACCGACCCGAACGTCTCGCCGGACGGGCGCACGGTCAGCTTCGTGCGGGTCTCGGTGTTCGACGACCAGCAGGCGCTCTACTCAGTCCGGCTGGACGGGTCCCACCTGCGCCGCTTGGTGCCGTACGCCGCGGACGTGGCCATCAAGCACGACTGGGCACCCAACGGCCGGCACCTCGTGGTCAGCCTCAACGCCAACGAGGGGTCACGTCCGCACGCCTCAGCCAACGTGGCCGTCCTCAGGCCCGACGGCAGTCACCTGCGCCGGCTGACCCACTTCAAGGGGCGCGAGATCAACGCCCTGGTCGGCGGCTACTCACCCGACGGGAAGTGGATCGTCTACCGAGTCGAGACCGGCGAGGGCGAGGGCACCTTGCCCGGCGGTCAGTACGCCCTGATGAAGGTCAGGCCGCGGGGTGGCGAGCCGGTGCTCGTCGCCGCCCTGGACGGCAGGCCGCGGAACATCGACTGGGGCGGAGCGTCCTAGCCACCACCCAGCGGGAACACCCCCACCGGCTCATGCCGGGGCCGGCCGCGCGGCCCTTGCCCGAGGTACGACGCCACGAGGGTCACCTCGCCGGCCAGCCAGCGCGGGCCGGCGTAGGAGTCCAGCAGCCGGACCCAGTTGGAGATGTCGTGGGGGAACCGGGCCCGGGCCACGGTCAGGTGCGGCCGGAACCGCGCGCCTTCCACCTCGATGCCCGCGCGGTTCGCGGCGGCGCGGCACCCGGTGGCCAGGCGGTCCAGCTCGGTGCGGCCGGGCTCGTCGAGGTCGAGACCGGTCCACAGCACCTTCGCGCGGCCGACGTTGGGGAAGGCGCCACCGCCGGCGATCGCTGTCTCGAACGCGGTACGCCGGGCGGCGGCTCGCCCGAGCCGCTCGACGAGGTCGTCGAGCTTCCGCTCCGGGGCCGACTCGAGGAAGGCGAGCGTGACGTGCACCTGGTCGGGCTGGACCCAGCGGAAGTCAGCCGTCTCGCGCCGCACGTCCAGGAACTCGTGGAGATGCTCGAGCGCCTCGGGCGGCGGCACCAGCGCCGCGAAGAGCCGCATGCTCACCACGTTAGACGTGAGTGCTCGGCGCCGATCCGATCGCGAAGGTGATCGCCATGGCGAACAGCCTTGGGTGCTGACCCAGCCCCGAGAAGGAAGGACAGACTGGGCTGGGCTCACGCGTCCGAGACGTCGTCGATCCGGTTCGGCATCAGCAGGCTGACCAGCACGAGAGCGACCGCCACGACCGCGGTGACCACGAACGTCGCGTGGATGGCCGGCTCGAGCACCGACGGGGACAGCTGCTCGAGATCGGGGCTGGCGTGGCCGATCCGGTCGGCCACCCGGGTGTTCACCAGGGCGCCGAAGCCGGCCACGCCGACGGCACTGCCCACTGAGCGGGCGAACATCGCGGCGCCGGTGGTGACGCCGCGGGACTGCCAGCCGACCGCCGACTGGGCCGCGATCACGGACGGGGCTGCGGCGAACCCGAACCCGAACCCCATCACGAAGCAGGGCGCGGCCACCATCAGCAGCGAGCTGTCGCCGTCGATGGTCAGGAGCAGCAGCGAACCGCCGAGCGCGATCACGGCCCCGATCAGGATCGTGGCCCGGAACCCGATGGACAGGTAGAGCCGGCCGGCGTTCGACGCCGCCAGCGGCCAGCCCAGCGTCAGGGCCGCGAGCGCGAACCCGGCGGCCACCGCGCCGTGCCCGAGCACGCCCTGCGCGAAGAGCGGGATGTACGAGGTGATGCCCATCAGCAGCACGCCCACGACGAGGGAGATCAGGATCGAGGGCAGGATCACCCGGTGCCGGAACACCCACAGCGGGAGCACCGGCTCGGAGGCCCTCGTCTCGACGTACACGAAGCCGGCGAGCATCGCCAGGGCGACGCCGAACAGGATGAGGCTGGTGGCCGAGCCCCACGACCACTGCACCCCACCCTCGAGCAGGGCCAGCAGGAGGAGGACGCCGCCGACGGTGAGCAGCGCGGCCCCCAGCACGTCGAAGCGGTGGCGGGCCGGCACCACCTGCTCGTCGAAGCGGCGCACCAGCATCCACACCGCGGCCGCGCCGATCGGCAGGTTTACCCAGAAGATCCACCGCCACGAGGCGTAGTCGGCGAACACACCCCCCAGGGTCGGCCCGACGACCGCCGCGAGCGCCCACACGCTGGCCAGGTAGCCCTGCACCTTGGCCCGCTCGGCCACCGAGTAGATGTCGCCGACGATGGTCATGCCGATCGGCATCACCGCACCGGCGCCGAGGCCCTGGACGGCCCGGAAGGCGATGAGGGAGAGCATGTTCCAGGACACGGCGCAGAGCACCGACCCCACGAGGAAGAGCCCCACCCCGACCAGCATCATCGGCTTGCGGCCGTACTGGTCGGCGAGCTTGGAGTAGAGCGGGACCGAGACGGCCTGTCCCAGCAGGTAGATCGAGAACAGCCACGGGAACTGCGTGAACCCGCCGAGGTCGTCGACCACGGCCGGCACCGCGGTGGCCAGGATCGTCGAGTCGATGGCGACCAGACCGATGCTCAGCATCACCGCGAGCAGGACCGGCCCACGCTCGCTGCGCAGCCCCACGTCGGCGCGGTTGATCGCGGGCGTGGCGCTCACGTACGGCGGCAACCCGCTCCCGTCGCGATCCATTCCCCCCGTCCCGGAGGCTGGATGACAGCCCGGCGAGAGCCTGGGTACTGGTGCGCACACGGCAGCGCACGGCGGGGACGTCGCCGTTGCCAGGACCCGAGGGAGGATGTGCTTTGATCGATCCAACGCCAGTGCAGACCCTGGCGCCAGAAGGAGAGGCTCCGGTGGAGACCTGGCCGGGGCGGGCCTACCCGCTGGGCGCGACGTTCGACGGCAGCGGCACCAACTTTGCGCTGTTCAGCGAGGTCGCAGAGAAGATCGAGCTCTGCCTGTTCGACGAGGCGGGCGCCGAGACCCGGATCGAGCTGACCGAGGTCGACGCCTACGTCTGGCACGCCTACCTGCCGCGGGTCCAGCCGGGACAGCGCTACGGCTACCGGGTCAGTGGCCCGTGGGCGCCCGAGCAGGGAGTGCGCTGCAACCCCGCCAAGCTGCTGCTGGACCCGTACGCCAAGGCCACCACCGGCGACATCGCCTGGAACCAGAGCCTGTTCGGCTACACCTTCGGTGACGAGGACTCCCGCAACGACGACGACTCCGGCCCGCACATGACCAAGGGCGTGGTCATCAACCCCTTCTTCGACTGGGAGGGCGACCGCCGCCTCGACGTCCCCTACAACGAGTCGGTCATCTACGAGGCACACGTCAAGGGCATGACCCAGCTGCACGAAGGGGTGCCCGAGGAGCTGCGCGGCACCTACGCCGGCCTGGCCCATCCCTCGGTGATCAGCCACCTCCAGCGGCTGGGGATCACCGCAATCGAGCTGATGCCGGTGCACCAGTTCATCCAGGACTCGACGCTGCTCGACAAGGGGCTGCGCAACTACTGGGGTTACAACACCCTCGGGTTCTTCGCCCCGCACGCCGACTACGCCACCGGCGCCGGCCAGACGCCGCAGGGGATCCCGGGACAACAGGTCCAGGAGTTCAAGACCCTGGTCAAGACGCTGCACCAGGCCGGCATCGAGGTGATCCTCGACGTGGTCTACAACCACACCGCCGAGGGCAACCACCTCGGGCCGACGCTGAGCCTGAAGGGGATAGACAACCCGGCCTACTACCGGCTGGTCGAGGACGACCAGCGCTACTACATGGACTACACCGGCACCGGGAACTCCCTCAACGTCCGCCACCCGCACTCTCTCCAGCTGATCATGGACTCCCTGCGCTACTGGGTCACCGAGATGCACGTGGACGGCTTCCGCTTCGACCTGGCCTCCACGCTGGCGCGGGAGTTCTACGACGTGGACCGCCTGGCGACGTTCTTCGAGCTCGTCCAGCAGGACCCGGTCGTGAGCCAGGTCAAGCTGATCGCCGAGCCGTGGGACATCGGCCCCGGCGGCTACCAGGTCGGCGGCTTCCCACCGCAGTGGACGGAGTGGAACGGCGCCTACCGCGACACGGTGCGCGACTTCTGGCGCGGTGAGCCGTCCCTCGGCGAGTTCGCGTCCCGGGTGGCCGGCTCGGCGGACCTCTACGAGCACACCGGCCGGCGGCCGGTTGCGAGCATCAACTTCGTCACCGCCCACGACGGCTTCACGCTGCGCGACCTGGTGTCCTACAACGAGAAGCACAACGAGGCGAACGGCGAGGACAACAACGACGGCGAGAGCCACAACCGGTCCTTCAACCACGGAGTGGAGGGCCCGACCGACGATCCCGAGATCCTGGCCCTCCGTGCGCGAGCGCAGCGCAACTTCCTGGCCACGCTGCTGCTCAGCCAGGGGACACCGATGCTGCTGCACGGCGACGAGCTCGGCCGCACCCAGCAGGGCAACAACAACACCTACGCCCAGGACTCCGAGCTCAGCTGGGTGCACTGGGGCACGGTGGACGAGCCGCTCGTCGAGTTCACCGCCGCGCTGATCGAGCTGCGCCGCCAGCACCCGACCTTCCGCCGGCGTCGGTTCTTCACCGGCAACACCGTCCGCACCGGGCCGGCCGGCGCGGAGCGGCTCAACGACATCGTGTGGCTCCACCTCGACGGCAGGCCGATGGAGGACTCCGACTGGGAGGGCGGCAGCCAGGCCCTCGGGATGTACCTCAACGGGCACGGGATCGCCGGCCCCGACGCCCGCGGAGGCACCATCACCGACGACCACTTCCTGCTCTACTTCAACGCGGACGGGGAGGCAACGGTGACGCTGCCGCCGACGGAGTACGCCGAGTCGTGGGACATCGTGATCGACACCGGTGGCACCCCCGACGAGGTCGAGGTGCTGAAGGCCGGGTCGACGATGACCATCCGCGAGAACAGCGTGCTGGTGCTGCGCGAGTACCTCCCGCCGACCGTGGAGCCCGACCACTCGGTCGCCGCCTCGGTCGCAGCGTCCGTGGCCTCGGCCACCGCTGCCCGACGCTGACCGGGGTACCGGCCCGCCCGTGACCTCCCGCACGCCTCGGAGCACCTACCGGCTCCAGCTCACCGCGGACTTCGACCTGTTCGCGGCCGCCCGCACGCTGCCGTACCTGCACGACCTGGGCGTGGACTGGGTCTACCTCTCGCCGGTGCTGACCGCCGAGACCGGCAGCCAGCACGGGTACGACGTCAGCACCCACGAGACCGTGGACGAGAGCCGGGGTGGCGCCGACGGGCTGGCCGCCCTGTCTGCGGCAGCGCGGCGACTCGACATGGGAGTGCTCGTCGACATCGTCCCCAACCACCTGGGCGTGGCATCGCCTCGACCCGGCACGTGGTGGTGGGACGTGCTCGAGCACGGTGCGGGCTCGAGGTTCGCGTCGTACTTCGACATCGACTGGGCGGCCGGCGGCGGCCGCCTGCTCCTGCCGGTGCTGGGTGACGACGACGCAGCCGCCGTCGAGGTCGACGCGCAGGCGCGCGAGGTGCGCTACCACGACCTGCGGCTGCCGATGGCGCCCGGGACCGCGAGCCTCGAGGAGCAGCACTACGAGCTGGTCTCGTGGCGACGCGGGGACTCCGAGCTCAACTACCGGCGGTTCTTCACGATCACCACGCTGGCCGGCGTGCGCGTCGAGGAGCCTGAGGTCCTCGACGCCTCCCACGTGGAGATCAGACGGTGGTTCGACGTCGGCCTCGTCGACGGGCTGCGGATCGACCACCCGGACGGGCTGCACGACCCGGGGCAGTACCTCGACCGGCTGGCCGACCTGACCGGCGGCTCGTACACGGTGGTCGAGAAGATCCTCGAGCCCGGCGAGGCGCTGCCGACGTCCTGGGCCTGCGCGGGAACGACCGGGTACGACGTGCTCGCCCTGGTCGACCGGGTGCTCACCGACCCGGCCGGCGAGGAGCTCTTGACCTCGCTGGACCCGACGAGCTATGAGCAGCTGGTCCACGAGACGAAGCGCGCGGTCGCCGACGTCTCGCTGCAGGCCGAGGTCCGCAGGATCTGTCGGGAGCTGCCAGCCCTCGACCAGCCCGGCGACGTGCTGCGCGACGCGGTGGCCGAGCTGCTCGCCTGCTTCCCGGTCTACCGCTCCTACCTGCCGCTGGGCGTCGAGCACCTCGAGGCCGCGCTCGCGTCTGCTCGCGGCCACCGCCCCGACCTGTCCGCGGCGTTCGACGCGCTCGAGCAGGTGCTGTCCGACCCCGGCCAGCCGGCCGCGCTGCGGTTCCAGCAGACCAGCGGGATGGTGATGGCCAAGGGGGTCGAGGACTGCGCGTTCTACCGCTACTCCCGGCTCACCTCGCTCAACGAGGTCGGCGGCGACCCGTCGGTGTTCTCGCTGTCGGTGGCCGACTTCCACGACGCGATGGCCCGGCGCCAGGCCGAGTGGCCGGACGCGATGACCACGCTGTCGACCCACGACACCAAGCGCAGCGAGGACGTGCGGACCCGGATCGCGGTGCTGGCGGAGGCTCCGGAGCGGTGGGCCGCTGCGCTGGCCTCGCTGCTCGAGGTGGAGCCGCTGCCCGACGCCGGTTTCGGCAACCTGCTCTGGCAGGCGGCGTACGGCGCGTGGCCGCTCTCGCGCGAGCGGCTGCACGCCTACGCCGAGAAAGCGATGCGGGAGGCGGGCGCGCACACCAGCTGGACCGACCCCGACGAGGAGTTCGAGCGGGCGGTGCATGCCGCGGTCGACGCGGCGTACGACGACGAGCGGGTGCGCGGCGTCCTCGAGGCGCTCGACACGGAGCTCTCGGAGGCCGGCCGTTCGAACGCGCTCGCGGCCAAGCTGCTGTCGCTGACCGTGCCGGGGGTGCCCGACGTCTACCAGGGCAGCGAGCTCGGCGACCTGAGCCTGGTCGACCCCGACAACCGGCGTCCGGTCGACTTCGACGCGGCCGCGGCCGCGCTGGCCGACGGCTCCCACGCCAAGCAGCGGCTGACCGCCCGTGCCCTGCGGCTGCGCCGCGACCGGCCCGAGCTGTTCACGTCGTACACACCCCTGCTCGCCGAGGGTCCGGCCGCCGAGCACGTGCTGGCCTTCGACCGGGGCGGGGCGGTGACCGTGGTGACCCGGCTGCCGCTGGGCCTCGCGGCCAGCGGAGGGTGGGGCGAGACCACACTCGCGCTGCCCGACGGCACCGTCCGCCCGGTCGCCGAGCTGCTCGCTGACGGCCCGGTGGCGCTACTGGCCCCAGACGTCCACGGACCCTCCACAGGAGACGAGTCGTGACGGCTTCTCCACAGCGCGGCCGCTTCGACGTCTGGGCCCCTCGCGCGGGGCGGATCCTGTTGTCAGTGGACGACGCGACCGTCCCCATGGTCCGCGGCACCGACGACTGGTGGACGCCGGCGGACCTCGACCTGACCACCCTGCGCGAGGAGACCGACTACGGCTACCTGATCGACGACTCGGACACGCCCCGACCCGACCCCCGGTCGCGGCGTCAGCCGGCGGGCGTCCACCAGCGCTCGCGAACCTACGAAGCCGACCGCTTCCCGTGGACCGACCAGGGCTGGTCCGGCCGCCAGCTCGCGGGGTCGGTCATCTACGAGCTGCACGTCGGGACCTTCACCGCGGAGGGCACGTTCGACGCCGCGCTGACCCGGCTCGACCACCTCCGCGACCTCGGCGTCGACCTGGTCGAGCTGATGCCGGTCAACGCGGTCAACGGCACCCACAACTGGGGTTACGACGGCGTGCTCTGGTACGCCGTCCACGAGCCGTACGGCGGCCCGGAGGGCTACCAGCGGTTCGTCGACGGCTGCCACGCCGCCGGCCTCGGGGTGATCCAGGACGTGGTCTACAACCACCTGGGTCCGTCGGGGAACTACCTGCCCGAGTTCGGTCCCTACCTCAAGGAGGGGTCGAACACCTGGGGAGACCTGGTGAACCTCGACGGCGACGGCGCGGCCGAGGTGCGCCGCTACATCGTCGACAACGCGCGGATGTGGCTCGACGACTACCACGTCGACGGGCTGCGGCTGGACGCCGTGCACGCGCTCGACGACAGCTCCGAGCCGCACCTGCTGGAGGAGCTGGCCATCGAGGTCGCGGCCCTGTCCGCTCACCAGGGCCGGCCGCTGTCCCTGATCGCCGAGTCCGACCTCAACGACCCGGTGCTGGTCACGCCGCGGGAGGCGGGCGGCTACGGGCTGGACGCTCAATGGAGCGACGACTTCCACCACGCGCTGCACGTCGCGCTCACCGGCGAGACGCACGGCTACTACGCCGACTTCGAGCCGCTCGGAGCGCTGGCCAAGGTGTGCGAGCGGGGCTTCTTCCACGACGGCACGTACTCCTCGTTCCGCGAGCGCGACCACGGCGCACCGGTCGACACGGCCGCGATGCCCACGTGGCGGCTGGTGGTCTGCAGCCAGAACCACGACCAGGTCGGCAACCGCGCGACCGGCGACCGGATCACCGAGGCGCTCGACGACGACCAGCTGGCCTGCGCGGCGCTGCTCACCCTGTGCGGGCCGTTCACGCCGATGCTGTTCCAGGGCGAGGAGTGGGCGGCCTCGACGCCGTTCCAGTTCTTCACCTCCCATCCCGAGGAGGAGCTGGGCCGAGCCACGGCGGAGGGCCGGGTCGCCGAGTTCGCGCGGCACGGCTGGGACGCCGACGCGGTCCCGGACCCGCAGGACCCGGCCACCTACGAGCGGTCGAAGCTGGACTGGGCGGAGCTCGACTCGGACCGCGGGCGCCGGATGCTGGCCGTCTACCACGAGCTGGCCCGGCTGCGCCGCGAGCTCCCCGACCTGACCGATCCGTCGTTCGACCACGTGGCCTGCCGGGTCGACGAGGCCGCACGGTTCTTCACCATGCAGCGCGGCTCACTGCTGGTGCTGGTGAACTTCGGTGACCAGCCGATGACCGCCGAGGTCGGCGAGGTCCGGCTGCTCTTCGAGACCGAGTCGGGAGTCGACGTGGCCGGCGGTGTGCTCACCCTGCCCGCGCACGCGGGCGCGCTCGTGCAGATGGGATAGGGACTACAGCTGGCTGAGGTCGACGACCTCGTCCTCGGCGGGCGCCTCGACCTCGAACTCCTCGTCGAACTCGCTGAACTCGATCTTGCCCGGGTCGTCGCCCTCGGTGCGCTCGATCTTGAGCAGATAGTGCGGGTCGTCGACCAGCACGTACCCGGTCGACGTGCCCCGGTCGTCGGTGTTCTCGACCTTGACCACGTCCTCGCCGTTCAGCTCGTCGGTGCCGACGGTCTTGTACTCGCTGCCGTCCTCGTCATCGGCGAAGACGTTGTCGAAGAACGCGTCGAGGTCACAGAACTGCGAGAACTCCGCGTTGGTGTCGACGACCCACTTGTCACCCACGGCGGCGATGATCGCGTCGGCGTCCTCGGGCGCCTGCTGGCGCCAGAACGCCTCGTCGGGGCGGAACCAGTTGTCGCCGTCCTTGGACAGCAGCTCGGCAGTGCCGTCGCCGAGGCCGATGCTGCCGGTGCAGTCGCCCTCCGAGCTGGCCTGGATGTCCAGGCTGATCGCCTGACCCGTCGAGTTGATGTCGCCGGCGTACGTCACCGAGTCGAGCTCCTTCATGTCCGCCTTGGCGGCGTCGGCGATCTTGGTGGCGGACTGCTTGGCGAAGTCGCTGTCCCCGCCGTCGTCGCCCTTGTCGTCGCCGTCGCTCCCGCCGCAACCGGCCGCAAGCGCGAGGAAGGCGAGCGCGGCGGCCGCGCGGATCCGGGTGGACGTCATGGCGGGCATCCTAGGCGTGCCTCGTCAGACTCCGGCTGGTTCGGGCTCCTCGGTGGTGGCGCGGGGAGCCTGCTCGCCCTCGCGGAAGCCGTACCGCTCCCACCACCGGACCACCGGGCCGGGCGCCCACCAGTTGGCGCGGCCGAGCAGCTTCATCGTCGCGGGGACCAGCAGCGCCCGGACCACGGTGGCGTCGACCAGGAGGGCGACCAGCATGCCGATGCCGAGCATCTTCATGAACACGATCCCGCTCAGCGCGAAGGCCCCGATCACGACGGCCAGCAGGACCGCGGCGCTGGTGATGATGCGGCCGGTCTTCTGCACGCCGGTCGCGACCGCCACATCGTTGTCACCGGTGCGGTCCCACTGCTCGCGGACCCGCGAGAGCAGGAACACCTCGTAGTCCATCGAGAGGCCGAACAGGATGGCCAGCATCAGGATCGGGTTCGTGGCGTCCAGGAAGCCCTGCGGCGTGAAGCCGAGCAGGCCGGAGAGATGGCCGTCGCTGAAGATCCAGGTGACGACGCCGAACGACGCGGTGATCGAGAACAGGTTCATCACCACCGCCTTGACGGGCAGCACCAGCGAGCCGAAGGCGATGAAAAGGAGGACCAGCATCACCCCGGCGACGATCAGTCCCATCCAGGGCAGGTGGGCGCCGACCGAGTCGATGAGGTCGACGGTCGCCGCGCTGAGGCCACCGACGAGCACCTCGCCCGAGGCGGGTTCGAGCTCGCGGATCTGCCCGACGACGTCCTGGCTCTGCTCGTTCTGGCTGTTGCCGGCCCACGAGGCCCGCAGCAGGGTGGAGTCGCCCTCGGTCGCGACCGGCTGCACCCCGAGCACGCCGTCGACCTGCGCCACCTGCTCGGCGTACGCCGCGATGTCGGCCTCGGAGGCGCCGCGGACCAGCAGTGAGGCGGTCGAGGTCTCAGGGCCGAAGTCGGAGAGCTTCTCGGCCGCGACGTGGGCGGGCGCGTCGGGCGGCAGCACGCGGTAGTCGACGCTGCCCCACTTCGCGCCGAGGAACGGCGAGGCGAGCAGCAGCAGCCCCGTCACGGTCACGGCGATCACCAGCCACGGCCGGCGCATCACGCCCCGGGCCAGGGCGGCCCAGCGGCCGTGCGCGTCGTTGACCTCGACCGGCCGGTGCCGGCGCCACGGCAGCCGGCCGGCGTCGACGCGGCGGCCCAGGAGCCGCAGGGTGGCGGGCAGGACGGTGAGCGCGGCCAGCATCGCGACGAGGACCGCGGCCATGCCGCCGTACCCCATGCTCTTGAGGAAGGCCTGCGGGAAGATCAGCAGGCTCGACATCGCGGCGGCCACGGTGAGGCCGGAGAAGAGCACCGTCCGGCCGGCGGTGGTCATGGTGCGGCGGATCGCGGTGGGCACTGCCTCTGGGTCGTCGACCGGGAGCAGCGCGAGCTCCTCGCGGAAGCGGCTGATCACGAACAGCGCGTAGTCGATGGCCAGACCGATGCCCAGCAGCGAGATGACGTTCACCGAGAACACCGACACCTCGGTGAACGATGCAATCACCCGGACCAGCGCCAGCGCGCCGACCATGGCCAGCAGGCCCACCAGCGCCGGCATCGACGCTGCGACCAGGCTGCCGAAGATCAGCAGCGCCAGCAGGAGGACGACCGGCATCGAGATCGACTCGGCGCGGGCCAGGTCCTCGCTGGTGATCTCGTTGACGTCGTTGTAGACCGCGAACGCACCGGCTACGTCGGTCTCCAGGCCGGTGGACTCGGGCGCCTCGAGGGTCGGCGAGAGCTCGTCGTAGTTGGTCAGGTAGTCGTCCTGGCTGTCGCCCGCCAGCGAGATCAGCACCTGGGCCGAGTGGCCGTCCTTGCTGACCAGCCCGGCGTCGGCGGGTGCGTCGTAGTAGGGGATCACGCTGGTCGTGGTGTCGGGGGTCAACCCGGCCACGACCTGCTCGACGCCGGCCTGGAACTCGGGGTCGGACGCGACGAGGTCGGCGCTGGTGTAGATGGCGACGACGTCGACGTTCTGGTTCCCGAAGGTGTCCCGCTCGGCGGTCAGCTCACGGGCGGACTCGGACTTCGCGTCGTCGAACCCGCCCTGCGACAGGTGGTCGAAGACGCCGAACCCGTACGCGGCCGCCGCAACGGTCACGGCGAGACCGGCCAGCAGCACGGCCAGGGCCCGGCGAGCCACGAAGGCTCCCCAGCGCTCGATCATGGCAACTCCTCGTGAACATCCATCATGCTTGTGAACGATGTAAACGGTAAACGGTGTAAACTCCCGCTGTCAACGAGGAAAGGAACCCATGAGCCCCGAGGTGCAGACTGCCCCACCGGCCCCAGGGACGGCGCAGACCCGGCGCGAGAGACAGCGCGAGGCGACGTACGACGAGATCGTGCGCACCTCGCGCGAGCTGCTCGCCGAGGGCACCGAGCTCTCGCTGCGGGCCGTCGCCGGCCGGATGGGGCTGACCCCGCCGGCGCTGTACCGCTACGTGGCCAGCTACCAGGAGCTCGTCGACCTGGTGGCGTTCGAGATCGACAAGGCCGCCACCGAGCGGTTCGCGGCCGCCGCCGACGCGCTGCCGGCCGACGACCACGCCGGCCGGCTGGTCGCGTCGGTGACCGAGTTCCGGATGTGGGCGCTCGGCAACCCCCGCGAGTTCACCCTGGCCTTCGCCAACCCGATCGCCGACGCGCAGTGCGTGCGCCGCGAGATGCTCACGATCTCCAACTCGGGCCACCTGATGACCGGCCAGATGCGCGCGCTGTGGGACCACAACCACCACCCGATCCCCGCGCTCGACGAGCTGCCGCCGTCGGTCCGCGAGACGGTCATCGACCCGCTGATCCCGGCCAAGGTGGACGACCTCCCGCTGGCCGATCGCGGCCTGGTCTGGCTCTACCAGCAGGGCTGGACCACGCTCTACGGCGTGGTGGCGCTCGAGGTCTTCGGCCACATGGACCCGCGGATCATCGAGTCCGGCGAGATGTTCGTGCACGTGGTGCGCGAGTTCGCCCCCAAGCTCGGCCTGGCCGACGACGTCGACCGGCTCGAGGGCATGATCCGGGCTCGGATCGCCCAGGGCTGACGGGACGGCTCAGCCCAGGACACCCTCGTAGTTGGGCAGCACGTACGCCGTCTCGTAGCCGTCGCCCTCGAAGTCGGTGTCGTTGTTGCCGACGTTCGCGATCAAGGTGTAGCCGCGCTCGATGAACTTGTCGCGGCAGCGCTGCTTGCCGAAGGCGAGCGGCGCTCCCTTGCCACGCAGGCACAGGCCGTCGACGGGAAAGCCGTTGCGCTCGAGCTGGCGCAAGGTGCTGACCCGCTTGGACCCGAGCCGGCCGGTGTTGAACAGCACCGCCACGTGCTGCCGCTGCAGGAACCTGGTGAGCTTCAGCATCTTGGGGATCGCGCCACCGCCGTCGTAGTAGGTGGCGATCACCGTGTTGTCGATGTCGAAGTTGACCGCCAGCGTCTCCTCCGGGTCCTTCGCGGCGACGCGCGCCCGGATGTCGCCGTGCGATCCCTCCATCACGGCCTTCACGTCGGTCAGCCACTGGTCACGGCTCGGCGCGTCGCGCTGGGCCCCGGACGCCTCGGCGTGCGCTGCTCCCGGGCCGAGAGCCAGGACGAGGACGGTCAGCAGTCCGAGCAGCCGCGTCATGGCGTCACCGTAGCCGGGCTCAGCGCAGCACCTCGTCCACCCACGCGGGCACGAGCTCGCCGGCCCGGCCGTGCCGCGCCTCGTGGAAGAGGTGGCTCCCCTCGCTGGGCACCAGGTTCAGCTCGAGGGTGCGGGCGCCGTACGCCGATGCGGCCTGCACGAAGCCTGCTGCCGGGTACACCGCTCCCGAGGTGCCGATCGACACGAACAGGTCGGCGTCCTCCAGGGCAGTGAAGATCCGGTCCATGTCGTAGGGGACCTCTCCGAACCACACGACGTCGGGGCGGAGCTCGGTGACGCCGCAGCCGGGGCAGGGTGGGAAGTCGCCCAGGTCACCGTGCCACGGGTGCCGGCCGCCGCAGCCGCGGCACAGCGCCGAGAGGAGCTGGCCGTGCATGTGCAGCACCCGGGTGGAGCCGGCCCGTTCGTGCAGGTCGTCGACGTTCTGGGTCACGACGAGCAGGTCGTCGCCGACCGCGTCCTCCAGCCGGGCCAGGGCGTGGTGCGCCGGATTGGGTTCGACCGCGGCGAGCGCTGCGCGGCGGGCGTCGTAGAACCGGTGCACCACCGACGGCTGACGCTCGAACGCCTCGGGGGTGGCCACGTCCTCCGCGCGGTGGCCCTCCCAGAGGCCGTCGGCGTCGCGGAACGTCGGCACGCCGCTCTCCGCGGAGATGCCCGCCCCGGTCAGGACGACGATGCCCACTGTCCTACATGCCGCCCTGGTAGTAGTCGATGATGTCGGCTCCGGAGATCGGCCGGTCGGTCTTGCGGCCCAGGAAGAAGACGCTGCTGGCCGCGTCGACGGAGTGCTTCTGGTCCAGGAACCGGTCGAGGTAGCTCAGCCAGAAGAAGCAGAGCGACACGATCCGGCCGAGCGGCACCGACCGGGTCAACGCGCGGACGAAGTAGTCGACCGACCAGCGCAGTGCGGTGCCCGCACCGGCCACCGAGCCGGAGTCGATCCGCTCGAAGCTGCGGAACAGGAACCGGTGTCCGCTGTCGGTGAACCGGGTGAAGTCGTAGGCGCCCTCGTGCACCTGCTGCAGGAACGGTGTGTCCGCATAGACGATGCCGCCGGCGCGCAGGACGCGATGGATCTCGTTCACCACCACGGTCGGCTCCAGCACGTGCTCGAGCACGGCCTGGACGATCACCCCGTCCACGCTGCCGTCGGCCAGCGCGATCGCGTGGCCGTCACCGACGAACTGCACCGCCGGGCTCGCGTAGACGTCGAAGGAGATCAGGTCGACGGTCGGGTCGTCGTACACGCTCTCGAGCCCGTCGCCGATGGTGCCGCCCCCGACCACGAGGATCCGCGGGTTGCGGCCAGGGGTGTCGGCCTTGAGCAGCTCCCCCATCCGCGCCACGTTCGCCGCGGCGGTGGAGTTGGTGGGGTGCAGGAGCCGACGCAGCGGCCCCGCCAACCGCGAACGCTGGACCTCGGAGGCGCCCTCGACCGCACGGAGCCGGCCCGCGTCGAGCACGCTGCGCTCGAAGTCGACCAGCGCCGGGACTCCGGCCACGACCGGGAACGGCTCGTCGGCGTACGCACAGGTCGCGCCCGCGCAGTGCCACTCGCCGTCCTGGGGGCGCACCGCGCTCCCACACCGCGGGCACACGAACAGGTCCTGGTCGACCAGCGCGTCGAGGGACAGCACGGTGCGCAGCCTACGATTCGCGGCGGTGGACGGTGACGACGTAGCCCTCGGCCTCGTCGTACGGCGCGCGGTCCCACGTCGAGTGCCGGCTGATGAGGTCGAGTCCCGCCGCCTCGAACGCGGCGTCGACATCGGCCAGGGGCGTGGCCGGGCAGCCGCGCGGCAGGTGCGCCTCGTCGAGGCCGAAGCCGCACACCAGCCGGCCGTCGTCTCCGAGGTGGGCGGCCAGGCGGGCGGCGGTGCTCTCGAGGGTGCCGGGCTCCAGGAGCGGGATCGTGTTGCCGGCCACCAGCACCACGTCGTAGGTCTCGCCGGTGTCGAGCACGGCCAGGTCACCGACCCGCCAGTCGAGGTGCGGCGCCTCCTCGCGGGCCTGCACCAGCATCGACGCGTCGAGGTCCACGCCCACGACGGCGTACCCGAGCTCGGCCAGCCGGATCGCCACCCGGCCGGTGCCGCAGCCGGCGTCGAGGACCCGCGCCGGCGGGTCGGCGAGCGAGGTCACGAACGCGGCCTCGCCGTGCGTGTCGTCGCCGCGGGCGGCCAGCGCGCGGAACCGCTCGGCGTAACGGGCGGCGTAGTCGGGGCCGCCGGTCTCGCGGGCGATCTGCTGCCAGCGGGTCACCGTTCAGGCCGATCGCAGTCGACGAACCAGCAGGAAGGCCTGGCAGCCCAGACAGTGCCCGGTGCTGGCGTTGAGGGCTGCTGCGCCGAAGGCGAGTGCCGTCAGGCTGTAGCCAGCGACGTCGGCGCCAGCTGAGAAGAAGAGCAGCGCCGGAGCCGTGAGCACCAATCCGAAGAACTGGGCGAACCGCGGCGGCCGAGCATCCTCCAGCTCGGCCGGTGCTCCTATCCGCGGCCAGATGAAACGGGCATAGACCTGCGCCCACAGTGACCACTGAAAGCTGGCGAACGCGGTGAACGCAAACACGGCGGCCTGGGAGGCGAGCAGGCCGAGGCCCAATGGTCGTGCAACGTCAACGACGAGCAGCACGACGGCGAGAATGCTGGCAGTGGCCCCGGCACTGAACCGCACCAGGCGGGAATCGACCTGGGCGCGGAGCGGGCAGGCGCTGAGGCTGGTGCTGGGCATGAGGGCCTTCGGGAAGTAGGCGCCACCGGATCCGATCCACAGTAGGCCACTCCGTCATCGCGCCGAGCGGAGCACTCCGATGACGGCACCGACAAGCCAGAGGGCGAAGGCCACAGATCCCATGCCCCCGCTCCAGAAGCCGGACAGGCACAGCACGGCGACGACGTAGGGCACCCAGACGGCCCACGTCGACAGGGCGCGCGCCTGCTGGGCGATCCTCGTCGTCACGGCGACCAGCACCGCCCCGCCGATCAGTCCGGTGAGCCCGAGGACTTGTCCGGCCATGCCGAGCGCGCGGGCGGTGTCCGGGTCGGGGGTGAACTCGTCCGACCATCCCGCGAACGCGCTCCCCACGTCGAGGGACACCCCTGTGATCATCAGCCCGCCCAGCAGCGCCGCCGCCGGCACGGTCGCGTGCGCGAGCGGGTCGCCGCCGGACAGCCGATCCAGCACGTGCCTGACGAACATCGCGATCGCGCAGCGGCTGGTGCTCAGCCAGCGCACGGTCGAGGCACACGTGCGCCACGTCCTGCTCAAACTCGACATCCCCGAGAGCGACGAGGGCAACCGCCGCGTCCTCGCCGTCCTCACCCACCTGCGCGATGTGCACGACTGGAACTGAGCAGACCGTTCAGTAGCACCAGGGAACTTACCCGCAGGGCACTGGTTGCTGCTGGCCATCGTTGGTCCTCGCTGGAAAAGTGGACTCGACCTGCGAAAACCGAGATCTGTCGTCGCTGGCCACAGTTGGCTGTCCTGGTCTCGACCGGACTTTTTGCGGACTATTTGCGGACTATTTGCGGACTGGCGGTATCGGGCGAGCGACCAGCGTCCTGGCCTGACACTAGGCAGGCGTGCTTGGTCCGCCCAGTCGCATGGGATGCACCCGATGCCGTTCGCGGCGGCAACCGCGTGACGTCGTCGGGATGGAGCAGCTTGTGTTCGCTTTGATGATGATCCCCGCAGGCGCACCAACAGCCGCCAGTTCATCGAGGGTTCCGCGGACTTCCTGGCTGGCCGGACAAATCGTCGCCCTGAGGTGCAAATCGGCAGGCCGTACGGCCGTTTTGACATGGAGCAGGTGACCGGCCTGGGCGTGAGGATCTCAGCAGCCCCACGCAAAGGGTGGAGCGCCCTGCCAAGGAGTGATCACGTGGACCGTTACGACCTCGCCCTCATCGGATTCGGCGGTGTCAACCGGGCGCTCGCCGAGCTCATCGTTCAGCGCGGCGACGACCTTGCTCGTGAGCTGGGGTTCACTCTGCGCGTGGTGGCGATCACGGACCTGCGGGCCGGTTCTCTGGTCGATACAGACGGCATCGACCTCGTGCCGCTGCTCGCCACGGAGCCCGATGCCTTGGGCTTCGCCGACCGGGCCGGGGGAAGTGCCGATCCGCGCAATGAGTGGGTGATCCGCCACGTGCCGGCGGACATCGTGGCCGAAGCGACGTACACGAACCCCACCGACGGTGAGCCCGCCCTCTCCCATGTGCGCTGGGCCCTCGAATCCGGCAAGCACGTGTGCACCACCAACAAGGGACCCGTCGCCCTCGCCGGCCAGGCACTCAAGGCGCTGGCCGCCGAGTACGGCGTCAGCTTCGAGTTCGAGGGCGCTGTGGTCAGCGGCACCCCTATCCTGCGCATGGCCCGACGCATGTTCGGCGGACTTCGGGTCGAGGGCGTCCAGGGCATCATGAACGGCACCTCGAACTACATCCTCGGCCGGCTGGAAGAAGGACTCGACCTGCCGTCCGCCATCGCGGAAGCCCAAGAACGCGGATACGCCGAAGCCGACCCCACCGCCGACCTCGAAGGTCACGACGTTCAGCTCAAGGTCATGATCCTGGCCAACGAGGTCCTCGGCGCCAGCCTGCGCCGCGAGGACGTCCCGTGCGAGGGCATCTCTAGCATCACACCCCGAGAGGTTCAGGACGCCGCGTCGAAAGGACTGCACTGGAAGCTGGTCGGCTCGGCGAAACGACGCGCGGATGGCACGGTGGACGCAAGGGTGGCGCCCCAGGCCCTTCCCGCTCACCATCCACTCGCTGGAACCTCTGGAGCGAACAACGCGGTGGCCTTCGACACCGATCTCCTCGGCACGGTCACGGTGTCCGGACCCGGCGCCGGCCGCATCGAAACCGCCTACGCCCTGCTCTCAGACATCATCGCGATCCACGAACGACACCACGCAAAGGGCAGCGATGCCAACGCGCTGCGAGTGGTTCAGGCGGCTCTCCGTGACTGACACCATCCGGCTAACGCCGTCGACTACAGACTCCACGCGGGGATCTTCACCGCGCGACGGGGCCATGCCTTGAGCGCGGCTCGACTGCTGGAAGCTGGCGGCTTGATGATCAAAGACTCGTCCGACTACCGGTTCGACGCGATGCCGTTCAGCGGGTTCAAGTACGGCAGCATGGGGCGCGAACGCGTGCGCTTCGCCTTCGAGGAGATGACTCAGCCGAGGGTCGTGTGCATCAATCACCGGGGCAGCGTGTGATGAGCGCTTCGATGAAGCACGACTCCCTGGGCCAATCGGAGGGCGTGCTCGAGTCTGACGTTGCGCAGCCCCCGAGGCCGCATGCGAAGCCTCGGGGACGGCCCACCACCACTAGGAGTTCCGCCTCCACGTCATCAAGGGTGGTGAGCCCAGGCGGTGCGGGGTTGGAGGCATGGGATCAGCTAGCTCGGTGGCAGGAACGGTGCAACCAGCCGGGCGCGTTTCGCGGGCTTTCCAGTCCGCTCCTCGTAGGCGTCTGACGCGTCGAGCGTCCTGGCAATGAGCCTCGCGGCGATGAACCGGATGGGCTCGGGTTCCCAGCTCCGGGTGTGGTGTCCGACCCATGGAAGCGATGTCAGGTCCGTGCTGTGGCCCAGCACAAGGTCACGCATGGTGCGGCCAGCGATGTTGGAGGCGGTCACACCGTGACCGCCGAACGCGCCCACGAATCCCAGTCCCGTCTGGCGGTCGAAGGTCGTTCTCATGCACCAGTCGCGTGGGACGGCGAGAGAGCCGCCCCAGTGGTGGGTGATCCGAGCCTGCGACGCAGCAGGAAACGCTTCGTGCAGGGTCTGACACAGCCGCTCGTAGACTCCGGCGTCCTGCTCGTTCCGAGCTGAAATGGGGTCGGTCAGCCGATACGGCGCCCCTCGGCCGCCCAGCGCGATCCTGCCGTCGATCGTCTGCTGGGCGTAGTAGTAGAGATGCCTGATGTCTGCGGCCCCGAGTCCGTCCCGCCACCCGAGCTCGTCCCAGGTCTGCTGCGGGAGAGGTTCGGTAGCGATCATCAGGGAGTAGAGGGGCAGGAAGCTGCGTCGCTGGCCCCGCTCGCGGATCGTGTAGGACTCCGTGGCTCGGACCACGACATCGGCCGAGATCCGTCCGTTCCGGCACTGGACCACCTTCGGGCCCAAGTGTTGTGCCGGGCTCTGTTCATAGATCTTGACCCCGAGACGCTCGCAGGCCGAGGCCAGCCCGCGAGCCAACCGAGCGGGGTCGACCCGAGCGACGTGCGGCGTGAAGGACCCAGCCAGAACCCCCTTAGCCCCGCGGATGAGGTCGGCACACTCATCGGAGGTCAAAAGCTTGACGTCCTCGGTCCTGAGCCCAAAACCGTGCTTTGCCTCGACCCTGGCCCTGAGGCGCTGCAACTGCGGTTCGGTCGTCGCCACTGTGAGCGCCCCCGCCTTCTTGTAGCCGCACTCAATGCCTTCCAACGACACGACGCGGCCGATCTCGTCGACCCCGTGCTGGGTCTCGCGCTCGGCTCGCAGGACGCTGTCCCAACCGCTGACGCGTGCATAGCGCGCGCCGCTGCCGGCAATTCCTGCTGACACAAAGCCGCCATTGCGGCCGGCAGCGCCGAATCCCGCGATCTCGGCCTCGACCACGGTGACCCGCAGCGAAGGGTCCGCCGCCTTGAGGTAGTAGGCCGTCCACAGCCCGGCGAACCCGGCTCCGACGATCGCGACATCACAAGTGTGGTCGCCGGAAAGCTGCGCTCTCGGTGTCAGATCCCGGACGACTCCCTCAAGCCACAGGCTCCGCGCCCACGGGTTGTCAGATGCTGGTGGAAGACCGGCCGCACCATCTGGCCCGCTCTGGGGGCGTGCATCTCGAAACATGACTACACCTTTCCGGCTTCAGCCGACGCCGAGCTCGTGGGTCATGACGTAGAAGTTGAGGGGGTGGGCCTGGTAGTTCTCGACGCGCGTGGTGGTGCCCACCACCCCGGACTCGTGGACGAGGAAGATGTTGACCGCCTCGGACTGCAGTTTCTGAGCGATGTCGCGGTAGATCTCGTACCTGGCGTCCTGGTCCTCGTCCTGCAGTGCCTGGTTGACCTGCGCGTCGGTCTCTTCGTCGCAGTAGTGGGCGATGTTGTAGCTGCCCTCGCAGGTGTAGTCCGCGTCCAGGTAGCCCGCCGGGTCGCCCACGTCGAGCAGGTAACCGCGCGAGAGCAGCGCGGCGTCGTAGGCGCCGGCCAGCAGGTCGGGCTCGAACGAGGCGTACTCACCGGATTTGATCTTCACCTTGATGCCGAGCTGTCCGAGCTGATCCTGGATGACCTCGGCAACATCGGCGAACTCGGCGCGGGACACGTAGGCCATGAGCTCGAAGGACAGAGTGCTGGGGTCCACGCCCGCCTCGCCGAAGAGAGCCTTGGCCCCGTCGAGATCCTGGGACACCGGGGAGACATCTTGCGGTGCCCATGGCTCGTCCGGGGCGAACGGTCCGACCGCCGGACTCATCACGCCCTCATAGATGGTGTCGGCGATGGCCTGGGTGTCGATCGCTTTCTGGATCGCTTGACGCACCAGAGGGTTGTCGAACGGGGGCCTGGAGTTGTTCAGCATCATCGCCGTGGCCCGGGGCTGCTCGGTCGCGGTCACCTCCAGGGTGTCATCGCCCTCGAGCGCGGCCATGCTGGTCACCGGCAGGTACGGCGCGATGTCGACCTCGCCGGCCTGCAGCTGCGTCGCCCGGACCGCGCCGTCAACGACAAACCTGATCTCTGCCGTGGCCAGCGCGGGAGTCCCGCCCCAGTAGCTCTCATTGCGCTCCAGGCTGAGCGACTGCTGCGGGTTCTCCTCGACTACCTCAAACGGGCCGGTGCAGGTGCCCTCGATGTCGATCTGGTCGCCCGCATAAGCCTTCGGGGCCAGGATGCCGGTATTGGGGCTGGCCATCCGGTACGCCAGCAGCACATCGGGCTGCTTGGTCGTGATCCGGATCGTGCTGTCGTCCACCGCCTCCACCCCGGACACCACATCAGTGTTGAACGACCGGGCGGGCGTCTCCGCCTCCAGCACATGGGTGAGCGCCCCGACCACGGCGTCGGCGTCCATCGGCGTGCCGTCCTGGAACTGCACATCCTCGCGCAGCTGGAACTCCCACGCCGTGGGCTCCACCTGTTCCCACGACGTTGCCAGCTTCTCGGTGAGCGACCCGTCCGGCTCGGACTGCACCAGCGGCTCAAGGCACCCGGCCCGAGTCAGCGTGAACGCGTCATTTGTCTCCACTGCCCACGCCGACACGGGCGGGAGGTGCTCGGCATAGACGAGGTGTCCGTTGTCGTCGCCGGCGCCGGACGAACCAGCGTCATTCCCCGTGCCGCATGCAGAGGCGGTCAGCGCGAGCAGCGCAACCCCGCCGGCCCAACGAATTCGAGTCATGAGATTTCCTTGATTCCTGTGCCGGGGCGGTAGAGAAGAGGACTTCTCAGGGAGACATCCGCATACCCCCGGCTGGTACCACGACGCTATGTGCGGCGAAGAGCACCGGTCCAGATCTAGTGGACTTGTCCAGACAAGAATTCTCATTTGTTCCCGTGTGGCCGGACCTTTGCGCGACTAAAGAACCGATCCTGCACCGATCGTCTGAACCAACCGCTCGCTGGCAGGAACCGAAAATGACCCCCGCATCCACTCGGGCCCTCCGCCCGTGCCCCGTCCAACTGGCATGACGCCGCCGCACACCAGGCCACGGACAGCCAGGACCACCGGCATGACCCGACCGACCAGAGATCAGTCCAAGTGAGGCCGCTCAGTCCGTACCGCCGAACGCCGCCCGCCCCGTGGCCGGTTTACCACCGTGGACAGGGTGAGAGCCGTGACCGTGTCCCGTACGCCTGGCATCTGTGCGATGTCCTCCCAGATGCGGCGAACGCGTTCGAGCGAGGCCGCCTCCAGACGCACCATGATGTCGAAGTCGCCGCTGAGAATCTCGCAGATCACGACCTCCGGAATGCGCTTGAGCGCAGCCAGGACGTCCCCGCCGCGCATCCGGTCCTGGCGGTAGACGAGGACGAGCGCGGATACGACATCGCCGGTGTCGTCGCCAGCGCGGACGATGGTGTAGCCGGCGATGTGTCCTTGACGCTCCAGCCGTTCGATTCGCTGGCGCACCGCGTTGCGAGACAAGAGGACCCTGCTGGCCAGCTCCGCGTGCGAGACGCGGGCGTTGCGACTCAGCTCGGCGATGATCTTCTCATCGATGGCGTCCACAGTCGGCGATCCCTCAGGTCCGTTGGAAGGAGCGTGCGACGGCGGGCACCAGCGATTCGTTCGAGCACAGCAATAGGCGTGCCAGAGCCTGGGGCGATTCGGCGGTCGCGACGGCTTCCGCCGACTCGTCCGGAGTCCCATATCCCCACAGGACGCGGATCGCGGGCACGCCTTCGGCGGCGGCGCTCAGCACGTCGTAGCCACGGTCCCCCACCATCAGCGGGCGGGAGACGTCGACTCCACGCTCATGCAGGCGGCGCAGGCACTCCCTGATCACCTCGCGCTTGGAGGTCCGGCCTTCGGCGTCCGACGTGCCGCACACGGTCACCATGTGTGCCGCCAGACCGTAGTGCTCGACGACTCGGTCAGCCTGGTCCTGGACCTTCGAGGTGGCCACGGCCATCGGCCACTCGGCCTCAGACAGTGCCTCCAGCAGATCCGGAACCCCGTCATACACCTTGCTGTCCAAGGCGCCCATCTCGGCGTAGTAGCGCCGGTACAACCGCAAAGCCAGCTCGGCCGTCAACTCGTCGAGGCCGACGAGCTCGAGAAACGTTTGGCGCATGGGCGGCCCGACGAAGCTTTGCAGGACGTCCGCAGCGGGAACCGGAACATCGATCTCCTTGAGCGCGGCAGTGACGCTGGCTGTGATGCCGGGGGCGGAGTCCACCAGGGTGCCGTCAAGGTCTAGGAGGAGGCATGTGGGCGGCAAGGTGCTCACCGTTAGTCCACCAAGTCCAGGGAGGCGGCGGTGATCGAGTCGGCATCGATCCCATGAAGACGGTAGATGTCCTCGAGCGATCCCGACTGCCCGAACTGGGTGACACCGAGCGCAGAGTGCTTCACCTGGTTGACCGTCGCCAAGAACGAGAGCGTGTGGGGATGGCCGTCCAGTACGGTGACCAACGGTGCCGCTCTGTCGGCAGGGAACACCTGGTCGAGCACCCACGTGTCCGCCGCCTCGTGGCCCTGCCGGGCACGTAAGGCCCGGTAGAGCAGGTCAGGGCTGGTCACGCACACGACCTCGACCGCCACGTTCTGCGCAGCCAGTCGGTCGGCTGCCGCGAGCGCCTCCGGCACCATCGCTCCCATCGCGGCAATGGTCACAGCTGGGGAGGGATGCCGCCGCAGTCGGTAGGCGCCGGCGACCACCTGGCGTCGACGCCGCTCGCGAGCACCGGGGTCGGCCGGAACCTCGGCCAGTGACTGATCCACCGGCCTGGTCGAGAGCCGCAAGTACGCCGAGCAGCCGTCGGGCCGCCCGAGCCGGGCCAAGCTCGTCAACAGTGTCCACTCGGTATCGATCGCGAAGGCCGGCTCGTAGGTGATGCATCCGGGCTGCTCCAAGCCGATCGAGGGGGTCTTGATCGATTGATGGGCGCCTCCCTCTGGCGCGAGCGAGACGCCTGAGGGCGTGCCGACGAGGATCGACTGGCCGCCCGCGTAGATCCCGTACGACCATGGCTCCAGCGCTCGCTCCACGAATGGGTCGTAGACCACTCCGATCGGCAACAGCGGCTCGCCCCACCGGCTCCAGGTCGCGCCGAGCTCCCCCAGCAGTCCAACGAGGTTCACCTCTGCGATCCCGAGCTCGATGTGCTGCCCCGTCGGCATCTCCCGCCAGTGCAGGATCGTCTCGCCGTCGTCGGCGAACCAGTTCTGGCGCTCGCGGACCGACCACACGCCAACCTTGTTGACCCAGCCCCCCAAATTGGTCGACGAGCTGACGTCGGGGCTCACGGTGACGATCCTGCGAGCGACATCGGGCGCTTGGCGGGTGAGGTCGAGCAGAGTTCGTCCCAGTGCTGCCTGGGTAGTGGCGGTTCCGCCGGGCGTTCTACCGGTGTCAGTCGGCACCGCGAGCGGTCGGGGGTCCAACACCTCAGGGCGGCGCAGCCTGGCAGCAGTCTGCCGGCACAACGTCGCGGCTGGGTGGTCCGCGGCGAAGGCACTCCACGGGTCGTCGGGACTGGCGGCCAGGTGGTCGGCCAGCTCACGCATCTGGTCGTGGCTCAGCAGCGCGGAGTGATTCTGAGGGTGCCCCTTGGTCGGAAGTCCGAAGCCTTTGACGGTATAGGCCAAGATCACCGTCGGCCGCGCGTCGTCAATCGCTGCGAAGGCGTCGTCAAGCGCTCCCAGGTCGTGACCACCGAGGTTCGCGATCGCATCGACCAGATGCTGATCGTCCAGCTGAGCGACCAGCGCTGCGATCCGAGGGCCCTGCGCGCCGTCCCCGGGGAGCCGCCTGCGCAGCTCGGCGGCGTCACATCGGAGCAGGCGCTGGTACTCCGGATTGGTCATCGTGTCGATGCGCGCACGCAGCTCCGGTCCGCCGCGACCGTCGAAGAGCTCTCGCAGGAGCTGGCCGTACTTGACGCTGATGACCTGCCACCCGGCTGCAGCGAACAGCCCGCTCAGCTTGTCGGCTGCAATGTCCGGCACCACGCGGTCCAAGGACTGACGGTTCAGGTCGACAACCCAGACCAGCTCCCCGAGCTCGGCCACGTTCGGGTCGAGGACCGCCTCCCACACGGCGCCCTCGTCGAGCTCCGCGTCTCCGACGAGTGAGTACTGCCGCCCCGGTCCCCGGTTGACGTACCGCCGTGCCATCGCACCCCAGATCGGCGCGGTCGCGCCGATGCCGACCGACCCGGTCGAGTAGTCCACCAGGTCAGGGTCCTTCACCCGGCTGGGGTAGCTCTGCAGGCCGCCGAACTCACGTAGCCGCTCCAGATACGACGCGTCCAGATCGCCCAGCAGATAGTTGAGCGCGTGCAGCACCGGCGCTGCATGCGGCTTGACCGACACCCGGTCATCTGGCCGAAGGTGACGGAACCACAGCGTGGTCATGATGGAGACCATTGAGGCCGAGGACGCCTGGTGCCCGCCGACCTTCACCCCCGACGAGTTGGGCCGAACCCGGTTCGCGTGGTGGACGATGGCCGTGGCGAGCCAGAGCAGCCGGTCATGCACCTCGTGCAGAACCCTTGACCCATCGTCGGTGGGCAGTCGGGGGTTTTCGGTGGCCATGCTCATGGTCGGCTCCTCGTTTGCGGGTCCGAGGTCGGTCTGGTGTCACAAGGCGGAATCGAGCGCTTGTAAGAGATCCGCGGCGAGGTCGTCGGGATCCTCGATGCCGGTGGAGATCCGCAGCACGTCCGGGTTGCTGGCAGAGTCGACGAGGCTGGCGACGTCGCCCAGGCTGGTTGCCCGCACGATGAGCTCGAACGCGTCGTACACCGCAGCCTTGCGGCTGGGGCTCGTGAGCGAGAACGAGAACATCCCGCCGTAACGACCTCCGGTCAGTCGCGTCGCGATGTCATGGCCGACGCTGTCGGGGAGGCCGGGGTAGTTGACCTCTGCCGTAGCCGGGTGGGCCGCGGCGAGCGCGGCCAGGCGCACCGCTGTCGCCGAGGCGCGCTCCACCCGCAGCTCCAAGGTCGCCATGCCCTGCAGGATCCCTACTGCGTTCTGCGGCGTGATGATCACGCCGGTCTGGCGTCGGTGCTCAGCGATCTCGCCCCTCAGCTCAGGGTCGTGGCCGGCGAGTGACCCGCCCAAGACCCTCCCATGGCCGGACAGATACTTGGTGGCGCTGTGCAGGACCAGGTCGGCGCCGTACTCCGTCGGCCGGAACAACACCGGCGAGGCGAACGTGTTGTCGACCACGGCTAGAGCACCGTTGTCGTGCGCCAGATCCACGAGCGCCGGCAGATCCAGAACCTGCAGCGCCGGATTGGTGAACTCTTCGAAGAACACGGCCCGCGTTTCCGGTCGGAAGGCCGCCTTGACCTCCCCGAGGGCGGTGAAGTCGGCGAAGGTGAATTCGCCGCCGCCGGCCCCGAAGCTCTCGGTCAGCCACCGCTTCGTCGTCTCGAACACCTGGTCGGAGACGATGATGTGACCGCCGTTGCGGCAGAGAGTGAGCACCGTCGTGACGATGGCCGACATCCCCGTGCTGAAGGCGAGCGCCCACGACGCCGACTCGATGTCAGCCAGGCGGGCCTCCAGCGCCGCCACGGTCGGGTTGTAGCCGCGTGAGTAGTAGGGCCGGGAAGAGGGTTGCTGGAGCATCTCGTCGTGGTGCTCCATGTGATCAAGGACGAACGCCGCGTTGTCGAACACCGGCACAACCACCGCGCCGTGGCCGTCCTTGTCGCCGTGCACCAGGCGAGTAGCGATACCTCGGGTCGATCGCGTGGTCACAGCCAGCTCCTTCAGTACGCGCTCCGGTGACCAGCAGGCTAGGCATCACCGAGGAACGCCGTCCAGCCTGCGAGTGACTGGTGAGCTGAACTGTCTACAGACGGTGCCTAAGCCGTCCGATAAGGCGAAATCGGACGGCAGGAAGCCCAGTATCGTCCAGCCCGCAAGTTGGGTACCCCCCGGCGACGAAGATCGGTAACCTGAGCGTGACCCTGCGTCCGACGTTGAGGACCGCTGGGCACCAGCACGGCGACGAATCCCGGAAAGCGGTGGACGATGCGGCAGAAGCAGCCCTCCGAACGAGGAGATCGTTCGATCGACGAGATCGACCTGGCCCTCCTGCGGGCACTCCAGGCGGACGCCCGAGCGCCGATTGGCACCCTGAGCGACGAGGTCGGCGTCTCTCGGGCGACCGCCTACGCACGCTCTGGCCCGGCTGCGGGAGGAGGGCGTCATCGAATCCCTCACGGTCACCGTCAACCCAAAGCGCGTCGGGCTCAGCGTCACCGCTGTCGTGCTGCTCCGGTCCACGCCGGACAAGTGGAAGAAGTGGTCCGTCGCTGGTGCCGATATTCGAGGAGATGGACGAGGTCGAGTACGCCGCCGACCTCGCAGGGGAATTCGACCTCCTCCTGCTCGTGAGGCTGCGCGATGCCGAGCACCTGCAGCGCTTCGTCACAGAGGAGCTGCGACAGCGGATTCCCGGGATCGGCGGCGCACGCACGCTGCTGGTGCTCAACCAGACGCCGGAACGCACGCTTGTGTTGCCGAGCATGTGATGTCTGAGGGGCTGTTGAGCGGTGACCGGCGCCACTCGTCGGTCCTAATGAACGCACCGGTCGAGCAGATGGTTGGGCCCCCGCTCGTGAAACGGCTGGAGCCTGCGGATGCCTAGAAGGCGGTGTACCCGCCGTCGACCGGCAGGACCGCTCCGGTGATGTAGGACGACTCCGGGGATGCGAGGAAGAGGACGGCGTCGGCGATCTCCTCCGGGGTGGCGAGCCGTTGGAGCGGGATCTGGGACTCGCGCTCACGGCGGTAAGCCTCGGGATCGGGCCGGCGGTGGATGGATGCCTCGATGATCGGGGTGGAGGTCAGGCCGGGTGCGACGACGTTGACGCGGATGTTGCGCGGGGCCCATTCGATCGCCGCGCCTTTGGCGAGCATGATCAGGCCGCCCTTGGCCGCGGAGTACAGGACTTGCCCTGGCATGCCGACCATGCCGAGCCGTGAGCTCGACGCACACGAACGAGCCACCGCCGGGGGCATCAGCGGCGCGAAGTGCTTGAGGACCAGGAACGCGCTGAGCAGGTTGCTGTGCAGCACGTTCTTCGCGTCGTCGTACCCCATCTCGGTCAGTGGGCTGGTGGCCTGCAGGCCGTGGTTGAGGACGACGACGTCGACGGTGCCGAAGGACTCTGCGGCCAGGGTGGCCAGACTGGCGACGAACGCCTCGTCGTTGAGGTCCCCCGCCAGGTAGACGTCGTCGGGGTGAGCGGAGTCGAGCTGCTCCCGGCGACCGGTCAGCAGCAGCCTGCCCCCTCACGCCGGAACTGGGACGTCACCGCCTCGCCGATCCCACTGCTGGCGCCGGTGACCAGCGCCTTGACCTTGTCGAGTCTCATGTCACTCATTCCTTCGGGGA
>CAVVOE010000002.1:0-198827 GCA_963749865.1 uncultured Actinomycetota bacterium
CCACCCGTTTTGTCTGACGGTTCTGGCCCGCGGAGGACCGTCGATCCGGACAATGGTGTCTCGTGAGATACGGGGTCGTGGTCGCCCTGCTGGCTGGCGGGCTCTTGATGAGCGGCTGCTCCGACGAGAAGCCGGAGGAGCCGCCGGTGGCTGCGTCGAGCGAGACGCCCGACCCGGCGTACGACGGCAGCCTGGAGCCGTCTGCGGCGGTGCTTGCCCTGGTGCCAGAGGACGCGAGGACGCTGACGGTGACCGACTTCGACCAGGTCCGGCTGGAGCTGGGGGCGGAGGGGCTGGGAGCCGAGTCGACGCCCGAGGAGCTGGCGGCGTTCTGGCAGCGCGCCGAGCAGGAGCGGCCGATGCTGACAACAGGAATGCTGCGGCCCGAGGAGGGGCGGCTCGGCACGACGTACGGCGTCACCCAGGTCGATGTCGCGTGGGAGGCGCACTTCTACGGTGCCGACGACGACGAGATGGGTTGGGTGCTGCGGTTCCGGGACGGGAGCGACATGGCGAAGGTCGCGGAGGCGGCGTCGGAAGGGGCTGGCGTCCTGAGCGGTGCCGTGGTCGACGCGGGAGAACACCTCGTGAGCAGCGGCACGACCGACGACCCGGCGCAGAGCTGGGCGGTCGATCCGGAGACCGTGGCGATGGTCGGGCTGCCGGCCAACGCGACGTACGTCGCTCGTGGCTGCGTCGACGACGAGAGCGCCGGGGACGTGGACGACCTCGCGGTGTACGCGCTCCAGTTCGAGGGCAGCCTGGTGACGGCGCGGCTGGGGGAGGGCCGGCACGACCTGTTCACCCGGATGCGGCTGGGTGCGGGAGAGCCGACGTTCACGCAGGCGTTCGACGGGGGCGTGGCCGACCCGCGGACCGGACGGATCGGCTACGTGATGTCCGACCCGGCCGCGGCCGCGCGGCTTGCCCTGGGCCACCAGCTGCCGTTCGCCACCTGCGCCTAGGTACGCCTAGGCGCGCGACTCCTCGAGGTCGTGCAGCTTCTTGACCGTCGGCGAGGTCCGCACCGCGCCCGGGTCGGCCGGGTAGGTGCCGAACATGCGGTCGGCGGTGCCGGCGCTGGTCACCGTGAACCAGTAGTGCTCGTTCTTGTAATGGTGCAGGCGGTGGTTGCGCCACACCGAGCGGAACCACCGTGACCGCGGCCGGTAGTCGCTGTGCACGAGGTAGTGCGTCCACTCGTAGCCGAACTTGAGGCCGTACACCGACACGAGCAGCGAGAGCGCGGACGAGAGTGTCGGCATCGCGAGCCACGCGATCGCGACGTACGCCGGCAGCAGCCAGACCAGGGCCTTCCACGGGATGAAGACCAGTGGCAGGTCGCGCGGGTCGGCGTGGTGGGCGCGGTGCTCGCGGGCCAGCAGCGAGTCGATGGTGACCGGGCCGAGCGAGCGCGGCTTCCAGTGCAGGATCGCGACGTGGATGCACCACTCGATCACCGGGAACAGCGCGATCAGCGCAGCGGGGATGACCAGCTCCCACCACGATCCGCCGCCCACCGCGAGACGCGCGACGACCGACCCGACCAGGAAGGCCGAGATCATCCACGGGCTCGGGTGCTTCCAGAACTCACTCCACGCAGCGCCCAGCGACAGCGACTGGCGGCGCCGGGCCTGGCCCGTGATCCGGTCCTCGTCGGCGGCCAGCCGTTCTGCGGCCAGTGCCTCGATCTCCGGGCTCGGTTTGGTCATGTCACTCCTCCTCGAGAGCGGCCAGCGCGGCGAGCAGGCTCTCCGTCGCGGGTCGCAGGACGTGGTCGGCGGCGACCTTCGCGGTCTCCGGGTCCTCGGCGCCGATCGCCGCGGTGAGCAGGCGGTACGACTGCACCTGTCCCACCTCCTCGGCCATCAGCGGCGCCAGCGCCTCCAGGGCGGGCTCGTAGGCCAGCCTGAGGCTGTTGAACATCAGGCGGAACACGATCGAGTCGGCGGCGTCGACGACCCGGTCCCAGAACTCCAGTGCGTGCACCTGGCGCTCGACGTCGTCGTCGGTGGCGGACAACCGGTCGAGGGTGTCGGTCAGCGCAGCCTCGAGAGCGGGCCCACCTCGCGTGGCGGCCAGCGCGGCCACCGCGGGGCCGACGGCCAGCCGGGCTTCGAGCACGCTCCGGGCCACGTCGGGGTCGAGCACCCCCCGGCGGACGAGGAGGCGGGGGAGCAGGTCGAGCCCGGCGAACCGCCTGAAGTCGCGCACCGTGGTGGCGCCGCCGTGCCGCACCTCGAGCAGCCGGGTGGCGGCCATCCGCTGGAGCGCCTCGCGGACCGCGGGTCGGGAGACCCCGAGCACCTCGGCCAGCCGCCGCTCGCTGGGCAGGGCCTCGCCCGCCCCGATCTCGCCGTCGACCACCTCGCCGAGGACCTGGTCGAAGACCTCGTCGGGCACCGACCGGCGGCTGACGCGGTGGAGTGGCATGGCCCCAGCCTGCCGGCCCTTGGCCCAGAGGTCAAGTGGTCAGACCAGATGCTCTAGCACAGCCAGCCCACGGGTGCAGCAGCCAATTCGGGCCATTGTGCTCATCCCTGGAGGGGAGAAGGGTGCCCGAGAGGCGCGTGCCGCGCCTGTCGGACTGAGCTGGAGGAACCATGCGCAATGCGGGAAGGCGTTCGGTCGTTACCGTCCTGGCGCTCGTGTCGAGCTCGTTGCTAGCCCTGGGCGCCGCTTCGCAGGCGGCCTCCTCTCCCTCTACGGCGTCCGACGCGGCTCCGGCCGTCACGGCCGGAGCCCCCCTGGGTGCCGACGCCGTGGCCGTTGCCCGCCGGCACGTGGCGAAGCACGCCGCCGAATACGGTCTCAGCGATGCCGACGTGAAGCAGCTTGCGGTCTCGTCGGTGGTGCCGACGGACCACAACGGCGTCACGAACGTCTACTTGCAGCAGCGACTCCAGTCCATCGAGGTCTCCAACGCCATGCTCAACGTCGCGGTGACCGGGGACGGGAAGGTGTTCCAGGTCGCGAGCTCCGCGGTGGCCAGCGCCGACAAGCTGGCCAACGGCGACACCCCGAAGCTGAGCGACGTGGCAGCGGCCCAGCGAGCCGCAGACGCGCTGGGGCTGCGACCGACCAAGTCCTTCGCCAGCGATGACAGTGCCCAGGGTGCCAGCCGCCAGCGCACGCTCACCGACGGCGGCATCTCGCGCGACCCGGTCACGGCGCGGCTCGTCTACCAGCAGACCGACAGCGGCGACCTCCGGCTGGCCTGGGAGCTGGGCATCAACCAGCTGGACGGCAAGCACTGGTGGCAGATCCGGATGGACGCCGGGTCCGGCGAGGAGCTCGGCAGGAGCGACTGGGTGGCGGCGGACAGCCACCGTGTCTACCCGCTGCCCACCGAGGCTCCCACCTTCGGGGGCCGGGCCCTGGTGTCGAACCCCGCCAACGCCACCGCTTCGCCGTTCGGGTGGAACGACACGAACGGGGTCGCCGGCGCCGAGTCCACGCTGACCATAGGGAACAACGTCGAGGCCTACACCGACCTCAACGACGACGACGCGCCGGACCCCGGCAGCTCACCCAACGGTGGTGCCGGACTTGTCTTCGACTTCCCGCTCGACCTCGCCCAGCCGCCGTCGGCGTACCGGCCGGCCGCGGTGTCGAACCTCTACTTCACCATCAACCGGATGCACGACATCCTCTACCGCTACGGCTTCAACGAGGCTTCGGGCAACTTCCAGGTCAACAACTACGGCAAGGGCGGGGTGGGCAACGACTCGATCAACGGCGAGGCGCAGGACGGTGGCGGCACCAACAACGCGAACTTCGCCACCCCGCCAGACGGCCAGGAGCCGCGGATGCAGATGTACGTCTGGACGGCCGCCACACCCGACCGGGACGGCGACCTCGACAACGGCATCATCCTCCACGAGTTCGGCCACGGCGTGTCCAACCGGCTCACCGGAGGACCGGCCAACGTCAACTGCCTCAACAACGACGAGCAGGCCGGCGAGGGCTGGAGCGACTTCCTGGCCTACATGCTGACCATGCCCAACGGGACAGAGCCGGCGGGCGGACGGGGCATCGGCACCTACGCGCTGGGCGAGCCCACCACCGGGCCCGGCATCAGGAACCAGAAGTACAGCACCAGCACGGCCATCAACAACTCGACCTACGACACGATCAAGTCGGCAGGCAGCCCGCACGATGTCGGTGAGGTCTGGGCCGAGATGCTCTGGGAGGTGACCTACGCCCTCATCGCCGAGCACGGCTTCAACGCGAACCTGGTCACCGGCAACGCCGGCAACAACATCGCGCTCCAGCTGGTCATGGACGGGATGAAGCTGCAGCCGTGCGGCCCCGGCTTCGTCGACGCCCGCGACGCCATCATCGCCGCGGACCAGGCCGACAACGCCGGCGCAAACAAGTGCCTCCTGTGGACCGCCTTCGCCAAGCGCGGCCTCGGCGCCAGTGCCGTCCAGGGCTCGACGGACGACGCGACGGACGGCACCCAGGCCTTCGACCTGCCGGCGGCGTGCGGGGGTGTGGCTCTGACGGCCACCGCCACCCCGAGCCCGGTGCCCGCGGGGCAGCAGCTCACCTACAACCTCCATCTGGAGAACACCGCTCACGGGAGCAGTCTCCGGAGTCTCGCTGACCAGCCACATCGGCGACCATGCGACGTACGTCGCCGGGTCGGCCAACTGCAGCGGCACGTACAACGCCGGGACCGAGACGGTCACCTTCCCGATCGGGACGATGGCTCTGGGTGCGACCAGGAACTGCTCGCTCAAGGCGCTGATCGACGGTAGTCCCTCCAGCATCACGAGGTTCGAGGACGACTTCGAGCCGAACCTGTCGAACTGGGTCGCGACCCACGGTTCCGGCGCAGTCGACTGGGCACTGACCACAACCGGCCCGCACAGCCCGACCCACGCGGCGTTCGCGTCCGAGCCGGCGGCCGTCAGCGACCAGTACCTCCGGACGGCTGCGCCGGTGACCGTCGCCGCCGGCGACAAGCTTTCGTTCTGGCACAGCCGTGGCCTGGAGAACGGCTTCGACGGCGGAGTCGTCGAGGTCTCGACCAACGGCGGCGGCAGCTGGGACGACATCGGCGCCGCGGCGTTCACAGCGAACGGCTACAACGGCACGATCAGCACCTCGTGGTCGAGCCCGATCGGCGGCCGTTCCGCGTTCACCGGTGCCTCGCCGTACGTCCAGTCGGTGGCCAGCCTGGCTGCCTTCGTGGGCCAGAGCATCCTGGTGCGCTTCCGGGCGGCGTCCGACGTCTCGTTCGGAGGCGGCGGCTGGACCGTCGACGACGTCAACATCGGGACGGAGGTCTTCACGACGAACCACCTGACGTTGGCGGTCACCAGCTTCCCGAACCAGTCCCAGGACGTGACGACCAAGATCGTGGCGCCGACCGGGACGGTGCCGGGCAAGCCCACGGTGACCGGTTCCACCCCGTCAGCAGGAGCGGTGTCGGTCGCGTTCAGCCCGCCCGCCAGCAACGGAGGCAGCCCGATCACGGGTTACACCGCCTCGTGCGTGAGCACGGACGGCGGGGTGACGAAGAGCAAGACCGGGGCGGCCAGTCCGTTGAGCGTGACCGGGCTGACCAACGGCAAGCACTACCACTGCCGGGTGCGAGCCACCAACGCGATCGGCAGCGGCCTGTTCAGTGCCTACGGCGCCACCGTGCTGGTGAGCGCGGCCACGGTGCCGGGTGCGCCGTCGGTGACCTCGTCGACGCCGGCGGCGGGGCGGGTCACGGTGGGCTTCAACCCGCCGGCCAGCAACGGTGGCAGCCCGATCACCAGCTACACCGCGCTGTGCTCGAGCACCAACGGTGGCGTCAGCAAGAGCCGGACCGGGCCGGCGAGTCCGTTGCAGGTGAACAACCTGACCGCGGGCAAGAGCTACCACTGCCGGGTGAAGGCCACGAACGCGGTCGGAGCCGGTCCGTACGGCGCGTTCGGCGCGACGGTCGTGATCCCGGCCGCCGTGGTGCCCGGAAGTCCGGCCGTGACGGCGTCCACGCCGTCGGCGGGGGCAGTGCAGGTGGCGTTCTCGCCACCGGCGAACAACGGCGGCAGTCCGGTCACCGGCTACACCGCCAACTGCGTGAGCACTGACGGTGGCGTGAGCCGGTCGAAGACCGGGGCGGCCAGCCCCCTGCAGGTGACCTTGCTGACCTCGGGCAAGCACTACCACTGCCGGGTCCGGGCGACCAACGCCGTCGGTGCCGGTGCCTACGGTGGCTTCGGCGCCACGGTGCTGGTGTCCTGACCACCGCGGAGTAGCCCCGACGCAGACCTGCCCGGCACGCAGGCGGACCACCGCCTGCGTGCCGCGTCACGTCGCCGGACCCGGCTGCGAGCCGGGCTGAGGGCATGCTTGACCGCGTGCTCCCGGTTCTGGCGCCCCGACTGTGGGCCGGCCACGTCCTCATGGTCGTGCTGGCCACGGCGGCCGTCCTGCTCGGGGTCTGGCAGCTCGACGCCTGGCAGACCCGCCGGGCGGACGAGGCGCGGGACCTGACTCGATCCGACTCCGTGCCGCTGACCGAGGTGATGGGGCCCGACGACCCGTTCCCGGGCCGCTCGGTGGGCCAGCCCGTCGACCTGGACGGCAGCTGGCTGACGAGCGGCACCGTCTTCGTGTCCGGTCGCGAGCACGACGGCATCGACGGCTACTGGATGGTGACCCCGCTCGCGATCGGCAGCCCGGAGTCGCCTGCCCTGCCGGTTGTCCTCGGCTGGGTCGCCGACCCGGACGCCGCTCCCGCTGCGCCGCAGGGGGAGCAGCACCTGGTCGGCTGGCTCCAGCCGCCGGAGGGCACCGGGGAGCGGGACGACGACCCCGGTGACGACGTGCTCCCGCAGCTGCGCATCGCCGACGTCGTCCAGCACGTCGACCAGGACCTGTACGGCGCGTACGCGATCTCCCAGCAGGGCGTGGCCGGGCTGCCGGCTGCCGACCTCGCCCAGCTCCCCGACGCCGGCCGGTTCACCGCCCTCCGCAACCTCCTCTACGCGTTCGAGTGGTGGTTCTTCGGGGGCTTCGTGGTGCTGATCTGGTGGCGTTGGCTGGGCGAGCAGCGCCTGCCGCCGGTGGAGGAACCGGAGGCCGAGGAGGAGGAGCAGCCCGATACCGTGACCACGTGAAGGGACTGCTCACGGCGTACCGCGTGCTGGCCATCCTGGTCGGCGTCCTGCTGGCGTTCGGCTCACTCGTCGCGCTGCCGCTGAAGTACCTGCTCACCGAGGGCGGCACCCTCCAGCAGTTCGGCGAGGACGCCAGCATCGTGTGGCTCGTCCACGGCTGGGTCTTCGCGGTCTACGTCGTCGTGGCCTTCCTGCTGGCCCGCAAGGCCGGCTGGAGCATCGGCTTCACCATCCTGGCCCTGGTCGCCGGACTCGTCCCACTGCTGATCTTCTGGGTGGAACGCCGGGTGGTGCACAAGCTCGAGGCGGAGAACCCCGACCTCGAACCGGTGGCACACTCCGGAGGGTGACCACCGCCTTCGTCCTCGGCGGCGGCGGTGTGCTCGGCGCTGTCGAGGTCGGGATGCTGCGCGCGCTCCTCGAGCGGGACATCGCGCCCGACCTGGTGCTCGGCACCAGCATCGGCGCGTTCAACGGGGCTCTGGTCGCACGCGAGCCCGAGCTCTCGGTGGTCGAACGGCTCACCGACCTGTGGTCCTCGGTGAGCACGGGTCGCGAGGCCGGGTACGGCGACCGTCCGCTGCGCACCGTACGCCGCGCAGTGCGGTCCGGCACCCATCTCTGGTCGGCCGAGCCGTTGCGCCAGCGGCTCGAGGAGCAGCTGGGCGATCTCACCTTCGAGGAGCTGCCGGTCGACTTCCAGGTCTGCGCGGCCAGCATCGAGCGCGCGGCCGAGCACTGGTTCACCAGCGGCCGGATCGTCGACGCAGTGGTCGCGAGCGCCGCCGTGCCCGGCCTGCTGCCGCCGGCCCGCGTCGGTGACGAGCACTTCCTCGACGGCGGCATCGTCAACTCGGTGCCGCTCGGCCGCGCGGTGGAGCTCGGCGCGACCTGCGTCTTCGTGCTGCAGGTGGGCCGGCTCGACCGGCCGCTGAAACCCCCGAAGCGGCCGTGGGAGGTGGCCCGGGTCTCCTTCGAGATCGCCCGCCGGCACCGCTTCGTGCGTGAGCTGGCCGAGCTGCCGGACGACGTCGAGTGCCACGTACTCCCGGCGCGGGGCACGTCGTCCCGGGACGACACGCTGCTCGGCACCCGCGACTTCTCCGGGGTCCAGGAGCGCATCGACGCGACGTACGAGGCCTCGCGCTCCTACCTCGAGGGCCATCTGTCCACCCCACCGAGTTCTTCGTCTCCCCCGCTTCGCTCCTCCGACGAACAACTCGGCGGGGACCCCGGAGAAGACGCGTGAGGAGGCAGCTCCGGCGGGTGGTCACCGCGACGGCGGTCATCGCGATGACCATGCTGCTCTGGGTGCTGCTTCCGCTCTGGCTGGTCGCCGCAGCGGCACTCTCACCGCTGCTCCCCGGCCGCTGGCGGGCCCTGCGGCTGCTGTGGATCTTCATCCTCTACGTGACGGTCGACGCGCTCATGCTCGTGGTGATGTTCGGCTACTGGCTGGCGGCGGGCGGCAGCCGCCGGGTGCGCGCGCCGTACTGGGAGGGGCTCCACTACGACCTGGTCCAGGGCGTGATGTGGGTGCTGTTCCGCGAGGCGAAGCGGGTGCTCAGGCTCGACATCACCACGCAGGGCCCCACGCCCGACGCCCACCCGGGCCAGCCGCTGCTGGTCTGCTGCCGGCACGCGGGGCCGGGCGACTCGTTCACGCTGATCCACGCGCTGATGTACTGGTACGGCCGCGAGCCGCGAGTCGTCCTCAAGGACACGCTGCGGTGGGACCCGGCGATCGACGTGCTGCTGCACCGGATCCCGGCCCGGTTCATCACGCCCGACCCCGGGGAGGGGGAGGACCTGGAGTCGCAGATCAAGGTGCTGGCCACCGATCTCGACGAGAACGACGCGTTCGTGATCTTCCCCGAGGGCGGGAACTTCACCGCGAAGCGCCGCGACCGCGCCATCGCCCGGCTGCGCAAGCTCGGCCTCGAGGCGATGGCGACGCGCGCCGAGCGCATGACGAACGTGCTGGCGCCGCGACCCGGCGGCTTCCTGGCCGCGCTGGACGCGGCGCCGGACGCCGACGTCGTACTGGTAGCGCACACCGGCCTCGACCACCTGCTCACCGTGGGCGACGTGTGGCGCGAGCTCCCGATGGACAAGCAGATCGTGATGCGCTGGTGGCGGGTGCCGCGCGCGGAGATACCGAGCGACCGCGACGGCCGGATCGACTGGCTCTTCGGCTGGTGGGAGCGGATCGACGCCTGGATCGAGGAGAACCGGACGCCGGTTGGCTAGGGCCTGCGCAGGGTGAGGGCGACCCGGGCAACACCCAGCGGGAAGCCGAACGGCAGCGCGAACCCGACCCAGAAGGCCAGCTCGGCCGGGAGCAGCGCCAAGGACAACGCGCGCCCGGCGGGGCGGCCCTTCCAGAGCAGGTAGCCGTCCACGACCTCGGCGGCGCACACGATCACGAAAGCCGTCTGCAGCGGGACCGTGGTCGGCAGCCCGGCGGAGTCGAACGGTCCGTCGCCATAGGTCGGGAAGCCCAGGAAGGTCCAGACCTCGTGGTGGCGGGCGAGGTGCACGGCGCCGTACGCACCGGGGAGTCCGAAGCCGAAGCCGGCCGCCCAGGCGAGGACAGCAGCGGTGCGCGGAGCACCGGGCCCGCGCGCAGACGGGCCCGGCATGGTGGCGGCGCTACTGCTTCTTCGGCGCCGAAGCGTCCTCGACCGGCGCCTCGAGGTCGACGACCTCGGCGGGCTCGTCCGGGGTGGTCACCGGCTGCGGCTCGTCGGCCGCGTCGGAGATCGCTTCGTCGGGACCCGCGGCACCGGCGTCGTCACCTGACGCAGTCGGCGAGGGCGCGGGGGTCGGGACGTACGACGACTGCCAGTTGTCGCTCTGGCCACCGCCCTGCAGCTTCTTGGCGATGAAGCCGACCGCACCGGCGAGCGCCGCGAAGATCGCGACCTTCCTGAGCTTGCCGCCCTTCTTCTTCTCCTCGCCGCGCAGCTGCGCGACGCGGGCGTCGGCGGCCTCCTTGGCCTGGGCCGCCACGTCACCGGCCTTCGCGGCACCGGCGGCCACCAGCGGGGCCGCCTTGTCACGGGCGTCGGCCAGCGCGGGGCCGGCCTGCTCGCGGGCCTCGGTCAGCGCGGCCGCGGCCCGGTCGCGGGCGTCGGCGACGTACGGGGCTGCCTTCTCGCGCGCGTCGGCCAGCGCCGGGCCGGCCTTGTCCTTGGCGTCGAGGAGCGCGGGGCGGGCGGTCTTCTCGTAGAACTCCTCCGCCGCGTCGAGGGCGGACGAGACCGCCGACTCCACCTGCGGGCGGACCTGGTCGATGTAGTCCGAAGCCTGGTCGAGCAGGGACTTCTTCTTCCTCAGTGCCATCGCGTTTCCTCTTCCAGTTCCTGGATTCAGCAGGTCCAGCAGGTCCGTGGGCTGTCATGTCATTCGACCACGCCCGGTCAACGGGCGGCCAGTGTGGTCCGGCTTGCGAGCCGTGCGAGGATCGACGGGCACGCGCAGCGCGGTCCGCCCGCCGGTACCCACTCGCGCGGGGCACCCACCACGCCGAGCCGGAAAGGCAGCCATGGCAGAGCCGCAGGCCATCTTGAAGACGAACCGGGGTGACATCACCGTCAACCTGTTCCCGAACCACGCTCCGGAGACGGTCGCCAACTTCACCGGCCTGGCCACCGGCGACAAGCAGTACGAGTCCGGGAACGGCCGCTCCGGCCCGTTCTACGACGGCCTCACCTTCCACCGCGTCATCGACGGCTTCATGATCCAGGGCGGCTGCCCACTCGGCACCGGCACCGGCGGCCCGGGCTTCACCTTCAAGGACGAGCCGCATCCCGAGCTCGTCTTCGACAAGCCCTACCTGCTCGCGATGGCCAACTCCGGGCCGGGCACCAACGGCTCGCAGTTCTTCATCACCGTGGGCCAGACCCCGTGGCTGAACTTCAAGCACACGATCTTCGGCGAGGTGGCCGACCAGGACTCCCGCGACGTGGTCGACGAGATCGCGAACACCCAGACCGGTCCGGGCGACCGCCCGAGCGAGCCGGTCGTCATCGAGTCCGTCCAGATCACCGGAGCCTGACCCTTCACCCACGAAGACTGACGGAGGCGCTCGCGCGGAGGCGTCACTCTTCCGCGGGGACCCCGAGATGACATGAGCGAGTTTCACCAACCTCCTCCGGAGACCGCGGTGCCGACCTGCTATCGGCACCCCGACCGCGAGGCGCACATCCGCTGCCAGCGGTGCAACCGGGTGATCTGCCCCGACTGCATGCGCCCGGCCTCGGTCGGGTTCCAGTGCCCGGAGTGTGTCAAGGAGGGCGCCAAGGCGACGCGGTCCGGCCGGACGGCGTACGGCGGGCTGCGGCCCACCGACGCCTCCCTCACCTCGGGGGTGCTGATCGCGCTCAACGTCGCGGTCTGGCTGGCGATCATGGTCACGGGCGCCGGCTCGAGCCGGCTGCTGGACTGGCTGGTGCTGCGCCCCCAGGGGCTGTGCTTCATCCCCAACGCGTCCTACGACATCGACGGGTTCTCCTGTCCGAGCGGCGGCACCCCGCTGCCGGGCGTCGTGGACGGCGCCTACTGGGAGCTCGTGACCTCGATGTTCTCCCACGTCCAGATCTGGCACATCGGCTTCAACATGCTGGCGCTGTGGGTGCTGGGTCCGCAGCTCGAGCTCGCGGTCGGCCGGGTCCGCTTCCTGGCGCTCTACTTCGTCTCCGGCCTGGCCGGGGGCGCGCTGGTGCTGTGGGCGGGGCCCGAGTACACCACCGGCGGCACCCTCGGCGCGTCCGGCGCGATCTTCGGCCTGATGGGTGCGCTCGGCATCGTGGCGCTCAAGGTCGGCGGCGACTTCCGGGGGGTGCTGACCTGGATAGGAATCAACTTCGTCATCACGTTCCTGGTCGCCAACATCTCCTGGCAGGGCCACGTCGGCGGCTTCCTCGCGGGTACGGCGATCGGCGCGATCCTGGTCTACGCGCCGCGCGGCCCGCGGCGTACCACCGTCCAGGCCCTCGGCACCGCCGCCGTCGCGCTGCTCGTGGTAGCCGCGATCCTGGCCCGCATCGCCCAGCTGACCTGAATCACATCGGTGTAGTTCTCCACAAGGTTGTGCACAGATGTGGAGGAAGGATTCACCGGGTACCCGGTGAAACTTCCACCTCCCGCACGAAACTCCATGACGGGAGCGCCAGATTCACCGGGTACCCGGTGAATCTGACAGCGGACGGGGCAGCATGACCCCGACCACTCATTCCCAGCGAGTGGCGAAGGTGAAGCCGACGGCCATGAAGGCGATGCCGACCATCAGGTTGTACTGGCCGAGGTCGTTGAAGATCGGGACCTTGTCGAGCTTGTCGTTGGCCAGCACGTAGTAGGTGCAGATCCACAGCAGGCCGACCAGGAAGCAGCCGAGCATCCCGGCGACCACGCCGCGGCCGCGGCCCAGCGGGGTCGAGGGGTGGGCCGCGATGGCCAGGCCGAGCATCAGCAGGCCGATCCCGATGACGTAGTTCCACTTCTCCAGGTCGCCCATGAAGCCGATGCCCGAGGGACCGACCGGCTCACCCGTCTTGGAGTCGAACGCGGTCGGGTCGGCGCGCACGCCGGTGTAGTAGTAGGCCACCCAGGCGATGCCGACGATCATCATCACCAGGGCCACCGCGAACCGCGCCGTGACGACTGGTCCCCGGCCGGGGTCCAGGGACGACAGTGGGTCACGGGCCTTCATTCTCGACACGCGGCTACCTTAGTCAACGTGGTCGACCAGCCCGAACCGGCGTCACCCCGGCGGTCGCGCCTGGCGGGCCGACGCTGGTCGGGGTGGGGGGCCGGCACCCTGCTCGTGGCGCTGGTCAGTGGCGGGTTGTTCGTCGTGAGCGCCCAGTCCAGTGGGGGCACCGACCTGCGGCCGGGGCGCTACGACGACCTCGCGACGCTCACCGACTCCGAGGCGGACCGCGCGGCCGCCCTCCAGGAGCGCGTGGCCGACCTGACCGAGGAGGTCCGCGAGCTCACCGACCAGGTCGACGACGACGCGGTGCAGCGCTACCGGCAGCAGATCGCCGCGCTGGAGGACCCCGCCGGGCTCGCCCCGCGGACGGGGACCGGCGTGGTCGTCACCCTCTCGGACGCGCCGGAGGCGGTCATCGACGCCGCTACCGGCGACCAGAACCTCCTCGTGGTGCACCAGCAGGACATCCAGGCGGTGGTCAACGCGATGTGGAAGGGCGGCGCCCGGGCGGTCGTCCTCCAGGGCCAGCGGATGGTGACCACGACCGGCATCAAGTGCGAGGGCAACTCGGTGGTGATCCAGGGCGTGCCGTACCCGCAGCCGTACGTCATCGAGGCGGTCGGCGACGTGGGCGAGCTGACCAGTGCGATCGCCGATGACCGCTACCTCCAGATCTACCGTGAGCAGTCCGACGACCCCGCGATCGACGTGGGCTGGGAGCTCGGCATCGAGGACGAGATCACCGCACCGGCGTACGACGGCCTGCTCGACCTGACCTACGCCACCCCCGTGGCGCCGTCCGGGCAGGGAGCGGACTCGACGGACTCGAACTAGCGCGGGTCAGGGCCCGGCACGGGTGGGCCCCTCGGTGGGCAGGACGGTCGGCTCCTCCGTCGGGGCGTCGGTCGGCGGCGGTGGTGGCGGCTGGTACGTCGAGACGAACAGCGTGATCACCGTGCCCTGGGGCTGCGGCTGGCCGCCGGGCGGTAGCTGGTCGGTGACCGTGCCGCGCGGCTCGGTCGACCTGTCGTCGCCGCGGATGTCGTACTGGAAGCCGGCGTCGACGATCAGCTTGATCGCGTCGGACCGGTTCTGGCCGACCACGTCGGGGACCGGGACCGGGCCCCGGCTGATCGTCACCGCGATCACGCTGCCCTGCGGCACCGACTGGCCCCCCGGAGGGTCGGTCGAGAGGACCTGACCCTGTTCCTTGTCGGACTTCACGCTCTCGAACTGCGGGTCCAGCTTGGCGTTGCGGAGCCGGTTGCGGGCTTCGTCCTGGGTGGAGCCGACGAGGAACGGCACCTCGACCATCGGCTTCCCGGACGAGACCACGATGTCCACGGACGTGCCCGGGTCGACGTACTGGTCGCGGACTGGGTCCTGGTCGATGACCTCGTCCTGCTGTGCGGTCTCGGAGGACTCGAAGCTGACGTCGCCCACCTTCAGCCCGGCGTCCACGATGGCGTCGCGCGCCTCGTCCTCGCTGACGCCGATCAGGTTGGGGACCTGCTCCTGTTCCGGCGCGGACTCGAACAGGTCGCTGCGCAGCGCGACCCAGGCCCCGGCGATCAACGCCAGGATCAGCAGCACCAGCAGGACCAGCACGATGGTCCGCGGGCCGCCGCGGTCGTAGTCCTCGCCGTCGTCGTACACCTCGCGTGGCAGGGCCGGCGGGCGCACGCTGGTCTCGGTGTCGTCCGGCGGCGGGGGAGGCGGGGTCGCGACCGAGGGCGGCGGGACCGGCGCCTGCACCGGCCGCCCGGCCAGGTAGCGCTCGATGTCGCTGCGCATGGCTGCAGCGGACTGGTAGCGGTCCTCCAGCCGCTTGGCCAGCGACTTCATCACGATCGCGTCGACCGCCGGCGGCAGGTCGGTGTCGTGGTCGGAAGGCGGCCGGGCCGGCTCGCGGACGTGCTGGTAGGCGACCGCCACCGGGCTGTCGCCCACGAACGGCGGCCGTCCGGTCAGCAGCTCGTAGAGCAGGCAGCCGGCTGAGTAGACGTCGGATCGGGAGTCGACGGTCTCGCCGCGAGCCTGCTCGGGGGAGAGGTACTGCGCCGTCCCGACCACGGCCGCCGTCTGGGTCATCGTGTTGGAGTCGCTCATGGCCCGGGCGATGCCGAAGTCCATCACCTTCACGTCGCCGCTCGGCGTCAGCATCACGTTCCCGGGCTTGATGTCCCGGTGGATGATGCCGGCGCGGTGGCTGTAGTCGAGCGCGGACAGCACGCCGCTGGTGATCTCCAGCGCGCGCTCCGGAAGGATCTTGCGCCCCTCGCGGAGGATGTCGCGCAGCGTGCGGCCGGCGACGAACTCCATGACGATGTAGGGCTGCATCGCGGTGCTGCCGTCGGTGGCCGGCTCCTCGCCGGTGTCGTAGACAGCCACGATCGCGGGGTGGTTCAGCGACGCCGCGCTCTGCGCCTCGCGACGGAACCGGGCCTGGAACGTCGGGTCGCTGGCCAGGTCGGTGCGCAGCCGCTTGATCGCCACGACCCGGCCCAGGCGGGTGTCGTGGCCCTTGCGCACCTCGGCCATGCCGCCGCGACCGAGCAGCTCGCCGAGCTCGTAGCGGCCGCCGACCAGGCCACTCGCCGGCGGCGGCGGGGGAGGCGGGTCGGTGGGCGCCGGCGGGGGGCCGGGCGGAGTCTCGCTCATCGCGCTCCCCCCGAGCCGGACGCCGACCGGGCAGACGCCGACTGCGAGCCCGCCGCGGCAGAGGCCGACGGGCTGTTCGACGGGCTGTTCGACGGGCTGTTCGACGGGCCGGTCGACGGGCCGGTCGACGGACTCTGGCTCTGCTGGATCTGTGAGGGCGAGGACGACGGCGTGCCCGAGTCGGACTGGCTCGGGGTGTCCGACGGCGACGGCGTGCTGGTGTCGCTCGAGGGTGGCTCGGAGGTGGGCTCCGCCTCTCGGTAGTACTCGACCGTCACCGTGTCGCCCTCGTGCAGTCCCTTGGTCGGGCTGACCGACGCCACCGTGTCCGCCTTCTTGCCGTCGGGGTTGTCGACCGGCTGGGTGTCGACCTCCAGCCCCTTGTCGCTCAGCTCCGCCGCGACCTCGTCCACCGGGCGGCCGAGGTAGTCGGCCTCGTCGATCTGCACCTCGGCCGGCGCCGAGCTGGACTCCTCGCTCGGCGTGTCCTCCGTGGTGGGAGCCGACGACGTCGGCGCGCTGCTGCTGGCGGAGTCCGTGGAGTCCGTGGCGGTCGGCTCGTCGTCGTCGTCGCCGGCGGTGGCGACCAGGACGGCGATCAGCACGATCACGGCCACCAGGGCCAGCACCAAGAGCACCACCGGCCACGCGCGGCGTCGTGGCTCGGGCTCCGGCTCCTCGACCGGAGTGGGGGCCGGGTCGGGCGGCGGCGCCGGCTGCGGCGTCGGCTCCGGCGCCGGCTGCGGCGGCACGTTGGTGAGCACCTGGGTCCGCTCCGACACCGGCGGGACGGGCACGTACTCCGTCTCCGCGCCTCCGGGGTCGCGGAGCGCTGCCGCGAAGGCGTCGCCGTCGGTGAACCGCTGGTCCGGATCCTTCGACATCGCCCGGCGTACGACGGACGCCAGGTCGGCCGGGATGCCCGGCGGCAGGTCCGGCACCGGGTCGTTGAGGTGGGAGAGCGCGGTCGCCACGGGGGAGTCCGCGTCGAAGGGGCGGTGCCCGGCCAGGCACTCGAACGCCACGACGCCGAGCGAGTAGACGTCGGAGGCCGGCGTCGCGGTGCCGCCGCGGGCCTGCTCGGGCGAGAGGTACTGCGGGGTCCCCATCACCTGGCCGGTGCCGGTCAGGCCGAGCCCGTCAGAGGCCCGGGCGATGCCGAAGTCGGTGATCTTGACCTGCCGGTCGGGCGTGACCAGCAGGTTGGCCGGCTTGACGTCCCGGTGCACGATGCCGGCCTGGTGCGCGGCGCCGATGGCGTCGGCGGCCTGGGCCATCAGGTCACTGACCACGTCGGGGGCCAGGGGTCGGCCCCCGCGCAGCAGCGCGGACAGCGGCTGTCCGTCGACCAGCTCCATGACGAGGAACGGCCGGGGAACGGTGGATCCGTCGGTGGCGGCCAGCAGGTGGGACTCGCCCACGTCGTAGACCGAGGCGACCCCGGGGTGGTGCAGCGACGCGGCGTGCCGGGCCTCGGTCTCGAACCGGGTGCGGAACGTCGGGTCGTCGGCGTACTCGCTCTTGAGCAGCTTGACCGCCACCTCGCGGCTCAGTGCGGTGTCGGTCGCGCGCCACACCTCGCCCATGCCGCCGGTCGCGATCCGGGACTCGAGGCGGTAGCGATGCTGGTCGTCGACGAACCGCTCCGGTCCCTGGCCTCCCGGGTGGTCGGTCACTTGATCACCGCCTCCATCACGGCCTTGGCGATCGGGCCGCCGAGCTGTCCGCCGGCGATCTCGGTACGCTCCACGCCGTCGATCTTCTGGATCATCACCGCGACGGCGACCTCCGGGTCCTGGGCGGGGGCGAACGAGACGAACCATGCGTACGGCGGCACGTTGTCGATGCCGCTCTGCGCCGTGCCGGTCTTGCCCGCCACCGTCACGCCCGGGATCTGGCCGGGGGTGGCGGTGCCGTTCTCGACGGTCTCGATCAGCAGCTGGGTGACGCCGTCGGCGGTCTCCGGGGAGATCGCCCGCGAGAGCTCCTCCGGCTCGGTCTGCTTCAGGGTCTCGAGCTCGGGCGACTGGATCGAGTCGACGATGTAGGGCTTCATCACCACGCCCTGGTTGGCGATCCCGGCCGTCACCATCGCCATCTGGAGTGGTGAGGCCTGGACCTCGTACTGGCCGATCGCGGACTGGCCGGCCTGAGGCTCGTTCGCGTCGTCGGGGAACCTCGAGATCGCCTGCGGGCCGATGTCGTCGAGGTAGTGCTCGTTGAAGCCGAACGCGTCGGCCTGGTCGCGCAGCGCGTCCGCGCCGAGCTCGACGCCGAGCTGGGCGAAGGTGGTGTTGCACGACTCGGCCATGGCCTGGGTGAACGGGATCTGGTCCGACCCGCAGTCGCGCCCCTCGTTGTCGATCAGGCCGCTGTCGTCGGTGGTCTGGGGGAGCTGGTACGTCGGTCCGCCGGGCACCTCGCTGTCGGCGTCGTACTTGCCGCTCTCGATCGCCGCCGAGGCGGTGACCAGCTTGAATGTCGAGCCCGGGGGCAGGGTGGTCTGGATGGCGCGGTTGAGCAGCGGCTCGGCCTCGTCGGCCTGCAGGGCGTCGTAGTCGGTCTGGACGCGGCTGAAGTCGTGGGAGGCGAGCTTGTTGGGGTCGAAGCTCGGCAGCGAGGCCATCGCGAGGATCTTCCCGGTGCTCGGCTGGATCGCGACCACGGACGCCTGCACGTCGCCCGGCAGGTTGTCGAGGCCCTCGTAGGCCGCGTCCTGCGCCTCGCGGTCGAGGGTGAGCACGACGTTGCCGCCCTTGCCGGACTTGTTGGACAGCAGGTCGACGAGCTTGTTGACGAACAGCACGTCGTCGTCGCCGGAGAGCACGTCGTTCTGGCTGCGTTCGACGCCGGTCTGGTCGTAGAAGGAGAAGTAGCCGGTCTCGTGGGCGTACTTGAACGGCTCCTCGTAGGTGCGCAGGAAGTCGTACTCGTCGTCGGACGGCGCGCTCTCGGCCACCGGCTCGCGGCCGACCAGGATCGCGCCGCGCTCGCGGGAGTACGCCGCCTCGATCACCCGGCGGTTGCGGCCGTCGTTGTCGTAGGAGTCCGCCTTCCAGTACTGCAGCCAGGTGGCGTTGACCATCAGCGCCACGAACAGCAGCAGGCAGAAGATCGCGATGGTGCGGATCGGCTTGTTCATCGTGACGTCGCCCCCTCTCGCGCCGTCGCGCGCGTCGCATCCACGGGATGCGGCGCAAGGCGCCGGAGCGAAGGCGCTGTAGGTCCATCATCGAGCTCGCGAGCTCGACGCGCAGCGCGTGTGGGGCGCGAAGCTGGCGCGCTGCAGGCGTCGAGAGGGGGTGTCGTCACGAGAGCCGCACCACCTGGGTGGTCTGGTCGTCGGCCTTGTCGTCCTCTTCCTCGACGCTGGACAGGTCGGGCACCGGGCGGCGGGCCTGGTCGGAGATGCGCAGCAGGAGGGCGGCGATCACCCAGTTCGCGATCAGTGACGAGCCGCCGTAGGACAGGAACGGCGTGGTCAGGCCGGTGAGGGGGATCAGCCGGGTCACGCCGCCGATGACGACGAAGACCTGGAGGGCGAGCACGGCCGCCAGTCCGGTGGCCATCAGCTTGCCGAAGCCGTCGCGGCAGATCAGCGCCGCACGGAGGGCGCGCTCGACGATGAGGCCGTAGATCAGGATCACGGCGATGACACCGGTCAGGCCGAGCTCCTCACCGATCGCGCCGACGATGAAGTCCGACTCCGCGAACGGCACCCGCTCCGGGCTGCCGCCGCCGAAGCCGCGGCCGATCAGCCCGCCCCAGGCCATGCCGAAGAGCGCCTCGACGAGCTGGCCGCTGCCCGGCGTCTGGTCGTAGTAGTCCATCGGGTCGAGCCAGATGTTGACGCGGTTCTGGACGTGGGAGAGGAACTGGTAGGCCACCACGGCGCCGCCGAGGAACAGCACCGATCCGACCACGAGCCAGCCCGCACGCTCGGTTGCGACGTAGAGCATCACCAGGAACAGGCCGAAGAACAGCAGGCTGGAGCCCAGGTCGCGCTGGAAGACGAGGATGCCCAGGCTGACCAGCCACATCACCAGGATCGGGCCGAGGTCGCGCCCGCGCGGCAGGTCGAGGCCGCCGACTCGGCGCCCGGCCAGCGCCAGGGCGTCGCGGTGCAGCACGAGGTAGCCGGCGAACGCGACGACCAGCAGCACCTTCGCGATCTCGCCGGGCTGGAAGCTGAACGGCCCGACGCTGATCCAGATCTTGGCGCCGTTGATGGTGTCGCCGATGCCGGGGACCATCGGCAGGAGCAGCAGCACGATCGCGGCCAGCCCGCTGGTGTAGGTGAACCGGGTGAGCACGCGGTGGTCGCGCAGCAGCACCAGGGTCACGATGAAGAGCAGCACGCCGAGCGTCATCCAGGTCAGCTGCTTCTGGGGCAGCCCGTGCGGCTTGACCGGGTTGTCGGCGTACACCAGGTCGAGCCGGTGGATCACCGCGAGGCCCAGCCCGTTGAGCGCGGTCACTGCCGGCAGCAGCACGGGGTCGGCGTACGGCGCCACGAACCGGACCACGACGTGGGCGCCGACCGCCAGGGCGGCCAGCCCGGCGCCGTACCCGATGATGTCGGGCGGCACCTCCCCCTCGACGCCGATGCCGACCGCGGCGTAGGCGCCGATGCCGACGGTCAGCGCGAGGATGAGCAGGAACAGCTCCGCGCCCCGGCGGCGGCGGTGCACGAACCCCATGACGAACCCGGCCTGCGACATCAGGGGGCCGCCTGCTCTTCGGTGGGCGGGGACATCTTCTCGGCCAGGCTCTCCACGGTCTCATGGGCGTCGTCGAGGCTGGAGGCGTCGATGCCCTCGCGGACGTTCTCGGCCTCGAAGTCGGAGAGCCGGTCGAGGGTGACGTTGGTGGTCTCGAAGGGCTGGGACAGGTCGACCCCGGGCAGCGAGCCGTCGATGCCGCGGTAGATGACCACGGTGCCGTCGTGCTCGCCGACGAAGTACTGGTCCTGGCTCCACGACCACGCTGCGGCCGCGATCACCCACAGCACGCCGACCACGACGGCCAGGGCGAGCAGCCGGCTCAGCCAGGCGTAGCGCCCGGGCTCGCGCGGGGCGTAGCGGACCGCCTCGGGGTCCTGGATCGGGTCACTGGGGATGGCGAAGCCGACCTCGTCGGGGATCTCGGCGCGGACCGGCTCGAGCTCGCCGGTGTCGCCGGCGCGGTGACCGCGGAACAGGCTGGTCGACTTGGAGCCGCGGGTACGCCGAGCGCGCATGTCGGCGGCCGCGCCGACCAGCAGCGGCGTGGCGGGCGGGTCGTCCGGCGTGCCGTCGACCACGTCTGCGACCAGGCAGGTCACGTTGTCGGAGCTGCCGCTCTCGAGGCTGGCGCGGACCAGCTCGACCGCGGCGTAGTCGGGAGAGCCGCTGGACAGGATGTCAGCGAGGCGGCCGGCGTCGAGCACGCCGCTGGCGCCGTCGCTGCAGAGCAGCAGCCGGTCCCCGACCTTGAGCTCGAGCACGAACAGGTCGGGCTCGAGGTCGTGGATGCCGTCGATCGCCTTGAGGATGAGGTTGCGGTGCGGGTGCACCCTCGCCTCGTCCTCACTGATCCGGCCCTCGTCGATCAGGGTCTGCACGAAGGTGTGGTCGTTGGTGAGCTGGCTGATCTCGCCGTCGCGGAAGAGGTAGCCGCGGCTGTCGCCGACGTGGCCCATGCCGGCCCGGTGGCCGTCGAAGAGCGCGACGGTCGCGGTGGTGCTGGTGCCGTTGAGGCTCGGGTTCTCGTCGACGAGCTCGGCGATCCGGTCGTGGGCGCGGTGCAGGGCGTTGCTGACCAGGCCGAGCAGGTCGCTGTCGCTGGTGTCCGGGCCCGGGGGGTTCTGCACGAGCTTGCGGAGCTGGGTGATCGCCGTGCTGGACGCGATGTCGCCACGGGCGGCCCCGCCGACCCCGTCACAGACGGCCAGGAGGTGCGGGCCGACGTACCCGGAGTCCTGGTTGTCCTTGCGGACGCGACCCACGTCGGAGATCGCGGAGAAATCAAGGCGCACCGCGACTACTTCCTGAGCTCCAGGATCGTCTTGCCGATGCGGACCTGGGTGCCGAGCGTGATCGTGGTGGGCTGGGTGATGCGAACGGTGCCGATGTAGGTGCCGTTGGTGGACCCGAGGTCCTCGACGAACCACTGGTCGCCCGACGCCGCGATCCGGGCATGCCTGGTCGACACGTAGTCGTCGTCCAGCTTGATGCCCGCGTCACTGCCGCGGCCGATGAGGATCGGCGCCTGGTCGAGCTCGGCTCGCTGACCGGAGTTGCTGCCCTCGGTGACGACCACGTGGGTGGGGCTGCCGCGGCGCTTGGGCGGCGGCTTCTTCTCCCTCTTCTTCTCCTTGCGGGCCTCGGCTCCCCGGGCGGCCTCCGGCACGCGGGCGCCGAACATGTCGGAGCGGATCACCGAGATCGCCGAGAGCACGAAGATCCACAGGATCGCCAGGTAGGCGACCCTGATGAGGAACAGGGTGAGCTCAGACACCGAATGCCTGTCCGCGCCCGTCCTCGTCGCCTTCCTCGAGGATGCGCACGGTCATCGTGGTGTTGCCGATCCGCACCTGGCTGCCGTCGCGCACGCCGGCCCTGGTCACCTTGTGGCCGTCGATGAGCATGCCGTTGGTGGACCCGAGGTCACGGACCTCGATCTTGAGGTCGTCCTTGCCCTGTCGCACGTTGGTGCGGACGTCGAACTCGATGTGGCGCCGGCTCACGCCGGGGTCGTTGATGCGGACGTCGGCCTCGGTGCCCCTCCCGACCACCAGGCCCGGGGGCTGGAGGGGGTGCCGGGTCTTGTTGATCTCCAGGACCGCGCGCGCCCGGCGTACCTGCGTGTGGGTGGCGTTGCTCTGCACCCTGGCCTGCGCCCTCGACCTGATGCGGAACCGGCCGGTCGTCAGGTCGTCGGCCTTCTCGAACTCGATCGCGATCGGGCCGGGGAACACGTAGCCCTGGTTGTCCGCGTGGTCCTGCACCTGGTGGGTCAGCTCGTCGGCGAGAGCGCTGTCGTACGGCGCCAGTCGGTCCAGGTCGACCTGGCTGAGCTCGACATGGAAGTCGTTGGGCACCATCCGCCGCTCGCGGCTCAGGATCTGGGCGTTGTTGTCGCACTCGCGCTGCAGCGCCGCGGCGATCTCGACGGGCTGCACGGCGCTGCGAAAGGCACGTGCGAAGGCACCGGAGATCATGTTCTCCAGCCGCTGCTCGAACCGCTGCAGCCCACCCACGCCGCCTCCTCTCTCGCCACGGTCTCGCTACCGGTTTCACGGCACACCAACCAGCCGCTGCGTCGCATCGGCGGTCCACACGACTGTATCGGGGTACCCGTTCGCCCTGATGGACGCCGCCAGAGGGCGATCTGTTCTCGCCCCAGGGTTTTGGTCGCCCTCTCGGCGCTGGGCTAACCTTGGCCCGCTTCACGCGCGAGTGGCGGAACAGGCAGACGCGCACGGTTCAGGTCCGTGTGTCCGAAAGGACGTGGGGGTTCAACTCCCCCCTCGCGCACGCGGAAGGCATCTGGCCTCGGGTTCGATCCGGAGCCGGGGCGGCGCCCTAGAGTCTGGTGGGTGGACCAGGTCAGGGTCACTGAGCTGCTCGCGGCCCTGTCGCTCACCACCGACCTGGCCGGCGGCGTCGCCTTCGAGAAGGGACTCCAGGTCTGCGTGCTTGCGGACGCCTTCGCGCGCGATCTCGCGGTCGACGAGTCGACCCGGGTCACGGTCTTCCACGCCGCACTTCTTCGCTCGGTGGGCTGCACGTCCCACGCTGTCGAGAATGCCGCCCTCTTCGTCGACGACACCGCCTTCCAGCTGGCGCTCAAGCAGCTCGACCCTGCGGACCCCGGTGTCTTTGCAGCCCAGATGAGAAGGTTCGGCGACTGGGCCGAGGACTCCGGTCGGCTGGCCGCGAAGTTCCTCGAAGTCGCCCCCACCGAGGGCCCGATCGCGGCAAGCAGCGCGTGTGAGGTGAGCCGGGCGTTGGCTCCGGTGGTCGGGGTCACCGCCCGTGTCGTGGCTGTTCTCGACGACGTCTACGAGCGGTGGGACGGCCTGGGCATCCCGCTGGGCAAGCATGGCAGCGAGCTGGCCTGGGAGGCGCGCCTGCTCCACGTCGCCGAGCAGGCGGTCACCGCACGCACCACGCGGCACGACGATGGTGCCGTCGCCGAGGTCGAACGCCGGGCCGGAGGTCACCTCGACCCTCTCCTGGCTCGCTCCTTCGTCGGGGCGGCTCCTCGGTTGCTGCCGATGCTCGACGTGGCGGACGTCCTGGCCGACGTCCTGTCCCGGGAGCCCCAGCCGAGACGAGAGGTCAACGCCGCGGAGCTGAGCGAGTTGTGTTCTGTGCTGGGCACCGTCGCAGACCTGAAGAGCACCTACCTGATCGGTCACAGCCAGCACCTCGCTCGGGTCGTCTCCGCCGCGGCGAGGGCGGGGGGCCTGCCCGATGAGTCGCACGACCGGCTGGGTGCGGCCGCGATGCTGCACAACCTCGGCTGCGCCGTCGTGCCGAGCTCGATGCTCGATGCGGCCACTGAGCCGTCGGCCGCCGCCCAGGAGCGGATGCGCCTGCACGGTTACTGGACCAGACGCATCCTCGAGCGCTGCCCCTCGCTGGCCCACCTCGAACCGATGACGCGCCCGGCGGCGGCGTTGCATGCGGCGTTCGCGGAGGGCGGGTACGTGCGGTGGACGCGACCTGTCGACCTCCCACCGCACGCCAGCGGGTCGATCGAGCCCCGAGTTCTCGAAGCCGCCGAGGCGTACGCGACGCTGACCGAGCCGCGGCCCGGGCGTCCCGCCCTGGACGTGGACGCTGCGGCGCGGCACCTGCTCGAGGCCGCTGAGGAGGGGCGCCTGGCCGGCCCGGCCGTGGACCTGGTGCTGGCCGGGGCCGGGCACGAGGCGCTGCGTCGTACTCCACCGGGTGGGATGACATCGCGTGAGGTCGAAGTTCTCGGGCTCGCGGCGCGCGGCTTGAGCAACCGCGAGATCGCGGCGCGCCTGTTCATCTCCGAGCGCACGGTCGGCCACCACCTCGCCCACGTCTACGACAAGACCGGGCTGCGGACGCGGGCGGGTGTCGCCGTCTGGGCGGTGGAGAACGGACTCCTCCCGTGACGGATAGGCCATCCGACCGATGCGGTCGGTGAGGACCCGAACCTAGCGTCGCGCCATGACGACCACACACACCATCAGCCCTGCTGCCACCGTCACCGCGATCTACGAGGCCTTCGGCCGCGGTGATGTCCCCACCATCCTCTGCCTGCTCGCCGACGACGTCGTGTTCGACGACGACAGCCTCCCCAGCGCCGCCCAGGCCGCCGGCCACCCCCTGTTCGGCCCGCACCGCGGCAGGGACGGGGTGTCGGCCTTCTTCGGCGAGCTCGCGAAGTACCACTTCCACGACTTCCGGGTCACCGATCTGCTCGCGGGTGACCGCGTGGTTGCCGCGCGAGTGCTGGTTGACGTCGAGTATCCGTCGGGTGCGAGGATCCGCGACGACGAGATGCACCTGTGGCGAGTCGACGACGACGGCCTGGTTGCAGAAATGCGGCACTACACCGACACCACCAAGCACCTCACCGCCTGGCAGTGACGAGGCGAGCGCTTCCACGGGTGCACGGTCCCGTCATCGCGCTCCTCCTCGGCGCCCGAGGAGGCGGGAGAGGAACCCGCTGTTGGTCGTCTCCGCCGGATGGCCGTCGCACCAGTCCGCGGCGGGTACACCTGCCTTGACCTGCGCGATGTGGTGGCCGCAGCCTGTCCAGGTGATCTTGCCGCACCTGCGGCAGGTAGTGGCTCGGCACACGGGGACTCCTTTGGGTGGGGCGGGTAGGTGAGGTGAAGAGGGTTCAGGCGAACGCGGGTAGCGCCTGGGAGGCGGTCCAGACGGCGACGCCGAGGACGAGGGTCGTGAAGGCGGCCTGCAGCTTGGTGGCGTCGATACGGTCGGCGAGACGGGTCCCCGCGACGGCTGCCACCGCCGCGGTGGCGGTGAGGGCGACGACCGCCAGCCAGTCCGGCTGGGCGCCGGAGCCGGCTCGGACGGCGAGCGCGGCGGCGCTGGTGATGGTGATGACCACCAGCGAGGTGCCGGCGGCGTACTCCATCGGCAGGGCGAGAGCCAGCAGGAGGGCGGGTACGACGAGAAAACCTCCGCCGACCCCCAGGAAGCCGGTCAGGGCACCGACGCCCGTGGCGGTGACGAGGACCTTCAGAGCCCGGGGGCATTGGCAGGCGAAGGTGGGGCGGAAGGTGATGATCGGGTCGTCCAGGGTGGGCCGGGCGGCGGGCCGCGGGACACTTTCCCGACCGTGACGTAGCTGCCGCCAGGCCAGCATCCCGCCGACCAGCAGCATCAGGCCGGCGAAGGCGGCCAGTAGGACGTCGTCGGAGACTCGGGTCGACAACGTCGCACCCAGCGCCGCCCCGCCGGTGGCGACCAACCCGAAGGTCAGTCCCCGGCCGAGCAGCACGTTGCCCGCCCGGTGGGCGGTGGCCGCTGCGATGAGGGAGGTCGCTCCCACGACCACGAGCGACCCGGTGGTCGCCTGGGAGGCCGACTGGTCGAGCAGGTAGACCAGCACCGGCACGGCCAGGATCGAGCCCCCGCCACCGAGCGCCCCCAGGGACAGCCCGATCAGCCCACCAGCGGCCACGGCCAGGAGCAAGGTCATCTCAGGCGTCGGATGCGCCGCGGTCGTCCTCGGGGCTGACCAGGTGCAGGCCGACCTTCTCGGCGTTCTCGAAGGAGTCGTCGATCGCGACCGGGGTGCGGCCGGCGGCGGCGATGAACGAGGCGGCGACCGAGGCGCGGTAGCCGCTGGCGCAGTGGACCCACACCTCGCCGGCCGGCACCTCGCCGACGCGGCGGGGCAGCTCGTGGATCGGGATGTTGACCGCGCCGGCGATCGCCGCACCCTCGTACTCGTCGGCCCGGCGGACGTCGAGCACCACGACCTCGCGGTGGTGGCGCACCTGCGCCAGCTCGGCGAAGGTGGCGGTGGGGAAGCGGCCGAGCTCCCCGTCGACCCAGTCCCGCGGACCGCCGGTGGCCTGGGCGGCGGGTCGGTCGATCCCGATCCGCACCAGCTCGCGCTGGGCGGTGGCGACGTCCTCGGGAGTCTCACCGAGCAGGGTCACCGGGGTGCCCCATTCGATGAGCCAGCCAAGGTAGGTCGAGAAGGCGCCGTCGAGGCCGAAGTTGAAGGTGCCCGGGGCGTGGCCGGCGGCGAAGGCCTTGCGGTTGCGCAGGTCCACGACCCATTCGCCGGCCTCGATGCGGCGGCGCAGCTCGGTCGCGTCGGCCGCCTGGACCGGGGAGAGGTCTGGTGCGGACGGGCCCGCGGCGTTGGCCGGGCCCATGTGCACGTAGTAGGCGGGCCAGGCACCGAGCCCGTCGAGGAGCTCGCGGACGTAGGCCTCCTCGTCCTGGGTGAGCGCCGGGTTGGACCGCTTCTCCTCCCAGATGGTGGAGGCGGTGGCGTCGGACCGGGTGGTGGAGCAGAACGAGCCGAACCCGTGGGTCGGGTACACCTCGGCGTGGTCAGGGAGCTCGGCGGCGAGCTTGTGCGCTGAGGCATGCTGGTGGCGCACCAGCGCGTCGGTGTGCCCCTCCCCGAGCAGGTCCGGCCGGCCGCTGGCTCCGTAGAGCAGGGAGCCGCCGGTGAACACGGCGTCGGGCTCCTCGCCGTCAGGCCCCTCGACGGAGAGCGCGTAGGACAGGTGGGTGAAGGTATGGCCCGGAGTGGCGAGCGCGCGCACCCGCATCCGTGAGCCGACCTCGACGACCTGACCGTCGGTGATCGGGGTGCGGTCGAAGGAGACCTCGTCCGCGCCGTTCACCAGGTACGCCGCGCCGGTCGCCTCCGCGAGCGCCAGGCCCCCGGTGACGTAGTCGTTGTGGATGTGGGTCTCGAAGACGTGGGTCAGCCGGACCCCGTCAGCGTCGAGAACCTCGACTACGCGGTCGATGTCGCGTTGGGGGTCGACCACCAGGGCGACCTCGCCGTCGTGCACCACGTAGGTGCGGTCCCCCAGTGACGGGGTCTCCAGTGTGCGCACCGTCAGCCCGGATGCCGGGTGCTGCTGAGCCTCATCGGTGGCAGAGGCAGGCGCGGTGGACTCGCTGTTGCTGTTGTCGCTCATGCCTGTCCTCGCTTCTCCATCGGGCGCCCGGAGTGAGCCCAGGCGCTGGTGCCGCCTGCGACGTGGATCGCGTCGTAGCCGTGGGCGCTCAGGACGTCGACCAAGGTCGCGGCCTGCTCGAGGGTCGAAGCGAGCTGCACGACTGTGGGCTCACGCATGAAGGGGACTCCTTGGTCGGATCGGCTTGTCATTGACACTGCCAACATAACCCCCCGGGGGGTTATGCTCCAGGAAGCTAGCACATCCCCCAGGGGGGATGTAAAGTTTGACCGCGTAGGTCACCCACACATGCAGTGATCGGTACCCGGAAGGGGACGACCAATGACGCAGAACCCGCTCCGGACCACGGTGCGCCGCGACACCCTCCGCGCCGTCGCGACCGACGCGCGGCAGCGGCTGACCGAGGCCCTGGCCGCACTGGAGAAGAACTGATGGACCTCGAACCCACCGAGATCAAGGCGATCATCACCCGCATGAAGCGCGCCAACGGCCACCTCGCCAGCGTCATCCGGATGATGGAAGAAGGATCCGACTGCGAGTCCGTTCTCACCCAGCTGGCCGCGGTCAACAAGGCGCTCTCGCGCGCCGGATACGCGATCGTCGCCACCGGGCTGCAGCAGTGTCTGACTGAGTCCGATGACGGGCCTGACGGCGTGGACGTGAAGAAGATGGAGAAGCTGTTCCTTGCCCTCGCCTGAGCCGGTGGGGCGGGGACTTCTGTTGGGCCGGTGTGCCGGCCGGGCCGGGTCGCCTCCCGGCTCACGCCAACCGGAGTCCGGCCGAGGCCTGAAGAAAGCCCCGGGATCTCTCCCGGGGCTTCCTGGACGAACGTCTTTCAGCGCTTGAGGTGCCAGCGCGCGTGCGGCGGGTTGAACGTCTCGAGCGTGTATGCGTCGAAGCGACGCAGCAGGCTCTTGAGCCGGGTCATGGGTGCCTCCGTGATGGGTTGTCGTACGTCGGTGGGAGGGGCCTCGTCGCGCCCTCGGTCTCCATGGTCCCGAGTTTCTTGGAACGATCCAAGGAATCCGGCCATGACCCTCGTCACGAGACGTCCGTCACGGTCCCGCGCACCCCGGTCACCAGCCACGCGTCGCCACGAGCCCGACGGGTCAGCACCACGAGCCGGGCGCACATGAACACCCCGGCGAACGCGACCCAGACCGCGACCAGCCCGCCGGTGAGGTACGCCGCCGCGAAGGCGGCCGGGGCGTAGACGACCAGCACCGCCAGCCCGGCCCAGGCCAGGTAGCGACCGTCGCCCGCACCGATCAGCACCCCGTCGAGGACGAACACGACCCCGGCGATCGGCTGGCCCAGTGCGGCCACCACCAGCACTGGCACCAGGAGCGAATGGACGTCGGGGTCACCGCTGAACAGCCGACCCAGGAACGGCGACGCGGCCGCCAGCAGCACTCCGCACACCACACCGCCCGCCACGCCCCACTGCACCATCCGCCGGGTGACGGCGCGGGTCCCGGCCACGTCGCCGGCGCCGAGGTAGCGACCGGTGATCGCCTGCGCCGCGATCGCGATCGCGTCCAGCACGAAGGCCAGGAACGTCCACAGCGTGATCGCGATCTGGTGCGTGGCCAGCGAGACGGCCCGGTCGGACGCGCCCACCGTGACGGCGTACGTCGTCACGAGGAGCGAGGCCCGCAGCGTGACCGTCCGGATCACCAGCGCCGCCCCGGCCCGGGCGGCGGCCCGAATGCCCGGGAGGTCTGGCGTGAGGGGGGCGCCGTTCGAGCGCGCGGCCCGCACCACCACGGACAGCAGGGCCAGCGCGCTGAGCAGCTGCGCCACCACCGTGCCGATCGCCGAGCCGGCGATGCCCCACCCGTCGAACGACCCGACGCCGTAGACCAGCAGCAGGTTGAGCCCGACGTTGACGCCGTTCCCCAGCACCGCCACCACCAGCGGAGTGCGCGTGTCCTGCAGCCCGCGCAGCACCCCGGTCGTCGCCAGCATCACCAGCAGCGGCGTGGTGCCGAGCCAGGCGATCCGCAAGTACGTCGTCGCGAAGCCCTCGACCGACGACCCGACGCCGAACGCGCCCACGAACGGTCCGGTGAGCGCGACGCCCAGTACCGTCACCACGACGCCGATCAGCACCGCGAGCCAGACCCCGTCGATGCCCTGGGCCAGCGCGCCTCGGGTGTCGCCGGCGCCGAGGTGCCGAGCCACGCTCGCGGTGGTGCCGTACGCCAGGAAGATGCACAGCCCGACCGCCGTCTGCAGGACGACCGCAGCGATGCCCTGGCCGGCGAGCTCGGGCGTACCGAGGTGGCCGACGATCGCCGCGTCCGAGAGCAGGAACAGCGGCTCGGCCACCAGCGCCAGGAACGCCGGTACGGCGAGTCGCAGGATCTCGCGGTCTTCGGTCCGGGTCACCGGGCCATCCTGTAGCCATGGAGGGCGAGGACGAGGCAAGCTTCCCGAAGGTCGCGGTCTGGCTCGGCTCGGTGCTGATCCTGGCGGGGGTCGTGTTCCGCGAGATCGGCGTGTTCCTGCTGCGCATCGAGGGATCGTCGAACGCCTACGGGCCCTCGGTCTTCACGGGCTGGCACCTCAAGGCGTCGGAGACCGACGACCTGCTGGCCGCCGCCGGCCCGGGCGGGGTCTGGACGACCAACCCGCTCGCCGACCCGTTCGTGAGCTGGCACCTCTCCCTCGACTTCGTCTTCGTCTTCATCCTGACCGCCGTGCTCTTCCGCGCGCTGGTCGCGGTCGGCGAGCCTCCGCGCACGGGTCGGATGCGGGTGCCGGGCTCGTGGCTCGTCGTCCTGCTGCCGCTCGTCTACGCCTGCCTCGACCTGGCCGAGACCGGCTACACCTTCGGGGTGTTCGGCTGCGCCGGGGTGGGCGGCAGCGAGTGTGCGTTCGCGATCACCCCCGAGCAGGCGCAGACCATCCACCGGCTCTCGGACCTGAAGTGGCTGGCCCTGCTGGCCAACCTCGCGGTCATCGCCGGCCTCTACTTCTGGAACGGTGCCGAGGGCCGCTACTCCTGGCAGCGGCGTCGCGAGCTCCGCGCCAGGATGCGCGGCCAGACGCTGGGGGTGGCCGGGCCACCGATCGGGTCGTTCGTGGTGGTCGGGCTGTTCGTCGTCCTCATCGCGCTCCCCGGCGGCAGCGCGCTCGACCAGATGCCCGACGTGATCCGGTCCCAGATCGACCAGAGCCAGGCGGGGGACCGGTCCCACGTCTACGCCTCGCTCGCCGCGCTCGTGCTCTTCCTGGTCACGCTGTACGTCGTGGCGTTCAGCTGGCGCCCCGGCCGCGACTCGTCACCACCGAGCACCCGACAGGGGCCCCCGCCGCGCGGCTGGTTCCAGCACCTGGTCGCCGGCCTGGAGCTGCGCGGCATGGACTTCGCCGTGCTGGCCGCGGCGGCCGCGGTCTCCGCGGTCACCGCCGTCATCCACGACCAGACCGAGGGCGGGGTCGGCCTGCTCGCGGCCCTCGCGCCACTGATGGTGGCCGTGGCGGTGCTGGTGCTGGCGGCCGGGTCGCGCGGCTTCCGGAGCTACGTCCAGGAGCGGCGGGCCGTGGTCGCCGCGACCCGGGCCGAGCCGACCCGGGCCACCGTCAACGAAGCCCGGGCGTACGCCGAACGGCGGGTCCGGCTCCAGGCCGCCCTGCTGATCGGGCTGGTGGTGCTCGCGGTGGGGATCGCTGTGGTCCGGGCCACCCTGCCGCCGTACATGACCCAGGGCGAGGCCGACGGCGCCGAGCGGAGGGTCCTGGGCCTGGCCGTCCTGTTCGCGGCGACCGCCCCCGTCGTGGTGGCCTGGTGGATGGACCGGGCCCTGCTGTCCTCGGCTGCTCCGGACTCGCCGACCCGGCTGCGCCGCGGCATCTTCGGCGTCGCCGCGTTCGGGGTCACCGCGCTCCTGGTCGCCCGGCTGGCCGTGCACCCGGAGTACGCCGTCGGGCTGGGTGCTCCCGCCACCGTGCTGATCTCGCTCAGCGGCTGGCTCTGGGTCGTGGGCGGCTTCGCGGTGCTAGGCCGCCAGGTCGTGTGGGACCGGACCCGCCAGCTCGGGCTGGGCCGGCGGACGCCGTGGCTGGCGCTGGTGCTCGTCGGCTGGCTGGTCGCCGGCGTCGCAGACTCGACCGGCGGCTACCACGACGCCCGGACCATCGCCGTACCGGACGACCAGCGTGAGGCGCCCGGGCTGACCCGCAGCCTCGACGCCGCCTTCGTGTCGTGGACCGGCCAGTTCTCCACTCCCGACACCGGCCGCTGCCGGGACCCACGAGCGGGCGCCGACGGCACCACCAGCGCCCGGAGCGTGCCGCTCGTGCTGGTCGCCGCGCCCGGCGGCGGTGGCAAGGCGGCGTACTGGACCGCGCTCGCGATGGACCGGGCCTTCGGGTCGGACGGCTTCTGCCCGCAGAGCCTGTTCGCAGCCTCAGGAGTCTCCGGAGGAGCGGTCGGACTGACCACAGCTCTCGCCGTACCGCCCACCTCGGACGCTGCCGACCTCGTCGACGGCATGACCGACGAGGGTCCGCTGTCGACCGCCCTGGCCACCCTGATGCTGCGCGACGTGCCGCAGCCGCTCACCTCGCTGCGCGGCGAGTGGAGCGACCGGGCAGCCGAGCTCGAGGACGCCTGGGCGGACGCCGCGCCCGAGGCCTTCGGGGCGGACGGAACCCGCAGCTTCCTCGACCTCGGCGCCGGGTGGTGGCGCACGCCGGGTGACGTCGACGGCACCGAGCCGAGCGGCGGACCGGTGATCGTCCTCGACGGCTCCTCGGTCGCCGACGGCTGCCGCGCCCTGGTGACCAACGTCCGCCAGATGGCCTCCGGCAACCACGGCTGCCTGACCCTGGCCAGCGCCGCGACCGACATCGCGCCCCAGGGCGTGGTCTCGGGCTCGACGGACGTGCTCGACCAGCTGCTGCCGTCGCTGCGCGAGTCGGACGCGGTGAGCTACGCCAGGGTCGAGGACCCGGCCGTCTACTGCCCGGCCGACGAGGGGAGCGCCGGGCAGCAGCCGGTCTACACGGTCCGGGCGACGACCGCGGCCCTGCTGGCCGCACGCTTCCCGGTCATGACCCCGTCGGGCGCGCTGAGCCGCTGCGTCACCGCCGAGACGAACCTGGGTACGGCGCGACCGCGAGCCAGCGTCCGCATCGAGACCAACTACGTCGTCGACGGCGGCTACCTCGAGAACACCGGCATCCTCAGCCTCGCCCAGGTCTGGGACGCCGTGGAGGCTCCGGTGTCCCGGTGCAACAACGCGGCCAGCCGGGACCTGGCCGTCGAGGGCTGCCCCAGCGACGCGGACGGGCCGCTGTGGATCGAGCCGTGGTTCATCATGATGGAGAACCACTACCGGTCGGCCGTCGCGGCGCCGCCGTCGGGCGACCGGCCGGTCGAGCTGCTGGTCCCGCTGGTCACGGCCAGCAAGAAGAGCACCACGCTCGAAACCGTCCCGCTCGAGCAGCTGCTCGCCATCGCGGTGTCGCGCGGCTTCGTCCCGGCCGACGGTCCGGCCAGTCCGGTCGTGCAGTGCAACCGGTTCGTTCGGCTGGCACCGCTGCGGCAGCCCACGGTGGAGGCGCCGCTCGGCTGGGTCCTGGCCCCGGACACCCGGGACCGGATGGGAGGCGAGCTCGCCAAGACCTGGGACTACAACCGGACCTTCTCACGCGGCGCCACCGACATCCGCGGCCAGGCCCTGGAGACGATCACCCACCCCTACCTGCAGGACCGCTGCACCGACCTCGCAGCCGACTGACAGCGGGCGAGGCCTACAGAGTCCGGATCCGCTGGAAGTTGCGGCCGCCCCGCCGGAACGTCGCCGCGACGGCGGCCGGCACCTGGTGCTCCGCCACCGGCGGCTCCCAGGCGCAGGGCCGCACGTGCGCCAGGTCGGCGTCGTGGGCCGCGGGGTCCGCGTCGTACCGCCACGCGCCCTCGACCCGTCCGCGGTGGAACAGCCCGGCCGGGTCTCTGGTCCACACCTCGGCGCCGTCCGGCACGGCGGCGAACCGCTCCAGCCGGCGGGCCACCCGTTCGTCGTGCTCGTCGGAGACCCCGGCCACAGCCTCGGCCAGGTCCCGGGGTGGCGAGGAGAGCCGGCCGCCGACCCCGACCAGGCCGAGGTCGAGCGCTCGCTCGACCGCGAGGTCCGGGTCCACCGAGTCGAGACGAGACCGCATCGGCGCCCGGTAGGCCGAGGTCACGTGGCCAGCACCAGCACGATGCCGACGGCGCCGGGCACGAAGCCGAGCGCCAGCCAGGGCGAGCCGACCGGCTTCTGGTGGATCAGCCGGCCCACCCCGGCGGCGACCACGCCGAACAGGCCGCCGATGACACACAGCCCGATCCGGGACACCACGGCGTCCTCGTCGATGAAGAACGCCGCGATCACCAGCCCCACCGACAGGTGCAGGATCGTGGTGACCGCGAGCACCGAGACGACCCAGCGCTGCACCTGGGTCAGCCGGTGGTCGTTGACCTGACGCACCGGGTTGGCCGGGTCCATCAGGTGCCGCGGACGCCGGACGCGGCTGGGGTCGCTCACACTCCATGGTCGCCCATGGGCGTTCTGGCCGTTTGGGGAGACCCTGCGAGACTCGGGCGCATGACCGAGCGGGCACCGGAGGGGGACCAGGCCCTCCTGGCGGAGCCGATGCGGTCGCGCTGGAGCCCGAGCATCTTCGACGACACCCACGTGCTCACCGCGGACCAGCTGCGGCGCCTGCTGCTCGCCGCGCAGTGGGCGCCCAGCTGCGGCAACGCCCAGCCCTCAGCGTTCGTGGTGGCCGAGCGCGGCAGCGGCAGTCATCAGGTCCTGACCCGGCACCTGACGCGCGGCAACTCCGGCTGGGTGCCGCGCGCGTCGGCAGTGCTGATCGTCGGTGCGCAGCTGGCGCCGGACGAGGACGGCGAGGGCGGCTACAAGCCGTACCACGCCGAGTACGACACCGGGCAGGCGGCGGCCCACGTCACCCTGCAGGCGCGGGCGATGGGGTTGCACGCCCACCAGTTCGCCGGGTTCGACAGGGCCGCGGTCGCCGCCGAGCTCGGCGTCCCGGCGTACTACAGGCTGATGTCCGGGATCGCGGTCGGCGTCCTCGGCGACCCCCGGGACGTTCCCGAGAAGGACCGGGACCGCGAGCACCGCGCCCGCCGCCGCCGCCCCCTCGAGAAGGTGGCGCACGGACAGCGCTGGGGCGTCCCGTGGGAGGGACTGGACCGGTGAAGGGCAAGATCCTCCTGGTCGCCCTCGTCGTGGTGATGATCAACCTGCCGTTCGTGCACAGCACCTGGCAGGACCACCGGATCGACCAGGACGGCGTCGACGTCACCGCCGCGGTGACTGACCACGACGAGGCCGGCGGCAAGCTGTTCGTGACCTTCGCGATCCCCGAGACGCCGGACCAGCCGGCGTTCGCCGGCAGGGTCCGGGTCGACGAGGCGGCGTACGACGACGCGGTGGCGACCAGGCAGGTGCAGGTGCGCCTGCTGCCCGGCTCGACCACGGTCTGGGAGGTCGAGGGCGAGTCGGAGAGCAGCATGGGCCTCGTCATCACCGTCATCGCCGACGTGTCCCTGCTCGTCCTGGTGCTGCTGCTGCTCCGGTTCGGCTCGCGGCTGCGGCAGGAGATGGTCCTGGTCGCGACCGAGGACCTGGAGCGGTGCCCGCCGGGCTCGGTGCTGGACCAGATCGACGGCCTGCGGTTCGTGGTGTGCGGCGAGGTCGAGGAGATCGACGACGACGCCGTGGTGCTCGACCTCGGCGACCGCCGGGTGCGGGTGATCCTCGACGGGCACCACAACCCGGCCGGCTACCAGCAACCGGTGCGGGCCACGGGCACGATGCGGGCGTGAGATCGACCGGCAGCGTCTACCCTTCCACCTCGTGAGCAGCCGTCGGTACGCCGCAGCAACCGTCCTGCTGCTCGGGGCGCTCATGGCCCAGGCCGCGCCGGCCTCACCGGCCCGCGCGGCCGGCCCGCGCTACGCCTCGCCGACCGGGACCAGCGCCCAGAACTGCCTGACCCCGGCCACGGCGTGCGACCTGGTGACGGCGATCAGCGGCGCCGACCAGGGCGACGAGGTGTTCGTCGCGCCAGGGACGTACGCGACCTCGACGACCCTGGCCAGCAACCAGCGCGGCATCAAGGTGCACGGCTACGCCGGCCAGCCCCGGCCGGTGATCAGCAGCACCGCGCCCTCCGCCGTCAACCTCACCGGCAGCGGCACCGAGGTGGCCGACCTGACCATCGACCACTCCGGTCCGTCGTACGGACTGAACGTGTTCGCGACCAACGTGCTGGTGCAGCGGGTCGAGGTGCACAGCACCGGCGTGGTGGCGTGCAGCCCCGGCCGGAGCGGCCTGCTCCGCGACAGCCTCTGCGTCACGAGCGCGGCCGGGGGCATCGCCCTCGACGACTCGTTCGGCGACGGCAACGGCTTGATGACCCTCCGCAACGTGACCGCGATCGCGACCGGCGCCGGCTCGATCGGGATCCAGGCCGACGCGGCCGACGAGACCACCATCGTCCTGAGCGGGCGCAACGTCATCGCCTCCGGCGCCACCGACGTCCTCTCCCGGGAGACCAACAACAACAGCGAGAGCTTCATCTCGCTGCAGACCTCCAACTTCGACACCCGGGCCGAGCTCGTCGGCGGTTCGGTGACCGCGCCCGGCTCGGGCTCGAACCAGACGGCTCAGCCGGTCTTCCTGGACCCGACGACGTACCGGCAGGCCCCAGGGTCCCCCACCATCGACAAGGGTGGCGTCGACGCGAGCACCGGTGCCGCCGACCTCGACGGCGACCCACGAGGCGCGGCTCCCGACATCGGCGCGGACGAGTTCGACGTCACCCCGCCGGACACGACGTTCAACCACACGCCCAAGGCCAAGACGCACAAGCGCAAGGCGATCTTCACCTTCACCGCGACCGAGGCGGTGACCTTCACCTGCAAGGTGGGCCGCAAGAAGGCCAAGCCATGCACCTCGCCGTTCAAGGTGAAGGCCAAGCGGTACGGCAAGCACAAGATCACGGTCACCGCGCGCGACGCAGTCGGAAACGTCGACCCGACCCCGGCGAAGTACAAGTGGAAGATCAAGAAGAAGCGGCACCGCGGGCGCTGACCGGGCGGCTGGGTACCTGACCGCCATGGCTTCCTTCTCCGCGAAGACCCACGCCGAGGCCGTGGTCCTCGCGCCGCAGCAGGACATCTGGGCCGCACTGGTCGACCCGGACCTGATGGCGCGGTTCACCCCGTTCCTCAAGCGGATCACCGCCGACGGGGACCACTGGCGCTGGGAGATGTCTGGTCTCGACGTGCTGGGCGTGAAGGTCGCGCCGGCGTTCACCGAGCGGATGGTCTTCACCGAGCCGGACCGGATCGAGTTCCACCACGACCCGCCGGCCGGCTCGAAGGAGAAGGCCGGGGTGGAGGGCTGGTACCAGCTCACGCCCACCGACGACGACGCGGGCGCCACCCTGCTGGTCACCGAGCTCGAGATCACCCTCGACCTGCCGTTGCCGCGGGCCTCGGGCCGGGCCGTGCGCGCGGCGATGCGCAAGGTCATCGACACGATGGGCGACCGGTTCTCGCAGAACCTGCTCGACCACCTCGGCGTCGAGGAGCGCTCGGCCTGACCCCAGTGAGAGGGTGTGATCGTGTCCGTCACCGCATCGTCGTACTCGATCACCATGCGCCTGCACACGGCGCCGGACCACGGCATCGTCGGGGCGGTGGCGACCGCGATCTCGGCCGCCGGGGGCGTGGTCACCGCGATCGACGTGGTGGACTCCACCCGCGAGCGGCTGGTCCTCGACGTCACCTGCTCGGCCAGCGACGCCGACCACTCCCACAAGCTGGAGGAGGCGGTCGACGCGGTCGACGGCGTCGAGGTCTACAAGGTCAGCGACCGGACGTTCCTGCTGCACATCGGCGGCAAGATCGAGGTCCACTCCAAGGTGCCGCTCAGGAACCGCGACGACCTGTCGATGGCCTACACCCCCGGAGTCGGCCGGGTCAGCATGGCGCTGGCCAAGAACCCCGGTGACGTGTCGCGGCTGACGATCAAGGGCAACAGCGTCGCGGTCGTGACCGACGGCTCGGCGGTGCTCGGGCTCGGCAACATCGGCCCGGGCGCGGCTCTGCCGGTGATGGAGGGGAAGGCGGCGCTGTTCAAGCGGTTCGCCGACATCGACGCCTGGCCGATCTGCCTGGCCAGCCAGGACACCGACGAGATCGTCCGGGCCGTCGAGATGATCGCCCCCGGCTTCGGCGGCATCAACCTCGAGGACATCGCGGCCCCGCGCTGCTTCGAGATCGAGCAGCGGCTGCGCGAGAGCCTGGACATCCCGGTGTTCCACGACGACCAGCACGGCACCGCGATCGTGGTGCTCGCGGCACTGACCAACGCACTGCGGGTGGTCGAGAAGTCGCTGACCGAGTGCCGGGTCGTCCTGTCGGGGGCCGGTGCCGCCGGTACGGCGATCGTCACGCTCCTCATCGCCGCCGGCGTGACCGACGTGGTGGTCGTGGACCGCGAGGGCGCCCTGTGCGCCGGTGACGAGTCCCTCTCCGCCGCGCACACCGAGCTGGCGTCGGTCACCAACCCGCGCGCGGTCCGCGGCAGCCTCCGGGAGTGCCTGGTCGGCGCCGACGTGTTCATCGGCGTCAGCGCGCCCGGGATCCTCCAGCCCGAGTGGATCGCCGACATGGCCGAGCAGCCCGTGGTCTTCGCGCTGGCCAACCCCGACCCCGAGGTCGACCCGGCGGAGGCTGAGAAGTACGCCGCCGTGGTCGCCTCCGGCCGCTCCGACTACCCGAACCAGATCAACAACGTGCTGGCCTTCCCCGGGGTCTTCCGCGGCCTGCTCGACGCCCGGGCCCGCGACATCACCATCGACATGCTGCTCCGAGCGGCCGAGGCGATCGCGCACGTGGTGCGCGACGAGGAGCTGAACCCGAACTTCATCATCCCGACCGTCTTCAACGCCGAGGTGCCCAAGGCGGTCGCAGCGGCGATCCGCGGGGTCGGCTCGACCGACTGATGCGGAGGTTCCTCCCCGCGACCGTGTGCGCGGCCGCACTGCTGCTGGCCGGGTGCAGCCAAGGGGAGCCCGCCGCAGATCCGGCGCCGAGCCCGACCTCCACCGCGACGGAGCCGGCGCCACCGACCACCTCGCCGCCGCCCGCGACCCCGCCGCCGTCGGTCCCACCCTCCGAGCCGCCGCCGCCCACCAAGCCGAGCCGCCCGATCCGGCGAGACGTGCTCGCGATCTCCGTCGACGGCCTCAACGTGCAGGCCATCGGTGACTCCGGGGCCCTCGCCCGGCTGCGGGACGAGGGGGCCAGCACGCTCAACGCCCGGACCGAGGTCGAGCAGACGGTCACCTTGCCCAACCACACCGGCATGCTCACCGGGCGGCGGATCGACGCCGCGCAGGGCGGCCACGGTGTGACCTGGAACGACGAGCTGGCAGGCCGCACGGTGCCCGGGCCGGACGGTGACGGAACGGCGTCGGTCTTCGACGTCGTGCACGAGGCGGGCGGCAGCACGGCGCTGTTCGCCGGCAAGGACAAGTTCGCCACCTTCGAGCGCTCGTGGCCGGACGCGATCGACGAGTTCGAGGTGGACGGCAATGCGGACGCCCTGGTCGACGACGCCGTCGCCGACCTCACCACCGAGCGGCGCCGGTTCACGTTCCTGCACCTCGCGCTGCCGGACGCCGCCGGCCACGCCTCGGGGTGGCTGTCTCCGGCGTACGACGCGGCGGTCGGGCACACCGACCGGCTGCTGGGTGAGCTGCTCGCCACGGTCGACGCGACGCCGCGGCTGTCACGACGGTTGGTCGTGGTCGTCACCGCGGACCACGGCGGTCCGCCGGGGGAGCGGAACCACGACGACGCCGGCGACCTCGACAACTACCGCGTCCCGCTCTTCGTGTGGGGCCGCGGGATCCCGCCCGGCGACCTCTACGACCTCAACCCTGACTACGCCGACCCGGGCGACTCGCGGCCGTCGTACGACGGACCGCAGCCGGTCCGCAACGGCGACCTGGCCAACCTGGTCACCGAGCTGCTCGGCCTCGGCCCGGTGCCGGGCAGCGAGCTGGACGCGGCGCAGGACCTGGACTGGCGCTGATCGCCTGGGGAGTCAGGAGCTGCGGATCCCGCGGATGTGCTCCTCCGCGCGCTGGCGGACCAGCATCTTCCAGGCCCGGCTGGCCGCCTGCGGGGTCGCGGCGTAGACGGACACGACATAGGGGAACCGCTCGTACATGCCGGTGATCCGCGCCGGGTGGCTGCGGCCGTCCTTGAAGATGCAGCGCCCGCCGTTGGGTCCGGGGATCTCGCGCATGTGCGCCTTGCCGACGCGGGCCAGCAGCCAGTGCTCGACCTTCGCGGGGTCCTCGACCTGGTCGTAGGTCACCGTGACCGGCTGACCGAGGGCGCGCTGGAAGCAGACGTAGGACTCGACGACGGGGTAGCTGTCGGCGTTGGGCCGGGCCTTGTGGCACTGGGCGCGGTTGTCGCCGAAGGACGGGAACACCCAGGACAGCCCACGCGCGCCCTCGGGCAGACCGCACAGCCTCAGCGAGGTGGTCTCGCGACCGTCCCAGCAGGTGCCGAGGGCGGGCGGAGGCGGGGACGCCTGATCGCTGGGCGGCCCGCTCTCGAGCTCGGCCGTGGCCTCGGCGGTCGGGGACGAGCCGGACGAAGGCTCCTCGACGGCCTTGCTCGTGGCCGGTTCGTCGTCGCCCAGGCCGCGGCCGTAGTGGACAAGCCCACCGACGATCACGACGGCGAGCACAGCCAGCACCAGCGCATCCCGCCAGCGCGGGTGCGCGGCCGGTTCGGCCATCCCCCAATACCCCCTGCGGTCCCGACAGCGGAGGCCCCCCGGCGCTCCGCCTGCCATTGTTGCGTACTGCCCCCACACGCCGCGGGAGGGTGGTCGACACTGCGCTCCGGGCCGGTCGAGACGCCCGCGCCCACCTTCTAGTCGCGGTCCTCGGTGGCGTACAGCGCCGCACCCACGACCCCGGCCTTGTTGAGCAGGGTGGCGGGGACGATCTCGGTGTCGATCCTCACGAGCGGGAGGAACTCGTCGGACTGCTTGCTGATCCCGCCGCCGACCACGAACAGCTCGGGGGAGAACAGCATCTCCAGCGTGCGGTAGTACTTGGTCAGCCGCTTGGCCCAGTGCTTCATCGTGAGCTCCTCACGCTCACGGGCGCTGTTGGCCGCGCGCGACTCGGCGTCGTGGCCGTCGATCTCCAGGTGGCCCAGCTCGGAGTTCGGGACCAGGACGCCGTCGTGCACCAGGGCCGAGCCGATGCCGGTGCCGAGCGTGGTGACGATGACCAGGCCGGCGCGTCCCTTCGCGGCGCCGTACCTGACCTCGGCCAGCCCGGCGGCGTCGGCGTCGTTCACGACGTGCACGTCGCGCCCGGTGGCCTTGGTGAACAGCTCGTCGGCGTCGGTGCCCACCCAGGCCTCGTCGATGTTCGCGGCCGACTGGACCACGCCGTGGCGCACCACGGCCGGGACGGTGACGCCGACCGGGCCCTGCGAGTCCGGGAACTTCTCCAGCAGCTCGACGAAGACCTCGGCAACGGCCTCGGGCGTGGACGGCGACGGCGTCCTGATCCGCTCGCGCTCGGCGGCGAACTCACCCTTCTCGAGGTCGACGGGCGCTCCCTTGATGCCGGTGCCGCCGAAGTCGATGCCGAAGGGAAGGTCCGCCACGTCGTCACGGTAACCCTCGCGCTCAGCCGCACGCAGCGTTCGTCGGTCCTCCCGGCCTGACCTGCGAAAACCGCTCGCACCCGGCCGTGCCGCGGTGACACCCTCACCCGGTGCCGACCCAGCTCACCACCGCCCGCCACCTCGCCGGGCTCCACGAGGCGACCCGCGCCTTCGTGGCGTACGCCGGCCGGGCCGGCCTCGAGGCGCCGGTACCGACCTGTCCGGACTGGGCCGTGCTCGACCTGGTCGCGCACCAGGGGATGGTGCACCGCTGGGCCACCGCGCTGGTGCGCGGCGAGCGGCCCACGGACGAGGAGGTCGCGGCGTACGAGCGGGAGGGCCGGGAGGCCGACGACCCGCCGGCCTGGCTGGCCGACGGCGCGGAGGCGCTGGCCGGCGCGGTCACGGACGCACCGGAGGACCTGGAGGCGCTGGTGTTCCTCAACGACGCCCCACCGCCGCGTGGATTCTGGGCGCGCCGGCAGTGCCACGAGACCACGATGCACGCGGTGGACGCGCTGGCCGCCTCGCTGGGGCGGCCGCCCCAGCCGGGCGAGGTCTGGATCGACCCCGAGCTGGCCGGCGACGGGATCGACGAGCTGCTCGGCGGCTTCCTGACCCGGCCCCGGTCCCGGCTGCGGTGTGCGGACGATGCGCTCCTCGTCGTGGACCCGGTCGACCTGCCGGACCGGTGGGAGGTCTCGATGGGCCCGCGGCCGGCCACGACGACCCGGCGTACGGCGGACGACGTACCCGCCGACGAGCCCGACTGGGAGCTGACCGGCAGCGCGGTCGAGCTCTACCTGAGGCTCTGGAACCGCACCCACCCGCCCTCCGCGAAAGAAGAGGAGTGGCACCGGCTCACCGCCGTCACCTGGACCTAGTGCCCCGGACCGGAAGTTCGGCACATAATTCCGCACCCCGAGCACGCACCTCGCGGCGTTGCCGAAGCTCGCTGGACGTACGGGTAGAGCGTCGCTCCGGCGCCTTGCGATGCACGCACTCGGAGCACGGACTCATGCACTGAACTTCCGGTCCGGGACACTAGCCACCCGGCTGGCAGAGTGCCGATGAGTCATGCCGCCGGGCGGGGTCTGCTCCGGCGTACTCCCTCCCAGACCAGGAGACCCGATGATCGAGGCACGAGGACTCGTGCAGACCTTCCACACGGGACAGGGCAAGAAGAAGAAGGCGGTCCACGCCGTCAACGGCATCGACCTCGACGTGGCCGAGGGCGAGGTGGTCGGCTTCCTCGGGCCCAACGGCGCCGGCAAGACCACCACGCTGCGGATGCTGGTCACGCTGCTCAAGCCGACCGCCGGCACCGCGCGGGTGGCGGGGTACGACGTGGCCACCCAGCCGGTGCAGGTCCGGCGGAGCATCGGCTACTGCTCACAGGTCGGCTCGACGTTCTCCGGGGCCTACGCCGGGGACGAGGTCGTGGACCACGGGATGCTCTACGGGATGTCCCGCAAGGACGCGGTGGCCAAGGGACAGGAGCTGTTCGACACCTTCCAGCTCGAGGGGCTGTGGCGGCGGATGCCCAAGAACATGTCCGGCGGCCAGAAGCGCCGCCTCGACATCGTGATGGGGCTGATCCACTCGCCGGCGCTGGTCTTCCTCGACGAGCCCACGACCGGGCTCGACCCTCAGGCCCGGGCCAACCTCTGGCAGCACATCGCGTCGCTGCGCAGCGAGCAGGGCGCCACGGTGTTCCTGACCACGCACTACCTCGACGAGGCGGACACCCTGTCCGACCGGATCGTGATCATCGACCGGGGCGACATCGTGGCCAGCGACACCGCGGACAACCTCAAGGCCAACGTGTCCGGCGACCTGGTCGCGCTCGAGGTCTCCAGCGACGAGCAGGTCGCGGTGGCCCGCGACAAGCTCGCCTCGATCAGCGACGACGTCGAGGTCGACGGCCGTGACGTCCGTGGCCGGGTGGCCCGCGCCGGCAAGGCCGTGCCCGGCCTGCTCCGCGACCTCGACGCGTCCGGGGTGGCGCTGGAGTCCATCGAGGTCATCAGGCCCACGCTCGACGACGTGTTCCTCACCCTCACCGGCCGGTCGCTGCGCGACGCGGACGAGACCGCCAACCCCGCCGACGAGACCGTCGAAGGAGAGCAGCCGTGACGACGTACCTCCGCGAGTGCTCGGTCGTGTTCCGACGCCAGATCCGGATGAACCTGCGCAACCCGGCCTGGGTGCTGATCGGCATCATGCAGCCGGTCCTCTACCTGGTGCTGTTCGGGCCGCTGCTCAAGCCGCTGGTCGGCTCGTTCGGCGTCAGCACCGACAACGCCTACACCTTCCTGGTCCCCGGGCTGCTGGTGCAGCTGGGGATGTTCGGCGCCTTCTTCGCCGGCTTCTCGCTGATCGGCGAGTGGCGCGAGGGCGTGATCGAGGCCGAGCGGGTCACCCCGGCCGCACGCTCGGCGCTGCTGGTCGGGCGGCTGTGGCGCGACGTGCTCCAGCTGTTCGTGCAGGCGATGATCCTGGTCGGCCTCGGCTACGTGATCGGCATGCGCGGCTCGCTGGGTGGCGTCGCGCTCGGCGTGCTGATCACGCTCCTGGTCGGCGGCGGCTGCGCCGCCGCGTCCAACGCGCTGGCGCTGTCGACCAAGAGCGAGGACGTGATGGCCCCGGTCATCAACATCGTGATGATGCCGATCCTGCTGCTCAGCGGGATCCTGCTGCCGATGACGCTCGGCGCCGACTGGCTGCAGCGGATCTCCGACTTCATGCCGTTCCGCTACATCGTCGACGCCGTCCGCGACGTCTTCAGCGGCGAGTTCGGCACCAGCGACGTGGCCTGGGGCACCGGCTGGGCCGCGGTGCTCTTCGTGCTCGCGTTCTGGTGGGGGACCGCGGTGTTTCGGAGAGAGAACGCCTGACTAGTGTCCCGCACTTTCGGTGCGGGGCACTAGCCCGCCGCTGGCCGCAGCACCCGCGCCGAGATCCAGGCGACGTCGTCGGCGGTCTGCGCCGGCGTACCCGAGGGCTGCATGACATGGCTGAGCACCACCCGCACCACCGCGTCGATCGCGGCGTCGAGCTGGGTGGGGGACAGCTCCACGCCGTACGGCGCGACGCGCTCGACGAGCACGGCCTTGGCCGTCGACAACAGCGCGCCGGCGTGCGTGGTCAGCAGCGGGAGGAGCTCGGTGTCCGCGCCGTGGGTGGCCGAGACGATCGCATGCAGCAGCGGGTTGTCCTGGGAGGCCTCCAGCACCGCACCTGAGGCGTCACGGATCGCGGCGACCAGGTCGGTCGGGTGGGCGTCGAAGGCGACGGTGACCAGCCCGAGGAAGCGGTCCAGCTCGCGCAGGATCATCGCCTCGGCCAGCCGCGGCTTGGTGCCGATCTCGTTGTAGACCGTCTGCCGGCTGACCCCCACCTCGTCGGCCAGCCGGGCCATCGTCACCTGGGCCCAGCCGACCTCGGTGGTCAGGGTGACGGCCGCTTCGATGACGCGCTCGCGCATCGTCAGCAGCGGAGTGCTCACCGTCAACGGGCCGGCTCCCGATCGAGAGGCACGAAGTCGACCTTCTCGCGCACCCCGCAGTCGGGGCAGTTCCACGTGTCGGGGATGTCGGCCCACGACGTGCCGGCCGCGAAACCCTCCCGCTCGTCGCCGGTGACGACGTCGTAGGTGTAGCCGCAGCCGGGGCACTGCGCGGCCAGCACCTCCACCAGCGCAGCCTGCTCCGCGGTCAGCTCCTCGACCGGCACCAGCTCCTCGTGCGCGGGCGGTGGGTACTTGGCCAGGATCTGGTCGCGCTTGCGCGGCGACAGGTTGGCCAGCGACAGGTCGCCGTCGAAGTGCGCGAGCACCCGCGGGTCCATCACCCGGCGCCAGATCGCCGGCACGATGGAGAGCACGATCATCCCGGCGTACCCGGTCGGCAGCACCGGCGACTCCTTGTAGTCGCGCAGCGCCTGGTAGCGGCGGGTCGGGTTCGCGTGGTGGTCGCTGTGCCGCTGCAGGTGGTAGAGCAGCACGTTGGTGGCGATGTTGTTGGAGTTCCACGAGTGCGACGGGTCGACCCGCTCGTAGCGCTGCCGGTGGCCGGCGCCGACCTTCTGGCGCAGCATCCCGTAGTGCTCCATGTAGTTGACCACCTCGAGCAGCGAGAAGCCGACGACGGCCTGGATCAGGAGGTACGGCAGGATGCCGACGCCCAGCCAGGCGACCAGCGCGCCCCACAGCACCAGCGACATCAGCCAGGCGTTGAGCACGTCGTTGCCGATGCGGAACGGGTGCTGCTTCTTGCGGGCGTACCGCCTCTTCTCCAGTCGCCAGGCGCTCCTGAGCGAGCCGACGACGGTGCGCGGCCAGAACTCGTAGAAGCTCTCGCCCACCCGGGCGCTGGCCGGGTCCTCCGGCGTGGCGACGCGCACGTGGTGGCCGCGGTTGTGCTCGATGTAGAAGTGGCCGTAGAAGCTCTGGGCCAGCGCGATCTTGGACAGCCAGCGCTCGTGGCTCTCCTTCTTGTGGCCGAGCTCGTGGGCGGTGTTGATGCCGATGCCGCCGATGCAGCCGATCGAGACCGCGAGGCCGACCTTGGCCCACAGCGGGATCTCGCCGCCGATGCCCAGCGGGTCACCGCGGGCGATGAGGTACATCGCGGCCACGAAGCCGACGTACTGGATGGGCAGGAACAGGTAGGTGATCCAGCGGTAGTAGCGGTCCTGCTCCAGCGCCTCGATCACGTCGTCGGGCGGGTTGGAGCGGTCGAGGCCGGCGAACAGGTCGATCGCGGGCACGATCACCAGGATCACCACCGGGCCGATCCAGAACAGCCCCGGCCAGCCGGTGAGCAGCCAGCCGCCGTAGCCGAGGAAGAACAGGCTCGGCACCACGAGGCCGATCAGCCACAGGTAGCGCTTGGGGTCCCGCCACTGCTCGGTCGAGCCCTCCGGGACGGTGCTCTTGGCGATGGTGTCCATCGGTTCACTCCTTCTGCTTTACAGAACACCCGTGTCTGTAAAGCGCTTTACATGACCATAGGGAATGTAAAGCGGGTTGGCAAGGGGTTCACTGGAGGAGTCCCCGGGCCCCCGGCGACTCCCTCACTTCCCACGGGAGATCTTGCCCTGGAAGTGCCAAAGTCCCCGGGCCCCCGGGGACTCCTCCCTCAGTCCTCGGGCGCCCCGTGCTCGGGCAGGTCCGGCACCTCGGCCGGGTCGACCAGGCAGGTCTGGCAGAAGTTCATGCCGAACGGCGTCAGGTGGATCGAGCGGCGCACCAGCTTGGGGAAGCGCACCGAGTGCATGGCCGAGAGCACGTCGGGCTGGGCCTCGAGCACCTGGTAGTCCATCGGGTCCTCGACCTGCTCGGTGGAGAACCACACCAGCCCGAGGCGGAACAGGTTGTTGAGGTACGACGGCACCTCGTCGCCGTACCGCACGCCGGCCCGGGCCCCGATCATGGTCAGCCCGGACGCCACGAGGGAGGAGCTGACCATGCCGACCGGCCCGCCGGTGCGCACGTCGACGGCCGGCTGGGGCCCGGCCCGCAGCATGTGCACCAGGATCCGGCCCTCGTCCGGGGCGAGGTCCTCGATGATCCGGGCGTACGCCGGGTGTGGCTCGTCCTCGCTCCACACGTCGCGCGACCGCTCGAGCAGCTCCTCGCCTCGCTCGCGCAGCGTGGGCTCCCGGGCCGGCACCACGTCGACCGAGTCGGGCAGCACCGCGGCCAGCGACGCCCCGCCGTCCAGCAGTGCCCTGGAGAGGGGGACGCCCTCGGCCACCGCGCGGGCCACCTCGGAGACGGTGTGGGTGGCCACTGCGACGTCGTCGGCGATCTCGGTGAACAGCGCCTCGGCGGCCTTCCGGTCGGTGAGTGCGCGTCCCAGCAGCCGGCCGGAGCGCACGTAGGAGCCGGCCGTCCAGGCCAGCCCGCGTGCGGTGGTGGCGGCCACGATGCGGACCACGCCCGGCAGCTCCTCGCCGGTCGACCCGACCCACCGGCTCAGCTCCGCGCGGCGGTCGTCCCAGTCGCTCATGACCCACCCGCCCCGAACAGGAGCAGGTGCAGCACCCCGCCGGCGAACCCCATCACCGCGCCGTGTGCGTAGAGCATCCACTCATCCTCCCTGAAGGCTGAGCGCATCATCTCGACGAAGTCCGCGGGCGGTAGCTCCTTGGTGCGCCGCTCGACCAGCTCCTTCATGCGCACCGACTGCTGCCGGCCGAACTCGGGGTCCCGGAAGGCCAGATCGGTGCGGCCGACGGCCTCCACCGCCACCGCGTCGCGGATCGCGTCGAAGCGACCGGCGCCCACCGCGACCCGGATCGCCGGCCGTAGTGGCCCGGCGGCGTCGTCGATGGCCGGCCGCAGCGCGCGGGCCAGCATCTGCCGGGTGCGGTCGCCGCGCGGCCCGTTCATCAGGAAGTCGCCGATCCGCTCCAGCGTGATCACCTCGTCGGCGATGTTCCGCGCGTACACCTCAGCCGCCTCGTCCTGGCGCCGCAGGAACAGCCCGTGCGCCTTGATGCCGAGGATCCGCTTCGGCTCCACCGGCTCGAAGATCAGCCACATCCCGAGCTTGTTGGTGATCCACCCGACCACGACGCCCAGCAGCGGCAGCAGCCACCACATCCCGAACCAGTGGTCGACGATCGCGACCGGCACCCCGAGCAGGAAGCCGAAGACGAAGCCGAAGGTCACCATCATCCGCAGCTCCCGGCGTCCGACCTCGCGGAAGATCGAGACCACCAGGCCGGGGTTCTGCCGGAAGTGCTCGATGACCATGATCTTGGGGTCGAGCAGCTGGTCGATGTGCTCACCGATCTCGTCGGTGATGTTGCCGACCACCGTGGGCAGCTGGGCCTGGACGCGGGTCACCACGGCCTGCTTGCCCCAGGCCGGGAGGTCCTGCCAGAGCCGCGGGTGCTCGCGGCGCATGATCTCGTCGATCATCCGGGGCAGGTCCGGCCGGAAGACATCGACGATGTGCTCGGCGATCTTCTCCGGCTCGAGCTGCTCGTAGAAGTCCTTGGGCGTCCCGACCTTGGCGATCACCTTGTCGACCGCGATGCTGCCCATCTTGGCCGCCCGCGCCGGCACGATGCCCTGCCAGCCGACGCCCCCCTCGAGCAGTCCGGGAATCTCCTGCACCTTGCGCGGCATCGCGCGGGCCAGCGGCTTCAGCCCGGCCACGTGCACGCCGTGGAACCGCTCCGGCGAGAACAGCATCCACAGCCCCGACCAGTTGATCAGCCAGCCAACCACCCCGGTGAAGACCGGGATGGTCAGGATGTGCAGCCAGCCCGCCGCATCGACGTGCGTGAAGAACCAGTCGATCTCGAGCGCTGCCACTGGTTCACCTCGTCCGGTCCGGTCCTCGCATGGAGAACGGGTGAGCAGAGGCTAGGTGACGCGAACGCCGACTACCCGCGGGTCAGCGGTGCGGCAAGTGCGGCCGGGGTGCGCGCTCCCGGGCCAGCTCGACGGCCTCGCGAAAGGCGCCGGAGATGTAGTCGGGCACCTTGAGCCCCCGGTCGCGCGCCCAGAGCAGCTCCTTCTCCACCCGGGAGACCTGCTCGGCGAAGACGTCGAGGCGCTGGTCGATGCCGAGCGTGGCCAGCACTTCGCCGAAGTCGGCCTTCTGCTGGGTGTTGTTGGCCCCGACCGGGGCGAAGGAGATCCGCCGCATCAGCCTGACCATCCAGCGCTGCCAGGTCGCAAGCTCTGCCCACAACCCACGTGCGGAGAGCTGGTAGAACGCGAAGTGGCCGGGCTCCTGGCGCTTGATCGGGCCGATCACCGTGTTGGCGATGGCGTCCTCGCCCATGTCCAGAGTCCCGCGGTGGAGCAGGTTGTAGGCCAGCACGGCGGAGCGCTCGGTGGCCATGCCGGTCAGGTAGTAGAGCATCCGGCACACGTCCTGGAACGGTCCCAGGTGGGCGAGGGCTCCCAGGATCCGCAGCTTCACCCCGATCGACTCGAGGTCGGCCTCGGCGGGCTCGCGGCCAAGCTCGATCTGGAGCCGGTCGAGGATCAGGCCGTGCTGGATCTCCTGCGGCTGCCACAGGGCGTAGAACTGCCGGTCGATCTCGGGCGGGTCGGGCAGCATCGTGGTGAGCTCGAGGACGTTGCGGTCCACCTCGAGCTCGACGCGCGCCATGTAGTCGAGGACGTGGCCGAACCGTGCCTCGAACTCGCCGGGTCGCCGGACGGTGAAGTCGACGGAGTCGAGCCGGATCGGCGGGTGCTCGTCGGCCAGCTTCGCGACGTGCTCGGTCAGCCGGAGCTCGGCAGACGGGGCGTACGCGTGTGACACGGCAGAAGGCTACCTTTCAGGACGTGGTGGATTCGGAGCGGTCGGACGTCCGGTTGGGCACCGGTGTCGGCCGCGCGGTCCTCGCGGCCGCCGCCCTGGGCTCCGGCATCGCGTTCCTCGACGGCACGGTGGTCAACGTCGCGCTCCGGACCATCGGCGAGGACCTTGACGCGAGCCTCGCCGAGCTGCAGTGGATCACCAACGGCTATCTGCTCTCACTGGCCAGCCTGATCCTGCTCGGTGGCTCGCTGGGCGACCGGTTCGGCCGGCGCCGGCTGTTCGTGATCGGCACGGTCTGGTTCGCGGTGGCGTCGCTGCTCTGCGGAGTCGCGCCGAACCCTGAGGTGCTGATCGCCGCCCGGGTGCTGCAGGGGATCGGCGGCGCGCTGCTCACCCCCGCCAGCCTGGCGATGATCCAGGGCGTCTTCGTCCACGAGGACCGGGCGGCCGCGATCGGTGCCTGGTCGGGGCTGACCAGCGTCAGCGGGGCGATCGGGCCGTTCCTCGGCGGCGGACTGGTGGAGTACGTCGACTGGCGGTGGATCTTCTTCATCAACCTCCCGCTCGCCGCGATCACGGTCTTCGTCGCGGTGAAGTGGGTGCCGGAGACACGCGACCCCCACGCCGCCTCTCACCTCGACGTGTCCGGGGCGGTGCTGGCGACCGCGGCGCTCGGCGGGACGACGTACGCGCTCATCGAGTGGGGAGGGACGGCGGCCTGGGTGGCCGTGGGGATCGGGATCGTGGCAGCGGGCGGCTTCGTCGCCGTCGAGGCGCGGGAGAGGATGCCGATGCTTCCGCTCGGCATCTTCGCGGACCGGACCTTCACCGCCTCCAACGTGATGACGCTGCTGGTGTACGGCGCCCTCGGCGCGGTCAGCTTCTTCGTGACCATCCAGCTCCAGACCGTCAGCGGGTACGGTGCCCTGGCGGCCGGCGCGGCGTTCGTGCCCACGACCGCGGTGATGCTGCTGCTGGCGTCGTACGGCGGCCGGCTCGGCACCCGGATCGGGCCGCGCATCCCGATGACGTTCGGACCCCTGGTGATCGCGGCCAGCGTGCTGCTGATGCTCAGGATCGGCCCCGATCTGTCCTTCGTGACCGACGTGCTGCCCGGGGTGCTGGTCTTCGGCCTCGGGCTCTCGCTGATGATCGCGCCCCTGACCGCGACCGTGCTCGCGGCGGCGTCCGACGAGCACGCCGGCATCGCCAGCGGCGTCAACAACGCCGTGGCCCGGGCCGGACCGCTGCTCGCGGTCGCGGCGCTGCCGATCGCGGTCGGCCTGCACGGCGACGAGTACGCCGACCCGTCCGCTTTCAACGACGCCTATCGGATGGCGATGATCGCCTGCGCGGCGGTGCTGGCGATCGGCGGTCTGATCTCCTGGCTGACCATCCCGTCCAACGTGCTCGAGCAGGACGATGATGGCGTCGAGCAACCCCTCGACGGGGACGTCGGCGCGGGCTAGGCTGCGTCCAAGCGGTGCGCATCACGAAACAGGGTGCACAATGCGCAACAAAGCGAAGGCCTCGGCCGCAGCCACAATGGCGCGGCTGCTGGAGAACGCCCGCTACGAGGTGCTGCCCACGGCCTCCATCGAGGACACCGTCCTGGAGCACATCGAGACCAGCCGCACGGTCACCGTCACGGCGTCCCCGGGAAAGGGTCTCGAGGCCACCCTGGATATGGCCGAGCGGCTGACCAGGCACGGCTACCCGGCGGTCCCGCACCTCGCGGCGCGGATGGTCCGCGACCGGGCCGAGCTCGAGGAGATCTGCGCCCGGCTCACCAGCCAGGGCATCGAGCGGATCTTCGTCCCCGGTGGCGACGCCGACCCGCCCGGCGGCTACCCCGACGCCCTCTCGCTGCTCGAGGACCTGAAGGCCATCGGCGGCCCGTTCAGCCACGTCGGCATCACCGGCTACCCGGAGTCGCACCCCACCATCAGCGACGACCTGACCATCCAGTCGATGTGGGACAAGCGCCGCTACGCGACCCACGTGGTCAGCAACCTGACCTTCGACCCCGACATGCTCGTCAGGTGGGTGGGGCGGATGCGCAAGCGCGGGATCACGATGCCGCTGCTGCTCGGCGTACCCGGCCCCGTGGACCGGACCAAGCTGCTGTCGATGGCCACCAAGATCGGCGTGGGGGAGTCGACGAAGTTCCTCGTGAAGCACAAGGGCACCTTCGCCCGCCTGGCCGCGCCGGGCGGCTTCACCGGTGAGCGGTTCCTCGAGAAGGTCGCGCCCGCGCTAGCGCCGCCCGAGATGCTGGTCGAGGGGCTGCACGTGTTCACCTTCAACCAGGTCGCCGCGACCGAGGAGTGGCGCCGCACCCTGCTCGACCAGCTCACCGCGAAGGCTTGAGCAGCTCCTCGAGGGCGGCCTCGAGCCGCCCGTGGCCGGTGTCGACGACGGTAAGGGGCAGGCCGATCGTGCGGGCGGCGTCGTCGGCCAGCGCGCGCAGCTCGTCGTCCGGGTCCTGGGCCAGCCAGACCACCCGGGTGTAGTGCCGGAAGTAGTCGTCACGCAGCTCCGGGTGCCGGTCCAGGCCGAGCTCACGCACGACGGTGCGCGGGAACGAGCGGACCAGGAAGTCGGTGAGCAGGTAGGTCCCCGGCTGCTCGTCGAGGAACGACGCCAGCCGCGACTCGCCCGCGAACAGGTCGTAGCAGTGCAGCCCGGGGAGCCGGCGCAGCCCGAGCTCGGCGCATACCTCGTCGAGGGCGCCGTAGGTGCCGCAGTCGGCGTAGGCCACGGCGACCTCGGCGTACGTCGCGGCCAGCTCGAGGGCGAGCGTGCGGACCTCGCCGGCGATCAGCTGCGGCTGGTTGTGCAGCAGTGGGGGCAACGGGTGTACGGCGACCGGCCAGCCGCGTCTGGCCACGATCTCGGCCGCCGGCTGCGCAAGGGCGCCACACGCGACGAGCGCGATGTCAGCGGCTGAACGCGAGCTGGTCGACGAACCGGTCGTTGAACTCCGGACGGTCGGAGAGCTCGACATAGGTCACCTCCTCGAGCAGCGCCAGGGCCCCGACCCGTTCGCGCACCGAGAGCAGGGCCATCTTCGCCCCCTCGCCCGCGACGTTGCCGGCCGCGACGATGCGCAGCACCGGCAGCTGGGGCACCAGGCCGATGCGGATGGCGGAGGCGGCCGAGAGGTAGCTCCCGAACGAGCCGGCCAGCAGCACCTGCTGCACGTCGCGGTGCTCGAGCCCGAGCTCCTCCAGCAGCAGGGTCCAGCCGGTCGAGATCGCGGCCTTGGCGAACTGCAGCTCACGGACGTCGCGCTGGGAGAGCACCACGCAGTCGGCCGGGTCGGCGTCGACGGCCGGGCGGTGCAGCACGAACACCCGCTCCTGGCCCCGAGCCGAGTCCAGGATCGTCAGCCGGTCGACGAGGCCGGGCGCCAGCTCCTTGGCGACCTCGTCGGTGACGAACCGGCCGCTGGCGTCGAGCAGTCCGAGCTTGACCAGCTCGGCCACCGCGTCGACGAGACCGGAGCCGCACAGCCCCTTCGGCTCCGCCCCCTCAGCGCTGCCGATCACGCCGAGCTCCACGCCCTCGGCACCGTCGGCCGGGTCGGGGACGAGCTTGACCACCTCGATGGCGCCGTCGGCCGCGCGCATGCCGCACCGGATGGCGCCGCCCTCGAACGCCGGCCCGGCCGGTGCCGCGGTGGCCAGGATCCGGTCACCGTCGCTGAGCACGATCTCGCAGTTGGTGCCCACGTCGATGAAGAGCCGGGTCCGCTTGTCGCGGTCCATGCCGGACGCGAGCATCCCCGCGACGATGTCGCCGCCGACGTAGGCGCCCAGGGCCGGGAACAGCACCGCCCGCGCTCTCGGGTGCAGCCCGAGCCGGAGCTCATCGGCCAGCACGGTCGGAGGCAGGGCGGTGGACATGACGAACGGCGCCACGCCGAGCGGCTCGGGGTCGATGCCGAGCACCAGCGCCGTCATCGTGGCGTTGCCGGCGATGGCCGCCTCGTAGACGTGCGCGGGGTCCACGTCGCCTTCGTGGCAGACCTGCGCGGCCAGCTGGGCCAGGGTCTCGCAGGCCGCGACCCGCAGCCGCTCGAGCGCGGCAGGGTCGAGCATGGTGGCACTGATCCGGCTGATCACGTCGCCCCCGAACGGCTGCTGGCGGTTGAGCATGGAGGCCACCGCGACCGGCGTACCGGTGACCAGGTCGAGCAACGTCGCGACCACCGTGGTGGTGCCGAGGTCGAAGGCGATCGCGTAGCGCACGTCCGTGGTGTCGCCGGGCTCGACGTCGATGAGGTCCTCGTCGACCACCACGGCGGTCACCTTGAAGTCGGCCGCGCGCAGCACCTGCGGCAGCCGGCGGAGCACGTGCAGGTCGGCCCGCGGCTCGAGGTCGGTGATCCCCGCGAGCAGCCGGTCGAGATCGGTCGCCTGGTCCTGGAGGGTCGGCTCGGTCAGCTCGACGTACCGCTTCTGGACCGCCGGCCGCAGGATCACCTGCCGTCCGACGCCGACCGTGGCGGCCTTGGGCCGGGTGGTCAGCGGGGGTACGACGACGTCGAGGTCGCGGGTCGCCTTGACCAGGCAGGCCAGCCGCCAGCCGTCCTCGATCTGTTCCGTGCTGAAGGTCCGGACGTCGTGGCGGCTGACCGGGCTGGGGCCGGTGACCCGGACCTTGCACTTGTGGCAGGTGCCGTGTCCGCCGCACGTGGAGTCGATGGCGATGCCGTTCCACGAAGCTGAGTCGAAGACGGTCACACCGGGAGGCACCCGGACCCGGCGCTGCGCGGTCAGCTCGGAGTTGGTGTCCTCGACGGTGAAGGCGAGCTCCACCCGCCCGGTGCCGTCGTGCGGCTGGGCGTCCGCCCCCCGCGGCGTGACCAGGCCCTCACGGCGCAGGGCATCGGGGTCGAACTCCTCGAGCCCGTCTTCGGTCATGGGAACGTCACGCCGTCGCGGCAGCCTTCGCCCGGTGCGCGGCGATCCAGGCCATGCCCCACTCGTCGTGGTTGAGGAAGACGTCGGCCGCCTTCACGGCGTCGACGATCTGCGGCGTGCGGGCGTCCATGATCGCGCTGGTCAGCCCCGCGGTCATCGCCATCGGGAGCCAGGCTGCGCCGAGGGTGTGCCGGTCGGGCATGCCGAACGAGGTGTTGGAGGCGCCGCAGGTCATGTTCACGCCGTGCTCGTCGCGGATCCGCCGCATGGTCTCCATGGTGACCAGGGCGGTCGAGGTGTCGGCGCCGATCGGCATGGCCAGCGGGTCGATGACGATGTCTGCCTTGGCGATGCCGTACTCCTCGGTGGCGACCCGGATGATCTTGGCGGTCAGGTCGAGGCGCTTGTCGGCCTCCATCGGGATCTCGTCATGGTCGTTGGGCAGGGCGATGACCGCGGCGTCGTACTTCTTGACCAACGGCAGGATGGCGGCCATCCGGTCGTCCTCGGCGGTGATCGAGTTGACCAGGGCCCGGCCCTGGTAGACCGACAGCCCGGCGTCGAGCGCCTCGACGACCGAGGAGTCGATGCAGATCGGCCGGTCGGTGAGGGTCTGCACCAGCTGGATCGCCTTGGCCAGCAGCTCCGGCTCGTCGGTGAGCGGGACGCCCATGTTCACGTCGAGCACGTCGGCGCCGCCCTCGACCTGGGCCTTCACGTCGCGCTCGATGGCCGAGAGGTCGCCCGCGCGCAGCTGCTCCTGGAAGATCTTCCGGCCGGTCGGGTTGATCCGCTCGCCGATCAGGCAGAAGCGGCGACCGTGTCCGATCACCACCTCCCTGGACGCCGACCGCAGGACGGTGTCGAGGCTCTCCTCGGCCCCCATCAGGCGGGCACCTTCGCGCGCTTCTGGTTCATCAGGTCCTTGGCGCGCTTGACCGTTGCGGACGCGTCGGCCGCGTAGCCGTCGGCGCCCACCGCGTCGGCGTACTCCTGGGTGACGGGGGCGCCACCCACCATCACGATCACCTGGTCGCGGATTCCGGCCTTCTCCAGGGCGTTCATGTTCGCCTTGAACATCGGCATCGTCGTGGTCAGGAACGCCGAGAAGCCGACGATGTCGGGCTGGTGCTCCTCGATCGCGGAGACGAACTTCTCCGGTGCGACCTGCACCCCGAGGTCGATGACCTCGAAGCCGGCGCCCTCGAGCATGATGTTGACGAGGTTCTTGCCGATGTCGTGGACGTCGCCCTTGACCGTGCCCATGAGGAACTTGCCGACCGTCTCGATCCCGCCTTCGATCAACAGGGGGCGCAGTCGTTCCATCGCCCCGGCCATCGCCCTGCCGGCGATCAGCATCTCGGGCACGAAGAAGTCGCCGCGCTCGAACCGCGCGCCGACCTCCTCGAGCGAGGGGATGAGTGCGTCGAACAGCAGCGTCTGCGGCTCCATGCCGAGCTCGAGCCCTTCCTCGGTCAGCTCCAGGACGCGCGGGGCGTTGCCGACCAGCGTCTCGTCGTAGAGGCCTTGCAGGACTTCCTCGGGACTGGTCACGCCACGCCCTCCTTGGTGATGGGCCCTTCGATGCGGGCTGATGGGGTTCGGCCGCGCAGCAGCCGGGACAGCTGCGTGGCATGGGACGACAGGCTGCGGCCGACCTCGGTGAGGCGCCCCTCCAGTCGCGCTGTGGGGCCCGAGACGCCCAGCGCCGCGACCATGTCGCCGCGGGGGCCCTGGACGGGCACGGCGACACCGGTCAGGCCGACCTCGAGCTCGTCGCGGGTGACCGCCCACCCCCGCTCGCGGGTCCGGACAGCGTCGCGCCGCAGCTGCTCCGGCTCGGCCAGGGTGTCGGCGGTGTACCGCTCCAGCGCCTGCTCGGGGACGGGCAGCACACCCCAGGCGTAGAACACCTTGCCGAGTGCGGAGGTGTGCGGGGGTACGTCGACCTCGGTCCAGTCGCGGGTGCCGAGGAGGTACTGGGAGTCGACCTGGGCCACCTGCACGACCTTGTCGCCCCGGGTCACCGACAGGTGGACGGTCTCATGGGTCTGCTCCCCGATCGCGTCCATGGCCGGGCGGGCCAGGCGGACCAGCTCCTCCCACGGGTCGTGCCGCGCGGCGTACAGCCAGAAGAGGCTGCCGGCGACGTAGGAGCCGTCCCCGTCGCGCTCGAGCAGCTCACCGCGCTCGAGGGCGGCGAGCATCCGCGAGAGCGTCGACTTGGCCAGCCCGCTGAGCTCCTGGAGGTCGGTGAACGAGAGCGGCTCGCCGGCCTGTACGACCGTCGAGGCGAGCAGCGCGGCCCGGTCCACGGCCTGGGTGCCGGTGGTCGCTCCGTTGGTCGTCACAGCCGCTCCATTGACCTCTCGAGGAAGGTTCCACATGATGGAACCTAAGTTCCACATGATGAGGCTAGGATCCCGATCCAAGGCCGGTCAAGTGCTGAGTCGTCCAGGAGGCCAGATGTTCGTCAACCGCATGCCCCGCTACGAGGTGCTCTCGCAGGACGCGATGGAGACCCTGGACAAGGGCTGGCGTCGCCTGATGACCGAGATCGGCGTGGAGTTCATGGACGAACGCGCGCTGGAGCTGTTCCGGAAGGCGGGTCAGAAGGTCGACGGCAACGCGGTCTTCCTCGACCCGGACTTCGTGCTCGAGCAGGTCGCCAAGGCCCCCCGCGAGTTCGACCTCCAGGCCCGCAACCCGGAGAACTCCGTGCACATCGGCGGGGACTCGATGGCCTTCGGCGCGGTCTACGGGCCGCCGTTCGTCCGCGAGGGCGACGTACGCCGCGAAGGCACCATGGAGGACTTCCGCAACTTCTCCCGACTCGCGCAGAGCTTCTCCGTGCTCGACTCGGCCGGCGGTGTGGTCACCGAGCCCAACGACACCCCGCTGGACAGCCGGCACCTCGACATGGTCTATGCGCTGCAGACGCTGACCGACAAGATCTACATGGGCAACGTCGTGTCGGGCGTCAACGCCGCCGACACGATCGCGATGACCGAGATCCTGTTCGGCTCGCGCGAGGCGATCGAGGAGACGCCGGCGATCATCTCGCTGATCAACTGCAACAGCCCGCTGCGCTGGGACGACCGGATGCTCGAGTCGCAGTTCGAGTACTCCGCGGCCGCCCAGCCGGTGGTGCTGACGCCGTTCATCCTGATGGGCGCGATGTCGCCGGTGACGATCCCGGCCGCGCTGGTCCAGCAGATCACCGAGGCGCTCTCCGGCATCGCGCTGTCCCAGCTGATCCGGCCCGGCTGCCCGGTGGTGTTCGGGTCGTTCCTCTCCAACATCGACATGCAGTCCGGCTCGCCGACGTTCGGGACGCCGGAGTCCGGCATCGGCCTGCTGTGCACCGGCCAGATCGCCCGCCGCTTCGGGCTGCCGTTCCGGACCGGAGGCGGGCTCACCTCGTCGCAGGTGCCCGACGCGCAGGCCGGCTACGAGGCGCTGATGACGCTGCTGCCGACGTTCCTGGCCGGCGCGAACTGGGTGATGCACTCGGCCGGCTGGCTGGAGGGCGGCCTGGTGGCCGGCTTCGAGAAGTTCGTCATCGATGCGCAGCTGGTGGAGATGCTCCAGCACGAGTTCACGCCGCTGGAGATCGACGAGGCGTCGATGGCCTTCGGCGCCCACGAGGAGGTCGGCCACGGCGGGCACTTCCTCGGCGCGATGCACACGATGGAGCTGTTCCGCACCTGCTTCTACCGGCCGTTCCTCAACTCGTCGGAGAACTACGAGCGGTGGATGCGCAACGGCGCCAAGGACACCGCCACTCGGGCCGGGGAGATCTACAAGAAGCGGCTCGAGGAGTACGAGCAGCCGCCGATCGACGACGCCGTGCGCCAGGAGCTCGAGGAGTACGTCGTCCGCCGCCGCGCGGAGCTGGGGGACTGAAGTGTCCCGCCCCGGAGGTCCTTGCGCGCTTCGCGCGCCCACAGCACGCACTTCGCGGCGTTGCCGTCACTCGCTGGACGACCAAGTACGGCTTCGCTCCGGCGCCTTGCGACGCACGCACTCTGAACACGCCAAGCATGCAAGTACCTCCGGGACGGGACACTGACATGACCATGACGACCACCGTCCCCAACGAGCCGGCCGGGGACTTCGTGCTCACCCTGAGCTGCCCGGACCGGCCCGGCATCGTGCACGCGGTCACCACGTTCCTGATGCGGCACGGCGGCAACATCATGGAGAGCCAGCAGTTCGGCGACCAGCGCGGGGGCCGGTTCTTCATGCGCATCGACTTCGAGGTCGGCGTGCGGGTGGACGCGGACACCCTGCGCAGCGACTTCGCGGCCACCGCGGCTGAGTTCGAGATGGACTACGAGCTGTGGTCGGCCAGCGCGCCGTACCGCACGCTGATCATGGTCTCCAAGCAGCTGCACTGCCTCAACGACCTGCTGTTCCGCACCAGCACCGGTGCCCTGCAGATCGAGGTGCCGGCCGTGGTGTCCAACCACCCCGACGCCGAGACCCTGGTGAAGTCCTACGGCATCCCGTTCCACCACGTCCCGGTGTCGCCCGACACCAAGCAGGAGGCCGAGACGGAGCTGCTGCGCCTGGTCGACGACCTCGGCGTCCACCTCGTCGTGCTGGCGCGCTACATGCAGATCCTCTCCGACGGGCTGTGTCGCACGCTGAGCGGCCGGGCGATCAACATCCACCACTCGTTCCTGCCGTCGTTCAAGGGAGCGAAGCCCTACCACGCGGCGTTCGACCGCGGCGTCAAGCTGGTCGGCGCGACCGCCCACTACGTCACCGGCGACCTCGACGAGGGGCCGATCATCGAGCAGGACGTCACCCGGGTCGACCACACCTACACGCCCGAGCAGCTGGTCGCCGCGGGCCGCGACGTCGAGGCCTTGGTGCTGTCGCGTGCGGTCGCGTGGCACTCGCAGACGCGGGTGCTGCTCAACGGCAACCGCACCGTCGTCTTCCGGTGATGGCCACCTTGGTCCTCACCGTCCTGGGCGACGACCGCCCGGGCCTGGTGTCCGCGCTGTCGGCCCCGATCAGCGCGCACGGCGCGAGCTGGGAGCGGGCCCAGCTCGGCCAGCTCGCGGGCAAGTTCGCCGGCATCGTCGTGGTCTCGGTGGCCGATGAGAAGCACGACGCGCTGGTCGCGGAGCTCACCGCGCTCGAGGCGCAGGGGCTGCAGATCGCGCTCGAGCGCAGCGACGAATCACCGCCCGCGGAGTCGCACGTGCTCGTCCTCGAGCTGCTCGGGAACGACCGCCCCGGCATCGTGGCGGAGATCTCGGCTGCGTTGGCCGAGGCGGGCGTGAGCATCGAGGAGCTGACGACCGACGTCCGGGAGGCTCCGCACTCGGGTGGCCTGCTCTTCGAGGCACGGGCAGTGCTCGACGTCCCGGCCGGCGCGACCAAGGACAACGTCCAGGCCGTGCTCGAGGGTCTGGCCGACGAGCTGATGGTGGAGATCCTGCTGTTCGACGAGTGACACGTCACGGTTCGGGCAGAGTGCCGGAGTCCCTTGTGGGTCCAGGGATTCGGCCTCGGAGTCGGTGGCCACTGCTTGACTTGTCTCATCATGATGATCGAGCTCGACCAGATGGGTGCCGGACAGACCCGGCCCCGACAATCTGGCCCCGCTCTGCCGGCGCCACCACCGCGCTAGGACCCTCGGCCGCCGGCGCTCCTGCGGCAGGCCTGGGCGCCGCGGCACAGGTGGCCGGTTCATCGTCGCGAGACTTTGCCGAACGGATGAAGGATCGCGCTTGGAGAACGACGGCTGAGCGTGGGATCGGCTGTCTTTGCCGCGATCGTTCATTCGCTCGGCAACCGGCAGACTCCTCTGCGTACGGATGGGCCGCGCCAGTCCCCAGCACCAGCGAACGGGGGTAGCGTGCGCGCCATGCCGGCGGTCAGTGACACCGAGGTCGGCGCGTCAGCGTCGGTCCAGTCGGTCGACCGCGCGCTCACGATCCTCGAGATGCTGGCCCGCGAGGGCGAGGCGGGCGTCACCGAGATCGCGGCCGACCTCGGCGTGCACAAGTCGACGGCGTTCCGGCTGCTGGCCACCCTCGAGGCGCACCGCCTCGTCGAGCAGGACGGCGACCGCGGCCGCTACCGGCTCGGCGTCGGCAACCTGCGGCTGGCCGGGGCCACCACAGCGCGGCTCGACCTGGTCACCGAGGCGCGGCCGGTGTGCCGGCAGCTGGCCAGCGACACCGGCGAGACCGTCAACATCACGGTGCGCAGCGAGACCAGCGCGCTCTACCTCGACCAGGTGGTGGCCGGCAACAGCACGGTGCAGAGCCACAACTGGGTCGGCCAGCACATCCCGCTGCACGCCACCAGCAACGGCAAGGTGCTGCTGAGCGAGCTCACCGACGCCGAGCTGAAGAAGGCGGTGCGCACGCTGCCCCGCGTCACCGACCGGACCGTGACCAGCCGCTCGAAGCTGCGGGCCGAGCTGGTGGAGGTGCGGGAGGCCGGGTACGCCGTGGCGGTCGACGAGCTCGAGGAGGGCCTGACCGCGGCCGCCGCACCGATCCGCAACGCGCACGGCGACGTCGTCGCCTCGATGAGCATCTCCGGGCCGACGTTCCGGCTCACGGAGGAGAAGCTCGCCGAGACCGTCCCCATGCTGGTGGCGGCGGCCACCGAGGTGTCCCACCGGCTCGGTTGGGGGCAGCGCACATGACCCGGCCGGGCCACGCGAGGTAGCACGGTCGGGTCACGAGTGGCCGCGACCCTTGACGTGAGCGCGATCACACACCATTGTCCGAGGCGGAACCAGTTGCGGAGGCCGCAATTGGTTGCGAATGACGCAACACATCCCGTGTGGTGCGAAGGGGATGAGTGAGGTGCCTGACCTCTACGTCGACGGATCGTGGGTCAGTGCGCTCGCCGGCGGTCGACGCACGATCGTCTGCCCCGCCGACGGGACGGTCGTCGCCGAGGTCGACGAGGCCGGGCCCGACGACACCGCCGCGGCCATCGCCGCCGCGCACCGTGCCTTCCACGACGGGCCGTGGCCGGGCACGCCGGCCCGCGAGCGCGGCGACCTCCTCCTGCGCACCGCAGACCTGCTGGAGCGCGACGCCGACGCCGTCGCCGAGGCCGAGTCGATGGACACCGGCAAGCGGGTGGTCGAGAGCGGGTACGACGTCGCCGACGTGGTCTCCGTGTTCCGCCACTACGGACGGATCGCCGCCGAGGAGGCCGGCCGGCTGGTCGACACCGGCAACCCCGACGTGGTGAGCCGCGTCGTCCACGAGCCGCTCGGCGTCTGCGGCCTGATCACGCCGTGGAACTACCCGCTGCTGCAGGCCAGCTGGAAGGTCGCGCCCTGCCTGGCGGCGGGCAACACCTTCGTGCTCAAGCCGAGCGAGCTCACGCCGCACACGAGCATCCACCTGATCCGGCTGCTCGAGGAGGCGGGGCTGCCGGCCGGGGTCGGCAACCTGGTCCTGGGTGCCGGTCCCGAGGCCGCGGCGCTGCTGGCCGAGGACCCCCGAGTCGACCTCGTGTCGTTCACCGGCGGACTCCTCACCGGCCGTCGGGTGATGGCTGCCGCAGCGGAGACCGTGAAGAAGGTGGCGCTGGAGCTCGGCGGCAAGAACCCCAACATCGTCTTCGCCGACGCCGACCTCGAGGTCGCCCTGGACTACGCGCTGACCGCCGTCTTCCTCCACTCCGGCCAGGTCTGCTCGGCCGGCGCACGACTCCTCGTGCAGGACGAGATCCACGACGACTTCGTCGACCGCCTCGTCGACCGGGCCCGCACCATCCGGCTCGGCGGGCCGCACGACGCCAAGGCCGAGACCGGGGCGCTGATCAGTGCCGCGCACCGCGACAAGGTGGCGGCGTACGTCGCGGCCGGCGTCGCCGAGGGCGCCGTCCTGCGCTGTGGTGGCGCAGCCCCGGACGACCCGCAGCTCGACAGCGGGTTCTACTACCTGCCGACCGTGCTCGACGGCTGCACCAGCGACATGGCGGTCACCCAGGAGGAGTCCTTCGGTCCGGTGCTCACCGTGGAGACCTTCGCCGACGAGGACCAGGCCGTCGCCCTGGCCAACGACAGCATCTACGGTCTGGCCGGTGCCGTCTGGACCCAGGACGCCGGCAAGGGGCAACGGGTGGCCGCCCGGCTGCGGATGGGCACGGTCTGGATCAACGACTACCACCCGTACGTGCCGCAGGCGGAGTGGGGCGGCTACAAGCAGTCCGGGATCGGCCGCGAGCTCGGGCTGGCCGGACTCGACGAGTACCGCGAGACCAAGCACGTCTGGCACAACGTCCGCCCACAGGTACAGGGCTGGTTCTCGTGAGGGACCGGTACGACGTCGTCATCGTGGGAGGTGGCTCCGCCGGGTGCGTCCTCGCGAACCGGCTCTCTGCCGACAGCGGCACCAGCGTGCTGGTCCTCGAGGCCGGCCACTCGGACTGGAGGATCGACCCGTTCATCCACATGCCGGCCGCGCTGCCGTTCCCGATCGGCAGCCGGTTCTACGACTGGCGCTATGAGACCGACCCCGAGCCGCACCTGAACGGCCGCCGGGTCGAGCACGCGCGCGGCAAGATCCTCGGCGGCTCGTCGAGCATCAACGGGATGATCTTCCAGCGCGGCAACCCGATGGACTACGAGCGCTGGGCGGCCGAGCCGGGGATGAAGGAGTGGGACTTCGCCCACTGCCTGCCGTACTTCAAGCGGATGGAGACCTGCCTGGCCGGTGCCGACGACTGGCGCGGTGGCGACGGGCCACTGGTGCTGGAGCGGGGCCCGGCCGAGAACCCGCTGTTCAGTGCCTTCTTCCAAGCCGTCCAGGAGGCCGGCTACCCCCTGAGCGACGACGTGAACGGCTACCGGCAGGAGGGGTTCGCGCGGTTCGACCGCAACCTGCACCGGGGCCGTCGCCTGTCCGCCGCCCGTGCCTACCTGCACCCGGTGCGGAGCCGGAAGAACCTCGATGTCGAGACCCTGGCCCTGGCGACCAAGGTGCGCTTCGACGGCCGGCGCGCGGTCGGTGTCGACTACCTGCGCGGGGGCCGGCTGCGGCGCACGGTCGACGCCGGTGAGGTCGTCCTCTGCGGCGGTGCGATCAACACCCCCCAGCTGCTCCAGCTCTCCGGCGTCGGTGACGAGCAGCTGCTCAGCGGGCTCGGCATCGACGTGGTGCACCACTCGCCGGGAGTCGGTGAGAACCTGCAGGACCACCTCGAGGTCTACGTCCAGTACGCCTCGAAGGAGCCCGTCTCGATCGCCCCCGGGCTGCGCTGGCGGGCCCGCCCCGGCATCGCCTACCAGTGGCTGGTGCACCGCCGCGGCCTCGGGGCGACCAACCACTTCGAGGGCGGCGGCTTCGTCCGGAGCAACGACGACGTCACGTACCCGAACCTGATGTTCCACTTCCTTCCCGTCGCCATCCGCTACGACGGATCGTCGCCGACCGAGGGGCACGGCTACCAGGTGCACGTCGGCCCGATGTACGCCGACACGAGGGGCTGGGTGCGGATCAAGAGCACCGACCCGAAGCGGCACCCGTCGATGCAGTTCAACTACCTCTCGACCCCCACCGACCGCCGGGAGTGGGTCGAGGCGATCCGGGTGGCCCGCGACCTCCTCAACCAGCCCGCGTTCGCGCCGTACAACGACGGCGAGCTCTCGCCGGGCCGCCAGGTCGAGACCGACGAGCAGATCCTCGACTGGGTGCGCGCCGACGCCGAGACCGCGCTGCACCCCTCGTGCACGGCCGCGATGGGGGTCGAGGAGGGGTCGGTCGTCGAACCCGCCTCGATGCGCGTGCACGGCCTGGACGGCCTGCGTGTCGTCGACGCCTCGGTCTTCCCCCACGTGACCAACGGAAACATCTACGCGCCCGTGATGATGGTGGCCGAGAAGGCGGCCGACCTGATCGCGGGCAACGCACCCCTCCCACCGGCTGACGTGCCGTGGTACCGCCACGGCGACGGCAGTCCGCTCCACCCGCCAGGCGACAGCCGCAACCTCGAGGACGCCTCATGACCGCCACCGTTGAGCCCACCCACTCCGCCGAGCCGAAGGTGGAGGGCCGCGACGGCGAGGTCGCCGTGCACGTCGAGGGGCTCTGGAAGATCTTCGGGCCCAAGTCAGACAAGATCATCAAGAGCACCGATGCCCAGCTCTCCCGCAAGGAGCTGCAGGAGAAGACCGGGCACGTGGTCGGCATCCGCGACGTCTCCTTCGACGTCGCGCCCGGCGAGGTGTTCGTCGTGATGGGGCTCTCGGGCTCCGGGAAGTCCACACTGGTGCGGCTGCTGACCCGGCTGATCGAGCCGACCGCCGGCACGGTCGAGCTGTACGGCGAGGACATCACCGCCATGAACGACCGGGCCCTGCTCGACACCCGGCGGCGCAGGGTGTCGATGGTCTTCCAGCACTTCGGCCTGCTCCCGCACCGCAAGGTCGTCGACAACGTCGCCTTCGGGCTCGAGGTCCGCGGCGAGGGCAAGTCCCAACGACGCAACCGAGCCCAGGAGATGGTCGATCTCGTCGGCCTGTCCGGCTACGAGAACAACTTCCCCGACCAGCTCTCCGGCGGCATGCAGCAGCGCGTCGGCCTGGCCCGTGCGCTGGCGGCCGACCCCGACATCATGATGTTCGACGAGCCGTTCTCGGCGCTCGACCCACTGATCCGGCGGGACATGCAGAATGAGGTCATCCGGCTGCACCACGAGGTCGGCAAGACGATGGTGTTCATCACCCACGACCTCGCGGAGGCGCTCAAGCTGGGCGACCGGATCCTGATCATGCGGGACGGGGAGATCATCCAGATCGGCTCGCCCGACGAGGTGGTGGGCGCTCCGGCCGACGACTACGTCAAGGACTTCACCAGCGACGTGCCGCGCTCGCACGTCCTGACCCTGAAGTGGGTGATGCGGGACCTCAACGCCGACGACGGCAAGTCCTCCGACGTCCCCGTGGACGGACCGGTGCTCCAGCACGACCAGATCGTCCGCGACGCCGCCCGGGTGGTGCTCGACCACCACGGCCCCTGCCGGGTGGTCGACGGGGACAAGCTGGTCGGCGTGGTCGACGACGAGGACATCCTGCGGGTCGTGGTCGCGGAGGAGGAGACGTCGTGACCGACACCGCGGTCAAGCCGGCGGCCGCCGTCACCAAGGAGGAGCTGCCGTACGTCGACCCGCGCAAGCCCCGGCACACCGGCGTCAAGCTGCTCGGCATCCTGGTCGCCTGGGTGGTCGCCTACCTCGCGCTCGACGGCAGGTGGACCAAGGCCCTGGGGCTTCAGGACACCACCGGGCTGCACCGCAAGCTCAACGAGGCCCGCGACTGGCTGCAGCTGGAGGGCAAGGACAACTGGTTCTTCGGCGGCGTGCTCGGCGCGGTGGGAGACGCGCTCAACTCGCTGGTGGAGTTCGCCCAGGAGCTGGTGAGCATCCCCGCCTTCCCGCGGCCGGTGCCGGAGATCGGCTGGCTGGGCGTGGTCGTGATCGCCGCCTGGGTGACCTTCGTGCTCGCCGGGTGGCGGCCGACCCTGCTCGTCTCCGCCTCACTGTTGCTCTTCGGGGTCCTCGGGCTCTGGGAGGTCAGCATGGACACGCTGATCGTCACTCTGCTCTCGGTCGTGTTCTGCGTCGTGATCGGACTTCCACTCGGCATCTGGATGGCCCGGAGCCGGGGGGCCTCGACGGCTGTCACCCCCGTGCTGGACGTGATGCAGACCTTCCCGCCGTTCTGCTACCTGGCGCCGTTCGCCCTCTTCTTCGGTATCGGTCCCTCGGCGGCAATGGTGCTCACGATCATCTACGCGCTGCCGCCGGTGGTGCGGATCACCGAGCACGGCATCCGCACGGTCTCGTCGACCACCGTCGAGGCAGCCCGGTCGATGGGGCTGACCCGGTCGCAGATGCTCCGCCAGGTCGAGCTGCCGATGGCCAAGCGGACCATCGTCGTCGGCATCAACCAGAGCATGATGGCCGCCCTCTCGATGGCCACCATCGCGGCGCTCGTCAACGGGCCCGGGCTCGGCAAGCCCGTGGTCTCGGCGCTGCAGACGCTGAACGTCGGCGCGGCATCGGTGGCCAGCCTCGCCATCGTGGCGATGGCGATCATGCTCGACCGCACGACCACGGCCGCGAGTGAGCGGTCCACGGGCAAGACCAATGTCGGGTCCGCCAGCGGGATGGGCGTGATGCTCACCGGTGTCGTCCTCGAACGGCTGCCGCGCTGGGCCACCGAGGACGCCGGGCGCGGGCAGCGGCTGCCCCGGCTGACGGCCTCGGGTCGCTGGCTCCTCCAGGGCCTGCTCCTGATCCCGGTCGTCATCGGCGTGATCCTGTCCCGGCAGCAGCTGCGGTTCGCCGAGTTCCCCGACGTCACCGACACCCCCGTCCTGAAGTGGATCAGCGGCCCGGAGCTGACCAGGCGCATCAACGACTTCACCGACTGGCTGATCGGCGGCGTCGACACCATCACGATCGGGCTGAAGGACCGCGTCACCGAGTGGGTGATCAACCCGTTGCAGGACCTGATGGCGCAGTCGCCCTGGTGGGTGATGGCGCTGGTGCTCCTGGGCCTCGCCTACGTGCTCGGTGGCTGGCGCCCGACGGTGATCACCGCTGTCTGCGAGGGCGTGATCCTCTGGACCGGTCTCTGGAACGACACGATGATCACGCTGGCCATGACCGTGATCGCCACCGCGCTGGTGATGCTGATCGCCGTGGTGCTGGGTGTCGCGATGGGCCGTAACCGGCGCGCCGACGTGATGATCCGGCCCTTCCTCGACGCCTTCCAGGTGATCCCGCCGTTCGTCTACCTGGTGCCCGCGCTCGCGCTGTTCCTGCCCGGCCGGTTCACCGCGATCATGGCCGCAGTGGCGTACGCCGTCCCGATCGCCACCAAACTGGTCGCCGACGGGATCCGCGGCGTCTCGCCGACCACGGTCGAGGCGGCCCGCGCCAGTGGCAGCACCCGGTGGCAGCTGATCTCGAAGGTCCAGCTCCCGATGGCCCGGGAGTCGCTGGTCCTGGCGACCAACCAGGGGCTGCTATACGTGCTGTCCATGGTGGTCATCGGAGGCATGGTCGGCGGCGGCAGCCTGGGCTACATCGTGGTCTCGGGGTTCAGCCAGGACCAGCTGTTCGGCAAGGGACTGGCGGCCGGCGTCGCGATCGCGGCGCTGGGCGTGATGCTCGACCGGATCGCGCGGTACGCCGCGGCACGGTACGGCAAGTGACTTCCTCCGCGACCGTCGTGGAGGGGAAGAAGGGGAGAACACCTATGGCACGACGACTACGCCGTACCCGGCTGGTTGCGCTCGCTGCGGTCGTGGGACTCGGCCTCACCGCCTGTGGGGGAAGCGACATCAAGGAGAACGACAGCGCCTCGGGAGACGGCGGGAAGGACTGTGGCGACCTGCGGATCGCGGTCAACCCGTGGACGGGCTACGTCGCCAACGCTCACGTGATCGGTGTGGTGGCGCAGGAGGAGCTCGGCTGCAACGTCACCTACCCCGAGGTGAAGGAGGAGGTCGGCTGGCAGGGCATGGCCGACGGCTCCATCGACACGATCGTCGAGAACTGGGGCCACCCCGACCTGATCAAGAAGTACGTCGACGAGCAGGGCAGCGTGGAGGACGCCGGCCTGACCGGTGGCGAAGGGCTGATCGGCTGGTTCGTGCCGCAGTGGATGGCCGAGGAGTACCCGGACATCACCGACTGGCAGAACCTGAACAAGTACGCCGACATGTTCAAGACCTCGGAGTCCGGAGACCAGGGCCAGCTGCTGGACGGTGACCCGTCCTACGTCACCAACGACGAGGCGCTCGTGAAGAACCTCGACCTGAACTTCAAGGTCGTGGTCGGCGGCAGTGAGGCGGCGCTGCTCCAGAGCTTCCGCAACGCGCAGCAGAACAAGACCCCGTTGCTCGCGTACTTCTACACCCCGCAGTGGTACGCCGAGGTGAACGGAGTGTCCACGCCGGGGGTCGAGGACCCGGTGCAGATCGCCAACGTGAAGCTGCCGCCGTACACGGAGGGCTGCGACACCGACCCTGCAGCGGTCGCCTGCGACTACCCGCCGTACCACCTGAACAAGCTGATCTCGACGGACTTCGCCGACTCGGGCTCGCCGGCAGTGGACCTGATCAAGAACTTCGAGTGGACCAACGAGGACCAGAACCTGGTCGCGAGCTACATCGGCCAGGACGGGATGGACCCCGACGAGGCCGCCAAGAAGTGGATCGAGGAGAACCAGGACAAGGTCGACGCCTGGCTCGGCTGACCGGTCCACCAGACCACACCTGATTCCGGTGCGGGGCGGTGCTCAGCTCGAGCACCGCCCCGGGCCGGGACCACTCGGGAGGAACGAGATGACTGACATCAAGGACGCACCTGACGTCGGCGCCGACGGGGTGCGTGACGACAGCGGACTCACTCTGGACCGCATCGTCTTCGGTGTGGCGGCGGCCATCGCCGTGGCGTTCGTGACGGTGGGCGCCGTGTGGCCCGAAGACCTGGCGGAGAACACCGGCGAGGCCCTGACCTGGGTCACCGACAACTTCGGCTGGCTGTTCGTGCTGACCAGCGCCGGGTTCGTGCTGTTCTCCGGGTATTTGGCCTTCACGCGCTACGGCAACATCAAGCTGGGCCCCGACGACTCGGAGCCGGAGTTCTCGACGTTCTCCTGGGTCTCGATGATGTTCGCCACCGGCATGGGCATCGGGCTGATGTTCTGGGGTGTCGCCGAACCGCTCACCCACTTCAACACACCACCGTTGGGGCAGGGCGAAGGCGGGACTCCGGAGTCCGCGGAGCTCGCCATGCAGTACGCGTTCTTCCACTGGGGGTTCCACCCGTGGGCGATGTACGCGGTGATCGGCCTGGCCATCGGCTACTTCGCCTACCGCAAGGGTTTCGGCAACCTCATCTCGGCGACGTTCCGGCCCCTGCTCGGCGAGCGGGCGGCCCGGGGCCCGGGCAAGACCATCGACGTGATCGCGATCTTCGCGACCCTCTTCGGCTCGGCCACCTCCCTCGGCCTGGGTGCGCTGCAGATCACCGGTGGCATCGACGACGTCTTCGGGGAGGGCGGCGGCAGCAAGACGCTGGCGGTCGCCGTCATCGCCGTGCTGACGGCGTGCTTCGTGATCTCTGCGGTCTCCGGCGTGGAGAAGGGCATCAAGCTGCTGTCCAACGCGAACGCCGTCGCCGCAGGACTGCTGGTGCTCTTCCTGTTCGTGGTCGGCCCGACGGTGTTCATCATGGGCACCTTCACCACGACCATGGGCGACTACCTCACCCAGCTTCCTGCCATGTCGTTCAACACCGGGGTCTACGACTCGGCAGCGAGCTCGTGGCTCGGTGGCTGGACGATCTTCTACTGGGCCTGGTGGATCTCCTGGACGCCGTTCGTCGGCATGTTCATCGCCCGCATCTCCAAGGGCCGGACGATCCGGCAGTTCGTCATCTACGTGATCCTCGTGCCCAGCCTCGTGTCGTTCGTCTGGTTCGCCATCCTCGGCGGCTCGGCGATCGACCTGCAGCTCAATCAGGGCTGGGACCCGCCGCTGACCGACAGTGGCGGGATCGCACTCGAGGCGTCGCTGTTCGACATGCTGCGCGAGTTCCCGTGGGGCGGGCTCACCGTCGCCCTGGCGGTGTTCCTGGTGGCGATCTTCTTCGTCACCGGCGCCGACGCGGCGTCGATCGTCATGGGAATGCTGAGCCAGAAGGGCAAGGAGGAGCCCATGCGCTGGCTGGTCATCTTCTGGGGCGTCGCGACCGGTGCGGTGGCCGCGGTCCTGCTGTGGGCCGGCGGGCTGAGTGCGTTGCAGTCCCTGGTGATCCTGGTGGCCGCACCGTTCATGCTCATCCTGATCGGCATGTGCGTCTCGTTGATGAAGTCGCTGCGTGAGGAGACGTTCGAGGCCACGCTGCCCTCGCGAGTGCGCCGAGCCGTCGAGCACGCACAGCGCTTCCCGGAAGGCCCGTAGCACACCCCCCGCTCGGAGGACCGCACTCCGTCCGTCGCCGGTCACCCCGCTCCTTGACCCGCGACGCGGTCGCGGTCACACTGAGACCGTTCCCTATAGTGCAATCTATTGCGTGATACGCAACAACGGTTGTTGATCCAAGGAGGCCCCGTGGCCAACGTCCCCGCTCAGGCCCGCTGTGTCGTCATCGGCGCCGGCATCGTCGGCAACAGCCTGGTCCATCACCTGGCCGAGCTGGGCTGGACCGACATCGTCCAGATCGACAAGGGCCCGCTGCCCAACCCGGGCGGCTCGACCGGCCACGCGTCGAACTTCATCTTCCTGACCGACCACTCCCGGGAGATCACCGACCTGACCCTCGACTCTGTCGCGCAGTACCAGGAGATGGGCGTCTTCACCCGGTCCGGCGGCTTCGAGGTGGCGCGGACCGAGGAGCGGATGGAGGAGCTGCGGCGCCGGATGTCCTCGGCGAAGGCCTGGGGCATCGAGGCCGAGCTGGTCAGCCCCGACTTCGTCCAGGAGAAGGTGCCGTTCCTCGACAAGGACCAGATCATCGGCGCCTTCTGGCAGCCCGGCGTCGGCGTGGTCGACTCGCTGCGGGCCGGGACGATCATGCGCGAGCGGGCCCTGGAGAAGGGCGTGCTGACCGTCGTACCGAACGTCGAGGTCACCGACCTCGAGGTCGAGGACGGACGCATCACCAAGGTCTGCACCTCCGGCGGTGACATCGAGGCCGAGACGGTGGTCATCGCCTGCGGTGTGTGGAGCCCCAAGATCGGCGACATGGCCGGGGTGAGCATCCCGCTGGTCCCCGCGGTGCACCAGATGATCAGCGTCGGGCCGTGCCCGCAGCTCGCCGAGCGCGAGGGCGAGATCTCCTTCCCGATCGTCCGCGACATGGACACCTTCTGCTACGAGCGCCAGCACGGCGCCGACATGGAGGTCGGCTCCTACGCGCACCGCGCGATCCTGATGGAGCCAGAGGACATCCCCACGATCGAGCAGTCCAAGCTCTCGCCCACCGAGCTGCCGTTCACCTCCGACGACTTCGACCCGCAGCTCGAGCAGGCCTACGAGCTGATGCCCGAGCTCCTCGGCGCCGAGGGCGCGGAGATGCGCTACGCCATCAACGGCCTGCTCTCGCTGACCTGCGACGGGCTGCCGATCCTCGGTGAGAGCCTCGTGAAGGGGCTGTGGACGGCATCGGCGGTCTGGATCAAGGAGGGCCCCGGCGTCGGCCGGGCGGTGGCCGAGTGGATGACCCACGGCTACAGCGAGATCGACGTCAGCCACAGCGACATCGCGCGGTTCCACGAGCACCAGAAGCGCCGCGAGCACACCCGGCTGCGCACCACCGAGTCGTTCATCAAGACCTACGGGATCATCCACCCGGCCGAGCAGTACGAGTCCGACCGCGGCCAGCGGAAGTCCCCGATGTACGACAGCCAGCAGAAGCTCGGCGCCTTCTTCTTCGAGACCGCGGGCTGGGAGCGGCCGCACTGGTATGAGTCGAACGCCCACCTCGTCGAGCAGTACGGCGACGCGGTGATGCCACGCGAGCACGAGTGGGACTCGCGCTGGTGGAGCCCGATCATCAACGCCGAGCACCTCCGGATGCGCGAGGCGGCGGGCGTGGTCGACCTGACCGCCTTCCAGGTCTTCGACATCGAGGGCCCTGCTGGTTCGGGGAGTGCCCTGGACAGCGTCCAGCGCACCTGCGTCGCGCAGTGCGACGTCGCACTCGGCAAGGTCATCTACACACCCGTCCTCGACGCGGCTGGCGGCTTCCGGTCCGACCTCACCGTGATGCGGCTGGGCGACGAGCACTTCCGGGTGGTCACCGGCGGAGCGCACGGCATGGCCGACCGGAAGTGGTTCGGCGACCACATCGTCGGCGCCGCCACGCTCACCGACCGCACCGACCAGCTCTCGACCGTCGGCCTCTGGGGTCCCAGGGCGCGCGACATCCTCGGCTCGCTGACCGACGCCGACGTGTCCAACGAGGGCTTCCCGTTGCTCACCTGCCGGGAGATCCAGGTGGCCGGCGCCACGGTGCTGGCCTCGCGGATCTCCTACGTCGGCGAGCTGGGCTGGGAGCTCTACGTGTCGATCGACGACGCAGCCGGGGTCTGGGAGGCGCTGCTCGACACCGGTGACTCGCACGGCACCGTGCCGGTGGGCATCGGGGTCTACGGCACCACCGGCCGGATCGAGAAGGGCTACCGCGCGTACGGCTACGAGCTGGACGGCGAGCGCACCATCGTCGAGGCCGGCATGCAGCGACCCAAGGTCAAGGCCGCGGACTTCACCGGCCGGGAGGCGTACCTCGCCCAGCGTGAGGCCGACCCGAAGACCGTGCTGTGCACGCTCACCGTCGAGGACCACACCTCGAAGTCGGGCGTGCAGCGGTACATGCTCGGCGGCGAGCCGATCCTCACCCGCGACGGCGGCACGCTCACCGACGGCCATGGCCACCACCCCTACGTGACGACCGCCGGCTCCGCGCCGTCGCTGGGCAAGCACGTGCTGATGGCGTACCTGCCCGTGGAGGCGGCGCGGATCGGCAACGAGCTTGCGGTGTCGTACATGGAGGAGCTCTACCCGGTCGTCGTCGGCTCGGTGGACGCGACCCCGCTGTTCGACCCGAGCAACGAGAGGATGCGCTGATGGCGGACGGCGCCAACGTCCTGGTCTGCGTGAAGCGGGTCCCGGACTCCTCGAGCGAGGTCGTGCTCACCGAGGACGCCCAGGCCGTGGACGGCCGCTACGCCGGCTTCACGATGAGCCCGCACGAGGAGTGCGCCGTCGAGATCGCCGTGCAGGTCACCGCGGCGACCGGTGGAGCGACGACCGTGCTGACCCTCGGCGACGCCGACGCGGTCGAGCAGCTCCGTTCCGCCCTCGCCGTCGGGGCGACGGCGGCGACGCTGGTCGAGGCCGAGTCGTCGACGTACGGCCCGGGCGACGTCGCCCGCGAGATCGCGGCCGTGGTCCGCGACCACGAGGCCGCCGGCCGCGCGCACGACCTGGTCCTGCTCGGGAACGACGCCGCGGACAGCGGCGACTTCCAGGTCGGCATCCGGCTCGCCTACGAGCTGGGCCGGCCAGTGGTGAACGGCGCCCGCGTGGTGACGGTGGAAGGAGACAGCGTCGTCGCGCGGGTCGAGGGTCCCGAGGGCACCGAGACCTACCGGGTGCCGCTGCCGGCCGTGGTGACGGTCCGCGAGGGCGGCGTCGAGCCGCGCTACCCGACCGTGCCCGGCCGGATGAAGGCCAAGAAGGTCGAGGTGGAGCAGCGCCCGCCGGCCGCCGAGCCGACCGGCGCGAAGCGGGTCAAGCTGCTGCTGCCGCCGCCGGTCCCGAGCTCGGTGCAGCTTCTCGGGAAGGGCCCCGAGGCCGCGCCCGCCGTCGTCGACCTGTTCGAGGAGCTGGGGGTGCTGACCCGATGATCCTGACCCTGGTCGAGACGAACCTCGACGGCTCGGCCGTCGAGGTGTCGCTGGAAGCGTTGACCTTCGCGCGCAACCTGTCCGCCGAGGGCGGCGGCGTCCCCGTGGACGCGGTCATTGTCGGTGCGGTCTCCGACGAGCTGCACAAGGAGCTCGCGGCGTACGGCGTCCGGACCGTCCACCAGGTCGGAGGGGACGGCGTGTCGTCGTACTCCGGGGCCGGCTGGGCCTCCGCGATCCTCTCCGTGCGCAAGCTGGCGAAGTCGGTCGTGGTGATGGCCGCCGGCACCGACCGCGGCAACGAGCTGATGGCCCACGTCGCCGCCCGGGCCCAGGTCGCCATGGCCGCCAACGTGCTGTCCTTCTCCGGCCTGGCGCCGTTCGTGGTGACCCGGCAGGTCGTGGGCGGCGCGGCGCTCGAGGAGATGCTGCTGGACCAGCGCCCGGCGGTCTTCTCGGTGGCCGGCCACGCGGTCGAGGCCACGCCGGCCGAGACGCCGGGGGCCGCCGACGTCGTGGAGCAGGCCCCGGAGGTCGCCGCCGTCGACCTGATCGCCCGCGTGGTCTCCACCGAGGAGCCCGAGGTCGACGAGTCGGGCTCGCTCAAGTCCGCCCGGGTCGTCGTGGGGGCCGGTCGCGGCGCCGGCGGGCCGGACGGGTTCGGCGCTCTCATCGAGCTGACCGAGCTGCTCGGCGCATCGCTGGGCGTCTCGCGCGTGGTCACCAGCGCCGGCTGGCGGCCGCACCACGAGCAGGTGGGCCAGACCGGCAGCCGGATCTCGCCGGACCTCTACATCCCGTGCGGCATCAGCGGGGCGATCCAGCACTGGGCCGGCTGCTCCTCCGCGAAGCACATCCTGGCCATCAACACCGACGCCGAGGCGCCGATGGTGACCCGGGCGTCGTACGCCGTGATCGGTGACCTGCACGAGATCGTCCCCGCCATCAACGACGAGATCCGCCGCCGGATGGGCTGAACCAGACCAGTCCATCCGCGTGTTCTCTACCCTTGTGGGGAGGGGAGGGGGCAATGGTGAGGGGGGTACGCCGCGCGCTGACGGCGACCGGGACGGTCGCCGTACTGCTGCTGTCCGCCGCGTGCTCCGGCGGGTCCACCTCGGCCGACCCCGAGCCCGCGCCCACCAGCGGTGGCGGTGGCTCCGCGGCCACCGCGTCGCCGACCATCGAGGACGACCACACGGTCCCGCCCCCGGGGCCGCGCCAGCCCGGCCTGGTGGCACCGGCGGACATCCTCGTCGTCGGCGCCACCACCCTCGACCCGGATGTGGTGTCGGCGATCGGCGCTCTCCGGCATGTCAGCGCCCTGCAGCTCTCGCTGTCCGAGCCGGTGATCGAGAACGAGGCGCTCACGGTGGTCGCGGTCGACCCCGGCGCCTACCGCACCTTCACCCCGCCGAAGTTCGCGAACTTCCAGGACGCGTGGGACCGGGTGGCCGGGGGTGAGCTCGCGCTCAAGTCACGGCTCAAGGACAAGCTGAGCACCGACGCCAACGGCTACCTGCGTCTCGGTGGTGCCGCCGACGCGCCTGCGGTGCACGTCGGCGCCTACGTCCAGCAGCAGGCGCTGGTCGACGCCGTGGTCAACGAGACCTGGGTGGAGACGCTCGGGATGGCCCGGGACAACGCGCTGCTGGTGCGGACCGGCACCGCCGCGCCAGCCAAGGTGGCCAAGAAGATCCAGAAGCTCGTCGGCGACAGCGCGTCGGTGACGCTGGTCGACCTGGCCTCCCGGATCGGGCTCCAGCCCGGCGCGAAGCAGATCGCGGTCGTGACCGGCAGCGTCGCCGAGGCCGTCGGCGTCTACCGCTACACCGTGCTCAGCGGTGGCCACATCGCGCCCGACCCGGCGTGGGTGCGCTCCCACATCGCCACCGAGGTGGTGCCGCTCCTGGGTGCGGTCACCTGCAACAAGGTGGTCTTCCGCCAGCTCAAGGCGGCGCTCGGGGAGATCATCGACCAGGGCCTGGCCGACGCGATCCACCCCCAGCAGTTCGCCGGCTGCTACTACCCGCGCTTCATCGCCGGCACGTCGACGCTCTCCAACCACGCCTTCGGCCTGGCCCTCGACATCAACGCGGTCGAGAACCAGCGCGGCACCGTCGGCCTGATCGACCGAGGCGTCGTCCGGGTCTTCCAGAAGTGGGGCTTCACGTGGGGCGGCGACTGGCGCTACACCGACCCGATGCACTTCGAGCTGAACAGCATCCGCACGCCGCAGCCGGAGTCGGCGCGCAAGTAGCGCGATCACCTCGGTAGCCTCCCGGCATGCGCGCCGTCCAGGTCGTCGACACCACCGGCCCCGAGCACCTCGAGGTGCGCGAGGTGCCCGAGCCGACGCCCGGTCCGGACGACGTCCTGGTCGAGGTGCATGCGGTCGGAGTGTCGTTCCCCGACCTGCTGCTGAGTCGCGGCGAGTACCAGATCAAGCCGGAGCCGCCGTTCTCGCTCGGCGTCGACTTCGCCGGCACCGTGGTCTCCGGCCCGGGCTTCGCGACGGGCCAGCGGGTCGCCGGCGTGGCGCCGTACGGCATGGCCACGGAGCTGACCACGTGCCACCGTGACTCGGTCTTCCCGCTGCCCGACGCCCTTTCCTTCGAGGAGGGTGCGGCGCTGCCGCTGAACTACCTGACCGCCCAGTTCGCCCTGGCCGAGCGTGGCGACCTGACGGCCGGCGAGACCGTGCTGGTGCATGGCGCGGCCGGCGGCGTGGGCACGGCGACCATCCAGGTTGCGCGCGGCTACGGCGCCCGCACCATCGCGGTGGTCAGCACCGACGAGAAGGGCGAGGTGGCCCGCACCGCCGGGGCCGACGAGGTGGTGCTGCTCGAGGGGTTCAAGGACGCCGTCGGGGCTCTGACCGGCGGCGCCGGCGTGGACGTCGTGGTCGACGTCGTGGGCGGTGACTCCTTCACCGACTCGCTGCGGTCGCTGGGCACCCAGGGCCGGCTGCTGGTGGTCGGCTTCGCCGCCGGCCAGGGAATCCCCGAGGTGAGGGTGAACCGGCTGCTGCTCAACAACCTCGACGTCCGTGGCGTCGGGTGGGGCGCCTACGCGATGGTCCGGCCCGGCTACATGCAGGAGCAGTGGCGGGCGCTGGTGCCGATGATCGAGTCGGGCGTGGTCAAGCCGCCGATCGGTGCGACGTACGCCCTGGAGGAGTTCGGCCGCGCGCTCGTCGACATGGACCAGCGCCGGACGCTCGGCAAGTCGGTGGTGCGAGTGCGCCCTGGCGCTTCACCTTGATCCTGGCGGGGGTTGGCCGTCGCGGCCCGACCTGTTGTCCCGGAACGTGACAGGCTCGTTAGGTGAACCCGGCCCACCGCCAGCCCACCCACGCTGTCCGCTTCGACTGGGGGCCGACCGGTGCGGCCGCGATCGCCGAGGGCGCGGACGTCGCGGTCGTGGTCGACGTCCTGTCCTTCTCGACCACGGTGTGCGTCGCCATCGAGCGAGGCATGACGGTGCTGCCGTACCGCTGGAACGACGACAGCGTGGCGGCGTACGCCGAATCCCGGTCCGCGACGCTCGCGGTCGGCCGGCTCGAGGCGCGGTCCCTGGCCGACGGGTCAGGCGTCAGCCTCTCACCGGCCAGCATGGCTCGCGCCTCCGACGTCTCACGCGTGGTCCTGCCGTCGCCGAACGGCTCGTCGATCAGCTTCGGTCTGGCCGACGTGGGCTCCACGGTCGTCGCCGCCTGCCTGCGCAACCGCTCCGCCGTCGCCCGTTGGCTGCAGGCCCGCGGCGGCACGGTCGCGGTCGTGGCCGCCGGCGAGCGCTGGCCCGACGGTGCGCTACGCCCGTGCGCCGAGGACCTGTGGGGCGCCGGCGCGTTGCTCAGCCTGCTTCCTGCGCACACCCTCTCGCCCGAGGCCGGACTCGCGGCCGACACGTTCCGCGCGGTCGAGCCCACCCTCGCCGACTCGCTGCGCGCGTGCGCCAGCGGGCTCGAGCTGGAGGTGGCCGGCTTCGGTGAGGACGTCGACGTCGCTGCTCAGCTCGACGTCACCGACGTGGTGCCGGTGCTGCGGGACGGGGAGTTCAGCGACTGACCGGCGACGGGCACCCACAGCTCGATCTCGTCAGACCGTTTGTAGAACTCAACCACCGGGCGGGTGCGGTCGACCGGCCCGAGCGACTCGAGCTCCCGGAACCCCGGGCTGATGAGCTCGTAGACGCCGGGCGGCTCGCCGCGGAGCCGGCCACGGTGGAACCGGCCACCGTCCATCTCACCGACCTCGAGCCCGAACGCATCCGGGTCGTCGTCGGGGCGCAGTGGGGTGCACGTGGTGTAGGTGCCGGCGACGACGTCGACGACGGCGTACATCCTGCGGCCGCGCAGCCCGACCAGCTCTTCGAAGCGCGGCCAGAGCTGCTGGATCGCCGTCAGGTCGTCGGCACAGGTGGCCAGCATGACCGCGACCGGGCTGCGGGAGATCAGGTCGGGAGGCCGGACGAACACTGACACCGCAGGAGTGCAGCACTGGCCACCGACAACCCCGAACCGGACCAACTAGTCTCGGGCCGTGAGCATCCTGGACGACGCCCGCGAGGGCATGGACCCCGATGTCCGGCCGCAGGACGACCTGTTCGGCCACGTCAACGGCCGCTGGCTGGACCAGACCGACATCCCCGCCGACCGGTCGAGCTGGGGTGCGTTCGTGCAGCTGGCCGACGTGGCCGAGGAGCAGGTGCACGCGATCATCGAGGATCTGGCCAAGGTCGCGACCGAGGGCGACGAGTCGACCGAGCTGAACGCCGACGCGCAGAAGATCGGCGACCTGTTCGCGTCGTTCATGGACACCGAGCGGGTCGACCGGCTCGGCACCCGTCCGATCAGGCCGCTGATGGACGCGGTGGCCGCGCTGCGCGACGTGCGCGACGTGGCGGCGTTCCTGGGCGAGTTCGAGCGGCTCGGCGGCCACGGGCTGTTCGGCTCCTACGTCAACACCGACGACCGCAACTCCGACCGCTACCTCTTCCACCTGGTGCAGGGCGGGCTGGGGCTGCCGGACGAGTCGTACTACCGCGAGGAGAAGTTCGCCGCGATCCGTGAGGCGTACGTCGCCTACCTGGCCACCGTGCTCCGGCTGGTGGACCACGCGGAGCCCGAGGCCGGCGCCGAGACCGTGCTCCGCATCGACACCCGGCTGGCCGAGGGCCACTGGGAGCGCGCCGACACCCGCGACGTCCAGAAGACCTACAACCTCAGGACGGTCGCCGAGCTGCGGGAGCTCTGCCCGGGCTTCGACTGGGACGTCTACGTCACCAACCTCAGCGCGTCCGCGCACGAGGCCGACGAGCTGCTCTGCGAGGTCTGCGTCCGGCAGCCGTCGTACCTCGAGCACCTCTCCGCCGTGCTCGGCGAGGTGTCGATCGAGGACTGGCGGACCTGGCTGCTCACCCGGGTGCTGCGCTCGGCAGCGCCGTACCTGACCGACGACTTCGTCGAGGCCAACTTCGACTTCTACGGCCGCACCCTCAACGGCACGCCCGAGCTGCGGGCCCGCTGGAAGCGCGGTGTCAGCCTGGTCGAGGGCGCGATCGGCGAGGCGGTCGGCAAGGAGTATGTCGCGCGGCACTTCCCGCCGTCGTCGAAGCAGCAGATGGACGAGCTGGTCGCGAACCTGCTGGCGGCCTACCGCGAGTCGATCTCCCGGCTGGACTGGATGACCGAGGAGACCAAGACCCGGGCCTTCGAGAAGCTCGACACGTTCCGGCCCAAGATCGGCTACCCCGAGAAGTTCCGCGACTACTCCGCGCTGCGGATCCACGCCGACGACCTGCTCGGCAACGTGGCGGCCGCGGCGGCGTTCGAGACCGACCGCCAGCTCGGGAAGATCGGCTCGCCGGTGGACCGCGACGAGTGGTTCATGCTGCCGCAGACCGTCAACGCCTACTACCACCCCGGCACCAACGAGATCTGCTTCCCGGCCGGGATCCTGCAGAAGCCGTTCTTCTCCCCGGATGCCGAGCCGGCCGAGAACTACGGTGGCATCGGCGCGGTGATCGGGCACGAGGTCGGCCACGGCTTCGACGACCAGGGTGCGCAGTACGACGGCGCCGGCAACCTCAACGACTGGTGGACCGCCGACGACAAGGCGGCCTTCGAGGTGAAGTCGACGACGCTGATCGAGCAGTACAACGGCTTCGCGCCGCGCGAGCTCCCCGACGAGCACGTGAACGGTGCCCTCACCGTCGGCGAGAACATCGGCGACCTCGGCGGCCTCACCATCGGCCACAAGGCCTATCTGATCTCGAACGGCGGCCAGGCGACCGTCGAGGAGCGGCAGCGGCTGTTCATGAACTGGGCCTACTGCTGGCGGACCAAGCGCCGGCTCGAGCAGGCGCAGCAGTACCTCACCATCGACCCGCACAGTCCGCCCGAGTTCCGCGCCAACATCGTGCGCAACTTGGACGAGTTCCACGAGGTTTTCGGCACCGCCGAGGGCGACGGCCTGTGGCTGGACCCGGAGCAGCGCGTCCGGATCTGGTAGGCGAGGTTCTCCGTCGAGAATGTCCGGGGCGTCCACGAGCCCTGTCACAGCGGGAGCTTGATAGCTTCGCGATCGTGCCGTCCGTCGATGCCGCCGGAGTGCTCGTCCACTACGTGGAGCACGGTCCGCGCGATGCGGGGCGGACGTTGGTGCTGCTGCACGGGTTCACGCCTGACCACCGCCTGATGACCGGGGCTTTCGAGCCAGTTGTCGCCGGCCGTGCCGGCTGGCGCCGTATCTACCTGGACCTGCCGGGCATGGGGCGCACCAAGGCGCCTGGGCACATCGCCTCCACCGATGATGTGTTCTCGGTGCTGCTCGAGGCCATCGAGAAGCTGGTGGAGGGGCACTATGCCGTGGCGGGTGAGTCCTACGGCGGCTACCTGGCCCGTGGCCTGGTTGCTGCGCACCGGCGGCGGGTCACCGGGATGGCCCTGGTCTGCCCGATGCTCATCGCGGAAAACCAGGCCCGTGACGTGCCGCCGCATCGGGTGATGTACCGAGACGCCTTTTGCGACGCGCTCCCGCGCGGCAGCGAGTTCGACGAGACGACCGTCGTGCAGACGGAGGAGATCTATCGCCGAGTGCAGCGAGAGATTGCCCCTGGCCTCGCGGTGGCCGACACCGCGGCCGTGGAGAGAATCAGGCAACGCTGGGCAGGCACGTTCCCGCGCGAGCCCGAGGGGTCGACGTACGACGGGCCGGTGCTGATCTTCACGGGACGCCAGGACAGTTCGACGGGGTACCGCGACGCCTGGCCACTGCTCGATCACTACCCGCACGCGACGTTCGCGGTGCTGGACGGCGCCGGGCACAACGGCCACATCGAGCAGGCGGGAGTCTTCAACGCGCTCGTCCAAGAGTGGCTGGACCGGATGGAGGGCCGAAGGAGCTGACCGGCTCGGAGCCGCGCACGTCCATCGACGCAGGAAGACACCTACACGCCCAGCGCCCGGCGCCGTGACGGGGGTGCCTAGCCGCCTCAAAGTGGGCCGAAGTCACGCACACGCTCGTCGGGACCGCCCGGCTTGCGGCGGAATGCCGCACCTTGCAGGTGCGGCTCGCTATCAGCGCGAGCGCGAGAAAGTCTGTCCTTCAGGTGCCTCGATCCCCACATGCGCGATGCAGGTTCGAACGCGCGTCGCCCAGCTCGCCATCTTGGTCGCGCAGTAGATCTCCTGGGAGTAGCGTCGAGTGGTGATCGTCGACGTCGAGGTGTCAGTGGCCCGCCCGCGTGCGGAGGTGTTCAAGCTGATGGCCGACGCGCGCAACGAAACTGCGTGGAATTCGCAGGTGACCAGTAGCGAACTGGTCTCCAAAGAACCCATTGGCGCAGGCTCACGGTTCGTGACAGTGAATCGCGGGCAGTCCTACGACGCCACCATCACGACGCACGACCCTCCGAACGAGATCGCCTTCGACGTCGTCGGCAAGACGCTGAAGATCGTCGGCCGGTTCAGATTCTCTGACCTTGGCGGTGACACAGTTCTGCGAGCGAACTTCGACATGACGCCGTTGGGCTTCATGAAGGTGCTGCTCCCACTGATGGCGCCGATGGTTCGCCGCGACTTTCCCAAGCAGCTCAACTCGTTCAAGACATTCTGCGAGGCGCGCTAGCGACGAAGGTGCGCATCCCAGGCGAATCAGCGAGTACGCCGAGGAGGGCGGTCCTGCACCGCGAGCCCAGAACCTGGCTTCGTTGGTGTCGGATCCGGCGCGGCTCGCTCGTGGTGAGGTCGAGGGCGTGGCACCACGGTCGCGCCGGTGGGAGGCGAAACAAGGAGGAACCATGTCCGTGTCCGTGCTCGACATGTCGGTCTCGGTCGACGGCTTCGTCGCCGACGTCAACGACTACCTCGGCGGTGACGACGGCGAGCGGCTACACGCATGGGCCGACTCCCGGGACCCGTCGCGACCGGTCAAACAGTTCGAGGATGAGTGGAACGCGGCCGGGGCGATACTGGCGGGCCGCCGGACTGCTGAACTCATGGATCACTGGGGCGGCTCACACGGCGGGCTTCCCATCTTTGTACCGAGCCACCGCCCGCCGCCTCCGGCTGCCCGTTGGGGCTACCCCTTGGTCACCTACGTCTCCGACGGCATCGAGAGCGCGATAGAACAGGCGAAGGCTGCCGCCGGCGACAAGGACGTCCAAGTCCGGGGCGCCAACGTCGCGCAGCGAGCCCTCGAGGCCAAGGTCCTCGACGAGATCCAGATCCACCAGATCCCGGTCCTGCTGGGCGGAGGTCGTCGTCTCTTCGACGTTCTACCCGCGCTCGTTGAACTCGACATCCGCCAGGTGATCGACACTCCCGAAGCGACCCACATCCGGTACAGGGTCCGTCATTGAGTCGGTGCCCAGCCGCGCACAGAGGACCCGAGAGCTGTGCAAGACATCCCACAGCCACGGCTTGGCGCGAGCAGGCACGAGGGCGCGCGCTTAGCGGTATGACTCCCTTCCCCAGGACACGGACGGCACCGCTGCACGCCTGGGGCTCCGGCTGGTGGATACCGTGCCGTCATGAACCTGCCTCTGTGCGGACTCTGGGTCCGCTCGTGAGCCGGCCCTCCGGCGGTTCAGAGGATGTCTCTGCACCGGAGGGTGCTCGTGACGAGCCGGAGTTGGAGGAGACTTACGACCGGCTGGTTTCCGAAGGTCATGAGCGGCTGGACCGGCCGCTGCTGCCGCTGCTGTCGACTGGACTCCTCGGTGGCGTCGATGTCGGGGTGGGGGTTCTGATCTACCTGGTGGTGGAGGCGAAGACCGGCAACGCCTTGTTGGCGTCGCTGGCGTTCACGATCGGTTTCGTGGCTCTGCTCCTTGCCAACAGCGAGCTGTTCACGGAGAACTTCCTTGTGCCCGTGATTTCGGTCGTCGCCAAGGTGGGGACGCTCGGGCAGCTGATCCGGCTATGGGCCGTCACGCTGGCGGCCAACCTGGTCGCGGGCTTCGCCATGGCAGGGATGACGGTAGTGGCGCTCCCGGAAGTGCACGAGGTGGCGGTGAAGGCCGGCTCCCACTACGCCCACCTCGGTGTCTCATGGCGCTCCTTCTTCCTCGCGGTGCTCGCCGGCGCGGTGATCACCCTGCTGACGCGGATGCAGCACGCGACCGAGAGCCTCGGCGTCCGCCTGGTGCCCGCAGTGCTTATGTCATTCGTGCTCGTAGGCGCCCAGCTCTTCCATTCGGTGCTGGACTCGATCCTGATGTTCGCTGGGTTGTTGACCGGTGATGCCGACTACACCTACCTCGACTGGTTGGGTGCGCTCGGTTGGTCCGTGTTCGGGAACCTCGTCGGGGGGCTCGTCCTCGTCACCGGCATCCGGCTGCTTCGAATTCCGCACCGGGTCGCCGAGAGCCGCGCGCAAGGGCAGACTGGCTGAGCCGGGGCTCCGCGCGTATCGCGCCAGAACCGGATCGCGTTCGCGCGCCCCCGCCGCTTGAAGGGCGCCGGGCCGCCATGTCGTTGACCCCGCGATTGCTCCGCCGACGGCCATCGACCGTCGCAGCTGCCCTTCTTTGGCTGACCGCTTCAACCACAACTACTGTCGACCCGCCATGCCAGTGCGCTCATCGGCAGATCCTGAAGCCAACCATGCTGATGAGTTGACGCGTCTATCTGGGCTACTAGACGATTCCGGTAGGGCCGGCGTCTGGCCAGACTCGGTCCAGGTGTCCGGCGGGTTCGCTCTCTTTTGGGCTGCCGGAATGGGCGGCTCCCGGTCCACGGTTCGCTGGTGAACTCGGATCGACCCAGCATCGTCCACAGCCCGAGGGCCGCGTGGGGGTAGCAGTGTCGGCGGTCGCCTCTAGCGTGGTCGCATCATGTTGGTGGAGGTCGAGCTCTCGGGATCGCCGGTCGTCGTCGACGGCCTGGCCGACGCGCATGTGCTCGAGCTCGTCCGCGACTCGGAGGTCCAGGCCCGCGAGGCCGACCGGCGCAAGCTGCGCCTTGCCCTGCACTGGGCTCATCGCCACATCGTCACCGACGTGCTGGAGGCGGCGCACTGGTCGGATGCCGACCTGCGCGATCTCGAGGAGACGATCGGCGGGGAAGGCACGCCGCTGATCGCCGGGGGCAGCGTGGAGCCGTTCGCGGTTGCCCTCGGGGTCTCCTCGCGGACCGCGATGCAGCTGATGTCGGACAGCTTGGACCTCGCCTACCGACTGCCGCCCATCCACCAAGGTGTCGAGGAGCTGCGGATCGCGCCGTGGCGGGCTCAGCGGATCGCCAGGCTGACCCACGGCCTTTCTCGAGAGGCGGCCGCATATGTGGCCGAGAGGCTCGCGCCGGTCGCGGACTCCTGCGGTGTCGTCCGGATCGAGCGACTGGTCACCGAGGCCATCGCCTTGTTCGACACTGTCGAGCGGGTGGAAGCCGAGAACGACGCCGAGGCGGCGTGGGGTGTCCGGTTGGACCACTACAGCGGACCGATCTGGGCCGGCACGTCCCGCCTGGAAATCATCGGCGACACCCCCACCCTGACCCGCTTCTACGACCTCGCCTGCGCCACCGCGCACGCCCAGCTGGACCCGAGCCAGCCCGCCGAGCTCCAGCCGTCGCTGGAGCACCGCAAGGTCGCAGCCCTGGGAGTCATCGCCGACGGAGCCGGCGCCACGGCCGTGACGAAGACCTACCTGCACATCGACGTGGACAACCTCAGTGACCTTCCCGATCCCCTCGCCAAGGTGGGCCAGGTCGAGAAGCTCGGACCACTTTCGGTCGCGACGCTCCAGCACTGGCTGGGCACCACCCGGTTCATCCTGCAACCGGTGCTCGACCTACGCCGCACCGACACCGTCGACCAGCACGACCCACCGGCGTGGATGCGCGAGCTGGTCATCCTGCGCGACCGCACCTGCGTCTTCCCCGGTTGTGACAAGCCGGCCCGCAGCTGCGACATCGACCACATCGAGGCCTACGTCGAGATGGACGACGGCGGACCACCAGGTCAGACCCACCCCGACAATCTCGCCGCGCTCTGCCGGCGACATCACCGGGCCAAGACCCACCACGGCTGGACCTACCTACGCAACAAGGAAGGGACCTACACCTGGACCAGCCCCCACGGCCGGCGCTACACCGTCGACACCCGAGGTGTCGTCACGCGGCACTGAGCGAGCCGAAACTCAGCCGTCGTACGGCGGCGCCACGCCCCAGCCCCACCTCGGGACCGGTGCCTGCTCGGCCACGTCGCTCGCACCCGGCTGCGAGTTGTGCATCGCCAGCCGGGTGCCCCACTCGACGTACCCGACGATCGCGGCGCGGAACTCCGGGTCGTCCGGAAGTCCGGCGTCGTCCAGCGCCAGGCTCATGGTCGACGCGAACCGGTGCCGCTGCTCGGGCGTGATCGCGAGCCCGCGGTGGTGGGCCAGCATGGCCTGGTAGCCGCCGAGCTCGTCGGTGTACGTCGCCGGGCCGCCCAGCACCTCGCACCACCAGGCGGTCACGTGCGCGCGGTGCTCCTCGGACACGCCGCCCGGGAAGAACCCGGCCAGCAGGTTGTCGCCCTCCACCCGGTCGTAGAACGCGTCGATGAACCCTCGCAGCGGCGTACCGCCCCCGGCCCAGTCGAACAGCGTCGGCAGCCCCGGCTCCTCCACGCCCACGTGCGCATCCTTCCCTTGTCCCCGACACCGTGCGGTGTAATGATGTAATCATGATTACAGATGAAGCGCGCGAGCGCGTGGCCGGGTGGTTCGCCGGCCGGCTGCCGTCGGAGTGGCAGGCCGCTCCGGCGGAGATCACGATCGACCGCGAGGAGATCACCGTCCGGCTCACCATCCCCGACGTCGAGCTCGGCGACGACGCCAGCGACGTCACCCGTTCCGAGGCGCGGGCCGGCCGGGCCAAGGCGTTCCGGGAGGAGACCCGCAGCAAGCGGATGGAGATCGCCCGTGAGGCCGAGCACCGCTACGACACGAAGGTGTCGTGGGGCGTGAGCCTCGGCGACCACAAGGAGCTGTGGACCCACGTCGCCGCCCCGGTGATGACCCGGCTCCGGCAGCCGCAGCGGCTGGTCCTCGACACCCTGGTCGACGCCGGCGTCGCCCGGTCGCGCTCCGACGCGCTGGCCTGGTGCGTGCGGCTGGTCGGACAGCACGAGGAGGAGTGGCTCGCCGAGCTGCAGGAGGCGATGCAGTCGGTGGCCGACGTGCGCAGCAAGGGGCCCGCCTCGTAGTAGTCAGACGGCGAGCCAGGCAGGCGCGGGCACGTCGACGGCCTGGTAGCGGTCGCGCAGTCGGACGGCGTTCTTGTTGCTGGGGTCGTCGAAGCCCAGGAAGCACAGGGCGTTGCCGCTCATGAATCCCTCGACGGCGTCCTCGCCGAAGCATGTCTTCCAGTCGGCCTGGTAGGTCTCCAGGAAGTCCTCGTGGTCGCGGTTCATCGCCTGCATGTACCAGTCGGTGGCGAACATCGTCCGCTTCTTGACGGGGTGACCAGTGTCCGCGAGCCAGTGCAGCATCTGGCGCTGCCGGCCGCGTACTGACTCTTCCGACAGGTCGTGGCAGCTCACGTCGGCGTACACGTTCTCGTGGTCGGCCATCAATCCGGCGATGGCCCGGGTCCAGCGTTCTCCCGGCGTAGTTGGAGTCGTTGCAGTGCGCTGTCACAGGAACGTCGGCTTCAACGCACCACCTCGCGAAGTCGAGGACGATCTCGTCGAGCAACGGACCGTCACGAGCGGACCGCTTGTCGTCGAGGACGTTGCCCGCTGGCCGCCAGCCCATGGGTGGATAGACCTTCACGCCCACGAAACCCTTGTGCAGCACCGCATCGATCACCCGCTCGAGTGGCGATCCCGCGGGGTCAGGTCCTTGCGCCAGGCAAGCTCGCGCAGCGGGTCAAAGGCGATGAACGGGTGCAGCACGAGGTGTGCTGCCTTGGGTAGCAGCCCCTTCATGGAAGCCTGGCTCAGCAGGTCGAACACGGTGATCTGCTCCTTCGGCTTGCTCACCGAGCGGTCGTGCACACCGGCGTCCATGTCCACCAGAAGAGGGACGGCCACGTGGACTCCCCGCCCCGTGCCGGCGGCGTACTGGCCGGGCAGGTCGACCCTGGACTGGGCGAAGTAGGACACGAACCTTTCGATCCGGTCTGGAACCGGCCACGCCAGGTTCCCCAGCGCACCGGCGCCAGTGGCTCTGTCGTGCGCCATGAACTCTCGGGTGAGCTCCGCAAGAAGGACGGGGTCCGATGCGAGATCCTCGGCGATCCGATCCTGGGTCTCCTCGAGCGTCGTGAGGGGATCGCCCGTGTTCGCGACCCCATTGTCCCTCAGGAGCGCCGTGAGTCGGTCGATGTCAGCCCCGACGTCTGGCGCAGCATCCTGGATCTTCCGGTCCAGGTATCTGGCGATGGCGCCTCCGAACCAGTGCACCTTCTTGACCTCGCGAACGAAGCCCGCAACCGGCAGGTCATCGGCGTTGAACATGTGGCAGTGCACGTCGATGATCACGGCGCTCTCCCTCGCTACCTGAACCTGTTCCGTCCGGGTCAAACTAGCCCTGACACACCGGTCGTGTTGATGACGCACTTGGGTCATTCGCTGTGGATCGAGGCGGGCGGTCCGTCGGCACCCGCTGGTAGACAGAACGCATGACCGCCACCGCTCTGTCGCATGACCGAGCCGACACGCGCCGCGACGCAGAGCGGCACCTTCGTGCCCTGGTGGGCCGTGACGACGCGACGCTGTACGACGACCAGTGGCGGGCGATCGAGGCGCTGGCGGTGCAGCGCGCGCGGGCCCTGGTCGTCCAGCGCACCGGCTGGGGCAAGTCGGCGGTCTACTTCGTGGCCACGCTGCTGCTCCGCGCCCAGGGCGCGGGCCCGACGGTGATCGTGAGCCCGCTGCTGGCGCTGATGCGCAACCAGATCGCGGCGGCCGAGCGGGCCGGCATCCGCGCGGTGACGATCAACTCCACCAACAGCGAGTCCTGGGAGCCTATCCACGACGCCATCCGCGCCGGCGACGTCGACGTGTTGCTGGTCAGCCCCGAGCGGCTCAACAACCCCGGCTTCCGCGACGAGGTGCTGCCCCGGCTGGCCGCGACCTGCGGGCTGCTGGTGGTCGACGAGGCGCACTGCATCTCCGACTGGGGACACGACTTCCGGCCCGACTACCGCCGGATCCGCACCCTGCTGGGCGAGCTGCCCGACGGCATCCCGGTGCTCGCGACGACTGCCACCGCCAACGCCCGGGTCACCGCCGATGTGGCCGAGCAGCTGGGCACCGAAGTCCTGGTGCTGCGCGGCAGCCTGGACCGCAAGTCGCTGCGGCTCGGTGTGGTCAGGCTCAAGACCGCCGAGCAGCGGCTGGCCTGGCTGGCCGACCACCTCGCCGAGCAGCCGGGCGTCGGCATCGTCTACTGCCTGACCGTCGCGGCCACGCAGGAGATCGCCGACTACCTGCGCTCCCGCGGCCACGACGTCGCTGCATACTCCGGCCAGACCGAGGCCACTGAGCGCACCTCGCTCGAGCAGGACCTCGCCGCCGGCCGGGTCAAGGCGCTCATTGCCACCAGCGCGCTCGGCATGGGCTTCGACGCGACCCTGGGCTTCGTGGTCAACATGGGCGCGCCGCAGTCGCCGGTCGCCTACTACCAGCAGGTCGGGCGGGCCGGCCGGGGCACGGACGACGCCACGGTGATGCTGCTGCCGGCCATCGAGGACCGCGACATCTGGGCCTACTTCGCCTCGCTCGCCTTCCCGCGCGAGGAGCTGGTCCACCAGACGCTGGAGGCCTTGGCCGTCGAGGGCCCGCTCGGCACGCCCGCGCTGGAGACGCGGGTCGAGCTCAGCCGCACCCGGCTCGAGACCATGCTCAAGGTGCTCGATGTCGACGGCGCCGTACGCCGGATCCGCGGCGGGTGGGAGGCCACCGGCCAGCCGTGGTCCTACGACGCCGACCGCTACGCGCGGGTGCGCGAGGCCCGCGAGCGCGAGCAGCAGGCGATGCTCGACTACCTCGACACCGACGGCTGCCGGATGCGCTTCCTCCGCGAGCAGCTCGACGACCCCGAGGCCGCCGACTGCGGCCGCTGCGACAACTGCGGAGGGTTGACCGTCGACGCCACCGTCTCCCACTCGGCGGTGGTCGAGGCGGGCGAGCGGCTGGCCCGGCCAGGCGTACCCATCGAGCCGCGCAGGATGTGGCCGACCGCGCTCAGCACGCTCGGCGTCGACCTGTCCGGCAAGATCAAGGAGGCCGCCGAGGAGGGCCGGGCCGTGGCCCGCCTCACCGACCTCGGCCACGGCCAGGCGCTGCGGGCCCTCTTCCGCCCCGACACCCCCGACGGCCAGGTCCCGAGGCCGCTGGTGCACGCGGTGCTCACGATGCTCGACGACTGGCGCCCGGAGGTGGACGCGATCGTGGTGGTCGAGTCGCTGTCCCGGCCGACCCTCACCGACGACCTCGCCGCCGGCCTCTCTCGCCGGCTCGAGATACCCGTCGTCGGCCGCTGGGCGATCGTCGACCCCGACGTCGCCCCTGGGCGAGGCGCGGTCAACTCCGCCCAGCGGGTCGCCGCCGTCGGTCGCCGGGCCACCCTCCAGGCCGACGTACCCCCTGACGCCCGGGTGCTCCTGGTCGACGACCTGGTCGTCACCGGATGGACGCTCACCCTGGCCGCCCGCGCCATCCGAGCTGCGGGTGCTTCCGCCGTGCTGCCCCTCACTCTCGCCGTCCGGTCGTGACGTCATGCGGCTACTGACGAGTCGAACTAGTTCGAACAAATGACCCACCGACCACCCCAACGGGTCATGTAGGTCTGCCCGTTCGGACGAACAATCGCTAGGGACTCCTGTGCGCGGCGCTCAGGGTCTGACCCTTGGGGGGAAACAAATGCGCAACATGAAAAGACTTGCCGCACTGGCCGCAGTCGGTGCCGCCACGCTGTCGGTCCTGGTAGGCACTGCGCCGGCCAATGCCGACCGCACGCCGATCGGAGCGACCGGCAACTCCACCATCCAGTTCGGTGGACCGATCCTGAAGGCGCTGCAGAGCAACGGCTGTGGTCCGCTGACGGCGACGGCCACCGGCGCCGCCACGGTCATCCAGACCGGCGCCGGCAAGATCAGGACGATCCTGCCCGTCACCGGCTTCGTACAGGCCGACACCGGGGCGATCCGCATCGCGCACGGCGGCAGCGGCGTCGACCTCTCGAACACCTGCTACGACGTCAAGCTCAGCAACTTCTACATCCAGGACCTCGGTGGCCTCCAGAACACGGTCTTCTTCGACGTGCTGGCGATCGCCAAGTCCGCAGACGAGGGCGGCGACCGGATCTCGGTCTTCATGCTCGACGTGACGCCGTCCACCCCGGTCGTCATTGTGCGGCCGAGCGCGGTCACGTTGAAGATCAAGGGGATGGACCTCATCCTCTCGCAGGACGGCGCGGACGAGTTCAACCAGCTCGCCACCGGCAGCGAGGGCACTGGCCCGTTCAACGACGGCCTGCTGATCGGCAAGGCCTCGACGAGCGTCCGCCTCCAGTTCTGACCGGAGGCTGACCGGAGCAACGGACCGGCCGGGGTGACACACCCCGGCCGGTCCGTCCGAGTCCTCCAGTGGACCACCGGCAACATCGGCCGTCGTTCGCTGCACGCGATCATCGGCCGACCGGACCTGGAGCTGGTCGGCGTCTACGCGCACGGCGCCGACAAGGTCGGGCAGGACGCCGCCGACCTCTGCGGCTGGCCCGAGCCGACCGGGGTCCTGGCCACGAACGATGTCGGCGCACTGCTCGCGCTCGAACCCCAGGCCTGCTGCTACAACCCGCTGTGGCCGAGCGTCGACGACCTGGTCGCGCTGCTCGAGGCTGGGGTCAACGTCTGCACCAGCGCCGCCTGGATCACCGGCGGCAAGCAGACCGAGGAGGACCGGGCCCGGATCATCGACGCCTGCGAGCGCGGCCGGGCCACGATCTTCGGCTCGGGAGCGCACCCTGGCATGACCAACCTGGTCGCCATGGCGCTCAGCGGCTCCTGCGATGCGGGTTCTCGCAGCCGCCGGAGACCCCCGGGCTGGACGAGACGGTACGCCGGGAGAGCGAGGTGTTCGCCGAGTCGGCCGCCATGATGGCGCAGGCGATGGGGGCCGAGCTCGACCGGATGACCTTCGACGTCACGTTCACCGGGGCCACCGGCGACAGCGACCTCGGCTTCAACTGGGTCATGGGCCGGCACACGGTGCCGCCGAAGCCCCTCGCTCACGGGCACGTCATCCAGGTCTTCGGGCTGCCGAACATGCGCACCGTCCTGCACTGCCTGCCGCCGGAGGACTGGACCGAACCCGGTCTCATGGGGCTCGGGATGATCTACACGGCGATGCCGGTCACCAACGCGGTGCCGTACGTCGTCGCAGCCGAGCCCGGCATCGTCACGCTGGCCGACCTGCCGCCGATCACCGGGCGGATCCGGCTCTGATCGCGGCCACCAGCCGGGGGTCGTCAGGCTCCACCTTCGGCCGGAACCTGGCGACGACGTCGCCCCGCGCATCGATGAGGAACTTCTCGAAGTTCCACGTGACGTCGCCGGCCTGACCCTTCTCGTTCGGAGCCTCGACCAGGGTGCGGTAGATCTCGTGACGGTCCTCGCCGTTCACGTCGATCTTCTCCGTCATCGGGAAGGTCACGCCGTACGTCGCCGAGCAGAACTCCGCGATCTCCTCCGCCGACCCCGGCTCCTGGCCGTAGAACTGGTTGCACGGGACGCCGATGACCGTGAATTCCTCGTCGCCGTACGCCTCCTGGAGCTGCTCGAGCCCGGTGTACTGCGGGGTGAGCCCGCACCGGCTCGCGACGTTGACCAGGAGGGCGGACCGGCCGGCCGTGATCTCGCCGAGGGTGGCGGCAGTGCCGTCCAGACGGGCGATCTTGGCATCGAGAATGCTCACCCGTCCGATCCTAGGCAAGCGGTCCATGTCGGCACCGGCGGCTAGTTTCGAGACGTGAGCTTCGTCCCCCTCGGCGGCACGGCGACGTTCCGCGCCGCCGACCCGCCCCGCGAGGGAGTGGTCGAGTTCACCGACGACCGGCGCACCGTCGCCCTGCCGATCCGGGCCGCGCTTCCGGTGCTCACCAAGGCGCACAGCCGCGACGACCTGCACCCGAGCATCGGGCTGCTGTCCGGGGCCGCCCTGCTCGGCCTGCGGCTGGTCGCGGCCGGCCGGATCGAGCCCGCCGACTCCGACCCGAGCTGGCGGATGGGGCCGCTGGCCGCCGACGACGAGGACCGCGTGCTCCGGCTGGCCCGGGCCCGCACCTACGCCGGCGTCGAGGCCGACTCCGCGGAGGACGTGGTGCGCGCGATGCTCGACGCGGTGGCCGACGCGATGCCCCGCGCGGCCCCGACCACGCAGCAGCGGACGGTGGCGAGGCCGGGCTTCGAGCGAAGGCTCCGCGAGCGGCTGAAGCGCTACACCGAGCCGCGTCCCCAGCTGCCCCAGCTGGTCCGGATCTCACTGCGCGTCGAGGCCGACGAGGAGGAGCTGGTGGCGGGCTCGGTCCGGCTGGTGCTCCAGGTCCACGACGAGCAGAACCCCCTTCACCTGTGCGACGCGGCCGTGCTGTGGACCGGCGACGAGCAGGAGCACGGCTTCGGCCACCGGGCCCGCACCCACGCGGCGATCGCGCTGCGCGGGGCGGCCGAGGCGTGGCCGGTGCTGGACCGCCTGCTCGAGCTGCGGGTGCCCGACCAGATCGGCCTCGACGGCGAGGAGCTCGAGAGCCTGCTCGAGGACGGCGTGGCGGCCCTGGCCACCCGCGGCGTCGACGTGCTCTGGCCGCGCAGCCTGGGCCGCGACCTCACCGCGACCACGGTGCTCGACCGGGCCCGCCCGATGTCCGAGCGCGAGGCCCAGCTCCGCACCGGCATCTTCGGCGAGGGCGAGCTCTTCTCGTTCCGCTGGCAGCTCGCCCTGCACGGCGACCCGCTCACCGAGGAGGAGATGGACCAGCTGGCCGGCTCGGCGGCGCCCCTGCTCCGGCTGCGCGGCAACTGGACGGTCATCGACCCCGCCATCGCGCGCAAGGCGCGCAAGCGTGTGGTCCGCACCGCCACGCCGGCCGAGGCGATCGCGGCGGCGCTGACCGGCACCGTCCAGCTCGGCCCTGCCGACCAGCCCGTCGAGGAGCAGGTTCAGCTCGGCGCCTCGCTCCTCCAGGTCCGCGAACGACTGCTGAACGCCGCACACCAGCCCCCGGTCGACGTACCCTCCGGGCTGCACGGCACCCTGCGCGACTACCAGCGACAGGGGCTGACCTGGCTGGCCGAGCTGACCGGCCACGGACTGGGTGCCTGCCTGGCCGACGACATGGGGCTCGGCAAGACGATCACGCTGATCGCGCTGCACCTGCACCGCGTCGGGGTCGGCCACCCGGGCCCGACGTTGGTGGTGTGCCCGGCCAGCCTGCTCGGCAACTGGGAGCAGGAGCTCGCTCGGTTCGCGCCGGGCGTCACCGTCCGGAGGTTCCACGGCGACCGGCGCTCGCTGGACGGACTCGCCGAGGGGTTCGTGCTCACGACCTACGGCACCATGCGGGTCAGCCGCGAGCAGCTCGCCGAGGTCGGCTGGGACCTGGTGGTCGCCGACGAGGCCCAGCACGTCAAGAACGCCCGCTCGTCCACGGCCAGGGCCCTGCGCAGGATCCCGAGCGCGGTCCGGGTCGCCCTCACCGGCACCCCGATGGAGAACAACCTCACCGAGCTCTGGGCCATCCTCGACTGGGTGATCCCCGGGCTGCTGGGCAGCCGCCAGGCGTTCCGCCGGGTCTGGGCCTCGCCGATCGAAGCGGGCGTGCACGAGGCCAGGACGCGGCAGTTCGCGGACCTGATCGGGCCGTTCCTGCTGCGTCGCCGCAAGTCCGACCCGGGCATCGCGCCCGAGCTGCCGGCCAAGACCGAGACCGACCACCCGCTGCACCTGACCCGCGAGCAGGTCGTGCTCTACGAGTCGTTCGTGCGCGAGACGATGGCCCGCATCGCGCGGGCCGGCCACGACGACCAGGTCACCCGCCGCAGCCTGGTGCTCGCCCTGCTGACCGGCCTCAAGCAGATCTGCAACCACCCGGCTCACTTCCTCAAGGAGTCGGGGGCGGTCCGGCTCAGCGGCCGCTCTCAGAAGCTCGACCTGGTCGACGAGCTGCTCGGCACCGTCTTGGCCGAGGACGGCGCGGCGCTCGTCTTCACCCAGTACGTCGCCATGGGCCGGCTGCTGGAGGCCCATCTGGGGAAGGCCGGAGTTCCCTACCAGTTCCTCCACGGCGGCACGCCGGTCCGCGAGCGCGAGGCGATGGTGGCCCGGTTCCAGGCCGGCGAGTCGCCGGTGTTCCTGCTCTCGCTCAAGGCCGGCGGCACCGGCCTCAACCTGACCCGGGCCGACCACGTCATCCACTTCGACCGCTGGTGGAACCCCGCCGTGGAGGAGCAGGCCACCGACCGCGCCTACCGGATCGGCCAGACCCGACCGGTCCAGGTGCACCGGCTGGTCACCCAGGGGACGATCGAGGAGCGGGTCGCCCTGCTGCTCGAGCGCAAGCGCGCGCTGGCCGACGCAGTGCTCGGCGGCGGAGAGGCGGCCCTCACCGAGCTCGACGACGACGAGCTGCGCGACCTGGTCACGCTGCGCCGCGAGGACGCCCGTCGCTCGGGACAGGACGAGTCGCCGTGACCACGGTCGTCCACCCCCGCGCGCCGGTCCGCCGGGGTGCCGCCCGGGCCACGCGCTGGTGGGCCAAGGCCTGGGTCCGTGCGGTCGAGGAGGCGTCGTACTCCTCGACCGACCTGGCCACCGCCCGCGCGATCTCGCGCTCCGGGCGGATCGGCCAGATCAGCGTGGAGCCCGGCCGGTTCGTGGCCGCGGTCGAGGACGAGGGCGGGCTGTGGGCGGTCCTCGGCACGGTGCCGGTGCTCGACCCGGCCGCCGCCGACGCCCTGGTCGAGATCGTGGCCGCCGAGGCCGGGCGGGTGGCCGCGCTGCTGGCGGGCGACCTGCCGCACACACTGGTCGAGCACGCCGAGGAGGCCGGCGTCGAGCTGCTTCCTTACGGCGGCGAGCTCGGCTCGACCTGCACCTGCGAGGCGTGGACCGACCCGTGCCCGCACGCGCTGGCGGTCATGTACCAGCTGGCCTGGCTGGCCGAGGACGACCCGTTCGTGCTGCTGCACCTGCGCGGGCTGTCGCGCGAGGAGCTGCTGGCCCGGCTGCACGACCGCACCGAGCCCACGTCGGCGGAGCCGGAGGACGATCCCGACATCGACATCGCGGTGGACGCGGCATTGCGGGCAGCGGCCCTGCTGACTGAGCTGGATCAGTAGTTGTAGTTGCGGCACAGCCGCTCGGTGAGGATGTCCCAGGTGGTCTCGTCGACCTCGCCCCGCTGCGTCACCTTGCCGGGTGCGTCGTCCTGGAACTCCGCCACCCGGTCGGACGTCCGCTGGTCGTAGTCGCCGGAGATCGCGTCGTGGGGGAAGGCCTGGGCGTCAAAGTCGTTCAGCATCGCCTGCAGCCCCCGGATCCAGAGCGTGGCCTCCTGGTCGGCGACCATGCCGACGAACAGGTGTGGCGCCTCACTGCTCGGGATCTCGCACGCGCACTTGACCAGCTCTTGGTTCCCGGACCGGAGCACGGTGACGAAGCTGCCGCTCTCGTCACCGGACATCCGGATCTCGCAGGGCTCCCTGCGGCTGTCGTACGGCCCTCGGTAGACGACGTAGGCGGGAGTCTTCTTGTTCTCCGGTCCCAGCGCGGTCTCGCAGGAGTCGTCGCTGCGCAGGTACCGCAGGCCCTTCTCCGAGCTGTTGGCGACGGCGCTGCTCAGCGGCGCGACCGTGTCGCCGTACCCGATCACCAGCAGCGACTCACCCGTGCAGTCCTGGTCGACCAGCGGGATGTCGAGGTGCAGCGGGTCGTTGAACGCGGACGGCGGCGGGTCTTCGTCGCCGGGTGCGACGATCGCGGTCGCGACGCCGCCGCTGATCCCGAGGACCGCGGCGACCAGGGGAGCGACCACCCGTGCGCGCATCCTGTGATGTTAGGAGATGCCCAGGGCCGCGCCGGCCATCCTCGAGAGCAGCTCGCGCATCCGGGCGTCCGGCAGCAGCCCGCTGTGCGGGGTGGAGTTGATCAGCCCGAACGCCGCGTGCGCCATCGCTCGCGCCCTGTCGAGCCGCAGCCCAGCGTGCACTTCGCGGAGCCGCCCGGCCCACAGGTCGACGTACTCCCGCTGGAGCTTGCGGACCTGCTCGCGCGCGTCCTCGGGAAGCGACTCCCAGTCGCGGTCCTGCACCACGATCAGCGGCCGGTGCCGCAGCGCGAAGTCGACGTGCCAGTCCACGAGCGCGACCACCGCAGCGGTCGGGTCGGCGGCCTGGTCGGACCGCTGCCTCCCGACCTCCAGCAGCCGCTCGCTGATCTCCACCAGCATCTCCGCGAGCACCGCGTCCTTGGACGAGAAGTGCTTGTAGAGCGCCGGCCCCGAGATCCCGCACGCCGCCCCGATGTCGGCGACGCTCACGCCGTGGAACCCGCGCGCCGCGAACAGCTCCGCCGCGGTCGACAGGATCTCGTCGCGGCGGGCCATGCCCCGAGGTTAGCGGTCGCTAACCCGTGGCTTCGCCCTCCGCGCCCGCGATCTGGGCGCGCACGTCGTCCATGTCGAGCCCCTTGACCGCGGTGATCAGCTCCTCGAGCGCCGGGGCCGGGAGCGCGCCGGCCTGGCGGAAGACCAGGATCCCGTCACGGAAGGCCATCAGCGTCGGGATCGCACTGACCTGGGCGGCCTGCTGCAGCGAGGGCTCGGCCTCGGTGTCGACGCTGCCGAACACGATGTCGTCGTGCCGCTCCGAGGCCGCTTCGTAGACCGGCGCGAACTGCCGGCACGGCCCGCACCACGACGCCCAGAAGTCCACCAGCACGACATCGTGGCTGGTGACGGTCTCCTCGAAGGTCTCTGAGGTCAGCGAGATTGCGCTCATGTGAGGTGGAACGCCTGAACGGGGCCTGGTTGTTCCGCCTGGTGACCAGACACTAGGGCGCGGTTCGCGAGACCACCAGCGGGGTGTTGTACGCCCCGGGCAGCTGCGTGCCGACCGCCCACAACCGGCCGGCAGGGTCCCAGGCGATCCCGCGCAGGGAGCCGAAGGCCACCGGGAGCCGGTTCGTCGTAGCGCCGGAGGCGATCACCCGCATGACGCCGGGGCCGGCGAACGGCGGCTGCGGACTCAGGCCGGTGCCGACCGCCCAGGCCACGCCGCCTCGCCGGGCGACGATCGCCGCGAGCGTGCTGTTACCGAACGCCAGTGGCACGACACCCCAACCGCCACCGAGGCTGCGCATCGCGAACGCACCGTCGGTGCGGCTGGTGCCGGCGAGCCACACCACGCCCTGGTAGGTGCTCACGCTGGACAGGGTCGCCCCGGTGGGGATCCGGTCGTTGACCGCACCCAGCAGCCACTGCTGACCGTTCCACTGGACCACGAATCCCTGGTCGCCACCCCGGCTTGACGACGAGCAGATGCCGGTGGCCAGGATGTTGTCGGTCGCGCGGACCGCGATGTCGGAGAGGTAGGAGTGCCCGGTGCAGAACGCCGGGTTCGGCACGTCGACGGCCGACCACGTCGAGCCGTTCCAGTGCTCCGCCAACGGTGACTGGTAGAAGGTGTCCTGCCGCGCGCCGACAGCCCAGGCGTCGTCCGGCGCCAGCGACACGACGCCGTTGAGGATGTTCCCGAACTGCCCGGGGTCGGCGCTCGGCCAGATCGACCAGGCCGACCCGTTCCAACGCTCGATGAGGGTGCGGCTCGGCTGACGCGGGTCGCGCGACCAGCCCACCGCCCACAGGTCGGTGGGCGACGTCCCGTGGACGTCCTGCAGCATGTTGGTGGCCGGCGCGCCCTCGCGGTCCGGTGACGGGACCAGCTGGAAGGCACCGCCCCCGGAGGAGTGCTCGACCACCGTGCGGAACTCCAGCGCGCCGCCGACGGTGCCGTAGCGGTATCCGACCGCCCAGACGTCGCCGGCGGCCGGCACGTGCACGGAGTTCAGGATGAAGTTCTGGCCACCGACGTACTGCGTGTTCGACACCTGCCACGGCGATCCCGCCGCGTCGGCGGGACTCGTCGCCAGCAGGGAGCTCACCGCGAGCGCGACGGCCGCGACGACGCGGCTCCTGTGTGCCATGTCCGGAGATTAGGGGTCGCTCCGGACCCCGGTCCATGGCTAGAACGGGCTGCTCCTGGGTCAGGGGTACTGCTGGTCCCCGAGGTTAATGATCGCTAACCTAGGTCGCGTGGCAGAGGAGATGCGCGACCTCGTCGCCGACCTGCGCGAGCGGCTCGCCCTCGTACGCCTGGGCGGTTCGGAGTCGGCTCGGGAGAAGCACACCGCGCGCGGGAAGCTGCTGGTCCGCGACCGGGTGGGCCGGCTGCTCGACCCCGGCAGCCCTTTCCTCGAGCTGAGCCCGCTCGCCGCGACCGGGATGTACGACGACGCCGTGCCGTGCGCGGGCATCGTGACCGGCATCGGCCGGGTCAGCGGCACGGAGACCGTGGTCGTCGCCAACGACGCGACCGTCAAGGGCGGCACCTACTACCCGATCACGGTGAAGAAGCACCTCCGCGCGCAGGCGGTGGCGGCCGAGAACCGGCTGCCCTGCGTCTACCTCGTCGACTCCGGCGGCGCGTTCCTGCCGATGCAGGACGACGTGTTCCCCGACAAGGAGCACTTCGGCCGGATCTTCTTCAACCAGGCCAACCTCTCGGCCAAGGGCATCCCGCAGATCGCGAGCGTGATGGGCTCCTGCACCGCCGGCGGCGCGTACGTGCCGGCGATGTCCGACGAGTCCGTGATCGTCCGCAACCAGGGGACGATCTTCCTCGGCGGGCCGCCGCTGGTGAAGGCCGCTACCGGTGAGGTGGTCACCGCCGAGGAGCTGGGCGGCGGCGATGTGCACGCCCGCACCAGCGGTGTGGTCGACCACCTGGCCGATGACGACGCACACGCGCTCGCCATCGTGCGCTCCATCATCGCCACGCTGCCCGGCCCCGAGCACAGCCTGGTCGCGCACGAGGTCGAGGAGCCGCACGAGGACCCGCTCGGCCTCTACGACGTGGTGCCGACCGACACCCGCACGCCGTACGACGTCCGCGAGGTGATCCGGCGGGTCGTCGACGGCAGCCGGTTCCACGAGTTCAAGCACCTGTACGCCGAGACGCTGGTCTGCGGCTTCGCCCGGATCTGGGGCCACGAGGTCGGCATCGTCGCCAACAACGGGATCCTGTTCAGCGAGTCGGCGCTCAAGGGCGCGCACTTCATCGAGCTGTGCAACCAGCGCCGGATCCCGCTGGTCTTCCTGCAGAACATCACCGGCTTCATGGTCGGCCGCGAGTACGAGAACAAGGGCATCGCCCGCGACGGCGCCAAGCTGGTCACCGCGGTCGCGTGCTCGGTGGTCCCCAAGTTCACCGTGGTCATCGGCGGCTCGTTCGGCGCCGGCAACTACGGCATGTGCGGCCGCGCGTACGACCCCCGGTTCCTCTGGATGTGGCCGAACGCCCGGATCTCGGTGATGGGCGGCGAGCAGGCGGCCGCCGTGCTCGCCGAGGTCCGCCGCCCCGACGACCCGGAGCCGGTCGAGGAGTTCAAGGCCCGGATCCGCGGGCAGTACGACTCCCAGGGCTCGCCCTACTACTCCACCGCCCGGCTCTGGGACGACGGCGTGATCGACCCCGTCGACACCCGCCGCGTCCTCGGCATGGGTCTGGCCGCGGCCGCCCACGCCCCGATCCCTGCGCCGTCGTACGGCGTCTTCCGGATGTGACGGCTGTGTTCAGCAGGGTCCTGATCGCCAACCGGGGCGAGATCGCGCTGCGAGTGATGCGCACCTGCGAGCGGCTGGGCATCACCACCGTCGCGGTGTACACCGACCTCGACGCGACCGCGCCGCACGTGCGCGCGGCCGACGAGGCAGTGCGCATCGAGAGCTACCTCGACATCGACACGGTCGTCGCCGCGGCCAAGGGTGCCGGTGCCGAGGCGGTCCACCCTGGGTACGGGTTCCTCTCCGAGCGGGCCGCCTTCGCCGATGCCCTCGAGGCCGCAGGGATCACCCTTGTCGGGCCACCGGCCAAGGTCATGGAGCAGATGGGCCGCAAGGACGCCGCCCGCGAGGTCGCGGTCGCGGCCGGCGTGCCGGTGGTGCCGCGGGGCGAGGGTGCGGAATTCCCCGTCCTCGTGAAGGCTGCCGCCGGCGGTGGCGGCAAGGGCATGCGCATCGTCCGCGCACAGGACGAGTACGACGAGGCGGTCGCGTCCGCCAAGCGCGAGGCCGCCTCGGCCTTCGGCGACGACACGATCCTGGTCGAGAAGTTCGTCGAGCACGGCCGGCACATCGAGGTGCAGGTGATCGCGGACACCCACGGGACGGTCCGGCACCTGTTCGAGCGTGACTGCTCGACCCAGCGCCGGCACCAGAAGGTGCTCGAGGAGGCGCCCGCCCCGACCATCGACGCCGAGACCCGGCAGCGGGTCACCCAAGCGGCGGTCGACCTGGCCACGCACGTCGGCTACGTCAACGCCGGGACCGTGGAGTTCCTCCTGGACGCGGACTCGGGCGAGGTCTACTTCCTGGAGATGAACACCCGGCTGCAGGTCGAGCACCCGGTCACCGAACTGGTCTGTGCGGTTGAGGGGGGAGGCGGGATCGACCTGGTCGAGCACCAGCTGCGGGTGGCGGCCGGCGAGCCGCTGTCGATCGGCGAGGTCCGGCTGAGCGGTCACGCGATCGAGGCGCGGGTGTACGCCGAGGACTCGTTCGGCGGCTTCCTCCCGCAGGCCGGCACGGCGACGTACGTGCACTGGCCGGATAGAGCAGAGGGCGTCAGGGTGGACCACGCGCTGGGAAGTGGGCAGGTCGTGTCCACGGCGTACGACCCGATGCTGGGCAAGGTGATCGCGCACGGTCCGGACCGCGAGTCGGCCCGGCAGGCATTGGTCGCCGCGCTCGACGACACCGCGATCCTCGGGCTGACGACCAACGCCGGCTTCTTGCGCACGCTCGTGGCCAGCGACGAGTTCCGCGACGCCACCATCGACACCGCGTGGCTGGACCGGAACGAGGTGCCGCCGCCCGACCCGGCGCCGGCCCGTGAGCTGGCCGCGTGGGAGGTGTTCCTCCGCGACCGCGAGGAGACCGGTCCGTTCGCATCGGACGGGTTCCGGCTCGGGGCCGACCCGGCGCCGGTCGTCGTCGACCTCGACGAACGGGTCACCCTCGGCGTCCAGCCGCCGACCCGACCGGCCGCCGCCGTGCGGCACGACCGGGTCGAGGTCGTGCACCAGGGCCAGCGGTTCGTGTTCGAGCGGCCCGACGTGATGGGCGACCACGTGGGCGCGACGGCCGACGGGGCACTCACCGCGCCGATGCCCGGCACCGTGCTCGACGTCCGCGTGGCCGAGGGCGACGAGGTCGAGGAGGGCCAGGTGCTAGGCGTGCTCGAGGCGATGAAGATGGAGCTCAGCCTCAAGGCGCCGTTCGCCGGGCTCGTCGCGACCGTGGGTGCCCACAAGGGCAAGCAGGTGGCGCTCGGTGACACGCTGTTCGTCGTGGAGACGACCGATGAGTGACCTGCCCACCAAGGTCACGATCTACGAGGTCGGTCCGCGCGACGGCCTGCAGAACGAGAAGTCGATGGTCCCCGTCGACGTCAAGGAGCAGTTCGTGCGCCGGCTCCTCGCGGCCGGGCTGCCGGTCGTCGAGGCCACGTCGTTCGTGCACCCCAAGTGGGTGCCCCAGCTGGCCGACGCCGAGGAGCTGATGACCCGCTTGGGGGCGGACGGCAAGGAGCTGCCGGTGCTGGTCCCCAACGAGCGCGGCCTCGACCGCGCGCTCGAGCTCGGCCTCAAGCACGTCGCGATCTTCGGCTCGGCCACCGAGACCTTCGCGCAGCGCAACCTCAACCGCAGCCTCGACGAGCAGTTCGCGATGTTCGAGCCGACTGTGAAGCGCGCCCGCGACGCCGGGCTCGACGTCCGCGCGTACGTGTCGATGTGCTTCGGTGACCCGTGGGAGGGTGCGGTCCCGGTCGACCAGGTGGTGAGCGTGGGCAAGCGGCTCTTCGACCTCGGCGCCGGCCAGCTCAGCCTGGGCGACACCATCGGCGTCGGCACGGCGGGACAGGTCACGGCACTGATCGAGGCGTTCGTGGCCGCCGGGATGGCGAAGTCAGACCTGGCCATGCACTTCCACGACACCTACGGACAGGCGCTGGCGAACACCTACTCCGCGCTCCAGGCCGGCATCACGACGTACGACGCCAGCGCCGGTGGCCTCGGCGGCTGCCCCTACGCCAAGAGCGCGACCGGCAACCTGGCCACCGAGGACCTGGTCTGGATGCTCAACGGCCTCGGCATCGAGCACGGGGTCGATCTCGACGCGCTCGTCGCGACCAGCGCCTGGATGGCCGGCGAGCTCGGCCGCCCGTCCCCCTCGGCCGTGGTCCGCGCGCTGTCACAATCAGAGACGTGAGCGAGCGCCTCTACCTCCACGTGGGCGCGCCGAAGACCGGCACGACGTACCTCCAGGACCGGCTGGCCCTCAACGCCGCGTCGCTCCGCAGGCACGGCTACCGCTACCCGACCGGGCCGCACGGCGACATGTTCCTCGCGGCGCTCGACCTGATCGACCGGCCGTGGGGCGGGATGCGGCCGCAGGCGCAGGGCGAGTGGGAGGCGCTGGTACGCCGCGCGAAGCGCGCTCGCGGAACCGTCGTGCTGAGCCACGAGATCCTGGCCGGCGCCAAGCCGCAGGAGGCCGCGCGAGCCCTGGCCGACCTGGCCTTCGCCGAGGTGCACATCGTCTGCACGGCGCGCGACGTGGCCCGCCAGGTGGCCGCCGAGTGGCAGGAGCAGCTCAAGCACCAGCGGAAGGTGTCGTTCCGGACGTTCCTCCGCCAGATCCGCGACGCCGAGCAGGGCAAGGCCAGCCGGTGGTTCTGGCGGGCACAGGGGCTGCCCGGCGTACTCGAACGGTGGGGCGGCGACCTGCCGCCGGACCAGGTGCACGTGGTGACCGTGCCGCGGCCCGGCGGGCCGACCGACGAGCTCTGGCAGCGGTTCGGCACCGCGCTCGGCCTGGACCCGGCCTGGGCGCCGAAGCCGGGCGGCCGGCGCAACCCCTCGATCGGCACCGCGGAGAGCACGCTGCTGCGCCGGGTCAACGCCCGGCTCAAGGCGGCCGGGCTGCCGTCGGACCAGTACCGCGCCCTGGTCCGCCAGCTCGTCGTCCACGAGACCCTGGCCGCGCGCCCGGACATGCGGCCGGTGACCCTGCCCCCCGACTCCTACGACTGGGCCGAGGGGGTCGCCCAGGGCTGGGTCGACTGGATCAAGGGCTCCGGGGTCGACGTGGTCGGCGACCTCGAGGAGCTGCGCCCGGTCCGCCCGGCCCCGGGCACGCAATGGCAGGACCCCGACAAGCCGCGGGCCCGCGACGTCACCGCGGCCGCGGTCGACGCCATCGTGGCGCTCACGCTCGAGGCGGCCCGGCGTCCCGACCCCGACGACACCCTCACCTCGCGGGCGGCCAGGCTGGCCCGCCACCTCCGGCGATGAACACGTCCGTGGACACCGGCCGGGCCCGGGCCCGGGCCTGGGTCGCGCACCTGCGGGCGGGGGGTGCGACGCCGTGGCACGACTGGATCGCGACCGACGCCGCCGACCATGGGCGGTTCCTGCCCGGCGCCCAGCAGCTCGAGCTGCTGCGCCGGCTGAACGCTGCGGGGCGCCCGTCGCCCGCGTTGGTGGAGCGGGTGCTCACGGCCTCCGCCCCCGGCCGGGGCCGGCCGGACCTGGAGCTGGTCGGCGTGGACGAGGCGCGGCGGTTCGGCCCGCCCCCCGTCGATCCCGGCGAGCTGCCCGCCGACGAGCTGCTGCGGGTCGCGACCGGGCTGCTGGCCGAGGACCTCGTGGCCACCGGTGCCCCGGACCCGGTGGAACCGAAGCCCCGCCGGCTGCGGACCCGCTACCAGCTGGCCGGCGACCCGTGGCTGGCCGGCGGCCACACCCGACGGCTGGTGGCCGACGGCCGTCCGCCGGGCGGTGGCGGCCGGTCGGTGCACGTGCTCGGCGCGGATCTCGCGACGATGCTGGCCCACGTCTGGGGCACCGTCGCGTTCGGGACGGGCGGGCCGAGCTGGACGGACTTCCTCGCCAAGGTGCGCGGTCGGCGCCGGCTGCCACGTCGGGTGGATCTGGACGTCGTGGTCGCGCGGTTCCGCGCGCGGCCGCACACCGGCCGGGTCGGCGTCGTCCTCGACCTCTCCGCGCTGCCGCGCCTGGTCGGCGTACGCCGGCTGCCCGCCGTCCCCGACCCGCCCGCCCACGCCACCGAGCTGGCCCGTCAGGTCGGCGTCGCGCTGAGCCTGCACGTGCTGCCCGACCGGCAGGCCGCGCTGCTGGGCTCGGTGCTCCGGCCCCGGCTCGAGGGGGTCTCCGGCGGGCTCCCCGTCGTACCTCCCGAGCACCGCGACTGGGTCGAGGACGCCGCCTTCGCCCTCCGCCAGCGGCTGCTCCGCGCTCGTTACCCTGTGGTGGGCGACCCGGACCGGGTGCTGCCGGTGTGGTCTGTTTCCCCAGCCGACCGGCCGGTCCTCGACCTGGCGATCGAGCTGCTGATGGAGGGGGCGAGATGAACACCCCACGACGTTCTTCGACTCCTCCGCTGCGCTCCCCCGCCGAACAACGCCGCGGGGACCCCGAAAAGCTATGAGCCGGAAGGTCATCCTCCACGTCGGTACGCCGAAGACCGGCACGTCGTACCTCCAGGACGTGCTGTTCCGGAACCGCGACGCCCTCGAGCAAGCGGCCATCGCCTACCCCACCGCCCGGCACGACGGCCACTTCCTGGCCGCGCTCGACCTCATGCAGCTGCCGTGGGGCGGGCTGCAGGCCGAGGCGATCGGCGCGTGGGACGACCTGGCCCAGCGGGTCCGGGAGCACGACGGGACCGCGATCATCAGCCACGAGATCCTCGCGACCGCCTCCCGGGCGCAGATCGGCCAGGCGCTGGAGTCGCTGGGCCACGCCGAGGGCGCCGAGGTGCACCTGGTGCTGAGCGTGCGCGACCTGGTCCGCCAGATCCCCGCGGAGTGGCAGGAGAACGTCAAGCACCGCGCACAGCTGAGCTACGGCGCGTTCCTCGACCAGATCCGCGACCCCGAGCGGGCCACCCGGATCGGTGCGTGGTTCTGGGGGGTCCAGGAGGTCCCCGACATCCTCGACCGCTGGGGCCACGACCTGCCGCCGGAGCACGTGCACGTGGTCACCGTGCCGCCGCCCGGCGGCGCGCCGGAGCTGCTGTGGAAGCGGTTCAGCCAGGCCTTCGGCCTCGACGGCATCGACCTCGACCTCGAGGGCGAGCGGCACAACCCGTCGCTGGGCGTCCCCGAGACCACCCTGCTGCGCAGGATCAACCGCAAGGCCAACGCCGAGCTGGCCCCCGGCGACTACCGGCCCCTGGTGCGCGAGCTGCTGGCCCACCAGACGCTGTCCCGGCGGACCGGCTCGCCCCGGCTGGCCCTGCCGCCGGACCTGCACCCGTGGGTGCAGCAGCTCTCCGCCGACTGGATCGCCGAGATCGAGCGGCGCGGGTACGACGTGGTCGGCGACCTCGGCGACCTGGTCGGGGCACCACCGGTCAGTGACTACGCCGACCCGGACCGGCCGCGCGAACGGCAGGTCGCCTCGGCCGGCGTGGACGCGATCACCGCGCTGCTGCTCGACAACGCCCGGCTGCGCCACGACGAGGAACGGCTCCAGGCCGAGCTGGCCGACGTGCGCGGCGCGCTGGAGCGGGCGTACGCGACGCCGTCGTACCGCCTGCGCCGGGCGATCGTCGTACGCCTGGAGCGCAGCGGCGTTGGCCGTGCGCTGCTCGGGGTCTACCGGGGGGCGCGGGGCAGGAGCTCGCGGTCGGCGTAGCGGCCGACCTTCCACGTGGCGTAGGCGTCCACGCCCAGCCCCACGAACCCGCCCGCGATCGGGATCCGGCGGCCGACCGTGATGGCGAGCCGCTTGCCGGCCACCTTGGTGACCAGCTCGGAGGCCACCTCGGCCGAGATCACCTTGTCGAGGTCGGGGTCGTGAAGCGGCGCGGTGGCCAGCGCCATCGGCGGCGCGGGCAGCTTTCGCTTCTTGACCAGTGCGTTGACCGTGTCCTCGCCGATCAGGCAGGTCAGGATTGCGTTGCGGACCCGCGGGTCGTCGAGGTCGTAGCCGCGCAGGTGCGCGATGCCCGCGATCATCCGGCACTGGATCAGCGCCAGCCCGGTGATGTTGGTCGGGATGGTCAGCGCCACCGTCACCAGGCCGCCGATGTTGGTGAGGAAGCCCTGCGCGCCGGCGTAGCGGACGTGGTTCTCGATCACCTCGTGGACGGCCTTCTCGACGTCGCCCTTCTGCTCCTTGAGCTGGGCGTCCGCGGCCTTGCTGGCCGGCGGCAGCGGACCGACCCCGGCGATCGCGCGGTGCAGCGCCTCGCGGACGAACGACGTCGTCAGCCCCGGGGCGACCTGGGTGAGCTTGGGCGCGAGCTGCTTGCTCACCGCGCCCGCCGCCTTGCTCGTCACGCCCACGGTGGAATCCTACGGTCGTGCCGGTCGAGCCTCCCTCATCCCCGTGGGTCTTCCCGGACCCGCGCGACGCCGAGGACGACCTGGTGGCTGTCGGAGCCGACCTCGCGCCCGGGACCCTGCTGGCGGCGTACCGGCGTGGGATCTTCCCGATGCCCGAGAACGGCGTGCGACCGCCGATGCACTGGTTCTCGCCGGTGCGCCGCGGGATCGTGCCGCTGGACGGGCTGCGAATCTCGCGGTCCCTGCGCCGGTCGGTGCGCGACTTCGAGGTGCGGGTCGACACGGCGTTCGAGGACGTGGTGGCCGGCTGCGGCGACCCGCGCCGTGACGCCGGGTGGATCACCCGAGACATCGCCGCGGCGTACGTCGAGCTGCACCGGCTGGGCTGGGCGCACTCGGTCGAGACCTGGCGCGACGGGGAGCTCGTCGGCGGGCTGTACGGCCTGGCGATCGGCGGGCTGTTCGCGGGGGAGTCGATGTTCTTCCGGGCCCGCGACGCCTCGAAGGTGGCGTTGGTGGGCCTGGTCTCGTTCCTGACCGACGACGGCGTCGAGGGGCGGCTGCTGGACGTGCAGTGGGTCACGCCGCACCTGGCCACGCTCGGCGCGGTCGAGGTGTCGCGGTCGACGTATCTCCGGCGACTGGAGGTCGCGCTCCGGCTGCCGGCGCCGTCGGTGTGGGCAGCAGTGCCGTGACCTGGCGGAGGCGGGGCTCGCAGTTCGTGCGAGGGTGGGTCGACGGAACCGACCCTGGGAGAACACATGAAGCTCGGACTGGCCGCTGCAAGCCTCATTCTCGTCGCGGGCGGGGCGGTGGGCTGCGGTGGCGACGACGGCGGCGGTGACGGCGGCGGCGACAGCGACAAGTCGGCGTCGAAGGACGACTTCTGCGGCGCGTTCCAGACGTTCTACGACGACCTCCAGGAGGTGACCGGCGAGGAAGAGAACCTCGGCGAGATCCTCAAGAAGGCGGCCAAGAAGATCGAGGACGTCGGGACGCCCGAGGACATCCCGGACGACGCGAAGGACGGCCTGGAGGTGACCCTCGACGCGATCCAGGACCTGGCCGACGACGCGTCGGCAGAGGACATGGCGAACCTCGAGTCCGAGCTCTCCGAGGACGACAAGAAGAAGACCGACGCGTTCAGCGACTACCTCGACAAGACCTGTCCGGACGTCGGCGCGCCGAGCTGAGCCCCCGGCCGGCCAGACTCGTCCTGGTCGCAGCCGGCTGCGTGCTGGTGGCGTCCGGTGCTGTCGGCTGCTCCGGCGGTGACGCAGGAAGGGGCCAGGAAGACGCGCCCACCGCTGAGGTCTTCTGCGGCGCGCTGGAGGAGTTCCAGGACCAGGTCAAGGTGGCCGACCCTGCCGACATCGCGGCGTACGTGCAGGCCCTCAAGGCGGCCGCCGAGCAGCTCGAACGGGTCGGTGCGCCGGAGGACATCCCCGACCCCGCCAGGGCGGGCCTCGAGCTGACCGTCCAGCGGATCGCGGACCTGCCCGACGACGCGACCCAGGAGGACCTGTCGAGCCTGGGCGACGTGGGCGGCCAGGACGAGGCGAGCCTGGATGCGCTCGAGGACTACATCAAGCAGGCATGTCCCGGGCTCACCGGCTCCTAGACCACCTGTGGTGGCTGGCCGGTCTCGCTCACCATGCCGCGGCCGGCGGCCTCCCAGTCGAGCATGCCGCCGTCGAGGTTGACGGCGTCGCGGCCCTGCTGCGCCAGCCAGGCCGTGACCCGCGCGGACCGGCTGCCGACCTTGCAGACCACCAGGGTCTGGGCGTCGGGCAGCTCGTCGAGCCGGCCGGGCAGCTCGGACATCGGGATGTGCATCGCGCCCGCGATGTGGCCGTGCACCCACTCGACGGGCTCGCGGACGTCGAGCACTGCGAGGCCGTCGGGCAGCGGGTCGGGCACGCCGGCGATGCCGACGGTGGGCACGTTCATCTCACTCCTACTTGAGCAGCTTGCTCATCCGCCGGTCGGCCAGCGGCTTGCCGCCGGTCTGGCAGGTGGGGCAGTACTGGAGGCTGGAGTCGGCGAACGACACCTCGCGGACGATGTCGCCGCAGACCGGACAGGCCTCGCCGGTGCGGCCGTGCACGGCGAGGTTGGACTTCTTCTCGCCCTTGAGCTCGCTGGCGGCCAGCCCGCGGGACCGCTCGACGGCGTCGCCGAGGGTGACCCGGATGGCGTCGTACAGCACGACGAGCTCGGTGTCGTCGTCTCCCTCGAGCAACGAGACCGCGGACTTGAACGGCGACATCCTCGCGGCGTGGAGGATCTCGTCGGAGTACGCGTTGCCGATGCCGGCGATGGTGCCCTGGTGGCGGAGGACGCCCTTGATCTGCTTGCGGCCCTCGGCCTTCAGGATGTCTCGGAACTTCTCCAACGTGAAGTCGTCGGTGAGCGGGTCGGGGCCCAGGCTGGCGACGCCGGGGATGTCCTGCGGGTCGCGGACGAGGTAGACGGCCAGCCGCTTCTTGGTGCCGGCCTCGGTGATGTCGAGCCCGGACTGGTCGTCGAGCACGACGCGGGCGGCGAGCGGGTTCTTGCCGCCCGGGCGGGGCGGGAGCGTCGGCAGCTCGTCCTTCCAGCGGATCCAGCCGCCGCGGGCGAGGTGCACGACCAGGTGCAGCCCGCCCACGCTGATGTCGAGGAACTTGCCGTGCCGGCCGACGTCGTCCACCATCAGCCCCTCCACGGCCCGCAGCGGCGGGTCGAAGGTCTTCAGCGCGCTGAACGCCGCGATGTGCACCGTCGCGATCGCGTGGTCGGTCAGCCGGCCCTTGAGGTCGAGGGCCAGGGCTTCCACCTCGGGCAGCTCGGGCACGCCTGGAAGTCTAGGTCGACCCGACCGGTGACAGGGCGTGGATGACGGGCGCATGATGGGGAGATGAGCGCCGCTCGGCCGCTTCCCGAGCTGGGGTCGATCTTCCTCGATGCCCGCGGCGACGACCGCGCGCTCCGCGTCTCCTGGCACTCCGAGGCCGACCTCGTCGTGCTGTCGCTGTGGCGCGACAACGTCTGCGCGGCGTCGTTCCGGCTCTCGGTCGACGAGGTGCCGGAGCTGATCGACATGCTCCGCACCGGTCTTGACCGCGCGTACCGGCACGCGCCGACCCGCGAGCCGGCCTGAGGGGCGTTTCACCGGGTACCCGGTGAAACTTCCGCTTCCCGCACGAAACTCCATGACGCAAGCGCCAGTTCCGTGGGGACAGGACACGCCGGAACGGAAAATCTAAGGAATTCGCTAGACGACCCCATACCGTCGTAGCCATGGATCCGGTCCGGAACCCGTACGCGCCCGGTGCTGGGCAGCGGCCGCCCGAGCTGGCCGGCCGCGACGAGCAGGTTCGCGCCTTCGACGTGGTCCTCGAGCGGGTGGCCCGCGGCCGGCCGGAGCGCTCGTTGGTGCTGACCGGGCTGCGCGGGGTCGGCAAGACGGTGCTGCTCAACGCGCTGCGCGGTCAGGCGGTGCGCAAGGGGTGGGGGACCGGCAAGCTCGAGGCCCGGCCCGACCAGTCGCTGCGCCGGCCAATGTCCAGCGCGCTGCACCAGGCGGTCCGCGAGCTCGGACACCCCGAACCGGACCACGTGCTCGGCGTGATCCGCTCGTTCGCCGAGCGGCAGGCCGGGCCGGACGCGAAGCTGCGCGACCGCTGGAGCCCCGGCATCGACGCGCCTGCCGTCCGTGGTCGCGCCGACTCGGGCGACGTCGAGATCGACCTGGTGGAGCTGATGAACGACGTCGGCGGGCTGGCCGCCGACCTGGCCAAGGGTGTAGCCATCTGCGTCGACGAGATGCAGGACCTCGGCCCGGACGACGTCTCGGCGCTGTGCGCCGCCTGCCACGAGGTCAGCCAGTCCGGGCTGCCGGTGATCGTCGTCGGCGCCGGGCTGCCGCACCTACCGGCAGTCCTCAGCGCCAGCAAGTCCTACTCCGAGCGACTGTTCTCCTACCAGCGCATCGACCGGCTGTCCCGCGCCGAGGCCGACCGGGCGCTCACCGCTCCGGCGGCCGAGGAGGACGCGGCGTACGACGACGCCGCGCTGGCCGCGATGTACGCCGCCACCGGCGGCTACCCCTACTTCATCCAGGCCTACGGCAAGACGGTGTGGGACCTCGCCCCACGGTCGCCGATCACCACCGACGACGTTGCGGTCGCCGCCCCCGAGGCAGAGCGCGAGCTGGCGGTGGGCTTCTTCGGCAGCCGCTACGAGCGCGCCACCCCAGGAGAGCGCGACTACCTCCGCGCCATGGCGGACGCAGCGGGGCCCGGGACGGACGGTGTCGGCTCCGTCGCCACGTCCGACGTGGCCGGCGTGCTCGGCAAGAAGCCGCAGTCGCTGTCACCCGCGCGCGACTCGCTGCTCAAGAAGGGGCTGATCTACTCCGGCGAGCGCGGCCGGATCGCCTTCACCGTGCCGCACTTCGGTCGGTACCTGCGGGCCCAGGCCTAGCGCCCCGAACTGGGGCGCTCACTCCGGCGCGCCGTCCTCGGCGTACTGCAGCGTCTGCAGGATCCAGAACGCCGTGAACGCCGCGAGCAGCAGGGCCTCGACGACGAAGACCCAGTGGGCGAAGGGTTCGGAGCCGGTGGCGGCCTTGACCAGGAACAGCGTCAGCGCACCGCCAATGACCACGCCCATGGAGTAGGCGATCGTCCGATAGGCCCGCTTGTACGTCGTCGCCTGGCCCATCGTCAGCGTCCCGCCGGCGGCGACGAACTCGTCGACCTTGGCGGCGTTGACCCACGCGACGGCGACGATCAGGGCGAACATCGGGACGGCGGTGCCGTAGTGGGCGTAGTCGAGGAACGAGTCCCGGCCGACCGCGAACCACAGCGCCAGCCCGGCCAGCCCGACCGCGGACACGCCGAGGGCGACCAGGTCGCGGCTCTCGTCGGCGCCGCGGCGCACGGTGCGCGCGGCGAACAGGACGCCGACGATGCCGACCACCAGCAACGCGCCGATGTTGTTCTCGACCCCGGGCACGAACGCGTCGGGCACGCAGCGGGTCGCGGCGCCGCACGCGATGCTGTCCTCGAGCGGCGTCGGGCAGAGCGCCACGACCGGGGCGCACATGCCGGCCAGGTTGAGCATCAGGTCCTCGCGCGGCCGGTCGCGCCCCTTGATCGCGATCAGGCACACGCCCATCGCGGTCAGGGTGCCGACGAAGACCGCACGCACCGGCGTGTAGTAGTAGGCGCTGATCGAGCCCAGCCACGGCCCCTCGCCCAGGGCCAGCTCGATGACGAGGGCGGCGCCGAGGAAGATGGCCAGGGCCACCAGACCGACGCGTAGGTAGAGGTAGGTCTTGGTGGTGGACTCGCTGTGCTTGGCCACGGGACCGTCGTACCACGTGCCACCGACCGCCGGTGGGTACCGCTCAGGCATGACTCAGGAGCGTGCCGTCGTCCTGTCGGTCGGATCGTTCGTCCTGTTCGCGGCGTTCATCCTCGTCCTGTTCGCGATGGTCGACATCGAGCTGATGCTCAGCATCGGTCCGTTGATCGCGGTCGCGGTCGCCTGCGTCGGCGTCTACCGCGCGGCCCGGGACGAGGACCCGCACGGCTGACCGACGCGCCTCCTCGCCCGCAGGGGTGAGTCGCCACCACAATGGCGGCATGCCCTCGCCGGCGGCGGTGCCTCAGGTGATCGCGCACCGCGGCGCCAGCTATGAGAACGCCGAGCACACGCTGGGCGCATACGTCGCAGCCCTCGACACCGGGGCCGAGGGACTCGAGTGCGACGTCCGGCTCACCGCGGACGGACACCTGGTCTGCGTGCACGACCGCGACCTGCGCCGTACGGCGAGCCGGCGCGGGCTGATCTCGACGTCCAACCTCGAGGACCTCCAGGGGCTCGACTTCGCGGCGTGGAAGAACCCGTGGTCCGAGCTCGACGACGAGGCGCCCGACCGGGACCCGCAGCTGGACGGCGTGCTCACGCTGCGCAAGCTGCTCGAGACGGTGGCCGACTACCCGCGGCCGGTCGAGGTGGCGATCGAGACCAAGCACCCGACCCGGTACGGCGGGCTGGTCGAGAAGCGGGTGGCCGAGCTGCTGCACGACTTCGGCTGGGACGCCCCGAGCGACGGCGGGCCGAGCCCGGTGCGGGTGATGAGCTTCAGCCACACCGCGCTGCAGCGGATGGAGCGGCTGGCGCCGGCGGTGCCCGTCGTGCAGCTGATCGACAGGCCGCAGTACTGGCCGATACTGCGCCGCGTGATGGGCCGCGACTGGCTGGTCGGTCCGGGCATCGACCTGCTGAACGAGCACCCGCGGCTGGCCGGGCGCATCGCGGCGTCGGGCCACGACGTGCACGTGTGGACGGTCAACAGCGAGCCGGACCTGCGCCGCTGCCAGGCCCTCGAGGTGAAGGCGGTCATCACCGACCGCCCGGCGTACCTGCTGGAGCTGCTCGACAAGTAGCGTCACGGCCATGGCGAAGAAGTCGCGGACCAAGGCCAGGGAAGCCGCTGCGGGAGAGGTCGGCCCGCGCCAGCCGTGCCCCTGCGGCTCGGGGAAGCGGTACAAGGCCTGTCACGGCGCGGAGGGCGGCAGGGCGGCGGTGTACGTCGCCCGGCCCTTCGAGGGGCTGCCCTCGGAGTGCGACATCGTCGCCATGCGGGAGCTGGTGCCCTCGGCCACCGCGCCGCTGACCGTCAAGGGCACTGACAAGCCCGTGACGCTCTCCACGCTGCTGCCGATGGCCGCGCCGGCGATGGTGCGCGACAGCGGCCAGCTGTGGCTGGGCCTCCAGGTGCAGCACAACTTCGGCGACCCCTCGCGCGACCTGGCCGCCGTCCTCGAGCTCGCGATGGCCGCCGACGAGCCCGGCGTCGTCGGCCTCACCGACCCGCCGGGAGACGGGCCCCGGCTCCAGGACCTCGTGACCGACGACCAGCTCAAGGTCACCGTCCACGAAGGCTTCGACTTCTGGATCGCCGACGTGGACGAGAAGGACGATCTGGCTGCGGCGCTCGAGCAGGCGAACTCCGCCGCCTCGCCGACCGCGCGGCTGACCCAGGTCGAGGCGGCGTACTGGACCGACGTCGGCACCAAGGAGCACCTGCGCTGGGTGATGCCCGAGCCCGAGGACCAGCTGCTCGACGCGCTGGCCCGGCTGCACGTCGCGGGCCGGGACGTGATCGTCGAGGGTGCTCGCCTGGTGGGGATGTTCCGCGCGCACGGGCTGCTGGCACCGGTCTGGGACCTCCCGCTCGGCACCGGACCGGAAGCGCTCGAGGACCCGGCGTCCATGTTCGTCGAGCACCTGGCCGAGGCGCTGGCCGACGACTCGGACCTCGACGGCGACCAGAGAGCAGCGCGCTCCGGGCTGGCCAACCGCCAGGTCACCATCCGGTGAGCCGCCGGGGCGGCGAATCCTGAGGCCAGCGCCCACGACCGCGACGACGACGACGGATGGGAAGCGGCCGCCGGCTAGCGCGCGTCCTGGCGCTCTGCACGGCGGAGCACCCACGACTCGAGCCGCGAGTACCCCTTCACCGACGTACGCCGCATCCGCCGGAAGGAGAAGCCGGCGTGCTCACGCTCCACGTGGCGCTGGTCCTCGACGTCGCCGGTCAGGCCGTCGTGCGCTCCGCGGTCGATGAGCACCGATCCCGGGCGGGCGATGGACGTGAGGCGGGAGGCAATGTTCACGGTGGGGCCGAACACGTCGCCGAGCCGGGCGACCACCTCGCCGTACGCGATCCCGGCCCGCACCTCGGGGAAGTCGTCGTCCGGGTCCGCGCCACGGGCGGTCATGGTCAGGGCCGCGTCGGCCGCTCCGGCGAGGTCCTCGACGACGAAGAGCACCTCGTCGCCGATGTTCTTGATCACCCGGCCGCCGTGGTCGACGACCAGCCCGGAGCACTCGGCCTCGAAGTACTCGATCCACTGCACCAGCTCGGTCTCGGTCATCTCCTTGCTGCGCGAGGTGAACCCGACGATGTCGACGAACACCACGGCCAGCCTGCTGGTGTCGGAGCCGGCCGAGTCGCTGGCCATCAGCCGGGCGCCGGCGCTGGCGAGGTGGCGCCGCCACACGTAGTTCTGCAGCTCCTCGACCCGCGGGAGCACCTCGGACGCGAGGTCGGTGATCTGGCCGACCGGGTCGTCGCTCTCGAGCGCCACATCGGTGAGCAGCCGGGTCTGCCACTCGGCCAGCCGGGCGAAGCTGCGCCCCCAGGTGCGGACCAGCGCGGCCTGCCGCTCCGGGCTGAGGATGCCGAGCTTGACCAGGTCGTGGGTGTACTCCAGTGCCTGGACGTCGCGCTCGGTGAACGCGACGGCGTCGTCGGGCTGGTGGGCGAAGCCGAGCAGCCGCCACAGCTCCTGGGCGACCTCGAGCGGTACGCCGACCCGCTCGGCCACCTGCACCCGGGTCAGGGTCGGGGTGTCGCCGAGCAAGTACTTCTCGACGGTCTCCAGTGCCTCCGAGAGGTCGGGCTGGTCCTCCTCGGTCACCTCAGGACTTCTGAGGGAACCGCTCGGCCGCGGTCTTCTCCAGCGCCTCGTGGAACGACGGCATGTCGACGTTGAGCTGGTCGAGCTGCTCGGAGGTGAAGTGGATCAGCTCCAGCGGCGTCAGGGCGACGAGCGTCGCCGTGCGCAGCGAGTGGTTGACGATCGCCGCCTCGCCCATGATGTCGCCGGGGCCGAGCTGCGCGACCTCGTCGCCGTGCGCGCGCACCGAGACCTTGCCGTTGAGGATGATGTAGGCCTTGTCGGCACTGGTCCTCTCCGAGATCGGAGCCCAGCCCTCGGGCAGCGTCACCCGGGTGCCGGACGCACTGATGCGGGCGATCTCCTCGGGTGTGAACATCGAGAAGAAGGTGTCTGACATGGCTGCCTTTCCGCGGTCGGGTCCCCGGTGATCCTTCCGAATCGGCCGGGGGCTATCAAGCAGAACGACGTAACGTGTCCAAGGGCACGTTCAGCCGAGCGGCTCGCGCGAGATCGGGCAGCTCATGCAGCGGGGGCCGCCGCGGCCCGAGCCCAGCTCGGAGCCGGCGATCCGGACCACCTCGATGCCGGCGTCCTCGAGCCGGTCGTTGGTCTCGTCGTTGCGCTCGTAGGCGACGGCGACCCGCGGCGCCAGCGCGAGGGTGTTGTTGCCGTCGTCCCACTGCTCACGCTCGGCGGTGACCGGGTCGAGGCCGGTGTCGATCTGGTGGAGGGTGTCGATCTCCATCGCCTTCGCGGCGGCGACCAGGAACGGCTCGGCCTTCCCGACGTCGAGCACCAGGTCGCCTTCGGACTCGACGTCACCGGTGGGCCGGACCGCGTAGGCGATCAACGAGTCGGCCATGTTGGGGTAGACGACCATCTTGTCGGTGTCCACGAGCGTGCAGATGGTGTCGAGGTGCATCGTCGCGCGCTCCTGGGCGATCGGCACGGCGAGCACGGTGTGGGCCAGGTCGGCCTGGAAGCACTGGCGGGCGAGCCGCTCGGCGCCGGCCGGCGTCGTACGTTCGCCACACCCGACCGCGATGACACCAGGTGCGAGCAGCAGCACGTCGCCGCCCTCGACGTGCTCCAGGTGCGCGCCGTGCATCCGGGGGGTGCCGACGAACCGCGGGTGCCGGCTGTAGATCAGCTCGGTCAGCTCGGTCTCGCGCTTGCGGGCCGGCATGGCCAGCGAGGTGATCGCCACCCGGTCGCGCACCCACACCGACGAGTCCCGGGTGAAAAGCAGGTTCGGCAGCGGGTCGATGAGGAAGTCGTCGTACGCCAGCAGTGACGTGACCAGCCCGAAGCCGCCGCGGACCTCGTCGTTGCGGATGCCGGCGGTGAGGTACGTCGTCAGCTCGGCCGGTGCCGCGTCAGCGAGCAGGCCCTCGAGGTAGCCGCGCATGGTGTCGCCGAGGTCGAGGTCGCGCAGCGCCTCCTCGATCGCGGCCGCGCGGGCGTCCGCCTCCTCGAGGGTCTCGGTGAGCAGGTCGGTGAGGTACAGCACCTCGACGTCGCGGCCGCGGAGCTCGTCCGCGAAGGCGTCGTGCTCGTCCTGCGCGCGCGCCACCCACGGGATCCCGTCGAAGAGCAGCTTGTCGTTGTTGCGCGGGGTCAGTCGCTTCAGCTCGGGACCGGGCCGGTGCAGCATCACCGTCCGCAGCCGGCCGACCTCGCTGTCCGCGCCGTGCGGCGCCCGGCTCGTTCCCTCCGTCATGCCGGGCACTCTAGTCAGCCCACCAGCTCGACCAGGGTGAGAGCGGCCAGCAGCAGGCAGACCCCGGCGCCGACGTAGTGCAGCACGTGCAGCGCGACGAACCGGAGCAGGGTCCGGCCGGCCAGCACCGCCAGACCGCTCACCACGAGCAGCGCACCCAGGGCGCCGACGAAGACGCTGCCGGGCGCCTCGTAGCGCGCGACCAGCGAGATCGTGAGCAGCTGCGACAGGTCACCCCACTCGGCCGCGAACAGCACCAGGAACGACGCGAGCACCGCCCGGAACCCGGTGACGTCCCTGGCGGCCTCGGCGAACTCCTCGCCCGACGCCTGCTGGTGGCCGCGTCCCTCGCGGACCAGGATCACGGCTCCCGCGAGGAACATCACCAGCGCGACCCCGTGGACCAGGTCCTTCGGGAGGAACGACGCCGCGTGGCCGAGCAGCACGGCGACGGTCGTCTGCACCGCGAACGCCGCGCCGACGCCGATCCAGACCAGGATGGGGCGGTACTTGGTCGCCAGCACCAGCGTGGCGAGGAAGGTCTTGTCGGGCAGCTCGACGACGAAGATGGCGCCGAAGGTGAGCGCCAGGGCCGCAAGGTCCATCAACCCACCAGTGAACGCGCGGCCGAGCTCGCCTCGGCCAGCACCTCGCGGACCGGTCGGCCGAGCGCCTGGGCGGCGCGGACGACGTCGTCGTACTCCGGCTGCGCGGTGACCACGACGCCGTCGAGGCGGGCGAGCTTCACGCCGATCTCGAGGCCGCCGACCATGACGGTGGTGTGCTCGCGGGGGAGGGCGTGACGGGCGACGGGGTACTCGCGGATCCCTATCGTCGTGGTCTCCCGGAACACCGTCTCGCGCACCTCCCGCGCGCGGTCGGGCGTGACCAGCGCGCGGAGGGTGTGCGCCGGCCGGCCCTTCTTCATCAGGATCGGCGTCAGCCACGCGTCCAGCGCGCCGGCGGCCAGCACGGCGGTGATCACGTCCGGCCAGAGCCGCGGGTCGAGGTCGTCCACGTTGGTCTCGAGCACGAGCAGGTCGTCCTGGGCCTGTGTCTGTCCGGCCGTTGCGCCGACCAGCAGCCGCAGCACGTTCGCGTGCCCCTCGGGATCGCGGCCGCCGGCGCCCACACCGACGGCTGACGTGGTCATGGCGGGCTGCGGGCCGTACGCCGTCGCCAGCGTGGTCAGCAGCGCGGCGCCCGTGGGCGTGCACAGCTCGGTCGCGGGCGCGCCCTCCGGGCCGGCGTACGACGGGACGCCGGTCAGCAGCGCAGCCACCGCGGGCGGCGGGACGGGCAGGGTGCCGTGCGCGCCACGGATGCTTCCGGACCCGACCGCGATCGGCGTGACCACGACCTCGGTCGGGGCCAGGTGAGCGAAGCCCGCGCAGACCCCGACCACGTCGGCGATCGCGTCGAGGGCACCGACCTCGTGGAAGTGCACGTCAAGGGGGTCGCGGCCGTGCACGCTGCCCTCGGCGACCGCGAGTCGCTCGAAGACCCGCAACGCCGGGTCCCGCACGGCGTCGTCGAGGGGCGCCTCGAGCAGCAGCGCTCGCACGTCGCGCCAGGACCGGTGGTGCGCGGAGTCGGACACCTCGACGTGCACCCTCGTGGCCGCGAACCCGTGGCGGGACACCGCCTCGACGCGCAGCGAGACCGGCTCGGGGGAGACCGCGTCGACAGCGGCCTGCAGCGTCGCAAGAGGCACCCCCGCCCCGACCAGTGCGCCGAGAAGCATGTCGCCGCTGGCTCCGGACGAGGCGTCGACCCAGAGCGTGCTCCCTGTGCCTGTCACCGGGCCGCTCTTGCCACCCGCGCGGCGAACACGCCGGCGCCGTACCCGTTGTCGATGTTGACCACGGTCACGCCGGGCGCGCAGGAGTTGAGCATCGCCAGCAGCGCGGCCAGCCCGCCGAACGAGGCGCCGTACCCGACGCTGGTCGGCACCGCCACGAGAGGTACGCCGGTGAGCCCGCCCACCACCGACGGCAGTGCGCCCTCCATGCCGGCCACCACGACCAGGCAGTCCGCCGCCTCGAGCCGGTCCTGGACCGCGAGCAGCCTGTGCAGACCGGCCACACCGACGTCCTCGATGACGTCGACCGCAGCACCGTGCACCCGGATCGACAGCGCGGCCTCGGCCGCCACCGGGGCGTCGCTGGTGCCGGCCGACACCACCGCGACCGAGCCGCGCGGCTCGGGGAACGGTCCCAGCGTCGCCGCCCGCGCGACGGCATCGACGTTGGCCTCGGGCAGCGAGGTCGCAACCTGGGCCAGGGCGTCCTCCGAGAGCCGGGTGGCCAGGACTGCGCGGTCGGGGTGCCGCTCGTGGAGCGTCTTGAGGATCGCGATCACCTGGCCGGGCGTCTTGCCGGCGCCGTACACCACCTCGGCATCCCCGGTCCGGCGGGCGCGATCGAGGTCGACTCTGGCGAAGCCCAGGTCCTCGATGCGCGGGTCGTTCTCCACCTGAGCAGGCTAGCCGGGCCACGGTGCGTGGGAGGCTGCGGCCATGACGACGGTCGACCGCTACGCGCAGGGCACGCCGAGCTATGTCGAGCTGACCTGTCCCGACCCGCAGGCGGCCAAGGGCTTCTACGGGCCGCTGCTCGGCTGGCAGTTCGAGGACGTCGACATGGGCGAGGCCGGGGTGTACGTCGCGGTGTCGGTCCGGGGCGACTCGGTCGCCGGGATCACCGGCCAGATGCCGCAGCTGCAGGGGCATCCGGCGTTCTGGGGCGTCTACCTCGCCGTCGACGACGTCGACGCGGCCGCCGCCAAGGTCGAGCCGGCTGGCGGCACGGTGGAGGCCGCGCCCTTCGACGTGTTGGAGCTCGGAAGGATGGCGAGCATCCAGGACCCGACCGGGGTGCGGGTCAACCTCTGGCAGGCCGGCCAGAGCATCGGCTCGGTGCGGGTCAACGAGCCCGGCTGCCCGATCTGGCACGAGCTGACCAGCCCCGACCTGCCGAGGGCCACGGCGTTCTACAGCGCCGTGCTCGGAGTCGAGTGGGAGTCGATGCCGATGGAGACCGGCGACGACTACACGTGCCTGATGGTCGCGGGCCGGCCCGTGGGTGGCGCGTTCCCGCCCCAGATGGACGGGATCCCGCCGCACTGGGACGTCTACTTCAACGTCGAGGACTGCGATGCGACCGTCGCCAGGGCCGTCGAGCTCGGCGGCTCGGCGCTGGTGCCGGCGTACGACCTGCTCGGCGTCGGGCGCGTGGCGATGGTGCGCGACCCGCAGGGCGCACTGGTCGCCTTCCTGGAGAACCCGCGGGACCAGGGGTGAGATTCACCGGGTAACAGGGTCGAGGCCGACCTGGAAGCGTGGTTGTCTCCGGAGCAGATCGCGGGGCAGCTACGCCGTGAGTTCCCCGAGGACCCGGAGATGCAGGTGCACCACGAGACGATCTACCGCGAGCTGTTCGTCCAAGGACGCGGCGCCCTGCGCGCTGAGCTGCACCAATGCCTGCGCAGCGGCGGGCCCGCCGGATCACCCGTACCGAGGCGCGCCAGGCCCGGGCCAGCGGACGTGGCCGGATCCCAGACATGGTCAACATCGTCGAGCGCGACGAGGAGGTCGAGGACCGCCGGGTGCCGGGCCACTGGGAGGGCGACTTGATCACCGGGACCCAGAACCGCTCCGCGATCGGCACGCTGGTCGAGCGGACCACCGGCTACACCCTGCTGCTGCACCTGCCCGACGGGCACGGCGCCGAACAGGTCACCGCCGCGATCACCCAGGCCATGGCAGCGCTGCCCGCCAAGCTGCGCCGCACGCTGACCTGGGACCAGGGCAAGCAGCGTTCCGGCCCCAGATGGACGGGGTCCACGCCGCACTGGGTCGTCTACTTCAACGTCCCGAGCTGACTGCGGTGCCACCGTCGACCAGGGCCGTCGCGCTCGGCGGCCTCTCGGCCTGCGCCTCGCCGAGGCAGTACAGACCCTGCACCGGGGCGCTACGACCGCTCGTGCGTTGGTCGACCCGGTGAAACCTCCGCTTCCCGCACGAAACTCCGTGAGGGGAGCGCCAGATTCACCGGGTACCCGGTGAATCCTCCACCCCACGGAGGAGACCCCGGCCGCTCGAGAGTCAGGCGTGGTCCTTGCGGAAAGGGTCCGCCAGGTAGACGCCGAGGATCTTCACGTCGGTGGTGAAGAACTGGAGCTCCTCGAGCGCCCGCGCCACGCCCACGTCCGACGGGTGGCCGTCGACCTCGGCCAGGAACTGGGTGGCGGTGAACTCGCCGCCCACCATGTAGCTCTCCAGCTTGGTCATGTTCACGCCGTTGGTGGCGAAGCCGCCGAGCGCCTTGTAGAGCGCCGCGGGCAGGTTGCGGACGTTGAAGATGAACGACGTCACGACCGGCCCGCTGCCGGCCGGCGCCTCCTCCAGCTCGCGTGAGAGCACGACGAACCGGGTGGTGTTGTGGTCCTCGTCCTCGATGTCCTCGGCCAGCACCTCGAGGCCGTAGATCTCCGCTGCCAGCGGCGGTGAGATCGAGGCCTGGGTGGGGTCGCCGGCCTCGACGATCTCGCGGGCGGCGCCGGCGGTGTCGCCGGAGATCACCGGGTGCAGGTTGTGGGCGCGGATGACCTTGCGGCACTGACCGAGAGCGTGCACGTGGCTGTGGACGGTGCGGACCTCGTCCAGCCGCGCGCCGGGGATCCCGAGCAGGTGGAACCGGATCCGCAGGAAGTGCTCGGCCACGATGTGCAGCCCCGAGTCCGGCAGGAAGTGGTGGATGTCCGCGACCCGGCCGGCGATCGAGTTGTCGATCGGGATCATCGCGAGGTCCGCCTCACCGCCCTCGACCGCGGCGAAGACGTCCTCGAACGACGCGCAGGCCACCGCCTCCAGGTCCGGGTAGTGCTCTCGGCACACCTGGTGGGAGTTGGCGCCCGGCTCGCCCTGGTAGGCGATGCGTCGCGGTTCGCTCACCGGAGCATCGTAGTTTGGGCCACGTGGGCGTCCTGGTCGTGCTCAGTCTCGTGGTCGCCCTCGCTGCGCTCGCCGTGGCGGCGGCCGGGCTCCGGCGTAGGCCGGCCCGCAGCGGCGACGCCGACGAGCTCCCCGAGGACGTCGTCGGCCTTCGCCAGGAGGTCGCCGCGCTGCGCGCGGAGGCGAAGGGGGCGATCCGCCACCTCGGGATCGTGCGGTACGACGCGTTCGCCGCCAACGGGCAGAGCGTGGGCGGCCGCCTCTCGTGGTCGCTGGCGCTGCTCGACGACGGGGGCAACGGCGTGGTCCTGACCGCCATCCACGGCCGCAGCGAGGCCCGCACCTACGCCAAGAGCGTGTCCGGCTGGAAATCCGACCAGCCGATGTCGCCCGAGGAGGAGGACGCCGTCGCGTCCGCCAAGCCGTGACCCTCGGTGTGTCCGATCTGGCGGACGGAGCTCAACCGCCGGTGACGAACCGCTGGAGCAGAGCCACCAGCCGCCTCCGCTTCCGCGGTGCGAGCGCGGTCAGCAGACCGTCGGTGACGGCCAGCAGCCGCTCCCGCGCGACCGGGAGGAGCGGCTCGGCGTGCGGCAGCACGTGCAGCGCCTGGGTGCGCCGGTCGGACGCCAGACGTCGTCGTTCCACCAGCCCCCGGGCCTCGAGGTCGTCCACGATCTCGACCACGCTGGGCCCGCTGAGCCCGAGGACGCGGGCGAGCTCGGCCTGCGCCACCGGCCCGGTTGCACCCAGGGCGATGAGCGATCCGAGGTGACGGGGCTCGAGGTCGAGGTCGCGGAGTGCAGTCATCCCGTCGGCGTGCATGCGGGCATGGATGCGGGTGACCAGGAAGCCGATGCTGTCGAGCAGGGCGTCAGGAGTCTCGGGTGAGAGCCCGGGCCGGGCGACCGCGCGCAGCAGGCCGCGCAGCTCCTCACGTTCCTGTGTCGTGAACCCTTCGGTGAGCGCGTCCTCGAGATCCTCCGCGTGCCGCCGCCAGCGCCGAGCCGCGACCGCACCCTCAGGAGTGCGGCTGAGCAGGTAGGAGCGCCGGTCGGCCGGGTTGCGAACCCGCTCGACCAGGCCCTGCTCGACCAGGTCGGACGCCACCTTGGCCATCGTGGTGCGGCTGATCGACACCGTGTCGGCGAGCCACTGCTGGGAGCGCGCCTGCCCCGCGGCCAGAGCCAGCAGCGCGGCGTAGGCGTGGATGTCGACCCCCGGTGGCAGCGACTCGCCGAGGGTGGCGGTGACGCGCGCGGCCGACCTCCAGATCAGGTGCCCCGGCAGCGCCGCCAGCTCCGGCAGGAGTGCCCGAGCGGTCGGGTCGGCGACGCCCACGTCCCTCCACCACCAAATCGTTAGGCACTTGACGAATGTTCGGTCAGGAGTATCGTACTGGAGGTAATCGTTAGGTGATTGACGATCGAGGAAGGAGCGGGAATGGCCGACGAGCTCGCCGTTGCCGCGGAGCAGACGGTCCAGGCCCGCGCGGGTCGCGATCCGAAGTGGTGGACCCTCGTCGCGGTCTGTCTAGGCGTCTTCATCCTGCTGCTCGACATCACGATCGTGAACGTCGCGCTGGCCGACATCCAGGGCGAGCTCGGCGCCAGCCTGTCCGACCTGCAGTGGGTGATCGACGCCTACGCGCTGAGCCTGGCCGCGCTGCTGCTCACCGCCGGCTCGCTGGCCGACCTCTACGGACGGCGACGGGTCTTCGTGATCGGTACGGCGCTGTTCATGGTGGGGTCGATCGCCTGCGGGGCCGCGCAGGACATCTTCTTCCTCCAGATCTCGCGTGCCTTCCAGGGCATCGGTGGGGCCGCGATGTTCGCCACGGCCCTCGCGCTGATCGCCTCGGCGTACTCCGGCCGCGACCGCGGGGTCGCGTTCGGTGCGTTCGGGGCCACGACCGGTGTCGCGGTGGCGGTCGGCCCCGTGCTCGGGGGCGTCCTGACCAGCGGCATCTCGTGGCGGTGGATCTTCTTCGTGAACATCCCGATCTGCCTGCTCGCGATCGCGATCGGCATGACCCGGGTCCGGGAGTCGCACGACCCGCGGGCCGGGCGGCCGGACTGGTTCGGCTTCGTCACCTTCAGCCTGGCCCTCGGGTCACTGGTCTACGGCCTGATCCGCGCCGGCCAGACCGAGTGGGGCAACGGCCGCGTGGTGTTCTGCGTGGTCGCCGCCGCGGTGCTGCTCGCGGTGTTCGTCGTCAGCCAGGTGCGGGGCGAGGACCCGATGTTCGACCTCGCCCTGCTCCGCAAGCCCACGTTCACGGGCGGCCTGATCGCGGCGTTCGGGGTCTCGGCCTCGGTGTTCTCGCTGCTGACCTACCTCGTCATCTACGTCCAGAACGTGCTGGGCTACTCCGCGGTGGGTGCCGGCGTCCGGTTCCTGTTCCTCTCCGCCGCGGCGTTCGTCGCCGCGGCGATCGCCGGCCGGCTGACCGCGAACGTCCCGGCCAAGTGGCTGATCGCGCCGGGCTTCGTGGTGCTCGGCGTGGGGCTACTGCTGATCCACGGCATCGAGCCCGACTCGTCGTGGACGCACCTGATCCCCGGGCTGGTGGTCAGCGGGCTGGGCGTCGGCATGATCAACACCCCGCTCGCCTCGACCGCGGTGGGTGTGGTCACCGTTGACCGCGCGGGCATGGCCTCCGGCATCAACTCGACGCTCCGGCAGGTCGGCATCGCGACCGGGATCGCCGTCCTCGGCACGATCTTCAGCCACCAGGTGGCCGACGGCGTCCGCGACGGCCTGGCCGGCACGCCGGCCGCCGACCAGTCCGACCGGATCGCCGGCGCCGTGACCGGCGGGCAGACCGACGCCGTGCTGCAGGCCGCACCGGCCGGCGTACGCGACCAGCTGGCCGCCGTGGCCACGTCGAGCTTCGTGGACGCGCTCAACCACATCACCGTGATCGCGATGGTGGTGGCCTTCGCCGCCGCGGCCTGCTGCTTCGTGCTGATCCGCCAGCAGGACTTCGTCCAGCAGGGGCCGGAGGACTGACCGGGTGGTCAGGGCTGCTTGATGTAGAACTCGGTGAACTCCCGGCACCGGCCCTGGTCGTCGAAGCTCATGACGAAGCAGTTGTGGAAGACCAGGGTCACCGGTCCACCCTGCTGGTCGCGGTACGACGAGGTGCCGGTCGCCACGACCGCGTCACCGTCGACGGCCACCGGCGCGTACGACGCCTCGTAGGTCCCCGGCTCGTCGCGACCCGACTCGTCCAGCCACGACGCGACCACGGCGTCGCGCCCGACGATCGGGTCGTCGTACGGGTGATAGCGGTACGCGACGTCCTCGGCGAACAGGTCGCCGATCAGCCCGCCGTCGTAGGCCAGCCACGCGGCGAGGTAGCGATCGAGCCAGTCCTGGGCGGCGAGACGGTCCATGGTCACAGCATTCCTGAGCGGTCCCTCAGCGCGGCACCCGCACCAGCACCCGGCCGTGGATGCACTCCATGCTCAGCTCGCGGCCGGGACCGATGGAGTCGCCGTCCAGCTGTCGAGGAGTGTCCGCGCTGGCCCGGACGACCACGGTGCGGCCGGTCATCCGGTTGACCAGCTCGTCGGTGCGCGGGCGCTTGGCCAGCACCCGGAAGGCGAGCGGGATCCAGGACAGGAACCGCCGGGGGTGCAGCAGCACCACGTCGAGCAGGCCGTCGTCGATGGCCGCGTCGGGGAGCAGCGGCATCCCCGCCTGCAGGTAGCCGACGTTGCCGACCACGATGGTCCGCGCGCGATGCGTGGTGAACTCGCCGTCGTCGACCGAGACCTCGACCCGGGAGGCGGGGAACATCAGCGACTTCAGGGCCGAGAGCACGTACGCGAGCCAGCCGACCTTCGCCTTGATGTCCTCGTTGACCCCCTCCATGATCGCCGCGTCGAAGCCCATGCCGGCCATCACCATGAAGTGGGTGCCCTCCTCGAGCCCGTCACCGCTGACCCGCACCATGTCGATGGCCCGGTCCTGCCCGGTGAGCGCGATGTCGATCGCGGCCCGCAGGAAGAGCGGGATGTCGAGGTTGCGGGCCAGCAGGTTGCCGGTGCCGGCCGGGATGATGCCGATCGGGATGCCGGTGCCGGCCAGCTCGGCGCACACCTCGCGCACCGTGCCGTCGCCGCCGCACACCATCACCAGGTCGGCGCCGGCGACCGCGGCCGCCTCCGCCATGCCGGTCCCGGGGTCCTCGATCGTCGTCAAGTGCCACGTCGGCAGCGACCAGCCCGCCTCCCCGGCCATCGAGTTCACGATCACGCGGAACGCGTCGACGTCCTCGACCTTGGAGGGGTTGAGCACCACGGCGAGGTTGCGGTCGGAGGGGTACGGCGTCGCGAGGTCCGGCAACAGGGCGGCGTGGCTGCGCGGCAGCGGGCTGTAGACGGCCAGCCCGAGAGCGACCACGCCCATGCCCAGCAGGAACCCGCCGAGCACGTCGGAGGGGAAGTGCCGGCCCAGCAGCACTCTGTCCAGGCAGACCACCACGACGGCCAGCCCGACCAGCACGTAGAGCAGCCGGCGCATGTTCCCGCGGCGTACGAGCATCACCACGAGCACGATCAGGATCCCCCCGAACGCCGTGACCGAGGCGGCATGCCCCGACGGGAACGACTTCGAGGACAGCAGCGACTGCTCGAGCTGCCACTCCGGGCGGGTCCGGCCCACCAGCAGCTTGATCACGGTGTAGGTGAGGGTCGTGACCACCATGACCCCGACCGTGTACGCCGAGGCGCGGCGGTGGCCGCGGAGCCACATGGCCACCGCCACGGCGGCCGTCATGATCGTCATGCCGAGCGTGGCGAAGAGCACCTCGACGACCCGCAACGGCCGGATCAGCCAGCCCGAGTCGACCGTCCAGTCGACCGCTGGCGAGCCGCGGTCGTCGAACTGCGCGACCGGTCCCCAGCCCTGCACCACAGCGACCAGCACCACCCCGAAGAGCAGGAACGACAGCAGGGCCCAGCCGAGGAGGACCTGCCGCGACCGGTCGAGCAAGGGAGTCCTCCTGTGCCATCTCGAATGAGTCGGACGCTGTCCGAACGTTAGCCTTGCCCGGTGACCTCACCCCACGAAACTGCGCGGGGGGCGCGCTGCGCGCGAAGCGCGTGCGCTTTCGCGGGGACCCCGAGAAATGATTGACCCCCGCATCATCCGTGACCAGCCCGACCGCGTGCGCGCCGCCCAGGCCAAGCGCGGGCTGTCCGACGCGGTGGTCGACGAGGCGCTGGCAGCGGACACGCAGCGCCGGCACTCGATCGCCGAGTTCGAGGCCAAGCGGGCCGAGCAGAAGACGCTGGGCAAGCAGATCCCCCAGGCCCTGGGCGAGGAGAAGCAGGCGCTGCTCGACCGCACCAAGCGGCTCGCCGCGGAGGTCAAGGCGGCCGAGGCCGCGCAGACCGAGGCCGAGGAGGCCTGGCAGGCGGCGGTGCTCTCGATCCCCAACCTCGCTCACGAAGCGGCGCCGGCCGGTGGCGAAGACGACTACACCGTCCTCGAGACCATCGGCGCACCGCGCGACTTCGCGGCCGAGGGGTTCGAGCCGCGCGACCACGTCGAGCTCGGCCGGATGCTCGGCGCCATCGACATCGAGCGGGGCGCCAAGGTCTCGGGCTCGCGCTTCTACTTCCTCACCGGCGTCGGCGCCCAGCTCGAGCTGGCGCTGGTCAACCTGGCCATGGAGCAGGCCCGCAACGCGGGCTTCACCCAGGTGGTGGCGCCTTCGCTGGTGCGGCCGCGAGCGATGGAGGGCACCGGCTTCCTCGGCCAGGCCGCCGACGACGTCTACCGGATCGAGGGGGAGGAGCTCTACCTCGTCGGCACCTCGGAGGTGCCGATGGCGGCCTACCACTCCGACGAGATCCTCGACGTCGCCTCGCTGCCGCTGCGCTACGCGGCGTTCAGCCCCTGCTTCCGCAAGGAGGCGGGCTCGCACGGCAAGGACACCAAGGGCATCATCCGCGTGCACTGGTTCGACAAGGTCGAGATGTTCGTCTACACGACGACCGACGAGTCCGACGCCGAGCACCAGCGGCTGCTGGCCTGGGAGAAGGAGTTCCTCGACAAGCTCGAGCTGTCCTACCGCGTCATCGACACCGCGGCAGGCGACCTCGGCCTGTCGGCGGCCCGCAAGTTCGACTGCGAGGCGTGGATCCCGACGCAGGGCCGCTACCGCGAGCTCACCTCGACCTCCAACTGCACCGAGTTCCAGACCCGCCGGCTCGACATCCGCGGCCGGTTCCCTGAGGGCACGCGACCGCTGGCGACCCTCAACGGCACGCTCTGCGCGATCCCGCGCACGATCGTGGCGATCCTGGAGACCCACCAGAACGCCGACGGCTCGGTCACGGTCCCGCAGGCGCTGCGCCCGCACATGGGCGGCGTCGAGGTGCTCAAGCCGGTGCATGAGTAGCCGCTGGGTCCCGCGCCTGGTCGCCCTCGACATCGACGGAACCCTGCTCAAGTGGGTGGAGGGCGCCGGCACGACGTACGAGGAGATCGCCCCTGCCGTCGGCGACGCCGTGCGCCGCGCGCGGGACGCCGGCTGCCAGGTCGTGCTGGCCAGCGGCCGCTCGCCGCACGGCATGACCCCCGTCGCAGACCTGCTCGAGCTGCATCTCGACGACACCGAGCCGCTGTGGATCGTGGCCAGCAACGGCGCCGTGGTCTTCCGCTACCCGCCGATCGAGGTGGTGAAGGAGGAGACCTTCGACGCCGCCCCGGCGGTGCGGGCGATCCTCGAGCGGCATCCGACAGCACTGGTCGCCGTCGAGGAGCGGGGGGTGGGCTACCGCGTCACCAAGGAGTTCCCGACCGGTGAGCTGTCCGGCGAGATGATCCTCACCGAGGTCGGTGACCTGGTGGCCGCCCCGGTCAGCCGGGTGATCATCCGCGACCCGGAGGCCACCGCGGACGACTTCGTCGCCCTGGCCAGGGAGCTCGGCCTGCACGGCACCGACTACGTCGTCGGCTGGACCGCCTGGCTGGACCTGGCGCCGGTCGGGGTGTCGAAGGCCTCCGGCCTGGCGCACGTCGCCGGGCAGCTCGGCGTCGACCAGGCCGACGTGCTGGCCATCGGCGACGGCCGCAACGACATCGAGATGCTGGAGTGGGCCGGCCGCGGAGTGGCCATGGGCCAGGCGGTGCAGCAGGTCATCGACGCGGCCGACGACGTGACCGCGACCGTCGCCGAGGACGGCGCGGCCCTCGAGCTCGGGAGGTACTTCTGATGTTGCCGGAGATCGTCGAGACCGAGCGGCTGCGGCTGCCGCTGTGGACCCGCGAGGACATCGCGCGACTGCGCGGGGATGAGCGAGCCGCCGACTGGCACCGCGACTTCCCGCGCGAGGACGACCGCGACGCCTCGTCGGTCTGGCGGGACGGCGAGACCTGGGGGCCGCGCTCGATCGTCGTCGACGGCGTGGTGGTCGGGTCCATCGGCTTCTTCGGCCCGCCGGAGGAGGCCGAGGACGGCGTGCCCGAGACCGAGGTCGGCTACGGGCTCGTGGAGGACGCCCGCGGCCAGGGCCTCGCGACCGAGGCGCTCCAGGGCGTGCTCGCGGAGGCGGACGCGGCCGGCGTACGCGTGCGCGCCGGCGTGGCACCGGACAACGCCCCCAGCATCCGGGTGCTGGCCAAGTGCGGCTTCACCGAGCTGCGCGGCAGCAACGAGGACGGCGAGCTGGTCATGGCCCGCCCGCTCCGTTGACCCGCCCCCGTCTGGTCGCCACCGACCTCGACGGCACCCTGGTCCGCTCCGACCGGACCATCTCCGAGCGCACGAGGGAGGTGCTGGCGGCGGTCGAGGCCCAGGGCGTGCCCGTGGTGTTCGTGACCGGCCGCCCGCTGCGCTGGGCCGAGGAGGTCTTCGACCACGTCGGCGACCACGGGCTCGCGGTGGTCTCCAACGGCGCGCTGGTCTGGGACGTCGGCACCGACCGCCCGCGGCTGCGACGCGAGATCGGGCCGGGGACGGTGCGCGAGGTGTGCGCTGCGCTGCGTGCGGCGGTGCCGGGCTCGGTCTTCGCCGTCGAGACGCTGGAGGGGATCGCGCTCGAGCCCGAGTTCATGGAGCGGCATCCGGTGCCCGACGGCGCCCGTCGTGCGCCGCTGGACGAGCTGGTCGACGGACCCGTGGTCAAGCTGCTGGCGCGGCACGAGGAGCTCGGGCCGCAGGACTACTGGGACGCCGCCGAGGAGGCGGTCGGAGACCTGGTGACGATCACCTGGTCCTCGTCCAGCACCCTGCTCGAGATCAGCGCCTTCGGCGTCACCAAGGCCACGACCCTCGCCCTGCTGGCCGAGGAGCTCGGCATCGGCCCCGCCGACGTGCTGGCCTTCGGCGACATGCCCAACGACCTTCCGATGCTGGCGTGGGCCGGTACGCCGTACGCCATGGCCAACGCCCATCCCAGCGTGCTCGCCGCCGTGGACCGCCGGGCGCCGAGCAACGACGAGGACGGGGTGGCCGTGGTGCTGGCCCAGGTCTTCGACCTGGGGGAGTAGGGAGACTATGGCGTGGGTTGGCTCGATCGTTCCGCTGGGTGCCAGGTGCGCTGAGTCGGCGCTACTGCCGCGGGGCGCTTCGCGCGTGGACGGTCAGTACCGCCGACTCAGCGTGGGTTGGCTTCGCCAACCGTGATCTGTTGTGATGCTCCGGTGCCCCGCCGCCTGCTGACGACGACACTCGCGGTGCTCGTGGTGGCCATCGTGGTGCTGGGCGCGGGGGTCCCGGCGCAGGCGCTCGCCAAGCCCCCGCGGGTCCCGGACTGCCCGTTCGTGTCGCTCAAGGACAGCAGCAAGTCGGCCATGGCGGTGTTCAGCGGCACGGTCACCGCGGTCGAGAAGCAGGACCGGACCGACGGCGTGGCCGGTGCGCTCTACCTGCAGACGGTGACGGTCGACCTCGTCTACCAGGGGCAGGTGACCACCGAGGAGGTTCAGGTGCAGACCGACCGCAACCGGGCCGACTGCAGCCTGGGCGCCCTGACCGTGAACACCGAGTACATGTTCTTCGTCATCGGCGCCGGCGACCCCTGGGTGGCCTTGGGGCCGGGCGGCACCCGACCGGTCAACGAGGCCGTGGTGTCGGGGATGGTGCGGCTGCTCGGCGACGGCAAGCCGCCGATCGAGCCGACCCCGGAGCAGGCCGTGTTCACCCCGGTCGACACCGGCGAGCCGCAGTCCCTCTCGCGCGCCGCCGCGCCCGGCGCGGCCCTCATGCTCGTGGGGCTGCTCGGGCTGCTGGTGGTGGGCGCCGTACGCCGCCGACTCCGCTAGAGAGGGGCCGGGCTAGAGGTACATCCCGCCGGAGTCGCCCGGCTGCTGCGGCGGCTCACCCGACTGCTGCGGCTGCTGCCCGCTCGGTCCCATCGGCAGCCCGCGGCGCATCTGCTCGAACTGCATCTTCGCGGCCATCTGCTGGGCGTAGATCGCGGTCTGGATGCCGTGGAAGAGCCCCTCGAGCCAGCCGACCAGCTGGGCCTGGGCGATCCGCAGCTCGCTCTCCGAGGGTGTCTGGTCGTCGGAGAACGGCAGCGTCAGCCGGTCCAGCTCCTCGATCAGCTCCGGGGCCAGCCCGGCCTCGAGCTCGTGGATCGACGCCTCGTGGATCTCCTTGAGCCGGTTGCGGCTGGCCTCGTCGAGCGGGGCCGCCTTCACCTCCTCGAGCAGCTGCCGGATCATGCTGCCGATCCGCATCACCTTGGCGGGCTGCTCGACCAGGTCGGTGATCGCACGCTCGTCGGAGTCCTCACCCGAGCCGCCGCCGGCCGCCATGGCGAGCGCGGACTCCGGCACGGCGCCCATGGGCTGGCCGTCGGGGCCGATGATCACGACCTGGCGCTCACCCTGCTGGCCAGGATCGTCGTCCTGCTCGCCGGACCCCGTCTGCTGCTCATCACTCATGGAGCCAAGGTATCGAGACGGCCTCTTCACACGGTGAGCAGGATCTTCCCGGTGTGCGCGCCGGACTCCATCAGCTCGTGGGCTCGGCCCACGTCGTCGAGGGGCAGGGTGCCGTGCACGATCGGCCGCACCTTCCCCTCGGCGACCAGCGGCCAGACGTGCTCGACGACCGACGAGCAGATCGCCGCCTTCTCCTCGGTCGGCCGCGATCGGAGCGCGGTCGCGATGATCGCGCCGCGTTTGCGCAGCAGCGCGTTCAGGTCGAGCTCGGCCTTGCTGCCCCCCTGCATGCCGATGACGACCAGTCGCCCCTCGGTCGCCAGCGCGGCGACGTTCCGGCCCAGGTACGACGCGCCCATGTTGTCGAGGACGACGTCGACGCCGTTGCCGTCGGTGTGCTCCTTCACCACCTCGACGAAGTCCTCGTCGTGGTAGTCGATCGCGACCTCGGCGCCGAGCGAGCGGCAGAACTCCCGCTTCTCCTCGCTGCCCGCGGTGGTGAACACCCGCGCCCCCAGGGCGGTCGCGAGCTGGATCGCGAAGCTGCCGATCCCGCCGGCCCCGCCGTGCACGAGGAACGCCTCCCCGGGCCGGAGGTGGGCGACCATGAACACGTTCGACCACACCGTGCAGGCGACCTCGGGCAGGGCCGCGGCCTCGACCAGATCCACCCCGGCCGGGACCGGCATCAGCTGGCCGGCCGGCACAGCGACGTGGGTCGCGTACGCCCCGGCGGACAGCAGGGCACACCCGGCGTCGCCGACAGCCCATCCCTCGACGCCGTCGCCCACTGCGGCCACCGTGCCGCTGCACTCCATGCCCAGCACGTCGGAAGCGCCGGGCGGCGGTGGGTAGAAGCCCTGTCGCTGCAGCAGGTCGGCGCGGTTCAGCCCGGCGGCCGCCACCTCCAGCAGCAGCTCGCCCGGACCGGGCTCGGGGTCGGGGAGGTCGCGCACCACGAGGACCTCGGGGCCGCCGGCCCCGTCGGCGAAGACGGCACGCACGTGCGCGTCAGACTTCTTCGTCGACGAGCTCGTCGGCGCGGTCGTCGACGTACACCTCGCCGGTGTGGTCCACGGTCCGGTCGTCGGGGATGGGGTCGTCCACGTCGTCGGGGTCGGGGGCGTCGGCCGGCCGGTCCCAGCCCTCGGCCAGCACCTGCGCGCGGGCGGCGAGCTTCTCGACCTCCTCGGGGTCGGCGCCCCGGTCGGCGGCGGCGAAGCCGAGCAGGAAGGCGGTCACGGGTGCGGCGAGCTTCTCGACGTTGGAGGCGGCAGTCTTCGTGAGGTCGGCCAGCAACCCCTCGTCGACCTCCACGTCCTCGAGCTCGAGGACGTCGCTCAGCTCGTCGATCCAGTCGTGGAGGTTCACGGCCACAGACTTGCGCGCACTCCCGCGTCTCGCAAGTGGCTTCAGGTCAAGTCCCGCACATCGGCCCACGTGTCCACGTCACGGTGCTCCTGTCCCTCGGCCGCGACCTCGGCCAGGTCCAGCGGCGCCAGCAGCCGGTGCAGGGGCAGGCCGTGCTGCTCCTCCAGGCTCGGGCGTACGGCGTCGAGCCGGCCCACATCGAGGACCATGGCCAGCTGACGACGCCGGTCTGGTCCGGTCAGGACCGCGCCGTCGCGGCTTGCTGCGACCTCGCGCAGCCGTTGGAAGGTCGCCGCGGTCAGGTACGGCATGTCGCAGGCCAGGACGGCCAGCGCGGGCCGCGGATCCAGCAGCGCGTCCCGTCCGGTGAGCAGCGCGGCCGCCGGGCCGCCGTGCCGCGGGTCCTCGCGGGTGAAGGTCACCGGCCGATGCGTGGGCACCGGGTCCCCGACCACCACCACCTCGGCCGCGTCGATCACCGCGTCCAGCGCCCAGGTCAGCAGGGTCCGACCGTGCAGCTCGACCGAGGCCTTGTCGGCGCCGTCGAGCCGGGCGGCCACACCCCCGGCCAGCACCACCGCGCTGAACGCGCTCGTCATGGCTCCAGTCTCCCTGCCTCTCCCGGTCCATGTGCCTGGGCTGGCAAGGTGGGAGGGGTGAGCATGCTGTCGGTCACAGTCGTCCAGGAGGCCTCCGGACTCGAGCCCGCCGGCAACCGCGCCCGCCTGCGCACCCTGGTCCCGTCCGACAGCGACCTCGTGGTCCTGCCCGAGGCCTTCGCCCGCGACTTCGGGGATGCGGGCTCCGACGTCAGCCCGTTCGCGGAAGGGATGGACGGCGCCTTCGCCACCGAGCTGGCCACCGTCGCCGCCGAGCACAACACCACCGTGGTCGCGGGCATGTTCGAGACGGCGGCCGACGACACCCGGCCCTACAACACCCTTCTCGTGCGCGGCGCCGCCACGGCGTCGTACCGCAAGATCCACCTCTACGACTCCTTCGGCTACCGCGAGTCCGAACGCCTCACCGCCGGGGCGCTCGCGCCGGTGGTGGTCGACGTCGCCGGGTTCCGGCTGGGCCTGATGACCTGCTACGACCTCCGGTTCCCCGAGCTGTCCCGGCTGCTGGTCGACCAGGGGGCCGAGGTGCTGGTGGTGCCGGCCGCATGGGTGGCCGGGCCGCGCAAGGTCGACCACTGGCGGACCCTGGCGCTCGCGCGGGCGGTCGAGAACACCGTCTTCGTCGTGGCCGCAGCCCAGCCCGGTCCGCGCTACACGGGGCACTCGCTGGTCGTCGACCCGCTCGGCGACGTGCTCGCCGAGGCCGGCGAGGAGCCCGCCGTGCTGCGCGCCACCCTCGACCGGGCCGTGCTCGACGAGGCGCGGCGGACCAACCCCTCGCTCGCCAACCGGCGGCTTCCCTCGACCTCTCTGTAACCTGTTCTGTCGTGCCCAGGACCGCCCCTCGACGACGCGCCACGCGTCACGACCGGGTCAAGGTCCGCCCCCTCGAGCCGGTCCACGAGGAGGTCGTCCCGGGCCCGGTTGCCGGAGCCGCCGCCGCCGAGCTGAGCGTCACCGTCCCCGACGCAGAGCCCGTCCAGAGCCGGCTCCTGGCCGCCCTGTGGGTGCTGGTCGTCGGGGCCGGTCTCGCGGCGCTCGTCGCGGCGCTCGTGCCCGTCGGACCGTCCTGGCTCGACGGTGCCGGCGCGGTCGCCGTCGTCACGGCGTACTCCTGGGGGCTGGCCGCGCGCACGGGTGGTCGTCCCGTGGTCTTCGGCGGGCTGGCGCTGGTGCTGGGCGCGCTCGTGCTGCTCCTCGACCAGGACTACCTGCGCACCGGCGCCGCGGTGATGACGTGCGTGGTCTCCGCCGTGCTGGCCGTGATGGCCACGACGCCGGCGGTGCAGTTCGTGCGCGCCGCCCGCGAGTGCGCGGTCGCCGTGCTCGTGGCCGCGGTGGGCGCGCTGGCCACCATCGGGTTCGACCCGGTGGTGTCGGTCGTGCGCTTCGAGTACGCCACCCTCGGCCTGGCGATGGTCGGCGCCTTCGGGGTGGTCTACCGGCTCGGCGCCGGCCTGCACGGCCTGGGCCGCAGGGGCCTGATCGTGGTCGCGATCGGCGGCGCCGTGCTGGCCGTCACGCTGCTGTACGCCGAGATGCTGCGCCGCTACGGCCCGCCCGAGCTCGTCGACCATCTCCTCGACGGCGTCCGCTGGAGCCGTGACCACCTCGGCGCGTTCCCGCGCCCGATCGAGACCGTCCTCGGCGTCCCGGCCCTGGTGTGGGGCTGCCACATGCGCGCCCGTCGTCGCCAGGGGTGGTGGCTGTGCGCGTTCGGCGTCGCGGCCACCGCCCCGGTCGCCAACGCCCTGGTGAACCCGGCCATCTCGCTGCTCGAGTGCGGCCTGTCCGTGCTCTACGGCCTCGTCGTCGGTCTGTTGATCGGGTACGTCGTGATCCGCGCCGACCTGGCCCTCACCGGTTCCCGCGGCCACGGTGGCCGCCGCCTCGAGGAGGCTGGCGCCGTCCGGCCGGAGCCACCCCGCACCGCCGCACTGTTGTAGGGCTAGGTTTCGTCCCATGGCCCGGGAGCGCGTGTCGGAGATCGTGGCGGAGATGGTGGCCAACGTGTTGAGCGTGTCCGTCGACGCCGGTGACCAGGTCGACGCCGGGGACGTCGTGGTCGTGCTCGAGTCGATGAAGATGGAGATCCCGGTCATCGCCGAGGACGACGGCACCGTGCGGTCGGTCAAGATCGCCCCGGCCGACGTCGTCCAGGAGGGCGACGTGCTCGTGGAGATCGTGCTCAAGGACTGAGCCCGCTCGCGTCGAGCGCCACAGCAGAGGGGGCGGGATTCGAACCCGCGGCTGACATCTCTGCCAGCGACCGCTTTCAAGGCGGTTCCGATCGGCCACTCCGGCACCCCTCCGGGACCACCGGCGTACGGCGGCACCGGTGACAGCCTAGGAGAGGCCGCCCCGGGTTACTCGGAGCCGCCCAGCTCCAGCTCCACCTCGTCGTAGGCGAGGTCGTTGAGCCGCTGGAGGTGCCGCTGGATGTCCATCAGCAGCCGCTTGAGCTCGATCCGGGTCGCCTCGACGTCCGCGGTCTCCAGGATCTCCGGCCCGAGCGTGCTGAGCCTGGACAGCAGCGCGTTGCGCTCGCGGAACGCCGAGCCGCCGCGGGCGGCCAGCCAGCCGTCGTCGGAGCCCGCCGCCTCGCCCACCAGCGCGTCGCGTACGCCACCCATCCGCTGGCGGACCACCCAGCGCCAGTTGCCGAGCGGGATCCCGGGACGCCGAGGCGCGTCGAGGACCTGGTCGAGGGCCTGAAGTGCGGCGGGCAGTCCGGGCGGGACGGTGGACATCGCGGCCTCCTCGGGGGAAGGAGTTCGAGTGTGACCCACGTCACTGCCGCTCACAAGCCCGTGTTTGGGTGGGTGAGACGGTGCCCTGTTCAATCACTTCCGTGACCGCGACCCCGCCCACTGTCTACCGGCTGGCACCCGCCGTGGTGGCGCGGTTCCTCGGGCTGGCCCTGGTCGGTCTGGCGCTGCTGCTGTTCGTCGGTACGGCGGTCGTGGCGATCGCCGGCCTCCCCCTGGACGTCCTCGTGGCCGTCGTCCTGCTCGGCGTGCTGGGCTGCGTGGCGTTCGGGTGGTGGCTGCGCTCGCGCGCGTGGGTGCTCCGCTGCACCGACGACGGATACCGGGTGCGGCTGGTGCGCGGCGCCGGCGTCACGCAGGGCCGCTGGAGCGCGGTCGAGGACGCCGTGACGACGTACCGCCACGACGTGGCCTGCGTGGAGCTCCGGCTCCGGGACGGACGGACGACCACGATCCCGGTGGGCGTGCTGGCCGTGGACCGGGAGGAGTTCGTCGCCCAGCTCCAGGCCCGGCTCCAGCGCGGCCACGGCCTGAAGCCCCTGTGAACCGAGTGCGCCGTGTTGTCAGTTCGCCGCTCGCGGTGGCCTGCTTGTAGCCTGCCGGAGGAGGCGTCGCCTAGTCCGGTCTATGGCGCCCGCCTGCTAAGCGGGTTTGGGTCAACAGCCCATCGCGGGTTCAAATCCCGCCGCCTCCGCCAGCATGTCGCCCCGGCGACCGGCGGCTCCCACCCGGGCCGGGGTGGGAGCCACCGGCAAATTTCGGGAGAATCTCCTGCGGTCGGGCGTGTCGCGGGTCCTTGGGGCTGTTTTCCACGCGTCCGGCGGCCGGATTGACGATTGGCGCACTCGATGGCAACCTCGACGCGGTCAGGGGCTGCCTTGGCGACTTCATGCAGATCGCCGAACCGGAGGCCGTGCGAGACGTTACAACTCCCGTCTCAGATGCCCCAGCAGGCATCAATACCCAATCTCGGGCATGCCCACTCGCGGCGGGGTCAAGCACGATCGAACTGCATGTTTTTGCAATGCAATTTTGTGAGGCATCACCGGACTCACGCCTTGCCTGACCCTGCCGACAGACTACCGGAGCAGGGCCATTCCGTGGGTCCTCTCTAGATCGAGGTGGGGTAAGAATGAAGAACTTCGCGCGCAGGATCGCCGTGGTGATCGGTGCGGTCGCCGTGTCCGTGGGACTGATCGGCGCGACCGCAGTCCCGGCCCACGCCGGCGACGGAACCAGAGTCGCCAGCAGGATCGACTCGCAGTGGCCTTGGTGAGGTCACCAAAGATTTGAGACGAGGACCCGACTTTCCCCCCACTTGTCTGGTCCCAGCGCCTACCCCCCAGGCCCGTCTCAACAGCACGAGGGCAGTGACCGCAGGGTTGCTGCCCTCGTGACATTTCGGCGACGCACACGGAACGGCGCCGAAAGAACCGAACCGGCGGAGTGAGCAGGTCTCACTCCGCCGGTTCGTCGTCCTCAGCGTCGATCGTGACCTCTTCACGTCCGGAGACGCCCATCTGGCCCATCGTGTAGCCGAGCTGGAAGCGCGTCTCCGCGTCGTAGTCGTTCTTGAGGTCGGCCACGTAGCCGGCGTACGTGCGCGGGCTGACGCCGAGTCTCTTGGCGCTCACCGGGTCGCTGTGGCCCTCGATCAGCATCCGCATCGTCATCGCGCGCTGCTCGGCTGCGATGTCCTTGAGCAGCGAGGTCTCCCGGTTGGTGAACGGGCGGGCCCGCTCCCAGGACCGTTCGAAGACGTCGACCAGGAAGGCCACGACGGCCGGCTCGCGGATCGCGACCGCCACACCGAACTCCTCCCGGTTGGGGATCACCGCCACCCGGCGATCCACGACGATCATCCGGTTGAAGAACTCGTCGAGGGTCCGCACCTCGGCGCCCCGCGCGGTGACCGCGGCGACGTACTTGTGGGTGACCGAGCTGCGCCGGGCGCTGTGCTGGTAGAGGGTGCGCATGGTCGCGCCGCGCTCGAGCAGCTCGATGTCGCGCAACGCCGCCTTGGCGAGCGCACGGGGGTCGCGCCCGCCCTCAGGCTGCGCGGTGAGCATCTCCTCCTCGCACTCGGCCAGGAGCTGGGAGAGGAAGGAGTCGATGGCGGCGTCGCGGAGGTAGGTGAAAGGTCCGCGCACCGCCGCCTGCGGCGACCGGCGCCAGGTCGCGGCGAGGTTGCTGAACGCCGAGGACCACTGCGAGGACTCCGAGAGCAGCTTGGCGGCCTGCTGGCTCAGCGGCGAGACGACCCGGGACTGGACTCCCATCGGGTCGTCGGCGACCCAGCCCTTCTGCTCGCTGTCGTAGCTGACCAGACCCATCTCGACGAGCAGGTCGAAGGCCTGTCGCAGCTCGCCGTCCTCGGCGATGCGGTAGTCGGACGAGGAGACGCCGCCGCGCTGACAGATCTCTTCGTACAGCTTGGTCGCGTCATCCTCGAAGAGGGCGCGTTCCTCGGGTCCGTAGCCCGGCATGAGTCACCACCCCTCGACGGGCGCACACAGCGCACCCACGATGATCCCACAACACCGGCCGGACGAAGGCGGGTCAGGCGAGGACGCCTCAGACCCGGCCGGCCGGCGCGTGTGAGGGCGAGCTGCGGGGCACCGACGTCGCCGGCTGCGTCACCACCGGCAGGCGGGCCTGGAGCCCGGTCGACACCGCTGCCCGGCGGAAGGCGTCGGCCGCCTCGGAGGTCAGCCCGGCCTCGGCGGCGAGGGTCCCCAGCTCGAACCAGGTCTGGCCGACCTCGCGATCGGCACCCACGCCGGCCAGCACGGTGATGGCCTGGCGGTACCAGGTCCGCGCGGTCTCCGGGTCGCCGGCACTCCAGGCGACCTGCCCGAGCATGGTCAGGGCGTCGACCTTGATCATCAGCATCGGCAGCTCGTCGCCGGCGGCTTCGAGGACGGAAAGGGCCCGGCGCTCGGCCTCGTCGTGGTCACCTTCGAGCAGCATCGCCTGGGCGTTGACCAGCTCGTTGCGCGCCCGGTCGGCGGGGCTGGCCTCGCTCCAGTCGAGCTCGGTGGTGGCCATCCGGAGCTGCTCCTTGGCGTCCTCGAGGCGAGGCGGGTCGGTCCGCAGCATGATGGCGCCCAGCTGGACGCGCAGCCGGCCGATGTCGCGGACCCGCTCGGTGTTCTCCAGCAGGTGCAGCGCGCGACGGGCCAACGAGATGGCCTCGGTCACGTCTCCGGACTCCGAGCGGATGACGCTGGCGTTCCAGTACGCCGAGGCACGGGCCACCGGGGAGCTGAGCCGCTCGGACTCCGCGATCGCCCGGTCGCAGATCTCGGCGGCCTCCGCGGTGCGGCCGTCGGTGAACAGGGCGGCAGCCAGCGTGACCGAGAGCCGGATGCCCTCCTCGCTGGCGATCACCTCCGGCGGGAGGTCGTCGAGCGCGGACTGTGCGCAGGCGATGGAGCGGCCGAGCTGGCCCTGCTCGCGCCAGATCCGGCTCAGCGCGGTGGCCGCCTTGAGGCGCGTGACCGAGTCGGGGCATCCCCCCTCGAGGAGGAGCTGGAAGGCCTGCGCCGCGGTGGGGTCGCCGAGGGCGTCGAGCGCCGCCGCCTCGACGAACTGGGCGCGGGGCGTGCCTCCGGGCACGGCTTCCAGCGCAGATGATCCGAGCGCGTCACGGGACAGGGCCAGCGCGTTGTGCGAGTCGCCACCCACCAGGGAGAGCTCCGCGTGGTCGAGCTGCAGCTCGAGGCGGCGCGCGTCCTCCCACGCTTCGCCGATGACGAGGTAGTCGACGCTGACCCGCAGCTTGCCGGCGAGGATCTCGAGGAGCTCGGCACTCGGGCGCCGCTGGCCGCTCTCGATGCGCGAGAGGAAGGCCACCGAGGCGTCGTTCTGGGCCAGCTCAGGCTGGGTGAGGCCGGCCGCGACGCGCGCGGCCTTGATCCGGGCACCGAGCTGCGCGGCGTCTGTGAGGGTCAGCGCATGCGCCAGCTCGGGAGCCATACAGCACATCTTGCCCTGAAATGTGGCGATTTGTGGCAATTCCCTCGAATTGGTGACGCCCAGATGTGGCGGAACACGCTTGCCTGTTCTTGACTCGAGGACGTGGGGAGGGCCCACAACCCGAGGAGAGGGAGCAAAACATGAAGCGCAAGCCCGTTCGTCTTGCCGTCGCGACCCTGGTCGCCGTCCTGAGTGTGCTGGGAGTCAGCCAGGTCGGGGCCGCAGGGGGGTCGGTGTCCGCGCGCACCGGACCGTCCTGGTGCTGCTGACCCACAACTGAAGACCGGGGATCTGGGCCGTGAGGAACACGGCCCTCACCGGCGCGCCCAAAACAACTGGTACGGCCCACTTGCCCAACTTGCCAGAAGTTGCCATATAGTGGAGCGAGCCTCGGCGCGACCTGGACCTCTGAGCTCAGGCCCCCCACGCGCGAGACTCCGTCAGGAAATGTCCTGGCGCCGGGAGCCCCCCACAAGTACCCCCGGCGCCGGGCATCCTGACTATCGCACCACAGCGTCCCCGGCACCAGCGTCCGGGGCGCCCTTTCTGGGCGCCCTTGTCGCGGACGGGTGATCAGACCCCGAGCCGCGCCTTGAGCGCGTCGAGCTCGGTCCACAGCACCGTCGGGAGCTGGTCGCCGAACTTCTCGAACCACTCCTGGATCTGCGGGATCTCGGCCTTCCAGTCGTCGACGTCGACGGCGAGGGCAGCCGCGAGCGCCTCGTCGCTCAGGTCGAGGCCGTCGGTGTCGAGCGCACCAGGAGCAGGCACGTGGCCGATGGCGGTCTCCTCGGCGGCCGCCTGGCCTTCGATGCGCTCCACGACCCACTTCAGCACTCGGCTGTTCTCACCGAAGCCGGGCCAGAGGAAGTCTCCCTCCTCGTCGCGGCGGAACCAGTTGACGTAGAAGATCCGCGGCAGCTTGGCCTCGTCGTGCTCCTTGCCGACGGTGATCCAGTGGTTGAAGTAGTCGCCGGCGTTGTAGCCGATGAACGGCAGCATGGCCATCGGGTCGCGGCGGACGACTCCGACCTGGCCGACTGCGGCCGCGGTGGTCTCGCTGGACAGGGTGGCGCCGAGGAAGGTGCCGTGGGTCCAGTCGCGGGCCTCGAAGACCAGCGGGACGGTGTCCTTGCGCCGCCCGCCGAACAGGATGGCGTCGATCGGCACGCCGCGCGGGTCGTCGTACTCCGGCGCGAGGATGTCGCACTGCTTGATCGGCGTGCAGTAGCGGCTGTTGGGGTGGCTGGACAGCTCGTCGCGCTCTTCTGCCATCTGGGGCGTCCACGGCTCGCCCTTCCACGACGTGGCGTGGGCCGGCTTGTTCTCCATGCCCTCCCACCAGATGTCGCCGTCCTCGGTGAGGGCGACGTTGGTGAAGACCGAGTTGCCCTTGTTGATGGTCTTCATCGCGTTGGGGTTGGTGTGCTCGTTGGTTCCGGGAGCGACGCCGAAGAAGCCGTACTCGGGGTTGACCGCCCAGAGCCGTCCGTCCTCGCCGATCTTCATCCAGGCGATGTCATCGCCGAGCGTCTCGACCTTCCAGCCCGGGATGGTCGGGGCCAGCATGGCGAGGTTGGTCTTGCCGCAGGCGCTGGGGAACGCCGCGGTGATGTACTTGACGACACCCTCGGGGCTGGTCAGCTTGAGGATCAGCATGTGCTCGGCCAGCCAGCCGTTGTCGCGAGCCATCACGCTGGCGATGCGCAGCGCGTAGCACTTCTTGCCGAGCAGCGAGTTGCCGCCGTAGCCGGAGCCGTAGGACCAGATCGCCCGCTCCTCGGGGAACTGCACGATGTACTTGGTGTCGTTGCACGGCCACATGACGTCCTGCTCGCCCTCGGCGAGCGGGTGGCCGACCGAGTGGATGCAGGGTACGAACCCGGCGTCGAGCTCGGTCATCCGATCCAGGACCTTGGAGCCCATGCGGGCCATCACCCGCATGCTGGCGGTGACGTAGGCGGAGTCGGTGAGCTCGACACCGAACATCGGCTCCTCGGCCTCGAGGTGGCCCATCACGAACGGGATGACGTACATCGTGCGCCCGGCCATGCAGCCGTCGTACAGCTTGCGCATGATGGCCTTCATCTCGTCCGGGTCCATCCAGTTGTTGGTGGGCCCGCAGTCCTTCTCGTCGACCGAGCAGATGAAGGTGCGGTCCTCCACCCGCGCGACATCGGTCGGGTCGGTGCGCGCGTGGAACGAGTTGGGCTTGATGTCCGGGTTGAGCTGGGTGAACGTCCCGGTCGCGACGAGGGCGTCAGTGAGCTCGGTCCACTCCTCGTCGGAGCCGGTGCACCAGTGGACCCGGTCCGGCTTGGTCATCGCGGCGACCTCGTTGACGAAGTCGAGGATGCCCTTGTGCGTGGTCGGGGCGACGGTGCCGGTGGCCTTCTGGTCCTGCGTGGCAGTCATTCGTGTCCTCGTGGCGATTCGCGGTAAGGGAGGGCTCGCGCGGCATCGTTGTCGGCGACTTGGGGTAGGCACAGAGTGCCCGAGACGCTACCGCCGTCCGGAGCCCGGACATATTGGATCGGTCCAAGCACTATGGCCTGGGTCACACCCGCCCCGGAGGTACCTTCGAGGGAGTGAAAGCCGGGCTCGCTGGACTGCTCGCCGGGTTGGTCCTGCTCGCGGGTTGCTCGGCCACCGAGGTGCCCACGTCGCGCGCACCGGCCGAGGTTCCTCGGCCCGTGGCGCTGGAACCCGTCGTCGCGCCCGGGCCGCCACCGCCAGCCCGTCCGCCGGCCACGGCGGGCCTGCCTCGCCGGGCGTACCTCACGGTCCCGGCCCTCGGCCTGCGGCGGTTCCCGGTCGTGCCGTACGCCGGCACCCCCGACGACCACCCCGGCACCGCGATCCAGGACGCCGGCGACCTGGCGGCGCCGCACGGCAGCGGCGGCCTGGTCGGGCCCGGCGGCGTCGGCAACTTCCTGGTCACCGGCCACCGCACGTCCTCGACCGAGCCGTTCGCCGAGCTGCCGTCGCTGCGACCCGGCGCCCGCGTCGTCGTCGAGACCCGCACCCACCGCATCGTCTACGAGATCACCAGGACCCGGTCGACGTCGTTCCGTCGCCCGGCCTCGCTCCGCGCCCAGTCCGCCGCCGTCCCGGGCCATCCCGGCCGCGCGCCCACCCGGGCGATGATCACGCTCTCGACGTGCGCGACACCTGAGGACCATGCCGCCGGCAACTTCTGGTCCGACGCGCTCCACAACCCCGAGCACCGCATCGACAAGATCGGCGTGCTCCGCTCCCTGCACCGCCTCTGACCGATTCGGACCGGTCCCGGGGTTCGGGCTATCCTCGTCCAGTCCTGCGGCCGGTCAGACCAGCTGCGGACGGGCGCCCGTAGCTCAACGGATAGAGCATCTGACTACGGATCAGAAGGTTAGGGGTTCGAATCCCTTCGGGCGCGCAGATGGGGTCAACTTCGCCCGACCTGACCGCTACGACGTGACCGGTCCAGTCAGTGCCGATCTCCCCTCGGCGCTCGCCCATCCCGTCGCCGTGGCGACCACGCGGACCTGGATCCGGACGCCGGCGAAGTCGGGGGTGAGGAGGAGACGCTGCTCGTCGGCGCCGGGAACCTCGTGGCCATCGGCGTACCACTGGTAGCCGAAAGCGAGGGACGCCGGCCGCCAGCTTCCGGGCTGGGCGGTGAGGGTTCGCCCGACCGCCGGGGTGCCGGTGATGGTCGGCCGGGCGGTCGAGGAGATCCTGGGTACGCCGGTGACGAGGTCCGACGGCAGCGCCGATGCCAGCCCGCGGGTGACGGCGACCGGGTCCGCCTCGAACGACCGAGCGCTGGTGCGGGTCGGCGAATCGGCGTCGTAGCGCATCGCCGTCGGCGCGCCACTGCAGTGCTGGGCGACCACGACGAGGTAGAGCGCGGTGCTCAGGCCGCCGATCGCGAACGAACCGCTCGCGTCGGTTCGTGCCGTGCGGATCGCGAGCGAGCCGTCGGCGACACGTGCATGGACCAGACAGTCGACGACGCCGGCCCCGGTGCGGTCCACGAGCCGTCCGGTGACGACGCCTCCGGGATCCAGCGCTGCGGAGATGCTGGCGACGACGTCGCCGTCGAGGGTGATCGGGGTGGCGACCGCGACGGGCGGCCCGTCGGTCCGGTTGTGCCACCACTCGGCCGCCAACGGCGAGGTGGAGGTGTCCCGGTTGAAGCCGACGTAGAAGGTGCCGGCCGGCAGGTCGCGGAACCGGTAGGTGCCGTTGGCCGCTGTGGTCCGGCTGTCCGCGAGCCGCCCGGCAGCGGTGACGAGGTCGACCCGGACCGGCGCCGTCGTGCCGGTCACGCGACCCCGGATCTCGCCGGCCCGCCCGGTGGTGATGTCGATCCCCGTCGTCGTCGCACCTGCCACGACCTCGAACGGGATGCCGCCCTGGGGCGTCGGGCTGTTCCCGCCGCAGGTGCGGGGGAACGCCGGCACGAACTCGGGGTCGAAGTGCTCGACGCACGCGACGTAGGTCCCGGTCGGGAGCGACCCGATCTCGTAGGTCCAGTCGTTCCCGATGCCACTCCCCCACCCGTCGCCAGTCGACGCAGCCTCCCAGGTGTCACCGACCTGGCGCCAAGCGGTGACGGTGGGATAGCCCTGGGCACCGAGGTACATGTCGGGCAGGGTGCCGGTCACGAAGCCGGCCGGGCCTGGTGCGAGATCGATGCCGGCGCGGGACTGGCCCGGCGCCAGCACGATGTCGGTGGCATCAGTAGGACTGGACCCCTGGGGCCAGCAGGTGCTGACGACGTCGAAGCCTGCGGCGCACACGCGGTAGGTCCCACCGTCCAGGCCGGTGATCCGGTAGCCGCCGTCGCTGCCGACCATGACTCCACCGACGGGCTCCCAGCGCTGGCCGCTCCAGCGGTACGGCATCACGTAGAGCCCGTTGGTCGAGCCCGGTGGCCGGGTGACGGTGCCGGCGATGTTGGCCCGCCGGGCGAGCCGGAAGCTGAGCGAGACCGCGCCACCCGCGGGCACGGTCAGGTCGTGCCCCTCACCGAGGCTCCCCACGTCGTCCCAGCACTCCGAGAAGAACTCGCGCGGGACGTCGGCGAGGCAGATCCGGTACAGGCCGGGATCCACGTCGGGCACATCGAAGGTGCCGTCGGCCGAGCTCTGGGCGCCTCCGCCCTGCCAGGTCCAGGTCCCGTCGGGCGCTCGGCGGTAGGGGGCGACGTACGCCGACACACCGGCCCCGCCGGGTGCGGAGATCCGGCCGCGCAGGCGAGACTCCCGGGGCAGCCTCGGGGTGATCGTCGTCGTGCCGCCTTCGGTGACGACGATGTCCGTCGCCTCGAACACCTCGAAGGCTCCGCGCCAGCAGGACTGCCCGACGACCTCGTCGCTCTCGTAGGTCAGCGCCCGGAAGCACGCCCGGTAGGTCCCGGCGGGCAGGGCGATCTCGAAGTCGCCCACGGGGAGCCCGGTCTCCCACGAGACGATCGTGCGAGGCGGGATCGCGTGCGTCCAGGTCCCGGGGCCGTCGGCGCGGTAGACGTCGACCTGGAAGTACTCCCACCGGTCCCCGGCGAAGCTGGTCAGGGTTCCGCGGAGGGTGCCGCCCGCCGCCTCAGCGGGCGCGCCCGCGAAGAGGGAGATGAGCAGCGCCAGCGCGAGCGCCGTGCCCGAGATCGACGCCCGGCCGGCCAGGTGACGGCGGGGCACTGCGCCAGCCTAAGCCCTGGCAGCGACCGGCCAGTAGCGCTATCGCGCAGGTTCACCCGCGCGGCTACCACAGAAAACCGCGTTGTCCAGACGCTCTTGGGGCCATTCCGGACGCCCGCGCGGGGGAGCACCCTTGCCCCACAGCCGGCCACCACGGCCGACAGAAGGAAGGTTCATCATGAAGCGCATCCTCACCATGACCGCCCGCAAGGCCACCGTGCTGGCGGCCGCCGGCCTGATGACCGTGGGCATCTCCTCCACGGCCCTGGCCGCCAACGGGGACAACTGGGTCGTCGGCGTCCTGACCAACTCCGCGACCGCCACCACCCGCCTCGTCGGCAACTTCGACGGTTCGTCGGTCATCCTGACGAACACCAACGCCGGCGCGAGCTCCACACCGCTCGACCTGCGGTCCGGCGCCGGCAGACCACCGATGAAGGTCAACTCCACCACCAAGGTCGCCAACCTGAACGCCGACCAGCTCGACGGCCTGGACAGCTCGACCTACCGGTCCCGTGGGGCGATGGCTATCGGCGGCGGTGCGGGGGACACGAGCACCGCGCCGGCGCCGCTCACCGCGCCGGTGCCGATCACCGTGCCGGCCGGCCAGAACTTCGTCGTGCTCTCCAGCCAGGCGACCTGGACCGGAACGGCCGACGGGAACTACGTCACGTACTGGGCCGTCGACGCCGACTGCAGCGACCTCACCGGCTACTTCACCGCCCCGGCGTACGACTCGATCAACACCAACAGCGTCGGTCTGCAGGCCGTGACCAACCTGGACTACTTGTTCCACCTGGCCCCGGGCGCGCACACGGTGACGGTGTGTGGCTTCAGCAACCCCCAGATCTCCAACTACAACGCCACCGTGGTCCTGCAGACGGTCGGTCTCAACGGGACCGGTGGCTCGACGTTCGCCGCTGAGGCCTACAACGGCCACAAGGGCGGCAAGGTCAGCGCCACCCCCGCTCGCTGAGCACAGCGACTACGGGGCGGCTCCGGCCGCCCCGCAGTCCTGGCCCCCGTCGCGCTATCGCGCTCTCTTGACGGTCGTTATGAGGGGGCCATAACGTGCCCGCATGGAGCTGCACCCCTCGGCTCACGTGGACACGTTCTGCCGTGACCACCTCCCGCCGGACGAGCAGTGGCCGGAGCTGGTCTTCGAGCTGCCCGAGCTCCACTACCCCGAGCGGCTCAACGCGGCCACCGCGCTCATCGACGACGTGGTCGCCGCCAGGGGCGGCGACCGACCCTGTCTGCACCAGCCCGGTCAGCCGACGTGGAGCTACACCGACACCCTGGCGGCCGCCAACCGGATCGCGCACGTGCTCGTGGACGACCTCGGCGTCGTGCCCGGCAACCGGGTTCTGCTCCGGGGCCCGAACAACCAGTGGCAGGCCGCCGCCTGGCTGGCCGTGCTCAAGGTCGGGGCGGTCGCGGTGAGCACGCTTCCGCTGCTGCGCACCGGCGAGCTCCAGACCGTCCACGAGATCGCCCGACTCGACGCCGCCCTGGTCGACCACCGGTTCCTGGAACCGGTGGCAGTGCTCGGGGTGCCCACCCTGGCCGTGGGTGACGACGACTGGGCGGAGCGGGTGGCCGGCAAGGCTCCGACCTTCGAAGACGTGGCGACCAGCTCGGACGACGTCGCGCTGCTCGCCTTCACCTCGGGGACCACCGGTCGTCCCAAGGCCACGATGCACTTCCATCGCGACGTGCTGGCGATCTGCGACACCTTCGCCCGGCACGTGCTGCGCGCCGGCCCCGACGACGTCTTCGTCGGCACCCCGCCGTTCGCGTTCACGTTCGGTCTGGGCGGCGTGCTGCTCTTCCCGCTGTACGCCGGTGCGTCCACCCTCCTCGTGGAGAAGGCCACGCCCCTGGAGCTGGCCGGCCTCATCGACGAGTACGCAGTGACCACCTGCTTCACCGCGCCGACGGCGTACAAGGCGATGATCGGGGCAGGTGCGCGGCTGCCCAGCCTGACGACCGCGGTCTCCGCGGGCGAGCACCTGCCCAAGGCCACCTGGGAGGCGTTCCGCGACCTGACCGGCGTCGCGATCATCGACGGGATCGGCGCGACCGAGATGCTGCACATCTTCATCTCGGCGGCAGGCGACGACATCCGCCCCGGCTCGACCGGCGTGCCGGTGCCCGGCTACACCGCGACCATCCTCGGCGTGGACGGCCGCGAGCTCCCCGTCGGCGAGCACGGACGGCTGGCGGTGAAGGGGCCGACGGGGTGTCGCTACCTCGACGACCCCCGGCAGGCGGCGTACGTCCACGATGGCTGGAACATCACCGGCGACACGTTCTCCCGCGACGCGGACGGCTACTTCTGGTACCACGCGCGCAGCGACGACATGATCATCAGCTCGGGCTACAACATCGCCGCGCCGGAGGTCGAGGAGGCGCTGCTCCGGCACCCGTCCGTCACCGAGTGCGCAGTCGTCGGCGTGCCCGACGACGCGCGGGGGATGCTGGTCAAGGCGTTCGTGGTGCTCGCCGGCGACGGGGTGACCGCGGCGGAGCTCCAGGAGTTCGTCAAGGCCGAGATCGCGCCCTACAAGTACCCCCGGGCGATCGCGTTCGTCGACGAGCTGCCGCGCACCGCCACCGGCAAGCTGCAGCGCCATCGGCTGCGCCACAACTGACGTGGAGATCGCACCCCGGCACCTGATCCTCTCGCTCTACGGCCTCTACGCAAGGGCCGAACCGCACCGGCTCGCCGCTCGCTCGCTCGTCGCGCTCATGGACGACCTCGGGGTCGACGCCGCGGCCACCCGGTCGTCGATCTCGCGGCTCAAGCGACGCGGCGTCCTGGTGCCGTCCCGCGACGACGGCCAGGCGGCGTACGCCCTGTCCGCCGAGGCGCGGACGATGCTCCGAGAGGGCGACGTCCGCATCTGGTCGCGTCCCAGGGCCGGCCTCGACGACGGCTGGCTGGTGGTCGTCTTCTCGGTCCCCGAAGCCGAGCGCGAGAAGCGGCACGAGCTGCGCTCGCTCCTGACCCGGCTGGGCTTCGGCACTGCGGCGCCCGGCGTGTGGATCGCCCCCGCCCCGGCGTACGACGAGACGCTCGCGGCGCTCGAGCGCAAGGGGCTGGCGACCTACACGGAGCTGTTCCGCGGCGACTACCTCGGGGTGGGGGTGGCCGAGTCGAGGGTGCGCGAGTGGTGGGACCTCGACGCGATCGCGGGGCTGTACGACGACTTCCTCGCGACGCACCGGCGGCTGGCCCGGGTCCGGGGGACCGACCCCGCTCGCGCGTTCCGTGCCTACGTCCCGATGCTCACCGCGTGGCGTCGGCTGCCGTACCTCGACCCCGGGATCCCGCTGGACCTCCTGCCCCGCGACTGGCCGGGCGTCGCCGCCGGCGACCTGTTCGAGACCCTGGACGATCGGCTGCGCGAGCCCGCCGCCGAGCACGCCCGGCTGCGGCTGCCGACCGTCAGATGACGGCGTACCCCTGCAGCTCGACCACCGCGTCGTCGTCCCAGAGCCGGGACACACCGATGCCCGCCATCGCTGGGTAGTCGGCCCCGACCAACCGCCGCCACACCTCGCCGATCTCGCGGGCCTGCGCGCGGTAGTCGTCGACGTCGACGATGTAGACCGTCATCGAGGCGAGCGCGCTGGGCGCGCCGCCGGCCTCGCGCAGGGCGGTCAGCAGGTTGGCAAGGGCCTGCTCGAACTGAGCCACCACGCCACCCGGGACGATCGCGCCCGAGGCGTCCACGCCGGTCTGCCCCGCGAGGAAGACCACCGCCCCACGAGCCACCACGGCGTGCGAGAAGCCCGACGGTTTCGCGAGCGCCTCCGGGTTGACCCGGTGAATGTCCGCCATCAGCCCTCCATCAGCTCTGCACCGCTCCGCCGTCCACGTTGATCCCCTGTCCGTTGATGGCCGCGTTGTCCACGCACAGCATGACTGCCGCGGCCACCTCCTCGACGCTCACCAGGCGGCCGATCGGCTGCGCGTTGGCCAGGATCGCCCGGGAGTCCTCGGCCGAGCGGCCGGTGCCGGCCGAGATGTTCGCGACGGACTCGTCGGTCATCGGGGTGTCGACGTACCCGGGGCACACGGCGTTCACCGTGACGCCGGTCCTGGCGACCTCCATGGCGGCGGCGCGGACCAGCCCGAGCACACCGTGCTTGCTCGCGACGTACGCCGCGATCCGCGGCGAGCCGACCTTGCCCGCGACCGACGCGACGACGACCACGCGGCCGTGCCCGGCTTCGGTCATGGCGGGCAGTGCGCGGCGCAGGCACCGGAACGGCGCGGTCAGGTTGAGGTCGAGCATCCGCTGCCAGTCCTCGTCGGAGGTCCTGACCAGCGGTGCCGACATGGCCGCGCCGGCGTTGGCCACCAGGACCTCGACCGGACCCCACTCGTCCTCGACCCGCGCGAAGGCCGCGTCGATCGCGCCGGCGTCGAGCACGTCGGTCGGAATGACGAGGGCCGGTCCAGGCAACGAGTCGGCCAGCTCGCGGAGCGCCTCCTCGTTGCGGGCGGCCAGCGCGACCCGGTGCCCGGCCTCGGAGAGCGCCAGCGCACAGGCGGCGCCGATCCCCTGGGAGGCTCCCGTGACGAGGGCGATCACCGGCCGGTCCACTCCGGCGGGCGCTTGGCGTTGAAGGCCGCGTGGAACTCCGCATGGTCGTGGCTGGTCATCAGCAGCGCCTGGGTCATGGCGTCGAGCTCCATCGCCGGGCCGATCGGCATGTCCAGCTCGCGGGTGATCAGGCTCTTGGTCTGCGAGAGCCCGAGCGTCGGGCCGTCGGCCAGGCGCCGGGCCAGCGCCTCGCAGGCGGCGTCGAGGTCGTCGGTCAGCTGGGTGACCAGGCCGTAGCGGTCGGCGGTCTCGGCGTCGATGGTGTCGCCCAGCATCAGCAGCTCGGTGGCCCGGCCGTAGCCGACCAGCCGCGGCAGCAGGTACGCCGCCCCCATGTCGCCGCCCGAGAGCCCGACCTTGGTGAAGAGGAACGCGAACCTGGCCTGCGGCGTGCAGATCCGGAAGTCCGCGGCGATGGCGACCACGCTGCCGGCGCCGGCGGCGATGCCCTGGATCCCGGCGATGATCGGGACCGGGCACTCGCGCATCGCCCGGATCACCTCGCCGGTCATCTTGGTGAAGCCCATCAGGTCGCGGGCGTCCATCTTGATCAGCTCGCCGATGATCTCGTTGACGTCGCCACCGCCGCAGAACCCCTGGCCTGCGCCCCGGATGACCAGCACCCGGGTGTCGCCGCGGTGCGGCAGCTCGGCGAGCAGGTCGCGCAGGTCCGCGTAGCTCTCGAAGGTGAGCGGGTTCATCTTCGCCGGCCGGTTGAGGGTCAGCGTGGCGACGCCGTCGGCTACGGAGAAGTCGAAGTGCTGCCAGTCGTCGGTGATCCCCGCGCTGGCGCGGTAGCGGCTCAATGGGTTCCCTTCATGAGTCCGCGGGCGATGATCGTCCGCTGCACCTCCGAGGCGCCTTCGTAGATCCGGGGCGCCCGGACCTCACGATAGAGCCGCTCCAGCAGGTGGCCCCGCTGCAGCCCGCGGGCCCCGTGCAGCTGCACGGCCTGGTCGACCACCCACTGCGCCGTCTCGGTCGCGAACAGCTTGGCCATCGCGGCACTCGTCGTGATCTCGTCCGGGGCCGCGCCGGCGTCGTACGTCGCGGCGGCCCGGCGCACCAGGAGTCGGGCGGCCTCGGTGCGGGTGGCCATCTCGGCCAGGGTGTGCTGGGTGGCCTGGTGGTCGGCGAGCCGGGCGCCGAACACCTCGCGCTGGGTGGTCCACTCCAGGCTCGCGTCGAGGGCGGCCTGCGCCATGCCGACCGCGAAAGCGCCGACGCTGGGGCGGAACAGGTCGAGGGTGCGCATCGCGACGGCGAAGCCGCGGTCGACCTCGCCCAGCACGTCCTCCCGGCCGACCCGGACGCCGTCGAAGACCAGGGTGCCGAGCGCGTGCGGCGCGACCATGTCGAGCGGCTCGCCGGTGAGCCCGGCGGCGTCACCGGGCACGGCGAAGGCGGTGACCCCGCGGGCCTTGGCGTCGGGCGTGGTGCGGGCGAAGACGACGTACACATCGGCCTCGGGCGCGTTGGAGATCCAGGTCTTGGTGCCGTGGAGGGTCCAGCCGTCGGCGTCGGTCCGGGCTTCCAGCTTGAGCGCGCCGGCGTCGGAGCCCGCGTCCGGCTCGGAGAGGGCGAAGGCCGGGACCACCTCTCCGGTCACCACCCCGGGCAGCCAGCGCTCGCGCGTCGCGTCCTGGCCGGACTGCAGGATCGGGTAGGAGCCCAGCCCCTGGAGGGCCAGCGCGGTCTCGGCCTCGGTGCTGATCGTGGCCAGGGTCTCGCGCAGCAGGCAGAGGTTCACGGCGGCGGCGTCACGCGGCGGCTCATCAGGGGCACCGCCGAACAGCCCCCGGAGCAGCCCGGCGTCACCCATCTCGCGCAGCAGCGGGCGGTTCACGCCTCCGTGCACCGGCTCGACCTGCACCAGCCGCTCGGTGGCCACCTCGCGCACCCACGCGGCGTACTGCTCCTGGGCCGCAGTGAGCCCGAACCCGCTCTCGCTGGCCATGCCGACGAAGGTATTGCGTCTTGACAACGCCCGTCAAGAAGACGCTATCTTCACACATGCGGATTGCGGTGATCGGAGGCGGTCCCGGCGGCCTGTACTTCAGCGCTCTCGCCCAGCAGCTCGCGGCCCTGAGCGGTGACCCGCACGAGATCACGGTGTGGGAGCGGAACGCCGCGGACGACACCTTCGGCTTCGGGGTGGTCTTCAGCGACGAGACGCTCGGAGGCATTGAGCATGCCGACCCCGCGGTGTTCGAGCAGATGCAGCGGGAGTTCGCGATCTGGGACGACATCGACGTGCACGCCAAGGGCGAGGTGGTCACCAGCGGCGGGCACGCGTTCGCGGCGATGAGCAGGCGGCGGCTGCTGGAGATCCTGCAGGCTCGCTGCGAGAGCCTCGGCGTCACGCTGCGGTTCCGCACGGACGCGCCGGACGTCGCCGAGCTGGCCGCGACCCACGACCTGGTCGTGGCGGCCGACGGCCTCAACTCCGCGGTGCGGCAGCGGTACGCCGAGACCTTCCGTCCGACGCTGGACGTGCGCGACTGCCGCTACATCTGGCTCGGCACCGACCTGGTCTTCGACGCGTTCAAGTTCTACATCCGCGAGACGCCCCATGGCGTGATGCAGATCCACGGCTACCCCTACGACGCGACCGGGTCGACCTTCATCGTCGAGATGACCAGCGAGGTGTGGCAGCGCGCCGGCTTCGCCGACTTCGCGGACCGCGACTGGGCGCCGGGGGAGTCGGACGAGAAGTCGATCGCGCTGATCCGCGAGCTGTTCTCGGACGTGCTGGGTGACCACGCCGTGCTGGCCAACAACTCGCGCTGGATCTCGTTCACGACGGTGCGCAACGAGCACTGGGTCCACGCCGAGCCCGGCAAGGGGGGCGTGGTGATCCTGGGCGACGCCGCCCACACGGCCCACTTCTCGATCGGGTCCGGCACCAAGCTGGCGATGGAGGACGCGCTCGCCCTCGCCGCCTGCCTGCACGAGGCGCCGTCGGTCGCCGAGGCGCTGGCGACCTACGAGGTGGAGCGCAAGGCCGTGGTGCTCTCGACCCAGCGGGCGGCCCAGGCCAGCCTCGAGTGGTTCGAGAACCTCGCGCAGTACGTCCACCAGGAGCCGCTGCAGCTCGGGTTCAACATCATGACCCGGTCCCGGCGGGTCACCTACGACAACCTGCGGGTCCGCGACCCGGAGTTCGTGGCGCGCTGCGAGGCGTGGTACGCCGACCAGTGCGCGGGTCGCTCCGACACGCCACCGATGTTCCAGCCGGTGACCCTGCGCGCGGCGTCGGGTCCCGGCCTGACGCTGAACAACCGGGTCATCGTCTCGCCCATGGACCAGTACGTCGCGGAGGACGGCCGGCCCACGGACTTCCACCTCGTGCACCTCGGCGGCAAGGCGCTCGGCGGCGCCGGTCTGGTGATGACCGAGATGATCTGCGTCTCGCCGGACGGCCGGATCAGCCCCGGCTGCGGCGGCCTCTGGACCGACGAGCAGCGGGACGGCTGGGCCCGGGTCGTGACCTTCGTGCACGGTCACAGCAGCGCTGCGGTCGGCTGCCAGGTCGGGCACTCGGGTGCGAAGGGGTCGACCCGGCTGATGTGGGAGGGGATGGACGAGCCGCTGCCGGAGGGCAACTGGGAGGTCGTCGCCGCCTCAGCGGTGCCGTACTCACCGGCCAACCAGACCCCGCTCGAGCTCGACCGGGCGGGGATGGACTCCATTCGCGAGGAGTTCGTCGCGTCCGCCCGGCGCGCGGCCGAGGCGGGCTTCGACCTGCTCGAGCTGCACTGCGCGCACGGCTACCTGCTGTCCGGCTTCCTCTCGCCCGTGACCAACCGGCGCACCGACGAGTACGGCGGCGACATCGCCGGCCGGCTCCGGTTCCCGCTCGAGGTGTGGGAGGCGATGGGTGAGGTGTGGCCGGCGGACCGTCCGATGACGGTGCGGATCTCGGCCACGGACTGGGTCGACGACGGCCAGTCGCTCGACGACGCGCTGGCCGTCGCCGCCGCGTTCGCGGACGCGGGTGCCGCGGCCATCGACGTCTCGACCGGCCAGGTGACCAAGGCGGAGCGGCCGGCGTTCGGACGCAGCTACCAGACGCCGTACGCCGACGCCATCCGCAACCGGCTCGGTGTCCCGACCATCGCGGTGGGCGTCATCTCCTCCTACGACGACGTCAACTCGATCCTCATGGCCGGGCGCGCCGACCTGTGCGCCCTCGGCCGCGTGCACCTCTACGAACCGAGCTGGACCCTGCACGCCGCGGTCGAGCAGGACTACGACGGGCCGGGCGCGGTGTGGCCGCTGCCGTGGCGCGCCGGCCGGCGCAAGCCGCAGACCGGCCGCACCGACGGCGCCAAGCCACGGCTGGAGCTGGTGCGGGCCGGGACCACCGGCACGAGACACCGGCGCTGGCGGCCGTAGCCGACGGCCTCTCCCGTCATGACCGAGTCAGTTCGGGCTCTCCAGGCCGTGCTGATGGCGGGTCAGGCTGCGGTTGATCCAGTCCAGGTCGGCACCGGCCAGGTCGTCGTCCGCGCCGTTCGCCATCAAGGTCGGCAGGAGGGCACGGTAGTTCTGCACCTGGTACAGGGCTCCGACGACCAGCCCCAGGAGTGCCGCCTCGCGAAGCGACTCCTGCGATCCCTCGGTCGACCAGGCTCTGACGTAGGCATCGACCAGGCGCCGGCGCACGGAGAGGTCGCGAGTCCTGAAGACATAGGTGGCGAGATCGACGAACGGGTGCGACACGGCGGCGTCGCTCCAGTCGAAGACACGCGTGGCGTTCGCGCCGAGGGTCACGTTCCACGGATGGAAGTCCCCGTGGACCAGCGTCGGACCGGGCCCGATCTGGTCGAGGCGCAGGCACGACTCGACCAGGGCTGGCGCGGTAGCCAGCCATCGCTCGCGCAGATCCTCAGAAGCCCGCTCCAGCAGCACGGTGTCCTCGGTCATGGCCCTGACCTGCGCCGCCAGGTCGGCCAGCGACCGGATCGGCAGCCCGAGGCCGACCAGCTCGTCGGTCCGTCCCAGCCACAAGCGCTGGATGCCCGCGTGTGCCACGACGCCCTCGTGCCACAGCGACTGGTCCTGGTCGCCCAGCTCGGCAGTGGCGAGGTCGCGCATCAGCATCCAACCCTGGGCGCTGTCGACGGCGATCACCTCCGGCACCAGGTCCGGCATCCGCTCGGCCAGGGCGCGCGTCAGGGACGCCTCATGGCGGTAGGTCTCGGCACTGCACTTGAAGAAGAAGTCGCCGTGCGCAGACGGACAGCGCAAGACGACCGACAAGCTCCAGAGCTGGTGCTGTTGTGGTGCGCCGAGCGCCGGTCGGCCGTCCGCGGCCATCTGCCCGGCCGTCCAGTGGGAGGCGCGTGCGAGCCACCCCGGGTGGGACCAGGCAGGCCGAAGCGGCGACCATCCCTCGACCCGCTCGCGGACCCACGCGGCCACGGCTGCTCGGGACTGCTCGGGTTCCAGCCGCGCGATCACCTCCGCGTCGAGGTCGAGCCAGATCCAGCCGGCCGTCGGTTCGGCCGACGCTCCCTCGAACTCGAGCATCAGCGTGACCGCACCGTCGTCGACGTCGCCGCTCGAGGTCATGACCTGCCGCAGCACCGCCGTCTTGTCGGTGTCCACCACGTCGACGTGGGCCAGGATCTCGGACAGGAGCGGCTCCGCACTGTTCAGCCGCAGCGTCGGCAGCCTCGGGTGCCGCGGCCGCGTCGGGGTCTCGAACGATGTCGTGCCTTCGGCGACGAGGACGGCAGTACGTCGGGGATGGGGAACCAGCAGGCTGATCTGGCAGCTCTCAGCTCGCCCGGGGCTTGCCATCGTGCGAGCCTTCCATGGCCTACACCAACAGCGACAGGCGCAAGCGAGATCAGTCGTCCTCCCAGAACGGCCCGGCCGGCCGATACACGAGGCTCGGGTCGACCGTCACCCGCTTGCGCCGCTCGGTCCGGTAGGTCACGACCTTCTCGCCGTCGGGGCCCATCCTGACGACGGGCACCCGGAAGTGGATGTACGTCGTGGTGTAGGCGTTCCGGGAGTTGCCAGGGCGCCACATGAAGTTGAAGTTCGACATGTACTGCCGGGCTGGTCGCTGGCCCTGGACCGCGACCAGGATCTCGTCGTTGACCGCGCCCAGGGCGCCCCAGTTCGAGGAGCCGGTGAAGACCAGGTTGGCGTTGGGGTCGCCGGCGTAGTTGCCCTGGATCACCAGGTACTTCTGGTGCGAGTAGTAGTCCAGGGTGAGGTCCAGCTTGTCGTCCGGGTTGTTCTTCACGTTGTCGTTGTTCTCGGGGTGGTAGTCGAACGCGCTCGACCGGAGCGGCAGCCGCCCACGCGGGGTCTTGGCGCCGAGATGGCCCTTGGTGTGGAAGCCGACCAGGCCGAAGCTGAACCGGGCGTTGCAGCCCTCGGCGAACTTGCGGCGGTACGCGTCGGCCAGGTAGTCGCCACGGCGGCCGCGGATGGTGTGCATGTTCACCGCCAGCTTGGTGCGCACCCGCTTGCCGTCCGGGGTGATGGTGATGCACTGGATCCGGTTGAGGATCTGGATGATCGGGTCGTTGCCGGGACCGACGTACCGCGGGAAGGTCACGGTCGTGCCGAAGTCGACGGCGTCGTTGCAGGTGACCGCGTTCGACGGGATGCCGCAGAACGTCGGGAGCGGCGGCTGCTGCTTCTCGTAGTCCTTCTTCATGTCGTTGAACAGCGCGATGTACTGGTCGAACAGCGGCTTGTTGCCGTCGGAGAGGTACAGGTCGTTCCACTGGTGCCGGGCCGCGTTCATGGTCAGGTTCGCGGAGCCGAAGAAGAGTGCGTACTTCGACTTGCCGGTCTTGGTGAACGTGTAGAACTTCGTGTGCAGGAGCCGCTTTCGGCCATCGGTGCGGCAGCCCGAGTGGCACTTGTAGATGAAGTCCTTCTTGTTCACGTTGGTGCCGAGGCGAGCGCGCAGCATCTTCATCGCCCGGGTGTCCTGGTGGTCGTTGAGCAGCAGCTGCACGTGCACGCCGCGGTTGCGGGCAGCCAGCAGCCTCTTGGCCACCGGGATCCGGTCGAAGGAGTAGAGCGCGATCCGGATGACGGCGCCCTTGCGGGTGTTGTCGATCGCGTGCACGACCTGCCGCTCGATCTTCAGCCGGACGTCCCAGCCGCCGCGCGGGTTGTTGAAGTAGGCGCCGGTCGGGACGTGGTAGCGACCCTTCCCCTTGCCCTTCTCGACGGCGCGGTCTGTCGCCGGCGCGGTGCCGGCGTCCGGTCGGCCGGACGACGCGGTGGCCGACCCGAACGACGAGCCGTCTGCTGCCGCACTGGCGCCGGCGGTGACGGCCTGGCCGGCCGACGTCAGGACGAGGACCGCGCAGACCGCGGCAGAGACCTTCTTCACGTGCACCCTTCCCTTGACCGGAGACTCCCTCCGCACAGGAGACGCGCGAAGGGGACCGGAGGTTCGCTCTCCCTTCGCGCATTCTGCGGGGAAAGTCTGAGAAATCCGCTATTGGCACCGCCCGATGAGAAATGGACGGGTCGACGGTCGACAGCCGGGGGGCCGCAGGTAGGGGAGCCATCAGGGAGAGGTCCGGGGGAATCCCGGGTGACGAGAAGCGTTGAGCTCGGTTAGAACCGTTCCTGAGAGGAGGAGCGATGACACTCGTGCACCCGGGTCTGGCGCCGGCGCCGGTGCGCCGCGCGGTCCGGCGCGTGGGTCCCGCCGTCCTCTACGCGGTGCTCGAGCTGGTCCTGGTGGCGGTCCTCTTCGAGCTCTACCGGTTGGGTCGGCTGCTGGCCCGCGGGGAGGAGGCGGCGGCCTACGACCACGCGGTCGACGTACACGACCTCGAACACCTGCTGCACCTTCCGTCCGAAGCCACGATCCAGGGGCTGGTGCCGTCCGAGACGCTGCTGCACCTCGCGAACTTCTACTACTTCTCGGTGCACTTCCCGGCGATGGTCGCGTTCCTGGTGTGGGGCTACCTGTTCCGGCCGCGGTGGGAGTACGTCTGGGCCCGCAACCTGGTCATCGCCCTCACCGGCGCCGCCCTGGTGGTGCACATCGTCTACCCGCTGGCCCCGCCGCGGATGTTCCCGCAGTGGGGCTTCCTCGACACGATGGCCCTCCTCGGCCCCGACGCCTACGCCGGCGCCAGTGGTGACCTGGCCAACCAGTTCGCCGCGATGCCGAGCCTGCACGTCGGCTGGGCCGCACTCATCGCGTACGTCGTGCACCGCACCGGACCGCGCTGGCTGGCCTGGGTCGCCACCGGCCACGTGGCGGTCACCGCGGTCGTCGTCATCGTCACCGCGAACCACTACTGGCTCGACGGCGTCGTCGCGCTGCTCCTGCTGGCGGTTGTGACCCGGGTGATCCGCCCTCGACTGCCCGATGTGTTACCACTGCCCCATGGGGAGAGCTGAACCGCTGGAGCCCGCGACGGTGGACGCCGCCGCGCTGCAGTTCATCGCCGAGGGCGTGACCGAGCTGGCCGGCTTCGAGCTCGCGGCGATCAGCATCGTCCACGGCGGGCACCTCGACACGGTCGCGATCGCGGGCGGCGAGCAGGCACACGCCGAGCTGTCCGACCTGCACCCGCCGGTCGAGGCGCTGCTGGCCGAGCTGGAGAACGCCGAGGACTGGGGGCCGCTCAGGTTCGTCCCGCACGAGCGCGACACGAGCCGACTGGCCGAGTACTCCTTCATCCCCGACCTCGAGCCCATCGACGCACCCGACGCCTGGCACCCGCGCGACCTGCTCGTGGCGCTCCTCGAGGACGACGCCGGCGAGCTCCGGGGCGTACTCTCCGTCGACGTACCCCGCAACGGCCTGCGGCCCGACGCGGAGCAGCGGCGCGTCATCGAGCTGTACGCGCGGCAGGCCGGGCGGGCGGTGATCACCCTCCTGGAGCGGCACGAGTTCGAGCACGGCATGCGCCGCGAACAGGCCACCGCCGCCTACCGCGGCCAGCTCATCGCCGCGCTCTCCCACCAGCTCCAGAGCCCGGTCGCGGCGATCATCGGCAACCTCGAGATCCTGATCGACCACCTGGCCCCGGGCGACCCGGCCGAGCGGGCGGTGCGGGGCATCGAGCGCGCCACCGGCCGGATCGAGGTGATGGTCCGGGACCTGCTGGCCCTGGCCAAGGTCAACCACCCGGACCGACCCCTGCACGAGGTCGAGGTGGACCTGGGCGAGCTGGTCCGCGAGGTGGTCGGCTCGGTCTCCGCCGAGGCCGCCGGCGGCGAGGTCGCCGTCGAGCTGGTCGAGCCCGAGGCCCCGATGCTGGTGCTCGGCGACCCCGGGGAGCTGGAGGACCTGGTCGGCAACCTGCTGTCCAACGCGATCAAGTACTCCGACCCCGGAGGCGCGGTCACCGTCACCCTGGTCGACCGGGTCGAGGACGGGGCGGCGTGCGTCGAGCTGCGGGTGAGCGACCAGGGGCTGGGCATCGCGCCGGACGAGCTGGACCACCTGTTCGAGGAGTTCTTCCGGTCCGAGCGTCCCGAGGTGCGCAGCCGGCCCGGCACCGGACTGGGGCTGGCGGTCGTCGACCGCGTCGTGCACCGCCACGGGGGCCGGATCGAGGTCGAGTCCGAGCTCGGCCTGGGCACCACGTGCACGGTTCTGCTCCCGAGTCTGGTGCAGGCAGCCGACCGCTAGTGGTCACCACCGGAAGTTCGTCGGGTGTCCCGCACCCCGGGCACGCACCTCGCGGCGTTGCCGTCGCTAGCTGGACGAACAAGTAGAGCGTCACTCCGGCGCCTTGCGATGCACGCACCCGGAGCACGGGCCACCCCCGACGAGCTTCCGGTGGCAACCACTAGCCTCGGCGGGTGCCCGACCTGGTCGTGACCGGCGGCCGACTCCTCGACAGCGACGGGCCGCGCGACGTCGTCGTCACCGGCGGCGAGATCGAGGCCGTGCTGCCGGCGGGCACCGCGCACGCGGCCGAGCGGCTGGACGCGACCGGCTGCCTGGTGCTGCCCGGCCTGGTCGAGGCGCACTGCCACCTCGACAAGACCCTGTTCGGACGGCCGTGGGTCTCGCACCTGGCCGGCGACGACCTGGCCTCGCGGATCGCGCACGACCGCGGCCGGCGCACCGAGCTGGGGATCCCGGACCCCACGGCGATGCGCGCACTGGTCGACGCGATGGCCTCCTCCGGCACGACCACCCTGCGCACCCACACCGACGTAGACCCCGAGGTCGGCCTGCGGGGCGTGCTGGCCGTGGCTGCGCTCGCCGACGAGGTCCGCGACCGGGTCGACGTCCAGCAGGTGGCCTTCCCGCAGCACGGGCTGCTCTCGCTGCCGGGTACGGCGGAGCTGCTGGACGAGGCGGTGCAGGCGGGGGCGGCGGCCGTGGGCGGGCTGGACCCCGGAGCCGAGGGCGACCCCTCGGCGTACCTCGACGCGGTGCTGGGGCTGGCCGCGCGGCACGGCGTGGCCGTCGACCTGCACCTGCACACCCACGGTGCCGACGGTCTCCGCGAGCTGGAGCTGCTGGCCGACCGAACCGTCGAGCTCGGGCTCCAGCACCGGGTGGCGGCCAGCCACTGTTACGTCTTCGGCGACCTGGACGAGGTCGCCGCCGGCCGGCTGGCCGATCGGCTGGCCGGCGCCGGCGTCGGGGTGGTCACCGCGGCGCCCTACAGCTTCCCGGTGCCGCCGCTGCGGCTGCTGGCGCAGGCCGGGGTGGTGACCGGCATCGGTCACGACGGCATCCGGGACCTGTGGGGCCCCTACGGCACCGGCGACCTGCTGGAGCGCGCCCGGCACGTGGCGTACCGCAGCGGCCTGCGCCGCGACGACGACATCGAGCTGGTGCTGCGGGCGGCCTCCACCGGCGGCCGGCTCCTGCTGACCGGTGACGGGCGCGGAGTCGAGCCCGGTGCGCCGGCCGACCTCGTCGTCGTCCCCGCCGAGAACGCCGCGGCCGCGGTGGTGCTCGTGCCGCCGCGCCGGGCGGTGGTCAAGGGCGGAGTCATGTGGGCAGCCGATCTGCCCGCGCCTCCACCAGGGGGGACGGAGCGGTGAGCCGCCAGGCCTCGAAGGTCAGCTCGGCCAGCTCGTCGCGCTCGATCCCGGACAGGTCGACGACCACCCACCCGAAGCCGCCCGAGGTGTACTGCACCTCGAAGACGTCGGGGCGCTCGGCCACCAGCGCGAGCTGCTCGGAGACGGTCTGCTTCAGCCCCACCGTGCTGGTGCGAGGCCAGAGGTAGCCGAAGGTCTTGCGGCCCACGTCGAACGCCGACCACCGTTCGCGGTCGCGCTGGGAGACATCCTCGAGCTGATGGACCAGCTGCAGGAAGTCCGCGATCTCGCACGCCACGGCCGCGAGGCTAGCCAGCCGAGGCGACAGCCGCGGGGCTGGCGCAGACCTCCGCGCCGAGTTCGGCGGCCCGCACCCAGGCGTCGTCGAGGTGCACGACATTGCGGCGGTTCCGGTGGAGGAGGCTGGCCGCGATCGCGGCTCGGTAGCCGGAGTCGCAGTGCACCCACAGCTCGCCGGGTGGCAGGGTCTGCGCCACCCGCTCGACGTCCTGAAGCGGCACGTGCAGCGCGCCCGGGAGGTGGCCTGCGGCGTACTCCTCGGCCTCGCGGACGTCGACGACGGCCGGACGGCCGACCGTGCGGCCCGCGACGACCTCGTGGTAGTCGGCCCAGTCGGCGCGGCGGTAACGCGCGCCCAGTCGGTGCCGGCGCTCGACCACGTGCACGCCGACCTCCTCGATTCCGATGCCGGCCAGGTCGCGGACGGCGGCCGCGAGCTCGTCGAGCCGGTCCGAGAGCAGCACGAGCTCGGCCCCCCACGGGACCAGCCACCCGACGTGGGTGGCGAACTCTGCGGAGTACTCGACGCCGACACTCCCGGCCAGGTGACCGTCTGCATGCCGCGCCCGGTCGCGCACGTCGACCACCCAGCGGTCGGCGGTGAGCGCGGCGTCGACCTCGGCGGCCGTGACCCGGCGCGAGGGCGAGGCCGGTCCGGAGTCGATCCGGTTGAGCGGATCGAGGTGCGGGTGGCACGCGGGCACCGGACCGAAACGCGCGACCAGCGCGTCGGCGTACCGACCCTGGTCGGTGGAGAGGACCGGATGGGCGCGCTGACCGCCGATGGTGACGGGACCGTCCGCCGCGGCGTCGAAGCCGTGGGACGGCAACAGCAGGGTGTCCGCGTCGAGCCCGAGCTGGTCCCGGGCGCTGCGCCACTGCAACCGCGCCAGGGTGTTGGTCAGCCGTCGGTCGACCAGGTCGGTCCTGCCGACGCTCCCGGGCAGCAGGCTGCCGCCGGAGAGCAGGGCCGCCGGCTCGCCGGGCACCCGCACGACGAAGGACTGGTGGTGCAGCGTGTGCCCCGGCGTGGCCAGCACCTCCAGCTCCATCGTGCCGTAGGACAGGACGTCACCGCCGAGCACGGCCACCCGTTCGAAGGCGACGGGTTCGTCGGCCGACAGCAGGTAGTCGGCCCCGTGCCGGCGGGCCAGGGCCGGTCCGCCCGAGACGTGGTCGTCGTGCACGTGTGTGTCGGCCACGGCCACCAGGTCGACGCCGGCCTCCGCGGCGGCTCTTTCCAGCGCCGACGGGTCGCGCGGAGCGTCCACCGCCACCGCCACGGTCCCGTCGTGGACGAGGTGGGTGTGGCTCCCGAGTGAGGGCACCTCCACGGTCGTGACCGGCATCCGCAGCGCTCCCGTATAAAGTCAATAGATTAGATGAAGTTATAGCACATCTAGCCGAGTTCCGGTGCGAGCCGCGGGTGCCCTTGGGGGTATGAGCCGACATGCCCTACGGTGCGGCGGGTGCAACCCCTGACCCGACGCTCGCTCGTGCGCGGCGCCGCCGTCGCGGCCCCGGTCTCCACTCTCGGCCTCTCCGGCCCCGCCCTGGCCGCGGGGTGTGCGCCGCGCGACCAGGTGGCCGCGCTGCTCGCCCACGACATGGTGGGCAAGCACGCCGGCCGCATGCACGGCGTACCGAAGACCTACAACTGGGCCAAGCACCCCCGCGTCGGCGTCGGCAACCACCCGGCGCGGCACGGCTTCCACGCGGTCAGCGCCTGGGGCCAGATCTACGAGGACATCGACGGCAGCCCGGCCAGCAACGTCCGGGTCGCCTGCCGCGACATCTGTCTGTGGATCCTGTCGCGACGCACCGGCAAGTGGCGCCGCGCGAACGCGTCGCGCCGGGTCAACGGCGCCAACTACCTCGAGGACTTCTCCGGCAACGTGAGCAAGCCGGCCGACCTGCGCGAGGAGGCGCACGGCGCGGTCTCCGCCACGCTCGGTGGCGGCTACAACTTCCATCTGTTCGCGAACCGCGCACGGGCGAAGATCGACCCGGCCGACGTCGCCGGCGTCGTCTGCGTCTACTCGGCTCGGGTGATCATGGACGACCCCTCCGGTCCCGACGAGCGGCACCTGGCCCGCTACCTGGCCAGCGCCGGCGCCGACTACTGGCTCGACCAGTACGTCGGCGCCGCGGAGGGCACCGTGGCCGACGTCGGGATCGGCAAAGCGCGCTACCTGTCGTCCGACTGGCTGACGCTGAGCATGTCCACGCTGTCGATCCGCAAGCTGCAGCGCAACCCGCCGCGCATCTGTCTGCTCGGCCGAGGCTAGGGCTGTCAGTGTGTCCCGGGCCTGATCGGGCACTGGACACTAGGACAACGTCGCACCTCGGGAGGTCGCCATGGGCGCCGGCTACGTCATCATCATCCTGGTCGTCATCGCGCTGGTCGTCGCCGGCGTGATGCTGTCGCGGCTGGGCAAGGACCGCGCCGCGCGCCATGAAGAGGTGACCACGGCCCGGGACACGCTTCGCTACGACGTACCGGACGGCCAGGACCCGGCTGCGGTGCTCGTCGCCCTGTCCCGCGGCGGGTTCGAGGCGGTGGCCGACCCCGTCGACCAGCACGCGCTGACCATCATGTGCCCGCTCGGCAGCGAGCAGCGCGAGGAGGTGCGGGTGATCCTGGAGAACGAGGCCGGCCAGACCCTCGACCCGCAGGACGAGCACGTGCCGGGCGGCCCGGTGCGGTTCGTCGACGAGCGCTAACGAGGTGTGGCGGCCGGTTCCTCCGGCTCGACGTGCGTCTCGTCGCCGTGACCCGGCCACCAGGCGGCGTGGCCGATCAGCGCGGTCAGCGCCGGAGTGAAGAACATCGCCATCACGAACGCCGAGACGAAGATGCCGAACGACAGGGCGAAGCCCATCGAGGTGAAGAAGCTGTTGCCGCCCAGCATGAGCGAGCCGAAGGTCCCCGCGAGGATCACGCCGGCGGCCGCGATCGTCGGGCCGGCGTGCTTGACGGCCTCTGCGGCGGCGTCGCGTGGCTCCAGCCCCTCACGGGCCTCCTCGCGCAGCCGCGCGATCATCAGGATGTTGTAGTCGGTGCCGAGCGCGACCACGAACAGGTAGACGTAGATCGGCAGGATGAAGATCAGCCCGGGGTCGCCGGCGAGCGTCTGGAAGATGAGCGCCGTCGCCCCGAGGGTGGCGCCGAAGCCCAGGCCGACCGAGACCATGAGGTACCACGGGGCCACCAGGCTCCGCAGCAGCAGCGCGAGGATGATCGCGATCACGATCGCGGCCACCGGGAACACGACGGTGTAGTCGCGGTTCATCGCTTCCTGGAAGTCCACGAAGACCGACGTGGTCCCGCCGACCAGGGCCTCGGTGCCGTCGGGCGCAGCGGCATGAGCACCGTCGCGGACGGGTCCCTTGACCGCCGCGATCGACGCGTCGGACGCCGGGTCACCGTCGAGGTAGACGCTGAACGATGCGACCGTGCCTTCCTCGGAGGGCTGCCCGGGCAGGGCCTGGGCGACGCCGTCGATCTCGCCGAGCGCCGCCTGGTACGCCGTCAGGTCGGCCTCGTCCAGCTGGTTGCCGTCGGTGGAGCGCAGCAGCACGAGCGTGGGGTCGGTGGCTCCGGCCGGGAACCCCTTCTCCAGCGTCTTGAGCGCCACCGCGGACTCGGCCGTGCCCGAGGTGCTGCTGGTGCCGAGGTCGAAGGTCGGGTTGAACGTCAGCGCGGCGAGCGCCAGCAGGGCGAGCACCCCGCCCGAGGCGATCGCGTAGCGCGCTGGGCGGCGACCGAGTGACCTGCCGACGGCCGCGAACCGGGCGGCCTCCGGCTCGACGAGGTACTTCTTGGAGGGCCAGAAGAGCGCGCGGCCGAGCAGGGCCGCGAGGGCAGGCACCAGGGTGAGCGCGGCCAGCAGCGTCACGGCCACCGCGATCGCGAGCGCCGGCCCGAGCGAGCGGAAGATCCCCAGTGAGGACAGGACCAGCGCCATGAAGGCCACGATCACCGCGCCACCCGCCGAGGCGATCGCCTCGCCGGCTCGCTCGAGGGCGTGCGCGACCGCAGCGCGTTTGTCCTCGCCCTCGCGCAGCCGTTCGCGGTAGCGGAACAGGAAGAACAGGACGTAGTCGGTTCCGATGCCGAAGAGGACGACGGTGAGGATGACCTCGACGTCACTGCTGGCCTTGAGGTCGAACAGCTTGTTCGCGGTGGCGATCAGGCCGAGGGACACCGGGCGGAGGATGAAGCCGATGATCACGAGCGGCAGCAGGCAGATCAGGACGCTGCGGAAGATGACCGCGAGCAGGACCAGGATCAGCAGGACCGTCGCGAGCCCGACGATGAGGAGCGCCTGGTTGCCTGACTCCTGCTCGTCGTAGCCCTGCGCGGCGTTGCCGGTCACGCCGTACTCCAGGTCGCCGGTGACGGCGTCGTCGAGGTCGGCGCGCAGCTTCTTGACCGCGTCGAAGGACTGGGTGTCGTAGCCGGTGGCGTCGTCGGACAGCCCGACGACGGCCAGCTGGACCAGGCCGTTCTCCGAAGGCGGGCCGGCTGTGATGGACACGAACGCCTTGCCGAGGTCGCCGTCGAGGCCGTCCACGACCTCCTGCACCTGGGCGGTGTCGTCGTCGGTGAGCTTCTCGCCGTCCTTGCGGTCGAAGACGACGATCGCGCCGATCGTGTTGTCCTGCGGGAATGCCTCGGCCTGGAGCTCGAAGGCCTTGATCGACTCGTAGTGGCCGGGCAGGAACTCGGCCTGGTCCTGGGTGGCCTTGAACGCCGGTGCCAGAGCAACGACTGCGATCACGAAGACGACCCAGGCGGCGATGACGAGCCACGGACGACGGGACGCGACACGGCCGAGAGCGCTGAACATTGCATCACGGTATCGACCCGTGCGTCACACCTGTCACAGGGTGACGCGCAGGATCCGGTCGTCAGCGGGTCGCGGATCGGCGCGGCCGTCCCGGTTCGAGGTCGTGACCCACAGGGACCCGTCCGGGGCCGCGACCACCGAGCGGATCCGGCCGTACTCACCGGCGAGGTGCCGCTCGGCCTTCCCCGCCTCCGGGCCGTCCAGGACCACCGACCACACGCACTCGCCCTGCAGCGCGCCCAGCCACGCGCGGCCGGCCGCCACCGCCACGCCGCTCGGGGAGCACTCGTCGACCGGCCACTCGGCCAGCGGGTCGGCGTACCCGCCGTTCCCGTCGGAGCCCTCGACGTCCGGCCAGCCGTAGTTCTTCCCGGGCTCGATCAGGTTGAGCTCGTCTGCGCCTTTGTCGCCGAACTCCGCGGCCCAGAGCCGGCCCTGGTCGTCGAACGTGATGCCCTCGACGTTGCGGTGGCCGTAGCTCCACACGAGGTTGTCGAAGGGGTTGCCGTCGGGGACCGATCCCGTCTCGGTCATCCGGAGCACCTTCCCGTTGACCGAGCCGGTGTCCTGGGCGCTGGCGGAGTCCTCGGCGTCCCCGGTGGCGGCGTACAGCAGCCCGTCGGGGCCGAAGACGAGGCCGCCGCCGTTGTGGTGGGTCGAGGTCGCGATGCCGGTGAGGACGGGCTCCGGCGCGCCGAGCGCGGACCCGTCCCACGTCATCCGCACGATCCGGTTGTCGTCGTCGGTGGAGAGGTACGCGAAGACCACCGAGACGTCGGTCGTGCCGGGCTGGATCGCCAGGCCGAGCAGCCCGGTCTCTCCGCCCTCGTCGATCCGGGACCGCACGTCGAGCCGCCCGATCTTCTGCGCCATCCCGTCGGCGAGCCGGTAGAGCACGCCGGTGTCCCGGGCGCCGATGAGCGCGCTGTCGTCCTGGAGGAACGCGATCCCCCACGGCACGGCGATGCCGGCCAGCAGCTCGCTCGCGACCTGCGGCTTCGGCCCGGCGCTGGCCGTCTCGGTCGGCGTCGGAGTGGGGGTCCCGGTCGGCGTGGGCGACGGCGGCGTCGTCGAAGCCGAGGGCGACGGCTCGCTCGGCGTACCGCTGTCGTCGGACGAGCACGCCGCCAGCGAGGCCGCGGCTCCGCCCATCAGCAGCGCCCGCCTCGTCGTCCGCACGCCCATGTGACCACCGTAGGTAGCGTTCGGTTGCGGGCGTAGGTTGCGAGCCATGGGAGGGATGGACCAGCTCGAACCCATCGAGACCGCATCGATCGACGAGCTCAGGTCGCTCCAGACCGAGCGGCTGCGCGAGACGATCCAGCACACCTACGCGAACGTCCGGCACTACCGCGAGGCGTGGGACGCGGCCGGCATACACCCCGACGACGTACGCGAGCTTGCCGATCTCGCGAAGCTGCCGTTCACGGCCAAGGCCGACCTGCGGGCCAACTACCCGTTCGGGATGTTCGCGGTGCCGCGGGAGCAGCTGGTGCGGGTGCACGCGTCGAGCGGTACGACGGGCCAGCCGACCGTGGTCGGCTACACCGCCGACGACATCGACATGTGGGCCTCGGTGATGGCGCGCAGCATCCGGGCGGCCGGCGGGCGGCCGGGCGACGTGCTGCACAACGCCTACGGCTACGGCCTGTTCACCGGCGGGCTCGGCGCGCACTACGGCGCGGAGAAGCTCGGCTGCACCGTCGTACCCGTCTCCGGCGGCATGACCGAGCGGCAGGTCCGGCTGATCGCCGACTTCCAGCCGCGGATCATCATGGTCACGCCGTCGTACATGCTCGCGATCGTCGACGAGATGCGTCGCCAGGGCCTCGACCCGAGGCAGTCCTCGCTGCAGATCGGGATCTTCGGCGCCGAGCCCTGGACCGACCAGATGCGCACCGAGATGGAGGACGTCCTCGACATCGACGCCGTGGACATCTACGGGCTCTCGGAGGTGATCGGCCCCGGCGTCGCGCAGGAGTGCGCCGAGACCAAGGACGGCCTGCACGTCTGGGAGGACCACTTCTACCCCGAGGTCGTCGACCCGGTGACCGGCGAGGTGCTGCCGGAGGGGGAGAAGGGCGAGCTGGTCTTCACCTCGCTGACCAAGCAGGCGATGCCGGTGATCCGCTACCGCACCCGCGACCTGACCCGGCTGCTTCCGGGAACCGCTCGCACCATGCGCCGGATGGAGAAGGTCACCGGCCGCACCGACGACATGATCATCCTGCGCGGGGTGAACCTGTTCCCGACCCAGATCGAGGAGCTGCTGCTGACGCTCCCGGCTCTGTCCCCGCACTTCCAGTGCGTGCTCTCCCGCACCGGCACCCTCGACGGCCTGACGGTCCGGGTCGAACGCCGCGGCGACGTCTCGCAGTACGACGCCGGCCAGGCCGGCCAGGAGCTCGAGCGGCTGGTCAAGGCGACCATCGGCGTCTCGGTCGGCGTCGACGTGGTCTCCCCGGACGGCATCGAGCGCTCGGTCGGCAAGATGCGCCGGATCGTCGACGAGCGACCGCCGCGCTAGCGGCCTTGTCGACTGCCATGGGGGAACCCTGTCAGGTGACCCAGCGGAAGCTGGCCAGCACCGACTCGACCAGCTGTGGGTCCTTGTTCAGCGTCTTCTTGTCCAGCGCGAACGTGATGTTGACGCTCTGGCCGTCGCGGATGGTGGCGATGTCGTAGTGCAGCGACGGGTCGCCCGTCACGGTGTAGAACATGCAGTACGCCGGTGTGCCGGCCAGGTCGACGTCGGGCAGCCGCTCGGCCTTCGTGCCCTCGGGCGCGACGCGGTGCCAGCTCTTCACCAGCGAGTCGAGAGTGGCGTCCTCGCTGGCCAGGCTCGGGTGGTCGGAGAGCAGGAGCGAGTCGTAGGTGCCCGGGCCGCGGGCGGCGGAGGCGTAGTCGACGAGCCCGTCGTCCGGCGTCCAGGCCGCGGGGGCGTTCAGGGCCGAGGTGGCCTCGGCCAGCTCGATCCCGGCCGCCGGGGTCACCGAAGGGGCTGCGGTCGTCTCGGTGGGGGACGCGCTGTCGGAGGGCGTGGGTGTATCGGAAGCGCTGCTCGCGGGCGAGGCCGGGTCGCTCGTCGCGGGGGTGTCATCATCGCCGCCGCAGGCTGCGACGCCCAGCACCATCGCGGCCGCCAGCGCGGCGGTCGCGCAGTGTCGACTTCTCCGGGTCACTTGTCACTCCTGTCCCACGGGGCAACTCGGGCCACCTGCGGGACCCGGAACCAGCGCCTTCAACCGTAGCGCGGCACCGGGTGCGGACGGACCGAGGTCGAGTGGTTTGCCTTGACGTGAGCGGGGTAGCAGAGTCGTACCCGGCACTCTTGACATCTCGGGAGCGAACGACATGAGTTTTGCCAACATCGGGTCGACCATCGCGACACTGGTGCAGCTCGGCATCTCGGAGGCACTGGCCGCCGAGCTCCGCTCGTTCCTGACTTCGAGCGCCGGCGAGCTCACCGAGAACACCCCCGATGCGGTCGGCCACAACGCCTTCGGCGGCGCTCCCGCAAGCCAGCAGTGCTCGAGTGACGCAGGCAAGGCCCGCACGCACGTCGCCGACGCGCTCAAGGACATGGCGGCGGGTCTGGAGGGGTACGGCGTGATCGTCACCGACCTCTACCGCAACGTGAGGGACGCGGACGACACCGCCGAGCAGACGTTCAGGCAGCAGGCCGCCAAGGCCGATTCCTGCATCCCGATCTCGTTCGCGGCCGCGCCCACCAGCTGCGGCCTGCCGGGCTCGGCCGGAGAGGATGGTGACTGAGGTGCTCGGACCCAAGGCACAGCAGCTCAAGGCGTACGTCGAGCAGGCCAACGAGGACGGCCTGCACACGGCCGGCGACCAGTGGAGCAAGGGCGAGCAGCTGCTCCGCGACCTCGCCCAGCAGCTCGATGAGCGCGGCCGCAGCTTCGGGACCAACGAGGACTTCGACGGAGACACCGCGAAGGCCGCGAAGCAGGCCTTCCTGAACTCGTCGAAGAAGATGCACGACCGCGCTGACCAGATGCGGCAGGGTTCGCAGGCCTTCCACCACGCGGCCACCGCCGTGAAGGACGCCCGGAAGACCAGCCACCAGCTCAACGCTCACGCCGGCGACCAGCCCCCGACCCAGCCCGCGGACCTGGCCGACGCCGACGCGCAGAGCCGGTTCCAGACCCAGAACAAGCGGTTCTGGGACAACTACGCCGACAGCGAGACCCAGGCGGGTCACGCGATCACGGCGCTGGACGAGAACCACACGAAGCAGGCAGCGGTCTTCCAGAGCATCCACGGTGAAGCGCCCCCAGCGGCGCCGCCGGGCTCGGGCGGCGGAGGCAACCCGGTCAACACCGGCACCCGCCCGACGACGACCACCGTCCCGCACACCGGGCCGGTGACCCACAACATCGACGTCGTGACCGACGGCGGTCCCGGCGACGAGGGCGGTCCGGGCGACGAGGGCGGTCCCGGTGGTGGCGGCACCGACCCCGGCCCATTCCCGGGCCCCGGCCCCGGCCCGGGCGTCATCGACCCGACGGGTCCCAACGGCGTACCGGCCGGACCGGGGCCGGTGACCGCGCCCGGTCCGTTCACCGGGAGCCCGACCCCTGTGGGCGGCGTCGGCGGCGGCATTGGTGGCGGTATCGGTGGCGTCGGGGCTGCGGCCGGCGGCGCGCTCGGTGGCGCGGCTGCAGCCGGACTGGCCGGCGGGCTTGCAGGTGGCCTGAACGGTGGTGGGCTCAACGGGCTGGTGCCGGTCGGTTCCGGTGGGCGTGGTGGCCTCTCGGCCAGCGGCGTCCGCGGCATCGGCAGCACGTCGCGCACCGGCGTCGGCTCGGTCCTGGGCCGGGGCACCGGCACTGGCGGCGGCCGAGCCGGAGCCGGAGGCATGGCCGGGCGCAACGGCGGCCGGGGCGGTCGCGGTGCAGGGGCCCGAGGCTCTCGAGGTACGGCCGGCTCTCGCGGTGCGGGTGCCGGAGCCGGCGCCGGAGCGGGCCGGAGCGGCAAGGACAAGAAGCGTCAGGGCGAGGACCGCGACCTGTTCGACGACGGCGCGGACTGGATCGACGACGAGGATGCGGCACCGGGAGTACTCGACTAGCAGGGTGGATCGGGGTCTGGGTCTGCGTTCGTGGCACCGGCTCGGTGTGGGTCCGGGGGCTGTCGCCCCCGGGGCTGCGGCGGCGCGTCGCGGGCAGTAGCTTCCAGCGTGGTTGCGTAGCGCTACCCGCGCCGCGGCCAAGCCGCTTGACGCCCCGGGGGCGCCACCCCCGGCCCCACACCGCGCACTGCCATCACTTCGTCATCACGGGTTGGGGTGGGCGCCGGTCTCGTCAGCCCTGCGGGCTGTCTCGACCGACGCGCCGTGGCATTGCGGGCGAGGGAGCCGCGCAGCGGCTCACGAGCCCGCCCATCCCACCTGTGATGACGAAGTCGGGGTGATGAGCCGGGGTGGTCCTGCGGGCCGGCCCCGCGACGCTAAAGCACAGCCGGGTCGCGGCCGCCAGACCCGGCCACAGCGCGAGCTACCCGCGGCCCGGCGCGATGCCCTGTCGGCGCGGGGCCGACCCGCAGGACCACCCCGCCCCAGTGCCACGAAACGCAGGCCCAGACCAAACCCACTCCTACTCAGACCACTCCTTGGCGACCAGTGTCAGCACGTCGTAGGTCGCGACCGGGTCGCCCTCGGCGTTGGTGACGACCGCGTCCCAGCGCACCTCGCCGTAGTCGGCGTTGGTGCGCGGGGTGATCTGCTTGACGGTCAGCGTGACCGCGATGGTGTCGTCCGCCTTGACCGGGGTGAGGAAGCGGAGGTTGTCCACGCCGAAGTTCGCCAGCACCGGGCCGGGGTCGGGGTCGACGAAGAGCCCGGCGGCCAGGGACACCACGAGGTACCCGTGGGCGACGATCCCGCCGAAGAGCGGGTTCTGACGCGCCGCCTCCTCGTCGGTGTGGGCGTAGAACGTGTCGCCGGTGAACTCCGCGAAGTGGTCGATGTCCGCGAGCGTCACCCGGCGCGGTTCCGAGGCGATGGTGTCGCCGATGCGGAGCTCGGCCAGGCTCTTGCGGAACGGGTGCACGCCGTCGTCGTTGCGGGCCGAGCCCTTGGTCCAGCGGCCGGTGATCGCGGTCAGCATGTCGGGTGAGCCCTGGAGGGCGGTGCGCTGCATCAGGTGCAGGACGCCGCGCAGGCCGCCCATCTCCTCGCCGCCGCCGGCCCGGCCGGGCCCGCCGTGGACGAGGGTCGGCAGGGGTACGCCGTGGCCGGTGGACTCGCCCGCGTCGTCGCGGTCGAGGACCAGGATCCGGCCGTGCCACGGAGCGAGGCCGAGCGTGACCGTCCGTGCCACCTCCGGGTCGTGGGTGACCAGCGAGCCGGCCAGGCTGCCGCGGCCGCGGGCGGCCAGCGCGATGGCCTCGTCGACCGAGTCGTAGCCGATCACGGTGCTGACCGGCCCGAACGCCTCGACGTCGTGCGGCTCGACCGCCCGGGCGTCGGCGCGCAGCAGCACCGGGCCCATGAACGCGCCCCGCTCACCGTCGGCGTCGACCAGGTCGGGGTTGCCTGCGCGGTCCGGGTCGCCGTACACGACGTCGGCGGAGGCGCGCAGCGACTGGATCGCCTTGCGGACCTCCTCGCGCTGGTCGAGGCTGACCAGCGCGCCCATCCGGACGCCCTCGGCCGCCGGGTGGCCAACCGTCGTACGCGCCAGCCGAGCAGTGAGGGCCTCGATGACGGTGTCGACCATGTTCGCCGGGACCAGGGTGCGCCGGATCGCGGTGCACTTCTGGCCGGCCTTGTAGGTCATCTCGGTGACCACGCCCTTGACGAACAGGTCGAGCTCCGGGTGGTCGGCGGTCACGTCGGGGCCGAGGATCGAGCAGTTCAGCGAGTCCGCTTCGACGCCGAGCGTGACGCCCCCGTGCATGACATTGGCGTGGCTTCGCAGCAGCCCGGCGGTGTGCGCCGAGCCGGTGAACGCCACGTGGTCCTGGACCTGGAGCTCGTCGAGCAGCCCGGCCGGGCTGCCCATCAGCAGCTGGATCGTGCCCTCCGGCACCAGGCCTGACTCGACGATGCTGCGGACCACCGCCTCGGTGACGTACGACGTGTGCGCGGCCGGCTTCACGATCGTCGGCATCCCGGCGAGGAACGCCGGGCCGAGCTTCTCGAGCATCCCCCACACCGGGAAGTTGAACGCGTTGATCTGCACCATCACCCCGGGCCGCGAGGTGTAGACGTGCTGGCCGACGAAGGTCCCGCCCTTGCCCAGCGGGACCGGGTCGCCGTCCAGGTGCACGGTCGCGTTGGGCAGCTGCCGGGTGCCGACGCTGCCGGAGGCGAACAGGGTGCCGATGCCGCCTTCGATGTCGCCCATCCCGTCGCCCTTGGTGGCTCCGGTGCGCAGCGACAGCTCGTGGAACTCCGCGACGTGCTCCATCAGGTGCTTCCCGAGCGCCTTGAGCATCCCGGCCCGCTCGTGGAAGGTCAGCGCGCGCAGCGCCGGGCCGCCGACGTCCCGCGCGTACGACGTCATCTCGCCCAGGTCGAGCCCCTCGGCCGAGAGCCGGAAGACCTCCTCGCCGGTGCTCGCGTCGAGCAGTGGCCGGCCGTCGTCCTCGGCGGTGAACCAGCGTCCGGCGGCGTAGCTCTCGAGCAGTCGGGGCATGCGGCCACCGTAATCCAGACCGATCGGTCAGGAAATTCTCACTCCTGCCGCTGGATGAACTCGCCCATCCCGGGGACGGTGAAGGCGATGTACCCCCGCTCGGGTGGGTAGACCAGGCCCTTCTTGATCAGCTCGTTGCGGGCCACGGACAGGTCGGTGGTCCGCCTGCGGCCGGTGGCCTGGGCCAGCGCCGCCATCGTGACCGGCTCGTCGCCGCCCTCGGTGGCCAGCGCTCGCAGGAGCGCGCGCTGCGCCGGTGTCGCGCGCTCCCAGCGGGTGCGGTAGAGGCCGTCGTCGAGCTCCTCGCGGGCGTAGCGGGTGCCCACCTCGACGTCCTCCAGGGTGATCGGCGAGGTGCGGGCCGAGTCCCACACGTGCTTGCCGATCGCCTGCAGGAAATAGGGGTAGCCACCGGCCAGTGTGAGCGCTGCCTCGACTGCGTTCTTGCGCCACTCGACCCCGAGCTCGGACGTCGGGCCGACCAGCGCGTTGCGGGCCGAGGGCGGGTCGAGCAGGCCGATGGCGCGGTACTCGTAGAGCCGCTCGGCGTAGCTGGTCGCCTCGCCCAGCTGGGTCGGCAGCGAGGGCAGCCCGGCGCCGACCAGCATCACCGGCAGCGGCGTCGGGCCCTGGCCGAGCTGGTGGATGGCCATGTTGATCGCGGTCAGCTCGTCGGGCTTGGCCTCCTGCAGCTCGTCGACGAGCAGCAGGGTGCCGATGCCCAGGTCGGCCGACGTCTCGCCGAGCACCTGCAGCAGGGCGGTCAGGTCGTCGCCCAGCCGACCGGAGTCCGCGACGCCCCTGACCAGGTCGACGTCGGCGCCGAGCGAGACCAGGCCCAGCGCCGGGTCGACCTTGAGGGAGAACGCCTGGAAGACGCCGAGCAGCCGCCGCAGCTTCGGCACCGGGTGCCGACCGGTCGCCGTACGCATCGCCTGGACGAGCGCCTTGGCCAGCACGACGGGGAAGGGCACGTGCCAGCTGGCCTCGACCTTGGCGGAGATCCAGCCCCGCCCGGAGACCTGGGTCCACAGCTCGTTGAGCAGCACGGTCTTGCCCACGCCGCGGCGCCCGTTGAGGATCCAGCTCCGGTCGCCCTCGCCGTAGGACTCGGCCCGCTGGCGGACCACGTCGAAGGCGTCCAGCAGCGGCTGGCGCCCCGCCAGCACCGGCGGTCGACGACCGGCGCCGGGACGGTACGGGTTGGCGATCGGGTCCACGACTCAGAGATTATCAGGACGAATAAGAGATTCCGTTATGAAGGGTGATGAGTTGTGATGGAGCGGGGCTCAGGCGTCCTCGAGCACGGGTACGCCGGCCATCGCCTCGCGCAGCTCCTCCTCGGGGAAGTCGAGGTCCTGCATGCTGCCGGTGAGGTAGGCCTCGTAGGCCGACATGTCGAGGTGGCCGTGGCCGCAGAGCGCAGTCAGGATCGTCTTGGACTCGCCGCTCTCCTTGCAGCGGTTGGCCTCCCGGATCGCCGCGGCGATCGCGTGCGTCGGCTCCGGCGCCGGGACGATGCCCTGGGTCCGCGCGAACATCAGCGCCGCCTGGAAGCACTCCAGCTGCGGGATCGACTCCGCCTCGGCCAGGCCGAGCTCGTAGACGTGGGACACCAGCGGCGCCATGCCGTGGTAGCGCAGCCCGCCGGCGTGGATCGGGTCCGGGATGAATCCGTGGCCGAGCGTGTGCATCTTCAGCAGCGGCGTCATGCCGAGGGTGTCGCCGAAGTCGTAGCGGTACTCGCCGCGGGTCAGTGAGGGGCAGGCCGCGGGCTCGACGCAGCGGATGACCGGGTCCATCCGGCCCGCCAGCTTCTCCCGGATGAACGGGAAGGCGAGGCCGCCGAAGTTCGAGCCGCCGCCGGTGCAGCCGACGATGACGTCCGGCACCGCCTCGGCCTGCTCCATCTGCAGGAGCGCCTCCTGGCCGATCACGGTCTGGTGCAGGAGCACGTGGTTGAGCACCGAGCCGAGGGCGTAGCGCGTGTCCTCGCGCTGCAGGGCCGCCTCGACCGCCTCGGAGATCGCGATGCCCAGCGAGCCGGTGGAGTCCGGGTGCTCGGCGAGCACCGAGCGGCCGGCCTCGGTGAGGTCGGAGGGGCTCGGGTGCAGCGTGGCGCCGTAGATCTCCATCATCGTGCGCCGGGCCGGCTTCTGGTCGTACGACGACCGGACCTGCCAGATCTCGCACTCCATGCCGTACTGCGCGGTGGCGAAGGCCAGCGCCGTGCCCCACTGGCCGGCGCCGGTCTCGGTGGTCAGCCGGGTCACGCCCTCCTCATGGTTGTAGAAGGCCTGCGGGACCGCGGTGTTGGGCTTGTGCGAGCCGGCCGGGCTGACGCCTTCGTACTTGAAGAAGATCTTGGCCGGTGTGTCGAGCAGCCTCTCCAGCCGCCGGGCCCGCACCAGCGGCGAGGGCCGCCACATCCGGTAGACGTCGAGGACGCCGCCCGGGATGTCGACGTACTGCTCCCCGGTGACCTCCTGCATGATCAGCGCCATCGGGAACAGCGGGGCCAGGTCGTCGGGGCCGACCGGCTCGCGGGTCCCCGGGTGCAGCGGGGGCGGCGGTGGGGCCGGCAGGTCGGGCACCACGTTGTACCACTGCGTCGGGATCTGGGTCTCGTCGAGGAGGAACGTCGAACGCTCGGTCGCCATCTCTGCATCCTCGCCACTGCGGCGCAGTTGCGCCACCGCCGCCGCGCTGGCAGTATTTACAGACCGATAGGTCAGTAAATGCTCGATCAACGGCCAGGGAGGCGCCCATGACCGCGACCGACGACGAGCTGGAGTCCCAGCTCGAGTCACACTTCGACGCCACCATCGACCACAACGACCGGATCGAGCCGCGCGACTGGATGCCCGAGGGCTACCGCAGGACGCTGGTCCGCCAGATCGCGCAGCACGCGCACTCCGAGATCATCGGCATGCAGCCGGAGGGGAACTGGATCGGACGGGCGCCGTCGCTGCGCCGCAAGGCGATCCTCCTGGCCAAGGTGCAGGACGAGGCCGGCCACGGGCTCTACCTCTACTCCGCGACCGAGACGCTCGGGGTCTCCCGCGGCGAGCTGACCGAGATGCTGATCGAGGGCCGGCAGAAGTACTCCTCGATCTTCAACTACCCCACGCTGTCCTACGCCGACGTCGGCACCATCGGCTGGCTCGTCGACGGCGCCGCCATCTGCAACCAGGTGCCGCTGTGCCGGACGTCGTACGGCCCCTACGGCCGGGCGATGATCCGGATCTGCAAGGAGGAGTCCTTCCACCAGCGCCAGGGCTACGAGCTGCTGATGACGATGATGCGCGGCACCGACGAGCAGCGCGCGATGGTGCAGGAGTCGGTCGACCGCTTCTGGTGGCCGTCGCTGATGATGTTCGGCCCGCCGGACGCCGAGTCGCCCAACACCGCGCAGTCGATGGCGTGGGGGATCAAGCGCAACACCAACGACGACCTGCGGCAGCGGTTCGTCGACATGACGGTGCCGCAGGCCGAGGCGCTGGGCGTGACGCTGCCCGACCCCGAGCTGCGGTGGAACGACGAGCGCGGCCACCACGACTTCGGCGAGCCGGACTGGGACGAGTTCATGCAGGTGGTCAAGGGCAGCGGCCCCTGCAACGCCCAGCGGATCGCCCATCGCCGCCGGGCCCACGAGGACGGCGCCTGGGTCCGCGAGGCCGCTACGGCGTTCGCGGCGAAGGTTGAGTCGGGACTTCCGCCGGTTGAATCGGGAGTTGTGACCGATGGCAGCTGACGGAACTCCCGATTCAACCGGCGGAAGTCCCGACTCAACCACTGAGCAGGAGTGGCCGCTCTACGAGGTGTTCGTGCGCGGCAAGCGCGGCCTCAACCACGTGCACGTCGGGTCGCTGCACGCGCCCGACGACGAGATGGCGCTGCGGCACGCCCGCGACGTCTACACCCGCCGCAACGAGGGTGTCTCGATCTGGGTGGTGAAGGCCGACGACATCACCGCGTCCAGCCCGGACGAGAAGGACCCGCTGTTCGCGCCGGCCGGCGACAAGGTCTACCGGCACCCGACCTTCTACACCATCCCCGACGACGTCCCCCACATGTGATGAGCCACTCCACCCCTGACCCCAACGACGCGCACGGCAGCGTCTACGACGGCCTGCTCGGCACCGACACGTCCCAGTGGGCCTTCGGCACCGACTTCGAGGACCCGCTCGCCGGCGTCGACACCACGGTGCCCGACGACCTGGACCCGGCCGAGCTCGCGGCGTACTGCCTGGCGCTCGGCGACGACGCGCTGGTGATGTCGCACCGCCTCGGGGAGTGGTGCAGCAACGCGCCGGACCTCGAGGAGGACATCGCGCTGGCCAACATCGCGCTGGACCTGCTCGGCCAGGCCCGGCTGCTGCTGGCCCGCGCCGCGGCCGCCGACCCGTCCGTGGTGCCCGCGCTGCCCGAGGACTCGCCGGTCCCGGTCGAGGACGCGCTCGCGTTCTTCCGCGAGGCGATCGACTTCCGCAACGTCCGGATGGTCGAGGTCGTGAACGGCGACTTCGCGCACACCATGGCGCGGTTGCTGCTGTTCGCGACGGCCCGGCTGGCGGCGTTCGAGCGGCTCACCGGCCATCGCGACCCCGTCCTCGCCGCGATCGCGGCCAAGGGCGTCAAGGAGCTGACCTACCACCGCGACTACGCCGCCCGCTGGTTCCTGACGCTGGCCCAGGGCACCGAGGAGTCGCGACGCCGGCTGCTCGAGGGGCTGACCGCGATCTGGCCGCTGCACGACGAGCTCGCCCGCGCCTACGACGCCGGACCGGACGTCGACGTGGTCCTCGACCAGGTCCTCGCGGTCTCCGGGGTCGAGCGTCCGGACGTCGCGCCGATGTCCGGCCGCGGCCACACCGAGGCGCTCTCGCGGATGCTCGCAGAGATGCAGGTCGTGGCCCGTGCCCACCCGATGGGGCTGTGGTGAACGCCCGCTCCATCGCCGCGTCGGTCGCCGATCCGGAGATGCCGATGCTCACCCTCGAGGACCTCGGCGTGCTCCGCGACGTCCGGGAGTCCGACGGCGAGGTGGTCGTGACGATCACTCCGACGTACTCCGGCTGCCCGGCGATGGCGACCATGCGCGACGACCTGGTGCACCGACTGACCGACGCCGGGTACGCCGCGCGGGTCGAGGTCGCGCTGAGCCCGGCCTGGTCGAGCGACTGGATCACCGAGCGTGGCCGGCGGGCGCTCCGCGACCACGGGCTGTCCGCGCCGGGCCCGGCCCCCCGCCACCACGGCCCGGTGCCGCTCACCCTGACGCCGACCAAGCGCGACGTCGCCTGCCCGAGGTGCGGCTCACGGGAGGTTGCCCTGACTGCGGAGTTCGCAGCCACCGCGTGCAAGGCGCTCTACCGGTGCGAGAGCTGCCTCGAGCCGTTCGAGCACGTCAAGGAGATCTGAGGTGGCGACCTCCTTCCACACGCTCACCGTGGCCGACGTCGAGGAGCTCACCGACGACGCAGTCGCGGTGACCTTCGACGTGCCCGACGACCTCTCGGAGGAGTTCGCGTTCACGCCGGGCCAGTCGCTGACCCTGCGCCGGGTGGTCGACGGCGTCGAGCAGCGGCGGCAGTACTCGATCAGCGCCCCCGCCGGCGCCCGCCCGCGGGTCGGCGTGCGCGAGATCCCGGACGGCCTGTTCTCGCGCTGGCTGGTCCGCGACGTACGCCCTGGCGACGTGATCGAGGTCCAGTCGCCCAGCGGACGGTTCTGCCCCGACCCGGCCCTGCTGGAGGGCGGCCGGCACCTGTGCATCGCCGCCGGCTCCGGCATCACGCCGATGCTGTCGGTGGCCTCGAGCGTGCTCGCGAACGACGGCGAGGTCACGCTGCTCTACGGCAACCGCACCACCGGGTCGGTGATGTTCGCCGAGGAGCTCGCCGACCTCAAGAACCGCTACGGCCCGCAGCTACAGCTCGTGCACGTGCTGTCCCGCGAGCCACGGGACGTCGAGCTCTTCTCGGGTCGCCTGGACGCGGACCGGCTGCGCCGGCTGCTCACCACGCTGGTCCCGGCCGCCCGGTTCGACCATGTCTGGCTGTGCGGCCCGCACGCGATGCTGCTCGACGCCCAGGAGGTGCTGGCCGAGCTCGGCGTACCCCGCGAGCGGGTGCACTTCGAGCTGTTCTACGTCGACGAGCCGCCGCCCGAGCTGCACCGCGCCGAGGCCGAGGTGTCCGGCGAGACCACGGAGGTGACCGTGGTGCTCGACGGCCTCTCGACGACCGCCCTGCTGCCCCGCGAGCAGCCGATCCTCGACGGAGCGCAGACGATGCGGTCCGACCTGCCCTTCGCCTGCAAGGGCGGCGTGTGCGGCACCTGCCGGGCCCGGGTCACCTCGGGCGAGGTCGACATGCGCCGCAACTACGCGCTCGAGCCGGCCGAGGTCGAGGCCGGCTTCGTGCTCACCTGCCAGAGCCACCCGGTCGGCGACGCGGTCACCGTGGACTTCGACGCATGATCGACCCGCTGGAGACGGCCCGGCAGATGTGGGCCGACGACCCGGCCAGCCGGGCCCTGGGCATGGAGCTGCGCGACCTCGGCCCGGGCCGGGCGGTCGTCACGATGACGGTGCGCGCCGACATGGTGAACGGGTACGCCGTCGCACACGGCGGCCTGGTCGCCGCGCTGGCCGACAGTGCGTTCGCCCTGGCCTGCAACTCCCGCGGGGCGCGCACCGTCGCGGCCGGCTTCGACGTGACCTTCCTCGAGCCCGCCCACGACGGCGACGTACTCGTGGCCACCGCCGAGGAGCGCGTCCTCCGCGGCCGCTCCGGCATCTACGACGTCACGGTCCGCCGTGACGACATGGTGGTCGCCGAGTTCCGGGGTCGGAGCCGAGCGCTCAGATAGTCCAGCCCGGGTCGCGGCCGAGGAGCGCCAACGCCCGCTCCCAGTCACTGCCCTCGCGGCGCAGCCGCTCCGAGAACGGCTTGCCCTCGCCGTAGGCCCGGTCCCGGACCGCCCCGGCCAGCCGCGAACGCGCCCAGCAGCGCCGCCACCGACTCCCGCCACACCGACGGGGTGAACGGCACCGGCGCGTACGCCGACTCCGGCGGTCCACCCCTCACAAGGTGTGGGGCGGTCGAGGTCTGCCTCCGTCACCTCGGCGACCAGGCCGTCCAGCAGCGCCATCGCCTCGGCGTGCAGCTCGACCCGGTCGTCCATCAGGCCTCGAGTCCCTCGAACGCGAGCGCGGTGACGGTGTCGGCCAGCTGGCCCACGTCGACCGGTCCGGAGGGGCGGTACCACTCGACGAGCGAGTTCACCATCCCGAACAGGAGTCGGCTGACCAGGTCGGGGTCGAGGTCGGCGCGGAGCGCTCCCTCGGCGGCGGCCCGGCCGACCAGCGCGGCCAGCCGCGCGTCGATCCGCCGGCGCCGTTCGAGGGCCGCCGTCTCGGTCGGGCTGTTGCCGTGCACGCGGAGCAGCAGGGTGACCGCGGGCTGGTGGTCGACCAGCACCTCGACGCTGCGCCGGACCACCCCGCGCAACCGCTCGTACGCCGACCCGCCGGCCGCGGCCGCCGCCGAGACGGCGGCCTCGAGCTCGCCCAGCGCCTCGTCCAGAGCCTCGGACAGCAGGTGCTCCTTGCTCGGCACGTGGTGGTAGACCGCCGACTTGGTGACGCCGAGCTCCTCGGCCACGTCGCCGATGCTCGTGGCGTCGTACCCCTTGCGGTTGAACAGGTCGATCGCGGCGCGCAGCACCGCCGCCTGGTCGTGTCCGGGCCGCCCGCGACGGGCGGGGGCGGCCGGTTCGCTCACCTCGGAAGGGTTGCACACGCCCCAGGCTCCGGTGCATGAAGATCCCGGCCGTGCTCGGGGCAGCTCTCCTGCTCCTGGCGACGGGATGCGGGGACCCTCAGCTCGACGGCTGGACGAGCCGGCAACCCGTGCGGGCCGCGCTCGCGGACGTCGACCCGGTCCGGCCCCCGGCCGTCGAGTCCCGGACCACTGCGCTCGACGCGACCAGCCGGGTCGCGGTCACCGTGCCGCGGCGCCGTACGCCGCGACGGGCCCGGCGGCGAGCGATGTCAACGTCGTCGACCTGGGCCTGCGCACCGACACCAGCCCGCTGGACGGCCAGCCGGGCGCGCTGTGGTTCGGCAGTCACACGTCGGTGATGGGCGACATGGATCTGGGTGGCGTCACCCCGAACGCGGGACCGGTCGACCTGGTCGACGAGGCCGTCGACGGCGACCTGCTGGTCGCTCAGGTGATCACCGAGCTGGCGCCGACGAACCCGCTGAACCTGTTCGAGGTCGACGAGGGCGGGGTGCTCGGCAGCGTGGTGGCCGGCACCGTCCAGCTCCGGTTCGACGCAGACGCCTCGCAGGTGGTCGGCCGGATCGACTTCGCCGACCCGGCGAGCGGCGCGGAGTACCACGCCGACCTGACCGGCCGGGCTCCTAGGCCCACTCCACGGCGGAGACCTGGTGGTCCCCGGCCAGCCCCTTGAGCTGCACTTCGCGCGGCTCGGCCAGCACGAGGTCCTCGCAGTCGGCCACCGCGTCCGCCACGGCCGCGCTGACCAGGATCTCGCCGCCCTCGGCCAGGGCCGCCACGCGGGCCGCGTGGGCGACGTTGCGGCCGAAGATGTCGTTGTCGCGGTGCACCACGTCGCCGTAGTGGATGCCGATCCGGATCAGCACGGTGGCCCGCCCCTTGCGCTGGCCGCGGTCGAAGGCCTGCTGCACGGCGATGGCGCTCCGGACCGCTTGCTCGGGTGCGCCGAAAGCCGCCATGAAACCGTCGCCCTGCGTCTTGACCACGTGGCCGTCGTACCTCGTGATCGCCGAACGCACCGCCGAGTCGTGGCGGGCCAGCAGCCGCACCCACTCCTTGTCGCCGAGCCGCTCGTTGAGCTCGGTCGAGCCCTCGATGTCTGAGAAGAAGATCGCGACGCCGCCGTCCGGCCCGGCGATCCGCGTCAGCGCCGGCCGCTCGACCTGGGCCCAGCCGGCCAGGTCGTCGATCGAGCTGCGGATCGCGCCGCCGAGCCCCTTCTCGCGGACCCGGTCCACGGTCTCCCAGACCGCCTTGACCGCCTCGTCGGGGGTCGGCATCAGCCGCCGCGGCCTGCGGGTCCGGCCGCTGTGGTCCAGCGCCGCCGCCAGCTCGGCCCGGAGCCTTCGCTGGGTACGGCGCGCGTGCAGCCACAGCGCCCCGAGCGTGACGACCAGCGCACCCTCGGCGGCCACCGCGACCACGAAGATGACCAGCGCCGTAGTTCCCACGGCGGAATCGTGGCAGATCGGCACTCCGGAGCTTGAGCGCAACCGCGCTCGACCTCCTCCGCGTCGTACCTCGTGGTCGCGCGCATCTACGCGCCCATCGACCACCCGCGGATCTTCGGCGCGTTCGCGGCCGCATGGGTGATCCCGTCGATGATCGGCCCGACCATCGCCGGCGTGGTCGCCGAGGCCGACGGGCTGGCGCTGGGTCTTCCTCGGCGTGGTTGCTCCTGGCGGCCGCCGCGACCGCGATGCTGCTGCCAGGGCTGCGCGGCATGGTCGACAACCCCGAGCCGTCGGCGGTGGCGACCGGCGGCCGGCTGGTCCTGGCCGCGGTCGTCGCGGGCGCCGTGGTCGCGCTCGACCTGGCCGGCCGGGCCTCGGCCGCTCACCGGCTTCGCGGCGGCCGCGGTCGCGCTGCTCGTCGTGGTGCTGGCCGTCCGCCCGCTGCTCCCGGCCGGCACGCTCGTCGTACGCCGCGGGCTGCCCGGCGGTGATCGCGCTGCGCGGTGCGATCGCGGCGACCTTCTTCGCGACCGAGATCTACCTGCCCTACCTGCTCCAGGAGCACTACGGCGTCTCGCCGTGGCTCTCCGGCGCGACCCTGACCGTCGGCGCGCTCGGCTGGTCGGCTGCGTCCGCGGTGCAGGCCCGGCTCGGTGCCCGCCTCGACCATCTCACCGCGCTGCGCGTCGGCGCCGTACTGCTGCTGGCCGGCGTGGCCGGCGAGCTGACCGCGACCGCTCCTCGCAGCTGACGCCGTTCCTGCTGGGTGCCTCGTGGGTGGTGGCCGGCGCCGGGATGGGGCTGATGTTCCCGCGCATCTCCGCCTTCGTCCTCGCCGCCTCGAGCGAGCACGAGCAGGGCGGCAACTCCGCCGCGATGTCGATCTCCGACGCCGTCGGCGGTGCCACCGCGATCTCGCTGGCCGGGCTGGTCTTCACGACGGTCGGCTCCGCCGTCCGACCTCGCGCCGTTCGTCGCCGCCCTCACCCTGACCACGCTGCTCGCGCCTCGGCGGCGCTGCTGGTCTCGCGTCGTACCGCCTGACCTATCCCCGCCGGAGCGGTAGAACGTGTTCTGGTTTGATGGCCGCGTGAGCGAGGGCCGGTTCAGTGCGGACGAGATCACCGAGGCGTACGCCGAGCTCCACCGCCGGGTCCAGGGGTACGTCGACGCCGGCGACTGGACGGGGTTCGCCGACAGCTTCACGCACGACGCGGAGTACGTCGAGCACGCGTTCGGAACCTTCCGCGGTCGCGACGAGATCCGGGCCTGGTCGACGAAGACCATGACGACGTTCCCGGGCGGGATCATGACCGGCTTCCCGCTGGCCTGGCAGGTGGTCGACGCACCCACCTCGCGGCTGATCTGCGAGGTGCGCAACCTGATGCCCGACCCGGGCGACGGCACGCACCTCGAGGAGCCGAACCTGACGATCGTGACCTACGCCGGCGACGGCCTCTTCTCGCGCGAGGAGGACGTCTACAACCCCCTACGGTTCGCCCGGATGTCGGTGAAGTGGGCCAGGATCGCGGAAGCACACGGCAACCTCAGCGACGAGGGACGGGCCTACCTCGAGCAGTTCGGCTCGTAGTCCCCCGCTGGTTGCGGTGCTCTGGCAGGCTCAGCCCATGAGGGCGGCGGCCAAGCGGATCGGCATGGAGGTCCTGGGGTGGACCCTCTTGGTCGTCGGCATCGTCGCGATCCCCCTGCCCGGGCCGGGATTCCTGATCCTGGCCGGCGGGCTCATCGTGCTGAGCCAGCAGTACGAGTGGGCCGCGAAGCGGGTCGATCCGATCAAGCGCGAGGCGCTCAAGGGCGCGGCCAAGTCGGTCGAGACGTGGCCGCGCATCGTCGTCACCTCGACGATGATCGCGTTGATCGCCGCTGCGGGGGTGCTCTGGTTCGTCGGCCCGGAGTCGCCGGACTGGTGGCCGCTGGGCGACCGGTGGTGGCTGCCGGGCGGCAAGGCCACGAGCATCTCGCAGTTCGCCTCGGCCCTGATCGCCGTCGTGCTGCTGGTCTGGAGCTACGGCAAGTTCCACGGCAACCCCGAGGCCATCGCCGAAGTCTCGGAGTCGGCCAAGTCCGACGACGACCGCAAGGGCTTCTGGGGCGGTTAGCACGTCGGCGCCGCCGCATAGGGTCGCGCTGTGGTGCTCCACCTCCACCGCGCCCCGCGGACCGACCTGCTCGCCGATGCCCTCGGCGACCTGCTGTCGACCCCGCTGGACGACCCCTTCGCCACCGAGCTGGTGCTCGTGCCCGCGCGCGGGGTGGAGCGGTGGCTCAGCCAGCGGCTCTCCCATCGGCTCGGCACCTCGGCGCGGGGCGGCGACGGTGTGTGCGCCGGCGTCGAGTTCAGGTTCCCGAGGTCGCTGATCGCCGAGCTGACCGGCACCCGCGACGAAGACCCGTGGGCGCCCGACGCCTTGGCCTGGCCGCTCCTGTCGGTGCTCGACGCGTCGCTCGACGAGCCGTGGGCGGCCACCCTCGCGCTCCACCTGGGTCATCGCGACACCGGCGACGAGGCCGAGTTCCGGCGTGGCCGCCGCTACGCCGTCGCCCGACGGCTGGCCGGCCTGTTCGCGTCGTACGCCGCCCAGCGGCCGCAGCTGCTCGTCGACTGGTCCGCCGGTCGCGCGAGCGACGGCCTCGGCGACGAGCTCGACGCCGACCTGGCCTGGCAGCCCCCGCTCTGGCGAGCGCTGACCGCTACGGTCGGCGCCCCGGTCCCGGCCGACCGGCACGCGGCCACCCTGGCGCGGCTCCGCGAGGGACCCTCGGACCTGCCGCCGCGGGTCTCCCTGTTCGGCCACACCCGGATGCCCGCCACCGAGATCGAGCTGCTGCGCGCGCTGGCCACCCACCACGACCTGCACCTGTGGCTGCCGCACCCCAGCACGGACCTCTGGCAGCGGCTCGCCGACCTCGAGGGTCCGACGCCCCGCCGGCTCGACGACAGCCATCGCCGGGTCCAGCACCCGCTGCTCGCCTCGCTCGGCCGCGACCAGCGCGAGCTCCAGCGCAGCTTGGGCCCGGCCGACCCGGACGCGGAGGTCGCGGCGCCGGGACTCCCCGACACCCTGCTCGGCTGGCTCCAGCAGGACCTGAGGGCCGACGCCGTACGCACCACCGGCCGCCGCCGCGCCGACGACGACCGGTCGGTCCAGGTGCACCGCTGCCACGGCCCGGCCCGCCAGGTCCAGGTGCTCCGCGAGGTGCTGCTCGGGCTGCTCGAGGACGATCCGAGCCTCGAGCCGCGGGACATCCTCGTGATGTGCCCCGACATCGAGAACTACGCGCCGCTGATCACCGCGGCGTTCGGCCTCGGTGACGTCGTCGAGGGCGGCCACCCGGCGCACCGGCTGCGGGTCCAGCTCGCCGACCGGTCACTGGCCCGCACCAACCCGCTGCTCGGCGTCGCGGCCCAGCTCCTCGACGTGGCCGGCAGCCGCGCGACCGCGAGCGCCGTGCTCGACCTCGCGCAGAGTCCACCCGTGCGCCGCAGGTTCGGCTTCGTCGACGACGACCTCGACACGATGGCCGACTGGGTCCGCGAGTCCGGTGCGCGGTGGGGCTTCGACGCCGAGCACCGCGAGCCGTTCGGCGTCCGCTACCTCCAGAACACCTGGCGATTCGGCCTCGACCGGGTGCTCACCGGGGTGGCGATGTCCGACGACTCCCAGGCCTGGCTCGGCACCGCGTTGCCGCTCGACGACGTCGGCAGCAACCGGGTCGAGCTGGCTGGTCGGTTCTCCGAGTACGTCGACCGGCTGGTCGACGCCACGGACCGGCTGACCGGCACCCGCCCGCTGGCCGAGTGGCTGGACGGGCTGGCCGCCGGCGTCGCCGCGTTGACCAGGGTGGACCGCGCCGATCAGTGGCAGGTCGGCCAGGTGCAGCGTGAGCTGGCCCGGGTGGGCGTCGACGCAGGGGAGCGGGGCGCGAGCCTGCTCCGGCTCACCGACGTCCGCGCGATGCTCGACGACCACCTCGCCGGCCGACCCACCCGGGCCAACTTCCGGGCCGGCAGCCTCACCGTCTGCACGATGGTCCCGATGCGGTCGGTCCCACACCGGGTGGTCTGCCTGCTCGGCCTCGACGACGGCGTGTTCCCGAGGCAGCGCGCGGTCGACGGTGACGACGTGCTGGCCCGCACCCCGGTCACCGGTGAGCGGGACGTGCGCTCCGAGGACCGCCAGCTGCTGCTCGACGCGATCGGTGCCGCTACTGACAAGGTCGTCGTCACCTACACCGGCGCCGACCCGCACAGCGGCCAGGACCGCCCGCCCGCCGTACCCCTCGGCGAGCTGCTCGACGCCCTCGACCGCACCACCGACACTCCGGTGCGCGCCGACATCGTGATCAAGCACCCGCTGCAGGGCTTCGACCTTCGTAACGTCGAGCCGGGCCGGCTGGGCACGCCCACCCCGTTCACGTTCGACCCCCAGATGCTGGCGGCCGCGACGGTCGCCACCGGGCCGCGGCCCGCCCCGCCGCCGTTCCTGGCCCGGCCGCTGGCCGACCCAGTCAGCCGGTCCACCAACGACGACGTGGCCCTCGACGACCTGGGGCGGTTCTTCCGAGACCCGGTCAAGGGGTTCTTCCGGGCGCTCGAGCTCACCCTGCCGTGGGACGTCGACGGCGTCAGCGACGCGATGCCGGTCGAGATCGACCAGCTCGAGACCTGGGGCGTCGGCGACCGGATGCTCGCGGACATGATGCGCGGCATCCATCCAGACACCGCGCGCGAGATCGAGTGGCGCCGCGGCGCGCTACCCCCCGGCCAGCTGGGCTGGCGCAAGGCCACCGAGGTACGCGAGACCGCGATGAACCTCGCGGTCGCCGCGCTCACCCACCGCCAGGTCGCACCTCAGGCGCACGATGTCGACATCGCGCTGCCGGGTGGGCGACGGCTCACCGGCACCATCACCCCGGTCTACGGCGACCGGCTGGTGGCGGTCGGCTACTCCAGGCTCGACGGGAAGCACCTGTTGCAGTCCTGGGTCCGGCTGCTGGCGCTCGCGGCCGGGCACCCCGACCACAACTGGACCGCCCTGACCATCGGCCGCGCCCCGCGCGGCACGCAGGCCGCCCAACGGCTGTTGGGCCCGACTCTCGAGGAGCCCCTCACGCTGCTCTCCGGGCTGGTCGACCTCTACGACGGGGGCCGGCGGGCCCCGCTCCAGCTGCCGCTCAAGACGTCGTTCGCCTGGGCGTCGGCGGCACGCACCGGCCAGGACCCGAAGCCGGAAGCGCTGAAGAAGTGGCGGTCGAGCCGGTTCCCCGGCGAGGACGCCGACGCGGCGCACGTCCGGGTCTGGGGCGAGCACGCCGATCTCGACGACCTCACCGAGCTGCCCGCGCTGGCGGAGCGGCTGTGGTTCCCGCTGCTGGCCAGCGAGCGGGGGCCGATGTGACCGAGTCCTTCGACCTGCTGGCTCCGCTGCCCACCGGCCCGACCACCACGGTGCTCGAGGCCAGCGCGGGCACCGGGAAGACCTACGCCCTGGCCGCGCTGGTCACCCGCTACGTCGCCGAGGGCGCGGCGCTGCTCGACGACATGCTGCTGATCACGTTCAGCCGGGCGGCGAGCCAGGAGCTGCGCGAGCGGGTCCGCGACCAGCTGGTGCGGGCGGCGGAGGCGCTCGACGACCCCGACCGGGCCGACGACGACCTGCTCCGACACCTGGTGACCGGGAGCGACGAGACGCTGACCGAGCGCCGCCGCAACCTGCGCGACGCCCTGGCCGGCTTCGACGCCGCCACGATCGCCACCACCCATCAGTTCTGCCAACTGGTGCTGCGCTCGCTCGGCGTGGCCGGTGACACCGACGCCGGCGTCACCCTGGTCGAGAACCTCGACGAGCTGGTCGGCGAGATCGTCGACGACCTCTACCTCCAGCGGTTCGGCGACCTGAAGGACACCCCGGCCATGACCCGGGCCCAGGCCCTCGAGCTGGCCCACGAGGTGGTGCGCAACCCCCGCACCCGGCTCACCCCGCTCGACCCGCCGGCGGAGACCACGGCCGGCGTACGCCGGGCGTTCGCCGACGACGTGCTCCGCGAGCTCGAGCGGCGCAAGCGGCTGCTCGGCATCCTGGGCTTCGACGACCTCCTGTCCCGGCTCGCGACCGCGCTCGAGGCGGACGACGCTCCGGCGCGCGACCGGATGAGCCGGCGGTGGTCGATCGTGATGGTCGACGAGTTCCAGGACACCGACCCGGTGCAGTGGGAGGTGATCGAGCGGGCCTTCGTCGGCCGGGTGACGCTGGTGCTGATCGGCGATCCCAAGCAGGCGATCTACGCCTTCCGCGGCGGCGATGTGGTCACCTACCTCCGCGCCCGCGACCGCGCGGATGCGCTGCTCACCCTCGACACCAACTACCGCAGCGACGCCCCGCTGGTGCAGCGGCTGCTCCGCGTCCTCGACGGCGCGGCTCTGGGCCACGAGGACATCGTGGTGCGGCCTGTCGCGGCCCGACACGAGGCGCACCGGCTGTCGGGCGCGCCCTGCAATGACCCATTCCGGCTCCGGGTGGTGTCCCGCGACTCCTTCGACATCCGCGGCACCCGCACCGTCCCGATGGACGACCTGCGACCGTTCGTCGCCGCCGACCTCGCCGCCGACGTGAAGGCGCTGTTGTCCTCCGATGCGACCTACGACGGGCGACCGATCCGCGCCCGCGACGTCGCTGTCATCGTCGAGAGCCACCGCGACGCGCGGGCCTGCCGCGACGCGCTGGCCACGGCCGGCGTACCCGCCGTCTACACCGGAGACACCGACGTCTTCGCCTCGCAGGCGGCCGCCGACTGGCAGTGCCTGCTCGAGGCGTTCGAGCAGCCGGGCCGGGCCGGGCTGGTGCGCGCGGGCGCGGTGACCATGTTCTTCGGCCGCACCGCCGCTGAGCTCGCCACCGACCCCGAGCTCACAGACACTGTGGCGGAGACGTTGCGCCGCTGGGCCGACCACGCGCGCGCACGAGGTATCGCGGCCGTCCTCGAGGCGGCGTACGTCGCGGGGATGGCCGAGCGGGTCCTGTCCTTCCGCGGCGGGGAGCGGCACCTGACCGACGTCGAGCACCTCACCCAGCTGCTGCATGAGGTCGCCCATCGTGAGGGCCTGGGGCTGCCGGCGCTGCTGCAGTGGCTGCGGACCCAGCGGGAGGAGCGCGCCGGCGCGGCCGAGCGCAACCGGCGCCTCGACAGCGATGCGGCCGCGGTGCAGATCATGACCGTGTGGGTGAGCAAGGGGCTCCAGTACCCGCTCGTCTACCTGCCCTTCGCGTTCAACCGGAACGTCCGCATGGGAGAGGCGGTGCTCTACCACGAGCCGGACGGCACTCGCTGCCTCGACATCGGTGGCGCTGGCGGTCCGGGGTACGCCGCCGTGACCGCCAAGGGGCGCGCCGAGATGGCCGGCGACGATATCCGGCTGACCTACGTCGCGCTGACCCGCGCGCAGTCGCAGGTCGTGGCCTGGTGGGCGCCGTCGTGGGACGAGGTGAACGGTGGTCTGTCCCGCCTGCTCCGCGGCCGGGTGCTCGGCCAGGCCGAGGTGCCCGACTCGCTGCCGCCCAAGGTCGACGACCCGGCCGTCGCGGAGCACCTGCGCAAGTGGGAGCAGGCCGGCGGACCGCACCTCGAGCGCGCCGAGCCGGCCGCGGACGTGCCTGAGCCGCGGGTGCCCGAACCGCCCCGCGGACTCGGCGTACGCACCTTCGACCGGGCCATCGACGTCGACTGGCGCCGTACCTCCTACTCGGGCCTGGTCCGCGCGGCCGAAGAGTCCGGCGGCGTCACGTCCGAGCCGGAGCTCTCGGCGCGTGAGGACGAGGTGGCCGACGAGATCGCGGACGAGATCGCGGACGAGACGGGGGTCCACGCCGAGGCCGTCGCCGAAGGCGCCATCGCGTCACCGATGGCCGACCTGCCGTCGGGCGCCGCCTTCGGGTCGCTGGTGCACGGCGTGCTCGAGGAGGCCGACCCGTTCGCGGCCGACCTCGAGGTGGAGCTCCGTCGGCACGTCGAGGAGCAGCGCGGCTTCTGGGGCGTCGACACCGCGGCCGACCAGCTCGCTGCCGCGCTGGTCCCGCTCCACCACACCTCCCTCGGGCCGTTGGCCGGCGGGCTGACGCTGGGCGAGATCGGGCTGCCGGACCGGCTCTGCGAGCTCGACTTCGAGTTCCCGCTGGCCGGTGGTGACGTCGCACCCGGCGTCGAGGTCACCCTGGCCGACATCGGTGAGCTGCTCATCCGACACCTGCCTGACCAGGACCCGCTGCGTCGATACGCCGACCGGCTCCGCACGCCCGGCCTCGGCGGGCAGTCGTTGCGCGGCTACCTGTCCGGGTCGATCGACGTGGTGCTCCGGGTGCCCGGGCCGCGCTACCTGGTGGTCGACTACAAGACCAACTGGCTGGGGCCGGCCGACGGGCCGCTGACCGCCGCGGCGTACTCCCGCGACCGGTTGGTCGAGGCGATGCTCCACTCCGACTACCCGCTGCAGGCGCTGCTCTACGTGGTCGTCGCGCATCGCTACCTGCGCTGGCGGCAGCCGGCGTACGACCCCGGGCGGCATCTCGGTGGTGTGCTCTACCTCTACGTGCGCGGCATGTGCGGTCCGGACACCCCGGAGGAGGACGGCCACCCGGCGGGGGTCTTCTCCTGGCAGCCACCGGTCCCACTGGTGACCGCGTTGTCCGACCTCCTCGATGGCTTCCAGGACGGTGCCGCATGACGCTGCTGACCCTCGAGCTCGAGGACCCGCACGACCCACGCTTGGCGCGCGGTGCCGACCGGCTGCTGCGCACCTTCAACGAGGCGGGCGTCCTCGACGCCGCGGACGTGCACGCGGCGCAGCGGCTGTGCGCGCTGGCTGGCGACGAGGACGAGCTGGTCGCCCTGGCCGTGGCCTTCGTGGTGCGCGCGGTCCGGGGTGGCTCGGTCTGCGTCGAGCTCGCGACCGTCGCGGAGGCCACCCTCGGGGAGCTGCCCTGGCCCGACCTCGAGGCCTGGCACGCCGCGGTCGCCGGGAGTCCGCTGGTGACCTCGGAGACCCCGGTGCTCCGGCTGCTGGAGCACGGCGGGGTCCGACTGCTCTACCTCGACCGCTACTGGCGCGAGGAGGAGCAGGTGCACGCGGACCTCACCGGGCGACCCCCAGGCTCGGCCGCGCCCGACGAGGCCTGGCTGACGGCGGCGCTGGACCGGGTCTTCCCGGCCGAGGGATACGACGAGCAGCGAACCGCCGCCCGGGTCGCGCTGACCCACGCCACCACGGTGCTCACCGGCGGCCCCGGCACCGGCAAGACCACAACCGTCGCGGCACTGCTGGCCCTCTGCGCAGAGCTGGCTGAGCTGGCGGGCCAGCCGGCGGTCCGCATCGCGCTGGCCGCGCCGACCGGCAAGGCCGCGGCCCGGCTGCAGCAGGCGGTCGAGACCGAGGTCGCCAAGCTGCCCGCCTCCGACCAGGCCCGGCTGTCCGGTGTCCGCGCGGTCACCCTGCACCGGCTGCTCGGCGCGAGACCGGACACGTCATCGAGGTTCCGGCACCACCGCGACAACCGGCTGCCGCATGACGTCGTCGTGGTCGACGAGACCTCGATGGTGTCGCTGACCATGATGGCGCGACTGCTCGAGGCGGTCCGGCCGGGCAGCCGGTTGATCCTGGTCGGCGACCCGTTCCAGCTGGCCTCGGTCGAGGCCGGTGCAGTGCTCGCGGACCTGGTGGAGACGGTCGAGGAGACGACCCGGGTCGGTGTGGCCGCGCTCGTGACGTCGCACCGGTTCGGCGAGTCGATCGGCGCCCTGGCCGAGGCGGTCCGCTCCGGTGACGCCGACCGGGCTGTCGCCCTTCTGGAGAGGGGCGACGACCACGTCCAGCTGGTCGATGTCGACGACCCGGCTCCACGCGTCCGCGGCCTCGTCGTACCCCACGCCCTCGGCATCCTCCGGGCCGCCGAGGCCGGTGACGCCGACCGTGCGCTCGAGCTGCTCGACCAGCAGCGGTTGCTGTGTGCGCACCGCGAGGGTCCGTACGGCGTACGCCACTGGAACACCCAGGTCGAGCGATGGCTCGGCGAGGAGACGGGCGAGCCGATCTACGCGGCCTGGTACGCCGGTCGCCCGCTCCTGGTGACCGCCAACGACTACGGCCTCGGCATCTACAACGGAGACACCGGCGTCGCGGTGCGTCCGCCCGCCGCGTCGCCCGGTCGTGCCCTGCGCGCCGCGGTCGCCGGCAGTGCCGGCCGCCTCGACCTCGCCACCAGCCGGCTCGGCCAGGTCGAGACCATGCACGCGCTCACGATCCACAAGAGCCAGGGCTCCCAGGCCGACCAGGTCGTCGTGATCCTCCCGCCGCCGGAGTCCCGACTGCTCACCCGCGAGCTCTTCTACACCGCGATCACCCGCGCCCGTGAACGCATGGTCGTGGTCGGCTCACCCGGCGACGTACGCGCCGCCATCGAGCGCCGGGCCCTGCGAGCAACCGGTCTGAGGCAGCGGCTGGCCGGCGCGTCCGCACCCTGAGCGGCCCGAAACATCCTCGTCACCGGGATCGCCTAGGGTCGGGTGAGTGCCGTTCCTCCTTCGTGTCGAGCTGCCCGACGTCCCGGGGTCGTTGGGACGGGTCGCGACCGCGATCGGTGAGGCCGGCGGCGACATCGAGGCCATCGAGATCGTCGAGAAGGGCGACGGCACCGCGGTCGACGACGTGCTCCTGGAGATGCACGGCGGGGCGATGCCCGACTCCATCGTGTCCGCGTGCAACGCCCTCGACGGCGTGAGGGTCATGTGGATCAGCCGGTACGCCGCCGGCGGCAACATCTTCCTCGACCTCGAGGTCGTGGAGGAGCTGACCGTGGACCCGGGGAAGGCGCTGGACCGGGTGGTCGACCTGCTGCCGGTGGCCTTCCGCGCCGACTGGGCGATGCGCGTCCACCGCAGCAAGGGAGTGCTCCGCCGGACCGACGCGGCGCCACACGAGCTGCCGTTCGTCGAGATCGAGAAGGCCTCACGCTTGGAGGTCGACGGCGACGAGGTGAACCTCTACGCCGGTGCCCGCATCGACGGCAACGACGTGGTCGTCATTGCCCGACGCGGCGGGCCGGAGTTCGTCGAGTCCGAGCTGGCCCGCCTCGGTCACCTGGTCGGCCTGGCCGCCTCGCTGGCCAGCCCGTGACACCGACGCGCCCGTTCGGGACGGGCGGGTCGACGTACCTCGACGGGGCAGCGCTCACGAGCAGGCGATGACGTGATCTCCACCGCCATGCCCGGGATCGAGAGCGCGGGCACCGCAGTGGGAATGCCCCCGGCGGGGACCACGCCGGCCTCGGCGAACCTCTTCACGACCTCGGCGTGGCCGAACCGGAAGTAGTCCTGCAGGTCGGTGGAGTGGATGTCGTAGCGGACCACGTCGGACAGGGTCATGCCCGCGGCCGCGAGCGCTGTCCCGCTGTCCCGCTGTCCCGCTCCCGCTGTCCTGGGGACGATTCACCGGGTACCCGGTGAATCTGGCGCTACCGTCACGGACTTTCGTGCGGGAAGCGCCGGTTTCACCGGGTACCCGGTGAATCTTCCAGAACCCGGCGGGTCAGGCCGGCTCGAGAAGGAAGACGGGAATCTCGCGGTCGGTCTTCTCCTGGTACTCGGCGTACGGCGGGTACTGCGCCACGCACCGCTCCCACCACTCGGCGCGCTCCTCGCCCTCGGCGACCCGGGCGACGTACTCCCGCGCCTCGGGGCCGTCCTGGAGGTCGACGTGCGGGTCGGCGACGAAGTTGTGGTACCAGGTCGGGTGCGTCGGGGCGCCGCCCTGGGAGGCGACGGCGGCGTACACGCCGTCCTTCTCGACCCGCATCACCGGGTTCTTGCGCAGCTTGCCCGACTTGTGTCCGCGTGAGGTGATCACGACGATCGGCCACTCGGGGTGACCGCGGAGGATGTTCGCCTCGGTGCCGCCGGACGCCTCGTACTTCTCGACCTGGTCGCGCACCCACTCGGCCGCGCTGGGCTCGTACTCGCCTTGAAGGGTCACACCCGTCCAGAACCCGGATCGAGGCGAGGGCATTCCCCTCAGGCGACGCCGCGGATCCGGGTCACGAACACCGAGCCGAGCACGCTCGAGAGGAAGGCCAGGAAGTACACCGCGAAGTAGCCGACCGAGAAGCCGGACCCGTCGGACTCGACCAGCCCGCCGGAGGCCTCGACGACGACGAGCAGCACGCCGGCCAGCACCGGCGCGAACACCTGGGGCAAGGCGTTGGCAATGTTGATGACGCCGAGGTCCTTGGCCCGGTCCGCAGCGGTGGGCAGCACCTCGGTGATCAGCGCGAAGTCGACGGCGGTGTAGATGCCGTACGCGCAGCCCATCACCACCGCGGCGGCGAGGGCCGCCGGCCAGGACTGGCCGATCCCGAGCAGCGCGGCGGCCGACCCGGACACCAGCCCCGACCAGATCACGAAGACCTTGCGCCGCCCGAGCCGGTCGCTCCACGCGCCGAAGGCCACCGTGGTCAGCACCAGCGTGAGCGCGTAGACCGCGGTCAGCACGAAGACCCGGTCCTCGGCCTCGTCGGAGCTGTAGCCCACCACGTCCTGCAGGAAGTAGAGGAGGTAGAGCAGGCCGAGGGCGTTGCCGAGGTTGACGAGGAACCGGGTCAGCCAGGCCCAGCCGAAGTCCGGGTGGGTGCGCGGCGAGATCCAGAACGACGCCAGGAAGACGCGGAGCACGAACGGCGGCCGGGCGGAGACCGGCAGCGCCGGGTCCCGCGAGTACAGCGCGAACGGCACCGCCAGCACCAGCAGGAACCCCGCGATCGTCAGGTAGCCGGCGGCGATGCTGCCCGTCGCAGCGGCGATGCCGGTGCCCGTGACCACGCCGATCGTCTGGGCCACCGCGGCGATCCCGCCGATCCGGCCGCGGCGGTCCACCGGCACCTGGTCGGGGATCATCGCGGTGGTCGCCGCCAGCATGGCGTTCAGCGCGGCCTGCACCCCGCACCAGCCGAGCAGCATCACGGGGACGTTGGGCGCGACCGAGAGCACGCCGAGGGAGACGGCACCCCCGAGGGCGCCGCCGACCAGCCAGGGCAGCCGCCGCCCGGCCCGCAGCGTCGTCCGGTCGGAGAACGCACCGGCCAGCGGGTTGCAGACCACCGAGACCAGCGCGCCGAGCCCGGTGACCAGCGCCAGCACCTGCTCCTTGTTCGCCGCGTCGAGCGACTCGGCCTGCTGCGCGAGCAGCACCTGGATCGGGCCGAAGAAGCCGGCCCAGAGTCCGACGCTGGCCAGCGCGAGCAGCGCCACCCACCGGCTGGGCGGTACGACGGTGGGCTCGGCGAGCGCCGCCGGAGTCGTACTCACCCGTGCATGGTGGCAGCGACCGGGCGTTAGCGTGGCTCACCATGAGCGCCCTCGAGGGAGTGTCGGAGACCTTCGACCCGTCCGCCTGGGACGCCGTGCCCGGCTTCGAGGACCTGACCGACCTCACCTACCACCGCGCCAGGGCGCACGGCACCGTCCGAGTGGCCTTCGACCGGCCCGACGTGCTCAACGCGTTCCGTCCGCACACCGTCGACGAGCTGCTCCGCGTGCTCGAGCACGCGCGCACCTCGAGCGACGTCGGCTGCGTGCTGCTCACCGGCAACGGGCCCAGTGAGAAGAACGGCAAGTGGGCCTTCTGCTCAGGTGGCGACCAGCGGATCCGCGGCCGGACGGGCTACCAGTACGCCGAAGGGGAGACCGCGGAGACGGTGGACAAGGCCAAGCTGGGTCGACTGCACATCCTCGAGTGCCAGCGGCTGATCCGGTTCATGCCCAAGGTCGTGGTCTGCGTCGTGCCCGGCTGGACCGCGGGCGGCGGGCACAGCCTGCACGTGGTCTGCGACCTCACCCTGGCCAGCGCGGAGGAGGCGCGGTTCAAGCAGACCGACGCGGACGTCGGCTCCTTCGACGGCGGCTTCGGGTCGGCGTACCTCGCCCGCCAGGTCGGGCAGAAGTTCGCCCGCGAGATCTTCTTCCTCGGACAGGAGTACTCCGCCGAGGACGGCATGCGAATGGGCACCGTCAACCGCGCTGTCCCGCACGCCGAGCTCGAGGCCACCGCGCTCGAGTGGGGCCGGATCATCAACGGCAAGTCGCCCACCGCGCAGCGGATGCTCAAGTACTCCTTCAACCTCATCGACGACGGCCTGGTCGGCCAGCAGCTGTTCGCCGGCGAGACCACCCGGCTGGCCTACATGACCGACGAGGCCCAGGAGGGCCGCGACCAGTTCCTCGAGAAGCGCGACCCGGACTGGTCGCCGTTCCCCTGGTACTACTGAGTCGGCGCGTCTGCGCAGGTCAGAGGGCGTATGTACCTCCCCGGTCGGCTCGATGCTCTCCTTCAGCTCGAGGAGTCTGAGGTCGACGCCGCCGTTCGGGGCTTCAAACAGCTGCGACGCGAGGCGAAGAG
>CAVVOE010000003.1:0-276069 GCA_963749865.1 uncultured Actinomycetota bacterium
TCCGCTGTTCTTCGCGCTTGGCACCGCGGATTGCCTCGCGGACGTGTTTCGCGAGGCGGGGCTGGCCGACGTGGTGACCGAACGCATCGAGACCCGGCTGGAATGGACGTCGGATGACGATGCGTGCGGCGCCGCGTTCGTGGGAGGCCCGGTGGCGCTCGCCTATTCGCGCTTCGACGCACGCAAGCGGCATCACGTGCGGCGCCAGTATCTCGACTCGATCGCACAGTGGCGCGTCTTCAACAAGGATGGCAATCACAGCCACGACGATGGCGGTGTGAATGGCGACGGCCGCGCGGCCGCGGCCTCAGCCTCAGTCCCAGCCCGGCCCCGGCCTCTCTGGAGGCAGACGCTATTCCGTGCCCGGCGAGTTCGTGATCGTCGCCGGCCGCAGACTCTCCTGACGGTCCCTACGGTCCTAACAGTCCTAACAGTCCTAACAGTCCTAACAGTCCTGACGACCCTCACGACCCTGACGGCGCGCGTACCGCAGCATGACGTTGCCGGAGTCGTAGCGCTTCGCCTCCAGCAGATCGAGCGGCACGCGCGACGTCACGCCGTTGACGAGCGTCTTGCCGCCGCCCAGCAGCAGCGGGCTGACGATGAAGTGATATTCGTCGATCAGCCCGAGCTCGGTGAGCGTGAGACGATCGCCGCTGCCGAAGATCATGATGTCGCCGCCGGGCACGTTCTTCATCGCCTCGATGTTGCCCGGCTCGAGTCGCGGAAGAGGCGCGAGTTGTGCCACGTCACATCTTTGAGCGATTTCGAGAAGACGATCTTGTTCGCTCCGTTGATCCACTCCGCCATGCCGCGCATCGCGGCGAATTGACGTCCGGGCATATGAGGGTCCGGCGCCTCGGGTGAATCGTTCAGCACGTGCGGCCAGAACGACTCGAACATCTGATACGTCCGCCGACCGAACAGCATCATGTCGCCAGGCCCGGGAACGGCTTCACCGCCGAGCTTGTCGATCTCGGCGTCCGGCAGGCCCAATCTAGGGTGCCTTCCGGGCCCGAGAAATAGCCGTCGGCTGTCACTCGGTCGAACACGACAATCTTTCGCATTGGAAGTCAAGCCTTTCGCGAGGCGTCGAGGCGCTTCTCGAGGAAGCGCCGCTCGGCAGGGTTGCGCGCGAGCGCGAGCGCCGCCGAGAAGTGCTGCGCGCCGCGTCGGATTGCCGCGGCGCAGCTCCAGCTCGCCGAGCGCCGCCGGATAGAACGGATAGCTCGTCGAGCCGATCGCGATCGTCGATCGCGCGAAGCGCCTCGATGCCGCGCTCGGCGCCGTCGCGCTGCGCGATCGCGATCGCGCGGTTGAGCGCGACGACCGGCGAGGGGGCGATGGTCATCAGCCGGTCGTAGAGCGAGACGATCAGCGGCCAGTCGGTCTCCTCCAGCGCCGCGCGCGCTGGCGTGCGCGGCGGCGATCGCCGCCTCGATGTGGTAGGCCGTCACCTCGCGTCCGGCTGCCGATCGCTCGAGCAGCGCGAGCCCTTCGGCGACGAGCCGCGTGTCCCAGCGCGATCGATCCTGGTCGAGCAGCGGGCTGCAGATCGCCGGCGGCGTCGAGGCGCGCGGGCAGCCGCGCCGCGTGCAGGCACATCAGCGCGGCGAGCGCGTCGTCTCCGGCGTCGCCGCCGGCGGATACTCGCGCAGGAGCGACGTCAGCCGCATCGCCTCGGCGCACAGCTCGACGCGCACCGCCGACTCGCCGGACGCGCCGTGATAGCCCTCGTTGAACAGCAGATACAGCGCGCGCCTGCACGGCCGAGAGGCGCACGGTGAAGTCGGCGTCCGACGAGATCGAACAGCCGCCTCGCGCTCGGCGAGCACCTTCTTGCCGCGCGAGATCCGCTTCTCGATCGCGGCGCGGCCCGGCCAGGAACGCGCTCGGCGATCTCGCTGCGCGCCGAACCCGCACAGGATGTTCAGGATCAGCGCGACCTGCGCCTCCTCCGGCAGCCGCGGATGACAGCACGAGAACATCATCCGCAGCTGCTCGTCGCGGATCGTGTGCGCGGCGAACGCCTCGTCGATCGACGCGGCGCGATCGTCCATTCGCGTCTCGAGCAGCCGGCCCAGCTCGGGCGCGAACGTGCGCGCCGTGCGCTCGCGCCGGATGACGTCGAGCGCGCGGTTCTTCGCCGTCGTCATCAGCCACGCGCGCCGGGTTGTCCGGAACGCCGCGCACCTTCCACACCTCGAGCGCGCGGCAGAACGCGTCCTGCACGACGTCTTCGGCGAGCGCCAGGTTGTGCACGCCGAAGATGCGCGTGAGCGCGGCGACCAGGCGCCCGGACTCGCGCCGGAAGAGATGCTCGTCCAGGTCCACGGTCTCCGCGTCGAGCGATCGCCGCGACCAGCCGATCAGTAGTTGATCCGCGGACGGGACGAACCTCCACGATCCGCCGCCGCTCGACCATCGGGCAGCCCTCGGCGAAGCTCGACCGCCTGCGCCAGGTCCGCGCCTCGACGATGATGAAGCCGAGGACGAGATCCTTGGCTTCGGCAAACGGGCCGTCGGTGACGATCTTGGTCCTTGCCGTGACGACCTTGCCCGCGAGTCGAGCGGCTGGCCTGGATCCTTCAGATGGCCCTTCGCCTCGAGCTCGCGCATCCAGGCCAGCCAGGCCTGCATGCTCTGCTGCGCCGCCTCGGGCGTACCCATGGCTCACGCTGTTCCTCCGGGGTGGACCGAAATAGAAAAACGAAATCACTCATCGTAGTGTCTCCTTCTGTCGCGCCCTCTATCGGCGTCAGTTCAGTCGAGCCGGCGCCGGCCGGACATTTTTCTCTTTTCGACCGACGTCGAGCTGATGTCGAGAACCCGCCGGCGGCTCCGACCTACTGACAAATGGCGGCGGGAATGGATCCGGCCGCGCACACACAAGGGAGTCGATGATGCCGACCATTACGCCGTTTCTGTGGTTCGACACGCAAGCCGAAGAGGCGATGAACTTCTACGCCTCGATTTTCAAGCGCTCGAAGGTCTCTCGGTGAACCGCGCGCAAGGCAAGGTGATGTCGGTGACAGTTCGAGCTGGAGGGCCAGGGGTTCATGGCGCTGAACGCCGGGCCGGCTTCAAGTTCACCGAGGCGATTTCGTTCTTCGTCGGGTGTGAGACGCAGCAGGAGATCGACGAGCTGTGGGCGAAGCTCATCGCCGGCGGCGGCGCGCCGAGCCAGTGCGGCTGGCTGAAGGACAAGTTCGGGCTGTCGTGGCAGATCGTCCCGAACTCGCTGGGCCGGATGCTGAGCGACCCGGAGCCGGAAATCCGGGCGCTGCATGAACGCGATGCTGCAGATGGACAAGCTGGATCTCGCGAAGCTGCGCGAGGCGTACAACGGCGAGTAGCGCGAGTGCGGCTGGTCAGCGGCGCGCCCGTCTTCTTCACCGCGCCTTTCTTCAGGCGCCCTTTTTCACTGCGCCTTTTCTTGCCGCAGCTTTCTTCGCGGCAGCCCTTTGACGGCGGGTTTTTTCACCGCCGCCGGCTTCCCGCCGTTTCACGGCCTTCCGCGTCTTCTTCGGCGCGGGAGGCCTGGTGTTGGCTTCGCGGCGAGCACGTCCGATAGTGTCGTAGGCCTCGCGAAGCCAGTCGGTGATCGGCGCCTCCACCTCGTCGCGGTGCCTGATCTGAATGAGGTGCGCGAACTTCGTCTTCGACGCTGGATCGGCCCGGCGCACCTGCGGCGCCTTCAGCGCGCGACCGAGGAACACGCAGACTTCGAGGAAGCTCCGCTTCGGCCGCACGAAGAAGTAGCACGACTTGCGCGAGAACATGATCGAGTTGTGCGACGCATAGATCCGCTGTTCGCCGAACGTCCGCCGCGGTCTCGCGCAGCCGCTCCCAGGCGTCCCGCAGATCCTCCGACAGGTCCTGCGTCAGCGCCGCTTCGGTCGTCGTCCAGCAGTCGTGCGCCTCGCCTTCCTCGATCCATTGCTTGCAGTGGTAGCACTCGTGGGCGCGCATGCCGCAACTTTATCGTTATGCGCCTGTCTTTCGTGCTTTCGCCGGCTCGTCGTCGCGGAACATGCCGCCCTGTTCATCGGCAGAATCGTTGTAGATCGCCGGCACGCTGATCCCATTCAGCCCGCAGATACACACCCAGCTGCGCCCGATGATGGATGTTGTGAATTCAGCACGTATGTCCGCAGCGCCAGCCAGCGAGGCTGGGTGAACATCTCCTTGCCGCCCATGGACAGCGTCCATGTGGCTTCATCAGGTGTTCATCGGTGGCGCTCGCAATGGCCGCGCGCGCGTCAGCGGTGCTCTTGTCGAACAGGTCGAGCAGCTCGCGCGTCGTCGTGGCAATCTTGACCTCGCCCGTCGGCCTGTCCGGTCCTGACGGATCGAACCTGTCCAGGTCGATGATCGGCCGCACCCAGCTCGGCGACAGCCCCATGAACGTCGCCAGCCACCCGAGCGTCATCGACTTGTCGTGCGGCTTCACACTCGCCCTTCTCCAAGGGCACCCGTTCGAGTGTCTTCCGCGTGTAGCGATTCTCGACATCAAATTCTTGGACGAATGCATCACTCAACCGCATGAGCGTTCTCCTTTCCAATTTGCCAACAAACTTACAAGTTTCGATCCAGGACTGCCATCGGGCATACTGAGGCGGCTTTCACGAGCGAGGAGTCTGGATTTCAATGCCTGTCTTGAACATCGAACACATCGCGTGCAACGTGTCGGATGCCGTGGCGGTGGCGGCGTGGTATGTGGAGCACCTGGGGATGCGGGTGGTGCGGAAGGTGACGACGGCCCACATGCACTTTCTGGCCGATGCGGCCGGACACGGCGTGATTGAGGTGTACAGCAACCCGGCGGATCCGTGCCGGATTATGCGTGGATGCACCCGCTGCGTTTTCACCTGGCGTTCTGGACCGACGATCCGGATGGGTCGAAGGACACGCTGATCGCGGCGGGTGTGAGTTCGTCGACGAACAGACGCTCGCCGATGGCTCGCGTCTGCTGATGCTGCGCGACCCGTGGGGCCTGGCGCTTCAGTTGTGCAAGCGCACCACGCCGCTGCTCCCGGCGCGCTAGAACAGGCGCTGGATCAGGATCACGGTCCAGGGTCTCGTCGCGCTGGCGCCGCGCCGGAGGCGCGAATGTTTTTTTGCAGGAGGACCAGGTCCTCCTAAAACCAATTCGCGCCTCCAGCGCGGCGATCCTGCGGCGACGAGACTGGCGGATTCCCTCGCCGATCCGCAAGTCCCCCGCCCGCTACTTCTTGCGGTGATAGTCCATCGTCATGAACTGCGTCCACTGACCGTCGTCGCCCTGCACGAACGCGGTCAGCGTGCGGAGATCCTCGTTCTTGAATTCGATGACGTCGCGATAGTTCGCGCGTTTGTTTTCTTCCGTCATGCTCGGGCCGTCAGAACTCAGCGTCAGCGTCCGCTCGTCGGCGCTCAGCTCGCCGTCGTAGACCCACAGGTGGGACATCATCGTCCCGAGCCACGAGCCGACGAAGCGCTTCTTCGCGGGATCGTAGCCGAGCGTGATCTGCGTGGCGGCGGGTGCCGTCCGGCATCTGACCCGTGCCTGCTCCCTGCACCCAGATGTCGCCGATCGCGCGCATGCTCTCGCTGCCCGTCATCTTCTGTGACGGCTGTCCCGGCTGCGCGGGCATCTCCGATTCATAGGTCCATTCGCCAATCAGCTTCTGGAGCCATCGGTGCTCGCGCTGTGGCTCCACCTTCATCGAGGCAGCCATGGCGGTGGCCATCGCGGCGGCCTAATCGGTGGCATCGGTGGCGTTCGGTTGGGGCGTGGTTTGCCCGGTGGCCTTGGCTTGCGTTCCGGATGTCTGGCTCATCAGCGTCTCCTCGAAAAAATGACGTTCGGTGTGTAGACGCCCCAGACTATCGAGAATCATCGGTCGCACAAAGCACGACAGAAAATCTCTCAGAAATCTCTCAGAAGATGTCTCTACAGATGTCTCTGCCGTTGATCTTCCGCGCATGATCTACCGTGACCGATGATTTCCGCGGCGGACGAGAGTCTATACGGCAGTTTTCATTTTTCGCGGAAAACCGCGGGGAGGCATCGTGATCAGTTCCATACAGCAGCGAGTGACCCCCGTTGAAGCAGTCTCGAAGGGGCAGCTCTGGACCGGCCGCGTCCTGAGCGGCATTGCCGTGTTGTTCCTGACGATGGACACGGTCATGAAGCTGATGCTGGTCAGCGCGGCGGCCGAGGCCACGGAGCAGCTCGGGTATCCGGTGCGGCTGGTGCCAATCATCGGCTGGATCGAAGCCGTCCTGCTCGTGCTCTACCTGATTCCGCGCACGTCAGTGTTCGGGGCGCTGCTGTGGACCGGGTATCTCGGCGGCGCCGTCGCCACGCATTTCCGCATCGGCAATCCGCTGTTCTCGCACCTGCTGTTCCCGACCTACATCGCCACGCTGCTGTGGCTCGGGCTGTGGCTGCGCGATCGGCGCGTGCGGGCGATCCTGCCGCTGTCGTAGCCGCTAGCCGCTAGCCGCTAGCCGCTGCAGTCGGCAGCGGCCAAGCGGCAGGCTTCCACCTATTCGCTATTCGGCCGCGGGCGGCGAGGACGAACAGCCGCCCGCCGAGTTCCGTATACTTCCTGTGTGACGGCTGACGACTTCCGCGAGCTTGCCCTGGATCTGGAAGGCGCAGGTGGAATCCGCCCACATGGGCCACCCGGATTTCCGCGTCAACGGCAGGATTTTCGCGACGCTTCAGGCCAGCATGGAATCGGGCGCGGTCATGTTGGCGCCCGACGAGCAGCAGGAATTTCTTCGCACCCACCCGAAGACATTCACACCCGCGAGCGGCGCCTGGGGGCGTCAGGGCTCGACGATGGTCCGCCTGCATGGCGCGGAGCCGGCGGCGGTCCGGAGCGCGGTCCTCATGGCGTGGCAGCGCGCAATCACGCTGCCTCCAGCGGCGATCGCAAGCCAGCGATTCGCAAAGCCACGATTAGCAAGGCCACGATTCGCAAGCCCACCGCTCGAAAAACCGTCGCTCGCAAGAAGCGGTAGCGCACGAGGCCGATAGAACCACAGGCAAGATGATGATCAATTCGAGGTACTTTGACAGGACAGCCGTCGTGTCGGCTGCCGCTATCGCGGCGATCGTGATGGTGATGTTTGCGAGCACCGCGCGCGCACAGGAGGGGCCGCGGCCGCATCACGGTGACCGTGCGCGACAACACCGGCGTGATTCCCGGCGCCACCGTCACGGCATCCGCCACCACCTCCTCTCTCCTCCCGGCCCCAGCTTACCGCATCGACTGACGGACAGGGTGTCGCCGTGCTCGACGGCCTGCCGGCCGGCGCCTACGACGTGCGTGTCACGTTTCCGGGTTTTGCCGATGCCACGCGCACCAACGTCGGCGTAACAAACGGCCAGCCGCACTCGCTCGACGTAACGCTCACGCTGCCGCAGTTCTCGTCGGAAGTCACCGTCACCACCGCGAACCGCCGCGAGCAGTTGCTCCTCGACGTGGCCGAGCCGACGGTGCTGATCGACTGAGCCAGATCGCCGACACCGGCGCGCGCACCGCGAAGGATCTGCTGATCGAGCAGCAGGGCGCTGGCATCCAGGTGAATCCGGGCGGCGGTCAGGGGACCTTGTCGATCAATGGGATCCCGAACAGCGGCGTGCTCGTGCTCATCGACGGCCGCCGATATCTCGGCAAGGACGGGAACGGAGATCTCAACCTTGAAGATCTGATGCTGACCGGCGTCGATCGCGTCGAAGTGGTGAAAGGCGCGGGCTCCGCGCTCTACGGCTCTGAGGCGGTCGGCGGCGTCGTCAATTTCATCACGCGCGGCGCGCGCAATCCGGGCGCGTCGAGCCTGTTCGACATCAGCGGCGGCACCTACAGCGACTGGAAGGTGAACGAGGCGGCGGGCTGGCGCGGCACGCGCGGCGGCGTCAGCGGAAGCGCCGGCTATCGTATCTACGACGGCTTCGACCTGAGCGCCGCCAATCCGCAGACCATCGGTCAGCCCGCGAGCGAGTGGTGGTCGGGCGCGATCAAGGGCGACGTGCGCGTCAGCGAGAAGATGCTCGCGCGCGGGGCCGTCGACTATTCCCGCCGCGACATCGACAACTACTTCTTCTCCGGCGCGACGCAGCAGCTCTCGACCGTCTACGATTCGCAGCGCGAGCTGAGCGGTATGCCTTTTCGCCGAGCGTCGACTATCACGTCTCGGCCGACACGTCGCTCGCCGCCTCGTATACACACGGCAAATACCAGCGCGACGAAACGCGCGTGTTCGTCGCGGACGGACGGATCGTGCCGCAGGCGCCGTGGCGCGAGTGGAACGACGAACTGAAGCTGACCGCGAGCCACAACTGGACGCTGCTGGGCGGGCACGCGCCGTTGCAGGGCGGATTCGAGCAGCGTCAGGAAAAGCTCGAACGCGCCACGCTCACCAGGCCGAAAATGGACCGTGACATCTCCACCTTCTGGTTCCAGCAGGAAGTCGGCCTCGGCTCGCGGCTGCGCGTCGCGGGCGGCGCGCGCTTCGATCGCTTCAGCGATTTCGGCACCGAGTGGAGTCCGAAGGGAAGCGCCGTCTATCGGTTGTCGGAGCGTCAGCGGCTGCGGGCCAGCGCCGGCCACGGCTTCCGTCCGCCGTCTTTCGGCGAACTGTATCTCAATCAGGCGCCCGTGTTCGTCGGCAATGCCGACCTGCAGCCGGAGACGGCGAATACGTTCGACGTGGGCTATTCGTGGGCGGGCGCGCGGACGCAGGTGTCCGCCGACTACTACCTCGCCTCGGTGAAGAACGGCATTTCGTTCGATCTGAGCCAAGACCCGTTCACGTACGCGAATCTCGGCGAGTACACGTCGGAGGGCGTCAACACCAACGCGGCGGTGACGCTGCCGTGGGGCTTCACGCCGAGCGTGTCCTATAACTACAACCGCCGTGAAGACGAAGAGGGCGAGGAGCTCGGCGGCTATCCGAAGCACGCTGCGTTCATCAAGCTGCTGTGGGCGAACTCGCGCCTCGGCCTGCGCGCGAACATCCGCGGTCAGGTCTACGGCAAGACGCTGCCTGCGTTCGACGGAACGTATCAGCCTGCGTATCAGGTGTGGTACGCGCAGGTCCACAAACGCATCGCGTTCGAGCGGACCGCATGCGATCGGCGTCTACGTGCAGGGATCGAACCTGTTCGACAAGCGCGATATCTTCAGGCGCAACGCGCAGGGACAGCCGGTCAGCGCCGACGTGATCGTGTGGATGCCGCCACGCACGTTCCTGGCGGGCGTCGCTGTCGATTTGGATTTCCGCTGATTCTCGGAAGGTTTGGGGTGATGGGGCTCTAGATTTCGCCCTTGCGCAAGGCGTCCTGCATGTAATCAGTGGCGCGCACGGCGAGCGCCATGATCGTCAGCGTCGGGTTCTGCCACCGACCGAACAGAAGCTCGATCCGTCCATCACGAACAGGTTCTTGATGTCGTGCGTCTGCAGGAACGGGTGAGCACCGACGTCTTCGGATCGTTGCCCATCCGCGCCGCGCCCAATTCGTGGGCCTGACCGCGCACGCCGTTCCTCACCTAGATGTTCTTCGCGCCCAGCGATTCCAGCATCTCCGCCGACGCCGTGCCCATGTCCTTCAGCATCGTCAGCTCGTTCTCGCGCGGCGAGAGATTCAGGCGAATCACCGGGATGCCGAAGGCGTCGACCACGTTCTTGTCGACGAAGCAGTAGTTGTCCTCGTAGGGAAGGCACTCGCCATAGCCGGCGAAGTTGACGGAACCGGCTGAGGCCGCCGACCGCCTTCTTGTAGGCCTCGCCAAAGCCCGGCGCGTTGAAATTGAAGCCTGCGTTGGCCGACACGCCCATGCCGTATCCGCGCAGGAATCCTTTGGTCTCTGCCTCCCGGCAGATTCCGGAAGCGCACGAGCGTGCCCTGACAGGGACGATTGGCGTCGCCGTAGGTCGGCACTTCCGTCAGATCCGTCAGCTCGCCTGATGCGCCGGAATCCAGAAGTGCGTCATCAGGTATTTGCCGAGCATGCCGCTCGAATTCGCCAGTCCGCCCGGATCCTGCGTCGTCGCCGAGTTGAACAGGATCCGCACCGACTCCTGCGTCTGCGCGCACAGCGCGACGACGCGGCCGTAGATCTCCTTCACCTGACGCGTGGCGCGATCGACGTAGGTGATGCCCTTCGCGCGATGCGTGGCGGGATCCATGATCACCTTGTAGGCCATCGCGCCGGTGATCAGCGTGCACTTCCCCGTCTTCGCCGCGTCCGCCATCGTCGTCCACGTCGAGCTGAAGTAGGAGTGCGTGACGCAGCCGTGCTCGCATGGGCCGCAGTAGTGGCACGGCGCGCGTCCATTGTGGGGCTTCGAGAGATTGGCGGTCCGGCCCTGCGTGATCGTGCGACCGAACTTCGCCTTGATGCGGTTGCGCACTTCCGTTTCCGCGCAGGAAAACCCCATCGGCGGCAGGAATTTGCCGTCGGGAAGCACTTCGAGTTGCCTTCCATCATCGCGGAGACGCCGACGTATTCTTCGACGAGGTCGTAGTAGGGGGCGATGTCCTTGTAGGAGATCGGCCAGTCGACACCGGCGCCGTCGTGCGAGCCGCCTTGAAATCGATATCGCTGAAGCGGAGGCAGGCGCGTCCCCAGATGTTCGTGCGGCCGCCGACGATGCGCGGGCGGACTACGACGCTTCGCTGACCGACGTCGGCGCGATGCTCATGGAGCCGGCGTTCCGGGAGCAGGTGTGCGCCGCGCAGGGCGCGATCCGACACGCCGTCAGCATCGGTCCGGACGGCGGCGGGATGAAGGTGGTCATCGACCAGGTCCAGCTCGCGCACGGCATCCCCGGCTTCGCCAGGAAGTTCGTGGGCGACGAGATCAACCTCGTGCAGACCGAGCGGTGGTCCGACATCGAGACCGGCGAGGTCGAGGTCGAGATCCCCGGCAAGCCCGGCCAGATGAAGGGCACGATCACCGTGCGCGAGGCCGGAGGCACCACCACTGAGACCGTGAACATGGAGATCCGGGTCAACCTCCCACTGGTCGGGGGCAAGATCGAGTCGCTGATCGCCGACCTGCTGCGCAAGGCCCTCAGGGTGGAGAACGCCGTCGGCCGCCAGTACCTGACGAGCTGACGTGGACATCGCCCTCCGCCGGACCGGGTTCGACGCCTGGGCGGCACTCATGCTCGTCGGGTACGCCGTGGTCGCGACCGCCCTCGTCGCGGGCGCCGTCGTACTCCTCAGCGGCGCCGTGCTGGTCGTCGTCCTGATCGTGCTACTGCTGTTCTGGCTGTTCCACTCCGGCGTCTACGTGTTCGCGTGGACCCGGATGCGCAGGGTCATGCACCCGCTGGGGCTGCACGGCGACGGTCTGCATGCGCGCTCGCAGTACGGCGAGGTGGTCGCGCCGTGGCACACCATCCAGTCCGTGACCCTCGAGCGGGCCTGGAGCGGCCGGCGGCTCCGGATCCGGCTGGTCCCGCCGGCCGACGCCCGGCGCGCCGAGATCACCAGCACCACCCCGCCGCAGGTGATGAAGGTCCTCGACAAGCGCGGCATGCGCTACTCGCTGCGCATCCTCGACGTCGACCTCGAGGAGCTGCGGCAGGCGTTCGTCGTGCAGTCCGCCGGGCGCGTGCAGATCAGCTAGGCGTGTCCTCGGACTCGTGGTCGTGCCGGCGGCGCAGGGCGATCACGCCGCCCAGCACCACGAACGGCCCGAACGCCAGCAGCAGCGTGAGCAGCTGCTCGACCGGGTGCAGCGCTCCCATGTGCAGCACCACGAGGTCCGGGCTCATGGGGTCAGTCTCCCACCCGGCTCAGCCCATGTACGGATAACGGTAGTCAGTCGGTGGCACCAGGGTCTCCTTGATCGAGCGCGGTGAGGTCCAGCGCAACAGGTTCACCGCAGCGCCCGCCTTGTCGTTGGTGCCCGAGGCCCGGCCGCCGCCGAACGGCTGCTGCCCCACCACGGCTCCGGTGGGCTTGTCGTTGATGTAGAAGTTGCCGGCCGCGAACCGCAGCTCCTCCTGCGCCCAGGCGATCGCGCGGCGGTCGCGGGCGATGATCGAGCCGGTCAGGGCGTACGGCGCGATGCCCTCCATCTGACGGGCGACCTTCTCGAAGTCCCCGTCGGCGTAGACGTGGACGGCCAGGATCGGCCCGAAGTACTCGGTGTGGAACATCTCGTCGGTGGGGTCGCCTCCCTCGACCACCGTCGGGCTGACGAACCAGCCGACCGAGTCGTCCAGCTTGCCGCCGACCAGGATGTCGAGCTTGCGGCTTCGCCTGGCCCGCTCGACGGCGGCCTTGTGCTTGGCGAAGGCCCGGTCGTCGATCACCGCACCCATGAAGTTGGAGAAGTCGGTGACGTCGCCCATCGGCAGCGCCTCGACCTCGGCGAGGAAGGAGTCCTTCATCTTGTTCCAGACCGACCGCGCGACGTACGCGCGGGACGCCGCCGAGCACTTCTGGCCCTGGAACTCGAAGGCGCCGCGGATCAGCGCGGTCCGCACCACCGCGGGGTCGGCGGTGGGGTGGGCGAGCACGAAGTCCTTGCCGCCGGTCTCTCCCACGATCCGCGGGTAGGAGCGGTACGAGGCGATGTTGTCGCCGACGGTCCGCCACAGATGCTGGAAGATCGGCGTCGATCCCGTGAAGTGGATCCCGGCCAGGTCCGGATGGGCCAGCGCGACCTCGGACACCGGGATGCCGTGTCCCGGGAGCATGTTGATCACGCCCGGCGGGAGCCCCGCCTCCTCGAGCAGCTCCATGATCAGCGACGCCGCGAGCTGCTGGGTCGGCGCGGGCTTCCAGATGACGGTGTTGCCCATCAGCACCGGCGCGGTCGGCAGGTTGCCGGCGATGGCCGTGAAGTTGAACGGCGTGATCGCGTAGACGAAGCCCTCGAGCGGCCGGTGGTCGGTGCGGTTCCAGATGCCGGGCGAGTTCGCAATCGGCTGGTCGGTGAGGATCTGCTTGGCGTAGTGGACGTTGAACCGCCAGAAGTCGATCAGCTCGCACGCGCTGTCGATCTCGGCCTGGAAGGCGGTCTTCGACTGCCCGAGCATGGTCGCGGCGTTGATCCGCTGCCGCCACGGCCCGGCCAGCAGCTCGGCCGCGCGGAGCAGGATGGCGCACCGGTCGTCCATGTCGAGTGCTCGCCAGTCGGCCGCGGCATCTCCGGCGGCCTTGATCGCGGCGCGCGCGTCGGCCTGGGTCGCCGCCTTGAACCGCCCCAGCACGTGCTGGTGGTCGTGCGGCTGCACGACCGTCATCTCGGGCCCGCCACCGGCCTTGCGGCGGCCGCCGATGTGCGCCTTGAGATCCTTCTCGCGCCGCTCGAGCTTCTCGATCTCGACGAGCAGGGCCTCCCGTTCGGGGCTGCCGGGCGCGTAGGTCAGGTTCGGCTCGTTGGTGGGAGCCGGAGGGAACGTGATGGCGTCCATCCCGCCAACTTATGACACGCGGACCTTCACGGTTTGGGGACGGTCTTCTTGCGCCGTCCGCGCGGGATCTTCGGGCGGCCGCCGGTCGCGGTGTCGAGGAGCTCGGTGAGCGCCTCGGTCACGCACTGGCCGAGCACGTCGGCGTCAGGGACCAGGTCGCGGTCGGCGGTGATGCCGTAGAAGACCGACCCGTCGTACGACGTCACGCCGATGGCCAGGGCCTGGTTGGGCAGCAGGGGCGGGATCGGGAACGTGCGCAGCATCCGGGCGCCGGCGGCGTACAGCGGGGACTGCGGGCCGGGCACGTTGGTGATCGAGATCTGGAAGTCGCGGCTCTGCTGCGCCGCCACCCTGGAGCCGATGGCGTGGAACGTGGTCGGTGCGAAGCCGGCGATCCCGGCCAGCCGGTTGGCGGCCACCGCCCGGCCGGTCTCCTTGTGGGCCTGGAAGGAGTAGGAGACCTGGTGCAGCCGGACCACCGGGCTGGCCTCGGCGATCGGCAGGGTCACGAAATGCGCGGCGATCTGGCTCCCGAGCGAGGTGGCCTCCAGCTCACGGTCGATCACCGACACCGGCACCACGGCCTGGATGTGCCGCAGTCCGCCCATCGACTCGGCCCGCGTCATCAGCCAGGCCCGCAGTGCGCCGGTCAGCGTGGCCAGGATGACGTCGTTGATGGTGCCGTCGTGCGCCTCGCGGATCTTGCGGTAGTCCGCGAGCTGGGTCTGGACGCCGACCACGCGGCGCTGCTGGGACAGCTCCCCGGAGAGCGCGTTGCTGCGGTCGGGGCGGCGGCCGGTCAGCCCGGCGACCACCCGCCCGGCGCCCGAGGTGAACCGGTCCGCCGTGCGCAGCGCGGAGCCGACGGCGTGGCGCATCGTGTCGAGCGCGGTGTCGCGTTCGGTGAGGTTGTCGTGCAGGGCACTGGCCAGCAGCCCGGTGCCCGACGGGTGACGGTGAGGATGCCACTCGTCGCCGCCGAGGATCTTCACGTCGGGGTCCTTGTCGAGCAGCACCTGGCCGAGGTCGACGGTGTCGACGCCGTCGACGAGCGCCTGGTGGGTCTTGTAGAGAAGGGCAACTCGGCCGTCGTCCAGCCCCTCGACGAAGTAGATCTCCCACAGCGGGCGGGCGCGGTCGAGCGGTCGGGAGACGATGCGGGAGACCAGCTCGCGCAGCTGTTCGGTGCTGCCAGGGCGGGGCAGCGCGGAGCGGCGTACGTGGTAGCCGACGTCGAAGTGGTCGTCGTCGACCCACACCGGGTTGGCCAGGTGGCCGGGCACGGCCTGCACCCGCTGCCGGTAGCGCGGCACGAACGAGATCCGGTCCAGGATCAGGGCGACGAACCGGTCGTAGTCGAAACCGGCGTCACCCGGGTCGAAGACCTCGACCGTCGCGTTGTGCCGTGGCGTCGTGGCCGTCTCGAGCTCGAGGAACTCGAGGTCGCGCTGGCGCAGCCGCTCACTCAAGTCGCCCACTCCCGTCCGTCCGTTTGTCCGCCGTGCGATTCTTACAGAGGTCTCAGGACGCCCGCGCGCGTGTCCGTCACGATGTGGAGACCCGTCCCCACCGCCCACTCAGGAGGTCGACTCGATGCGGCGTGCGCTCGCAGTGTTCGCCCTGGTCGTCTGCACCACCGGTCTGGCCGGCTGCGGAGACGAGGACGAGCCGCCCGGCGACGGCAAGGACCTGCCCACCAAGACCATCGACGTCACCATCGAGGGCACCGACGTCACGCCCAACGGCGACCGCGTCGACGTCAAGGTGGGGCAGCCGATCGAGCTGGTGGTCAAGGCCGACGCCGAGGGCGAGATCCACGTGCACTCCGACCCGGAGCAGGAGCTCGAGTACGGCGCCGGCACCACCACGCTCGCTCCGTTCACCATCGACAAGCCAGGCATCGTCGAGGTCGAGTCCCACGCGCTGGAGAAGACGATCGTCCAGCTCGAGGTGAAGTAAGCGACCGTGGACCCGGTCTCCCCGTCGTGGGGTGAGGTCTTCGCGCACGGGATCGGCGGGTCGAAGGACCTGCCCATCCCGCTCGAGCTGACCATCGCGGGCGCCGTCGCGGCGCTCACCGTGAGCTTCACGGTCCTGGCGGTGGCCTGGCGCACCCCGCGCTACGACGCCGAGAGGACCGGCCGGCCGGCTCCGGCCGGGCTGGTCGCCGTCGTGGAGTCGCGCGCCTGGTTCGTGGCGCTGCGGGCGTTCGGGATGCTCGCCTTCCTCTACACCGTGATGGTCGCGGTCGGCGGCGAGGACAGCCTGATCAACCCGTTCTTCGGGATCTTCTACGTGCTGCTCTGGGTGGGCTTCGTGCCCCTCTCGCTGGTGCTCGGTCCGGCGTACAAGGCGATCAGCCCGGTCCGCACCATCAACGCCGGGTTCGCCAGGCTCACCGGCAGCGACCCCGACGTAGGCGTGTTCACCTACCCGGCGCGGCTGGGGCACTGGCCGGCCGCGCTCGGCCTCTACGCCTTCGTCTGGATGGAGCTGGTCTACCCGTTCGCGACCGAGCTCGGCCCGGTGCGGCTGTGGTGCGCGGCGTACGTCGCGGCGATGCTGCTGGGCGGGGCGCTGTTCGGCTCGACGTTCTACGAGCACGCCGACCCGTTCGAGGTCTTCTCCACGCTGGTCTCCCGGATGTCGGTGTGGGGCCGGCGCGGGAAGGAGCTCGTGGTCCGCAGCCCGCTGGCGAACCTCGACGCCACCCCGGCCCGGCCCGGGCTGGTCGCAGTGGTCTCGGTGCTGTTCGGCAGCACGGCGTTCGACTCGTTCAAGGACTCCTCACGCTGGGTGAAGTTCATCCAGGGCGACTTCGTGCAGGACCACGGCCTGTCCCAGCTGTTCGTGAACCTCGGCCTGCTCGGCTTCGTGCTCGCCGTCGGCCTGATCTTCACGCTCGGCACCATGCTGACCGGCGTCGGACCGGACCAGCGGCGACGCAGGCTGCCCGCCCAGTTCGCGCACTCGATCGTGCCGATCGTGATCGGGTACGTCATCGCGCACTACCTGACCTACCTGCTCGAGGTCGGCGAGCAGACGATCGTCTACCTGAGCGACCCGTTCAGCGACGGGTCGAACTGGTTCGGCACCGCCGACTGGACGGTCTCGTACTTCTTCTCCTACCACCCGACCGCGCTGGCGACGGTCAAGGTGGTGGCCGTGGTGCTCGGCCACATCGTGGGCGTGGTCGCGGCGCACGACCGGGCCATCCGCCTGCTCCCGCGCAAGCACCAGCTGACCGGGCAGCTGTCGCTGCTGGTGGCGATGATCTGCTTCACCGCGGGCGGGTTGTACCTGCTGTTCGCCGCCTGAGCGGCCCTCGCGCCTCCGCCGCCGGCGTCATCCCCGGGACGACCGCTGCCGCGAGCCCCTGGATCCCCGTGGTCAGGGGGCTGGCCGGGTCGGTCTCGACCAGGGTGCGGCCGGTGACCAGCGCGCGGTCGACCGTGGGACGGTCCTCGGGGAGGAAGTGCAGGCCGGCCGGACGGGCGAAGTCGGCCAGCATCTGGCTGATGTCGCGCTCGGTCCACCCGATGGTCGGGCGCATCCGGTTGACCACGACCCTGGTCCTGGTGGTGGGCTGCACCTCGCGCAGGTCGACGAGGGCCCGGGCCAGCCGGGACAGGCCGACCGGGTCGGCGGTGCCGACCACCACGATCTCGTCGGCCACGTCGAGGGCGGCCAGCGTGAGCTGGTGGCGGCCGGGGCGGCCACTGACGTCGTCCTCGTCGAGGCTGAAGCCGGTGTCGAGCACGACGTGGCCGTGCTGTCGCGCGGTCTCGGCCAGCAGCTCGACGGTGCCGGGACGGACCTCGGTCCAGCGGTCCGGCCGGGGCAGCCCGGTGACGACGGTGAGCTGCTTGTCCAGGGCGCGCTGGACGCTGCCGAACCGCTCCTCGAGCATGCCGCTGCCGGCCAGCCGGGCAGCGGCGAGCAGGCCGGAGACCTCGTCGAGGATGCCGAGCACCTGGGCGACCGTGCCGCCGTAGGGATCGGCGTCGATGAGGGTCGCCCGGCCCGACCGGGCCATGGCCGCGGCCAGCGCGGTCGCGACGGTGGTGCGGCCGGGCGCCCCGGCCGGCCCCCAGACGGCGACCACCCTGCCGTTGCTGCCGCGTGGCGGCTCCGGGTCTTCGGTCGGCGGCGGCTCCGGCTCGCGGTCGGCGGTGATCGTCTCCGGCAGCGCCTCGAGGTCGTCGTCCGGTACGACGGCGCGTACGCCGATCCGCGTGGCGCGCACGGTGCTCGGCTCGGCCGGGGTCGGGACCACCGCAACTGCCCGGACGCCGTGGGCGGTCAGGTGGTCGACGGCCGCCAGGTCGAGGCCGGGCGCTTCGAGGGCGACCACCGCGGTGTCGGCCTGGCCCGAGGTGGCAGTGGCCAGCAGGTCGTCGACGTCGACGCAGCGCTTGAGCACGACGAGGTCGCGACGCCCGCTGAGCAGGCCGAGCGCCCGGGTCTCCCAGCTCGCGCCGGCCGCGAGCAGCAGCACGACCTTCATCCGCGCCGCACGACGGTGAGGCTCGGCGCGTCGTATCGTGCCAGGAGGGCGAAGAAAGCGGGCGCATCGGCCTCGGGGACGCCGAGCACCAGCTGGCGCTTGCCGCTGGTGCCGAACGACGAGGCCAGCTCGGGGGCGTCGACGACGGTTGCTCCGGTCAGCGCCGGCCCGTCCGGCAGGGCTGCTTGCTGGCCGTCCGCGTCGGCGCTGATCGGCGCCACGACGTAGACGTCGACCACGTCGCCCGGCTCGACGCCGGGCGGCACCAGCTCGGGCTCGACGGCGATCGGTACCTCGACCAGGCCGGTCTGGTCCGGCGTACCGACCGCAGCCCTGGGGAGCAGCTCACCCTGGCCGATGCTCCTGGTCAGCTCGAGGTCGGCCGGCAGCTCGTCGTCGACGGTGAAGTAGCCCCCGAGCGCGTCGGTGTCGGCGAACCGCACCCGCTGCGCCACCAGGTCGTCGGCCCCGACCCGCTGCCCGGCGCCGAGGTCGGACGCCGCCGCCCAGACCTGGACGGTGTCGTCGGCGGCGGCGAGCACCCGCGCACCGACGACCACGGACGCCGCGACCAGCACGATGCCGATCCACAGCCGCGGGTCGCGCCAGCCCGACCGGTGCCCACGCAGGGCCGGCGGCACGCCCGATGCCGGCGGCGTGCGTCCGCGCGTGGAGGCAGCAGCCGTGGCATCCCCGAGATTCAGAGCCACGGGCCCATCATGCAATGTGGCACTTGACGGGGCCAGCGCTCATCCACAGATCGTGATCCGTGAGGCCCGTGAGTCTCAGGAGGTGCCACGATGGCCGGCATGGCCGACGCCGACCTGCCCCGCTTCCTCACCCTCCCCGACGTCGCGGAGCTCCTGAACACCTCGGTCTCCCAGGTCTACGCCCTCGTCCGCCGCAAGGAGCTCCGCGCCGTCAAGATCGGCGGCCGTGGCCAGTGGCGGGTCAGCCTGGCCGACCTCGAGGCCTACATCGACCAGCAGTACACCGCGACCGGCGACTTCATCGACCAGCACCCGTTCGACCCGGCCGAGGAGGCCCCGGATCCGGAGGACGTCAGCCGACCTCGGAGTCCAGGGTGACCTGGAGGTCCTGCTCGTCACCGTCGCGCTCCACGGTGAAGGTGAGGGTCTCGCCGGGCTGGTGGGAGCGGATCGAGACGATCAGCGCGATGCCGTCGGTGACCTTGGCGCCCTCGAGGGCCACGATGACGTCGCCTTCCTGAAGGCCGGCGTCGTCGGCGGGAGTGCCGTCGACCACGGAGTCGACCTCGGCGCCTGAGCCGTCGCGCTGGCCGGTCTGCACCTTGGCGCCGATGACCGGGTAGCGGGCCTCGCCGGTGCGCAGGATCTGGTCGGTGGTGACCTTGACCTGCTCGATCGGGATGGCGAAGCCGACGCCGATGTTGCCGGCCTGGTCGCCGCCGGTCGCACCTCCGGTGGTGGCGATGGCGGAGTTCACGCCGACGACCTCGCCGACCAGGTTCACCAGGGGGCCGCCGGAGTTGCCGGGGTTGATGGCGGCGTCGGTCTGGACGGCGTTGATGTACGACGACTCGGAGGCCGAGTCGCCGGTGGTGACCGGGCGCTGGAGTGCCGAGACGATGCCGGCGGTGACCGTGGAGGAGAGGCCGAGCGGGGAGCCGAGCGCGACGACCGGGTCGCCGACGCGGAGCGCGAGGGACTCCCCGAGCACCGCCGCCTTCATCTCCTTGGCCTCCTCGCAGAAGAGCACTGCGAGGTCGTAGACCGGCGAGCGGCCGACGACGGTCGCGTCGTACCGGTTGCCGTCCTGGTCGACGATCTCGATCGGGCCGTCGTCCTCGGCGGCCTGCTCGACGACGTGGTTGTTGGTGACGATGTGACCGTCCTGGTCGACCACGAAGCCGGAGCCGGTGGCGCCGTTCGGCTCGCCGTCGTACTCGGCCGAGATCTGGACGGTGCTCGGCAGCAGCTCCTGCGCGACGGCGGCCACGGACGCCTTGCCCGCCTTCAGCGGCGGCGCCGAGGTCCGCGAGGCGGTGCTGGTCAGCCCTGGGCCGGTGCCACCACCGTCGGAGGCGACGGTCGGGTCGGACGTCCGGTTGTAGACCACGCTGCCGGCCACCCCGCCGGCGACACCGAGCACCAGGGCCAGGGTCGCCACCACGGGCCACATCCAGCGGCTCGGCCGGCTCGGGTGCGCCTCGAGGTGTGCGGGAGCCGGCCCGACGGGCAGCGGGGTGGTGCCCGGCGGCGGGTACGAAGGCGGGTACGACGCGTACGACGACGGCGGCGTCCACGTCGGGCGCGGCCCGATCGACGCACCGAACGGCTGGGTCTCCTCGGGGTCCGAACCGGAGCCCGAAGCCGCGCCGTACTCGTCGTTCACACCGTCATTGTTCCCGGTGGATGGGAATCGCACACCGGAGGGCGGTGATCAGGGCTGCGGAACCGCCTTGCGGCTGGGCAGGTTCATGCCGGCCGGCGACGGCGTCGACACCGATGTCGCCGGCGCGCGGCGGTCGATCGTCGGGGCGTCGGCGGGCGCGGCGCCCAGCGCCAGCACACCCATCACCGCGGCCCCGGCGGCCCCGCCACCGAGCGCCACCAGCGCGACCCGGCGCGGGCGCGGGTCGGTCGGCATCGAGGTCAGGTAGACGTCGCCCGGAGGCAGCCCGGGCGAGACGGACGACAGCAGCGAGCCCTTCAGCGAGGACGGCGGCGCGGAGTCCTCGAAGGACAGCCCGGCCAGCCGGGTCTTGACCCAGCCCTCGCGCTCGACGAGGTCGCGGCACTGGTGGCAGGCGTGCACGTGCGCCCAGGCGCGCTCCTCCTCCGCCGGGGAGAGCTGGCCGTCGAGCAGCGCGCTGACGCGGTCGCCGAGGTGACCTATCACTTGCGCCTCTGGAGAGTCCGCAGCGGGCCGGCGATCGGCCCCGAGTAGCGCGCCCGGCCCTGCACCGGCGCACGGTGGGCGAGCGCCTTGCGCAGCAGCGCACGGCCGCGGTGGATCCGAGACCGGACGGTGCCGAGCTTGGCGCCCAGGATGTCGGCGATCTCCTCGTAGGTGAGCCCCTCGACGTCGCACAGCACCACGGCGGCCCGGAAGTCCGGGGGCAGGGTCGCGAGGGCGCGCTCGATGTCGTCGTCGAAGCGCTGGTCGGCGTACGCCGCGTCGGGGCTCGGCAGCGGGCTGGTCAGCCGGTCCGCGCGCTCATCGGTCATCGCGTCGAAGCGGATCCGCTGCTTGCGCCGGGCCTGGTCGAGGAAGAGGTTCGTGGTGATCCGGTGCAGCCAGCCCTCGAAGGTGCCCGGGGTGTAGGTCGACAGCGAGCGGAAGACCCGCACGAAGACCTCCTGGGTGAGGTCCTCCGCGTCAGGACGGTTGCCGGTCAGCCGGTAGGCCAGCCGATAGACCCGGTCGGAGTGCTGGTCCACGATCTCGTCCCAGGTCGGCACGGCGCCGGGCTCGGTGCCCGCAGGGCTGCCGGCGACGTCGTCCATGGGTCCTCGGGTCTCCTCGTGCTCGGGGTGATGACGGTACGCCGGTTTCCTGAGCAATGCCTGTGAGCGTGTCGACAGTGCCAACGAGCGACCTGGCGGCGGTGTTCCCGCTCCTCGCGCGCTGATCGCGCTACGTTTCAGGCGTGACGGACCCGATCAGTAGCGCAAGCTGGTCCTACTCGGAGGCCTTCGTCGCCGAGGACGACGTCCTCACCCGGGCCCGTGAGCGCGCCCAGGAGGTCGGGGTGGTCGCGATCGGCCCCGGCGGCGGCGCCGCGCTGCGGTTCCTGGCCTCGGTCCTCGACGCGCGTGCAGTGGTCGAGGTCGGCACCGGCACCGGCGTCTCGGGGATCTGGCTGCTCCGCGGGATGCGTGCGGACGGCGTGCTGACCACGGTCGACATCGAGACCGAGCACCAGCGGCTGGCCCGCGAGACGTTCAACGAGGGCGGCATCCCGACCCAGCGGGCGCGCACCATCGCCGGCGCTGCGCTCGACGTTCTCCCCCGGCTGACCGACGGCCACTACGACATCGTCTTCGTCGACGGCGACAAGGCGGAGTACGCCGCCTGCCTCACCGAGGCGCTGCGGCTGCTCCGCCCCGGCGGTGTGGTGGCCTTCGACAACGCGCTGTGGCACGACCGGGTCGCGGACCCGTCGGTGCGTGACGACGAGACGCTGGCCATCCGCGAGCTGATCCGTCAGGTCGGTGACGACGACACCCTGGTGCCGGTGCTGCTGCCGGTCGGCGACGGGCTGCTGCTCGCGAAGAAGGAGTGGACGCCGGAGTCGGAGTAGCTACTCCACCCGGGGCGAGGCCGAGGCGATGCCGGAGAGCGGGTCGTCGGAGCCGAGCCAGTCGAGCAGCAGCCGGGCGCCGAACCCGGTCGGCCCCTTGCTCCACTCGTAGCTGTCGTCCGGGGCGTCCCCGGTCGAGGCCACGTCGAGGTGCGCCCACGGCACGTCGCCGGCGAAGTGCTGGAGGAACAGGGCCGCCGTGATCGCGCCCGGCCCGCCCGGCGCGTTGTCGGCGTCCGCGACCCGTGAGGAGAGCTTCTCCTCGTAGACCGAGGCCAGCGGGAACCGCCACAGCGGCTCCCCCGAGCGCTCCCCCGAGGCGAGCAGGGCATCGGCCAGCGCGTCGTGGTTGGCGAACAGCCCGCCGACCTGCTGACCCAGCGCCACCTTGATGGCGCCGGTGAGGGTGGCCACGTCGACCAGCACGTCGGTCTCGACGTTGGCGACCGCCCAGGCCATCGCGTCGGCCAGCACCAGCCGGCCCTCGGCGTCGGTGTTGGTGACCTCGGTGGTGCGGCCGCCGTAGTGACGGACGACGTCGCCCGGGCGCAGCGCGTTGCCGCCCACGGCGTTCTCGGCCGCCGGCACCAGGCCGACCACCTTCACGGGGCAGCCGACATCGGCCAGCGCGGCCAGCACGGCCATGACGACGGCACCGCCGGTCATGTCGCGCTTCATGTTGACCATGGCCTCGCCGGGCTTGATCGAGAGTCCGCCGGTGTCGAAGGTGATGCCCTTGCCGACCAGGACCACGGTGGGCGTACGGCGGGTTGCCTTGGCGGGCGTGTAGTCGAGGCGGACCAGGCGCGGCGGGGTCGCCGAGGCCCGGCCGACGCCCAGGATGCCGCCGAACCCGTCGCCGTCGAGCTCCTTCTCGTCCCACACCCGCACCTCGAGGCCGGCGTCCTTCGCCATCGCCACCGCCTGGTCCGCCAGCCAGGGCGGGTTCTTCAGGTTGGAGGGCACCGACGCCAGGGCCCGGGACCGCCAGCTGGCTCCACCCACGGCGACCGCGCGGTTGAGCGCGGCCTTGTCGTCGTCGGCCAGCGCGCTGAGCACGACCCTGGCCACGGGGACGTGCTCGGGTGGCTCCGACCGCCACGCGAAGCCGAACGAGCCCAGCGTCGCTCCCACCACGAACGGCTCGAGGCCCACGGCGGGCTCGACGGCGGGGATCGTGGTGGCGACCGCGGTGCGGTCATGGACGGCGCGGGCCAGCGCGGCCCCGGCCCGGCGGAAGTCGTCCGTTCCGGCAGCGCCCAGGCCCACCAGCAGGACCTGGCGGAGCTCGGCGTTCTCCGGAGCGCCCAGCGGGACCGGCAACGCGGTCACCTCGCCGGCCCGGCCGGTGGCTCGCTCCGCCTCGAGCAGCGCGAGCAGGTCGACCCCGAGCAGTCCGCCGACCTCCTCGGCCCCCGGGCCGAGCAGTGGCGCGGCGCCGTCCTCGCCCGGCAGGACGGGCAGCGCGATGACGTCCACGCCGCTGAGGGCGTGGGGCCGGGTCGCCGTGACGGCGAACTCCGGTGGTGAGACCTGGGGCGGGAGCGTTGGTGCGGAGCTCACCGGGACGTGGTCCCCCGAGAGACCCCTGGAGGCATCAGCCGACGACGTCCTTCAGGGCGTCGCCGAGCGCGCCCGCCTCCTCGGCGTTCAGCTCCACGACGAGGCGGCCACCGCCCTCGAGAGGCACACGCATCACGATGCCGCGGCCTTCCTTGGTGACCTCCAGCGGACCGTCGCCGGTCCGCGGCTTCATCGCCGCCATGCGGCACCCTGCCTTTCGCTCACAGACTCGGGCCGGCAGACCCGAGGACGCCGGTACGGCGCCGGACCATTATCCCTCATGAGCCGCGCCAGGAGGCACACTGCCTCCATGACCGCCGATCCGACGACCAGTGCCGAGACCGCGCCCGTCCTGTACGACGTGACCGCCGGGGTGGCGACGATCCGCCTCAACCGGCCCGACGCGATGAACAGCCTGGACATCGCCACCAAGGAGCTGCTGCGCGAGGTGGTGCTCCACGCCGCCGAGGACTCCGCCGCCCGCTGCGTGGTGCTGACGGGCACCGGGCGCGCGTTCTGCACCGGCCAGGACCTCAAGGAGCACATCCAGCTGCTCGAGAGCGGCACCAGCGATGCGCTGTTCACGACGGTCGAGAAGCACTACAACCCGATCGTCACGGCGCTCGCCTCGATGGAGAAGCCAGTGGTGGCCGCGGTGAACGGTGTCGCGGCCGGCGCAGGCGCCAGCCTGGCCTTCGCCTGCGACGTCCGGATCGTCGCCGACACGGCCGGCTTCAACCTGGCCTTCGCCAACGTGGCGCTCTCCTGCGACACCGGGTCGAGCTACACCCTCCAGCGGCTGGTCGGGCCGGCGAAGGCGCTGGAGCTGCTGTACTTCCCGCGGACGATCAAGGCCGCCGAGGCCCTGGAGCTGGGCCTGGCCACCCAGGTCGTCTCGGCCGACGAGCTCGACGGGACGGTCGCCGACCTGGCCGGCCGGCTGGCCGCCGGCCCCACGGTGGCGCTGGGCTCGATGCGCCGGTCGGTGGCCTACGCCGCCTCGCACACCTTCGAGGAGGCGCTGGCCCTCGAGGGCGAGATGATGGCTCGCACCGGCGCCACCGAGGACCACCGGGCCGCGGTGGCGGCGTTCGTGGCCAAGGAGAAGCCGGTCTTCCACGGACGCTAGGGCCTGCCGTCGCCCGCGAAGGCCCGGAAGACGGCCAGCACCTGGCGCGGGGCGGTGCTCCTCATCAGCCGCTTCGGCGGGTGCGCGCCGTACTCGACTGTAAGCGCGAAGCCCTTGAAGTGGTGGTTGAACCAGCCGGTCATCGTGCCGTGGCACACGCCGCCGCAGTCGAGCGTGGTCGGCGGCAGGTGCAGCGTCCGCGCCACCCGGCGGGAGAACCCCGGCCGCTTGTTGTCGGTGTCCACGCCGTGCAGCGGCTGGTGGAAGCTGAGCACGTAGTCGGGCTGCACCCGGCGCAGGAACCGCATCATCACGCGGGTCTCCGGCTCGGAGCCGGGGCGCGGCCCGGACTCGTAGCTGCCGTCGAGGTCGGCCCAGTGGTAGGGGTAGTTGCGGTTGAGGTCGACGCCGTGGGCGTTGCGGCGACTGTGCGCGGCCAGCCCGTCGGGGTTGTAGACCGGCACCAGCCACAGGTCGACGCCGTGGATCGCCCGGCCCCCGCGCAGCGACTGCAGGATCTGCCGGGGCGCACCCTCGTTGCCGTGCATGGTGGCGATGAGCACCACCGTCGGGCCCGTCCGCTTCCCGTCGGCGGCGTTCTCCATGTGCCAGGCGCGGATCTCGCGGCCGCGCACGGACTTCCCGAGCACCCGTTGCTCGAGCACGTGGTTGGAGCGCTCGGCCGGCGCGGGCGTCGCCGCGACGGGGGGTACGACGAGGGGCGCGGTCAGCAGGGCCAGGGAGAGGGCGAGCCGACGCACGCAGTCAGACCTTGGTCGTCAGGTAGGCGAAGGTGAAGACGGCCACGCCGACCAGCATGCCGACGTGCGCGAGCACCGAGAGCCCCGGCCCCTCCGACCAGCGGTCCTGGACGCCGTCCGAGGCGTGCTTGCCGTGGCTGGGCAGCCAGCGAACCAGGATCAGCAGCCCCGCACAGGTGACGATCCAGAACAGCCCGAGCCCGATGATGCCGACCGTCGCGCTGCCGGCCGGGGAGTCCTTGGGGGCGATGAGGAACACCGTCCAGACGACGAGCGCCAGCGCCCCGCCGACGGTGTGCACGTCGAGCAGCCGGTTGCCGACGTGGAACCGCCCGGCCCCCTGGCCGCCGCGCATCCGGAGCCGGGTGAGCACCACGACCACCGCCGCGAGGGCGGTGAGCACGTAGATGATCACGGGCAGCGACACGGGCGGCAGTGTGCCCTACTGCGGTGGCTCGTCGCCACGAGCGTCCGGCGGCGGCTCGGGTGACTCCAGCTGCCGCGCCAGACGGTCCAGGAGGGCGTCGACCTCGGACATGCGGTAGCCGCGGAAGGCGAGCGAGAAGCGGACCCGGCGCAGGTCACCCGCGCGCAGCGGCCCGTCACCGGGGACGAGTGCGTCGGGCCGGTCGCCGTACGCCTCCGACATGGGCGCTCCCCGCCCGGCGGCCAGCGCGGCCACGCCTCCCATCACGAGCACGACCAGGATCGCGAAGAACCACATCACAGGCCGTTCACCGGCCCTTCCCGCGCCTCGACCATGATCGCGACCGCCTCGTCCACGTCGTCGGTGAGCTGCAGCATGTCGAGGTCGGCCTGGTTCAGCTTGCCGTCGGCGAGCGCGACGTCGCGCAGCCAGGCCAGCAGCCCGGACCAGTACTCGGTGCCGATGAGCACGATCGGGAACCGGGTGACCTTCTGGGTCTGGACCAGCGTCAGCGCCTCGAACAGCTCGTCGAGGGTGCCGAAGCCGCCGGGCAGCACCGCGAAGCCCTGGGAGTACTTCACGAACATCGTCTTGCGGGCGAAGAAGTAGCGGAAGTTGATGCCGACGTCCGACCACTCGTTGAGGCCGGACTCGAACGGCAGCTCGATGCCCAGCCCGACGCTGACCCCGCCCGCCTCGCTGGCGCCCTTGTTGGCTCCCTCCATCGTGCCGGGACCGCCGCCGGTGATCACCGCGAAGCCGGCCTCGACGAGCTTCGCGCCGAGGGTCTCGGCCAGGGCGTACGACGGGTGGTCGGGCCGGGCGCGGGCGGAGCCGAACACCGCGACGGCGGGGCCGAGCTCGGCCAGCGCCCCGAAGCCTTCGACGAACTCGGCCTGGATGCGCAGGACCCGCCACGGGTCGGTGTGCACCCAGTCCGACGGGCCACGCGAGTCGAGCAGCCGCTGGTCGGTGGTGCTGCCGTCGACCTGGTCGCGACGCTGGATGACCGGGCCCTTCTGCTTCGACCTCACCATGAGGTGAGCCACTCCCTGAGCTGGCGCTCGCAGCGCTCGATGTGCTCGACCGGCACGTGCTCCTCCTGCTTGTGGGCCAGCATCGGGTCGCCGGGCCCGAAGTTGACCGCCGGGATGCCGAGACCGGTGAACCGGGCGACGTCGGTCCAGCCGAACTTGGGGTTGACCTCACGGCCCACCGCCTCGATGAAGGCCTTGGCCGCCGGCAGGTCCAGCCCGGGCAGCGCCCCCGGTGCGCTGTCGGTCAGCGTGACGTCGTACCCGTCGAAGAAGTCCCGGACGAACGCCTCGGCCTCCTCCTCGCTGCGGTCGGGCGCGAAGCGGTGGTTGACCTCGACCACGCACTCGTCGGGCAGCACGTTGCCGGCCACGCCGCCCCGGATCGAGACCGCGTTGAGCCCCTCGTGGTACTCCAGCCCGTCGATGACGGGCTTGCGCGGCTGATAGGCCGTGAGCCGCTCGAGGATGGGCGTGGCCCGGTGGATGGCGTTGACCCCCTTCCAGCTGCGCGCGGAGTGCGCCCGCTCGCCGGTGGCACGCACCTCGACCCGCAGCGTGCCCTGGCAGCCGGCCTCGACCTCGGCGTTCGAGGGCTCCATCAGGATCGCGAAGTCGGCGGTCATCAGCTCGGGGTGGCTCTGGCCGAGCAGGTTGAGGCCGTTGAACTCGGTCTCGATCTCCTCGGCCTCGTAGAGGATGTAGGTGACGTCGCGGTTCGGGACGGGGATCGTCGCGGCCAGCTTGAGGATGACCGCGTCGCCGCCCTTCATGTCGCAGGTGCCGAGGCCGTGCAGCAGCTCCCCGTCCCGCCGGGCCGGCAGGTTGTCGTTGACCGGCACCGTGTCGAGGTGGCCGGCGATCACGACCCGCTCGCCGCGGCCGAGGTCGGTCCGGGCCACGACGGTGTGCCCGTGGCGGGACACCGTGAGGTGGTCGTAGGCCGACAGCGCGGCCTCGACGGCGTCCGCGATCGCCTGCTCGTTGCGGCTGACCGACTCGATGTCGACCAGCTGGACGGTCAGGTCGACCGCGTCGGCAGTGAGATCCAGCGCTGGCACGGCGCTAGTCAACCAGCCCCCTCGACGTACGCCGTCAGCTTGGCCAGCGCCATCCGGGTGCCGGTCGCGTTGTCCTCGGGCGGTACGGCGTCCGGCAGGCCCTGGTGCAGCAGGTCGACCTCGGTGCCGCCGTCCGCGTCTCGCAGGCTCCAGGTCATCGTCATCGGGTCGGCCAGGTCGGGGTCGTCGGTCTCGAAGGCGAGCTCCTCGACCACCTGCTCGTCGGGGACCAGCCGGGCGAACCGGCCGGAGTAGGTGTCGGTGGCGCCGTCGGTCTTGCCCGACCGGTCCTCGGCCCGGTAGGTCAGCGACACCCGGAACCGGCCGCCCTCGACCGGCTCCCACTCGTGCACCTGCGCGGTCATGTCGTCGGGCACCCGCCAGCTCTCGACCGCCGCGCGGTCGAGAAGGGCGGCGTACACCTCCGCCCGCGCGGCGCGGACGAGCCCGGTCGTTCGTTGGTCGTACACCGTCCCAGTGTAGAAACTAGAACTTGTTCTAGTTCTGCCCTAGGCTGCGGCCATGCGCAACGGGCTGGTGCTCTTCTCCTCCGACCGCGGCATCACCCCGGCCGGCCTGGCCCGGGCGGGCGAGGAGCGCGGGTTCGACACGATCTACGTGCCCGAGCACACCCACATCCCGGTCAAGCGGACCGCCGCGCACCCGGGCACCGGCGACGAGTCGCTGCCCGACGACCGCTACACCCGCACCCTCGACCCGTGGGTCTCGCTGGCCACCGCCGCCGCGGTGACCTCGAGGATCGGGCTCTCGACCGCCGTCGCGCTCCCGGTCGAGTCCGACCCGATCACGCTGGCCAAGACCATCGCCACCCTGGACCACCTCTCCGGCGGCCGGGTCACCGTCGGGGCCGGCTTCGGCTGGAACACCGACGAGCTCGAGGACCACCACGTCCCGCCGGGCAAGCGGCGCACCGTGCTCAAGGAGTACGTCGAGGCGATGCGCGCGCTGTGGACGCAGGAGGAGGCGTCCTACGACGGGGAGTTCGTCTCCTTCGGGGCCTCGTGGGCCTACCCCAAGCCGGTCCAGTCGCACATCCCGCTGATCATCGGCGCCGGCGGCGGGCCGAAGACCTTCGCCTGGATCGCCGCGCACGCCGACGGCTGGATGACCACGCCGACCCAGACCGACATCAGCGGCCAGATCGAGGCCCTCAAGGCCGCCTGGACCGAGGCCGGCCGCGAGGGGACACCGGACATCCGGGTCCTCATCGCCTTCCGCCCCGACCCCGCCGACCTGATGGCCTGGGCCGAGGCCGGTGTCTCCGAGCTGATCTGGGGTGTCCCGGACAAGTCCGAGGACGAGGTCCTCGCCTACCTGGACAAGATGGCGGGCCGGCTGCAGCTCACGCCCGCCTGACCGACAGCCACGCCTTCTCGCCGTCGCCCACGGTCACCTGGGTGGTCGGGACGTCATACGAGTCGTGCACACCGGCGCTCACCTCGTATGACGTTGCCAGGGTCTCCTCGGTGACCAGCCGCTCGTGCCCGCGGGCGGCGGCCTGGACGGCGTCCGAGCCGCCGACGGTCAGGGCGATCCGGTCGGAGACGTCGAGGCCGGCGTCGCGGCGGGCCTGCTGGACGGCGCGGACCAGGTCGCGGGCCAGGCCCTCGGCGGCCAGCCCCGGCGTGACAGCGGTGTCGAGGACCACGAAGCCGCCGGTGGGCAGCACACCGACCGCGGCGGCCTCGTCGGCCGAGCCCGCCACCGTCTCGAGGGCGTACTCCCCCTCGACCAGGGCCAACCCCCCGGCGGTGACGGTGCCGTCCTCGGCCACCGACCAGTCCCCGGACTTGGAGCCCTGGATCGCCTGCTGCACGCCGCGGCCCAGCCGCGGGCCGGCCGCGCGGGCGTTGACGGTCAGCTTCTGGGAGACGCCGTACGACGCGGCCTCGGGAGCGTCGGCGGCCAGCAGCCGCACGGACTTCACGTTCACCTCGTCGGCCACGATCGCCTCGAAGCCCTCGAGCGCCGCGGGGTCGTCGACCACGACGGTCAGGGACGCCAGCGGCAGCCGGTTTCGCAGCTGGCGGGCCTTGCGCAGCGCCGAGGTCGCCGAGCAGACCTCGCGAACCTTGTCCATCGCGGCCACCAGGGCGTCGTCGGCCGGCAGCTCGCTCACCAGCGGCCAGTCGGCCAGGTGCACCGAACGCCCGCCGGTCAGCCCGCGCCAGACCTCCTCGGTGGTGAGCGGCAGCAGCGGTGCGGTGACCCGGCAGACCGTCTCGAGCACCGTGTAGAGGGTGTCGAACGCATCGGCGTTGTCGCCCCAGAACCGGTCCCGCGAGCGGCGGATGTACCAGTTCGTCAGCACGTCGAGGAAGGTCCGCGTGGTCTCGCACGCGTCGGCGATCGCGTAGTCGTCCATCTCGGCGGTCGCCTGCTCGACGTACTGCCGGCACTTGGCCAGCAGGTACCGGTCGAGCGGGTCGCTCGAGTCGGTGCGCCGGCGGGCGTCGTAGCCCTGCCCGTTCCGGGAGGCATTCGCATAGAGCTGGAAGAAGTACCAGCTGTTCCACAGCGGGATCATCACGATCCGCACGGCGTCGCGGATGCCCTGCTCGGTCACGATGAGGTTGCCGCCGCGCAGGATCGGCGAGGCCATCAGGAACCAGCGCATCGCGTCCGCGCCGTCGCGGTCGAAGACCTCACGGACGTCGGGGTAGTTGCGCAGCGACTTCGACATCTTGTTGCCGTCGGAGCCGAGCACGATGCCGTGGCTGATGCAGTTCTCGAAGGCCGGCCGGTCGAAGATCGACGACGCCAGGATGTGCAGCGTGTAGAACCAGCCGCGGGTCTGGTTGATGTACTCGACGATGAAGTCGGCCGGGAAGTGCCCGCCGTGGCGAACGCCGCTGGCATCGACGGCACCGTGGAACCACTCGGCGTTCTCGAACGGGTAGTGGTTCTGGGCGAACGACATCGAGCCCGAGTCGAACCACACGTCCAGCACGTCGGGGACCCGGCGCATGGTCGACCGGCCGGTCGGGTCGTCGGGGTTCGGCCGGGTCAGCTCGTCGACGTAGGGCCGGTGCAGGTCGGGGGTCCCCTCGCGGTCCTGCGGCAGGCGACCGAAGTCGCGCTCGAGCTCCTCGAAGGAGCCGTAGACGTCGATCCGCGGGTACGCCTCGTCGTCCGAGCGCCACACCGGCACCGGCGAGCCCCAGAACCGGTTGCGGGTGATCGACCAGTCGCGGGCGTTCGCCAGCCACTTGCCGAACTGGCCGTCCTGCACGTGCTCGGGCACCCAGTTGATCTGCTGGTTCAGCTCGAGCATCCGCTGCTTGAACGCCGTCACCTGGACGAACCACGACGAGACGCCCTTGTAGATCAGCTTCTCGCGGCAGCGCCAGCAGTGCGGGTAGGAGTGTTCGTAGGTCTCGCGGCGCAGCAGCACCGTGCCGGGCGTGACCGACCCACTCTGCTCGCCCTGGCTGGCCGCCTTGAGGTCGTCGATGATGTGCAGGTTCGCGTCGAAGACGAGCATGCCGGCGTAGTCGTCGACCGGAGCCGTGAACCGTCCGTCCTTGCCCACCGGCATCACGGCCTCGATGCCCTCGCGGTCGGTCACCTCCTTGTCGGCCTCACCGAACGCCCCCGCGCTGTGCACCAGCCCGGTGCCGTCCGTGGTGGTGACGAACTCGTCGCCGGCGACCACCCGGAACGCGTTCTCGTGCCCGGCGTAGTAGGAGAACGGCGGCGCGTAGGTCAGCCCGACCAGCTCGGCGCCCGTCCCGCGCCACACGACCGTCGGCTGGTCACCGAGCTCCCGCGCGTACGCCGGCATCCGGGCCTCGGCGAGCAGCAGCCGCCGACCCTCGTGCTCGACCGCGACGTAGTCGATCGCGGAGCCGACCATGACCGCCAGGTTGCTCGGCAACGTCCAGGGCGTGGTCGTCCAGGTGAGCAGCAGGACGTCGCGCAGCGGGCCGTCGCTGCTGACGGGGAAGCCGACCGTGACGGCCGGGTCCTGGACGTTCCGGTAGACGTCGTCGTCCATCCGGAGCTCGTGGTTGGACAACGGGGTCTCGTCGTTCCAGCAGTAGGGCAGGACCCGGTAGCCCTCGTAGACGTAGCCCTTGTCGTAGAGCTGCTTGAAGGCCCAGATCACCGACTCCATGTAGTCGGGCTCGTAGGTCCGGTAGTCGTGGTCGAAGTCGACCCAGCGCGCCTGCCGGGTCACGTAGTCGCGCCACTCGCCGGTGTACTTCATCACCGAGGCGCGGCAGGCCTCGTTGAACTTCTCGATGCCCAGGTCGAGGATCTCGTCGGTGGTCTTGATGCCGTTGAGCCGCATCGCCTCGAGCTCGGCGGGCAGCCCGTGGGTGTCCCAGCCGAACCGACGCTCCACCTTGCGGCCGCGCATGGTCTGGTAGCGCGGCACGACGTCCTTGACGTAGCCGGTCAGCAGGTGGCCGTAGTGCGGCAGCCCGTTGGCGAACGGCGGGCCGTCGTAGAAGACGAACTCGTTGGCGCCGTCCTCGCCGGCGTCCCGCTGGTCGATGCTCGCCAGGAAGGTCTCGTCCTGCTGCCAGTAGGCGAGCACCGCTTCCTCGATCTCCGGGAAGCGCGGGCTCGACGGGACGCTCTCGTGGCCGGAGGACGAGGCCTTGGGGTACGTCATGCGGGATCTCTCCTGTGATCGGTGTCCAACCACAGGGACGATCTGCGCCCATCTCTGGGAAGACCGCGGTACCACCCTGCTTGCCCCCGGTGCTGCTGGGAGCCACTCTTCACGGCTGTGACGGGCCACCCGTCCGGTTCTAGTGGCCCCTGCCGCAACAGGGGCTTTCTTCCGGAGGCTCGCCGCTGATGACGGCTCGAACGCCTGTGGCCCCAGCGTACGGCGGCGCGCGACGGGGAGCGAATCGGTTTGCACGGTGTCGGTGGCTGCTGGTCGGGTGGGGCCATGAGCGATATGTGGCTGCCCCAGGACCAGGACCCGCGCACGCAGGGGAACCCGCAGGGCGAGAAGGCGACCTACCTCGAGTACCTCGCCAACTACCGGCTCACTCTGGGGCTGAAGTGCGACGGGCTGACCCCGGAGCAGCTGGCCACCCGGAGCGTGCCGCCGAGCACGATGAGCCTGCTCGGACTGGTCCGACACATGGCACGGGTCGAGAACAGCTGGTTCCAGCGCGTGGCCCAGGCGAGTCGTCAGGAGCGGATCTACTGGAGCGCCCAGGACGACGACCTCGACTTCAACGCGGCCGAGCCGACCCAGCAGTGCGTGGACCACGCGTTCGCAAGCTGGCGTCGCGAGATCGAGTCGGCCGAGGAGTGGTTCGCCGGCGTACCGGAGTCCGACCTCGGGCGCGAGCTCCCGATCCCGGGTCATCCAGACGGGGGTGTGGTGAGCATCCGGGACCTGATCGTGCACATGATCGAGGAGTACGCCCGACACTGTGGCCACGCCGACCTGCTGCGCGAGACCATCGACGGACGGACCGGCCAGTGAGCGGGTCCACCGAACTGCCCGCGCTGCGGCGCTGGCTGGTCGACCTGCGTGGCACGGTGGAGCGGAAGGCCGACGGCCTGTCGACGGAGCAGCTGGCCGCGCGGTCGGTGCCACCGTCGTCGCTGTCCATCCTGGGGCTGGTCCGGCACCTCGCGCAGATGGAGCACCATTGGTTCGTGCGGACCCTGTCCCGGGCCGAGGAGCCACAGCTGTACGTGCCCGACGGGGACTGGGACGCCCAGTTCCGCGACGCGGTGGCGGACCAGGCGGTGGTCGCGGACGCGTTCGAGACGTGGCGAGCCGTCTGCGCGCGGGCCGACGCCGTCATGGACGGGCTGGAGCCGGCCGACCTGGACTTCGTGTGGGACCCCGACGACAGGATCGGCTCGGTGCGCGACGCCCTGATCCAGGTGCTCTACGAGTACTCCCGGCACTGCGGCCACCTCGACCTGCTCCGCGAGGCCATCGACGGCGAGACCGGCGAGTGACGCGCTAGTCGACGTACATGACCTCGAGGCCGAGCCAGCGGGCGAGGTCGTCGATCTCGGCCTCGACGGCCGCTCGGTCGTCCGGGCTGAGCGGCTGGTCCTCGTGGACGGCGTCGACGCGCAGCACGCCCTCCTCGGGCTCCGCGGTGGCGTCGAGCTTCCCGAGCAGCCGGTCGCCGACCAGGATCGGGAGCGCGTAGTAGCCCCAGATGCGCTGCTCGACCGGCTTGTACATCTCCAACAGGTAGTCGAAGTCGAAGAGCTGGTGGAGCCGCTTGCGGTCCTGGACCAGCCGGTCGAACGGCGAGAGCAGGGCGGCCCGGCCACTGAACGGCCGGTCGAGCAGCGTGGGCTCGACCCGCCACTCGCCCTTCACACCGTCCACCACTGCGGGCTCGCCGATGTCGCCGAGGTGGCGCTGCTCGCCCGGCTGTCCGGTGAACCCCGCCCGGGCCAGCCCGAGGGCTCGGAGCCACCGCTCGCTGCGCAGCCGCATCGCCTCGTCGGGGTCGGGCACCGGGTCGTCGGGGTAGATCGCGTTCGGCCAGGTCCCACAGCTTCTGCCGCCGCTCCCGACCGGCGGCCGCCACCTCGCCCCGCGCGACCATCAGCTTCAGCAGCATCTGGACGTTCCGGTTGTTGTTCCAGCCCGACGACGGCCAGCGCACCGCGCAGGAGTCCGGCAGCGCGCTGGTCGGCAGCGGCCCCTCCCGCCGCAGCAGGTCGAGGATCTCGCGCCGACAGCCGTCGTTCGCCTCCACCCAGGCCGCGTTGTCGCGCTGCCACTCCCTCAGCGGCTCGCGGCCGGGCCAGATCGACATCTCGGCGCGGAACAGCGCGATGTCCTCGCTCGGCCGGAGGAAGCCGTGGTGGTCGATCAGCAGCTGCTGGTCGACCAGGTCGACCAGCTCCGCCCGGTCGTACGACGACCCGAGCCGGCTCCACAGCACCAGGTCGGCGCTCGGTGCGCCCAGCGGCGCGGTCGGCTCGGTCTGCAGCACGGTCAGGTGCCGCACCACGTCGAGCACGCCCTCGGGACGGGGCAGGTCGAGCAGCTGGGCCTGCACGCAGATCCGGCGGGCGTCGGCCTGGGAGAGCTGGTGCGGTGGCACGTTGCTGACCGTAGTCGGCCGCGTCGACCGGTCGACCTCGCCACCGGTCCCCGCGGTCCTGCCCTGACGAAGCTGGCGCTTCCTGGCTGGAGTTTCGTGCGGGAAGGGGAAGTTTCACCGGGTACCCGGTGAAACGTCCGCCTGCGTAGCGCCCTCTAGAGTCGCCACCGTGAGCGACGCACCCGGGTCCGCGTGGGGCCACGCCCTGGTCACCCTGGACGAGGGCGGGGCGGTGCTGGACGCCTGGTTCCCCGGCCCGGCCCTGGGAAGCCCCGACGGGAGCGACGCGCCCGCCGAGCTGGCCGAGCTGGCCGGACGGGACGACGCACGCCGAGTGACCCGTGAGGTCCGCCTGGTCGAGATCGAGGACCTGCAGGCGCCGCCCGCCTCGACCGAGGACGCCTGGTTGCGGCTGCACCTGCTCAGCCATCGGCTGGTGGCGCCGCGGACGATCTCGGTGGAGGGCATCTTCGGCGTACTGACCAACGTCGTCTGGACGAGTGCCGGGCCGTGCGGGGTGGCCGGCTTCGAGGCGACGCGAGCGCGGCTGATGGCGACCGGGGCGCGGGTGACGGTGTACGGCGTGGACAAGTTCCCGCGAATGGTCGACTACGTGGTGCCGAGCGGTGTGCGCATCGGCGACGCGGACCGGGTCCGGCTGGGCGCGCACCTGGCCGAGGGCACGACGGTCATGCACGAGGGGTTCGTCAACTACAACGCCGGCACGCTCGGCACCTCGATGGTCGAGGGCCGGATCTCCGCGCACGTCGTGGTCGGCGACGGGTCCGACGTCGGCGGCGGCGCCTCGATCATGGGCACCCTGTCCGGCGGCGGCACTGCGGTGATCTCGGTCGGACGGCGCTGCCTGATCGGCGCCAACGCCGGCCTCGGCATCTCCCTCGGCGACGACTGCGTGGTCGAGGCCGGCTGCTACGTCACCGCCGGCACCAAGGTCACCGTCAAGGACCCGCGTGACCCAGACTCCGAGCCCCAGGTCGTGAAGGCCCTCGAGCTGTCCGGCGCCGACAACGTGCTGTTCCGGCGCAACTCGGTCACCGGCGCGGTCGAGGCCGTGCCGTGGCGCAGCGACGGCGTCTCCCTGAACGCGGCGCTGCACTCCAACTAGGGTCTTGGGCGGACCCCGGACACTGGCCGGGTGAGGCGTCGGTGGGCAGTGGTCGCGGTCGGCGTCGCCGTCGTGGCGCTGGCAGTCGGCTGGTTCGTGATCCGCAACGACGTCGTCCCGTTCCTCGCGCCCGAGCAGTGCACGGCCCAGGTCAGCGGGCGCTCCGTGGAGCTGGACCCGTCGCAGGCGCGGTACGCCGGGCTGATCACCGCGATCGCGGTCCAGCGCGGCATGCCGGCGCGAGCGGCCTCGATCGCCCTCGCCGCGGCGTACCAGGAGTCCGACCTGCGCAACCTCCGCGGCGGCGACCGCGACTCAGCCGGGCTGTTCCAGCAGCGGCCGTCTCAGGGCTGGGGCACCGAGGAGCAGGTGCGCGACCCGGTGCACGCCACCAACGCCTTCTTCGACGCGCTGGCCAAGGTCGAGGGCTACGAGCAGCTCGAGATCACCGTCGCCGCGCAGGAGGTGCAGCGCTCCGGCTTTCCCGACGCGTACGCCGACCACGAGCCCGACGCCCGCGCGCTCGCCTCGGCGCTGACCGGAAACTCGCCGGAGGCCTTCAGCTGCCGGCTCGGCGACGCAGACGACGACTCGACCGACCTCGAGGACTCCGGGCTGACCGCCCGCGCGGACGCCGTACGCCGCGACCTGGACGCGATGTTCCCGGGCCAGGAGCTCGGCGGCTTCGCGCCCGGCGGGGTCTCCACCGGGCACATGGAGGGCTCGGCGCACTACGACGGCCGCGCCATCGACGTCTTCGTCCGGCCGGCGTCGAAGGCCAACCGGACCCGCGGCTGGGCCATCGCGCACTACCTCGTCAGCCAGGCCGACCGGCTCACGATCAGGACCGTGATCTTCGACGACCGGATCTGGACGGCCGGCCGCCGCTCGGGGGACGGGTGGCGCGACTACGACCCGCCGGAGCGCTCGGGGGACCCGGCGATCCTCGAGCACCGCGACCACGTGCACGTCGACGTGTTCTGAACAACTTCCACGCAGGCCATCCCCCTGCACCATCGGTGCCACGCCAACCTGGGTGCGTTAGTCCGATCGGACGATTTTCCACATCATTTCGGCCACAGCGCGTGCGTAGCCGGGGTTCGGGGAGTCCAATGGGTGACAGACGTAGGAATCGATCCTCGGGGAGGGAATCGAACATGTGCAGCCACATCCCGGCTTGTCCGGACGTACACGACTCCGACTGCTGCCGCGCGCACGTGGTCGCCGACCAGAGCGAGCAGGGTTGGTGCCGGCTCTGCAACGGGATCATCCTGTTCGACGACGGGCACTACCTGACGCCCGACGGGCACGACGAGCTGGTCTCGCTCTCCGCCTGAGCCCCGGCTGACGATCAGGGCGTGGGGCTCAACGGCCCGCGCTCGCCCTCGCTCTCCAGGCACGTGACCACCCGGTCCCGTCCCCCGCGCTTGGCGTCGTAGAGCGCCGCGTCGGCCGCGGCGTACAGCGTCCGGGCATCCGATCCGTGCGTGGGCGCGTGCGCCAGCCCGGCGCTGAGCGAGACCCGGATCAGGTCGTCCACGGAGACCTCGAACCCCTCGTTGCGCACCAGCTCGACGATCTCCTCGGCCCGGCGCAGGGCGATCTCGATCGTGCAGCGCGGCAGCAGCATCGCGATCTCGTCGCCGCCCATCCGGCACACCACGTCGCCCCGGCGCGACGCCCGCACCAGCAGGTCGGATAGCTGCACCAGGACCTTGTCTCCACCGGGGTGGCCGTAGCGGTCGTTGACCGACTTGAACCGGTCCACGTCGAAGATCACCAGCGAGGTGCCCTCGTCGCCGTCGGACTCCGCCAGGGCTGCGTCCATCGCCTCGTCGAAGCTGCGTCGAGTGACCAGGCCGGTCAGCGGGTCGACCGTGGCCAGGCGAGCCAGCTCGACGACCAGCTCGTGCTGACGCTCCATGCTGCGGATCAGGATCACCGCGATGGTCGCCAGGGCCGCTGCGACGTAGCAGGTGCTCACCATGGCCTCGCGGACGGAGAGCTGTCCAAAGACGACGACCAGCTCGCCGGCCAGCGATGCGCAGGTCACGAGGATGGCGCCGGGTCTCGGCAGCAGTGCGGCGCCGTAGACGGTCGGGAAGAAGAAGAAGACCTGGGCCGACACGGACGCGTCGTGGGTGGCCAGGTCGACCAGCACGATGACGGCGATCGCGGCGAAGGGGCAGAGCGCCCACGCCAGCCGGCTGGCCTCGTCGAAGAAGAACGCGGCGACACAGATCATCCCGGCGAGCAGCAGCGAGACACCTGCCAGCGCGATCGCCCAGCCGTCCACGTCGGTGCCGGCGTTCACGCCCATCGGCAGGGTGGCCACGGTCACCAGCAGGCCGACCGCACACAGGGCCGAGACCGTCCGCGCCGCCAGGCGCAGGTCGCGGGGGCGCATCCAGGTGAGCAGGGTCTCGACGGGACGCGTCAGCAGACGGCTGCCCAGCGTGACCTCGGGCAGGAGACTCCCAGACCTGGCCAGCTCCATGGTGCGCTCTCCGGTGTTCTGCGGTGGTTCCTCGGGACGCTCCCCACGCCCCGGTCCGAGGGTAGGTGCCGGTGCGGTGGCCGCGCAGAGGAACGTCGAGGACGGTGGAGCGCTCCGTGCTCACCCCAGGCGGGAAACCGCCGCAGCGACCCGCTCGTCGGTCGCCGTGAAGGCGATGCGGACGTGCCGGGCGCCCGCCGGGCCGTAGAAGTCGCCCGGGGCGACCAGGATCCCCCGCTCGGCCAGCCAGCTGACCGTGTCCCAGCAGCCCTCGTCGCCCCCGTCGATCGGACGCCGTGCCCAGAGGTACAGGGACGCCTCCGAGTGGTCGATGCGGAAGCCGGCCGACTCGAGGGCGTCTCGCAGTGCCGTACGCCGGGCGGCGTACCGCGCGTGCTGCTCCTTCGCGTGGGCGGTGTCCGCGAGCGCCACGGCCATGGCGACCTGCTGGGGACCGGGCATCATCAGGCCGAGGTTCCTGCGGACCGCGAGCAGCTCGCCGACCAGCCGCGCGTCGCCCGCCACGAACGCGCAGCGGTAGCCGGCCAGGTTGGAGCGCTTCGACAGCGAGTGCACGGCGAGGATCCCGTCGGCCGACGAGCCGCAGATCGACGGGTGCAGCACCGAGACGGGCGACGTCTCCCAGGCGCACTCGAGGTAGCACTCGTCGGAGACCAGGATCGTGCCGCGCTCGCGACACCAGTCCACCACCTTGCGCAGGTGCTCGGGCGGGAGCACGCGTCCGGTCGGGTTCGAGGGCGAGTTCAGCCACAGCAGCGCGGGCCGCTCCGGGCCGAGCGACGTCAAGGAGTCGGTCGCGATCGCGCGGGCACCGGCCAGCGCGGCGCCGACCTCGTAGGTCGGGTAGGCCAGCTCGGGGAAGACGACCAGGTCACCCGCGCCCAGACCCAGGTGCACCGCCAGGGACGCGATCAGCTCCTTCGAGCCGATCACCGGCAGCACCTGGTCGAGCCCGAGACCCGTCACGCCGTGCGAGGTGGACAGCCAGTCGAGGGCCGCCTGCCGGGTCGGCTCGAGGCCGATCGTGACGGGGTACCCGGGCGCGTCGGCGGCCGCGGCCAGCGCCTGCTGCACCACCGACGGGGTCGGGTCGACCGGGGTGCCGACGGACAGGTCGACGATCCCGTCCGGGTGCGACCGGGCGCGAGCGGCGTGGCCGGACAGCTTGTCCCAGGGGAAGTCCGGGAGGCGGGAGGAGACGCTCAGCGTTGGTTACTCGTCGTGCTCTTGGGGCGGCAGCGCGGCCACCAGCTCGTGGTCGTGGTCGATCTCGCCCATCTTGGCGGCCCCGCCGGGTGAGCCGATGTCGTCGAAGAAGTGGACGTTGGCGTCGTAGTAGCCCTTCCACTGCTCGGGCGTGTCGTCCTCGTAGAAGATCGCCTCGACCGGGCAGACCGGCTCGCACGCCCCGCAGTCGACGCATTCGTCGGGCTGGATGTAGAGCATCCGCTTGCCCTCGTAGATGCAGTCCACCGGGCATTCGTCGACACAGGCCCGGTCCTTCAGGTCGACGCACGGCTGGGCGATCACGTAGGTCACAGACGGAAGCCTAGTATCCCGGCGTGTCGTCCCACAGGCCCGCCCACACCCTGGGTCCCCATGTCGTGGGTCACAGGGTCGTCGTACGCCGCAGGGTGCCGGGCGAGACCGGGCCCAGCGGCGGGCCGGCGCTGACGGACGTGCTCGGGACGTGCACCTCGTGGGGCGACGGCGTGTGCGTGGTCCAGCCGGACGGCAACGGTGCTGGTGGCCCGGTGACCATCCCGCTCGCCGACATCGTCTCCGGCAAGCCGGTGCCGCCCCGGGCCTCGACCCGGCTGCGGGTGACCGCCCAGGAGGCCCAGCGCCGCGCCCTCGCGCTCTGGCCCGACCTCGAGACCGAGCCCCTGGGCGACTGGCTCCTGCGCAGCTCCCGCACGGCGACGGCCAGACGCGCCAACTCGGTGCTGGCCATGAGCCCCTCGGGGCTCACCGACGACTACGACCGGGTAGTCGCCTTCTACGAGGGGCGCGGCCGGCGCCCGATCGCCGCGGTGCTACCGGACTCGGCCGAGGACGCGCTGTTCAGGTCGCACCGCTGGGTGCTCGAGAGCCACGACCACGACACCGTGTTCCAGCTCGCCGGCGTCGCGTCCGTCGCCCGGCGTCTCCCACCGCCCGTCGCCGCCGCGGACCTGCACGAGGAGGGCTCGCTGGTCACCGCCCGCATCGGCGACGCCGCGTCCGGCGTGGCCGCGGTCGCCGGTGACTGGGCCGGATTCCGCTCCATCGACGTGTCGCCCGATCGGAGGCGTGAGGGGCTGGGCCTGGCGGTGATGACCGCGCTGGTCGGATGGGCGGCCGAGCGGGGGGCGACCACGGCGTACCTGCAGGTCCTCGGCCAGAACGTGCCGGCGCTCGCGCTCTACGACCGGCTGGGGTTCGTCGAGCACCACCGGTACCGCTACCTCGCGGCGCCGTGAGAGCCTTCACGAATGTGGCCGAAGCCAGTGTTCGCCCTCGTCGCGTGCGGGGCCCTGCTCGGCGCGCTGACCGTCAACGCGGTTCCGGCCGGGGCCGCCCCTGAGCCCTCGGGCCAGGCCGCCTGCCACGCGGCCCCCGGCCTCAAGATGAACCGCTGGGTCGGGAAGATGGAGCCGGGGAAGATCGGGCTCTGGAAGAACGACAGGAACTGGAGCCTCAAGAAGTACCCCGGGCTGCACAGCGCGAAGCAGGTCGTCTGCATCCGCACCGCCGCGCGGGTGGTCCTCGACACCACTGCGGACCTCGAGGTGCACGTGGCGGCCGTGGACGTCGGCGGCACGGCGGCCGGGCCTGGCCAGCTGGTGCTGCTGCCCGGGAACTCCCTATTCGTCGAGGCCCCCGGGCGGAAGGCTGTCTCCAGGGTCGAACCCGGCTCCCGGCTCAAGCTGAAGGGCGCCGTCCTCGGCGGACACGGCCGCATCGAGGTCGCCGGCGAGCTGAACCTCGACGCCGCTCCCGGCCGCCACAACGTGGTCACCTCGCGTCCGTGCGGTGCCGTGCCGGTGCCCGAGCCCGGCTCCTGCACGACCGCGCCGTCCGGCCACGGAACCATCAGCGTCGTCGGGCACGGACTCTTCCGCGTCAATCGGGGCCCGACGACGGTGACCGACGCCTACCACGTCCTCACCGCTGGAGGAGAGCTGGTCATCCGGGGCGGCGACGGCCAGGTCGTCGCGGACGGCGGCACCCGTCTCGCGCTCCGCCGGAACACCACCGACGACCTCGCGCCGGCCCTGACCTTCCTCAACGACGGTGGGTGGTACGCCGGCGCCGACCCCTTCGGCCGCGGGGAGACGAGGGTACGGATCCACTCAGGGATCGTGGCGAAGCAGGCGGGCAACGGCACCAGCTCGATCCAGGGGCACGTGAGCGCGAGCGACACGGTGCGCGCCGACGTCCGCAGCGGCCAGCTAGCGATCGCGGGCATCGACTCGAGCGCAATCACCAGCGTGCTCTCGGCGAACTCGTCGTACTCCACCGGGAGCTGCGCCCCGGGCAGCGCGGCCTACGGCTGCACGCCCACGGCCACGACGGACGACACCCAGATCGCGACGGTCTCCCTGCCGCGGAAGGCCGAAGGCGGAGAGCTGACGATCACCGAAGAGGACACGGACGCCACGACCTTCGGCGACGCCACTGTCATCGAGGGCTACGAGCCCGAGGTGAGCCGCAAGCGTCCGCTGCTGCTCGAGCTGAGGTACGACGCCTCGATCGTGGGTGCGTTCACGCCGACGACGACCACGGTGGCGGTGGCCCAGAAGGAGACCTTCCGCGACCTGGCCGCCTGCCTGCCCTCAGGCGTCGTCCCCAAAGGCAAGGGCGCCTGTGTCGACCGGCGGGCGGGGCAGAGCCGCATCGAGCCGGACGGCGACCTGGTCATGGTGGTTCGCACGCAACACTTCAGCCGCTACGTGTGCCACTGACCCTCAGCAGGCCGGGCGGTACGCCGGGTCGGCCGGGCCCTTGCGACCCAACGCGTTGAGCACCAGCTGGATCGCGACCGGGTCGGTCGGGATGAAGACGTGCTCGGTCTGGTTGCCGGGGCAGAGGTCCTGGAGGGTGATGTTGGTGGTCCTCTTGCCCGGGGCCAGGTAGGCCGACCGATAGGGGACGACGACCTCGTCGTACTTCGTGGTGATCTGGGTGTAGCTGACCTTGCCGGGCGTCTCGTCGCCGGCGTTGAGCTCGGTGAGGAACGGCGAGCCGGCGGTCTGCTGCACACAGGACGGGCAGACCACGCCGAACGCCGTCTGGGTGAGCGGGTTGCCGGGACCGGTCTGGGTGGTGCCGTGGTTGGACGGGACCAGTCCGATCAGGTCGTCGACCAACCTCGGCCCACCGAGGAACTTGATGTAGTAGCGCGGCATCATCCCGCCCTGCGAGTGCCCGACCATCGACACCTTGCGGGCGCCGGTCGCGCCCAGCACCCGGTCGACGAAGGCCTGCAGGGTCCGGGCCGAGGTCGGGATGTCGAGGGTGCCGCGGTTGCCGTAGTCGAGGGAGAACACGCAGTAGCCCTCGCCGAGCAGCGCGTTGGAGAGGTTCTCGAGCAGGTGCTTGCGGTCGCCGAAGGTGCCGTGCACCAGCACCACCGGCCGCGGGTGCGCGGCAGTGGGCCGGCACTGCCAGTCGTTGACACCCGCGACGTCGCCCTCGGGCGAGGTCGGCAGCGGGATCGGCAGCCCGCCGTCGGCGACGGCCGGAGCAGCCAGACCGGTCCCGAGCAGGATCACCGCGAGCAGTGACCCCAGGAGTGTGCGCATGCCCACCCAACGACCGGGCGGGGGGCCGGTTACTTCAGCCCGCGCAGCACCGCGACCCTGCCGTTGGCACCGGAGGCCCAACAGGTGCCGGCCGGGGTGCACTCGACGCTGTCGAGGTCGCCCTCGTCGACGCTCTCCCAGGTGGCCCCGCCGTCGTACGACACGTCGCTGCCGCTGGGGCCGACCGCGATCACGCCGGTCGACGGCGAGCCCGTCGCTGCGGTGCGCGGCAGGAACGCGGAGCCGGAGCGGTAGCCGCCGAGCTTGCCGCCCTCGGTCCAGGTCGCGCCGGCGTCGTGGGAGTACGCCGAGGTGTGCAGTCGGCGGTTCGGGTGCTCGAAGTCGCCGCCCACGGCGACCAGGTTCTGACGGTCGCGCACCGCGAGGGAGAAGATCCCGCCCGCGTCGCTGTGCACCATCGGGGTGTCGGTCACGCTCCAGGTGCGGCCACGATCGGTGGTGTGGTAGACCCGGGAAGCCGTGCCGCCGCCGGCGATCCAGGCGTCCTGCTCGCCGGCGGTGACCAGGCAGGTGCCGCTGGCCGCGAAGCCGAACTCGCCGTCCACGGCGGGCGGCATCCCGGCCGAGGGTCGCTTCGCCCAGGAGCGGCCGCCGTTCTTCGTGACCAGGATCCGGAACTTGCCGTGCACCGGGTCGCTCATCGCCAGACCGTGCCGGCGGTCCCAGAAGCCGAGGCAGTCGTAGAAAGCGTCCGGCGAGTGGTTGCGGAACCCCTGGTGCCAGGTCCGCCCACCGTCCGCGGTGCGGTAGATGCGGGAGTCGCCCCCGGTGCCGATCGACATGATGACCGCGTGGGTGGCGTCCCAGGCCTCGATGTCCCGGAACTCGAGGTCGCCGGTGTCGCCACCCGGCGAGACGTCCCGCCAGTGCCGGCCGCCGTCGGTGGTGCGCAGCACGGTGCCCTCGGTGCCGCTCACCCAGGCGACGTTGCGGCTGACCGGGGCCAGGCCGCGGAACTGGGCCTCCGACCCGGTGGGCACGTCCTTCCAGCGGAGCCCACCACCGGCAGTGGCGGGCGCCGGGATGAGGGCGGCCAGGGTGGCGGCCAGGACGAGCGTGAGCAGTGCGGTGACGAGGCGGCCGAGGGCGCGCCGGTGCGTGATGGTCCCCGAGTACATGCACGGCAACCTACGCGATCGGGTCGTGGCGCTGCCAGCCGCTCACTGGGTCGGCGGCGCCTGGCAGACCACGGCGCTCTCCGGCTGGTAGGTCGTGGTCACCGTGTCGGTCCGGGTCTGCGTCGGCTCGCCGACCTTCGTGAACGTCCGGACCAGGTCGACCGCGAAGCCGTCGGTGCCCGACTGCCCGACGCAGCCCGGGTTGGCGTCGGCCACGGTGGTGCGCGGGGTCTGGCCGTACGCCGCGCCGGTGCTGACGACGACGTCCCACTCCTTGGTGGACCAGACGTCGACCACGACCGAGCCGGGGACGACGTAGGCCGAGAAGAGCACGCCGTACGACGAGTCGTTGCGCATCTGCAGGTCGGTGGCGGCGTCGACCATCGCGTCCCGGCCGGCGGGCAGCCCGGAGGCGTACGTCGGCGAGGCGGTGCGGGCCACGTCGGTGAGCCCGGCCAGGAAGCCGGCGTTCCAGGCTGCGGTGGCCAGCCGGCTCGCCGAGCCGCTGACCGAGCCGACCCGGCCGTGGTAGGAGAACGTGTCGCCGGGGCGCAGCAGCGCACCGGAGAGCCGGCCCACCGCCTCGCTGAACGACGGACCCACCGAGGCCGGCACCGGCACCGTGAACGTGGACACCGGCGTGGTGATGCCGAGCCCCTTGGCGTCCCTGTTGGTGAACGTCGCCTTCGACTTCGACCCGGTCACTGGCACGGTCCGGGCGGCGCCCTCCGCCGTCACGCCCCTGAGGAACGCCTCGGTCACGCCGGTCTCGTCGTAGCTCTGGCCAGCGACGGCCGGGACCACCGTGGGCGCGCCGTCCTGGAGGGCGACCGAGGCGTCGACCGGTTCGGTGTCCTGGGCGGCCGGGTCGACGAGCGACGCCAGCCCGGCGGAGTCCACGTCGAGGGCGAGCGCGCCGTCCTTGGTCACGATGCTCAGCAGGTCGGCGTACTGGCGCGGCTCCAGCTTCACCTGCGACCCGGCGAAGGCCAGGGTCACCGGTCCGGAGACCGCGGGGTTCGCGAGCTGGGAGACCGCGGCGTCGAGGTCGGCTGCGTCCACGTTCGGTGGCACCAGCCGGAGCGGCAGCTGGACCGAGGGCTGGCCGGCGAGGTAGGCGTTGACCAACGCGGCCGCCGCATGCTCGTGGTCGAGCTGAGCGCCGTCGCGGGGCTTGGTCAGTGCGACCTGGCCACCGGACAGCGAGATGCCGGCGTTGCGCGCGGGCTGGCCGGCCTGCTCGTCCAGCAGGTCCAGCAGAGCGTTCATCCGGCCCTCGTCGACGTCGATGACCGGCGTCGTCTCGTCGCCGCCGGTGTAGTAGCGCCAGAGCGGGCGCGGGTCCCAGCTGCGCGGGCCCAGGACCTTGGCGACCGTGGCCACCGCGTCGACCGACAGGCCGGCGTCCTCGGGTGCCACCTGAGTGGTGACCGTCCCGACCGTGACCGTCATCGGCTCCTGGGCCTGGCGCTGAAGCCCCTGGGCGAGCGCCGTCGCGGCGGCGTACCGGTCGCGGCCGCCGATGTCCACGCCGGCCACCGAGGTGCCGCGCGGAACCTTGCCGTTGGCGCCGGCGTACGCCGCCACCCACGCCCCCACGCTCATGATCAGAACGACGAGCACGATCAGCACGACGGCCGGGCCGCCCTCGGCCTCGTGGCCGACACCGCGTCGTCTCGTGCGCCTCACAGGTTCACTGTAGGAACTCCAGTCACTCTGATGTGGTTGTTTCCCCGGCTGGCCGGGGATTTTTCCGGGGCCCGCGACCGGGGCGCGGCAGCGTCGCGACCGCGATCGTCAGCACCACCAGGGCGAGCGCGATCACGGCGTACCCCCGACCGGTCGAGGCGATCAGGTAGTCGCCCGCACCGCGCGGGACCGCCGTCAGCGCCACCACCGCGCCGAAGCCGACCGCGAACGGCAGCCGGGTCCACCAGCCCGCCGGCGCGGCGACCAGCACGGCCACGGTGGCGGCCGCCGCGAGCAGCAGCCCCCACCACCACTGGTACACCGCGACCGTCGCCACGCTCGCGGCCAGGCCCGCGAGCAGCGTCAGGGGGGCCAGGCGGGCGCCCAGCGGCACCACCGAGCTAGTGTCCCGCACCGGAAGTTCGGTGCCCATGTCCGTGCTCCGAGTGCGTGCATCGCAAGGCGCCGGAGTGACGCTCTACTTGTTCGTCCAGCGAGCGACGGCAACGCCGCGAGGTGCGTGCTCGGGGTGCGGAAATGGGTGCCGAACTTTCGGTGCGGGGCACTAGGGCTCGAGGCCGGCGAACAGGTCCGACTCGAGCCCGTCGGCGTCGAGCTCGCCGCGCTCCCCCTTGGCGATGCGGAAGTACTCGACGCCCCACATCTGGTTGCCCTCGTTGTTGGACAGCGCGAAGAACGGGCCGTCGAGGGTGATCTGGGTCGGGTGGGAGCGCAGTGCGGACATCTTCTGCTCGAGGTAGCCCGACCCGTCCACCGCAGCGCTCAGATTCTCGTCGGGGGTGACGAACGGCGGCAGCGGGCCATCGGGATCCATGCCCTCGAAGCTGGTGGTGTCGCCCGCCGCGCGCAGCGCCCGCAGGCTCTCGCGCATCCGGCTCTCCGACATCGCGCCCCAGTAGATCTTGCTGATCTCCCAGGGCTCGCCCAGCTCCTGGTCGTAGGACGGCACGGCGGCCAGCTGCGCGGCGTACATCGCGACCCGGTGGGCCTGGATGTGGTCGGGGTGGCCGTAGCCGCCGAACTGGTCGTAGGTGACCAGCACCTGCGGCTGCACCTCGCGGATCACCCGGACCAGGTGGTTGGCCGCCTCGGTGAGGTCGGCGTGCCAGAACGCGTTGTCGTGAATGGTGTCGGCCGCGACGGCGTAGCCCTCCTCGTGCCACTTCATGCCCGAGTCGCGGTAGGTCTGGAAGCCGCCGAGCCAGCGGTGGTCGGTGACGCCGAGCGTCTCCATGGCGTCGGCGATCTCGCCGCGCCGGTGCTCGCCCAGCTTGTCCTCCTGGTCGGCCGCGAGGTGCACGAGCTCGGGCACCAGGACCTCGCCCATCTCACCTGCGGTGCAGGTGACGAGGGTGACGCCGCGGCCCTCGGCGACGTAGCGCGCCATCGTCGCCCCCTGGCCGATCGACTCGTCGTCGGGGTGGGCGTGGACCAGGAGCAGTCGCAGGTCGGGTCGGGTCACCCGTCCAGACTAGGGAGCGCCTGGGACAGCTCGATCAGGAAGGGTCGGTCCGCGTCCAGCCAGTCCACGGTGGACAGCTCATCGGCGGCCAGCCAGCGGACCTCGTCGTGCTCGGTGGGGACCGGCTCCCCCCGCTCGACCTCCGCGAGCGCGACCTTGAGCAGGTGCCGCTCGCCGATCTCCTCCGCGCCGGCCAGCCAGCGCAGCACGCGGATCCGGACGCCGAGCTCCTCGTCGACCTCCCGGAGCAGCGACGCGGCGTCGGACTCGCCGGGCTCGACCTTGCCGCCGGGGAACTCCCAGCGTCCGGCCGCGCTCGCCGGTGCGGTACGCCGGGCGGCCAGCACGCGACCGTCGCGGACGATCGCGGCACCCACCACGACCTGGCGCTCCCCCTCTGGCTGCACGCCTAGATTGTGCGGGTGACGGCGTCCCCGGGGTCCCCCGGCGTGCACCTGGTGCGCACCGAGGAGAACGTCGACGAGATCGACAGCCTGGCCGCGCGCCTGGGTGGCCGGGTCGGCCTGCCCGCCCTGCTGCTCGACCTGAACCGCCGCGCCCGTCGTACCCTCGCGCCCGGCCGCGCCGTGCACCGCGCGCTGACCTGGGACGCCGCGGACCGCCGCGACCCGCGCTGGTGGCCGCAGGGCATCTCGACCTCCGCCGATGCGTCCGACACCGAGGACGTCGAGGGGCGCCGGATGCTCGTCGTCTCGTGGTACGCCAAGCACGACCAGGGTGCCCGGGTGACGTTCCTGGACCTGGCGACCCGGCGCTACCGGCACGTGCTGCTGGTCGAGCCGGTCGTCCGGGACGGACAGGTCGGGATCAGGCCGCTGAAGGTCCACGCCGGTGGGCTGGTCTGGCACGGCCCGTACCTCCACGTCGCCGCGACTGCCCGCGGTGTCTTCACCTGCCGCCTCGACGACCTCCTGCGAGTGGCCGACGACGGCCCGGTGCCGACGTACGGCTACCGCTACGTCCTCCCGCTCCGGTTCGCCTACCAGGCGGTCACCGACGAGGGACTGGAGCGGCTGCGCTACTCCTTCCTGTCACTGGACCGCAGCGCCTCGCCGGCCGAGCTGGTGGTCGGCGAGTACGGCGGCGGCAGCCAGACCCGCCGGCTGGCCCGGTTCCCGCTCGACCCCGAGACCCAGTTCCTGGCCGTCGGCGAGGACGGGGTGTCGAGGCCGCTGGTGGTCGACGACGGCGGCGTGGTCCGCACCCAGGGCGCCGCGATCGCGCACGGCCGCTGGTACCTCACCGCCTCGACCGGCCCGTGGGTCCCCGGCTCGGTGTACGTCGGCCGGCCCGGCGCCTTCCGTCGCTACCGCTGGGCCACCCCGATGGGTCCCGAGGACATCGCCTGGTGGCCCTCCACCGACCTGCTGTGGTCGGTGACCGAGCACCCCCGGCGACGTTGGATCTACGCGATGAAGCGCTCCTGGTTCACATAGGCCGCGGCACCAGGGCCAGCTGGCGGCTCTGGGCGACCAGCCGGCCGGCGGAGTCCCAGATCTCGCAGTCCTCCTCGAACATGCCGCCGGCCAGGTTGCGGGTCTGGTGGCGCACCTTGAGCCAGCCCGGCGCCGGATGAGCCCGGACGTGCACGGTGAGCTCGAGGGTGGGGGCCCAGCCGGGCATGCCGAGGTCGAAGGTGACCGGCGGCAGCACATCGCAGACGGTGAGCAGCGACAGCGCGTCCGGCTCGCGGCCGTCCGGGAACCGGAACCAGCCCGCGATCACGCCGGTCATCCCGGGCTCACCCACCCCCCACGCGGCGTGCACGGGGTCGAGCCGCAGGTCGAACCGGTCGAGCATCGGGACGAACGCCTTCACCTCGGCCGGCGCGTCGGCGGAGCGGACGCACTCGTCGGGTGGAGGCATCGACGGCTCGGCGGCGGTGGTCCGCACGTCGGGCGCCCGCCCGGCGAACCTGGCCAGGTCGCCGCAGGTGGCCAGGGCGGTGATCCGGGTGACGCCGTCCTGGACCAGGTCGAGGGCCGCGGTGGCCACCGACCCGCCCTCCCGGCGTACGTCGACCGAGACGGTGGCCGGTCCGGGTGCAGAGGCCGAGACGTAGTGGGCGCTGACCGCGACCGGGTCCGGCTTGGCGGGTACGGCGGCCCGGAGCGCCTGCCCCATCACCGCCAGCAGGTAGCCGCCGTTGAGGCCGCCGCCGACCACCCAGCCCGCGGACAGCTCGGCGTCGTACGTCCCGTCGCCCGACGGCCGGACCGCGGTGAGCCGGTCGTACTCGAACGACTCAGTCATCCCAGGTGAGCGCGTCCCGCTCGAAGTCCGAGCCAGTCTGGACAGGGACCACGCAGAAGGCCGGGCCGGCCGGGTCGAGCAGGATCGTGCAGCTGTCGGGGTCGCCCTGCTCGGGGGTGACACCCTGGACCCCCGCACAGAACGCCGGCGCCCGCTCCCACCCGTCTTCTGGGTGGTCGATCAGGACGAGGCCGGTGCGGGAGCGGTGCATGACGGAACCGTACTGAACTGCCCGCGGGGATGATCTAGGCGTAGACGCGCACCCAGTCGACGACGAACTCCTGCGGGAAGGTGAGGCTGTCGGGCACCTCGCCGCCGAGCACGCCGCCGATGGCCAGGTTGAGGATCAGGTAGTACGGCCGGTCGAAGGCCCAGTCACCGACCTGCTCGACCTCGTCACGGGTCACCGCGCCGTACTCCTCACCGTCGAGGTACCAGCGCACCATCTCGTCGTCCCACTCGACCGCGTAGGTGTGCATGTCGGCGCTGAGCAGGGTGTCGCTGTCGGCATCGGCCTGGAGGAACCAGTGCTCGCCGTCGTCGTCGGCGCCGTGCACGGTGCCGATCACGTGGTCGCCGTCCCTGCCGACGTACTCCATGGCGTCGATCTCGCCGACCTCGGGCCACTCGACGCCCTCCTCCTCGCCGAGCGCCCAGAACGCCGGCCAGGTGCCGACCCCGGTGGGCATCTTGGCGCGGATCTCGAAGCGGGCGTGCTTCCAGCTGCCGAGTCCGCGCGTGGTGAGGCGGGCCGAGGTGATGAAGCGGTACCAGCCGTCGACGCAGTTGCCGGCCTGCTCCAAAGCGGAGATGACGAGGTAGCCGTTGCCGTCGGTGTGCACGTTGTCCGAGGAGTTGGTGTAGCACTGCTTCTCGTCGTCCGTGGCGTCCGCGAACTGCTCGAGGACCCACTTGTCCGGGTCCGGCAGCGCGCCGTTCTCGCCGGCGAACTCGTCGCTCCACACCAGCTTGCGCTGCGGCCCGGAGTCGCTGCACGCGCTCAGGCCGGCGGCGGCCAGGGACAGCACCATGGCCGCGAGCATCGTTCGCCGCACCCTTGCACCCCCACCGCTCGGACCAGTCCGGACAGCGTAGTTGCGGTCTTCAACCACAGGTGGCAGTTGCGCCGGTTACGCGTTCTCGCGCTCCTCGAGCGCCTGGGTGAGCAGCGCGACCAGCGCCTCGAGCTGGATGTCGACCGAGGAGCCAACCTCCTCGTCCGAGCCGTCGAGGGCGCGGGCGGCGATGCCGGCCTTGCTGTCGATCAGCTCGGCGATCTTGGTGTCGATCGTCTGGGAAGCGATGATCCGCCAGGCCGTGACCGGCTCGGCCTGGCCGATGCGGTGCACCCGGTCGATGGCCTGGGTCTGCTCGGCGTCGGTCCACGACAGCTCGGCCAGCACGACGTTGGACGAGACCTGGAGGTTGATGCCGACGCCCGCCGCCATCAGCGAGCAGATGATGATCTGGACCTCGGGGTCCTCCTGGAACGCCTTGATGCTGGCCTCACGGGCCTTCGGCGTCTGGTCGCCGCGGATCTCGGAGTAGCGGATACCGCGCTTCTCGAAGGTGTCGCCGGCCATGTCCATCACGTCGACGTGCTTGGCGAAGAACACCACCTTGCCGACCGAGCGGGCCAGCTGGGCGGCGTAGTCGGCGGCCAGCCCGGCCTTGGCCTGGCCGATCCGGCGCAGCATCGTGAAGACGTTGTCGCCGTCGGACGTGGTGGTCGTGGTGTCCTCGCGCTCCCACGTGGCGACCCGGCGCACGAGCTCGTGGTCGATGCCCTCGACGACGGAGCCGGTACGGCGGGTGGCGATGGCCATGTCGTAGCGCTCCAGCAGCCGGCGGGCGAGCTCACGCTCGGCCTCGCGGATCGAGCGGCCGATGTCGTCGTCGAGCTCCACCGGCAGGTCGGCGATCCGGCGGGCCGGGATGTCGGCGGCCACGTCGACCTTGCGGCGGCGGACGATGCCCATCTCGACCACGCTGTTGCGAGCGGAGGGGTAGAAGCCGGGGTCGGCCGGGGTCAGCCCGGTCTCCTCGAGCTTGTCCATCAGCTTGGCCAGCGGCTTCTTGTCGTCGATCCAGCCGAGGAACTCCCAGATCGCGTGGAAGTCCTCGATGTCGTTGATCAGCGGCGTTCCGGTCAGCGCCATCAGCAGCGGCCGCGCGGTCCGGGCCCGGATCCGCTCGGAGAGGTGGAGGACGTTCGTCGAGCGCTGGGACTGCTTGTTCTTGATGAAGTGCGCCTCGTCCACGACCATCGCGCGGAAGCCGAAGTTGCCCAGCCACCCGACGTGCCGGTCGAGGATCTCGTAGTTGACGACCACGATGTCGGCGAAGCCGTCGACGTCCTCGCCGTCGCCGTGGATCACGGTGACCGGGCGGTGGGGCGTCCACATGCCGGCCTCGCGGGCCCAGTTGGTCTTGACCACGTTGGGGACGACGGCCAGCAGCGGGAACGCGTCGGCGGCCTGAGCGGCGAGCAGGGCCTGAGCGGTCTTGCCCAGCCCGGGCTCGTCGGCCAGCAGGTAGGTGCGGTGGCCGTTGGCGGCGGACTGGACGAGCTGGGACTGGTGCCGCATCAGCTCGAGGCCGTCTGGCACCCGGATGCCGTTCGGCTCCGGGAGCGGCATGCACGCGGCCTGGCTGCCGCCATACTCGAAGGAGCGGAAGAGCGGGCCGAGCAGCTCCCAGGTCGCGAGCCGGCGCGCCTTGGGGCGGCGGTCGTCGGCCGCGGAGAAGTCGGGGGTGAGGAACGGGTTCGACAGCTGGCGCTGGACGACCGACTGCGGGACGACCCGGCGGTCGGGCACGGCGAGCAGCTCGCCCTCCTCGGGCTCGGGCTCCTCTTCCTCCTCGAGCTCCATGCCGGCGGACGCGATCATCTCGCGGCGCAGCTCCTTGGCGGCGTCGGAGACCGTGGCGTCCTCGGCCAGGAGGCTCAGCAGGGTGGTGTCGCTGGCGGCGGTCTTGGCCAGGATCGTGGCCACGCCGTCGAGCCGCTTGAGCTGGTCGGCCTTCTTGGCCTCGGTGAGCTCGGTGTCGGCCTTTATCCGGGCCCGTTCCTCGCGGACCAGCAGCGCGACGACCTGGAACTTCGTGCGCGCGGACGGTGACACCGGGCCACGCTGGGACCGCGCCTCGACCTCGCGCACGGCGCGCGCGAGCACGGGGATGATGCCCTCGTTGTCGCCGTGCCGGCGACCGTTGCGCTGGCTGGCCTGGGACCGGGTGTTGCCGGACTGGCGCTGGCCTCGTCTGGCCAAGGAGCTCCCTTTCGACTACCACGGCCCCTGTTCGGCCGCGGCACTGCTAGGCGTCGTACCTCGTCTGAGCTGGTACGACGTCCTGCCGCCGTTCGGAGGGTCCTGGCTCGGCCCTCCGACGCGATGGGCGCCTTAGCGGCGCCTCACCAGCCGTGTGACGGCCGGTGTCTGCGCACATGTTACCTCGCTCACCGGGAAGTTGTCCGTGGGTCCGCCCAGCGTCGGTTGTGGTGACCGTCGAGCCGGCCCTGGTCCGGGCTAGCCTCGCCTCCATGGGCCGGATCTCGCACTGGGTCGACGGGGCGCCGTACGCCGGGACGTCCGGGCGCAGTGGCGACGTGTTCAACCCCGCGACCGGCGAGGTCACCGGTCGGGTCGACCTGGCCTCGGCTGCAGAGGTCGACCTCGCGGTCGCGTCGGCGAAGGCCGCGGCCTCGCAGTGGGGCCGCACCTCGCTGTCGAGGCGGGCGGCGGTGCTGTTCGCGTTCCGCCAGCTGCTGCACGACCGCAGCGACGAGCTGGCCCGCATCGTCACCAGGGAGCACGGCAAGGTCCACGACGACGCGCTCGGCGAGATCGCGCGCGGCCTGGAGAACGTCGAGTTCGCGTGCGGCGTACCCCACCTGCTCAAGGGCGAGCACTCCGCGCAGGCCGGCGCCGGCGTCGACGTCCACTCCCTGCGGCAGCCGCTCGGCGTGGTCGCCGGGATCACGCCGTTCAACTTCCCGGCCATGGTGCCGCTGTGGATGTGCGCCAACGCGATCGCGTGCGGCAACGCGTTCGTGCTCAAGCCGAGCGAGAAGGACCCGTCCGCCTCGCTGCTGCTGGCCCGGCTCTGGCAGGAGGCCGGGCTGCCGGAGGGCGTGTTCACGGTGCTGCACGGCGATGCCGAGGCCGTGGACGCACTGCTGCACCACCCGGACGTCGCGGCGCTGAGCTTCGTCGGCTCGACGCCGGTGGCCCGTCACGTCTACGAGACCGGCACCGCCCAGGGCAAGCGGGTGCAGGCGCTCGGCGGTGCCAAGAACCACGCGCTCGTCCTGCCCGACGCCGACCTCGACCTGGCCGCCGACTCGATCGTCTCCGCGGCGTACGGCTCCGCGGGCGAGCGCTGCATGGCTCTCTCGGTCGTGGTCGCGGTCGGCGACATCGCGGACCCGCTGGTCGAGGCCCTCGCGGTCCGGCTGCCCAAGCTCACGATCGGCGACGGCTCCGAGGCCGGCCACGACATGGGACCGCTGATCACCGCCGAGCACCGTGACCGGGTGCGGTCCTACGTCGACCAGGGCGAGGCCGCCGGTGCGCGGGTCGTCGTGGACGGCCGTGCTGCGGACGTGCCGACCGACGGGTTCTTCCTCGGGGCCACGCTGCTCGACGACGTGACACCCGAGATGGCGGTCTACACCGACGAGATCTTCGGCCCGGTGCTCGACGTGGTCCGCGTCGCGACGTACGACGACGCTCTGTCGCTCGTGAACGCCAACCCGTTCGCGAACGGCGTCGCGATCTTCACCCGCGACGGCGGGGCGGCCCGGCGGTTCGAGCACGACGTCGAGGTCGGGATGGTGGGCGTCAACGTCCCGATCCCGGTGCCGGTCTCGTACTACTCCTTCGGCGGGTGGAAGGCGTCACTGTTCGGCGACACCCACATGTACGGCCCCGAGGGCATCCACTTCTACACGCGGGGCAAGGTGGTCACCTCGCGCTGGCCGGACCCGGCCACGTCCGAGGTCGACCTGGGCTTCCCGCGTACCCGCTGAGCAACGCGTCGCCCGGTGGGGCACTGCGCAAAACAAATTGCGCACGTCTTCTTGCATATCTACCGTGAACATCTCCCCTCCCCAAAGGAACGACGATGTTCACGCCCACCACCTGCACCATCGATCCGCGCGCTCAGGGGGGTGCCCACCCTCCAGACGTGGGCCGGCCGGTGTCGCGTCGAGCCGTGGTGGCGGCGCACCTGACCGCGCTCACGGTGCTGCCGTCCGGAGTCTGGCGCGTCCTGCTCGGCTGCGGGCTGACGATGGGGTTCGCTCGTTCGGACCTGCAGGCCAGCGACATGCCCGGGCGGGGCACGGTCATGGTCGTCGGCCTGACGCTGCTCACCGAGGCGCTGGCACTGCTGACACTCGGCCTGGTCCGCCCTTGGGGTGAGCTGGTGCCGCGGTGGATACCCCGGCTCGGCGGTCGTCGGATCCCGCCGGCCGCGGCGTTCATCCCGGCCACCATCGGCGGGGTGGCGCTGACCCTCATCTGGCTGTTCGCGATCGCCGGCATCTTCACCGGTCGCCTCGACGAGGTCACCGGGACGGGCTGGCGCGCGCTCCTGATCGCCTGCTACCTGCCGGCGCTGCTCTGGGGCCCGCTGCTGCTCTGGGTGGCCCACGAGTACCGGCGTCGTCGAGCGTAGGCACGGAGCCGTTGCCCGCCTGGCCTCGACCGGGTCACCGCGGGCGTCGTGTGCGGCTCAGCCGATCAGCTCACAGCTCGAGTTCCGGACCTCGCCGCTGATGCAGCGGTCGGAGCCGTTGTCGCCCTGGAGCGAGTCGGAGCCCAGACCTCCGTCGAGCGTGTCTGCTCCGGCACCGCCCTTGATCGTGTCCGGCCCGTCGCCGCCGCAGAGCGTGTCGCCGCCGCCGAGGCCGTCGACCTTGTCCGCGCCGTTGAGGGCCTGGACCACGTCGACGCCCGCGGTGCCCTTGATCACGTCGTTGCCGCCGGTCCCCACGATGGTGGGCGTCTTGCCCTGGCACGTGGGCACGAACACGGTGTAGCCGCAGGACTGGCTCCCCGAGTTCCCGGCCCTGTCGAGGGCGGTCAGCACGGTGGAGAACTCGCCGGCGACCGCCGTCGAGACCAGCTTGTCGATCGGTGCCGACGGCGGACCGGAGAGCGAGTCGCTCACCACAGCGGTCACCTTGGCGACCTGGCCCACCGCGAAGGTCGGGGCGGCGTCACAGGTGACGCTCGGCGGCGTGGTGTCGCGCTTCACCGTGACCGAGCCGGTGCCAGAGCCGCCGGCGGAGGTCGCCGTACACGTGAAGGCCAGCGCGCCGACGTCGGCCGTCACGGTCGACGGGTCACATCCCACGCGGTTGACGATCGGCGACTCGTTGTCGGTCACGGCCCAGCTCACCGAGACGTTCGAGCGGTACCAGCCGTTGCTGCCCAACGTCCCGCTCACCGTCGGCGTGACGACAGGCGCCGTGTAGTCACCGGCCGCGGAACGCCAGAGGAACACGCCACGGATGGGACTGGCCGCGTCGGCGTCGGGACCGAGACCGACGCTTCCGTTGGCCGTGCCGCCTGCCAGCTGGTGGGAGTACCAGGCGCTTCCGACGATGGGGAGCCCGGATGCGGCCTCCCTCGACGCGGTCCAGCCGGCGGTCCACTCGTAGGTGGAGTAGGTGCTGGTGCTGGACGCCGTCCACCGCATCACGGCGAGGAAGCTGATCCCACCCCAGAAGCCCTCGATGCCCGACACCACCGGAGGGTCGGCCGTCGCGAGCCCGGGGGCGTAGTCGTCCAGGAGGTCACGCACCTGGCTGGCCGTGGCCCAGGTCCAGCCGGTGAGGTTGCGGCCGCCGACCGTGCCCGCACATGGGGTTGCCCCGTCGGTGGGACACACCGAGGCCACCTGGGACCACGAGAGGCCGGTCGTCTGGTTCAGCTCCCGCCACTCCCGCCCGGCCACGGTGGGCGCTGCGGACGACGTCGCGCCACCGAGCGAGACGAGACCCCCGACGAGCAGGGCGACCAGACCGAGACGCACAGCTCCGTGATGCACGGGAACCCCCAGGCGTCGAAGACATTTCAACCATTCACGCAGCGAGCCCGGTTGTCCATGGCCCGTTCTGGCCATTCACCAGGCCGCGCTCATCTCGCGGATCCGGCTCGTCCGGTTGGCTCGGACCGGAGGACGTCCCGCGTCCCCTACTCCTCGGTGAACACGCGCTTGGTCTCGGTGATCCGGCCCGGACGGGTCAGCATCAGTACGACGAGGTAGCCGGCTCCGATCGCCATCCAGATCGCGGCCGCCGGACCGGCGTAGGACAGCGGCTCCGGCAGTGCCGTGATGAAGCTGAAGACGGGGATCCCGGCGCCTGCGCAGAACGCCGGGATGAACGCCAGGGCTCCGAGCACGGGGATCAACCCGTGCAGCCACCAGCTGAACTCCTCTCGGCGGTAGCGCCAGAAGTAGGCGACGCACGCGATGTTCAGCAGGATGTACATCGGCGCGAAGATGTCCACGAGGATCGTGGCCAGGATCACGAAGCCCGTGTAGGGGTCGTACTGGTTGCCCAGCCAGAGCGCGACGCCGATGCTCACCACGAGCTGGGTGATCAGCGCGAGCATCGGCGAGCCGCGGGTCAGCGCGCCGTACTGCGTCGGCAGCAACCGGATCCGGCCCATCGAGAACATCGTGCGCGTGGACGAGTTGTTGGCTGCGTTCTGGTTCGCGATCACGGAGTTGACGAGCGCGAAGAAGACGAGCACGAAGCCGACCGTGCCCCAGGCGTCGCGGGCGAGCAGGTTCTGCCACGGGTTGCTGTCACCGGCGGTGACGAAGCCGGTCATCTGGGCCGGTCCGAAGGTGATCGTGCTGGCGTAGGTGTTGAGGATGTAGAAGAGGCCGATGCCCAGGCAGGAGAAGATGATCGCGAGGTTGACGGTCCGCTTCGGCTCGTGCGCCTCCTCCGCGATCGGCGCCGCCTCCTCGAACCCGATGAACGCGAGGATCGTGTAGATCGAGCCCACGATCACCCCGGAGAAGCCGGCGTACTCGGCGTTGTTGGCGTGCTGGGTGCCGAACACCTCGAGCGTGTTGTCGCTGCCCGCCTGGACGATGAGCGTCAGCGACAGCGCGACGAACACGAGGATCTCGAAGGCTCCCAGCAGGATGCCGGTCCCGGTCGAGGCCTTGATCCCCCGGTAGCCCAACCAGAACACGAGCAGGCAGACGGCCACGGTCCAGACCCACCACAGGTCCGGCGACCAGCCCCACTCCGCGTTCGTGGTGCCGGCGACCACGAAGCCCATCTGGAGGGCCAGGAACGGTCCGCCGACGAGGATCCCCAGCAGGAAGCCCCACCCGACCAGGAACCCCACCGCCGGATGGAGGCCGGTGCTGACGTAGGTGTAGAACGACCCGGCCGTCGGCATGTGCTTGGAGAGCTGTCCGATCGACACCGCGGCCAGCAGCGACGCGACCAGCGCGAAGATCACCGAGAGCGGCGCGCCACCGCCACTGAAGGCGATGCCGGCCGGGATCGAGAACGCCGTCGCGATCGCCGGCGCCATGAAGGTGATCGACTGGAACAGCACGCCCCTGAAGCCGACGGCACCCCGCTGCAACCCCTGAGGTCCGTGCTCACCGAGGTCAGTCATCGCGCCCCTCCCCGATGAGAAGTCGCCCGAGTGTTTCCGCCGAAGGACTTTACTGACCCTCAGCCCGCACGTCGATGGTCAGCGTCGGAGGTCGCGGAAGGCGTCGAGCAGGGTCGACTGCGCCTCGGCCGACAGGGTGTCCGCGGGCACCGTGCCGAGGAGATCCAGGGTCTCGCGCATCTGTGCGAGGTAGCGCGTGCAGGCGTCGCAGGCGCGCAGATGCTTCTCGAAGCGGCGACGGTCGCGCCAGCCCAGGTTGCCGTCGAGGTAGTCGGTCACGAGGTCGACGACCTGCTGGCAGCTCAGTGCGGTCGCCACCTCAGCTCCCCTCCAGGTACGTCGCGATCGCCAGCCGGGCGGACGTGCGAGCCCGGTGCAGGAGTACCCGTTGGTTGGCCTGGGAGATCTCGAGCAGACGGCAGACCTCGTCGGAGGTGTGCCCGAGCACGTCACGCAGCGTCAGCACCACCCGCTGCCGTTCGGGGAGGGTGTCCAGAACGGCGCGCAGCTCGCGGCGTACCTCGCCGGCCAGCACGGACCCCTCGACCGCCGCCGCCTCGGGCCACGGCGCGGGAGCGGCCCGCCAGCCTCCCTCCTGGTCGAACAGCGCCGGGTCGAGGCTGGGCCCGCTGTCCTCCGGGCTCAGGGCGCTCCACGGGACGGTCTTGTGCTCGCGCACCCCGCGGCTCTTCGCCGTGTTCACGAGGATCCGATAGACCCAGGTCCGCAGCGAGGAGCGCCCCTCGAACCGGTCCAGGCCCTTGATGACCGCCAGCCAGGTGTCCTGCAGGACCTCCTCGGCGGAGGCTTCGGTCGACACGAAGCTGCGGGCCAGGCGCAGCAGGGGTCGCGACCATTCGCTGACCAGCCGGGCGAAGGCGTCCTCGTCGCCGGCCCGGAGCGCGGCGATGAGCTCGCTCTCGTCCCGGGCCACGCCCGCACCCTAGCCAGTCGGCTCACCGGTACTCCGGGTTCTCGAAGTCGAAGCGGGTCCCGGCGTTCCACTCCGAGCGCTGGTTGCCGTAGCCCGGGACCCCACCGGCGTCCTTCAGCATCTTGGCCAGGTGCATCAGGTTCCACGTCATGAACGTGGTGTTGCGGTTGGTGAAGTCGTTCTCGGGGCCGCCGCTGCCGGGGTCGAGGTACGACGGACCGGGGCCGGCCTCACCGATCCAGCCGGCGTCGGCGTTCGGCGGGATCGTGTAGCCGACGTGCTGCAGCGAGTAGAGGACGTTCTGGGCGCAGTGCTTGATGCCGTCCTCGTTGCCGGTGATCAGGCAGCCCGCGACCCGTCCGTAGAACAGGTACTGCCCCTTGTCGTTGAGCTCGCCGGACAGCGAGTAGATCCGCTCGATGAGCTGCTTGGTGACGCTGGAGTTGTCGCCGAGCCAGATCGGCCCGGCCACGACGAGGATGTCGCTGGCCAGGATGCCGGGGTAGAGGTCGGGCCACTCGTCGCGATCCCAGCCGTGCTCGCGCATGTCGGGGTAGACGCCGGTCGCGACGTCGTGGTCGATGAGCCGGAGCTCGTCCACCTCGATCCCGTGCTTGCGCATGATCGCGGCACTGGCGTCGACCAGCCCCTGGGTGTGGCTCGGCTCCGGACTGCGCTTGAGCGTGCAGTTGACGAAGGTGGCCTTGAGGCCGGTGAAGTCGTGGTCGGTCATGTGGTTCTCCTGTCGATGGCGGGTCAGAGCAGCTCGGCGTCCTGCTCGACGCAGAGCAGGGCGGGTCCGTCCGTGGCGATGAGCTCGGCCATGGCGGTGTCGAGCTGGTCGCGATGGGTGACGCGGATGCCGTGGGCGCCGCACAGCTCGGCGTACGCCGCCCAGTCGGGGTTGGTCAACGAGGTGTGCCAGACCGGGTAGTCGCCGGCCAGCTGCTCCTTGCTGATCTTCCCCAGCGCGTTGTTGTTGAGCAGCACGTGCTTGACCGGGATGCCGTGGTGGACGGCGGTGGTCAGCTCCATGGCGTACTGGCCGAAGCCCCCGTCGCCGGTCACCGCGACGACCGGGCGGCCCGGGTCCGCGGCCCAGGCGCCGATGGCAGCGGGGTAGCCGAAGCCGATCGAACCGAGGTACCCCGACATCAGCACCGGCTGGCCCTTCGACTCCAGGTAGCGGCCCAGCGAGTAGGCGTGGTTGCCGACGTCGACGGCGACCACGGCGTCCTCGGGCAGCTGCTCGGAGAGCGCCGCGAACACCGCCGCGGCGGACACGCCCCGGCCCCGGTCGTCGGCCACCCGGCGGGCCTTCTCCGCCCGCCAGATCTCCCAGCGAGCGGCCACGTCCCCGCGCTGGTCCTCGGCCGCCGCGCCCGCTGCCGCGACCGAGTCCGCCAGCGCCGGCACCACGAGCGCCGCGTCGCCCACCAGGTCGGCGGTGACCGCGTCGAACCGGCCGATCGCGGTCGGGCTGTCGTCGATCTGCACGATCGGCTGCCACGGCGCGATCCCGGTGTGGTTGGAGAACGACGCCCCGACCACGATGAGCAGGTCCGCCTCGTTCATCAGCCAGCTGGCCACCGGCGTGCCGCTGCGGCCGAGCACGCCGGCTCCGAGCGGGTGGGTGTCCGGCACCAGTCCCTTGGCCTTGAACGTCGTCAGCACCGGCGCGCCGAGCTGCTCGGCCAGGGCTGTCACCTCGGCGCGGGCGTCACGGGCGCCGTGCCCGACGACGAGCACGGGCCGCTTGGCGGCGGCGACCAGCTCGGTGGCACGAGCCAGCGCGGCCGGGTCGGGGCCGACCGGGCTGCGCGAGTAGCGCCCGTCCGGTGCGCCGGCCGCTGCGGACGACGGCTGGGCCTGCACCTCGTCGGGCAGCACCAGGTGCGCCACCCCGCGTCCGTCCCGCGCATGCTTGACCGCGAGGGCAGCCAGCTCGGCGTGGTCGCTCCCCGACTGCACGGTGGTGGTCGAGATCGCGACGTCGCGGAAGACGGCGCCCAGGTCGAGGTCCTGGAACGCGCCCCGCCCGAGCACCTTCGAGGGAACCTGGCCGGACACCGCGACGACCGGCGCGCCGTCCAGCTTCGCGTCGTACAGGCCGGTCAGCAGGTTGGTCGAGCCGGGGCCGGCGATCGCGAAGCAGACCGCCGGGCGCCCGGTGAGCTTGCCGTAGGCGCTGGCCGCGAACGCCGCGGCGCCCTCGTGGCGGATCCCGACGTAGCGCAGCTCGCCGCGGTCCTCGGCCCGGCGCAGCGCGTCGGCGAAGCCGAGGTTGGAGTGACCGACCATCCCGAAGACGGTGTCGACGCCGTGCGCGACCAGCGTCTCGACCAGCACGTCGGCGACGGTCCGGCCGGGCACCACCCGCGCCGGGAGCCGCACCCGGACCCCCTCCGCATCCTCGTCGACCTCGAACGCCGGGACCCGGTCGTCGAGGTGCTCGGCCAGCGGTCCGGGCGGCGCGCCGGTGACCGGGTCGTAGTCGTAGCCGTGCCAGGGGCAGCGCAGCAGCCCCTGCTCGATCGACCCCTCGCCGAGCGGTCCGCCCTGGTGCGGGCAGCGGTTCTCGAGGGCTCCGAGCCGGCCGCCGCAGCGGGACATCGCGATCGAGCGTCCGTCGACGGCGACACTGCGCACCCGGCCCTCGTCCGGAACGTCCTCGGGGCTCACCCGGTGCCATGAGTCGGTGCTGGTGTCCATGTAACGCTCCCTGCTCGGGTCGAGACCGATGTGAGATCAGTGCCGTCAACTTCGCGACGCGTTACAGGCCGTTGCGACCGACCCACCGGAGCCCGTTGTGGACCTTGCCAGCACCCGGACCGCCCTGCACGGGATCGCCGAGCTGCTGCTCGCCGGCCCGCAGTACGCCGCCTCGGGTGACATCCGGCTCCGCGCGCACCCCGGCGGCATCGCCACCACCGCCGCCCCCGACCTGCGGCTCGAGGACGGAGAGCTCGTCGGCGCGGGCGTCCGGCACCCGCTCCGCGGCAGCTACGCCGAGCTGGGTGCGGCCCTGGGCGTCACACCCCGTCGGCTCGACGACGTCTACGCCGACGTGGCGCCGGTGTCCGTCGACGACCAGATCGAGGTCGACCTCGGCCACCTGGCCAGCCTCGTCGATGCGTTCGCGATCGGCGACGCCGCCCTGCGCGCCTTCGCGCCCGCCGTCGTGCCGGTGCTGTGGCCCGAGCACCTCGACATAGCGATCGAGCTGAACCAGGTCAACTACGGCGTCTCCCCCGGCGACGCGTCGATGCCCGAGCCGTACGCCTACGTCGGCCCGTGGACCCGGCGTGCTGGACCCTTCTGGGACCAGCCGTTCGGAGCCGCGCGGCCCCTGTCGGCAGCAGCCGGGACCGACGCCGTCCTCGCCTTCTTCCGCGAGGGAGCCGAGCGGGCGGCGGCCGATCCCGAGGTCGAGGGGCCCTCCCGATGAGGCGGCTGCTCCTCGTCCTCCTGTGTCTGGTGGTCGCAGGCTGCGGTTCGCAGGACCCGTCCGGGCCGTCGACCCGCACCGACGCCAGCGAGACGTCGACACCGGCGTCCACGACGGCATCGCCGTCCACGCCATCCGCATCGGCTCCATCGGCATCGTCATCGACCGCGGCGCCGCCCACCGAGCCCAGCCCGGACAGTGGCTCCGGGACCCAGATCATCAGTGCTGACAGCGACTTCGGCCCGATGCTCTACGACGCCAGCGGCCAGCCGATCTACCTGTTCACTGCGGAGTCCGGTGCGCGCGCGGCCTGCTACGACGACTGCGCCGAGGACTGGCCGCCGGTGCTCACCACCCAGGCACCTCGCGGCCGCGCCGGCGTACGCGCCCAGCTCCTCGGCGTCACGCGTCGGACCGGCGGCAGCATGCAGGTGACCTACGCCGGCCATCCGCTCTATTACTACGCCCACGAGGGCAAGTACGAAGTGCTCTGTCACGACGTCGAGGAGTACGGCGGGACCTGGCTGGTGGTCAGGCCGGACGGGACACCAGCGCCCAGCTGAGCGGAGTCCTAGCCCCCAGCGGGCGCCCAGGCGGGGTCGCGGCCGAAGGCGGCGATCAGGCGGGACAGCGGGTCGTCACCCGACTGCGGGCCGCGCGCACCGACCACTCCGGCGGACCGGTAGAGCTCCTCGCGCTCGGCGTACCAGTCGGCCACCGCGTCCACGAGCTCGGCATCGAAGCCGGGGTCGGTACCGGTCGCCACGGCCAGGTCCCAGGCGTGGACGAGGTGGTCGGCAGCGAGCTGGTGCACGTACTCGTCGAGCTGCTCCTCGCCGTAGGAGAGGTGCACGGTGCCACCCTGAGGCAGCCGGTCCGCCACCGCCAGGACAGCCTCGTCGGCGGCCGCTCGAGCCCGCGCCACGGGATCATCGGCCAACAGGTCACCGTCGAACCGGTCGCCGACCTCCTCGATGGTGCGGCCCTGCACCAGTGGTGCGGTCCAGAGGTCCTCCCCCACCACGTGGTTGACCAGCTCTCGCACCGACCACTCCGTGCACGGAGTGGGCTGCTGCCAGTGGTCGGCACCGACCTGCTCCACCACCCGGGTCCATGCGCTGACGGTGCGCGCGTGCAGTGTTCCCAGCTCCATGTCAGCCACCCGACGACCCTAGTCCGACGACACCGAACCGGAGCCGATCAGCGCCGTCGGAGGTCGGCCCCGACCTCGTGCAGGTGGCGGAAGGCCTGCGCGTAGGAGTCGGTCAGGCTGGTCACCTCGTAGGGGACCCCGATCTCGGCGCAGTAGGCCCGGACGATGGGCTGCGCCCTGCGGAGGTTGGGGGTGGGCATGGCCGGGAAGAGGTGGTGCTCGATCTGGTGGTTGAGCCCGCCCAGCACCGCCTCGACCAGCCGGCCGCCGCGGACGTTGCGCGAGGTCAGCACCTGCTTGCGCAGGAAGTCCTCGGTGCCGTCGGGATGCGGCATCCCCTTGTGGTTGGGCGCGAACGTGAGACCGAGGTAGATCCCGAAGAGCGCGTGATGCACCACGAAGAAGGCGACTGCCTGGACAGGCGTGAGCACGGTGAACAGCACGGACGCGTAGGCGACGAGGTGCAGGGCGAGCAGCGCACTCTCCAGGCCGCGGCCCTTGACCGTGCCGTTTCGAAGCGCCTTGATGCTGTCCCACTTCAGGGAAATGCCCAGCAGGGTGAGCAGCGGGAGGAAGAAGAAGGCCTGGTAGCGGGTGAGGAAGCCGCGGCCGCGGGCCGCCTCGCGGCTCCAGACCAGCAGACCCGGACCGACATCGGGGTCCAGGTCGTCATGGTTCGGGTTGGCGTGGTGCTTGGTGTGCTTGGTCATCCAGTAGCCGTAGGACATGCCGATCGCCAGGTTCCCGGCGATCAGCCCGGCGCGGGCGCTGGGCCGGTTCGTGCGGAAGACCTGCCGGTGCGCGAGGTCGTGGGCGAGGAGTGCGGTCTGTGCGAAGACCACCGCGAGGAAGGCCGCGACCGCCAGGGTCCACCACGAGGCGCCGATCACGAAGAACGCCGACCACCCGGCGACGAGAGCCGCCGAGACCAGGGCCAACCGCACGGCGTAGTAGGCCGGCCTTCGCTGGAGCAGGCCCGCGGCGTTGATGCGTCGGCTCAGCTCCGCGAAGTCACTTCCGGCCCGCAGGGACGGGCGCTCGGTCATCGTCGTCGTCATGTCATCCAGCCAACAGAGACAACGGCCCGGGGTCAGGAGTGCCAGATCCCCGTTCGAGGTGGTGCTAGCACGACCGCGTTCTTCGGGGGAGCTACCCCCGGGGCGACCGAGGCGCCCACACCATCATGACTTCTTGGACGTCGAGGCCGACCCGAAGCGGAACTCGACGACGTCGCCGTCCTGCATGACGTAGTCCTTGCCCTCCATGCGGACCCTGCCGAGCTCCTTGGCCTTGAGCAGCGACCCCGCAGCGACGAGGTCGTCGTACGACACGATCTCGGCCTTGATGAACCCGTGCTGGAAGTCGGTGTGGATGACGCCGGCGGCCTCGGGGGCGGTGGCGCCTTTGCGCACGGTCCAGGCGCGGGACTCCTTGGGGCCGGCGGTGAGGTAGGTCTGCAGGCCGAGGGTCTCGAAGCCCACCCGGGCGAGCACGTCGAGGCCGGGCTCGTCCACGCCCATCTCGGCCAGCATCTCGCGGGCCTCGTCGTCGTCGTCGAGCTCGACCAGCTCGGCTTCGAACTTGGCGTCGAGGAAGATCGCCTCTGACGGTGCGACGAGGGCCTGCATGCGCGCCTTGAGCTCGGTGTCAGCGAGCTCGTCGGCATCGCAGTTGAAGACGTAGACGTACGGCTTGGCCGTGAGCAGCGAGAGCTCGCGGAGCAGCGCGCGGTCGATGCTGGTCGCGATCACCGGCGTACCGGCCTCGAGTGCCTCCTGCGCCTCCTTCGCCGCGGACACCATGGGCAGCAGCTCCTTCTTGCCCTTGGCCTCCTTCTCCAACCTCGGGATCGCCTTCTCCAGGGTCTGCAGGTCGGCCAGGGCCAGCTCGGTCTGGATCGTCGAGATGTCGCTGGCCGGGTTGACCTCGCCGTCGACGTGAGTGACGTCCTCGTCGCGGAAGACCCGGGTCACCTGGCAGATCGCGGCCGACTCCCGGATGTGGGAGAGGAACTTGTTGCCGAGTCCCTCACCCTCCGAGGCGCCGCGCACGATGCCGGCGATGTCGACGAACTCGACCGTGGCGGGGACCACCCGCTCCGAGCTGAAGAGCTCGGCCAGACGGGGCAGCCGCTCGTCCGGTACGCCGACCACGCCGATGTTCGGCTCGATGGTGGCGAACGGGTAGTTCGCCGCGAGCACGTCGTTCTTGGTCAGTGCGTTGAAGAGCGTGGACTTCCCGGCGTTGGGGAGTCCGACGATGCCGATCGTGAGAGCCACAACCGGCAACCCTAGGTCGGATAAGCCGCCATCAACGCATCGCGACGGGTCCAGGCGTCGGCCAGCGGGCACGCGTTCTCGAACTCGTAGTACGCCGCGCGGTGCTCGCTGGCCAGCGGGTCGCGGTCGATGAACCAGATCGACCAGTACGCCACGTCCAGCACCAGGGCGCCGACCAGCATCACCTCGATGCTGCACCTCATGGGTGCAAGGTACGGCCCCGAGACGAACCAGGCTCGACCACCGCTGCGGCCACCGGGCTCCCGGTGCGCAGGGTCAGCCAGAGACTGATGGCGAGGTAGTAGGCCAGGTAGGCCAGCGACAGCCCGGTGAGGACGACCGGTACGTCGGGCAGCTGCGACGTGATCGCCCCGAAGAGGACGAGGAACGCCGTAGCCAGCGCCATGTTGGTGTACCAGAGCGTCTCGGTACGCGAGGGGTAGACGTACTTGATCGGCACGAAGATCAGCACGGTCAGCGCGAGCAGGACGGCGGTGGTCGCGACCTCTCCGAGGTCGAAGACGACGACGTAGAAGGCCACGATGTTCCAGTAGCTCGGGAACCCCATGAAGAAGTGGTCGTCGGTCTTGGCGTCGGTGCGGCAGAACTGGAAGCACGAGGCGACCAGCGGCAGCGCTGCCACGATCCCGCCCCAGGGCTCGCCGGGCAGGTAGCCGGCGGTCCACAGCAGCACCATCGGGGCGAAGGCGTAGGTCAGGTAGTCGACGATGTTGTCGAGCAGCGCTCCGTCGAACCAGGGCACCAGCTCCTTGACCCGCCACCGTCGCGCCAGCATGCCATCGGTCCCGTCGACCACCATCGCGGCGAGGAACAGCCACAGCACGGTGCGGACCTCGCCCTGGTAGGCGAAGTGCACCATCAGCAGCGCCAGCACCACGCCGGCGGTCGTGTAGGCGTGCACCAGCCACGCCCAGACCCGGTCCATGGTGGGCCACGCTACGGGGTGAGTAGGTTCGGGGCGTGCGGCTGGCCACCTGGAACGTGAACTCGCTCAGGTCCCGGATCGACAGGGTGGAGAAGTTCCTCGAGCGCCAGGACGTCGACGTGCTCGCCGTCCAGGAGACCAAGGCCCGCGAGGACCAGCTCCCGCTCCTCGGGCTGGAGTCGCTGGGGTACGACCTCGCCTACAACGGCACCAACCAGTGGAACGGCGTCGCGATCCTCAGCCGGGTCGGTATCGAGGAGGTCGAGCTCGGCTTCGACGGCATGCCCGGTTGGGGTGACCCGGTCGCCGGGGAGTCGCGGGCGATCGGCGCGACCTGCGGCGGCGTACGCGTGTGGTCGCTGTACGTGCCGAACGGCCGCAAGGTCGACGACCCCCACTACCTCTACAAGCTGGAGTGGCTGGCCCGGCTCCGGGACGCAGCCCGGGGCTGGCTGGACCGGGACGTCGCCCTGGTCGGGGACTGGAACATCGCCCCGACCGACGAGGACGTCTTCGACATCACCCGGTTCGCCACGTCGACCCACGTCACGCCGCGGGAGCGGGCGGCGTTCCAGGCGATCCTCGACGAGGGGTACGTCGACGTGGTCCGGCCGCACACGAGCGGCCCGGAGGCGTTCACCTACTGGGACTACTACCGTCAGCGCTTCGAGCGGAACCGCGGCATGACCATCGACTTCGTGCTGGCTTCGCAGTCGCTGGCGGCGCGCGTGACGAGGGCGTTCGTCGACCGCGAGGAGCGCGCCGGCCAGGGCGCCTCGGACCACGCGCCCGTGGTGGTGGACCTCGACTGACGCACGGCGTACGCACGGCCTGCGTACGGCGGGGCGGCGCGGCTCCGACGAGCGCCCGGCCGGCAGCCCTACCTTGGCGGTGTGAGCGGTGCTCGCACCCTCTGGGAGGAGGGCCACGAACCGGGCCGCCAGATGGTGGCCCTCGGCCTCGCGCTCGCGCTCACCGTGGTCGTCCTCGAGGTCGGTATCGGCGGCCGGGTCGGCAGCGTCTTCGACCTCGCGTTCGTCGCGGTCTGCCTGATCGTCGCCCTGCTGGTCCGGCCGGAGGACTTCTTCACCGTCGGCGTGCTGCCGCCGCTGATCATGCTGGCGGTGTTCGTGCTGGTGGCCGCCTCGCAGCCGGCTGCGATCGCCAACGGCGAGGACGGGATCGTGCAGGCGGTGGTCAGCGGGCTCTCCCACCACGCGGTCGCGCTCGGTGTGGGGTACGCCGGATGCCTGCTCTGCCTGGCCATCCGCGAGCGGTTCCTGCACGGCGCCCGGTAGCTCGCTCAGGCGACGAAGCGGCTGGTGTCCCCCGCACCGACCCGCAGCACCTCCGGAGCGCCTTCGGACCAGTCGATGACGGTCGTCGGCTCGGCCGGGGTGTCGCCGGCGTCGACCACGAGGTCGACAGCGTGGTCGAGCTCCTCCTTGACGTCCCAGCCCAGGGTCCGTGGCTCGGTCTCGCCGGGCAGGATCAGCGTGCTCGACAGCAACGGCTCGCCCAGCAGGTCGAGAAGCGCCTGCGCGACGGTGTGTTCGGGGATGCGGACGCCCACGGTGCGCTTCTTGGGGTGAAGGAGCCGGCGCGGCACCTCCGGTGTGGCCGGGAGGATGAACGTGTACGGACCGGGTGTCGCCGCCCGGATCGACCGGAAGGCCCCCTTGTCCACGTGCACGAGCTGCCCGAGCTGGCTGAAGTCCTTGCAGACCAGCGTGAAGTGGTGCCGCTCGTCGAGGCCGCGGATCCGCAGGATGCGGTCGCGCCCCTCGCGGTTGCCGATCCGGCAGCCCAGCGCGTACCCCGAGTCGGTCGGGTAGGCGATCAGCGCGTCGTCGTCACGGAGCGCGTCCACGACCTGCTGGAGCAACCGCTCCTGCGGGTTGTCGGGGTGGATGTCGACGTACCTCGCCACGAGACCGAGCCTATGTCCGAGCGGCGCCGGAGGCGCGCCCCTGTTGCCCATTAGGGTGCACTTCGTGCGGGGGGCCGGAGATCTGGGACGCCGACGCCTAGGTGCGTGGGCGCTGATCGGCGTGCTCGCGGCCCTGCCGGTGCTGGTCGCCGTACCGGTCGGGCCTGCGCGTGCCGACCTCATGTCGGTCCCAGGAACCATGTCCACCGCCGCGCAGAACACCAGCAGCTTCGCCCTGCACGTCCCGCCCGGCGTGGAGGTGCGGGCGATCACCGGTGTGCTCACCATGCCCGAGGTGGTCACGGGCGGCGTGGTGAGCTTCTCGGTCAACGGCGCGGTGCGCAAGCAGGTGCCCTCCGCGCTCTACCAGAAGGTGCGGATCCCGGTGGACCCGGCGGACGTCATCGCCGACGGCACCATCGCCCTGAACATCGCCACCGCGAGCCCGCTCGCACCCGGCGCGAGCTGCTACACGGTCGGTGGCGTGGCGTCGATGCGCAAGATCGCGCTGGACTACCGGGGCGCCGAGGTCGCGCCGACGTCGCTGGCGGACTTCTTCCCTGCGTCCTCCTCCGGCATCACCGTGGTGATCCCCTCGGACGCCGACGACGACATGATCACCGCCGGGCTCACCGCCGTGGCCGCTCTCGCGTCCCGGTACGACGACGACACCCCGGTCGACCTCGCCCTCTCCGCACCGGACGCCGCCACCGCGACGGCGAGCCAGCGCGTGGTCGCGCTCGTCGCCGGGCGGGCCGGCGAGGTGACGACCGCGGTCTCCACCACGTCGGGCATCCCGATGCTGACCTTCACCGGCGCCGGCGACGACCTGGTCAACGCAGCCCGCACCCTGTCCACCGACACCCTCGGCCTGTCCGGCTCCGACGCCGAGAACCCCTCGCTGGAGACCAAGCCGCGGAGCACCGCCAAGACCCGCACCCTCGACGACCTCGGGGTCGAGGAGCTGACCCTGAGCGGCTACGGCTCGGTCACCGAGGAGCTCGAGCTGCGCCAGGACTCCTTCGGGGTGCCGGTGTCCTCGATGCGCCTGCATCTCGAGGGCTCGCACACCGCGTTCTCCGACGCGAGCGGCGCCCGGCTCGACCTGCGTGCGAACGGCTCGCTGATCGGGTCGACCGTCCTGGGCGACGAGGCGACGTTCACGGTCGAGGGGCGGGTCCCGGCGGGCAGCCTGCGCTCGGTCAACGACATCGACCTGTCCCTGACCGCAGTGGCCCCGGACGGGTCGGCCTGCACCCCGCCCTCGATCCCACCCGCCGAGGTCGACCTGGACACCAGCGAGTCCACGGTCGTCGTCGAGCACGGCACCGGCGAGGCGAAGGGGTTCCAGCTCTTCCCGCAGATCTACGAGGGCACCCTCCCGGTCGCCCTCCGCGCGGCCGAGGGCCGACGGGCCAGTGCTGCGATCAACGCCGCCGCGCTCGTGGCTGAGCTCCAGCGCGCGGCCGGCTCGCCCCTCGAGGTCCAGCTCATGGAGCCCGACGCGTTCCTGGCCGACGACCGTTCGGGGCTGATCGTCGGCGCCCTGGCCGCGGACTCCGAGGCACTCGACGCGCCCCTCAAGCTGTCCGAAACCCGGCTGCTGGACCGCGACGACTCGACCCAGGAGGTCACGTCGCAGGAGCCGTACGCCGCCCTCGAGTCCATCGACCGCAACAACCGGCTCGTGCTGATGCTCGGCAGCTGGGCGCCGGGCAACAAGGCTGCGCCCGGAGAGCTGGCGCGCAAGGTGGTCGACGCCGTCGTCAACACGGGCTGGGACGCCCTCGACGGCGACCTGGTCATCGCCGACGCGGCCCGCCCGGCGTTCGTCGCCGCCAGCAGGTCCTTGGCGCCCCACCAGCAGGCCGAGGAGGAGAAGTCCTACGCCAAGTGGTTCGCGGTGGTGATCGGGATCCTCCTGCTGCTGCTAGCACTGCAGGTGGTGATCGCGATCCGCCGCGACCGGCAGCTCTCGCGCGAGCGCGACGAGTACGACGAGGGACCTGCCTACGTCGAGGACGAGGACGAGTACGGCGACTACGAGGTGGACGCGCTCGGCGACGTCGACGACTTGGAGGTGCACGACTACGCCGGCGAGACCCGGACGGAGTCCGAGGGCGAGTACGACCAGGACGACGAGTACGAGGTCGACTACGAGGACGACTACGAGGACGAGTTCGAGGACGAGGACGACCAGCTCGAGCTGGACCTGGGGGCCGTCGCCGTGGACCGGGCGCCCGACGCAGACGACTGGGACGACGACTGGCCCGAGGAGTCCGACGAGATCGACCCCCAACGGGCCGAGGCGACACCGCAGCCGCAACCCGAGACGGTGGACGAGTTCGACGACGACGAGGACGAGGACGAGGACGAGGACTCCATGATCGAGGACGACGACTCCGCGATCGAGGACGAGTCACTCGATCCCGGCGAGGGCGCAACGACTGCGGCGGCGCTGCCGCCTTGGCGCCGCCGGCTCTTCGACGAGGATGACGAGGACGACGAGGACGAGGCCTTCGAGGACTACGAAGCGGAGCACGAAGAGCAGGACCCGGCCGCCCCGCCGCCCCGTCGCCGCTGGAGCGATCGGGAGAAGGAGCCGGAACCAGACGCTGCGGCCGAACCCGCGGAACCGCTCGAACCGCCCAGCAACCCGCCGGTCAAGAAGAGCGGCCGGACGGCCAAGCGACGCAACAAGCGCCGTTGACGCTCAGCTGCGGCCCGCTGCCTTCAGGTCCCGGCGCAGCTCCTTGGGGAGCGCGAAGATCAGCGACTCCTCGGCGCTGTGCACCGCCCGCGCGTCGGGATAACCCCGGTCGCTCAGGAACGCCAGCACCTCCCGCACCAGCGACTCCGGCACGCTCGCGCCGGAGGTGACCGAGACGGTCGAGACGCCGTCGAGCCAGGCCTCGTCGATCTCGGACGCGTCGTCGACGCGGTACGACGCAGCCGCGCCGGCCTCGAGCGCGACCTCGACCAGCCGGACCGAGTTCGAGGAGTTGGCGGAGCCGACCACGATCAGCAGGTCGCAGTCGCGGGCGATCTCCTTGACCGCGAGCTGGCGGTTCTGGGTGGCGTAGCAGATGTCGTCGCTGGGCGGGTCGAGCAGCTGCGGGAACCGCTCCCGGATGGCGGCCACCGTCTCGAGCGTCTCGTCGACCGAGAGCGTGGTCTGGGAGAGCCAAGCCACCTTGCTCGGGTCGCGGACCACGATGTCGGCGACGTCGGCCGGGCTCTCGACGAGCTGGATGTGCTCGGGAGCCTCGCCCGCGGTGCCCTCGACCTCCTCGTGGCCGGCGTGGCCGATCAGGAGGATGTCGTAGTCGTCGCCGGCGAACCGCCTCGCCTCGTGGTGCACCTTGGTGACCAGGGGGCAGGTGGCGTCGATGGTCTTGAGCTCGCGCTCCTCGGCCTGCCGGTGCACCTCGGGGGAGACGCCGTGGGCCGAGAAGACGACGGTGGCGCCGGCCGGCACTTCTTCGAGCTCCTCGACGAAGATCGCGCCGCGCGACTCCAGGTCGGCCACCACGTGCTTGTTGTGGACGATCTGCTTGCGGACGTAGACCGGCGAGCCGTAGAGGTCGAGTGCCTTCTCGACGGTCACCACCGCCCGGTCCACCCCCGCGCAGTAGCCGCGCGGCGCGGCCAGCAGCACGGCGCGCTCGGCCTCTTCGGAGGGGAGCACGCGCGGCGTACCGAGGTCGGTGGTCACGCGCCCAGACTACGGGCGGTCGGTGGCACGTCCTAAAGTCCGACCATGGCCTTGGAGACCTCCGCGCAGTCCCCCGCGCCGGTCCGCCAGATCGCCAACCTGATCTCCCAGTACGTCGACCGGCTCGGCGCCGTCTGGGTCGAGGGCCAGATCGCCCAGATCAACCGCCGGCCCGGGCTCAACACGGTCTTCATGACGCTGCGCGACGCCGTGGCGGACATCTCGGTGCCGCTGACGGTCCCGCGCAGCACCGTCGACAGCCTGGCCACGCCGCTGGTCGAGGGCGCCAGCGTGGTGGTGCTGGCCAAGCCGTCCTACTACGCCAACCGCGGCTCGTTCTCGCTCCAGGTCCGCGAGCTCCGGATGGTTGGACTCGGCGAGCTGCTGGCCAGGCTGGAGCGGCGCCGCCAGCTGCTGGCCGCCGAGGGGCTGTTCGCGCGCGAGCTGAAGCGGTCGCTGCCGTTCCTGCCCCACCGGGTCGGGCTGGTCACCGCGCCGGCCTCCGCCGCCGAGCGCGACGTGCTGGAGAACGCCCGCCGACGCTGGCCCAACGTCGCCTTCGAGGTCGCCCACGCCACCATGCAGGGTCCGCGGGCGGCCGCGGAGGTGATGGAGGCGCTGGGCAGGCTGGAGCGGCACTCCGACGTCGACGTGATCGTGGTCGCCCGCGGGGGCGGCTCGGTCGAGGACCTGCTGCCCTTCTCCGACGAGGCGCTGGTCCGCGCCGTCCACCAGCTCCGCACGCCTGTCGTCTCGGCCATCGGCCACGAGCAGGACCAGCCGCTGCTCGACCTGGTCGCCGACGTCCGCGCCTCCACGCCGACCGACGCCGCCAAGCTGGTCGTCCCCGACGTCGCCGAGGAGCTCCGACTGGTCGACGCCGCGCAGCACCGGCTCCGCCACGTCCTGGCCGGCTGGCTGGCCCGCGAGCAGGCCGGTCTCGACGCGCTGCGCTCCCGGCCGGTGCTCGGCGACCCGCGCGGCCTGCTCGACGAGCGGGCCGCCGAGGTCCACGAGCTGCGCGACCGCGCTCGCCGTACCCTCGCCCACCGGCTCGACCGCGCCGAGGACGACATCGCCCACCAGCGCGCCCGCGCCCGCGCGCTGTCCCCGCTGGCCACCTTGGAGCGGGGGTACGCCGTGCTCCAGGACGCCGGCGGACACGTCGTCTCCTCGGTGACCGGCGTGGCGCCGGACGCCACCATCAGCGTGCGGGTGGCCGACGGCCGGGTGCACGCAGTGACCACCGGCACGACCCGCACCGAGCTCCTCGAGGAGAGCACAGATGGCTGAGCAGCACCAGGACCAGGACCTGTCCTACGAGGCCGCCCGCGAGGAGCTGGTCGAGACGGTCCGCAGGCTCGAGGCCGGCGGAACCACGCTCGAGGAGTCACTGGCGCTGTGGGAGCGCGGCGAGAAGCTAGTCACGATCTGCCAGCAGTGGCTCGACGGGGTGCGGAAGCGGCTCGACGAGACGTTGGAGAAGGACGAGGGCTAGCACGGCTCGGTGCTGAGCAGCCCGATCAGCTGCTCCTGCTCGGCCACCGACGCCGAGCCGTAGACCAGCAGGGTCTGGCCGTCGAGCGTCCCGCCCAGGGTGGTCGAGAAGGCATGGTCGCCCCCGGAGTCTGACCACGTCTGCCACGAGGAGACGCCGAGGTCGTTGGCCGGGTCCGCGTCCTCGCCCTGGTCGGCGCTCTTGTCGACGTAGGCCTCGAGCAGGTCGTCGACGTCGCTCTGCTCCTGGCGCAGCCCCACGAACTCGTCGGCGTCGGTGACGAACCCGAGCCCCCACTTCGGCGGTGTGCCCCGGGTGAACGAGGTGCTCGTGGCCTGCCAGCCCTCCGGGAGCCCGCACGGGTGGACGACCGTGACGCCGGCGTCCTCGAGCTCCCGGACGTCGCTGAGGTAGTCGACCTCCTGGTCCACGTCGGGCTGGTCGCGGGTGAGCGCGCGGAATCCGACGTACCCCGCCACGAACAGCACGGTGACCACCATGGCCGCCACCAGACCGCCGAAGCTGCGCTGGTAGCGGCTGGGCCGCTCCGGGGGCGGCGAGGGTGTCGCCGCCGGTTGCTCGCTCACGACAATTATCTTCACAGGCGACCAGTGAGCGGTGATGATGGCCCGGCCGCCAGCCCGCAGGGGCCAGGCACGGGCCGCACAAAGGGGAGGGTGAGCGGTGGCGCAGCTCTTCGTGTCCCACTCCTCCGCCGACAACGCGCTGGCGGCGCAGGTGACGGACTGCCTGGCCGACCTCGGCTACGAGTCGGTCTTCCTCGACTTCGACCCGACCGGCGGGCTGGTCCCCGGCCAGGCCTGGCGCGACCAGCTGTTCACGAACCTCGACGCCTGCGACGCGGTCGTCTTCATCAACACCCCCACGTCGGTCCAGAGCCAGTGGTGCCACTCCGAGCTGGCGCTCACCCGCTGGCTGCGCAAGCCGATCCTGGCGCTGCTGGTGGACGGCTGCGACCCGCACCCGCTGACCGAGGACCTCCAGGGGCTCAAGGTCACCACGGACCAGATCGACCGCGACCGGGTCCGGGCGGCGCTGGTGGCGCTCGGGCTCGACCAGGAAGCGCGGTGGGACACGTCCCGGTCGCCGTTCCCCGGGCTGCGCGCCTTCGACGAGTCGTACGCCGCGGTGTTCTTCGGCCGGGACAGGCAGATCGACCAGCTCCGCCAGCTCGTCGACCCGCCCAGCCGCAGCCGCGAGGGCGCGATCATCCCCGTCCTGGGCCCCTCCGGCAGCGGGAAGTCGTCCCTGGTCCGCGCCGGCCTGGTGCCGGCGCTGAGGGTCTCGGCGGACTGGGTGATCACCGACCCGTGGACGCCGTCCGACGTCCCGCTGGCCGAGATGTCGCTGGCCCTGGCCCACGCCGCGAAGCTCAACGACGCCGAGCTCGACGCCGACCGGTGCCTGGAGCTGCTGAGGACGCCGGGCGGCATGGCCGAGTACGTCCGCGAGCTGCGCGAGGCCGGCCGGGCCTCCGCCGAGACCAAGGTGCTCGTGGTCGTCGACCAGGCCGAGGAGCTGGTCACCATGACCAGCGAGGCGGAGCGGCAGGCCTTCCTGGAGGCGCTGACCACGAGCTGCACGGCCCCCTCGCCGCTGCGGGTGGTGATGACCGCGCGCACCGACATGTGGGACAAGGTCGCCGCTGAGACCGGCAAGTTCGCCATGGCCGTCGCCCCCACGGTGCTGCACGTCCCGCCGCTGTCGCGCACCGACCTGGCCGAGGTGATCAGCGAGCCGGCCCGCCGCTCGCACCTGACCCTCGAGGACGGCCTGGTGCAGCGCCTGGTCGACGACACCGGCAGCGGCGACGCACTGCCGCTGCTGGCGTTCACGCTGGCCCGGATGGCCGCGGACGCCGAGGACGGTCGGCTGACCCACGCGGCGTACGACGCGATCGGTGGCGTGCGGGGCGCGGTCGCCTCCCGGGCCAGCGAGGTCGCGATCGCCGGCCGCACCGAGGAGGAGGTTGCCGAGGCGATCCTCCACATCGTCAGCCTCACCGACGCGACCCCGCACAAGCGGCTGGCCCGGGCCGCCGACGTGCCGCCACGGCACCGCGAGATCCTCGACGACCTCGTCGATGCGCGCTTGGTGGTGATCAACGAGGTCAACGACCAGCGGGTCTACGCCCCGGCCCACGAGTCGCTGTTCTCGGCCTGGCCGCCGCTGGTCGCCCTGATCGAGAAGCGTCGCGAGGACCTGCTGCTCCGCGCCCGGCTCGAGCGCCGCGCCACCGACTGGCACGAGGGCGGCGGCACCCAGTCGGGGCTGCTGTCCGGGCTCGAGCTCGTCCAGGCCCGGGAGTGGCGGCAGCGCAACGCCGACATGGCGACCGCCGACGTCGCGGCGTACGTCGACGCGTCGGTGGTCCGCCAGCGGCGGGGCCGGATGGTCAGGGCGGGCGTCGCCGCCGTCGTCGCCGCCCTCGCGGTGAGCCTGGTGGTGGTGCTGCTCGTCAACGCACTCGCCGACCGGCGCCGGGCCGAGCAGGCCCGGGTGGGTGAGCTGGCCGCGATCGCGGAGCGGGAGATCGTGCACGACCCGGCCGCCGCCGCGGCCGCGCTGCTGCGCGGGCTCGAGATCGACGGCGGCGACCGTGAGCTGCGCACACTGGCGCGGACGCTGCTCCGCTCCCCGGCCCGCGACGTCTACCGCGCACCGGGTGAGGCGACGTTCTTCAACCTCGGCGTCGGCGGGCCGGTCGGCGCGGTGACCACCGGCGACCAGACCCTCGTGTGGGACAGCGAGAGCGAGACGTCGCGCGAGTTCCCGCAGTCGGGGAAGCTGGCGGTCCGGCCGGACGGGCGGGTCCTCGTCTCGGCCGACGACGTCGACGGGCTGAGCCTCTACGACCTCGCGAGCGGGAGTGACGAGCCGGCCGCGCTCACCGTGTTCAGCGCCAACGACCAGTCCGTGCCGGTGCTGGCCTTCTCCCACGACGGGTCGCTGCTGGCCGTCGGCCGCCGGTCCTGGGTGACGCTCTGGGACCTGCGCGACCCGTCATCACCCCGCCGGCTCGGTTCGTGGCGCAGCACGGGGGGCGACCCGAGCGCCCTCGCCGTGCTCGACGACGGCAGGGTGCTCTCCGCGTCCGACACCGCGCAGCTCGTGGTCTGGGACGCCCTCGGCGACGGCAGCTCCTCGACGCTGGTGGCGGGCCGCAGCGACTCGGGCGTACAGCACCTCACAGTGGACGCGGCCGGCGAGCACGTGCTCATCGACTACCCGACCTTCGAGGCCGTGGCCCTCGTCGACATCGCAACGGGTGCGACCGTGGCGTCCTTCAAGGCAGCGGCCCCCGACACCGCAGCGACCTCGCTGCCTCCGATCAGCTGGACGTCCAGTCTCTCCGCCGACGCGAGCACGGTCGCGTCGTTCGACCTGGCCGGGCGCGGGTTCGTCTTCGATGCCGCCGACGGCAGCTACCTCGGCGGGCTGTCCGGCGGGCACACGTCGCTGGTCTCGGAGTCGCTGTTCAACGACGAGGGGCTGCTGCTCACGGCCAGCGTCGACGGCACGCTCCGGCTCTGGGACCCCCGGGCATCCGAGCTCGAGCTGTCGAAGTCGCCGTCCGACGACCTGTGCCGGGTCTTCGGCGGCCGGATCGACGAGGACAGCTGGCAGCTCGCCTTCGAGAACGACGACGTGGACCCGCCCTGCCCGGCCGCCGAGCGGTCCGCCCGGCCCCCGCTGCAGGTCTCCAGCTCGGCCGACGTGGGCGCGCTGCCCGAGGTGGGCAGGCCTGGGACCGTCGTCTTCCAGGACACCTTCGACGGCCCGTCGGCCTTCGTGACCGGCGAGCAGCCGGTCGCCTCGGGCCGACTGGCCACCTCGGTGAAGAGCGGCCGCTACCGGATGGACGTCGACGGGGTCGGCGACGGGTACACCGCGTGGATGACGGTGCCGGTGACCGCGGCCGGCGACACCTGGGCCGTCGCCGTCACGCAGGGCCGGGCCCGCGGCGAGTGCGGCCTGTACGCCGGCGACGGCAGCACCCAGCTCTCCGTCACCGTCGACCGGGACGCGGGGACCGGCACGATGGGCTGGTTCAGCAAGTTCGGCAGCACCCACACCGAGACGTTCTCCGTCCCGGTCGGCAGCAGCGGAGCCCTGTCCCTGGTCGACGACAACGGGGTCGTCGCCGTGCTGATGGGCGGGCGGCGGCTGGCCACGGTCGTCGATCCGGTGCTGCGGGCGCCGGCCTCGGTGGGAGTGGCCACCCGCGGCGACTCAGCCAGCTGCGACTACGACGACATCACCGTCACGACCGCCCCGTGAACGCTGTGTGCTTCGGGGTGGGAACATCCGCCGTGCCGGGCCGTTAGGCTCCGACCATGGAGCCCGACAGCCTGGTCCCCTCCCCCCAGTCGCCGGACCGCAACCTGGCCCTCGAGCTGGTCAGGGTGACCGAGGCCGCCGCGATGGCCGCCGCCCGCTGGGTCGGCCGCGGCGACAAGAACGGCGCCGACGCGGTCGCGGTCAACGCCATGCGGGTGATGATCTCGACCATCGGCATGGACGGCATCGTCGTCATCGGCGAGGGCGAGAAGGACAACGCGCCGATGCTCTACAACGGCGAGCGGGTCGGCGACGGCACCGGGCCGGAGTGCGACGTGGCGGTCGACCCGATCGACGGCACGACGCTGACCGCCAAGGGCATGAGCAACGCGGTCGCGGTGCTGGCGGTCTCCCCGCGCGGCTCGATGTACGACCCCTCAGCCGTCTTCTACATGGAGAAGCTGATCACCGGCCCCGAGGCGGCCGAGGTCGTCGACATCCGCTACCCGGTGGCGGAGAACATCCATCAGGTCGCCAAGGCCAAGGGCACCAAGCCGGAGGACGTGACCGTGGTGGTGCTCGACCGGCCGCGCCACCAGGCGCTGGCGGAGGAGATCCGGGCCACCGGCGCGCGGATCAAGTTCATCGTCGACGGCGACGTCGCGGGTGCGATCTCCGCGGCCCGACCGGGCAGCGGGGTCGACCTGCTCCTCGGCATCGGGGGTACGCCTGAGGGCATCATCGCGGCGTGCGCCATGAAGTGCATGGGCGGCGTGATCCAGGGTCGGCTCTGGCCGCAGGACGACGCCGAGCGGCAGAAGGCGCTCGACGCAGGCCATGACCTCGACCCCGACCACGTGCTGGCCACCGACGAGCTGGTGACCGGGGACGACTGCTTCTTCGTGGCCACCGGCATCACCGACGGTGACCTGATGAGCGGGGTGCGCTACCGGGCCGGGGGGTGCACGACCGACTCGCTGGTGATGCGCTCGCGCAGCGGCACCATCCGCTCGATCAGGAGCGAGCACCAGCTCTCGAAGCTACGCGCTTTCTCCGCTATCGACTTCGAGCACTGACCCGGTCAGACCCGCGCGACCCGCCCGGCCGGCGTACGCCGGCAGGTGCAGCGCGTGGGTGACCACCTCGATCACCCGCGGGTCGACGGCCATGCCGACGTGCGAGGTGGTGACCTCGACCGCGTGCGCCGCCGGGTCGACGCAGGCCCTCCAGTCCACGATGCCGTCGCGCCGGGAGTAGACGGCCGTGAACGAGACGTCCGTCGGCATCGGCTGGCGGCTCTCGTCGAAGCTCTCCCGCGCGCAGCTGCCGGCCACGCACTCCTCCGACATCAGCCCCGGCACCCCCGCCCGGCTCAGCCGCACGAGCACGTCGACGCCGGTGGTGAGCAGCACGTGGTGGGCGCCCGGCGCCAGCATCGGGCTGCCCATGGTGACGATCCCGGAGATCAGGTCCGGCCGGCGTACGGCGAGCCCGCGGGCCAGCATCCCGCCCAGGCTGTGGCCGACGACCCGGACCCGGCTGCCGCGCTTGATCGCGATCGCCTCGATCCGGGACTCGAGCTCGGCTGCGGCAGTCAGTGTGCAGCTGACGTTGGCTCGGATGTGGGAGCGGTAGGTGCGGAACCCGCGCCGGCGCAGGCTCCGGCTCATCGCGAGCAGCGTGCCGTCGCCGGCCATGAAGCCCGGGACCAGGAGCACCGGCTCCTCGGTGCGCGGCACCCCGCGGGCGGCGTACGACGTCTTCCAGCGGCGCCGCCGCTCGTCGAGCGAGAAGACGGCGTAGCGGCCGGCCTCCACGACGACGGTCCGCTCCCGCAGCACCTCCACGGCACGCGGGCGGGCGAACCCCTCCGGCAGGAGGAAGGAACCCAGCGTGGGGTTCTCCCTCCGGGAGCTGGTCGCCCTTGACGCGCTCACACATTCAAGGTTACGGGCTGGTAACCCGGGGGCGACGGACATCCGCCCGTTTGGTTGACTCTTCATCGTGACCGTCACCGCTTCCGAGGAGTTGTTCGCCCCGGTGGGGCGGGAGGTGGAGCTCTGCTACCAGACCTTCGGTACCCCCGACGACGAGCCACTGCTGCTCGTGATGGGGCTCGGGGGCCCGATGACCTGGTGGGATGCCGAGCTCTGCCAGCTGCTGGCCGACCGCGGGTTCTACGTCGTCCGCTACGACAACCGGGACACCGGCCGCTCCAGCCGCGGCCAGGGCCGGGTCACCCGCGCCACGCTGGTCCGGGCCTTCGCCGGCCGCCGGGTGCGCGCGCCGTACTCCCTGCGCGACATGGCGGCGGACGCCTTCGGCCTGCTCGACCACCTGGGCCTGGAGTCCGCGCACGTCTGCGGCGTCTCGATGGGCGGCATGATCGCCCAGACGATGGCGATCGAGCGCCCCCAGCGAGTGCGGTCGCTGACCAGCATCATGTCGACGACCGGCAAGCGCACCGTCGGCTGGCAGCACCCCAGCCTGCTGCCCAACCTGCTGGGCCACGTCGCGGGCCGCGAGGGCTACATCGAGGCCAGCTTCAGGACCTGGAAGATCATCGGTTCCTCGGCGTACCCGAAGACCGACGAACAGATCCGGCAGCGGGCCGGTGAGACCTACGACCGCGGCGTCACCGCCAGTGGCACGTTGCGCCAGATGCTCGCCGTGCTCACCGCGCCCAACCGCTCCGCCAAGCTGCGCGCGCTGACCATGCCGGCCCTGGTCGTGCACGGCCTCGGCGACCGGATGGTGCACGTCTCCGGCGGCCGGGCCACCGCCGCCGCCATCCCCGGCGCCGAGCTGCTGCTCATCGACGGCATGGGCCACGACCTCCCGCCCGCCCTCTTCGAGACCTTCGCCGACGCCATCGCCAGGACCGCGAAACGCGCCAACTGACGCCGAGTCGGGGTTACTCATCATGAGTAACCCCGACTCGGCGTGGGCTAGTCGGAGAGGCGTTCGCCGGTCTCGGTGTCGAAGACGTGCACGTTGTGCGGGTCGGTGGTGACGTAGATCGTGTCGCCCTTGTGTACGGCGTCGCGGCCGGTGACCCGGACGATGACGTTGCCGGGGGTGCCCTCGACGTCGCAGGTGCCGTAGACGAAGCCGTCCGCGCCCAGCTCCTCGACGACGGTGACCGTGATCGGCAGGCCGCCCTCCTCGGCGGTGACGAGCCGCCACGCCTCCGGCCGGACACCCACCGTGATGTTGCCCTGCGCCTTCTTGGAGGCGGTCGGGTCGACGGGCACCAGGTAGTTCCCGATCTTGGCCTGGCCCTCTGCGGCCTTGGCCTCGATGAGGTTCATCTGCGGGGAGCCGATGAAGCCGGCCACGAAGAGGTTGAGCGGCTTGTCGTACAGCTTCAGCGGCGTGTCGACCTGCTGGAGGATGCCGAGCTTCATCACGGCCACCCGGTCGCCCATCGTCATCGCCTCGACCTGGTCGTGGGTGACGTAGACCGTGGTCACGCCGAGGTCGGCCTGGAGCTTGGCGATGTCGGTACGGGTCTGGACGCGCATCTTCGCGTCGAGGTTGGACAGCGGCTCGTCCATGCAGAAGACCTGCGGGTTGCGGACGATCGCGCGCCCCATGGCGACGCGCTGGCGCTGACCACCGGAGAGCGCCTTCGGCTTGCGCTCGAGGAACTCCTCGAGGCCGAGGATGCGGGCCGCCTCGGCCACCCGCTTCTTGCGCTCCTCGGGGGCCACCTTGGCCATCTTCAGGGCGAAGGCCATGTTGTCGGCCACCGACATGTGCGGGTAGAGCGCGTAGTTCTGGAAGACCATGGCGATGTCGCGGTCCTTGGGCGGGGTGTGCGTGATGTCGCGGTCGCCGATGAAGATCTTCCCGTCGTTGATCTCCTCCAGCCCTGCGAGCATCCGCAGGGTTGTCGACTTGCCGCACCCCGACGGGCCGACGAGGACCATGAACTCGCCGTCGCCGATCTCGAGGTCGATGCCGGGCACCGTGGGCTTGTCCGCCCCTGGGTACCAGCGCTGGGCCTTCTCGAAGGTCACTGTGGCCATGCTGTTCTGCTCCCTTCACCGGCAGGTACGTGCCGGACGATCCGTAGTGAAGTGACGCACGTCACCCTAGGTGGCCGCAAACGTTTGCGGAAGGGCTGGCGCCGGTCGGTCTCAGCCGCTGGTCAGGCCGCGGTCAGGCCAGAGTCGCGTGCAGGACGTGCGCGGCCTCGGGAGCCAGGCCCGGGAACCGTACGCCGACCTCCGCGAGCATGGCTCCGTCGAGCCGGACCCCGTCGCCGTCCAGCCAGGTCTCGCCGAGCTCGGCCGGGTGCCGGGGACCGGCCGGCGTCCGCTCGGAGACCGAGTACGCGCGGCCCGGATCGAGGCCCGGGAGCCGGACCGCACCGACCGACTGGGTCAGCGGGGTGTCGACGGTCGCGACGACGTACCACGCCTCGGAGCGGTCGGGGGCGACGACGCCGGTCACCAGCACCGCCGGGTCGTGGTGGTCGCCGCGGACCAGCCGACCGGTCGCGACCAGTGGCCGGATCTCCTTGTGCAGCGCCACCCAGGCCGCCACCTCGGCGCGCTCCTCGGCGCCCTGCCCGCGGAGGTCCCACTCGATCCCGAGGTGGCCGAGCAGCGCGGTGGCCGCCCGGAAGCCGGTCCGGTGGCTGCGTCCGGTGGTGTGCGCGACCGGCCCGCCGAGATGGGTGCCCAGCATCTCCGGCGGCACCAGCAGCGAGGTCCAGCGCTGGATCCGCTGCCGCTCGACCGCGTCGATGGTGTCGCTGGGCCAGACCCGGTCGGTGCGGGTGAGCACCTCGAGGTCGATGCGCCCGCCGCCGCTCGCGCAGGACTCGATCTCCAGGTGGGGCTGTACCTCACGGAGCTCGTCGACCAGCCGGTAGAACGCCAGCGTCTGCCCGTGCACCGCCGGCCGGCCGGCGTGGGCGACGTCGACGAGGTCGCGGTTGTGGTCCCACTTCAGGAAGGCGATGTCGTACTCCTCGAGCAGCGCCAGCAGCTGGCGCCGCACGTGTGCGTAGGCGTCCGGGTGCTGCAGGTCGAGCAGCTGCTGGTGCCGCCACCCCGGCGGGACCGTGCCGCGGCCGCGGAGCACCCAGTCCGGGTGCGCCCGGGCCAGCTCGGAGTCCTCGTTGACCATCTCGGGCTCGACCCACAGCCCGAAGTCCATGCCCAGCCGCTTCACCCGGTCCACCAGCGGGTGCAGCCCGTCCGGCCACACGTCGTTGTCGACCTCCCAGTCGCCGAGCCCGGTGCGGTCGGTACGCCGGCCGCGGAACCAGCCGTCGTCGAGGACGAACCGCTCCACCCCCACCTCGGCGGCGGCCTCGGCCAGGTCGGTGAGCGTGCCGAGGTCGTGGTCCATGTAGACCGCTTCCCAGGTGTTGACCAGCACCGGGCGGGTACGCCGGGTGCGCGGCGACCGACGGCGCAGCCAGTCGTGCAGCCGGCCCGAGGCCCGGTCGAGGCCGGTGCCGGACCAGCTGCCGACCAGCCACGGTGCGTCGTACCGCTCCCCCTGCCCCAGCTCCACCTCACCCGGGCCGAGCAGCTCGCCGCCACCGAGCAGGCACTCGCCCTCGGGCGTGCGCTCGGCGTAGGACCGGTGGTCGCCGCTCCACGCGACATGGGTCGCCCACAGCTCGCCGTGGCCGAAGCCGAAGCCGGGCACACCCGCCGCCAGCAGCAGCGTCGCGTCGTGGCCGGTCCGGCCGTGCCGCCCCTCGCGCAGGTGGGTCCCCGCCAGCCACGGCCGCCGCTGCGGGGTCCGCTCGCGGCACCAGCGGCCGGTCAGGTCGAGCAGCTCGGTCGCCCGCGCCGGGACCGGCAGCGCGCTGCGCACCGCCGCCAGCACCAGGGTCTCCTCGGCCAGGTTGGTCACCGAGGTCCGCAGCCGGAGCAGCCCCTCGCGGGTCAGCTCGAGGGCCAGCTCGACCGACCAGCCGGCCTCGGCGTCGGCGCCGAGGAGTCGCACGGTCGCGTCCGGGCCGACGTCGTCCACCGCCCACCGCCAGCCGGTGACGCGCGGCGCCCACGGCCCCGTCGTACGGCCTGGGCGCAGCCCCTCCAGCGCCGGCAGCCCGGTGAACCCCGCCGTGTTCTCCCCCAGCAGGCCCCGATGCCGCGGAGCGTCCAGCGCCGAGTGGGGCACGCCGGGCACCTGGCTCTGCGCGAGGCCGACCAGGTCGGCCTCCGACGGGTCACCGAGGGCGGCCCCCCAGTGGAGGAGGACGGGATCGCCGACGAGAGAGGGCGCGAGCACGACGCTCACGCCCTCCCGCGTCAGGTGGACAGGTGTGCCTACCTGATCGATCGTCTACCCCTTCACGGCTCCAGAGGTCAGGCCTCGGACGAAGAACCTCTGCATCGAGAAGAACACGATCATCGGCAGGATCATCGACACGAACGCCGCCGCCGTCAGCAGCTCCTGGCCCTGGCCCTGGGTGCCGAGCAGCCCTTGCACGGCCACGATCACGGTGCCGTTGTCGCCCGAGCCCAGGAACAGCTTGGCGATGAGCAGGTCGTTCCAGACCCACAGGAACTGCAGGATGGCGAACGCCGCCAGCGCCGGCACCGACATCGGCACGATCAGCCGCCAGAACGTCTGGTAGTGCGATGCCCCGTCGATCTTGGCCGACTCGATCACGGTCTTGGGCAACGTGGTCATGTAGTTGCGCAGCACGTAGATCGCCAGCGGCATGCCGAACCCTGTGTGCAGGAGCCACACCGCGAAGTACTGGTTGACGATGTCGATGTGACGGGGGCCGAGCAGGTCGAGCATCGGCTGGAAGGCCACCTGGATCGGGATCACCAGCATCGCCACGATCACGACGAACAGCACGTCCTTGCCCCGGAACTCCATGAACGTGAACGCGTACGCCGCGAAGGCCGCGAACATGATCGGGATCACCGTGGCCGGGATGGCCACCACCACGCTGTTGATGAAGGCGCTGTCCAGCTTGGGGTTGGTCTTGCTCAGCACGTCGCTGTAGTTCTGCATGGTGAGGCCGGCGTCGGTCCAGTTGCCGGGCCACAGCAGCGTCCACCAGCCGGACCGGGTGGCGTCCACGCGGTCCCGGAGAGACGTCACCAGCAGGCCGAGCGTGGGCACCGTCCACAGGACACACAGCAGCGTGACGACGATGATCGAGGTCCAGCTCCGGCGGCGGCCGTCCGCCATCACTCCCCGGACCCGGCGGGGCTTGTCCTCGGGCACCGACGTGCCGCCCGCCATGGCCGCCTCGGTGGAGATGGTGTCGCTGGTCATCGGTTCGCCTCCTCTTGCCTGAAGTGCCGCACCTGGTAGATCAGCACCGGTAGGACCATGACGAGCAGGACCACGACGATCGCCGAGCTGATGCCGTTGTCACCGCCCTTGAACAGCCGGAAGAAGAACAGGTTGGCGATCACGTTGGTGTTGAACCGGCCGTTGGTCAGCACGTAGACGAGGTCGAAGATCTTCAGCACCAGGATCAGCACGGTGATCAGGACCGTGATGGTGGTGCCCTTGATCTGAGGGAGCACCACCTTCCAGAACGCCTGCCACTCACTGGCGCCGTCGATCCGCGCCGCCTCGATGGTGTCCTCGGGCACTCCCTTGATCGCCGACGACATCAGCGTCATCGCGAAGCCGACCTGCAGCCAGACCAGGATGACCATGAGCAGGAACGAGTTGAGGTGCAGGCTGTCGTTCTGCAGCCAGGTCTGCGGATCCTTCCCCGAGATGCCCGTCCAGATGGCGTTGAGCAGGCCGGTCTGGTTCGAGCCGGGGTTGTTGTAGGCGTAGACGAGGTTCCAGATCGCCGAGGCTCCCACGAACGAGATGGCCATCGGCAGGAAGATGATCGCCTTGGACACGCTCTCGCCGCGCTTGGAGAGCTTGTCAGCCAGGACGGCCACGGCGATGCCGATGGCCACCGTGATGGCCGGCACCACCAGCAGCCAGACCAGGTTGTTCAGCAGTGAGTCCCGGAACTGCTGGTCAGCGAAGATCGTCCGGTAGTTCTCGAACCCGACGTAGGCGGTGGTGTCCTCGTTGGCGAACGAGTTGTGGATGGTCAGGACCGCCGGGAACAGCAGCATCAGGGACATCAGCCCGAAGCCCGGAAGCAGGTAGGCGTAGGGAATCAGCGTCAGGGAGGCCCGCTGGGGCAGCCCCTCGATGAACATGTTGAGGAACCAGAACAGGATGGCGGCGCCACCGACCCCCACGATGATGGCGACGAGACCGATCAGGATCTTGTTCTCGAAGTACCACTCCGGCCGCAGGCCGAAGGACAGGAAGAGCGTGTACATCACGTAGCCGGTCACGACCAGGCCCACGAGGCCTAGGAGAATCTTCTGGGGGCTGGTCTTGCCGTAGACGTCGGCCTTGCTGATCTCGGACAGGGGCGGCTCGGTCTGGAGCTCCTGTACGTCGTCGTTGACATCGGTCATGCGCATCACCGCTTTCCGAGAGTCGGGACTGATGGGACTCCGGCGCCGGCACGGGTGCCGGCGCCGGAGCCCGTCAGAAGGAGTAGGTCACGAACTCGGCCACGACTGCTCGATGGCCGCCAGCGTGTCCTCCGAGGACTGACCGCTGATCCAGTCGACCATCCCCGTCCAGAAGGAGCCGGAGCCGACGTCGGCCGGCATCAGGTCGGAGCCGTCGAACCGGAACACATCCGCGTCGGCGGCCGACGTGGCGATGTTGCGGGTCGTCTCATCGGCGTACTGGCTGGCGTCGAAGGTCTTGTGCGGTGACAGCCAGCCACCGGCCTGGGCCCAGGCCCCGCCGAACTGGTCGCTGGTGAGGAACTCCATGACCTTCTTGACGTCGTCGTCGTCGCCCGTGAACGCCGCGGCGAGGTCGCCACCACCGAGCACCGGGCTGCCGTCGTACCCGCCGTCGTACGGCGGGAAGTAGTACGTGCCCACCGTGCCGTCCAGGTCAGCCTGGATGTTGTCGGGGTAGAACGTCGTCGCGAAGTTGCCCTGGCGGTGCAGGTAGCAGCCAGGCTTCGCGTCGAAGGCCGGGGTCATCGCGTCCGCGAAGCCGGTGTTGAGGATGGCCTGCTCGCCGCCGAGCACGAAGTCCGGGTTCTTGGCGATCTCACCGAACGCGTCAAGGGCCTCCACGATGGCCGGGTCGTCGAACGGGATCTCGTGCTTCACCCACTGGTCGTAGACGTCGGGCCCGGCGACGCGGAGGACCATCTCCTCGAGCCAGTCGGTGCCGACCCAGCCGGTGGCCTGGTCGGACTCCCAGCCCATGCACCACGGCGGGGTCCCGGAGTCGGCGATCTGCTGCGACAGGGTCAGCAGGTCCTGGAAGGTGGCCACCTCGGTGGGATAGCCCGCGTCGGTGTAGGCCGGCTTGGGGTACCAGACGATGCTCTTGACGGCCATCCGCATCGGGGCGCCGTAGATCTTGCCGTCCTCACCCGTCGCGGCCTCGAGGAAGCCCGGGATCAGGGTCGCCTCGATGGCGTCGAGGTCGATGACGTCCTCGAGCGGGACCTCGTCGTCGGTGAGGTCGAGCAGGCCGCCCGGCTGCGGGAACAGCCCGATGTCGGGAGCCTGTCCCGAGTTGACCTTCTGGACGATCGTGGTGGTGAAGTCCTGGTCGGCGGTGTACTCGATGTCGATGCCCGACTCGGATGCGAAGTCCTCGAGCGAGGCCTCGAAGTTCGCCTGCTCGTCCCCACCGAAGGCGCCGAGGATGGTGACCTTCTTGTCACCGCTCTTCTCGTTGGAGGCACCACCGTCGTCGCCCCCGCCGTCGTCGTCGGACTGCAGGCAGCCCGACATCGCGAGGCCAAGCCCCAGCGCGAGCCCCAGCGCCGCGAGGCGCCGCTTACCTAGTGCCATCTCATCTCCCTGCTCGATCTTGGGGTGGAGCCGTCACCGACGACTCCCCGGAACAGCTGCGTGATCGCTGTCACAGTGCTGGGTCCTCTCTACTCACTGCGCAGTCGTTTGTCGAGGTGAACACGGATCTGTCCCGGTCCGCGGAGCGAGTTTTGCAAACGTTTGCACTGAGACTGGCTGGCATGGTGACCCAGGTCACTCCCATCCGTCAAGGGACGTAGGCAAACGTTTGCCAGATCGCTATGGTCAACGGGTGCGCGGGGAGGAGCCGACCGGGCCCGGCGAGGTCAACATGGCCGACGTGGCGCGCCGGGCGGGCGTGTCGATCGCAACCGTCTCGAGGGCCCTGCGCGACGTACCCGGCGTGAGCCAGCCGACCCGCGACCGGATCCGCCAGATCGCCCAGGAGCTGTCCTACGTGGTCTCGCCGGAGGCCAGTGCCCTCTCCCGCGGCCAGACCGGGCGGGTCGCGATCGTGATGCCCCGGCTCGACGCGTGGTTCTACAGCGCGATGCTCGCGAGCATGGCGCCGGTGCTCCGCGGAGCCGAGCTCGACATGCTCGTCTACCAGGTCGACGGCGAGGAGCAGCGGACCCGCTTCCTGCGTGAGCTGCCCGCCCGGCGCAAGGCCGATGCGGTGATCCTGACCGCGCTGCCGATGGCCCAGGTCGAGGTCGAGCGGCTCGACGTCATGGGGGTGCACGTCGTGGTGGCCGGGGGCGAGGTCCGCGACTACCCGCACGTCCAGGTCGACGACCTCGAGGCCGGGCGGATGGCGGTGCAGCACCTCGTCGACCTCGGCCACCACCGGATCGCGATGATCCGCACCAGCGACACCGACGGCACCACCTGGTCGTCGGACCTGCTGCGGGTGCGGGCCTGGCGCGAGACCCTCACGGCCGCCGGGCTGAGTGCACCCCACGAGCTCCTCGTGACCGAGACGTACGCCGTCGACGCCGGCGCCCGCGCGATGGACCGGCTTCTGGCGCTGCCCGACCGCCCGACCGCGGTCTTCACCTATTCCGACGAGCTCGCGTTCGCCGCCACCGGCCGGGCCCGGGCCGCCGGGCTGAGGGTGCCCGAGGACCTGTCGGTGATCGGCATCGACGGGCACCCGCTCGGCGAGCTGCTCGGCGTCACCACCGTCGACCAGGACGTCGCCGGCCAGGGCCGGTTGGCCGCCGAGCTGGCGGTCCGCCTGGTCGGCGGCGCGGAGCGGGTGTCCGACGTCGACGTGCCGTGCCGACTGCTGGAGCGGGGCTCGACCGCGCCGGCGCCCTCCCGAAGGTCAGAGGTGCTTGCGCTCCACGCTGACGCCGCCCCAGATGGCGACGCCCTTGATCCTGACCACAGGTGAGCTCTCGTCCAGGTCCGCCTCGACCAGGCCGGACGGGCCGGCGTAGCCGCCCATGATGCCGGTGCCCTCCATCACGATCCTGACGTTGGTGCCGACGATGATCTGGGCGCCACCCATGAACGCGTTGACGGTGATCACCACCTCGGGCGCCGCGAACTTGGCTCGCCTCAGGTCGAGCTCGGCGCCGCCCATCAGGGCCAGGATCGTCATCTGCCTGGGCACCAGCCAGATGCCCTTGCGGCTGAGCCCGCTCAGGATCGCGAAGTGGCTCTCCTTGTCCGGCCCGGGCACCACCTCCGGCGACGCGGACGGCTGCCGCGCGGGCACCGGCCGCTGGTGGGGGTGGCCGGGCAGGTCGAGGGTGATCGGGACCAGGTCGGCGTAGGTGCGGGCGGCGTACGTCGCCTCGAGCCGCTGGTCGAGCTCGTCGATATCGAGCCGGCCCTCGCCCGCGGCCTCGCGCAGGATCTCGGCGACCTGGTGACGCTCGGCGTCGGAGATCCGGAGCCTCGTCGGATCGGTCCCTCCGCCCTGTGGCTGCAGCTCGCCCGGCATGCCCACAGCGTAGGCCGCTGGGAGATACTCGGCACCGTGGCATCCGAACCAGAGTTCCGCTACTCCGACCTGCTGCCGATCGGGCCCGACGAGACGCCTTACCGCCTGGTCACGACGGAGGGCGTGTCCACGTTCGAGGCGGGCGGGCGGACGTTCCTGCAGGTCTCGCCCGAGGCCATCCAGCGGCTGACCGCGGAGGCGATGCACGACATCGCGCACTTCCTGCGGCCCGCGCACCTGGCCCAGCTGCGGCGGATCATCGACGATCCCGAGGCGTCGGGGAACGACCGGTTCGTCGCCCTCGACCTGCTGAAGAACGTCAACATCTCGGCGGGCGGGGTGCTCCCGATGTGCCAGGACACGGGCACCGCGATCGTGATGGGCAAGAAGTCCGAGGGCGTGCTCACCGGCGCCGACGACGCCGAGGCGATCTCGCGCGGGGTGTACGACGCCTACACAAAGCTCAACCTGCGCTACTCCCAGCTCGCGCCACTGACCACGTGGGAGGAGAAGAACACCGGCACCAACCTCCCGGCGCAGGTCGAGATCTATGCGACCGAGGACCACGGGCGGCCGGAGTACAAGTTCCTCTTCATGGCCAAGGGCGGCGGTTCGGCCAACAAGTCCTTCCTCTACCAGGAGACCAAGGCGGTCCTGAACCCCACGCGGATGCTGCAGTTCCTCGACGAGAAGATCCGCTCGCTCGGGACCGCAGCGTGCCCGCCGTACCACCTGGCCGTGGTGATCGGCGGTACGTCGGCCGAGTTCGCCCTCAAGACCGCGAAGTACGCCTCGGCGCACTACCTCGACAGCCTCCCCACGGAGGGGACGATGGCGGCGCACGCGTTCCGTGACCTCGAGCTCGAGGAGGAGGTCTTCAAGCTGACCCAGTCGTTCGGGATCGGCGCGCAGTTCGGCGGCAAGTACTTCTGCCACGACGTGCGCGTGGTGCGGCTCCCGCGGCACGGCGCCTCGTGCCCGGTGGCGCTGGCCGTGTCGTGCTCGGCGGACCGGCAGGCGCTGGGCAAGATCACCGCCGAGGGGGTATTCCTCGAGCAGCTCGAGACCGACCCCGCTCACTACCTGCCCGCCACCGGCGCGACCCAGCCGACCGACGAGACCGACGTGGTGCGGATCGACCTCAACCGGCCGATGGCCGAGATCCTCGCCGAGCTGAGCAAGCACCCGGTGAAGACCCGGCTCTCGCTGACCGGGCCGCTCGTGGTCGCCCGCGACATCGCGCACGCCAAGATCAAGGAGCGGCTCGACGCCGGGCGAGGAGATGCCGGCGTACCTGCGCGACCACGCGGTCTACTACGCCGGCCCGGCCAAGACTCCGGACGGCTACGCCTCGGGCTCGTTCGGGCCCACCACCGCCGGCCGGATGGACTCCTACGTCGAGCAGTTCCAGGCCGCCGGCGGCTCGCTGGTGATGCTGGCCAAGGGCAACCGGTCCAAGCAGGTCACCGAGGCCTGCCACACGCATGGAGGCTTCTACCTCGGCTCGATCGGAGGCCCGGCCGCGCGGCTGGCCCTCGACTGCATCAAGTCCGTGTCGGTCCTCGAGTACGAAGAGCTCGGCATGGAGGCGGTGTGGAAGATCGACGTCGAGGACTTCCCCGCCTTCATCGTCGTCGACGACAAGGGCAACGACTTCTTCACCGACCCCTCGGGGGCGGTGACGGTGCCGGTGACCGGGATCCGGGTGCGCTCGGCGGAGTAGGCCTACGGGTACTCGTCGCAGTCGAGGATGCGGTTCGCACCGCCGATGTAGCCCAGCCAGTCGGACCACGGCCGGCCGGGCAGCCGGATCCGCATCTGCATGTCGTACTGCACCGGCTGGAGGGCGGGCTCGCACGCCATCGCGGCCTTGGTGGTGAACACCGCCTTCTCGCCCTTTTCGAGACGGACGGCCGGGTGGGTGTACCACGACCGGACGGGGTTCCCTGCGCGCTCGCGGATGCGCACCTCGCGGAGCCCCTTGCCGCCGTACCGCTTGAACTTGAAGTGCAGGTGCAGGTCGTGCGCCGAAGGGTTGGACTGGGAGAACAGCACCTGCCGGTAGTCGGTGGGCTCGGACCAGTCGTAGCGTGCGGCCGCCGCGGGTCCGCTCGAGGGCAGGACCGCGGCGGCCAGGGCCAGGGCGAGTACGGCGACGAGGCGCTTCACGTGCCGGACAGTACGCGCTCCCGCTCCTGCTCGTCTTCCGCCGGGACGCCCCAGGCCGAACCTCAGTCCGGCAGGACCTCCTCGCAGTCCAGGAGCCGCTGGTCGTCGCCGATCCAGGTCTCCCAGCGCGACCAGGGCTTGCCCGGCATCTTGACCCGCATGTCGGCGACGATGCTGACCGGATCGATCTTCGGCTCGCACGGCAGCGCGTGCTCGCTGGTGAAGATGACCCTCTCGCCGACCTGGAGCTTGACCGGCTTCGTGTAGTGGTAGCGCCCCCACTGGTGCGTGCCCGGCTTCTTGACCCGCTCGCCCATCCGCACCTGCCGCTGGCCCTCGCCGCCGAGCCTCTTGAACCGCGCGTGCAGGTAGGGGTCGTCGACCGTCGGGTAGCTGGTGTCGATTCGCACGCCGGCGTAGGCGGTCCCCCCGAGCCACACGATGCGGTCGTCCTTCCCGGCCTGGGCCGGCGCCGTCGTCGCGACGGCACCGGCGCAGGTGACCAGGGCGAGGGTGAGGACGGCGACGAGGCGCTTCACGAGCGCGAGAGTACGCGCTCCCGCTCGTGGTCGTCGCCCGCAACACCCTGCGGTGAGAGCGCGACGCCGGTCGCCTTGGTGAAGCCTGCGTCGACCGAGATCCGGCCGGCGCCGGCCGCGACCAGGCCGAGGGCGAGCGCGCCGATCACGGCGACCAGCTCCCAGCCACCGTCGCTGACGAAGACGCCGGCATCGCGGTGGGCGAACCAGAACGCACCGAGCATGTCCCCGACCACGAGCACGGCGACCAGGCGGGTGAGCAGCCCCACGATGAGGAGCGCACCGCCGACGAGCTCGACGAACGTTGCGTAGTACGCCGCCGCGACCGGCGCCGGGATGCCCATCGAGTCGAAGCCGGACGCCGTGGCGTCGAGTCCTTGGTCGGCGAGCTTCTGCCAGCCATGGGCGATGAGCACCATGCCGAGCACGACCCGGGCCGCGAGCAGCGCCAGGTCCTGGGCGGGGGCGGAGACGGTCTTGCTGAGCAGGTTGCGCACGATGCTGCCTTCCGAGAGAGGTAGTTGATCGTTCATCCACGAGGTTAGGAGCCGGACATGAGGCCCGGATGAGAGACACGTGAGAGCCCGGAAGGTTCCGGCCTCCGAAGGGTTCCCCCCAGGGGTACGAGGGCCGACCGTGTAGCCCGTGCGCTTCCTCGGGCGGGCCGCCCTGGCCCTGGCATCGGTCCTGTCCATCGTCTCCCTCCAGCTCGCCGCCGGCACTCCCGCGCAGGCGGACAGCCAATGGAGCGGCTCGCTGACCCAGGCCATCGACCACATCCCGGTCGGGGGCGAGGACCGCACCGGCTACGACCGCGACCTGTTCCACCTGTGGATCGACGCCGACGGCGACGGCTGCGACACCCGCGCCGAGGTGCTGATCTCCGAGGCCGAGGATGCTCCCTCGGTCGGGTCGGGCTGCTCTCTCACGGGCGGCCGCTGGTACTCCTACTACGACGGCGTCTCCCAGACCTCCGCGTCCGCGCTCGACATCGACCACGTCGTACCCCTGGCCGAGGCCTGGGACTCCGGGGCACGGTCGTGGACGTCGAGTCGGCGCGAGTCGTACGCCAACGACCTCGGCGACAGCCACACGCTGGTCGGCGTCACCGCGTCACTCAACCGCAGCAAGGGCGACCAGGACGTCGCCGAGTGGCTGCCCCCGATCAACGACTGCCGCTACATCAAGGACTGGGTGACCGCGAAGATCCGCTGGGGGCTGAGCCAGGACTCGGGCGAGAAGGCCGCACTGCAGGACGTGGCATCGGGCTGCACCAACTCCTCGATCTCGGTGACTGTCGTCAGCTGAGACTCGCGCGGTCATGACGGAACCACAGTCGGGTGCCGTCCGTTGACCGGGCATGCAGTGTCCTACCGACGCAACCACACTCACGATGAGCGAGCGCAGCGGCATCGAGATCGACTACTGCCCCACGTGCCGTGGCGTCTGGCTCGACCGCGGTGAGCTCGACAAGATCATCGAGCGCTCGCTGACCCACGGCGCGCCGACACCCGCGGCGCCACCGGCCGCGCAGGGGCACCCGCAGCCGTACCAAGGTCAGCCGGAGCACCAGCAGCCTCACAAGCGCAAACGCAAGGAGAGCTGGCTCAGCGAGCTCTTCGACTGAGGCCGCCGGTCCTCGGCGGCGTCCCGGCTGACAGGCTGAGCCCCGTGACGCCCGAGGTGGACTACGTGGAGGTCGCGCGGGCCGAGAGCGAGCGCGGCGAGCTGGTGCTGCGCGAGCGGCGACCGGTCGACGGTGGTCCGACCTCGCTGGAGCTGCGGGCGAACGGCGTGTTCGTGATGGACACCGTCGAGGTGAGCAGCGAGCGGGCGATGGCGCAGGCCGCGCTCGCGGCCGTCGACGAGCCCCGGGCGGTGGTGGTCGCCGGCCTCGGCCTGGGCTACACGATGCACGAGGTGCTCGCCGACTCGCGCGTCGAGAAGTGCGCGGTGGTCGAGATCGAGCCGGCCCTGGTCGAGTGGATGCGGGCCGGCCTGGTGCCTGATGGTCCCGCGCTGTTGGCGGACGAGCGGGTCACGGTGGTGGTCGCCGACGTCGCCGCGGCGCTGGCCGAGGCGCGCGAGTCGTCGTACGACCTGGTGCTGCTGGACGTCGACAACGGCCCGGGCTACCTCGTGCACGCGGCCAACGCCGCTCTCTACGAGCCGCCTGCGCTCGCCGACGCCCGACGGATCCTCCGGCCCGGCGGGGCCCTGGTCGTCTGGTCGGCCGCCGAGGCGCCCGACCTCGAGGCGTCGCTGACCACCGTCTTCGGCACCGTCGCGGCCGAGCGCCACGACGTACGCCTCCAGGACCGGGACGAGGCCTACTGGCTCTACCTCGCGCGGGTACCGTCCGAGCCGTGAACGACTCCCAGGAGTACCGCACCGAGCAGGACTCGATGGGCGAGGTCAAGGTGCCGCGCGAGGCCCTGTGGCGGGCGCAGACCCAGCGGGCGGTGGAGAACTTCCCGATCAGCGGTACGCCGATCGAGCCCGCCCTCATCCACGCGATCGGTGAGGTCAAGGCGGCGGCCGCGAAGGTCAACGCCGAGCTCGGCGTGCTCGAGGCGGACCAGGCGGCGGCGATCGTGAAGGCGGCGACGGCGGTGGCCGCCGGCGGGCACGACGACGCGTTCCCGATCGACGTCTTCCAGACCGGCTCGGGGACCAGCTCCAACATGAACGCCAACGAGGTGATCGCCGAGCTCGCCGCCCGGGACGCGGACGGGGTCACCGTCCACCCCAACGACCACGTCAACGCCTCGCAGTCCTCCAACGACACCTTCCCGACCGCGATCCACGTGGCCGCCGCGCGAGCCGTCACCGGCGACCTGCTGCCCGCCCTCGACGTGCTGGCCTCGTCCCTGGAGGCCAAGGCCATCGAGTTCGCCGACGCGGTGAAGTCCGGACGCACCCACCTGATGGACGCCACACCGGTGATGCTCGGCCAGGAGTTCTCCGGGTACGCCGCCACCGTGCGCTACGCCGCCGAGCGGCTCGAGTCGGTGCTGCCCCGGGTCCGCGAGCTGCCACTGGGCGGCACCGCGGTCGGCACCGGCATCAACACGCCGGCCGGCTTCCCCGAGCGGGTGATCGAGGCGTTGTCGGAGTCGACGGGCGAGCCGTTCACCGAGGCCCGCAACCACTTCGAGGCCCAGGGCACCCGGGACTCGCTGGTCGAGCTGAGCGGCGTGCTCAAGACCTACGCCGTCGGCCTGACCAAGGTCTGCAACGACCTGCGCTGGATGTCGTCCGGCCCCACCACCGGCCTGGCCGAGATCCACCTGCCCGACCTCCAGCCCGGGTCGAGCATCATGCCCGGCAAGGTGAACCCGGTCCTCCCCGAGGCCACGCTGATGGTCTGTGCGCAGGTGATTGGCAACGACGCCACGGTCACCGTCGCCGGCGCCAGCGGGTCGTTCGAGCTCAACGTCGCGATGCCCGTGATCGCCCGCAACGTCCTCGAGTCGGTGCGCCTCCTGGCCGCCTGTTCCCGGCTGCTGGCCGAGCGCTGCGTGGACGGGATCACCGCGGACACCGAGCGGATGCGCCAGTACGCCGAGTCCTCGCCCTCGGTCGTCACTCCGCTGAACAAGTACGTCGGCTACGAGGCCGCCGCCAAGATCGCCAAGCAGGCGCTGGCGGACGGCGCCACGATCCGCGAGACCGTGCTCAAGCTGGGCTACGTCGAGCGCGGCGAGCTCACCGAGGAGCAGCTCGACGAGGCCCTCGACGTCGAGTCCATGACCCATCCGCGTTGAGTCGGGACTTTCGCCGCTTGAGTCCGGACATTTCTCCGGACTCGAGCGTCAGAACTCCCGACTCAACCGTCGGAAGTCACGAATCAAGACTCAGTACCAGCCGTGGCCCTGGCTGTGGCCCCAGGCACCGCAGGGCGAGCCGTAACGATCGGCGATGTAGCCGAGGCCCCAGCGGATCTGGGTGACCGGGTTGGTGCGCCAGTCCGCGGCGACCGTGGCCATCTTGGAGCCGGGCAGGGACTGCGGGATGCCGTAGGCCCCCGAGGAGGAGTTCTCCGCGAAGGGGTTCCAGTGCGACTCCCGATCCCAGAGCGAGTCGAGGCAGCCGAACTGGTCGACGCCCCAGCCGTACTCGGCGAGCAGCGCGCGGGCGATGTCGCGGGGGTCCTCGTCGGAGAGGTCCTCGGTGCGGGCCATCGTGTTGCGAGAGCCCAGCGAGAGGGTGTCCTTCTTCAGCGGGTCTGCCTTGGCCCGGCTGTCGGAACGGGTGACGGGGGTCTGGGCCCGGTCGGCTTCGGGGGCCGCGGCGTCGGCTTCGGTCCTGGCAGCGACCGCGGCGACGGCGGCGCTGCCGAGGCTGGTGCCCGGGCCGAGGTCGGCCACGCTGGTCGAGGGCGCCTCAGAGCCGTCCTGCGCGCTCAGCGACAGCGACCCGCTGCCGACGGCGAACCCGGTGGCCACGACCGCCACGGACGAGAGCGCCAGCGAGGTCTTCAGCGCGGCTCGCGGCGCCCGTCCGGCCTTCGAGGCACGGTGCTTGGGTGCCTGCGGTTGCAGCGACGACACGACTTGGGGCCAACTTCCACGGGTGACGAGGGGCGCAGTGCAGTTCCGGCTGGGGAATCTTGGTTACCCTGCCCGAGTCGCCAAGTGGTTGCAAACCGAACGACGAGAGCGCTGGTCGTTCGGGTGACTCAGGAGTCACAGCAGTCACAGGGGTCACGACAGGTGGCAGGAATCCTGGGCTTCCTGGCACTCCTGCAACGAGCGCGAGGTCACAGGGTGACGTTCTCCAGCATCTCGGTCACCAGGGCAGCGATCGGCGAGCGCTCCGACCGGGTCAGGGTGACGTGCGCGAAGAGCGGGTGGCCCTTGAGCTTCTCGACGACGGCCACGACGCCGTCATGGCGGCCCACCCGGAGGTTGTCGCGCTGGGCGATGTCATGGGTGAGCACCACCTTGGAGCCGGCCCCGATCCGGGAGAGCACGGTCAGCAGCACGTTGCGCTCCAGCGACTGCGCCTCGTCGACGATCACGAAGGAGTCGTGCAGCGAGCGGCCGCGGATGTGGGTCAGCGGGAGCACCTCGAGCATGCCCCGGTCGAGGACCTCCTCGATCACGTCCCGTGAGGTGACCGCGCCGAGGGTGTCGAAGACCGCCTGGGCCCAGGGCGCCATCTTCTCCGACTCCGAGCCGGGCAGGTAGCCGAGCTCCTGGCCGCCGACCGCGAACAGCGGCCGGAACACCACCACCCGCTGGTGCTGGCGGCGCTCCATCACCGCCTCGAGGCCGGCGCACAGCGCGAGCGCGGACTTGCCGGTGCCGGCCCGGCCGCCGAGCGAGACGATGCCGACCTCGGGGTCGAGCAGCATCTCGAGGGCGATCCGCTGCTCGGCCGAGCGGCCGTGGATGCCGAACGCCTCGCGGTCGCCGCGGACCAGGTGCACGAGCTTGTCGGCACCGACCCGACCCAGCGCCGTACCGCGGTCGGAGAGCAGCACCAGTCCGGAGTGACAGGGCAGGTCGCGGGCGGCCTCGAGGTCGACGGTGCCGTCGTCGTACAGCTCGTCGAGGTCGCCGGCCGCGACCTCGAGCTCGGCCATGCCGGAGTAGCCGGGGTCGGACTCGGAGATGGTCTCGCCGCGGTACTCCTGCGCGTCCAGGCCGACGGCCGCGGCCTTGATCCGGAGCGGGAGGTCCTTGCTGACCAGGGTGACCTGCGAGCCCTCGTTGGCGAGGTTCCGGGCCACCGCGAGGATCCGGGTGTCGTTGTCACCGAGCCGGAAGCCCGAGGGCAGCGAGTCGGCGTCGGTGTGGTTCAGCTCGACTCGGACCGTGCCGCCCTCCTCACCGACCGGCACCGGCTCGTCGAGCCGACCGTGGGTGATCCGCAGCTCGTCGAGCATCCGCAGCGCCGTGCGCGCGAAGTAGCCGAGCTCGGGGTGGTGCCGCTTTCCCTCCAGCTCAGTGATCACCACGACGGGCAGCACCACCTCGTGCTCCTCGAAGCGCCGCAGCGCCCCGGGATCGGCCAGCAGGACGCTGGTGTCGAGCACGTAGGTACGGACGAGCTTTTCGGAGGACGCCTTCGACGAGCTGGCCTTGGTCGGCACGGTCACTCCTCGCAGACCGGCACGCGCACCCGACGCCCGGTCCTCAACTCACCTGCAGCCGGACCGGGAGGACGCCCGAAGGCCGGAGTGCCGGCCTCCACCCACGACCCACAGCGAACCGCTGGTCAGGTGTGGATCGTGCTTGCGCAAGATTCGGGCCTCCCGATACGGCGAGCTTCCCCACCCGCCGATGCGGCGAACGTACGCCGCGGCGAGGGCCGGGCTGGGGCGACACGCCCGACCACGAGGTGAAGAGCCGGTGACGTCCAGACGGCTCAGGCGCCGAAGCGGCGCTCGCGCTGGGCGTACGCGCGGATCGCGCGCAGGAAGTCCACGCGGCGGAAGTCGGGCCAGTAGGCCTCGCAGAAGTAGAACTCGGACTTCGCACTCTGCCAGAGGAGGAATCCCCCGAGGCGCTGCTCTCCCGACGTGCGGATCACCAGGTCCGGGTCGGGCTGGCCCTTGGTGTAGAGGTGCTCGGCGATGTGCTCGACGTCGATGATCTGGGCCAGCTCCTCCAGCGAGGTGCCGCGGCTGGCGTGCTCGCCGAGCAGTGACCGGACGGCGTCGGCGATCTCGCGGCGGCCGCCGTAGCCGATGGCCACGTTGACCAGCATCCCGTCCACGTCTCTGGTGGCTTCCTCGGCGGCCTTGAGCTTCGCGGCCGTCGAGGACGGGAGCAGATCGAGCGCGCCGACCGGGTGCAGCCGCCAGCGACGCCGCTCGGCCAGCGACTCGACCGTGGCCTCGATGATCTCGAGCAGCGCGGTGAGCTCGGCGGGCGGTCGGTTGAGGTTGTCGGTGGAGAGCAGCCACAGGGTGACCACCTCGATGCCGACCTCGTCGCACCAGCCCAGCAGCGGCTCGATGTTGTCGGCCCCGACCTGGTGGCCGTGCGCGGTCTCCCGGCCGACCGACCTGGCCCACCGGCGGTTGCCGTCGAGCATCACGCCGACGTGCTTGGGCAGGTTGTCCGGCATCCGCCGGAGCACCCGCGCCTCGTAGACCGGGTAGATGACCTTCCGCAACCCGCGCTTCCAGTCCGCCACCTGCACGATGTTAGTCCGCCGTTCGGGTGAACTTGGTCGCGTTGGCCCGACTCGTCTGGATTGGGTCGCTACCGTCTCGGGCATGAGCAACGGCATGGGCGACGCGGTACGAGCGGGGGTCGAGTCCCTGCACGACGCCGTCAGCGAGAGGCTAGACGAGCTCAAGCCGAAGCTGCGCGGCTGGCTGCACCTCGCGACCGCGCCGCTGGCACTCGCCGCCGGGATCGTGCTGATCTGCCTCTCCCCCGACACCACCACCCGGATCGGCTCCGCGGTCTTCACCGCGTCCGCGGTTCTGCTGTTCGGGGTCTCCGCGATCTACCACACCGGCACCTGGTCGCCTCCGGTCTGGGCGTTCCTCCGCCGCTTCGACCACTCCAACGTCTTCCTGCTCATCGCCGGCTCCTACACACCGTTCAGCCTGCTGCTGCTCGACGGCACCGCTCGGGTGGCGCTGCTCACCACGGTCTGGACCGGCGCCGTCCTCGGCGTGCTCTTCCGCATCTGCTGGACCGACGCCCCGCGCTGGCTCTACACGCCGATCTACATCGCGCTCGGCTGGGCTGCGATCTTCTTCATCCCGGCGTTCCTCGAGGGCGCCACCGCGCTCGGCCTCGGCATCGGCATCGCGGTGTTCGTGCTGATCCTGGCCGGAGGCGGCCTCTACACGATGGGCGGCATCGTCTACGCCTTCAAGCGCCCCAACCCGTGGCCGCGCTGGTTCGGCTTCCACGAGGTCTTCCACTCGTTCACGATCCTGGCCTTCGTCTCCCACTACGTGGGCATCTCCATGGCGACGTACGCGCTGCGCTGACCTTCCGCGGGAGCCGTCAGGGCTTGGGGATCGTCGTCCCTCGCCCGTGCAGGATCGTGATCATCGAGGCCAGATTCTGGTCGGCCTTCTCGGTGCGGCCGAACGTCGTCAGCGCGAGCAGCGGCTTGAACCGCTGGCGGGCGATGGCCTTGGCGAAGGTGAACTCCTTGAGGCCGTCGGGGCCGTGGATCCGGCCGAAGCCCGAGTCGCCCACACCGCCGAACGGCAGGGACGGTACGGCGGCGAAGGTGATCACGCCGTTGACCGCGGTCATGCCGGAGCGGATGCGCGAGGCGAGCTCCATGCCGCGGGCCTTCGAGAACACCGTCGAGCCGAGCCCGTAGCGGGTGGCGTTGGTGAGCTCGATCGCCTCGTCCATGTCGCGCACCTTGGCCACGGTGACGGTCGGGCCGAACGTCTCCTCCTGGACCGCCTCGGAGTCCTCGGGTACGTCGACCAGGACGGTCGGCTGGACGAACCGGTCGCCCACCGCGTCGGCGCCACCGACCACCGCGCGGCCACCGCGCGCGAGCGCGTCGTCGATGTGGCGCTTGATCACGTCGAGCTGCCGGGGCATCGTGATCGGCCCGATCTGGGAGTCCAGCCCCTCGTGGGCGGTGACCTCGCGGCCCTTGGCGGTGAGCGTCGAGAGGAACTCGTCGTACACCCGCTCGTGGACGTAGACCCGCTCCACGCCGGTGCAGGTCTGGCCGGCGTTGGCGCAGGCACCCCAGATCGCGGCGTCCGCGGCTGCCTCGACGTCGGCGTCCTCGTCGACCAGCAGCGCGTCCTTGCCACCGGCCTCGATCACCACCGGGGTGAGCGTCTCGGCACAGGCGGCCATCACCTTCTTGCCGGTCGCGGTCGAGCCGGTGAACGCGATCTTCCCGACGCCGGCCGTGCACAGCGCGTGGCCGGTCTCGCCGAACCCGGTCACCACCTGAAGCACCGGCCGGCCCACCGACTCGAGGAAGGTCCGGGCCAGCCACTCGGCGACGCCGGGGGTGTACTCGGACGGCTTGAAGACCACCGCGTTGCCGGCCGCGAGCGCGTAGCCGATCGAGCCCATCGGCGTGAAGACCGGGTAGTTCCACGGCCCGATCACACCGACCACGCCGAGCGGCTGGTACTCGACGTACGCCGCCTGGTTGGCCATCACCAGCCCGCTGGGGACCTTGCGCCGCTTCAGCACCTTCTCCGCGTGCGACGCCGCCCATGCGAGGTGGTCGATGGCCAGCGCGCACTCGAGCATCGCGTCGCCGTGCGGCTTGCCGGTCTCCTGGTGCATCACCTCGGCCAGCTGGGCGATGCGGCGGGTCATCGCGCCCTTCCAGGTCTGCAGGTGCTTCTCCCGCTCGTCGAAGGACAGCGAGCCCCACCACGCCGCCTCCTCGCGCGCCCGCGCGACCACGGCCCGCACCTCCTCGTCGGTGAGCACGGGGTGGGTGGCGACGACGTCGCCGGTGCGGGGGTTCAGCGACTCGAACGTCTTGGTGTCGGTCTCGGTGGCGGTCATCAACTCTCCTTGACGAGGTCGGCGGCCTTCTCGGCGATCATGATGGTGGGCGCGTTGGTGTTGCCGCGGACGACGGCCGGCATGACCGACGCGTCGACCACGCGCAGCCCCTCGACGCCGCGGACCCGCAGCGAGGGGTCGACCACGGCGTCCTCGCCGCTGCCCATCGCGCAGGTCGAGGTCGGGTGGTAGAGCGTCTGGCTCCACGTCCGCGCATGCTCGACGAAGTCCTCGTCGGACGGGTGGTCCGGCAGCTGCCACGGCCGGTCGACGTACGCCGCCAGCGCGCCCTGCGTGCAGATCTCCCAGGTCCGGCGCAGCCCGGCCAGCATCGCGTCGAGGTCGGCCTGGTCGTCGAAGTACGCCGCCTCGATCTCCGGGTGCCACATCGGGTCGGCCGAGCGGAGCCGCAGGTGGCCGCGGCTGACCACCGAGACCAGCGTCGGCGCGGCCGTCACCATCGAGCTGGTCGGCTCGTGGAGCCCGTTGTCGTAGAAGCCGGCCGGCGCCATGTGGATCTGCAGGTCGGGAGCCGCAAGCCCGTCGCGGCTGGTGAAGAACGCGCCCGCCTCGCCGATGTTGGAGGCCAGCGGCCCGGAGCCGCGGGCCTTCCACCGAGCGAAGTTGCGCAGGTTGTTGAGCTCGGCGAGGTCGGTGACGCCGCGGGTGTGCCAGAGCATCGGCACCACCGGGTGGTCCTGCAGGTTGGCGCCGACGCCCGGGAGGTCGACCTTCGGCTCGACGCCGACCTCGGCCAGGTGGCTGGCCGGGCCGATCCCGGACAGCATCAGCAGCTGCGGGCTGTTGATCGAGCCGCCGCACAGCAGCACCTCGCGCCGGGCCGTCACGGTGTGCTCGCGACCGCCCTGCCGGAAGGTGACGCCGCTGGCCGTCGACCCGGAGAGCTCGACCCGCGCGGCGAGCGCGCCGGTCTCGACCGTGAGGTTCGGCCGGGACCGCGCCGGCTTCAGGTACGCCTCGTTCGTCGACCAGCGCCGGCCCTTGCGGCAGGTCACCTGGTAGAGCCCGGCGCCCTCCTGCGAGACGCCGTTGAAGTCGTCGGTCGGCTTGTGGCCGGCGCTCACCGCGCTGTCCACGAACGCGTGACTGAGCTCGTGGGTGTAGACGCGGTCCTCGACGTGCAGCGGCCCGTCCTGCCCGTGCAGCGGCGCGCCCAGCCGGGAGTTGCGCTCGGCCTTGACGAAGTAGGGCAGCACCTCGTCGAAGCCCCAGCCGTCGGCGCCGTACTGGTCGCGCCACCCGTCGTAGTCCGCGCGGTTGCCGCGGATGTAGATCATCGCGTTCATCGACGAGCAGCCGCCGAGCGCCTTCATCCGCGGCCAGTACGCGCGGCGGCCGTGCAGCTGCTTCTGCTCGGTGGTCGAGTAGTTCCAGTCCCAGCGGGTCTTGAACAGGCTCGCGAACGCCGCCGGGATCATCACCTCGTCGGCGTCGGCCTCGCCGCCCGCCTCGAGCAGCAGCACAGACGTGCCGGGCTCCTCCGACAGCCTCGCGGCGAGCACGGCGCCGGCGCTCCCGGCCCCGACGATGACGTAGTCGTAGGTGTCGCCCGGCATGCGCCGAACCTACTCCCGGGTAAGCGACTCCATAAGACCCTCGATCGTGGTGACCGGCCGCTCGCAGACGAAGCCACGACAGACGTACGCCGCTGGCCGGCCGTCGACCGGAGTGCGCCCGGCCAGCAGGGGCACGTCGTCACGCGGGCCGTCGGCCTCGATGACAACGGCGCCCGGGTGCTGCCGGGCTTGCAGCGCCAGCCCGCGGCGCAGGTCCGAGGCCGGGCCGACGACCGCGACCTCCAGCGGGCCGCCGTCGACGATCGTCCGCGCGGCGGCCAGGGACCAGCCCGCGAACCGCGGCGCCTTCTCGGCCAGCGGCGCCACCGTGGCCAGCGCCTCCTCGGCCACCTGGCGGAAGCGGCCCTCGCCGGTGAGCGCGTGCGCGTCGATCAGCGCGTGCACCATCGACGAGAGCCCGGACGGCGACGCGTTGTCCGCGGGGTCTCGCGGGCGCGCCACGAGCGCCTCCGCGTCGGCCGCGGTGTCGAAGAAGCCGCCGTCCTCGGCCCGGAACCGTTCGATCGCCGCGTCCAGCAGCGTCGTCGCGCGCCGAAGCCAGACGGCGTCGCCGGTGGCCTGCGCCAGTGCGAGGAAGCCGGACGCCACGCAGCCGTGGTCCTCGAGCACGCCGGCGGGCGCACCGACCACGCCGTCGCGCGAGACCCGGCGCAGCCGGCCCTCCACCATGTGCACGGTCCAGAGCAGCCCGCCTGCAGTCTCCGCCGCGTCGACGTACGCCGGCTCGCCGAGCCTCAGCCCGGCGTCGCAGAGGCCGGTGATGGCAAGCCCGTTCCAGGCGGCGACAACCTTGTCGTCGCGGGCCGGCCGGACCCGCTGCTCGCGCGCGACGAGGAGCCGGTGCCGGACGTCGGCCAGCCGTTCCACCCCGGGCCCCTCCGGGTCCGCACGGAGCTGCAGAGTGGAGGCGCCGTGCTCGAAGGTGCCGGCCTGGGTCACCTCGAACACCTGCGCCGCCCACGCGCCGTCCTCCGGGCCGAGCACCTCGACCAGCTGGGCGGGGGTCCACGCGTAGAACTTGCCCTCGACCCCCTCGCTGTCGGCGTCGAGCGCGGAGGCGAAGCCGCCCTCGGCGGTGGCCAGCTCGCGCAGCATGAAGTCGGCGGTCTCCCGCGCGACCCGCTCACCGAGCGGACCGCCCACTCGGGCGTAGAGGCCGAGCAGCTGGGCGTTGTCGTAGAGCATCTTCTCGAAGTGGGGCACCACCCAGCCGGCATCGACCGAGTAGCGCGCGAAGCCGCCGCCGAGCTGGTCGTAGAGCCCGCCGCGCGCCATCGCGTCCAACGTCGCGGACAGCATCTGACGCTCCCCGGCCCGGCGCAGGAACTCCAGCACCATCGACGGCGGGAACTTCGGGGCGCCGCCGAAGCCGGCGCGGGCTCCGTCGTACTCCCGCTCGAGCAGCGTGACCGCGCCGGCCAGCGTCTCTTCGGTGATGGCGCCGGCCGCCATGGCCGTCGCGCGACCCAGGTGCTCGCGCAGCTGGCCCGCGACCCGACGGATGTCCTCGGGCTTGGTCGTCCAGGCGTCGGACAGCGCCTCCAGCACCTGCCGGAAGCTCGGCTGCCCGTGCCGCGGCTGGTCGGGGAAGTAGGTCCCGGCGAAGAACGGGTTGCCGTCGTGGTCGAGCACGCACGTCATCGGCCAGCCGCCGTGCCCGGTCATCGACGTGGTCGCGTCCATGTAGACCGCGTCCACGTCCGGCCGCTCCTCGCGGTCGACCTTGATGCTCACGAAGTGCTCGTTGAGGTACGCCGCGGTGGCCTCGTCCTCGAACGACTCGTGCGCCATCACGTGGCACCAGTGGCACGCGGCGTACCCCACGCTGAGCAGCACCGGCACGTTGCGCCGGCGCGCCTCCTCGAACGCCGCCGGCTCCCACTCCCACCAGTGCACCGGGTTGTCGGCGTGCTGGAGGAGGTACGGCGACGTCGCGTCCTTGAGCCGGTTGGCCATGGGCTCCAGCATGCCCCGCGTCATGTCGGTGGCTCGACGGGGCACCGGAGCGGCATGGCCGGCGACCTCGCGACCTACCGCCGCAAGCGGGACTTCGCGCGCACGCCCGAGCCGGCCGGCGAGGTCGGGGCGGAGGGGCAGCGGCGGTTCGTGGTGCAGCGGCACCGGGCGTCGCGGTTGCACTACGACTTCCGGCTGGAGCTGGACGGCGTGCTGGTCAGCTGGGCGGTGCCGAAGGGGCCGACGCTGGACCCGCGCGCCCGTCGGCTCGCCGTGCACGTCGAGGACCACCCGGTGGAGTACCTCCACTTCGAGGGCGTGATCCCCGCGGGTGAGTACGGCGGCGGCGACGTCATCGTCTGGGACACCGGCACCTGGGAGCCGGCCAAGGGGGCCGACCCCGGCCGGGCGCTGCGCAAGGGCGACCTGCACGTCGACCTGCGCGGCGAGAAGCTGCGCGGCCGCTTCGTGCTGGTGCGCCGCGACGGCGAGCAGGACGACCACGAGGACTGGATGCTCCTGCACAAGCGCGACGCCGACGCCGTCGAGGGCTGGGACCCCGAGGAGCACCCGCGCTCGGTGCTCACCGGCCGGACCAACGAGGAGGTGGCTGCCGATCCCGACCGGGCCTGGCACAGCGACGCCCCCGCAGCCGAGGCCGAGGTGTCCCTGCTCCCGGACCCGCTGCCGGACGAGGCGATCGACACTCTCGAGGAGCTGCCCGGCAAGGGCGGCACGTGGCAGGTGCACGGCAGGCGGCTCAAGGTGACGAACCTCGACAAGGTGCTGTTCCCGGCCCTCGACCAGGACAGCCCACCGGTCACCAAGCGGGAGCTGCTGGCGTACGCCGCCCGGATCGCGCCGGTCGCGCTCCCCTACCTCGAGGGCCGGCCGCTGAACATGCACCGCTACCCCGACGGTGCCGACCGACCCGGCTTCTGGCACAAGGAGCGGCCCAAGCACGCCCCCTCGTGGCTCGAGTGCTGGGAGAACCCCGAGGCGGACGAGGGGGAGACGCAGGCCTACGTCGTGCTCGACGAGCCGGCCGCCCTGGTGTGGGCGGCCAACTTCGGGGCCCTGGAGTGGCACCCCTGGACCTCGCGCAAGGACGCGATGCACGAGCCGACGTACGCCCTGGTCGACCTGGACCCGGGCGAGCGGACGACCTGGGACGACCTGCTGGCGCTGGCCCGGCTGCACCGCACCGCCCTCGGCCACCTGGGCCTCGTCGGGCGACCGAAGGTCACCGGCCGGCGCGGCATCCAGGTCTGGGTCCCGATCCGGCCGGGCTACACGTTCGCCGAGACCCGGGCCTGGGTCGAGCAGCTCTCGCGCACGGTCGGGAAGGTGGTCCCCGAGCTCGTCAGCTGGAAGTGGGAGGTCAAGGCCCGCAAGGGCCTGGCCCGGCTCGACTACACCCAGAACGCCGTCAACAAGACCCTCGTCGCGCCGTACTCACCCCGGCCGGCCGCCGGCGCGCCGGTCTCGGTGCCGCTGGCCTGGCACGAGCTCGACGACCCCGAGCTGCGGCCGGACCGCTGGACCGTCCGCACGGTGCTGGACCGGCTGGAAACCGTCGGCGACCCGTTCCGGTCGCTGCTCGGGGTCGAGCAGGAGCTGCCCGACCTCGAGTGACCCACGGGGGTGGGCGATGCAGCCCCCCGCAGAGCGCCGTCAGGCGGTCAGCCAGGACTCACCGGAGAGCACCCGGCCGACCGGCCCGCTGGCCAGAGCCGGGTCGTCGAGCAGCACCGCCGCGGTGAACCCGGCGGCGTACCGGTCGAAGTCCCGGCCGTGGCGGAGCATGGCGTGCTTGCCACCGGGGATCCGGATGAAGCCGACGGACGTGCGGCGAGCGAGCCGGCGCGCGACGGTCTCCGCCTTGGCCAGCGAGGCGATCCGGTCCTGGTCGCCGTGCACGAACAGCACGCTCCGCCCGGAGAGGTCTGGGGCGTCGTTCGGGTAGACCCACGGGTTGAGCACGACCACCGAGCGGACGGCCGGGTGGTCGCCGGAGAGCAGGGCGGCCCGGCCGCCGAGCGAGTGACCGACCAGCCCGACGGGGAGGTCGCCGTACCGCTCGCGCAGCTGCCCCAGCGCCCAGTCCGCGTCGGCAACGGGGGTGTGCACGCTGTCCCACCCGCGGTACCGGTTGAGCAGCCGGTAGACAGCCAGCCGGCGCGAGGCGCCGGCCACCACCCGCGCGGTCGGGATCATCCGGATCACCGAGAGCTGGGTCGGGCTGACCATCACCCGGTCGCCCCGCGAGGCGCCGCCGTGCAGCACCAGGACCACGCCCTCCGGGGCGGAGGGCTCGCGGACGGGGACCAGCCTGGGGGACGCCTCCACAACTAGGACGCGGAGTGGTTCTCGGGCTCGGAAGGCTCCGCGGACTCCGCGGCCTCGGCAGGCGGCTCAGGCTCGTCGCCGTACACGCCGGCGTCCTTGGCCGCCTGCGCCTTGCGCAGCTGCTTGACCAGGCTGAACCCGAGCAGCACGACGGCGGCGATCAGGAGCAGGAACAGCACGAACGCCGTCCAGCCGGCCTTCACGTCCTCGTCCTTCGGTGTCTCGTCCGCCACTCGCGCGACCAGCTCGGCGAGGGCGAACAGCACGGCGGCGACGGACATGGCCCCAGTCTCTCAGGAAGGGTCGGTGATGCCGGCGAACAGGTCCTGCTCGGGCACCTCGCTGTCGACGTGCGACGTCACCAGCTCGAAGTCCTCGGTCGGCCACACCTCCGCCTGGAGCTCGCGCGGGATCGCGAACCAGAAGCCGTCCGGGTCGATCTGGGTCGCGTGCGCCAGCAGCGCCTGGTCACGGACGCCGAAGTAGTCGGAGCACGGCACCCGCGTGGTGATCCGCGCGTCCCACTCCGGCTCCTCCTTCCACTCCTTGAGCCGCTCCTCCCACGGCGACTCGAGGCCGTGGGCGATCATCGCGTCGTGGATCGCCTGCATTCGCGGGCGGTTGAACGAGTGGTGGTAGTAGAGCTTCTGCACCTGCCACGGCTCCCCCAGCTCGGGGTAGCGCGCCGGGTCGCCGGCCGCGGCGAACGCCTCCACCGAGATCTCGTGGCACTTGACGTGGTCGGGGTGCGGGTAGCCGCCGCGCTCGTCGTACGTCGTCATCACGTGCGGCCGGAAGTCCCGGATCAGCTGCACCAGCGGCGCGGCCGCCTCCTCCAGCGGCACCAGCGCGAAGCAACCCTCGGGCAGCGGCGGCTTGGGGTCCCCCTCCGGCCAGCCCGAGTCGACGAAGCCCAGCCAGTCCTGCCGGATGCCGAGGATGTCCCGGGCCCGCTCCATCTCCTGACGGCGGATCTCGGTGATGTTCGCGAGCACCTCCGGGCGGTCCATCTTCGGGTTGAGGATGGAGCCGCGCTCGCCGCCGGTGCAGGTGGCGACATGGACGTCGACGCCCTCGGCGACGTACTTCGCCGTGGAGGCTGCGCCCTTGCTCGACTCGTCGTCGGGATGGGCGTGGACGTGCATCAGCCGGAGGCCGGCTCGGGGTCCAGCGGTCACCGTGCCAGCCTAGGTGCGACCCTTGACGGGTGAGCGCGCAGGACACCTCTGCCGACCGGATGGCCGAGCGGTACGGCGCGCCATCGCCCCGACGCCGCCGGCTGGTGATCGCGGCGTCGACGGCGCTGGCCGTGGTGTTCGCGGCCTGGCTCGGCTGGACCGTCTACGAGCACGCCACTCCCCAGGTGACCTCGGAGCTCGAGACGTTCTCGGTCGCGGACGACCACAGCGTGACCGCGGTGCTGCTGGTCAGCCTGGACGACGCCGACGTGGAGGCCTCCTGCACGCTGCGCGCCTACGCCGAGGACCACACCACGGTGGGCGAGCTCACCTTCACCCCCGATCCGAGCAACGGGCGCCGCCAGGTGCAGACGATTCGCACCGACCGGCGGGCCACGTCCGTGGAGAGCCAGGGTTGCACCGCGCCGGGGCAGGACCGGCCGCGCTGACCGGCCGCGCGGGCCCGACCTTCGGGCTTCGACTTAGTCCTGCCGCACATCGGGGTTAGACTGGCCCGTCTGGTCGTCCCGCAGCACCGCACGTCGCCGCACGTATCGCACCGCAGGCCCTCAGGACCACCGACCGAAGACCCGGCGTGACACCCCGCCGTACCGCGTACGACGCCCCACTGATCCATCGACAGACACCGCAGGAGCACACCCATGACTCAGCAGACCGAGCAAGGCCCCATCTGGCTCACCCAGAAGGCGTTCGAGCAGCTGAGCGCCGAGCTCGAGGACATGAAGGGCCCCCGGCGTCAGGACATCGTGAGCCGGATCAGCGCGGCCCGCGACGAGGGCGACCTCAGCGAGAACGGCGGCTACCACGCTGCCCGCGAGGAGCAGGGCAAGCTCAACGGACAGATCCTCCAGCTGGAGTACGTGCTCGAGCACGCCGACACCAAGGTCCCGGCCGACGACGGCGTGGTCTCCGCGGGCAAGGTCGTGACCTACAAGTTCGAGGGCGACACCGACGACGAGGCGGAGACCTTCCTGCTCGGCGCCCGCGAGAACGAGGAGTACGTCGACGCCGTGACCGTCTACTCGCCCCAGGCGCCCCTGGGCGCGGCGCTGCTGGGTGCCGAGACCGGGAGCGTGGTGGAGTTCACCGGCCCCAACGGCCGCACCAACAAGGTCGAGGTCGTCTCCGCCACGCCGTACTCCGGGTAGTCACTCGATGACCCGGTAGCCGCGCTCACGCAGCCGGGTCAGCACCTGCTCGGAGTGCTGCTGCCCGCGGGTCTCGAGCTGGAGCTGGACCTCGACCTCGTCGAGGTGCAGGGCCGGCGAGATCCGCTCGTGCTCGACCTCGAGCACGTTGGCCCCGGCCGCGCTGACCTCGGTGAGCAGCTGCGCGAGACCACCAGGGGTGTCCGGGATCGTGACGTGCAGGCTGAGGAAGCGGCCCGCCGCCGCCATGCCGTGGCGGATCACCTTGCCGAGCAGCAGCGGGTCGATGTTGCCGCCGGACAGCACCGCGACCAGCGGTGCGGTGAAGTCGTGCGGGCGGTCGAGGAGGGCGGCGACAGCGGCCGCGCCGGCTGGCTCGACCACCATCTTGGCGCGCTCCGCCAGGGCGAGCAGCGCCCGCGACAGCGACTCCTCCGAGACGGTCCTGATCTCGTCCACGTGGTCCTGGATCTCCGCGAACGGCAGGTCGCCGGGCAGCCCGACCGCGATCCCGTCGGCCATCGTCTTCATCGACGACAACGGCACCGGGTGGCCCTGGGCCAGGGAGTCGGGGTACGCCGCCGCGCCGGCGGCCTGCACGCCCACCACCCGCACGTCGGGCCGCAGCGCCTTGATCGCCAGCGCGACCCCGGCCAGCAGCCCGCCACCGCCGGTGGGAACCAGCACCGTCCGCACGTCGGGAGCCTGCTCGAGCACCTCCAGCCCGAGGGTGCCCTGCCCGGCGATGATGTCGACGTGGTCGAACGGATGGATCAGCACCGCGCCGGTCTGGTCGGCGAACCGCCGGGCGGCCTCCAGCGACTCCTCGAGCACTTTGCCCTCGAAGACCACGTCGGCGCCGTACGCCCGCGTGGCCCGCTCCTTGGGGATCGGCGCGCCCTCGGGCATGAACACCGTGGACCGGATGCCCAGCAGCTGGGCCGCGAGGGCCACGCCCTGGGCGTGGTTGCCGGCCGAGGCCGCGACCACGCCCCGCGCGCGTTCCTCGGGGCTGAGCCGCGAGATGCGCACGTAGCCGCCGCGGATCTTGAAGGAGCCGGTGCGCTGGAGGTTCTCGCACTTGAGCCAGACCGGGCCGTCGACCAGCGCGGAGAGCCACCGCGACTGCTCCATCGGCGTCACGATCGCGACGTCGCGGATCACCTCGCGGGCCGCCTCGACGTCGGCCAGCGACACGGCGCTGACCACCTGCTCAGCCACCGACGGCTCCGTCGTCAGGGTCGTCCGAGTCACCGGGCGACTCTGGTGGGTCCTCCTCCTCGACGGCAGAGGTCTCCCCTGTCTCCGCGTAGTCCTCGGCCAACTCCTCGACCGGGTCGTCCCCGGGCTCGGTGTACGCCGCCAGGTGCTGCACGACGGCGTTGACCGCGGCCGCCAACGGCACGGCGACCAGCGCACCGGCCACGCCCGCGGTGAGCACCCCGGCGGCGATGGCCAGGATCACGCCGAGGGGGTGCACCGACACCCAGCGGCCCATGAGGAACGGCTGCAGCACATGTCCCTCGAGCTGCTGCACCCCGATGACGACGGCCAGCATGATCAGGGCCCGGATCGGCCCCTGGTCGACCAGAGCGACGAGCACGGCGACCGTGCCCGCGACCGTCGCGCCCACGATCGGCACGAACGCGCCGAGGAAGACCAGCACGCCGATGGCCAGGGAGAACGGGACGCTCAGCACCGCCGCTCCGGCCCCGATCAGGATGCCGTCGGTCGCGGCCACGATGACGGTGGCCCGCACGAACTGGGTCAGCGAGATCCAGGCCACCCGGCCCGAGCTGTCCACCCGCTCGCGCGCGGCCCGCGGCGACAGCCGGACCACCCAGGCCCAGATCCGGTTGCCGTCGGCCAGGAAGAAGTAGGTGGAGAACAGCACGATGAAGAAGCCGGCCAGGATGTGGCCGACCGCCGTGCCGACCTCGGTGATCGAGGTGACCACGCCGCCCTCGCCGCTCTGCTCGGTGATCGCGTCCTGGGCACGCTGGATGAAGTCGTTGATCTGCGAGTCGCTGGCATTCAGTGGCCCGTCGCGGAGCCAGTCCCTGATCTCCTGGAGACCGGCCACGGTTTGATCGGCGAGGTCGCTGGCCCCGTTGGCCACCTGCTGGCCCGCGAAGCTCAGCAGAGCCACGACCGAGGCGATCGTGAAGAGGACGACGAGGATCGCGGCCACGCTGCGGCGTACGCCGGCCCGCACGAGCCGGTCGACCACCGGCACCACCAGCGCGGAGATGAGCAGGGCCACCACGACCGGGATGACCATCACCGCGAAGAACGAGACCAGGAAGCCGAGCAGCGCCGCCGCCCCGGCGATGACCAGCAGCCGCCACGACCAGGCGGCCGCCAGGTCGACGCCGTAGGGCACCTCGGCGCGCCTGAAGTTCGACGTGCCGGCGGCGATCACGATCGGTTCGGGCTCACTCTCGTGGCGGCGTATCGCGGCCCACTGGTGGGCGAGCCGGGCCGCCACGCCTTCGCGGTGCTCGCGCTCAGCGGTCTCCGCGGCTTCGTCGCGACCCGTCGGGGCACCGTCGTGGTCGCTCACGGCGTCAATCTATCCAGCAGGCTCGTGACCAGCCGGGATGCCGCCTCGGGATGCTCGGCGGCGAGCAGGCCGGCCGCGGCCAGCACGTAGTCGTGGTCCACGACGACCCGGGCCTGCTCAGGCAGCTGCCAGTCGCCGTCGTGTCCGATGCTCGGGCCGAGCACCCGCTCGGCCACGCCCTCACGTCCGTGCCGGAGCACGCCTCCCGAACCGAGGACGAGATGGACCTCGCGCAGGTCGACGCCGCTGCGCTCGACCACCCGGCCATCCGGGCTGACCACCACCCTGGACCGGCCGGCGTGCCGGCGCAGCGCGAGCCCCACGGCCGCGGTCGCGATGGTCTCGTCCTCGTCGTGCTCCCGACCCGTCTCCGGCAGGAACGCCGGATCCTCCCGCCTCCGTCGGGCTGCGTCCTCCAGGTCGGAGAGCCCGGCCTCCTCCACCGTCGAGACCGCCGACCAGCGCATGCCGAGGTCACCCTCGACGGTGCGGGTGACCGGGGTGGGCGCGACCACGTCGCGGGCCAGCCCGGCCTGCTCCGGGTCGACCTCGACGACCGAGTGGACGTCGGTGGTGGCGCCGCCGACGTCGACCACGACAACCTCGCCGGCGGCGCGAGCCAGGAGCTCGACGCCCGTGAGCACGAGGTCCGGCGTGGCCCCTCGGACCATGGCCGTGAAGTCCGCCCGCCGGCTGAGGTGCTTGCCGCCGATCACGTGGGAGAGGAAGAGCTCGCGGATCGCCGCGCGGGCGGACGCCGGGGCGAGCACACCGATCTCGGGCACGACGTTGTCGGCGAGCACGTGCGGGACGCCGGTGAGGATCGCGGCCACCTCGTCACGGGCGTCGACGTTGCCGGCCACGACCGTCGGCCCTCGCCAACCCGTGTCCCGGAGCCCACGGGCCGCTCGAAGGATCGGCTCGTGGTTGCCGCCGTCGGTGCCGCCGGTCAGCAGCACCACGTCGGGTTCGACCTCGCTGAGACCCAGCTCGTGCCCCTGCGCGACCGCACGGACGGTCACCACCTTGCCGCCGCTGGACAGCGCAACCCGACGCCCGGCCTCGGCGGTGACCAGCTCCTCGTTGCCGACCACCGCGATCCGGAGCCCGCCGCCGGCGCTGGAGCAGGCCAGCACCTCGGCCTGGGCCGCCCGCGGGTCCCCTTCGGTCAGCTCGGCCAGGCAGGCGTCGTACCCGTCGAGGACGTCGGTGTCGATGGTGGTGCGGTGCTCGGACCCGGCCAGGACGCGGCCCTCGGCCAGGTCGACCAGCAGGGCCTTGGTGAACGTCGAGCCGAAGTCGACGCAGACCGCGAGCTCGCCCGCCGGTCGGTCAGCCAAGGGCCTGGTCGAGGTCGGCGAGCAGGTCGTCGACGGTCTCGATGCCGACACTGAGCCGGACCAGGTCGGCGGGGACCTCGAGGTCGGTGCCGGCCACGCTGGCGTGGGTCATCCGGCCGGGGTGCTCGATCAGCGACTCGATGCCACCCAGCGACTCGGCCAGCGTGAACACCCGCGCCCGGTCGCAGACCTGCAGCGCCCGCTCCTCGCCGCCCTTGGCCCGGAAGCTGACCATCCCGCCGAACCGGTCCATCTGCGCCGCGGCCACCTTGTGACCCGGGTGGTCGGCCAGGCCGGGGTAGTAGACCTGCTCGACCCGCTCGTCGCCCCCGAGGAACTCGACCACGCGCTCGGCGTTGTCGCAGTGCCGTTCCATGCGCACCGCGAGCGTCTTGAGGCCGCGCAGGGTCAGCCAGGCGTCAAAGGGCCCGGCCACCGCACCCATGGCGTTCTGGTGGTAGCCGACGTTCTCGGCCAGGTCGAGGTCGCGCACGACCACCGCTCCCCCGACGACGTCGGAGTGGCCGCCGGCGTACTTGGTCGTGGAGTGGATGACGACGTCGGCACCAAGGGTCAGGGGACGCTGGAGGTACGGCGTCGCGAAGGTGTTGTCGACGACGAGCAGGGCGCCGGCCTCGTGCGCCAGGTTGGCCAGTGCGGCGATGTCGGCGATGCCGAGCAGCGGGTTCGTCGGCGTCTCGACCCAGACCATCCTGGTCTCCGGCCGTACGGCGGCCCGGACGGCGTCGAGGTCGGACAGGGCGACCGGCGTGTGCACGACGCCCCAGCGCTGGAGGACCTTGTCGAAGAGTCGGTGCGTGCCGCCGTACGCGTCGTCGGGGAACACCACGTGGTCGCCTGGGTCGAGCAGCCCGCGCACCACCGTGTCCTCGGCGGCCAGCCCTGACGCGAACGCGAAGCCGCGCTCGCCCTCCTCGAGCGCGGCGAGGGTGTCCTCGAGCGCGGTGCGGGTGGGGTTGGCCGAGCGGCTGTACTCGTAGCCGCCGCGCAGCCCGCCGACGCCGTCCTGCTTGTAGGTCGTGGTCGCGAAGATGGGCGGGATCACCGCTCCGGTCGTGGGGTCCGGCTCGTAGCCCGCGTGGATCGCACGCGTCTCGAAGCCGGACTTCTCCCGGTGCTCCTGGGTCATTCGGCGAGGGTATCCAGCGGGAACGTAACGCTGACCGGGGGTGTTGGAGACTGTGCAGGGACCGGTCATCGGCCCTGCAGATCAGCTTGCAGAACAGAAGGAGAGCTCGTGTCCATCTTCTCCCGCACCACGTCCACCCTCGTCGAGCCCGAGCAGCTGCTGCCCGGCCGCTCCGAGCGGCCCTTCCCCATCGCGGCGCGGCACAAGGTCCTCGATGCGCCCGTCGTCACCGACGAGGTCCCCGAGGGCTACGAGGTCGCGGTCTTCGGCCTCGGCTGCTTCTGGGGCGCCGAGGAGATCTACTGGAAGACGCCCGGCGTCTGGTCGACCTCGGTCGGGTACGCCGGCGGCACCACGCCGCACCCGTCGTACGACGAGGTCTGCAGCGGCCGCACCAACCACACCGAGGCCATCCGCATCGTCTTCGACCCCCAGGTCGTCTCGTACGCCGACCTGGTGAAGAGGTTCTTCGAGGTCCACGACCCGACCCAGGGGTTCCGCCAGGGCAACGACGTCGGCACCCAGTACCGCTCCGCGATCTACTTCACCACTCCCGAGCAGGAGCAGGTCGCGCGCGAGCTGACCGCCGTCTACGGAGCCGAGCTGAGCAAGCGCCGCCTGGGTGAGATCACCACCGAGATCCGGCCGGCCAGCGAGACGCCGTACTACTACGCCGAGGACGCGCACCAGCAGTACCTGGCCAAGAACCCGTTCGGCTACCGCTGCCACGCGAACACCGGGGTGAAGTTCCCCGACACCGCCTGACCCGTCCTCTGCTCGGCCCGCTGAATTTCGCTGTGACTGTTGCCACATCGCCGGTGTGGTGTGAGAGTGCCCGAAGGGACCGCCTCGGGAGGCTGCAATGCGTCGATCGCTTGTCATGTCATTGGTCGCGGCGGTCGTCGCCGCGCTCTGCGTCGGGTTCACCACGGCGTCCGCCGCACCGAGCGCGGGCACAGATCCGGACCGGCTGGACGTGTACACCGCGGTGGTCGGGACCGATGAGCTGTCCGCGATCTCCGAGCAGGGCATCGACGTCAGCGGCGCGCGTTCGGTCGCGGCCGGCATCGAGCTCGACATGGTCCTGGACCAGGCGCAGGCCGACCGGCTACGCCGCCGGGGAGTCGGGCTGGAGCTGACCCGGGTCGAGGGCGGCCAGACCGTCCAAGAGTTCGCGGCGGCGCAGGCCGCCCACGGCTTCGACGTCTGGCGCTCCTACGACGAGCCCGGCGGCATCCGCGACCAGCTCTACGCCGCGGCGCGCAACAACCCCCGGCTGATGAAGCTCGAGGTCCTCGGACACACCGGCCAGGGTCGCGAGATCATCGCGGTCAAGCTGACCAAGCACGCTCACAGCACCCAGGACGGCACGCGTCCGGCCGTGCTCTTCAGCTCCACCCAGCACGCCCGGGAATGGATCTCGACCGAGGTCAACCGGCGGCTGATGAGGTACTACATCTCCGGGTGGCGCCAGCATGACCAGGAGGTCCGCAAGCTTCTCCAGACGACCGAGCTCTGGTTCGTCCTCGTGGCCAACCCCGACGGCTACCAGTACACGTTCGACCACGAGCGGCTGTGGCGGAAGAACCTCCGCGACAACAACGGCGACGGGCAGACCCAGGTCGGCGACGGCGTGGACCCCAACCGCAACTTCCCCAACCATTGGGGCTACGACGAGGAAGGGTCCTCCTCGATCGAGTCCAGTGAGACCTACCGCGGTCCTGCGCCCCTGTCCGAGCCCGAGACCCAGGCCATGGTCGGACTGCTCGACCGGATCGGGTTCGCCTTCCAGGTCAACTACCACTCCGCCGGCCAGTGGCTCCTCTACGCCGATGGCTGGCAGACCAGCACCCCCACCGCGGACGACCCGATCTACTACGCCTTGTCGGGCAACCTGGACGACCCCGCGATACCCGAGTTCCAGCCGGGACTGAGCTCGGACGTCCTCTACGTCACCAACGGCGAGACCACCGACTACGCGCACGCCTCGACCGGCGCGCTGGCCTGGACCCCGGAGCTGTCCGAGGGCTGCGACGGCTGCGGCTTCGTGTTCCCCGACGACGAGGCTCTGGTGCAGGCAGAGTTCGAGCGGAACCTGCCGTTCGCGCAGTCGGTGGCGAACTCTGCGCTCGACCCGGCGAACCCGAAGACGGTCACCGGGATCCAGACCAAGCCGTTCTACCTCGAGAGCGACGACCCGTACAAGAGCAGCAACCCGGGCACCCAGCTGAGCTTCACCACGTCGTACGGCGACCCGCAGCCGGTTGCCGTGATCGCCAAGCGCAGCCTCGGTCCTGTGAAGGTGAAGTACCGGATCAACGGTGGGCCCGTGCAGTCGGCCCGCACGTCGCAGTGGCAGGGCGGGTCCAGGTACAACCCGGCGTCCGTCCACTACCACCAGGTGCGGGGGGTGGTGACCGGCACGGACCCGGGCGACTCGGTCGAGGTCTGGTTCCGCGGCGGCGGGCAGCAGAGTGAGTCGTTCACCTACCAGGCCGTCTCAGAGAGCGGGAACCGGGTGCTCGTCGTGGCCGCCGAGGACTACACCGGCGCCTCGCCGGTGCAGACGCCTGGCCCCCACTTCGCCGACACCTACGTCGATGCCCTGGCCGCCAACGGCGAGCAGGCCGACGTCTACGACGTCGACGCCGCGGGCCGGGTCGCCCCCGACGCGCTCGGGGTGCTCAGCCACTACGACGCCGTGATCTGGGAGACGGGCAACGACCTGGTGACCCGGGAGGCCGGCTGGGGCGGGGGCAACGCGGACCGGCTGGCGCTCGACGAGATCCTGGAGTTCCGCTCGTACATGAACGAGGGCGGCAGGGTCCTCTATGCGGGCGACTCCGCGGGTCAGCAGTACACCAACAACGTCGGCGACCAGCTCTACGACCCGAAGGGCCAGGTCGCCTGCAACCCGCCGCCCGCGGGGATCGACCCGCGGCGCTGTCTGCCGTTGTGGGGCTCGTTCTTCGGGGGCGACCAGACCCATGACGTGCTGCAGTACTACCTGGGGGCCTACCTCGCCGTGGACGCAGACGGTCTCGACGACGATGGCAGCGGGTTCGACTCGACGGGCGTCGACGACCCGTTCACCGGCCTCTCGTGGAGCCTCGACGACCCTGTGCTCGCCGGTAACGCGACCCGGAGGTCGTCGTTCCTCGCGACGAGCGGCCGCCTGCCGACCGACCAGTTCCCCCAGTTCGAGAGCTGGCCGTCCGCGAGGTACGAGCGGCCGGGCGGTCCCTTCGACCCGCACACCGGCACGCAGTTCGTCTACTCGCAGCTCGCCGACGTCACCTACAAGCGGCTCACCAGGGAGATCGCGGTTCCGGCGGGTGGCGGGTCGATGACGTTCTGGGCGTCGTACGACACCGAGGCCGACTGGGACCACCTCTTCGTCGAGGCGCGGTCTCCCGGCGGTGACGACTGGACGACGCTTCCGGACGCCAACGGGCACACCACGGCGGCGACGGGGGAGAGCTGTGCCGCGGGCTGGGTGGATCTGCACCCACAGCTCGCGCACTACCAGACGTGGGACGGCGACGAGACCTGCACGGCCACCGGCACCACCGGCGCTTGGAACGCCGCCAGTGGCAACTCGGGGGGTTGGCAGGAATGGAGCATCGACCTCTCGGCGTACGCCGGCGAGACCGTCGAGGTCTCCATCGCCTATGCCAGCGACTGGTCGGCTCAGGGCATCGGAGTCTTCCTGGACGACTTCACGCTCCCCGACGGCACCAGCACCTCGTTCGAGACCGGCTTGGACGGCTGGGCGATCACCGGGCCACCCGAGGGCAGCACGGCCAACGCCAACAACTTCACGCGGACCGATGCGTCGGGCTTCCCGGTCGGCAACGCGATCTCCACGCCGCACTCGCTGCTGCTGGGATTCGGGCTGGAGGGCGTCTCGACCGCAGCCGAACGCAACGCGGTGATGGGTCGCGTCCTCGACCACCTGCTGGAGTAGCACCGGCGTCCACGTCTTCGCCGGAGGGCTCGAGCAGGGCGGCCCGGCTCCATGGTCGTGCTCGGTACGGCCGCCGACCCGCAGGTCGGCGGCCGAGCCGGCTCAGTCCAGGTCGGGCGACTCCGCCTGCGCGAACAGCGCGTCCAGCCGGCCGAGCACCCGCTCATGGCGTTCCAGCCGGGCCTTCCTCAGCCGCGCGACGTCCTCGTCGAGCCTGGCCCGCGACTCCTTCAGCGCGGCCCGGGCCCGCCTCGCCTCCCGGCGCGCACTGAGGCGGATGCGCTCGGCCTCCGACTCCGCACCGGCTCGCGTCTGCTCGGCGTCGGCCGTGGCCGCCTCGAGCGTCGAGCGCGCCGCCGCGAGCAGCCGCTCGGCCTCGGCGCCCGCAACGGCCACCAGCGTCTCGGCCTCCGACTGCCCCAACGTCAGCACCTGGTCTGCGCGCTCGTACGTCGAGCTCGCCCTGGCAATGAGCCGCTCGGCCTCCGATCGCGCGGCCGACCTGAACCGCTCGCTCTCGGTGCGGGCCTGCGTCACCAGCTGCTGCGCACCCTCGGCCTTCGACCGGGCCCCGGCCAGCAGCCGCTCGGCCCGTTCACCTGCCTCGGCCAGCAACCCGTCCGCCTCCGCGCCCGCCTCGGCCACCAGCGCCGCAGCCTCCGAGTCCGCCCCGGCCACCAAGGCCTCGGCGTCGGAGTGCGCCGAGGCCCGGACCTGCTCGGCCTCGACGCGGACCGCCGCCAGCAGCTGCTGAGCGTCCTCGCACCGCGACCTGGCCTGGGCCTCGAGGACCTCGACCTCCCACTGCGCCGAGGCTCGCACCTGGTCAGTCTCGGCGCGAGCCGCCTCGAGCAGCGCGTCCGCCTCCGACCGGCCCTGCGACAGCAGGCCGTCGTACTTGTCGGACCGCGACTGCGCCTCGGCCAGCAGGCGCTCGGTCTCCGTCTTCAGCTCGTCGGTGCCGTTGCGGGCCTGGCTCCACAGGCGCCCGGCGTTCGCCTCGGCGGCGCGGGTCACCTGGTCGGCCTGCTCCCGGGCCGCCGCCAACAGCAGCTCGGCCTCCTCCACCGCCCTGCTCCGGGCTTCGTCGCGGAGCTCGACCAACAACAGGTCGGCCGCCGTCCTGGCGCCGTCCTTGGCCTCCGCCAGGAGCTGGTCGGCCTCCGCCCGCGCCTGGGCCTCGACCTGCTCGACAGAGGTCCGGGCTTCCGCCAACAGCTGGTCGGCCTCGGCCCGGGCGACGGCCTTCAGCTGCTCACCCTCCGTCCGGGCGTCCGCCACGAGCGCCTCGGCGCTGCGGGCAGCGAGCTCCAGGACGCGCGAGGCGCTGTCCGGCGCAGCCTCTGCTTGGTCAGAGGCGCGCTCGTCGTGCGTCGTACTCATGGCCCTCCCCCTAGTCGCTGCCACGCTCCCAAGGATCCGGACCCTGCGGCCCAGCGCGCCCCGACGCCACCTGCGATGCCTCCCCGGCATCACTGCTTGTCGCGGTCAGCCGGTGCGCCGCACCGGCGTCTGCTACCGGATTGTGCTCGCCCCGCACGGCTGCTCGTCAAGTCTAGACCGGTCCCCAGCGGGCCCAGCACGCTCCGTCGAACGGTCAGTCGACGTCCGCTCTCGTCGCTCGGAAACCAGTTCCGACCTCAGCCTGACCACCTGTGGATCCGCTCGGGCGGACTGTCGGACTCGCGCCTAGGTTCGACTGCGTGAATGAATCGACCCAGCTGCCGGTGTGGCTCGTCGTCGTTCTCACCCTTGCGCCCGCGCTCATCGCCACCGGCGCCGCCGCGCTCACCGCATGGCTGGCCGGTGCTCGCAAGGCGGCCGGTCAGTCCTCGACGCGGTCTTGTCAGACGCCACCGCTGTGGTCGAGGAGTACCCTGACGCCAGCGGCAACTACGACGTGGAGGTGGCCGAGGATGGTTGACCGTCGAGTCCCTGGCCGGGCCGCGACGTACGTCTCGTCCGCTGAGGTCAAGGCTGCGCAGATGAAGGTCCGACGCATGGTGGCGAAGGGCGAAACACCCTCAGCGCCGCTGTTGGCGATCGCCCAGGCGCGCGGTGATTTCTTCCTCGACTTGCCGGAGACGCTGCCGGCCTGACGGACACGTGGGCGAGTCCTCTCAGCTCTGAGCCGCCTCAGCCAGGTCGGCCAGCGGTACGCCGGGGTCCCGGAGCCGCTTGATGTCTACGTCGTGACCGACCAGTCCCCGGATCGGGTCCATCGCGTCCCAGTCGTCGATGTGCATGCCGGCCAGGACCCGGTTGCCCGCCAGCCAGAAGGCGGTCAGCGCCGGGGCGTCGTCGCCGGGCCGGACGACGAGATCGGTGTGCTGACCGGGTGGCACGTGGCCGAGGTACTCCATGCCGCTGTCGTACTGGTCGGTGAAGAAGTACGGCAGCCGGGTGTAGGGGTCGTCGCCGCCGAGCATCGCGCGGGCGACGGCCCGCCCCTGCTCGCCGGCGGTGTCCCAGTGCTCCACCCGAATCCGGTGCCCGAGGGTGGGGTGGTCGTGCGCGGCCACGTCGCCGGCGGCGTACACCTTGGGATCGGCGCTGCGGAGGCGGGCGTCGACCCACACCCCGTTGTCGGTGGTGAGGCCCGCGTCGGCGGCCAGGCCGTCGGCGGGGATCGCGCCGACCCCGACCACCACGAGGTCGGGCGTCACAGAGTTCCCGTCGCTCAGCGCGACGGTCGCCTCTCCGCCGGGCTCGCGGTCGACGCCGGTGACGCCGGTGTCGAGGCGCAGGTCGACACCGTGGCCGCGGTGCAGGTCGGCGAAGACACTGCCGAGCCGCGGGCCGAGCACGGCGTGCAGCGGCGTGGGCGCCGGGTCGACGACCGTGACCGACCAGCCCGCGATCCGCGCGGCCGCCGCGACCTCGAGGCCGATCCAGCCGGCGCCGACCACCAGGAGCGACCCCGCGGGCCGCTGGTCCAGCGTGGTCCGGAGCGCGACCGCGTCCTCGATGCTGCGCAGGTACGTGAGGGGCAGGCCGTGCCGCTCGGCTGACTCGTCGAGGTCGGAGAGCCGGCGCGGCACCGCGCCGGTGGCCACCAGCAGCCGGTCGTAGCTCAGCGTCTCGTCGCCGGTGTCGACGTGGCTGCGGTCGGCGTCGATGGCGGTGGCCCGCGTCCCGACCCGCAGGTCGACCTCGTGCTCGGCGTACCAGTCGGCGTCATGGAACGCGACCGTCCCGGCGACCTCGTCCACGCCGACCTTGCCGAGCAGCAGGTCCTTGGAGAGCGGGGGTCGTTCGTAGGGCAGGTGCGGCTCGGCGGCCAGGACGGTGATCCCGCCCTCGTGGCCCTCGCTGCGGAGCTCGTCGACCGCGGTGGCCGCGGCCAGGCCGCCGCCGATGATGACGATGTGCACGTTGCTCACCTGTTCCGGTGGGTGAGGGAGAGGAACTCGGCCCGCGCCGCGGCGTCGTCGCGGAGATGACCGAGGAGCGCCGAGGTCACGGTACGCGTGCCCGGCGCCCGGGCTCCACGCAGCGTCATGCAGGTGTGCTCGGCCTCGATCACGACGCCGACGCCGCGTGGCGAGAGCTGGTCCGCGAGGTGGTCGGCCAGCCGGCGGGTGAGCCGTTCCTGGGTCTGCGGACGCCGGGCGTGGAAGTCGACCATCCGGGCGAACTTGGACAGTCCCAGGATGCGGGCGCCGGGGAGGTAGCCGACGTGCGCGACACCGGCGAACGGCAGGACGTGGTGCTCGCACAGCGACGCCACCGGGATGTCGCGCACGAGCACGAGTTCGTCGTAGTCCTCGGCGTTCGCGAACGTCGTGAGCTCGAACGCCGGCGGCTCAGTGAGCTCGAGCAGCGCCTGCGCCATCCGGCGAGGGGTGTCGGCCAGGTCGGGCGCGGTCAGATCCAGGCCGAGCGCGCTCAGCAACGCGGCTGCGGCCTCCTCGGCCCGCCCCGGGTCCCGCGTGGACGCGGGCTCGGGGAGGGCGATCAGCCGGCGGGCCGGTACCGAGGAGTCGGTGTCGGCGTACGGAACGGCCTCGGAGAGGCTCATCGAGCGGTGGGGACGCGGTGCCGGTCGACGGCCAGGGCGGTGAGCGCCAGCGCGGCACCCATGAGGCCGAAGTCGCGCAGGGCGACGTCGTAGTAGTCACCCAGCGTGAGCAGGTTGACGATGATGCCGGCCAGCCAGACCGCGACGAGCGGGCCGCCGTACCGGGGCGCGAAGGCGACCACCAGGCCGGCCACGACCTCGGTCCCGCCGACGAGGAGCATCGCGTCGTGCGCGGAGCCGGGGACCAGGTCGTTGACCCACGGGGCCAGGTAGTCCTCCCAGTCGGTCATCAGGCCGGCGAACTTGTCGAGCCCGAAGGCGATCGGCGCGACCGTGAACAGGCTGCGCAGGAGCAGGAAGGCGATCGTGGCGCCGTCGTAGGACCGGGTGGCGGCGCCGGCGGTGGCCGAGGGTGAGTGTTGGTTGGTGGCAGTCATGACGGAGCTCCTTGCCTTCTAATGACGATAGATGTTGAATGTAGAGGGTTGCTGACTGTTACGTCAATACTTCTCGTTTTTAGAAAGTGGTCACATGGACCTGGCCGGCCAAGCGGCCGGGATCGGTGCCCTCGCCGACCCGACCCGACGAGCGCTCTACGAGTACGTCGTGGCGCGCGTCAGCCCGGTCGGCCGCGAGGAGGCGGCCACCGCGGTCGGCCTGGCCGTGAGCACCGCCGGCTTCCATCTCGACAAGCTGGTCGCGGAAGGGCTCCTCGACACCGAGTTCCGCCGCCTCACCGGACGCACCGGACCGGGCGCCGGCCGGCCGAGCAAGCTCTACCGCCGCAGCCTCCGCCAGTTCGAGGTGTCGCTCCCGGCCCGCCGCTACGACCTGGTCGGGGAGATCCTGGCCGCCGCCTTCGACCGGGCGTCGGGTGGAGAGGATCTGGCGGCGGCGCTCGACACCTGTGCGTCGACCGAGGGCACCCAGCTGGGCGAGGAGGCGCGCGCCGCGGGGTCGACCAGCGACGCCGAGGGCCTGGCCGCGGTGCTGACCACTCAGGGCTACGAGCCGCGCATCCACGACGAGTCGGACCCGCCACGGGCCCGCGGGTCCTGCGTGGAGCTGGGGAACTGCCCCTTCGACTCGCTCGCCCAGCGGCACACGCAGCTCGTCTGCGGAATCAACCAGTGCTTCGTCCAGGGGGTGGCCGACGGGCTGGGCACCGAGGGCGCTCGGGCCCGGTTGGCCCCCGCCGAGGGCCGGTGCTGCGTCACCGTCCACCTTCCCTGAGGCAGGCACCACCTCAGATCAGGGAGAATGGGGCCGTGCCCGACCGAGATCTCCCGCGCAGGGCCGCCGCGCGCACGGCGCGGCTGGCCGCCCTGCCGCTCGGGTACGCCGGGCGCACCGCGCTCGGGCTCGGGAGACGACTGGGCGGCGCGCCGGCCGAGACGGTGCTCACCGACATCCAGCAGCGGACCGCCGAGCAGCTCTTCCGCACGCTGGGCGAGCTCAAGGGCGGGGCCATGAAGTTCGGCCAGGCGCTGAGCGTGCTGGAGGCGGCGCTGCCCGAGGAGGTGGCCGGCCCCTACCGCGAGCAGCTCACCCGGTTGCAGGACGCCGCGCCGCCGATGCCCACGCAGACGGTCCGCGACCAGCTCGAGAAGGCGCTGGGCCCGGACTGGCGGGAGCAGCTGGTCTGGCTGGACGGCGGCCCGACCGCGGCGGCGTCCATCGGGCAGGTGCACAAGGGGCGCTGGCATGACGGCCGCGAGGTCGCGGTCAAGGTGCAGTACCCCGGCGCCGGCGAAGCGTTGATGTCGGACCTGCGCCAGCTCGCCCGCCTCGGACGCACCATCGCGCCGCTGGTGCCCGGCGTGGACATCAAGCCGCTGGTCGAGGAGCTGCTGGCCCGGGCCGTCGACGAGCTCGACTACGACCTCGAGGCCGAGGCCCAGCAGGCCTTCGCCGACGCGTTCGCCGGCGACCCCGACATCGTCGTGCCGCCCGTCGTGGCGGTCGGCAACACGGTGCTGGTCACCGAATGGCTGGAGAGCCCGGCCTCGCTGGCCGCGATCATCCGTGACGGGACGCAGGAGGAGCGCGACCACTACGGCGAGCTGCTGGTCCGCTTCCTGTTCGCCGGGCCGAGCCGGACCGGCATGCTGCACGCCGACCCGCACCCCGGGAACTTCCGCGTCCTTCCCCACCCCGACGGCAGCCCCGGCCGGCTCGGGATCCTCGACTACGGGGCGGTCGCCCGGCTGGAGAGCCAGGCGCTACCTGACGCGATGGGCCGGCTGATCAGGATCGCCTCGATCGAGGACCGTGAGTCCCTGGAGCAGGGGCTGCGCGAGGAGGGCTTCATCAAGGACGCGACGCGGATCGACGCCGACCTGCTGCTGGAGTACCTCAGCCCGTTCGTCGAGCCCACCCGGGTCGAGCGGTTCCGGTTCAGCCGCGAGTGGATGCGCAGTCAGTTCAACCGGATCAACAACCCGAGGGACCCGGCGTACACCGTGGCGATGAAGCTCAACCTCCCGCCGTCGTACCTCCTCATCCACCGCACCTGGCTGGGCGGCATCGGCGTGCTCAGCCAGCTCGAGGCCGAGGCGCCGTTCCGCGCGATCATGACCGAGTACCTCCCGGGCTTCGCCTCGGCCTGATCGTCCGGGCCGCGCTGCGCTCCCGGCGTGAGCTCGCCCTCAGTCCAGCGGCAGGTGCATCACGTGCAGCCCGACCAGGCCGTGCGCGGCCGAGTCGAAAGCCTCGGGCACGGTCCCGATGATCCGGAAGCCGAGCGACTCCCACAGACGCACCGCGGCGGTGTTGGTCTCGACGACTGCGTTGAACTGGATCGAGCGGTAACCCTGGTCGCGGTGCCACTGCACGACGTAGTCCCCCAGCCGGCGCCCGATTCCTCGACCGCGCGCCTGCGACGAGACCATGAACGACGCGGTGCCGACGTGCCGGCCGCGGCCGGGGCGGTTCGGGCCCATCGTGGCGCTGCCCAGGATCGCCGCCTCCTCCTCGAGGACCACCGTCTGGCCGGGCGGGCTCATCGTCCACAGCGCGCGGGCCTGCTCGGAGGTGAGGTCCGGCGGGTAGGCGTAGGTCTCGCCGGCCCGCACTGTCTCGTCGAAGAACGGCCAGACCTGTGGCCAGTCCTCCTCGGTCATCGTCCTGATCACCGGTCGCCCACCTGTCCGTCGATGGACTGCCGGATCAGGTCGGCGTGGCCGTTGTGCCGCGCGTACTCCTCGACCATGTGCGTGAGGATCCAGCGCAGCTCGATGTCCTGGTCGCGGCGGCCCCGGCGCGCGAGTCGCTCCGCTCGCGGGTCCTCCTCCACCGCCGCCCGGGAGCGGGCCACGGTCTTGTCCCACAGCGCCCACAGCTGTTCGGGAGTGTCGTCCACAGCGGAGTGCCAGTCCCAGTCCTCGTCGGCCGACCAGTCGACCGAGGCCCAGGGCTCGTACTGCGCGTCCATCAGGTGCCGCCCGAACCACCAGTCCTCGACGAAGGCGAGGTGCTTGACCATCCCGCCGAGGGTGAGGTCGGACGGCGGCAGCGTTCGGGCCAGGTCGTCGGCGCCGAGGCCGCCGGCCTTGCGGCGGAAGATCTCGCGGTGCTGATCGAGGAACCGGCTCAGGCTGGCGACCTCCTCGGTCATGCGGTGATGGGCAGCGGTGCGCAGTCGTTCCCGCAGCCGTCCGGTGCCGGCGGCCCGTCGGCGTGGCTGGCCGGCCGATGGAGGACGGCCCCGGTCGGCGTGACCCGCACGTCCTCGCCGGCCACCTCGCCGATGCCGTCGACCAGCAGGGAGAACCCCCGGGGTTCGGGTGGCGGGAAGACGAGGGTGACGGCGCCGTTGCCGGCCAGGTTGGCGACCGTCCCCTTGCCGGGGCTCTTCACCAGCACGACGCCATCGACGACCGTCGGCTCGACGGTCACCACCTTGACGGTGGCCTGTGCTCCGACGCTCAGCAGGTAGCCGGCCCCGAAGCCCTCCAGCGCCTTCGCGAGGTCACCGACCTCGACCGGGATGCTCATGGGCCGAGGCTAGCCCGCTCACCAGACGCCGAGCACGTCCCCGCCGATCCGCACCACGAACGCGCTCACCACGACGATGAAGAAGCCCCGCACGAACCGCGCGCCGCGGGAGACCGCGACCCGGGCGCCGACATACCCACCGACCAGGTTGCACCCGCCCATCACCAGGCCGACCTTCCAGAGCACGTCGCCGTGCGGGACGAACAGCGCGAGGGCGCCGAGGTTGGTCGCCCAGTTCGCGAGCCGGGCCTTGGCGGAGGCCTCGAGGAACGAGTAGCCCAGCAGCCCGACCAGCGAGAACACCAGGAAGCTGCCGGTGCCGGGGCCGAGCGCGCCGTCGTAGAAGCCGATCACGAAGCCGACCGTCAGCGCCGCGGCGAGGTGCTGGTGGCCGGCGTACTTCAGCGCCGTCGCCTCTCCGAGCTTCGGCTTGAGCAGCACGTAGGTCCCGACCACGACCAGGGCCACGAGCACGATCGGCTCGAACGCCTCGCGCGGGATCTGACTGGCCACGACCGCGCCGCAGAACGAGCCGGCGAACGCCACCACCATCATCGGCAGGAAGGTCCGCGGGTCCGGCTTGATCCGGCGGTAGTACGTCGCCGAGCTCACCGTCGTGCCGCAGATGCTGGCCAGCTTGTTGGTGGCCAGGACCTGCGTGGGTGCGGCGTTCGGCAGCCCGATCAGCAGCGCCGGCAGCTGGATCAGCCCGCCCCCGCCGACCACCGCGTCCACGAACCCGGCCGCGACCGCAGCCACCCCAAGCAGGACCAGCACGGTCAGCGTCGGGTCGTCCACCCGGGTCACCCTAGGTCGCGGCCTAGGTTGGGTTGGTGCGCATCGTGTCGCTGCTCCCCTCGACGACGGAGATCCTGTTCGGGCTCGGTGCCGGCGACGACGTGGTCGGGGTGACGTTCGAGTGCGACGCCCCGGCCGAGGCGCGCACGCGCACGATCGTCTCGACCTCGGCGATGCCGTCCGGGCTCACGCCGGGCGAGATCGAGGCGTACGTCGCCACGGCAGTTGCGCGCGGCGACGACCTGTACCGCCTCGAGGCCGACGCGCTCCGGTCTCTCGACCCCGAGCTCGTGGTCACCCAGGACCTGTGCGCCGTCTGCGCGGTCGACGTGTCCACCGTGGACGACGCGCTGGCCCACCTCGGCTGCTCGGCCGAGGTGCTCACCGTCGACCCGCACACCCTGGACGAGGTGTTCGACTCGGTGCTGCTGCTCGGGAGGGCCACCGGTCGCTCGGACGCCGCCCTCGAGCTCGTGGCCTCGTCACGCACCCGCCTCGAGGCCGTCCGCACGTCGGTCGCCGGCCGGCCCCGGCCGCGGGTCGCGGTGCTCGAGTGGACCGACCCGCCGTACGCCCCCGGCCACTGGATCCCCGAGATGGTCTCGACCGCGGGCGGCGAGAGTGTGCTCGGCGCCGCCGGCCAGAAGTCCACCCGCATCCGGTGGGACGACCTGCACGCCGCCCGCCCCGACGTCGTGGTCGTGGCCCCGTGCGGCTACGACCGGGCCGGCGCGCAGGCCCAGGCCGACACCATCGCTGACCTGCTACCTGCCGGCGTACGAGTGCACGCGGTGGACGCGGACGGCATGTGGGCCCGCCCCGGCCCCCGGCTGGTCGACGGCGTCGAAGAGCTGGCCGCCGTGCTGCACCCGCGGTGATGTGGGTGAGCGCGATCAGGACGCCTTGCGCCGCCTCGACCCGCCGGCCGACTTCCTGGCGCTCTGCTTCGCGGTGCTCTTCTTCGCGGTGCTCTTCTTCGCGGTGCTCCTCTTCGCGGCGGACTTCTTCGCCGTGCCCTTCTTCGCGGACTTCTTGGCGCCGGACTTCTTCGCCGTGCCCTTCTTCGCGGACGACTTGTCCTCGCCGTCCTCGGCCTTGCGGGTCTTGAGCTTGGTCAGGTTGCGGGTGTTGCCCGGCTTGTGCCCCTTCGCGGAGTCCAGGGACGCCTGGAGGGCCTCCAGCAGGTCGACGACCTTCCCCTCCTCCTCCTCACGGTCCTCCGGTACGACGATCTCGCGGTTCTTCTTCTTGGCGTCGATGAGCTTCTCGACCCGCTCGGTGTAGGTGTCGCGGTAGTTCTTGGGCTTCCACGGGGTGGTGAGCGACTTGATCAGCTTGACGGCCATGTCCAGGTCCTTGGCAGCGACCTGCGTCCTCGTGGGCAGCTGGTCGAGCTCGTCGGCCGGGTCGCGGACCTCGTCGGCGAAGAACATCGTCTCCAGGACCAGAACCTTCTCCTGCGGACGGATGGCCGCGAGGTACTGCTTCCCACGCATGACGAACGTCGCGACCCCGATGCGCTCGGCCTTCGTCATCGCCTTCACCAGCAGCGTGTACGCCTTCTTCGCGCTGTCGTCCGACGGCGCCAGGTAGTACGACTTCTGGTAGAAGACCGGGTCGATCTCCGCGGCGTCCACGAAGTCGGAGATGTCGATCGTCCGGCTGCGCCCCGGCTCGACGGACTCCAGCTCCTCCTGGGTGAGCATCACGTACTCGCCGTCGCTGACCTCGGCGCCCTTGACCACGTCCTTGAACTCGACCTCGTCGCCGGTGTCCTCGTTGACCCGCTGGTTGCGGATCCGTGACGAGGTCCCCTTCTCGAACTGGTGGAAGTGGACGTCGTGGTCCTGCGTGGCCGAGTACAGGCCGACGGGCACGTTCACCAGGCCGAACGAGACCGAGCCCGTCCAGATCGCACGCGCCACCACACACCTCCTCGACCGTCCCCCGTCGAGTACCCGTCGCCACGGACGGCTACACGAGCAGTCAGTCGCCGACCCAGAACCCCCGGCCGCCGAACCAGTCGCCGTAGCCACCGCGGTAGGGCATCGCCTGGCCGGGGTCGCGCGAGCCGAGGTAGGACCCGACGACGGCGGCGCCGAGGTCGTCCAGCTCGGGAGCCACCACCCGGCCCTCGACCCGGGCGGCCATCGACTCGATGAAGCGGGCCAGGCCGGGGTCGTCGCCGAGCCGGAAGAACGTCGTCTGGGCGCCGAGCCGGCGGGAGTTGTCGAGCTCACGGACGGCGTGCGCCACGGTCAGGGGGTGCGGCGGATACGAGAAGTACACCTCGCCGTCCGGCTCGAGGTGCGAGGTCGGCTCGCCGTCGGTCACCACCAGGAGCACCGGCTGGGCGTGGGGATGCTTGCGGAAGTGCCGGTTCGCGAGCAGCAGCGCGTGGTGCAGGTTGGTGCCCTTGTCCCACATCGCGTCGAGCGCGGTGAGCTGCTCGATCTCCATCACCTCGGCGTGCCGGCCGAAGCCGATCAGCTGCAGCGCATCGCCGCGGAACCGGGACCGGATCAGCGTGTGCAGCGCCAGCGCGGTGCGCTTCATCGGCACCCAGCGCCCGTCCATCGCCATCGAGAACGACGTGTCCACCAGCAGCGCCACGCAGGCCTGGCTCCGGGCCTCGGTCTCCTGGACCTCGATGTCCTCGACCGTGAGGCGTACGCCGGCGCGCGGGTCGAAGCCCTCACCGGCGGTTCGTACGACGGCGTTCGTGATCGTGCGCGGGACGTGCCACGGCTCGGTGTCGCCGAACTCCCAGGTGCGGGTCGCGCCCGAGAGCTCACCGGCCGCGCCGGCCCGGCGCAGCTCGCGCTGGCCCTGTCGGCCCGACATCCTCTCGGCGACGTCGCGCAGAAGCGCCTTGCCGAGCTGGCGCATCGCCTTCGGCGTGAGCTGCAGGTTGCCGTCCGACCCGCGGCGCAAGGTGCCGCCGTCGCGCAGCGCACGCTCGAGCTCCTGCAGGGTGCGCGCATCGACCCGCGCGTCGTCGCCGATCTGGCGGGCCAGCTTGTCGAGGTCGAGGTCGTCCATCCGCGCGCCGCCGTACGACTGCGAGAGCTGGTCGGCCAGCTCGTCGAGGTCGGCGAGGTCCTGGAAGACGCCGGTGCCGTCGCCGAGACCGAGTCCCTCGTCGCCGTCCATCCGCTCCGAGCCCGACCAGTCCTCGCCCGGGCGCAGCGACTGGAGGTTGGAGTCGAGCCGGGCCAGGGACTCCATGAGGGCCGGCGAGCCGAACGCCTGCTGGGAGAGCTGCATCAGCTCGGCGCGCTGCTCGGCGGACATCGAGTTCAGCATCCGTTGCGCGGCCGCGGCGCGGGCGGCCATCGCGTCGAGGAGCTCGTCGAGGTTCTGCGGGTTCTCCGGAAAGAAGTCCCCGTGCTTGGCCATGAACTCGTCGAAGTCCTCCTGGGTGTCCTCACCCCGCCCCCGCTTCTCGAGCAGCTCGTTGAGGTCGGTGAGCATCTGGTTGATGGCCGCGCGGTCCTCGTCGGTGGCGTTCTCCAGGGCCTCCTTCATGCCGGCGAACCGCTGGTCGAGCAGCTCGCGCCCGAGCAGGTCCTTGATCCGCTCGTAGTCCTCGCGGGCCTGCCGGCTCTTCCAGTCGTACGACGACAGCTCGCTCACCGCGGCCGCGGTGTTGGGGGAAAGGTTCGCGAGCTGCATCTCGCGCACGGCCCGGTCGCCGTCGTCCATGTCGACATCGCGCGCCAGCTGCTTGCGCTCCTCGAGGACCGCACGGTCGAGCAGCTCACGGATCTCGTTGAGCGTGCCGTCGAGGTTGTGCCGCTGCAGCAGCTCCTGGCGCCGCTCGGCCACCCGCCGGGCCAGGTCGTCGAGGCCGCGCTGGCTGCGGCCGCCGCGGCGCAGGAACTCCCGCATCGCCCGCTCCGGCGAGTAGCCGGCCATCACGTCCTGCCCGATCGCGTCCAGCGCCTCGGCGATGTCGACCGGCGGCGCGAGCGGGTCGCCACCGTCGTACCGGCCGTAGCGCGATCGGACCTGCTTGGAGGTGTGGCGACTAGCCACCGGCGTCCCGCCTCATCCACACCAGGTCGGGGAAGCGCCCCGTGGGCTCACGGTGCGACTCGACGAAGCCGTGGCGATCGTAGAAGCCGGCCGCGCGGGTGTTGCCGTCGACGTACTCCAACCACAGCGGTTCGCGGGCCGGCACCTGCTCGAGGGTGGCCTCGAGCAGCCTCGAGCCGAGTCCGGCACCTTGCGCGTCCGGGTCGACGTAGAGCTTCCACATGACCCAGCGCCCGTCGGACCGGCCGAGGTTCGCGACCCCGATGATCCGGCCGTCGCGTTCGGCCACCACGTGCCAGATGTCCTCGACCGAGCGCTTCATCCGGTCGACGTCCCACCACGTCTCGAGGGTGAACTCGGCGTACGCCGGGTCGATCGGGACGTACGTCGCCGCGACCACGGCCTCCCCCAGCGCCCGCAACGCCGGTGCATCGTCAGGGGTGGCCCGCCGCAGGACAGTTGCGTCATCCATAGACGACCTCTCCGCCGCCGGTCTCCTTGCTGATCTTGCGGGCCAGGTAGAGGCCCTCGAGCGCGAGCTCGATGGCGCCGGCCCGCTGCCCGTCGTTGGTCGCGCCGACCCGCTCGCAGATCTCGTCGTACAGTTCCGACTCGCCCAGCACGGGCAGCCCGGTGAGGAAGTCGCGGGCGGCGACCTGCTCGCCGGTGGTGACCATCATCCCGCTCTCGATCGCGTCGACGAGGAGCGCGAAGTCGAGGCCGCGGAAGGTGTGCCGGACGGTCTCGGCGGTCGCGGTGCGCAGCAGGTGGGTGAGGATCTCGGCCTCGCGGCCCTCCTCGCCGGTCTCGAACTCGATCTTGCCGCCGAGCACGTCGACCGCGGTCTCGAGGTCGACCACCCGCGCGACTGCCTCCTCCTCGCCCTGCGACGTGGCGCGGTGGATCGCGGACGCGGCGATCGTCTCGGCGCCGGCGATCGCGAACCGCGCGGAGACGCCGGAGCGCTGGTCGACCGACGACGACTCGCGCAGGTTGCGGGTGAAGCGGGCCAGGATCTCGACGAGGTGGTCAGGGACCTCCACCATGTCGCTCGGCAGCTCGGCCTCCTGGCGGATCACCGCGACCTCGTCCTCGAGCTCGGTCGGGTAGTGCGTGCGGATCTCCGCACCGAACCGGTCCTTGAGCGGGGTGATGATCCGCCCCCGGTTGGTGTAGTCCTCGGGATTGGCGCTGGCGACGACGAGCACGTCGAGCGGCAGCCGCAGCACGTAGCCGCGGATCTGGATGTCCCGCTCCTCCATCACGTTGAGCATCGCGACCTGGATCCGCTCCGCGAGGTCGGGCAGCTCGTTGATCGCCACGATCCCGCGGTGCGAGCGCGGGACCAGGCCGAAGTGGATGGTGTCGGGGTCGCCCAGCGAGCGTCCCTCGGCCACCTTCATCGGGTCCACGTCGCCGATCAGGTCGGCGACGCTGGTGTCCGGCGTGGCCAGCTTCTCGGCGTACCGCTCGTCGCGGTGCCGCCACTCCACCGGCAGCTCGTCGCCGAGCTCGATCGCCCGGCGCTGGGAGTCGTGGGTGATCGGCTCGTAGGGGTGCTCGCCGAGCTCGGCGCCACCGATCACCGGGGTCCACTCGTCGAGCAGCCCCGACAGGGTGCGCAGCAGCCGGGTCTTGCCCTGGCCGCGCTCGCCCAGGAGCACGACGTCGTGCCCGGCGATCATGGCCCGCTCGACCTGCGGGATCACCGTGTCGTCGAAGCCGTGCAGCCCCGGCCACGGATCCCGGCCCTCGCGCAGCGCGTCGAGCAGGTTGTCGCGGAGCTCGGTGCGCAGCGACTTCTGCACGTGGCCCGAGGCGCGGAGCGCGCCGAGGCTGGTGATCGAGGGAGCTGAGGTCACGTAGCCACGCTACTCAGCGCCACAACAACTGGACCATGCCTCCGGTTGGCGGGGCGGTCGGTCCGTCAGGCCGTCCCGTTGGGGCCGGCACCGACCAGGCCGGGCAGCGCGCGCACCACGTCCGGCGGGAGGGTCAGCCCGTGCTCGCTGGCCGGGTCCACGGCGAGCCACAGCTCGTCGCCGGGCCAGCCGGCGGCCAGCTCGACCAGCGGCACCGGCACCGCCGTCGTGGGGTCCGCGCCGGCGGACGTCAGCGCCTCCTCGCTGGTGAAGACCGGCACGTACTGCATGCCGTCCTGCTCGATCACCGGCAACGCGATCGCTCCCTCGGGCGGCGGCTCGGCACCCTCGGGCACCTCCTGCGGCAGCAGGGCCACGCTCCGGGCCAGCTGGGTCAGCAGCGCCTGGGTCTCAGCCTGCTCGTCGGGGTTGCTCACGGGCTTCCTCTCGTCGTCGGGCATTCATCACCCGGTGACCAACGCGGGAGGATGGAAACGTGCCCCCTGTCAGCTGCCCGTGCGGCTCCGGCGCGTCGTACGCCGAGTGCTGCGGGCGGCTGCACCGGCGCCGGGCCGAGGCGGGCACCGCGGAGGAGCTGATGCGCTCGCGCTACGCGGCGTACGCCGTCGGCGAGCTGGACCACGTGTTCCGCACCTGGCACCCACGCACCCGACCGGAGTCGATCGAGCCGGACCCGGCGCTGACCTGGACCGGGCTGGAGATCCTGGACGTGGTCGACGGCGGTCCCGGCGATGACACCGGCGAGGTGGCGTTCGTGGCGTCGTACGACCGCGGCGGCAGCCCGGGCCGACGGCAGGAGCGCAGCCGGTTCGAGCGCCGCCGCGGGCGCTGGGTCTACGTGGACGGGGACGTCTCCTGACGTGGTGCTAGCCCTGCCCGCCCGAGATGTTCACCAGCCAGTTCACGCCGAACTTGTCCTTGACCTGGCCGAACTCGTCGCCCCAGACCTGCTTGGCGAGGGGTACGTCGACGTTCCCGCCCTCGCCGAGCTTGTCGAAGTAGCCGTGCAGCACGTCGCCCTCGTCGCCGCTCAGGCTGATGTGGCCGTTCGGGGTGGTGCCCGTCTCTCCCGGCGGCTGGTCCGCGGCCATCAGCGTGAAGCCCTGGTCGGTGGTCAGCTGGGCGTGCATCACGCCGTCGGCCGGGAGCTGGTTGCCCTCGTGCTCGCTGGCGCCCATGTCACCGAAGGTCATGACATTGAGCTCGCCGCCGAAGACGTCCTGGTAGAACTCGACCGCCTCGCGGGCGTTGCCCTCGAAGGTGAGGTAGGGGTTGAGGATTGCCATGGGTGAGCCTTCCGGTCGGGGAAACGGTGTCGGTCGGACCGGCCCCACACTTCCAACTCATCGGTCGTCGCGGAAGACCGCCGGCCGACCTTCCTTGCGGGCCCGGGTGGCTTCCTCGAAGTTGTCGGTCAGCAGCCGCAGGTAGAGCTGGCCGAGCCCCTCACTGTGCAGGTAGGTCTCGAGCGACGTGGCGGAGATGCCGGCGTGCAGCGACTTCTTGGTCAGCTCGATCCCCGGCTGGCTCAACGTCGCGATCCGCCGGCCGATCTCCACCGCGGCCGCGACGACGTCGTCGTGGAGCGAGGACACCAGCCCGACCCGCTCGGCCTCCTCGGCGCCCAGGTCCCGGCCGGTCAGCATCAGGTCGGCGGCCCGCGTGGAGCCGATGGCCCGCGGCAGCAGGAAGCTCAGGCCGAGCTCGCTGGCGGTCAGCCCGTTGTTGATGCCGGCGGCCCGGAAGTACGCCGCGGGCGCCGCGATCCGCAGGTCGCAGGCGAGCGCGAGGCACAGCCCGCCCCCGATCGCCGCCCCGTTGATCGCCGCGATCACCGGCTGGTGCAGCCGGCGCAAGGTGAGCAAGGTGTCCTCGAGCATCTCCATCGCGCGCAGGGCGTACGTCGGCCGGGTCACGCCGGCCACCCCCGGCGGCGTACCGGCCGACTCCTGGTCGGCGCCCGAGCAGAACCCCTTGCCCGCACCCGTCACCACCACCGCGCGGACCGCGTTGTCCGCGCCGAGCTCCCGCAGCGCGTCGCGCAGCGGCACCATCACGTCGTAGGCCATCGCGTTCATCCGCTCGGGCCGGTTGAGGGTGACGACGCCGACCTCGGGCACGGGTCGGTCGACGAGGACGAAGGACATGGGCTGAGGGTAGAGGCCACCGTCGGTGCGTCACGGCAGAGTGGCCCCGTGAACCTCGATGACCTCAGCCATGCCCAGACCGCCGTGAACGCGCTCCTGTCAGACCTGGCCCCGGAGGACTGGAGCCGCGACAGCCCGTGCGACGAGTGGGACGTCGCGGGCGTGGTGCGCCACCTCGTGGTGGGCGAGCGGGCGTTCGCGATCTCGCTGGGCGGCAGCGCCTACGACCTGCCGGCGTTGACCGCCGAGGTGGCCGGGGTGCCCGACGCCGACCTGCCGGCGGCCTACGCCGAGGGCGCGGTGCGGCTGCGCGAGGCGCTCGAGGCGGCCGACCCGGCTGGCGTCTACCCGACCGGGCTGGGCCCGATGCCGGCCCCCGCGGTCAACCAGCTGCGCACCATCGAGGCGCTCACCCACGGCTGGGACGCCGCGCGCGGCGCCGGTCGGCCGCTCGACGTCGACGACCCGGTCGCCGAGCGCGCGATCACGCACAGCCTGACCCTGATGGAGCAGCTGCCGCCGGGGCGGACGCCGTTCGGCCCACCGCAGCCGGTGGCCGACGACGCGGCCGCGATCGACCGGCTGGCGGCCCTGCTCGGCCGCTCGGTCACGGGCGTCGGGCGAGGAGGCCCGCAGGGCTGACGAGCCCGACACCCCCCACGAGTGATGACGAAGCGAGGGCGATGCGTGCCGGCCCTGCGGGCCGGGGGCGCCGGCGACGCTAAAGCAGCTTGGCCGCGGCGCGGGTAGCGCGACGCAATGGGAGCGCGAGCCACTGCCCGCGACGCGCCGCTGCCTGTCGGCGCCGGCGCCCCCGGCCCGCAGGGCCTTCAACCCGACGCGACGAGCGCAGGCGCCAGACCGCCACCACCCACCCTCAGCGGCTCAGCAGCACCGACGACCCGTGGCCGAAGAGTCCCTGGTTCGCGGTGATCCCCACGGTCGCACCCTCGACCTGGCGGCCCGTGGCCTGGCCTCGGAGCTGCCAGGTGACCTCGCAGACCTGGGCCAGCGCCTGGGCCGGAACGGCCTCCCCGAAGCAGGCCAGCCCGCCGCTCGGGTTGACCGGGATCCGGCCGCCGACCGTCGTGTCGCCGGCGCGGAGCAGCGACTCGGCCTCACCGCGCTTGCACAGGCCGAGGTCCTCCATCCAGTCCAGCTCGAGCGCGGTCGAGAGGTCGTAGACCTCGGCCAGGCTCACGTCCTCCGGCGGGATGCCGGCCTCCTCGTACGCCGCGTGCGCGATCGACTCCTTGAAGGTCCGCACCGGCTCGCCTGCCGCGGAGGAGTCGGTGGAGATGTTCGGCATGTCCATGACCGTGTTCGGGAAGGTCGGGGTCACCGTGCTGACCGCGTTGATGCGCACCGGACTCTCCAGGCCGATCTTGCGTGCGTACTCGGTGCTGGCCACCACGACCGCGGCCGCACCGTCGGAGGTCGCGCAGATGTCGAGCAGGTGCAGCGGGTCGCTCACGACCGCGCTCTCCAGGACGTCGGTGACGCTGACCTCCTTGCGGTACCGGGCGTTCGGGTTCTCCAGCCCGTGCCGCGCGTTCTTGACCTTGACCTGCGCGAAGTCCTCCGCGGTGGCGCCGTAGAGGTCCATCCGGCGCCGCGCGTAGAGCGCGAAGTAGGCCGGGTTGGTCATGCCCAGGAGCCGGAACCGCAGCCAGTCCGGGTCGTCCCACCGCTCCCCGGCGTTCGGCGCGAGGAAGCCCTTCGGTGTCGTGTCCGCGCCGACCACGAGGGCGACCTCCGAGAGCCCGGCCAGGATCCGCGCCCGTGCGGTGTCGAGGGCCTGGGCACCGGTCGCGCAGGCGGCGTACGACGTCGCCACGCGGGCGCCGTTCCACCCCAGGGCCTGCGCGAAGGTCGCACCGGCGACGTAGCCGGCGTACCCGTTGCGGACGGTCTCGCCGCCGACCACCAGGTCCACGGCCTGCCAGTCGATCCCGGCGTCGGCCAACGCGGCCCGCGCCGCGACCACGCCGTACTCCGTGAACGGCCGGCCCCACTTGCCCCACGCGTGCATGCCTACGCCCAGAACCGCGACGTCCGTGCTCACTGGTCCGCCTCCTCGCCCAGCTCCGTCACGGGCTTCCATCGCCAGACCAGGAGGTCGCCGTCCAGCGGCTCGACCACGAGCTCGACCTCCGCGCCCACCCGCAGGTCCTGCACGCCGTAGCCATCGGCGACCTGGCCCAGCACCGTGATCCCCTCGGCCAGCTCGACCGCGGCCAGCGCGAACGGCCGGTAGGGGTCGGTGCGCGCGACGTACGGCGGCGGCGGCTGGTACTGCGCGTCGGTGTAGCTCCACACCGTCCCGCGCCGGCTCAGCTCGGCGGTCTCGAACTCCTCGCCGTCGCAGGCGGGGTTGCGGCAGAAGCCGGCCTTCTCGGACGGAGTGGGCGGGAAGTAGACGGTCGCGCACGTCGTGCACCGCGACCCGAGCAACCTCGGCTCCGGCCCGGTGGTGAACCACCCCTCGACCGCTGGACTCGCGCTCATCCCGCCTCCGCCTCGAAACTAGAACGTGTTCTCATCCTAGTCCGATTCGTCTGCGGCCTGACCGGCAGTTCGCCGCTCGGCTGCGCAGACGAATCGCTCAGCGAGACAGGAACGCCAGCAGGTCCTGCCGGGTCAGCACGCCGACCGGCTTGCCGTCCTCCTGCACCAGCACCGCGTCGGCCTTCTCGAGCAGGGCCACGGCGTCGCGGGCGTCCTCGGTCGAGCCGATGGTCGGCAGCGGCGGGCTCATGTGGTCCTCCACCCGGTCGGTGAGCCGGGCCGACCCCGCGAAGAGCGCGTCGAGCAGGGCCCGGTCGGAGACCGAGCCGGCCACCTCGGCGGCCACGATCGGGGGCTCGGCGCGGACCACCGGCATCTGCGAGACGGCGTACTCCTGCAGGATCGCCACCGCCTCGGCGATCGTCTCGCCGGGGTGGGTGTGCACCAGGTCGGGCAGCCGGCCGTCCTTGCCGCGCAGCACCTCGCCGACGGTCTGGGTCTGGTCGCGGGTGGCCTCGGTCGGGAAGCCGTACTGCGCCAGCCAGTCGTCGTTGAAGACCTTCGTCAGGTAGCCGCGGCCGCTGTCGGGCAGCAGCACGACGATGACCGCGTCGTTCTGCCCGTCCGCGGCGAGCTCCCGAGCCAGCTGGCGCGCGGCGTACGCCGCCATGCCGGACGAGCCGCCGACGAGCATCGCCTCCTCGCGGGCCAGGCGGCGGGTGAACGCGAACGAGTCCGCGTCGGAGACCTCGATGATCCGGTCCGCGATGTCGCGGTCGTAGGTCTCGGGCCAGAAGTCCTCTCCGACCCCCTCGACGAGGTAGGGGCGGCCGGTGCCGCCGGAGTAGACCGAGCCGGCGGGGTCGGCGCCGACGACCTGCACCTCGGGGTTCTGCTCCTTGAGGTAGCGGCCGACGCCGCTGATGGTGCCGCCGGTGCCCATGCCGGTCACGAAGTGGGTGATCTTCCCGTCGGTCTGCGCCCAGATCTCCGGGCCGGTGGTCTCGTAGTGCGACTGCGGGTTCTGCGGGTTGGAGTACTGGTCCGGCTTCCACGCGCCCGGCTGGGCAGCGAGCTTGTCCGAGACGTTGTAGTAGGAGTCCGGGTGCTCGGGCGCGACCGCAGTCGGGCACACGACCACCTCGGCGCCGTAGGCCTTGAGCACGTTGCGCTTGTCCTCGCTGACCTTGTCGGGGCAGACGAAGACGCACCGGTAGCCGCGCGCCTGGGCGACCATCGCCAGCCCGACGCCGGTGTTGCCCGAGGTCGGCTCGACGATCGTGCCGCCGGGCTGGAGCTCGCCGGACTTCTCCGCAGCGTCGATCATGCGGGTGGCGATCCGGTCCTTCACCGACCCGCCCGGGTTGAGGTACTCCACCTTGGCCAGCACGAGGGGTCCCTCATCGGCAGGGAGGTCGAGGGTCTGCTGGAGCCGGACCAGCGGGGTGTTGCCGATCAGGTCGAGGAGCGAGTTGGCGTACTGCACCCCACAAACCTATGCGGTTACCCATCCGTAGCATGGACTCGTGGGGAAGGCCGGGGCAGCGCGCAAGCTCGCCTCTGCTGCGGCGTACGGCGGGGGCGGCCTCTCCGTGCTCGGCGGGGCGCTCTACGGCGTGCTGAGGGCCGAGGCCCAGCTGGCCCGCCGCGCCATCGGCGAGCCGGGCGACCGGGTGCCGCCGGACGCGACCGGCTGGTACGGCCGGGGCCGGCCCGGTCCCGCCATCAAGATCGTGCTGCTCGGCGACTCCGCCGCGGCCGGGTACGGCGTCGAGCGGGTCGAGGAGACACCCGGCGCGCTCCTGGCCAGTGGCGTGGCCGAGCGTGCGGACCGGCGGGTCTACCTGCGCGCCTTCGCCAGGATCGGCGCCCGCTCCTCCGACCTGGCCGGACAGCTCGACCGGGCGCTGCCGATCGAGCCGGACGTCGCGGTGGTCCTGATCGGCGCCAACGACGTCACCCACCGCGTCCGCCCGGCGGCGTCCGTCGGCCACCTCGCCGAGGCGGTGCGCCGGCTCAAGGAGGCCGGGGTGGCGGTCGTGGTCGGCACCTGCCCCGACCTGGGGACGGTCAAGCCCATCCCGCCGCCGCTGAAGCAGGTCGCGCGCACCTGGTCGCGGCGGATGGCCGCCGCGCAGACGATCGCGGTGCTCGAGGGCGGCGGACGGACCGTCTCCCTCGGCTCGGTCCTCGGCCCGGAGTTCGCGGCCGCCCCTGCGCTGCTCTTCGGCCCCGACCAGTTCCACCCGTCGGCGGCCGGCTACCGGTCGCTGGCCGCGGTGCTGCTGCCCTCGACGCTGGCCGCGCTCGGCCTGATCCCCGCCGACGAGGCAGAGCCCGAGGCGATCCGCGGCGAGGGCGTGCTGCCCATCACGACCGCGGCGCTGCAGGCCGTCAACATCCCCGGCACCGAGCTCGACGGCACCGAGGTCGGCGGCCGGTCGCGCGGCGTCCGCGGCCTGTGGGTCGAGCTCCGGCACCGCCGCCGGCACCCGCACCCCGAGGGCGAGGCGCCGCACGAGGACGACGAAGAGCCCGAGGACGCGACGGCGGAATCGGGTACGCCCTCGGCATGACCGAGACCCAGCGCGAACCCGTCCCCCGCGTCGACACAGGCGAGAAGGACACCGCGCTGGCCTTCCTCCGCTTCGCCCGGCACTGCGTACTCAAGAAGCTGGAGGGGCTCGACGAGGAGCAGGCCAGGCGGGTCCTGGTGCCGTCGGGCACGTCGCTGGTCGGCCTGGTCGCGCATCTGACCGACGGGGAGCGGTTCTGGTTCGGCCACCACGTAGCCGGCGACTCCCGGTGGGCCGAGGTCGACTTCGAGGGCGACCCCGCGAGGCCGGTGGCGGAGGTGGTGGCGGCCTACGACGAGGCAGTCGCAGCGAGCGAGGAGATCATGGCCGGGGTGACCGACCTGGACACGCCCCTGGCGGTCCTGGTGGACGGTCAGCCACTGAGCGTGCGGTGGGTCGTCGCCCACATGACCAGCGAGGTGGCCCGGCACGCCGGCCACGCCGACATCCTGCGTGAGCTCATCGACGGCGTGACCGGTCGCTGAGTTCGCGTCGAGTGACCCATTTGGCAGGTCTGGGAGCGTTCCCGACCTGCCGTGTGGGTCACTCGATGGGAAATGACGACGGCCCCCGGACCCGAGGTCCAGGAGCCGCCGGAGCGTGAGGCCGGTGGTGACTACTAGTTGTCGCTGAAGATCGCCAGCAGGCGGAGCAGGTTGGTGTAGATCCAGACCAGGCTGACCGTCATCGCGAACGCCGCGCGCCAGGACTCCTGCTCGGGGATCTGGTTGGCGATGCCCTGCTCGACGAAGTCGAAGTCGAGGATCAGCATGAACACACCGAGCACCAGGCCGGCGATCGCGGTCAGGATGCCGAGCCCGCCGAAGCCGAAGAGGCCGAACGACGAGCCGAACATCCCGAGCACCAGCTCCATCAGGCTCAGGCCGATCATGCCGAACACGGCTGCGATCACGAACTTGCGGAACTTGGCGCCGACCTGGATGTTGAAGAACTTGTACGCCGCCAGCGTGCCGGCGAAGGCCGCGAACGTGCCGATCACCGCCTGGACGACCAGGTTGCCCGTGCCGTTCGTGGAGTAGATCGAGTCGATGAACTTGCTGAACGCACCCAGGGCGACGCCCTCGGCGACGCAGAAGGCGAGCACCAGCGGCGGGCTGACCACCCGCTTGAAGGAGTTGACCATCGAGAGCGCGAAGGCGCCCAGCGAGCCGACCGTGAGCGCGAGAATCAGAGCGCTCGGCACCCCGGTGGCGGTGATGTCGCCGGTCATCAGCCAGGTGACCGCAGCGGCCACGATGACGACGCCGAGCGAGATCGCGGTCTTCTGGACCACCGAGTCGATGGTCATGGGGGCGGACGTCGTGGCGGGGGGCGCGTAGGCCGTGCCACCCGGCGTGCCGACCGACCACGTGGAGGGGTCGGTCATCGCCGAGCTGGCGTACGGATTGCTGCCGCCGCGCTGGAACTCCTCCGACCGACGGAAGATCGGGTTGTTGCTCTGCATGGTCTCCTCCTTGGAGGCCTGGGTGAGTGGACCCATCCTACGGGCCTTCGACTGTTCAACGCGGGTCTGTGCGCGGACGTTCCCGCCGTTGCTGTGGATTCGCTATGAGTGAACGCGGCTCAGCGCCGCTGGATCCGGACGGACACGGCCTTCGTCGAGTTCGCCCTGACGAGCACGTAGCGGCCCGCGCGCCGGTAGCTGCCGTGCTCGACCGCGACCGTGAACCCGCGGGCGTAGTGCAGCGGGCTGACGAAGATCCTGGTCGGTGCGGTCACTGAGCGGTCCGGCTTGTAGCGGAACCAGAACCGCCCGCTGCCCGGCCGGAACCGCATCACCAGCGGCGTACCGGCGACCGCCTGCGCGTAGGTACGGACCAGCACCCGCGCCTTGGCCTGCTTGACCGAGGCGAGGTTCGTGTCGTCGGCGAACAGCCCCTGGTCGCCGTCGGCCGTGGTCGGGTCGTTCCAGAACTTGTAGGCCCAGTGCGTCCAGCCCATCAGGTGCCGGTCGGCCGAGGCCGCGTCGATCTTGATCGCAGCCAGGTTGTCGGTGGCGCCCCACTCGCTCATCATCGGCACCGCCTGCATGCGGTCGGCCTGCTCCAGCGCGTGCGCCTGCCGGCCGTCGGCGTACGCGCGGCAGTTCTGGACGTTGCCGCCCGGGAGGCCCTGGCTCTCCAGGAACACGTCGGGGCAGTAGTTGTGCCACGACAGGCCGAGCTGGCGCTCCCCCGATGACTGGCCCGCGGGCGCGGTGAAGAAGGTGTCGATCGCCTGGCCGCCGGCGAACTGCTGCGGCTCCCACCAGACGATGTTGTCGCGGTCGATCGCCCGGATCGCCCGGAGCCCGGCCTCCATCGCCGGCTGCAGCTCGGAGGGGTACGACGCGGGGCAGCCGGTGGTCAGGCAGGTCGGCCACTCGACTCCCATCCAGGGCTCGTTGAGCAGGTCGTAGCCCATCAGGTACGGCTGCCGCTCCCACCGGGTGGCCGCCACCCGCCACGCGGCCACCCAGCCGTCGAGCAGCCCGCGCCGGTTGGCCCAGAAGTCGTCGAACATCGCCGAGACCTCGGGCGTCCAGTAGCCGGTGGGGAACGGCGCCACCACCGGCGGCGTCAGGCTGAACGGCAGCTGCCGCACCGCGGCCCAGTCCGGGACGCCCTCGCCGCCGTACTGCTCGTGCCACTGGTCCTGGTGCATGTCGAGCTGGATCCAGATGTGCTTCTTCGCGAGCAGGTTCAACACCCGCTGCCACTGGTCGAGGTAGGCCGGGTCGGCCTGGCCCGGCGCGCTCGGCGTGAGCCCGGCCCACAGCGTTCCGACCCGCGCCGCGTTGAACCCGTGCCGGGCCAGCCAGGCGGCGTCCTTCTTCGTGAACCCGGTGGGCCCGTCCGGCGGGACATAGGGCTTGCGCTTGTAGACGAGGTTGAGCCCGTGCACGATCACGACCCGCCCCTGCGGGTCGACCAGCCAGCGCCCGTCCCGGCGCAGCTGCGGACGCGCCTTCCGCTCGGCCGCGCCGACGGTCGCTGAGGCGCGAGGAGCGCCAGCGACGAGCCTCGAAGCCTCCGGCTCCTGCGCTCGGACGTGCCCGCCCACCAGCAGCGGCCCGAGGCCGAGCAGGAGTACGACGAGGACGCGTCTCACCCGCGCATCATCCTGGCTGGCGCCGGGCCAGCACCACCGTGTCCGTGGCCATCAGGGTCTCGCCGTCCTTCTCCTGCTCGCGGGTCCGCCGCTCGGCGACGTCGACGAGCCACTCCGGGCCGAGCAGCCGGGCGACCCGCTCGGGCGTGAACAGCAGGTGGCTCAGGTGCGGGTTCCGCAGGCCGGTGTCCCGCTCGTCCGGGTGGTGGCCGGCGACCAGCAGGGTGCCGCCGGGGCGCACCGCGGCGGCGATCGCGCCGTAGATCCGGTCGAAGTGGGCTTCAGGAACGTGGATGAACATCGCGATCACCAGGTCCGCACCGCCCGGCAGCTGGTCGCCCGCGACCAGGTCGACGTGCAGCCAGGAGGTCCGGTCGGCCACGCCGGCCTCGCCTGCGTGCTGCCGAGCCCGCTCGAGCGCGACCGTCGAGATGTCGGCGCCGGTGACCCGCCAGCCCCGCTCGGCCAGCCAGACGACGTCGGCTCCCTCGCCGCACCCCACGTCGAGGGCCACGCCAGGTGGCAGCTCGGCCGCGAGCTCGACCAGCACCCGGTTGGGCCGACCCGACCAGACCCGCTGCGAGGCGGCGTACCTCTCGTCCCAGAACTCCTGGGTGAACATCTCTGACTCGTCTGAGTCTGGAGCGTCGTGGTGCTCGTGCAACGGAAGGACCCCCCGTCCGACTGTCTGCGAGCAGGAGAATGCCACGACGGACGGTCGTTGCGCAGCAGCCGGGCCGAGTGGTCTGTGCCTGGGGTCGCGTGCCCCCGGTGGGGCTCGAACCCACACTGAACCGCTTTTAAGGCGGCTTCCTCTACCGGTTGGGATACGGGGGCCGGGTCAGCGTAAGGCCGCGGCGCGGCCCAGGACCGCGTCGAGCATCGGCTCGGTCAGCCTGCCCGTGAAGGTGTTCTGCTGGCTCGGGTGGTAGCAGCCGAGCAGGACGATCTCGCGTCCGGCTGCGCCGAGCGTCGCCTCGGCGCCGTGGCCGAACCGCGGCTTCGGGGCCGGGACCGACCACCCGATCGCCCGGAACGAGCGGAGGGTGGCCTCCCAGCCGATCGACCCCAGCGCCACGACGACGCGCACGTGCTCGACCAGCAGCGCGAGCTCGGCCTCGATCCACGGGGCGCAGGTGTCCCGCTCGGCGGTGGTCGGCTTGTTCTGCGGTGGGGCGCAGCGAACCGTGGCCACCATCCGGGTGTCGACCAGCTCGAGCCCGTCGGCGGCGTGCACGCTGGTGGCCTGGGTGGCCAGACCGACCCGGTGCAGCGAGGCGAACAGCCAGTCGCCGGAGCGGTCGCCGGTGAAGATCCGGCCGGTGCGGTTGCCGCCGTGTGCGGCCGGGGCCAGGCCCACCACCAGGACGGCCGCGGTCTGCGAGCCCCAGCCGGGGATCGGCCGGCCCCAGTACGGCTCGGCGGCGTACGCCGCGCGCTTGGCGACCGCGACGTCCTCCCGCCACCGGACCAGCCGGGGGCAGGCGCGGCAGACCGACACCCGGGCGTCCAGCTCACCCAGCGGCACCGTAGGGGCGAGCCGGCGAACTTGCGCCGCGGTCCGCGCGACCGGCGTCGCGGGCGTCGCCGGATCCCCGGGCCAGCCGGTGCCGGGTGGAACCGGCGAGGCGAACGGCTGCCCGGTCGCCGGGTGCGGCAGCTCGGTCAGGCGGACAGGCTACGGTCCGCTACGGAGTGGCTTGCATCCCGACCTGGCTGTCGCCGCCTCGGACCTTGTCGGCCGCGGTCGAGGCCGCGCTGGTCACCTTGTCCTTGGCCACCTCGGCGGCCGCGGCGGCCTGCTGAGCGGCCGCGTCCTGGGCGCGATGGGCGACGCGCTGCACGCGCGGGTCGTCCGCCACCTTGCGGGCGGCGCCGGCGATCTGCTCGTAGCGCTGGCGGCCGGCGCGGGCGCCGAGGACGTACCCGGCAGCGGCGGCGGCGAGCAGGGGCAGCTTCTTCATGACCTTCTCCTCTTCACGACAATGACGACAACGGCGAGGACTGCGACGACGCCGGCCACGACAGCGGCCTGCTTCGCGGTGCTCTTGGCTCGGACCTGGACCTGCTCGGTGAGCTCGTCGATCGTGGCCGCGAGCTGCTCACGCTGCTGCGCGATGTCGGCCTCGAGCTCGGCGGGACTGGCCTTGTGCCCTGAGTCCTGGATGGGCATCAACGGTTCCCCTTCACGGCCTGGACGTCTTCCTTGACCCCGGCGATCGCCCGCCCGGGCGCGGGTGGTGTGGCTTGGGTGACCTGCTTCTTGCCCACCAGCGCCGCCACGCCGGCCGCGGCGAACAGCACCACGGTCACGATCAGCGCGGCCAGCCACAGCGGCAGGGCCAGGTCGAGCGCGATGACGGCGGTGGCGAGGAGTCCGGCCAGGCCGTAGAGGGCGAGCAGCCCGGCCCCACTGAACAGGCCGATGCCGAGACCGGCGTGCTTTCCCTTCTCGGCCAGCTCGGCCTGCGCGAGCCGGATCTCGGAGCGCACGAGCTCCGGGATCTGCTCCGAGAGCCGGTGCACGACGGCGCCGATCGGCTCGTCCGTGTGCTGCTGGGTGGTCATGCGGGGCCGGTACCCCGCCTCCTCGCCCTCACACGAGGCTCACACCAGTGACCAGGCGATCCCGTCGAGGATGTCGGACTCGGAGGCCACCATGACCGGGACGTCGGCCCGAGCCAGGACCCGCGAGAGGATCAGCGCGCCGGCGCCGATCACGTCGGCCCGGCCGGGGGCCATGTAGGGCAGCGCCAGCCGCTCCTCGACCGGCATCGCCACGAGCCGCTCGACGTAGCTGATCACGTCGGCCACGGCGATCCGGGACTGGTCGATCAGGGACCGGTCGTACGACGAGAGGCCGAGCACACCGGCCGCGACCGTGAGGTTGGTGCCGGCCACGCCGACCACGGTGCGGGCCGTCCCGATCGAGACCGGCGCGGCGTCGAGGTGCTCGTCGATGTCGGCCACACAGGCGGCCACCTGCTCGCTGGTCGGCGGGTCCGAGGTGAGATGCCGCTCGTGCAGGCGGACCGAGCCGATGTCCATGGAGTGCGCGCGGTCGACCTCTCCACCGGAGCCGAGCACGAGCTCGGTGGAGCCGCCACCGATGTCGACGACCAGGACCGGGTCGGGCGCGGGGCCGGTGAGGTTGCGGACCGCCCCGTCGAAGGCCAGCGCCGCCTCCTGCTCGCCGGTGAGGATGTCGGGCGAGACCCCGAGCCGCTCCTCGACACCGCGCACGAACACCTCGCCGTTCGTGGCGTCGCGGACCGCGGAGGTGGCGCACAGCCGGACCCGGGTGGCGCCGTGCTCGCGGATGGTGGCCGCGTAGTCGTCCAGGGCCGAGAACGTTCGGGCGAGCGCCTCGTCGGCCAGCCGACCGGTCGCGTCCACCGCCTGCCCGAGCCGGACGATCCGGGACTCACGCACGGCGATGTCGGGCAGCGCACCCACGAGCAGCCGGATGGTGTTGGTTCCGCAGTCGACGGCCGCCACCGGTTCAGTCATGCTTTTCCGGGGTGGAGACACAGCGTCCCGGTGCCCACCAGTCGCCGAGCTCGTCGAGCACCTCGTCGCCCAGCGGGTTCACGCCCCGGCCCTGGGCCAGCGCCTGGGCGGCCAGCACGTGCAGGCACTTGACCCGGTCGGGCATCCCGCCCGCGGAGACGCCGGCGATCTCGGGCACGTCGCCCAGCTCGGCCCGCGCGGCCAGGTAGCGCTCGTGCGACGCGGCGTACGCCGCCGCCAGCTCCTCGTCGCTGCCCAGGCGGGCCTCCATCTCCTTCATCAGCCCCGAGCCCTCGAGCGAGCCGATCCGCGAGGCGGCGCGCGGGCAGGTCAGGTAGAAGGTGGTCGGGAACGGCGTTCCGTCCGGCAGCCGGGGGTCGGTCGCCACGACGTCCGGCAGGCCGCACGGGCAGCGATGCGCCACCTCGTGCACGCCGCGGGCGGGACGACCGAGCTGCCGTCCGACCGCCTCGAGATCAGCCTTTGACGCCGAGCTCACGGTGCCTCTGGAGTCTCCCCCGCCGAGTCCTCGCCGCCGGTGCCCTTCTTGGTGCCGTCGATCTCGGAGACCGGCGGCCTGCTGGCCTTGGGCGGGTTGCCGGCCAGCTCCACCGACGCCCAGCCGTCGCTCCACCAGGGCGTCGAGGTGGTCGCGATGACGGTGGCCGGGTCCTGGAGCTCCGAGGCCGGCTCGAGCGGCTGGCCGTCCTCGCCGAGGACGAGGTAGGTCTTCTCGCCCGGCATCACGTAGCCGAGCCGTTCGCGGGCCTGCTGCGCGACGTAGGCGGGGTCGTCCCAGCGCTCGCGCTCGTCCTCGAGCTGGTTGATGTTCGCCTCGTGCTGGGCGATCGAGACCTTGATGTCGTTGATGTGCGACCGCTGCTGGAGGTAGGCGCGCAGTGACGAGGCGTAGGAGACGGTCAGCACCGCCAGGACCAGGACCAGCACGGCTGCCCGCCCGGTGAGCCGGGAGCGCGGCCGCTCCGCGCGGGCCGCGGCGACCGCAGCCGCGGCCTCGGCGGCCGTGGCCCGCGTCTGGGCAGGGCGGGCCGGCCGGGGCGCACCCGGGCCTCGACCCGGCCCGGTGCGCCCACGAGGGCCGCGGCCGCGGCGGTCGGGGTTGGCAGGCATCAGGAACGATTGAACCTCGGAAACGCTCCCGAGCCGGCGTACCGCGCCGCATCGGCGAGCTCGTCCTCGATCCGGAGCAGCTGGTTGAACTTCGCCACCCGGTCGGACCGGGCCGGTGCTCCGGTCTTGATCTGGCCGCAGTTCACGGCCACCGCGAGGTCGGCGATGGTGGTGTCCTCGGTCTCCCCGGACCGGTGGCTCATCATGTTGCGGAACCCGGCCCGGTGCGCGAGCTCGACCGCGTCCAGGGTCTCGGTGAGCGAGCCGATCTGGTTGACCTTCACCAGCATGGCGTTGGCCTGGCCACCGTCGATGCCGCGCTGCAGCCGCTCGACGTTGGTCACGAACAGGTCGTCGCCGACGATCTGGATCGTGTCTCCGAGCTGGTCGGTGAGGGCCTTCCAGCCGTCCCAGTCGTCCTCGTCCAGCGGGTCCTCGATGGACACGATGGGGTACGCCGCCACGAGCTCGGCGTAGTAGGCCGTCATCTCGGCGCTGGACTTCGTGACGCCCTCGAACTCGTAGGAGCCATCCTTGAAGAACTCGCTGGCGGCGACGTCCATCGCGAGCCCGATGTCGGTGCCGAGCTTCTGGCCCGACTTCTCGACGGCCTCGGCGATGAGATCCAGGGCGGCCCGGTTGGAGTCGAGGTTCGGCGCGAAGCCGCCCTCGTCACCGAGCCCGGTCGAGAGCCCCTTCTCCTTCAGCACCGACTTGAGGGCGTGGTAGACCTCCGCACCCGAGCGCAGCGCCTCCTTGAACGTCGGCGCGCCGATCGGCGCGATCATGAACTCCTGCACGTCCACGTTGGAGTCGGCGTGCGCCCCGCCGTTGAGGATGTTCATCATCGGCACCGGGAGCAGGTGCGCGTTGGGGCCGCCGACGTAGCGGTAGAGCGGGAGCCCCGCCGAGTCGGCCGCGGCCCGCGCCACGGCGAGCGAGACGCCGAGGATCGCGTTCGCGCCGAGCTGGGCCTTGTTGGGAGTGCCGTCGGCGTCGAGCATCGTCTGGTCGACCAGGCGCTGGTCGTCGGCGTCGATCCCCTCGACCGCTGGGCCGAGGGTCTGGATGACCGCGTCCACGGCCTTCTGGACGCCCTTGCCGAGGTAGCGGTCCCCGCCGTCGCGGAGCTCGACGGCCTCGAACGCACCGGTGCTGGCGCCGCTCGGCACCGCCGCCCGGGCGAAGGTCCCGTCGTCGAGGACCACCTCGACCTCGACGGTGGGGTTGCCGCGGGAGTCGAGGATCTCGCGCGCGCCGACAGCTTCGATGGATGCCACGGGTGGGTGCTCCTGGGGTCGGGGAAGTTCGGGGAAGAGTGCGTCGGCCAGCCTAGTGGCGACGGCGACCGGTCGATTCGTCGCGGCTCAGGGAAGTCGGCGTACGGCGTCGCGCAGCGCCTGCTCGGGGTCGATCCCCTCGTCGACCGCCTCCGCGACCAGGGCCAGCAGCCGGTCTCCGAGCTCGTCGGGCGCGGCTGGGGCCACCCCGCCGCGCTCGAGCACCTTGGCGGCGTAGAGCAGCGCGGGCAGGGTCTCAGGCAGACCCTCGGTGCGGGACGCGCGCGGCTTGTCGCGCTCCTTGATCGCCTGCCACACCTCGTTGACGGCACTGGCGTCCTGGGGATGGTCGTCGGAGGGGGGCCCGAAGACGTGCGGGTTGCGGCGGTACATCTTCTCGGTGATCCCGCGGGCCACGTCGTCGACGGTGAAGGCGCCGGACTCCTCGGCCACCACGGCGTGGAAGTAGACCTGCAGGAGCAGGTCGCCGAGCTCCTCGCGGAGATGATCCAGGTCGCCGGTGTCGATCGCCTCGAGGGTCTCGTGGGTCTCCTCGAGCAGGTAGCGGGCCAGCGAGCGGTGGGTCTGATCGCGCTTCCACGGGCACTCGGCCCGCAGCCGCCGCATCACGGCCAGGAACTCCAGCAGTGGTGCGCCCGAGGCCGGTGGCGTCATGCGGGGGCGCTCAGTCGAGGCAGACGAGGTGGTCGGGCAGCGCGGAGGTGTAGTCGGGGTCGGCCTGGGGCAGCAGCCCGTTCTTTGCGGTGCTCCCGACCGGGTAGGAGAGATCGGTGTCGACCTGCTCGGCGGTGCCGAAGTCGATCGCGTAGCGCGGGTTGATCTCGACGTCGTGGTCGGCGACCCAGGTCCGCAGCAGGTCCTGGCCCGCGGCCAGCTGGTCGTCGGCGGTCGCGTCGTCGGTGCCCTTGTCCTCGAGGTCGAGCTGGCCGATCTGGGTGAGCACGTCGTCGGTGTAGGACTGGGCGGCGATCACCTCGCGCACGGCGTCCTTCTCGTCCTCGTCGAGCTCGGCCAGCTGGGGCTCGAGCTGGGCGAGCGCGCTCTTGTACGACGAGGTCGGCTCGACGTCGTACTCGTCGGCGAGCTGCTCCGCCGCCGCCTTGACGATCAGCGAGGTGGCGAACTCGTGGGTCAGGTAGCGCAGCGGCGTCTGCTGTCCACCGGTGTCCTGACCCTCGCTGACCTTCTCGATCGCGGTGCAGTAGTTGTCAGTGACCTGGTCGACGTGGCGGGTGGTGATGGTCTCGTCGCCGACCTGCGCGGCTACGCCCGGGTGGAACTGGGTGCCGGCCACACCGCAGCCGGCCAGAAGGGCGACGGGGACGACGACGGGGAGGGCACGCAGCATCCGCACGCGCCCATTCAACACCGGCAGCCAGGCCGGCCGTCAGGCGGCCCGGCGAGCCAGCACCCGCGGCACCCGACGCCTGCGGGCCCGCGGCGAGCCGCCGACCCGAGCGGTGTCGACCCGCGCGACCTCGGTCGCGACGGCGGTGACCTCGGGAGCGGCGATGCCGGCCCGGCGGGCGATGCGCGCGTGCTGGCGGCGGGTCAGCTCGACGAGGACCGGGTCGCCGGCCTCGCGCTGGAGGGCTCGCCAGTCGGCGGGACGGTGCGCGGCAGCCCTGCGGTACGCCGCCCGGACCGCGGCGTACGGCGCGTCGGCGTGGTCCGCCAGCTCCAGCTCGACATCGAGGACCCCCTCGAGCGTGGTGGCGAACCGCTGGAACAGCGCGCGGAAGAGGTCCTCACGGCCGGGCAGTCCGAGCTCGGCGGGGTCGGCGGGCAGGGCGGTGCCTGCGGCGACCGACTCCTCGCGGGCCAGCCAGCCGTCGAGGGCGGCGGTGCGGGTGCGGTGGTCGGACCAGCCGTGCGGGGTCCGGAGCCGACCTCCGCGGCGGGCGGGCTTGATGGGCGTGGGCTGCGGAATCATGGCGTGCCTCTTCGGTGTCGGGGAGGGAGCGATTGCCCGTCAGGAGCGCCACCCGGGCGCGGAGATACCGAACCGGCCAAGTCGTCTGGACAAGCACGGCGTCGGGCGAGGAAGCGGCGGAGCCGCTGACGAGCCCGACGCCCTCACCCATAGTGATGACGCAGCGAGGGCGACGCGCGCGTGGGCCGGCGGACGGGGACGGTCGCGGCCATCAAGCAGCTTGGCCGCGGCGCGGCCAGCGCAACGCAATGGGAGCGGCAGCCGTGCGCCGCGACGCGCCGCTGCAGGCCGCGGCCGGCCCCGGCCGCCGGCCCACCCTCACGGCACCACGAGCGCAGGCGCCAGACCCACCCTCAACCCACGGCAGCGGCCTCGACGGGGTCGACGACCCCGTCGATCACACCGCGGGCCCACTCCAGCAGGGCTATCCCGTCCAGCGGCTTGCCCATCACGCCGCCGATGTGGGGCCGGGGCACCAGGATCGTCTCGACCGGGGCCTTGACGATCGACTTGGGGTAGAGCCGCTGGAGGCGCACGACGCGGGACTCGGGCAGCGTGACCGGAGCGAACCGGACGTTCTTGCCGGCGATCGTCACCTCGCCGATCCCGGCCTGCCGGGCGCGGGCCCGGAAGCGGGCCACGATCAGCAACGAGGTGACCTCGACCGGCGGCTCGCCGTACCGGTCCTTCAGCTCCTCGAGCAGCAGGTCGACGTCCTCGTCGGAGCGGACCTCGGCCAGCCGCTTGTACATCTCCAGCCGGAGGCGTTCCGACGGGATGTAGTCGTGGGGCAGGTGCGCGTCGACGGGCAGCTCGATCCGGACCTCGTTGAGCTCCGGTTCCTTGTCACCGCGGAACTCGTGCACCGCCTCGCCGACCAGCCGGACGTAGAGGTCGAAGCCGACGTCGGCGATGTGGCCGGACTGCTCGCCGCCCAGCAGGTTGCCGGCGCCGCGGATCTCGAGGTCCTTCATCGCGATGGCCATGCCGCCGCCGAGGTCGGAGTGCTGGGCCAGGGTCGCGAGCCGCTCGTGCGCGGTCTCGGTGAGAGGCTTCTCGGCCGGGTAGAGGAAGTAGGCGTACGCGCGCTCGCGGGACCGGCCCACGCGTCCGCGGAGCTGGTGCAGCTGGGAGAGGCCGAGGGTGTCGGCCCGCTCGATGATCATGGTGTTGGCGTTGGAGACGTCGAGGCCGGACTCGACGATCGTCGTGCAGACCAGCACGTCGAACCGCTTCTCCCAGAAGTCGAGCATCACCTGCTCGAGCAGGTGCTCACCCATCTGGCCGTGCGCGACGGCCACCCGCGCCTCGGGCACCAGCTCGCGGATCCGGGCCGCGGCCTTCTCGATCGACTGCACCCGGTTGTGGATGTAGAAGACCTGGCCCTCGCGCAGCAGCTCGCGGCGTACGGCGGCGGTGACCTGGCGGTCCTCGTAGCCGCCGACGTAGGTCAGCACCGGGTGCCGCTCCTCGGGCGGAGTGGTGATCGTGGACATCTCCCGGATCCCGGTCACCGCCATCTCCAGGGTGCGCGGGATCGGCGTCGCGGACATGGACAGGACGTCGACCGAGGTGCGCAGCCGCTTCATCTGCTCCTTGTGCTCGACGCCGAAGCGCTGCTCCTCGTCGACGACGATCAGGCCGAGGTCCTTGACCCGGATGTCGGGGTTCAGCAGCCGGTGGGTGCCGACCACGATGTCGACGGTGCCGTCGGCCAGCCCCTCCACGACCGCGCGGGCCTCCTTGTCGGACTGGAACCGGCTCAGCGCCTCGACCCGCACCGGGAAGCCGCTCATCCGCTCCTGGAACGTCGAGAGGTGCTGGGTCACCAGCAGCGTGGTCGGCACCAGGATGGCGACCTGCTTGCCCTCCTGGACCGCCTTGAACGCCGCGCGCACCGCGATCTCGGTCTTGCCGTAGCCGACGTCGCCGCAGACCAGCCGGTCCATCGGGACCGTCTTCGTCATGTCGTCCTTCACCTCGTCGACCGTGGTCAGCTGGTCGGGGGTCTCGGTGAACGGGAAGGCGTCCTCGAGCTCGCGCTGCCACGGGGTGTCGGGGCCGAACGCGTAGCCCTGCGTGGCCTGGCGGGCGGCGTAGAGCTTGATCAGCTCGGCCGCGATCTGGCGGACCGCCTTGCGGGCCCGGCCCTTGCGCTTGTTCCAGTCGGCGCCGCCGAGCCGGTCGAGGCTGGGCTGCTCGCCACCGACGTAGCGGGTGACCTGGTCGAGCGCGTCGGCCGGGACGAAGAGCCGGTCGGGCGGGCCGCCGCGCTTGCCGGCGCCGTACTCCAGCACGAGGTACTCGCGGGTGGCGCCGGCCACCTCGCGCTGCCTCATCTCGACGAACCGCCCGACGCCGTGCTGCTCGTGCACGACGTAGTCGCCGGCCGACAGCTCGAGCGGGTCGATCTGGCGCTTGCGGCGGGCCGGCATCCTGCGCATGTCGCGGGTGGACGCGCGCTGGCCGGAGATGTCCTCGCCGGTGAGCAGGACCAGCCGGTTGGCCTCGTCGACGAAGCCGTGGGTGAGCGATCCGCAGGCCACGGTCACCACGTCGGTGGCGGGCGCGTCCTCGAGGAGGTCGACGAGCCGAGCGGCCACGTCGCGCTCGCCCAGCGCCTCGACGGTGCGCTGCGCCGGCCCGTGGCCGGGGTGGACGACGACCGTGCGGAAGCCCTCGCCGCGCCACCGCGCCAGGTCGGCGAAGGCCCGGTCGACGTCGCCGCGGTAGGCGTCGGCGGCCTGCATAGGCAGGGTCCGGGTCGGCACGCCGTGGTCGTCGTCGTCCTCGACCAGGGTCTCGGTGTCGTCGGCCAGGCCGAACGGGCTGACCGTCCACCAGCTCTGACCGGCCCCGAGCGCGTGCGCGCGGACGTCGCCGAGCTCGCGGTACGACGCTGCGCCCAGGTCGATCGGCGCCTCGCCCCCGCTGGCGGCGGCCGCCCAGCTCGCCCCCAGGAACTCCTCGCTGGTCGCGACCAGGTCGTGGGCCCGCCGGCGGACCCGCTCGGGGTCCAGCACCAGCACGTGAGTGTGGGCCGGCAGGAGGTCGACGAGCAGCTCCATGTCGTCGACGAGCACCGGGGCCAGGGCCTCCATCCCGTCGGCGGCGATCCCGGCGGCGATCTTGTCGGTGAGCTCGACCAGCTGGGGATGCTGCTCGCCCAGCTCCCACGCGCGGCGGCGTACGTCGTCGGTGAGCAGCAGCTCGCGGCACGGTGGCGCCCAAAGAGATTCAACACCGCGTCGGTCCACCTGCTCGTACGTGCGCTGGTCGGCGACCGAGAAGCTGCGGATCTCCTCGACGTCGTCGCCCCAGAACTCCACCCGCAGCGGGTGCTCCTCGGTCGGCGGGAAGACGTCGACGATGCCGCCGCGGACCGCGAACTCGCCGCGCCGCTCGACCAGGTCGACCCGGGAGTACGCCGCGTCGGCCAGCCGCTGCACGACGTCCTCCATCGGCGCGGTCTGGCCGGGCACCAGCTCGACCGGCTCGAGGTCGCCGAGCCCTTTGACCTGGGGCTGGAGCACGGAGCGGACCGGGGCCACGACGACCTGCAGCGGGCCGTGCGCACCGGTGGCGGAGTCCGGATGCACCAGCCGGCGGAGCACCGCGAGCCGGCGGCCGATGGTGTCGCTGCGCGGGCTGAGCCGCTCATGCGGCAGCGTCTCCCAGCTCGGGTAGAGCGCGACGGTGTCGGGGTCGAGCAGCGAGCCCAGCTCGTCCACGAGGTCCTCGGCCTCGCGGGCGGTGGCGGTGACGGCGAGCACGGTGCGGCCCGCGCGCACCAGGCCGTCGACCACGAACGGCCGGAGCGCAGCCGGCCCGGTGAGGTCGAGGGCGCGCACGACACCACGGCGGGCGTCCGCGATCGCCTCGTCGAGGGTGGGGTCGGCGAGGACGGCGTCGGACAGGCCGGACAGGGTCGGAGGGAGGGTCAAGGTCTGCCAATCGGGAGTGAGGGGCACAGCACGAGAGCCCCCAACCGGCGACGGGTGGGGGTGTTGCCCTCGATCCTACGAGCCCCCACCGACAGCACGGCTAGCGCGGGTCCACCACCCTGCCGAGGAACAGTGGCGTGCCGTCGGGCACGGTGTGGCTCTGTGCATGGACGGCGAACAGGAACGGCCGGTCGACCACGAACGGCACCGGTTCCACCGGCATCCCCGTGGCCCGCTGCATCGCCACGGCGGTCGCGGCCGCCGCCTCGGTGCCCAGCTCGTCGACGGCCACGAACGTCTGGTGCAGCACCTCACTGATCTTGAGCTGCTCGTCGGTCGTCAGCCCGGAGAAGTCGGCGTCGTCGCCGAACGCCGTCGCCATGCCCAGCGAGATCAGCAGCTCCCGCAGCCGCGCGGAGGCGCGCACGGTGAACCGGGGCAGCCGCAGCTGCAGCCGTTCGTACGCCGTCGCGTCGAGCACCGTCGACCAACCGCGTTCGGCCACCAGCGCCTCGACCTCGGCCATGCGGCCCGGGTCCGGGAGGACCAAGGTCATCGCAAGGGTGCCGCCGACGTACGCCAGCCGGGCGGACCTCCAGCCTTCGCCGGCACCGACCTGCGCACCGACGTACCCGAGCATGGTCGGCACCCGGGCCACGGTCCCGTCGGCCAGGTGGAAGTCGGCGTCCGCCGTCGCCGTCGCCTGGAAGGGCTCCGCCCACGCCGCCTTGAGGTAGAGCGCGTTGACGAGGACCAGCAGGCTCTCGGTGTCGAGCACGCCCTCCGGGACGATCTCCGGGATGCGCCCGTGGGTCTGCGCGGAGGTCCACTCGTTGATGACCCGTCGGGCCGCCTCGGGGTCGGCGTAGTCGACCTCGGCGAGCAGGTCGGCCAGGTCGGGCTGCCAGGCCAGCCCCTCCTGGCCGAAGAGCCGGTTCGCCGAGGACAGCTCGACCCATTCGGTCCCGTCGACCGGCTGCCCGGCGCCGTCCACCACGGCCAGGATCTCGTCGCGGGTCCGGCCGCGGGCGCCGTACGCCGTGAGGTTGAGCGCGACCGCGACCGAGTGCGGCGACAGCGCCAGGTTGCCGGGGGCGGCCGCGAGGGCGGCGTACAGCCGGGCGGCGAGGTCGGTCACGCGGTCATGACCGCGGGTCCGCGACCTTGCCGAGGAACAACGGCGTGCCGTGCTCGACGTCGTGGATCACGAAGACGAACGGACGGTCCAGCACCAGCGGCTCGGGCGGGTCCACCTCGGCACTGGTCACACCCGCTACGACGGCGGTGGCGGCGGCCGCCTCGGTGCCGGCCTCGTCGACGGCGATGAAGACCTGCTGGAGCACCGCAGTCAGTGACAGAGCCTCCTCGGTCGTCATCGCGGAGAAGTCGGCTCGGGCGGGGTCGAACGCGGAGGCCATGCCCAGCTGCGCCAGCGCGTCGGTGAGCGGCGCAGACACCAGGAACTGCCACTTCGGCAGCGTCAGCGCGACTCTCGCGGAGCCGGGTCCGAGCAGCTCGGCGAGGTCGCCGCCGGCGATCAGCGTGTCCACGACGGACTCGGAGCCCTGGTCGGGCAGCGCCACGGTCATGGTGAGAGTGCCGCCGGCGTACGGCAGGTGCGCGGCCCGCCACCCGTCGCCCTCGCTGTAGGACGCACCGCCGTGCATCATCGGCACGCTCGCGGTCGACCCGTCGGCCAGGTGGAACTCCTCGTCCCGGGTCGCGCTCTTCTCGAACGGCTCGAGCCACGGCGCCTTGAAGTACAGCGCATTGACCAACACCATTCGCGTCAGGTCGTCGAGGGCACCCTCGGGCACGATCTGGGTGATCCGCTCGTGGGTCGCCTGCGAGGTCCACGTGTTGATCGCCGCCCGAGCGGTCTCGGTAGCACCCGCGAAGTCGACCTCGAGCACGCCCGCGCCGTAGCTGCCGGCCAACGCGTCCAGGAACTCCGCGCGCCACGGGTAGTCGTGCTGGCCGAAGACGCGGTTGGCGGAGTCGAGCGCGATCTCGGCGTCGTCCTCACCCGGGACCGGCCCCGCAAGCGACTCGATGTACGACGTCAGCGCGTTGAACCCGTCGTCGACGGCGGCCACGTCGGTGCCGCCGAGGACGGCGAGCATCTCCTCCCGCGTACTGCCGGCAGCACCGTTGACGGTCATGCCCAGGGCGACCGCCGCGGAGAACGGCGAGAGCGCGAGGTTCTCACTGCCGACCAGCCGTTCGTAGAGACCGCCCGCCAGCGTGAGCACCGCGCCCGCTCCGGCGCCGACCAGGGCCGGGTCGGCGGTGTCCCGCACCAGGTCGGAGGAGACGTACCGGATCGTCTTCTCCGGCAGGTTGTCACCCATGTGCGAGTCGTCGATCTCCTCCCGGCCGTCCGAGCAGCCCGCGAAGAGGCTGGGAGCTGCGACCAGGAGGCCACCCAGCGCTCCTGCGCGCAGCACGTCTCGACGGTCCAGCGGCATGTCCGGTGGGACTCCTCGGTCAGGCGATCGGTTCCCGGGCTCGTTGCGCTTCGAGCTCGGCCTCTGACCGCAGGATGCAGAACAGGTTGCCCTCGGGGTCCGCGAAGGTCACCCAGCCACTGCCCGGCCCGTACTTGCCGCGATGGTCCTCGTGCAGCTTCGCGCCGTACTCGACCAGCCACTCGACCTCCTCATCCCGACTGCGCTCGCGGGGGCGGAGGTCGACGTGGACACGAGGCTTGCCCGGCGTCGGGTCGGCCACCTCGATGAACAGGATCTGGTGGCCGCTCTTTGGGTCGCGGATCATGCACTCCTCGTGGCCGGGCTCGTTGGGGTCGTCCTCGAGGTCGGCGTAACCGAGCACCGGCTTCCACCACTCCGAGAGGTCATAGGCGTTGAGGCAGTCGATGGTCGTGTGCGAGATGAAGGAGGCCACGCCCCATCCGACCGCGTGGTCGCGGGCTCAGTCCACCGGATTGTCGGCCAGGTGAGCCAGGATCCGCTCCGACAGCTCGGGGCGGCAGACCACGAGGTCGGGCAGGTAGACATCGTCCTGGTTGTAGCGCAGCGGCGAGCCGTCCACCCGGGAGGTGAACAGCCCGGCGGCCCGGGCCACTGCCACCGGTGCGGCGGAGTCCCATTCGTACTGCCCGCCGGCGTGCACGTAGGCGTCGGTCACGTCGCGGACCACCGAGATCACCTTGGCGCCGGCCGAGCCCATCTCCACCAGGTCACCGTCCAGCGCCTCGACGAGCGGTCCGATGAACGCCGGAGGGCGGCTGCGCGAGACGGCGATCCGCGGCCTGGCCGCGGAGCTCGGGGGTACGACGGGCGGTTCCGCGGTGCTGAACGTCTGGCCCATCCCGGGCTGGGCGACCGCCCCTGCCGTGAGCTCGCCGGAGTCCCCCGACCTCTGCCACAGCGCCACGTGCACCGCCCAGTCGTCCCGCGGCGGCTCGGAGAACTCCCGGGTCCCGTCCAGCGGGTCGACGATCCACACCCGGTCGCGGGTGAGCCGGACCTTGTCGTCCCTGCCCTCCTCGGAGAGCACGGCGTCACCGGGTCGGTGCTCGGCCAACAGGGTCATCAGGAGCTCGTGAGCCGCGCGGTCGCCGGCGTCCTTGAGCTCGCGGCCCTCCAGCCCCTCCCCGCGGACCTCGAGCAGGCGGCGGCCGGCGGCCTCGGCCAGCCACCCGGCCAGCGCGTGGTCATCGGCACCGTCGGGCGGCGTACCGGGGTCGAAGCTCACCCGGTCAGCGTAGGGCGGACTGGTCCAGACGTCTGAAAGGGTCAGGACGCCTCGGGACGGCATGGGCCGAACGGTCTAGTCACCGGCCCGGGACCTGACTAGTTCCCATCCCCCAAATGAGGTACTAGAGTGCCGGGGGTCGCGACGAGGATTCCGGGGGTCTCCGCCCGACTCTGAGTCTCAGTGACGTCATGGGAGCCTGTGGGGGGATCCGATGAAATCGCTACGCATCCCGCTGGGTGTGTGGAACTGGCGAGGGACGACCCTCGTCCTGGTTCTGCTGCTCGCGCCGCTGCTCGCCACCCTGACCCTGGTGCCGGACGGCGACATCGTGGCCACGGCGTCGGATGCCCGCAGCCTGCTGGTCGGTACGGCGATCCTCGCCGCCGGTGTCTTCCTCTACCTGCACTGGCGGATCACCGCCAGCGACACCAGCGGCTGGCTCGGCCTGCTGCTCGCCGGCGCCGCAGTGCCCGGTATGGCGCTCGGCGCGTTCTCGCTGACCCACCCCGACCTGGCCGCCCGCCAGACGTCGTGGCTGCTCGCCTTCCGGGTCTTCATCGTGCTGGCGCTGATCGCGACCGTCCTGGTCTCGCGCCGGGTGCGGCTGCCCGGCGACCCCATGGCCGTCGGCCTGCTGGTCGGCCTCACCGTCGCCTGCGCGCGCCACGTCGTGGTCATCCAGGTGCCGGCGTTGCCCGCCCCACCGGCCCTCGAGGTGCTCCGGCTCATCGTCCTCGCCGCCCTCACGGTGACCCTGGCCGTCACGGTGTCCCGGCTCGACGAGCTGCCGGGCTGGGTCCGCACGCGGATGGCGATCGGGCTGCTGCTGCTCGGGCTCGGCTCGGCGGTCGGCGGCACCACGGCGCTGGCGACCGGCCTGCTCGGCGCGGTGCTGCTCGCCGGCACCGCCGCGGCCTTCCTGCACCAGGCCATCGACGAAGAGAAGCAGGAGGTGGCCGACCTGCACGAGCGGCTGAACGCCGTCGAGGTCGGCCTGCGCGAGGACCGCGCCCGGCTGCACGAGATCGACGCCACCGTGGCCGGCATCGCCTCGGCCCAGAAGCTGATGCACGACGGCGTGGCCGCTGACCGGTCCGATGCGCTCGCCGCGATGATGCGCGCCGAGGTGGAGCGGCTCCAGAGGCTCGTCGCCGACCGGGCGCCGGCCCAGCGGCGCAACGTCGACCTCGACGACGTGATCGGCCAGATCGTGCTGGCCCACGTGGCCCGCGGCCGCGTGGTCAGCTGGAAGCCGGCGGGGCTGCGCGCGGTCGGCCGCGGGGACGACATCGCCGAGGTCGTCAACGTGCTGCTCGACAACGCCGCCGTGCACGGTGGCGCCCACCCGATCCAGGTGCGGGTGACGCGGGACTCGACCTTGGCCGGCGTCACCGTCACCGTGTCCGACCGGGGTCCCGGCGTACCCGCCGAGCTCTGCGACCGCGTCTTCGACTGGGGCACCAGCCGGCCGGGCTCACCCGGCCAGGGCATCGGGCTCCACGTCGCCGCCGACATCGCCCACCAGATGGGCGGCCGGCTCGAGCTGCTGCCGAGCGGGCCGGGAGCGTCGTTCGCCCTGCACCTGCCGGCCGCTCCCCGGGAGGTGAGCGTGCGTGGCCACATCGCACGGGCGGGCTGAGCAGCGCGTCGTCATCGTCGAGGACCACCAGCTGTTCGCCGAAGCCATCGACCTGGCGCTGAGCGTCGAGGGGTACGACGTGCGGCGCGTCACCGTGCCCAAGGACGCGTCCTCACCAGGCGCCCTGGTCTCCACCATCGCCCGGCAGCGGCCGCGCGTGGTGCTGCTCGACCTCGACCTCGGCCGGTTCGGGGACGGGCTGCGGCTCATCGAGCCGATCGCCCGCTCGGGCGCGAACGTCGTGGTCGTCACCGGCTCCAACGACCTGGCCCGGTGGGGCGACGCGATCCGGTCCGGTGCCCGCAAGGTGCTGTCGAAGTCTCAGCCGCTGCGCGACATCCTCGCCACGGTCCGGCGGATCACCGCCGGGCTGCCGGTGATGGACCGCGAGGAGCGCGAGGAGCTGATCGGCGAGTGGACCCGGCGGCGGCTCGAGTCCCAGGGGATGCGCGAGCGGATCGACCTGCTGACCGTCCGCGAACGGGAGGTGCTCGGCCACCTGATGAAGGGCCGCCCGGTCCGCGAGATCGCCGGGCTCAGCGTGGTCTCCGAGGCGACCGTGCGCACCCAGGTGAAGTCGATCCTGGCCAAGCTGGAGGTGTCGTCACAGCTGGCCGCGGTGGGCATGGCCCACGAGGTCGGCTGGCAGGCGCCCGTGGCCTGACGAGAAGTTTCACCGGGTACCCGGTGAAACGGGCGCTGGCGTCACGGAGTTTCGTGCGGGGAGCGGCAGTTTCACCGGGTACCCGGTGAAACTGTCCCGCGGTCAGGAGTTGAACCGCGACTGCGTGTCGGCCAGCCCGACGGTCAGCAGGGACTCGACGGCGTCCGCAGCGCGGTCGACCTGGAACGGCAGCTCCTTGCGCTCGGCGCTGGAGTAGTTCGACAGCAGGAAGTCGGCCGGGTCCTGCCGACCCGGCGGCCGGCCGATCCCCACCCGCACCCGGTAGAAGTCGCCGGTGCCGAGCGAGGAGCGGACCGAGCGCAGCCCGTTGTGGCCGTTGTCGCCGCCGCCGAACTTCACCCGCATCGTGTCGAACGGGATGTCGAGCTCGTCGTGGATCGCGACCAGCCGGTCGGTGCGCACCTTGTAGAAGGAGAGCAGCGCCTTGGTCGGGCCGCCGATCTCGTTCATGTAGCTGCGCGGCCGGGCCAGCACCAGGCGCGGCCCGGGCCGACCGGGGCTGTCACCGTCAGGCGCAAGCCGGCCCTCGACGACCTCGACCCGGCTGCCCCTGCGCGCCTTGAAGGGCGCGCCCAGCCGGCGCGCCAGCTCCTCGACGACGAGGTAGCCGACGTTGTGCCGGTGCCCGGCGTACGTCGGACCGGGGTTGCCGAGCCCGACGACGAGCCAGGGGCCGTCGCCGGTCCCCGGAGTGAGAGAGCGCTCGCTCACTCCTCCGAGGCGTCGCCCTCGCCAGCGCCTTCGCCCTCGGCAGCAGCCTCGGCGTCGCCGCCCTCGGCCGCGAGCTCCTCGTCGGTCGCCGTGTGCTCCTCGCGCTCGATGCCGGCCTCGGCCTCGGCCTCCTCGAGCTCGGCCTCCAGGGCCTCCTCGCTCTGCTGCTCGGTCACGTTGACGATGAGGGTCTCCGGGTCGACCAGCAGCGTGGAGCCCTCGGGCAGCTCGAGCTGGCCGGCCAGGATCTGGGTGCCGGCCTGGGCGCCCTCGATGGAGATCTCGATGCGCTCGGGGATGTTGGTGGCCTCGGCCTCGATCTGGACGGTGGTGTTCTCGGTGACGACCACGGTCTCCGATGCGGCCTCGCCGTGCAGGTGGACCGGGACGTCGACGGTGACCTTCTCACCGAAGCGGACGGCCACGAAGTCGATGTGCTCGATGGTCCGGCGGATCGGGTCGATCTGGACCTGCTTGGTCAGCGCGAGCTGGGTCTTGCCCTCGATGTCGAGCTCGAGCAGTGCGTTCGCGCCGCCGTGCTTGAGCGCCATCATCGTGTCGTGGCCCGGCAGGGTCACGTGCACGGTGTCGTTGCCGTGGCCGTAGACGACCGCGGGGATCTTGTCGTCGCGGCGGATCCGGCGCGCGGCGCCCTTGCCGAACTCGGTGCGCGCCTCGGCGGCGATCTTCTCGGTGGCCATGCTGGTGCTGCTCCTCTGGGCTGGACGAGTCGTGGGCCTCGACGCGATCGCGGAGGCAACTCGCTCCTGGATCAAGCAGTGGAGCGCCCGCCCTGTCGATCACGGAGTCCGGAGGCCGGGTCTCCCTCGCCGAGGCAACCGCAGCAGTCTAACGAGGGCCGCCCCCGACCAGCGAATCCGTAGCGTGGGCACGTGCCCTCGCTGACCCTGACGGAGGCCCGCGCCCGGGCCGCCCAGCTCTCGGACGTGTCGTACGACGTCGAGCTCGACCTCTCCGACCGAGACGACGAGGCGTCGTACGGCAGCCGGGTCACGATCCGGTTCGCGTCCACCGGGCCGGAGACGTTCCTCGAGCTGCACCGCGGCCGCGACGTCGCGGTGACGGTGAACGGCGCAGCGGTCGAGGCGGCCTACGACGGGCAGCGGATCGCGCTGACCGGGCTGGGCCGGCGCAACGAGGTGGTCGTCGACGCCCGGATGCCGTACGTGACCGACGGCGAGGGCATGCACACGTTCACCGACCCGGCCGACGGCGAGCGCTACGTGGGGGCGTACCTCGGGATCGACATCACCCAACGCGTGTTCGCCTGCTTCGACCAGGTCGACCTCAAGGCGCCGATCGCACTCCGGGTGGTCGCGGACCCGGGGTGGGCGGTGCTGTCCAACGCGCGCGTGGCCAGCAGACGGCAGGGCGCCCAGGCGGACGCGTGGGAGTTCACGCCGACGCCACCGATCCCGATCGACCTGTTCGTGGTGTGCGCGGGCCCGTGGCACTCGCGGACCTGGGAGCATGGCGGCCTCCCGATGGGCTGGCACTCCCGACGGTCCCTGGCCGGCGAGCTGGACCGCGACTTCGACGAGCTGCGGCGGGTCACCGAGCAGTGCTTCGACCACTACGTCGGGATCTTCGACGAGCCGTTCCCGTTCGACACCTACGACCAGGTGTTCGTACCCGGCCTGAACTGGGGCGCGATGGAGAACCCCGGCTGCGTCACCTACCGCGACGAGATGCTCCCCAGGGGGCCGGTCGTCGAGGAGCATCGGCGGCTCCGCGCGATGGTGATCGCCCACGAGATGTCGCACATGTGGTTCGGCGACCTGGTCACCCAGACCTGGTGGGAGGACATCTGGCTCAACGAGTCCTTCGCCGACTACATGGGGTTCGAGGTCGCGCAGGAGGCCGCTGGGGTCGCCGGCACCCGGATCAGCTTCGAGAGCCGCTACAAGCCCGGGGCGTACCGCGCGGACCGGCGCCGCTCCACGCACCCGGTCGCGCCGCTGGCCGAGGAGGTGCCGGACGTCGACACGGCGACCAACAACTTCGACGCGATCAGCTACGCCAAGGGCAACGCCGCGATCCGACAGCTCGTGACCTGGCTCGGGACCGAGGAGTTCCTTGCCGGGGTGAACGACCACCTGACCCGGCACCGGTTCGGCAACGCCACGCTCGCCGACCTGATCGGTGCGCTCGACGCGGTGTCGCCGCGCGACGTCCGCGGCTGGGCCGAGCTGTGGCTGCGCACGTCCGGTCACGACACCATCCGGGTCCGCCGCGACGGCGACGTGCCCGTCGTGGTGCGCGAGGGCGTGCGGCCGCACCGGCTCCGGGTCACGGCGTACGACGACACCATGGCCGAGGTCGGGGACCGCTGGATCGACCTGGCGGACGACCCGGTGCCGCTGACGGAGTGGGCCGGCCGGGCCGTGGTGCCCAACTCCTCGGGCGAGACGTTCGCGCGGGTGGTGCTCGACCCGACCTCGTGGGCGGCGGTCACCGAGCACCTGACGGTCGTCGCCGACCCGCTGGCCCGCGGCCTGCTCTGGACCCTGTGCTTCGACCTGCCCCTCGACGACCTGCTGCGGGTCGTGGAGCGTCACCTCGCCGCGGAGCAGCACCCGACGCTGGTGCAGGCGGTCACCGACCACGTCTCCTGGCGGGTGCTGCCTGTGCAGGTGCCCGCGGACCAGGTGGCAGCCGTCCTCGACCGGCTGGCCGCGGCCTACCGCGCCGGGCTCGGCGCGGGTCCCGAGGAGCAGCGCGGGCTGGCCCTCGCGCGGGGCCTGGCCGCATGGTCGCGGGACGCCAGCGAGCTCGGCGGCTGGCTCGACGCCGACCGCACCGGGCAGGGGCACGAGCTCGACGCGGACCTGCGCTGGACGGTGGTGCAGCGGATGGCCGAGCTCGGGGTCTTCGACACCGACGAGATCGAGGCCGAGCGGCGCCGCGACGGGACCGTGGTCGGCGACCTCGGCGCCGCGACCGCGCTGGCCGCCCGCCCGACCGCCGAGGCCAAGAGCGAGGCGTGGTCGGCGATGACCGAGGATGCCGAGATCCCCAACCGCCGGTTCGAGTCGCTGGCCAAGGGACTGTGGTCACCCGAGCAGTCAGCCCTCCTCGTGCCCTACGTCTCGGCGTACGTCGAGGCCGCGCCGCGGCTGGCCGGCCGCGGGTCGGCGTTCGCCGCGGCGGTGGGCGACGCCTTCCCGGCCCTGCACCTCGACGACGGCCAGCTCGAGCTCGTGCGGGAGGCGCTTCTCGGCGACGTACCGCCCGTCCTGCGCCGGGCGTGGGAGGACGACCTGGATGACCGGACCTAGGTACGCGGTCGCGGGGGTGCTGCTGATGGCGCTGTCGGCCTGCTCGGGCGACGACCCGGTGGCCGAGCCGCCGCTCCCGTCGAGCGCGGCGACATCGGAGGCCCCGTCCCCCACGTCGCCGACGCCGACTCCGACACCCACGCCGACACCCACGCCAGAGCCCGGCACCGTCCCGCCACCCTGGCTGGGCCAGCGTCCGCTGCCGGTCCGTCCGGACGGCTACGGCCAGGCCCAGCCGACGCCGCCCGAGCTGGACCCGCGCCGGTTCACGCTGCCGGACACGGTCGCGCCGCTGCCCGGCGACGGGTTCGCCTCGGAAGTCGGGGCGGTCCCGCCCGACGTGCTCTCCCGCTCGACGTGGGAGCCGGGCTGCCCGGTGGGCGCGGACGAGCTGGCCTACGCCCGGCTCACCTTCTGGGGCTTCGACGACCAGCGCCACACCGGCGAGCTGTTGCTCAACGCATCCGTGGCCGAGGACGTGGTGGGCGTGTTCCGTGTCCTCTACCAGGGCCGCTTCCCGATGGAGGAGCTCCGGATCACCACGAAGCAGGAGCTCGACGCCGCCCCGACCGGCGACGGCAACACCACGGGTGCGTTCGTGTGCCGGCCCACCACCGGCTCGACCACGACGTTCAGCCAGCACGCCTACGGTCTGGCCATCGACGTCAACCCGTTCCAGAACCCCTACCAGAAGGGCGACCTGGTGCTCCCCGAGCTCGCGTCGTCGTACCTGCGCCGGGGCGATGAGCGGCCCGGCATGGTCACGCTCGGGGGTGCCGTGCGCGCGTTCGCGTCGATCGGCTGGGAGTGGGGCGGGGACTGGCAGTCACTGAAGGACTACCAGCACTTCAGCCTCAACGGCCGCTGAGCAGCTCGGCGACGGCGGCGTGGCCGAAGTGCTCGGCCCACTGCTGCGGTGCGGCGTCGAAACGGCAGTCCTTCAACCCCGGGTCGGCGCCGAGCTCGAGCAGCAGCCGGACCAGGGCGACGTCGCCGTTGCCGGCGGCGGCGTGCAGGCCGGTCTCCCACTCCTGGTCGGACGGCACGTCGATGCGGGCCCGCCGATTCACGTCCCAGCCGAGCTGGACGGCGCGGCGTACGGCGTCGTGGTTCCCGAGCTGGGCGGCCCAGGCCACCAGGCCCGGCCGTCCCTCTATCGCAGCGGCGACCTCAGCTGACTCGACGTCGTCGCCGGCCAGCACCGCCCCCACGACCTGGTCCTCAGGGGAGATGTCGGCGGTGGCCCCGAGTCGGAGCAGCAGAGCCGCGGTGTCCGCGTGGCCGCTGATGCGAGCGGCGGCGTACGCCGAGCGCCGGGTCACGCCGTACGTGCCGCCGACCTCGGTGTCGGGGTCGACGCCGTGGCGGACCAGCAGCTCCACCCGGGCGTCCATGCCGTGGGTGACCGCCCAGCCGAGCTGGCCGGCCAGCTCGTCGCGGTCGTCGAGCCCGAACTCGAAGAGGAGCGCCAGATGGCTGTCGTCGGGGCGGAACATCCGGTTGTAGAGGGTCTGCGCGTCGTTCGGGTCGGCGCCGGCCTCGAGCAGCGCCCGGGCCAGGACCTGCCACTGCGGGTGCGCGGGCGCGTTGCCCGGCCCACCCTCGCCCTCCCCGAAGGCACCGGTGAGAGCGGAGAAGAGGTACTCGCCGTGCCAGAGGTACCCGGCCTGCGGGTCCGCCCCGGCCTCGAGGAGCGACGCCACGGCGTCACGCACGGCCTCGGCCGACAGATCCGGGTCGTGGCGGGCATAGGCGAGATACAGCAGCGGCGGCCAGCCGAACGGGCCGCCGTCGGCGTCGGCGCGGGCCGGGTCCTCGGCCAGCAGTCGCCGTAGCGCCGGGCCGTCGGCCCGGGCGGCCGCGACGTGGACGCTGTCCGAGCCCAGGTCGGGCCGGGCGGCGAGCATGGCCGCAGCGTTCTGGCGGCGTACGGGGTCGTCCGCGCCGTAGGTCAGGCAGGCCAGCCGCAGGAACTCGTCGGCCGGGTCCGTCTGGGGACCGACCTCGTCAGGGGAGCGGGCGGGAAACGTGGCCGTCAGGCATGCCCGTCGAACATCGAGGTGACCGAGCCGTCCTCGAAGACCTCGCGGATCGCGCGGGCGACCAGCGGTGCGATGGAGAGCTGGGTGAGCTTGTCGAACTCCCGGTCGGGGGTCATCGGGAGGGTGTTGGTGACCACGACCTCCTGGACCGGGCAGTTCTTGAGCCGGTCGACGGCGGGCTCGGAGAGGATCGCGTGGGTGGCGGCGATGACCACGCCGGCCGCGCCGTCGGCCATCAGTGCGTCGGCGGCCTTGGTGATGGTGCCGCCGGTGTCGATCATGTCGTCGACGAGCACGCAGAGCCGGCCGCGCACGTCACCGACCACGCGGTTGGCGACGCTCTCGTTGGGGCGGTCGACGTTGCGGCTCTTGTGGATGAAGGCCAGCGGTGCCCCACCCAGGCGGGACGACCAGCGCTCGGCCACCCTGATCCGGCCCGCGTCCGGGGAGACGACGGCGAGCTCCTGGTCGCCGTACTTCTTGCGCACGTGGTCGGCCAGGATCGGCAGCGCCATCAGGTGGTCGACCGGGCCGTCGAAGAACCCCTGGATCTGGTCGGCGTGCAGGTCGACGGTGATCAGCCGGTCGGCGCCGGCGGTCTTGAACAGGTCGGCCATCAGCCGCGCCGAGATCGGCTCGCGACCACGATGCTTCTTGTCCTGGCGCGCGTAGCCGTAGAACGGCATGACCACGGTGATCCGCTTGGCGCTGGCCCGCTTCAGCGCGTCGACCATGATCAGGTGCTCCATGATCCACTCGTTGATCGGAGCGGTGTGGCTCTGCAGGACGAACGCGTCGCAGCCGCGGACGGACTCCTCGTAGCGGACGTAGATCTCGGAGTTCGCGAACTCGTACGCCGACTGCGGCACCAGGTCGGTGCCGAGCAGCGCGGTGACCTCTTCGGCGAGCTGGGGATGCGCCCTACCGCTGAAGACCATCAGGTTCTTCTCGGTGGTGCGCTTCATGCCCGTCATGCTCGTGGGGGCTCCCGGCTCAGTCGGTCCCGGCGGGTTGTCAGTCCCGGATCTCTAGGGCTCAGTCTTCCACGTCCTCCAGGGCGGCCGCGGCGGCGTCCGCCTGGGGGGTCCCGCTGCGCTTGGAGAGCGCCCAGCGCTCCAGGTTGCGCTGCGGACCGCTGCTGACCGCGAGGGCACCCGGCGGCACGTCGCGTCGTACGACGGTGCCACCGGCCGTCGCGGCGCCGTCGCCGATGTCCACCGGCGCGACGAAGGTGTTGTTGGAGCCGGTGCGGGCCTGCTTGCCGACCACGGTGCGGTGCTTCTCCAGCCCGTCGTAGTTGGCGAAGATCGTGCCGGCGCCGATGTTGCTGCCCTCGCCGATCTCCGCGTCGCCGACGTAGGAGAGGTGCGGGACCTTGGCGCCGTCGCCGATCTGGGCGTTCTTGGTCTCGACGAAGGTGCCGATCTTGCCCTGCACGCCGAGCGTGGTGCCGGGCCGCAGGTAGCTGAACGGACCGACCGTGGCGCCCGCGCCGATCACCGCGAGCTCGCCGTGGGTCCGCGTCACCCGCGCGCCGGCGCCGATCTCGCAGTCCTTGAGCGTGGTGTCCGGGCCGACGACCGCGTCCTCGGCGACCACGGTGGCACCGAGCAGCTGTACGCCGGGCAGGATGGTCACGTCCGGGGCGAGGACCACGTCGGCGTCGACCCACGTCGTGGCCGGGTCCATCACCGTGACGCCGTCCTGCATCCAGCGGGTCACGATCCGCTCGTTCATCGCGGCGCCGAGCCGGGCCAGCTGGGCCCGGTCGTTGACGCCCTCGGTCTGCAGGACGTCGGAGATCTCGTGGGCTCCGACGTGCAACCCGGCCTCGCGGGCGAGCTGCACGGTGTCGGTGAGGTAGTACTCGCCCTTGGCGTTGTCGTTCTTGAGCCTGGGCAGCGCCTCGATGAGGAACGCGGCGTCGAAGGCCAGGATCCCCGAGTTGATCTCCCGGATCGTCCGCTGCTCCTCGTTGGCGTCCCTCTCCTCGACGATCCCCTCGACCTCGCCGTCCGCGTTCCGCACCACCCGGCCGTAGCCGAACGGCTCGGCCACGACACCGGACAGGATGCTCACCGCCCGCTGCGCTGCCTCGTGCTCCGCGGCGAACGTCCTGAGCGACTCGGCCTGCAGCAGCGGCGTGTCGGCGTACGCCACCAGCACCGTGCCCTCCGCCCCGCCGGCCTCGGCCACCGCCTCCATCGCGACCCGGACTGCGTGGCCGGTCCCCTGCTGCTCCTCCTGCACCGCGATCAGCGCGTCCGGCACCAGCTCCTGGATGTGCGGTCCGACCTGGTCGCGCTGGTGGCCGACGACGGCGACGATCCGCCGCGGCTCCACCTGCTGCACTGCGGCGAGCACGTGTCCGACCATGCTGCGCCCCGCCACCGGATGCAGGACCTTCATGGTCTTGGACTTCATCCGGGTGCCGCCGCCGGCGGCCAGGACGATCACGGTCAGCTCACCGGGCACCGGCTCACTCTACGAGCACTGGTGGTCACCGCCGCAGTCCGCGATCTGTCCCGACCCAGTCCCGGACCGGTCCCCGGGAGCATGGATCCTGCTCGACTGGTCCCGTGCTCCGTTCGGCGACCCGTGCGGCGGCAGCAGGGGTGCTGCCGCTGGTGCTGGCCGCCAGCGGTCTGACGCTGCTCCAGGTGCCGGCCCGGGCCGCTGCAGTCCCGGCAGCGAAGGCCGCGGTGGCGGCACACCCAGCGGCACCGGCCGCAGCACCAGCAAACCCCCAGCTGGTCCCGCCCGACCCCGGTGACTGCACCCCCACCGCCCTCGGCAGCTTCGGTGACGATGTCACCGTCGAGGCGACCCACGCCTCCGGCGGCGAGGAGTGCTACCTCGTCACCAGCGCCGGCGCTGGCGGCTACGCGCTGAGGTTCCAGCGGGCGTCACAGTCGTGGTTCGCGTTCCTGAGCGTGTACGACGAGTCGGACGCGCTCGTGATGGGGACCGCCCGCGACCTCGACCCGGTCACGCTCGCGGCCGGGCAGGACTACCGCCTGGTCGTCACCGGGAGCCAGGCCTTCCCCGGCGAGGACCTCGGCTACGGCGTGGGCCTCTACGAGCTCACCGGCGCCGCCAACTGCCCGTCCATGCCCACCGGCTGGACCGACGACCCCACCCAGCTCACCTGGTCCAGCGGGACCGAGGTGGCCTGTCGCAGCTTCACTCCCGGCGGCACGCGGGCCCTGGTCAGCACCAGCGGCTCCACGCCGAGCACCAGTGCCGTGGTCTTCGACTCCGACGGCGGGTTCTCCTGCGAGTTCGGCTCGCAGAGCGAGACGTGCGTGCTGAGCGGCAACGCGCCGTACCGCGTCGTCACCGTCGTGCGCACCTTCGGCGACCGCACCGGCAGCTCCCTTCTCTCCGTGGTCGACCTGGCCTCGGAGGCCGGCTGCACCGCGACCGCGCTGGGCTCGTACGGCGCGAGTGCGCCCGTCCACGGCGTCCGCACCACCGGGGCCGGCCCGGACTGCTACCTGGTGACCACCGGGGCGGCCGGCACCCACATGGCGCGCTGGACCCAGGCGGCGAACAACTGGCTGGTCAGCCTGGCGGTGTACGACGACGACGGCAGCCCCGTCATCAGCACCACGAGCAGCGGCCTCACCGGAGGCATCCTCGACGGCGCCACGACCTACAAGATGGTGGTCGAGGGCGATCCGGGCGCGCTCGCGGGCGACTACACCGCAACGCTGGTGCGGGTCGGCGGTGCGCCCTGCCCGTCCCTGTCGACCGGTGACTGGTCGGCGGACGCCTCGCCGATGAGCTTCGCCGACGGCAGCGAGGTCTTCTGCCGCACCATCGGCGCGGACGCCGGCGACCGGGTCTGGTGGGGCACCCAAGGCGACGAGACCGGCGGCCCGGGTGGGGTGGTGCTCGACTCCGCGGGTCAGCTCAGCTGCGTCATCCAGTCCTCGGGCTTCTACGACGACTGCCTGCTGACCGGGACCGGGCCCTTCCGCGCCGTCATGGTGAGCACGCCGTTCACCCTGCAGTGGACCGGCACCGGCGGGGTCGCCGCCTTCGACCTGGCCAGCACCACCGGCTGCCCCTCGCTCGACGCCACCGTGTCGATGGCCAGCGCTCCGATCGCCGCGACCCTGACCGGCAACGAAGCCGTGCACTGCTACCTGACCGGCATCGCCCCGGGTTCTCAGGTCGCGCTCTTGGCGTCCGGCGCGGGCGCGCGCGTGGTGCACCCCGACGGCAGCACCAGCTGTCCCATCTTCGTCGAGGGGACCGCCGAGACCTGCGCCCTGGCCGCCACCGGTGCCGACCGGGTCGTGGTGTCGTCCTTCGAGCGCGCCCTGGGCGAGGCTGCGCCGTACGACGTGGCGCTGCGTCGCCTGGTCGAGCCCACCGGCTGCACCGACCTGCCGCAGCCCAGCGTGGCCACCACACTCATCGACCACCTCGACACGCCCATCGACATGGACTGCTGGGCCTTCGACGCGGCCGCCGGTGACCACTTCTCGGTCGCGGCCACGCTCGTCTCTGACGGCACCCAGCTGCCGTCGGTGCTGGTCGACGCCGCCGACGGCGGGCACCGGTGCACCTTCTTCTTCGGCGACTGCGGCGATGCCGCGGCGACCAGCGACGGGCGCCACGTCGTGCTGGTGCAGAACCAGGGCAACGCCGGCGACTACGAGCTCACCGTCGACTGTCTGACGCCGGCCTGCGGCCCCGGCGCCATCGAGGTCACCGGTGCGCAGCCCGGTGAGCTCGGGACGGGCGGACCCACGCTCCTCCAGGTGCGCGGCCGCCACCTCGACCTCAGCTACGACTACGCCCTCGTGCGCGGCGGGACGCGGATCGAGGGCACGCCGGTGTCGATCGCGGAGGACGGTCGGGCCGCGTTCGTGGACGTCGAGCTCGCCGGTGCCGCGCAGGGCGTGTGGTCGATCGAGGTGGACACGCCTGAGGGGCTGCTGACGGCGGCGGACGCCGTCACCCTGGTCGCACCGGTGCGCGGCCGGCTCGAGCCGGAGCTGGTCGCGCGCGGGAAGTACATCGCCGGGCGCGAGCAGACGGTCTCGGTGATCCTGCACAACCCCGGCAACGTCGACGCGCTGGCCACCCCGGTCTTCCTGCACGGACTGCCCATCGGCACGACCATCACCCCGCTGTTCGACATCTGGGGCGGCCTGACCGGCTCCACGCCGGCCACCGTCGTGCCCTTCGACCCGGCCGGCATGGTCGCGACCAGCGGCGGCACGATGACGGTGCCGCTTTTGCTCCCCCGCCTCGGCGCGGGGGAGACCGTGCAGTACGACTTCGCGGTCACCAGCCCGGCCAGCGGCGACTACGACCTCACGCTGCTGGTCGCGGACTGCGTGCTGCCGGAGGTCGGCGCCCCTCGCCCGGCGTGGGCCCGGGGCCCCGTCCCCCGCTGGGGTGACGACGCGTGCACCGACGCGCTCGTCGACGCCCTGCTCGGCAGCCTGCTCGCGCTGCTGCCGGGCGGTCCGTGCGCGGGGCTGGTCTACAGCACGGTCCTGTCCACGGTGAAGAACTACGCCACGGGGCCACCGCCAGCCTCGGCGACCTCGTTGACCAGCACGCTGGCCTCCAGCCTCGGGCTGCTCTCCTGCGTGGCCTCGGTCCTCCCCGGGGGCCAGATACTCAGTCTGCTGCTCGACGGCGTGTCCAACCTCGTGACGGTGTCAACCATCCTCCAGAACTGCATCGCCATCCCCCCGCCGACGGTCCCCCAGCGCCAGGTCTCGTCGTACGACCCCAACGAGCTGGTCGGGCCGTCCGGCGGCGGAGCGCAGCACGCGCGGAGGCCGGGAGGCAACCACGAGTTCTCGGTGTACTTCGAGAACCTCGCCACCGCGACCGCGCCGGCCCAGGAGGTGCGGGCCGAGCTGCTCCTCGACCCCGCGAGCTATGACCTGTCGACCGTGGAAATCGGTGACGTGGAGGTCGGCGACTTCCGGTGGACGCCTCCGCCCGCGAACGCAGATGTCGACGAGCGGGTGGACCTGCCGCGGCCCGACGGCCTCCAGCTGGACGTCACCACCACGGTCGACGAGGGCACCGGCGAGGTCGAGTGGCTGCTGCAGAGCGTCGACCCGCTGACCGGTGAGCTGCCGGAGGACCCCGACCAGGGGTTCCTGCCGGCGAACGTCGACGGAACCGAGGGTCAGGGCGTCGTGCACGTGAGCGTCGAGCCGCTCGACCTGCCCAGTGGGACGCTGGTCGAGAGTGACGCGGACATCTTCTTCGACCTCAACCCGGTGATCTCCACCAACACCTGGACCAACCTGGTCGACGACGACACGCCCGCGGCCGGCCTGGGCGCACTGCCCGCCACGACCACGGAGCCGTCGTTCCCCGTCTCGTGGACCTCGAGCGACCCGACGTCCGCGGTCGACGGCGTCAACCTGTTCGTGGCGACGGACGGTGGCCCGCTGACCTTCTGGAAGACCGTCGCGCCCACCGGGTCGACGGCGTACGCCGGGACGGCCGGGCACCGCTACGGCTTCGCCGCCGTCGCGACCGACCTGGCCGGCAACCGCTCGACGCTGCCGGGCACGGCCCAGGCCACCACGTCAGTGGTCGGGCCACTCGTGGTCCCACCGCCGCCTCCGCCTCCGTCAACGGTCAAGGCCACGCCCAAGCTGACCGCCAAGGCGACGCTGCACGACGGCGTGGTGGTGCTGAGCGGCAAGCTCGTCGTGGACGGAGACCCGGTCGGCCGCGCCCGGCTCAAGGTCAAGGAGGGCGCCCACACCCTCGCAAAGGGTCGCACCAAGGCGTCCGGGAAGTGGTCGCTGCGGATCCGCGGGCTCGGCTCGGGCCGGCACGTGCTGAGGATCGTCTACGCCGGCAGCGACACCGTCGCGGCGCGCACGGTGAAGGTGCGGATCCGGCTCTGAGTCAGCCGCCGGCGCCCTCGAAGTAGGCGACCAGCCGGTCCACCGCCTCCGCGACACGGCGGAAGTACGTCGACCGGCCCAGGTGCAGCTCGCGCTGGGCGACGTGGGCGCCGGCGTCCGGGTCGAGATAGCCCCGGCGCAGCACCCGTCGGTACAGCTCCTCCGACGGCGAGCGGCCGAATGCCGCGTCCACGGCGTCGGCGAGCAGCGTCCGCACGGACCCCGCCCGGGCCGGGACCGTGCTGCCCCGGGCCAGTGGGTGCGCCGCGAGCAGCACGGGCTGGTCGATGTCGCGTAGCGCCGCGCGCACGGCGGCCGCGTCGAGTGCGGGCCGCTGCGGCAGCTGGGGGTGCTCGCCGACGCCGAGGTCGAGGACGTACGACGCCAGGGCGGTGCTCCCGATCGACACGTGCAGCCCGTTCCGCTGCTCGCTCCCGAGGTGGGCGGTCCACTCCGCCGCCTGGGTGTCGTCGGCGTGGATGGCGTGGTACCACCAGCGCACACTGCTGCGCCGCGCGCGCTGCAGGATCTCGCCCGCCACCAGCGCCACGATCTGGGCGAAGTGCGCGTCCTCCCCCACCAGGTCGGTGCTGAGCTGGAAGAGGGAGTCGTCGGCGATCCCGCGTCGCTCTGCGTCGTCGAGCCAGGCCCGCAACAGCGGGTCCTCGGCGGCCCACGCCGGGTGCCGGTCGACCGTGGCCCAGAGGGTGAGGAACGCCGGGCTGGCGTCGTCGCGGACCACCAAGGCGTGCTCCGGCGCCTCGTCGAACCACCGCACCAGCCAGCTCGCATAGTCCTCGCCTCGATGCGCGACGAGGTCGGGCACAGCGCGCAAGTCGCTGTCCCGCACGGCGTCGACCCACAGGTGCACCGACGAGGTGTCCAGACCGTCCAGGTTGCCGGGCATCGCCAGCACCTCGCGGACCTCCGAGACCAGCCGCGGCTCGCCGGTGAGCGTCCGGCCGAGGAACTCGCTGACCAGCCTGGCTCTCAGCTCGCCGGCCCGGCCTGGCGCCCGGCGCGCGAGCTCGTCGGCGACCAGGCGACGTACCTGCCGCTCGAGGCGCACGGCACCGCCCACGGACGACGTCCACGGCAGGGCTCTGAGCCAGTCGAGGGCCACTTCCGCGTCCTGGGCCGGCGCCACGGCCGACAGGAGGCGAGCGTCGACCTCGCCGGCCATGGCGGCGACCTCGAGCGCGGTACGCCGCGACGCGTCCCAGCCCCCGACCGGCTCGCACGCCTCGAGCAGGAGCGGCAGCAGCCGGTCGTCGAGCTGCTCCTCGAGCCGGGCGTTGCCAAGCGACGACCGTGCTTGCCGAGCCTCGACCGCGCCGACCACCAGCGCGAGCGGCAGGCCCCCTGCCCAGGCCACCAGCCAAGACGCGAGGTCCGGGTCGGCGACACCGCGCGCGGCGAGCAGGTCGCGCGCCTCGGTGTCCGGGAGTCGGCCCAGCGGGAGCACCCGCAGCCGCATGTCCCAGCCGCCGTCGTACCAACCTCGGTCCGGCGGCACCTGCGCCGTCACAACCACCCGAGATCCCTCGGGCAGCCCCGCGATCCACTCCCGAACGTCGGCGCCGAGACGCCCTACCGGCCGCGGGTGGTCGACCAGCGCCAGCACCTCGCCGCCATCCGCCACCTCGCCCGGCTCGACCACTCGCCAACCATGGTTGGCCGCCCGGGCGGCCAGCTCGAGCGCCAGAGCCGTCTTGCCGATGCCGGGGAGGCCGTGCACCCAGCCGATGTCGAACCGCCTGTCCGGCTCGAGCAGCGCCGCCAGGACGCCGAGCTCCCCGGTCCGTCCGCGGAACAGCGAACCGGTCTCGCCGGCTGTGGAGTCGGTGCCAGGAAGGAGCACGGCGAGTCCCTGGGTCCGGTCCCGAGCAGTGGTGGTGGGCAAAGGCTAGACCGAACCCGCCCGCTCGGCTACGGCTCGCTCGCCACTGAGCCTTGCGGGCTAGAGGATCAGCCTGAGGTCGGCCACCAGGCCGACGGTGGCAAGGGCGACACCCACTGTGATTCCGGCCCGCGCGGTCCACGCGACGGCGGGCGGGAGCCCCTGCCACAGCGTTGCTCCCTTGCCGATCCACCTGTCGCCGAGCGCGGTCACGATCACCGTGGCGAGGGCGGGTACGGCGAGGGTCAGTCCGACCGCCAGCGCTGCCGGCTCGAGTAGGGCGAAGTCGACACCGTCGGTGTGCACCATCTGGTCTCCGATCACGAGGGTGGCCGCCAGCGGCATGCTGACCGCTCGCCACCACCGGGGCCCGAACCGCAGGCCCCGCACCGTCACCCAGACAAGCCCAGCGGCAGCGCCGATCACTGCGCTGACGTACAGCAGATTGAGGGTGCCGGAGAGGGTGAACTGTCCCATCGTGAAGCCGTCGTCGCTCTCGACACCTGCCACCTCGGGGTTCAAGGCGGCCAGCGCGGACATGAACAGCCGCCCGCCGACCCCGCCCGCGACGAGTCCGGCGACCGCGCCGGCGAGCACGCCGAGAAGGACCCGACGGCCGAGCTCAACGACGTGCGTCATGGCCATACCTTGGCTCACGACCGAGCCGAAGTGGAGTCTGCGCGTCCGCGAACCACCGACTGGCGCAGTCCATGGCTGATCTGCTGCTTCGCTCCCCGGGTAGGAGTCGAACCTACGTCGCTAGTCCTGATTCAAAGTCAGGCGGGCCCTACCGGCAGACCAACCGGGGATCGCTGCCTAAGGGTAGGCGGTGCCGTGGTTGCGTTGGCTTGCGTCATACGGACGGAGCAGACGGGTGCTCCCTCCGCATGACGCATCGAGGCGACCCAGGCTCACGCCGCGGCCGACCATCCGAGGCCGACGAGCGCCTCTTCGATCTGCCCGAAGAACTCGTCTGGATTGAGCCGAAGACCCAGCAGGGGGATCCGCAGGACCGTGTCACCCGCGATCGCCAACGAGTTCTGTCGCAAGGCATCCCCGACGACGTTCTCTGCCCAGGTGTGATGGATCCCGTCGATCTCGACCACCAGATGCCACTGTGGCCAGTACAGGTCGAGGTAGTAGCGACCGCGCTTGTCTCGACGCGGCACCTGTCGCTGCGGCGGTGGAAGTCCGCGCCGCCGCAGCTCGCGCCCCACGTCGAGCTCTCCCAGCGACCTCGCCCCGTCGAGAAGGTCCGACACGACCACGTGAAGGAGGCCACGCCTCTTGTCCTTGAGGACGCGGAGCGCCTCATGACCGATGGCGTCGACAGGCGCGAGTCCCTGCTGGACGGTGAGCGTCAGCAGGTACGTCGCCTCGCGGTCCGTCCCGGCCCACAGGAACCCCCGGACCGCGGCGACCTCAGGGCGGGTCCTCGGGATCCCCGATGGCGCGCTGTCGGCGGCGTCCCAGCGACGCGTCTGGCGAATGTTGTAGCGACGGTTGCGGCGGATGCGGGCCCCTCGTGGCACCGAGACCCGGATCCGGTCCACCCTGAACCGCTCAAGCCCCGACGCCACCAGCGCGGAAGCCCCGTCGAGCCTGGCTCGCGGGCCGCCCTGGAACACCGCCGCCCAGTGATGCCCCCACTCCTCGATCGGCCCGTTGTGCAGGCACACCGACTGGTCCCCGATCAGCTGCCAGCGGCGCATCCGCACCTGGCCGCGGATCTCCCAGCGGGTGATGCCGGCGGCGTACAGCTGCTTGCGCGAGACGACCCAACCCTGCACCTCGCCCAGCTCGCGGGTGACACAGAACCGGGAGTCGTCGACGGGGATGCGAGCCATGACAGGGATGTTGTGCGCCAAGGCGACGACACCGAGCGAAACGATGGGCCTCTGTGGACAGCGAGCCCTCACCACCGGCCTGTGGACACCAGACGGACCTCCTGACTCATCGGACGTCATGCGGACAGAGCAAGCGGGTGCTCCGTCCGTATGACGCAACCCGACGCGACCACGGCGGCGGCCGTAGGGTCGGGCACTGTGGACCTGCCCGTGATGCCACCCGTGCAGCCGATGCTTGCGAAGTCGGTGAAGGGCATCCCCGACCCGGCGAAGTACGACGGGCTGATCTTCGAGCCGAAGTGGGACGGGTTCCGGTGCATCGTGTTCCGTGACGGCGACGAGGTGGAGCTGACCAGCCGCAACACCAAGCCGCTGACGCGGTACTTCCCCGAGCTGGTCGAGGCGATCCGGCGTCAGCTCCCGGAGCGGTGCGTGCTGGACGGCGAGCTGTTCGTGGCACTCCGCGACGATTCAGGGGCAGACAAGCTGGAGTTCGAGGTGCTGCAGGAGCGGATCCACCCGGCCAAGAGCAGGGTGGACATGCTGAGCGAGAAGACGCCGGCCGGGTTCGTGGCCTTCGACCTGCTGGCGCTGGGCGACGAGTCGTACGTCGACCGGCCGCTCCGGGAGCGCCGCGCAGCGATGGAGGAGGCCCTGGGCGGGCTGGGCACCGAGGGCCCCTGCTACCTGACCCGGACCACCGAGGACCCGCAGGAGGCCGAGCGCTGGTTCGACCAGTTCGAGGGCGCCGGCCTGGACGGCGTGGTCGCGAAGCCGCTGGACGCGCCGTACACCCAGAACGGCCGGGTGATGTTCAAGATCAAGCACGCGCGGACGGCGGATGTCGTGGTGGCCGGCTACCGCGAGCACAAGAACTCGACGCCCGAGCGGCCGCTGCTCGGCAGCCTCCTGCTGGGCCTCTACAACGACGAGCCCACCGAGTCCGACAGAGTGCTCCAGCACGTCGGAGTATGCGCCAGCTTCACCGAGGCGCGGCGGGCCGAGCTGATCGAGGAGCTCCAGCCGCTGGTCTGCCCGATCGAGGAGCACCCGTGGGGCCACTGGCAGGAGTTCCTCACCGCCAACCCGGACCGGGTGCCCGGCACCCAGAGCCGGTGGAGCCAGGGCAAGGACCTGTCGTTCACGCCGCTGCGGCCCGAGCGGGTGCTCGAGGTCGGCTATGAGCACATGGAGGGCCGGCGGTTCCGGCACACCGCGCAGTTCAAGCGGTGGCGGACGGACCGCGACCCGGAGTCGTGCGGCTACGAGCAGCTCGAGGAGATCGTGTCCTACGACCTCGGCGAGGTGCTGAGCGGCGGGCACTAGAGTCGGCGCGTGGCCGAGAACGCTCCCGAGACGACCGACTACGACGTCGTCCTGCTCGTCGAGCAGAAACTGACCGACTCCGACGCGCGACAGGTCCGCTCGCTGCACGAGGGGCTCGACGAGCCGGTGACCTACCACGTGCTGCTGCCGGTCGAGGACGCCGCGGCCCGGATCGAGGCGGCCATGGGCAGCGTGACCGGGCACGACATGGTGCCGGGCCCGTCGATCGCCGTGCCTCCGCCCGACCTGGCCGAGATCGCCAGGGAGACCAAGGAGCAGGCCAACGCCGAGCTCGAGGCGACACTCGCGGCCCTCAAGGCGGCCGGGGCCAACGCCACCGGCCAGGTCGTCTCCGCCCATCCGATCGACGCCCTGGCCGCCAAGGTGACCGAGGTCGACGGCCGCGAGGCGATCATCCTGACCCGCCCGCACGTGGTGGCCGAGTTCTTCCACCTCGACTGGAGCTCGAAGGCGCGCCGCAAGATCGGCGTCCCGGTGCTGCACCTGCTCGAGCACGAGAACTTCGACGAGCAGGCCGGCGGCGGCGAGGGCGCGTCGCTCATCTAGATGAGGCTTCTCAGACGTCGGGACGCCGCGGTCGCGACGTACGCCGCAGTGCTCGACGGCGCCCACCTCTGGCTCGACGTCGAGGGCCGGGTCTCCTTGCGGGACACCGACTCCCACGACGTCATCGAGCTCGGCGAGCAGCACGATCTGACCGGCCTCACCGGCAAGGCCTACGACGTCCTGATCGGCAAGGCGCACGTCGAGCTGGCGAGTGAGCTCGAGCGCCCGACCGCGCGCCCGCCGCTGGCCCCCGACGGCGTCACCCAGTGGGAGGTCGTACGCCGCGACGACGGCCGCCTCCTGCTCGCCCGGCATCTGGTCCCAGCGACCGCGGAGCTCGACGAGGTGGACGTCCGCGGCGACCGCGTGCACCTCCGCCTCAGACCGCCGGACGGGGTCGAGCCGGGCTGCCACCTGCTGCTGCTCGACACCGACGACCAGGTGCGCTCGACGCTGCCGGTCACCGCCCACGACGGGGTGCTCGAGGCGCTGCTGGGCGTGGACGACCTGCCGGCCGGCTACTTCGGGGTGCTCCGGCTCGCGGTCGGCACCGACACCTCCTGGGTCCGGATCCGGCGCCGCGGCAACGACCTCACCGACCCCAACCACGCGGTACTGCTCCCCGAGCTGCACGCCGACGCCGGCGAGCTCGGCCCCGACCGGCCGCGCGCCCGGCTGCGGTGGAACCCCGACGGCCTGCTCGCGCTCCGCTCGATCGACCCGGACGAGGCCGGCCATCGCGACGACGGAGCCCACCGGTGAAGGTGACCTTCCTCGTCCAGTCGGCACACAAGCTGGGCGGCACCGAGCGGTCCGCGATCACCCAGGCCAACGCGCTCGTGGCCGCCGGCCACGACGTCCGCATCCTCAGCGTGGTCAAGGCGGCCGAGGAGCCGGTCTTCGCCATCGACGGCCGCGTCGTCGTCGAGCACCTCGTGGACCTCACGGGGTCGTACGACGAGGAGCTCCACCAGCGCGAGTCCGTGCTGGTCCCGAGGCGGTGGGACAAGCAGTTCTCCGCGCTCACCGACGTCGGCCTGGAGCGTGGGCTGCGCGGCCTCGAGACCGATGTGCTCGTGACCGTCACCCCGGCGCTGCTCGCCTGCGCCGTGCAGCTCGCGCCCGACGCGGTGGTGGTCGTGCACCAGGAGCACCGGTCGTCCTCGCAGCGCACGTCGGGCATGGACCCGCTGCTGGTCAACGCCCCGCGGGCGGACGTCGTGGCGCTGCTGACCCCGAGCGTCGCGGAGTGGCTGCGCCGCGAGCTGGGCCCGGTGGCCCCCGAAACGGTCGTGGTGCCGAACCCGCTCCCCCAGGGCTTCGCGCCGCGCTCGCTCCTGGACTCGAAGACGATCGTCACAGCCGGCCGGCTGGTGATGGAGAAGCAGTTCACCAAGCTGGTGCACGCCTTCGGTGACGTGGCTGGGCAGCTGCCGGGCTGGCGGCTGCGGATCCTCGGCCAGGGCCACCAGCGACCACACCTGGTCCGCGAGACCCGCAAGCGCGGGCTCTGGGACCGCGTGGAGCTCCCCGGCAGCACGACGGACATGCGCAGCGAGTGGGCCCGGGCCAGCATCTGCGCGCTGACCTCGCGAGCCGAGGGGTTCCCGCTCGGGCTCCAGGAGGCGATGGCCGCCGGGGTCCCGGGCGTGACCTTCGACTGCGCCTCCGGCCCCCGCGAGATCGTCCGGCACGAGGTGAACGGCCTCCTGGTCGCGCCCGAGTCGATCGCCGGCATGTCCGCGGCACTGCTCCGCCTCGGCACCGACGACGACCTTCGGCGCCGGCTCGGCGCGGGCGCCCTCGAGACCGCGGCCGAGTGGGACGCCGACGCGATCGCCGCACGCTGGGTGTCGGTCTTCGAGGACGCCATCGAGCGCCGGGCCGGGCGGCGGAGGTACGCCGCGCTCTCGACCCGGCCGCAGCCCGCGCCGCCGGCCACACCGTCGTACGACGCAGCGGGGGTCACTCCGGCGGAGTCGCGGAACGTTGCCCTCTCGCTCATCGTGGCCGCGGCCGGCCGAGCCACCGACGAGTGGCTGGTGATCCCGCCGCACGAGACGCAGACACCGGTCGTGGTGCTGCCGATGGCGGCCCGGCACCGGTTCCTCCAGGGGCTCGCCGCCGCCGACGTGCCGTCGTACCTCTCCCTGCGCGACCCCGCCGCGAACGGCTGGCACGAGCGCCGCGCTCCCGTCGCCGAGCTGGCCTCGGACCTGCTCCGCGGCCGGACGTCGGTGGTCGCCGTCGAGCCGTGGCCGACGCTCGACGGACCCGGGCAGGGCCACGCGTCGGTGCTGGGCCAGGGCTGCACGGTCGAGGTCGAGTTCTGGGAGGAGGACGTCGACGGGCGGCCGGTCGCGCCGCGCCGCAACCGCTACACCGAGCGGCTCCCGCGCGCCGCCGCCACCGTCACCACCGACGTGGACGGGGTCCCGGTGCCCACGCTGCCCCAGATGGCCGTGCCGACGGTGCACGAGTGCACGTTCCCGGTGGACGTCGTCTACACCTGGGTGGACGGCCGCGACCCGGCCTGGAACCGGGCCCGCCTGGACCGCCTGGCCGGTCTGTCGGGTACGGCGACCACACGCGAGTCGAGCGGGCAGGCGCGGTTCGTCTCCCGCGACGAGCTGCGCTACTCGTTCCGGAGCATCCACCTGTTCGCCCCGTGGGTGCGCAAGATCCACCTGGTCACCGCCGGGCAGGTGCCGCAGTGGCTGGACGCCGACCACCCGCAGGTGGCCGTGGTCGACCACCGCGCGATCCTGCCGGCCGACGCGCTGCCGACCTTCAACTCCCACGCCATCGAGTCCGCGCTGCACAAGGTGCCCGACCTGGCCGAGCACTTCGTCTACCTCAACGACGACTTCTTCCTGGGCCGCCCGCTCGGCCAGGAGGCGTTCTTCAGCCCGGCCGGCCTGGCCGCGGTGTGGTTCTCCCCCAACACGATCGGCCTCGACGAGACGTCCGGCGCGGCGCCGTACCTCAAGGCCGCCTGGAACAACCGTCGGCTGCTCCAGGACGCTTTCGGTGCCGTGGTCACCGACAACCTCGCGCACGCGCCGTACCCGCACCGCCGTTCGGTGCTGGAGGAGATCGAGCGGCGGTTCCCGGCCGAGGTGGCCGCCACCGCGCGCTCGCCGTTCCGCTCCGACACCGACGTGTCGATGCTGAGCTCGTTCGCGCAGCACTACGGGCTGCTCACCGGCTCGGCGTACGCCGCCCAGCATCCCGACCAGTCCGAGCGCGCCTACATCAACATCAGCAACAGCGACCTCGAGTGGCAGCTGAAGAAGGTGCTGGAGCGGCAGCAGGACTTCCTCTGCCTGGCCGACCACCACGACCACGCCCTGGACCGGGAACGGCTCGACCGCACGCTCGAGGAGTTCATGACGGCGTACTTCCCTGTGGCCGCGCCGTGGGAGCGCGGCAGCTGATGCGGACGAAGTCTCCTGGGTGTCTGGCAAGTCCGGCGCGCAGGCTTGTGGGTGTTCTGTTACCGAACGCTGTCATCCCTGTGGTCTGTCCGTGAACTGCACGTGCAGCCGTCAGCCTACCGTTCTTGTGTCGGGGCCTTCGGGCCTCCGAACTGGGTGATGGTCGGCACGCGCAACTCTGGGGGGAGCGCGAGTCGGACGATCCCAGGATGAAAGGACCTCCACTCGGCGGTGTCGGGGGACACCACCCTGAGGGGCTTGTCGGGGGACGAGCCACATGGTTCCTTCGCAAAGGGTTCCCGTCAGGTGCTCGTGGGGATGCACCGGGCGGGCCCTTCCGCGTTTTCGACCCGTTACTCGCCGACGGGCCCGCCCGCGAGCTCGACCGCGACGTCGAGGCGGCCGGCGTGGCGGGCGTACTCCAGCAGCCGGACCACGTCGTCCAGCGAACGGTCTGCGGGAACCAGCCATTCCGCGTCCGGCGAACCCTGCGAGTCGCCCCACGGGTGGCCCGGAAGAAGGCGAGGTACGCCGCGACGTGGGCGGCCTCGCCGGCCAGGCCGGGCCCCGGTTCAGCGGGCACGGCGACCCTGGAACCACGACTGCAGCCCCAGCCCGGCCGAGGTGATCGCGGTGAGTGCGGCGGCACCGAGCGCGGCCTCGCCGTCCTCGAGCAGCAGCGCCAGCACCAGGTAGACCGGCACCAGGCCGAGCAGGAACTTGGCCGCGCCCAGCCACTGCTGGCGCGCCATCTCGCGGGAGAGCGCCCGGACCTCCTCCGGTGAGCGGCCCTCGGACATCCGCCAGACGCCGGGCGTGCCGCGGTAGAGCCGCCAGGCCAGCCGGGCCAGCAGCAGGCCGCCACCCACGAAGACCACACCGGCCGCGAGCAGGCCGCCGACGGTCTCCGAGGAGAGCAGCCCGACCATCCCGTAGAGCAGCGCCGCGATCGCGACCATCGAGACCATGCTGGCCAGCAGCTTCTTGGACGTCGACGGGCTCCGGCGCTCGGAGACCGGAGGGGTCACGACGGGCCGATCCAGTTGCCGTCGGCGTCCCAGTGCTCCTCGACCTTCTTGCTCGGCTGCACTCGCGGCGGCTCACCCGGCATCTTCGGGATGCCGACCACATAAGCGCTGTGCGAACCCACGAGAGGAGCCTCCGTCGGATGAGCGTTGTGGGTCAGGTTATCGGGCGAGATGAGAGGTCCGGTCTACCTGTCGGTGCTCACGGCGATAGTCAGGATCGCAACAACTCAAGCGGCCCCGTCCGGTGGATAGACCGGCCGAGGCCTAGGCCCAACGTCCAGTAGGAGGACGAAGAACCATGACCACATCATCCAGCACCTACGTCGTGGCAACCAGGGAGCCACCGACCATCGTCTGCCCGTCCTGGTGCGTGATCCCCGTCGAGGAGCACATCGCCGATCTGCCCAACTGGGAAGGGCATGTCATCCACTGGAGCAGTGATCGCGTGCTTGTCCCGGGCCTTGTCGCTCGTATCGCCTCGAGCGCCACTCCGGCCGGGTCTCCCGATCCCGAAGAGGGTCTCCTCGTGCACCTCTATGACACCAAAGACCCTTTGAGCGCCGCGGAGGCTCTCGCCGCGGGCGAGGCACTGATCGCACTTGCGAGGGAGGCGCTGTCATGACCAGCATTCAGCTCAACGACATCGTGTTCGAGGACGCGGAGGGTCCGCTCGACTTCCGGGCGATGGACTTCCAGTTCGGGGGGCTCGAGACTGAGCTAGGGACCGAGGACCACGGCCGGCTCATGGTCAGGTTCCAGGTCGACGGCCAGCGGACGCAGGTGCTCGTCGACCTGGGCCAGACGGGCGAGGTCGCCGCCCTCGAGCAGGCAATGAGGGCCCTTCAGCGCCTCCACGGCTTTCTCACCGACATGCTCGACGACAAGGCCGACCCGGGCCGCTGCATGGAGCCCGGCGATTGGGGTCGCTGCCAGGACCTACACGGCCACACGGGCAAGCACCGCTTCCCGACAGAGGCCGAGTGGACCTCGATCCACGCCGTGAGGTTCGTCAGGTCCGCGTCGTGACCACCAGCCCGCCTAGCCGCTCCCCACCAGCCAGCCCGCCCCCAAAGGGCGGGCCTTCCCGCTCCGGCTGTTAGTGCACTAACACTCCCGGCGTGCGCCCATGTCCGCCCAGCCCGAGGAAGACCCATGCCCACGAAGACCAAGCCGACCGATCAGCCCTCTGTCGAGATCCTCGACGTCACGCCCGAGCTCGCCGAGTCCTGGCTCAGCCGGAACCCGAACAATCGCAACATCCGTAAGGCCGTGGTCGACGGGTACGCCCGCGACATGGAGGCCGGCTCTTGGGCGCTCAACGGGGAGACCGTGAAGTTCTCCGCCGCCAACCACCTGCTCGACGGCCAGCACCGGCTTAGCGCGATCATCCTCGCGGGCACATCCGTGCCCATGGTCGTGGTCCGCGGCCTCCCCGAGGACGTGATGCAGACCGTCGATGCCGGCGCCAAGCGGTCGTACTCCGACGCACTCAAGCTGATGGGTGAGGAGAACACCTCCACCCTCGCCGCGGTCGCCCGCCGGGCCGTGATGTGGGAGCGAGGGATGAAGACCAACACCGGCGCCATCCGGCCCACCCCGCTGGAGATGACCGACTTCCTTGAGCGCCACCCCGAGGTCCGCACCTCCGCCGACCTGGCCGCCCGGCTCGCCTCCCGCGAGTCCCTGCCGGCGTCGGTCTACGGGCTGTGCCACTACCTGTTCGCGAAGCTCGACACCGACGACGCCAGCCACTTCCTCAAGCGTGTGGCCGACGGCGACGAGATCCCGCGGACCCACCCGATCGGCCAGCTGCGACGCCGAATCACGCAGGTGCGCGTGCGCGGGGGTCGCATCAACGAGACAGAGGGCCTGGCGCTGACCATCCAGACGTGGAACACCGTCCGGACCGGCTCCAAGACGCTGCGGATGCCGAAGGGTGCGCTGACGAACGACAACTTTCCCGAGCCGCGGTGATCCTGATCACTTGGGGTTCTAGCACAGGTCTGACTACTCTGGAAGGTCCAAACGGGTCTTGCCTTGCGGACTGGCGAAGAGTCAGAATCGCGGCATTGCAACACTCTCCAAGCTGAAATAAGGGAGGCGTGTTGCAGGCCTTATTTGGCAACGGAACCGCCACTGGGTGGGTACCGTCAGAGCATGCATCAGCGGCACACATGGGGGCTGGAAGGAAGTGAGCCAGACATGAAGTATCTCCTGGAAGAGGAGGACGTCGACTAGTTCGACTCCCGCTCAGCAGTGAATGGAGAATTTTCCGTTCTCATCAGCGGCTCCGGCGAAGGATAGCCAAGCGCCTCCGGTCGAGGTTCAGGCTCTCTTCCCGGAGTCGCTTGCTTTCGAGTCTGGTGGAGAGTCCCTCGAGTGCGAGATACGCGCGCTCCTGCCGACGCTTCTCGTCGGCCAAGGTGCGCCGAGCAGTCGCGTAGGACTTACCTCGCTCCCACTGGCGCGCAATTATGGTCCCTCCCACGCGACGAAGCGTGTCCAAGTCATAGATGCCCATCTCGACGCCGACGGCCAGACGTTCCAAGCCGTTCAGCACTCGAACGAGATCCTTGGTCACCCTCCCCCTGACGGCGTCGTCACGCAGGTCGATCGTTCCACCATAGAACGGGGACTCCTCAGCGAGCGCCCTGCCGACCTCATCTGACAGCGCGTAGACGTCCAGCGCTCGCGTCAGCCGACGACGTGCCGGCGTCGTGGAGTCTGACCACTCGGTCCAAGCAGCGAGAGTCGCGGCCCGCTTTTGCCGCCTCCAGTTGCTGGCAAGACTGATGCTGGTCGCAATGAAGCTCAGCAAGGCGGCTGTCGCCGCTCCTATGGGCGCGGCGACCTTTAGTGCGTGGACAAGCGTCTGGTCACGGTGCAACTCGATCAAAACGACCGACAACGTCGTGAGAAGCACAATCGTGGCACTGAGAAGGAGCCAACGAAATGTTCCCCACAGACGAAGGCGAATGAGCATGGGGGCGATTAAACATGCCGCAGGCCAAGTTCGTCATCCACAACTTGACAACCCCGTGGCCTGGCCTGTGGGGGCACGGCGTTGGCCGGCGGCATCGTGCCCCCGTTGATGACGACCTGAGCAACTCATTGCTCTCACGCTCGTTGTGCGGCGAACCCTTCTACGGACGCACGGCGGAGCGATGGGAGAGCGGTCCCGCGGCGGTCTCACACTCCGGAGGTTTCCTCGGAGCCCAACTGACGACTGGCAGGCCAGGCACCGAACCCGCCAGTGGAGCGCTCAGCGGCGGCGCGTGATCGAGAAAGGTCGGGACTTTGACGGCTTCATCGACGACGACGCGTCGTAGCGGAATCGGTAGTAGGTGGGCTTCTCTTCGCCGTAGAAGCGGAGCTTAAGCCGGCCCTTTTGGTCCGTGCGCCATCTGTCGTCAACTCGCCACGCACCGTGTGAGCCCAGCCGATACTCGCCCGTGACTTGCGCTTCCGGGAGCGGCGTTCCATCGCCAGTAAGTTGGACGGTGATCTTCCACCCGTGCGCGCCGGCCTTCATCTTCTTGCCCAGCTCTAGCTTGGTGCGAGGGGTGTAGGGCGTGGCGTCGATCTTCGTGCCGGTGTAGATGAACCGCCAACGCTGAGTCACGCTCTCGGCATGAAGGTAGCTGCAGCCGTCCTCGTCGTAGATGGAGCAGTGCCAGAACCGCACGGTCTGCATGTGGAAGTAGGCCTGGTACACCGTGCCTACGACGAGCGGCTCCGCAGTGGTGACCTGGTAGTCGCTCTCGAACTCGCCGTAGGGCTCACCATCGGCGTAGCCGTATCCGAGCGGTATGGCCCGACCTGTTGACATCTCGGTGAGCTGGAAGTCGTAGTCGGGAAGGGAGTCCTGGTAGGCGAGTGAGTCTGTAGTGAGTAGAGCCATGCCGTCGTAATTCGGCTCGACGGTGAGATGGGTATCGAGGATGCCGGCCGTCGCGGGTTGCGGACTTGCTTGGAGACCGATCATCAAACCCGCAGCAATCGGTGCCGCGATCAGAATCCGCTTCCACATAATGCCCCCCGTGACGTATCAGCGGGGACTGTACGTCGAGGTCGCCGTGCCGATAAAGACCCGTTTGTGTCAGATCCGTCTGGTCATTCTTGATGGCGGGCGGTGACAGCCGCCCGCACCTTTGCGCGTCGGGACACGGAGTCCTCTTGGGTTACGTTTTGAGTATGAAGCGGAGACTCGGATTGTTGGTGGCGACCGTGATGCTGGGGTCTCTAGTGATTAGCCCAGCGGCCCACGCGGTGACCACGGGGTACGTGCAAGTCCCCGATGTCGTGCTCTACGAGTCGTGCGCCGACCATCCCTACTCCTACGCGGTATCACCCGAGCCTGGCTACACCGATGACGTGACGCTCAACGTCATCGCTACCGGCCCGGACGGGTTGGAGGCGGACACCGACCACATCTCTTACGAGGGTCCGAGCACGGATGACTTCCTCCTGTGCGGAGACATTCTGGCCGGCTCCTACGCAATGACTGTGACCGGCCGGGCCTGCAATGACGACTACCAGTGCTACAACTTCGCCCTGCCACCGACCAGCTTCCAGGTGCGATTTCCGCACACAGCGACGAGCCTGAAGGTGACACCGAAGCATCCTCGGAAAAGCCAGATTGTGAGGCTCCAGATCTCCTCGAAGGATGAACGGCCAGCAGGCTACTTCCCGAACGACTACGCCGGGGTGTTCCTCGAGCAGAAGAAGCCAGGCAAGGGCTGGCTCAGGGTGCGACACAGCAAGACCACGACCAAGAGCAACGGCAAGGTCACCCTTCAGTACCGGTACCGCGGTGGGCGCATTGTCGTGCGAGCTGCGACTGCTCCCATCGGGTATCACGAGGCGTCGTACTCGCGACAGGTGACGATCACGCGGCGCTGATCAACCGCTGCCCGGGTGCGGAACGGCGCCACGATTCGCAGTGTTGCCGCGGACCCGCTCCGCGGCGAATGTGTCGATGTGGCTGCTCAGCTCGCCCAGCCGGCGGTACTGCACGTTGAACAGCCACTGGCCGGCCTCGTCATGGCTGCGCATCCGCAGCTCGCCGGGGCACCAGACGTCCTCCCACAGCACCTCGACGCCGGGACGCTCGTGCGGGCCGGTAGACGATGGGCGCGGGCATACTCACAGAACGCACGAGCACCTCAGAGTCGGTTCGGAGGCCGGCCCGCGGCTATGGCTACCCGCGGCACTCCCCGGGTTGTCGATGGGTGAAGATGATTAGCTCTCGGCATGAGCAACCGGCAAGCGAACTGGCAGACCTTCGAGGGGTGGCAGGTTGCTGACGAACAGTCAGTGACCGCAACCAGAGCTCTCGCGGCTGGCCTCCGGCCGCAGCGCCGGCCGAGTGCGGAGCTATGGCGCTCCATTGCCGATGCGGTCTCGAAGATCGTTGCCTACGAGCGTGCCGTCGACACAATGGAGGCCGCGGGACGGAACGTCACCCACTACCGGCAGGTACTCCCGGAGATCTACGGTTCAGTATTCGCTCCCGATGTTCAGTGGGGCTCGAGGCAGAGCGCAGCTGGCGTCAACGTGAGTCAGCCCACCCTCGCCAATCTGCGCATGGCAGCGGACGCTATGGAAGCGCTCGGCCTGACCACACTCGGCGCTGACGGCATCGAAGCTGTGCGTCTGACACGCGTGAGCTTCGGGAACTGGTACAGGGGCTGCCGCCTTCGCAGGACAGGGACTTCCTGCTCGGTCAGGTTGTGCAGGCCATCATCTTCACTGATCAAGCGGGACGCTTCGGTGGAGACGCTGTTCGAGAGACGGTCGCGCAAGTGGTCGTCCGCATCGACGATCTGGACGAGTCTGGCGACCTGACTGACGACCAGCGCTCAAAGATGGGGGCACTGCGCCGGGAGCTCATCCTCGCCTTCGCCGGAGAAGGCGGCGGGACCCTCGCGGTTGAGGCCGCGAAGGCCGGTTTTCGTGTAGCCCGTCAGCAACTCCTGGGTGGCTGATTTCGTACCAGGTCACAACCTCCTCACTGATGATCCGTTCGACCTGGGTGCGAACGGCCATCACTGCAAGTTCGTTGCCGATGCCGAAGCTACTGGGGTCGATCGATGCGACTCGAGCTTCGATCCGACCAAGCGCGGCGGCCAGCGTTTCCAGGTCAGTCACCGGGTACGTCACAGGCCACCACCGTGCGGGCGAACGAGGCTGTGCGGCGGTCGCGCTCTCGTGCGCGTCCGTCGTACCCGTCCACACGCCGTGGTAGGCGCCGTCGCGCACGCCTTCCTTGACGTCGTTGCGGAGGTGGTTCAGCTCCTGCCGCAGGTGCCGCACCTCGGTCCGGAACTCGTTGACGCCTTCTGGGTGTCGGTGATGAGTGACCCGAACGCCTGCTGGCCGGCGAACTGGCCCACCTGCGTTGCGGACCCTGCGCCTGGTTGAACAGCGCCTGCTCCGCGAACAGCTGCGCGGAGGTCAGCGCCGCCAACTGCTGGGCGGTGGTGACGTCACCCGACGCGGCGAGCCGCTGGAACAGCGCGCCCTTGGGGTCGAGACCGTTGCGCACAAGGGTCTGGAGGGCCGCCAGCATCGCGTGAGCGTCCGCGGCGTCCGCGGCGTTCTGGGCATGGAAGCCGACGAGACCGTTGCCGAACGGGTCGTGCAGTAGGGAGGAGGTCGCCGACGAGGAGAGCGTGTCCCGCTGCGAGGTCAGAGACTCCAGCGCCGAGGTCTCCCGGTCCAGCGCCTTCTCGTGCTTGTCGAGCTGAGACTTCAGACCCTTGAGCCCGCGGCCCGCAGCGTCGGCGGCGTCAGCGAGCAGCCAGACCGGGCCGGCGTCTGCGTCACGGCGGGAGGTGTAGGTGCCGTAGATCGAACCGCCGTCGGCATAGGACGGGATGCGGCCCGACGCGCGGTCGGACCGGAACCGGTCGGCCTGGCCGAGGCGGTTGGTGATGATCTCCTCGCCTGGTGCGGCGATGATGAGCGTCTTGTCGCCGTAGGGGTAACGGGGACCGGGGACGGTCATGCCGTCCGCGCCAGCGGGGAAGCCGCCGCCCTCAGTGGCGCCGTGAGCCTGCACGCGCACCGCGATGACCTTGGGTGCGAACTGGAAGCGGTTGAGCCGGTCCAGCGCGGCCTCCGCCGCGTCGGACTCGACCACGATCTCGGTCTTGCGCTTCGGCGGGATCTCGAACAGCCGGTTGGCGAGCTTCCTGGCACCCTCCTCCGCCATGCCCATGTCGGTGGCGGTGTCGATGAAGTTCTTCCGCGCCGCCTCCAGCGACCCCTTGGCGTTCTTCGCGGCGTTCGACTGGGCGTTCCAGCCGTCCGCGAGCGCGTACAGCGCCCGGAGGTTGTCCCGGCCCTTGTTGGTGGTCTCGTCGACGGTCTTGCCGTTCTCCTTGAGCGACTTGCGGGCGTCGTCGATGGCCTGCTGGTAGTTCAGCTCCGCATTGACCCCGCGCAGCGCCTCGGACCGGTGGTCGCGCATCGCGTCCGTGGCGCCGCTCGAGCGCCTCGGCCTCGTTCATTGCCGCGTCGGCAGCCACGCCGATCACGGTGGCGATGGTGTGCACCGGGTTGAACAGCTGGATGCTGCCGTCGCGGACGCCCGGCGAGCCGGTCCTCGAGTTCCTGCGGCGGTCTCCGCGGTCTCCTTGGTCTTCCCGGTCAGCAGCCCCATCGTCTTGGCCGACGTTGGACAGCGGGGCCGTGGCGTTGGAGAGCCCGCCGATGGTGTCGCCGAGGATGGTCGTCCCGAGGATCGTGTTCGCCTGGGCCCGCTCGAGCTCGGCGCTGGCCTGCGCGAGCGCGGCCTCGATCTGGGAGACGTCGGTGGAGTCCAGGGCCGCGTTCATCGCGACCAGCGACTCCTCGAGCCCGTCCGTGGCGTGCATCAGGTCGAGCGCCAACCCGGCAGCCGTACCCCACGGCCCGGCGATCGACAGCATCGCCGTGTTCGCGAGCCCGGTGTCGTCGGCCAGCCCGGTCATGGCGAACGCCAGACCGCCGACCTTCGCGGCACCGGTCGGCCATCCCGGCCTAGTTGCGTCCGCTGCGCGGCGTCGAGCTGGATCGCGGTCATCTGGGCCCGCTCCTGCGCGGTGGTGACCGCATACAGGCCCGTCGTGTACGACTTGAGGCTGCCGATGGCCTTGCCGCCCCAGGTGGTCTCGTTCAGCTTCGCGGTGACCGCGATGCGCCCGGTTGTAGAGGGCCAGCGCACCGAGCGCGACGAAGATCGGGGTGCCGAGGTCGGAGTCCGCGATGGGCGCGATCGCGTTGGACACGCCCTCGAGCGCGACCAGCACCGGGCCGCCCAGCGGGGCCGTGGCCTCGACGATCTGGAGGAACATGTTGCGCGAGCGCACCGAGCGTGTCCAGCGCCTGGGGGCCGGTCTCCTGGATGTAGGCGAGCAACTCCTGAAAGCCGGCGTTCTCGTCGAGGTCCCGGCTCGCCTCGGCGAGGTCCCGGGACCAGTCGAGGATGCCGCCACCGAAGTCCCGCTGCAGGGGCGCGAACGCGGCGACCAGGTTCAGCCCGGCCTCGGTCAGGTTCCCGACGGTCCGGGCCGTGTCGTCGAGGATCGGCACCCCGTCGGTCTGCAGGTACTCGAAGAAGGCGTTGAACCGCTTCCCGCCCAGCGCCTCGCCGGCATCGCCCGCCAGGTCCCGACCTCGTCGGCGAACATCCCGACCAGCGAATGGAGCTGCGGGAGTCGCCGCAGAATCCCGTCGATGCCCTCCTCGAAGCCGGGCAGCACGCCGTCACGGGCCGCCATCTGCAGCGACTTCAGCGAGGGCTCGATCGAGTCGAGGAAGAGGACGAAGTGCTCACCCGAGGGGCCGAGCTTGTCCAGCTCCTCCTGCAGCTTCTCGAGGTTCTCGGTGGTCGGCTCCAGCTGGTAGGCGTCCAGCGCCTTCAGCCCGTCGCCGAGCCCGTTGACGGCCAGCAGGGTCACCCCGAGCGCGCCGGCGGTGGCGCCGAGCTGGGCGGTCATCAGCGGCCAGCCCGCCGACCGCCAGACCGCCGAGCGGAGCCAGCGCGGGGCCGAGGATGACGCGGCGTCGGTCAGCAGCCGTAGCCGACCTGTGAGCTGGTTGATGCCGTCCCCGCCGCGGCGCGACTTCCGGTCCAGCACCTCGAGGTCGTTGCCGAGCGGACCGACTGAACGGCGCGTGTTGATCGAGGTGCCGTCGAGGTCGTCGAGGGCCTTGCGGAGGAGCGTGGTCGCGGCGGCGTCGCGCGCCATCTTGCTGGTGAAGCCCGAGTCCTCCAGCTCAAGGACGACGCGTTCTCTGCGTGTCGCCATGTCAGTGCTCCGTCTCGAAGTTGTCCGCCGCGGCCCGGAGCAGTCGACGGGTCAGGGCCAGGTACCGGCCGGCCTCGCGGTGTTCCACGGCTGCGCGGGTCGCGCAGACCAGGGTCAGGTCGTTGAGCGCCTCGATGACGCGCTCGAGCGTCTGCGGCGACCACTCCTCGATGAGGTGAACCAACGCGCGCAACTCGATGGCCAGAGGGTCGGCTCGTAGTCGCGGACGTCGATCGTGGTGTCGGGCGAGATGGTCATGCGCCCGCCGCTCGCTGGCGGGCGCGCTCGAGGGAACCGACCACCTTCAGCCGATCGCGCGAGGATGTCCTGCGGGCGGGGGCAGGCTGCTCGGCGGCCTCGGCAGGGACGATCTTGAACCCCATCGCGGCCAGTCCCGAGTCCGTCAGCCCGACCTGGTCGGCGAATCGGTGGAGCTGCGCGATGTGGCTAGCGCCCACCTCGGCGCTCTCGCACTTCACCGCCTGCCGGACGTACAGCCCGAGGGTCCGGACGCGCCATGACTCGGACTGACGAGACCACGCCCATGCCTGAGGCAGCCGCCAGAGTTCAGCCCAGACCGTGACCTCACGTAGAGACGCGTCGGGCAGCGGGAAGGCCGGGACGGGTCCGTCGTACACTGACGCCGGCAGCTCCGCGAGTCGGTAGCCACGCTTGTCGGAACGGGCGGAACGCTCCTGTGGCCGCGGCCCCGAACGGCCCCTGGCGCCTCCGCTGGTCACCGCTGGAGCCTCACGCCCGGAATGTTTGAACTAGCCCGAATTGCGAGGCACCTCACCGCGGTCCTCTCTGACTGGCGCTTGGGGTAGTACTGGGGGATGACTTGAGGTTGGGCGGCGGAGTGGGAGGGTTAGCACGCAGCAAACGCGGTTTATGGGTTAGCAAAAACGCGTAATTAGCGGGAGTGGTGTTTTCCTACCCCCAGTGGCGCCGGAGGCTGGCGGGTATGGCCCACCGACGGCCTCATCGATACAGCCGGGGCTCGGAGCGTGGGTCTCGTGGCGCCGACGCGACGCCAGAGCCGACGAGATGAAGCCGGGCAGGTAACGGCTCCCGCGTGGGCTGGGTCTCGTCGGATGGCTGCGCCTGCGTTCTTGGAGTACTCGGCACGCTGAGGATGCGCATCAGACGCTGCGTTCGCCACGGCCGCGAGGTTGTGCAGGTTGTTGAGCTCGGCGGCTGGTGCAGGGAGAAGACGATGCGGCGTGAAGTTGGTCTGGAACGTGTCGCGGCGAGCGCCTCGAGCTCGCTGAGCTTCTGGCGACGTCGGGTCGGTTCTCGTGTACGCCTCGAGCACAACCCCAGCCACGAAGGGGTTGCCGCGCTCTCGGTAGGCCGCTGAGCGATGGCTCGGGCAAGCACTTGTCGCGTTCTCCTCAGCCTGCTCAGCAGAGGAAGCGCCTCATGCGGTCTGGAGCTGTGCGGCTCGGTGTCCGCGTCACGGGCGCTGATGGCATCCACGCCAGCTGTGGATGCAGCCCCGAATATGTCGCGGTTGAGAACCTGGGCGCTGGCCTGAGCCCTCTCGCCACGAGCTGCGCAGCTTGTTCATGGCCTCTTCGGCACGCAGGTACGCAGCAGCTATCCGCTGACGTTTGCCTCGGGGGTGAGCCGCGGTCTCGCGGAAGGCGGTCACGACGAGTTGAACTCCCGCTGGATGGCAGCGGCCTTGTCAGCGGTGGCCTGGGAGATCTCCGGCATCTCGTTCCTCTCACGCCGCACGAGCGGCTCGGTACTGCTCAACGTCTTCACGACTGATTCGCCAGCAGCGACCGACTGCTTGCCGGGAGAGTGCCTCGGTAGATGGCCTTGACCACCGCCCGAGACCCAATCCCCAGGAGGTCGGCTGCCTGCGAGGTCGACAACCACTGCGAGCCTGCGGCCGGTTCCGGTTCAGTCGCCACCTCGGTTCCGGTAGGGAACCTCGCCAGCTCATCGCCGCCGCGCGCAGGGCCTCCAAGACGGCCGAGGCCTCAGGATCCACACCACGGGTCGCACACGCAGCGATGTCAGATCGGCGTGCCGCTCGAGGATGGCCGCGATTCGAGCGGGCACCAGGACGGCCGGCCCATCGACACCGATGAGGTGAGCCAGCCGGGTTGTCGGCGGCGCCTGAAAACTGACCCCCGTGCGGCAACCGAAAACTGACCCCCTGCGGCCGGAGCCTGATCTCAGCCGAGGTCAGGAGGAAGCGGGTGTTGTCAGTGGAGGACTGGGCTGAGATCAGACGGTTGCATCGGGCTGAGCGGGTGCCGATCAAGGTGATCGCGAGGACGTTGGGGATCTCGAAGAACACGGTGCGCAGCGCGCTGCGTGCCGAGGGGCCGCCGAGGTATGAGCGGCAGCCGGGCGGGTCGCTGGTCGACGCGGTCGAGCCGCGGATCCGGGAGCTGCTTGCGGTGACGCCGACGATGCCGGCCACGGTGGTGGCCGAGCGGCTCGGTTGGGAGCACTCGATCCGGATCCTGCGGACCCGGGTCAGTGAGCTGCGGCCGGTGTACCTGCCGCCGGACCCGGCGTCGCGGACGACCTATGAGGCTGGTGAGCTGGCCCAGTTCGACTTCTGGTTCCCTGACATCGAGCTGCCGGTGGGGTACGGCCAGACCCGGACCGCGAAGCGGCTGCCGGTGATGACGTGCGTGTCGGGCTACTCCCGGTGGGCCAGCGCCTTGCTGATCCCTTCCCGCGACGCCGAGGACCTCTTTGCGGGGTGGTGGCAGCTGTTGTCGACCCAGCTGCTGGGAGTACCCCGGCTGCTGGTCTGGGACGGCGAGGGAGCTGTGGGCCGCTACCGGCCCCGTACCTCGGCGCTGACCGTGGACTGCCAGGGGTTCCGCGGGGTGCTCGGGACCAGTGTCTATGTGTGCAAGCCGGCCGACCCGGAAGCCAAGGGGATGCTCGAGCGGTTCCACGACTACCTGGAGAGATCGTTCCTACCGGGCCGCGTCTTCGCCGGCCCGGGCGACTTCAACACCCAACTCGCCGGGTTCCTGGACCGGGCCAACACCCGGGTGATGCGGGCGTTGGGCTGCCGACCAGCCGACCGTGTCACCGCCGACCGGGCAGCGATGCTGCCGCTGCCGCCGGTGGCGCCGCAGGTCGGGTGGCGCAAGAGCCTGCGGCTGCCCCGCGACCACTACGTGCGCCTGGATTCCAACGACTACTCGGTGCACCCGGCGGTCATCGGGCGCCGCATCGAGGTCCATGCCGACCTGACCCGGGTGTGGGTGACCTGCGACGGCGCGGTCGTGGCCGACCACGACCGGGTCTGGGCCCGCCACCAGACCATCACCTGTTTCGAACACTCCGTGGCCGCCAAGCTGCTGCGCCAAGGCCGCGGCGACCTGCTCCGCCCGGTCCCCGACATCGTGACCGGTGAGGTCGTCGAGATCCGCTCACTCGGCGCCTACGACAAAGCACTCGGCCTGGACGAAGAGGTCGGCTGATGGCCACGCGGACCAAGGCCTCGACCATGAGCCGCGACACCAGCGCGGAGTTGGAGTTCTTGACCCGGGCGTTGAAGGCGCCGGCGTTGCGGGAGTGCGCGCCCCGGTTGGCCGACCGGGCTCGCGATGAGTCCTGGACCCACGAGGAGTACCTGACCGCCTGCCTGCAACGCGAGGTGTCCGCCCGCGAGGCCCATGGCGGCGAAGGACGGGTCCGTGCCGCCCGATTCCCGGCCCGGAAGAGCTTGGAGGACTTCGATTACGACCACGCCCGTGGACTGAAACGCGAGACCGTCGCGCACCTGGGCACCTTGGACTTCGTCGCCGCCAAGGACAACGTGGTGCTGCTCGGGCCGCCCGGGACCGGGAAGACACACCTGGCCACCGGCCTGGCGATCCGAGCCTGCCAGGCCGGCCACCGGGTCCAGTTCGCTACCGCCGCCCAGTGGGTCGACCGACTCGCCGAGGCCCACCAGCAAGGACGGCTCCAAGACGAGCTCCGCCGCCTGGTCCGCTACCCCGTCCTGGTCATCGACGAGGTCGGCTACATCCCCTTCGAACCCGAAGCCGCCAACCTGTTCTTCCAACTCGTCTCATCACGCTACGAACGCGCCAGCCTGATCGTGACCAGCAACAAGAACTTCGCCCGCTGGGGCGAGGTCTTCGGCGACGACACCGTCGCCGCAGCCATGATCGACCGGCTCGTCCACCACGCCGAAGTCATCGCACTGAAAGGAGACTCCTACCGGCTCAAAGACCGAGAACTCGGCCGCGTCCCCGCGGCCATCAACGACGAAAACTAGCCAGCCAGGGGGTCAGTTTCCACTTGCCGCCAGGGGGTCAGAATTCGCTCGCCGTTGACACGGGTCACCGTGCACCGCCAGGGGGCAGGGGCGAGAGCCACGAAGCCGAGGACCGCGGAGGAGAGAAAAATTCCCGCGTGAGGGTTTGGAGTTCCTCAACGCAGTCCAGCCTGTTGGGACGAGGGACGAGGGTGAGCAGCATCCGTGATCCGCTGGTCCGTACCTCGTCCTCGTCCCCCCTTAGGGAGGGGGACGAGGGACGAGGGTGACGGACGGCTCGTCCGGGACGAGGCGGGACGAGGTCGGGACGAGGGGACGAGACTCAGTCATCTGACCCACCGCCATCCCACGGCTTCAGCAGCGAGTGACGGCGTGCCGTCGGTGATGTAGCCGTCGACCTGGAGGAGCAACCCGCGCCTGTCCTGATGTTGGTCGCCTTGCCCTTGACCAGCGCTTCGATCTTGTTGGCGCCCGAGAGCGGTTTCCGTGCCTGCTCGAGCGCCGCGCAGATCTGGCCCATCAGGTGCGTCGGCCGGAACTCCGTCTCGCCTGTCTCCTCGGGCGCGGATGACCTCGACCTCGGCGAACCCCTCGGCGTGCGAGGTGAGCACCAGGTCGCCCATCCAGTGCATGCCGCCGCTCGACGAGAGCGCGTGCTTGCGGAGCTGGCCCGGTCGGTCCTTGGCGATGCGCACGCGTCGAGCGGCCGGTGAGCCCGACGCCGAACGCGGTGCGGTTCTCGAGCACGTAGGCGGCGCCGTCGAGCCCGTTGAGCTTGTGGACCGCTCCGAGGCTGTACCGGCCGCGGCTCTCGCTGCTCTTGGTGACGTGGTCGAGGCTCACCGACGCGGCGCCGGAGGCGGCCAGCCGGCGCGGCAGCAGCCGCCCGAACTTGGCGACGTCGGAGTTGTCGTTCGGCGAGAGCCCGTGCAGCGTCATCCCCTCGGTCACACCGTCGACCACGGCCAGCGTCGGCCGCACGTCCCGCAGCAGCTCGTCGAGGTCGTCGGCGTGGATGCCGGTCGCCGAGCGCGTCCTCGGGCTCGCACGTAGTGGAACCGTGCAGCGAGCGTCGAGCCGGTCCGCGCCGAGCGTCAGGAGCCGGCCAACGATGCCGCCCTCGTCGTCCTCGAAGTCGACGTAGACGACGCTGTTGCCGCGGCCGAGCTCGTCGAGGACCACCGACGAGCAGCAACCAGGTCTTGCCGCCCTCGGACTCGCTGGAGACCGTGTGCACCTTGCCGGGGTAGAAGAGCCCGACGCCGTCGCTGCGGCGGCCCACGGTGGGCTCTGGCGGCTGCCAGGAGCCCTCCAGGACGTCGGTGAGGTCGACGGGCTGCCAGGAGCGGCGGAAGACGCGGCCGTCCCAGGCGGGACTGAGGTCGATGTCCAAGGCTCACGCGACCTCCCGTCGACTCGGGTCTCGACCGCACGAGCAAGACCACGGGGAGGTCGGCGTGCCGCAGTGGACGCAGGTGACCGGTTGCTGTGCACGGTTGGTGGGGTGCGGGCGGAACGACTATTGCCCCACTCTGTGTGCCAGGCATCCCGGCGCGCGAGGTACTCCGCATCCTCGGCCGCTTGTGCGCAGCCGCGACGTCTCGAGCTGGAGCCGCAGCCGCTCCTCAAGCTCGTCGCCGTCGGTGGCCCAGCACTCGGCAGCTCGGACGACCGCCGCGATCTTCTCTGGACCGTCGGGCAACGCGAGCCATTCTGGTGTCCCGTAGGCCGGCGACTCAGGTGCCTTGCGGATGTAAGGGCGCGACCATTGCTTGCGCCGCTCGGCGGGGCTCACCATCGGCCCTCACCGGGAGCCTTGGTCCCAAGGACAACCTCGAAGCCGCGTCGCTCTGCGATCGCGATCAGGTCGCGCGCGGTTTGCTCGGTGGTACACCAAGCGCGGGTGAGCGTCGACCAGATTGGTGGGCGGCCGCGCATCTCGGTGAGCAGCTGACGTGCGCCGTAGCCGGCGACGAAGGCGCAGTGCGTGTTTTCGAAGGTGACAGTCAGGCGCTTCATGCGGCCACCGCGCCGGTCACGAGCAGCCGACCGCACACCGGCCCTGGTTCGCGCTCGACCGAAGGGGTTGCGCGGAGTGGGACCCGGCACCGGCGGCAGCGAACGACTACAGTGGGCTCGTCGCCAGCCAACGACATTGACAGCGCCTCGGGTTCGTCCCCGGGGCGCTGTTGCTTCTCAGGCAGCGTCAAGTGGCTCACCCGCCTGGGCAAGCTCGGCCTCCGCAGCCTCGGCGACTACGGTCAGTTCTGAGGCCTTGCGTCGCGCCTGAGCTGACTTCAGAGCCAGCCGCGCAAAGTGCGCTTTTCGCAGGTGCCTCGCACGCACCGGATCACCGCCGGCCGCGTCGAGGAACTTCTTGTCCAGCGCCGCGCGCGCTGGCGCAGTCCTAGCGGACCGATTTTAAGTCTTCGCCCATGACGAGTGGGCGGCAAGACTCGCGACTAGGCGTCGTTCAGACGGATGACTTGCAGACATACGGAAGCAGCCCTTTCGGGATCACTTCCGGATGCCACCCGGCTTACGGCGACGTCTCGCTACAAGCGAAACGCGCTCGGGCTCTTCAACTGTTCATGAGTCTAGAGCACAATGCTTGGCATCGGCATGCGCAACGCGCCTAACAACCCGACGTCCCCCCTGCCTGGCAGGTCGTCTAGAGATACGTCATAGCCGAGCTTGTACGTGGCCTTCCGGCAGCAGAAGTCAGGGGCGGCGAACTCGGGTTCATCGAGCAGTGACACAACCGCTCGCTTGCCGCCTCGGTCCTCGTTGCCCATGAACAGAGGGCGGCCGCCGACCCAAGCGATCCAAGCGATCGCGCGACCATCACAATCGTTGCAGCGAATGACGAATGCGGCTGTCTTACGGATCTCTCGAGGGGTCCTTCCACTGAGCAGGCTGTGTGCCTGTTCAAACATGGCGTTTTGCGCAGCGGCCATGGTCAAGTGTTCGGGCTCGTCTGCTCTGTAGTACGCGACCTCGCGCGCGTAGGCCGTGCGCCATGCTTGGAGGTCCTTTCGGTGGTCCCTGACCACGACATTGACGGTGGGACGATGTACATCTTGGGCTCGTCGTTCACACCCGGTCCCCCCGCTTCATCCTTTGCGCTGCTGCCTTCGCCCGCGCATCCGCAGCCGAGGCCCCGTAGCGCTCGAGCATGACGTCAGAGGACCAGCCGGCAAGTCGCTTGAGGTCGCGCTCCTGGCCGCCGTTCATCAGGAAGTCGTGCGCCCAGGTGTGCCGGAACCGGTGCGGGTGCAGGTCGGTGATCCCGGCCTGGGCGCCGCGGACGTTCATCCGCTCACGCGCACCGTCAGGGCTGAGAGCGTCCACGCTGGGTGAGGAACAGGGCATCGAGGTGCGCCCAACGGTGCCGACCACGCACGCGGAGGTAGCGGTCGAGGGCGCGGACAGTGCGGGCGCCGAAGTAGATGGGCCGAACCTTGTTGCCCTTGCCGCGAACTAGTGCCATGCCCTGGTCCAGGTCGACGTCATCGACGCTGAGCCCACAGAGCTCTGAGACGCGGATCCCGCAGTCGAGCATCATCCGGATCATCGCCTCGTCGCGCCGATCGGGAAGTTGCTTGCCGGCGCACGTCTTCAGCAGGGCGGTGAGCTCCTCGTCGGACAAGACTGGGCACCGGCTTGGCGAACGGCTCGGGTGGGGACATGGACTTCATTGGGTTCTCATCGAGCTCGTCCTCGTCGACCAGCCATCCGCAGAAGCGGAACAGCCCTCGATGGCGGGTGCGGACGGTACTGGCCTCGTTGACGTCTGCGAGTTGAGCGAGCCACTCGCGGATGGCTGGTCGGGTCAGTTCGTCGAGGCTGGCCTCGTCTGTCCTGCTCCACGAGCCATCGGGAAAAGAAGACGATCGACTGTCCGTAGATCGTGGTTGTGCGCTCTGACTTACCCTCGGCGCGCAGGTGGCGGGCGAAGGACCGATGGAGGTCTTCGAGCCGAGAGGTCACGGGGAGCCGATCTCTCGGAGCCGCCGAGTGACCTCGGCCTGCGCAGCTGCGGCTAGCTCAGCTGGCTGTTTCTCTGGGTGTATTCGTGGATAGGCGACAACGAACTTCGCTCGCCCATCGGGCCCCCACGTCACTGACCCAGTCAGCCTCTCGGCCGCGATGAGGTTCTGCTGCGTCTGCTCGGGCAGCGAGTGAAGCAGGCCGTAAAGCACGGCCACGGCTTCCCTTTGCTGCGGCATGCCTTGATTCGCAACCCACTTGGCGATACTTCGGTTCAAATCGAGGAGGAGATCGACCTCATGCTCCCGACGTCGGCTCGCGGCTTGAGCCTCAATCTGGGCGCGGACCGCCTGATCAGCGGCGTCTCGGTCGCGCTTTCCGATCCACAGTGCACCGGCGACAGCGAGCAGTGTCGCCGTGGCGCCGCCTATGGTGCCGATGGCAGCCGCGACGTCCCAGCCGGAAGTTTCTGCGACGATGGGCACGCCACTAGGTTATCGCGGGAGTGAGCGCTATGCTCTCCGCCTAGGACGTGTCGCTCTCGTCATCTTCCCAGTTCGCAGCCACTTTTCGACTTGGTTGGACTCTGGGCGGCTCACCCGGCATCTTCGGGTAGTCCGGCGGGTACGGCATCTCGCCGCCGGGCAGCTCGGCGTACAGCGCGAGCAGCGGCTCGATCGAGTGCGCCGTGTCGTCGATGGTCGCCCAGGCGTCACCGGTCGCGGCGACCCGCTCGGGCACCGTGAACAGGTTGAAGTCGCGGGGGTCGGTGACCCCGGCCAGCTCGTCCCAGGTCATCGGCGTGGAGACGGGCGCGCCCTCGATCGGCCGCAGGGAGTACGCCGAGGCGATGGTGCGGTCGCGGCAGTTCTGGTTGAAGTCGACGAAGATCCGCTGGCCGCGCTCCTCCTTCCACCAGTCCACGGTCACCCCGGAGTCGCGGCGGGCCAGCTCGCGCCCGAAGCCGATCGCCGCGTGCCGGACGTCGAGGAACTCCCAGCGCGGCTCGATCCGGATGAAGATGTGCACGCCCCGGTTGCCGGAGGTCTTCGGGAAGCCGCGCAGCCCGAGCTCCTCCAGCAGCTCGCGCGCGACGCCGGCCACCCGCACCGTGTCGGCGAACGACGTCCCGGGCTGCGGGTCGAGGTCGATGCGCAGCTCGTCGGGACGGTCGACGTCGCTACGGCGTACCGGCCACGGGTGGAAGGTCAGCGTCCCCATGTGCGCACACCACACCGGCACCGCGATCTCGGTCGGGCAGATCTCGTCGGCGGTCCGCCCGGACGGGAAGGTGATCTCGACGGACTCGAGGTAGTCGGGCGCCCCCTTGGGCACCCGCTTCTGGTAGAACGCGTCGGCGTCCTTGTCCATCCGCGACGTGGCCAGCTTCATCCCCGGCCGTACGCCGGACGTCCAGCGCTCCAGAGCGGTCGGCCGGTCGCGCAGCGCCCGCATCAGGCCGTCCTCGACCGACGCGAAGTACTCGGCCACCATCAGCTTGGTGACCTCGGGCGTGCGGTCGGTGGCCTCGTAGATCACCCGGTCCGGGCTCGACACCCGGACGGCACGGCCGCCCACCTCGACCTCGACAGCGGCGGCCTTCGGCATGTCGCCCAGTAAACCGGACGCCGTGGAGGGCCCGCCCCGTCTAGGTTGGACGACCGTGAGCGAGCCCCCGCACGCCGGCCTGACCTTCGTGACCTTCCGGGCCGCCGAGCAGCCCGAGCGGCTGGCCGGCTGGTATGAGGCGCAGCAGCGCGGCTTCCACCAGGGGAGGACCAGCGAGGAGCTGCGCCAGCACTTCGGCGACCACCTCCACGCCGACGATGTCGTGCTCCGCGGGGTCTGGCAGGACCAGGCGGCGCTCGGCTCGGGGACCATCCCGGTCGCGACCTACGCCAGCTACGACAAGACGATCAACACCGGGCGCGGGCTGCAGTCGGTGCGGTTGGTCAGCGACGTGACCGTCAGCCCGACCCACCGGCGCCGCGGCCTGCTCCGGGCGATGATCACCGAGGACCTGCAGGACGCGGTTGCGCAGAGCGTGCCGCTGGCCATTCTCACGGCCTCGGAGGGGGCGATCTACGGGCGGTTCGGCTTCGGGCCGGCGGTGTTCCAGCACGCCCTGGCCGTGGACACGGGGCCGCGGTTCGCGCTGCGCGGCCCCGGGGACGACGGCTCCGTCGAGCTGCTCGAGCCCGCGGAGGCCTGGCCCACCGTAGCGACGGTGTTCGCCCGCTTCCACGAGCGCACTCGCGGCTCGGTGGAGCGACCGAAGTTCTACGAGACGATCCTGTCCGGCGAGTTCGACTACGAGAGCGGCCCGGACCTGAAGATCAGGGCGGCGGTGCACCTCGACGCGTCCGGCACGCCGGACGGGTACGTCGCCTACCGCCCGGGCCCGCGCAAGGACAGCCACCGGGCGATCAAGGTGAGCGACCTGGTCGCCCTCACGCCGGCGGCGTACCTGCGGCTGTGGCGGTTCCTGGCCGACCTCGATCTCAGTGACACCGTCGAGTGGGACCACGCGCCGGTCGACGACCCGATCTCGTGGGCGCTGGTCGACCCGTTCCTGGCCCGGGTGACCAAGCTGACGGATGCCTTGTGGGTCCGCCTGCTCGACGTGCCCACGGCCCTGGAAGCCAGGCCGTGGGGCCGCGACGGCGAGGTGGTCCTCGAGGTCGCGGACCCGCTCGGCCACGCGGCCGGACGGTTCCGGGTGGTCACCCGCGACGGCGTGGCCGAGGTGACGACCACGGACGCGGACGCGGAGGTCCGGCTGGAGGCCGAGACCCTGGGCGCCCTCTACCTCGGCGGCGTGGGGGCAGAGACGTTGCGGCGCGCCGGTCGGCTGACCGGCACCGAGGACGGCGTGCCCACCTGGGCGGCGATGGTGGACACCGGCCCGGCGCCGTACTGCATCACCGGCTTCTGAGCCTCAGGCGGCGCGCACTCGGTTGTTCCGCGGATTGTGCTCAAGCTCGACCAGGCCGAGCCCTTCGAGCAGCGGCGGGTCCGTCGACTCGTCCTTGTGCATCGTGTACGACGGGGGTCGTCGAGTGACCCGATTGGCAGGTCTCGAGGCCCAGATGACCTGCCGATTGGGTCACTCGACGGCAAAACAGAGGGGGCTCAGAGCAGCGAGTTCGGCTCGAACCGCGGCTCCCGGTCGAGGTCGTCGCGGGCCGGCCGGACGAACTCGAAGCCGGACGTCGTGACCAGCTGCCAGCGCGGGTCGGCGCCCGGGCCGGCGCACAGCTCCTCGGCACAGGCGAGGTGCATCGGAGGCAGGTGGAAGGCGTTGCGGCCGACCTCCTCGGGGGTGCCGAGGAAGGCGACCGGACGGCCGAGCGACATGGCGCAGCCGCCACAGATCCGCGAGAGCGCGCACTGGGTCACCCAGCTGCGGTCGTGCACACGGGACGCCTCTGTGAGCATGCTTTTCCGGGGTCCCCGCGGAAGCGTGAGGCCTCCCGCGCGAAGCGCTCCCTCCGAGCGGTTTCGTGGGGTGGACATCATGACGCCTGGCGCTCGCGCGACTTGCCCCTCGACCAGACGCCCAGCTCCTTGATGCGGGTGGGCCGCTCGTCGTCCGACTTGCGCTTGCGGGAGCGGGACGGCGTCGGCGGCTCGGGCTGGTCGCTCGAGGTCCAGGAGTTCGGCACCGAGAGCTTGATGATCGTGCGGAGCGCCTGGCCGTACTGCTTGTACAGCGGACCGGTGGTGTACGGGATGTCGTACTTGGCGCACAGCTCGCGCACCCGCACCGAGATCTCGGCGTACCGGTTGCTCGGCAGGTCGGGGTAGAGGTGGTGCTCGATCTGGAAGCCCAGGTTGCCGGACATGATGTGCAGCAGCGGGCCGCCCTTGAAGTTGGCGGCTCCGAGGATCTGGCGGAGGTACCACTCGGCCCGGGTCTCGTCCTCGAGCTCCTCCTCGGTGAAGTGCAGCGCTCCGTCGGGGAAGTGGCCGCAGAAGATGATCACGTAGGCCCACAGGTTGCGGGCCAGGTTCGCGGTCGCGTTGGCTGCGAGCGTGGTCTTCCACTGGCGACCGGAGAGGGCCGGGTAGACGACGTAGTCCTTGAGCACCTGGTTGCGGCCCTTGCGGAGGATCTGCCTGAGCTGCCGCTTCATCTCCTTGGGATCCTTCTCGCCCTTGCGGATCCGCTCGATGTCGAGGTCGTGGAGGGCGACGCCCCACTGGAACAGCGACGCCAGCAAGGCGTTGTAGACCGGCTGCCCGAGGGTGAACGGCGACCACTTCTGCTCGCGGGCCAGCCGGAGGATGCCGTACCCGATGTCGTTGTCGTAGCCGAGCACGTTGGTGAACTGGTGGTGGATGTAGTTGTGACTGTGCTTCCACTGCTCGGCCGGCTGGGCGGTGTCCCACTCCCAGTTCGAGGAGTGGATCTCCGGGTCGTTCATCCAGTCCCACTGGCCGTGCATGACGTTGTGGCCGATCTCCATGTTCTCGAGGATCTTGTGCAGCCCGAGGAACGTCGCCCCGGCCACCGCGGCCGGGATCCGGGTCTTCCTCGACTGGGTGCCGAGCAGCAGCGTGAGCCGCCCGGCCACCGCGAGGCCGCGCTGGATCCTGATCATGCGGTTGATGTACGCCGCGTCGTTGTCGCCGCGTGACTCCTCGATCTCCTTGCGCAGGTCGTCGAGCTCGCGGCCGAGCTGCTCGATCTCCTCGTCGGTGAGGTGCATGTACTCCTGGACGTCCGAGATGGCCATGTGTGTCCTTTCGCCGGTGTCTTCCTGAAGTCAGATGTCGAGCGTGCACTCGCCCACGGCGGCGGTGACGCAGGTCTGCACGGGCTCGTTCGGCTCGCCGAACTCGTCGCCGTTGCGCAGGTCGCGAACCTTGCCCTTCACGAGCGTGAGCGTGCACGTGTGGCAGATGCCCATCCGGCAGCCGAACGGCATGCCGATGCCGGCCTCCTCGCCGGCCTCGAGGACGGTGGTGGCGCCGTCGGTCTCGACGGTCTTGCCGGTGTTCTGGAAGGTGATGGTGCCGCCCTCGCCGCCGTCGCCGCCCAGCTCGAGCGAGAACCGCTCGAGGTGCAGCTGCTCCTCGAGGTCGGCCTCCTCGAAGTGCTCCACGATCGCGTCGAGCATCGGCCCCGGGCCGCACGCGTACGTCTCCCGCTCGCGCCAGTCCGGGCAGAGGTCGTCGAGGTCTGCCAGCTCCAGCAGCCCGTCGGTGTCGGTGTAGAGCTGGTGCACCCGCAGCTCGTCGTACTTCTCGTCGAGCCTTTCGATCTCCTCCCGGAAGATCATCCGGGCTTGCGTGGGCGAGGAGTAGTGCAGGACGACGTCGGGCATGGAGCCCCGGCGGTCGAGGGTGCGCAGCATCGCCATCACCGGTGTGACCCCGCTGCCGCCGACCAGGAAGAGCAGCTTCTCCGGCGGCGGGTCGGGCAGCACGAAGTCGCCCTCCGGCAGGGCGAGCCGCACGATCGTCCCCGGTCGGAGCCCCTGGACGAGGTGGGAGGAGACGAACCCCTCCGGCATCGCGCGCACGGTGATCGCGATCGTGCGGCCGCTGCCCCACTTGAATGCATGCAGCGGCGCCGAGCTGACCGAGTAGGACCGCCACTGGAACTTGCCGTCCACCTGGACGCCGATCCCGACGTACTGGCCGGGCCGGTGGTCGTAGCGCCAGCCCCAACCCGGCCGGATGATGAGCGTGGCGGCGTCCTCGGTCTCGGACACCACCTCCTCGACGCGGCCGCGCAGCTCGCGCGAGCTCCACAGCGGGTTGAGCAGGGTCAGGTAGTCGTCAGGGAGCAGCGGTGTGGTCAGCTTCGACCCGGCCTGCCGCACCCGCTCCCACGGGATCGTTCCCGACATCGGTCTCCCTCCGAGGCTGGCTGATCGGGCGCTGAGTTTCAGTGAACACATGTGCTCTCAAACTCGTCAAGGCCGGTACCCATCTTGTGGTCCTTATTACGCTGGGGTCGTGGCCCATCCCGTGGAGAAGACCGACGCCCAGTGGCGTGAGCAGCTGTCCCCCGACGAGTACGCCGTGCTGCGCAAGGCCGGCACCGAGCGCGCGTTCACCGGGAAGTACACCGACACCGAGACCAAGGGGGTCTACTCCTGCAAGGCGTGCTCCGCGAGGCTGTTCGAGTCGGACACCAAGTTCCACTCCGGCTGCGGCTGGCCGTCGTTCTACCAACCGATCACCGACACCATCGAGTACATCGAGGACAGCACGCTCGGCATGAAGCGGGTCGAGGTCCGCTGCGCCAACTGCGGCTCACACCTCGGCCACGTCTTCCCCGACGGCTACGGCACGCCCACCGGTGACCGCTACTGCATCAACTCGATCAGCCTGACCCTCGAGCCGGTCGACGACTCCGAGTCGACCGCGGGCTAGGACTGCTCGACGTCGACCAGGGCCGCATTCACCAGCACGACACCGGCCCCGTAGGTCTCGTCGGCCCACTCCTGCAGGGTCCCGTCGTCGTAGTAGACGTCCGCGAGCACGTGCCCGTCGCTGCCCTCGCCGCCGTACGCACCGAGCACGCCGGGTGCCTGCCGGAGCTCGGTCGCGATGCGCTCGAGCTCCGCGTCGTCGTACGCCGTCCCGGGGGTGGGCGTCGGAGTCGGGGTCGGCGCGGCCGGGTCGTAGAGCGCGCCGGGCACCGCGTCGGTGGCGGTGAAGGAGGTGCCGTCCCACGTGCCGGTCAGCGCAAAGGTGCCCCAGCGGACGTCGCCCTGCTCGTCGTAGGTGCCCTCGTGGTCGTCCCAGTCCCAGTCGAGCAGCTGCGATCCGCTGCACTCGGGCGGGATGGACTTGGACACCGGCCCCAGGCAGAGCTCGGCCCCCCGAGTGCCCTGTCCGGCGTCCAGCACGGTGGCCAGGTCGCGGGTGCGCACCGGGGCCTCGGGCACGGCTGCGGCAGGCGGGCCGGACGTCGCAGGCGAGCCGGACGACGACGCAGACGGACCCGGCTCGTCGACCAGGGCCGGGTTCACCAGCACCACGCCGGCACCGTAGGTGTCGTCGGCCCAGTCCTGCAGGGTGCCGTCGTCGTAGTAGACGTCGGCGAGCACATGCCCGTTGGTCCCCTCGCCGCCGTAGGCACCGAGCACGCCGGGCGCCTTCTGGAGCTCGGTCCCGATCCGCTCGAGCTCCGCGTCGTCGTACGCCGTGGCGGGGGTGGGCGTCGGGGTCGGCGTCGGCATCGCGGGGTCGTAGAGCGCACCAGGGACCGCGTCGGTTGCGGTGAACGACGTGCCGTCCCAGGTGCCGGTCAACGCGTAGGTCCCCCAGCGGATGTTGCCCTGCTGGTCGTAGGTGCCCTCATGGTCGGCCCAGTCCCAGTCCACGAGCGCCGGGCCACCGCACTGGGGCGGGTAGGACTCGGCGACCGGCCCGAGGCACAGCTCGGGCGAGCCGGTGTCCATCACCGTCGCGAGGTTGACCGTGCGCACCGGTCCGTCGGGGATCGCCGCTGCGGGTGGCCCTGAGGCCGCCGCTGAGGGATCGGGGTCCCGCGCGACGTCGTCGGACCCGTCGTCGCTGCAGGCCGACCCGGCCAGGACGAGGGCGGCCAGGGCAACGAGCAGCGACGAAGGAGTCCGCATTGCGCTGGGACGCCGCCCGGGCCGCACCGGTTCCACGGCGTCTACGGCAGCCGGTCGACCAGCTCGGCCACCGGTGTCAGCGCCCCGGTGTAGAACGGGACCTCCTCGCGCACGTGCCGCCGGGTCTCCGACCCGCGCAGGTGCCGCATCAGGTCCACGATCCGGTGCAGCTCGTCGGCTTCGAAGGCCAGCACCCACTCGTAGTCGCCGAGCGCGAAGCTGGCCACCGTGTTGGCCCGCACGTCGGGGTAGTCGCGGGCCATCTTCCCGTGCTCGGCCAGCAGCGCACGGCGCTCCTCGTCCTCGAGGAGGTACCACTCGTAGGACCGGACGAAGGGGTAGACGCACACGTGCCGCTTCGGCTGCTCGTCGGCGAGGAACGCGGGCACGTGGCTGCGGTTGAACTCCGCCGGCCGGTGCAGCGCCATCTGCGACCAGACCGGCTCGAGCCGCGCGCCGAAGGCGGTCCGGCGGAAGCGGTGGTAGGCCGCCTGCAGCGCCTCCGAGTCGGCCGCGTGCCACCAGACCATGAGGTCGGCGTCCGCGCGGAGGCCGCTCACGTCGTACACCCCGCGGACGACGACGTCCTCCTCAGCCAGCGAGGCGAACAGCTTCTCGACCTCGGCGCCCTCGGCGGCCCGGTCCGCGTCCTCGCCGAGCACGGACGCGAGCCGGAAGACCGACCACATCGTGAAGCGGATCGCGTCGTTGATCTCGCGGATGCGGGCGGCGTTGGACTGGCCCTCGGTCATGGCTCCATTGTGCCGGTCGAGGTCAGCGGCCGATCCGGAGCACCTGGGAGCTGCCGGAGTCGCTGACCCACGCCGAGCCGAAGGCCAGCTAGCCGCCGGCGAAAACCACGTTGTTGTGCGCGTCGAGGTCCAGCTCGACCGGCATCTTGACGCAGACCGATCCCGAGACCGGGTCGACACCGACCACCTGGCCGCTGCGCTCCAGCGCCCAGACCAGCCCCGCGCCCTCGGTGAGGTCGCAGCAGAGACCCCCGAGGTCCGCGGTCACGGCCACCGTGGCCGTCTCCGGGTCGATCCTGTCGAGGCGGCCCGGGTCGCCGTACGCCGCCACCCAGAGCCCCGAGGGCAGCGACGCCGCCGACGCGCCGCCCGGGACGTCGACGGTCGCGACGACGCTGTCGGTCGCGGGGTCGATCTTGGTCATCGTCGAGGTGTCGTAGGAGACCGCCCACACCGCGTCGTCGGTGACCGCGAGACCGAGCACCTGGGTGCCACCGGTGTCGATCGAGACCATGCCTGGCGCCGGGTCGGTGCTCGGCGTCGGCGGGCCGCTCGGCGAGGACGGCGGCGGCACCGCGGATGACGAGGGCTGGGGTGCGGACGGGGAGGAGGACGGTTCGTCTCCGCTGCAACCGGCCAGGGCCGCGGACAGCAGCAGGCTCAGCCCGACGGAGGCGGTACGCACCCGCTCAGCAGAACGCCACGCCCGGTCGCTGAGAACGCGGCGGGCCGGGTCGTTGCCGAGCCGTTGCCCGACCGTGACCCTCGTGCCGGGCCCGATGTCAGAGCTGCGACACCGCGCGCCGGGCCGAGGCGATGACCGCCGGAATGCCGACCCCTTCGTAGGCCGCGCCGCAGACCGCGAGGCCGGGCACGGCGGCCACGGCGTCGCGGATCCGCGCGACCCGGTCGAGGTGGCCGACGGCGTACTGCGGGAGCCCGCCACCCCAGCGCTGCACGTGGGAGTCGACCGGCGCGGCGGTCAGGCCGACGGCCTCGGCGAGATCGGCGAGCGAGGCCGCGACCAGCTCGTCGTCGGTGCGCTGCAGCATGGCCTCCTCGCCGTGCCGGCCGAGCGAGGTGCGCACGTGGACCAGGCCGTGCTCCGCGCCGGCCGCGCGGACCCAGTCCCACTTGGCGAACGAGAACGTCGACGCCTTGATCGCCCGGCCGTCCACGGGAGGGACGAGGAAACCCGAGCTGTCGTCCATCGAGCCTGTCGGGATCTCCGCAGCCCGGAAGGCCAACGTCACCACGACCACGGACGCGTACTCGACGCCGGCCAGCTCCGCGGCGGCCGCGGGCGCGATCTCAGCGAGCAGTCGGGCCGTCGGCGCCGCCGGGGTGGCCAGCACGACGGCGTCGGCGTCGACGCGCTCGGGCTCGGTCGTGGGTCCGGCCACGACGACGAACCCGGTCTCGGCGCGGGCCAGCTCGCGGACGGTGGTGCCGGTGCGGACCGCCACCCCTCCGGCCAGCGCCTCGGTGAGCCCGGCCACGCCGCCGGGCAGACCGGCGAAGACCGGTACGTCACTGGGCGGCAGCACCGCCTCCAGCAGCGGTCCGCGGGAGGCCAGGAACACCAGCTGCGGCACGGTCGCCCGCGCGGACAGCCGACGCGCGTGCCCGGCGTACACCCCGCCGAGGAGCGGCTCGACCAGCCGGTCGACCACCTCGTCCCCGAGCCGGCTCGCGACCAGGTCGCCGACCGAGAGGTCCTCGTCGACCGGCAGGCCGGGCTGCTCGGCCTCGACCCGGGCCAGCCCCTCGCTGGACAGCACACCCGAGGCACGCAGCTCGGCCAGGTCCACGGGTACGCCCATGACCGAGCGCGGCAACGGACGCAGCTTGTCGCGGGTCCAGACCCGGGACGACCGCACCGCCGGGTGGACGACCTCGAGGCCGAGCTCGCGGGCCAGGTCGACGCCCTCGGGGCGTCGGTTCAGCATCGCCTCGGCACCCACGTCGACCACCGCGCCGCCGACCTCGGTCCGGCGCAGCTTGCCGCCGGGCTCGGCCGCAGCCTCGAGCACGGTGACGTCGTCACCCCGCTGGCCGAGGAGGTAGGCCGCGGTCAGCCCCGCGAGCCCACCGCCGACCACCAGCACCCGCACGGAGCCAGCCTTGCAGACCGGCCGCCGCGAGGTCAGGCCGTCGTGGTCACCTCGACGACCTTGAGGCCCTCCGCGCCGCTGGCCACGCCGTGCTCGTCCCGGCCGTGCGGGTCGGACTGCACGTAGGACGCGAACGCCTCGGCGTGCGCACGGTCGTCGAAGGTCACGAAGCTCACCGCCTCGGTGTCGTCCGTGCTGCGGCACCAGTACCCCGCCACGAAGCCTGCCGCCGCCTTCACGGCCGGGACGATCTGCTCGACGAGCACCTGCTCCTGCTCGACCGCCTGCACGGCGTCCATCCGCCAGCTGCCCACCACTGCGTACATGTCGATTCTCCTCTCGAGACACGCGGTCACTAGTGCTGGTCACTAGTGAGTCTCACTAGTAAAATGACAGGAACCATGGCCGCCGTCAATAGGAAAGAGCGCGCGCTCCAGACCCGCGAGCGCATCGCAGCCGCGGCCGGCCGCCTGTTCGCCGAGCGCGGCTACGACGGTGTGCCGATGGACGCCATCGCCGCGGAGGCGGGAGTCGCGGTGCAGACGGTCTACTTCGCGTTTCGCACCAAGCCCGAGCTGCTCGTCGCCGTCTGGGACCAGGCGGTGCTCGGGAGCCTCACGGCACCGGCGCCCGACGAGCAGGACTGGTTCCAGCAAGTTCTCGACGAACCCGACCCGCGAGAGACCCTCCGGCTCATGGTCGACGGCGTCCTGGCCATCCTGGAGCGCACCGGACCGGTGATGCCGGTGATGATGTCGGCGCCGGACGCGGGGGTGCGCGCGGCGTACGACCACCGCGAGCAGGCCAGGTACGCCGGCTGGCGCGCGGTCGTCGACAGCCTGGGCAAGGGGCGGCTCAGGCGCGGGCTCACCGCCGCCGCGGCCAGCGACATCATGTTCGCGCTGCTGTCCCCGGGAATGCACCACGTGCTGTGCACGACGCGCGGCTGGGCGCCCAAGCAGTACCGGACCTGGGTGCTCAGGTCGCTGGAGGAACAGCTGCTGCGCTGAGCCGAGACCTCGGGCGGACACCAGGTCCACGAAGCACCCGGTAACGATTGGGCCACGGTCGGAACCCGGTCCGCCGGTCACCCCGTCCGAGTCGCCATGGCGACTCGACGCACTCCCCGGTCCTTGCACACGGCGCTCGCGGCGGGGGCCGCGGCCGTCCTCGTCCTGCTCTCCGGCTGCTCCGGTTCGGACGGTGACGACGCCAGCGCCGACTCGGTCGCTCGCGAGGCGGGATCCGCGCCCGAACCCGTGTCGGGCGACGACGCCGGCGGCGGCGGGGGTGTCGCCGAGGTCGCGTCCGACAACAGTGGCGACACACCGGTCGGTGGCCCGGGGTCGCCGGTCGAGCAGCAGAAGGTCATCTCGACCGGCAACGTCCAGCTCCGCTCCGACGACGTGGGCCAGTCGATCTTCGACGTCCGCAAGGTCGTGGACGTGCACGCAGGCACCATCGCCGAGGACGACACCGAGACCGACAAGGACGGCGACGCGCTGCGCTCGCGGATGGTGCTGCGCATCCCGACCGCGGACTTCGACGACGCCATGACCGAGCTCGAGGGCGTCGCGAAGCTGGTCTCCTCGAAGCGCCAGAGCGCGGACGTCACCACCCAGGTGCTCGACATCGACGTGCGCGTCGAGGCGCAGCAGCGCAGCATCGACCGGATCCAGGTGCTCTTCGACAACGCCACCTCGATCAAGGACGTGGTCAGCGTCGAGAGCGAGCTGTCCCGCCGGCAGGCCGACCTCGCCTCGCTGCAGGCCCAGCAGCGCTATCTGGCCGACCAGACCTCCATGTCGACCATCACGCTCGCGGTGGAGCGCACGGACCAGGCCAGGCCCGAGCCGAAGCCAGACCACGATGACGCCGGCTTCCTGACCGGTCTCTCGGGGGGCTGGAAGGCGCTGATGGCCTTCCTGGTCGCGGTGGCGACCGTCGCGGGCGCCCTGCTCCCCTGGCTGGCGCTCGCGCTGGTCCTGGCGGTCCCGGCCTGGCCACTGGTGCGCCGGCTGCGCCGTCGCCCGGTGGAAGCCGCTCCGGCCGCCTGAGGCTGGCCAGCGCGGCGGCAACCACTAGCCTGCCTGCGTGCCCTCGCCCGAGAACGTCCGGATCGCCGTTCTGATCGACGCCGACAACACCTCGCCCAAGCACGCCGACGCGCTGCTCGAGGAGGTCGCCAAGTACGGCGTGCCGACGGTCAAGCGCGCGTACGGCGACTGGACCGACTCGCACCTGTCCGGCTGGCTGGCCGACCTGCCCAAGCACGGCATCCAGCCGATGCTCCAGATCGCGAACACCAAGGGCAAGAACTCCACCGACTCGGCGCTGATCATCGACGCGATGGACCTGCTCTACTCCGGCAACGTGGATGCGTTCGCCCTCGTGTCCAGCGACAGTGACTTCACCTCGCTGGCCATCCGGCTGCGCGGCTCGGGCCGGACCGTCTACGGGATGGGGCTGCGCAAGACACCCGAGGCGCTACGCCAGGCGGTGGACCGGTTCATCTTCCTGGAGGACCTGCACGACACGACCGACGACACCGAGACCCCGCAGGAGACCCAGGAGACCCAGGAGCGCCGGATCCCGGACCTGCGTCGGCTCCTCGAGCGCGCGGTCAGCAGCACCGCGCACGACGACGGCTGGGCGTCGCTGTCCTCGATCGCCAACCATGTCACCCGGGTGGAGCCGTCGTTCTCGGTCAAGGACTACGGCGCGTCCAAGTTCGTCGACCTGGTGCGCGCGCAGGGCTACCTGGACGTCGAGCAGCCCGAGAGCGGCGCGGTCCGCGTCCGGCTGAACTCGAGCCGCACCGCCAAGCGGGCCGCCAAGAAGACGGCGACCAAGAAGGCGCCGGCCAGGAAGGCGCCGGAGCCCGCGCCAGAACCGGAGGCGACCGAGTCGGCGCGGCCCTCGGTGACCACGCGAAAGCGGTCGGCCCGCAAGGCTCAGAGCGGGTAGGACTGCACGAACTCGGTCAGCCGCGCGAGCTGGTCGGGGTCGGTGCTCGGCAGCACGCCGTGCCCGAGGTTGAAGACGTGCCCGTGCGCGGCGCGGCCGGCCTCGATGATCTCGGCGGCGCGCGAGGTCATCACCTCGGTGGGCGCGTAGACCAGGGTCGGGTCGAGGTTGCCCTGGACCGCGCGGTCGCCGACCTGGCCGATCGCGGTCTCCAGCGGCGTGCGCCAGTCGACACCCACCACGTCGCCACCGGCCTCGCCCATGAGCCCGAGCAGGTTCGCGGTGCCGACACCGAAGTGGATGCGCGGCACCCCCAGCGCGCCGGCGCGGGCCAGCACGTCGGCCGAGTGCGGCTGCACGTGGGCCGCGTAGTCGGCCGGCGTGAGCGCGCCGGCCCACGAGTCGAACAGCTGGACGGCGCTCGCGCCGGCGGCGACCTGGACCTCGAGGTAGGCCGCCGCGATACCGGCGATCTTGCGCAGCAGGGCGTCCCAGACCTCTGGCGCGCCGAACATCATCGCCTTGGTCAGGGCGTGCTCACGCGACGGACCGCCCTCGACGAGGTACGACGCCACGGTGAACGGCGCGCCCGCGAAGCCGATCAGCGGGGTGTCCCCGAGCTCGCGGACCAGCTGGCCGACGGCCCGCGTCACGAACGGCACGTGCCCGGGCTCGAGGTCGGGGATCGCCTCGACGTCGGCGAGGGTGCGCACCGGCGTGGCCACCACCGGGCCGACGCCCGGCTTGATGTCGAGGTCGACGCCGACCGCCTTGAGCGGCAGCACGATGTCGGAGAACAGGATGGCCGCGTCGACGCCGTACCGCCGCACCGGCTGGAGGGTGATCTCGGTGACCAGGTCGGCGTCCATGCAGGACTCGAGCATGCCGACGCCCTCGCGGACCGCGCGGTACTCCGGCAGCGAGCGGCCGGCCTGGCGCATGAACCAGACCGGGGTGTGCGGCACGGGCAGCCCCCGCACGGCGCGCATGAACGCACTGGTCAGGGGCGCGTTGACGGGCGTCGCTGCGAGGTCGGTCACGGGCCAAGCGTGCACCCCGATCCGGCGTGTTCGCACATCGCCGATCCGCGCCCCGACCTACTGTGTGGGCATGGTCGTGCGTCAGGAGACGCGCCCGGGGGCGGGCGCGGCCGGCGAGCCGCCCGAGTTCGTGGCGGCTGTCGCGACCATGCGCGCGGCCCCACTGAGGCCCGAGATCCACTGCGAGGAGATGCCCGCTCCGCAGCGGATCGCGCCGTTCGCGGCCGCGCTCTCGGCCGACGTGACCGTGGAGGGCGAGGAGGTCGGCACCGGCCGGATCATCCTGCTCCACGACCCGGCGGGGAACGACGCCTGGGACGGCGAGTTCCGTTGCGTGGCCTACGCCCGGGCCGAGATCGACGTCGAGCTGATCACCGACCCGATGCTGGCGGCGGTCGGCTGGAGCTGGCTCACCGATGCCCTCGACGCGCACGGCGCGTCGTACATCATGGCCTCGGGCACGGTGACGCGCGTGGCGACGGAGAGCTTCGGGGGGATGGCCGAGGACAGTGCCGCCGCGCAGCTGGAGATCAGGGCCTCGTGGACGCCGGTGCACCGCGACGACGCCACGGTGGGTGCCCAAGAAATAGCGCAGCTCGACGTCGCACCGCACGTCGAGGCCTGGGGAGAGCTGCTCTGCACGGCGGTCGGGCTGCCACCGGTGCCCGACGGCGTGGCCGTCATCCCGAGCCGCCGGGGACAGCGCGGCTCGGGGGCGTAGAGCGTGGACTCCGACCACACCGAGGACGTCGAGGCAGCGTCGGGCGCCGACGCGCCGGAACCGCGGCCGCTGCTCACCCTGCGTGACGGGCTGCCGCCGGTCACCGACACCGAGCCGGGGCTGGCCGAGGCCTGCGCGGCGATCCTGGCCGGCTCCGGGCCGGTCGCGATCGACGCCGAGCGGGCCTCGGGCTACCGCTACTCGAGCCGGGCCTACCTCATCCAGCTCCGCCGCGAGGGCTCCGGCACCTGGCTGGTCGACCCGATCGCCTTCGAGTCGCTGGCGCCGCTCGCGGACGCCCTGTCCGGCACGCCGTGGATCCTGCACGCCGCCACCCAGGACCTGCCGTGCCTGACCGACGTGGGCCTCCGGCCGGACTCGCTCTTCGACACCGAGCTGGCCGGCCGGCTGCTCGGCTACCCACGGGTCGGGCTGGCGACGCTCGTCGAGACCGTGCTCGGCAAGCGAATGAAGAAGGAGCACTCGGCGGTCGACTGGTCGAAGCGGCCGCTGCCCAGGCCCTGGCTGGAGTACGCCGCCCTGGACGTCGAGGTGCTGGTCGAGCTCCGCGCTGCCCTCGAGGAGGAGCTGGTCGAGGCCGGCAAGGACGAGTGGGCGCGCCAGGAGTTCGAGCACCTGCTCTCGTTCGAGTTCGCCCAGCGCGTCGATGCCTGGCGACGCACGTCCGGCATGCACCGGGTCCGCGGCCGGCGCGGCCTCGGCGCGGTCCGCGCCCTCTGGGAGACCCGCGACCAGCTCGCCGAGCGCCGCGACGTCACCCCCGGCCGGATCATCCCCGACTCCGCCATCGTGGCCGCCGCCCAGGCGATGCCCAGCGACCGCGACGAGCTGCTCACGGTCAAGGGGTTCCACGGCCGCGGCGCGGAGCGGTACGCCGCCCGCTGGGTGTCCGCACTGAGGTCGGTGGCCGCTCTCGACGAGGCCGACCTGCCCACCCGCGCTCCTCGGGTCGACGGCCCTCCGCTCCCGCGGGCCTGGGCCGACCGCGACCCGGTCGCCGCGCGCCGGCTCACCCTGGCCCGCGAGGCACTCGGCGAGCTGGCCGAGCAGCAGGGGCTCCCGGTGGAGAACCTGCTCACCCCCGACTTCCTGCGCCGGGTCCTGTGGACCCCGCCGGCCACCCGCAACCCCGACTCGCTGCCGGCCGCCGTCGCCGCTGCGCTGTCCGACCTCGGCGCCCGGGCCTGGCAGGTCGACCTCGTCGGCCCGGTGGTCACCCGGGCGATCCTGGAGGCGGACCAGCCGCCGGCCCCGGCCTCGGATGCGCCCCCAGTCTCACCGGGTGCGGGCTAGGACTCCCGGACTCGTCAGTGGCCGGCGTAGGACCGTGCGTGCGAGGGAGCTGGGGCAGGTTCGGTCTCTCGGTCGCCCACCACCACGAGCCCCTCTTGCACGAGCAGCCGCAGCCCGTATCCCGCTACGGCGGACAGGGGCGCCTTCCCCGAACGGCTCGGCTCCGAGGCCGCTGCCGTGAGCAGCTCGTCCACCGAACCGCCGCCGGCGACACACTCCAGCAGGGCAGCCAGTGCAGGGGTGAGGCTCACCACCTCGAGACGGGGCCCCGCGTGCCGGGTCGCGCAGGTGACCTCCCCTGCGTCCGACGACAGCGGCTGCGCTGCCAACGAGTGCAGACTGCGGACCGCGTGGATGACGTGCGCAGGGAAGGTTTGGAGGCCCACACCGTCCGCCAGGCGAAGCTGTCTCCCATCGGAGCGGTCAGGGCGCGAGCTCGCCTCCCGATCGGCGGCGGCCACCCCTGTGTAGTACTCGATGACCGCCGACACGGTGGGATCGTGGCCGGCGAACCGTTCGGCCACAAAGGTCAGCCAGTCCCCCATGGGCCCGGAGCCGTACGCCGCCAGCAGCTCTTCCTCACGTAGCTGGGACCAGGTCGCCTGCTCGCGGAGCCACTGCCGCCACGCGTCGAAGACGCTCAGCAGGTCTCCCGTCGCGCGGTGCAGCGCCACGAGAAGCCAGCGGTAGTCGGCGATGCCGGCCTTGAGGAACAAGCGGAGCTCCTGCACGTAGCGCCGCGGGATGTGGGTCAGGGGCAGGCTGCGAAAGCTTCCGAAGATGGCGGGATGGTCCCGAATGAGGTCTCGGTCCGCCGGCTCCTGGACCCACCCGGAGTGCGACAGGTCGGGGTAGAGGTCGTCGAGGTAGGTGCGCGAGGCGTACTGGGCCTCGAGCGGAGTGGCGCTCAGCGGGGTCAGGATGTGGATCTGCGGATCGACGTAGTCCTCCTGCAGCGTCTCGAGGAGGAAGTCGACCGTGCCGCGGAGATCCTCGCGCTGCTCGTCCGGGAAGCCGACGATCAGGGAGAGGGTGGTCTGCATGCGCTTTGCGGCGGCCGCCATCACGTGGTGCTTCGCGACGTCCAGGTCCAGCCGCTTCTTGGCGACCAGCTGGATCTCCGCGGAACCGGACTCCACGCCGAAGAAGATTCCTCGGCAGCCGGCTCGCTGCATGTGGTCCAACAGCTGCTCGTCGACACAGTCGGTGCGGGCACTGCAGAACCACTGGAACGGCGCGCCTGCCTCGAGCATCACGTCACAGAACGCAGTCACGCTCGGCCGGTGCGCGGTGAACATGTCGTGCACGAGGTCGAACCTGGTCACTCCGAACCGCCGGTTCAGATCCGACATCTCGTCGAGGACCCGCGCCGGGGACTTCAACCGGTATCGACGGCTGAAGAAGTCGTTGGTGGAGCAGAACGAGCAACCGAAGGGACAGCCGCGCCCGACCTCGATGGGCAGGTGGCCACCCGCACGGGCGTCGTCGAAGAGCTGGAAGGCGGGCGGCGGGTTGTCGTCCAGGGCGGAGGGCAGCGGAGCATCCGGCTCCCGGACCACATTGCCCTTCGACCGATGACTCAGGCCCGGGACCCGGAGCGGACCGGCCGTGGCGAGCGCGTCGAGGAGCATGGGCAGGGTCTCGTCGGCCTCGCCTCGCAAGACGAGGTCGACGTCGTCGAAACGGTCGAGCGTGTCCAGGTCCACGACTGAGGCCTGAGGACCTCCGAGCAGCACCGTGACGCCAGGTCGGCGACGCTTCAGCACCTGGGCGACACGCAGCGTGAAGGGATAGGTGCTCCACATGGTGGAGAACCCCACGACGTCGGCCTCGAGTGCGGAGAGCTGCTCCGCCACGTGGGTGACGAACGAACCGCTGAGGCCTTCCTTCCGGTGCAGGTAGTCGTAGAACGTCCGGTTCAGGTCGACGGGCAGAGCCTCGTGACCTCGCTGTTCCACGATGCTGGACAGCGTGAGGATGCCCAGCGGCGCGCTCTCCGCGCGCATGGCCGCGGCCTGGTCCGCCGGCAGGCGCGGGTCCCTGAGCTCAGTGATCGACGCCGGGCTGACCAGGGCGATCCGCACGCCCCCGGACACGGACTCGCCTCAGTCGGCGGAGTGCTTGAGGAGCAACGCAGGCAGCGACTCCGACTCCGCACCCATCGCGACGCGGATGGGGCTGGCGGGCCCGCTGACACTGCTGACCTTGACCTCGGTCCCCGGCCCGCTCACGGCGCGGCCGAACTCCTCCAGCGTGACCGAGAGGGACCGCGCCAAATCAGCCGCCTGCTCGGGCGTCACGTTGTCCGCGAACTCCATGAGCAGCGACAGGGCCTGGGGGTATTCCTTCTCTGCGCTCATCATTCATCACTCTCCTCGCCGACATGTTTCTCTTGGCATCACGCACGGGTCAATAGCACGACGTAGCCATGCGTCGGGTCCGCCCGCGTGGGAGTTGCGCACCCGTCTCCGCAGCGGACTACTCGGACTCGTCCTCGCTCGGCGACTCCGATTCGGAGGGCTCCTCCGGAGGTGCCAGCACGGCCTGCGAGGCCTCGTCGATCTCCTGGGTGAGCGCGTCGAGGTCGGGCACCTCGACCTCCATCAGCTGCTTGAGCGGGTCGGCGACGGCGGCGTCGAGCTCGGTCACGTTGGAGATCAGCGGCGGGATCCGCATGTTCTTGATGCTGTTGTTGGAGACGCCGGCGTGCAGCGGGGGGCGACCGGGCTGGAGGAAGGCGTCGGACAGCGCGACCTTGGTGTTGGCCGGGGCCAGGTAGCCGGCGGCGGTCACCGCCGACACCGACTCCGTCGAGATGAAGTCGACGAGGAAGTCGGCCGACTCGGCCACCTCGGGGGTGTCGTGGGAGATGCAGATGCCGGTCAGGTCGCCGATCGTGGCCTGGTCGTCGACGGTCGGCATCGGCATGATGTCGAAGTCGAGGAGGCCGGTCGACCGCAGCTCGGGCACCAGGTCGCGGGAGCCGGCGATCATGCCGAGCTTGCCGTCGCGGAACCACTCCAGCGGCGTCTTCTCGGCCAGCTGCTCGGTCGAGAGGGTCAGCTTGGGATCGCGCAGCAGCGGCAGCACCTTCTCCAGCGCCGACCGGGTGTCGTCCGAGGAGAAGGCCAGCGAGGTCGGGTCGTCGTCGTCGTCGAAGATCTGGCCGCCGCCGGAGTAGATGAACGGCGCCAGCCCGCGCAGCGTCGGAGCGACGTAGAAGCCGGCCTCACCGCGCCGCGGGCGGCTGGCGTACTCGGCCGCGGCCTGGAACTGCTCGAGGCTCCACGACGGCCGCTTGTCGAGATCCTCGTTGTCGACGTTGGGGACGTCGAGCCCGCGCTCGGCCATCGCCTCGAAGTCGATGAGCCTGAGGTTGTAGTAGATGACCATGGGCGAGATGCCGTAGGGCATGCACTGCAGCTTGCGGTCGCCCGAGAACGCCTCGAGGGCCTGACGGGAGTAGCCGTCGCCGAAGTCGACGTCACGCTCGTCGAGCAGGTCGCCGATCGGCCTGGTCAGCTCCCCCTCCTGCAGGTGGTCGAGGTCCTGGCGGCTGACCAGGAACACGTCGGGCACCTGCCCTTCATCGAGGGCGTGGGCCAGGTCGTCGTGGGTGGGATAGGCCTTGATCTTGACCCTCGCCTCGATGTGCGCGGCGTTGTAGGTGTCGACGACGCCCTGGTAGGCCTCGACCTCGGGCTCGGTGCCCCACACCCCGAAGGTCAGCGTGGCCCGGCCGGGCGACGCCGAGCTGGGCCGGGCCGGGCCGGGCTCCTCGTCGTCGGTGCAGCCGACGAGGGCAGCGGCCAGCACGACCAGCGCGAGGGCTTGCGGCACCACCATCCTGCTCCGACGCACCCGGCCCTCCTCCCAGCGCGGTCACCCTACCCACCGGCCACCGACAGCCGAGCCCTCCCCTGCGGGGGCCTCAGCCCAGCGCGTGGTGGCGCCTCGCCTCGGCCACCACCCGGTCGAAGACCTCCCGCGCCACGGCGGCGCCCTCGCGCCGGACCGCGTCGGCGTCCAGGATGATCAGCCGGTCCAGGCGGACCTCGCTGGGCCGGTGCTCGGAGTCCCAGTCACCGGTGCCGATGTCCATCCAGTACCGCCCCTGCCGCGCCTCGTCCTGAGCATCGCGGTCGTGGTCCTTGCTGGACAGCATCAGGCCGGCCCACCGCTCCACCCCGTCGATCTCCTTGCGGCCGATCAGCAGCACCGGCCGGTCCTTGCCCTGGCCGGGGTCGTCCTCGTAGGGCACCCAGCCCCACACGACCTCACCGGGGTCCGGCGCTCCGTCCGCCTCGGGCTCGTACGACGTCACGCGCAGAACCTACGGGGGAGAAGAACGAGCATGCCGGACCGGGAGCGCCTCACGGCGCGTGGCCGCTCGGAGCGGCTGATTTTGGGACCCGGGGCTGCCGCGGCCCGGCATGCTCTCGATCATTGTAACGACTGTCGCCCTCGGCCATTCCAGTTCGGTACCACCGTCATGCGAGGCCGTTGCGCCAGCTCCTCGTGGCCGGCCGCCTCGAGCTGCTCGGCCAGCGCCAGCATCCGGGCCACGTGGTCGATCGACGGGCCCTGCGTGGCGTCGTCGAGGGCCGCGCGGCCGGTCGCCACCACCCGGGCGAACGCCGCCGCCCGGAACAGCACGTCGGCGAACTCGCTGGCGGCGATCCCGCGCAGCACCTCGTCCACCATGGTCCTGAGCTCGTCGGGCCCGGGCGGGTCGGCGACACCGGCGACCACCTGGGCGACCTGGGCGGTGCGCCGGCCGGCGTCGTACTCCCGCGCGACCGCCGTCGGGTCGGCGTACACCCACGAGCGGAGCACGAACAGCCGCCACAGGCAGCCGGCCAGCGAGTCGGCCGGGGACCCCGCCCACAGCTCGGCGATGGTCTCGATCCCCTCGGTCTCGGCCAGGTGCAGCACCCGCTCCGCGATCGCCGGGTCGCCGGCCTCGCGGGCGCCGCGGACCAGCAGGTTCGCGGCGCGGTCGGCCGCCTCGCTGACCCGGGCCGGGTCGTCCCCGCCCATGATCTGGGCGAAGAACTCGGCGCCCGGCTTCATCGGGCGGTGGTGCTGGCGATCCGACACGGCGGCAACGCTACGCGGCAGCCGGCGATCGGCAGGCTCTCGGTGACCGGGCGGTTGCCCGATGCGTTCCACCTCGTCCTCCAACGCCGCGCGCTGCGACCGGGTCAGACGTCCCAGCGGCTCGACCGTCACGGCCAGCCGCCGGCCGGACCGCCTCTGGTGCCACACACCACCGACCACGCCATCGAGCAGCAGCACCGGGTAGTTGCCGGCCTGGGCACCGGCCAGCGCCCGCTCCGCAGCCGGACACGCGCAGCCCCAGCGACACCTCGGCCGCCGACATCACCTGCGCGTGGACGCCGGCCATCGCCGCGGCCGCCTCGGGCAGCGAGCCGAGCGGAGCGGTGAGGCCGTGCCTGGCCAGCCGCCGGGCGTTCACCTCGGACCACGTGGTCACGGGGACAGGACCTTCCGGATCCGCTCGTCGCTGACGGGGTACGCCGTCCCGAGCTGCTGGGCCCACAGCGAGACCCGCAGCTCCTCGAGCATCCAGCGCGCCCGCCGCAGCCGTTCGCCGGGCGGTCGCCCGTCGGGCAGCGCGGCGAGCTGGTGGAGGTGGGCCTCCTGGAGCTCGGCGATCCGGTCCATCAGCGAGCGGTCCCGGTTGACCGCGGCACCGCCCTGGTCGAGCGCCTCGCGGCGCAGGGTCAGCGCCCGGAGGTAGGCCGGGTAGCGGTGCAGCTGCTCGGGACCGGCCTCGGACAGGAACCCGGGGTGCACCAGCCGCTCGAGCTGCGCCTTCATGTCCGCCAGCGCCGGCAACAGCGCCATCTCGGCGCGACCGCTGAGCAGCTTGTCGACGGTCCGCCAGCCGTCGAGCACCCGCAACAGCTGCCCGAGGAGCTCACCCAACGCGGGCCCGGCGGAGGCGCGCGCCCGCGCCACGAGGGCGTCGAAGTCGGCCTCGGACCTGACCTGCGGTCCACCCTCGACCAGCCCACCGGCAACCGCGGCCCGGGCATCCAGGAGCAGCTCCGCCACCGAGCCGTACGGCGACCCGGCCAGCCCGAGCCGGTCGGCCATGGACAGGCCGTCCAGCAACGCCGAGTCCGAGGGCAGCGAGAGGGCGAGCAGCAGCAGGCGGCGTACGCCGAGCCGGTGCCGCGCGTCGGCCTCGTCGGTCGAGCCGAAGACGCCCAGCCCGACCGTCGTCCCCTCGTCCACCAGCGCCGGGAACACCGTGACCCGGTGCCCGGCCCGGGTCAGCGTGGTCGACTCCTCGAGGGTTCCGAACACCCACGACGTCTCGCCGGTGCGCGCGATCCCGCTGTCGGCGGCGACCTGGTCGATGGCCTGCTCGAACTGCGGGCGCAGCGGCTCCTTGAGCGCCTCGAGGTCCTTGCCCCGCGCCTGCTCGCCGCCGCCCTCGTCCACCACGCGGTAGGTCGGGCGCAGGTGCGGCGCCACCTTCGACCAGTTCCACGACTCGCGCGGCACGACCACGCCGGTGGTCGACCGCATCCACCGCTCCAGGGCGTCGAGCAACGGCTCCTCGCCCGGTGGCACCGCGGCGAGGAACTCCTTGGCCTTGTTGGGCGCCGGCACGAAGGAGACCCGCAGGTTCTTCGGCAGCGACCGAATCAGGCTGGTCACCAGCTCCTCGCGCAGGCCGGGCACGTTCCAGGAGAAGTCGTCGGCCTCGACCTGGTTCAGCGTGGCCACCGGTACGTCGATGGTGAGGCCGTCGTCGGCCGCGCCCGGCTCGAAGTGGTAGCTGATCGGGAAGGTGAGGTCGTCGCCGCTGTCCCACTCCTCCGGGTAGTCGGCTTCGGTGACCTGGTCGGCGGTCTCATGGGTGAGCATCGCCGGGTCGAAGGTGAGCAGGTCCGGACGCTCGCGGCGCTCCTGCTTCCACCACTGGTCGAAGTGCGCACCGCTCACCACGTCCACACCCACGCGCGCGTCGTAGAAGTCGAACAGCGTGTGCTCGTCGACCACGATGCCGCGGCGCCGGGCGCGGTGCTCGAGCTCCTCGGCCTCCTCCAGCAGCCGCCGGTTGGTCTCCAGGAAGCGGTGGCGCCCCTGTTCGGCAGAGTTCCACTCGCCGTAGACCAGCGCGTGCCGGATGAACAGCTCCCGCGACAGGGTGACGTCGACCTTTCCGTACGCCACCAGCCGGTCCGCCACGAGCGGTACGCCGTACAGCGTGACCCGCTCGTGGGCCATCACGGAGGCACGCTTCTTCGACCAGTGCGGCTCGGAGTAGGTGCGCTTCACCAGGTGCGCGCCCAGCTGCTCGGCCCACTCCGGCTTGATGGCGGCGTTCTGCCGGGCCCAGAGCCGGGAGGTCTCGACCAGCTCGCCGGCCATGAGGAACTGCGGGTTCTTCCGGTGCAGCCCGCTGCCCGGGAAGATCGCGAACCGGGCCCCACGGGCACCGAGGTACTCCCGCGGTCCCCGCTCCCGACGGTCCCGCTCCTCGAGCAGGCCGATGTGCGACAACAGCCCGGCCAGCAGCGACTGGTGGATCCCGTCAGCGTCAGGCAGGTCCGCCGGCCGCCCGAGCTGGATCTTCATCTCCTTGCCGACCTGGCGCAGCTGCGACTCGAAGTCCTGCCACTCCCGGACCCGCAGGTAGTTGAGGTGCTCGCGCCGGCACATCCGGCGGAAGGCCGACGACGACAGCTCGCGCTGCTGCTCGCGCAGGTAGCGCCACAGGTTCAGCCAGGTCAGGAAGTCGCTGCCCTCGGCCTTGAACCGGGCGTGCTGCTGGTCCGCCTGCGCCCGGAACTCGACCGGCCGTTCGCGCGGGTCCTGCAGGGAGAGCGCGGCCGCGATCACGATCACCTCGCGCACACAGCTGCGGCGTTCGGCCTCGAGCACCATCCGGGCCAGGCGGGGATCGATCGGCAGCCGGGCCAGCCGCCGCCCGACCTTGGTGAGCCGGTCGCCGTCCAGCGCACCCAGCTCCTCGAGCAGCTGCACGCCGGCCGAGACGTTGCGCCGGTCCGGCGGCTCGACGAACGGGAAGTGGGCCATGTCGCCGAGCCCGAGCGAGGTCATCTGGAGGATCACGCTGGCCAGGTTGGTGCGCAGGATCTCGGGGTCGGTGAACTCCGGTCGCGCCTCGAAGTCCTCCTCGGAGTAGAGCCGGATCGCGATGCCCGGCCCGAGCCGGCCGCAGCGTCCCGAGCGCTGGTTGGCGGAGGCCTGGCTGATCGCCTCGACCGGCAGTCGCTGCACCTTGGTGCGGACCGAGTAGCGGCTGATCCGCGCGACGCCGGTGTCGACGACGTACCTGATCCCGGGCACGGTCAGCGAGGTCTCCGCGACGTTGGTGGCCAGGACGACGCGTCGGCCGGTGTGCACGGCGAACACCCGGTGCTGTTCGGCGGCCGAGAGCCGCGAGTACAGCGGCACCACCTCGGTCCGGGCGTCGGCCACCTCGCTCAGCGCGTCTGCGGTGTCGCGGATCTCCCGCTCCCCCGGCAGGAACACCAGGATGTCGCCCGGTCCCTCGGCGGTCAGCTCGCGTACGGCGTCGAGGATCGCCTCGGTCTGGTCGCGGACGATCGGCTCGCCCTCGTCGTCGTTCTCCGGCAGCTCCATCAACGGCCGGTAGCGGAGCTCGACGGGGTAGGTGCGGCCGGACACCTCGACCACCGGCGCGTCGAAGTGCGCGGCGAACCGCTCCACGTCGATGGTCGCGCTGGTGATGATCAGCTTCAGGTCCGGCCGGCGCGGGAGCAGCCGCTTGAGGTAGCCGAGCAGGAAGTCGATGTTGAGCGACCGCTCGTGCGCCTCGTCGATGATGATCGTGTCGTAGCGACGCAGCTGCCGGTCACGCTGCAGCTCGGCCAGCAGGATGCCGTCGGTCATCACCTTGACCCGGCTGCGCCTCGACGTCCGGTCGGTGAACCGGACCTGGTAGCCCACGAGGTCGCCGAGCTCGGTCCCCAGCTCGTCGGCGATCCGCTCGGCCACCGACCGAGCCGCGATCCGCCTCGGCTGGGTGTGGCCGATCATCTTCTCCTTGCCACGACCGAGCTCCAGGCAGATCTTCGGCAGCTGGGTGGTCTTGCCCGAGCCGGTCTCGCCCGCGAGCACGACCACCTGGTGGTCGCGGATCGCGGCGGCGATGTCGTCGCGCCGCTGGCTGACCGGCAGCTCGGGTGGGTAGGTGATCTCGAGCTGCGGGGCGGTCATGACCGCCCCATTGTGCCGCCGGTCAGAGAGCGGTGAACGCCACCTTCACCGGGAGGCTCGACGTACTCGAGTTCGGGGTCTCCAGCCCGAGGACCAAACTCCTGCCGAGCACGCTGCGCAAGGTCTTGCCCTTCTTCCTCGGCGTGATGACCATCGAGATCTTGTTGGCGCTGACCACCTTGCACTTGATCTTGACCTGAGCGTTCTTCTTCTTGGCGCTGGGCCGGCCCTTGGACGTGAGGTGGTAGGCACCGTCGCTCCGGGTGACCTTCTCCTTGATCCCGATGGCCGCCTGGTTGCACGGAGTCCCCGCGAGGAGAGCCGATCTCGCGTTGGGGTTGGCGAGGTACTCGGCGACCAGTGAGGCGACGTACAGGCAGGTCGTGATCCGCAGGAGGAAACGGGTCTGTGCGACGGCCTCATAGGCGTCGAGGGTGCCGGTGAGCTGGGCGATGGCCTCCTCGTTCATCACGGCCTGGGCGGACATGGACAGACACGCCAGCAGGCGTCGCTGGGGTGTCGGGAGCTGGAGCAGGACCGCGGCGGTCTCGAGCAGCCCTCCGTCAGTGTCGGTGGTGGTGATGTCGAGACCGGCCTTCTTCATCGCCGGGGAGATGTCGGGAGACTCGATGGTCGCGCTCCCTCCCGCCGGGATGTTGACGTCGACCGAGCTGTTGAAGTGGTTCGGGCCGCTCGCCTTCGCCCTGACCGTGATCGTGGCCGGCGGTCCGGTGGGATCGGCCGGATGCTCCTCGGCCTCGCGGGACTGGGCCGGAGCGACGCTCATCAGCGTGGTCGCCACGGCCATGGCGAGGACGACCCCGAGAGCCTTGGGACGTCGCTGGCTCATGGTGGGGACGTTAGTGCGCAGGCCGACCGCCGGTCCATGACGTCCCAGGCGCCCGGCCATGGCCCGGACGGGCCATGCTGCGCCTGCGTCGGACCCCAGGGTTAGGTTCGAGCCATGACCCGGGACTCGACGCCGGCGCCCGTCCGCGAGGCCGACGCGATCGCCGAGCAGTTCGTCGCCGACATCGCCGCGGCCGACCCGGTCCTGGCCACGTTCGCCGGCATCACCGGCCACGAGGACCGGCTGCCCGACTACACCCCTGACGGCTACGCCGCCCGGGCGGACCTGCTCCGCCGGGCGCGCGCCGAGATGGCGACGGCCTCGCCCTCCGACGACCGCGAGCGGGTCGCCCAGAGCTCCTTCCTCGAGCGTGCCGACAGCTCGCTGGCGCTGGCGGACGCACACCAGCCCGAGTCTGCGGTCAGCGTCATCGACAGTGCCCTGCACGAGATGCGGGGCGCTTTCGACCTGATGGCGACCACGACAGCGGACGACTGGGCGGCCATCTCCGCCCGCCTCGGGGCGGTCCCCCAGGCGGTCTCCGAGATCCGCCGGACCTTGCTGCACGAGGCCGACCACGGCCACGTCAGCCCTCGTCGCCAGATGCTCGAGGCGGCCAAGCAGGTCACCTCCTGGACCGGCCGGTCCGGCGGTGGTGGTGACGTGTTCGCGCAGCTGGTGGCCCGAGCCGGCGACGTACCCGCCTCGCTCGAGTCCGACCTGGCCCGCAACGCCGTGCTGGCCAGCACCTCGTACGCCGAGTTCGCGACCTTCCTCGAGCAGGAGCTGGCGCCCCGCGGGCTCGACACGGAGGCGGTCGGCCGCGAACGCTACGCCCGCGACTCGCGCTACTTCCTCGGCACCGACATCGACCTCGACGAGACCTACGCGTGGGGCTGGGAGGAGCTGCACCGGATCGAGACCGAGATGCTCCAGATCTCGGCCGGGATCGCCGGCCCGGGCGCCACGATCCAGGAGGCCGTCGCCCACATCGAGAGCGACCCGGAGCGGCGGATCGACGGAGCGGAGAACTTCCGGGAGTGGATGCAGGAGCTCGCCGACCGGACCCTCGCCGACCTGGCCGAAACCCACTTCGACATCCCGGAGCCGGTCCGGCGGATCGAGTGCCGGATCGCCCCCACCCACGACGGCGGCATCTACTACTCGCCACCCTCGGAGGACTTCAGCCGGGCCGGGGCGATGTGGTGGTCCATCCCCGAGGGCGTCACGACGTTCCACCCGTGGCGCGAGGTGACCACCGTCTACCACGAGGGTGTCCCCGGTCATCACCTCCAGTGCGCGCAGACCCTCTACCGCAAGGACGTCCTCAACCGCTGGCAGCGCAGCCTGTGCTGGGTCTCCGGGCACGGCGAGGGCTGGGCGCTCTACGCCGAGCGGCTGATGGACGAGCTCGGCTACCTCGAGGACCCGGCCGACAAGCTCGGCATGCTCGACGGTCAGGGCTTCCGAGCGGCCCGGGTCGTGGTCGACATCGGCATGCACCTCGAGCTCGAGATCCCACGTGACAACCCGTTCGGTTTCCACCCCGGAGAGCGCTGGACCGGTGAGCTCGGGCTGGAGTTCATGCGCCAGCACGCGCGCATGGATGACGCCAACATCGTCTTCGAGGTCAACCGCTACCTCGGCTGGCCGGCCCAGGCGCCGTCGTACAAGGTCGGCGAGCGGATCTGGCTCCAGGCCCGTGACGAGGTGCAGGCGCGGCAGGGTGCGGCCTTCGACCTCAAGGCGTTCCACCGGGCGGCGCTCGACCTCGGGTCGCTCGGCCTCGACCCGATGCGCGAGGCGCTGGCCCGGCTCTGACCTCGCGACCCCCGCCGGCTTGCCTAGAACACGTTCTAGTTGCGACGATCGCGCGGTGATCGAGGAGTACGACGTCGTGGTGGTCGGGTCCGGCGGTGGCGCGCTGACCGGCGCGGCGCTGGCCGCCAAGCACGGGCTCTCGGTCTGTGTGGTGGAGAAGACGCCCCTGGTGGGAGGCACGTCGGCGTACTCCGGCGGGGCCTGCTGGCTCCCCGGCAGCCAGGTCCAGCAGCGCGCCGGCATCCCGGACTCCACCGAGGGTGCGCGGACCTACCTCGGTGCGATCCTCGAGGACGTCGACGAGCAGAAGGTCGAGGCGTTCCTGGCCACTGCCCCGCGGCTGGTGGCCGACCTCGAGGACGATCCCGACCTGGACTTCGAGTGGCTGCCGTTCTCGGAGTACTACGACGCGCCCGGCCGGGTGCCGTTCGGGCGCTCGATCCAGCCCACGAACATCAAGCGGGCCGAGCTGCGGTCGGAGGTGGCCGACCTGGTCCGGCCGCCCGTCGAGCGGGACCGGGCCGGTGAGAGCGGCCGCAACACGCTCAGCGGCGGGCAGTCGCTGATCGCCCGGCTCGCGACGATCGTGCTGCGCGAGGGCGGCACGATCCGCACCAACCTGCCCGTGACCGGGCTGGTCACCGACCCCGACGACCCCGACGACCCGGCCGGACGGGTGGTCGGCGTGGCCGGGATGTCCCCCGAAGGACCGGTGACCATCGGTGCCCGGCTCGGCGTGCTGCTCGCCGCCGGAGGGTTCGAGGGCAACGAGGTGATGCGCCGCGAGCACCACGTCCCCGGCGACACCGCGTGGACGATGGCGCCGCGCGGCACCAACACCGGCGAGCCGATCGAGGCCGCCGTCGCCCTCGGCGCCGCGACCGACTACCGCCCGCTCGGCTGGTTCTGCCCCGGGCTCGAGCAGCCGGACGGCGGTGGTTCGTTCACGCTCGGCTTCCGCAGTGGACTGATGGTCGACCAGACCGGTCACCGGTACGCCAACGAGTGCCTGCCCTACGACCGGTTCGGTCGCGAGATGGCCAGGGCGCCGGAGCGGATCCCGTCCTGGTATGTGTTCGACTCCCGCGAGGACGGCCGGCTCCCGGCGATCGCGATGCCCGAGGGCGACCCGGCCGCGCACCTCGAGGCCGGCACCTGGGTCAGCGCGGACAGCCTCGAGGGGCTGGCCGAGGCGGCCGGACTCCCGGTCGACACACTGGTCGAGACGGTGGAGCGGTTCAACGGCTACGCGGAGACCGGCGTCGACCCCGACTTCCACCGCGGCGAGGACGAGTACGACGTCTTCTTCGCGGGCGGGACCGGGCCCAACAAGGCCCTCACGCCGTGCACGGCGCCGCCGTACTACGCGGCCCGGTTCGTGCTGTCCGACCTCGGGACCAAGGGCGGGCTGGTCACCGACGCCGCCGGGCGAGTGCTCCGCGAGGACGGCACGCCGATCCCGGGGCTGTACGCCGCCGGCAACACCGCCGCCTCGGTGTTCGGGTCGGTCTACCCGGGGCCCGGGGCGCCGCTGGGCTCGGCGATGGTCTTCGCCGCGCTGGCCGTCGAGGACATGCGCTCCTAGCCCGAACTAGCGCACGACCTGCCAGTCGCGCATCGTGACGAACTCGTAGGCCCGCTTCTTCGGGAAGGTCCGGTCCGAGCTGTACACCCGGACGGCGTACGACGCGCCGTCGTACTGGACGACCCAGCCACCGCCGGCCTTCTTGAGCTGGCCGACATGCACGGTCGTGCCGAGCTCGTCGAGGACCACGTCCTTGCAGGTGCGGTAGGTGGTCAGGCAGTCCCAGGCGCCGCCGCCGTAGCGGGGCCGCGCCGACCACGACAGCGTGCCGCGCACCTGGTCGCCCACGACCCAGGTGCCGCGCACCTGGGGGGTGCGGTCGAACGACTTCTGGTCGAACGTCTCGTCGTCGCCCACCAGCATCGACTCACCCGTCGCGGCGAACCCGTCGGCGTCCAGCCTCGGCGGCGAGACCGCCGCCTCTCCGGGGAGGCGGAGCCGCCCGTCGGCCGCCGCGGCGACCAGGTCGGCCTCGTCGCTGTCCAGCCCGGCGGTGAGCACCACGACCTGACCGTCGGCGTGCTCCACCGCGACCTGGCGTACGCCGTCGTGCACGGCCACCTCGCCGTCGGCGAGGCTGGTCTCGGAGTCAGGGGCCTGGCAGTCCCAGTCGGAGTACGACGCACCGCAGTCCCATTCGACCTGGTCCCACCCACTGGCGACCGTGAGCCGGAGCCCGGTCACGGTGCGGCCGTCCTCCCAGCGGTAGGTCGAGCCGAGCGCGTAGAACTTGCCGTCGCCCTTGGTCGACTCCTTCGTCCCCGTCTTGCGGTCGTACGGCTGGAGGTGCTCGCGCTCCGGGTCGAGGTGCTCGGCGAGGACGTCGTTGTAGTAGCGCAGCACCTTGTGCACCCGCACCGGCGGCGTGTCGGTCGGCGGCTCCGACGGCGGTTCGGTCGGAGTCTCGCTCGGGGTCTCGGTGGGGGTCTCGGTGGGCGTCTCGCTCGGCGTCCCACTGGGAGTCTCGGTGGGTGTCCCGGTGGGTGTCCCGGTGGGCGACTCGGTGGGCACCCCGGTGGGCAGACCGGGGACCGGCGCGATCGGCGTCGGGTCCGTCGGGGTCGCGGCCTGGGTGGGCGGCCACGGCTGGCCACCGGTGGTGTGCCCGCCGGCGCCGTGGGTCGCAGCTCCCCCGGACACGCCCCGGCCGGGACGCCGCCCGGGCGCGGTGTCGGTCATCCCCTCGGTGCCCGCGCTCTCCACGGTCTTGTCCGCGGTGCCGGCTCCGCCCCCGAGGGTGGTGTCGCCGCCGGCCGGGTCCGGGCCGCCGGTCTCGTCATCGTTCGGTTCGACGGAGGACGACGCGTCGGGGGTGGCCGGCAGCGGGGCGGTCTCCTGGGTCGCGGGCGGCACCTCGGTGGCGGTCGGGTCGCCCGCGGTCAGGCTGGTCAGCCCGAGCACGACGGCCAGGGTCCCGGTGGTCGCGCCCGCCATGGCCATCCGCATGCGGAGCAGCCGGCGGCGGCCGCGGCGCACGTCCTCCTCGGCCGGGACCACGGGCACGCTGACCCCGCGGGCCAGCGCGTGCAGGCGGTCCTCGAGGTGGCGGTCGGCGGGGTCGGTCATCGCCGTCCTCCTCGGGGGGTGGTGTCGGCCAGGAGGACCGTCCGGAGCTTGTCGAGGGCGGCCGAGGTCTGGCTCTTCACGGTGCCGGGGCTGACGCCGAGGTCGGCGGCGGTCTCCTCCACGGACAGGCCCCAGTAGTGGCGGAGCACGACGACCCGGCGCTGCTTGGGGCCGAGCCGGCGCAACGCCGACCACAGCGCGTCGGAGTCCTCGGGAGCGACCCCGGCCGGCGCGGCGCGGTCGAGCCGTTCGATCTCGGTCGGCGACTCGCGACGCCAGGGGCGGCGGCGCTCGTCGAGATGGCTGTTGATGATCACCCGGCGGACGTAGGCGTCGACCGAGTCGGCGCGCGAGGCGCGCGGCCACGCGACGTACAGCTTGGCCAGGGCGGTCTGCACGATGTCCTCGGCGCGGTGCGGGTCGCCGCACAACAGGTAGGCGGTGCGGTACAGGTGCGACCGGCGACCGGCTACGTACGCCGTGAAGCCGTCGTCCCGAGTGCCGCCCAAGTGCCGTCTCCCCTGCGGGTGATGCTGCCGGTTCCCGAAGCCTGTTCTACCCCCTCTGACGACCAGGAACCCAGTTCGGTTGGCTGGAGCGGCGCAAAACTTACGAGTCCAGCGACGGCTGGTCCGTCGGCGTCCCGGTCGGCGCGCCCTGCGGTGGCTCCGGGAGCTGCTGCCCCGGCCCCTGTCCTTGGCCCGGCGCCCGGGCCGCCCGGTCCACCCGGTCCACCGAAGCCTCCGCCCCGGAACCCACCCGGTCCCGCCGGACCGAAACGGCCCATCCGGCCGTCCCGGCCCTCGTCGTCGGTCGCGGTGTGGATGCCGAAGCCGCCGAGCCCGCCCAGGACCACCCCGGCCACCGCGACCGCGAGGAGGGACCTGAACCCGAACACCCGGTCCCGGAAACGAGCCCGCTCGGCCGCGGGAGGCGACGGCGGCTCAGGCGGGGAGGCCGGCTGGGGTGCCGGCTGGTGGGTCGGCGGGTCTGGCTGCTGGGCCGGGGTGGGCTGGGTGTCACTCATGTCCGGCACGGTCTCGTGCCGGCCTGTGCGGAGGCTGTGCGTGGCATCTGAACTGTCCGAGCCCGCGCGTAGCCTCCTCACAGGAAACACACAGACATCGAGGTCAGGCTGCACCCCATGAGCTCAGCGCCCGCTGCCGACCTGACCCGCGTCGACGGCTCACCGTTGCGCGTCCTCGTCGTGGACGACGAGGTCAACATCGCCGAGCTGATCTCGATGGCGCTGCGCTACGAGGGCTGGCAGGTGCAGATGGCGCACACCGGCAGCGCGGCGGTGAACGCCGCCCGCGAGCTGGGCCCGGACGCCGTCGTGCTCGACATGATGCTGCCCGACATCGACGGCCTCGAGGTGCTGCGCCGGATGCGCAGCTCGCTGCCCGACGTACCCGTGGTCTTCCTGACCGCCCGCGACGCCGTCGAGGACCGGGTGGCCGGCCTCACCGCCGGAGGCGACGACTACGTCACCAAGCCGTTCTCCCTCGAGGAGCTGGTGGCCCGGCTGCGCGGCCTGATGCGCCGCTCGGGGGCCCGGCGCGCCGAGGCCAGCTCGGTGCTGCGGGTCGGAGACCTGGAGCTGGACGAGGACAGCCACGAGGTGTCCCGCGCCGGCGCGGAGATCGCGCTGACCGCGACCGAGTTCGAGCTGCTCCGGTTCCTCATGCGCAACCCGAAGCGGGTGCTGAGCAAGGCGCAGATCCTCGACCGGGTCTGGAACTACGACTTCGGCGGCCAGGCCAACGTGGTCGAGCTCTACATCTCCTACCTGCGCAAGAAGATCGACGCCGGCCGGGCGCCGATGATCCACACGATGCGCGGCGCCGGTTACGTGTTGAAGCCGGCGACATGAGATCCCTCACCACGCGGCTGGTGATCACCGCGGTCGCGCTGGTGGTGGCGGTCTCTGTGCTCATCGGGGGAGCCGCGACGATCGCCATGCACAGCCGGCTGACCGCCCAGCTCGACGCGCAGGTCCTCGAGACGATTCGGCAGCTGCCGGGCCCGGATCCGCGACCCAGGGGCAACTACCGGCCCGGGACGGTCATCGCCGGGTTCCCCGATGACGACGACCCGTTCGGCACCGAGTCCCACGTGGGGCCGGGCTCCGACGAGGACCTCGGTGACGACGTGCTCGGCGAGCTCGCGGAGGTCGACAACGACGGGAAGTTCCACGATGTCGACCTGCCCGGCCTGGGCGCCTACCGGGTCCGGGCCGTGGAGGCGACGGGCGGCCACCTCGTCGTCGGCCTGCCGACCGACGAGGTCGACGAGGCCGTGCAGTCCCTGCTGACCTACGAGATCGGCCTGATCGTGCTCGGCGCGCTGCTGGCCGCGGGAGGCGGCCTCCTGCTCGTACGCCGCCAGCTCCGCCCGCTCACCGAGGTGGCCGCGACCGCGCACGCCGTCGCCGCGCTCCCCCTGGCCGAGGGTGACATCGCGCTCACCGAGCGGGTCCCCGAGCACCTCACCGACGAGCGGACCGAGGTCGGCCGGGTCGGCGGCGCGCTCAACACGATGCTGGCCCACGTCGAGACCTCGCTGGAGGCCCGGCACCGCAGCGAGCAGCAGGTCCGGCAGTTCGTGGCCGACGCCTCGCACGAGCTCCGCACCCCGCTGGCCACCATCGCCGGCTACACCGAGCTGGCCCGGCGTCGCCCAGACGACGGCCCCGTCGACAGCATCGTCCGCACCGCGCTCGGCAAGGTCGAGGAGGAGTCGGCCCGGATGACCTCGCTGGTCGAGGACATGCTGCTGCTCGCCCGCCTCGACGCCGGTCGCCCGCTGGACCGGGCGCCGGTCGACCTGACCCGGCTGCTGCTCGAGGCGGTCTCGGACGCCCGGGTGGTGGCCCCGGACCACCAGTGGCGGCTCGACCTCCCCGACCAGCCGCTGGAGGTCATCGGCGACGAGCAGCGGCTGCACCAGGTGGTGACCAACCTGCTCACCAACGCACGCAAGCACACCCCGCCCAGCACCACCGTCACGGTCACCGGCCGGCCCGACGGGTTCGACGTGCACGACGACGGACCGGGCTTCCCCGCCGACTTCGTGGACCACGCGTTCGAGCGGTTCGCCCGGGTCGACCAGGGCCGCGAGCGCGGTGCCGGCCAGGGGGGCGGTGCGGGCCTCGGCCTCTCGCTGGTCCAGGCCATCGTCCGCTCGCACGGCGGCACCGTCACGCTGACCAGCGCGCCGGGTGGCACCACCATTGCGGTCCGGCTACGCTGACGTCGTACAGGATTGTCAGACAATCTCTTGACCACGGAGGAGGCGACATGACCGCGACCGAGCACGAGACTCACGCGGCCCGGGAAATGGGGCGCAGCGAGTTCGAGCGGGCGGAGGCGCGCACCGCGCACAACTACCACCCGTTGCCGGTCGTGGTCGCGCATGCCGAGGGCGCCTGGATGACCGACGTCGACGGCCGCCGCTACCTCGACTTCCTGGCCGGCTACTCCGCACTCAACTTCGGGCACGGCCACCCCGCGCTCCTGGCCGCCGCGCACAGCCAGCTGGACCAGCTCACGCTGACCAGCCGGGCCTTCGTGCACGACCGGTTCGCCGACTTCACCGCCGCCCTCGGCGACCTGTGCGGCAAGGACCTCGTGCTGCCGATGAACACCGGCGCCGAGGCCGTCGAGACCGCGATCAAGGTCTCCCGCAAGTGGGGCTACGAGGTCAAGGGCGTCCCGGCCGACCAGGCGAGGATCATCGTCGCCTCCGGTAACTTCCACGGCCGCACCACCACCATCGTGGGCTTCTCCGACGACCCCGACGCGCGTGACGGCTTCGGCCCGTTCACGCCCGGCTTCGTCACCGTCCCCTACGGCGACCTGGCGGCCCTCGAGGCCGCGATCGACGCCAACACCGTGGCCGTGCTGATCGAGCCGATCCAGGGCGAGGGCGGCGTGGTCATCCCGCCGGACGGCTACCTGCGTGGCGTCCGCGAGCTCTGCACGACCCACGGCGTGCTGTTCGCGGCCGACGAGATCCAGTCCGGCCTGGGCCGCACCGGCAAGACCTTCGCCTGCGACCACGAGGGCGTCGTCCCCGACATCTACGTCCTCGGCAAGGCGCTGGGCGGCGGCATCGTCCCGGTCTCCGCGATCGTCGCTGACCGTGACGTGCTCGGCGTGCTCCGCCCCGGCCAGCACGGCAGCACCTTCGGCGGCAACCCGCTGGCCTGCGCGGTCGGCCTCACCGTGGTCGAGATGCTGCGCACCGGCGAGTTCCAGGCCCGCGCCGCCGAGCTGGGCGTACTGATGCGCGAGCGGCTCGACTCGCTCGTCGGCCAGGGCGTCGTCGGCATCCGTACCCGCGGCCTGTGGGCCGGCGTGGACATCGACCCGGGCATCGGCACCGGCCGGATGGTCTGCGAGGCCCTGATGGCCCGGGGCGTCCTGGCCAAGGACACCCACGGCTCGACGATCAGGTTCGCCCCACCGCTGGTCGTCTCCCCCGAGGACCTCCTGTGGGGTCTCGACCAGCTGGCGGACGTGGTCAGCCGGGCCTGACGGACTATCCCGCCGCGGCCCCGACCAGGGTCGGCAGCGAGCCGGCGACCATCTCGAGCAGCTGCTCCCGGGAGACCTCGGCGCGGCCGGCGCGCTGGTCGGTGGCCCAGGCCATCACGAGCTCCTCGGCCATGGCCGACCAGCCCCGCACGAGCAGCCGGTTGCGCGGGGTGTCGGCGATGATCTCGCCCTGCACGTCCTCGCGGAAGATCCGTTCGGAGAGCGCCGAGCGGGTCTCGTCGTGGATGCTGCGCAGCGTCTCGTTGCCGCCAGCCGCACCCTTGATCAGCGACACGTAGCCCTCGAAGTTGGCCAGCACGTAGTCGACGTACGCCGTCACGGAGGTCAGCAGCCGCTCCAGCGGCTCCCCGCCCTCCGGCGGGGCGGTCTGGGCGATCAGGTCGTCGGCCGCGCGGCGTACGACGGCCTCGTGGAAGGCGTGCTTGTTGCCGAAGTAGTGGTAGAGCAGCCCGCGGGAGATGCCGGCCTCCTCGGCCAGCAGGTCGATCGAGAGCTCGTCGAGCGAGCGGGTGGCCAGCAGCCGGACCCCGAGGTCGAGAAGCTGGCTGCGGCGCTGGTCCGGAGACAGCCGGGAGCGTGTGGTGGCGGTCACGGTGCCTAGTCTATTGACACTTGTTCAATAACGCCAATACCGTCGAACCATGAGCATTCGGGTGGACCATCTCATCGTCGGCGCCGGCTTCGCGGGCCTGTGTGCCGCGATCAAGCTCCAGGAGGACGGCGAGACCGACTTCGTGGTGCTCGAGAAGGGTCCCGAGGTCGGCGGCACCTGGCGCGACAACACCTACCCCGGGGCCACGTGCGACGTCCCGAGCCAGCTCTACTCCTACTCGTTCGCGCCCTACGACTGGTCGCGCTCCTACTCCCCGCAGCCGGAGATCCAGGCCTACATCAAGACGGTCGCCGAGGAGTCGGGGACCCTGGACCGGTTCGTCTTCGACACCCCGGCCCAGGACGCCTCGTGGGACGACGACGCCCAGCGGTGGACCGTCCGTACGCCGAACGGCACCTGGGTCTCGAAGACCCTGATCGTCGGCGCCGGCGGGCTCTCCGAGCCCCGGCTGCCGGACATCGAGGGGCTCGAGACGTTCCAGGGCGAGGTGTTCCACTCCGCGCGCTGGGACCACGACGTCGACCTGGCCGGCAAGCGGGTGGCGGTGGTCGGCACCGGCGCGTCGGCCATCCAGATCGTCCCCGAGCTGCAGAAGACCCTGAGCTCCACCGGCGGCCATCTCGACGTCTACCAGCGCACCGCGCCGTGGATCATCCCCCGCAACGACCGGGTCTACGGCCGGCTCGAGCGGGCCGCCCTGCAGCGGATCCCGGGGCTGCGGCGGCTCTACCGCACCGGCCTCTACTGGGGCCATGAGGCGTTCGTACCGGCGTTCACCGTGCAGCCGAAGCTGGCCCTCCCGGCCGTCAAGGCCGCGACCGCCAACATCAACAAGGGCATCAAGGACCCGGAGCTGCGGAAGAAGGTGACCCCGCGCTTCATGCTCGGCTGCAAACGGGTGCTGCGGTCCAACGACTGGTACCCGGCGCTGGCCGCCGACAACGTCGACCTGGTCACCGACCCGATCGCCAAGGTCACCGGCAACGCGATCGTCACCGACGACGGCACCGAGCGGGAGATCGACGTGCTGGTCGTCGCGACCGGCTTCTACACCACCGAGCTGCCGATCACCGAGCACGTGACCGGACGCGCGGGCCGGACCCTGGCCGAGCGCTGGCGCGAGTCCGGCATGGCGGCGTACAAGGGCACGACGATCCCGGAGTTCCCCAACCTGTTCATGCTGGTCGGGCCGAACACCGGCCAGGGCCACACCAGCATGATCTTCATCATCGAGTCCCAGGTGGCCTACCTGCGCGGCGCGCTGCGTCGGATGCGCAGCGCCGGGCTGACCAGCGTGGAGCCGACCGAGGAGGACACCCGGCGCTTCAACCGCAGCCTGCAGAAGCGGATGCGCCGCACCGTGTGGACCACGGGTGGCTGCCAGAGCTGGTACCTCGACGCGCACGGCCGCAACACCACGCTCTGGCCGCGATCCACGGTCGACTTCCGACGGCGGCTGGCGTCGTACGACCCCGAGGCCTACCGGGAGGTTCACCCCATGAAAGAGGCACAGTGAAGACGCTCGACGACAAGGTGGTCGTGATCACCGGCGCCGGCTCCGGCATCGGCCGCGCCCTCGCCCTCGACCTGGCCCGCCGCGGCTCGCACCTGGCTGTCTCCGACGTGGACGAGTCCGGGCTGGCCGAGACCGTCGCGCTGGTCGAGAGGGCCGGCGTCCGGACGGTGCGGAGCGACTGGCTCGACGTGGCCGACCGCGACGCGTTCTCGCGCTACGCGCTCGACGTCGTCCAGCAGTTCGGCCGGGTGAACGTGGTCATCAACAACGCCGGCGTGGCCCTGGCCGGCGACTTCAACGACCTCGAGTACGCCGACATCGACTGGGTCATCGGCGTGAACCTCTGGGGCGTCGTGCACGGCACCAAGGAGTTCCTGCCGCACCTGATCGCGTCCGGCGACGGCCACGTGGTGAACCTGTCCTCGCTGTTCGGCCTGGTCTCGATGCCCGGCCAGTCGATGTACAACGCGACCAAGTACGCCGTCCGCGGCATGACCGAGGCGCTGCGCGAGGAGATGCTCATCGCCGGCCACCCGGTCGGCGTCACCGCCGTGCACCCGGGCGGCATCAAGACCGCGATCGCCCGCAACGCCCGGGTCTCGGCCAAGGAGAGCAAGGAGGAGACCGCCTCGCTCTTCGACGAGAAGCTGGCCCGGATGTCGCCCGAGCGCGCCGCCGAGATCATCGTCAACGGCATCCTCAGGAACCGCGCCCGGGTGCTGGTCGGCATCGACGCCCACGCCATGCACCACCTGGCGAAGCTGCTCGGCTCGCGCTACCAGGACGTCGTCGCGAGGACCTCGAAACGGGTGCTGCCGCCGAAGGCGACCGCACTCTGACCCGAGGCTGGAACCCGCCCCCCAACCCAGGCTCCGAGCCTGTAGAACAGGTGCGTGCGCTTCGAGCCCGGCGACCACGTCCGCATCGAGATGACCAAGTGGGGCGACCGCCCCCACTGGGAGATGGACGCTGTCTACCTCGGCCAGGACGACGCCGGCGACTGGATCGGCTTCCGCACCGGCACCAAGATGTCCCGGCCGGGCGTGTCGGTCACCACCAAGAACGAGCAGGTCGGGCTGGTGCCCGCATCGGGCACCGCGGTCGGCGCCGCCTGGCTCGCGACCTTCCACGGCCCGGGCGGCAGCGTGTGGACCTACGTGGACATGACCACGGTCCCCGAGTGGGACGGCACCACCATCCGTGCGGTCGACCTCGACCTCGACGTCGTCGAGTACCTGGACCGGCGGGTCGAGGTCGACGACCAGGACGAGTTCGACGACAACCGGGTCGAGTACGGCTACCCCCGCGAGATCGTCGAGCTGGCCATGGTCACCCGGGACCTCGTGCTCACCGCGGTGCAGGGCTGCTTCCCACCCTTCGACGGCTCCTCCAAGCCGTGGTTCCGCGTCCTGGAGCGCGTCCAACGGCGTCGGTGAGTGACGGGGCGGCGTACCGGCAGCAGGGCCCGCGGGCTGGGGCCGTGTCGCGGAGCGGCTCACGGCCTTCGTGCCCCTCGCGCTGTGACAGCCTGACCTGGTGCGGATCGACTTCCACGGCTCGGCCGAGCCGACGCTCGGGGTCGAGTGGGAGTTCGCCCTGGTCGACCGGAAGACCCGGGACCTGCGCAACGACGCGGCGCACCTGTTCGCCCGGGCCAAGGCCCGGCTGCCGGACCCCGCGCGACTGCACAAGGAGCTGCTCAAGAACACCGTCGAGATCGTCACCGGCATCTGCCCCACGGTCGCCGACGCGATGGCCGACCTGCGCCGGACCCTCGAGGTCGTCGTACCGGCCGGCGACGACCTCGGCCTCGACCTCTTCGGCGCCGGCACCCATCCTTTCGCGTCGTGGACCGGCCAGCTGCTGACCGAGGGGCACCGCTACGCCGAGCTGATCAACCGGACCCAGTGGTGGGGCCGGCAGATGCTGATCTGGGGCGTGCACGTGCACGTCGGCATGCCGGAGGTGTCCCGGGTGATGCCGGTGCTCTCCTCGCTGCTCAACTACTACCCGCACCTGCAGGCGCTCTCGGCGTCGTCGCCGATCTGGGCCGGCGTCGACACCGGGTACGCCTCCAACCGGGCGCTGATGTTCCAGCAGCTGCCGACGGCCGGGCTGCCGTTCCAGTTCTCGACGTGGGAGGAGTTCGAGGGGTACGTCGACGACGCGCTGACCACGGGCGTCATCGAGGTGCTGTCCGAGGTCCGCTGGGACGTCCGGCCGGCGCCGCAGCACGGCACCCTCGAGAACCGGGTCTGCGACGGGGTCTCCACGTTCGCCGACCTCAGCGGGCTGGTCGCCCTGATGCACTGCCTGGTCGTCGACCTCGACACCCGGCTGGCCGCCGGCGAGGAGCTCCCGACGATGCCGCCGTGGCACGTGCAGGAGAACAAGTGGCGGGCGGCCCGCTACGGGCTGGACGCGATCATCATCCTCGACGCCGCGTCGAACGAGCGGCTGATGACCGACGACCTGGCCGACCTCCTCGAGCGGCTCGCCCCGGTCGCCGAACGGCTCGGGTGCGCCGACGAGCTCGCGTCGGTGCTCGACATCCCGGCCCGCGGGGCGTCGTACCAGCGTCAGCGCGCCGTCGCCGACCGAGCCGACGGCGACCTGGTGGCCGTCGTCGACTCGGTCGTGCGCGAGCTGCGCGACTGTCTCTAGTGCGCTACGCCACGTCCCGGCGGGTGGCCAGGTACGCCGCCGCGGCCGAGGCCACGACCAGGTAGGCCAGCACCGAACCGGTGGCCTGCGCGCCGGTCAGCGCGTCGAGCACGCCCGGCGTCGGGTCCGGGCCCCCGGTCCCGACGATGGCGCCGACCAGGGAGCCGCCGCCGGTGCCGGGCAGGATCGAGGTGAACACCTCCACCGGCCCCAGCAGCTCGCCGACGCCGCGGAGCAGGTTCTCGACGACCAGCGCCCAGACCAGGCCCAGCCCGACGGACAGCGCCGGACCCCGAGCGACCGTGCCGAGCAGGTAGCCGAGCAGGGCCCACATCTCCATCACCAGGAAGCCCGCTCCGAGCGAGACCGCGGCGTCGCCGACCGACGGCCAGGTCACGGACTGGGACTCGACGCCGGCGACCAGCAGCGAAAGGCCGAAGCACAGTGCCAGCGTCGCCAGCACGGTGCCGGCCACGAACACGGTCAGCGCCGCCAGCGAGCCGCGGACCACCGCGGGCCGCGAGGGACCCTGGGTGAACACGGTCTTCCAGGTGCCCCAGGCGTAGCCGTTGCCGGCCACGATCGCGCCCAGCACCATCATCAGCGCACCGCCGAACATCGGCATGCCCTGGAGGAGCACGTTCGGCACGTTGCCGGGCAGGATCTCGGCGAGCAGCGAGGCGCCGGTCGCGCCCTCGTTGGAGAAGCTCGAGTCGCCGGTCGAGTACGACAGGTAGTTGAACAGGTAGCCGAACATCGCGGTCAGGGCCAGCCAGGCCGCGAGGGTGACCCACACAGCGGGCCACTTCCGCAGCCGCAGCAGCTCGGCGTTGGTGCTTGCGATCGTTGCGTTCATCGGTTTGCCTCCAGCTCGTTGCTCGTCTCTGGGCGGGTCATCTCGGTGCGGGTCATCTCGAAGAAGACCTCTTCGAGGGTTCGTTCCACGCTGGCAACCTCGTGCACGTGCACGCCACCGGCCACCAGCTCGCGGACCAGCTCGGGCGCCCGGCCGGGGTCGATGTCGACCGTGAGCCGCTCACCGTCCACGTGCACGCCGTCGTCACCGGCGACGCCCATGGCGACCGCGAGCGCCCGGTCCAACGGCTCGCCCCGGACGGTCAGCGAAGCACCGCCCCGCAGGTCCGCGACCGTCGACTCCTTCAGGAGCACGCCGTGGTTGATCACGCCGACGCGGTCGCAGATCTCCTGCACCTCGTCGAGGAGGTGGCTGGAGAGCAACACGGTCTGGCCGCCGCGCGCCAGCTCGACGATCAGCCGCCGCATGTCCACCATGCCGGCCGGGTCGAGGCCGTTGGTGGGCTCGTCCAGCACCACCAGGTCGGGGTCGCCCATCAGGGCCGAGGCGACGCCGAGGCGCTGCTTCATGCCCAGCGAGTAGGCCTTGAACTTGTCGCCGCCCCGGCTGGACAGGTCGACCCGCTCCAGTGCCTGGTCGGCTTCGCTCTCCGGCAGTCCGCGGTAGCGGGCCATCACCCGCAGGTTGTCGCGGCCGCTCAGGTAGGGGTAGAAGCCGGGGCCCTCGATCAGCGCGCCGACCCGGGCGGTGACCTCGGAGGTCCCGGCCGGCTGGCCGAGGACGACCGCGGATCCCGACGTGGGGCGGACCAGGCCGAGCACCATGCGCAGGGTGGTGGTCTTGCCCGCCCCGTTCGGGCCCAGGAAGCCGTAGACCTCGCCGCGCTTCACGGTCAGGCTGACCCGGTCGGCGGCCAGCCGGTCACCGTACTTCTTGGTCAGCTCGTGCGTGCGCACCACGGTGTCGTCGTTCTCGTGGGTGTGGTTTCTCGTGTTCGTCCATGCCGGCAACCCTGGTCGGGAACGGCGCCCGGCGAATCCGACGAGCGGCGGCTCCTGGCTACGCAGATCTGCGTAGCGCGGATACGCGCTGGAGGGGAGGCCCGGGCGGTTCGGTCCTCCTAGGCTCGGTCGGGTGAGCTCGCACCCGCGTACGTCCGGCCTCGACCTGCTGTGGCTGGTGCCGCTGTCGGTGGTCGCCGTGCTGGGCTCCTTCTGGACCAACGTGCCGGGCAACCGGGTGTCCGAGGCCGGGTCCGACCCGTGGGTCGCGGCGGCCCTCGGCCTGGGCGCCGTGCTGGGCCTGTGGGGGTCCCTGCGCTGGCCGTTGCGGGGCGCGGTGGTGACCTTCGGAGCCGTGACCCTGTTCGTGGTCGCCGACGTCCGGGACGGCCCGGTGTACCTCACCCTGGCCGCCTCCGCCTATCTCGTCTCCGAGCGCGTTCGCGTGCGACAAGGGGCACGAGTGGTCGCGGCCGGGACGCTCGTGGTGTGCGCCGCGCTGGTGGTGCGGGCCGTCGCCGACTTCGACAACGAGCGGTCGCTCTGGCAGCTCTTCGCGATCCTGGCGGTGGTCGCGGCGGGCGCGGCGCTCGGGACGCTGGTCCGGACCCGCGCGCTGGCGGCGCAGGAGCGGGTGCGGGCGGTGGCGGCGCAGGAGCAGCTGCACATGGCGCAGGAGCTGCACGACAGCGTGGGCCATGGCCTCGCGGTGATCGCGATGCAGGCAGGGGTCGGGCTGCACGTGCTGGAGCTCGACCCCGCGGCGGCGCGCACGGCGCTCGTGGCGATCCGGGACAGCGCTCGGGAGTCGCTCGACGCGCTGCGCACCGAGCTGGCGCAGCTCGCCGGCGACCCGGCGCCCCGGCGACCACGGCACGGGGTGGCCGACCTCGACCAGCTGGTGGCCAGGGTGCGCGGAGCAGGCCCGCGGGTGGAGCTGTCCGGGTCGCCCGGGGAGCTGCCGGAGGCGGTCGACGCGGTCGCCTACAGCGTCGTGCAGGAGGCGCTGACCAACGTGCTGCGGCACGCTGGGGCGGCCTCGGTCGCCGTGCGACTGGACCGTTCGGAGGACCGGCTGACCGTCACCGTCGAGGACGACGGGAGCGGCGGCCACGGGCACGATGAGGGCATGGGGCTGCGAGCGATGCGCGAACGCGTCCAGGGGCTGGGCGGATCGTTCTCGGCCGGTACGCGACCGTCGGGCGGCTTCGCCGTACAGGCCGGGCTCCCACTGTGACCTCTCCCGACCCGATCACAGTGGCCCTGGTCGACGACCAGGAGCTGGTGCGTCTCGGGCTGCGCACGCTGATCGGGACCGACCCGGGGCTCCAGCTGGTCGGCGAGGCCGTGGACGGCCACGACGGTCTGCGCGTGATCCGCGCGACCCGGCCGCAGGTGGTGCTCTGCGACATCCGGATGCCCGGGCTCGACGGGCTCGCCCTGCTCCGCGAGGTGAACGCCGACGCCGCGCTGGCCGGCGTACGCGTGGTCATGCTGACCACCTTCGAGCTGGACGAGTACGTCTTCGAGGCCCTGCAGCACGGCGCCAGCGGCTTCCTGCTCAAGGACGCCGACCCGGCGTCGCTGCTCGAGGCGATCCGGGTCGTCGCCGACGGCGGCTCCCTCCTGGCTCCGAGCGTGACCCGCCGGGTGATCGAGCACTTCGGGACGGCCACTGCGCGCCGTACTCCTCACCCGGAGCTCGACCAGCTCACCGAGCGGGAGCGCGAGGTGGTCGCGTGGGTGGCGACCGGCCGTTCCAACCAGGAGATCGCCGAGACCCTCGTGGTCAGCCCGGACACGGTGCGGACCCACGTCTCGCGGGCGATGGTCAAGCTGCACGCCCGCGACCGCGCGCAGCTGGTGGTGTTCGCGATGGAGTCCGGCCTCACCCCGCCGGCGAGCTGACATGGGCTGGCCCGCGATCGTGCCGATCGACTCCGCGCGGCTGCGGCTGGTGCCGCTGACCGTCGAGCACGCGCCGGCCATGGTCGACGTACTGGCCGATCCGTCGCTCTACGAGTTCACCGGCGGCGCGCCGCCCACGCTGTCGGAGCTGTCGCGGCGGTACGCCGTGCAGGCGGTCGGCCACTCGCCTGACGGCGAGCAGTGGTGGCTGAACTGGGTGGTGACGCTGGACGCCGCGCCCGTCGGCTACGTCCAGGCCACCGTCGTGCGGGCCGACCTGCTGGAAGCGGAGATCGCGTGGGTGCTGTCGCCCGCACACCAGGGCCGCGGCCTGGCGACCGAGGCGGCGACGGCGATGGCGCGCTGGCTCGCCGAGGCCGACGTCGGCAGGCTGGTCGCGCACGTCCACCCGGATCATGCCGCGTCGGCCGCGGTGGCCTCCCGGCTCGGCCTGCGGCGTACGGACACCGTCGAGGACGGCGAGGAGCGGTGGGTCCGCTCGCTCGCTAGTAGCCACCCTCGGGCGGCACCATCTCCAACCTGACCCCCAGCAATCGCACCGCCCGGTCCTTCTCGACCCGGTCCAGCAGGCTCACCGCAGCCTCCGCCAGCTGCTCTGGGTCGTTGGTCGACTGCTTCAGGGTCAGGCTGCGACTGATCGTGAAGAAGGGCTTGTAGCGCAGCTTGAGCCCCACCCGCGCCGCCGGCCGGCCCTCCTTGTCGATGTCCTGGGTGACCTGCCGGGTCAGGGTCCTGATCTCGTCGGCGATCCGGTCCCAGTCGTCGAGGTCCTCCTGGAACGTCGTCTCCCGCCCGTGCGCCCGCGGCACCCACGGCTCCGCGGTGACCGTGCTGTCGCTGACCCCGCGACCGATGCGGTGGTACCACGGCCCCATCGTCGGCCCGAGCTCCGCCGCCAGGACGCGAGCGTCCGACTGCGCGAGCTGGCTGACGGTGTCGATGCCCAGGGCGGCCAGCTTCTTCGCGGTCTTGCCGCCGATCCCCCACAAGGCCCTGGTCGGCCGGTCGCCCATGACCTCGAACCAGTTCTCCGCCGTGAGCACGTAGCTCCCCCGCGGCTTCCCGAACTCGGTCGCGATCTTGGCCCGCAGCTTGTTGTCCCCGATCCCGACCGAGCAGTGCAGCCGCGTCTGCGCCAGGACCCGCTCGCGAATGTGCTCCGCGAAGGCCACCGGGTCGCTGCTTGCGTCCGAGGGCCCACCCGGGGCCCCCTCCCCGAAGGAGACATCCGCCCCCTGCTGCAAGGGTGGGAGGCTCCCCTGCCCCGCCTCCACCACCGTTGTTGCTTCTGCGGCCAGCTCGTCGGTGGCGCCGGCCCACGGGCGGCCGCGGCCGAGCGCGGCCGACGAGCCGACTCGATCTGGCCGGTCGCCCGGCCGCGGGCCGGCGGCCAGGAACGCCTCGTCCCAGCCGAGCACCTCGACCACGATCGGGCGGCCGCCCCACTCCAGCGAGCGGAGTGTCGCCATCACGCCGGCGGACGCCTCGTCGTACGCCGCACGGTCCACCGGCAGGAACACCGCCTCTGGGCACTTGCGGGCAGCGATCCGCAGCGCCATCCCCGAGCCGACGCCGTACTCGCGTGCTTCGTACGACGCCGTCGACACCACGCCCCGCTTGGTCGGGTCGCCGTCGCCGCCGACGATCACCGGCCGGCCGGCCAGCTCCGGACGGCGCAGCACCTCGACCGCGGCGATGAACTGGTCGAGGTCGACGTGCAGGACCCAGTGCTCGATGGGGTGCTCGATCGGTTGCACGCCCGTCGGACCCGGCCCGCCCTCGTCACTCATCGTCGTCGGTGGCATCCGAGCTGGAGGCTGGCTCCCAGCGCGGCGGTGGCGGCAGCGCCTCCGTCGACTCGATCTGGTCGAGCCCGGTGAGCAGCAGCAGGTCGACCACGACCGACCGCAGCTGGACCAGGACCACTTCGGCCGTCATCTCGTCGGCCCGCTCGACGAGCCCGGACGCCTCGCCGACCTGGATGAGCGGCTCCCGGGCGGCCACCGCCATCCGGTCGGCGGTCAGCTCCTCCGCCACGATGTCGGCGGCGTCCGCGAGGTCGAGCGCGAGCAGCGAGTACGACTTCGGGACGTGCCGGTGGTGGTAGGCCGCCACCGCGGTCTGGCGGACCAGGACGCGGGTGCTGCGCAGCGCGCGGTCGAGCGGCTCGACCAGCTCGCCCATCCGGCGGATGTCCTTGCGGTGCCGGACCCGGAACGGCGAGGACGAGACCACCGCCATGCCTTCGTCGGCGGCGTCCTGCAGCTCGCGGATCAGGCTGTCGGTTGTCCGCGCGTCCGCCAGGAGCTCGAGGCCCCGCGAGGCCACCCCGTCGACCATCACCTCCCCGGCCCCGCGCAGGAGTGCCGCGATCTTGCGCACCACCTTCGCCGCCTGCTCGCGCGGGCGGCGCAGTGGCGCGGCCGGGACCACCGTCGCAGCCACCAGCGCGACGCAGCCGCCGACCACCGCATCGCTCCACCGGACCAGTGCCTCCGACGGCGCGGGCACCAGCGCGGAGATGATGATCGACTGCACCGCGGCCTGGGTGACGAACATCTGGCCGCTGGTGATCAGCAGCGCCGACGACATCGCCAGCGCGACCACCAGCGTCAGCTGCCACCAGCCCGAGCCGATGAGAATGGCCAGCAGGTCGGCGAGCAGCACGCCCAGCGCGACGCCGGTCGTCACCTCGGCGACCCGCCGCAGCCGCTGACCGTACGACGTACCGAGGCTCACCACCGCGGCCACCGGCGCGAAGAACGGCCGCGGGTGGCCGAGCACGTCGGCGGCGATCAGCCAGGCGACGCCGGCGGCGGCCGCGCACTGGACGATCTGCCACCGCTTGGCGCCGAGCCGGGCCAGTCGGCTGTGCATCGAGTCACGGCCCCGCTCCCACAGCCGGTCGATCGCCGCCGCCTCGGCCTCCATGTCGGTCGATCGTGCCAGACCGCCAGGACTGCGGAGCCGCTCACGGCTGCTGTCCCGCGGCGCCGGGAGCGACGGTGGAGGTGGCAGGCGGCGAGGCGGCCACCCAGAGCGCGGCCGTCGCCGCGACGCCGGCCACCAGAAGACAGACGGCGCGCAGCCTGTGGAGCGGTGGGCGAGGCGGATGGGGCATGGGTCCTCCCGAGGCGTGGGTCCGATGTGTGGTCCGACGTTAGGCAGGGCCGCGGACGGGAGCAGCCGTGGGGCGCTGGGCTGTGGAGAGGGGCGGCGCAGGAGGCGGCTGTGGACACCTGGTGGCCGGGTACTGGCCGAGGAGCCAAGGGTTGTGGCGCCCGGCACCGCGCGGGAGGATCGGACGCCCGCGAGCCTGCGAGACCAAACCGAAGGAGTCCGGTGGTCACTCCGATCGACCCCACGTCCGCGGCGTTCCTGCTCGCCGAGAACCGCAACATGCCGATGCACGTGGGCGGCCTGCAGCTGTTCGAGAAGCCCGAGGGGGCGAGCCGCAGCTACACCCGCGAGATGTTCGAGACCATGCGCGACGTCGAGGAGATCCGGCCGCTCTACCTCAAGCACCCTCACCGGTCGATCCGCACCGGAGGCCAGCTGGTCTGGCGCGAAGACGACCAGTTCGACATCGAGCACCACCTCCGGCACAGCGCGCTCCCGAAGCCAGGGCGGGTCCGCGAGCTCCTCGAGCTCTGCGGCCGGCTCCACTCGACGCGGCTCGCCTGGGAGCGGCCGCTCTGGGAGACCCACGTCATCGAGGGGCTCCGCGACGGCCGGGTCGCGCAGTACTCCAAGCTCCACCACGCCCTGGTCGACGGCATCTCCGCGATGCGCCTTCTCCAGAGCGTGCTGAGCACCGACGCCGACAAGCGGAACATGCCGGCGCCGTGGGGTGCCGACGCCGGCTCCGGCCGGAGCAAGAAGGCCAAGCAGGACTTCAGCCTCTCCGAGGTCCCGATGACCGCGCTGCGTGGCGCCCTCGGCATCACCGCCGAGGCGGCCGGCATGCCCAGCGCCCTGGTCAAGACCCTCACCAAGGGGCTGCGCAACGAGACGTCGGCGCTCTCCCTCTACGCCCCGCGCACGCTGTTCAACCAGAAGATCACCGGCTCCCGACGCTTCGCCGCCCAGGACTGGCCGGTCGAGCGGCTGCGCGCCATCGGCAAGGCCACCGGCACCACGCTGAACGACGTCGTCCTGGCCATGTGCAGCGGCGCCGTCCGCACCTACCTCCTCGAGCTCGACGCCCTCCCCGAGGCGCCGCTGGTCGCGATGGTGCCGGTCGGCCTCAACGCCAAGCAGTCCCACGTCGCCTCGGCCGAGGGCGGCAACGCCGTCGGCGCGGTGATGTGCCAGCTGGCCACCGACCGCAACGACCCCGCGGACCGGCTCAAGTCGATCCATGCCTCGATGAAGGACGGCAAGCAGGCCCTCGAAGGCATGACACCGGTGCAGATCCTGGCCATGAGCGCGATCGGCCAGGCGCCGGCGATCCTGACGCCGATGCTGCGGATGCAGGGCATCGTCCGTCCGCCGTACAACCTGATCATCAGCAACGTCCCCGGCCCGCGCACCACGCACTACTGGAACGGCGCCCGGATGGTCGGCACCTACCCGCTGTCGATCCCGATCAACGGCATGGCGCTCAACATCACCTGCACCTCCTACGACGGCAACATGGCCTTCGGCCTCACCGGCTGCCGCCGCACGGTGCCGCACCTGCAGCGTCTGCTGACCTACCTCGACGACGAGGTCAAGACGCTCGAGAAGGCCGCCGGCGTCTAGGGGAATAGCCCGATCGAGCCATGTCGCCGCGCGTACGCCGGGCGGATGCTCGGCTCAAGAGGAGGTCCCCCATGTCCCAGCACACCCCGGTCCCCACCCGTCGCACCGTCATCGCCGGAGCCCTCGGAGCCGGCGCCCTCGGCGGCTTCGCCCTCACGTCCGGGCCCGCGTCCGCCGCGCTCGGTGAGCCGACGATCCCGAGCGAACCGGCCATCTCGTTCTACCTGAACCTGGCCACCATCCCCGGCTCGAGCCAGAACGAGGAGTTCGTCAACCAGATCGAGGTCATCACGTGGGGCTGGGGCGTGGACTCCACCAGCACGATCCTCGGCGGCGGAGGCGGCTCCGGCAAGGCGACTCCCCAGGACTTCGTCTTCCTCGCCCAGTCCGGCATCCAGTCCCCGAAGATCCTGACCGCGGTCAACACCGGCAAGCGGCTCCAGTCGGCGGTGCTGAGCTGCGTGCGCCCCGGCGACGGGCAGTTCACGTTCATGACGCTGCGGTTCGAAGAGGTGCTTCCCACGAACTACTACGTGACCCCGGATGCGACGACCGGGGTGCCGCTCGACCTCGTGCACCTCAAGTTCGGCCGGATCACCCAGAAGGTGTTCACCCAGAACCCGGACGGCACCCTGGGCACCGCGATCACGTCGACCTTCGACTACCGCACCAACCGCGCCTGAGTCTCACTCCAGGTACGTGCGCGTGAGGATCGCGTCGAAGGCCCGGTCCGGTAGCAGGCGGCGGGTGCTCATCACCGTGCTCGCCCCCTTGCCGGTCGCGTAGCGCGCCTTCGGGCGACGCGCGGTGGCCGCCTTGACGATCGTCTTCGCCACCACCTCCGGGCCGCTCGAGAACCGAGGGTTGTCCACGCTGCCCATCGCCTTCGCCGCCTTGACCGCGCTGGCGGCGTACGCCCCGTCCTTGCTGCGGTCGACCAGCGACGTGCGGGCGATCTCGTTCCACTCGGTGACCACGCCGGCCGGGTGGACCAGCACCACGTCGATACCGAAGGGCCGCACTTCCACTCTCAAGCTGTCGCTGAACCCGTCCAGCGCGAACTTGGTCGCGTGGTACCACGCGCCGAACGGCTCGTAGAACACGGCGCCGATCGAGGAGATGTTGATGATCCGGCCCGAGCCTTGCTCGCGCATGTGCGGCGTGACGAGCTGGACCAACCGGGCCAGGCCGAACAGGTTCACCTCGAACTGCCGCCGCGCCTCGTCCAGCGGCACGTCCTCCACGGCGCCGTACGAGCCGTAGCCGGCGTTGTTCACCAGGACGTCGATGCGGCCTTCCTCAGCGACGATCCTCTCGATGCCGCCCACCATCGACGCCTCGTCGGTCACGTCCATCCCGAACGTGCGCACGCCCTCGTCCCCCAGCCCGGCCATCCGGTCGACGCGGCGGGCCACGGCGTACGTCGTGAAGCCGGCCCGCTGCAGGAGGAGGGCCGTCTGCTCCCCGATGCCGCTGGAACCGCCGGTGACCAGCGCGACCTTGCCGTTGGACGTCATGCGCTGATGATCACGGTCTTTCGTCGAGCCCGCCACCGTGTCTCGCGGCCACGGCGCGCAACCGTGCCCGGGTGATGTCCGCGACCGTCTCGAGGCCCGCGTTGCGGGCGTTGGACCCCTCCCGAGTCGGCTCGGCGGAGTTGACGCTGATGCAGCGCCGGGTGCCGCCGTCCTCCTCGTTGGCCAGCGCCACGGCGTGCCCCGTCGTACCGCTGCCCGCGAAGAAGTCCAGCACCAGCACGTCGTCCGGCATCGTGGCCAGGATCCGCCGCACCAGCCCGGTCGGCTTCGGCGACTCGAAGACGTGACCGACGATCTCCTTGAGCTCGGCGACCGCCGTGTCCGTGGAGCCCACCTCCTCGGCCAGCCAGATGGTGCGCAGCTTCTTCCGCCGTCCCCCAGCGCTGTCACGGTGCAGCCAGTCCTTCTGGAACACGTCCACCCGATCGCCGTTCCGGCCCTTGATCCGGCGGCAGACCAGGTCACTCCCCCGCTCGTCGATCAGCGGCCGGCTCCACCGCCACACGGCCGGCGTCCCGTCGCCGAACACCGGCGCGATCTCGTGGCCCCCCTCGAACGGCATGGTCCGCACCGCCCCGGTGTCCGGGTCGCCGTACACCGGGAAGTGCAGCGTGCGCGCCGTCACCGGATTGAACTTCTTGTTCGTGTTGCGCAGCGGCAGGTGCCGGAACCGCTTCCCCTCACCGTCCACCTGCGGGAAGTCGCTCTCAACCACCGTGTCGCTGCTGCTGGCGTCGAGGACGGTCTGGGTCGCGTCCTTCGCATACACCAGCAGGTACTCGTGGCTCGTCGCGAACCCCTTCCCCAGCTGCCGCCCCTTCGGATTGAGGTTCACCACGACCTGCGCGAGGAAGCTCCCCTCGCCGAACACCTCGTCCATCAGCAGCCGGAGGTACGCCGCCTCGTTGTCGTCGATGCTGACGAAGATCGCGCCCCGCTCGGCCAGCAGGTCATGCGCTGCTTTGAGCCGCGGTCGCATCATCGCCACCCATGCGTCGTGCCGGCTGCCGCCGCCCGAGCCGCGGATGTCGTCGCGGTAGGCGAACTCGTTCCCGGTGTTGTACGGCGGGTCGATGTAGATCAGGTCGACCGCACCGAACTCCTCCGCCAGCGCGGGGAGCACGTCGAGGTTGTCGCCCTCGATGAAGGTGTTCCACGGCTGCACGAGGTCAGTTGTAGCCCACCAGGGTCGGCGTGGCCGTGAGCACGTCGAGATCGACCGGTGAGCCGGGGATCGTGACCGAGCCCGGCACGTCGCGCCACGGACCGCCGTTGACCCGGAACTGCGCGGTGTACGTCGTGTCCACGCTCGGCGCCACCCGGCCCTTGGTCAGGTAGCTGTGCGTGACGTCGAGCTGCGGGTACGGCGCGCCGGGCTCGGCCGTCGTCATCGACTCACCGTCCCCGAACCGCCACCCGAACGCGCTCGGCACGATGTGCAGGTCGACCCGCTGGCCGAGCAGGGTGACGGTCCGGTCGAACTCCCGGGTGTCGGTGAAGAAGTTGGTCTCGAAGTTGACCAGCGTCCGGCCGTTTGCTGGCTGCACCTGGAGAACACTTCCGGGCAGCGGTACGACCCGAAGTGCGGCCGCCACCAGTCCCGGCGTGACGTCCGGCGGACTGTCCGCTTCGGGGGCTGCCGCAGAACGCGAACGGGTCATGACCCACGGACATGCGCTGTCTGGACACAGAAGCGTGTCCAAGTCCGAGTCGGTGCGGCGGGGACATCGCCGCGCCGTGGTCGGCGGCGACGTCGGCTGTCGCATTCGCAGTCGGCGCTGACCTGCTCGACGCACCTGCGACGTGCATCGACGTGACGTGACCAATCGTGCAAGTCCGCAATGCCGGAGTCGCTGGGGGCCCGACGACAAGGAGACCAGACCAGCGATCGCGAGCGCACGCGAGACGGCGTCATGACGAAGAAGCCAATGAATGTCAACCAGCCAGGCGCCGCTCGTCCATCGCCAGCTTGAACGTCACGACGTGCTTCTCGGCCTCGTAGGCACTGGGATCAGCGCCGGCTGCCGGAATCGTCTGTCCCGGCGGCAATGTCATGGCCAGTGTCGACACCTTGCGCCTGGCTGGCCGACTCGTCATCGCCTTGGCCGCATTGACCGTCCAACCAGGCGTGCTCGAAACGTGCCGCCAGCGGCGTAGACCTCCTCGAATCGGCTCAGTCGAGCTCCTCGCAGGTCCTGCAAGTCGGCCGAACTCAGTGCTCGACGCCCTGCGGTGTCGCCGTCCTGAAGCGCGGCATTTCGGCCGTCACCCAGGCTCGCACCGTCTCCTCGGGACTCGAGTCGCTGTCGGCGAGACTGTCGGCGACGTACTCTCCGTGGCTGACGCACTCGGCGTCGACGGCGTCGGGTCCGAAACCTTTGGCTCGGGGTCGTCGTCCGAGCACGCGACCAGCAGGCAACCGGCCACCAGCGTGGCCAGCGCGCGGCGCAGTCGGAACATGCCGGTCCTTCCCGAGCAAGAGAACCTTGACCCGAACTTACCGCCACCCGGGGACCACTGACGACCGGTCCCGACCGGCCTGTGGATGACCGATGTTGACGGACCGGCAAGAATCAGGACGTGAACGGGGGGTCGCGGCGCGAACGCCGGGCTCAGCGACGCTGGCGCGGCGAGGCGATGCGCCGGCTCGAGGAGCTCGATCGGGTCGACCGCGAGCAGGGGCTCGGGGCGATGCCGCTCGGTACACCCGCCGACGACTCGGCGCGGCATCGGCGGCGCGCCCGGCGTACGACCGGACCCGTCCTGCCCGGCCTGCTGATCAGCGGGATCCTCGCCGGCCTGGTGATGCTGCACGACCCGGGGATGACCGGCTACCGGTTCCGGCAGCTGGTGGACCACCTGGCCGGGCGGGACGCCGGGTCGTATGCGTTCGTGGTCACCACCGCCAGCGGGGACCCCGTCGGCTGGAACCACTGCCAGCCGATCCACTACGTCGTGAACCCCGTCGGCGCCCCCGAGGACTGGGCCGACATCGTCCGCGACGGCGTGGACACGATCAGCGACGCGAGCGGCTTCAAGTTCCAGTACGACGGCACGTCGATCGAGCGATCCTTCGAGAGTCGGCGGGTCGACGTCAAGGACCCGCCGCCCGTCCTCATCGCCTGGGCCGGCTCCGACGAGGTGCCCGACCTCCAGGGCCCGACGGCCGGTATCGGCGGTGGCTCGCCGGCCCAGGTCCGCAACCGGGTCCAGTTCGTCACCGGACTGGTGGTCCTCGACGCCGAGGCCTATGACCGGATGGAGCTGACCGGCGACTTCGAGTCCGAGATCCTGATCCTCGCGCACGAGCTCGGCCACGTGCTGGGCCTCGACCACGTCGACGACACCGGCGAGCTGATGAACGCCGAGTACCGCGGCCAGACCGGCTTCGGCCCCGGCGACCTGGAAGGGTTGGAGAAGCTCCATGCGCTGCCCTGCCGTTGACCGCAGCATCGCTGCGCTGGCCCTGGCCGGCGTGCTGGCCTGCGCCAGTGTGCCCGTCGGTCCGGAGGCCGCCCAAGCGAAAATTTCGGACTCAAGTTTCTCGATTCCGGGCACCCTCAAGGCCAAGGTCGTCAACCGCTGCCTGCTCAGCGTGCCCGACCCGGGCACCACGACACCCGTCCAGATCTGCTACACGATCTTCCGGCCGGCTCGCGCCAACAATCGGCAGAAGGTGCCGATGCTGCTGCACGGTCCCGGCTTCGGCCTCTCCCGGACCAGGGACCCGGTCTGGTTCAAGCCGTACCTCGACGCGGGGTACGGCGTCCTCTCCTTCGACCAGCGCGGCTTCGGTGAGTCGGGCGGGCAGGCCCACCTGCAGAACCCCGATGTCGAGGGGTACGACGTGCGCGCGCTCGTGGAGCGGATCGCCAACTTGCGCTGGGTCCAGCAGGACGGGCCGGGCGATCCGCGGCTGGGTGCCATCGGCGGCAGCTACGGTGGCGCGTCCCAGTTCCTCGGTGCCTTCGAGGAGCTGCGCGCGCACGGGAAACCACTCTTCGACGCCCTGGCCCCGGAGCTGACCTGGTACGACCTGGCCGAGAGCCTGGCGCCCAGCGGCGTCGTCCGCACCCGGTGGGTGTGGGCCCTGAGCCGGACCGCGCGCTCGACCCAGGCCCTGCCGCCGTCGGTGGAGGACGCGCTGGACGAGGGCGTGCTGACGGCCAACTTCCTCGCCGAGCTGGTCGACGGTGCGGTGGACCTCCAGGCGTTCATGGAGAAGAACGGGCCGCGGTGGCAGGTCGCGAACGGGCGGCGGCTCGACATCCCCGTGCTGCTGCGACAGGGCACGACCGACACCTTCTTCCCGCTGCAGCAGGGGTTGGCGAACTGGCACCACGCGATCACGAAGACGGCGCGCAAGCGCAGCATCTTCATCGGCTTCAACGGCGGCCACCCGGTGCCACCGGTCGTGCCGCCGGGCTTCAACGTGACGTCCGACCCGTGCAGCCAGCAGCTGGCCGGTTCCACCTTCCAGGCGCTGGCGGTGCGATTCTTCGACGAGCAGCTCAAGCACGAGGACACCGGGCTGACCGGCTACCGCCGCCTCCACATCGCGACGACCGGCAGCGAGTGCCTCTCCGTGCGCAGCGACCGGCCGAACACGGCGGTCCCCATCGACCAGGTCAGCACGCCGACCACCGCCACCGCGCCGCTCGTCACCAAGATCGCCGACGGACCGATCGCCGTGGCCGGAACACCCACCGTGACCGCCAGTGTCACGTCGTTCGGTGTCGACACCCGCATCTTCTACGGCCTGGCCGTCGGCACCAACGCGCAGGACGCGAGGTTGGTGCAGAACAACGTGCTGCCACTGCGCGAGCCGGTCCCGGTCGCCCTCCAGCCGACCACGTTCTCGCTGCCCGCGGTGGGTGTGCGCGTGCCCGCCGGGCAGTCCCTGTTCCTGCTGTCCTCACCCTTCAGCGACACGTTTGCGGGCCAGCGAAACCATGCGCCGGGCCTGATCTGGCTCACCGACACGGTGGTCGGGCTCCACGTCGTGAGGCGCTGACCTGCTTACCCTCGAGGGATGCGACGACGGCTCGGACTGATCCCCGCTGCGCTGCTGGCCGTGCTGGCCCTGACCTCGGCCGCCGGTCTCGCAGTGGCGCCGGGCTGGGCGGACGGGAGCGCGCGCCCGTACGCCGACCGCCAGCGCGGGCCGCAGACCTCTGACGGCCTCCGCGGGGAACGAGCGCTGCCGATCCCGGCGGCGTTCCGCACCGAGGACACCTGGACCACGCTGCAGACCTACCCGGTCGCGCCCGGAGTCATCTTCGAGCAGTTCACGCTGACCGGTCCACGCAAGACCATCCGTGGTCAGCTCGTCCGGATCGACCCGGCGACACCAGGCCTCGGCTTCGATCTCGTGGCTGGGAAGCACGTGGCCTCCCGCAGCCTGGTCGCGGACGTGATGGACCCGAACGCAGTCGTCGGCGTGAACGGCGACTTCTTCGACATCCGCGACACCGAGGCGCCGCTGGGCGTGGCCCGCGACCAGCAGCGCGGCATCCTGAACGGCGTCCAGAGCGGCTGGAACAGCGCGTTCTGGGTCGACTCGGCCGGCGCGCCACACATCGGCGACCTCTACGCCGACGCGGTCGTGACCCAGCGACCCCAGCTCGACATCACCGGCGTGAACTCACCCTCGGTGCGGCCGGGGCAGATCGGGCTGTACACCAAGGACTGGGGCACGCTGACCGGCTACCGGGTGGTCGACGGCAAGCGCCGTGACGTCCGCATGGTCGTGGTGCGCCACGACCGGGTGGTGTCGAACAAGCGGAAGTTCCCGCGGACCAAGAAGGCGCGCGGCGGCGTGATCCTGGTCGGCCGCGGCGCGGGAGCCGGGCAGCTCGCGCGACTGCGGTCGGGTCAGAAGATCACCACCGACGTGACGCTCTCGCAGGACGTCGTCATGGCCGTGACGGGCAACACGTTCATCCTGCGCGACGGCGTGCGCATGTCGACGGACGACCGCGACCTGCACCCGCGCACGGCCATCGGGATCGACCGCGACACCGGGCAGCTGCTGCTGGTGGTGATGGACGGGCGCTCGGAGATCAGCCGCGGCGCGACGATGCTGGAGATGGCCCTGCTGTACGAGCGGCTCGGTGCGGAGGACGCCCTGAACCTCGACGGCGGCGGCTCCTCGATCATGCTGCTGCGCCAGGTCGACGGCTCCTTGGCCGTGGTCAACTCGCCGTCCGACGGCCACCCGCGACCGGTCGCGAACGGGCTGGAGGTCACCTACGACGCCGTACCCGCCGTCTGACGCTCCGATGGCTCAGCTGATCGCGGACGCGGTCACCAGCACCAGCGCAACGGTGGTCATCGCCGCGAAGCACTCGATCTGCGGGCTCGGCACCTTCACCGCGGTGATCTGCAGCCCGGAGCCGGTGGAGATGACCTCCACGTCGGTCGGAGCGTCGCAGCCGAGCGCCACCACCGCGCCGTACAACAGCTTGTCGTTGGGCACCTGGGTCGACTGCACGGCCTCCTGGACCTGGGTCGCCATGGCCTCGGTCTTGAACTGCGAGATGAACTGCTGGACCGCCACGTCGTCGCCGAGCGGGGCCCCGAACGAGTCGACACGGCCGGCGGCGCCGGTCTCGGTGATCATCTTCACGAGCTCGAACGGGACCGCCTCGCCGGTCGAACCCTTGGTCGGGGTGCTGCTGGCGGTGGGCGCCGGGTCCTCGGTCACCGTCCCTGCCTCGTCGTCGGAACATGCCCCGAGGAGGGACGCGAGCAGGAGGGCGGGCAGGACGGATCCGAGAACGCGGCGCATGACCATGGGACGGTAGCGCCTGGGGCCGGGTTCCGGCAGGCTGCCCGGGTGCCACGCTTCACGCGGGCCGAGCTCGAGTCGTTCCGCGACGCTGTGGTTCCGGACCTGCTTCCTTCCCCGAGATCGGGCGAAGCCGGGCTGAAGCTGCTGTTCGTCGGCATCAACCCGGGGCTGTGGACGGCCGCGACCCAGACGCACTTCGCACATCCGGTGAACCGGTTCTACCCCGCGCTGCTCGCGGCGGGCATCATCGAGCGCCCGATCGACCCCGCAGCCGGCATGACGGACGCCGACCGCGAGCACCTGACCTCGCGCGGTATCGGGATCACCAACGTCGTGCACCGCGCCACCGCCCGCGCCGACGAGCTCACCCACGACGAGCTACGGGACGGCGGCCGCCGGCTGGTCGCCCTCGTCGAGCGGGTCCGGCCCAAGGTGGTCGCGCTGGCCGGGATCACGGCGTACCGCACCGCCTTCGGCCGCCGACGGGCTGCCCTCGGGCGACAGGACGAGACGCTGGGCGGCGCCGAGCTCTGGGTGGTCCCGAACCCCAGTGGCCTGAACGCTCACGAGACCGTGGCCTCCCTCGCCACGGCGTACGGCGCCGCGGCGCGGGCCGCCGGCGTGCTGAAGCCCTTGCCCTAGTGCCGGCCTAGTCGACCGGGAAGACCTGGTCCTTGCCCAGCACGGTGAGCCCGTCCTGGACGACGAACCCACGCTTCTCGTCGGCCACCGGGTCCACACCGACCTCCGCCCGCGGCGGGACGACGACGTTCTTGTCGAGGATCGCGTTGCGCACCGTCGCGCCCTCGCCGATCCGTACGCCGTGCATCAGCACCGCGCCTTCGACCAGCGCGCCGGTGCCGACCGACACCGCGGGCGACAGCACCGACTTGAGCACCGTGCCGCCGCTGACCACCACCCCGGGCGAGAGAACCGCCTCGTCGACCCGCGCCGGGGTGCCGTCGGCGCCCTGGACCAGCTTGGCCGGGGGCTGCGGGCCGTAGGAGGTGTAGATCGGCCACTCGAAGTTGTAGAGGTTGAACACGGGCAGCGGCGACACGACGTCCATGTGTGCTGCGAAGTAGGAGCCGAGCGACCCGACGTCGCGCCAGTAGCCGCGGTCCCGGTCGGTCGAGCCGGGCACCACGTTGTCCTTGTAGTCGTAGACGCCGGCCTGGGCCCGCCGGACGAACGACGGCACGATGTCGCCGCCCATGTCGTGCTTGGAGCCGTCGGTGGTCGCGTCGCGGGTGACCGCCTCCACCAGTGCGTCGGCATCGAAGACATAGTTGCCCATCGAGGCGAGCACCTCGTCGGGGCTGTCCGGCAGCCCCTGCGGATCGGTCGGCTTCTCGAGGAACTCCCGGATCCGGGTCGGCGAGTCCGGCTCCACGTCGATGACCCCGAACTGGTCGGCGAGCGACACCGGCTGCCGGATCGCGGCCACCGTGCACGGTGCCCCGCTCTCGATGTGCTGGTCGACCATCTGCGAGAAGTCCATCCGGTAGACGTGGTCGGCGCCCACCACGACCACGATGTCCGGCTGCTCGTCGCGCATCAGGTTGAGCGACTGGAAGATCGCGTCCCCGCTGCCGAGGTACCAGTGCTTGCCCACCCGCTGCTGGGCCGGCACCGGCGTGACGTAGTTGCCGAGCAACGTCGACATCCGCCAGGTCTGGGTCACGTGCCGGTCCAGGCTGTGCGACTTGTACTGCGTCAGCACGACGACCTTCAGGTAGCCGGAGTTCACGACGTTCGACAGCGCGAAGTCGATGAGCCGGTAGATCCCCGCGAACGGCACCGCCGGCTTGGCCCGGTCCGCCGTCAGCGGCATCAGCCGCTTGCCCTCCCCACCGGCCAGGACGATCGCGAGCACGTTCGGTCGCACCAGGGTCATGTCCTCAACGTAGCCGCGGACCCGGCGCAGGTCAGCAGCCCAATTCGGCGGTTCTCGCACGTCGGGACGGCCGCGTGCCTATCGTCGGGAGCATGTCGGTCTCGGCATGGCGCATCGTCCTGCTCGCAGTCATCGGCCTCGCGCTGATCGTCTCGGCGATCCTGACCACCTCCGCGGCGGCCCACGACGAGGCCGGCTCGGTGAGCGCCCGCGGCGCACTCGGCTGACCTCCGCCGCGGACCGGCCGGGTAGCGTCGCGCCTGTGCGTGTCGACGTGCTGAGCAAGGAGTACCCGCCCGAGGTCTACGGCGGCGCGGGGGTGCACGTGGCCGAGCTGGTCCGCGCGCTGCGCGCCCGCGACGACCTGACCACGCAGGTGCACGCCTTCGGCGCACCGCGCAACGAGGAGGGCACGGCGTCGTACGCCGACCTGGCCGAGCTCGCGGACGCCAACGGCGCGATCAAGACCCTCGGCGTCGACCTGGCCATCGCCGACAACTGCGCCGGCACCGACCTCGTGCACTCCCACACGTGGTACGCCAACATGGGCGGCCACCTCGCCGGGCTGCTGCACGGCGTGCCGCACGTGGTCACCGCGCACTCGCTCGAGCCGATGCGGCCGTGGAAGGCCGAGCAGCTCGGCGGCGGGTACGCCGTCTCCTCGTGGGCGGAGCGCACGGCCTACCAGGGCGCGGCCGCTGTGATCGCGGTCTCCGCGGCGATGCGCACCGACGTCCTGCACGCCTACCCCGCCGTCGACCCCGACCGCGTGCACGTGGTCCACAACGGCATCGACACCGAGCTCTGGTCGCCGATGCCCGACCCCGACCGGGTGCGGTCCCTCGGCGTCGACCCGGACCGCCCCTCGGTGGTGTTCGTCGGCCGGATCACCCGGCAGAAGGGGCTGCCGCTCTTCCTGCGCGCCGTGGCCCAGCTCCCGCCCGAGGTCCAGGTGGTCCTCTGCGCGGGCGCGCCGGACACCCCCGAGATCGAGGCCGAGGTGGTCGGGCTCGTCGACGGGCTCCGCGTGTCGCGCGACGGCGTCGTCTGGATCCGGGACATGCTGCCCCGCGCCGACGTCATCGCCCTGCTCACCGCGGCGACCGCCTTCGCGTGCCCGTCGATCTACGAGCCGCTGGGCATCGTCAACCTCGAGGCGATGGCCTGCGAGACCGCCGTGGTCGCCACCGCCACCGGCGGCATCCCGGAGGTCGTCGTGGACCCGCACTCTGGTCTCGGTGCCAGCGACGGGCCCGCCACCGGCCGCCTGGTCCCGATCGACCAGGCCACCGACGGCACCGGCACCCCACTCGACCCCGACCGCTACGTGGCCGACTTCGCCGCCGCCCTCATCGAGGTCGTCGCCGACCCCGGCCGGGCCGCCGAGCTGGGCCAGGCGGGCCGGCAGCGGGCGATCGACGCCTTCAGCTGGGCCGCGATCGCCGAGCAGACAGTGGAGGTCTACCGCTCGGTGCTGTGACCGCGCGCCGAGCGCGTGCGCTGTTCAGTTGTGTCCAAGCGACCCGTCAGGTCCACCACCTCCCCTCGCCCTCGTCGGGACGGCGTCTCCAACGGGAACAGGTCCTCGTCGAGCGGCACCACCCGCACCCGCCGCCCGACCGCCACGAGCAGGCGGGTGTGGAGCACGCCGTCGAGCAGGACCCGTCCCTCGACCCGGTGACCTCCGGGCAGCCCGAGCCGCCGGGCCCGCTCCCGCGGCGCGCGGGCCTGCGGGGCCAGCACCTCGCGCAGCAGGAAGCGCAGCCACTGCGCCGGATCGGACCCCGGTCGCCCCTCGGCGACCAGGCAGCAGCCGTCGGCGCAGGGCAGCCAGGGCGATCGCCGGCCCGGCTGACCCGGCCACACCTGCCGCGGCCCCGGCCCCACGCCGGCCAGCCCGGACACCAGCTCGACTTCGCGCGCGGCGAGCGGTGGCCGGACCGTCACGACCTGTGACTGGTCGTCGGGGTGGAGCACGAGCACCTCCCAAGTCGGGTTCGCGGACAAGGGCGAGCCTGCCCGGGCGCTCCGTCCTGGCCCGCTCATCGACCGGCGGCCTGTGGAAGAACCCGGGTGTGGCCGCGGCTGTGGACGACAAGCGGCTACCTTCGGGCCTCGTGAAGCTGATGTACGCCGCCTGGGGCGACGAGCTCCCCCGCCGCCTCCAGGACGAGGGCCTCCACGCGAAGCTGGCGAGCGCCGGCGTACGACGCCTCCAGCTCAACCTCGACGACGAGGCCGTGGCGCCGGCGATGCGGATCGCGACCGGCCCCGACCACATCGGCGCGATCGCCACCGTGTGGGCGGACGACGATGCGGAGGCGACCAGCCTCCTGGCCGCAGCGACGACGAGGCTGGCCGGCTGGCAGGTCGACGAGCGCCTCCCCATCCCGCCGCCGGACACCGCGCACGGCGAGCGGATGGACGCCCTGGCCAACGTGGCCGTGCTCAAGAAGCCGGACGAGCTGGCCCGCGAGGAGTGGCTGCACCGCTGGCTGGTCGACCACACCCCGATCGCGATCGCGACCCAGGCGACGTTCGGCTACGTCCAGAACGTCGTAACCCGACCGCTGACGGACACGCGGCGGCAGGTGGACGCGCTGGTCGAGGAGCTGTTCCCCAGTGCCGGCATGGTCGACATGCACGCGTTCTACGGCAGCGGCGGGGAGGACGCCGAGCTCGACGACCGGCTCACCCGGCTGATGGCCAGCGTGACCCGGATCGGGTTCGACCACGACATCGACCTGGTGCCGAGCAGCCGCTACGTCTACGACTTCTAGTGTCCCGCACCGGAAGTTCAGTGCATAAGTCCGTGCTCCGAATGCGTGCATCGCAAGGCGCCGGAGCGACGCTCTACCTGTACGTCCAGCGAGCTTCGGCAACGCTGCGAGGTGCGTGCTCGGGGTGCGGAATTGTGTGCCGAACTTCCGCTGCGGGGCACTAGATCACCAGCGACACCAGCAGCACGACGATCAGCCCCGACACCGACAGCACGGTCTCCATCACCGACCAGGTCTTGATGGTCTGACCGACGCTCATCCCGAAGTACTGCTGGACCAGCCAGAAGCCGGCGTCGTTCACGTGGGAGAAGAACAGCGACCCCGCGCCGACGGCGAGCACCACCAGCGACACCTCGCCGGTCGACATCCCGGCGACCAGGTCGATGATCAGTGACGACGCCGTGATCGTCGCGATGGTGGCCGATCCGGTGGCCAGTCGGATCAGGACCGCGAGCACCCACGAGAGCAGCAGCACCGACACGTTGGCGTCTCGCGCCCAGTCGGCGAGGAGGGTCCCGATGCCGCTGTCCACGAGCACCTGCTTGAACCCGCCGCCGGCCGAGACGATGAGCAGGATGCCAGCGATCGGCGGCAGCGACTCGGACACCGTGTCCGACAGCGTGGCCTTGTCCATCCCGACCCGCACGCCGAACGTGACCATCGCGACGAGGACGCCGATCAGGAGGGCGATGAAGGGTGCGCCCACCACGTCGAAGACCTTCTGGACCCCGTCGTCGGGGTCGTCGATCACGATGTCGGCCAGCGCCTTGGCCAGCATCAGCACGACCGGCAGCAGGATCGTCGCGATCGTGACGGTGAACGAGGGACGGCTCTCCTCGGCCACCGGCTCGCGCTGGTCGCCGGAGTCGAAGGTGCTCGGCGCGTCGATCACCACCCAGCGCCCGGCAATGGCGCCGTACAGCGGACCGGCGACGACGATCGTCGGGATCGCGACCAGGATGCCCAGCCCGAGGGTCACCCCGAGGTCGGCATCCAGCAGCCCGATGGCGGTGACCGGCCCCGGGTGCGGCGGCACGAACCCGTGCATCGCCGAGAGGCCGGCCAGCGCCGGGATGCCGACGGTGATCAGCGAGACCTGTGCTCGCCGGGCCACCAGGTAGATCACCGGCATCAGGAGCACGAGGCCGATCTCGAAGAACATCGGCAGCCCGATGATCGCCCCGACGGCAGCCATCGCCCATGGCAGTGCCCGGCCGGATGCCCGGCCCACGATCGTGTCGACCACCTGGTCGGCGCCGCCGGAGTCGGCCAGCAGCTTGGCGAAGATCGCACCGAGCGCGATCAGTACGCCGACGCCGGCGGCGGTGGTGCCGAACCCGGTGGTGAACGACGTGATGACGACGGTGAGGTTCTCACCGGCGATGGCCCCCACCGTGAGACCGCCCAGGATCAGCGCCAGGAACGGGTTGAGCTTGACCACCGTGATCAGGAGCACCAGCAGGGCGATCGCGACGAGGGTCGCGGTGATCAGCTGCCAACCGGGAGCGACGGGGTCGACGAGGTCGTCAGCCAGGACGGTCAGCTGCGGGGACATCAGTCCTCCTCGAGACGGCTCTCCGCGAGGTACCCCTCCACGATCTCGTCGACACTCCCCGCGACGTCCACCACCACGCCCCGCTCGTCCGGCGCCAGCGGCTCGAGGGTCTCGAACTGCGAGGTCAGCAGCGAGGCGGGCATGAAGTGCCCGGGGCGCGAGGCCTGGCGGCGTTCGATCACGTCACGCCCGCCCTCGAGATGCAGGAACTCCACCGAAGGGCAGTGGTGCCGCAGCTGGTCGCGGTACTTCCGCTTGAGCGCCGAGCAGGCGATCACCCCACCGCCGGCGTGGTCGACCAGCCACTCCCCGATCCGCTCCAGCCAGGGCCACCGGTCGTGGTCGTCGAGCGGTTCGCCGCGGGTCATCTTCTCGACGTTGGCGCGCGGGTGCAGGTCGTCCGCGTCCTCGTACGGCACCCGCAGCCGTCCGGCCAGCGCGGCGCCCACGGTCGACTTGCCGGACCCGGACACCCCCATCACGACGATCGGGTGCCCTGAGGAGCTCATGGCCGGGCGGTACCCCGGGTCGGGACTAGGAAGCAGCGTCGGAGTCGTAGATGACCGTGCCGTCCAGCGTCTCGACGATGTAGCTGCTCTCGCCGAAGTCGTTGGTGGCGTACGCGCTGATCTGAGTCTCTTGCGCCGCGTAGTCGCCGATCACGACGTACCACGACTCCGGGTTGTCCAGCCGGTCGCGCACCGTGTTGAGCATCTCGATGATCTGGTCGGGGTCGATCAGGGCCAGGTCGAACTGGTCGTCGGTCGAGGTGCTCTTGAAGTCCTGGAGCTCGAGCTCCTCGCCGTTCCAGTAGTAGTTCTGGTAGCGGTTGTTGGTGCCGGTCGGCACCTCGAGCACGGCGTACCTCGGATAGATCACGGTCGAGTAGCTGAAGGTCTGGCCGGACTCGTCACGCAACGCATCGACCATGTCGTTGAAGCCCTCGACCGTGTGCACGTTGACGCCCCCCTCGCCGGGCGCCTGGCCGGGGAGGTACGTCGTGTCGTCGGTCGGGCCGATGTCGCCGAAGTCGGGGAAGGAGTCACGGGCGGCGAAGAAGGCGATGGCGGCGCCGGCGATCGGCACGATCACCGCGACCAGCACGATCGCGGCGATGATGCCGCCGATCGCCTTGCCCCCCTTGCCGACCGCGGCGGCGATGTCGGCCGCCTCGTGCGAGGCCGGGCCGTAGTTGACCAGCGGCCACGGCTGGCCGGGGCCCGCCTGTCCGGTCGCGGTAGGTGGCACCGGAGCGACGGTCGGCGGGGAGGTCGGCCCCGGGGCGCGGAGGTCGCGGACCATCATGTCGACCTCTTGCATGGTCTGCGCACCCTGGAGCTGGTCGACGCGCATGTCGTGGTCGGCCTGGACGATGCGGCCCGACTTCAGCGCAGCGTCGACCAGCTTGATGGCGTCGTTGCGGTCGCTGTTGTCCGCGCGCTGGTCGGGCGATGTCACGGGAGCAAACTAGTGCAAACCGGAGTCGGTGGCCCCGCATGGCGAGCATGAGCCCGGATCAGGTCTCGGCCCCCCCGGGAAAGGTCGAGCGCCAAGTCCGGACTTCCCCGATCAAAGGCTCGCTCGAGCGGGACACCGCGTCCGTTACCCAGATCAACGACGAACCGCGGCTGAGGTCACGCTGGCTCGAGCCTGGCGAACTGCCCCGCGGCAGCGAGCAGCCCGGCGAGCTCGGCTGCGTATTTGGGGGGCAGCACCGCGGGCCGGCCGTGGTGGGTCCAGGTGTAGACGTGGGCGAGGTCGAACCTGGGCGAGCACAGCCCGCAGGTGAGCACCCGCTCGGGCCGCCGGTGCCGCTCGAGCGTGTGGCCGCCCGGGCAGCAGCCGAGCCAGGCCGCGGGGACGCTCGGCGAGTCGGGCGAGACGCAGCGCTCGCCGGAACAGCCGATGGCCTGCGCCCGCGCCCGCCAGGTGGCGTCGTGCCCGTGCTGCGGGCCCACCAGTGCGTGGGCGATCTCGTGGAGGATGGTGTCGCGGACGTCGTCCTCGGAGTGCACGGCCGTCAGCGGCGCGCTGAGCCCGAGCGTCCGCTCGCCGAACCTGCAGATGCCGGCCCGCAGCTTGGCGTTGTCGTAGGTGACCTCCCAGTCGTCGAGGCCGTGCACCTCGAGGAGGTACTCCGCCATCGCGTAGGCGTCGCGCAGGTCCACGTCCGGCACGGTACGACGCGGCACCGACGGGCTGGGTCAGGCGCTCGGGTCGGCGTGCCCCTCGACCTCGAGCTGGGCGCGACCCTGGGCGACGAGATCGAGGTCTACGAGCCGGGCAAGGGCCGGCTCTGGTGAAGCCTCAGTAGGCGACGGCCCGCCCGGCGGCGGTGAGCTCCCAGATCCCCGGCTTGCCGCCGGCCATCAGCCCGGCGTCGATCATCGCCTTGCGCTCCATCCGCGCGGACTGGTGCCACCGGACCTCACCGGTCGGCGTGGGCTGGCGGTCGCGCTCGCGCAGCTCGTCCTCCATCGCCATCTCGAGCTCGAGCAGCATGTCCTCGGTCTCGAGGCTGCCCTCCAGCTTGAGGATGCGCACGATGTGGGGCCGGAACGCCGACTGGTCGCTCACCTTGCTCGGCGGCCGCGCCGACGTGGTCGCCGTACGCACCGCGGTGGTGCGCGGCGTCGACGTACGCGTCCGCGGAGCGCGGGGCGCGGGGGCCGGCTTGGGCGGCGGCTTCGGCATCCCGTGGATGCACGTGTTGAGCGGGAGGTCGCAGAGTTCGCAGTACTCCTCGGACACCCGCCCAACACTACGACGCGCCCGGACCGCCGCAATCCTGACCCTCAGGCCTCGGCGTCGTCGGGGTCGGTCGGCTCGGCGGTACGCCGCAGCCGGGTCCACGCGAACGGCACCACCAGGGCCAGCGCCACGATGACCCAGAGCGCGATCGCGAGCGTGTTGCCGAACAGCCCCTCCGACAGGTCGTTCTGGGAGATCAGCAGTGAGCGCCGCAGCTGCGTCTCGAACAGCGGCCCGAGGATCAGCCCCACGATCGCGGGCGCGACCGGCACGCCGGCGAGCGTCATCAGCACGCCGAGCAGCCCGATCACGTAGAGCACGAGGAGCTCGGGGAGGCCGCCGCCGCTGGCGAAGGTGCCGAGCGTGGCGAAGACCAGGATGCCGGCGTAGATGCCGTACGCCGGGATCTGCAGCAGCCGCGCCCACACCCGGGCCAGCGGCAGGTTGAGCACCAGCAGCATCACGTTGCCGATGTAGAGGCTGGCCAGGAGCGCGTAGACGAGCGGCCCGGACTCGCTGAACAGCTGCGGCCCGGGCTGCAGCCCGTAGGACTGGAACGCGGTCAGGATCACCGCTGCGGTGGCCGAGGTCGGCAGCCCGATGGTGAGCAGGGGCACCAGCACGCCGGCTGCGGCGGCGTTGTTGGCTGCCTCCGGCCCGGCCACGCCCTCGATCGCGCCGTGGCCGAACTCCTCGGGGTGCTTGGAGAGCTTCCGCTCGGTCGCGTAGGAGAGGAAGGTCGGGATCTCGGCGCCGCCGGCCGGCAGGGCGCCGATCGGGAACCCGTAGGCGGTGCCGCGCAGCCACGCCGGCCACGACCGGCGGAAGTCCTCACGGGTCATCACGGTCTTGCCGTGCAGCGGCTGCACGGTGCCGCCGCCCCCGCCGCGCAGTGCGTGCGCGAACACCTCGCCGATCGCGAACAGCGCGACCACGACGATCACCACGTCCACGCCGTCGAGCAGGGTCGGTACGCCGAAGGTCAGCCGGGCCTGGCCGCTCTGCGACTCGATGCCGACCAGCCCGATCGTCAGCCCGATCAGGAGCGACGCGACGCCCTTCAGCGGGGACTCGCCGAGCAGGGTGCCGACGGTGACGAAGGCGATCGCCATCAGAGCGACGTAGTCGGCGGGCGTGAACTTCACGGCGATGTCGGCGAAGGGCTGAGCCAGGAACGTCAGCCCGATCGTGGCGATGGTCCCGGCCACGAACGAGCCGATCGCCGCCGTGGCCAGCGCGGGCGCGGCCCGCCCGGCACGCGCCATCTTGTTGCCCTCCAGCGCCGCCACGATCGACGCGCTCTCACCCGGTGTGTTGAGCAGGATGGCGGTGGTCGAGCCGCCGTACATGCCGCCGTAGTAGACGCCGGCGAACAGGATCAGCGCCCCGGTCGGCTCGAGCTTGAACGTGATCGGCAGCAGCAGCGCGACGGTCAGCGCCGGGCCGATGCCCGGCAGCACGCCGACCGCGGTCCCGATGGTGACGCCGATCAGCGCCAGCAGCAGGTTGGTCGGCGTCAGCGCGTCGCCGAAGCCGTCGATGAGGGCGTTGAGGGAGTCCACGGCTCAGAAGCCCCAGGGCCCGGCCGGCAGCGAGATGCCGATGCCGACGTCGAAGGCGAGGAAGACCAGGGCCGCGACGCAGAAGCCGTAGGCGAACGACCGCAGCCGGTAGGGAGCGCCGAGGACGATCGCGGTGACGCCGAAGAGCAGCGTCGCCGACACGACGTAGCCCAGGAACGAGATGACCACCGCGAACACCAGCAGCGCAACGAGCATCATGCCCAGCCGACGCCAGTCCTGGCTGTCCGAGGTCGGTGGCGCGTCGCCCAGGTCGCGCCTGGCCCGCCACGCCAGCACGGCGCCGACCAGGGCCAGCAGCACGCCGACCACCCAGGGCACGGTGCCCGCGTCCACGACCTCGGTGTCGTCGCCCAGCCGCGCCGCCTGGACGATGACGACGACGCCCATGAGCACCAGCACGCCGCCGAGCACGACGGTCGCCAACGCCTCCCGACGCTGGTCCGGCGCCTCGAGCTCGCTCATGACACCTTCCCGATGCCGAGCTCGTCCACGATCTTGTCCACGCGCTTCTGCTCGGAGGCGACGAAGTCGGCGAACTCGTCGGCGCCGGTGTGGGCGTCGGTCCAGCCCTCCCGCTCGAGGGCGTCCTGCCACGAGTCGCTCTCGACCATGTCGGCGATCAGGTCGTCCAGCGCGTCGCGCTGCTCGTCGGTGATGCCCTTCGGTGCGACGACGCCGCGCCAGTTGGTCAGCTCCACGTCGACGCCGGACTCCTGGAGGGTGGGTACGTCGGGCAGCTGGTCGTTGCGCTCCGGCCCGGCCACGGCCAGCGGCCGCAGGTTGCCCGCGTCTATCTGCGGCAGGAACTCAGACACCCCGGAGAGACCGACCGTGGCGCTGCCCGAAAGCAGCGTCGCGACCGCCTCGCCACCGCCGGAGTGGGCGATGTAGTTGACGTCGCTGCCCTTCAGCCCGAGCGAGGTCGCGATCAGGCCGGCCAGGATCTGCTCGGCTCCCCCGGCCGAGCCTCCCGCCCACGAGACCGCGCCGACATCGGCGTTCAGGGCGTCCACGAGCCCGGCGACGTCCTGGATGTCGGAGTCGGCCGGCACCACGATCAGCTCGTCCTCGGTCACCAGCTCGGCGATCGGAGTGACCTGGGTCAGCGTCACCGACGGGTCGTTGGCCGCAATCGCGCCGACCATGACCAGCCCCATCACCATCAGCTGGTTGGCCTGTCCGTCGAGCTGGGCGAACTGGCTCAGCCCGATCGTGCCGCCGGCGCCACCGACGTTGTAGACCTCGGTGCGGCCCACGATGTCCTCGAGGGCGTCCTGCATGGCCCGGGCGGTGCCGTCCCAGCCGCCGCCGGGGTCGGCCGGCGCCATGAGCTTCAGCTGCTGGTCGCCCAGCGCCTCCTCGGCCGCCTTGGACGATCCGCCGCGAGACACGGTGACCGCGACCAGCACGACCAGGAGGACCAGCGCGAGGGCGTACGGCGCCCAGCTGCGCCAGCTGCGCGGCGTCGGTCCCTCAGCCGTCGACAAGGCCACCACCTCCCGAGATGTGGGTCCTGTCTACACCGCGGGTTCGGCCGGCGTCGAGGCTCAGTCCTCGCCGCGGGACGAACGGGCGGCGTGGTAGGACGGCTCGCGGATGCGGCGCACGGCGGGGTACTGCGCCAGGCCGGGCAGGGTGTTGCGGACGGCATCGAAGGTGACGTCCTCGTCGCTGCCCCGTTCCGACAGCACCAGCTCGCCGACGCTGCGCCACGGTCCGCGACCGATCGCGAAGACCAGCTCGAGCCGCGCGTCGTCAACGGCGTGCACACCGAGCAGCACCGCCCCGGCCGCGGTGTCATAGGGCAGCAGGGTGGTCATCGGGCGCCCGTAGGGCGTGCGGGTGGGCGTCAGCACGAAGCGGGTCAGCCAGCCGAAGCCGGTGGTCGCGAAGAGGACGTCGCCGTACGAGCCGTCGGGGTTCGGCACTCGCAGCGCGAGGCCGTGCACGTCGGGCAGCGGGTGTGGCAGGCCGGCAGCGCGGGACTCGCGCACCAGCACCTCGTCCGTGGCGACCAGGTCGAGGAAGGGCACGCCGACCGGCGGCTCGACCCCACGCCGGTGCAGCGTGGCGTGCCGGACCGTGCCCCTCGGGTGCAGCGGCTTGGCCGTGGGCCGCACCGCACCGAGCACCCGGAACACGCCGCCCAGAGCGCCGCCGATCCACGAGGAAACCGCAACCGCAACCATGCCCTCGCGGTAACCGCATGCGCTCAGGTCAGCGGCGCGGTGAGCACCTTCTTGGTGAACTTCTCGGCGCGCGGCGCCCAGTCGTCAGCGCTGTCCGGCTGGCCCTCGCTCGACGACTTCACGGCGACCGCGTAGCTGAGCGGCGACTTCACGCAGGTCGGGAACAGCCGCACCTTGGACGTCTTGCCGCCCATTGCGAGGCGGGCGCAGTCCTTCCTGGAGATGTCCTTGCCATCGACAGTGAACGACTTGGCCTTGTGCACGGTGAACTCGGAGAAGGAGTTGCCGCTGATGTGGAGGTCAGGGACCTTGTCGCCGTCGAAGTCGAACCACACGTCGACGGCGTCGCCGAACTTCACCCTCCGGCCGTGCTTGACCAGCACGACGGCGGGACGGGTGCTCTTGGGCGCCGACCGCGCCCTCACCTCGACGATGTCGTAGGCCTTGCCGGGCTCCACGGCGTCCTTGACCGTGCGGGAGGTCGGCGGCAACGCCTGGGCCGGCGGCGTGACGAAGGCAGTGAGGAGTACGGCGGCCGCGGCGGCTCCAGCGGCGTACGGGCGAGTGCGCATGGGATCAGCTCCCGGGTGAGGTGGTGGGGTCGCGCCCATCCTAGGGAGCGCAGCCGACGCACGTCCGCGCCGCGGGACGGGCCGCCAACCGCGCATCGGGGATCGGCGTCCCGCAGCGTGCGCAGATGCCGTAGGTGCCCGCCCCCAGCCGACCGAAGGCCGCGTCGACGTCGGCCAGGTGCTGCCGGAGGGTGCGCGCGAGCGTCTCCACCTGCGACCGCTCGAAGGCGATCGTCGCGCCCTCGGGGTCGTGCTCATCGTCGGCGTTGGAGTGCAGCGAGGCGTCCACGAAGCCCGCGTGTTCGTGTGCGAGCCGCTCGAGGCGCCCGGTCGTACGCCGGCGCTCGGCCTCGAGCCGCTCCCGCGGGGTCACGGCGTCGTGGTCAGGCTCGGCGCGATGGTCGGGCTCGGGGTGTCCGTCGGCGACGGGACGTCGGTGGTCGTCGGCGCCTCCGTGGGCGTCTCCGTGGGCGTCTCGGAGGGTGTCTCGGAGGGTGTCTCGCTCGGCGTCTCGGAGGGCGTCTCGGTCGGCTCCTCGCTCGGCGACTCGAACTGGCTGGGCGACTCCGACGGCTGCGGCTTGCCCGGCTTGTGCTTGCCACCGCTGTTGCCGGTGACCCCGCCGATGGTCGAGCCCTGGTCCTTGTCGCTCCCGCCCGTATACGACGAGACGCTGCGTCCGGAGACCGCCTCGAACGTCGTGATCGCGATGACCACGGCCGCGAAGGTGGCCGCGGCGGCGACCGCGATCCGGCGCCAGCCCAGCCCGGACAGCCGGGTGCGCCAGGTCGGCTCGGGGACGTCCAGCTCCTCCTTGGCCTCGCTGAGCCGCTCGTCGGCCAGGTCGAGGTGGGCCTCCTGCTCCTCCCCTTCGTGGCGCGCGGCCCGGCGTACCTCCGCCTGGGCGACGCCGACCTTGAGCATCGCCGTCTCCTGCGCCTTGCGCACGGCGTGCTTGCTGTGGGCCAGGCCCTGTGCGTACACCGCACTGCCCACGGTGGCGGCCACACTGCCGACCGCGGCGCCGACCAGGGTGCCGACCGCGCCGAGGGTCGACAGCA
>CAVVOE010000004.1:0-358521 GCA_963749865.1 uncultured Actinomycetota bacterium
GGATCTCCGGCAGGTCGTCGACGACCAGGTCCATCCGCTGCCGGTGCAGCCGGCGCATCCACGGCGGCTCGACCAGCTGGTCACCCTCCCAGCGCGCCACCGAGCCGGAGACGAAGTCGGAGCCGGTCCGGCGCAGCTGCTTGAGCAGCGCGGCGTACGCCCCCGGCGGGACGACGTCGTCGGAGTCCGCGAAGGCCAGCAGGTCGCCGGTCACGTGCCGCAGCCCTTCGTTGCGGGCAGCGCCCAGCCCCTGGTTCGAGGTGTGCACGACGCGCACCCGCGGGTCCCGCGCGGCGTACGACTCGGCGATCTCACCGGCCTCGTCGGGCGACCCGTCGTCGACGACCACCACCTCGAGGCCGACGCGGCCGAGGGAGTCGGCCTGCGAGAGCACCGAGTCCAGGCAGGCGGGCAGGTAGGCCGCGACGTCGTACGCCGGCACCACGACGCTGAGCAGCGAGGGGCTGCGTCGTGAACGAGCGCCCCTGACCATGGCCGATAGGCTCTCACCCCGTGACGGAGCTCAGCCTGACCGACCCGGCGACGTACCCCCGCAAGGTGCTGTTCGTCGCCGGCGCCGGCCGCAGCGGCACCAGCACCATGGCCGGGCTGATGCGGATCATGGGGCTGCACGTGCCGCAGCCGGAGGTCGTCGCCGACGACACCAACCCCAAGGGTTTCGGCGAGCCGCGCTGGGTCGTCGACCACCATGACCGGCTGCTCAAGGAGGCGCTGGTCCAGGTCAGCGACTCGCGGCCGGAGGCGTGGTTCGAGACCGGCCGGGTCTCGACCCGCGAGCACGAGCGGATGGCCACCGCCGAGTGGCTGGAGAGCCACTTCCAGGTCAGCCCCGAGCTGGTCGTGAAGGACCCGCGGCTGGGCTGGTTCCTCGGCCTGTGGCGGGTGGCCGCGGTCCGCACCGGAGCCACCCCGGTCTTCGCGACCATGCTGCGGGCGCCCAGTGAGGTGGTCGGCAGCAAGCAGACCTACTACGCCAACCGGCTCGGCTCGGCCCACCTGGCCGCGAGCTGGCTGAACATGATGCTGCACACCGAGCGGGGCACCCGGGAGTCGGTGGCCGACGGCGGCCGGGTCTTCGTCCGGTACGGCGACCTCCTCGACGACTGGGTCAAGACCTCCATGCACGTTGCCGAGACGCTCCAGCTCCAGCACGTGCTGCACGCCGACAGCGAGCAGATCCGCGAGGGCCACCGGTTCGTCGACCCGGGGCTGCGCCGGATGAGCCAGACCCTCGAGGACCTCGACCTGCCGCAGCGGCTGCACGAGCTCACCGCCGCCACCTGGGACGAGCTCAACCGGCTCGCCGACCCCGGCGGCGACACCCCCGAGGTGCGCCAGGCGCTCGACCAGCTCCGCGAGGCCTACGTCGACCTCTACGAGGAGTCCGCCGCCATCTCGCGGTCCTCGGTGGTGGCCGCCGAGCAGCGGCTCAAGCGGCAGAAGGGCCCCGGCACCGCCGTCGAGCCGCGTGGCGTGGACAGGATCCCGCACGGCGTGCGGGCCGCCGTCCCGCCGTCGGTACGCCGCGGGCTCCGCCGGATGGCCGGCCGCGAGCGGCCCGACGAGTGAGCACCGGCATCCAGAACCTCGAGGGCCACACCGAGTTCGACATCACCTGGCCCTGGACCCGCCCCGACGGGCTCCGGCCCGGCGCCACCGCGGTGCTGCGGGTCAAGGACGAGGCGCGGTCGATCCCGTGGGTGCTGCCGCCGCTGCTGCGCGCCTGCGACCACGTGCTGGTCGTCGACAACGGCTCGACCGACCGCACCCCCGAGGTGACCGCGGAGACGGCCGCGAAGGCCGGTCTCGCGGACAAGCTCAGCCAGGCGGCGTACCCGTTCGAGGTCGCGCGCGCCGGCGCCGAGCACCTGGCGCAGCCGGAGCGGTCGGTGCACTCGCTGGCCTACTTCTACAACTGGTGCTTCGCCCACGTGCGGACCCGCTACTCGTGGAAGTGGGACGGCGACATGGTGCTCACCACCGAGGGGGAGGTCTCCATCGCCGACCTCGGCTGGCAGGTCGGCGACGTGCAGTCGATCGTCCGCGTGCCGCGACACGGGCTCTACCTCGAGAGCGAGTCCAAGGGCTTTCTCGACCTCGGGCTGCGGAACGCCGAGGAGTGGGGCTTCCCGATCGGGCCGGACTTCGTGTTCACCAAGGCCTATGAGTGGGAGATCCGTACGACGCCCGACCCGGTCCGCTCGATCGGCCTGCCGCACGGGCTCTGCGTCGAGCTGAAGTACCTCGACGGCGACGAGTTCGCGCACTGGACCGACCCGGCGTCGTTCGCCACGTCGTACCGCAACAAGCGCAAGCGTCGCGAGTGGACCGTCTACAACGCCCTCCTCGAGGGGACGGTGCTGCCCGGCGTGCACGAGATCATCGCGCCGGAGGGGACCCACATCGTCGACCACGTCACCCGGGAGTGGCTGCCGCGGGCGCCGCGGCCGCTCGAGGTCGGGCTGCCCGAGCTCGCGCCGGGCTCGCCGGCGCAACGGGCGCTGGCGGCGGACCCGAACGCCGCCTCCTAGCGAGGGCGTGTCTCCCAAGCCCTGGCGGCGCCGGACGCCGCCCAGATCACGCGCTGGCGGCGTTGCCGACGCTTCGAAGACGCCCAGTCTGCGCGCGCGCCGGCGCCTGGCCAGCGCGCGCCTGGACGACGCCGGCATCCACCACGACTTGGGAGACACGCCCTAGCCGACCGCCGGGTCGACGGTCCACTGCAAAGCGGCGCGGTGCGGCTCCAGCCCGGCGCCGATGCGCGCGGCGCTGCGCCGGACCGACGGCACCCGCAGCGCCTCCTGCGGTGAGACGGACCGCAGCCCCTCGGGCGCGACGTCCTCCCGGACGAAGAACGCGTTGATCCCGAACCGCTCGGTGCCCACGAAGCGGTAGCCCAGCTCCGTGGCCAGGGCGGCCATGGCCGGCAGCGAGGTGCTCGCGAACGGCACGTCGGCCGGCCGTACGAAGTCCGGGTCGTAGGCCAGCGTGACCAGCTCCTCGCCCAGGGAGGGGTTCACCTCGGTCACCACGACCCTCGGGCGCAGGTGCCGCAGTGCCTTCCAGACCCAGAAGTCCATGCCGTCGAGGTCGATGACGAGCAGGTCGAGGGGCTCGCCGAACCCCGCGTCCGCGACGAGCTCCGCGACGTTCTCGGCGGTGACCCACGCCCGCTGGAGCACCGGTGGGTCGAACCACTGGTGCCGCGAGCCGCCGTAGAAGGCGCGACCGCGGTCGAGGTTGGCGTCGTCGCCGTCGACCAGCAGCGCATGCCACCCGTGGTTGACCACCAGGTTGGCCGAGCAGCACTCGATGCCGTCGCCCGCGCAGATCTCGACGGCCAGGCGGTCGCCGTGGCCGAGCAGCGAGAACAGGTAGAGCAGCACCCCGTCCTCGCCGTTCTGGGAGAAGAAGGTGGCCTCGGTGTCGCGCAGCTCCGGCATCGGACCGCCGGAGGCGAGCTGGAGGCGGTGCTGGGCGCCGAGCAGGTGCTGCACGCCCTGGTCGAGGCCGCGGTCCCGCTGGGGGTGGTCCCCCCGCGCGACCTGCGTCAGGAGGTACTCGACACGCTGTGCGGTGCGGAGCGTCTCGTCGTCTCGACCGGGGTCCGCTGGCACACGCGCCATCGTAGGCGGCCGGCCGGACCGGCAGGAGGCGGCGTCGAACACCGTTCGACACACGCTGGCCGGTAGAGTGCCACGGTCCCCCGGCTGCGTATCCTGACGTAAGCCTGTCGTCGCGTCGGACCTCCGGTGCACGGCGCGGGAGCGCGGGCGACGTTCGGAGAACGCCCCGAGTCCCAACTGGTGTAGGTGAGTGAGTTGAGCACGTCTTCCGGGCCCGAGCCAGCGGTGCTGGTCACGGGCGGCGCGGGCTTCATCGGCTGCGCCCTGGCTCCGCACCTGCTCGAGCGCGGCCTGCCCGTGGTGGCGGTCGACAACCTGCTCGGCCAGGTCCACCCCGGCCAGGCCCGCCCGGCCGCGCTGGCCGACGCGGTCGAGCTCGTCGTCGGCGACGTCGCCGACCCGGCCGTGTGGGACGAGCTGCTCACCCGGCACCGCCCGGAGCTGGTCGTGCACCTCGCGGCCGAGACCGGCACCGCCCAGTCGCTGACCGAGTCCACGCGTCACGCCACCACCAACGTCGTCGGCACCACGGCGATGCTCGACGCCTTCGTCCGCCACGACGCGCTCCCGCAGCACGTCGTGCTCAGCTCCAGCCGGGCGATCTACGGCGAGGGTCCCTGGCAGGCGGCCGACGGCTCGGTCTTCGAGCCGGCGCCCCGCTCCCACGCACAGCTCGAGGCCGCCCAGTGGGCGCACGTCGACGCCGCCGGTCACCCCGCCTCGCCCCTCGCGGCGCAGGCGGCCACCACCCACCCGAACCCGTCGAGCGTCTACGGCTCGACCAAGCTGGCCCAGGAGCTGGTGCTCCGCAACTGGTCGGCCAGCTTCTCGGTGCCGCTGTCGGTGTTCCGGCTCCAGAACGTCTACGGCCCCGGCCAGTCGCCGCACAACCCCTACACCGGCATCATCACGCTGTTCCACCGGCTCGCCTCCCGCGGCGAGACCCTCGACGTCTACGAGGACGGCGAGATCAACCGCGACTTCGTCTACATCGACGACGTGGTCGCGGCGCTGGACGCGGGCATCGAGCAGCCCCCGGCCGACCAGCGCGTCCTCGACGTCGGCAACGGCGTACGCACCACGATCCTCGACGCGGCCCGGCTGATCGCCGCCCACCACGGCGCCCCCGAGCCCCAGATCTCGGGCAGGTTCCGCGACGGCGACGTGCGCTCGGCCTGGGCCGACGTCACCGCCACCACCGAGGCGCTGGGCTGGACGCCCACCTGGACCTTCGGGGACGGCAGCGCGGCCGTCTCCGACTGGCTGAAGCGTGGCGGTTTCCTTGGCTGAGCAAGAGTTCGAGTCGCCCGACCGCGCCGGCAGCTTCACCGCCTTCGCGTGGGTCCGCGCCGACGTCGACCCCTGGCTGCCCGCCATCGCCCGGCTGCTCGAGGTCCCCGGCCTCGAGCGGGTCCTGGTCGCCACCGGGCCCACCCGCACGCTGGACCGGCTGCCCGACGACGACCGGGTGGAGGTCATCGCCGCGGGCTCCTTCGCCAGCACCGTCGGCGCGCTGCCCGAGACCGTCTCCGGGCCGGTCCTGCTGATGACCTCGCCCGTGCTGGTCCCGGCGATGGGGCTCGGCACCGCGCTCGAGGCGCTCGACAACGACGCCCGCGTGGTGTCCGTCTCGTTCCTCAGCAACGCCGCCGGACACCTGAGCTTCCCGCAGAAGAACAAGCCGACCCAGTACTCCCTCGAGGGCCACGACGAGACGACCTTGACCCGGCTGCTGCGCAGCAGCGACCCGCGGCTCGACCCCGCCCCGATCGCGGCGCCGGCCGGCGGTGCGACGCTGGTCAGCCGCGACTGCCTGGTCATGACCCACGGCCCCGACGACACCTTCGCGGGCAGCCCCGAGGCCGCCGTGGTCGAGATGGTGATGCGCGCCGAGCGCCGCGGGCTGCGCGCCGTGCTGGACCCCGCGACGTACGTCACCCGGCTGTGGGAGGGCCAGCACTGGGGCGACCCGCCGCTGAACGACGAGGCGGTCCGGCGCAGGCTCCGCGCGCTGCACCCCTCGGTGCTCAAGCTCCATGACGTCCAGAAGCGGCGCGGCGACACCCCGCTCGGCCTGACCATGGCCACCGCCCGGGCCAAGGTCCGGGGCCTGCGGATCCTGATCGACGCCAGCTGCCTGGGACCGATCGAGAACGGCACCCAGGTCCAGACGCTGGCGCTGGTGGAGTCGCTCTCCCGCCGCGACGACGTGAAGTGGGTCGGCGTCGGCATCCAGGGCAACGTGCCCCGGTACGCCGAGCGGGTGCTGGGGCACCCCAAGGTGCGGGTGATCAAGACCACCGAGCTGCGCTTCCCCGACGGGCAGCGCGCCGACGTGCTGCACCGCCCGTTCCAGCCCACCGGCGGGCTCCCGTGGCTGAACTGGCGCCGGTCCGCCGACCGGGTCCTCGTCACCCTCCAGGACCTCATTGCCTACAGCGTCGGCGCCTACCACGACCGGCCCAAGATCTGGATGCGCTACCGACGCGGCATCCAGCAGTCGGTGGCCAAGGCCGACGGCCTGGTCGTGATCTCCCACGACGTCGCGGGCGACCTGCGCCGCGAACGGCTCCCGATGGTCCCCGAGCGCACCTACGTCGTCGAGAACGGCACCGACCACCTCAGCGGTGAGGAGCCCGAGGAGTTCCCGGCCGAGCTGCTGGCCCGGGGCTGGGCGGCGCGAGAGTTCCTCGTCGTGCTCGGCGCCAACTACTCCCACAAGAACCGCGACCTGGCCATCCGGGTCTTCCGCAGGCTCCGCGAGAAGAACCCGTCCCTCGGCCTGGTGCTCGCCGGCGTGGCGGTGGCCGAGGGCTCCAGCCGGGTTCTCGAGGCCATCGAGCTCCGCGACACCGACGGCGTGGTGACGCTGCCCGACGTCACGTCCGAGGAGCGCAACTGGCTGCTCCGGCACGCGTCCATCTGCCTCTATCCGACCTCCAACGAGGGGTTCGGCCTGGTGCCGTTCGAGGCGGCGCGGTTCGGCACGCCGACCGTGTTCCACGGCGTCGGCCCGCTCGCCGAGGTGCTCGACGGCGTACCCGTCGTCGCCACCTCGTGGGACCCTGACGAGCTGGCCGAGTGCTGTCAGCGGCTGCTCGACGACCCGGAGCTGGCCACCGAGCAGGTGACTGCCACCCTGAAGTGCGGCGGTCGCTACACCTGGGACGAGACCGCCGCCCGGCTCGTCCGCGCCTACCGTGAGCTGCTCGCGCAGCCAGTCCGATAACCCCGAGGAACCAACGACATGGCTGAAGACAAGACCACCCCCGACGAGCCGGTCAAGAACACTGCCGACCTCGACGACATCTCGCTGGCCCAGGCCCTCCTCGACGTCGACATCGCCAACGCGCGCGTCATCGACCTCACCAAGCGGCTGACCACGCTCACCAAGGAGCTGCGGCGGAGCACCAGCGACCTGCAGAAGGCCAAGCTGCGCAACCGCAGGATCGCCGCGGAGCTCGAGGAGATCAAGGGCTCGCGGGCCTTCCGCTCGGCCAGCACCGCCCAGCGGCTGATGGCTGCCGCCAAGTCGCGGCTCGGTCGCTGATGGCCGGTCCCCGCGTCCTGCTGGCCATCACCGCCTACAACGGCGAGGCCTTCATCGCGCGCACCCTCGACTCGGCGCTGCACATCGACCAGGGCGACGCCCAGCTCGACGTGCTGGTGCTCGACGACTGCAGCCCCGCACCCGGCTTCAGCGGCCGGCTGGCCGCGATGTGCGAGGAGCGCGGCATCCTCTACTACCGCAGCCCGCGCAACCTCGGCATCCCTCGCAACGTCTCGCTGGGCATGCTGACCGCGGTGCAGCAGGGCTACGACCACGTGGTGATCAGCAACAGCGACGTGGTCTACCCGCGCAACCTGCTGACCCAGCTCCTGCTCGCGGTGTCCCACGACGGGGTCGGCTCGGCCACGGCCTGGTCCAACAACGTCTCCATGTACTCCATGCCGAACGACGATCCCGACCGGTACCTGTCCGACCAGGACCGGGTCGACTGGCTCAGCGACACCTTGGCCGACGAGTACGCCGATTCCGTGCTGGACATCCCGGCCGGGATCTCGTTCTGCATGATCGTGCCCACGCCGGTCGTCGAGGACGTCGGCGTGATGGACCCCGTCTTCGGGCGCGGCTACTGCGAGGAGACCGACTGGTCGCTGCGCAGCCTGGCCGCGGGCTACCGCGTGGCCCTGGCGACCGGCACCTTCGTCTACCACTCCGGGCGCGGCTCCAACCTCGAGGCCGGGCTGGTGAGCCGGGAGCACACCTCGGTGCCCGAGAACGAGGACATCCTCGACCTGCGCTACCCGCTGTTCCGCGGGCAGGTCGCGGCGTTCGCGGCGTCGGGCATGCTCGCCCAGGCCCGGCTGCACGGCGTCGCGGCGTTCATGCGCCGGGCCGGTGGCGAGGTCGGGTACACGATCGACGCAGGCTGGCTGCCGCCGTCCGAGACGACTGACCAGCTGGTCCGGTGCACGGTCGCGCCGGACGGGCTGAGCGGCTCGGTGTCGATGGAGTACCTCGGCTTCCGCCACGTCGTGGACGACATCGACGCGTTCGCGCTCGCGGAGTCCCTCAAGGAGTTCTTCGGCGGCCGGGCGCCCTCCGCGGTGAACCTGCGCGACCGCGGTGCGCTGGCCAGCTCGCTGCAGTCCCAGTTCGCCGGGCTGACCCACCGCCAGGGGAACTACCCCTCTCGGGTCTGACACCAAGGACGGCCGCGACACGCGAAGCACCCGAGATCACCGAGGAGGGTGTCGTCGAGCGCCCCGACGGCTCGGTGGAGGTCCCGGAGGCGAAGCAGCAGCCGGCCTCGGCCCACCCGGGCACCACGAAGACCTGGCTGCCCGGCATCGAGGCGCTGCGCGGCGTCGCGGCCCTCACCGTGGTCGCGCACCACTCGTGGTCGCTGTCCAACCAGCCCGGCAAGCCGCCCGACGACCGGATCCCCTTCTACTGGGTGATCGAGGGGTTCGGCCTGTGGGGCGTGATGCTCTTCTTCATGCTCTCGGGCTACCTGCTCGCGGACACCTTCTGGCGTGCCGAGCGGGCCGACCTGCGGGTCTACGCCATCCGCCGGTTCTTCCGGATCGCGCCGGCCTACTACGTCAACCTGGCGATCCTGTTCCTCTTCTTCGTCTCCACCCGCAGGACCTTCAGTCCGCAGGGCGAGCGGCAGATCCTGGCGAACGTCACCTTCACCCACTACCTGTTCCCCGACTACTCGAGCTCGTTCAACGTCAACGGTGCCCTGTGGACGCTGACCATCGAGATGCTGCTCTACGCCTTCCTGCCCTGATGGCGCTGGCGGTCCGCTTCAGCCCGTGGCTGGCCACCGCCGGACTGATCGCGATCGGGCTCGGCTGGCGCGGGGTGGTCGCCTACCGCGGTGACGGGCTGCGCGACTTCTACTTCGGGCCGACCACGCTCGACCCCGGGATCCAGAGCCTGTTCATCGCCCGACAGTTCATCGGGGCGGTTTCGATCTTCGCGCTCGGCATCCTGGCCCGCTGGCTGGTCGTGCACGGCCACCTCGACTGGTTCTACCGTCGGCTCCCGGCCCGCCTCGGCGTCAGCTCGTTCCTGGTCCTGATGCTGCCGAGCATCGCCCTCCTCAAGTGGGTCGAGGACGGCGCGAACTTCCGCAACCCCCTGCTGTTCACCGTCTACGACTTCGGGCTGATGGTGGTGCTGCTCCCGGCGCTGCTGCTCGCCGCCCGGCCGGCGCAGTTCTCGGCCAGCCCGCTCCGGACGGTCACCTCCTGGCTGGGGGAGCGCAGCTACAGCATCTACCTGTGGCACTTCCCGATCGTCCTGGCGATCTACGAGCGCGGCCCGCTGAAGCACCTCCCGGCGTCCGGCGGCTACTGGTGGCGCCTCCCCGCGATCCTGGTCCTGACCCTGGTCTTCGCGTCAGTGAGCTACCAGATGGTCGAGCGGCCAGGGATGGAGTGGGGCCGCCGCCTCGCCAAGCGGGTCTCGGCCCGACGTCGTACCCCAACCCCGAGCAAGGAACCCGCCCCGTGATGAAGCTGTCCCTGCCCGGCCTCCGGGCCACCGCACCCCGGCCCGCGCCACCCCGCCCGTACGTCGGAGAGGAGCTCGTCTGCCTGCTCACCGAGGCAGGCCAGCTGTGGATCCCGGCCTCCGACAACGTGATGCGCCCGATCCTCGAGGAGACCGGCGCGTGGGAGCCGGAGGAGGCCGCGCTGCTCGCCGAGTTCCACCGGCCCGGCCTGCGCTTCCTCGACGTGGGCGCCAACGTCGGCTACTTCTCGCTGCTGGTGGCCCAACACTGCCCGGGCGCGCAGATCCACGCCTTCGAGCCACACCCGCTGACCAGCCAGGTGCTGGCCCTGAACGCCTGGGGTTCGGGCGCGAACATCACCACTCACGCGCTGGCGCTCTCCGACGGCGACCGGGTGCTGGCCCTGTCCACCGCGGAGACCAACCTGGGTGACACCCGGAGCCGCGCCGAGACGTCCGGCTCGATGCTCGCCCCGGCCGCCCCGCTGGACGAGGTGCTGCCGGCGGCCGTCTTCGACCTCGTCAAGATCGACGTGCAGGGCTTCGAGACCGAGGTCGTGGCCGGCATGGCCGGAATGATCGGCCGCAGCCCCCAGGTCACGATCGTGGCCGAGTTCTGGCCCTCGGCCCTGCGCGAGCGCGACCTCGACCCGCTCGCGGTGCTCGCGTCGTACCGCGAGCTCGGGCTCACCACCCAGGTCCAGGTCGGCCGCGACCTGGCGGTCCACAAGCCGGTCGACGTCGTCCGCATCTGCGACCAGGCCGGTGCCGCCGGCCAGGTCAACCTCGTCCTGACCCCTGCCTGAGCCGAGCCGTGCGCCCTCCGGCGGCCGGTGTCGCCCAGGTCACGTCGGTTCCGGTGTCGCCGGGGGAAACTTCCCCGTACCGTTGTCGTTGAACTCAGATGTAAGTAGTCCGGTACCCAACCCGGCTCGCCCCTCGGAACGAGGAGCGGGTGGTCGGAGGGACGGGAACGAAAGAGGTTCGAGATGCACACCCGGAGGGTGGGCGTGGTCGGCGCGGGTCGCGTCGGCGCCGTCCTGAGTGCTGCGCTCCGCGCGGCCGGCCATGAGGTGGTCGCCGCCGCGGGCGAGTCCGACGCCTCGCGTGGCCGGATGGCCGCGCTGCTCCCGGGCGTCCCGCGCGGCAAGCCCACTGCGGTGGCGCGGGCCAGTGACCTGCTGCTGCTCGCGGTGCCCGACGACATGCTGGGCAACGTCGTCACGATGCTGGCCGACAGCGGTGCCCTCCACGAGGGCCAGCTCGTCGTGCACACCTCGGGCCGGCACGGGCTCGCCGTCCTCGAGCCGGCTCGTGCGGTCGGGGCGCGGGTGGCCGCCATGCACCCGGCGATGACGTTCACCGGCACCGCGGTCGACCTCGACCGGCTGCCGGGCACGGTCTTCGGGCTCACCGCCGACGTCGCCGAGCGTCCCCTCGTCGAGTCCCTCGTCGCCGACCTCGGCGGCACCCCGATGTGGGTGCCCGAGGAGATGCGCACGCTCTACCACGCGGGCCTGGCGCACGGCGCGAACCACCTGGTCACCCTGGTCACCGAGGCGATGGAGATCCTCTCCGCGGCCGGTGCCGCCGACCCGGCCGGCACCCTGCGTCCGCTGCTGACCGCGGCCCTCGACAACGCCCTCGAGCAGGGCGATGCCGCGCTGACCGGTCCCATCGTCCGCGGCGACCTCGGCACCGTCCGGGCCCACCTCGAGGACATCACCGCCAACGCGCCGCAGACCCTGGCGTCGTACGTCGCCCTGGCCCGCGCCACCCTGGACCGCGCGGTCACCGACGGCCGGGTGGTCCCGATCCGGGCCGCCCGCATCCGCGACCTGCTCGACGCAGCGGTGGCGGGCCGGCCGCTGCGCAGGGTGCGATGACGACCACGCCCGTCCTCGCGCACACCCGCGAGGAGCTCGCTGCACTGCTCGCCGACGCCCGGAGCGGCGGCCGCCGGGTCGGGCTGGTGCCCACCATGGGCGCCCTGCACGAGGGCCACGCCAGCCTGCTCCGGGTGGCGCGCGAGCGGGTCACCGACGGTCCCGTGGTCGCTTCGGTCTTCGTGAACCCACTGCAGTTCGGGCCGCACGAGGACCTCGACCGCTATCCGCGCACCCTCGAGGAGGACCTCAAGCTCTGCGAGCGGGAAGGCGTCGACGTCGTCTTCGCTCCCGCGGTCGAGGAGGTCTACCCGGGATGGCCGGCACAGCCGCAGGTCACCGTCGAGCCCGGGCCGCTGGCCAACGTGCTCGAGGGGAGGACCCGGCCCGGCCACTTCCGCGGCGTACTGACCGTGGTGGCCAAGCTGTTCGGCCTGGTCCGGCCCGACCTGGCCGTCTTCGGCCAGAAGGACTACCAGCAGCTGGTGCTCGTCCGCCGGATGGTCGAGGACCTGTGCCTCGGCGTGGAGGTGGTCGGCGCCGAGACGCAGCGCGAGCCCGACGGTCTGGCGCTCTCCAGCCGCAACCGCTACCTCGACGACGAGCAGCGCCGCGAGGCGGTCGTGCTCAGCCGGGCGCTGCGGGCGGCGCAGGTGGACGCCGAGCGCGGCGTGGCCGCGGCGCTGGGCGCGGCCCGCGCGCAGCTCCGCACCACCCACGTGGTCGACCTCGACTACCTCGTCGTCAGAGACCCAGATCTCGGGGAGCTGCCCCGAGACGCTCTGCCGCACGAGGGGCCGGGCACCGAGGCCCGCATCCTGATCGCCGCCAAGCTCGGCAGCACCCGGCTCATCGACAACCTGCCCCTCACGATCGGAAGCCCCTGATGCTCCGCACCATGATGAAGAGCAAGATCCACCGCGCCACCGTCACCCAGGCCGACCTGCACTACGTCGGCTCGGTGACCGTGGACGAGGACCTGCTCGAGGCGGCCGACCTGCTGCCCGGCGAGCTGGTGCACATCGTCGACGTGACCAACGGCGCCCGGCTGGAGACCTACACGATCGCCGGCGAGCGGGGCAGCGGCGTGCTCGGCATCAACGGCGCCGCGGCCCGGCTGGTGCACCCCGGCGACATCGTGATCCTGATCGGCTACGGGCAGATGGACACGGCCGAGGCCAGGGAGCTGAAGCCACACGTCGTCTTCGTCGACGCCGACAACAAGATCCTCGCCACCGGCTTCGACCCCGCCGAGACCTTCGACGGAGCAGGCCTCGCGCGCGGCGACGTGACGGCCGACCACTAGATTCACCGGGTGGACACACCAGTACGCCGGCTCCCCGGGCGCCTCACCGCGCCCGAGCCCGGCTGGACGACGAGCGCCGACGTGGTGGTGATCGGCTCGGGCATCGCGGGGCTGACCGCTGCGCTGCGACTCAAGGACGCTCTGCCGTCGGGTGGCGACAAGGTCCTCGTCGTCACCAAGGACGTGCTGTCCGCCGGCTCCACGCAGTGGGCGCAGGGCGGCATCGCCGCCGCGCTGGGCCCCGGCGACACCCCGGCCCAGCACGAGGTGGACACCCTCGTCGCCGGGGCCGGCGCGTGCGACCTCGACGCCGTCCGGGTGCTCGTGCAGGAGGGTCCGGAGGCGGTCCACGAGCTCATCGCACTCGGCACCAACTTCGACCACAGCCCCGACGGGGAGCTCTCGCTGACCCGTGAGGGCGGCCATCACCGCGACCGGATCGCCCACGCGGGCGGGGACGCCACCGGCGCCGAGATCCAGCGGGCACTGATCGCGGCCGTGGAGCGGGCCCCCGAGATCGAGGTCATCCCGCACGCGCTCGCGGTCGACCTGCTGCTGGCCTCGGACGGCGGCGTGGCCGGCGTGACCCTGCACGTCATCGGCGAGGGCCTGCGCGACGGCGTGGGGGCGGTCCGCTGCCGGGCCGTGGTGCTGGCCTCCGGCGGCCTCGGCCAGGTCTTCTCCCAGACCACCAACCCTGCGGTCTCCACCGGCGACGGGATGGCGCTCGCCCTGCGGGCCGGCGCCACCCTGCGCGACCTCGAGTTCGTCCAGTTCCACCCGACCGTGATGTACCTCGGTCCCGACTCACGTGGCCAGCAGCCACTGATCTCCGAGGCGGTGCGCGGCGAGGGCGCGTTCCTCGTCGACGCTCTGCCGGAGGAGGGGGGCAACCGCTTCATGCAGGGCGTCCACGAGCTCGCCGACCTCGCCCCGCGCGACGTGGTGGCCAAGGCGATCATGCGCCGGATGATCGAGACCGGCCACCCGCACATGTGGCTCGACGCCCGGCACCTGGGCGCGGCCTTCTGGGAGCGTCGCTTCCCGACCATTCTGGCCACCGCGCGCTCCCACGGCGTCGACCCCGTGACCGAGCTGATCCCCGTCGCCCCCGCCTGCCACTACGCCAGCGGCGGCGTTCGCACCGACCTGTGGGGCCGCTCGGACGTACCCGGCCTCTACGCCACCGGCGAGGTCGCGTGCTCCGGAGTGCACGGCGCCAACCGGCTGGCCTCCAACTCGCTGCTCGAGGGGCTGGTCTTCTCGCGCCGGATCGCCACCGTGCTGCCGGCCGAGCTCCGCGAGTGGGCCGAGCCGGCCGCCGACACCCGCACCGCCGGCCTGGTGTCCGGCTCGGTGCGCCACGACCTCCAGGAGACGATGAGCGCCGAAGCGGGCGTGCTCCGCAGCGCCGCCGGACTGGCCGACGCGGCCGCCGCGCTCGACAAGCTGGCCGGCGTCCCGGCCGACGCTGTCGACCTCGAGTCCTGGGAGACCACCAACCTGGTCACGATCAGCACCGCACTGGCCGACGCGGCCGCGCTGCGTGAGGAGACCCGCGGGTCGCACTGGCGCGAGGACTTCCCGGAGCGCGACGACGAGCACCTCGCGGGGCACTTCGACGTGGTCATGCACGACGGCGAGACCGAGCTGGTGTTCACGCCGAGCCCGCCCACGGACAAGCTGTGACCATCAGCGACGAGCTGACCGCGGCAGGTCTCGACCCCGCCGAGGTGCGGGCCGCGATCGACCGCGCGCTGGCCGAGGACGTCCCGACCGAGGACGTCACCAGCGTGGCCACCATCGCCGCGGACGCGCGCGGTGAGGGCGTGTTCGCCGCCCGCGAGCCCGGCACGGTCGCCGGGCTCGGCGTCGCCGCCCTGGTCTTCGAGACCGTCCTGGGCGACGCCGTCACCGTCACCGACCGGGTCCCCGACCGCACCAGGGTCCGCTCCGGAGACGTGGTGATGCGGGTGGCCGGCCCCACCCGGGGGCTGCTCACCGCCGAGCGCACCGCCCTCAACTTCGCCTGCCACCTCTCCGGTGTCGCCACCGCCACCGCGGCCTGGGTGGACGCGCTCGAGGGCACCGGCGCCCGGGTGCTCGACACCCGCAAGACAATGCCGGGCTGGCGCGCGCTGCAGAAGTACGCCGTCCGCTGCGGCGGTGGCCTCAACCACCGGATGAGCCTGTCGGACCGCGCGATGGTCAAGGACAACCACGTGGTCGCCGCCGGCGGCGTGGTGCCGGCGTACGACGCCGTGCGCGCGGCCTACCCCGACCTCCGGGTCGAGGTGGAGGTCACCGACCTCGACCAGCTCCGAGAGCTGCTGGACGCCGGCTGCGAGGAGATCCTGCTCGACAACATGCCCACCGAGGTCATGGCCGAGGCGGTCCGGATCACCGCCGGCCGCGCCAAGCTCGAGGCGTCCGGCGGGCTCACCTTCGAGCGGGCCCGCGAGGTCGCCGCGACCGGAGTCGACTTCATCTCGGTCGGCGCGCTGACCCACTCGGTCACGGTCTTCGACATCGGGCTCGACCTCACGGAGGGCTAGTGCCGCTCCTCGCCGCCGACATCGGCAACAGCCACACCGTTCTCGGTCTCCTCGACCACGGGGAGGTCAGCGCGGACTGGCGGGTGTCCACCGACGACCGGCGCTCCGCCGACGAGTGGGCAGTGCTGCTGCGCGGGCTGCTGGGAGGGGCGATCGACGAGGTCGACGGCATCGCGGTCTGCTCCACCGTCCCCGCCGTCCTCCACGAGTGGCGCGAGATGCTGCCGCGGCACTTCCCCGACGTCACCGCCGTGGTCGTCGAGCCCGGTGTCCGCACCGGCATCCCCGTGCTCATGGACAACCCCCGCGAGGTCGGCACCGACCGGATCATCAACGCGCTCGCCGCCGCCACCGAGTACGGCGGCCCCGCCATCGTCGTCGACTTCGGGGGCACCGCCACCACCTTCGACGTCGTGAGCGGGGCCGGCCAGTACGTCGGCGGCGCGATCTCGCCCGGCATCGAGATCTCGCTCGAGGCGCTGGGCCGCCGCGGCGCCCAGCTCCGCAAGGTCGAGCTGGCCCGGCCGCGCACGGTGATCGCGAAGAACACCGTCGAGGCGCTCCAGTCCGGCATGGTCTTCGGCGTCGCCGCCCAGGTCGAGGGGATCGTCGCCCGCATGATCGACGAGCTGGGGGCCGACCCGAACGACGTGAGCGTGATCGCGACCGGCTACCTGGCGCCGCTCGTCGTCGACGAGTGCAGCTGCTTCACCGACACCGCGCCCTGGCTGACCCTCCGGGGGCTCGAGCTGGTCTTCGACCGCAACGCCTGACCGGTCAGGGCGTGGGCCAGCCGGCCGTGCAGTCGTCCGAACGACGGGCCGCTTCGCCGTACACGGTGAGGACGTGGCAGCCGCCACCGACCTCGGCCGAGATGCGACCTATCCACAGCTGCTGCAGGCACAGGCCCTGCACCGGCTCCTCGAAGCCGAGGACCACGCTCTTGGCCAGGTGGCCGTCGAGGCGGTCGACCACCGTCACGTCGGTCCCGGCGGGGAGCGGAGAGAGGTTCTGGTTGTACCCGAGCTTGCCGCCGCGCATCACCGGCCGCATCTCGTGGGCGCGCTGGCTGGTGTAGGTCAAGGCGTAGAACAGGCCGTCGGAGGCCACCTGCTCCGGCAGCTTGACGAGGACGTTGGAGTCCTTCGGCCCCGACAGACAGGCGCCGTCCGAGGTCTGGTCGATGGTCCCGACCCGGGCCACGGCGTTCTCGGCGTCGAGATCCAGGCTGACCAGGGTGCTCGGGTGCGCGGTGACCACGCGCCCCGCAGACGTGACGACCAGCCGGCGCTCGGCGGTCGCCTCGACCCGGTCGGCCACCTCGTGGTCGAGCGAGAAGACGTTCGAGACGCTGGTGTACGGCTCGATGAAGCTCGGCGCCACGTCAGGAGGCAGCTTGGTCCGGAGCAGGTCGTAGGGTGCCGGCTCGGCCTCGAGCTGGCGCTCGACCCGGCCGAGGTAGACGTGCGCGGCCGTGGTCTGGTTGGCGCCGCTGATCTCCCGCAGCGTGACGACGGTGGAGACGGCGAGGGCCGCCACCGCAACGGGGATCACGAGCCGGGCGAGCAGCACACCCTCCCGCCGGGGGGTCGTCTCGCGCGCGGGGAGGGCCGCGTAGCCCAGCGCGAAGGCCAGCAGCGTGCCGATGTGGACGTCGACGTAGTACTGCAGGTCGACCACGATGAGGGCCACGCTGGACACGTCGAGCCGGCCCGCGGCCACGATGGCCAGGTTGACTGCGTAGATCGCGACGAGGAAGGCCACGGTCCGCCAGGCGCCCTTGCGGAAGCGCGCCAGCACGACGGTGCCGGCCAGCAGCATCAGGAGGCCGGCGACCGCCTGGATGGTGACCAGCGGGTCGTACACCTGCACGCGGGTGCCGGCCAGCGCGGGCGCGTAGCCGCGGAAGATGCTCTGCCAGACCAGCTGCAAGGTCCCGCCGGCGTCGCCGGGCTCCGGGGAGGCCGGGAAGATGAACACGCGATAGACGAAGTAGACGGCCTCCACAGCCACCCACGGCAGCCAGAACCGCGCCTCGCGCAGCAGCCAGCCCGGGTTGCGCTCCCTGTCGAAGCCCAGCCCGAACAGGTAGCGGATCAGCACCAGGTAGCCGATGGTCAGGATCGGGCGCTCCTGGACGAGCAGCGCGCCGCCGAGCGCGGCCACGGACGCGATCCGTTGCCACTCCCGGCCGTGTCGCGCATAGCTGACGAACAGCGCCACGCACAGCGTCATCAGGGCCGCCGCGCCGAGCACATGGACCGAGGCTCCCCACCAGAGCATGGTCTTGACGACGGGCACCGAGCCGGTGCCGACCGCGGCGAGCACCAGGGCCAGCGGCCGGCGCCCGACCAGCTCGCGGTAGAGCAGGACCTGGGCCAGGAAGATCGTGGTGACGACGGCGGCCGGCAGCAGCGACGCCGAGGCGTAGTCCAGCCCGACGGTCCGCTGCACCGCGAAGTAGGCCAGCCGGGTCAGCGGCGCGAAGTGGCCGTAGTTGTCCTTGACCAGCCAGTCCGGGGTCAGCTCGCCGTCGCGCGCCAGCTGGAGGTAGAGGAAGTCGTCGGCGAACCACTGCGAGTACCGGCGCTGGGTCAGCCACCCGGCCAGGAGGACGACCACCGCGGCAGCGGCCGCCAGGGCGCCGTAGGCCCGAGCGGTGAGCACGTCCCGCTGGCGAGGCCCGAGGGGTGCCGGCTCGGTCTCCGGCGGCGGCCGGGTGTGCTCGCGGTCGGCAGAGGTCGCGCTCATGGCCGGCCCAGTATCACCCAGCGGCGGACCTCGACCCGCAGCAGCACCGCCAGCGCGCCGGCGGCCACGGCGGCCCCGATGAGCAGCCCGGCCGTGGCCCGCGCCACCACCCCGTCGCCGATGGCGGTGCCCACCGCCAGCCCGACCAGGCCGAGCAGCCAGCCGGTGGTGACCCAGAGGTGGTGCCCGAGGGCGAGCAGGGCCTGGGCGAGCACGACCGAGACCAGGAACAGGCCCACCGACAGCGTGAGGAACAGGCAGGTGGTGCGGCTCAGCTCCTGGTCGAAGTCGAAGAGCCAGCTCACCACCGGCGGGGCCACCGCCGTGGCGGCCACGCACAGCAGCGCGGTGGCCGCGGCCACCGGCGTGAGGACCCGTCTGACCAGGGCGGCGAAGGCGGCCCGCTCGTGGGCGCCCACGTGCTCGGCCAGCGCCCGCAGGTAGCCCGGCTGGACCGCGCTGAACAGGAAGACCGGGATGCGCACGACCACGAGCACCGCCAGGTAGACACCGGCCAGGTCGCGCTCGGCCTCCGTGGCCAGGAGGTTCACCACGAGCGGCCCGGCGTTGATCAGGAGCTGGGCGGCCAGCGCGCTGACCACCAGCAGCGACAGCGGCCGGGTCAGCCCCGGGCTAGGACCGGCGGAGCGGTCGTCCGGCCGCAACCGCCAGCCGGGCAGGGTGAGCACCAGCGTCACCCACGGCGAGAGACCGAAGAGCAGCCCGAACCCGGCGGTGGTCGCCTGGTCGGCCAGCACGAGCACCACAGCCCCCGCGAGCCGGCTGGCGCCGTCGACGACGAGCTGGACGCCGTACCGCTGGAGGTGACCCTGGCCGGCCAGCTCGCCGCGGACGGCGAACCACGCGGCGTACCCGGGCAGGGCCAGGCACAGCGCCACGACCAGCCAGCCCTGGTCGCCGAGGGTGCGCACCGTCAGGGGGTACGCCGCGAGCGCCAGCCCGACCGCCAGTGCGGCCGCGGCCAGGCCGTGGCCGAGCGCGCGCCGGGTCAGCGTGCCGTCCCAGGTGCGGAGCGCCCGCTCGATGCCCCGGCGGCGGGTGACCTCCTGCTCGAGCGGAGTGAAGAGGCCGGTCGCGACGCTGGTGACGAGGAAGTACAGGCTGGTGAGCGCGGCGAAGCCGACCGGGCCCAGCGACCGGCCGGCCAGGATCAGGACCAGGTAGGTGGTGACCGCCTGGGTGGCCAGCCCGACCAGCAGCGGCAGCGCGGCGCGCCGGGACCCGCTCACCGCTGCTCGAGCAGAGCGGTGACCTCGGCCAGGCCCGACGGCGAGCCGATCTCGTAGAACCGCTCGGCCACGAGGAAGCCGGCCAGCGCGCCCTCGGCGGCCAGGGCGTGGCACAGGTCGGACAGGTCGGCGACCGTGGCGCCGGGGATCCGCTCCGCCACCAGGTCACGCTCCAGCACGGAGAGGCCGTAGTCGATCCAGCGCATCTCGGCCGGGATCGGGTCCAGCCCCTTCTCGTAGCGGACCACCCGGCCCTCGGCGTACTCGACGTTGCTGGTGTCGAACTGTCCGTTGTTCTCGTAGACGGTCATCAGGGCGGGGAGCCCGGAGCGCTCGGCGGCGGCGTGCACCTCGGCCGGGTCGACCTGCAGCCACGAGTCGCCGTAGAGCACCAGGAACCGGTCGTCCAGCGCGCCTTCGTCGTACGCCAGGCGGAGCGCGCCGGCGGTCCCGCGGAGGTCGCGGCCCTCGTCGACGTACCGGACCCCGAGTCGCCACGCGGACCCGTCACCGACGTGCTCGCGGACCTCCTCGCCGAGGTAGCCGACGCAGTAGACCACCGAGGTGATCCCGGCGTCGGCCAGCCACTGGAGCTGCCAGTCGGCGAACGGACGGCCCGCGACCGGGAGCAGGGTCTTGGGGACCGTCTGCGCCCGCGGCCACATCCGGGTGCCGAGGCCGCCGGCCAGGATCACGCACTGCATGGGGACGCTGACTACTCGCTGCTCGTGCTGCCGGTGCTACTCGCGCACGAGCATGGTGCTGCCCGCGAGGTCGATGCCGAACCGCAGCTCGGTCAGCCCCTCCTCGCGCATCGCGGCGCGCACCCGGCGGGTGTCCTCGGCGTAGAACATGAGGAAGCCGCCCGCGCCGGCCCCGACCAGCTTGCCGCCGCGTGCGCCGGCGTTGCGCCCGAGGTCGTAGAGCTCGTCGATGCGGGGGTTGGACATCGCGCTCGACCGCTTCTTCTTGTTCAGCCAGTGCTCGTGCATCAGGTCGGCGAACCCGGTCACGTCGTCCTTCTCGAGCGCCTCGAGCTGGCGCAGCCCGAGGTCCTTGACGAAGTGCAGGTTGTCGATCATCGCCTGGTCGCCGCTCTGGGACTTGGTCACCTGCTCGGCCAGCACCTGGTCGGCGGCCCGCGAGTAGCCGGTGAAGAACATCAGCAGGTGCTGCTCGAGGTCGTGCACGGTGTCGGTCGACAGCCGCGCGGGCGCCACGTCGACCGAGCCGTCCGGGTTGAAGTCGAAGCGGGTGATGCCGCCGAACGCCGCGATGTACTGGTCCTGCTTGCCGACCGTGCGGCCGAGCCGCTCGATCTCGATCTCGCAGGCCTCACGGCCCAGGTCAGAGGCCGAGACGTGGTTGCGCTGCAGGGCGTGCACCGCCTTGAGCAGCCCGACCGTGAACGAGCCCGACGAGCCCAGGCCGGTGCCGGAGGGGATGTCGGCGGTGGAGACGATCTCGACGCTCGGGCCGACGTCGTGGGCGCGCAGCACCTCGCGGACGATCGGGTGCTCGATCTGGTCGGGCTTGTCGACCCGCTCGAGCTGGCTGTACTTGAGGAAGTAGTCGTCGGTGAAGGTGCGGTTGATCGAGATGTAGATGTGCTGGCTGATCGCCGCGGAGACGACCATGCCGCCGTGCTCCTGGTAGTACGACGGCAGGTCGGTGCCGCCGCCGCCCAGCGTGATCCGCAGCGGGGTCCGGGTGATCAGCATCAGGACACCAGCGGGACGTGCGCGACCGCGGCCAGCTGCCAGCCCAGCCTCGCGTCGTCCCGGTTGAGGGGGAAGGTGCGTGTGAAGAACCCGGTGACCGCCTTCTCCAGGCGGGAGGCCTCGGTGCCCGGCGGCCGGTGCTCCATGTCGTCGACGAGCTTCTGGCCGCGCGCGACCACGGCGAGCTTGTAGAGGTTGAAGAACGGGAAGCCGGTGCGCAGCACCCGGTCGACGTCGAGTCCGGCGTCGGTCAGCACCCGGTGGAGGGCGGGGGCCGTGAAGTGCCGGAAGTGGCCGATGTGCTTGTCGAAGGCCGAGCGCGGGCCGCCCGGGACGGTGACGACGACCTTGGCGCCGGGGGCGAGCAGGGCGGTGGAGTTGCGCATCAGCGCCACCGGGTCGTCGACGTGCTCGAGCACCTCGGAGCAGACCGCGTGGGTGGCCGGCGGCTGCTGCGGGTCGCGGGTCACCGGCTCCAGCAGGTTGCGCTCGTAGAAGTACGCCGGGACGCCGTCACGGTCGGCGACCTGCCTGGCCCGGCGCACGCCCTCGGCGCTGTACTCCACACCGAAGACCGAGGCCTGCGGGTTGTCCGCCTGCAGGTCGATGGCGAACTGCCCCTGGCCGGCGCCGATGTCGAGCACCACGGCGCCCTTGGGCAGCGGGCCGAGCAGCTTGAGGACCATGGCGTGCCGGTAGTCGTTGGCCGGGTTGCCCTTGGCCGCCTCGCCGTACTTGTCCCAGTGGTCGTCCCAGTCGTCCTGGTCGGTGCCGTCCGGGTTCAGGCGCGCTGCGGGGTCGTTCGCTTTTCCCGGGGTCCCCGCGGAAGCGCGCGGCTCTCCGCGCGCAGCGCCACCGCCGTGCGGTTTCGCGGGGTGGCTCACAGGGCGAAGCCGGCCGCGACGGCGTCGTCGTGGAACATCTGGACGGTCTCGAGCGAGAACTTGCCGAGGTCCTTGTCGAACCCCTTCATCTTGGCCAGCAGGTCGGGGGTGACCGTGATGATGTGCACCCCGACGTCCTCGGCCTGCCGGATGTTGAGCACCTCGCGCGGGCTGGCCCAGAGCAGCTCCAGCTTCGGGTCGTGCGCGAGGACCTGGAGCGCCTCGGTCATCAGCGGGATCGGGTCGCGGCCGGTGTCGGCGATCCGGCCGGCGAAGACCGAGACCACGTGGCCCGGGCCGCCCTCGGACGCCGTGGCCACGGCCTCGACCTGCGCGGTCGTCATCAGCGCGGTGACGTTGAGGTGCACGCCGTCGGCGGACAGCTCCCGGATCACGTCGTCGCTGGGGACACCCTTGGTGTTGGTCACCGGGATCTTGACGTAGACGTTGTCGCCCCACGAGGAGATCAGCCGGGCCTGGCGCACCATCTCGGCCGGCTCGTCGGCGAAGACCTCGAAGGAGATCGGGTGGGTGGTGATGGTCTCGAGGACCTTGTGCGCGAACGACTCGTAGTTGTCCACGCCGGCCTTGCGCATCAGCGTGGGGTTCGTGGTGAACCCGGAGATCCGTGGGTCGTCGGCGAGGGCGATGATGCTCTCGAGGTCGGCGCCGTCTGCATAGATCTTCACGTGGGTCTCCAGTCGCGTTGCGTTCCTTGCCGGATCAGGCGCCGTCGGCGCCGCAGATCCTCAGGACATGATCCCGTGCCTGCGCGAGAGAGCCAAAACGTGCGCCCGGCGAGTCCCTGAGCGGTTCCCCCAGCCCCCAGTCGATCCAGACCGAGGCCACGCCCGCCCGGTGCGCCGCGTCGATGTCGCGCCAGCGGTCGCCGACGGCCACGCTGTGGTCGAGGTCCAGCCCGAGGCGCCGGGCGGCGTCGAGGATCATCCCGGGCCGCGGCTTGCGGCACCAGCAGCCCTCTGTGCCGCCGTGCGGGCAGACGACCACGTCGTCGAGCGGGAGCTCGGCGCGCAGCCGCTCGTGCATGGCGTCCAGCTCGGCCGGGTCCAGGCCGCCGCGGGCCAGGTCGGGCTGGTTGGTGACCACGACCAGCGCCAGCCCCGCGTCGGCGAGGGCCCGGCACGTCTCCACCACCCCCGGGAGCAGCTCGAACCGGTCCAGGGTGCGCGGCGGCACCGGTACGCCGTCCTCGACGTACGCGCGGTTCAGCACCCCGTCCCGGTCGAGGAAGACGGCGGGCCGGTTCACCGTCACGTGGTGAGCAGCCCCGCGCGCGCCTCGTCGGCCATCGCGGTCATCGAGTCACGCAGCGCCTCGGGCCCGGTGCGCTGGTTCGCCCAGCCCAGCGACCGGATCTTGTCCGTCGCGATCCGCACCACCGGCACGTCGCCCTTCCAGCCGCGGTCGCCGCCGGTGTACTCGAACGCCGTCGAACCCGGCTCGAGGCCCAGCACGCCCATCGCCAGCTCGGCGATCTCGGTGACGGTCACGTAGTCGCCGGTCGCGACGTTGAAGGCGTCGAACGGCGTGTCCGCGAGAGAGCCGGCGAGCAGGACGGCGTCGATGACGTCCTCGACGTAGATGTAGGACTTGCTCTGCCTGCCGTCGCCCAGGATGCGCAGTCGGGTCGGGTCCTCGAGCAGGCGGCGCACGAAGTCGAAGCCGACGCCATGGGTCTGGCTGGGGCCGACCACGTTGCCGAAGCGGAAGGCGCGGACGGTGAAGTCGAACATCGCGGCGTACGCCGCGAGGATGGCCTCGCCGGCCAGCTTGCTGGCGCCGTACGTCGACGTGGGGACCATCGGGCCGTGGTCCTCGGCCGCCTCGAGCTCGCCGAGGTCGCCGTACACCCCGGAGCCGCTGGCGTAGAGCACCAGGGCGATCTCCGCCACCCGGGCCGCCTCGGCGACGTGGTGGGTGAGCAGGGTGCCCTGGTCGAAGTCGATCGCCGGGTTGGTCACCGCGGCGGCGATGTCGGGGTTGGAGGCCAGGTGGATCACCGCGGTGTGCCCACGGAAGGTCTCGGTGAGTGCGGCCAGGTCGCCGACGTCGGCCCGGACCACCGAGAGCCGCGGGTCGTCCTTGACGGGCTCCAGGTGCCAGTCCCGCCCGGACGAGAAGTTGTCGTAGACGGTGACCTGCTCGGTGGCCGGGTCCGAGAGCAGCCGCTGGACGAAGTGGCTGCCGATGAAGCCGGCCCCGCCGACCACACAGACTCTGCGCAGACGCTGGCTCACGCCGTCCATTGGGGTGGTCATACGACGGACTCCCACTTGGTCGCGGCGACGGCGAGCGAGGGGTGGCTGACCAGCAGGTGCCAGATCACGCAGCACAGCCCCTCGGTGTGGGGGGTGATGTGCGGGGCGTACGTCGGGGGCACGACCACGCAGGCGTCGGCGAGCTGGGCGGTGTAGCCGCCGTCGCGGCCGACGATGCCGAAGATCGAGGCGCCGACCTCCTTGGCCACGTCCAGCGCGGCCACGATGTTGGTCGAGACCTGCTTCTCCCGGTTGCCGCCGCCGACCGAGAAGACCAGGACGGCGTCCTTGTCGTCGATCCGGGAGCCCTTGAGCCACTCGCTGAACGTGGTGTCCCAGCCCTCGTCGTTGGCCCGGGCGGTGAGCTCGGACACGTTGTCGATCGGGGAGTAGGACTCGACGTTGCAGATCTTGCGGAAGTCGTTGACGGCGTGGCTGGCCGAGCCGGCCGAGCCGCCGACACCGACGATGAACAGCCGCCCCTCGCGCTCGCGGACCGCGGCGATGCCTTCGGCCAGGGCCTCGACGCTGTCGCTGTCGAGGGACTGGACGAGCGCGACCGTCTCCTTGAGGAAGTCTTCGGTGAAGGACATGCGGTTTCTCCTAGAGGAACTACTCGGTGAGGGTCGCGACCGCGAACGTGTTCAGGCCGAACTTGTGCCGGAAGCACTTGATGGCATGCGGCATGAAGCCGGCCTTCACCATCAGCGGCCAGAGGTCGCGGGGGTCGTAGTACATCTTGTGGTCGTCCATCTCGTCGGCCGGCGACGTGCCCAGCTTGAAGGCGGAGTACTCCAGGGCGCGCTTGCCCCACCACGACGGCACGTTGACCGCGCACACGCCGCCGGGGCGGAGCACGCGGTGGAAGTGCGCGAGCGTGAGGTCCGGCTCCCACAGGTGCTCGATGACGGACATGCACAGCACCACGTCGAGGGAGGCGTCGTCGATCTGCTCCATCGCGTCCGGCAGGAACCCCTCGATGGCCTGGACCTTGGGCTTGGTGGCCAGGTCCGGCGCGAGCGAGACGTCGATCAGCGTCGCGGAGCCGACCTGGTCGAGCACGGTCCGCATGAACGTCGCCTCGTAGCCGCAGCCGATGTCGCCGACGTCCTTGCCGGCCAGCGGTCCGACGACCTTCTCGATCTGGCGCTTGGACAGCCAGACCCCGAACCGGTCCACGACCGTGGCGTCGCCGCTCTCCCCGAACGAGCTGGACCGGCCGCCGGCGGGCTCAGTCACGGTCGAGCGCCGAGCCGTAGCTGACGCTGGTCGCGTGGAGCAGGAGCGTGAAGCAGAAGGTCGAGAAACCGACGATCATCAGCATCAGGCCGAGGACGCCGAGGTGCGGCACGGTGGTGGAGGGATCCGGCAGCGTGAAGTCGCGCCCGACGAAGGTGACCACGAGGATGACGTCGAGGACCAGGCCGACCGCGAAGAGCGCGCCGCTGATCACCATCATCTTGGTGTAGCTGAAGATCCGTCGCCATCGCTCGCGGAGTCGTCCGCCGTAGTCGAGGAACATGTGCGCCAGCCCGCCGAAGTAGATGCTCTGCAGCCCGATCACCACCAGTGCCACACCGACCAGCATCGTCAGCAGGCTGAAGGTGACCTTGCCGATGGTGATGTCGCCGAAGGCCAGCGGGAGCGAGAGCAGCAGCCCCAGCACGGTGAGGATCATCCCCGGCTTGAACAGGAAGAACTCCGCGCCGTGGATGAACATCGCGCGCAGGTTGATCCAGGCCGCCGCGAAGGGGGAGAACCAGCCGGACCGCTTGTGGTGGGAGAGCCGGCCCTCCTGGTCCTTGAGGAAGGTGACCGGCACCTCGGTGGTCACCAGCTCCATCCGCACCGACTTCAGCACCATCTCCGAGGCGTACTCCCACGACTGGGAGACGATCCCCATCCGCAGCAGAGCGTCGCGGGTGATCCCGCGCATCCCGCAGTGGATGTCGCTGAAGTGGCTGCCGTAGAGCCGGTTCAGGATCCAGGTGGTGAGCGGGGTGCCGAAGTACTGGTGCAGCGCCGGCATCGCCCCGCGCTCTATGGAGCCCTTCCAGCGTGAGCCCATGGCGTACTCGGTGCCGTTGCGCATCGCGTCCACGAACGGCGCGAGCCGGCGGAAGTCGTAGGTGCAGTCGGCGTCGCCCATGATCACGTAGCGGCCGCGCACGTAGGGGATCGAGTCGATGTAGGCCCGGCCCAGCCCCCGCAGCGGGGTGTGCAGCACCCGGGCACCGCCCTTGACCGCCAGCTCGGGGGTCTCGTCGGTCGACGCGTCGACGATGAGGATCTCGCCCTTCACACCCGCCGCGGCGAGGCCCTCGTGGCACCAGGCCACGAACTCCTCGATGGTGATCTTCTCGTTGACCGCGGGCACCAGCAGGGTGACCTCGGGGTCGGGCTCGTCGTCCGCGGGCACCAGCAGGGTGACCTCGGGATCGGTGGGTGAGGTGAAGGCGCGGACACCGGGCAGCGCACACACGGCCTCGAGACCTGCGGGTACCTCGGTGCCCACGGGCGTCATCGACTCGAGCACGTCCGGCACGCGCCTCACCCTAACAACGGGAGGCTCCCGGCACGGCATCCGCGAACGCCCACGGCGACCCGGCAGAGCGCCGTCCTAGGTCTGTCAGACACGTCCTAGGATCGCCTCCATGGTCACCAGGGTGGCCGTGGTGGTGCGCACCACGGGCGACGCCCAGCCCCTCGAGCAGGCGGTCGCGAGCGTCCGCGCCCAGACCGCCATCGACTGGCGCCTGGCTCTGGCCGTCTTCGAGGGCGAGGACGCGACGGCGGCGGAGCGGATGGCCAAGGACGACGAGCGGATCGTGGTGGTGCGGGGCGCCAGCCGGGGCGGGCTGGCCAACGCGGCGCTGGCCGCCGTACCGAGCGACCTGGCCGTGCTGCACGACGACGACGGCACGTGGGAGCCGGGCTTCCTCGAGCGCACCACGGCCCACCTCGACGAGCACCCCGACGAGGTGGCGGTCGCCACCCGCTCGGAGGTCGTGGTCGACGCCGACGACCCGGCCCACCCCGGGCTGCAGCGGCGCCGGGCCCTCGCCGAGCAGGAGCCCGGCGTGTCGCTGGTCTCGCTGATCGCGCACAACTTCGTGCCGCCGGTCTCCCTGGTCTTCCGCCGCTCCGCCCACGACCAGCTCGGTGGGTACGACGAGGCGCTGCCGGCGCTGGAGGACTGGGAGTTCCTGCTCCGGCTGGTCGCGTCCGGGCCGATCGGCTTCCTGGCCGACGAGCCGCTGGCCTCGTGGCACGTCGACGCGGAGACCGAGGCGCACCCGGACGCGCACGCGGCCGTGGAGCTGTCGCTCCGCGACCGCTATCTCCGGCGTGACCTCGGCAGCTCGGCCGACGGCCCGACCGGGCTGGGTGCGCAGCTCGCCGTGGCCCACCAGCTGCGCCGGCTGGGCCGCGCCCACCAGGACCACCTCGACGTCGTCACCACCGAGCTGCGCATCGAGCTGGGCCGGCTGCGCGGCGAGATGCTGATGATGCGCGAGACCCTGACCGAGCTCCAGGAGGACTTCGTGGTGCTCAGCGACCACGTCCAGGACGCGATGGGCCACACGGTCGGCCTCGTCGACGCGCTGCGTGGCCGCGGCGTGGTCGCGGCGCGTCCGAGCCTGCCCAGGCGCGCCGTACGCCGGGCGGTCCGGAGGTTGTCCGCTCGCCGCGGTGCGGGCGGGGCACAATAGGCCGGACTCGGGCCAGCCCCGCCTCCCAGCTCCCAGGACCCCACCCTTGCGCCGCGCCGTCATCTACCTGTTCTACGACCCCTCGGGCCAGGTCGACGACTACGTCCTGCACACCCTCGGGCACCTGCGCGCGCACGCCGAGCAGGTCCTGGTCGTCTCCAACACTTCCCTCGACGAGCGCCAGCGCACCCGCCTGCTCTCGGTGGCCGACCGGGTCTGGCAGCGCGAGAACGTCGGGATGGACGTGTGGGCCCACAAGGAGGCCATGGAGGTCTTCGGCCACGAGTGGCTGGCCGGCTTCGACGAGCTCCTCCTGCTCAACCACACCTTCTTCGGCCCGGTCGGCACCTTCGACGACCTGTTCGCCCGGATGGACGCGCGCGAGGACGTCGACTTCTGGGGGATCACCGAGCACGGCGAGACCGACCAGCACGCGTTCAACCGGGCCCGACCGATGGAGGGTCACCTCCAGTCGCACTGGATCGGGGTGCGGCGCCGGATGTTCACCTCACCGGCCTGGCACGACTACTGGAACGCGATGCCGATGATCGACTCCTACCGGGAGTCGATCGTGCGCCACGAGAGCCGGTTCACGGCGTACTTCGCCGAGCACGGGTTCCGCAGCGCGGTGGCGTTCCCCGCCGACCGCTACCACTCCCAGCACCCGATCATGGACGACGTCGCGCAGATGATCCGCGACGGCTGCCCGATCGTGAAGCGGCGCACCTTCTTCCACGACCCCCTCTACAACGAGTCGCACGCGACCGACGGGCGGCTGGTCGCGCGGTTGATGGCCGAGCGCGGCTACCCGCTGGAGGTCATGTACGCCAACCTGGCGCGCACCTCCAAGCCACGGTCGCTGGCGACGAACCTGGCCATGCTGGAGGTGCTGCCCGAGGTGGACACCGGCCCCGAGGACGTCACCTCCCTCCGGGTGGTCGCGGTGGCGCACGTCTACTACCCCGAGATGACCGATGAGATCCTCGACCACCTCGACACCCTGCCGCCGGGCTACGACCTGGTGATCACCACCGCTGACGAGGCCCGCCTGGCCGCGATCGCCGAGGTGCTGGCCCGCCGGGGCCGCGAGGCGGACCTGCGGGTGGTGGCCAGCAACCGCGGCCGGGACGTCTCGGCCCTCCTGATCGACTGCGCCGACGTCATCGACAGCGACGCCCACGACCTCGTGGTGAAGGTGCACTCCAAGCGCAGCCCGCAGGACGCGCCACCGATCGCCGAGCTGTTCAAGCGCCACCTGTTCGAGAACCTGCTGGCCTCCCCGGCCCACACCGCGAACCTGCTGCGCCTCTTCCTGCGGCACAGCTCCCTGGGCATGGTGTTTCCCCCGATCTATCACGTTGGTTATCCCACGCTGGGGCATGCTTGGTTCGGCAACGAAGAGGCTGCCGCGGAGCTCGTCGACCGATTGGGGATCACCGTGCCGTTCGACGACACGACCCCTCTCTCGGCGTACGGAAGCATGTTCGTGGCCCGCCCGCAGACGCTGCGTGCGTTGACGTCGGCGGGCTTCACCCACGAGGACTTCCCCGACGACGAGGAGTACGCCGACGGCGCGCTCACCCACGTGCTGGAGCGGTTGGTCAGCTACGTCGTGCTGAGCTCGGGACACCACGTGCGCGAGGTGCTGACGCCCGCGCTGGCGGCGACCAACTACTCCTACCTCGAGTACCGCACCATCAGCCTCTCGGCGCGGCTCCCCGGCTACCCGCGCGAGCAGCTGGAGCGGATCGGGAAGCTGAAGCGGCTGCGCCGCCGGCTACGCGACGGCGACAGCCGAGCCGCCGTCGAGCGGCTGGTGTCGAACGACGACCGGGTGACCGGACGGCGTACCCGCGCCGGCACCATGGGCCGGCGGCTGGGTGGTCGCCCCGAGGGCGTGCCGTCGGCGTCCGGCCGACCGGCCGGGTCGGGGGTGACCACGTGGCCGGACCCGCAGTGACCGCCGCTCCGGGCCCAGCGGCCTCCGCGGCGCCGCGGTTCCGCACCGTCGCGTCGAGCTTCAGCTCCCGGGCCAACAGCATCGGGTTCTTCCGCTGGCTGCTGGCCTTCTCGGTGATCTTCTCCCACGCCGGGCCGGTGGCCGGCTTCTACGGTCAGCAGGACCTCGGCACCCAGATCAGCGACGAGCAGTCCCTGGGCGGTGTCGCGGTCGCCGGCTTCTTCTTCTTCAGCGGTTTCCTCATCACCCGCAGCCGCGCGCGGACGGGGGCGGTCCGCTACTTCTGGCGCCGGGTGCTCAGGATCATGCCGGCGTTCTGGTGTGCCCTGCTGCTGACCGCCTTCGTGCTCGGCCCGATCGCGTGGGTCAAGGAGCAGGGCGACATCTCCGGCTACTGGAACGCGCCGGTGGACTCGCCGTTCACCTACGTCTGGCAGAACATGTTCCTGGTCCTCGACCAGCGCAACATCGCCGGGATGGGCACCTCGCTGCCCTTCGCCGACATCGGCGGCTACGACTGGAACGGCTCGGCCTGGACGCTGCAGTACGAGTTCAAGGCCTACATCCTCGTGGGCCTGCTCGGCGTCGTCGGCTACGCCGCCAGCCGCTGGGCCACCACGGTCGCCGCGGTGGCCATCATCGTCTTCAACAGCCTGGTGTGGTCCGGCCACGTCGCGCTCGGCGACATCGGAGGGCCGCTCGCGGCGCCGTTCGGCCACCCCTTCCTCTCCGACGCGTTCAACCCGATGCTGATAGCGCCGTTCGCCTTCGGCATGCTGTTCGCGATCTGGGGCAAGTACATCCCGGTCAGCACCGTGCTCGCTTTCGCCGGCCTGGCCGTCGCGCTGTTCACCTACGCTCAGGGCGGCTGGAACGTCGGCGGCCAGTACGGCCTCCTCTACTTCCTGATGTGGGCCGCGATCCGGTGGACCAAGCTGCAGCACTGGGAGAAGTACGGCGACTTCTCCTACGGCGTCTACATCTTCGCGTGGCCGTTGATGCAGTTCGTCTCCTACTTCGGCCTCGAGAAGGCCGGAATGCTCGCCTACTTCGCGGTGATCGTCGCCGGCACCCACGCGATCGCGTTCGGCAGCTGGCACCTCATCGAGAAGCCGGCGATGTCGCTCAAGGACTGGTCGCCCGGCCCGCTGCTGGCCCGGCTGCGCGGCGGGACCAGCCGCGTACCCGCTCCTGCGCCCGACGAACCCAGTCCCGTCCCGGTCCTGGCCGGGTCACGCCCCGACGCCTAGTCGACCCACCAGAAGCCCACCCAGAAAGGTCTCGCAATGACCCCCGAACCCACGACCGACGACGCGACCATCGCGCAGCGGCCCCGCCTGGTCAGCCGGCTCCGGCTGCTGCCCCTCGCGGTGCTCTGCCTGGTCGTCGCGACCGCGGCCGTGGTCGGCGCCTTGAAGGGCAGCCCGGTCACGCCGGGCGCGCCCGCGGCCGCGCTGCCGAACCCGGCCGACCCGACCGCCAAGGCCGAGAAGCAGGCCCAACGCGAAGCGAAGCAGGCCGCCGCCAAGGCGAAGAAGGCGTGCCGGCCGCATTACTCCACCGGCATCAAGCGTGAGCCCTGGCAGGGCCAGGCTCGCGCCAGGAGCGAGCAGACCTACAAGGCGCGGATCAAGAAGGAGAACCCCGCCTACGTCAAGGGCAAGAACGGCTGGCTGTTCTTCACCGACATCCAGAGCGACAACTACTCGCAGGCGCTCGGCCGGGTCACCCAGTCGAAGAAGCTCGAGAACTCCTGGGTGAAGTTCGTCAAGAAGTCAGCGGCCACCGTGAAGGCGGCCGGCGGCGACTACCGCGTCGTGGTGATGCCGGCCAACTGGGACATCCACCCCGAGAAGCTGCCGGCGTGGTCACAGCAGCTGCGGGGCACCACGTCGCTGCAGAAACTGATGAAGGACCACCCGGAACTGCCGTGGATCGACACCCGGGCGGCGCTCAAGAAGGCGGCCAAGAAGAAGGACACCTACGAGCCGCTCAACAGCCATTGGACGCCGTACGGCGGGTACGTCGCCTGGCAGGCCATCACCGGCTGCCTGCGCGCCACCAACGACACGTTCGCGGCGATCGGGGCCCCGGCCATCACCGGCGTCGGCGTACAGCCGAACCTCAACGAGTTCGCGGGGAACGGCGTACCGAACGGCAAGCCCGCCCGCACCTACCCGATCTACGCCCAGAGCCACCCGGACGTGGTGATGACCCACCTGCCCGACGGCGCGCCGATCGAGAACGCCCCGGACTTCCAGACCGACACCGTGCAGGCGCCGCTGAAGACGGTGACGGCGGGAGCCCAGGCTCCGGGGCTCACGATGCTGACCCTGCGTGACTCGACCGGCAACGCGCTCTCACCGCTCTACAGCTGGTCGTTCGGGACCACGCTCCAGTACGGCCACGGCATCGCCCAGAGCGGCATCTCCCCGCCCGACCTCGGGCGGCTGGTCAGCGCCAACCACCCGAATCTGGTGCTGTTCGTGATCACCGAGCGGTTCCTCTCGCAGAAGCCGCCAAAGGGCTGACCAACGCCAATTGCCAGAAATTGTCCGTAAGCCCGTCAAAGGTTTCCTGACTTTTGCTTCTTTTCGACATTCGGGGGTGCCGGATTGGTGTCGCGATGCCACCGACTTTCGACGAAGTGGCCTGTTATCTGGCCTTTTCTTGTGTGCTCTGCCATGATTCTCGTTGCTTTATGCAATTCGTGTGATCGCCTGATATCCGCAATCGACGTGAAAAGGACCTGACACCCCATGGCGCAAAAGGTGCACATCGTCCTCGAGGACGACCTCGACGGCAGTGACGCCACTCAGACCGTTACGTTCGGCCTCGACGGCACGTCCTACGAGATCGACCTGAACGACAAGAACGCCGCCTCGCTCCGCGACGCGATGGCCAACTACGTCGGCCACGCCCGCAAGGTGAGCGGCTCCCGCCGGGGCCGCCGTTCCGCGGCGTCCTCCGCCAACGGCCACAGCGCGAAGGAGATCCGCGACTGGGCCCGCTCCAACGGCCGCAAGGTCCCCGAGCGCGGCCGCATCCCCTCCGAAGTCCGGGAGGCGTTCGAGGCCGCCCACTGACGCACCACTCGCTTGCTCGGCCCCGCTCCTGGCGGGGTCGAGCCCGTTGTGGGCCTGGTGCCGCGGGATTCCGGCTGCGGACGCCCCGACCCACCAGTGATGACGCAGCGAGGGCGATGCGTGGGAGCACCTCGGGACCGGCACCACCCGTGCCGCTCAGGCGGTGGCGTGGCGCGGGCCAGCGCAACGCAACCACGCTGGAAGCAAGCGCCCGCGACACGGCATCCGCTGCCGGCGCGGGTGGTGCCGGCCCCGAAGGGGCTCCCAACCCGGTGCCACGAGCGCAGACCCAGACCCAACCCCCTTCCCACCAGCCGTGTTCGCTGATAGCGGATGCAACGTGAGTACAACCCGGGAACGCGTAGGCTGACTGTGGGGTTGTCCCGAGCGACCCCACCACAGCTTTAGAGGAGACGTCGCATGTTCGAGCGGTTCACAGACCGTGCCCGCCGGGTGGTCGTGCTGGCCCAGGAAGAGGCCCGCATGCTCTCCCACAACTACATCGGGACCGAGCACATCCTGCTCGGCCTGATCCACGAGGGCGAGGGGGTCGCCGCCAAGGCCCTCGAGAGCCTCGACATCTCGCTCGAGGCGGTCCGGGCCCAGGTGGAGGAGATCATCGGGCAGGGCCAGCAGGCTCCGAGCGGCCACATTCCGTTCACCCCGCGCGCCAAGAAGGTGCTCGAGCTGTCCCTGCGCGAGGCGCTGCAGCTCGGCCACAGCTACATCGGCACCGAGCACATCCTGCTGGGCCTGATCCGCGAGGGTGAGGGGGTCGCCGCCCAGGTGCTGCAGAAGCTCGGCGCCGACCTCAACCGGGTCCGCCAGCAGGTCATCCAGCTGCTCTCCGGCTTCCAGGGCAAGGAGTCCACGGCCTCCGCGGCGGCGGCCGCGGGCGGTGGCGACGCGCCGTCGTCCTCGCTGGTCCTCGACCAGTTCGGCCGCAACCTGACCCAGGACGCCCGCGAGGGCAAGCTCGACCCTGTCATCGGGCGCGAGCAGGAGATCGAGCGCGTCATGCAGATCCTGTCGCGCCGCACGAAGAACAACCCCGTGCTGATCGGCGAGCCCGGCGTCGGCAAGACCACGATCGTCGAGGGCCTGGCCCAGGACATCGTCAAGGGCAACGTTCCCGAGACGCTCAAGGACAAGCAGATCTACACCCTCGACCTCGGTGCGCTGGTCGCCGGCTCCCGCTACCGCGGTGACTTCGAGGAGCGGCTCAAGAAGGTCCTCAAGGAGATCCGCACCCGCGGCGACATCGTGCTGTTCATCGACGAGATCCACACCCTCGTCGGCGCCGGCGCCGCCGAGGGCGCGATCGACGCCGCCAGCATCCTCAAGCCGATGCTGGCCCGCGGCGAGCTCCAGACCATCGGCGCGACCACGCTCGACGAGTACCGCAAGTACCTCGAGAAGGACGCCGCCCTGGAGCGCCGGTTCCAGCCGATCCAGGTGGCCGAGCCCTCGATCGCGCACACCATCGAGATGCTCAAGGGGCTGCGCGACCGCTACGAGGCGCACCACCGCGTCACGATCACCGACGAGGCGCTGGTCTCGGCGGCGACACTGGCCGACCGCTACATCTCCGACCGGTTCCTGCCCGACAAGGCCATCGACCTGATCGACGAGGCCGGCTCGCGGCTCCGGATCCGCCGGATGACGGCGCCGGCCGACCTGCGCGAGTACGACGAGAAGATCGGCGACGTGCGCCAGCGCAAGGAGGCGGCGATCGACGGGCAGGACTTCGAGGCCGCGGCCCGCCTGCGCGACGAGGAGAAGCAGCTGATCCTCAAGAAGTCCGAGCGCGAGAAGCAGTGGCGCGCCGGCGACATGGACGAGGTCGCCGAGGTGGACGAGGAGCTGATCGCCGAGGTGCTGGCGGTGGCGACCGGCATCCCGATCGTCAAGCTTTCCGAGGAGGAGTCGACCCGGCTGCTCAAGATGGAGGACGAGCTGCACAAGCGGGTCATCGGCCAGGAGGAGGCCGTCAAGGCCCTGGCCCGGGCGATCCGTCGTACCCGCGCCGGCCTCAAGGACCCCAAGCGCCCCGGCGGCTCGTTCATCTTCGCCGGCCCGTCCGGCGTCGGTAAGACCTGGCTCTCCAAGTCGCTGGCCGAGTTCCTGTTCGGCGACGAGGACGCGCTGATCCAGCTCGACATGTCCGAGTACGGCGAGAAGCACACGGTCTCGCGGCTGTTCGGCTCACCCCCCGGCTACGTCGGCTACGAGGAGGGCGGCCAGCTCACCGAGAAGGTGCGGCGCAAGCCGTTCTCGGTCGTGCTCTTCGACGAGGTCGAGAAGGCGCACCCCGACATCTTCAACAGCCTGCTGCAGATCCTGGAGGAAGGTCGCCTGACCGACTCGCAGGGCCGGGTGGTCGACTTCAAGAACACCGTCATCATCATGACCACCAACCTCGGCACCAAGGACATCGCGAAGGGCCTCAACCTCGGCTTCGCCCAGTCCGGCGACGCCGCGGGCTCCTACGAGCGGATGAAGAACAAGGTGCAGGAGGAGCTCAAGCAGCACTTCCGCCCGGAGTTCCTCAACCGCGTCGACGAGATCATCGTGTTCCCGCCGCTGTCGCGGGAGCAGATCATCCACATGGTCGACAACATGATCGCCGCCGTCGAGACCCGGCTCAAGGACCGCGACATGCAGCTCGAGCTCACCCAGCCGGCCAAGAACCTGCTGGCCGAGCGCGGCTTCGATCCGGTGCTCGGGGCCCGGCCGCTGCGCCGCACGGTCCAGCGCGAGATCGAGGACGTGCTCGCCGAGAAGATGCTGTACGGCGAGGTCGGCCCCGGCCAGATCGTGCTGGTCGGCGTGGAGGGCGAGGGCCCGACCGCCACCTTCACCTTCGAGGGGCAGAAGGTCGGCGAGCTGCCCGACCTGCCGCCGTTCGAGACGGCCGGCGTGGAGGTCGGCGACTCGCTCGGCGACCCGACCGAGGACGAGCCCGGCCCGATCGACGTACCCAAGTCGGGCGGCGAGGACTGACTGACGCGGCTCAGTTGAGCGCGCGGCGCAGCTTCCCCCGGAACGCCGGCATGAACATCGGAGTGGTTGGCAGGAAGGCCTGGTAGTTGGCGATCACGACCGTGTCCGCCTTCTTGATGGCGGCGATGATGTCGGGGTCGGGGGTGTGCGGGAACCACAGGAAGCGGCCCTTGTGGAAGATCGGCCGCAGGTTCTCCAGCGCGTACCACATGAACGAGTCTCCGAGCAGCAGCGTCTGGCCCGGGTAGGTGCGCTTGCGGGGATTCGAGGTCCACGTGTGGTCGAGCAGGATCGTGGGGTAGGTCCAGCCCGGCTCGGTCTCGCTGGTCACCTGGACCCGGCTCCGCGGCCGGGCCGTCTCCACGGTCTCGGGGGTGAGGATTCCGCGCAGCTCGTTGAGGGAGCCGACCCGGGTCTCGGTGCCGTAGGTGTAGTGCTGACGGCGGCCCAGCCGGGGGTCGAGGCGGGTGGCCAGCGCCTGGGCGAACACCGCGGCGCCGGCCGTCGTCCAGTGCGGGTCGGTCTTCCAGTAGACCTGGCGGCTGCTCGCCGAGAGCTCCTTGCGGATGGGCAGGTACGCCGGGTCCCGGTAACGGTCGAGCGCTCGGTCCTGGGCACGCTGGCCGGCGGCGTCGCAGCGCGCCGTGGGGCAGGTCGGCCGCGTTGAGCTGGTCGAAGAGCACGCTGGTCTTGCTCGGGGCGCCGGTCCAGACGACGCGTCGGCCGGAGCGCGAGATCAGCCTCGCCAGCTTGGTCATCTGCTTCATCGGCCGCAGCACGTCGGCGCCGTACATGCAGGCCAGGTCGAAGTCCGGGCCGAAGAACAGGCCGGTGGCGCTGTCGACCACGATGGGCGCCGAGGGGTAGCTCAGCCCGTCGATGCCCTCGAACGATCCGACGCGTGCGGTCCCGTCTTCGGCCGAGGTGGCAGCAGGTGCCAGCGTGGCCAGCAGCAGGAGCGAGACCAGCGCCGGGGCCAGGACACGCCCTCGCAAACGGGTCATCGGCGAGCCATCAGGAGCCGCGCAGAGCGTGCTTGACCTGCGCCCGGAACTCTTCGGTGCCCAGCTCGACCACCGGCACGAAGAGCTGGATGGTGTCGAAGACCACCGTGTCGGACGCCTTGATGGCGCGGACGATGTCTCGCGTCTTCACGTGCTGGAGCCACATGAACCGGCCATGGGCGAAGATCGGGCGCAACGTGGCCATGGCCACCGACATCATCGAGTCGCCGACGACCACCGTGCGCCCGGGCCAGGTCCACTTCGCCGGCCGGGACCGCCAGGTGTGGTCGAAGTAGTGGCCCGCGGCCACCTCGCGGGGCGTGACCTTGATGCCGTCCTTGACGACGGCCGTCGGCACCGTCTCCTGGTCGGCTATGTGCAGCAGTGCGTTGAGCCCGCCGAGCGCGGTGAGGCTGCGGCCCGGGCGGTAGGTCTGTCGCTTGCCCAGCCGAGGGTCGAGCTTTGCGGCGAGGGCCCTGGTGAAGACCGAGGCCCCGAGCGGCGTCCAGTGCAGGTCGGTGTTCCAGAAGATCTGCTGGTTGTCGTCCCGCTCCAGCAACCGCGGCAGTGCGAGGTAGGCGGGGTCGCGGTACTTGTCGAGCAGCTTCCGCTGGGCGCTCAGCCCCACCTGGTCGCAGAGCGCATGCGGGAGCTGGGCCGGGTCGACCCGGCCGCTCAGCACCGTGGACTTGTTGGGCACGACCGTGAAGACGACGCGGCGCCCGGACCGTTCGATGATCCGGGCGAGCTTCGACAGGTTGCGCATGCCGGTGGCGAGCGAGCCGCCGTACCCGCACGCGAGGTCGAAGTCCGGCCCGTAGAACTTCATGTCACCCACGCCGAGGACCACCGGGGGAGCCAGGTCGTAGACGAGCCCGTCGATGCCGAGGAAGGTCGCGCTGCGGTTGGAGCGGTCGTCGCCGCCGGCACCGAGACTTGCTGCGGGGACGAGAAGGACGACCAGGGCAAGGAGGAGCGTCAGGAGTCGGCGCGGGGTCACGGCTGGCTTTCGGGAGCTGCGGCGGAGTCCGGGCAAGGGTAACGCGCTCACGATCCCGACCGGTTCAGGACGTGCTTCACGTGTCGTCGGAAAGCGGGGCTGGCCAGGGGCGTGCCGGGGGTCACCATCTGGTAGATCTCGATCACCACCGTGTCGGCCTTCTTGATCGCGTTGGCCAGGAACTTGTCGTCGTCGGCGACGACGAACCAGATGAACTCCCCGCGCTGGAAGATCGGGCGCAGGTTCTCCAGGGCGTACCACATGAACGAGTCGCCGAGCAGCAGGGTGCGGCCCGGCCAGGTGAGCCTGGCCGGGGCTGGAGACCCAGGAGTTGTAGAACGTGAACTCGGGGTAGCCGGACCAGGGCGGCGAGCCCTTGGCGTTGCGCACCTTGACCTTCCCGGCGGGCCTCGCCAGCTGCGCGGTCTCCGGCAGCCTGGCTGCCGGCGTAGCTCGGACAGCAGTCCGACCCGGGTCTCGGTGCCGTAGCGGAACCGCTGCCGTCGTCCCAGCCCCGGGTCGAGCCGCGTGGCCAGCGCCTTGGCGTACTCGGCGCCGCCGGCGGTCGTCCAGTGCAGGTCGGTCTTCCAGTACAGCTGCCGGCTCGTCCCCGTCAGGTGGTGGCGCAGCGGCAGGTAGGCGGGGTCGTCGTACCCGTCGAGCACGCGGTTCTGCGCGACGAGTCCCTGCTGGTCGCAGACTCCGTGCGGAAGCTGGCCGAGCTCGCCCTCCATGGTCGCGCTCTTGCCGGGCGCGATGCTGAAGACCACCTTCCGCCCCGACTTCTCGATGACCCGGGCCAGCCGGGACACCGCCTTCATCGGCACCGCCAGGCGGTCGCCGACGCCGCACGCGAGGTCCAGCTCGGGCCCGTAGAACATCTGGTCGTCGAGCCCGTTCAGCACCAGGGGAGCCGAGTGGTAGAGCAGCCCGTCGGCGCCCAGGAAGGTCCCGGGTGCGGTCCGGGCGGTCGCGAGCCCCGGGGCCAGCAGCGAGACCACGCCCGCGCACAGCGTCAGCAGCACCAGGCGCCGTCGCCGGAGCGGCGGTGGTGAACGCCGGTCATGGCTGCTTCGCCAGAGCGTGCCGGACCGCGCGGCGGAACGCCGCGTAACCCAGGGGCGAGCCGAATGCGGCGTAGGCCTCGATCACGATCGTGTCGGCGCGGACGATGGACCTCATCAGGTCGTCGACCGGGATCTTGCCGATCCACACGAACCGGCCACGGTGGAAGACCGGCCGCATGGTCTCCAGCGCGTACCACCCGAACGAGTCGCCGAGCACGAGGGTGTGGCCCGGCCAGGTCTTGCGCGCGGGCCTGGAGACCCACGAGTGGTCGAAGGTCAGGGTCGGGTAGCCCGACCAGTCAGGAGCACCACGCGCGGTCCGCACCCGGACGCCGTTGTCCGGGATCGCCCGCTCGGCCACCTCGGGGGTGGGGTCGCCCTGCTCGACGGCCAGGTCGCCCCAACGGGTGTCGGTCGTGTACGTGTAGCGCTGGGCCCGGGCCAGCCGTGGACTGAGGGCACGGGCGACCCCGGTTGTGTAGGCCGAGGCGCCGACGGTGGTCCAGTGCGGGTCGGTCTTCCAGTACATCTGCCGTGTCGAGTCCGTGAGCAGCGGGCGCAACGGGAGGTAGTGGGGGCGCCTCTCGTCGAGCACCTTGTTCTGCTGCGCGACGCCCGTTGAGTCGCACACGCCGTGCGGGAGGGTCGCGGGGTCGAGGTGGTCGGTCAGTCCCCAGGTCTTGCCCGGTGCCACCGTGTAGACGACCCGGCGCCCGGACTTCGTCAGCAGCTCGGCAAGCTTGGCCAGCTGGTCGATCGACTTCGCCAGCTTCCGGCCTCCCAGCCCGCAGGCGTAGTCGAGCTCGAACCCGGCGAACAGGTCGCCGGCCAGGCCGGTCACCACAGCCGGGGCCGAGTTGTAGAGGATGCCGTCCAGCCCGGTGATCCTCTCGGTCGGCGTGGGCGCGCCGTTCACCGCGGACATGGGCGCGGCGAGACTGGCCAGGGCGACCAGGAGCGCGAGGGAGCGGCGCACTTTCACGGGAGGGACCTCGGGGGTTCCGGACAGGGGTCGCGATGACCGTACCGGCTGCCGAGATCACCCCGAAGCAGAACCCGCCAATGCGAACGCGCTCCCCTCCACGGCCTCGGCGAGCCCCTCGGACACGAGCGCAGCCAGGCAGCGCTCCCGCTGCCCCGCGTCCGGCCAGACGGCGTCGATCCGGCCCGCGGGACCGGGCGGTCGCTGTCTCTCAGCACCGCCATGATCCGGCCTCGGCACTGGCGGTCGGTGCCCGCCCACGCCTGCGCGCGGCGAGGTGGTCCGGCGTACGCCGGGAAGCCCTCGGCCAGCCAGGCGCACGGGTCGGAGACCGGGCAGTCCCCGCAGCGCGGAGCGTTCGCGGTGCAGACCAGCGCGCCGAGCTCCATCACGGCGACGGCCCAGGTGGCGGCGGTGGCGTCGTCCTCGGGCAGCACCGCCGCGGCCACCTCGCGCTCGGCCTTGGTCACGGACGGGCCCGGGAACTCGATGCCCCGCAGCACCCGGGCCAGGACCCGACGTACGTTGGTGTCGAGCACCACGTGGCGTCGTCCGAACGCGAACGACGCGACCGCCGCCGCGGTGTAGTCGCCGACCCCGGGCAGGGTGAGCAGCTCGTCGTAGGAGTCGGGGACGACGCCGCCGTACCGCTCGACGATCGCGGTGGCCGCGGCGTGCAGCCGCAGCGCGCGCCGCGGGTAGCCGAGCCGCCCCCACGCGCGGACCGCTTCACCCGTCGGCTCGGCCGCGAGGGCGGCGGGCGTCGGCCAGCGCTCCAGCCAGGCTGCGTGCACCGGGAGCACCCGGGCCACCGGCGTCTGCTGGAGCATCAGCTCGGAGACCAGCACCGACCAGGGTGAGGCGTCGGGACGCCGCCAGGGTAGGTCACGCGCGTGGTCGGCGTACCAGCGGAGGACGGGCTCGTGCAGCGCGGACATCGAGGCAGACGATAGTGCTGCGGCGTGGGTACCCCGCCCGCGGTGCGCGTACGCCTACCGTGCCAACCATGCCTGCGAGCACGCGAGGACCCCTGCCGGCAGGGGTCTACTGGCGCCGCCGGCTGGCGGTGCTCAGCGTCGCGCTGGTGGTCTTTCTCGGCGTGGGCAAGGTGCTGGACCGCAGCAGCGACGGGTCGTCGGACGACAAGGCCGAGCAGGCGGGCGCCTCGACACTGGCCAGCCCGACGGCGACGGTGCCCGCCGACAAGCCGACCAAGAAGGGCAAGGGAAGGAAGGGCCACGGCAAGGGGAAGGGCAAGGGCGGGAAGGGACGACAAGAGCCCGACGCCCACGCCGACGCCGACGCCCACGCCGGTGCTCCCGGACCCCACCGGACCGTGCCCCGACAACGACGTCTTCATCACCCCGACCGTCCCGGCGCCGGTGGGCGGCGCGGACGTCACCATCCTGCTCAACTTCCAGACCCGGTCGACCGAGGCCTGCACGTGGCACCTCTCCGCCGACACGGTGCGGATGAACATCATCTCCGGCCACGACCAGATCTGGCTCAGCAAGCAGTGCCCCGACGCGATCCCGGCCCAGGACGTCGTGGTCCGGTTCGCCTCGGTGACCCAGGTCCCGGTGGTGTGGAACGCGCGCCGCTCGGACGAGGAGTGCTCCGACCGCACCGCGTGGGCGCTGCCGGGCTACTACCACGTGCGGGCAGCGGCCCTGGGTGGTGAGCCGACCGACGTGCAGTTCGAGCTGGTCGCGCCGGCCCCGGCGACCGTGACCCAGACCGCGGAGCCCGCCGGCGACGGTACGACGGGTGCCGGCGCTCTAGGCTGTCGCAGTACAAGCACGTCCGAGCCCGGCCGTGGGGCTCGTGGCACGTCCTCGACGAGGGCGACGGGTTCAAGGTCAAGCGGATCGTCGTCGACCCGCACTGCCGGCTCTCGTACCAGACCCACCAGCACCGCGCCGAGCACTGGGTGGTGGTCTCCGGCAAGGCGACCTGCACCCTCGACGGCGAGACGGTGGTCGCCGGCCCTGGTGACTGCGTGGACGTCGCGCTCGGGCGGGCCCACCGCATCGCCAACCAGGACGACGAGACGCTGGTGATCATCGAGGTCCAGCGCGGTGCGTACACGGGCGAGGACGACATCGTCCGGCTCGAGGACGACTACGGCCGGTCGGAGTGAGCCCCTCGTCGTTCAGTCCGTGGTGACGTGGAACGACATCCCGTGCCAGCCGATGGTCTGGTAGGGGCGGAAGGTGAGCTCGGGGTGGGCGACTTGGAACTCGCGGAGCGCCAGCTGCTCGCCCGAGGAGCGGGTCGGCGACCAGCAGAAGTAGTCGTCGAACCCGACGATCGTGCCGTGGCCGATCACCCCGCCGAGGTAGTCGAGCGCGTCGACGGTCGAGTCGTACATGTCGCAGTCGACGTAGACCAGCGCCGCGGCGGTCGGCAGCCCGGACCGTCGCTCCGCGGCCAATGACTCGCTGTAGTAGCCGCGCACGAAGGTCACGTCGTCCAGGTCCACGCCCATGCCGGTGAGGTTGCCCCGGACCGACTCTTCGCTGTTGGCGTAGGCGCCTGGCTGCCAGGCCGGGTGGCTGGTGTCCACCTCCGTGGTCCCCGCCGGCAGCCCCTCGAAGGAGTCGAAGGCCCACAGCGGGCAGTCGAGGCCCAGTGCACGGGAGGCCCGCCAGGCCAGCCACAGGGTCATGCCGCGGCCGACGCCGAACTCGAGGTACGGCCCGGGGATGCCGTTGACCGCGATGGCCGAGAACGCGTTGATGAAGAAGGCCGCGCGGCCCTCGGCCTCGCGCTCGCTGCTGTGGCCCAGCCGCGGCGGTACGCCGGTGCGCCCCTCGCGGTGCCCGAACTGCCGGTAGTGGTCGGCCGGGTCCATGCCGGCCTCGGCCACCTCGCCGTGGGCCAGCAGGTAGTACGCCGGGTCGAACCCGTCGGGGAGGTCGGCCATGAGCAGACCCTAGTGAGGGGCACCAGCCAGCGGGGGACGGGCTAGACGTACCGCTCCAGGATCGTCGACTCCGCCAGCCGGGACAGCCCCTCGCGGACGCTGCGGGCGCGCAGCTCGCCTACGCCCTCGACCACCTGGAGGTCCTCGACGCCGGCCGATAGCAGCTTCTGCAGCGTGCCGAAGTGGTCGACCAGCCGGTCCACCACGGCCGGTGGGAGCCGCGGCACCTTGGCCAGCAGCCGGTATCCGCGCGGGGCGACGGCACCGTCGAGGTGCTCGACGCTGCCCAGGCCGAGGACCCGGGCCGCCGACGCCGGGTCGACCAGCTCGGTCGCGGAGAGCGCCTCCAGCCGCTGGAGCAGCAGCTCGGGCTGCTTGCCGCGGCGGCCGCCGGGCACGTAGTCGCGGATCACCAGCTCGCGCTCGAGGTCGACACCGGTGATCAGCTCCTCGAGCTGGAGGGCGAGCAGCCTCCCGTCGGTGCCGAGCTCGAGCACGTAGTCCTCGATCTCGCGCGCGATGCGGGTGACCATCTCGAGCCGCTGCGCGACGACCGCCACGTCCCGCACGGTCACCAGGTCCTCGATCTCGAGCGCGGAAAGGGTGCTGGACACCTCGTCGAGCCGCAGCTTGTACCGCTCGAGGGTGGCCAGCGCCTGGTTGGCGCGGGACAGGATCTGGCCGGAGTCCTCCAGCACGTGCCGGATCTCGCCGACGTACGCCGCGATGATCTGCATCGACTGGCTCACCGAGATCACCGGGAACCCGGTCTGACGCGCCACCCGGTCCGCGGTGCGGTGGCGGGTGCCGGTCTCCTCGGACGGGATCGTGTGGTCGGGCATCAGGTGCACCGCGGCCTTGAGGATCCGGCTGATGTCCCGGTCGACGATGATCGCGCCGTCCATCTTGGCCAGCTCGCGCAGCCCGGTCGCGGTGAAGGGCACGTCGAGGTCGAAGCCCCCGGTCGCGATCGAGTCGACGACCCGGTCGTTGCCGAGCACGATCAGGGCGCCGGTGCGGCCCCGCAGGATCCGCTCCAGCCCGTCGCGCAGCGAGGTGCCCGGCGCTATCGCCTCGAGCGTGGCCCGCAGCCGCATGACCTCGTCCGACCGGTCGGCCATCGCTACACCCCCTCGCCGTGCAGGAGAAGAGTACGGCCTCGGGGCTGGGTCAACCCTCCTCCGCCGCGCGCAGGCCGGGCTGGTCCCGGGTCAGCTGGAGCAGCCGCAGCGCCGAGGCGACATCGGGGACGTCGAGGACGCGCAGGCCGTCGACGTTCCACGACTCGGGGGAGCGGGGGCCGGTCCGGGTGCGGTCGCTGGGGACCACGGCAACCCGGAAGCCGAGCCGGGCGGCCTCGGCCAGCCGCTGGGGCAGGTCGCGGACCCGGCGCAGCTCGCCGGCCAGCCCGATCTCGCCCATCGCGACGACGCCGGAGGGCGGGGCCACACCGAGAGTCGCCGAGCCGATCGCAACGGCGACCGCGAGGTCGCTGGCCGGCTCGTGCAGCCGGGCGCCGCCGACGGTGGAGGCGAACACGTCGTAGGAGTGCAGCCGGATCCGCGCGTGCTGCTGGAGCACGGCCAGCACCATCGCGACGCGGGAGGAGTCGAGCCCCGACGTCGTGCGCCGCGGTCGCTCGAGCGGCGAGGAGGTGACCAGCGCCTGCACCTCCGCCAGCAGCGGGCGGCGGCCCTCCATGGTCACGGCCACGCAGGTGCCGGGCACCTGGCCGGTCTGGTGCTCGACGAACAGCCCGGTCGGGTCGGTGACCGCGGTGATTCCGTCGGGGCCGAGGTCGAAGCAGCCGACCTCGTCGACTGGACCGAAGCGGTTCTTCATCGCCCGCACCATCCGGAACCGCGAGTTGCGGTCGCCCTCGAAGTGCAGCACCACGTCGACGAGGTGCTCGAGCACGCGCGGTCCGGCGATGGCGCCGTCCTTGGTGACGTGCCCGACGAGCACGGTGGTGATGTTGCGGGTCTTGGCCACCCGGATCAGCGCCGCCGCAACCTCCTTGACCTGGGTCACCCCGCCCGGGACGCCCTCGATGCCTGGGGCACCGATCGTCTGGATCGAGTCGACCACGAGCAGCGTGGGCCGCACGTCCTCGATGTGGGTGAGCACCGCGCCGAGGTCGGTCTCGGCGGCGAGGTAGAGCTCGTCGTGCACCCCGTGGGTGCGGTCGGCGCGGAGCCGGACCTGGGAGGCCGACTCCTCGCCGGTGACGTAGAGGACGCGATGCCGGACCCGCGCGGTCTGCGCGGCCACCTCGAGCAGCAGCGTGCTCTTGCCGACCCCGGGCTCGCCGGCGAGCAGGATCGCCGCGCCGGGCACCAGCCCGCCGCCGAGCACCCGGTCGAGCTCGGGCACGCCGCAGCTGCGGAACGCCGACTCCTCGACCGAGACCTGCCCGATCGGCACCGCCGGGGCGCTGACCGGGCTGGCGGACGCGCGCAGGACCGGCGTGGCCGCCTCGGCGACCGAGCCCCAGGCCTGGCACTCGCCGCAGCGACCCACCCACTTCGCGGTCTCCCACCCGCACTCGGTGCAGCGGTAGGCGGGGCGGGTGGCGGTCTTGGGCATGGCGGCAACCTAGGCGGACCCGCCGACAACGCGCGGGAGCCGCTCCGGGACCGGCGGCAGCCGTTGTGGATGGCCGGGGCACCCGCTGGGGTGAACCGGCGTTATCCTGAGTTTGGAACGATCCAGACCGCCACCCGCGGGCGCCGTACGACGACCAGGAGGGGACGTGTCGCGCACCATGAGCAGGCCGCCGCTGACCCCGCCGACCCTGGCCGACGTCGCCGAGCGGGCCGGTGTCTCGCGCCAGACCGTGTCCAACGCCGTCAACAACCCGGACCTGCTCCGCGAGGACACCCTGCTGCGGGTCCAGCAGGCGATCGCCGAGCTCGGCTACCTGCCCAACCGGGCCGCGCGCAACCTGCGCACCCGCGCGTCGCACCTGATCGGGCTGCCGATCAAGGCCGCCGAGGAGGGCACTGCGAACGCCGCGATGGACCGGTTCGTGCACTCGCTGGTGGACTCCTCGCGCGAGGCCGGCTACCACGTGCTGCTCTTCTCGGGCACCCGCACCGGCAAGGCGGAGGACGAGCTCCCGGCGTACGACGACCTGCTCCGCTCGACGGCGGTCGACGCGTTCGTGGTGACCGACACCTACCTCGGGAACCCCCAGGCGGCCTGGCTCGACCGGCGGCGGGCGCCGTTCGTCGCGTTCGGCCGACCCTGGAACGACGCCCAGGCACGACACCCGTGGGTCGACGTCGACGGTGCAGCCGGCACCGACATGGCGACCTCGCACCTGATCGAGCGCGGCCACCACCGCATCGCCTGGATCGGCTGGCGCAAGGACTCCCTGCTCGGCGAGGACCGGCGGGCCGGCTGGTCCCAGGCGATGCGCTCGCGCGACATCCCGACCGCCGGGCTGGCCTCGCGGGTCGAGGACACCGTCGCGTCCGGCCGCGAGGCGAGCGCGGTGCTGCTCGACGAGGCTCAGCCCACCGCGTTCGTGTGCGCGTCCGACACCCTCGCGATGGGCGTGCTGCACACGCTGACCGACCGCGGCCTGCGGGCCGGCCACGACATCGCCGTCACCGGCTTCGACGACTCCCAGGTCGCGCAGACCGTGCCCCCGGGCCTGACGTCGGTGCGCCAGCCGCTCGAGGAGGTCGCGGTCGAGGTGGTGCGGGCCCTCGAGGGGCTGCTCGGCACGCCGGCGACGGTGACCCCGGGTGTGCTGCTCGCGCCGACCCTCGTCGTGCGGGGCTCCAGCTGACCGACGTCGCGGCAGCTCGGACGTAGGTTGGGGACATGGCGGCCCGGGTCAAGCTGTGCGCCATCGCCCGGAACGAGGGCGCCTACCTCGCCGACTGGGTCTTCCACCACCTCCACTTCGGCTTCGACGCGATCGAGGTCATGGTGAACGCCACCGAGGATCCGTCGCTGGAGATCCTCGAGCGCATCGGGACGGTCCACCCGCAGGTGAGCGGCCGCTCGGCCGACGTCTTGCGCGAGGAGAGCATCGCGAAGGGCTGGATCTTCCAGCACCGCGCCTACGCCCGGGCGGCGCGCCGGGCCCGCCGCCAGGGGTTCACGCACGTCGGCTTCCTCGATCTCGACGAGTACTGGACCCCGCGCGACTTCCGGTCCGCGGTCACCGACTTCCTTCCCGACGACCCCGACGTCAAGGTGGTCTCGTTCCCCTGGGGCATGGACCTGCCCGACCAGGCCCGGCCGCCGTTCACGCTCCCGCTGACCCCGCCGGTGCGGGTCCAGCGCGACAGCCACGTGAAGTCGGTGTCCCGCCTCGACGACTCCGTGGAGCGCTACGGCATGCACACCGCGCGGACCAGCTCAGGCACCGCGCGGCTGGTCCGCGATCGGTTCCCCGGCGGGGACCGGGTGAGTGACGCCGAGCTGGTCGGGAGCTGGGCCGAGCTCTCCGAGGCGTTCGTGCTGCACGCGACCAACCGGTCCCAGCAGGAGTACGTCGCGAGCCTGGCCAAGGGCCGGCGCCAGATCGGCGGAACGGCGGAGTACAACATCGACCGTTTCGGCTACCTGCCCACCGAGGCCCCGGTGCTCACCCTCGCTCCCCAGGACGCCGCCCTCCGGTCCTACGACGAGGCGCGGCGCGCGTTCCTCGAGGCCGTCGGCGTCGACGACCTGACCGAACAGTCGCGGCGGCTGGTGGTGGACCGCGCTGACGACGTGGTCGCCCGGCTGGTCGGCGACCGCAGCCTGCTGGAGCTCCTGCGCGGTCCGCTGCGAGGCGTCCGGGAGCCGGCGCTCGATGCGGCGTACCCCGGCTGGGACGACCGGGTCGCCTGGTGGGTGGACTCGGTGTCGGAGTCCACGATCGTGGGGTGGGCCTACCGGGCCGGTGTGCACGGAGAGCTGGAGTACGGCATCCGCGACGCCGACCACCGGGAGTGGACCGACCTCACGGTCACCAGGACCGAGCGTCCCCAGGTGGTCGCGGAGCGGCCCGACGCGCCCCTCGACTGCGGCTTCGAGATCGAGGTGCCCGACGCGCTCCGCGGTGACCTGGCGGGCGCTCAGCTGCTGGCCCGGCCGGTGGGGTCCACGGCGTGGGAGGCCACGAGGCTGTCCCGGGTCCTGGAGGCCACGTAGCCTCGTCCGGTGGTCGCCCGGGTGAAGCTCTGCGCCATCGCGAAGAACGAGGGCCCCTACCTCGTCGACTGGGTCTTCCACCACCTGCAGTTCGGGTTCGATGCGGTCGAGGTCTGGGTCAACGGCACCGACGACGGGTCGTTGCGCATCCTCCGGGCGGTGACCGAGATGCGCCCGCAGGTCACGGCCCGCCGGGCCGACCGGTTGCTGGAGGAGTGTCTCGCGGCGGGAGCGCACTTCCAGCACGCGGCGTACGCGCGGATGGCCCGCCGGGCGCGGCGCGACGGGTTCACGCACGCGGCCTTCCTCGACCTCGACGAGTACTGGACACCCCGGGACCTCAGCGCCCGCGTGCAGGACTTCCTGCCGACCGACCCCGACGTCAACGTTGTCTCCTTCCAGTGGTGCGCCGACGTTCCGGACCGGAAGCGTCCGCCGTTCGCCCAGCCCCTCCAGGGGCCGACGCGGGTGCAGCTGGACCGGCACGTGAAGTCGGTGGTGCGCCTCGACGACTCGATCCGCAGGATCCGCGAGCACACGGCCAGCACCCGGCGCGGGGTGCGGCTGCTGGTCCGTGACCCGTTCCCGCTGGTGGACCGGCGCGCCCAGCGCTCCGGGAGCTTCGTGCCCGACGACCATCTGGGCCGGCACTGGGGGGAGCTGCCCGAGGCCTTCGTGCTGCACGAGATGAACCGCTCCGAGCTCGAGTACGTCGCCAACCTGGGGAAGGGGCTCCGTCAGGTGGGCTCGGAGCTCCCGTTCAAGACCAACCGGTTCGGCTGGGTCCCCACTCCCGCGCCGGTGCTCACCTTCGAGCCGCCGCGCCGGCCGCTCGAGCTCTATCGGGAGGCGCGGGCGATCTTCCGCCGCGAGGTCGGCGTCGAGACCCGCATCCGTCGGGCGGAGCAGAAGCTGGTCGAGCGCGCCGAGGCACTGGTCGAGCTGGCGGCTGCGGACCCCGCCGCGATGGCCGAGCTCCGCAGGGCGTTCCGCGGCGTCTCCGCGCCGGCGCTGGAGCGCGCGTACCCGGGCTGGGACCTACCCGTCCACCAGTGGGTGGACGCCCTCGAGAGCCGCGGCGGTCAGACCTGGGTCGTCGGGTGGGCGTTCGCCGCCCCGCCTGCCCGGGGAGTCGAGCTCGGCCTGCGCGACGCCCAGGGACGCGAGTGGACCGGACTCGAGGTCACGCCGACCCAGCGGCCCGAGGTGCACCACGAGCACGAGGGAGCGCCCTTGGAGTGCGGCTTCGAGTTCCCCGTCCCCGAGGAGCTCGAAGGTCAGCTCGCCGACCTCGAGCTCCTCGTCCGGCCGGCGGGTGCGCCGTACTGGGAGACGAGCCCGCTGCACCGCTCCGCGACCATCGGTCGGCCGACCGTGTGAGAGGGTCTCGCTGACGCGATGCCCCTTCCGGAGAGGCGGATGCCTGCCTTGCTGTTGCTCATCGTCGCCGTCGGCGGTCTGCTCTGGCTCACGGTGGCAACGCACAGCACCAAGCTCGGCTTCTCCGACCTGACCAGGCGAGCGTCACTGGTCATCGCCTACCTGCTGTTTCAGGTCATCACGGTGGCGATCCTCGAGGTGGGCAGCGTCGGTGGCCACCTCGGCTCGGTTACCGTCACGTTGGCGTGGGTGCTGGTGCTGCTGGTCGGGCTCGCGCTGTGCCGGCGGCCCCTCGGTGCCTTCGTACGACGGGTCCGCGGGCGGCACCTGCGGCGGCCGCCCCGCCCGCCTGTCGACCAGCTCGTCGGTGGCGCCGTCCTCGTGGCGTTCTTCGCGGTCCTGCTCGTGATGGGCTTTCTCTACCGGCCGGCCAACAACGACTCCCTCGTCTATCACCTCGCCCGGGTCGAGCACTGGATCCAGGCCGGATCGGTGGGGCCGTTCGCGGCGCACTACCTGGCCCAGGTCGAGCTGGCGCCGCTCTCGGCCTACCACTTCGTGACCCTGAAGCTGGTCGGCGGCACGGACCGATGGGACGGCTACGTCGAGCTCAGCGCGGCGGTGGTGTGCGTCCTGGGCGCCTCCGAGCTCGCACGCCGGCTGGGCCTCTCCGGACGTGGGCAGCTGTTCACCGCGGTGCTGGTCGCGACGGTGCCCAACCTGCTGCTGGAGGCCACCAGCACGACCAACAACCTGTTCGGCGCGTCCATCGCGGTCGGCGCCCTGGTGGTCCTCACCTCCGGGCTGGGGGCGGGCGGCTGGGCCAGCCGGGGCCTCGCCCTGGGCGCGGTGGCCGGGCTGGCCGAGCTGGCCAAGGGCACTCTCGTCGTGATGGTCGGTCCGGCGGCGGTCGTGCTGGTCGCGGTCGCGGTCGCCCACCTCTGGCGCGAACAGGGTCCGCGCGTCGTGGTGCGCCAGTCGGCGGGGGCGGTGGTGCTGGGCGCCGTCGCCGCCATCGCGGTGTGCGGCCCCTTCCTGGGCCGCAACCTCGACCTGTTCGGTGGCGTGGCGGGTCCGGTGACGAAGACGACCGTCGTCGACGACCTGAACGTCCGCGGAGCCGCCGGCAACGTCGTGCGGAGTGTCGCCGCGCAGTTCGCGATCGGTGGTCCGGACGGCCCCCTCCACGCCTTCAGCAGTGCCGTCACCGGTGGGCTCGAGCACGTCAACGACGCCGTGGGGCCGGCCGACAGCAGTGACTACGTGTTTCCCCCCGACATCACGCCGTTCGGCGGCACGGACTGGTCGAACATCAGCCGGTTCGAGGACGTCGGAGCCAACCCGTGGCACGTCCTGCTGATCCTGGCCGCTCTGGTCATCCTGGTGGTCTGCGCCGTCGTGAGACGGCGATCGGTGCGGTTGCCCCTGGCTCTCGCCCTGGCGCTGTGCCTGGGCTTCCTCATGTTCGCGGCCACGGCCAGGTGGAGCATCTACGCCAGCCGCTACTACCTGCCACTGCTGGTCCTGTGGTGTCCACTGATCGCCGCCGCGTTCAGCGAGCTGCGGCCGCGGACGCTGGTGACGTGGGTGCCGCGGGTCGTGGCCGCGCTGCTGGTGGTGGCCGCTCTCCCGGTGCTGCTGAACAACTACTCCCGCTCCCTGATCCACGCCGACTGGCGGCACGACACGCCGCTCGAGGCCTACTTCGGCCGATCCGGCAGCTCCGACGGCCAGCCCGCCCGAGACCTGGCCGCGCACTACTCGGCGCTGACCGAGGCGATAGCGGACTCCGGGTGCGACGAGGTGGGGCTCGCGAACCGGGTGTTCCAGGAGTACCCGATCTGGGTGGGGCTGCAGCAGCAGGGCTGGGAAGGGTCGCTCTACGACATCCACGTCCACAACGTCACCAGGAAGTGGACGCCTCGCCGCTTCCGGCCGTGCGCGATCATCGTGGACACCTCGACCCTCAGCCCCGACGAGCCCGCCCCACCCGCGAAGTTTCCGGGCCACCGTCCGACGGAGTACGGCCCGCTGACGTTGTGGCTCAGTACTCCTTCGACCACAGGTTGACCGCATAGTCGACCTCGGTGCCCGCGTGGTCGGCCAGCACCGCCTCGGCGGTCTCGGCGTCGAACTCGATCCGCACGACGGCCTCGAGGTCAGCGCGCGAGGAGAACCGCCAGCCCATGTCGACCGGGGTGCGGGTCCAGCCCCGCGTCGACCAGAACCGCTCGACCTTCTTGGCCTTGGGCACCTTCGGGTAGCCGCGCCGGAACCACGCGCCGAACGTCGAGCGGGTCGGGTCGTTGTCGACCACCAGGGCGACCCCGCCGCGGCGTACGACGCGATCCAGCTCGGCCAGCCCCGGCTCGCAGCCCGGGCCGAAGAAGTAGGCCCAGCGCGCGTGCGCAACGTCGACCGAGGCGTCCGGCAGCGGCAGGGCCTGGGCGGTGCCCTGGTGCACCGACACCGTCGGCAGCGCCCGGGTGCGGTGCCGGGCCTGCGCGACCAGGTCGGGGTGCGGCTCGACGCCGGTCACGGTGGCCGCGGTGCCGGCGAACCGCGGCAGGTGGAAGCCGGTGCCGCAGCCGACGTCGAGCACGTCGCGGCCGGTCCAGCCTTCCTCACCGGCCGCAGCGAGCATCGCCGACCAGAGCCGTCCGTCGGGGTCGACCGCGTGGTTCTCGACCTCGTAGGTGGCCGTGTGGTGCCAGATGTTGGGGCTGGGGCGGGTGCCGTCAGGCAGCCCGGCTGGCGTCGACACAGCTCGTCCGGAGGTGGTTCAGATGCGGACGAGGCCGCCGGGGGTCTGCACCTGCGCGGCGATCACGCCCGGCGTGCCGTTGGGCGCCGCCCACTCGACCTTCACGTCCTCGAGCGGGGCCTCGACGGTCTCGCCGAGCCACTCGCTGACCCGCTGGGGGTCGCCGGCGATCTCGAGGCAGGCCAGCGAGAAGTCGCCGTCGGCGCCGAAGCTGGGGTGCAGCTCGGCCGGCACCTCCCACTGCACGAAGAACGGCAGCTGGGGGTCCGCGATCAGGCCGTTGACGCCGATCTGCTTCCAGCGCAGCTCGGTGCCGTCGGGGCGGTGCCGGCTGCCGGTGACCGCCTCGCGGCCGAGCCGGTGCTCGAGGACCGCGATGTCGTCGACCGCCACCACCCAGCCGAGCCAGCCGCCGCCCAGTGCGGACCGCGCGCGGACCGCCTGCCCGAACGGCGCCTTGTCGGACGCCGGGTGGTCGAGGACCTCGACCACCTCGAGGTAGGTGTGGTCGGCGAGCGGCAAAATCATGTTGCGGGTGCCGAAGCGCGGGTGCACGCCACCGTCGAGGAACTCGGTGCCGAGCTGGTCGCCGATGCGCTCGGCCGTGGCGGCCAGGCCGTCGGGTCCGGCGGCGAAGGAGAGGTGGTCGAGACGCATGCAGCGATTGTGAATGGGCACCCCGGACGTCACCAAAGCGGGGTAGGGGTCTCTTGATGTCAAGAGTGTTGATTCGGGACTTACGCCGGTTGAGTCGGGCCTTGTGCCGGTCGAATCTGCCGACTCAACCGGCGTAAGTCCCGAATCAACGGTCGGCGGGGTGGATGGCCAACGCCGACCGGGACAGCAGGTGCGCCTCGCAGTGCCGGGCCAGCTCGTCGTACGCCGCCTCGCCCATCAGCTCGGTCAGCTCGGCTGCACTGGTGATGTAGAGCGGCTCGGGCGCGGTGTGCGCCTCGGTGTTGCCGGTGCAGTACCAGTCGAGGTCGTGGCCGCCCGGTCCCCAGCCGCGGCGGTCGTACTCGCCGATCGAGACCTCGGTGTACTGCGTGCCGTCGGCTCGCTTGACCGTGCGGAAGGTACGCCGGATCGGCAGCTGCCAGCACACGTCCGGCTTGGTCTCCAGCGGGTTCTTCTCCAGCACGTAGGCCAGCGCGTGAAGGGCGCACCCGGCACCGAGATGGAAGTCGGTGCGGTTGTGGAAGATGCACGCGGACTGGCCGTCGTACTCGACGACCATGGTCTTGCGCTCGCCCTCGTCGTCCTTGTCGATCCAGTCGGACTTCTTGACCTTCTTCTTGTCGGGCCGGAACTGCCAGAGCGTCTCGTCGAGCATGCCGACGTACTCCGCGACCCGCTTCTCGTCGTCCTCGTCCGCGAAGTGCGCGCCGAGCGCACAGCAGCCGACGTCGGGGGACTCCTTGTAGATGCCCTGGCAACCGTTGCCGAAGATGCACTGGTAGCTCGAGGTCAGCCAGGTCAGGTCGCAGCGCAGCATCTCCGACTCGTCGTCGGGGTTCGGGAACTCGACGTACGCGCGGGGGAAGACCAGGTCAACCTCGGGCACCGGTTCAGCCTACGGCGGTGATGCGCGCGGGTAGGTTTAGCCCATGTCTTTTCGGGGTCCCCGCCGAAGCATGCGCGCCCCGCGCGGAGCGCGCTCACCGCAGGGTTCGGTGGGGTGAATGCGCGTCGGCGTGCTGGACATCGGATCCAACACCGGGCACCTGCTCGTGGTGGACGCCCACGGCGGCGCCGCACCGCTCCCGGCGTACTCCTTCAAGCAGCCGCTGCGGCTGGCCGAGCACCTCGACGAGGCCGGCGACGTGTCCCAGACCGGGATCGACGCGCTGACCGCGTTCACCGCCGAGGCGCTGCGCATCGCCGAGGACAAGGGGTGCGAGGACATCCTCGGCTTCGCGACCTCCGCGGTGCGCGACGCCGGCAACAGCGACGACGTCCTCGAGCACGTGCACGAGCGCACCGGCGTGATGATCGACGTGCTGGCCGGTGAGGACGAGGCCCGGTTGACCTTCCTCGCCGTACGACGCTGGTTCGGCTGGTCCGCCGGCCGGCTGGCGGTCTTCGACATCGGCGGCGGCTCGCTCGAGATCGCCGGCGGCGCGGACGAGGCGCCCGACGTGGCGTGGTCGCTGCCGTTGGGGGCGGCCCGGCTGGCACGTACACACTTCCGGACCGGCCGCGCCGACGAGGAGACCGTGCGCGCACTGCGCCGTGAGATCCGCGCCGAGATCGCGCACGACGCCGGCCACCTGCTGCGCGGCGGACCGCCCGACCGGGCGGCCGCGACCTCGAAGACGTTCCGGTCACTGGGGCGCATCTGCGGTGCCGCGCCGTCGACCGAAGGGCGGCTGGTGCCGCGGACGCTGGCGCTCGACGTACTCCGCGAGTGGATCCCCAAGCTGGTCGCGATGGGCCCGGAGGAGCTGGCCGAGCTGCCCGGGGTCTCGCCGAGCCGGGCCCACCAGATCGTGCCGGGTGCGCTCGTGGCCGAGGGGTGCATGGACATCTTCGACCTCACCGAGCTCGAGATCTGTCCCTGGGCGCTGCGCGAGGGCGTCATCCTCGAGCGACTCGACCAGCTCTCGGTGCTCGCTTGAGCCGCTTGGGTCTCTCCACCAGCTCGGTGTACCCCGAGTCGTCCGCGCACGCCTTCGGGTACGCCGTGAGCCTCGGCTATGACGCCGTCGAGGTGATGGTGCTCGACGCGCTGTCGCAGTCGATCTCCGGCGTGCAGCAGCTCCAGCAGCACCACGGCATCGCGATCTCGGCGATCCACGCGCCGTGCCTGCTGTTCACCCAGCGGATCTGGGGCACCGAGCCGTGGGGCAAGCTCGAGCGCTCGGCCGAGATGGCAACCGCGGTGGGCGCGGAGGTGGTGGTCGTGCACCCGCCGTTCCGTTGGCAGAAGGAGTACGCCCGCGACTTCGTCAACGGCGTCGCCGCGCTCGAGGAGTCGACCGGCGTCGCCTTCGCGGTCGAGAACATGTACCCCTGGCGCGCCTCGTCGAAGCGCGGGATGGAGATGTACCTGCCCGGCTGGGATCCCTCCGACGAGCCGTACGCCAACACCACGATCGACCTCTCGCACGCCGCGATCGCCAAGGACGACCCCATCGCGATGGCCGACCGGCTCGGTGACCGGCTCCGGCACATCCACCTGACCGACGGCACCGGCTCGGCGAAGGACGAGCACCTCGTCCCCGGCCGCGGCTCGGTCGGTGCCGCCGACTTCCTCCGGCACGTGGCCGGCACCGGCTTCCGCGGCGAGATCGTGGTGGAGATCAACACCCGCAAGGCCGACTCCCGCGAGGAGCGCGAGAAGGACCTGGTCGAGTCGCTGGAGTTCGCCCGCGAGCACTTCTTCGCGGCTGCCACCTGATGGCCATCTGATGTCCACGCCCCCGCGCCGCGGTCGACGGCCCGGCTCGCCCGACACCCGGGCAGCGATCCTGGCCGAAGCACGGTCGCTGTTCGCGGCGAACGGGTACGCCGGCACGTCGGTGCGCGCCGTCGCCTCGGCCGCCGGGGTCGACGCCGCTCTGGTGCACCACTACTTCGGGACCAAGGACGACCTGTTCGTCGCGGCGCTGCAAGTGCCGCTCGACCCCCGCGAGGTGCTGCTCCCGGTCGGCCAGGGAGGCCTCGACGGGGCGGGGGAGCGGCTGATGCGCACCTTCCTGTCGGTCTGGGACGACGAGGCTCTCCGGCTGCCGCTGCTCACGCTGGTGCGCACGATCTTCGACCCCGAGGGCCGGCAGCTGGTGCGCGACGGGTTCATGCGGATCGTGCTCGGACCGGTGGGCGCCGCACTCGGCGTGGACGAGCCGGAGCGCCGGATGTCGCTGGTCGCCTCGCAGCTGATGGGCATCGTCGTCGCGCGCTACGTCGTCGGCGTCGAGCCGCTCGCCTCGGCCACCCACGACCAGCTCGTGGCGGCGTACGCCCCCACGCTGCAGCGGTACCTCGAGATGCCACTGGCCTGAGCCAGCCAGATTTTGGGGTAACTCACCGTTCGGTCAGCTTCCATGGCGTTCGAACACTGCAGGAGCCGACCGAACGGTGAGTTACCCCATTTGCCGGGCGGCGGGCGACGAGGCATAATTCATCGTATGGTGAAAAACGTGATCGAGGTGCAGGGCCTCACCGTGGTCAGAAGCGGCCGGGCCGTGCTCCAGGAGCTCGACCTGACGATCGGCTCCGGTGTCACCGGGCTGCTCGGCCCGAGCGGGTGCGGCAAGTCGACGCTGCTGCGCTCGATCGTCGGCGTCCAGCAGGTGGCCGCCGGCGAGGTCCGGGTGCTGGGCGAGCCGGCCGGGAGCGCGCAGCTGCGGCAGCGCATCGGCTACGTGACCCAGGCCGCCAGCGTGTACGACGACCTGACGGTCACCGAGAACCTGCGCTTCTTCGCCCGCGTCCTCGGCTGCGCCAACGACGAGGTCACCAAGGCGGTCGAGGCCGTCGACCTCGGCTCGCACAAGGACGCCGTCGTGAGCCGACTGAGCGGCGGCCAGCGGTCGCGCGCCAGCCTGGCCGTCGCGCTGCTCGGCACCCCGGACCTGCTGGTCCTCGACGAGCCGACCGTCGGCCTCGACCCGGTGCTTCGCCGCGACCTCTGGAAGCTGTTCCACGAGATCGCGGACGCCGGCGCCGCCGTACTCGTCTCGAGCCACGTCATGGACGAGGCCGAGCGCTGCGACCAGCTGCTGCTGATGCGCGACGGCGCGATCCTGGCCCAGGACACCCCCGACGCGATCAAGCAGCGCGCCGGAGCCGAGGACATCGAGTCGGCGTTCCTCGCTCTCGTCGAGGAGGTGGCGGCATGACCCCGCGCATCACCCTCGCGGTCGCCGGCCGCGTCCTCACCCAGCTCCGCCGCGACCACCGCACCGCCGCGATGCTGCTGGTGCTGCCCTGCCTCCTGATCTCGCTGATGTGGTGGATGTTCGAGGACTCCTTCGGCGACCCGTTCAACAAGTTCGGGCCGGCGCTGCTGGCGATGTTCCCGTTCATCGTGATGTTCCTCGTGACCAGCGTGACCACGCTGCGCGAGCGCTCCAGCGGCACCCTCGAGCGGCTGCTCGCGATGCCGATGGGCAAGCTCGACTTCCTGCTGGGGTACGCCGTGGCGTTCGGCCTCGTCGCCGCCCTCCAGGCGCTGATCGCGGTCAGCGTGTCGGTCGGGCTGCTCGGCCTCGACATCGAGGGCTCGGTCGGGCTGCTCGGCCTGGTCGCCGTGGCCGACGCCGTGCTCGGCTCGGCGCTCGGCCTGTTCGTCAGCGCCTTCGCCCGCACCGAGTTCCAGGCCGTGCAGTTCCTGCCCGCGATCGTCTTCCCGCAGATCCTGCTGTGCGGGCTGTTCGTCTCGCGCGACTCGCTGCCCGACGTGCTGAACGCGGCCAGCGACGTGCTGCCGCTGTCGTACGCCGTCGACGCCATGACCCACCTGACCCGGGGCACCTCGACCGCCGACGTCTGGACCGACCTGCTGGTGGTCGCCGCCTTCGCGGTCGCAGCGCTCGGGCTCGGCGCGGCCACGCTGCGGCGGCGTACGCCGTGAGCCGGTAGTCGCAGACGTTGCGCACGCTCTGCTCGCGCGACAGGGTGTGCCGAACGTCAACGACTGTCGGACCCGGGCCAGGACGTAGCCTGTCTGGCATGGCGTTGTTGAGCCGACCGCTGCTGATGCTGAGCCGCAGCGAGCTGGTCAAGAAGCTGGTCAGCACGATGCCGGTCTCGGCGGGGATCGTGCGCAGCTACGTGCCCGGGGAGTCGACCGAGTCGGTGGTCGATGCCACCGCGGTGCTGGCCGACGAGGGGATCCGCTCGACCCTCGACTTCCTCGGCGAGGACACCCTCGACACCGAGCAGGCCGACGCGACCGTGGCGGCGTACCTGGACGTGCTCGACCAGCTCTCCACGCGCGGGCTGACCCGGATGGCCGAGGTGTCGGTGAAGCTGTCCGCGATAGGTCAGGCCCTGCCCGAGACCGGCCACAAGATCGCGCTCGAGAACGCCCGCACCATCTGCCGGGCCGCGCGCAACGCCGGCACCACCGTGACCCTCGACATGGAGGACCACACCACGACCGACTCGACGCTGGCGATCCTGCACGACCTGCGCAAGGACTTCCCGGAGACCGGCGCGGTGCTCCAGGCCTACCTGCACCGCACCGAGGCCGACTGCCGGGCGCTGGCCTACGAGGGCTCCCGGGTCCGGCTGTGCAAGGGCGCCTACAACGAGCCGGAGGAGGTCGCCTTCCAGGCCGAGCTCGACGTGGACCGGTCCTACGTCCGCTGTCTCAAGGTGCTGCTGGCCGGCCAGGGCTACCCGATGGTCGCCACGCATGACCCGCGGCTGGTCGAGATCGCGTCGTCGCTGGCGTCGCGCTACGGGCGCGAGCAGGGGTCCTACGAGTTCCAGATGCTCTTCGGCATCCGGCCCGAGGAGCAGCGCCGGCTGGTCAGGGCCGGCGAGCGGGTGCGGGTCTACATCCCCTACGGCCAGGAGTGGTACGGCTACCTGATGCGACGGCTCGCCGAGCGTCCGCAGAACCTGTCATTCTTCCTGCGTTCGTTGATCTCGAAGAAGTGAGCCCCACATGAAGCAGACCGCCATCCTCGGCGCCGGCGTCATGGGCGAGACCCTGCTGTCGGGGCTGGTCCGCGCCGGCCGCCGCGTCGACCAGCTGCTGGTCGGCGAGAAGCGGCCCGATCGCGCCCGCGAGCTCGAGGAGCGGTACGGCGTCGAGGTGGTCGGCAACGTCGAGGCCGCCGAGAAGGCGGACACCGTCGCCATCGTGGTGAAGCCGCAGGACATGGGCGGCCTGCTCGACGAGATCGGGCCCTCGCTCCGGTCCGGGCAGCTCCTGGTCTCGTTGGCGGCCGGCATCACGACGGCGTTCATCGAGTCGCGCGTGCCGGACGGCGTCGCGGTGGTCCGGGTGATGCCGAACACCCCCGCGCTGGTCGACGAGGGCATGGCCGCCATCTCGCCCGGCTCGCACTGCGACGAGGAGCACCTGGCCGAGGCCGAGGAGCTGATGGGCTCGGTCGGAAAGGTGCTGCGGATCCCCGAGCGCCAGCAGGACGCCGTCACCGCGATCTCCGGCTCCGGACCGGCGTACATCTTCTTCGTGGTGGAGTCGATGATCGAGGCCGGCGTCCACCTCGGTCTGCCCCGCACCACGGCCACCGAGCTGGTCATCCAGACCCTGGTCGGCTCGGCCAAGATGCTCCGCGAGACCGGCACCCACCCGACGGTGCTGCGCGAGCAGGTCACCTCGCCCGGCGGCACCACTGCTGCGGCGCTGCGCGAGCTCGAGATCCACAAGGTGCGCGCCGCGTTCCTGGCGGCGATGGAGTCCGCCCGCGACCGGTCGCGCGAGCTGGCCGAGGGTTCGTAAGGCGTGTCCGGCCACCCCTGGCGGCGCCGGACGCCGCCCAGGTCACGCGCTGGTGGCGTTGCCGACACTTCGAAGACGCCCAGTCTGCGCGCGCGCCGGCGCCTTGCCAGCGCGCGCCTGGACGACGCCGGCATCCACCAGTCGTGACCGGACACGCCCTGAACCCGCTCGTCTGGGGCGCGAGCCCCGAGGAGGCCGGCCGGCACTACCCCGCCGACGACCTGGTGCCCGGCGCGACGCTGCTGACCCGGGCCATCTCCGTGGCCGCACCGCCCGAGCTCACGTGGCGCTGGCTGTGCCAGATCGCCGTGGCGCCGTACTCCTACGACTGGGTCGACAACCTCGGCCGCCGGTCGCCCCAGTCGCTCACGCCCGGCGTCGATGAGCTGCAGGTCGGCCAGACCATGGCGTTGGTGTTCCGGCTGGTGTCCTTCGACGCGCCGCACCAGTGGACCGCGATCACCACGGGTCGGGGGCGGCGGCTCTTCGGCCGGGTCGCGCTGACGTACGCCGCCGAGCCCGACGCCGACGGCTCCCGGATCGTGTGCCGACTCGCGGCCGACGCCCGCGGGCCGGTGCGGCGTCTGCGCACGCACGCGCTCGCCTGGGGTGACCTGGTGATGATGCGACGCCAGCTGCTGAACCTGAAGGCGCTCGCCGAGCGGGACGCGACGGCACTGGAACACTGATCGCGTGGAGACCTTTCGCACCCCGGACGACCGCTTCGCCCACCTCCCCGACTTCGACTGGCCGCCGTCGTACGCCGACGTGGCCGACCCTGACGACCCAGCCGGCGGCACGCTCCGGATGGCGTACGTCGACGCCGGGCCCGCCGACGGCCCGGTGGCGCTGCTGCTGCACGGCGAGCCGTCGTGGTCGTTCCTCTACCGGCACGTGATCGCCGTGCTGACCGGGTCGGGGATCCGGTGCGTGACGCCGGACCTGGTGGGGTTCGGGAGGTCCGACAAGCCGCTGGCACAGGCCGACCACACGTTCGCCCGGCACGTCGAGTGGGTGCGCGAGCTCTCCTTCGACCACCTCGACCTGGGTGACGTCACGCTGGTGGGCCAGGACTGGGGCGGCCTGATCGGGCTGCGGCTGGTGGCCGAGCACCCCGACCGGATCGCGCGCGTGGTGGCCGCGAACACCGGTCTCCCGACCGGTGACGTCGACATGCCCGAGATCTGGTGGATGTTCCACGACGCCGTGGCCAAGGCCGAGGTGCTCGACATCGGCCGGCTGGTCGCTGCGGGCTGCGTGCGCGGCATGGCCGACGACGTGCGGGCGGCGTACGACGCGCCGTTCCCCACCGAGGAGAGCAAGGCCGGCGCGCGGGCGATGCCCACCCTGGTGCCGACCCGGCCCGACGACCCGGCCGCCGAGGCCAACCGCGCGGCCTGGGCGTTCCTGGGCGGGTGGGCCAAGCCGTTCCTGACCGCGTTCAGTGACTCCGACCCGATCACCGGCGGCATGGAGGCGATCCTCCAGCGGCACGTCCCCGGCGCGGCCGGCCTCGACCACCCGATTATCGCCGACGCCGGCCACTTCCTCCAGGAGGACGCCGGCCCCGAGCTCGGCGCCCTGGTCGCCGCCTTCTTGTCCGCGCCGCCGCGCTAGACACGGCCTAGTCCCGGCGAACCTTGGCGAAGCCGCCGGGGCATCGCACTGGATGGTCAGCTCTGCTCACAGTCCGATGGCCGCGGTCGCCGCCGCCAGCACCGGCGCCGTCACCTCGCGGCACCGCTCGGCCCCGGACGCGAACACCGACGTCACGTGGACCCGGTCGGCGGCGAGGTCGGCGTACCGCTTCTGGATCGGCTCCAGGGTGGCGACCACGGCGTCGGTCACCGACCGCTTCAGGGCGCCGTACGTCGTGAGGCCGGACGCCGAGCCCCCGCACGCCTCGAGGATGTCGAGCAGGTTGGTCACGCCGGGCTTGTCCGTCGAACGGCGTACGGCGGAGGGCCCGGTCTCGGAGTCGGTGACCGCGCGGGCCACCTTGCGGCGTACGACGTCCGGCGGGTCGAGCAGGTAGACCGACCCGGCCGCGTCCGCGGACTTCGACATCTTGCGGGTGGGGTGCAGCAGGTCCATGACCCGGGCGGTGCCGTCGGACGCGGTGACCACCTCCGGGACCGTGAACACCTCGCCGTAGCGACGGTTGAACCGCAGCGCCAGGTCGCGGGTGAGCTCGACATGCTGGCGCTGGTCCGCGCCGACGGGCACCTGCTCGGGCCGGTAGAGCAGGATGTCGGCCGCCATCAGCGCGGGGTAGGTGAACAGCGAGACCCTGGTCGAGTCCACGCCGCGGCCCTTCTCCTTGAACTGGATCATCCGGTTCAGCTCGCCGGTGGTGGCGACGCACTCGAGCAGGTAGGCGAGCTGGGCGTGCGCCGGCACGTGGCTCTGCCGGAACAGGGTGGCCCGGTCCAGCCCGACGGCGAGGAAGAGGATCGCGGTCTCGTCGGTGTACTCGCGCAGCCGACGGGGGTCGTGCTCGGTGGTCATCGCGTGCAGGTCGGAGATGCCGTAGAAGGCGTCGTCCTGGCGGCGGGCCATGGGCTGCAGCGCGCCGAGGTAGCTGCCGAGCGTGAGCCGCCCGGACGGGGTGAGCAGGGAGAGGGTGCGGGTCTGGGTCGTCATGGTCGAGCTCCTGGGATCAGAGCCCACGGACGGTGTGGACAAGCAGAACGGCCGCCCGTGGGCGGCCGGAAGAAGGTGTGCTGAGAAGGGGGCGGCCGCCGTCAGGCGGGCCACCAGAACAGGCGAGAGGTCGTCAGCACCCCCTCACGATACCGTCCCGAGACATGGAGTGTGCCGGGCCGAGCACCGTCGTCTTCGACCCGACGCTCACCGACTACGACTTCGGGCCGCACCACCCGATGTCGCCGGTCCGGGTCGAACTCACGATGCAGCTCGCTCATGAGCTGGGCGTCACGGGGGAGCGGCTCCGCGTCGTACCGGCTCCGCTGGCGACCCTCGACGACATCGCCACCGTCCACGACCCGGCCCTGATCGAGGCGGTCCAGCGCGCAGGAAACACCGGCGGAGCCGAGCTCCAGGTCGGCCTGGGCAGCGACGACAACCCGGTCTTCCTCGGCATGCACGAGGCCGCCGCCCACGTGGTCGGCGCCACCCTCGAGGCCTGCCGCCTCGTGCACACCGGGGAGTCGCTGCACGCCGCCAACATCACCGGCGGGCTGCACCACGCGATGCGCGACCGGGCCAGCGGCTTCTGCGTCTACAACGACGTCGCGATCGGGATCCGCTGGCTGCTCGGCCAGGGCGCCGAGCGGGTGGCGTACGTCGACGTGGACGTGCACCACGGCGACGGTGTCGAGGCGGTCTTCTGGGACGACCCACGGGTGCTGACGATCTCGCTGCACGAGACCGGCCAGTTCCTGTTCCCCGGCACCGGCTTCAGCAACGACGTGGGCGGAGCGGGCGCGGAGGGCAGCGCGGTCAACGTCGCGCTTCCCCCCGGTACGTCGGACGCCGGCTGGCTGCGGGCCTTCCACGCCGTGGTGCCCGACCTGGTCGGTGAGTTCGACCCGGACGTCCTGGTCACCCAGCACGGCTGCGACTCGCACGCCGAGGACCCGCTCGCGCACCTGATGCTCAGCGTGGACGGCCAGCGCGCGGCGTACCTCGCCCTGCACGACCTGGCCCACGAGGTCTCCGACGGCCGCTGGGTGGCCACCGGTGGGGGCGGCTACGCGCTGGTCGACGTGGTCCCGCGCGCCTGGAGCCACCTGCTCAGCGTGGTCTCCGGGTCGCCCCTGGACGTGGAGACCCCCACTCCGGAAGCCTGGCGGGCCTACGTGCGCGAGCGGCTCGGTGCCCAGGCCCCCCTCCGGATGACCGACGGCCGCATCCCGGACTACCGCGCGTGGAGCGAGGGCTACGACCCGGACACCTGGCTGGACCGCGAGATCAACGCGACCCGCACGGCGGTGTTTCCCCTGCACGGTCTCGATCCGCTGCCGTGACCCGGTCCAGACCGGCCCGGCGAGGGCGGCACCGTACCGGTGCGGCAAGTCGACACGCCAGACCACTTGAAGCACTTTTCTGAACCGCTTCCCCATGAGTCACAGGAACCCCTATTCTCCCTAAGGAGCGGCACGGGGAGCATTGGTGGGGAAGCCGATGACGTGCTGCACAGGAAAGAACGGTGCACGATGGCTGGTTCTGGGGACATGTCGGACGCGAAGTTCCTCACCGTGGCCGAGGTCGCGGCGATGATGCGCGTCTCGAAGATGACGGTGTATCGCCTGGTCCACAACGGTGAACTGCCTGCCGTGCGCGTCGGCCGCTCCTTCCGGGTGGTCGAGGAGGACGTCAACGAGTACCTCCGGAAGAGCTTCTACAGCGCCGGCTGACCGCACTCTGCTCCTGACCGAGCACCCCGAGCGACGCCCCGACCACGGTTGTCGCCTTCCTCACGCGTCCAGAGCGGCTCGAGGGTTCGGCCCGTCGCCGCACGGCGGATAGGCTTGCCCGGTCCTGCGGGTCGACCGCGGGGCGCTGGTGCGGCTCGACGGACGCTCCAGCCTTCCGTCGAAAGGTCAGTTCGTGGGTTCGGTCATCAAGAAGCGGCGCAAGCGCATGGCGAAGAAGAAGCACCGCAAGCTGCTGAAGAAGACGCGCGTGCAGCGCCGCAAGCTCGGCAAGTAGCCGCCGCCCACCCTTCCCCCACAGTCAGGGTCCGAGTCCTAGATGGCGAGCACCTCCCAGGGCGGCTCCGGCGACAGCGTCGTCCTCGTGACCGGGGTCTCGCGAGACCTCGGACGGCGGTCCGCGCGCGCCATCGCCACCGACCCGAGCGTGGCCCGAGTCATCGGCGTCGACGTCGTCCCCCCGCGGGGTGATGTCGGCGACGTCTCCTTCGTGCGTGCCGACATCCGCAATCCGGTGATCGCCAAGGTGATCGCCAAGGAGAACGTCGACACCGTCGTGCACATGAGCGTCATCTCGACGCCCGGCAGCGCCGGCGGCCGCGGCACGATGAAGGAGCTCAACGTCATCGGCACCATGCAGCTCCTCGCTGCGTGCCAGAAGGCGCCGAGCGTCAAGCACCTGGTCGTGAAGTCGACCACCACGATGTACGGCGCGAGCAACCGGGACCCGGCCATGTTCACCGAGGACATGGAGCCGCGCCGCAGCGCCCGGTCGGGCTACGGCAAGGACGTCGCCGAGATCGAGGGCTACGTCCGCGGCTTCGCCCGCCGCCGACCCGACGTCCGGGTCACCACGCTGCGCTGTGCCAACGTGATCGGCCCCCACGTGGTCAGCCCGCTCACGTCGTACTTCCGGCTCCCGGTGATCCCCACCGTGCTCGGCTTCGACGCCCGGCTGCAGTTCCTCCACGAGCAGGACCTGATGGACGTGCTGATCCACGCGGTCCGCAACGACCTGCCCGGCACCTTCAACGTCGCCGGCGACGGCGTCCTGATGCTCTCCCAGGCCCTGCGCCGCCTGAAGCGGCCGACCGTCCCGATGCCCGGCTTCGCGGTCGGCGGCGTCGGCTCGGTGCTGCGCAGTGCCCGGCTGGCGGACTTCTCTCCGGAACAGCTCAGCTTCCTCACCTACGGTCGCGGCGTGGACACCACCCGGATGCGCGAGCAGCTCGGCTTCGAGCCGAGGTTCAGCACCGAGCAGGCGTTCGCCGACTTCGCGGCGGGGCTGACCCCCACCGGCGGCCGGCTCGAGAAGGTCCTCACCGCCGCGCTCGACCAGCTGCCCTCGACCGGGGAGGCCCCGGCGGAGCGCCAGCTGGGCCCGGTGGGAGGTGGTCCGCGTGGGTGATGCGGAGATCATCCCGATCGGCACCCGCGGTCGGCCCGGCCGCGGCCAGGGCAGCGGCAAGCCCTCCTCGGCCTCGCGCAGCTTCGCCACCGGCACCCGGAAGACCTCGTCCAAGGCGCCCAGCAAGGACCGCCCCGCCGAGCAGCCGAGCGCCGAGCCGCCGACCACCGAGAAGCCGACCGCCGAGACGCCGACCGCCGAGCCGGAGGTCGCGCTCGCGGAGGCCGAGGCCCCCGAGGCGCCCCGTGCCCCGGCGTACACCGAGGACTCGGCGCCGAGCCGCGGCATCCCGGCCGGTGACTGGCTGGCCGCGTTCCAGCACGCCGCCCATGAGCTCTTCGGTGACCAGTGGGAGCCCCAGCTCGCCCGGTTCCTGGCCTTCCTGCGCCGTCGGGTGACCGGCGACTACGTCGTCGACGAGTACGGCTTCGACCAGGAGGTCACCGAGAAGTTCTTCATGACCGCGCTGCGCCCGATCGCGCAGAAGTGGTTCCGCATCGAGGTTCGCGGCATCGAGAACATCCCGACCGAGGGCGGCGCCCTGGTGGTCTCGAACCACTCCGGCACCATCCCGGTCGACGGTCTGATGACGATGGTCTCGATCCACGACCACACCGGCCGGTTCCTTCGCCCGCTCGGCGCCGATCTGGTGTTCAAGATGCCGGTGGTCAGCTCGCTGGCCCGCAAGGGCGGCACCACCCTGGCCTGCAGCGAGGACGCCGAGCGGATGCTGCGCGGCGGGGAGCTGGTCGGCGTGTGGCCCGAGGGGTTCAAGGGCATCGGCAAGCCGTACGCCGAGCGCTACAAGCTCCAGCGGTTCGGGCGGGGCGGCTTCGTCTCGGCGGCGCTCCGCACCCAGGTGCCGATCATCCCGCTCTCGGTCGTCGGCGCCGAGGAGATCTACCCCCTGGTGGCCAACCTGCCCTCGTTGGCGAGAGTGCTCGGGCTGCCCTACATCCCGGTCACGCCGCTGTTCCCGTGGCTCGGCCCGCTCGGGCTGGTGCCGCTGCCGTCCAAGTGGCTGCTGGAGTTCGGCGAGCCGATCCGCACCGACGAGTTCGAAGGCAGCGCGGCCGAGGACCCGATGCTCGTCTTCAACGTCACCGACGAGGTGCGCGAGACGATCCAGTCGACGCTCTACTCGCTGCTCATGCAGCGGCAGTCGGTCTTCAGATAGCTCCAGCTGAGCCGACTGAGCGCTGCTACTTGACGGCGCCGCCGGTCAGGCCGTTGAGGAGGCCGTTCACACCCTCGACGACACCGGTCACGACGTCGTTCACCGTGTCGGTGACCGGGGTGAGGTCGACCGGCGGCTTGTTCTTGCCCTTGTCCTTGTCGCCCTTGCCGCCGTTCCCGTCGCCGTTCCCGTTGTTGCCGGTGCTGGTCTGGGTGCCGGCGGTGGGCAGCAGGCCACCGAGGTCGTCGGCCGCGTCGCCCGGAGACGACGGGACCTCGGTCGGGATCGCGATCGGGGTGTCCGGCGGGTCCAGGCCGCTCGGCCGCCCGTTGTCCTTGCCGCCGCCGTTCGCCTGGTGCTGGCCCTGGGGGGCCGCGTCCTGCGACGGCGGCGTACCGAGCAGCTGGCCGCCGGCCAGTGCGTCCGTGACGTCGTCGACCGCGGTGGTGGCACCGGCCAGGAGCTGAGCCGGCACCTCGGTGACGGCGTCGCCGCAGACTGGGCAGACCTGCTCCGCTGCGGCGTCGAGCGCGAAGACCGTCTGGGCGGCGTTGAGCAGCGCCTCATGGGCGGAGCCCGGGACCGAGGCCTCGAGGTCCCCCAGCACGTCGAGGCTGTCTGTGGAGAACTCGTGGACCTGCTGGATCGACGCCTCGTTGCCGTGCGCCTCGTAGTCGGCCATGAGGAGGTCGCCGGCCTGCGAGGCCTGGTCGGAGAAGGTGTTGAGCGTCTGGGTGACCAGTGCCGGGTCGGGGTCGGACTCGCGGGTCAGCTTGTCGAGCTCGTCGAGACGGCCCGAGGCGTTGCCGAGGATGGTCTCGCCCTTGGCGTCGTCGCCGACGCTGAACCCGGCCTGGGTGTTCTCGATGGCCCGCTTGAGCGGGTAGAGGGTGTCGCCCGGGATCGCGCTCTGCGACGCCACCGCCATCGACGTGGTGGCACCTAGGATCGCGACCGCGCCCAGGGCGATGCCGACGCGCCGCTCGCGGTGGGTACGCCGCGGCTTGATCGTGAGCCGAGCGACGTCGTCGCGCTCGCGGGCGGCCGGTGCCACCACGAGCTCGGACTCGGCAGCGACCAGCAGCCGCTCGCGCAGGTCGACGACGAACTCGGGCCTGGCCTGGGGTGCAGGCACCGACCGCAGGGCCCCCACGAGCTCCAGCAGCTCAGTGGTCTGGCGGTCCAGGTCGTCGGGTCCGCGTCCCTCGAGGAGGGTGTCGAAGTGCTCGGCGCGTCGTTGCGTCCGGAACAGGGCGATCATCGGTGCGGTCCGTTCGTGTCGTTGCCGATGCCGTCCCCGTGATGAGACATCGACATCCGGACCAACGACCGGTGGGCCACCGGGGTTACGCGCCCAGAGGAGTGTGCGTTCATCCGCGGATCCCCTCGGGCATCAGCTTCGCGAGGTTGCGCACCCCGCGGAGCTGCAGCTGCTTGACCGCGCCCTCGCTGCGGCCCAGGACGGCCGCCGTCTCGGCGATGCTCATCCCTTGGAGGAACCGCATGATCAGGCAGTCCTTCTGCTCGCTGGGCAGCTCGGTGAGCGCCTTGAGCAGCAGCTCGTTGGTGAGGCTGGCCAGCACCGAGTGCTCGGGGCCCTCGGTCGTGTCGTCGTGGAGGCCCATGTCCTCGGTGGTGAGCTCGAGGCGGGTCCGTCCGGCCTTGAAGTGGTCGGTGGCCAGGTTGCGCGCGATGGTCATCAGCCAGGCGCCGAAGTCCTTGCCCTGCCAGCGGAAGTTCTGCATGTTCCGCAGCGCCCGGAAGAAGGTCTCCGAGGTGAGGTCCTCGGCCAGCGTGCCGGACCGGGTGCGGTAGAAGAGGAACCGGTAGACCGAGCCCTGGTAGTGGTCATAGAGCATCCCGAACGCCTCGCTGTCGCCCTTGCGGGCCAGCTCGACCAGGGCGATCAGCCGGGTGCGCTCCTCCTCGGTCTCCTCAGACGACGCGGCCAGCTCGGCGTCGCCGTACGAGCCCCCGGCCGGTGCGCCGACCTCGTCGTTGGCCACGGCCTCGCTGAGCAGCCAGCCCAGCGGGTGCGGGGCGGACGGCGTACGGCGTGAGGGGGACCCGGCGACGGCCATCGCGAGCGGCGGATCCTGGCCGAAGAGGGCGCAGGCCACGGCCCCACGAAGGGCGTCCAGCCCCCTCGCGACCTCGTGACCCAGTCCGGGCACAGGAGTCCCTCCCTCTGTCCCCCCGACACTCATTACCCAGAGTAGAGGCGAAGGTCACACCCGGGGAAGGATTCGTTGCCCAGGCCACACGGACTGGTCTACATCTGGCCGATCGACCTAGCCCTGACCGGGCGCCGTACCTAGGACAGGTTCCCGGTGCGGACACTAGCGTCGGCGGCCTCGCAACGACACGCCGGCGGCCACCGCCCCGCTCACCGCTCCGGCCACCGCGCCCACGAGCAGCCCCGCCCGTGCGGCCTTGCGGCCGGTCCGGTAGTCGCGGACCTGCCAGCCCTGCTCGCGGGCGTGGGCGCGCAGCTTGGCGTCGGGGTTGATGACGCACGCGTCGCCGACGAGGTTCAGCATCGGCAGGTCGTTGTAGGAGTCGGAGTAGGCCGAGCAGCGGCCCAGGTCGAGTGACTCCCGGGCGGCCAGCGCCTTGATCGCCTCGGCCTTGGCCGGGCCGTGCAGCATGTCGCCGACCAGCTGGCCGGTGTAGACGCCGTCGACGTGCTCGGCGACCGTCCCCATGGCGCCGGTCAGCCCGAGCCGGCGGGCGATGATCTGGGCGATCTCGACCGGCGCGGCGGTGACCAGCCAGACCCGCTGGCCCCGGTCGAGGTGGAGCTGGGCCAGGGCCCGCGTGCCGGGCCAGATGCGGTGCGCCATCGCCTCGTCGAAGATCTCCTCGGAGAGGTCCTGCAGCTCCCGGACCGTGTGCCCCTCGATGAAGCCGAGCGCGGCGGCGCGGGCCTCGGCGACGTGCTCGGGGTCCTCGACGCCGACCACGCGGAAGTAGAGCTGCTTCCAGACCGCGCCGAGGATGTCGCGAGTCGTGAAGAACTCGCGCCGGTGCAGTCCCCGCGCGAGGTGGAAGATGCTGGCGCCCTGCATGAGGGTGTTGTCGACGTCGAAGAACGCCGCCGCGGACGGGTCCACCGGGTGGTCGAGCGCGGTCTCGACCTCCGCCGCCGCGGCCGCCGCCTCGCCGGCCAGGGCCGAGCGCTGCTGGAGGTTGAGCGGCATGCGCGGCCGTTCGGGTGGCACCACGTTCCGACCCTAGCCACAGAACTCTGTGGAAGTATCCGTCCATGGCTGAGGGGGGACCGGGGACCGACGTCGCGGACCTGCTCGTCCAGGCCGCAGCCGAGGATGCCGACCGGCTCGCGATCGTCGAGTCCGGCGGCCGGCGAGTCACCTGGGGCGAGCTCGACCACGAGGTCGGCCGGCTCGCGACCGGGCTGGGCGCTTCGGGGATCGTGGCCGGCCACCGGGTGATGGTCGTGCTCGGCAACCGGATCGAGTTCGTCGCCGCCTACCTCGCGATCCTGCGCACGCAGGCGGTCGCCGTACCGGTCAACCCGACCTCGCAGGCCGGTGAGCTGTCCCGGATGATCGCGGACTCGGGGTCGCGGCTCGTCTTCGCGGACGCCGACACCGTGATGGCGGTCCGCGGCGCGGTGCAGGCCCTCGAGGAGGCGCAGGGCACCGAGTACCCCACCGGTTCGATCGAGGGCGACCTGATGGGCCGGCTGGTGATCCCGCGGATCGTCGTGGTGGGCGGCACCCTCCAGCCCGGGGAGCGGTCCTACGACCACCTGAAGGCCGACGCCGCCCGCGCCGTACCCCCGCTCCAGGACCCGGAGAAGCTGGCCGCGCTGCTCTACACCAGCGGTACGTCGGGCCGCCCGCGCGCGGCGATGCTGACCCACCGGGCGCTGCTGGCCAACATCGAGCAGGTGGCAGCCGTCGAGCCGCCGATGATCCACGGTGACGACGTGGTGCTCGGCGTGCTGCCGCTGTTCCACGTCTACGGCCTCAACGCGGTGCTGGGCGTCGTGATGCGGCACCGCGCGAAGCTGGTGCTGACCGGGCGGTTCGAGCCGCAGGGCACCCTGGACCTGATCGAGGACGAGGCGTGCAGCGTGGTGCCGGTGGCGCCGCCGGTGTTCGCCTACTGGCGCGACGTCGACGGGCTGCGGGAGCGGCTGGGCCCGGTGCGGCTGGTCCTGTCCGGTTCGGCGCCGCTCTCGCCGGAGCTGGGCCGCGAGTTCAGCGAGGCGACCGGCATCCCGATCCACCAGGGCTACGGGCTCACCGAGGCCGCGCCGGTGGTGACCAGCACGCTGTGCAGCCACGAGCTCCAGGAGGGGTCGGTCGGTGCCGCGCTGCCGGGCATCGAGATCCGGCTGGTCGACGAGACCGGCCGGCCGCCCGAGGGCGAGGACCCGGGCGAGATCCAGATCAAGGGCGCGAACCTGTTCAGCGGCTACTGGCCCGACGGCGCGCTCGGCCCCGACCAGGACGGCTGGTGGTCCACCGGCGACGTCGGCTTCCTCGACGCGACCGGCGACCTGTTCCTGGTCGACCGGCTCAAGGAGCTCGTCATCGTGTCCGGCTTCAACGTCTACCCGGTCGAGGTCGAGGAGGTGATCCGCGAGGTCCCGGGGGTCACCGAGGCGGCCGTGATCGGGGTGGAGGACGAGTCGACGGGCGAGGCGGTGGTGGCCTACGTCGTCACGGCCGGCCCGGACGCGGACGCGCTCGCGAGCGCCGTACGCGCCCACTGCGAGCAGCGGCTGGCCAGGTTCAAGCAGCCCAGCCGGATCGAGGTCGTGACCGAGCTGCCGGTCGGCGTCACCGGCAAGGTGCAGAAGGGCCGGCTGCGCGGCATGGAGCGGCGGCGGGCCCTCGGCCTGCTGGAATGAGCTCCCCTGGATGAGCAGGGTCACCCTCTACGCCAAGCCGGGCTGCCACCTCTGCGACGACGCCCGCGCGGTCATCGAGCGGGTCTGCGCCGACCTGGGCGAGTCCTACGACGAGATCTCGATCCTCGACGACCCCGCGCTCCTCGACAGGTACGGCGAGGAGATCCCGGTGACCCTGGTGGACGGGAAGCAGCACGACTTCTGGCGGGTCGACGAGGCCCGGCTGCGCGCCGCGCTGGCCGCCCCCCGGGATTTGGGGTAACTCACCGTTCGGTCAGCTCCTCTGGTGTTCGAACGCCATCGAAGCTGACCGAACGGTGAGTTACCCATTTCGACGGCGGCTGGGCTACCCCCGAGTAGCCCGCGGCCGAGGCCACCCTCCGAGCATTTTGTTCTCGCGTTCACAAACTCCTACAGTGGACGGCGCCGCAGCGGGTGAGCCGCCCAGTGGGCCCCGCTCCGTGGCTGGAGAGAAGGTCTGGTGAGCGCACGCACGACCGACAGCGCCCGGGACATCCCCGAGGCCACCGTCGCTCGCCTGCCCGTCTACCTCAGGGCGCTCACCACCCTCGAGGAGCAGGGCACCGCCACCTGCTCCAGCGAGGAGCTTGCCGCGGCCGCGGGCGTCAACAGCGCCAAGCTCCGCAAGGACCTCTCCTACCTCGGGAGCTACGGCACCCGCGGGGTCGGTTACGACGTCGACTACCTGCGCTACCAGATCGCCCGCGAGATCGGCGTCACCCAGGACTGGCCGGTGGTCATCGTCGGCATCGGGAACCTCGGCCACGCGCTGGCCAACTTCTCCGGCTTCCGCAGCCGCGGCTTCCGGGTGGTCGCGCTCCTCGACGCCGACCCCGAGCGGCGCGGTGAGCGGGTCGCCGGCATCGACGTCCGCGACTTCGCCGACCTCGACGCGATCGTCCGCGAGCACGGCGTCGCGATCGGCGTGATCGCCACGCCCGCCAGCGCCGCCCAGGACGTCGCCGACCAGATGGTCGAGGCGGGCATCAGCAGCATCCTCAACTTCGCCCCCACCGTGATCGCGGTGCCCGACGGCGTCGACGTCCGCAAGGTCGACCTGTCGATCGAGCTGCAGATCCTCGCCTACCACGAGCAGCGCAAGCAGGCGGAGGCATCGGCATGAGCGTCCTGGTCGTGGGGGTCTCCCACAACTCCGCCCCGGTGGCGCTGCTCGAGCAGGTGGCGCCCGACGCGGAGGCCGTCCCCAAGCTGGTGCAGGACGTCGCGGCGTGCGAGCACGTCACCGAGGCGACCGTGATCGCGACCTGCAACCGCGTCGAGATCTACGCCGACGTGGACCGCTTCCACGGATCGGTGGAGGAGCTGTCCCGGCTGCTGGTCGAGCGTTCCGGCCGGACCACCGAGGACATGCTGCCGCACCTCTACGTCCATTACGACGACGGCGCGGTCTCACACCTGTTCCAGGTCGCGTCCGGGCTCGACTCGATGGCCGTTGGCGAAGGCCAGATCCTCGGCCAGACCCGCGACGCGCTCGGGCTCGGCCAGGAGCTCGGCACCGTCGGCCCTGCCCTCAACGTGCTCTTCCAGCAGGCGCTGCGGGTCGGCAAGCGCTCCCGTGCCGAGACCGACATCGACAGCGCCGCACCCACGCTGGTCAGCGCGGCCCTCGACCGGGCCGCACGGCAGGGCGGTGACGTCGCCGGCCGCCGGGTCGTCGTGGTCGGCGCCGGCTCCATGGCCGGGCTGGCCACCGCCACCGTGGCCCGCCGCGGTGCCGCCGAGGTGGTCGTGGTCAACCGGAGCCGCGACCGAGCCGAGCGCCTCGCCGCGGAGTACGCCGGCCGGGCCGCCGGGCTGGCCGAGCTGCCGTCCGCGCTCGCCGAGGCGGACGTCGTGATCGCCTGCGCCGGCGCCGCCGGGCTGCTGGTCAGCCGCGGCATGGTCGAGGCGGCTCGCGCCGACAACCGGCCGATGGTCTTCGTCGACCTCGCCCTGCCGCACGACATCGACCCGGGAGTCGTGGATCTCGACGGCGTGACCCGGCTCGGCCTGGTCGACCTGGCCGACGAGCTGGAGTCCTCGCCCGCCGGCCGGGAGGTGGCCGAGGTGCGCCGGATCGTGACCGAGGAGGTGGCCGCCTTCCTTGCGGCCCGCCGTTCGGCCAACGTCACTCCCACGGTGGTCGCACTCCGTTCGATGGCCACCTCCGTGGTGGACGCCGAGATGGAGCGCCTCGACCAGCGGCTCCCCGACCTGTCGCCCGAGGCCCGGGCCGAGGTGCTGCGCGCCGTGCGCCGGGTGGCCGACAAGCTGCTGCACGAGCCGACCGTGCGGGTCAAGGAGCTGGCCAACGCGACCGGCGCGGTGTCGTACGCCGCCGCACTGGCCGAGCTGTTCGCGCTCGACCCCGACGCGGTCGACGCGGTGACCCGGCCGGAGGGACTCGCATGAGCACCATCCGGATCGGCACCCGCGCCTCACTGCTGGCCACTGCCCAGTCAGAGCTGGTCGCGGCCATGGTCCGCGAGCGGCTCGACCGCGATACCGACCTGGTCCAGGTGACGACCGAGGGCGACCGCACCCAGGCAGCCGGCACGCCGCTCGAGCAGGCCGGCGGCACGGGGGTCTTCGTCAGCGCGCTGCGCGATGCGCTGCTGCGCGGCGAGGTCGACATCGCGGTGCACTCGCTCAAGGACCTCCCGACCGCCGCTCCCGACGGGATCGCACTCGCCGCCGTACCTCCCCGCGAGGACCCGCGCGACGTCGTCGTCGCCCGCGACGGGCTCACCTTGGGCGGGCTCCCGGCCGGTTCGCGGGTCGGCACGGGCTCGCCACGACGGGTCGCGCAGCTGCTCGCCCTCGGCCTCGGTTTGGACGTGGTGGGCGTTCGTGGCAACGTCGACACCCGGATCGCGAAGGTCCGCTCAGGGGAGTACGACGCGGTGCTCCTCGCCCGCGCCGGGCTGGCCCGGATCGGCCGGCTCGAGGAGGTCACCGAGGTGCTCGACCCGCTGCAGGTGCTGCCCGCCCCCGGGCAGGGCGCGCTGGCCGTGGAGGGCCGGGCCGACGACGACCTCATGGCCGCACTGGCCGCTCTCGACGACCGTGCCAGCCGGGCCGCCGTCGAGGCGGAGCGCGCGGTGCTGTCCACGCTCGAGGGTGGCTGCTCGGCGCCGGTCGGGGCCCTGGCCGAGCTGGTCGAGGGCGAGGACGGCGAGGAGCTGTGGGTGCGCGCGGTCGCGCTCTCCCGCGACGGAGCCCTGTCGGTGCGGATGTCCGCCACCGGCGACCCGAAAGACGCAGCCGGGGTCGGGGCCCGGCTGGCCAAGGAGATGCTCGCGGACGGAGCGGGCGATCTCGAACACGCAGGACCACACGCAGGACCAGAAGCAGACAGGGTGCACGACGCATGACGCGAGGCCAGACCCCCACCACCAACCGCACGAACGGCGCCACGTCGGCCGCCGCGCCTTCGAGGCTCGCTGCGCTCACACCTCAGTCCAGGCGCGGCTGGGTGTCCTTCGTCGGCAGCGGGCCGGGTGACCCCGACCTGCTGACCGTCCGGGCGGTGACGCTGCTCGAACAGGCCGAGGTCGTCGTGACCGAGTCGCCCGACCACGTCGACCTGGTCCGGCGGCTGCTGGCGCTGCCCGCCGAGTGTGAGACGCCGGTGTTCGTCGACGGTGGCTTCGGCGAGGACGGCCAGCCGCTCACCCACGCCGCGCGGGCCAAGGTCGTGGTCCGGTACGCCAAGAAGGGCAGCCGGGTGGTCCGGTTGATGACCGGGGACCCCTTCTTCTACGCCTCCGGCCCCGAGGAGGCGCAGGCCTGCGTCAAGGCGGGCCTCGGCTTCGAGATCGTCCCGGGCGTCTCGTCGGTCGCCGCGGTCCCGGCGTACGCCGGCATCCCGCTGACCACCAAGGACCACCGCGAGGTTGCGGTCGTCACCGCCCACGAGAAGGTCGACTGGTCGGCGTACGCCGACGAGCGCACCCTCGTCGTGCTCTCCGGCGTGAACATGGTCGGCGACCTGGCCAAGGCCCTGGTCGCTGCCGGCCGCGACCCGGAGACCCCGGTCGCGATGACCCGGGTCGGCACCACCACCGAGCAGGCCACGGTCACCTCGACCCTGGCCGGCATCGCCGCCGACGCCCGCGCCGCCCGGATGGGACCGCCCGCGGTCATCGTGGTCGGGAAGGTCGTCGACCTCCGCGAGACGCTGTCGTGGTTCGAGACCAAGCCGCTGTTCGGCTGGCGGGTCCTGGTGCCGCGCACCAAGGACCAGGCCGGCGCGCTGGTCCCGCGGCTGCGCGGCTACGGCGCGGTGTCCGAGGAGGTGCCGACCATCTCGGTCGAGCCGCCCCGCAACCCGCTGCAGATGGACAAGGCCGTGCGCGGCCTGGTCGAGGGACGCTACGAGTGGATCGCGTTCACCTCGGTCAACGCGGTCAAGGCGGTGCGCGAGAAGTTCGAGGAGTACGGCCTCGACGCGCGCGCCTTCTCCGGGCTCAAGATCGCCGCGGTCGGCGACAAGACCGCCCAGGCGATCGCGGCCTGGGGGCTGCGGGCCGACCTGGTGCCCTCCGGTGAGCAGTCGGCCGCGGGGCTGCTGGCCGACTGGCCGGAGTTCGACGACCTGCTGGACCCGATCAACCGGGTCTTCCTCCCGCGCGCCGACATCGCCACGGAGACCCTGGTCGCCGGGCTGATCGAGCTCGGCTGGGAGGTGGACGACGTGACGGCGTACCGCACCGTCCGCGCCACCCCGCCGCCGGCGACCACCCGCGACGCGATCAAGTCCGGCAAGTTCGACGCCGTCGTGTTCACGTCGTCCTCGACCGTGCGCAACCTCGTCGGCATCGCCGGAAAGCCGCATCCCTCCACGGTGATCGCGGTGATCGGGCCGGCCACGGCCAAGACGGCCGAGGAGCACGGCCTCCGCGTCGATGTCCTCGCCCCGAAGCCGGACGTCGACCAGCTCGTCGACGCGCTGGCCGACTTCGGCGCCGCGCGCCGGGCGGCGATGCTGGAGGCCGGCGAGCCGGTCACCCGGCCGTCGGAGCGCAAGCCGTCGGCGCGCAGGTCCAAGGTCCGGGGCTAGTGAGCGCGGCGAGCGCAGCGAGCCGGGCGCTCACCGCCCCGGAGGTCGAGCTTGTGTCGGCTTCAGCCTCCGAGGTCCGCAGCCCGCGCTGGGAGCCGCAGTGACCGACGCCGCCGAGCCGACTGGGCCCCTGGTCCGGCCGCGCCGGCTGCGTCGTACGCCCGGGCTGCGGCGGATGGTCGCGGAGACCCAGGTCTCCCCGGCCCAGCTCGTGCTGCCGCTGTTCGTCCGCGAGGGCATCTCCGAGCCGGTGCCGATCTCGTCGATGCCCGGCGTCGTCCAGCACACCCGCGACACCCTGCTCAAGGCGGTCGCGGAGGCGGCCGACCTCGGGCTGGGAGGCGTGGTGCTGTTCGGCATTCCTTCCGAGAAGGACGCGGTGGGGTCGGGAGCGATCGACCCCTCCGGGATCCTCAACCTCGCCATCACCGACGTGGTCGGCGAGGTCGGCGACGCGCTCACCGTGATCAGCGACCTGTGCCTCGACGAGTTCACCGACCACGGCCACTGCGGTGTGCTCACGCCAGACGGCCGGGTCGACAACGACCGGACCCTGGCGGTGTACGCCGAGATGGCCCGGGCCCAGGCCGACGCGGGCGTCGACATGGTCGGTCCCAGCGGGATGATGGACGGCCAGGTCCGGGTCGTCCGCGACGCGCTCGACGACGACGGTCACACCGACGTCTCGATCCTGGCCTACTCGGCGAAGTACGCCTCCGCCTTCTTCGGCCCCTTCCGCGAGGCCGTCTCGTCCTCGCTCCAGGGCGACCGTCGCACGTACCAGCAGGACGCCGCCAACGCGGTCGAAGGCGTCCGTGAGGCGCTGCTCGACGTCGAGCAGGGGGCCGACATCGTGATGGTGAAGCCGGCCCTGGGCTACCTCGACGTCGTACGCCGGGTCCGCGACGCGGTCGACGTTCCCGTCGCGGCGTACAACGTCTCGGGGGAGTACGCCATGGTCGAGGCCGCCGCGGCCCAAGGCTGGATCGACCGCGAGTCGGCCATCCTGGAGACGCTCACCTCCATCCGCCGCGCCGGCGCCGACGTCGTCCTGACCTACTGGGCCGCCGAGGCGGCCCGCCTGCTCGCGCGTTGAATCGGGACTTCTGCCGCTCGAGACGGTAACTGTCGCGCTTGAACGTTCAGCTTTCGACGATTCGAGCGGCAGAAGTCCCGATTCAACGGTGCTGGACCAACCCGACGGTGTTGCCCTCGCTGTCGCGCACGAAGGCCATCCACTCGTCGGTGCCGGCCGGGCCGAGGGTGTCGTCGGCGTGGCTGAAGATCACGTGCGGCTCGCTCTCGACGGTCACACCGTTCCCGCGGAGCCGCTCGACGGTGGCCTCGATGTCGTCCACCGAGACGTAGAGCAGCGACGAGGGCGCGTTCCGGTCGAGCAGCAGCCGCACGCCGACCAGGTCGAAGAAGACCAGCCCGGGTGGGTCGTACGTTGCGAGCGGCTCGGCGCCGAGGAGGTCGCTGTAGAACGCCGTCGCCCGCTCGAGGTCCTCGGCCCGCTGGGCCGCCTGCACGAGTCGCATGCGGACAGCATGGCCCAAGGGCGCGGAACGGGTGGGACCAGCGACGGATCAGAGCCTGATCAGTACGTGCCGTCGCGCTCGAGCCGGGCCTTCGCGTCGAGTGCGGACTGCCTCTGGGCCGCGGTGCGCGGGTTCATGTAGTCGTTGAGGCACTGCTGGAAGGCCTGCGGGTTGAGCGCCTGGTTGAGGCCGTCGAGGGTGCACTGGACCGTGGCCTGGGCCAGGGTCAGGACCTGGTCGACCGGCGGCACCGAGGTCGAGGGCAGCGGCGGGATCGACACCGGAGTGTCGGGGACGTGGACACCGCCACCGTTGCCGCCGTTGTTGTTGCCTCCGCCACCGTTGCCGCCGCCACTCGCCGGGCCGCTCGGGGTGTCGGCGGGCGCGTCGTCGTCGGTCGCCGGGGCTTCGTCGGAGTCGTCGTCCGCGTCAGCCGGGGCCGGCTCGAGCTGGGCGTGGTCGGGCTTGGCCGGGGTGCCGGGCACGTGCAGCGGCGGCGGGGCCTTGGTGAGCTCGCCGGCCATCACGGTGCCGTTGGGGATCGAGGTGAAGTCGCCCTCGAGGTAGGCGTTCATGATCGCGAGGACCAGGTCGACGTAGGACTGGCTGTGGTTGTAGCGGTAGACCGCCGCCCGCTGCCCCGGGGCGGTGCCGAGGTCGTCGGAGCCCGAGCAGAGGTAGACCGCGGTGCCGAGCGCCGCGTCGTCGATGTCCTGGGGGTTGCGCACGCCGTCGCCGTCGGCGTCCACGCCCACGACCGACCAGGTCGACGGGATGAACTGCATCGGGCCCACCGCGCGGTCGTAGGCGGTGTCGTTGTCGAACTGCCCGGCGTCGGTGTCGACGATCTCCGAGGTGCGGTTGGCGCCGTTGAGCGCGACGCCGTAGATGCCCGGCGTGGCCAGGCCGTTGTCGTCGAGGGTGTTGCCGTTGGCGCGACCGTGGTTGGACTCGACCCGGCCGATGGCGGCGATCAGCTGCCAGGTGAGGTGGCAGCTCTGGTCGGCGGCGTTGATGATGGTCTCGGCACGCTGGTAGGCGGCGAGGGCGGCCGACGGGATGCCCGAGGTCGACGCGGTGGAGATGATCTGGGCGGCGTCCGCGCCACCGACACCTGGGCCGAGGAGGCTGCCGTCGGAGACGCTCGCGGGCGCCTCGATGGCCTGCGACGGCACGCTGGTGCCGTCTGGCAGCGTCGGGTCAGGGCGGTCGCCGGCGGCGGCGATGGGCGCGTTGACCCCGGCAATGCTGGCGGTCCACGCGGCCGACAGCAGGGCCATCGGCACCAGCGCGGTGGCCTTGTGCAGGCGACCGAATCGCTTAGCGGACATCAAGCTCTCTCCCAGTAGCCACGAGGCGTCCCCTCCAGACGACCCGACGCACCCAACGAATCGTGTCACACATAAGTTACGCGGTGGTACGGATTCTGGGCCCCGAGTGACCACCGTCACCGACTGAACGAGTCTTCCCGTCTGACGTGACGTGAAACCGACCAGTTCCCGGCCGGGTCCAGACCAGCCGGTGACGTCCCGATGACGCCGGATTCTCCCCTCTAGGAGCCCTCGGAGACAATGAGGCGTGCCCCGGGAGACGAAGGAGTCCGTCGCGCTGTTCGCGCGGGCGTCCGCGGTCACGCCGGGCGGCGTGAACTCCCCGGTCCGAGCCTTCAACGCGGTCGGCGGCACCCCGCGGTTCATCGCCTCCGCCAAGGGCGCCTGGCTGACCGACGCGGACGGCAACCAGTACGTCGACCTGATCTGCTCGTGGGGGCCGATGCTGCTCGGCCACGCCCACCCCGAGGTCGAGGCGGCGGTGCGCGAGGCGGTGTCCCGCGGTACGTCGTACGGCACGCCGACGCGGCCCGAGGTCGAGCTGGCCGAGGAGATCGTGGCGCGGGCGCCGGTCGAGATGGTGCGGTTCGTCTCCTCGGGCACCGAGGCGACCATGTCGGCGCTCCGGCTGGCCCGCGGGTTCACCGGCCGCGACGTGGTGGTGAAGTTCGCCGGCTGCTACCACGGCCACGTCGACTCGCTGCTGGCCTCGGCCGGCTCCGGGGTCGCGACCTTCGCGCTCCCCGGCACGCCCGGCGTCCCCGCGTCGTCGACGGAGCTGACGGTGGTGCTGCCGTACAACGACCGCGCCGCGGTCGAGAAGGCGTTCGCCGAGCACGGCGACCGGATCGCCTGCCTGGTGACCGAGGCGGCCCCCGGCAACATGGGCGTGGTCCCGCCCGAGCCCGGCTTCAACGGCTTCCTGGCCGAGACCTGCCGGACCTACGGCGCGCTGTTCGTCAGCGACGAGGTGATGACCGGCTTCCGCGCCTCGCGGCTCGGGCAGTGGGGCCTCGACGGCGCCCACGAGGGCTGGCGCCCCGACCTGATGACCTTCGGCAAGGTGATGGGCGGCGGGTTCCCCGCCGCGGCCTTCGGCGGCCGGGCGGACGTCATGCACCACTTAGCGCCGGAGGGGCCCGTCTACCAGGCCGGCACCCTCTCCGGGAACCCGGTCGCCACCACCGCCGGCCTGGCCACCCTGCGGCTGGCCACCGACCAGGTCTACGACCACCTGAACGCCACGGCTGACGTCGTCAGGACCGCAGTCTCCGACGCGCTCTCGGAAGCCGGCGTGGCCCACGTCGTCCAGTCCACGGGCACGATGTTCTCGGTCTTCCTGACCGACTCCGGCCCGGTCCGCGACTTCGACGACGCGCAGCGCACCGACGTCGCGGCGTACGCCGCCTTCTTCCACGCGATGCTCGACGGCGGCGTGCACCTGCCGCCGTCGGCCTACGAGACGTGGTTCCTCTCCGCCGCCCACGACGACCACGCCGTCCAGACCATCCTCGACGCGTTGCCCGAAGCGGCCCGCGCCGCCGCCGCAGCCCAGGAGCCAGCATGAGCCAGACTCCCGACACCGTCGTCCACCTCCTCCGCCACGGCGAGGTGCACAACCCCGAGGGTGTCCTCTACGGCCGCCGCGACGGCTACCACCTCTCCGACCTCGGCCAGAAGATGGCCGACCGGGTTGCCGGGGCACTCGCCGACCGCGACGTCACCCACGTGCGCTCGTCGCCGCTCGAGCGGGCCCAGGAGACGGCGGCGCCGACCGCGGAGTCGCACGGCCTGGAGATCGTCACCGACGAGCGGGTGATCGAGTCGACCAACGTCTTCGAGGGGACCCGGTTCGGCGCCGACAACGTGCTCCGCAGGCCGAGTGCCTGGAAGCACCTGTGGAACCCGTTCAAGCCGTCGTGGGGCGAGCCCTACAAGGACGTCGTGGCCCGGATGATGTCCGCGGTGCACGACGCCCGGGTCGAGGCCGCCGGCCACGAGGCGGTGGTCGTGTCCCACCAGCTGCCGATCTGGATCACCCGGCTGCACGTGGAGCGGCGCTCCTTCCTCCACGACCCCCGCCGCCGGCAGTGCACGCTGTGCTCCCTGACGTCGTTGCACTTCGTCGGCGACAAGATCACCCAGGTCTCCTACAGCGAGCCGGCCGGTGACCTGATCCCCGACAAGGACCGCCGGGCGCCGTTCTCGGCCGGCAACGCGCCGGAGGAGAACAAGCCGGTCTGACATGCGCCCCCGCCGTCGTGTTCCCGTGCTCCTCGCCGCCCTCGCGGTGACGGTCGGTATGGCGACCGCTTGCACCGACCTCGACGGCACCGAGGGCAAGACCTGGATCACCGGTGCGGGGTCTCTCCAGCAGGTGTCGGTCGCCGACCGGGGCGAGCCGGTGGACGTCTCGGGGGAGGACCTCGATGGCGAGCCGCTCGACCTCGCCGACGAGCGCGGCAAGGTGGTCGTGCTCAACGTGTATGCCTCGTGGTGCCCGCCCTGCCGCGCCGAGATGCCGACCGTGGTCGAGCTGGCCGACCATGCCGACCCGGGCGAGGTGACCTACCTCGGGGTGAACATCCGCGACAACGACTCCGCGGCCCGGGCCTTCGGGGAGAACTTCGGCATCGACTTCCCGTCCTTCGCCGACCCGAGCAGCGCCGTGCTCCTGGCGCTCAGCGACGAGCTCGGGCCGTACTCGCTGCCCAGCACCGTCGTCCTCGACCGGGCCGGCCGGGTGGCCGCGCTGGTGCTCGGCAAGATCCCCGGGGCCGTGACCCTGCAGGACGTCGTCGACGACGTCGTTGCTGAAGGGGCGGCCGAGGATGGCTGACTGGTTCGCGCAGGTGGCCGGCTCGGGCTCGATGCTGCTGGCCGTGCCGATCGCCATGATCGCCGGGCTGGTCTCCTTCTTCTCGCCCTGCGTGATCCCGTTGCTGCCGGGCTACCTCTCCTACGCCACCGGCCTGTCCGGCGCCGACCTCGCCGACACCTCCGAGGGGCAGCCGCACCGCGGCCGGATGCTGGCCGGCTCGGTGCTGTTCGTGCTCGGCTTCTCGGTCGTCTTCGTGCTGCTCGGGGTGGCGTCGGCCAGCGTGAGCCGCTGGTTCTTCGTCAACCAGACCGCGCTCAACATCGGGCTCGGCATCCTGGCGATCGCCCTCGGCCTGGCCTTCATGGGCCTGGTGCCGCTGCTCCAGCGTGACGTCCGGGTCCACAAGGTGCCGGCGGTCGGGCTGGCCGCGGCACCGCTGCTGGGCTTCCTGTTCGGGCTGGGCTGGACTCCGTGCATCGGGCCGACCCTGAGCGTGATCCTGCTGCTGGCCTACGGCGAGGACACCCTGCGGGGCGGGGTCCTGCTCGGCTTCTACTCGCTGGGGCTGGGGCTCCCGTTCATCCTGGCCGCCGTCGCCTGGCGGCGCGCGCTCGGTGCCCTGACCTTCTTGCGCCGACACCAGCAGTGGGTGACCCGCCTGGGCGGTGGCCTGCTGGTCGTCGTCGGCGTACTGCTCCTGACCGGCTGGTGGACCGAGGCCGTGCAGTGGCTGCAGCTGCACGTGGTCGACGACTTCACGGTCGGCGTATGACCACCCCACGAAAAGGTATGACCACCACCGAGACCCGGCCGACCACGCCCGCGCCGGAGCGCCGCTCCGGCGAGCTGACCCTGCGCGAGCTGCTCCGCTGGTCGTGGCGGCAGCTCACCTCGATGCGGATCGCGCTGATCCTGCTGCTCCTCCTGGCGCTGGCCGCGGTGCCCGGGTCGCTGGTCCCGCAGGAACGGGTCGACGCGCTCAAGGCCGGGCAGTGGAAGGAGCAGCACGAGACGCTGACCCCGGTCTACGAGAAGCTCGGCATCTTCAACGTCTACGGCTCGCCGTGGTTCGCGGCCATCTACATCCTGCTGATGGTCTCGCTGGTCGGCTGCATCGTGCCGCGGACCTTCCACTATTGGCGAGGGCTGCGCGCCCAGCCGCCCGAGGCGCCACGCCACCTGACTCGCCTGCCCAGCCACGCGTCGTACGGCACGACGGAGCCGGCGGACGTGGTCCTCGAGCGGGCCCGGAGGCTCCTGGGGCGCAAGCGCTACCGCCTGCGCCGCGACGCCGCCCCGGGGACGGTGAGCGCCGAGCGCGGCTACCTGCGCGAGGTCGGCAACCTGCTCTTCCACCTCGCAGTCCTGGTGGTGCTGGTCGGCTTCGCGACCGGCTCGCTGCTCGGCTACAAGGGCGGGGTGATCCTGGTGACGGGCACGCCGTTCAGCAACACCCCGACGCAGTACGACGACTTCGTGCCGGGCAGCCTGTTCCGCGCCGGGCAGCTCGACCCGTTCAGCTTCACCGTCGACGACTTCGACGTCGACTGGCTGCAGTCGGGGCCTCGGGCGGGGATGGCACGGGGGTTCGACGCGCAGGTGCAGTATCAGTCCCCGCCGGGCAGCGCGACGAAGACGTACGACCTGCGGGTCAACCACCCGCTGACCATCGACGACACCGAGCTGTTCCTGATCGGGCACGGGTACGCGCCGGTGGTCACCGTCAAGGACGGCGAGGGCCGGACCGTCCTGGACCACTGGCCGGCGGTCTTCCTGCCGCAAGGGCCCGACCTGTTCTCGTTCGGCGTCATCAAGGCGCCGGACGCCAAACCCGGCCAGCTCGGCCTGGAAGGCTTCTTCTACCCGACCTTCGCGAACGTCGACGGCGACCCGGCGAACCTGAACGGCGACGACCTCAACCCGTTGCTGTCGCTCAACGTCTGGACCGGCGACCTCGGGCTCGACAACGGTGAGGCGCAGTCGGTCTACGTGCTCGACAAGTCCGACGCCACCGCGCTGCCGCACGCGAAGGGTATGGAGACGCTGCGCATCGATCTGGCGCCGGGCGACACCGTGCCGCTGCCGAACGGGCTGGGCAGCGTCACCTTCGACGGGGTGGAGTCCTGGCAGCGGATCCAGATCAGCCAGAGCCCCGGCAAGGGGATCGCGCTGCTCGGCGTGGTGCTGGCGCTGCTCGGGCTGATGGGCTCGCTGTTCATCCGCTCCCGCCGGGTCTGGCTGCGCGCCACCGAGGGCCCGGACGGAACGCTGGTCGAGGTCGCGGCTCTGGACCGCTCGGGGGGTGCCGACACCGACGCCGTACTGTCTCGACTGTTGGCAGAGCTCCAGGAGGAACCGCCATGAACGACGCTGCGTGGGGGACGCTGAGCAACCAGGCGGTCGCGGCCGCGGGCGTGGTCTACTTCCTCGCCCTCCTCGCGCACGTCGTCGAGTGGTCCTCACTGCGCCAGGTCGACCGTTCCCGGGTCCTCGTGGCCGCCGGCGGGTCGTCGGGGGACTCGGACACTGCCGAGGTCGAGCGACACAGCGACCGGGTGGCGGTGTTCGGACGGCTCGGGGTGCTCCTGACCGGGATCGCGGTGGCGGTGCACTTCGTGGCCCTCCTCGCAAGGGGCCTGAGCGCGGACCCGAACCGGGTGCCGTGGGGCAACATGTACGAGTTCACCCTGTCCGGCACTTTCGTCGTCGCGCTGACCTACCTGGTGCTCTCGCGCCGCTACGCGCTGGACTGGCTGGGTCCCGTGGTCGTGGGCTTCGTGCTGACCCTGCTGATGGTCGCGGTGCTCTGGCTCTACGACCCGACCGGCCCGCTGCCAGAGGCGCTGAACAGCCCGTGGCTGGTGATCCACGTCGTCTCCGCGATCCTGGCCACCGGCGCGTTCACGCTCGGCGGCATGACGTCGGTCGCCTACCTGCTCAAGCGACGCCGCGGCGACGCTCCGGCCACCGGCGTGTGGGCCCGGGTGCCATCGCTGGACAAGCTCGACCTGATCTCCTACCGGATCCACGCCTTCGCCTTCCCCGTGTGGACCTTCGCGGTCCTCGTCACCGGGCCGGTCTGGGCGCACCAGGCCTGGTCGTCGTACTGGAACTGGGACCCGAAGGAGGTCTGGGCCTTCATCACCTGGGTCGTCTACGCCGCCTACCTGCACGCCCGGACCACGGCAGGGTGGCGCGGCCGCAACGCCGCGATCCTGGCCCTGGTCGGCACCGCGACGCTGTGGTTCAACTTCATCGGGATCAACTACTTCTCGAGCTCGAGCCAGCACTCGTACGCCGGCGCCGCCGAGGCGTTCGCCCATCCCGACCCGCCGATCGATCGGTAGGGCGACGGCAGTGTCGGGTCAGTCGTCGAGAGTCCGGAACTCGAAGTCAGCTGACGCGAGACCCTCGGGGTTGGGGCCGTAGATCGCCAGCATCCGGGCGTACGTCGGCGCGGCGTACGTCGCCCGGCTGCCGGCCGGCACCACCACGGTGTCGCCAGGACCGCCCACGACGGTCTCGCCGTCCGACTCGACGTGCAGCTGTCCAGCCAGCACGTAGTTGACCTCGTCGTGCGGGTGCCGGTCGGTCCACTCGGCGGCGTGCAGCTCCCACTCCATGAGGGCGAAGCCGGTCCACGCCGGCCCGGGCTGGTCGATGATGCCGCGCCCGGGCATGGCGGCGTCCACCCGGCCGGTCAACGGTTCGGCGCGGATCACGGTGACGGTCATGCCGCTCAGCCTGCCGCACCCTGGTCGAGCGGCGGGCGGTCAGTCCTCGAAGCGCTCGAGGTCCTCCTCGGCGGTGGTGGGCTCGAAGTCGTCGTCGGCGGGCGCGTAGCCGTCGGTGGCGTTGCGCTTCTCGTCGGGTTCAAGCGCCAGCTCGTCCTCGACGGTGCCGGTGTCGACACCTTCCTCGTCGGGGACAGCCTCGACGTCGGTGTGCGGCTCGATGTCCGGGTCGTTCGGGTCGGGCGGGGTTCGCGTGCCGGGGCTGGTCATACCGTGCCGGTAACCCGGCCCGGCGTCGGCCACGCTCGAAGCCCGGACCCGGTGGTCAGACGGCGCCCTGGTCCTCGCTGATCAGGTAGTCGTCGCCGGCCGGCTCGACGGCCAGCTGCCGGGTCTCCTCCTCGCTGCGTCCGTCGCTGGTGTAGGTCAGCGTCACCTGCACCAGACCGTCTCCGACCTCCTCGGTGTCCTCGACGCTCACGTTGTCGATGGTCGCCCAGAACCCCTCGAAGGTGCCTTGACCGATCTCCTCCTGCAGATCGGGGGTCAGCAGTGCCCAGGCCGCGTCGGTGTCCTCGGGCAGCAGGCCGTAGTAGTCGGCCACGAGCTCGGTGGGCGACCCGGCTCCGGCACCCGCGGGCGTCGTGGACGGAGGGGAGGACGACGGAGGGGAGGACGACTGCGGCGCCGACGCTGACGAGGAAGCGTCCGACGAGGGCGACTCGGACGCCGGAGGACCCGACGTCTCCGGTGACGAGGAGGTTGACGGCGTCGTCGAAGGCTCGCCGGTTGCCCGTGGGCTCGGCCGGTCGGTGCTGGCGGGGTCGTCCGGGTCCCGGCCCAGCCACCAGCCGCCACCGGCCACCAGGGCGATCAGCGCCAGGGTGACGATCAGGGCGGCGGGCCGCCGGCGGCGTTCCGGAGCGGGCGCGCCGGTCCGGGTCGGCACCGTGTCGGGCCCGCGTTCTCCGCGCGCCGGCGTGGGGACGGGGTCACGGTCACGGTCGGAGTCGGGGTCGGGGTCGGGGTCGGCGACAGGGTCGGGGTCGGGGTCGGCGACAGGGTCGGGGTCGGCGACAGGGACGGCCTCAGGGACGGCCGGCGCAGGTGCGGGCTCGGCCACTGCGAGCGCACGCAGCTCCTCGGCCGCCTCGTGCATGGTCCAGCGCGTGTCGGGATCCTGGTCGAGCATCCGCTCGATCGCCGGACCCAGCGCGCCGGGGCGAGTCGGCTCAGGAGGCGGCTGGTTGGCGATCGTGTTCAGCAGCGCGATGGCGTTGATCTGCTCGGCGTACGGCGGCCGGCCCTCCACCGCGACGTAGAGCGAGATGCCGAGCGCCCACACGTCGGAGGCTGGTGACGGCTCCTCGCCCCGTGCCAGCTCCGGGGCGAAGTACGCCGGTGTCCCGGTCACCAGGCCGCTGCGGGTCAGCTGCTCCTGACCGACGGTGCGAGCGATCCCGAAGTCGGCGATCAGGGCGCGCCCGTCGCCCTGGCGCACCAGGATGTTGCTGGGTTTGACGTCGCGGTGCACCGTGCCGAGCGCGTGCGCGGCCGCCAGGCCGTCCGCGACGTCGGCGCCGATGCGGGCCGCTTCGGCGGCTGGCACGGGGCCGTCGCTGCGCACGATCTCGTCCAGCGTGCGCGAAGGTACGTACTCCATCACCAGCCAGACGTGGTCGCCCTCCTCGAGCGCGTCGAAGATGGCCACGACGTTCGGGTGGTTGAGGGCGGCGGAGTGCCGAGCCTCTCGGAGCGCCCGGGCCAGGTGCATGTTGGACTCACCGGGCAGCCCTCCGACCTGCTTGACCGCGACCGGGCGGCCGAGCCGTTCGTCCCGACACAGCCAGACGCTGCCCATGCCGCCTCGGCCGACCTCCCGCTCCACGCGGTAGCGGCCGGCGATGATGTCCGGTGGCACGACACCCCCCGCGGTCTGGAACCCTTCCAGTGCCCGCTACCCAACCGGGTCACGCCTCACGCGGGAAATGTCAGTCGGCGTGCTCGACGGTGCCGTGGTTGTCGGCGTCGAGCGAGCGTGCGATGACCATGCGCTGGATCTGGTTGGTGCCCTCGAAGATCTGCATCACCTTGGCCTCCCGCATGTAGCGCTCGACGGGGAAGTCGCGGGTGTAGCCGTAGCCGCCGAAGACCTGTACGGCGTCGGTGGTGACCTTCATGGCGTTGTCGGTGGCCACCAGCTTGGCGATCGAGGCCTCGCGGCTGAACGGCAGCCCGCCGTCGCGCATCCGGGCCGCGTGCAGCGTGATCGCCCGCGCCGCCTGGGTGTTGGCCTCCATGTCGGCGAGCACGAAGGCCAGGCCCTGGTGGTCGATGATCCGCTGGCCGAACGTCTCCCGCTCCTGGGCGTAGGCGACCGCCTGGTCGAGCGCGCCCTGGGCCAGTCCGGTGGCGACCGCGGCGATGCCGAGGCGGCCGGAGTCGAGGGCGGCGAAGGCGATCTTGAGCCCCTCGCCCTCCTCGCCGATCAGCCGGTCGGCGGGGATGCGGACGTCGTCGAAGTTCATCGCGGTGGTCGTGGAGCCGGTCAGCCCCATCTTCTTCTCGGGCGGGTTCGCGGAGAGTCCGGGCGCGTCGGCCGGGACCAGGAAGCAGGAGATGCCGTTGCGACCCTCCCCGGTGCGGGCCATCACCTTGTAGAAGTCGGCAAAGCCGCCGTGGGTGGTCCAGGCCTTGGTGCCCTTGATCACCCACTCGTCTCCGTCGCGCCGGGCCGAGGTGCGCATCGCGGCCGGGTCCGAGCCGGCGTGCGGCTCGGAGAGGCAGTACGCGCCGAGCAGCTCCCCGCCCAGCATGTCGGGCAGCCAGCGTCCTCTCTGCTCCTCGGTGCCGTAGTTGGCCAGGCCGTAGCACGAGAGCGCGTGCACGCTGACCCCGACACCGACGCTCGCCCAGACCGCGCCGATCTCCTCGAGCACCTGGAGGTAGACCTCGTAGGCCACCCCGCCGCCGCCGTACTCCTCGGGGTAGGGCAGGCCGAGCAGCCCGCTCTGGCCGAGCCTGGTGAAGATGTCGCGGGGGAAGGTGCCGTCGGCCTCGGCGGCCGTCGACCGGTCGGCCAGGTCGTCGGCGGCGATGCGGCGGACCAGGCGGACGAGCTCGGCGGTCTCCTCGCTGGGCAGCACGCGACGGGCGGTCATCGTTTCACCTTAGTTGGATGTCCTCGCTTCCACCCGTAGGGAGGGACGGGACCGGAAGAGGGCATGCGAGGGTTACCCACGTGCACGAGGAGATCCGCGACGCCTGGCGCGACCGCGGCGTCCTGGCCGGGCTGGTGACGATGGTCGCCCTGATCGGGCTGGACTCGGTAGCCAAGGTCCAGCTCAGCGGCGGCTACGCGATCGGGGCCATCGTGACCTCCCTGCTCACCACCGCCCGGCGTACGGCGGTGGTGGCCGGACTGGCGCTCGTCGTCGCCCTGGCCTCGGGTTTCTGGAACGACAACGACCGCGCCCTGGACTGGGTCGTCCGCTCCACCGTGTGCCTCGTCCTGGTTTCGCTGGCCGTCTACTCCGCCGCCGTGCGCGAGCGGCGCGAGGCGCGGATGCGCCGGCTGGCCGTGATCGCCGAGACCGCTCAGCGGGCGCTGCTGCGGTCAACTCCGGACGCGGTGGGGTCGGTCGGCTTCGCGTCCCGCTACGTCTCGGCGTCGGAGGAGGCCTCGGTCGGTGGGGACCTCTACGAGATCGCCGCGACGCCGTACGGCGTCCGCGTGGTGGTCGGCGACGTGCGCGGCAAGGGGCTGCCGGCCGTGCAGACGGCCGCGTCGGTGCTCGGGGCGTTCCGGCAGGCGGCGTTCTCCGAGCCGGACATCGGGAAGGTCGCGGCCGACGTCGACGAGGTGGTGTCGCGGGTCATCGACGACGAGGAGTTCGTCACCGCGATCATCGCCGAGTTCCGCGACGACCGGGTGGTGCTCGCGAACTGCGGCCATCACCCGCCCCTGCTCATCGACCCGACCGGCTCCACGACCCTCGACACCGGCGAGCCGACCACGCCGTGGGGGCTGAAGCCTCAGCCCCAGCTGGTCGAGCACCCCTTCGGCCCTGACGACCGACTGCTTCTCTTCACCGACGGGTTGGTGGAGAGCCGGGACCGCGCGGGCCGGTTCTTCCCGCTCGAGGAGTACGTCGGGGTGCTCCGCGGTGTCCCGCTGGGCGAGGCCCTCGACGAGCTGGTCGAGCGGCTGCGCCGGTTCGCAGGCGGCCGGATCGCCGACGACGTGGCCCTGGTGCTGGCCGAGAACCGCGGACCCTAGTAGCGTGTCGCGGCTAAATCCTGGCGTGGCGGCGTCCAGGCACGCACCTCGCGGCGTTGCCGTCGCTCGATGATGGGCCAACAGCGTCGTCGCTCCGGCGCCTTGCGATGCACGCACCTGAACGCCGCCACTAACCCCATGGTTTAGCCGCGACGCGCTACTAGGGTTTCGGGCATGTCCGAGGAAGCAGTCCTCACCGAGGAGCGCGATGGCGTCCTGGTGATCACGATCAACCGCCCCGACGCGCGCAACGCGATCAACGGCGACGTGGCCCGCGGCATCGCCGCGGCGCTCGACCGGCTGGACGGCGAGGACGAGCTGCGGGTCGGCGTGCTCACCGGCGCCGGAGGCTTCTTCTCCTCGGGGATGGACCTCAAGGGGTTCCTCTCGGGCGACGTCCCGATCGTGGAGGGCCGCGGGCTCGGCGGGCTCACCGAGAAGCCACCGCGCAAGCCGCTGATCGCGGCCGTGGAGGGGTACGCCGTCGCGGGCGGCTTCGAGCTGGTGCTGGCCTGCGACATGGTCGTGGCCGGCGAGGGCGCACGCCTCGGCGTACCGGAGGTGAAGCGGGCGCTGGTCGCCGCGGCCGGGGCGGCGCTGCAGCTGCCGCAGCGGATCCCTCAGCCGATCGCGCTGGAGCTGCTGCTGACCGGCGAGCCGATCGAAGCCGGGCGCGCGGCCGAGCTGGGTCTGGTCAACCGGGTGGTGCCGGACGGCACCGCCGTCGACGCCGCCGTCGAGCTCGCGCGGGTGGTCGCGGCCAACGGCCCGCTCGCGGTCGCGGTCAGCAAGCAGATCGCGCGGTCGGCGGCGTACTGGGGCTGGGACGAGGGTTGGCAGAAGCAGGCCGAGCTCACCGGGCCGGTCTTCGTCTCCGAGGACGCTCAAGAGGGAGCGCGCGCGTTCGCCGAGAAGCGCGATCCCGTCTGGAAGGGCCGCTAGCACCAGAAGGGCCGCTAGCACCAAAGGGAGCAGGATGCTCCCGTGAGCACGAGCGTGACCCTGGTCTTCGTGGCCGTGGTGGGCGCCCGGTTCCTGCTTCCGCTCGCAATCCCGTACTTCCCGCTGCCCGCGATCGTCGCCTGCCTGATCCTCGACGGCGTCGACCAGACGGTCTTCCAGCTCGTCGGCCACGACCCGCCCGGCTACCAGTCCTACGACAAGGCGATGGACGTCTACTACCTGTGCCTGGCCTTCCTCGCGATGCTGCGCAACTGGGAGAGCATGCCGGCGTTCCGGATCGGCTGGGTCCTCTATTTCTACCGGCTGGTCGGCGTGCTGGCCTTCGAGCTCAGTCACGAGCGAGCGCTGCTGGTGGTCTTCCCGAACACCTTCGAGTACTTCTTCATCGCCTATGAGGTGATCCGCTCGCGCTGGGCGCCGGTGAACCTGCTGGTGGGCTGGTGGCTGAGCGCCGCCGCACTGATCTGGGTGTTCGTGAAGCTGCCGCAGGAGTGGTGGATCCACGTCGCGAAGCTCGACGTCACCGACGAGATCTCCCGGCACGGCTGGATCATCGGGCTGCTCATCGTCATCGTCGGGGGAGTGGCGGTGTCCTTCCAGAAGGTGGTCCGACCACGCCTGCGCGTCCCCGACTGGTCGTGGCGGTTCCGGCCCGAGCCGCTTCCCGAGGCCATCGACGAGCCCGAGGAGCAGTCGGCCTGGCGGATGCGGTACGACGCGATCCTCTCCCTGCACACCCTCGAGAAGGTGTTCCTCGTCGGCCTGGTCGCGGTGATCTTCGCCCAGATGCTCCCCGACTTCACCGGCTCCTCGGGCGACGTGTTCATCGGCGTTGCCGCGGTCGTCGTGGTCAACACCGGCATCACTCTCGCCGCCGCGCGCCGGCACTGGACGGTCCGCTCGATGGCGCTGGCCTTCGCCGGCCGGCTGGCCATGAACATCGGCCTCGTCCTGGTCGCCGACCCGCTGCTCGGCCGCCACAACGCGCGTCTGGACGGCTACGACACGCTGTTCTTCCTGAGCCTGATCTCGCTGGTGACCACGTTGCACGACCGGTGGCGGCCGGTGCACGAGGTCCGCGAGGTGCTGGCGAGGGGCGAGCCGGCGCCGGTGCTCGACGTCGAGCGGGACTGAGCTGCGCGGGGACCCTCAGCCGGCCAGGTGGGCCTTGAGCCAGTCGCGCAGGTCGCCGAGGACCAGCTCCTTCTCGGGCTCGTTGAACACCTCGTGGTAGAGCCCGTCGTACATCCTCAGCGTCTTGTCGGTGGACCCGGCCAGCCGGTCGACGAGCCGGGCGCCCTCGGGGTTGACCAGCTTGTCCTCGGTGCCACTCAGCACCAGCAACGGCAGCCTCAGCGAGGGGAGCCGTGAGGGGAAGCTGTCCATCGCGCGAAGCATCGCGCCGCCGATGCCGGCGCCCAGCGCCCCGCGGAAGACCAGCGGGTCGTCGTCGTACGCCTTGACCACGGCGGGGTCGCGCGAGATGGACGCGGAGCTGAGCTTCTGGCCGGGCAGGCCCGGGACCAGCTTGCCGATCACCTTCGCGACCTTCATCAGCACCGGGTTGATGTCGTCGCCGGGCAAGACGGCCGGCGCCGACAGGATGAGCGCCGCCAGCGAGGACTGGTGGTCGAGCGCGTAGTCGAGGGCCACGCAGCCGCCCATGCTGTGGCCGAGGAGGTACGTCGGGCCGCCCGCGACGACCTCGAGCTTGCGGAGCGTCTCGAGGTCGGCGGTGAGCTCGGACAGGTCGCGGACCAGCAGCCGCTTGCCGCCCGAGCGGCCGTGGCCGCGGTGGTCGGGGATGACGACCCGCAGCCCGAGGCCGACCAGCAGGTCCGCGACGTGGTGGTAGCGGCCGGCGTGCTCGGCCACGCCGTGCGCGACCAGGATCAGCCCGGTCGGCTCGGAGCCCTGGTCATCGGCATCGGGCTCGTAGAGGTCATACACGATGTTGGTGCCGCCCACTCCCGTGAACGACTTCTCGACCGGCGCCGTCATGGCGCACATCATGCCGGTACGCCGCGGCGAGGGATCCGTGTGACCACGGCCACCGCTCCGGCGGCGTGCGCGAAAACCGGGATGAGGGCATCGGAGCCACGACCTACCGTGGAGTGGTGGCAACCGAGACCTCCCCCAAGTCCGGCCGCACCGGCGACGACAAGCTCGACCGCGGCGTGCTGCTCGTGGCCGGCGTGGTGGTGCTCGGCGCGATCATGTCGATCCTGGACATCACGGTCGTGTCCGTGGCGCAGCCGACCTTCCAGAACGAGTTCGACGCCTCGCCGGCGGCGGCTGCCTGGACGATGACCGGCTACACGCTGGCCCTGGCCACGGTGGTCCCGCTGAGCGGCTGGGCGGCCGACCGGTTCGGCACCAAGCGTCTCTACATGATGGCGGTGTCCCTGTTCGCTGCCGGATCCGCGCTCTGCGCGCTGGCGACCAGCATCGAGATGCTGACCGCGTTCCGGGTCCTCCAGGGTCTCGGCGGCGGCATGCTGATGCCGGTCGGGATGACGATCATGACCCGCGCCGCCGGCCCCGAGCGGGTCGGTCGGGTGATGGCGGTGCTCGGCATCCCGATGCTGCTCGGCCCGATCTTCGGGCCGATCCTCGGCGGCTGGCTGATCGACGCCGCCAGCTGGCACTGGATCTTCCTCATCAACATCCCGATCGGGGTCGTGGCGTTCGGGTACGCCTCGCGCGTGCTGCCCAAGGACGAGGTTGCGCCAAGCGAGACGTTCGACTGGCTCGGCATGCTGCTGCTATCGCCCGGTCTCGCGCTGTTCCTGTTCGGCGTCTCGTCGGTGCCGGGTGAGGGCACCGTGCTCGCCGCGCGGGTGCTGGTCTCCGCGGCGACCGGCCTCGTCCTGATCGTCGCCTTCGTCTTCCGCGAGCTGTCCGCGAGGCGCGACCACCCGCTGATCGACCTGCACCTGTTCACCAACCTCCGGCTCACCATCGCCGTGGTGGCAATGGCGGTCTTCGCGATCGCGTTCTTCGGCGCCAGCCTGCTGTTCCCTCAGTACTTCCTGCTCGTCCGGGGCGAGGACACCCTCGCCGCCGGTCTGTTGCTCGCCCCGCAAGGCATCGGAGCGATGCTGACCATGCCGGTGGCGGGCACGCTCACCGACCGGATCGGTCCGGGCAAGATCGTGATGACCGGCATCGTGCTGATCGTGATCGGCATGCTCGGCTTCACCCAGGTCGGTGTGGGCGTCGGCGACGTGTCGGTCGGACAGTCCGGGGTGACCATCGGCGATCCGTCGTACCTGATGCTGATCGGCTCGCTGTTCGTGATGGGACTGGGCATGGGCTGCACGATGATGCCGATCATGTCCTCGGCGCTGGCCACCCTGAAGGACCACGAGATCGCCCGCGGCTCGACACTGCTGAACATCAACCAGCAGGTCGCCGCGTCCATCGGCACCGCCCTGTTCTCGGTGCTGCTGACCAACGGCTTCAACGGCAGCCCGGAGGCCAGCGCGCTGCGCGACGCGGCCCAGAGCGGCAGGAACTTCACGGGTGGGCCGGAGGCGCTGGCCAAGGCGTTCTCCGACATGTCCCAGTCGTTCGCGACGTCGTTCATCGTCGCGGTCGTGCTGGTGGCGCTCTGCCTCGTCCCGGTGTGGTTCCTGCCGCGGAAGGCGCCGGCCAAGCCGGTCGACGCGACCGCGGCGATGATGAACTAGGTCACTGGGCCGAGGCCGAGGAGGCCTCCTCGCCCAGGTAGGCCCGGCGCACCGCCGGGTCGCGCCGGATCTCGGCCGGAGCGCCCTCGGCGATCTTGTGGCCGAAGTCGAGCACGACCACCCGGTCGGCGGTCTCCAGCACCAGCGCGACGTCGTGCTCGATGAGCAGCACGCCCATGCCCCACTCGTCTGCCAGCCGGCGGACCAGGCGGCCGAGCTCGGCGCTCTCGGTCTCGTCGAGGCCGGCGGCCGGCTCGTCGAGCAGCAGCACCGACGGGCTGCTGGCCACTGCGCGGGCGATGGCGACCAGCCTGCGCTGGCCATAGGAGAGGTCCTCGGCACGCCGGTCCAGCAGCGGCCCCAGCGAGAGCTCCTCCACCGCCGCGACCACTGGCGCCGGCAGCGGCGGGTGGCCGGGTCGCACCAGGTCGGTGAGGTAGGCGAGCCGGTCGCGCGGGTCGGCCGCGGACAGCAGGTTCTCGCGGACGGTCAGGTCGTCGAAGAGCTCGAGCGACTGGAACGAGCGCGAGAGCCCGGCGCGAGCGCGGCGGTACGGCGCCCAGCGGGTGATGTCCTCGCCGTCCCAGGTGACCGAGCCCGCGGTCAGCCGGTTGTTGCCGGCCACGCAGTCGATGAGCGTGGTCTTGCCGGCGCCGTTCGGGCCGAGCAGGCCGACCACCTCTCCCGGCCCGACGTCGATGGAGACGTCCGCGAGCGCCGTGAAGCCGCCGAACCGCTGGGTCAGCCCCGACACCGCGAGCGTGCGGGCGGGGACCGACGTGCGGACCGCGGCCGGCAGCGGCTGGGCAGCGCCTGCCCGCAGCCCGGGGACTCGCTCGCGCAGCCGCCGCGTGAGTGCGTCGAACCGCTCGGCCACGCCGTTCTGGTTGAGGATCAGCACGACGAGCAGCAGGACCCCGGTGGCGATCGGGAGGTACTGCTGCCAGTTCGAGGTGTCCTCGACCGCGGCGTTCACCGGTGCGCCCGACGAGGTCAGGGTGACCAGCCCGCCGGAGGCGAGCAGCGAGCCGACCATCGGGCCGGCCACGTAGCCGGCGCTGCCGATCACGGTCAGGACCAGCACGCTGATCGAGGCGCCGGACGTGTAGAGGTCCTTGTACTGGATCGACTGGCTGGAGAAGGCGAGCAGGACCCCGCCGAGTCCGGCGATCCCGGCCGAGAGTGTGAACGCGTAGAGCTTGGCCTCGAAGACGTTGACGCCGATCGCGGCGGCCGCACGCTCGTTGGTGCGCACCGCGAGCAGCCGCCGGCCGGTGCGGCCGCGGCGGATGTTGGCCACGGCCAGCGCGGCCAGCACCAGGAAGGCGAGGCAGAGCAGCGTGTAGCTGCGTGGGTGGCGGACCGGGTCGACGGCGATGCCCAGGAACGAGATCTCCTCGGGCGCGACCCGGGCGTTCTCGGTGTAGGCGCTGTTGCTGAACACCAGCTGGAGGACGGCGAAGCCGAGGCCGAAGGTCACGACGGCCAGGTTGACGCCGCGGGTGCGCAGCGCGGGCAGGCCGAACAGGAAGCCGATCGCCATCGCGAGCACGACGCCGGCCAGCAGCGCGGGCTCCAGCCGCCACCCGTGCGCCGCCGCGAGCTTCCCGGCGGTGAAGGCGCCGATGCCGGCCAGGGCGTACTGCGCGAGCGAGAGCTGGCCGGCGTAGCCGGTGAGCACGACCACCGACAGCCCGACGATGGCGAAGGTGATGCTGATGATCGTGGCGACGTACCGCTGGACGTTGGTGCAGCCGCCGTCGCCGCACGACGCCGGTGACGTGAACAGCCACACGACCGCGAGGGCGACCAGGACGACGACGAGGAGCGGGCGGATCCGGCCGGTCCCGACCCGCGGCAGCCGGTCGGTGATGCTGCCCCGCAGCGGCAGCCCGCGGCCCCGGACCACGAGCACCACGATGATCACCAGGAACGGGACCGCGTCCGCGATGCCCTGACGGTGGGTGGCCTCGAGCAGGTCGTTGCTCCAGTGCGTCGCCAGCGACTGTGCGACGCCGAGGAAGACCCCGCCGACCAGCGCCAGCGGGTAGGACTTGAAACCGCCGAGCAGGGCCGTGGCCAGCGCCCCGATGATCAGGATGCTGAAGGTGATCGGGGAGATGAAGCCGGCGGTGGTCGCCGGCATCATCGCGCCGGCCACCGCGGCGAGTCCGCCGCCGACCGCCCAGGTCGCGCTGGCCAGCAGGTCCGGTGACCAGCCCAGCGCGGACGCGGCGCGCGGGTTCTCGGCACCGGCGGAGATCGCGTAGCCGAACCGGGTCCGCACGCTGGTCACGGTCAGAAGCAGCGCCATCACCGCGGCGATCCCGACCAGCCAGAAGCCGTACCTGCCCACGACGATGTCCCCGGGCAGCGTGACGGCCTCCGTCGGGATCGGGGACTTCGAGATCACTGCCTTGGAGCCGTACTCGAGGACGACCGCCTGGGTGAGCACGGTCAGGACTCCGAGCGTGGCGATCACCCGGGCGAGGGGGCTGGCGGTGCGGAGGGGGCGCATGACCAGGAAGTGCACGAGGACGCCGAGCAGGGCGCAGACCAGCACCGCCGCGGTGAGCGAGAAGGCCAGGCCGTGGCCGTCCTCCTGCTGGAACCGGTAGACGAGGTAGGCGCCGACCAGCGCGAAGCCGGACTGGGCGAAGTTGATGACGCCCGAGCCGCGGTAGATGACCACGAGCCCGAGGCCGAGCAGCGCGAAGATGCCGCCGGACCCGAGCCCCAGCAGGGCGAAGCGGAGGAGGTCGGTCATGGCTGGTCGGGGTCACCTGTGAGGTAGTGGGCGGCGATGCCCTCGGCACCCTGTCCGTCGGGGGCGCGGAGGTCGTCGGCGTCGCCGGACATCACCACGCGGCCCCGGCGCAGCACGTGCACCATGTCGGCGACGGCCAGCGCCTGGCGGACGTGCTGCTCGACCAGGACGACGGCGACGCCGCGGTCGGCGGCCGCGCGAACTGCGGCGAGCAGCCGCTCGACCACCATCGGCGCCAGGCCGAGGGAGACCTCGTCGGCGAGCAGCACCCGCGGCTCGGAGGCGAGCACCCGGCCGAGGGCCAGCATCTGCTGCTGGCCGCCGGAGAGCAGCCCGACCTTCTTGCCGAGGTGCTCCTCGAGCTCGGGGAAGAACTCCAGCGCCCGGTCGGGCCGGCCGCGGCCGAGCTTGAGGTTCTGCCAGCCGGTGAGCTGCATGAAGACGCAGCGCTCCTCGGTCAGGAAGCCGAGCCCCTGCCGGGCGCGCTGGTGCAGCCGCCGGCGCCGGGCGTCCCCGTGGAACGCGACCGTGCCCGAGATCGGCGGCACCTCACCGGCGAGCGCGAGCAGCGTGGTGGTCTTGCCGGCGCCGTTGGCCCCGAGCAGCGCCACGACCTCGCCGGCCCTGGCCACGAGGTCGACGCCGTGGATGGCCGGCGTGCCGCCGTACCCTGCGGTCAGCCCGCGGGCCTCGACGACAACAGGGCCACGCCATCCGCCCCGGGCCGGCGAGGCCGGCCCGGGTGTGGCAGCCGCGGTCATGAGGCGGGGACGAGCGCCGTCCGCATGTCGACGTACTCGTCGCCGTCCTGCACGAGCTTTCCGCCGTCGATCGTGAAGACGAGCTCCTGGTAGTTGAACACCCGGTTCAGCCCCGGTGCGGGGAAGTCCTCGGCGAAGCTGAACGGCGGCGCGAACCCGTCGGTGTCGACCTGGGTGGTCTCGTCGAGGGTGGCCTTGATGCCCGCGGCGCTGACGTCCTCGTTGTTCTTGACCAATGAGAGGAACGTGCGGAACCCGACCCAGGTGTTCTGGAGGTAGAGCGCGGACCAGCCGCCGTTCTCGTCGTCGGCCAGGTCGCCCACGGCGTCCTTGGCGTCGTCCCAGATGGGGTCGTCGCCCGCCGGGAAGTTCGACAGCGTCACGGCTCCCTCGACGGCGTCGCCGCCACTCTCGGTCACCGTGTCGGTCAGGCCGCCGGGCACGACGTAGTAGCGGGTCTCGCTGCCCAGCTGGGCGCCGGAGGCCGCGATCCCGAGGAAGGGCTGCGGCGGCGTACCGACCACGGCGCAGTCGTAGTCGCTGGTCTCCTGGGCGATGGTGCTGAAGTCGGTCGTGGTCGGCGGGACCTTGATCAGGGTCGAGGGCTCATGGCCCTGACTGGCCAGCCCGATGTCGACCAGCTGGCCGATCTGGCCCGCCGACGGGAGGTCGTAGTTGACCGAGGCGACCCGGTCGCACCCGTCCTCGGCGGCCTTCTGCCCGAGGCCGGCCAGGCCCAGGACTCCGGAGGTGATCGGGTAGCTGTCCTCGCTGGACAGCTCGGCGGAGGAGATGCCCGGGGGCGCGAACCACGGGATCCCGGCCTCTTCGAGGACGGGCATGATCGCGTCGCCGTTGGCGGTGAAGCCGCCGACCATTGCCGCCACGCCCTCGTCGACCGCCTGCCGTGCGCAGTCAGCAGCCTTGTTGGGGTCGGCCCCCTCGTTGCAGGTGATCAGCTCGAGCTCGTGGCCGCCGATGCCGCCGGCGTTGTTGATCGAGACGACCGCGCCCTGGGCGATGTCGAGGATCGCCTTCACGTTGAGGGTGTCGGTGTCGTACGCCGTCAGTGTCATGACCTTGACCGGGTCACCGGTGAAGCTGACGTCCGGGTCCTGTGACGGCGTCGAGTCGCTGTCGTCGTCGGAGTCGCCTCCGCAGGCCGCGAGGCCCAGCAGCAGGGTCACGGCGCTCGCGGCCGCGAGCCCCCGGGTGCGAGTACGCACAGTCGTCATCGGTTCCCTCTCCCCAAAGCGTTCTGCCTCCCCTCGGATCCCCCGCGGACCACACGGGCGGCAGGCAGCGGCCCGCGTGGTCGGCGACACTCTGCCAACTAGAACGTGTTCTCGTCTATGGCTCGCCCGGGTAGTTGGCCGAATCGTCACCTAGGCCGTGTCTCCCAATTCGTGGTGGATGCCGGCGTCGTCCAGGCGAGCGGTTCAAACCAGCCGGGCGGGGGGTTGACCCTTACCGGTCGAGCCTCTCTAGGCTGTCCGCGCCGCATTCGCGGTTGGTCGGTCGTCTCGGGATCTCGGGCAGGTGCATGTTGTCGTTGCGGAGCCTCTCCACGCCACAGCTGTGCGCTCTCTGGCGCAAGAGCAGCGCTGGTCTGCGGGCCGCCTCGACGCCGGCCGCCCGGGCCGAGGTCGTCACCGCGCGGGGCGTGCTGCTCGACGAGCTCGAGCGCCGGGAGCCGGAGGCGATGGCCGAGTGGCTCGAGGCCGGCGCACTGGAGCCCGAGGGCCCCTCGGACTACCTCGTTCGCTGATTCGGCGCTAGCCGGTCGGCCCGAACCGCTCCACTCGGATCGCCCCGGCCTCGACGCCGCACTCGAGGAGCAGGGTCTCGGCGTACTCCGCGAACCGGGCGGACCCGCACACGTAGGCCAGCTCGACGCCGTCCAGCAGAGGCATCAGCTCACTGCGGGTCGGGGCGCCGGCCGGGCGGGTGCCGTCCTCGTGCCGGGTGAAGGCGAGCAGCGCGCCCGAACGCCGGAGCTCGTCGGCGTACGGCAACAGGTCGGGGCTGCGGCCGACCGCCATCACGCTCAGGAGACCGGCGCGGTCGAGCCGGCGCGCCGTACGGGTCATCGCGACGGCCGGGACCACGCCGGTGCCGCCGACCAGGCACAGCGCCGGGGTGTGCACGTCCCAGGTGAACCAGCGCCCGATCGGGCCGCGCATCTCCAGCACGTCCCCGACCTCGGCGACCTCGGCCAGGAACTCCGAGACCTCGCCGTCGGGAAGCTTCTCCACCAGGAACTCCACGAGGGGGTCGTCGTCGTCGGACGCGACGGAGTACGAGCGCTGCGCCGTGTAGTCGTCCGGGGCGCGCAGCCGGATCAGGTAGTGCTGCCCCGGGCGGTGCCGCTGCCGGTCCTCGACGTGCATCCGGAGCCGCACCGTCGCGGGGGTCGGCAGCGCCTTCTCGATGATCCGCCCCGTGGTCCAGGTCGTCTCGACGGGCCGGACATCGTCGATCCCCGTCACGGATCGCCTTGGTAGCGCTGCTCCCGCCACGGGTCGCCTCGGTCGTGGTAGCCGTTCTGCTCCCAGAACCCCGGGCGGTCCTCGGCCAGCAGCTCCAGGCGCGAGACCCATTTCGCCGACTTCCAGAAGTAGAGGTGTGGCACCAGCAGTCGGGCCGGCCCGCCGTGGTTGCGCGCCAGCGGCTTCCCGTCGGCCTCCCACACCACCCACGCCTTGCCGTCGGTGACGTCGGAGAGGGGCAGGTTGGTCGTGTAGCCGGTGGTCGAGTGCGCGAGCACGAACCGCGCCTCCGGGAGCGGCCCGGCGGCGGCGAGCAGGTCGTCGACGCTCACGCCCGTGAACGAGATGTCGAACTTCGACCACGTGGTCACGCAGTGGATGTCACCGGCGTACGTCGAGCGAGGGAGCTCGTGGATCTCGTCCCACGTCCACGTCACGGGACGCTCCACCAGTCCGTCCACGGTGAGCCGCCACCGGTCGAGGTCGACCCTGGGCGTGGCCTCGGCGGTGAGCACCGGCCAGCCCGAGCCGACGTCGTACTGGCCTGGTGGCAGTCGCCCCTCACGACCTCCCGGGCGCTTGCGGAAGAAGCCGCGGGTCACGGGCACGGGACCATCGTGGCACGTCAGGGGCAGCAGGCTGTGGCCGCGGCTACCTGGGCCGGCGACGCCTCGATCAGGAGATCTGTGCAGCACTCCTGACCCGCGGCCTCGCCGTTGGGGGTGGGGCTGTCGGCCAGGACGGTGTAGATCTCCCAGGCCTCGCCGTTGGGCGTGCCCGCCACCCAGAACTTGTCCTGCCGGGCGTAGCAGCAGGTGGTGTCCCGCTCGTCGACCGAGGCCAGGCCCTGGTGGGCGAGCCGGGTCTGGATGGCGTCGACCGTGTCGACGTCCTCGACCTCGACGCCGAGGTGGTTCAGCGATCCGCCGTGGCCCGGGTTCTCGATGAGGACCAGCTTGAGCGGCGGCTCGGCCACGGCGAAGTTGGCGTAGCCGGGGCGGACCTTGGCAGGTTCGGTGGCGAACAGGCGGCGGTAGAAGTCGACGGAGGTCTCGAGGTCGTCGACGTTGATGGCCAGCTGGAGACGGGACATGGCAGGGCTCCTGACAGATAGATGGATGTCTATGTCATAGGAGTTTGCGTCAGACATTGATAGATGTCAATATCGACCTATGTCGAAGTCTCTGCTCGAGCTGACGCCGGTTGAGACCGTCGCCTGCTGTGCGCCGCTGACCAAGCAGCCACTCTCCGCGGATGCGGCCGAGCGGATCGCGCCGCTGCTCAAGGCGCTGGCCGATCCGGTGCGGCTGCGGCTGCTCTCGCTGGTCGCATCGCACGCCGACGGCGAAGCCTGCGTGTGCGACCTGAACGACGCCTTCGACCTGTCCCAGCCCACGATCAGCCACCACCTCAAGGTGTTGCACGAGTCCGGTCTGCTGGACCGCAGCAAGCGCGGTGTGTGGGTCTACTACCGGGTCCAGCCGGCCGCCCTCGCCGACCTGGGCGCGCTCATCGGGGGCGTCGCCGGGTGACCATCGCCCGTCGGGTGACAGCCGAGGGGGTGGGTACGGCGTTCCTGGTCATGGCTGTGGTCGGGTCCGGTGTCGCGGCCCAACGGCTCGCCCCGGACGACGTCGGCCTCCAGCTGCTCGTGAACAGTCTGGTCACGGGCGCCGCGCTCGTGGCCCTGATCCTGGCGCTCCAGCCGGTCTCGGCCAGCTTCAACCCGGTGGTCACCGCCGTCGAGCGGGCGCTCGGCCTCGTCACGACGCGCGAGGCCGCACTGTCCGTCGCCGCCCAGGCGGCTGGCGGGGTGGTGGGCTGTGTGCTCGCCAACCTCATGTTCGAGCTCGACGCCGTCTCCATCTCGGGCCATCACCGCGCGTCGGCCGGCCCGCTGCTGGGCGAGGTCATCGCCACCGCCGGGCTGGTGGTCGTCGTGTTCGGCGCCATCCGCTCCGGCCGCCTGGACTCCATCGCCTACGCGGTGGGCGGCTACATCACCGCGGCGTACTGGTTCACCAGCTCCACCAGCTTCGCCAATCCCGCAGTGACCTTGGCCCGCACGCTTTCTGACACCTTCGCCGGCATCGCGCCCTCGTCCGCTGCAGCGTTCGTGCTCATGCAGATCGTCGGCGGCACCGTGGGCCTGGGCGTCGTGGTCCTGCTGCACCCGACCGAGCAGGCCGCGGCATGACCCACCGCCCCACCGTGCTCTTCGTCTGCGTCCACAACGCCGGCCGCTCCCAGATGGCGGCCGGATACCTCCAGCACCTGGCCGGCGACCGGATCGAGGTGCTCTCCGCCGGCTCGCAACCGGCCGACCAGGTCAACGCGGCCGTCGTGGAAGCAATGGCCGAGGAGAGCATCGACATCGCATCCGAGCAGCCCAAGGTGCTCACCGACTCCGCTGTGCAGACCGCCGACGTCGTCATCACCATGGGCTGCGGCGACGAGTGCCCGTTCTACCCGGGCAAGCGCTACGAGGACTGGGTCCTGGACGACCCCGCCGGCCAGGGGCTCGACGCGGTCCGACCGATCCGGGACGAGATCAGGAGAAGGGTGCAGGTTCTCATCGACGGACTCGACGAGAAGCCCGGCTGACCCGTCGGGCGAGGCCGCTCGAGCCGTCCTCGGTGACGTCGGCGCCGGCGAGGAACTCGTCGAAGACCGCCAGGCCCGACGCTCCGAGGCCGCCCGACGTGGTCCACACGATCTGCTCTCCTACGTCGTCTACCTCGTAGGTCAGGAAGGGACAGCAGGCGGCCTCGCGGCGGACCAGGTCGAGCACCCAGTCGCGCACCCCGGGCCGGGCAGCGAACCTGAAGGTGGTGGCGGTCTCGGTGGATTCCCGCCCCACGAGGGCCTGGTCGAACAGCCGCCGGTACTCGGCCAGGCGCTCGGCCAGGGTGTCCTCGGCATTGGTCAGGTCGCAGGCGACGGGTGCGTCAGCGGCGGCGACGACGGACAGCAGCTTGGTCATGTCCCGCACCGTAGAGTCTGGACCACGGTCCAGAGTCAAGAGTCGGACGGTGAGGGTGTCGCGATGGGTGAGGTTCGCATGCGGATCGGGGAGTTCGCCGAGGCGGTCGGCGTGTCGGTCGACGCGGTCCGGTTCTACGAGCGCCGCGGCGTGTTGCCGCCGGCCCCGCGGACGGCGGGCGGGTATCGGACCTTCGACCAGCGCGACGTGGAGCGGGTCCTGATGGCGCGTCAGTTCCAGCAGCTGGGGCTGACGGTCGACGAGGTCGTGGACGCGCTGTCCGCCCACGACCTCGGTGCCGCGACCTGTGCCTCGGAGCGGTGGCGGCTGGAGCAGGTCGCGTACCGCATCGAGGTGCAGCTGGCCGCGCTGCGAGATACCCGGCGGCTGATCCGGAATGCGCTAGCCGCCTGCGACGCGGACGAGTGTCGCTTCGTCGCAACCGGCGGCTCGGTCGACGGGAGGGTCACCAATCAGCCGAAGTAGCTGTCACCGATCACCCGAACGTGTGCAACACATCGGCCGAAGGCTGAACGTCACCCATCAGGCGACGTAGTACAGCCTGCGAGTAGGCCCTGTCGGGCTCGAACCGACGACCAGCGGATTAAAAGTCCGATGCTCTACCAACTGAGCTAAGGGCCCGCAGGACTCCGCAGTCTAGAGAACATCGCACGGACATGCCGACGTCCCGGCCCCCCTGGGCCGGGACGTCGTGTGGACCCCGATTCCTGCCACCCCCGGGCCGGTCGCAGGAGTCGGGATCCAGTGCGGAAGTGGAGGCTTCCGCGGGTTGGGAGTGGAGGCTCCCATCCAAGCCCGGGGAACCCCGACCCCTTGGGGTCCCCCGGGCTGGTCTCAGTGGAGGCGGTGGTTGTTCTTGCCTCCGTGGTCGTGGTGCTTGCCCTTGCCCTTGCCACCGTTGTGGTGGGCAGCGTGGGAGTGGCCGTGGTGGCCCTTGCCGCCGTGGTGCGAGGCGTGCGAGTGGCCGTTGTGGTGGCCCCTGCCGCCCTTGGCCTTGTGCTTCTTGCCCTTGGACTTGGCCTCGTGGGCGCCGATGTCGGGGCCGCGCTTGCCGTCGCCGTTGCCGTCCACGCCGACCTTGGTGCCGTCGAGGTCCGTGCTCATGGGGGAGGGCCGGCCGGCGTCGACGAGCGGGCTCCTGGGGCCAGGGATGAGGCGAGGCCCGCGGAACTTCGGGTCGGCGTACCGGTCGCCGGACATCAGCTTCAGGCCGCCCATGGAGCCGCGCCAGTAGACGTTGTTGCCGCCGCTCATCGACCCCTCGAGGTAGCCGATCCGACCGGCCACGTCGAGCACGTTGTTGTAGAGCATGAAGTAGCCAGCGGTGCAGCCGGCGTAGCAGGAGAAGCCGAGTGAGTTCCCGCCGGTCAGCCTGACCGAGTTGTTCACCGCGACCGTGCCGCGCACCGGACCGAAGTAGTCGGCGTCACCGCGGGTGATGAGGAACTCGGTGTCGTTCAGGCTCGACGTGACCTGGTTGTAGGCGTACGTCGTGTCGGCCGACCGGCTGTTGCCCAGCTCGGTGAAGGTCCGGTTGTTGTCGGCGACGTTGTGGTGGACCAGGCTGCCGATGCCGCCGTAGATCTCGACCGCAGAGCCGTCGGTGCCGAAGTCGGCCGAGGCCGCCCAGTTGTCGGTGATGGTGTTGTAGGCGACCTCGGTGTTGTCGCCCTGGACGACGACGCCGACAGCGCCGTAGTCGTCGAAGGCACCCGGGGTGTTCGGGGCCATCCGGTCGTTGTGGTGCAGGTAGTTGCGGACGACCTTGGTGTTCCTGGCGTGCTCGGCCACGTCGATGCCGTGGATGTTGTGGGTCGCCTCCACGTTGGTGATGACGTTGCCGGTGCCATCGGTCCAGATGCCGTTGGTGTTGCAGTAGGACACCGTGAAGTCGGTCATGGTGATGTAAGAGCCGCCGACCTCGAGGCAGTCGCCGGTCACGACCGGCTTGGCGCCGTTGCCGTACGCGCCGATGGTGATCGGGGCGCCGGCGGCACCGGACCTCCAGACCGCGAGCTTGCCGGAGAAGGTGGCGCCGCGCTCGAGGAGCACCTCGTCGCCGGGGTTGAGCTGGAGGCCGGAGGCCCGGTCCAGCGTCTTGATCGCGCTGGACGGCGAGGTGCCGCTGCTGGAGTCGTTGCCGGAGGGCGAGACGTAGTAGGTCGTGCCACCGGCAGCGTGGGCCTGGGCCTGGGGAAGGGCCAGCGAGGCGCCGGCGGCGGCGACGGCGAGGACTACCAGACGGGTTGAGGTGCTGAGCATGGTGGACATCGGGGGCCATCCAGGGGGTCATGGTCCGTCGTCCGTGGGCCGTCGGCCCTCCAAGGAGGACCAGCACGGCCGGGGGTTCACGAACGGCGTCACCGGTGGGGGGTCCGTGACCTCGGGGGAAGGTCACGACACAAGGTTCGCCGTCGGGTAACAGCCTGTGGGGACGTTCTGTGGATCATCAGTTGATCGCCGTTGGCATAGTCATGTCGGACTACGCCGATGGGCCCACGGAATCGGGGCGGCGCTGCGTTTCTGTGGCGAATGTGACCGCTGGGACTGAGGCCGGTCCAGACAATGACAACAGTGGAGACACCTCAAATACACAGAACGGTGACACTGATCCACAGGTTCTCGGCCGGGGCGAGTGCCCGTCGGTCACGTGCTCGACACGTGCGCGTCGGCGTACCGCCACCCGGTGCGTCCCAGAACTCCGCTCCGGCGTCTTTCCATGCGGCCGTGACTTGGTACTGTTTCCGGCAGCAAGAGGTGCAACATCCAGCTGGTACGACGCCGGTGGGGTTTTGGGACCAACGGCGTTTCTGCTTGTGGGGGAGACCCAACAGGTCGGGAGCGGCGAGTCACCGCATCGATTGCGGGGCCGTCGAGTTGGCGGCCTCACGCCCCGACTAAGGAGTAATCGAGCAATGGCTCAGGGCACCGTGAAGTGGTTCAACGCCGAGAAGGGTTTCGGCTTCATTGCGCAGGAGGACGGCGGCGACGACGTCTTCGTGCACTACTCGGCGATCCAGTCCCAGGGGTACAAGACCCTGGACGAGAACCAGAAGGTTGAGTTCGACGTCACCCAGGGCCCCAAGGGCCCCCAGGCGGAGAACGTTCGGGCCCTCTGACCCGGACCGTTGCGAGGCCCCACCCGACAGGGTGGGGCCTCGTGCGTTGTTCGGGTGGTCCCCCCACCACCCGTTCGGATCACTGTCAGGGCCGAGACCGCCGACTACGCTGGGTGAGGACAGGTACGTATCCCGGGCTCCTGTGGCGCTCGGGCTCGGTAAGGGCACATGAGAGGAGGACCGGCGTGCACGACCAGTTCGACGTGACGCTCGAAGACGCCGACCTCCTGGGTGAGGTGGAGCTGACCACCAACCTGATCATCGCGGCCAGCGAGGCCGACGAGCACCTGTCCACCGCCGAGATCGACCGGATCCTCGGCGTCCGCCCGCGACCCTCCTGAGTGCGGGCTGCCCCCGGCCGCGCTCCTGCCACCGACTGTGGAAAAGCACCCCTCCGGGTGAGCGTGGTACGGCTGCTGCGGGCTACTTTCTCGTCATGCGCCTGTACCGGTGGTGGCAGCGGGTACGACTGGCTGTGGGCCACGCGCTGAGCGTCGGCTGATCGGTCAGCGCTGATCGATCAGCAGGTCGCGAACAGCACCGGCCCGGTGGACAGGTCGGAGAGCACCGGGCTGTCGTCGACCGGCTCGAGCTCGAGGGTGACCACGCGCCCGTCGGCGGTGACCGGGCCGAGGTCGAACCGTTCGGCGAAGTCGCCGCCCTGCCCGGGGGCGGTTCCGGCGGCGAGGGCCGCGCGGCTGTCGGCGTTGCGGCGGGCCTGCTCGTCGTCCTCGAAGGCCAGCGCGACGCGCACCGATCCGTCGGGCTCGGCCGCCATCGCGAAGCCGGTCAGCGGGTCGACGCCACCGGCCGTGGCGATCAGCTGGTCGGCGGCGCTCTGGTCGGCCTCGTCGGCCTGCGCCATCGCGAGCGACTTGCAGGCGAAGTCGCCGGTGTAGACGGCAGCCGACAGCGGGTCGTCCACGGCGCCGGCGACGTCGCTGAGCCCCGTGTCGCCCAGGTCGCCGTCGAGGTCCTCGACGGCGTCCCGGAGGTAGGGGCTGCTGTCGCTGGCCAGCAGCAGGTGCCGGTCGGCGTCCAGGGCGAGGTACTGGAACTGGGGCGACAGGCTGGCGCCGTTGCTCTCGGCCAGCCGGGCGACCAGCTCCTCGCCGCCACCCCAGACGCCGTTCGCCTCGTCCGGGCGCTCGTAGCCCAGCTGCTCGAAGCCGTCGCCGAGGTCGTCGACGTCCAGGTCGCCAGGGAGGCCGGCCAGCAGCAGCGACCCGGTGTCGCTCTGGGCCAGCAGCTCCCACTCCACGTCGGCCGGCGAGAAGCCGAACGCCTGCTGGAGCACCGTGGTCGACTCGACCATCGCGGACCCCGAAGTGAGGTCGGCGTCGAACCCGTCCGCCAGGAACGCCTCGACGTCCTCCGCCGAGGACCGTGCGTCCAGGTCGGCGTCCAGCGAGGAGCGGACCGCGGCCCAGTCCGTCCACGAGTAGCGCTGGCTGTCGGCCGGCGCGTACGCCATGGCTCGCTCGAGGTCGCTGCGGTGCCCGTCCTGCCACCAGCGGACCCCGGTCACCGCTGCGACGGCGAGGAGCACCAGCGCGAGCACCGTGCCGGCGACCGCGGTCAGCCGGCGTCTCCACGGCGATGCCAACCGGGTCTCCTGTTCGTCACTTTGTGATGGAACACTTCCATCATGCTCTTTTCGGGGTCCCCGACAGGATGTTCGACCTCCGCGCGTAGCGCCACTTCGAAGATCCTGGTGGGGTGAAATGCCGTCCCGTGTCGAGCGCGAGGTCGCCTCGGCAGGCGCGGTGGTCCTCGGTCCCGGCGGGACCGTGCTCCTGGTGCACCGGCCGAAGTACGACGACTGGTCGTTCCCCAAGGGCAAGCTCGACCGGGGCGAGCACGCGACGGCGGCCGCGGTCCGCGAGGTCGAGGAGGAGACCGGGGTCCGGGTCCGGCTCGGGCTGCCGCTGTCGGACCAGCGGTATCCGGTGCGGGCGGGCACCAAGCTGGTCCACTACTGGGTCGGCCGGGCGGTGGGCAACGGCGACGTGGGCGGCTACGAGCCCAACGCCGAGATCGACGAGGTCGGCTGGTTCCCGATCGACAAGGCCCGGCGTCGGCTGAGCTACGAGTTCGACGTCGACACCCTTGATGAGGCGCTTGCCCAGGCGAAGAAGACCCGGACCCTGGTTGTCCTGCGCCACAGCCAGGCTCGGTCGCGCAAGGCCTGGCGCTCCGACGACCGCCAGCGCCCGCTGCTGGCGACGGGCAAGCACCAGGCCGGGAAGCTGGTGCCCGTGCTGGCGGCGTACGACGTCCGCCGGCTGGTCAGCTCGAGCAGCACCCGGTGCGTCCAGACCCTCGAGCCGTACGCGGCAGCCGTCGGCTGCAAGCTGCGCACCGACGACCTGCTCAGCGAGGAGGACGCCAGCCGCAGTTCGGTCCGCAGGCTGGTCGTCGGGCTCACGCACTGGCTCGAGGAGCGGCCGGCCGCGGTGGGCGGGCTGGTCGTCTGCACGCACCGCCCGGTGCTGCCCTGGATCTTCGCCGCCGCCGGGATCGACGACCCGGGTCTGTCCCCGGGCGAGCTGGTGGTATTGCACCTGCGCAAGGGCGAGGTGCGGGCCAGCGAGCGCCACCGCGTCCGCTGAGCGGCGGTGAGCGCGCCGTTCATGTGACGGCCGTCTCCCGCCCGGTGCACCGCCATCAGACGGACCGCCCGCGTTCACGCGGCGTTCACCCGCGCCCACAGGGCCGGACACCTCTCCTCCCTACGTTCACGACGTAAGTGCCCTTCGAAGACTCAGGAGATACGCGTGAAGAGCACGCTTGTGAACGGTCGCCGGCTCCGCCGGACGGCCGTGCCCGCCACCATCGCCGTCCTGGCCCTGGTCATGTCCGGCTGTGGCGCCGCGAACGACTCCGGCGACGACGACGCCAGCGGAGCCGACACCGGTAGCAGCGACAGCCTGTCCGGCACCCTCAACGGTGGCGGCGCCTCGTCGCAGGAGTCCGCGCAAGGCGTCTGGCGGGCCGGGTTCCAGGAAGCGAACTCCGGCGCCACCGTCAACTACGACCCGGTCGGCTCCGGCACCGGGCGCGAGAACTTCATCAGCAAGGCCTACTCGTTCGCCGGCTCCGACTCGGCGCTGAGCACCGACGAGGGCGAGTTGGACGCCGCCAACGAGCGGTGCGGCGGCGACGTCATCGAGGTCCCGGCCTACGTCAGCCCGATCGCGGTCGTCTACAACCTCCCCGGCGTCGAGGGCCTGCAGCTCGACGCGGCCACCATCGCAGGGATCTTCGACGACAAGATCACCGCATGGAACGACCCGGCGATCGCCGACCAGAACCCCGACCTGGACCTGCCCGACACCACGATCACGCCGGTGCACCGGTCCGATGACTCGGGCACGACCAACAACTTCACCGACTACCTGTCGCAGGCCGCCGACGGCGGCTGGTCCTACGACCCCGACGGGGTCTGGCCGAAGCAGGGTGGTGAGGCTGCCGAGGGGACCTCGGGCCTGGTCGCCGCGGTCAAGGCCGGCGAGGGCGCGATCGGCTACGCCGACGAGAGCCAGGCCGGCGGCCTGGGGATCGCGGCCCTGAAGGTCGGCGAGGAGTACACCGCGCCGTCCGCCGACGGTGCCGCCAAGGTCGTCGCCGTCTCCCCGCGGGCCGAGGGCCGCGGTCCCAACGACATGGCGATCGAGGTCGACCGCACCACGACCGAGTCGGGTGCCTACCCGTTGATCCTGCTGTCCTACCTGATCGCCTGCCCGTCGTACGACGACGCGAACGAGGGTGCCCTGGTCAAGGGCTTCCTCTCCTACATCGTGTCCGAGGACGGCCAGGCGGCCGCCGCCGACCAGGCCGGATCCGCGCCGCTCGACCCCGCGCTGGCCGACGAGGCCGCTGGGATCATCGACGCGATCAAGTAAGGCACGAGAAGTTCACGAGGAACCCGTGATGCGGCGAGTCGGCCAGACCGGTCGGCTCGCCGCAGCGCGGTCTCCGAGCTTCTCCCACTGAACGGATCCCATCCGACCAGGAGCAGCATGACCACCACCATCGGGGCCGAGCCCCAAGCCAGCCCCCCGACCCAGCGCGGGGACCGCATCTTCGCGGGTCTGGCCCGGGGCGCCGGGCTGATCATCCTGGCGGCACTGGCGGCGGTCTTCATCTTCCTTGCCGTCGAAGGCATCCCGGGTGTCAGCAAGCCCGCCGCCAACTACGCGCCCCTCGACAGCTTCTGGTCCTACGTCGGCCGACTGCTCTTCGGCACGATCTTCGCGGCGCTGGTCGCGCTGGTCATCGCGGTGCCGTTCGCGCTGGGGATCGCCCTGTTCATCTCCCACTACGCACCGCGGGCCATCGCCGTCCCGGTCGCATACGTGGTCGACCTGCTCGCCGCCGTCCCCTCTGTCGTCTTCGGCCTCTGGGGTGCCCGGACCCTGGCTCCGCACCTGGTCACCGTCCAGAAGTGGCTCGAGGACCACCTCGGCTTCGTGCCGTTCTTCGACGGGCCCGCATCGGTCACCGGCAAGACCGTGCTGACCGCGGGCGTCGTGCTCGCGATCATGATCCTCCCGATCGTCACCGCGATCTGCCGGGAGATCTTCGCCCAGACCCCCCGTCTCAACGAGGAGGCCGCGCTCGCGCTGGGTGCCACCAAGTGGGAGATGATCCGCTATGCCGTGTTCCCCTACGCCCGCTCGGGCATGGTCTCCGCGGTCATGCTCGGCCTGGGCCGCGCGCTGGGCGAGACGATGGCGGTGGCCATGGTGCTCTCGGCGAGCCCGGTGGTCACCCTCAACTTGATCTCGAACACCAACCCGGCGACGATCGCGTCCAACATCGCCTCGAGCTTCGCCGAGGCCACGCCGGCCAAGCTGAGCGTGCTGATCGCGACCGGCCTGGTGCTGTTCGCCTTCACCTTCGCCGTCAACTTCGCGGCCCGAGCCATCGTCGCCCGCCAGGAGCGGAGGTTCGCGCGATGACGACGACTGACGCGCCACCCGAGTTGCGGGCGTCGCTGCCGCTGACTGCGCCCCGGCTGCCCAGCTGGGCCACCGGGCTGGTCGCGGCCGTGGCCGTCGGGGCCGCCGGCCTGCTGGCCTTGCTGGTCGGGTGGGGGATCCCCGCCTTCCTGGCCGTGGCCGCCGTCATCTTCGTCGTGGCGCTGCCATTGTGGTCGGCCTCGATCGAGGGCCGACGCGGCGCCATCGACCGGCTGATGACCTCGCTGGTGTGGACGGCGTTCGCCGTCGCGGTCGTCCCGCTGGTCTGGCTGATCTGGACCGTCCTCGACAACGGGCTCCCGGAGATCAACGGCAGCTTCCTGTCCTTCGACATGCGCAACGTGGTCGGCGACGACCAGGGCGGCATCTACCACGCGATCATCGGCACCCTCCTCGTCACGCTGGCCGCGGCGGTCATCTCGGTGCCGGTCGGGCTCTTCTGCGCGATCTACCTGGTCGAGTACGGCAAGGGGAAGCGGCTGGCCCGATGGATCACCTTCCTGGTCGACGTGATGACCGGCATCCCCTCGATCGTGGCCGGTCTGTTCGCGCTCGCGCTGTTCGTGCTCATCTTCGGCCCGCAGATCCGGCTCGGCTTCGGTGGCTCCGTCGCCCTGTCCCTGCTGATGATCCCGATCGTCGTGCGCTCGACCGAGGAGATGCTCCGCCTGGTCCCCGACGACCTGCGGGAGGCGTCGTACGCCCTGGGCGTGCCCAAGTGGCGCACGATCATGAAGGTCGTCCTGCCCACCTCGCTGGGCGGCATCATCACCGGCATCATGCTGGCCACCGCCCGCGTGATCGGCGAGACCGCGCCGCTGCTGGTGATCGCCGGCAAGACCGACTCGGTGAACTTCAACCTGTTCGGCGAGAGGATGACCACCTTGCCGGTCTACATCTACTACTCGTTCACCCAGCCCGGGACGGTGCCGTTCGACGCCCCGCCCGGGACCGAGGCCCCCGGGATCGCCCGCGCCTGGGGCGCCGCGCTCGTCCTCATCGTCATCGTGATGGCGCTCAACCTGATCGCGCGCCTCATCGGCCGGATCTTCGCAGTAAGGAAAGGCTGACCCACATGGCCAAGAGCATCGACGTCTCCGACCTCGACATCTACTACGGCGAATTCCTGGCTGTCCAAGGCGTCACCATGACCATCAAGGCCCGGTCGGTCACCGCGTTCATCGGCCCGTCCGGCTGTGGCAAGTCGACCATGCTCCGGTCGCTGAACCGGATGCACGAGGTGATCCCCGGCGCCCGCGTCGAGGGGAAGATCATGGTCGACGGGCAGTCCCTGTATGACGAGTCGATCGACCCGGTCGCCGTACGCCGCCAGATCGGCATGGTCTTCCAGAGGCCGAACCCCTTCCCCACGATGTCGATCTACGACAACGTCCTCGCGGGCAACCGGCTCAACTCCAAGCGGATGAAGAAGTCCGAGCAGGACTCCACCGTGGAGAAGTCGCTACGCGCCGCGAACCTCTGGACCGAGGTCAAGGACCGGCTCAACAAGCCGGGGATGGGGCTCTCCGGCGGCCAGCAGCAGCGACTGTGCATCGCTCGCGCCATCGCGGTCGAGCCTCAGGTGCTGCTCATGGACGAGCCGTGCTCGGCGCTGGACCCGATCTCGACCTCGGCGATCGAGGACCTGATCCACGAGCTCAAGGCCGAGTTCACGATCGTGATCGTGACCCACAACATGCAGCAGGCGGCCCGCGTCTCCGACGACACCGGCTTCTTCAACCTCAAGGGGGCCGGGCAGCCGGGTCACCTGGTCGAGTTCAACACCACCAAGAAGATGTTCAGCAACCCGGACAACGAGGCCACCGAGGCCTACATCTCGGGCCGCTTCGGCTGATCGGGCGTCGCCTGACTGCCGGGTGCGCGTTAGTCGTTGACGTTCGGCACGCGTTCGACCGCTGAGGGGCCGTGCCAAAGGTCAACGACTATCCCTCACCTGGCCTGTGGATGAGCGTTCGCGCGATCGGCTGGGTTCCGAGATGGTTTCGAAGCATGGCGGCAGAGCTGATCGGTCGAGAGCGAGCGGTTGTGCTGCCCGTGCGAGTCGACCCGGCTGGCGTGACGGGGCCGACGAAGCGCGAGGCGGCCGGACCCGATTGGCGCCGGAGCAGTCGCGGGCGGCACGTGCCGTCGCGCGTCGAGCTGACGGCCATGCAGCGAGTGGCGGAGGCGGGCGTGCTGTTACCGCGGTTCGGCGCCGTCACCGGCTGGGCCGGGCTGGCTTGGGAGCGGGCGTGGTGGTTCGCAGGGATACTGCCGGATGGTGAGACGCCGGCTCCGGTGCCCATCGCGTTGCCGTTCCGGACGATCCGGACACAGCCTGGACTCCACGTCTGCAATGAGCGATGGTCGCCGGACGACGTGGTGGTGGTCGATGGCCTGCGGATCACCCGCTCGGCTAGGTCCGTGGTCTACGAGATGCGGTATGCGCCGAGCCCATGGCAGGCAGCGTCTCGCCTGGACATGGCTGCCTACCACGACCTGGTCTCGATCGCAGAGGCCAGCGTCTGGATCGACTCCCATCCCAGCTACACCGGGATAGAGCAAGCGAGACAAGGGCGGCACCTCGCCGACGAGAATGCATGGTCGCCGCGTGAGCACGTTCCGAGGCTGGTCTGGCAGGACGCCGGTTACCCTCGCCCGCTCGCGAACCGTCCGCTATTCGACCCCTCTGGGAGCCACCTGGGGACGCCGGACCTCGTGGATCCGCGCACCGGCGTACTCGTCGAGTACGACGGCCCGCTTCACCTGGCGGCGGAACGTCGCACCAGCGACCTGAGGCGGGAGCACGTGTTCAGGGAGCACGGCCTTGAGCCGGTGACGATGGTGCGAGGGGACCTGCCGGACACCGGGCCGTTCCTGGCTCGGCTGCGGGCTGCATACCTGCGAGCTGAACGCAGGCCGGCCGCCGAACGACGCTGGACCCTGGAACTGCCTCCGTGGTGGGTGCCGACGTTTACCGTCGAACAACGACGCGCGCTCTCGGATGCTGAGAAGGCGATCTGGCTCCGCCACCGAAAGCCGGACCTCCTGCCCCTGGCGGGATAGTTGTTCACGTTCGGGACAACAAGCCGCGCGTGGGCTCTGTGCCAAACGTCAACGACTATCGCGGAGACGCGAGCTCAGGGCAGCCTGAAGACGAGCCGGCACAGGAGGTAGATCAGGGCGGCGGCGGAGCCGGCCATCGGGAAGGTGAGGATCCACGCGGTCACGATGGAGCGCGCGACGCCCCAGCGCACGGCGGAGAAGCGCTTGGTCGCGCCGGCACCCATGATCGCCGAGGTGATGGTGTGCGTGGTCGAGATGGGGGCCCCGAGGGCGAACGCCGTGGTGTACATGACCGCGGTGCCAGCTGACTCGGCGGCGAAGCCGCGGGCTGGGTCGAGGTGGATGATGCGGCGGCCCATGGTGCGCATGATCCGCCAGCCGCCGGAGTACGTACCGGCCGAGATCGCCGCGCCGGCGGCGAAGACGATCCACAGCGGCAGGTCCTGCTGCGGCTCGCCGGAGGCGGTGGAGTAGTAGCCCGCGGTCGTGACCGCCAGGAAAATCACACCCATCGTCTTCTGTGCGTCCTGGAGGCCATGGCCGAGGGCGAGCGCGGCCGCGGAGATCGTCTGCATCATCCGGAACCCGCGAAAGACCTTGTGCGGGTTCTTGCGCCGGAAGATCCACATGATCGCGAGCATGATGATGAACGCCAGTGTGAAGCCGACAAGCGGCGAGGCGATCATCGGGATGACGACCTTCTCGAGGATCGTGTGCCACTCGATGGTCACTCCACCGGCGATCCCCGCGCCGACGAGACCACCGATCAGTGCGTGGGAGGACGACGACGGCAGGCCGAAGTACCAGGTGGTGAGGTTCCAGGTGATGGCGCCGAGCAGACCGGCGAGCACGATGACCAGTCCGTGGTTCTGGCCGACTCCTTGGAGCGTCAGCACGCTCTGGACGGTCTTCGCGACCTCCTGGCCCAGGAGAGCGCCGACGAAGTTCATGACCGCAGCCAGGATCAGCGCGATGCGTGGTGTCAGAGCCCGTGTGGAGACCGAGGTGGCGATGGCGTTGGCGGCGTCGTGGAAGCCGTTGGTGTAGTCGAACGCCAAGGCGACGACCACGACCGCGACGACGATCGCGAGGTCCATGCTGGACTCAGGACTCCTTGACGGCGATCTGCTCGACGATGTTCGCGACCGTCTCGAACGCGTCGATCGCGCCCTCGAGGGCCTCCTCGATGTCCTTGAGCTTGAGCACCTCGATCGTCTTGAACTCGCCGGAGAACAGCTTGGCCAGGATCCGGCGGTGGAACTTGTCGCCGGTGTTCTCCAGCCGGTTGATCTCGATCCAGTACTCCTCGAGCTTCTGCGGCGTCTGCAGCCCGGGCATCGCCGCCGCGGTCAGCTCGGCACACCGCTGGAGCACCTCGACCTGCTGGGAGAGCTCGGGCGGCAGCACCTTGACCTCGTAGAGCAGGATCAGGTCGACGACCTCGTCCATCATGTCCATGACGTCGTCGAGGCCCGAGCCGAGCCGGTAGATGTCCTCGCGGTCGAACGGCGTCACGAACGTCGTGTTCACCCGCTTGAACAGCGCGTGCGTCGTCTCGTCGGCCTCGTGCTCGGCCTGTCGCATCCGGGTCGCGACGTCCTCGCGCACGGCGGTCTCGCTGAGCATCTCGGCCAGCAGCCCGGCACCGACGACGAGGTGCTGCGCCGACTCGGTGAACAGGTCGTAGAAGGCCGTGTCGACCGGGCGGAAGCGCAGGGCCACTGACTACTCCTGGCGAGATGGCGGGGTGTCCGAGTCGGGTCGGTGTCTCGGCCGCTCGACAGCCTAGGGGGTGCCCGGCCGCCGCGCGCAAGTCAGGGCCGGTTCAGCAACCCGTCACCCACCCGTACGCCGGCGCCGGTGGCGCTCGATCAGCGCCTCCTGGTAGTCGGTGTGGCCGCCGTTCCGGACCCAGTCACCGTCGCTGTGCAGGTCCCAGGCAGACGTGTCGGGCGCGAAGCCCAGGTCCAGCATCTGGTTGACCTCGTCGACCAGCTCGGTCTCGGGCAGCCGGACCAGCACCTCGACCCTGCGGTCGAGGTTGCGGTGCATCATGTCCGCCGACCCGATCCAGGCCTCGGGCTCGCCGCCGTTGTCGAACCAGTAGACCCGGCTGTGCTCGAGGAACCGGCCCAGGATCGAGCGGACCTCGATCGTCTCCGACAGCGCGGGGACGCCGGGCCGCAACGCGCAGATCGCGCGGGTGACCAGCTGGACCGGGATGCCCTCCTGGGAGGCGAGGTAGAGGGCGTCGATGATGCCCTCGTCGACCAGCGAGTTCATCCTCATCCGGATCCGGGCCGGCCGGCCGGCCCGGTGGTGCTCGATCTCGCGCCTGATCCGCTCGATCAGGCCGGTGCGGACCGAGTCGGGGGCCACCAGCAGCTGCTCGTAGGAAGGCTTGCGGGCATATCCGGACAGGTTGTTGAACAGGTGTGCGACGTCCTCGCCGATGATCTCGTCGGTGGTGAGCAGGCCGAGGTCCTCGTAGGTCCGGGCGGTCTTGCCGTTGTAGTTGCCGGTGCCGATGTGGGTGTAGCGCCGGATCCCCTCGGGCTCGTCGCGCACGACCATGGCCAGCTTGCAGTGGGTCTTGAGCCCGACCAGCCCGTAGACGACGTGGCAGCCGGCCTGCTCGAGCTTGCGGGCCCAGCGGATGTTCGCCTCCTCGTCGAAGCGCGCCTTGATCTCGACCAGCACCAGCACCTGCTTGCCGGCCTCGGCCGCGTCGATGAGGGCGTCGATGATCGGCGAGTCGCCGGAGGTGCGGTAGAGCGTCTGCTTGATCGCGAGCACGTGTGGATCCGCCGCCGCCTGCTCGATGAACCGCTGCACCGAGGTGGCGAACGAGTCGTAGGGGTGGTGCAGGAGTACGTCGTGGCGCCGGGTGGCCTTGAACACGTCGACGGGCGCCGCGGACTCCACCTCGGCCAGCAGCGGGTGGGTGGTCGGCACGAACGCGGGGTACTTCAGCTCCTCACGGTTCTGGTCGGCGACGCCGTGCAGGCCGCGCAGGTCGAGCGGTCCGGGGAGCCGGAACACCTCCTCCTGGCTGACCCCGAGCTCGGTGACCAGCAGCTCGAGCACGCCCTGGGTCATCGACTCCTCGACCTCGAGGCGCACCGGCGGGCCGAACCGGCGCCGCAGCAGCTCCTTCTCCAGCGCGGCCAGCAGGTTCTCGGCGTCGTCCTCCTCGACCTCCAGGTCCTCGTTGCGGGTGACCCGGAAGGTGTGCACCTCCAGGACCTCCATGCCCGGGAACAGCCGCTTGAGGTGCTCGCCGATGACGTCCTCGAGCGGTACGAAGCGCTGGTTGCCGAGCGGTACGAAGCGGGCGAAGATCGGCGGCACCTTGACCCGGGCGAAGTGCTCCTTGCCGGTCTTGGGGTTGCGGATCGTGACAGCCAGGTTGAGCGAGAGCCCGGAGATGTAGGGGAACGGGTGCGCGGGGTCGACGGCCAGCGGCGTCAGGACCGGGAAGATCCGTTCCTTGAACAGCTTCTTGCAGTACTTCTGCTCGTCGCGGTCGAGGTCGCGCCATCGCACCAGCTCGATCCCGGCCTCGATCAGCAGCGGCACCAGCTCCTCGGTGAACAGTCGCGCGTGCCGCTCGCTGAGGTGCCGGGACTTCTCCCAGATCTGCTCGAGCACCTCGCGCGGCACCAGCCCGGACGCCGCCCGCACCGCGAGCCCGGCCGCGATCCGGCGCTTGAGGCCGGCCACCCTGACCATGAAGAACTCGTCGAGGTTGCTGGTGAAGATCGCGGCGAAACGCACTCGCTCGAGCAACGGCTGCTGGTCGTCCTCGGCCAGCTCGAGCACCCTCTGGTTGAGCCGCAGCCAGGACAGCTCACGGTCGAGGAACCGGTCCTCGAACTTCTCGACGGCGGCCAGCGCCTCGTCGTCCACGGTGTACGGCGGCTCGACGTCGAACGGCTCCTCGGGGACCCCGTCACCACGGGTGGCAACGGCCGGATCGGCGCTGTCGAGGGTCATGGTCGCCAGTCTGACACCGCACGGTGAACAGCGGGTGTCGGCGACTACAGGGACCGCTAGGTTGGACGGCTGTGGCGGTGCGGAGGCGGCTGGAGCGGGCCGGGCTGGCGACAGCGATGTCGCTGCCGGAGCGGGCCCAGCGGGCGCTGGCCGGGCGGCCGGTCACGCTCGACGGCAACACCCTGGCCACCGATCTCCAGCTGATGCTGCGCCTGCAGCGGCTCGCCCGGGTGCCCGGCGCCGAGACGGTGCCCCTCGCCGAGGGTCGGAAGGTGCTGCGGATGACCACGTCGCACACCGCCGGCGACCAGCCGATCGGCGCGGTCCGGTCGCTGCGGGTCGCGGACCTGCCGGCCCGGCTCTACGCGCCGACCGATGCGCCCGCGACCGGCCCGTTGCTGGTCTTCTTCCACGGTGGCGGCTTCTTCTGCGGCGACCTCGACACCCACGACGCGCCGTGCCGCTTCCTGGCTGAGCAGGCCCAGGTGCGGGTGCTGTCGGTCGAGTACCGCCTGGCGCCCGAGCACCCGTTCCCCGCCGCCCACGACGACGCGGTCGCGGCGTACGCCTGGACGCTGGAGCACGCCGCCGAGCTCGGCGCCGACCCGGACCGGCTCGGGGTCGGCGGTGACTCGGCCGGCGGCAACCTCGCCGCCGGCGTGGCGATCGAGGCGGCCCGGCAGGGCTGGCCGCTGGCCGTCCAGCTGCTGGTCTACCCGGCGACCAAGGCCCGGCGGGAGACCCGCAGCGCGGACCTGTTCGCCCACGGCTTCTACCTCACCCGCGACTTCATGCACCAGGCCGACCGGTCCTACGCCACCGGCGTACCGTCCGAGGATCCGCGGCTCTCCCCGCTGCACGCCGAGCTGCCCGACGGCCTGGCGCCCGCCCTGGTCTACGTCGCGGGCTTCGACCCGCTCCGCGACGAGGGCGAGGCGTACGCCGAGCGGCTCCGCGAGGCCGGCCGGACCGTCTCGCTGACCCGGTTCGACGACCAGATCCACGGGTTCTTCAACATCGTCGGGACCGGGCGTACCTCGCGTGCGGCGAATCGCCGGATCGCGCGCGAGCTGGCCGATAGTCTCGCGTAGTGCGCCGCCCCCTGGGACACGTGCTGGTCCCGGCCCTGGCGACCCTGCTGCTCGGGGCGGCCGCTCCGGCGGCACCAGCGATGACGCCCGATCCCGCGGCGCGCGTGGTCACGTCGGACCGGGCAGGACGGCCGGCGCTGTTCTTCGGCGACTCCTACTTCGTCGGCGGCGGGTGCAGCCCCGACCGCGACCGCGGCATGGCGCACGTCGCGGCCCGCGCGCTGGGCTACGCACCGGTGATCCGGGGCGCGGGCGGCACCGGGTTCGTGGCGGCCAACCCTGAGTACGACGCCCCGCCGTACCTCGCCCAGATCCACGACGGCGCCTTCGACGTCGCCAACCCGCGCCTGGTGGTGATCGAGGGCGGCTCGAACGACATCGGCCTGCCGCTGACGAAGATCCGGCGCAACGCCAAGAAGGTGCTGCGCATCGCCCGCAGGCAGTTCCCGGACGCCCTGGTGGTGCTCGTCGGCCCGATGCAGACCTACGGTCCGTACTCCGACACCGACGCGATCCGGGAGGCCCTCAGGTCGCTGTCGCTGCGGCTGGGTGTCCGGTTCGTCGACCCCCAGAAGTGGACCCAGGGGCACGACGAGTGGCTGTGCGACGACTACGTCCACCCGACGTACGCCGGCCACCGGATCCTCGGCCGGAGGCTGGCCGACGCGCTGGCCCGGCGCGGGGCCTGACGACCCACCTCGGATTGGGAGCCCCGCCCTAGGGTCGTGGCGTGTCCCTGGCGATGCGCGCAGCGGTGCTGACCTCGCTGCTCCTGCTGTCGACCGGGTGCGGCGACACGGGCGACGACCTGGCCGGGTCCGACCCGCCCGCGGGCGGCACCTCGTCCAGCGCGCCGGCCTCGAGCCCGACGCCGACAGAAGGTCAGACCCCGGAGCCGACGCCGAGCACCACTGCGGAGACCGTGACCCGGGCGCTGTTCTTCGGTGACTCCTACATCGTGGGCGGTGCCTACACCGGACCGGACGACTCGATGGCGTCCCTCGCCGCCGCCCGGCTGGGCTGGAAGCGGAGGATCGCCGGCGGTGGCGGCACCGGCTTCGTCTCGGGGAACCCGGACTTCGGCCTGCCGAACTTCATCGGCCAGATCCGCGCCGGCGCCCTCGACGTGGGACCGGTCGACTGGCTGGTCATCGAGGGCGGCGGCAACGACAAGGCGGACGACCCGGCGCTCATCGAGGAGCGGGCCGTCGAGGTGCTGACCGAGGCGATGCGCCGGCACCCCGAGGCCCGCGTCGTGCTGGTCGGCACGATGGACCCGACGGTCGACGACTTCACCGACACCGACAGCGTGATCGGCGCGCTCGGCTCGGCGGCGGCGCAGGTGGGCGTGCCGTACGTCGACGCGCAGCGCTGGCTCGAGGGACGACAGGACCTGGTCGGGCCGGACTTCGACCACCCGACCCCGGCCGGCCACCAGCTGTGCGGGCGCAAGCTCGCCGAAGCGCTGCGCGCCCTGTCCTAGACGTTGAGTCCGGACTTCCGCCGCCCGAGTCGGGACTTCTGCCGCCCGAGTCCGGACTTCTGCCCCCCAGCCTGGGCGAAACTCCGGACTCAACCGGCGAAGGTCCCGATTCAACGGTCAGTGGCGTGAGTCGGCGTCCTCGAGGTCCCGCAGCCTGGCCCGGGCTTCGGCCAGCTCCTCGGCCAGCCGGGCGGCCGCCCGCTCGGCCGCGGCGCGCGCGTCGATCGCCTCGGCGGCGGCCTCCTCGGCCGCGGCGCGGGCCTCGGTCGCCTCGCGGAGCCGCTCGTCGTTCTCCTCGGCCGCCACCTGGAGGTCGGCCAGGGCCTCGGCGGTGCGCCACTCGGCGGTGGCCCGCTCCTTGCCGGCCCGCGCGGCCAGCTCCGCCTGTGCCTTCCCGGCCTCCTCCGCCGCGCGGCGGGCCTCCTCCGCCGTCAGCGCGGCCGCCTCGGCCTCCGTGCGGGCGGTCAGCGCCTCCTGCGCTGCCTCGGCGTGCGCCCTGGCGGACTCCTCGGCGGCGGTGCGTGCGGCGTGCGCCGCACGGGCCAGGTCGGCCTGCTCCTCGGCGGTGCGGTGTGCGGCCTCCTCGGCGGCTGCCGCCGAGGCGGTGAGTGCCTGCTGGTCCGCGGTGCGGCGCTCGGCCTCCTCGCGAAGCCGTTGGGCCTCCCCGGCGGCGGCGGTTGCGGTCGCGGACAGCTGCTCGGCGGCGGTCCGCGCCTCGTGCGCCTCCGCCGCCTCGGCGCTGTGCTCGCGAGCGGTGGTCTCGGCGGCCGCGCGGGCCCGCTCGGCCACCTCGGCCGCCCGCTCCGCGGCGGCGCGGGCCTCGTGCGCCTCGGTCGCCTCGGCCAGCTGGGTGGCCGTCACCTGCTCGGCCGCGGTGCGGTCGGCGTGCGCGGCCTCGGCCTCGGCAGCCCGGGCCTGGGCCGCCTCGTGCGCGCCTGCCTCGGCCTCTGCCGCGCGCTGCGCGGCCTCGGCGGACCGGCGGCTGGCCTCCTCCGCCACCTGGCGCGCGGCGTGGGCCTCCTCGGCATCGGTGGCCTGCAGGGCCGCGACCTGCTCGGCGGCGGTCCGCTCTGCGATCGCAGCGCGCGCGGACTCGGCCTGGCGGCGTACGGCGTCCTCGGCGGCGACCCGGGACTCATGGGCCGCCTGGGCCGCGGCCTGCGCCTCGGCCTGCGCCTGATGGGCGGCGCGGGCCGCCTGCGCGTGGTCGGCGGCGACCCGGTCGGAATCCTGGCGGGCCTCGTGGGCGAGCCGGGCGGCATCTGCTTGCGCGGCTGCGGCCTCGTGGGCGGCGTGCTCGGCTGCGGCCGCCTGGGAGGCGAGCACGACGTGCTGCTCGGTGACCTGCTCGGCCTGTGTGCGCGCGCTGTGGGCTTCTTCCGCGGCGCGCTCCGCGGCCGACCGGTCCTCGTGCGCCTGTCGGGCGCGCTCGGCCTGCTCGGTGCCGGAGCGCTCGGCCTCGGTGCGGGCCTCGTGGGCGGACCGCGCGAGCTCCTCGGCCGCGGCCTGGACGTCGTGGGCCGTCGCTGCCGCCGCCGCGTGGTCGGCGGCGACCCGGTCGGCCTCCTGACGGGCCTGGTGCGCGAGGCGGGCCGCCTCGGCCCGGGCCGCCGCGGCCTCGTGGGCGGCCTGCTCGGCTGCGGCGGCCTGGGCGGCGAGGATGACGTGCTGCTCGGTGGCCTGCTCGGCCTGGGTGCGTGCGGCGTGCGCCTGCTCGGCTGAGAGCTCCGCGGCCGACCGGTCCTCGTGCGCCTGTCGGGCCAGCTCGGCCTGCTCCGTGGCGGATCGCTCGGCGTCCGTGCGGGCGTCAAGGGCGGACCGCGCGAGCCCCTCGGCCGCGGCCTGGGCATCGTGCGCCGTACGCGCCGCCTCGGCCTGCTCCGCGGTGGCGTGCTCGGCGGTCACGCGGGCCTGGTGTGCCGCGCGGGCGGCCTCGGCGTGCTCGGTGGCGTTCTCGTGCGCGGCGAGCTCGGCCTCGGCGGCGTCGGCCGCTGCCGTGGCGTGCTCGCCAGCCGCGGTCTCGGCGGCCAGCCGGGCGGTGTGCGCCTCGTCGGCGGCCTGCTCCGCCGCCAGCCGGGCCTCGTGGGCCTGGCGGGCCAGCTCCACCTGCTCGGCGGCCGCGGTCTCGGCCGCGGCCCGCATCACCTGCGCCGACTGGGCGATGTCCTCGGCGGTGGCCCGGCCCTCGTGGGCCAACCGGGCCTGCCAGGCCTGCTCGGTCGCGATCTGCTCGGCGGCCGTCCGGGCGGCCTGGGCCTCGGCGGCCTCGGCGGCGTGGGCCTCGGCCGTCGTGTGGGCGGCCTGCTCAGCGGCGGCCGCCTCGTCCGCGCGGCCCGCCTGCTCGGCGGCGGCCCGCTCGGCCTCCTCGCGGGCACGGTGCGCCCGGTCGGCGGCCTCGGCGGCCTCGCGGGCGGCCTGCTCGGCGGTGGCGCGCGTCTGTTGGGCCGCCTCGGCCAGGCGGGCGTGCTCGGTGGCCGCCTGCTCGGCGCTGGTGCGGACCTCGTGGGCCTCGCGGGCCAGCACCTCGGCGGTGGCGCGCGCCTCGTGGGCCTGCCGCGCGACCTCGGCGTGCTCGGCGGTGCGGAGCTCGGCCTCGGTGCGCGCGGCCAGCGCGGCCTCGGCCTCGAAGGCCCGCTCGGCGGCCGCCTCGTGGGCGGCGTGCTCGGCAGCGGCCGCGAGGCCGGAGGCGGTGGCCTGCTCCTGGCCTGACTGCTCGGCCGAGAGGCGCGCCGCCTGGGCCTGGTCGGCGGCCCGTTCGGCGGCGACCCGGGCCTCGTGAGCCTGGCGGGCCAGCTCGGCCTGCTCGGCCGCGGACTCCTCGGTGGCCGCGCGCAGGGACTGCGCGGACTGGGCGATGTCGTCGGCGGTGGCCCGCCCCTCGTGGGCGGTCCGGGCCAGCCAGGCCTGCTCCGCCGCGGCCTCCTCGGCCGCCTGGCGGGCGGTCTGCGCGTCAGCCGCCTCGGTGGCCCGCGCCTCGGCCGTCTCGTGGGCCAGCCGCGCGGCCTCGGCCGCCTCCGCGGCGCGGCTGGTGTGCTCGCGGGCCAGCTCCTCGGCGGCGGCCCGGGCCTGCGCCGACTCGTCGGCGGAGGTCTCGGCGCGGGTCCGGGCTGCGTGGGCCTCCGCGGCCAGCCGGGCGTGCTCGGCCGCGGCCTCGTCTGCGGTGGTGCGGGCCTCCTGCGCCGCCCGGGCCAGCTCCTCGGCCTCGGTGCGGGACGCGTGCGCGGTGCGGGCCTGCTCGGCGTGCTCGCCGGCGCTGGCCTCGGCGACGAGCCGGGTGGCCTGGGCCCGCTCGGCCTCCTCGGCGCGCTCGCGCGCGGCCTCGTGGGCGGCGTGCTCGGCCGCGGCGGCCTGACTGGCCGAGTGGCCGTGCTGGCGGGCGGCCTCCTCTGCCTCGGTGCGGGCGGCGTACGCCGCCTCCGCGACCTCCTGTGCCTGCTGGCTGACCGTCTCGGCCAGGGTCAGGGCGTCGCGAGCCCGGGCCTCGGCCCGCGCGATCGTGGCGCGGGCGCGCTGCTCGGCCTCGGCGACCACGGCCCGCGCGGTCTCATCCGCCGAGGCGACCAGGTCACGCGCGCTCTCTTCGGCCGCCAGCCGCGCCACGTGCGCGAGCTGGGCGTGCTCGGCGTGGCGGGTGGCGGCCTCGTCGGCGATCTGACGGGCCTCGGCGTGCTCCGCGGTCGCCCGCTCGGCCTCCTCGCGCAGCACCGCCTGTTCGCGGGCCGCGGCCTCGGCACGCTCCCGGGCCAGCGTCGCGACCTGGGTCTCCTCCAGGGCCTGGACGCGCACGGTCTCGAGCTCCTCGGCCAGCGACTGCAGCCGGGTCTCGGCCTCGCGGCGCTCGCGGTGGGCCTGCGCCGCGCTCGCGGCGTGCTGGCGGGCCTGCTCCTCGGCCTCGGCGCGCGCCTGGCTGGCGGCGGCCGCCGCCTCCAGCTGCGTGCGGGCCTCCTCCTCCGCGGCTGCGCGAGCGCCGGTCGCCTCGACGGCGTGCTCGGCCTGCTGGCGGGCGACCTGCTCGGCGGCGTACCGGGCCCGCGCCTGGGCCTGCGCGGCCTGCTCGGCCTGCTTGCGCTCCAGCGCGGCGGCCTCGGCGGCCTTGGCCTGCTCGGCGGCGGCCTGCTCGGCGAGCTCGCGCTCGCGGGTGCTGGCCAGCGCCGCCTCCTCGGCGGCGAGGCGGCCCTCCCTCAGCTCGGTCGTCGCCTGCTCGGCCACCATCCGGGCCTCATGGGCCTCCTGCGCCGCGGCCGCGTGATGGGCGGCGAGCTCGTCGGCCTTCTGCAGTGCCTCGGCGGCGCGCTGCGCGGCCTCCTCGGCGACCAGCCGGTCAGCGGCCTGCTGGGCGGCGGCCTCCTCGGCGGCCCGGCGCAGCTGAGCGGCCCGCTCGGCCGCCCGGGTGTGCTCGAGCAGCCGCGCCTGCACCGACTCGACGTCGTACGACTCCGACTCGCCCTCCTGAGCGGGCAGATCGTCGGGCGACTCGTCGGGTGGGGCGGGTGGCGCGGACGAATGGGGGTCGGCCGCTCGAGTCATCTCGGCGAGTCTAGTTGCGTCCCGAGGTCGGCGGCGACTCGCGGGCGCGGGCAGAGATGTGGGACGGGCAGGGTCAGTAGACGAGCGCCTGGGCGTCGTCGCGGAGCGCCTCCTCGGCGAACACCGCCGCTCCGGCGATGCGGACCCCGGGGCGGACGTCGGCCTCGGTGATCTCACGCCGGGCCGCGCACTGTGAGCAGACTGTCACCTGGCCTGCGGCGAGGACCGCGTCGAGCAGCTCGACGAGTGGCGTGGCCAGGGGGAGGGCGAACTCCTCGGCCCGGCCCGGCACGCCGAACCACGCCGCCTCACCGGTCAGCCAGAGCGACACCTCGGCTCCGGCCGCGAGGGCGGTGGCGGCGACGGTGAAGCCCTGGTTGCAGCGCTCGGGCTCCTCGGCCCCGCAGGTGACCTTGACGACGAGTGGCCTGGTCATGACCCAACACTAGGCTGGTGGGGTGCCGTTCGAGCTGCCTGACAACCTGCACCCCGACTGCGCGCCGGTGGCGTGGCTGCTCGGCACGTGGCAGGGCAACGGCCACCTCGACTACCCCACGATCGAGCCGCACCAGTTCGGGCAGGAGCTGATCTTCGCCCACGACGGCCGGCCGTTCTTCCACTACTTCTCCCGCGCGTGGATCATCGACGAGAGCGGCGAGAAGGTGCGTGACGCCGCGCTCGAGACCGGCTTCCTGCGCTGCCGTCCCGAGGGCCGGATGGAGCTGCTGCTCACGCACAACACCGGCTTCGTCGAAATCTGGTACGGCGAGGCCGACGGCGGCAAGCTCGAGGTCCAGACCGACGCGGTGGCGCGCACCGAGTCGGCCAAGGAGTACGTCGCCGGGCACCGCCTCTACGGCAGCGTGGAGGGCGACCTGCTCTACGCGTTCGACATGGCGGCGATGGGCCAGGCGCTGCAGCCGCACACCTGGGCGAGGCTGCAGAGAGCATGACCGCCGGACCAGCGAGCGACTGGCGCTCGAGGCTGCGGGCGAAGGGCTACCGGCTGACCCCGCAGCGCGAGCTGATCCTCGACGCCGTGGACACGCTCGGGCACGCGACGCCCGACGAGGTGCTGGCCGAGGTCCGCACGAAGTCCTCGGCCCTCAACGTCTCGACCGTCTACCGCACGCTCGAGGTGCTCGAGGAGCTCGGCCTGGTCCGGCACGCCCACCTGAGCGACCGCGCCCCGACGTACCACTCGGTCCGCGACCACGAGCACTTCCACCTGGTCTGCCGGAATTGCCAGCGGGTCATCTCTGTTGACCCAGATGTGCTCGAGCCCCTGCTGGCGCGCCTGCTCGAGGGGTACGCGTTCGAGGCGGACGTCGGGCACCTGACCGTCTTCGGGCGGTGCACCGACTGTGACGCCGATCCGGAGGGACCACCATGACCAGCCCGTTGCTGACGCTGCCCGGTGCCGTGGCGGGCGACGGTGTCGACGCGCCGGTCGCGGCGCACTACGGCTCGTTCAACCGCGAGCAGCGCGCCCTCGAGAACGGCGACGGCTTCGTCGACCTCTCCCACCGCGATGTCGTGCGGGTGGCGGGTCCCGACCGGCTGACCTGGCTGCACTCGCTGACCACCCAGCACCTCGAGGCGCTCGAGCCGGGGGTGACGCTGCCGGGGCTGGTGCTCGACCCGCAGGGCCACGTCGAGCACGCCTTCGTCGGCAGCGACGACGGCGACTCGTTCACGCTCCACACCGAGCCCGGCCGGGCCGCCGCGCTGGTGGAGTTCCTCGAGCGGATGAAGTTCATGATGCGCGCCGAGCTCACCGACGTGACGTCCTCGTACGCCGTGACCTGGCGGCCGGCGCGTGGCGAGGCCTACGAGCGCTACGACCTGGTGCCGCGCGACCAGCTCCCGGCGTACGCCGAGGCGGCCGGGCCGGCCGCGGGGCTGTGGGCCTTCGAGGCGCTGCGGATCGCGCGCGGCGAGCCGCGGTTCGGCGTCGACACCGACGCCCGGACCATCCCCAACGAGGTCGGTTGGATCAACAGCGCCGTGCACATGGACAAGGGCTGCTACCGCGGCCAGGAGACCGTGGCGCGGGTGCACACCCTCGGCCGGCCGCCCAGGCGGCTGACCCTCCTGCATCTCGACGGGAGCGAGAACCGGCTGCCCGCTGTCGGCGCCGACCTGATGCTCGGCGAGAAGTCGGTCGGCTTCGTCGGCTCCTCCGCCCGGCACCACGAGCTCGGCCCGATCGCGCTGGCGCTGGTCAAGCGGAACGTCGACCTGGGCGCCGAGCTGGTGGCCGACGGCATGCCCGCCGCCCAGGAGATCGTGGTCGACCCGGAGGTCGGGCTGCACGTGCGCCCGCTTCGGTAGCCTTCAGCTGCCATCGAGTGACCCATTTGGCAGGTTTCCAAGGGTGAAAGACCTGCCAGATGGGTCACTCGACGCGAACCGGCGGCAGACTCCTCAGCCGAGGTTCGGGCGGTAGGGGCGCAGCGCCTCCAAAAATGGCTCCGGGTCGACGATGCTCGCATCGATCTCGTACGGCGCCATCCCCTTGCGCAGGAACAGCACCTTCCAGCGCCGCGCGCCCGGCTGGCCGATCATCTCGACCTTGGTGTTGGGCGAGGTCAGGTCGAAGCGCCGGTGGCTGTCGCCCTCCTCCACGTGCAGCACGCCCTGCTCGAGCCACACCCGGCCGGCCGAGCCGCGAGCCCGGCCCACGATGACGACGAGCAGCAGGGTCACCGCGCTGGCCGCGATGCCGGGCGGGGTCGTGAGCCGGTCGAGGTAGGCCTCGTAGACAGCGACGCCGGCCGCCACCAGGGCACCGAGCCCGAGCAGGACGGTGATCACCGCCGAGCTGCCGGGCGAGCGGAACTCCACCAGCTCGGGCACGCCCTCCGGCTGGATCCGCGGCTCGGGCGGGCTGGGCTTGGGCGTGGGCTGGGGCTGGTGCTGGGGCTTGGGTGGAGGCGGCGTGCTCGCCGCCTGGGGTGGCGGTGGCGGGGTCGGCGCGGGCGCTGGGGCAGCCGCGCGAGCCTGCTCGGCGGCCAGCGCGGCCTCGGTCTGCTCCAGCAGCGCGGCGCGCGCCTCCTGGAGCGAGGCGGCCAGCTCCTGAGCCTTGGCCTCGGCGGCGGACCGCTCCTCCTGGGCTCTGGCCGCTGCCTCGGCGTGCGTCTGGGCGCGGGCCTCGGCGGCCTCGCGCTCGAGCGTGGCCCGGAGCGCGGCCTGCTCGGCCTCGGCGCGGGCGGCGTGTGCGGCCTCGGCGGCCTCGGCCTGCCGGCGGGCCAGCTCGTCGGCGGCCTCGCGGGCGCTGGCGGCGTCGGCGGCCAGCTCGGCCTGGCGGCGGGCCTCGTGCTCGACGCGGACCCGCTCGGCGTTCGCGGCGGCCATCTGCTCCGCGGTCTCGGCGGCCGCCTGCTCGGCGGCCTCGCGGCCCTTGGCGGCTTCAGCGGCGGCGCGCTCCGCGGTCTCGCGGGCGGCGTGCGCGGCCTCCGCGGCCTCGGCCAGCTCCCGGGTCGCGCCCTCGAGCTCGTCGCGCACATTGCGCGGCAGCTCCAGCTCCTGCGCCCGCTCGCCGGCGGCGACAGCGGCGACGGGGTCGACGACCGGGGCCGTGGGTGGGGGTGGAACCCGGCTGGTCCTGCGGCGCAGGAACCTCCGGGGTGCTTCCGGCTCCTGGGGGTCGGTCAGGCCGGTGGCCAGGGCCTGGGCGATCACTCGCTGGGTCGCGGCGGCGGCTGCCTGGGCGTCCTCGCGCTCGGCCTCGAGCTCGTCCAGGTCGATGACGACGTCACCCTCAGCTGCCTCGCCGGGCCCAGCGGCCTGCTCCGGATCCAGCTCGGAGACCTCGGGCGGTTGTTCGCCGCGCCACCGCCGGACGCGCGCGGCCGCAGCGGACGGCGGGGACGTCCGCTCCGCGCCGGGGGTCGCCGAGCTCACCACGCGAGGCTAACGACTGGCCGGAGGTCGGGTGACGCAAACATCAGACAGGTCAGGGCCGCCTGTACTGAACGTGGGTGTCCGCGTCCGCGTGGGCGAAGCCCAGCCGCTCGTAGACGCGCACCGCCGGGGCGTTGTCGGACTCGACGTAGAGCAGCACCTCGGCGACGCCCAGGCCGCGCAGGTGGTGCAGCCCGGCCAGCGTCAGCACCCGGCCCAGGCCCTGGCCCTGGGCGGCGGGGTCAACGGCCACGACGTACACCTCGCCGAGACCCGCGTCGTGCTGCTTGGTCCAGTGGAAGCCGCGCAGCCCGGCCCCGTCGTCGGCCACCAGCAGCCCCGCCCGGTCGAACCAGTCCTCGCCCATCCGCGAGGCCAGGTCGTCGGCGTCCATGGCGCCCTGCTCGGGGTGGTGGGCGAACGCCGCCGCGTTGACTCGCAGCACCTCGTCGCGGTCCGCGTCCTGGTAGCCGCGGATCCTGAGGCCGTCCGGCACCTGCAGGTCGGGCAGCGGCTCGGCAGCAGACCGCCGCATCACCCACAGCTCTCGGGCCCGGCGCAGCCGGTGACGCTCGGCCAGCCGGACGGCGGCGGGGTGGTCACCGTGCGACCAGGCGGTCGCGTCCGCGTCCCCCGGCAGCGCCGCCGCGGCGAGCTCCGCACCGAGCCCCCGGCCGCGCGCATCCGGTGTCACCGCCAGGTCGACCGCGCCCTCGTGGGCCAGCGCAAGACCCTCGGCACCGGCCAACCAGAGCGAGCTCCCGTCCAGGCCGCTGTGCTTGAGCCGGAGCCGGGTCGCCTCGTCGAACGGGTCCTGCTCGCCGGCGGCCAGCATCGCGGAGCGCACCGACTCGAGGACGCCGCGCCACGTGTCGTCGGCGTCGGCATCGACCCGGGTGAGCACGCAGCGACCCTAGGCCGTCGACTCTTCCGTGGCGTCCTGGCTTTCCTTGGCCGGGTCCTTGGCCGGGTCCTTGGCCGGGATCACGAACCGGTAGCCGACGTTGCGCACCGTCCCGATCAGCGTCTCGTTGTCGGGGCCCAGCTTGGCGCGGAGGCGCCGGACGTGCACGTCGACGGTGCGGGTGCCGCCGAAGTAGTCGTAGCCCCACACCTCCTGGAGCAGCTGCTGCCGGCTGAACACCCGGCCCGGGTGCTGGGCCAGGAACTTCAGCAGCTCGAACTCCTTGAAGGTCAGGTCGAGGTGGCGCTTCCCGATCTTGGCGGTGTACGTCGCGTCGTCGACGATCACCTCGCCGGAGCGGATCACGTGAGCCTCGGGGTCGGCGGCCTCGCGTTGCGCGAGCAGCCGGCCGATGGCCAGCTTGATGCGGGCCTCGAGCTCGGCCGGCCCGCAGGTGTGCAGCAGCACGTCGTCCATGCCCCAGTCGTGGGCCACGACCGCGAGCCCGCCCTCGGTGACCACCAGCAGCACCGGCACGTCGGTGCCGGTGGTCCGGATCAGCCGGCACAGGTCACGGGCGTGGGCCAGGTCCTGCCGGCCGTCGACCAGCACCAGGTCTGAGTCGGGGGCCTCGAGCAGCGCGCTTCCCTCGGCAGGCAGGATCTTGACCTGGTGGCCGAGCAGGGCCAGGCCCGGCAGCACCTCGGCGGAGGCCTGGAGCGCGTTGGTCAGCAGCAGCAGGGTGCTCAACAGGTCGCCTCCAGACTCGGGGGTCGGACCGAGGCACAGCTCTGGGCTCCGGTTGAGGGACAAGAATAGGTAAACCCGACGTCACATTGAAGGAACACGCACGTGGCTGAGACGAACGTCATCCGGGTCCGATACTGGGCCGCCGCGAAGGCGGCTGCCGGGACGGATGCGGACGACGTCGAGGTGGACGGCGCGATCACCCTCGCCGAGCTCAGACGCGCGGCGGCCGGACTGCACCCCGGGACCCGGCTGGCCGAGGTGCTCGCCGCCTGCTCGACGCTGGTCGGTGACCAGCCGGTCGGCACCGCCGACCCCACGGCGTACGTGGTCGAGCCCGGCTCGTCAGTGGAGTTCCTGCCGCCGTTCGCGGGCGGCTGACCGACGGCTTCGGACCAGGGCGCGCACCGCGGTCACCACCAGTGCGCCGGCCAGGCCCCCGAGGGTGTTGGCCAGCACGTCGACGTACGTCGCGGAGCGCTCGGGCAACAGCAGACCCTGGGCGAGCTCGACCGAGCCCGAGATCACGAACGAGAACGCCAGCCAGTCTCGCCAGTTGGTCCTCGGCCAGACCGCCGAACCCAGCATCGAGACTGGCATGAGGATGAGCGCGTTGCAGAGGAACTCACCTCGGCCCTGGGTCGCCGTCTCGGGGGAGAGCCCCAGCCGGACCCCGAAGTCGCAGACGTGGGTGACCAGCGCCGACTGCACGCCCGACGTGGGTGACAGCAGCGCCACGGCGAGGCCCGCGAGGTAGGCCGCCAGTGCCACCCACAGCACGCGGCGCGAACCCCCCTCGTCAGACACACCGACGAGAGTGGCACGGCCCCCAGAACGCCATGGCCGGAACGACATGAACGCCGGTCTCGTGATCCTGCTCGCAGCGCTCGCACTCGCGGTGGCGTTCGGGCTCTGGCGCGCGGCGACCGACGGCCGGTTCCGCGGCACCCACGAGGTGAAGGGCGCGACCGGCGCCGCGGTCGGGGCCGGATCGGAGTCGGTGCTGGCCGGGACGGCGTACGACGTCCAGCTGGGCGAGCGGGCCACCCTTCTGCAGTTCTCGAGCGCCTTCTGCGCGCCGTGCCGGGCCACCCGCCGGGTGCTCGAGGACGTCGCCAGGATCGTGCCCGGTGTGCGGCACGTCGAGATCGATGCTGAGCACCACCTCGACCTCGTCCGTCGGCTGGGGATCCTGCGCACGCCGACCACGTTGGTGCTCGACCATCATGGTCGCGAGGTCCGTCGTGCATCCGGAGCGCCGACCAGACAGGCGGTGGTCGCGAGCTTGTCGTGGATCGACTGAGCACAGGGGTGGGCCGGTTCGCCGGCGGCTGACCTGCCCGGAGACCGTAGGCTCACGCCGTGTCGTTTCTCAAGACGATCCGGGCCGACCTGGAGTCGCACGTCGACCCTCGACAGCCCGCCACGGCCTACTGGGCGAAAGTGGTCGGTAAGGCACTCTTTGCTCCGGCCGTCCACTGCGTCGTGCTGTACCGGATCAGCGCGGCCTGCTACCGCTTCTGGCCCACCCGGCCACTGGCGTTCGTCCTGCGGTCTGTGGGCGTTGTCTGGGGCGGCACAGAGATCCATCCGGCCGCCAAGATCGGGCCCGGCCTGTGCCTGGTGCACAGTCAGAAGATCCTGATTGCGGAAGGGGTGACCATCGGCAAGAACGCCCGGATCAGCCATGGCGTCAGCATCGGCGGCGACACCGGCCGGCACGGGCCCGAGTCAGGCTGGCCGGTGATCGGCGACGACGTCACGATCGCACTCGACGCCATCGTGCTCGGGCCGGTCACCATCGGCGACGGCGCCGTGGTCGGCGCGCAGTCGCTGGTGGTGCGCGATGTGCCGCCGCACGGTGTGGTCGCCGGCTCGCCCGCTCGCCTGGTCCGCATGGTGGAGGAGCCCACTCGATGACCGAGGACGACCACGCGCCGGCCGCCCACTACGACCGGGTCACCGAGGCCTGGGGGCTGCTGCTCGGCGAGGAGCTGCACTACGGCGTCTTCTCGACCGGTGACGAGACGCTGGCGACGGCTACTCGTGAGCTGACCACGCGAATGCTGGCGGCGGCCGCACTGGAGCCGGGGCTGCGGGTGCTCGACGTCGGATGCGGCACCGGAGCGCCCGCCTGCCGACTGGTGCGCGACCACAGGGTCGAGGTGCTCGGCATCACCACGAGCGCGGTCGGCGTCGCCTCGGCCACCCGGCGTGCGGCCGAGGAGGGCGTCACCGATGCCACGTTCGAGGTGCGCGACGGCACCTCGAACGGGCTGCCGGACGCCAGCTTCGACCGAGCGTGGGTGATGGAGTCGTCGCACCTGATGCCGGACCGGCAGGCGCTGCTGTCGGAGTGCGCGCGGGTGCTCCGCCCTGGCGGTCGGCTGGTGCTGTGCGACATCGTCCGGCGCCGCGAGATCCCGTTCTTGGAGCTGCGCGAGCGCCAGCGTGAGTTCGCCGTGCTGCGCGCGGCGTTCGGCGCGGCCCGGATGGACCCGCTGCCCGACTACGCGTCGTACGCCGTGCGGGCCGGCCTGGTGCCTGACCAGCAGCTCGACCTGACCCGGGAGACACTGCCGACGTTCGACCGCTGGGAGGCCAACGCCGACACCCACCGCGACCTGGTCACGAGCATCCTCGGGGCCGAGAGTCTGGCCGCGTTCGAGGAGTCGTGCTCGATACTGCGCCGGCTCTGGCAGGACGGCACCCTCGGCTACGGACTGTTCACCGCGGACAAGCCGCGCTGACACCGGCCGATCGGTAGCCTGTGCGCGCGCTCCCGCGCCGGGGGCGGTCACGAGCGCTGGAGGCATACATGGGTCACGCCCGTAGCCGGGCCGGGCAGGCGCCGTGATCGGCCTGCTCCGCCGCGCCGCCGCGGAACACGGTGACCGGCCGGCAGTCGTCGGGTCACGGGGGGTCACGACGTACGCCGACCTGCTCGACGACGCCGTACGGGTGGCCGGCGCGCTGCGAGCGTCGAGCGTGGATCGGCTGGCCGTGCTCGACCATCGGCCCGAGCGCGTCCTGGCGGTGCTGTGCGGCGCGGCGGCCGCGGGCAGCGAGGTGTGCGTCTACCCCCTGGCCGCCGATGACACGCTGATCGCCGAGCACCGTCAGCGCTTCGGCCACGACGTGCTCGTCACCTCGAGGGAGACGTTGCTGGCGGCCGGAGCCGGCGCCACCGACGACCTCCTCGCCCACGCAGCGGACCAGGCGCCCGACGCCGACGACGCCACGATGCTCGTGATGACCACGGGCACGACGGGCGTTCCCAAGGGGGTACGGCACTCGTGGGAGCGGCTCCTCACGCCCACGGCGCGGATCGGGTCGCGTCCCGACGACCGATGGCTCCTGGCCTACGGGCTCAACCAGTTCGGCGGACTGCAGCTCCTGCTGCAGGTCGTGGCGTCACGGGCGACGATGGTGGTGACCGACGAGCTCGCGCCGCTGCAGGGGCTCGCCGCCATCCGCCAGCACGACGTCACCCACGTGAGTGCGACCCCGACCTACTGGCGCTTCCTGCTCGCTGAGCTGGCCGCGGAGGGCGGTCGGGTCCCGCGGCTCGTGCAGGCCACGCTGGGCGGCGAGGCGGTGCCCGCCGACCTGCTCGAACAGGTGCGGGCGACGTTCCCGGGCGTCCGGGTCTCACAGATCTACGCCGCCAGTGAGCTTGGCCAGGGAGTCACCACGCGCGACGGCGTCGCAGGGTTGCCGGTGTCACTGCTCGACGCGGGCGACGACGCCCCGCTCGCAGTGCGGATCGTCGACGGGGAGCTGCACGCCAGGTCGGCGTCGCACATGCTCGGCTACTTCGGCGAGGACGACGCGGATCCCGAGTGGCGCCCGACCGGGGACCTCGTCGAGGTGGTCGGCGACCGGATCGAGTTCCGCGGTCGCACCTCGGAGGTCATCAACGTCGGAGGCGTGAAGGTGCATCCCCTTCCGGTCGAGCAGCGGATCAGCGGGTTGCCCGGCATCACCGTCGCTCGAGTGTTCGGGCGGCCGAACAAAATGGTCGGCGCGATCGTCGCGGTCGAGGCGGTGGCGACCGAGGGCGCCGATGTCGAGGCCCTCGACGCCGCCGTGCGCGAGGCGTGCGCCGACCTGCCCCCGGCCGCCCGGCCCCGGAGCATCAGGTTCGTCGAGTCCCTGGCCACCGCCGGCCACAAGATCACCAGGATCCAGGCATGACACAGGGCCGCGTCGTCATCGTGACCGGCGGTAGCCGCGGGCTCGGTGCCGGCATCGTCCAGGCCTACCTCGACGCCGGCCACCTGGTGGCGACGTGCGCCCGTTCACGCACGAGCGAGGTCGATCGCTGGTCGAGCGACCCGGCGACTGCCGAGCGGTTCACCTTCGCCGAGGTGGACCTGAGCGACAGGGCGAGCACGTCGGCATTCGTCCGTGAGGTGCTCGGGAGGTGGGATGTCATCCACGTCCTGGTCAACAACGCGGGTGTGGCCCGCGACGGCGTCCTCGGCACGATGAGCGACGAGGACGTCGACATGGTCCTCGACCTCAACCTGAAGGGCACGCTGCACATCACCAAGCTCGTCTCCCGACGAATGCTGGCCCGCGGTGCCGGGAGCATCGTCAACGTGTCCTCGATCGTCGGCCTGTCCGGCTATCGGGGCCTCGTGGTCTACAGCGCCACCAAGGCTGCGCTCGACGGCATGACCCGAGCGCTGGCCCGTGAGCTTGGTTCACGCGGCATCACGGTCAACTCCGTCGCACCCGGGTACCTGCGCACGGACATGTCGCACGGGCTCGACGAGGAGCAGCTGCAGCAGATCGTCCGCCGTACGCCGGCCGGCCGGCTCGGCGAACCCTCCGACATCGCGCGGATCGTGCTCTTCCTCACCGATCCGGCCAACGACTACATCACCGGGCAGGTCATCGTGGCCGATGGCGGTCTCACCGCCTGACTCACTGCCGGGCGAGCTCGAGCCGCTGGGGGACCAGCGCGTCCAGCACGGCCCGCCCGGCGGCGTCGTCGCGATGAGCGACGGCCACGTCCCAGTAGTTGCCGGCCGCGGGATCGCTGCCCAGCCTGCGGCTCTGGGCCGGCATCGAGCTCAGTGGGCTCTGGCCGAGCGCATGCCCGTAGTTGTGCCACACGGCCGCAGTGGAGTACCCGAGCTCGACCAGGGACCCCCAGAGTGCGTGGGGGTCCACTCCCGGCGTGGTCTCTCCGGTGAGCGCCGGGTCGAACTCGAAGAAGATGACCGGGCGGGTGGCCGAGAAGGTGCGGGCCAGCGCGGGCACCAGGGCCACGTCGAACCCGTCGGTGTCGGTCTTGATGAGGCGCACCCCGTCGAGCACCGGATGGCGCTCGCTCAGCTCCTCGACCGTGAGGGACGGAGTCGGATCGGCATCGGCGTCCACGCGGTAGCGGGTCGTCCCGGGGCGGTCGCGCACCGGCCTCAGTCCGGCCGCGGTGGGTTCGGCGAGCAGCACGGACGGCTCGACCGAGACGCCCGGGCGGCGGCCCACGTTCTCGTCGAGGTAGGGCAGCCACCGTGGGTCCGGCTCGACGCACACGAAGGTTGCCTCGACCGCCGCGAGGATCTGGGCCGCGGAGTCGCCGATGTTGGCGCCGACGTCCAGGACGACGAGGTTTCCACCCTCCGAGGGCGCCAGACCCTCGGCGATGCGGACCAGGTTCTGGCCGTACGACGAGCCGTCGATGGTGAAGTAGGGGAGCGCGTGGCGTCGTGGCAGGACCAGGTCGACGCCCTGGATGCGTCGTCGGACCGGCTTGTCGGGCAGGACCGACCAGAGCGCCACGCGGAGTCGGCGCAGCGCGTAGGAGTCGATGAGGCGCCGGGCCACCGGCCATCCCTGTCGTGTCACGTCGTGAGGATCTCGCACCCGCGGATCGCAGCGATACCGCTGGTAGGGTCCGGGCCCGTGCGCGGACTGCCAGCTGACCGGCCGGTCTGCCCCATCTGCGCGACGCGGCTGACCCACTTCGCGCCTGGTCGGGTCCTGCAGACCTACGACGTCGACTACTTCCGGTGCGGTCACTGCGGTGTCATCACGCTGCCTGAGCCCTTCTGGCTCGAGGAGGCCTACGAGGACGCCATCTTCGACGGGGACACCGGCCTGCTGCGGCGCTGCCGGGTCCTGGCGACCCTCACGTCCGTGGTGATCAGCAGCGAGAGGACTCGTGCGGGCAGGTTCCTGGACTGGGCCGGCGGGTACGGCGTCCTGACCCGCTTGATGCGTGACAAGGGCCTGGCCTTCCATCACTTCGAGCCGTATGCGCAGAACCTGTTCGCGCAGGGGCTCGAAGCCGACCCGGCCACTGAGCGCTTCGACCTGGCGACGGCGTTCGAGGTGGTGGAGCACCTCAAGGACCCGGTCAAGGAGCTCGCGGTCCTTGCGAGGTCCACTGACCGGCTGCTGTTCACCACCCAGCTGCAGCCGCCGACCCCACCGCGTCCAGACGAGTGGTGGTACTTCATGGCCGACTCCGGCCAGCACATCATGTTCCACACGCGCAGGTCCCTCGAGCTGCTCGGTGAACAACTGGGGTACGAGCTGACCTCCAACGGCGACCAGTACCACCTGTTCCATCGCGGCCCGCTGCGTCCACTGACCCGCCTGGTGCTGTCGCCCGCACTGGCGCGGGCCAAGCGGATGGTGCGTCGCGAGGCAGCCGCCACCGGCCCGCCCCAGCCAGGGGAGCGGCCAGGCTCGGGCGGTTCATGGGCGGAGCCGGACAAACGATGACCGATGAGGCAGGCACCCGCTGGGCGGCGACATCGTTCGCACGGAACGTGCGCAACCGCGCTGTCGGCCGACTGAAGAAGAAGTTCAGCGATGCCGAGGTCCGCCAGCTGCGATCCCTGCAACGTGTCTACGCGAGCGAGAGCGGCCCCGAGGTCCTGCTCTTCGGTGACTCCGCCATGTTCTGGACCCTCTTGAGCGACCGCGACCACCGTCACCTCGTCAATATGCTCCGTGACGAGCTCGGCGGGCAGGTCTCCTTCGAGGCCCTGGTCGGGCCCGGCTACAACCCGCGGATGGTGCTGGCCTTTCTGGAGGCCCTCGGCGGGTGCCGGGCCCGGCCGAAGGTGGTCCTCGTCCCCGCATCGGTCCTGATGGCCAGCACGCTGTGGCTGAGTCATCCGCGGATGTCCTACGAAGTCGAGGCGGTCGAGCTACGGAGGCTGACCGCCGACGGCGCGCGCAGCACCCGGCGGATCCGACGGACTGCCGACGGGTCGCTCGAGGAGTTCGACCGCCTGCCCACGCCCAGCCTGTACGGCGCCCGTCGTACCGCGGGCGAGCTGAGGCTGATCATCAACTCCACTCCCGAGACCAAGTGGCAGACCGCCGTCCGCACCCGGCACATGCTTGACGCCTACAACGCAGAGCAGCTGACACCGGAGAGCCTGGGCGTGCGGCTGGTGGGCCAGATGGGCGCCGCCCTCGGTGAGCTCGACCTGCCGTCGGTCGCCTACATCGCTCCGGTCAACCACGAGCTGCTCAAGATCACGTTGGGCGAGATCGCGCTCGAGCGACTGCGTGACAACGCAGCCGTAGTGGAGTCGGCGTTCCTCCAGACCGCGAACTCGCGTGGACGGGTCGTGAACGCCGCCTTCGACAGTCCCGCCGTCGAGTTCTCCGATCCTGTCCACCTCGGGGATGCCGGACGGGCTAGGCTCGCGCGGAGGCTGGCGGAGACCATGAGGCCACTCATGTGACCGACCCGCCCACCACTCTCGGGCGAGCCGGGTCGGAGGGCTCGTCACCGCGCTGGGTCCACGTCGTCCCAGCGAGGGCACATTCCCGGATGGAAGGAACCCGACGTTGGCCGAGCGTGACCGAGTCATCCAGACGGTACGCACGTTCTTGCGGCGTCAGAAGAAGACGGACGGGGTCGCCTTGGACACCCCACTGTTCTCCGAGGGCATCGGCCTCGACTCGCTACAGACGGTCGAGCTCTCCGTGATCCTCGAGGACGAGCTGGGCCGCGATCCGTTCAGCGAGGGCCAGCTGCCGCGCACCATCGAGGAGATCGTCGAGTTCTACGACGACCCGCAGGGGCACACCGCTGACCAGGAGCCGCTCGGCCGAGACAGCTGACGGTGGTGGATCTGCCTCTCGACGACCCGCGGGCCGGGCCCGGCCGAACGGGCCAGGGACGCCGCGTGGGTGCGAGCCGCGACCGCCTGCGCGTGGTGACCGTGAGCCACGCCTACGGCACACCGGAGCGGATGCGGCTGCTCGAGGCGATAGCAGAGACCCACGACGTGGTGCTCGTCGCGCCCCCCGCCGTCGACACTCAGGTCTTCGGCAGGTTCACTCCCGCGGAGTCACGCACCGTCGAGGTCGCGACCTGTCGGACCCTCCGGGTCACCAGGGCCGGGCACTTCGTGTTCCTGCCGTCCTGGCGGCTGCTGCGCCGCCTGCGTCCCTCACTGCTCCAGGTCGAGTACTCGCCCTGGACGCCCGAGTTCTGGAGCCTCGTCCTTCCCATGCTCGTCTTCTACCCCCGCGCGCCGATCATCCTCTACACGCGGAAGAACACGCGGACGGTCCCCCGTGGCGCGCGCGGCCTGGTGGAGCGTGCGCTGACGAGGGTGGCGATGTCCCGGGTGGACCGGATCCTCGCCGTCAGCCATCGAGCGGCCGAGGTGTTCACCAAGCTCGGCTACGGGCACGTGCCGACCGACGTGCAGGGCCACATGCCGATCGACGGCCACCTTTTCCAACCGCACCCAAACCACGATGACCCTGCGGCCGGCTTCACGGTCGGATATGTCGGGAGCGTGGCGCCGCACAAGGGTGTCAGTGAGCTGATCTCCGCGGTCCGGATCGCGCGCGCACGGCTGCCCACCCAGGTTCGGCTGCGGATCGTCGGCCCCATGCGCGACGACGCCCTGGCCTCGCTCATCGCCGACCACGACTGGATCCAGTACGACGGCCCGATCGACAACGACCGGCTCCCGGCGATCCTCTCCGGGCTAGACCTGTTCGTCATGCCGTCACTGATCCTGCCGGACCACGAGGAGCACGATGCCCTCGCTCTCCTGGAGGCCATGGCCGTGGAGGTCGCCTGCGCGGCCTCGCGCAGTGGCAACATGCCCGAGCTGATCCACGACGGACGTGATGGCTGGCTGTTCCCCGCTGGTGACGTCGAAGCGCTCGCGGCACTCCTCGTGCGGGTTCTCCCGGACGCCGACGCGCGCCGGCGCGTGGGCCGGGCGGCCCGCCCGACCGCCCTGGCGTTCTCGGGCCTGTCGTCCCTCTCTACCCAACGGGTGCGCGTCTACGAGGCGACCGTCCATGCCTGACGACACCTACCCGGCGCGCACCCGCTACGTCGACCAGGGCGTGGTGGACGAGTACGAGCGAGCCCGGTTCTCCGGACCACTGGGCCGCTATGTCTGGCGTCGGGAGCAACGAGCCGTCGGAGCCATGGTGGCGGCGGCCGGCCCCGCCAGGCGCGTGCTGGACTGCCCGGCCGGGTACGGGCGTTGGGTGCCGGTCCTGCACCGGTCTGCCCCGGAGCTGATCGTCGAGGCCGACGTGTCGTCCACCATGCTCGCGGCGGGGCGGAGCCGGATCGGTCTCCCGGCCACCCGGTGCGAGGCGGAGCGCCTGCCGTTCGCGGACTCGAGCTTTGATGTCGTGTTCTGCCATGCGCTCATGAAGCACCTGCCGCCCATGACCCAGGCCGCGGTCCTGGCCGAGCTCGGCCGGGTGTCCTCGCACGCAGTGGTGTGCGCGTTCAGCGTGGAGACCGTGGTGCCCAAGGCCTTCCGGCGGTTGCGCGGGAAGGGACGCCAGCCGGTGTCGCGGCCGTGCAGTCCCGGGGAGCTCGAAGCCATGGCCGGCGCCGCCGGGCTGCGCGTCGTCGCCAGCCGGTCCTGCACAACGCCGGTCGGCATGGAGCGCTCGGTGCTGATGGTGAAGCTCGATCCAGGGCCGACCCCAGGCCCGAGCCCTCGACCGGCTAGTGCGGGGCACTAGCCGTCAGCCGCCGCGGGCATCGAGACGATCACGGCCAGCGCCGCGCACGCCGCGCCCGCCGAGATGACGACGGCCAGCGCCGCGCCCGTGATGTCCCCGTGCCTGGCGCCCACGACGACCGACGCCACGAGCACGAGCGTGCCGAGCCCCTCCACGACCGAGGCCCGCCTGGCGTGCCCCCGGGCCTGTACGACGGCGGCCAGGATCCGGCGGAGCCCGAAGAAGCCGAAGCCGATGATGAGCAGACGCGCGGCGTTGGTGGCTGGGACGAACTCTGCTCCGAACAGCAGACGGAGCGCTGGACCGATCACCGCCTCCAGGCCGGCGACGATCGTCAGGTCGAGTGCGACGGCGGCCGCGAGCCACCGCACCATCGTGGACCGGGCGGCCGCGCCGGCCTGGGCGGACATCCGTGAGAGCAGCACGCCGCCGATCCCCGTGAGCGCGATGACGGGAAGAGTCGAGGCCGACACCGCCACCGCGTAGAGGCCGAGGTAGGCCTGGCCGAGGACCGCCGCGACGATCAGCTGGTCGAGCCCGAAGGCGTCCATCGGGGTGACGCCACTGATCCAGCTGCGCCGCGCGAAGGAGAAGATGGTGCTGTGGTGGATCGGCGCGGCCACGTCGGACGCCGGCCGCAGCCGGCGCCAACCGATGCCGATGCTCAGCGCCTGCGCGAGGGCATAGGCGGACAGGATCAGCCAGGGCGAGCTCGTGCCTCCCAGCAGGAAGAGGGACGCGACCAGGGCAACGTAGGTCGCGACGGAAGACATCTTGACGATGTTGAGGTTCCGCACCCCGCCTTCGCCCTGGAGCATCGCCGTCAGGAGAACCGTCGCCACGGCCAGGATGGTGATCAGGCTCGCTGCGCCCGTGAGCGATCCCCATTGGTCCGACCCGTGGAAGCTGGCCGCCGTGGCCGCCCCGGCGACCACGCCTGCGGCCGCCCCGACCACCAGCCACCACTGCTTGGTGCCTTGCAGGGCGTCGCGCGCCGGCGCACCGGCTTTGGCCACCAGGTGTGCGATTGCGGCTGGCAGACCGCCGGTGGCCATCAGGGTGCAGATCAGCGAGATGACGAACACCAGGGCGAGTGCACCCCGCCCGTGTGGCCCGAGCATCCGGGCGACCAGCGGCCCCGAGACCAGGGTGAGGAGCTGGACCCCGATCCCCGTGGCCGCCAGGGCCAGGAAGGCCCGGGATCCTCGGCGCCGCAGCACCGGCGCGGAGCGCAGGCGTTTCGTGGGCTCTCGCGCCGGCTCGGAGCTCACAGGAGGTCTTTGGCCAGGGCGTCCCTGATCCAGGGCACGAGCTCGTCGAGCATCTCGTCGAGCGTGACCTTCGCGGTGAAACCGAGTACGTCGCGAGCCTTGTCCACCGACGGGATCCGCTTCTGGACGTCGTGCTCGAACGGTTCGGCGTGGGTGATCCGCAGCGGCTCGGCGGGGCCCTTGATCCTGTGCCACACGAGCTCGGCGAGCTCGAGCACCGTGGTGGGAGTGGGGTTCGAGATGTTGAAGTCCTCGTTCCGGCCTGCCGGATGGGTCATGGCGGCGAGGATCCCCTCGGCCAGGTCGCTTCCGTGCGTGTAGCAGCGGACCTGGCTGCCGTCTCCGAGGATCTCGAGGGGGTCCTGTCCCTTGAGCACCTTCTGGATCAGGTCGGGCACGACATGGCCGAGCGCCAGCTTGATGTTGCCGGACTCCTCCTCGGCGTCGCCGACCGCTCTCGTCTCGCCGACGCCGACCGCGTTGAAGGGCCGGACGATCGTGAACGGCACGCCGTACTGGTCCCACGCCCCTCGCGCCCAGTACTCCACGGCCAGCTTCTGGAAGCCGTAGTTCGACCGTGGCGGCGGGATGGTCAGCTCGTCGCCCTCGACGGACGGCCATCGATCGGTGGAGCCGTAGGCCATCGAGCTCGACAGGTAGGTGACCCGCTGCAGCTTCCCTCGCCGGAACAGCTGGATGGCTGCGTCGCACGTGGCGGCCATGATGCGCTCGTTGATCGCCATGAGGTCGTAGGCGTGCGCATGGAAGTAGGAGATCCCGCCGATCATCGCCGCCGCCGCGACGATGTGGTCGCAGCCCTCTCCGAGCGTGGCGACCAGGTCGGTGTCGCGAGCGTCGCCGATCACCAGCTGGTAGGACGGATGGTCGTCGTGCGACCGCCTCACCGGTCCGTACTTGGAGTGGTCGTCGAGCCCGACCACCTCCCAGCCGCGCCCCAACATGGCCTCGACCAGGTAGCCACCGACGAAACCGGCGGATCCCGTCACGAGTACTTTCGGCACGTCTCTCCTCGTGAGTCTCTGTGTGCGGACCGGATGGCGACGATCAGATCGCGACACTCTCGCCCAGGACGGACCAGACGTCCGCGACGGGCTGGCGTACGGCGAGCCCGCGGTACTCCGGGTGCGGCGTGGCCACTATCAGCAGGTCGGCCCGGTCGAGGACCACCTCGAGCGGCAGCAGCTCGGGGTCCGTCGTGACGTACGGGTCGGTGGTGAGCACCTCGCGCGCCTTGAACCGCAGGATTCGCTTGAGCTTGTAGGACAGGCTCTCCCGGGTGTCGTCGGACCCGCTCTTGAACGACATCCCGAGAATGCCGACGCTCATCGAGCTGAGGTCGTGGCTCTGCTCGAGGCGGCTGACGACGTGGAGGGGGAGGCCTTCGTTGATCAACATCGCGGCGTGGCCGAGGGCGAAGTTGTTGTTGTTGAACGCCGCCAGCTGCATGGTGTCCTTGAACAGGCAGGGCCCGGCCGCAAAGCCCGGACCCGGCATGTCAGCCGCGCGCTGGTAGTCCTGCGTGATCGCGCGGCGGATCTCCCCGAAGTCGAGACCGCGGTCGTTGGCGATCATGTAGAACTGGTTGACGGTGGCGAACTTCACGTACCGCCACGCGTTCGTGAACAGCTTGGCCAGCTCGGCCTCCTCTGGCCCGGTGTGCACGAGGCGCTCGGTGAGGTGGCCGAAGAGCTGGCTCGCGCGACTGCGAGCCGAGTCGGAGCTGGCTCCGATGATCTGGGGCAGCGAGTAGAGCTCTTCCATCGCGTGACCCTCGAGGATCCGCTCAGGACAGAAGACGACGTCGATGTCGAGGCCTGCAGCGACGAAGAGCTGCTCGATCATCTTCGTGACGCCCGGGTACACCGTGCTCCGCAAGGCAACCAGCTGTCCGTCGCGGAAGTGGTCGAAGCAGCCGGCGAGGGCGCGGGGCAACGAGTTCGGGTCGGGGTTCAGGTGCTCGTCGACGGGAGTGCCGATGACCACGATGACGTCGGTCGCCGTGCCCACGGCCGCAGGGTCGGTGGTGGCGACCAGGCGCCCGTCGTCGACAGCGGACCGCAGCACCTCGCCGGCCCCCGGCTCGTCGAACGGCATGGAGCCGTCGTTGACGAGCTTCACGGTCGCCTCGTCGAGGTCGTACGCCGCCACCCGCAAGCCCTCGTCGGCGAAGGCGATCGCCAACGGCAGGCCTACCCTGCCGCAGCCGCCGACCACGACGAGGTCACGCTCGAAGCCGGTCGCCGCCATGGCGCATACCGTAACGGGCCGGTGTCCCGCATCGCACGAACTTCCGGTGCGGGACGCCGGGACCGCCCGAAGGTAGGGTCTGCGACCTGTCGGGCCCCGTGGATCGGGGGTCGCGTCAGTCCGCAAGGGTCGGAGGAGGCTCGCGTGCACGTGGTCGTCGACGCGGTCGCGGTGCGGTCGGGCAGTGCCGCGATCACGCTGGAGAACGTGCTGCGGGGGTGGGAGCAGCTCGGGACCGGTGACCGGTTCACGGTGCTCTGCGTGGACGCGCCACCCTTCGAGCTGCCCGGCGGCGCGCGCGTGCAGCGCATGACCACGAGGCTGCCCGGGGCGTTGGGCGATCTGTGGCTCCGCTCGGCCGGCGTACGTCGTGCGGCCCGCGCTCTCGGCGCGGATGCGATGTTGTCCGGCGTCACCGCAAGCGCCTTCCTGGGCGCCCCGTGCCCGCACGGCGCCATCGTCTACGACCTCCGCCACGAGTTCCGCCCGCAGCAGTTCAGCCGGCCGCGCCGACTCGCGCGGCGACTGTCCTACGGCTGGAGCTTCCGCAGCGCTGACGGGCTGTACTGCATCTCGAAGCGAACCCGCGACGACCTGGTGCGGGCCCGCCCGTCCCTGCGTGACAAGGCGGTGCTGGCCAGGTACGGCGCCGACCACGTCGACTGCTGGCCCGCAGCTCATAGCGGCGAGGACGCCATCGCCCGGCGCCCGTACGCCCTGGCGTTCGGACAGTTCGCCAACAAGAACGTGCACGCCGTACTGGGCGGCTGGGCGGACTTCTGCCAGCACGACCAGACCTGGACCCTGCGGTTGGTGGGCATGGGGCGCGCGGACCGGGACGACGCGGGCAGCCGAGTGGTCGAGCTCGGCATCGCGGACCGGGTCGAGCTGATGCCGTGGCTCGACGACGAGGAGTTCGTGCGTTGCTTCGCCGGCGCGTCCCTGGTCGTCTTCCCCTCCGACTTCGAGGGCTTCGGACTGCCAGCGGTCGAGGCGCTGCGGCTACGCATCCCGCTCGTGATCTCGGGAGACGTGGCCCTGGCCGAGGTGACCGGAGGACACGCCGCCGTCGCGCCAGACGTGCGGCCCGAGTCGATCGCGGCTGCGATCGGCGCTGCCCTCGCTCTGAGCCCTGAGTCGCTCGACGCGGGCCGCGCGTACACGGACCAGTTCACCTGGCGCTCGATGGCTCAGGCGATCCGCGACGACTTCGTGAGACGGGGTGCCGAAGCTGGGCCGTCGAAGCTCGGGTCAGGCTCTCAGCAGCCGTGACAGCTGCTCCAGGTCGGCGTCGACCATGAGCCGTGCCAGCTGGTCCGCGCTGGTTTCGGCCTTCCAGCCGAGCACCTCGCGGGCCTTGGAGGCGTCGCCGATCAGCGCGGCGACATCGGTGGGCCGCTCGTACTGCTCGTCGTGGGTGACGTACTGCTCCCAGTCCAGGCCGGCATGGGCGAACGCCGCCTGCACGAACTGCCGCACCGTCCGCCCCTCGCCGGTGGCCAGCACGTAGTCGTCGGGCTGGTCCTGCTGGAGCATCCGCCACATGCCCTCGACGTACTCCGGTGCATAGCCCCAGTCGCGCACCGCGTCGAGGTTGCCCAGGTGCAGGGAGTCGCGGGCACCGAGCACGATCGCGGCGACGCCGAGCGTGATCTTGCGGGTCACGAAGTTCTCTCCGCGGCGGGGGGACTCGTGGTTGAACAGGATCCCGGACACTGCGAACAGGTCGTAGGCCTCGCGGTAGTTGACCGTCACCCAGTGGGCGTACAGCTTCGCGGCGCCGTACGGCGAGCGCGGGCGGAAGGGTGCGTCCTCGGCCTGCGGGGGTGGTGTCGCGCCGTACATCTCCGAGGTCGAGGCCTGGTAGTAGCGGCAGTCGATGCCGGCCGCGCGGATCGCCTCCAGCAGCCGCAGGGCGCCGGTGCCGTCGGTCGACGCGGTGTACTCCGGCATCTCGAAGGAGATCTTGACGTGGCTCTGGGCGCCGAGGTTGTAGACCTCGTGCGGCTCGATCGCGTGGATCAGGTTGACCAGGCTGACGCCGTCGGTCAGGTCGCCGTAGTGGAGGTGCAGGTCGGGGCTGTCGATGTGGTCGATCCGGCCTCGGTTGATCGTCGAGGCTCGGCGCACCAGGCCGTGCACCTCATAGCCCTTGCCGAGCAGGAGCTCGGCCAGGTAGGAGCCGTCCTGCCCGGTGATGCCGGTGATCAGTGCGCGCTTAGTCATGGTGCAGTCGCCATCGGGAGGAACTCGCGGATCGCGTCCAGGCCGGGCAGGTCTCAACAGGCAATTACGCTTCTCCATGCAGGGCAGCGCCTCGAAATGACAGGATCGGGACGCCGAGTCGGACGAACGGTCACCCTAGTGCTGGCTGCCCGGCACCGACAATTGTGAAGGAATGGGCAGTCCGGACCTGGCGTAGCCATTGCCCCACCGGCTCGTTGATGCGCAAAACCGCAGTTTCGTCCCAGACCCTGACAAGATGAGCGGCCCCCGATGACCCCTACCTCACGTCTCGAACCGGCGACGCCGTATTCCGTGGGTGCGTCGCGAGCGCAGTGGTCTGGACCAATCCGCGACCTACCCGTGAGCCGCAGCGGGACACGCCGGACTGGTGTGAAATCCTCAGCGGCACCAATCGTCGCTTGGCCCGTTGCGGATGTCGCCCGATCAGCCGCCCAACCCGAGATCCGAGACTCGAGGGAGACAGCATGACCAAGCCCGTGGATGCTGTGGTGGCGGGCGGCGGTGGCTTCATCGGCGGCCACGTCGTGGGCGCGCTGCTCCAGGACGGGCTCAGCGTCAGGGCCGTGGACGTGAAGCCGCAGTCGGAGTGGTACCAGGTACACGAGGGCGCGCAGAACGTCGAGGCAGACCTATCGCTGCTCGAAGAGGCCAACCGGGCCACCGCTGGTGCGCGCACCGTCTACATGCTCGCGGCCGACATGGGCGGCATGGAGTTCATCGAGAACAACAAGGCCGCGTGCATGCTCAGCGTCCTGACCAGCACCCACATGCTGATGGCGGCCCGGGACCACGGCGTTGAACGGTACTTCTACTCCTCGTCGGCCTGCGTGTACGCCGCCGGGAAGCAGACCGACCCGCACGTGACCGCTCTGCGAGAGTGCGATGCCTACCCCGCGACGCCCGAGGACGGCTACGGCTGGGAGAAGCTGTTCAGCGAGCGGATGTGTCGGCACTTCCTCGAGGACTACGGGCTGGCCACGAGGGTGGCTCGCTACCACAACGTCTACGGGCCGCACGGCACGTGGACCGGTGGCCGGGAGAAGGCCCCGGCCGCGATCTGCCGCAAGGTCGCCATCGCCGAGATCACCGGTGAGCACGAGATCGAGATCTGGGGCGACGGCGAGCAGACCCGCAGCTTCATGTACATCGACGACTGCCTCTACGGCACCCAGATGATCGTCGACGGCGACAGCCCCGAGCCGGTCAACCTCGGCAGCTCCGAGCTGGTCACCATCAACCGACTGGTGGACCTCGTCGAGGACATCGCCGGCGTGCGGTGCCGGCGGGACTACAAGCTCGACGCGCCGCAGGGGGTGCGCGGCCGCAACAGCGACAACGCCCAGATCCTGGCGACCTACGGATGGGAGCCGTCGATCTCGCTCATCGACGGGCTCGAGACGACCTACCGGTGGGTGTACGACCAGGTCAAGCGGTCGTTCGACTGAGCCTAGATGCGGATCCTCGTCCACGACTACAGTGGGCACCCCTTCCAGGCGCAGCTGAGCGCCGAGCTCGCCCGCCGGGGTCACGATGTCACGCACTCGTGGTGCCGCGCCTACGTCTCGGGGAAGGGCAAGCTGATCGACCCTGAGCCGAGCCTGCGGTTCGAACCGATCGGGATCGGGCGACCGGTGCACAAGGGCACGTTCTGGAAGCGGCTGCTCCAGGAGGTCGGCTTCGGGATCGAGCTCGCGCGTCAGGCGCGTCGACTCCGTCCCGACGTCACGTTGGTCGCCAATGCACCGATCCCCACGCTGGTCGTGCTCGTCACCTGGCTGATGGTGGTACGCCGCCCGTGGGTGCTCTGGCACCAGGACGTGCAGGCGGTGGCGGTGGCGTCCTTCGCCGGCGGAAAGCTGAGCCGGGCGTACCTGCCGGTCGCCTGGCTGATCGGCGGGCTGGAACGGTGGTGCGCGCGTCGCGCCACGGCGGTCGTGGCCATCGCCGAGTCCTTCACCTCGGTGCACGCGCGGTGGGGGACCGCGGACAAGCTCACCGTGATCCCGAACTGGGCCCCCCTGGACGAGATCGTCCCCGTCCGACGCGACAACCCGTGGGCCAAGGAGCACGACCTGGCCGAGGAACCAACTCTGCTCTACGCCGGCACCCTGGGCCTCAAGCACAACCCCACCCTGCTGGTGGCCCTGACCGCTCGCGTTCGCGACCGCGGCCTCCCGGTGCGGCTCGTCGTCGTGAACGAGGGTCCGGCCGTCGAGGTGCTGCGAGACGCTGCTGACCTGGCCGCCGTCCCCGTCACCCTGTTGCCGTACCAGCCCTACGAGCGGCTCGCCGACGTGCTCGGAACCGGTGACGTGCTCGTGGTGCTGCTCGACCGGTCGGCCGGTGAGTTCTCGGTGCCGTCCAAGACGCTGTCCTACCTGTGCGCCGGCCGCCCGGTGCTCGGACTGATGTCCGCCGAGAACCTGGCGGCGATGCTGGTCCTGGAAGCCGGGGGCCAAGTGTTGCCGCCCGGGGAGTCGTCGCTGGACCGCGCGGCGGACTGGGTCGCCGAGGTGCTCCGCAGCCCGACCCGGGCCGCCGACCTGGGCTTCCGGTCGAGGGAGCTGGCCGAGCGCGAGTTCGCGCTCAGTGGGTCGGCGGACCGGTTCGAGCAGGTCCTCCGGAGTGCGTCTCATCATGCGGCACCCGTGTCCATCAACTGAGACAGGCGTCGGGTCCGACCAGCCCTCGCCCTACTCTCGAAACGTGTCCACGACCTGGCTGACCCGCCGCCGCGCAGTCGACCACTGCCGCGTGCGCTCGTCGCTGTGTCGACTCTCCTGACCAGCTGCCTGCCTCCCGTCCCGCCGGACTGAACAGCCGCAGCCTCGTCGTGCGCCGGGCCTCGTCACGCCCGACCAGCCCCATGACCCAGGAGAGCCATGACCACCACCGCACCGCCACCCACCACCCGGGCGACCGTGGGCATCGACCCGCGCGGCCCGCAGCTCACCGCCGGCCTCACAGCGGCCGTGCTGGTCGTGGTGCTGCTGCTCCCGACCCCGTGGGCGTCGGTGCTGACCGGCGTCCAGGCGGTGCTGTTCGCGATCGGGGCGACCCGGGGCGTGCAGCGCACCCCGCACGCGTGGGTGTTCCGCACCCTGGTCCGCCCACGGCTGGCGCCGCCCGAGGAGCTCGAGGACCCGGCGCCCCCGCGGTTCGCGCAGGGCGTCGGGCTGGCGTTCGCGGTGGTGGCGCTGGTGGCCTTCGTCTCGGGACTCACCCTGCTCGGCCAGGTCGCGATCGGGCTCGCCCTCGTCGCGGCCCTGCTCAACGCGGTCTTCCGGTTCTGCCTGGGCTGCGAGCTGTACCTGCTCATCAAGCGGCTCGACCGCCGCGGAACCGCCTGACCACACGCAACCACCAAAAGCACCACAGACCGAAAGGACCACAGCTGCCATGACTCGCGAGAGCACGCTCGTCACCGCCGAATGGGTGGAGGAGCACCTGGACGACGACAAGATCGTCCTCATCGAGGTGGACGAGGACACCAGTGCCTACGACAAGGGCCACATCAAGGGCGCCATCAAGCTCGACTGGACGACCGACCTCCAGGACCAGGTCCGCCGCGACTTCGTGAACAAGCAGCAGTTCGAGGCGCTGCTCTCCGACCGCGGTGTCGCCAACGACGACACCGTCGTGCTGTACGGCGGCAACAACAACTGGTTCGCCGCCTACGCCTACTGGTACTTCAAGCTCTACGGCCACCAGGACGTCAAGCTGCTCGACGGCGGCCGCAAGAAGTGGGAGCTCGACTCTCGCGAGCTGACCGACGAGCCGCCGACCCGCCAGCAGACGTCGTACACCGCCCAGGAGCAGGACAGGTCGATCCGCGCGTTCCGCGACGAGGTCGTGGCCTCCATCGGCGCCCAGAACCTCGTCGACGTCCGCAGCCCCGACGAGTACGCCGGCCGGCTGCTCGCCCCGGCGCACCTGCCACAGGAGCAGGCCCAGCGCGGTGGCCACATCCCGACCGCCGCCAACGTGCCGTGGAGCAAGGCGGCGAACGACGACGGCACCTTCAGGCCCGACGAGGAACTGCGGGAGATCTACTCACAGGCCGGTGTCGACTGGGACAAGGACACCATCGCCTACTGCCGGATCGGCGAGCGCTCCTCGCACACGTGGTTCGTGCTCAAGGAGCTGCTGGGCCAGCAGAACGTGAAGAACTACGACGGCTCCTGGACGGAGTACGGCTCGCTGGTCGGCGTTCCCGTCGCCCTCGGCGACGAGCCGGGCCAGGCCGACGGGGAGAGCGCCTGATGTGCGGCGCGACCGAAGGCGGCCTCTCGCTCGACGGCGTGAACGTCGCCAAGGAGGCAGTGATCCAGGGCCAGGTGGTCCGGGGCGGCCCCGACGGACAGAGTCAGCCGGTCGGCAACGCCTACGTGCGCCTGCTGGACCGGACCGGTGAGTTCACGGCGGAGGTCCCGACCTCCGCCACGGGGCATTTCCGGTTCTTCGCCGGCGAGGGTGACTGGACACTCCGCACGCTCGCTCCGCAGGCCGAGCCCGTCGACAGCCCGGTGCACGCCCAGGTCGGCTCGGTCGCCGAGGTGACCGTCGTTCTGTGAGCTCCGCACGACACGCGGTGCGACTTCGCCCACCTGGATGACGCCGGGCAGCGGCCTCACGGATAACCTCACCGCGTGACGGGGGTCGACCCACTGCCGGACCAGGGACGCCGCTGGCGAGCCTGGCGACGCCCCGGCGCGTGGTCCCTCACCGGCTACCCCGCACCGAGCCGGGTCCCGCCGGCCACCAACGGTCCGCTGCGCGTAGTGCTGGTCGACGACTCGGCCGAGGTGCGGACCCTGGTCCGCACCAAGCTGCGGCTGTCCGGCCTGGCGGTCGTCGAGGGGGAGGGCAGCGACGGTGCGGATGCTGTCGACCTGGCCCGCAGGCTCCGTCCGGATGCCATGCTTCTGGACGTGTCGATGCCGGGCCTGGACGGACTCGCGGCACTCCCTCAGATAGTCGAGTCCTCACCGGAGACCCGCGTGGTGATGTTCAGCGGGTTCTCGGACGAGGCGCTGGCCATGCGGGCGCTGGAGCTCGGCGCCGCGTCCTACGTCACGAAGACCTCCTCGCTCGGTGACGTGGTGGAGGAGCTGCTCCACGGGCTGGTGGCCCAGGACGGAGAGGGCGAGGGGACGAGCCGGCCAGGACCCGAGCCGCGGCAGGAGGAGGACAGCGAGCAGAACGCGCTGCTGCTCGACCAGCAGGTCGAGCGGTTCCGCAACGTGTTCGAGGACGCCGCCATCGGCATGGCCACCATGACCCTCCAGGGGACGGTCGTCCGCGCCAACGACGCCTTGCGGCGCATCCTGGATCTCGGCTCGGAGGACCTGCTCGGCGTCGCGTACGGCGCGGCGGTCGGAGACCAGGACGGAGTCGCGGCCGCGATCGCCGAGCTGCTCGGCGGCAGCGGCGTCGACGTGGTCACCCTGGAGCATCCGGAGACTGACACTCACCTGAGAAGCACGCTGTCCGTGGTCCGCGACAGCGCGGGCAAGACCCTCTACCTCTTCGCCCAGTGCCAGGACGTCAGCCGGCAGCGTGAGGCCGAACGCGGGCTCCAGCTGTCCGAGCGCCGCTTCCGGCTGCTCGTCGAGGCGGTCCGCGACTACGCCATCTTCATGCTGGACCCGGACGGGCTGGTCACGAGCTGGAACGCCGGGGCCCAGCGCATCAAGGGCTGGACGGAGCAGGAGATCGTCGGCCAGCACTTCCGGGTGTTCTACCCGGCGGAGCAACAGGAGCGCAGGCATCCGGAGCGCGAGCTCGAGCTCGCCCTCCGTGACGGCGTGTACGAGGAAGAGGGCTGGCGGATCCGCAAGGACGGCACCGGGTTCTGGGGGCACGTCACGATCACCGCGGTGCACGACGACGACGGCGCCCACGTCGGTTTCGCCAAGGTGACCCGCGACTTCTCCGACCGACGCGAGGCCGAGCAACGGCTCCGCGAGAGCGAGTCGCGGTTCCGGCTCATGGTGGACGCCGTCCGCGACTACGCGATCTTCATGCTCGATACCGAGGGCCGGGTGGCCAGCTGGAACCTCGGCGCACAACGGACCAAGGGCTGGACCGCCGAGGAGATCATCGGCCGGCACTTCCGCACGTTCTACCCACCTGAGCAGCAGGCGGCCGGGCATCCCGAGCACGAGCTGCAGGTGGCTCTCCGCGATGGGGTCTACCAGGAAGAGGGCTGGCGGGTCCGCAAGGACGGCTCGCGCTTCTGGGCCCACGTCACCATCACGACGGTCCGGGACGAGGACGGCCGGCACATCGGCTTCGCCAAGGTCACGCGCGACCACACCGAGCGGATGCAGATGCTCGAGCAGCAGGGACGCTACGCCCAAGCCCTGGCCGAGGCCAACACCCAGCTCGAGCAGGCCAACGTCGAGCTGGCGGCCGCGGCCGACGAGCAGGCCAGGTTCCTGGCGGTCACCGCCCACGAGCTGCGCTCGCCGATCGGCGTGCTCAGCATGTCCGGACGGCTGCTCGCCGACAGCTGGGCAGGGCTGGACGAGGCGGAGCGCGCCGAGCTGCTGGGCGGCATGCAGAGCAGCGCCGCCCGGCTGCAGCGGCTGCTCGGCGACCTGCTGACGGCCGCCCGACTGCAGGCCTCGACCCTCGACATGGCCCCGCGGGACCTCGACGTGGCCGAGACGCTCGGCCCGGTCCTGCAGCGGCTGCGGATCGCCCACCCCGATGCGGAGATCCAGGCCGAGCTGCCGGCCGGGGTCAGGGCGCAGGCCGACGGCGACCGGTTGGCGCAGGTCGTCGACAACCTCGTCGCCAACGCGGTGGCGCACGGCGCGAGTCCGGTGCGAGTCAAGATCGGCGACGTGGACGGTCGCGTCGAGCTGACCGTGAGCGACGCCGGCGACGGTGTGTCGGCCGAGGTTCGGGACCGGCTCTTCGAGCGGTTCGCCACCCGGGGCGGTGACGGCACCGGCCTGGGCCTGCACATCGTGCGCGAGCTGGCCCGCGCGCAGGGCGGGGACGCGTCGTACCGCGCCGAGGACAACGCGTTCGTGGTGACCCTCCCGCGGGCCGGGAGCAGGCCGTGACCGTCCGCGTGCTGCTGGTCGATGACGTCGCGGACGTGCGGCGGCTGGTGCGGATCGCGCTGCGATACCACGGCGGCTTCGACGTGGTCGGGGAGGCGGGCGCCGGGCTCCCGGCGGTGGACCTGGCCACCTCGTTGCAGCCGGACGTGGTCCTGCTCGACCTCGGGCTCCCGGACCTGGCCGGCCGGGAGGTGCTCACCCGGCTGCGTGAGGTGGCACCGCAGGCCAAGGTCGTCGTGTTCACCGGCGCCGAGCCCGACGACCGGGACTTCTTCGAGGAGAACGCCGCGGGCTACGTGCTCAAGAGCGACGAGCTGGACTACCTCGTCGGCCTTCTCGACGACGTGGGCCGCAGCGGCGAGCAGCAGCGCGAGGCCCAGTTCGACGCCGACGTCAAGAGCGTGCCGCTGGCCCGGGAGTTCGTGCGGGAGGCGCTCGACGACTGGGGCGCCACGCACCTGAACGACGAGGCGTCGCTGATCGTGACCGAGCTCGCGACCAACGCCGTGCTGCACGCGGGCTCGCCCTACGAGGTGCGGCTGCGCCGCACCGAGGGCGTGGTCCGCATCGAGGTCGCCGACGGTGACCCGGGCACCCCGGAGCCGCAGCCGTTCAGCGCCACCGCGGAGAGCGGGCGGGGCATCGTGCTGGTCTCGGCCATCTCGGCCTCGTGGGGCATCGACACCCAGCCCGGCCGCGGCAAGGTCACCTGGGCCGAGCTCAACGGCAACTGAGCTCCGCGCCCGTTCTCACCACTCGTACTGCGGGGTCGGCGCGTCCGGGTCGTCGGGGTCCTGTGGCGGGGGGTTCGGCGTGGCGGCCCGGTCCTCCCGGCGCTGCTCCTCGTTGCGCCGTCGTTGCTCGGCGCGCTGGTTGCGTTCCTCGACCGAGTCCGCGGCCTCCGGAGGCGGCTGGGCTTTGTGGGCGGCATCGCTGCTCGGTGAGGCCGTGAGCTTCTGGACCAGCCGGTCCCGGGCCTCCGGGGCGGTCTCGGCGCAGCCGCCCGCCTCCAGCACCGCGCGTGCGGCGGTCCACTCCGTCCGCGCGCCGGTGACGTCACCGTCCGCGAGCGCCGCGTCGCCGAGCGCCTCCTCCGCCAGCGCGAGGTTGGTCCGGACCCGGCACTCCTCCCCCGGGGGTACCAGCGCGAGGGCGTCCTCGAGCTGGTCCCGCGCGCCGGCGTACGCGCCCTGGCGGTAGCGGGTGGTGCCCAGGTCGTACGGCGCCACCCAAGGCTCGAGCACGTTGCCGAGCAGCGTCGTGCTGAACGCCGCGGCGGCACCGGTGAACCGCTCCTGGCCGTAGGCGTCCCGGGCCGAGGAGTTGAAGTGGAGCATCGTCGCGACCTTCAGCACCAGCAGGAGAGAGAGGAACAGCGGCACCAGCCCGAGCAGGAACAACACGCGCCGGAGCCGACGGCGCCGATCGCGCGGCGGCCCGGCCCGGGTGGCGCGCGCCTCGGGCGCGAGGACGGCCATCACGACACCCCTCGGCGTGCTTCGAGCCAGTGCCGCCAGCCGGCGCGCAGCTCGGGGAGGACCAGCAGCAGCAGGAGCAGCCCCCACAGCCACCCGAGCTGTCGGGCCGCTCCCACCGGGGCCAGGTCGGCGTACGCCTCGCTCTGGAGAGCCTCCGCGACCGCAGCCATGTCCTGGCTGCCGTCGCAGGACACGTAGCGCCCGCCGAGCTGGTCCGCGATCGTGGACAGGTTGGCAGGGCTGGACCGTGACACGGCGGCCTGTCCCGTCGTGGAGTCGGGCACGAGGTAGCCGGCGTCGGCGGGAGCGGGAGGCGCGACCCCCGGGGCGACCCGGACCAGGGGCATCACCCCGCCGCGCCGGGTGCCGTAGCCCAGCACCACGGACGCCTGCAGCCGTCCGCGCAGCTCGCCGACGACAGCGGCGTCCCAGGAGTCCGTGTTCTCGCCGTCCCCTGCGTAGACCAGCACCGGCAGCCGGTCCTCGCCGGGACCGGCGCGGCTCAACAGCCGGTCGACGAGCGGGACGAACCGGTCCGCCGACGAGCCGCGGCCGGCGTCGGCGGGCTCGACCTGCAGGCTGCGGACCGCGTCGCCGTACGCCACTCGGTCCGAGGTCGCCGGCAGCCGCACCTGCGCGTCGCCGCCGACCGTGACGACCGTGAACCGCGCGGACTCCAGCTGCTGCGCGAGGGCGACCAGGTCACGCCGCGCGGCGGTCAGGCGCGAGCCGGTGGGGTCGTCGAGGGCGGACATGGAGGTGGTGCGATCGACCACGACCAGCACGTCGAGCTCGGGCAGGCGGGACGCCGGGGCCGCGTCCCGGTCGCCGAGCCCGAGCACCAGCGCCGCCAGGACCATCAGCATGGCGACGCGGCGGAGGGCGACCAGGACCCGGGTCACGAGGTCCTCCGCCGCAGGCCCCACCAGGCACCGGTCATGAGCACCAGCCCCGCCGCGGCCAGCAGCGCCCCGAGGTACGGCGTGTCGTGGACGGTCTTGCGAGGCAGCTGACTGCCGCGGGCCCGGAGCAGGTCCGCGATCCGGCTGGTGATCAGCTCCTGTCCACCCGCGCCGACCAGGGTGAACACCCCACCGGTCCGGGACGCCGCGGCCACGAACTCCTCGCGCGCCGCGGTCCGGCTCGGGTCCTCCAGCGAGGCGGCGCCGATCCCGTACACCAGCACCTTGCGCTGGGCGGCGAACTGCGCTGCTTCCGGCAGCGAGTACGACGGCTGGCCGAGCGGGTCGTTGTCCGAGGCCACCAGCAGCACCCGGGTGCGCGTGGCCGCCGTTCCGTCGAACCGGCGGGCGCAGGAGACGATGCCGTCGCCGATCAGTGAGGCGCCGGCATCGGGGAGGTCGACCCCCGCGTAGAAACCGTCGGGGTGGCCGGTGAAGGCGCGTTCGGCCCGGTCGAGCTGGCCGCGCACGTAGTCGTAGTCGTCGGTGAGCGGGAAGACCAGCACCGCCGCGCTGCTCCAGATCATCATCCCGACGCGGTCACCCCGCAGCTGCTCGACGATCCCGCGCAGCTCGCGCACCACGACCGCGTTGTCGTCGTCCATGGAGGCCGAGGCGTCGAGGCAGACCATCAGGTCTCGCGCCCGGGACTCGCGCGGTGAGGTCTCGACCGTCTGCGGGCGGGCGACGACCAGCGCGGCGCCGGCGACGACGAGGAGCGACCCGGCCACGAGCAGCAGGCCGAGGCGCCGGTGCCGTCGGGCCAGTCGGCGATAGCGCGGTAGTGAGTGGAGGGTGCCGGTGTGCGCGACCGGCAGCGCCGCCGGGGCGCGCGGTCGGGTCCGCCTCCCCCACCAGACCATGAGGACCAGGACGACGGCTCCGGTCGTGGGCAGCACCCACGGCCAGGCCAGCTGGGTCGGGATCACGTCCATGTCCTCACCAGCTCCCGGGCCTGCGCCAGCGCGGTGGCGAGCTCGCGTCGGGCCGGCTCGTCGCCCGGACCGAACTCGGGTGGGTAGAGCACCGCCACCAGCTCGGCCAGCTGATGGGGGCCGCCCCTGCGCAACGACGTCAACGTCATGGTCTCGGCCGGCAGACCGCTGGCGACAGTCACGAAGCCGCGCACCACCCGGCTGATCTGCTGGTGCGCCTCGCGGGCCGACATCGTCCCGTCTGTCACCGACCGCTCGATCCGGTCCAGCTCCGCCAGGCACTGCTCGCGCGGCGCTGCCGGCTTCCGCGCGCGGGGCTCGCGGCGCGGACGGGTCACCAACCACGCGATGAGGTAGTACGCCGCGACAGCGAGCACCGAGGCGATGGCCAGCAGCAGCCACCGGTCGTCGTAGCCGACCGGCGGCTGGAGGTCACCCGCGGCGAGCATGCCGATGCCGGAGCAGGAGGCGGCGTACGACGGAGACGGCGCTGGCGCCGGAGCCGACGTGCTCGTGCACGAGGCCGAGCCGCGCGAGCTCGCCGTGCAGCCGGCGGACTCGATCGCGCCGCGCCGACTGGAGCTCTGACGTCAGGAGCTCGTCCTGCCGCAGCCAGGCGGGCAACTGCCATCCGGTGTCGACATCGGCGGCGGCCCGCGCGCCCGCCGGCACGGCGGCCGGGTCCACGTCGCCCACCGTCACCACGAGCACGTCGTGCTGGACCGCTGCCCGGCGCAGCGCGGTGGACAGCTGCGGCGTCGTGTCCTCGTCGTCGCAGACCACGAGCAGGATGGCCCGGCGCCGCTGGTTCCTGGCCACGTGGCGCAGCAGCGCGGCGGTGTCGGCGGCCGGACCGTCGGGGCGGGTGGCGCCGTGCACGGCGTCCAGGGCTCGCTCGAGGTAGAGCTCGCCGAGGCGGGGCGGGAGCACCTGCTGGAGCTGCGCGTCGCCGTACACAACGCCGACCAGGTCGGCCTGCCGGCCGGCCAGCCAGCCCACGAGCCCCGCCACGTCGATGGCGACGTCGCACTTGGTCTGCTCGAGGGAGTGCAGGGCGGCCATGCTCCGGCCGGTGGAGACCACCAGCAGGACGGTGTGCTTGCGCACGGCGGAGAAGCGCTTGACCAGCAGGTCGCCGGTGCGGGCCGACGCCTTCCAGTCCAGGTCCTTCACGTCGTCGCCACGGACGTACTCGCGCAGGTCGTGGAAGTCGGAGCCGGGCCCGGTGTGGAGCGAGGTGAACTCTCCGTCGAGCTGGCTGAGCACCTTGCGCCGCGACTGCAAGGTCAGCTGGGACTTCACCCGGGAGAGATGAGTGGGCACGGTTCAGGACACGATCAGGGAGTCGGTACGGCGGCGAAGACCGCGTCGATGATCGTCTCCGGCGCCACGCCGTCGGCCAGCGCCTCGAAGGTCAGGTGCAGCCGGTGCCGCAGGACGGCGTACCGCAGCTCGTGGACGTCGTCGGGGACGACGTATCCGCGCCCACCCAGGACGGCGAGCGCCTGCGCGACCCGGAAGAACGCGATCGTGCCGCGCGGACTCGACCCGGTGTCGACGTAGCTCCCCAGCTCACCGAGCCGGACCGCGGCGTGCCGGGTGGTGTCGACGAGCTCGACGATGTAGCGCTTCACCGCGACGTCCACGTAGACCCGCCGGGCCAGCTCCTGCAGGGCCAGGACCTCGGTGCGGTCCACCACACCGACGGGCTCCGGGTCGGTGGTGAGCGTGCCGTCGTCGACGCGGTCCAGCACGACCAGCTCTTCGTCGACGGAGGGGTAGTCCAGCACCTCCTTCAGCAGAAACCGGTCCAGCTGCGCCTCGGGGAGGACGTAGGTGCCCTCCTGCTCGATGGGGTTCTGCGTGGCCAGCACCAGGAACGGGCGGGGCAACCGGTGGTGCACCCCGGCGATCGAGGTCTGTCGCTCCTGCATCGCCTCGAGCATCGCCGACTGGGTCTTCGCACTGGCCCGGTTGATCTCGTCGAGCAGCACGATGTTGGCGTGCACCGGTCCCAGCTGGGTCTCGAAGCTGTGGTGGCGCGGGTCGTAGATCTGGGTGCCGATGATGTCGCTGGGCAGCAGGTCGGGCGTGCACTGGATGCGCGAGTAGCTGGCCCGGATCGCGTGGGCCAGAGTGGACGACGCCAGGGTCTTGGCCAGCCCGGGCAGCGACTCGATCAGCAGGTGCCCCTCGGCGAGGAGGGAGACCAGCATCGCGGTGCGCAGCCGCTCCTGACCGACCACCGTGTCGCTGAACGCCGACGAGATACGGCCCAGCAGGCCCGTGGCGCGTGCCAGCTCGGCCTCCTCGAGCTGATCGGTGGCGGTCATCGGTCTCCCGGGTCTGCGATTGCGGTTGATGATCCAGCGTCGACATTGTCACCCGAACTCCCTAGACACCGTGACCGCGGCGTCCCGGTTCGGTGTGGTTCCAGATCAGTCGAGCAGCTCGCGAAGGGAAGCCTCGAAGGCACTGGGTTCCACGGTGATGTCGTCCTGGACCCCCAACATGGGCCCAGTCGGGTCGATGTGTCGTCGCGACGTGCCGACGAGGTATCGGTACCTGCTGGCCGGGATGTTGGAGGCGATGGCCCAGAAGCAGCTGTTGAGGTAGCGCGGTGCGAACAGCTCCAGGATGCGGACCCCGGGACGGCAGAACGTGAGGTTGGTGAGCCCAGCGCCGTGCGGCGCCACCACAGCTTCCGCGCCTGCGAACTGGTCAATCTGCTCCTGCGCGCTCAGCGTGCCCGTGTCGACGACAGTGAACCCGAAGCGCTCGAGGGTCGGCACCAGTTCGGCTTCGTTGACCACCCGGCGGGTGTTCTTTCGTTTGCCCCGAGTGACGTAGATGCGTCTGGCCACGTCATCGACGGCGACGGGAGGAAAAGACTGTCTGAGCCAGTTCGTGGTCCACGGAGGGGCCATGGTGTCGTGGTTGGGCAGCGACGGCACCAACAGCCGTTGTGCGCGCGCCACCAGGTTCCGGCTCTGCTCCACCACTCGTGCCTGGTCCAGTGCGGGATCCGACGCGGCCAGCATGTCCAGGAACTGCTCCTGGTAGCGAGTGCTTCGGTTGAGCAGGACATGGTCGGGCGCCAGGTCGGGAAACACCTCGCGGAAGATGCCCCAGCGCGGCAGCAGGTCAAGAAGGAAGTGGTAGTAGTTCGCCCGGGTGCCCCGCGTGGCCAAGGACACCAGAGCACCGTCGAACCGTGTCTCGTGCGGCAGCCGGAGCCGCAGGTAGACCGGATGCTCCCGCCAGCCGGTGATGCCGTAGTAGTCGCTGGTCTCGTAGTCGAGCAGTCCGCCGGGTGTCACGTGGGCGGCGTAGTTCCCCACCACCCGCCCGTCCTGGATCTCGAGCACGAACCGCCCTGGGACGTCGACGTCAGCGCGCTGCGCCCAGAACGGGTGACCGTCGGGCATCCCGCGAGGCACCGACCGGAACAGGTGTTGGTCCTCCGAGATCGCGTGTCGGGTGACCGCCGAACGCTCGAGTGCCGCGGTCTCAGCGGCGGTCTCGGTTCCTCGAACCGGAAGCATTCCGGCTCCGGAACGGCGCGCCGCCGCGCTCCTGGTGATCACACCGACGGTGCGCGTCGCGGCTCGATGAACGCTCTTGACGACCGGAAACAGCGGTTCGAGGGCCGTGGGCAGGCGGGACACGGTCCGCGCTCAGTCCGCGCGCCGGAGCCAGACGGTGCCCTGGCGTGGTCCCGCACGGGTGTGTCGCACGGCGGTCAGGCCGGCCGCCTCGAAGTGCCGTTCCAGCTCTGACCAGGAGTGACCGGGAACGTCGTGGTACTCCATCACGACAACACTCACGGCGGCCCAGTCCAGCGGGTTCGACGACAAGACAATGGCGTACTCGGCGCCTTCGGTGTCCAGCTTGACGAGGTCCGCCCGCCCACCCGCGGTGGTCAAGGCGTGACGGAAGCTGACGCACGGGACGGCGACGTTCCTTCCACCAACCGCGGTGACGCCGTTGAGTGCGCTGCCCCCGGCGTTGTCGGACAGTTCCATGGAGCCGACGTGGTCGGAGACCGCGACGGCATGGGTGACCACGTGGGCGTCGAGGTGGTTGGCCAGCACGTTCTGCTCCAGCCAGCGAGCCGTCGTCGGCGACGCCTCGTAGGCGTGCACCCTGGCGGCGGGGAGGCGACTGGCCATCGCGATGGCGAAGCAGCCCACTTGGGCGCCGATGTCGAGGACGACCGGCGAACTGGGCAGCCAGGCGCGAAGCATGTCGATCCGGTAACAGTCCTCGACGAAGATCTCGTAGACGGGAACTCGCGCCCCGGGTTGATTGGGACAGGCGATCGAGACCCCGTCACGGGTGCGGAACGTCAGCTCGTGGCGACCCCACGGCGTTCCGGCGAAGGCCAAGTCGGCCAGCACCCGTGGCGCGTTGGCAAAGTGGAACGTCTGTCCCACTCGACGGGAGGCCAACCGGACCGAGCGGTTCACTCAGCCTCGCTGGTGTGGACAGGGGCGCGTTCTCCCCCGAACCTGACCGGCGCGGGCTCGCTCGAGTTGGCCAACCTTCCCGACGGGCTCGCCGCATGAGCTCCGGGGTGCCGTCGAGCCTCGGCCGCAGCCAGCAGAGACAGCGAGATGCCCATCCACACGAAGCGGTCCCAGAGACTGTTCGTGAGCATCCCGGCCGCGGCATAGCCGAGCGCGACGTAACCGAGCCGGCGAAGCTCGCCCCGACCGAGCATGGGGAGCACGGCGTTGCCCAGGATCAGAAGGTGTCCCACCAGGCCCACCAGACCGATCGCGATGGCGACTTCGAGGAAGATGTTGTGGGCATAGAGCGCGGTCAGGTCGAACCCGTTGCCGAGGATGGGGTGGAGCCTGAACTTCTCCAGCCCGGCCTCGAGGGCAGTGGAGCGAAGCGCGTCCGACGTGGATGTGGTTGCGTCTCCCTGAAGCCTTTGTAGTGCCGACCCGCTGCCGAATCCGGCGAGCAACCGGTCACCGGCAAGGATGGCGCCGAGCGCGCCCAGGAGAAGGAGGTAGGCGGATGCGACGGACCTCTCCATCAGCGGGTAGAGAAGACCGATCACGACGATCACCAGCACGGCCGCTCGACTCCCGCTCATGACCGCCGAGGCCACACAGACCAGACCGGCCCCCCAGACCACCCACCGACGAGACGGACGCACCCGAGCGAACAGGTGCACCAGCAGCATGGTGGCCACGACCGCGGAGAGCCCGAAGAAGTTGAAGTGCGTGGTGAGGCCGTAGTACCTGTTCCCGATGGCGCCCAGGACGAGGGCATATCCCGTGCTCACGCAGTGGCCGGCCACGTAGCTCGCGGCCAGGACGTCGATGGTGCGACCGTCGGGCCGCCATGCGAGGAAGACGAGTGGCACCGCGAGGGTGGCAGCGGGCAGCCGCAGGCCGATCAACAGCGACGTGCCCGGGTCAGGGGCCAGGGCCGAGGCGAGGAGCACCATCGTGAGCACGATCACGCAGCCGATCAACCAGGCCAGCGGGTAGCGCACAGGGTGACTGAGCATGACCGGCAGGAGCAGGCAGGCGCCCAGGACGACGAAGAGGTCGGAGAACGTGACGAAGTCGGCCGATGCGATCGGCCGCACGGAGTTCTGGGGGGCGGTGAACATCGCGAGGATCATGAAGCCGGTCCCGAGCCTGCGTGGACCGAGGACGACCAGCGCGGTGAGGAATCCAGCTGTTGCGAGGGCCAGCAGCGCGAAGATCAGACCGCGCGTCGACATCAGCACCAAGGCCACCACGAGGCCCGGCCACACGGCGACCGTCACCGCCCGACCAAGCATGAGCGGTCCTACTTCTTGCGGGTGCCGCGCTGGGCGGGGGACTCGTCGTAGTAGTAGTGGTAGACGTCGTTGCCGGCGCGCCGCCGGACCATGTTCATCACCACTCCGAACAGGCGCGCGCCGACCCCTTCGATGCGACCGACGGCCTCCTTGAGCTGCTCCCGGGTGGTCCGGCCGTAGTGGGTGACGATGATCGCCCCGTCGGTGATCGTGGCCAGCACCGCCGCGTCGGCCACGGGCAGCAGCGGCGGCGCGTCGACGATCACCATGTCGTAGAGGTCCCGGAGCTCCACGATCAGGTCGTGGGTCACGCGCGACTGCAGGATCTCGGTGGGATTCGGGGGCTTCGAGCCGCTCGCCAGCAGGTGCAGCCCCGTCGCCTCGTGGACCTGGATCGCCTCCTTGAGCTCAACGTTGCCGATCAGGACGCTGGTCAGCCCCACGGCAGAGTCGAGGCCCAGGATCGTAGCGACGCGAGGGCGGCGCAGGTCGCCGTCCACAATGCACACCCGGCGGCCGGCCTGAGCCAGGGCCAGGGCGAGGTTGGTCGAGGTGACCGTCTTGCCCTCACCGGGGACCGCGCTGGTGATGACGATGCTGCGCGGACGGCTGTCGAGGTCCAGGAACTGGAGGTTCGTGCGGAGCAGCCGGAAGGCCTCGGTGCGGGGGGCGAAGCCGCGCAGGTCGCTGAGCAGAGGGTTCTTCTTGATCCCCGGATCGAAGCCGATGCTCGCCAGGACCGGGGCGTGGGTCAGCTCCTGGACGTGCTCGAAGTTGCGAACGGATCGGTCGAGCGCGTCGCGGGCGACCGCCAGCCCTGCACCCAGCAGCAGCCCGATCAAGGCTGCGATGGCGAGGTTCAGCTCCACTCGTGGACTCACCGGATCGTTGTCGAAGGCCGCCGGGTCGGTGACGGTGGCGGAGATCTGGGACTGGTCGGTCCCGACCGGCGTCTCGAGCTGGGTCAGGTAGGCCGTGAGCTTGTCCGCAGTCGTCCGGGCGATGGTCTGCGCGGCCTTCGGGTCGGGGTCGGTCACGGTCACGACCAGGCGCAGGGTCTCCGGCACCACGACTGCCGTGACGTGGCCTGCCAGCTCCTTGGCGTCGACGTCCAGGTCGAGCTCGGTGATCACCTGGTTCATCACCTCGCTGCTCGTGGCGAGGTCGGCGTAGGACTTGACGCGGCCCGCGGTGAAGAGGCTGGCGGCGTAGGCGTCGGAGGCGTTGCGCGTATCGGCGGAGATGAAGATCTTCGTCGTCGACTCATACTGCTTGGTCGCCGCCACGTTGTAGGCCCCGCTGGCCCCGAGGGCGATGACGAGCAGGGCAACGATCGTGAGCCAGCGCCTCCGGAGCACCAACGTGAGCTGCTTGAACTCCACCACGATCTCCCACTGGCGCGGATGCTGGTCACCCGGACACGGTGAGATAGTAGGCGACCGCCGACTCGAGTCGGGCCTCCGCCGCGAATCCAACGACCAAGAGATCCCGAATGCCCCGTGTCTGTGCGAGTCGACAGCGGATGTGGTTTGCTTTCCTCCAGCACACTTGCGAGCGTCGGGGTCGCCGGGCACGGGAGCGTCACACGGGAGAGCGCATGAAGAGGTTGATCGTCGGGCTGCTGTTCGCGGCGCTGTCCGTCTGCGGACTGGTCGCTGTCTCGAGCGCTCCGGCTGGCGCTGACCCCTACCCGGGCACCGTGCAGACCACCGTGGTCGTCAAGCACAAGAAGAAGGTGCCCGTCAGGCACCGGATCAAGATCAAGGTCACGGTGACCGCCGCCGGCAACGCCCAGCCCACCGGTCAGGTCAAGATCAAGGTCAAGCGGGTGGGGGGCGGTGCGAAGAAGTTCAAGCGCACCGTCAGCTATGCCGGTGGCACGGTGAAGTTCAGGACCGGCAAGCTCAAGCGTCCCGGCCGATACAAGGTCAAGGTGAAGTACATCCCGCCCGCCGGTTCGGTCTTCACCCCCTCCAAGGCCATCAGCAAGTTCAAGGTCAAGAGGAAGAAGAAGAAATAGCGACGCTCTCGCCGCGGGTCGGCTCGGCCCCAGGGTGGTACGCGTCGTCTAGGCTCTCCAACCCGTGACTCCCATGCTCGGGCCTCGGCGCCGGAGGCTGCGGCGGCGCCTGCAGGTCGGGAGCATGGTCACCGGCGCGCTGGTGATCCTTTTCGCCCTGTGGCTCGGCTGGCTGGCCTGGCAGGTCTACGGCGACCTCGACGAGGCGGCCGACGCCGCCGCCACCCTCCAGGACTCGCTGACCCACGGTGACGAGCAGGCCAGCCGCGACGCCCTCGCCCGCCTCGACGACAACAGCGACTCGGCCAGGGACCACACGAGCGGCGTCAGCTGGTCTCTGGTGACCCACCTGCCCCTCGTCGGTGACGACGCGCGCGGCGTACGCGTGGCGAGCTCGGTGCTGGCCGACCTGAGCACCCATGGCCTTGCGCCCATCATCGACTCCGCCACCGACCTGCAGTCGCTGGCACCGCGGCAGGGAACCGTGCCTCTCGACAAGATCGTGGGGCTTCAGGGACCCCTGTCCGACGCCCGAGCGGCATTCGACCGCGCCGATGACCGCTTGGCCGCCGAGGACTCGTCGGGCTACACGGGCCGACTGCAACGCAGGTACCGCGAACTGGCCGGACGCGTCTCGGACGCGAGCCACGCCCTGGACGCCGCGGACACGGCCGCCCGTTTGATGCCCGACATGCTCGGCGCCGGCGGCACCCGGCGCTACCTCTTGGTCTTCCAGAACAACGCCGAGGTGAGGTCCACCGGTGGCCTGCCGGGCTCGGTCGCCCTGGTCGTGGCTCGGGACGGAAAGATCGACATGCAACGCCAGGCGTCCGGAGCGTCGTTCGGCGAAGCGGCCGAGCCGGTGCTGCCCCTCACCCCCGCGGAGGAGCAGATCTACGGCCGTCAGCTGGGCACGTATTTCCTCGACGCCAACTTCACGCCTGACTTCCCGCGCGCAGCGGCACTCATGGGAGCGCAATGGGAGCGTCGCTTCGACCAGCGCGTGGACGGGGTCTTCGTCGTCGACCCGCTCGCCCTCTCCTATGTCCTGGCCGTGACCGGGCCCGTGGAGGTCGGAGCGGGGGAGCCCATCTCGTCGGTCAACGCCGTCCAGGCCCTGCTCAGCTTCGTCTACCTCTTCATCCCCGACCCCGACCAGCAGGACGCCTACTTCGAGGCCGTGGCCCGGGCCGTGTTCTCCGCGTTCATCGAGGGCACCGGGCCCTCGGCGGACCTGCTGCGCGCCGTCGCTCGCGGAGTTGACGAGCATCGCATCCTCGGCCACAGCTTCCACCAGGACGAGCAAGAGCAGCTGGCCGGAAGCGACATCGCAGGCGAGCTCGTCACCGACCCCGATGCGGCCCCCCAGGTGGGGGTCTACCTCAACGACAACACGGGCTCGAAGATGTCGTACTACCTCCGCACCGAGGTCAGCGTGGATGCGACGTTCTGCCGCAACGACACGCAAGGCCTGTCGGGTGAGGCCACCCTTGAGTCGGTGGCCCCGGCCGACGCCGGCACGAGCTTGCCGTTCCTGGTCACAGGGGGCGGCGTCTTCGGCATCCCGGCCGGCTCCCAGCTCGTGGCACTGAGGCTGTACGCCCCGGTCGGCGGCTCGGTCTCAGACATCGAGTTCGATCGCCAGCCGGTCGACGACATCGAGGTCGTCGAGCACGACGGGCGGCAGGTCGCGACCAGCTACGTCTTCCTCGACCCCGGCCAACAGGTGTCCGTCACCTGGTCCATGGTCACCGGGAAGGGACAGACCGGTGATATCGAGGTCGACGCGACTCCCGGGATCGCGCCCGTGGACACCTCGTCGATCGAGCCCGGTTCCTGCTGACTTATAGCCAGCTAGGTGCCGCCCCGGCTCAGCTCGGCGCCTCGAGCAGCACGGTGAAGGGTCCGTCCACGACGGACTCGACACACATGTCGGCTCCGAACGTGCCGCTCTCCACCCTCGCCCCCAGGCGCTCGAGCTCAGCGCAGACCGCGTCGTACATCGGCTCGGCGACCGACCGCTGCGCCGCGCGCTCCCAAGTGGGGCGCCGACCCTTGCGGGCGTCGCCGTACAGCGTGAACTGGCTGATCACGAGCACGGGGGCGCCCACGTCGGACGCGGCCCGTTCCTCGCGCAGGATGCGCAGCTCCCAGATCTTCCGCGCCATCCAGGCCACCTCTTGTGCTCCGTCGTCGTGGGTGACGCCGAGGTAGACGAGAAGCCCGGGGGAGTCGAACGCGCCCACGGTCAGTCCCTCGACGACGACCGACGCTCGGAGAACCCGCTGAACCACCGCCCTCACCTGTGCACTGTCGCACGGTGCTGACAGCATGCCGCCATGGCAGAACCGTTGCTCATCACCGTCGCGCCCACCGGAGCGGAGACCGACAAGGCCGACTGCCCACAGCTGCCCACGACGATCGAGGAACTGGTTCAGACCGCCGTGGAGTGCGAGCAGGCAGGTGCGGCCATGATCCACGTCCACATCCGGGACAAAGAGCACCGACCCACCCTCGACCTCGGCCGGCTTCGCGAGACCGTGGCCGGCCTGCGAACGTCGACCGGTCTGGTCGTGCAGCTCTCGACGGGCGGCTCAGTCCACGACCCGCTCGACGCCCGACTGCGGGTCCTCGATGCCGCGCCGGACTCGTGCAGCCTGACCATGGGCACCACCAACTTCGGCGATGACGTCTTCTCCAACCCGTGGCCGTTCGTCTGCGACCTCTACCAGCTCACCCAGGAGCGGGAGGTCGTGCCCGAGTTCGAGCTGTTCGACCTCGGTCACGTCGCTGCGCTGCATCGGCTGCTGGACCGCTACGGGCTGCCGTACGGCGGTCGCGTCCACGTCGACTTCGTCATGGGCGTCCCGGGCGGCATGCCCGGCACGGCGCCCGCCCTGGTGGCCGCCGTGGCCGCTCTGCCGCCCCAGGTGACCAGCTGGTCGGCGACCGGCATCGGTCGCTCCACGCTTCCGGTCATGCTCGCCTCGCTCGCCCAGGGCGGTCATCTGCGGGTCGGTATGGAGGACGTCCTCACCATCAGCCGTGGCGTCCCCGTGGAGTCCAACCGGCAGCTGGTCGAACGAGCCGTGGAGGCGGGACGGTTCGCGCAGCGCGTCCCCGCTACGGTCGAGGAGGCTCGGCGCCTGCTCGGGATGGTCGCTTGAACCGCGGAACGTCCTCACGACAAGAGCTGGACAGGTCGTGGCAAAACCACCCAGATGGGCCATTTCTGGCCGAGCCGCGAAATCGGGAATGGCTTGTCTCGCGGTTCTGTGGTTATGTACGTGACGTCGCAATCCGTCAACCTCGAAACGGGAGACCCCGAGCATGAAGAAGATTCTGTCCGCGATCATCATGACGGCCCTGATGGGTCTGGGTCTGGTCGCCGTTTCCAGCGAACCCGCCAGCGCGGCGTGCCCCTACACCGCCTGCGTCAACACGACCACCACCGTCAAGGCGCCCGCGAAGAAGCGCGTCCCCAGGTCGGTCCCGATCCGGGTCAGCGTGGCCGCTCCGGGGAACGTCGTCCCGCAGGGGACGGTCACCGTGGTCGTCACCAAGGTTTCCAACGGCCGGGTGAAGTTCAACTCGACCCTCCCCTACTCCGGTGGCTTTCTCCAGTTCACGATGCAGAGCACGAGGAAGGGCATCTACTCGGTGGTCGCCACGTTCACGGCGAACCCGAGCTCGGTGTTCAACAGCTCCTCCGCCTCGACCACCTTCAAGATGAAGAAGAAGAAGCGCCGCCACTGAGCTCCGGAGCGCGACTGATCTACTAGTCATGGCCCCCGCCACCGAGGTGGCGGGGGCCATCACTGTGAAGCCCGACGCGATCTAGGGAGACCGACGTGCTGACCGTACGCCGGGTCGTAGCGGTCCTGGCCCTGCTCCTCCTGGCCGTGCTCCTCTACACGGCATGGCAGGTGTGGCGGGTCGAACGCGACCTGTCCCGCGCCCAGGACAGTGGCGAACGGCTCATCGACGCCACCCGCGACGAGGATCGCGCCGCCCGCAACCAGGCACTCTCCGAGTTCCTGCTGACCACCAAGAACGCCCACGACCACACCGACGGGCTGTGGTGGAGCGCGTTGACGCGCGTCCCGGTCTTCGGCGACGACGCCGAAGGGGTGCGTGCTCTCGCCGAGTCCCTGGACACGGTGGCCGCCGGCGGCGTCGACCCGCTGGTCGAAACCGTCGACGAGCTGGATGGCATCTCTTCCCAGGGCCGGGTGGACCTCGACAAGGTCACCGAGCTGCAGGCACCGGTGGCGAAGTCCAGGTCGGCGTTCCGGAACGGCTACGCCGACGTCGCGGACCTCGACAGCTCCGGCTATGCGGGTCCCCTCAAGGAGCGGTTCGAGACCTACGTCGACCGGGTCGGCGAGATCTCCCACGCGCTGGGCTCGGCCCAGAAGGCCACCGAGGTGCTGCCCGGCTTCCTGGGCGCCGACGGGCCCCGGAACTACCTGCTGGTCTTCCAGAACAATGCCGAGATCCGGACGACCGGCGGCCTGCCCGGATCCTGGGCGGAGGTGCACGCGGAGGACGGCAAGGCCACGATCGTCCGTCAGGGCAGCGCCCTCGACTTCCCGCGTCGGGACACCCCGATCCTGCCGCTCAGCGACGGGGAGCTCCAGGTGTACTCCGATCTGCTGGGGGTGTACTTCCAGGACGCCAACTTCACGCCCGACTTCCCGCGCGCCGCCGAGCTGCTCTCGGCTCGCTGGACCGAGAAGTACTCCGAGAAGCTCGATGCAGTCGTGTCCATCGATCCCGTCGCGCTCTCCTACCTCCTGAAGGGCACCGGACCGGTCAAGGTCGGCAACCTGACCCTCACGCCCCAGAACGCGGTCGAACAGCTGCTCAGCCGTCCCTATCTCACCCTCGAGAACGAACAGCAGGACGCGTTCTTCGCCGAGGCCACCCGGGCGATCTTCGACTCCGCCGTCGGGGACCTGCCCGCGCCCTTGGAGTTCGTGAAGGGCCTGTCCCGGGCGGCTGACGAGGGCCGGTTGCGCATCGCCTCCTTCACCCCAGCAGAGGCCGACCTGCTCGCGGGCACACAGGTGATCGGTGCCCTATCGAAGGAGGACAAGGAGAACCCGACCGCCTTCATCGGGCTCAACGACGCCACCGGCTCCAAGATGTCCTACTACCTGCGCTACCGGGTGAACATCGATGCCAGCAGCTGCCAGGACCGCCGCCAGACCCTCAGCGGCAACATGTCCCTCAACCAGACCATCTCCTCGGCCGAGGCGCTGAAGCTGCCCGAGTCCGTGACCGGCAGGGGAGAGTTCGGCACGCCCAAGGGGTCGCAGCTCGTGGTCGTGCGGCTCTACGGCCCGACGGGAGGCTCGGTCAGCGACATGAAGGTGGACGGCGAAGCGGTGGAGGTCGACTCGGTGCTCCTGGACAACCGGCCGGTCGTGACCCTCGTCGCCCTGTTGTCGGGTCCTGACGACGTCCTGATCTCCTGGCAGATGGAGACCGGCCCCAACCAGACCGGGAACGGCCGCGTCCTGGTCACGCCGAGCGTCGTGCCAGGGAGCAAGGACTCGACCTTCGCGAGCGCGTGCTGAGGTGGCCTAGTGTCAGCGATCCAGAGGCTGCTCGCGAGACGATGAGCCGGCACGTCGTCCTCATCCACCGGTACTTCCACCCCGACACCCCGGCGTACGCCTCGATCCTGCGCGAGATCGCGCTGGGTCTCGGCGCGGCCGGACATCGCGTGACCGTGCTGACCTGCCAGCCGTCGTACAACCCCGATGTCGTATCGAGGGCGCCACGGCGTGAGCGGATCGGCCCGCACGTGGAGGTGCGCAGGTGGCCGGTCCTCGAGGACCGCACATCGTCGGTGCTGAAGCTGGTCAACCTGCTGTGGTTCTGTGCCCGCCTCCTCGCCAGCATCCCCCGCCTGGGACGCGTCGACCGCGTGATGGCCGCGTCGACGCCGCCGGTAGCCCTGGCGCGCGTCGCCTCGTGGCTGGCGAGGGCCAAACGGGCCGAGTTCGTCTACCACCACCAGGACATCTACCCCGAGGTCGCGGTGAGCGGCGGGCAGCTCGCCGAGGGGATGGGCTCGAGGCTCCTGAGCAGCATGGACGCGCGCACGGACCGCAAGGCCGCCCGCGCCGTCGTGCTGTCCGAGGACATGTCGCGGTTGATCGCCTCGCGCGGGGTCGATCCGTCCCGGATCGCGGTGATCAACAACTTCGACCCGTGGCGGCTGCAGGACCGCCCCGCGGGCCTGGTCCCATCGACGCGGCTGCGGGTGGTGTACGCCGGCAACATCGGCCGGTTCCAGAACCTCGAGATCGTCTTCTCGACCCTCGCGGCGCTCAAGGACGACGATCGGCTGGAGTTCCACTTCATCGGAGACGGGCCTCTGAGACCACGCCTGGAGAAGGTCATCGAAACCGAGAGCCTCGAGCACGTGCACGTGCACGGCTATGTCGCGCCCGAGCGGCTGGCCGAGCTGCTCCAGCGCGAGGCCGATGTCGGACTGGTGACCCTCAGCTCCGGCGTGATCCAGGCGGCGTACCCGAGCAAGACGATGTCCTACCTGCGCAACGGAGTCCCGGTGGTGGCCTTCGTGGAGAGCGGGACGGACCTGGTGCGCCAGCTCGAGGCCTACGGTGCGGGCTGGAGCGCCGCGCCGGAGCGCCCGGAGTCGCTGGCCGCGGTCCTGGCCCGACTGGCGGGGGACCGGGCCGGGGTGACGGAGGCCCGTGGTCGGGCGCGGACGATGTACGTGAGCGAGTTCAGCCAGGAGGTCGCCATGCCGAAGTGGCTGGACCTGTTGGGCGCGGGAACAGAGGTGTCCGGTGAGCGCGGCTGACGCATCCGGCTCGGCCGGCACCGAGCACGACATCGGACTCGTGCAGCGAGCCGTCGCCCTCTTGGGACTGTTGGCGACCTCGCCGCTGATGGCGGTGGCCGCGCTGGTGATCAGGCTGAGCTCACCGGGGCCGGTGCTGTACCGCGCGGCGCGGGTGGGCCGGGGCTGTGTCCCGTTCACGATGTTCAAGCTGCGCACCATGCACGTCGACGCCGGTCGGCTCGGGAGTCTCACGGCGGGCCAGGACCCCCGCATCTTCCCGGCGGGACGCTGGCTGCGCCGCCTGAAGCTGGACGAGGTGCCCCAGCTGGCGAACGTCGTCCGCGGCGAGATGGCGTTCGTCGGGCCGCGCCCCGAGAGTCCGGACATCGTCCAGGCCCACTACCGGCCTTGGATGCTGGAGACACTGGACGTCGCGCCCGGGATCACCAGCCCCGGGACCCTGGTCTACTTCCAGGAGGAGGGGATGCTGCCGCAGGATCCCGACGAGGCCATGCGCGTGTACGCCGAAGCGCTGCTGCCCCGGAAGCTGGCACGCGACCTGGTCCTCGTCCGGCGCTACACGGTGGCCTACCAGCTGGAGCTCGTGGCCCGCACCCTGCTCGGCATCCTGGGCCTGGACCGGCTCGGCGCCCGCAGGCAGGCCGCGGAGGAGGCCCAGGCCAGGGAGATCCTCGCCGACGTAGGCGAGCGGGGTGCGTGGTGACTCGTCGCATCTTCCTCATCGGAGCGGCCCGGTCCGGGACCAAGATCCTGCGCGACCTGCTCGGGGCCGCGACCGGGGTCGGTGTGGTGCCCTACGACGTGAACTTCGTGTGGAAGCACGGACACCGGGCGGTGCCCCATGACGTGCTGGACCCGGCCCGGGTCGGCGATCGGCAGCACCGGTTCGTGGCCGGATACCTCGACCGGTACGCAGCGGGCAGTCCGCGAACGGTGATCGAGAAGACCGTCAGCAACAGCCTGCGGGTGCCCTACCTCCACGCGATGTTCCCCGATGCGGCCTTCGTGCACCTGGTCCGCGACGGCGTCGACGTGGCCGAGTCGACTCGACGCCAGTGGCTGCTCCCACCCGACCGTCGGTACCTGGTCCAGAAGGCACGACATTTCCCACTGCGCCTGGTGGGCACCTACGGAGTCTCCTTCGCGCGCGCTCAGCTGCGTCGCCGGGGCGGTGACGAGGAGCCGTCGCGAGTGCGCAGCTGGGGCGTTCGCTACCCCGGCATCGACGAGGACGTGCGCACCGAGCCACTCCTCACCGTGTGTGCCCGGCAGTGGCGCGAGTCGGTGTCCCGGGCCACCGTGGCGTTCGACGGCCTCACGGTGCCGCTGGTGCAGGTCCGCTACGAGCAGCTGGTGGCCGCACCCGACCGCGAGCTCGCCCGAGTCATCGACGAGCTCGGCCTGTCCGCGAGCCCGGCTCAGCTGGCGGCGGCCGCCGGCCGACTGCACGGGGACCGGACGGGCGCCGGTGCCGGCGTCCTCGACGCCGACGAGCTCGCCTCGCTCCAGGACGAGGTGGGGGACGTGCTGACCAGCCTGGGCTACCCGGCCGCCACGGACCCAGATCGGACAGTGGGCTGAGCCAGTGGAATGCTATGGCCTCCAGTCCAGCCCATTCGGGTCGTGGGTGGGGTTCGGTACGGACACCACCAGAAGGGACCGCCGGCCGTGTCGACCGTGAACCCAGTGCCGTTCGCCTTTCCCGACGTGACCGAGGCCGAGGTGGCGGCCGTCACCGATGTGCTGCGCTCGGGCTGGCTCACCACCGGGTCCCGGGCGCGTGAGTTCGAGGAGCGTTTCGCCTCGGCCGTCCAGTCGCCGTTCGCGGTCGCCGTCAACTCCTGCACCGCCGCCCTGCACCTGGCTCTCGAAGCGGCGGGCGTCGGGGCCGACGACCTCGTGTACGTGCCGACCTACACGTTCGCCGCGAGCGGGGAGGTGGTGCGCTACCTCGGTGGCCGCCCTGTCCTGGTGGACGTCGACCCGCTCACGCTGAACATCGACGTCGACGCACTGCGTGCCCAGATCACCCAGGACCTGGCTCAGGGCCGCGGTCGCCCTCGCGCCGTCGTGCCAGTGCACTTCTCTGGTGTCCCCTGCGACATGGTCGCGATCTGGCAGCTGGCTCGGGAGTTCGACCTGGCCGTGGTGGAGGACGCGGCGCATGCGTTCCCGGCGGCTCGGTCCGGCACCGTCGTGGGTGAGATGCCCGACGACGTGCGAGGTGCCGTGTGTTTCTCGTTCTATGCCACCAAGACGATCACCACCGCCGAGGGCGGCATGGTCGTCACCCCGCACGAAGACCTCGCTGACCGGATGCGGAGCATGAGCCTGCACGGGTTGAGCCGACAGGCATGGACCCGCTACACGGCGGGAGGGAGCTGGCGCTACGACATCGTCGCGCCCGGCTACAAGTACAACCTCACCGACGTCGCCGCCGCGATGGGCCTCGTGCAGCTCGAGCGGGCCACGACCATGCGTGACCGGCGGGCCGAGATCGCGGCGCAGTACCACGCGGCGTTCGCGGAGCTCCCCCTCCAGCTGCCGTCTGAGCCCGAGGGCGTCGACTCCGCGTGGCACCTCTACGTCATCCGCACCGAGGCCGGTGCCCGCGACGAGCTGATCGCCGCGCTGACCGCGCGCGGCATCGGCACCAGCGTGCACTTCATCCCCTTGCACCTGCACAGCTACTACCGCGAGACCTTCGGCTACCAGCCGGAGGACCTGCCGGTCGCCGCCGCGGAGTTCGAGCGCGTCGTGTCGCTGCCCATCTGGAGCGCGATGGACGAAGCTGCCGTGAGCAGGGTCGTCCAGGCCGTCCGGGAGTCCGTGGCGGTCCTCACGTGACGTGGTGACCCGCGTGACTCGGCAGACCCGCGGGCTGAACGCCGCCTCCAGCATCGTGAGCCAGGGGTTCAACAGCGTCACCAACCTCGCCGTCGCGGCCTTCGTCGCCCACGCCGTGAGCCCGCACGCGTTCGGCGCGTGGGCGGTCCTCCTCGCCGGCTACAGCCTGGCCCTGCAGTGCTCCCGTGCCCTGGTGATCACGCCGATGCTGGTGCACGAGGCGGTCGACCAGCGGGTCCCGGCGTGGCTGTCGCGTCAGGCCTGCTCCGCAGCCCTCGGCGTCGGCCTGTTGGGGGCCGTCTGCCTCGTCGGTGTCACTCTGCTGCTGCCGTCGGCCCTGAGGGTGACCGGACTCCTGGTGGCGGCCGGGCTGCCCCTCCTGCTCGTGCAGGACGTGCTTCGCAACGAGGCCATCCGCGACGGGAGGGCGTGGTGGGCGGCGCTCCTGGATGCGGTGTGGCTCGCTGTCCAGGGACTCCTCACCCTGGTGCTGCTCGTGGGTGACCGCGACACCGTGACCTCCCTGACCGGCGTGTGGATGGCCGGCGGCGCGGTCGGGGGGCTGGGCGGGATGCTGGCGCTGCGCCGCCTCCCCTCAGTGACCGCCCTGCGACGGTTCGTGGGCGACAACCGGGAGGCGAGCCTGAAGCTGCTCACGGAGTCCTTGCTCTACAACGGGGTGCTCGCTGTGCTCCCGGCCGCGCTCGCGCTGGTGAGCGGCTTCGCCGTCGCCGGAGCCGTCCGCGCCGGCCAGACCCTGCTCGGGGTCGTCACGCTGCTGATGGGCGGGCTGGTACCGCTCATCACCACGGCCGGCGTCCAGCGCAGCCGCAAAGGCCTCGGGATGGGCGAGGTGGTCATCGCGGTCTCGGTCGCCACCGTGGCGGTCAGCGCGGGTGTGGGACTGCTGGCGTGGACGAACGAGGATCTGGGCCGCTCGCTCACGGGCAACTCCTGGCCGCTGGTGTCCACGATCCTCGTGCCACTCGTGATCGCAGCAGGTCTCCGAGGGCCCATCGCCGCTGTCCCCGCGGTGCTGCGCGCCGGCCGCCTGTTCGACCTCGTGATCTCGCTGCGGGTGCGCTGCTCCCTTCCCGCCCTCGGCCTGCCGCTGGCGGGGGCGGCGATCTGGGGTCTCGACGGTGCGGCGTGGGGGATGGCGGTCGCCGCCGTCGTGAACACCCTGCAGAGTGCGCGGGCCCACGCCGTCGCGCGCAGTCAGCGCTGATGTCCACCCGACCCCTCGAGCCACGTACGATGTCGCGGTGAGCGCCCTGACCATGACGCGCAAAGGCGTCGGACGGCAGACGCGCGTCGGAGGGATGGCGCGGCTCACCCGCTGGCTGCAGGGCCGCGACCTGCTGGACGGCCGGTGCCTGACCGTCATCGAGTTCCCGAAGTCTGGCGGCACGTGGTTGGCCCAGATGCTCGGGACGGCACTCGAGTGGCCGTTCCTGGACAACTGGACCTGGCCCCCCGGCAACAACTGCATCCTGCGCGGACACCAGCTGCCCACTCCGAGCCGCAGCGACCAGATCTATGTGCTGCGGGACCCCCGCGACGTGCACCTCTCGCTGTTCCATCACCGGGTCCGGCACTGGGAGTCGAACGTCCGCTACCGTCGCGCCTGGCTCGCGGAGCATCGGCGGCCGTTGGCCGTGGCCGATCTCTCCGAGCAGCTGGCTGACTTCATCGGGTTCGAGAGCCGGTTCGCCGGCAAGCGAGGCAGTGCGGCCCCGGTGGCGTGGGACCGCCACGTGGAAGCCTGGCTCGCCGCGTCCGCGGAGGCGTTCAGCGGGGTGGCGACCACCTACGAGCAGCTCCGTGACGATCCCGTGTCGGAGCTGCGGCGGGTGCTCTCGGCCACGATCGGGGATCCCGGAGCGGAGCTGGCGGAGGCATCGGTCACGGCGCACCGCTTCGATCTGCGCAAGGACTCCTCGGTCGACGCCGGCGGCAGGTCGTTCCTGCGCAGCGGCAGGCCCGGTGGCTGGCGCGAGGTCTTCACCCCAGAGGCCGGCGAGCTGCTGGAGCGGCTCTACGGATCCGCCATGCGACGGGCAGGCTACGAGGCACCCGAGGGGTGGTGGCATGAGCTCCCGAGCCGATGACGCCGACCTGCTCGCGGTCGACCAGGAGACCGCGAAGCGTCGCTACCTGTCTCCGTGGCTGCTGCTGGTGGTGGCCACCAGCCTCGTCGGGGCCGGGTTCTGTCAGTTCTACGCGCAGCAGCAGACCGTCGGCGAGGCGGCCGCTTTCACCTGGCTGTGCCTGCCCGTGCTCGCCCTCCCGTTCAGCATGCGCAGTGGCGTCACCGGCGTAGCCCACCCGTGGACGGTGATCTTCTGGCTCCTCGTCTACAGCTGGGTGCTCCGGTTGACGATTGCGGCGGTGGGTCCGGCCTCGTCCGATGCGATGTTCGCGATGTTCGGTGGTTGGCCGCAGGACATCATCTTCGACGGGCTGTTCCTCGGTGGACTGGGCCTCGCCGGCTTCACGGTGGGCTACTTCGTGACGATGGTCCTGCCGCGCCGCGGTGCGCCCAAAGCGCGGTTCACGCGGTTCTACCGGTTCGACGACCGGGCCGCCTGGGACCCCCGGCGCATGGAGTTCGCCGCGCTGTTCGTGCTCGTTCTCGCCGGCCTTGGGTTCATCCTGCTGCAGCGGGCCACGTCGGGAGAGTTCCTCGGCAAACGGTTCAACGAGCTGCAGGGCGGCACCGCCGACCGCACGTCGTCGCTCGAGTACGCCTACCTGCGCATCGCCTACCTCGGCCATTCGGTGTTCATCATGCTGCTGGTGTTCCGGCTCAAGTTCGGGCGCCTCGACTCGCCCTTGCTCCGGTTGCTCCTGCCGATCTCGGGGGTGCTCGCCGTCGCTGTACCCCTGCTCGGCAACAACCGGGCGGGCGTGGCCGTGGTCATGATCGACATCCTGATGCTGCAGATCCTGCTGACCCACCGCGTCCCGCGGGCCCGGGTGATCCTCGGCGCGATCGGCGCCGTCCTCGCCGTCGCCTGGATGCTGCAGATCCGGGGCGGCGAGCGTCGCACGTTCTCCGAGGCGCTCATCTCCACGTTCGCGGGCCGAGACCTGTTCGACATCGGCAAGATCGCGCGGATCGGCCAGGGCGGGGCGGGGGCGCTGGACGGGCAGACGTTGTGGGGCTGGCTGGTCTTTCCCGTGCCCCCGGACCTGCTGCCGTTCGACAAACCGCTCTGGACCGGCCTCGGCCAGTTCGTCTGGGTCCAGGTGTACGGCGGCGACCCGGGTGTCGTCGGCGTGCCAGCGGGGCTGGTGGGCGAGCTCTACCTCAACATCGGTGTCGCGGGTGTGGTGGCCGGGATGTGCGTCTTCGGCATCCTCATCGCCGCCTTCTACCGTGCGATCTACCCGCTCCTCGAGCAGGGGCGGATCATCGGCGCCGTGCTCTTCGCCATCGAGCTGGTCCGGCTGCTGATCTTCGGACTGTCGAGCGACGTGGGCACGGGCGTGCTCGGGAGCCTGAGCGACCTCCTGCCGATCCTGGTCCTGCTGGCGTTCGTCGCGCCGCGCCGCCGCAGCTGGGATCGCGTCCGGCTCGCCCGCGCTGCCCTGGCCGAGTCGGCGGCACCCGCTGGGGGTCAGCCCCTGTCGCGCAGGTAGGTGAATCCCCGGTCGTCGCTGGTCAGGTAGGAGAAACCCAGTGGCTTGACCAGCTCGTCGTAGCCCTCACCCGTGCGCGCGAGACTGAGGTACTGCAGTCCCGCTTCGACCAAGCGGTCGATGCCGCGGACGATCTCGCGCTCGGAGTTGTTGGTCGTCACGCTCAGGAGCCGGACGGACGGGATGGTGCCCAGCACCTGTTCGACGATCTGGTCCACGGTCCAGACGGGGACCTCGACTTGCACGAAGTCCTTGCGCCGCTCGTCGTCGTAGTCCACGGTTCCGTCCAAGAAGTTGGTCGCCGGATGGGACGGGTCGACCAGCAGCGTGAGGGTGGAGGGCTCGGACCATGCGCCGGCGTTGACCACCTCGACGTGGTCCAGCCCGAGCTGGCGCGCTCTGGTGCGGAACTCCTCGGCGCTGTGGGGGTCGGGCTCGACGATGATCGCCCGTCCGCCGCGAGACCGCAGGGCCAGGTGCATGCCCCGTGAGCGCCCCGACAGCAGGGTGTCGGCGGGTGCTCCGACCTGGATGACCACATCGCCCGGGCCGACGAGGTCGTAGGGCGGCTTGCCGTCGCGGATCCGGCCGGCCAGCCGGTACTTCCGTTCGAAGGGGATGCGGGCCAGCACGCGGTTGGCCGCCTTGACCAGGGTCCGATGCACCGGGTGCCTGTGGTCCCAGCGGAACCGGAGCGGATCGCGTGACATTCGGGTTCCTCCGGATGAGGGATCGGGCCAGGCGGGCGGGGTGGGAAGGGGCCGGATCGAGCGCTTCATCTCGGATGAACGCCGCGGTGGCCTCAGCGTATCGGCAGGGGTGCGGACGAGAGCTTCGTGGGTCCCCGGAGTGGTCTCAGGCGGCCGCGAACAGGGTGAACTCGGCGGCGCCGTCCTCGGCCAAGGGTCGGCGCAGCTGCCAGCCGATCCGGTCGCCCCAGCTCGCGGCGATCGCCGCGTCGCGGACCACTTCGGTGCTGCCGTCGGGCAGGCTCAGGGTCACCTCGTCGGTCGCCGTCCGGCGCATTGCCACCCGGTAACGGGTTGCGCTGTCGACGAACGCGTCGGGCAGCGGGCCGGAGGCGATCACCGGGTAGGGGTCGACGATCGGCACGGGCACGTAGAACAGCGCCCATCTCAGCCCCGGGTGCTGGGGCCACTCGTCCTGGTAGACGGCCAGCTGGACCGAGCCGCGGCCGAACCCGTTCCCGCTGGCTCCGATGATGACGTTCTGGTGGCCCTCGTCGCCCGGTGTCCAGACCCACTCGAGCCCGATGGAGTCAGCGTCGTCGAGGTCGGCGTAGACGATGGCAGCCCGCCGCGGACCGACACCGGTCGGCACCAGCCGGCCACCGCGGACCAGGTAGGCCGAGCCGCCGCCATGAGTGGTCGTGTACGCCTGCCCCGACGGGGCGCGGTCGTGGGCGATGTCGGCGCTGGCGTCCGCCCGGGCGAAGTCGTCCCAGAGTCGAGGCTGCTCGCCGAGCAGCCGAGCCGCTGCCGTCGGCGCCGAGGGCTCGGGCGAAGGGCCGGCCTCTCCACCGTCGCCGGTGGTCCGCAGGGTCGCCACCAGGATCAGCGCCACCGCCACCGCCGCTGCTCCGACCGCGACCAGCAGGCCGGTGCGGCGGCGCCACCACGGCTGCCGCACCTCCACACTGACCGGCTCGGATGGCACTACGGCCTCCCGCCCTGCATGCGCCGCGCTGGTGACCATACTCAGGGTGCCATCGACAGGCTGCACGCCGGGTCGCAGTAGGTGTGGCGGCGACACTTGGAGACGGCTGCCAGGTCCTTGATGTCTACCGTCAGCCCCCAAGGCTGGGAGTCGGCTGGCCAGCCCCTACAATCGTGCCTCCGTGTGAGAACCCTGGGGAGAGCGCGTGACCACCGTCAATGAAGGACCGTCCGGCAGCCAAGGGTCGGCACCGAGGATCGTTGTCGTCGGCACCGGTTACGTCGGTCTGCCGGCGGCACTGATGTGGGCGAAGGCCGGGCTGCAGGTGGTGGGCGTCGACATCGACGAGAACGTCGTGCGCGCGATCAACGACCGCACCATGCTGATCAACGAGCATGAGCTCGCAGCTCTCTTCAGTGATCCGGCAGTCCACGAGAACCTGATCGCAAGCTCGACCCCCACACCTGCGGACGTCTTTGTGATCGCGGTGCCGACACCCGTCGACCGACTGCGAAAGTCTGCCGACCTGAGGCACGTGGAGTCAGCGCTCCGCGCCATCGCTCCCTTCCTGGAGCGCGGCAACCTGGTCATCGTCGAGAGCACCATCCCGCCCATGACCTGTCGGGACATGGTCAAGCCGCTTCTGGAGACCCTCACGTCACTTCGGGTGCCGGAGGACGTCCGGCTGGCTCACTGCCCGGAGCGCATCCTCCCCGGCGACATCTTCCAGGAGATCGTGCACAACGACCGGCTCATCGGAGGAATGGATGCGTCGTCGACGGACCTGGCTGTCGAGACCTACCAGTACTTCGTCAAGGGCGAGCTGCACCAGACCGACGATGTCACGGCCGAGCTCTCCAAGCTCATGGAGAACGCCTACCGGGATGTCAACATCGCCATCGCGAACGAGTTCGCAGCCATCTGCGACAACCTCGGCGCCGACGTCGACGAGGTGATCGGGCTGGCCAACAAGCACCCGCGTGTGCAGATTCTCAAGCCGGGCATCGGCGTGGGCGGCCACTGCATTCCCGTCGACCCATGGTTCCTCAAGGAGGTCGCACCCTACGACTCCCGGATCATCGGGATGGCCCGCATGGTCAATGACGACGTCCCCCACAAGATGGCAGCGAGGATCCGCCGCGCGGTCCGTGACGTGGACAACCCGCGGATCCTGCTGCTCGGGGCCAGCTACAAGCGCAACTGCGAGGACATCCGGGAGTCGCCGGCCCTGGAGATCGCACAGCTGCTCGCCGCCGACGGCTACGACGTCGTCCACAAGGACCCGCTCGTCCCGACGATGGACTACGACAAGCTCGCGGAGGTCGCGCGCGACGCTCATGCGATCGCCGTACTCGTCGCCCACGACGCCGTGCTCGAGGAGATCGAGCGGGAAGCGGCTGTCATTGAAGCAGCCATGGCTCGTCCCCTGATACTTCACCTGGACCGCTGAACAAGCTCAACGACGATCGGACGTGAATTGAAGAACATCCTTGTCACAGGCGGGCTGGGTGCCGTGGGCACCTACCTGGTCCGTGCACTCGAGCAGCGGGGACACAACGTCTTCGTGGTCGATCTCAAACATGACCATCGCGCCAACTACGCGCGGTGCGACGTCGGAGAGTTCCGTCAGGTCGAACGCCTCTGGACGGGTGGCGGATGGGAGAGCGGCTACACACCGGGCCCGCGTCGCTTCGACGTCGTCTACCACCTGGCCGCAGAGTTCGGACGGTGGAACGGCGAGGACTACTACGAACAGGTCTGGCGAACCAACGCCGTGGGCACCAAGAACATCATCCGGATGCAGGAGCGTGAGGGGTTCCAGGCGGTCTACTTCTCCTCGTCGGAGGTGTACGGCGACTTCCCCGGCTTGATGTCAGAGGACGTCATGGACTCCACCGAGATCAAGCAGATGAACGACTACGCGATCTCGAAGTGGGTCAACGAGATGCAGGTCCTCAACAGCGCCGAGCAGTTCGGGACCGAGTCCGTGAGAGTGCGTCTGTTCAACACCTACGGTCCAGGCGAGCCGTACAGCAAGTACCGCTCCGTGATCTGTCTGTTCTGCTACCGCGCACTGCATGACATCCCGTTCACGGTCTACCGGGGCCACAAGCGCACGAGCACCTACATCGCGGACTGCGCCAACGCGCTGGCCGGGATCGCCGAGAACTTCAAGGCCGGTGAGGTCTACAACATCGGAGGCACGAGCTACCACAGCATCGAGGACGTCGTGGGGATCATCCTGCGTCAGCTAGGCAAGGAGGACCAAGAGGCCGAGCTCGTGACCTACGCCGATCCCGAGATCCTGACGACCAAGGAGAAGCTGACCGACTGCTCGAAGGCGATCAACGACCTGGGGCTGGAGAACACCATCAGCCTGGAGGACGGGATCGCCGCGACCTTGGACTGGATGCGGCACCACTACGAGGTTCCGGACTACGCGGCTCGTCAGTGAAGCGAGTCCTCATCGTCGCCGGCACCAGGCCGGAAGTGATCAAGCTGGCGCCGGTGGTCCGAACACTCCGATCGAGACCTGCGGAGTTCGAGCCGATCTACTGCTCGACCGGGCAGCACCGGGAGATGCTGGACCAGGCGAACGAGGTGTTCCAGCTGACGCCGGACCTGGATCTGGGGCTGATGGTGCACGCCCAGAGCCTGGCCAGCCTGACGAGCACACTGTTTCGCTCCCTCGACGAGACGCTGGAGAACACCCGTCCCGACGTGGTCCTGGTCCAGGGCGACACGACCAGCGCGTTCGTAGGAGCGATGTGTGCGTTCTATCGACGCGTCCCGGTCGGACACGTGGAGGCGGGGCTCCGCACCGGCAACATGCTGTCGCCGTTCCCGGAAGAGGCCAATCGGAGCATCATCGGGACGATTGCCAGCCAGCACTACGCGCCCACCACCTGGGCGGCCGGGAACCTTCTGCGGGAGGGAGTTGACGAGGCAACCGTGGTGGTCACGGGGAACACGATCGTGGACGCGCTCCACTGGGCCCAGAAGCACGCCCACATGAATCCCGCTGGCGAAGTCCCTGCGTCCGTCATCGAGCAGGTCGCCGCGCATCGCACGATCCTGGTGACGAGTCACCGGCGTGAGTCGTTCGGGGAGGGCTTGCGCAACACGTTCACCACGCTGAGGCGCCTGGTGGACGAGTTCCCCGACACGGTGGTCGTCTATCCCGTGCACCTGAACCCAGCCGTCCAGGGGGCGGTTCAGGAGACGTTGCAAGGACACCCGCGCATCCACCTCCTCGCGCCGGTTGCGTACCCGACCATGCTGTGGCTGCTGTCCCAGGCATACCTGGTGCTGAGTGACTCCGGCGGCATCCAGGAAGAGGCGCCCAGCTTCTCCAAGCCCCTGCTGGTGCTGCGTGACACCACCGAACGACCTGAGGCCATAGAGGCCGGCTGCGCGCGGCTGGTTGGGACCGACCCGGAGGTCATCCTGCGCGAAGCGCGCTCACTGCTCTCGGACAAGGACGCGTACGACGCGATGCGAGGCAAGCCGAATCCCTTCGGGGACGGCCGGGCGGCTCACCGGATCGCCGACCTGCTGGCCGACATCTAGAGGTCTCGCTCTCTGCCACCGCGGTTCCGTCCCGGCGCCGACCGACGGGTGAGCCTCGGCGGCTACTCCATAGACTCCCACTGTGAAGATCTCCGTCTTCGGTTGCGGATACCTCGGTGCGGTGCATGCGTCGTGCATGGCCTCGCTCGGGCACGCGGTGGTAGGTGTCGACGTCCTCGAGGAGCAGGTCGCCTCGCTGACCGCCGGCCGCCCGCCGTTCCACGAGCCCGGCCTCGAGCGACTGCTGGGTGAGGCGCTGGCGACGGGACGGTTGGAGTTCACCACCGATGCCCAACGTGCGGCCGACGCCGTCGTGCACTTCATCTGTGTCGGCACGCCCCAGAAGGCGAACGAGAACGCCGCCGACCTCTCCTACGTCCGCTCCGCCATCGACGACGTCCTGCCGCTCCTGAAGCCCGGCGACGTGGTGGTCGGCAAGTCCACGGTCCCCGTCGGCACGGCGGAGACCATCGCCGAGCGGATCGAGGAGCGGGAGCCGGGGGCCGAGCTGGTCTGGAACCCGGAGTTCCTCCGCGAGGGTCACGCCGTCGAGGACACCCTCCATCCCGACCGGCTGGTCTACGGCATCGCACCAGGGGAGAGCGGCGATCGTGCCGCGCGCCGACTGGACGAGGTGTACGCCGCCGCGCTGGCCGCCGGCACCCCCAAGATCGAGACCGACCTGGCCACGGCCCAGCTGGTGAAGGTGGCCGCCAACTCGTTCCTGGCCACCAAGATCTCCTTCATCAACGCCATGGCCGAGCTCTGCGAGGCCACGGGAGCCGACGTCACCATGCTGGCCGACGCGATCGGGCACGACAACCGGATCGGCCGCAGGTTCCTCAACGCGGGCGTCGGCTTCGGCGGTGGCTGCCTGCCCAAGGACATCCGCGCCTTCATGGCTCGGGCCGGTGAGCTCGGTGTCGACCAGGCGCTGAGCTTCCTGCGCGAGGTCGACTCCATCAACATGCGGCGTCGAGTGCGGATGGTGGACCTGGCCCGCGAGGTCTGTGGCGGCTCGATCGTGGGCCGCCGGGTCGCCGTTCTGGGCGCGGCCTTCAAGCCGCACAGCGACGACATCCGCGACTCACCGGCGCTCAGCGTGGCCGCCCAGATGCAGCTGCAGGGCGCGCGGGTGACGGTCACCGATCCGCAGGCCATCGACAACGCCCGCAAGAAGTGGCCCGAGCTCGCCTACGCCGAGACGGTGGAGGACGCCGTCCGCGACGCGGAGGCGGTGCTGCTGCTCACCGAGTGGCCGGAGTACGTCGGGCTCGACCCGATCGCGCTCAAGGACCAGGTCGCCGTGCCGCGGGTCATCGACGGCCGCAACTGCCTCGACCCGGTCAGCTGGCGGGCTGCGGGCTGGACCTACCGGGCGCTGGGCCGCCCGTAGTCATCCACGCCTGGTGCACACCTCCAAGTAGAGCCCACGGTAGTTGGTGACCAAGGCCAATTTGGCCGAGGCCGAGTCGACTGCCTTCTGCACGTAGGGATCAGACGCCGCGCCCTCAGGGAGTTGCGAGTAGATCTGGTTCTGCCAGGTCAATTGGGCCGGAGTGCCGGTTACCCACGTACTCAGGAGGTGGCACACGATCTTCGCGACCATTTGGTCGTCGGAACTACCGCGACTCAACTCCGTGATCGCGTTTCGGGCGGCCCCAAACTCCGCCGACCACCAGTGCTGATCGGCCAAGTTGAAGGAAGTCTTGGCCAGAGATGGCGACACCTCTCGCTCGGCGAAGCGCAAGAATCCGCCTGCATGAGCGCCGATCGCAACGATGCCGGCGGCGATCGTGGCGAGTAGTTTGTTCTCCACAATTGCTCCTTTCAGCATTCCGGGCTGATGCCTGGACTGCCTGAGAGCAGTTGGCTCAGCTGTTCGCCTGTCTGCTGGCGCCCCGACTGGACTGCGGCTCTGAGTTCAGCGTCCGAGAGCTTGAACGACGTCGTGTTCAGACCGGCGGGGACGACCAGCCGGACGACGAGGTCCGCCTTGTCTGCTCCAACCCAGTAGGGGACGTCCGTGCCCACGGCCATCAGCGTTCGCATCGCCGGTACACCGGAGTCCAGCAGGGTGCCACCGAGCACGGCCGCGACAAGACCAAAGACCACGAGCACCGTGATCGCCAGCCACCGTCCCGGGAAGAAGGACGAGAAAAACCCGTCAAAGGCGCCAGCCGACCTGGTCACGATCGCAGGCACGCCGTCTCGTGTCGCGTAGTCCTTGAGAAACACCAAACCTGCGGCGTTGACCGTGTAGGCGAACTGCGCGGCCACCACGAGGGGCACGATCGTCATGAAGTACAGGCGCATGGGCATGAATCGGAAGAGCCACGGGAGGAATCCGCCGCGGTCCCTTGTTGCGCCGAGCATGTTGTTCTTGAACGTGACTGGCGCGCCCGACGCGTGAGGACTCTCCTTGTCGAGTGTGAACCCGATCGTGAGGCTGTTCGCCGGGGGATCGTCTATCCCATGGAACCTCCGGAAGCTGGGGTCGCGGAAGACGAAGTCGGGATAGTTCGCCCAGACACCGCCGTCGATCATCCGGTGCGTCTCGGTTCCTCCCGTCATGCTGCGGACGTCCAGCCGACCGGGTCGAAAGGCCATGGGTATCGCGGAAGACGCCAGGACTGCAGCGGTCACGCTGACGTCAGGTGATGTGTGGTGGGAAAAGACCCGGGGCTGACGGTCTGCTACGTCTACCGCAACCACATACAGCTCGATGCTGGACCTTGTGTGTAGCTCGCTGAACGTGACAGGCGAGCCACCTGTCGTGGGTCCAGTCGTGCGCACCTGGCGTACTAGGAGGCCTTCCAGCCAATTCTTCAAACCTGCCGTGCGGTACAGGGGGCTGCCGACCAGATCGGCCAACAACATGCGGCGTACGCCTCGGAGCCCTGCTGGAGCTTCCTTGATGATCTCCTCGGCGTCGAGGCCGGAAGCGATGAGAGTCGCCGTGATGGCGCCTGCTGACGACCCGGCAACGGCGCGAAACCACAGCCCGCGCTCTGCCAGCGCCTGAAGTGCTCCGCCGTACAGGAGTCCTTTGGCTCCTCCGCCCTTGAACACGCCGTTCACCGCGAGCTTCAGGGTGTGCCTAGGACCGGTCTCCGATCCTTGAGTGACGGCCATCGGCGTCTCCTCGGGGGATGGTGAAACCACGCTAGGAAGGGAAGTCGCTTCCCGATATGACCCCATCGGGTCAACCGGTCATGATCACCCTGACTAGTCACTGCTGACTACGAATCCGTCGATGCAACGGGGCGGTTCGGTGTTGAATACCCGCCGTGAGCAAGATTCTCGTCACCGGCGGTGCCGGTTTCCTGGGCTCGCACCTGTGCGAGCGGCTGCTGGCGGAGGGCCACGACGTGCTGTGCGTCGACAACTACTTCACCGGCACCAAGCAGAACGTCGCCCACCTGATCGACAACCCGATGTTCGAGCTGATGCGCCACGACGTGACCTTCCCGCTCTATGTCGAGGTCGACCAGATCTACAACCTGGCCTGCCCGGCCAGCCCGATCCACTACCAGCACGACCCGGTGCAGACGACCAAGACCAGCGTCCACGGCGCGATCAACATGCTCGGCCTGGCCAAGAGGTTGAAGGCGCGGATCCTGCAGGCCTCCACCAGCGAGGTGTACGGCGACCCGCAGATCCATCCGCAGACCGAGGACTACTGGGGGCACGTCAACCCGATCGGGCTCCGCAGCTGCTACGACGAGGGCAAGCGCTGCGCCGAGACGCTGTTCTTCGACTACTTCCGCCAGCACGACCTGTCGATCAAGGTGATGCGGATCTTCAACACCTACGGGCCGCGGATGCACCCGAACGACGGCCGGGTGGTCAGCAACTTCATCGTCCAGGCGCTGCGCGGCGAGCCGATCACGATCTTCGGCGACGGCAACCAGACCCGCTCGTTCTGCTACGTCGACGACCTGGTCGACGCGATGTTGAGGCTGATGGACGCCCCGCACTCGTTCACCGGGCCGGTCAATGTCGGCAACCCGCACGAGTTCACGATGCTGGAGCTCGCGAACGCCGTGCTCGAGCTCACCGGCTCACCCTCCGAGCTGGTCTTCAAGGACCTGCCCTTCGACGACCCGAGGCAGCGCCAGCCCGACATCGCGGTGGCCCGTGCCGAGCTCGGCTGGGAGCCGACCGTGCAGCTGGAAGAGGGGCTTAGCCGGACGATCACGTACTTCCGCGAGACGCTGCGGCTTTGAATCAGATCAGCTGGTGACACCCGCAAGGGCGCCGCTTGGCGCGGGCTCCGGTGTCTCTGGGATCCAGCCATTCACGAGCTCGTCGAAGCAGTTCGCTCGCTCCGGCACTCCCCAATAGCCGGCGTGGATCCGGCCCGTGATGAGGAGGCGCCAAACACTCAGGTTCTCGCGGAGGTAGCGGATCGATTTCGCCTTTAGCTGGCTAGCTTCAGCGCCGGATGGGGAGACCAAAGTCATCGGACCTTGTTTGCTGTCGTTGGAGTCGTCCAGGTTCGATGCGAACAAGTCCGCGCCGTTGAAGATGTTCGTCCATGGCAGATCCGGCCTACGACCAATTCGATCGGAAAGGTAGCCGGGGTCGTACAGCCGCACGAGGTCGATGGGACATCCGATGGTCACGAGCGATGCGATGTTCTTGACCGCACGGTTGGACAACAGGCTCGTCTTGCGCGGAAACATAGCCTCGAACACAGCCATGCTGCCGAAGCTGTACCCGACGAGGTGGACCGAACCCCTCCAGCCGTTGGCGCGTAGGCCATCCACGCCGCGGTCGACACTCTTCGCCACAGTGTCGGCCACGGCGTCGTCGTTCCGGACGAATCGCATGGTCCGCTCCGCCGTGGCGGCCAGCGCCAAGATCTTCTTGCGCAACGCCGTCCACGTGATGGTCAGACCAAGCGCGCTGACGCCGAAAGTCCAGTTCGCAGCGTCCTTGTCTGGGCCGAAGATCTTCGTGGCGAGGGGCAGTTCGACTCCCATGGCGACAAGAGCGGCGTAAACGGACATCAAGGCCACAAACACCAGGGCGAACGCTGTCAGCAGACCCATCAGGAGTTGCGCCTTCGCGCGCGCTCCCTTCGCAGGACGGCGCCACGCGTACACGAGCTTGACCAGCGCCAGGGCAGCCAGGCTGGAGGAACGGATCATCCCGGAGACCACTGGCGGACCGGCTGGCCCGGACCCTGGGTCCAGCAGCGGCTTGTAATCGAGCTCGAAGACTTGGAGCACGGGCGCGCCGTCCGGCGTCACGATCGCCTTTCCGGCTCGGAGCCCACGGGGAGCAGTCGTGTTCGCATCCAGCTTGGTCGCGTACGTGGAGCTGTCATCGAGTGTGTCGATCGTCAGTGCGATCGCATCCGCGACCTGGTCGGCGGTGTTCCCGGCGAACTTGCCGAGTCCCGGTGCGAAGATCAGGACGGGCACATCGCGTGCGTCGGTGGGGGCTTGAAATCTCATGGCATCTCCAGCTCTTAGCGTGGGGCCCCGAGATGGCTTCGATGCTAGGTAAAGGAAGACCTGTCGACATGACTCGGACGGGTCATCGTTCCGGGTGGGCGGACCCCTCGGCGGACACTCTCCTACCGTCCGAAATGACTACTCGGCCTCTGTCGACTCGTTCCTGTGCTCCCGGTGGTCGGCGTCAATGAGTGGACCGACCCGCGGCCGCCGCTCGCCCTCGAGCTCGGCCACGGTCGGTGCCCCGAACATCGGCAGCCCCTGCCCGCGGCGAAGCAGCCCCCAGATCAGTGGCACCAGCACGATCATCGCGAGGCCGACGCCGGCGATCAGGAGCGGATGCGTCGCCTCCTTGCCGAGCGGCGCCCAGCCGGCCTTGTCGAGGAGGGCGACGCCGCTCATGGTCAGCACGACGACGATGCCTCGCCGGATGAACGACTGCGGGACCCGCGGCGCGATCATGCTGCCGAGCACGGTGCCGGGGACCGAGCCCACCACCAGCGGGATCAGCAGCTCCCAGTCGAGCCCGTTGAGCGCGATGTTGGAGATCGCAGCGGCCAGCACCAGCGGCACGGCCTGCACGAGGTCGGTGCCGACCAGCTTCACCGCGCTGAGCCCGGGGTAGAGCATCAGCAGCGCGACCATGATCACCGAGCCGCTGCCGACGCTGGTGATGCCCACGAGAAGGCCGCCCAGCGCACCGACCAGCATCGTGGGGACCGGGCGGATCCGCGGGTTCGAGGATGCCTGGGCGGCGCCGCCGCGGAGCCGGCGCAGGTTGATGTAGAGCCGGAGCGCGTAGGTCGACGCGGCCAGCAGCAGCGCCACGCCGATCGCCATCTTGAGCACGTAGTCGAGCTGCTCCTCGTCGTCGGTGAGCCAGGCGACCAGGTGTGGGCCGAGCAGGGCCATCGGCACCGAGCCGAGGATCAGCCACTTGGCCAGCGACAGGTTGGGAGACCCCTCCCTCGCGTGCACGGCGGCGCCACCGGTCTTGTAGACCGCCGCCGCCGTGAGGTCCGCGGTGACGACAGTGGCCGCGTCACCCACACCGAGGAAGATCAGCGCCGGGGTCATCAGCGCGCCGCCGCCCATGCCGGTCAGGCCGACTACGACACCGACGAGGAACCCCGCCACCAGGATCGACAAGGCGGTCGTGGTCAAGAGGTCCATGTGGCTGCGCTCGTCTTCCGTGCGTGGGACGTCATCGGGTGAGGGCCGGCAGCACGCTGCCGAGGAGCTGCTCGAGGCGCGCCACACAAGCAGCGGCCTCCTCTGGGCCCCGACGATAAGGGTCCGGTACGTCGAGCGCGGGATCGGCGTTGCCCCGCGTGGTGGCCACGTGGGCGAGCAGGGCGTCCCGGTCCAGCCCGTCGGGCGCGCGTTCGACGGCCTGCGCGAACTGGCCGAGGGTGAACACCTTGCGGAACAGGCCTGGGTGCTCGTCGAGGATGAAGGACCGCTGGGCGGCCTCCATCGTCAGCACCAGGTCCGCCTCCTCGAGCATCTGGCCGGTCAGCCGTCGGCTGCGAAAGGCCGAGGAGTCGAGATCGGGGGGCAGGGCGGAGACCATATCCGGGTTGATCGGGCTGTCGTCGTAGCCATGGGTGCCTGCGCTGCTGAAGTCCAGCTCGACGGCGGCACCCGCCGCGGCCCGCGCCATGAGCTCGATCGAGGGGGAGCGGCAGATGTTGGCCGTGCAGACGAAGAGCACCTTCAGGGGGCCGGCCGCCGCGTGGGCACCCGGCTGGCCACCCTGCTGTGATCTCGACGAGGGGGGCTCCCCTTCGCGGTCGTTCTGAAGGAGGTCGACGTATCCGGCGTCGCGGAGGCCGACCAGGACGTCGTGCAGCGCGTCCGCCACGGAGCGGCCCGTGGTGTCGACCCGGACGTCGGCGTCCTGGGGCTCTTCGTACGGCGAGGAGATGCCGGTGAACTCGGGGATCTCGCCGGCCCGGGCGCGGGCGTAGAGCCCCTTGCGGTCCCGCCGCTCGCACTCCTCGAGCGGGGTGGCCACATGGACGAGGAAGAACGCCCCGCCCGCGTCGTCGACCATCGCGCGGACCTGCTGGCGGGTCGCGTCGAACGGCGCGATCGGGCTGACCACGGCGACGCCACCGTGGCGCGAGATCTCGGCCGCCACCCAGCCGATCCGGCGGATGTTGGTCTCGCGGTCCTCCCGGGAGAAGGTCAGACCCGCCGAGAGGTTCCGGCGTACGACGTCGCCGTCGAGGCTCGTGACCGTCCGTTCGCCCTGCTCGAGCAGGTGGTCGACCAGCGACCGGGCAAGCGTGGACTTGCCACTGCCGGAGAGGCCGGTGAAGAAGAGCACCAGTCCCTGGCGCTCCGGCGGCGGGCGGTCGTGGCCCACCGCGGTCGCGATGGCCTCCGGGTAGTCGCCGTCCGCGTCGTCGGCCAGTGCGTGCACCGGATCGGCGCCCGCGAACACGTCGACGACCCGGGCGCCGAGCGTGTGGTCGGCCTCGGCGTCACCGTGCGAGGCGAGTGGCACGGTGACCACGACGGCGTCCGGAAGCAGCTGCGCAGCCGCGCGGGTGACTCGGACCAGGCCCTCGGGGGACAGCCACGAGGTCCCGGTGCCGGTGAAAGCCAGCAGCGTCACCGGGCCCAGCGCGGCCAGCTCCGCCAGCTGGCCGGTGGTCAACGGCTCGGTGACCGGGACCACCGTGCGTCCGGCGTACCGCTCGCGGTAGGCCGCAGGCGCCAGCATCAGGTCCCGGAACGGGCCGAACTGCGCGTGGCCGAGGGGGTCGACCACCCCGCCCGGCCACGAGACCCGAGCCAGGGGCACGCCCTCCGGGTCGGTCAGCTCGACCGCTCCGACCGCGCGTGCCTCCGCGGCGACCGGCTCGGGCAGGGTGAGCGTGATCGGGCTCCCGGGCTGGTTGAACGACGTCAGTTCGGCCAGCGACCCGCTGGCCAACAGCTCGAGGTCACACAGCTCCACCGGTGTCGGACAGTGCTGCGGCACGGGCGGTGTCGACATGGCCTCATCTTGGCAGTGGCTGCTCTCGGGTAGCGTTCCGGAGGTGTTCGGACCCAAAGACGCCAGTGACCGGGGCGCCCAGTGGCAGACAACCCTCGTCGTCGCCCTCGTAGTCGTCGCGGTGCTCCTGGCCGCCCTGGCGCTGACGCGCGACCCGCGTCCGGCTGCCAACGGCTTCGAGGGGAGCTCCGTCTCGGACACGGAGGGCGCCGAGCCGTCAGCGGGTTCGTCGACCGGAGACGAGAGCGACGGACCCGACGGCACGGCCTCGCCGTCGGGCAGTGCTGCGGGTGAGGCACCGCCCAGGGTGAAGGACCAGCGACGGGCCGACTTCACGTTGAGCGACCAGCTCCCCAACGGCGCGCGCATCTATGACAACGAGTCGGTCAGCTCGGGCCTCGTCGTTCGCGACGGAGCGCTTCAGCACGGCCGCCCCCGAGGCCCCGTGGCCGTGAGCTCGCTCGAGACCCAGCTGACCGGCGACGTCAGCAAGCTCGGCGCCAGGGTCAGGTTCGTGGGAGACGACAGCGGGTCTGTGGTCCTCGTCGCCTGGCAGTCCTCGTTCGTCGACTCGCGGCGCAACGGTCAGGCGATCCCGGCCACGGGTCTGAGACTCGTCGCCGCGCCCGGCAGCTGGGAGCTGACCGCGGGCCCTGGTGCCGAGGTGATCGGCAGCGGGAGCTTCGCCCACGTGCAGGGCACCGAGACCTTCGAGGTCTACCGACGCGACGCCGAGGCCTGGGTGGTGGACCCGGCCGGAGCCGTCACTCACATCGACGACGAGCGGATCGGGTCGCTCGCCGGCTCGTGGGCGTGCTGGCAGCTGGTGGAGGACGAGGTCAGCCAGAACCCTGCGGTGATCGAAGCGCTGTGGGCGGGCTAGTCTCCCTGACAGGACACTAGGGAGACGCGACGCGCCCTAGTTGCGCAGTGACAGGTCGGAGCCGCTGCGGTGGCTCCCCTGGTCCTCCAGCGACTTCTCGTCGCGGTTCGACGGCCGGCTGGCGTAGTCGTACTGGTAGGTGTAGGAGTAGACCTCGCCGCCCCGGCGCTTCGCGGGCACCATGTTCAGCACCACGCCCAGCGGCTTGGCGTCGACAGCGTCGAGACGCTCGATGGCGTGGGCCAGCTGGTCCTGGGTGGTCTTGCCGTGCCGGATGACGATCAGCGCGCCGTCGGTCTGCGCCGTCAGCAGGGCAGCATCCGTCACCGGCAGCAACGGCGGCGCGTCGAGCAGCACGACGTCGAACTCGGCTCGCAGCTGCGCCAGCAGGGCCTCCATCGCCTTGGACTGGAGCAGCTCGGACGGGTTGGGCGGGATGGGGCCGCAGGCCAGCACCTGCAGCCCGGTGTCGCTGTAGGTCTGCATGGCCTCGCGCAGGCTGATCTTGCCGATCAGCACGCTGGTCGTACCGACCGCCCCGTCGAGGCCCAGCCGCTTGGCGATCAGGGGCCGGCGCAGGTCGCACTCGACGAGCGCGACCCGTTGGTTGGTCATCGCCAGCGTGACACCGAGGTTGACCGCGGTCGTCGACTTGCCCTCTTCGGGCAGGGAGCTGGTCACCACGATGACCTTCTGGTCGTGGTCGACCTCGATGTACTGCATGTTCGTGCGCAGGACTCGGAACGACTCCGCCCAGCTGGTGGTGCCGGAGAGTGCCGTGCCGACCGGCTGACGGACCGCCGCGTTGTCGGACGTGATCCGCCCCACGATCGGGGCCGGCGTGATGTCCGCGACGTCCTCGGTCGACGTCAGCGAGTTGTCCAGCAGCTCGCGCACCACGGCGATGCCGATGCCGGCGAGCAGTCCCAGGACGAAGGCGAGGCCGAGGTTGCGCACCGGCCGTGGAGCCACGGGCGAGGTGGACACCTGTGCGTTGTCGACGATCTCGGCCCGGATCAGGGCGTTGGTCTGGCCGTCAGGCGTCTCCAGCGTCGTGACGAGGTCGCTGAGCTCCTCGGCGTAGGCCTGGGCGATGTCGCGTGCGCGGACCGGGTCGGGGTCGGTGGCGGTGATCTCGAGGTTCACCGTGTCGGGCACCACGTCGGCCGAGATGTGGCCGCTGACGGCGCCGGCGTCGACATCGCCGCCGAGGTCCTCGGCCACCTGCTCGGCCAGCTTGCGCGACTTGGGCACGATGTCGGCGTACGACGCGACCCGCTGGGTGGCGAACAGCCCGCCCTGGTAGGCCTGGGAGGCGTCCGACTCACTGGTGGCCACGAACAGCCGCGCCGACGAGGCGTAGGTCGGCGTGGCCTGCCAGGTGACGAAGGCAGCGAAGCCGATGATCACGGCCATGACTGACACCACCAGGCGCCAGCGGCGTCGGATGGTCTTCCAGTAGTCGCGAAGTTCCACGGCCGTCCCGTCTCGAGAGCGCGCGCGGGTGCTGCGCCCGCATGACCAGCAAACTGTAACCCCGTCCTGTCGTCGCGCCACATCATCGGATGTCACTAGCCGAAGTGGGCTATTGCTTATCTGGTCGCCTCGGGTGAGGGTGCAGGTTGTCCTACCACCCACGTAGCAGTCGGGGGCTACTCCATGCTCAGCGTCATCCCGGGTCTTCGCGCCTACCGGACGGCACTTCTCGCCGCCTACGACGCGAGTGCTTGGGTCGTGTGCTTCGTCGTCTTCGCGTGGCTGCGCTTCGACCAGGTGAGCTCCAACGTCCCGTGGCGCGACGTCGTCACGGTTGCCGCTTGCACCGTCGCCGCCTACCTGGTGGTGGCCTGGGTGACCCAGCTGCACCGCGGACGCGCCTCCGCCGGCAGCCTCGAGGAGATGGTGCTCCTCGGCACCGCCGTGCTCGGGGTGGGTTTCGTGGTCTCCACCCTCAACATGGTCTTCCAGTGGATCCCCCGCAGCGTCCCTCCGGGTGCGACCCTCGGCACGCTAGTGGTCGCGGCCTGGGGCCGCGCCGTCTGGCGCCGGTTGCACGAGCGCAGTGACGAGGCGTTTCGCCACCAGGGCGGGTCGAAGGTCCTGCTCATCGGGGGCGGGGAGGCCGGTCGCGAGCTGATCGGATCGATGCTCCGCGACCCGCACACCGAGTGGGACCCGGTCGGGATCCTGGACGACGACCCCTACAAGCGGCACCGGCGGCTCCGCGGTGTTCCGGTCCTCGGCACCACGGCCGACCTGCGTGATGCGGTCGAGGCGACCGGAGCCGACAGCGCAATCATCGCGATCCCCAGCGCCGACGCGGAGACCATCGGCCGGATGCGGAGCGCGGCCGTGCAGGCCGGGCTCAACGTCAAGGTGCTGCCGTCGTCGACCCAGCTGCTCACCGAGCACGTCGGCATCCGTGACATCCGCGACGTCAACCTGACCGACGTGCTGGGCCGCAACCAGCTCGACACCGACGTCGAGGCGATCGCCGACTACCTCACCGGCCGTCGCGTCCTGGTGACCGGAGCCGGCGGCTCGATCGGCTCGGAGCTGTGCCGCCAGATCCACCGCTTCAAACCTGCCGAGCTGATGATGCTCGACCGTGACGAGTCGGCCCTCCACTCGGTCGAGCTGTCGATCCACGGGCGGGCCCTGCTCGACTCCGACGAGGTCATCCTGTGCGACATCCGGGACCGCGCTGCTCTGCACGAGATCTTCTCGGCGCGACGTCCCGAGGTGGTCTTCCACGCGGCGGCGCTCAAGCACCTGCCGATGCTCGAGCAGTACCCCGCCGAGGCGGTGAAGACGAACATCATCGGCACGCAGACGGTGCTGGACGCGGCCGAGCTGGCGGGCGTCGAGACGTTCGTCAACATCTCCACCGACAAGGCGGCCAACCCGTGCAGCGTGCTCGGGTACTCCAAGCGCATCGCCGAGGGGATCACCGCGGCCCGCGCCGAGGACTCACACCGGTCCTACGTGTCGGTCCGGTTCGGCAACGTGCTGGGCAGCCGGGGCTCGGTCCTCACCGCCTTCGCCCGGCAGATTGCCGAGGGTGGGCCGGTGACCGTGACCGATGAGGAGGTCACCCGCTACTTCATGACCATCGAGGAGGCCTGCCAGCTGGTGATCCAGGCGGCCGCCATCGGGCAGCCCGGCGAGGCCCTGGTGCTGGACATGGGCAAGCCGGTCCGCATCGTCGACGTCGCCCGGCAGCTGATGGACCAGTCCGGGCGGCGAGTGCCCATCACCTTCACCGGTCTGCGCGACGGCGAGAAGATGCACGAAGAGCTCTTCGGCGACGGCGAGCCCCACGACATCCGTCCGGCGCACCCGCTGGTGTCCCACGTGCCGGTGCCCGCGGTCAGCGCCGCCACCGTCTCGACGTTGCCGTCGAGCGGCTCACCGAAGTCGGTGCGGGACGCCATGGCGATCCTCTGCGAGCGCCTGGACGTGTCACGAGCGACCTCGACGGCGCACTGGGAGCACGTAGACGCCTGATCAGGGCCCGAGCGCTGCTGCGTAGCCTGACCACCATGTCAGCACCCGTGGTCGTCGCCGAGGTGGTCCGTTCCGGGTTCGTCGAGGGCCACCACCACGGCTCGGTGGTGGCCCTTTCCGCGGATGGCACACCGGCCTGGTCGGTGGGGGACGTCACCTCACCCGTGCTGCCCCGCTCGTGCAACAAGCCGCTGCAGACGCTGGGGATGGTCCGGCTCGGTCTCGACCTGCCCCCCGAGCTGCTCGCGCTGGCCTGCGCCTCGCACAGCGGGGAGTCGTTCCACCTCGAGGGCGTACGCCGGATCCTGGCCCTCGGCAACCTCGACGTGGACGCGCTGCAGACGCCACCGGACTACCCGCTGGACGACGCGGCCAAGGTGGCCGCGATCCGCGCCGGCGACGAGCCGAGCTCCCTGGCCATGAACTGCTCGGGCAAGCACGCCGCGATGCTGCTCACCTGTGTGGTCAACGGCTGGGACCCGGCGACCTACCGGTCACCCGACCACCCTCTGCAGCAGGGGATCGCGGTGAGCTTCGCCGAGCTGACCGGCGAAGCGGTGGCCGTCACCGCTGTGGACGGCTGCGGTGCGCCGCTGCTGTCCGCGTCGCTGACCGGGCTGGCCCGCGCCTTCCGGGCCTTGGCGGTTGCGACCGAGGGGCCGGAGCACCGGGTCGCCCAGGCGATCCGCGCGCACCCGGCGTACGTCTCCGGCACGACCCGCGACGAGCTCAGGCTGCTCAGCGCGGTCCACGGCGCGATCGGCAAGGCCGGTGCCGAGGCGTGCTACGCCGTGGCGCTCCCCGACGGCCGGGCCTACGCGCTCAAGATCGACGACGGCGGCGCCCGCGCCCGCCCGGTGGTGATGGCCGAGGCGCTGCGCCGCAGCGGCGTACCTGCCGAGGCCGGCGTCGATGCCGCCGCCCTCGACGACTCAGGTCGGGTGCCCGTCCTCGGGGCTGGCGAGCCGGTGGGCGAGATCCGGGCCGCGTTCTGAGACTCTGCTAGCAGGACTCGGTCCGAGGTTTTCCTTGATTTTCAAGGGAAATCCACCGTGGTGTGACTCGTCGCACACGCTCTCAGTTTGCGTTTGCTAACTGGAGTTAGCACTATGGAGACATGGCCAAGGGAAGAGTCGGCGAGCGCGTCGGGGAGCAGGTCAACAAGACTGCCGAGGCGCTCGGTGACTACCTCAAGGAGCAGCGGCTGCTGGCGCGGCTGTCGCTTCGGCAGCTGGCCGAGCAGGCAGGGGTGTCCAACCCCTACCTGAGCCAGATCGAGCGCGGCCTGCGCAAGCCCTCGGCCGAGGTGCTGCAGCAGATCGCCAAGGCGATGCGGATCTCCGCGGAGTCGCTCTACGTGCGGGCCGGGATCGTCAACCCGGTCGACGGGGTCGGGGGCTCGGTCGAGCTCGCGGTCCTGGGCGACACCCGGCTGACCGAGCGCCAGAAGCAGTCGCTGCTCGATGTCTACGCCTCGTTCCTGGCGCTCAACGGCGCCCAGGAGAAGAGCGGGACCGACTCACCCGACGCAGCAACCACCACCAAATAGAGGAGTGAAGATCGACATGGCGAAGGCCAAGTTCGACATCAAGGACATCAAGACCGAGGCCCAGCGCGGCCTGCACGCCGGCGTCGGCGCCGCCGACCTGGCGATCGAGACCGTCAAGGAGTACGTCGTCGAGGCGCAGAAGCGCTTCGAGGGCTACCAGAAGGACGCCCAGAAGGCGTTCACCTCGGCCCAGAAGTCCGTCAAGGACCTCGAGTTCCAGCCGCAGGCCCTGCGCTCGCAGGCCACCACGGTGCTCAACGCCCGGGTCGAGGAGATGTCCAAGGACGCCAAGTCCCGTCGTGACGCCGTCGAGAAGCGGGTCGCGGAGCTCCAGACCGAGGCCCAGAAGTTCGTGACCGGCAACGTCTCGACCGCCACGGACACCTACGACTCGCTGGCCAAGCGCGGCGAGAAGGTCGTCAAGCGATTCCGCAAGCAGACCGCCGCGGTGGCCGACCCGGGCCCGGTGAAGAAGTCCACCGGGACCACGACCACCGCCAAGAAGGCCCCGGCCAAGAAGACCGCCAAGAAGGCGCCGGCCAAGAAGGCCACCACCGCCAAGTGACCCACTGAGGTCGCACAAGCATGACGAGGCCCTCGCAGGTTTCCTGCGGGGGCCTCGTCCTGTTCATCTACGTGTCCCGCACTGGAGGTTCAGGGCGTAAGTCGGTGTGCGGAGTTGCGTGCCGAACCTCCAGTGCGGGGCACTAGGCTTGAGGCATGACGGACGTCTTCCAGGTCGAGGGAACGATCATGCTGGTCGTCTTCTTCGCCCTGCTCGCCGTGAAGATCTACGCCTTCGGCAGCTCCCTGCTCTTCTCCGGCGAGGCCTACGGCGCCGCCGGCAAGCTCACGAAGCCGGCGTGGTGCATCATCCTCGGGCTGGGCGTCGTCCTGCAGCTGATCGGGTCGCCGATCGGCATCCTGTCGATCGCCTTCACGATCGCGGCCTTCGTCTACCTTGCCGACGTCCGGCCGGCCCTGGCGAACCTCACCCGGCGCTAGCCGAACCCGCTGGTAGGGCTTCTCGACAAGCTCGGTGAGCGGTGGTTGCGTGCACCACCTCGGGAAAGTCACCGGCGGTGCGGCGAGCGTGAGCTCACCGCACCGCCGGCGACCTCAGGACGCGTCCGAGATCGAGATGTTGCCCTTCGTGATCGCCTCGGGGCGGGGCTCCGTGGGCGACGGGCAGGTGTAGGGGTCCCCGGCGTACTGGCCGTTCTGGATCTCGTCCCCGGAGGAGGGACCGTTGCCGACGTCCTTGAGCAAGGCGAAGTGGTAGGACCCGACCGGGGAGTCCGGCTTGTCCTTGGACTTGTCGACCACGCCGACGACCATGGCCAGGTTGCCTTCGACCCGCAGGCAGGTGACGTTGGCCGAGAACGACTGGTTCGGCGGCCCGCCGTCGGTGCGCTTGAAGCTGAAGCTGCCCTTCGGGCTCTCGCCGTTGGGTCCGCTCTTCACGTTGATCTGGAAGTGCGCGATGTTGCTGCCGGCCGGTGGGTTGTTCTGACCGCCGCCGACCACGTGGTCGAACGGGCTGCCGGCCACCGCGACGCCCGGCGTGAGACTGGCAGCGGCGAGCATGAACCCGGCGCCGACCACGGACATGAGAAGTTTCCTTGCCACAAGTGCCCCCTGATAAAGGCGGCGGCCGGCCCAGATCGCCCGTCGCACGGAATGGTTCGACCGCGGGGCGTACTCCTGTCCAATACCCCCCGGCTGGCCGAAGATATGGTCCGATCTGACCGCCGCACAATGACCCGGTCGGGCTACTCCGCCTGGTCCGACCGGCTCGGCCCGGCCACTCTCAGCCGGCAGCGACGTACCGCGCCAGCGCCACCCGCGCGTCCTCCGGCTCGAAGCCGGTGGCCCGGAGCTTGGACAGGTCAAGCACGCTGCGCAGCGGTCGCGGCGCCAGGTCCTTGCCCGCGAAGTACTCCTCGGTGGTGACCGTGGAGACGTCGTCGGCGGAGCGGCCGGACAGCTCGAAGACCGCCTTGGCCACGTCGGCGAACGACATCGGGTCGCCGCCGTTGCTCACGTTGTAGGTGCCGTACGTCGCGCCGCCGTCGAGCAGGTGCCGGGTGGCGCGGGAGAGCTCTGAGGTGAAGGTGAGCCGGCCGACCTGGTCGTCGACGACCGAGGGGCTGACGCCGTTCGCGGCCAGCTGCTGCATGGTGCGCACGAAGTTCTTGCCCTCGCCGACCACCCACGAGGTGCGCAGCACGTAGCGCCTCGGTGCGGTCGCGACGGCGACATCTCCGGCGGCTTTGGTCTGCGCGTAGACGCCCAGCGGCGAGAGCGGCTCGTCCTCGGTGTGCGGGTCGAGGGTGCCGTCGAAGACGTACTCGGTCGAGTAGTGCACCAGCGTGAACCGGTGCTCGGCGGCCAGCCGGGCCAGGGTGGCCGGGGCGCCGGCGTTGGCGGCCCACGCCGTACGCCGTCCGTCCGGGGTCTCGGCCGCGTCCACGGCGGTGTACGCCGCGGCGTTGAGCACCAGGCCGTACTCGTTCCAGGCCCAGGCCGCGACCTGCTCCGCGTCGGTGACGTCGAGCTCGTCGAGATCGACCAGGTCCGAGCCGGGGAACTCGGCCTGCAGAGCGGTGCCGAGCTGTCCTTTGCAGCCGATGATCAACGTCTTGCGCGGCTTCATCGGCTCGACGTCGGCCAGCATCGGCGTGGTCAGGTCCTTGTCGCTGATCTCGGCCTCGTCGAGCGGGATCGGCCACGGGATAGCCACAGTGGGGTCGGCGAGGTTCAGGGCCGGGTAGGTGCGGCCCGGGCGCCAGTGGTCGTTGACGAGGTAGGAGTACGTCGTCTCGTCCTCGAGCACCTGGTAGGAGTTGCCGACCCCTCGCGGCACGAAGACCGCGACGGACGGGTCGGCCTCGACGGTGAAGACCCGCCCGAACGAGTCCCCCTCGCGCATGTCCACCCAGGCACCGAAGATCCGGCCGTGGGCCACGCTGATGAACTTGTCCCACGGCTCGGTGTGCACGCCCCGGGTGACGCCGCGCCGCACGTTGTGGGCGACGCTGTGCTGGACGGGCCCGAAGTCGGGCAGCCCGAGCGCGGTCATCTTGGCCCGCTGCCAGTTCTCCTTGAACCAGCCGCGGCTGTCCTCGTGCAGCGGCAGCCGGACGACGAGCAGGCCGGGGATCGGCGTCGCCTCGACCGACAGCTCGGTCACTGGCCCTTGGCGGCGTAGAAGGCCTCGGTGGCCTGCTTGTGCGGGCGCCACCAGTCCTCGTGCTGCCGGTACCACGCGATGGTGTCGGCCAGCCCGGCCTCGAAGTCCGGGTAGCGCGGGCCCCAGCCCAGCTCGGCGCGCAGCTTGCCCGACTCGATCGCGTAGCGGCGGTCGTGGCCGGCCCGGTCGGTGACGAACTCGATGTCCTCCTCGGTGCGGCCGAAGGCCTCGAGGATCGCGGTGACCACCTGGAGGTTGCTGCGCTCGCCGTCGGCGCCGATCAGGTAGGTCTCACCGATCCGGCCCCGGTCAAGGATCGCCAGCACGGCCGAGGAGTGGTCGTCGGCATGGATCCAGTCGCGGACGTTGAGTCCGTCGCCGTACACCTTGGGCAGCACGCCGTCGATGAGGTTGGTGATCTGGCGCGGGATGAACTTCTCGATGTGCTGCCAGGGACCGTAGTTGTTGGAGCAGTTCGAGATCGTGGCGCGCACGCCGAAGCTGCGCACCCAGGCCCGGACGAGGTGGTCGGAGCCGGCCTTGGAGGCGCTGTAGGGGGACGAGGGGTTGTACGGCGTGTCCTCGGTGAACCGCTTCGGGTCGTCGAGGTCGAGGTCGCCGTAGACCTCGTCGGTCGAGACGTGGTGGAGCCGGACGTCGTGCCTGCGGGCCGCCTCGAGCAACGTGAAGGTGCCGACGATGTTGGTGGTGATGAACGGCGCCGGGTCGTCGAGGGAGTTGTCGTTGTGGGACTCGGCGGCGAAGTGGACCGCCGCGTCGTGGTCGCTGAACAGCTTGTCGACCAGCGGGGCGTCGGCCACGTCGCCGACGACGAGCTCGACCCGGTCCTCCGGGAGCTCGGCCAGCGACTCGCGGCTCGCGGCGTAGGTCAGCTTGTCGAGCACGGTCACCGGCAGGTCGGTGTGCTGCACGACGTGGTGCACGAAGTTGGAGCCGATGAACCCGGCGCCGCCGGTGACGAGTAAGCGATCCACGGGCCAGCAGCCTAGTTTCGAAGTCCCCGAACGACCTAGTTAGGGTGCCGGGATGCGTGGAATCATCCTGGCCGGCGGCACGGGCTCGCGGCTGCACCCCATCACCCTCGCGGTGAGCAAGCAGCTGATGCCCGTCTACGACAAGCCGATGATCTACTACCCGCTCACGACGCTGATGCTGGCCGGCATCCAGGACGTCCTCGTCATCACCACCCCGCACGAGGCGGATCAGTTCCGGCGGCTGCTGGGGGACGGCTCGCACTTCGGCGTGCACATCACCTATGCCGTGCAGCCCAGCCCGGACGGCCTGGCCCAGGCGTTCATCATCGGCGCCGAGCACGTCGGTGACGACCGGGTCGGCCTCGTGCTCGGCGACAACATCTTCTACGGCGACCGGCTCGGGGCGCGGCTGGACCGGTTCCACGACCTCGACGGCGCCGCGGTCTTCGGCTACCGCGTGGCCGACCCCACGGCGTACGGCGTCGTGGAGTTCGACTCGGACGGAAAGGCGCTCTCGCTCGAAGAGAAGCCGGCCGAGCCGAAGAGCAGCTACGCCGTGCCCGGCCTCTACTTCTACGCGCCCGACGTGGTCGAGAAGGCCGCGGGGCTCGAGCCGTCGGCCCGCGGCGAGCTCGAGATCACCGACCTCAACCGAAGCTACCTCGCCGAGGGGCGGCTCCAGGTCGAGGTGCTGCCCCGCGGCGCAGCCTGGCTCGACACCGGCACGGTGGACGACCTCAACGAGGCCAGCAACTACGTGCGCGCCATCGAGCACCGGCAGGGGCTCAAGATCGGCTGCCCCGAGGAGGTGGCCTGGCGGATGGGCTTCATCGACGACGCCCGCCTGCGCGAGCTGGCCGAGCCCCTGGTCAAGAGCGGCTACGGCAGCTACCTCCTGGGGCTCCTCGACCACCATTGACCGCTCTCGCCCCGGCGCGATAGTCGTAGACCTTCGGCACGCGCCGCACCGCCTGCGTCGCGTGCCGAACGTCTGCGACTATCCCGCGGGGAGCCCGTGGCCGGCGGGCGCGGCCCGCCCCAGGTCGGCCTCGACCATCCGGCGGACGACCTCCTCGAAGCCGACGGTCGGGGTCCAGCCGAGGTCGGTGCGGATCCGGGTCGGGTCGCCGACCAGAGCGGTCGCCTCGACCGGCCGGAACAGCGCGGTGTCGACCTCGACGTAGCGCGCCCAGTCCTCGATGCCGACGCAGCGGAACGCCTCGGCGACGAACTCCTGGACCGTGTGGCCCACGCCGGTGGCCACGACGTAGTCGCGGGGAACGTCGGCGCGGGCGGCCAGCAGCAGCGCGTCGACGTAGTCGGGCGCCCAGCCCCAGTCCCGCGTGGCGGCCAGGTTGCCGAGGGTCAGTGTGCTCGCAGCTCCGCTGGCAATGGCAGCGACGCCGCTGGTGATCTTGCGGGTCACGAACCGGGCCGGTCGGCGCGGCGACTCGTGGTTGTAGAGGACCAGGCTGGTCGCGTGCAGCCCGCGGTGGCGGTAGACGTCGACCATCAGGTGCGCGAAGGCCTTGGCGGCGCCGTACGGGTTGACCGGCCGCACGGTGGTGTCCTCGTCCTGCGGGGTCCGGTCCGGCCGGCCGAAGATCTCGGCGCTGGAGGCCTGGACGAAGCGGACCGGGCGGCCGGCGCGCTCCTGGACGCGGTACGCCGACTCGAGCAGCCCGACCGCCGCCAGGCCGTTGACCCGCGCGGTGAGGTCGGGCTCGTCCCAGGACCTGGCCACCGAGCTCACCGCGGCCAGGTTGTAGACCTCGTCGGGAACCAGGTCGAGCAGCAGCGCACGAGTGCCGTCGACGTCTGCGACGTCGCCGACGTGGGTGTGCACGCCTTCGACCGGAGCGTCACCGGGCAGCGCCAGTGCGTGCACCTCGACACCGTCCGCGAGGAGTCGCTCGGACAGGTAGCCGCCGTCCTGGCCGCTGACACCGGTGATCAGCGCGCGCGTCATGACGCCAGTGTGTCGGAGCCGTTCAGTAGGCCCCGCGCGGGCGGATGACGGCACCCAGGGTGCGGGTCAGGATCGTCAGGTCCTGCAGCATCGACCAGTTGTCGACGTAGAACAGGTCGAGCCGGATCGCCTCCTCGAAGACGAGGTCCGAGCGGCCGGACACCTGCCACAGCCCGGTCATCCCCGGCCGCACCCGCAGCCGGCGCACCGTGTCAGAGGCGTAGCGGGCCACCTCGGTGGGCAGTGGCGGCCTCGGGCCGACCAGGCTCATGTCGCCGCGGAGGACGTTGACCAGCTGCGGCAGCTCGTCGATGGAGTAGCGGCGCAGCCAGCGTCCGGGACGAGTGACCCGCGGGTCGTCGACCATCTTGAACAGACCGTCGCTGAACCCGGTCTCGGCCTTCAGCTCCGTCAGCCTCTGCTCCGCGTCGACCACCATCGAGCGGAACTTCCAGCAGCGGAAGGTGCGGCCGTCCCTGCCGATCCGCTGCTGCACGAACAGGATCGGACCGCCGTCGTGCAGCTTGACCCGGATCGCCGCCAGCACCAGCAGCGGTCCGAACAGCATCAGGAGGCCGAGCGAGCCCGCGATGTCGAAGGCACGCTTGCCGGTTCGTGAGGCGCCCACCGTGCGCGGCTTGTCGATGTGCATGAGAGGCAGGCCGCCGACCGGTCGCACCCGGATCCGTTCCGCCGAGACGTCGGTGACGCTGGGTGCGACCACGAGCTGCACGTCGCGGTCCTCGAGCTGCCAGGCGATCCGCCGCAGCTGTTGCGCGGAGTCGAGGGCGCCACCGGCCAGGAAGAACACGTCGGCCCGGGACTCGTCCAACGCCTCCAGGAGCTGCTCGGGGGAGCCGAGGATCGGCACCCGGGCGGCGGTCTCGTCGCCCAGGCCGGCACCACTGGGGACGAGGGCGCCGGCCACCTGGTAGCCCAGCCAGGTCTCGCGACGCAGCACGCTGGCCACCTCGTCGATGTGCGACGGCGTCCCGGCGATCAGGACGCGCTGTTGCAGGGCGCCGCGCATGCGCGCGGCGTACAGGGCGCGCCGCAGCAGGAACCGACCCAGGATCAGGGACGGGATGCCGATGGCGAAGAGCAGGAGGAAGAATCCGCGTGACAGCTGGAACTTGGCCAGGTAGCACCCCATGGTGACCAGCCCGGCCGCGACCAGGCTGGCGTTGAGGACCCGCTTGTACTCGTCGGTCCCGGCCCCGAAGACGTCACGCGAGTAGCTGCCCATGAGCCACAGGGTCAGCAGCCAGCCCGCGGGGATCAGCAATGCGGCCATCTTGAGGTACTCAGCGACCGACAGCGGGGCCGGGGCGAAGATCCGGAGATGGTCGCGACCCAGGGCGGCGACCGCGACCGCGACGGCGATCAGCAGGAGGTCGATCAGGAACGCCGAGGGCGCCAGGGCACGGAGCGCCCGGCTGGGGGTACCGACCGCGACCGGACGCCGTCGCTCGCTGCGTACGGCGAAGCCGCGCGACCGGCGCAGTGGTTCGGTGCGGGTGGTGCCTGGCAACGCGTTCCCTCGTCTCCGGTGGTTCCCCCCAAGGGAGAGTGCTACCACGAAAGAGCGTCCGTCGTCACCGAATCAGGTGGTTCGTCACGTGCGCCGTACCCTGAGCCGCATGAAGGTCCTCGTCACTGGCGGCGCCGGCTACATCGGGTCGGTCACGGCCAAGGCGCTCGAGGAGGCGGGCCACGTCCCGGTGATCCTGGACTCGCTGCTGACGGGGCCGCAGGTCTTCGTCCGTGACCGAATCTTCTACGAAGGCGACATCGCCGACCGCGCGCTGGTCTCGCGCATCGTCGAGGATCACCCCGATCTCGACGCCACCATCCACATGGCGGCCCGGATCGTGGTTCCCGAGTCGGTCGAGCAGCCCTACGAGTACTACCGCGACAACGTCGCCAAGTCGCTGGAGCTCTTCGACCAGCTCGAGCAGCTCGGCAAGCCCCGGGTGCTGTTCTCCAGCTCGGCCAGCCTGTACGCCGTCAAGCCCGACTTCGAAGTCACCGAGGCCGATGCGCTGGCTCCGGGTTCGCCGTACGCGCGGACCAAGCGGATGATGGAGCAGGTCCTCGAGGACATGGCGGCCGCGACCGAGCTGCGGGCGATCATCCTGCGCTACTTCAACCCGATCGGCTCCGACCCCGACCTGGAGTCGGGGATCTACGCCAAGGAGCCCAGCCACGTGCTCGGGCAGCTGGTGATGGCGGCGCGTGGCCAGAAGGACGCCTTCACGATCACCGGGACCGACAACCCCACCCGGGACGGCACCGGTATCCGCGACTACATCCACGTCTGGGACCTGGCCCGGGCCCACGTGCGCGCCGTCGAGAAGTTCGACGAGGTGCTCGCCGCTGCGGGCGAGCCCAGCGTGGTCATCAACATCGGCACCGGCGCCGGAGTCACGGTCCGCGAGCTCGTCGTGGCCTTCGAGAACGTCTTCGGCCGTGCGGTCCCGACCCGCGAGGCACCCTCGCGACTCGGCGACGTCCCCGGTGCTTTCGCCAACGTCGACCGGGCGCACGAGCTGCTCGGCTGGCACCACGAGCTGTCGCTGGAGGAGGCCATCGCCTCCGCCCTGGCCTGGGGCGAGAAGCGCCAGGAGGTCCTGGGGTACGAGTAGTGCCACCATGCCGCCGGGACTAGTCCCCCAGCCCGCGGCACAGCCCGCATCTGGCCCGCATCTGGCCCGTTCCGGCCATGCCTAGCCGTCCCTGCCGCGTGGTAGACCGTTCGTGGGTGACTGGTGACGCGCCTCCGGTAGGGATCGGAAGCCACCGGTCAAGGGGAGATCATGGACACACGGGGACCGCTCGCGCTCTCGACCTGCCGCAACGTCCGCCGCTGGGCGGTCCTGCTCGGCCTGCTGCTCGGAGCACTGGCGATGCTGGCGCTCGGCCGTCCCGAACGAGCGGACGCCGCACCGACCTGCACGCGCTACTGGACCGGGGCGACCAGCACCGCCTGGGGGACGGCGAGCAACTGGTCGAACACCGACGGTGGAGCAGGGTCCTCGGTCCCTGACGGCACGGACTTCGCGTGCATGTCCACCGCGCCGACCCGGACCACCCTCGTAGTCTCCGACGCCCGGTCGGTGGCCGGCTTCTCGTTCCCCGAGGCCGGAAGCGTCAACCCGGTCCTGCACGTCCAGGGCTTCGGCACCCTCCAGGTCGGCACCAGTGCCGTGGACTCGTACGCGTCCACGGTCAAGACCCTCACCCTGCAGTCCAACAGCACTTTCGGCGGCCTGGCCGACGTCACCGCGGGGACGATCGGCGCCCTGGGGGGCGTGACCCTGGGCGGGGGTGACGGTTCGCTCACCCTCGCGAGCGGGGGCGCGGCGAGCCTCGCCTCCGGCACCAACCTGACGCTGGGCGACGGCTACGAGTTCGTCAACAGCGGCTCGGTGAACGACGTCAACGGGCAGATCACCCTCAACAACGGCACGGTGACCAACCACGGCACCTGGACCTTCCGGAACAACACCGTCCAGGCGCTCTTCAACCCCGGTACGAGCGCGACGCACAGCTTCACCAACGCCGGCGACGGCACGGTGAACGTCACGTTGCCGGCCGCGGGCGACACGATGCTGTTGCAGTACCTGCCGATCATCAACAATGGCGGCCTGAACGTGACGAAGGGTCACCTCAGCACCCAGGTGGGCGGTGTCGGCACCGGCACCTACAACCTGGCCACCGGCACCAGCCTGGAGCTCGACGGTGGTGTCTTCGACGTCACCGGGGCCACGTTCGCCGGCGTGGGAGCGGTCAACCTCAACGGCGGCGGCGCCATCGGCGGTACTGGCAGCGTCAGGAACCTGACGGCGAACGGCGGCGGGCTGGTCGGCGGGGGCACGATCACCCTGCCGACCACGACCACGACCACGATCACCAGTGCTGGGGTCTACCTGAACGACGGCACCGCCTTGGTCAACAACGGCGCGGTCACCCAGAACAACGGGACGGTGGCGTTCAACGAGGGCACGGTGACCAACCACGGCACCTGGACGTTCAAGAACAACACCGTCCAGGCGCTCCTCAACCCCGGCGCCAGCGCGACGCACAGCTTCACCAACGCCGGCGACGGCACGGTGAACGTCACGTTGCCGGCCGCGGGCGACACGATGCTGCTCCAGTACCTGCCCATCATCAACCATGGCGGCCTGAACGTGACCCAAGGTCACCTCAGCACCCAGGTGGGCGGTGTCGGCACCGGCACCTACAACCTGGCCACCGGCACCAGCCTGGAGCTCGACGGTGGTGTCTTCGACATCACCGGCGCCACCATCACCAGCGCCGGCACCGGTGCCCTCAACCTCAACGGAGGCGGTCAGCTCACCGGGTCGCCGGCCACCGGCAACCTGACCTTCAACGGTGGTGGCCTGGTCGGCGGCGGGACGATCACCCTGCCGACCACGACCACGACCACGATCACCAGTGCTGGGGTCTACCTGAACGACGGCACCGCCTTGGTCAACAACGGCGCGGTCACCCAGAACAACGGGACGGTGGCGTTCAACGAGGGCACGGTGACCAACCACGGCACCTGGACGTTCAAGAACAACACCGTCCAGGCGCTCCTCAACCCCGGTGCGAGCGCGACGCACAGCTTCACCAACGCCGGCGACGGCACGGTGAACGTCACGTTGCCGGCCGCGGGCGACACGATGCTGCTGCAGTACCTGCCCATCATCAACCATGGCGGCCTGAACGTGACGAAGGGTCACCTCAGCACCCAGGTGGGCGGTGTCGGCACCGGCACCTACAACCTGGCCACCGGCACCAGCCTGGAGCTCGACGGTGGTGTCTTCGACATCACCGGCGCCACCATCACCAGCGCCGGCACCGGTGCCCTCAACCTCAACGGAGGCGGTCAGCTCACCGGGTCGCCGGCCACCGGCAACCTGACCTTCAACGGTGGTGGCCTGGTCGGCGGCGGGACGATCACCCTGCCGACCACGACCACGACCACGATCACCAGTGCTGGGGTCTACCTGAACGACGGCACCGCCTTGGTCAACAACGGCGCGGTCACCCAGAACAACGGGACGGTGGCGTTCAACGAGGGCACGGTGACCAACCACGGCACCTGGACGTTCAAGAACAACACCGTCCAGGCGCTCCTCAACCCCGGTGCGAGCGCGACGCACAGCTTCACCAACGCCGGCGACGGCACGGTGAACGTCACGTTGCCGGCCGCGGGCGACACGATGCTGCTGCAGTACCTGCCGATCATCAACAATGGCGGCCTGAACGTGACGAAGGGTCACCTCAGCACCCAGGTGGGTGGTGTCGGCACCGGCACCTACAACCTGGCCACCGGCACCAGCCTGGAGCTCGACGGTGGTGTCTTCGACATCACCGGCGCCACCGTCGACGGCGCCGGCGTCCTCAACCACAACTCCGGCGGGCAGATCACCGGGACCGGCACCGCGACCAACGTGACGTTCAACGGGGGAACCATCGTCGGGGCCGGCACGCTGACGCTCGCCACCGGTGGCACCTCGAGCATCCCGACCGGGCAGTCGCTCTCCCTCACCAACACCAGCAGGCTGCTCAACCAGGGGACGCTGACCCAGGCCGGGGTGATCTTCCTCTACGACGACCCGACCATGCAGAACGCCGGCACCTGGGCCCTGACCATGCCGAACGGGTCGGCCACGTCGATCCAGGACGCGGCTGCCAAGGACCCGATGCTGAACGACGCCAGCGGCCTGATCACGACCGCTCCCGGCGCCGCGAACGCACTGGACCTCGGCCCGATCCAGCTCACCAACCTCGGCGAGGTGCGGGCGCTCAACGGCACCGCCGACATCTCGCTGACCAACCTCACCGCGGGTGGGAACCTCCAGAGCGGCACCCTCACCGCGCAGGGCGGCATCCTGGGGCTGAACGCGAACCTGGTGATCAACAACGGCACCGTCACCGTGGTGACCGGAGGCATCAACCGGACCTCAACCGCGACGAGCGCGCTGCCGTCGCTGCGCACCAACAACGGCACCCTGACGCTGTCCCAGTCGGTGAACGTGACCGGACCGGTCACCAACACGGGCACCGTGTGGCTGAAGTCCGGGACGTTCCGCCCACTGTCGACCTACACCCAGACCGCCGGGTCGACGCGCGTGGACGCGCCCGCCGTGCTCAAGGGTGGCACGGCCGGGACCGGCGCCATCGCGATCAACGGCGGCACGCTGACCGGCGGCGGGTTCGTCGAGGGCCCGGTCACCAACGCGGCCCTGGTCCAGCCCGGCGGCGCCGGGACCGCGCTCCGGGTGACCGGGACCTACACCCAGACCGGTGCCGGCGGGTTCGCGGCCGTCGTGAACGGCACCACCACCCCCGGGACCGACTTCTCCAAGTTGACCGCGACCGGCGCGGCCTCGCTCGCGGGCAACCTGACCATTCAGACCGGAGCGCTGCTGAACCCGCCGCTCGGCACCACCGTGCGGATCCTGGAGGCGGCCTCCAGGACCGGCACGTTCAGCACCATCACCGGCCGCGACACGCTGCCGACCGGCAAGTACTGGGGCGTGACCTACGACGCCACGGGGGTCACCCTCACGGTGATGAAGGATCCGGCCGCGACCGTGGGGAGCGCCTCGATCACCGAAGGAAACAGCGGCACCAGCACGCTGAACCTGTCGGTGACCCTGGATGTGGCCAGCCAGCGCACGGTGACCTACGACTACACGACGGCCGGGGTCACGGCCACGGCGCCGTCCGACTACACCGAGGCGACCGGCACGCTGACCTTCGCGCCCGGTGAGACGAGCAAGACGGTCGGCGTGACGGTCAAGGGGGACAACACCTTCGAGCCCAACGAGACGTTCACGCTCCACCTGTCGACGCCAGCGGGCGCCAACGGGACGATCGCGGCCAATGACGGCGTCGGCACCATCACCAACGACGACCCGCCCCCGCCGGCGATCACGGTCACCGCAGTCAGCCCGAGCGCGCTCGGCCAGGGCGCCACCAACCAGGTGCTGACCGTCAGCGGGACCGGCTTCGACGCCACCTCGAACATCACCTTCAGCGGCACCGGCATCACCAAGGTGGCCGGCACCCAGACCTTCGTGAACGCGACCACGATGACGGTGACCGTCAACCTCAGCACCGCGGCGACGCTCGGCGCCAGGAACGTCACGGTCAACGGCGTCAACGGGACGGCCACCTGCACGGGCTGCTTCACCGTGAACGCGCGGCCGAACGCCACGGCTGCGGCCATCCCGCTCGGTGGTGGCGCGAAGAACCGTGAGGTCACCGTCACGGGGACGGGCTTCCAGCCGGGTGCCACTGTCATCCTCTCGGGCGTCAACGTGGTGTCCACCTCCTTCATCGACGCCAACACGCTGGAGGCCCTGGTGTCGGTGCCCAACGCGCGGCCGCCGGGACCCTCCAGCATCACCGTGACCAACCCCGACCAGGGCAAGAGCTTCTGCGCCGGCTGCTACTCGACCGTGGCGCCGCCCACCGTCACGGCGATGAGCCAGACCACCTTCGCCCGAGGGACCACGGTCACGGTCACGGTCACCGGCACCAACCTCGGTCCCGGCGTGAAGCTCCTCGGCCCGACCGGCATCGTGTTCGACGGCGTGGTCCGGGTGAACGACACGACGGTCACGGCGACCGCGCTGGTGGCCGCCAACGCACCACTGGGCGGCGGCAAGACGCTGACCGTCGTCAACCCGGGCTCGCGCGGCTACGGGCAGGCGACGCTCAAGCCGCTGGTCGTCACCAGCTGACCTCCACCGGGCCGTAGGCTGGCCGGCATGCTCCGCGCATGTCGGCCGGTCGCGGTCGCGGCGACGGTGCTGGGACTGGTGCTGGGACTGACGCTGGGGCTGATGCTGGGAGCGCCTGCTGCTACGGCGAGGGTGGCTGTCCCGGATGCGTCGGGAGCAGCCGTCGTCGGACCGCTCGCGGGCCGGGTCGTCGTGCTCGACGCCGGCCATCAGCTCGGCAACCACAACTTCCCGGCCGAGATCAACCGGCCCGTTCCCGCGGGCGGTTTCACCAAGCCCTGCAACACCACCGGGACGGCGACCAACGGCGGGTACGCCGAGGCGACGTTCGCCTGGCACGTCACCGGGGTGCTGAAGACCAAGCTCGAGAGGTCCGGCGCCACGGTGGTCCTCACCCGCACCTCCAACAGCGAGGACGAGTGGGGCCCGTGCGTCGACGTGCGCGGCCGGGCCGGCAACTCGCTCCGGTCGGGTGGGCACGCGGACCTCAAGATCAGCATCCACGGCGACGGCTCGACGGCGTCGGGTGCGCACGGCTTCCACGTCATCCATCCGCCGGACCGGGCGCCGTGGACCGACGACATCTACAAACCCTCGCGCCGGCTCGCGAAGGTCACCAGGAACCTGCTGGTCGCGAGGGGCTTCTCGGTCGCCAGCTACATCGCCGGCGGTGACGGCCTCGACGAACGGGCCGACCTCGCGACGCTCAACCTGTCCGATGTGCCGACCGTGATGGTCGAGCTCGGCAACATGCGCGACCGCGGCGACGCGTCGGTGATGACGTCCGCCAAGGGGCAGGAGCGGTACGCGCGGGCGCTGGCGGTGGCGGTCCGCGCCTACTTGCAGTGAGGCACCCGGGGTAGTCATCCCCAGCGCAGCATGGCCCGGACGGGTCATCTTGGTTGTCTGCGCGCAGAAAGGCGGCGACAATCGAATGTCTCCGGAGCTCGGTCCGGAAGCTCCATCACCACACAGCCGGACCGGGGAGGGACTGGTGACGCAAGCGCCTGAGCGTCAGCGCCTGGTAGCGCCCGGCGTCACGCGGCGTACGCCGACTCCGCCTCGCTCGCCCGTGCAGCGGCCCGTCCAGCGGCCGCCACAGCGCCCGGGCTTCGACAAGGCGGCCTGGAACAAGGCCGTCCTGCTCCTGAACGTCGCCCTCCTCGGTGGGGTGGCGATCATCGGGCTCAACTACATCCGCACCGCCGAGAGGCCCGACCTCACCACGGCCGGTGAGCCCAGTGGAGTCGTCTCGACCCTGGCCGAACCCGATGCCACGCCCCAGACGATCCCCGGGACCACGTCCTCCGAGCCCACCGCACCCACCACGGCAGCGCCGGTGCCCGCCAGCGGCGGCGTGGCGCAGCCGCCGCGGGTCCAGCCCCGCATGCGGTCGAGCTTCGCCAAGGGTGACGGCTGGCCGGTCGGTGCCGGGTTCCGCGAGGCCGGCCGGCTGGCCTGGCCGCTGGGCGTCGTGGACCGGCTGATGACCCATGGCCCGGCGCAGGGCCCCGACGCGGTCAGCTGGCTCGAGAAGTGGATGAAGACCGACGTGCGCACCATCGGCGCGCGGGTGCTGTTCGCGCCGAACCACTCCGGCGCGGCCGTGATCACCGCCTGGCACACCTCGATCCTCGACACGTCGGGGCAGCAGCTGCCCCGCACCGGCATGCGGCTGGTCGTCACTCCGGGCGGATGGCGGCTGGTCGCCATCGACAGCCGTGGCTCCGCCGAGCTCGCGAGCGGCAGCTACGTCCGGGATGGCCGCTCCGCGGCGTTCGACATGGTCCGCCGCGACCAGACCGTCTGGATCACCGACCCCAACGGCACGGTGACCTCCGTGACCGACCCGCGGGTGGGCGCGCTCTCCGGGCCGTGGGCCTCGTGGGAGCTGCGGGAGGACAAGGTGGGCAAGCGACCGGCCGGTTTCCAGGAGATCTGGGCCGGTTAGCCTCGCCGGGTGACGCTCAGGCTGGGCCGGCACGAGTTCGCCGACGACGAGACGCTGATGATGGCGATCGTCAACCGGACTCCCGACTCGTTCTACGACCGCGGCGCGACCTACGCCGAGGACGCGGCCTTCGAGCGCGTGGGCGAGGTCGTGGCCGACGGAGCGGAGATCGTCGACATCGGCGGCGTGCGCGCCGGGTACGGACCGGAGGTGAGCGCCGAGGAGGAGATCGGCCGGGTCGCGGCGTTCGTCGGCCGGGTGCGCGCGGCGTACCCGGACGTCGTGATCAGCGTCGACACCTGGCGCTCCGAGGTGGCGCGGGCGGCCTGCCGTGAGGGCGCGGACCTGCTCAACGACGCCTGGGGTGGCCACGACCCCGCGCTGGTGGAGGTGGCGGCCGAGTTCGGGGCCGCGGTCGTGTGCACCCACACCGGTGGGCTCAAGCCGCGCACCGATCCCTACCGGATCGAGTACGACGACGTCGTGCGGTCGGCGATCGACGCCACCCTCGCCCTCGCCGAGCGCGCGCTCGCCGCAGGGGTGTCTCGCGAGTCGGTGGTCATCGACCCGGCCCACGACTTCGCGAAGAACACCTTCCACTCGCTCGAGGTCACCCGCCGGCTCGGCGAGATGGTCGCGACCGGCTGGCCGGTGCTGGTGTCGCTGTCCAACAAGGACTTCGTGGGCGAGACGCTCGACCTCCCGACCAAGGAGCGGCTCACCGGGACCCTGGCCGCCACCGCGGTCTGTGCGCTCGCCGGCGCCCGCATCTACCGCGTGCACGAGGTCGTGGAGACCCGGCAGACCGTCGACATGGTGAGCAGCATCGCCGGCCGACGGCTGCCCCGGCGGGCGATCCGGGGGCTGCAGTGACCCGGGTCGTCCTGGCGCCGCCGGTGCTGGCCTTCCTCCCGCAGTACGCCGGCCTCGAGGACCCGGTCGCCGACCTGCGGGCGGTCGTGCTCGAAGCGGTGGGCTGGCTGGGCGCGGACGTGACCGTGCACGGCGACGACCAGGCCCAGCGGGTCGCCGCCCACCTGCTCGCGTCCACGACGCGAAGCGGCGCCGGACCGTCGTACCTCGTGATGGCCAACGGCAGCGCCCGGCGCACCGACACCGCGCCCGGGCCGTACGACGAGCGCGCGGTGCCGTTCGACGACGAGCTCGGCCAGGCCTTGCGCGAGGGCGACGTCGACGCGCTGGCCACTGTCGACGGAGAGCTCGCCCGCGAGCTCTGGGCGTGCGTCGAGCCGATCTCCCGGATCGCCGCACTGGGCAGAGTCTCGCAAGCACAGGTGGACTACGACGACGCGCCGTTCGGCGTGCAGTACTGGGTGATGAGGTGGACGCTCTTTTCGGGGTCCCCGACGAAGCATGACTCCCCGCGCGAAGCGCCCTCCAGACATGGTTCGGTGGGGTGAGAATGCGCGTCGTGAGCGGGAGTGACGTCGGCGGCGAGCTCAGCGACGAGCAGCTCGACGAGCTGTACGCCGTGCCCGCCCGCCCGTGGCTGCGGGTGAACATGGTCAGCACCGTCGACGGAGCCGCCACCGGCCCGGACGGCAAGAGCGGCGGCATCAACAACGACGCCGACAAGCGGGTCTTCGAGTCACTGCGCCGGCTCTGCGACGCCGTCGTGGTCGGGGCCGGGACCGCCCGCGAAGAGGGCTACCGCGACCTCCCGCAGCCGCTGGTGCTGGTCAGCCGGAGCGGCCGGGTGCCCACCGGGCTGCGGGACGCCGAGCCCGGCTCGGTGCTGATGGCCACCCGCTCCGCCGCGGAGCACCTGGCCGACGCGCGCGCCGTCCTCGGCGACGAGCACGTGCTGGTCCTGGGGCAGCACCGGGTCGACCTGCCCGAGCTCAAGCGCGCACTGGTCGAGCGTGGCTGGACCAGCCTGCTGAGTGAGGGCGGCCCGCACCTGCTGCGCGACCTGCTCGCCGAGGGCGTCGCCGACGAGCTGAACCTGACCGTGGTGCCGCGCCTGCTCGGCGGCGAGCACTCGCGGATCCTCGACGGTCCGCCGGTCGACGTGCCTCTCCGGCTGGAGCTGATGCTCGAGGACAACGGGACCCTCCTCGGACGCTGGCTGACCGACGCGGGTCGGTGACCTTAGCCTGGATCGGTGGATCCAGGCTTAGCGCACCGCGACGACGTTGCTGCGGCTCTCCAGGGTGGTGGGGGTGGCGGCCACGTCCACGACGTACTTCGCCACGGCGCCGCGGGTCCGGTCCTCGAGGTCGATCTGGGCCCGCCCCCGCGCGTCCAGCCGGACCGTCTTGACCCTGGCCCAGCCGGCTGAGGAGGTGCGTCGGTAGATGGTCGCAGCCGAGCCCGCTGCCCGTGCGCCGAGCGTCGCGACCATCAGCCGGTCCTTGCCCGACTTCGTGTTCTTGGCGCGGATCCTGGTCTCGGGCTGCGCCCGGGTCGGAGCGGGAGGGGTCGGAGGGGCGGGTGACGCAACCAGGCCGGTCGCGTTGGGGCCCGCCCCCGCCGCGATCTCGGCGGCGAGCCTGGTGGTGGCCGGCAACGCCGTGTAGCTGTAGGCGACGGACGGGTTGAACATGTGGGTGGAACCTGTGCTCTCGACCTTGGTCCTGCCGAGGTACAGGTTGCCGGTGTCGAGCAGGTAGCCAGGACGGTCGTCGCACAAGGTGCCCGCGTCGTTGCAGGGCTGCGCCGGGGTGACGATCGTCGCCTTCATGGCGGATCCAGCCTGGAAGACGTTGTTCTCGACGTAGGCCTGGGCCAGTCGCTCCGACCGGACGCCGGACACCGACCAGGTGTCGATGTAGTTGTTGAAGACGTGCGACTTGCCGTAGGACACCACTGGCGTCCGGTAGCCGACGTGGTCGAAGTGGTTGTACGCCACGGTGACGGTGCTGTCGACGTCGTTGTTCGCGGTGGACATCGACCCGATCTGGACGGTCTGCTGCTGGTCGCTGAAGTGGTTCCAGCTGAGGGTCATCTCGCGCACGCCGTCCGCCGCGGTGATCAGCTTGTCCCCGGCTCGGTAGAGCGAGCTGTGGTCGATCCAGATGCGTGAGGCGCGCTGGATGCCGATCGCGTCGCCGGGGTCGTTGGCGTGCGTGAGGCTGGGGTGGCCGAAGTCGCGCAGCGTCAGGTTCTCCAGGACTACGTTCGTGACGTCGTGGATCAGGATCCCGCTGAGGCCGGGTGCGGTGATCACGACGTCACGTCCGCGCCCGTCCACGGTGGTGTCGGAGGTCAGGGGCAGCGGCGCGGTGAGGGTGATGACCAGGTCGGCGTCGAACACGATCCACTTCGGCCCCGGCTGCCGCACCGCCCACCGGAGCGAGCCCGCGGCTGGGGCGCTGACCGAGTCCTGCGCGGTCGTGACGTGGAGCAACCGGCCGCCCGCACCACCGGTGGTGGCGGCGCCGAAACCGATCGGGGCCTGAAGTGGCGTCACCCCCGCGGTGGCGAGGTAGGAGGACGGAGCCGCGACGTGGCTGACCGAGGTGCCGGTGTCCGCCGGCATTCCGGGCGAGACGACCTGGTCGTCGGCGACGGCCGGCGAGGACAGGCCGACTGACAGGCCGAGCGACAGGGCGGCCGTCGTGACGGCAACCATCGTGGTCAGCGCAGGGCGCAGCGCAGTGGGGGTGAGCATGACGTCTCGTCTCCTCCGGGCGAGCCCGGATGGCGGGGGATAGACAAGACCTGGGGTCCAGGTACGGCGGGGGGAGCCGTGAAGAAAAGGTAAAGAGAGATCAACAGCTCAGACTCGGAATTGCGACAACTGGTGCACCCATTGGCACAAAAGAGTCCGTATGTAGGCTGACGACCACCCGCTTGGGGGGTGTTCGCCGACCGAACGAAGGATGTCGATGGGGATCGCGCAGCGGGCGCGTGTGGTGGCCCGTGGCCCCGTCCGGGCGGCGGTGCGCGGCTGGCAGGCGCGACATCCTCGGTTGGCGGCGGGAGACGCCGGTCCGCCGGACTTCGTCGGCATCGGGGCCCAGCGCTGCGGCACCTCGTGGTGGCACTCGCTCATCGAGCAGCATCCGCGGGTCGCCTCCCTGGGCTGGGGAGCGAAGGAGCTGCACTACTTCGACGACCACTGGCGCACAGTGGAACCTCGAGCCGGCGACTACGCCGCTCACTTCCGGCGCCCCCCCGACCAGCTCGCCGGTGAGTGGACACCGCGCTACATGTGGGACCCCTGGGCGGTGCCAGCGCTCCTCCAGGCCGCGCCGGACGTCCGGCTGCTGGTCATGCTCCGCGACCCCGTCGCCCGGTTCCGCTCAGGCGTCCGGCACGCTGCGAAGCATCGGGGCGAGCCGTCGGCCGACGACGTCGCCGCGGCCTTCGCCCGCGGTCTCTACGCCGACCAGCTCGAGCCGGTGCTCCAGATGGTGGGCGAGGGCAGGCTCCTGGTGCTCCAGTTCGAGCAGTGCGTCCGGGAACCGGCGAAGTTCCTCGACCGGACCTTCGCCTTCCTCGGGCTGGAGCCCCACCGTCCCGCCGCGCCCGGCCAGAGGAACGAGTCGGTCGCCCGCGACGTGCCGATCTCCCCGCTGCTGGCCGAGTCGGTGCGGCACCGCTACGCCGACGACGCGCGACGGGTCGTCGCCCTGTTCCCCGGCGCCATCGATCTGGCGCTGTGGCCCGGTCTCACGGAGCGGACGTGATCAGGCTGGTCTAGTCCGACCGGGTCATTGACCCCAGGGATCGGCCCGCATAACTTCGTCTGTGTCTGGCTCGGCTGGTCAGACACGGGTGCAGCATGAGCAGAGGGTTGTGCCCGCACATACTCAAAAATCGGGGGGAACCCAATGCGACTGCACCTGCACAGGGCCATGTCGACGATGGTCGGGACCGCGGTCGTCGTGACTGCGCTCGCCGGCCTCGGGATCGGCTCGTCCGCCAACGCCGCGCCCACGACCTGTCGCGGACTGACCGCGACCGTCTTCGCACCGGCCCCGGGAACCCCGGGCGACGACGTCATCATCGGCACCTCGGGTGACGACGTCATCCTCGCCGACCAGGGCAACGACGTCGTGTGCGCCGGCAAGGGCAACGACGAGATCCGCGGCGACGGCGGCAACGACCGGCTCTACGGCCAGGACGGCGACGACGGCGTCTTCGGCGGGCCGGGCACCGACAAGGTCTTCGGCAACGCGGGCAACGACGAGGTCCGTGGCCAGGACGAGAGCGACCGCGTCAGTGGCGGCCAGGACGACGACGAGGTCTACGGCAACGCCGGCGACGACACGATCTACGGCGGGCCGGGCGACGACGAGCTGCTCGGTGGCAGGGACAACGACACCTGCATCGACGACAGCGGCACCGTCTACAGGTCCTGCGAGACCACGCCGTAGTTCCGATCTGAGCGAGACGCAGCTCAGCCAGCACGTCGAAAGGGCCCGGCACCTCGTGTGCCGGGCCCTTTCGACCCTAGAAGTTGTCGCGGCCTCGACGAGGTCGATCGACGGGCCCACTGATCAGGTCGGTCCACTCCTGGCCGATCCGCGGCCACGCGAACGCCGTCATGCTCGCGGCAGCACCCCCGGGGGCCGCTGGTCGCCGGCACCGCACGACCCGGTGCAGCGCCGCGACGAGCGCGGCTTCGTCGTCGACGGGCACCAGGATGTCCCCGGGACGCTGCAGCAGCTCCCCGCAAGCGCCGACGTCGGTGCTGATCACCGGTAGGTCGAGCGCCAACGCCTCGAGCACGACGTTCGGCGTCCCCTCGTACCTGCTGGACATGACGAGGTGGTCGGCGGCCGCCATGAGGTCGGGGACGTCGTCGCGCAGGCCGAGGAACTGCACCCGGTCGTCGACTCCGAGCTCGCGACTCAGCTCGACGAGTGAGGCGAGCAGGTCGCCGTCCCCGGCGATGGCACACCTGACGTCCGGTCGCCCGTCGGCAGCCAGCGCACGCAGCAGGGCCGGCCAGTTCTTCTGCGGTCGCAGCCGGCCCACGCCGAGGAGCAGTACGTCGTCGTCAGCCACGCCCAGCGCACGGCGAGTGGACTCGGGTGGGGTGCGGACCCGCGATCTGACCTGCTCGGCGTCGATACCGTTGTAGATCACGCTCACCCTGGCCGAGCGAGGGATCGTGCCCAGCTCCTGGAGCTTCGCCGACGCCGCCCGAGAGTTGACCACGATCGTGTCGTCCGCGGCACACGTGACGCGATAGAGGACGGACCGCAGGCGGCTCTCGAGCTGGTCGTTGCGCATCGACGAGATCGCCCGCCCCGGTCGCAGCCAGAGGTTGAGGCCGCGCATGAACAAGGTGGCCTGGAACAGGAAGGTGACGGTCACGTCGGGGCGCCACGCCTTCAGCTCCCGGGCGAGGCGCAGCATGTGCCGCAGGCTCCAGCGACCCGCCTCGGGGTCGGGTGCCCAGAGCGGTATGTCCAGGGCGGCGATCTGCTCCGAGAAGTCGTTCTCGGGGTTGAGCACGGCCAGGGCCACCTCGTGACCCCTCGCGCGGACCTCCCGGGCGACCCGGAGCAGCTGGGTCTCGGCGCCGCCGCGGTTGAGGCCGTTGATGACGAACAGGACGCGGCTCGGCACGTCAGGCTCCTTCCGTCTGGCGTCACGCAGCCGCAGCACGAGCGCCTGACGCTGGCTGCGGCCCACTGGTCACTACAGTCTCACGTGGTCTACTGCGTTTTCTCTACGACGACAGGTCCCATCTACGCTGAGGGCTCACCCCACGCGACCTGACCGCACACCTGACCGAGACCGAAGGGCCTCTTGATGCCTGCCACCCACGTCGACTACCGGTTGAGCCAGCTCGACCAGCTGGAGGCGGAGTCGATCCACATCTTCCGAGAGGTCGCCGCCGAGTTCGAGAAGCCGGTGCTGATGTTCTCGGGCGGCAAGGACTCCATCGTCATGATGCGACTGGCCGAGAAGGCGTTCTTCCCGGCCAAGATCCCGTTCCCCGTGCTGCAGGTCGACACCGGCTACGACTTCCCCGAGGTGCTGGCCACCCGTGACAACTGGGTGAACCGGCTCGGCGTCCGCCTGATCGTGGCCAGCGTGGAGGAGGCCATCGCCAACGGCGTGGTCGTCGAGGACGGCAAGACCAGCCGCAACCGACTCCAGATCGGCACCCTGCTCAACGCCCTCGAGGAGGGCGGCTTCACCGCGGCGTTCGGCGGCGGGCGCCGCGACGAGGAGAAGGCCCGCGCCAAGGAGCGCGTCTACTCCCACCGCGACGAGTTCGGCCAGTGGGACCCCAAGAACCAGCGCCCCGAGCTGTGGAGCCTCTACAACGGCCGGCTCCACGAGGGCGAGCACATGCGGATCTTCCCGATCTCGAACTGGACCGAGCTCGACATCTGGGACTACATCGGCCGCGAGCGGATCGAGATCCCCTCGATCTACTTCTCCCACCAGCGCCGGGTCTTCCGTCGCGACGGCATGTGGCTCTCGGAGTCGGAGCACAACCCGACCCGCGAGAGCGAGAGCGTCGAGGAGCGGACCGTGCGGTTCCGGACCGTGGGCGACCTGACGCTGACCGGCTGCGTCGAGTCCGAGGCCGACACCGTCGAGCGGATCATCGAGGAGATCGCGGTGGCCCGGGTGACCGAGCGCGGTGCGACCCGCGGGGACGACCGCTTCTCGGAGGCGGCCATGGAGGACCGGAAGAAGGAGGGCTACTTCTGATGGCCACCCACGACGACACTCAAGCTCCCGTGCAAGGCCTGGCGGGCCGCGACGCCGACCTGCTCCGCTTCGCCACCGCCGGGTCTGTCGACGACGGCAAGTCGACCCTGATCGGCCGGCTGCTGCTGGACTCCAAGTCGATCTTCGAGGACCAGCTCGAGGCGGTCGAGGCGACCTCGGTGTCCAAGGGCTACGACTACACCGACCTGGCCCTGCTGACCGACGGGCTGCGCTCCGAGCGCGAGCAGGGCATCACGATCGACGTCGCGTACCGCTACTTCGCGACGCCCAACCGCAAGTTCATCATCGCCGACACCCCCGGCCACGTTCAGTACACGCGCAACATGGTCACCGGCGCCTCGACCGCCGACCTGGGCCTGGTGCTCGTCGACGCCCGCCAGGGGCTGACCGAGCAGTCCCGCCGGCACGCCGTGATCCTCTCGCTGCTCCGGGTGCCCCACCTGGTGCTGGCTGTGAACAAGATGGACCTCGTCGACTACGCCCCCGACACCTACGAGAAGATCCACAGCGAGTTCACCCAGTTCGCGACCAAGCTGAACATCCCCGACCTCGAGGTCATCCCGATCTCGGCGCTCAAGGGCGACAACGTCGTGACCCGGTCGGAGAACATGAGCTGGTACAGCGGGCCAACCTTGATGCACCACCTCGAGCACGTGCACGTGGCCTCCGACCGCGACCTGGTCGACGTCCGCTTCCCGGTCCAGTACGTCGTGCGCCCCAAGTCGGACGAGCACCACGACTACCGCGGCTACGCCGGCCAGGTGGCCGGCGGGGTGCTCAAGCCCGGCGACGAGGTCGTCGTGCTGCCCAGCGGCATGAGCTCGAGGATCGCTGGCATCGACCTGTTCGACGAGGAGATCCCCGAGGCGTTCCCGCCCATGTCGGTCACCATCCGGCTCGAGGACGACGTGGACGTCTCGCGTGGGGACATGATCGCCCGGGTCAACAACGCCCCCCGGCCCAGCCAGGACATCGACGCGATGATCTGCTGGATGACCACCCAGCCGCTGCGGCCGCGCCAGAAGCTGGCCATCAAGCACACGACCCGCACCGCGCGGGCGCTGGTCAAGGACATCCAGTACCGCCTCGACGTCAACACGCTGCACCGCGACCAGGAGACCAAGGAGCTCGGCCTCAACGAGATCGGCCGGATCCAGCTCCGGGTCACCCAGCCGCTGCTGTGCGACTCCTACAGCAAGAACCGCACCACCGGGTCGTTCATCCTCATCGACGAGGCCACCGGCGTCACCGTCGGCGCCGGCATGATCAACTAGGGGTCGGCCGGAAACGTGCCGGACGGGGACAGGCCGAGGGTTCTCTACATCGCGGGGTCGGGCCGCAGCGGCAGCACCGTGGTCGCCCGGTACCTCGAGGCCGCTGTGAGCGCCTGCCACGTCGGCGAGCTCCGCTACGTGTGGGAGCGCGGGGTCGACCAGGGCCAGCTGTGCGAGTGCGGTCAGCCGTTCGGCACCTGCGCGTTCTGGACCGACGTCCTCCAGACGGCCTACCCGGACGGGGTCGACCCGGTCCGGCGACGGATGGGCACGCTGTCCCCGCGGGTGGACCGGATGCGGCACATGCTGGAGAACGCCGCAGTGGCGCGGGGCCGGCGCCGCTCCGACGACGTCGAGGCGTACGCCGACTGCCTGCTCCCGCTCTACGAGCAGCTGCATCAGGTGTCGGGGGCCCCAGTGGTGATCGACTCCTCGAAGGACCCGTCCTACCTGTTCGCCCTGCGCGCGACCCGCCGGATCGAGCTGCAGGTGCTCCACCTGGTCCGGGACAGCCGGGCGGTCGCCTACTCCTGGACCCGGGTCAAGAGGCGACCCGAGGTGCACTGGGAGGAGCAGGTGATGCGGGTGCGCCGACCCACCCTGGCGGCCCGGCGGTGGATGCAGCACAACCTCGCCGTCGAGCTGTTCGACCGCGTGGGGCCGCGAGTGACCCGGCTGCGCTACGAGGACTTCGCGGAGCACCCCGAGCTCGCCACGGAGGGGCTCATCTCCCAGCTCGGTCTCGAGCGGCGTCCAGTGCCTGCCTCGGTGGCCGGCCACAGCTTCTCGGGCAACCCCATGCGGTTCGACCGAAGCCCGTTGCGGGTGCGGCCCGACACCGCGTGGACCACCAGGCTCGACCCGCGCGAGCGCCGCAAGGTCTCGCTGATCTCGTTCCCGCTGCTCAAGAAGTACGGGTACCTGCTCCGGTGAACCACGACCCGAGGGAGTCCAGCACATGAAGGCCTTGGTCACCGGCGCAGCCGGTTTCATCGGCAGCCACCTCGTGGAGCGGCTGCTCCAGCGGGGCGACGCCGTGGTGGCGGTCGACAACCTCACCGACTACTACGACGTGGACCAGAAGCAGCACAACCTGGCTGCCTACGAGGGTGCGAACGCGGCCGAGACCGTCCTCGAGGACCTGGCCGAGCCGACCGTGCTCGACCGGGTGGCCGAGGTCGACGTGGTCTACCACCTGGCCGGGCAGCCCGGCGTGCGGCTCTCGTGGGACCGCAACTTCGCGACGTACGTCGAGCGCAACATCAACCGCACCCAGCAGCTGCTGGAGGCGGCCCGGACCGCCGGCCTGGCTCGGCTGGTGTACGCCTCGAGCTCATCGGTCTACGGCAACCAGCCCAGCTACCCGGTCGATGAGGAAGCGGTGCCGCACCCGTTCAGCCCGTACGGCGTGACCAAGCTCGCCGCCGAGCACATGTGCAGCCTCTACGCACAGAACTACGGCCTGTCCACCGTCTCGCTGCGCTTCTTCACCGTCTACGGGCCGAGGCAGCGACCGGACATGGCCTTCTCGAAGTTCATCCGCGCCACGCTGGCCGGCCGGCCGATCAAGGTCACCGGCGACGGCAGCGCGGTCCGCGACTTCACCTACGTCGGTGACATCGTCTCTGCGCTGGTGGCCGCCGGCCAGGCCGACGTGGCCCCCGGTCGGGTCTACAACACCTGCGGCACCGAGTCGGTGACCGTCAACGACACCATCCGGCTGATCGGGGAGACCGTCGGGACCGAGCCCGCGGTCGAGCGTGGCCCGACCGTGCCGGGCGACGTGCAGCGCACCGGCGGCATCTCCACGCTGGCCGAGGCGGAGCTGGGCTGGACCGCCGAGGTGGAGCTGGCCTCCGGCCTGGCCCAGCAGGTCGCCTGGGAGCGAGCCCGCCGGCCGCTCTGAGCGCCTCTGAGCGCCTCTCAGCGCTGCGGCCGCAGCCACTCCGCGGTCAGGTCGCGGCCCATCAGCTCGGACAGCCGCTCGACGTCAGGGCGCAGCCGCTCGGCGAGGACGGCGCGCTCGCTGTCGGAGACCGGGCTGGCCTCGCGCTCGACCTGCCCGGCCCGGAACATCCGGTCGAGGCCGACCCGCTTGGCCGCGTGGACGGCGCGGGCGCCGCCACCTGCCCGCAGCCGGTTGCCGGTCCGTTTGGCCAGGGAGTAGGCCCGCGGGAAGCGGGGCGAGAACGTCACGTTGACCGGGGTCTCGGCGTCCGGAGGCACGAACGCGTCGTCGACACCGAGGAAGCGGAGCACCCTCTGGACGGTGCTCACCGGCTGGCTGACCAGGTCCTCGAAGACGATCAGGTCGACGCGCTCCGCGCCGAACCGCTCGAGCCACGGGGTCAGCACCCGGCGGTACTCGCTCCGCTCGACGGCGTTCGGATGCTCGGTCAGGAAGGTCGTGAAGCCCTCCCCGTAGCCGGTCTCCTGCACCCAGTGCCGGTACTGCGAGACGGTCCGGGCCACCGGATCGCGAAGGTTGGCCAGGATCCTGGCCTCCGGGTTCGCCTCCCAGACGCGCTGCGGCACCCTCGGGTCGGCCATGTACTGGGGGGAGATCTCACCGCGCAGCCGGCCGTCCGCGGGTTCGAAGAGTCCGGCATACCAGTCCGGGCCGCGGTCGTAGTGGGCCGTGAAGTACTCCGCCTCCTTGAGGAACCGGGGAAAGCTGAGCTGCGGGTGGCCACGGAGCAGCGTGTCCAGGAACGTGGTCCCGGCCTTGAGCGCACCGATCCCGACGAAGCCCGGGAGCGCGTCGCTCACCGCCGGCTCCGGCGACCCACGACCTCGTCCACGACGGCCTCGTAGTCGGACACCGCGACCGGCCGGTCGTAGCGCGCCCACGCCTCGGAGCGGTCGGTCGGCGGCTCGGTCCGTGCGGCGTCGAGGGCGCGGGCGAGGGCTTCGGGGTCGCCGACAGGGACGAGGCGGCCGAACCGGCCGCCGGCCAGGATCTCGTGCGGGCCGGAGGGGCAGTCGGTGGAGACGATGCGAGCCGGGAACGGGAGGGCTTCGAGCAGCACGGTGGGCAGCCCCTCCCAGCGCGAGGACATGACGATGACCTCGGCCCGAGCGAAGTAGGGGTAGGGGTTGGCCACGAAGCCGTGCAGGTCGACCCGGTCGGCCACGCCCAACGAGGCGGCCAGCTCGGTCAGCGCGGCCCGGTCCTCGCCCTCGCCGAGGACCAGGAGGCGGACCTCCGGCACCATGGCGACGGCCCGGACCAGGGTCGCGAAGTCCTTCTGCTCGGTCAGCCGGCCGACGGCGAGTACGACGTCAGCCCCCTCGTCGAACCACGGGTGGGACACGGGCTCGGCGGCCCGCCGGCGGACCTCGTCGTAGCCGACGGGGTTGCGCAGCACGCGCACCCGCTGGCGGGGGAGGTGCAGGTGCTCTGCGAGGTCGTCCGCGACGCCCTCCGAGACCGCTCCCACCTGGTCGACCAGGCGGTAGGCGACGGCGCAGGCCAGCGGGGCCAGCCGGTCGCGTCGGGTGGTGGCCGCTCCGAACTTCACCGACATGGTGTTGTGCTCGACCACCACCAGCGGGATACCCAGGCCACGACTCGCGGCGATCGCCACCAGGTTGGCGTGGAACAGCGCGCTGACCACCACGTCTGGACGGCGACGACGCAGATGTCGGCGCAACGGCCGCACGCTCCGCGTGACCCGGGGCCGGCCGAGGTCGACGACGGGCAGACTCTGGGGAACGGCATCGGCCAGCGCGCCCCGCCGGTGGCCCACGACCAGCTCGACGTCGTGACCCCTGGCTGCGAGACCCTCGGCGATGGTGAGGGTGACTCGTTCCGCACCGCCGCCTTCCAGCGCGGGCAGGAAGAAGCTGACCCTCCGCAGCGGCGTGGGCGGATGGACGCCGGGCGCGCCGTCCCGGGGGGTCCGGGCCGTGGTCATCCAGTGGTCTCGGGACTCGCGAGCGCCTCGCGGTAGAGCGCCAGTGAGTCGGTGCCCAGGCCCTCGTCGGACAGTCCCACCTGCGCCCAGGCGACGGCTGCGCTCGACATGCGGCTGCGCAGCGCGTCGTCCTGCAGCAGCTCCCGGGTCCGGGTGACCAGCTCGTGGTCGGAGGCGGCGACATAGCCGGTCCGGCCCTGCACGACGGCGTCCCGGTTGCCGACGGCGTTGGACACGACGGCTGGGACACCCTGCGCCTGGGCCTGCATGAGGGCCATCGACATCCCTTCCCACAGCGTGGGGAAGAGGAGCACCGTCGTGTCGATGAGGAACTTGCGCAGCTCGTCCTCGTCCAGCCAGCCGGCCACCTCGACGCCGGAGCCATCCAGCCAGCGTCGGCGATCAGCGTCGTCGCCATCACCGATCCAGACGAACCTGGCCTGGCCGCGCAGTGCAGCCGCGACGGCGGCGAACCGCCACGGCGCCTTCTGGTAGCAGATCCGCCCGATCATCGCGACCACCGGCGGGTCCGAGGTGCCGGGGGAGCGGTACTCGGCGTACTGGGACACCTCCACGCCGGTGCGCAGGAGCATCGCCCGCCTGGGGTGCAGCCGCGTCTGGGCGGTCGCGAGCTCGGACTCGCAGGTCAGGATGCAGACGCCGATCCTGGCCATCGAGGCCTCCAGCAGCTGCCAGAACAGTCGCAGCCCGATCGACGAGCTGAGCCGGAGGAACGCGAAACCGTGCGGGCTGTACATCACCTCGGTGGACGACCTGACCCTCAGCTTGGCCAGGCGGCCGGCGAAGCCGGCGTAGGAGGAGTGCAGGTGGATCACGTCGTACTCGTCGGAGACCAGGGCCGCGTGCGCGGCGCGGTGGGTCGTGATCAGTCGCCGCCGGAGCCCGGGGGCACTCGACATGGGCCGGAGCCGGACCCGCGGGTCGAACTGGGCCCTCAGCACGTCCGAGGGTGGAGCCTCGGGTCGGTCGAGGTAGCAGACCGTCACCTCGGCGCCGGCCTCGGCCTGCCGTGCGCTCAGGCGGACGAGCAGGGTCTGGATCCCGCCGCCCAGGGCCTCGGTGAGGTGGAGCACGCGTGGCTCACTCATGCTTGATCACCTCCCACGTGCGCCGCATCCCTTCCAGCAGCGGGGTCTGCGCGACAGGTCCGAACTCGGCGCTGAACCGGGTCATGTCGAGGACGGACTCTTCGACGAACCACGGGGGCGTGGGGGCGTACTCGATCCGGAGCTCCTGTCCGCTCACGTGCGCGACGAGCTCGAAGATCTCCTTGAGGGTCGAGCCCTGCCCCGAGCCCAGGTTGTACGCCGGGTGCTCCGGCTCCCGGTCGGCGATCCGCATGATCATCTCGACGGCGTCGTCGACGTAGATGTAGTCGCGCCGCATCGAGCCGTCGCCCAGCATGGTGACCGGCTGTTCGTCTCGCACCGCCCGCAGGAGGATCGGGATCAGGCCCTGCTTCTTGGACGGCTTCTGCTGCGGGCCGAACGGGTTGGACATCCGCAGGCTGACCGAGCGCAGTCCCGAGACCCGCGCGAAGTACGACAGGTAGTTCTCGATCGCCACCTTGCTGATGCCGTACGGCGAGAACGGCTGGAGCGCGTCCTCCTCCGCATGGCCTCCACCGAGCGAGGTCCGGCCGTAGACGGTGCCGCCGGAGGAGGCGAAGTAGAAGCGCGAGACCCCGGCCTCCACCGCCAGCTGGAGCAGCCGGACCGTGGCCAGGGTGTTGGTGCGCACGTCGTACCCGGGATCCTGACCGGAGTCGGCCGGGGTCGACAGGGACAGGAAGTGGAAGACGGTGTCGCAACCGGCCAGCGCCGGCCCGACGTGCGCCTCGTTGAGGAAGTCACCCTGGACGATCTCTACCCCGGCCCCGACTCGGTGCCGCGGGTCGGTCGAGTAGCGGTCGAACGCGTGGATCGGCGTCCCGGCCGAGACGAGGCGGTCGACCAGGCAGCTGCCGAGGAAGCCGTTGGCGCCGATCACCAGGGCTCGCGAGCCCTGGTCAGCGCCGCGCCCGATGGCGGTCATGAGCAGTCTGTCCCCCATACCTCAGGCTGCGTGACGGTGCAGCGCAGCGCCCCCCATTGGCGCCGCGTGCGCACGCATTCTCCCTGACCCGCGCTGCTCGCGCAAACAGCGTCAGGTGAGCGGTGACGGCAACCGTGACGGTGGCCGCGGCCTGGCCCTCGAATCGCTCCCGAGGCCGAGCTACCGTGGTTGGCTTCCCGCACCCATGCGCCTCTCGGACGACGGGGGATGGCTTTGATTACTAAATTTGTGGACATAATCAACTTAGGGCATGATGGATAGCATGCTGACGCTGATCGTGGTCGGGCTGCTGGCGTGGCTGGTCGGGTCCGTGGTGCTCTCCGTGCTGGTCGGCCGCCACCTCGCCCACCAGCCCCGACAGTCGTCGCCCGTGCTGCGAAGCCCGGCTCGCGAGCTGGTCGCCAGCGGTCGCCGGCTGGGCTAGCGCGGGGCGGTCAATCGGCTCGAGCACTGGCGAAATCCACACATTTCTGTTGACGCCGCGTCACCATTGAGACGTGGCAGTGTTGGCATTGCTCGTGATATGGGTCGTGGCCTCGGTCCCGCTCGCGGTCGTGATCGGGATGGTCCTGCGTCGCCGCCGCCGGCTGCTGCCGTCGACCGACGTGACCGTCCGGCGTACCGCCGCCTGACCGCCTCGTTCGCGAGCGACGACCGGGTTCCCGGCAACGCTCAGTAGGCGCCCCGCGAGCCGAAGACCGCACCAAAGGTGCGGGCAAGGATCCTGAGGTCCTGGAGCATCGACCAGTTGTCGACGTAGTAGAGGTCGAGGCGGACCGCCTCGGACCACGACAGGTCGGAGCGTCCGGAGACCTGCCACAGACCGGTCATGCCGGGCCGGACGTGGAGGCGTCGGCGCGTGAAGCGGTCGTACAACGCGACCTCGGTCGGCAACGGCGGTCGAGGTCCGACCAGACTCATGTCTCCCCGCAGGACGTTGAGCAGCTGGGGCAGCTCGTCGAACGAGTAGCGACGCAGCCAGCGGCCCGGCCCGGTGATCCGCGGGTCGTCCTTGACCTTGAACAGCCCCACGCCGTCGTAGCCGTGCTCGTCGTGAAGGAGCTTCAGCCGCTCCTCGGCGTCGACCACCATGGTGCGGAACTTCAGGCACGAGAACTCGATGCCGTCCCGGCCGGTGCGGGTCTGCCGGAAGAAGACCGGTCCACCGTCGTGCAGCCTGATGGCCGCCGCGAGCATGAGGAACACGGGGGCGATGCCGAACAGCAACAGCGAGGACATGGCGACGTCGAAGAGTCGCTTGGCCCGGCGGGTGGCCCGATGGTGGCGTGGGGGGTCGATGTGGACCAGAGGCAGTCCACCGACCGGACGCACGCGAACCCGCTCACGGGAGACGTCGGTGACGTTGGGAGCCACGACGACCTGGACGTTCTTGCGCTCGAGCTCCCAGACCAGCTCGCGCATCTGCTCGGCACCGGCCAGCGCGCCACCCGACACGAAGATCACGTCGGCCTGCACGTCCGCGAGGACCTCCAGGGTGCGTTCGGTCGTGCCGAGGATGGGAGTGCCGCGCACGGTCTCCTCCGCCTCGCTCCCCTGCGGCACGATGGCGCCCAGCACCTGGTAGCCGAGCCACGACTCGCGGCTGAACACCCGGGCGATCTCGTCGACGTGCTCGGGGGAGCCGGCGATGACGACGTCAAGACCGAGCCGACCCGCCCTGCGCGCGCGGTGCAGGGCGCGCCGCAGCAGGAAACGCTGCAACACGAGCACGACGGAGCCGAGAGCGAAGACCAGGGCGTAGAAGCCGCGTGACAGGTCGAAGGTCGTGATGTAGCAGGCCACGCCGGTCAGCCCGGCGGTGATCAGGCTGGCGTTCAGGACGATCTTGTACTCGTCGACGCCTGCCCCGAACAGCCGCTCGCGGTATCCGCCGAGCGCGGCGATCACACCGATCCAGCCGACCAGCATCAACGGACCAGCCGTCCAGAACGTGTCCCGGACGTTGATCGGCTCCGAGAACCAGCCGAACGAGGCGCGCAGCGCCGCGGCCGTGACCGCGACGATGACCATCGCCAGACCGTCGAGTAGGAGCGCTGCCCTCGGCAGGTACTCCAAAGTGCTGACACGTCGACGTGTCCGATCCACTCGCCTCTCGGCGCGTGACCCCCGTATTCGTGACTGTGCAGTCGTGCTCACCCAGTCCTGCGCTTCACGCATGTGCCCCCCAAGACACCCTGCTAGCCCCCGCGCCGCGACCCTAGAGTGACTCGATGTCCCGTGAGAGACGGGAACAGAAACTCTGAGAGCGCGGCCCGCACACCTTATGCCGCTGCATGCCGCTTGGATAGTTACATACGATCGGCGTCTGGCAACTGACACGTTTGGGCTATGGCGTCCCACCCAGTCGAGGCAGAGACTCGGCGCGCTCCCGGGCCGGTGCGGGCGGGTTCTGCATTGACAAGGGTCCCCGGCTAGCATTCGGCAGGAGCCGCCCGCCGCGGGGAACGGGACGGCCGGCCACTCATGGGGGACACATGTCAAGCAGCCTCGACCGCGAGCTCAGCCAGCAGCTCCCGGCGCACGGCCCTGGCCTGCTCACCGCAGCGCGCCGTCATCCGTTCGTGGTGGTGGCGGCGGTGGTGGTCGCGGTCGCGCTCGCTGCCTTGGTCAGCCTCGCCCTGCCGGTCACCTACACCGCGCAGGCGCGGCTCGTGCTCGGCGACCAGAACGACGCGACCGTCTTCCGCAACGTGGCCGGTCTCAACCCCACCGCCAAGGCGCAGAACGCGGCGCAGGTGATGCGCTCCCCCGAGATCTACGAGCGGGCCAGCCAGCTTCTCGACGGGAAGGTGACGCCGTCGCAGATCGAGAACGGCATCAACGTCACGCCCGCCGACAACAATCCCCTCGTCACCATCACGTCCACCGCCGGCACCGCCAACCGGTCCCGGGCGGTGGCCAACGCTGTCGGGCAGGCCTACCTCGACCTCACCAAGGAGCAGGCGCAGACGCGTGGTGAGCGAGCGCGCACCGCTCTCAAGGCGCTCCAGCAGGAGACCGTGGACACCCTCGACGCGGTCAACGAGCAGGTCAGCGAGCGCGTGGACAAGATCCGCAGGAAGGCCGCCCAGACCGTCGAGGCCCCCGCTGAGCGGGGCAGGTTCGTGCAGAGCCAGCTCAGCACCGACACCAAGTACATCGCGTTGCGGTCCCAGGCCGACCGGCTCACTCAGAACCTCGCCGAGGTGCGCCAGAAGCTGCTGGAGTCCCGGGTCGACCAGGAGCTCGTGTCCGCGGGGATCGATACCCTCTACAAGGCGGACGAACCGAGCAACCCGACCTCTCCGAACCTGCGCCGCAACCTCCTGATCGGCGCCGCGATCGGACTGCTGGCCGGCTTGGCCCTCGCCTGGCGCCGCCTCGACCGGCGTCGCGGGATCGAGCAGGACGTGGTGGCCGACATGCTCGGCGCGCCGATGCTGGGCCACGTCCCCAAGCGCCGCGAGCTGAGCAACAACACCCGCGCGGTGGACCTGACCGCTCACAGCGACCTGTCCGACGACCTGCGCGTCCTCGCCTCGACGCTGATGATGCACACCCGCCGCGAGTCTCTCCGTGGTGCCGTGGTCACCAGCGCCGAGTCCGGTGAGGGCAAGACGGTGCTGGCGCTCAACCTGGCCGCCGCCGCCCGCAACGACGGCCACGACGTCCTGCTGGTGGACGCCGACGTTCGTCACCCCGACCTGACCGACGCCCTGGGACTCGAGTCCAGCCCGGGGCTGCGGGACCTGATGGCAGGGATGCCCGTGAACCGGTACGGCGAGGTGCCGCTCGCCGGCGGCCGGGCGCTGCCTGTCCTCCCCGTCGGGAGCTCCCGGGTCACCTTCCCGCCCGGCACCGGGCTGCCGGACCTGATCCGGGGCGGCGACCGGTCCGCGGTGATCGCGGACTCGCCCTCGGTCTTCGACGACCCGACCGCGCTTGCCCTGGCCGCTGATGGGCGGGCCGGACTGGTGGTCGTGGTGACCTCGGCCACGTCGATGGACGACCTGTCCCGGCTGCGGGCGCGCGCCGACCTCGCCGCCGCGCCGATCCTCGGGTTCGTGTTCAACGACCACCGGCCGCGGCGCCGGCGTCGCCGGCCGCGGACCGACGCGGACCGACGTCGAAGCGGACAGCGGATCGCCGAGCCCGAGGGTCAGTCAAAGACGCCGCCAGCCGACGAGCCGGAGCCGCTCACCCAGGCTGCCGGACAGGAGCGCCGGCACTGACTGAGGTGACCACGGCTCTCGGCGCCCTGACATGACACTGGGGCCGCGGTGACTCCGCACTGGCTCGAGGACCAGCGGGTCCGCGTGGCACTCGGCATCTTCGGAGTGCTCCTCGCCGCGCTCATCGTCGTCCTGGCCTTCATCCGGGTCGACCGGGGTGACGAGGGGCCTCCGCTTCCCGAGCCCACCCCGTCCTCGACCCGCACGACGCCGACCGGACCGCCCACCGTCGAGGGCCTGCTCGCGCAGCGAGAGGGCTTCGGGCAACAGGTCCGGGGCGGGGCCGACGGGCCGCTCGTGCACGTCACGACCGATGCCGACTCCGGTCCGGGGTCGTTGCGCGAGGCGGTCACGGGGGACGAGCCGGCGTGGGTCGTCTTCGACGAGGACATGGAGATCCAGCTCGGCTCACCGTTGCGGGTGGGCAGCAACAAGACGATCGACGGGCGCGCTCGCGACGTCGTCATCACCGCACCCGGCCAGTCCGGGCTCGAGCTGGTCGGCGTCTCCAACGTGATCGTCGAGAGCCTGACGCTCACCGAGTTCGGTGACGTGACCCAGACCAAGCAGAACGACCTGTCCGACGCCATCTACCTCGACGGCGCCACCGACGTGTGGATCGACCACAACGACCTCTCCCGGGCCGGCGACAAGCTGATCGCCGTTGCCAACGGGTCAGGGGGGGTCACCGTGTCGTGGAACCACCTCCACGACCAGGAGCAGGTGATCCAGATCGGCAACCAGACGACCCAGGAAGCCGACGCGGCCCAGACGGCCACCCTGCACCACAACTTCTTCGACCGGACCGGCTACCGGAACCCTGTGGTGTCCTACGGCCGGGCCCACGCCTACAACAACTACTACCTTGACTGGCGCCTCTACGCCGTCCGGTCCGAGCGCGTGGCGCAGCTGCTCCTCGAGAACAACGTCTTCGACGGCGGACGCAACCCGCGGGTCTCTCTGGTGACCGTGCAGGGAGACGGCTGCAACGACAGCGGCACCCGGTGTGACGCGCGGGACGGGTACCTGCGTGCGGAGGGCAACCTCACCGACAACACCCGCCGGATCCGGGAGTCGGAGCCGGGGCTCGTCTTCGATCCGAGCCGGCTCTACGACTACTCCGCCGAGACGGCTGACCGCGACCTCGCCGAGCGCGTCGAGTCGGGTGCCGGTCCGGTTTAGTGTCCTGACTCAGGACGCTAGGGCGTGTCTGACAGACGTGGGTGGATGCCAGCGTCGTCCAGGTCGTGCGATGGCCAGGCGCCGGCGCGCAGGCAGACTGGGCGTCTTCCAATGCGTCGGCAACGCCGCCAGCGTGCGTGCCTGGGCGGCGCCTGGCGCCGACCAGGTCTGTCAGACACGTCCTAGGCACCGGTCCGCAGGGGTCGAGACCTGCGCCGGACCAGCACCTCGCCCATGAGCGCGAAGAGGGCGAGCAGGGCGTAGGTGCTCTTGAAGTAGTCGCCGTGCCGTGGCACCAGGGAGAGCAGGAAGACGACCGCCAGCACCCATGTCAGCCTGGTCTCGAGCCACGGCAGGCGCGTGAACGCGCGGTAGGTCGCGACCAGTCCCAGCACCAGGAACAGAGCGACCCCGATGAGGCCGAGCTCGACCCCGATCGAGAGGAACGTGTTGTGCAGGCCGCGGGCCGTGTCGAACTCCCCGCCCACTGCCTTCTTGGACCCGCCGGCTCCGAGGCCGATGAAGGGATGGTCGCCGATGAGCCGGAAGGCGATCGCCCACAGCTCGGTGCGGTGGTCGAGGGTGCCCGTCGTCACCTCGTCCTTGGTGGTCGAGAGACGCGCCAACGGGCCGGAAGCGAGGGTGCTCAGGGCCAGACCTGCCGACAGCGCCAGCCCGGCGACGGCCACGACCGCGAGCCGGGCTCGCCCGGAGAGGCCACGGAGGGTGGCGGGAATGATGAGCAGGGCGAAGCCCATGGAGAGCAGGCCGGCCCTGGACGCGGTCAGGAGGATGGCCACGCAGGCGAAGGGCACGAAGAACCGGTAGGCGTAGGCCAGTGCCCGGTGCGTCGTGGTCAGACTGAGGTACCACGCCATCGGGATGGCCAGCAGCAGGGCGTAGGCGATGTCACCGTGGCTGACGCCGGGTGCGCTGTAGCGGGTCTCCGCCTGGCCGGTGAGGAAGGCCACCACCACGATCGAGCCCACCACCGTGCTGCCGCCGACCCAGGCGCGCAGCAGGGATAGGACCTGGCGCCGGGAGTGGGCGAACTCCCAGGTGATCAGGGCCATCACGACCAGCTGGGCGATGGTCAGCACCCGGTTCCAGGTCGGGCCCGGTGTCACCGTCCAGAACGTCGACAACGCCACCCAGGACGCGAAGACGATGAGCATCACGACGAAGTCGTTCGTCCGGCTCCGGCGTCCTGACAACGCCAGCGAGACGACCGCCGCGACGGCCAGCAGAGCCCCCAGCCCCTTGGCCAGGGTCTCGCCGCCGACCCGGACCGTGCCTTCGAACGGCAGGGTGAACCAGAAGGCGACCAGGAGGTAGTAGACGATCTCGCGCAGGGCCACATCGCCGCCCCGCGAGAACGGACGGAGCGGTTGAAGACGGGCCGCCCGGGGCCTGGTGGCCGTCCCGGCGGGAAGCGAGCCGTCGACGCCGGAAGCCCCCGCTGTCGACGTGCTCATCGAGCCTCCGATAGGTCTGGTCGCACACCGCGCCCCTGGCGGCAACGGATTGTACGTCGGGCGCCGATGGTCGCCAGCGACGACCGTATGCTTTCCGGGTGCTGGATACGACGGGGGCGCTGCCGAACCTGGTCGTGGCCGGAGTCACCAAGGCCGGGACCAGCTCGCTGCACCACTACCTGGGTCAGCATCCGGCGATCGGGCTCGCCGACCTCAAGGAGGTCGACCACTACGCGCCGATGGTGGGTGGAGGTGAAGCGCCGTCCCTGTCCGAGTACGCAAGACACTTCCACGGCTGTGCCGACGCCACCTGGCGGCTGGACGCATCTCCCCGCTACTTCATCGGCGGGCCACCCCTGGTGCTCCGGCTGGCCTCGGAGCTGGGGCGGCCACGGATCCTGATCAGCCTGCGTGAGCCCGTGAGCAGGATGTGGTCGAGCTACACCTACAAGCGCAGCAAGGCCCGTCTCCCCGAGGGCATGCGCTTTCCGGACTTCGTCGCCGCCTGTCGGAGGGTGCATGACGAGGGGACCGTGCGCGAGCCCGGCAGCGCGGCCTACCGCACCCTGGCGTCGGGGGTGTACGCCGACTACCTCCCCGACTGGTTCGACGTGCTCGACGACCAGGTCCGGGTGGTCTTCTTCGACGACATCACGCGCGACCCGCTCGCGCTCGTGTCGGCGCTGTGCGAGTGGCTCGACCTGGACCCCGCTCCCGCCCGAGGGTTCGACCTGGCCGGTCGCAACGCGACGGTCCAGCCTCGGAGCCAGGCGGTCAAGCGGGTCGCCGACCGGGCCAACGCGCAGCTGCGTCGCCTGGTGCCGGACGACTCGTGGCTGCGACACACCCTCAAGCGGTCCTACCTGAGGCTGAACGCGGCTGCGCTCGACGAGCGTCCGTCGGCAGCGGACCTCGAGCAGCTGCGGGCGTTCTATGCACCCACGCTGCCGCGGCTGCGCCACCTCCTGGAGCAGCGCGGCCAGGCCGAGCTGCCGGACTGGCTCTCCGGCGCGGTGGTGTGAGGACGCTGGCTCAGAGCGCCAGCCGCTCGAGACTCGCCAGGTCCCTCAGGTCGTAGCCGAAGGCGTCCACCAGATCGGCGTTCTCCGCCAGGATCGGGTCCAGCCGCATCATCTGTCTGGGATCGTGCTGGATCGCGGCCCACTGGTCGACGTACCGCTCCTCGTTGGCCGCGTCCAGGTCGGGCAGCGTGAGCCTCCCGTCGATGCCGGCGAACTCCGCGACCCCGTTCAGGCAGCCGGCCGGGTCACGGCACAGGTCCTCCCAGCGCAGCACGTGCCTGCGCCGTACGTGCGGCAGGTCCGCGGTCATCCAGCGGTGGGCGGCGAACCAGTGGCGGACGGCCTCGTCGAGGGCCGCGGTGCGGAAGGTCCAGCGCATCCACCTCGTGGTGGCCAGCTTCTGCGTCGCGAGCGCGGTCACGATGGGGTGGCGCAGGATGACGACGAACCCCGCCTCGGGGAACAGCGCCTGCAGGAACCGCATCCGGACCAGGTTGGGTGGTGACTTCTCGATCAGGACCCGACGGCCCAGGTCCCAGTGGCCGGACCACTGCTCGAACAGGAGCCTGGCGTTCTCGGGGGTCGCCAGCGAGGAGTCCTCGGTGAGGTGGGACTGCGGGTCGAAGGCGAACCTGCCCGGGCCGCCGTGCTGCCGGGCGGTCGGGTAGACGCTCTGGAGGTGCTGCCCCTCGTCGTGTGGAGCACCGGTGTCCTGGAACCCGCTCACGTCCGGGTGCGAGGCGAGGGTCTCGTTGAGCTGGGTGGTGCCGCTGCGGTGAAGTCCGCTGATGAACACGAGGTCGTGGTCGCTCCAGGGGGACGTCACCTCAGTAGCCCAGCTCGCGTCGCAGGGCCCGGGGGAGCACCTGGCTGGTGGTGAGCAGCAGTGGGTCGAGCCTGCGCCGGCTGGTCGACCCGGAGCGGCGCTGCTCGGTGCGCTGCCAGTAGCGTTCGTTGACGTCGTGCGGCTTGCTCTCGAAGTCCAGGACTCCCGGGTCCCACTCCTCACCCAGGAACCCGACGAGATCGAGCATGGTCTGCTCCCGGTCGGCGACGAGCGCCTCGTAGCGGATCTCGTGGTAGCGGTCGGCGGGCATCTGGGCCGCGGCTGCCCGCGCCCGCTCGATGTAGCGCTGCCACTTGAGGGGAGCGCCGAGGGCGGCCTTGTAGCCGAAGGCCGTGCGGTGGGAGGCGGTCACGTCGCGCACGTCGCGGATCACGTGGACGACCTGCGCGTCTGGGAACAGCTCCCAGATGAAGGGGAGGATCAGGGCGTAGAGCGGGCTCTTGTCCGCCCAGCGCGACTTGCCGCGCGCAGCGGCGTACTCGCTCTGGAAGGAGTCGAAGAAGTCTGCGACCTTCGCCAGCCAGTACTCGCGCGGGAACCCGAACCGGGAGATGCGGTGCCACTCCGAGCCGGTGATCGGCTCCAGGTCGCGCAGGAACCGGGTCTCCGGGCCGCAGGAGATGTTGGGGTGCGAGTCGAGCATCAGGCGGAGCCCGGTCGTCCCCGAGCGCTGGCAGCCCACGATGAAGATCGGCGAGCGTGTCACTGGCTCGGTCATGTCGTCGTCTCCTCGAACCTGGTGGACGCCGACTCGGCGGCTTGAGCGGTGGTGGGCGGTTTGTCAGCGGCGTCCTCGCGGAGCAGCGGACCATAGCCGGGACCGAGCAAGCGGGCGACGACCCGGGCCGGCGGACCGAGGAGGAACGAGTGCAGGTCGGATGCGAGCCGTGCGACGGGTGCGAGCAGCCGGGTGCGCCAGGCCAGCCGCACCAAGAGCACGCAGCTCGCGATGCCGACCGCCCAGGTGCAGAGCAGCTGGATGCCCGCGGGCGGGTCGGCACGGGCCAGGAGGAGGTTCACGGCGAGGCCGCTGCCGCCGGCCGCCGCGGAGAGGAGCAGCGCCGGCACGTGGGCGGAGAGGAAGTCACCCCAGGTCATGTCGACCAGGCGTAGGCACAGGTGGCTGGTCAGCACGTAGTTGAGCCCGAGCGCGATGAGCACGCCGATCGCGACCCCCTGCAGCCCCCAGGTGTGACCGGCGTAGGCGCCGGTGAAGACCATCACCGCGAAGGCGATGTTGCGCCAGGCCCGTCGGTAGACGGCGCCGCGCGCCTTCATGAGCGCGTCGGTGAGCTTGCTCGCCGTCCGGAACAGCAGGCCGAAGATGATCACGTCGAAGGCCGCCCGCAGCGGCAGCCACTCCGGACCGAGCACCACGAGCACCAGCTGGCGGGAGGTCACTGCCGCGAGCAACGAGCACGGCAGGGCCAGCGCCGCCATGAACGCCGTACCGAGCCGGAAGATCCGGCGCAGGGTGTCGGGTCGGTCCTGGATCGCCGACATGGCCGGGAACAGCACCTCGTTGGCCACCTGGCCGAACAGGTTGGCCGGCATCTGCACCAGCTGGTAGGCGCGGCCGTAGAGGCCGAGCGCAGCGGCGCCGAGGTACCGGCCGACGACGAGGTTGTCCATCTGGGTCCCCGCCCAGCTCGCGATGCGGCCGATGGTGAGCCCGGCGCCGAAGTTGAGGAGCTCGCCCATCGGTGCCAGGGCGAACGAGGGTCGGTAGGGGAACGGCGCCATGCAGGTGACGAGGATCGCCCGCAGCGCGCTCTGGCACAGCTGCCCCCAGACGATGGCCCAGGCGCCGTACCCGAGCTGGGCCAGGGTGATGGCGACCACGCCGTACCCGACGGCGTACGACGTCAGCTCGGCGATGGCCACCCGGCCGAACTGGAGCCTCCGCGAGAGCAGGTAGTTGCTCAGCGTCAGGCTCTGGATCACGAAGATCAGGGACACCGCGCGCAGGATCGGGGTCAGCCCGGGCAGTCGCAGGAGGTCCTCGATGGCCGGGGCCAGCAGCGCCAGCAGCCCCCAGCTCAGCACGCCGAAGAAGACGGAGAGGGTCCAGCCGACCCGCAGGTGGGTGCGGGTGAGCTCGGCCCGCTGGATGATCGCCTGACCGACGCCGCTCTCGGCCAGCGCGGTCGCCAGGAACACCGCGATCAGGGCGCCGGAGACCAGGCCGAACTCGGCCGGGCTGACCGCGCGCGCCAGGATGGACAGCACCACGATCTGGAGAACTGCCTGGCCGCCGGTGGTCATGACCATGATGGCCATGCCGCGCATGGTGCGCCGGCGCAGCTGCTTCGGAGCATGCGGCGTCCCCATGACCACCGCCTCTACGCGATGGCGCCCGCGCCGGCTCACGCGAGCCGTCTGGTCAATTCTGGCACCGACGAAGTGTATGCAGCGTCCTCGTGTGACCCTGACCGTCTAGGACACTAGGACAACTTCACCACCTCTGTCGTCGTGGTGGAACCGGTAGAGCTGGTGACGGTGATCGTTGCTTCCACCTTCACCTTCCTGGCGTCCTCGAGCTTGCGGCGCTGACGCTCGCGGAGCTTCTTCAAGGTCACGGGGACGGGCTGGCCAGCGACGATATTTGTGGTGACGGTGCCGAGAGAGATCGGCTTCTTCCTCCTCGCGGTGACCACTGCGCTGATGGTCAGGGTGCCGCTCTGGTTTGCCGTCGTGGAGATGGTGACCGCCTTCTTGAGCTTCTTCCACCGCGAGCCATCCGCAGTGACCTCAGGCGGCGGCGGCGGCGGGGGCGGTGCGTCCTCCTTGTGGCAGACATACCGGCTGGTGTCGATGCTGCGCACGACCATGTAGACGTTGCCGGTCGGGGAGTCGTAGCGGCTCGCGACCCGGTCCACGCAGTTCGTCAGTCCTGGGGGCAGCGCCGAGCCAGCGCAGTCTGGCAGGTCGGTCGGCTCGTTCTCGTGGACGACCTCCACCTCGGCCGGGTTGGTGGTACCGATGGCACTCACTCCCAGCCGGAACGTGATGACCGCCGGGTTCACGACCGATTCGACCAGGTGCGCCACGAACTCCAAGGGTTTGCCCGGCACCTCGCTGACCTGCACCGGCTTGGGCGTGCCGCTGGGAGCCTGGAGGGCGACACTCGTGGCGTCCCTCGCCGGGTTGGTCTCGGCCACGCACGGCTGGAACGGGCCGTGCGGCGCGCAGGTGGCCGTGGAAAGCGTCTTGCCGGGACTCACCTCGGCAGAGAACTGCGTTCCGTCGGCGAAGGCCAGGGTTCCGTCCATCACGGAGATCTGGCCGTCCCCCGGCTGGCTGTAGGGCGTCTCGATGAGCCCGGTGCCCCCACCGGTCTTCAACAGCGTGCCCTCGTTCACCAGCGGGAAGGCGATGGCCCGGTCGTCGTTGCTGTAAAGGCCTCCGACGCCGCCGAGCTCAAGTGTTGCGTCCGGGCGGACGGTCAGGCTGGCTTCGTCCCAGACGGCGAAGAACCCATTCGCAGTCAGCCGAGCCTGACCTGCGACCTGGATGCGGTACTTGCGCTTGAGGTTGACGCCGTACGACGGGAGGACCAGCTCACCGTCGGGGGACTCGACCGCGAGCGTGCCCGCCTGGCTGAAGGCCGGCTGCAGGAGGCTGGCGGATACCAGAGCCGAGGCGAAGCTCGAGGTCCCGCTTACACTCACCGTGCCGTTGACCTGGATCGTGCCCTCGCCACCCAGCGATCCGGCCACCACGGTGAGGGTGCTCTCGCTCTCGGTGACTGACGGGATCGTGTGGCTCATCGAGAACAGCCCCACGCCCTGAGGGACCGTCAGGGACGCTCCCTGGCCGAGGTAGAACGCCTGCACCGAAACCTGGTTGCTGGCGGGCGAGTGGACGGACAGGTCGTGCTCGTTCATCACCACCGTCATGTCGTCGGGTATGCACACGTAGGTGATGTCGGTCTCGGGCGTCGCGTCGCCCGACTCGTCGGGAAGGTGGTCGTTGTGGTCGTCGTTGGGCACTTCATTGCGGTCCCAGTTCGCGGCGATGCCCCAGCTGTCGCTCTCGGACCCGTCCCAGATGTACAGCTTGCGCTCTGGCCTGTTGTCCGGGAACACATGCGGGCAGACCGGGTCGTCCGCGTTCGCCGATCCCGACGGCACCACTGCCAGCAGCGCTCCTGCCAACGCCAACGCGATCGCGGCTCTTCCCCGCTTGAGCATGTCGGGGACGGTACGACGTCAGGGTTGCCTTGGTCTATGACCCGTTCAGGCCGATCGCTTCGTCCAGCTGGGTCAGCATCGTCGCGAGCGGCAGGGCGCCGCCGAGGGTCCACTCGCGCTCCTGCTCGCGGTCGTCGAGCGCGGCGCGAGCCCGGTGCAGGGCGGCCGCCAGGTCCACCTCCGGCGGGTCGCCGTTGCGTGTCGGGACGGGGGAGAGCGTCTGGGCGGCAGCGAACAGCCGGATCGCCAGCGCGGGAACACCGCCGGCCTCGGCCAGCACACCCGCGACGCGAAGGCACTGAGCAGTGGCCAGCGCCTGCCCGTGCCGGCCACTCGCGGCCAGCGCGTCGGCGAGGAGTCGCCCGGCGGCCGGGCGGTCGTGCAGGACGGCCGACGCCCGCGCCAAGGTGATGGTGGCGTCCCGGTGCTGGAGCGGAAAGTGCTCCGCGGAGATCGCTAGGGACTCCTCGGCGTACCGGCGGGCCTTGTCCGGGTCCTGCTCGTCCAGCGCGATCTCGGCCAGCGTGTTGAGCTGGTCAGCGGTCCGCGAGACGTCGCCGTGCGCGCGCACGACGTCCAGTCGGCGCTCGTGCGCCTTGCGCTCCCCGTCGACGTCTCCGACCATCAGGTGCGAGAGGCCGAGCATGAACAGCCCCTCGGCCGACTGTGGGTAGAGGCCACTGGCCTCGGTCTCCGCGTAGACCTCCTGGGCCAGGGCGCGGCCCTCCTCGAGGTCACCGAGCATCATGAGCGTCCCGCTGAGGTAGATCCGGGCGTTGAGCACGGCCACGTCGTCGTCGGCCGCGGTGCCGAGCTGCCACGCCGTGCGCAGCTCTCGCTCGGCCTCGGACCAGTCGGTGCGCTGGTACGCGAGGCGGCCGAGCATGCCGTGCACCCGCGCCGCTCGTGGGTCGTCCGGAGGGAGGGCGACGAGCAGCTGCTTGCACAGCGCAGTCGGCTCGTCCGGGAGACCGGCGTCGAACCACAGCCGTTCTGCGCTCACCAACAAGTTGAATGCGGTGTCGACCCGGCCCGCCCGGACGGCCACCTGGACAGCGGCCTCCACGTCCGGGGCGGCGGCGGTGAACTCGGCGTGCACGAGTCGCCCGTCTACGGTGTCGAGGCGGCGGCGCCAGTCCTCGGTCCTGCTCAGGAAGTACTCCGCGACCGCGGTGTGCGCCTCGTCCGCCCCGTCGCTGTTGTCGAGGTCGTGTCGGGCCAGCAGGCGGACCGGGTGCAGGAGGGTGTAGCGCGGCTCCGCCTCGCCCTCGACCACGAGGGCCAGACCCGCGTCGACCAGCCCGCTCAGGACGTCGATGGCGTCCGGGCCTTCGGCGAACCTCTCGATGGCGTCGAGAGTCACCGGACCGGAGAAGATCGCCAGCCGTCGGAGCAGCGAACCGTGTGCCTCGTCGAGCTGTTCCAGCGACCACCGCAGTGCGTCCGCGAGGTCGTGCACGAGGTCCAGGCTGGTGCTGAGCTCGGTGTGCAGCCGGTCCAGCCCGACCACCCGCAGCCGACCGGCCGCGAGGGTCAGCCCGAGCGGAATGCCGCCGAGCAGGCCGCAGACGTCGGCGACGCGAGCGACGTGTGTGTCGGCGTCGAACGATGGCGCCTTCCGGCTCGCGGCTTCGCCGAAGAGCGCAACCGCAGACTCCTTGTCCAGCGGCGGCACCGGCACCACCCGCTCGTTCGGCAGTCCGAGCGGTGTCCGGCTGGTCGCGAGCAGCCGACTGCCGGCCGTGGACGGCTCCTGCAGCTGGGTCGGTTCGGCGTTGTCAGCGATCTCCAGGCCGGCGACCCGGGTGGCCACCTCGGCGGCGACCCGGGTCTTTCCCACCCCGCCCAGACCGGTCAGCGTGACCACCGCGTCAGCGCCGCTCAGCAGCTCGCAGACCTCGGCCACGAGTGCGTCTCGTCCCCAGGTGGTGCCGATCGGTGCTGGAAGGCCCGGCGGCGGGCGCGTGACGACGCGCTTCGGCGGCACCGCGGGCGCCTGGGCGGTGTCCACTCCCATGAGTCGCTGCACGCCGGAGACCAGGGCGGGTTCCCACACCGTGGGAGGCAGCCCCACCGTGTCGAGCCACTGCCAGGTGCCGATGAAGTAGCGCAGCGACGGGGACGGCTCGACGTCCTCGAGCCGGACGGGGAACAGCGCGGTGTCGGTCGTGACGGCGACCTCGAGCTCACGGCGTACGTGCGGAGACTCGTCGGACGCCGCCGAGAAGAGCAGCAGGAACGCGGGCGCCTCGGCGAGGCCCTTCAGGATGCCCTTCGTGTACTCGGTGCCGGGCTCGATGTCTCGAGGAGCGATCCAGCAGGGCACTCCTGCGGTCTCGAGAAGGTCGACCAGCCGGCGGGCCATGACCGCGTCCTTCGACGCGTGACAGATGAAGACGCCGCTCGGCACTCTCGGAGTCTAGGGACGCCGGGTCTCCTCAGGGAGGGCCGGAGCCGGGTCAGGACCGCGTGGGCGTGGGCCGGTCGGCACCCTGGTCGCTGGGCTCGGACTGGACGTTGGCGGCACCGCCATCGACGCTGTCGGGCATCGAGGACGGCGGGAGGGTGAAGACGAAGGCGTTGCCGGCGTGTTCGTAGTGGATGTTGCCACCGTGCGCGCTGACCAGGTCGCGAACCACGGAGAGGCCGAGCCCCGAGCCGCCGGTGGCGGTCTCGGTGCCCTGGGTGTAGCGGTCGAAGAGCCTGGGCACGAAGGTGGCGGGCACGCCCTGGCCGGCGTCGGAGACGCGGATGACGACACCGCCCGAGCCCAACGGATCGGGGGCGGCCGCGATCAGCACCGGCTCGGCGCCGTGCTTCTGGGCGTTGCGGACCAGGTTGGCGAGGATCTGCTGGAACCTCAACGGGTCGGCGTACGCCGCGAGGCCAGCCGGGCACTCGAGCTCGAGGTCGAGGTCGGGGAAGCAGGTGGCGCACTCACCCAGCTGCTGGTTGAGATCGAGCAGCTCCGGTGACACCACGAGGTCGCCGTGCTCCAGGGTGGCGGCGGCCAGCAGGTCCTCGGTGAGCAGGGTGAGGCGGCGGGTCAGCATCCACGACCGCTCCAGCATCCGGCGCGCGAGGGCGCTCTCGAGGTCGTCGTCGCGGAGCATCTCGAGATACCCCTGCAGGCCGGCCAGCGGCGTCCGCATGTCGTGGCTGACCACTGCGGTCAGGTGGTCGCGCAGCCTGGTCGCCTCGACCAGCTCGGCGTTGCGTTCCTCGAGCCGGTGCGCGGTCTCGCTGGTGTGCTGCAGGATCTGCGCGCTGTCGCGGAGGATCGCCAGCATCACGAAGGCCGACGCCGCCAGCCCCAGGAACCGGGCCAGGTAGTAGGCGGCGGTGAAGCGGTCCTCGTAGAGCGCGGTGAGCCAGACGTCGCCCAGGAACGCGACCGACGCGACCACGGCCCACCGCTCGAGACCCTCGGTGCTGCGACGCCGGGCCACGCCCCAGACCGCAGCCGCGACGGCGAGGAGGTTGAGGATCGCGACGGAGGTGATCCCGAAGCCGTCGAGCCGGGGGGCGCCGCTCTCGACGATGATCGTGGGCAGCCGGTCGGGGGCGTCGGCGATCACCAGTGAGAACACCAGGGTGATCACGGTCACGAAGACCCAGGACAGCGTGGCCCGGACCGCCCGGCCCTCACGCGCCGCGAACCTCCGCTCGAGGGGGGACGGCCACGGAGCCAGTGCGACGGCGATCAGGAGGGGAGGAACGACGTGCCTGGACACCCACAGCCACTGGAGGCTGTTGACGTCACTGGCGAAGGAGGGGTCGGCCACGACGATGCCCGGCACCGCGACGGCGATCTGGATGGCCGCGCCGGCCGACCACAGGTAGGCCCAGGAGAGGGCGAGGAGACGGGGTGAGCCGCCCGCGCGGTACTGGCTGAACAGGAGGAGGACGGTGAGCAGGTCGCAGCCGATGAGCAGGGAGAGCCAGATCGGCGAGAACCCCGGGATGTTCGCCAGCTCCTGGCCACGCCAGGGCAGGACGATCAGGATCACCAGCGGAATGGTCGCGGCGATGACCAGGGGCGCACGTCCCCTCCAGGACGTGTGCCCGACGTCCTCCAACGTCGTCACGGTCCCAGTGTCGGGTGAACCGCCTCGCGAGTGGCTCAGGCGCGAGTATTGCTGGCGTCCTGAGGCAGAAAATGACCCCAAAGGACTACCCCGGGACCGCTCAGATGGGTTCGCCGGTCAGCGCGTGCGCCTCGAGCAGGGATGGTCCGTACCACGTCAGCAGCCGGCCGCTCACCAGCCGGGTCTCTGTCCCGGGGAAGGCTTCGGGGCCGTCGTCCTCGCTGAAGACGTACGGCTCGTCGGGCAGTAGCACCAGGTCCGCCCTGCTCGTGATCTCCTCCGGCCCGGCCCTGGGGTAGCGCTCCTCGCTGTCGCTGAACGCGTTCCGCCAGCCCAGTCGCCGGGCCAGGTCGCCGGTGAACGTCCGCGCCCCCACCACCATCCAGGGGTCCCGCCAGATCGGGATGGCCACCGTCTTCGCGACCTCCGGCAACGGTCCGCACCACCGCCGCTCGACCTCGGCGAGCCAGCCCGGGCGTTCCCACCCGAGCACCTCGTCGAAGAGGTGATGGAAGGCCTCGACCGCCTCGGGGACGGTCTCGATCCGCGTGACGTGGACGTTGATCCCGGACTCGCGCAGCCGTCGTACGTCGAGCTCGCGGTTCTCCTCGTGGTTGGCGATCACCACGTCGGGCTCGAGCCTCCTGATGGTGTCGAGGTTGGGGTTCTTGGTGCCCCGGACCCGCTTCTCCAGCGTCTCGTCGAGATCGGCGGGGTGGGTGCACCAGTCCGTGGCCCCGACCACCGCCTCCCGGCGTACCGACGCCAGCGCCTCGGTGATGCTCGGGACCAGCGACACCACGCGGCGGGCGGGCGTCACTTGTAACTGACTGTTCTGACCACTGCCATGCGCGAATTCACGCATGGCAGACGGGCGAACAGTCAGTTACAAGCGGGCGGGGCGCCGCACCCGGGGTATCAGACATTCCGCCGGTACGCGCCGCCGACCTCGAAGAACGCCTCGGTCACCTGACCCAGCGAGCAGACCCGGGCGGCGTCCATGAGTACGGCGAAGACGTTCTCGCCGTTGGTCGCGGCCTCCTTCAGGCGAGCGAGGGCCGCGGTGGCTTCCTGCTCGTGCTCCTTCTGGAACGCGTGCACCCGGGTGAGCTGCGACTCCTTCTCGGCGTCGGTCGCGCGGGAGAGCTCGACATGGTCGGGGGTGCCGTCGTGGGCGTCGGAGCGCCGGAAGGTGTTGACGCCGATGATCGGCAGCGAGCCGTCGTGCTTGCGGTGCTCGTAGAGCATCGACTCGTCCTGGATGCGGCCGCGCTGGTATCCGGTCTCCATCGCGCCGAGTACGCCGCCGCGCTCGTTGATCGCGTCGAACTCCTTGAGCACGGCCTCCTCGACGAGGTCGGTGAGCTCATCGATGATGAACGAGCCCTGGAGCGGGTTCTCGTTCATGGCCAGCCCCCACTCGCGGTTGATGATCATCTGGATCGCCAGCGCGCGGCGCACCGACTCGGTCGACGGCGTGGTGACCGCCTCGTCGTAGGCGTTGGTGTGCAGCGACTGGGCGTTGTCGTAGATCGCGATCAGCGCCTGGAGCGTGGTGCGGATGTCGTTGAAGTCCATCTCCTGCGCGTGCAGCGACCGGCCGCTGGTCTGCACGTGGTACTTCAGCTTCTGCGCACGCTCGCCGGCGCCGTACTTCTCCTTCATCGCGACCGCCCAGATCCGGCGAGCGACCCGGCCGATGACCGAGTACTCCGGGTCCATGCCGTTGCTGAAGAAGAAGGACAGGTTCGGTGCGAACGCGTCGATGTCCATGCCGCGCGCGAGGTAGGCCTCGACGTAGGTGAAGCCGTTGGCCAGGGTGAAGGCGAGCTGGCTGATCGGGTTCGCCCCGGCCTCGGCGATGTGGTAGCCGGAGATGGAGACCGAGTAGAAGTTGCGGACCTCCTTCTCGATGAACCACTCCTGGATGTCGGCCATGCAGCGCAGCGAGAACTCGGTCGAGAACAGGCAGGTGTTCTGGCCCTGGTCCTCCTTGAGGATGTCGGCCTGCACCGTGCCGCGAACCGTTCGCAGCGCCTCCTCGGGGTCGAGGCCGCGCTCGCGGGCCTGGTCCATCGCGGTGTTGAGGAAGAACGCCAGCACGGTGGGGGCCGGGCCGTTGATCGTCATGCTCACGCTCGTGGTCGGGTCGAGCAGGTCGAACCCGTCGTAGAGCGCCTTCATGTCGTCGAGGGTCGCGACGCTGACCCCCGAGGTGCCGACCTTGCCGTAGATGTCGGGCCGCTCGTCGGGGTCGCGGCCGTAGAGCGTGACCGAGTCGAACGCCGTGCTCAGCCGGGTCGAGGGCAGCCCCTCGGAGAGGACCTTGAACCGGCGGTTGGTGCGCGCCGGGTCGCCCTCACCGGCGAACATCCGGGCCGGGTCCTCGTTGTCGCGCTTGAACGCGAACACGCCGGCGGTGAACGGGAACCTCCCGGGCAGGTTCTCGCGACGCCAGTACTTCACCAGCTCGCCGTGGTCGGTGTACGCCGGCAGCGCGACCCGGGGGATCCGGTTGCCGGACAGCGACTCGCGGCCGGGATGCTCGGCGTACTCGTGCACGACGGAGGGCCAGGCCTCGAGCTGCTTGGCCACCTCGGAGTCGAGCTCGTCCCTCGCCTTCTCCGCCAGCGCTCGCACGTCGTCGATCGAGCCGGTCGAGACCTCCGCAGCCTCCAGATCCTTCGCGACGCCGTCCAGCCGCTGCACCCGGCGCGCCTGGTCGACCAGCTCGTCGGTGCGGGCGTGGTAGCCGCGCACGGTCTCGGTGATCTCGGAGAGGTAGCGGACCCGGTCGGCCGGCACCACCTGGCGGATCCGGGACGAGTGGCGTACGTCGACGCCGGGGAGGGTGCCGTCCTCGAGATGCAGCCCGTGCTCACCGAGCAGCCCCTTCAGGTGCTGGTACAGCGCGGTCACGCCGTCGTCGTTGAACGTGGCCGCGCTGGTGCCGAAGACCGGCATGTCATCGGGCTTCTGGCCGAACGCCTCGCGGTTGCGGACCAGCTGGCGGCCGACGTCGCGCATGGCGTCCGCGGCGCCACGGCGCTCGAACTTGTTGATGGCCACCACGTCGGCGAAGTCGAGCATGTCGATCTTCTCGAGCTGGCTGGCCGCGCCGAACTCGGGCGTCATGACATACATCGACGTGTCGACGAACGGGACCACGGCCGCGTCGCCCTGGCCGATGCCGGGCGTCTCGACGACGACCAGGTCGAAGCCGGCCGCCTTGAGGACCGTGATCACGCTGCTCAGGTAGTCGGGCAGCTCGTGCGCGCCGCGGGTGGCCAGCGAGCGGAAGTAGACGCGGTCGCCGTCCAGGGCGTTCATCCGGATCCGGTCGCCGAGCAGCGCGCCGCCGCCCTTTCGCCGGGTCGGGTCGACCGCGACCACCGCGATGCGCAGCTTGTCCTGCTGGTCGACGCGCAGCCGGCGTACGAGCTCGTCGGTGAGGCTGGACTTGCCGGAGCCGCCGGTGCCGGTGATGCCGAGCACGGGGACCTCATGGTTTGTCGCGGCCCGGGCCAGCGCGTCGAGCGTGTCGGGGCCGAGCCGGCCCCCCTCGACTCCGGTGATCGCACGTGCGATCGCGACCCGGTCGCCGGCGATCACGTCGTCCGCGCTGACCTGCCTGTTGTCCCACAGGTCGAAGTCGAGGTCCTCGACGACCGAGTTGATCATCCCCGGCAGCCCCATCCGCTGGCCGTCCTCGGGGGAGAAGATCGTGACACCACTGCTGCGCAGCCGCTCGATCTCGTCGTGGACGATCACGCCACCACCGCCGCCGACGACGTGCACGTGCTCCGCGCCGCGCTCCCGGAGCGACTCGACGAGGTACTCGAAGTACTCGATGTGGCCGCCCTGGTACGACGAGACCGCCACACCCTGGACGTCCTCCTCGATGGCCGCGTCGACGACCTCCTGCACCGAACGGTTGTGGCCCAGGTGCACCACCTCGCACCCCTGGCTCATGAAGATCCGCCGCATGATGTTGATCGACGCGTCGTGCCCGTCGAACAGGCTGGAGGCGGTCACCAGCCGCACCGGGTGCTTCGGGACGTGGAGCTCAGGCATGGGGTGGACCTTCGTTAGTTGGACGTCCAACTAATGGTACGCCGGGTGGCGCCAGGGGCGGTAGTCCGTGACGTTTCGGTTCCTCGAACACCGTTCTCCACAACTGAGATGTCACGGACTACCGCGACGGCGGAGGAAGGGTCAGTCGACGGTGTCGCCGCCGTCGGCGCGGAGTACGCCGAGGAGGCGGGTGAGTTCGTCGAGCTGAGTGGGGTTCAGGCCGGGCTTCTGGAACACCTCGGCGTTCAGGCCGTCGGTGGCCTTGTCGACGACGGCGCGCCCGGTGTCGGTGATCGCCGCCAGCACCACCCGACGGTCGTCGGCCTGGCGCTGCCGCTCCACGAAACCCTGCCGCTCGAGCCGGTCCACCGCACTGGTCACCGAGGTGGGGTGCACCTGGAGCAGCGAACCCAGCCTGGTCATCGGCATCGAGCCGCCCGAGGAGAAGGACAGCAAGCGCAGCACCTCGTAGCGGGCGAAGGTCAGCTCGAGCGGCCGCAGCACCGCGTCGATCCGCTCCAGCAGCAGCTGCTGGGCGCGGACCAGGGAGGTCACCATGACCATCCCGTCCGCGGCCTCACCCCACCCGTGCCGCACCCACTGCCGGTGCGCCTCGCGGATCGGATCGCGCTCGCTCACCCGCAGCATCGTAGGCAGTCGCGGGCCGGGGTGGCAGGACCAGCCACGTCGCGAGCACGGGCAGCACCGCCGCCGCGGCGACGAGCAGCAGCGCCGGTCGGGCGCCGGCCAGCCGCGCCAGCGCGGGCGCGACCAGGCTGCCGACCAGGCAGCCGCCGACCATGATCGTGTCGGCCAGCCCGAGGGCGCCGGCGCGATAGTGGTCCGGTACGGCGTCCTGCAGCGTCCCGGTCACCAGGCTCTCGACGACCACGCCCGCGGCGCCGGCCAGGCCCAGCAGAGGCAGGGCCGGCCACGACACCGGAGTCAGGGCGACCAGCGCCAGCGCAACGCCCACGGTGGCCAGGCACCGGCCCCGGGAGATGACCAGGCGAGCCAGCACCGGAGCCGCCAGCGCGCCGAAGCCCAGGCAGGCGGTGGCCGCCCCGAAGCCGGCGGCGCCGGAGCCCCATGCGTCCTGGCTCAGCGGCAGCAGCAGCACGCCGGTGACGGTGACGACGAGGTTGAGCAGTCCAGCTGTCGCCAGGGCGCCGACGGCGGGGCGACAGTGGCGCACCGTGCGCAGCATCCCCGCCACCGCGTCGGGCGCCTTCTCCACCGGGCCCGGGATGTTGATCCCGGTGGAGAAGGCGAGTCCCAGCGCGGCCAGCACGACGGCGACCGCGAGAGTCCACGGCCGGAGCGCGTCGGCGAGCAGCAGCCCGCCCAGCGCCGGCCCCACGACCCAGCCCGAGACCTCGATGGTCACCAGCACGTCGGTGGCGCGGGCGCGGTCGGCGCCGGCCAGCCGCGGCAGCGAGGCGGCGATCGCGGGGTACGCCGGCGTACCGGCCGTGACCGCGAGCGCGGCCGCGACGACGGCGAGCGTGACGTGCTCTCCGGTCAGCGCGACGGCGGCGAGCAACAGGAACACCAGCCGACCGGCCATCGTCGCGCGGACCAGGCGGTCACGCCGGACGTGGTCGCCCACCGACCCGACCGCCCAGGACAGCAGCACGTACGGCGCCATCCGGGCCGCCCCGGCCAGGCCGACGGCCCAGGCCCCATGCGGGCCGTCGCCGTACTGGTCCCACACGAGGACCAGCAGCAGGGGCCAGGGCAGCCCGGTGGCCAGCGACCCGCAGGCGTACGCCATGAGGAGTCGGCGCACGGGCCTCACGAGTGGACGACCGTGCTGAGCGGGGCGAAGCCGTTGAAGCCGACGGTGGAGTACGTCGCGACGTAGGCGCCGGCACCGTGGAACCGGACCTGGTCGCCCTCGGCCAGGTCCAGCGGCAGCTCGACCATCGTGGTCTCGTAGAGGATGTCGGCGCTGTCGCAGGTCGGACCGGAGAGCACGCACGGACCGGTCGGGCCGGGTACGTCGGTGGCCAACGGGTAGCGGATCGCCTCGTCGAGAGTCTCCACCAGCCCGGTGAAGACGCCGGCGTCGAGGAAGACCCACCGGGTGCCGGCGCGGTGCAGGACCCCGATCACGCTGGTGACCAGGACCCCGGCGTCGGCGGCGATCCCGCGGCCGGGCTCGGCGATCGTGGTCGGCCGACGCTGTCCGAACGCCGCGGCCAACAGCCGGTCGATCGCGGCGCCGTACGCCTCCGGAGGCGGGCAGCTCTCGTCGAGCGCGGCCGGGAAGCCTCCGCCCAGGTCGAGCAGCCACGGGTCCAACCCCGACGCCCGCAGCTCCGAGAAGACCCGGGCGGCCGACGCGATCGGACCGGCCCACGCCTCGGGGTCACGCTGCTGGGAGCCGACGTGGAAGGACACACCGTCGGCGCGCAGGCCCAGGCGCACGGCCTCGCGCAGGATCGCGACCCCCTCACGGGTCGAGCAGCCGTACTTGCGCGACAGCGGCCAGTCCGACCCCTCACCGGAGGTCACGAGCCGGCACAGCACCCGGGATCCGGGCGCGGCCTCGGCGACCTTGGCGAGCTCACCGGGCGAGTCGACGACGAACAGGTCGACGCCCAGCCGGGCGGCAAACCGCACGTCCTCCCGGCGCTTGACCGGGTTGGAGTAGACGAGGTCGGCCGGCCCGGCCCCGGCGATCAGGGAGGCGGTGATCTCGGCCGGGCTGGCCACGTCGAACCGACAGCCCGCCGCGGCCAGCGCCGCGAGCAGCGCGGGGTCAGGGTTGGCCTTGACCGCGTAGTGCAGCGCCGTTCCAGGCAACGCGGCACTCAGCCGGCGGTACCTCGCGACCGCGCGCCGGACGTCGAAGTCGAGGTACGGCGTGCGCCGGGTGCTCTGGACGGGGGTTACGGAGGCGTGCGATGGAGTCCCGAGACCGTTCACCGCAGGCAGCAGCAGGTCGGTCATGCCCCTCAGGAGCGGGCCGACCGCAGCTCAGATATGGCCCGAATTGACCATTGGCTTACTCGGACTCGGCCAGACCGGCGTGCTCCTCGCGCAGCTCGCGCTTGACGATCTTGCCGCTCGGGTTCTTGGGCAGCGCGTCGACGATCACGACGTACTTGGGTGTCTTGTAGCCCGCCAGCACGGACCGGGCGTGCTCGATCACGGCCTCAGGAGTCAGCGAGACACCCTCCTTCAGGACGACAGCGGCGGCGACCGCCTCGACCCAGCGCGGGTGGCTGACGCCGAAGACCGCGACCTCGGCCACGCCCGCGAGCCGGTAGATCGCCTCCTCAACCTCCCGCGACGCGACGTTCTCGCCGCCGGACTTGATCATGTCCTTCTTGCGGTCGACGACGTAGAGGTGGCCGGTGTCGTCGACGTACCCGAGGTCGCCGGAGTGGAACCACCCGTTGCGGAACGACTCGCGGGTCCTCGCCTCGTCCTCGTAGTAGCCGAGCGTTGCGTGCGGCGACCGGTGCACGATCTCGCCGACCTCGCCGGCCGGCACTTCCTGGTCGGCGTCGTCGACGACGCGGGTCTCGACGTTGAGCGCCGCCCGGCCCGCCGATCCCGCGTGCGTGAGCTGCTCCTCCGGGCCGAGCGACGTGGCCAGCGGGGCCATCTCGGTCTGGCCGTAGAAGTTCCAGAGGCGTACGTCGGGCAGCCGCTGCTGCATCTCCTTCAGGATCTCGACCGGCATCGGTGAGGCGCCGTAGTAGCCCTTGGCCAGGCTGGACAGGTCGGCGTCGTCGAAGCCGGGATGGCGCAGCAGCCCGATCCAGACCGTCGGCGGGGCGAAGAACCGGTTCACGCCGTGCTCCTCGATCGCGGCCAGGATCGCGGCCGGGTCGGGGCCGGGCAGGATCACGCTCGTCGCGCCGATCCACACGTCCGGGCCGAGGAAGACGTCGAGCTGCGCGCAGTGGTAGAGCGGCAGGCTGTGCAGGTCCACGTCCTCGGGTCGGTACTCGCCGTCGACCACGCAGGTGGCGTACTGCCACAGCAGCGACCGGCTGGACAGCAGCGCGCCCTTGGGCCGGGACTCGGTGCCGGAGGTGAACATCATCCGGACCGGGTCGTCGTCGTCCACCGGCACGTACGGCGGGGCCCCGTCGTGGTCCAGCCACTCCTGGAGGTCCTCCCACCCGTCGGGCCCGTCGTCTCCGGCGAGCCGCACCACCCGCTTCATCGACACCGAGCCGCGAGACGCTGCGGCCAGCGCCCGGTCGGCGGTCGGCACCAGCGCGTCCTCGACCACGAACGCCGTCGCGCCGCTGTGGTCGAGGATGAACGCGATCTCGTCGCCGCCGAGCATGAAGTTGACCGGCACCAGCACCACGCCGATCCGGGCGGTCGCGAAGTCGAGCACGGCGAACTGCCAGCAGTTGTGGCAGAGCAGCGCCAGCCGGTCGCCCTTGGCCAGCCCGGCGTCGGTCATCGCCGCCGCGGCCCGGTCGACCGCGGCGTCGAGCTGGGCGAAGGTCAGCCGGGTCCCGCCGTCGACGATCGCGAGCTGGTCGGCCAACCGCCGCGCGGTGCGGCGGGGGAGGTCGCCGAGGGACTGCTGACGAGCGGTCCGGATGAGCTCGGAGGTGTCCACCTGTCCGAACCTACGCACCGCCACAGGGCCCGGCCACTGTGCGTCCTGGACCTGAAGTCTCGGCCGCTCGGGCCGCCTCGGTAGAGTGCGAAGACTTGTCGGCCCGACCATTCGAGGCGGAATGCCCACGCTCCGGGACTCCATGTTGGCGCGCGCGTCGTGGTACCGGCGGTGGAAGCAGCTGTTGCGCGCCGACGCGGTGATGGCGAAGATCGTCGCCGAGCACATCCGACCCGTGCCCGGTTCGGTCGTGCTGGACGTCGGCTGTGGCAACGGCGACATCCGCCCGCTGCTCGGTGCGGTCGACTACACCGGGATCGACGCCAACGAGGACTACCTGCACGAGGCCCGGGCCCAGGAGGACGAGTCGACCAGGTTCGTCGCCGGCGATGTCTCGGACCTCCCAGGGATGGGGCTCGGCCCCTACGACCTCGTCATCGCGGTGGGGCTCCTGCACCACGTCGACGACACCAGCGCGGCAGCGCTGCTGGACGGCGTGGCGACGGCCTTGAGGGCCGGCGGACGGTTCGTGTCCGTCGACCCCGCCTTCACACCGGATCAGCGCACGTCCGCGCGCGTCCTCGCGGCCCTCGACCGTGGGCGGCACGTGCGCGAGCCCGACGGCTACCAGACGCTGATCGGCGCTGCTCTCCAGCTGGACAGGACCGTGGTCCGGCACGACCTGCTCTGGCTGCCCTACACGCACTGCATCGTCGAGGCGTCGAGGGCCGACGCCGACCTGCCGCCCACCGGAACCTAGTGTCCTGTCAGGGAGATTCGCACGCCAATTCCGCGGCCCAGGCACGCACCTAGCGGCGTTGCTGACGCTTCGAAGACGCCCAGTCTGCGCGCGCGCCAGCGCCTTGCTATGCACGCGCCTGGACCACGGCCTTAGCGCACGCATCTCCCTGACAGGACACTAGGACGAGACTCGCCGTTCTGCCACGCGAGCGGCGGCGGCCCACGCACAATGCGAGGAACCCCATCCGTCTCGGGCTCGTACCTAGGACTACCCCGTGCCGGGAACCCACCGCCCCGCACGCACGGCCGGCCTCGTGCTGGGCGCTGTGCTCGCGACGCTGCTGGCCCAGCCCGCGCCCTCGGCCGCGACCGCTGCCGAGCCGGCCACCTGGACCCGGGTCTCGGCTCGGCTGTCGGACCACCGCCCGCACACGGTGAACCCGCGCGCCTTCGCGGCGTACCGCCTGGACCGGACCGGGCTGCTCGAGGAGCTCGGAACTGGGCGGGTCGCGGTGCCGGACCCCGACGGCGACCTGGTGTCGTTCCGGGTCGAGCCCACGTCGGTGCTGGAGCCGGGGCTCGCGGCGGCCCATCCCGAGCTACGGACCTGGGCCGGCACCGCCGTCACGGGTCCGGGGAGCATCCGGCTGGACCTGACGCCCGCCGGCCTGCACGCATCGGTCCGCGGCGACGGCGGGGCGTGGCACGTCGACCCGGCCTACCGGGACGGCGACTCGCTGCACCTGACGTACGCCGGCGCGGCGCTGCCCGCGCCCGAGCACGGGCTGGTCGAGCCGACTCTGCCCCGGCGGACCGCGGAACAGCTCGCTGCTCGGGCCGAGGCGAACTCCGACCTCGGCGAGGGGCCGGGCGCGTCCGTGCAGCTGCGGACCTACCGGCTGGCGCTGCTGTCCGACCCGTCCTACGCGGCGTACACACTGCCCAGCCCGGCGTCCAACACCGCCTCCGACAACGCGGTGCTCGCGGCCAAGACCACACTGGTCAACCGGCTCAACCAGCTCTACGGCGACGACCTCGGGATCCGGCTGGTGCTGGTGAACGGCACCGACACCCGGCTCAACCTCTGGACCACGGCCGAGGCGCAGCAGGCGAACGGGCCCTGCGGCCAGTCGCCCTGCTACCCGCCCGGCCTGCTCGCCGCGGGCTGCGAGCTCCCGCTGCTGGACCGGAACCGGTGGGTCATCGGCCAGATCGTCGGCGCTCGCAACTACGACGTCGGACATCTCGCGCTCGGCATCCCGGGCGGCGGCCTGGCCTACCTCGACAGCGCCGGCCGGCCGACGAAGGCGGGCGGTTGCACGGGGCTCGCCGCGCCGTCGGGCGACCAGTACGCCGTGGACTTCCTGGCCCACGAGCTCGGCCACCAGCTCGGTGCCGACCACACCTTCGAGGGCACCGGCGGCGGCTGCGCGGGGAACCGGTTCGCCGACACCGCGGTCGAGCCGGGCTCCGGCTCGACCGTGATGGCGTACGCCGGCACCTGCGGCGCCGACGACCTGCAGGACCACACCGACCCGGTGTTCTCGGCGGTCAGCCGGGACGCGGTCGACGACTACGTGACCGAGCCGCCCGACTCGGTCTCGGAGTGGCAGTCGGTGGCGCTGACCGGGTTCGACGGGACCGACTCATTCAGGCTGCAGGTCGGGTCGGCCGTGACCGGCATCCTCGCCCGCGGATCGACGTACACCGCGTCGGGCATCAAGAGCGCGCTGACGGCAGTGCTGCCGGCCGGCACGTCGGTGCAGGTCCGTCCGTTCTTCGACGAGTTCGGCTTCGACGACCGCGGCTTCGCGCTCTACTTCGTCCTCTACGGCGGCGCCTTCGCCGTCGACGTCCCCGAGGCGACCGTGCTGCCGGTGGCCGGCCAGTTCACCAGCGCGGTCAACGACATCGACGCGGGCAACCCGAGTGCCAGCAGCGGCGGGACGGTCACCACCACCAGCAACCACAACCCGACCGTCTCGGCGCCGGTGGATCGCACCATCCCCATCCGCACGCCGTTCTCGCTGACCGGCTCGGCGACCGACAGCGACGGGAACGCCCTCGGCTACTTCTGGGAGCAGACCGACGTCGGTGGAGGGCCGGACGGCGTGGCCCTGTCGACGCAGCCGAGGACGGCCGGGCCGCTGTTCCGGGTCTTCGGGACCGCGTCCTCGACCTTCGCCAACACGCCGACCGCCAGCGGAGCCACCCGCAGCTTCCCGGACCTCGCGCAGGTCGTGGCCGGACACACCAACGCCGACACCGGCAGCTGCCCGGCCGGGGCCGGGCGGCTCGACTGCCTCTCCGAGTGGCTGCCCACCGCGGCGTACACCGGCAGCGCGCTGCACTTCCGGCTCAGCGCCCGCGACGGATCGGCCCCGGGCGGCGGCACGGACTCCGACGACGTGGTGCTCACGCTCGACAAGGCCAGCGGCCCGTTCCGAGTCACCAGCCAGACCGCGTCGACCACGCTGCCGGGCGGCAGCGGGCAGACCGTCACCTGGACGGCCAACACCTCGGCCCTGGCGGCGAACGTCAGGATCACCCTCTCCACCGACGGCGGGGCCACCTTCCCGGTCGTGCTGGCCGCGAGCACGCCCAACGACGGCTCGGCGGACGTCACGCTGCCCGACGTCGGCGCCGGCTCCGCCCGGATCCGCGTCGAGGCGGTGGGCAACTACTTCTACGACGTCAACGACGCGTCGTTCGCCATCCAGCCGAGCGGCGGTCCGGCGCCGCTGGTCGTGGACCACTCCTCGGTCCCGGCCACCTGGAACGTGCAGTTCAGCGACCCGGCGACCACGTCGTTCTCGGCCAGCACCGGCCTGGGCACGAGCCAGCTGTCCGCCTCGGTCGCAGGACTGCCCGCGGGGCTGACGCTCTCACCGAAGACCGGGAACCCACCGTCGGGCGGCTCGTGGACGATCAGCGGCAGCCTCACGGCCGCGCCGGGCAGCTACCCGGCCCACGTCACCGTCACCGACGGCGACGCCTCCGACGGCTTCGACGTGACCGTGGTGGTGGCGGCCGAGGACAGCACGGTGACCTTCACCGGACCCGCCGACTTCCTCGGCCCCGACGAGGTCACCGCCGACATCCCCGTCACCCTGACCTCGCAGGTCACCCAGGCCGCCGACGGCACGCCGGGCCCGCTCGGCGCCGCGACGGTCCGGTTCACCGACACGGCCACCGGACACGTCCTGTGTGCGGCGGCGCCCGTGACGGCCACCGGCGGCGGGCCGGGGACGGCGAGCTGCAGCTTCGTCGCGCACCTCGGCGACGCACTCGCCGTCGTCTACACCGTGGGGCTGACCGTCGGCGGGCCGTTCCGGGGCAGCTCGGCGTCGGACACGACCGTCACCGTGGAGATCGGGGAGGAGCCCGAGCCCGTGCCCCCCGAGACCACGATCACCTCCGGGCCGTCGGGGTGGCTGCTGGCCACCACGGCCACCTTCGGCTTCGCCTCCTCGACCCCGGGCTCGGACTTCGTCTGCCGGCTGGACGGCGCGCGAGTGCCGTGCGAGGCGCCCCGGGTCACGGTCACGGGGCTGGGTCAGTACGGGCACCGGTTCCAGGTGTACGCCGAGGACCAGGCCGGCGAGTTCGACGAGTCCCCCGCGATCCGTGACTTCGCGGTGCCGATCGACGACCGCGGCCTCAGGCCGTCTGGAAGGTGGAAGCGCAAGAAGTCCGCGTCGGCGTACCTCGGCACCTGTTCCCAGGCCCGCAAGAAGGGCGTGGCGCTGACCTACCGGGTCCACGACGCACGGGAGCTTGCGCTGATCGTGCGGACCGGGAAGAGGTACGGCGCGGTCAAGGTCTTCCTCGACAAGGAGCTGCTGGCGAAGGTGAGGACCGCGGGGAAGAAGGGATCGAGGATGATCCGGCTCGGGCACTTCGCCGAACCCCGCAGCGGGACGATCCGGATCGTGACCACCACCGGTCGCACCGTGCTGGTCGACGGGTTGGGCGTCTCCGCCAGACCGTTCTGACAGGGTGCTCCCCATGCGCCTGGGGATGACGCTGCCGGTCATGGAGCCGGACCTCTGGGCTCGGCCGGACACGCTCGAGCGGTGGTCGCGCGCGGTGGACGCCGGGCCCTACTCCTCACTGTGCTTCGGCGAACGGATGGCCTTCGACAACCCCGAGACCCTCACCCTGCTCGGCGCGGTCGCCGCCTGGACGTCGCGGGTCCGGCTGGTGACCACGGTGATCGTGCCCCAGCTGCACCAGCCCGCGCCGCTGGCCAAGGCGCTGGCCACCGCCGACCGGCTCTCGGGCGGCCGGCTCACCGTCGGCCTCGGCGTCGGCGGCCGGGTCGAGGACTACCGCGCCGCCTCGAGTGAAGCGCCCCAGACGATGGGCGAGCTGGCCGCCCGGGTCGCGGTGATGAAGCGGATCTGGGCCGGCGAGCACGTCACCGACGCCGTACGCCCGGTCGGCCCGCCGCCGCTCCAGCCCGGCGGCCCGCCGCTCCTGGTCGGCAGCATGGGCCCGCGCACGGTGCGCTCCGCCGCCGCGTGGGCGGCCGGGCTGGCCGGCTTCGACCTCGACCTCGACATCGAGGCGATCGGACGGCTGTACGACGTCGCCCGCTCGGCCTGGGCCGATGCCGGGCGGCCCGCCCCCCTGCTCACCACGTCGTTCTGGGTCGCGCTGGCACCCTCGCCCACCGACGTCCCGGCGGCGCGCGCCCAGGTGCACCGGCACCTGCGTCACTACCTGAACTGGCTGCCACCCGACCTGGTCGACGCCATGGCGCAGACCACCGGCTTCGCCGGCACCGCACCCGAGCTCCGCGACCTGCTCCGCCGGCTCGAGGACATCGGCACCGACGAGGTGCACGTCATCCCCACGTCGTCCGACATCGCGCTGGTCGAGCGGGTCGCCGAGCTGGCCTGATCACTTGTAACTGACTGTTCCGACCACTGGCCTGCGTGAATATGCGCATGGCAGTAGTCAGAACAGTCAGTTACAAGAGCGGCTGGGCGGCGGCGGTGGCTGGCCGTTGCGATACATCGTGACACGATGTATCGTACCGCGACATGACCGAGCAGGCACTGTTCATCCTGGCCAGCCTGGCGCTGGGTGAGCTGCACGGCTACGGCATCGCCCAGGACGTCGAGGAGCTCTCGGAGGGGCGGGTCCGGCTCACCGCCGGCACGCTGTACGGCGCCCTGAACCGGCTGACGGACGGTGGCCTCGTCGAGCAGACCCGCGAGGACGTGGTGGACGGTCGCCGGCGGCGCTATTACCGGCTGACCGGAGCCGGCCAGACCGCGCTGGCCGAGGAGACCGCGCGGCTGCGCTCGGTGACCACGGCGCTGGGCTCGCGGGCCGGGGCCCGCGCCGGGCGGAAGCCGAGGCTGGCATGAGGCGGTGGCTGCTGACGCTCTGCCTCTGGACCTACCCACTCGCGGTCCGAGAGCGGGACGGCGCGTACCTGCTCGACCTCTCGCTGGAGCTCGGTGCGGAGTCCGGTTGGCTCCGGCAGGCGCTGTCGCTGGTGCGGGGTGGCGTTGGGGAGCGGGCCAGGCTACGGTCCCGGCTCGCGCTGCGGGTCGTCGGCGTGGCCGTGGCCCTCGTGGTCGGCGCCGGGGGCGTCGCGCTGGCCGCGCCGGGCAACGTGCGGGTCGAGGTGCGCAGCTGCGCTCAGTGGGACTGCTCGGCTGCGCAGGCCTGGGCCCACACCCTCGAGCGCCGTGGGTGGAGCTGCGAGCGGTCGGCATCCAGCGAGGCGTCGTGGCAGTGCGTGGAGCCCTAGCCGGGGCCTCCGTAGCGCTGCTGGCGCTCGGCCTCGCTCCAGCTGCGGGAGCGACGTCGCCGCTCGAGACCTACGTCGAGCGCAACGTCCCCGACGGGGCCAGCGGCACGCTGGTCGCGGTGCGCGGCCACGACGTGGTCACCTGTCACGGCTTCGGCCTGGCCGACCGGGCCCGCGGCGTACCGGCCGACTGCGACACCGTCTACGACATCGGGTCGATCACCAAGCAGTTCACCGCCGCGGCCGTCGTCAAGCTGCAGATGATGGGTCGCCTCGACGTGCGGGATCCGATCGACCGGTGGCTCGGGCCGGTGCCGCCGGACAAGGCCGGGATCACGGTCGAGCAGCTGCTCACCCACACGTCCGGGCTGGCCGCCTCGCTCGGCGGCGACTACGACCGGCTCACCCGCCGCGGGCTGGTCGCGCGGGCGCTGGCCTCGCCGCTGCGGACGCCACCCGGGTCGGCGTACCACTACTCCAACGTCGGCTACAGCCTGCTCGCGGTCATCGTGGAGCGCGCGTCGGGGACGACCTACGAGCGGTTCCTGGCCCGTCGGGTGTTCCGGCCCGCGGGCCTGCGGAGCACCGGCTACGTGCTCCCGGACTGGTCGCGCCGCGAGGTCGCGGTCGAGTACGACGAGCACGGCGTCGCGCAGGGGCGCCCGTTCGACCACCCGTGGGCCGCGAGCGGCCCGTGGTGGAACCTGCGCGGCAACGGCGGGATGCTCTCCACCGCCCGCGACCTGGTGCGCTGGCACCGGGCGCTGAGCGAGCACCGCGTCCTGGACCGGCGCGCGCTGCGCGAGCTGTTCCGGCCCCGGGTGCCCGAGCAGCCGGGCGGCGACAGCTGGTACGGCTACGGCTGGGTCCTTCTCGACACCGAGGTCGGGCCGGTGGCGTGGCACAACGGCGGCAACGGCTGGTCGTACGCCGAGCTGACCCGGGTGCTCGGGCGCGGCGCGATGGTCTTCTGGGCCACCAACCAGGTGCGCAGCACCGGCCGGTGGGACCTGTCGCGGCTCAGCGACCGGCTCACCTCGGGGGTGGTGCTGCGACTGCTGGCCCGACCAGCCTCTGGCTAGGTTCTGGGCGTGAGCACCACCCGCCCGGTCGACGAGCCGTCGACGTGGGTGCGCGCCGGGGTCCTCGTGGGCGGCTTCGTCGCAGCGCTGTGGCTGCTCGAGTTCGTGGACACCGCGGCCGGCCACCGGCTGGACCAGTACGGCGTCCAGCCGCGCGAGAGCGAGGGGCTGCTCGGCGTGCTGTTCGCGCCGCTGCTGCACGCCGGCTTCGACCACCTCGCGGCCAACACCGTGCCGGTGGTCGTGCTGGGCTTCCTGGTCCTGTTCTCCGGGATCGGCCGCGGACTGGCGGTGACGCTGGTGATCTGGCTCGTGGCCGGACTGGGCGTCTGGCTGATCGCGCCGGCGGGCACCGTGCATCTCGGCGCGTCCGGGCTGGTGTTCGGATGGCTGGTCTACCTGATGGTCCGCGGCGTGGTGTCGCGGCGGCCGGGGGAGGTGATCCTCGGGCTCACGCTCTTCTTCCTCTACGGCGGCCTGTTGTTCGGTGTGCTGCCGGGCCAGCCCGGGATCTCGTGGCAGGGGCACCTGTTCGGCGCGGTCGGCGGGCTGCTGGCTGCGCTGGGGTTCAGCGAGCGGCGAGAGCGGCGGCCAGCGCGGTGACGTCCTCGAGCGCTACGTCGTACCCGGGGAAGTAGCAGCAGACCCGCTCGGCGAGGTCGCCGAACCGCCGCATGATCTCGGCGGCGCACTGCTCCGGCGTACCTCGGACGGCGAGCGTCTCGACCATCGGGTCGTCCACCAGGTCGATCATCGCTGCGGCATCGCCGGTCTTCGAGAGCGCGTTGAGCTCGGGCTGCAGCCCGCCCCAGCCCTCGACGTCGAGGACCGGGCGGTACGCCGGCGTGGAGCCGTAGAACGCGAGCAGCCCGCGCACGCCGAGGGTCGCCGCGGCGAACTGGTCCGGCGTACGGCCCATGGCCACGATCGCCTGCGGGAGCACCGCGAACGGCGCACCGGACTCGCGGCGGGCCAGCCCTTCCTCGACGGCGGGCAGGGTCCGCTCGCGGACGTGCCGGTGGCTGTGGAACGGCATCACCAGCAACCCGTCCGCGACCTCGGCCGCGGTCCGGGTCATCACCGGTCCCAGTGCGCCGAGGAGCACTGGAGGCGGTCCCCACTCGAGCGGGCCGGGCACGAAGGTGGGCGGCATCAGCGTGTGCCGGGTGTGCTCACCGCGGAAGTCGAGGCGGGTGCCGTCCTGCCACGAGCCGAGGATCGCCTTGACGGCCAGCACGATCTCGCGCATCCGCGCCGCCGGCGGGCTCCACGTGGCGCCGTACCGGTTCTCGATGTGCGGCCGGACCTGCGAGCCCAGCCCGAGCCGGAACCGGCCGCCGCTCATCCGGTGGAGGTCGTGCGCCGTGTGCGCGAGGTGCATCGGCGAGCGCGGCATCGCGATCGCGACGTTGGTCATCAGGTCGGTCTCGACGGTGCCGGCGGCCGCCGCCAGCGGGAGGAACACGTCGTGCGGACCCTCGAACGTGAACAGCCCGGCCGCGCCGGCGGCCACCAGCTCGCGCGCCCGCTCGGCGGCACACTCGGGCGGTACGTCGAGCTGGAGGTCGAGCAGCATCTGGTGGACCCCTAGGAAGGTCCGTAGATCGCGGCGGTCGGCGCGGGCGGCGTACGCCTGCTGAGGACGAAGCCCCACACCAGCAGCAGGACGCCGGCCACGCGGGCGACGGTGAACGCGGTCGTGGCGTGCTCGCGGAAGAACACCTTTTCGAACAAGTGGTAGCTGTCCAGGAACTGCGCCTCGGCCAAGGCTGCCGCGGAGAGCCCCAGCACCAGTCCGACCAGCCCGGTGCCGACGACGGCGAGCAGCGCCCAGCGGCCCTCGCGGGCGCGGTTGAGGCACCACAGCGCCAGGCCCAGGTAGGCGAGCGCCTCCACGATCATCAGGATCGTCTGGAGGTCGGCCTCAGTGTCGCGCGTGGTCACCGCCCGACCCTAAGCCCAGGGCCGCTAGGCGCTCAGGAGTCGCGTGCCTTGCGGGCGCGCGCCGCGGTCTTGGCCCGTTCGTTCTGGTCGAGCACCACCTTGCGCAGCCGCACCGTGTTGGGCGTGACCTCGACGCACTCGTCCTCGCGGCAGAACTCCAGGCACTGCTCCAGCGACAGCCGGCGCGGCGGGATCAGCTTCTCGAAGTTGTCGGCGGTCGAGGAGCGGATGTTGGTCTGCTGCTTCTCCTTGGTGATGTTGACGTCCATGTCGTCGGCGCGGGAGTTCTCGCCGACGATCATCCCCTCGTAGACCTCGGTGGCCGGCTCCACGAACATCACCCCGCGCTCCTGCAGCGAGGTCATGGCGTACGCCGTCGCCGCGCCCTTCCGGTCCGCCACCAGCGAGCCCGAGTTGCGGGAGCGGATCTCGCCGGCCCACGGCTCGTAGGCCTCGAAGACGTGGTGCGCGATGCCGGTGCCGCGCGTGTCGGTGAGGAACTCGGTGCGAAACCCGATCAGCCCGCGCGCGGGAACGATGTACTCCATCCGCACCCAGCCGGTCCCGTGGTTGGTCATCTGCTCCAGCCGGCCCTTGCGCGTCGCGAGCAGCTCGGTGATGGTGCCGAGGTACTCCTCGGGAGCGTCGATGGTGAGCCGTTCCATCGGCTCGTGGATCTTGCCGTCCACCTCGCGGGTGACCACCTGGGGCTTGCCGACGGTGAGCTCGTAGCCCTCGCGACGCATCTGCTCGACCAGGATCGCCAGCGCCAGCTCGCCGCGGCCCTGCACCTCCCAGGTGTCGGGGCGCTCGGTCGGCAGGATCTTCAGGGACACGTTGCCGACCAGCTCGGTGTCCAGCCGGTCCTTGACCAGTCGTGCGGTGACCTTGTGGCCCTTGACCTGGCCGACCAGCGGGGAGGTGTTGGTGCCGATGGTCATCGAGATGGCGGGCTCGTCCACATGGATCAAGGGCAGCGGGTCGGGGTGCTCCGGGTCGGCAAGGGTCTCGCCGATGGTGATGTCGGGGATGCCGGCGACCGCGACGATGTCGCCGGGGCCGGCCAGCTCGCCCGGCTTCCGCTCGAGCCCCTCGGTGACGAGGAGCTCGGTGACCCGGACGGTCTTGACCTCGCCGTCGCGACGGATCCACGCGACGGACTGGCCCTTGCGCAGCGTGCCCTGGTGGATGCGCAGCAGCGCCAGCCGGCCGAGGAACGGCGAAGCGTCCAGGTTGGTCACGTGCGCCTGGAGCGGCGCGCCCTCGACGTACGTCGGGGCCGGGATGGTGTCGAGGATGGTGCGGAACAGCGGCTCGAGGTCGTTCCCGTCCGGCATCGTCCCGTCGGCCGGCTTCTCGAGGCTGGCGATGCCGGCCTTGCCGCTGGCGTAGACGACGGGGAAGTCGAGAGCGTCCTGGCCGTGGCTCTCGTCGAACAGGTCCATGAAGAGCTCGTAGGTCTCGTCGACGACCTCGGCGATCCGGGCGTCGCCGCGGTCGACCTTGTTGACCACGAGCACGACGGGCATGTCGGCGTTGAGAGCCTTGCCCAGCACGAACCGGGTCTGGGGGAGCGGACCCTCGCTCGCGTCGACCAGCAGCACGATGCCGTCGACCATCGACAGTCCACGCTCGACCTCGCCGCCGAAGTCCGCGTGGCCGGGGGTGTCGATGATGTTGATCGTCAGGCCCTCAGGGGCGGACGGCCCGGTGTAGTGCACTGCGGTGTTCTTGGCGAGGATCGTGATCCCCTTCTCGCGCTCGAGGTCACCGGTGTCCATGATCCGCTCGCCGACGATCTCGGCCTGGTGGGCGGTGAAGGCACCCGCCTGCCGGAGCATCGCGTCCACGAGGGTCGTCTTGCCGTGGTCGACGTGCGCGACGATGGCGACGTTGCGGAGCTTCGCCTCGCGGCGCTGGTCGGTGTCAGGCACAAGGATCAACTCTAGAGTTCTTCGGTCGTCCGGCCCGCATCCGCGGACACCTGTCCGATTCGTCTGCGCTCCCACCTGTGCTTTCCCGCTCAGATCGACAGACGAATCGTCGGCCGGCGCCCCCGCCTAGGCTGGCGGCATGCCTTCCATCGCGACGAACACTCGGGTCGAGCGCGAGGAGCTGCTCGACTTCGTCCGCACCCGCCACCAGCTCGTGCTGGTGACCCGCCGCGCCGACGGGAGCCCGCAGCTCTCGCCGGTGACCGGTGGCGTGGACGGCGACGGCCGGATCGTGGTCTCGACATATCCCGACCGGGCCAAGGCCACCAACCTGCGCCGTGACCCGCGCGCCAGTGTGCTGGTCCTCTCGGACGAGTGGAACGACGCGTGGGTCCAGGTCGACGGGACGGCCGAGGTCCTCGACATGCCGAGCCAGGAAGCGGAGGACGGCCTCGTCGAGTACTTCCGGTGCATCTCCGGTGAGCACCCCGACTGGGAGGAGTACCGCCAGGCGATGCGCACCCAGGGCAAGTCACTCGTGCAGATCACTCCGGAGCGGTGGGGTCCGGTTGCGACCGGTGGCTTCCCGGCCGACCGGATGCCGTCATGAGGTGCCTGATCGTCCCGCCGTACCTGCTGCGCCAGATCGCGCGCAACTGGCCCGAGGAGGCCGAGCGGATAGAGCGGATGCTGGCCCACGACGACGACGTGCGTCTCCAGCGGACGTTGGTGGAGCCGGCCGCCGCGGACGGGCCGGCGTGGGTCGTGCACACCGCACACAACGGCTCGACACTGCCCGGCGACGTCGTACGCCGCCCGGCGGACCCGGCGTCCGGCGATCTGGCGGTCGACGAGGCCGCGGACGGGCTGGCCGCGTCCCTGCAGATGTACGCCGACGTCTACGGCCGCGACTCCTACGACGACGCGGGGGCGACGGTGGTCGCGACCGTGCACTACCAGCAGGACTACGACAACGCGTTCTGGAACGGCGAGCAGCTGGTCTTCGGCGACGGGGACGGGAAGATCTTCGACCGGTTCACCAAGGCCGTCGACGTGCTGGGCCACGAGCTGACCCATGCGGTCACGGAGCGGACCGCCGGCCTGGTCTACGAGGGACAGTCGGGTGCGCTCAACGAGTCGGTGTCCGACGTCTTCGGCTCCTGCCTCAGGCAGCGGCTGCTCGGCCAGGACGCCGTTGCGGGCGACTGGCTGATCGGTGCGGGGCTGTTCCTGCCGGGTGTCCAGGGCCGGGCGCTGCGCGACATGGCCCACCCCGGCACGGCGTACGACGACCCGGTGCTCGGCCAGGACCCCCAGCCGGGACACATGGACGACTACGTCGAGACCACCGACGACCACGGCGGGGTGCACATCAACTCCGGCATCCCCAACCGCGCCTTCCAGCTCGCCGCCGTGGCGATCGGCGGCTCGGCGGCCGAGGGGGCCGGGCGGATCTGGTACGCCGCGCTCACCGGCGACCTGCCGGCCCAGAGTGACTTCGCCGGCTTCGCGGCCGTCACCGTCGCCATGGCCGGGGAGCACGCGGACGCGGTCGAGGAGGCCTGGCGCACGGTCGGCGTCACCCCGCTTGCCGCGACCGCCGGGCCCGGCCAGCCACCGCCCGCCGCGGCCGAGCGCTCCCGCCGGGTCCACGTCCGGCGTAGCGGAGGCTTCGCCGGTCTGACCGCGGACGGCGAGGTGGACCTCGAGACCGACGACCGCCGCGCGCCGGAGCTGGCCGAGCTGGTCGACCGGATCGACCTGCGCGAGGTGGCCGGCGGCGCACCCCACCCGGACATGTACGTCTTCGCCTTCGACCTCTGCGGTGACACCGCCACCGTCCCCGAGCAGCACCTCACCACCGATCTCCGCCGGGTCGCCGACCTGGTGCTGGCGCCGAGCTCGGGGTAGTCGCGACCGAAAAGGCAGGTCCGAACGGTGTGCCAACCTCCTTTCGGACCACCTCGACGATTTGACGCAGGGCACAGACCTGGTCCACCACCAGCCGTTCGACGCGACCGACGCGGAGCGAGCGTTCCGACCGGGCGGACCAGCCTCCCCGTAGGCTCACGCGTCATGCCGACGAAGGGAACAGCGACCAAGCGGATCGCGATCACCCAGTCGGACTACCTGCCGTGGAAGGGATGGTTCGACACGATCAACGCAGTCGACGAGTTCGTCCTGTACGACGACGTGCAGTACACGCGTCGTGACTGGCGCAACCGCAATCGGATCAAGACCCCGGAGGGGCTGCACTGGCTGACGGTGCCTGTCGTCGTGAAGGGGAGGTACGAACAGCGCATCGAGCAGACGCGGATCAGCGACCCCCGGTGGGCGGCGGACCACTGGCAGACGATCCGGCACGCGTACGCGCGCGCGCCGTACTTCCGCGAGGTCGGTGCGGTGTTCGAGAAGTTCTACGCCGCCTCCGGGCACGTCATGCTCAGCGACCTCAACCGCGACCTCGTAGCCACGGTGTGTGCTCTCGTCGGCATCGACACCCCGCTCACGTCGTCGGCGGACTACCCCCACGCCGGCGACAAGACCGAGCGGCTGGTGGAGATCTGCCGTGCAGCGGGCGCGACCGAGTACGTCAGCGGACCGGCCGCCCGCGCCTACCTCGACGAGGCGGCCTTCACCGCCCACGGCATCGGCGTCAGCTACCTCGACTACTCCGGCTATCCCGAGTACCCGCAGCTGTGGGGCGCGTTCGAGCACTCGGTGAGCATCGTCGACCTGCTGTTCAACGTCGGCTCGGACGCCGCCCCGTCGTACATGAAGTCGTTCGCGTGAGCGAGCGCCCCCTGATCAGCGTCGTCAGCCCGGTCTATCGGGCCGAGGCGATCGTGCCGGAGCTGGTCCGCCGTCTGGTCGACGCCCTCGAGCCGCTCGGAGAGTTCGAAATCGTGCTCGTCGAGGACCGCAGCCCGGACGCGAGCTGGGCCGCGATCCGCGCCGCGAGCGAGAAGGACCCTCGCGTCCGCGGCATCCGGCTGAGCCGCAACTTCGGCCAGCAGCGGGCGACCCGCGCCGGTCTCGACGCCGCGCGCGGCGACTTCGTAGTGGTGATCGACTGCGACCTGCAGGACGACCCGGCGTACATCCCGCGGCTCCTCGCCGCGTGCCGAGCGGGGCACGACGTCATCTACACGACCAAGACCCCGCGCAAGCACTCCGGGATGCGCAACCTAGCGGCGCGCATGTACTACTGGCTGTTCAACTACCTCATCGGCGACGAGGCCCACGTCGCGCAGATGGGGATCGGCTCGTACTCGATGCTGAGCCGGAGGGTGGTGCTGGAGTACCGGCGGTGGACGGACGCGAGCTCCCACTACCTGATCGCGCTGCGCAGCCTCGGCTTCGAGCACACCGTCGTCGAGACCGAGCACAGCGAGCGGTTCGCCGGGAAGAGCTCGTACACGTGGTCGCGGCTGGCCCGCCATGCCGCCGACGGGCTCGTCTCGCAGTCCGCACGGCTGCTCAACGTGTCGATCGCGATCGGGATCACGTTCTGCGTGACCGCGTTCCTCGGCGCGATCGGCCTGACCGTGAGGTACTTCGTTCGCGGCGCGGCCCAGGGCTGGACGTCGGTGATCGTGATGCAGCTGCTGATGACCGGCCTGATGATGCTGTCGATCGGCATCCTCGGCCTCTACATCGGGCGGATCTTCGAACAGGTGAAGGGCCGGCCGCTCTACGTCGTCGACGAGCGCCTCAACGAGCCACCCCTCGCGGCTGAGACTCAGTCGGGGACGGCGAGCTCGACGGCCGGGGAGATGGGCAGCTCGCCGTAGACCGCGTCGCGGACCCAGATCCGACCCGCGTCGTCCCTCTCGACCCTTCCGGCCGAGTGCCACGCCAGCACCTGCAGGTACATCCGCCGCAGCAGTGGATAGACCCGTACGCCGACGTCCGCGGCCGTGTCGTCGCGGCGGACGCCGACGACGCACTGCGCGATGATGGCCCCGCCGTCGACGACGTCGTTCGCCTCGTGGATCGTCGCGCCGGCGAAGCGCACGCCGTGGGCCGCGGCCTGGTCGAGGGCGTTCATCCCGGCGAACGCCGGGAGCAGCGCCGGATGGACGTTGACGACGTTGCCCGCGAAGCGCGCAATGAGCGGCGCGGAGAGGATCCTGTCGAAGGTCAGGCTGAGCAGCCGCAGGCGGGCACTGGTCGTCAGCTCGAACAGGTGCTGGTCGAGCTCCGCCCGCGGTTGCTGGCCGAGCCGGTGGCACAGGACGTCGTGCTGGGCGCAGAACTGCTCGAGCGTCGCGTCGGCCCCGTCGTCGAGCACGACGAGCGTGGGCTCGATGCCGATCGTCCGTGCGTGCAGCACGGCCGCCTGCATCAGGCGTCCACCACCCGACACGCAGAAGCCGACGCGGAACGGCTCAGCCATCCGTGGCCCCGACGACGTGGCAGTCGATGACCGGCAGCACCGCCGTCGGCATCACGCGGACGACGACGCCCATGCCGACCCGCCGCGCGACCCGAGTCACAAGCGTGAACCCCTTCCCCTTGCGGGTCAGGAACGTCTCGTCGCCACCGGCCCGCTCGAGGTAGAGAAGGACGCCGCGGCGGTCGAATCGCGCCACCGCGTCGCGGCGACCTCGAAGGGCGCGCCGGATGGTCGTGGTCGTGATCCAGTTCAGCGACCGCCAGGTGCCCTCCGGGTCGGTCAGCTCGGGGCGATCGGCGCGGGCGATCCACCGGCGCGCGAGGAACCGCTCGGTCAGTCGGTGCGTGCCGAGGGTGAGCGAGTTGAAGTGCGGTTCGTAGGGGAACCGGTAGTTGGGGCACACGACGTGGAAGCTCGCGCCCGGCGCGAGCGTGGCCACGGCACGGTCGATCGCCCGCGCGGGGTCGTCGACGTGCTCCATCACGTTGATCGCGAACGCGAGCTGCGCGGGCGGGCCGGCGTGGTCGTAGGTCTCCGCGGTGGAGTCGACGACCTCGACCGGCCAGCCGTGCTCCGCCGCCACGGCACGGGTGTGCTCGCCGAAGCGCTCCAGGTGCGAGAACCCGTGGCCGCCGGGCTCGACCGCGACGACCTGGAAGCCCTCCGACGCGAGACCCGCCGACAGCAGCAGCGCCCCAGCGCCGATCTCGACCACGAGGGCGTCCGGCGCCAGCGCTGCGACGTCCTCGGCGATCAACTCCCGCCCGAACACCGCCTCCCGCGCGTGCGTCTCGAACAGGCCGAGGTCCTCGGGCGCCTCCTGCGCGATCCGCCGGCGGACCAGGTCGACCACGGCCTCGACGCCGCGTCTTGAGGACTGTTGCTGCACCGGGGCAGTCTCGCAGCGAAATGGGGGTAGTCGTGACTACCCCGACGATCGGGTCAGGACAGCGCCCGGTCCAGGGCCGCTTCGACGTGCAGGGTGGTGCAGGGGAAGACCGGGAGGTCGACGTCGGCCTGGTGGATGAGCAGCTCGAGCTCGGTGCAGCCGAGCAGGACGCCCTCGGCGCCCGCGTCCCACAGCCGGTGGATCAGGTCCACGACCCGGCTCCGGGTGCGGGGGAGCACCGACCCGTGCACGAGCTCCTCGTAGATCGCGGAGTTCAGCCAGTCGTGCTCCGACGGCGGCGGGACCAGCGCCTCGAGCCCGTGGTCGGCCATCCGGTCGATGAAGAAGCCGTCGGACATGGCCACGGTCGTGCCGATGAACGCCACCCTCGTCACCCCGGCCTGGCGGCACGCGTCGGCGACCACGTCGGCCAGGTGCAGCAGCGGGATGTCGACCGCGGCGGCGACCTGGTCGGCGACCTTGTGGAACGTCGTCGTGCACAGCAGCAGGAAGTCGGCGCCGGCCCGCTCCACGCCCCGGCCGGCATCGGCCAGCAGGGTCCCGATCTGGTCCCAGCGCTCGGCGTCCTCGAGGTCGGTGAGCTCGGCGAAGTCGACCGTGCTGAGCACCAGCTTGGGTGAGGACAGCCCGCCCAGCCGCTTCTGCACGCCGAGGTTGAGGTCGCGGTAGTAGACCGCGCTGCTCTCCCAGCTCATGCCGCCGACCAGGCCGATGGTCTTCATGCTGCTGCCAGGGCTCGCCATGGGCTCACTCTTCCACGCTCAATCCCGGGAGGGCTCCCGGTGGACCTTGTGGTGAGCGGCCTGCCGCCGGGGGCGGATCACCAGCTCGTCGATGTTCACGTGCGAGGGCCGGGTGGCCATCCAGGTGATCGCGTCGGCCACGTCCTCGGCGGTCAGCGGGTCCGGTACGCCGGCGTACACGGCCTCCGCCTTGTCGTGGTCGCCGTCGAAGCGGACCAGGGCGAACTCGTCGGTCCTGACCATGCCCGGCGCGATCTCGCAGACCCGGACCGGCTGGTCGTAGAGCTCCAGCCGCAGTGTCTCGGTGATGACCTGGGTGCCGTGCTTGGCCGCCGTGTAGCCGGCACCGCCCTCGTAGGCGATCCGCCCCGCTGTCGAGCCGACGTTGACGATCACGCCGTCCCCGCTCGCGACCAGCGCGGGCAGCAGGGCCTTGGTCACCTGCATCAGCCCGATCACGTTCACGTCGAACATCCGCCGCCAGTCGTCGGCGTCCGCCTCCGCGACCGGGGCCGCCCCGAACGCGCCGCCGGCGTTGTTCACCAGCACGTGCAGCGTGTCGCCCACGGCGGAGGCGAGTCCGGCGACCGACTCGGCGTCGGTGACGTCGCACGCCACCCCGACTCCGCCGATCTCCTCGGCCAGCGCCTCGATCCGGTCCTGGCGCCGTGCCGCGCAGACCACCCGGAAGCCGGCCCCGGCCAGCATCCTGGCGGTGGCCGCGCCGATGCCGCTGCTGGCTCCGGTCACCACCGCCGTACGGATCGGACTGGGCGGGCTCGCGGGCGCCTGGCTCATGCCTGTCATTGTGGTGGCACACTCATCGGTCGTGACACCGACCACCCTGACCCGGCTCGCCGGCGTCCTGGGCGGCCTGTGCTGGGTGGTGCGCGCAGTCATCGACGACGGCGACGGATCCGAGTCCGTCGTCAACGCCCTCCACTACGGCGGCCTGGCGCTGCTGGTCATCGCCCTGCTCGGCATCGGGGCCGGCCTGGTCTCCGGCCTGATGGCGCTTCGCGGGGTCGTCGCGATCTGCCTGGTCGCGCTGGCGTGGGCGATCCTCGAGTTCCTGCACCAGGAGTACGCCGACCGGACGGTCGACGGCGTCCTGGGCGCGCTGGTGGCGGCGTACTGCCTGGTCGGGCTGCTGGCCCGCCGGCGTCGCCGCCACGACGGCGGCGGGTCGACTCGCCCGCGCCGCTCGTCCGGGTCGCACGCCGCCTGACCTGCCCGTGCGGGGTACCTCCGGGAATGACCGGGGCCCGCCTCTGGTTCACGTCATGGAGCGGTACGTCTCCACGGCGATCGACACGTGTGCAGGAGGTCCGGATGAGCGAGCTCCGCCGGCTGGCCATGATCAGTCTGCACACCTCGCCGCTCGACCAGCCGGGCACCGGTGACGCGGGTGGCATGAACGTCTACGTCATCGAGCTGGCCAAGCGGCTGGTGCGCCACGGCATCGAGGTCGACATCTTCACCCGCGCGACCAGCTCGATGCTCGCCCCGGCGGTCGAGGCCTGCCCCGGCGTGACGGTGCGGCACATCCACGCCGGGCCGTTCGAGGGTCTGGACAAGCACGAGCTCCCCGCCCAGCTGTGCGTCTTCGCGCGCGAGGTGCTCCGCACCGAGGCCGCCCACCCGCTCGGCCACTACGACGTCGTGCACAGCCACTACTGGCTCTCCGGCCAGGTGGGCGCGCTGGCCCGCGACCGGTGGGGCGTCCCGCTGGTGCATTCCATGCACACGATGGCCAAGGTCAAGAACGACGCCCTCGCCGAGGGCGACACCCCCGAGCCGCTGACCCGGGTGATCGGCGAGGAGCAGGTGGTCGAGGCCGCGGACATGCTCATCGCCAGCACCGACCTCGAGGCCAAGCAGCTGATCGAGCTGTACGACGCCGACCCCGCCCGCGTCGAGGTCGTGCACCCCGGCGTCGACCTCGACGTGTTCCGTCCGGTCCCGCAGGCCCAGGCTCGCGGCGCGCTGGGGCTGCCGCTCGACGCCGACGTCCTGCTGTTCGCCGGCCGGATCCAGCCGCTCAAGGCCCCCGACGTGCTGCTCCGTGCGGTGGCCGTGCTGCTCGAGCGCGAGCCGTGGCGCCGATCCCGCCTCGTGGTCCCCGTGGTCGGCGGGCCGTCCGGCTCGGGCCTGGAGAAGCCGCAGGCCCTGGCCGACCTGGCCGCCGAGCTCGGGCTGACCGACGTGGTCCGGTTCGTCCCGCCGGTCACCCAGGCCGAGCTGGCCCAGTGGTACGCCGCGTCCACGCTGGTCGCGGTGCCGTCGTACAACGAGTCGTTCGGACTCGTGGCCGCCGAGGCCCAGGCCACCGGCACGCCCGTGGTGGCGGCTGCGGTCGGCGGCCTGACCACCGTCGTCAGAGATGGCCGCAGCGGGCTTTTGGTGCCGGGCCATCGCACCGACGAGTGGGCCGACGCGCTGCACCGCGTGCTGGCCGACGACCCACTACGCGCCCGGCTCGGCGAGGGGGCGCTGCGACAAGCGCGGCTGTTCTCGTGGGAGGCCACTGCGGAGGCGACGCTCGAGGTCTACGACCGCTCGCGCACCTCACTCCCCGCTGCATCGTGACAGGCGCCGAGGACCCGGCCGACCGGGTCCGCGCGTACCTCGAGGAGAACGACCTCGAGTACGACGAGCCTCGTCCGGGCCAGTTCTCGTTCGCGCTCCCCGGGGAGAAGAAGCTCCAGACCCCGGTCCGGCTGGACGTCGGGGCGCACGCCCTGGCGGTGCACGCGTTCGTCTGCCGGCGCCCCGACGAGAACCATGAGCGGGTCTACGAGTGGCTGCTCCAGCGCAACCTGAAGCTCTACGCCGTCGCCTTCGCGGTCGACCGGCTCGGCGACATCTACCTCGACGCCCGGCTGCCGCTGTCGGTGCTGGACCACGACGACCTGGACCGGCTGCTCGGCACCGTGCTGGCCACGGCGGACGACTCGTTCAACTCGATCCTCGAGCTCGGCTTCGCCTCCTCGATCCGCAAGGAGTGGGAGTGGCGCAAGCTGCGCGGCGAGTCGACCAAGAACCTCGAGGCGTTCCGAGGGTGGCTGGAGGCCGACGACGCGGCCGGCCGGTCCGACGTGGGAGACGACGAGCAGGAGCGCTGACCGGCCTCAGCGGTGTCGCCTGACCCGCCACACGATCTTGGCGGGAGTCTTGTCGACGTTCCCGGACGGATCGATGGCGCGGACCTTGACGCGATGCTTGCCGGGCTTGAGGCGCTTCAGCTTCAACGGTGACTTGCACGACCGCCACTTGCGGCCGTCGATCCGGCACTGGAACTTCGAGCCGGCCTCGGTGCTCTCGAACTTGATCTTGGCCCGGGCCCGCGTCGTCTTCTTCTTCGGGCGCTTGGTCACCTTGGTGTTGGGCGGCTTGCTGTCGGTGGTGAGCCGCACGACCGGGGCGTTCGCGAGGAACCCGCCTTCCTCCTGGCGGGTGTCCGCGACGTACAGCAGCCAGGTGCCGGTGGTCGGGCCACCACGGAACGCGGACAGCTTGGTGGCGTACGGGCCGGCCGGCGCGGGCGCCGGCAGGGGCGTGACGGGGTCCTGGACGGTGGGCTTGCGGCTGCCGCTCGAGCAGGTGGCCTTCGCCGGGCTCAGCTTCTCCTTGGCGGAGTCGTCGAAGGTGACGGTGACGTCATCGAGGGCTGTCCGGCCGCAGGCGCCGGACATCAGCAGCACCGCCGTGCCGCGGGGGTTCACGAGCAGGATCTGGAGGCTGCCGGGGACCGCGTGCGTGAGCCCGGAGATCACCGCCTTCACGTTGGTGGCCGCCAGCGCGGGGCCGGTGACGGGGATCGCGTACGGGTAGGTGTCCGCGGGTCCGCGCCCGTCCGTGCTCGCTGGTCCGGGGAAGGTCAGCGCCGGGGTCGCCCTGGTGTTGATGGTCAGGGACCAGCCGTCACTGATCGCGCCTCCGTCGCCCGACCCGTCGTCGTCGCTGACGTAGAGCCGCCACGGCCCGTTGGGGTTGATGCCGTTGAACGCCGCCAGGCTGGTGCCTGTCGGGGGCACCCGCCAGTCGTCCGGCTTGTTCGCCGGCAGATCGGTGGGACGGTAGGAGCCGGTCGCGCAGAGGCTGTTCGGCACCGACCCGCTGGCCGAGTCGTCGAAGGTGATAGCGATCTTGACCAGATCGTCCTCGCCGCACCCGTCGGACATCAGCACCACGGCCGTCCCGTCGGGCGCGACCAGCTCGATGTCGAGGTCGTCCGGGAGGGTGTGGGACAGACCGTTGAGGGTCACGTTCAGGTCGCTGACCCTGGTGCCGAGGCCGTAGGCCTGGATGGTGGAGGGGAACGGGTCGGCGTCGCCGCCGCTGTCCGCCGAGATCTTGATGTTGTGCGGGTTGCTCGGGATGTACGTCGCGGCACTGGCCGGTGGTGACCCGAGCACGGCGCCGCAGAGACTCGCGGCCATCGTCACGGAGACGACGCCTGACAGCAGTTCACGTCGGCGCACCCTGCACCCCCCGGTTCCTCGGTTCGCGCTGGGAGTGTAACCGCGCGGTCGGATCAGGTCAGGGGTCAGGCGAGGAGCACCAACAGGAAGCCGACCAGCGCGGGCAGCGCCTGGACGACCAGGATCCGCCGGCTGACCGTCACCGCGCCGTACGCGCCGGCCACGATGACGCAGGCCAGGAAGAACAGCTGCACGTCGGTCTGGTCGTCGACCAGACCCCACACCAGGCCGGCGGCGAGGAAGCCGTTGTAGAGGCCCTGGTTGGCCGCCAGGGTCTTGCTCTCGGTGGCGAAGGCCGGCTCGAGCCCGAACGTCCGATGGCCGGTGGGGGTGTCCCAGAGGAACATCTCCAGCACCAGGAAGTAGAGGTGCAGCGCGGCGACGACGCCCACCACGACGTCCGCGACGATGTTCACCGCGCCGCCTTCACGGGCCCAGCATGGCAGTAGGGCCCTGGCCCTCAGCTCGGCGCGGGCGGCTCGGCGGCGAGGGTCCGCGGCTTGCGCCGGGCGACGGCGACACCGACCAGCGCCAGGGCCCCGCCGACGTACGCCATGCTCGGCGGCGTCTCGTCGAGGAGGAGCCAGCCCATCACGATGGTGATCGGCGGGACGAGGTACGTGGTGACGCCCAGGTTGCTCGCGGTCATGGTGCGCAGCGCGTAGGCGAAGGTGGTGAAGGCGATCGCGGTCGGGAACACGCCGAGGTAGATCACCCACCAGACGTCGGACGCCGACGCGGACCGGGTCTCGTCCACCAGCTGGCCCGCGAACGGGAGGCAGACCACCGCACCGACCGTGCAGGCGAGCCAGGTGACGTGGATGGCCGGCAGCTTGGCGACGAGCGGCTTCTGCAGCACCAGGCTGATCGAGTAGACCACCGCGGAGATCAGGCACAGCACGACACCGAGGACGCTCCCGTCACCGCCCGAGTCGCCGGACGCGGTGGCAATCAGCGCGACACCGCCGAACGCCAGCGCGAGGCCGATCCCGAGGTAGAGAGAGAACTTCTCGTGGAGGAACGTCGCCGCCAGGAGGGCCACCAGCACCGGTGAGACCTGGATCAGCATCACGGCGGTGCCGGCGTCGACGTGCTGCTCGCCGGCGTTGAGGGCGACGTTGTAGATGCCGAACCACAGCACGCCGATCGTGACGATCGCCGCCCACTGCCGGCCGGTGGGCCGGGGCAGGCCACGGCTCAGCGCGACCACGCCGAGGCACAGCGAGCCGACCACGAGCCGTCCCAGGGACAGGGAGCCGGCCGAGAACGTGTCGGCCAGGTGCCGGACGGCGACGAATGCCGAGGCCCACAGGACCAGGGTCACGCCGACGGCGGCCGGTGGCAGCCAGGCGGGCGGCGCCGCGGCCGGCTCGCGTGCGGTCTCTTCGGCGGGCGTCGTGGCGGTCACGAGCCCAGCCTAGGAAGGGGCACCGACACCTGACACGCGGTAATCGGACGTGTGACCACGACTTCCCGCCATGCCCCCACCGGCGGGCAGGATGGCGGGGTGAACGACTCGCTGGTTGACCTGCTGGCCGAGCTGTACGCCGCGGAGGTGGCGTCGGTGCGGGACCGCCCCGAGGACGACTTCAGCCGACCAACGCGGACCGCCTGGACGGTGCGCGAGCTGCTCTTCCACCAGCTGCTCGACGCCCAGCGCACCCTGGTGGCGCTCGCCTCGCCGGCCGACGCCGGCGAGCAGCCCGACGTCGACGCGGTCAGCTACTGGCAGCCGTTCAAGCCGGATGCCCCGTGGAACGACACGCATGCGGAGTTCGTCCGGGTGGCCGCGTCGGCGTACCCCTCCGGCGCGGTTCTGGTCGACCACCTCGCGACCACCACCGAGGCATCGGCCCGCGCGGTGGCCGCGGCCGATCCCGCCTCGCGGTTCCGGACCCAGGGTCACGTCATCACCGTCGCAGACCTCGCCTCGACGCTGGTGGTCGAGGCGACCACCCACCTGCTCGACCTCACCGTCGACCTCGAGGGCGCACCGTCCCCGCCTCCGGCCGCGCTCGCCGAGGCGCGCAGGGTGCTGGAAGGGCTGCACGGAGGACCGCTGCCGACCCGGTGGGAGGACACCGAATCGATCCTCAAAGGCACCGGCCGGACGCCGCTGTCCGACGACGACCTGGCCGAGCTCGGGGCGGGCTGGCAGGTGCTGCTGGGGTGAGGATTCACCGGGTACCCGGTGAAACTTCCACTGCCTGTATGAAACTCCAGCCGGTCAGCGCCAGATTCACCGGGTACCCGGTGAAACGGGACGCGGCTGGAACGGGCCGGTCAGAGGTCGAGCTTGTAGCCCAGCCCGCGGACGGTGACGAGGTACTTCGGCTCGCCCGGGTCGGGCTCGAGCTTGGCGCGCAGCCGCTTCACGTGCACGTCGAGGGTCTTGGTGTCGCCGACGTAGTCGGAGCCCCAGACCCGGTCGATCAGCTGGCCCCGGGTCAGCACCCGGCCTGGGTTGCGGAGGAACATCTCGAGCAGCTCGAACTCCTTGAGCGGCAGCCGCTGCTCCTGGCCACCCACCGTGACCACGTGCCGCTCGACGTCCATCCGCACCGGTCCGGCCTCGAGGGTGGCGGGGGCGAGATCCGGTTCGGTCCCGCGACGCAGCACCGCGCGGATCCGGGCCACCAGCTCGCGGGGCGAGTAGGGCTTGGTGACGTAGTCGTCGGCGCCCAGCTCGAGGCCGACCACCTTGTCGACCTCGTCGTCCTTCGCGCTCACCATGATCACCGGGACGCTGGAGGTCTGCCGGATGGTCCGGCACACCTCGGTGCCGGGGATCCCCGGCAGCATCAGGTCCAGCAGCACGATGTCGGCGCCGTTCCGGTCGAACTCGGTGAGCGCAGCGTTGCCGTCGGCCGCGATCGCGACCTCGAAGCCTTCCTTGCGGAGCATGTAGGCCAGAGCCTCGCTGTAGCTCTCCTCGTCCTCCACGACGAGCACCCGGGTCACTTGAGTACCTCTTTCGTGAGGGGCTCGGAGGGTCCGTCCGCCCCGTGATGGGGTGTGTGCTGGGGGAGGGTCAGCGTGAACGTCGAACCCTGGCCCTCGACGGACCACACCCTGATGTCGCCGCCGTGCGTGGCGGCGACGTGCTTGACGATCGAGAGGCCGAGGCCGGTGCCTCCCGTGGAGCGGTGCCGGGCGGGGTCGACCCGGTAGAACCGCTCGAAGATCCGGTCGATGTCGTCCGAGGGGATGCCGATGCCCTGGTCGACCACGGAGATCTCGACCGACCCCGCCTCGGCCTTGGTGGTCACCAGCACGGTGGAGTCGCACTTGGAGTAGGAGACGGCGTTGGCGACCAGGTTGGCCACCGCGGCGGTGACCTGCTCCTCGCTACCGAACACCTCCAGCCCCGGCGTACCGCCGGTGACGATCTCGATCCGCTTGGAGTCCGCGTCGATCGCGCTGGTGTCGACGGCGATCCCGATCACGTCGTCGATGCCCACCGCGGTCGGGGTCTCGAGCGGGTCGTCGGCCTGGAGACGGGAGAGCTCGATGATCTGCTGCACCAGCCGGGTGAGCCGGTCGCTCTCGGTGAGCATCCGGCCGGCGAACCGCTTGACCGCCTCCGGGTCCTCGCTGGCGTCGGAGACGGCTTCGGCCAGCAGCTTGATCGCCCCCACTGGCGTCTTGAGCTCGTGGCTGACGTTGGCGACGAAGTCGCGGCGTACCGCCTCGACCCGGCGCTCGCGGGTGCGGTCCTCGACCAGCGCCAGCACCAGGTGCGAGCCCAGCGGCGCCACGCGGGCGGTGACGTGCCGCGCGGGCGCGGCCGCCCGGTTCATGAGCAGCTCGGTCTCGCGGATCTGGCCGTCGCGGCGTACCTCGTGGACCAGCCGGTCCAGCTCCTCGGAGACCAGCTGGTGACCGCGCACCAGCCCGAGGGCGTACGCCGGCGCGGAGGCCTTCACGACGGTGTCGGTGTCGTCGACGACCACCGCGCTGCTGCGCAGCACCGAGAGCACGGTCGCGACCTCGGCCGGGATCACCGGCTCCTCGGCGACCCCGTGGGCGGACTGCTGCCGGTCACTGATGTGCCACGCCAGCACCGCGCCTCCGGCGACCACGGCCCCGAGGACGGCGGCGAGGAACGCCTGTGTCGTCGGGTCCACGTCAACGATGGTAGGCCGGTCGTCGGCGTTCGTTCGCCTCCAGAGCGTGCGGGGCACCGAACGTTCACGTGCAGTTCACGTCGTCACCCCGGCTGGTCATGTTGCCGACCTACGTTCTGCGCATGCGTGAAGCCTTCCACGACCAGCTCGAGTCGATCCTCGACGACCTCGCCGCGATCTGCTCCCAGGTCGAGGAGGCTGTCTCGAGTGCCACCGCGTCCCTGCTCCAGGGCGATGCCGAGATCGCCGAACGGGTGATCAGCGCCGACATCGAGATCGACCGGGCCCGTGAGCGCGTGGAGGACACTGCGTTCTCCGTGCTCTCCCTCCAGGCGCCCGTCGCCGGCGACCTCCGCGTCGTGGTCGCCGCGCTCCGGATGGTGACCGAGCTCGAGCGGATGGGCGACCTCTCCGTGCACGTCGCCAAGATCGCGCGGCTCCGGGTGCCGAACATCGCCGTGCCCGAGGAGATCCGGCCCACGGTCTCGCGGATGGCCGAGGTGGCCGAGGACATGGTCAAGAGCGTGCACGCGGTGATCACCACCCGCGACGTGAAGGCCGCCCTCGAGGTCCGCCACGACGACGAGGAGATGGACCAGCTCCGCCGCCGCAGCTTCACCGAGCTGCTCTCCGACAGCTGGTCGCACGGTGTCGAGGCCGCGGTAGACGTGGCCCTGCTCGGCCGCTACTACGAGCGGATCGCCGACCACGCGGTCTCGGTGGCCAACCGGGTGGTCTACATCGTGACCGGCGAGTTCCCCACTGCTCTCCGCGCCTGATCCAGCGTTGAATCGGGACTTCTGCCGGTCGAGTCGTCGGTTTCGACCGTCAGAAGTCCCGACTCGACCGGCAGAAGTCCCGATTCAACGACCTTGGTTCGCCACGGCGGCGGCGGCTTCGGCGGCGGCCTCGGGGTCGAGGTAGCGGCCGCCGGGGACGGTCGGGGAGAACGCGTCGTCGAGCTCGTAGACCAGGGGCATGCCGGTCGGGATGTTGAGGCCGGCGATGTCCTCGTCGCTGATCTGGTCGAGGTGCTTGACCAGCGCCCGGAGGCTGTTGCCGTGCGCGGCGACCAGGGTGGTCAGGCCGGCCCGGAGGTCGGGGACGATCGAGGACTCCCAGTAGGGGAGGAAGCGGGCGATGACGTCCTTGAGGCACTCGGTGGCCGGCATCTCGTCGCCGAGGTCGGCGTAGCGCGGGTCACCGGCCTGCGACCACTCCGAGGAGTCCTCGATCGGCGGCGGGGGTACGTCGAAGGAGCGGCGCCAGAGCATGAACTGCTCCTCGCCGTACTCGTCGAGGGTCTGCTTCTTGTTCTTGCCCTGCAGCGCGCCGTAGTGGCGCTCGTTCAGGCGCCACGAGCGCCGCACCGGGATCCAGTGCCGGTCGGCCACGTCGAGCGAGATCGAGGCGGTGGTGATGGCCCGGCGCAGCAGCGAGGTGTGCACGACGTCGGGTGCCAGGTCGGCCTCCTGCAGCAATCGACCGCCGTGCTCGGCCTCGCTCCGGCCCTTGTCGCTGAGGGGAACGTCGACCCAGCCCGTGAACAGGTTCTCGGCGTTCCAGACGCTCTGGCCGTGACGGAGCAGGACCAGCGTGTGCGGCACGCCGGTCACTCCTCCTCGAGGACGACGGCGCAGTCGTAGGTCTCCTCGGACGAGGCGGAGGACTCGGCGGTCTCGCTCGGGCTCGCCTCGTCGGTCGGGACCTCGCCCGGGGACGGCGACTCGCTCTCGGTGGGCTGAGACCCGCTGCTGGCCTCGCCGCCGGAGGTGTCGAGGCCGGTGTACTCGTCACAGGCGAAGATGACGGGCACGTTCATCGTGACCGAGTCGCCGCTGCTGAAGGTCAGCGTGAGCCGGACGACATCGCCGGGCTGGAAGTTGCCGCTGAGGTGGATGCCGCCCTCCTCGGCGAGGTTCGCGAACCCGCGGGCCGTCAGGTCGACCGGGTCGACCTCGTCGACGGTGAGGTCCTGCCACTCGCCTGCGCCGGCCAGCCCCTCGAGTGAGTTCTCGTCGGTCGAGGAGTTGTTGCTCAGCGACGCGAGGAAGGTCCCGGAGCCGGCCTGCGCCGACACCACGACCGCCGACAGCACGTCAACCACGCCGTCACGGTTGTTGATCCCCTCACCAGGCGTGAAGACCCGGTCCGTCGCCTTGTTGAACCCGCACGAGCTGAGGAGTGGCAGGGCGAGGACGAGGACTCCTGCCATGAGGGCGCGCCCTCGCCGGAGCGAGCGTCGGGGCTGCATGGCACAGAACCCTAATGGACGCCTCGGGGACCGCTAGATCGGCTCCTGCGCCAGCCCGACGTGGGAGCCCGCGAAGGCCAGGCCGACCACCACGAGCACGGTGTAGGTGCCGGCCACCCACAGGAGCCGCGAGGCGCCGATCCGCAGTCCGAGCTTGAGCGGGAGGTAGGTCCACTTGTCCTCGTTGTCGGGCACCAGCCCCCACAGGGCTGTCAGCAGGTGCACGCCGATCCCGAGCAGCGCGGCCAGCGCGGTGATGAGCAGCTCGGGCGGGGCGCCGCGCTCCTGGCCGCCCCAGCCGCCGTACGAGAGGAAGGCCGGGTAGAGGGCGTACGACGCCGCCCAGGGCAGCCACGAGAAGAACCCCTTGCGCAGCCACACCCACTGCCCGAGCAGACCGATCGCCAGGGACGCGAGGTAGGCCGAGCCGGCGTACAGCCCGTTGGCGACCGACATCGGCACGACCAGGAACACCGCGAGGGCCAGGCAGAACCAGACGGTGCCCGGCTCGAGCCGGCCGTCGGCCAGCGGCTTGCCGGGGCGCTTGTGCCGCTCGTCGCGGCGTCGGTCGACCAGGTCGTTGAACCACCCGAGGATCACCTGACCGACCAGGACGGTGCCGAGGATCAGCAGCAGCTCGCGGCTGGGCCGCCCGGCCAGCGCCGCCGCCACTGCCAGGCCGACCGCGGTGACCAGGGCCTGGCGGGGGTGGGCGGCGCGGACCAGCAGGAACGGCGTCAGGTTGCCCAGCCGGAACGGCGCGGGCTCGTCCTCCGAGCCTTCCTCGGGGCCGACGCCCGGGTCGGGGGCCGGGTCGGGGGCCGGGTCGGGGGCCGGGTCGGGGGCCGGGTCCGGGGCCGGGTCGGGGGCCTCGGGGCCGGGCTGCGGGCTCTCTTCGCGGGCCGGCTCGGCGACCGACGTGGTTCCGACGGCACCACCAGCCTCACCAGCCTCGCGCTTGGCCGCCCTCCCGCGACCCCAGCGACCCTCTCTCGCCATGCCCCGCAGTATTGACCACGAGCGGTCGCGAGATGGGCCTTCGGTGCCGATGACCTGCGATTTCACCTGTGGAGAACCTGAGAGAACCCTGACCCGGGCGGTGCTTCGAGCACCCCTCGCAGCACGACAGCCCGCCGTTTGTCAAGCCCGGATTGTGCCCCTGACCTGCGGAAACAGTGATCAGAGGCGCCCAGCGTCGTGTTAGACTGGTCACCTAGGAAGGGGAACTCCACATATGACTTTCACTGTCGGCGAAACGGTCGTCTACCCCAATCACGGGGCCGCGATCATCGAGGACATCGAGACTCGGACGGTCAAGGGGGAGGACAGGGAGTATCTCGTTCTCCGCATTGTCGCCCAGCAGGACCTGGTCGTACGCGTACCGGCCTGCAACCTGGACCTGGTCGGCGTCCGCGACGTGGTCGACAAGGAAGGGCTCGACCAGGTGTTCGACATCCTCCGGGCCGCGCACGTCGAGGAGCCGACCAACTGGTCGCGCCGCTACAAGGCCAACCTCGAGAAGCTGCACAGCGGTGACGTGAAGAAGGTGGCCGAGGTCGTCCGCGACCTGTGGCGCCGCGAGCGTGACCGTGGTCTGTCGGCCGGCGAGAAGCGGATGCTGGCCAAGGCGCGCCAGATCCTTGTCTCCGAGCTGGCTCTGGCCGAGCACACCAACGAGGACAAGGCCGAGGCCATCCTCGACGAGGTCCTCGCCTCCTGAGCGACGCTCAGACACGACCCGCCGTCGACCCGTCCGAGCCTGAGCTCGGGCGGGTCGATGCGTTGGGGACGGTCGTCGAGACCGGCCGGGGCTCGCTCCCGTTCGCCCTGGTGCACGGCGAGCCCTTGGTCGCGGCCGCCGCCTGGGCGATGGGCGAGGCCGGGGTGACGCTGGTGGACCTTGGCACCGGTTGGGAGGCCCTCCAGGAGTCCGGTACGCCGTTCGTGCTCCACGACCCGCTCTGCCCGCTCACCCCGCCGCAGTTCCTGGTCGCCTGCGTGGCCCACGCGGAGGCCTCGTCGGCGGTCACCGTCGGCGTCCGCCCGGTCACCGACACGGTCAAGGAGCGGGACGGCGCCCGGGTGGGGGCCACGGTCGACCGGTCGACGCTGCTGCAGGTCGTCTCCCCGGTGGTGCTGCCGGCGGCGGTGGTGGCTGCGCTGGACGGCGTACCGACCACCGACTTCACCGAGCTGGTCACAGCTCTGGCCGAGCGGTTCCCGGTCGAGACGCTGGAGGCGCCGGCCGAGGCCCGGCGGGTCGCCGACGACGCCGACCTGCGGGTGCTGGAGGCCCTTACCGCTCCGCGCTGAGCAGCTCCTCAGCGACCGCGACGTCCTCGGGGAAGGTGACCTTGAGGTTCGTGGCGCCGCCGGGCACGGCGAGCACCGGCAGGTCGGCGTACCGCTCGAAGCAGGCGGCGGTGTCGGTGCTCTCGTAGCCCTCCGCGGCCGCGCGGCGGTGCGCCTCCAGCAGGGGTACGGCGCGGAAGGCCTGCGGGGTCTGCACGCCGGCCAGTCCCTCGGGGACCCGGCGCAGGTCGCGGCCGACCAGCCCCGGCAGCCCCACGACCGGCACCGCCCCGCCGTGCTCGCGGGCGGCAGCGATCGTCGCCTCGAACAGCGCCGCGTCGGCCAGCGGCCGGGCACCGTCGTGCACCGCGACCACGTCCACCTCGCCGGCGTCCACGTCGTCGGCCAGCGCCTGCAGGGCCGCCCATTCCGAGGCGTGCCGGGTCGCGCCGCCCGGGGCCATCCGGACCTCGTGGGTGCCGAGCAGTGGCGCCACGGCCCGGCGGACGGCGTCCTCGTCACCGGCACGCACGCCGATGACCAGTCTGGTCACGCCGGCGACCCTCAGCACGGTGCGCACCGACTGACCGAGCACGGTGCTGTCGCCGAGCGGGAGCAGGACCTTGTTGGCGTCCGCGCCGACCCGGCTGCCGGACCCGGCGGCGAGGATCACGACGGCGGCCGGCATGGGCGAATGTTTACACGCCCGTTGCCTGTGCCGCGTCAGCGGAAACATGCGGTTCCTAGGTTCGCCACCGTGTCGCCCCGGCCGGACCCGATCGAGTGGCAGCCCGTGTGCCGGCTCGCCGAGCTCGAGATCGAGCGCGGCGTGGCTGCGCTCGTGCACGGCCAGGCGGTCGCGATCTTCCGGACCGACGAGACCACGGTCTACGCGCTGGCGAACCACGACCCCTTCGACCGGCACGCGACGCTGGCCAGGGGGATCGTCGGCGTGACCGGCGACGTCCCGTTCGTGGCGTCGCCCGTGCACAAGCACGGTTTCGACCTGCGCACCGGCCAGTGCCTCGGCGACGCGCACGTCTCGGTCGCGGCGTACGACGTCCGGGTCGTCGAGGGCGTGGTGCTGGTCGGGCCCCGAAAGACGGCGGCCGCCTAGGTGTGGCTCGAGGCCGCGTCCGCCGGGACCGTGGACGCGGGCGAGCGCCGGTCGATCACCCGGCGTCCGACCAGCCACGCCGCCAAGGGGATGCCGAGCCGGAAGAACCCGATGCTGGCGTCGAGGTTGGTGGTCTCGTGAGTCACCTCCAGCCAGTGCAGGATCACCACCGACAGCAGGAGGTAGCCGACCAGCAGCATCGGTCGCGCCTCCCGCGGCAGCCGCCTGGAGGACTCCGAGGCGAACGCCGAGTCGCTGGCCAGGGAGTAGAGGATCCCGAAGACCACGACCACGACGACGGGAAGGCCGAGCAGGACGCCCAGGACGGACACGTAGTCGGCGCGGCTCATGACCAGCCAGGAGAACACGACCACCGCGGTCAGCAGGACCGAGAGCGGTGCCGGCACGCTGCGCCTGCGGACCAGTGACCACAGCACGAGCGCGACCGCGGCCAGGGTGACCAGCAGGTCGACCGCGGTGTAGGAGAAGCCGACCGGCAGCTCGAAGGCCGACACGAGGCTGGCTGGGATGTTCCAGACTCCGACCACGACGAGTGCCGAACCGAGCTCGTCGCCGTACCCGCCGGCGCTGCGACGCATCAGCCACCCGCCGGCGGCCACAGCGGCGACGGCCAGCACGAAGACCAGCCAGCGGCTGATCCCGTTGTAGGGCACGTCGTTGTTGAGATCGACCAGCGCTTGCGTGTCGAGCTGGAGCACACCGATCAGGGCGAGTGAGCTCCCCGCGGCGTGCAACAGGAACGGCGAGGCGAGCAGGAAGGCACCGAGGTAGATCAGCCGTTCCTTGGCCTCGACGAAGTCGTCGGAGGGCGGGAACCGAGTGACGACGACCACCGCCACGACGAGCAGCGCGACGCTGCCGATGGTCCGGATGACCGCGAGCGGCTGGTTCTCCACCAGGTCGACCCACTGGCCCCAGCTGCTGACGAGTCCGGTCCAGAGCTTGACCGCCACGACGCCGGCGAGCACCGCGAACGCCCATCGGGTGGAGAGCTTCCGCAGCTGTGGCTGGAGGCTGGTCGACACGTCGAAGGCGAGGTCGACGACAACGACCGCGGAGACGAACAGGAGTGGCAGGGAGAGCTCGGCCAGGCCGTCGATCGAGGTGTCCAACGAGAAGGCCAGGGCGCCGAAGGCGCCCGTGCCCTCGGTCTCGTGGTGGATCAGGAGCAGGCCGAGGAAGAACGCGGCCAGGGAGAGGAGGACCACGACCCGCCACGCGGCCGTGAGGAGGCGGCTGAGGCGAGCCTGCCGCGACAGAGCCGCCGAGACCACCGCTGAGACCACCGCCGAGACCAGCAGTGCCACGATCGCGGTGAGGAAGCCGACGTGGACGATCGTCGGTCCGTGCCGCATCACCCAGGTGTCGACGATCGGCACCACTGGCGGCTTGTCCAGTGATCCCATCGTGAGACCGAACGTCACCGCTACCAGCACGCGGACGCTCGGCGCAGCGTCCAGCGCACCCCAGAACATCAACGCGAACCCGGTGCAGAAGGCGAGGAGGGTCACTCCGTAGACCCCGACCGGCAGCAGGTTGAGCTCGTGGGAACCGCCGAGGGACAGGACGTCGCCGCGCCGCCACCATCCCGCGAGAAGCATCGACCCGAGCAGCACCACGAGCAGGACCAGTCCGACCCGGGCGAGCTGACGCTCCACCCGGGACAGGGCGTCCAGCCTCAGCCTGCCCTCGCGGAACGGGTCGCGGAACGCCGTGGCCAGGAAGGGTCCGAGCACCGAGGCGAGCAGGGCGCGGACCCGAGACAGCCGGCCGCGCTCCACCCCGCGGGGGACTGGTACGTCGCTCACGATGCGGCCTCCACCTCGACCAGGCCACCGGTCGCGGGGACCAGAGCGTGTCCGTCGTCGGTCCGCCCGATGCGGGGGATCCCCACCTGCTGGAACGGCATCACGCCGGGTTCCCACGAGCCGAGGTAGCGGCCGCTGCGCAGGTCGTGCACGGACAGCCGGAAGTCGGGATCGGTGAGCCCCCGGGCGATCCCGGACTCCACGAGCAGCACCCGCCCCTCGGAGACGATCGGCTGCCCGGACAGACCGTGGGACAGCTGGACCGACCACAGCTCGCTGCCGTCCGCCAGCGACCGGCCGGTGATCCGGTTCTTGGAGTCGGACGAGACGACGACGCCCTCCTGCGTCACCGGACCGAGGAACGACGGGATTCCCGGCTGCTCCACGAACCACAGGCGTCGGCCGGTTGCCGCGTCGTACCCACCGATGCCGGTGGGCGCCTCGGCGCCCACCGTCTGGGCCACGACCGTGTCGCCGGACACGGCGGGCGGACCGAACAGGTAGGTGTCCTCCGCCCGCCACACCGGGACACCGGTGCCGGCGTCGTACCGGGACAGGACACCCCCGGCGTAGAGGACGTCGCCACCCGGGAGCAGGACCGGCCGCCCCACCGACAACGCGTCCGGGACGCGCGAGGTCCAGCGGACGCGACCGGTGGTCCTGTCGACCGCACGGAGCCCCACCTCCGCCACGCCGACGACGACTCGGTCGTCGTCGACGGCGGGCTGGGACTGCAGGGACGCGGCGCCGGCCGGCACCGACCACGACACCTCGCCGTCGTCCACCTCAATCGCCTGGAGCTGGTCGTCCACGCGGACGTAGGCCGTGCCGTCGTGCACGACCGCCCCGGTCTGCAGGCCGGACGGCGAGCTCGCGAGCGTCGACTCCCCCTCCGGCGAAGCCAGGAGCAGGTCGGCGCCGCCGGCCATCACGACCGAGTCGTCGACGAGCACCGGCTCCTCGTTGGGGACCGCCGGCGGCGTGGCCCGGGACTGCAGCCGGAGGTGCACACCGGAGGCACCGTCGCTCGCTCCGGTCACGGGATAGGCGAAGAGCGCGCTGCCCAGGGCGCCGGTCAGGCTGGCACTCAGGACCAGGTCGTCACCGATGACCGCCGGCGTGACGTCGAGCAGGCTGCTGTCCGCCGAGCCGGGGAACGGTAGTCGCCAACCGTCGGCCACCGCTCCATCGCTCGCATCCAGCACGACGACCTGACCGTCGTTGGTGGTGGCCACGACGTGGTCCCCGACGACGACGCTCGCCGAGCCGGTGCCCGGCACCCGGCGGCTCCACCGCCGGTGACCGGTGGCGACATCCAGGACGACCAGCCGGTCGTTGATGCTGGAGGCCACCACCACGCCGTTCCCGACACTCATCGGGTGGGAGACACCACGCGTGGAGCCGACCCAGCGTTCGTCGCCATCGGACCCGGCGTAGGCGTGAACCAGACCGTTGTGGTCGGCCACCAGCACCAGGCCGCGGCCGGAGTCGAGGACCGGTCCCTCGTCGATGCCGTCGTCGATCGTGCGGGACCAGCGCACCGTGCCGTCCTCGGTGTCCAGCGCGACCAGACCGCCTGACGTGTCGGCGACATAGGCGGTGTCGCCGTCGACTGCGGCCGGGGTGCGCGCCGGCTGCGTCAGCCCGCGCTCCCACTCCGTGGCGCCGTCCGCGAGGTCGAGCAGCGTGAGGTTCGCGTCGTCGGTCGCGACGAGGACCCCCTCGTCGGTGAGGCTGGGGCTCGAGGAGGAGACGTCGCCCAGCCGACGCACCCACAGCGCGTGCCCGTCAGTCAGCGAGAGGGCCCAGACCCGGCGCGTGCGATCGGCCACGACGAGGCGATCCCCGGCGACCTGAGGGGTGGCCATCACGGGTGCGCCCAGGTTGACCCGCCAGCGTGGTTCGCCCGCCTCGCGGCTCCGCGCTGTCACCTGCCCGTCGCGCTCGGCCGTCACCACCATGTCTCCGTCGGTCACCGGCGGGAACAGTGGAGGCTGCGCTCGTACGTCGCTCCACGCGAGCCGCGGGACGATCCTTCCTTCCGGCACCGCCAGGGTGCGATGCGCGTCGAACGCCTCGGCCCCGCCAACCACCTGCTCGACCCGTGGCTCCTCGGGTTGGTGACCGTCGGCGTACCAGTTGCCGGCCGCACCGTGGAACTCGATGAGCTCCTCGGTCACCTCGGTGTCGGCGGCCTCGTTGGTCTCGACGGTCCGCACGGTGCCGTAACCCGGGCAGGTCCACTCCTCCGCTTCCACCACGACGTCCGGCTGGCCCTCGCTCTCGAACGTGGTTTCGGTGACCCAGCGGGCGCAGCCGTCGAAGGTTCTTCCGCCGACCTCGACCTCTCCGACGTCGGTCACGGTCGTGCGCAGACGGAGCGGAGTGGTGTTGAGGGCCCCCTCGTAGGCCAGCTCGTCACCCTGCCGCGGGTCCAGCACGTAGACCGGCGCCACGGGGTCGAGCGCCTGCAACGACCCTGTCTCGTCGACCAGGCCGACCTGCACCACCTCATCGCCCTGCGTGGCGAAGAAGCTGCTGCTCGTGCGGGGGCCCGTCCCGGGGTAGTCGGTGTAGTCGCGAGTGATCTCAGTGGCTTCGAGCACGCCGTCCCCGAACCCCAGCAGCGTGGTCTGGTCGACCACCTGGCTGGTGCGGGTCCCCGACGGCTCGTCGTGGTCGGTGACTGCGTAGACCCACGTCGTGCCCGGCTCGGTCGGGAGCACGCTGCGGGTCGCGGCCCCAGCCTCCTGCGATCCCGAGAGCCGGACCACGCCGACGACGGCCACGGGGACCACGAGGACCGCGGGCAGCCAGCTCGCCGCGGCTCGCCAGGCCCTCACGGTCCTGCCACTGATCAGAGACCGCCGGGGATCTCGGCGGTCAGCACGTCGTCGCCCCCGAACGCTGCGTCCTGCCAGACCAGCCGGTTGCCGGACAGCGACGGGAAGCCCTGCTGGCCGCCCCCGGGCACCAGGTCGTAGACCTTCCCGCTGGCCAGCGAGGCCAGGTAGAGGTCGGTGTCCGGGTATCGGGAGACCCCGCCCGCGACACCGGCCTCGAGCGGGCCCCGGCTCTCGGCCCAGACGACGTACCGGTCGTTCATCCCGACGCCGAACGGCGACGCGGCGCCGCTGAGCTGGAAGCTCTGCCCGTCGGCCGTGAACAGCGCCGCCACGCCGGTGTCGTCGACCGCCACCACGTTGCCGGCGTACGCCGCGACCGAGAGCACCGCGCCGTCGAGCTGACCCACCTGGCTGACCTGGCCACCCGGCTGCCAGACCAGGACCCGGCCGCCGTCGGTGCCCATGCCTACCACGCCGTTGCCGGCGCCGAGGCCGGTGAGGTTGTCTCCGGCCAGCCCCGGGACCTGGGTCGTGCTGACCCGGCCGTCCGGGTCGACGTAGGACACCTCGCCCCCGCCGCCGGCCCAGGCCGCGCCGCCGTCCGAGCCGGCCAGCCCGGCCGCGATCGCCGGCTCGAAGGGCACCGCGCCGAGCGTCGTGGTGGAGCCGTCGGGCGCGTACCGGGTGACCCGGCCGTTCAGGTCGAAGGTGACCAGGGCGTCGCCGGCGAAGGCGACCTCCGCGACGTCGGAGCTGGACCCCTTGGCCGGGGTCGCGCCGCCCACCTTGGTCGAGGCGGCGTACCCGAAGAAGTCGCCCTCGCCGCTCACGTCGAGCCAGGCCACGCTGTCGCGGCTCACGACCGGGTGCAGCTGGGTGGACGGCGAGGTGGAGACCGGGTCACCCCCCAGCTCGCCGGTGTCGGGGCAGCCGGCGCAGATCTTGTTCTGGTCGAAGACCTCGCGGGCGGTGCGCAGCACCACGGGGTCGAGCTGGGAGTCGAGGATCACCTGCTCCACCGCCGCGCGTGCGTCCAGGAAGCCCGAGGTCGGGCCGAGCCGGGTGGTCAGCGCGGCGTAGACGGCCCGGTCGAAGGCCTGGGCCAGCGGTGAGTCGTTCCCCGGCTGGCCGTCGATCCTGGCCAGGTTGGCCCGGATCGCCCACAGCGCGTTGTTCCAGATAGCGGAGTTGAAGTGCACGCCGCCGTGGTCCTGGCCGTTGTAGCCGAGGAAGGTGAGCCGGAAGCCCGGGTCGAGGACGCGCAGGTAGTCATCGAAGTCGTTGCCGTTGAGCATGTAGCGCAGCGACAGGCTGCCGTCGGGGTTGGGCCGACAGAAGAGCGTGGGCTCGGTGTAGCCGGTGCAGCCGCCCTCGAAGATCGCCACGCTGTCGGTGCCCTTGACCCGGTTGCCGATGACGTTGCCGAAGTAGTCGGAGAAGCTCTCGTTGAGGGCGCCGGACTGGCCGGTGTACTTCAGCCCGGCTGACGTGGCGGTGACGCCGTGGGTGATCTCGTGGCCGGCGGTGTCGATCTCGACCTCGGTCACCTCGACCTGGCCGTCCTCGGTGGTGCACGGGTTGCCGTAGACCATCTGGGGCGGGCGCACCGCGCTGGTGAACATCGAGTTGCAGTAGTCCGACGGGCCGTAGTGCACCGAGGAGACGAGGGAGCCGCCCTCGCCGTCCCACGAGTTGCGGCCGAGCGAGGCGTAGTAGTCGTAGACCTCGCGGCTCAGGGCGTGCGCCGCCATCGCCTCGCTGTCGCGGATCTTGGTGTCCTTGCTGACGACCAGCGCGCCGGGGAGCTGCGTGCTGTTGCGGACCTTCGAGGCGTCGTACGTCGAGATCTCGCCGGCCTGGGTCTGTCCGTCGTACGACGGGGTCGTGGTGTCCACCAGCACCACGCCCTTGCCGGTCTGCAGCCCGTGGCCGGTGAGGGTGCCGCCGATCGGGTTCTGGCCGCTGACCTCGACGTCGCGAGGGTCCGGCACCGGCGCGCCCGCGAAGTGCACCCGGCGGGCGTACTGCGCGGCGGAGGCGGCCCACGGCAGCGCGACCCGGCCCTCGCCGCTGACCGGTCGGACGCTGAGGATGTCGCCGGTCGTGGCGTCGACGTAGTAGTCGGCGCCGGTCAGGGGAGTGGTGCCGTCGGACGGCGCCGCCACCGTGACCAGCCAGGACAGCACGCCCGCGTCGCGCGGCAGCACGGCCAGCGACGGTGGCGCCTGGGCCCGGCCACCCGAGACCTGCTCGACCTTGCGCCGCGCCTGCCGGGCGGTGACGGTGGGCACGGTCGAGACGGTGAGCCCGGGGAAGACCCGGCCACGCACGCCGGCCACCCGCTCGTCGCGCTCGACGAAGACCAGCGACGCGTCGAGGACCGAGACCTCGCCGACCACCTGCGTGGCCTTGGTGGTGACGATGCCGGGCACGGACTGCGCGTCGGGCTCGCCGAGCCTCAGCACCCCGGAGCCGATGCCGAACAGCTCCGGGCCGTACTCATCCATGAACGCCGTCGGCACGCCGGGCCACGACCCGCCCGTGAGCTCGGTCAGGTAGCCGGTGACGTCGTCCTGGCGGCCGGTCCAACCGGTCCCGGTCTGGTCGCGGAGCCGGTCGATCGCGGCCTGGAGCGAGGCGATGCGGGCGGCCACGGCGGTGCCTCCCGCAGCGCCGCCCGTGCCTCCGCCCTGGTGGTCGGCCACCCAGACGTCCGACACCACCAGGGTCACCGGCGCCGGACCGTCCTGGTCGGAACCGCCGCCGAGCCCGGCCAGGCCGGTGTCGCAGCCGGTCGCGACCAGCCCGAGGACGACCAGCAGCCCGAGCCACCACTGTCGCCCCGGGGACCGGGGATCGCCCATCAAAGTCCTCCAGGTACGGCGGCGGTGAAGACGTCGTCACCGCCGAGGGTGGCGTCCTGCCACACCAGCTGGCGACCCGAGATGGAAGGGAATCCCTGCTGCGCAGGGACGCGGTGCAGATCGTAGATCTTCCCGGTGCCGAGGGAGAGGAGGTAGAGGTCGGTGTCGGGGTAGGGGCTCTGGCCACCCGGCACCACACCGGCCTCCGACGGGCCGATGGCCTCCGCCCACACGACGTACTCACTGGACATCGCGGCGCCGAACGGCGCGGCGTGGCGGGTCACGCCGAAGCTCTGCCCGTCGGCGGTGATCAGCGTCGAGTCGGCGGCGTCGTCGATCACGAAGACGTTGCCGCCGTGCGTCGCGATGCTCAGCACCGCGCCCTGGACCTGGCCGACCTGGCGGAAGCCGCCGCTGCCTGGGGTCCAGAGGAAGACCTTGCCCTGGTCGGTGCCGACCGCGACGCTGCCGCCACCCACGCCGGTCGCGATGACCGTGTCGCCGCGCAGCCCGGGGACCTCGGCCCCGGACAGGTTGCCCGCCGGATCGAGGTACTTGACCTTGTCACCACGGCTGAGCCAGGCCCCGCCGTCGTCGGCGCCGGCGAACCCGGACGCCTGGGTGTTGTTCGGGTCGCGCACGGTGTCCACCACCGTGGCCGCGCCCGACGGGTCGATCCGGGTGACCTGGGCGCGCGCGTCCAGGGTGAGGACCGAGTCTCCGGCGAAGGTCACCTCCCAGACGTCGGCGTTCCCGGACAGCTGGGGCGGCCCCGAGCCGCCCAGCTGGGTCGCGGCGGCGTGGCCCTCCAGCTCGTCGGTCCCGCTGATGTCGAGCCAGACGACGCGGTTGCCGGAGATGACGGGGTGCAGCTGGGTCTGCGGTGAGGTGTCGACGGCGTCGCCGGCCAGCTCGCTGACCGTCGGACAGCCGGTGCAGATCTTCTCGGCGTCGAACACCTCGCGGGCCGTGCGGAGCACGACGGGGTCCAGCTGCGAGTCGATGATCACCTGTTCCACCGCGTTGCGCGCGTCGACGAAGCCGCTGGTGGCCGTGAGCCGGCTGGCCAGGGCGCCGTACACCGCCCGATCGAAGTCGTGCGCCAGCTTCGAGGTGTTGCCCGGCTGACCGTCGATCTGCGCCAGCCGGGTGCGGATGCTCCACAGCGCGTTGTTCCAGATCGCGGAGTTGAAGTGCACGCCGCCGTTGTCCTGCTTGTAGTTGAGCAGCAGCAGCAGCCGGGCGCCGGGGTTGAGGACGCGCAGGTACTCGTCGAAGTCGTTGCCGTTGAGCATGTCGCGGAACGACCGGCTCCCGTCCGGGTTGCCCACGCACAGCCAGTTCGGCTGGGGCACCTGGGAGCAGGAGTCCTCGCCGAGGATGGAGCTCTCGGTGCCGTGGATCAGGTTCCCGATGACGTTGCCGAAGTAGTCGGAGAAGCTCTCGTTGAGCGCGCCGGACTGGCCGGTGTAGAGCAGGTTCGCCGTGGTCTGGGTGACGCCGTGGGTGATCTCGTGGGCGGCGATGTCGGGCTCGACGAAGGTGCCCGAGACCTGCTCGCCCTTGTAGACGCACGGGTTGCCGTAGACCATCTGCGGCTGGCGCATGCCGCCGGCGAAGAACGCGTTGCAGAAGTCGTCGGGCCCGTAGTTGACCGAGCTGCGCAGCACGCCCCCCGCGTCGTCCCACGAGTCGCGTCCCAGCGACTCGTAGTACTCGATGATGTCGTGGCTGTAGGCCTGGGCGGCGATCGCGTCCGGGTCGCCGATCGTGGTGCTCTGGCTGGTGACGAGGACGCCCGGCAGCTGTGAGTCGTTCGTGACCGCGGACGCGTCGAAGGTCTGCACCGCGCCGGAACCGGTCGCGGCGTCCCAAGTCCGGGTCGTGGTGTCGGTGAGCTCGACGCCCGGTCCGCTCCGGAGGCCGAACGCCGTGACGTCGCGGCCGAGCGGGTCCTGGCCGGTCACCTCGACGCTGTTCGGGTCGGGCGCGGAGCCGACCCGGGCGTGGCGGGCCAACCGCCTGGCGGCGGGCACCGGTGCGGCGACCTCCGCCGAGATCGGCCGGATGTCGACCAGGTCGCCGGTGGTCGCGTCGATGTAGTAGCGACCGGCTGCGGTCGTGTCGTCGGTCGTGGCGAGGACCACGACCTCCCAGGCCAGCACGCCGGCGCCGACGGGCAGCACGACCAGGCGCGCCGCACCGTCCGCGGTGCCGCCGGCGGTCTCGGCGGCGACGGCCGAGGCCTGCTCGGCGGTCAGCGTCGGCGCGCTGCCGACGCTGAGGCCGGGGAAGACCCGGCCCCGCACACCGGTGACCCGGAGCGCGTCGGTGTTGGCGCTGGTGCCGCGGCCGGTGAGGACCAGGCCCGCGTCGAGGACCGGCACGTCTCCCACCGCCTGGGTGACGCGGGTGGAGGAGACGTGGGGGACGGTCTCGGTGTCGGTCTCGCCGAAGCGCAGCACGGAGGACTCGACACCGAACAGCTCGACGCCGTACTCGTCCATGAAGGCCGACGGCGGGCCGGGCCAGCTGCCGCCCGAGAGGTCCCCCAGGAACCCCGACACGTCGTCCTGGCGGCCGATCCATCCGGTGTGCGTCTCGTCGCGCAGGCGGTCGATGCCGGCCTGGAGGGCCTTGATGCGCGCCTGCACCTCGCCGCTGCCGGCGGCACCGCCTGCGCCGCTGCCCTGGTGGTCTCGCACCCAGGTGTCCGAGACCACCAGGGTGACCGGCTTCAGGTCCTCGTCGGCGCCGCGCACGGTGGTCTGGCAGCCGGTCGCCACCACCGCCAGCGTGGCCATGACCGGCAGCACCCAGAACCTGCGCGCGGAGCGTGGGGCGTGGCGTCCGGGCAGGCGGCAAGGACGGGAGAATCCGAGGGGGCCGCTCATGGTCACGCGATGGTCCGATCCGGGTCGTCCCGAAGTCAATGACCCTTCCGGGCGCGGCAAAAGATAGTCACCATCTCATCCCCCTAGGTGCTCCTGCTCGCCGCCGAGACCTGACAGCATGCCCGCAGCGCGCCCGTCGCGGTGTGCTCCCCTGCCCTGGAACGATCTGAGGAGTGATTCACGTGGCGTGTCCGACGTGTTCGTCCGACAACCCGGAGGTGGCGTCGTACTGCCACCGCTGCGGTACGTCGCTACGGGCCGGTGATGCGAAGCGCGCTGCGGCGTACGCCGTCCAGTCGGCCGAGGGGGTGACCCAGTTCGCCCTGATCTCGACCGTGATGCCGCACACCTCGCGGCGCTCGGCCGACAACTACCGGTGGGCGATGATCATCTCCGGCGTCCTGATCCTGGGTGCCACAGCGCTCGGCCTGCTGCCGATCGCCGTCGCCGCGGCGGCGTTCCTGGTGCCGTTGGCCTACCTGGTCTACATCGACGACGTGAACCTGTGGGAGGAGGCGCCGGCCGCGGTCGTGGTCGGACTCTTCGTGGCGACCGGCGCGCTCGCGGTGCTGGTCTCGCTGTTCTTCTTCGAGTGGGTCTTCGACGGGCAGTGGGCGAGCTTCGCCGGCGGCAGCCGGGCGCGCGGCGGCATCGGCTCCATGTCGTTCCCGGCGCTGCTGATCTTCGCGGTGCTGCTGCCGGTGATCGCCGAGGTGGCCAAGAACGTCTTCGCGGTGCTGCTCGCCGCCCGGGCGCAGTTCGACGACATGATCGACGGGCTGACCTTCGGCGTCGCGGCCGGCACGGCGTACGCCGCCTTCGAGACCGTCGTCGTCTACTCCTCGGTGTTCACCGCCCAGGACTTCCGGGTCGAGTCGGGCATCGCCTCGTGGATGGTCGTCGTCCTGAACGTCATGGTCGTCAAGTCGCTGATCTACGGCACCGCGACCGGCATCGCCGTGGCGGCGTTCTCGGGCAAGGGCGAGGGGTACGACGGCTTCACACCGGCGTACTTCGCGAGCTTCGGCCTGGCCGTGGGCGCCAACGTCGCCTACTGGCTCGGCGTCCGGCTGATGGCCTACCTGCCGTTCGGCAACGCGCTCGGCCTGATCTGGGGCTTCGCGATCCTGGCCGCGCTGGTGCTCAAGATCCGGATGATGCTCCAGGTCGCGCTGCTCGAGGCCGCGGTCGAGGCAGCCGCCAAGGGTGACGGCTCGGAGGACAAGCGCTCGACGTTCGTCGAGACCTACTGCCCCGAGTGCGAGAACCTGCTGCTCACCAACGCGTCGTTCTGCATGGTCTGCGGCACCTCGGTCCGCTCGAGCTCGAGACAGGCGCGAACGGCGATGGGGATGGGCACGCCCGCCACGGCGGCACCGGCCGCCACCACGGACGGCGGTGCGGCATGACCACCCCACCAACTTCTTCGTCAGGGGCGCAGAGCGCGGGGGACGAACACATTGGCGGGGACCCCGGTAAAGACATGACCACCCCGACCCCGGCCGCGTCGACGCCGCCGGTGAAGAGCTCCGAGGAGTACTTCAACAGCAGCCGGCTCAAGGTGATCGGCATGATCACGGCCGCCACCGTCGCGGTCGGCGCGCTCGGCGGCATCGCGGGTGTCGTGTTCGACCCCGACCCGGTGTCGACCGAGCCGCGGATCCAGCCCGGCGGTGACAACGGCACCCTCGGCTCGCCCGGCAACGCCGCGCCGCACCGTGCGTCGCTGCCGCCGCTCGACCTGAGCGGCTTCGCAGCGGCCGGCAACCTGCCTCGCGCCGATGCGACCGAGAGCCCGACCTCGGTGGGCAGCGTCTCCCCGGGATCGGGCGGGTTCACCTCGTCGCCTAGCGACGAGCCGACCGACGTCACCGGGGAGCCGACGCCGACCGACGGCGGGGACACCGGCGACCCGGGCAGCGGCTCGACGATCTCGGCGACCGGTGTCGCCGTCTACGTCCCGCCGGGCTGGGAGGTCACCTTCCAGGACGACCACAACGTGGGGCAGACCGACGGCGGGGGCAGCTATGCCTTCGCGTACAGCACCACGGTCGACCCCTCGACGGCGGCCGGCGACGTCATCGCCGAGAACCTCGACCTGTTCCTGCCGCCCGAGAGCTACACGCAGCGGCAGACGTCGGACATCGTGCCGTTGCAGCCGTTCGGGTCTGTGGTGTCGCTCTCGGCGCTCGGCTACGAGGCGCTCTGGGTCGACAACCAGGGGTCGGTGAGCCTGCACGGTGAGATGTACGTCGGCGTCCGTCAGGACGGGACGCTCCTGGTGATGCTGATCGAGCACCTGCCGGCCGAGGACTTCGAGTCGGCGTACGGCGATCTGGCCCCGATCGTCGACAACACCTTCAGCCGCTTCGGCGGGTTGGGGTGAGCCTCACCCAGTAACGACCAGGGCCGTGGCGAGGGCGGCGACGCCCTCGCCGCGGCCGGTCAGCCCCAGGCCGTCGGTGGTGGTCGCCGCCACCGACACCGGCGCGCCGACGGCGGCGCCCAGCGCGGCCTCGGCCTCGGCGCGCCGCGGCCCGAGCTGCGGGCGGTTGCCCACCACCTGCACGGCCGCGTTGCCGATCCGGAACCCCGCCTCGCGCACGCGTCGGGCCGTCTCCTCGAGAAGGGCGGTCCCCGACGCCCCGGCCCACTGCGGGTCGGAGGTGCCGAAGTTCGACCCCAGGTCGCCGAGGCCGGCCGCGGACAGCAGCGCGTCGCACAGGGCGTGGGCGGCCACGTCGGCGTCGGAGTGGCCCGCCAGCCCCCGGGGCTCCTCGGGCCAGGCCAGACCGGCCAGCCTGAGGGGTACGCCGTCGGCGTACCGGTGCACGTCGATGCCCAGCCCCACACGGGGCAGACCGGGCTCCGGGCGGGGCTGGCTCACGGCCCGCATCATGCCCCGTCCGGTCGTCCGCACGTAACGAACAGACTGTCGTGAGGGACAATCGGGGCGTGAGGACGTTCCGCGGGGCGTGGTCCCTCGCCGGCCTCGCCGCCGGTGGTGCGGGGCTGGCGACCAGCTACTTCGTCGCGATGGCGATGACCATCCGCGAGTCGCCCGTGGTCGCCGTGGCCGAGCTGGTCATCCGGATCACGCCCGGCTGGCTCGCGGAGTACCTCATCGGGCTGGTCGGGCAGCTCGACAAGCCACTGCTCCTGCTCGGCATCTTCGTGGCGCTCGGGGTGGTCTTCGCCTGGGCCGGCCGGCTCGCGCGCCGGCTGTGGTGGGCGCCCTCGGTCGTGTACGCCGCGCTGGGCGCCGTGGGCGCGGTGGCGGTCGGGGTGCAGCGCGGGACGACCACGATCGACATGGTCCCCGTGGCGGTCGGCTTCGTGACCTGGCTGGTGACGCTGTCCCTGCTGACCGAACCGCTGCGGCACGCGGACCTGGCCGAGGCGCACGCCAGCCGCCCCACGCCGGACGCCTTCGCCGGCGCCGAGCCGGAGACCGTCGAGCTCGTGGGTGGCGGCGGCGCGGCCGAGCTCGCCCATCCCGACCACACCCGGCGGACGTTCGTGATCAGGGCCGGCCTGATCGCGGCCGGCGCCGCGGTCCTCGCGACGGCCGGTCGCGTGGTCGGGCGCGGCCGCCGGCACGTCGAGGAGTCCCGCCGGCTGCTGCGGCTGCCGCAGGTGACCGAGCCGTCGGTGCCGTCCGCCGCCCGGATCCGGCTCAAGGGCGTCTCGCCGTGGCAGACCGGGAACGGCGACTTCTACCTGATCCACACCGCGATCGTCGTACCGACCATCGAGCCCAAGGACTGGTCGCTGCGCATCCACGGCCTGGTGGACCGCGAGCTGACGCTGAGCTACTCCGAGCTGCTGGAGCGACAGTTCACCGAGGCGTGGATCACGCTCAACTGCGTGTCCAACACGGTCGGCGGCGACCTGATCGGCAACGCGTGGTGGAGCGGCGTGCGGCTGGCGGATCTCCTGGCCGAGGCCGGCCCACAGGACGGTGCGGACGCCGTCCTGCAGACCTCCGACGACGGCTGGAACTGCGGGACGCCGCTGTCCGCGCTCACCGACGACCGCAACGCGATGCTGGCGGTCGCGATGAACGGCCAGCCGCTGCCGATCGAGCACGGCTTCCCGGTGCGCACGATCGTGCCGGGACTCTACGGCTACGTGTCGGCCTGCAAGTGGGTCGTGGACATGGAGGTCACCTCCTTCGACAAGGTCACGGCGTACTGGACCGACCGCGGCTGGGGTGAGAAGGGCCCGGTGAAGATGTCGTCGCGGGTGGACGTCCCGCGCTCGGGCGCCGAGGTGGAGGTCGGTGAGGTGACGTTCGGCGGTGTCGCCTGGGCGCAGCACACCGGCGTCCAGGGGGTCGAGTTCGCCGTCGACGGCGGCGAGTGGCTGGACGCCGAGATCGCCGCGGTCCCGAACGACGACACCTGGGTGCAGTGGAAGGGCACGACCGACGTCGAGGAGGGCGACCACACGGTCCGGGTCCGCGCGGTCGACAAGGACGGCACCGTCCAGACCGGGGTCGAGCAGGACGTGCTGCCCGACGGCGCAACTGGGTGGCACACCTCGGACTTCACCGCTTCATGACCGACTTCGACGCACGCGCCGGTGCGGCGCTGGTCGTCGGCGGCAGCGGCGGCCTCGGGCTGGCCATCGTGCGGATGCTCGCCTCGCGCGGCTCCTCGGTCGCGCTGACGTACCGCTCGCGCGCCGAGGCCGCGTCGTCAGCCGTCGAGGAGGCTCGCGGGTGGGGGGTCAGCGCCTCGGCTCACCAGCTCGACGTCACCGCGGCTTCCTCGTGTGCGGCTCTGGTCGACGAGGTCGTCGCGTCGTACGGCGGGCTGCACACCCTGGTCCACGCCGCCGGCCCGCACGTGCCGATGCGGCACCTCTCGACGGTCTCGCCGCCCGACCTGGCCACCCAGCTCACCGAGGACGCCGCCGGCTTCTTCAACGTCGTACACCCGGCTCTACCGCACCTGCGCGGGTCCCACGGCTCGGTCGTCGCGGTCACCACCGCGGCCACCGCCCGCTACCCGGTCCGCGACGGCCTTTCCTCGGCGCCCAAGGCCGCGGTCGAGGCGCTGGTCCGCGCCCTGGCCGCGGAGGAGGGCCGGTACGGCGTCCGCGCGAACGCCGTCGGCCCCGGCATGCTCACCGACGGCATGGCCGCCCGGCTCATCTCCTCCGGCGAGCTGTCCGACGAGGCCCTCGCCGTCACCCGCCGGAACATTCCGCTGCGCCGCTTCGGCACCGCCGCCGACGTCGCCGAGGCCGTCTGCTTCCTGGCCTCGGACCGGGCCGGGTTCATCACCGGCCAAAAACTCGACGTCGACGGCGGCTGGTCGGTCTGACCCGACTCTCGATCAGAGGCCGCGCCGCCCGCGAACCTGGCTGAGGATGAACAGCGCGAGCGCGATGATCGCGAGGATGATGAGAATGGTCCACAGCATTGTGTGACTCCCTCCGGTTTGGTGGGGCGCCACGCTCACTCCGACCGCGACGAGCCCCATCAGGCCCACGACCGGTACCCCGAAATCGCTGGTTGTCGCCGACGGTCTAGCCGTAGGCGGTGGCGCGGCGGACTATCGCAGCGGGCGGGAGGGCGAAATCGGTGCGTCGGCGACTGAACCCGGACGCCTCCGTGCGGCGTTCAGCGGGTGGAGGTGTCTCTCGGGGAGAACAGCCGGCCAGACCGTGGATCGCCGTCGCAGGAGGAGCCCACCATGATTCGACGCAGCTCAACACCAGTCGAGACCGCCGCGTTCGCGACCATCGCGATCCTGCTCACCGCCTGCAGCGACGACCCCGAGACCCGGGCGTCAGCAGGTGAGAGCTCTTCGTCCTCCGCGCCGTCCGGTGACCTGGTGCAGGCCATCCGGCTCGCGGATGTGGCGGCCGGCACCGCGCTCGCCCCCGGGCGCTACGCCATCGGCTTCTCCAGCGACCGGGCCGAGGCGCCCATGGCACTGATCGACGTACCCGCCGGCTACCAGGCGGGCGGCGACGGGTACGAGATCGCGGCCGTGGAGGACGGCTTCCGCCACTTCGACACCTGGACCGTGGCCGAGGTGGCCACTGCGCCGTGCGGCGCCACGGAGTGGGTCGACCCCGGGCCCGGCGTGGACGACCTGGCCGACGCCCTGGCAGTGCTGCCGGTATGGGAGACCACGCAGCCGGCGCCGAGGAGCATCGGAGGGCACGAAGGCGTGTTCATGGAGCTCAACGTGCCCGCGGAGCTCCCCGCCGAGTGCCAGGACGAGCCCCTCAGCTGGCGCGACCACCGCGGCGGCAGCCAAGGGGTCGGCGCGGGCAAGACCCAGCGCCTGTGGATCGTGGACGTCGACGGGCACCGCCTGATGTTCGTCGCCGGGTACTTCCCCGGCCCCGGGGGCGCGACCCCCGGGCAGGTCGACGAGATGACCCAGATGGCGGAGGGCGCCACGTTCGTCGACGCCGACCAGGTCGCGCCCTGACCCGCGGCAGCACCCGGCATCCGACCTGACGCTGCATCCTGAGCAGGGGGCGAACCGGCCCGGTCCGTACGAGGAGGTGGGATGCAGCAGAGCGACGAGGATCGATTCACCGAGTTCGTGCGCGCCCACACGGCCTCGTTGTTCCGGACCGCCTACCTCATGACCGGCGACTACCAGCGAGCCGAGGACGTCCTCCAGGCAGCCCTGGTGCGCGTCTACCAGCACTGGCCGCGCGTCGACACCATGGATCAGCCTGTTGGCTACGCGCGGAAAGTGGTGGTGAACCAGTCGCTGTCGTGGTGGCGGAAGCGTTCCTCCCACGAGTCGCCGCTGAAGCTGAGCGACGAGCGGGCCTGGGACGGGCGGGTGGATGACATCGCCGAGCACGAGCGCGTGTGGAATGCGGTGCTGAGCCTGCCCCGGCGTCAGCGCGCGGTGATGGTGCTTCGGTACTACGAAGACATGACGGAGGCCCAGATCGCCGAGACCCTCGCCATGGCGCCAGGCACGGTGAAGAGCCACAGCCACGCAGCCGTCCGCCGGCTGGCCGAGCTCCTCGGCGAACCGATGGTCGAGCCGGTCCTGCCTGCCGAGGAGGCAACGTCATGACCTTGGACCAGCGTCTGACCCGGGCGGCACGTGAGGTCGTCGAGGGGCTCACCCCACCCACGGTGGACCTTGACGGGATCCGTGCCCGAGCCCGCAGCAACCGGCGTCGCACAACCCTCCTGGCCGTCGCGGGGACGCTGACGGCCGTGATCGCTGTGGGTGCCACCGTCATCGCCAGCCGGGACACGGGCGCGCTGGAGCCGGTGGAGCCGGGTCCGACTCCGGTCGAGACCGCCACCTCGGTGCCCGACCCTGACGAGCCGAACCCGTTCCCCACGGAGATGACCCCCGAGGAGGTTGTCAACGAGCCGGGCGCCCGGCTCCAAACCGCCGCAGTGGCGCCCGGCGATCCGGACACAAGGATGTCGTTCTGGTTCTTCCAGTGCACCCGGCCGTGCCCGGATCGCGGACCGAACGCGTTCAAGGGGCTGGCCCTGACCACGGACGGCTATGCGACGACCACGTATCTGCGTCCCCCGTTCCCCTTCGGTGTCGATCTGCACGTGAGCACGCCTCAGGACGGCGTCTTCCTCGTCGTCGACTCGAGCAATGGTGGTGAGTGGCTGGTCGACGTAGCCGGCACCGTGCGCGAGGTCACGCGTGTCGCCAGCGAGCTCAGACCGGCGGATCCGCGGTTGTGGTTCCAGTGCGCTGGACCCTGGCGCAGCAACTGGTGCTCCCTCGACCCGGACACCGCGACCGCCTACCGGTGGCCGAAGGCGTGGGAAGGCTCCGCAGCGAGCCCCGCCGTTGCTGACCGCCCCTGGGGCACCAACCCCGAGCCACGGGCCACGTCCGCATCCGGTGAGCTGGAGGCCTGGTGGGACACCGACCAGGGTCGGCAGCTGCGCACCCTCGCCGAGGTCCACGACGGCGACTACATCCTCGGCTCCCCGGCCGGCGAGATGGCCCACTGGGGCCGGCAAGAGGGCGCTGACACCGTTGACCTCTACACCAGCCGCAATGGCGGAGCGGACTGGGAGGTGGACAGCCGTGAGGCGCCGGGCTTCAACGGATACATGCAGCTGAGGCGCTCCCCGGACGGAGCATTTCTTGCCTGCAGCATCTACCCGCGGCTGGTGGTGTGGCGGGCGGAAGCATCGGGAGGGCCCTTCCGGGTGGTCTACGAGCAGTCCGGGGAGTCCGAGGCAGAGACGTCCGGCGCGGGAATCTGGACCCAGGACGAGCTCGTCTACGCGACAGAGAACGCCACGGTTGCCGTCTCGGACGACGACGGCCTGACCTGGACGACCATCAGGACCTGGCGCTGAGCACCCTCGTCGAGCTCGTCCGCCGTCAGCAACCGGTGCTTTGCTCCTCGCAGATCCGTGCTCTCTTGCAGAACGAATGAACGATCGTGGCGACGACAGGCATTTTTCCACGCTCAGCCGCCGTTCCGAAAGCGCGATCCTTCATACGTTCTGCACGGTCTCGCGGCGTAGAAGGGGCTACCAGTTCCCTGGCGACGCAGGCAGCGGATGCGCGTCGTCGTGGATGACGTACGCCGTGCCGCCGGAGCCCTCGAGCCAGGCCCTCTCGAGCTCGGCCCGCGCGTAGGTGCGCCGGACGCCGGAGGACGAGGAAGCCGCGGGGTCGTTCACGACGACGTCGCCCGAGGCGGTGAAGCCGACGATCACCAGCAGGTGGCCCGAGGTCGAGGAGATCGGAGCTCCCGAGAGGGCGCCGGAGGGGAAGGAGACCGAGGCGATCACGGGGATGCCGGCGGCGACGAAGGCCTCGGCCTCGGCCAGGGAGCGGAGCCGGGTGACGAAGGTGGAGAGGCCGCGCGCGGCGGCGTACGCCGTGTTGAAGGGCCAGTTGCCGGTGCCCTCGTAGGCGTGGTCGTAGGTCCGCCGCGCGACCTCGTCCACCCAGGGGTCGGTGCGCGGCCCGACCCAGGCGTACGACGACGCGGCCGGCAGGCGGCCGTAGTAGCCGAGGACCATCGCGGTCGAGGTGGGCGAGCACCACGCCTCGCCACCGCCGCCGTACTGCGGAAGCTCGCCGCGGTGGATCATCTGCGAGTACTGCGGGACGTCGAGCACGATCCCGCGCGCGACCGACGGCGCGGACACCGGACCAGCTGACGACGGCAGTCGCGAGGCGACCGCACCCACCGACGACACGGACGGCGAGAAGGACGCGCCGGCGCGACGCATCAGCCGGACCTGCAGCTCGTAGGACGAGGCGGAGGACGCCGAGGCCTTCCAGGTGTCCACGTCGACCCGGCCGAGCCCGTCCGACTGCCCGGGCACGGAGGTACGACGGACGTGCTTGTCGGACGACGCCCACCGGCCCAGCACCAGCCACCGACCCCGCGCGGCGCCGGCGACGCGCACGCGTACCTCGACCCAGCTGTTGCGGGGCGTCACCGCCGACCACGACGCGACCAGCTCGCTGAAGCCGAAGCCAGGGGCGACGGGCGCCGAGGTCCAGGTGCCGACGTCGTACGTCGTGCCCTGGTAGGCGCGGCGGCGAGCAGGGGCGGCCTTGAGCACCAGCGCCCCGTGCTTGAGCCGCACCCCGGCCCGCGACCCGGTCCGAAACGCTGGCCCGTCCGCCCAGCGCGCGAAGACGACCTGCCGGTCAGGCGCAGGCCCGGCGGACGCAGGCACCGCGACCAGGGTGCAGGCCAGCAGTCCGAGGACACATCCGAGAACCCAGGGGAGCATTCGACGCACCCCTCGAGGCTAGGTCACATCCTTCACTTTCGTCACACAACACTTCACCCACTTTCGCCTCACGGGCCCCCCGGCGCGCGTAGTCTGCGGGTCATTCGACGTCCAACAGGGAGGGCGTCGCCAGAGGGAGCGCCGGGGATGACCCAGAGCCTGTCGGGTGTCCTGCTCGTCGAGGACGACGAGGGGGACGCCCTGCTCGTGCGCGAGTGCCTGCGTGACGCGGGACTCGAGGAGGACGACCTGACCTGGTGCCGCACGGTCGCCGAGGGCGTGGAGGCACTGGCCGAACGTCCGTCCTGCGTGCTTCTCGACCTGGGGCTGCCCGACGCCCAGGGGCTCGAGGCGCTGCACACCGTGGTCGCCCAGGTCACCACCACACCGGTCATCGTGCTCACCGGGCGCCACGACCGCACCGGTGTGGAGGCGGTCGCGGCCGGCGCCCAGGACTACCTGATCAAGGACGACCTCACCCCGGAGCTGCTCGACCGCACCATCCGTTACGCCGTGCACCGGCGCCAGGCGCAGGTGACCGAGTTCCAGCTGCGGGAGGAGCGGCTGCTCGCGGCGGAGAACTCCCGCCTCGAGAAGGGGCTGCTGCCCCGGCCGCTGCTGCGCACCGACTTCGTCAGCTGCGCCAGCCACTACCGGCCCGGGCGGGCCCGCGCCGTCCTCGGCGGTGACTTCTTCGACGTCGTCGAGACGGCCGACGGCCGGATCCGGGCGGTGATCGGCGACGTGATGGGCCACGGCCCGGACGAGGCCGCGCTCGGCGTACACCTGCGGGTCGCGTGGCGCGGCCTGGTGCTGGCCGACGTGCCACCCGAGCAGATCCTCAACACCCTCTCGCGGCTGCTCGAGGCCGAGAGCCAGGGCGGCATCTTCGTCACCGTCTGCGACATCACGCTCGCCCGTGACCTGTCGCTGGAGGTCCGGGTCGCCGGCCACCCGCCGCCGATGCAGTGCGTGGACGGGACGGCCAAGTACATCGACGTCGCCTTCGGGCCACCGCTCGGCATCCGCGACGATGTGCATCCCGGGTGGCCGGTCACCCGCACCGAGCTCTCGCCCGGGTCGTCGCTCGTGCTCTACACCGACGGTCTCCTCGACGCCTACCGGCAGGTCGACAGCCTGACCAGCGTCGGGCTCGACGAGCTGGTGGCGGTCATCACCGACGCACTGGCCGCGGGCGAGACGCTCGAGCAGCTGCTGGCGACGGTCGTCGGCCGGGCCCCCATGCAGGCCGCCGACGACAGCGCGATGGTGGTCCTGTCGCTTCGGGAGCAGCCATCGTGAGCGCCGAGGCCGGCTGGAGCCTGCGGTCCCGGGTCACCCGGTCGATCGTCGCCGTGCTGGTGCTCCTGATGGTGCTGGTCGCGTCCGTCGTCTACTTCCTCCTCGAGGCGAAGCGGACCGGTGACGAGGTGGTCGACAAGTGGGACCCGGCGTACCAGATCAGCCAGAACCTCCTCACCGCCATGGTCAACGAGGAGACCGGCGTGCGGGGCTACGCCCTCGGCCAGGATGAGGTCTTCCTCGAGCCGTACAACCTCTACTCGCTGCTGGAGAGCGGGGCCGACAGCACCCTGCGCAAGTACATCCTCGACCACCCGGACCTGCTCGACCTGCTGTTCGAGGTGCGCGCGGCCATCGACAACTGGCACACGACGGTCGGCGACCCGATCATCGCCATGGTCGAGGCCGGGGACTCGGGCGCGGTCGCGGCTGCGGTGTCGCCCGAGGCGAGGGCGGCGTTCGACCGGATCCGAGAGAGCTCCGGCGACCTGACGCGGGCCATCGACCAGCAGCGGACCGAGGTCACCGAGGCTCGCGAGCGGGCCTTCATCTATGTGTGGGTGGCGGTCGGGATCGGTACGGCCATCCTCCTGCTCACCGGCCTGTTGCTCGTCCGCGGGCTGCGCCGCCAGGTCCTCGCCCCGATCGACGGACTGGTCGCCCAGACCCGGCAGGTGGCGGCCGGCCAGCTCGACCTCGGGATCACGCAACAGGGGCCGGAGGAGATCCAGGGGCTGGCCGCCGACGTCGACCTGATGCGCGGGACGCTGGCCAGCCAGATCGCCCGGATCGAGCGGGCCCGGCAACGCATCCAGCAGCGCAGCGCCGAGCTGGCCCGCTCCAACGCCGACCTCGAGCAGTTCGCGTACGTCGCCTCGCACGACCTGTCCGAGCCGTTGCGCAAGGTCACCAACTTCTGCCAGCTCCTCGAGCGCCAGTACGCCGACCAGCTCGACGACAAGGCCCGCCAGTACATCTCCTTCATGGTCGACGGTGCCAAGCGGATGCAGGCGCTCATCAACGACCTCCTGGACTTCTCCCGGGTCGGCCGGAGCACCGATCACTTCGTCCAGGTGGACCTCGGCCGGGCCCTGACCCGCGCGCTCACCAACCTCGAGGAGCAGCTCGCCGAGACCGGCGCCGAGGTCCAGCACGACCCGCTGCCCACCGTGCCCGGCGACCCGACCCTGCTCACCGCGCTGCTCCAGAACCTGGTCGGCAACGCGGTCAAGTACCACAGCCCGGACCGGCCGCCCCGGATCAGGATCACCGCCAGCCGGCACGACGACGAACAAGACGGCGAGCAGTGGCAGATCACGGTGGACGACAACGGCATCGGCATCGACACCCAGTACGCCGACCGGATCTTCACGATCTTCCAGCGGCTGCACCTGCGTGACCAGTACGGCGGCACCGGCATCGGACTGGCGCTGTGCCGCAAGATCGTCGACTTCCACCGGGGCCGGCTCTGGTTGGCCGAGAAGGCCGAACCGGGTGCTAGGTTCCATTTCACCCTGCCCGCGACGCAGGCCCCCATGGATACGGTGGACGACGATGAACCCGCGCTACGCGTTGCAACCTGACCAGCCGCTCTCGGTGCTGCTGGTCGAGGACGACCCCGGCGACGTCATGATCGCCCGCGAGGCACTCGCCGCCGGCCGGCTCTCGACGGACCTGCACGTCGTCACCGACGGCGTCGAGGCGATGTCCTACCTCCGGCAGTCGGAGGGCTTCTCCGACGCGATCCGTCCCGACCTGATCCTGCTCGACCTCAACCTGCCGCGGAAGTCCGGTCACGAGGTGCTGGCCGAGGTCAAGCAGGACCCGCGTCTGCGCCGGATCCCGGTGGTCGTGCTGACCACCTCGCAGGCCCAGGAGGACGTCGCCAAGAGCTACGACCTGCACGCGTCGGTCCACGTCTCCAAGCCGGTCGACTTCGACGAGTTCACCGAGGTTGTCAAGCAGATCGACGACTTCTTCGGCAACGTCGCGGAGCTCCCGGAGTAGGTGTCGGGGTAGGTCTGGCGCCTGCGTTCGCGGCTCTCCGTGGACCGGCTCTTGTGGGGACGGGGTCCCCGCGCCGACAGGGCACCGCGCCGGGTCGCGGCTGGCTCCCGCTGGGGCTGAGTAGGGCGGCCGCGACCCGGCTTTGCTTTAGCGACGCGGGGACCCCGTCCCCACAAGAGCCGCTCCAGGACGGTCGTCACTTCGTCATCACGTGGGTGGAGGAGGCGTCGGGCGTCAGCGCGCAGCGCTGACGCGCCCGACGCCCACAGCCCAACCGTGATGCCGCAGCGAGGGTGATGCGTGCCGGGGTGGTGGGGTGGAGGCGGCCGCGTCGCTAAAGCACAGCCGGGGCGCGTGCCCAAGCCGACCCCAGACCAAGCCACCGCGCCCCGGCGCGATGCCCTGTCGGCGCGGCCGCCTCCACCCCACCACCCCGGACTCCCGGTGCCGCGAACGCAGGCCCAGACCCCAACCCTCTCTAGACTTGACCGGTGATCAGGCTCTACGACACGCAGACCCGCGAGGTCCGTGACTTCGTGCCCCTCGAGGAGGGGAAGGCGGGTCTCTACGTCTGCGGCCTGACCGTGCAGTCGGAGCCTCATGTCGGGCACGTGCGTTCCGCGGTGAACTTCGACGTGCTGCAGCGGTGGCTTCGACACCGCGGGTACGACGTCACCTTCATCCGCAACACCACCGACATCGACGACAAGATCCTGATCAAGGCGGCCGAGCAGGGACGGCCCTGGTACAACCTCGCCTACGCCATGAGGCGCGAGCTCGACAAGGCCTACGAAGCGCTCAACGTCGCGCCGCCGACATACGAGCCGGCCGCCACCGGCCACATTCCCGAGATGCTCGAGCTGATCGGGCAGCTGGTCGGGAAGGGCCACGCGTACCCGGCCGAGGACGGCTCGGGCGACGTCTACTTCGACGTGCGGTCGTGGCCGTCGTACGGCGAGCTCACCCACCAGAAGATCGACGACATGGAGCCGGCCGAGGACGCCGACCCGCGCGGCAAGCGCGACCCGCGCGACTTCGCGCTCTGGAAGGGCTGGAAGAAGGAGTCCGAGCCGGAGACCGCTGCGTGGCCGAGCCCGTGGGGGCCGGGCCGGCCGGGTTGGCACATCGAGTGCTCCGCGATGGCCGGCAAGTACCTCGGCACCGCGTTCGACATCCACGGCGGCGGCGTGGACCTGCGCTTCCCCCATCACGAGAACGAGCAGGCCCAGTCCCGCGCGGCCGGGCACCGGTTCGCGTCGTACTGGATGCACAACGCCTGGATCACGACTTCCGGCGAGAAGATGAGCAAGTCGCTGGGCAACAGCCTGCTCGTCCCCGAGGTGCTCAAGCGGGTGCGCGGCATCGAGCTGCGCTACTACCTCGTGGCCGCGCACTATCGCAGCCACGTCGAGTTCAGCTTCGACGCGCTCGACGAGTCCGCCGCCGGCTTCCGCCGGATCGAGAACTTCCTCGACCGCGCCGGAGGCGGCGACCCGGGCGAGATCCCGGAGGCGTTCGCAGCAGCGATGGACGACGACCTCGGCACGCCGGCCGCGGTCGCGGTCCTCTATGACGCGGTCCGCGAGGGCAACCGTCAGCTGGCCGCCGGCGAGGAGACCTGGGGTACGGCCGCCCAGGTGCGCGCCATGCTCGACGTCCTCGGCCTCGACCCCGCCGACCCCGCCTGGCCGAGCGCCGGGCGCAGCGAGGACGCCAAGCTGACCGACGCCGTCGACGCGCTGGTGGCCGGCCTGCTCGATCAGCGCCAGGCCGCCCGTGAGGCCAAGGACTTCGCCACCGCCGACGCCATCCGTGACCGCATCAAGGCCGCCGGCATCGAGGTCGAGGACACCCCCACCGGCCCGAAGTGGACACTCGCCTGATGCCGGGCAACAGCCAGCGCAAGGGGTCGATCCGCAAGACCGCCAAGAAGCCGACGGCGGGCTCGGGCGGCCGGGTCAAGCGCGGCCTCGAGGGCAGGGGGCCGACGCCCAAGGCCAAGGACCGGCCCTACCACCAGGCGCACAAAGCGGCGAAGAAGAAGGCAGCCAAGTCTGCCGCCGCGCGGCCGAGGCGACGCACGACCGGCGACGCCGAGTGGATCGCCGGCCGCAACTCCGTGGTCGAGGCACTGCGAGAGGGCGTCCCGGTCAACGGCGTGTACGTCGCGGAGGGCGCCGAGCGCGACGGCCGGCTTCGTGAGGCGTTCCGACTGGCCAGCGAGCGCGGCATCAGCCTGCTCGAGGTGGCCAAGCCCGAGCTCGACCGGATGACCAGCGGGGCCGTGCACCAGGGGCTGGCGGCGCGCATCCCGGCGTACGACTACGCGCACCCCGACGACCTCCTCGTCCGCGCGCAGGAGCTGGGCGAGCCGCCGCTGGTCGTGGCCCTCGACCAGGTGACCGACCCGCGCAACCTCGGCGCCGCGATCCGCAGCGCCGCCGCGTTCGGTGCGCACGGTGTGGTCATCCCCGAGCGGCGCGCAGCCGGCATGACCGCGTCGGCCTGGAAGTCCAGCGCCGGGGCCGCGGCCCGCATCCCGGTCGCGCAGACGGTCAACCTCGTGCGCCAGCTCAAGAGCTACCAGGACGCCGGCTGCATGGTGGTCGGCCTGGCCGCCGACGGCAGCGTGTCGCTGCCCGACTTCGACCTCGCGGACGGCCCGCTGGTGGTCGTCGTCGGCTCGGAAGGCGACGGGCTGTCCCGCCTCGTAGCTGAGACCTGCGACCAGCTCGTCTCCATCCCGATGGCCAACCAGGTTGAGTCCCTGAACGCCGGCGTCGCCACCTCGGTGGCCCTCTATGCAGTGGCGCAGGCTCGCGGATAGGGCACCCGGCGTCCGGGTGCGCCGGTCCGCCATCGGGACGGCGTACTTCGTCGTGTGGGTGCTCCTCACGCTCGGCTGCGCGGCCACGATCTTCCTGAACAGCAGCCGCGAGACGACCCTGGCCAGCCACGACGCGATCATCCGGCCGGACCTCTCCGGCCACCTGGTGCTGCTCACCGGGCCGGTGCTCCCGGACGTGCGGGTGCCCTTGGGCGAGCGGATCGGGGTGTCGGTCACCCTCGGCAAGACCGACGCGCCGAGCACCGCCGCGCTCATCGACCGCTACGCGCTGATCGCCGGCCAGCCCGAGGGACCGGAGGCCCGGGTCCGCGAGGTGGTCGGCGACATGGTCGTCGACTCGCTGGTGCAGGGCGGGGCGCTCGGGCTGGTGCCGCTCGTGATCTGGGTGCTGCTCGGCCGCCAGCGGCGAAGGGTGCTGTTCGCCCGCCCTCACAAGCGACGCCGGTCGATAGCCCTCGTGCTGTCACTGGTGGTGATCGGCGTGGTCGTGGCCCGACCCTGGGGTGACGACGAGCCGCGCCTCGACCGCGAGGAGGAGTGGCAGCCGCTCGCGGAGTTCCTCGGCCCCGACGTACCCATCCCGGCCGAGCTGGACAGGGTGGAGGTGCGCGGTGACGTGACCACCGGCCAGACCCGGCGGCTGGTCGAGAGCGCGGTCGGCACCTACGCGGACGGCAAGACCTTCTACCGCGACGCGGCGGTGGCGGCCGGCGACCTCGAGCTGCGACTGCCCGAGGAGGACGAGAGCGTCGTGCTGTTGGTGTCGGACCGCCACGACAACATCGGCATGGACCGGGTGGCCCGTGCGGTCGGCGACGTCGTCGGCGCGGACGCGGTCTTCGACGCCGGCGACGACACGTCGACCGGCAGCACGTGGGAGGCGTTCTCCCTGGACTCTCTGGACGCGGCCTTCGACGACGGGCCGTACGCCGACAGCAAGTGGGCGGTCACCGGCAACCACGACCACGGCTCCTTCGTCGGGGGCTACCTGGCCGACCACGGCTGGATCGTGCTGGACGGCGAGGTCGTCGACGGCCCCGCCGGCGTCCGCCTGCTCGGCGTCGGTGACCCGCGGTCCAGCGGCCTGGGCAGCTGGCGGGACGAGACCGGGCTCAGCTTCGACGAGGTCGCCGACCGGCTCGCGGACGCCGCCTGCGAGGCCGACGAGGAAGGCGACCGGATCGGCACGATCCTGGTCCACGACGCGAACATGGGCGACGAGGCCCTGGAGCGCGGCTGCACCGACCTCGTCGTCGGCGGGCACCTGCACGTCCAGAGCGGCCCGACCGAGGTCTCCGGCGAGAACGGCGCGGTCGGCTACAGCTACACCACCGGCACCACTGGCGGCGCGGCGTTCGCCATCGCGGTGGGCGCGGCGGTGCGTCGCCCGGCCGGGATCAGCCTGCTGACCTACCGCGACGGCCGGCCGGTCGGCGTGCAGGCCGTCACCCTCGGCACCACGGGTGTCTTCACCGCGGACCCGTACGTCGAGCTGGACCCCTCCGAGGGCTGAGATCCGGGCCCGAAACCCGGTGGGTGACTCCCGTCACCTTTGCCTGGAGCGCTCGTTTACGGACTGATACGTGTTCTAGTTCTGCGCCTGGGAGGACCCCCGTGCCCCGTCTCGCCGCGCGCCCCCGCGTCGCTCGCACCCTGTCCGCGGGGGGCGCATTCGTGCTCGCGCTGGGCCTGGCCGCCTGCGGCTCCCAGCTCGACCCCGACGAGGTGGCCGACGCCAGCGGCGGCACCACCGGGACCACTGTGCAGGGCGGCGAGGTCGTCCCCGGCACCGGGTCGGACCCGGGCACGGGCACCACCTCCGACGGCGCGACCACCACCGGGGGAGCCACCTCGGGCTCCCAGAGCACCACCGGCGGCGGCGGAACCACCACGTCGGGCAGCAGCGGGACGACGAACGGCGGCAGCGGCTCCGGCGGTGGCGGCGGGAACGGCGGTGGCGGTGCCGGCAGCGGCGACAACGCCGCGGACGGCGGCGAGAGCGCCAGCTGTGACGGCTTCAAGAACGCGACCGGCATCACCGACTCCGAGATCACCATCGGCAACGCCTCCGACATCTCCGGCCCGGTGCCCGGTCTCTTCGAGTCCAGCCAGGACGCCGTCAAGGCCTACGTCGCCTACTTCAACTCCAGCAGCGACATCTGCGGTCGCAAGCTCAAGCTGGTCACCTACGACACCCGCACGGATGCCGGGGCGGACCAGCAGGCCTACGCCAAGGGCTGCGACGAGGTCTTCGCCATGGTCGGGTCGATGGGCGCCTTCGACTCCGGCGGAGCCGCCACGACCCAGAGCTGCGGACTCCCGGACGTGCGGTCGGCCGCGGTGACCAAGGACCGCAACGCGTGCTCCACCTGCTTCCCGGCCCAGTCGGTGAACACCGGCGAGTGGGAGAACGCTCCTGGCGAGTTCATCAAGCAGAACTACCCGGACACCGTCGCCCACGCCGGGCTGCTCTACCTGAACGCCGGCGCCGCGGCGGAGAACGCACCCGTCGAGGTCAACGCGATGACCAAGCAGGGGCTGCACTTCGACGTGGTGCAGGCCATCGACGTCGCCGAGTTCAACTACGCGCCGTACGCCCAGGCGCTCAAGGACAAGGGCGTCAGGGTCGTCCTCTGGGTCGGGTCCTACCAGCACTCGCTGAAGCTGGCCCAGGCCATGCAGCAGATCGGCTACAAGCCGGACCTCTACCTGCGCGACCCGACCGACTACAACCCCGACTTCGTGGAGACGGGCGGCGAGGCCGTGGACGGCACCGTCGTGTTCCTCAACTTCGTGCCCTTCGAGGAGGCCGGAACCAACGAGGAGATGCAGCTCTACACGAGCTGGCTCCAGCAGGTCAGCCCGGGTGCGGCGCCGACCTTCTTCGGGGTCTTCTCCTGGTCCGCGGCCCGGCTGTTCGTCGAGAAGTCGATCGCGCTCGGCGGCCAGCTCAGCCGGTCGACGCTGATCGACACGCTGCGCAAGACCGACAACTGGACGGCCAACGGGATGACGGCCCCGCAGCACGTGGGGACCAAGCGGACCGGCGACTGCTGGCGGTTCATCCAGCTCAGCGGTGGCTCGTGGCAGCCGGTCGGCGGCAGCAAGTACACCTGCGTCGGCACCACCGACGGCTGAGGCGGCAGACCATGAGCTCGTTCATCGCCTACACGCTCTTCGGGCTGTTCTCCGGGGCGGCGTACGCGATCGCGGCCAGCGGGCTGGTGCTGACCTACGCGACGACGCGGGTCTTCAACATCGCCCACGGGGCGCTGGGCATGCTGCTGTCGTTCGTGTTCTGGGACTTCAGCGTCCGGCAGGGGCTGCCCACCTGGCTGGCGCTGCTGCTGGTCCTGCTCGTGGTGGCGCCGGTCATCGGCTGGTTCATCGCGCGGTTCGTGGCCCGCGGCCTGGGTGACGCCCCCGCGAGCGTGTCGCTGGTGGTCACGGTCGCCCTGCTGGTGCTGAGCATCGGCGCCGCCAAGCAGATCTACCCCGAAGAGGTGCGGACGGTGCTGCCGTTCTTCTCGGGCAAGACCTTCACCGTCGGCGAGACCACGATCACTGCCCACCAGCTGATCACGATCTTCGCCTCGATCCTGGTCGCCGCCGGCCTCTACGTGCTGCTCACCCGCACCCGCGTGGGCACCGCGATGCGCGCCTCGGTCGACAACCCCGAGCTGCTCCGGCTCTTCGGTGGCAAGCCCGACCAGGTGGCCGCGCTGGCGTGGATGATCGGCATCTCGCTCGCCGGCCTCGGTGGCATCCTGCTGGTCTCGATCGTCGGCCTCGACTACTTCTCGCTGACCCTCCTGGTGATCAACGCGTACGCCGCCGCGATGCTCGGCCGGCTGAAGAGCCTGCCGCTCACCTTCGTGGGCGCCATGGGGCTGGGCCTGCTGACGTCGTACGCCGTGGGCTACATCCACACCGAGGGCGTCCTGTCCCAGGTCAAGAATGTCGTTCCCGCGCTGTTCCTGTTCGTGGTGGTCGTGGCGCTGCCCCAGGCCCAGCTCAGGGTCGGCCAGGTCAAGGGCATCGTCTCGGCGCCGCTGCCGTCGCTGCCGCGCACGATGGGATGGAGCGCCGGGCTGCTGCTCTTCGTGGCCCTCCTCGCGGGCGCGCTGTCGGAGGCCAACCTGCTGCTGGTCGGGACCGCGGCGACGTTCGCGATCGTGATGCTCTCCCTGGTGCTGCTGACCGGGTACGGCGGCCACGTCTCGCTGGCCCAGCTCACCTTCGCCGGCGTCGGCGCGCTGACCTACGCCAAGCTCGACCAGCCGAACCTCTACGGCCTGCTCGTCTCCGCCCTGGTGGCCGCCGCCGTCGGAGCCGCCGTCGCGCTCCCGGTGCTCCGCCTGACCGGCCTCTACCTGGCCCTGGCCACGCTCGCGTTCGCCTCGATCATGGACAAGATGCTGTTCCAGGCCGACTTCGCCTTCGGCTTCAACGGAGTGCTCCCGGCCAAGCGGCTGTCCATCCTCGGCACGTCGATCAGCTCGACCGGCCGCTACGTCTTCGTGATGGCGGTCTTCCTGGTCCTCACCGGCTGGGCAGTGCTGCTGCTGCGCCGCGGCGTCGTGGGCAGGATGCTGATCGCGATGCGCGACAGCACCGCGGCGTGCGGGACCCTCGGGCTGGACGTGCGCTGGTTCCGGGTCGGCCTCTTCGCGCTCTCCGCAGGCATCGCCGGGCTGGCCGGTGCGCTGTTCGCGGGGCTCCGCCAGACCGTGGGCGCCGGCGACTTCATCTACTTCAACAGCCTGCTGCTCCTGCTGTTCGCGGCCGTCTTCGGCGTCACCTCGGTCACCGGCGCGGTGCTGGGCGGCGTGGCGATGATGCTGCTGCCCGAGCTCCAGGCGAGCTACCCGTCGATCGGCGGCCTGCTGTTCATGGTCGTGGCGGTCGGCGCGATCCTGCTGGCCAAGGATCCCAACGGGCTGTCCAACATGCTCTTCAAGCTCGGCCGCTGGCTGGAGCAGCGGATCTCCCCTGCCATCCGGGCCAAGCTGCCGTCGCTGCCCGGCGACGGTGACGGCGGGTCCGAGGTCGACGCGGCTGCCGACAGCACCGCTCGCTTCGACTCCGAGGGGGTGCCCGCGCATGCCCACTGACTCCCTGCTCACCGTCGACGACGTCGTCGTGCAGTTCGGGGGCGTCACCGCCGTCAACCACGCCTCCTTCAGCGCTCAGGCCGGTCGGGTCACCGGCCTGATCGGCCCCAACGGCGCCGGCAAGACGACCCTGTTCAACGTGATCAGCGGTCTCCAGAGGCCGACCCGGGGCAAGGTCCGCTTCAACGGGCGCAGCATCTCCCACACCTCGGTGCACCGCCGCGCGAAGCGCGGGATCGGCCGCACCTTCCAGCGGCTCGAGGCGTTCGGCTCGCTGACCGTGCGCGACAACGTCCGGGTCGCCCACGACATCCACCGCGGCCTGCTCGGCCTGGTCCGGCCGTCCCGCGGGGACGTGGAGGGGCTGCTAGAGCGGGTCGGGATCGCGGCGTACGCCGAGGAGCGGGCCGACTCGATCCCGACCGGCACCGCCCGGCTGCTCGAGCTCGCGCGCTGCCTGGCCTGTGACCCGCAGCTGCTGCTCCTCGACGAGCCCTCGTCGGGTCAGGACGAGACGGAGACCGACGCGTTCGGCGAGCTGCTCCGAGACCTGGCGTCCGAGGGTCGCGGCATCCTGATGGTCGAGCACGACATGGACCTGGTGATGAAGGTCTGCGACGAGATCCACGTCCTCGACTTCGGGGAGGTGATCGCCTCGGGCACTCCCGCCACGGTCCGCAGCGACCCGCGGGTTCAGCAGGCCTACCTCGGCTACTCCGACGTCGACGCCGACGGCGCGCACGTCGAGGTCGACGAGACCCGGACCGACCTGCAGCCGGTCGAGGCCACGACCACCATCCCGGCGGTGCGAGCATGAGCGTCCCTATCCTCGAGGTGGTCGACGTGCACGCGGCGTACGGCCGGATCGAGGTGCTGCGCGGCGTCGACCTGTCGGTGCCCAAGGGTGCGGTGATGGCGCTGCTCGGCCCCAACGGCGCCGGCAAGTCCACGCTGACCAAGATCATCAGCGGCCAGAAGAAGCCGACCTCTGGCGACATCCACCTCGGTGGCGTCAACGTCCGCGACACCCGGCCGGAGGAGCTCGCACGCGTGGGGCTGTGCACGGTCCCCGAGGGCCGGTCGGTCTTCCCGAACCTCTCCATCGAGGAGAACCTCCTCCTGATGTCGTACGCCGGGGTTGCGGCCCCCGCCGTCCTCGACACGGCGTACTCCTACTTCCCGCGGCTGCACGAGCGGCGCAACCAGCTCGCGGGCACCCTGTCCGGCGGCGAGCAGCAGATGCTGGCCATGTCGCGGGCCCTCGCGTCCGACCCGGCCCTGCTGATCCTCGACGAGCTGTCGATGGGGCTGGCGCCACTGATCGTCGACGAGCTCTACGAAACCGTGTCACAGATCGCCGCCAGCGGCGTCTCCATCCTGTGCATCGAGCAGTTCGCCCGCACCGCACTGCGAGTGTCCGACTACGCCGCGGTGATGACCGGCGGCCGGGTCGTCGCCACCGGCGAGCCCGTCGAGATCCTCGACACGATGTCCGACGTCATCCTGGGAGGGGCAGCATGAAGCGCACGTTGATCCCGTTCGTGGCGGCGGGTCTGGCCGCCACCTCGCTGTCGTTCACCGCCGGCGGGGCGTGGGCGGACTCGACGTCCTCGCCGTCGCCCTCCTCGTCGCCGTCGTCCTCGCCGAGCACGTCGCCCTCCGCGGACCCGTCGTCCTCACCCACCAGCGCCCCGGCCCCGCTGCCCGGCGGCACCGCGGCGTACAGCGGCTACAGCAGCACCGGGGTGGCCACGCCGATCAAGATCGAGATCTTCGAGCCCACCATCCCGATCCCGACCACCCCTCAGGCCGAGTTCGACCTCGGCTACACCAAGGTGAAGGCGGACACGGCCAGCACCAAGGGCCGGGCCAGCTTCTTCTGGCCCGGCGACGGTGTCGGTGAGGGGCTCAAGACCTTCTTCGAGCAGCTCGGCCTGCCCACGGAGCCGGTCGAGGACGGCTACCCGGTCCAGGTCAACTCGCAGTACCCCTCGGGCAGCAGCAAGGAGCAGCAGGCGCCGTTCCCCGGCACCTCGATGACGACCTCGTCGGAGGACCAGAGGACCCGTGCCACCGTTGGCTTCTCCAGCAACTGCGACGCCGGTGACGGCGCCGGTGAGGAGGACAGCGGTGACGACGGCGGGGGTGGCGGCGCCGGCGCGCCGGGGCTGCCCGAGCTCCCGGGGCTGCCCGAGCTGCCGCTGCTCGACAACCTGACCAGCCTCCTGTCCGTGGCCGGGCTCAGCGCCCGTCAGGCGCCGGTCTCCCGGGGCTTCTCCCGCGCCGACGACGACTCCGACGACGCCGATGACTCCGACGACGCCGACTCCGACGACGCCTGCCAGCTCCCCGCAGCGCTCGCGGCGGTCGTGGACGTGAACGGGTACGTCGCCGACACCCAGTCCGTCGCCGACGACTCCGCGGTCACCACGACCTCGCGGACCGCGCTGGGGGACGTACGCCTGCTCGGCGGCATCGTCACGATGTCGGGCGCCTCCAGCACCGTCGTCTCCAGCAGCGACGGCGCGAAGGGCCAGGCCAAGGGCCGCGCCGACTACGGCACCATGACGATCGCCGGCCAGACCTTCGGCATCGGGCCCGAGGGGTACGTCGCCCCCGGCGGCCAGGCCGGCCCGATTCCCGGACTTCCGGACGACCCGACGGCGGCGCTCGCGGCGCTCGGCATCACCGTCCAGCTCCCGAAGCCGACGTACAAGGCCGACGGCGACAAGGCGTCCGGCACCGTCGAGGGGCTCATCGTCACCATCGACCTCAAGACCCTCCGCCCGGTGCTCTCGCAGATCCAGCTGGGCCCGATCCTCGACCAGATCCCGTTCCCGCCCGAGGCGGGCCCGCTCAAGAGCCTGCTCGGTGCGGTCGGGAACCTGTCCCCGAAGGTGGTCGTTCACCTCGGCTACACCACGGCCGCGGTCGACACGGTCCAGGCGCTGGCGATCCCCCCGACGGTGCCTGACAACGACCCGACCGACGAGGCCACCGACGATGGTGATGGCGACGACGCGGCCGGCGGTGCGACAGGCGGTGGGGCCGCGGCCGGGCTCGGCACGGGCAGCGCCGTACCGCCCGCCGGCGCCCCCGCCACGACGCCCGAGGCGGCCACCGAGCCGCTCACCGACGCGGCGCTCAGCTCCGGCCTCCCGAAGCTGTTCTCGATCCCGGGCCTGCTGATGGCGCTCGGCCTCGGCGGGGCGCTGCTGGCCGGCAGCTACGTGCGCCGGATCGGCGCGATGGTGCTCGGCGGTGCCGGTGCCTGTGCGCACGGCCTCGAGTCCGGCCTTCCAGACCTGCGAAAGGTGCAGTGATGACCACCATGTCCCAGAATCCGCCCGCGAGCGGCTCCCGCCTCGGCACCGGCACCGCGCTCCCTCGCGCTGGCGCCGGCCGCAGCGGCGCCGCCCCGCTCAAGAACGACAACTCGCGGCTGTTCCAGCAGGTGCTGTTCTGGGTGGGCGCCTCGCTGCTCCCGCTCGGGCTCGTGGTGATCATCCTGGGCTGGTACGGCGTCGCGAACACGCCGTTCGGCTTCGACCAGCAGTCGTACATCATCTCCGGCGGCTTCGGCGGTCTCGCGCTGACGTTCGTCGGCGGGTTCCTCTACTTCGGCTCCTGGCTGGCCCGCATCGCCGACGACAACCGCGAGGCCTCCCGGCGGCTGGCCGACACGCTGCTCGTCCTGGCCGACGTCACCTCGCGCGCGGCCTCGCTGAACGACCGGGGCGTCGACGTCTCCGCGCTCCCGGTCACCGCCGGCGACGGCACCACCCTGCACCGCCGGGACTGCGCACTGATCGCCCACCGCGACGACCTGCGCCCCGTCGGCGACAACCAGGACGGGCTCGTGGCCTGCCGGGTCTGCAAGCCCTAGCGTTGAGTCGGGACTTCTGCCGGTCGAGTCGTCAGTTTTGACCGGCAGAACTCCCGACTCGACCGGCAGAACTCCCGACTCAACGGCTAAGCGTCCGGCAGCACCGCCGCGGCGGCGGAGGTGATCGCCTCCTCGGGCTTGTCCTTGAGGACGTTCGCGATGTAGTCGGCGGCGGCCGAGAAGGTGTCGACATCGTGGCCCTCCCGCTCGGCGAGGAACCAGCGGTGCTGCAGCACCTCGTGGAAGACCTCGGCCGGCTCGAGCTTCCCGCGGGCGTCGGTGGGCACCATCTCGACGACGGGCTCGTAGATCTCGTCGAGCCAGCGGTTCGCGACCAGGTGCCGGTCCTCACGGCCGATGTTGACGTGGGCGGTGTACGACGCGATGTCGTTGAGCAGCCGGCGGGCCTGGTCGTCCTCCACGTGCAGCCCGGTCAGCCCCTGCAGCTCGCGCTGGTGGTGGCCGGCCTCGACCACCTTGGGCTGGATCCGGACCCGGGCGCCGTCGAAGTCGGTGATGATGTCCAGCTCGTCGACGTCGAAGCCGAGATCGTTGAGCCGCTCGATGCGCTGCTCGATCCGCCACATCTCCGAGGAGGAGAACTCCTCCTCCGCGGTCAGCTCGTCCCACAGCGCGTGGTACCGCTCCTCGAGCAGCTCGATGATGTCGTGTGCCTCGACCTCGTAGCTCAGCGACTCGCTGGCCTGGAGGTCGAGCAGCTCGGCGAAGACGTTCTCGGTGGCGATCGTGACGTCGTACTCCCGCATCGACTTCGACAGGCTCGGACGCAGCTCACCGGTCTCCGCGTCGACGAGGTACGCCGCGAAGCCGCCGGCACTGCGGCGGAACAGCACGTTGGACAGGGACACGTCGCCCCAGAAGAAGTCGGTCAGGTGCAGCCGGACCAGCAGTACGACGAGGGCGTCGACCAGCGACGGCAGGCTGTCGTGGGACAGCCCGTGGCTGAACAGGCTGCGGTAGGGCAGCGAGAAGCGCAGGTGCTCGGTGAGCAGCGCGCTCGGCAGCTCCTCGCCGTCGGCGTCCACCCGGCCGGTCACCACTCCCTGGGGCACCACCGCCGGGAGGTTCATCCGCTGCAGGTCGCGGAGCAGGCGGTACTCACGGAACGCGATGTCCTCGACCGTCTCCTTGACGGCGTACACCCGCTCGCGGAGCCGCACGATCCGGACGACGTGGCGCGACAGCCCGCGGGGGAGCGGCACGACGTACTGCTCGTTCCACTCCTCGAGCGGCACCGACCAGGGCAGCGTGACGATCGCCGGGTCCGGCCGGCTCGCGACGATCCGCAGCGCCATGGGCTCCACGCTAGTGCCGCCGCCGGGCCCCCGGTCACCAGGGACGGCGGTCGGGGTCGAGGAGCACGGCGCCGGGGCCGCGGTCGGCGAGGTCGTCGCCGGGGTTGGTCAGCGCGCAGGACTTCAGGCTCAGGCAGCCGCAGCCGATGCAGCTGTCCAGCCGGTCGCGCAGCAGCTCGATCCGGCGGATCTGGTCGTCGAGCCGCGGCCGCCAGTCCCGGCTGAGCCGGTGCCAGTCGGCCTTGGTCGGCGTACGGCGGTCGGGCAGCGTGGCCAGCGCCTCGCCGATCTCCTCCAGGGTCAAGCCGATCCGCTGCGCGGTCCGGATGAACGCCACCCGCCGCAGCGTCGACTGTGCGTAGCGGCGCTGGTTGCCGGTGGTGCGCTGCGACGAGATCAACCCGCGGGACTCGTAGAACCGGACCGCCGAGGTGGCCACGCCCGAGCGCTCGGCCAGCTGTCCGATGGTGAGTGCCGTCATACTTCGACATTACTTGAACTTGGGGGATGGTCCGTGACGATCGGGCTGTGGAAACACCGTTCTGCACAACGATTCCGTCGCGGACCATCGCAACGTCTACTAGAACGTGTTCTAGTTACGGTGGTAGCGTCCGGCTGTGCTCACGGCCGGTGACCAGATCCGCTCGCTCCTCGGTCGCTACTGCCACCTGATCGACGCAGGCGACTTCGACGGCGTCGGCGAGCTGATGGCGGACGCGATGCTGTGCACCGAGGACGGCACGCCGCTGGCCCGCGGGGCCGAAGGGATCGCCGCGCTCTACCGCAGCCTGGTCACCCTCCACGAGGACGGGACACCCGGGACCCAGCACGTGGTGGCCAACACCGACCTGACCGAGGCCGCCGGGACGATCACCGCGCGGTCGTCGTACGTCGTCTTCCAGGCGCTGCCCGACCTCCCGCTCCAGCCCATCGTCACCGGCTCGTACGTCGACACCTTCGCCCGCGACGACGCGGGGAGCTGGCGGTTCGTCCAACGGCGCTTCTCCGTCGGCCCCGCTGGCAACCTCGACCACCACCTCGCACCAGGAGTGATCCCATGAGCTCCACCCCCGTCGGCCAGCGCATCGTCGTCATCACCGGCGCCGCCTCCGGCATCGGTCACGCCACCGCCGAGCTGTTCCGCGACCTCGGCGACACCGTTTTCGGCCTCGACATCCAGGGCACGGTCCCCGAGGGCGTCACCTACGTCGAGTGCAACGTAGGCGACAAGACCGCCGTGGACGCCGCGGTCTCCACGTGCGCGGCGAGCGGGCGGATCGACGTGCTGTCCAACGTCGCCGGCATCGTGCAGTTCGGCCGGTTCGAGGGGATCACGGAGGCGGAGTTCGACCGGGTCCACGCGGTCGACCTGAAGGGGCCGTTTCTACTAATACAGGCCGCCCTGCCGCACATCCGCGTCGCGAAGGGCAACATCGTCAACGTGTCCTCGGTGGCCGGCAACAAGGCGCAGGGCTATTCGGCGGCGTACTCGGCAGCCAAGGGCGGTCTCACGATGCTGACCCGGGCCCTGGCGCTGGAGCTGGCGCCGGAGGGCATCCGGGTCAACGCCGTCTGCCCCGGCACGGTGGACACACCGCTGGTCGAGCACGTGGCCAGCATCTTCCCGCCGGACCTGGACCCGCGGGTGATGGACCGGCTGATGATGATGCTGCCCGGCAAGGCGATCAGCCCCGCCGAGATCGGCCAGTCGATCGTCTACCTCGCCTCGCCGGCCGCCCGGATGATCACCGGCTCGGTGCTGGCCTTCGACGGCGGGATGAGCTGACCGGGCAACTAGCATGTCCGGCGCACCATGCCGGTGTAGCTCAGTTGGTAGAGCGCTCCACTTGTAATGGAATGGCCGCGGGTTCGATTCCTGTCACCGGCTCCCGCTCGTTGCGTCATACGGGCGGAGCACCCGGTTGCTCCGTCCGCATGACGTCAGCGCACGGGCCGGTGACAGACTCGGCCCGGTGACGTCCCCGACCGGCCCGCTGGTGGAGCTGGCGCAGGCGTACGGCGTGATGACGGAGTACGTCGACTGGCGCGGCCACGGGGTCCAGGTGTCGGCGGAGACCATCGAGGCCGTGCTGGCGGCGATGGGTGTCGACACCTCGGACCCCGAGCGCGCGAGGGTTCGCAGGGCCCAGGAGCCGTGGCTGCGGATGGTGCCGCCGTCGGTGGTCACCGTGGCGGGGAAGTCGACCTGGGTGCCGGTGCACGTGGCAGACGGGGAGCCGGTCGAGGTCTGGGTCGAGCTCGAGGACGGCAGCGTCCGGAGGGCGGACCAGGTCGACCACTGGGTCGAACCCCGTGAGATCGAGGGGAGCCGGATCGGGGAGGCGACGTTCGCGACGCCGGCCGACCTGCCCCTGGGCTACCACCGGCTCAAGGCCCGCAGCGGGGACACAGAGGCGGAGGCGCACCTGATCGTCACGCCGGCCTGGCTGGGTCTGCCCGAGGCGGCCGACAAGAGGAGGCAGTGGGGGTTCGCCACCCAGCTCTACAGCGTGCGCTCCGGCGCCAGCTGGGGCCTCGGCGACCTCACCGACCTCACCGACCTCGCGGTGTGGTCGGCCAGCGAGCTGGGCGCCGACTACGTGCTGATCAACCCGCTGCACGCCGCGGAGCCGCTGGCGCCGCTGGAGCCCTCGCCGTACCTGCCCAGCTCGAGGAGGTTCTTCAACCCGATCTACCTGCGGGTCGAGCGGATCGCCGAGTACGCCGCCCTGCCGCAGCACGAGCGCGAGGCCGTCGACCAGCTCCGCGGACAGCTGCAGCCGTGGGTGACCCCGCAGGACCCGGTCGACCGCGACGCCGCGTGGACCGCGAAGCGGGCCGCCCTCAGGATCGTGCACGCGGCACCGCGGAGCGCGGGCCGCGAGCTCGACTACGCGGCGTACCGCACGCGAGAAGGTGCCGCCCTCACCGACTTCGCGACGTGGAACGTCCTGGCGGAGGACCACGGCAACGACATGCGCGAGTGGCCGGAGGAGTACCGCCGGCCCGCCGGCCCGGCCGTCACCGCCCTCGCCGGGGAGCACGCCGACCGGGTCGACTTCGAGTGCTGGCTTCAATGGGTCCTCGACGAGCAGCTGCAGCAGACCCAGGCGAAGGCCACGAACGCCGGGATGGTGCTCGGCGTCATGCACGACCTCGCGGTCGGCGTGCACCCCGGTGGCGCCGACGCCTGGCGACTCCAGGACGTCTACGCGCAGGGCGTCCACGTGGGGGCGCCGCCGGACCCCTACAACCAGCTCGGCCAGGACTGGAGCCAGCCACCGTGGCGCCCGGACCGGCTGGCCGAGCTCGGCTACCGGCCCTTTCGGGACCTGATCGGGGCGGTGCTCCGGCACGCCGGCGGCGTCCGGGTCGACCACATCCTGGGGCTGTTCCGGTTGTGGTGGATCCCGGTCGGTGGTCCCCCGAACGACGGCACCTACGTCCGCTACGACCACGAGGCCCTGGTCGGCGTGCTCGCCCTCGAGGCGCATCGCGCCGGAGCGGTCGTGGTCGGCGAGGACCTCGGTGTGGTCCCGCCGGAGACCCGCGACTTCCTGGCCTCCCGCGGCGTGCTCGGCACGTCCGTCCTGTGGTTCGAGCGGGACGACGACGGCCGGCCGCTGCCGGCCGAGCGGTGGCGCGAGTGGAGCCTGGCCTCGGTCACCACTCATGACTTCCCGCCCACGGCCGGCTACCTCGCGGGCGACCAGGTGCGGCTCCAGCACCGGCTCGGGATCCTCGAGGGGGACCTCGACGACGAGCTCGCCGCGGCCCGGAAGGACGTCGATGGCTGGCTGGAGGAAGTACGCCGCCGCGGGCTGCTGCGGGACGCCGACGTCACGACCGACGACGTCGTCCGGGCCCTGCACCACTACCTCACGCTCACGCCGGCCCGGCTGCTCTGCGTCGCGCTCACCGACGCGGTGGGCGACCGTCGCACCCAGAACCAGCCCGGCACCACTGACGAGTACCCCAACTGGCGGGTCCCGCTGGCCGGTCCGGACGGCGTACCCCTGCCGCTGGAGGAGGTCTTCGCCTCGCGGCGCGCCCGCGGGCTGGCGGAGACCGTCGGCGACGCGCCCTAGCACCGTTGGGCTACTGACTCCGGTGCAGCCGATGTGCCACGCTGCGCGTCGGACCGGGACGGGACACCGCACCGGTGCCGGAGTCGGACGAAAGGCCCCACCATGACGCAGACGCCCAACCCGCCGGCCGGCTGGTACCCCCAGGGCCACCAGGAGCGCTGGTGGGACGGCACGGCCTGGAGCGACAACTTCCGGCCGCTCGGCTCGGAGCAGACCCCGCAGCCCGGCCAGCCGATCACCACGGCCGGTTACCCCAACACGTTCCAGCAGCCGGCGTACACCCAGCCGACCTACGGCCAGCCGCAGCCCTACGTCACCCAGCCGGTCGAGAAGAGCCACATGGCGCGGAACATCCTGATCGTCTTCGGGGTGCTGTTCCTGCTCTTCGTCGGCGGCTGCGTGGCCGTCGTCGCGATCGTCGGCAACGAGGTGAACGACGCGGTCAACGACGACACCCTGGGCGGCCCCAACAACCCGCTCACGATCACCGAGGGCCAGGCCTTCGAGGTGGACGGCTTCGAGTACGCCGAGGGCTGGGACATCGCGGACAGCCCGGTCACCGGCCTGTTCCAGATCGACAACCTGAAGGTGACCAACCACCGCGGCAGGGCGGACCGGGTGTTCACCGAGATCAAGCTGCTGAGCGGCAACGAGATCCTCGCCACCGCGACGTGCATCGGCGACGGCTTCGACAAGCTCCCGAAGGACACCACGACCACGGTGGAGTGCTCGAGCTCCGACACCCTGCCCACGGCCTACGACGAGATCACCATCCAGGACGCGTTCTAGCCCCGGGTCAGGGGGCGCCACGCGCGGGCATCGGTGACCAGCCGCGCCGCATCGCCAGCACCCGCCACCCGAAGCAGAGGACCATCCCGGGGACCAGCACCAGCACGGTCGGCCACTCGTAGTGGTGTCCGGTGGCGGCGAGCGCGGCACCCGCGAGCGCCGGGACGGCGTACCAGCCCGTCCCGGCCTCGAGGACGACCGGCACCCGGTTGGCCAGGACGTCGCGGATCATGCCGCCGCCGACCGCGGTGATCATGCCGAGCAACGCGGCCGGTACGACGGACAGCCCGGCCTCCGCCGCCTTGACCGCGCCGTTGACGCAGAACAGCGCCACGCCGGCGGCATCGAGGGTGAGGATGATGTTCTCCCAGCGGGCGACGACCGGGTGCCAGTAGAACGTGGCCACACCGGCCAACGCCGCGGAGAGCAGATAGCGCCAGTCGGTGAGCCCCGGCGGCGGCACGTCGCCCAGCAGCACGTCGCGGACCAGCCCGCCGCCGAGCCCGGTGGCGCAGGCCAGGACCAGGGTGCCGAAGAGATCCAGACGGTTGCGCACAGCGACCAGGGCGCCGGTCAGCGCAAAGACGAACGTCCCGACCAGGTCGAGCGTCAGCGCGACGACCTCGTTCACCGGAGCTGTCGTGCTGTGAACGTGGCCGGTGGGTCGGCGATCGCACCCTGCGCGGCGACCAGCTGGATCTCGCGGGTGCCGGCGGCCAACGTCGCCTCCAGCACGGCGAACACCGACGCGGTGGTCCGCTCGAGCGCGCGGGCCGGCGACCCGGTCGTGGCGAGGTGCGCGAGGTAGAGCGCCGCGGTGACGTCGCCGCAGCCGTTGGGCGTGATCGGGAGCAGGGGTGTGGTGACCGCCCAGGCGCCCGCGTCGGATACCGCGACGACGTCGAGCGAGTCGGGAGGTACGTCGCAGTGCAGGACCGAGGTGACCAGCACGTCGCGCGGGCCGCGCTCGCGGACGGTGTCGACCGCGGTGAGCACCTCGTCGAGGGTGGTCGTCGTGGTGCCGGACAGGAAGTCGAGCTCGAAGTGGTTCGGCGTCAGGATGTCGGCCTGCGGCACCACGGTGTCGCGCAGGAACTCGGGGATCCCGGGCCGGACGAACATGCCCCGGCCCACGTCGCCCATGACCGGGTCGCAGCAGTAGACCGCCGCCGGGTTCGCGGCCTTGACCGTCGCCACCGCGTCCAGGATGACCGCGCCGACCGCCGGGTCACCCTGGTAGCCCGAGAGCACCGCGTCGCACTCACCCAGCACGCCGCGGTCCCCGATGCCGGCGATCACCTCGCGGACGTCGGCCGGGTCGAGCAGCGGGCCGCGCCACGTGCCGTACCCGGTGTGGTTCGAGAAGTGCACGGTCAACACCGGCCAGACCTCGTGACCGAGCCGCTGGAGCGGGAAGACCGCCGCCGAGTTCCCGACGTGCCCGTAGGCGACCGAGGACTGGATCGACAGGATCTTCACCGGCTCATCGTGGCAGGTGGGACACCTACCGAGAGAAACTAGAACAGGTTACAGTTCTGCCCATGTCGAAGAAGGCTGCGTACGCCGACGAGGCGGACTACGTCGTGGTGGGATCCGGCTCGTCGGGGGCGACGATCGCGGGCCGTCTGGCCGAGTCCGGCGCCAGCGTGATCGTGGTCGAGGCGGGCAAGAGCGACGAGCAGTTCCTGGTCAAGAAGCCCGGCATGATCGGCCCGATGCACTCGGTCCCGGAGATCAAGAAGAAGGTCGACTGGGGGTTCTACTCGACGCCGCAGAAGCACCTGCTCGACCGCAGGATGCCGGTCCCGCGCGGCAAGGTGGTGGGCGGCTCCAGCTCGATCAACGGCATGGTCTACGTCCGCGGCAACCGCGCCAACTACGACGCCTGGGCGGCCGAGGGCAACGCCGGCTGGGACGCCGACACCGTCAACGCGGCGTACAAACGCATGGAGGACTTCGAGGACGGCGCCAACGACTACCGCGGTGCCGGCGGCCCGATCCGGGTCACCCGCAACCAGACGCCGCAGGAGGGCTCGCTCCAGTTCATCCAGGCCGCGTCCGACACGCTCGGCGCCAAGATCCTCGACGACTACAACGCGGAGTCGCAGGAGGGCGTCAGCCGGATGCAGCAGAACGCCGCGCAGGGGCTGCGCTACTCGGCCTCCCGCGGCTACATCCATCACCTCAAGCCGGCCAACCTCGAGCTGCAGAGCGAGACGCTGACCACGAGGATCGTGATCGAGAACGGCCGCGCCGTCGGCATCGAGGTCACCGACATCAGCAAGAAGGGTGGCGGCGCCAAGCGGACCATCCGGGCGGGCACGGAGGTCATCCTGTCGGCGGGCTTCGTCGGGTCGGCGCAGCTCCTGATGCTGTCGGGCATCGGCCACGCCCAGCACCTGCGCGACCACGGCATCGAGGTGGTCGCGGACCTGCCGGTGGGCGACAACCTGCACGACCACCTGTTCCACGCGCTGACGTTCCACACCACCAGCACGAAGATGCGGGGTACGCCGCTGTTCTTCGCCCGGGGCGTGGCCAAGGAGGTCACCCGACCGGGCAAGTCGTTCCTCGCCAACACCGTCTTCGAGGCGGTCGCGTTCATGCGCACGTCGCAGGCGACCGACGTACCCGACCTGCAGCTGCACCTGCTGCCGTGGTCCTACGTCTCGCCCAACCAGGACGAGCCGATCCGCCACGACGTCGACCCGCGGACCTCGATCACGATCCTGTCCACGCTGATCTACCCGCGCAGTCGCGGCACGCTCCGTCTCGCGGGCACCGACCCGGCGGCGGCACCGCTGATCGACTTCCAGTACCTCGCCGACCCGGGCGACCTCGAGGTGCTCGCCGAGGGTTCGGAGATGGTGCGGGAGATCATGGCCGGCGCGGCCTTCGGCGGCGCGGTCAAGGAGGAGATCCACCCCGGCGCGCACCTCCAGGGACAGGAGCTGCGGGACGCGATGCTCAACCGGGCCACGTCGGTCTACCACGGCGTCGGCACCTGCCGGATGGGCGTCGACGAGCTCGCGGTCGTCGGGCCGGACCTGAAGGTCCGCGGCGTGGCCGGCCTGCGGGTCTGCGACGCCTCGATCATGCCGTCCATCACCGGCGGCAACACCAACGCGCCCGCGATCATGATCGGCGAGCGCGGCGCCGACCTGGTCCTCGGAAGGGGCTGAACCATGACTCTGCAGCGACCTGCCTCGCTGACCGACGCCTTCCTCGAGCGGCTCGTCTCCCGGGTGCCGTCGACCAGCGGCGGCAGCTGGAAGCTCACCGAGGTCTACACCGGCGACCTGCTCGTCGAGCTCCCGCAGTCGACGCCGGCCGACGTGGAGGCGGCGTACGCCGTGGCCCGCGAGGCCCAGCGGTCGTGGGCGGCGACCCCGCTCAGGGAGCGGCTGGCGGTGTTCAAGCGCGCGCACTCGCTGTTCCTCGACCACGCACAGACCACCACCGACCTGATCCAGGCCGAGTCCGGCAAGAACCGGCGGATGGCGATCGAGGAGACCTGCGACCCGGTGATGGTGATGAGCCACTACCTGAAGCGGGCGCCTGCGCTGCTGAAGCCGGTGAAGCGCGGTGGGCCGGTGCCGTTCCTCTCGACCTCGACCGAGATCCGTCAGCCCAAGGGTGTCATCGGCATCATCGCGCCCTGGAACTTCCCGTTCGCGACCGGCATCTCCGACTCGATCTCGGCGCTGATGGCCGGCAACGGCATCGTGCTCAAGCCCGACAACAAGACCGCGCTGTCGCCGCTGTACGGCGTGCAGATGCTGGAGGAGGCCGGGCTCCCTCGCGGCCTCTTCCAAGTGGTGTGCGGAGAGGGACCGGACGTGGGGCCGGCCCTGATCGACAACGCGAACTACGTGATGTTCACCGGGTCCACCGCGACCGGCCGGGTGATCGGCGAGCGGGCCGGCCGCAACCTGATCGGCGCCTGCCTCGAGCTCGGCGGCAAGAACCCGATGATCGTGCTCGAGGACGCGAACCTCGACGAGGTCGTGCAGGGCGCCATGTTCGGGGCGTTCGGCAACACCGGCCAGATCTGCATGCACATCGAGCGGATGTACCTTCCGGCCTCGAAGTACGACGAGATCAAGGGCCGCCTCGTGGCCGCCACCGAGGCGCTCACCCTCGGCGCGTCGTACGACTTCGGGCCCGATGTCGGCTCCCTCGTCTCGCCCGACCACAAGGACCGCGTGCAGTCGCACGTCGAGGACGCGGTGGCCAAGGGCGCGACCGTGCTGACCGGTGGTCGGGCCCGGCCCGACCTCGGCCCGGCATTCTTCGAGCCGACGATCCTCGAGGGCGTCACCAAGGACATGCTCGCGGGCGTCACCGAGACCTTCGGGCCGGTGGTGGCGCTGCACCCCTACTCGAGCGTGGACGAGGCGGTCGCGCTGGCCAACGACACCGACTACGGCCTCAACGCCTCGGTGTGGGGCGGCGACGTGTCCAGCGCGTGCGCGGTCGGTCGGCGGATCGAGTCGGGCAACGTCAACGTCAACGACATCCTCGCGACGGCGTTCGCGTCGAAGGGCACGCCGTCCGGTGGCGTCAAGCAGTCCGGGGTCGGTGCCAGGCACGGCGACCAGGGGCTGCTGAAGTACACCGACGTCCAGAACCTCGCGGTCCTCAAGAAGCAGGTGCTGGGCGCCCGCCCTGGCCAGGACTACGAGAAGTACGTCAAGGGGATGCTCGGCGGGCTGCGGATGATGCGGAAGACCCGCATCCGCTGAGCCGGGCCTCGCACACTTGTAACTGACTGTTCTGACTACTGGCCTGCGCATATTCACGCAGGGCAGTGGTCAGAACAGTCAGTTACAAGTCTGCCGGGGCCGACCTCACGCGCTCCGGCGGCCGCGCAGCTCTCGGGCCTGCCTGACCAGCCGCTCGGGCAGCCGGTCGCCGAAGCGCGCCACTGACTCGTCGTACTCGGCGCGGGCGCGCTTCAGAGCAGCTGCGCGGTGCGGCGGCCAGAAGTCCTGCCAGACGATGTGTGAGGTGCCGAGGCCCTCGTGAGCCAGGTCGCGGTCTCGCTTCTTGTCCGCCCAGAGCACCTCGATCGCAGGCGAGTCGGCCACGCCGCCCTCACTCGGAGGACGCAGCTTGAGGTTTCCGTCGATCTCGAAGAGGTGGCATCCGACGAGGATGTCGCCCCAACGCACGCGCCCGCCTGCCAGCTGGACCGGGAACTGAAGGTCGTCCGGCTCCAGCCCGAGATCGACAACGAAGAGCCGACCGAGAGACTCGGCGAGATTCTTGGCCCGAGGGTCGGCGAAGGCGACGGCCTGCCTGGTCCGATGGATGTGCGGCCAGTTGGCCATCACCGCGCACGCTTCCTCGAGGTCCTTTCGCGAGACCCCTAGACGCATGGCTGCATCACACGCGATCTCGCCGTACGGCGCGCCGTGCTCGCGGGCGATGTCGACGGCCGTGCGGGCCAGGTCCATGACATCGAGGCCGTTGACCTCGTGCACCTGGTCGGAGGCGTAGCGAGCAAGATGATGCTTGACGCCGGCCCTGGTCCACGCGGCCGTCGAGCCGGGCCTGGTGATGTGCACGTGGGGAAAGGGCGGGTTGAGGATCTCGAGTCCGTGCTCGTGAGCACTCGAGTCGTGGCTGACCACGAAGCTACGACGCATGGTCATGATGGCCGCCCGAGTCCGGAGCCGGTGTTGCCCACGATCCTCGTCGAGAGAGTGCCAGAGGTCGCCGTCCGCGTAGACACCGTGTCGCACCGGGAACAGTGCGCCACTGCGGACCAGATGAGCGAGCTGCGAGGTGGTGAGCCCGCAGTCACGGGCTTGATGTGTGGTGATCAGGCCATGGTTGGCGGCCATGACGAGGCGCATCGACAGGTACATGGGCCAGACATGCCCCGACGCCTCCGATCGCACGCGGCCTCTTCGGCGCCTGTGGAGAACCCGGGCCGGAACTTGTAACTGACTGTTGAGACCACTGGCCTGCCTGAATATGCGCATGGCAGTGGTCCGAACAGTCAGTTACAAGTTCCGGCTCCGCCGGCGGGCAAGGTCAGGCCGTCGCCAGCCCCCGCGCCGAAGCAGGCAGCTCGACGGTCACGATCGTGCCTTGCCCGACCACGCTGTGGATGTGTACGCCGCCGCCCTGCTCCTCGACCAGGCTCTTCACGCTGGTCAGCCCGAGGCCGGTGCCACCGTCGTCGGTGGCCAGCGAGCCGCGCTCGAACTCGTCGAAGATCCGCTCCAGGTCGTGCGGGGCGATGCCGCGTCCCTGGTCGGACACGGTCAGCCGGATCCGGTCGTCGGCGCGGGTGACGTCGACGAGGATCGGGCCGGACGAGGAGTACTTCAGCGCGTTGCCGACCAGGTTGATCAGCACCCGCTCGAGTGACGGCTTGTCGGCGTTCACCAGCGCGCGGCTGGACGGCAGCACGACGCGGGCCAGCTCATCGGTGCTGCCCATGGTGGACACGGTCTGGCGGGCCAGCTCGGCCAGGTCGAACAGCTCGGGCCGGCTGGTGGTGCTGATCGCGTGCGCGGTGGCGTAGCTGACCAGGTCCTTCATCATCTGCATCAGCCGGTCCGCGTTCGCGTCGATTCGGCGCAGGAAGTCCTCGCGCATGTCGTCGGGCGCGTCGCGGACCAGCTCGGTGAACCCCTTCATCGCGGTGATCGGGGTGCGGAAGTCGTGGGCGATGTTGCCGAGGAACGACGCCTGCGCCTCCTCCATCTGCTTGCGTTCGGTCAGGTCGCGGGTGACCTTGGCGAAGCCGGTCAGCCGCCCGTTGTCGTCGGTGAGAGCGGTGATGACGACGTCGGCCCAGAACCGCGTGCCGTCCTTGCGGATCCGCCACCCGGTGTGGTCGACGCGGGTGTGGTCACGAGCGGAGTCGAGCAGCTGCAACGGCAGCCCGGCCCGGCGGTCCTCGTCGCTGTAGAAGACCGAGAAGCTGCGGCCGATCGCCTCGTCGGCGGTGTAGCCCTGGAGCCGCTCCGCGCCGGCGTTCCAGGACTCGATGGTGCCGCTCGCGTCGAGCGCGATGATCGCGTAGTCCTTCACCTGGCCGACGAGCAGGCGGAACCGCTCCTCGCTGCGCCGGAGCGACTCCTCGAGCTCGTGCTTGGCGGTCAGGTCGCGGGTGACCTTGCCGAACCCGATGACGTGCCCGAGGTCGTCGTGGAGCGCGGTGATGATCACGTCGCCCCAGAAGCGGGTGCCGTCCTTGCGGACCCGCCAGCCGGTGTGCTCGACCCTGTCCTCGTCGCGGGCCTGCTCGAGCAGCTGCAGAGGCAGGCCGGAGCGCCGGTCCTCGTCGGTGTAGAACATGGAGAAGCTGCGGCCGATCGCCTCGTCGGCGGTGTAGCCCTTGAGCCGCTCGGCGCCGGCGTTCCAGGACTCGATGGTGCCGCTGCCGTCGAGCACGATGATCGCGTAGTCGACGACCTGGTCGACGAGGAGGGCGGTGTCGACGGTCACCACGCGCGGGGCAGTCGTGCCGCCGGGGGTCTCGTCGTGCACCCCGCCACCATAGATCGGTGGCGTGGGCTGGTGTGGGGAACGACTCAGGCGACCTGGAGGCTTCGCTTGGACAGGCCCATCCAGAAGCCGTCGATCACCTGGAGACCGGGCTGCTCGGGGTCGGTGGCGGCGCCGAGCGTGACGAACAGCGGCGTGTAGTGCTCCACGGTGGGATGCGCGTAGGGCATGCCCGGCGCCTTGGTCTGGTACGACGCGAGCGCGTCCACGTCGCCGCGGGCCAGCGCCTCGCCGGCCCAGGCGTCGAAGTCGGTCGACCAGCCGGGCGCGGCCGCGTCGATGCGGAACTCGGTCAGGAACGGCAGCCCGTGGGTGAGGAAGCCCGACCCGATGATCAGCACGCCCTCGTCGCGCAGCGGGCGCAGCCGGCTGCCGAGCTCGAGCAGCCTCGCCGGGTCGTGGGTGGGCAGCGACATCTGGAGCACCGGGACGTCGGCGTCGGGGTACATGATCCGCAGCGGCACCCACGCGCCGTGGTCGAGCCCGCGGCCGGAGTGCTGGTGCATGGGCTCGGTGCTCGGCATCGTCGCCGCGACCCGCTGGGCGAGCTCGGTCGCGGGCGGGGTCTCGTAGGTCATCCGGTAGTACTTCGCGTCGAAGCCGCCGAAGTCGTAGACCAGTGGTGCCTGGTCGGCGCTCAGGGTCACCGGCGCGGACTCCCAGTGCGCGCTCACGATCAGGATCGCGGTCGGCCGGGGCAGCTCCTGAGCCCAGGCCGCCAGCTGGCCCGACCAGATCGGGTCGTCGAGGAGCGGCGGCGCGCCGTGGCCGATGTAGAGGGCGGGCATCCGGTCAGTCATGGCACGACAATGGTTTCACATTCAACTTTGCCCCGGAAGAGGCGGGGGTCGGCCGGCTAGCTCGGCAGGGACCAGTCGACGGGCGCGGCGTCCTGTTCCTCGAGCATCCGGTTGACCCGGGAGAAGGGGCGGGACCCGAAGAAGCCGCGGGCGGCCGACAGCGGTGAGGGGTGCACCGACTCGACCCAGGGCACCTGTCCGAGCATCGGCTTGAGGGACTGGGCGTCGCGGCCCCACAGGATCGCCACGCAGGGCCCGCCCCGCTCGACCAGCGCGGTGATCGCGCGCTCGGTGACCTCCTCCCAGCCGCGGCCGCGGTGCGAGGCGGACTCGTTGGGCCGGACGGTGAGCACTCGGTTGAGCAGCATCACGCCCTGGTCGGCCCAGGCGGTGAGGTCGCCGTGCTCCGGCGGGTGGACGCCGACGTCGGTGCGCAGCTCCTGGTAGATGTTCACCAGGCTCCGCGGGATCGGTCGGACGTGTCCCTCCACCGCGAAGCTGAGCCCGATCGGGTGGCCTGGGGTGGGGTAGGGGTCCTGCCCGACGACCAGCACGCGTACGTCGCCGAGCGGGCGCTGGAAGGCGCGGAACACGTGGTCGCCGGCCGGCAGGTAGCGCCGCCCGGCGGCGAGCTCGTCGCGGAGGAACTGGCCCAGCCGGGCGATCCGGTCGTCCACCGGCGTCAGGGCGGAAGCCCAGTCGGGGGCCATCAGCCCCTTGTCCACGAGGCCGGCCAGCGCTGACACGCGGCCAACCTATCGAGGGCGCGTCACCGCAGCTTGGCCAGCACCTCGGCGGCCGCACGCTGGCCGGAGCTGACGGCGCCGTCCATGTAGCCCGACCAGTACGTCGCGGTCTCGGTGCCGGCCCAGTGCACCCGGCCCACCGGGCGGCGTACGGCCGGACCGTGGAGGACGAGCGCGTTCGGTCCGTGGATCGCGGTCGGGCCGCCGCGGGTCCACTGCTCCTGGGTCCAGTCGTACTCCAGGTAGTCGGTGGGGTGCAGCGCCTGCTCGCCGAACATGTCCGCGAACCCCTGCAGCACCGCCGCCCGGCGCTGGTCCTTCGGCATCGTGCCGTAGGTCCGCCAGGCCGAGCCACCGACGAACGCGAGCAGGACGCCGGGGCCGCCCGACGGCGGGGTGTTGTCGAAGACGGCGCGCGCGGCGCCGTGGTCGCTGATGCCGAAGCCGGTGAGCCCGGCCGCCCGCCAGAACGGCGTCGGGTAGATCGCGTCGCACTTCATCAGCTTGCCCATCCGGAGCGAGCGGAGCAGCTCCAGGCGGTCGGCCGGCAGCCCGGGGTGGAAGCCGATGTCGAGCACCGTGGGCGGCGGTGCGGCGACGATCACCCGTCTGGCCCTGACCATCCCTCGACCGGTCCGGACGTGCACCCGGCGATCTTTCTGGATGATCCGGCGCACCGGAGCGCGCAGGGCGACGGCGTCGCCCAGCTTCTTGGCCAGCCGGAGCGGAACCCGCTGCGAGCCTCCGACGAACCGGCGCTCCTGGGCGCCGTTGGCGGTGTCGGAGTTGCGGGAGAACGTGCCCTTGTGGGCCTCGTCGCCCGAGCAGGCGACGTACCAGAGCGTGAAGAGGAAGGACAGCTCGTTGGGGTCGGCGCCGAAGCCGGGCTGGGTCCAGCAGGCGATGAGGTTCTCGATGCCGGACGCGTTGAGCGCGTTGGCGTGGATCCACTGGCTGAGCGTGATCGCGTCCCACTCGCGAGCACGCGGGTGCGCCCACGGGGCGGCGACGTCGATCTCGGCCGCGAAGCCGTCGATCTTCTGCAGCAGCAGCGCGGCGTCCAGCAGGATCGTCGGGTCCGGCGGGACGGTGCCGGGGTACTCCAGCCGCCCGACGGTCGAGGAGACGTAGACGCTGTTGCCGGTGTTGTACTCGAGGAACGTCGGTACGCCGAGCTCGTCGGCCAGGGCGGCGATGTGGTTCTGGGTGGGGCCGATGAAGGCGCCGCCCGACTCGATGACCTGCGGGCCGTGCTTCCGCTTCGTGAGGTGGTGGTTGAGCACCCGGCCGCCGACCCGCTTGCGGGCCTCGACGACGAGCACCGACCGACCGCGCCGGGCCACCTCGCGGGCGGCCACCAGCCCGGCCAGACCGGCGCCGACGACGACCACGTCGACCTCCTTCGGGAGCGGGCCGTGCAGGGTGCCGGCCAGCACGGCGGCCTCGGAGTCCGCCGTCAGGGCGCCGGTGCCGAGCAGGGCCGCGCCGGCCGAGGCGCCACCGATCAGCGCGCGACGCGACAGGGGGCCGGACAGGTCATCGCTCACGACAGGCTCCTCGGCAGGTATCTGAACATGGCTCAGATTCGTGTTCTAGCCTACACTCGGCTCCATGTCGGTGACAGCCCCGTCCGCGAGACGGGTGCCGACCCAGGTGCGGAGCCGGCGCCGGGTTGCCCAGGTCCTCGACGCCGCCGAGACGCTCGTGGTCCGCGACGGCGTGGACGCACTGACCACCACCGAGATCGCCCGGGTGGCACGTGTGCCGGTCGCCTCGCTCTACCAGTACTTCGCCGACAAGGACGCCGTCCTGCTCGCGCTGGCCGAGCGCGACATGACCGAGATGGACGCCGAGGTGGCCAGGGCCCTGGCCGCACTGCCCGAGGAGTCACTCGACGTGGCCGTCGTCGTGCGTACGACGATGGAGGCGTTCGTCAGGGTCTACCACCGGCGCCGGGCCTTCGTGGAGATCTACCTGCGCGGCCGCACGAACGCCGCAGTGCACCGCTTCGGCCGCGAGCACAATCGCCGGGTCGCCGGCGACCTGCTGGCGTTCGCTCGCGACGCCGGACTGGTCGGCGCGGACCTCACCGAGCAGCGCGCCCAGCTGGCGGTCGAGGTCGGTGACCGCATCTTCCAGCTGGCCTTCGAGACCCAGAACCGCGGCGACCTCGACCTGGTCGAGGAGGGCATTGCGCTGGTGACCACCTACCTGGAGCGGTACGCCGCATGAGCCATGAGCCGTTGCGGGAGCAGGTGGCCGCCGCCGCCCGGCGGCTGGCGCACGAAGGGCTGCTCGTGGGGACCGCCGGGAACGTCTCGGCCCGGGCGGCAGACGTGGTCGGGGTGACCGCCTCCGGAGTCGTCCTCGCCGGGTGCCGTGCCGAGGACGTGACCGTGGTGTCGCCGGCCGGTGACCTGGTCGAGGGCGAGCTCCGCCCGACCTCGGAGCTGGCCCTGCACCTGTGCGTCTACGACGGGAGCTCGGCGGCCGCGGTGGTGCACACGCACGCGCCGTACTCGACCGCCGTCGCCTGCGTGCTCGACGAGCTGCCGGTCGTGCACTACCAGCAGCTGCTGCTCGGCGGCGTGGTCCGGGTGGCGCCCTACGCCACCTTCGGATCGCCCGAGCTGGCCGCGGGAGTGCGCGAGGCACTGAGCGACCGGCAGGCGGCGCTCATGGCCAGCCACGGCTCCGTCGCTGTCGGCGCCACCCTGGACGCGGCAGTCGAGAACGCGCTGCTGCTCGAGTGGCTGGCCGCGTTGCACCACCGCGCGTCCGCGCTCGGGACGCCGAGGGTGCTGACCGCGGAGGAGCAGGACGATGTGGTCCGAGCCGCGGTCTCGACGAGCTACGGGACGGTGCAACATCTCGGGGACCAGGAGGACGCATGAAGGTGGCCGCCGTCGGGGTGCACGTCCTCGACACACATGTGATCGGCATCGAGTCGATCCCCGGGAGATCAGACGGCCAGCTGGTCGACACGATCCGGATGTCGCCGGCCGGCACGGCCGGCGGGACGGCGGTGGTGCTCTCCCGGCTGGGCGCCGAGGTGACGTCGTACGGCGCGGTCGGGGCTGACCCGATCGGCGACAGCCTGCTGGCGCTGCTGGCCCACGAGGGCGTCGACACCGTGGGGCTGGTGCGCAAGGACGACCAGCAGACCTCGTCGTCGGTGATCCCCGTGCGGCCCAACGGCGACCGGCCGGCGTGGCACTGCATCGGCGCCAACGGCGCCCTGACCCTCGACGACCTGCCACCGCTGGACGGCTTCGAGTTCGTGCATCTCGGCGGGCCGGAGTTCCTCGGCGGCGAGGCGGCTGGGCAGCTGCTGAAGAGCGCGCGCGACCTGGGCGCAACCACGTCGATGGACATCCTGGCTCCGGGCGACCCGGACATGCTGGCCTGGGTGGCCGACGCCCTTCCCTACGCCGACTACCTGCTCCCCAACGACGAGCAGGTGCTGGGCTTCACCGGCGCCTCCTCCCTGGAGGAGGGCGCTCAGCAGCTGGTCGAGCGAGGGGTCGGCTGCGTGGCGGTGACCCAGGGCGCGAAGGGCGCGCTGGTGGTCACGGCCGACGACGTGGTCGAGGTGCCGGCGTTCGACATCGAGGTGGTGGACACCACCGGCTGCGGCGACGCGTTCTCGGCCGGGTTCCTGCGCGGGCTCTCGCTCGGCCGCGACCTGCGCAGCGCGGCGGCGCTCGGCTGCGCAGCCGCGGCGTACGTCGCCCAGGGGCTCGGCACCGACGCCGGGGCCTACTCCTTGGAGTCGGTCGAGCTGCTCGCCCGGTCGGGGGCCACCCGGTGAGGGCCGTCGCCTGCGCCGACACCAAGCTGTCGGCCGTCGAGCTGCCCGACCCGACGCCGGCCAAGGGGCCAGCTGGTGCTCGGCGTCCTCCGCTGCGGCATCTGCGGCTCCGACCTGCACGCCCGCGAGCACTGCGACGACCTCGCCGAGGTGATGGAGGAGCTCGACTACGACGAGTTCATGCGTCGCTCCTCGTCCACCGTGCTGGGCCACGAGTTCGTCGGCGAGGTCCGCGAGCGCGGCGCCGGCGTACGCCGCGAGTTCCGGGAGGGCGCGCACGTGGTGTCGTTCCCGCTCGTACGGCGGGGCAAGGACGTGCACCCGATCGGGCTGTCTCCGCTGGCTCCCGGCGGGTACGCCGAGCAGGTGCTGGTCGAGCAGTCGATGTCCTTCGTCGTGCCGAACGGTCTCGCGCCGGACGTCGCCGTGCTCACCGAGCCGATGGCGGTCGCGTTGCACGCGGTCAACAAGTCCGAGATCTCCAGGCGCGACGTCGCGATCGTCCTGGGCTGCGGGCCGGTCGGGCTGGCGGTCATCTGCTGGCTCAAGGCCCGCGGCGTCCGCACCGTCGTCGCCTCGGACCTCTCGCCCGGCCGGCGCGCGCTGGCCACGCGCTGTGGCGCCGATGTCGTGGTCGACCCGACCACGGAGTCGCCGTACGCCGCCGCGTCGAGGAAGCACGTCACGTCCGCGCCGGACCTCTTCCGCCTGGCGGTCGGCTCCATGGACCAGCTCCGCCGGGTGCCCGGCTGGCGGCACGTGTTCCGCGTCGCCGACGCCCTCGGCGCCGCGACGCCCACCGGGCCGGTGGTGTTCGAGTGCGTCGGCGTGCCGGGCATGATCGAGTCGGTGGTCACCGCCGCGCCGCTCGGGTCGCGGGTGGTGGTGGTCGGTGTCTGCATGGGCGGCGACGGCTTCCGGCCCTCGATGGCGATCAACAAGGAGCTCGACCTGCGGTTCGTGCTCTGCTACACGCCTCTGGAGTTCCGCGACACCCTGCACGCGCTGGCCGACGGCGGGGTCGACGCCTCGGCGCTGGTCACGGGCACCGTCGGCCTCGACGGCGTCGCTAACGCCTTCGAGGCGCTCGCCGATCCAGAGACGCACGCGAAGATCGTCATCGACCCGGCCAGCGACGCGGCGACTCCCCTCTAATCTCGAGCCGTGGCCCGCCGCGCGACCGTCGACGACGTGCACGGGCTCGCGCTGGCCATGCCCGGCGCGACCCGCTACGAGGAGCGCGAGCGCGCCGTCTACCAGGTCAGCCGGCGCAGCTTCGTCTTCTTCCGCACCCCTCGGCCGGACGCAGTCGACCCCGAGACCGGCGAGCGGTACGACGACGTGATCGTCTTCTGGGTCGAGTCCGAGGAGGACAAGCGGGCACTGGTCCTCGACGAGTCCACGCCGTTCTTCACCACACCACACTTCAACGGCCACCCGTCGGTGCTGCTGCGCGGCTCACGGGTCGGCGAGCTCTCGATCGACGAGCTGAGGGAGGTCGTCCAGGACGCCTGGCTGGCTCGGGCCGGGAAGCGGGCCGCGGCCGGGTGGCTCGCCGAGCACCGGCTCGGCTGACACCCTCTCCTCGGCGTCCCTCTCCTCGGCGTCCGGTCGTGAGAATGTCCTTACCAACGCCAGGATTGATTGACGTTGAAACCACCCCCGATGTCTCATCCGGGTAGGGAGCCCCGAGTCGTTCGGGACCCGCCGATCCACTGGGGAGCAGATCATGGCGGACATCAGTTTCAGGCACGGCATGGTCAAGGCCGGACGAGTCGGCCTCGGCCTCGCACTGGGCGCGGCGATCCTCGGTGGCGGGGCGGCGCGGGCCGCGACCATCACCGGCACGGAGGGTCCCGACACGCTCAACGGCACACCCGAGGCCGACACCATCAACGCGCTGGGCGGCAACGACGTCGTCAACGGACGCGGCGGCGACGACGTCATCGAGGGCGACGCCGGCAGGGACACACTGAACGGCGGCGACGGGTTCGACCGGGTCGAGGGCGGCACCGGGAACGACCAGATCACCGGGGCCGCCGGTCGCGACGCCCTGATCGGCGATGACGGCAAGGACACGATCGACGGTGGCGCCGGCGACGACATCGCCGTCGCCGGTGGTGACGGCAACGACACCGTGTCGGGCGGCGCTGGCGACGACACCGTGGACGGCGACGCCGGAGGCGACACCATGTCCGGTGGCACCGGTGAGGACACCCTGTTCGGCCTCGAGGGCAACGACGACATGTCCGGCGACTCGGGCACGGACGAGCTGTTCGGCGGTCCGGGGAACGACCTGCTGAACGGAGGGTCAGGCGTCGACGAGCTCGAGGGCGAGGAGGGCGCCGACCAGATCACCTCCGGGGCCGGCAACGACGAGCTGGACTTCTTCCCCGACGCGTTCCAGCCGGACTCCACGTTCGCGGTGCGCGACGTCGTGCTCGACTTCGTCGGCGCGGGCGCGGCGGGCGGCGACGTGATCCGGCTGTCGAGCGGCGACTTCGCCTGGGTGGGCCAGATCGACGCGCCTCCCCGGATCGGAGCGATCCTCCCTGGCGCCGGCGACGGCATCACCCAGCTGGGCTACATCCAGCGCAACAACAACACGTTCCTGGTCGCCGACACGAACGACGACGGCCGGCTCGACGCGGACGACTTCACCGTCCAGCTGCGCGGGCTCCACGACCTCACACCCGCCGACTTCGACAACACCTCCTTCCTCATCGCCGGGACGAACGGTGACGACGTGATCATGGGCACCCCGGACGACGACCGGATCTTCGCCGCGGGGGGCAACGACGAGGTGCACGCCCTGGCCGGCGACGACGAGGTCCACGGTGGCACCGGCAACGACTTCCTCGAGGGCGGGCCCGGCGGGTTCGACAACCTCCTCGGTGAGGACGGTGACGACGAGCTGACCCTGGCCAGCAGCGACGGCGGTGGAAACGCCACGGGCGGCGAGGGCGACGACGTCCTGTTCGGCAGCGACACCTCGTTCAGCGACTTCGACAACACCCTGAACGGGGATGCCGGTGACGACGACCTGCATGCCGGCGCGGTCGGTTCGTCCGCCATCGGTGGCATGGGGTCCGACAGGCTCTTCAGCGGCCCGGCGGACGACCAGCTCGAAGCGGGCCGGGACGAGTTCGGGTTCGACCTGGACAACGCACCGGACCTGTTCGTCTACGACGGGCCCGGGCCCTGGAGCGAGGCAGGGAGCACGTTCGGGGACGTCGTGACCGGTTTCCAGGACGGTTCGGACCTGTTCGACCTGCGCGGCAGCGGGCTCGAGCTCTCCGACCTGACCATCGTCAACGACGACTTCCAGACCACGATCACCTCGAGCCGCGGGATGATCACGATCTTCGAGAGCGCCGGCCAGGAGGTCTTCATCGACGGGGACGACTTCCTGTTCTAGGAGGCTGCTAGGCGTCAGCGGCGCCCGCTGGCTCCGCGAGCATCGGCTGGGCTGAGGTCAAGGTGATTGACCCCGGCCCGCCGTGGGTGTCTCATCGAGAGCAGGGAGCCCCGAGATGTTCGGGACCGTCGTCGGCTGGGGGCACGACCATGGCGGAGATCAGCCTCAGGCACGAACGGGTCACGGCAGTTGGAGTCGCCCTGGGGCTGGTGCTGAGCGCGGCGAGCCTGGCGGGTGGCCCGGCGAATGCCGCAACCATCATCGGCACCGACGGACCGGACACCCTCAACGGCACCCCCGACGCCGACACGATCCAGGCCTTCGGCGGCAACGACACCGTCGACGGACGCGCTGGTGACGACGGCATCGACGGAGGCAGCGGCCGCGATCTGCTCCTCGGCGGGGGCGGCGGCGACTGGATCGTCGGCGGGCTGGGCAATGACCAGCTCAGCGGCGCCGAAGGCCCCGACGTCCTCGATGGCGGCGCCGGCAAGGACGCGCTCGACGGTGGTGCCGACAGCGACAGCTTGTTCGGCTGGGACGGTCCGGACACGATGCTGGGCCGCGCCGGCGGCGACCACGTCGACGGGCGCGCAGGTCCCGACGTGATGTCCGGCGGGTCAGGTGACGACACACTGTTTGCCGGGGACGGCAATGACGAGCTGACCGGTGACGCGGGGGCGGACGAGCTGCTGGGCGGTCTGGGCGACGACCAGCTGGCCGGTGGCGCCGGTGCCGACGAGCTCGAGGGCGCCGAAGGCGCCGACCGGATCGCGGGTGGCGAGGGCAACGACCGTCTTCTCTACCACGAGACCGGGGTCCAAGTGGTCACCACGTTCGCGGTCCGGGACGTCGTGCTGGACTTCGAGGGTGCGGGTCTGCCGGGTGGGGACGTGTTCGACCTCTCGTTCGGGAAGCTCCTCTGGGTGGGCCGCATCGGCACGCGGGCAAAGCTCGGCGCGTTCCTGCCCGGCGGCGGCGACCGGATCACCGAGCTCGGCTACGTGCTGAGGAGCAACGGCTCCATGCTGGTCGCGGACACCGACGACAGCGGCTCGATCGGCGACGGCGACTTTGCCATAGACCTGCGCGGGCGCCTGGAGCCGACGCCACACGACTTCGCCAACGTCACGTTCGTCGATGCCGGCTCGCCCGGTGACGACGTGATCATCGGCACCGAGCACGACGACTGGATCTTCGCGCTGGCTGGTGACGACGAGGTGCACGCGCTCGGCGGCAACGACAGGGTCGACGGCGGCTCCGGTGACGACCTCCTCGACGGTGGCCCGGGCGGCTTCGACGACCTCTTCGGCGATGAGGGTGCCGACCGGTTGTCCCTGGCGACGAGTGACCTGGGCGGCAACGCCGACGGCGGCCCGGGCGACGACGTCCTCGTCGCCAGCGACACAGCGCCGAGCTTCTTGCACAACAGCCTGCGGGGCGAACGCGGCAACGACGACCTCTACGCGGGCGCCGTGGGCGCCTCGATGGACGGCGGTGACGGCGCCGACCGGCTCTTCAGTGGACCGGGCGACGACCAGTTCAGGCTGCTTCGGCCAGGGGTGGACCTGGACCTGGAAGACGAGGGAGACCTGTTGGTGTACGGCGGGTCGGGGCGCTGGAGCTCGGAAGGCAACCTCGGCGACCATGTCTTCGTCTTCCGGGACGGCTCGGACCTGTTCGACCTGCGCGGCAGCGGTCTCCAGCTCTCCGACCTGACCATCGTCAACGAGGACACCCAGACCACGATCACCTCGAGCCGCGGCACGATCACGATCTTCGAGAGTGCCGGGGAGGAGGTCTTCATCGACGGGGACGACTTCCTGTTCTAGGGGTCAGGGGCGTCCGCCCGGGGGCTCCTCGAGCATCGGCCGGCCCTGCTCCGGACCGGCCAGCGGGACCCCTTGGAAGTCGTCGGTGGGCCAGTCGGCGAAGAAGTACGGCAACCACCCGGCGCGGGCCACGTCTGCGGCGCGGCTCAACCAGGCGGCGTACGCCGGGTCGTCGCCTCGTCCCGCTTCGACCAGGGTCGGGTGCTCGGCCACGAACCGGTCGGCCAGCTCCTCGGCGCCGAGCCCGTCGTCGGGGTTGCCGGAGGTCCAGCGGTCCACGTCGTCGCAGCCGACGACGTACACCGAGAGCCGCCAGAAGAGACCGCTCGGCGCGATGGTCGGCGTGACCCGCAGCCGCTGCAGGCCTCGGCGGTGCAGGGTCTCGACCATCTCGAGGCGGCGCAGGCACCTCTGGTGGACGGGGTCGTCGTTCACGGGAAGCGCTGGCTCAGCGACGGTGCGGTCGCGAGAGCCGGTCGAGGAACGCGACCAGCAGCGCCTCACGCATGGTCGGGGAGGCGACATCGAGGAGCGCGTTGACCTCCGCCAGCCGCTTCGGGAGCGCGAGGCCGTCGTCGCCGGCGCCGACCAGGCCGGACGCGGCCAGCAGGCCGTCGAAGTCGGCATCGCTGAGTGCGGCCGGGTCCAGGGACTCGATGAACGCGACCACGTCGGGGTCGACCGTCACCGGTCCCGCTTCGTGGGCAGCGGCCACCGACTCGCGGAGCGCCGCCAGGAACTCGCCGACGTGCGCGCCGGTCGCGGCGCTGACGGAGAGATGGATGGTCGGCGGGGTGCCGGCGTACGACATCTGCGGCTGGACGTACCAGCCGCGCTCGGCCATCTCGTCGCAGACCGTGAACGCGTCGCATCCGGCGTCGGTGACCAGCGAGATGAGCGTGGACTGTGGATGAACGAGGACGTCGACACCCGGGATGTCGGTGGTGCCGGCCACGATCGCGTCGACGGCTTCGAACACCTCTCGGGAAAGGAGCTCGTACCCCGTGTCCCCCAGCGACTCGACCACGGCCCAGGCGCCGGCCAGGGGTCCGCCCGACTTGGTCGACTGCATCGTGGAGTTCAGCATCGTGTAGCCCGGCCACGCCGCCGACGCGAAGAACTGCGGGCGCCGAAGCTCCGGCGTGCGGTGCAGCAGCAGCGAGGTGCCCTTGGGTGCGTAGCCGTACTTGTGCAGGTCGACCGAGATCGACGTGACCCCCTCCACCGCGAACGTCCACGGAGGCACGGGCCGGCCGAGCCGCGCGGCGTACGGCAGCACCCAGCCGCCGATGCACGCGTCGACGTGGCACCGGATCCCGCGCGCCGCCGCCACGGCCGCGAGCCCGGTGACCGGGTCGACGACGCCGTGGGCGTACGACGGCGCGCTCGCGACCACCAGCACGGTCCGGTCAGGTGCCTCGTCGACGGCTGCCTCGGTCGCGGCCACGTCGGCGGTGTAGCCCGGCCCGACCGGCACCAGCACCGGCTCCACGCCGAAGTAGTGCGCGGCCTTGTGGAAGGCCGCGTGTGCGGTGGCGGGCAGCACCATCCGCGGCTCGCGGACGTCCGGGCGCGCGTCGCGCGCCGCCTGCACCGCGAGCAGGCACGACTCGGTGCCGCCCGACGTGACACTGCCGACGGCGGTGTCGGGTCCGTCGAGCAGTCCGAGCGCGAACCCGACCAGGTCGTTCTCCATCCGCAGCAGGCTCGGGAACGCGGTGGGGTCGAGACCGTTGGAGCCGGCGTACGCCGCGACCGCCTCGCGGCCGATCCGGTCGATGTCGGGCAGGCCGGAGTCGTAGACGTAGGCCAGCGTCCGGCCGCCGTGCACCGGCAGGTCGGCGGCCCGGAGCGCTTTGAGCCGGTCGAGTGCATCGGTCACGCGCGGACTCCTGTTGGGGCCGGGTCCGTCGGGTCGTCGACCTGGTCCGACCCGAGGGAGTAGCGCACCAGCCACACCAGGCTGACCACGACCAGCACCGCCGGCAGCACCGAGAACCCGAGCGTGATCGCGGTCTGCGCGGAGTCGGGCTGGGCCACGTCGCCGTCGGTGGAAGAGCGGTAGCCGCCGAGCGCCAGCACCAGCGCAAAGAGCCCGGGCCCGAGGGCGAGGCCGAGCGTCTCGCCGGCCGTCCAGACCCCGGTGTAGACGCCGACTCGGGAGCTGCCGGTCCGGCGTGCGTCGACCGCGGCCGCGTCGGGGAGCATGGCCAGCGGGAAGACCTGCGCGCCGGCGTACCCGACGCCGACCAGCGCGACCGCGGCCACGACGAGGCCGAACGGCGCCGAGCGGGCCAGCACGGCCAGCAGCGCACCGGCGGCCAGGACGAGTGAAGCGGCCAGGTATCCCTGCTTCTTGCCGATCCGGGCGCCGACCGCCGACCACACCGGAGTGAGGAGCAGGGCGGGCGCGACGAAGCAGACGAACAGGATCGTCGAGGCGCCCTTGCGGTCCAGCACGTCGGTGGCGAGGTAGTCGACGCCGGCCAGCATGCAGCCGGTGGCGAGGGCCTGCACCACGAAGGTGGTCAGCAGCAGCCGGAAGTCCCGGGCGCCCCCGACGATCCGGAGCTGGTCGCGCAGGGTGCCCGGACCGGGCTGCACGTGGCCGACGGGGGCGCGGCGAGTGCCGGTGTAGGCGCCGACCACACCCACGACGATCACGCACGCCATGGCCACGCCCATCACGCGGTAGCCGGCCCGGCCACCGACCGCGTCGCGGATCAGCGGTGCCGTGGCACCGGCCAGCATGATGGTGAACGCGAGGATGGCCACCCGCCACGTCATCAGCCGGGTGCGCTCGTCGTAGGACGACGTGAGCTCGGCCGGCATCGAGACGTACGGCACCTGGAAGAAGGCGTACGCCGTCGCGCAGGCCAGGAAGCAGACCAGCACCCAGGCGGCCTCGACCGCCTTCGAGCCCATCTCGGGTGCGGCGAACAGCAGCGCGAAGGCCGCGGCCAGGGCCAGCCCGGCCCGCAGCAGCCACGGCCGGCGCGGCCCGCGCGGGTCGACGGTGCGGTCGCTGATCCGGCCCGCGATGGGGTTCAGCACGACGTCCCAGGCCTTGGGTGCGAAGACGATGAACCCGGCCGCGACCGCCGCGATGCCGAGGCTGTCGGTGAGGTAGGGCAGCAGCATCAGCCCCGGCACCGTGCCGAACGCGCCCGTGGCCACCGACCCGGAGCCGTACCCGATCCGCACCGGCCGGGGCAGGCTCGAGGCCCGGTCGGCGGCTGACTCCACGGGACGCAGACTAGGGGAGGGCCGCCAACCCAGCCCGGCTCAGCGAGCGAGACTCCGCGAGCCGGCGGACCCGTACCGCCGCTTGGGGTTGACGCCGATGTCGTCGGCGCCGGCCTCGGACGACTGCGGTGCGGAGGCGGTCGCCTTCGTCGCGGGCGCCTTTCGGGTGGCGGCCTTCCTCGCGCCGGTCTTCTTGGCGCCGGTCGCTTTGGCGCCGGTCTTCTTGGCGACGGCCTTCCTGCGGGCCGCCACCTTCTTGGCGGTCGGGGTGGCCGCCATCGTGGTCGACCACTGGCCCACCCACTCGTCAATGACCCGCCAGGTCGAGCCGCGGGCGGCGCGTCCGGTGAGCATGCCGAGATGACCGCCCGGGACGATCTCGAAGCGGACCTCCGACGACCCGGTGAGCAGGGGTACGACGGCCTTGACCGACCCCACCGGGGCGATGCCGTCCGTGGCGCCCGCGAAGACCAGGACCGGCGCCTTGATGGCGGCCAGGTCGATGGTGCGGGCGCCCAGCTCGAACCGGCCGGTGCTCAGCGCGTTGGTGCGGACGAACCGGTGGTAGAGCTGGCCGAAGGAGCGGCCGGGGTAGGCGATCATGTTCGCGGTGAAGCGGTCCACCGCCTCGATCTGGGCCAGGAAGTCCGCGTCGTCGAGCCGAGTGGCCACGGCCAGCGGCTTGGTGATCAGCTTCTGGAACGACGAGAGCTGGAAGGCCCACTTCACCAGCGGCTTGGGGGCACCGCCCATCAGCCGGTAGACCGGCGTCAGCACCCGGCCCTCGGTGATGGTGAGCAGCGGCCGCAGCGGCGCGACGAGCGGCACCTGGCTCACGTCCACCGGTGACCCGACCACCGTGACCGAGCCGATCGGCAGGTCCGGCCGGTCCGCGGCGCTCAGGAGGCTGAAGATGCCGCCCAGGCTCCAGCCGACGACGTGCACGGGACGGCCGCCGGCATGCCGCGAGACCTCCTGGATGGCGGTGGGCACCACCTCGTCGATCCAGTGCTCCATGCCGAGGCTGCGGTTGCGGAAGGACACCTCGCCGTACTCGACGAGGTACGTCGGCCGTCCGGCCTCCACGAAGTGCTCCACGAGCGAGCAGCCGCGGCGCAGGTCGAAGCAGAGCGCGGGCGCCGCGAGCGGCGTCACCAGCAGCACCGGGTCGCCCTGCTCGCGGGCCGTGGCGGCGGGCCGGTAGTGGTAGACCTCGCGCAGCTCGCCCTCGTCGATCAGCGTGCGCGGCATCGGCCGCAGGTCGGCCAGGCCGCCGTAGAAGACCTTGTGCGCCACGTTGCTGGCCGCTGAGACGACCTGGTCGGGCTTGGGCACGAGGTTCATTTCGGGGTCCCCGCGAAAGCGCGAGCGCAGCGAGCGTCTTTCGTGGGGTGTAGATCCATGTGGCGAACGGTAGCCCGCGACCCACCCCAACGGGGATCGACAGGGAATCGCCCGGGCACTAGACACCTCACATGAGATGGACGCGGATCGCGGCCGGCACCGCCGCTGCTCTCAGCGCGGTCGCCGTGCACGACCTCACGCAGAAGAAGCACGCGATCCTGCGCAACTTCCCGGTCGTCGGGCACCTCCGCTTCACGCTGGAGCGCTTCGGTCCGGAGCTGCGCCAGTACATCGTCACCTCGAACGACGAGGAGCGTCCGTTCAGCCGCGACCAGAGGCGGTGGGTCTACGCCTCCTCCAAGCTGGAGAACAACTACTTCGGCTTCGGCACGGACAACGACCTGGAGAACGCCGAGGGCTACCCGATCATCAAGCACCGGACGTTCACCGGGCCGGGGGCACCGACCGCCTCGCACGCCCACGAAGACGCATCGCTGCCCTCGGGCAAGGTGCTCGGCGGCCCGCGGAACCGGCGCCACGCCTTCCGGCCGGAGTCGGTGGTCAACGTGTCAGGAATGAGCTTCGGCGCCCTCTCCGGGAACGCGATCGAGGCGCTGAACCTCGGCGCCGCCCTGGCCGGCTGCCTGCACAACACCGGCGAGGGGGCGATCTCGTCGTACCACCTCAGTGGGGGCGACCTGGTCTTCCAGATCGGCACCGGCTACTTCGGCTGTCGCGACGCGAACGGCGACTTCGACCTGGCCCGGCTCGTCGACCTGGTCGCGACGACGCCGGTACGCGCGATCGAGATCAAGCTGTCCCAGGGAGCGAAGCCCGGCCTCGGCGGCATGCTGCCCGGGGCCAAGGTCAGCGCCGAGATCTCGCGGGTGCGCGGCATCGAGCCGGGCAAGGACTGCGCATCGCCGAGCCGGCACCGGGTGTTCTCGGACGTGGACTCGATGCTCGACTTCGTCGAGACGGTCGCGGACGCGACCGGGCTGCCGGTGGGGATCAAGTCTGCGGTGGGGAACCAGGAGTTCTGGGACCGCCTCGTGCGGATCATGGCCTCCGAGCCGCGGGGTGTCGACTTCGTGAACATCGACGGTGGTGAGGGCGGGACCGGCGCCGCGCCGATGATCTTCGCCGACGCCGTCGCCTACCCGTTCCGGGTGGGCTTCGCCCAGGTGTACGGACGGTTCGCGGCGGCCGGGCTGACCGACGACCTCACCTTCATCGGCGCCGGCAAGCTGGGCATCCCGGAGAACGCCGTGGTGGCCTTCGCGCTGGGCGCCGACATGGTCAACGTGGGACGCGAGGCGATGCTCTCGATCGGATGCATCCAGGCTCAGAAGTGCCACACCGACCACTGCCCGGTCGGTGTGGCGACCCAGAACCCGCGCTACACCCGTGGGCTGGACCCGACGCTGAAGAGCGTCAGGTTCGCCAACTACGTGCGGACCCTGCGCCGCGACCTGCTCAAGGTCTCCGAGGCCGTCGGCGTGATCCACCCGAGTCTGATCGGACCCGACGACGTCGACGTGCTGAACGGTGTCTGCACGACCCTCCCGATCCGCGAGGTCTACGGCTACGAGCCCGGCTGGGGCGTCGCCGGACCGCAGCTCGCCGAGGAGCTCACCGCGCTGATGGCCACCCAGGTCACCGGGAACCAGCCGCAGGCGACCTGAGGTTCACGGAGTCCGTGCGGGCTTGACCTGTTTCCCGTGCACGTCGCGCACGTTGGCGAGCTCGGCCATGAAGCTGTCGGCCCAGGCGGCCACGTCGTTGCTGCTGATGGTCTTGCGCATCGCGCGCATCCGCTTGGTCAGCTCCTTCTCGTCGGCCTCGTAGGCCTCGAGCAGGGCGGACTTCATGCCGTTGATGTCGTAGGGGTTGACCAGCCAGGCCTGCCGCAGCTCGTCCGCGGCGCCGGCGAACTCCGAGAGCACCAGCGCGCCCGCGTCGTCGTACTGGCACGCGACGTACTCCTTCGCGACCAGGTTCATGCCGTCGCGGTACGGCGTGACGACCATGATGTCGGCCGCGCGGTAGAGGGCGGCCATCTCCTCGCGGGGGTAGGACGAGTGCAGGTAGCTGATCGCCGGCCGGCCGATCCGGCCGAGGTCGCCGTTGATCCGGCCGACCAGCCGATCGGTCTCGTCGCGCAGCCGCTGGTACTCCTCCACCTGCTCACGCGAGGGCACCGCGACCTGCACGAAGACTGCGTCCTCGACGTCGAAGCGCCCGTCCTCGAGCAGCTCGGCGTACGCGCGGAGCCGCGCGTAGATGCCCTTGGTGTAGTCGAGCCGGTCCACGCCGAGGAAGATCTTGCGCGGCTCACCCAGCGCACTGCGGATCTCCTTGGCCCGCGCGGTCACCTCCGGAGTCTGCGCGAGCTCCTCGAACCCCTTCGTGTCGATGGAGATCGGGAACGCCGCGGCCCGGACGGTCCGGCCGTCGGGCAGGTAGACCAGGTCGCGGTGGGTCTTGTGACCGACCCGCTGTCGGACCAGCCGCACGAAGTTCGCGGCGCCGCCGGGCAGCTGGAAGCCGACCAGGTCGGCGCCCAACAGCCCTTCGAGCAGCTGGCGCCGCCACGGGAGCTGCTGGAACAGCTCGGCCGGCGGGAAGGGGATGTGCAGGTAGAAGCCGATCCGCAGGTCCGGCCGGAGCTGGCGCAGCATCTGTGGGACCAGCTGCATCTGGTAGTCGTGCACCCAGACCAGGGCGCCCTCGTCGGCGAGCTCGGCGGCCTCCTCGGCGAAGCGCTGGTTGACGTCGACGTAGGCGTCCCACCACTCCCGGTGGAACTCCGGCTTGGCCACCAGGTCGTGGTAGAGCGGCCAGAGCGTGGCGTTCGAGAAGCCCTCGTAGTGGCCCTCGATCTCCTCCTCCGTCATCGACATCGGGTGCAGCGCCAGGCCGTTCTCCTCGAAGGGCTCGAGGTCCTCCTCGGTCCCACCGGGCCAGCCCATCCACACCCCGTCATTGGCCCGCATCACCGGCTCGATCGCGGTGACGAGACCGCCGGGAGAGGGACGCCAGGTCGCGGTGCCGTCCGGCTGCTCCACCCGGTCCACCGGCAGCCGGTTGGCGACGATCACGAGGTCGTAACCCACGGTCTCACCCTAGGCATGGCGACGGAACGGTCGGCTCACCCCCTCGGATCGAGGTCGGGCTGGCCCGACACCAGGTGTCGGGCTGGCAGGATCGTGGTCGCGCTCCGCGACGACGACTCTGGTTGCCATGACCGACACGTTCGCGGCACCGATGACACAGCCCATGACCGACACCTACGTCAGTGCCCCCACCAGGCCGCGCGGCGTGCGCCGGGTGCTGATGGACACCGGTTACGCGCTCTCGGCGTTCTTCCTCGCCCTGCCGGCGTTCGTGCTGGTCGTGACCAGCCTTGCGCTTGGTGTCGGCCTGGCCGTGCTGGTCGGAGGGGTGCTGCTGCTCTGGGTCGCGGTCATGGTGGCCCGGGGCTTTGCCCGGTTCGAACGGATCCGGCTGCGCGGCATGCTCGGCAAGCCTGCCGACACCCCGGCCTACCTGTGCCCCCGGCCCGAAGACGGCTTCTGGCGCAAGGCGCTGCTGCCGCTCCGGGACGCGCAGTCGTGGCTGGACGTGGTCTGGTCACTGGTCGGGCTGGTCACGGGGACGGTGGCGTTCTCGCTGGCGGTGGCCTGGTGGGCCGCGGCCGCGGGTGGTCTCTCGTACTGGTTCTGGCAGCGCTGGATCCCCTACGACCCCGACCAGAACACCACGCTCGCCGAGCTCATGGGCTTCGGGGAGGGGCGGCACCCAGAGATCGTGCTCAACCTGGTGCTCGGCGCGTTCGCACTGCTGACCCTGCCGCTGGTGGTGCGGTTCGCCGCGGCCCTGCACGGCAGCCTGGCCCACGTGCTGCTCAGCAGCCGCGCCGAGCTGCAGCAGGAGGTCCCGCAGGCCCTCGCGCACGGCGAGCTGTCGCGGCCCAGCCCGGCGGGCAGGTCCCGGCGCGGAATCTTTCGATCGGCCATCAGGCAAGCCTCGGCCGCGCCCTGCAGCGTCAGCGGGCCGCGGTCGGCGGAGCCGTCGTCCTCGTCGCCGCCGCCCTTGCGGCCAGCCGCCATCGCGGCGGCCTCCTCGGCGCTCGCCTCGCCGGTGATGTAGACGCCGTCGAAGCACGAGGCCTCGAAGCTGCGTCGAGCTTCGGGTTGACGCTGCGCACCGCGTCGCTTCAGCGCCTCGAGGTCCTGGTAGATCAGCGCGTCGGCGCCGATCTCGCGCGCGATCTCGTCCTCGGTGCGGCCGTGCGGCGATCAGCTCGGCGCGGTCGGCATGTCGATGCCGTAGACGTTCGGGAAGCGCACCGGCGGCGCCGCCGAGGCGAAGAACACCTTGCGCGCGCCCGCCTCGCGCGCCATCTGCACGATCTCGCGGCTGGTGGTGCCGCGCACGATCGAGTCGTCGACCAGCAGCACGTTCTTGCCCTTGAACTCCATCGCCGATCGCGTTGAGCTTCTGGCGCACCGATCTTCTTGCGCACCGCCTGGCCCGGCATGATGAAGGTGCGGCCGATGTAGCGGTTCTTGACGAAGCCCTCGCGGTACGGCACGCCCAGCCGCTTCGCGAGCTGCAGCGCCGAGGGCCGGCTCGAGTCGGGGATCGGGATCACCACGTCGATGTCGAGCGTGCGGACAGCGCGCGCGGATCTTGCTCGGCGAGCGCTCTCGCCCATGTTGCAGGCGCGCCTCGTAGACCGAGATGCCGTCGATCACCGAGTCGGGCCGCGCGAGGTAGACGAACTCGAAGATGCACGGGATTGAGCGACGGCGTTCGTCCGCGCACTGGCGCGCTGTAGAAGTTGCCGTCGTGGTCGATGAAGATCGCTTCGCCGGGCGCGACGTCGCGCAGCAGCTGGAAGCCGAGCGCCTCGAGCGCCACCGACTTCGGAGGCGACCATGTACTCGGTGCCGCTGCTCGGTCTCGTTGCTCGCCGATGACCAGCGGCCGGATGCCGAACGGATCGCGGAACGCGAGCACGCCGTAGCCGGCGATCATCGCGACCACCGCGTACGCGCCGCGGCACGCGCCGGTGCACGCCCGCCACCGCCGTGAAGATCGTCGTCGGGTCGAGCTGCAGCTTGGCCGAGCGGCCTGCTCGAGCTCGTGCGCGAGCACGTTGAGCAGCACCTCGGAGTCCGAGTTGGTGTTGACGTGGCGGCGGTCGATGCCGGAACAGCTCGCTGCTTCAGCTGCGTCGGAGTTGGTCAGGTTGCCGTTGTGGCCGAGGACGATGCCGAACGGCGAATTGACGTAGAACGGCTGCGCTTCGGCCGCGTAGGACGCCGAGCCGGCGGTCGGATAGCGGCAGTGGCGCGATGCCCGACGTTGCCCGGCAGCGCGCGCATGTTGCGCGTGCGGAACACGTCGCGCACCATGCCGCGGCGCCTTGTGCATGTGGAAGCAGTTGTGCCTTCGCCGTGACGATGCCGGCGGCGTCCTGGCCGCGGTGCTGGAGCAGCAGCAGCCCGTCGTAGAGCAGCTGGTTGACCGGCGACTGGGCGACGACGCCGACGATTCCGCACATGGCAGCTCCCAGGCAGTCAATGAACGCGCGGCGCGATCACACGCTTCGCGACGCGGGCTCGCCCGGGCCGGGCGAGAACGACGGCATCAGCTCGCGCACGATCGAGTTCAGCCACGCCGCGCCGTGCGACTCGCGCCACGCCGCGGAGGCCGTCGCCGGCGTGAACGAGACGATGGTCGCCAGGGCGAGCAGGACGAGCACGCCACGCGCCTCGCCGAACACCGCGCCGAGCAGCCGGTCGAGCGGGCGCAGCGGCGTCTTGCCGACCAGCGCCGACACCGCCCGCGCGCCGAGGCCCCACAGCACCAGGACGATCAGGAACGCGCAGGCGAACGCGACGATGCCGTTCAAGGGCGACTCCGGCGCGCCGATCGGCAGGTGCGGGGCGAGCAGCCGGCCCGAGCCAGAGGCCGGCGAACCAGGCGGCGACCCAGCCGAGCAGCGACAGCACCTCGAAGGTCAGGCCGCGCACGATGCCGACGATCGCCGACAGCGCGATCACGCCGAGCATCGCGAGATCGACCCAGCCGAGGGCGAAGGGCTCGCTCATCGGCCGTGTTCACAGCGTGAGCAGCACGGCGTTCAAGCCGGCCGCCTTGGCCTTGGCGAGTGCCGCCTCGGCGTCGCCGCGCGACGCGAACGGGCCGACGCGAACCCGGATGCGATTGCCGGCCGACGTCTGCGCGACCTGGGTATAGGTCTTGAGGCCGAGCTTCTCGACGTTCTTGTGTGTTTCGCGCGCCGCCTCGGCATCGGCGAAGGCGCCGACCTGGACGACGAAGCGCTGGTCGTCGCGCTCGCCACCGGGCGCCCTTCGAGGAGCGCGCGGGCGCGCTCGCCGTCGGCCGACGACGCTTGCGCGACCGCACGCGAGGCCGCACGTTCCGCGGGCGGCGCGCGACCGGGGCATGCGTGCCAGCACTTCCCGCCCGGCATCGGCACTCGATACGGTGATCACGCTGTCGCCGCCGCGCGGCGGCGGCAGCGACAGGCGCGCAGCGACGGGCGGTGCCGACGCGGCCGTTGCCGCCGCGCCCGGCGTCGTCGCAGGGCTCGTCGCGTCGGGACGCGCCGGCGTCGATCGCGCCGGCGGCATCGCCAGCGGCGGCAGCGCATGGCGGCGCGAATCTCGATCGGCACGTCGACCGGTATCGGCCGCGGCTGGGTTTCGAAGACGAGCGGGAAGCCGACGATGCCGATCGCGAGCAGGACGATCGCGCCGATCAGTCGCTGGCGGGCGCGCGTTCTCGCCTGCTGGACGGCATCGGCCGGCTCGATCCGGGGCTTGTCGGGAGCGGGGTCGCGCTTCTGCTTGAACATGGTGGACCGGACGCTCGAGCCGGAGGCGGAGGAAGGGCGAGCCGGCGGCGGCCCACCGGCCGTTCAGGCAGCGTGGCGGCCGGAACGCTCCGGCAGTCCGTTCTCGAGCACGC
>CAVVOE010000005.1:0-520592 GCA_963749865.1 uncultured Actinomycetota bacterium
TGTTGTGCGTGTACGACGACTACGTATTGCTGAAGACTCTCAAGGGCCGACCCGGCTCGATGAGCACAAGGCGGTCCTCGCCGAGATCGTCGGCCATGCCCGCGCCCACGACGTCGACGCCGTGGTCATCGCCGGCGACATCTACGACACCGTCGCCCCCACTGCCGAAGCGCAGCGACTCGTGGTGAACACGCTCCTGACGCTGGCACGGGACGGGATAGAAGTCATCGCGATCGCCGGGAACCACGACCACGGCTCCACGTTCGAGGCGTACAGGCCGCTGATGGGCGCCGCCGGCATCAACCTGTACGGGCAGGCCCGGGCCCGCGACAAGGGCGGCGTGTACTCGTTCGAGGCCCGGTCGACTGGCGAGCCGGTCAACGTCGCCGTCATCCCGTTCCTCTCCCAGCGGTACGCCGTCCGGGCCGCGCAGCTGATCGCTCCCGGCGACAACGTGCCCGCCCGCAACGTCGGCTCGTATGACCAGTGGGTCCGCAACATCGTCGACCACCTGCACGAGGGGTACGCCCCCGACGGGGTGAACATCATGACCGCGCACGTCACCTGCACCGGCGGCGCGTTCGGCGGCGGGGAGCGGATGGCGCAATCCATCTTCGAGTACCACGTGCCGGCCGCGATCTTCCCCGTCGACACCCACTACGTCGCGCTCGGTCACCTGCACCGCCGCCAGGACCTCCCGGCCGGCTGCCCGGTCCACTACTCCGGGTCCCCGCTCGCCGGTCGACTTCGGCGAGGAGGAGAACACCCCGACCGTCCTGCTCGTCGAAGCCTCCCCGGCTCGCCCGGCGAAGGTCACCGACCTGCCGCTCACCTCCGCCAAGCGGCTGCGCACCGTCGAGGGGACCGTCGAGCAACTGCGCGGCCGCTGCTGAGCGAGTACGGCGAGGACTGGCTGCGGGTCCGGGTCAAGCAGTCCGCCTACGCCGGGCTGCGCGACGACATCGTCGAAGCGCTCCCGAACGCGCTCGAGATCCACATCCACCCGGACTTCACCACCACCGGCGCCGGGAAGGTCGGCAGCGCCCACGTCGCCGCGAAGAGCCCGGCGGAGCTGTTCGCCGAGTACTGCGCCGCACGTCGGATCCGACGACGAACGGGTCCGCTCCATGTTCGACACGCATCGACGACGAGCTCACCGCCGGCCGCTGACGCGCCCGACCCAGCACGAACCACACAGGAGCACCAGGATGCGTCCAGTCCGCCTCGACCTCGACGGGTTCGCCTCGTTCCGTGAACCGGCGACGTCGACTTCAGCGACGTCGACTACTTCGCCCTCGTCGGCCCGACCGGGTCCGGGAAGTCGACCCTCATCGACGCGATCACGTTCGCGTTCTACGGGACCGCGCACCGGTGGGAGCGCGCGAACGCGATCTCCTACGCGCTCGCGCCGACCACCAACCGGTGCACCGTGTCCCTCATCTTCGACGTCTCCGGCGAAGCGGTACCAGGTCGCCCGGGAGGTGCGGCGCGTCGGGCAGTCCATCCAGCAGAAGGCTGCACAGGCTGGAACGGTTCCTCGACCCGACCGCGTGCCCCGCGCCCGGGGACCCGCCGGTCGACACCGAGGTCCTCGTCAGCGAGGTCTCCGCGCTCACCCCGGCGATCGCCGAGCTGCTCGGGATGGAGTTCGACGACTTCTGCCAGTGCGTCGTCCTCCCCCAGGGCGAGTTCGCCCGGTTCCTCAAGGCCACGCCCCGGGACCGGCAGACCATCCTGCTCAAGCTCCTGGGCGCCGGCCACTACGACCAGATCGGGAAGGTCGCCGGAGCGCGGGCAAAGGAGGCGGAGAAGGAGGTCGAGATGTACGGCGATCAGCTCCGCAGTCTCGCGCACGCCACCCCGGAGACGGTCGCGGAAGCGACCGCCCGCCGCGACATCCTCGCCGAACTCAACGACACGATCAGCGACCTGGTCGCACCGGTCCTGACCGCCCGCGCCGAGGAGGCCACGCACCGCAAGGCCGCCGAGCAGGCAGCGACGGCCGCCGCAGCACTGACGGCAGTGAAGGCACCGGAGGGGCTCACCGACCGGCACGCCGCCCTGACCTCCGCCAGCGCCGCGCACGCGCAGGCGGCGGAGAAGGCCACAGGCTGCCACCGCGGCGTACACGGCCGCGACGAGGGCGTACGACGCCGGGCCGCAGCGCAGCCGGCTCGAGGCGGCCACCGACCTGTACACCCAGGCCGACCAGGTGCACGCCGCCCTGGAGAAGGCGAAGCAGGAGGCCACCGACACCGAGCAGGCCGCGGCCCGCGCGAGCGAGGCAGCCGAGAACGCAATCGAGCTGGACCGGCAGGCCCGCACCGCCGCCGACCAGGCCCGCACCGCACAGCAAGAGGCGGCAGCCCACCTGGCCGGCGTCGAAGTCCGGGTGGCGCGACTGCGCACCGTCACGGTTCCCGCCGGCCTGGACGAGGTCGTCGAAGCCACCCGGGACGCAGCAGCGAGGTTCGCCGACGCCGAGATCGCGCTGCAGACCGCGAAGGTCGAACGCAGCCGAAGCCGGCGCCGCGTGCGCCGGCCTGCCCGACCCGCGCACCCTGTCCGCCCTGGACGCCGACGTGGCCACACTCTTGGCCGACGTCTCCCGGTGGGAGGCCGAGGAGGCGACCCGCTCGGAGCTCCAGACGGCCGTGGATGGGTCCGAGCGACGCTGCGTGAAGCCGCTCCGCCGTCGACGCAGCGTGGACGGGGCTGGAGGAGGCGCGGACCGTCAACGCGGCTGCCGCGCTGCGACCCGCGCTGGTCGTCGGTCACGAGTGCCCCGTGTGCACGCAGACGGTCACCACCCTCCCGCCGCCGGCCGACGGGCCCGACGTCGAGCGCTGACCGCAGCCTGGCAGCAGGCCCAGGCCGACCGGAGCGCCGCTGAGGAGCAGCACCAGAAGGCAGTGCGGGCGCTGGAGTCGTTCGCGGCCCGCCACGACGCGCTCCGGGAGCAGATCGGCGGCGCCGCTGCCCGGATCGCTGCCGCGGTCGGCTCGGTTGGCCGGTCCCGACGACCAGGCCGGCCGACGCGTCCTCCCTGGCCGGGGACAAACTCACGTCCGCGACCGCGCACGAGTTCGCCAGCAGTGTCACCTCGACGCTGGCCGCGGTCCGTGACCGGTGCTCGGCGGCGTTCGCGCACCGCGACGAGACGGCCGCGGACGTCGAGGCCGCCGAGAAGGACCTCGACACGGCCCGCGACGCCGTCGCCGCGGCGCGGGAGCGTGCCGACACCCACCGTGCCGCGCTGGTGCGCGTCCACGCCGGACTCGACGCCGACGGCGCGCCGCCGGTCGACGCCACCAGCATCGAAGGCACCATCACCGGCTGGCGCAGCCTGGCCGACTGGCGCGACCAGACCCTCAGCAGCTCGAAGCCGACCTGCTGCCCGCCGCGTACGGCGAAGGCGCAGGCGGCCGCGGCCGAAGCCAGCCGCACCGTCGAGGCGGCGCAGAAGGCCGAGACCGCCGCAACCGAGCCACCGCCGCCGCGAAGCAGGCCGCCGCCGCAGCGTCCGCTGCCGCCGCCCGCCTCGAGCAGCTCACCGCCAGGGAAGCCGACCTCGCGACCCGGATCAGCGACCTGCCGGCCCGCGACGAGCTGCCGGCGCTCCTCGCCGAAGCAGACCAGCTCGCCGCAGCCCGCGGCCAGGCGGCCGCGGGACGCCGAGGAAGCCCAGGCCCATGCCCATGCCGCAGCGCGGCGCTGCAGGCAGCCGAGCGCGCGGTCACCGCGGACCGGGACACGCTCAGCGCAGCCCGCGACGCCGTCGCTGCCTGGGGGCCGCCCGTGTTCCCCGCCGAACGGCTCACCACCGACCTGGCCGGCTGCTTCGACGACCTGGTCGCGTGGGCGACCGTCAGCGCAGCCGAGCACACGGACGCCGCTGCTGAGGCCGAGAAGGCGCAGAAGGCTGCCGCCGACCAGGCCGCCACCCAACTGGCGTCCCTGGTGGAGAAGCTCACCGGGCACGACCTGTCCGGTCGCCGAGGTGGAGGCTGACCCGCGGGCCGCGGAACGGGTCGTCGCCGTCGCCCACACCCAGGCGGCAGCCGAGACCGAACGGCTCGCCGAGGCGCTGATCCGCAAGGACAAGCTGGTCACCAAGGCCGAGGACGCCCGCGAGCGGGCCGTGGTCGCCGGTGAGCTGCGGTCCCTGCTGCGTTCGGACAAGTTCCAGCAGTGGCTGGCAACCGCCGCGCTCGACACCCTCGTCGCCGGCGCGTCCGAAGGTCTCTCCGAGCTCTCCGACGGCCAGTTCACGCTCACCCACGAGAAGGGCGAGTTCTTCGTCATCGACCACTTCGACGCCGACTCCCAGCGGTCGGTGCGGACCCTGTCCGGCGGCGAGACGTTCCAGGCGTCCCTGGCGCTCGCACTCGCGCTGTCCGAGCAGCTGGCCACGCTTGCGGTCGGCGGGAACGCGCGGCTGGACTCGATCTTCCTCGACGAAGGGTTCGGCACCCTGGACCCCGACGCGCTGGAGACGGTCGCCGCGACGCTGGAGAACCTCGCCCAGGGTGAGCGGATGGTCGGCGTCATCACCCACGTCGCCGCGCTCGCCGAACGGACCCCGGTGCGGTTCCTGGTCAGCCACGACAACCGCACCTCGCGGGTGGAGAAGGAGGCAGGATGACCACCACTCGCCCGGCACGGCGCCGGCGGGTCCGATGCGGTTCCACATCGACGGGTGGGACCCTGCGTACGGCTCGGCGATGGAGGACTCCGGTGAGGTGACCGCGGTTGCCGAGTCGACCGCCCGGATCGACGCTGCCGTCGAGACTCCGCCCGCGCAGTGGAAGCCGGTTCCTCCCCCGGCGGACGCGACCGAGCCGGGCGCGGTCGTGTTCGTCGACGGGGTCCGCCGCATCGAGGCCCGGGTGTGGATCCCTGACGAGGCCGGGACGAACGCGAGCATGGGCGTCGCCGCCTCCTACGCCGCCGGCGCCGTGTGCTGCTGCCCCGAAGGCGGCGCGCACATGCTGGTCTCCGAGCAGCGCCGCGGGCTGTTCACCACCGACGCGCACACGACCGACGTAGCGACCCGTGCCGGGGAGTTCCGCTCCCACCATGTCGCCGCCGACGAGGCGGAGTCGCCGGCGGTCACGCTCTCGGCGGCGCTGCAGCGCGAGCTGCTGTCGCTCGAGCTCGTCACCGCGGCGGCCGCGCGAGCGGAGGTGACCGGGCACTGCGCGGACCCCGACACCGACCTGCTCGTCATCGACGGTCCGCTCCGTTCGCGCGACCACCTGCCGCGGGCGCTGGGGTTCATCAAGACGCACCGCGCGATCTACCTGCCGCCGGAGCTCAACGCCGTCGTCGGCCGGCTCGAGCGCCGGCGAGCGGACGCCGGTGTTCCTGATGGGGACCAGCTGGGACCGGTACGCCTGGTACCTGCGGCTGCCGTGCCGACCCGGGTCCCCGTGGGTCGGCGTGGTGCGCGTGGAGTGCGCAGCCGCGTTGCCGGCGGTCGAGGCGGTCGAGCTCGCTTCGCTGTCCCAGCGGCTGCTGCCCCGGTACGCCTCGGTGGAGTACAAGGACCAGCGGGCTCCGCAGAACCTGGTGCCGATCGCCGGGCTGGAGCGTCAGTTGCGGCGCCGGCTTGGCGACCAGAAGATGGTGTATCGGGCGCTGCAGGTCGCGGCCGCGGACTCATAGTCCCGCCCTCCAGCTGCGTTGCCGCCGGCGATGCAGTCGCGCGTCGATCTCTCGATTCCTGGGAGATCTGTCGGAGGCCAACGGTACCTTCGTTTGATGCCGATGAGCCTGACCGAATGGGTGGATGCCCAGCTTCAGAGCGTCCAACACCTCCGACGAGGTTGCGCTGCTTGTCCTCGCTGCGCTTGAGGGCGACGAAGAGCTCGACAGCTACCTTGATGATGGTGTGTCCGTCGCTCGCCCTGAGACTTCCGCGGCGTCCGACGATGCGGAGGCAAATGGTGTCGTACTGACATCGGTCAAGGTCGAGGGGTTTCGGGGTATCGGGCCCGCGTGTGAGCTGTCGATCGCCCCGAAGCCAGGGCTCACGATCGTCGCCGGGCGGAACGGATCCGGGAAGTCAAGTTTCTCGGAGGCTCTGGAGCTTGTCCTCACTGGTGGCACGTATCGCTGGGCCAACAAGAGTGCCGAATGGCGCGAGCAATGGCGGAACCTCCATCACCCTCAGCCGCCGTCTCCGTCGGACTCATCGAGGAGGGCGTCGGGCCGATCACCGTGACCGCGACGTGGGCCGACGACGACGAACTCGGTCGAGTCCCGAACCGTGAAGTCGCAGGTCGCGGGTAAACCGCGTGCTCGATGGGATCGAGCAGCTCGGGTGGCAGCGGGCGCTGGAGCAGTTCAGGCCGATCCTGTCCTACGACGAACTGGGCGGGATGCTCGAAGGCAAGCAGTCCGAGTTGTACGACGCACTCGCGAGCATTCTGGGCGTCGAGCAGCTCAGCGATGCGGCCAAGAGACTGAAGATGAGATCCGATGCGCGCAAGGGTCCGGGAGCGGCAGCAACCGCTCGACGCAAGGAACTACAGTCACAAGCCGCGGCCTCTGACGATGAACGAGCAATCGAGGCGGCGGGTCTGCTGAGAAAGTCTGACCCAGATACTGCCAGGCTCCGTGCGATCGCGACGGGCGGCGAGCAGGTCGATCGCGGGCCGCTCCCCACGCTCCGGATTCTGGCCACGCTGTCCGCCCCCGATGAGACTGCAGCTTCGGCAGTCGTTCAACGCCTGCGAGCTGCGAAGAACGATCTTGCCGACGCCGGTGCACAAGTGTCCCAGCGCAATCGGGATCGACTGAAATTGCTTGCAGCAAGGCCTGCGACACCACGCCAGCCACGGGGATCAGACCTGCCCGTATGTCGCGCCGGCAACCTTGATGCCGCGTGGGCAGAAACCAGCAAGGCGCTGGTCAAGCAGGAAAAGAAGCAGTTCGCGGAGGTCGAAGCAGCGCATCAGACGTTTGACCTGGCATTCGATGCCGTACTCAAACTGATGCAGCCCCCGCCGGCACAAATTGCGAGCGCCCCATTGCCGTCTTTGCAATCTGTCGTGGACGAAGCGCGAAAGGCTTGGGCAGCGTGGACCAAAATCGACGTCGAGAAGGACGCCGCCAATGCTGACGTTCTGGCCGCCCACGTGGAGACCCACCTGCCTCGGCTCGCCGCCGCGATCGCTCAACTCAGGGAATCGACGACAGCCGAGATCGCAGCACTGGACGATCAATGGCAGCCTCTGGCGAGCGCGATCGCCGGTTGGTGTAACGACTGGGAGGCTTGGAAGAAGGTCGAGCCGAGTCGTGAAACGACTCGTTGACGCACAGAAATGGCTGAAGGACAACGATCTGCGTTTGAAGAACGAGCGCCTGGAACCGATTCAGGCCCAGGCGCGCAAAGCTTGGCAGATGCTCAAGCAGGAGAGCAACGTCGAACTCGGGGCCTTGGAACTCACAGGAACGAACACTCGCAGACGCGTCCGAATCAGCGGAGCCATCGACGGCGAGGCCGTCGATTCCTTCGCGGTCTTCAGCCAAGGGGAGCTACACGCACTGGCGCTCTCGCTCTTCCTGCCCCGAGCGACTCTGGCCCAGTCACCGTTCCGGTTTGTCGTGCTTGATGACCCGATGCAAGCCATGGACCCGGCGAAGGTCGACGGACTTGTGGAACTCTTGGCGATCTCGCGTCGACCCGACAAGTCATCGTCTTCTCTCACGATGATCGGCTCCCGGCAGCGCTGCGCCGATCAACGCACGACGCCACAATCCTCGAAGTTGGCCGGTCCGCAAACTCTCTCGTCAGTATCACCACGTCGCAGGATCCAACGGCTCGCTACCTCAACGATGCGCACGGCTTGATCAAGGAGTGGCAGCACGAGCGGCTCAGTGAAGACGACCTTCGCAAGACCTTGCCAGGGCTCTATCGGTTCGCGATCGAGTCTGCGGCGAAGGATCGCTATTTTGCGACCGGTCTCGCGACCGGAGCAAGCATTCACGACCTGGATGTCGACGTGGTCTGGTACTCACAACACCCGCAAGCGCGTCCTTCTTGCGATCTTCGGTGAAGAGCCCGCCAGAGCACATCGCCCAAAAATGGATCTCCGGTCCTTACCGACCGGGTGCTCTCGGGATCGCAAGCAACGGTTTTCACCAGGGCTTGGCAACCGATCCTGAAGACGCTCACTACAAGACCAAGAAGCTTGTGGACGATCATCCGAGCGGGTGCCAAGAAGTGAGTCACTCTGCTCCAGAAGGCCCGGTCTCAACTCGAGTCGCCTGGCCCACACGCGCTGCGCCGGGCGTGCTGGCTTGCGCGCGCAGCGCTCGAAGGGCTGATCATCGACCTCTTGAAGGCCAAGGGCGTCACAGCCGACAGAGCCTCCGAACGCGCGAGGTTGTCTTGCCTTGAAGGCATATACATCGAAGACCGCGACCTTGGTGCAAAAGGCCGAATACGCCTGGAACCGACTCAGCGACGCCTGCCACCAACACGCGTATCAACTCACACCCACGTACTCCGAGGTTCGACACCTGGTCGGCCTGGTGGAGGAACTCGCGAGCTTGTCAGAGAACAAGTACAAGGAGGCGTGCTGAGCAGTGGAGACCATCGAGGCTGAGGTTCGGCAGTTCGGCACCCAGACCAACCTCATCGTTTGGGAAGGGATCCCCTGGGGTGGAGCCACGACGCTGAGTCCGGACATCCCTGCATCTTGACGACTTCTTGGCGATTGTTCGAGCGGTCGGCGCTCCTATCCTGTATCTCGATCCGGAGGGTGTCGGCGACGGCCTTCGCAGTCAACGGCGTCGTCCACGTGTTCGCGACGCCAGCCGAGAGAGTTCGTCTCACCGGAGGCGACTTTGCGGATGACGATCACGTTTTCCTCAATGAGGATGACGAGCCGTCCGCTGGAAGCGTTGCGATCCGGGTCGGCGAGTCTCGCGACTACAACGATCCCTACTACGACTGGCAGAGCGGCAACAAGGTCTCTGGTCGAGTCCGCGATGCAGTCGACGCAGTGGTTGCCGACGATCGATTCAACGGTTACCGCAGCGGCCATGTTGTCGCTGAGTACGTCGCCGAACTCGACGCCGACGAGGCTGAAGCCGTTGAGCGGGTGGCAAGGCAGAGTGTTCGACGAGGCTGTCGGGAAGCAGCTCGATCATCGAGCTACCCAGCTGGTGCAGTCCCTGGTCAAGGATCCGTCGTACGACCCGCTGGCCTGGGGACCCGAGATCCGCGCCTTCGTCGATGAGCGCGTCGAGGGCGAGGACCCCCGACTTTTCGAGCGCCTCGAACGCGCCCTCTCTGCCTACGCGTACGAGTCCGGCGCTCGCACCAAGGCTGAACGCGAGCTAGCTAAACGCGCCGAGGCCATCCTCCTTGCGCTCTCACAGTCGGAGCGCGACCGGCTGGGTTCTCGTCGAAGAAGGCGGCCAAGCTGCAGGTGCTCGCGCCGCACCTCGAAGGCGAGTCCGGCAGCAGAGCCGAGCGGCTTGCTAAGGAGGTGGCTAGCCTGGAGCAGGAACGATTCGGGCTGTCTCGCGAGGAGCGTTATGCCACAGCTGCCCGTCATCTTCAGGCCGGTGGGATGACACGCGCCGAGGTTTCGCGCTGCCTCGGGATCTCCAACTCGATCCTGGAAAGAATCGTTACGACTCACAGGCGCGACGTCGAGCTTGCGGCGGACGACCCCATCGTGACGGAACTTGCCTCAGGCTCCCTGTAACCACCGGAACCCTCAGGCTCGTCGGACGGTTGGCGACCAATTGCCAGAAGCCCGACTTGTTTGCCATCCCGCAGACATCATGGCCGGAGGGCGGTCCGCATCGGCGACGAAGGGCTGAGGTCGATGCTCACTGCGCGCCGAATCTCCTCCTGCTCGTCCGGGGGCAACTCCGAGAGCACCTCCAACAACTCGGCCTGGCGAGGTTGGCCGATCGTCATTCGGTAGAGGCTGGTGGCCTCGACGAGTTGCTGCAGCTTGCCGATGTCCCTGCTCATTGGCAGGAGCGGCACAAGCCGTTGGATCTTGGCGTCACCGTCGAAGATCCACTCCGGCCGCATGCCGCCCTCACCGTCATCGGCGAGCTGGAAGAGAGTGGTCCACGCGTCGTCCGACTCGACTACGCGTGGATCGGTCAAGGAACTTGGCGCCGATGTTCTTCCGTACGGCGTGGTTCTTGTAGCGGTGAACACGACCTTCACGCTGCTCTAGGTCTACGGGGTTGCCAGGAAGGTTCCAGTGCACGATCGCGTGGGCGTAGTGGTGGAAGTCGAGACCCTCCTGCCCGACGGATGTCGAGACCAGCACGAACGGCCGGAAGGGTGAGTTGAAGGCGTGGCGGACTTCGAGTGGGTTCTCGCCCTCTGCGGTTGTCCCCCGCGCTTGGCCGAAGCGCATGGCGAAGTGGGTTCTCAGCTCGCGCTTGTCCGCCTCACCTTCGCCTCCCATGTCTTCGTAGAAGTCGCCGAAGCTGCGGCCGTCCTTGAGTTGGAGGACGCTCTGGACGGTCTCGACGACCTTCGTGAGGGGCGCTCTCGGCGGCGCGGCCGAGTCGGCATTGGTCGGGCACAAGGTGAAGCCACTCATCGAGCACGCTCCCGAGGCCTCCCTCGGCGCAGTGGACAAGGAGCTTCTCCCAGACGTCCTGGTCACGACTACCCGAGAGGCGAACGATCTCCAGTGCCTCGGGTGCGTGGAAGAAGCTCGTCAGCGCCCAGGCGACCGCGCCGGCAGCCTGCCGTAGCTCATGGTCCGCGACCTCCGTGTCGAATCGACCGCGAAGACGTGCGAGTGACCGGAGGGAAGCCGCGGCGGGACCAGCGATGGCGATGTCCGTGAGCTTCTCGACTAGGTCGTCGGGCGGAGGGCCCCACTCCTCAACTGCATCCCGGCTGGCAAGTAGTCGAGACCAGTGGTCGCTCATGCCCTGCTGGTCTCCGCCCGCCCAGTCCTCGACGGTCAGGTCTGCCATTTCGGGGTCGAGCCAGAGCTGCGCGGCGGCGTACCAGATGTTGAGTGATGTGCCTGCCCTGGATGCGCGCGAGGTCAACGGTCGAATCTTGTCCGAGATCTCGGCTGCGACGGCGTCCCGCATCGTTTCGAGTGGGAGTGGGAGCGAACGTCCGGATGACCTGGCGACATTGAGCGGGTCGCCCATTCTTGCCAGCGCCATGCACGGCAGAAGCAACGCCAGAGAGGTGAAACGTTCAGATGCGTTCCTGCCCAGCGCAGGCGGGGTGAGCGGGCGGTATTGGTTTCGCCTTGATGCCTCGTAGGTCGTGCGTCTGTGGTGGCGCCGTTCGTATTCGTACGAGAGCAGCGAGGCAACGGCCTTCGGGACGACACTCCAGCTTGAGAAGACAAGTCGCTTCGTCAGATCACCTGCGGCGGCGTACGGTCCCGCGAGTTCCGTTTGCGGGAGTGCCGGCGGGACCCAAAGGACGTCGAACGCACCCTCGCGGTCGAGGTCTTGAAGCATCCATCGCAGACGGCTGTTGCGCGGGTCGACTTCGCTGTAGTTGTCGATCTCACGGGCTGCGAGCATGTGGTCGCCGACGAGGGCCGCCCTCAGATCCGGCCGCTCAGGCAATGCCTCGCGCATCCTCTTCTTGGCGGCGTACTCGTCCATGAAGTTGTAGAGGTACGGGGCCGACTTCCAGTACTCGACCATGGAGGGAACCCGGTCGAGCATCTGCGCGATCTGATCGGTGGCGACGAACGACTGGACGTCGGTCTTCTGCACGGCGCATGTCGCATCGGTCGACGCATCCAGCATGCCGTCCCGGTCCGGCGTGGCGGCCAGTCGCTCCGTCCTCACCATCACGCTGCCGAGCACTCTCTCTGTCGTGTCGCGAGCCTTTCCGAGACGGCCCGCGTCTCGGTGACCCAAGATCCCTGAGCGCAGCTCCCCGAGCGAGCTCCGCAGTGAGCCGACCTCCGGAGCCCGTCCTGCTCCCAGCAGGAATCCAACGGTGCTGAGGAACTGCTCAAAGTGACTCTCATCGTCATCGGCGGAGGTGAGCATCTTGTAGGGCGTCGCGGAGAGCAGGAGCACCCTGGCTTCGGGCTGATCGAGCAGCAGCCGGGCGAGGGCTCCCTCCGACCCGACGCCGTGGATGAGGTTGGTGAAGCGCTGGAACTCGTCAAGGATGATGAGGTCGGGAGTGAGTTGATGGATGCACACTTCGGCGAGCAGCCGGCGCAGATGGCCGATGAACTTGTTGCTTTGTCCAGCGTCGAGGGTGCGCCGGCCGTCCGAGAGCGTGTCCATTGGTCCCGGCAGCTTGCCGCGCCGAAGGCTCTTGGCGAGGGCTTTGACCACTCGGATGGGCGGCTCGAAGTCGTCCGAGCCAGTCGAAACTCGCAGTCGAGGCGGGCCTCGGACGCCCACCCTTGAAAGATCCGGAAGGAGTGCTCGCGGCCGTAGAGGAGGTCTCCCCAGCCGACCTCCTCATGCTCCAGGAGTCTCCAGAGCATTGCTCGTTCGCCGACGCGCCCCGCCTGGTCGCCGAGGTCGAAGGACGTGCCCGGGGTGAGAGCGATCAGGTTGACGTGGCCGAGGCTCGCCAGCGTTGACGGCAGCATCGTAAGCCGGTCCGCGCGGCGGGGAGCTTCGCCCAAGTCGGAGAAGAGGTCGAGGTCCTGCAGGTTCTGGCGGGCGATTTGTGCGTTCGAGCAGATGTAGACGACGTCGATCCGGTCGACGTCCTTGTCGTCCCACAGTCGCTTCACCGTCTCGGCAACCAGTGCGCGAGCAGTCTTCGTCTTGCCGAGCCCAACCTCGTCGGCTACGAGAAAGCGGCGCTGCCCTTCGTCGAACATGGCGCGGACGACCGCATCGACCGTGTCGAGCTGGAATCGCTTGTACCCGTCGGTCGCATGGGCGAGCCGGTCAGCCCATGTCTCGGGCAGCTTCCCGCGCGCCCTCATCCGATGGCATCCTTCCGCGCTTCGTACACGGCATCCCAGAGCTGCGCTGAACGACTGCGGGACAACGTCTCCGAACCTCTCGTCGGCACGCAGCGCTGTCAGTGTCTGGTCGAGCGACTCCAGCCGAGTTGGGTTCCGCGATGCCGTTGTGAGGAGATCCTCGAGGATTCGGTCGACCCTCATGTCGGCCACCCACCCACCGAAGAACCCGCCCTCCCCTTCGCCGCCACCAGGACCGGAGCCGCTCACGAGCCCGAGCAGAGCGGCGAGATAGCGAAGGAAGTCCTCCGGTGACTTGATGGCCTGGGCGATCACCGACTTGCGGCGGCTGGGTGGGTCGCCCTCGATGTCGGCGCGGACGAGCACGTTTCGGGTGCTCCCTTCAGCCTTGACGGTGACCACAACAAACGGGGTGATCTCCTCTTCGACCAAGCCACTCCATGCCACCTTGCCGTCCACAATCTGCGATGCTCGTGCGGCCAGAACGCTCAGGGGTCTTGCTGTCACAGCGAGGGCATCGGCGTTCACCCAAGGATCAACCACGAGCACAGCACTCCACGGCCCACCATCCAACTCCGGGCCGAGCGAGTAGACGATCTTGAAGGCCTTGGAGGCGATGTCGTAGACGCGCGCTTCGACTTCAGAGATGCCCTCCTCGGGATCACTCTCCGCATCGTCGTCTTCCGGGAGCTCGTGCGGTTCGACGATCCACGAAAGATCGTCCTTCCGCCCCCTCTTGTTGATGACGACGTCCACTCCCACGTGGCTCTTGGGTCCGGTCAACTCGACCAGGATGTCGACGTTGGCGCCGAACGCAGCTCCGGTGAGGTTTGCCGATCCCAACCAGGCCGTCGCCAACTGGCCGTGATCCTGCACGTAGAACTTGGCGTGCAGCCCGCGCATGCTTGGAACGGCGACTGTGCTGTCCGTTGCTGATGCGACGTCGGAGTCCTCGCCGCATCGTGGCGAATGCATCCAGATCCTCCTGCGCGTTGAGGAGTGCGTCCTTGACCCGGTAGACCTCGCGAAGCCCGCGAAGCGAACTTGCCTGCGCGTTGAGCGCTGCCGGACGGGAGACGATCACCTTTCGTTTGGCGGTCGGCTTGAAGAAGGCGGTGACGGCGTCTCTTGTGAGGAACGGGGAGACGGCAAGCGCAGCGTCGTACCTGTTGCGGAACGGCGACCGTCGAAATCCGTCGATGAGTGGAACGAACTTTCCGGTGGTGAAGGGATGCGGCACGGCGAGGGAGGCTTGAGCGAGCGACTGGCCGAGCGAGTCGAGAAGGTCTCGTTGGCGCTGGGAGAGATCGCGGGCGGCTTGCCCTGGCAGCGATTCAAGGAAGTCGAGGATGCCTTGGCTGTCCATCACGGCGTCCGCCGAGGGGTCCTCGTCGAGGCGCACGATGACGTCCCACGCCTTGTCGAAGGTGAGGTTGCGGCTCATGACGAGGACGCGGTGGAGCACGCTGTCACTTCCGGTGAACCGAACGATCCAGACCTTTGGGTGGAAGATGCCGGCGTCGGGCTTCTTCACCTCGACCACGGTGTCTTCGATCAGCGTGTGTGCAGAGCGGTAATGGGACGGCACGCTGACGGCGCCAGCCTGGCAGAAGAGGACGGTGCGCTCGGAGTAGCGCCGGATCGTTTCGAGTAGATCGGCGGGTTCGGCGCCTCTCGGTCATCGCGTCGAAGCTCGCTGCGACGGGGATGGTGAGGAGCGCGGTCAGGTCGAGCGTGAAGGTGGTGCCGACGGCTATGTCGATTTCCATGCCCTGCGGGGGCCGCAACGCGTCCAAGAGGAGAGCGGTTTGGTCGAGGCGGAGCATCAGTCCTCCACCGGATCGTCGTCGACCGAGTTCGGCGCTTGCACACGAGGCGTGCCTAGGCCTCGGTGAATGTCGTCGAGCAGGCGTCGGGTCGGCGCCCAGTTGTAGTCCATCCGGAAGTAGCCGGAGTCGCCCTCCCAGTTGCGTAGTCTGTCGCGCTGCACAAGCCGTGCCCGGCCTGGCTTAAGCGAGGCCTCGCGTCGGGTGATCGTCGCTTCGGCGGCTGAGTCCGCTGAGGAGATCGCTGCTTGCCTGGACGTTCTGGAGCCAGCGGCGGAGGAAGCCGATCGTGAGTGCCCAGCGCATCCGGGCTGGTTGCGATGCGTGCACGTCGTCGAGTCGCCCCCGTGCCCATGCATCCAGCTCATTCAGGCGGTCGAGACCTGGGAGGAGCTCCAGGTCCTGCGTCCAGTCCTTCATTGCGTCTTCGTACTTGGCGACGAGCTTGCTCTTCTCTTCGCTGTCGTCGGGGCGTCCAACCGCGCAGAGGTAGTTGTAGAGGATGCGGGCGCCGAAGACGAGGTCGTCGGCGTCACGACCCAGTTCCATGGCCTCGGCGGTCCTGGCCGGGAACTGATCGGCTTGGGGATGGTTCCAGATGCTCCTGAGGTTCTCGACCCACTCAGTCCGGTCTGGGTCGAGGAGCCACGTCACGAGGGACCGAGACTCATCCGGTTCGTGATCTGAGAGCAGGAATCGGTCACGGAGCCATGTGGCCTCTTCGGGGCTGAGATCGAATCCACCGAATGATTCGTCGGCGATCGGGCACATCGGCCCACATCTCCAATGCTGCGGCTGACTGCACGGCTTCGTCTTCGGAGTGAAACATGGTGCGCTTGGCGTGCGCGGCACGCTCTGCGGCGAAGGTGGCGTAGTAGTCCCAGATCGAACCCTTGGCCTTGTAGATCCCGAGCTGGCGCAGCAGGCCCCAGTAGCTGCCGCTGGGCATCTGCTTGGTCTCACTGCCCGTGGTGTAGCCGATGATTCCCTTGTTGCGCAGGTCCGGTTCGTAGTGACGACGCAGCAGGGTGATGCGATCGCCCTCCGCCTTTCGCGCGGCCTTGGACAAGGCTTCCGGCGGTGGAGCCGCGGAGTCGGGCGAAGTCGCGCGGGAGAAAGAGCAGGTACTTGGCGCGGGTGTGCAGGACCGTGTGGCCTGGGAAGAGCACACCGGAGATCAGGTCCCGAAGGATGCCCATGCCAAGCTCGTCGACCGTGCCCTGCTGGGAGAGCGCCGCCATCAACAGCTGGGTGCGCTGTTGCTGATCCTGGTCGAAGTTCAACCAGGCAACCTGACTACCTGCCACCTCTAGTCCCCCGAGTGGTGTTGGCGGAGCTCCTCGACGTACTTCAGTGCTTCGGGAAGCACTGAGCCGGGACTGACCTTGGTCGAGGTGCCGCTCGCGAGCATGATCAGCGCGACACGCTCGCCGACGGGCGGGAGCAGGTCGAGGTCGAGGGTGACGGACTCTTCGTCCTCGTTCACCAGGGTTCCGTGCTCGGCGAACTGGCGTGCTGCCCATCGGGCGTCCTGCGTGATCGTCATCTGCACAGTGGTCGTCTTGCGCTGCTTCTCCAGCAGCAACGCGGAGCCCGCCGGGGGCTCGAAGGTCTCGTCGAGGGGCTCGGCCGAACGGACGTTGGAGAGCAGGTAGGTGCGGAGGTTGCCTTCGGGTCCGACCGGGCCGGCGTCGACCTCCCAGCCGCGCTTGGTCTGCACGAGGCGCAGCGGCTCGATGACCCGCTCGCTGACCGTCGTACTCCACGCGTTGGAGTAGACGATCTTGACCTTGCGCTTCTGCTCCTGGGCGTCCTGCAGCGCGCGCAGGTGCTGGGTCCAGTCGCCCACGCGCGGCACGGACGACGGTTCGCCGTACATGGTCTCGGCGATCACTTCGAGTGCCTCGGCGAGGTCGGTGTCGTCGGGGTCGATGTCGAGGAGTGCTGCGCCCGCTGTGTAGATGACGGATAGGTCGCCCGCGCTGAGGTACTCCGCACCCAAACCGAGCGTGGTGTCGGGCACGATCCGCACCAAAGTCCGGCCGGACCCGTCCGAGCTGTACTCGCGGTCGGGCGAGACGAACTCGATCGCCGGCCGGTGGAAGACGTCCTGGAACCATCCCCACGACTCCAGGCCGAGGTAGGTGTTGATGTCCTGGCGCATGGTCTCGACGTCGGTGTCGAACTGCGCGGCGAGATCGTGCAGCGGCAGCCCCTGCGGGTACGCCGAGAGCACGTTGATCACCTCGGGGATGCGGGCGAGGCGCTGGAGGAACTTCGGAGCCGCCGCCATCACAGACCCACCATCTTGCGGAGCTCGTCGACGATGTCGTCGTAGACCTCGCCGCCGTCGGCGATCGTCACCCGCGGGCCGAGGATGTAGATGCGGGAGCGGAACGCGTCGCGGTTGGTGACCGTGTAGCGCATGTCGACGACACTGTCGTGCTCGTTCTGGGAGTCCGGGGCCATGAGCCAGCGGATGACATCGGGGACGTACTCCGGTGTCGTGCGGACGGTGACGGGCGTCGGGTCGTGGACCGTCCAGCGCAGCGGGTGGAGCGGGATCTTGCCCACCCCCGGCACCTCGTCTGCGGTGTTGGGCTTGTCGAGGGACACGTCGCTCATGTCGGCGACGATGAAGTGCTTGATGAAGTCGAGCCCTTCCTCGAGCCCGCTGAGGTACCACCGGTAGTTCTGGAAGCGCACGGTGCCCGGGTGTACGACGCGGGACGTGCCCTTGTAGGTGAAGAAGATCCGGCTGTTGAGTTGCACGGCCTGGTGGGCACAGCGACAGCTCGGTGCTCTCCTGCTGCGGGACGACATCGACGCCGATCCCCTCGGGGAGGCTGGTCGGCTCAACACCGAGGCGCTTGGCGAGGTCGGAGCGATGGGAGAGGATCACCGCACGCTGGAGGGCGGCGAGCTGCTTGTCGGTGAGCTTGACCCGCAGGCGGTTGTCGCCGCTCACGATGCGGTACTTCGCGTCGGCGCCATCGGCGGCGATGTTGTCGATCTGCCAGCCCTGCTGGCGCAGGCGGCGCAGGTCCAGGCTGAGCTGGTCCTTCTTGTTCTTCTCATCGCCGCCGTACTCGGCCACTTCGACCAAGCGCTCGGCACCGACGCCCTGAACGACTCCGGTCGGCGAGCACGGCGAGGATGCGGGCGAGGCGCTCCATCGCCTTGACCTGATCGCGACCTGGCGGCATCTCGCCTCCTCACTCGTTGCTGGAATCGTGCCCATCCTGCCCGGAACGGAGCCCGAGCGGGCCGGAATCCGTCCCCCGGGCGGGAGCCTCAGCAGTCGTCGCAGATGCCGTTGAGGCTCATCGCCACGAAGTGAACCGGGCAAATCTCCCCATACGCCTTCGGGGCGGCGTGGCCGGTGCCAGAACCCGCGACGTACGACGGGAGGTTCACTCGGCTGTCCACCGACCCAGTAGTAGGTCTTGCCGAAGCTCGCCACAGGGCGACCCTGGAAGGCGAGTGCGCCGTAGCTGAGGCTGTGCACGGTGTAGAGCTCGTCGTGGGTCACGAATTGAGGGCCTCGCGGATGATCGGCTGGGCGTCGACGGGGACTCCGACCCGGGTCATCAGGTCACCCAGGGTCTGGAAGTACTCGCGGCCGTGGCCGTTGAGCTGGTCGGTGCACCAGGAGCAAACGCCGTGGGCGAGGCGCTCGGCGGCGGTCGCCGGGTGGGCGTCGGTGTCGCGGAGGCTCGGGCAGTGGGCTAGGTGGACCCGGGTGCCCGTGGCGGTGCGGAAGTAGACGGTGTCGCGGGCCTGTGCCGGGCTGTTCTCGGGATTCAGTTCGCTCATGGAAGTAGGTTCGCTCAGGGGTCCGAATCAACTCTCACCAAGCGTGATCGCACGCCGCGCAGGCCCAGGTCGGGTCGTCGTCGGAGACCATGCAGCCGCCCAGGACGTAGTCCGGGCCGGGGTCGCCCGCGGGCATCCCCCAGAAGATGACCTTCACTTCAGGCGACCCGCAGTTCGGGCAGGCGGCCGGACGCTGGGTGAGGCCTGGGGTCCTCCCACAGGGAGTCGGTGTCGTCGATCATGCGAGCGATCCTCCTTCGGCGAGGCGCTTGAGGGCGGCCTTGAAGCCCCGGTTCGGGTTGGCCATGGGGAGAACGTCGCAGACCTCGGCGAGCGCCCGATCGAGCGGTACGCCGCGCAGCATCGAGTAGGCAATGCCGACGGCCGGGGTGCGGGAATGGCTGGCGACGCAGTGGACGAGCACGCCCTTGCCCTCCTCGCGGTAGGCGGCGATCGTGCGGGCGGCGTCGAGGAGGACGAAGTCGAGGTTCGGGTTCTCTGCTGGGTCGGACTGGTCCATGAGCCGGAAGTTGACATGCTCGATGTGGGCGGGCATCTGCTTGGTCCCGGTCAGGCAGAGGCTGACGACGGCGTGCACGTCCTCGGGCAGTTCGTCGAGCGCGGTCGCCGACGCCAGCCACACCCCGTCGTCGTGCGGGTGACGCGACATCGCGGGCTTGCCGTACTGCAGCGGGACGTAGTCGATGTGCTCGACGATCGGCCAGCCGTACTTGCCCGGCTCACCCTTGCGGGCGGCGAGGAACGCGAGCTTCTCCAGGCCCCGTCCGGAGATGCCCGGCCAGCCGTGCAGTGGTGCGACGCCAGTGGAACGGCACCGCGCTCATCCCCCAGCGAGCGCCCAGAAGTGCCCCGGCGATCGCCGCGACGGTGTCGGTGTCGCCGCCGATACGGACGGCGGTGGTGAGCGAGTCGACGAGATGCCGGCAGTCGTGGTCATCGGTAGGCACCGGGGTGTGGGTGATCGCCGACCACGCGGCCTGCAACGCTCCGACGGCCCAGGAGTTGTTGAGGAACGAGCCCGGCTCGCCCTGCTCAGCCTCGCGGAGGATGTCGGCCCACTTGGCTCGGTTGGGCGACCAGTCCTCGACGTGCTCGAAGGTCGGGATCTCCGCGGTGAGAACGGCGTGGCGGACCATCAGGCTCCACACCGCGCACGCCTCCTGGGCGTGGTCCTCGTAGTGGGTGAGCGCGCTGATCGCCATGGCGGCTTCGACGAGTCCGATCGGGTCGTCGAGGTAAGCCAAGGCGACCGGTCCGGTGCGCATGAGCGAGCCGTTACCGGCGCTGCGGCCGCGCAGGTCGTGGACGGCCTTCGCAGCGGCGGCCATCGACTCGCCCGTGGGGCTGCGGCCCGCACGGGACAAGACGCCGCGGGTCTGGATGCCCACGTCCGCCGGTCCACCGGCGTACCAGTCGGCGAACCCCTGGGCGATCCGGTCGAGCGCCTCCGGGCTGCGCAGGTCGAGCCCGTCGGCAGCGACCATGGCGATGGCGATTGCCTGGGCGGTGTCGTCGGTCCACTCGCCTGGGGCGAAGTTGCCGAGGCCCCCGCCGATCATCCCGGGGACGAGACCCGGCTCGATGGAGGCGAACTCGTAGCCTGCGCCGAGGGCGTCTCCCGCGGCGGTGCCGAGGAGCACGCCGCAGGCGCGGTCGAGCTGTGCCGAGCTGAGCGTGAGTGTCACTTGGCACCTCGCTCGATCACGGCGTCCGCAGCCTCCAACGCGAAGGTGCGCGTGACGTTGAGCCAGGCCTCAGCGTCGCCCTCGGGCAGGTTCAGCACGAGCGGGTCACCGTAGGGCATCCAGATCGTCAGCTCGGCGCCGGTCGCACGCAGGAAGACAGTGCCATCCAGTCCCATGAGCTGCACACCGGCGATGAACGGAAGGTCGAGCGCTCCGGTGCGGCCGTCGCGGTAGGGAGCGCTGCGGACCTCGCCCAGTCGGCAGCTCATCACGGCGTACAGGACCTCGTTGAACCGTGCCGGCACGGCGGCGTACTGCGAGGCCGACTTCCAGCCCCAGTGCACGATGTCGCCCTCGTGGAAGATCTCGAACAGGTCCGGGTCCTGGAACAGGTCGGCGGCCGTCTTCCCGAACTCGGTCGGGACAATGCTCCACTCGTCGTCGGCGCGCACGCCATAGACCTCGGCGAGGCTGCGGGCCATCAGGACGGCGAGCTCGTGGAGGACGGTCTCGGTCGGGTTCACAACGAGCAGGGCGAAGTTCGGGGTGTCGGGCGCCTCGGGCCTGTCCCAGCCGAGCTCGACCATGCGAGCGACCTCAGCGTTGGAGAGCTGGCCTCGGTCACTGAGGTACTCGTTGCTGATCGCCTCGACCCGGACCATGTCGCCGTCGCGCTCACCCTGGACATAGATATCTTCGCCGTCGGCGCGGGCCACGTCGATGGTGAAGGTCGCGCCGAAGAACGACAGCACCGTCTCGATCTGCCCGATCCGCTCCTGCCAGGCCTGGGACGTCAGGCCCGCCATGACTGCTCCACTCATCTCGACCCACTCTCCGCGCTCCCCTGAGCGCTGCTCGATCTCTTGGTGGGCTGATCATCCGAGAGGGGTCCGAATCATGTGCAGGTCTGTTGACGGAGGCTCTCCGAGCGTCGGATGCCTGAACCACCCCGAGGAGTTCGGTGGCTTCCTCGCCAGCAGTCACCGGGTCTGAGTCACTCGCGGCGCGTGGAGGCGCCGACCAGCAGGTCGGCGATGTCCACGGCGCTGGGGTGCTTCATGGTGGGGCCGTTCATGTGGATCACATGGCCGTTGACGTGGGCCCGGTGCTTCCACCGCTCCTTGACGGCATCGATGGGCAACATGACAGCGGAGACAACCGAGTAGTCGGCTTGGTTGAAGAGGACGAGGGCCGCGTGATCGAACCCGTCACTGCGGAAAGGGCTGGATTGGAGCTCGCCCGCTCCGCCCCCAGGTGAGACCACCCGAGCCTTGACCTGGACCTTCCCGTACTCCTCGCAGACGAGGTCATAAGAGTGGTTCGAGTTCGGCTCCAGAGGAACACCGAAGGCTCTCGCAACCAGCCACTCCGCGTAGTCACCGGATGGCGGATTGTTGGTCCGCAGCACGCCTCGTTCGCGAAGCTCCAACAGGAGGCGGGAGTAGAGGCCCAACAGTTCGCCAACCGCGGCTTTGGTCAACAGATCGTCGTCGAAGTTGCCCGTCATCCCCGGCAGATCCCTTCTCTCACGGCGAGCGTCGCCCGCACGTCGTCCTCGTTGTAGGCGAGCAGCCGCGTCCTTGGCGGCGGCGGCCTTCTCCGGGTCGTCGGTCTGGACGGCGTCGAGGTACCACAGCTGGGACAGCAGGCCGTTGGGCTCCTCGTCGCGCCAGTTGAAGCCGAACGCGGGTGCGACCTTCTTCAGGCCGAGGCCGTAGGCGCCGAAGTAGTGCTCGGCGACGATCTTGTACAGGTCGACGAACAGCGGCATCACGTCGGCGACCTCCTCGGCGTCCAAGGATGCGGTTGAGGTTCTCGATCTCGTACGACGTGTAGTGGTAGGCCAGCACGGTCCGGCCCTCGGCAGCGGCGCGGTCGCGGATGCCGCGCAGCCAGTCGACGAACGCACTGCGCGAGCGCGCGCTCGGAGTCCTCGTCGAGCGGCTCCCAGCTGATCGTGGGGTCGAACACCGGGTCGGCGTCCCCGTCGCGGACGAGTGCTCCCCAGAGGTAGACGAATCCCTCGGCGTCCTCGATGTCGAAGTCGATCTCGATGTCGGCTCGCGGAACGGGCACCGGGCCGGTGGTCGTCGCGCTCGAAGCAGTCACCCCGCCGGAGCATGTTGGCGCGCCGCGACGGCGGTGGCGAGCCGGCCGACGGCTCCGCTGCCCTGGTGGGTGACCTCGGGGAGGTACTGCGCGAGGAAGGCGTCATCGATGTTGAGGTCGGCAAGGTCGTCGAGCGTGCGGACGCCGAGTGCGTCCAGGGCGCGCCACTCGCGCAGGTCGAGGCGGCCGACCTTGATGTGGGCGCTGGCGGCGTCGCCAGCGAGCTCGTGGCAGTAGTCGTGCCAGGAGCAGGAGTCGCACTCCTGGCTGAAGATCGGCGGCACCAGCGGCTCGGGGTCGTCGGGGGCACCCGTGCGGCTCTCGGCGACGCGGGCGATCTGCGAGGCGGATCGCCGAACTCGAAGTCGTAGCGCTCCATGGCGGTGCGCTTGGCCTTGCCCTGCGTGCGCGAGTACGTCGTGAACTGCGGCGCGTCGAGGTCGAGCCAGGTCAGGGTGATGCCCGGACGGGTCGAGGTCGGTCAGCGCGTCGGTGCCGATGATGAAGCCGCGGCGCCGTCGCCGGTCGCTGCACGCCCGCAGGCCTCCAGCATGCGCCAGTAGTGCGCGAGCTGGAGGTAGTCGTCGAGCCGGCCGGTGGTGATCGCGCGTCGAGCCCGTCGGCCTTGAAGACGTCGCCGGGCGCTGACGCGGAGCGAGTACGTCAGGGTGCCCGGACTGCGAAGCGGTCCGCACCGTCTTGTGCCACTTCACGTCGCCGGGGACGTAGCCGTCCGCCGACGCGCAGCAGGAGGTCCGGCCGGCCGGTGCGGCCGCCCGTGCTCGTCGTCGGGCAGCCACCCGCCGAGGATCAGCTCGACGCCGGCCGTCCATCGCGGCGACGGTCGCGTCGATGAGCGTGCTGCTTGCCCCGCACCTCGGACAGGTCGCGCCACCGGCTCGGAGCCGAGCGCCTCCCTGAGCGCGGCGAACACCTCGGCCTCGAACGCCTTGCCGTCGTCGAAGCGCTTCTGCAGGTCGGCGGGGACCTCCCACGGCACCTTCTCCAAGGTCGGGTCGTGGTCGTTGTGGACGCGGCGCTGGCAGCGCTTCGCGTCGTACCCCGTCAGCAGGGGCAACGACCTGAGCCTCGCTCACGGTCCCGATCATCCCAACTCAGTCCAGGTCCTCGCGGCGGATCCGACTCAACACGACGGCCGCGCTTGCGGTTCATGCGGTGGAAGGACTCCCGCGACATCTTCGACATCATCGCCGAGCCGACCGGACCGGTCGGTCGTAGCCGAGCTCTCCATGCGGTCGACGTCGTCGATCTCGGCCTGGATCTCGGGCTTGAGCGCCTCGGGGGCGACCTCCAGGGACGCGTGCGAGGCGCGACTTGGTCTCGCCGATGAGGCGCTGGCCCTCGTCGAACTCGCCGCGCTCGAACGCCTCCGACGCCTGGCGCTTGACGTCCTGGGCCTCCTGGAAGAGCACCTCGGACTGCACCGTCGGGTGCGGCACCCGCCCGGCCGCCTCGTCGCCGGGGACGACGTTGACGCGTGATCGGCAGCGCAGCGACGTGCTCGACCAGGCCGGGCAGCTCGACGTACGCGAGCTCCAGGGTGGCGATCCTGGCGAGCCCGAGCGCGGCCATCGCGGGGACCTTGAGCTTGAGCAGGACCTTGCGGGCCTCCTCGGCGTAGAGGTCGCCGAGCTCGATCATGACCTGGCCGTCGCCGATCTGCTGCGCGGGCAGGTCGTTGTAGAGCCGCAGGAACTCCACCGCCGGCTCGAACTTGACCGTCAGCGACAGCGCCTGGACGACCTTGTTGAGCAGGCCGTCGACCTCCCCGGCGATCGCGGCGCCGGCGGCGTCGGGGTTGTCGGCGAAGACGTGGTTGCCCGAGCCCGGACCGCGCGATCGCGGACAGCAGCGTCTCGTCGTACCCGCGGCCGTAGCCGAGGGTGGAGGTGACGATGCCGTCGGCGTACGCCTTGGACGTGATCGAGGCGAACTCGTCGACGTCCTTGATGCCGGCGTTGACGTGACCGTCGGAGACGACGAGCACGGTGCCGCCGTGCCGTGGCGACGCGGCGGATCTCCCGCAGACCCCGGAGGTAGCCGGCGGAGAGGTCGGTGGAGCCGCCCGAGTGGACGGCCTTGATCTGGCGCGATCACGGCGTCCTTGTCGGTCAGCGGCCCGGCCGGGACGACGACCTGCGCGGAGTCGTCGAAGGTGACCAGCCCGAAGTTGTCGGTCGGCTCGAGCCGGCGGACCAGCGCGATGAGCGCCTTCTTGGCGCCCTCGAGCGGCGCGCCGTCCATGGAGCCGGAGCGGTCGAGGACGACCTGCAGGGACGCCTGCGGGCGGCGTGACGTCGGCCAGCGCCGCCGGCGCCTCGAGCTCGAGGAGGACGGCGACCTCGTCCGTCGGTCTCGTGGGCGACGACGTTGACGTCGAGCAGTGCGTTGATCTTCATGGTTTCTCCTTGGTGGGTGGATCGGTCAGGCCGCGGTGGCGAGGCGGCGGTGGTCGGTGGCGAAGACCTCGGCGATGGACTGCGCACGGGTCGGGACGTCGGCGGGGGTGAAGCCCCAGGTGCCCTCCGTCGCGCGGCGGGCGAGCTTGGCGAGCGAGTCGGCGCCCTCGTTGAGGGAGTCCCCGACGTGTCCGCGGACCCAGCCGAATGTCGATGCGGTGGGCCTCGCGACGAACCTGCTCCTGCATCCAGACCAGCCCGCCCTTCTTCGTCGCCGTGTGGTGGGTGGCGACGTAGCCCGACCGGGAGGCGGTCGGCGCCCTCGATCCAGCCGCGGATGAGGGCCAGGGCCGGTACGCAGTCGGTGAGGATCGTCAGCTGCTGGCTCGGGAGCGCGTCGATCGCGGCCGAGATCGCGCGGAGCTCAGCGAGGAGCGCGAGGCTTCCCCGGCGCGCACTCGCGGACGCTCGGCTTGGCCGAGGCGCACGCGTGGGTGCCGTCGCTGGCGAGCCAGCCCCACCCGATCGAGCCGCGGGCGGCCGATCCGTCGGTGGCGACGGTCACCGGGCCGAGCGGGACGCGCTGCTTCGCGACGACCGGCGCCGAGGCCGCGGGCCGCAGCGCCGCCTGCGCCGCCGCGCGGATGCCGGCGTCGGCGTCGGTGAAGGGCACCAGCGTGACACCCGCGAAGTGAGTCGCCAACTCAGCGGTGAGCCCCCAGATGCCGGACGACTCGTGGAGCGAGAGCACGACCTCGACCGGGCCGCCTGCCGTCAGGTCGTCGTACGACGCCGCGAGGGCGCACAGCACGGCGTCGTCGCGGCTGCGGGCGGCGCTCGTGCCGGTGAGGACGTCGGTGCCGTCGGCGAAGCTCCACAGCCATCGACCGGCTGTGTCGGTCTTGAGTGAGAGCGCGAATCGGTGGTTCATGAGGCTTCTCCCTTCCGGAGTCGTCGTGGTGGGATCAGGGTGCGCGGAGGGTCCGAATCAACCGGTCGTCCTCGGCTCGGATCCCGCGGATGATCCTGACCACGTCGAGCGGGTTGTCTGAGCGCCACTGAGCGACCCGGGCGCGGGTCGCCTGGCGCTCCCAGTGGCTGGCACCGGTGCGGGCGAGGTGCCACTCGACGGCGTCTTCGGCGTACCAGACGTTCGCGATCGGTCGCGCGGCCCGTCTCTCCCGCGTTGAGCACGAACCGTCACAGCGAGGACGATCCGTACCGAGCCAAGGCCTACTGGCGCTTCGAGGAGACGGCGGAGAAAATCCGCTGGTAGCGGCCAGGTAACCTGCGGGGCCCATGGCCCCTCAGCTCTGGTTCCTGCGGCACGGCGAGGCCGTCCCGCACGATTCCAAGCCCGACGAGGCGCGAGAGCTCACCGCGGTCGGTGAAAATCAGGCAACCGCGGCAGGGCAGGGGCTCGCGCGCCTCGGCGTGGAGTTCACGGCGTGCTACACGAGCCCGAAGGTGCGCGCGCGCGACACGGCCAGGCTGGCGTGCGCGACGCTCGGCGTAGAGCCCGAGGAGGTCAAGGCGGTCGGCGGCGACTTCGGCCGCGAGGACGCGCTGGAGCTGCTGGAGGGCCACGACGGCGACGCGCGCCTGCTCGTCGTCGGCCACGAGCCCGCGCTCTCCCAGGTCGTCCACGACCTCACCGGCGCCCGGGTCGACTTCAAGAAGGGCGGCATCGCGGGCGTGAAGGTGGCGCGCGGCGGCGGCGAGCTGATCGTGCTGCTGCGCCCGCGCGAGCTCGAGACGCTCGCCGGCGGCTCGGGCTGAGGCTCAGCCCTCCGCGAGCGCCGCGGCGATCACCGCCAGCGCCACCTCGGCGCGCGCCGGCAGCGACTCGGCGAGCACGAACTCGCCCGGGTTGTGGGCCGCGCCGCCGCGCGGGCCGAGGCCGTCGATCGTGACCGGGATCGTCGGGGCGAAGTGGCTGCGCGTCGCTGGCGCCGCCGCGCGCGGCGCCGGCGACCGGCGCGCCCGAGCGCGCCGGAGGCGCCGCTCCAGCAGCGGCGCGGCGGCGGCCTCGCGAGCGTCCATGCCCGGCCAGCGCGCGGATCAGCTCCGCTCCAGCCGCACGCCGGCGTGCTCGGCCGGGATGCGCGCAGCACCTCGTCGAACGCGTCCAGCTCGTCCGCGCGCAGGTCGCAGAACAGCTCGCCGGTGCCGGGGACGACGTTGAAGGCGTCGCCGGAGCGCAGCACGGTCGGGACCGCGGTCAGGCGGTGCGCGCCCTCCGGGTCGTGGCGGGCGGCGACGGCCTGCGCCGCCGCGGCGAGCGCCAGCAGCGCGTTGCGGCCCGCGGTCGGGCGCGGAGCCCGGAGTGCGCCGCGCGCCCTGCGCGTCGACGCGCATCGTCCCGGCCGCCTTGCGGCGCACGACGACGCGCCTCGTTGCCGTCGGGCGTCGAGCTCGCCGGCCTCGAAGCACAGGCACGCGTCCCAGCCCGCGAAGCGCTCGGCGTGGGCGAAGGGCCCGTCGCGCCACTCCTCGTCGCAGACCAGCAGCAGCGCGACCTCCGCGTAGTCGCTCGCGGCGCGCGCGCGAGCGCGCGCAGGGCGCCGAGGGCGAGCACGTCGCCGCCCTTCATGTCGACGTGCCGGAGCCGACGAGCCTGCTCGTCGTCGCGGCGCAGCGGCTGGTGCGTCGGCGTGCGCGACGACGGTGTCGAGGTGGCCGAGCAGCAGGACCCGCCGCGTGCCCGTCCCGTGCAGGCGCGCGAGCAGGTCCGGCGCGTGGTCGGGGGAGGAGCACGGCGGGCGCTCGATCTCGGCCTCGTCGGGCAGCAGCGCGGCGCACACCGCGACGCACTCCTCGGCGCCGTGCACGTCCCCCGACGGCGAGGAGACGGCGACGAGCGCCTCCAGCTCGCGCACGCGCGCGCCGCGCGATCTCCGCCGCCTGCCTGCCTGCACCCACGGGTCCATGGGCGGCCAAGCTACTACGTCGAGGCGATGCCCGAGCTGCCCGAGATGGAGATCGTCGCCCGGCGCCTCGCCGCGGCGCTGCCGGGGAGACGATCGAGTCGGCGCTGGCGCCGGGCCTGAACGCGCTGAAGACGTTCGACCCGCCGCTGCACGCGCTCGACGGCGCGACGTTCACCGGCGTGCGCCGGCGCGGGAAGCTGCTGCTGCTCGACGTCGACACGCCGGCGCACGGCCCGCTGACGCTGCTCATGCACCTGATGAGCGCCGGCCGGCTGCAGCTGTTCGACAAGCGCGCGTCGATGCGCGACCGCACGCTCGCGCTGCTGCTGCGGCTCCCGGGGACCGCGAGCTGCGCGTGCGCGAGTTCGGCACCAAGCAGGCGCGCGTGGGTGAAGCTGCTGCGCCCGGAGGACCTGGCGGCCGACGAGCGCGCTCGCCGACCTCGGGCCGGAGGCGTGGCCCGACCCGCCGCCGCTCGCGCGAGCTGCTCGCCTCGCCGCGCCCGCTGCACTCGCTGCTGCGCGACCAGCAGGTGATCGCCGGCATCGGCCGCACCTGGGTCGACGAGATCCTGCACGCGGCGCAGCTGTCGCCGTTCAAGCGCGGCGACGACCTCTCCGGCGAGCGAGGCCGAGGCGCTGCGCGACGGCGATCGCCGGCGAGCTCGGCCGCGTGATCGACTACTACGAGGAGCAGGTCGAGCTGCCGCTGCCGGAGAAGTTCCCCAAGCCGACGCGGGTCCACGCCCACCAGGGCGAGCCCTGCCCGCGCTGCGACACCGTGCTCGAGGCGGTGTTCTACGAGGACTACGTGATGACGTACTGCCCGCAGTGCCAGACCGACGGGCGCGTGCTCAAGGACCGCCGCCTCTCCCGACTGCTGAAGTGACAGGAGCCCGATGATCGAGGTAGGCGCCAAGGCACCGGAGTTCACCCTGCCCGACCAGGACGGCGAGGAGGTCTCGCTGTCCGGCCTCGCCGGGCGCACCGTGGTCCTCTACTTCTACCCCAAGGCCGACACGCCGGGCTGCACGACGCAGGCCTGCGGGATCCGCGACCGCGCGGACGAGTACGACGCGGCGGGCGCGGTCGTGCTCGGCGTCTCGCCCGACCCCGTCGCGGCGGTCAAGAAGTTCCACGACCGGCAGTCGCTGAACTTCACCCTGCTCGCCGACGCCGACCACGCCGTCTGCGACGCCTACGGGGTGTGGGCGGAGAAGTCGCTGTACGGCAAGAGGTACTGGGGCGCGATGCGCTCGACCTTCATCATCGACGGCGACGGCACGGTCGCCCACGTGATCCCGAAGGCGTCGCCGAAGACGCACGACGACGAGGTGCTGGCCGCGCTCGCTCAGCTGGCGGGAGCCTCCCGCGGCGCGTAGCGGTGGTGGAACATCAGCTGGTTGCCGTCGGGGTCGGCGAAGTAGGCCATGTGGCAGACGCCGCTGTCGATGTCGTCGCGCTGGAACCCGACGCCCTTGGCCTCGAGCTCCGCGCGGGCGGCCGCGACGTCGCCGACGTGCAGCGCGATCGGGTGCGAGTGCGGTGAGAACTCCATCCCGAACGCGTCGGACTGCATGACCGCGAGGGTCAGGGTGCCGGTCTCGAACTCGCCGGCGGGCATGTCGCCCCAGCGGGTCGAGCACGCGCAGCCCGAGCACGTCGCCGTAGAAGGCGCTGGCCGCCTCGAAGTCGCGGGTGGGCACGCAGATGAAGTCGACGCCGGTGATCTCCATGGCCGGCACGCTAGAGCACGACGAGCCGCTTCGTGGTCTCGGGCGCGAGGAAGGCGATCAGCCCCTCGCCCTCGTCCGTGATGGCCTCGAGCGTGCCCACCGGGTCGTCCGGGAGCGGCGTGAAGCGGTCGATGGCGAGCGTGGCGCCGCCGTCCTCGACGGTCAGCTTCCAGTTGGCGCGGTAGAACCCGTCGGCGAGCAGGGCGCCTTTCACGCCGCCCGACGGGAACGGGGCGCCCGGGCCCGAGGCCGGCGAGCACGCGCGAGCGGTCCTCGTGGCCGAGGGTGAGGTTGTCGTACTCGGGCAGGAAGCGCGGGGGAGCGGGGGTGCCCGGGTCGGGGAGCGGCCCGTCGGGAACGTCGAGCAGCTCGCGCCCGCGCTCGTCGCGGAAGCTGCGCAGCCGCGGGCGCAGGCGCTCGACCACCTCGCGCAGCCCGGTGAGCCCGCACCAGGAGCGCAGGTCGCCCACCGTCGCCGGCCCGAAGGCGGCGAGGTAGCGCAGGACGATCGGGTCGGGGTCCGCCTCGCGGTCGAGGCTCTCGCCCAGCCACCGCTCGGCGAGCGCCCACGTCGCCTGGCCGCTCCGGCCCCACAGCCCGCGCGGCGGGACCTGCACCAGCGGCAGGTTGAAGGTGATCGCCGCGCTGATCGCCGCCGGGTCGGCCTCGGGCCAGCGCGGCCCCAGCGCCGCGCCAGCTCGGCGCGCGTGCGCGGCGCGCTCGGCCAGCAGCGCGGCCCGGCGGCGACCACGTCCTCGACGGGCACGCCGGCGAGCGCCTCGAGGAACGGGCTGCGGAAGATCCGCGCCAGTAGCGGGCCGCGTGAGCGGCTGGATGGCGAGGTAGTCGCGCGCGGAGACGAGGTGGATCGTCGCCCGCATCAGCCCGGCCGCGGACGCGCGCGGCGTTCGGCGATCAGCTCGCTCAGCTCCTCGGCGCGGAAGCCCTCGATCCGCGACCACAGCGCGAGGTAGGGGTTGGGCGGCTCCTGCGCCTGCATGCCGACGAGCCGCTCGATCATCTCGAGCGCCGGGGTCCGCGAGCGCTCGAGCAGCCCCTGGCGCGCCAGCAGGGCGCGGTTGAGCGCGCGCCGGCTGAGCGGCTCGCCGGTCACCGAAGCCCGTCCATGAGGCGCGCCACCCTACCCCGTACCGTTGGGGCGGCATGGCCGCGCACCCGCCCATCGCCGGCATCGGCGACGTGTTCGCGTGGAACAAGGTGTTCCGCGCCGACTTCTGGCGGGCGACCGGGCTGGCCTGGCCCGAGGGCGTCCGCTACGAGGACCAGCCGACCACCACGCTCGCCTACCTGCGCGCGCGGCGGTTCGGGCTGGTCCCCGAGGTCGTCTACCACTGGCGGATCCGCACCGACGGCTCCTCGATCACCCAGCAGCGGTCCTCACTGAAGGACCTGCGGGACCGCTGGGAGACCAAGCTCACGTCGCTGCGCAGCGTCGAGGAGTACGGCGCGAGGAAGGTCACGGCGATCTTCCGCGACCGGGTGCTGGCCGGCGACCTGCACCGCTACTTCGCCGAGCTCCCCGGCTGCGACGACGAGTGGTGGGAGCTGCTCCGCACCGGGGTCCTGTCGATCTGGGGCTCCCGCTCGCTCACCCACTCCGGGCTGCTGCCCGTGGACCGGCTGGTCGGCTGGCTGGTCGAGCAGGGTCGCCGGTCCGACGCGTCCGCGGTGGTCACCTACACCCGCGAGCTGGGCCGGCCGGTCGACCGGGTCGACACCCCCGAGGGCCGTCGCCTCGACCTGCCCGCCGAGGTGCTCGACGTACGCACGGTCGCTCCCGCCGCGGTGACGCTTCGCCCTGGCGAGCGGTGACCCCCGGGGGGAGGATTCACCGGGTACCCGGTGAAACTTCCACTTCCTGTATGAAACTCCGCACGGCCAGCGCCAGATTCACCGGGTACCCGGTGAATCTGGCTCTCGACCACGGTGAGTCAGAGCAGGCTGTTCTCCGAGAGGAAGTCGGCCGCGACGTCCTCGGGCTTCTCCCGGTCGACGGCGACCCGGCCGTTGAGCTCGGTGAGCGTCTCGGTGTCGAGGGCGGCCATCAGCGGGTTGAGGACGTCGGCGACGTCCGGGTGCTCCTCGAGGAACGCCGAGGAGACGGCCGGCACGAGGTTCTGGGCCGGCTGGATCTGCTTGTCGTCGTCGAGCAGGACCAGCCCCTGCGACTCCAGGGTGCCGTCGGTGGTGCTGGTCTCGCCGAGCTCGGCCTCACCGCTCAGCACCGACTGGTAGGTCTGGTCACTGGCGTAGCCGAGTGGCAGCACCTCGGTGACGTCGATGCCGTACTGGTCGGACAGGCCGCCCTCGCAGTCGAGCCGGCCCTCGCAGTCGGCCGCGGCCGCGAGCTTCACGCTCACGCCCTCGAGGTCGGAGAGCTTGGTGACGCCGTTGTCGTCGGAGTACTGCTGGGTGACCATGAACGCGTTGGTGTCGGTCGCGGCCGAGATGTCGAGCAGGGTGATGCCGGCCTCGTCGAGCAGCGCCTTGCCGTCCTCGGCGAGCTGCTCGCCGTCACCGGCCTCGAACGGCGTGGCGTTGTCGCCGTTCTTGGCGCCGTTGAGGAAGTTGACGATGCCTCCGACGTACTCCGGGACGATGTCGACGTCACCCGGGAAGGTGGCCATGTAGCCGTCCCGGGTGTCGACCAGCTTGGTGGTGACGTCGTAGCCGGCGTTCTCCAGCAGCTGCTCGTACATCGCGGCGACCAGCGTGGCCTCGGGGAAGTTCTGGCCGGCCATCGTGAGCGGGCCGCCGGCGGTGGTGCCACCGGAGTCAGAGGTGGTGGCCGAGGGTGAAGGGCTGCCGTCTGCGTCGTCGGAGCCGGAGTCGAGGTCGTCGCCGGCGCAGCCGACGGTGAGGAAGAGCGTGCCGACGGAGAGCACCGCGGCAAGAGAGCGTCTGATCGACATGGTGTTCCTTCTGTGTCCCGTGGCTGGGGGCCACGCGTGTCCGGATGGTGCGATGACGGTGCTAGCGAGCCGGAGCTCCGAGATCAACGGCGTCCGCGGCCACGCTAGACGTAGTCGCCGACATTGCTTGGTCACGTTTCGGTGACGGACCGTTACGAGAGGGCGCGACCAGCCGCTGAGCAGCCGCCGCGAGCAGCTCCAGGAGCAGCGCCACGATGCCGACCACGATCGCGCCGGCGATGCCCTTGCCGTAGTTGGTCCGGAAGAAACCGTCCGTGATCACCCGGCCCAGGCCGGGCCCCGCCACCAGCGCCGCGATGGTCGCAGTGGCCCACACCTGGACCAGCGCGAGGCGTACGCCGCTCATCACCAGCGGCAGGGCGAGCGGGAGCTCGACCCTGAAGAACTTCTGGGCGCCCGTCATCCCCATGCCGTCGGCGGCCTGCTTGACATCGGCCGGCACCTCGCGCACCGCGACGTAGCCGTTGGTGATCAGCGGTGGCAGCGCGAACAGCGCCAGCGCCAGGAGCGTCGCCAGCCCGGCGCGGCCGTAGGGCCCGAACTCCTTGGTGCCCGGGAAGTCCGCGGTCACGAAGAGGGCCAGGAGCGCGAAGGTCGGGATGGCCCGGCCGATGTTGGAGATGTTGATGGCCAGGAAGCCACCGCGGCCGAGGTGGCCGAGCCACAGCGCGAGCGGGAGCCCGACCAGCAGCGCGATCACCAGCGCGGTCACGGTGAGCAGCAGCTGCTGGGTCAGCAGGTGCAGCATCCCGCGGTCGCCGGTCCAGTTGGCCCAGGTCGTGAGGTACTCAAAGGCGTCGCCCAGGACGTTCATGCCTGCACCCCCCGAGTCCAGGGCGTCAGCAGCCGCTGCGACACCACGATCACCACGTCGAGCACGACGGCCAGCACCACGCACAGCACCGAGGCGGTGAACAGCTCGGCGCGGAAGTTGGAGTTCACGCCGTCCTTGATCAGGTTGCCGAGCCCGCCGTAGGCCACCAGCGAGCCGATCGTGGTGAGGGCGACAGTTGACACGGTGGCCACCCGCAGCCCGGCCATGATCACCGGGATGGCCAGCGGCAGCTCGACCCGGAACAGCAGCCGCCCGGCGCCGTACCCGAGGCCGCGGGCGGACTCCACCACCTCGTCGGGGACCGCGCGTAGCCCTTCGAGCATCGAGCGCACCAGGATGGTCAGCGCGTAGAGCGCCAGCGCGATCACGACCGTGGTCTTCGACAGCCCGGTGAACGGCACCATCAGCGGCAGCAGGGCCAGCGACGGGATCGTGTAGACGGCGGTCGAGACGCCCAGCACCGACGACTCCAGCCGGACGTAGCGGCGGGCCAGCAGCGCCAGGGGAAAGGCGATGACCACGCCGAGCAGCACCGACAGCGCGGTGATCTGGAGGTGCTCGATCGTGGCGTGCTGGATCTCGGGCCGGAAGTCCTCGACGTACTGCCGGCAGATCCACTCGTTGGTGAGCCGGCTGTAGCACGACGGGCCGTCCGCCGACGCCCCGAGCACCGCCCCCGAAGGTAGGGTCACCGCATGGACGCTACCCCGAAGGGTGACGGGTCGGACCAGGCCATGATCCGCCTCTCGGGGGTCGGGAAGACCTACGCCGACGGCACGCTGGCAGTCCAGGAGCTCGACCTCGACGTCGCCGCGGGCGAGCTGGTCGTGCTGGTCGGGCCGTCCGGCTGCGGCAAGTCCACGACGCTCAAGATGATCAACCGGCTGATCGAGCCGACCACCGGAACCATCGAGATCGACGGCGTCGACGTGACCCGGTCGGACCCGGTCAAGCTGCGGCGCGGGATCGGCTACGTGATCCAGCAGATCGGGCTGTTCCCGCACCAGAAGATCGTCAGCAACGTGATGACCGTGCCCTTGCTGTACGGCGAGTCCAAGTCGACCGCCCGCAAGCGCGCATTGGAGCTGCTCGAGACCGTGGGGCTGGATCCCTCGACGTACGGCGACCGCTACCCGCACCAGCTCTCCGGCGGGCAGCAGCAGCGCGTGGGCGTGGCCCGGGCCCTGGCCGCGAACCCGCCGGTGCTGCTGATGGACGAGCCGTTCGGGGCGGTCGACCCGGTGGTGCGGGTGCGGTTGCAGGACGAGTTCCTCCGGCTGCAGCGCGAGCTCGGCAAGACCGTCGTGATGGTCACCCACGACATCGACGAGGCCGTGCGCATGGGCGACCGGGTCGCGGTCTTCGCGACCGGCGGCCGGCTGGCCCAGTACGGCACCCCCGCCGAGCTGCTCGGCCACCCGGCCGACGACTTCGTCGAGGACTTCGTGGGCGCAACCAAGGGGCTGCGGCGGCTCACCGTGACCGTCATCGACGCCGACCACCTGGAGCCGGTGGACGGGATCTCGGCCGGGGACCTCTCGTCCGCGGTCGACGTCAGCGCGACCCTCGAGGAAGCGCTGGCGGCCATGCTGCGCGACGACAAGGGAATGGTGGGGGTCAAGGACGGCGCGCAGTTCGTCGGCGTACTGACGCCCAACGGGATCCACAAGGCGCTGCGCGCGTCGCTGGCCGAAGGTGCCGGCGCCGGCGCTGCCTGAGCGCCGGCCGGCCGGCCAAGGTAACTCACCGTTCGGCCTGCTTCTGCAGCGTTCGAACGCCAGGGAAGCTGACCGAACGGTGAGTTACCCCAAATCCGCCCGCTCGCCGGGGGCCAGCAGCCGGGCCTCGATGTCCGAGCCCGCGAGCGCCTCGGCGAACCGGGGGCCGGGCGTGGTGAAGAGCCGGTCGTGGTTGGCCGGCGCGACGCGCCGGAGCCCGGCCGGCCAGAACGTCCCCCAGTGCACCGGCACCGCCCAGCGGGCGCCGACGCGCGTGACGGCGGTGGCCGCCTCCCGAGGGTCGAGGTGCCCCTCGGACAGGGTCGGACCCCAGCCGCCGACCGGTACCAGGGCCAGGTCGACGCGGTCCACGTCGGCCAGGTCGTCGCGGAGCTCGGTGTCACCGGGGTACCAGAAGGAGCCCGCGTCGCACGAGACCCGGAAGCCCAGCGCCGGAGGGCGGCTACGCGCCAGCGGGTGCCGCCGGCCGTCGTGGGTGGCGGGCAGCACCTCAATGCGGACGCCGGCCCGCTCGACCACGTCGCCCGGACTCACCGGGACCAGCCGGTCGCCGGCCAGGCTGGCGAGCAGCGGTTCGGCGCCGCGCGGCACCACGATCGGCACGTCGGCCCCGAAGCGGGCCAGCGACGGCAGGTGGCAGTGGTCGTGGTGCAGGTGGGAGACCAGCACCAGGTCCGCGTCGGCGGCCGCGGGCGCGGGCGTGGCGGGGTACCGCACGAGATGGACCAGCCGGTCGACCAGCACGGGGTCGGTGGCGACCCGGGTGCCGCCCAGCTCCACCGTGCACGTGGCGTGGCCCCACCAGGTGCAGCCGATCACGGGACGGGGACGTCCCGGTGCCACGACTGGGTGACGTACGACGTCTCCCACCCCATCCCGCGGTAGAGCCGGTCCGCGCCGGTCGGGGAGTCGGCGTCGACCTCGAGCCCGACGTGCTTCCTGCCGCGCGCGGCGGCGTCGGCGATCACGGTGCGCAGCAGCCCCTTGGCCACCCCGCGTCCGCGGGCCAGCTCGACCACGCCGATGTAGGCGACGTACGAGCTGCTCCCGGACTCGGTGGCGACCAGCGCGCCCGCGGGCGCACCGTCGACCTCGGCCAGCCACCAGTGGTCCCAGCGGTGACCGGGGTCCTCTCGCAGCCGGAACAGGAACTCGTCGAAGGTCTCCGGCTTGGAGTTGAAGTGGTCGGTGAACGCCGTTTCTAGCACGTCGTGCACCGCCCGCAGGTCGTCGTCGCCCTCGACCAGGCGGACCACCACCCCGTCGCGTTCCCAGCGCGCGGGGTCGTCGACCAGCGCGGCCTCGTCCGGCGTCACCGCGCGGCTCATCTGCCACCACGTGCGCACCTGGGTGAACCCGCCGGCGGCCAGCCAGCGGTGCTGACGCGCGTCGTCGGCGTAGGCGCCGGTGTCGATCTGCTGCACGGCCAGCCCGCGGGACGCGCCCACCTCGCGGGCCTGCCCCACCGCCCACTCGACCAGCACGTCCGAGCAGGCCCGGCCGACCCGCTCCGGCAGGCTGCGCTCGACGACGTGGACGAACAGCATCCGGCCGCTGGCCCGGTCATGCGCGCTCCCCCACGCCCGGATCACCCCGGCCTGGTCGCGGACCACGACGTTCTGCCTGGTCCGCAGGCCGTGCAGCTCGACCGACACGTCCTCCTTGCCGGCGCCAGCCCAGCCGCGGCCCTCCCGCTCGTGGCCGCGCAGGAGCTCGGTGACCCGGCGTACCTCAGCGAGGTCGTCGGGGTCCGGCGAGCCGACGGACCAGCCGTCGGGCAGCCCTTCGAGCTCCTCGACCAGCTCTCCGGGATCTGGCTCGAACCGGCTCACGGGTCCTGATCATTCCGTACCGGGTCAGGTCAGTTTCCGTCGAGTGACGCGAAAGTGCTGTCCGCAAACGGTTGCGAACAGCACTTTGGCGTCACTCGACGGGAGAAGACTCAAGCGTGGCGGCGCTGAAGCTGCGCCGACTGCCAGGCGGCGGCGACCGCGTCCAGCTCGGCGCGGAGAGCCAGCAGCTCCTGCTCGAGCTCGACCACGCGAAGCTGCGCGATCGCGGCCCGCTCCTCGGCCTCGCTGAGCCGGACCTGGAGGCCGGCGGCGCGACGGCCCTCGGCGTTCCGCTTCCGGGTGGAGGTCGCGGCCCGCCGCTGGGAGAGCGACAGCGCGACCTCGAGCTCGCCGAGTGCCTGCTCCTTCTCCGCGATCCGGGAGTGCACGTCCGCAACGTACGACGCGTGCTCGGACGTGCGCTCGTCGGTGAGGTCGTTGAAGGCCCTGGCCTGCTGGGCACGGTCGCGCGCGGCCGCCACCCGCGACTCGACCAGCTCGTTGTGGGTGATCCGGGTGGCCGCGGCGCCGAGGACGACGCCGAGCCCTGCGGCGATCGTGACCAGGAGCCACGAGCCGCTCAGTGCTGCGCCGGCGACGACCAGCGCAGCTAACACGATCAGGCCCACGGCGGTCGTCACGCGGATCGACCGCTGACGCCTCCGTGTGGCCTGTGTTGCAGATGGGGAAGCCATGCCAAGCAGGCTAGGGCTCCGGAGGCCCCTTGCGGACGCGACACGCTCGCTCGAGGAGCAGCGCTCCGGCGGCCATCGCGAGGCCCGCGACCACCGCGACGACCGAGCGCAGGATGCGCTGGCCGGCCAGCTCCGCGGGGTCCCCGATCCAGGCGACGGCATAGCCGGCGTACCCGCCGGCCACCAGCGCCCCGACCAGCGCGCCCGCGCGGGCGAGCACCAGCCGGTTCACGGCGCGGTGCGGCTCCAGCCGTTCCCGGTGCACCTGCACGGCCCGGTAGGTCTGCCACCAGGTGATGCCGATCGCCACCGCGACCAGCCACAGCGCCGCGGGCTGGGCCCACGACACCAGCGGGGCGGTGCCGTTCAGCTCCTCGGCAAGCCGCTTCCACAGCCAGCCGAGGACGAGGCCGCCGATCGCCCACACCGTGACCACGGCGAACGACGTGGGCCGCAGTCGGCCTTCCGGTTCGGGGGGCTCGTCGTGGTCGTCGTCCGGACCGGCTCCGAGGGGGTCGCCCTCGCGGGTCATGTCCTTGGTGGGGTCGTCACTCGACCTCGAGCACCAGGTCGTCGCGGCGCTGGATCCCGGTCTCGCCGACCTCGGAGAGCAGGTCGGCCACCGGGCCCTTGTCGGGGAACTCGGCCTGCGGGTCGATGTCGAGCCACGGCCGGAGCACGAAGGCGCGCTCGGCGGCCCGGGGGTGCGGCAGGTGGAGCTGGTCGTCGTCCGCGCGCCGGTCGCCCACCACGATCAGGTCGACGTCGAGGGTGCGCGGGGCGTTCTTGACCTCGCTGCGCTCGCGGTCGAAGGCGTCCTCTATCGCCAGCGCGCGGTCGAGCAGCCGGGTGGCGGCCAGCGTGGTGTCGGCCAGGACGACGGCGTTCAGGAACTGGTCGGAGCCCTCCGGGGCGTCCACCGGGTCGGTCTCGTAGACCGGCGAGACGCTCGTGACCCACACCTCAGGGGTGTCGGCCAGCGCGCGGACCGCGCCCTGGAGGTTGTCCATCCGCTCCCCGAGGTTGGAGCCCAACGAGAGCACCGCCCGACGGATCGGGCGCATCTCGCCCGTCAAGGTGTCGGCGTCGATGATGTTCGGGTTGGGAGTCTCGGTCACGAGCGGCCCTCCTGGGTCTTAGACCGGGCGATCGTCAGCGCGACGTCCGAGAACGTCGCCTCGATGGGTGCATCCGGTTTGTGGACCGTGACGCGCACCCATTCAACACCGAAGTCCAAGAGGCAGACTTCCGCGATCCGGTGGGCGAGAGTCTCGATCAGGTCGACCGGATCCTTCTCGACGGCGGCTTTCACCGACAGCGCGAGACTTCCGTAGTCCACGGTCGCTGACAAGTCGTCCGACGCCGCGGCGGCGGCGGTGTCCACGCCCAGCACGAGGTCGATGACGAACCGTTGACCCTCGCGCCGTTCGTGCTCGAAGACGCCGTGGTGGCCCCAGCACTCCAGTCCGGTCAGGGCGAGCTCATCCATCGTTGTCGCCCTCCTCCCGAGCGGTGTCGAGTGCGTCCAGCACTCGCAGGGCGTCGCGGGTGGAGCGTACGTCGTGCACCCGGAGCCCCCACACCCCCACCTGTGCGAGCAGCACGGAGAGGGCGGTGGTGGCGTCGTCGCGGCCGTCCACCGGGCGTGGGTTCCCCTCGGCGTCCGCCAGCAGGGTGCCGAGGAACGACTTGCGGCTGGCGCCGACCAGCAGCGGGTGGCCCAGCGCCTGGATCGGGGCCAGGTCGGCCAGCAGCTGCCAGTTGTGCCGGCCCCGCTTGGCGAAGCCCAGCCCGGGGTCGAGCACCAGCCGCTCGGGTGCCACGCCGGCGGCCAGCGCCGCCTCGACGCGCTGCGCCAGCTCGTCGCGGACCGCGACGACGACGCCGCCGGGGTTGTCGTACGTCGCGAAGTCGGTCATGTGGTCGGCGTGCGCGCGCCAGTGCATCGCGACGTACGTCGCGTCCGCGTCGGCCACGACCCGGAGGATCTCCGGGTCGGCCAGGCCGCCGGAGACGTCGTTCACGATCGTCGCGCCCGCCCCGAGCGCGGCCGCGGCGACCTGGTGGCGCATGGTGTCGACGGAGACGGTGGCACCGCCCTCGGCCAGCACCGTGATCACCGGGATCACCCGGTCCAGCTCCTCCTCGACCAGCGGCCGGGTGGCGCCGGGCCGGGTGGACTCGCCGCCGACGTCGAGGATGTCGGCGCCGTCGGCCAGCAGCGCCCCGCCGTGCGCGATCGCGCTGGCCGCGTCGGCGTACAGCCCGCCGTCGCTGAACGAGTCCGGCGTGACGTTGACGACGCCCATCACGAGGGGGAGGCCCATCAGAACTCGTATCCGAACTCGCGCAGGTCCGGCTCGAACAGCTCGGCCACGCGCTGCCGCATCGCGGGGGTGTAGTGGTCGCTGTAGGAGCCGCCCGGTCCGGCGCTCAGGTCAGCGCTCCGGTCGGCGTTCCTGCGGGGCGCCTCGGGCGGCCGCTCGATCCCGAGCCGGTCGCACACCTGCGCCAGGTCGTCGGCGAAGGTCTCGGTGCGGCCGATGAAGTCGGCCCGCCGGTCCCTGGCCTGGAGGTACCGCAGCTGTGGGGTGCGCAGCCGGGCGAACCGGTCCGGCCCCTCCATCACGAACGCCTCGAACGTCGGCAGCTCCTCGAGCACGCCGGACCAGAACGGGTTGTTCGCGATCCGCCGGGTCGCCCAGGCGTGGCCCTCGTCGCGCTGGCCCTGGCGACGGTCGATCATCGACCACCACGACCACAGCCGGGCCCAGGGGTTCCGGACGAAGCCGAAGGTCCAGTACGTCGCGAGCTCGGGGTGCGCGTCGAGAGCCGCCCTCAGGTGGGCGTGCTTGGCCCCGGGGAGCCCGGCCAGCTTCTCGGCGCCCGGCAGCCGGTCCAGCAGCACCGACTGCACGGTGCTCCCGCCGGTCTTCTGCACGTGCACGAAGAGCACGCGCGCCGGGTGCGACACGATCACTCTCGGACCCTAACGACTAGCGTCCTGCCCGTGGACCGCACCTTCCTGCTCGGCGTCGGTGCGATGAAGGCCGGGACCACCTGGCTGCACGACTACCTGGCCGCGTCGCCGCAGTGCGAGCCCGGGGTGCGCAAGGAGTACCACGTCTTCGACAGCCTGGACCTCGACCGCGAGCCGTACCTGCTGGGCCGGGTGGTGGCCAAGGCGCGCGACTCGCTGGACGAGGTGGAGCACGGCCGGCCGACGGACCCGACCTACCTGCTCCAGGCGGCGATGATCGCCGACGAGCAGCTGTACTTCGACTACTTCACCGCGCTGTTCGCGCGGTCGCCCGAGACCCGGCTGACCATGGACATCACGCCCGGCTACGCGGTGCTGTCCGCCGCCCGGCTGTCCTCGATCCGCGCTCGGTTCGAGCAGCGCGGCGTGCGGTCCGTGGCGGCCTACCTGATGCGCGACCCGGTCGAGCGGATCTGGTCGCAGGTGCGGATGCAGAAGCGGCGCCGGCCCGAGAACAACCCGGGCACCGCGGAGGAGCTGGTGGCGCAGCGGTACGCCGAGCCGTCGTACGCCGGGCGGACCCGCTACGAGGCCACCGTCCGCAACCTCGACGAGGCGTACGGCGACCTGGCCCACTTCGCGTTCTACGAGGAGCTGTTCGACCCCTCGGGCGCGACCTCCCACATCGCTGCACTGTGCGACTTCCTGGGCATCGACCACCGCGAGCCGGACCTGGACGCCCGGTTCAACGTCTCACCGCGCGCGGCCGAGCTGCCCGAGGCGACGGTGCGGGAGGTGGCCGAGCACTTCCGGGCGACCTACGAGTTCGTGGCGTCGCGGTTCCCCGACCGCGACCTGCCGACGATCTGGCCGAGCAGCCGCTTCGTGGTCTGACGCCTGGCCAGGCTGGCTTCCGCCGCCTTGCGCCGGGCCCGCTCGGCCCTGAGCCGGCCGCGGATCTTGGCCGCACCTGCCGCCGCGCCCCGCCGCTCGCGGTGCCGGGCCTCGTCGAGGCTCACGGCGACCGCCTCGGCGTAGTGGGCGTCGTACCGCTTGCGCTGGACGTCCAGGGCGGCGGGCACCCCGTCCTCCGCGGGGTCGTCGACCAGGATCCCGAGCTGCTGCCAGGTGTTCTCGGCCTGGTCGCGCAGCCAGTCCGGCAGCACGATGTCGTCCCAGGCCAGCTCGGAGCGGCGCATCCCGGGATCGAGGAACTCGTCGACGCCGCGCTCCTCGGCGAGCGGCAGCCCGAGGTCGAGCTGGTCGGACACCCGGCCGAGCGCGGCCCGCCAGTCGACCAGCAGGTCGTCGTACCTGATGAACGCCCGCCGCGCGCCCCGCGAACCCGCCTCGGTGACCAGCGCGACGTTGAGCCAGGCGGCGGTGTTGGAGGTCTCCTTGACCCGGCGCTCGGCGTCGGTGCGCCGGCCCTTGCCCCAGGTGCGGTCCTGCGAGCCGACCACCTCGGCCGGGTGGCGGAGCGCGGTGAGGATGCGCAGGTCCCGGTCGGCCTGCTCGGCGGCGCGGCGCCACAAGGGCAGCACCCAGGAGGCGTGCGGGTCCTTGACGACGACCTGCGGCTCGGCCTGCTCCGCGAGCCAGTCGCGCAGCTCGGACTCGAGCCGCCCGTCCTCGAGCACGTCGTTCACACGCTGCTCGGCGCTGGGGCTTCCGTCGCTGGGTCGGACCAGGGCCCGGCGCAGCAGCCGCTTGTGGAACTCGATCACCCACCGCGGCTCGAAGTGGCCCTTGGCGTTGCGCTCCGAGGCAGGCACCTCGGGCTGTGGCACGTGCCAGCCCAGCAGCTTGAGGCTGCCGGCCAGCGAGCTGGTGCCGCTGCGCATCGAGCCGGTCACCAGGACCACCGTGTGCTCACCCATGTCGCTGGCAGCCTACGGTTCGGTCTCTAGTGTCGGGCAGGTGATCGTCTCCCACAAGCACGGTTTCGCCTTCATGAAGACCCGCAGGACGGCTGGCATGCTGCTGACGGCCAGTGTGGAGATCGCGCGCGCCTTGCCCGGCCGAGCCGGCACCTAGGTTGGATCCGTGATCGTCTCCCACGAGCACGGCTTCGTCTTCATGAAGACCCGCAGGACGGCTGGCACGCTTCTGACGGCCAGTGTGGAGATCGCGCGCGCCTTGCCCGGCCGAGCCGGCACCTAGGTTGGATCCGTGATCGTCTCCCACGAGCACGGCTTCGTCTTCATGAAGACCCGCAGGACGGCTGGCACGCTTCTGACGGCCAGTGTGGAGATCGCGCGCGCCTTGCCCGGCCGAGCCGGCACCTAGGTTGGATCCGTGATCGTCTCCCACGAGCACGGCTTCGTCTTCATGAAGACCCGCAAGACGGCCGGCACCTCTGTGGAGATCGCACTCTCCCGGGTCTGCGGGCCCGACGACGTGATCACCCCGGTCACCGAGGACGACGAGGTGCTCCGCCGGGCCGCGGGCGGCCGCGGCCCTCAGAACTTCGAGGCCCCGCCACGGCTGGAGCGCCGGGCGTTCAACCACATGCCGGTCTCGATGGTCCGCAAGATGCTCGGCCGCCAGAGGTTCGAGTCCTACTTCTCCTTCGCCGTCGAGCGGAACCCCTGGGATGCCGTGGTCTCGCTCTACCACTGGCGGTTCCGCGACACCGAGCCCGGCTCGTTCCGTGAGTACGTCGCGTCCGAGGCGGTCGAGACGTTCGCGACCAAGAACCAGCGCATCTACCGACTCCGTGGTGCGGTCGCCGTGGACCGGGTGCTCCGCTACGAGTCGCTGGCCGACGAGCTCGCCGTGGTGTGGTCCGAGCTCGGCCTCCCCGGCTCCCCCGACCTGCCCAACGCGAAGTCCGGCACCCGGCCCCGCGGTCCGTCGTACCGCTCGTACTACGACGAGACCAGCCGCGAGCGCGTCGCGCAGCTCTTCGCGGGCCCGATCGAGGACCTGGGCTACGAGTTCTGAGGCTGCCGGTTTGCCGTCGAGTGACCCGATCCGCAGGTTCTCCGGGGCCTGAGACCTGCCAGTTGGGTCACTCGACGTGAGAAGACCGGGCCGCAACCGCCGCCCACGGCGTCGTACATGGACTCCATGTCGCCCAGCCGGCGGTCAGCCGTTGCGGTGGATCAGGGCCATGGCTTCGGCGCGGGTGGTGGCGTTGGAGCGGAAGGAGCCCCGGACGGCGGAGGTGATGGTACGGGCGCCGGCCTTCTTGACGCCGCGCATGGTCATGCAGAGGTGCTCGGCCTCGATGACCACGATCACGCCCCGGGCCTCGAGGATCTCCATCAGCGCGTCCGCCACCTGCGTGGTGAGCCGCTCCTGCACCTGGGGGCGCTTGGCGTAGACGTCGACCAGCCGGGCCAGCTTGGACAGGCCGGTGATCTTGCCGGTCTCGGCCGGGATGTACCCGACGTGGGCGACGCCGGTGAACGGCACCAGGTGGTGCTCGCACATCGACCACAGCTCGATGTCGCGGACCAGGACCATCTCGTCGTGGCCGATGTCGAAGACCGTGGTCAGGACGTCCTCCGGCTCCTGGCGCAGCCCGGCGGTGAGCTCGGCGTACGCACGGGCGACGCGGGTCGGGGTGTTGCGCAGCCCCTCACGGTCGGGGTTCTCACCGATGGCGATCAGCAGCTCGCGGACCGCTGCCTCGGCGCGCGGCTGGTCGAACGCCGACACGTCGGCCGGCCGTCGGAGCTCGGCCGTCACGTGGGGCCCGAGGAGCCGGGAGCCGGCGGGACCGGGGCGTCGCCGCCACCGACCGGAGGAGCACCGTGGACGTCGCCGCCGGCACCGGGCGGCGTGACCACGACACCCGGCCCCTCCTCGTCCTCGGGGGCCGCACCGTTGAGCGGGCCGTGACCGTTGACGGCCGCCCGGGCGCGGACCTCCTCGGGGATCTCGACGGCCGGGATGGTCGACGGGCGCCGGTCGGGCGAGCCCGTCCACGCCGGCCGCTCCGGACGGCGCCGCAGAGGCACGAAGACCCGGGCGATCTGCTCCTTGTCGAGCGTCTCCTTGTCGAGCAGCTCGAGGACCAGCGAGTCGAGCACGTCGCGGTTCTCCTCGAGGATGTCGAAGGCTTCCTGGTGCGCGGTGGCGAGGAGCTTCTTGGTCTCCTCGTCGACGATGCCGGCGACCTCCTCGGAGTAGTTGCGCGCGTGGCCGATGTCGCGGCCCAGGAACGGCTCGGCGTTGGAGTCGCCCAGCTTGATCGCGCCCAGCCGCTCGGTCATGCCGTACTGGGTGACCATCGCCCGCGCGACCGCCGTCGCCTTCTCGATGTCGTTGCCGGCACCGGTCGTGGGGTCGTGGAAGACCATCTCCTCGGCAGCGCGGCCGCCCAGCATGTAGGCGAGCTGGTCGAGCATCTGCGAACGCGGCTGGGAGTACCTGTCGGAGTCGGGCAGCACCATCGTGTAGCCGAGCGCCCGGCCCCGCGGCAGGATCGTCACCTTGTGCACCGGGTCGTTCCCGGGCAGCGCCGCGGCGACGAGGGCGTGGCCGCCCTCGTGGTAGGCGGTGATGAGCTTCTCCTTCTCGCTCATCAGGCGGGTACGCCGCTGCGGGCCGGCGATCACGCGGTCGATCGCCTCGTCCAGCGTCTCGTTGGTGATCTGCTTCAGGTTGTTGCGCGCGGTGAGCAGGGCGGCCTCGTTGAGCACGTTGGCGAGGTCGGCACCGCTGAAGCCGGGCGTGCGGCGGGCCACCGAGATCAGCTGGACGTCCTGGGCCAGCGGCTTGCCCTTCGAGTGGACCTGGAGGATCTGCTCGCGGCCGGCCAGGTCGGGTGCGTCGACCTGGATCTGCCGGTCGAAGCGCCCCGGGCGCAGCAGCGCGGGGTCGAGGACGTCGGGCCGGTTGGTGGCCGCGATCAGGATCACGCCGCCGCGGACGTCGAAGCCGTCCATCTCGACCAGGAGCTGGTTGAGCGTCTGCTCGCGCTCGTCGTGGCCGCCGCCCATGCCAGTGCCGCGGTGCCGGCCGACGGCGTCGATCTCGTCGATGAACACGATGGCCGGCGCGTTCTCCTTGGCCTGCTCGAACAGGTCACGCACCCGGGAGGCGCCGACACCGACAAACATCTCGACGAAGTCCGAGCCGGAGATCGAGTAGAACGGCACCCCCGCCTCGCCGGCCACCGCCCGGGCCAGCAGCGTCTTGCCGGTGCCGGGCGCGCCGTACAGCAGCACACCCTTCGGGATCTTGGCGCCCACGGCCTGGAACTTGGCGGGCTCCTGGAGGAACTCCTTGATCTCGCCGAGCTCCTCGATGGCCTCGTCGCAGCCCGCGACGTCCTCGAACGTGGTCTTCGGCATGTCCTTGGAGATCAGCTTGGCCTTGGACTTGGCGAACTGCATGACGCCGCGGCCGCCGCCGCCCTGCATCGAGTTCATCAGCCAGAGGAACAGCACCACGAGCAGGATGATCGGCAGGAACGAGAAGATGAACGAGCTGAGCAGCCCGGGCCGCGAGACGTCGACCGTGACCTTGTCGATCTCGCCGGCACGGTACTGGCGCTGGGCGGCCCGGAACAGCTCGGCCTGGGTGCCGGTGAGGTACTTCGTGGTGACCTCGCCACCGCCGTCGCGGTCCACGCTGTCGTCGAGGGTCGCCTTGATGACCTGGTCGCCGTCGACGAAGGTGATCTCCTTGACCTCGCCCTTGGCGACGTACTCGCTCATCTGCGAGGCGCTGATCTCGTCGCCGCCACCTGAGCTGATCAGGAACTGCATGGCGATGAGCACGCCGACCACCGCGACGACGATCCAGATCAGTGGACCCTTGAAGATGCGCTTCACGGACTTCTCTCAGTACAGGCACGTGTGAACCCACGACGGTACAGACCGCCGCAATCTCAAGTGTCTCAGGTGCCTCGGGATCGAGCGACCCGAAGCGGCCCCGTTCGCTGAGCGCGGACGGATCCTCAGGCTGGGCTCAGCGAACTCCGCCGCGGAGTTTCACCGGGTACCCGGTGAAACTTCCGCTTCCCGCACGAAACTCCAGCCGGGGAGCGCCCGTTTCACCGGGTACCCGGTGAAACTTCTCTGATCGTCAGCCGCCGTAGACGTGCGGAGCGAGGGTGCCGATGTCACGCAGGTTGCGGTAGCGCTCGCGGAAGTCGAGGCCGTAGCCGACCACGAACTCGTTGGCCCGGAATATGCGCAGCGTCCCAGCCGACGTACGTCAGCCGCCGTAGACGTGCGGAGCGAGGGTGCCGATGTCACGCAGGTTGCGGTAGCGCTCGCGGAAGTCGAGGCCGTAGCCGACCACGAACTCGTGGCCCGGAATATGCGCAGCGTCCCAGCCGACGTACGTCAGCCGCCGTAGACGTGCGGAGCGAGGGTGCCGATGTCACGCAGGTTGCGGTAGCGCTCGCGGAAGTCGAGGCCGTAGCCGACCACGAACTCGTTGGGGATGTCCCAGCCGACGTACTTCACCTCGACCGGCATGGTCAGCGCCTCGGGCTTGCGCAGCAGGGTGCAGATCTCGACGCTGGCCGGGTCTCGGGAGCCGAGGTTGGAGGTCAGCCACGAGAGCGTGAGGCCGGTGTCGATGATCTCGTCGACGATGATCACGTCGCGGCCCATGATGTCGGTGTCGAGGTCCTTGAGGATCCTCACGACGCCGCTGGACTTGGTGCCCGAGCCGTACGACGAGATCGCCATCCAGTCCATCTCGACGTGCCGCGCGAACGACCGCGCCAGGTCCGCCATCACCATGACCGCACCGCGCAGGATGCCGACGATCAGCAGGTCCTTGCCGTCGTAGTCGGCCTCGATCTCCTTGGCGAGCTCGCTGAGCCGCTCCTGGATCTGGGCCTCGGTGTACAGCACCTCGACGAGGTCGGACTCCACGTGGGCTGCGTCCATGGCGGTCAGCCTTGCACAGCGGTGGGCCGGAACCTCAGTCGCCCGTCCTGACCACCCGGGGAGAGGTACGCCGTCACGTGGCCGGGCAGCTGGACCTCACCCGAGCCGCCGGCGAGCACCAGCTGGCCCAGCGCGACCACGTGCACGTGGAAGAGCTCCGAGGCGGTGGCGCCGGCCTCGAGCGCGGCCAGCCGGAGCACCCGGGACCGGGTGGCCGGCGGCAGGTCGACCAGCGACTTGACCTCCAGGCCGTCGGCGTCCCGCAGGTCGTCGCTCCGCAGCTCCCGGTAGGCCGCCTGGGCGAGCTGGTCGAGCAGCTCCATGTCGGCGCGGAGCTGGTCCGCCGTGCGGGCCAGCGCGCCGCTGACGCCCGGCCCGAGCTCGTCCTCGAGGACCGGCAGCACCTTGCGGCGCACCCGGACCCGCGCGTACGTCGGGTCGATGTTGTGCGGGTCGTTCCAGTACTCCAGTCCCTCCACCTGGCAGGCGGTGACCGTGTCGGTGCGCGTCACGTCGAGCAGCGGCCGGCGGTAGTGGCCGAACGCGCGCCGCATCCCGGCCAGCGACCGGCCTCCGGAGCCACGGGCCAGGCCCAGCAGTACGGTCTCGGCCTGGTCGTCGAGGGTGTGGCCGAGCAGCACGCCCACGGCGCCGAAGTGCTGGACCATCTCGTCGAGGACGGCGTACCGCGCCTCGCGCGCGGCCGCCTCCGGTCCGCGGCTCCCGCCGGTGACTTGCACCCGCGCGGACGCGGTCTCGTCGGCGCCCATCGCCGCCATCTGCCCGACCACGTGCGCGGCGTGCGCGGCCGACTCGTCCTGCAGACCGTGGTCGACGGTCACGCCGATCACGCGGTATCCGAGCTTGTGCCCCTCGAAGACCGCCGCGGACAACAGGGCCAGCGAGTCGGGCCCGCCGGAGCATGCAACCAGCACGGCCGCATCAGGGGGCAGGACGCCGCGGGGCTGGTCGGAGACGAGCTCGGCCAGCGTCCGGCGTACGGCGACCCGGACACTGGCCACGGAGGGGTGGAGGCTCACGTCTTTCCGGGGTCCCCGCGGAAGCGCGAGCACGCCGCGCGCAGCGCGCAGACCGAGCGGTTTCGTGGGGTGGTCACGTTCGCAGCACGCGCGCCATCCAGGCGTCGGGGTTGGTGATCTCGGCGCGGGAGGGCAGGTGCTCGGGCTGCTCCCACACCACGTTGAAGCCGGGCATGCCGGCCTTGTCCACGACCGCGCGGACGAAGTTGGCGCCGTCGCGGTACTGCGCCATCTTGGCGTCGAGCCCGAGCACCCGGCGCAGCAGCCGGTCGAGTACGCCGACGCCCTTGCGTCGCTCGTTGAAGGACGCCCGGATCTTGGCCACCGACGGGATCACGGTCGGCCCGACGCCGTCCATCACCACGTCCGCGTGGCCCTCGAGCAGCGACATGACGCCGGTGAGGCTGTCCAGCAGCTCCTTCTGCTCCGGCGTGCCGACCACGTCGATCAGGCTGCCGCCCTTGGTGCGGGCGTTCCTGAGCCCCTCGAGGATCCGCGCGAGGCCGTCCTCGAGCATCCCGGTCGGCTCCATGGTCTCGGCGAACTTCCCGATCTGTGCGAACAGGTGGTCGCGCATCCAGGGCACCGCAGTGAACTGCACCCGGTGGGTCTCCTCGTGCAGGCAGACCCAGAGCCGGAAGTCGTGGGGGTCGGCCTGGAGCTCACGCTCCACGTGCACGATGTTCGGCGCCACCAGCAGCAGCCGGCCGTCGGGGGCGAAGAACGGGTCGAACTGCCCCAACACCTTCGAGCCCAGGAAGCCGAGCACGCTGCCGACCTCGGCGCCGGTGACCTTGGAGCCCACGGCCGCGGTCAGCCCGGTGGGTGGCTTCTTCTCGGTCAGCTTGTCGACGATGGGCGCCAGCAGTGTCGCGAACGCGTCGGCGTTCGCCTGCACCCAGCTGGCCCGGTCGACGACCAGGACGGGGGCGGAGTGCTCCCGCGCGACGAGCCCGGTGAACTCGCGGACCAGCCCGGTCGAGCGCTCCGCGCCCTCGCGCAGCTCGTCGACGATGGCCGCCGCCTCGTCGCGGCCGACGACCGGTCCGTCACCGGCGAAGCGAGAGCCGATCCGGACCGCGAGGTCCCAGTCGACCATCTCCGGGCGATCGGCCCCGTCGGCGCCGTCGGTCCGGAACGCGTGGCTCATGCGTCTCAACCTATCCGGCCGCCGGTGGGCCGTTGCCCGCACCCGTTGGGCACTGTTGACCAGTGACCACCCCACGGAACTTTTCGGCGGGGACGCTGCGCGCGGAGACGAAAACTTCCGCGGGGACCCCGGAGAAGCGTTGAGCGAGCACGCGGTCGACGTACCGGCCGAACGCGAGCAGGCCGAGCCGTACGTCGCCGACCCGCGCCGGTGGCGGATCCTCGGCGTCGCGCTCGCGGTCGGGTTCATGTCGCTGCTCGACGTCTCGATCGTGAACGTCGCGATCCCGTCGATGCGCGAGGGGCTGCACACCTCCGCCTCGACCATCCAGTGGGTGGTGTCCGGCTACGCGCTGGCCTTCGGGCTCACCCTGGTCGCCGGTGGACGCCTGGGCGACGCGTACGGGCGCCGCCGGATGATGCTGCTCGGGCTGGCCGGCTTCGTCGTGACCTCCGCCGCCGTCGGGTTCGCGCCGAGCGCGCCGCTGGTGGTGGTCGCCCGGCTGCTCCAGGGCGCCACCGCCGGGCTGCTCACCCCGCAGAACTCGGGCCTGATCCAGCAGCTGTTCCGCGGGCCGGAGCGAGCGCGTGCCTTCGGGCTGTTCGGCTTCACGGTCTCCACCGCCTCGGCGCTCGGGCCGGTGCTGGGCGGGTTGATCATCGCCGCGGCCGGTGAGGAGGACGGCTGGCGCTGGCTGTTCCTGATCAACCTGCCCATCGGCGTGGCGGCGTACGTCGCCGTGCTCCGGATGGTGCCGAAGCGGGCGGTGGAGAACCGTGAGAAGAACGCCCGGATCGACGTGGTGGGCGCGCTGCTGCTCGGGCTCACCGTGATCTGCCTGCTCTACCCGGTGGTCCGCGTCGAGAGCGGCGCGCGACTGCCGCTGCTGCTCCTGGCCGGCGTCCCGGCGTTCTCCTACGCCTTCGCGCGCTGGGAGCGGCGGCTGGTTCGTCTGCGGCTGCCGCCGCTGCTGGACCTGACCCTGCTGCGCGGCCTGCCCGGGTACGTCAACGGCCTGCTCGTGGGCGCCCTCTACTTCACCGGCTACACCGGGCTGATCCTGGTGGTCTCGGTCTACCTCCAGGAGGGGCTCGACTTCGCGCCGTTGCAGGCCGGACTGCTGCTGATGCCGTTCGCGGTCGGTTCCGCGGTGGCCGCGCCGCTGGCCGGCCGGTTCGTGTCCGACGTCGGCCGTCGCCTCACGGTGGGCGCGCTGCTGGTGATGATGAGCGGGGTGGCACTGCTGGCCGCCGCGCCCGGACACCGGCCGCTGTGGCTCTGGGCCGGGGTCCCGCTGCTGGTCGCCGGGCTCGGCGGGGGCGCGGTGATCTCCCCGAACATCACCCTGACGTTGGTCGAGGTGCCGCCGCGGATGGGCGGGGCCGCGGGCGGCGCGCTGCAGACCGGCCAGCGGATCGGGGCCTCGATCGGGGCGGCCGTGCTGATGACGGTCTACCAGGTCGCGGTCGAGACGATGTCCCCCGACGCCGCGGTGCGGCTGGCGCTGGCCACGGGGCTGGTGCTGCTGTCGGCCGCCCTCGCGATGGCGGTCCGGGCCCTCAGACAACAGAATGCGGCATGACCTTCCTCAGCGAGCCGACGCCCTCGGAGGCCGTCAGCGCGATGTACGACTCGGACCGCGCCGGCTACGGCTTCGTCATGAACCTGACCCACCTCTGGGCGCACCTGCCCGCGGGCCACCGGCTGCTCATGGAGCTGCTCGAGGCGGCCGGGTCGGCGTTCAGCCCACGGGAGAAGGGAGTCCTGGTCACCGCGACCGCCTCGACGATCGGCGACTCCTACTGCTCCTGGGCGTGGGGCTGGAAGCTGGCCGGCTTCGCCGACGACCCTGACCTGCCCGCCGCCGTCCTGTCCGGCTCGGACCAGGGGCTCACCGCCCGCGAGGCCGCCCTCGCCGGCTGGGCCCGCAAGGTCGCCGGCTCGCCCGCTGACACGGGCCCGGACGACGTCGCCGCCCTGCGGGAGGCCGGGTGGAGTGACCAGGAGGTGTTCCAGGCGACAACCTTCGTCGCGCTGCGGGTCGCGTTCTCGACCGTCAACGCCGCGCTCGGCGCGCCCCCGGACGGTGAGCTGCGCACGCTCGCCCCCGAGTCGGTCGGGGACGTCATCACCTGGGGTCGCCCGATCGAGGAGCAGGCCACCCGGTGACCGGTCCCTGGCAGGTGGACCGGGTGGACCTCGACGGCTACCTGGCCCGGGTCGGCGAGGACCCGCTGCCGCCCTCGCGCGCGGCGCTGGACGCGCTGCACCAGGCGCACGTGCGGTCGTTCACGTTCGACAACATCGACGTGGTGCTCGACCAACATCCCGGCGTCGGGCTCGAGCAGGTGCAGGGCAAGTTCGTCGGACGCGGGCGCGGCGGCTACTGCTTCGAGCACGGCACGATGTTCGCGGCCGTCCTCGAGCGGCTGGGGTACGCCGTCACCCGGCGGCTGGGCCGGGTCGGCCCGCCGGAGACCACCGCCCGCACGCACTGCGTCGTCGTCGTCGACCTCGACGGTGAGCTGCTCCTGGCCGACCCGGGCTTCGGCATGAGCCTGCTCCGGACCATCCCGCTGGCCGACGGGGCCACCGACGACTTCGGGGGCTGGTCCTACCGGCTCCGGGAGCTCCGGACCGGCGAGGTGCGCGCGTGGGAGCTGAGCCGGTGGCGCGACGAGCAGTGGGAGCTGATGCACACCCACGATGAGCTGCCGGTGCAGCCGCCGGACCTGGTGTCCGGGCACCACTACACGAGCACGTTCCCGGCCTCGCACTTCCGGCACATGCTGATGGTGACCAGGCACGGCGAGGGGCGGCACACCTCCCTGACGCACCGCACGGTCACCGTGCGCCGGCCGGGCTTGGCGACCGAGCACCGCGACATCGGCGTGGCCGAGCTGCGCGACCTGCTGCACGAGCTCGAGGTGCCGCTCACCGACGACGAGGAGGCGCGGCTGATCGCCCGGGTCGAGCAGCTGCGCGCCGAGCTGCCTTAGCAGCCCAGCCCCTCGCGGTAGCCCTCCGGAACCTTGCCGGCGCCCACCTGGTCGGCGTACTCCCAGACCACCTCGGGGTAGTCGCCGTCGGCGTTCATCTCCTGCAGGATCGGCCAGTCGCGTGAGGTGCCGAGCACCCGGGCGGCCTCCCCGGTGCGCACGGCGTCGCCGGAGCGGGTGGCCCGCTCGAACTCCGTCAGCCAGGCGCAGGCGTAGGCACCCGCGGTCTCGGCGCCGAGCTGGTACGGGTCGGTCTGGGTGGACGTGAGGCTCACCTGGCGACCGCCGGGCCAGCCAACCCCCGTGACGTCGGTGATGCCCGAGATGATTGCGAGGACGGTGTCGAGTCGCTCGTCCTTCGAGACGTAACCCTCCGGCAGCGCAGCCTCGAACTCGGGAAGATCCACCAGCCGCACCTCCCCGAGCAGCTCGCGGTACGCCGCCGAGTCCATGCCGGTGCCGCGGAACTCCATCCAGTGGCCGTCCTGGACCTCCCGGATGACCGTGTGGTCGTCGGCGGAGTAAGCCCACAGCTGGCCGCCCAGCCCGAGCACCTCGACCGGCTCACCGGGCGCAGGCGGGTCCAGGATGTGCTCGCGATCCTCGACGTAGGAGTCGTAGGAGTCGGCCGGGTACCACGTGATCGTGAAGCTGGCGCCGCCCTTCTCCGTGAAGCCGCCGCCCTTGTCGTAGTTGACCTCGCCATACCCGTCGTCGCCGGACTCGGTCGCCGAGACCGTCCAGCCGGGGGCGTCGAGCACGGCTCGGAACCCGGACTCGTCGGGCTGGGTGGCCACCGACGGCGTCCCGCCACGGCCGTGGTCGTCACTGGGCCCCGTCCACCACAGCGAGGTGCCGGCGATGCCGGCCACGACCGCTGCGGCGGCCAGCGGCACCAGCCAGCGGGACCGGTGGCGGGTGGGGGCGGTGGGCTCAGGAATCTGGCGGTCGGGGGCGACGGTGCTCATGATCTCCTCCAGGAGCTCGGCGCGCCCGGCTTCGATCGGCAGCCGCGAGACTGCGTCCTGGTCGAGCTTCGGGATCATCACGGCTCCTTCCGGGCCAGGTGGGCGGTCTTGGAGGTGACATGTCCGGGCGGCGGGGGATCGTTGCCGATCAGCTCGCGCAGTCGGGTCCGGGCCCGCGAGAGCCGCGGCCGTACGACGGCGGTGCTCAGGCCCAGCACCTCGGCGATCTCGCGCGACTCCAGCCCCTCCCAGAGGTGCAGCTCGAGCACCTCCTGGTCGCGAGCGCTGAGCAGCCGCATCGCAGCGGTCACGTCCGCGCGCTGCACCACGTCGTCCGAGACGTCCGGGACGTGCGCCTTCAGCTCGCGGCGCAGCCGCTCACCGAGGGCGCTGCGGCGCTTCTCACCCCGACGATGGTTCGCGAGCACGCGCCGGGCCACGCCATAGAGCCACGGCCGGAGCTCCGGTCCCCGAGGTGCGTGCGCCAGCCGCCGCCACGCGACGAGGAACGTCTCGGCGGTGACGTCACCGGCATCTTCGGGGCGGTCCACGCGGCGCAGCGCGAAGCCGAGCACCGCGTCGAAGTGTGCCGCGTAGAGCTCCCGGAACGCGCGCTCGCGCTCGTCGAGGGAGAAGGCCACGTCACTCACATGTCCGGCCGGGGCGGCACCGTTGCACGTCGGTCCCTAGAGAATCTGGCCGGGGGCGTACGTCGCCGCCTCGGGGTGGCGCGCGGTCACCTCGGCGACCCGGCGCACGACCTCCTGGGTCTGCGCGACGGCGGCGCCGGTGAAGGTGATCGGGTCGGCGACCAGGCCGTCGAGCTGTTCGGCGGTCAGGCCCAGCCGCGGGTCGGCGGCCAGCCGGGCGAGGACGTCGTTGTCGGCGGCGCCGTTCCGCAGGTCGAGCGCGACCCCGACCGCCGCCTCCTTGATCGCCTCGTGCGCCGCCTCGCGGCCCACGCCGTTGCGGACCGCGGCCATCAGCACCTTGGTGGTCGCGAGGAACGGCAGGTAGCGGTCCAGCTCGCGCTGGATCACCGCCGGGAAGGCACCGAACTCGTCGAGCACGGTGAGGAAGGTCTGGAACAGCCCGTCTGCGGCGAAGAACGCGTCCGGCAGCGCGACCCGGCGTACGACGGAGCAGGAGACGTCGCCCTCGTTCCACTGGTCCCCGGCCAGCTCGCTGACCATCGACAGGTGGCCGCGGAGCACGACGGCCAGGCCGTTGACCCGCTCGCAGGAGCGGGTGTTCATCTTGTGCGGCATCGCCGACGAGCCGACCTGCCCCTCGACGAACCCCTCGGTGACCAGCTCGTGTCCGGCCATCAGCCGGATCGTGGTGGCGAGGTTGGCGGGCGCCGCGACCAGCTGCACCAGCGCGGAGACGACGTCGAAGTCGAGCGAGCGCGGGTAGACCTGCCCGACGCTGGCGAGCACGTGGTCGAAGCCGAGGTGCTCGGCGACCCGTCGTTCGAGCTCGTCCAGCTTCCCGGCGTCGCCGTCGAGCAGGTCGAGCATGTCCTGGCCGGTGCCCATCGGCCCCTTGACGCCGCGCAACGGGTAGCGCGCGATGAGCTCCTCGAGCCGCTGGAGCCCGACCAGCAGCTCGTCGGCCACGGTCGCGAACCGCTTGCCCAGCGTGGTCGCCTGGGCGGCGACGTTGTGGGACCGGCCGGCCATCACCAGCGACTCGTGCTCCGCGGCCAGCCGCCCGAGCCGGGCCAGCGCGGCGACAGTGCGGTCGCGGACCAGCTCGAGCGAACGACGCACCTGGAGCTGCTCGACGTTCTCCGTGAGGTCACGTGAGGTCATGCCCTTGTGAATGTGCTCGTGCCCGGCGAGGGCGCTGAACTCCTCGATCCGGGCCTTCACGTCGTGGCGGGTGACCCGCTCCCGGGCCGCGATGGAGTCGAGGTCGACCCCCTTCTCGCCGAGGTCGACGACGTCCTGGTAGGCCTCGACCACCCCGTCCGGTACGGCGACGCCGAGGTCGCGCTGAGCCTGGAGCACCGCGATCCAGAGCCGCCGCTCGAGCACGATCTTGTGCTCCGGCGACCAGATCGCGGCCAGCTCGGTGCTGGCGTAGCGGGTGGCCAGCACGTTCGGGACCGTCACGTGGCGATTCTCCCATCCCGCGCGACGACCGGTTCGTCGTAGCCTTTCGCAATGTCTCGGATCTTGAGGTGCGTCGTCGGGGTGCTGCTGGCCCTCGCCCTCGCCGCCCCTGTCGAGCCGGCATCCGCCCGGCCCTCCGCCCGGCCCTCCGACGGTGTCCGCGCCTCGGCGGCCGCCCGCCCGGGCAGCCCCGGCGACCACACGTGGCTGTTCGGCGACAAGCTGCTGCGCTGGCCGTCGTGCCGGGCGCTCACCTACCGGGTGAACCCCGACAAGGCGCCGCACGGCTGGAAGAAGCTCGTCCGAAAGGCGCTCAAGAAGGCCAAGAAGGCCAGCCGCCTGCGGTTCCGGTACGTCGGCCGCAGCCACCAGAAGGTGCGCAACCGCAGCCACAACCCGCGCGGCACCGACATCGTGATCGCGTTCCTGTCCCCGAAGCAGACCAACATGCTCAACGGGCAGGGGGTGGCGGGCCAGGGCGGCGCCGCCTCCGACGGCCGTCGTCTTCTCAACGGGAAGGTGGTCCTCAACGGGAAGGTGCTGCGGCAGATGGCCGGCGGCTTCGGCAGCGGCCCCGTGCAGGGCATCCAGGGCACCCAGGGCCAGATCCTGATGCACGAGATCGGCCACGCGCTCGGCCTCGGGCACGCGCAGGATCCCTCGCAGATCATGTATCCCGCCGCCACGAGCAAGCTGGCCGAGTGGGGCGCCGGCGACTGGAAGGGGCTCCGGATCCTGGGCCAGGGTGGCTGCCACCGCGGGCGGGTCGCGGCCCCCGCCGGCGAGCTCAGCTCGGCCCTGCTCCCCTGAGAACGGCGTAGCCTGCCGCCATGGCGCGCACCCTCCGGTTCGTCGTCGCCGTACTGGTGGCGCTCTCGCTCACGTCCCTGGCCCAGCCTGCCCCGGCCGAGCCGCCCGGGTCCCCCGAGTCCGTGGCCGCCAAGAAGCGCCCGGGCAGGGCCGGCGACCACACCTGGCTGTTCGACCAGAAGATCACCTGGCCGAGCTGCGGCGAGCTGACCTACCAGGTCAACCCGGTCAAGGCCCCGAAGGGCTGGAAGCAGCTGGTCAAGAAGGCGGTCAAGAAGGTCAAGCAGGCGACGAAGCTGAAGTTCCGCTACCTCGGCAAGACCACTGTCAAGCCCAGCTTCTTCGACACCAACCCGGCCGGCACCGACATCGTGATCGCGTTCCTGATGCCCAACCAGACCGACATGATCCAGGGCGCAACAGTCGCCGGGCAGGGCAGCGCGGCCAGCGACGGGAACTGGCTCTTCGACGGCAAGGTCGTCCTCAACGCGAAGGTGTTCCGCAAGATGGCCCCCGGCTTCGGCTCCGGGCCCCGCTACGGCATCCAGGGCACCACCGGCCAGGTCGTGATGCACGAGCTCGGTCACGTGGTCGGCCTGGGCCACGCCAAGCAGAAGGCCCAGGTCATGTACCCCGCGGCCACCCGCAAGCCCGCCGAGTGGGGCGCCGGCGACTGGAGCGGGCTGCGCCAGCTCGGCCAGGGCGGCTGCGACACCCGTCAGGTCGCCGGTCCCCGGGTCGTCCGCTCGCTCAGCTGAGGCCGGCCGCGATGTCGCTGCGGAGCTGAGCGCCGTCGAAGCCGATCCTCCCGACGCCGTCGTACGCCGCGGCGCGGGCGGCCGCGACGTCGGTGCCGGTGCCGACCACGGCCAGCACCCGGCCGCCGGCCGTGACCAGGTCACCGTCACGCACGGCCGTGCCGGCGTGGATGACGTGCACGCCGTCCAGCGACTCGGCGTCCTCGACGCCGGTGATCACGTCGCCCGAGGAGGACGAGGCCGGGTAACCGCGGCTGGCCATGACCACGCAGACCGCGGCGCCGGGCCCGAAGACCGGCACGGGCAGGTCCGCGAGGGTGCCGGTGGCCGAGGCCATCAGCAGCTCACCCAGCGGCGACTCGAGCAGCGCCAGCAGCGGTTGGGTCTCGGGGTCGCCGAACCGGGCGTTGAACTCCACCACCCGGACGCCCCGGGAGGTGAGCGCGAGGCCGGCGTACAGCAGCCCGGAGAACGGCGTCCCGCGCCGGGCCAGCTCGTCGACGGCCGGTTGCAGGACGGTGCGGAGCACCTCGTCGACCAGCTCCGGAGGAGCCCACGGCAGCGGCGTGTAGGCGCCCATCCCGCCGGTGTTCGGCCCCTGGTCGCCGTCGGCGACGCGCTTGAAGTCCTGAGCGGGTTGCAGCGGGCGCACCGTGGTGCCGTCGGTGATCGCGAAGAGGGAGACCTCGGGGCCGTCGAGGTACTCCTCGATCACGACCTGCCCGCCGTCCACGCAGCAGGTCAGGGCATGGGCGAGCGCCTCGGCGCGCGACTCGGTGACCACCACGCCCTTGCCGGCCGCGAGGCCGTCGTCCTTCACGACGTACGGCGCACCGAGCTCGTCGAGCGCGGCCGCCGACTCCTCGGCGCCGGAGCAGACGAACGCGCGGGCCGTAGGGACGCCGGCGTCCGCCATCACCTCCTTGGCGAAGGCCTTGGACCCCTCGAGCCGGGCGGCCAGCGCCGAGGGCCCGAACGCCGCGATCCCGGCCACCCGGACCGCGTCGGCGACGCCCGCGACCAGCGGGGCCTCCGGGCCGACCACGACCAGGTCGACACCGAGCGAGGCGGCCAGGGCGGCGACCGCCGGCCCGTCGAGTGGATCGACCTCGTGCAGCGTGGCCACGGCCGCCATGCCGGGGTTGCCCGGCGCGGCGTGCACCTCGCTGACGCCGGGATCCCGGGCCAGGGCCCGGGCCAGGGCGTGCTCGCGACCACCGGTCCCGATGACGAGGGTCCTCACGTGCGCCGATCCTACGGACGTCCCGTCGGCCTCAGCGGGGCCGTCTGACCATCAGGACAGCGGCCGCGTCGTCGCGATCCGGCACGACGGCGAACCCGAGCCGCTCGTAGAGACGTCTGGCCGGGTTGTCCGGGCGGACGTGCAGGCGGGTCTCGACCCTGCGGTCGTCGGCCGCGGTCAGGATCTCGCGCAGCGCCGCCGTCCCCACCCCGTGCCCGCGGTCGCCCGGCAGCACCGCGATGTCGACGATCGACACCGGCGGTCCCTCGTCGACCAGCAGCCGTCCCACCGCGCGGCCCCGCCACTCGACCACCCGGTCGACGGCGGCCGGATAGGCGTCACGATGACCGATCGTCTGGGCTCGCCGCTGCAGGTCGACCATCGCGTCGAGCTGGTCCGGGGGCAGGGGCAGCAGGAGCAGCTCGGGACGTGCGGCTCGGAAGAGCTCGTCCAGCAGGGGCCCGTCGGCCTCTCCCGCCGGACGGAGCCGGACGCCGGCCTCGTCGGGCGTAGCCGTCACGCCCGGGCCGTGGCCAGCTCGAACCAGTCCGCTGTCCCGGCGTCGGCGACGCCGTCGACGACCAGGTGGACGCGGTCGTCGCCACCCCGGTTGACCAGCGAGTGCGGCAGGTCGAAGTTCACGTACCAGCACTCGCCCTCGGCCATGGTCATGAGCCGTCCACCGACCAGGAACTCCACGTCAGGGTTGGTGCGCACCGGGACGTGCAGCCGGAAGACGCCCTCCTCGATGCTCAGCCCCGGGTCGCGGTGCTCGCGGATGGACGAGCCGGCCGCGAGCCGCAGGAACCGGACGGACTCCAGTCGCCCGGGGATCTCGGCCAGCAGCTCGGGCACGTAGCGGCACCGGGACATCGCCTCGGTGTCGGCGAAGTCGTCGCGGGTCGGGTCGGCGTACAGCGGCACGTGGATGCCGGGCTGGGCGCGCAGCGGCACCCCGCTCCAGTCGCCGTCGTAGTAGCCGGTGTTGAAGTGCGGGTGCCACTGCGATGGGGCGACGGCGTCCAGGTCGGTCCGGAGGCGGGCCACGTCGCAGTCCAGGTGGAGCCGGCGGCTGTGGATCACGCGGCGACCCGATCCAGGAGGCGGGCGTAGGCCGGCCGCACCCGCTCCGAGGCCAAGGCGGCGATCTCGCGGGTGGTGCGGGCACGCTTGTCGGCGCGGTCATCCACGTAGGACAGGTGCGGGTGCTTGGCGTGGCGCGCGAACACCTCGGTCAGGCGGTCTTGGTCGACCTCCTCCGGCGCGAGACCGAACCTTGCCGCGGTGGTGGCCAACCGCTCGGGGGACAGGTCGGCGTGGTCGAGCAGGCTCGCCGTCGTGGCCACGTCGGCCGCGGCGGCGAAGATCCGGGCCAGCACGTCGGCCGCGTGCGGCAGGGGGTGAACGGTGCGCGGCGGGCCGAACCAGACCGGGTCCAGCAGCCCCGGCACGGTGTGGCTGCCGGGCGCCCGCGCGTGCGACACCAGGGTCTCGACCGGATCCCGGTGCACGAACAGCCACGGGACATCGTCGGCAGCCGCCACCAGTCGCGGCTGCTCGAGGACGTGCCAGGCGTCGGTCTTGACGACGACGCGCTCGGCGCGGTTGCCGAGGGCGGCCAGCACAGTGCGCAGCTCCGACTCGTCCCCACCGCGGCGTACGGCAGTCAAAGCCTCGTCGAGCTCGGGCGGTTCGTCGACCCCGACGACGCCGGGCCAGCACGCCAGCGCGCGCAGCACCAGGGTCGAGCCGCACCGCGAGGAGTGCAGCACGAGCCCCGCGAGGGCCACGTCAGTTCCTCGACGGGAAGATGCCCTCCAGGGCGATGCACCAGTTCAGCACGAGGAAGGGCTGCATGTTCTGGTGGGGCTGACTGCCGCCGGCGGTCCCGAGCATGCTGGGCGACATCGAGAGGTCCGCCGCCGTGCCGTAGGAGCTGCCGGCGGCCGTGAAGGACGGCAGGGCGTTGTTCGGGTTCTTGGTCGTCGGTACGGAGGCCGCGGCCACGCCGTGGCTGTGTTGCGGCATCTGGTTGTTGATCAGCGTGACGGTCTCCGTGCCGCCTACCTCCCCCAAGGTGTAGGGCGACAGGCCGGAGCCCTGGCCGGCCGAGATCGGCGCCCGGCCGCGCAGGTCGGGCAGCGCGAAGGTGGTCTGCCCGTTGCCGCCGTACGTGGTGCCGAGCAAGGAGAAGAGGGCCGTGTTCTGCGCGATGGGAAGGAGCTGGCCCTGGCAGAAGGCCCACCCTCTCGGTGCGAAGGTGTAGGGGAACAGGCGCAGCTCGCCGAGGAACGGTTCAGTCATTGTGGAACTCCTCCGGTGATAGGCATGACGATCGCCTCGAGGCCCGCCATCCGGCCGCGGTCGACGTTGGCCAGGAACAGGGTCGGTGCGCCGAGGTCGCGGCCAATGACCCGATAGCTACCGTCCGGCAGCGCGGTGCGCGGGCGCAGCAGGACGGCGTAGGCGCCCGCATCGCCGGGCGGTCGCCCCGCCACGTCTCCCACTTCCAGGACGGTGGCGCGGACCACCGCTCCGTTCGCCGTCCGGATCGAGACGAGACCACCCCGGAGGCCGCTGAACTGCTGCCGGTTCGGAATCTTCACCGCTGCAGCGGCGAGCGCCGGACCCGAGACCGAGCCGACGAGGGCACCGGCGACGCCCACGCCGCCGGCCGCCAGCACAGCCCTGCGCGAGGCGTCAGGCATCCGGCCCCCTTGATCCGTTGCGGGTGAAAGGTCGCCGGAGTGTATCCACGTAAAGATCGGCGCCGAAAGACATGTCTGCACTGGCCTGATCGGACTATTCCCGGCGTGCGAGCCAGCGAGGAAGATGGGCGCGCCTCGACCCGGAAGGGACCCGCATGTCCATCGCGCGCCGTCAGGTCTCCGCTGTTCTCGGCCTCCTCGGGCTCACGGCGACCGCCCTCGCCGTGGCCGCCGCACCCGCGGCTGCCGACGGCCCGACCACGTTCAGCAACTCCGCCGCCATCGCGGTGCCCGCGGGCTCGAGCAGCGACGGGTCCGGGAACGCCTCGCCCTACCCGTCGCCGGTCAGCGTGTCAGGCCTGACCGGTGCTGTGTCGAACGTGACTGCGACGTTGAACAACCTCACCCACGGCTCCGCGGGTGACGTTGACGTCCTGCTGGTGGCCCCCGACGGCTCCAACCTGGTCCTCATGTCCGACCGGGGCGACGCGACCTCGTTCACCTTCGCCAGCAACGCCACGTTGACCTTCTCCGACGCCGCGGCGGGCCAGCTGCCGGACGTCGGCCTGATCGGCAGCGGCACATACAAGCCGTCCGACGCCGACCCCGGCGGCGCTCCGGACTCGTTCCCCGGTCCGGCGCCGTCGCCGTCGGGCGCCACCACGCTCGCGGGAGCCTTCACCGGCATCGACCCCAACGGCACCTGGAACCTGTACGTCGTCGACGACGTGTCCGGTGACACCGGGTCCATCGCCGGCGGCTGGAGCGTGACCGTCACGACGACCACCGCGGCCGCCTCGACCACGACGACGGTCGGCGCCTCCCCCAACCCGGCCTCCACGTCCGACACCGTGACGCTGACCGCGACGGTCACGTCCTCCGGATCGCCGGTGACCAGCGGCAGCGTGTCCTTCTCCGACAACGGGTCCACGCTGGGCAGCGACACCCTCGACGGCGCCGGGCACGCCACCTTCGACGCGTCCGGCCTCAGCGAGGGCTCGCACCAGATCGTGGCCACCTTCTCGGGGACCCCCGACTTCCTGACCAGCAACGGCTCCACCACCGCGGTGGTGGACACCCCCACCACCGTGACGGGCTCGACCTTCTGCAACGAGGGCGGGATCACCGTGCCCACGAGTGGGCTCTCCACTCCCTATGCCTCCCACATCACGGTGAGCGGAGAGGGCGCGATACTCGCCTCCGTCACCGCCGAGCTGCGCAACGTCGACCACAGCGTGCCGACGGATCTCGACGTCCTCCTCGTCGGGCCGGGCGGCCAGGCGGTCACGTTGCTCAGCGACGTGGGCGGCAGCTCCGCGGTCAACGACGTGGACCTGACCTTCGACGACACCGGTTCGCCGCTCGCGGGCGCGATGGCCAGCGGGACCTACTCGCCGACCGACGACGACGTCGACGGCGCAGACCCCTTCCCCGCGCCCGCCCCGCCGGCGACCGGCACGGCGATGTCCGACTTCGAGGCATCGTCGCCCAACGGGACGTGGAGCCTGTACGTCGTCGACGATGCCAGCGGCGACGCCGGCCGGATCGACGCGTGGTGCCTCAACGTCTCGTCGAAGACGCCGACCACCAGCGTGATGACCGTGCAGCCGGTGGAAGGCCCGGTCGGCACCAGCGAGCTCCTCACCGCCACCGTGACCGACGACATCGGGAACCCGGTGCCGGGCCGGGTCACGTTCTACGACGTCACCGGCGGGGTGGTCGTCCCGCTCGGCAACCGCAACCTGGACGGCGCCGGCCAGGCCACCCTCACGACGTCGAGCCTCCCCGCGGGCCGCCGCCTGCTGCGGTTCCGCTACAAGGCCAACGACGACTATGCCAAGAGCTGGTCGCCGCACGTGTCGGTGAAGGTCCGGCCGATCGCCGACGCGAACGGCCCCTACGTCGTCGTACGCAACAACCCGCTGACGCTCTCGGCCGCCGGTTCCACCGTCGAGGCCGGCACGACGCTGAAGTGGGACCTCAACGGCGACGGTGACTACACCGACGCTCAGGGCGTGTCCCCGACGCTCACGTGGGCCGACCTGCAGTCCCTCGGGATCCAGGCGGGCCGCAGCTACCGGATCGCGCTCAGGGTGACGTCAGGCGGGGTGACCACCTTCGACCACGCGACCCTGAAGATTCGCTGGCACGCCTGAGGGAGTGTGCGGCCGGTCGTTCAGCCGGGCACGCTCCTGCGGGCCACGGACTCCGAGTAGGCACCGGGCCGGTAGCGCAGGATCGGGTCGTCGGACAGCTCGATGCCGTCGACCACGCGGGCCGGGTCGAAGACGACCGGAGTGCTGCTGGCGGGGCCACCCTCGGGGTCGGGCGCCCCGGCGGTCACCTCGATCCGGCCGGCCAGCAGCTCGCGGGCGCCGGACCAGACGGAGGTCGCCCGGTGTGGGTCGTGCCCCTCCCCGGCGACCTGGACCCAGACCTCATGGGTGACCGGCCCGCGCTCCAGCCGCGCCGCCATCTCCTCACCCAGCCGGTCGCGGCCCGGGAAGGAGCCCTCGAGCCGGTCGGCGTCGGTGGCGGTGGGCCGGAAGACGTAGCGCACCCAGGTGCGGGCACCGTCGGCGCCCAGCCAGCCGTAGGCGTGGATCGGGTAGAACGTGACCTCGGCGTAGCTGGCCGGTGAGCTGATCGCCTTCGCCCTCGCGCTCGCCAGCACGGTCGGCAGCACCCCCGGGTGACGGGCCAGGAACAGCGGCAGCGTCAGCGGCTTCTCCGTGGCCTCCGTCAACGCCACGAAGATCTCGGGATCGTCGGTCGGGAAGCGCGGCGAGGTCTGGCCGAGCAGGTCGGTGGCCAAGCCGTCCGGCTGGTGGAACTTCACGGCCATGCCGCGAATGTCCGGCTTCCCGTCCGCCCGCGGCTTGCCGGCGGCGTTCGACCACCGGACGGTCACCTCGTGCGGCTCGCCGTCGAAGTGGCCGGCCCGGCACAGCGCGGTCGCCTCGGGCGTGGCGGTGAAGGTGCCGGTGTAGAAACGACCCTTGGCGTGCAGGGTGCGATAGCCGGCCGGCCCGCCGAACGCCGCTCGCAGCCGGTCGATGGCCCGCTCAGGACTCAGCACGGGCCCAATCTATGACCATGCGGGGGAGGACCATCTGGGCTATAGGCGCGGGGCTGGGCAGCCGGAACATTGGAGGGCGCGGGGACTGGCATCGAGGGAGACCCCATGAACACAGTGAATCGTCGCGCGCTCGCCGTGGCTGCCGCCACCGGGCTGGCCGCCGTCGGGCTCGCGATGACGGCGCCGACGGCGCACGCCGACACGACGACGATCACCAGCAGCGTCCCGATCGCGATCCCTGCGTCGGGGGGCGTGGGGCCGGGCTCGCCGTACCCCTCCGGCATCGAGGTCCTGGGCATGGCCGGCTCGGTGAGCACGGTCAGGGCCAGCATCGCGAACTTCTCGCACGGCAGCGCGGCGGACGTCGATCTGCTCCTGGTGGCGCCGGACGGCTCCAACCTGCTGCTGATGTCCGATCTGCGCGACGACGGCCTGACCATGGCCAACAACGCCAGCCTCGTCTTCGACGACGCCGCCCCGACGTCTGTGCCTTCCACGCTCATGATTCCCTCGGGCACCTACAAGCCGACCAACTTCGGCGGCGGTGACACCTTCCCGGCGCCGGCCCCCACTCCGTCGGGTCACACCACGTTCAGCGCCGCGTTCACCGGCGTGCCGCCCAACGGGCTCTGGAGGCTGTACGCCGTCGACGACACCAGCGGCGACTCGGGCTCCGTCGCCGGCTGGAGCCTGTCGGTCACCACGGTGGCCGCGGCGCCGACCTCGACCGTCGTCGTCGCCTCGCCCAACCCGGCGACGACCGGGCAGAGCGTCACGCTGACGGCCAGCGTCACGGCCTCCGGGTCCCCCGTGACCGCCGGAACCGTCACCTTCACCGACGGCGCCACGACCATCGCCGCGAACGTCCCGCTGGACGCCTCCGGGCAGGCCAGCACGAGCACCGCCTCACTCACCGAGGACAGCCACGCGATCACCGCGACGTACTCCGGGTCAGCCGGCCTGCTGTCCAGCAACGGCACGACCACCGAGGTCGTGGACAGCCCCACCCAGGTGTCCGGCTCCACGTACTGCAACAACGGCGGGCTCACGGTGCCGTCCATCGGGGTGGCGACGCCGTACGCGTCACACATCTCGGTGAGCGGGCTGGCCGGCACACCGACCTCGGTCGAGGCCAGCCTCGCGGGCGTCACCCACGGCATCCCGAAGGACCTCGACGTGCTGCTCGTCGGTCCGGGCGGCCAGAAGGTCGAGCTGCTGAGCGATGTCGGCGGCGCCAGCCCCGTGAGCGGCCTGACCCTGAACTTCGCCGACGGCAACCCTGCGGTGCCGCTCGGCTCGCTGGCCTCGGGCACCTACGCGCCGACGAATGACGACGTCGACGCCGGTGGACCCGACACCTTCCCCGCGCCCGCGCCTGCCGGCGCTCCGGCAACGACGATGTCGGCGTTCAGCTCCTCCTCGCCCAACGGCACCTGGAGCCTCTTCGTCGTCGACGACGCGGGCGGCGATGCCGGCTCGATCGGGAGCTGGTGCCTCTCGATCCAGTCCCAGGCACCGACCTCGACCGCGCTGGCCGCCCAGCCGCACCGCGGCCCGAACGGCACCTCGGTGACCTTCACAGCGACTGTGACCTCGGGCGGCAGCCCGGTGACCGACGGCAGCGTGTCGTTCTACGACGTCACCCGAGGAGGCCACGTCCTGCTCGGCAGCCAGGGCGTGAACGGCAGCGGGGAGGCCGCCATCACCAGCGCCTCCCTCGTCGGTCGCCACCTCGTGCAGGCGGAGTACGGCGCGACCGCGACGCACGCCGGCAGCGCCTCGAACACGGTGGTCGTGCGGATCCTTCCCGTCGCGGACGCCGGAGGGCCCTACGTCATCAGCCCCGGCGACTCGCTCCACCTCGACGCCTCGGGCTCGACGGTCAACGGCACCACCCGCGTGCGGTGGGACGTCAACGGCGACGGCAACTTCGGCGACGCGACCGGGGTGAGCCCCACGCTCACGTGGAGCCAGCTGCAGGGACTCGGCATCCAGCCCGGCCACACCTACAAGGTGCGGGTCAAGGTCAAGACCAACGACGTCGCGGCCACCGACAGGACCAACCTCACGGTGACCAGCTGAGGGCCACCCGGCGTCGTCACAACAGGTCGTGCAGGACGATCGTGGCGTCGCGGGCGGGGCCCACCCCGATGGCCGAGATCCGGGCGCCGGAGAGCTCCTCAACCCGACGCACGTACGCGCGGGCGTTGGCCGGCAGCTCCTCGAGCGTGCGGGCACCGGAGATGTCCTCCCACCAGCCCGGCAGCTCCTCGTAGATCGGGACGGCGTGGTGGAAGTCGGACTGGTTGACCGGCATCTCGTCGTGGCGGACGCCGTCGACGTCGTAGGCGACACAGACCGGCACCTGCTCGAGGCCGGTGAGCACGTCGAGCTTGGTCAGCACGAAGTCGGTCACCCCGTTGACGCGCGCGGCGTACCGCGCGATCACCGTGTCGTACCAGCCGCACCGGCGCGGGCGGCCGGTCGTGGTGCCGTACTCCGCACCGACCTTGCGCAGGTGCTCGCCGAAGTCGTCGTTCAGCTCGGTCGGGAACGGCCCCTCGCCGACGCGCGTGGTGTAGGCCTTCACGATCCCGATCACCCGGTCCAGGCGGGTCGGCGGGATGCCGGAGCCGGTGCAGGCACCGCCCGCGGTGGCCGAGGACGACGTCACGAACGGGTAGGTGCCGTGGTCGACGTCGAGCAGCGTGGCCTGGCCGGCCTCGAGCAGGACGGTCTCGCCACGGTCGAGGGCCTGGTTGAGCAGCAGCCCGCTGTCCACGACGTACGGCGCCAGCCGGTCGGCGCACGACGCGAGCTCGTCGACGATCTCGTCGACCTCCGGCGCCCGTCGGTTGTAGACCTTGGTGAGGACCTGCCCCTTCAGCTCGAGGACACCCTCGACCTTGGCGCGCAGGATCTTCTCGTCGAACAGGTCCTGGACCCGGATCCCGATGCGGTTCATCTTGTCGGCGTAGGTCGGGCCGATGCCGCGGCCGGTGGTGCCGAGCCGCCGCGTCCCGAGGAACCGCTCGGTGACCTTGTCGAGGGTCTTGTTGTAGCTGGCAATGACGTGGGCGCTGGCCGAGACCTTGAGCAGCGAGGTGTCGACGCCGCGCTTCTCGAGACCGTCGATCTCCTCGAACAGGACGCCGAGGTCGACGACCACGCCGTTGCCGATCACCGGCGTGACCCCGGGCGTGAGGATGCCGCTGGGCAGTAGGTGCAGGGCGTACTTCTGCTGTGCCTCCCCCTGGCCGATCACCACCGTGTGGCCGGCGTTGTTGCCGCCGTTGAACTTCACGACGTAGTCCACCCGGCTGCCGAGGACGTCGGTGGCCTTGCCCTTGCCCTCGTCGCCCCACTGGGCGCCGATGATGGCGATCGCTGGCATCCGAGCAGCTCCTTGCGGGTGGGGTCCGGCCAACCAGAGGATAGGGTCACCGGCGATGGACCCGCTTCTCGTGATCACCAACCGCGACGCCGGCCCGGACGACGAGGAGTCGCTGCAGACGGCGCTGAGGGTCCTCCGGACCCACACGTCGGTCGAGGTCCAGGCGACGTCGGACCCGGGCGAGCTGAACAGCGCTCTCCACCGCGCCGGCTCCCGCCGGGTCGTGGTCGCGGGTGGTGACGGCAGCCTGCACGCCGTGGTCACCACGCTCTACCGGCGCAACGACCTGAAGAGCGCGGTGCTCGGCATCCTCCCGCTCGGCACCGGCAACGACTTCGCCCGCGCCAACGACATCCCGCTCGACATCGAGGGCGCGGCCCGCACGCTCGTCGAGGGCGTGGTGCGGCCGATGGACCTGATCGTCGACGAGGTCGGCGAGATCGTGGTCAACAACGTGCACGCAGGGGCCGGCGCGCAGGCCAGCCGGCGCGGCGCGAAGTGGAAGGAGCGGCTGCACCGGGTCGGGATCGGCAAGGTCAACCTGGGCAAGCTCGGCTACCCGATCGGCGCGATCTCGGCCGCGGTCAGGCCGCCGTACGTCCGGGTCCGCGTCGAGGTCGATGGCGAGGTCGTGGTCGACCTCGACCAGCCGATCCTCATGGTCGCGGTCGGCAACGGCCCGAAGGTCGGTGGCGGCACCGAGCTCACGCCGCACGCCGACCCCGGCGACGGCGTGGTCGACGTGATGGTCTCGCGGGCGATCGGGCCGGTGGCTCGTCTGGGGTACGGCGCCAAGCTCGTCGTGGGCCGGCACCCCGAGCGCGACGACGTGGCCTACCTGCGCGGGTCCACGGTCACGGTCTCCGGCGAGGAGTTCTGGTGCAGCGCCGACGGGGAGATCTACGGGCCCGAGCGGCACCGGTCCTGGCGGGTCGAGCCGGCGGCGTACTCCCTCGTCGTGCCGGCGTGAGTCCGGCGCCGCCGCTGGTGCACCTGGCGGGCGGCCGGCTGTCGTCGGCCGAGGCGTTCGCAATGGCCGAGCAGCTGGTCGAGCTGGCGGCGGGTCGGCGGCTCGAGGTGGTCGGACGGTACGTCGTCCCGCCCGAGGACGGGTCCCCGACCCGGCCGTTCCAGACCCTGCACGTGGACTTCGGGCTGCCGCTCGCGCCGGTGCGTCGGCGAGACGTGGCGACGTACACGGCGCTGCACGTCCCGCTCGGCGCCACGACCGAGGGGGCCACGACGCGGCTGGTGCCGCTGGACGAGCTGCTCAGCCAGCGGCCCTGGCCCGAGCGCGGGGAGCTGGTGCGCCGGCTGGAGGAGTACGGCCGCACGCACGGCGCCTGGGACGACGGCGAGGGGTACGCCGAGGGGAGCGTGGCCAGGCTCGTCGAGGCGGCGGAGGGTGGCGTGCCGGTGCTGCCGAGCGTGAAGGACGAACCCGGCTTCCGGTGCGGGCTCGAGTTCGACGACGCGGCCGCCGAGGCCCGTCACCTGGCCGGGCTCGGGCTCGACGTCGAGGGCGTCGCGGTCGACGTACGGCTGGCCCCGGGCGACCTGCTCGTCTTCGACAACCACGCCGTGGGGCACGGCCGCCTGGGTCGCCGGCTCCCCGGCGAGCTGCACCAGCGCTTCTTCGGCATCCCCGCGGCGGGAGTCGCGGAGCAGCTGCGGATGCGCGACCGGCTGCTCGACCGGTTCTCCTCCCCCGGTAGCGTTTCCCATCGTGTCGAAGGGTGCTCGGTCGCGCGACCGCGAACCGCATGACTGGGTGACGCGCGCCGCCGACGACGCCATCCGGCACGCCGGCGAGGGCGCCTCGATCGTCACCGTCTCGTCCGGAGCGAGCCCGTCGGGCCGGGTGCACCTGGGCAACCTGCGCGAGTTCCTCACCGTGCACTTCGTGGCCGAGGAGCTGCGCCGCCGCGGCCTTCCGACCCGGCACCTGCACGTGTGGGACGACTACGACCGCTTCCGGAAGGTGCCGGTCGGCGTCGACCCGTCGTGGAGCGAGCACATCGGGCGACCGCTCTCGAAGGTGCCCGACCCGGACGGCTGCCACGGCTCCTGGGCCGACCACTTCAAGCAGCCGCTGCACGACTCTCTCCACGCCATGGGCGTGGACATGGAGGAGGTCTCCCAGACCTCGCGCTACGAGGCGGGCGTCTACCGTGACGCCGTCCTGACCGCGGTCGCGCGGCGCGACGAGATCGAGGCGGTGCTGGCCCGGCACCGGACCAAGGCCGCTTCCGCACCTGGGGCCGAGAACGAGCAGGAGGCTCTCGCGCTGGCCGAGTCAGTGGCGGCCGACGACGACGAGCCGGTCGGGACCGGCGACCTGGCCCGCTTCCCCTACAAGCCCTACTGCCGCGACTGCGGCCGCGACACCGTCACCCTGACGGCGTACGACGAGGCGACGACCGAGCTCAGCTACACCTGTGACCTCAACGGCTACCTGGGTCGCACCGTGCTGTCCTCGGAGTTCGAGGGCAAGCTGGTGTGGAAGGTCGACTGGCCGATGCGGTGGGCCTTCGAGCACGTCGACTTCGAGCCGGCCGGGATGGACCACGCGACGCCGGGGTCGTCGTTCACGGTCGGCCACTCGTTGGTGGAGGACATCTTCGGGATGCCGCGGCCGGCCTGGTTCGGCTACGGCTTCGTCGGCTTCGCCGGCGTGCAGAAGATGTCGTCGTCGGCCGGGGGTGCGCCCACCGCCGAGGACGCGCTGCGCGTCCTGGAGGCGCCGATCCTGCGGTGGCTCTACGTGCGCCGCAACCCGCGCCAGACGTTCAACATCGACTTCGGTCCCGAGGTGGTGCGCCTCTACGACGAGTGGGACGCGCTCGGCCGCAAGGCTCTCGACCCCGCGCGGCGCGACGCGCAGGTGCTCGCCTTCGAGCGCGCCATTTCCACCTCGACCGCGGGTCGGCTGCCGTCTCCGGCCAGGATCGAGTCCTTTCGCCAGCTCTCCTCCGTCGCCGACATCACCAATGGCGACGAGGTCCAGATCAGCCGCATCGTCGGCGCGTCCATCGATGATCTGGAGCCACGCCTCAGCCGGGCGTGGAACTGGATGCGTGAGTACGGCAACCGCACCACCGTCCGCGAGGAACCCGACGCGGCCCGGCTCGCGACGCTTTCCGAGGACGAGCGGCTCTGGTTGGCCCAGCTGCTCGACCGGCTCCCCGCCGACCTCGACCTCGACACCACGACCGCGCTGGTCTACGGCGTACCCAAGCTGGCCCGTGGCCTCGGCCTCGACGACCCCCCGACCGACGAGGTCAAGGCCGACCAGAAGGCGTTCTTCCGGCTGCTCTACAACCTGCTGGTCGACGCCGACCGCGGCCCCCGCCTGCCCACGCTGTTCGTGGCGCTCGGCAGCGCCCGGGTCCGCGCCCTGCTCACGCCGCCGGCTGCCGGTCATCTGGGGTAACTCACCGTTCGGTCAGCTTCCATGGCGTTCGAACGCTGCGGAAGCTCACCGAACGGTGAGTTACCCCTGCTCGGCCTGTCCACAGATTTCGCCGAGGCCGCTGAGCCCCGACCTCAGCGGGCAGACCCCGGTGCGTGAACATCAAGGCTCAAGCGGTGCTGGCCGCACAAGGTGGACTCATCACCCGACCGAAGGCGTTGGACTGCGGCCTCTCGAGCGCTGACATCCGGCACCTGCTCAACACCGGCGTCCTGGTCCTCGTGCGACGAGGGGTCTATGCCGACGGCGAGGTGTGGAACAGCCTCGACGAGCACGTCGGCCTTCCGCGTCTGCGGACTCGCGCTGCCCTGGCCACCATGCGGCGAGGCTGGGTGGTCAGCCACGACTCGGCAGCGCACGAGCATGGGATGGAGATCCTCAACCCGGCGGATCCCTTCGTGCACATCACCCGCCCTGGCAGCACGGGGGCCTGGACGAAGTTCGGCGTGAAGCACCACTTGGCCGGCTTCGGCGAACACCAAGTCGTCGAGGTGAACGGGCTGCGGGTTCTCGACCTGGCCCGCACCGCCGTCGACATCGCGCGGGAGCACGGCACGCCGTACGGCGAGATCGCCTGCGACGCCGCCATGCGACTCGGCGTCAGCCGATCGGCACTGGAGGCGGCCGTGGAGCCCATGCTGTTCTGGCCGTACTCGCGCCGGGCGCGTGCGGCTGTGGCGTTCGCCGACCCAGGGGCCGAAAGCGTGCTGGAGACCCTTGGCCGGGAACTGGTGACGGCCCTGGGTCTGGGCGAGGTCGACACGCAGTTCCCCGTCGCACTGGAGGACGGTCGTGTGGTCTGGGGTGACATGAGGGTCGGGTGCCACATCTTCGAGGCCCACGGCAAGGTGAAGTACGTGTCCGTGGCCCAGGGCGGCCTCGCGGAGCAGGACGCCACGGAGGTGGTCTGGGCGGAGAAGAAGCGCGAGCGCCTCATGCACCGTCAGGGTCTCGGCACGTCGCCGATCGTGTTCGCCGACTACTGGAACCCCGACCGCAAGCAGGTGCTCAAGCGGATGCGGGAGGAGTACGACGAGACCGTCGCGCGATTCGGTGCGGAGCTACCGGAGCATCTGGCCCGCAACGCTCGCGAGCTCCGGCGCAGGTACGGCACCGGCGGTCGGCGTGGCGCCTGAGCGGGCCCGCGCCGCTTCTGGGTAACTCACCGTTCGGTCAGCTTCCATGGCGTTGGAACGCCGGAGAGGCTCACCGAACGGTGAGTTACCCGATGATCATTCGATCCCGTCGAACAGCACGTCGTAGCCGGTGGGGCTGGAGTCGCGCAGGAAGTCCCGGCACCGCTCGAACTCGTCGGTCTCGCCGATCGCGCGGGCGGCGAGGGCGAGCAGGCCCAGGCAGCTCAGGAACCCGCGGTTGGGGGCGTGCTCCCACGGCACCGGGCCGTGGCCCTTCCAGCCGTTGCGCCGCAGCAGGTCGAGGCTGCGGTGGTAGCCGACCCGCGCGTAGGCGTAGACGGTGACGTCGTCGGCGCTGAAGTCGTTGGCGGCCGCGGCCAGGGCGGCCCAGGCGGCGGGCGAGTCGGGGTGGCGGCGTACGACGTCGACGGCGGCGGTGCCGCCCTCGATCTCGGCCTGGGCCGGATCCAGCGGGAGGAGGGTCGGTGGGGGGCCGGCCATGAGGTCTGCGTGGAGGTCGGGGGTCACGGAAGCATTGTCCCCGTCCAGGTGTCGGGTGGGGACATGACCCAGCCCGCGCCCGCGCCGGTCGACCAGACGGACCCGTGGCCGGCGCTGTTCGCCGCGTCCCTGTTGTTCGAGCGGCCGCGGCACGACGGGTACGCCGGTGTCAGCGGCGCCGCACCGGTCGACGCCGGGTCCGCACCAGCAGCGTGAGCACGCTGAGCAGCAGCATCGGTCCCCACACGAACGACCCACGCACGGTGAACGGTGCGGTCGTGGTGAACGGCCCGGTGTCCCCACCCGGCCGTGGCGGGTCGGCGTGAGGCACGGCCGCATCGGCCGTGGGCGTCGCCGTCTCAGGCGCGGGCGACGGCTGCGCCGTCGGTGACGGCTCGCGTGGGGGGATGGTCGGCTCCGCTTCCGACGACGGCCCCGCCGACGGCGTGGTCGTGGGCAGCGGAGGCTCCGGGACCACCACGGCGGTGGGGGTCGAGGTCGGGTCGCTGGGAGGCGTCGCCGGCGGTGGGGGCGGCTCGAGCAGCGCGTCGGCGCGGTTGGTGACCGTGAGGCCCCGCGGGTCGCGCTTGGCCACCTTCACCTGCTCGGGGTCGAGGACCGGCTCGGCCCACTCGTAGTCCTGGGCTGGAGGCACCTCGAGCCGCTCGGTGACGGTGCAGACCGCCCCGACCGGGATCTGGTCGGACAGCACCTTGGCGTCGGCGCCGGCGCGCACCATCCAGGTGTCGTCGCCGGGGGTCACGTCGGTGCCGTCCAGCTCGCAGGAGTACTGGCCCTGGAAGAACCGGTCCTCGGGGACGACGTGACCGGGGTCCTGCAGGTCGACGTCGAGCGTCAGGGTGCCGAGGTGGCTGATCTCGGGCGTGCACCCCAGGTCGCGGTCGGGCAGGAACGGATAGCTGTGCAGCCGCCCGGAGCCGGTGTGCACGAGGTCGCCGGCCACCAGGATCCGGCCGTTGGCGCCGGCCCCGGCCAGCGTCGTGGTGCTGGGGGCGCTCGGGACCAGCAGCGAGCCGGGCAGCTGCGCCAGGCCACCGATGTCGACGGCCGTGGCGGCGGGCGCGTTCCAGACGAGGTGGGTGGCCAGCTCGACGAAGGACGCGCTCGCGATCGGGTCGATGACCGTCCCGTCCGGACCGAGCAGGCTGTCGATGTCGAGGTCGACGAAGGGTCCGCCCAGGTTGACGACCACGGTCCCGCCCGCGGGCACACCGAGCACCTGCAGCGAGCGGCCCACGCCGTCCACCGCGCCCAGCAGCGAGCCGTCCACGGTGAAGACCTGTGGTTCGGAGACGCCGTCACCGGTCAGGGTGATCGCCTTCTCCGTGACCTCGGTGGTGCCGGTGGCCGGCAGGGCGGCGTACCAACCCGACTTGCCGGGCAGGTCGGCCAGCAGCGCGTCGTACGGCGCAGTCGCGTCGGGCACCCCGGCGTCCAGCTGGCCGCCGTGCAGGTCGGCGTCGGCCCCTTCCGTCACCGGGCCACCGACCACGACGTCGCCAGCGAGCCCCTCCCCGACGTCGAGGTGGGTGCCCGGCGCAGTAGTGAGGGTGCCGCCCACGGCGAGCATGTCGCTGTCGGCGTGCGGCGGGACCTGCGAGCCTTCGGCGGTCACGCCGACCTGGTAGGTCCCGGAGACCTCCCGGGCGAACGTGGCGTCGCCACGCGCCACCACGACCCCCTCGGCCCCCGCGGCGCTCCCCCGCACGCTCAGGCTGCCGCCGACCAGCAGCGAGACGTTGCCGTCGGAGCCGTTGCCCGATCCGGCGTGAAGGGCCGGCCAGCTGAGGGGGCAGGCGTCAGTGGCCACGAACGTCGAGTCCGTCGCCGCTGCTGGTCGTGCTGCCCCCGGCACCCACCCGATAGCGGCAGTCGCGCCCAGCAAACAGGCGACGGCGGCCCCCGAGAAGGTGTGGCGGCTTAGGGTCGCCACGAAGGGATGCTTACACCCGCCCGGCCCGCACCGCAGCAGAATCGCGAAACTCGCTGGAATTGTTGTCCGGAATACCCTCTAGGGGTATGAGTCAGGGCCGGTTCAGGCCAGCGCGTGGCCCGCCGACCGCAGGTTCTCGCAGGCCTCCACGACCCGGGCCGCCATGCCAGCCTCGGCCGCCTTGCCCCACGCCCGCGGGTCGTAGGCCTTCTTGCTGCCCACCTCGCCGTCGACCTTCAGGACGCCGTCGTAGTTGCTGAACATGTGCGCGGCCACCGGACGGGTGAAGGCGTACTGGGTGTCGGTGTCGACGTTCATCTTGATCACGCCGTAGTCGACGGCCGCGCCGATCTCCTCGGGCGTGGAGCCGGAGCCGCCGTGGAAGACCAGGTCGAACGGCCGGGAGCCCTCGGTCAGGCCGAGCTCCTTGATCACCGCCTCCTGGGCGCTCTTGAGGATCTCCGGGCGGAGCTTCACGTTGCCGGGCTTGTAGACACCGTGCACGTTGCCGAAGGTGAGCGCGGTCAGGTAGCGGCCGTTCTCGCCGGTGCCGAGCGCCTTGACCGTGGCGATGGCGTCCTCGGGCGTGCTGTAGAGCTTGTCGTCGATCGCACCCTCGACGCCGTCCTCCTCGCCTCCGACCACACCGACCTCGATCTCCAGGACGATGTTGGCCTTCTGGCAGGTGGCGAGCAGCTCCTCGGCGATCTTGAGGTTCTCCTCTAGCGGCACCGCGGAGCCGTCCCACATGTGGGACTGGAACAGCGGCTCCTCGCCGCGCGCGACCCGCTCCACCGAGATGTCGAGCAGCGGCCGGACGAAGCCGTCGAGCTTGTCCTTGGGGCAGTGGTCGGTGTGCAGGGCGATCTGCACCGGGTAGTTCTTCGCCACCTCGCGGGCGTACGCCGCGAACGCGACCGAGCCGCTCACCATGTTCTTGATGTTGGGCCCGGAGAGGTACTCCGCGCCGCCCGTCGAGACCTGGATGATCCCGTCGGAGCCGGCGTCCGCGAACCCCTGGAGCGCGGCGTTGAGGGTCTGCGACGACGAGACGTTGATGGCCGGGAAGGCGTAGTTCCCCTTCTGGGCCGCGTCGAGCATCTCGGCGTACTTCTCGTGGGTGGCGATCGGCATACCGAAACCCTAGTCGGGGCCCGGGCCTACTCTCGACGGGTGGACAGGGGGCCGCTGACAACGCCACGCCCACGGCTTCCGTAGAAAGGGCATGGACACCGAGATCGCGGACCGGCTCGACCGCAGCATCGGCGACGGTCCCGAGCCGCACCCTTCGCTCGAGGCGCTGTTGGTCGAGGGGCACCGCGCTGTACGCCGGCGGCACCTGACGCTCGGCTCCGCGTCCGCGGCCGCGGTCGCGGCCATCGCCGTCACCGCGTCGATGCTGGCCGGCGCCAGCAGCGATCACGCCGGGACCGACGTCGTCCAGCAACCGACCGGGAGCCCCTCCGCCACACCCGCCACGAGGGTCGACCCAGCACCTTCCGACACTCCCCCCACCCCCGCCGAGGTCCGACGGGTCCTGCGCCACCTCCTCGTCAGCGTCGTCGACGGCGGGCAGGTCGCGGTGAGTGAGGGCACGGTCCTGCGTCGCGTCGACAACCCGTTCGGCGTGGCGGCGCCGGCCACCTCGCTGGCCCTGGAGATCCAGGTCGGCGGCGGCGTCTACTGGTACGCCCGGTACGACGGTCCGGGGCAGCAGGGCGGAGAGGCGATGGCCTACTCCGGGAACGAGAAGGGGCCGTTGGAGACCTGGCTGGAGCAGGTGTCCGGCTTGGCCACGGGCGAGCCCTCGGTGCCGGACGCGTCCGACGACCTGCCAGGCATTGCGGGCCTCGATCTCGTCAGCTTCGTCGGCGACACCGAGCAGCTCAGGCCCTCCGAGAGCGTGACGATCCTCGAGCAGCGCCCCCACGTCGGCGTCGGCGACTCGTTCGCGGGCCCGCGGGACCGCACGGCGGCCGCCCGGGTGCGGACGGACGCGGGCGAGACCTACTACGTGCTGGCCCGCGGGATGGTCGGCGAGGATCCTCAGTACATCGCCGTCCCGGTCGGCCAGGACGGCGTCGGCACCGACCTCGATGCCTTCCTCGACTTCGCACGCGAGCGGTACGCGGAGGGCGGGGGTGGCCTGTTGTGAGGGCGGCTGAGCGGGACGCAGCCTTCTCCGAGTTCGTCCGCGCCCGCCGCACCCACCTGCGCCGGATCGCCTACGCGGTCTGCGGCGACTGGCATCTGGCCGACGACCTCGTGCAGACCGCGTTGGTCAAGCTGTACGTCGCCTGGCCGCGGGTCCGCAGGGACGGCCGCGAGGAGGCCTACGCCCGCCGGATCATCGTGCGCACCCACATCGACGAGACCCGGCGGCCGTGGCGTCGCGAGCGCCCGCACGCCGCACCGCCGGACCGCGCGGCCAGGGACGAGCTCCCCGTCGAGGATCGCGACGCGCTGTTCGAGGCGCTCCAAGCGCTGCCCGCCATGCAACGCAAGGTCGTGCTGATGCGGCACTGGCTCGGGCTCTCGGTCGCCGAGACCGCGGCCGAGCTCGGCATCGGTGAGGGCACGGTCAAGAGCCACACCTCGCGGGGCCTGGCCGCCCTCCAGGAGGTCCTGGCCAGGGCGTGAGTGTCAGCCTCGCCAGGCGTCTTCGCCGGTCACCTCGGCGTGGGTGCGGACCCAGGCGTGCATCGCGATCGCGGCCGCGGCCGAGGCGTTGATCGACCGGGTGGAGCCGAACTGCGCGATCGAGAACGTCGCGTCGCAGGCCTCCCGCGCCGGCTCCGACAGCCCCGGCCCCTCCTGGCCGAACAGGAAGCAGACCCGCCGCGGCACCTCGGTCGTCTCCAGGTGCAGCGAGCCGGGCAGGTTGTCGATGCCCCAGAGCGCCACCGGGCCGCCCGGCCGCTCGCGGAGGTACGCGGCCAGCGCCGGCACGTCGTCGTGGTGGACGACGTGCTGGTAGCGGTCGGTGACCATCGCGCCCCGCCGGTTCCAGCGGCGGTTGCCGACGATGTGCACCTCGCGGGCGAGGAATGCGTTGGCGGAGCGGACGATCGTGCCGATGTTGAAGTCGTGCCGCCAGTTCTCGATGGCGACGTGGAAGTCGTGCCGGCGCCGGTCGAGGTCGGCCACGATCGCCTCGAGCGTCCAGTAGCGGTAGCGGTCCACGACGTTGCGCCGGTCGCCCCCGGCGAGCAGCGCCGTGTCGTACTGCTCCCCGGTCGGCCACGGCCCCTCCCACGGACCGACTCCGACCTCGTCCGGGCCGTGCGGCATCGGGTCGTACGGCGCCCGCTCGTCCTCGGGTCCGCCGCCGCCGCGGTCACTGTCCACGACGCGACAGTAGACACCGCCCGGATGTACCCAGACGGGTCAGGTGGCGCGCGGGTGCGGCAGGTACCGTATCCGCGTGACGGTGCTCCCGGACCTGGCGGTCATCACGGAGCCACTGCTGCTCGGGATCAAGTGGCTCGACCCGGACTGGCTGCTGAGCGAGTTCGGTGGCGCGTTCCTGTGGGTCAGTGTCGCCATGGTGTTCGTGGAGTGCGGGCTGTTCTTCCCGTTCCTGCCGGGCGACACGCTGCTGTTCGCGCTCGGCCTGTTCATCGCCGGCGGCAAGTACCAGGTGCTGGGCGTCGACAACAAGGCCGCGGGGCTCGCGATCGCGATGTCGTTGCTCGCGGTCGCGGCGTTCCTGGGCAACGTCGCGGGCTACGAGATCGGCCGCCGTCTCGGGCCGCCGCTCTACCAACGCGACGGCCGGATCATCAAGCGCGCCCACCTCGACAAGACCAGCGCCTTCTTCGAGAAGCACGGCAACAAGGCGCTGGTGATCGGACGGTTCGTGCCGTTCGTGCGCACCTACATCACGGTCGTGGCGGGCGTGACCATGATGGAGCGCCGCCGGTTCTTCACCTGGAGCGCGGTCGGCGCCGCGCTGTGGGTGGTCAGCATCACGATGCTCGGCTACCTGCTCGGCGAGAGCTTCCCGGCGCTCGGCGAGAACATCGACTACGCCGTGCTGGTGATCCTGGCCTTCTCGGTGATCCCGTTCACCTGGGAGTACTTCAAGCACCGCCGCAACGGCCGGCGCAACCGGGCTGCGGGCGCCACCCAGCAGAAGCCGGACGCCCAGACCGACACCCAGACCGACCCCGCGCGCGCCGACGTCTGAGGCGGCTCGCCGGGCGTCGTCGCCCTCCGTTTCCCGTCGAGTGACCCAATTTGCATGTCCGGCGACGCCGGAAACCTGCCATTCGGGTCACTCGACGCCAAATACGGCAACCACCTACGACCCGGCAGCCCGGGCAAGGTCCAGGTCGGCCTTGGTGAGGACCGGCCGCACCTCGAGACCCACGTCGGCCAGGGGGTTCTCGCCCTCCGGGCTGCGGTCGATGGCACAGACCACGACCTCGACGGTGGCGCCACGCTCGCGCAGCGCGTTGGTGGCCTCGCGCACCGCGCCGCCGGTGGTGACGACGTCCTCGACCAGCGTGACCCGCCGGCCGTCGACGTCGGGCCCCTCGGCCAGCTTGCAGGTGCCGTACTCCTTGGCCCGCTTGCGCACGAACAGCGCCGGCAGCCCGGTCCGGCTGCTGAGCACGGTCGCGATCGGGATGCCGCCCATCTCGAGCCCGCCGAGCAGCTCGGTGCCCTCGGGCACGAGGTCCACCATCGCTTCGACCACCCTGGCCAGGAGGACGGGCGAGGTCTCGAAGAGGTACTTGTCGAAGTACTCGTGAGACACCTGCCCCGAGCGGAGCGTGAAGGTGCCGGAGAGCCGGCACGCGGCGTCGACATCGGCGGCCAGGGCTTGGTCGGCGGTCACGGACAGGACGCTAGCGGCAACCACTAGCGTGGCGACCCGTGAGCACCCGTCTGGCCTCCCGGCTCCAGGGCATCGCCCCGACGATCTTCACCGAGATGTCGGCGCTGGCGATGCGTACCGGCTCGGTGAACCTGGGCCAGGGGTTCCCCGACGTGGACGGGCCGCCGGAGGTGATCGCCGAGGCGGTGCGCGCGCTGGAGCACGGCGCCAACCAGTACGCCCCCGGACCGGGCGTGCCCGCCCTGCGGGAGGCCATCGCCCGCCACCAGCAGCGTCACTACGGGATCGACCTCGACCCGGACCAGAACGTCGTGGTGACCACCGGGTGCACGGAGGGGATCGCGGCGGCGCTGCTCGGGCTGGTGGACGCCGGCGACGAGGTGGTCGTGCTGGAGCCGTACTACGACTCCTATGTCGCGATGATCCAGATGGTCGGCGGCGTACGCCGTCCGGTGACGCTGCGGGCGCCCGACTTCCGCCTCGACGTGGATGCGCTGCGGGCGGCGGTGACGCCGCGAACCCGGTTCCTCCTCCTGAACAGCCCGCACAACCCGACCGGGGCGGTGCTGCACCGCGACGAGCTGCAGGCGGTCGCGGACATGGCGATCGAGCACGACCTCGTGGTGATCACCGACGAGGTCTACGAGCACCTCACCTTCGACGGGGTCGAGCACGTGCCGCTGGCCACTCTGCCCGGGATGTTCGAGCGGACCCTGACCCTGTCGAGCGCCGGGAAGTCCTACTCGTTCACCGGCTGGAAGGTCGGCTGGGCCACCGGGCCCGCGGACCTCGTGGGCGCGGTGCTGGCCGCCAAGCAGTGGATGACCTTCACCTCCGGCTCACCCCTGCAGCCGGCGGTGGCGCTGGCGCTCGACGAGGCGCCCGACTTCCCGCGCGAGCTCGGCCGCGACCTGCAGCAGCGCCGCGACCTGCTGCTGGCCGGGCTGGCCGAGGCCGGCATCACGGCGTACGTCCCCCAAGGCACCTACTTCGCGTCCGCGTCGGTGCGTGACCTCGGCTGGCCGGACGGGATGACGTTCTGCCTGGCCCTGCCCGAGCGGGCCGGGGTGGTGGCGATCCCGACGCAGGTCTTCTACGACGACCCGACCGACCCCGACGGCGGCCGGCACCTGGTGCGGTTCGCGTTCTGCAAGACCCGCGAGGTCATCGACGACGGCGTCACCCGGCTCGCGAAGGCCGACCTCACCGCCTGAGCCAGCCGCGTGACTCGGGCCGCAGCAGCAGCGCGACCGTGGCCGCGCAGGCGGCCAGGGGCAGGAGCAGCGCCAGCGAGCCCACCAGCGTGAGCAGGCACAGTCCGCCGGCCACGCCGGCCGAGACGACCAGAGCAATCGCCGCCCAGCGGACCCGGCGCCAGGCCAGGGCCGCCAGCACCGCCGCCACGGCGCACCACCCCATGACCACGGCCGCCGTCGCGTAGACGGCGTTGCGCAGCACCGCGTCGGTGAGGTCGGCGTCCACCAGGTCGGCGTTCTGCCGACGGGCGTCGTCGATGATCCCGGGATCGGCGACCAGGGCGGCGATCGTGACCCCGAGCACGACGAACGCCGTCGCCGAGCAGAGCCAGGTCAGCACGCAGGCCCAGGCCACGGCCGCCGGCCGCCGGGCCGCAGCAACGGGGACGACCGCCGACCCGGCGGCGTACGGCGTCGCGTGCAGCGGCGGCTGGGTCGGCGGCGGCAGGTCGAGCAGCGGGTCCCGGCCGCCGGGTGCCGCAGGCGTCGGCTCCGGAGGCTCCGGAGCCCGCCGCACGGTCCCGTCGAACCAGTCCCGCGCCGGCTGGAACCACAGCATCACGATCGCGGCGGTGACGACCGCGGCGGCGATCCCGCCGCTGGCCAACCCGGTCACGAACAGCGGCACCGCCAGCGCCGACAGCGCCACCCGGGCGCCCTTCGACCGCTGCAGGGCCTGCCACCCGAGGATCGCGGTGGCCGCCGCGCAGGCCGCGGCCACCATCGAAGCGATCCGCAGGAGCGTCTGCACGCCCTGGACGCTCAGCCCGAGCTGCTTGCCGGGCTCGCTCGAGATGTAGTCCTCGATCGCCTCCCGGGTCTCGAGCGAGCGCAGGTCGGCGACCTGGCTGAACGCCATCAGCACGACCACCACCGACCCGGCCATCACCAGCCACCCGGCCAGGGTCACCTGGGACGGGCGCGCGGGCTTGGACTCGGCCATGCCCTCAAGTGTGACGGGCGGGCGTCAGCCCACCCGCAGCACCAGTCCCTCGTCGCCCACGTCGACCACGACCGAGCCGCCGTCGGTGACCTCGCCGCCGATCAGCAGCCGGGAGAGCGGGTCACCGATCGCCGACTGGATGAGCCGGCGCAGCGGCCGGGCGCCGTACGCCGGGTCGTAGCCGGTCTCGGCCAGCCACGAGCGTGCGGCCGGAGTCACCGAGATCGTGACCCGCCGGACCGCGAGCCGCTTCTCGAGCAGCGCGAGCTGCAGGTCGACGATCCGGGCCAGGTCGTCCTGGGAGAGCGCGTCGAAGACGACGATCTCGTCGAGCCGGTTGAGGAACTCCGGCTTGAACGACGCCCGCACCGTGGCCAGCACCGACTCCTTCTTCTTCTCCGGGTCCAGCGTCGGGTCGACCAGGTAGGCCGAGCCGAGGTTGCTGGTCAGGACCAGCAGCGTGTTGCGGAAGTCGACGGTGCGTCCCTGGCCGTCGGTCAGCCGGCCGTCGTCGAGCACTTGCAGCAGGATGTCGAAGACCTCCGGGTGCGCCTTCTCGACCTCGTCGAGCAGCACCACGCTGTACGGGCGCCGGCGCACCGCCTCGGTGAGCTGGCCGCCCTCGTCGTATCCCACGTAGCCGGGCGGCGCACCGACCAGACGCGCCACCGAGTGCTTCTCGGAGTACTCGCTCATGTCGATGCGGACGATCGCCCGCTCGTCGTCGAAGAGGAAGTCCGCCAGCGACTTGGCCAGCTCGGTCTTGCCGGTGCCGGTGGGGCCGAGGAACAGGAACGAGCCGGTGGGACGGTTGGGGTCGGCGATGCCGGCCCGCGACCGGCGTACGGCGTCGCTGACCGCGCGGACGGCGTCGCGCTGACCGATCAGCCGCTCGCCGATGACCTCCTCCATCCGGAGCAGCTTGGCGGTCTCGCCCTCGAGGAGCCGGCCGGTCGGGATCCCCGTCCACGCCTCGACCACGTCGGCGACCTGCTCGGCGCCGACCTCCTCGCCCACGAGGGGCTCGAGGTCTCCGTCCTGGCCGGCCTCGGTCTCCTCGACGCGGGAGATCTGCTCCTCCAGCGCGGGGATCCGGCCGTAGAGGATCTCGCTGGCGGCGGCCAGGTCGCCCTCACGGGTCAACCGATCAGCCTCGGTGCGGAGCTGGTCGAGCTGACGGCGCAGCTCACCCTCGCCCTCGAGCGAGGTCTTCTCGCGCTCCCAGCGCGCGTCGAGGCCGCGCAGCTCCTCCTCCTTGTCGGCGAGGTCCTTGCGCAGCGCGGCGAGCCGCTCGACCGATGCGTCGTCGGTCTCCTTCTCGAGCGCGAACTCCTCCATCTTCAGCCGGTCGACCAGGCGGCGGAGCTGGTCGATCTCCTCCGGCGAGGACTCGATCTCCATCCGGAGCCGGGAGGCCGCCTCGTCGACCAGGTCGATCGCCTTGTCGGGGAGCTGACGACCGGTGATGTAGCGGTCGGACAGCGTCGCGGCCGCGACCAGCGCGGCATCGGTGATCCGGACGCCGTGGTGCGCCTCGTACTTCTCCTGGATGCCGCGCAGGATCTGGATGGTGTCCTCGACCGAGGGCTCGCCCACGAAGACCTGCTGGAAGCGGCGCTCGAGCGCCGGGTCCTTCTCGATCCGCTCGCGGTACTCGTCGAGCGTGGTCGCACCGATCATGTGCAGCTCACCGCGGGCCAGCATCGGCTTGAGCATGTTGCCGGCGTCCATGGCCGAGTCGCCGCCGGCGCCCGCGCCGACGACCGTGTGCAGCTCGTCGATGAACGTGATGATCTGGCCGCCGGCGTCCTTGATCTCCTCCAGCACGGCCTTGAGCCGCTCCTCGAACTCGCCGCGGTACTTCGCCCCGGCCACCATCGCGGCCAGGTCGAGGGAGAGCAGGCGACGACCCTTGAGGGAGTCGGGCACGTCGCCGGCGACCACCCGCTGGGCCAGCCCCTCGACGACGGCGGTCTTGCCCACTCCGGGCTCACCGATCAGGACCGGGTTGTTCTTGGTACGCCGGGAGAGGACCTGGATCACCCGACGGATCTCCGCATCGCGGCCGATGACCGGGTCGAGCTTGCCCTCCTCGGCGGACCGGGTCAGGTCGACGCTGTACTTCTCCAGGGCCTCGTAGGTCGACTCGGCGTCCTGGCTGGTCACCCGCCGGTTGCCGCGCACCGCGGTCAGCCCCTCGCGCAGCCCGGCCTCGGTCAGCCCGGCGTCCGCGAGCACCTTCTGGGCGGAGCTCTCCACTCCAGCCAGAGCGATGAGCAGGTGCTCGGAGGCGACGTACTCGTCCTTCATCGACTGGGCGAGGTCAAGAGCGGCGGCCAGCACCCTGGTCATGGCCGCGGAGGCTCCCGGCTGCTGAACGGTGCTGCCGGTGGCGCGCGGCAGGGCGGTCACCACGGACTCGGCCTGGTCGAGGAGCGCGCGCGGGTCGACACCCGACTTGCTGACCAGCGTCCCGGCGGTGCCCTCCTGGTCGCGCAGCAGCCCCACCAGCAGGTGGATCGGCTCGGTCGCGGTGTTGCCCGCCGTGGTCGCGGCGAGCTGCGCGGCCTCGATCGCCTCGCGGCTGCGGGTCGTGAACTTCTCGGCGCCGAACTGGCTCATCTGGAGGTCTCCTGCGGACGGATGTGAGTGACGGGAATGCCCGCTCGGGCACCCATTCTGCTCAACGACCGAGAAGTTGAGTCCATTCCACTCAACTTTGGGAAATCTGCAGCTGGGAGTGGAAATCTCCACAGTTCGTTGACAGTTCGGTGGTGCTCCGGTGAGCCGCTGGACGCAGACCTACTGTCGGGAGCGGGCCATCCCGTCGGGGCAGTGGCCACACGAGCGGACGCGGAGGAGGGAGCCGAGGGTGCTCATCATGTCCGCGGACAGCGGTGCTGCCGTCGTCGCGCACGGCCTGCACTACGCCGTCGTCGGCGTCGGCGTGGTGGGGCTGGTCGCGCTGCTGGCTCCCCGGTTTCTGGGCCCGCACCCCGACTCACCGCCGGACGAGCACGAGCTGCGCGTGCTCGCGCTGCGCTCCGCGCTGGCCCAGCGCAACCTGACGGGGTCAGAGCTGGCCACGGACGACCTGGCCACCGCCCTCGACCCCGCCCAGGTGGCTTCCCGGGACTACTGGTTGAACCGTGCGCCGGTGCTGACGGCCGCGCAGCGGGTCCTGCTCCCGCTGGCGGTCGTCAGCTCGGCGGCCGCCGCGGGCGTGCACGCCGCCGTCGGTCCCGCGCACTTCCGCGAGGCCACCCTGTTCGGCGTCTTCTTCGCCGGCTCCGCGCTGGTCCAGCTGGTCTGGGCCGGTCTGGTCGCCGTCCAGTGCTCTCGATCCCTGCTGGTCGCAGGCGTCCTGGGGAACATGTCGGTGATCGGTCTGTGGGCGATCACGCGGACCCTCGGGCTCCCGTTCGGCCTGCTGCCCCGGCCGGAGGCCATCGGCCCGTGGGACATCGCCTGCGGCGGCTGGGAGCTGATCGTCGCCGGCAGCTGCATCGCCCTGCTCCAGTCACGCGACCCATTGCCCACCCGGCTGGTCGCCTGGCACCGCTGGCACCCGGCCCTGCACTGGTTCGTCGCGGGCTCGGTGGTCACCCTCGTCGCGCTCTCCTTCAGCGGAGCCAGCGCATGACCACCCCACGAAAGGACTGACCCATGGGCTCCTGGCAGGTCGGGCTCATCGCCAATGTGGTGATCATGGCCGCGTATCTGGGCATCAGCCTGGCGATCGTGGTGCCGCTGGCCAAGAGCCACCAGCTGCGCACCAACCCGCTCGGGGCCGCCACGGCCGCGATCTTCTTCACGTGCGCGGTCCACCACGGCGCGCACGGCCTGCACATGGTGCTGCCGTCAATGGGCTTCGACGACCCGCAGGGGCTGGCCATGCGTACGGCGTGGGGCTGGCCGCTCGCGAGCTGGGACGTGATCGGTGCCGTGGTCGCCGTCTACTACTGGACCCTGCGCCGCAACTACGGCTCGCTGATGCAGGGCGCACAGCTGTTCCAGGACCTCCGCCAGCGCGAGCAGCAGGCCCTGGAGCTCAACGACACCGTCCTCCAGGGACTGGTCGTCGCCAAGCTGGCGCTCGACCTCGACCAGCCGGTCAAGGCCAACGAGGCCCTGACCGCGTCGATCGCCTCGGCCAGCCGCATCATCACCGAGCTGCTCGGCAGCCAGCACCACTCACTCGACCTGCTGCGCAGCGTGCCGGCCGCAGTGAGCGCCCGCGAGGCCGCGGCGGCCGGTGACCCGGTCGACCCCCGGGCCGAGATGGAAGGGAACCCCCGATGAACGCAACCGCGGCCCGCACCCGACCGGTGCGCGTGGTGATCGTCGACGACACCTACGACCTGCGCGAGCTGCTCCGGCTGGCCCTCACCCGCGGCGGCATGGAGGTCGTCGGTGAGGCCGGTGACGGGCTGACCGGCATCGAGGCGGTGCGCCTCGAGCGCCCCGACGTCGTGCTGCTGGACCTGTCGATGCCGGTCATGGACGGCCTCGAGGCACTGCCGAGCATCCGCCGGCTGGTCCCGGGCGCCAAGATCATCGTGCTCTCCGGCTTCGGGGCCACCCAGATGTCCGAGCGTGCGCTCGCGACCGGCGCCGACGGCTACCTGCAGAAGGGGATGTCGCTCAAGCGGATCCTGGAGTACGTGCGCGGCATGGTCGAAGGCACCACCGACGCGACGACTCCCTCACCGGCGCTGACCCTGGTGCCGCCGCCCGGGTCCCACGAGCCCGCGGCCACCCACGCGACGGCGGGTGGCGTGGTGGCCGGGCTCGCGGTGTCCGCGGCGGTCAACGGCTATCAGCCCCGGCCTCCCGGGCTCGAGGGCTCCGAGGCCTCGACCCAGCTCGACGTGTCCGCATGGGACGCGCTGTCGATGGCGCCGTACGGCGTCCTGGAGGTGGCCGACGAGCCGCTGTTCCGCATCGTCCACGCGAACCCGACCGCGCAGCGGCTGATGGAGAACCGCGCCCGCTTCGGCGTACCGCTCGGCACCATCGCGCCGTTGCTCACCAACCTGGTGGCGTTCAACCGGCTCGACGGCGAGGCGTCGTTCGTGGCCGACGTCGGCGGCGTCGGCGTGCACGCCACCCTGCGGAGGGCGAACAAGTCCCTGCTGATCTACCTGGACTCGACCGCCGAGGACATCGGCGTCCTGCGCCGGGCGATCGCGACCACCGCGCACGAGATCCGAGGCCCGGTCGCGGTGCTGTGCGGGATCGCGGAGTCGATCGTCCAGGACGGCGACGCGATGAGCGAGCAGCAGCTCTCGCGGCTGATGTCGTCGGTGACCAGGCAGGCCCGGGTGCTGGACAGCATCACCGCCGACCTGCTGACCGCCGCCGAGCTGCAGCGCGGCTCGCTGCGGCTGGACCCGCAGCCGGTCGAGCCGATCGACGTCATCGACTCGGTGATCAACGACCGCTACCTGGTGACCGTCAACGCCGTGGTCCAGGACGACCGCAAGGTGGTGGCCGACCCCCTGCGGCTCGAGCAGATGCTCGGCAACCTGGTCGGGAACGCGCTGAAGTACGGCCGCGCGCCGTTCGTCGTGGGCGTCCGGCCGCACCCGGACCACGCGCACATGGTGGCGATCGACGTGACCGACAGCGGTGACGGCGTACCACCGGAGTTCCACGACCAGCTGTTCCGGGAGTTCACGCGGGCCGGCGGCTCGGTGGCCACCGGCACCGGGCTCGGGCTCTACGTCGTGCGCTCGCTGGCCGAGTCGCAGGGCGGCACGCTCAGCTACGCGCCGTCCGCGTCCGGCGGAGCCTGTTTCACCCTGGCGCTGCCGGCGGTCTGACCCCACCCGATTCGTCTGCGCGACGCAGCGCAGGAACCCACGCCAGACCGCAGACGAATCGGAGTTTCGGGGGGTCGGGCCGCGGGGAGAACAACGCCATGTCGTCGTACGAGAGTCTCGAAGCCACCATCGACCTCATCGTCGACGCCGCGATCGAGTCGGAGATGTACCTCAACGGCTACGAGGGCACGGTCGGCACCGGCTTCGAGCACCAAGGCCCCTACGTGCACGTCACCGGGCCCAACCAGTCGGGGCGCCGGGGCTATGGAGGGGTGGCGACCGACGGGTTCGGCTACCCGGTGGAGTTCACGCCGCCGTGGAACATCGGCGCCGACGTCTACGCCGCGTGGGACGAGGCGATCCGGTCGGCCTTCGAAGGCTGGACCGAGCTCCCCGACCCTTCCGCCTTCGGGTCACTCACCGACCGCTGCCGCGACGCAGCCGCGACCCTGACGGACGGTTCGCTCGCGACCGAGCAGTACGGCATCACCGGCGGCAACCAGGAGCTCGGCGACATCGGCACGATGAACACCGAGCTGGCCCAGTTCAACGGCGCGACCATCAATGCGTTCACCCGCAACTACAGCAACCGGCTCCCGGTCGTCGTGCGGGGTCAGTCGGCGATCGCCGCCATCCTGTGGTTCGGCGTGGCCGGCGAGCAGGAGCTCTGGACCGCAGCCCGGCTCGACATCGCCGACGTCGCGGACAAGGTGCTGGGGGCCATGAAAGCCGCTCGGGGCGGTGGGGGCGCAGACTTCTCGACCGCCCTCAAGGTGGGTGGCTCCATCGCCTCCATCGCCGGCAAGTTCGTGCCCGGGCCGGCCGGCACCATCATCTCCGTCGCCGGCACCGGGGCCGGCGCGTTGAGCGCGTTGATCCCGAAGCCCAAGCCGCCCAAGTGGACGACGCTGCCGTTCGGCGGGGCCACGCCCACCGATGTGCTGAGCAAGCTCCGGGACGGACTGGAGAAGCTCAACGAGACCATCACCGACCAGGAGTCGCAGATCGCCGATCTCCTGTCCAACGCACACAGCACGGTCCAGGCCGAGGAGGACTCCTTCAACCTCGCCGCACCGCTCAGGCTGCTCAACGAGACCGACCGGGACAACCTCACCACCGTGGACGAGACCAGGGTCAAGATCGACACGCTCCGCTGGATCGGCCACAGCGTGATGCCCAACATCGCCGCGCAGCTCGACAAGGCCAAGGGCAAAGTGGCGGGCGGTTCGGGCAGTGGGCCGTGGACCCGCCCCGCCAACATCGGCTACGGCTCGACCGGGCCGTTCTACTCGTGGTCCAGCCTCGAGGGGCACCTGGAGAGCCTCCTCGTCGACACCGCCTGGGAGGTGCGCTCGGCCGGGCACCACCTGGTCATCGCGGCCGACGACTTCGAGGCGACCGACGCCCAGGCCCACCAGGACCTGGCCGCCCACTCACGCCAGCTCAAGGACGGCAGCCCGGCCGTCGACCACGACCCGCCGCCACCCACCCGCCCGGTCCTGGGCGGGCACATGATCCCGTTCTGAGTGTTGAGTCGGGACTTCCGCCGGTTGAGTCGGGACTTCTGCCGGTCGAAACTGCCGACTCAACCGGCGGAAGTCCCGACTCAACGGCCGCGGCGCCAGACCACGATCGACTGGTTGGGCTGCTGGGTGCGTACGGCGGGGAGCTTGCCGGGCGGCCGCGACGTGCCGGTCACCGCCTGCCGGAGCGCCTCGCGGGTGGCGTCGAGCTCGGCCACCAGCTCCTCGTTGCGGGCGGACAGGGCCGCGACGCGGTTCTCGAGGTCGAGGATCCGGCGTACGCCTTCGATGCCGATCCCGGATGAGGTCAGGTCGGAGATCTCGCGGAGCAGGTCGATGTCGCGGGCGGAGTAGCGGCGGCCGCCGCCGCCGGTGCGGCCGGGCGTGATCAGCCCCATCCGCTCATAGGTCCGCAGCGTCTGCGGGTGCAGCCCGGTCAGCTCGGCGGCCACGCTGATCACGAACACCGCCGCGTCCGGACCCGGCGCACCGAAGAAGTTGTCGTGGCTCACCAGGGCACGTCCTAGCCTGCCTCGGTGAACAGGTTGGCGCGGAGCGACGGGTCGTTGCCGGCCGCGCGGTAGGCCTCGATGGCCTCACGGGCCGCCGGGCTCAGCGAGCCGGGCACCTGGACCCGCACCGTGGCGAGCAGGTCGCCGTGGGTGCCGTCCTTGCGCCGCGAACCCTTGCCGCGGACCCGGAAGGTCCGCCCGTCGGGTGTGCCGGCGGGCACCTTCACGGTCACCGGGCCGCCCCCCAGCGTCGGGATCTTGACGTCGGCGCCGAGGGTGGCCTCGTCGAAGGAGATCGGTACGTCGAGGGTGAGGTTGTCGCCCTTGCGGCCGAACAGCCGGTGCGGGGTGACCTTCACGCTGACGTAGAGGTCACCGGCCGGGCCGCCGTTGACGCCCGCCGAGCCCTTGCCCTTGAGCCGGATCCGCTGGCCGTCCTTCACCCCGGCCGGGATGCGGGCCTGGATGCTCCGGGCGGACAGACCGTGGCCGCTGCCGTGGCAGGTGGGGCAGGGCTCGTCGTAGATCAGCTGCCGGCCGCCGCAGCGGGGGCAGGTCTCGTTGAGCGAGAACGCCCCGCCCACGGTGTTGACGATGAAGCCGGCGCCCTCGCAGTCGGGGCAGATCCGCGGCCTGGTCCCGGGCTTCCCGCCGGTGCCACTGCAGGCCGGGCAGGGCGCGTCGGACGTCAGCCGCAGCGAGATCGTCACGCCGTCGGTGGCGTCGGTGAACCCGATCGTGGCGGTGGTCTCGACGTCGGAGCCCTTCTGCGGGCGCGGCTGCGCCTGGGTGGTGCGGCCGCGGCCGAAGCCGCCGAACAGGTCGCCGAACATGTCGCCGATGCCGCCGCCGGCCCCGCCACGGTCGCGCAGCAGGTCGTCGAGGTTGAACCCGCCGCCCCCGCCGAAGCCGCCGCGCGAGCCGTAGAGCTCGCGCATCTCGTCGTACTTCTTGCGCTTGTCGGGGTCGCCGACGACGTCGTAGGCCTCGGCGACCGACTTGAACTTGTCGTGCTTGACGGAGTCGCCGGGGTTGGAGTCGGGGTGGTTGGCGCGCGCGAGCTTGCGGTAGGCCTTCTTGATCTCCGCGGCGGTGGCGTCCTTCTTCACGCCGAGTACGGCGTAGAAGTCCTTCTGGGCCCAGTCGGCCCGGAAGCCCTCGGTGGTGGCCATGCGCGCACCTCCCCTCTGCTACTCGTCTTCTACGTGCTTGTCGGCTGCGTTGTCGTCGGCTGCGGACTCGGAGGCTGTCGCCGCCACAGGCTCGACCGGCGGTGCTTCAGTCTGCGCCGTCGGCTCCGGCACCGGGTCGACCACCAGCACCTGGGCGGCGCGGACGACTCGGTCACCGATCCGGTAGCCGGCCTTGGCGATCACCTTGCAGGTGGTCACCGTGACGTCCGGGTCCTCGCCGATGTGGCTGAGCGCCTGGTGGAACATCGGGTCGAACGGGTCACCGACCGCGCCGAACTTCACCAGCCCGACCCCGGCCAGGATCCGCTCGAGCTGCTCCGCCACGGCCTTGAACCCGCCCTCCAGCTCGCCGTGCTCGCGGGCGAGGTCGATGGTGTCCATGACCTCGGTGATCGGGGCGAGCGCGGCGTACGTCGCGTTCTGCTTCACGAGCTCGCGGTCGCGGTCGACCCGGCGCTTGTAGTTGACGTACTCGGCCTGGAGCCGCTGGAGATCTGCGGTCCGCTCGTCGAGCTGGCGCTGGAGATCCGCCGACCAGTCGACCGCGTCGCCGGGCCCCTCCACCCCGGTCTCGTTCGCCATCTCCGCCGCCGACTCCGGGAAGGAGCCCGCCTGCGCGGACTCCTCCCCGGTCACGTCCTCGTGGGGCGTGTGGGTCACTTGGTCTCGCCCTCGTCGGAGGTGCCAGTGTCGTCCGCGGCCTGGGAGTCGTCGCCCTCGACGGGCTCGTCGACGATCTCGGCGTCGACCACGTCGTCGTCGCCCTCACCGGTCGCGCCGGTGGTGCCGCCCGCCGCCGCGGAGTCGGCCTCGGCCGCGGCGTACATGGCCGCGCCCATCTTCTGGCTCGACTCGTTGAGCTTGGCCACCGCCGAGTTGATCTCCTCGGTGGACGCCTCGGCGTTCCCGAGGATCCCCTTCAGCGCGTCGGCGTCGGCCTGGACCTCGGTCTTCACGTCCTCGGGGATCTTGTCGCCGTTGTCGGCGAGGAACTTCTCGGTCGTGTAGACGAGCTGGTCGGCCTGGTTGCGGGTCTCGACGGCCTCGCGGCGCGCCGCGTCGTCGGCGGCGTACTGCTCGGCCTCCTTGACCATCCGGTCGATCTCGTCCTTGCCCAGCGCCGAGCCGCCGGTGATCGTCATCGACTGCTCCTTGCCGGACGCCTGGTCCTTGGCGTGGACCTGGACGATGCCGTTGGCGTCGATGTCGAAGGTGACCTCGATCTTCGGCACGCCGCGGGGAGCCGGCGGGAGGCCGGTGAGCTCGAAGTTGCCGAGAGGCTGGTTCTGCGCCCACATGGGTCGCTCGCCCTGGGCCACCTTGATCTCGACGGACGGCTGGTTGTCGTCGGCGGTGGTGAAGATCTCCGACCGCTTCGCCGGGATCGTGGTGTTCCGCTCGATGAGCGTGGTCATCACCCCGCCCTTGGTCTCGATGCCCAGCGACAGCGGGGTCACGTCGAGCAGGAGGACGTCCTTGACCTCACCCTTGAGCACGCCGGCCTGGAGCGAGGCGCCGACCGCGACGACCTCGTCGGGGTTGACGCCCTTGTTGGGCTCCTTGCCGTTGAGCAGCTCCTTGACCACGTCGGTCACCGCGGGCATCCGGGTCGAGCCACCGACGAGGACCACGTGGTCGATGTCGGCGATCGCGACGCCGCCGTCCTTGAGCACCGCCTTGAACGGCTCGCGGGTGCGGTCGAGCAGGTCGGAGGTCATCTTCACGAACTCCGCGCGGCTCAGCTTCTCCTCGAAGTGCAGCGGCCCGGACTCACCGTGGGTGATGTAGGGCAGGTGCACCGTGGTCTCGCTGGAGGCCGAGAGCTCGATCTTCGCCTTCTCGGCGGCCTCCTGGAGGCGCTGCTTGGCGATCTTGTCCTGGGACAGGTCGACGCCGTTGTTGTCCTTGAACTTCTTGACCATCCACTCGACGACGCGCGAGTCCCAGTCGTCGCCACCGAGGTGGTTGTCACCGGACGTCGCCTTCACCTCGATCGTGGAGAAGCCGTCGTCGTCCTTGCCCACCTCGAGCAGGGAGACGTCGAAGGTGCCGCCACCGAGGTCGAAGACCAGGATGGTCTGGTCGCCGTCGCCCTTGTCGAGGCCGTAGGCGAGCGCGGCCGCGGTCGGCTCGTTGACGATCCGCTGCACGTTGAGGCCGGCGATCTCGCCGGCCTCCTTGGTGGCCTGGCGCTGCGCGTCGGAGAAGTACGCCGGCACGGTGATCACCGCGTCGGTGACGGTCTCGCCGAGGTAGGCCTCGGCGTCTCGCTTGAGCTTCTGGAGGACGAACGCGCTGATCTGCTGGGCCGTGAAGGTCTTGTCGTCGATGGAGACCTTCCAGTCGCTGCCCATGTGCCGCTTGACCGACCGGATCGTCCGGTCGATGTTGGTCACGGCCTGGCGCTTGGCGACCTCGCCGACCAGCACCTCGCCGTTCTTGGCGAAGGCGACGACGGACGGAGTGGTCCGGGCGCCTTCGGCGTTGGCGATGACGGTGGGTTCGCCACCCTCGAGGACGGCGACGACGCTGTTCGTCGTGCCGAGGTCGATGCCGACCGCTCGTGCCATGGTGGATGCCTCTTTCGTTCGGGGATCGTGGGTTGAGCTAGGAGTTGAGTGGATTTGACTCAACTTTGCTCACTGGCTCCAACGCTACTCGGTCCGCCCCGTGTTCCCGAACTCGGGCGGGAATTTTCGGGATACGTTCAGGCGGTGGACCTCAAGGCCGCGCTGCACGCCTCCCTGCAGGTCACCCGGGGTGTGGTGGTCGCCAAGTGCGACGGACTGTCGGAGTACGACGTGCGGCGGCCGGTCACCGCCAGCGGCACCAACCTCCTGGGGCTGGTCAAGCACCTCAGTTCCATGGAGCAGGTCTACCTCGGCACCTCGTTCGGCCGCCCCACGCCGTTCACGCTGCCGTGGGTCGAGGACGGCTCGATCTGGGACGGCGCCGACATGTGGGCAGGAGAGGACGAGCCTCGGGAGTGGCTGCTCGACCTCTACGCGCAGGCCTGCGCGCACGGCGACGACACCATCGCCGCTCTCGACCTCGACGCACCGGCGTCGGTGCCGCACTGGTCCGAGGAGCGCCGCGCCACCACCCTCGGCGAGCTGCTGGTCCGGATGGTCGACGAGACCGCGCACCACGCCGGCCACGCCGACATCTGCCGCGAGATCATCGACGGGCAGGGCCAGCCCGACCACGACGAGGTCGGGGACGCGGCGTACTGGTCGTCGTACGTCGCCCGGATCCAGGCCGCCGCGGAGGCGTTCCGGTAGGTACCGTCGATGCGGTGAAGGCAGCCGTCGTCAGCGCCCTCGCCGCCGGCGCGCTGCTCGCGGGCTGCACCGAGGCCGAGCCGGAGCCGATCCGGCCGGTGGCGCCGACCTCGACGTCGCCGCCCGCCTCCCCTTCGTCGTCGGCGACCGCCGCTACCGCCACTCCGTCCGCGGCCCCGGTCCCGCGGGTCGACCCGGACGACGTGCAGATCCCGACCGCGATGGCCGCGGTGCGGCACCTGGCCGGCACGGTCGGGCCGCGCCCGGGCACCTCGCCGGCGTACTTCCGGGCCGCGCGCTGGGTCCAGGCGCGGCTGACCGCGCTCGGGTGGACGGTCGAGCGGCAGCGGTTCCCGACTCCGGGCGGCACGTCGTGGGGCGTCCCGGTGCCCGCCGGTCCGTCGGTGAACCTGGTCGCCACCCGCGGCGACGTGCGCCCCGGGGAGCCGTGGCTCCTGGTCGGTGCGCACCTCGACACCGTCCCCCAGGCACCGGGCGCTGAGGACAACGCGTCCGGGATCGGGGTGCTGCTCGCCACCGCCGAGGCGCTGACCGGGCACCGGACCAGGCTGCCGGTGGTGCTGGTGGCATTCGGCTCGGAGGAGCCCCGGGGCCCGTCCGACGCGGACCACCACTACGGCTCGACGGCGTACGTCGCCTCGCTCACCCCGCAGCAGCGCAGGACCCTGCGGGGCATGGTCGCCCTGGACCGGGTCGGCGTCGGGGACGTGGTGCCGGTCGGGTCGGCGTACGAACCGGACGCCCTGTCGGCCGAGCTCCGGGCCGCCGCCCGGCGCGCAGGGGTGTCGACCCTGGTCGACACCGACCAGACGTCCAGCGACCACTGGTCGTTCGTGCAGGAGGGGCTGCCCGGTGCCCGGCTCGGCAGCACGTCGTACGCCGAGTACCACTCAGCCGACGACGTCCCCTCGGTCGTCGACCCGGCCCAGCTCGGGCGCACGGCCCGGGTCGTCGTCGCCTGGCTCCGTTAGTCCGCGTAGGGACCGGTGCTCGTGGACCACACGTCGGCGAGGATGTCGGCGCCCGCGACCCGGCGGGGGGCGAAGGAACCGGCGTCCATGCGGTAGGGCAGCAGCCGCAGCGCCTTGAGCTCGGCGCCCCAGAACGTCGCCTCGAGGACCACGCCCTCCATCGGCTCGGTCATGAAGCCTCCCTGTGGGGCCGGGATGCGGTCCATGTCGAAGACGAAGTTGCCCAGGGAGTGCAGCACGGGGACACCGTCCACGGAGTCCACGCCCTGGACCCAGTGCGGGTGTCCGCCGGCGACGAGGTCGGCGCCGGCCGCGACCAGGCGACGGGCGACCGTGCGCTGGACCGGCTCAGGGACATGGGTGTACTGCGTGCCCCAGTGCGGGAGCACAACCACCACGTCGGCCTCGCGTCGCGCTCGGCGGATGGCGCGCTCCACGCGGGCCAGGTCGGCCTCGACCAGCGGTCCGGTGCGCGGTGGCATCCGCACCGACAGCGCGCCGGGACCTGTCTCGGTGGCCATCGGCGTCTCGCCGATCGCGTTGAAGCCGAGGAACGCGTACGTCGTACCGCCCGCCTCCAGCAGGGCCGGCTGCTCCGCCTCGGCCACGTCGTCGCCGGCGCCGAACGGCCGGATCCGGCTCTGCTGCAGGGTTTCCACGGTCTGCCGCAGCGCGCGCTCCTGGTAGTCACCGGTGTGGTTGTTGGCCAGGGAGAGCGCGTCGAAGCCGGCGTCCTCGAGCACCGGCACCAGGGCCGGGGTCCCGCCGAACGAGTCGTTGCCAGGCTGCTGCGGCTCGCCGTCGAGGGACAGCGTGCTCTCGAGGTTGCCGACGGTGAGGTCGGCGCCGCGCAGCAGCCTGCGCATCGGGGCCAGGGCGGCCGCCGGGTCCGGTACGTCGCGGACCAGCATCACGTCACCGGTCACCACCAGCGTGGTCGCGCCCTCGTGGTCGCGGACCGGGTCGACGCCGTCCACCCGCGCGGCCACGACCGTGGGCCCGACCTCGTCGAGTGGGACGACGCCGACGGCGTCCGGGTCATGTTCCACCGCGCGCACGGAGCTCACGACTCCGGCCCCACCGCGCCTGCCGACCAGGTCGGCGGCCTCCGCGGCGGTGAGCCGCAGCTGCGGTCGAGTGGCGTGCGTGACCACGACCAGCGGATCCTCCGGCTGCTCGGGCGCGGAAGTCGGTTGCACGGGCGTGGGCGCGGCGGACGTCGAGCGCGGGCTCGAAGACGGGGTCGTCACCGGTGCCGCCTCGTCGTCGCAGGCGCCCAGCAGCAGCACCGCGACCAACGCCGCGAGGAGTGCCGGGCGCCCATCCATGCCTCGATGCTCACCTGCGCGGGACCTGTGCGGAAGCCCCTACGCGCCGGGCCTCGCGCCCCTACCCTGACCCAGAGGGACAGTCAGGAGGGCTCGCCGTGCACCTGCCGCGTCCCGTCGCGGGCCTCTGGGGCCTGACCGCCCTGCTCGCCGTCGTCCACCTCGTGCAGCCGGCCGGCCGGACGGCCGACGTGACGTACCTCGCCGTGATCGTGGCCGCGCCGGTGGTGGCCTGGCTCGGCGTCCGCAGGGCTCCGCAGGGTGCCCGACTGGTGCCGCTGCTGATCTCGCTGGGACTGGCCGCCTCGGCTCTCGGCGACGTCCTCTGGCAGGCCTACACCTGGGCCGGCGCGGAGCCCGACGTCTCCATCGCGGACGTCCCCTACTACGCCAGCTATCTCGGCCTGGGCGCCGCGGTGCTGGTGATCACCGTGCGCCACCGGCTCGACTCCAACCGGGTCGACGTCGACGCCGCCGTGGACGCGCTGACCGTGGTGGTGGTCAGCGTGCTGGTCTTCTGGACGACCTCGATCCACGACATCGTCGAGGACCGCACGGTCTCCTCGCTGACCCGGGTGGTGCTGGCGGGCTACCCGGTGCTCGACGCCATCCTGCTGGCGCTGGTGCTGCGAGCGCTGGCGGAGCGGCACCGCCGTGAGGCCCTGGGCGTGCCGTTCGCGGTCGGCGTCTGCTGCTGGCTGGCGTCCGACGTCGGCTACCTGATGCTTCCCGTCGGAGAGACGGTCACCCCGCTGACGGACGCCGGCTGGATGGTCGGAGGCGCATTGATGGCCGCAGCCACGTGGCGGCCCGCGCCGGCGACCACCGAGCCGGCCAGCGAGCCGGCCAGCGAGCCGACCACCGAGCAGACCACCGAGCAGGTGCGGTCGCCACTCGGCCAGCTCGGCATCGCGATCGTCCCGCTCGCCGTACCTCCCGTGCTCCTGCTCGGCAACGACCTCGCGGGCCGCGACCCGCAGGTGAGCAGTGCCATGGTCGCCATGCTCGCGCTGCTGGCCATTGCGTTCGTCCGCACCGCCCGCCTGCTGGGCTCGGAGCGCCGTACTCGCGCCGAGCTGGCATCCGCTCGCGACGAGGCTCTGGCGGCATCCCGCGCGAAGTCCGCGTTCCTGGCCACCATGAGCCACGAGATCCGCACCCCGCTCAACGGCGTGATCGGGCTCAACGAGCTGCTCCTCACCACCGACCTCGACGATCGGCAGCGCCAGTACGTCGAGGGCGTGCGCACCTCCGGGCGGGCCCTGCTCGACGTGATCAACGAGGTGCTCGACTTCTCCAAGATCGAGTCCGGCCACCTCGAGCTCGAGGAGATCGACTTCGACCTCGTGCAGCTCGTGGAGGGCGTGGCCGAGATGGTGGGCGAACCGGCCCAGGCCAAGCAGCTGGAGCTGCTCGCCTACTGCTCGCCCGAGGTGCCCCCGGCGCTGCGCGGCGACCCGTCGCGGATCCGGCAGGTCCTGCTCAACCTGGCCGGCAACGCCGTGAAGTTCACCGCGGCGGGCGAGGTGCTGATCCGCGCCCAGCTCGAGCTGCGCTCCGGCTCCGACGTGGTGGTGCGCTTCGAGATCACGGACACCGGGATCGGCATCTCGGAGGACAACCGCGCCCGGCTGTTCGAACCGTTCGCCCAGGGTGACTCCTCCACGACCCGGCGGTACGGCGGCACCGGGCTCGGGCTGGCCATCTGCCGCCAGCTGGTGGCCGCGATGGACGGCAGTCTCGGCGTGGTGAGCGAACCGGGCGTCGGCAGCACGTTCTGGTTCGTCCTGCCGCTCCGAGTTGCCCACGACCCCGCCGTCGCCCAGCCCCGCCCGGCGGCCGGACTCGCCGGACACCGCGTGCTCGTGGTCGACGACAACCGGACCAACCGCGCGATCCTCAACGACCAGCTCCGGCACTGGGGGATGTCGGTCGACGTCGTCGACGGGGCCCCGCTCGCTCTGGTCCAGCTGCGCCGAGGGCTGCGGGAGGGGCGGGCCTACGACCTGGCCCTCGTGGACCTGTGCATGCCGGACATGGATGGTCTCGAGCTGGCCCGCCTGGTCGCCGCGGAGCCGGGTGTCGCCGGGACCAGGCTGGTGCTGATGACCTCGGGGCCGGATGTCTCGTCCTCGGAGGCTCGCGAGGCCTCGGTGGCGGTCGCGCTGACCAAGCCGGTGCTCCTGTCGCGACTGCGGGAGACGCTGGCCACGGTGCTCGCCGACCCTGTCCTCGACCGGCCCGGCGACGAGCCCGAGCCCGGCGTCGTTGTGTCCACGCGCGGGCGGGTGCTGGTGGTGGAGGACGGCGAGGTCAACCGCCTGGTGGCCGTGGGGACGCTGCGCCACCTCGGCTACTCCGCGGTCGCCGTCGAGGACGGCCGCCAGGCCTTGGCGGCGCTCGCGGACACCGCGTTCGACGCCGTGCTGATGGACGTGAAGATGCCCGGCCTCGACGGCTACCAGACCACGGCCGAGCTGCGCAGCCTCGAAGGCAGCCAACGGCACACCCCGGTCATCGCGATGACGGCCACGGCCACCGACGACGAGCGGGACCGGTGCCTGGCGTCGGGGATGGACGACTACCTCAGCAAGCCGATCACCCGGGCCTCCGTCGCCGCCGTCATGGGCCGGTGGGTCGCGGCGGACCCGGCCAGCCGTCCTTAGGGCGTGGCCTAGCGGCCCGCACGCAGCCGCAGTCCTACGTCGACCAGCTCGACCCGGGCCAGGTCGGGGACCTCGGAGAGCGGGACCCACCGGGCCTCGTCGGTGGTGCCGTCCAGCTCGTGTCGGAGCCGCCCGCCGGTCACGGTGGCCTCGAAGACCACCCGGATGCCGCGGAACCACCGGTCCCGGTCCACCGTGCGCTCCGCCGGCTCGACGACGATGGTGTCCACGCCCAGCAGCCGGCCGAGCGCGACGTCGTACCCCGTCTCCTCGCGCACCTCACGCACCGCGCCCTCCTCGACGGTCTCGGTCAGCTCCACGCCACCCCCCGGCAAGGTCCAGAGGGGCGGGTCGGCCTCGTTCCACAGCGCGAGCAGCAACCGGTCGCGGTCGTCCACGACCACGGCGTACGCCGCGAGCCGGCTGTCGTAGTCGCTGTGGTGCAGCGGAGGCCCGGTCACGCGGGCCATTGTCGCCCGCGCCCGCGGCGCGGAATGAACGCGGCGCCGGTCGGTTACGGGCTGGTATGACCGTCCCGAGCCTGACCCTGAACAACCAGACCGAGATCCCCCAGCTGGGCCTCGGTGTCTTCCAGGTGCCGCCAGCACAGACCGCGGACGTGGTCACCCAGGCGCTCCAGGTCGGCTACCGGCACATCGACACCGCGCAGATGTACCAGAACGAGCAGGAGGTCGGCGAGGCGCTCAAGGCCGCGGACATCCCCCGCGAGGAGCTGTGGATCACCAGCAAGCTGAACAACGGGTACCACCGCCCCGATGACGCCCGGCGCGTCTTCGACGAGACGCTGGCCAAGCTCGGGCTCGAGCAGATCGACCTGTTCCTCATCCACTGGCCGCTGCCCACGCTGTACGACGGCGACTACGTCTCGACCTGGCGCACGCTCACCGAGTTCGTGGAGGACGGGCGGGCCCGCTCGATCGGCGTCTCCAACTTCCAGCCCGGGCACCTCGACCGGATCGTGGCCGAGACCGGGGTCGTGCCGGCCGTGAACCAGATCGAGGTGCATCCCTACTTCACCAACGAGGCTGCGCGCCAGGCCAGCCACCGCCACGGCGCTCTCGTCGAGGCGTGGTCACCGATCGCGCAAGGGGCGGTGCTCGACGACGACGTGGTCGACAAGATCGCGGCCGCGCACGGCAGGACGCCGTCGCAGGTGACGCTGCGGTGGCACGTCGAGCGCGGCGACATCGTGTTCCCGAAGAGCACCCACCGCGAGCGGATGGAGGAGAACTTCGCGATCTTCGACTTCGAGCTCGACGCCGACGAGGTGGCCGCGATCAGCGCCCTCGACCGGGGCGAGTCCGGACGCCGCGGCCCGAACCCTGACACCTTCGACTACGTGCCGGACTGAGCAAGCTCAGCGCACTTTGACGCGCACCTCGTTCGAGACCTCCGGGCCGTCGGTGTCGCGGACCCGGAACTTGTTCACACCGCTCTGCGCGGTCTGGACGTAGGTCGAGAACGTCTCGCCGCTGACCACGGCGTCGACGGTGGCGAAGTCCTCCCACTTTTCGTTCTCGAGCCGCTGCACCTGGACCACGGCACCCTCACCGCCCGGGTAGACACCGGTCAGGTAGATCTCCTCCATCGGCCCGACCTCGGTCACCGAGGACGACAGCGAGATCGCGAACTCCGGCGCGGCCACCGAGGTCTCGCCGGAGGCCGGTGTCTCCTCACCGGGCTGGAGGGTGATCTGCGGACCGGACGCGGAGGCGGTCGTCGAGGGCCGGGGGAGGTACATCGACTGCTGGCTGGACGCCGTGCCTTCCTCGTCGCCGTCGCCCAGCCCCAACATCGAGCTGGCCGCGAGCGCGCCGCCGCTGACCAGCAGCCCGACCACGACCCCGACGCCGACCAGCGCGACCAGGCCCGAGACGATCGGGTGGCCTTCGTCCTCGGTCACGAGGCGTCCTTCCGGTGGCGGGGATCGCGGGTACGACGCCACCATTGTCCGGCAGGATCCCCGGCGGTTCCAATCTGCGCGGCTCGAAGTACGCCACGGTCTGGTCTGATGTCACCCGTGCAGAACCCGCTGGCCAAGCAGCGCGCGTTGCTGGCCCTGCGCGCCCAGGCGGCACAGTGGCTCGCGACGTACCAGCGCGACCTGCTCGCCCTCGGGCTCGGGTTCACGCCGGAGGACGTGGCCGCGGTCGAGGCCTCGCACCAGGCGGTGCCGACGCCGGCGGAGAAGCCCGGCGTCGGCACCTTCTTGTCCGCGGTCTGGGTCGGGATCAAGGCCACCGTGCAGAGCTACCCGAGCCAGCTCCGCGAGGACGACCCGCGGCTCGCGCCGGTGGCCGGCTTCTCGTTCCCGGCGTACGCCGTCGCGGCGGCGGCGATCGGCTGGGCCACCGACGACGACGCGCTCGTCGCCCGGGTGACGGCCGCGCTGGGGCTGACGCCCGCGGCCTGGGAGGCGGCGATCGAGGGGTGGACCGAGCGGATCAAGGGCGACGTGGTCATCGCGACGATGTACGGGCAGCTGTTCGCGCAGGTGAAGGAGCTCCCGATCAAGGCCTCCCCCTCGGACCCGTCCGACCGCTAGCGTCGCGGACATGCCTCAGGACCCCATGGTGATGGCCCGCGCCATGCAGGCGATCATGGCCCAGGCGGGAGCCTGGGTGACGCAGTACAAGAGCGACCTCGCCGCCCGTGGCCTCGGCTTCGACCCCGACGACATGGCGGCCCTAGCGGCGTCCGCCACCGCGCACCCGCGGCCGCCGGGTGGCGACCAGCCACCGAGCGCGGCCGACCAGGCCGAGCTGAAGCGCGTGCAGCAGGCGGCGATGGAAGCGGTCTACCCGGAGCACGGGTTCGCGCCCGACGACGCGCGGCTGACGCCGGTCGGCATGCCCTTGGTCGCCTACGCCGTCGCCGCTCGGGCGATCGGCTGGGCCAACGAGGACGGCGCGCTCGTCGAGCGGGTGCTCAAGGCGCTCGGTCACACCCGTGAGGACTACGACAAGGCCGGCGACCACTGGACACCGATGCTCAAGATGGACATGGCGGTCGCGACGCTCTACGGCCAGCTGTTCAACAACTCGGCCGACCTGCCGGTGAGGCCCGCGTAGTCCGCCGCGCCGGCGGGATGGTCCCCCGTGAGCGCCAGCGCATCCTCAGCGAGGCTCGAGAACCACGACCGGGATCTCCCGGTCGGTCCACTTCTGGTACTTCGCGAAGTCGGCGTACAGCTCGACCAGCCGAGGCCAGAGCGCCGCCCGCTCGTCCGGTGTGACGGTCCGGGCGCGCACCGGGCGATGCCGCTCGCCCTTGAGGCTCACTGTGGTGTCCGGGTGGGCCATCAGGTTGGCGTACCACTGCGGGTTCTTCGGCAGCCCGCCCTGCGAGGCCACCACGACCAGGTCTGGCCGGTCGTCGAGGTAGAGCAGCGGCGTCTCGAACCGCTTGCCGGACCGGCGGCCCACGTGCTCGAGCAGCAGCGTCGGCACCGGCTTCCTCCAGCCCGCGCCGAGCCGCCACTTGTTGCCGACCCGGCCGTTGGTGAGCTTGAAGACCCGGACCTGGGTGCGCGACATCAGCTTGATGAAGCGCACTGCCCACGGCGAGTCGAGGCCGTCGGGCTTGTCCTCCGGCAGCCCCAGCTTCACAGTCCGCGCTTCCAGACGACCTCTTCGTGCAGCCGATGGCTGCGCCAGCCCTCCGGCGCCCGCCTCATCGAGTGGTGGTAGATCCCGCCGAACTCCACGATCTTCTCGCCACCGTGCCCGTCGTCCATCGGCATCGGGTTGTGGAAGTACGCCGACGCCTCCGCGCTGTCACCGTCCAGCCGGATCTCGACCTGCCCGAGGGTGTGCATCCGCTTCGGGAAGAACGCCGGCAGCATCTCGGCCAGCCACGGCTTCACCTCGGAGAAGGACGCCGCGATCCCGCCGGACTCGGTGTAGTCGATCTGCGCGTCCGGCGTGAACACCGTGTCCAGCCGATCCCAGTCGCCGGTGTCGATGGCCCGCGTGTAGCGGACCAGGACGTCGTTGATCTCCGCACGGTCGCTCAGCTCCTGAAGCTCCACCCGCGGCAGGATCGCACAGACCTGGAACGTGTTCTAGGTATCGGACCTCACACTCCTTTCGTCAGTTGCTTGACGATTTCTGCTACTGACGGTTCACTCGTCCCGTGAGTGCAACACCCGCGGCCGTCCAGGTCGTCGACGTCACGCTCCCCGTACCCGGTCAGGGCCACGCTGTCCGTGCCTGGCTGGTCGCGCGGGACGAGGGCTGGGGGCGGCCGCGGGCGGGGGTGCTCTGGCTGCACTGGCTGGGGCACCTCCGCAGCGACCGCGGCGAGTTCCTGCCGCTCGCGGTCGAGCTCGCCAGTCGCGGTGTCGTCTCGCTGCTGCCGGCGGGGCACTTCCCGTGGGTCCCTGACCCGGACGGCACCGCTGCCGACGTCCAGCGCGTCCGCGACCAGGTCGACGCCCACGTCGTCGCCCTCGACCACCTGGCCGGGCAGCCCGGCGTGGACCCGGCCCGGATCGCGGTCGTCGGCCACGACTACGGCGGCATGTACGGCGCGCTGCTCGCCGACCGCGACGAGCGGGTCTCGACGCTGGTGGTCCAGGCGAGCGACGCGACGTGGTCGAACTGGTTCGCGACGTACTGGCTCAAGCTCGAGGGCGAGGCCCGCGAGAAGTACGACGCCCTGTTCGCCGGCCTCGACCCGGTCGAGCACGTGGCCCGGCTGGGCGAGCGCGCCTTCTTCCAGTGGGCCGGCCAGGACACCTTCGTCACCGAGGCCACCCGCGCGGCGTACGCCCGGGCCAACCCACGAGCCCGCACCCAGGTCTACGAGGCGGCCGAGCACATCCTCGGCGACCTGGCGCTCGCCGACCTGCGCGACTTCCTCACCGAACGGCTGGGACTCGACCAAAACTGAAACACGTTCTAGTCTGGCGCCATGCGGTTCACCTACGCCGAGGCGATGACGCAGGCGACGTTCTACGCCCCGCTCGCGCAGGCCGCGGAGGCGGCCGGCTACACGAGCATGACCGTGGCCGACAGCCTCATCTACCCGCAGGAGTCCGACTCGAAGTACCCCTACACCGACACCGGCGACCGGGAGTTCCTCGACGGCAAGGAGTTCATCGAGACGATGGTGCTCTGCGCGCACCTGTTCGCGGTGACGTCCACGCTGCGGCTGACGCCGTTCGTGCTCAAGCTCCCCGTCCGCCCGCCGGTGCTGGTGGCCAAGCAGGCCTCGTCGATCGCCTACCTGTCCGGCAACCGGCTCGGCCTGGGCGTCGGCATCTCGCCGTGGCCCGAGGACTTCGCCGCCCTCGGCGTGTCGTGGGAGAAGCGCGGCAAGCGGATGGACGAGTGCATGGACATCCTGCGCGGCCTGACCAGCGGAGACTTCTTCGGCTACCAGGGCGAGTTCTACGACATCGAGCCGCTCAAGCAGTGCCCGGCGCCGACCGAGAAGATCCCGCTGCTCGTGGGCGGGCACGTGGACGCCGCGCTGCGCCGCGCGGTGCTCAAGGGTGACGGCTGGATGCACGCCGGCGGCGACGGCGAGGAGCTCGACCGGCTGCTCACCCGGCTCGCGGAGATCCGCAAGGAGGAGGGCGACACCCGCGACGACTTCGAGGTGCACGTGATCTCCTACGACGCCTACGACCTCGACGGCATCAAGCGGCTCGAGGACAAGGGCGTCACCGACTGCATCGTCGGCTTCCGGGTGCCCTACATCAAGGGGCCGGACACCGAGCCCCTCGAGACCAAGATCAAGCATCTCGAGCAGTACGCCGAGAACATCATCAGCAAGGTCAACGGGTGAGCGGCCGCACGCGGGCGGCACTTGTAACTGACTGTTCTGACTACTGCCATGCGCATATTCAGGCATGGCAGTTGTCCAAACGGTCAGTTACAAGCGACGGGGCCGGGGCCAGGTCATGAGCGAGGCCTACGGCTTCACCAAGGTCCTGCAGGACGCGATCGCCGAGGCCGAGGAGCTCGTCGCCAACGCGCCGTTCATCAAGACCGAGCAGGACCGGCTCGAGGGCTACGACTACCTCGCCGGCCGGATCCGGATGGCCATGCAGATGGCCTTCGACTACGACCTCGACCGGCCGCTGTTCGTGAACCCGACCCACCAGTTCTCCCGGCAGGGGCTCGACAACCCGGACGCGATCTACTTCAACGCGTTCCTGCGCGAGGGGGTCGAGTACGTCGTCCGCGGTCGTCGCGGCACCAGCGCCGACCTGTCCTTCCAGGTGATGGGCGGGACGTACTCAGCGGACTCCGCCGCCACGAGCCTGATGGCCTTCGACGACCGTGAGCTCGACGTACGACCGGACGGCACCTTCGAGTTCCGATACACGGCCGAGCCCGGCGCCAGGACCATGATCGTCCGCGAGGTCTTCAACGACTGGGACAGCGAGGAGCGCGGCACCCTCACCATCGAGCGCCCCGAGACCCTGGGGCAGCCCGCGAAGGAGCTGACCCGCGACCTGCTCGCGAAGAAGTACGACGTGGCCGCGCGCTCGCTGGTCGGCTCGATCCAGACGTGGTTCGCCTTCCCCCACTTCTTCCAGTACAAGGAGCCGGTCAACACGCTGACCGCGCCGCAGTCGACGCCCGGCGGGCTGGCCTCCCAGCGCTCCTCGATCGGCCACTACGAGCTGGCCGAGGACCAGGCGTTGGTGATCACAGTGCCGCGCTGCGACGACTGCTCCTACCAAGGGGCCCAGGTGGGGTCGGACTGGTACGCCTCGACCGACTACGAGACCCACCAGACCTCGCTCACCAAGGCCCAGGCGGTGACCGACCCCGACGGCAAGATGCGGTTCGTCGTGTCGGAACCCAACCCCGGGATCGCCAACTGGCTCGAGACGACCGGCCACCGCACCGGCGCGCTGATGCTCCGTTGGCAGCGGCTCGAGCGCGACCTCACCCAGGAGGCCGACGGGCCGACCGTCGAGGTGGTCCCCTTCGACTCGGTCCGCGACGCGCTCCCGCACTACGCGCCGATCACGCACGGGGAGTACGCCGCCAGGATCACCGCCCGGCAGCGCGCGGTGGCGCGGCGGATGATCAGCTGACCGGCTCGACGGTCAACGACATCACGCAGTTCTGCTGGCCCTTGGGGCGGACGTAGGTGAAGCCGGCCTCCTCGTAGGACTTCCGGGTGAGGTTGTACAGGAATGAGTCGCTCATCTTCTTGGCCGGGTCGCGCGTAGCCATGTCGTGCGGGTAGCCCTCGACGACACCGCCGCCGGCTTCCGCGATCAGCTGCACCGCGCCGCGGAGCGCGGCCCGCCCGTACCCCTGCTTGCGGTGGCTCTTCGTCACGTTGATGCAGGTGATCCGGTAGTCGGGCGAGGTCTCCGTCTCGGCCTCGTACTGCTTGCGGTGGTGGATGTTGGGCAGCTCGTCGGGTCGCCCGAACTCGGCCCACGCCACCGCGTCGTCACCGTCGTAGACCAGCGCGGCGTGCGCGACGCCCGCCTCGACCATCCGCCGCTTGAAGTCGCGGTTCGGCTCGTCCTCGCCACGGCCGTCGGGGACCCCGTGGTGGAAGTGGACGCACCAGCAGCCGCTGAACAGGCCCCCGGTCCGCTCGACCAGCGCCTCGAAGTCCGGCCAGGTGTCGGGGGTGAGCGCCCTGATCTCGTAGTCGGCCACGAGCCCAGCCTAGGAGTGGTTCCGGACGGAACGGTTCCGGTTCCCTCCTCGACTAGAACTGGAACACGTTCTAGTCTTGGCCGCTGTGACCACCACCTCCACTCACCACGACACCTCGATCGAGGAGCGCTACGAGCCGGTGCCGCTGCTGGCCGGGAAGGTCGTCGTCCTCTCCGGCGTGGGCCCGGGGCTGGGCCGCGCGCTCGGTGCCGAGGCGGCCCGGATGGGTGCCGACCTGGTGCTCGTCAGCCGGACCGAGCGGCGCCTGGAGAAGATGGCCGAGGTGGTCGAGTCGTACGGTCGCAAGGCGCTGGTCGTGCCCACCGACATCACCGACGAGGACCAGCGGGTGGCCCTGGTCGAGAGGTCGCTGGAGCACTTCGGCAGGGTCGACTGCCTGCTCAACAACGCCTTCGGCATCCCGCCCATGGACCCGATCAGCACGCTGTCGATCGAGTCGCTGCGCGCGGCCAACGAGACCAACGTCTTCGCGCCACTGCGCCTCTCGGCGCTCTTCGCGGATGCGCTGGGGGCCACCAAGGGCTCGATCATCATGCTCAACTCGTGTGTGAAGTACTCCTCGGAGCCCGAGTACAGCGGCTACAAGCTCTCCAAGGGGACCCTCGCGCACCTCGCGTCCTCGCTGGCCACCGAGCTCGGGCCGCGGGGCATCCGGGTCAACTCGGTCGCGCCGTCCTACATCTACGAGGACGTGAACAAGAGCTACTTCGACTGGCTCGCCTCGGAGGCCGGAGTCACCCACGACGACATCTACCAGCAGAAGGCGGCCCCGACCGACCTGAAGCGGCTGGCATCGGCCGAGGAGGTCGCCCGCGCCACGCTGTTCCTGGCCAGCGACCTCGCCTCCGCCGTGACCGGCACGATGCTGAACGTCGACTGCGGTGAGTTCCACGACAACTGAGCCCATGTCCGACAACGTGATGACCCGCGAGCGCGCGGACGTCGGGTCCTACGAGGACATCCTCGCCGCCGCCGAACGGACCACTGGCTTGAGCGACCTGGGCGGCGCCGCGCACGAGGAAGGGCTGCGGGTCCTGGTCGAGGACCTCGCCTCGCCGGAGGCCGGGCTGACCCCGCGCGGCAACTACTTCCAGCGCTCGGAGGTGAAGTCGGCGCTGGTCGGGCGGCTGCTCACCCAGGCGGCGTTCACCAAGCACCCCGAGCACGCCGACGTGCCAGATCGAGCGGCCCATCTTCGTGATGGGGCTGCCCCGCACCGGCACCACCGCGCTGCACCGGCTCCTGCACGCCGACCCCCGGGCGCAGGGGCTGGAGATGTGGATCACCCAGTTCCCGCAGCCCAGGCCGCCGCGCGAGACCTGGGAGGACGACCCGGTCTTCGCGATGATGCAGAAGGCGTTCACCGCGCACCACGTGGAGAGCCCGGAGTACATGGGGATCCACTACATGGACGCCACCTCGGTCGAGGAGTGCTGGCGGCTGCTGCGGCAGACCGGCAAGTCCAACTCCTACGAGTCGCTGGCCAACCTGCCCCGCTACTCGCAGTGGCTGCAGGGCCAGGACTGGACCGACGCGTACGCACGGCACCGGGCGAACCTCCAGCTCATCGGGCTCAACGACCAGGACAAGCGCTGGGTGCTGAAGAACCCCTCGCACATGACCGCCCTCGACGCGCTGATGACCGTCTACCCGGACGCGCTCGTCGTCTACACACACCGCGAGCCCGTCGTGTGCATCGCTTCCTCCTGCTCACTGTCGGCGGAGACCACCGCCGGACACTCGACGACCTACGTCGGCGAGGTGATCGGTCACACCCAGCTCGACCTGTGGTCGCGCGCGTTCCACGCCTTTCACGACGCGCGGCCGGCCTACGACGCCGACCAGTTCGCCGACGTCGCGTTCTCGGACCTGCGGGCCGACCCGCTGGGTGTGACGCGCGCGCTGTACGAGCAGTGGTCGCTCGACTGGACACCGGAGGTCGAGGCCGCGATCACCGAGATCGACCGCGAGTCGAAATCCGGCCACGCGGCCCCGAAGCACGACTACTCGCTCGAGGACTACGGGCTCACCGAGCGAGAGGTTCTCGGCGCCTTCGACCGCTAGGAACCAGACCTGCCGGTGGTCCTGGAGCCGGCCCCGTCCGCCGGCCGTCCACAGGGCGTCGCCGCGGCTCACTTCTCCACAGGCTCAGCGACCGCCCGCGCACGGCGTCGTCGCCCCGGTCGACGCTGGGCGCATGTCCCTCGCCGTGTTCGCGCTGATCGTCACGCCGTTGTTGGCGTTCCTCGGCGTGCTACTGGGGCACCGGACCACTCGCCGAGGTGCTGTGGAACTGGACCGCTGGCGCAAGCGGGAGGAGACCATGCGGCTCCTGAGGTGGGCGATCGAGCTCGCCGTGCACTCAGACGTGAGGCGCCGCCTGGTGGGAGTCGAGATCGTCGGCGCGTTGTCCGGCGCTCCACTCCTCGATGAGGACGACGAACTGCTCGTCAACGCCGTGTTCTCGGCGGTCGGTGACCCTGCCATAGTTGACGAAGAGAGAGGAAGGCCACCATGAGCAAGGTCGAGACGCCCGCAGAGTTTCACGTGCGCCTGCGCGCTGCCCAACTGCACATGGAGCTGGATCGACGGCGCAACCGTCCGTCACCCGACTGGGTCATCGCACTGGTGGAGGAAGGCGAGCGCCGCGAGCGGGCGAAGCGCGAGGCCCAGTCCTCGTCCCGCTGACCCCTGCGGGTCGGGTGGGGGCCGGCTGGGTGGTCTCACCGATGTGATGAGCGCCCACGGCGGGTGACGGTGGGTGCGTGACCCGACGACTCATCGCTGCCCTGACCGCGACGACCGTGACCGCGCTCGGTCTCTCCGGGGCGGCGGCAAGGCCGGCGTACGCCGATCCGCTGCCGCCTCCCGACCGCGGCGCGCTCGCCGCGAGCATCGCCGGACTGCCCGACGACGCGGTGACCGGCGCGCAGGTGCGGGTGAGCGGACCCGACGGCCGTTGGAGTGGTCGGTCCGGCGTGCGCGACGTGCGCAGCGGCCGACCGGTGCCGGCCGACGCCCGGTTCCGGGTCGGCAGCGCGACGAAGATGTTCACGGCGAGCCTGCTGCTGCAGCTGGCGGCGCAGGGCCGGCTGGAGCTGGACGACCCAGTTCAGCATTGGCTGCCGGGCGTGCTGCCGGCGACGTACCCGGCGATCACGGTCGCCCAGCTGCTCGACCACACGAGCGGGCTGCCGAAGTCGTCCGAGGACGAAGGGCACGAGGACCCGGAATGGGTGGTGCGGCACCGGTTCGACTGGCACCCCCCGAGGGCGGTGGTGCGGTCCGCGTCACGGCAGCCCATGGAGTTCGCCCCCGGGACCGCCCAGCACTACAACGGCGTGAACTACTTCATCGCCGGACTGGTGGTCGAGGCAGTGACGGGGCACCCGTACGCCCGCGAGCTGCGCACCCGCCTGCTCCGGCCACTCGGGCTCCACGACACCTACCTGCCCCGCCGCGGTGAGCTCCGGTTGCGCGGGCCGCACAGCCACGGCTACGTCCGCGTGCACCACCGGCTGGTCGACGTGACCGCGCAGAGCGCCTATGCCTGGGCCGAGGGCGGTCTGGTGTCGACCACGCGCGACCTGGGCCGATTCCTCGGCGCCCTGATGGCTGGACGCGTGGTCCCCGACCCTTGGCTGGCCCGGATGCTGAGCGTCCCGGACGTGCCGTACGCCGACGGAGGACCGGCCCGGTTCTGCCTGGGGCTGGAGCGGACGCCGCTGCCGGGCGGGCCGGTGGTGTACGGCAAGAGCGGCACCGTGCCGGGCTTCCGCACCCTGGCGGTGGCGACGCAGGGCGGCGGCCGGGTGCTGGCGCTCTCGCTGACCACAACCGGCAACAACGACGGCAGCGACAACCCGCGGCTGCTGCAAATCGCCGGTGCGGCGTTCGGATAGAGGTCGGTCGCGCGGGTCACCCGCCGCTGGGGCCGGCCAGCCAGCCCCGCATCCGGTCGAAGACCCGGGGCCCCGCGTCCTCCTGCACGCCTGCCGCGAGGTCGGCGATGCTGACCTCGCGGAGCGAGGCGCGGTAGGCGTCCTCGGCGGCGTACATCGCGCGCGCCACGCCGCACGGTCGCCGGCACGCCTTGTCGCTGGCGGGGAGCGGACCCTTCTGGCGGATCTCGGTGCACCGGAACGCGGGCCCGGAGCCCTCGATGGCCTGCACGACGTCGAGGACGGAGATGTCCGAGGCGGGGCGGGTGAGCGCGTACCCGCCGACCCTTCCCTCCGTGGAGACGACCAGCCCGGCCCGCGAGAGCTGCTGCAGGTGCTTGGCCAGGTAGGTCCTGGACACCTCGTGGAACTCGGCCAGCCGCTGGGCGGGCACCGGCGCCTCGGCCTGGCTCAGCACCAGGCAGCTGTGGATCGCCCACTCGACCCCGGCCGACAGCTTCATGGCCGGAGCCTACCAATTCGTGGATGACAACTGTCCGAGTTCTGTGGTTCCATGAACTCGGACACTGAATATCCCAGTAAGGAGAGACTCATGCGCATCGCCATCGCCGGCGCCACCGGCCTGATCGGCTCCCAGCTCACCGCCCTGGCCCGCAAGGAGGGTCACGATGTCGTCGAGATCGCCCGGGAGACCGGGTTCGACCTGCTCTCACCCGAGCCCGGCAGGCTCGAGGCCGCCCTCGAGGGTGCCGACGCCGCGGTGGACGTGACCTCGACCCGGGGCCTGATGAGCGACCAGGACACCCTCGACTTCTTCACCGGCGTCGCCGGCAACCTCGGCCGCGCCGCGACCGCGGCCGGTGTCCCGCGCACCGTCACGCTGTCGATCGTGGGCATCGAGAAGAGCCCCGACTACGGCTACTACGTCGCCAAGCTCGCCCAGGAGCGGGTCGCCCGCGAGGCGAACGCCGGGGCGTTGATGCTACGCGCGACCCAGTTCCACGACTTCGCCCGGCAGATGTTCGAGTGGAACCGCGAGGGTGATGTCACCCGCGCCTTCGACGTACCGACCCAGCCCGTCGATACCCCCGAGATCGTGCGGCTCCTGCTCGACCTGGCCACCGGCAAGGTGGACCACGACGTCGAGCTGGCCGGCCCGAAGCCCGAGCGGCTCCTCGACCTGGTCGAGCGGTACGCCGCCCACGTGGGCGCGGACGTGACCGTCGAGCCGGCCGAGGCACCCGCCAGCGTGGCCGCCGGCGCGATGCTGCCGGACCACGACGGCGTGCTGCTGCGAGGGATCGACTGGGCCACCTGGCTGGCGGCCCAACCCACCGGCCGACGCGGCTGACCCATCCCAGAGTCGCGCAGGGTCAGCCTCCGAGAAGCAGCTCGGTCAAGCTGGCCAGCCACCACTTCTCGACGTCATCGGGAGTCCAGCCCCGGACGCCGAGGAGGCGACGATCGTCACCGGCCAGGGGACCCCGTGGTCGGCCGGGCCGCCATCGGGGCCGGCCACGCCGGCATCTCCAGCAACAACTACGCGGGAGCAACATGCAGACGGAGGTGCTGCGCACCGACCCGCTGGGCGACGGGCTGGAGCGGGTCCTGACCCCGCAACACGCCGTCGGTTCCCGGCGGACCGCTGGCCGGGGTGCGCCAGGCGATGTCGACCGACATCGTCCGCACCGGTCCTGACGGGTGGCAGGTCCTGGCCACCCACGACAGGGTCATCGACCCGCGCCGACCACCACCGCCACGACGCCGACGGTCGGCGCAGTGCCGGCGCACTGCCTGCTTGACTGGCCGGATGACCGACGGCGTCGTCCTCATCGCGATCGTGCTCAACGCCCTCCAGGCCGGCACCTACTACACCTGGGCCTCGGGCGTGATGCCCGGGCTGGCGCGGGTCGGGGACCGCACGTTCGTCGACGCGATCCAGGAGATGAACCGCGCGATCGTCAACCCGGTGTTCATGCTCAGCTTCCTGGGCGCGCCGGTCGTCAGCGTGGTCGCCGTCGTCGTCGTGGGCGGAGACGCGCGTGGGTGGGCGGTCGCGGCCGCCGTGCTCGCCGTCGCGACGATCGTGATCACCTTCGCCGGCAACATCCCACTCAACAACGCCATCGACCGGGCCGGCGATCCCGACGAGGTCGCCGACCTGGGTGCCGTGCGCCGGGCCTTCGAACCCGGCTGGGTGCGGTTCAACGCTGTGCGAGCGGTGACGTCGACGCTCGCCACCGCCGGCTTCGGCTGGGCCGCGCTGACCGGGGCCTGACCGTCCCGTCAGCTCTCGCCGGCCGCCTTCCGCACGGCTCGCTCGGCGACGGCGTGTTCGTCGGTGCGCGCGTCGTACGACCAGAAGTCGCGCAGCCACACGGCGGTGAGGCCGACCCCGAGCACACAGGCCAGGCCGCCGCTGGAGATCGCGCCGCGCACCGACCACAGGTCAGCGGTGACGCCGGCGCGCACCTGGCCGGCGAGCGGACCCACGGAGTACGACAGCATCTCGATGCCGGCCAGCCGGCCGCGCATCGCCTCGGGGATGGTCTGGCTCCAGACCGTGCCCCGGAACACACCACTGACCATGTCGGCTGCGCCGCCGAGGGCGAGGAAGACGCCGACGAGCCAGATCGAGGGCATCAGGCCGGCGAGCGCGACGAAGCCGCCGTACGTCGCGGCCGCGAGCACGATCGCGCGCCCGTGGTGGTGCACCCTGGCGGTCCAGCCGCTCAGCGCGGTCGCGACCAGCGCACCTACGGTCTCGGCCGAGTAGAGCAGGCCGAGCACCTGGGGCTTGTCGAAGACCTCCTCGGCCAGGGCCGGGAAGAGCACCACCGGGAAGGCCAGCAGCATCGCGGCGATGTCCACGAGATAGGTGCCCAGCAGGTCGCGCCGCCTGAACGCGTAGGTCAGCCCCTGCCCGATGCCGGCCAGCGACGGCGGCGTCGTCGCATCACGGTGCGGGTAGCTGCTCATCAGCCAGAACATCAGCGAGGCCACCACCAGCCCGCAGATGTCGATCAGGAAGCACCAGCCGATGCCGACGTAGGCCACCAGCAGTCCGCCCACGGCGGGACCGACGAGGATGCCGAGCTGCATGCCCAGGCTGGTCAGCGCGTTCGCCGCCGGGAGCTCGTCGTGGGCCACGGTGCGCGGCATCAGCGCCTCGCGGCTAGGCCGCTGCATCGACGAGGTCGACGCGAGCCCGACGCTGACCACGAAGATCAGCCACACGCTCGGGTCGTCGCGGAACGCGTTGACCGCCAGCACGGCGGTGAACGCCGCCTGGGCCACGCCGCACCCGACGAGCAGCTTGCGCCGGTCGACGTGGTCGGCCAGCGCGCCGCCGTACAGCCCGAACACGATGAGCGGCACCAGCTCGACCAGGCCGATCGCACCGACCGCGAAGTTGGACCCGGTCAGCGTGTAGATCTGGTAGGGGATCGCGACGTAGCTGACCATCGCGCCGAAGTAGAAGACCGTCCCGGCCCAGAACAGCAGCCGGAAGTCGCGCGAGGTGCGTAGCGGGGTGAGGTCGATGCGCAGCGCGCGCACCCGCTCACCGAAGGTCACGAGGGGCAACGATCGCACCGCCCTGCGGCGGGCGCGAAACCGTTATCGGGGCGCGACGGAGATGGGAGCGCCGTACCGCGGCACCGAGGTGATGTTGCGGACCTGCGGCTCGTCGGTGCCGGCCGTCGTCACGTCGACGGCCCGGAAGATCTCGCGGAGCACCGCCACGCCCTCCATCATCGCGAAGCCGGCGCCGATGCAGCGCCGTACGCCGCCTCCGAACGGGATCCACGTGTTCGTCGGCGGGTTGTGGCCCAGGAACCGTTCCGGGTCGAACCGCTCCGGGTCGTCGTAGTTGTCGGGACGGCTGTGCGCGATCAGGATCGACGGTCCCACCGTGGCGCCGCGCGGGATGTCGATGCCGGCGATCGTCTGCGGCTTCATCAGCGTGCGCACCACCATCGGGATCACCGGGTGCAGCCGCATCGACTCCTTGAGGACCGCGTCCAGCCATGCCTCGCCGTCCGCGTCGCCCGAGTCGACCGCCTCCTGGGTGCGTCGCATCAGCTCGGGGTGCCGGCCCAGCTCGTAGAGTGCCCAGGCCAGCGCGGTCGCCGTGGTCTCGTGGCCGGCCAGCAGCAAGGTGACCAGCTGGTCGCGCAGCTCGATGTCGCTGAGCCGGTCGGCGGGGTTGTCGGAGTCCTCGCCCTCGCGGATCAGCCGGGACAGCACGTCGGTGCGCTCGGCCAGGTCGGGGGCGGTACGCCGCTCGCGGATCTCGGCGTAGATCAGCTCGTCGAGCTCGACCTGGTTCTGGACCGCCGCCTTCCAGGGACCGATGCGGTGCAGGGCGGGGAACGTCCAGACGAGCAGGACGGCCGGGCTGACGTTGACGGTGGCGTTGACCCGGGGTCGCAGGGCCGCGAGCCGTTTCTCGTCGGTGACGCCGAAGACGACGCGCAGGATCACCTCGAGGGTGAGCTGGTTCATCCGGTCGAGGCTCCGGAACCGCTTCTTCTGCGGCCAGTGCGCGACCTCGTCGCGGGCGATCGCGGTGACCAGGTCCTGATAGGTGCGCAGGGCGTGACCGTTGAAGGCCGGCATCAGCAGCTTCCGTGCCCGCTTGTGCTCGGCGCTGTCCTGGAGCAGCAGCGAGTGCTCGCCCATGACCGGCCCGAGGATCGCGTTGCCCTTGCCGGCGTGGAAGATCTCCGGGTCGCCGGCGAAGATCTCCTTCGCGTGCTCGGGCCGGGTGAAGAAGATCAGCGGTCGGCCCTTGGGCATCAGCCGCACCGTGTAGATGTCGCCGTACTTCCGGTGCAGCCACGGGTGGAACCAGTGCCGGAACCGCAGCAGCGCCACGGTCTGCACGACCGCCGGCCACCGCGGCCCGTCGGGCAGCCCCGCCATGTCGACGTCGGGCAGCCCGTCACCGCCGGCCAGCGTCATCCGCTCGAACCGCTGCTGGGTCAACGCCCGGGTGTCGCTGCCGTTGTCGAGGAGGGCCACGGTGTCGAGGTTACTGAGACGCCGTGTCCGCGGCATCCGCCTGCGGTAGGACGTTGAGTCGGGAGTTCCGCCGGTTGAGTCGGGAGTTCCGCCGGTTGAGTCCGGAGCCGACAGAAGTCCCGACTCGACCAGCACACGTCCGGAATCAACCGGCAAAGGTCCCGAATCAACCGGCAAAGGTCCCGATTCAACGGGCAAAGGTCCGGATTCAACGGGAGAGGTGGCGGCGCAGGAAGTGCAGCTGGTGCTCGACGACCGGCGCGAACCAGTCCCGTCCGGGCCAGACGTCGAAGTGGTCGCAGGGGTAGTGGCGCACCTCGGCCCGGCCGGCCTCGGCCGCCTTGGCCGCGGCGTGGGGCGGCGAGGACCGGTCGAAGTCGGCGATCTGGACGAGCAGCGGGCAGCGCAGGGACTTGGCGTGCTTGCCGGGGCGGTGCGAGCCGAGCTCGAGGCCGACCGAGGCGTCGATCTCGTTGCGCCAGGTCGGGCCGGCCAGGGCGAGATAGGCCTCGTAGTGGCCGGGCAGTGTGAGCGCGCCGACCTCGCCGGGGCGGGCCACGACGGGCATGGTGACCGGGGCGCCGCCGCGCAGCGACGAGACGCGGCTGCGGACCCCGGCCCCCGTGGAGCGCAGGATCGCCGACGGCGCGTGGTGCTTGAGCGCGAGCCTGGCGGCGGCCCGGCCGTCGACGAGTGGGACGAGCGAGACGACCGCGGCCACGTCGTCGCGACCGGCGGCCGCGGCCAGCACGTGGCCCCCCGCGAGGGAGACGCCCCAGAGCACCAGCCGGTGCGGGTCGACGCCGGGCAGCCGGGCGGCGGCAGCGAGGGCGGCCCGGTAGTCCTCCACCTGGCCGGTCATGCTGGCCCGCTGCCGCGGCGTACCCCCGGATGAGCCGAACCCGCGGTAGTCGAAGGCCAGGACGTCGAAGCCGGCCTCGGCGACGGCGGTGGCGAACGGCTCGAGGCCGGAGTCCTTGGTGCCGCCGAGGCCGTGCGCCATCACGACGGCCGGCCGGCCGCCCGGGCCCTCGAACGTCGCGCCCTCCGCAGTGAAGTGCCAGCCGTGCAGCTCGACACCCTCGGACAGGAACGTCAGGTTCTCGTGCTTCACGGTCGCACCTGGCCGTAGATCGTGTGCAGCCAGATCGCGACGACCGCCTCGACCAGTTGCTCGCGGCCGAGCGTCCCGCCGAGCGCGAGCCGCTCCAGCATCCGGTCGTTCAGCTCGAGCAGGACGCTGGCCAGCGCGGTGGCGTCCGGGCCCGGGGGTGCGGCGCCCGAGGCCCGCTCGGCCGAGATCATCTCGGCCACGACCGGGACGAACGACTCGCGGTCGCTGTCCCAGAGCTCGCGCACGGTGGCGCTGGTGGCGCGCGCGTCGAGCGAGGCTCGGAACAGGTGCTCGTGCCTGTCCCAGGCCGAGAACAGCCCACGCACCATCGCCTCGATGTTCTCGGCCGGGGTCCCGCCGCCGCGCAGCTCTTCGGCGGCCGCGAAGGACTCGTCGTACATCTCCTCCATGAGGGCGGCGACGGCGCTGGCCTTGTTCTCGAAGTAGAAGTAGAACGCCGAGCGGGTGACGCCGGCCCGTCGCGAGATGTCGGCGATGTTGATGGAGTCGAGGCTGCCTTCGCGCAGGTGGTGGTCGAGCGACTCGAGCAGGGCGGTACGCCGGCGGTCCCCGCGGGCGGGCTGGTCGGTCATCGGGTCCCGGCCTCGGCCCGGGCCAGGCCGGCCGGGATCTCCTTGGCGCGCAGGTCGTGCTCGTAGATGAAGTAGTCGACCTGCTGGGTGTGCCGCGGCCGGTCGGTGACGTGGCCCAGGTAGAGCTGGTTGTCGGCGTCGATGACCCGCTCCATCTCCTCGAGGCCGGGCAGGGCGTAGGCACCCACGGCGTACGCCGCGAGCAGCCGGGCCTGCGCCTCGACGAACGGGAACAGGGTCGGGACCGCCTGGGCGAACCCCATGAACACCGCGTCGGTCAGCCCCGGCTTGAACATCCGCTTGAACAGCCTGATCACGTTGCCGGGGGCGCTGACGAACGACTCGTCGAAGAACGGGAAGGTGATGTTGTAGCCGGTGGCGTGGACGATCACGTCGACGTCGGTGGAGGTGCCGTCCTCGAAGTGCACGGTGTGGCCGTCCAGCCGGGAGATGTCCGGCTTCGGGACCACGTCACCCGAGCCGAGCCGCAGCGGCAGCTCCACGGACTGGGTCGGGTGGGCCTCGAAGAACTTGTGGTTGGGCTTGGGCAGGCCGTAGAGCTCCGGGTTGGAGCCGGTCAGGAACTGCAGCTTCTGGACCACCTTCCGCTGCCAGGCCAGCGGGATGTGCGGCGAGGTCGCGAAGTACTTGTCCGCCGGGAGTCCGTACATGTACTTCGGGACGATCCAGGCGCTGGACCGGGTGGAGAGGGTGACCTGGTTCTGCAGCGCCTTGCCGGAGAGCTCCACCGCGATGTCGGCGGCGCTGTTGCCGAGGCCGACGACCAGGATCCGCTTGCCGGTGAGGTCGAGCGGGTCGTTCGGGTCGACGTAGTGGTGGGAGTGGATCGCCTCGCCGTCGAAGTGGCCGGGGAACTCCGGGGTGCGCGGGTCCCAGTGGTGCCCGTTGGCCACCACGAGCAGGTCGAAGGCGCGGGTCTCCCCGCTCTGCAAGGTCAGGTCCCAGCCACCGTCGTCGCGGTGCGCCGCGCGCACCACGCCGTTCTGGAACTCGATCCGGTCCAGCAGGCCGAACGCGTCGGCGTACGCATCGAGGTAGGCCTTGATCTGGGTGTGGTGCGGGAAGTCGGGGTAGTCCTCCGGCATCGGGAAGTCCTTGAAGGACAGCCGGTGCTTGCTGGTGTCGATGTGCAGCGAGCGGTACGCCGAGCTGTGGCCGTTCGGGTTGCCGAAGGCCCAGTTGCCGCCGACCCGGTCGGAGGTCTCGAAGCAGGTGTACGGCACGCCGTAGTCGCCCAGCATCTTCCCGGCGGTCAGCCCGCTGATGCCGGCTCCGATGACCGCTGTCGTGGGTCGGCGGAGGGAGGGCACCCGAGGACGGTAGGGCGCCTATTTGACACGCGTCAAGTAGCCGACCTGCCGTTGACCTGCTCCCACTTGGAGACCACCAGGTCGATGTAGGTCTTCACTCCCGGGCCGCGGCGGTCGGCGTGGGGGCCGCCGGTCTCGTGGGTGCCGTCCTCGAGCAGCGACGAGACGCCGGTGACGGGGTTGAGCGTCGGGTCGGCGAGGACGGCCCGCCGCCAGTCGATGATGTAGGTGTTCGGCCGGTCCTTGGCCAGGTCGCGCGAGTAGCGGTTGTACTCCCTCAGCTCCGCGTCCTTGTCGGCCTGGAACTCACCGGCCCGGACCACCATCACCAGGAACACGTTGGTGCGCGACGGCAGCTTGGCGATAGCGCGCCGGAGCCGGGCCTCGCTCCACTCGGGGTCGTGGCAGCGGTTCGTGCCGAGCGCCATGATGAAGTTCGCCGGCAGCGGGTTGTGCTTCAGGTAGGCGTCGATGTGCGAGGGCAGCGTCCGGATCGACCGGCCCCGCTGGTAGTCGAGGTACCAGTCCGGCTCGAGCTCGTGCAGGTCCGGTGCGATCCGGTACGTCGTCGAGTCGCCGACCATGAACGTGCCGCTGAGCTGGCGGGCGTGCACCGGCACGACCGGCCTCGCGTCGGGCGCGGACCGAGCCGGCGCGACCGCGCCCAGCGACGCGAGCAACGCGATGGCGCTCACGACGAGCAGCTTCTTCATCGAGCCTCCGAGTGCGGTGGTGCGCGGACATCTTGACGAAAGGGAGGCCGAAATCGCGAATGCCCCGCGGAGGTCTGGCCGGACGAGTGCCGGCCCAGTAACTTGACGCGCGTCAACTGAGCGGAGGAGACGTGGTGGGGCAGCGAGTCGCGGTGGTGGTCGGCGGGGCATCAGGGATCGGCGCCGGCTGCGTGCAGGCACTGCGCGCGGACGGGTGCGCGGTGGTGGTGGCCGACCTCGGCAACGGTGCGGACGTGGTCTGCGACGTCACCTCGGAGGAGGCGGTGGCCGCCTTGTTCGACGGCCTGGTGGCCGACCACGGCCGGCTGGACGTGGTGGTCAACAGCGCCGGTACGTCGACGCTGGCCGCGGTCGTCGACCACGACCTCGGCGAGTGGCGCCGGGTGGTCGACGTCTGCCTGACCGGGGCGTTCCTCGTCATCAAGCACGCGGGCCGGGTGCTCGGCGACGGCGGCTCCATCACGTCCCTGACCTCGCTCAACGCCCGCCAGCCCGGCGGCGGACTCGCGGCGTACTGCTCGGCCAAGGCGGGGCTCGCCATGCTCACCCAGGTCGCCGCGCTCGAGCTCGCGCCCCGCGGCATCCGGGTGAACGCCGTCTCGCCCGGGCTGGTCGTCACGCCGCTGACCGCGCCGGCCATGGAGATCGACGGCATCGAGGACGACTACCTCGCGAACACCCCGCTCGGCCGCCCCGGCACACCGGAAGAGGTGGCCGACGCGGTCGTCTTCTGCTCACGGGCGGCGTGGCTGACCGGGACGGTGCTGGACCTCAACGGCGGGGCGCACCTGATGCGCTACCCCGACCTGCTCGGCCACGTGAGCCGGGCGTTCGGCTGATCGTCAGGCCCTGGCGACGGAGTAGATGACGTGTGTCGCGTGGGGTGACGCGTGCACCTCGGTCGGCGTCAGCGTGAGGTCACCCAGGCCGGCGAACGGCGACTCGCCGCCGCCCAGCGTGACCGGCGCGTGGCTGAGCATGATCTCGTCGATGACGCCGGCCTCGAACCCCTGCCGGACCGCACTCGCTCCGCCGGCGATGGTGACCGTGTCGTCACCCGCGGCCTCGAGCGCGCGCTCCATCGCCTCGTCGAAGCCGGTCACGAAGTGGAAGGTGGTGCCGCCCTCCATCTCGATCGGGTCGGCCGGGTAGTGCGTGAGCACGAAGACGGGCGCGTGGTACGGCGGGTTGTCGCCCCACCAGCCGCGCCACATCTCGGCGCCCCAGTCTCCGCGATCAGGGGCGTACATGTTGCGGCCCATCACGTAGGCGCCACGCGGAGCCAGGATCCGCTCGGTCATCGCCCGGTCCACGTCATTGTCGGCCATGCCGATGTGCCACGTGTGCAGCTCCTCGCCGCGGACGCCGAGCGGCTCCTCCCGGGTCTGGTGGGGGCCGGCGACGAAGCCGTCGAGGGAGATGGACAGGTGTGCGGTGACGTTGGGCATGCCGGTCTGACTCCTACCTCCGCGGGGACTCATCGCTCACCCGACCACGGAACGCGCCAGGAGGACCAGGGCCGACACCGCGCTCACGACCAGCACCGCCGGCCGGACCAGCCGGGCCGGCAGGTGCCGGCGGGAGAGCGCGCCGACCACGACGCCGAGCAGCATCGGCGGGAGCAGCTCGAGGGCGGCACGCAGCTGAGCGCCGGTGAGGTCGTGGGCCATCAGCAGGCCGACCAGGCTGAGGGCGGCGCCCACGACGAAGTACACCGCCATGGTCGTGCGGAGCTGTTGGGCCGGGCGGTGCTGGAGGAGCAGCGCGAACGGCGGGCCGCCGATCGAGGTCGCCGTACCGCTGATGCCGCCGACGAAGCCCGCGGTGGCCAGGCTGGCGTGGTTCACCGGGACCTCCACCACCGACCAGGTGATGAGCACCATGAGCAGCACCACCACCCCGACCGCGACCCCGAGCTGGCGGTGGGTGAAGACCGCCACCACCCACACTCCGACGCCAGTGCCGAGGACGCGGGCGGGCAGCGACCAGTTGAGCGCCGACCAGTCGATGTCGTCGTGGTCGTGGACCAGGGTGGCCACCGGCAGCACCAGCGCCAGCATGATCAGGGTGCCGGGCATGGTCCACGGCTCGAGCAGCGTCATCACCGGCGCCGACACCAGCCCGACGCCCAGACCGACCACCGACTGGACCGTCGAGCCCAGGAAGATCGCCAGCGCGATGGCTAGGTAGGTCCCCGGGTCCACCCCACCATCCTCGCGAGCGGCGCCACCTATGGTCCGACCGGGCTATGTCGAGGACGCTCGCGGACCCCGAGGATCGAACCGAGACCCCCACTCTCGCGACCGCGGAAGGCCCCCATGCCAGCGATGTCCCAGCTCGAAACAGCCCAGCGCGCCCATCGCGAGGAGGTGCGCTTCGCGGTCGTCCTCAACGGCGGCGTGAGCCTGGCCGTGTGGATGGGTGGGGTGGTGCACGAGATCGACGCGGTCACCCAGGGGTACGCCGACGACGAACGCACCCCCGACCACGCCTACGGCCGGCTGATGACCGTGCTGGGTGTGCGGGCCCGCGCCGACGTCATCGCCGGGACCTCGGCGGGCGGCATCAACGGCGCCGCCCTGGCCCTGGCCCAGGTGAACCAGAGTGCCGACCTCTCCACCTTGCGCGACCTGTGGGCGCAACAGGGACGGATGGAGACGCTGTTGCAGAGGCCTTTCACCGGACAGCCGTCCTCGCTGCTCCGCGGCGAGGAGTACTTCCTTCCCAAGCTCGGCGAAGCAATGTCGAGGCTGAGCCGCGAGTGGATGCCGAGGGACAACCGGCCCGTCCACCTCACCATCACCGCGACCCTGCTCGACGGCGCGCTCGCGACCACGACGGACAGCATGGGGCAGGTGCTGCCACAGCTGCGGCACGACGGACGCTTCCGGTTCCGCCGCGGGTTCAAAGAGGTCGCGCCAGAGGTGGTCGACGGCAAGCAGCGCTACACCGAGACCGAGCACGACGACTTCGACGGCTCGGAGGAGATGGCCGCCCGGCTGGGGCTTTCGGCGCGGTGCTCCGCGGGCTTCCCGGTCGCCTTCGAGCCGTCGTTCGTTCCTGTCGGGCGACCCGGAGCAGATCGGCCGGACATGGCCAGGTGGGCGAACTGGGCCAAGTTCGACCGAGCCGCCGACCCGGGATCCGAGACCCCTGACCTCTCCCGGTTCGCAGTCGACGGCGGCGTACTCTCCAACACCCCCACGCGCGAGGCGCTCGACGCGATCCAGCAGCTGGGGGCCAAGGACCCGGTCCAGCGGGTGATGCTGATCGTCTTCCCGCACGCGCCGGCCACGCTCGCCGACCCACCCTCGAAAGCCGACGCGCCCCCGAGCCTGCCGGGCAGCCTCGGCTCGATGCTGGCCGCGCTGCGCGCCGACGGCGGTCGCACCCACGTGGACCGGATCGAGGAGCACAACCGTCGCGCCGCCTGCCGCAGGGACACCCGGGAGGACCTGCTCCAGGAGGCCGAGCTCTCCAGCCTGGCGGGGCAGCTGTACCGCTCCTACAGCAAGCTCCGCATCCAGCGCGCGGCGCGGGACCTGCCCGACCGGATTGACCTGCCCGCCTCGTGGTCCTTCGAGCGGACCCGGCAGGCGTGCCTCAAGGCCCAGCAGGAGTACGTCGAGTCGGGCCGACCTCTCCCCTACGTGCCCGAGCAGCTGGCGGCGGCGTGGCACACGGTCGACAACCCGGACCCGGACGCCGACCCGCGTCAGCTACGCGCCTGGGGCTGGGGCGCCACCACGGCCCTGGACCTGGCCGACATCGCGCTGTCCGCCATCGAGGCCCTGCGCAAGCAGGGCCGGACCGCGCAGCTCGACGAGGCCGCGGGACGGATCCACGAGCACATGTCGAGGATCCGCATCGCCCGCGCCGAGCTCGACGAGTCCTGGCGCACCATGTCGTTCGTCGCACCCGCCGGTGCGCCCGGGGCGGCGGGCGTGTCGGTGACCGCGTCGTTCTCCGCCCAGGACTCGGCGGTCCGCTCGCTGCTGATCGGCCCGGACGTGGCCTACTGGATCCGGCGGCTGGCCGTCTACGACTACTTCATGAACGGGCGTCCGATTCCCGAGGAAGCCCTTCCTACCGCTCTCGTCGGCCGCCTGGGCCAGGGTGGCGAGGCGACCTCGGCCGCCGTGTCAGGAATTCTGTCCGAGCTGTTGCGCGCGTGGGCGACCCGCCCGGCGCCTCAGGAGCCGACGGGATGGGCCTGGCTGTTCGAGGACCACGCCGGTGGTGCCACGGACCAGGCCGACGTCGACAGGCTCCACGCCGAGCACTCGCTCCTGCAGAAGCTGCTGCAGCTGCATGTCGTGTCGTGGACCCTCGGCGACGAGGTCGAGAGCGACAACACCCGACCCGTCGAGCTGGTCCAGCTCTCGGCGCAGGTCCGGCACGACTTCGCGACCTACTCCACCGACATGGCCTCCAAGCTGGGCAGCGACGAGCTGGGCCGCTTCAGCGGCTTCCTCAAGACCTCGTGGCGGATGAACGACTGGGCATGGGGCCGCCTCGACGCGGCGGTGATGCTGTTCCAGATCCTGCTCCGGCCGTCCAGGATCCGTCGCTACGCCGCCGGCCTGGAGTCCCAGCCAGTCACTGCTGACCGGGTCGTCGACTCCTTGTTCGAGGTGGTCGCCGGTGTGGCGCTGAGGTCCGAGCTCGGCCTCGACCTGCTGCGCAGGCGCGCGGTGTCCGAGGTCGTCGCGCTGCTCGACATCCCCGACGACGACAGCGTCCGCTCGCCCGCGCTGGCCCACCTGCTCGCCTACGGTCGCCAGGTGGAGACCATCGTGGTCGACCTGCCCGCCATCGCCTCCGGCGTACAGGCCGACGTCGCCGACGGGGGCGGCGAGCGCTCGGCCGGAGTGGGCTTCCTCCAGGAAGCCCGGGACGTCCTCGACGACATCGCCCAGCTGCCGAAGTCGTCAGGGATGAGCGACGAGGAGCTGGCGTCGGCGCGGGCGGTGCGCTTCGACGCCGGCTTCCGCTCGCTCGACGCCCTCGATCGCTCCGGCATCGGCCGGGAGGGCATCCGGGACGTCGCCAACACCGACCAGGTGATCCGCACGGCGATGACCACCGCGGCGGTGCTCGGGACCGTCGCCGACAGCCCGGCCTCGGGGCTGGCGAAGCTGAAGCCGGTCACCAAGTTCGTCCGGGGCGCGCTGCTCCTGCCCTACTGGGTCACTCTCGGTCTCACCTCCGCCAGCGCCATCGCACGACTGCTCGCCGTCCTGGCGCTGGCGGGCGGAGCGGTCACCCTCGCGCTCGCCGTGCTCGGTGTGCTCCCCGACGCGCTGGCCGCTGCGGCAGCCATGGTCGGCGCCGGGACGGTGCTCTTCGTGTTCGGCTATGCGGCGGCCCGGACCGGCAGCGTCCTGCACGCGTTCGCCTTCATGACCGTCGGCCTGCCGCTCCTCGTCGTGGGGGTCGACCGGATCACGAACAAGGCCGACGACAGCAGCTCCACGGCGCTCGCGGTGCTGCTCATCGTGGTCGGTGTCAGCCTGCTAGGCAGCGTGCCGAACCCGATCCTGAGCCCGGCTGCCCTGGTTGCGGGGGTGACGCGGGCGGGTCTGCGCACCGCCGCAGTCGTGGCCATGGTCGTCCTGGCCGTCGCAGCCGGAGTGGTCGCGGTGGTCGTGCTGGCGGGCGACTGGATCGCCGAACGCGCCACGGACCTCTGGGACTGGCTGGTGGACCTGCCTGGGTGGGTGACCGTCGCTGCCGTCGTGACCGGCGCGGTCGTCCTCGTGGTCGCCCTGTTCGTCGCGTGGCGGCTGACGTACCGGCTCAGCCGCGGCTTCGCCCTCGTGTCATGGACCGCGACCAAGACCTGGACCCGACAGCCGATCCGGCACCCGGTCGCACTCTTCGCCGCCTGGTCACCGGTCTACGGCGCGGCGTACGCCGTCGTCGCGGGCGGGCTCTGGGCCGCTGGATGGGTCCCCACCGGGTGGGGAGTCGCCGGTCTCGCCATCGGTGCGGCGTTCACGTTCGTGGTGCCTTTCCTCTCGCTCTCGGCCGCCCGGCGCGTCATCCTGCGCCGGGTGAACGGCGGGGTGTCCTTCGACGAGCGGCACTCGGCGCGACGTCCGGCTCAGCTCGGTGGCTACGGTTCGTTCTCCCAGTGGCTGACCATGCGTGACCTCCCCTACGCGTTCCTCGTCGCAGAGGGCGGCGAGGACCCGAAGTCACCGCAGCTCACCGACGAGGGGCGGAGCCTGCTTGCCTCGCTGCAGGTGGCCTTCCCCGAGCCCATGCGCTCGCGACCGCTGAGCCCGCCTCAACGGACCGCGGGAGGGAGCCCGGCAGGGTCGGCCGAGCCGGCGCTCACAGCAGGTCCCGCAGACGAGCCACCAGCGAGTCCTTGACGGCCCGTTCCACGGCGGCGTTGACCTGGGCGTTGAGGTCGTCCTGGTCGTCCACGTCCTCCAGGACGCTGCGCAGGTCGAGGTCCTCGATCGTGCGAATGAGGACGTCGTCGGTCTTGAGGGCGGCGTCGATCACGGCGTCCGGGAGGGCGCGGATGGCGGCCTCGAGGAACCGGTTGAGGTCCGCGTTGTCGAGGGCCTCGTCGACGAAGTCCGAGATCGGCGGCAGCGTCCCGCCGTCCTTCATCCGCTGGACGGCGCCCAACAGTCCCTCACGCAGGGCGTCGACCTGGGCGTCCGTGGGGTCCTCGGTCTGGGCGAGCTCGAGCGTGAGGGCTTCGCGGCTGACGCCCAGCCGACAGGCGGCGCCGTCGATGCCGAGGAGTACGAGCCGTTCGGTGAGGCCCTCGATGCCCTCGGCCTGCGCAGTGACCGTCCGCGCGGCACACGGGTCGGCCGGCTGGAGTGGCTCGAACGCCCCACCTCCGTGCGCGACCTGTACGCCGAGCACGCCGGCCACCAGGGCCAAGGCGACGGCCGGCAGGCCGGCGACGGAGAGGCGACTGGTCATTGGTTCTTCCGCCCGCGCGGCGCGACCACGGTGAGCAGGGCGAGGAGCGCCAGGCCGGCGCCGATGAGGTAGGAGTCGCGGAAGGCCCGGGTGACGGCCCGCTCCACCTGCGCATTGAGGTCGCGTTCCAGCTCGGCCGCAGCAGCCCGGTCCTCGGGATCGAGGTCCAGCGAGGCGAAGGCGCGGTGCAGGTCGGGGACCTGGTCCTGCTGCCCCGCCAGCTCGCGACCGAGCGCTTCGGCGACCGCGATCTTGTCCTGCGGCTTCAGGGGAGCGTCGAGCACGAGGGACGTGATGGCCTCCTGCGCAGGCACCTGGGCGTCCTCCAGGTCCGCGGTGAACACCGGCGTGAGGATCGCCAGTCCGACGACGACACCGACGTGGCGAGCACCGATGGACCAGCCCGCGTGGTGAACGCGCGGCAGACGCATCTCCATCGCTTGCGAGGTGAGCCGGTCGACGGTCAGCCCGAGCCCGAGGCCGACCAGCGCCTGGGGCGCGATCGTCCAGGCGAGGTGGGACGACGGCGGGATCGCGAGACCGACCAGGCCGCCCCCGATGAGGAAGCAGCCCACCGCCACCTCGACCTGGGCGGGAGGCCGGAACAGGCGCGCGAGCGGTCGGGCCGCCAGCGCTGCCATCGGCACGACGGACACGGTCAGGGCCGCGACCGCCGGCGAGCGGCCCCAACCGTTGACGATGAGCAGGACCAGCAGGAACAGCGCCGCCGTGAGTGCGGCCGACAGCAGGGCCAGGGTCAGGTTGGGGCGGATGGCCGGACGATGCCGGTCCGTCGGGAGCGATGGAGCGGCACGCACGACGAGCGCGGCCGGCACCGCGAGCACGGCGAACGGCACCTGCACCACGAAGATGGCCTGCCAGGAGAACGCCTGGGTGAGCAGTCCCCCCGCGACCGGCCCGATCGCCGTACCGACCACGCCCGCCGTGACCCAGACCGCGACCCCGCGGCGCTCGCCGTACTCCGCCACCAGAAGCTCCAGGCACCCCACCAGCACCAACGCGCCCCCGAGCGCCTGCAGGCACCGAGCGGCGATCAGCACCTCGATCGATCCCGCTACCGCGCACCACGCCGAGGAACCGGCGAACGCCGTGATGCCCACGGCAGCGAAGATCCGCGGCTGCACCCGCCCGGAGCTCACGGCCACCGGCGCGGCCACGAGCCCCAGCACCAGGTTGAAGGAGATCAGCACCCAGGCAACCTGCGTCACCGAGGTATCCAGGTGTCGAAGGATGTCGGGAAGCGCGAGCGTCACCACGGCGGAGTCCGCCAGCACCAGCGCCACCGTCACGGCGAGCAGCGGAGCCGCGGCACGACGCACCGGGTCATCCTCGCAGTCGTGACTCCTGCCGCGCGCAGCTGCCAGAAGCAGGCAGCTGTGCGTTGCGTCCTCCGCGGTAGGACGCAGCTCGACCATTGGTGTGTTGATCGCACTCACCAGATGCGCGCAGATCACACGTCAGGCGTGTTGGGGCACCGCTCATCGGCTGATCCGGCGGTTCAGCCCCGCGTCGCCGGGGGCGGTAGGACGCTTCGGATCCTCGGCGTGAGCGCGTCCGTTCATGGTCGGGCCGCAGGCGGCAGCTCCCGCGGGTCGGCGGGCGGCGATGAGAGCGGGTCGGCGGGCAGGGCGTCGACCTGCTCGCGACACCACTGGCTGACCTCGCGGCGACCGGCCAGCACGTCGTCGCGGAACTGCGGCCACGGCACCCACTCCCACGCCTCGACCTCCGCAGGGTCGGGCCGGGGATCGCGGGTGGCGGTGGCCGTGAAGACAGGGCACAGCTCGTGCTCCACGTAGCCGGCGTACGGGCCGGAGGGGACCACCGCGCGGTAGCGGAAGCGCGGCAGGACGAGGGTCAGCCGGTCGAGCTCGAGGCCGAGCTCCTGGCCGACGCGGCGGCGGACGGCGTCCGCGATCGGTTCGCCCGGAGCCGGGTGGCCGCAGCAGGAGTTGGTCCACACCCCACCGAACGTCGGCTTGTCGAGGGCCCGCTGGGTGAGCAGGAGCCGGCCCCCGTCATCGGCTGAGCCGTCGAACACGTAGCAGGAGAAGGCCAGGTGCAGCGGCGTGTCCGGACCGTGCACCTCGGCCTTGCCCGCGGTGCCGATCGCGTTCCCGTCCTCGTCGAGGAGGACCACCTCTTCCACAGGGACCGTCATGCCGGCCTGGCCAGCTGGTCCACCACGCCGGCGAACACCCGCGGCAGCCGGGCTGCGAGCGGCACGATCTGCCGGCGTACGACGGGGACCCGGGACGACGCGAGCAGGGCGTGCGTGAGCAGCTCGTGGCGGCGGCCGAGCTTCTGGTACGCCGCTTCGTAGCGTTCCGGGCGGCCGGCCACCACCGCCGCCACGGCGGCCCGGGCCTGGGCCAGGCCGATCGCGATGCCCTCGCCGGTCAGCGCGTCGACGTACCCGGCGGCATCACCGACGAGCAGCACCCGGCCGACCACCCTGGAGGTGGAGCGCTGGCGCAGCGGACCGGCGCCGCGGGTCCGGGACAGCGGCCGGCGACCGATCCGCTCCCGCAGCAGGGTGTGCTCGGCCAGCAGCTCCTCGAACGGCGCCTGCCGCTCGGTGAGCACGGCGATGCCGACGAGCTCGTCGGCCACCGGCGTCACGTACGCCTCCGAGCCGGCCGCCCAGTGCACCTCGACGTACGGGGTCCACGGCTCCATCTCGACGTGCACCCTCAGCCCGTACCGGCGCCGGTCCTCGACCGGGTGGTCGGCGCCCAGCATCCGGCGCACCGGCGAGTGCAGCCCGTCGGCGGCCAGGAGGTACGCCGCGGGCTCGCCGTCGACGAGGACGTGGCCGGGATGGTTCTCCACCTCGCCGACCGCGCGCTGCACGACCTTGATGCCGGCCTCGGCCACGGCGTCGGACAGCGCGCGGTGCAGGGTGGTGCGACGGACCCCACGACCGTCGCCGTGGCGGAACGGCGCGTCCGCCGTGCGGCCACCACCCAGGTAGCGGATGCCGGCGAGCCGGTGGCCGGCCGGATCGACGCCGAGGGCGGCGAGGTCGGCCACTGCGCCCGGCATCAGCCCCTCCCCGCAGGCCTTGTCGACCGGGCCCGGCCGCGGCTCGCGGACGAGGACGTCGAGGCCGGCTCGGGCGGCGTACAGCGCGGTGGCGAGCCCGACCGGACCGCCGCCCGCGACGACCAGGTCACGCACCGGAGTGCTCCGGGGCCGAGAGTCTCGACAGGGCAACATTCTCGACACGCAGCCGGACGGTGAGCAGGGCGGCGTTGAGCACGGTGAACACCAGCGCGGTGACCCAGCAGGCATGCACCAGGGGCAGCGCGATCCCCTCGAGGACCACAGCGACGTAGTTGGGATGGGAGAGGAGCGCGTAGGGACCGCGGCGCACCGGCGCCAGGCCGGGCACGACGATGACGCGGGTGTTCCACTGCTGGCCGAGGGTCGCGATGCACCACCAGCGCAGCGCCTGGGTGAGCACGACGACGACCAGCATCGACCACGCCAGCGCCGAGGGAGTGCGCGGCTCGCGCACGTGCGCCTCCACCAGGGCCCCGACCAGCAGCCCGGTGTGCAGCACGACCATCGGCGGGTAGTGCGAGAAACCGGTCTCGACCCCGCCGCGCTCGAACGACCAGGCGGCGTTGCGCTTGGACACCACCAGCTCGGCCAGCCGCTCGACCCCCACCAGGACGACGAGGACGGTGAACGCCGTCAGCGAGGTCATGGCGCCGCCCGCAGCAGCACCAGCTCCGAGCAGAAGCCGGGACCCATGGCCATCAGCAGCCCGTGGCTGCCCGGCGCCGGCGGCCGCTCGCGCAGGGTGTCCTCGAGGACGTGCAGCACCGAGGCCGAGGAGAGGTTGCCGATCTGCGAGAGCGAACGGCGGGTCAGCGCGACCGCCTCCGGCTCGAGGTCGAGGGTGCTCTCGAGGGCGTCGATCACCTTGGGGCCGCCGGGATGGCAGACCCACCAGCCGATGTCGGCCCGGGTCAGCCCGTGGTCAGCGAGGAAGCCGTCGACGTCCTCGCGCACGTAGCGCCCGATCACCGTCGGCACCTCGGCGTCGAGGACGATCCGCAGGCCGGTCGAGCCGACGTCGAAGCCCATCACCCGCTCCGAGTCGGGGTAGAGCCGGGACCGGGCGGCCAGCACGTGCACCGGCGCCGGCCGCGAACCGTGCCTGGCCTCCCCGGCGGCCACGACGCACGACGCTCCGTCGCCGAACAGGCCGGACGCGACCAGGTTCGGCACCGACACGTCGTCGCGCTGCACGGTCAGCGAGCAGAGCTCGACAGCGACCAGCACCGCGACCTCGCCGGGGTGGCCGGCGAGGTAGTCGGCCAGCCGGGCCACGCCCGCCGCGCCCGCGACACAGCCGAGCCCGACCATCGGCACTCGCTTCACGTCCGGGCGGAGCCCGACCAAAGCGGCGATCCGGGCGTCCAGCGACGGTACGGCGAGGCCGGTGACGGTCGCGGAGACGATCAGGTCGACGTCGGTCGGCGTCAGGTCCGCGGCCTTGAGCGCGTCCTGCAGCGCCCGGGCGCCGAGCTCCACCGCGTGCTCGAGGAAGAGGTCGTTGGCCGTCGTGAAGCCGTCGAGCTCGCCGTACTGCTCCAGCGGCAGCACGGTGTGGCGGTACTCGACTCCGGCGTTCGCGTGGAACCGCCGCAGCAGCCGCTCGTCCAGCCCGCCGGCGGTCGCGATGACACCCGCGAAGGCGTCGGTGATCTCCGCCTGCGAGTGCCGGTGCCCCGGCAGCGCCCCGCGCACGGTGAGGATCTGCATGTCAGTGGTTCCCCCTGAGTCCCGAGACGGCCTTGCGGCCCAGGCCGGCCACCAGCCCGCGCGCCAGCCGGCCGGAGATTTTGCCGTCGCCCAGCCCGAGCTCGACGAGCTCGTCGAAGACCCGGCGGTCCCGCCGGGCCACCCGGATCCCGCCGTCGACGACCACCGGGTGCTCGGCCAGCCGCGAGGCGACCCAGGTGTGCTTGAGGTGCCGGCCGATCAGGTCGCGGACGGCGCGCCGGTGCAGCGCGCCCGGGTCGGTGCCGTCGCGGCGGGCGCGCACCGCCGACTGCCCCGCCGCGATCCCGGTCGCGATCGCGTAGTAGATGCCCTCGCCGGTCATCGGGTTGATCAGCCCGGCTGCGTCGCCCACGAGCAGCACCCGGCCGTCCGGCTGGTCCCAGCGCCACCCCGACAGCGGCAGGTGGTGGCCCTTCCAGTGGTCGCCGGCCGCGACCGAGCCGGGCAGCAGCTGCTCGAGCTGGTCGAGAAGCAGCGACCGCGACGGCGGATCGCTCGTCCCGTCGTCCGGGAGCAGCTCGCCGTACCCGACGTTGGAGAGCCCGTCGCCGCGGTCGAACGCCCAGGCGTACGCCGGCTGCCGGCGATCGCCGTACCGGATGATCTGGGTGCCGCGCCGGTCCGGAGGCGTCGGCGCGTAGCCGCGGATGGCCAGCGCGCGGCGGCCGGACGGCAGCCCGAGGTGCTCCCGGACCACCGAGTGCGCACCGTCGGCGCCGACGACGACGCCGGCAGGCGGCAGCTGGTCGACCGAGGTGATCCGCTGGCGCCGGAACGTCGCCCCGCGGTCCACGGCCCGCTCGACGAGCCGCGCGTCGAAGACCTCGCGGGGGATCACGTAGACGGGTCGCGCCATCGGCCGGGCCACCGACTGCTCGCCGCGGGCCAGCTCGAGGTGGGTGAGCGGCGTCCAGCCCTCCTCGACTCCGGTGACGCCGATGGAGGCGAGCTTCGCGAAGCAGTGCGGCGCGATGCCGTCGCCGCAGGACTTGTCGCGCGGGAAGTCGGAGCGGTCGAGGAGCAGCACGCGCAGCGACGGCTCGGCGTCCAGCGCGGCCAGCGCGGACGTGGCGCCGGCCGGCCCGGCACCAACGATCACGAGGTCCCACTCGTCGTTCATCGAGCCCACACCAGCATGGCCACGTCGACCAGCGCCATCGCGATCGCGGCCCGGAACGGCGCCCGGCCGTGGGCCAGCAGCGCCACCGCCGCCAGCCCCGCGGTCAGGATCAGCGCCGTCGCAGCGACCGGGCCGGACTCGACGGGCGCGCCGGCCACGATCACGACGGCGGCGGTGACCAGCACGGCGGCCGAGACCACCGGGCTCCACCGCGCGCCGAGCCGGTGCGGCAACCCGCGCACGCCGGTGGCGGCGTCGTCGGCCAGGTCGGGCAGCACGTTGACGAAGTGCGCCCCGACCCCGAGCAGCGCTCCGGCGAGCAGCAGCCAGAGGGGCGGCACCTGGTCGGGGTTGTCGGTCAGGGACACGAACGCCGGGAGGCCGCCGAACGCGACGGCGTACGGCAGCCACGACCAGGCCGTGGCCTTGGCCCCGAGGTTGTAGGCCCAGCCGGCGGCGACGCAGACGAGGTGGACGAGGCCGGCCAGCCAGCCGCAGGCCAGCGAGAGCGGGATCGTCGCGACCACGGCGAGCGCGCAGGCCACCCGCACGGCCCGCTCGGAGATCCGGCCGTCGACCAGCGGTTTGTCCTCGCGGCCGACGGTCCGGTCGCGGGCCAGGTCGATGAGGTCGTTCGACCAGCCGATCGAGAGCTGTCCGGTCAGTACGGCGGCGACGACGAGCGCGACCGACCCGGGGCCGAGCCCGACCGCGCCGGCGAGCAGCCCGGCCAGCAGCGTGACTGCGAAGGCCGGGCCGGGGTGGCAGGCACCCAGCAGGGCCACCGCGCGACGCATCACAGCGCCCGGATCTCGTGGACCTCGTGGTGCATGACCGGATTCTCGCGCAGGGCCTTGCAGGTGAGCTGCTCGAGGTCAGCGCTCCGGGTGCTGGTGACCGCGACGGCGTAACTCCGCCCGGCCACGTCGAAGAGGGCGTCGGTCCGCCCGTCGGCAGCCTCACGCGAGACGAACCGCACGGCGTCGAGCCGGCGCTCGTCGGTGTAGCGGCGCAGCGCCGCCTCGGCGGCCTGCAGCGCCGTGCCCAGCCCCGAGCGGCCGCGCAGGTGGTCGAGGTCGAGCTCACCCGCCGCCAGCAGGCGGGCCACCCCGCGGGCGGTGTCGGGCTGGAGCCGGCCGAAGTAGAGGCCGTGCGGGAGCACCACGAGGTTGGCGGCGAACCGGTCGCCGCCGACGTGGCTCGCCTCCCACGTCTGCTCGGGGAACGCCTCGGACAGCCCGGCCGCCACCGGGCGACCGCGCTCGGCGCAGCAGGTGTCGTGCTTGCCGTGGGTGCACACCGCCAGCACGGGATCGCTGTGGGCGGTCAGCCCGGGTGAGCGGCCTGCGCCCAGCGCCTCGAGGTCGAGGTCGTGGACGCCGTGCAGGTCGTCGAGGACGGTCGTCTCGAGCCACGGCTCCGCGTGGTGGGCGTACGCCGCGAAGACCCGCACGCCCTCGGTCTGCTTCGAGGCACCGGACGGACGCCGGATCAGCAGCACCTTGGTGCGAGTGGCGGCGACCCGCGCCCGGAGCTCGGGCCCGATGCCCTTGGGCATCCGCGCGTCGCGCAGCGCGTCGACACCCCACGGCCCGTGGTGCTCGACGAGCAGGAAGGAGCGCACCGTCGAGGCGGTCCCGGCCATCGACTCCGCGCGTGCCTCGCTCGCCACTGCGCAGCGGAAGGTCATTCAGTGACGACCCTGAGCAGCCCCTCGCGGACCAGGCGCCGGGCCAGCACCAGCCGGCTCTGCTCGTCGAGCGGGAGATCGCGGGGCCGCAGCTCGCGGCGATGGCTCACCACGTCGAGGGCGGGCCGGATCCGGGCGGGTACGTCGAGGGTCCGGTCGCCGAGCAGCACGTCCAGCCGGTCGCCCTTGTCGATGAGCACGCACGGGTGGCCCGGGCGCCGGCGGAGCAGGGTGTCGTCGTCGATCGTGTCGAGCGCGAGCCCGTCGACCAGCGCGCCCTCGAGGCGGGGCGGTCGCGAGGTGAGGAAGCGGCGTACCTCGTCCTGGACCACCACAGCAGGGTCGACCCCGCGCAGCCGGTCCGCGACGTCGGACAGGTGGCGGCCCAGCTGGTAGGCCAGCGCCTGCGGGTCCTCGAGATAGCCCGCGGGCAGGTGCTCGGCGGGTACCTCGGCGGCCAGCGACCCGAGTGAGCGCTCGACCAGGCCCCGCCAGGTGAGCTGGTTGATGCCGATCGTGACGTGCAGCGAGACGGTGTCCTGGGCGCGGGCGGCGTGGGGGGTGCCGGTCGGGAGGTACATGACGTGGCCGGGCCGGAGCAGCGGCTCCTCGACGCCGTCGGGGGTGTGCAGCTCCCACTGCTTGGTGCCTGCGGTCTGGAGCACGAACACGTCGTGGGTGTCCGAGTGCACCGCGAACCCCTGCGCCCCGGGCGGAGTCAGGTACGCGTTGGCCTGGCACGGGTGGCCAAGCTCCAGCTCGAGCTCGGAGATCAGGTCGACGAGCGGTGGGAACGAGCGGTGCAGGCCCTGGAAGACCACGGTCGCGCCGGTGCGGAACGCCGCCACGGCGGTGCGCCCGTCGACGAGGCCGGTCAGCTGCCTGCCGGTGATCGTCGCGCTGCGCGTGTAGCCCCGCTCCGGCAGCACCGTGCCGTCGCCGACGAGCCGGACACTCGGCGTGCGGATCGCGGTCGCGGTCAGCAGCCGGTCGGCGTCCTCGAGCGAGAAGTACGCCGCCAGCTCCTCCGGGTCTGCGTTGTGGTGATGGACCCGCGACGCCCAGACCTTCTCGCGGAAGGTCTGGGCGTCACCGGTCAGCTGGTCGAGAGCGCTCAGGAGGCGTCCCCGTCGGTGGTGTCGGTCGTGTCGCCGTCGGTGCCGTCCGCGTCTCCGCCGCCACCGTCGGTGGTGTCGGTCGCGTCGCCGTCGGTGCCGTCGGCGTCGCCGCCGTCGGTGCCGTCCGCGTCACCGCCGAGGTCACCGCCGCCCTCTGCGGGGGTCGTCGTCATGTCGTCGTCGTCGAGTGCGTCGTCAGCCATGGTTCCTCCATCGGAATCGGCGGGTGGGTGTGTGGACAGTGAAGTACCCACGTCGCACCCGGACAACCCCTGGTCCGGGGACAGACGACGATCAGTCGAGCAGCCCGCGTCGCCGCGCGATCGCCGCCGCCTCGGTGCGGCCGGCCGCGCCGAGCTTCCCGAGGATGTTGGAGACGTGCACCGAGACGGTCTTGGCGCTGATGAACAGCTGTTTGCCGATCTCGCCGTTGGAGCGGCCCTCGGCGACCAGCGCGATGATCTCGGCCTCGCGGGCGGTCAGCGTGTCGGAGGCCGGTCCGTCGGCGCGGGTGGGTGCGGTGCCCTGGGCGCGCAGCCGGTCGAGCAGCGGCTGGGCGTCGAGGCGGTGCGCGACCTCGCGAGCCCGGTCGCCGAGCTCGCGCGCGCCGGCGGTGTCGCCGGTGGCGCGCAGGATGCCCGCCAGGACCGCGCGGACCGTGGCCAGCTCGTGCACGTGGCCGAAGTCGTCGTAGAGCTGCTCGGCCTCCCGCCAGACCTCGATCAGCGCGTCCTGCGGCGGCACGTCGACGCCGGCCAGCCAACGGGCGCGGAGGGTCTCGGCGTCGAGCCGCTTGGTCCAGGCCCGACCCTCGGGACCCCAGAAGCCGGACGGGTCGGAGTACTTGTCGAGCACGGTGTGGCCCTCGCCGTGCAGCCGCTCGACCTCGGCGACGTACGTCGTGCGCTCGGCGGCGCTGAGCCGGGGCAGCGCGTCGGCGATCGCGCCGATGGTGATCGCGGCCAGCCGGATCCGGGCGCTGAACCAGGCGTGCCAGATCCGGCTCAGCACGCTGACTGCGTCCTGGTACACCGCGACGACCGCGCCCGGGTCGTCGGCCTGCGAGGCGTCGACCAGCTCCGCCACGACCGAGTTGATGGCGACCCCGCCCTCGAGCTCCCAGAACTTGCGCAGGGCCCGGGCCCGCTCGGCGACCGGCTCGCCGCGGGCGGACTCGACCAACAGCGAGATGCTCTCGACCAGCGCTGAGGGGATCGGCGGAACCTGCTCCCCGCTGGTGTCGGCCAGGCGCAGCGCCTCGTCCCAGTCACCGACGACGTACTTGATCCAGGCCAGCTGCCAGCGCGACTCGAAGCCGTACGGCGCGTTGGGGACCCCGGCCGCGGCGGCGGCCTTCATCCCGCTGCGGAACCAGTGCTCGGCCTGCGCCCACTCGCCCCAGTCCTCGTAGGACCGGCCCAGGAAGAACCGGGCCCTCATCTCGGCGTTGATCGCCCCGGTCTCGACCGCCCGGTCGACCGCCTCCAGGAGCGCGGTGCGGAGCGCGTCCTTGGGCCCGGCCTTCTTGAGCTGGCTCAGGGTGGTGATCACGTCGGAGGCCAGCTCGTGCAGGTCGAGCTTCTCGGCCAGGGCCAGGGCGTCGAGGCCGGCCGCCTGCGCCTCGTCGAACCGGTGGTATCCGGAGAGCACTCGCGCCTGGCTGGCGAGCACCTTGGCCCGCAGGCCGCCGGCGTCTGCGGGCAGCAGGTCGACCGCCTGCTGGGCCAGGTCGATCGGGCTGGTGTCGGGGCTCTCGGTCAGCATCACGGCATCGGCCCGCGCGGCCAGCATCCGCGAACGCCACGCGGCCGGAGCGTCGGCGGGCAGCTGCTCGAGCTGCTCGGCCAGCAGCGCCGCGGCGCGGGTCGGCTGTCCGGAGCTGGTCAGCGCCTCCGCGGCGTTCACGGCCAGCTTGGAGACGTCGACGTCGACGGTGGCGCGCCGGGCCGGGTCGCAGACCAGCTCGAGTGCCTGCTCGTAGTGCATCGCGGCCTCGTCGGGGCCGGCCACCGCCATCGCCTCGTCGCCGGCCCGGATGCTCGCGTCGAGGGCGGTCTCGAGGTCGTGCGCGAGCCGGGCATGCCGGGCCAGCTCGGCCGCGGTGCCGCGGGATCCCTCGCGCAGCGCGTCGGCGTACTGCGCGTGCAGCCGCACCCGCTCGCCGGGCAGCAGGTCGTCGTAGACCGCCTCGCCGAGCAGCGCGTGGCGGAACGAGTAGCGACCGTCGCCGGGGACCAGCAGGTTCATCTCGACGGCCTGCCGCAGGCCGTCCTCGAGCTCGACCGCACCCAGGCCGGACGCAGCCACGAGCAGGTCGTGGGCGACCTTGCGGCCGGCCACGCTGGCCACCCGGACCACCTGGCGGGCGGCGTCGTTGAGTCGGTCCAGCCGCACCAGCAGCACGTCGGCCAGGTCGTCGGGCACCCAGCTCCCGGGCTGGGTGGCCGCGCCGACCAGCTCCTCGACGAAGAACGCGTTGCCCTCGGCGCGACGCACGATCGCGCTCAGCTCCTTCTCGCCGATCGCGTCCGTCGAGAGGCTGGCGACCAGCAGGCGGACCTGCTCCTCACCGAGCGGGGTGAGCGCCATCCGCTCGACGCCGCCCAGCCGCGACCACTCGGCGACCTGGCGGCGCAGCGGGTGGCGGCGGTGCAGGTCGTCGGCGCGGTACGACGCGACGATGGCCACCGGGCCGGGGCCCTCGAAGGGCCGGGAGAAGAGGAAGCTCAGCAGGTCACGCGTCGACTGGTCGGCCCAGTGGCAGTCCTCGATGACCAGCAGCACCGGGGACAACGCGGATGCCTCCTCCAGCAGGGAGTGCACGGCGGTGAACAGGTCGGCGCGGTCGATGCTCTCGCCCTCGACCCGTCCCGCGGACGTGGCGGCGCCCTCGGTGGAGACGAGCACCCGGCGGCCGGGCTGGAGCCTGGCCAGGGCGGGGTGGGCGGCGGCGACGCGCTGGACCTGCTCGGGCAGCTCGACCTCGAGCCGGCCGAGGACCTCGGAGAACGGAAGGTACGGCAGCGCGCTGTCGCCGAAGTCCAGGCAGTGCCCGGCGACCACGCGCCATCCCTCCTCCACCGCGAGGTCGCGCAGCTCGACGAGCAACCGGGTCTTGCCGACCCCGGCGTCGCCCGACAGGACCACGTGTGCGCTCTCCACGGGGGCGGCGCCGTCCGCGGACGACGAGACGCCGAGCAGGGAGGCTAGCTCCCTCAGCTCGGCGTCTCGGCCTATCAGGGTCCGGCTGGCCGTGACTCTGTGGAAGTGAGGTGGGGCCACACCGTCCATGATCCCTTGTTCTGTTGTCTGGTCCTGCACCACGCTCAGCCGATCTGGCGTTGGCGCCGCGTCGATGCTCATCAGAGCCCGGCGTCGGCGGGTCAGCTGGTGGTGCGGGTGGCCTGAGCGGGCTTGCGTACGAACGGGACCCGCACGCGGCGGCTGCGTCCGAAGTCCTTGCGGATCCGGTTGCTCCGGTACTCGATCTCGGCCTGGTAGGTGTCAACGGTGTTGAACATCTCTGGTGTGCTCCTCAGCTGGTCTGGTACTGCCTGGTGATCACAAAGATCGCCGTCTGAGGTAGGCCCCCACATCGGGCAGGTGCCTTATCTCTGACGCACGCGGCGAACCGGCTACCTCAGACCCGACACCTGCAGCGGAGCCCGCGCAGGATTTCAACCTCAGGAGTCACAGCAGCCCCACGGGCACCTGAGGAGGTCCCTACGAGTAGGGGCTCGAGGGCCACGCCGGCCGCCCTCCGATCCAGGTACCGGCGACGAGCGGCACGCCCGGACGGTACGCGAGGTGGACGTGCGACGGAGCGTCCAGGAGCAGCAGGTCGGCGCGGGCTCCCACGGTGAGCCGGCCGACGTCGTCGCGGAGCAGGGCCTGGGCGCCGCCGTACGTCGCGGCGTGCACCGCCTCGGCCGGGGTCATCCCCATCTCCCGGACCGCGAGTGCGATGCAGAGCGGCACCGAGCTTGTGAACGACGAGCCGGGGTTGCAGTCGCTGGCCAGCGCGACGGCCACGCCGGCGTCGAGCAGCCGGCGCGCGTCCGGGTAGGGCTGCCGGGTCGAGAACTCGACGCCCGGGAGCAGCGTGGCCACGGTCCCCGAGTCGCGCAGCGCGTCGACGTCGGCGTCGGTCAGGAAGGTGCAGTGGTCGACCGCGGCCAGCCCGAGCTCCGCGGCCAGCAGCACGCCCGGCCCTGGGCCGAGCTGGCTGGCGTGCAGCCGGCCGCGCAGCCCGTACGCCGCCCCGGAGCCGAGCACCGCTCGCGCCTGGTCGGCGTCGAAGGCGCCCTCCTCGCAGAACGCGTCCACCCAGCGCGCGTAGGGCGCCGCGGCCTCGAGCATCGGTCCGGTGACCAGCGCGACGTAGGCCGCGGGGTCCTCGGCGTACTCGGCCGGCACGACGTGGGCGCCCAGGAACGTCGTCTCGTCGGTGAACTGCCGGGCCACGGCCAGGCTGCGGGCCTCGTCGTGGACGGTCAGCCCGTAGCCGGACTTGATCTCGACGGTCGTGGTGCCCTGTCGAGTCATCTCCTGCACCAGCCGCGCGACGTGAGCGGTGAGCTGCTCGTCGGTCGCCGCCCTGGTCGCGGCGACCGTGGTGCGGATGCCGCCGGCGGCGTACGACTCACCGGCCATCCGGGCCGCGAACTCCAGGGCCCGGTCGCCGGCGAAGACCAGGTGGCTGTGGCTGTCCACGAACCCGGGCAGCACCGCTCGGCCGCCGGCGTCGACCACCTCGTCGGCCGCGGGGGCCTCGGCCGCCGGCCCGACCCAGGCGACCCGGCTGCCTCCGACGACGAGCGCGGCGGCCTCGATGGCGCCCAACCGGTCGTCGGCCTCCGGGTCGTTGGTGACGAGCTCGCCGATGTTGGTGATCAGGGTGGTGGCCACAGCGCTCCGATCGCCTCGTCGAGCTCGCGCCCGATCCCCTCGTCATCACCTGCCGTGTAGACGATGCGGCCGTCGACGAGCACCCTCACGACGTCGGCGGAGGTGGCCGCGAACACCGCCGTGTGCTCGTCAGCGCCGGTGCCCGCTGTGCGCGGGCTCGTGGTGTCGATGGTCACGAGGTCGGCCGGTGCGCCGACCTCGATCCGGCGGTCGGTGCCGACCGCGAGCAGCTCGGCGGCACTCCAGTGGCCGCGCTCGCCGGTCGCGAGCCGCTCGTCCATCTCCAGGCCACGTAGCTCCTCGAACGGGTCGACGACCGCGTGGCTGTCGCTGCCGACGCTGATCCGGCACCCCGCGTCGTGCAGCCGGCGAGCCGGACCGATGCCGTCGGCCAGGTCCCGCTCGGTGGTGGGGGTGATGCACGCGTTCGTCCCGGTGGTGCCCAGGAGCTCGACGTCGTCGTCGGTCAGGTGGGTGGCGTGCACGACCGTGGTGCCCGGACCGAGCAGGTCGGCGCCGTGCAGGAGGCGGGTCGGCGTCACGCCGTACGCCGCGAGGCATGCCTCGTTCTCGGCGACCTGCTCCGACAGGTGGACGTGCAGCGGCGCGCGGCCGTGGAACACTCGCAGCTGGTCACGAGGCACCGCGCGCACCGAGTGGATTGCCGCCGGACGGTCGCCGACCCGCTTCGCCCAGCTCTCCGCGTCGCCGTCGGAGTAGCGCCGCTGCACGCCCTCCGGAGGAGCCCCGAAGCCGCTGCTCACGTAGCAGGTGTCCAGCAGGGTGATCCGGATGCCGGCCTGGTGCGCGGCCTCCCGCAACGCCTCGCCCATCGCCTCGGGGTGGGCGTACGGCGTGCCGTCGGGCTGGTGGTGCAGGTAGTGGAACTCCGTCACCGTGGTGTACCCGGCCGCCACCATCTCGCGGTAGGTGGCGCGGGCGAGGGCGAGGTAGGAGTCCGGGGTGAGCCGCTCCGCCACGGCGTACATCTGCTCGCGCCAGGTCCAGAAGGTCCCGCGCTCGCGCTGGGTGCGCCCCCGGAGCGCTCGGTGGAACGCGTGGCTGTGGTCGTTGACCAGGCCGGGGATGGTGAGGCCCGCGAGTCGGGCGGCGCCGGTGCCGCCCGGCTCGACCCTGGTGAACCGGCCACCCTCGATCTCGACCAGCACGTCGTCGTGGACCGCGCCGTCGACCCAGGCGCGCTCGAGGAGGTACGACGTCACGTGGCCAGTCTCTCGAGGGTCTCGGCCAGGGCGTGCACGCCGGCCAGGCAGTCCGGCATCGAAGCGGTCTCGGCTGGTGAGTGCGAGACGCCGGTCGGGTTCCGGACGAACAGCATGGCGGTCGGAATCCCTTGTGCAGAAAGGATTCCGGCGTCATGGCCGGCCGCCGTCGGGATGATCGGCCAGTCCCCCTCCTCGTGGTCGGCGGCGACGCGGGCCGCGAGTGAGGGCTCGAAGGTGACCGCAGCGGACACGGACTCGGCGGTGATCTCGAGCGTCGTCCCGTCCCGCTCGGCCCGCTCGTTGGCCTGGCGGGTGACGGTCTCCACCAGCTCGGAGAGGGCGTCGTCGGACGAGCAGCGCGCGTCCAGCCAGGCGAGCACCCGCGACGGCACGGCGTTGGTGCCGTTCGGTGTCACCTCGAGCCGGCCGAACGTCGCCCGCTGGCCGGCCAGCCGGGCCTGCTTGTTCGCCGCCAGCGCGGTCATCGCGTAGGTGAGCATCGGGTCCGCGCGGTCCTCCATCCGCGTCGAGCCGGCGTGGTTGGCCTCGCCCGAGAAGTCGAAGCGGTACCGCCCGTGCGGCCAGATCTCGCTGGCCACCCCGATCGCGGCGCCGCGGTCGACCAGGTCCCGACCCTGCTCGACATGCAGCTCCACGAAGGTGCCCACGTCGGCCAGCAGCCCCGGCCCGCCGCCCTCGACCACCTCCTCCAGCGCGACGTCATCGCGGTCGCGCAGCACCCGGGCCTGCTCCCACGACAGCGCCCCGGTCGCGAGCCGCGAGCCCAGGCAGGCCAGCCCGAACCGCGACCCCTCCTCCTCGACGAACACCGACACCCCGACCGGCCGCGCGGGCGCGACGCCGCGCGAGCGCAGCTCGTCGATCGCCGCGAGCCCCGACACCACACCCAGCGGTCCGTCGTACGCCCCGCCGTCGAGCACCGAGTCGAGGTGCGACCCAGTCAGCACACCCCCGGCTCGGGATAGTCGTTGACGTTCGGCACGACGTTCCGGCGTGTCGCCGTGCGAAACGTCAACGACTATCGGGGCCGGCGGATCCCACCACGCCACCAGGTTGCCGGTGGCGTCGGCCTCGAGCGCGAGGTCGCGGGCGGCGGCCTGCTCGCGAAACCAGTCGGCGAGCTCGCGCTCGGGCGGGGTGAACGGCTGGCGGAAGTACCCGCCCGAGGTGGCCGAGCGGCCGACCGGCGCCAGGTCGGACCACATCCGCTCGAAGTCGTCGGGCATGGTCCGATACTGACGCACATGGAGTTCCAGGAGGTCGTCCGCCGCCGGCGCATGGTCCGCGACTACCGCGCCGACCCGGTGGACCCGGCCGTGGTCGACCGCGCGCTCGCCAACGCGGTGCGCGCGCCGAGCGCGGGCTTCAGCCAGGGCTGGGCGTTCCTGGTGCTGGAGAAGCCCGACGACGTACGCCGGTTCTGGGCGGCGGCCGCCGACGACCTCGACGAGCCGGACAGCTGGCTGGCCGGGATGATGGGCGCGCCCGTGGTGATCCTGCCGTGCTCCAGCAAGGCGGCCTACCTGCGCCGGTACGCCGAGGAGGACAAGGGCTGGACCGACCAGGACGAGGCCCGCTGGCCGGTGCCGTTCTGGCACATGGACGCCGCGATGGCGAGCCTGCTGATCCTGCAGACCGCGACCGACGCCGGCCTGGGGAGCTGCTTCGTCGGCGTACCCCCCGAGAAGGAGGCCGCCGTGCGTGAGGCGTTCGGCATCCCCGACGACCACGACCCCGTCGGCGTGATCACGATCGGCCACCGGGCCGAGGGCGAGCGCCCGTCCGGCTCCCCGCGCACGAGGAAGCGACGGGACCTCGCTGAGCTGGTGCACCGAGGCCGCTGGGGACACTAGGGTCCGGGCATGTCCGAGGAAGGGGCCGAGCTGCCGCGCGCCGTGCAGAGGCTCCAGGCGCTGATCCGGATCCCCACCGTGTCCTACCGCGAGCCGGGTCGGAACGACACCGCGGCCTACGACGCGTTCGTCGAGGAGCTGGCCCGGCAGTTCCCGCTGCTGCACGAGCGGCTCGAGCTGACCCGGGTGCACACCCACGGCCTCCTCTTCCACTGGCCCGGCGTGAGCAGCGAGCGGCCGGTCGTGTTGATGGCGCACCTCGACGTCGTACCGGTGGAAGGGACCTGGCAGCACGACGCGTTCAGCGGCGCGGTGGTCGACGGCAACGTGTGGGGCCGGGGCACCCTTGATGACAAGGGCTGCCTGGCCGGCGTCTGCGAGGCGGTCGAGACCCTCCTCGAGCGCGACTTCACGCCGGCCCAGGACGTCTGGCTGTCCTTCGGCTGCGACGAGGAGGTCTTCGGTACGGCGGCGGAGCGCGCCGTGGCGGAGCTCGAGCGCCGGGGCGTGCGGCCGTGGTTCGTCGTCGACGAGGGCGGAGCGGTCGCCCACGATGCGTTCACCGGCGTCGGGAAGCCGGTCGCGGTCATCGGCGTGACGGAGAAGGGGATCATGTCGATCGAGCTGCGGGTCGAGGGCCGCGGCGGCCACGCCTCGACGCCGGCGCGCAACGGTCCCACCGCTCGGCTCGCGCGGGCGATCACCCGGCTGGACCGCTCGCCGATGCCGACCAGCCTGCCGGCGCCGACCGTCGAGCTGTTTCGCCGGCTGGCCCCGCACGCACCGCTGCCGCTCCGGCCGTTGCTGGCGAACGCCGGCCGGCTCGGACCCGCGGTGGCGAGGCTGCTCACCGCTCTCGGCCCGGAGAGCGCGGCGATGGTGCGCACCACGATGGCGGTCACCACGCTGCAGGGCAGCCCGGCGCTCAACGTCATCGCCCAGACCGCCACCGCGGGCGTGAACACCCGGATCATGCTGGGCGACACCTCGGAGACGGTGCTCGCCCACGTGCGCAAGGTGATCGGCGACGACCAGGTCAACATCGACGTCATCGAGGCCTACGAGCCGAGCCCGCTCTCGCCGTACTCGACGCCCGACCACCAGGATGAGGCGTTCACGCTCCTGGAGGAGACGATCACCGAGGTCTTCCCGGACGCGGTCCCCGCGCCGTACGTGATGATGGCGGCCACCGACTCGCGCACCTTCGCCCCGATCTGCGACCGCATCTACCGGTTCGCGCCGTTCCGGATGAGCAAGGCGCAGCGCGAGGCGATCCACTCCTACGACGAGCACCTCGGCGTCGACGACTTCCTCGACGGCGTGCGCTGGTACCAGCGGCTGATCGAGAGGCTCACCTAGATGGCCACCACCACCCGGCCGGTCAAGCCGGTGCACGGACTGTTCGCGATCGTCGGCTTCCTGGTCTGCGTGGAGCTCGCGAGCGGGGTGCTGCAGGGCTACTACACACCGATCTACAGCGACATCGCCGACCACCTCGACATCGCCGACGCCGACGTCAACTGGTTCGAGGCTGCGCAGCTGATCGTCTCCGCGCTCGTCGTCCCGCCGCTGGCCCGGCTCGGCGACCTGGTCGGGCACAAGAAGGTGCTGCTGCTCTCGACCGCGGTCACCGCGCTGGGCAGCTGGGTCCTGGCGGTGGCGCCGAGCTTCACGACGTTCCTCATCGGCTGGGCGGTCCAGGGCGCGTACGTCGTCTGGCTGCCGCTCGAGATCGCGATCATCCACCGGCGTACGGCCCACACCGGTCGCCAGGCGCTGCTCACCCGCCGCGCCGCCGCGATCCTGGTCGGCGCGCTCGAGCTCGCGGTGATCATCGGTGCGCTCACCTCGGGCGCCCTGGTCGAGGCGACGTCGATGGGCTTCCTGCTGGCGCTGCCGGCGATCGTGGTGACGGCCGTGTTCTTCGTGATCTGGTTCGGGATCGAGGACGTGCCCGGTGAGGCCACCGGTGGGTACGACTGGGGCGGCCTCGCCCTGATCACCGTCGCGCTCGGCCTGGTGATGGGCGGGCTGATCGCCATCCGGGTGCAGGGCCCCGACTCGGTCCTGGCCTGGCTCCTGGTGCTGCTCGGCCTGGCTGCGATGGTGCCGTTCGCCCGCTACGAGGCGGCACACCCCGAGCCGATGGTCGACGTACGCCTGTTGGCCACCCCCGGTCAGTGGCCGGTGCAGCTGACCGCGTTCCTGTTCGGCATGTCCGTGCTGGGCGCGCAGATCCCGCTCTCGACGTTCGCCCGCACCGACCCGGACACCGCCGGCTACGGGCTGGGCGCCGACGCGGCGTTCGTGTCCACCCTGATCGGGGTCTACGTCGTGTTCCTGGCGGTCGGGGCGTTCACGCTGCCGCTGACCTCCCGGCTGCTCGGGCCGCGCGGGGCGCTCGTGCTCGGCGCCCTGCTGGTGGCGGTCGGCTACGCGCTGTGGCTGCCCCTGCACGACTCGACCGGCCAGGCGCTGGTCAACATGGCGGTCGCCGGCGTCGGTTCCGGCGCGCTGGTGGCCGCCCTGCCCGCGACCGCCGCGGCTGCAGCGCCGCCGGACCGGACCGGCTTCGCGACCGGCATGACCAACGCGACCAAGACGGTCGGCGGGGCCATCGCCTCCTCGGTCTTCGCGATCTGCCTCGCCTCGGCCGGCTCGATCAAGGACCCGGTCAAGGGCCACGCTCCGCTGTCCGGCTACCTCACGGTGTGGGCGATCTGTGCCGCGGCCGCGCTCGTGGCCGCCGTAGCGCTGCTCGTCATGCCTCGCCAAGCGACCACACAACCGGTCGGTCTCGATGCATAACCAGTGGGACGACGAACCCGTAGGTGGCGATCTCGACGAGGGCCGCGGAATCCGGCGGCGGTGGCGCAGGTGGTGGAACAACTACCTGGCCATCCTGCTCGGCGTCGTCGGCGTCCTGATGCTCATCGGAGCCGTCCCGCAGGGTGACATCAGCGGCATCGTGGGCGGCGTGTGCGTCCTCGGCGCCTCGGTCGCCGTCGTGCGCGCCGACGGCCCCAAAGCCACGATGCGGCGCCCGGCACCGGTGATTCCGCCCCTGCGCACGGAGCTGGCCTGGTACGCCGCCGCCCTGGCGCTGGTGACGGTCGGAGTGGTGCTGACCGCGGTCTAGAGGACCCACCGCCCCTGACGGCATCCCGCGTCGCGCCGGGTAGCCCATCTGGGCTATATCGGCATGGCCCGTGGGTGTTTAGGGTCACCAGTGGTCCAGACAGAGCCCGGGGGATACGCAATGCTGCGTCGGCGAATGATTGTGCCTGCCATGTCGTTGGTGGTTGCTGCCACCATGTCGTTGGCCTTCGTCGGGCCAGCCGAGTCGGCCGGCGGACACATCAGGGTGACCTACAGGCTCGGCAAGCTCACGGTCGTGGGCAGCAACTCGGCAGACCGGATCCGGATCGTCCGCAAGGCGTCGACGGTCGTGCTGAAGGTCAACGGTCGCAAGATCGACGTCGGCAAGAGGATCTCACCCACCAAGCTGAAGCGGATCAGGGTGCGCGGCCTGGACGGCAACGACCAGCTGCTGCTCGTCGAGAAGGCCGGTCCCCTGCCCAACGCCCGGATCCAGGGCGGCAAGGGCGATGACTTCATCCAGGGCGGCAGCGGTGCGAACCGGCTGTTGGGCCGCGGCGGCAACGACGTGATCGTCGGCGGCGCGGGGACCAACGTCATGGACGGCGGGATCGGAGACGACCAGCTCCGGGGCGGGACAGGCCCAGCGACCATGGTCGGGGACCTCGGCAACGACACCCTCACCGCTGGCGCCGGGATCACGGCGATGGACGGCGGGGAGGGCGACGACAACCTGACCGGCGGCCCGGCCGAGACCAAGATGGACGGCGGCGCCGGCCTGGACCGACTGCTCGGCGGCAGTGGGGTCACGATCATGCGCGGCGGCGGCGGCAACGACACGATGGCGGGTGGCATCGGGCCCACGACGCTGGTCGGCGGCGGCGGCGACGACACGATGAATGGCGGCACCGGCGGCTCCGACATGAACGGCGGCACCGGTGGCGACGTGATGAGCGGCGGCAGCGGCACCAACGACATGAAGGGCGAAGAGGGCGACGACGTCATGACCGGCGGGTCCGGCCCCAACACCATGGCGGGCGGCATCAACAACGACGTGCTCGTCGGTGGGTCCAACGTGAACAACCTCGTCGGCGACGACGGCGCGGACCAGCTGATCGGTGGCCCGCTGACCGACCGAATTTCCGGTGCCGCGGGCCCGGACCTGCTGCTCCAGAGCCCTGGCGGGGACCTGCTGAACGGCGGCGACGGTGACGACGTCTTCCAGCTCGACGCCGACGCTCCCGGAGGCGCGGTGACCCTCACCGAGAACGTCGCCGACGGCGTCGACACCATCGATCTCAGCGGCACCACCAGTGTCGACCTGGTGCTGAACCTCGCTGACGGGGTCGTGCAGCCACTGTCTCCGTCGTTGAGCGTCAAGCTGTCGGAGGGCGACACGTTTGACCGGGTCGTCGGAGGACCGGGCCTCGACCAGTTCGGCGGCAACCGGCTGGACAACGTCATCTCCGGGGGCGCGCAGGACGACGTGATCGAAGGACGTGCCGGGAACGACGCCGTCAAGGGTGGCGGGGGACCGGACAGCTTCGTCTACCGGAAGGCCGGTGCCCTGCTGGGCGACGACACCGTGAGCGACTTCGGTCTCGGTCTCGACACCGTCGAGCTGATGACCGGGCTGCAGGTGAGGTCGGGGCTCGGAAGCACGGTCGTGACGATCTGGGACGGCGTCACCGACTTCGGGACCATCACCGCCACCAACGGCCACAGCTGGGTGCTCGGCGACTTCAACTTCAGCTGACCCGGCGGCGCCGAGTTACCGTGGTGGGGTGACTGAGCGCGCGCCGGGACCCCGCCCGGAACCCCGCCCCGACGGCCGGGCGGCCGCGCGCGCCCGCATCGCCCAGCAGCAGACCTGGGTCGACCTCCAGATCCGCCAGGCCATGGAGCGCGGCGACTTCGACGACCTGCCTGGCCGGGGCAAGCCGATCCAGGACCTCGGCGATCACCACGACCCGGACTGGTGGATCAAGAAGCTGGTCGAGCGCGAGCACGTCGCCGTACTCCCGCCGAGCCTGGCGCTGCGCAAGGAGGACGCCGAGCTCGACGACACCCTCGACCGGCTCACCACCGAGGCCGAGGTACGCCGCCACGTCACCGACTTCAACGAGCGGGTCGTCGCGGCCCGCTACCGGCTGCCCGAGGGGCCGCCGCTGGTGACCATGCCCCGCGACGTCGACGAGACGGTCGCGGCCTGGCGCGAGCGGCGTACCGCCCACCTGGCCGAACGGCGGCGCAAGGCCCGTGAAGCACTGGCCGCCAAGGCCGCCGAGCCCGCGCCCCGCAAGCGCCGCTGGTGGCGCCGCCGCGGCCCGTCCCGGCCGGGAGAGGATTCACCGGGTACCCGGTGAATCTGGCGCTGCCCGCATGGAGTTTCATGCGGGAAGCGGAAGTTTCACCGGGTACCCGGTGAATCCTTCCCCTGTCAGATCCGTCATACCGACGCCCACACCACGGCTGTTACCTTCCGCGCATGAGCGGCAAGAGCGCCAAGGACTTCTTCCGGCCACTGGCCGTCGGGGCGCCGGAGCCCCTGCGTGAGATCCCCGCGCGGCCGAGCCGGGCCATCCACTTCTTCGACCCGAGCAACGAGAAGATGGCGTCCAAGGTGCCCGACATGGTGGGCGCCGTCGACGTCCTGCTCGGCAACCTCGAGGACGCGATCAAGGCCGACAACAAGGTCGCCGCCCGCGAGGGGCTGGTGAAGATCGCGCAGGACACGGCCGACCTCGGAGGGCCCGACGCGCCGACCCAGCTGTGGACCCGGATCAACGCGCTCGACAGCCCGTGGGTGCTCGACGACCTCACCACGCTGGTCCCCGAGATCGGCGACAGGCTCGACGTGGTCATGGTGCCGAAGGTGCAGGGCGCGGAGGACATCCACTACGTCGACCGGATCCTGGCGCAGCTCGAGGCGAAGGCCGGACTCGGTCGCCCGATCCTGGTGCACGCCATCCTCGAGACCGCGCGCGGCGTCGCCAACGTGGAGGAGATCTGCGGCGCCAGCCCGCGCATGCAGGGGCTGAGCCTCGGGCCGGCCGACCTGGCCGCGGACCGCCGGATGAAGACCACGCGGGTCGGCGGCGGCCACCCCGGCTACCTGGTCCGCGAGGACCCGCCGCGCAGCGACGGCGTCGCCAACCTCGAGGCCAGGCGCGCGACGTACCAGCAGGACCTGTGGCACTACACGATCGCCCGGATGGTCGACGCGTGCGCGATGCACGGCATCTACCCCTACTACGGGCCGTTCGGCGACATCACCGACGTGGTCGCCTGCGAGGACCAGTTCCGCAACGCCTTCCTGCTCGGCTGTGTCGGCACCTGGTCGCTGCACCCCAAGCAGATCGCGATCGCCAACAAGGTGTTCAGCCCGTCGGTCGACGACGTCCGGCACGCGCGGCGCGTGGTCGCGGCGATGGGAGACGGCACCGGCGCCGTGATGCTCGACGGCAAGATGGAGGACGACGCCTCGCTCAAGCAGTGCCTCGTGATGGTCGAGCTGGCCGAGCAGCTCGGGAAGATCGACCCCGAGCTGAAGAAGCAGTACGACGCCATCCAGGTCGACGAGTGACCGACGCCTTCCGGCCCCGCCGCTCGGTGCTGTACATGCCGAGCTCCAACGAGCGCGCGCTCGAGAAGGCGAAGACCATCGCCTGCGACGGGCTGATCCTCGATCTCGAGGACGCCGTGGCACCCGATGCCAAGCCCGCCGCGCGCGACGCGGCGTGTGCGGCCGCGGCCAGCGGGGAGTACGGCGGACGCGAGGTCACCATCCGGGTCAACGGCGCCGACACCGAGTGGCACGACGACGACCTGGCCGCCGCCTGCGCGGCCGGCCCGGACGCGATCGTGGTCCCGAAGGTGAGCAGCGCGGACGCCGTCCGCACGCTCGTGGACGCACTCGAGAAGCACGGGGCCCCCGACCGCACCACGCTCTGGGCGATGGTCGAGACGCCGTACGCGATGCTGCACGCCGAGGAGATCGCGGGCGCCTCCGAGCGGCTGAACGTGCTGGTGATGGGCACCAACGACCTGGCCAAGGAGCTCTACGCCGAGCACGTGCCCGGCCGCCAGCCCCTGCTGGCCGGCCTGGGCCTCGCGCTGCTGGCCGCCCGGGCGACCGGCAAGGTGATCCTCGACGGCGTCTACAACGACGTGAAGGACACCGACGGTTTCCTCGACGAGTGCCGTCAGGGCCGCGAGCTGGGCTTCGACGGCAAGACCCTGATCCACCCCGGTCAGGTCGACGGCGCCAACGAGGTCTTCGCGCCGAGTCAGCGGGCGGTCGAGGACGCGCGCGGGATCCTCGAGGCCTGGGAGTCCGGCGCCGGCTCAGGCGTGGTCACCTACCACGGCCGGATGATCGAGAACCTCCACGTCGAGTCCGCCCGACGTACCTTGAGCCTGCACGAGGCGATCCGCGAGCTCTAGTCAAAATCACCCTTGCGGGTGGGTTCAGTGAGCGCGGTCGCGGATACTTCCCGGCTGCGGCAGGACGCCCGCCTCACGCAGCGCGGGTGTCACGGCGGGCGCCGCACCCCCTCAGTCGCGGGTGCGGCGCAGCTGTTCGTCGAGCCAGAGCTTGGCGCTGCCGAAGAACCCGGCCACGTCGTGCACGATCTTGCCCAGCGCGTCCTGGGTCTGGCGGAAGGTCTCGGTGTAGCTGTCCGCCGCGTCCTTGGCGGCCTCGGACATCTTCGCCGCGTCGTCCTCGTCGCGCCGCGGGTAGGTCCCGGCGAGGATCTGGGTGTACTCGCCCGAGTCCACCCAACGCCGCAGCTCGGCGGCGCGCACCACGGCGTACGGGTGCGTGGCCCGCTCGTTGAGCAGGATCTTCAGGACCGAGTCACGCACGTCGCTGGTCTCGAGGTACTCCTGCCCCTGGGCGAAGAACGACGTCTGGTCGAGCTCGCTCAGGTCGCCCGAGCCGCTGGCCAGCTTCATGTGCACCCGGAAGGCCACCGCAGGGTCCTGGGTGGCCAGCAGCCCCGCCCGGTCCGCCGACAGCTCGGACTTCCGGGACCACTCGAACAGCGCGGCGATGATCACCCGCAGGCCGAGCGCGCCGCCGGGGATCGCGCTCCAGACGCCGGTCAGCGACATCAGCCAGAGCAGCAGGGTGCGGTAGACCGCGTGGCCGCTCTGCGCGTGACCGAGCTCGTGCGCGATGATGAAGCGCATCTCCTCCTCGTCGAGGAGGTCGAAGAGGGCCGAGTTCAACACGATGATCGGCTTGTCCATGCCGATGGTCATCGCGTTCGTGTGCGGGTCGTTGACGACATAGACCTCGGGGAGCTCGTCCACGTCCAGGACCCGGCCGACCTCGGCCAGCACCCGGCTGACGCCCGGGAACTGCCGGTCGTCGACGCGGATCCCGCCGCCGAGGAAGTCGAGCCGGATCTTGCGCTCGTTCATGAAGCCGGACAACGCCTTGAGGACTGTGTCGAAGCCCTTGAGCTTGCGCAGTGCCGTCAGCGCACCTCGGTCGGCGGGGTGCTCCCACGCCCGCGAGCTGATGCCGGTCAGGGTGACCCGCGAGCGGGCCGGCGTGGTCGTCACACGCCCAGCCTAGGCAGGCAAGGGTCGCCGCCACTCCGGATCGCGGCCGATGAACCCCAGCAGCTTCGTCTGCACATCGGCGTCCTCCGGGACCTCGACTCGTGGGCCGTACTGCCCGCTCTGACGCATGACGTCCTCGATGGGCTCCATGCCCGCCAGCATCACCGCGCACCTTTCCGGGTCGAGGGTGTCGTCCTGGCCGGTGGCGCGGGCCAGGTCCCAGGCGTGCATGAACACGTCGCCGGTGAAGAACTGCGAGACCGCCTGGGGCAGGGGCACGTCGCCGATGTGCGGGTTGCTCAGCACCTTCGCGGCCGACGCCGGGTCGTCGAGCAGCGCCTGGACCTCGTCCTGCAGGTTCCGCCACGCACCCGCGGGGTCGGTGTCGACCGACGGTCCGGCAGGGAGCTCGACCCCGGCGCCCGCGGCGAGGAACGACGGGAACCACTCCACGAGGTGGCGTACGACGTCGCGCGCGGTCCAGCCTTCGACCGGCGCCGGGTCGTCCCACTGGTCGGGGCGTACGCCGGCCACGAGGTCGCCGAAGCGGCCTCCGATCTCACGGAACTCCTGTGCGGGGGTGTCAGTCATGGCGGTCCGACCTGCTCACTCGGGCGGACTCATCGCGTGCCGGCCGGGCGGTGGTTCGGCGGTCATGAACCGCCAGACCAGCCCGTGGGCGGACAGCACCAGCAGGATCAGCAGGATCGCCTCGACCTGGATGCCGGTGAGGTCGATGACCTTGCCCACCTCGGGGAACGTGCCCACGACCGCGATCAGCGCGTAGATGACCAGCGCGGCCATCCTGGTCAGTGAGTCGTCGACGTTCGAGCGACGGCTGTGCGGCAGCGCACGGAGCGTGGCCAGCACACCGACCACGGCGACAGCCACGAAGCTGATCCGCCAGATCGTGGTCGTCTCGGCCCCGCCCACCTGGGCGAACAGCCCCATCAGCGCCGGCAGCAGCAAGGAGAGGTAGACGCCGCCCACCGCCGTGCGGGTCGCGGGGTCACGCAGCCAGAGCGGGTTGACCGAGAGCAGCTGCCACCAGAAGCCGAGGAGCGCGAAGCACGTCGCCGAGAACAGCGCGTAGAACGTGCTGATGTCCATGCATGGACGCTAGTGCGACCAGGTCAGTCGGCGTGACTCAACGCGCGGGGGGCCGCTTCATGCTTCCCCTCGACCGGACCGGCGGTCATGAACCGCCAGACCAGGCCGTGCGCGGACAGCACCAGCAGGATCAGCAGCGTCGCCTCGACCTGAATGCCGGTCAGGTGGAACGGCTATTCCGCGGCGTCGGTCAGCCCTCAAGCATCGGAACCCGCACGTCGCGATCGCGGGCCACCTCGGCCGCGCGGTCGTAGCCGGCGTCGACGTGCCGGATCACGCCCATGCCCGGGTCGTTGGTCAGCACCCGCTCGATCTTCTGGGCGGCCAGCTCGGTGCCGTCGGCCACCGTGACCTGGCCGGCGTGCAGCGAGCGGCCCATGCCGACCCCGCCGCCGTGGTGGAACGACACCCACGTCGCACCCGAGGCGGTGTTGACCAGGGCGTTGAGGATCGCCCAGTCCGCGATCGCATCGGAGCCGTCGAGCATCGCCTCGGTCTCGCGGTACGGCGAGGCGACCGAGCCGCAGTCGAGGTGGTCGCGGCCGATCACGATCGGCGCCTTCAGCTCACCGGAGGCGACCATCTCGTTGAACTTCAGCCCGGCCAGGTGGCGTTCGCCGTACCCGAGCCAGCAGATGCGCGCCGGCAGCCCCTGGTAGTGGATCCGCTCGCCGGCCATGGTGATCCACTTGCGCAGCCGCTCGTTGTCTGGGAACAGCTCGAGGATCGCCTTGTCGGTCGCCGCGATGTCGGCCGGGTCGCCGGAGAGCGCGGCCCAGCGGAACGGGCCCCTGCCCTCGCAGAACAGCGGCCGGATGTACGCCGGCACGAAGCCGGGGAACTCGAAGGCCCGGTCGTAGCCGCCCTTGCGCGCCTCGTCGCGGATCGAGTTGCCGTAGTCGAAGACCTCGGCGCCCTGGTCCTGGAACTCGACCATGGCCCGGACGTGGGCGGCCATCGACTCCTGGGCCCGCTTGGTGAAGCCGGCCGGGTCCTCGCTGCGCTCCTTATCCCAGTCCTCGAACGCGACGCCGGCCGGCAGGTAGAACAGCGGGTCGTGCGCCGAGGTCTGGTCGGTGACGATGTCGATCGGCGCGTCCATCTCGAGCAGCTCGGGCAGCATCAGCGCGGCGTTGCCCAGGACGCCGATCGACAGCGGCTTCTTGCGCGTCGCGGGCCTCGACGGCCATCCGCACCGCGTCCTCGAGCGAGTCGGCCTGGACGTCGAGGTAGCGGTGGTCGATCCGGCGCTGGATCCGGGCTTGGTCGCACTCGATGCAGACGGCCACGCCGTCGTTCATGGTGACCGCGAGCGGCTGGGCGCCACCCATGCCGCCGAGGCCGGCGGTGACCGTGATGGTCCCGGCCAGGGTGCCGCCGAACTTCTTGTCCGCCACGGCCGCGAAGGTCTCGAACGTGCCCTGCAGGATGCCCTGGGTGCCGATGTAGATCCACGAGCCGGCGGTCATCTGCCCGTACATCGTGAGGCCGAGATCCTCGAGCCGGCGGAACTCCTCCCAGTTGGCCCAGTCGCCGACCAGGTTGGAGTTGGCGATCAGCACCCGCGGCGCCCACTCGTGGGTCTTCATCACGCCGACCGGCTTGCCGGACTGCACGAGCATGGTCTCGTCGTCGGCCAGCGTCTCGAGGGTGCGCACGAGCGCGTCGTACGCCTCCCAGCTGCGCGCGGCCTTGCCGGTGCCGCCGTAGACGACGAGCTCCTCCGGGTTCTCCGCGACCTCGGGGTCCAGGTTGTTCATCAGCATCCGCAGCGGCGCCTCGGTCTGCCAGGACCGGGCGGTCAGCTCGGTGCCGTGCGCGGCGTGGATGGGGAGGCGGGGGTTCGAGGTCATGCCAGTTCTCCGATCACTTCTTCGACGGCGTTCAGTACGGCGCCCGACCCGACCAGCTGCACGGCGGTCTCGATCTCGGGGGCGAGGTGACGGTCGGGGCCCGGCCCCTGGACGCCGTTCGCGCGCAGCAGCGCGACCACGGCACCGGTGGCGGGTGAGGGCTGGAGCGGCGCGCGCAGGTCGAGCGCTCGGGCGGCCGTGAGCAGCTCGACGGCGACCACCCGGGTCAGCCCGTCGACCGATCGGCGCAGCTTGCGGGCGGCCGACCAGCCCATCGAGACGTGGTCCTCCTGCATGGCGCTGGAGGGGATCGAGTCCACGCTCGCCGGCACGGCCAGGCGCTTGAGCTCGGAGACGATCGCCGCCTGGGTGTACTGCGCGATCATGTGGCCGCTGTCCACACCCGGGTCGCCGGCGAGGAACGGCGGCAGCCCGTGGTTGCGGGCCTTGTCGAGGAACCGGTCGGTGCGTCGCTCGCTGATGCTCGCCACGTCGGCCGCGACGATGGCCAGGAAGTCGAGCACGTAGCCGACCGGCGCGCCGTGGAAGTTGCCGTTCGACTCGACCCGGCCCTCCTCCGCCAGCACGACGGGGTTGTCGATCGCGGCCGCGAGCTCGCGGGAGGCCACGGTGGCGGCGTGCTCGACGGTGTCGCGGGCGGCGCCGTGCACCTGGGGCGAGCAGCGCAGCGAGTAGGCGTCCTGGATCCGGTTGCAGTCCGGGCCGCGGTGCGATGCGACGACACCGGAGTCGGCCAGCAGCGCGACCAGGTTGGCTGCCGACAGTGCCTGCCCGGGGTGTGGCCGGATCGCCTGGAGCTCGGGAGCGAAGACCCGGTCGGTGGCGAGCTGGCCCTCGACCGACATCGCCGCGGCCACGTCGGCGGTGCGGAGCAGCCGGCGCAGGTCGGCGATGGCCATGACCAGCATGCCGAGCATGCCGTCGGTGCCGTTGATGAGGGCCAGCCCCTCCTTGGCCGCCAGCTCCACCGGCGTCAGCCCGGCCGCGGCCAGCGCCTCGGCGGCCGGCAGCAGCGCGCCGGTGGCGTCACGGACCGGGCCCTCCCCCATCAGCGCGAGCGCACAGTGGGAGAGCGGCGCCAGGTCGCCGGAGCAGCCGAGCGAGCCGTACTCGTGCACCACCGGCGTGATGTCGTGGGAGATCAGGGCCGCCAGCAGCTCGGCTGTCTCGCGGCGTACGCCGGTGTGGCCGGTGGCCAGCGTCGACAGTCGCAGCAGCATCAGCGCGCGGACCACCTCACGCTCGACCTCCGGACCGGAGCCGGCGGCGTGCGACCGGACCAGCGACCGCTGCAGCTGGGCGCGCATGTCGGTGGGGATGTGCCGGGTGGCGAGGGCGCCGAACCCGGTCGAGATGCCGTACGCCGGCGTGGGCGCCGCCGCCAGCTCCTCGACGACAGCGCGGGCCCGGTCGATGGCGGCCAGCGCCGCCTGGCTCAGCACCACCGGCGCGCCGTCCCTCGCCACCGCCACGACGTCCTCGGGCGCCAGCGCCCCGACGTCGACGGTCACCGGTCCCGGACGCGCGGTGGTGGGTGCGGTGGTGAGGGTGGCCATGCCCCCATCCAAACCCGCCCACTGGTGCGCGGCCAGAGCGCGTTCGGGCCGAGAGTCTCGGATCCGAGACGCGCCACGATGCTCCCGTCTCGAAACGAGGGTACGCCGAGGTCGCCGGAGCCGAGCCGTCGTTCAATCGGGGGGTGAGCGCCACCGTCGACCGCGGCGCCGAGGTCGGGGGACGCCGGCGCTGGGCGATGCTCGCGGCGAGCACGCTGGCCCAGGCGGCGACGGCGGTGATGGTGCACGGGCCGGCGTTCCTCATCCCGGCGCTGCACGACCGTGAGGGGCTGAGCCTGGCCGAGGCCGGGCTGGTGGCCGCGGCACCCATGCTCGGCGTGATGCTCGCGCTGGTGCCGTGGGGCATCGTGACCGACCGCCGGGGGGAGCGGCTGGTGCTGCTGACCGGGCTGCTGGCCGCGGCCGTGTTCGGCGTGGCCGCCGCGCTGTCCGGCTCGGTCGTGCTGCTGGCGCTCGCCCTGGGGCTGGCCGGCCTGGCGGCCGCGAGCAGCAACGTGGCCAGCGGCCGGGTGGTGGTGGGCTGGTTCCCCGCGGGACGGCGGGGGCTGGCCATGGGGATCCGGCAGATGGCCCAGCCGGTCGGCGTCGGCGTGGCCGCGGCAACGATGGCGGTGGCCGCCGACCGTCACGGCCCGTACGCCGCGGTCTGGGTCCCGGTCATCGCGTGCGCGCTGGCCGCCGCGCTGGTGGCGCTGGTCGTGGTCGACCCACCGCGGCCCGCCACCGGGCCGATCGCGGCGCCGAACCCCTACCGGGACGACCGCTACCTGCCCCGCATCCACGGGGTGTCGGTGCTGCTGGTGGTCCCGCAGTTCGTGGTGTGGACCTTCGCGCTGGTCTGGCTGGTCCAGGAGCGGCACTGGTCGCCGGCGGCGGCCGGCGCCCTGGTCGCGGGCGCCCAGGTGGCCGGCGCCCTGGGCCGGATCGGCGCCGGCCAGCTCTCCGACGTGGTGGTTAGCCGGATGCGCCCGCTGCGCTGGGTCACGCTCGCAGCAGCCGCGACGATGCTGCTGCTCGGTGCTGCGGCGGGGCTCGACCTTGATGTCGCCGTACCGCTCGTGGTGCTGGCCACCGTGGTGACGGTCGCGGACAACGGGCTGGCGTTCACCGCAGTCGCCGAGCGGGCCGGACCGTTCTGGTCCGGCCGCGCCCTCGGCGTGCAGAACACCGCCCAGTTCCTCGCCGCGGCCACGGTCCCGCCCCTCGCGGGGCTGGCCGTGGCCGGGGTGGGCTACCCCGCGACGTTCGCGCTCGCTGCGGTGTTCCCGGTCGCCGCGCTGGCGATGGTGCCGGTCAGCGACGAGCGCGACCTCGCCTGACGGCGCTGCCGGACCCAGTGGCCGAGGTTCACCAGGCCGAAGCCGACGACGAAGATCAGCAGGGTGACCACGCCGTACGACAGCGGGAACTCGTTCGGCTCGAAGGCCGGGTTCTTCGACTCGTTGATCGCGTCGAGCAGGAGGTAGAGGGTCTGGAAGACGAAGGCCCACAGGTAGGCGATGGCGTAGGCCGTGTTGGCGGCGAGGCGGCTCCGCAGGAAGAAGCCCAGCGGGAACGCAGCAAGGATGGTGACGACGGCGATCATCGGTGGCCCCTCAGTCCGTGACGGGCGCGAGGCGCCGGTCGCCGGAGAACATCAGGACGACGGCCACGACGGTCAGCACCACGCTGAACCCGACGAGGGCCTTGACGAACATCGGGACGTCGACGAAGAACGCCGGCAGCCCGGTCAGGGTCAGGACGATGATCGCGCCCGCGCCGACCCGCAGGGCCGGCCGGTTGCCGCGCCAGGCGAGGACCGCCGCGACGATCGCGACCAGGCCGAGGATGCTGCCGATGACCAGGATCGCGAACGGCGGACCTTCGTCGCCGTCGGGCGTCGGCGTGAAGACGGACGGGATGTTGCCCAGGCCGTAGAGCATGCAGATGACCAGGCCGGCCTTCTGCTTACCGGTGATGCGGGCCCGGGGCGGCGCCCCGGTGGTGGTGCTGGACATGGTTGCCTCCGAGGGAGTCGTTGATTGCATGGCTCCACGTTCGGCGCATGGCTCCTCCCCCTCCCAGAGCATCGCCTCCCCGCCGCTTCCCGACCAGCCCCGACAGCGCGGGAACTTCTTCCCAAGCACTCGGGGGCGCGCGAGCGCGATGATGGGTGAGTGGTGCCGATCCGTGTCCTGCTCGCCGACGACCACCCCGTCGTACGCCGGGGCCTGGCCGCGCTGCTGGGCACGCTGGAGGAGTTCGAGGTGGTCGGCGAGGCCGAGGACGGGGAGGCCGCGGTCCGGGAGACCCAGCTGACCAAGCCCGACGTCGTGCTCATGGACGTGCGGATGCCCGGCCTCGACGGGGTCGAGGCGACCCGGCGGATCCGCAAGGCGGTGCCCGAGACCGCGGTGCTGATGCTGACGATGTACGACGAGGACGCCACGGTGTTCACCGCGATGCAGGCGGGCGCGCGGGGCTATCTGCTCAAGGGAGCCGAGCAGGACGAGATCGCGGACGCGATCCGGGCCGTCGTGCGCGGGCAGGCGATCTTCGGCGCGGCGATCGCATCGCGGATGCTCGAGCACTTCGCGAACCCGCCGGGAACGGCGACGCCCGACGACCCCTTCCCGGAGCTCACCTCCCGCGAGAAGGAGATTCTGGAGCTCCTGGCGCGCGGCCATCGCACCGCGCAGATCGCTTCCGCTCTCCACCTCTCGCCGAAGACGGTGAGCAACAACCTCACCACGATCTTCGCCAAGCTCGAGGTGAGCGACCGGACCACGGCGGTGATCCGCGCCCGCGAGCGCGGGCTGGGGAGCTGATCTTGGACACCTTCGACCTGGCCATCGCGATCGTCGCGGTCTCGACCGGCGCGTCGGGTGTCGCGCTGCTGCTCCGGCGGCAGGCGCTGGTCTCCGCCACCTTGCTCTTCCTGGCCGGCGCGGCCGCGATCCCGGCCGCGCTGCTGCGGTCTGCGGGGCACGACGACTCGGGCGCGTTCGCAGGTGTGCTCGCGGTGTCGCTGCTCGCCCCGGCCGCACTGGCCAGCTACCCACGGCTCCGCTGGCGTCACCCCGTCGAGTTCGTCGGCCTGGTGGTCATCCTGGGCTGCGGCGTCGTGGGGGTCGCGTACACCGACGCCGATGTGACCGGGCTGATGGGTCTGGTGCAGGGCTGCGCGCTCCTGGTCCACACGTGGTGGCGGATCGAGGTGTCGTCGGACCGCGAGCGCCGGGCCCTGGTGTGGATGTCTCTCGCCCTCGTCCTGACCGGGCTTCTCTACTTCTTCGCCGTCTTCTCCACCGAGGACATCGCCGGCGACACCTTGCCGTCGCTGGCCGCCGCTGTGTTCGCCCTGGTCGGGCCCGCGATGTACGTCGGTGCCACCCTTCCCGACCTCGTCGACGTGCGCGCTCTCGTGGTCAGGACCGTCGTGCACGGGGTCGCCCTGGTCACCGTGATGGCGATCTTCGTGCTCGCGCTGGCGCTGCTCGACGCGCTGGACGCGAGCGAGCTCAACACCGGCGCGCAGGCGCTTCTCGCGGCGCTGTCGGCCACCGCCTATCACCCGACCTGCGTGGTGCTCCGCGGCGTCGTGGACGAGCTCCTCTTCGGCGCGCGGCCCGATCCCCTCGGCGCGGCGTCGGAGGTGGCCGGGCGGATCGGCACCGACCCGCTGGTCGCCCTGCGGGCGATCCGCGAGGCGCTGGTGGTGCCGTACGCCGCGGTGCTGGTCGACGGCGTACCGCTCGCGCAGTCGGGGACCGAGACCACGCACACCCGCACGCTCGACCTCGACGGGGCCGGCGAGCTGGTGGTGGGGCTGCGACCGGGCGACCTTGCCTTCTCCTCCGGCGACGAGCAGGTGCTGCGGCTGACCGTGCCGCTGCTGGCCCAGACGCTGCGGGCCCGCGCGCTCGCCGAGGACCTGATCGAGTCGCGCGGGCAGACGATCGCGGCGGTCGCGGAGGAGCGTCGCCGACTCCGCCGTGAGCTGCACGACGGCCTGGGTCCGCGGCTGTCGGGCGTGGCGTTCACCTCCGACGCGGCGCGCAACCTGATCCGCACCGACCCCGCCGCCGCCGAGCAGATGGTGGCCCAGCTCCGGGCGGACACGGTCACCGCCATCGAGGAGATCCGCAGGATGGTCTACGCGATGCGGCCGCCGGCCCTGGACGAGCTCGGGCTGGTGCCGGCGCTCCGGCAGCAGGCGGTCGGGCTGCGCAACCGCGACGGTGAGCCGGTCGCGGTCGAGGTGACCGCGCCGGAGGCGTTCCCGGACCTCCCGGCCGCGGTCGAGGTGGCGGCGTACCGGATCGTCACGGAGGCGCTCACCAACGTGGCCCGGCACAGCACCAGCGCGTCCGCGTCCGTGCGGCTCGACCCCACCGCGGAGGGGCTGCGTCTTGAGGTGACAGACCGTGGGAGCCGGAACGGCTCCTGGCGGCCGGGTGTCGGGATGGCGTCGATGCGAGAGCGCGCGACGGAGCTGGGCGGGACCCTCGAGGCCGGGCCCGGCCCGGACGGCGGCCGGGTGGCGGCGCTGCTGCCCCTGTGAATGTCGCTCGGGAGTGCGGGTACCGGATCTCCTAGCTTCTGGAGGGAGAAAGCCATGTCGGACACCCTTGCCATGATCCTGGTGGTCGTGGCCGTCGTGCTCGTGGTCGCCGCGGTGGCCTTGCTGCTGATCCGCACCCGCGGAAACGAGCGCCGCGCCCGCGAGGCCCACGAGCTGCGCAGCCACGCAGCCGCCCAGTCGGCGGACGTCGAGCAGGCCCAGCGCGCGGCCGCCAGCCGGGAGGCCGCGGCCGAGCAGGCCCGCGAGGAGGCGGAGATCGCGGAGGCCCGGGCCGCCGAGGCGCGGCAGGGCCTCGCGCAGACCGAGGCCCACCGCGAGGACACCGTCCGCGAGGCGGATCGCCTGGACCCGTCGGTCGACGACCGCGACGACGCCTACCAGCCGGAGGACGTCGCGCCCCCGCGCAACCGTCCCTAGTCCTGCAGCCGCTCCTGGCGCAGCCGGCGCACGTCGTCGGCGAGCTTGGCCACCCGCGCTGCGCGCCGCTGTTCGCCGACCTCGTCGGCCTCCAGCCGCTCGATCCGGGTCACCACGCGGCGAAGCTCGCGGCGGTTCTCGTGGGCGACCCGCAGCGCCCGGTCCGCCCGCCGCCGCACCGCGCCCAGTGCGCGGAGCACCGCGAGCAACCGGCCCTGCTGACGCTCGTCGAAGCCGGTCAGCCAGGCGGTGCCACGACGCACCGCGGGTCGACCGACCTCGCGCCGGGCCTCCTGGATCGACCGCTCCGCGAGACTCGGGTGCGGCGCTCGCGCGGGACCCGGGTCGCTCAGCCGGTCCAGGGCGAGGTCGACCCGGGTCCGGACGAACTCCGCCGTGCGCTCCATCGACCCCGACTCGCGGACGCTGGACGCGGCGCGCTCCCCGAGGGCGGCGGCGTCCTCGGGGTGCTCCACCACCCAGCGCAGGTGAGCCGCCGCGACCTGGAGGTCGGGGTCGGCCCACACCGTCGACGGCGGGTAGGGGCCTGAGCCCGTCGCCACGGGGACCAGCCGGTGCGGGACGAGCAGCGAGTTCGACTCGTCCATGAAGTCGAGGTTCCCGGAGTACGCCGTGGCGACGACCGGGCGACCGCGGGCCATCGCCTCGGCCAGCGTGAGCCCGTAGCCCTCGGCCCGGTGGAGGGACACGTAGGCGGTGCAGCCGTCCATCAGCGCGCCGAGCTGGTCGCTGTCGAGGTACTCCTCCAGCAGCACGATGTCGGCGCGGCCGGCGACCGCGCTGAGCAGGTGCTCGCGGTCGGACCGGCGCCAGGCTCGGTTCATCGACTTCAGGACCAACGCCGGGCCGTCGCCGTCCGGGAACGCCCGCCGGAAGGCCGCCACCACGGCGAGCGGGTTCTTGCGCTCGAAGACGCTCAGGTAGTCGAACGCGAACAGGAAGTACGGGCCCTCCGGGATGCGCAGGGCAGCCCGGTCGAGGGACCCTCCGGTGGCCGGCTCGCGGGTCGGCAGGGGGACGACGTGCACCGGCTTGTCCGTCGACCGCGCGATCGCGTCGCGGGAGAACGTGGACAGCGTCCACACCTCGTCCACGAGTCCCAGCGCATCGTCGTACCCGGTGAACTCCTCGACCTCCCACGCCCACATCCCGATCGTGTGGCCGAGCCGGAGGGCGGGGTCGCTCTCCCGGGCCCACCGCAGGAACTGGTCGGCGTTGACGGCCGCGACCGTCACCGGGTAGGCGGTGCGGTCGGCGGATCCCGCAAACGGCTGCCGCTGACGACTCACCGTGGAGGTGTTGAGGAACGTCGAGCACGGCAGCCCGGCCGCGCGGGCCCCGTCGACCAGCATCCGGCCCATCTCGCCGACGCCCATCTCGGCGGTGAAGTAGCCGGCCAGGTTCACGCCCCGCGCGAGCTCGACCTCCGTGGTGGCGGTGGGCCCGGAGTCGGGCAGGAGGTCGACCACGATCTCGGGATCGACCCCGGCCCAGGCCCAGGCCCACTCGACCAGGGCCTCCGCGTCGCCTCCGAGGGGAGCTCGGAACCGCTCCTTCAGGTCGGGCCGCGCCGCCCAGACGGCATGCAGGTAGCGGTTGGTGGGACAGCCTTCGCGAGCCGGGTCGCGGAACCAGTCGTGGACCGCGGCGTGGTCGCGCCACCCGGGCGGGTGCCCGACGCCGTCGCGGTCCGAGCCGACCAGCGCCTGGCGCAGCGCCGCGCGCATCGGCTTGGTGACCATGGTGCCGTCCGGGAGCCGGTCGAACCGGTAAGGCGGCCCTGACGGAGCCCGGGCCGTGATCCACTCGGCGTACTCGCGGCACAGCTCGGCCACCACCGGGTGCTCGCTGAGCACGACCCGGGGCTGGTCGACGTGGTACTTCGTCAGCACCCACGGTCGCTCGGGCTCGTAGCCGCTGAAGTGGAAGAAGTGCAGCGGGCCGTGCCCCTCGACCTGGACCTCGCCGTCCACCCGCACCAGCGGGCGGGAGTCGAGGTTCCAGTACGCGACGTTGTACGTCGGGTCGGTCAGCACGGCGTGTCGGAAGTAGCCCGGCACCAGGTCCATCCACCGCTGGTCGACGTAGAGCATCTCGTGCGGTGCGGTGATGCAGTCCCGCAGCAGCCGCTCCTGCCACCACCCGAGCATCGACCGGGACGCCTGGTCGACCGCCAGGAAGCCCAGGTTGAAGGTGCCGGTGCCCATGATCTGGGCCTCACTCGGCGCCAGCCCGTCGCGGGGCATCGGCACCACGGTGTGCGGGGTGAGGACGATGCCGTGCTCGAGGCTGAGCTTCTCGACCTCCTCCAAGGACGCGTAGACCGCGATGTCCGGGTCGAGGTACGTCGCGACGTCGGCGCCGCGGTCGAGGAGGAGCTCGAGCGCCCACGGCTTGACGGCGGTGCACAGCTCGGTGACGTCGTAGATGAGCGCCATCCGCTCGAACTCCGCCGCCGCCAGCCGCAGGTCGGCCGGCGTCAGCACCGAGAAGTCGTCGTGGTCCGGCAGCTCCCCCGGCTCGGCGTCGACGACGAGCACGGAGACCGGGTCGTGCGGGTTGTGCTGCCGGTGGGTGCGAGCGAGCACGGATGCGCGGGGCAGGAAGCTCCGGGACACGATCGTGACGACGTGCATGGTCCCCCCGCCCGCTCGGCGCTGTCGTGCTGACGATGGCACAACCGTGCCCGGGCTGGGCCCCTAGGCTCCGGCCATGTCCCAGGTGCCGGCGGCGACGCGCGCGTTGCGGGTGCTGCGCTACCTGGCCAGCCAGCCCGACCCGGTGCCGCTGGACGCGATCGCCCGCGCCTGCGAGCTGCCGCGCAGCTCGGCGTACCACCTCGTCACCGCGATGGTGGCCGAGGGGTTCGTCGTGCACCTGGCCGACGAGCACCGCTACGGGCTGGGCGTGGCGGCGTTCGAGGTGGGCAGCGGGTACGCGCGACAGGCGCCGCTGCAGCGGATCGCCCGCCGCCCGCTGGCCGAGCTGGTCGACCGCACTCGGCAGAGCGCACACCTCGCGGTGCTGCACGGCCGCGACGTCCTCTACGTCCTCGAGGACCGCGCACCGGGCCGGCCGCCGCTGGTCACCGATGTCGGCGTCCGGCTGCCGGCCCAGCTGACCGCCAGCGGCCGCGCGGTGCTCGCCCACCTGCCCGCCGCCCAGGTCCGGGCGCTGTACCCCTCGACCACCGCGTTCGTCGACCGGCACGGCACCGGACCAGGCTCGCTGAGCGCGCTGCGGGCGCTGCTCAGCGAGACCCGGCAGCGCGGGTACGCCGTCGAGGAGGGCGAGGTGACGCCCGGGCTGTCCAGCGTCGCGGCCGCCGTCCTCGACCACAACCAGTTCCCCCTGGCCGGCGTGGCCGTCACCTACTCGGTCGGCGACGCGGACCCGGTCGCGCTCGCCGACGACGTACGTCGCACCGCCCGGCTGCTCAGCGCTCGGCTCGGCGGACGCCCGCCGCAGGTGGGGTGAGCAGGCACTTCTGGGTCACAGGTCGTGGACAGCGGCCCGCGGTCGTGCCACCTTTCCGGCATGCGGGATGAAGCGGGGCACGCAGGTCGGCGGCTGGTCTGGGCGGTGGTGATCGCGGTTGCGCTGATCGTCGGGGCGATCACGCTGCCGTCGTACGCCGGTGACCGTCAGGGCACGTTGCAGGCCCGGATGGACGCGCAGCGGAAGCACACCCTCGAAGCGCGGCCGCACGTCGACCCGCCGGGCACGCCCCGGCACGTCCACAACGACCCGCGGACCAAGAACGCCGTCTCCCGAGCGGGTGAGACCGGCCAGGACGTGCGCGACCCGAGCACCGTGCTGTCCCGGGCCCGCGGCGTCACGGCGGTGGCCGCGCAGCGGCGGATGAAGAGCCCGAAGCTGGTCAAGGTCCGCGCGATGCAGAAGCGGCTCCGCAAGCCGCAGGACCGCTACGCGATGGCCAACGGCTGCTACAACCTCGGCGGCCAGAAGATCTACTTCAAGGCGACCGACCTCGGCCAGTACCTCCTCTACACCCGCGACCAGCGGTTCCTCGTGAACGGCTCCACCGCCGCGACGCCGAGCGACGCGACCATCTGGACCGCCCGGCAGCGCAAGAAGGGCTTCTCCTTCTCCAACGCCGGCCAGCCGCTGTCGGTCGGCGGCCGGACCACGTTCAAGCTCAAGCGCACCAAGGGCTGCACGCCCTACCCGGAGGCGGGCATCGACATCTCCGGGCGGCCGCACGGCGGCCTCACGTCGTACCAGGAGGTGCGGGGGTACGTCGACGCGCACACCCACGGGATGGCCTTCGAGTTCCTCGGTGGCGACGCGCACTGCGGCAAGCCGTGGGACCGGTTCGGCGCGCCGTACGCCCTGGTCGACTGCCCCGACCACAGCAGCACCGGCGGGTACGGCGGCCTGCTCGAGTCGGCGCTGTCCGGCGAGCCGCACCACGACCCGGTCGGCTGGCCGACGTTCAAGGACTGGCCGGCGCCGGAGTCGCTGACCCACGAGGGCACCTACTACCGCTGGCTGGAGCGGTCGTGGCGCGGCGGTCAGCGGATCTTCGTGAACCTGCTCGTCGAGAACAACCAGCTCTGCCAGCTCTACCCGATCAAGCGCAACTCGTGCGACGACATGGACTCGGTGCGGCTGCAGGCGCACGACATGTACAAGATGCAGGACTACATCGACGCCCAGTTCGGAGGCCCGGGCAAGGGCTTCTACCGGATCGTGACGAACCCGTTCCAGGCCCGCAAGGTGATCAACGCCGGGAAGATGGCGGTGGTCATGGGGATCGAGACCAGCGTGCCGTTCGGCTGCACGATGAAGGTGGACGTCCCCGCGTGCTCGGTGTCCGACATCGACCGCCAGCTCGACGAGGTCCGCAAGATGGGCGTGCGGCAGATGGAGCTGGTCAACAAGTTCGACAACGCCCTGGCCGGAGTGGCCGGCGACTCCGGCGCGATCGGCCCGCTGGTCAACACGGCCAACTTCCTGGAGACCGGGTCCTACTGGGACATGCAGCATTGCGAGCCGGCCGACGGTGAGAGCCACGACAAGAACCAGGTGACGGCTCCCGACATCTCCGCCGGGCAGCAGGACGCGCTGTTCGGTGCCATCGCGCAGCTCGGGCTGCCGAACATCGCGCTGCCCCTCTACCCGCCGCCCGACCACTGCAACTCCCGTGGCCTGACGACACTCGGCGAGCACACGATCAAGGCCCTGGCCGAGCGGCACATGATCTTCGACCCGGACCACATGTCGGTCAAGGCCCGGAAGTCGTCGCTCGACACGATCGACCGGCTCGGCTACCACGGCGTCGTCTCCTCGCACTCGTGGGCCACGCCCGACGCCTACCCGCGCATCTACGAGGAGGGCGGGTTCATCACGCCGTACGCCGGTGACTCGACGGGCTTCGTGGAGAAGTGGCGTCGCCACCTCGGCTGGGCCGACCCGCGGTACTACTGGGGCATCGGCTACGGCGCCGACATGAACGGCCTGGGCGCGCAGGGCAACCCGCGCGGCGCCGGTGTCACCAACCCGGTCACCTACCCGTTCAAGGGGCTCAACGGCGTCACCGTCCGCCGCCAGACCGCCGGTCAGCGCACGTGGGACATCAACGTCGACGGCGTCGCGCAGTACGGCCTCTACCCGGACTGGATCGCCGACCTGGCCAAGGTCGCCGGCGCCTCCGACGCCGCCGCCATCACCGACGACATGGCGCGCGGCTCGGAGGCCTACCTCCAGATGTGGGAGCGCGCCGAGGGCATCGCCCCCGACTCGTGCCGCAACCCCTCGCTGCGCCACCCCGTCGCTCGCGTCTCCAAGCTCATCCATCCGGGCATGTCGACCCGCGCGGTGATGCGGGCGGTCGGCCAGCCGTACACCCGCCTCGGCCGGAGCTTCGGCTTCTGCGCCAAGGCCCCTGGGAAGAAGTCGGTGAAGATGACGGTGACCTTCACGGCGCGCGGGAAGGTGTCCTCGCTGCGTCGCGGTCGGTGAGCACGTCCGCTGGGCCGGCGCCGGCTAGCGAACCACCTGCGTCTGGACGAAGGCGACGTCCCAGCCGCCGCTGACGTCCTCGATGTAGAGGTCCATCTCGAACGGCGTACCCGCCGCCGCCTGCGGGTAGGTCAGCGCCAGCTGCTTGTTCACCCGCACCGACTGCGGGGCCAGCGTGTCGGTGTAGCCGCTCGCGTCGAAGGTCGCGATCACGGGGGTGAGCGTCCCGCCGAGCTCCAGCTGGATGCTGCCCGCCCCCTGACCGCCGGCGGCGTCGGACACCGACACGCCCTCGACCTGCCCATCGCTGGTCAGCAGGAACCGCAACGACACATCCGTGGTCGCGCCGGCCGGTGAGGTGTAGCGCGCCTTGGCGCTCCCGATCAGCCCCCCGGCCTGGGCCTTGAAGACGGCGGTCATCGGCACCTGGACCTGGCCGTTGTCGATGGTGGTCACGCCGTAGCTCCAGACGCCCTGCACCTGGCCCTCGCCGCCGGCGTTGACGTACGCCGGGAAGCTGGCGATCAGCGCGTTCGGCACCCCGCCGAGCGGGCCGAACAGCAGGGTCTCGGAGTGCGTCACGTTGTCGGCCTGGCCCTCGCCGAGCTGGCCCGCGACCTTGATGCCGGTCGGACCCTGCTCGAGGATCTGGGCCTCGTCGCTGGTGAACACCGCCTGCCCCTGTGCGGCGCCGATCGTCGCCGTGTAGTCGCCGTACGCCTCGACGAACGCGGTCCAGCCCGGCGGACCGATCTGCTGGTCGACGTAGCTCCCGGTCGACGGGTCGTCGGGGAAGAACACGTTCATCCCGCTGGCCTGGCTGGTCGCCGCCCGGGTCACCAGGTCCGTCACCGCGCCGTCGAGCGCGGTGAGGGCCGCGTCCCGGGCGACGGCCACGTCAGGGGGCACCTCGGACAGGTGCCGCAGGAAGTCGCCGAGGTCGACGATGTCGTCGGAGTAGTCGGTCAGCTCCACGGAGAACTCCAGGGCCGCCGAGCGGGCCCGACCCACCTCGGCCGCGATCTCGTCCATGTGGGCCACGGCGGACTGGGCGAACGACTCGAGCGCCGTGTCCAGCAGGTCCACCCGGTCGCTGTCGACGACCGAGAGGGCCGAGAACGTCCCGGCGCTGTCCGCCAGCTGGTCGGCGAACGCGGCGTAGTCCTCGATGCTGCGTACGCCGAAGTCCCGGCCGGTCGCGCCGTTGGCGAGCGCCGTGAGGGCGGTCGGCTGGATCGTGCCCCCGAAGGTCACCTCCTCCGAGGCCACCTGCCACTTCGTGAGCGGCGCGAGGGCGGACGACGTCTCGTAGTTGGCCATCAGGCAGGCCTCGTGGTCGACCACCTCGAAACGGTCGATGCCGGCGGCCTGCATTCCCTCGAGCATCCCGTTGCGCAGGTCGGCGATCGAGAGGTGGGAGGTGCCAGGGGCGCCGATGTCGTAGTAGCCGCCGCGCCAGCTGGCGCCGTGGTCGACCAGCATCAGGCCGTACTTGTCCGCGGGGAACCGGTCCGCCGCCTCCTCGATGAACCCGGCCAGCGCGTCCGGGCGTCCCATCGAGATCTCGCCGAGGTCGCGGATCTCGTTCCACCGGCCGCCGTCGAGCACCATCAGCTTGGCAGTGCTGAACGGCGCGATGCCGGGCAGCGTCACCGTCGGGTAGCTCGGGTCGCTCTGCTCGGGCAGGTCGACGAGCGCCACGATGTTGACGTTGGCGGAGTCCGCGACCTGGGTGAGCCGGGCCAGGTTGTCGGTGAAGTGGTTGGCGATGTTCTGGGTGTCGAGAACCGCGTAGATCATCATCGTCCAGTCCGCGGACGGTGCCGCGACGGGCGCCGCCGACGACGCCGCTGCCGCCGGCGCCACGGCCTGGCTGGGGTTGCCCAGGCCGGACCCGACGGGCGCCGCGCCGGCCGCCACGAGCGTGGCGACCAGCACGGTGACCCGTCGTGCGGTGCGGGCGACGGGCGTGCTCACCCGAACGAGCTCACCAGCGTGTTGAGCATGGTGCTGTAGCTCTCGACCAACGGGCTGTCCTCGGTCACCGACCCCTGCTGGTAGATGCCGAACGCCGTGACGCCGGTGCCGTCCTGGGTCAGGAAGTAGTACGAGAAGCCCTCGATCGGCATCGCGCCGCCCTGCTGGCTGGCCAGCACGCCCTGGAAGCCGAGCATCACGCACTGCACCACCGATGACGACGGGATCTGGACCACCTCCGGGTCGCTGATCGCCAGGTCCTGGATGCCCAGCCCCTGCAGGCCGACCAGGTTGTCGGTGATCATCGTCTCCAGGCTCGCGGGCGGCGGGGTGAGCAGCGCGAAGAAGTAGCCGCCGTCGCCGAAGACCATCGCGAACCCGTCACCCTGCTGCTCGACGGTGTAGCCGGCGGGCAGCTCGAACCCGTAGCCACCGCCCAGGTCGACGGTGCTGCCCGACGTCCCGCTGCCGTCGCCGGGAGGCGTGGTCTCCCCGCCGTCGGTCGGTCCCTCGGTCGTGTCGATGCCGCCGTCGAGGGCGAGCGCGGAGAACGCCGGCTGGGCGCCGGCCAGTGCCTCGCTCATCGACTGCGAGGTGTCCGAGTCGACAGAGGCGCCCTCCGAGGCGTCCGGCGTCGGGCCGGGCGCCGGGGCCGGCTCGGGAGCCGGCTCGGTGGTCGGGCCCTGGCCGACCTGGGTGTCCAGCTCGATCGGGCTCGTGGGCGGGTTCTCCTCCTCGCTGGCCGCGGCCGCGGCCGCCTGGCCGATGATGCCGGCCACCAGGATCGTCGCCGCGACCGCGGCGACCACGACGGCGGTCCGCTTGGTGTCCTGCGGGGCCACGCCCACCGGCGTGGGCCGGAGCGACGGCCTCACCGGTGCGGCGGCGACCGGCTGGCCGGCGTCGTCGAGCACCGGTGCGGCGGTGTCGTCGAGCCGGTTGCGGGCCCGGGTCACCTTGCTGCCGGCCCGGACCGACGTGCCGCAGGCCACGCAGAAGTTCGCACCGGCCAGCAGTGGCATCTCGCACGAGGGGCAGTACGCCGTCCCGTGGGCGGTGTCCTTGAGCTCACCGCCGGTGGCCGCCGCCTCCAGGGCCGCCTCGAGCACGGCGAAGTGGAGCAGGTAGCGCAGCCGGATGACGAGCACGGCGGCGACCAAGGCACCCCAGACCAGCCCGACGACGGCGCCCTTGGTGCCCTCGAGCCGGGCGGCGAAGAACAGGCCACCCTGGAAGACGATGTTGGCGGCCAGCGCCTCGGCCAGGCCGCGGACGTAGCCCGGCTTGAACCCGTCGTACCCGGCGCCCAGGCCGGAGAAGCTGGCCACGGCGATGCCGGTGGCGGCGCCGTACACGATCGGCTTGACCACCGCGGCGGACAGGATCAGCGAGACCCAGAAACCGGCGTTGGGCGAGTCGATCTGGCCGAAGCTGCTGAACAGCCCGCGGTTGACCACGATCGTCTCCGCCGCCGCGAACGAGGCGCCCGCGGCCACACCGAAGGTCAGCCCGTCGATCATGTCGTCGAAGGCCGGCCGGCTGGCCAGGAGCAGTGGTCCGACCTGCTTGAGCACCTCGCTGACGACCGGCACCAGCAGCACCAGGACCAGGAGGCTGGACCAGCGGACCCCACCGGTGCCGTTGCCGTCGAAGTCGACCGGCGAGAGGTTGTTGCCGAGGAGCCCGGCGTGCCAGAGGAAGGTGAAGCCGACGCCCAGCGCGGCCGCGGCCCCGATGGCACCGAGGACGACACCGAGCGGCTGGTCCTCCCACTGGTTGACGTCGTACATGTAGACGACGTAGATCGCCGGGACGACCACCGCCGCCGCGACGAACGCGAAGGCCAGGAAGCCCAGGGCGCCGGCCACCACGGGGATCAGGATCCCGAGGCCGAGCGCCCACCGGTAGGTCTGCGGCGCCGAGCCGGAGGCCAGCGGCATCAGCGAGGTCACCAGGTTGAACGACGCCACCGGCTCGCCCGGCTGGAGTGCGTAGCTCTGCCGGCGCTCGCCTCCGGCTCCGGCGCCAGAGCTCAGCTCGGCGCCCGTCACCGGGTCGAACCGGGCCCCGGCAGGCGCCATGGGAGGTACGCCGCCGGCGGGTGTCTCAGGTGTGGTGGTCACAGTTCCTCCTGCTGATGTTGCCGGGTCCGGTCAGAGCGTGCTGACCAGCGTGTTGAGCATGGTGTTGTAGCCGGTGAGCAGCTTGGACTTCGGCTTGAGCGCGCCCTTGCCGTAGAGGGCGAACGCGGTCGCGCCGGTGCCGTCGGGACGGATGAAGTAGTAGGCGAAGCCCTCGACCGGGATGCTGCCGCCCTGCTGGGTGGCGAGCAGGCCGCGGAAGTTGAGTGTGGAGGCCCCCTTCAGCCCACTGACCGTGATCGCCTCCGGCTCGGTGATCTCGAGGTCCTCGACGCCCATGTTCTGGATGCCGGTCAGGTTGTTGGTGATCAGCTTGGGCAGCGTGACCTTCTTCGGGTTGAGGTAGGCGAAGAAGTAGCCCTTGAAGCCGAAGACCTGGACGAAGCCGCTCTCCTGCTCGACGATGCGGAACCCCTTGGGCACCAGCATGAGGACGTCGTCGCCGACGGTGACGATCTGGTCGCTGCCCGCGGCCTGAGGACCGCGTCCCTCCGCGCTGTCGCCGGCCTGGCCGAGGGCGAGCGCCGGCGTCCGGCCGAGCTCGTCACCACCGGACTCGGGGTCGATGGTGATCGGGCTGTCGGACGGCGGCGTGAGGTTGTCGCTCTCGTCGGCGGCACCGGCTGCGGCGACCTGGCCGACGATGCCGCCGACCAGGATCGTCGCGACCACCGCCGCGACCACCAGCGCGGTGGTCTTGGTGTCGCGGGGTGCGACCCCGGCGGCCGGCGCGGGCCTGAGGCTCGGCTTGGTCGGCACGGTGAGGTCGGCGTCGTCGGTGCGGTTGCGGGCCCTGGTCACCTTGCTGCCGGCCCGGACCGAGGTCCCGCAGGCCGCGCAGAAGTTCGCCCCGGCCAGGAGCGGCATGTCGCAGGACGGGCAGTACGCCGTGCCGCGCGCGGTGTCCTTGAGCGCGACACCGGCGGTGGCGGCGTCCAGTGCGGCCTCGAGGACCGCGAAGTGCAGCAGGTGGCGCAGCCGCACGACCAGCGCCGCCGCGATCAGCGCCCCCCAGACCAGGCCGAGCACGGCGCCGGTGGTGCCCTCGATCCGGGCGGCGAAGAACAGGCCGCCCTGGAACAGGATGTTGGCCACGAGGGCCTCGGCCAGCCCGCGGAAGTAGCCCGGCTTGAACCCGTCGTACCCGGCGCCCAGCCCGGAGAAGCTGGCGACCGCGATGCCCGTCGCCGCGCCGTACACGATCGGCTTGACCACGGCGGCGGAGAGGATCAGCGAGACCCAGAAGCCTGCGTCCGGTGAGTCGATCTGGCCGAAGGTCGAGAACAGGCCGCGGTTGACCACGATCGTCTCGGCGGCCGCGAAGGCCGCGCCCGCCGCCACACCGAAGGTGAGTCCGTCGATCATGTCGTCGAACGCCGGGAGCCGGGCCAGCAGGATCGGGCCGACCTGCTTGAGCACCTCGCCGACGATCGGCAGCAGCAGCACCAGGACCAGGAAGCTCGTCCACCGGATGCCGCCCGACCCGTTGCCGTCGAAGTCGACCGGCGAGAGGTCGTCGCCGAGCAGCCCGGCGTGCCAGAGGAAGGTGAACCCGACCCCGAGCGCCGCCGCGGCGCCGACCGCGCCGAGGACCACGCCGACGGGCTGGTCCTCCCACTGGTTGACGTCGTACATGTAGACGACGTAGACCGCCGGGACCACCAGCGCCGCCGCGACGAACGCGAAGGCCAGGTAGCCCAGTGCGCCGGCCAGCACCGGGATGAGGATCCCGAGGCCGAGCGCCCACCGGTAGGTCTGCGGTGCCGAGCCGGAGGCGAGCGGCATCAGCGAGCTGACGAGGTTGAACGACGCCACGGGCTCGCCGGGCTGGAGCGCGAAGCTCTGCCGGCGCTCGCCGCCGCCGGAGCCGAGCTCGGCCCCGGTGACGGGGTCGAACCGCGCGCCCATGGGGAGGTCTGGGGTGTGGGTCTGGGTCATGTCGGTCATCGCACCTGTTCCTGGACGAAGGCTCCATCGAAGTTGCCGGCCACGTCGCCGACCACCACGCCGATCTGGAAGGGCGTGCCGGTGGGCAGCCTGGAGAACGCCACCGCGAGCTGCTCGCTCACCGCGATGGACTGGGCCGAGAGCTGGGCCTCGAAGGTCCCGGTCTCGGCGGAGTAGACGTAGGGGGTGAGCCGGCCGCCGACCTCGAGGGTCACGCCGCCGGCGCTCTGGCCCTCGTTGGAGACGTCGACCACCTGCACGCTCTTGATGTCACCCTCGCTGCTGAGCAGCAGCCGGATCGCGACGTCGGAGAGGTCACCGGTCGGCGAGGTGTACTGCGCGAACAGCGTGCCGAGCAGGCCGCCCGCCTGGGCCTGGTAGACCGAGGTGCCCGCGACCTCCTTCTGCCCGTTGCTGAGCACGGTCAGCGAGTAGTCCCACACGCCCTGGACCTGGCCCTCACCCCCGGCGTCGAGGTAGGCGGGCAGCAGCACGCCGAGCGCGTTGTCCACGCCGCCGATGCTCGTGTAGACCTGCGTCTCGCTCTCGGTGACCTGGGAGGAGTCGCCCGAGACCAGCTGGCCGGCGATCTTGATGCCGGTCTGGTCGGCCTGGAGCACGGTGGCCTGCGGGCTGGCGAACCGTACGCCGCCGCCCGGCTCCTGGCCGCCCTGGCTGGCCGACGCGTCGAGGAACGCGGCCACGAAGTCCGACCACCCCTGCGGGGCGGTCCCGGGCTCGAAGTAGTCGACGGCGTACCGCGCGTTCTCGGCGGTCGGCAGGTACACGTTGAGGCCGGTGGCCTGCAGGGTGCCCTGGCCGACGAGCTGGTGGCTGACCGCGTTCTGGAGCGCGGCGAAGGCCGCGTCGCGGGCCACCGCCACGTCGTCGGGCACGTCGGTCAGGTGCCGCAGGAAGTCGCCGAGGTCGACCAGGTCCCACGGCACGCCGTCGGAGCCCTGGAGGCCGACCACGAACTCGAGGGCGTCGCCGCGCGCCCGCGCGACCTGGACGGCGATCTCGTCCATGTGCGCGACCGCTGCGTCGGAGAAGGACTGCATGGCGGCGTCGAGCGTGGTCATCGCGTCGCCGTCGATCACCGACATGGCCGCCAGGTTGCGGATCTCCTGGCCTCCGGGCTCCTGGGCCAGCGCGTCGAGGTAGCTGCCGTAGCCGTCGACCAGCGAGTCGGCCAGCGTCTCGCCGTCGGCGTCCTCGGCCAGCGGCAGCATGCCGCTCGCGACCAGCGGGTTGGCGAACATCAGCTCCTCGGAGCCGGCCATGTACGTCGCCGTCGGCGCCAGCGCCGAGGCGGTCTCGTAGTTCGACATCAGGCAGGCGGCGTGGAAGAGCACGTCGAAGCGGCCGATGCCGGAGTCCTGGATGCCCTGGAGCAGGCCGTTGCGCATGTCGGGGATCGTGAGGTTGCGGGTGCCGGGGTCGCCGGTGTCCCAGTAGCCGCCGTACCGGCCGCCGCCGTGGTCCATCAGCGTGATGGCGTACTTGTCGGCGGGGAACTCGTCCACGGCCTCGTCGATGAACGACGCCAGCACGTCCGGCCGGCCCAGCGACTCCTCGCCGAGGTCGCGCATCTCGTTCCACCTGCCGTCGTCGAGCACGAGCAGCTTGGTCGTCGTGAACTGGGGAAGACCTGGCAGGGGCTGGCTCGGGTAGCCCGGCTCGCCCTGCTCGGGCATGTCGACCAGCGCGACCACGTTGACGTTGTCGACGTCGGGCAGGCCGGTGAGGCTGGCCAGGTCCTGGGTGAGCACCTCGGCGACGTTGTCGGTGTCCAGGACGCCGTAGATCAGGAAGGTCCAGTCGGCGACGGACTCGTCCGCCGCGGGCACCGACTGGGGAGCCACCATGGTGCCGTCGGCCGGCGCCACTGCGACCAGACCCAGCAGCCCCGCCACGAGTGCGGTCAGGACGGCGGCCGGTGTCGATCCCCTCACAGAATTTCTCCCCTTCGGGGGGCCGAGATCCCCATGTCCTGCACTGCCGAGCCCCGGCGCGGGCCAAGTCTGCGCGATTTGCCGGGTCACCGTAAACAACCGGTGGCGAGATGTCCGACGACACGCAAGAAATTCCGGTTCCACCTGCCCGTAGGCTGCGGCTCTCAGCGGTCGTCGTACCGAACGGGCGAGAAGGGGACTTGAGCAGTGGATCTGTGGGTGCTGATCGTCGCGCTGGTGATGTTGGTCGTCGCGCTCCCGGTCGCCGGTCGGCGGGTGTGGTTCCTGTTCCGGCTGATCACCAGCGGCAAGCCGGCGCCGGACCGCGTCGAGAACGTCACCAAGCGGCTCGGCGAGGCGGTCAGGAGCCAGGTCGTCGAGGTGTTCGCGCAGAAGAAGCTGCTCAAGTGGACGGTGCCCGGCGCCGCGCACTTCTTCGTCTTCTGGGCCTTCCTGATCCTGGGGTCGGTGTACCTCGAGGCGTTCGGCATCCTCTTCTCCCGCAACCCGACGTGGGCGATCCCGATCATCGGCCACTGGGACCTGCTCGGCTTCGCGCAGGACTTCATCGCCGTGATGGCGCTGGTCGGCCTGGCCACCTTCACCGCCATCCGGCTCCGGGAGAGCCCCGACAGGCTCGGACGCCGGTCCCGGTTCAGCGGCTCGCACCTCGGCGGCGCCTGGGTGATCCTCGGGATGATCGTCAACGTCATCTGGACGATGTTGTTGTTCCGGGGCGCGTCCGAGGCCGCGGGCAACTTCCCCTACGGCAACGGCGCCTTCGCCTCGCACGCGGTCGGCGCCCTGCTCGGCGGCCTGTCCGAGAGCGCCACGGAGACGCTCGAAGGCATCGGGCTGCTCCTACACATCGGAGTGATGCTCGCGTTCCTCGTGATCGTCCTCAACAGCAAGCACCTGCACATCTTCCTGGCGCCCCTCAACGTCCTCTTCGGCCGGCGTCCCAAGGCGCTCGGTGCGGTCAAGCCGCTCACCTCGGAGGGCCGGCCGGTCACCCTCGACGACATCGAGGACATGGACGAGAACACCACGCTCGGCATCGGCTCCATCGAGGAGTTCTCCTGGAAGGGGATGCTCGACTTCGCGACCTGCACCGAGTGCGGCCGCTGCCAGTCGCAGTGCCCGGCGTGGAACACCGAGAAGCCGCTCTCTCCCAAGATGCTGATCATGATGCTCCGCGACCACGCGTTCGCGAAGGCGCCGTACCTCCTGGCCGACGAGGGCTCCCGTGCGTCGCTCCCCCAGGCCGTGCTGGACGAGGCGGACCGGCCCCTGGTCGGGGCGACCGAGGGGCCCGCGTGGGAGCCCGAGGGCGGCGCGGTCATCGACACCGACGTGCTGTGGTCCTGTGTGACCTGCGGCGCGTGCGTCGAGCAGTGCCCGGTCGACATCGAGCACGTCGACCACGTCATCGACATGCGGCGCTACCAGGTGCTCGTCGAGTCGAGCTTCCCCGCCGAGCTCAACCAGCTGTTCAAGGGGATGGAGAACAAGGGCAACCCCTGGAACATGTCGCCCACCGCCCGGCTCGACTGGACCCAGGGACTCGACTTCGAGGTCAAGGTCGTCGGGGAGGACGTTGAGACGCTCGATGATGTGGAGTGGCTGTTCTGGGTGGGTTGCGCCGGCGCCTACGAGGACCGGCAGAAGAAGACCACGCGCGCGGTGGCCGAGCTGCTGCACATGGCCGACGTCTCGTTCGCCGTACTCGGCAACGGCGAGACGTGCAACGGCGACCAGGCCCGCCGGGCCGGCAACGAGTTCGTCTTCCAGGGGCTCGCCCAGCAGAACGTCGAGACGTTCAAGGAGTACAAGGTCAAGAAGGTCGTCTCGACCTGTGCGCACTGCTTCAACACGCTGAAGAACGAGTACAAGGACTTCGGCGTCGAGCTCGAGGTCGTCCACCACACCCAGCTGCTGAACCGGCTGGTGCGCGAGGGCAAGCTCACGCCGGTCAAGGACGGCGCGGGCGCCCACAAGCGGACGATCACCTACCACGACCCCTGCTACATCGGCCGTCACAACGGCGTCTACTCCCCTCCGCGGGAGCTGCTCCAGGTGCTGCCCGGCGCCGACTTCGTCGAGATGCCGCGCAACTCCGAGCGGTCCTTCTGTTGCGGCGCCGGCGGCGCGCGCATGTGGATGGAGGAGAACATCGGCGAGCGGATCAACGTCAACCGCACCACCGAGGCGGTCGGCACTGGCGCCGACCAGATCGCGGTCGGCTGCCCGTTCTGCCGGGTGATGCTCTCCGACGGCCTGACCGCCGCCATCGACTCGGGCGATGCGCGCGAGGAGGTCGAGGTCCTCGACGTCGCGCAGATGCTGCTGGCCTCGGTGAAGGGCGAGATGGCCACCCGCCGCGCTCCGGGTGAGGCCGCCTCCGCCGGCGCTGCCGCCTCGGCCCCGTCCGGCGGTGTGGCCCTGAAGGAGCGGACCGAGGAGACCAAGGCCGAGCCCGACGAGGGCGACGACACCCAGACCGCGGACACCGTCACCGAGACCTCCGAGGTCGGCCCGGCCGCCAAGGCGTCGGGCGGCGGCTCGTCGCTGTTCGACACGCCCGCCGACGACGCCGCCGAGGAGGACGACAAGCCGGACACCGCGTCATCCGACGAGACGCCCGAGGAGGAGGCCAAGGCCGCCGAGCCTGCGTCCTCCGGCGGCTCGCTGTTCGACCTTGGCGACGACGACGAGGCCACCAAGGGCGAAGAACCAGAGGCGAAGGCCGAGCCGGAGCCCGAGGAGAAGCCCGCGCCCAAGTCCGGGGGCTCACTGTTCGACATCGAGGCCGACGCCGAGCCGGAGCCGGAGCCCGAGCCAGCGGGCGCGGACGACGAGGACCTCGCCGCCGAGACGCCCGCCCCTGAGGCCGAAGAGGACCACGACGAGACCGACGAGGAGCCCGAGGAGAAGGCGGAGCCCGCCACCCCCGCGGCTGACCTCGGGTCGGGCGGATCGCTGTTCGACATCGAGGCCGAGGAGGAGCCCGAGCCTGCAGAGACGTCCGAGCCGGAGCCCGAGCCAGAGGGCGCGGACGAGGACCTCGCCGCCGAGACGCCCGCCCTCGACGCCGAAGAGGACCACGACGAGACCGACGACGAGCCCGACGAGGAGCCCGACGAGGAGCCCGAGGAAAAGGCGGAGCCCGCCACCCCCGCGGCTGACCTCGGGTCGGGCGGATCGCTGTTCGACATCGCCGCCCCCGACGCGGTGGACACACCCGAGTCGAAGCCGGAACCCGAGCCGGAGCCTGAACCAGAGCCTGAAGCGGAGCCCGAACCAGAGCCCGAACCAGAGCCCGAACCGGAGCCCGAACCAGAGCCCGAACCAGAGCTCTCTGGCGGCGCCGCGCTCAGCAAGGCGGCGACGTTCTCGGACGCGACGGATGACAAGGACGAGGCTGCCGAGCCCGAGCCCGAGCCAGAGCCGGAGACCGAGCCGGAGACCGAAGCCGAAGACGAGCCGGAGCCCGAGCCCGAGGAGAAGCCGAAGCCAACGAGCACCGGCGAGGCGCACACCCCGAAGACTGGCGTCGACATCAACGAGTCGGGCTCGCTCTTCGACCTCTGAGCGAACGGCGCAGCCTTCCAGTCACCTGGTGACTGGGACCCTGCAGTGTCTCCGGCTCAGGCCACGGCCCTCGCCTCAACCGGGCAGCCGGGACCACAGCTCCGCAGCGGGCCTGGCCATCCGCGCGCGTGGAGAACACCGCCTACGCAAGCCGCGAGCCGGCACGGCTCGAGGACCTGCCCCCAGGCGACGCGGAGGGTGATCCCTCCGGCGGTGGCCGTGGCGAGGTCTCGGTCCAGGTCTGCCCACAGGTCGAGGCTCTCCTCGTGACCCACGCGGCCGTCGAGCTCGACCGTCGTCGCATGGTCGACGTAGTCGACATCGCGGTAGGCCACCGTCTTCCCCACGCGCACCTGACGCTGGCGGTCGGCCACCGGGAACCCGTGCGGTCGCTCGACCTGCGTGAGGTAGCGCTGCTCGAGCACGGAGTAGGCGCCCGACGCAACGTCCTCGAGGATAGTGATGAGCAGCTGGCGGTGCCGGGCTCGAGGCAGGCGCTCCAGGGTCTCGGCCAGCCGGCCAGCGGTCGTCCGTCGCTGCTGGACGGCGTCGGCGATCACTGCAAGCGCGGCGTCGGGACGTGCGCGCCGCGAGGCCTCGACCACCAGCGCGTCCTCGACCCGCATCCGCGGCGGCGAGAGGTTCAGCTGGCATCTCGCCGCGAAGTCATGGATGCGCACCAGACGCACGCCGGGCACCGGTGCCAGGTATCGCTCGGCCGCCACGCAGACGGCGACGGGGTCGTCCGGACGGTGGTGGCCGCGCACCCCATGTGCGTCCAACGCTGAGTGACCGGACAGTGCGGCGGGCGCACAACGAAGCACGGCGGCCCACCACCGCTGGTCGTCGCTCAGCGGTCCGGTGTGGTCGACGTAGACCCCGTCGTGGACCCTGGTCAAACGCCGACGGCGGACCAGCCGCCGGAGGTCGTTGTCCGTCCCGCCCAGCTCCAGCACCTGGCGCCGGGAGATGACGCCACGTTGCTGAGCGATCAGGTCAGCCACCGCGTCCTCGTCCACGCGCGGAGTCTTGCCAGCCCGGGCTGGTGCCACTCGCGGCGGTCGAGACCTGTGGACGAGCTGTCCGGGCATGATTCGTACTGAACGAACCCTGGCCGCCGGACGTAGGCTCACAACGGAGGTCACGTGGACTTCGACCAGTACGTCGCGGCGCGGTACGGCCGGCTCATCGAGCATGCCGTGCTGCTCGGCTGCGCGGAGGGCGCGGCCGGGACCTGCGTCGACCAGGTGCTGCTCGAGCAGCGCAAGGCGATCCGGAAGGCGGAGGATCCCGACCCGCTGGTCCGCGCGGCCCTCGAGGCAGCGATCACCGGCACCCGCCAGCAGCGCGTCCGGACCGGGCCGGTCGTCGCGCTCGGGTTGGTGGCACTGGCCGTGGCGGTCGGTGCGGCGCTGACCTACCGGCCGCCGCCGGAGCCGATGCCGTCGCTGTTCGCGCTGGATGGGACCGAGGCGCAACGGCTGCTCGAGGGCCAGGGGTACGACGTGGTCCTGCGCCCGGCGCGGGCCTGCGAGCCGCACGGACTGGTGCTCGGCTCCGAGCCGTCGACCGGCGAGCTGGTCAGGGAGGGCGCGACCGTGACGGTCCGGACCGCCGTACCCTCCGACGTGTTCTGCGAGGCGCAGTACACCGCCCGGTCCGACGCGTGGGAGTTCGTCGAGTTCGCGCTGGGCGGCGAGCCGCCGGAGTTCGCCGACACCGTCCAGCTGCTGGTCAGCGGCAGCATGGCGCGCAGCTTCGTCGGGGCCGACGCGACCGACCGGAAGAGGTGGGGCGAGGCCTTCGAGCTGATCGCGCAGGCCGCCCACCAGGTAGCGCCGACGTCAACCGGCATGCCGGCCCTGCGGATCGACGCGACGATCCCGCCCGACGAGTTGTGCGGCGTACCGCGGCCGACCGTCGCAGGCGGCCGGATCGCGCTGCGCATCGAGATCGACCCCCGGCGGCCCCGCGACGACCGCGGCTGCCCGCTCACCATCGACCTCTACCGCACCGAGCGGGTGATCGACTCGGTGGTCGTCTACACGCCGAAGGGGCTCGACGGTGACAGGAGCACGGTCACCGCGGACGGGCCCAGCCAGCTCGTCCAGCGAGGGCTATACCCCGGCCGGACGCCCGTCGTCGTGCGGCTCGACAGTTTCCGGGACGACGATCGGCTTGAGCCTGGCCCAGGCCAGGAACCCAGCGCCGACGACCACTAGCGCCAGGCCGGCCCAGAGGTTGGCGTTCACGTCGCCGGTCTTGTCGAGCTCCTTGTCGCCGAAGATGCCCATCAGCACCAGGATCACGCCGTAGACGCCGAGCAGCCCGCCGATGATGTTGCGGATGTCGAGCGCCCCCGCGGTGTGCTTCTGGGAGGTGTTCTCAGTCATGTCTTCCTCCTCAGAACGCCAGGTTGAGAGCGATGACCATGACCAGGGCGATCACGGCGAGCGGGATGGTCCTTCGGTACCACGGATAGGACGCCTCGTTCGCGTCCACCAGGTCCTCCCTGGGCGTCTCCGAGTAGACCAGCCCCTTCAGCTCGGAGAGCTCCTTCGGCTTGGTGACGAGGGAGACGGCGATGCTGAGCCCGATGTCCACGATGAAAGCGATGGAGGCCGCGAGGAACGCCGCACCTTGCCCAGCGAGCGGGATCACGCCCTGGCTGAGGGAGCCGAGGGTCCCCTCGGTCAGGATGCCGGTCAACACGGCGGACAGGGTTCCGGCCACCAGGCCGACCCAGCCGGCGGTGGCGGTCATCCGTTTCCAGAACATCCCGAGGATGAACGTCGCGAACAACGGGGCGTTGAAGAACCCGAAGAGCACCTGGAGGTAGTCCATGATGTTCGAGAAGTTGGACGCCAGCGCTGCGGTGAAGATCGCGATCACCGTGGCCGCGACGGTCGCCAGCCGACCGATCCGCAGGTAGTACTGGTCGTCGCGCTCCTTGACGACGTAGGTCTGCCAGAGGTCATAGCTGAGCACGGTGTTGAACGCCGAGATGTTGGCTGCCATGCCGGCCATGAACGCCGCCAGCAACCCCGTTATCGCCACGCCCAACAGCCCGTTGGGCAAGACATCTCGCATCAGGTACAGCAGCGAGTCGTTGAACTTGACGTCTCCCGAGGCCCCGCCCGAGACGGTCTCACCGGCCTTGGTCTTGGCGATGTCGGCGACGAGCACCGCGGCGATCATGCCCGGGATGATGGTGATGAACGGGACGAACATCTTGGGGAAGGCGCCGATGATCGGCGTCTTGCGGGCCGAGGAGATCGAGTCGGACGCCATCGCCCGCTGCACCTCGACGAAGTTCGTCGTCCAGTAGCCGAAGGACAGCACGAACCCGAGGCCGAAGACGATGCCGACCACTGACCAGAAGTCGGAGGTGAACCCGGAGAGCGCGTTGCCGGGCCATGAGTTGAGCTGGTCCGCGGCACTGATGCCGCCCGACTTGTCGTCGGCGGCCGCCGCGGTGATCTTGTCCGTGAGGCCGTCCCAGCCACCCACGCGGTGCAGTCCGATCAGCGTGAGCGGGGCCAGCGACGCCACGATCACGAAGAACTGCAGCACCTCGTTGTAGATCGCCGCGCTGAGCCCACCCAGGGTGATGTAGAAGAGCACGATTGCCGCGGAGACGATGAGGGCGACCCACAGGGGCCAGCCGAGCAGCGCCTGGATGATCGAGCCGAGCAGGTAGAGGTTGATGCCGGCGATCAGCAGCTGCGCCACCGCGAACGAGATCGCGTTGACCAGGTGCGCGCCGGTGCCGAACCGGCGGCGCATGAACTCCGGCACCGACCGGACCTTGGAGCCGTAGTAGAAGGGCATCATCACGACGCCGAGGAAGAGCATCGCCGGGATGGCGCCGACCCAGAAGTAGTGGACCGTCGGCATCCCGAACTGGGCGCCGTTGGCCGACATGCCCATGATCTCGACCGCGCCGAGGTTCGCGGAGATGAACGCCAGCCCGGTGACCCAGGCCGGCAAGGACCGGCCCGAGAGGAAGAAGTCGACGGAGTCGGAGATCTGGCGCCGCGCCAGCAGGCCGATGCTGAGGACCACGGCGAAGTAGATGAAGACGATCAGGTAGTCGACCGCGTTGGCGTCGATGATCGTGTCGGCCATGGCGGTGACGGCCGGCGCGATGGCAGTTAGGGACATGGTGGTCCTTTCTGGCTCGGCGGCCCCGAGGCCACCGGACGCGCGGTGCCCCCCGCCGTACCGCGGCAAACCTGCGCCCCGCGGGCGTTCTGACACCAGGTGACGTCAGATGACACCACTTTCTCTTGACATGACGCCATAATGGTGTCATCGTGGTGCACATGGACATCACGCCGTACGTCGACGGCCTCCGCCGCGACCTGCTGGCCGCCGCCGAGGCCGCCGGCCCGGAGGCCCACGCCGCCGCCGAGCGGCTCACCTTCGCCCTCGACCCGGCCGCCCGGCTGGCGCTGATGGAGGCCATCTCGCAGGCCGCCACCGAGATCACCGCGGAGATGCCGGCCGGCGGAGTCGATGTCCGCCTCGACGGCCGCGAGCTCGCGTTCGTGGTGGACGCCCCGGCTGCGCCTCCCGCGCCGCCGGCGCCCCCGGCCCCGCCGGCGCCGCCCAGCCCGGAGGACGAGGTGGAGGGCGGCATCGCCCGCATCACGCTCCGGCTCCCCGAGTCGGTCAAGACCAAGGCCGAGGAGTTCGCCGCCCGTTCCGGCCACTCGCTCAACACCTGGCTGGTCAACGTCGTCCGGGCGGCCACCCGCGAGGGTGCGATCAACGTCGACATCGACCTGTCCAGCCTGCCCTTCGTCGGCGGCAACGACCCGTTCGGCGGACAGGGGCCCTTCGGAGCGCAGCGTCATTCCAGAGGGGCAGGCCGGCGGATGACCGGCTGGGTCTAGTCACCCGAGTCAGCCACGGGCCGGCGCCCACCTACAACCAGGCTGCCGGTCCGGCGGCCCAGCACACCCACTTCGCAGCACCACACCAGAGGAGACACCCATGCCCCAGTACCGCTTCGAGACCCACAGCCCGGTCAACCTGGTCGTCGAGATCAGCAAGGGCAATGTCAACGTCCGGTGCACCGAGACCAGCGAGAGCACCGTCGTCGTCGAGGGCAAGCACGCCGACGACGTCATCGTCGAGCAGCACGGTGACTCGATCACGGTCACCGAGCCCGGCCGCGGCCGGATCTTCGGCGACAACGCGCTGCAGGTCGAGGTCACGGTGCCCGAAGGCAGCAACCCCGCAGTGCGCACCGGCTCCGCCGACGTCCAGGTCGAGGGCCGGACCGGCCACGCTCAGCTGCGCAGCGGCTCGGGCGACCTCACCGTCGAGAGCGTCGACGGCCACCTGCTCGTCGAGACCGGGTCCGGCGAGATCCGGGTCGACGCCGTGCGCGGCAACCTCAAGATCAAGAGCGGCTCCGGCGATGTCGAGATCGGCGAGGCCGGCGGCAACAGCGCGATCTCGACCGGTTCCGGTGACGTGAGCGTCGAGACCACGCGCGCCAGCACAGTCGTCAAGACCGGCAGCGGGGACCTCTCGGTGGTGCAGGCGCACGGCGACACGTCGTTCAGCACCGGTAGCGGCGACGTGTCGGTCGACCACGTCCACCGAGGCAAGATCACCGTCAAGGGCGCCTCCGGCGACGTCTCGATCGGCGTCCGGGCCGGCGTGCCCGTGTGGACCGACATCACCACCGTGTCCGGCACCATCAGCTCCGATCTCCAGGGAGCCGGTCAGCCCGAGGAGGGCCAGGACCACATCGAGGTGCGCGCCAAGACCGTGAGCGGGGACATCTCGCTCACCGAGGCATGAGCCTGCGCGCCACCACGTGGCACACCACCCACGCACGCCCCGCCGGCGTCCTCCGGACGGCTCTCAGGAGCCGCAGGACTGTCGGTGGTCACAGCAAGACTGACAACACCAGGAGACAAGGAGCACGGCCATGACCAACACCCTCATCGAGATGCAGGCCCGCCACCAGATCCAGGAGCGCCTCACCCAGGCATCCGCCCCGCGGCTGCCCTCGCGCAACCGGCGTCACCGGGTCGCCCAGCAGCTGCGTCGGGTCGCCGACCGCGTCGACAGCTGATCCACTCGGACCACTACGAGCCCATCGACACCCCCGCCGCCAGGGGCTGGAGCGCCTCACCGTTTCTCTCGGTCTCAGATCGGGGTGCGGTGGAACTTCAGGTACGAGCGCGACGGTGTCGGGCCGCGCTGGCCCTGGTAGCGCGAGCCGTACTTCTCCGAACCGTAGGGGTGCTCGGACGGCGAGGAGAGCCGGAAGAAGCAGAACTGGCCGATCTTCATCCCGGGGTAGAGCTTGATCGGCAGCGTGGCCACGTTGGCCAGCTCGAGGGTCACGTGCCCGGAGAAGCCGGGGTCGACGAAGCCGGCGGTCGCATGGGTGAGGAGCCCGAGCCGGCCCAGCGACGACTTCCCCTCGACCCGCGCGGCGATGTCGTCGGGCAGCGTCACCATCTCGTACGTCGAGCCGAGCACGAACTCCCCCGGGTGCAGGATGAACGGCTCCTCACCCTCCGGTTCGACCTGGCGGGTGAGGTCGGACTGGTCCGCGGCTGGGTCGATGTGTGGATAGCGGTGGTTCTCGAAGACCCGGAAGTACCGGTCCAGCCGGACGTCGATCGAGGAGGGCTGCATCATCGAGGGGTCGAAAGGCTCCATGGCGATCCGGCCCGCGTCGATCTCGGCCAGGACGTCACGGTCAGACAGCAGCACGCGCACAACCTATCGAGCGGGTCGCCGGGGCTAGGCTGGCCGCGTGGAGATCAACGTCAACGGCCAGAGCTACGCGCGCTGGGAGGACGTCCCCGCCGACGTACGCCAGCAGCTGGCCGCCGTACTCCCCGATGCGGACAAGAACGGCGTGCCGGACCTGTTCGAGACCGGGGCGCTCCCCCAGGGTGCCGTGTCGAGCACCGCGATCGTGGTGAACGGCCAGTCCGTCAGCTCCCTCGACCAGCTGCCGCCCGAGGTGCGCCAGACGCTGCACCAGGTCTTCGGCTGGGCGGCACCGACGTTCGGTACGCCGCCCGCTCCTGGCGCGCCGGCCGCTCCCGGCCCCCCGGCGCCCAACGCTCCGTGGCCGCTCCAGCCCGGGCAGGTGATGCTCAACGGCGTCCCCACCACCGTGGGCGAGACGGTCGAGCCGAAGAAGAGCTGGTGGCGCCGGCTGTTCGGCGGCTGAGCTCCGCCCGCCCGGCTGAGGTAGCATCCTGGCGCCGGTTGCCCGGCATGCGGATGTAGCTCAGTTGGTAGAGCGCGACCTTCCCAAGGTCGATGTCGCGAGTTCGAATCTCGTCATCCGCTCAAATCACCTGAGGGGTCGCGCCGAGCGCGACACTCTGCTCAACCGTCGATGTCGCGAGTTCGAATCTCGTCATCCGCTCAAATCACCTGAGGGGTCGCGCCGAGCGCGACACTCTGCTCAACCGTCGATGTCGCGAGTTCGAATCTCGTCATCCGCTCAAATCACCTGAGGGGTCGCGCCGAGCGCGACACTCTGCTCAACCGTCGATGTCGCGAGTTCGAATCTCGTCATCCGCTCCAATCACCTGAGGGGTCGCGCCGAGCGCGACACTCTGCTCAACCGTCGATGTCGCGAGTTCGAATCTCGTCATCCGCTCAAATCACCTGAGGGGTCGCGCCGAGCGCGACACTCTGCTCAACCGTCGATGTCGCGAGTTCGAATCTCGTCATCCGCTCAAATCACCTGAGGGGTCGCGCCGAGCTGGTTCCCCCACCGGCGACGTTGCGCGGATACGGCGTTCGCGGGTGTGACCATGAGGCGTCCGAGCCGCTCGTCTTCCCCTTCGGAGCCCTCGATGTCCGCTGCCACGCCTGCGCGCGCGGACGTGCTCGTGGCCCTCGGCGCGCTGCTGATGGTGCTCGGCGCGACGGTGTTCGTGCCGCGCGGTGGTGACGACGAGGGCGCGCTGGTGCCGAGCGCCGGCGGCCGGCACGTCGCCGGGCAGGCCGCGACGGCCGGCTTCGGGCGGATGACGCCGACGCTGCAGGCCGAGGTGGACCGGGTGGTGGCCGAGGGCCGCAGGCTGGGAGCGAGGCTGGGCCGGGGCCGAACGAGCACCGCTCGGGAGGTGGCGGCGTACGTGCGGTGCGCGCAGTTCGAGGGTCAGCGCTACTGCCTCGGGACCGGTTGGACCGACGACACCGAGGCGCAGGTGCAGGCCGAGACGCTGGTCGAAGTAGGGGCGGGGCGCGCGAGGCCGCTGCGGCGCACCGGCGACCTCGATGCGCGCGCTGCGCTCGCCCGGGCGTCCCGGCTGAGCGTCGACCAACGAGCCCAGGCCGAGCGAGCCGAGCTGACCATGGCCGCCCGATCGGTGGCGAAGGTCTGGCTGCTGCGCCACGAGGTCGAGGGCGTGCCGCTGCCCGCCGGGTTCCTGGCCGCCCATCCAGAGGCCCGCCACCGAGACGCCGACCCGGCGGTGGCGACCACCTCGCCGACCGTCGAACCGACCGGCGCCGCCACCGTGACCGTCAACCCGCTGCCGACACCCACCAGCGCCACTCCGACCACCAAGCCGGGTAGCGCGACGACGTACGACGGCTACCCCGAGTCGGCGGCGGTCCTCGACGGCGCGCAGGTGGCCGAGCAGGAGCGCAACTACTGGTGCGGGCCGACCGCGATGCAGATGATCGCGTGGGGCTGGAAGGGCAAGTACCGCAGCCAGGACCACTGGGCCGCCAAGCTCGGCACCAGCTCGCGCGGCTCCTCGATCAGCTCGCTGGTCAAGGTGACCAACGCCAAGACCGGCTGGGACCGACCCGAGTTCGCCGGGCCCTACATCGCGCTCGACGTGAAGAGCTACTCCTTCGACTCCTGGCAGCTCCTGGTGATGCAGCACGTCGTCGACCTGCACGCGCCGCTGATCCTGCACGTCCAGCTGCTCAAGACCTACTTCCCCTACCTCGACCACGACGGCTCCGGGCACTTCCAGGTGGGACGCGGCTACGACAAGCGCGGGGACAGGCCGGACCTCATTGGATACTTCGAGCCGTGGAACCAGCAGCGCTTCCATCCCGACGAGCCCTACATCGAGCGGGTGCAGTGGCGACAGTCGTACCGCACCTTCCGCGCCACGCTGGCGCACTACCAGCACAACGTGGGGATCTGAGCCGGGTGCGTCGTGCGCTCGCCGCGCTCGCCGTCGTGCTCCTGGCACCCGGGCTGGCCGGCTGCGCGTCGGACCACGACGACGACCCGGCGCCCGCGTCGGCCCAGGCCTCGCCGACGCCCGCGCCCACGCTCGAGGGCGGTACGCCGGACCAGCCGGCCCAGGTCGAGGCGACCAAGGAGCTGATGGAGTGGGTGGACGCGCCCGGCAAGGTCGAGAACACCGTGACCACCAACGGCACCTGGTTCCTCACCGTCGAGTCGTCCGGCTCGAGCTACCGGCTGGACGGGCCCGACCAGTCGTTCGGCACCGGCAGCGACGACTCGACCCGGATCACCAACGCGCTGCTCGACACCGACTGGGCGGTGGTGGTCCGCCAGGACCAGGCCGGGAAGAAGCGCGCCACCGCTGAGGTGACCGACCTCGCCGCCGGCGAGCAGTTCATCATCGACCAGGACTCCGACCCGGCCACCACCTCGGGCGGCACCTGGGCCCTCGGCGGCGACACGCTCGTGCACGCGACCGTGACGCCGGACGGCGACTACTGCCTCGCGAACGTCGACCTCGCGACCCGGGAGTCGTCGGTCGGCTGGTGCGCCGCACCCAAACAGGGCTTCAACGCCGCGCACGTGACCGCGGCCGGCATCACCCTGCTCTCCTTCGACGACGCGAAGCCGTCCTGCCGCACCGTTGGCAACGTCGACGCCGGCGAGCTCGAGCCGTTCCCCGGCGTACCGGAGTGCAGCGCGTGGGAGGGCGCCATGCTCGGCGAGGACGAGGCGGTGTGGTCGGTCATCCCGAAGGAGAACAACGTCGACGCCGCCGAGTTCTTCGCCCGCAACGGCGAGAGCTACTACGCACTCGGGCCCGGCACGTCGGGCACGCTGGTGCCGTGCGCGGACGCGGCGTACTTCGTCCGCGACCCGCAGCTCGAGGGGGACCCGGCCCAGCTGCTGCGCTGGGACGGCAGCAGCCTCACCGTCGTCTACGAGGCGCCGCCCGGCCAGGCGTTCCTCGACGCACCGCGCTGCGGCGACGGGGCGCTCGTGGTGACCGCCCTCTCCGAAGGCGGGGACGAGCAGGTGATGGCGGCGCTGGCGCCGTAGCTAAGTTGGGGCGGTGGAGTTCACCGGGTTCCCCGTCGCGGCTCTGGACTTCTACGACGACCTCGAGGTCGACAACACCAAGAGCTACTGGGAGAAGCACAAGCACGTCTACGACGAGTGCGTGAAGGCGCCGATGGACGCGCTGATCGAGGCGCTGTCCCCGGAGTTCGCCCCCGACCAGCAGAGCGCGAAGGTCTTCCGGCCGTACCGGGACGTGCGGTTCGCCAAGGACAAGACTCCTTACAAGACCCACCAGGGCGCCTTCGTCCGAGTCGCCGAGGCGACCGGGTGGTACGTCGAGGTGTCGCCCCGCGGCGTCCGCACCGGCGGCGGCTTCTACCGCGCCGAGGCGCAGCGGCTGGCCGCGCTGCGCGAGGCGATCGCCCACGACACGTACGGAGCCGAGCTCGCGAAGCTCGTCCGCTCACTCGAGCGCAAGGGGTTCACGGTCGGCGGCGACGTCCTCAAGACCACGCCGCGGGGCTACGACAAGGACCATCCGCGGATCGACCTGCTGCGCCACAAGTCGATCATCGCGAGCCGGGCCATCGGGTTCGAGCCAGTGATCCACACGGCGGCGCTGCTCGACCTGGTGCGCAAGGACTGGCGCGCCACCCGACCCCTCGTCGAGTGGTCAGCCGAGCACGGCGTGCACTAGCTCGCGTCGGCCGGACGGAAGCTCGCCATCGTCCGCTCCGGCTCCCAGTAGGCCCGCATCGAGGCGACCCTGCCGTCGTCGTTCACGACGTAGACCATGATCAGGTCGGTCGTGGTGTGGCTCCCGTCGGGAAACGACGTCCGGATCCGGCCGATGTTGGCGCACGTCTTGCCGCCAGGGTTCGCGAACGAGTCGTTGATCTCGAACTCGAACTCCGCGATCGGTGCGATGGCCTGCTCCCAGAACGCCGAGATCCCCTCGTGGCCGTGGTGGCCGCGACCCTCGGGGTCGAACATCGACGGCCCGACCGGGTCCTCGAGCACGGCGTCCTCGGCGTAGACGGTCAGCCACTCGGCCAGGTCGCCGTTGGCCACTGCGGAGTAGGAACGCATGGATGCGGTGCGGGCCGGGTGCTCGTCGTCGGCCGCGTTCCAGATGATCGCGTCCGAGGTGATCGCCGAGGTGCTCATGACGCGATCGTAGGGCGGAACTGGAACACGTTCTAGTGGTCCCGCTCAGTGCGGCTGCCAGGCGTCCTCGTCGGCGGTCCGCGAGGTGACCGCCTTCGGCAGCCGGCCGTCGGCCAGCTGCTGGATCGAGACCTGCTCGAACACGTCGCGCAGAGACCTGCGGGCAGCGATCCAGACGTGCTGGAGCACCGTGGCGGTGTCGTTGTACTCGACCGCCTCCGGCCGCAGGCCGTAGACCGAGACCAGCGGCCCGTCCACCGCCCGGATCACGTCGGCGACGGACACGCCGTCGGCCGGTCGGCCCATCCGCCAGCCGCCGGACTGCCCCCGCTGCGACATCACGATCCCGGCCCGGCGCAGGTCCGCGAGGATCGCCTGGAGGAAGCCGTGCGGAATCTCCTGCTGCTTGCCCAGCTCTTCGGCGCTGACCGCCTTGCCGTCGGACCGGGAGGCCATCTCGATCAGCGCGCGCAGTGCGTAGTCGGACTTCGCGGAAACTCGCACGGGGCCAGTGTGTCAGATGTGTTGATCGGCTCGGTCGTCTTACATGACCACCGACCCAGACGCAGGAGATTCCGGTCACACCGAGCGGTGGGTTTCCTTGCGAGCGCCGTGACCTGCTGCCTACGATGAAGTTACTCACTGGTAGAACCGGTCAGTAGCCAAGAGTTTCCGGCCGGGTCCAGCCCGCACCGACGACGAAGAGGTACGTCCACCGTGAGCCACTACAAGACCAACCTGCGCGACATCGAGTTCAACCTGTTCGAGGTGCTCGGCCGCGACGAGGTGCTCGGCACCGGCCCGTTCGCCGAGATCGACGGCGAGACCGCCCGGTCGATCCTGGCCGAGGTGGACCGGCTCTCCCGCGAGGACCTCGCCGCGTCGTACGAGCACAGCGACCGGCACCCGCCGGTCTTCGACCCCGAGACCCACGAGGCGCCGCTGCCGGAGTCGTTCAGGAAGAGCTACCGCGCCTGGATGGACGCGGAGTACTGGCGGCTCCAGATCAAGGAGTCGATCGGCGGTACGCCGGCTCCGTCGACGCTGAACTGGGCGATCGCCGAGATGGTGCTCGGCTCCAACGCCCCGGTCTGGATGTACGGCTGCGGCCCGGCGTTCGCCGGAGTGCTCGAGCGCGTGGGCAACGACCGGGACCTGCAGATCGCCCGGCACATCGTCGACCGCGAGTGGGGCACCACGATGGTGCTGACCGAGCCGGACGCCGGCTCCGACGTGGGCGCCGGCCGGGCCAAGGCCACCGCCAACGACGACGGCACCTGGAACATCGAGGGCGTCAAGCGGTTCATCACCAGCGGCGAGTCCGACCTGCAGGAGAACATCGTCCACCTGGTGCTGGCCCGTCCCGTCGGCGTCGAGGGGGTGGGTGGCCCGGGCACCAAGGGCCTCTCGCTGTTCATCGTCCCGAAGTACGCCTTCGACCTCGAGACCGGCGAGCTGACCGGCGAGCGCAACGGCGTCTACGTCACCAACGTCGAGCACAAGATGGGGATCAAGGTCTCCAACACCTGCGAGCTGACCTTCGGCGACCCCTCCATCGGCGGCGGGGAGGCGGCCCGCGGCTTCCTGCTCGGCGAGGTGCACGACGGCATCGCGCAGATGTTCCAGGTCATCGAGAACGCGCGGATGATGGTCGGCACCAAGGCGATCGCGACCCTGTCCAGCGGTTACCTCAACGCGCTGGACTACGCCAAGACCCGCGTCCAGGGCGCCGACCTGACCCAGTCGGGTGACAAGACCGCACCGCGCGTGACGATCACCCACCACCCCGACGTACGCCGCTCGCTGATGGTGCAGAAGTCGTTCGCCGAGGCGATGCGCGCTCTGGTGCTGTACGCCGCGTCGTGGCAGGACCGCGTCCAGCTCCTCGAGCACGAGGACAAGCTGGAGACCGACGAGGCGAAGCTGGCCGCCGCGGTCAACGACCTGCTGCTCCCGATCGTCAAGGGCTACGGCTCGGAGCGCTCCTGGGTGCTGCTCGGCACCGAGTCGCTGCAGACCTTCGGCGGCTCCGGCTTCCTGCAGGAGTACCCGCTCGAGCAGTACGTCCGCGACGCCAAGATCGACACCCTCTACGAAGGGACCACCGCGATCCAGGGCCAGGACTTCTTCTTCCGCAAGATCGTCAAGGACCAGGGCGCGGCCCTCGGCCACCTCGCGGCGCAGATCGAGGCGTTCATCGACAGCGAGGCCGGCAACGGCCGGCTCAAGGTGGAGCGCGCGCTGCTCTCGACCGCGCTCGAGGACGCCAACACCCTGGTCGGTCACATGATCAACGACCTGATGTCGGCGGACCCGACCTCGGAGACCGGCGAGCTGCGCAACATCTACAAGGTCGGGCTCAACACCACCCGGCTGCTGATGGTGCTCGGCGACGTCGTGTGCGCGTGGCTGCTGCTGCGCCAGGCCGAGATCGCGCTGGAGAAGCTCGGCGGCTCGGTCTCCGACAAGGACCAGGCGTTCTACGAGGGCAAGGTGGCCGCTGCGCAGTTCTTCGCGCACACCAACCTGCCGCGGATCAGCGCCGAGGTCACCATCGCGCAGGCCACCGACCTGTCGGTGATGGACCTGCCCGAAGCCGCCTTCTGACCTTCAGGCGGGAGTGACGCTGCTCAGCAGCTGCTGCACGGCGCCGGAGGCGCTGGGGAACTGCGTGGCCTGCGGCACGTAGACGACCACGAGCAGCGCGGCCCCGACGACGTCGGCGGCGAAGACCTGCACGCGCGCGCCCGGGGTCGCGTCGAGGGCGATGCTCCCGTCGCGGCTGGAGACCATCTGCCCCTGGCCGTCGCGGACGTCCAGGCCCGTCGCACCGAACGGGCTGTCGGGGTCGGCGATCTCCTGGACGTGACCGCCCGCAGCCTCCGCGTTCTGGCGTACGCCGGTCAGAGCAGCCTGCGCCGTGTCCTCCGCTGGCACCAGGAACGCCACCGCGACCAGCGGGGCGTGCGCGTCCGGGTCAGCCTGGCCGAGGTCGAACCCGTCGGCGCCGCGGTGCACGCTGGTCCAGCCGGCCGGGACGTCGAGGCGCAGGGCGGGCACGAACCCCTCGGGCGAGGGAGTCGAGACCGGATCGTTGCCGGCCGAGACCATGCCTAGGCTGCTCGGGTGCTCGACTCCGGCGTGACCGGCCTGCTGACCGGCCTGTCGCTGATCATCGCGATCGGTGCGCAGAACGCGTTCGTGCTGCGGCAGGGGCTGGCCCGCGAGCACGTAGCCGCGGTGGTGGCGATCTGCGCGGTGTCGGACGTCGCGCTGATCCTCGCGGGCGTGGCCGGGATCGGCACCGTGATCCGGCAGGCCGGATGGGTGATCGACGTCGTGCGGTGGCTCGGGGTGGCCTTCCTGACGTGGTACGGCGTCTCGTCACTGCTGCGCGCACGGCGTACGTCGGGGCTCGCGGCCGCTGCGCCCGAGCCGATGTCGCTGCGCTCGGCCGTGCTCCGGGTGACCGCCCTGACCTGGCTGAACCCGCACGTCTACCTCGACACGGTCCTGCTGGTCGGCTCGATCGCGAACACGCACGGCTCGTCCGGCCGCTGGTGGTTCGCGACGGGCGCCTCGGCCGCCTCGCTGCTGTGGTTCTCCGGGCTCGGCTTCGGAGCGCGGCTCGCCTCCCCGCTGCTGGCCCGGCCGCGCGCCTGGCAGGTGCTCGACGTGCTGATCGGGCTGACCATGCTCGGCATCGCGCTGCTGCTGGCGGTGGGGTGAGTCCCGCAGGCCGGGCCGGCGGGTGACGTCATTCGAACTGGTCACCCGGGCGGCCAGGTCGCATGACCTTGCGCCGGACGTCATACGAGCCGCGAGTCGGAACAGCCAGGTCGTATGACGTTGCGCGCGCGAGCCGACGGCGACGGCGCCGCACGGGAGATCCGTACGACGCCGTCGCCTTGTGCGGTGAGGGGTCAGTACACGCTCACGCCGTAGACGCTCAGCGGCTCGGTCACCGGCTGGAAGTACGTCGTCCCGCCGATGACGCAGTTGCCGTTGCCTCCGGAGGTGAGCCCGAGCGCGGTGGAGCCGGCGAACAGCGAGCCGCCGCTGTCCCCGCCCTCGGCACAGACGTTGGTCTGGATCAGGCCGTAGACCGTGCCCTCGGCGTAGTTCACGGTCGCGTTCAGCGCCTGCACGGTCCCGCCGTGGACACCGGTGGTGCTCCCACTCCGGGTGACGGACTGACCCACGTAGGCGTTACCGGCCGTGGTGATGTCCTGGTAGGTGCCGTTGTACAGGTAGACGTCTCCGCCGCCCGGGCTGGTCGTGTACTGCACGATGCCGTAGTCGTCGCCCGGGAAGCTCGAACCCGCGGTGTTCCCGAGGGGCGAGGTCTGGCCCGAGTCGGCGTACCAGGTGCCCGACAGGTTGGTGCAGTGTCCGGCGGTCAGGAAGTAGTAGGTGCCGCCGCTGACCACGTTGAAGCCCAGGGAGCAGCGGTAGCCGCCGCCGTAGATCGCCTGGCCTCCGGAGACGGTGGTGCTGAGGGTGCCGTCGATCCGCTTCACGCGGACCTTGTCGCCGAAGGAGCTGCTCAGCTTGGTGATCCGCGCGGTGGCCTTCCCGTTGACGGTCGAGTCCAGGGTGACGACCACCTCGTTGGCGGACGGGTCGACGGCCCATGCCGTGCCGGGGGTGGAGACCCGGTCGTCGAGCGTCCGGGTCACCGAGCGCAGAGCGGCGGTGCTGTGGTCCACCATGCGGGGGGTCAGTCCGTCGCGGCGGACCTCCTTGGCCGCAGCGGCGGTGGTCACGTTCACGACCATCCGCGCGTGCTGGGCGTCGTACCAGACGCCCGCGGTGCGCTTGGCGCCGACGTCGCGGGCCACGGCCCGGGCATGGTCGGCCACGCGGACGGCCGCATCGGCGCGAGCGGTCTGGGTTGCGCTCTGCTTGGCACCACTGGTGGGGTCCGGAGCGGAGGCGGAGCTCGTCGGTGTCCCGACGAGGGTGAAGGCCATGCCGAGCGCCGCGGTGGCGGCGAGCAGGGCCGTCTTGGGGTGGAAGCGAGTTGTCACAACGGTTCTCCCTTCGGTGGATGCGCCCGATGCACATCCACCGCCACCCTGGGCCCGGTCCTGAGCACCCCCCCGATGGGGTGCGAGTCAGGGTGTCCCTGTCAGGCGGTACGCAAGGCGGTTGATAAAGGCCTACCCCGAACACACTGGACTAGACAAGGCCTGGCTCCCTTGACTTCACTCGGCGCCCGGGCGTATCGGCGGGCCGCTGGTTACCCACCACTACGCTGCCGTGGGTGAGCGCCAGCACGGGAGAGCAGACCGACGACCGGGCCGAGCTCGCGGGCTACGTCGACATCTGGTGGCAGGCGGTCAACGACTTGCTCGACCTGCTCGAGCAGGTGCCCGAGGAGGCCTGGACCACGCCGACCGACCTGGCCGGCTGGGACGTCAAGGCGGTCGCCGCGCACACCGCGCACCTCGAGGGCATCCTCGCCGGCAACCCGGAGGAGACCGCCGAGGTCGGCGAGCCCCCGCACGTGACCGGGCTGATGGGGCTCTACACCGAGATCGGCGTGGTCAACCGCCGCGAAGCCAGCGCCGACGCCATCATCAACGAGATCCGCGAGGTGGTCACCAAGCGGCACACCGCGCTGCTCGCCGACCCGCCGACCGACGGCGACGCGAAGCCCGAGGTGATCTTCGGCGGCGTCCCGTGGACCTGGCGCACGCTGCTGCGCAACCGGCCGCTGGACGTGTGGATGCACGAGCAGGACGTACGCCGCGCGGTCGGGCGCCCGGGCGGCATGGACACCGCGCCGGCGAAGCACACCGCGGAGTACCTCGCTGAGAGCCTCGGCTACGTGCTCGGCAAGAAGGTCGGGGCCCCGACCGGCACCAGCGTGGTGCTGGACATGGAGGGCAGCGAGCCGTTCGCGTTCGAGATCGACGAGAACGGCCGGGGCCAGCGGGTCGGTCCGCCCGAGGAGCCGACCGCGACCCTGCGCATGGACCGCGAGTCGTTCATCCGCCTGGCCGGCGGCCGCTGCGCGGCCGAGCCCGGCCGGGTCACGGTCGACGGGGACCGGGAGCTGGGCCAGCGGGTCCTCGACCACCTCGCCACCACGCCGTGAGCGCCGTCGCCGACGCCTGGCAGCTCGCCGACATCCCCGACCAGGCCGGCCGGACCGTCATCGTCACGGGCACCTCCCTCGGCGGACTCGGCCACCACACCGCGCTCGAGCTGGCCCGTCGCGGCGCCCGGGTCGTCCTGGCCGGCCGCAACCCCACCAAGCTCGACGAGGCCAGCGCCACCATCCGGTCCGAGGTGCCGGCCGCCGAGCTCGACCAGCTCGAGGTGGACCTGGCCGACCTGGGGTCGGTACGCCGCGCGGGCGAGGCGGCTTCGGCGTACGGACCGGTCGACGTGCTGGTCAACAACGCCGGCGTCATGGGCACCTCGCGCCAGGTCACCGGCGACGGCCTCGACCTCCAGCTGGCCACCAACCACTTCGGGCCGTTCCTGCTCACCGGGCTGCTGCTGCCGCAGCTGCTCGCCAGCAAGGACGCGCGAGTGGTCACCGTCTCCTCGAACATGCACCGGGTGGCGAGGGGCGCACCGCTGGCCGGGCCGCACGGGGGCTTCTACCGGAAGTGGCGGGTCTACGGGCAGTCCAAGCTCGCGAACCTGCTCTTCACCCACGAGCTCGACCGGCGCGCGAGGGAGAGGGAGCTGCCGCTCAAGGCGCTGGCCGCGCACCCGGGCTTCGCCGGCACCCACCTCGCGGCCAACGGGCAGTACGGCCGCGCCCGCGGCGGCATCGCGACGATCCTCGACGCCGCCGTCAAGGCCGTCTCCCAGCCGGCCGCGCACGGGGCCTGGCCGGTGCTGATGGCGGCCACCGCCGAGCTGCCCGGGGCGACGTACGTCGGTCCGGGGGGCCTCGGCGAGATGACCGGCCGCCCCCAGGTGGTCACCTCGAGCGGTGCGTCCCGCGACCAGAATGCGCAGCGACGCCTGTGGGAGCTGAGCGAGCAGACCACGGGGATCCGCTACCCCTGATCGACCTCGCCGAGCAGTGACTGCACCCGCTCGAGCACCACCCGCGTGGCCTCGTAGTCGGCGCCGAACTCCGCCTCGAAGACCGCCTCGAGCTCACGCAGGTGCCGGTAGCCCTCGCTGGCGAACGCCTTGCCCCCGGGCGTGTAGCGGACGATCTTGGCCCGCCCGTCCTGCGGGTCCGGTGCCATCTCGAGGATGCCGAGGTCGACCAGGTCGCGGATCACCTCGCCCATCGACTGCCGGGTGATCCCGGCGCGGGTGGCCAGGCTGGCAGCGCGGTCGCCGTCGTCGCCCAGGATCGCGAACAGGAAGTTGTGCGCGGGCTTGATGTCGGGGCGTCCGCGCTCGTGCGCGCTCCTGACCATGTGCGCCTGAAATGCGCGGTCGAGGTTGTGCACGAGCGCGATCAACGGTTTCCGATCTGGTTTGACGCTTGACATCCGTAAGGTTTCCTTACATTATTTCGACAGGCTACCTTACGTTATCAGGAGTTGTCATGGACGCCCTCTTCCCCGGTCCGCACAACCACCGGACCACCCGGGTCGGGATCGAGCACGAGCTGCTCACCCGCGACCTCGCCACCGGTCAGCCGGTAGTGATCGAGCGGACCCGGGCCGCCACGTCCGTGCCGCTGTCGTTCGAGCCGGGGGGCCAGGTCGAGCTGAACCTGCCGTGCGGTAGGTCGGCCGACGTCGTACGCCGGCTGCGGACCGCCCTGCGCCTGGTGCGCCGCGACCTCGCGCGAGCCGGCATCGCCCTGGACGCCTCCCCCGTCGACGGGCGCGGCCCCGAGCACGTGCCACTGCAGCTGACCTCCGCGCGGTACCTCGCCATGCAGGCCCACTTCGACGCCATCGGGCCGGCCGGCCGCCGGATGATGCGGTGCACCGCCTCCACCCAGGTCTGCCTGGACTGGTGGCCGGGCCGGGCGGGTCTCGAGCAGTGGCGGGTGCTCAACCTGGCCGGGCCGTTCCTCGCGGCGACGTACGCCCGCTCGTCAGGCCCGGCCTCGCGGCTCGCCACCTGGCTCGAGGTGGACCCCACCCGCACGGCGTTCGACGACCGGCTGCTGCACGGCGACGACCCGGTGGCCGCCTACCGCGCGTTCGCAGCCGGGGCCACGGCGTTCACCGGCGCGGCGGAGCACGTGTCCACCCTGTTCCCGCCGGTCCGCCCGCGGGGGCGCTACCTCGAGGTCCGGTTCCTCGACGTGCAGCCGGATGAGCTGGTCGCGGACGTGGTGGCCGCCCTGTCGACGCTGATGTACGACGACGACGCACGTCGCCGCACCCTGGGCGCGCTCGCGTCCCGGTGCTCGCGGCTCGGCGAGCTCTGGCGGGCCGCCGCCTCCGGGGCCCTGGAGCCGCTGGGAGCGGTGGCGTGAACACGCTGTTCGTCACCGACCCGCTCGACGGGCTGCTGGCCGACATCGACGCGTCGGTCGGGCTGATGGACGCCTGCCAGGCCGAGGGCGCCGCGGTCTGGGTCTGCGGCCCCGAGGAGCTGACGGCGTCCGGCGGCCGCCTCGTCGCCCGGGCCCGGCGGATCGAGCTGCGGCCGCGTCGCCGGGGGCTGGACCACCGGTGGCAGGTCGACCCGGTCTGGTACGACGTCGTCGACCGAGCCGCGCTGGACGTGGCGGCCACCTGCGAGGTGGCCTGGCTCCGGATCGACCCGCCGGTGGACGCGCGCTACCTGCACACCACCTACCTGCTCGACCTGGCCGCCGAGGCGGGGGTCCGGGTGGTCAACCACCCGGCCGGGGTCCGGGCGCTGCACGAGAAGCTGGTCGCGCTGCACCTGCCCGACCTGTGCCCGGCGACGCTGGTCACCAGCGTGGCCACCGAGATCGAGGCCTTCGTGGCGACGTACGGCGCCGCGGTGGTCAAGCCCGTCGACGGCTTCGCCGGCACCGATGTCTGGCTGCTCGAGCCGGGACGCGGCTGCCGGGCGCTCGCCGAGTCGGCCACAGCCGGAGGTCGGCACGTGATCGCGCAGGAGTACCTGCCGTCGGTCACCGACGGCAACAAGCGGCTGTTCCTGGTCGACGGCGAGATCGTGGGTGCCGTGCTGCGCCGGCCGTCCGACGGCGACTTCCGGATCGGCCCGCCGGTCGCGGCGGCCACCGTGGACGAGGCCGACCGGCGCATCGCCGAGGCGCTGACGCCGCGGCTGGTCGCACACGGCATCGCGCTGGCCGGGCTGGACGTGATCGACGGCCGGCTGATCGAGGTCAACGTCACCTGCCCCGGCGGCATGCACAAGACCGACGCCTTGCTCGGCACCGATCTCAGCGGCGCGATCGTGCGCCGGCTGCTCACCACCTGCTCGCGAGAGGAACTCCTGACATGACCACCATCCCCGTCGTCTGCGTCGCGCTCATGGGCGTGCTGCTCTTCCTGCTCGGCGCCAACGTGACCCGGCACCGGGTGATCCGCGGCGCCACCGGCAACCAGATGCCGACCGACCCCGCAGACCGGATGTTCATCGCCCAGCGGGCGCACGGCAACGCGAGCGAGTACGTGCCGACCCTCGCCGTCCTCATCGTCGTGTGCGCCGCCCTGACCTCCGGCTGGTGGGTGGACGCGCTCGCCATCGCCGCGCTCACCGCCCGGTCGCTGCACGCCTTCGGACTGCTGACCGCCAAGACGATGGCCGCGCACGGGCCGGTCCGGGACGTCGGCGCGCTGGGCACCTACCTGACCGGCGTGCTGCTTGGCGTCACCGCGCTGGTGGCCCTGTGAGACCGGTGGTCGGCATCGCCGGCGAGGACCTGGTGGTCCGCAAGCACTTCGGTGACCAGCACGTCGTCGCGGCACCGCTGGCCGTCGTGGCCGAGGTGCGGGCCGCAGGCGCTACGCCGCTGGTGCTGCCACCCGGCTCCAGCGGTGACCTCGCCACCCTGGACGCGCTGGTGCTCACCGGCGGCGTCGACCTCGGCGTGGACCCGTCCCGGGACAGCGACGAGCTCGAGCTGCTGGACGCGGCCCGGCGGGCCGGGCTGCCGACCCTCGGCGTCTGCCGCGGCCTGCAGCTGATGGCGGTCGCGACCGGCGGAACGCTCGTCGAGGAGCTCGGCGACACCCACGTGGTCCTCCCGCCGGGCACCCACCCGCTGGTCACCGAGCCCGGCTCGGTCGTCGCCCGCCTGGTGCCCGAGGGCCGGGTCGGGTCGCTGCACCACCAGGCGGTGGCGACGCACGACGACCGGTGGCGCTGCACCGGCACCGCCCCCGAGGGCGTGGTCGAGGCGCTGGAGTGGCGGGACCAGGCCGGGTGGCCGGCGCTCGGCGTGCAGTGGCACCCGGAGCTGGACGCGACCGGGCCCGCGGTGTTCGGCTGGCTGGTCGCTGTGGCCGGGCGTCGGCCGCAGCGATCGACAAGCCGAGTCACCTGTCTTTCCGCGCTCTGGCCGACGCCGGTCGCAGGGTGACCACGACCAAAGTCATGCGGTGACCGACCCAGGCCCGCGCCGAGCGGTACGACGAGCCCTGAGCCATGCTGTACCCCGTGACCGAGCGCAACGTCCTGGGCGGTGAGCTGGAGCCGTGCGGCACCGACCCGATGACCGGCTTCTTCCGCGACGGCTGCTGCGCGACCGGCCCTGAGGACCTCGGCAGCCACACCATCTGCGCCGTGGTCACCGCCGAGTTCCTCGAGCACCAGCGGCTGATCGGCAACGACCTGACCACCGCGATGCCGCGGTTCGAGTTCCCCGGGCTGGTCCCGGGCGACCGCTGGTGCGTGACGGCGCACAACTGGGCGCGCGCCCACCAGGACGGGTTCGCGGCGCCCGTGGTCCTGGCCTCGACCAACGCCGCGGTGCTCGACATCGTGCCCATCGAGGCGCTGCGCGAGCACGCCGTCGACGTGCCGTCCGACCCGGGCGCCCTCGAGCCCTGACCGTCAGGGACGGTCGCGGACCCGCACCATGCCGCCCAGCGTCGCGACGTACGCCGCCCCGTCCGGGCCGAGCGTCACCGCGGAGTAGTGGTTGTTGGACAGGGTTCCGGTGCCGGTGCGGACCGAGAAGACGGTCTCACCGGTGCGGGCATCGAGGGCGGTGAGGTACCACGCGCTCACGCCCCACCAGCTCGGCCTCGTGGTGTAGGCGTAGACCAGGCCGGTGGCCAGGGAGACCTTGGCCACGGAGGTGGGCGCGACCTCGTCGGAGCGCCAGCCGACGGTGCACTCCCCGGTGGCGGGGTCCGCGTCCACGCGGGCCAGCCCGCCGACGGTGGCCCGGCCGAGCATCGTGCTCCACGGCCCGCGGTAGCCGTAGTTGTTCTCGACCACGACGCTGGCGTCGCCGACCGCCACGAGGGAGTTGTCGGAGGCGCTCTCGCCCTTGCCGAACACGGCCGCCTCGCACACCAGACTGCCGTCGGTGACGTCGTAGAACTGCACGTGCATCAGCGGCTCGGCGTTGTCGGTGATCGCCACCAGCCCGCTCGGGAGCACGGTCGGCGTCGTACCGCTGCCCGCGCTGAGCTGGCCGGGCTTCTTCTCCTCGCCGTGGTCGTACGCCGCCTCCCACACGATCGCGGGCTCACCGCTGCCGTCGAGCTCGACCTTGTAGAGCGCCTCGGTGGTGACCAGATAGACGCCGGTGTCGTCCGCCGCGATCGAGTTGGCGATCTCGCCTGCCAGGTCGAGTGGTGTCGGGTCTCCCGTCCCGCCGGCGACGCCGACCCGGCCGTCCTGGGTGACGTACCAGGTGTGGTCGTCCCAGTCGGGCAGCAGCGCGACCAGGCAGTCGTCGTCCGGCACGACGCCGCCGAGGTCGACCTCGTCCACCTGCTCGAGCCCGTCGGTGTCCACCGTCAGCACCCGCCGGTCGGTGGTCGCGACCACCGCCTGCGCCCGGGCGTCGAGGTAGAAGTACGCACCGCCGCAGAGGTCCTCCCACGGCCGCTTGTCGGAGTCCTCGCGGTCGGGCAGGTCGAGGGTCTCGAGCGGGCGCATGGTCTCGGGGTCCAGCACGTGCAGGACCGGGCCGCTGCGGTTGCCGCACAGCGCGACCAGCCGGCCGATCGGATCGAAGGCGAGCGTCGCGCACTCCTCGAGCCCGTACCAGGCCGTGGTCACCTCGGGCTCCTGCCCGAGTGGCCCCGGCCCCTGGTAGCTGTCGGTCGCCCACGCGTCGTCGTGCATGGTGCTGCTGCCGTTGGGCGCCAGTCCGGGGTGCTGCGGTACGTCGAGCGCGATCGGCTGGGCCCGGGCGGCGTGACCGTCGTACGACGGCGTCACGAGCAGCCCCCCGCCCGGAGGGATCGGCAGCCGCCCGTCCGGCAGCACCACCACGACGCCCACGGCAGGGCCGCCGCCGCGACCACGCACGACGAGCGCCCAGCGGTTCGGCCGCATCCGTCTCCTGGTGGCCGGCACCAGCAGCGCCACCACCAGCACGGCGAGGATCCAGGGTCCGATCGCCAGCCAGCCGGCCAGCAGCAGGACCAGCGCGACGACGAAGCCCACGCAGCGCAGCATGCCGCACCTGCGGGACCCTTCCTCCGTGAGCTAGCCGGACGCCAGGAACAGCGACGCGTACGCGTTGAGGGCCGGCTGCCCGCCCAGGTGTGCGTAGAGCACCGTGGCGTCGCTCGGGATGTCCCCGTTGCGGACCAGGTCGACCAGGCCGGCCATCGACTTGCCCTCGTAGACCGGGTCGAGGATGACTCCCTCAAGCTGGCCGGTGAGCCGGATCGCGTCGAGCGTCGACTGCACCGGCACGCCGTACACGTCTCCGGCCCAGCCCTCCAGCACCGTGATCTCGTCGTCGCGCAGGTCACGACCGAGGCCGATGAGCGACGCCGTGTTCCGGGCGATCCGCTCGACCTGCTCCCGGGTCTTGTCCAGCGTGGCCGAGGCGTCGATGCCGAGCACCCGCCGCGGCCGGCCACCGGCCTCCGCGAGGGCGGCGAACCCGGCGATCATCCCGGCGTGCGTCGAACCGGTGACGGTGCAGACCACGATCGTGTCGAAGAAGACCCCGAGCTCGCGCTCCTGCTCGGCCACCTCGAAGGCCCACCCGGCGAACCCGAGGCCGCCCAGCCGGTGATCCGACGCGCCGGCCGGGATGGCGTACGGCGTACCGCCGCGCTTCTCGACGTCCTCCAGAGCCTGCCGCCACGAGTCGCGGAAGCCGATGTCGAACCCGGCCGGGTCCAGCCGCACCTCGGCGCCCATCACCCGGCTCAGCAGGATGTTGCCGACCTGGGTGCTCAGCGGGTCGGTCCACTCCGGCACCCAGTTCTCCTGCACCAGCACGCACTTCAGGCCGAGATGCGCAGCAACGGCGGCGACCTGACGGGTGTGGTTGGACTGGTGGCCGCCGATCGACACCAGCGTGTCCGCGCCCTGGGCCAGCGCCTCCGGGACGAGGTACTCCAGCTTGCGGGTCTTGTTGCCGCCGTAGGCCAGCCCCGAGCTGCAGTCCTCGCGCTTGGCCCAGACCTGGGCTCCACCGAGATGCGCGCTCAGGCGCGGCAGCGGGTGGACCGGGCTCGCTCCGAAGGTCAGCGGGTGGCGCGGGAAGTCCGATAGGGCCATACGCGCAGTATCGCCGTGCGCGTCGGCAGCAGCCCCTCCCGTCGGGCCACGGAGGTCGCCGCGACCACGGTGAGCCCGATGCAGGTCGCGTTGGTGATCGGCACGATGACCCCTTTGGCCAGCACGAACGTCGCCAGCGGCTGGCTGACCAGCAGCGCGAACACCACCCCGGCCTTGCCGAGCAGCGCCAGCCCACAGCAGGGTGGACAGGCCGGACTCTGGGGTGCTGGTCCAGCGTCGAGGTCTCGGTTCGGACCAACGTCGCGGTTTCCGCATCGCCGTCGTACCGGCCCGGCTACCCTCCCCGGCCGTCCCGGGTCCCGCCCACGCCTGCGTTGCCGCGACGGCATGATGGGCCCATGCCCGACCCGCGCGCAGGACAGCCCGCCAAGCCGCAGGACCTCGTCGACCTGCCGCACCTGGTGACGGCGTACTACACCCGCGTCCCGGACCCCGACGCCGTGGAGCAGCAGGTCGCGTTCGGCACCAGCGGGCACCGCGGGTCGTCACTGAGCACGGCGTTCAACGAGACGCACATCCTCGCGACCACGCAGGCCATCTGCGACTACCGCAAGCAGCAGGGGTACGACGGGCCGCTGTTCATCGGCCGGGACCCGCACGGGCTGTCCGAGCCGGCGTGGGCGACCGCGCTCGAGGTGCTGGCGGCCAACGACGTGACCGTGCTGGTCGACAGCAAGGACGCGTACACCCCGACGCCTGCGGTCTCCCACGCCATCCTGCGGGCGAACAAGGGCAAGCAGTCCGGGCTGGCCGACGGGATCGTGGTGACCCCGTCCCACAACCCGCCCAGCGACGGCGGCTTCAAGTACAACCCCCCGCACGGCGGGCCGGCCGACACCGACGCCACCAAGGTGATCGCCGACCGCGCCAACGAGCTGATCCGCGCCGGGCTGCACGGCGTCCGGAGGACGTCATACGAGTCGGCCCGCCGGGCCGCCAGCTCGTATGACTTCATCGGCACCTACGTCGACGACCTCCCGTCCGTGGTCGACCTCGACGCGATCAGGCAGGCCGGGGTGAAGATCGGCGCCGACCCGCTGGGCGGCGCGTCGGTCGACTACTGGGCCGAGATCGGCAACCGCCACGACCTCGACCTGACCGTGGTGAACCCGCTGGTCGACGCGACCTGGCGGTTCATGACCCTCGACTGGGACGGCAAGATCCGGATGGACTGCTCGTCGCCGTCGGCGATGGCGAGCCTGGTGGCGCAGAAGGAGAAGTACGCCATCGCGACCGGGAACGACGCCGACTCCGACCGGCACGGCATCGTCACGCCGGACGCCGGGCTGATGAACCCCAACCACTACCTCGCGGTGGCGATCCAGTACCTGTTCGGCGGCGGGCGCCCCGGCTGGCCGTCGGGCGCCCAGATCGGCAAGACGCTGGTGTCGAGCTCGATGATCGACCGGGTCGCGGAGGCGCTGGGCAAGCCGATGGTGGAGGTCCCGGTCGGGTTCAAGTGGTTCGTGCCCGGGCTGATCGACGGCTCGTTCGGGTTCGGCGGCGAGGAGTCGGCGGGCGCGTCGTTCCTCCGGACGGACGGTACGACGTGGACCACCGACAAGGACGGGATCATCCTGGCCCTGCTGGCCTCCGAGATCCTGGCGACGACCGGGAAGAGCCCGAGCCAGCACTACGCCGACCTGGTCGCGCAGCACGGCGACCCGGCGTACGCCCGGATCGACGCCCCGGCCACCCGCGAGCAGAAGGCCAAGCTGGGCGCGCTGTCCCCCGACGACGTCACCGCCACCGAGCTGGCCGGCGAGGAGATCACCGCCAAGCTGACCGAGGCGCCCGGCAACCACGCCAAGATCGGCGGGCTCAAGGTGACCACCGAGTCGGCCTGGTTCGCCGCCCGCCCCTCCGGCACCGAGGACGTCTACAAGATCTACGCCGAGTCGTTCCGCGGTCCCGAGCACCTCGCCGAGGTGCAGGAGGAGGCCAAGGCGGTGGTGGACGCCGCGCTGGGCTGAGCCGCCTCAGAGGTGGTCGGGCACGATCAGGGCATCGGGGTCCTGGCGGGGCGGCACCGCCTCCAGCGCGACCCGGACCAGCGCCACCCGGGCCTCGAGCAGCACCCGCCGCTTGAGACCGCGTACGTCGCCCAGCCGCTCGTCGACGGCGGACCGCACCTGTGCGTCGGTGAACCTCGGCCGGGTGCCGACCGCCACCTCCACGTCCGGCAGCCCGACCAGGACCGGCAGGAGGTGGTCGCCGAGGCCGTCGAGCAGCTGGAACCGCTGGAACTTCGACAGCGCGTCCCACGCCTCGTCCACCGTGCGCCGCCCCTTGCGCACCGTCTTGTCCTGCACGGCCAGCATGCTCTTCGCGGCGCCGGTCAGCGCCAGGGTCAGCTCCCGCTCGGTGAACCGCACGCTCCCAGCCTCCCAAGGGCTGGCCCATGACCACGACCCGGCCCGCCGATGAGTCACCAGCGCCACTGCGGTCGGTATGGGCATGACCACAGGTACCGTCTCCCCGCTGTACGGCGACCCGTCGGCCGCCCCGCCCGCCTGGGCGGACGTCGACCGCCGCCTCACCGAGGCCCAGCTCTACTGGGTCGTCACGGTCCGCGCCGACGGCCGGCCACACGCCGTACCCCTCTGCGGCGCGTGGCACGACGGCGCGTTCTACTTCTGCACCGGCGACGTCGAGCAGAAGATGCGCAACCTCGAGCACGATCCGCACGTGGTCGTCACCGCCGGGCCGCTGGGGGCCGACGGCTGGGGCACCGGCAAGGACATCGCCGTGGAGGGCGTCGCGGAACGCGTCACCGACCACACGCTGCTCGAAGCACTGGCGGAGGAGTGGCGCACCAAGTACGACGGCGACTGGGAGTGGGAGGTCCGCGACCAGCGGTTCTTCGAGGTCAGCCACCAGGGCGCCGGGGGCGGAGACGGCGCGGTCGTGTTCCGGGTCCCGCCGAGCAAGGTGCTGGTCTTCGGGGACGAGCACGGGCAGACGACGTACCGCTTCTGAGTGTTCCTGCTGACGTCACCGCCACTGTCGGTGTGCTGGCGGCGCTGCGTGCCGTGTCGGCGCGCAAGGGCCAGCCGCTACCGGTCGGCTGAGACCCCGATCTGCTCCGACGCCCACTGGCCGACCAGGCCGCGGAAGTGGGCGAGGAACTTCTCCTGCTCGTGCGGGGGGTACGTCGCGGCGACGGTGTCGCGGAGGAGCCGGTCGAAGTCGTCGCCGGTGACCCACTCGAGCACCGCCTCGGGCAGGTGGGCGAGGTGCTTGCCCGACCACTCCCAGTAGCGCTCGGTCTCGAAGTGCTCGTCGGCCAGCGCGAGGTACCTCACCAGCTTCTCGTCGTAGTCGATCGAGGCGTCATCGGCGATCTCGAAGTACCGCTGGGTCTGCAGGTCGACCTCCGAGCGGCGGCCGTTCACCACGCAGTACGTCGACCAGCGGACCAGCGCGGTGATCGCCCACGGGAAGTAGTAGTGCAGCGAGGTGACCGCGACGTCGGGGCAGGCGTTGGCGTAGTCGATCGGGTAGACGTCGTCGCCGACGACGAGCATCTCGCAGGAGTTGAACTCCCAGCGGAAGAAGGCGTTGACGATGCGCGAGATCGCGACCGACTGCTGGCCGGCCGAGTCGGACAGGAAGCCGTGGTTGACGGTGTACCGCTGGTGCATGGGCTGGTCCGGCCTGAAGTCCATCACCATCGTCTCGGGACCGATCGAGAGCGCCCGGGCGAAGTGTTCGTAGTCGACCGTCGCCTGGAGGTGCATCAGCATCTCGCCGGACTCGTCGTACGCGCGGTGCAGGTCGCCGCGGTCCTCGATCCGGGAGACGCCTCGCCAGGCACCTCCGTCGAACGGCTTCATGTAGAGCGGGTAGCCGAGGTCCTCGGCGACCTTGTCGAGGTCGAACTCGCGGTTGTACTTCTCCGAGGTGTAGGCCCAGCGGACGTTGTCGACCGGGTTCTTGTACGGCACCAGCGTGGTCGCGGGGACCTTCAGCCCCATCCGCACCAGCGCGCAGTAGGCGCTGTGCTTCTCCATGGACTGGAAGGTGAACGGGCTGTTGAGCAGGTAGGTGCCGTTGACCAGCGCTGCCTTCTTGAGCCACTCGCGGGGGTGGTAGTACCAGTGCGCCAGCCGGTCGATGACCAGGTCGGTGCGGACGGGATCGTCGAGGCGGAACGGCTCGATGCTGAGCCGCTCGCTCGAGACCGTGTGCGCCTCGCCGTCGACGGTGAGCGGCCCGACCCGGCGCTGGATCTCCTCGAACGCGCGCGGCCAGTCCTGCTCGGCGCCGAGCAGCAGTCCGACCAGGTGGTCCTTCGTCATCCCTGTTCCCCCTCGGGTGGGTCGTCCACGACCTCGATGCGGATCCGCTTGTTGTCCCTGCCCTTGCTCTCGGTTCCCACTACGCGCACCGCCCCCACCTCCGCGGTCGAAAGCACGTGGGTGCCGCCGTCGGCCTGCCGGTCGAGGCCGACGATGTCGATCACGCGCAGGGGGTCGATCTCGATCGGGATCAGGTTGGCCGAGGTGCGGATCAGGGCCGGGTCCCGGTCGGCCTCGCTGCGCGGGAGGAAGTCGACGACGATCTCGTGCGCCTTCTCGATCTCCTCGTTGATCCGGCGCTCGACCTGCGCGCCGAGGTCCGCCGACATCGCCGGGAACGGGAAGTCCAGCCTCCCCTTCATCGGCTCCATGTTCCCGCCGGTGACGGGGATGGAGTAGTCGGACCAGATCACGCCGCACAGCACGTGCAGCGCGGTGTGGGTGCGCATCAGCCGGTGCCGGCGGTCCCAGTCGACCCGGCCCTCGACCTCGGCCCCGACGTTGGGCAACTCGCCCTCGACCGTGTGCCAGATCGCTCCGCGGTCGCGGCGTACGCCGGTGACCGTGAGCGTCCCCGCCGGCGTGGCGATCTCACCGAGGTCGCACGGCTGCCCGCCCCCGCCGGGGTAGAACGCCGTCCGGGCCAGCCGGACGCGGCCGCCGTCGTGGTCGACCTCGGCGACGGTGGCGTCGAAGACCTGGCGATAGGCGTCGACAGCGAACAGCTCAGTGGCGGCCAGCTCGGCCGGGGGGCGGTTGCCGGGAACTCCCACCAGACCTGCCTAGCAGAGATGAGGGCAGAACGCAGGTGGGGGCTCAGGCGGCTCGGGTGGCCTGGGGGTAGAGCTGCATCCAGAGTGGCGGCCCGGTGGTGGGCACCGTGGAGAGGTAGCGATGGCCCGTCGGGGTGATGATCTCGATGGTGTGGACCGGTCCGTCGACGGGGCGAGCGGCCCAGCCGTCCGCCTGCTTGGCGTGGTTGCAGGCCTCGCAGAGCCCCTGGCTGTTGCGGGCGGTGGTCCGGCCGCCCTTCGACACGTCCTGAGGGTGGTCGAGGTGCCGGATCGGCGCGTTGCACCAGGGGGTGCGGCAGTGCCGGTCGCGCAGCCGCAGGAACTCGGCGAGGGTCCCCTCGAAGAGCCGCCCCTGGCTGTCCATGGCGACCAGCTCACCGCTCCGGGGACGCCGGTAGAGGCGGCGTACCCAGTCGGCGACGCCCTCCTCGGCGTGCTCCGCGATCCACTCACGCAGCAGGTCGCCCGGCACCTCGCCGTGCTCCTCGACGTAGCCGGCGCCGTCCCGGTCACCCAGCAGCACGGTGTCGGGCACCACGACGTGGATCATCAACGGCGGTCGCGTCGCGCCCTCGGCCAGATGGGGGCTGAGCACGCGCTCGACCAGGATGTCCGCCATGATCGCGCCGCGCGACCGCTCGTCGCCGGCCGCCTTCTTGCGGATCGCTTCGTCGAGGAGCGCCTTGTGGACCGCGACGCCGTCCTTGACCGGGAGCAGTGCTCCGAGCCAGGTCATGGTGTCGGGCGCCGGCCGCAGGCTGGTGTGCCGGTCCGCCTCCGCGCGGCGTCTCCGCTCGGCGACCGCTCCTGGGTCGAGGCGGGCGGCAAGGTCCTGGCAGGCCGCGACGACTTCCCTGTCGCCCATCGCCTCCAGCTTGCCCGGGTCACCAGCGAGCGCCTCGTCGACGAGCTGGCGATGCGCCAGCGAGAGGCAGGCCGTCTCCCGGGCGATCAGCGTCGCCTTCCACTTGGTGATCCGGCCCGCGCGCAGCGCCTCTCGGGTGCAGGTGAGCTCGCGCCGCAACGTCAAGGCCAGCGCCACGTCTCGCTGCCCGCGAGCGTGTGACTCACGCTTGGCCAATGCGATCTGCGCCGCCACCCCGCGATCGCGCCTGGCGGTCGGCACGCCTCGGCGCGCGGCATCCTCCCGTTGGGACAGCACGAAGTCCGCGGTCACCTCGGCCTGTGCGCCCTGCAGGGCGCACGTGAGCGCTTCGAACGCTCTGAGCAGGTCGATCCGCTCGGTGTCGTCCAGCCCGCGCCCCGACCCCTGCAGCCGCCCGGTCCAGCCCTGGACCTCGGCGAGCGTCGGCAGCGCCGCGGCGTCTGCCCCGCTGCCGCCGACCCCCGCCGGACTCCCGAGATCCCTCATGCAGAGAACGGTAGACGTGAGCACCGACAACGCCCCGTCGTTATCCACCTGCCCTGTGGAAGAGCTCTCAGCCGCCCAGCCCGTCGAGGTAGCCGGCGATCCTCTCGGCCGGCCACTGCGCGTCCAGATCGGCCGCGACCCGGTCCAGCACCTCGGCCGGCGTGCCGTCCGCCTCGGTCCACGGGGACCGGTCCCAGCCTGCGAGGTAGTCCTCGGCCCCGGTGTCCCCGAGTCGCATGGCTGCCTCGTCGATCGCCTCCTGGAACCGGGCCGCGAGCTCGGCCTTCACCACCTCGTCGCCCGCCCGGGCCGCCACCATCGACGGCAGCTCGCGCCATCGCGTCACCTGGTACTCCGTCACCTATGAAGCCTCTCGCACCCGCGTGTAGACGATGTTCTCCGTCGCGTCAGACGGACCTTCCGGATAGTGCCAGGTGCCGATGTACTGAGAGTGGTCCTCGTTGAGAGTGGCTTGGAAATAGGTGTTGGAGTCCTGGTCGCCAAGGCTGACGCGGATCCTCCTGCCCTCCAACACCCAGGTGTACGTCGCCTCGTCGCCCATGGTGTCCATGTACCGCGCCAGCAGGGTGCCACGGTCTCGGTCGTGAGTGATGTGCTGGATGACCCTCATTCGTGCGTCGCCCACACTGAAGTCGACGTAGGCGACCAGCAGACGACCTCCGTCCGTGGTCTGGTACTCGGCCTGGCCCCTGATGCCTGGTCCATCCACTCGCCAAGTGCCGACCAAGAGCTCGCTCAGCTCAACGAGCTTGGGGCTTGGTTCATCGGCCGCGTTCACGCTGTGCGTGTCCGGATGGTCTGGCACGGAAACTCCGTCTCTCTGCTCTTCGGATGCGTGTCTTCGCGGATCCGGGCTGTCGGGACGATTGTCGCGCGGCCGCGCAGAACTACTGAAGGACCGGCCCGCCCGTGTCGGATCAGGTCCGGCCGGTGACGATGACCGCGCTGAGCCGGAGGGGGTAGCCGGTGGCCGTCTGGAGAGCATCCATCTCCCGGAAGCACGCGTCCCGATAGGCGACCAGCGCGTCCGGTTCGAGCTGTTCCAGGAGGCCGCGCACACTGAACGACCAGCGCCAGTCCCACCACTGCTGCTTGGACGCGAAGTGGATCTCCGTCTCCTCCTGATGCACGTCGAGGTCGGTGAAGCCAGCCGCGGCCAGCAGTTCCGTCACGTCCTGGGCGCGGGTGAACGGCTGCTGCAGCGCTCGCCTGCGCGGCGAGTCCGGCGTGGGGAGGAGGTCGTCCTCGAAGGCCCAACGCCCGTCGTCGTCCCCCCAGGTCGACACGGCCACGACACCTCTCGGCCGGAGCACTCGCCAGAACTCGGCCGCCGCACGCGCGGGATCGGGAAGGAAGAACAACGCAAAGGCAGCGGTGAGTACGTCGAACCGCCCATCCGGGAACTCAAGATGTTCCGCGTCCATCACGTGCAGGTCGACCTCGGTGATGCCCGCCGCGCTGAGGTCGGTCCTTGCGAGCTCGATCATGGTCGGGGACACGTCGATCCCGGAGAGCCGGCCGACTCCTCGCGCGGCTGCAGCGAGGAGGACCGCACCTCGACCGCAGGCGACGTCGAGCAGTTGGGCATCGCGAGACGGAGCGGTGAGGTCGATCATCCGGTCGGCGAAGTACGAGTGGTAGGCGTCGCCGATCTGGTCGTACGTGGTCGCCGCCCGATCGAACACACCCGCCAACCACGCCTTGTGATCCTCCACGAGGCAAACCTAGTTTCAACCTGACGTATCGCTCGACGCTAGGGAACGAGCACGAGCTTGCCGGCGCCGTGGGCGCCGACCATGGCGCGGTGCGCGTCGGCGACCCGGTCGAGCGGGAACGTCTCGGCCACCACCACCCTGAGCCAGCCCTCCTCGACCCCCTTGACCAGCTCGAAACGGGCCGCGGCGCGGAGCTCGGTGCCCGGGTCGGCACCCTCGCCGAAGCCGAGCTGCTTGACGCCCCGCTCGGCCGCGGCCGGGCTGGGGATCAGCGTGGCGACCCGGTCCCGGTCGCGCACGACGGCCAGCGAGCGGTCGAGGACCGGTGGCGCACCGACCGCGTCGAGGACGGCGTCGACACCGCCCGGAGCCTGCTCGCGGACCCAGGCCTCGACGTCCTCGCGGAAGTCGAACGGCTCGACGCCCATCTCGCGGAGCACGTCATGGTCGTCCGGCAGCGCGGTGCCGAGCACCCGAGCGCCGCGGTGACGGGCCAGCTGGGCGGCGTACAGGCCCACGCCCCCGGCCGCGCCGTTGAGCAGGACAGTCTCGCCCGAGCGCACTTCGGTGGCCGCGACCAGATGCGCCGCCGCGGTGCCGGTGAGCATCAGCCCGGCCGCCTCCGGCCAGGACAGCGTGGCGGGCTTCGGGACGCAGCTGCCAGCCTTCGCGACCACTCGGTCTGCGTACGCCGCGTCGACCGGGTGCACGATCACCTCGCTGCCGGCCGGCAGCGCACCCGCCAGCACGACACCGGCGCACTCCCCGCCGAGCGACATCGGCAGGCCGCCCGGGTCGTCGCCGACGGTCCCGCTGTAGCACTTCACGTCCCACGCGTTCACACCGATGGCCCGGACGTCGACCAGCACCTCGGCCGGCCCCGGCTCCCCGGGCTCGTGCGAGCGGAGCTCGAGCTGCTCGGGCCCGCCGTACCCGATCGCCACCACCTGTCGGCTCACCCCACCGACCCTAGGCCAACCGAACTATGGCGGCCGACCGTCGGCGGTGCTACAACCGTCAGACGGCTCGGGCCCCTGCCAGTCCACGGGGAGAGGACCGCCATGTCCGACCAAGCGTCACCACCGCCCGGCCCGCCCGCGCAGGGGGCCCCCGCCGGAGGAGTCAGCACGGGGGGCTCCTACTCGCCGGTGACCATCGGGGGCTGCTCACTGATGCTGATCTTCCTCATGGCCGCAGCCATCTTCGGGATCAGAGCCGTCGGGGACGACGATGACGACGAGCCGTGCGCAGGGGACGGCCGGGCCTTGGCGGCCGGCTCGTTGGCCGGCCTGTCGGCGGGCAGCTCCTGCCCGAGGCCGAGCACGAGCGACGGCGCTGACCAGACCCCCGACCCCTCCCCCGACCCCTCCGACGACCCCTCCGACGACCCCTCCGAGGACCCCTCCGAGGTCGGCGCGACCGACGGCCCGCTGACCTCCGCCGACCTGCCTGACGACGGGGTGGGCCTGCCCGGGGACGTCTTCGCACCGCCGGCCGAGGAGGACCTGCCCGAGGGCGCCGTGCTCTACACCGGCTCCTCCGGCGATCCGATCGGCTGCATCACCTGTGACGGCGGCAGCCGCTTCCTGTCCATCGAGCACCCCGGCGTCGTCGTCGGCGACGAGGGGATGACCAGCCAGGCGACCTCATGGCCCGAGGCCGGCCAGATCCTCGAGTTCGGGGCCAACCTGTCGGGGCCCAACAAGGGGCGCTACGGGTTCAACGTGTTCAACGGTCCGACGACGTACCTCAACGGCTGTTCCATGGAGATCGGCTCGACGTCGTGCCTCCAGGCGCGCGAGGCGCCGCACGTCGAGAAGGACATGCCCCTGGTCATCATCGTCGGAGAGGGCGGCACCATGAAGGGCAACCAGCCGGCCAGCAGGGGCGACTTCGTCGTGGATTGGTGGTTCGTCTTCCAGCCTGACTGATTAGGTCCCGAATAGGGTTGGCCGAGTGTCCGTCATCGAGACCGTGGGGCTGACCAAGCAGTATCCCGCGGTCACCGCGCTCGACCACCTCGACGTGACCGTGGGCGAGGGCATCACCGGGCTGGTGGGCGCCAACGGCGCCGGCAAGTCCACGCTGATCAAGATCCTGCTCGGGCTGGTCCCCGCGACCAGCGGCAGCGCGCAGGTGCTCGGCCACGACGTCGCCACCGACGGCGCCGCGATCCGGGCCCTGGTCGGCTACATGCCCGAGCACGACTGCCTGCCCGCCGACGTCTCGGCCAGCGACCTGGTGGTGCACATGGGACAGATGTCCGGGCTGCCGTACGCCGCGGCGCGGGAGCGGGCCGCCGACGTGCTGCGCCACGTCGGGCTGGCCGAGGAGCGCTACCGCCCCATCGGCGGCTACTCGACCGGCATGAAGCAGCGCGCCAAGCTGGCGCAGGCGCTGGTGCACGACCCGCGGCTGGTGCTGCTGGACGAGCCGACCAACGGGCTCGACCCCTCCTCCCGCGACGACATGCTCGCCCTGGTCCAGAAGGTCGGGGACGAGTTCGGCATCGCGGTGCTGGTCACCTCCCACCTGCTCGGCGAGCTCGAGCGGGTCAGCGAGCACGTCGTGGTTCTCGACAGCGGCCGGCTGCTGCGGTCGTCGGCCACCACCGAGTTCCTGCACGCCACCGGCAGCCTGATCGTCGAGGTGCAGGGCAAGCCCGACGCCGACCGGCTGCTCGGGCAGGCGCTGGTCGCGGCCGGGCTGACGGCGCGGCCGGCCGGCGGCGAGCTGATCGAGGTCGAGGTGCGCGACGCGAGCACGCCGGACGTCGTGCGCGACCTCACCGTCGACCTCGGCCTCGGGCTGGTGCGGATGCAGGAGCGGCACCAGCGGATCGAGGACGTGTTCCGCGAGGGAGGGGCCGGCAGTGTCCAGCCCGTCTGACCCGGCACCGGCACGGCCCGCGGGAGTCATCCACGACCTCGGCTACCGCCCGTACGGCGGCCCGCGGCTCGGCGAGGGTCCGGTGGCGTGGTCGTTCTTCCGCACCGGGCTGCGCAACACCTACGGGCTGGGCCGGTCCGGCCGCTCCAAGGTGCTGCCGATGGGGCTCTACGCCCTGATGCTGCTGCCCGCGCTGATCCTGGTCGGCGTCCTGGTGCAGGCCAAGGACCTGCTCGACCTCGACCAGCAGATCGTCGCCTACTCGACCTACCCGATCACCACCCAGCTGCTGATCTCGGTCTTCGTGGCCGCGCAGGCGCCGGCGCTCTTCTCGCGCGACCTACGGTTCCGGACCATCACGCTGTACCTCGCGCGGCCGATGCGGCGCTGGGTCTACGTCCTGGTCCGGCTGGCCTCGCTGGCCGCCGGCACCTTCATCCTGGTCGGGTCGCCGCTGCTGCTGATGTACGCCGGCGGGCTGCTGGCCGACCTGCCGGTGGGCCGGGAGACCACCCGCTTCCTGGGCGCGATCGTCGGGGCGGTGCTGCTGGCCGCGCTGCTGGCCGGGCTCGCCGCCCTGGCCGCAGCGCTGACCGTGCGCCGGGGCATGGCGGTCGCCGCGGTGATCGTGGTGCTGGTGGTCAGCTACACGGTCGTGGCGAGCATCCAGGGCATCGCGTGGGGCACGGGCAACGACTCGGTCGGAGAGGTGGCCGGCCTCTTCTCGCCGTACACGTTGGTCAACGGGCTGCAGCACTACCTGTTCGACTCCCCGGCCGCCACGCGCACCCCGCCGAGCAGCGACGCGATGGGGCTGCTGTACGTCGCGGCCGCTCTCGTGACCGTGCTCGGCTCGATCGGTGCGCTGGTCGCGCGCTACCAGAAGGTCTCCCCGTGAGCCGGATCGAGATCGACCACGTCTCGCGGTGGTACCGCAACGTCGTCGCCGTCAACGACGTCTCGATGACGATCGGCCCCGGCGTGACCGGCCTGCTCGGGCCGAACGGCGCCGGCAAGTCGACCCTGATCGCGCTGATGTCCGGCTTCCTCGCCCCGTCGGCGGGGACGGTCACGCTCAACGGCGAGCCGCTGTGGCGCAACGAGCAGGTCTACCGCAAGCTCGGGCTGGTGCCCGAGCGCGAGGCGCTGTTCGACTACCTGACCGGGCGGCAGTTCGTGGTCGCGATGGCCGAGCTGCACGGGCTGGCCGACCCCGGCGCGGCCGCCCAGCGGTCGCTCGCGGTGATCGAGATGACCGACGCCCAGGACCGCCCGATCTCGACGTACTCCAAGGGCATGCGGCAGCGGGTCAAGATGGCTTCCGCGTTGGTGCACGACCCCGAGGTGCTGCTGCTGGACGAGCCGTTCAACGGCATGGACCCGCGCCAGCGCATCCATCTCATGGACCTGCTCCGGTCGATGGGCGCCGAGGGCCGGACCGTGCTGTTCAGCTCGCACATCCTCGAGGAGGTCGAGCAGGTGGCGCGCCAGATCGAGGTGGTGGTCGCCGGCCGGCACGCCGCCTCCGGCGACTTCGGCGCGATCCGCCGGCTGATGACCGACCGGCCGAACCGGTTCGTCCTGCGCACGACGGACGACCGGCGCCTCGCGTCGGTCCTGCTCGGCGACGCCTCGGTGCGCGGCGCCCGGCTGCGGACCGAGGGCGGCATCGAGGTCGAGGCGTCGGACTTCGGCCGGTTCAGCGAGGTGCTGCCGCGGCTGGCCCGCGACCACGGCGTGCGCCTGCACGAGGTGACCCCGACCGACGAGTCGCTCGAGAGCGTCTTCTCCTACCTGGTGTCGTCGTGAGTACGCCGCTGGTGCACCCGACGGTGGTGCGGCTCGGTGTGCGCAGCATCTTCGGCCGCTGGCGCGGCGTGCTGCTGTTCGCGCTGCCGGTCGTGCTGATCGGCCTGGCCGTGCTGGTCCGCGCGCTGGTCGGCGAGGACGAGACCTCGGCCGAGGCGGTGCTGAACAACCTCGGGCTGGTCGTGGTGGTGCCGCTGGTGGCGCTGCTGGCCACCTCGGGACTGTTGGCCTCCGAGATAGACGACGGCTCGATCGCCTACCTGCTGGCCAAGCCGGTCTCGCGCTACACGATCGTCGGGAGCAAGCTCGTGGTCGCGCTGGCCAGCGTGCTCGTCTTCGGCGCGGTCCCCATGGGGGTCGCCGGGCTGGTCCTGCTTCCCGGCGACCCGTCGTTCGGTCTCGGCTTCGCGCTCGCCTCGCTGCTCGGGGGCACGGCGTACTGCGCGGTGTTCTCCTGGCTCTCGGTCATGACCCGGCACGCGGTGGTGATCGGGCTGATCTACCTGCTCATCTGGGAGGGCCTGCTCGGTGGTCTGCTCGACGGCATCCGCTGGCTCAGCGTCACCCGCTGGTCGGCCGAGGTCGTCGACCGCGTGGCCGACCTCGAGCTCGTGGACGACCTGCCGCTGGCCTACGCGCTGATCGCTCTGGCGGCCGTGCTGGCCGCCGGGGTGTGGCGGACCGGGCGCCGGCTGCAGGGGTTCAACCTGACCGGGGACGAGTAGCCGCCGGGACCCACCGACCCCGCCGCATCACCCGGGAGACCTCCAGCTCCTCGTCCAGCACGACCAGGTCCGCCCAGGACCCGGGGCGCAGCGCGCCGACCCGGTCCAGCCCGAGCATCGCGGCCGGGGTGGCGGTGGCGGCGCGGACGACCTCCTCGATCGGAAGGCCGGCGACGCCCACGGCGTACTTCACCGCGGCGGCCAGGGTCAGCGTCGAGCCCGCGATGGCGCCGGTCCCCGCGAGCCGGGCCACTCCGTCACGGACCTCGACCGTCATGGGACCCAGCGCGTAGTCGCCGTCGCCCGAGCCCGCCGCGGCCATGGCGTCGGTCACCAGCACGGCCAGGTGCGGCTTGGCCTGGAGGGCCAGCCGGAGCACCGCCGGGTGGAGGTGCACGCCGTCGGAGATCAGCTCGACGTAGGCGTCCGGGTGCTCCAGCAGCGCCGCGACCGGCCCGGGCTCGCGGTGGTGCAGCTGGCGCATCGCGTTGAAGAGGTGCGTCCCGACGCTGGCGCCGGAGTCGAGGGCGGCCCGCGCCACGTCGTACGTCGCGTCCGTGTGCCCGATCGCGACGGTCACCCCGGAGGCGGCCAGGCGGCGTACGGCGTCGAGGCCGCCGGGCAGCTCGGGCGCGAGGGTCACCATGCGCAGGTGGCCGCCCGCGGCCTCGACCAGCTCGTCCACCTGCTCGGCGGTCGGGTGCGTGAGCAGCGCCGGGTCGTGCGCGCCGGGATGGCTCGGCGAGAGCCACGGCCCCTCGAGGTGGAGGCCGGCGAGAATTCTTTCATCGACCAGCGCGGCGAGCTCGCGCACCTGGGTCAGCAGCCGGCCGGGGGCATCGGTGACCAGGCTGGCCGTCATGGTCGTGGTGCCGTGCGCGAGGTGCGCCCGGACCACGGTGTCGGCGGCGGCGGCGCCTTCGTCGAAGGACGCCCCGCCCCCACCGTGCGCGTGCACGTCGACGAAGCCGGGCACGACGGTGGTCGCGCCCAGCTCCTCGTCGGGCGGGGCCGGCGGCGGGCCGGCGCCGACTGCCGCGACCTGGTCGCCGTCGACGTGCACCCACCCCGGCGCGAACACGCGCGCCGGGGTGACCACACGATCGGCGGAGACGATCACTCAGTTCGACGCGTCCGCTTCGACGAGTGACTCCTCACCCTCGTCCTCGCGGCCGGGCGTCTTGAGGTTCCACCATCGGATCACGAAGCGGAACAGGAAGTAGTAGACGACGGCGTAGCCGAGGCCGATCACGATCAGCCAGAGCGGCCTGGTCGCGATGTTGAAGTTGAGCACGTAGTCGAACAGGCCGGCCGAGAACCCGAACCCGTCCTTGATGTCGAGCGCGTTGACCAGCGCCAGCGACGTGCCGGTCAGCACTGCGTGGAGGATGTAGAGCGGCCACGCGACGAACATGAACGCGAACTCGAGGGGCTCGGTCACGCCGGTGAGGAACGAGCAGAGCGCGGCGGACAGCATGATGCCGCCGACGGCCTTCTTGTGCTCGGGCCGCGCCTCGTGCCAGATCGCCAGCGCCGCAGCCGGCAGCGCGAACATCATGATCGGGAAGAAGCCGGTCATGAACGCGCCGGCGGTCGGGTCGCCGGCCAGGAAGCGGTAGATGTCGCCGTGCACCTCGCCGTTCGGGCCGTCGTAGCTCCCGAAGACGAACCACGGCGGGTTGTTGAGGATGTGGTGCAGCCCGAGCGGGATGAGCAGCCGGTTCAGGGTGCCGTAGACGAAGCCGCCGATGACGTCGTTGTCGGTGACCCACTCGCCGAGGTTGGTGATGCCGCTGTCGAACCACTGGTAGACCAGGCTCATCAGCACCGAGATCGCGACCGCCGCGAACGCGGTGATGATCGGGACGAACCGGCGGCCGCCGAAGAACGCGAGGTACGGCGGCAGCTTGATCCGGTGGTAGCGCTGCCAGAGGTACGCCGACACCAGCCCCATCACGATGCCGCCGAGGACGCCGAAGTTGACCAGCTCCTGGTCGTCCCCCTCGGCGGGCAGGCCCAGGACGAACGGCGACATGGCGTCACCGACGGACTTGAAGACCAGGTAGCCGACCACCGCGGCCAGGGCCGTGGAGCCGTCGGACTTCCTGGCCATGCCGATCGCGATGCCGACCGCGAACAGGAGCGGCAGGTTCGCGAAGAGCCCGTCGCCGGCCGCGCCGATCACCGATGCCACCCGCTCCCAGCCGACGCCGTCCGCGCCGAGCAGGTCCGGCTGGCCCAGCCGGAGCAGCAGCGCCGCCACCGGCAGCGCCGCGATCGGGAGCATCAGGCTCCGGCCGAACTTCTGGACCGGGGCGAGGTTGAACCGTCGTCCTGTGGTCTCCGCGCCGAGCGCGGGATCTGCTGTGCTCACTGCTGCCTTCTTTCCGAGATGTTTTCCGAGCTGGCCGTGCCTTCCGAGCTACCTGGGCCGACACCGTCGCGGCCCAGGGACATGTGGAGCTGGTAGCGGTCGCCGCGGTAGCGCGAGACGACGTACTCCAGCGGGCGGCCGGACACGGCCGAGACCCGGCGAAAGACCAGGAGCGGCGTGCCGAGCTCGGCGTCGAGCCGGCGCGCGGTGGCGGCGTCGGCGGACTCGCCCCACAGCGTCTGCTCCGCCGCGTCGATGACCAGGCCGTAGCGGTCCGCGAACACCTCGTAGAGCGAGCCGCCGAGGTCGTGGCGGTCGAGCCCGGGGAGGGGTTCGCAGGGGTACCAGCCGTTCTCCAGCGCGATCGGCTGACCGTCCGCGAGCCGCACCCGGTCGATGCGCCAGGCGGTGCCGTCGCCGCCGAGGTCGAGGACCTTCGCGACGTCGGCGGGCGGCCGGTCCTCGTCGATCGACAGCAGCCGGGTCGACGGGGTCAGCCCGCGGCGGCGCATGTCCTGGCTGAACGACGCGAGGTGCAGCCGGCTCTCCAGCCGGGGCCGGGCCACGAAGGTGCCCTTGCCGTGGATCCGGTGCAGCAGCCCGTCCGCGATCAGGCTCTCGATCGCCTTGCGCACCGTCGCCCGCGACACGTCGAAGGTCGCCATCAGCTCGCGCTCGGAGGGGATCGCGGCGTCCGGGCCGAGCTCGTGCACGGCGAGGTCCGCCAGCACGTCGCTGAGCTGCGCGTGCTTGGGCAGCGGGCCGGCGTTGATCAGCCGGGCGGGGCGCTGCTGGGTCACCGAGGATCCTCTCGACGCTACCTAGGTCCAGTGGTACGGTCTGGTCCGGACCAGTTGTCGAGGATGGTCGGGCGACTGCAGTCTTGTCAAGCACTCACTCGGAGGAGAACGCAATGACCAAGGCCGAGCAGATCCTGGCCGGGCTCGGCGGGGCCGGGAACATCGTCGAGATCGAGGCCTGCATCACCCGGCTCCGGACCGAGGTTTCCGACCCGTCGAAGGTGGACGAGAAGGCGCTCAAGGCCGCCGGCGCGCACGGTGTCGTCGCCTCGGGCAAGGTCGTGCAGGTCGTGGTCGGCCCCGAGGCCGACAACCTGGCCGACGACATCGAGGACCTGATGTGACCTCGGTCGACGTGCTGGCGCCCTGCCCGGGCCGGGTGGTGTCGCTGGCCGAGACCGGCGACCCGGTGTTCGCCGCCGAGATGGTCGGGCCGGGAGTCGCGATCGACCCAGACCCGGGACCCGTGACGGTGGTGTCGCCGATCGCGGGCCAGGTCGTGAAGGTGCACCCCCATGCCTTCGTGGTGCTGGGCGCCGACGGGGTCGGTGTGCTGGTCCACCTCGGGATCAACACCAACCGGCTCGAGGGCAACGGCTTCGAGGTGCTCACCGACCAGGGCGCCACCGTCGAGGCCGGCGCGCCGATGGTGCGCTGGGACCCGTCGACCATCTACGGCGACGGCATCTCCACCGTCGTGCCCGTGGTCGCCATGGACCGGCCGAAGGGATCGGTCCCCGAGCCGGACGGCGAGCGCGCGGTCAGCCCCGGCGACCTGCTGTTCCGCGTCGAGATGTGACCGAGGCCCTCGGGCCGGCCCCAGGTGCCCCCGACAGAACACCTAGCGCGATCGGGCCATGGCGGTCCGTGTCGCCCGACTGCTACAACGGGGACAGGCTCGGGCCTCCACCAGAGAACAGGGAGGCCACATGCAAGGCGACGTCCACCCGCCGGGCGAGGAGAGCTCTCCCGACCCGATCGACGACATGGCCGGCATCGGCGAGCGGGCCTCGAGCCTCAACCTCAAGGGCTGCGCGCCGATCCTGATCGCCGCGGTGGTCCTGATCACCATCTTCATCGGCGTGCTCGCCAGCCGCGACGACGACTCGGACAGTCCGTCGGCGACGTCGAGCACGGCGGCCAGCGAGACCCCGACCGAGTCCCCGTCGGAGTCGCCCAGCGCGTCACCCAGCGAGACTCCCAGCGAGACTCCCAGCGAGACTGCCAGCCCCGGCTCTGAAGCGAGCACACCTGGCGAGAGCACGCCGGGCGGGAGTCGCCGGTACGAGGGCAGCTCCGGTGACCAGATCGGCTGCATCACCTGCGACGGGCTCAGCCGCTACCTCTCCATCGACCACCCCGGCGTCGGAGTCGGTGACGGCGCGCGCCCGAAGCTGGAGGTCGTCTGGCCGGAGAGCGGGACCTACACCGAGTTCGGCGCAACGGTCTCGGGCCCCAACCAGGGTCGCTACGGCTTCGCCCTGATCGCGAACGGGACGAGCTACACGGCCGGCTGCTCCATGGAGATCGGCCAGACCTCGTGCCAGGCCGCGTCCTCCGCCAAGATCAAGAAGGGCGACCGGGTCGCGATCATCATCGGCGAGGGCGGCACCATGGTGGGTGGCCAACCCGCGAGCAAGGGGGAGTTCACCGTCAGCTGGTGGTTCGTCTTCCAGCCCGCTGGTTGAGCCGAGCCTGCGCGGCCCGGCGCACCTTCGGGCCCTTGGTGCTCATCGCCCACAGGAGCTTGAGCTGCGAGGGCAGGTTCTTCGCGTTGGTGGTGGCCAGCCAGCCGTTGGGCAGCGAGAGCCGGACCACCTTGTGCCAGGCGGAGTAGACCTGCTGCGGCATCGGCCGGGAGCAGTAGTTGAGGTCGTACTTCTCGAACAGCGCCTGCACCTTCGGCGCGATCTCGGCGTACCGGTTGGACGGCAGGTCCGGGAACAGGTGGTGCTCGACCTGGTGCGACAGGTTGCCGCTCATCAGGTGCAGGAACGCCGAGCCGGAGATGTTGGCCGAGCCGAGCATCTGGCGCAGGTACCACTCGCCCCGCGTCTCGTCGTCGGGGATGGCCGCGCGCTCGAAGGTCTCGACGCCCTCGGGGAAGTGGCCGCACATGATCACCGAGTGCGACCAGATGTTGCGGACGACGTTCGCGACGAAGTTCGCGGTCAGCGCGGGCACGAAGCCACCGAACGGGAGCGCCAGCGCGGGGTTGACGACGTAGTCCTTGGTGGCCTGCCTGCGGATCTTGGTCAGCACCTTGGAGACGTTGTCCTTGAACTCGGCGGGGCGCTTGTCCTTGGGGATGCGCAGGTTGCGGCCGAGCTCGAGGTCGTAGGCCGCGATGCCGTACTCGAAGAAGCAGGCGTTGACGAAGTTCCAGAACGGCTGGGCGAGGTACAGCGGGTGCCAGCGCTGGTCCTCGTCGACGCGCATGATGCCGTAGCCGAGGTCGTTGTCCTGGCCGACGATGTTGGTGAAGTTGTGGTGGATCTGGTTGTGGGAGTGCTTCCACTGCTCGGCCGGGGTGGCCATGTCCCACTCCCACGTCGTGGAGTGGATCTTGGGGTCGCGCATCCAGTCCCACTGGCCGTGCAGGACGTTGTGGCCGATCTCCATGTTCTCGAGGATCTTGGAGATCGACAGGCCGACGGTGCCGAGCACCCACAGCGGCGGCAGCGCGGAGCCGAGCAGCACCGCACGCGAGCCGAGCTCGAGCCGGCGCTGCACCGCGATCACGCGTCGGATGTACGCCGCGTCGCGCTCGCCGCGGTCGTCGAGGATGTCCTGGCGGATCGTGTCGAGCTCGATGCCGAGCTGCTCGATGTCCTCGGGGGTCAGGTGGGCGGTGGGGTTCTCGGGCTTCTTGGTGATCGTGGTCATCGGCGTACTCCTTCGTCGATGTGGCAGGCGCCGGCGGCGGCGTTGATGCAGGTCTGGATCGGGACACCGGCCGGGCCGGTCTCGCCGGGGACCGCGACGGTGATCGCACCGTTGCGCAGGTCGCGGACCGCGCCGGACTTCATGGGGATGACGCAGCCCATGCAGATGCCCATCCGGCAGCCGCTGGGCATGAGGACGCCGGCACCTTCGGCGGCGTCGAGGATCGGGGTGGCGCCGTCGGCCTCGACCTCGCGGCCGTCGGCGAAGGTGACGGTGCCACCTTCGCCGGGCTCGACCAGGACCGGTCGGAACCGCTCGGTGGTCAGGCTGAGACCGCGGTCTGCGTGGTGGGCCTCGAGGGCGTCGAGCAGGCCGGCCGGGCCGCAGGCGTAGGTCAGCCGCTCGGCCAGGTCGGGAACGAGGTCGTCCAGCAGATTGACGTCGAGCAGCCCGTCACGGTCGTCGTAGCGCTCCACCAGCGTGAGGTTGCCGGCGTCCGCGTGGGCCCGCAGCTCGTCACGGAAGATCGCGGTGGACTCGGTCTGGTTCACGTGCACGAGCTTGATGTCGTTGCTGGCCGGGACCCGGCGGGAGAACAGGTTGCGCAGCATCCCGATCACCGGTGTGATGCCCGAGCCGGCGGTGACCAGCAGCAGCTTCTGCGGGATCGGGGTCGGCAGCACGAACTCGCCCTCGGCCTGCTCGAGCTGGATCATCTGGCCGGCCATCGCGCGGTGCACGAGGTAGTTGGAGACCACGCCGCCCGGGATCGCCTTGACCGTGAAGCTGAGGTTGCGGTCGCGGCGCGGGCCGTGGGTCAGCGAGTACGTCCGCCACAGGCGGACGCCGTCGACGTCGACCCCGACGCGGACGTACTGGCCGGGCACGTGGCCGGCCCAGTCACGACCCGGCTTCACCAGGATCGTCGCGGACTCGGCCGTCTCGGGGGTGACCGACACGATCCGTCCCTGGAGCCCGTCGCGGTTGCCGCGGAGCGGGTGGAAGACGTCGAGGACGTCGCCGAGCTCGAGCGGGGTGACCGCAGCGTTCACGACCCGGCTCAGAGCGCTCCGCAAAGACAGGCCGGCGGGGCGACCGCGGGCAGGTCCGGAGGCGGAGATCGATGCCATGTCTTCAGAGTCCCCTATCCACGTGCGATAATCCATGTTCGACAGACGTGAACGAATACGTCACATTTGTTCGTAGGAGACAAAGTTGCGCAACACCACGGGCACCAGCCGCACCTCCGGCCACGGGCTCGAGCTGTCCCCCGCCGCGGTGGAGGAGATGCGCGGCCAGCTGTCCGCCGTGGCCGATGATGTGGTCGCCGCCATCGTGGACGAGGTACCCAGCTACCGGGACGCGTTCTCGGGGCCGATGGGGGAGACGATCCGCAACGCCGTACAGCTCGCGCTGGGCGGCTTCCTGACCCTGGCCAGCCGCGGCCGCACCGAGGACCTGCGCACGCCGACCGCCCCGGCGGTGGAGGGCTCCTACCAGCTCGGCCGGGGCGAGGCGCGCAGCGGCCGGACCACCGACGCCTTGCTCGCGGCGTTCCGGATCGGCGCCCGGGTCTCGTGGCGTGAGCTGTCGGCCACCGCTGTCCGCAGCGGGCTGCCGGCCGACGTGCTGGCCGACTTCGCCGAGCTGGTCTTCGCCTACATCGACGAGCTGTCGGCCGCCGCGGTCGCCGGCCACACCGACGAGACCGAGACGACCGGCCGGGTCCGGCAGCGGCTGCTCGAGCGCATCGTCACGCTGCTGCTCGAGGGGGCGGCGCCGGAGGAGGTCACCGCGGCCGCCGAGCGCGCGGGCTGGGCGCCCCCGACCACGCTGACCGCCGTACTCGTGCCGGAGTCGCAGGTCCGGCCGGTGCTCGGCCTGGTCTCGGCCGCGACGATCCAGGCCGCCGAGGTGCCCGGTCTCGATGAGGGCGTGCTGCTCCTGGTCCCGGACGCGCACGGTCGCAGGCGCGCGGCCCTGCTCCGCACGCTCGCCGACCGCGGCTCGGTGGCCGGGCCCGCGGTGCCCTGGCTCGACGTACGCCGCTCGGTCGACCGGGCCGTGCGCGCCCGCGAGCTCGGCGTCGAGCTCGACACCGAGGCTGCGCTCCCCCGGCTGGTCCTGCACGCCGACGAGTCCGCGCTGACCGACCTGCGTGCCCGCGTGCTGGCGCCGCTCGAAGGTTTGCGGCCCGGCACCGCCGAGAAGCTCGCCGACACCCTGCGCGCCTGGCTGCTCCACCAGGGCCGTCGCGACGACGTCGCCGCCGCGCTCTTCGTCCACCCCCAGACGGTGCGCTACCGGATGGGCCAGCTCCGAGACCTCTACGGCGACACGCTCGAGGACCCCGAGACGGTGCTCGCGTTGACGATCGCGCTTGCCTAGAGGCCCTGCCAGTCGGGCTTGCCGGCGTACACCTCGCGGTAGTGGTCGGCGCGCTCGAGCCGGGCCGCGGCCTCGGGGTCGAGGAGCACGGTGGCGTGCGGGTGCAGCTGCAGGACCGAGGCCGGGCACGAGGCGGTGAGCGGGCCCTCGACCGCGGCGGCGACGGCCTCGGCCTTCGAGGCGCCGGTGGCGATCAACAGCAGGTGCCGGGCCTCGAGGATGGTGCCGAGGCCCTGGGTGAGCACGTGGTGCGGCACCGCGTCGAGCGAGTCGAAGAACCGCGCGTTGTCGCGACGGGTCTCCTCGGTCAGCGTCTTGAGCCGGGTGGTCGACGACAGCGACGAGCCGGGCTCGTTGAAGGCGAGGTGGCCGTCCGAGCCGATGCCCAGCACCTGCAGGTCGATCCCGCCCGCCTCGACCAGCGCGCTCTCGTAGGCCGCGCCGGCGGTCCGCACGTCGGTGGGGTCGGGGCCGTGCACCCGTTCGGCGGGCAGCCCGAGGTCGTCGGTCAGCTCGCGAGCGATCGTGGCGCGGTAGGACTGCGGGTGGCCGGGCGGCAGGCCGACGTACTCGTCGAGGAGGAAGGCGAGCACGTCGCCGTACGACGGGCCGGTGCCGGCGCGGTGCCGGGCGACCAGCTCGGCGTACGCCGGCTCGGGGGTCGAGCCGGTGGCCAGGCCCAGGACCGCCGACGGTTTCGCGCGGACCAGGGCCTCGATGGTGTCCGCGGCCAGCGCGGCGATCTCGGCGGACGAGGAGAGCGGGACGACCTCCATCAGCGCCTCACGTCCGGCCCAGCAGCGCCGCGCCGATCGCTGCCACCGGCTGGTCGGCCGGCACCACCCGGATCCGCGCGGCCAGGTCCAGCGAGGCGAGGAACGGCGACGAGGCAGCCTGCGCGCGCAGCGCAGCGGACACCGCCTCGACCAGCGGCAGTCCGAGGTGGGCGACGCCGCCGCCCAGCACGATCGTGGCCGGGTCGACGGAGAGGCACAGCGTCCGCACCGCATTGGCGACGCCGGCCGCGAACCGGTCCCGGACCTCGATCGCCCGAGGGTCGCCGGCCGCGGCCGCAGCGAACAGGGCCTGGGCCGGCGGCTCCCCTGCTCACCAGGGGCAGAGGGCCACGCCTCGGCGAGGGCACGCCCCGAGGCCACCGTCTCGAGGCAGCCGCGCTGGCCGCACTGGCACAGGGAGCCGTGGGGGTCGATCGGCACGTGGCCGATCTCGCCGGCCGCCCCGGTGGCCCCGCGGCGCAGCTTGCCGTCGAGGACCAGCCCGGCGGCCAGGCCGGTGCCGATGGACAGGTAGACCAGGTCGCGGATCCCGCTCAGCGCCACGGCCCCCAGCGTCGCCACGTTGACGTCGTTCTCGACCGCGACCGCGACGCCCAGCCGCTGTTCCAGCTCGGCGCGCAGGAGGACCCACTCCCCGTCCACGCCGAGGTTGACCGCGTGCTTGACCGCGCCGCGCTCCACGTCGACCAGGCCGGGGATGCCGAGCCCGACCGAGGTCGCGGGGGCACCGTCGGTGGCCGCGCCGAGATGGGCGACGACCAGCTCGACGGTGCGGACCACGCCGTCGGGTCCGGGCTCGGTCGCCTCGCGCACCTGCTCGACGACGTGGCCGCGGGCGTCGACGAGCACGCCAAGGGTCTTCGTCGCCCCGATGTCGAGTCCGATCGCAGTGTGGTCGACCGCGCTCACCCGCCCCACCCTGCCCCTCTGAGCACGTCGGCCACCGCCACCGCGCCGGGCTGGGACCAGCCGCGCGCGGCGACGGTCGGCAGGTCGTCAGCACGCCGACCCGGCCAGCCCCACTCGACCACCACCGAGCCGGGCGCGGCGGCCGCGAGCGTGGCGAGCACGTCGGGCTGCCGGTGCGCGTCCCGGACCTGGAGCACCAGCGGCCCCTCGGGAAGGTCGGTGGCGCCGGGAGCGACCACGTGGTCCGCGGGCAGCCCCCACGGTGCGGCGCCGATCGCAATGGTGCCGGCCGAGTCGACCCGGACCACCCGGGCGCCGACCAGCGGCGGCAGCGTCCCGGTGACCGACACCGAGCGGGTGGCGCCGGCGGCCAGGGCGTCGGGGTGGAGCGACGGGCCGTCCGTGGCCGGCACGGCCAGGCCGCCCACCGCCTTGGCCGCCTCGGCCAGCCGCGCTTCCGACAGCCACCCGGACTGCACTGCTGCGACGAGCGCGGCCTGGATCTCCCTGACCTGGGCGACGGAGTTGTCGGCGCCGATGCACAGCAGGTCGGCGCCGGCGGCGACCGAGAGGACTGCGGCCTGAGGGATGCCGAGCCCCGCCGACGCGCCGGCCATGTCGAGGGCGTCGGTCACGATCACGCCCCGGAACCCGAGCCGGTCGCGCAGCAGGCCGAGCACCGGCGCGCTGAGGGTGGCGGGCCGGTCGGCGTCCAGGGCGGGGACGACGATGTGGGAGGTCATCACGGCCGCCGTACCGGCCTCGACCGCGGCCTGGAACGGCACCAGCTCCCGCGCGCCGAGGACGGACACGTCGGCATCGAGCACCGGCCGCGCGAGGTGGCTGTCCTCCGCGGTGTCGCCGTGGCCGGGGAAGTGCTTGGCGCAGGCCGCGACCCCGGCGGACTGGAGACCGGTGGTCCAGGCGGCCACGTGCTCGGACACCTCCGACGCCGACGCCCCGAAGCTGCGGGTGCCGATGACCGGGTTGGCGGCGTTGGAGTTGACGTCCGCCACCGGGCCCAGGTCGAGGGTGATGCCGACCGCGGCCAGCTCCCGGCCGATCGCCCGGCCGACCGCGCGGGTCAGGTCGAGGTCCGCGGCGGCGCCGAGGGCCAGCGGCCCGAGCACCGGACTGCCGTCGGGCACGTGCAGCCGGGTGACGTCGCCGCCCTCCTCGTCCACGGCGATCACCGCGCCCGGCGAGACCGAGCGGACGCTCGCGGTGTACGCCGCGACCCCGTCCGGCCCGTCGGCGGTGTTGGAGCCGAACAGGCACAGCCCGCCCAGCCCCTCCTCGAGCAGGGCGAGTACGTCAGATGCCACCGTCGTGCCGGCGAACGACGGCAGCAGCACCCGCAGCGCCAGGGACTCGATGCTCATGAGGGGGTCATCCCTTCACCGCCCCGGCGGTGAGCCCGGAGACCATCCGGCCCTGGATCAGCAGGAAGAAGACGATCACCGGGATCGCGATCAGCGTGGAGCCGGCCATCACGCCGCCCCAGTCGATGCCGCGGTTGACGTCGAGGAAGCCGGCCAGCCACACCGGCAGCGTCTTGCTGTCGTCGCGGGTCATCACGACGACGGCGAGGGTGAACTCGTTCCATGCCTGGATGAAGCCGAACACGCCGGTGGCCACCAGCCCGGGCGCGAGCAGCGGGAAGGTGATCTTGCGGAAGGCCTGGAAGCGCGAGCAGCCGTCCATCATCGCCGCCTCCTCGAGCTCGTAGGGCACCCCGGCGACGAAGCCGCGCAGCGTCCAGACGGTGAACGGCAGCACGTTGGCGACGTAGACCAGGGTGAGGCCGGCCACCGTGTTGAGCAGGTGGAAGCCCTCGAGCATCTTGTACTGGCTGATGAACAGGCCCTCGACCGGGATCATCTGGATCAGCAGCAGCGTGACGATGAAGCTCTTGCGGCCCCGGAACCGGAACCGGGTCACCGCCAGCGCGGCCAGGAACGCGAAGGTCAGCGAGATCGCGACCGTCGCCACCGTCACCCCGAGGCTCATCCAGAGCGCGTCGAAGAACCGCCCGCCCTCGAGCACCCGCCGGTAGTTGTCGAGGCTGCCGCCGAACGGCGCCCAGGTCGGGTCCGGGGCGTTGATCTCGCGGCGCGGCAGGAGCGAGGTGTTCACCATCCAGTAGACGGGGAACGCACAGGCCGCGAAGATCACCAGCCCGGCCAGGTTGGCGCCGATCCGGACGGGTGCGGCGGTACGGCGGGCCATCAGTCTTCGTTCCTCAGCATGGTGCGGACGTACGGCGCGGTCAGCAGCACGGTGAGCGCCAGCATGAACATCGCGACCGCGGCCGCGGTGCCGAAGTCACCGCCGCCGATCCCGAGCCGGTAGATGTAGGTGCCGAGCAGGTTGGTGTCCCGGGTGACGCCGCCGGCCCGCTGCAGGACGTAGATCTGGGTGAAGACGCGCAGGTCCCAGATCACCTGGAGCAGGCCGATGATCAGCAGCACCGGCCGGATCGCGGGCAGCACGACGTGGCGCAGCCGCTGCCTGGCGGTGGCGCCGTCGAGCTCGGCGGCCTCGGTGAGGTCCTCGCTGACCTGGGTCAGTGCGGCGTACCCGGTGAACGCCACGAACGGCACGCTCATCCACACCACGATCACGGTGGCCACGAAGTAGAACGACAGCGGGTTCAGCAGCCACGAGTGACCCTCGTAGTCGGCGCCCAGGTGGCTCAGCGTCCAGTTCACCACGCCGTACTGCGTGTCGAAGAGCCACTGCCACACGGTCAGCGAGGCGACCACCGGCATCGCCCAGGCGAGCAGCAGTCCGGCCTGGACGAGCAGCCGGACGGGACCCGACATCAGCCGCATGAGCAGCGCGACCGCCAGGCCGAGGACCATGGTCAGCGCCGCGTTGACGAGGCAGAACGCGACGGTGCGCAGCAGCACCTTCCACAGGTAGGCGTCGGTGATCAGCGACCGGTAGTTGTCCAGCCCGACCCACTCGGCCGGCCGGCCGAACTGCTGGGCCAGGCCGTACTCGTGGAAGGAGAGCACCACCTGGCGGACCAGCGGGTACCCGAGCGAGAGGGCCAGGAGGACGGCGGCCGGGAGCATCAGGCCGTACGGCAGCCGGCCGGGTCCGCGGCCCGGACGAGGCTGCTCGACCGGGACCTCGGGGTGCGCAGGCACGCCGGTGGCGGCGGTCGTCGTCGCGGTCACCCCCTCCTCCTCTCGCTGATGATCATCGTCGGGCATGGAGCGGCCGGGGCGGCGTCCAGTTCAGGGGACACCGCCCCGACCGAGTGTGGAACGACCTGGCTCAGCCGAGCTGTTCGGTGATCTTCTCGTCGGCGGCCGCAGCCAGCTCCTCGACGTCGCCGCCCTTGGCGATGTCGACGAACAGGTCCTCCAGCACCCGCGAGCCCTCCACCTCGGCCCAGCCCGGCGCCGCCGGGGTGAGCTTGGCGTTGGACGCGGCGGCGATGGTGGCCTCGGCGTACTCGTCGCTGCCGAGCTCGCTGGACAGCGACTCCTTGGCCGGCGTGAGCCCGGCCTCGGCCATCAGCTTCTGGAAGTCGTCGCTGAGCATCAGGCCGATGGCGTCACGCGCCAGGTCCTGGTTCTTCGACTTGGCCGAGATCGCGATGTCCGAGCCGCCGAGCAGCACCGGCGCGGGCGCACCGTCGGTCCCGGGGAGCGCGAAGACGCCCAGGTTGGCGACCATGTCCGGGCAGCCGGCGTCGGGGTCCTCGATCAGGCCCTTGACCCACCCGGGGGCGGACAGCATGCCCACCTCACCGGCGCAGAACGCGGTCTGCGGGTTCTCCTCGTTGCCGTCCTTGGCGGCACCCGAGGCCTGCTCCATGAGCGTCTGGACGGTCTGCAGCCCCTCGACCGACTCCGGCGTGGACAGTGCGCCGGTCCACGCGTCGCCGTCCTTGACGGCGAGGTCGCCGCCGGCGTTCCAGACGAACGCGACGCCGTTGCGCCAGTCCTGGCCCGGGAACCAGAAGCCGGAGAAGCTGGCCGGCTCGGGGTTGGCCTTCTTCAGGTCGATCGCCGCCTGCACGAACTCGTCCGTCGTGGTCGGGACCGAGATGCCCGCCGCCTCGAAGAGGTCCTTGCGGTAGAAGATGTACTTCGAGCCCGCGTAGTAGGGGACGGCGTACGTCTTGCCGTCGACCTGCGCGCCCTCGACGAAGCCCTGCAGCAGGTCGTCGCCGCCCCAGTCGCCGAGGTCGGAGCTCACGTCGCTGAACGCACCGGCGGCGGTGAACGTCGGCGCCTGGGTGTTGCCGACCTCGACCACGTCGGGCGTCTCGGAGTCGCTGGACAGCGAGGTGGTCAGCTTCTCGACCAGCCCCTCCCACTCCTGCTGCTCGATGGTGAGAGTGGAGCCGGGGTGGTCGGCCTCGAACGTCGTCTTCAGCCACTCACGGGCCGCATCGGGCGTGTCGGTGCCGTTGAGCCAGACCCGGATCTCGGCCTTCTTGGGGCCGCCGCCCGAGGAGGCGTCCGCGTCGTCGTCGCTGCAGGCGGACAGCCCGAGGCCGAGCGCGAGCACGCCGGCCGTGGCCAGCGCCCCGAATTTCAGTGGAGCCTTCGTGAAGGTACGCACCCTGAGTTCCTCTCGATCGTGCTGCTGATTTACTGGGTGGTGCCGAAGGGCGCTGTGCTGATTTCAAACACTCAGGACACCCCCAGCTGACCGGCCAGGACGAGCACGGCGGCACCCACGAGCACCACGTCGTCGCCCAGCACGGACGTGCGGACCACGAGCTCCTCGCCGGAGACCGGCATCGTGCGCTCGCGGATCGTGCGGTCGACGGCCGCCAGCAGCGGGCCGTCGAGCAGCTCGAGCGGGCCGCTGAGCACCAGCTCGTGCAGGTTGAGGGTCCCGACCACCGGGGCCAGGACCACGCCGAGCTGTCCGCCGACCTCGGCCAGCCCGTCGGGGCCGTCGGCGGCGAGCCGCTCGCGCAGGTGCGGCGCGGCCAGGACGGTCTCGAGGCAGCCGCGGCGGCCGCAGGCGCACTCGACGCCGTCGGGGTCCACCACGACGTGGCCGACCTCGCCGGCCGCCGAGCGGTGGCCGTGCAGCAGGTGGCCCTCGAGCACGAGCCCGGCACCCACGCCGGTGCCGATCCGGACCAGCATCAGCCCACCGTCGCCGGTGTCGCCGAAGGTGTGCTCGCCGAGGACAGCGGTGTTGGCGTCGTTCGCCACGAAGACGGGTACGCCGAACGCCGTGCGCAGCCCCTCGGCCAGCGCGGTGCCCTGCCAGCCCAGGTTGGGGGCGTCGACGACCACCCCCGCGGCGTCCACGACCCCAGGCGTGCCCACGCCGATGCCGAGCACCGGGCGGGTGGCGGCGCCGACCAGCTCGCCGACCAGGTCGTGCACGAGGGTGACGGCGTCCTCGCCGCGCCGGCCGCCCAGCGGCTCGCGACGGCGGTCCTGGACCGCACCGGACAGGTTGAGCAGGGCGCCGGAGACCACGCCGTCAGCGGAGAGGTCGACCGCCACGATCTGGCGGGACTCCTCGGCCAGCTGCACGAGGACCGGCGGCTTGCCCACCCGGCCCTGGACCGGGGCCGCGGACTCGCCGAGCAGCCCCTCGGCCACCAGGTCGCCGACGACGTCGGAGACGGTCACCCGGGTCAGCCCGCTGGAGCGGGCCAGGTCGGCCCGGCTGGCCGGGCCGTAGCGGAACAGCAGCTGGAGCAGCAGCGCCCGGTGGTGGCGACGGGTGTCCTCGGGGAGCAGCCGGCCCGAGGGCCGCAGCGCCCGCCGTACCGGCGTCGAGGTGCTCGTCACGTTTGTTAGGAAACCTCACTTACTAATTACCTGTCAAGGGGTTGCCCGGATGTTTTGCCACCCGCCCGATCGGGGTACGGACCCCAAGTGAGGACCACAGTGATGTGGATCCTCCTGGGGGTGTTCGTCCTGCTGATGGGTCAGCCGGGCGAGGCGGGGACGGGGGACCACGCCCAGAGCGTCAGGCACGGTGCGCCGCGTGCGGCCACCGTGGAGCGTTACGTCGCGATCGGCGACTCGTACACCGCTGGCTCCGGCATCCCGCCCAGCGTCGCGACGGGGTGCTGGCGCTCGGAGCGGAACTATCCGCACTTCCTGGCCGAACGTCTCCGAACCCGGCTCGTCGACATCAGCTGCGCGGGGGCGGGGACGACCGACGCGGAGACGGTCCAGGCGACCGACACGGGCCAGAACCCGCCCCAGCTCTCGGCCCTGGACCGGCGCACCGACCTGGTGACCGTGAGCCTGGGCGTGAACGACGCAGGTTTCGGGTCGCTGGTCCTAGGGTGCCCCGAGCTCGCGTCACAGGACCCGTACGGCGCGCCGTGCCGCGCAGCGTACGAGGGCCCGGACGGCGACGGGCTCCTGTCCAAGCTCCCCGAGGTGGGCCAGCGGGTGGAGCGGGTCCTCCACCTCGTCGCCCGCAAGGCACCCGAGGCACGGGTGCTGCTGGTGGGCTACCCGCAGCTGGTGCCCGAGACCGGGACCTGCCCCGAGCTGCCGTTCGCCACGGGCGACTACGCCTACCTCGCCGAGTTCCTCGTCGGCGTCGACACGGCGATGCGGGCGGCCGCGCACCGGGCCGAGGTGCCGTTCCTCAGCCTGCTGGAGCCCAGCCGTGGCCACGACATCTGTGCGGGCGAGGAGGCCTGGGTGCTCGGCGCCACGGGCAGCACCCGCTCAGCGGTGTGGCACCCGTTCGCCAGCGAGCAGCGCGCTGTCGCGGCGCTGGTCCAGGACGCCCTGGCGCAACCAGCGCACGACGACGGTTAGCGTTCCTGCATGAGGCGCGCCGTACCGCTGCTGGCGCTGCCCCTGCTGCTCCCCCTGCTCGTCGCCTGCAATGACGCGGGCGGGGCGGGCTCGTACGACGAGTACGTCGCGCTGGGTGACTCGTTCACGTCGGGCGCCGGGCTCCCCCGGCCGGTGGCCGACGGCGGCCCCTGCCAGCAGTCCGAGCTCAACTACCCCCACCTGGTGGCCAGGGAGCTGAAGGCCCGGCTCCGGGACGTGAGCTGCGGAGGAGCGTCCACCGAGAACGGCACCACGCCCCAGATCCGGCCCGGGGCGGAGTCCTGGCCGGCCCAGCTGGACAGCCTGGGCCCCGGGACCGACCTGGTCACCGTCGGGCTGGGCTACAACGACTTCACGCTCTACGTCGGCCTGATCTACGGCTGTGTGGCCGCGGCACCCACCGACCCGACGGGCGCACCCTGCGAGACCCTGAGCTCCACACCCGGCAGCCCGGACCTGACGGCCGTCCCGGCCATGACCGGTGCCCGCCTGCAACAGCTGCTGGAGCAGGTGGAGGAACGGGCTCCGTCCGCCAAGGTGCTCGTGGTCGGCTACCCGCAGCCGGTACCCCCGTCCGGGACCTGCGAGGAGCTGCCCCTCGCCAGCGGCGACTACCCCTTCGCGCGCGAACAGCTCGAGGCCCTCGACGACGCGCTGCGGTCGGCCACGGAAGAAGCCGGCGATACCTTCGTCGACGTGCTCGGCGCCAGCGACGGCCACGACATCTGCGCCGGCGACGAGGCCTGGGTCAACGGCGTCCAACCCCTGCCCGGCACCGCGGCCGAGTTCCACCCGCTGGCCCGCGGCCAGCAGGCCGTGGCCGACCTGGTCCTCGAGGCCCTCCGGGACTGAGCGTCCAGGCCGTCCGGTTGGGCGCTGCGCCGTACCGTCGACCCCATGCTGCTCCGCCGCGTCGTCGCGACCGCCGTCGTCGTCGTCGCGACCGCGGTCTGCGGCCTGGCCGGGTGTGACGACGGGCAGCCGGCCTCCACCGTGGGCAACCCGGAGGCCACCACCACCGAGCCGCAGAGCTCCTCGCCGTACCCGACCTACGTCGCCCTGGGTGACTCCTACACCGCGGCGCCCGGCGTGCCGCAGACCGACCTGACCACCGGCTGCGCCCGGTCGGACGGCAACTATCCGGCGCTGCTGGCCAGCGCGCTGGACACAGAGGTCGTCGACGTCAGCTGCTCGGGTGCCAGCACCCTCGACCTGGTCGGTGCCCAGCAGACGGGCGGCAAGGTCGTCCCCGCGCAGTTCGACGCCCTCACGCCCGACACCTCGCTGGTGACGCTGGGCATCGGCGGCAACGACCTGCAGCTCTTCCGGACGCTGGTCGGCACCTGCGCGCAGCTCGGGTCGTCACAGCCCGACGGCGCGCCCTGCCACGACCAGATGGCGGCGGCCGGTGCGCGGGACCCGCTGGTGCGAAAGATCGGGAGGATCCGCGCGCGGGTCACCGCGGCGATCCGGGGCGTGCACGACCGCTCGCCGGACGCGACCGTGGTGCTGGTCGGCTACCCGCAGCCGGTCCCCGCGCGCGGGACCTGTCCCATCCTGCCGCTGGCCAGGGGTGACTACGCGTACGTGCGCTCGATCACCGAGAAGCTGGGCGACGCGCTGCGCTCCGCCGCCGAGGCCGGCGACGCGACGTACGTCGACATGGTCGAGGCCAGCGCGGGCCACGACATCTGCGCGGGCAGCAAGGCGTGGGTCAACGGCATCCAGACCGACATGGCCCGCGCGGTGGCCTTCCACCCGTTCGCCGAGGAGCAGCAGGCGGTCGCCGACCTGATCCTGGCCGAGCTCGAGCCTTAGAGGGTCGAGTGCACGACCCGGCCGCCGACCGAGGTGAGCGCGACCGACATGTGGCGAAGCGCGGCACCGGTGTCGGCGGAGCTGTCCGTGGTCGCCAGCGGGTCGGCGTCGAGGAGGACGAGGTCGCCGGGTGACCCGACGCCCACGGTGGGCTGGCCGTCGACCGAGGCGGCCAGTGCCTCGGCGGGGGTGAGCGCCTGCTCGCCGTGCCAGGGGTCGCGCTCGTCGGCGCTGCGGTGCACCGCGGCGGCCATGGCCAGCCACGGGTCCAGCGGTGAGACCGGGGCGTCGGAGCCGAGGGCGAGCTCGACGCCGTCGTCGAGCATCCAGCGGAACGCGAAGCAGCGCTCGGCCCGGCCCGGCCAGATCAGCTCGGTCAGGTCACGGTCGTCGAGCAGGTGCGCCGGCTGCACACTGGCCCGGACGCCGAGCTCGGCCATCCGGCGCACATCGTCGCGGCCGACCATCTGCGCGTGCTCGATCGACCCGACGGCGCCCGTCTCGGCGTAGGCCGCGAGCGCCTCGGCCACGGCCGCGTCACCGATCGCGTGGGTCGCGACCTCGAGGCCGCCGCCGTGGGCGCGCTTGAGCAGGTCGCGGAGCTCGTCGGCGGAGAGGTTGGGCTGGCCGGCGGGGTACTCCAGGCGCTGCGCGTCGCCACTCCGTCCAATTTCATAGGGCTCGCAGCACCACGCGGTGCGGGTGTTGAGCGACCCGTCGCTGATGATCTTGAGCGGGCCCATCGTGATCCGGTCGTCGCAGCCCGGCAGCGGGTCGCCGGTGGACAGGCCGGCGTCGATCACCTCGTCGAGGGTGTCGGCGTACGTCGCCCACCGGATGCGGAGCAGGTCGCAGTCCTGGGCCCAGCGCGTCGCCCAGTCGTCCCGGCTGCCGCCGAACTCGAAGTCGACCAGGCCGACCACGCCGCGCGCGGCAGCGGCATCGAGGGTCCGGCGGAACGCGTCGGGCGTGGTGCCGTCGTTGCCGACCAGGCCGACCAGGCGGGGATAGACAGCGAACCACTCGGTCTCGCGGACCACCGAGTCGCGCACCGGCAGCGCGAGGTGCATCAGGGCGGTGGTGTTGAGCCAGGCGTGGTGGCCGTCGCCGGCGATCAGCACCACCGGAGTCTCGCCGGTGACCGCGTCGAGCTCGGAGACGGTGACGTCGCGCCAGCCACCTGGCCGGTGCCCCCAGCCGATGACCGGCACACGGGGCAGTGTGGTGACCCGCTCGGCGACCAGGGCCAGCACCTGTTCGGGGGAGCCCGCCGGCGCCAGGTCGAGACGCTGGGAGGCCAGCGTCCACTGGGCCAGGTGCACGTGCTGGTCCCAGAGGCCGGGAGCGCACCAGCGGCCGTCGGCGTCGACCTCCTCGATCCCCCGGCGGGAGTCCAGGTGGGCGGCGACGCTGGTGACCAGGCCGTCCTCGACGAGCACGTCGACGGGGTCCTGCGACGGGGCCGCAGTGGGTCCGATCGGGACCACGCGAGTGGCCCGGATCAACAGGCTGGTCATCAGCGCCACGCTAGGACACGCACCGAGTGGTGGGGCAATGGCCCGGTTGGGCGGTGGTGGCGTGCGCGCGGGCCATCACATGTAACTGACTGTTCAGAACACTGCCCTGCGCGAATACGCGCAGGGCAGTGGGCGGAACGGTCAGTTACATGGGTGCTCAGGCGGCGCAGGGCTCCGGGCAGCCGCACTCGTGGTCTTCGTCGACCTCGTCCGCGGCGGGGGCCTCAGGCATCGCCATCGGCTGCGGGCGGAGCAGGGTGCCGCCGACCAAGGCGGCCAGCCCGGCGGCGACGGCGCCGACCGCGAAGGCCACCTGGAGCCCGCCGTGCAGCGCCTCGACCGGGGCGGCTCCGCCGGCCGCCAGCGAGGCGGTGCGGGAGTCCGACACCGCGACGAGAACGGCCAGGCCGAGCGCGCCGCCCATCATGAACGAGGTGTTCACGACGCCGGAGGCCAGGCCGGCCTCGTGCGGCTCGACGTCGCCCATGGCAGCCAGCAGGACCGGGTTGAAGGCGATGCCGGCACCGATGCCGAGCAGGACCATCGAGGGCAGCACGTCGGTCACGAAACTGCCGTTGACCGGTGCCATCGCGAACAGCGCCAGCGACAGCGCGGCCAGCGCCAGGCCGACGGTGAGCGGGGCGCGGATCCCGAACCTCATCACGAGGCGGTCGGAGACCTTCAGCGAGCAGAACATCATGACCAGGCTGGTCGGGACGAAGGCCAGGCCGACCTCGAGGGCGCTGTAACCCAGCACCTGCTGGAGGTAGAGCGCGGCCAGGAAGAACCAGGCGAACATCGCGGCGGCCCACAGCACGCCGACGACCTGGGAGACCGACACGTTGCGCAGCTTGAACAGCCGCAGCGGCACCAGCGGCTCGGCCGTCCTGACCTCGCGGACGATGAACGCGACGAACAGCGCGACGCTTGCCGAGAGCAGGCCGAGAGTGCGGACCGTGGCCCAGCCCGCGTCATTGCCGCCCACGACGGCGTACACGGCGATCATCAGCGCGGAGGTGACCAGGACGGCGCCGGGCACGTCGAGCGTGGCCGAGCCGCGCACCACGTCGTCGGCGGGCAGCACCGCGCGGGCAGCCACGACGACGGCGATCCCGACGGGGACGTTCACGAGGAAGATCCAGTGCCACGACAGCAGGCCGGTCAGCACGCCACCGGCCAGAACGCCGACGGCGCCGCCGCCGGACATCACGAACCCGAAGACGCCCATCGCCTTGGCCCGGTCCGCGGGTGAGCTGAACAGCCCCATGATCAGGGCCAGCGCGACGGCCGAGACGCCGGCGCCGGCAAGCCCCTGCACCGCGCGACCGACCACGAGGAAGGACGCGTTCGGCGCGAGGCCGCAGACCGCTGAGGCGATGGTGAACGACACGACACCACCCAGGAAGACCCGCTTGTTGCCGCGCAGGTCGCCGAGCCGCCCGGAGAGCAGCAGGAACCCGCCGAAGGTGAGCAGGTAGGCGTTCACCACCCAGGCCAGCGAGGCCTGCGAGAAGCCGAGGTCGGTGCGGATCGAGGGCAGCGCGACGTTCACGATGCTCTGGTCGAGCACGATCATCAGGTCGCCCAGGCACAGCACGTAGAGGGCCAGCCAGCGGCTTCGTGCCGTCGCCGTGTCCGGGTCCGTGGCCGAGTCGGTCGGCGGGGTCGTCGTCATCAGATTCTCCTCAACATGGAAGGGCTCACATCTCTTCCACGAACGGCTGTGTACCAATACGACAGACCGGCCCGCACTTGTTTTCTCATTGCTCACGAGGCGGGTGTGGCTAGTGTCACCGCATGTGGTGGCGCGCGCTCGGGGTGGCCGTCGTGCTGCTCTGCGCGGGCGTCGCGGGCGGGTACGCCGTGGCCGACCGCGACCAGGCGGGGCCCGCACGCAGCGACACCCTGCAGTCCGTACCCGCCGTCTCGCCCTCGGTGCCCACGCCGCCGGTCCGCGACATCCTCCCCGACCCCGACACCGACCGGCTCCCGCCGGCCCTCCCCAGCTCGCCGGTGGACCTGCGGGTCGGCCCCCGGGCTGCGGGCGTCACGGTGGACGTCCCCGACGGCTGGCGGATGACCCGGGACACCGAGACGAACATGTGGAACTTCGTCCGGCCGGACAACCCGCTCAACACCTACAAGCTGCGGGTGAGCATCGTCCGCGGCCTGAACGTCTCGGTCTCGGCGGCCAAGGCCGGCCGGATCGCCGCCTTGGAGGAGGCCGACGACAACGGCGGCATCGAGGACTTCGAGGTCATTGCGCAGACCGGTGACACCTTCGAGGCAACCTACGTCGACGGCGGTTACTTCCGGGTGACCATGGAGCAGTGGGTGAGCTTCGACGGCTCCCACGCGTACGCGGGCGCGGCGGTCACGGGCCGCAGTGCGGACGAGGACGGGCTTCGCGACCTGCTCACGCGGACCATCGACTCGATGCAGGAGCTCCCCCCGAAGCCACCCAAGGGTGACGACCGGGGCTAGATACCGTGCGACTGGACGTCGTCGAGGACCTGGTTGGCGGTGGCCCGGTCGTCGCTGCGGACCTGTACCCACAGCAGGGTGTTGGCGGAGACCAGGACCACCCGCTCGACGGTGATGCCGCCGCCTGGGCAGTCGCCGTACAAGACGGTCGCGGAAGCGTCACCGTCCTGGCTGTCCAGCACCGTCCGGCCCGCGCTGTCGCACTCGGGGTGCTGGGGCACCTGCTCAGGCAGCTCCGTGCCCGGCAGCAGCGCCACGAAGACACCCTCCTCAGGGCCGTCGTCCGTGGCCCAGTCCCGGCTGGTGCCGACCGAGAGCGCCGCGAACGTCCCGCCGTCCGCGTTGGGCGGCGCCCAGCCCTGCGTCGCGTCGGCGCGGTCCCACGCGGCGGGCACCGTGACCGACAGGGTTCCGGTGTCGTCGATGACGGTCCGGTCGGCGGGGGCCAGCTGGCGTTGGGCGGCGTACCCGGCTCCCCCGCCGACGGCGAGGGCGACGAGGCCGGTGAGGGCCAGCACCGCGAGCCGGCGGCCACGGCGGCGGGGCAGGGTCGGCTCGGGCAGGGCGGCCTCGGGCTGGGGTGACGGGCGCGGGCCGGGCTGGGTGAGCTCTGGGTCGCGGTCGAGCCAGGGCTGGGTGGCCGGGCCGGCCTCGATCGGGCCCAGCGCGGCGGCCAGGGCGGTGACGAAGTGGGTGACGTCCGGGTAGCGCTCGTCGCGGTCGCGGGCCAGGCCGCGACGCAGCACCTGCCCGACCGCCGGCGGGAACGGCCGCTCCTCGGTGGAGACCGGGGGCAGCTCGCGTGGGTTCATCGCGTCGGACAGCGAGGTGTGGCTGAACGGCGGACGGCCGGTGAGCAGCAGGAAGGACAGCGCGGCGAGGGAGTACTGGTCGGCCCGTGCGTCCGGCGCCTCGGCGGCGGCCTGCTCCGGAGCGACGTACGTCGGGGTGCCGGCGATCATCGTCAGCCGCGAGCTCATGTCCAGCGCCTTGCCGAGTCCGAGATCGCCGACCATGGCCCGGACCGTCTGGCCGTCGGTGCCTTCGACGGTGCGGAAGAGCACGTTGGCAGGTTTCACGTCGCGGTGCAGGATGTCGCGGTCGTGGAGGGCCTGGAGGCCGGCGCCGACCTGACGGACCACCTCCATCGCCTGGGCCGGGGTGAGTCCGTCCACCTCGAGCCGGTCGGCGAGGGTGCCCTGGTCGGCGTACGACATGACCAGGTAGGGGCGGCCGTCGTCGAGCTCGCCGGCGTCGTAGACGGTGACCACGTGCGGCGACTCGACCTTGCGCAGGTAGCGCCCCTCCTCGAGGAACCGCTGCCGGATCTGGTGGTCCTCGGTCCAGTTCTCGGCCAGCACCTTGATCGCCACCGGGGAGTCGAGCTGCTCGTCGTAGGCCAGCCACACCGTCGCGAAGCCGCCCGAGCCGATCCGGCGGCGCACGGCGTAGCGGCCGAGACGGGCGGGCATGGGCACCCCCGCATCATGGCCCCTCCGGCGGTGGGGAAACCGAGCCGGGCCCGGTCCCCGCGGCCTCACCGGGTGACCGGCAGGTCTCGGTTCGGTTGCGATCCGGCTTGGGGCGGCCACTATGTTCGTCGCGCTGGGGAGGGTGGAGCCCATGGTGAGCGAACGATGACCGAGTCCGCGACCACGCCGGACGAGATCGACGAGCTCGCGCGCCGCGCACAGGACGGCGACCGGGACGCGATGGAGTCGTTGCTGGCGGCGGTGCGGCCGCGCACGCTCAACGTCTGCCGCGGGGTGCTGCCATACACCCCCGACGCCGAGGACGCCTGCCAGGATGCGCTGATCAAGGTGGCCGAGAAGATCGGCACCTGGAACCAGCGCGGCCGGTTCACCACCTGGCTGCACGTGGTCGCGGTGAACTCCGCGCGCTCGACGTACCGCCGGATGAAGAACCAGGCGGTCGCGGCCGACCCCACCGAGTCCCAGGCGCTGCATCGTCCCGACCCCCGCACCACGAGTGTCATCGCCGGCACCCGCCTCGACCTGCTCGAGGCGATGGAGGCCCTGGAGCGCGACCACCCGCAGTTCGTGGAGCCGTTGCTGCTGCGCGACGTCTACGGGCTGGCGTACGAGGAGATCGCGCGGCAGCTCGACGCGCCGCTCGGGACCATCAAGGCGCAGATCCACCACGGCCGACGCCTGGTCCGACCGATGCTGGCCGAGTCCTCGTGAGACGCCCGGCGGCGCTCGTCGCGCTGCTGCTCGCCGCCGGACTGCTCTGCGGCTGCAACGACGAGGACCCGGCCGTGGCCGCGCGGTCCACCCCGACCCCGTCTGCGGTCGAGACCCCGAGCGGCTCGGCGTCGCTGCCCGAGGAGGCCGACGAGCCGGTCGACCCTGACGACCCGGCGCTCGACCCGGCGCTGAGCGAGCCGGTCGAGGACTCGGTCTACCCCGACGTCGGCGACCCGAGCGTGGACTCCCTCCACTACGACCTGGACCTGGCCTGGACCCCTGACACCAGGACGCTGCAGGGGGAGGCCACCATCGAGCTCCGCTCAACCGGCGACGGCGACCACCTCCAGCTCGACCTCGACGAGCCATTGGAGGTCTCGGCGGTCACCCTCGACGGCGTCGCCGTGCCGTTCGAGCACACCGGCAAGGACCTCGTCGTCACCGCGCCGGTGGTCGCGAGCGAGCGCTACGTCCTCGAGGTGACCTACGCCGGCATCCCGCAGCCGACGCCGGCGCCGACGACGCGCAGTGACTTCACCACCACCGGCTGGACGACCACGCCCGACGGCGAGACCTGGACGATGCAGGAGCCGTACGGCGCGTTCACCTGGTACCCCGTCAACGACCAGCCGTCCGACAAGGCGCTCTACGACATCAGCGTCACCGTGCCCTCCCCGTGGGTGGGCATCGCGAACGGCGAGATGACCGACCAGACCGAGCAGGACGGGCTCACCACCACGTCGTGGCACCTGTCCACGCCGGCGGCGTCGTACCTCATCACGGTCGCGACCGGCGACTACACGCGGACCAGCAACACCTCCGCGAGCGGGGTCGAGATCGCCTACTGGGTGCCGAGCGACCGGCCCGGCTTGGCCAGCGGGCTCGAGTCCGCCGCCGACGGGTTGGACTGGCTCGAGGCGCTGCTCGGGCCGTACCCCTTCGACACCCTCGGCTTCCTCCTCGTCGACTCCCGCAGCGGCATGGAGACCCAGACCATGATCACGCTGGGGGCCACCGACTACGCGACCTCGGAAGCGGTACTGGTCCACGAGCTGGCCCACCAGTGGTACGGCGACGAGATCACGCCGGACGACTGGCGCGACGTGTGGATGAACGAGGGCATGGCGATGTACCTCCAGGGCTGCTGGGTGGCCGAGCAGGACGGCGTCACCGTGGACTCGGTGATGGATGCGTACGCCGCTGACGAGTTGGACATGCGCGCCAAGTCCGGCCCGCCCGCGGCGTACGACCCGACGCAGTTCGGCGAGGGCAACATCTACTACGGGCCGGCGTTGATGTGGCACGAGCTGCGCAAGCAGGTCGGCGACGACAAGTTCTGGCAGGTGGTCCGCGACTGGCCGGCCCGCGAACCGGCCACTAACGCCGACCGCGACGAGTACCTCGGATGGCTGGTCGACCAGACCGGCGTCGACCGGTCCTTCTTCGACGACTGGCTGCTCAGCCCGACCACCCCGCCGCGGGCCTAGGGTTGGGTGGCATGCGACTGCTCGTGCTGGGTGGGACGGTCTTCCTCTCGACGGCGGTGGCCGCCGACGCGTTGGCCCGCGGCCATGACGTGACCTGCGCGGCGCGCGGGACGTCGGGGTCGGTCCCGGACGGGGCGCGGCTGGTCGAGGTGGACCGGAGCGTCGGCCTGCCTGACGACCTCGGCGAGTTCGACGGCGTGGTGGACGTGGCGCGGCACCCGTCGTGGGTGCGGTCCGCCCTGGCGGCGTACGCCGGCGCGCACTGGGTCTTCGTCTCCACGGTCAACGTCTACGCCGACGACGCCACCCCGGGCGGGACGCCCGCGACGCTGCCGCTGGTCGAGGCCATCGAGGACGACGTCGACCTGAAGGAGCAGCCCGAGGCCTACGGCCCGATGAAGGTGGCCTGCGAGCGGGCGGTGCTCGACGGCGCGGCGTCCGCGATGGTGATGCGACCCGGCCTGATCGTCGGGCCGGGCGACCCGAGCGGCCGGTTCAGCTACTGGCCTCGGCGGCTGGCCGCGGGAGGCGAAGTGCTGGCTCCGGGCGACCCCGCCGACACCATGCAGGTCGCCGACGTCCGCGACCTCGCCGCGTGGGCGGTCACCGCCTGTGAGCAGCGCACCACGGGTGTCTACGACGGGGTCGGCCCCGCGATGCCGATCGCCGACCTGCTCGCCCAGTGCGCGGACGGCGTCGACAGCGAGATCTCCTGGACCTGGGTGGACCAGGCCTTCCTCACCGAGCACGAGGTGGAGCCCTGGATGGGACCCGGTGCGATCCCGCTGTGGCTCCCCCGCCCGGAGTACGACGGTCTCCCCGCCCACGACGTACAGCCGTCGCTCGACGCGGGCCTCACCATCCGTCCGCTGGCCGAGACCACCCGCGACACCCTCGCCTGGCTGGAGGCCACTCCCGACGCCGTCGTCACCGGCATCGACCCGGCCCGCGAACAGGAGCTGCTGGCCGCCTGGCACGCTCGCCAGCAAAACTAGAACACGTTACAGTTGTGGCGTGCTCCGCCGTGCCCTGGTCGCTGCCATCGCTCTCTTGCTCGGACTGGGTGCGCCGGCCTCAGCCTCCGGCATCCCGGGGCTGCCGACGCTGCCCACCGTGCCGGGGCTGCCGATCCCGACCTCACCGACCGACCTGCTGATGCCGCAGTTCCTCGGGAGCCCGGCCACCGCGAACCCGGTCAAGCACCGCACGGTGCCGCAGCTGCCGATGCTGTCGGCCAACGGCACCAGCTCGATGCACAACGACGCCTACGCCTCCGACGCCTACGAGGTCGGCGGCCCGCTGGGGAACAGCCTGCAGGTCACCAGCGCGTCGTACGGCGTCCGGGAGTGCGCCACGATGGCCTTCGACTCCCACGGCCGGATCGTCGGCCTGTGCGGCGGACTCGAGGGGTTCGTGCTGATGGTGATCGACCCGGTCACCCTGCACCCCATCTCGGAGCTGCAGACCTCGCAGCGCGACCTGACCAACGGCAAGAACCCGTTCACCGACATCTGCGGCGGCACCTACTTCTTCCTGGACAAGGACGACCGCGCCTACCCGACCACCGCCGACAAGCAGGTCTGGAAGGTGGCGGTGCGGCCCGACGGGTCGCTGGCCAAGGAGCAGACCTGGTCGGTGGCCGACGTCGTACCGAACGACGACTGCCTGATCGCGACCATGCCCGACTGGAAGGGCCGGATCTGGTTCTTCACCGAGCAGGGCGTGATCGGGACGCTCACGCCGCGAACCGGCAAGCTGCGCACCACCCACCTGCCCGCGGGCGAGCGGATCACCAACTCGGTGTCGACCGACGAGACCGGCGGCATGTACGTCGTCTCGACGCACGCGCTCTACCGGCTCGACGCGCGCCGCAAGGGCCCGGCGAAGGGCACGCCGCACGTGGTCTGGCGGCAGGCGTACGACCGCGGCAGCCGGACCAAGCCGGGCAACCTGTCGCAGGGCTCGGGCACCACGCCCACGCTGGTCGGGAAGAAGTGGGTGGCGATCAACGACAACGCCGAGCCGCGCACCCAGGTCGTCGTCTACGACAGGCGCCGGCACGTGCGGGACGACCGGCGGCTGCACTGCGTGGTCCCCGTCCTGCCGCACGACGCCGGCACCACCGACAACAGCCTGGTCGCGGCCGGAAAGCTGCTCGTCATCGAGAACAACTACGGGTACGGCGGCCCGGCCACGACGCTGGGCGGCAGGACGACCACGGCCGGGCTGGCGGCGGTGAAGATCCGGAAGCGCGGCTGCCGGACCGAGTGGACCAGCGACGAGACCGCGCCCAGCTCGGTGGCCAAGGCCTCGCTCGGCAACGGCCTGCTCTACGCCTACACCAAGCCGCCGCGGGCCGACGGACAGGACGCGTGGTACGTCACCGCCATCGACCTGCGCACCGGCCAGACCCGCTGGAGCCGGCTGACCGGCACCGGGACGCAGTGGAACAACCACTACTCCTCGATCTACCTCGGCCCGGACGGCACGCTGTACGTCGCCACCCTGGCCGGGCTGGTGCGGATGAAGGACGGTGCATGAGGATCCTCGGGTGAGGACCTACGTCGTCAGCGGGGCCGCGTCGGGCATCGGCGCCGCGACCACCGCGCTGCTGCGCGGGCAGGGCCACCGCGTGGTCACCGTCGACCGCCACGACGCCGACGTGACCGCCGATCTCTCCGCCGCCGACGGCCGGGCCGCCGCCGTGGCCGGGGTGCGCGCCCAGGTCGACGTCGTGCACGGCGTCGTACCAGCCGCCGGTATCGGCGGGTTCACCGGCACCGACCCGGCCCTCGTCGTCGCGGTCAACTACTTCGGCGCGATCGCGCTGGTCGAGGGGCTCCGCGACCTGATGGCCGCGGCCGGCGGGGCGGCGGTGGTGTTCCTGGCCTCGAACTCGATCACCGGTCAGCCCGGCTGGGCGGGCGACGTGGCCCTCGCATGCCTGCGCGGGGACGAGCAGGCGGCCCATGCGGCCGCCACCGCGCACGAGGCGGTGATGGTCTACCCCGCCACCAAGGCGGCGCTCGCGTGGTGGGCCCGCCGGGCCGGCGTCACCGACGAGTGGATCGGCGCCGGGATCCGGCTCAACTCGGTCGCTCCCGGCAAGATCGCCACCGCGATGACCGACCAGCTGGCCGCCGACCCGGTCTTCGGCCCGCTGTCCGCGGCGTACCCCACCGCCGTCGGCCGCGACGGGCGGGCCGAGGAGATCGCCGCCCCGATCGCGTTCCTGCTCTCCGACGCGGCGTCGCTCGTCGTCGGCTCGGTGCTGTACGTCGACGGCGGCACCGACGCGATCCTGCACCCGATCTCGCCGGAGGGCTGGGAGGTCAGTCTCCCGCGCAGCTGATCGTGCCCGCGGTGAGCGCGTCCTTCACCTCGGGGAACGGCCCGAGGTCGAGGTCGTGGAAGGCCATGTCGCTGTCGAACATCCCGATGTCCACGAGGTGCTGCAGGCCGACCGCGGTGATCGTGGCCCGGGCGAGGCAGGCCGCCTGGTCGTCGCTCACCGCCAGCTGCTCCGCGAACGCCGCGGCCATGGCGGCCACCGCCTTCTCCTCGTCGCCGGGCTGGACCTGGTAGCCGCCGGGGCTCGGGGTCCCCGACGGAGTGGCCGTAGTGGTCGTCGTCGACGACGGCGTGGTCGTCGCGGACGGCGTCGTCGGCGCCACGTCGTCGCTGTCGCGGGTCACGGCGTAGACGACCCCCAGGGCGACGACCACCAGCAACACGACCAGGGCGACGGCGAGCCAACGCGGTCGGGCCGGGCCGCCTGCCGCCGCCGAGCGGATCGGCTCCGGAGCCGGGGCCTGGAGCGAGCGCAGCCGGTCGCGGACCGCGGCTGCGGACGGCGGCCGGTCGGCCGGGTCCTTGGCCATGGTGCGGCGCAGCACGTCGTTGAGCTGGCCGGCCAGCGGGCTGTCCGCCGGCAGCTGCGGCACCGGCTGCTCGCGGTGGGCGGTGACGATCTCGAAGTCGGAGGTTCCGGCGTACGGCGCCCGCCCGGTCAGAGTGGCCCAGAGCAGGCAGCCGAGCGAGTAGATGTCGGAGGCGACGCCCGGTAGGCCACCGGTGTGCAGCTCGGGCGCCATGTAGCTCGGCGTGCCGACGGTGGCGTGCGAGGTGCGGGTCCGCTCGCCGTCGACCTGACGGGCGATCCCGAAGTCGGCGAGGTAGGCGGTGAGGTCGCCGTCGTCACGCCGCCGGAGCAGCACATTGGCCGGCTTGATGTCGCGGTGCACGAGACCGGCGGCGTGCGCGTCCGCCAGCCCGTCCGCCACCTGGGCGACCACGTCGACCGCGACCGGCACCGGCGGCGCGCCGTGCGACGAGAGCCACGTGCGCAGGTCGCCGTCGGGCGCGAGCTGGGTGGCGATCCAGAGCCGGCCGGCGTCCTCGCCGTGCGCGTAGACCTGCACCACGTGCCGGGAGTCCAGGGAGGCCTGCGCCTGCGCCTCGCGGGTGAACCGCGCCCGGAACTCGGCGTCCTCGGCCAGCTCGGGCGCGATCACCTTGAGCGCGACCGGCCGGTCGAGGTTCTCGTCGCGGGCCTCGAAGACCACGCCCATCCCGCCCACCCCGAGCCGCCGCCCGACCCGGTAGTGGCCGATGGTCTCCCCCTCGCGTGGGTAGCCGGCCGTCACGACTGGCTACTTGCCCGGCCCGCCGGCGGCCTCAGAAGAGCAGCGAGGACGCGGGGTCCTCGACCATGCCGGCCACGTCGGAGAGGAACCGGGAGCCTGCCTCGCCGTCGATGTGGCGGTGGTCGAAGGAGAGCGCCAGCGTGGTCACGTGCCGGACGACGATGCTGTCCTCACCATTGGCGTCAACCACCCACGGCTGCTTCCGGATCGCGCCGAAGCACAGGATCGCGGACTCGCCGGGGTTGATGATCGGCGTGCCGGCATCGACGCCGAAGACGCCGACGTTGGTGATCGTGAACGTTCCGCCGGCCATGTCCGCAGGCTGGGTCTTGCCCTCGCGGGCGACGGCCGTCAGCTCACCGAGCGCGGACGCGAGGTCGTGCAGCGACAGGTCCTGCGCGTCCTTGACGTTGGGGACGACCAGGCCGCGCGGGGTGGCCGCGGCGATGCCGAGGTTCACGTAGTGCTTGAGCACGACCTCCTGCGCGTCCTCGTCCCAGAACGAGTTGACCTGGGGCGTACGGCGCATCGCCAGCATCGCCGCCCGGGCCAGCACCAGCAGCGGCGAGACCCGGACGTCGCGGAACTCGCGGCGGGCCTTGAGCCGCTCGACGAACTCGACGGTGCGGGTCGCGTCGACGGTCACCCATTCGGTCACGTGCGGGGCGGTGAACGCCGACTGCACCATGGCGCCGGCCATCATCTTGCGGACGCCCTTGATCGGCTCGCGGGTCTCCCGCGCGGTGGTCGAGGTGCCGCGAGGAACCAGCGGCCTCGAAACCTCTGAAGCCTGGCCGTCCGACCCGACCGCGCGTTCCACGTCCTCCCGCGTGACCGTGCCCTCCGGCCCGGTGGCCTCGATGGCGGCGAGGTCGACCCCGAGGTCCTTGGCCAGCTTGCGGACCGGCGGCTTGGCCAGCACCCGCAGCGCGGCCGGCTCCATCGGCTCGGCCGGCTGCTGCGACCTGGCCGGCACGGCGGTCTCGGGCTCGGCGGCCTCGACCATGGGTGAGGCCAGCCCGGTCTCGAAGGAGGCCTGGGCCTGGATGTGGGTGGCCAGGGCTCCGGAGGCGACCTTGCGGGCGCGCCGGGTCGGGCCGCGGTCGGCCTTCATCCGGCCGACCAGCGACTCGCCCTCACCGGACCCGGACGCGGCCGGGTTGGACAGGTCGATCTCCAGCTCGGACGGCTCCGGCGCCGCCGGGGCGGCCCCACCCTCGGCCGCCGCGTCGTCGCCGATCGCGATGATCGGCGTACCGACGGCGATGGTCTCGCCCTCGGCGACGAGCACGGCGGAGACGACGCCGGCGAACGGCGAGGGCAGCTCGACGATGGACTTGGCCGTCTCGATCTCGCAGACGATGTCGTTGATCGCGACCGTGTCGCCGACCTTGACCTTCCAGGAGACGATCTCGGCCTCGGTCAGGCCCTCGCCGACGTCGGGGAGGAGGTACTCGGGCATCGGTCAGCAGCTCCCTAGAAGGACAGAGTCCGGTCGACGGCGTCCAGCACCCGGTCGAGGTCGGGAAGCCACTCCTCCTCGATGCGGGACGCGGGGTATGGCGTGTCGAAACCGCCCACCCGCAGCACCGGCGACTCGAGGCTGTAGAAGCACTGCTCGGTGATCCGGGCCGCGAGCTCGGCACCCATGCCGAGGTTGACGTGCGCCTCGTGCACGACGACCGCGTGGCCGGTCCGGCGCACCGAGTCGAGCACGGGAGCCATGTCGAGCGGCGAGAGGGTGCGCAGGTCGATCACCTCGAGCGAGCGGCCCTCGCCCGACGCGGCCTCGGCGGCCTTCATCGCGGTCTTCACGGTCGGGCCGTAGGCCAGCAGCGTGACGTCCTGGCCGGGGCGTACGACGCGCGAGGCGAACAGCGGGTCCGGGGTGGCGTCGACCTCGAGGTCGGCCTTGTCGGCGTGGTACTGGCGCTTGGGCTCGAGGAAGATCACCGGGTCGTCGCAGGCGATCGCCTGCTGGATCATCCAGTAGCCGTCGACCGGGTTGGAGCACGCGACCACCTTGAGGCCCGGCGTGTGCGCGAACTGCGCCTCCGGCGACTCGCTGTGGTGCTCGACCGCGCCGATGCCGCCACCGAACGGGATCCGGATGACGATCGGCATCTTGATCCGGCCCTTGGATCGGAAGTGGATCTTGGCGACCTGGCAGACGATCTGGTCGTAGGCCGGGTAGACGAACCCGTCGAACTGGATCTCGACCACCGGCCGGTAGCCGCGCATCGCCATGCCGACCGCGGTGCCGACGATGCCGGACTCGGCCAGCGGGCTGTCGATGACGCGGTCCTCGCCGAAGTCCTTCTGCAGGCCGTCGGTGATCCGGAAGACGCCGCCGAGCTTGCCGACGTCCTCACCCATGATCAGGACCTTGGGGTCGTCCTCCATCGCCTTGCGGAGCCCCATGTTGAGCCCTTTGGCGAGGGTGATCTTTTCGCTCATGCGTGGCTCCCCTCGAAGCTGTCGAGGTAGGCCGCGAACTCGTCGTGCTGCTGCCGGAGCTCGTCGGTGATCTCGGCGTAGACGTTGTCGAAGATGTCGAGCGGCTTCGGGTCGGGCAGCGCCTTCACTCCGTCGCGGAGCCGGGCGCCGAGATCGTTGGCCTCACCGGCGACCTCCTCGAAGAAGGCGGTGTCGCCCAGGCCGTTGCGCTTGAGGTAGGCCTCGACCCGCGCGATCGGGTCCTTCAGCTTCCAGGACTCGACGTCGCCCGAGAGCCGGTAGCGGGTCGGGTCGTCGGTCGTGGTGTGCGCGCCCATCCGGTAGGTGTAGGCCTCGACGAAGGTCGGGCCCTGGCCGTCGCGGGCCCGCTGCAGCGCAGCCTGGGTCACGGCGTACGTCGCGAGCACGTCGTTCCCGTCGACGCGCACGCCGGGGAAGCCGAAGCCGAGCGCGCGCTGGTAGAGCGGGATCCGGGTCTGCCGCTCGATCGGCTCGGAGATCGCCCACTGGTTGTTCTGGCAGAAGAAGACGACCGGCGCGTTGTAGGACGCCGCGAAGATGAACGCCTCGTTGACGTCGCCCTGGCTCGAGGCACCGTCGCCGAAGTGCGCGATCACCGCCGCGTCGCGCTCGGGGTCGCCGGTGCCTACAGAGCCGTCGCGCTGAAGACCCATGGCGTAGCCGGTGCCGTGCAGGGTCTGCGCGCCGATCACGATCGTGTAGAGCCCGAAGTTGTACTCCTCGGGGTCCCAGTCGCCGTGGTCGACGCCGCGGAACAGGCCGAGCAGCTTGAGCGGGTCGAGGCCCCGGCACCAGGCGACGCCGTGCTCACGGTAGGTCGGGAAGACGAAGTCCTGCGGGCGCAGGGCCCGGCCGGCGCCCACCTGGGCGGCCTCCTGGCCGAGCAGCTGGGCCCAGATGCCGAGCTCGCCGTGGCGCTGGAGCGCGGTCGACTCGGTGTCGATCCGGCGGACCATGACCATGTCGCGGTAGAAGCCGCGCAGCTGGTCCGCGGAGAACTCCATGTCGAACTCCGGGTGGTGGACCCGCTCCCCCTCGGGGGTCAGGAGCTGGATCAGCTCGGGGCCGCCGTCCTGCTGGGAAGGGCCGAACACCTCGGCGAGATCGGGTCCGAATGCGGGCGGTGGGGCGTCCACGGCCCCGTCCAGATGGTCGTCCACTGCGTCACTCACAGGGTCTCCTCGGGAGGTCACGGCCGGGTCGGGGTCTCCGCCCACGGTGCTAGGTGGCCGGCCACCGCGTCGCGGGGGTGGTGCGGGCTGTGAGCCGGGTCACGAATCGTGCAGCGTCAGCGTATCGGGGCCCGGCCAGCCGCGCGAAACGAGTGGTCAGTGCACCTCGCCCAGGTCCTCGTGCTCCTGGTGGCTGGCCGGCTCGACCTGGAAGGTCGCGTGCTGGATGTCGAAGGTGCCCGCCAGGCAGGCGCACAGCTCGTCGAGGGTGGCCCCGACACCGCGCTCGGCCAGGCAGGCGTCGGTCACGGTGACATGGGCGGAGAGCGACGGGATCCCGCTGGTGATCGTCCAGGCGTGCAGGTCGTGGACGCCGGTCACCCCGGGGACCTCCAGCAGCTGTCGGCGTACCGCCTCGAGGTCGAGCCCCCTCGGCGCGATCTCGAGCAGCACGACGGTCGCGTCGCGGGCCAGCAGGAACGCGCGCGGCAGGATCAGCAGCGCGATCAGCAGCGTCGCGATCGAGTCGGCGCGGGTGAAGCCGGTGGTCCAGATGACGACGCCGGCCACCACCGCGAGCAGCGAGCCGAGCAGGTCCGCGAGCACCTCGTTGACCGCACCACGCATGTTGAGGGAGCCGTGCTCGGCCCGGGCCAGGACCCCCATGGAGAGGCCGTTGGCGACCAGGCCGACCGCGGCGAAGACGACCATCGGGCCGGCGTCGACGTGCTCCGGTGAGGACAGCCGGCTGATCCCGGCGTAGAGCAGGTAGCCGCAGACCACCAGCAGCACCACTGCGTTCACCAGCGCCGCCAGCACCTCGGCCCGGTGCAGGCCGAACGTCGACCGCGGCCCGCCCTTCAGCGTCGCGACGTACGACGCCCCGAGGGCCAGCACGACCGCGGCCGCGTCGGTGGCCATGTGCCCGGCGTCGGCGAGCAGCGCCAGGGACCCGGTGACCAGCCAGCCGACCACCTCGAGCACCAGCACGGACGCGGTGACGGCCAGCACCACGCGCAGCCGGGCGCGGTCCTCGGCCCGACCAGCGGCATGGCCGTGGTCGTGTCCCATGCGGGAAAGCCTAGGCGGGTGGAGGCTCCTGGTCGGTGTCCTTCTCGAACCGCTCCCCGGTCCGCGGGTCGACCGCGGTCTGGCCGGGCGGCAGGTTCGAGAGGTCGGGGGCGATGACGGTGCTCTCGGCACTGTCCGGCAGCCGGAAGCTGGTCGGCAGGTCTCCACCGCCCACGAGGATCAGGTCGGACGAGTCGCGCCTGGGCAGCGTCTCGCCCCGGAAGTACGCCGGCTCGATGGCCTGCCAGATGAACATGAGGACGACGCCGGCGAGCAGCGAGCCGATCCCGAGCAGGAACACCCCGCCGACGCTCCCGATGTGGGTGCCGCCGGCGCCCCAGTCGGGAGCGGCGTACAGCTTGGAGGCCCAGACGAAGGAGACGAGCAGGATGGTCCCGCCCAGGAACGGGAACACCCCCTGCATCACGATGTCGCGCGGGCTGGCCCACATCGTCTTCCGGTAGAACCACACGCAGGCGAAGCCGGTCAGCCCGTAGTAGAAGGCGATCATCAGACCGACCGCCTCGATCGTGTCGGCCAGGATGTTCTCGCTGATCAGCGTCAGCCCGACGTAGAAGATGATGGACGTCGCACCCATCCAGATCGTCGAGTCGGTGGGGGTCAGGTACTTGGGATGGACCCGCGCGAACCGAGCCGGCGCGGCCTTGAACACCGCCATCGACAGGCTGGTCCGTGCCGTCGGCAGGATGGTGGTCTGGGTGGAGGCCGAGGCCGAGGTCAGCACCGTGATGGCGAGCAGGTGGACCATGATCCAGCCGACCGTCCCACCTCCGAAGACCGACTCGCCCATGACCGCGAACACGTCGCTGGCGTTGTCGTAGTTGCCCAGTCCGATGCCCTCCTCACCGACACCCGCGAACGCGAGGGTCGCCACCGCGACCGAGGCGTAGATCAGCAGCAGCAGCACGGTGGAGATCACCGCCGCCCGGCCCGGTGTCCGGGCGGGGTCGTCCGACTCCTCGTTGGTGGTCACGGCGGTGTCCCAGCCCCAGTAGATGAACACGGCGATCAGCGTCGCCGTGACCAGTCCGGACCCGGTCAGGCCGCTCGGGGACAACCAGTCGAGGGATGGCTTGATGCTCGTCGGCACGTCCCCGGCGTACACCTTGACGATGGCGAAGACGGCGAACGCGATGAGCGTGACGATCTCGACGCCGAGCAGGGCGTACTGCAGCCGGACCGACACCTCGAGGCCGCGGTAGCAGATGTAGGTCATCACGGCGATCCAGATGATGCCGGCCACCGTGCTCCAGAAGACGCTGGCCGCGAGGTCGTCGAACCCGAACAGGACGTAGGTGTAGGAGCCGGCGATCTGGGCCAGGTTCGCCATCACGATGATGTCGGCGATGATGATCGCCCAGCCACCCATGAACCCGGCGCGCGACCCGAACGCCCGGGCCGCCCACGTGAAGGTGGTCCCGCAGTCCGGCTCGGCCTTGTTGAGCTCGGAGTAGGCCACTGCCGTGAAGTACATCGGGATGAACGCGACCACCATGATCAGCGGCGCCTTGACTCCCACGAGCCCGTCGCCGTTCTCGGTGGTGACCACGAAGCCCAGGGTCGCGGCCAGCGAGTACGCCGGCGCCGTGGACGCGATTCCCACGACGACGCTGCCGACCAGACCGATGGCTCCGAGCTTGAGTCCTTTGCTGCGGCGATCTTCGGTTTCCGTCGTGGCGGACATCAATTCCTCCCGAATGCGTCGCCCCCGCGACGCTGCTCAGAGGACACCGTAGGGGTGACTGGCGCCTCGGCGACAGACCCGCGCCGCTAACAGGGCGTGTCTAGCCGCGTCCGTGTGGAGTGGTCCAGCCCGAGAGGTCGGGTCCACGCGGCACGATCCCGGTCGGGTTGATCCCGCTGTGCACCACGTAGTAGTGCGTCCTGATCTGGTCGAAGTCGACCGTGTCGCCGAAGCCCGGCGTCTGGAACAGGTCGCGGGCGTAGCCCCACAGCGCCGGCAGCTCGGTCAGCTTCTGCCGGTTGCACTTGAAGTGGCCGTGGTAGACCGGGTCGAACCTGACCAGGGTGGTGAACAGCCGCACGTCGGCCTCGGTGATGGTGTCGCCCATCAGGTAGCGCCGGTGCTCCAGCCGCTCCTCCAGCCAGTCGAGGCTCTCCCACAGCCGGTCGTACGCCGCGTCGTACGCCTCCTGCGAGCTGGCGAAGCCGCAGCGGTACACGCCGTCGTTGACCTCGGTGTAGACCCGCTCCATCACCTCCGACATCTCCTCGCGGAGCTCGGCGGGCCACAGGTCGGGCGCGTCGGGGCGGTGGTGCTCGCGCCACTCGTGGAACAGGTCGTGGGTGATCCACGGGAAGTCGTTGGTGACCACCTGCCCGGTCGGGATGTCCACGAGTGCTGGCACGGTGATCCCCTTCTCGTAGCCGGGGAACCGCGCGAAGTAGGCCTGCTGCAGCCGCTCGATGCCGAGCTCCGGGTCGCGTCCGCCCGGGTCGAGGTCGAAGGTCCAGCTGCGGACGTCGTGGGTGGGGGCGCACAGCCCCATCGAGATCACGTCCTCGAGGCCGAGCAGCGCCCGGACGACGACCGCGCGGCTGGCCCAGGGGCAGGCCCGGGCGGCGACCAGCCGGTAGCGGCCGGGCTCGACCGGCCACAGCGGCACGCCGGTCGGCCCGTGGTCGGGGCGGCGGCCGTCGCGGGTGATCCGGTCCTGGACGTAGTCGGTGTCGCGCTCGAACCTCCCGCCCGTCTCCAGGCTGTCGCCCTCGTTCACGGCGGGTCCGGTACCCCGGGTCGTTGAACCGTGAACGGTCAGGCCCGCGATGGTGAGCGGCACCCAGATCCCGGACACCACGTCGCGGAAGCTCTCGAACGCCGTGACCGGCAGGGTGGCTCGCCGGCCCGCGCCGTGGGTACCGGACGCCCATGAGCACCGACCCGTACGTGCCGCAGCCGGGCGACGACCCCGACGTGGTCCCGAGCGGAGATCCCGAGCCGATCCCGACCGAGCCCCTGCCCGAGCGCACCCAGCCCGGCGAGGACCCGGGCGTGCCTCCCGACCGGCCGGAGATCGAGCCGCCCGACGACCCCGACGTCAACCCGCCCCACGACCCGCTGCCGGAGGGCTGAGCGCTTGAACCCCCTCGGTCCCGGCCCGCTCATGCAGGAGCCAGACCAGCCCGGCGCCGTCGCTTTGCCGCGTGGCCGGCGCGGAGCCGACAGCGGCGCGGGCGGTCAGGCGGTCGGCTCGGTGGGGAGTTCCCTCGTGAGTGTGACCTCGTTCAGTCCGTAGCCGAGCCGCTCATAGAAGGCGCGCGCGCCGTGGTTGGCGGCCCCGGTCGTCAGTCGGATGTGTCCGAGGCCCCGATGGGTCGCCCATTCCTCCGCCTTCGCGATCAGCAACCGGGCGACGCCCTTGCTCTCGAACCGCTCGTCCACCATCAGCTCCCCGACCCAGGCATCCTTCTCGCCGCACCAGTGGTCCTCTGTTGACACAGATACGAACCCGATGATGGAGCCGTCATGCTCGGCCACCCATCCGGCCTGACCGTCGCTGCCCGCTTTCGTCACTGACTCATCCACCCACCCCTGGATGGCCCTGCGTACCAGATCGGTCGGTCTGGACGGGTCCACGCCGACGAGGAGTCGCGGTGCGAGGCGCATCACGTCCTCGTGGTCGGTTGCCTCGACTGGCCGGATCGCCACGTCCATGCAAACGACCTTGCCATCGCCCTCAGCTTCTTGAAAATGGCTCACCGATGACGACCGCTCATCGGCACTATGTGGGCTCGACGCGGCAGACATCCGGGCCCAGCGTTGGCTGCAGTCACCGCCCCGCCGAGTGGCCTGGGGCATGCAGATAGCAAACACTTGTTTGCAAATGGTTGTTTGCAGTCGTACGGTGCGGTGGTGGACACCAGCTCGATCACGCCGACGCCGCAGCAGCTGCGGGCGCTGGCCCACCCGGCCAGGCTGCGGATGCTCGGCATCCTGCGCAGTGAGGGTCCGAGCACCGCGACCGCCCTGGCCCAGCGGCTCGGGCTCAACACCGGCGCTACGTCGTACCACCTGCGCCAGCTGGCCCAGCACGGGTTCATCGTCGACGACGAGAGCCGCGGCAACGGCCGCGACCGCTGGTGGAAGGCCGCGCACGCCTCGACCCGGACCAACTGGGAGCAGGACCCGGAGCCGGCGGACAAGGAGACGCTCGACGCCTACCTGCAGACGGTGGTCGTGGTCTACAGCCAGATGCTCCAGCAGGCGATCGAGGAGCGGTCCACGCTGCCCGACGAGTGGCGCAACGCCTCGACGCTGTCGGACTACCGCTGCCGGCTCTCGGCGCCCCAGGCCAAGCGGCTGATCGAGCAGATCGGTGAGCTGATCGAGGAGTTCGAGGAGGCCGAGGAGCTGCCCGCCGACGACCCGAGCGGCGTCCCCTACACCGTGATGTTCCAAGCGTTCCCGCGCCCCGGCGGCCAGTTCGGCGGTACGTCGTGAGGCGGCCGCTCTACGGCTGGCTGGCTGCCGACGGCGTCTCGCTGGTCGGGACCCGGGTCTCGATGATCGCCCTGCCGTTCTTCGTGCTCACCACCACCGGCAGCCCCGAGAAGACCGGGCTGGTCGCGGTCGCGGAGATGCTGCCGCTGGTCGTGCTCAAGGTGCTCGGCGGACCCGTCATCGACCGGATCGGAGCCCGCCGGGTCGCGCTGACCTGCGACTGGGCCTCGCTCCTGGTGGTCGGCGCGATCCCCTTCCTCCACGAGGCCGGGCTGCTGTCCTTCCCGGCCTTCCTCGGGCTGGTCGCCGTCGCGGGCGCGCTGCGCGGACCGGGGGATGCCGCGAAGCACGCGATGACCCCGACCCTGGCCGCCACGGCGAGAGTGCCGATGGAGCGGGTCACCGGCCTGGCCTCGAGCGTCGAGCGGACCGCCTCGATGCTGGGCGCCGCGATCGCCGGAGGACTGGTCGCGGCGATCGGGCCGGCCAACGCGCTGGTCGTCGACGCCGCGTCGTTCGGCGTCTCCGCACTGCTGCTGGCGTGGGCGATCCCGGCCGGGACGAAGGAGGTCGAGTCCGACCAGGAGGCCGACTCGGCGCCGTACGCCGAGCAGCTGCGGGAGGGCTGGCGGTTCCTGCGCAGCGACCCGGTGCTGGTCGGCATCACCGTGATGGTCGCGCTGACCAACATGATCGACCTGGCGTACTCGGCGGTGCTGGTGCCGGTCTGGGCCATCGAGCGGGGTGGCGGGGCGGCCGCGGTCGGCGCACTGTTCGCGACCTTCGCCGGCGCCTCCGCGCTGGGCTCGCTGGTCGCCGCCGCCCGGGCGGACCGGCTGCCGCGCTACGCGACGTACCTGGTCTGCTTCCTCATCGCCGGGCTGCCCCGCTTCGTGATCATGGCCCTCGAGACCCCGTTGTGGGGCGTGCTCGCGATGGCGGTCCTCGGGGGCTTCGCGTCCGGCTTCCTCAACCCGATCCTCGGCGCGGTGATCTACGAGCGGGTGCCCCAGCAGCTCGTGGGCCGGGTCAGCTCCCTGTCCACCGCCTGCTGCTTCGCGCTGATGCCGCTGGGCGGCCTGGTCGGCGGCTTCCTGGTGGGCGGCATCGGCCTCGGAGCGGCCCTCCTGGTCTGCGGCGCGGCGTACTTCGTGGTCACGATGTTCCCCGCGGTGGACCCTCGCTGGCGGGACCTCGACCGCCGGCCGGAGTCGGAGCTGGTCAGGACGACGGGCTGAGCCGCTCCGCGTTCCGCTCGGCCCAGATCGCGAAGCCAAACACGGCCAGCCCGCAGCAGATGTCGGTGACCACGTGCAGCTGACGCCACCAGACCATCTGCGTCGCACCCGGCACGGCGTAGTGGCCGAAGCCGATCAGGCCGCTCACCGAGTAGCCGGTGAGGAAGCCCGCCGCCGCGGTGAGGTGGCCCCGCAGCCACAGCCACAGGCCCAGCGCTCCTGAGGCGGTGAACACGAACCAGCCCGCGGCCACCAGCGTCGCCGAGGGCTGGGGCAGGTCGCCACCGTCTGGATAGTCGTCGTAGTTGACGTAGTTGTCGGTGTAGTGCACGACCGAGACGAGGAAGGCGAAGGCGAGCAGGCCGACCAGCAGCCTGGTCGCCCGGTCACGGTCCATGTCCCCACGCTAGGGCGTGCCGGCCGCCTTCTTCACCAGGGCCCGGAGCTTCTTCTCGTCCGCCGCGGTGATGTCGGTGAGCGCGAACGCGACCGGCCACACCGTGCCGTCGTCCAGCGCGGCCGTCGTCTCGAACCCGAGGGTGGCGTAGCGGTCGTTGAACTTGGCGGCCGGCTTGAAGAAGCAGATCACCTTGCCGTCCTTCTTGTACGCCGGGAAGCCGTACCACGTCGTCACGTCCAGGTGTGACGCGACCGAGATGACGATGGCGTGGACGCGCTCGGCCAGACCGCGGTCGGGCTGCGACATCGCGGCGATCGCCTCGAGGCAGCGCTCGGCGTCGTCGGCCTTCTTGGCGCCCCCCTTCTCCGCGCGGAGCTCGGCGGCGCGTGCCTTCATCGCGGCGATCTCCTCGGCACTGAAGCCGGAGTCTGACTGGTTCTTTCTCTTGGTTGCCATGCGCAGAACGTTAGGCACGCCGCCGCGTGCCCGCTTCTCGATTCCTGACCAGCTGTCGACGGTCAGTGCGGGAAGGTCCGGGCCAGCTCCAGCAGCCGGTCGTTAGCCTCGTCCTCGCCGATCGAGACCCGGGCGCCCTCGCCCGCGAACGGGCGCACGACGATGCCGAGCTCGTCGGCCGCCGCCGCGAAGTCGGGGGTCCGTTCGCCGAGCTCGAACCAGACGAAGTTGCCCTGCGCCTCCGGCACCTCCCAGCCGGCTTCGCGCAGGCCGGCCTGGACCCGGCCCCGCTCGACGACCAGCGCGTCCACGCGCTCCAGCAGTGCGGCCTCGGCGTCGAGCGACGCGATCGCCGCCGCCTGGGCGACCCCGGAGACGCCGAACGGCAGCGACACCGCGCGCAGCGCGGCAGCCACCGGCTCCTGCGCCACGGCGTACCCGACCCGGAAGCCGGCCAGCCCGTAGGCCTTGGAGAACGTGCGGAACAGCACCACGTTCGGGTGGGCGCGGTAGGTCGCGATCCCGTCCACCTTGTGGTCCATCCGGACGAACTCGACGTACGCCTCGTCCACGACGACCAGCACGTCCTCCGGCACGGCGGCCAGGAAGGCGTCCAGCTCCGCGCGGGTCACCGCGGGGCCGGTCGGGTTGTTCGGCGTGCAGACCATGACGCAGCGGGTGCGCGGCCCGATCGCCGCGACCATGGTGTCGAGGTCGTGCCGGCCGTCCACCGTCACCGGGACCGGCACGGATGTCGCGGCCGCGGCAGCGATCGCGATCGGGTAGGCCTCGAAGGACCGCCACGCGTGCACCACCTCGTCGCCGGGCTCGCAGAACGCGGCGAGCAGCTGGTAGATCAGCGCCACCGACCCGGTGGCCGCCGCGAGGTCGCCGACCGGCACCTGCAGCCGGGTCGCCAGCGCGTCGTACAGCGCCGTGTTGCCCATGTCGGGGTAGCGGTTCATCACGTCGACGGCCCGGTGCGCGGCCTCGACGACGCCGGGCAGCGGCGGGTACGGGTTCTCGTTCGACGAGAGCTTGTACGACGTCATTCCGGGCCGCACCGTCGGCGGCTTCCCGGCGACGTAGGCGGGGATCGCCGCGACGTTGGGTCGGGGCTGGGGAGCGGTCACGACCTCACCGTAGATCCACCTGCCTCACCGACCTCGGGCCGGTGCTGGAGGTCAGCGCAGCCGCCACGGCCGGACCGCCGGCAGCAGCGCCAGGCCGACCAGCACGCCGACCCCGGCGCCGGTGACGTTGTCGATGATGTCGGTGACGTCGCAGGCCCGGTCGATCCGGGCCGCCGCGAGCTGGGTGAGCTCGATGACCGTGGAGTACGCCGCCAGGAGGGCCAGCCCGACCGGGACCGCGACCCACGCCCAGCGCCAGCGCGCCGAGACGAGCACCAACAAGGCACCGGCGGGCACGAAGACCACTGCGTTCAGCAGCCGCTGGCCGCCCGGGAGGATCCAGAACCCGTCCGGCGCCGGCCCGCCGATGTCCCAGGAGCAGCTGGTCAGCCGGCCCTCGGCGGAGACGATGCCGGGCGCGCCGTTCGCGGGGATGAGCGTGAGCACGCCGATCACGGCCAGCGACCAGACCAACAGCCCGCACAGCACCGACCAGGGCCACCCGAACCGCCGGGCCAGCACGGCGGCCACCCCGCCCGCGACCAGGCCTGCGAGCGCGATGAGGACGAGCATCACGCCCACGCCGCCGACCGGAAACATGGCCTCGACGCTAGACGGGCCTGTGGCCCGGTCCCTCATCCACAGCCGTGAGGGGTCAGTCCCGTGGCGGCACCACCGCGCCACCGGAAACCTCGGGCAGGTCACGGCCGACCTGGATGTCCACCGGGTTGGTGAGACAGCGGATCGAGCCGCCGCCCTTGTGGAACTCCGAGACGTCGACCAGCTCGACGTCGAACCCCCAGGCCTCCAGCCGGTCACGCACGTGGTCGGGCGCCGCCGGCATCACGACGGTGGCCGGGCCGCCGGTCGCGGAGGGGACCACGATGGAGTTGGCGGCGAACGTCGCCAGCGCCTCTGACTCGGTGAGCACCAGCGGCTCGGGCACCAGCGCCAGCAGCGCCTCGCCCGACGTGGGCTCGAAGGCGTCCGGGCAGACGATCGCGCGCCGGTCGTCGAGCGGGCAGAAGGCGAGGTCGAGGTGGTACATGCCCGGGTGGGTGAGCCGCAGCCCGCGCACCCGCACCCCCAGGTCGGCGGCCAGGTGCTTGAGGGCGAGCTCCTCGGTGCGCGGGCCGAAGCCCGCGACCAGCGCGTCGCCGTAGGGGAAGACGTCGCCCGACTCGAGGTGTGCGCCGATGCCGTGCCGACCGACGTACGACGTCGTGAAGCCGTGCGCGGCGAACCACGGCTGCGCGGACGCGGTCTCCATCCGGCGCTGGCGGTGGCGCATGTGGGACATCACCACGTGCGGCTCGAGGCCACCGTCGCCGCGGCGGCGGGCGACGGCCAGGCCGAGGTTCATCGCGTAGACCATGTCGGGAGCGTCCGGCCGCTGCGGGATGACGTCGACGGTGCCGCCCAGTCCCTCGATGGTCCGCACCAGGGTGCGCCACTGGGCCAGCGCGAGGTCGCGGTCGGGCTGGTCGCCGGGGTCCATGAACGGGTTGAGGACGTAGTCGACCCGGAAGTGACTCGGCTCGACCATGACGTAGTGACGGCCCCAGGCCAGCATGTTCCCCTCCTCGGTGTCGTCGACAAGATTGTCAGACAATCTGACACGCTAGTGTGGCGTACGACGAAAGCCCCGGCAAGCCGACTGGTCCAGGAGACCGACCGATGACTCCGCCCCCTGCTCAGGTGTCCGCCGCCGAGCGCTTCGGGACCCTGCACCTCGAGCACGCGTCGACCGTCGACCGGGTCGCCGACGAGCTGCGCCGGGCGGTCTTCGACGGCGAGCTCGAGTCCGGTACGCCGCTGCGCGAGGTCGCGCTCGCCGCCTCCCTCGGCGTCTCCCGGCCCACGGTCCGCGAGGCGCTCACCGTCCTGGTCGCCGAGGGGCTGGCCACCCGCGAACCCAACCGCGGTGTATCGGTCGCCAGCCCGCGGGCCGACTCGGTGCGCGACGTGTGCAGCGCCCGGCTGGTGCTCGAGGGCGCCGGCATCCGGCGCTGGCGGGACGCGACCGAGGAGCAGCGCGGCCTGGTGCGCGACACGCTCGAGGCCTACATCGCGGCGATCGGCGCCGACGCGTCGTACCAGCAGCTCAACGAGCGGCACCTCGCCTTCCACGTCTCGCTGGTCGGGCTCACCGGCTCGCCGCGGCTGGTCTCGATGCAGGAGGACCTGGTCGCGGAGCTCAAGCTCGCACTGGCCCAGGTGGACCGGATCCGGCGCAACGCCCACGACCAGGCCGACGCGCACGCCGCACTGGTCCGGCTGCTCGAGCGTGACGACCTCGACGCGGCGCACGCGTTCCTGGTCCAGCACCTCGCCGACGCGGAGGACGAGATCATCGAGGCCCTCGACCTGACCTGACGGCCACCTGTCAGGATCGTGGGTGTGATGCGGTTCCTCAGCTGGCTCGTCACCACGGCCGTCGCGCTGGCCGTGGCCACGCTGCTGGTCGACGGCATCCGCTTCACCGGCCCGGTGCACGGCCAGGAGGAGATCAAGCACAAGCTGGTGCCGCTCCTGCTCGTCGCGCTCATCCTCGGCGTGGTCACGTCGTTCGTGAAGCCGGTGCTGACGATCCTGTCGATCCCGTTCATCATCCTCACCCTCGGGCTGTTCCTGCTCGTGATCAACGCCGCCATGCTGCTGCTCACCGGCTGGCTGGCCGAACAGCTCGACATCGGGTTCCGGGTGACCGGCTTCTGGCCGGCGGTGGGCGGAGCCATCGTGATCACGGTGGTGACCTGGATCGTCGACGGGCTGATCGGGGACTCGCGATAGCCCCGGCACTCCCCGCGCCCCGGACGCCGGGCCACTACTCCGTGGCGCTGGTCTGCCTCGGCAACATCTGTCGCTCACCGATGGCCGACGTCGTCCTTGCTCAACGGGTGGACGAGGCGGGGCTGGCCGGCCGGGTCGTCGTGACCAGCTGCGGCACCGGCGACTGGCACATCGGGCAGCCGATGGACGAGCGGGCGGCGGCCACCCTGCGGGCCAACGACTACGACCCGTCCCAGCACCGCGCCCAGCAGTTCTCGCCGAGCTGGCTCGCGGCCAACGACCTGGTGCTCGCGATGGACGGCGGCAACCTGGCCGACGTACGCCGCGTGGAGCCGGACGTCGACCCCGATCGGGTCCGCCTGTTCGGCGACTTCGACCCGGTCCAGCCGGGTGGCGAGGTTCCGGACCCGTACTACGGTGGTGAGCAGGGCTTCGAGGAGGTGCTGGCGATGGTGGAACGGACCTGCGCGGTCCTGGTCTCCGCCCTGCAGCAGCTGCCCGACCTCCGCGGGCCAGGACGAGCATGACCCGCCAGCCCGCCGTGGCCCGGCACGCCGAGGAGCTGCTCGGCACAGCTGTGGTCGCCACGGCACCGCTGGCCGGCGGCGACACGTCGGCGTCCACCAAGCTCCGCATCTCCGACGGCAGCACGGCGATCATGAAGACCCACGCCCACCCGCCCGCCGGCTTCTTCGTCGCCGAGGCCGACGGGCTGCGCTGGCTCGCCGAGGCGACCAGCAACGGCGGAGTGCGGGTGCCCGAGGTGCTGGCCGTCGACGAGGGCTGCCTGATCCTGCGCTGGGTGGAGCCGGGCAAGGCCACGCCTGACGCCGCGGTCGGGTTCGGCCAGGCCCTGGCGGTCACGCACGCGGCCGGCGCCGCGGCGTACGGCGCAGAGGCGGACGGCTTCATCAGCAAGCTCCCGCTCCCCAACACCCCGTGCGACTCGTGGGCGGAGTTCTACGCAGTGCGCCGGGTCCTGCCGTACCTCAAGCTCGCCCGCGACCGCGACGCGGTCAGCGAGGCCGGGGTCGCCCTGGTCGAGGGTGTGATCGGCAAGCTCACGACGCTGCTGCCCGAGGAGCCGCCGGCCCGGCTGCACGGCGACCTCTGGAACGGCAACGTGCTCTGGGGCCAGGAGAGCCGGGCGTGGCTGATCGACCCCGCGGCGTACGGCGGCCACCGCGAGCTCGACCTCGCGATGCTGGCGCTCTTCGGCCTGCCGCACCTGCCGCGAGTGCTCGAGGCCTACGAGGAGCACACCCCGCTGGCCGAGGGCTGGGAGGAGCGGGTGCCGCTGCACCAGCTGTTCCCGCTGCTCGTGCACGCCGCGCTCTTCGGCGGCGGGTACGGCGCCCGGGCCGCCGAGGCCGCCGCCCGCTACGCGTGAGTCGGGCTAGCGCTTCCTGGCCCGCTTGTAGACCGCCTTCACGGTGAGGTCGTCGTCGCCGATCGCGAGGGTGAGCTTGCGCTTCTTCTTCGCCTTCTTGCCCTCGACGCCCTTCCACTTCTTGAACACGTAGCGGACGCCCTTCTTGGTGAACACCTTCGGCGCCACGAGCTTCACAGCGGTGCCCGGGTCGAAGTCGGTGCGGTAGGGAGCCTTGTGCCGCTTCCCGGCGACCTTGATCTTCACCTTCCTCGGCGAGGACTTGACGGTCAGGCCGGTGGGGCCGATGTAGTCGAGCCGGTGCACCCCGCCGGCACCGGGCACCACGTCGCCGTTCACGAGACCGTAGTCGACGTAGAACAGGTCGCCGCCGGGGCCGGGGAGCACGTCGACGGGAGCGCCGGCGACCTGGGCGAAGACCCGCACCGAGGCCGGGTCCGGCTGGCCGTTGGCGTCCTTCTCCAGCCGCCAGATGCAGCCGCGCAGGAAGTCGGAGAAGAACAGCGCGTCCTGGTACGCCGCGGGCCAGTCGGTGCCGAGCGGCGCGAAGGCCACGCCCGACAGGGTCGACGAGATGACCGGGCAGTTCTCGCCGGGCGTCAACGGCCCGGCGCCGGTGCGGGTCCGGTAGCTGAAGGCCGGCGCCTGGACCACGCCGGCGCCCTCGGCGTACAGGTCCTCGCAGATCGGCTTGTCCAGCGCGTCCCACGCGGCGTTGCGCAGGGACTGGTTGGTGGTGCCCTCGTAGCACGGCCAGCCGCGGTTGACCAGGCCGGTCGTGGGGGCGTCGAGGAGGTAGTTGATCTCCTCCCAGTTGCTGGAGCCCACGTCGACGCTCCAGAGCTGCTCCTTGCCCTGGCGGAACGTGAACCGCCACGGGTTGCGCTGGCCCATGGTCACCAGCCACTCGTCGGCGGTCGCCTGGGTCGGCGTGAGCGGCGTGTCCGGGTCGAGCCGGAAGATGGTGCCGTCGATCCCCAGCGGGTCCGTGCCGGTGCGCTGGTCCTGGGCGCGCAGCGAGCCACCCTCGTTGTTGGGGTCCGCGCACGGGTTGTTGGCCTGGCCGAAGTCCTGACCCCTGAAGCTGGCGCCGTCCCCGGCCGAGGCGTAGAGCTTGCCGTCGGGTCCGAAGGCGACGTCGCCGGATGCGTGGCTGGAGAACTGCGCGCAGCCGTCCGTCACCAGCGGGAGCTCGCTGCCGGGGACCATGGTCCAGCCGAGCGCGGTCATCTGCGCGGTCAACCGGGAGACCCGGTCCATCACCGGGCACCCCGTCTTCACCGGCGGCCCGAGATCGGCCTCCTGGGGGCAGTCGTCGTACTGCTGACCCGGGGTGCCCCACTTCGGCACCACGGGCGGGTTGTCGCGCGGGTCGCGGTTGTAGGTGTAGTTGACGTAGACGTAGGGCCGGGTCGGGAACTGCGGATCGACGGTGATGCCGGTCATCCCGCGGTCGCCGTAGTTGTTGACCGCGGCCGACAGGTCCGCGAAGTCGGTGGACGTGGCGGCGGCTTCGAACGAGCCGGTCCCGGCGTTGTAGTCGAACGACTTGACCACGCCGGTCTTCAGCGCGACGAACGCCGTCCCGTCGGCGGAGAACGCGACCGAGACCGGCTCGGACAGGCCGCCGATCGCGGTGACGTCGCGGAAGCCGGTGGGCAAGGTGGCCTTCTCCGCGACGACGGGCCGGGCCTCGCGGTCCTCGGCGGCCGCGGAGCCGGCCGGCTGGGTCAGCGCCAGGGACGAGGCGACGAGCGTCAGTGCCCCGAGGAGGACCATGTGGGTGTGGCGGCGTTCCATGTTCGGCCCCCCGATGACGACGAGGGCAGCAGGCTAGCCGAAGCGGCTGCGGGCCAGCGCGTCGGTGTCGAGGACCCCGGTCAGCTCAGCTGCTGGTAGACGGCCTCGAGGCCGAGGGGTGCGTCCCCCAGCTGCACGTGATGCGCGCGTTCGCCACCGTCGCTCCAGCGGACGAAGCCGAAACGCACCCCGGACAGCGTCTGCGTCAGGGGTGCGTTCACCGGCACCCGGCGGCCGGCGACGAACTGCCCTGTCCACTCGTCCGCATGCCAGTCCCCGTCGACGAGGACGCTCAGTCCGGCGACGGACGTCCCCACCGTCAGCGACACCGGCTGGGGGTCCAGCCGCACCCGGCGGGAGTCGGTGAGCCCCTGCGCGTCGGTCACGAACGCGGTCAGGAAGAGTCGCGAGGGGTACGGCATCTGGGGTGGGCGGAACGTGCCGCCGGCCACCCCGTGCCATTCCTTGTAGGGCTTGAGGGGGCACCCCTGCTGGCAGTCCTGGCGCTGCAGCACGAAGGAGAACGCCGACGGCGTCAACGTCTCCTGCGCGTCGGTCGCAGTCGCGCCGAACGTGATCAGCTCCCGGACGCTCCACAGGCCGCCCGGCTCGATGTCCAGGTTCTGGAGGGACGGCGCGGTGTTGGTGGCGTCCACGGTGACGGAGTCGGTGTCCGTGGCGCCACGCGAGTCGGTGATCCGCACTGCAACGACGTGCGGGCCCACGGCCTCGAAGATGCGCCTGCGGACGACGGTTCCGTGGCCGTCGTCGAACTGGCCGTCGGCGTCGAGGTCCCAGTCGTGGACGAACGTGGTCCCGGCTTCACCGGTCGCCGTCGTACGGAAGGTCGGCCGGAACGGCGCCGGACCCGACATCGGGCTGGCGGTGAGGGTCACCGTGGGCCGCGTGTAGGTCGCCAGGTAGGTCGTGGCCGTCGCCGGGGCGCTGAGCTCGTGCGAGCGGGCACCACCGTCGGACCACTGCTGGAACGCGAAGGTCTCCCCGCCCGAGGTCCGGGTCGGTGCGGCGGTCACCGTGAGCTGCGAGCCCTGGATGAAGGTCTCGGAGTACGGCGTTGCGTGGTCGGCACCGTTGACCGTGACCGTCGCACCACCGGGTGCGCTCGCGAACGAGAGCGCGACGGTCTTCGGGTCGAGCTGCACGGTCTCGCTGTCGGTCAGCCCGCCGCTGTCGGTCACGGTGACGGTGAGCAGCAGGTGCGAGGGGTACTCGTGGTCCGGCGCCTGGAAGCTCCCCGACGAGAGGCCCGGGAAGGTGCTCAGGTTGTGGGTGTGGCAGATGCCGTTGGGGCAGTGTCGGATGGCCAGGTTCCAGGTGAACGCCGAGGCCGGCATGCTGCCCTGCTGCTGGTCCGCGGCCGAGGCGGCGAAGTTGACGGTCTGCCCCACCGACCAGGTGAGCGAGCCGGCCGGTGTGACCGTGCCGAGGACCGGAGCCGTGTTGCCGGCCTGGATCTGCTGGGTCGCCGTCGACGTGTGCCCGTGTCCGTCGTCCACCTTGAGGCTGACGGTGTGGGTGCCGAGCGGGTAGGTGCGCGACGGCGTCGCACCGGAGGTCTCGTAGGAGCCGTTGCCGTCGAGGTCCCAGCTGTAGGTGAGCGCGTCGGCGTCCGGGTCGGTCGAGGTGGTGGCGTCGAAGCTCACGGTCAGCGGCGCGGGCCCGGACGCCGGGTTCGCGACGATCCTCGCGGTGGGGGCCGCGTTGCTGCCCGTGTAGACGATCCGGTGCACTCCGGCGGCGTTCTCGGTCGGGACGCCCTCCTCGTTGAGCCCGTAGTCGACGTAGTAGAGGTCCCCGCCAGGCCCGGTGAGCAGGTCGACCGGGGTCTCCGCGGCCTGGACGAACGGCTGGATCACCGTGGGGTCGGGGTCGCCGTTCGGCTTCTTGCCCAGCACCCAGACACAGGAGCGGGCGTAGTCGGAGAAGAACATCGCCCCCTTGTACGCCGCCGGGTAGTTGCTCGCCGCAGAGCCGAACGCGACGCCGGAGACCGACGAGGTGTCGTTCTGGCAGTCCTCGCCCGGGGTCAGCAACGGACCTCGGGTCTCGTAGCTGAAGTACGGCGCCGTGACCGCCGACGCGCCCTGGGCGTAGAGGCTCTCGCACAGTGGCTTGTCGAGCGCGTCCCAGCCCGGCTGCACCAGCGACCCGGTGTAGCTGCCCTCGTAGCACGGCCAGCCCCGGTTGACCGGCGGGGACATCTGGGTGACGTCCGGGACCCGGTTGACCTCCTCCCAGTTGCTCGCGCCGACGTCGCCGGACCACAGCTCGTTGGTCCCCGGCCGGAAGGTGAGGCGCCACGGGTTGCGCTGCCCGTAGGCGACCAGCCAGCTGTCCGCGGTGTCCTGTGCAGGGGTGAAGCCGGTGGCCGGATCCATCTTGACCACCGAGCCGTCGACCCCGAGCGGGTCGCCGGCGCTGCGGAAGTCCTGTGAGCGAAGCGAGCCACCCTCGTTGGCCGGATCGGCGCAGGGGTTGGCGTACTGGCCGTGGTCGAGGGTGTCGAAGCTGGCGCCCTCCCCGGCCGAGGCGTAGAGCTTGCCGTCCGGTCCGAACGCGACGTCACCCGATGCGTGGCTGCCGAACTGGAAGCAGCCGCTGGCCAGCAGCTCCTGCTCGGGGCCGGTCATCTCCCACCCGGCCGCGTGCTTCTCCGCGGTCAGCCGGGTCACTCGCATCATCACCACGCAGCCCGCCCTGGGCGGGTTGGTGGTCGCCGGCTGCGAGCAGTCGTCGTACTGCTGCCCGGGCGTGCCCCACTTCGGGACGACCGGCGGGTCGTCGCGCGGGTCGCGGTTGTAGGTGTAGTTGACGTAGACGAAGTTGTGGCCGGCCGTCCCGAACTGCGGGTCCAGGGCGATGCCGGTCAGGCCCCGGTCCCAGTAGTTGTCGACGTTGACGGTGAGGTCGGCGAAGTTGGTGGCCTGGGTCCAGTCCTCGAACGTGCCGTTCGCGGTGTTGTAGTCGAAGGACTTGATGATGCCGGTCTTGAGGGCGACGAACGCCGTGCCGTCCGCCGCGAACGCGACCGCGGTGGCCTCGGAGATGTGGCCGATCGCCTCGACGTCGGCGAAGCCGGTCGGCAACGTCGGGGCCAGGTCGAGGTCGGCTCCGTCGTTGACGGCGTTCTGCGCCGCAGCGGCGACCGAGTTCTCGGTCGACACCTTCTGGTGCTCGTGGGTGGAGTGGTCGTGCTTCTTCTCGACCGTCGCCGTGAGCCGGTCGACGGCGTCGGCAGCTGCCTCAGCGCGGCCGCTGCGGTCGCCGAGCGCGGTCGCTGCGGGCGCGACGACCAGCGCCCCGACCGCCAGCGCCATGGCGACGGTCGTGCCCGAACGGCGGCGCGCGTCCCCCATGGCTCTCCCCAAGCAGATACGCCGAAACGACGGAATCGTATGCCCCCCAGGGCAACAGAACGGTGACACGCGTCGGCGGGTGGTCCAGAGCACCGGCGCCCTCCTGACCTGCGTGCTCTCAGCGCGGGTTCAGGCGTCGCTGGCACAGTGGGAGCGTGAACAACCCGGCCGCGACCAAGCAGCGCGTCCTCGTCGTCGACGACGACAAGGCCGTGCGCGAGTCGCTGCGCCGCTCCCTGGAGTTCAACGGCTACGACGTCTCGGTCGCCTCCGACGGCGCCGAGGCCCTGGCCGGGCTGAGCGCCGCGGGTCCCACGTCGGCCCCCGACGTCGTGGTGATGGACGTGATGATGCCGCGCCTGGACGGCATCGAGACCACCCGGGCGCTGCGCGCCGCCGGCAACGACATACCGATCCTGGTCCTGACGGCGCGGGACGCGGTCGGCGACCGGGTCGAGGGGCTGGACGCCGGCGCGGACGACTACCTCACCAAGCCGTTCGCCCTCCAGGAGCTGCTGGCCCGGCTGCGCGCACTGCTGCGCCGCGCGACCTCGCCGGCCGGGGAGAGCGACGAGGTGCTGTCCTTCGCGGACCTGTCGATGGACCTGGCCACCCGCGAGGTACGCCGCGGCGACCGGCTGATCGAGCTGACCCGGACCGAGTTCACGCTGCTGGAGATGTTCCTGCGCCGGCCGCGGCGAGTGCTCGAGCGCAGCTTCATCCTCGAGGAGGTCTGGGGCTACGACTTCCCGACCACCGCCAACTCGCTCGAGGTCTACGTCGGCTACCTGCGTCGCAAGACCGAGGCCGAGAGCGAGCCGCGGCTGCTCCACACCGTCCGCGGCGTCGGCTACGTGCTGAAGGAACCGTGACTCTCAGCCCGTCGCTCGCCGGTCCCGACGGCCGCTGGCACTACCGGCGCTCGCTGGCCAGCCGGGTCACCGTGCTCACCACCATGGCGGTCGCCCTCACCGTGGCGCTCGTGGCGCTGGGCGCCTTCGTCACGGTCCGGATGCAGCTGCAGTCCTCGCTCGACGACTCGCTGGTCGAGCGCGCCCACAACGCCGCCGCGGCCATCGAGCAGGTGGACCAGCTCAACGAGAGCAGCCTCACGCAGTACCGACTCGCGGTCACCGAGGTCCGCACCGGCTTGATGCGCTCCGACGGTCAGGTCAACTTCCCCGACACCGGGGACGTGCTGGACCTCGACGAGCGCGAGCTCGCGGTGGCGACCGGAGACTCGGACATGAGCGTGCGCACCATCCGTTCCGGCGGCACCGACTACCGGGTGGTCGCCGTGCCCGTGCCCTCTCGGCCGGGCTACGCCCTCATCGTCGCCCAGTCGCTGGAGCCGCAGCAGCAGCTGCTCGCCAAGCTCGGCCTGGTCACCCTGCTCTTCGGCATCGCCGGGATCATCACCGCCGGGGTCGCGGGCTGGGCGGTGGCCCGCAACGGGCTGCGGCCGGTCCGGCGGCTCACGGCCGCCGCCGAGGACATCGCCCGGACCGAGCGGCTGGCGCCCATCCAGGTCGAGGGCGACGACGAGGTCGCCAGGCTCGCCTCGGCGTTCAACCAGATGCTCGCCTCGCTGGCGGCCTCCCGCGACCGGCAGCGCCGGCTGGTGGCCGATGCCGGTCACGAGCTGCGCACGCCGCTCACCTCGCTGCGCACCAACATCGACCTGCTCAGCCAGGCCGGCTCGTCGCTCCCGGACGACGCGCGGTCCGACCTGCTCCACGACGTACGCGCGCAGCTCGAGGAGCTGACCACCCTGGTCGGCGACCTGGTCGAGCTGGCCCGCGACGAGCCCACGCCTGCGGTGATCGGCACCGTCGAGCTGCACGAGGTGCTCGACCACGCGGTCGCTCGGGTCCGACGGCGGGCGCCCACGCTGTCGTTCTCGGTCAACACCGAACCGTGGTACGTCGAGGGCGACGCGTCCGCCCTCGAGCGCGCCCTGACCAACCTGCTCGACAACGCGGCCAAGTGGAGCCCGCCCGCGGGCACGGTGCAGGCGTCCCTGGCAGGCGGGGTGGTCACCGTCGACGACGAGGGCACCGGCATCTCCGAGGCCGATCTGCCGCACGTGTTCGAGCGCTTCTACCGCTCCGCCGCCTCACGGGCCATGCCGGGCTCCGGCCTCGGCCTCTCGATCGTCGCCCAGGTGGTCGAGCGGCACGCCGGCTCGGTCGAGGCGGGCCGCTCGCCCTCTGGCGGCACCCGCGTGATCCTGCGGCTGCCCGGTGCCTCCTCGCCCAAGCCTGCCGAGCCACCCGCGGAGGTTGCGCGGCCGGTCCGCTTGTAACGCGGGCCGGCTACTGGCCGCCCGCGTTCGGGTCCCGCCAGGAGCGCTCGAACGGCAGCCGCCAGGCGTGCGGGGCGATCAGCTGGTGGATGGCGTTGGGCCCCCAGGAGCCGGGGGCGTACGCGCGGACCGGTGGCGGGCTCTGGATCAGCGGTATCGACCTCTCCCAAAGCGTCTCGATGCCCTCGGCGGTCGTGAACAGCGTGTGGTCGCCGCGCATGGCGTCGAGGATCAGCCGCTCGTAGGCCTCGAGGACGCCGCCGGACGAGGCGGTCTCGTGGGTGGCGAACTGCATGGAGAGCTTCTCGAGCTGCATGCCGGGGCCCGGGCGCTTGCCGTAGAAGGACAGCGACATCCGGGACTGGTCGGCCAGGTCGAAGGTGAGGTGGTCCGGGCCCTGCATGCCGGCGTTCGACCCGGCGGGGAACATCGAGAGCGGCGGCTCCTTGAACGCGATCGAGATGATCCGGGCGCCCTCGGCCAGCTTCTTGCCGGTGCGCAGGAAGAAGGGGACGCCGGCCCAGCGCCAGTTGTCGATCTCGATCTTCAGCGCGATGAAGGTCTCGGTGTCGGAGTACTCGGCGACCTCCTCCTTGCCGCGGTAGCCGCCGTACTGGCCACGGACCACGTCGTGCGGCTCGATCGGCTTCATCGAGCGGAACACCTTGAGCTTCTCGTCGCTGATCGGCCCGGGCAGGAGCGAGGTGGGCGGCTCCATGGCCATGAAGGCGAGCACCTGCATCAGGTGGGTGACCACCATGTCCCGGTAGGCGCCGGTGGTCTCGTAGAAGGCGGTCCGCCCCTCGAGGCCGAGCGTCTCGGGTACGTCGATCTGCACGTGCTCGATGAAGTTGCGGTTCCAGATCGGCTCGAACAGGCCGTTGGCGAAGCGGAACGCGAGGATGTTCTGCGCCGCCTCCTTGCCCAGGAAGTGGTCGATCCGGAAGACCTGCTCCTCGTCGAAGACCTGGTGGACCTCGCGGTTGAGCGCGACCGCCGACGCGAGGTCGGTGCCGAACGGCTTCTCCATGATGATCCGCGACCGCTCGACCAGCCCGGCCTCGTCGAGCTGGTGGACGACGTCGAGTGCCGCCTTCGGGGGCACGCTCAGGTAGTGCAGCAGCCGAACGTCGCGGGGGTCGACGCCGAGGTCGGCCTCCGCCTTGTGGACCGCCTCGGCGAGCTCGTGCGGCCCCCTGCTCTGCGGGACGTAGCTGAGCATCGACGCGAAGCGAGCCCACTTCTCCGGGTCCAGGTCGCCCTTGCCGAACTCCGAGCAGGCCTCGTGCGCTTGCGAGACGAACTCCTCGGTGCTGAGGTCCTCGAGCGAGGTGCCGACGAACCGCGCATTCTTCAGCAGCCCGGCCTGGGTCATCCGGAGCAGCCCCGGCAGCAGCTTGCGCCTGGCCAGGTCACCGGTGGCGCCGAAGAGCACGATGACGTGCGGGGCGGTCACGCCGTCGACGTTGGTGGTCACCACAAGTCGCCACGGTATTACCCGACGTACCGCGGCAACAGGGCCTCGACGGACGCCGTCGGCGGACGACAGCATGGACCCGTGACGGTCATCGAAAGCACGGTGCTGATCGAGCGCCCTCCGGAGGAGGTCTTCGACTACCTCTCCGACCCGCGCAACGAGCTGGAGTGGAACCCGAAGGTCAGGGTCATGGAGAAGCTCACCGACGGCCCGGTCGGTGTCGGCACGAAGTTCCGCGCGAAGTGGACCAAGAGCGGCGAGGTCACCCTCGAGTGCCGCGAGTACGAGCGCCCGCGGCACTGGCGGTTCGTGAACGGCGGCACGCTGGCCGTCGACTTCTCCGTTGACCTGACTCCCGAGGCGGATGGCACCCGGTTCACCAGCCGGTTCGACGCCACCCCACACGGCTTCCTGCGGCTCGTGTTTCCGGTGTTCGTGATGCTGATGCGGCGCGAGGAGGCCACGAACATGGAGCTCATCAAGCGCGCGGTGGAGTCGCGCTGAGCGCGCGCAGCAGCCGCTCTGCCTTCCACTTCGACTCGGCGTACTCGTCGGCGACGTCGGAGTACACCGTGATCCCGCCGCCCGTGCCCAGCCGGTAGCGACCGTCCCCGGTCGTGGTGAGCGTCCGGATGATGACGCCCAGGTCGGCCCGCCCGTCCGCGGCCAGCCAGCCGAACGCGCCGGCGTATGGTCCCCGCGGCGTCTCCTCCACCGCCGCGATCACCTCCATCGTGCGCAGCTTGGGCGCGCCGGTCATCGAGCCGGCCGGGAACAGCGCCCGCAGCGCCCCGACCGTCGTGACGTCGTCGCGCAGCCGGCCGCGGACCGTCGAGACCAGCTGGTGCACCGACTCGTACGACTCGACGTCCAGCAGCCGGGGCACCTCGACGCTGCCCAGCTCGCAGACCATGCCCAGGTCGTTGCGGAGCAGGTCGGTGATCATCAGGTTCTCGGCGCGGAACCTGGGCTCGGTCGCCAGCGCGCGGCGCAGCTCCTCGTCCTCCTCGGGAGTCTCGCCGCGCGGGGTGGTCCCCTTGATCGGCTTGGTCTCGATCGTGCGTCCGTCGTCGTCCTCGTCGCGGGTGATGAGCGCGTACCGCTCCGGCGACGAGCTCAGCAGCCACCCGCGGGCACCCTCGACGTCGTGCTGCAGGAACCCGGCGTACGGCGCGGGGTTGAGCGCGCGCAGCCGGAGGTACGCCTCGACCGGGCCGCTCGTGCTCTCGACGTCCAGCCGGTAGGTGAGGTTGACCTCGTAGCTGTTGCCGGCGTGCAGCTGCTCCTGCACCTGGGTGAACGCGGCGGCGTAGCCGGCGGGGGCGGTTTCACCGGGTACCCGGTGAAACTGGCGCTGACCGGACGAAACTCCAGCCGGTAAGGGGGAGTTTCGTCGGGGCAGGCCGTGGCCGAAGAGCCGCACGTGGCTGGGCCGCATCCACACCGCATCCGGTACGCCGTCGGTCGCGACCAGGGCGGGCAGGTCCGGGCGGCAGGCGTAGCCGAAGTAGCCGAACCACTGGTCACGGTGGGAGCCGGCCGCGAGCTCGTCCTCCAGCACCGCGAACACGTCGGTCCCGACCACCTCGGACCCGCCGTCGACGTGCCGGGTGACCTCGCCGGAGGCGGCGGAGTAGGTCAGCGAGACGTCGTCCGGCTCCAGGATGCCGACCAGCGAGCGGTGGCCCGACCACTCGCGGGCGCCGCCGCCGTCGAGCCAGAAGCAGCGCTGGTGCGCCGCCGCCGCCTCGCGAAACGCTCCGACCGCGCTCACGCCTGCCCCAGGAAGTTCGCGACCAGCGCGGCGCCGTGCTCGGACAGCACCGACTCGGGGTGGAACTGCACGCCCTCCTGAGGGAGCGCCACGTGCCGCACCCCCATGACCACGTCGCCGGCGGCGTCGGCCGCGGTCACCACCAGCTCCGGAGGGAGGTCAAGGGCGGCCAGCGAGTGGTACCGGACGACCGAGAACAGCTGCGGCAGACCCTCGAACACCCCGGCGCCGTCGTGCCGGATCCGCTCGACCACGCCGTGCGCGGGCGGCACGCGGTCGACGGTGCCGCCGTACGTCGTGACCATGCCCTGCATGCCCAGGCACACGCCGAGCACCGGCCGGGTGCCGGCCAGCAGCACCTCCCGGCCCACCGCGAAGTCGGCCGCGGAAACCGGCGTGCCGGGCCCGGGCGACAGAACGACGTGCGAGTGCCGGAGAACCTCGTCGGGCGAGACCTCGTCGTGCTGGACCACCGCGGGCAGCACCCCGGTCACCGAGGCGACGAGGTGGACCAGGTTCCAGGTGTAGGAGTCGTGGTGGTCCACCACCACGACGTCCGGCACCACGCGCTCAACCTAGGACAGACGTAAACGGGCCCGATGGCGCTGGGGGGCAGTCGCCATCGGGCCCTACGCACATTCGATCACCCATTTCGGCGGTCTGCAGGCAAAAACCCCCGGTCTCGTCCAACTCGTGCAGACCAGTGCGCTGTGGTGGTTTGGATCAGTCGAGCAGCAGTTCGGACATCAGCCGGTGCACCAGGTCGTAACCGTGCTCGGTGAGGATCGACTCGGCGTGGAACTGGATGCCGCGGTAGTGCGGCCCGTACACCGCGTGGATGTCCCCGGTCTCGGGATCGGCCTCCACGCGTACGCCGTCCGGCAGCGTCGTGTCTGCGGCCACTCGGCCGACGAAGGTGTTGTAGAAGCCGACCCGCTCCGTCCGGCCCTCGATCGTCACCGGCGACTGGGTGCCCTGGAAGACGATGTCCTTGTAGGCCAGCGGGATCCCCAGCTCGTGGCAGAGCGCCTGGTGGCCCAGGCAGACGGCCAGGAACGGCCGTTCCTCAGCCAGCAGCCGCGCGGTCGCCTCGCGGAGGGTGACCATCTTCGGGTCGGCGTCGTCGCGCGGGTCGCCTGGACCGGGCCCGACGATGACGAGGTCGTACCCGTCGAGGCGGCCCTCGGCGTACTCGTCGTGGCGCACCACCGTGCTGGTCAGGCCGAGCACGCCCAGCACGTGGCGCAGCATGTTGACGAAGTCGTCCTCGCCGTCGAGGACCACCACGCGCTTCCCGTTCAGCCGGGGGTCGGGCGGAGCGCCGGCCTGGTCGGTCAGCCAGAACGACGACAGCCGCCGGTTGCGCTGGTTGAGGGTGAGCAGCACGTCCTCGTCGCTGACCAGCTCGGCCACGTTGGCGGTCGACGCCGGCGCCGGCGGCACCAGGCCGAACGCGCTGAGGATGCCGCCCGCCTTCGCGTGCGTCTCCGCGACCTCGTACGCCGGGTCGGAGTCGCGCACCAGCGTCGCCCCGGCGGTCACGGTGAGCCGGCCCTCGAGGTCGACGTCCGCGGTACGGATCACGATCGGGCTGTCCACGACCGGCCCGCCCCGGGCGTCGCGGCCCAGCACCGCCAGCGCGGCGCCGTAGTAGCCGCGGCCCTCGGTCTCGTACTGCTTGATCAGCCGGCAGGCGTTCTCGACCGGCGACCCGGTCACGGTGGCGGCGTACATCGTGTCGCGGAGCACCTCGCGCGGGTCGCGGTCGGTGCGCCCGGCGAGGAGGTACTCGGTGTGGATCAGCCGGCTCATCGGCTTGAGGAACGGCCCCAGCACCTGCCCACCCTCGTGGCAGATGTCGCACATCATCTTGAGCTCCTCGTCGACGACCATGAAGAGCTCGTAGATCTCCTTCTCGTCGTGCAGGAAGTCGAGAAGCTCCCGCTGCAGGTCCGCTGACGGCTCAGTCGGGAGCCGGAAGGTGCCGCTGATCGGGTTCATCCGGACGTCGCCGCCGTGGATCGACACGTGCCGCTCCGGGCTGGCGCCGACCAGGTAGCGGTCTCCGGTGAAGAACAGGAAGGTCCAGTACGCGCCGCGCTCGCGCTCCAGCAGCCGCTTGAGCACGGTCAGCGCCGTGTCGGGGCTCCAGTTGCGGACGGTCGCGCGGTAGTGGCGCCCGATGACCAGGTTCGCGCCCTCGCCCTGCCCGATCTCGTCCTTGATGATCGCGTCGACGAGCTTGCCGTACTCCTCGTCGTCGGTGTCGAACCCGCCCCGGTCGGAGAACTCCACCCCGGTGTCGTCGATGGCCGCGACCACCTCCTCGACCGAGAACTCCCGCTCGGACTCCACGTCGACCACGACCAGCGGCGTCCCGTCGTCGTGCGCCTCGAACCCACGCTCGCGCACCTGCCGGAACGGCACCGCCAGCAACCGGTCGGCGATGTGCCCGTCGGCCGGCACCCCGGACTCCAGGGGTACGTCGAGCAGCGACTCGACCACCCGCCGCTTCCCGCCGACCAGCCCCACGGTGTCGCGGTCACCGGCACGCGTCGACCGCCGGATGATCGCCCACGCCTCGTGCCCCTGGAGCGCGGCAATAGCGGCCCGGGCATCAGGTGTGGCATCCATGTCCGAAGCCTAGATGCGCCGACTCACAGCCCGAGCTGGCGCTCGCAGTTGCTCCAGGCTCGCACGACGTAGCGCGCGTACCAGTCCTCGTGCCTCGAGTCCGGGTGCTCGCCGTCGACCAGGTTGCCGAGGTGCTTGGCGGCGTACGACGGCCAGTCGGCCAGGCAGGTGAGCGGCCGGTCGGCGGCCAGGCTCTTCATCCAGCCGGCGTACCGCTTGGTGGCGGCGACCTGGTTGCCGTTGTCGCCCCTGAACTTGCGGTAGGGGAGGAACATCAGGACCGGCGTGCCGGCCGGGATGGTGGCCATGGTGGCGCGGAAGTCGCCCTCGCCGTACCCGGCCCGGCGGTTCGTGCCGAGCTGGATGATGATCCGGTCGGGATCGCCGTGGTTGGCGCGGAACCAGTCGAGCCGGCCGGCCAGCTCGTCGAGGCGGCGGCCGGGGCGCAGGTCGAGGTCCCAGCTCGGCTGGCGGGCGTCAAGCTCGTCGTCCGCGCGCCAGCTGACGGAGTCCCCGGTCATGAAGAACCCGCCGAGCTCGTCGGCCCGGGGCGGCCCCTGGCGCACCACGCAGACGCCGTCCTTCATGTTCCAGCCGGGCCGGTAGGAGCAGTTGAACCGCGAGCGGTCCTCGGCGGCCCGGGGGAGCGAGATCTTCTTGCGCTTCGCAACGCTGCGGACCTTCTTCAGCCGGTGTGGGGCGAGGCACTCGTCGTAGTACCCCTCCTCCTCGCTGTGGTTGACGTACGTCGCAGTCCGGTTGCGGCACTGCGGCGCGTTCGCGACCACCTTGCGGTAACGGTTCGGGTTGGAGGCGCAGATGTTGATCTCGTCGATCCAGACCCGGCCGAGGTCCTTGCAGCGGCGGGCGCTGATCGGCTGCCCGTAGACCGCGCCGCCCTTGCCCCGACGCCGGCACAGCTCGGCGTCGTGGCCCTCCTTGTACATCGTCGCGCCCTTGACGCAGTGGTGCCTCGCGCAGCCGCGGCCGGGCACGAAGACCCGTCCGGTCAGGCCGCACTCCCGCTGGCCCAGCCGCGCGTCGACGGCAGGCGCGGCACTCGCGCCCGACCCGACAACCACCGAGAGGCAGGCAATGAGGGTGAGCACGGCGAGCAAGAGAGCTACAGCGCGGCGCACAGCGCGCAACTTTGGCACAACGACCCCGTCCATCCGAAACTCTCGAAGACGCGTCAGGAGACGCTGGTCAGGAGCTGCGTGGCGCGGGTCAGTGCGACGTACAGCGTGGACCGGCCGGTCACCGACTCCGCCTCGATCTCCTCGGGCCGGACCACCACGATGCCGTCAAACTCCAGGCCCTTGGTGTCGAGGCCGGTGAGCACGACCACGCGGTCCTCGCCTGAGGGCGCGAGAGAGGAGTCGATCGCGGCGCGGGCGCCGGGGGCGTCCTCGGCCAGCTCGGGCCACGAGGCGAGCCAGGCGTTCGCCTCGGACCGCCGGGCCACCGGCACCACGATGCCGACGGTGCCCGACACCCGGCCGGCCACGTCGAGTACGGCCGCCCGGGTGGCGGCCTCGAGGTCGGAGACGCCGGTGACCGCGCGCGGCTCGATGCCTGTGGAGCGGACCGCGGTGGGCAGGTCGGCGTCGAGGCCGACGCGCTGGGCGTACGCCGCAGCGTACTCGTAGATCTCGGCGGAGTTGCGGTAGTTGGTCGAGAGGTGGAACTCGTGCAGCTCCTTGCCCTCGAGCGCGATGGCGCGGGCCTCGGCCGCCTCGGCGGGGTCGGGCCAGGAGGACTGGGCCGGGTCGCCGACGATCGTCCACGATGCGCTCTTGCCGCGCCGCCCCACCATCCGCCACTGCATCGGCGTGAGGTCCTGTCCCTCGTCGACCAGCACGTGCGCGAACGGGTCGTCCTCGAGCCGGTGCGTCGGCGGCGCCCAAGGCCGGCCGGCCGGCGCGAACTCGCGGTCGGAGGCGGTCAGCAGCTCCTGCATGTCATGGCCGCCCGCCAGCAGGGAGGTGTCGTCGAGGTCGCGCTCGTCCTCGCTGCGGGTCGGTACGTCGCCGAGCGCGTAGCGGAGCTCGTCGACCAGCGGGACGTCCTCCACCGACAGGTCGAGGTCGCCGCTGCCCCACGACTTGGTGAGCAGCCGCTGCTCCTCGTGGCTGAGCAGCCCGTCGGAGACCTGCCCGAGCAGCTCCGGGTCGTGCAGCCAGCCGAGCACGGTGGGCGCGTCGAGGGGCGGCCACCAGGCCAGCACGAAGTCGAGGAACTCGTCGTTGCCGAGCAGATCGTCGTCGAACGCGTCCCGGCCCCGGTCCCGGCCGCGCTCGCCGCGGACCTGGCTCCACAGCGCGTCGAGCAGCGCGCCGGGGACCCGGGGCAGCTGTCGGTTGCGCCGGCCCTGCGACATCAGCTGGCGGCGGACCCGGCCGAGGACGCCGCGCTCGAGGGTGAGCACGTCGTCGCGCCAGAAGATCTGGAACCGGTCGGGGCTGCCCGGCGCCTGCTGCCGGGCGGCCCGGCGCAGCAGCGTGGCCATCCGCGCCGAGCCCTTGATGTCGGCCACGGCCGGCTCGTCGTGCCGGGTGGCCCGCAGGCCGTCGACCACCTCGCCGACCGAGCGCAGCGCGACCGCGGTCTCGCCGAGGCTCGGGAGCACCCGCTCGATGTAGCGCATGAACACCCCGCTCGGACCGACCACCAGCACTCCGCCGCCCTCGTAGCGGCGCCGGTCGGTGTAGAGCAGGTACGCCGCGCGGTGCAGCGCCACCACGGTCTTGCCGGTGCCAGGCCCACCGCTGATGGACACGACGCCGCGGCTCGGCGCGCGGATCGCCCGGTCCTGCTCGGCCTGGATGGTCGCCACGATGGAGTGCATCTGCCGGTCGCGGGCCCGGGACAGCTGGGCCATCAGCGCGCCCTCGCCGACGATCGGCAGCTCGACCCCGTCCGCCTCGAGCTCGGCCAGCGCCTCGGAGTCGAGCAGCTCGTCCTCGACGCCGACCACCTTCGACCCGGAGGAGCGCAGCACCCGGCGGCGTACGACCCTCTGCGGGTCCGCCGCGGTGGCCTGGTAGAACACCGCGGCCGCGGGAGCGCGCCAGTCGATGAGCAGCGAGTCGCGCTGCTCGTCGCGCAGCCCGATCCGGCCGATGTAGCGCGGCTCGCGGTCGACCACGCGCTGGAGGTCGAGGCGGCCGAAGACCAGGCCCTCGTGCGCGGCGTCGAGCTGCGCGATCCGGCGCGCGGCCTGGTAGACCATCGCGTCCCGCTCGACCAGGCCGCCCTCGTGACCCAGCTTCCCGCGGTTCTGGCCCTCACGGGCCAGCTGTTGCGCGTTGCGGGCGGACTCCTCCAGCTGGAGGTACACCCGGTCGACGAACGCCTGCTCGGCGTCAATCTGCTGTTCGACCAGCTCGTCGTTCAATGAGTCGTCCCCTCGGCCCATCCCGTGCGTCTTCAGGTGCCCTGCCGTGAGAAACGGCAAGCCCCCAAGCCTAACTCGGTAATGGTCGCGAAAAACCGCCCATACAGATCAGATGGCCTCTAGCCCTTCCGGGTCAGGCTCTGCCGGTTCAAGAAGGCGGTCATCGCCTCCCGCGCCTCGTCGGACGCGAAGAGCCGGGCGCTGAGCGCGGCCATCTCCTCGCCGTGCCGGTCGATCCGCTCCACCAGCTCCCGGTTGAGGATCCGCTTGGACTCGCGCAGCCCCTGCCCGGAGCCGGTGGCCAGGCTGGCGCAGGTCCGGCGTACGTCGTCGCCGAGCTGGTCGGCGGGCACCGCCCTGGTCACCAGGCCGTACGCCGCGGCCTCGGTGCCGCTGAACACCTCGCCGCCGAGGGTGGTCAGCGCCGCCGCCCGCGGGCTCATCCGGTGGTGGACGGTGAGCGAGATGATCGCCGCGGCCAGCCCGAGCTTCACCTCGGTCAGCGCGAAGGTGGCGTCCTCGGCGGTGATCACGATGTCCGAGGCGGCCACGATGCCGATGCCGCCGGCCCGCACCGGGCCGCCGACCTCGGCCACCACCGGCTTGTCCATGGTGGCGATCAGCCTCTGCAGCCGGACGATCTCGCGGGCGCCGTCCTCCATGCCCTGGCTGGTCGCCTCGGACAGGTCGGCGCCGGAGCAGAAGACCCGTCCGGACGACCGGACGGCGACCACCTTGACCTCGTCGTCCGCCTCGGCCGCCTCGAGCCGCTCGAACAGCTCGGTCACCAGCTGCCTCGACAGCGCGTTCCGGTTGTGCGGGCTGTCGAGGGTGATCGTGGCCACCTGCTGGGCGACGTCGAGGTGGACGAGCTCGGAGGGAGTGTCGGACATGTGCGCCATAGTGGCGCATGGCCTACGACGAGGAGCTGGCTGAGCGGATCCGCGGGCTGCTGCCCGACGTGCCGGTCAGCGAGCAGAAGATGTTCGGGGGGCTGGCCTTCCTGGTCGGCGGACACATGGCGGTCGCCGCGAGCGGCCAGGGCGGGCTGATGGTCCGGTGCGACCCGGGCGAGACCGAGCGGCTGGTCGGCGAGCCGGGCGCCAGCCGGTTCGAGATGCGCGGCAAGGGGATGAACGGCTGGCTGCGGGTCGCCGGTGACCAGGTCTCCGACGACGCGGCGCTGTCGCGGTGGATCGAGGTCGGCACGTCGTACGCCGGGAGCCTGCCGCCGAAGTAGGCCGACCATCCGAGGCGGCCGCCGCTCCGAACAGCAAGCATGCGGAGCCGGTTGACCTATGCGCTGTTCGGGGTCCTGGCGACCCTGGTCGGGATGGCGGCCGGGCACCTGGTGGCGTCGCTGCTCGACCCGGCGTCCTCACCAGTGCTCGCGGTCGGCTCGCAGGTCATCGACCTGACGCCCACGCCGATGAAGGAGTGGGCGATCCGGCAGTTCGGGAGCAACGACAAGACCATCCTGATCGGTTCGGTGCTGGCCGGCGTGCTGGTGCTGTCCGCGGTGGCCGGCCTGCTGGCCCGGCGCCGCTTCCGGTACGGCGCCGGCGTCCTCGTCGCCCTCGTCGCGGTCGCGGCGTTCACCGCGCTGAACCGCCCCGCGTCCGAGGCCCGCGACGTACTGCCCTCGCTGGTCACCGCCCTCGCCGGCGTCGGCGCGCTGTGGCTCCTGGTCCGCGCCCGCCACGACAGTGCAGCATCCCAGTCACCTGGTGACGGAGATGCTGCACGGTCGGGACCCTCGCGGCGGGGCGTGCTGATCACCGCGGCTGCGCTTGCCGTCGCCGCCACCGCGATGGGCGGGGCCGGCCGCTGGATCGGCCACTACCGGACCCGGCTCACCGACATCGCCTTCCCCAAGCCGGCCGACCCGGCACCGGCGTTCCCGGACGGGATCGAGGGTCAGTACCCGGGCGTCACGCCGCTGCGGGTCCCGACCGGCGACTTCTACCGCGTGGACACCCGCCTCGACGTCCCCATCGTCGACATCGAGGGCTGGACCCTGACCATCGACGGGATGGTCGACGAGAAGCTGACGCTCACCTTCGACGACCTGCTGTCGATGCCGCTGATCGAGCGCGACATCACCCTGACCTGCGTCTCCAACAGCGTCGGCGGCCCGTACGTCGGCGGCGCCCGCTGGATCGGCGTGCGCCTCACCGACCTGCTCGAGAGGGCCGGCGTGCAGGACGGCGTGGACCAGATCTTCAGCACCGACGTCGACGGCATGACCATCGGCACGCCGTACGAGCTGGCCACCGACGGCCGCGACGCGATGATCGCGCTGGGCATGAACGGCGAGGCTCTGCCCCGCGAGCACGGCTACCCGGCGCGGATGGTGGTGCCCGGCCTCTACGGCTTCATCAGCGCCTGCAAGTGGATCGAGCGGGTCACGTTGACGACGTACGCCGCCCAGGACTCCTACTGGACCGAGCGCGACTGGGCCACCAACGCGCCGATCAAGATCTCCAGCCGGATCGACACGCCCAAGGTGCTCGAGACCATCGACGCGGGCGACACCTTCATCGGCGGTGTCGCCTGGGCCCAGCAGAACGCCGGCGTGGCCAAGGTCCAGGTCCAGGTCGACGCCGGCCCCTGGCAGGACGCCCGGCTCGGCCCGAGCGCGGGCAACGACTACTGGCGCCAGTGGTACTTCCCCTGGACCGCCGACCCCGGCACCCACAACCTGGCCTGCCGCGTCATCGACGGCAACGGCAACACCCAGACCGACGTCCGCACGAACCCCTTCCCCGAGGGCTCCTCAGGCATCCAGACCCTCGTCGTCAAGGTCGCCTGAGCCGGTTCAACGTGGCCTGGGGGCCGACCTTGCGGGCATCTCGACAAGCTCGATGAGCGGATGGTCGCGTCCCAGCGTCGGGCGAGGAAGCGCGCAGCGCTGACGAGCCCGACGCCCCGACCCCCCAGTGATGACGCAACGACGGCGATGCGCGGGCGGGCCGGCGGACGGGGACGGCCGCGGCCGTCAGGCAGCTTGGCCGCGGCGCGGCCAGCTCAACGCACTGGGAGCGGCAGCCGTGCGCCGCGACGCGCCGCTGCAGGCCGCGGCCGACCCCGGCCGCCGGCCCACCCTCACGGTGCCAAGAGAGCAGACCCAGACCAACCCCCTCCAGACCACCCCAATCCACCCAAGCCCCAGCGCCGAACACCTCATGCAAGCCACCTCAACGGAAGGCACCACATCTCATGAACCGCAGCTCCCTCCGCCGTACCGGTGCGGCCGGCGCCGCCCTGATCGCGCTGTCCCTCGGTCTCGCCGCCTGTGGCGACGACGCGGACAGCGCCAGCGCGTCCGGCAACGACACCGCGACCTCCGCCGCTCCGTCCGACGACGTGAGCAGCGAGGACACCGGCGGCGACGACGCCGGCGCCCAGACCTTCGGGGACGGCTGCTCCGCCGTCCCGGCCGAGGGCGCGGGCTCCTTCAACGGCATGGTCACCGACCCGGTGGCGACCGCCGCGAGCAACAACCCGCTGCTCAAGACCCTGGTCACCGCGGTCGGCGAGGCCGGCCTGGTGGACACCCTGAACTCCGCCCCGGCCCTGACCGTGTTTGCGCCGACCGACGACGCGTTCGCCAAGATCCCCGAGGCGGACCTGAACACCGTGCTGGCCGACAAGGCGACGCTCACCGCGATCCTGTCGCACCACGTGATCGGCGAGCAGCTGGACCCCGAGGCGATCGTGGGTGAGCACGAGACGCTCAACGGCGACATGGTCACCGTGGCCGGCGACACCGAGTCGGGCCTGACCGTCGACGGCGCGGCGGCCACCGTGATCTGTGGCAACATCCCGACCGCCAACGCGACCGTGTACGTGATCGACTCGGTCCTGATGCCGACCAAGTGACCCCTCGTCACCGAATCCTTTGCGCGGAAGACTGAGCACATGGACCCGATCCGGCCCATCGCGGACGGCGCCCCCTTCCAGGAGGGGGCGTCGTCGGCGCCCGATCTCGCAGACCTGCTGAAGGCCTGCGGGAAGAGCGACCAGGCCGCCTTCGCCCAGCTGTACGACGCCACGTCGTCGCGGGTGGTCGGCCTCGCGGTCCGGGTCGTCCGCGACCCGGCCCAGGCCGAGGAGGTCGCCCAGGAGGCGTTCCTCGACATCTGGAAGACGTCGAGTCGCTACGACCCGGCCAAGGGCAGCCCGCTCGGGTGGCTGCTCACCATCGTGCACCGCAAGGCCGTCGACCGGGTCCGCTCGGCCGAAGCCTCGACCAGGCGGGACACGTCGTACCACCAGCAGAACCAGCCGGTCGAGCACGACTCGACCGCAGAGGCGGCCCACGCATCGCTCGAGGCGCGCCGGGTCCGCGGGGCCCTGCAGAGCCTGACCGCCGTGCAGCGCGAGGCCCTCGAGCTCGCGTACTTCGGCGGCTACACGCACACGGAGGTGGCGACCATGCTCGATCTGCCGGTCGGCACGGCCAAGACCCGGATCCGGGACGGACTCATCCGACTGCGCGACACCATGGGGGTTTCGGCATGAGCGACATCCACGCCCTCTCCGGGGCCTACGCCGTCGACGCCCTCGACGAGGCCGAGCGGGCCGAGTTCGAGCGGCACCTCGCCAACTGCGCCGCCTGCCGCAGCGAGGTCGACTCCCTGTGCGAGGCCGCCGCGCTGCTGGCCGAGACCACGGTCACCACGCCGTCCGCGGAGCTGCGTGACCGAGTGCTGGACCGGATCGCCGCGGTGCGGCCGCTGCCGCCCGGGGTGCCCGACTCGCCCGCCACCGAGCAGGAGACCGCCCCCGCGGCGTCGGTCACCGAGCTCGCCCCACGCCGGCGTCGGCGTACCGCCGCCCTCCTCGTGGCCGCCGCGGCGGCCGTCGCGATCGGGACCGGTGGGGTCGTCTGGCAGCAGCTGGACGACTCGACCAGCCCGACCGACGTGGTGATCGAGGCCAGCGACGCGCAGCGGTTCACCCAGACGTTCCCCGGCGGCGCCAGTGCGACGGTGGTCCGCTCCAAGAAGCTCAACCAGGCCGTGCTGATCACCCACGACATGCCGGCCGCGCCCGACGGGCACGCCTACGCGCTCTGGCTCCAGCACGACGACGTCATGGTGCCCGCCGGCATCATGCCGAGCGGTGCCGACAACGAGGTGCTCCTCAGCGGCGATGCAGCGTCGGCGAACGGCGCAGGGATCACCGTGGAGACCGCCGGCCAGGAGCCCACCGAACCCAGTGACGACGTCGTCGCCCTGTTCACCTTCGAGACCTAGGACGACGAGATGACCCCGACCCCGCAGCGAGTCGCGGTCGTCGGCTCGGGAGTGGCTGGGCTGACGGCGGCGTACGTCGCCTCGCGCACCGCGCAGGTGACCCTCTTCGAGGCCGACGACCGGCTGGGCGGCCACGCGGACACGCACCTGGTCACCGAGGGCGGTCGCGAGCTGGCGATCGACACCGGATTCATCGTGCACAACTCGCGCACCTACCCCGTGCTGCTCCGGCTGTTCGCCGAGCTCGACGTGGTCACCCAGCCGTCCGAGATGTCGATGTCGATCCGCGACGACCGCTCCGGCCTGGAGTGGGCCGGCGCGCTCGGCCGCAAGGGCGTCTTCCCGACCTCGGCCAACCTCCGCAACCCGCGCTACCTGCGGATGCTCACCGAGATCCCCAGGTTCCACCGCCGCGCCAGGGCCCTCTTGGGCGAGAGCGGCCCGGACCTCACGTTGCGGGCGTTCCTGGCCCGGGGCCGGTTCACGGCGTACTTCCGCCGGCACTTCATGGAGCCGCTGGTCGCCGCCGTCTGGTCGTGCGACGCCGAGGTCGCGCTGGACTACCCGGCCCGCTACCTGTTCACCTTCCTCGAGCACCACGGGATGCTCGGTGTCTTCGGCAGCCCGCAGTGGCGCACCGTCACCGGCGGCTCGCAGCAGTACGTCGCCGCCGTGGCTGCCCGGGTCCAGGACGTCCGCACCGGCACCAAGGTCACCTCACTCCTGGAGACGCCCGAGGGCGTCGAGGTCACCGACGGCAACGGCGCGGTGCGGCTGTTCGACGCCGTGGTCGTCGCGACCCACCCAGGGCAGGCGCTGGCCATGCTGGCCGAGCCCACCACCACCCAGCGCGACGTGCTCGCGGCCATGCCGTACTCCCGCAACACCGTGCTGCTGCACACCGACACCTCGGTGATGCCGGCCGCGCCCAACGCCTGGGCCTCCTGGAACTTTTCGCGCGAGAGGACGGGCGACGTGCTCGTCACCTACGACCTGACCCGGCTGCAGCGGCTCGACACCGAGACCCACTTCCTCGTCACTCTGGTCGGAGCAGGTGGGGCGAGCGAGGACCTGGTCGACCCCGCGAAGGTGATCAGCCGAAGGGAGTACGAGCACCCGCTCTACAACCCCGAGTCGGTCGCAGCCCAGGCGCTGCTGTCGCACATCGACACCGACCGGATCAGCTTCGCCGGCGCCTACCACGGCTGGGGGTTCCACGAGGACGGCGCCCGCTCCGGCCTGCGCGCCGTCGAGCGGCTCGGGCTGGGCTGGCCCGACGTCCTGGCGCCCTCGCCGGCCGACGACGTGGCGACCGGCATCTACGAGACCACGATCCGGCACACCCGGCGCAAGCCGTTCAGGCGGAGCTTCACGCACCGCTCGCAGACCTGGCTGGTCGACCTCGACGACCTCCCCGATCACGGCGTGCTCGGGCGGTTCGAGGGGCGCGACCACCTGGGCGGCCCGGAGTCGACGATCCGGGCCAACCTCGAGGCGTTCCTGGCCGACCACGGCATCGATCTGGCGGGCGGGCGGGCGGTGATGGCCGCGCAGGCGCGCGCCTTCGGCTACTGCTTCAACCCGATCTCGGTGTTCTGGTGCTGGGACGCAGCGGGCCGGGCCGTGGCCACGGTGGTCGAGGTGCACAACACCTACGGCGACCGGCACGCGTACGTCGTCCACCCCGACGAGCGGGGCCGGGCCACGACACCCAAGGCGATGTACGTCTCGCCGTTCCACGGCACCGACGGGACCTACGACCTCGTGGTCCCGGTGCCGCACGCCGACCGGCTGGACGTCGTCGTGAACCTGACCACTGCCGACGGGGCCAGGTTCCACGCCTCGCTGAGTGGGCACCGAGCTGACATCACACCCGGACGGGCGGCCCCGGCTGCCATCCGTGGGTCGCTCCTGATCCGAATGCACGGCATCTGGCTGTGGTTGCGCCGCCTGCCGGTGCAGCCCCGCCCCACCCACACTCACAAGGCAGTCCTTCGATGACGAACCTCACCCGCCCCCGCTCGAGCGTCGACCTCCGGGCCAACCACTGGCCAGGTCTCGACGGGGTCCCGACCGGACCTCGCGCCCGGGTCTCGGCCCGGACCGCCCGCGGGCTGTTCCGCGCGGCCGTCAGCCGGCTCGACGTCACCGTGCACGTGGGCGACCAGGTCCTCGGCAGGGGCGGCCCGGTCGCGGTGGTCAGCCGCCCCGAGGAGTTCTTCGCCCGGCTCGGCCGCGACCACCTGATCGGCTTCGGCGAGGCCTACCTGACCGGTGCCTGGGACGCCGAGGACCTCGGTGGCTTCCTCACCGTGCTGGCCACCGAGCTGCCCCAGCTGGTCCCCCAGCGGCTGCAGAAGCTCCGCGCCCTCGTCGTACCCAAGCCGCCGGCCGGCGAGGTGAGCAGCGCCGAGAACTCCCGGGACAACATCGCGCACCACTACGACCTGTCCAACCAGCTGTTCGAGCTCTTCCTCGACCCCACGCTCAGCTACTCCTCCGCCCTGTTCACGGTCGACGAGCTCGACCGCCGCCCGGCCCGGGACGACCTCCACGTCGCCCAGCACCGCAAGATCGACCGGCTGCTCGACCAGGCGGGCGTCGGTGACGGCACCAGGCTGCTCGAGATCGGTTCGGGTTGGGGCGAGCTCGCCATCCGGGCCGCCCGCCGGGGCGCGAGCGTGACCACGATCACCCTGTCGACCGAGCAGAAGGCGCTCGCGGACCAGCGGATCGCGGCGGCCGGCCTGTCGGACCGGGTGTCGGTCGAGCTGTGCGACTACCGCGGCGTCGGTGGCCAGTACGACGCCGTCGTGTCCGTGGAGATGATCGAGGCGGTCGGGTGGCAGTACTGGCGGACCTACTTCGAGACCATCGACCGGGTGCTCGCGCCCGGTGGCCGGGTCGCGATCCAGGCGATCACCATGCCGCACGACCGCATGCTGGTGACCCGCAACACCTACACCTGGATGAACAAGTACATCTTCCCCGGCGGCTTCCTTCCGTCGGTCCGGGTGATCGCCGAGATCACCCGTGAGCACACTTCGCTCCGACTGACCGAGCAGCTGTCGATGGGGCCGTCGTACGCCCAGACGCTCCGCCTCTGGGACGAGGCGTTCCTCGCCAGGTCGGACCGCGTGCTCGCGCTGGGATTCGACGAGACCTTCCTGCGGATGTGGCACTTCTACCTGGACTACTCGCGGGCCGGCTTCGCCTCGGGCTACCTCGACGTCAACCAGCTCACCTTCGAGCGCCCGGCATGATCGCGAACCGTCTCGACCCGCAGCCATGACGCCGCTCCTCGTCTCGCTGCTCGCCGGCCTGGCCGCGGCCGCCGCCGGCATGACCGCGGCGGCGGTCCGGGCCAGGCAGCTCGACAAGGTCGCCGTGGTCGACGTCGCCTGGGGGGCCGGCTTCGTGCTGGTCGGCCTGGTCGCTGCGGTGGTGGGGACCACGCTCGACGAGGGCAGCGGGTGGCGCCGCTGGCTGGTGTTCGCCCTGGTCGCGGTCTGGGGACTGCGGCTGGCCTGGCACATCCGCGCCCGGGCGATCGGTGACCACGGCGGCCAGGAGGATCCTCGGTACGCCGCCATGTTCGGCGGTCCGCCCTCGCAGGTCGGCATGCGCACCGTCGTACGCCGGGTGTTCCTCGTGCAGGGTCTCGTCCAGTGGCTCGTGGCCTGGCCGGTCATGGTCGGCGCCGTGCTCGACGCCCAGTGGTGGCCGGCCGTCGCACTCGGCGTGGTCATCTGGGCGACCGGGCTGTTCTTCGAGGCCGTCGGCGACCGCCAGCTCGCGGCGTACAAGGCCCAGCCGAAGCAGGCCCGGCCGCAGGTGATGGACCGGGGGCTCTGGCGCTACACCCGCCATCCCAACTACTTCGGCGACGCCTGCGTCTGGTGGGGCATCTGGCTGGTCGCCGGCCTCGGCTCCGGTTGGGTGGCGGGGCTGGCCACCGTCGCCGGCCCAGCCGCCATGACGTTCTTCATCTACCAGGTGACCGGGTTGAAGCTGCTCGAGCGGTCGATGATGGAGCGACCGGGATACCCGGAGTACGCCGCCCGGACGTCGGGCTTCGTGCCGCTGCCGCCGAAGCGGCGCTAGCCGTCCTGCTCCCGCTCCCGCTTCTTCTGCTCGTCGTACCGCTTGCGCTGCTCGTCGGCGCGCGCCCGGACCTGGCGCAGGAACTCGTCGTCCTGGTCCTGGTCGACGGCGGCCGCGCGACCGGGGCGGTCGTACTCCGGGAAGGCCGCCGCGTCCCGCTCGTACGCCGCGGGTCGGCGCGGGCTGGTCTGGGGCCGCCCGAAGACGAACCAGGCTCCAGCTTGATCACGGCGGAAGTCTGGCCCACCGCGGACCCGGGTGTCTGTGGTCCGGTCGGGTCATCCTCCCCAAGTGCCACAATCGACCCGATGGAGGACCGGGTCTCCGCGGCGTTCGCCGCCACTCCGCGCGCACAGTTCCTGCCGCGGCTGGCCCGCCCACGCGCGGCGTACGACGGACCGATCGGGATCGGTCGCGGCCAGACCAACTCCCAGCCGCGCACGGTGGCGGCCATGCTGCGGCTGCTGGAGGTCCGGGCGGGCGACCGGGTCCTCGACGTGGGCTCCGGGTCCGGTTGGTCGACCGCGCTGCTGGCCCACCTGACCGGCTCCACCGGAGAGGTGCTCGGCCTCGAGCTCGAGCCCGACCTCGTGAGGTTCGGGCGGAGGAACCTCAAGCGCTCGGCCCGCCACTGGGCCCGGATCGAGCCGGCGGACCCGCACCGGCTCGGCCGGCCGGACCAGGCGCCGTACGACCGGATCCTGGTCAGCGCCGAGGCCCGGGCGCTGCCGCAGGAGCTGGTCGACCAGCTGACCGACGACGGCCGGATGGTGATCCCGGTGTTCGGCACCATGCTGCTCGTGCGGCGCACCGGGCAGGAGACCGAGGTCAGCGAGCACGGGGGCTACCGGTTCGTGCCGCTGCGCTGAGCCTAGGCTCGGACGCGTGTCGGAGGCCGAGCTGGGTGAGGAGCTGGTCCGGCTCGCCTCGGCCGACAACTTCCGGGACGTGACCGGCCCTGACGCGGCCTACGTCGCCGCGGACGGGACGCCGCTGCGCCGCGGCGTGGCCTACCGCTCCAACGAGCTGCAGCTGACCGACGCCGACGCGGCCACCATCGCCGGGCTCGGCGTCGCCGCGATCTACGACCTGCGCACGACGCACGAGGTCGAGGCGCACCCGGACGTCGAGGTCGCGGGGGCGACCTGGCAGCACCTCGAGGTCGGCGGCATCCCGATGGTGGAGATCGAGACGCTGACCTCGCGGGAGGCCGCGGGGGACGTGATGCGACAGGTCTACCGGAGCTTCGTCGAGGCGCCGGCGGCCAGGGCCGCCTTCGGGCGGCTGCTGAGACACGTCGCCGACGCCGAGGACGGCGCCACCCTCTTCCACTGCGCGGCCGGCAAGGACCGCACCGGATGGGCGGCCGCCCTGCTCCTGCACGTCGCGGGGGTCGACGACGAGACGATCCTCGAGGACTACCTGCTCACCAACAGCTTCTCGAGCGCGACCCGGGAGAAGTACCTCGGCCTGGTCCGCGAGCACCTCGGCGAGGACAAGGTGCCGGTCTACGAGGTGGCCATGCTGGTCAGCGAGGACTTCCTGCAGGAGGCGTACGACGCCCTCGCTGCGTCGTACGGCGACCGCGCCGGCTACCTGCGCGACGGGCTCGGCCTCGACGACGACTGCCTCGAGCGGTTGCGGGCCAACCTGCGAGCATGACCCCCCGGCCGGCGTTCGCGTGGCGTGAGGTCGGCGTGGTGGTGGCCGCGCAGGCGGTCGTGCTGCTCGCGATGGCGCCGTTCTACGGGCCGCACCGCGACGAGCTCTACTTCGTCTCGGCCGGGCAGCGCCTCGCGTGGGGCTACCCGGACCAGCCGTCCCTCACGCCGTTCTTGGCCCGGCTCGCGACGGAGGTGGCGCCGCACCACCTCGTCGTCCTGCGGCTGCCCGGACTGCTCGCCGTGGTCGGGACCGTGCTGCTGGCCGTGCAGTTCTCGCGGCTGCTCGGCGCGGCGCGAGCCGGGCAGGTGCTCACGGCGGTCGTGGTCGCGGCGTCCGCCGTCGTGATGGCGCTGGGGCACCGGCTCTCGACGGCGACCTTCGACACGCTGGCGTGGACCGCGGTGCTGGTGCTGGCCACGCAGGCCGTCCTCGACCACCGGCCACGGCTGTGGCTGGTCGCGGGCGTCGTGGCCGGGATCGGGCTGAACAACAAGCACTCGGTGGCGTTCCTGCTGGGCGGCATCCTCCTGGCCTGCCTGCTCGACCCGGCCCACCGCCCCGAGCTGCGCACCCCCTGGCCGTGGCTGGCCGGTCTGGTGGCTGCCGTCCTGTGGGTCCCGAACCTGGTCTGGCAGGCGCGGCACGGCTGGCCGGTCTTCGACCTGTCTGCGGACATCGCCGAGGAGTACGGCGGCGTCCTGGGCCGGGTGGAGCTGGTCGGGCAGGCCGCGATCATGTTCAGCCCGCTCGTGTTCGTGGTCTGGGTGGCGGGCCTGGTGCGGCTGTTCGGGCACCCGGAGTGGCGCCGGGCCCGGCTGCCTGCCGTGGTCCTCGTCGTGGTGACGCTGGTCTTCCTGGTCACCGGCGGCAAGGGCTACTACCTGGCCGGCGCGATCGTCCCGCTGGTCGCGGCGGGCTGCACCTGGCTGGCCGCCGGCCGCACCACCCGCCGCCTGGTCGAGGTGGGGGCGGTGCTGGCGCTGTCGGCGGCGGTCGCCTGGGCCGGGCTGGTGCCGGTGCTGCCGACCGCGACGTACGCCGGCTCGTTCTTCCGGCAGATCGACGACGACCAGCCGGAGACGATCGGCTGGCCGGAGTACGCCGCCACCGTGCGCCAGGTCGTCCATGGCCTGCCCGACGGCGCGGTCGTCTTCACCGGCAACTACGGCGAGGCCGGCGCCTTCGAGTGGTACGGCGTCGGCGCGCCGGTCTACAGCGGCCACAACGGCTGGCGGAACTGGGGGCCGCCACCGGACGGCGCCGGACCGGTCGTGGTGGTGCTCTACCGCGACCCGTCGGTCGACTTCACCGGCTGCGAGCGGGTCGCGACCCTGCACAACGACGTCGGCATCGACAACGAGGAGGCGGGCCACGGCGTGTGGGTCTGCGCCGGCCCGATCGGCTCGTGGTCCCAGCGGTGGTCAAGACTCTCGCACTACGACGCGTGACCGAGCCTGTCCAGTGCGGCCATGTCCTCGGTGGTCAGGCTGAACCCGGCGACGTCGGCATTGTCCCGGATGCGCTGCGGGTGGACGGACTTCGGGATCACGACCACCTGGTGCTGCAGGTGCCAGCGGATGATCACCTGGGCCGGGGTGCGCTCGACGCGCTCCGCGATCTCCACGACTGCCGGGTGGTCGAGGGTGCCACCCCGCAGGGCGCTGTATCCCTCCACCGCGACGTTCCGAGCCTGGTGCGCGGCCAGCACCGCGGCGTCGAAGAGCAGCGGGCTCCACTCGATCTGGTTGACGGCGGGCGCGACGCCGGCAGCCTCCGTGACCGTGTCGACCAGCGCAGTGTCGAAGTTGCTCACCCCGATCTCGCGGGCCAGGCCCGACTCCCGCGCCTCGACGAACCTGCGCCACATGTCGACGTTGGTCGAGCCGTCTCCCGGCCAGTGGATGAGCCAGAGGTCGACGTGGTCGGTCTGCAGCAGGTCGAGGCTCGTCCGGAGGGTGTCGAGCTCCCGCCCGGCGCGGCCGGGTGGGCACTTGGTGGTCAGGAACACCTCGTCGCGGGGCAGGCCGCTCTCCGCCAACGCTCGGCCGACCTCGCGCTCGTTGCCGTAGACGGTTGCGGTGTCGAGGTGGCGGTAGCCCGTCTCGAGCGCCGCCGCGGACGCGCGCACCGCGTCCTTGCCCTTGATCTGCCACGTTCCGAAGCCCAGCAGTGGCATCCGGGAGCCCTGGGTCAGGGTGACGGTGTCGTCGGGAAGCTCGGGTGGGTCGTCGGTCATGCTGCGATGCTATTCACCACGGGAGCCTGAGCGGCGCCCCAGCGTCCGGTCAACGACCCTGCCTGCCCTGGGGTCCCGGCTCCTCGACCACCAGCAGCTCGCCGGTTTCGGGGTCGGTGAAGCTGACCTCGACGTTCTCCGCGCCCTTGTGCTGCTGGGCGCGCACGTAGCTCGCGTACGCGCGGCGGTCGGCCTCGGTGAGCTCACCGCGGTCGACGAAGAGCGAGCGCAGCGAGCGCGGCCAGAGACGACGGGCCAGCACGACGTTCACCTCGATCCCGATCACGCCGATGAACGCGGCGACGTAGATGATGCCGATCAGGCCGAGCACAAAGCCGAACGCGAAACTCATCTGCTCGGTCTCGGCCAGCACCCGGGTCGTGTACGCGGTGCCGGCGTACTGCAGTACCTGCCACAGCGCCGCGACCGTGAACGCACCCGGCGCCGCGCGACCCAGGTGGTGGCGCCTCGCCGCCGCCAGCCGGAACACGGAGGTGAGCAGCAGCCCGATGAGCAGCATGGTCATCAGCCGGATCACCCAGTCGAGGGCGCCGTCCACCCGCGGGCCGAACACCTCGGTCTCGCTGCCGATGGTGGAGACGGTGGTGATGGCCAGCACCGAGATGCCGGTGATGACCACCAGGGCCAGGCTCTTGACCCGCAGCATCACCGGGTTCGGCCGCTTGTTGCGCGGCACCGACCAGGCGACGTTGAGCGCGTTCTGCAGGGCCTGGCCCAGACCGAGGGAGCCGTACGTCGCCGCGAGCACGCCGATCACGGTGCTGAGCGTGCTGCCGCGCAGCCCCTCGGGTCGGCCCAGGGCGTCCCCGATGATCGGGAAGGTGCCCAGGGCCGAGTCGAGCACCCGGTCTTGCAGCCCGGGGTTGCCCTGCAGGACGAAGCCGAAGATCGTCGTGGCCAGGAGCAGTAGCGGGAAGATCGCGAGCAGCGCGTAGAAGCTGACGATGGCCGCGAGGTAGGCGCCCTGGTCGTCGACGAACTTGAAGAACGTCGCGATGGGGAAGCCGAGGAAGGACCGCTCGCGCTGCGCACGGTCAACCGAGTCGACGAACCCCATTCGGGGAGGCTATCCGTGGGGTGCGCCAGGGCGGGCGGCTCGGCCCCGAGTGCGCGAGCCTGACACGACGACTAGAGAGTCGTCAGCACACCGTCGGGGTCGGTCACGAACAGCTGGACGCCCTCGGTGACCTCCGGCGCATCCGCGCCGAGCGCGACCGCGATCTTGTTCGCGGCGTTGCGGACCACGTCGAGCACGACCTCGACGCTCTCGGCGGGGGTCAGGTGCTCGCGGACCTGCGCGAGGACCTCTGGATCGAGGTCATGGGGCGTCCAGATGATCGCGTCGACCAGCGCCAGCGCCGCCTTGGTCCGGTCGGGGAGGTCGCTGGAGGCGTAGTGGTCGGCCGCGGTGAACGTGCTCTCGTCCGCACCCTGCTCGATGGCCGCCGCCGATCGGCGGCTCTTGCAGAGCCGGCAGTTGTGCTGCCGGGCACCGCGCAGCCGGATCAGCTCGGTGGTCGTGGCGTCCAGCGCGTGGAGCCGGGCCACTGTCTCCACGAAGTTCTCGATCACGGCCCACAGGTCGGCGACCGGGTAGCGACGCGAGGAGGGCCACTCCGAGGACCCGAACAGGGTGTCGAGGGCGGAGCGCAGCCGCGGCCCCATGTCGCCGATCCACACCATCTGAGCGACGACGAACTGGTGGTGACCCGTCGCGTCGGCGAACCGGGACCGCAGCGGCTCGTCGATCTTGGAGACGTCCGCCGCGAACTGCGCTGCGAACTCGGCCACCGCCGGGTTGGCCAGCAGCTCGTCGGTGACGCCCGCGGGCCGCACGCCGACGAGCGTGCCGAACGCCTTGGCGACCCCCGGCGCGAGCTCGGTGAGTGCGGCCGCGCCACCGATCGACCAGTCGTCCGTGGGCGGGCTGGCGGTGTCACCGTCGTTCACCTCGACTGTCATCACTGTCGACTGTGACAGACCCGTGGGCAGGCGGCCAGTTTCGGCCCTGCTGGGCAGCCCGCGCTGGGTGCGAAGGTGGCCGCCCAGTGACTAGTACGACTTGGGCAGCCCCAGTGAGTGCATCGCGACGAAGTTGAGGATCATCTCCCGGCTGACCGGCGCGATCCGGCCGGCGCGGGTGGCGACGAGTAGGCCGGCCATGCCGTACTCCTGGGTGATTCCGTTGCCGCCGTGGGTCTGGACCGCGCGGTCGGCGGCGTCGCAGGCGGCCTCGGCGGCGGCGTACTTCGCCATGTTCGCGGCCTCGCCGGCGCCCAGGTCGTCGCCGGCGTCGTAGAGGGCCGCCGCCTTCTGGGTCATCAGCCGGGCCAGCTCGACCTCGATGTGGGTCTGCGCCAGCGGGTGCGCGATGGCCTGGTGGGAGCCGATGGCGTCCTTGAAGACGACCCGCTCCTTGGCGTACGCCGCCGCGCGGTCGAGGGCGAAGCGGGCCAGACCGGTCGAGAACGACGCGGCCATGATCCGCTCGGGGTTGAGGCCGGCGAACAGCTGCACCAGGCCGCCGTCCTCGTCGCCGACGATCGCGTCCGCCGGCAGCCGGACGTCGTCGATGAACACCGTGAACTGCAGCTCGGGGCTGACGATCTCCATCGGGATGCTCGTGTACTCGAAGCCCTCGGTGTCGGTGGGCACCACGAAGAGCACCGGCTTCACCTTGCCGGTCTTGGCGTCCTCGGCGCGCGCGACGACGAGCACGTTGTCGGCCTCGTCCACGCCGGAGATGTAGATCTTCCGGCCGTTGAGCACCCACTCGTCGCCGTCCCGCCGAGCGGTGGTGGTGATGTTGTGGGTGTTGGTGCCGGCGTCGGGCTCGGTGATCGCGAAGGCCATCGTGGACGTGCCGTCGCAGATCCCCGGCAGCCACCGCTGCTTCTGCTCCTCGGTGCCGTAGCGGCTGATGATCGTGCCGCAGATGGCCGGGCTGACGACCATCAGCAGCAGCGGGCAGCCCTGCGCGGCCAGCTCCTCGCAGACCGCGGCGATGTCGCCGATGCCGCCGCCCCCGCCGCCGTACTCCTCGGGGATGTTGATGCCGAGGTAGCCGTTCTTGCCGATCTCCAGCCACAGCTCGGTGGTCTTCTCGCCCGAGCGCGCCTTCTCGGTGAACCACTCGCGGCCGTACTTGCCGGCGAGCTTCGACACCTCCCGGCGCAGCGCCTGGCGCTCCTCGGACTCGCTGAAGTTGTTGCTCACTCTGTCTCCTCCACGCTCTGCTCGACGATGGCCAGGACCTCGCCGGCGGCGACCTGCGCGCCGGGCTGGACGTCGATCTGGGTCACCGTGCCCGCGCCTGGGGCGCGCACCGTGTGCTGCATCTTCATCGCCTCGAGGACCAGCACCGGCTGGCCCGGCTCGACCTGCTGGCCCTGCTCCACCGCCACGCTGACCACGGTGCCGGGCATCGGCGCCAGCAGGCTGCCACTGGCGACGGCGTCGGCCGGGTCCACGAACCTGGGCCTACGACGCAGCGCCGCGTGACCCCCCGGCCAGTCCACGAAGACGTCATCCGAGCCGGTCGCCCCGGCGGCCACCTCGTATGACGTCCTGACGCCCCCGACCTCGAGCACGACGCGGGTCGGGCTCGCGGCCACCACGGTGGCGGCGTCAAGGGCGTAACCGTCCCGGCCACTCCACCACTCGACGCGGGTGCCGTCCTCGAACTCGGTCACCTGCGGCTGCGAGACGACGCTGCGCCAGGCCACCGGGATGCCCCGCTGCACCGTGCGTGCCGCCTTGGCGGCCTCGGCCAGGGCCAGGGCCGCCGCGGCAGGGGCCATCGCGTCGGCCTCGGAGGCTTTCGCCGCCACCAGCTCGACCAGCGCGAGCAGGTCGGTCGAGACGTCGCCGGCCAGGAACCGCTCGTCGCGGAGGACCGCGACCAGCTGGTCGCGGTTGGTCTTGACCCCGTGGATCCGGGCCCTGCCGAGCACGCCGGCCAGCTTGCGGGCGGCCTGCTCGCGGGTCGGCGCGTGCGCGATCACCTTGGCCAGCATGGCGTCGTAGTGGGTCGACACCTCGCTGCCGCTCTCGAAGCCCGCGTCGACCCGGATGCCGTCCTCGACCGGGATCTCGAAGCGGGTCAGCGTGCCGCTCTGCGGCTGGTAGTCGCAGGCCGGGTCCTCGGCGTACAGCCGGACCTCGATCGCGTGACCGGCCGACTGGGGATGACCCATCAGTTTCTCGAGGTGCTCCCCTTCGGCAACTCCGATCTGCAGCCTCACGAGATCGACACTCCAGGTCTCTTCCGTGACCGGGTGCTCGACCTGGAGCCTGGTGTTCATCTCCAGGAAGAAGAACCGCTCGGTGGCTGGGTCGTAGAGGAACTCCACGGTGCCGGCGCCCCGATAGCTGACCGCGGCCGCCGCAGCTCCCGCCGCGTCCTCGATCGCGTTCCGCACCTCGTCACGCAGACCAGGAGCCGGCGACTCCTCGACCACCTTCTGGTGCCGCCGCTGGAGCGAGCAGTCGCGCGTGCCGAAGGTGTGCACGATGTCGTGCTCGTCGCCCACCACCTGCACCTCGACGTGCCGGCCGCGCTCGACGTACGGCTCGACGAACACGGTGCCGTCGCCGAACGCCGACTCGGCCTCGGCCTGCGCGGCGGCAACCTCGCCCGGCAGCTCCGCGAGGGCGCGGACGATACGCATGCCCCGGCCGCCACCACCAGCGGACGCCTTGACCAGCAGCGGCAGGTCGGCGTCCGTCGCGGTCTCGGGGGTCAGGTTGGCGAGCACCGGAACTCCGGCGGCCTCCATCAGCTTCTTGGCCTCGACCTTCGAGCCCATCTGCTCGATCGACTCCGGGTCCGGGCCGACCCAGGTCAGCCCGGCCTCGATGACGACTCGCGCGAATCCGGCGTTCTCCGACAGGAACCCGTATCCGGGGTGGACCGCGTCCGCGCCGGCAGCCCTGGCGGCGGCGAGCACCGCGTCCACGTCGAGGTAGGTCTCGGCCGGGGTGTTGCCCGGGAGCGGTACGGCGGCGTCGGCGTCGCGGACGTACGGCAGACCCGCATCGGCGTCCGAATGGATGGCGACCGTGGCGATCCCGAGATCGCGGCAGGTGCGGAACACCCGGGACGCGATCTCGGCCCGGTTGGCCACCAGCAGGCGCTGGATCACGGGCGGAACACCCCGAACCGGTCGGTGCCGGCGTACGGCTTGTTCTCGATCACCGACAGGCAGATGCCCAGGATCGTGCGGGTGTCGCGCGGGTCGATCACGCCGTCGTCGTAGAGCATCCCGGAGAGGAAGAACGGCAGCGACTGCTCCTCGACCGAGGCCTCGACGAACTCGCGCATCCCCTTGTCAGCTTCTTCGTCGTACTCCTGGCCGCGCGCCTCCGCGGACGCGCGCGCGACGATCGAGAGGACGCCGGCCAGCTGGGCCGGGCCCATGACCGCGGACTTGGCGGAGGGCCAGGTGAAGAGGAACCGGGGGTCGTACGCGCGGCCGTTCATGCCGTAGTTGCCGGCGCCGTACGACGCGCCCATGATCACGCTCAGGTGCGGGACGCGGCTGTTGGAGACCGCGTTGATCATCATCGCTCCGTGCTTGATGATGCCGCCCTGCTCGTACTCCGCGCCGACCATGTAGCCGGTGGTGTTGTGCAGGAAGAGCAGCGGGGTGTCCACCTGGTTGGCCAGCTGGATGAACTGGGTCGCCTTCTGCGCCTCCTCGCTGAACAGCACGCCCTGCGCGTTGGCCAGGATCCCGATCGGGCGGCCGTGCAGCCTGGCCCAGCCGGTCACCAGCGACGAGCCGTAGAGCGGCTTGAACTCGTCGAACGCGACCGCGTTGGTCGGCGAGACGCCGTCACCCCCTACCCCATCGACCAGTCGGGCGATCACCTCGCGGGGGTCAAAAGGCTCCTTGAGGTCGGTGGGGATCAGGTCGAGGAGCTCGTCGGGGTCGGCGTCGGGGTCGGCCCAGGTTACTCCGGGGCGGCGTACGCCTTGCGCCAGTTGAGCCGCGCGACGATGCGGCGGCCGATCCGGATCGCGTCGCGCTCGTCCTCGGCGAGAAAGTCGGCCAGGCCGCTGACCCGGGCGTGCATCTCGGCGCCGCCGAGCGACTCGTCGTCGGACTCCTCGCCGGTGGCCATCTTCACCAGCGGCGGACCGCCCAGGAACACCTTGGCCTGCTGCTTGACCATCACCGTGTAGTCGGACATGCCGGGCACGTAGGCGCCGCCGGCGGTCGAGTTGCCGAAGACCAGCGCGACCGTCGGCTGCTTGGCCGCCGACGAGCGGGTGATGTCGCGGAACAGCTTGCCGCCCGGGATGAAGATCTCCTTCTGGGTCGGCAGGTCCGCGCCCCCGGACTCCACCAGCGCAACCGTCGGGAGTCGGTTCTCCTCGGCGATCTGGCTGGCTCGGAAGATCTTCTTGACCGTCCACGGGTTGCTGGCGCCGCCCTTCACCGACGGGTCGTTGGCGGTGATCATGCACTCGACGCCCTCGATCACGCCGATGCCGGTGACCACGCTGGCACCGACGGTGAAGTCGCTCCCCCAACCAGCGAGTGGCGACAGCTCCAGGAAGGCCGAGCCCTCGTCGACCAGCAGCTCGATCCGCTCGCGCGGCATCAGCTTGCCGCGGTCGTGGTGCCGGTCGACGTACTTCGGCCCGCCCCCGCCGACCGCCTTCGCGTGCTCGGCGTCGAGGTCCCGCAGCTTCTCGAGCATCGCCTCCCGGTTGCTCACTTCGGTGCTCATCGCTCCACCACCGCCTTCATCCGCTCCAGCGTGGTGCGCATGCCGCGCTCGTTGACGCGGCCGCGGATCGGGCCGAGCAGCGTCCAGTAGATGCGCATGGGCAGCTTCGGCTCGAGGCGGAAGTACTCGGTCACGGTGGTGCCCGAGCCGTCGGGCTCGAGCCGGTAGCCCCAGTTGTTCAGAGTCACGTCGTCGGTGCCGACCGCGAACTCGAAGACCTCGCTGGGAACGCACTTGGTCACCTGGCAGGGCGACCAGTACGTCGGACCGACGCCGTTGCGCTTCACGTGACCCTTGAACGACGCGCCCACCTCGGGCCCGGTCGAGCCCCGGGTCCACTTCGCCTCGAAGGTCTCCGGCGAGAACTCGCCGATCCGGGTCACGTCGCTGACCAGTGCCCACACCTTGTCCGGCGGCGCGTCCATGTGCAGCGAGACCTCACCGCTGCAGCGGGCGGAACAGGGTCATGAGGCGTACCCCAGCAGCTTGGCCGCGAGATCGGTCAGCACCTCGGTCGCTCCTCCTCCGATGGGCAGGATCCGGGCGTCGCGGTAGTGCCGCTCCACCTCGGTCCCGTGCAGGTAGCCGGTGCCGCCGTGCAGCTGCACCGCCTGGTCGCAGACGTACGTCGCCGCGTCGCACGCGGTCTGCTTGGCCAGGCAGGCCTCGGCGATCACGTTCTCGCCGGCCACGTGGCGTTCCGCAACGGCGCGGGCGTAGGTGCGGGCCACCTCGACCTGGCGGCGCATCTCGACCAGCTTGTGGCGAACCACCTGGTTGGCGATGAGCGGCTTGCCGAAGGTCTGGCGGTCGCGGCAGTACGCCGCGGTCAGCTCGAGCGAGCGGGCGGCGATGCCGTAGGCGTGCACGGCCAGGGCGATCCGCTCGACGACGAACTGCTCGGCGATCTGCCCGAACCCGGTCCCTTCGGAGCCGACCAGGTTCGTGACCGGGACCCGCGCGTCGACGTACGACAGCTCGGCGGTGTCGGAGCAGTGCCAGCCCATCTTGCGCAGCGACCGGTCGACCGTGAAGCCGGGTGTGCCGGCCTCGACCACGAGCAGCGAGACACCCGCGTGACCGGGCCCGCCGGTGCGGACCGCGGTGGTCACGAAGTCGGCGCGGACGCCGCTGGTGATGAACGTCTTGGCGCCGTTCACGACGTAGTGGTCGCCTTGGTGGACCGCGGTCGTACGAATGCCCGCCACGTCGGAGCCGCCGCCGGGCTCGGTGATCGCGAGCGCGCCGATCTTCTCCCCGGCCAGGGTCGGGCGGACGAACCGGTCCACCAGGTCGGCGTTGCCGGATGCCGCCATGTGCGGCAGCGCGATGCCGCTGGTGAACAGGCCCGCCATCAGCCCGCTCGACGCACCGGCCTCGAACATCCCCTCGGCGCAGTCGACGGTGTCGAGCAGGGTGCCGCCCCCGCCACCGACCTCCTCGGGGAAGGCCAGCCCCAGCACCCCTTGCTTGGCCGCCGCCAGGTGCAGCTCGCGCGGGATCGAGCCGGCGTCCTCCCACTCCTGGAGATACGGCGCCACCTCGCGGCGCACGAACTCTGCACCGAGCCTCCGGATGTCACTCATGAGCGATCCTCGGCTTGGTGAGTTTTATCGGCTAGCCGATGAATCTCACGCCTGGACGATGAAGCTTTATCGTCCAGGCTCCAGTTTTGTCGGCTAGCCGATGAAACTCTCCCCGCGCTCACAGCAGGTCCTCCTGGATGTGCACGACCCGGGAGCGCAGCCACTCGCCGAGTCCCTTGGCCTGCGGGTCGAAGCGGGATGAAGCGGCCACGCCCTGCCCGAGCAGACCATGGATGACCACGTTGACCCCGCCGAGGTTCGGCAGCACGTACACGGCGACGTCGAGGTCGGCCGCCTCCGGCAGCAGCTCGCGGACCCGGCGCGGACTCATCACCTTGGCCAGCCAGGTGGCCCGCGCTTCGCGGCGGGGGTCGCCGTCGTTGGCCACCCAGAGGCCGATGTTCGCGTCGCCGCCCTTGTCGCCGGAGCGGGCGTGCACGAAGGTTCCGAGCGGCATCCGGCGGTTGACCGAGTCGGCCGGCGCGCTGAACGGCGAGGGGCGGTGCCCCTCGTCGGGGTCCGCGGTCGAGAACTCCGTCGGTTCCGCCACCTCCTCGCGACGTCCGTCCGCGTGCACGACGGTGTGCTGCACCTGGGCGCGGTCGACGTACTCCGGTCGGTAGATGCCGTACGGCGTCGGCTTCTGCGGCGGGGTGGTCATCGTGAAGCCGGGGTACGACGCGAGCGCGAGCTCGACCGCCGGCCCGGTGAACGCGCGGCCGACCGGGTCGGGCTGGGGGTCCATCACCGTGCATCGGAGCAGCGCCGACGCGCCTTCCTCGGTGTCCGCGTCGGCCGGCGGCAGGGCGACCCGCGACCAGGCGACGTCGCGGGCGGTGAGGCTCGGCGCCAGCTGGTCGCGCACCCACTCGGCCTTCTCCTCGACGTCGAGGCCGGTGAGCACGAACTCGACCTGGTTGCGGAAGCCGCCGAGCTCGTTGACGCAGACCTTGAGCCGCTCGGGTGGCGCCTCGCCGCGGACGCCGGTGATCGCGACCCGGTCTTTCGCGGGCTGCGCCAGGCGGATGCTGTCGAGCGCGACGGTGACGTCGGGGTTGAGATAGCGGGTGTTCTGGATCTCGTAGACCAGCTGGGCGGTCACGGTGTCCACGGTCACGGCGCCGCCGGTGCCGGCGTGCTTGGTGATCACGCTGGAGCCGTCGGAAGCGATCTCGGCGATCGGGAACCCCAGTGGCTGCGCGGGATCCATGCCGTCCTTGACCAGCTGGCGGAAGCCGGAGAAGTTGCCGCCGGTCGCCTGCGCGCCGCACTCGATCACGTGCCCCGCGACGACGGCGCCGGCCAGCGCGTCGTACGACGTGGGGGTCCAGCCGTGGTGGGCGACGGCCGGTCCGACCACCACCGAGGCGTCGGTGACCCGCCCGGTGACGACGACGTCTGCCCCGGCGGCAAGGGCGGCGGCGATGCCGAAGCCGCCCAGGTAGGCGTTCGCGGTGAGGGCGCCGTCGAACTGCGTCATTCCTCGGGCCACGAGCGGGCGGAGGTCGTCACCCTCGACGTGCGCCACGGCGGGGTCGAGACCGAGTCCCTTCGCCACCTCGCGGATCCGGTCGGCCAGGCCCGCCGGGTTGAGGCCGCCGGCGTTGCTGACGATCTTGACACCCTTCTCCAGGGCCAGGCCGAGACAGTCCTCGAGCTGCCTGACGAAGGTGCGCGCGTAGCCGAGCGAGGGGTCCTTCATCGTGTCCTTGCCGAGGATGAGCATGGTCAGCTCGGCCAGGTAGTCGCCGGTGAGGACGTCCAGCGGGCCGCCTTCGAGCTGCTCGCGCATCGCGGAGAGCCGGTCGCCGTAGAAGCCGGAGCAGTTGCCGATCGTCAGCACGCTCATGCGGCGGCCTCCCGTCCGGGCCCCGGCGGCCCGGCGAAGGCCTGCGCGATCCCCAGCCAGTGCTCCGCGTCCGCACCGACCGACTGCAGGTCGGTGTCGTCGCGGTGCACGCGCTGGGTGACCAGCAGGCAGAAGCCGTACGCCGAGCCGGTCACCCGCTGCTGCGCGTCGTCGGGCCCCCACGTCCACAGCTCGCCGCTGGGTGCGGTCAGCTCGACCCGGAACTCCTCGGCCGGCGGCTCCTCCTGCTGCACCGAGTAGGCGTAGTTGCGGGTCCGGACGCCGAGGTGGGCGACGTGCTTGATCCGGTCGGTCGGCGCAGGACGCGCTCCTGCGGCGTCGTACACGTCCAGCGCATGCGCCCAGGTCTCCATGAACCGTGCGGTGGCCATCGACGCGGCCGACATCGGCGGCCCGAACCACGGCATCCTCTGGCCCTCGGGAAGCTCGACGAGTGCCGCGCGGAGCGCCGACCGGCCCGCGGACCAGCGCTCGAGCGCCTCGTCGCGAGGCAGCGCGGCCAGCTCGAACGCTGCCTCGTCGACGTAGCCGGTCGGGTCGTTGATCGCGGCCAGCACGACGTCGTCCCACGCCTGCTTGGCCTCCGGCGACTCGTGGGACTGCGCGGCGAGCACGGCCACCTCGTCGGTCCACATCAGGTGCACGACCTGGGTGGCCACGGTCCAGCCGGGCGCCGGCGTCGGCGCGGTCCAGCCGTCGGTGCCGAGCCGGTCGACGGTGGCGCGGAGCTGGTCGCCCTCGGCGGTGAGGTCCGCGAGCAGGCCTCCCAAGAGATCAGCGGAGCGCAGGTCGCTCATGCCCGGCCCATCTCGATGTCGAGGTGCGCGGCCCAGTGGTCGAGGATCCGGTTCCGGCGGCGGGTGTCGTCGCTGATCGTGTTGGCCAGGCCGAGCCCGCGGACCAGGTCGAGGGTGGTCTGCACGAGCGCGCGCATCCCGGGCTGGGACTCGTCGGCGCCCAGCAGGTCGACGGTCATCCGGTGCGTCTCCCGGCCGACCTGCTGCTCCAGCGGCGCGACCTCGGCCAGCAGCTCCGGGTCGGTCCGGGCGGCGACCCACAGCTCGAGTGCAGCCGTGAACACCGGCGACGTGAAGTGGTCGCCCAGCACCTGCAGCACGGCGCGGGTACGACGACGTGGGTCCGTCGGGAGCCCCTCGGCAGCGGCCGCCAGCTCGGCCCCGCGTGCCTCGGTCAGGTGCTTGACGGCGGCCACCACGAGGTCCTGCTTGGTCGGGAAGTGGTGCAGCTGCGCCCCCCGGCTGACGCCGGCCCGATCGCTGACCAGGGTGGTCGACGTGCCGGCGTACCCCTTCTCGACGAGCAGCTCGACGGTCGCATCGAGCAGCCGCGACCGCATCGCCCGGGTGCGCTCCCCCTGGGGGACGCGCGTCACCGCCGCCTGGCTCGCCACCCGGTCAGGATGGCGGGCTCAGCAACAAACAGTCAAGACTGACTTTTAGTTTCAGGTCTGGTAGGTGAAGGCGCCGGCCAGCATGGCGGTTCCGCCGGGCGTGGTGGCGGTGACGTCCACGAGCCCAGCCGGATGCGCCGGGGTGACGACGGTCAGCTGGGTGCCGTCGGGGTTCACCACCACACCGATGGCGCGGGTGTCACCGAAGAACACCTGCATCCCGGCCCGGAAACCAGACCCGCCCAACGTCACCCGCGTCCCACCCGCGACCGGCCCGGCATCCGGGCTCACCGCGGTCAACGTCGGCTCGACGACGTACTCATAGCCGTCGACCAGGGTGGCCGAGCCGCCCGGCGTGGTCACCGACACGTCCACCACGCCGGCCGCATGCGCGGGGGTGAGCGCGGTCAGCCTGGTCCCGGGCGGGTTGACCACCACCCCGATAGCGCGGATGCCACCGATGAACACCTGCATCCCGGCCCGGAAACCGGACCCGCTCAACGTCACCCGCGTCCCACCTGCGACCGGCCCGGCATCCGGGCTCACCGCGGTCAGCGTCGGCTCCGCCACATAGGTGAACCCGTCGACCAGCGTCGCCGACCCACCCGGCGCGTTCACCGACACGTCCACCACCCCAGCCTCGTGCGCCGGCGTCAGCGCGGTCAGCTCGGTGCCGTCGGGGTCCACCACCACAGCGGTCGCCGGCACCCCACCGACCAGCACCTGCATCCCGGCCCGGAACCCCGACCCCGACACCGTCACCCTCGTCCCACCCACGACCGGACCCACACCCGGAGCCACCGCGGCCACCGTGGGCGCGCCCATGAAGACGAAGCCGTCGGTGAGTACGGCGGAGCCTCCGGGGGTGGTGGCGGTGACGTCGACCAGCCCGGCGGCATGGGCCGAGGTGACGGCGGTCAGCTGGGTCCCGGCCGGGTTGACCACGACACCGATGGCCCGGGCATCCCCGAAGAACACCTTCATCCCGGCCCGGAACCCGGACCCGGTCAGGGTGACTCGGGTCCCACCCGCGACCGGCCCGGCATCCGGGCTCACCGCGGTCAACGCCGGTTCCTCGACGTACTCATAGCCGTCCGTCAACGTCGCCGCGCCACCGGACGTGCTCACCGACACGTCCACGACCCCGGCCACGTGCGGCGGCGTGGTCACCGACAGCTTGGTGCCGGCCGGGTTGACCCCTACGCCGAAGGCGCGGACGTCGTCGAAGTACACCTGCATCCCGGCCCGGAACCCGGACCCCGACACCGTCACCCTCGTCCCACCCACGACCGGACCCACACCCGGAGCCACCGCGGCCACCGTCGGCGCCTCGACGTAGGTGAACCCGTCGACCAGTGTCGCCGAGTCACCCTGGGTGGCCACGACCACGTCGACCGTTCCCGCTGCGTGCGCGGGCAGCAGGGCGGTGAGCCGGGTGCCGGGCGGGTTGCGGGTGACGTCGAGGGAGGGCTTGCTGCCGAAGATGACCAGGGTCTCTTCGGTGAAGCCGGTCCCGACCAGGGTCACGCTCACTCCACCCGACACCGGGCCGGCCGAGGGCAGGACGTCGGTCAGCGTGGTCCCGCCGACGAACAGGTAGCCCCTCACGATCGTGTCCGAGCCGCCCACCGTGGTGACGGTGACGTCGACCCAGCCCGCGGCGTGGCCAGGGGTGTTCACGGTCAGCTCGGTCCCGCCCGGCTCGACCGACACCGCGCTGCCGCGGACACCACCGAAGGTCACCACGGTGCCGTCGATGAACCCGCTGCCGCGCAGGGTGACGGTGGCCCCGTCCATCGGGCCGGACTCCGGGGCGACCGAGGCCAGCGTGGGCGCCGGCACGTAGCTGAAGGCCTCCTCCAGAGTGGCCGAACCACCGGGTGTGGACACCGTGACGTTGACCGCGCCCACGGCGTGCGCCGGCGTGGTCGCGGTGATCGTCGTGGGCGAGACGACGGTGAACGACTTCGCGCCCGAGCTCCCGAACCGGACCGCCGTCGCGCCGGCCAGCTGGGCACCGGTCAGCGTGACCGTCGCACCCCCCGCTGCGGGTCCCGATCCCGGCGCGACCCGGGTCAGGGCCGGCTGCGGGGTGACGTAGGTGAACCGGGCCGGCGTGGCCGGTGGTGAGCTGCCATCGGCCGTGCTGACCTGTACGTCGACCGCGCCCGCGGTGTGGGCCGGCGTCGTCACCGTCAGCTGCGTGGCGGACATGACGGTGACGCCGAGGCCGGCCGCGCCGGCGAAGGTGACTCCGGTGACCCGGGTGAAGCCGGTGCCGGTCACCGTGACCTGCGTGCCGCCGGCGGTGGTGCCCGAGGCCGGGTCGAGCCACGTCACCGTCGGCGGGGCCTCGCGGGTGTAGGTGAAGCGGGCCTCCTTGGTCTCCTTCGACGCACCCTGCTTCGTGACCACCTTGACCGCCACCCGGCCCTCGGCGTGGGCCGGCGCCTCGACGACCAGCTTGCGAGCGCTCTTGACCCGGACGTGGGACGCCCGCGTGGTGCCGAACAGGACCCGCTTCACGCCCTCGAAGCCGCGCCCCCGGATCACGACGTCGGTCCCGCCCCGGGCCTGGCCGCTCAGCGGCGCCAGCCGGGTCACCGCCGGCTTGTCCTCCCGGTGCTGCCGGGGCTGGTGCAGCCCCGTCGGGCTGTGCGGCCGGGTGCCGTCACCGGATGCCGCGGGCGACGCCTGGCCGGGCAGCACCGGCCCGGCGGCGAGCGTGGCACCGAGCAGGATGCTCAGCCCCGTGGTGACCGCCACTCGACTCACCTAGCGAGGCTAGGCGGACTCCGCGCCCACGGCGGCGAAATCCGCCAACCGGTCAGGGGCCGTCGATCAGCCTCTGCACCCTCGGGGCCCAGTGTCCGGCGTACCGCCGCTGCAGCTGTGGGATCCGCCAGTCGGTGCCCTCGACCATCTGCCGGCAGCGGTAGGAGGCGCAGTGGCAACGCAGCAGGAAGTCCGGGTCGGCGATGCTCATCGCGTAGTCGACCAGCAGCTCCTCATCGGCGGCGATGTCCCTGAGGGTCACCAGCGCCTCGCCGGCCCAGCCCAGATTCGGGTCGCACGCATGGTTGAGCGGACCCTGCTCGTGGACCGGCTCGACCGGCCGGAGCACCTCGGTGCCCGACGGGATCGGCGCCGTCGCGAAGAGACCGCGGCCCGCAACGGGCGACGTCCGGGCCTCCAGGTCGGAGTGGGTCCACGGTTCGGGCACCCTTCATCAAACCTCAGTCCAGCCGAGCCACCAGTGGCAGCTGCGAGCGGGCGAACAGCCCGACCACCAGCGCAGTCAGCGCAGGCAGGACGAAGACGAGGCCGAGCAGCATCAGCCACGGCACGTCGAGGAACGGTCCGACGTCCACTCCGGTGGGCTCGCAGCTCCCCGTCCCGACGATCACGCAGCTGCCGCCCGACTGTGAGGTGAGCGGCCAGGTGATCGCGATCCCCGGAATGAAACCGACGGCGGCGCCCAGCACGGCACCGACGAGGCCGACCACGACGGCGTAGGCCGCGGCGACCCCCCGGCGGGTGCGGGCCGAGGCGCCGACGGCGGACAGCGTGGCCAGGTCGGGACGAGCGTCGGACAGGGCGAGGAACGTCGCGGTCAGGGTGCCACCGAGCATCAGCACGCTGCCGAGGGCGATCAGCACCAGCTGGGCGATCGCGGTGCCGTCCTCGAGCTGGTAGCCGCGCTCGACGTACATCGAAGCGTTGGACGAGATGGCAGCCAGTCCCTCGTCGACGTCTTGCTCCCGCTCTTCGCTGAGGGACCCGGTCACGGCCAGCGAGACCGTCGCGGGCTCGGCCCCCAGCTGTCGGGCCGCCGCGGAGGAGAACACCGCGGCGGGGCCCGCCCACGGCTCGGTCAGCGTGGCGAAGTACGCCGGGAGGTCCACCTCCTGGCGGTCGCCCTCTTCGCCGCTTTCCGGGTCGTAGGTGTTTCGGGCGACTTGTGCGGTGGTGCCGTCCACCTCGATCCCCGGGGAGACGAAGGCAACCACCCCGCCTTCGCGCAGGGTGCGCTCCGCGGGAGCGACGTCACGCTTCGCGACGCCGAGCAGACCGACCGGGAGCGACCCGTCGGACACCATGACGTTGGCGCCGAGGGAGCTGCCCGAGCTCTCCAGGATGGTCTGACCGTCGGGTCCGAAGATCTCGGTGTAGCTGTTCTCCTCCGTCAACCCTTTCTGCTCGGTGACGGTCGCGTCGGGTAGCTCGCGATCGAGCACTCCCTGCAGCCGGTCCCAGTCGATGTCGCCGTAGTCCGTGACGATGCCGACGCCGGCGGCGAGCGAGGGGGTGTAGGTCTCGCGGTTCTCCGCCTGGTCCGAGCTGAGCCCCACCCCCAGGGCCACCACACCCGCGACGGTGGCGGCCACGGCGGCGACCGCCGGGACGGTCCGCGTCCGGTGCCGGTTGGCGTCGCGGACGGCGTACCGCAGGACGAGGGGAAGCGGGCCCGACACCCGGGCCAGCAGGGCGAGCACGACCGGCACCAGCAGGATCATCCCGAGCACGGCCGGGATGGCGCTGGCCGCGATGAAGAACTCGCCGCCTGCGCCGACCTTCGCGCCGTACGCCGAGCCGGCGATGCCCGCACCGAGCAGGACCAGGCCCAGCAGTGGCGAGCGGAGTGACGGCGCCTGGTCGCCGCGCCGACCCGCGAGGACCGCGACCACATCCTGGCGCGAGGCGAGAAAGGCCGGGACGACCGCGGCGAGGAACGCGCTGAGCAGACCGAACCCGGCGATGCCCGCCAGGTGCGGCCACGGCACCTCGAACGGTCCGAACCACGACCCGGATCGGGCCTGGAGCAGCGGCTCCAGCAATCTGGCCGCACCGATGCCGAGCACCACGCCGAGCGCGGCGGCAGCGCTGCCGAGCACGAGCGCGCCGGCGATCACGACGCGGCGCGACTGCTTCGGCGTACCTCCGGTGGCCGCCATCAGGGCCAGGCTGCGCTGCAGCTTGCGAGCGCTGACTGCGAACGACGGCCCGGCCAGCAGGACCACTTCGATCAGGGCCATCACGACGATCAACGCCAACACCGCGATGGTGGCGTCGTCGGTGCTGCCCAGCGTGACGCCGCTGGGGACCTCTGAGGCCGGCGGTGGGTCCTCGATCACCGCACGCGAGGCCACGGTGGCACCGATGCCGTTGAGCTGGCGGACCATGGCCCAGGAGACCGGGCCGCCGTCCACCAGCCACTGCCGACCCTGGTCGGCGTCCATTCCGAACGCGCCGATGGGTCCGGCGGCGATCGGGAAGTCTCGTGAGGTGGTCGACTCGGCGATGCCGACGATCGTCGGATCGGCCGGCGCGCCATCGGCGGTGAGATCGAGGCTGCGGCCGACCCGGTAGCCCTTGTCGGCCAGCGCCCGGTTCACGACGACCTCGCCCTCCGCGCGCGGCCATCGCCCGGACGTGAGGTCGAAGAGTCCGCTGGCAACCGGGTCACCGAGGTCCAGCTCGGTGACCTCTGCCTGGGTACGCCCCTTCTCCGTGGCGAACTCAGCCTGACCCCGCCGCAGCTCGACCAGGCGCGCGCCGTCCAGCAGTGCGGAGAGCTGCGCGGCCGTCGGGCGCGGCAGAGCCGCCGTCGCCGTCGGTGATCGCGCAGCACTCATCCGGGTCGGGTGGCTGCTGGACGTTGCTCACTCCCTCGCTCACCATGACCAACGCCTGGGCTGAGCCCATTCGGCGGTCCACGGACTCGGGGCCGGAGACACTCTGGGTCTGGATCAGCACGTCGGCCGTGGTGACCGCGAGCACCGGCAGCGCGATCATCACCAGGACCAGCACGGAGCGACCCCGGTGCCGCAGTGCGTCGCGGCGGGCCAGCCGGAGCGGCAGCCGCCAGGTGGTCCAGGGGTTCACCGGGTCGAGCCCGTGTTCACCAGCGTCTCGAGACGATCGGCGCCCGTCTCGTCGACGACCACACCGTCGCGCAGGAACACCACCCGGTCCGCCCAGGCTGCGTGGCGGGCCTCGTGGGTCACCAAGACGCCGGCCGCACCCGCGTCGCAGCGGCCGCGGAGCAGGCGCAGGATCTCCTCACCGGTCTCGGTGTCGAGGGCGCCGGTCGGCTCGTCGGCCAGGATCAGTCGCCGGTCTCCGACCACGGCGCGGGCGATGGCTACCCGCTGCTGCTGTCCGCCGGACATGTTGTCTGGGAACCGGTCGGCGAGCTCCACGATCCCGACCTCCTCCAGCGCGGCGCGGGCGAGCCTGCGGGCGGCCCGGCTGCTCTCGCCGTCCAGCTCGCGCGGGAGGGCGACGTTCTCGACCGCGGTCAGCGCCGGGATCAGGTTGAAGTCCTGGAAGACGTAGCCGATCGACGTACGCCGCATCCGCGCGCGCCCGTTCGCGCCGAGCGAGGCCAGGTCGGTGCCCTCGACCGAGACGGTGCCGGCCGTGGGGCTGTCGAGCCCACCGGCCAGCGTCAGCAGCGTCGACTTGCCGGAGCCGGACGGGCCCATGATCGCGACCAGCTCGCCCGCGTGCGCGGCGAACGACACCCCGCGGAGCGCCTGGACTGCGGTCTCGCCCTCGCCGTGGGTCCGGGTGACGTCGTCGAGCTGGAGCACGGTGGTCGTCATCGGAGCGTCCCTTCACGATTCGTCTGCGACCCGCCTGCCGGGACAGCCGGTGCTGCCGCAGACGAATCGGGGCCGGGGGCACGCTCGAGCTGGGCGCGACGCAGCCTGGCTTCGCAGTGGTCGAGCCAGCGGACCTCGGCCTCGGCGGCGAACACCAGCGAGTCGAGGACCAGGCTCCAGGCCATGTCCGTGGAGTCCGTGAGGTCGGCCGTGCGCGCCCGCTTGAGCCGGGTGTAGTCCTGGAGGGCGCTGATCGTGGCGCGGCGCTGCTGCTGGATCACGGTGCCGACGTCGACGCCCGGGACGGTGACCGCGAGCGCCAGCTTGATCGCGAGCTCGTCGCGCGGCGGCTGGGTGCGCTCGACCGGGGTGGTGAACCAGGTCGCCACCTCCTCGCGACCCGTGTCGGTGACCCGGTAGACCACGTGGCCCTCACCGTCGGCGCCGGACTCGGCGACCAGGCCGTCCCGCTCGAGCCGGGTCAGGGTGGTGTAGACCTGCCCGACGTTCAGCGGCCAGGTCGAACCGGTGCGTTTCTCGAACTCGGCGCGCAGCTGGTAGCCGTACATCGGGCCCTGCTCCAGCAGGGCCAGCAACGCCTGACGGACCGACATCCGGGGCTCCGTTCACGCTCGACTCGGGTGGATACCGGGTATGTATACCGCGTATGTACTGCCCGGACAACCCCGGGATCCCGGCGAGAGTCGCCGTTCTGCCTCCGCGACCGGCGGGGCCGACCTACCCTTCCGGCCATGTCGATCACGCCGCCCGAGCAGGGGCCGCCGATCCCGGAGGGCTACCAACCCGGCGACTACGTCCCCTACAAGGACCGGGACCCGGGCAACCCGTCGTCCGTCGCCGGCCAGTGGGCCGACCCGGCCCTCCAGGCCCAGCAGGGCGGCGGGCCGAAGATGACGGCCGAGGAGCAGTACCGCGCGATCTACGGGCTGGACGCCCCGACGCGGGTCTACTACGCGTCGTGGGGACGCCGGGTGCTCGGCTACCTGGTCGACAGCTTCCTCGGAGCGGTTGCCAGCATCGGGGTCTTCGTGGGCTACTTCCAGCTGCTCGACCAGATCGAGTACACGACCGACGCGTTCGGCAACCGGACCCTCGCCGACACCACCGAGATCAGCTCCACGACCCTCGGGATCCTGGTCATCGGCGCGCTGATCTCGCTGATCTTCAACGTCTGGAACGTGGTCATCCGGCAGGGCACCACCGGCTACTCGCTCGGCAAGACGGCCGTGGGCATCCGCCTGGTCAAGGCGTCGACCGGGCAGCCGATGGGAGCCGGGCTGTGCTTCGTGCGCCAGCTCGCGCACTACGTGGACAGCCTGATCTGCTACCTCGGCTGGCTCTGGCCGCTCTGGGACTCCCGCAAGCAGACGATCGCCGACAAGATCATGGGCAGCGTCGTGATCATCCAGCACCCGGACCAGGCGCAGTACTGAGCAGTGCCCCTGACGTCAGGATGGTCCCATGTCGACCATCCTGATCACCGGCGCGTCCTCGGGGCTGGGCGCCGAGATGGCCCGCCAGTTCGCCGCCAAGGGCCATGACCTCGCGCTGTGCGCGCGGCGTACCGAACGGCTCGAGGAGCTGCGCAACCAGCTCCTGGCGGCACACCCCGACCGGAGAGTGGAGCTCCGGGCGCTCGACGTCAACGACGACGCGGCGGTCTTCGAGGTCTTCGGTGCCTTCCGCGACGACTTCGGCCGTCTGGACCGGGTCATCGTCAACGCCGGCCTGGGCAAGGGTGCGCCGCTCGGCACCGGGCACTTCGACGCCAACCGCGAGACCGCGATGACCAACTTCGTCGCCGCGCTCGCCCAGGCCGAGGCGGCGATGGAGGTCTTCCGCGCGCAGGACTCCGGCCACCTGGTCCTGGTCTCGTCGATGTCCGCCCTGCGCGGCATGCCCAAGTCGATGACCGTCTACGCCGCCACCAAGGCCGCGCTGTCCCACCTCGGCGAGGGACTCCAGTACGAGCTGCTCGGCAAGCCGATCAAGGTGACCGTGCTGCACTGCGGCTACATCGCCTCGGAGATGAACGAGCGCGTCCAGCAGCAGGTGAAGTTCATGGTCTCAACCGAGGACGGCGTCCGCGCGATGGTCGACGCCATCGAGAAGCAGAAGGCGCACGCCTACGTCCCGCCCCTCCCCTGGACCGCCCTCGCCCCCGTCATGAAGCACGCGCCCCTGCCCCTCCTCAAGCGCCTCCTCTAGACGCCGAGTCGGAGTCGTCGCCGATGCGGAGGTCGAGGTGGGCGAGGGTGTGGCTGAGGCCGCGGTGGTCCCGGGTGTGCCAGGCGAAGGCGACGGTCAGCACGGCGAACGCCGCGACCAGGGTGACCGCGACCGGCATGCCGAGCTGGTCGTAGGCCGGTGCGAGCACGAACAGCGGACCCACACCGACGGCCAGCTTGACCAGCCGGCCCGGGAGCAGCAGGCCGCGCCGGCGCGCGACGGTGTGCAGGGAGACCACCCACTCGCCCACGGTCCGCCCGAAGCCGAGCACCAGCACCACCTCGACCACGAACGGGACGCCCCACTGGAGGGCGCTCTGGACGCCCAGGTCCAGGTCCGCGGCCGGCACGTCGCGCAGGTAGATCTCCCACCCGCGGTAGCCCAGGGCGGCGGCGGCCCCGGTGAGCGCGACGAACAGCACGTCGGAGGCGAACCCGACCATCCGGCGGCCGAAGGAGATCGTCGTCGGCAGCACGACGTCGGGCCGGCCCCGGCGTACGACCAGCACCGAGAGCAGCGAGCCCACCGTCGCGCCGAGGGTGTTGACGATCAGGTCGTCGACGTCGAAGAGCCGGTAGGCGCAGGAGTAGAGGTTCCAGACTCCGGTCTTCTGCGTGACCTCGATCAGGAGCGAGAGCGCGAGGCCGGCGGTGGTCGCGACCACGACGCCCCGGTGCAGGATCACCCGGATGAAGTAGCCGAGCGGCACGAACAGCAGGACGTTGAGCACGATCTGGAGGAACGCCGGCTCGCGCAACAACGCCAGCGGACCCCCGCGGTCGGGCACGTGCACCAGCCCGAGCGAACCCAGCACCCGCAGCTGGCTGCCCTTGCACGCGAAGGTGCCGTCGACCGGCATCGGCAGCAGCGTGTAGGTCCACATGGCCAGCGCGTAGACGGCCGAGGTGACCAGGATGGCCAGGTCCAGCGGACCGAGCCGTCCGTCGAGGCGGTACTGCACCGCCGCCGTCGGGACCAGCAGCAACACCGCCAGGATGGACCCGAGGGCGATCGCGACCAGCGCGTTCGTCGCCTGGTCGCCCACGGCGCGACCCTACGGGCCAGCGGCTACCCGACCTTCACCGTTCCGCTCGCAGCGGCAGGGACTGCCGCGGGCCTGCGGTCGAGCTGCTCGACGACGCGCGCCGCGTCCTTGCCGACCCCACCCACGGTGTGGGAGTTGAACATGTACTGGAAGTGCTGGCCCAGCACGTACAGGCCGGGCTGGCCGGTAACGGCACCGCGCTCGTTCGCGAGGCGGCCGGTCGAGTCCAGACCGGGCAGGTTGATCCACGCGAACCCTTCCTCGAACCCGGTGCACCAGATCACGTTGTCGACGTCGAGCACGTCGCCGTCCTCGGTCTGCGGCCGCCCGTCCACGACGGCCATGATCCGTGCCGTGCGCTCGACACCTGCCTGCTGGATGTCCTTCTCCTTCTGCCGGATCCACGGGTCGCCCTGCCCCTGGAGCATCTTCGCCTGGACCTTGCGGCCAGGCTTCGACCGCTCCGTGAGGATGTGCTCCCAGACCCACCAGATCGCGGGGAAGAAGGTGCGGCCCTGCCAGCCCCGCATGTCGATCGGGATCTCCCCGACCGTTCGACCGGCCATCAGCACCTTGTGCGTCGGCGCCAGGTCCATCGCAACCTCGGCGCCGGTGTTGCCCGCGCCCACCAGCAGCACCGGGCCCGGCTTCAGCTGTCCCGGGTTGCGGTAGTCCGCCGAGTGGAGCTGCACGATGTCCTTTGAGAGGTCTCCGGCGAACGCGGGCGTCCTGGGCACCCGGTGTGCGCCACTCGCGAGGATCACGTTGTCGGTGTCGAAGGCCTGGGCGCCGGCGGTGACCCGGAAGCCCGCGCCCTCGCGGAAGATCCCGTCCACCTTCACGCCGAGCCGCACCGGCAGCTCGAACGTCGCGACGTACCGCTCGAGGTAGTTGAGCATCTCGTCCTTGGTGGGGAATCGGTAGCCACCCCCCAGCGGCGCACCTGGCAGGTTGTCCCGGACCGACGGGGTGAACAGCGTGAGGGAGTCCCAGCGGTTGAGCCAGGATCCGCCGACCCGGTCCTCGGCGTCCAGGATCACGAACGGCTTCCCCCGCTTGGCGAGGTGGTAGCCGGCTGAGAGACCGGCCTGGCCGGCTCCGATCACGATGGTGTCGAACTTTTCCGACATGGCCTTCTCCTTTGGTCGAATGCGATGCCTCGACGCTAGGAATCGCACCGACCACGCCGCGTCGGCGAAACCACCCAACCGACGGCTGGGTGGGAGTGGGTACCGCCGTCAGGCCAGCTGACGCTCGAAGGCGTACGCCGTGGCGGCGGCCCGCGACGAGACGCCGAGCTTGCCGAAGATGTTGCTGACGTGCCGGTCGACTGTGCGCTCGCTCAGCACCAGCTTCTCGGCGATCGCCCGGTTGGTCGCACCCGTGGCCAGCAGGCGCAGCACCTCGAGCTCGCGCGGGCTCAGCAGCTCGTGGCTGTCGGTCAGCCGGGCCAGATCCGGGATCGCGCCGAGCTCCTCGAAGATCGCCCGCGCTGTGTCCAGCTCGCGATCGGCGGACTCGCGGTCGCCGAGTGCACGGCAGGCCGCGGCCAGCAGGGCGCGGGTGCGGGCCTCCTCGTACGGCGCGTGGGTGCGGACCCAGCCGCCGAGCGCGTCTCGCAGCAGCGGGAGAGCCTCGGCCGGGGTCTCGCGGGCGATGAACACCGCCGCCCGCGCGTGCTGGCCCAGCGCCATGACCACGGGGCTGCGGTTGACGGTGGCGATGTCCCGGAGCTCGTCGGCTGCCGCCAGCGCCGCGTCGACCTCACCGACGTCGAGCAGGATCTCGGTCGCAGCGGCGAGCACCTGGATGCGACGGCCGGGCTGGTGGGTCTCGGCCAGGGAGCGGCGCACCATCGCGGCGGCCGCCTGCACGCTCCCGCGCACGAGGCGCAGCAGCGCGAGCCCGGGTTGCGGGTCCTCCCCCAGCCGGGAGGCGAGGCTGAACTGCTCCTCGGCCGAGTCGAACCGGCCGAGCATCCGGTCGAGGTTGCCGCGGACGGAGGCGGCCCGGCCCGCGGCCCACCGGTCCCGGTCGGCAGGGCTCACCGCGTCGAGCTCGTCGAAGGCCTCGGACCAGCGGCCGTTGAGCTGCTTGAGCTCGGCCCGGCGCACCTTGCACTCGCCCGTGAAGTTGCAGAGGTCCGGCTGTGCGGCCACCCACTGCGTCATGGCGGCTGTCCACTGCTGCGCGCGGGTGAGCTCATAGACCGACCAGCACGCCTCGATGACGTTGCAGTAGATGATGCCCTGCACCATGGCCGAGCACTGGCCGGCGGCCACGCCCAGCATGGCCTCGTCGAGACAGGCGAAGCCTTCGTCGGCGCGGCCCGCCGCCAGGAGGAAGAGGCCCTGCTGGTGCAGCGACAGCGCGGCGTACTCCTCCGACCCGTGCCGACGAGCGGCCTGGAGACACTCCTCGGTGATCTCGGCCGCGCGCTCGAGGTCGCCAGTGCCCGCCACCTCGAAGGCATGTGTCACCTTGAGGAAGGCGGCGACCTTCGAGTCGGTTCCGTCCTCGGCGACGATGCGTCCGGCCCGCGCGATCCAGCCGCCGCCCTCGGCGACGTCTCCGAGGAAGACTTTCTGAATGCCCATCCAGAGCGCCGACTCCGCGGCCGCGAGTGGCTCACCGCGGTCGAGGAGGGTCTGGTAGGCCCGCTCGCGGATGCCGAAGTACTCCGGCAGCCGGGCCAGCAGGTGCGCGGACACCGCAAACCGGTGGTAGTCGTCGGCAGCGAGCGGAACCTCGGACTCGACGGCGGCGAACGCGTCGTAGGCGCGCTGCCACGCCCGTTCGGCGTACGCAGCCCGCGCCTCGTCGAGGCTCATGGGCCCAGTATCGTCCCGGACCGCGCCTTGGCGGGCTAACCCTCCTCGTCCTGCGTCCGGCTGGCCGGGGCGGCGCCGTGGTACTCGTTGTACTGGTAGGGGCTCTCGACCAGCGCGACCTCGGGGACCTCGGGATGCATGCCCTGCTCCCAGGCCTCGTTGCCCATGGTCGAGCGCAGGTACTCGATCGTCGAGTCGACCTGGCTCCGGATGGCGGGGAGGTCGACGCCGACCAGCGCGCCGTCCCGCTTCACGACCCGGCCGTCGACCAGCACGGTGTGCACGTCGCCGCGCTGGGTCTGGAAGGCCACGTGGCCGTAGGGGTTGAGGATCGGGAACGAGACCGGCGACGCGTCGTTCTTGAGCAGCACCAGGTCGGCCTTCTTGCCGACCTCGACGCTGCCCAGCGAGTCGTCGCGGCCCAGCGCCTTGGCGCCGCCGCGGGTGGCCCAGTCGACGACCTGCTCTGCCCGCAGCGCGTGGTTAGTCACCGTGTCGCCGTTGCCGTGCGCCTCGAGGTGCTCGCGCGAGCGATCCGCCCCGAGCGTGGACCGCATCGCGGAGAACAGGTCCCCGCTCCACCAGACGCTGGTGTCCATCGACAGCGAGACCGGGATGCCGTGCTTGCGGATCGCCCAGGTGGGCGGGTAGCCCTGCCCGGCGCTCTGCTCGCTCTCGGTGGCCACCGAGACCGAGCCACCGGTCCCCGCGATCCGCTGGTAGGAGTCCTCGGTCAGCGTCGCCGCGTGCACGTAGATCGACTCGGGCGTCATGAACCCGTGGTCGTGCATCAGCCGGATGCCGTCGTCGTTGGTGGCGCCCCAGACGCCGGCGTGCGTGGTCACGGGTACGCCGAGGTCGCGGGCCACCTCGAAGGCAGCCTGCTCCGGGAAGCTCGGGTCACCCGGGATGTCGAAGGCGATCTGGAAGCCGAGCATGTCGTCGCCGGTGATCCGGCGGTTCACGAAGTCGCGGAACTCCGGTGTCGTGCTCCACTCCCACGGCGGAGCCTGGATGTTGCCGTAGGCGAACACGAACCGGCCGGGGATCGCCTGCAGTGCGTCGACCGCCGCGTCGGCGTGGTCGGTCGTGTGGTTGTTGTGCGACCAGTCGACGCAGGTGGTGACGCCCGCGTCGATCGCCTCGGCCGCCGCCAGCAGGTTGCCGGCGTGGATGTCCTCGGGGCGGAAGAGCTTGCCGTGCTCGAGGTAGTAGTAGACGAAGTACTGTGTCAGGGTCCAGTCGGCGCCGTACCCACGCTGGACGGTCTGCCACATGTGCCGGTGGGTGTCGATCATGCCGGGCATCACGACGCCGCCGGCCGCGTCGATCTCGACGGTGCCCTCGGGTACGTCGAGGCTCGGCCCGACCGCGGCGATCCGGTCGTCCTGGGTCAGCACGTCGGCGCCGTCGAGCACCGTCTTCGCGTCGTCCATCACCAGCACCGTGGCTCCACGCAGCACCACCGGCGGGCGCGCACCCTGGTCAGCCATCCCAGCCTCCTCGACGTACCGGACGAGCGTCCGCTCTCCGGTCGCTGATTGAATGTTTGACACTCTGGCAAGGCCGGTCGGACCTGTCAACGCAGGGTCGTGCGTGTCAGGGTGGGCCCATGCCCCGCTCCGGGACCGGCCCCGACTTCATCGAGTCGCTGGCCCGCGGGCTCGAGGTGATCACCGCCTTCGAGCCCGGCCGTGAGTCGATGTCGCTGAGCGAGGTGGCGGCCGCGGCCGGGCTGGCGCGGCCCACCGCGCGGCGGATCCTGCTCACCCTGGTCGAGCTCGGCTACGTCCGCGCCGACGCCTCCCGCTACACGCTCACGCCGCGGGTCCTCGAGCTCGGCGCGGCGTACGTCGGCTCGCTCGGGCTGTGGGAGGTGGCCCGCCCGCACCTGCGCGAGCTCTCGATCAGGACCAACGAGTCGTGCTCGATCGCGCAGCTCGACGGCTCCGACGTCGTGTACGTCGCCCGGGTCGCGGTCCCCAAGATCGTGGGGCTTTCCGTGCAGATCGGCACCCGCTTCCCGGCGCTGCAGACCTCGCTCGGCAAGGTGCTGCTGGCCGAGCTGGACGCCGACGAGCTGGCCGCCGTGCTGGCCGAGCCGACCCGCTCCGGACTGACGCCGCTGTGGCAGCCGACCGCCGAGGAGCGCGACGCCGAGCTCCGGGAGGTGCGCGCGCGAGGCTGGGCGCTGACCGACCAGCAGCTGGCCATCGGTATCCGCTCGGTGGCCGCGCCGATCCGCGACGGCGAGGGCGTGGTGGCCGCCGTCAACGTGAACACGCACGCCGCCGAGACCACCGTCGAGCAGCTCACCGAGCAGCACCTGCCGTCCCTGCTGCGCGCGGCCGGCGAGATCAGCGCGGACTTCGCGCGGTTGCGGAGCCTGCCCCAGGTGGTGCGATGATCGTTGCGGACACTCGTCCGCACAACGGTCGCAAACGAAGGAGGCGGCGATGGCTGGTCCGCTCGACGGCCTGCTGGTGGCCGACTTCTCGCGCGTGCTCGCCGGCCCCTACGCCACCATGCTGCTGGCCGACATGGGAGCCGACGTGGTCAAGGTCGAGGGGCCACCCGGCGGCGACGAGACCCGGTCGTGGACGCCGCCCGAGCGTGACGGCGTGTCGACGTACTACCTCGGCGTCAACCGCGGCAAGCGCTCGGTGGTGCTCGACCTCCGCGACGACGCCGACGTGGCGCTGGCCCGCGAGCTCGCCCACCGCGCCGACGTGCTGATCGAGAACCTGCGCCCCGGCGGCATGCGCAAGTTCGGCCTCGACTTCGAGTCGGTACGCCGCGACAACCCGGGCGTCGTCTACGCCTCGATCAGCGGCTTCGGGTCCGGGCCGGGCGCGGAGGTACCCGGCTACGACCTCCTGGTGCAGGCGATGTCCGGCCTGATGAGTCTGACCGGCTCGCCGGATGGTCCCGGCTACCGGGCCGGGATCTCGGTCTTCGACGTGATGGCCGGCAACCACGCCGTCATCGGCATCCTGGCCGCGCTGCGGCACCGTGAGGCGACCGGCGCCGGCCAGCACGTCGAGGTCAACCTGATGTCCTCGGCGCTGACCGGGCTGGTCAACCACAGCTCGGCCTGGGTGGCCGGTGGCGTGGTGCCGTACCGGATGGGCAACGCCCACCCGAGCGTGTTCCCCTACGAGCCGTTCCCGACCGCGGATGCCGATCTGATCGTGATCGCCGCCAACGACCGCCAGTTCCAGCGCCTGTGCGCGGCGCTGGGCATCCCGGACGTGGCGGAGGACGAGCGGTTCCGCCACAACGGCGACCGGACCGCGAACCGCGACGAGCTCCGGCCGCTGCTCGAGAAGCGGCTGGCCGAGCACACCGCCGACGAGTGGTTCGAGCTCCTGACCGAGGCCGGAGTCCCGTGCGGACCGATCAACACGATCGACGACGGGTTCGCGGCCGCTGAGCGGTTCGGGCTCGAGCCGGTGCTCGAGGTCGGCCAGGGCGACCGGGCGCTGCCGACCACCCGGCACCCGATCCGGTTCTCCGGCACCCCGGTCGAGCACGCGCTGCCGCCGCCGGAGCTCGACGAGCACGGTGCCGAGCTCCGCGCCTGGCTGTCGACGCCGGAGGACGAGCGCGGGTGACCGAGCCGCCGACGTACGAGACCGCCCAGTACCCGACTGCTCTGGGCGCCTCCAGCCGCGACGCCATCACCCTGCTGGGCCAGGACCTGGCCCGTGACGTGATGGGGACCGTCGGCTTCGGCGAGCTGGCGTTCTGGCTGGCCACCCAGCGCCGTCCCGAGCCGGGCGAGGTGCGGGTCTTCGAGGCGGTGCTGGCCGCGCTGGCCGACCACGGCTTCACGCCGACCGCGATCGTCACCCGGCTGACCTGGCTGTCCGCGCCCGACTCGGTGCAGGGCGCGCTGGCCGCCGGGCTGCTCGGCGGCGGCTCGCGCTTCCTCGGCGTCACCGAGGACTGCGGCCGGTTCCTGCACGAGGTGATCGAGGGACTCGACAGTCTTCCCGCCGATGAGTCCGGCTGGGACGAGGTGGCCCTCGACGTCGTACGCCGCCAGCGCGAGGCAGGCCTCTTCGTGCCGGGGCTCGGCCACCACGTCCACAAGGACGGCGACCCGCGCACGCCGCGGCTGTTCGAGATCGCGCGCGAGGAGAGGCAGTTCGGGGCACACCTCGCGCTCTTCGAGGCGATCGGCCGGGTGCATCGCGAGGTGCTCGGCCGGACGCTCCCGCTCAACGGTGCCGGGGTGTGCGGCGCCGCGCTGGCCGACCTCGGCCTTCCGCTGGAGCTGCTCCGCGGCTTCGCCCTGCTCGCGCGCACGGCCGGCCTGATAGGACAGCTGGCGGAGGAGCTGCGGCACCCCGTCGCCAACGACGTCTTCCTCTCCGTCGACCTCAACAACCGGCCGGTCGACCCCGACCCCCTACCCCGCTGACGAAAGGCAGACCGATGCAGCTGGTCACCGAGGACAACATCACCGAGCTCGCCAGGCAGCGCTGGGGCACGGCGCCCGACGAGCGCACCCGCGAGCTGCTGACCGGCTTGGTGCAGCACCTCCACGACTTCGCCCGCGAGGTGCGGCTCACCGAGGACGAGTGGATGGCGGCGATCCAGTGGCTGAAGCGGAGCGGCCAGATCAGCGACGAGAAGCGCGAGGAGTTCATCCTCGCCTCCGACGTGCTCGGCCTCTCGATGCTGGTGGTCCAGATGAACCACCGCTTCGACCCGGCCGCGACGCCGGCCACGGTGCTCGGCCCGTTTCACATCGAGGGGTCGCCGGAGCTGGAGTACGCCGCGGACATGTCCCAGGGGCTGCCCGGCGTACCGCTGTTCATCAGCGGCACCGTCCGCAGCCTCGACGGCGCACCCGTCGGCGGCGCCGTGCTCGACGTGTGGCAGGCCGACGAGGAGGGCGCCTACGAGGCCCAGCTCGCGGTCGACGAGGCCCGGCTGCGCGCGAAGTACACCGCCCGCGCGGACGGCAGCTACTGCATCCGCACCATCGCGCCGAAGGGCTACTCGATCCCGGTGGACGGCCCGGTCGGCGAGCTGATCGGGCAGACCGAGATCAGCCGCTTCCGCCCGGCGCACGTGCACTTCCTGCTCAACGTGCCGGGCTTCCGGCCGCTGATCACGCACCTCTTCGAGGAGGGCGCCCGGTTCCTCGACAGCGACGTGGTCTTCGGCACCAAGCAGGAGCTCGTCGTCCGCTACACCCACCACGAGCCCGGACCCACGCCGGACGGCGGCGCCAGCGAGGTGCCGTGGGCCTCGGCGACCTACGACTTCGTGCTGCAGCCGGCGTGATGCGCGCGGTCGAGCTGCACACGCCGGGCGAACCGCCTGCGGTGGTCGACCGCGCCGAGCCCACGCCCGGTCCGGGAGAGGCGCTGGTGCACGTCACCGCGGTGCCGATCACGCCCCTCGACCTGCTGTGCGCCTCGGGCCGGTCCTACTTCGGAGTGCCGCGCACGCCGTACATCCCGGGCGTTCAGGGCGTCGGCACCGTCGACGGGCGCGCTGTCTGGTTCCCGATGTCGGCCGGAATGGCGCCCGGCGACGGCAGCATGGCCGAGTCCACAACCGTGCCGGAGGCGGACCTGGTGACCCTCCCCGAGGACGCGGTGCCGGCCCACGTCGCGGCGCTGGGGCTGTCGGCGATCGCGGCCTACATGGCGCTGACCTGGCGGGGCAAGCTGGCGACGGGCGAGACCGTCCTGGTGCTGGGTGCCGGCGGGGTGGTGGGGCAGGCGGCGCTCCAGCTGGCGAGGCTGTACGGCGCCACGAGAGTGGTCGGCGCGGCCCGTTCCCACGCGGGCCTGCAGCGCGCGCTGGCCGCGGGTGCAGACGCGGTCGTGGAGCTGGACACCGAGGACGTCGACGAGCTGGCCGACCGGCTGGGCGCGGCCGTCGACGGCCAGGTCGACCTGGTGCTCGACCCGCTGTTCGGCGTACCGGCCGCGGCGGCGGCAAAGTGCCTGCGCCCCGGCGGGCGGCTCGTGAACCTCGGCGGCTCCGCCGGTGAGCAGTCCCCCCTGGACTCGTCGACGATCCGCAGCCGCTCGCTGCGCGTGCTCGGCTACACCAACAACGAGCTGACCCGCGAGCAGAAGGCCGAGGCGATGGCGACGGTGGCCAAGCACTCGGCCGAGGGCCGGCTGACCGTCGCGCACGAGGTGCTGTCGCTCGAGGACGCCCCGGACGCGTGGCGGCGGCAGTCCTCGGGAGACACCGCCGGGCGGCTGGTGCTGGTCCCCTGACCGGTCAGCGGTAGGTCACGAGCTCGCGGTCCAGGGCGGCGTGCTCGTTGAAGGTCAGCAGCCGGGCGCCGGTCGAGCCGACCACGACGCGGGTGACCGAGGCGTTGACGACCACGGCGTTGAACCGGGCCCATGAAGCCGCCAGGCGGCGGGGCTCCTCGCCCACCTCGGTGAGCATCGCGCAGGCCGCCGCGATCGGGCCGCCCGAGGTGATCACGACGGCGGTACGCCGCTCACCGGCCGATCGCGCGGCGTGGCCGATGGCCTCGCGGACCCGGCCGATGAAGCCGGCGAACGACTCGGGGTACTCGTCGTCGTACGCGCCGGAGGTCCAGCGGGCGGTGGCCTTGGTGTACAGCTCGTGGAAGGCGCGCAGCTCCATCCCGCCGTCGTTGAGCTGCTTGCGCTCCACGTCGGTGAGGGTGGGGTAGGTGTGCATGACGGCGAGGTGGTCGAGCTCGCGCCAGCGTTCGTCGACCTCGAGCGGCAGGTCCCACGTCGCCGCCCCGCGCAGCATCTCCTCCGCGGACTCGCGCTGGCGGCGCATGCCCCCGTGGATCAGCGTGTTGGGCACGATGCCGTAGCCGGACAGAACCTCGGCCACCCGGCGGCTCTGCCTGATCCCGAGCGAGGACTGCACGTCGTAGTCCGCCGACCCGAAAGAGGCCTGCCCGTGGCGGACGAGCATCAGCACTCCCATGCGCTCATCTTCCCCCCGACTCCGCTCATCCCGCGACCGTCGTGACAACCATGGCGCGCTGGACCGGATCGGTCCATGAGTCGCGCGCGTGCAGCAGCCGGACCAGCGACCAGACCACGAACGGCGACGCGACCAGGATCGAGACCTCGGGGTGTGGCGTCCTGGCCAGCCCGGAGAAGATCAGGGAGGTCAACGTGGTGGTGACCGCGAGCTTGGTCGAGTACCCGACCATGACCAGAGGCGGCGCCGGCGTCGCGCGCGCGGAGCGCAGGTCGACCGCGAACGGACGCCGCGACGACCAGCGCATCGCCGACGAGACGACCTGGAGCACGACCACGACCCAGGTGCAGAGCAGCGCGGTCAGCTCGGACGCGTTGGGCAGCCCGGCGCGCAGCCCGGCCAGCACGATGGTCACGAACGACGCCACGAGCAGAAACTCGGTGAGCACCCAGGCGCGCGCGGCGAAGACCGCCCGGGCGCCGACCGGGAGGCTCTCCCGCCACAGCCCGCCCCGTCCGTCGAGGCACCACGAGTTGACTCCGAACAGCAGCGCGCCACCGGAGGCGACCAGCCCGGGCAGGATCGTCATCTGCGCCCACTCCAGGTCGCCCGCCAGCGCGACGACGCCGGGGCCGATGGCGAGGACCGCCAGGCCGCGGCGCATCGGGACCGCGCGCCAGACCGACCCGCGGTCGAGCCGCACCAGCCCGGCCAGGGGCGAGCGCGGCAGCCGGCGAGCCTGGTAGTTCCCGGACTCGACGCGGAGCTCGTCGCGCGGCGCGCGGCGAGCGGCCAGGTGTGCGGGGACGGCCCCGAGGGCCACCGCGCCGGTCAGGACCACGATCTCGAGCAGCGCGGTGCCGACCCAGCGGGGGCCGAAGCCGTTGACCAGGCCGGCTGCGAACCAGTTGCTGGGGGCTGCGTCGAGCGCCCGGCTGAGGTTGCCGGTGAGCTGCAGGATCACCGCGAAGGAGACGAGGACGCCGCCGATCACGCGGACCACCGCGATGCCGTGCTCGCGGCGGCGGATCGCCTCCATCGTCCAGGCGACGACCTGGCCCAGGGCAGTGGCCAGGGCGACCCACAGCACCACGCCGACCAGCGCGGGGACGACATACCGGCGCTCCACGCCGTACGACGTCGCGGCCAGCAGGATCCAGGCCTGGAGCAGCCAGGCGATGTTGAGCGGCGCGAGCAGGAGAGCCCCGAGGTGGTCGGTGGTCGGGCTGACCGGGTACGCGACGCCGTGCTCGCGGTGCAGCAGCTCGCGGCCACCTCCCGACGCGACGGCCGACGCGATCGCCAGGACCAGGAAGCCGGCCATCGCCGAGGGCAGCAGCACCAGCGCGTCGAGGGCGTGGCCCCGGTTGCTGCCGGCACCGTCGAGGAGGGTCGGCACGGCGGCGGCCGCGGCGGTGAGGCCGACGAAGACCGCGGCGACCACCGCGGCCGAACGCGGCCGTCGAACGGTGGTGGTGCGGAAGGCGACGAGGTGCGCGACGTCGCGGGCCGCGCGGCCCACCTCCCGAGGGCGCAGATCAGTCCAGGAGGCTGCGGTACGCACGGGCCCCCTCCTCGCCGGCCATCTCACCAGCGGTCGCGGTGGCGACCCGGGCCCCGCCGCGCAGGACGAGCACCGAGGAGCAGGCCTCGACGGCGAGCTCGCGCAGGTGGGTGGAGACGAGAATGCACGCGCCGCGTGAGCGGGCGTCGTTGATGACGTCGAAGGTGGCCTCCACGCCGATCGGGTCGACGCCGTCGAACGGCTCGTCGAGCAGCAGCACGTCGGGCTTGTGCAGCGCGGCCAGGCAGACGCTGAGCCGCCGGCCCATGCCGTGGCTGAAGCCGGTGGTCACGCGGTGCGCGACGTCGCCGAGCTCGAACCGCTCGAGCAGGTCGCGGGCGTGCTCCTCCCAGTCCTCGAGCCGGCGCAGCCGCGCGGACAGCTGGAGGTGCTCCCACGGGGTCGCGCGCGGCACCAGCCCGCCCACGTCCGGGCAGTAGCCGACGGTGCGCTTGACCTCGAGCGGGTGGGTACGGACGTCGTACCCCGCCACGACGGCGCTGCCCGCGGTCGGCGGCACCACCCCCGCGAGCACCCGCATGGTGGTCGACTTGCCGGCGCCGTTGCGGCCCAGGAGCGCGGTCGCGTGACCGGCGTACGCCGTCAGGTCGACGCCCGCCACGGCCTCGACCTCGCCGAAGCGCACGTGCAGGCTCCTGACGTCGACGACGGGAACACGGCTCACGTCGCAATCCTCCCCGCGCGCCCGGTCACGCGCGGAGGAATGGGGAACTTCGTGCAGATCAGCCGCGGACTTCTGTCCGAACGGATGACCTTGACGCCCGGGCCGCCCGGGCCGCCCGCCACCACGGGTAACTCACCGTTCGGTCGGCTTCCCTGGCGTTGGAACGCCCCACCAGTGGACCGAACGGTGAGTTACATCAAGTGATGAATTCCGTCAGGCCGGAAACGAGCCACCGCTGGCGGCCAGGTCGCGCAGCCACGGGGTGGCGCGGAACCGGTCGCCGTACGCCGCCGCCAGCTCGTCGGCCCGCTCGAGGAACGCGGCGAGACCGATCGGTCCCTCGGAGTTCTCGGGGTCCTGGTAGCCGGCCATGAACTGCGCGGCGCCACCGGTCATCGGCGGGAAGCCGATGCCCATGATCGAGCCGATGTTCGCGGCGGCGGAGGACTCGATCACGCCCTCCTCGAAGCACTTCGCGGTCTCGAGGGCCTCGGCGAAGAGCATTCGGTCCTTGATGTCGCGCAGCGGGATCCGCTGCTCGGAGACCGGGAACAGCTCGGCCAGGCCGGACCAGATGGAGCCCCGGGTGCCGGACTCGTCGTAGTCGTAGAAGCCCGCGCCGCGCAGCCGGCCGGCGCGGCCGGCCTCGAGCATCTTGTCGACCACGGCGGTGCCCGGGTGGGTGGGGTACGACGACCCGTCCCGCTCGGCCGCCTCGCGCGCGGCCTTGGCGATCTTGGCCATCAGCTCGAGGTTCAGCTCGTCGGAGAGCTGCAGCACGGGGGCCGGGTAGCCGGCCTGGGTGGTGGCCCGCTCGATCGAGTAGGGGTGCACGCCCTCGGCCAGCATCGCCATGCCCTCATTGACCATGTAGCCGATCACCCGCGAGGTGTAGAACCCGCGGCTGTCGTTGACCACGATCGGCGTCTTCCGGATCTGCTGGACCACGTCGTAGGCCTTGGCCAGCGCCTCGTCGGAGGTCCTCTCGCCCTTGATGATCTCGACCAGCGGCATCTTGTCGACCGGCGAGAAGAAGTGCAGGCCGATGAAGTCGTCGGGCCGGTCCACGCCGGACGCGAGCTCGGTGATCGGCAGCGTCGAGGTGTTGGAGCAGAGCAGGGCGTCATCGTTGACGTACGACGCGACCTCGGCGAAGACCGAGTGCTTGAGGGACGGGTCCTCGAAGACCGCCTCGATGACCAGGTCGCAGCCGGCCAGGTCGGCCGGGTCCTCGGTCGCCGTGATCCGGCCGAGCAGCTCGGACTTCTTCTCCTCGGTCGAGCGGCCTCGCGAGATGGCCTTGTCGAGCAGCTTCTCCGAGTACGCCTTGCCCTTCTCGGCGTTCTCGGCGGCGACGTCCTTGAGCACGACCTCCATGCCGGCTCGGGCGCACACGTACGCGATGCCCGCACCCATCATCCCGGCGCCCAGGACCCCCACCTTGGTGGCCTGCCACGGCTCGATGCCCTGCGGACGGAGCTTGCCGGCGTTGATCGCCTGCAGGTCGAAGAAGAACGCCTGGATCATGTTCTTCGAGCCCTGGTGGGTGATCAGGTGCGTGAGGTAGCGCGACTCGATCCGCGAGGCGGTGTCGAAGTCGACCTGCGCGCCCTCGACCGCGGCCGACAGGATCGCCTTCTGGGCGGGGTAGTCGGCGCCCTTGACCTGCTTGCGCAGCAGCGCCGGGAACGCCGGGAGGAACGCCGCCAGGGCCGGCGTCTTCGGCGTACCGCCCGGCATCTTGTAGCCGGGTGCGTCCCACGGGTTCTGTACGGCGTCCGGGTTGGCCTTGACCCACGCCTTGGCCGCCGGGAGCAGGTCGTCCTGGGTGGCGACCAGCTCGTCGACGAGACCCTTCTCCAGGGCCGCGGCCGGCTTGAAGGTGCTGCCCTGGAGCAGCACGTCCATCAGCCCGCTCTGGATGCCGAGCAGCCGGATGATCCGGGTGACACCGCCGCCGCCGGGCAGCAGGCCGAGGCTGGCCTCGGGGAGCCCGACCTCGAAGCGGCCGTCGACCAGGATCCGGTGGTTGCAGGCCAGCGCGATCTCGAAGCCGCCGCCGAGCGCGGCGCCGTTGACCGCGGCCACCACCGGCTTGGGGAACAGCTCGAGCCGGCGCAGCGACGCCTTGACCCGCTCGGCCAGCTCGAAGACCGCCTGCGCGTCGTCCGGGCCGGCCTTGACCATCTCGTTGAGGTTGGCCCCGGCGAAGAAGGTCTTCTTGGCGCTGGCCACCACCACGCCGGTAACAGAGTCGGCCTCGTCGTAGAGCCGGTCGACGGCGGCCGCCATCGACTCGACGTACAGCTCGTTCATGGTGTTGGCGCTGGCCGTCGGGTCGTCGAGGGTCAGCGTGACGATGCCGTCCTCGTCCCGGTCGTAGCGCACGGCGGACGTGTCGGTCTGGGTGGTGCTCATGCTTCAGCGACTCCTGGTGGTCCGGGGGTGTCAGACGAGCTCGACGATGGTGGCGATGCCCATGCCGCCGCCCACGCAGAGCGTGGCCAGGCCGCGGCGCAGGTCGCGCCGCTCGAGCTCGTCGATGAGGGTGCCGAGGATCATCGCTCCGGTGGCGCCCAGCGGGTGGCCCATGGCGATGGCCCCGCCGTTCACGTTGGTGATCTCCGGGGTGATGTCCATGTCGCGCATGAACCGCATGGCGACCGCGGCGAACGCCTCGTTGATCTCGAACAGGTCGATGTCGTTGGTCTCGAGCCCGGCCAGGGCCAGCGCCTTGCGGGCCGCGGGAGCCGGCCCGGTGAGCATGATCGTGGGGTCGGCGCCGGAGACGGCGGCGGAGATGATCCGGGCCCGCGGGGTGAGGCCGAGGTCGGTGCCGACCTGCTCGTTGCCGATGGCGACGAGGGCCGAGCCGTCGACGATCCCCGAGGAGTTGCCGGCGTGGTGGACGTGGTTGATCTTCTCGACCCAGTGGTACTTCTCCAGCGCCACGTCGTCGAAGCCGGCGTCCGCCCCGATCTGCGCGAAGCTCGGCTTGAGGCCGGCCAGCCCCTCGGGGGTGGTGTCGGGGCGGATCAGCTCGTCGTGGTCGAGGACCACGACACCATTGAGGTCCCTGACCGGGATGACGGACTTGTCGAAGTAGCCGTTTGCCCACGCCTTGGCCGCGCGGTGGTTGGACTCGGCGGCGTACGCGTCGACGTCGTCGCGGGTCCAGCCCTCGATGGTCGCGATCAGGTCGGCGCCGATGCCCTGCGGCACGAAGCCGGTCTTGAGCGCGGTGGCCGGGTCGGAGGCCCACGCGCCGCCGTCGGAGCCCATCGGGACCCGACTCATCGACTCGACGCCGCCGGCCAGGATCAGCTGCTCGAAGCCGCCGCGGACGCGGGACGCGGCCTGGTTGACCGCCTCCAGGCCCGAGGCGCAGAAGCGGTTGAGCTGCACGCCGGCCGTGGTCTCGGGGAGACCCGCGGCGAGGGCGGCGGTCTTGGCGATGTCGCCGCCCTGGTCGCCGACCGGGGACACCACGCCGAGCACGACGTCGTCGATGCGGGTGGTGTCGAGGTCCGGGTTCCGGTCCCGCAGCTCGTCGATCAGGCCGACCACCAGGTCGACCGGCTTCACCTCGTGGAGCGAGCCCGCGGCCTTGCCCTTGCCGCGTGGGGTGCGGAGGTGGTCGTACACGAATGCTTCTTGCCCGGCTGGAAGTGGCATGCCGCGATTGTGACACCATTAGTGTCACGATCAACAGGATCGGCCGTGTGGTCTGACTCACCCGAGGGGAGGTCCGGTGGAGGACGAGAAGCTGCTCACCCTGGACGAGCTCTGCGAGCGGGTCGGGATGAGCGTGCGCAACGTGCGGTTCTACACCAGTCGTGGCCTGGTGCCGCCGCCGATCCGCAAGGGCCGCTCCGGGTTCTACTCGCGCGACCACGTCGGCCGGCTCGAGCTGGTGCAGGAGCTGCAGAGCCACGGGTTCACGCTCTCGGCGATCGAGAAGTACGTCGCCGGAATCCCCGCGGGCGCCACTCCCGAGGACCTCGCCCTCGCCCGCACCATGCTGGCGCCGTGGGACGTGGAGCGCCCGATCGAGATGTCGCGCGGCGAGCTGTCGACCCGGGCCGGCCGCGACCTCACCGACGACGACCTGCGCACCCTGGCCGCGCTCGGCGTGGTCTTCCCCCTCAAGCGCGGCCAGTACCAGGTGGCGGTCTCCCAGCTCTCGGTCGGGCTCGGCCTGCTGGACCTGGGCTTCCCGCTCGAGGCCGCGCTCGCCGCCGCCGACCTCTACGCCCGGCACGGCCGCGAGGTCGCCAAGGAGCTGTACGACGTGTTCCGCACCCTGGTCTGGCCGGTCTACCGCGACCAGGGCGCCTCGCCCGAGACCGTGCGCCAGGTGGTCGAGAAGATCAAGCCGCTCTCGATCGCGGCCCTCGTCTCGGCGTACGAAGCCGGCATGGACGAGACCAAGCGTGAGGGCATCGCCCGCCGCAGCCGGTGACTCCGCACCACTTGTAACTGACTGTTCCGACAACTGGCCTGCGTGAATATGCGCAGGGCAGTGATCCAAACAGTCAGTTACAAGTGGGACGCCACCGGCACGGGTACCTTGCGGTCGTGTCCCTAGGATCACCGCGATGAGTGACGACAAGCTGTGTGTGCTGGTGACCGGGGCGACCGGGTTCATCGGCCGGCGGTTGGTGCGCGCCCTGGTCGACGACGGTCACCGCGTCAAGGCGATGACCCGCCAGCCCGACGACTACGACGGCCCGGGCGACCCGGTCTTCGGCGACGTGTTCGACCCCGGCACGCTGGCCGAGCCGATGGGGGGCGTGGACATCGCGGTCTACCTCGTCCACTCCCTCGACGACAACGACTTCGAGAGCAAGGACGCCGAGGCGGCGCGCGGGTTCGGGCTCGCGGCGGCGGCCAGCGGGGTCCGCCAGCTCGTCTACATGGGCGGCCTCGGCAAGGACGAGGTCGAGCTGTCACCGCACCTGCGGTCGCGGCGCGAGGTCGAGAAGCTGCTCGGCAGCTCCGGCGTACCGGTCACGGTCCTGCGCGCCGCGATCGTGGTCGGGGCCGGCGGCATCTCGTGGGAGATGACCCGCCAGCTCGTGAAGAACCTGCCCGCCATGGTGGTGCCGCGCTGGGCGGACACCCGGACCCAGCCGGTCGCCATCGACGACGTGGTCCGCTACCTGTGCGGCGTGATCGGCGTCGAGAAGACCTTCGGTCAGGTCTATGAGATCGGCGGCGCGGACCGGCTCACCTACGTCCAGATGCTCCAGCAGGCCGCCGAGGTCATCAACGGTCGCCGGGTCCCGATCGTCACCGTGCCGGTGCTGACCCCGCGACTGTCGTCGTACTGGATCCGGCTGGTCACCAACGTCGACGCCACCACCGCGAGCAACCTGATCGACTCGATGAGCACCGAGGTGCTGCAGACCGACTACGCCATCCAGGACATCGTGCCGGGCGAGCCCCTCACCTACCGCGAGGCCGTCGAGCGCGCCGTCGCCGAGGAGAAGCAGGGTCGCTGACCCGTCAGTAGAACACCAGCGGCAGGGCGAAGAGCATGGCCAGCGACCACGTGCAGTGGGTGAGGATGGGCGCCAGGATGCCGCCGGAGGCGCGGCGCTCGAGGCCGACCACGAGGCCTAGGAGTACGGCGGCGAAGGACAGCATCACGTTGCCGGTGGCCAGGGTGGCGATGCCGTAGGCGACCGTGGTCCAGAGGACCGGCTGCCGGGTGATGGCGGCGTACGCCGCGCCGCGGAAGAACAGCTCCTCGGCCACGCCGTTGACGGTCGTGATCACCATAAGGATCGGCAGCGAGCCCTGGTCGGCGTAGTCGACGACCGAGATGACCTGGTCCTCGAGGAACGACAGCCAGGAGATCCCGCGGACCAGCAGGGCACCGGCCACGAAGATCGCGGCCAGCCCGAGCCCGATGGCGATCGGGGTCAGCACCGGGCGGGCCTGCCGCTCGCGGTAGCTGATCCGGCCCAGGTGCAGCGGTCCGGACGCCACGGCGCCAACGGCCCACACGAGAGCCAGGCCGAGCGTCGCCGGGTAGAACCACCGGCTCCCTGGGTCGAGCCGCAGCGAGAGCCCGAGCACGACAGCGCCCACCACCACCACGCCGATCGTGACCAGCCGGCGGCGGCGCAGGCCCCGGTCGTCCTCCCGGTGGTCACGGGGCACGACGTCCCACAGCGCCCGGCCCAGCCAGGCCCGCACGGAGGAGGTCATCGGCCCGATCCTAGGGAGGACTGGGGAGGGTCAGCGGCGACCGGAGCTGAACGACGCCGCCGTGTGGCCGCGCCCGGAGGACGACTGGCCACCGCGCCTGCGGGACCGGTTGCCGCCACCGGAGCTCGGCTTCGCGGCGGAACGCTGCTGACCGCCGGAACGCTGCTGACCGCCGGAACGCTGCTGACCGCCGGTACGACGCGGGCCACCCGATCCGCCGGACCGGCCACGGTTGCGGCCGCCACCGGACCGAGGAGCCTCCTCGAAGGTGACGCCGAGGCCGCCGGCGACCAGGACCCGCTCGCCGGGGGCGAGCGTGGTCAGCATCGGGTGCCGCGGGCCGTCGACCCGGGTGATGGTCGGCCGGATGCCGGCCGCGCGGGCCAGGTCGCGTACGTCGCGGACCTGGTCCTCGGTCATCAGCGTGACCACGGTGCCCGCGGCACCGGCCCGCGCCGTTCGGCCGGATCGGTGCAGGTAGGCCTTGTGCTCGGCCGGCGGGTCGGCGTGCACCACGAGCGCCACGTCGTCGACGTGGATGCCGCGTGCGGCGATGTCGGTGGCCACCAGCGTGGTGGCGCGCCCGGCGTGGAACGCGTCCATGTTGCGGGTGCGGGCGCCCTGGCTGAGGTTGCCGTGCAGCTCGACGGTCGGTACGCCGCTGCGGTTGAGCTGGCGGGCCAGCGCCTTGGCGCCGTGCTTGGTCCGGGTGAAGACCATGGTCCGACCGGGCGCGCTGGCCAGGTCGACGAGCACGGGCACGCGGTTCTCGCGGGCGACGTGCAGGACGTGGTGGTCCATCGCGGCGATCGGCGTCTGCACCGAGTCGGCCTCGTGGGTGACCGGCTGGTTGAGGAACTGCTTGACCAGCACGTTGACGCCCTTGTCGAGCGTCGCCGAGAACAGCAGCCGCTGGCCCGACCTCGGGGTGGCCGCGAGCAGGCGGCGTACGGCCGGCAGGAAGCCGAGGTCGGCCATGTGGTCGGCCTCGTCGAGGACGGTGACCTCGACGGCGCCGAGGTCGCAGTGGCCCTGGCCGATGAGGTCCTCGAGCCGGCCGGGGCAGGCCAGCACGATGTCGACGCCGCGGCGTAGCCCCTGCACCTGGGGATGCTGGCCGACGCCGCCGAAGACGGTGCGAGTGGTCAGTCCCGCGGAGGCGGCCAACGGGATCAGCGCCTGCTCGATCTGGCCGACCAGCTCACGGGTCGGGGCCAGGATCAGCGCGCGGGGTCGGCCGGCGCGACGCGGCCGGCCGGACTCGACGAGCCGGGCGACCAGCGGCAGCAGGAACGCGTAGGTCTTCCCGGAGCCGGTGCGGCCGCGGCCGAGGACGTCCCGGCCGGCCAGCGAGTCGGGCAGCGTCGCGGCCTGGATCGGGGTGGGTGTGGTGATGCCACGCGTCGCGAGGACGTGGGCGAGGTCGTGCGGGACGCCCAAATGGGCGAAGGAGGAGGACAAGGGAGATCACTCTCGATGGTGTTGTCTCACCAGAGGGAAGTTCTGCGGTGCGCCCCATCACCAAGTCTGGCGCCTTCGCAGAGGCGGGGGCTGGCCCGGGGCAAGACGTGAACGGGCCGCTGCTGCCAGTGTGACAGAGCGGCCCGTCCGTGCCCGCATCGGCGCGGGCGTGAGGCTCGTTACTTCTTGAAAGCGTCCTTCAGGTCGCCGACGGCGTCCTTGGCCTTCTCGCCGGCCTGCTTGACCGAGGACTCGGCCTGGTCGGCGCGGCCCTCGTTCTTCAGGTCGTCGTCACCGGTGATCGAGCCGGCGGCCTCCTTGGCCCGGCCCTTGAGGTCGTCGGCCTTGTTCTCGGTCTTGTCGTCGATACCCATCGTGCTGCACCTCCGTGCGTCGTCGTGGTACCCCGGTCTCCGATCTCCGGGCCCGTCAAACGCTGGTGAGAGCCGAGTCACCCCTCTGGGCGGGCACCCTGTCGAAGGCCAGCACCCCGTCGTCGATGCGGCCGTGCCGGATCATCCGCAGGTCGGTCAGGTAGTTCTGCTTGAGCCGCCACGGCGCCCGGTGACCCTGCCGCGGCATCCGGTCCAGGGCCCGCATCACGTAGCCCGACATCAGGTCCATGAACGGCCGCTCCTCGACGTCCGGCTCCCGCACCGGCACCACCGAGCGGGCCCCGATCTCGTCCATGTGCGCGAGCAGCCGGACGACGTACGCCGAGACCAGGTCGGCCTTGAGCGTCCACGACGCGTTGGTGTAGCCGACGGTGTAGACGAAGTTCGGTACGCCGCTGAGCATCAGCGCCTTGTATGCCATCGTCTCGGCGAGGTCGACCGGCCGACCGTCCACGGTCAGCTCGACGCCGCCGAAGGCCAGCACCTGCAGCCCGGTCGCGGTCACGATGACGTCGGCGTCGAGGTGACGCCCGGAGACCAGGCGGATGCCGGTCGCGTCGAACCGCTCGATGGTCTCGGTGACCATCGACGCCTGGCCCTTGCGCACGGCGTGGAACAGGTCGCCGTCCGGCACGAAGCAGAGCCGCTGGTCCCACGGGTCGTAGCGCGGCTTGAAGTGCACGTCGACGTCGACGCTCTCCGGCAGCTGGTCGGCGGTGGTCCTGCGGATGAACGCCTTCACCTTCTCGGGCCAGCGCCGGGACGCCTGGTACGAGCCGATGGTCAGCAGGATGTTCGCCCACCGCACGACCGGGTACGACGCTCGCGTCGGCAGGAACCGCAGGAGCGTGGCCAGCCGGTCCCGGGCCGGCCGGGTCAGGACGTAGGACGGTGAGCGCTGCAGCATCGTCACGTGCCCGGCGGTCGGTGCCATCGCCGGCACCAGCGTCACCGCGGTGGCGCCGCTGCCGATGACCACGACCTCCTGGCCGGTGTAGTCCAGGTCCTCGGGCCAGTGCTGCGGGTGGATGATCCGGCCTCGGAAGTCCTCGGCGCCCTCGAACTCCGGCGCGAACGGCTCCTCGTAGTGGTAGTAGCCGCTGGCGCACCAGAGCACGTTGCAGGTGAGTACCACCCGCTCGCCCTCGTGGTCGGCCTCGACGGTCCAGGCCGCGGTGGTCGAGTCCCAGCTCGCCCGGACCACCCGGTGCCGGTAGCGGATCAGCTCGTCGACGCCGTACTCCTCCGCGACGGTGCGCAGGTAGTCGAGGATCATCGGCCCATCCGCGAGCGCCCGGTCGCCGGGCCACGGCCGCCAGCTGAACCCGAAGGTGAACATGTCCGAGTCCGAGCGGATGCCCGGGTAGTTGAACAGGTCCCACGTGCCACCGCTCGCCTCGCGCGCCTCGAGCACCGCGACCGACCTGGTCGGGTGGTGCTCGCGCAGCTGACAGGCCGCGCCGATGCCGGACAGGCCGGCCCCGACGATGAGGACGTCGACGTGCTCGGGGGAGGTCACGGTTGAGTCGGGACTTTCGCCGGTTGAATCGGGAGATTCGATCATTGCACGGCGGGGAAACTCCCGATTCAACCGGCGAAAGTCCCGACTCAACCTCGCGCGGAGAGCTCCACGAACCGCGAGAGGATCCGCGGCGGCTCGGTGACGACGGCGGCGCGGGCCAGCCGGATCAGCTCCTCGCCCTCGGCGGGCTCGAAGTAGCCGAAGTGGCGGTAGGTCTCGATCCGCATGACCAGGCTGTCGACGTCGAGCTCGGGGTGGAACTGGGTGGCGTAGACGTTGGCGCCGATCCGGAACGCCTGCACCGGGCAGGTCTGCGACGACGCGAGCAGTACGGCGCCGCGGGGCAGCGTCGAGACCGCCTCCTTGTGGCCGAGGAAGGCGTCGAAGACCGGCGGCAGCGACCCGAGCAGCGGATCGGCGGCCCCGTCGTCGGTGAGTGAGATCGTCACCGACCCGATGGGCTCCGACCAGGTCCGGTCGACGACACCGCCGGCCAGGGTGCCGAGGGTCCCGACGCCGTAGCACGCGCCCAGGAAGGGGAAGTCCGACTCCAGCACCTGCAGGGCCAGCTCCCGCAGTCGGGCCTCGCCGCGACGCTGCTCGGGGCGCTTGGTCTCCTCCGGGTCGCTGACGTTCCACGGCCCGCCGCCGACCACGATCCCCGACCAGTCGTCGAGGTCGAGCGGGCCGAGCACGTCGCGCTCGAGGCGGACCCGGCGTACGTCGCGCTCGTCGAGCCCGGAGCAGCGGAGCACGGCGGCGTACTCGTCGTCGGCGGCGGCGTCCTGGGCGCGGATGCCGAGGAACAGGAAGGGCTTCACTGTCCGGGCTGCGCCTGGACGGCGACGCCGCGCTCGATGAGGCCGTCGACGTCCGTGATGCCCCAGGCGGTGAGCGCCTCGCGGGTGTGCGTGCCGGCGGCTGGCGGGGGCGGCAGCGAGAGGGTGGCCCCGGTCCGCGAGAACCGCGGCGCCGGCTGTGGCTGCACGATCCCTTCGTGGTCCACGAACGTCTGCCGGGCCTTGAGGTGCGGGTGGTCGGGGGCCTCGCTGATCGGGATGATGCCGGCGACACAGGCGTCGGTGCCCTCGAACAGCTCGACCCACTCGGCCTGGGTCCGCTGCTGGAAGGTGTCGGAGAGCAGCGCGCGCAGCTCGTCGTAGCGGTCCAGGTCGCCCTGGCCCGGAGCGACGTCCTCGAGGCCCAGCGTGCGGATCAGCGTCGCGTAGAACTGCGGCTCGAGCGCCCCGACGGACAGGTGCTTGCCGTCGGAGGTCTCGTAGACGTCGTAGAACGGGACGCCGCCGTCGAGCAGGTTCGCACCGCGCTTCTCCTGGTAGCCGCCGCTGGCCCGGAACGCCGACGTCATCGCGTTGAGGTGCGCCGTCCCGTCCACGATCGCGGCGTCGACGACCTGCCCCTGCCCGGAGGTCCGGGCCTCGTGCAGCGCCGCGAGCAGCCCGATGACGAGGTACGTCGACCCGCCCCCGAAGTCGCCGACCAGGTTGGTCGGGAACTGCGGCCGGTCCGGGGTCTGGCCGAGCCCGAACAGCGCGCCCGCCACGGAGATGTAGTTGATGTCGTGGCCGGCGGCCGCCGCGAGCGGGCCGTCCTGGCCCCAGCCGGTCATCCGGCCGTAGACCAGCCGCGGGTTGACCGCGTGGCACTGCTCGGGCCCGATGCCGAGCCGCTCGGTGACGCCGGGCCGCATGCCCTCGACCAGCAGGTCCGCGTCGGTCACGAGCGCAAGGACGGTGGCCGCGGCCTCGGGCTGCTTCAGGTCGAGCGCGACGCTCGGTCGGCCGCGGTTGAGGACCATCGTGGCGCCACCGGACAGCAGCTGCCCGCCGGGACGCTCGACCCGGATCACATCGGCGCCGAGGTCGGCCAGGATCATGCAGGCGTGCGGCCCCGGGCCGATCCCTGCGATCTCCACGACCTTGACGCCCCGCAGTGGGCCGGTCCCCTGCCCCAGCTGAAGGCTCATGGGGCGCATGATGGCAGACGGTCAGCAGGGGGCCACGAGGCGCCCGAGCGGCGCGAATGATCCTCGCCGGGGGCTGGTTTGGGGATCATCCGATCGGGTATTTTGAGGTCATGATTCTCGGGGGGCCGAGGCCGTCACGGCCTGTTCACGGCGAGTCTGCGAAGCCGGGGGCCGTTGCGGCCTCGTCGTCCGGCAAACGCTGACCCGCGCACACACCAGCCACGCGCACCTCACGGCCCGTGGCCATCGTCATGCCCGGATGCGTGGTGGGCGTGCACCTTCGCGTGGCCCAGCCCGCGGGCGATCATCGCGCGGTTCACCGGCACGGTGACCACGAACGCCACCGCCAGCGAGATCGCCAGCGCCCCCCAGAACAACAGGTCCGCCAGCCCCGCCTCCATGGCCGACGGCCAGATGAGCAGGGTGCCGTTGTCCACCACCTCCATCACCGCGATCGACACGGTGTCGGCCGCCAGTGCGGTCCGCACCGCGGCGCCGACCGGCAGGCCGCTACGGCGTACGCCGCTGAAGGTGAGCAGGTAGCCGAAGAAGAAGGCGAGCAGCACCGCGGTCGCGATGCTGGCCAGGTCGCCCCACCCGGCGGCGGTGGCGATCACCATTCCGAGCACCTCGCCGATGGCGCAGCCGGTCAGGCAGTGCCGGGTGGCGCTGATCGCCGTGCGCCAGGTGGAGTCCACCCGCCCATCCTCCCCGGTGTTGGATGGGGCCCGTGAGCCTGATCCGCGACCTGACCGACGACGAGGCACGGGCGGCCCTGGTGCTCAAGTGGGGCGAGACCGAGCCGGGGGTGATCCCGGCCTGGGTCGCCGAGATGGACTACGCCGTGGCCGAGGTGGTGACCGCAGCCGTGCTGGCCGCGGTTGAGCGCGGCGAGATGGGCTACCCGGACTTCCGGCGCCTCGGCGGCGAGCTCGGGACGGCGTACGCCGGGTTCGCCGAGCGCCACTTCGGCCAGGCGGTGCCGGCCGACCGGGTGCTGCCCACCGCCGACGTGACGGTCGGGGTCCGGATCGCGATCGAGGTGCTGAGCGAGCCCGGGCCGATGGTGCTGCCGCTGCCGGCGTACGACCCGCAGCACGGGCTGGCCCAGATCACCGGGCGCGAGCAGTGGGACCTGCCCGTGGACCCCGACGGGGACGGGTACGTCGTCGACCTCGACGCCCTCGACCGGCTCTTCGCGAAGGGGGCGCGGACGCTGCTGCTCACCCAGCCGCACAACCCCGGCGGGCACGTGCACACCCGCGCCGAGCTCGAGGGCATCCGCGACGTCATCGTCCGGCACGGCGCCCGGGTGGTCAGCGACGAGATCCACGGGCCGCTGGTGCTGCCGGGCGCCGAGCACGTGCCGTACCTGACGTTGGACGGAACCGCCGACCACGCTGTCGCGGTCGTCGCCGCGTCCAAGGCGTTCAACACCCCTGGGCTCAAGTGCGCGCAGATGCTGACCGGCGACGACGCCACCCGCGACCGCCTGGTCGAGATCCCGATGGCGCACAACGACTCGTGGGGCTCGCTGGGGGTGGTGGCCGCGGTCGCGGCGTACACCGACGGTGATCCCTGGCTGGCCGCCCTCGTGGAGCGCCTCGACCAGCAGCGCACCCTCCTCGGCGAGCTGCTGGCGGAGCACCTGCCGCAGGCCAGGATGCGACCGCTCGAGGCGACGTACATGGCCTGGCTGGACCTGCGCGCCTACGGCCACGACGACCCCGCCGACGTGGTACGTCGAGGAGGCGTGCGGGTCTCCGCGGGCCAGGAGTACTGGCCCGGGCTCACCGGTCACGTCCGGTTGAACATCGCCACGTCGCCGGACCGGCTCCGCGAGATCGTGCGGCGGATGGAGAGCGCCCTGACCGGGTCGCGCTGACCGGGGTCAGGCGTTCCGCCCACCGTCGAGGTTGCCGACCATGGTGACCTCGAGGGGCTTCTTCTCGCCGACGAACTTCTTCTGCGCCCAGGTGGCCAGCGCCGTCAGCGCCAGGTTCACCAGGATGTAGAGCGAGGCGATGACGATCATGGTCGGCACCCGGTTGTTGAACTCGAGGTAGATCTCCTTGTAGATCCTGGTCAAACCGGGGGCCAGCACGGCCTGGCCGAGCGCGGTGTCCTTGAGCGCCACAATGCACTGGCTGATGATCGCGGGCAGCATGATCTTGACCGCCTGGGGCAGCAGCACGATGTTCATCACCTGTGCCTTGCGCATCCCGATCGCGTGCGCCGCCTCGCGTTGCCCCTTCGGCACGGCGTTCACGCCGGCGCGAAGCACCTCGGCCAGGACGGCCCCGTTGTAGAGGGTCAGCGCGATCACGACGGCCCAGAACGACGCGCCGTCCCGGTTGATGCCGATGAGGAACCAGGTGAAGATCATCAGCAGCAGCACGGGGACGGCGCGGAAGAACTCGACCACGAGCCACGCCGGCCACCTGACGAGGGCATGGTCGGAGAGCTTGGCCACCCCCAGCCCGAAGCCGAGGACGGCGGCCCCGATGATCGCCACCGCAGCCATCTTGAGGGTGTTCAGCAGCCCGTCGACCAGGAGCACCTGCACGTAGTCGGGGGTGACGAAGACCTCCCACTTGTCGCCTTCGAACTGACCCGCCTCGTGGAAGCGCCAGATGACGAACGCGAGGACGCCGGCCACGGCTGTCAGTGCAAGCAGGCCGTAGAGCCGGTGTCGGCGGATGGTGCGAGGTCCGGGGGCATCGAACAGCACGCTCTGGCTCACAGGGCCACCCTCCATCTCCGCTCGAGCCTGCTCGAGAGGAAGGAGAAGACCTCCACGATCACGACGTAGCCGACTGCGAAGGAGACGAAGATGCCGATGCGCTGGGTGGCACCGAAGTCGTTGAGCAGGCTGCGCATCTGCGAGGTGGCCTCGGCGACCCCGAACACCGCGGCGACCGAGGTGTTCTTGATCAGTGCGATCTGCACACTGGCCAGCGGGGGCAAGGACGCGCGAAAAGCCTGCGGCAGGACCACCTCTCGCATCACCCCGCCGAAGGGCAGCCCGATCGCCCGCGCGGCCTCGGCCTGGCCCAGCGGCACGGCGTTGACTCCCGCCCGAAGGGCTTCACACACGAAGGTCGAGGTGTAGAGCGTCAGCGAGACGACCGCCGCGCCGAAGAAGGCGGTGAAGTCGTACCCCCCGATGTGGACGTCGAGCCAGTTGAACGTGATGTCGAGGGTCGGGGCCGCGAAGGAGAAGAACGCGAACACGATGACCAGCGGCGTGTTGCGGACCAGGGTGACGTACGTGGCCCCGGCCAGGCGAAGCACGGCGATCGGCCCGACCCGCAACGCGACCAGGAACGTGCCCAGCACCAGCGACAGGACTCCGGAGGCGAGGAAGAGCGCGAACGTGTAGCCGAACGCCTTGAGGTAGGCGTCGAAGTTGTCGAAGACCGCTTCCAAGCTCGCTCCTCCCGGGTGCGACGGCCCGGGCGGCGCGCAGAGCGCGCCGCCCGGGCGTCAGCGGATGATCAGGCCGCCGGACAGTCGTCGAGCTCCGGGGGCTCCGGGGTCTCGAGGCCTGACGGGCCGAGCGTGCTCTCGAACGCCGCCTCCCATGACCCGTCGTCGAAGGACTCCTCCAGGACGCCGTTGATCCACTCGCACATCTCGGGGTGCTCCAGGCTGTAACCCACCCCGATCCGCTCCTCGGAGAACTCCTCACCGACCACCTTCAGCTGCCCCTCGTTCTGCGCGGCGTAGCCGGCCAGGATGGATCCGTCGGTGGACATCGCCGGCACGGTGCCGTCGAGCACCTTCTGGACGCACTCGGAGTAGCTGTCGAAGCCGACGCCCTTGGCGCCCGCCTCGTTGATCCGGTCGATGGAGGTCGAGCCCGTCACCGAGCAGACCTCCTGACCGGCCAGGTCGTCGATGCTCGCCACGTCGCTGTCAGCGAGAACGAGGAGCTGCTGGCCGGTCAGGAAGTACGGACCGGCCTGGCCGACGACGGCGCGCCGCTCGTCGGTGATGGAGTACGTCGCCAGCACCAGGTCGACCTTGCCCTGCTCCAGGAACGGCTCGCGGTTGTCGGAGATCGTCTCCTCGTAGGTGACCGCACTGGTGTCCTCCGGGTCGATCCCCAGGTCGGCGACCAGCAGCTTGGCGATCTCGACGTCGAACCCGGTCGGGATGTCATCGGTCGCGCCCTTGAAGCCCAGGCCGGGCTGGTCGTACTTCACACCGACCGTGACCTTGCCGGCGTCGGCCAGCTCCTTCATGCGGGTGCCGTCGTCGAACTCGTCGGCAGCGTTCTCCTGCACCTCCACGTCGCTGCCACCGTCGTCGTCGTCGCCCGCGTCGCCACAGGCGGCCAGACTCAGGGCCAGGCCCAGGCCCGCGGCCACGGCCTTCGCTCTCATGAATCGCATGTCTCTCCTTCTCCCGAACTTCAGTTGAGTCGTGCTTCGAGCTGGTCTGCTCCCTCAGTGCCGGAGGATCTTGCCGAGGAAGTCCTTGGCGCGCTCCGAGCGAGGGTTGGTGAAGAACTCCTCGGGGGTGTTCTCCTCGACGATGGCGCCGTCGGACATGAACAGCACCCGGTCGGCGGCGGTGCGGGCGAAGCCCATCTCGTGGGTGACCACCAGCATGGTCATCCCCCGCTTGGCCAGGTCGACCATCACGTCGAGGACCTCGGCAATCATCTCCGGGTCGAGGGCTGACGTGGGCTCGTCGAAGAGCATCACCTTCGGCTCCATCGCCAGTGCGCGCGCGATCGCGACCCGCTGCTGCTGCCCCCCGGACAGCTGCGCGGGGTACTTGTCCGCCTGCTGCCCGACGCCGACGCGGTCCAGCAGCTCCCGGGCCCTGGCCTCGGCCTCGGCCGGCTTGATGCCGCGGACCTTGATCGGCCCGAGGGTGACGTTCTCGAGGATCGTCTTGTGGGCGAACAGGTTGAAGCTCTGGAACACCATGCCGACCTCGGCGCGCAGGTTGGCCAGCTCCCTGCCCTCTTGGGGCAGCGGCGTCCCGTCGAGGCTGATCGCACCCTGGTCGATCGTCTCCAGCCGGTTGATCGCGCGGCACAGCGTCGACTTGCCCGAGCCGGACGGCCCGATGACCACCACGACCTCACCCCGCGCGACCGTCAGGTTGATGTCCTTGAGGACGTGCAGCTCGCCGAACCACTTGTTGACTCCGTCGAGGACGACAAGAGGCGCGCCGACAGCGCGTTCAGAGATCGCACTTTCGGTCGCCGCCACCAGCAGAACCTATCCTCAGCGGCGCCGTCATGACCATCGACGCCCCCCAGCGAGGATGTCGGCGGAGCCAGTGGTCACGCTGGGTCAGCGGCGTCGGGAGAGGCGCTTGTACTTGTAGCGCGCCGGCGTCGGGTCCACGTTGCCGGCGGCGTCGACCGCACGGACCAGCATCCGGTGCTTGCCCACCTTGACGTTGAACCGGAACGTCCTGTTGCAGCTCCGCCAGGCCCGGTTGTCGAGCATGCACTGGAACGTCGCACCCGGCTCGCTGGTCGCGAACTTGAACCTGATCCGCTTCTTGAAGAACCGCTTCGGCGGCTTCTTGGTGATCGTCGCGTTGGGTACGACGGTGTCGACTGTGAACGCCCGCACCACGGGCGGGTTCTCGTAGTTGAAGACCGGGTCGTAGGCGCGGACCATGAACTGGTGCGGGCCGTCGGCCAGCGGCGGCGTGGTGGCTGGGCTGGTGCAGGGCTGGAACCCTCCCCCGTCAAGTGCGCATTCGAACCTCGCCTGGTCGCCGCTGCGGAACACGAAGACGGGCTGGCGGTTGTTGGTCGGGCCCGACGGGCCGGCGGTGAACGTCGTGGTGGGTGCGGTCACGTCACGGAGTTCGTGGGCGCCGATGTCGGGCTGCGCGATGCCACTGCGGTCGCCGTCGAACGGGCGGAGGTCGCCGTCCAGGTCGAGGTCCCCGGCCGCGGGGTGGGTAACTGCCTTGTCGATCGCCGGCGACCCTGCCCGGATCCGGTAGTCGGCGGCGCCGTAGTCGACGAAGAGTGGGTCGAGGTTGACCTGGTCACCGCCGCCGTCGGGGATCCCGGCGGTCTTGGTCTGATAGTTGCTGCTGATGGTCGTCACGGTCGCGGTTCCGGCGCCAGGAACGCGCGCAAGCGACGTGGTGGGACCACGGACGATCGAGTTGCGCAGCGTGACCGACGCGTTCGTGGCAGCGCCGCTGGAGGAGTCCGCGACCACGCCTCGCGACCCTGGCTCCCCCCGCACGATGGTCACGAACGTGGCGTTGATCGTGGCCTGGTTCCCCGCCAAGGGCTGGGCAAGCAGCCCGGTGTCGCCGGCGGTCGCCAGGTCCAGCACCGAGTTGTCGATGTTGAGGGTGCCGCGCTTCACCGTGACCGCGTTGCCCTCGCCGTTGACGGTGATCCGCCGGACGTTGTCGACGGTGGCGTCGGCCGGGGCGGCCAGGATGTAGCCCGAGCCGCCGCCGTTCCACGTGCTCTGCGACACGAGCGTATTGGCGCCCTGGCTGCGCACGCCTGTGCCGCCTGTGGTTCCCGTCATGTTCACCGTGGCGTCCTTGATCTGGCTGCCCTGGGCGTCGATGCCCGTCGAGCCCGTGCTGCCGACGCCGTAGACCACGATGTTGTCGATGTTCGACCCGGTGTTGGCCTCGAGCCCCGTCGCACCGGCACCGCTGATCATGCGCACCTGCAGGTCGGACACGTCGCTGTCCTGGCCGGCAGTCAGGTAGGTCTGGCTTCCCGGGCCGAGGACCAACCAGGTCGCAGAGTCGCCGAAGCCGGCACCACTGCCCCGGAGGTCGACGCCGGCAGGCAGGACGTAGGGACCGTCGTTGTAGGTCTTGCCGGGGCCGACCCGGATCGTGTCACCGGGGGCTATCTCCGGATCGGTGATCGCGGCGGAGATGCTGGGCCGCGTGGTGTTGCAGACCGTGCCCACGGGCACCGGTCCGACGCAGATCGTGCCAAGCGCGGCCTCAGCCGGCGCGGCGGCCAGGAGTGGGAGGGAAGGGACGACGAGGGCTCCGAGAAGGAGTGCCAGGCGTGGGCGCACGCCACGACTGTACGTCGCCGGTCTAGACGGATGGCGGAAGGATCCTGCGCAGGAACTGCCGGGTCCGCTCCTGCTGCGGCGCGACCAGCAGCTGTGACGGCGGGCCCTGCTCCAGGATCCGGCCGCCGTCGAGGAAGCAGACCGTCGTGGCGATGTCGCGGGCGAAGCCCATCTCGTGGGTGGCCAGCACCATCGTGGTGCCGGCCTCGGCGAGGTCGCGGACGACGGTGAGCACGTCGCCGACCAGCTCGGGGTCGAGGGCCGCGGTGATCTCGTCGAGCAGCAGCAGCTCGGGCTGGGTGCACAGCGCCCGCACCAGCGCGACCCGCTGCTGCTGACCACCGGAGAGCCGGTCGGGGTGCTTGTCGACCTGGTCGCGCAGGCCGAAGCGCTCGAGCAGGTCGCGGGCCCGCTCGACCGCCTCCGCGCGTGGTACGCCGTGCACCCGGATCGGCGCCAGCACGCAGTTCTCGAGCACCGAGAGGTGCGGGAACAGGTTGTAGGCCTGGAAGACCATGCCGATCCGCCGGCGCACCGTCCGCGGGTCGACGCGCGGGTCGGAGATCTCGGCGCCGTCGAACCGGATCACGCCGTCGTCGATGTCCTCGAGCAGGTTCAGGCAGCGCAGCAGCGTGGACTTCCCCGAGCCCGACGAGCCGATCAGGCAGACCACGTCGTGCCGTTCCACGATGAGGTCGATGTCAGCGAGGACGACCCGGTCGCCGTACGACTTCCGCACCTCGGCCAGCTCCAGCAGGGCGGTCATAAGGCACCCGCCCGCTCGCGCTCCATCCAGCGCCGCTGCAGCCAGTCGCACACCCGGGCCAGGGGCACCGTCATCAGCACGAAGAAGCCGGCCACCACGACGAGCGGCGTGTAGTTGAAGTTGAAGTTGCCGTAGTCGCGGGCCGCGAAGACCGCGTCGAAGACCCCGGCGGCGGCGACCAGCGCGGTGTCCTTCTGCAGGGAGACGAAGTCGTTGAGCAGCGGGGGTACGACGCGGCGTACCGCCTGCGGCACGACCACGAACCGCATGGTCTGGGCGCGGCTGAGTCCGAGGGCAGAGGCACTGGAGACCTGCGAGGGGTGGATGGAGTCGATGCCGGCGCGGAACACCTCCGCCACATAGGCGCCGTAGGAGAGCACCAGGGCGACGCCGGCCCAGAACAGCGCGCTGTTCGGGATGCCTTGCAGCCGCAGCGCCGGCATCCCGAAGGCCAGGAGGACCACCAGCAGGATGGTCGGGATGCCGCGGAAGACGTCGGTGTAGATGGTGGCGACCAGCCGCAGCGGCACCAGCCACGGGCTCCGGGCGTTTCGCGACAACGCGACCGCCATCGCGAGCACCAGGATCACCGGCTCGCAGAGCATGAACAGCTTCACGTTGACCCAGAAGCCGTGCAGGATCGCGTCGAAGGACTCTCGCGCGTGGAAGCCGTTGAAGAACAGCGCGTGCACCCGCGGCCATCCGGGCGAGCTGACCACCCCGAGGGCGAGCAGCACGAACACCACGACCGTGACCAGCGTCGCGACCAGTGTTCGCCGGACCCGCTGCCGGCGGCGTACGGTCCGGCGCTCGAGCTCGCGGGCGCTGGGCGCCCAGCCGTCGCTCACTGGAGCGCGGGGACGTCCACCACGTCGGACAGCCACTGCTGCTCGATCTGCTCGAGGGTGCCGTCAGCCTTCAGCAGGGCCAGCGCCTGGTTGACGCAGGAGACCAGCGGGTTGCCCTTCTGGAAGAGCAGACCGAACTCCTCCTGCTTGCCGGTCTCGGGCTGGAACTGGCCGACGATGGTGCCCTTCGGGATCTCGACGGCGGTGATGAAGAACGCCGTCGGGAGGTCCGCCAGGATCGCGTCGACCTGGCCGTTGAGCAGCGCCTGCTTCGCGGCGTTGGTGTCCTCGAAGACGGCGGGTTCGTTGGCCGGCTTGATCACGTCGCGGATGGCGGTCAGCGACGTGGTGCCGGTCTGCGCTCCGAGGTTGTAGTCGGCCAGCTCGGCGACGCTCGTGACCTCCGAGGCCGGCGAGCCCTTGAGCGCGATCACGGCCTGGGCGGCCTGGTAGTAGCCGTCGGAGAAGTCGACGACCTCGGCCCGCGCCGGGGTGATGGAGACCTGGTTGATGTCGAAGTCGAAGTCCTTGTCGCCCGGCTTGTACGACGTGTTGAAGGGCACCTTCGTCCACTCCACCTGGTCGGGGGTGAAGCCGAGCGTCTCGGCCACCGCGTAGGCCACCGCCGACTCGAAGCCCTCGCCGTTGGTCGGGTCGTTGTCGACGAACCACGGCTCGTAGGCCGGCGAGTCCGTCGCGATGGTCAGCTGGCCCGCAGCGTTCAGCGGCAGCTGGTCGGGCGCGCACTCGGGCGAGAGGCCGCCGGCGTCGGTGGCCTCCTCGGTCGGAGTCGTCGACTCGCTGGTCTCCTCGCTGGGTGCGGCGCTCGTGTTGCTGTCGTCGGAGGCGTTGGAGCCGCTGTCCTCGTCCTCCGGCGCGCACCCCACCAACGGGACCAGCACGAGAGGCAGGGCGGCGAGGCCGGCACGAAGGCGCATGGTCGTGACTCTAGGGCTCCCAGTGACTAGAGCTCCATGAGTCGTCCGGGCCAGAAACCGGGCGTGACCTGCGCCGCCCGGGCGCGCAGGTCGTCGAGGTCGGCCTGCCAGGTGTGGCCGGTGTCGGTGCGGCGCAGCACGTAGCCGAGGCCGTGGGTGCGGTACGTCGCGCCCCCGGCCGCGCGGACCGCGGCGATCAGCTCGGCGTCGACGTGGCGGCGTACCGACCGGAAGCCGCCGACCTCGTGCAGCAGGCCGCGGTCGAGCATCAGGGTGCCGCCGGCGACGAACTGCCGGTAGACCTCGCTGGGCTGGCCGATCCGGACGGTCTCGTCGGTGGGCTCCACGTAGTAGAGGTCGTCGGGCATGCCGACCAGCTCGGCTCCGCTGTACGCCCGGGCCAGGAGCAGGTCGGCCACAGCGTCCGGGGCGTACCAGTCGTCGTCGTCCATCTTCATGACCACGACGCCGGAGGCGGCGCTCGCGGCCGCGTGGAGCACGTCACCGAAGACGGTGTCCTCGGGCTGGGGCACCTGCTGCACGGTCACACTTCCTGCGAGCTCGGCGAGCCGGCCCGGGTCCACGTCGAAGCCGTGCGGCGCCAGCACCAGCTCGAGCCGCTCGACGCCGCGCTGCCGGGCGACCTGCCCCAGGGCGTGCTCGAGGAGGTCCGGGCGGCGGGTCGCCATCACGACCGAGACCGAGGGCTGGTGGGCGACCCGGACCCCGGCCAGCCCGCCGAGCCGCCGGCGCCACGCGGCGGAGGAGTACGCCGCCAGCGCGGCCCGGCGGAGCACCACGCTGTGCTCCTCCCGGGCCCGGGCGTCGGCGAGGTCGACCTCCGCGGTGATGGCGGCCGCGACGTCGGGGCCGAGGTGCGCGGCCACCTGTCTGTCCAACGTGGCCGCGGTGAGCGGTACGCCGGCCATCGCCAGCCCGGCCATCACCCTGGCGGCCAGGACGGGTGCTGCCTGCGGGAGCTCGGCGCGCACGCCGGCGGCTCCGCGGAGCCCGCTGACCAGCGCCTCGGTCGGCCCGCGGCCCCAGTCCAGCTCGGAGAGATCGACCACCGCACCCGACACGTCGCGCTCGAAGCCGACCGGGTTGAGCACCCGCTCGTCCAGGGGCCCGAGCGCAACCATCGGGTCGGGGTCGGTCACCCGGACCGGGTCCGCGGCCACCTTGTCGGTGGCCTCCTCGTCGAGGACCACCCCGCGCTGCCCGGCGTGGTCGGGCCAGACCGCCTGCCGGCCCAGCTCGGCGACCACCCGGTGCACCGGGACCGACGAGGTGAACCGCAGGACGGTCAGCCACCCACCGTCGACGGACCGGGAGCGGATCAGCTGCAGCGCAGGCCACTCCGGGCGCGGCGTGAGCGACAGGGCCGAGGTGCCCTCGTCGAGCCATACCGCCAGCGCCGCCGTACGCACGCCCTTGGGCAACCGCAGCGCGCGCAGCTCCGCGCGGTCGCGGACGGTGACCGCGACCCGCTCGTACTTGCCCGCCTTGACCTCCCCGTCCGGTCCGATCACCACCTGCGAGCGCTTGGCCTCGTCGAGGAAGTCGTTGAGCGCCGCCCCCGGTCCCACTAGGGCTGCTCCTGCAGCTCGAGCCGGAGCGTCAGCGGCCGCGGCGCCAGCTGCATCCACTGCTTGGTCACGTAGTCGACGACGTGGACGCCGGCCGGCGCCTCGATCCGCTTCAGCCCCTCGATCTCGTGGCCGCGGCCCTCGTGGAGGGCGCGGTTGACCTCGAGCTCGCGGGCCTTGCGCGGCGTACGGACCGGGTCGAAGGAGGTGTCGCTCCAGTGCGCGAACTCGTCCTGGTCGAGCCACTTGAGCTCGACGCACATGCCCTCGGGCGCGACGATCCGCTCGCTGGTCGGCGGAAACTCGCGCACCTCCCACTCGAAGGCCTTGACGAAGGTGAACTCCGGCCCCATCGGGTAGACCCACGGCTCCAGGAACCGGTAGCCGAGGTCGAGCCAGGCGACCGACTCGCTCTCGACCGACATCGGGTGCCGCGGGATCGCGACGACGGCGTTGGAGTCCTCGAGCTGCCAGGACAGGTCGCGCAGCAGCTCGACGCCCTCGGCGGTGAGCACCATGTCGCCGTCCCACTTCATGGAGTACGACGTGCGCACGTGCGAGAACGACCAGTTGTAGAAGTAGGTCAGCGAGTGGACCGCGTCAGGCGGCGTCTCCAGGTGCTCGGCGCCCGCCCGCGCCACCCGGAACGGGTAGCTGGCCAGCGTGAAGCGGTCTGCAGCGCCGTGCTCCTCGGCCACGCGCTGGGCGACCTCCGCCGTCCCGTCGTCCGAGCCGTTGTCGACCAGCACGACGTGCTGCACCGCGTCGAACATCGGCGGCAGCACCCAGGGCAGGTTGCGGGCCTCGTTCTTGACCCGGAAGACGCAGGTCAGGCCGGGCGTGAGCGGCCCGTCCTCCCACCGCCAGCGGATCGGGAAGTCGGCAGGGTCCGGCTCGCTCACGTCCCCAACGCTCTGCGGATCCGGCGTCGGGCGCGGACGGCGAAGGCGTCCGCCGCGGGTGGGCGCTCGTCCAGCGCCTGCTGCCTGCCCTCGCGCCGGGCGGCGATCACGCTCGACTGCGCGACCGCCTCGGCCTCGTCGTAGAACGCGACGTACGACTCGCGGACCTCGTCGAGCAGCGCGTGCACGTCGGGAGTGTCACCTCCGGGCTCGGCCAGCTTGCTCAGCCCGCGCCAGGTCTCCTCGGCCAGCTCGCGCAGGCGGGCCGGTACCTCGACGTCGTCCCAGGTCGTCCGCACCCGCTTGAGCTCGGGGTCGATGAACTGGTGGACCTGCCGGATCGCGTTGGCGCTGGCCCCCTTGACCGCCTCGAGGTCGAGCTCCTGCCCGAGCCGGAACACCGGGATCGTCCAGTCGGTCAGCAGGTCGTCGTAGCGGACGAACGCCCTCGTCCCCTCCCGGGTCGCGCGCTCGGTGTGCAGCATCATGTTGACCCACGCGGCGGTCCGCTGGACCTCGCTGAACGCGCTGCCTCCCCTGGAAATGGCAGAGGGCCCGGGCGCGTAGTAGCGCTGCTTGCTGCCCACCACCTCGGTGACGTGGCGGAGCGTGGTGACGTACGACGGCTGCGCGTCGGTCCTGAGGGCGGCCGACTTCCACAGCCCCAGGAACCACGCCAGCCGCGGGTCCTTGATCACCAGCTCGTCGACGGCCGGCTCCTCGCCGACCGCTGGTCTGAACTGCGGGCCGAGCCACTCGGTCAGCCGGGCCCGGGTGATCCCGGACGCGCTGGCCTTGCCGGTCTCGTACCACGCGCTCGGCCGCGCGTCGGAGACCTGCACGTGGCTGCGTTGGAGCAGCTCGTGGTGCAGGTCGACCACCCACTTGCTCTCACCGAACCCTTTCGGGTTGGTCTCGTCGGCGCGCACCTCCGGCTGCGGGACGTGCATTCCGAGTGCCTGCAGGGCGCCCGCCACGGTCGACGTGCCGCTGCGCCCGGAGCCCACCACGAACACCACGCGACGCCTCGGCGACGTGGTCGCAGGGACGGTCTCGGACACGGGAGGCAGCCTAGTGGCCGGTTGCTCCCGTCGAGTGACCCGATTCGCACCTCATTCCGGCCCCCAATCATGTCGATCGGGTCACTCGACGGGGAACGACGGAGGAGTCAGTCAGTCGACGCGTTCGGACTGGGCGGCGATGAACTGGCGGTACCAGTCGAAGGAGCGCTTGGGGGTGCGCTTCTGGGTGGCGTAGTCGACGTGCACGAGGCCGAACCGCTGGGTGTAGCCCTCGGCCCACTCGAAGTTGTCCAGCAGGGACCAGCAGTAGTAGCCGCGGACGTCGACCCCGCGGTGGATGGCGTCGGCGACCGCCTGGAGGTGTGACTCGAGGTAGTCGATGCGGGGCTGGTCGTCGACGACGCCGTGCTCGTCCGGCTCCATGTTGTAGGAGCACCCGGACTCGGTGATCATCAGCGGCGGCAGCGCGGCGCGGAACCGGGCGCGGGTCATGACCAGCCACTCGCGGAGCGCCTCGGGTACGACGGGCCAGCCGAAGTCGGTGACCGGGTAGCCGAGCACCGGACGGAACTCGAAGGGCATCTCGGCGTCCTCGTCGGTGGCACCGACCCGCATCGGGTTGTAGTAGTTGACGCCGTAGAAGTCGAGCGGCTGGCGGATCGTGGTCAGGTCGCCCTCGACGATCGCGTCCTCGACCAGCGGCAGCGTGTCCTCGGGGTAACGACCCAGCAGCATCGGCTCCATGAACAGGCCGTTCCAGAGCCCGTCGAACAGCTTGGTCGCGCCCACGTCGGCGTCGGAGTCGCTGGCCGGCCACATCGGGGCATGGTTGTTGGCGCAGCCGATGCTCGGGATCCGGCCGCGGACGTTCTCGCGCAGCGCGATCGCGGCCCGGCCGTGGGCGAGCAGCAGGTGGTGGGCCACCGGCAGCGCCTCGAACAGCATCGCCCGGCCGGGGGCGTGCATGCCGATCGCGTACCCGAGGATCGTCACGACGTTGGGCTCGTTGATCGGCACCCAGTGCTCGACCCGGTCACCGAACCGCTCACCGACGATCGCGGCGTACTCCGCGAACGCGTCGATGGTGGCCCGGTTGAGCCAGCCCCCGTCGTCCTCGAGGGCCTGCGGCAGGTCCCAGTGGTAGAGCGTGACCATCGGGTTCACGCCGCGCTCGAGGCACTCGTCGATGAGCCGGTCGTAGAACGCGAGGCCCTTCGGGCTCGGGCGGCCCTTGCCGGACGGCTGGATCCGCGGCCACGAGACCGAGAAGCGGTACGCGTTCGCGCCGAGCTCGCCCATGAGGGCGACGTCCTCGGCGTAGCGGTGGTAGTGGTCGCAGGCCTGCGCCCCCGACGAGCCGTCGATGATCGCGCCGGGCTTGGCGGTGAACGTGTCCCAGATCGACGGGCCCTTGCCGTCGCTGCTGACGGCGCCCTCGATCTGGTACGCCGCTGTGCTGGTCCCGAAGCGGAAGTCCGGTGGGAACCGGGGCATGCCGCTCGGCCGAGTGTCCCCCACGGGCACAATCTGTCACGTGGCCGTGGAGATCCGCCGGGGAACCGACCGATTCATGGATCGGCTGCCCGGCCGGTTGACCGCGCACGCGTTCTCGTTCGGGTCGACCTACGACGCGGACCACGTGCGGTTCGGACCGATGGTCTGCCACGACGACCACCTGCTGAAGGTCGGCGCCGGGTTCCCTGACCACGACCACGCCGACCTGGTCATCGTCACCTGGATGCTCTCCGGGGCGCTCGCGCACTCCGGCCCGACCGGTACCGAGCGGGTCGCGGCCGGTCAGGTCGCGGTGCTCCGCACCGGTGCCGGCGTGACCCACGCGGAGGTCGCGGACGGCCCGCAGACCAGGTTCGTCCAGGTCTGGCTGACCGCGTCCGGGCCCGAGGAGCCGTCCTACGAGGTGGCGACGCCGGCTCTCGTCCCCGGCGAGCTGGTCCGGGTGGCGGAGCCGGAGCCCGGCGCCGTGTTCTCGGTGGCCCGGCTCGACGCCAACCAGACCGTCACCATCCCGGCGGCCCCGCGGGTGCACGTCTTCGTCGGCAGGGGCGCGCTGCTGCGCTCCTCGATGGCCGAGCCGCTGCACGACGGCGACGCGTTCCTGTTCACCGACGCGCCGTCGTACGAGCTGACCGCCGGCGTGCCGACCGAGCTGCTGGTGTGGAGCTTCGGCTGACCTGGGTCGGCTGACTCAGAAGACCGGGCCCGGAGGCTCCATCCCGGCCAGCACCGACCCGGCCGCGGCGAGCACGTCGGGACGGACGATGAAGTGCTGGCTGACGGCGTGGACGTCGCGCAGCCGGCGCTGCAGGGGTGATCCGTCGTACAGCGCGGTGCCGCCGCCGGCGTGGTAGGCGAACTGCACGACGCGAGTCGCCTGTCGGACCGCCCAGGCCGAGTCGAGCCGGGCCCGCGCCCTGGCCTCGTTGGTGAACGCCGCCCCGGACGCCGCAGTGGTCCAGAGGGCACCGGTCGTGTCGTCGAGCATCGCCCGGGCGCTGCGCAGCCGGGCGTCGGCCTCGGCCAGGTCGTGGTGGAACGTCGGGCTGGTCGCGAGGGTGCCGGGCGAGAGCAACGGGACCTTGGCGCCGGCCAGCACGATGATGTCGTCCAGCGCTCCGGCGGCGATGCCCAGCGCCACCCGGGAGACCGACAGGGCCACCAGCGCGGGAGCCGGCACCCGCGCGACCGTGAGGTCGACGCACGGCTCGCCGGTCATCGGGTCGCAGGTCCAGTCCGCCGGGACCCGCACCCCCTCCGCGCGGATGTGCTGGCTGCCGGTGCCGCGCAGCCCGCTGACGTGCCAGGTGTCCTCGACCACGACGTCCTCCGGCCGCAGGACCGCGAGCCGCATGCCGGGCGGGCCATCGGCCGGGTCGGCGGCTGGGTCGGCGGCGAGGCAGTTGACCCCCACCCAGGTGGCGTGCTCCACGCCGGTGACGAACCCCCACCGCCCGTGCACCTGGAAGCCGTCGGGCCCGGCCTCCAGGGTTCCGGTGGGGGCGATGGCGCCCGCGACGATGGCGCCGGGCTCGGCGAACAGCTGGTCGAAGCTGCTGCGGGGCAGGTGCACCATGTCGAACCACGCGCTCGACCCGATCATCACCGTCCACCCGACCGAGGCGTCGGCGCGGGACAGGGAGTCGACCATGTCGAGCTGGTCGGCCAGCGTCGCCTCGACACCGCCGTGGCTGCGCGGCAGGAGCAGTCGGAAGCAGCCGGCGTCGGTCAGCGCAGCCACCAGGTCCAGTGGCACCCGGCGCCCGGCCTCGGTCTCCTCGGCTCGGGCCGTCACTGTCGGGACCAGGTCGTCAGTCGCGCTCAGGACCGCCTCGGCAGTGTCGGGCGCGATCATCGTTGCGGTCTCCTGGAACTCGGGCATGGGTCCTCCTGGTGCTGTGGTGGGGTGGGCGGCTACGGGTGGGTGGGCGGAGGGAGCGGACGTCCCGCCGGCCGGTCCCGCCGGAGGATGGGTGCCTCGGCGGCGTGCCGCTCCCGGAGCGGCGCGTCCCAGTCCCCGCTGCAGAACACGGTCATCTCCGAGATCCGGCCCGCCCGGACGGTGCAGAGGTGCAGCCGGCGGGCGGTGAGCAGCCCCCGGTCCGGCACGGTCTCCGATGTGAGGTGTTCGGCGACGAAGCCGTCCTCGGTGGAGATGGTGCGGAGGACGGTGACCTCGGGCCGGTGGGCGACGTACGCCTCGAGCCAGGTCGTGAACTCCGCCAGCCCCTGGATCTGGAACCGCCAGAACGGCGGGTGGCCGTCCAGGAAGAAGTCCGAGGTGAACAGGTCGGCGATGGTGCCGCTGCGGAACGCCTCCGCCAGGCCGGCGCTGAGCTGCTCGACCGGGCGGTCGAGGGTCGAGGTGGTGGTCATGCCTCGGACGGTATGGATGCCGCTGGCGCGTCGCATCGGGCGAACCGTGCAGTTCCGCGCGCCCGGTGTGGGTAGTTCTGTGCAGAGCTGGAGGCCTAGGTGCGCGGCTGGACGACGCCGTGCTCGTAGGCCCAGGCGGTGGCGGCCGCCCGGGACGCCAGCCCCAGCTTGGCGAAGACGTTGCTGAGGTGGCGGGCGACCGTCTTCTCGCTGATGAACAGCTGCTCGGCGACCTCCCGGTTGGTCAGCCCGCGGGCCACGTGGACGATCACCTCGGTCTCCCGCGTGGTGAGCGCTCGGTCTCGGCGCCGCGGGCCGCCCGGGCGGACGGACGGTCGGCGCGGACCCCGAGGTCGTGGAGCACCGACCTGGCCGCGTCGAGCTCCATCTCCGCGCCGTCGGTGTCCCCGAGCTGGGCGCACGCCTCCGCGGCCAGCAGCCGGACCCGAGCCGCGTCGTACGGCGCGCCGACGTCGTGCCACAGCCGCCAGGCCCGCCGCAGCTCGCGCAGGGCGCGGGCCGGGTCGCCCTCGGCGAGCACCACTGCGCCCACCCACGTCGTTGCCGTGGCGCGGATCAGGGCGCCGCCGAGCTCGCCGGCGATCCGGGTCAGCTCGTCCACGGCGGTGCGCGCATCGGCGAGCTCGCCTGCCGCCAGCGCGACCTCGACGTACGGCGCGAGCGCGCGGGCCCGCTCGACCGGGCCGCGAGCCTCGTCGGCGAAGCGCCGGACCGCCCCGGTGGCCGCGGCGACGTCACCCTGGTCCAGCCGCAGGAGCGCCAGACCGGGCTGCGGGTCCCGGCCGGCCCGCGACGCCTGCCGGTACGCCGCCTCCGCCGCCTGTTGGTCCCCCTGGAGCCGGTGCAGCTCGCCGCGCTCGTACCACGCGTCGCCCACGGCGGGCGCACCCTCCAGCCAGGTGCACGCAGCCTCGGCGGCAGCGGTCGCCTCCGGCCACGAGCCGCGCATCCGCAGCAGCTCGGCACGGTGGACCAGGCACTGGCCGCGGTACGGGACCAGGTCGGCGTGCACGTCGCACCAGGCGCTCAGGGACACGATCCACTCCTGGGCCCGCGAGATCTCCAGCAGCCGCTGGCAGGTGACGATCGCGCCGCAGGTGACCAGCCCCGCGGCCTGCGGCGAGAGCGCGTCGGACTGGACGGCGACCATGGCCTGGTCCATCAGCGCCACCCCGCCGTCCCGGTCCCCGAGCTCGACCAGCGACTGGCCCCGGCCGAGCTGCCCGATCGTGGCCACGTCGGCGTCGTCGAACCGCTCACCCAGCGCCGCGATCTCGGTGAACCGCTCCAGCGCGGTCGCCGCATCGCCGGTGTCGAGCAGGGCGAGCGCGACCGGCGCGAGCAGCAGCCCCCGCTCGGCACAGTCGAGCCCGTGCAGCAGCTCGTCGGCCCGGGCCAGCCAGCCGGCCCCGCGGCCGACGCTGCCCTCGTCCAGCAGCCCGAAGCCGAGCCAGAACGCGCACCGGACGGCGGCGGGCCCGACCCCTGCTGCCACGCACGCCTCGACCGCCCGGGCGGACCAGTCGTCCCAGCCGTCGGGCCGGGTGAGGTAGGCGAGGGCAGCCAGGCTGGTCCACTCGTCGACACTGCGCGGCTCCGCGGTCCGGAGGTCCTCGAAGGCCTCCCGCCACGTGGGTGCCGCCCCGGTGCGGGTCACCACCCGTGCAGTCTGCCCGAAACCGCACGCGGGGGCACGAGTCAGCCAATTGCTGCCGGGAGCAGCCCGTGCCGCATCGCGTACAGCGCGGCCGCGGCCCGGTTGTCGGCGCCGATCTTCGTGTACACGTGCTCGACGTGGTTGCCGACGGTCTTGGGGCTGATCCCGAGCCGGCGCGCGATCTCCTTGTTGGGTAGCCCCAGGGCCAGGTGCTGGAGCACCTCCACCTCCCGGGCGGTGAGCCCCCCGGGGCCGCCGCGGCGCCGGCCCACGCGCTCGCCGGCGGCCCGCAGGACCGCGTCGACCACAGCGGCGTCCAGCCGGCCGGCGCGAACGTCGTTGCGCAGCGCCTGCGTGACCTCGGCGACCGAGCCCGCGGGCCGGTGCGGCCGCGGCTCGAGCTTCGACTGGAACGCCTCGGCGGTGGCCAGCACGCGGCTGGCCAGGCTGAGTGCCTGGCCGCTGAGGCCGCCCGGGTAGCCGGAGCCGTCGAGCCGCTCGCGGACCTGGCCGGCGAGCCGGCCCGCCTCGGCGAGCGCGTGGGAGCGGTGCAGCATCCGCTCGGTGTAGTGCGGGTAGATCCGCACCCGTTCCCACTCCGCCGCGCTGAGCGGGCCGGGCTTGTCCCAGATCGCGTTCGAGACGCCCAGCCGGCCGAACCCGGCGACCAGGCCGGCGCGGTGCACCAGCCGCTGCTCCTCGGGTGGCAGCCCCAGCTCGGCGGCAGCCGACCCGGCCAGCCTCGCCACGGCGTCGGAGTGGCCCAGGGTGGACGGCGACTTGAGGTCGACGAAGCGGGCGATGGCGGCCAGGGCCAGGTCGCACTCCACCGGGGTCAAGGTGCGGGCCAGCCCCGGCTCGCCGTCGATCACCGCATCCCAGGAGTCCAGCTCGTCGAGGTGGTGGAAGACCTTCTCCGAGTCGGTGCACACCACGTCGACGAGAGCCGGGTCGAACTGGGAGCCGGACCTGCGCCGGGCCAGGTCGAGGGCGCCGTCGACCCCGTCGGTGCGGTGGGCCACCTCGAGGAACTCCGCGAGCTGGGCGATCCGGGAGGCGACCGGGATCCGGTCTCCGGCGAGGCCGTCGGGGATGCCTCTTCCGTCCCACCGCTCGTAGGACTTGGCGAGGGCATCGAGGACGTCCCCGGCCAGGCCGAGCTCCTCGCCCAGCGACCGCGCCAGCTGGGCGTGCCCCGCGACCATGCCGTCGAGCTCCTTGCGGCCCGAGAGGGCGAAGTCGAGGCCGACGCGGATCCGGTGCAGGGGCGTTCCGCCCGACCCGAGCAGCCGCAGCATGGTCAGCCCGTCGGCGGCGCTGAACTGCTCGGGTCCGTACTTGGCCGCCTTGAGAGCGATGTCGTCGCCGAACCAGCGCGCCTGCTCGTGCGCGTCGGTGTGGCAGCCCACGTTCACCAGGAGCGCCGAGTAGTAGATCGACGACCGGCTGCCCTCGTCGAGGCCGACCAGCTCGGCGATCCGCAGCGCGATCCGGCACTGGCGCAGGACGTGCTCCATCGGCTGGCCGAAGCCGAGGTCCACGCCCAAGGACAGGGCAGCCACCAGCTCGGCGAGCTGGACGCGGTCGCTCTCGGGCTCGACGGTCACCTCGCGAATGTACGGCTCCGGGACGCCCGGCGGACCTCGAAGATGGGGCATTCGCCCCACGCGACCACCGAAGTCCGATCCCTACCTTGTGGGGACATCACCCACCCGAGGAGGTCGCCATGACCAGGACAGCCACCAGCGCCACCGCCGCAGAGCACATCGACCACGGACCGGTCGACGACCGATGGACCGAGCTCGACGGCGGCTACACCGTCAACTTCATCACCTTCCGCGAAGACACCGACATGACGGCGATGCTCGCCTCACTGCCCGAGGGCCGGTGCGCGTGCCCGCACTGGGGTCAGCTGACCCGGGGCCGGGTGGTCGTGCACTACCAGGACCACGATGAGGTGATCGAGGCCGGCCAGGCCTACTACATGGCGCCCGGCCACGTGCCGGACGTCGCGGCCGGCTCCGAGCTGCTGATGTTCAGCCCCACCAACGAGCTCGCGGCCACCGAGGCGGCCATCCAGGCGGCCATGCAGTCGCAGTGAGCTCTGGTCAGGCGATGACCGCGAGCGCCCCGGCCCGCACCTCGACCACCGCGGGCTCGTCCTCGAGCGCAGGTAGCTGACCGAGCGGCTCGCCGTCGCCGCCGACGGGGACCGGGCGGGACGCGTCCGCGCTCAGCTCGACCCGGCGGCCGGTGAGGACGGTGACCTCGGGCAGCGCGACGTGGCCGCCGTCGTAAACCTTGGGCAGCGCGCGCATCAGCGCCAGCCGGGAGGCGGCCTCGATCACCACCACGTCGAGGAGGCCGTCGGCCACCTCGGCGGCGGGGGCGATCTTCATGCCGGAGCCGTAGTAGGCGGAGTTGGCGACGACGACGTTGGCCGCGGCGTACTCCTGCTCGACGCCGTCGACGCAGAGCCGGTAGTGGGCCGGGCGGTACGTCGCCAGCGACCGGAGCGCGGCGTAGGGATACTGCGCCTTGCGCGGCAGCCGGTGCGCGCGGTCCACGATCTCGCCGGCCCGGGCGTCGACGCCCGAGTAGACCGAGCCGGCCACCAGCCGGGCTGGGGCACCGGGCAGGGACAGCGAGATGAGGTCCACCTTGCGGACCTCGCCGTCCAGGAGCAGCGCCGCGACCTCGGCGGGATCGCTGCTCAGCCCGAGCATGCGCGCGAAGTCGTTGCCGCGGCCGGCCGGTACGACGCCGAGGGTGCCGCCCGCGAGGGAGACGAGCCCGGCCAGCGACGACAGCATCCCGTCGCCGCCGACGGAGACCACGACATCGCCCTGGGCGACAGCGGCGTCGACCAGCGCCCCCATGGCCCGCGGCCCGGGCGAGTAGGTCACGTCGACGGAGGCGCCGGCCTCGCGCAGCGCGCGGGCCACGGGGACCACCGCGGCCGGGGCGGCGCCGCCGCCGGAAGCGGGGTTGACCAGGAAGGTGAAGCTCCTCACGGGACGAGCACCCCGGGGTTGAGGACTCCGGTGGGGTCGAGGTCGGCCTTGACCGCGCGCAGCACCGAGGCGCCGAGCTCGCCGATCTCGTGGACCAGCCACGGCTTGTGGTCGGTGCCGACCGCGTGGTGGTGGGTGATGGTGGCGCCGGCGGCCACGATCGCGTCGTTGGCGGCGGCCTTGGCGGCCAGCCACTGCGGCAGCGGCTCGGCGGACCCCTTGGTCGCGACCGTGAAGTAGAGCGAGCAGCCGGTCTCGTAGACGTGCGAGATGTGGCAGAGCACCAGCGTGCCCTCGCCGAGCGTGGACTCCAGCGCCTGTTTCACGCCGCTGTAGAGGGCGTCGCGGTTCGACCAGAACGTCGCGGTCTCGAGGGTCTCGACCAGCACGCCCACGTCGAGCAGCGAGTCGCGGAGGTACGGCGCGTTGAACCGGCCGTGCGCCCACGAGTCGCCCGCGGCGTCGCCGACCGGCGTACCTCCCAGACTCTCGAGCAGGGCGGTGACGGCGGCACGCTTGGCGGCGACAGCGTCGGAGGTGCCCTCGTAGCCGGTGATCATCAGGCAGCCGCCGGCCGACTCGCCTCCGATCTCGTCGGGACGGGCCAGGTTGATCGCGGTCTCGGCCTCGTCGGAGAGCCGGAGCACGGTCGGGAGCAGCCCGGCCTGGGCGAGGGTGCGCATGGCGTCGGCGCCGGCGGCGAACGACTCCCAGCGCCATCCCTCGTACACCTTGGTCTCGGGCAGCCGGCGCACGCGCACGGTCACCTCGGTGATCACGCCGAACGCGCCCTCGGAGCCGAGGAAGAGCTGGCGCAGGTCCGGTCCTGCGGCGTTGGCGGGCGCCGAGCCGAGCCGCAGCTCCCCCCGTGGCGTCGCGACGCGGAGGCCGACGACCAGAGCGTCGAAGCGGCCGTAGCCGGCGCTCGACTGGCCCGACGAGCGGGTCGCGGCGAAGCCGCCGATCGTGGCGAACTCGAAGGACTGCGGGTAGTGCCCCAGCACCAGCCCCTCCTCGGCGAGCAGCGCCTCGGCCTCCGGGCCGCGCAGCCCGGGCTCGAGCACCGCGGTCATCGACTCGTGGTCGACGGAGAGCAGCCGCTTCATCCGCACCAGGTCGAGCGAGACCAGCCCGGCGAAGCCGTCGCGCCGCGCGGCCAGGCCGCCGGTCACGCACGTGCCGCCGCCGAACGGCACCGCGGCCACGTGGTGCTCCACCGCCCAGGCCAGCACGGCGGCGACGTCCTCGGGCGAGCCGGGCCGTACGACGGCGTCCGGGGCATCGCTCAGGTCGCCCGTCCGGGCGCGGAGCAGGTCGGGAGTGGACTTGCCGCGGGTGCGCAGCCGCCGGGTCTCGTCGTCGGTGAGCACGTGCTCGGCGTCCAGGACGCCGCGGAGCGACTCGAGCAGCTCCTCCGGGAGCGCCGACGGTGGCACCGTCACCGACGTCTCGGCCGGCGTCTCGGTCAGCCCGAAGGCCAGCTCGATCAGGCCGCGGGCGGAGTCGGGGAGATCGGTCGCGGACGCCGGGTCACCCCAGCGTTGGGGGTGCATCTCCACCTGCTGCTTCAGTGACGTCATGTGTTACAGTGTGACATATGACGTCACTTCGTCACAACCCCAGCGAGACCCGAGAACCGCGCGACGCCTACCTCGACGCGGCGCGCGCCTGCATCCTCGACGTCGGGTGGCGGCGTACGACGCTCACCGAGGTCGCCAGGCGCGCCGGCGTCTCACGGATGACGATCTACCGCACGTGGGCCGACATGCCCCAGCTCCTCGGCGACCTGATGACCCGGGAGTGGGCCGGCGTCGTCACCGACCAGATCAGCCAGGACGGCCCGGCGATCGACCGGATCGCCGACGCGATCCTCGGCACGGTCCGGGCGCTGCGCCACAACGAGCTGTTCGTCCGGATCGTCGAGCTCGACCCGGAGCTGATCCTCCCCTACCTCTTCTCCCGCCGAGGGCGCTCGCAGGACCTGATCCTCGCCCTGACCGCCGAGGCGATCGCCGACGGACAGCGGGCCAGGACGATCCGCAAGGGCAACCCCGTCGCCCTGGCGCGGGCACTCCTCCTCGCCGCCCACGGCTTCGTCCTGTCGGTGCACACGATGGTCGATGACGACGCCACCGAGGCCGAGCTCGACGACGAGCTCGCCACCCTGATCACCAGGACCCTGCAACCATGATCACCCCACCGAACAGCTCGCTACGCTCGCCGTTCGTCGGGGACCCCGAAAAGGCGACCGCGCAGCGCATCACTCCCGGACTGGCGGGCGCCCCAGCCTCGGTCGACGTCGTGGTCATCGGTCTGGGCATCACCGGCGCGGGCGTCGCGCTCGACGCAGCCACCCGAGGGCTCTCCGTGCTGGCCGTCGACGCGCACGACCTGGCCTTCGGCACCTCACGATGGTCGTCCAAGCTCGTGCACGGAGGACTCCGCTACCTCGCGTCCGGACACGTGGGCGTCGCCCACGAGAGCGCGGTCGAGCGCGGCATCCTGATGGAGGTCACCGCCCCGCACCTCACCCATGCCATCCCGACGCTGATGCCGTTCGGCTCCAGCGTTCCCCACCACCAGGCCGGCGCGGCCCGGGCGGCCACGTGGGCAGGCGACGTGCTGCGCCGTGGCGCCCGCACCAGCGTGCGGACGCTGCCGCGCCTGCGCCACCTCTCCGGGACCGAGGCCCTCCAGCTCGCGCCCTCGCTGCGGCGGCAAGGGCTGCGCGGCGCGATGCTCGGCTGGGACGGCCAGCTCGAGGACGACGCCCGCCTGGTGACGACGGTCGCCCGCACGGCCGCGGCGTACGGCGCGCAGGTGCGAACCCGCTCCCGGGTGCTCTCCGCCACCGGAACCTCGGTCCAGCTGCGCGACGAGCTCACCGGAGCGAGCCACCAGGTCACCGCCCGCACGGTCATCAACGCCACCGGCGTCTGGGCCGGCGACCTGGTCGACGAGGTCCGGCTGCGCCCCAGCCGCGGCACCCACCTGGTGCTGCGCGAGGAGACGCTCCCCGGGCTGAAGGTGGTCGTCTACGCACCCATTCCCGGCACCTTCAACCGGTTCGTGCTCGTCCTCCCGCAACCGGACGGCACGCTCTACGTCGGGCTCACCGACGAGCCGGCGGACGGGCCGGTGCCCGACGTACCCCAGCCGACCGAGCCGGAGATCGGTTTCCTGCTCGACGTCGTCTCGGCCGCGTTCGAACACCCCATCCACCGCAGTGACGTGGTGGGCGCCTTCGCCGGACTGCGGCCGCTGCTCGACGTCCCGGGTGAGGGGGAGACCGCCGACATCTCGCGACGGCACGCAGTCCTCACCAGCCGCACCGGCGTGGTCACGATCGTCGGCGGCAAGCTGACGACGTACCGCCGGATGGCCGAGGACGCCCTCGACGCCGCGCTCGCGCACGCCCGCGTCGACGCGGGCGAGTGCCGCACCCGCACGCTGCCGCTGCTCGGCGCCGCCGACCGGGTCACCCTGGCCGGGCTCGAGCAGCCGGCCCGGCTGGTGCGGCGCTACGGCACCGACGCCGAGCTCGTGCTCGACTCCGCCCGCGAGGCCACCGGCCTCTCCGACGACGAGCTGCTCTCCCCGGTCGCGGAGGGCCTGCGGGTCACGCTGGCCGAGCTGGTCTTCGGGGTCACCCACGAGGGCGCCGTCGACGTCTCCGACCTGCTCGACCGCCGCACCCGGGTCGGCCTCATTCCCGCCGACCGGCCGCTCGCCGTACCCGCCGCCGAGCGGGCGCTGGGGTTGAGTCGGGACTTCCGCCGGTTGAGTCGGGATACATCGCGGCGGAACTGACGACTCAACCGGCGGAAGTCCCGACTCAACCACCCACCGATGAGTAACCGCCTCGACCGCTGTCAGTACCTACAGGCAGACTGGCGAGCGACAGGAGTGACCCGGCGTGACGACGGTGCAGGAGCGACCATTGACCACTCAGGCGGACACCCACCCCACCGCTGAGCTCGACGACTTTCCCACCCTCACCGAGAAGTACCAGCGCGAGCTGCTCGCGCACTGCTACCGCATGAGCGGCTCGGTGCACGAGGCCGAGGACCTCGTGCAGGAGACGTTCCTGCGCGCCTGGAAGGCCTCGGCCAACTTCCAGGGCCGCTCGTCGGTCCGCACGTGGCTCTACCGCATCGCCACCAACGTCTGCCTGACCAACCTCGAGGGCCGGCCCCGGCGGCCGCTCCCCGCCGGACTCGGCACGCCGGACCAGATGGCCGGCGACGCGCTCGAGGAGAACCACGAGATCGCCTGGCTCGAGCCGGTCCCCGACGCCTCGGTCCTCGTGGCCGAGCGCGACTCGATCCGGCTGGCCTTCGTCGCCGCGCTCCAGCACCTGCCGGCCAAGCAGCGCGCGGTGCTGATCCTCCGCGACGTGCTGCGCTGGTCGGCCGCCGAGGTGGCCGAGGCGCTCGACACCACCGTCGCCGCCGTCAACTCGGCGCTCCAGCGCGCGCACGCCCAGATGACCGACCGCGGCCTCACCGAGGAGACCGTCAGCGACGGCCTCGACGACGGCCAGCGGATCCTGCTCGACGAGTACGTCGACGCGTTCTGGCGCAAGGACATCGACGCCATCGTCCGGCTGCTCAAGGCCGAGGCGACCTGGGAGATGCCGCCGTTCACCAGCTGGTACCTCGGCAACGAGAACATCGGCCGGCTGATCAACACCCAGTGCCCCGGCGGCATCAACGACATGCCGATGATCGAGACCCGGGCCAACGGCCAGCCGGCGTTCGGCCTCTACATGCGCACCAAGGCCGGCGACTTCGAGCCGTTCCACCTCCAGGTCCTCGACATCCGGGACGGCAAGGTCGCGCACGTCGGCGCGTTCTTCGAGCGCTCGCTGTTCACCACGTTCGGGCTGCCCGCGCGGCTGCCGGCCGACTACCGGCCCGGTGACCCGATCCCGGCCGACGCCGAGATCGCCCGCGGAGACCACGTGCCGCTCGGACACGAATCGCTCACGGACCCGCGGTGAGCGGGGCGGCGCTCAGCGGCGCCGTCGAGCTGCTGGAACGCTCGCTCTCCTACACGCGGGTCATGCTCGCCGACGTCCGCCCCGACAACCTCGACCGCCCGACCCCCTGCGCGGGCTGGACCCTGGGCCACCTGCTGGCACACATGGAGGACGCGCTCGACGCGTTCACCGAGGCTGCCGCGGGCCGGGTCGAGGTCGACCCCGCCCCGGAGACCGACACCCGGGTCGACGCGCTCCGCGAGAAGGCCTGCGCGCTGCTGGGCGCGTGGACCGCGGCCCGGCCCGCAGCGGCCGGCTCGGCCGGCTCGGAGCAGGTGGCGGTCGGCGACCTCGGCCTCGACGCCCCGCTGCTGGTGGCCACGGCCGCGTTGGAGATCACCGTGCACGGCTGGGACGTCGGCCAGTCCACCGGCCGGCGCACCCGGATCCCCGACGAGCTGGCCCGGGGGCTGCTCACCGTCGCCCAGCACGTCATCGACCCCAGCGACCGCGGGCCCCGCTTCGCCTGTCCGCGGCCCGCGACGGCCGAGGCGCCGTCCGACGTGCGGCTGCTGGCGTGGACCGGCCGTGCTCCCGATCACCGGCCAGGTCATCCGAACGGCCCAGAGGTGGATCGGGCGATCGGTCAGACCACCGGTCACATGACTGAACCACTTGCGGGCAATCCCACCGAACGCCCGGCGCGCGGAGGCATCGCTTCCTAACCTTTCCCTATGCCTGGGGTCCCTTCGCTTGATCACGCCATCGAGCGTGTCCGCGCGGGCTCCTTGAGCGAGGGGCTGGAACAGCTCCTGGCACTCCACACCACCCACGGCCCGGACTCGTCCGAGCCGTTGCCGGACGTCGAGCTGGCCACCCTCGTGGGTGCCCTCGTCGACTGCCGGCTGGCCCGCGGGGATCTGGCGAATGCGATGACCCTCGGCGAGGAGCTGACCCCTCTCCTCTCCGGTACCGGTCTCGCCGCCGCCCTCGCGCACCAGGCCAGGGGCGAAGTGGCCGCCGCGCTCGGGGACGCCGAAACTGCGGTCGCGCACTTCGTCAATGCCGGCCAGCGCGCGCCGGACGCCGACATCGACCTGCTGCCGTGGCGGGCCGGGGCCGCCCTGGCCCACCTGCGCAACGGCAACGCCCGAGCCGCCGGCGACCTCGCCCGCGAGCACGTGGAGCTGGCCCGCCGGAGCGGGTCGCCGTACGCCATGGCCGGTGCGCTGCGCACCCTCGCCGCGGTCGACGCCGGCCCGGACCGGATCCAGCACCTGCTGCGCGCCCGCGCGGTGCTGGCCGGCACCAAGGCCGAGCGGCTCTCCGCCCAGATCGACACCGACCTGGCCGGGCTGCTGCTGCTCACCCACGCGCCGGACGCCGAGGACCGCGCGCTCACCCTGCTCCGCGCGGCCGAGGACCACGCGGGCCGACAGGAGCTGTGGCCGCTGCAGGGGCGGGTACGCCGACTCCTCGACCGCCTGGGCGAGCAGCCGCGCAAGGTGCAGACCGAGGCGATGGCGGCGCTCACCGTCTCGGAGCGGCGAGTGGCCCGGATGGCGGCCGACGGCCTCACGAACCGGCAGATCGCGAACGAGCTCGTGGTCACGGTCAAGGCTGTCGAGTGGCACCTGTCGCACGTCTACCGCAAGCTCGGCATCTCGTCGCGGGTCAACCTGGCCTCGACGCTCGGCGCCTCGGTCTGACGCGCGCCGTTGCCAGGGTGGGTGCAGCGACCGTCTCCTAGGTCGAGTGCAGGACCACCACGTCGCCGTGGCCGCCGTACCCCATGACGTCCTCGGCGTACTGGGTGCCGTCGAAGGTCACCATCAGCCAGCCGCCGGCCGGGTCGGCCAAGAGCTGGGGGTGCGGGATGTTGGTCGGGTACGGCGCATCGAGCCGACCGACGCGGCGACCGGTGAGGTCGAAGACGGGGTAGTTGCGCGCGTCGCCGTCACTGGCCAGCAACCAGGTCTGGTCGTCGACCGTGGCGATGATCGGCCCCTCGCACTGGTGCAGTGAGTCGGCCGCGGCGACCAGCGACAGCCCCTCGGACCAGTCCTCGGACGTGGTGGTGGCCAGGGCGGGGTGGAAGTCGAAGGGGTCCTGCGACGGGCTCTCCACGAAGCCGACGTGCCACCTGCCGTCGAGCCGGGTGCACGCCGGGTCCCACGTCCCGTGCTCGGAGGGCAGCTCGGTGGGCTCGGTGTCCAGCACGTGCACGCCGCTGAGCACGTCCTCGGTCGTCGTGGTGTGCCGGACGTGCACCCGCCCCGGCGCGAAGTCCCCCCACGAGCTGGTGGCCACCAGCCAGCGGTTGCCGTCCCGGACCACCTGGCCCGCGTGGTCGCCCAGCACCAGCCCGTCGCGGCGGGAGAACAGGTGAGCTTCCAGGCGCATCTCCTCGGGTGCGGCGGGGTCCATCGACCACACGGTCCAGTGCGCCTGCTGGAAGAAGCCGAGCCCCGCGCAGGTCCAGGTGAGGAACACCCGCCCGTCACGCACGTACGGTGTCCCGTCGGCGTGCTGGACGAGGTGCGGGTCCCGCAGCCCGGTCATGCCGAACACCCCGGCCCGGACCTCGCCGACCTCGCCGCTCCAGGTGTAGCGATGCTCGGCGAGCACCGCCTCGTCCCGCAGGTCCACTAGGTCCTCGACCTTGGACCGCTCGGTCAGCACGGGTCGCCAGCCCTCGCCCGCGTCGACCAGCGCGGTCACCTGGTTCTCGCAGAGGGCGAAGGCCAGACCGACCGCACCCTCCCGCCGGACCGTGCGGCGACGGAGCACCCGGGTCCGCCCGTCCCGGCGGACCGAGAGCCACAGCAGGGAGCTCTGCGCCGACCACCGCACCAGCACGTGGTCACCGCCCTCGGTGGCCAGCCCGGCCGCGACGTCCCCCGACCCGCCGTCGAGCCGCAGCTCGACCGCCGCGAACGGCGCGACCGGGCCCGCGCGGCCGGGCCCTCCCGAGACGTCGGCCTCGAAGCCGGGGGCGACGAGCTCGAACGGCCGGAACCGGTGGGTCTCCTCGAGAGAGAGGTCGAAGATGGTGGCCTCCTGTGCGTCGGTCGGGGCAGTGGTCGGGGCAGCGGACGAAGGACGGGTCGCGCGTGGGGGCGAGTCGGCGGTGCAGCCGGTGACCAGCGCGGCGCTCGCGCCGAGCAGCACCGACCGGCGCGACGCCCGGGCGAGCGTCATCCCTTGAGGCCGGACCGGGAGACCCCCTCGATGATGAAGCGCTGTGCGAACGCGTACAGCACGAGCACGGGAAGGCTGGCCACGACGGCACCCGCCATCAGCAGGTCGTAGCGCACGGCGTTCGCGGTCTGGAGCGTCGAGAGGCCGGCCTGCAGCGTCTGGTTCTCCGGGCTGAACAGCACGTACACCGGCCACAGGAAGTCGTTCCAGTTCGTCAGGAACGACAGGAGCGCGAGCGTGGCCAGGGCGGGCTTCGACAGCGGCAGCACGATCCGGATGAAGATCTGCCACCGGCTGGCGCCGTCGAGGAACGCCGACTCCTCCAGCTCGCGCGGCAGACCCAGGAAGAACTGCCGCAGGAAGAACACGCCGAAGGCGCCCGCGGCGGTCGGGACGATGATCGCCAGCAGGGTGTCGAGCCAGTAGAGGCGGCCCACGATCTCGTAGTTGGGGATCACCAGGATCACCGGCGGCACGAAGAGCGTGGAGATGATCAACGCGAAGACCACCCGCTTGCCGGGGAACTCCATCCTGGCCAGGGCGTACGCCGCGAGCGCCGAGGTGACCACGACCAGCGCGGCGTTCGCGCTGGCGGCGAGCAGCGAGTTGAGGAACCAGCGGAACACCGGGGTGTCCGCCGCGTCGAAGATCCGCTGGTAGGCCTGGGTGGTGAACGGGTCCGGCCACCAAGAGGGCGGGGTCTTCACGGCGTCGCGCGAGGTCTTGAACGACGTGACCAGCGCGAAGACCAATGGGCTCACGAACAGCGCCGTCAGCACGATCAGGAGCGCGTAGCGGAGCACGCGCGGCGTGGCGCTCACTGGGCATCCATCGCGCCGCGGGCGCGGAACCCGCCGTAGACGACCAGCGAGAGCAGCATCAGGGCGAGGGTCAGGATCCAGCTCGCGGCGGCAGCCTGACCCATCTGGAAGTTCTGGAGCCCGGTCTCGGCGATCCAGAAGATGGCCGTCTGCGTCTCCCTGCCCGGCGCGCCGTTGGTCATGAGGAAGGACTGACCGAACATGTTCGCCGAGGCGATGATCGTGATCAGCGTGACGAACATCGTCACCGGGCGCAGGCCAGGCAGCGTCACGTTCCAGAACGACGACCACCAGCCGGCGCCGTCGACGCGGGCCGCGTCGTACAGCTCGCGCGGGATGTCCTGCAGCCCCGCGATGTAGATGACGGCGTTGAAGCCGAGCGTCCACCAGACCGTGACGCCCACGAGGGCGAACCAGGCCGGGGGGACCGAGCTCAGCCACGAGGTGTCGCCCGGCAGCCCGACCGCGTCGAGGTAGGAGTTGACCGCACCGATGTTGCGGTCGAGCAGGAAGCGCCACATGACGCCCACCACGGCGACGCCGAGCACGTACGGCGCGAAGTAGATCGTGCGGAACACGTTGCGGCCGGGGAACTTCTCGTTCATGACCAGCGCCACCGCGAGCGGGACCACGATCAGCAGCGGCACGCTGAACAGGGTGAAGATGCCGGTCGCCTGCATCGAGTTCCAGAACGGCTGGAAGGTGACCGAGTCGGGGTTGAAGAGGTCCTTGTAGTTGTCCAGGCCCACGAACGGCTTGCCGGGCAGCGTGAAGTCCCAGCTGTGCAGGCTGATCCAGAGCCCGAGCACGATGGGGGCCAGCACGAAGACGCCGAACAGCACCAGGTACGGCGCCAGGAAGAGCCAGGCCACCCACCCGTCGCCACGTCGCCTCGTCGAGGGCGCGGCCACCACACGGGTCGGCTCAGCCACCACCAGCTGGTCGGTGGCGGTCACCTCAGCCCCCGAACTTCTCGAGGTTCTCCTGCATCATCTTCGTGGCGTTCGCGGCCTGGGTCTTGAGTGCCTCCTCCACCGGGGTCTGCCCCAGGACCGCCTCGTTGACCGCCACCTCCAGCGTCGGGATCTGCACGTCGCCGAGGCCGGGCACCGGGGGCAGGAAGTGCAGCGTGTCGACCTGCTCGAGCAAGCCGTGCTGGAGCGAACCGGTGAACTCCTCCTCCTCACGCGCCGAGTTGCGGGCCGGGATCATGCCAGCGCCCGACCACGGCGCGGACTGCTCGGACATCCAGCCGATGAAGGTCTTCGCGGCGTTCGCCCGGTCCTCGTCGCCGGCGGCCTGCTGGGTCATGAAGAAGTTGTGGGAGTTGGCCCAGGCGGCCAGGTTGTCCCCGACCACCGGCAGGGTCGCGATGCCGTAGTCGAGGCCGGACTCCTTGAGGTCGTTGATCTGCCAGATGCCGTCCCAGGTGATGGAGTTCTCGCCGTTCTTGAACGCGACGTACTGGGTGTCGATGTCGACGTTCTCGGGGCTGTAGCCCTTGTCGACCTGCTCGCGCATCCAACCGAGGGCCTGGGTTCCCGCGTCGTCGTCGTACGTCGCGGCCGAGCCGTCCTCGGCGTACGGCTCGCCCCCGAACTGCCACAGCAGCGAGAGGAACATCAGGTGGGCCGGCCACTGGTTCGGCATCCAGAACGGTTGCTGGTGGCCGGCCTGCTGCAGAGCCTGACACGCCTCGTCGAGGCTCGCGGCGTCCGTCGGCGGCTCGGTGATGCCGGCGTCGGCGAAGTGCGCCTTGTTGTAGTACATCGCGATCGTGTGCACGTCGAGCGGCACGCCGTAGCGCTTGTCCTGGTAGATGCCGGGCGCCCACACCGAGGGAGCGAAGTCCTCCTCCGCCAGGCCGAGCGCCTCGGCGAGGTCGTCGACGGGTGCGAGGACGCTCCGCGCCGCGTTCGTGGCCAGCTGGTCGAGGTGCATGACCCCGACGTCGGGGCCCTTGCCGGCTTGGGCGGCGGCGGGGAGGCGCTGGTAGAAGTCCGCCCATTCGACGGTGTTGTTCTTGATGGTGATGTTGTCGTGCTCGTCCATGAAGCTCTTGACGAGCTCCTGCATGGTGGGGCCGTCTCCGCCGGTGAAGCCGTTCCAGTAGGCCAGCGTCAGGGCCGGGCCGGAGTACTCCTCGCCGGAGAAGCCGCCCACTCCTTCCTTGTCCGTGTCGCCCACCCCCTTGCCGCCGCCACACCCGGCCAGCAGGAGCCCGCCGGCCGTGATCGTGACGAACCCGCGACGGGACAGGCCAGATGGCGCGGGGGTGGTCAGCCGTGAGCGGTGCATGGGACTTCTCCTCAGGGGGTGGGTGCTGCGTTGCTGGTGCCCGGCTCGAGCCGGACGACGTTCCAGGACACGGGGGGCAGGCTGACCTGCAGCTGCCCGTCCTCGAGCCGGGTGCGGGGGTTGGCGCGCGGAACGACCGGCTGGGCCGCACCGGCGGGCGTTCGCGAGCTCACGTCGGTCGCGCAGAGCGTGGTCGCCATGGCCAGCCGGTGGCCGGGAAACGCCCGGACATGCGCCGTGAGGTCCAGGTTCTCCTCGGTGGAGCGGTTGACGGCCAGCACGGTGAGCGCGCCGGTCTCCTCGTCGTGGGTGGCGGTGGCGTGGAGCAGGGGTACGTCGCCCAGCTCTGCGGTGGCGTACGTCGGACCGGTCGGCTCCACCCGCAGCACGGTGCCGCGGGCGTGGCTGGCGGCCTGGGCGAACGGGTGGAAGATCGTCTGCCGCCAAGCGGGCCCACCCGGCTCGGTCCGGATCGGCGCGATCACGTTGACCAGCTGGGCCTGGCAGGCCATGCCGACCCGGTCGGCGTGGTTGAGCAGCGAGATCAGGAGGCTGCCCACCACGGCGGCGTCGACGACGTCGTAGTCGTCCTCGATCAGGTGCCTCAGCTCGGACCACTCGTGCACCGCGGACTCGTCCCAGGCCGACTGGTACCAGACGTTCCACTCGTCCACCGAGATCCGCAGCCGGTGCCGCGACTTGAGCCGGGCACCGACGTGGTCGGCGGTGGCGACGATGGCCCCGATGGCCCGGTCCAGGTCGACCGCGCTGGCCAGGAACTCCTCCCGGGATCGCGGCAGCGGGTCGTAGTAGTTGTGCAGCGAGACGTAGTCGACACTGTCGTAGCACTGCTCCAGCACCGTGGCCTCCCAGGAGGCGAACGTCGGCATGCTGGTGTTCGAGCTGCCGCACGCGACCAGCTCCAGGTCGGGATCCATCCGGCGCATCGCCCGGGCGGTCTCGGCCGCGAGCCGCCCGTACTGTGCCGCGTCCTTGTGCCCGACCTGCCACGGTCCGTCGAGCTCGTTGCCCAGGCACCAGACCCGGACGTCGTGCGGCTCCTTGGCGCCGTGGGCGCGGCGCTGGTCCGAGAGGGCGGTGCCCTCGGGGTGGTTGCAGTACTCCAGGAGGTCGAGCGCCTCGGCCACGCCTCGGGTCCCGAGGTTGACGGCGAGCATCGGCTCGACGCCGGCCTCCCGGCACCAGGCCACGAACTCATCCACCCCGAAGTGGTTGGACTCCACGGTCCGCCAGGCCAGGTCGAGGCGCCGGGGCCGCTGCTCCAGCGGCCCGACGCCGTCCTCCCAGCGGTAGCCGGAGACGAAGTTGCCGCCCGGGTAGCGCACCACGGTCGGGCCGAGCTCACGCACGAGGTCGAGCACGTCGCGCCGGAACCCTCGCTCGTCCGCGGCCGGGTGGTCGGGCTCGTAGATACCGGTGTAGACGCAGCGCCCCATGTGCTCGACGAAGGAGCCGAACAGGCGAGGGTCCGCCTCCCCCACCCGGAATGAGGGGTCGACAGTCAGGTGTGCCGAGACCACACTCGGTTGTACAACGTTGTTTGCATCGTTGTAAATGGGGCGTCCACCTCACCATGACGGGCGCGCATACGCTGCGGGCGGGGGAGGTCGACTCACCGAGAGGAGGGCCCGTGCCGGTCCGGCTGCGAGACGTCGCGGAGCTAGCCGGCGTGTCGGTCAAGACGGTCAGCAACGTCGTCAACGGCTACGCCCACGTCTCGCCGGACATGCGGGCCCGCGTGCAGGCGGTGATCGAGGAGACCGGCTACCGGCCCAACCCCACCGCCCGGAACCTGCGGTCCGGCCGCACCGGCGTCATCGCGCTCGCCGTCCCCGAGCTCGACAACCCCTATTTCGCCGAGCTGTCCGGGTTCGTGGTGCAGGAGGCCGAGCTGCGCGGCTGGACCGTGCTCATCGACCAGACGGACGGGAAGCGCGATCGCGAGCTCGTCGTCGCCGGAGGCGTGCGGCACCACCTCATCGACGGGTTGATCCTCAGCCCGGTGGCCCTCGGCCGAGAGGACCTGGCCAGCCGCAGCCCCGACGACGTCGCACTGGTGCTGATCGGCGAGAAGCTGGACGCCGGCCCGGCCGACCACGTGGCCATCGACAACGTCGCGGCCGCCCGGGCCGCCACCGAGCACCTGCTCGCCACCGGCCGCACTCGCATCGCGGCGGTCGGGCACCAGCCGGACAGCATCCGCGAGTCGGGCGTCGCGCAGCTCCGCCTGCGGGGCTGGGAGGAGGCCCTGCGCGACGCCGGCCTCGAGCCGGACCCGCAGCTGCTGGGACAGGTGCCGACGTTCCGCCGCGAGGACGGCGTCGCGGCCATGGCCGACGTCCTGGACCGCGGCGGCGCGCGGCCGGACGCAGTCTTCTGCTTCAACGACACCCTGGCCCTGGGGGCGATGCGGCAGCTGGCCGACCGTGGCCTGCGGGTCCCGCAGGACGTCGCGGTGATCGGGATCGACGACGTGGCGGACGGGCGGTTCGCCGTCCCGACGCTCAGCACGGTGGCGCCGGACAAGCAGGGCATCGCCAGGACGGCCGTCCGGATGCTCGCCGAGCGGCTCGAGCCGGCCGGCCACCAGCTCGTCCCGCGGGACGTCCGCGCGCGGTTCGAGCTGGTGCCGCGCGAGTCGACGTTGGGCGCGGCCGTCCGGGGCTAGTGCCCCGCACGAGTGCCCGGAGTCACCAGTGGCGCAGCCGCCACACCCGGACGTCGAGGAACCGGGCGTGGAAGCCGCTGCCGCCCATGGAGACCAGCCCGATCCGCTCGTCCGCGCCCAGGTCGTGGGTCCAGGCGCCGCCGCGCACCCAGCGGCGGCCGTCCCGGCTCGTGTAGGCGGTGTAGAGGTCCTCGCCCGGCCGGCGTTCGACGGCGACCCGCAGCCAGGTGGTGTCTCCCGGAGCACCGACCACGCCGTTGCCGTAGCGCGGGAACTCCGGCGGCCCGGGCGGTACCTCCTTGGCCCACTCGGTCTGGCGGGTCTCCCAGATCGAGACGTGCGCCAGCTTCAGGTAGCGGTCGTCGTCGGCGTAGTCCACCAGCCCGGCCTGCACGAAGTTCTGGCAGCAGCCCTCCGGCGGAAGGTCGAGCCGCACCCGGGTCTGCACGACGAAGTCGCCGCTCGGGGCGGGACGGGTCAGCACCGAGGCGGTGTTGACCTCGCGCGCCAGGTCACCGGGCTGGGTGTCCCAGCGCAGCACACCGTGCCGCACTGCGAAGGTGGTGGTGGCCGGCTCGCGGACCCACTGCCAGGCCGGGTCCAGCCCGTCCTCGAACGTGTCGGAGTACGCCCGCAGGTACTCGCCGGTGCGGTGCGGACGGGGTGCCCGGAGGTGGTCGTCGCCGGGCGGGTGGCCGTCGGCCGCAGGCGCGGGCACCGGCTCGTCGGAGGCCCAATATCCGGCGCGCACCCGGGGCCACCCGCCCACCCAGGTCAGCCGGTCGAGCAGGACCGGCCGCTTGGTGAAGCCCACGTCGAAGGCGAAGTAGGGGTCGAAGCGGTCGACCGCGTGGTAGGCGGTCCACCAGCGCCCGGCCGCGTCGGTGAACACCGAGCTGTGTCCGACACCGACCCACCGGTTTCCGTTGGGCAGGAGGGCAGGCGTGCCGCCCACGCGACCGGCCAGCAGTGACTGGCCCTCCCGGTCCACGAACGGCCCGAACCGACTGCGGGAACGGGCCGCGAAGACGCCGTACGACGTCAGCGGTCCGTTGCAGCAGTTCGTGGCCGACCCGAACAGCCAGTACCAGCCGTCGTGGCGGACCACGTTGGTGCCTTCGTACCGGTTGCCGATGGCGATCCGCGTCGGCGCCCCCGACGTGGTGGCGCCGTCCGCCGTGAGCTCCACGCGCGTGGCGTGGATGCCGCCGTAGTAGCTGCCGAAGTACAGCACGCTGCGCTGGCCCACCGTGTCACCGAGGACGTCGGGATCGAAGGTCCAGAGGAACGCGCAGGCACTCGCGGGCGCCTCCGGGTCGGGACGCGGTCCGACCAGCGGCTGGTCCGAGACCGTCCACGGGCCGGTGGGGCTGGTGCCGACGGCCACGCCGATCGCGTTGTCACCGGTCGACGCGCAGGCCCCGGGGCCGCGGAGCGAGTCGTCGGTGTCGGTCACGACGAAGGTCAGGTAGTAGCGGTCGGTCGCCCGCGAGTAGACGGCGTCCGGCGCCCAGAGCGCGGCATCCTCGGCCGCCCAGGACGGAGGATCAGGCAGCGCGTCACCGACGTAGCTCCACTCGACCAGGTCCGAGGACCGCAGCGTTGGGATCGGGTGGAAGACCGGGGCGCCGGTCTCGTCGACGTCGGTGTCGCTGAGCGGGTCGGTCGTGCAGTACATGTACCAGTCGCGCTCTCCGCCCTGCTCGCGCAGCACGGCGGGGTCGGCGCAGCTGTCGACGGTGCCGTCACCGGGGATCCGGGGGGCGAGCGGGTTCTGGTAGGTGGCGTCGTGGCCTTCGACGCCGCTCGCCCCTGGTGCAGCCACGGGGCAGAGCGCGAGGACGAGGACGGGCGCGACGAAGGTCGCGATCAGCACGGTGCGGCGACGAAGCCCGAGGGCGGTCCGAGACATGCTTTACAACGTTGCAAAGTGTGGGGTCGGTTGGCAAGACCCATTCCGCACGGAGACCGGGACTCCGGGCTCCTTAGACTCCCGGCATGTCGGAGGCACTGCAGCACACGGTGCGGCGGATGGTGGGCCGCGACCCCGCGGAGGAGGGACGGAGCTCGACTCCGCTGGAGCTGCTGTTCGACCTGACCTTCGTGATCGCCTTCGGCGCGGCCGCCGACCAGCTGGCGCACGCGCTGGCCGAGGACCACGTGACCGACGGGGTCGTCGGGTTCCTGTTCGCGACCTTCGCGGTGTCGTGGGCCTGGATCAACTTCTCGTGGTTCGCCTCGGCGTACGACACCGACGACTGGATCTTCCGCCTGACCACGATGGTGCAGATGGTGGGGGTCATCGTCCTGGCGCTGGGGCTGCCCAAGATGTTCGACTCGCTGGTCCACAGCGACCACGTCGACAACAAGCTGATGGTCGTCGGGTACGTCGTGATGCGGGTGCCGATGCTGTTCCAGTGGGCGCGCGCCCGCCGCCAGGACCCCGACCGGCGGGCTGTCTGCGAGGTGTTCCTCGGCACCATCCTGGTCGCCCAGGTCGGCTGGGTGCTGCTGCTGCTCGCCGACCTCACCGCCGGCTGGATGTTCGCCTGCGCCGGCGTGCTCGTCCTGATAGAGCTGACTGGCCCGTTCCTCGCCGAGCACGTGCGCGACGGCACCCCGTGGCACGGACATCACATCGCCGAGCGGTACGGCTTGATGGTGATCATCGCCCTCGGCGAGGGGCTGCTCGGCACCACCGCGGCCCTCGGCGTGCTCATCGAGAAGAAGTGGACCACCGAGATCGTCGTCCTGGGGCTGGCCGGCGTGGCGTTGATCTTCGGGACCTGGTGGACCTACTTCGTCGTCCCGCACGGCCACCTGCTGACGGCCTACCGCGACCGCGTCTTCGGCTGGGGCTACGGCCACGTGGTCCTGTTCGGCGCAGTCGTGGCCATCGGCGCCGGACTCCACGCGGCGGCGTACCGCCTCGACGAGCACTCGAAGCTCAGCCCGACCGAGACCGTGCTGACCGTGGCCGTCCCCGTGGCGGTGTACGTCGCCTGCCTCTACCTGCTCTACACCGCCCTGACCCGGAGCCTCGACCCGTTCCACTTCGTGCTGATCGGTTTCTCGGCCGGCCTGCTGGCGCTGTCGGTCGGCCTGGCCCGGGCCGGGCTCGACATGGTGTGGTGCCTGGCCGTGCTCGCGCTGGTGCCGTGGGTGACGGTGGTGGGCTACGAGACCGTCGGGCACCGGCACAACGCCGAGGTGCTGGACGGGCTGGCCTGATCCGGCTCGCTGCTGCTCGCGGGAGAGTCGTCCGCGCCTAGCCCGACACGGGCGACAACGGCTCGGCCACCTCGTCGGTCTCGTCGTGGGTCTCGTCGTCGGTCTCGTCGTCGCGCAGCGGGTGCGCGAGCTCGTCCTGCGGCAGCCGGGCCCACAGGATGGCGATGATCGCGACGACGCCGGGCACGATGCCGGCGATCGCGAACGTCGCCCGCAGACCGATCGCCTCGGACACCGGGCCGGCCAGCGCCATCGACACCGGCATCAGGCTGACCGAGACGAAGAAGTCGAGCGAGGCGACCCGGCCCAGCATGTGCGGCGGGACCCGGCGCTGGAGCAGCGTGCCCCAGATCACCATCGGCGCACCGAACATCAGGCCGAGCACGAACGACGCCGCGACCACCTGCCACACCGCGGAGGCGAAGCCGAAGACCAGGAGCGGCAGCGAGCCCACGCCCCACATCAGGTTCATCACCGTGAGGTAGCGGCGGGGCATCCGCATCGACGCCATCCCCAGCGAGCCGATCGCACTGCCGACGCCGAACATGGCCAGGGCCCAGGCATGGTCGCCCGGACCGCCGCCGAGCCGGTCCTTGATGAGGTATGGAAGCAGGACCTCGTAGGGGCCCATGATCACCAGCAGGAAGAGCGACGCGAACAGCAGCGTGGCCAGCAGCCACGGCGTGCGCACCATGTAGCCGAAGCCTTCACGCACGTCGGCGAGCATCGAGGCCAAGGGAGCCTTCGGCTCGCCCTCGGCCGCGAAGTCGCGGCGCACCGGCGTGAGCGGCACCGTGCTCAGCGCGAGCAGGCCCAGCAGCGAGGCGGTCGCGGCCACGCCGACGGCAGCACCGGACGAGACCGCACCCACCACGATGCCGGCGACCGCCGGCCCGATCGCCTGACCGACGGTGGGCCGGACCATGCCCTCGAAGCCGTTGACCGCCATCAGGTCGGACTCGGGAACCAGAGCCGGGAGCCAGGCGGAGTAGGCCGGGTAGTAGAACGCCATCCCGACCCCGGCCACGAAGGAGACCGCGGCGAGGTGCCACAGCGCGGTGTGGTCGGTGATGGAGAGGACGGCGACCAGGGCCATGCTCCCGAGCTCGACCGCGGCCACCACGAGCAGGATCAGCTTCTGCGGCACCCGGTCGGCGACCACGCCGCCCAGCAGCGCGGGCAGCAGGACGCCGACGGCGCCCGCGGTGGTGACGACCGAGAGCTGGGCCGGGCCGCCGTCGATCCGGATCACCTCCCAGACCAGGGCCACCACCCAGACGCCGGAGGCGAACGTGGACAGGGTGAGCGCGACCGCGAGCCGCCGGTAGGCGGAGTGGCGGAACGGCGTCAGCGCCCGGGGTAGGCGCCGTGCCTGGGCCTGCCCGCTCATCGCGACCTCCTCGTTCCGCTGGACCACCGGCCAGTCTGCAGGTTGGGACCGACAACGACGACCGAATTCATCGGCCATCAGACCGGTTCAACCGTGGTGGCACGGTCAGAGCCAGCGCAGGTCGTGGCCGTGGCCATGGGTGTGCGCGACCACCCGGCCGTCCAGGGCGAGCTCGAACCGCCGCGGGGTCGGCGGTGGAGCGGCGGCGCTCATCGACGCGAAGATGCCGGGCGCCTCGTTGCTGACCCAGTGGCAGCCGCCCGCAGCGACGAGGTCGGCCATCATCGCGTGCATCCGTTCCCGGTCGGGCTTGGGCAGGTAGGCGGCCACCGCGCTGTGGAAGACCACCACCGCGCCGTACGCCGACGCCTCGCCGACGAGCGTGGGCAGCTCCTCGAGGAGGTCGCCGGCCACGATCCGTGGCGGTGCGGTCCGGGCGACGTCCACCGCGCGGGCGAGCCGTTCGCGGCGGTCGTCCTGCTCCGGCCAGACCAGGGTCTGCAGCCAGGCCATCGCATCGGCGTCGGTGACGTCGAGCGGGTGCAGGTCGATGCCGGCCCGCCAGCTGACGTCCGGCAGCGCGCTCGGCAACGGGGCCGGTCCCGTGACCGCGCAGGCCAGGTACGGCACCTCCCCGAGCCTCACCTCGGCGTCGGTCGTCGACCAGGCGTACCCCCACCGGTCCGGGAACAGGTTCAGCCCGGCGCTGGCGCCGACCTCGATCAGGGCGAAGGGCCCCGAAGGAACCGCGAGACCGAACGCCGGCAGCAGGGTGGCCAGCCGCCCGACCTCGTTGGTCTGCGTCGACCGCTCGAGGATCGTCGCCCGGATCGTGCCGTCGTCACCGAGCAGCGCTGAGCGGAGCCCTGCGTACGGCCCGGGCGCGGGGACGCCGTGCCAGCGGGCCGCCGCGAAGACCAGGTTCGGCTGCTTCTTCAGGCCGGGCAGCTCGTCCACCCAGGCCAGCACCTCGGGATCCCCGGCCACGCCGTCCCCCCACTCGACGAAGCACGGCGACTCCTCGCCCGCCGCCTCGGCGAAGCGCAGGTACTGCTCGCGGACCCCGGCGTACGGCTCCACGCGCCGCGGTCAGCCCATGGCGAGCGCGACGTAGGTGGTGTCGAGGTACTCCTCGATCCCCTCGAAGCCACCCTCGCGGCCGAAGCCGCTGGCCTTGACCCCGCCGAACGGCGCGGCGGGGTTCGACACCAGGCCGGTGTTGACCCCGACCATCCCGAAGTCGAGCGACTCGGCCAGCCGGATCGTGCGCTGGAGGTCGCGGGTGTAGACGTACGACGAGAGGCCGTACTCGGTGTCGTTGGCCTTGGCCACCGCCTCGTCCTCGGTCTCGAACGTCGTCACCGGCGCGACCGGGCCGAAGATCTCCTCGCGGTTGATCTCGGCGTCGTGGGGCACGTCGACCAGCACGGTCGGCGGGTAGAAGAACCCCGGCCCGCCGTGGGCCTGGCCACCGACCACGACGGACGCGCCGGCGGAGACCGCGTCGTCGACGAGCCTGGTCACGGACTCGACCGCCTTCTCGTCGATGAGTGGGCCGACGTCGGTGCCGTCCTCCTGGCCGCGCCCGAGGGTGAGCGCGCCCATCCGGTCGGCCAGCTTCTTGGCGAACTCGTCGGACACCGAGCTGTGCACCAGGAACCGGTTGGCGGCCGTGCAGGCCTCGCCCATGTTGCGCATCTTCGCCAGCATCGCGCCGTCCACCGCCGCGTCGACGTCGGCGTCCTCGAAGACCAGGAACGGCGCGTTGCCGCCGAGCTCCATGCTGACCCGCTGCAGGTGGTCGGCCGACTGCTTGACCAGCCCCTTGCCGACCCCGGTGGAGCCGGTGAAGCTCACCTTGCGCAGCCGGGGGTCGGCCATGATCCCGGCGCTTACCTCCTTGGCCTTCGTCGTGGGCACCACGTTGAGGACGCCGTCGGGCAGTCCGGCCTCGGCGAACGTCGCGGCGAGCGCCAGCATCGTCAGCGGTGTCTGCTGGGCGGGCTTGACCACCATCGTGCAGCCGGCCGCGACCGCGGGTCCGATCTTGCGGGTGCCCATGGCGAGCGGGAAGTTCCACGGCGTCACGAACAGGCATGGTCCGACCGGCTTCTTGATGGTGAGCAGCCGGCTGCCCCCGGCCGGGGCCTGCATCCAGCGGCCGTGGATCCGGACCGCCTCCTCGGAGAACCAGCGGAGGAACTCGTTGCCGTAGCCGACCTCCCCGGCCGCCTCCTTGACGGTCTTGCCCATCTCCAGGCTCATCAGGGCGGCGAAGTCGTCGCTGCGCGAGGCGACCAGCTCGAACGCGCGGCGCAGGATCTCGCCGCGGTCGCGCGGGTTCGTGCCCGCCCAGTCGTCCTGTGCCGCCACCGCGGCCTCCAGCGCACGCTGCCCGTCGGCCACGGTCGCATCGGCCACCTGGCACAGCACCGACCCGTCCGCCGGGTCGAGCACGTCGAAGCTGCCGCCGCCCTCGGCGTCGCTCCACGCCCCGCCGATGAACAGGCGGCGCTGGTCGTTCGGGAGGAAGTCCAGAGCGGTCATACGGCCACTTTCTCACTGGGAGGAAACACATGACAGCCGGGCCGGGGGTGTGCTTTTCTGTGACGGTCGACTTCGGAGGGAGCACTGCGAAATCGGCACGGGCCCCTCGTTGACCCCATGCAGCGGGGGGTCCGCTCATCCCGGCCCCGCACCCCGCCCGTTCGGGCGGTTGACCTTGTCACGGTGGCAGCCCCCAGGCTTGGGCTCGTGGACCGGCTCACGATCGGCGAGCTCGCGCAGGCGAGCGGGCTCTCGCCGGCGACGATCCGGCGGTACGGCGCCGCCGGGATCCTCGAGCCCGTGCACGTCGAGCCGCACAGCGGCTATCGCTGGTACGCCGCCAGTCAGGTCGAGACGGCCGTGCTCGCCCGCACGCTGCGCCAGCTCGACGTACCTCTCGACGAGGTGCGCCGGATCCTGGAGGAGCCCGACCACCCCTCCCGGCTGGCCCGGCTCGAGCGGCACTGGGAGACCGTCCAGCGCCAGGTCGACCACGGCCGCCGCGAACGCGACCACGTGGCCCGGATGTTCAGTGGCTACCAGCAGCTGATCGACTCCTTCTCGGTCCGTCTCGCGGAGGTCGAGGAGGTCAACGCGCTGGTGCGGCGGCGCGTGGTGAGGCTGGCCGACGTGCCGGAGCTGACCCGCACCTCGCTCGAGGGGATGCACGAGCGGGTGCGCCGCGACCGCCGGACGGTGGCCGGTGACCCGGTGCTCCGCTACGGATGGCCACCCGAGCGCCATGACGTCGACAACGCCGAGGCACCGCGCGAGGTCGAGGTCTGCCTGCCGGTCGCCGACGAGGGCGACGTGGTGCTGCCGGGCGGGACCTTGGCCGTGACCGAGGTGCGGGGCGAGGACACGCACTTCCCCCAGCTGCTCGCGGCCTACGGCGCGGTGTCGCAGTGGGCACGGACCAACCGCCGCCGGATGATCGGGCCCGCCCTGGAGTGGCAGCGCGGCCCGGAGCACCTCGAGGTGGGCTGGCTGGTGGCCGAGGACGGCGCCTCGGCACCGGAGGACTGATGTCGCAGCGCCACCCCACGGTGCTGACCGTGGTGCTCGCCGGTGTCCAGCTGCTCGCCGTCCTGGACGGCCTCGCCGTGTCCCTGGCGCTGCCCCGGATCGGGGCGGACCTCGACCTGGCCGCTGCGGGGCGGGCCTGGGTCCTCAACGCCACGTCGGTCGCGCTGGCCGGCGGCCTGCTGGTCTCGGGTCGGCTGGGCGACGTGCTCGGTCGGCGCCCGGTCTTCCTGGGCGGCATCGGGCTGCTCGGCCTGGGGGCGCTCGTGGCCGCCGCAGCCCCCGACGCCTCGGTGCTGCTGGCCGGGCGGGTGACGCTCGGCCTCGGCGCCGCGGCCGCCTATCCCTCGGCGCTCTCGCTGACCAGCTCGCTGTTCCCCGAAGAGCCGTGGCGCACCCGTGCCTTCGCCGCGGCCGCAGTGTCAGGAGCGTCCGGCGCACTCGGCGGAGCGGTGTACGGCGGGGTGGTCACCAGCCTGCTCGGCTGGCGCTTCGTCTTCCTGCTCACGGTGCCGGTCACCCTGGCGCTCCTGGCCCTCGCCTGGTGGATCCTGCCCCGCGACCAGGAGCCGAGCGGTCCGCCACCCAGCCTGGACGTGCCAGGGGCCGCGCTGGCGACCGCGGCAGTCACCGCGGCCGTGGCCGGCATCATCGGGCTCGGCACCGACTCGATGCCGGCCCGGGCCGCCGTGGGCGTGCTGCTCCTCGGCCTGGCCATCGCGGTCGCCACGGTCGCGTGGGAGCAACGAGCCGACGACCCGCTGCTGCCCCGCCGCGTCGTCACCTCGAGGCGGCTGCTCGGCGGGTGCGGCGGCATCGCGGCCAACTCGGCGCTGTGGTCGGTGGTGGTCTTCGTGCTCTCCCAGCAGCTGCAGGCCGCCGGCTGGAGCCCCGGCGACACCGGGATGGCCATCCTCCCCTGCAGCGTGGGCATCGTCCTGGGCGGTGTCGTCATCGTGCCGCGGCTGCGCCGCCGCGTGGGCTCCGTCGCCACCACGGTGGTCGGCCTGCTGGCGGGCTCACTGGCGGTCGGCGCCCTGGCCCTGGCCCCGCGGGAACCCGCCTTCCTGACCGTGATCCTGCCGACCCTCCTGGTCCTCGGCTTCGGTCTCAGCGCGGCCTCGACCGGGCTCAAGGAGCACACGCTCAAGGACGCACCGTCGGGGGCCGAGGCGGTCTCCGCTGCGGTGTTCGAGTCGAGCACCCACGTCGGCGGCGCGATCGCGGTGGCACTGTTCGCGGCGGTGCTCGCCACGGGCAGCTTCGCGCCGGCGTACGTCGTGGCCGCGCTGGCCGGGCTGGCGGGTGCGACGACCGTGTGGCTACTGACCGGCCGCGCGCAGGAACGCCTCGAGGATCGGCCCGGCCGTCTGGCTGCCTGACTCGCCCACGTCGACGAACACGCAGACCGCCAGGTCACCCTGCGCGGCGATCATCCACGCGTGCGTCTGGAGGTCGGCGCCGGTGCCGAACTCCGCCGTACCGGTCTTGGCGATCACCGGCGGGCCCGGCACGTCGGCCAGGCCGCGCCCACTCCCGTCGGTCACCACGCCGCGCGACATCTGTCGCAGCGCCGTCACCTCGGCCTCGCTGAGCGGCGCGGCGCCCTCCGGCGCGGTGACCTCGACGCCCTCGACCATCTTTGGCACCACCAGCGCGCCCTGCTGGACGGACGCGATGACGGTGGCCATCACCATCGGCGACGCGAGGATCGTGCCCTGCCCGATCAGCTGGGCGGCCGCGCCGGTCTCGCTCCCGGCGTCGGGGTCGGTCTTGCCGAAGTACGCCGGGAAGCCGAGGTCGTGGTCGAGCCCGATGCCGAGCGAGACGCCGGCGTCGAACAGGTTGGTGCCGGACAGCTTCGACGCCTGCGAGATGAAGGTGGTGTTGCAGGAGTGGGCCACGGCGGTCCGCAGCGGGATGTCGCCCAGCGCGCTGCTGGGGTAGTCGGAGTAGTTCTTGAACTGCTTGCCGTCGACGGTGATCGTCCGCGGGCAGGGCACCACGGTGTCCGGCGTCAGCCCGGCCCGCAGCAGCGCCAGGCTGCTGACCGTCTTGAACGTCGAGCCGGGTGCGAACTGCCCGAAGGTCGCCATGTTCTGGCCGCCGGTGCCGGGTCCGTTGGCTGCGGCCAGCACCTCGCCGGTGCTGGGCCTGATCGCCACCAGCGCGCTGGCCGGCCCGACGCCGGCCAGCAGCTGCTCGGCGGTGCTCTCGAGGTCGATGTCGAGGGAGAGGACCAGCGGGTCGCCCGGCGTCGCCTCCGTGCGGAACAGCTCGCGCGGGTTGCCCTGCTCGGGCACCGCCTGCACGAGCACGCCCGGCGTCCCGCGCAGCCGCTCGTCGTACCTCGCCTCGAGCCCGGACAGCCCGGCCATGTCGCCGGCGTGGTACTCCGGGTGCTGCTCGATGATCTCGGCGGTCACCTCGCCGACCCGGCCCAGCAGCGGGGCCGCGAAGTCGCGGGTCGGCGCCAGGGGCAGGTCGGCCGCGATGATCCGGCCGCCCGGGATCGTGGTGACGCCGTTGGTCACCTCGGCCGGCAGCTCCTCGCGGCGGAACACGATCGCCTCCACGAACGCCTGCGCCCCCGCGGCCTTCACCGCCTTCGCGAACGGGCCGGCGTCGATGCCGACCAGCGTCGCCAGCGCGCTCGCGGACTGCTGCGGGTCCGCGCCCTGGAGCTGGGTCTTGTCGATGCCCACCCGCGAGACCGGACGCTCGGTGACGATCGGCTGGCCGCCGGCGCCGAGGATGTCGCCCCGGTCGGCCAGCACCGACGAGACGTCCAGCGCCTCGGACTCGACCAGGGTCGGCTCGACGACCGTGGGGGCCCACGCGACCTGCCACGCCTCGCCGTCGGAGGACAACGCGAAGTCGACCGGCGCGTCGTACTCCCACGCGGCGACGCCCAGGTCCCAGGACCAGTGCAGGGTGCCCGCGGCCGTCTTCCCGCCCTCGGCCACCCGCACGCCCGCGGTCTCGACGACCCGGTCGACCTCGGCGAGCTGGCCGGTCACCTTGTCGTACGCCGCCTGCGCGGTGGTCGCGGTGGCCTCGGTGAAGGCGACCTTCGAGAGGTCCTTCGCGGTCAGCCCGGACGCGAGCGCCGACAGCGTGTCCTGGGGGTCAGGGCCCGACGGCTCGTCGTCCCCGGAGTCGCCGGTGCACCCGGCCGCTCCGAGCCCGAGCACACCGACGAGGACCCACGACACCACCCGAGCCGACATGCGCCCCTTTGTACCCGAGCCCCGGTACCCGACCCAGCCGAGTCGGCGTTACTGAGCATCAGCAACGCCGACTCGGCGTGATGGGGGTCAGCGGTGCTGCTGGATCCAGTGGTGCAGGTTGATGCCGTGCGCCTTGGCGGCGGCGCGGACCTGCTGGCTCTGGAGGTCGGGCACCTGGAACACCTCCGGCTCGATCGTGCGGTCCATCGCGGCGTACTCCCGCTGCTGGGCGGCGAGCTCGTCGCCCTGGGCGCGAGCCTCGCTCAGCACCGCCGGGCTGGCGGTGAAGGCGAACCCGAGCACCCCGCCGACCACCGGCGCGTAGCCGGACGAGTGCCCGGTGGCGTTGGGGTGGTAGCTGTCGCTGATCGGGTTGGAGAGGCCGTTGATCCACTCCGGGTCGTCGCAGACCGCATGCCCGATGAACGCGCCGGTCGGGTCGGCGAAGCCGAACCCGTTGCTCGACGCGACCGAGGACAGCAGGCCGTTGAGCAGGTCCGCGGTCTGGTTGAGCCGGGCCTCCTCCTCGGGCGAGAAGAAGGTGGCGGCGTTGCAGTCCTCGCCCATGAAGATCCGCGGGTAGCCGACCACGACCACCTGGGCGTTCGGCGCCAGGCTCCTGATCGACCCGTAGAGGCCGGACAGGCTGCCCGGCAGGGTGTTGTTGATGTAGTTCTGCGCGCCGTCGATCGCGCCGTCGCAGTCACTGGCCCACCCGGGCAGGGCGCACTCGGTGAGCACGTCGGCGAAGCCCGCGTCGTTGCCGCCGACCGAGATGGTCGCGAACGACGTGCCGCCGTTGAGCGCGCCGAGCTGGGTGTTGGTGACGTCGGCGACGGTGGCTCCGGAGCAGGCCCGGAAGTCGAGCGCGTAGCCGCGCTGGGCGGCGAGCAGGCTCGGGTAGGCGAGCGTCGATCGCTGGCACTCGGTGCCGTCGTCGATGTAGCTGCGGGTGCCGACGCCCGAGGAGTACGAGTCCCCCAGCGCGACGTAGGACTCGCCGGCCGCCTGGGCCGGAGAGCCGCTCGCGAGCGTGACGCCGAGCGCCGCCGCGAGGGCGAGGAGGGCGGCCGTGAGCCGCCTGATGGCAGAACCAGAAAAATTCGATACAGCCAGTTGCACGAGAGCCTCCGAGAACGACCTGGCCACCCCGATGTGGCCAGGGACCAACCTGACCCGTGAGTAACCGTGCTGTCCAGTGTGAGGGACCGGGAACCTTCCGCGCTCTCGCGGAGTCAGGCCGCGCGAGGTGGCGAGACTAGTGTCCCGCGCCGGAAGTTCGGTGGGTGCCGAACTCTCGGTGCGGGGCACTAGGCCTGGGAGGTCTCCTCCTGCCCCAGCCGGCTGTGCCGGCGGCCGTAGGCGAAGTAGACGACGCAGCCGATCGCCATCCAGACCAGGAACCGCACCCAGGTGTCGCCCTTGAGGTTGAGCATCAGGTAGAGGCACATCAGCGTAGACAAGGCGGCCACCAGCGGCGCGAACCGCACCCGGAACGCCCGAGGCAGGTCCGGCCGGGTCCGGCGCAGCACGACGACGGCGATGCTGACCAGGATGAACGCGAACAGGGTGCCGATGTTCACGAGGTCGGCCAGCGTGGTCAGGTCCACGAAGCCGGCGATCGCGGCGACCACCACGCCCGTCACCAGGGTGATGCGGTACGGCGTGCCGTAGCTCGGGTGCACCTTCGCGATCCACGGTGGCAGCAGCCGGTCGCGGCCCATCGCGAACGCCACCCGGGTCTGGCCGAGCATCAGGATCATCGCGACGACGACCAGGCCGATGCAGGCGCCGACCGAGATCAGGTCCCCGATCCAGCCCACTCCCGCGGCGTCGAAGGCGGTGGCCAACGGGGCGGCGTCGTCGGGGTCGATGTCCTTGTAGCTCTGCACGCCGGTGACCACCATGCTGACCGCGCCGTACAGCAAGGTCACGATGGCCAGCGAGCCCAGGATCCCGATCGGCACGTCCCGCTGCGGGTTGCGGGCCTCCTCGGCCGTGGTCGCCACGATGTCGAAGCCGATGAAGGCGAAGAAGACGATGGCCGCCCCCGCGATCACGCCACCGATGCCGAACACCGCCGGTTCGATCCCCAGCAGCGTGGTGATCAGCGGGGTCTGCCCGAAGCCCCTGCTTTCGGGGGCAGGCTCGGAGGCGGGGATGAACGGCGTCCAGTTCCCGGGGCTGACGTGGACGATGCCGACCACGATCACCGCGGCCACCACGGCGAGCTTGAGGGCGACGACGACCTGGTTGACCCGGCTGGAGAACTTGGTGCCGCGCACGAGCATCCCCATGACCAGGAGCGCGATCACCACCGCCGGCAGGTCGATCACGCCCTCGGCGGCCGAGCCCAGCGAGGCCGGGATCTCCATCGGCGTACCGGCCAGCAGCTCCTGCAGGTAGCCCGAGAAGCTCACCGACAGCGCGGCCGACCCGATGGTGAACTCCAGGACCAGGTCCCAGCCGATGATCCAGGCGACCAGCTCGCCGAGCGTGGCGTAGCTGAACGTGTACGCACTGCCCGCCACCGGCACGGTCGAGGCGAACTCGGCGTAGCAGAGCCCGGCCAGGCCGCACGCCACCGCCGCGATCAGGAAGCTGAGCGCCAGGGCCGGACCGGAGTTGCTGGCCGCGACGGTGCCGGTCAGCACGAAGATGCCGGCCCCGATGATGACGCCGACCCCGAAGACGATCAGGTCCAGGGGTCCGAGGTCCTTGCGCAGCTTGTGATCGGGGTGGTCGGTGTCCTCGATCGACTGCTCGATCGACTTGGTCCGCAGCAGACTCATGGGCTCCCAGTGCCCAAACCGTGCCCCGGCTCACGGTCAGCGCAGTCAGCGAGCCGAAGTCCCCTTGTGCCGCGGCTTCTTGGGGGGTCGGCCGGGGCGGCCGGTCGGCGGTCCGTCGTCCTTCTTGAGACCGATCAGCTTCCCGGAGATGCGGGTGGAGCGGAGCGCGTCCCAGGTCTCGGCGGACAGCTCGACGGGCAGCTCGACGAGCGAGAAGTCCGGGCGGATCGTGATCGCCCCGAAGTCCTGGCGGCGCAGCCCGCCCTCGTTGGCCAGCGCGCCGACGATCTGTCGCGGCTCGACCCGGTGCCGCTTCCCCACGGCGATGCGGTACGTCGCCAGCGGGCTGCCGTCCCGGGCCACCCGCGGCCCGCGCTCCCGGTCACTGCGGTCCGGGCGCCGGTCGCGCGCGGGGCGCTCGGGCTCGGGCGCGAGCAGCAGGGGCTCGTCACCCTGGAGTACGACGGCCAGCGCGGCCGCGACGTCGACGTCCGGCACATCGTGCTCCCGGACGTAGTGCGAGACCACGTCGCGGAAGAAGTCGACCCGCTCCTGCTGGGAGAGGGCCGCGGTGATCGCATCGTCGAAGCGGGCCAGCCGGGTGACGTTGACGTCGTCGACGCTCGGGAGCCGCATCTCCTCGAGGGCGACGCCGTTCGCCTTCTCGAGGTGGCGGAGCAGGTACCGCTCGCGCGGGGTGACGAACGAGATCGCGTCGCCGCTGCGGCCGGCGCGGCCGGTGCGGCCGATCCGGTGCACGTAGGACTCGGTGTCGGTCGGGATGTCGTAGTTGACGACGTGGCTGACCCGCTCGACGTCGAGGCCACGGGCCGCGACATCGGTCGCGACGAGCACGTCGAGCTCGGCGTTCTTGAGCTGGCTCACGGTGCGCTCGCGGACCGGCTGCGGCACGTCGCCGTTGATCGCGGTGGCGCTGAAGCCCCGGGCACGCAGCTTCTCGGCCAGCGTCTCTGTCTCGTGCTTGGTGCGGACGAAGACGATCATCCCCTCGAAGTTCTCCACCTCGAGGATGCGGGTGAGCGCGTCGACCTTCTGCGGGTAGGAGACGGTCAGGTAGCGCTGCCGGATGTTCGCGGCGGTCTTGGTCCGGCTCTCCACCCGGATCTCGACGGGGTCGTGCAGGTACTTCTCCGACAGCCGCCGGATCTGCTTGGGCATGGTCGCGGAGAACAGCGCGACCTGCTTGTCGTCCGGCGTGTCGGCCAGGATGGTCTCGACGTCCTCGGCGAAGCCCATGTTCAGCATCTCGTCGGCCTCGTCGAGCACGAGGTGGCGCAGGTGGCCGAGGTCGAGGGTGCCCTTGTCGAGGTGGTCCATGATCCGGCCCGGGGTGCCGACGACGACGTGCACGCCGCGGCGCAGCGCGGACAGCTGGACGCCGTACCCCTGGCCGCCGTAGATCGGCAGCACGTGCACGCCCGGCAGCTCGACGGCGTACCGCTCGAACGCCTCGGCCACCTGCACCGCGAGCTCGCGGGTCGGCGCCAGCACCAGCGCCTGCGGCTCGCGCTGGGTCAGGTCGAGCCGGGAGAGGATCGGCAGCGCGAACGCCGCGGTCTTGCCGGTGCCGGTCTGGGCAAGTCCGACCACGTCGCGGCCGGCCAGCAGCGGTGGGATGGTCGCCGCCTGGATCGGGGACGGTGCCTCGTAGCCCACGCCGACGACGGCGTTGAGCACCGGCCCGGCGAGCCCGAGGTCGGCGAAGGTCTGCCCCTCGCCACCGTTCTCGTTGCTCACCCACCAACGGTACGGGTGTTCGCACCGGTGCGGTGATTTCGCGTCGCGGTGGGCTCGGTCACCATTGCAGACTGGGAAGATGTCGGTACGCCGCGTGCGGGACGCCCTGCTGTCCGCGCTCGGTCCCGAGGCACACGTCGAGCACCACGCCAACCACACGGGCAGCGGCAAGCTCTCGTTCGCGGTCCGCGTCGGCGACCGGTCGCTGTGGGCCAAGGTGGCGGCCGACTCCGACGAGGAGCACGCGCTGGCCACGTGGGCTCGGGTGGCCGACCTGCTGGCCGAGCGGCACACGGCGCCGCCGGTCCTCGACGTGCTCGAGGTGGCCGGGCACACCGCGTTGCTGTTCCCGTTCGTGGACGCGCCCCGGGCCGACCGGGCCACCCTGCACGCGCGGTACGCCGAGGCGAGCCAGCTGCTCGCCGGCCTGCACGCCGACTCGGCGCTGGCGGCGCGGCTGGGTGGCCCGACCACCACGGCGTCCTGCTTCCGCGCGGTGTGGGTCGAACGCTTCGAGGCCGACCTCGAGGTGGTCGAGGGGTACGTCGCCAAGGACGCGCACGCCTACCTCACCGACGAGGTCGAGGCACTGGGCGCGCTGGTCGACGGCCTCGACCGGCCGGTGCACTCGCCGGTGCACGGCGACCCCTGGCACGAGAACTGGCTCGTCGCGCCCGACCGGCTGTGGCTGCTCGACTGGGAGGACCTCGCCGTCGGCGACCCGGTCGTGGACGACGCGATCCTGCGCCACGACGCGCTGGGGACCGACCCGCACCACTGGCCGGACGAACCGGCGTACGCCGTCGCCCGCAGGGCCCTGATGCTCGACGCCGCCGTGGACGTGGCCGCCGACTGGGTCGAGAACACCGACCCGCTGGTCCGCCGTGGGAAGGAGTCGGCGTACCGCGCCGGCCTGGAGGCCTACCGGGCCGAGTTCAGCTGACAGTCAGCTGAACAACCGGCGGAAGAAGCCCTTCTTGCGCTGCCACCCGTGCTGCTCGAGGAAGCCGAACAGCGGGTCCTTGATCCTGGCGGTGTCGAAGGAGTAGACGACCGGGTCGACCGAGACGCCCTCGTCTGTCTTGTTGACGCCGCCGAACTCGAAGGAGAACTCCTTCTTCTTCGTCTTGCCCCAGAAGTTCGACTTCTCCATGTGCAGGCCGCCACCGTCGAGCGTGGCCTCGGTCTCGGACTCCTCGTCCTGGTAGTCGAAGGTGTGGTCGCCCTCGTCCAGCTCGACCTCGAGCCGGTAGTCCTTGTCGACGTGGGTGACCTCGGTCGGGTAGAGCGAGGTGGCTTTCACGATGTCCCAGGTGCCGACGATGTGCTTGCCGTCCACGGCATAGGTGAACGGCTGGTCGGGGAGGTTGAGCGACGGCACGGCGGCGAGCAGCTCGGCCAGCGGGGTCGGAGTGGTCACCGGGAGACCGTAGCGGCACCCGGCGTCATTCCACGGTCACCGACTTGGCCAGGTTGCGCGGCTTGTCGATGTCGTGGCCCAGCGACAGGGCGGCGTGGTAGGCCAGCAGCTGCAGCGCCACCGTCATCAGGATCGGGTCGAGCTCGCGCTCGTTGCGGGGTACGTCGACCCGGTGCACCGAGGCCTGGGCCGGCAGGTCGCCGAGGTCCACCGAGTCGTGGGTGATCACGACCAGCGGGCCGCCGCGGGCGGCGACCTCGTGCAGGGCGCCGACGTTGCGCTCGGTCAGCTCGTCGTCGGGAACGACGGCGACGGTCGGCAGCGAGGCGTCGATGAGCGCGAGCGGGCCGTGCTTGAGCTCGGACGTCTGGTAGGCCTCGGCGTGCCGGTAGCTGATCTCCTTGAACTTCTGAGCGCCCTCCCGCGCAACGGGGTAGCCGCGCACCCGGCCGATGAAGAACAGGCTCTCGGCCTCGGCCAGCCGGCCGGCCAGCTCGGCCAGCGCCGGCTCCTGGGCGAGCACCTCACCGATCTGACCGGGCAGCCGCTTGAGCCCGGCCACCAACCGCCGCCCGTCGGAGATCGAGAGGTCGCGGACCCGGCCGAGCTGGAGGGCGAGCAGCGCGAACGCGAGGTACATCGTGGTCAGCGCCTTGGTCGAGGCGACCGCGACCTCGGGGCCGGCGTGCAGGTAGATGCCGCCGTCGCACTCCCGGGCGATCGCCGAGCCGACGACGTTGACCAGCCCGACCACCCGCCCGCCCTTGCGGCGGATCTCCTGCACGGCGAGCAGCGTGTCGATGGTCTCGCCGGACTGGCTGACCGCGACGTACAGCGTGTCCGGCTCGATGATCGGGTTGCGGTAGCGGAACTCGCTCGCCGACTCGGCGTCCGCCGGGATCCGGGCCAGCTCCTCGACCAGCCCGGCGCCCATCTGGCCGACGTAGTACGCCGACCCGCAGCCCAGCACCTTCACCCGCCGGATCGCGCGCAGCTCCCGGGCCTCCATCTCGAGCCCGCCGAGGTGCGAGGTGCCGAACCGCTCGTCGAGACGTCCCCGCAGCGCACGCTCAGCCGCCTCGGGCTGCTCGAGCATCTCCTTGTGCATGAACGACTCGTGCTCCCCCGCGTCGTACGCCGCGGGATCGATGTCGAGCTCGGTGGCCGCCCGGGTCACGGAACTCAGGTCCTGGCGGTAGGTGGTGAAGCCGTCGGCGGTGATCGTGGCCAGCTCGCCGTCGTCGAGGTGGGCCACCCGCGTGGTGTAGCGGACCAGCGCGGCCAGGTCGGAGGCGACGAACATCTCGTGGTCGCCGATGCCGATGATCAGCGGGCTGCCGTTGCGCGCCACGACGATCCGGTCGGGGTACGCGGCGTGCAGCACCGCCAGCCCGTAGGTGCCCTCGATGTGCGCCAGCGCCTCGGCCACCTTGCCCTCGAGGGTCTCGGCCTCCGAGCGGCCGACCAGGTGGGCCAGCACCTCGGTGTCGGTGTCCGACACCAGGTCGACGCCGGCCTCCGCCAGCCCGGCCCGCAGTGCAGCGGCATTGTCGATGATCCCGTTGTGCACGACGGCGACCTTGCTGTCTGCAGGCGCCTTGGTGTCGGTGTGCGGGTGCGCGTTCACGTCGTTCGCCGGACCGTGGGTGGCCCACCTCGTGTGGCCGATGCCGACCTTGCCGGAGAACCGCTTGGGCAGCTGGTCGACGAGGTCGCGGACCCGGCCGGCCTTCTTGGCCACCCGCAGCCGGCTCTCCTTGCCGGGGCCGAGCACGGCCACGCCGGCCGAGTCGTAGCCCCGGTGCTCGAGCCGGCCGAGCCCCTCCAGCAGCAACGGTGCCGCCTGCTGACCGCCGACGTAGCCCACGATCCCGCACATGTCTGTCCTCTATCCGTAGACGATCCGTCGCAGCTGCCGCTCGCTGAGCGCGGGCGCGGCCACGACCCGATGGGCGAGCTCCTCGGCGAGGCGCGCGAAGATCTCGGGGTTGCGGACGCCGTCGGTCTTCAGCTCCGCGTGCCGGCGCCGGACGTAGGCCTGGACCGGCTCGGCATGGAAGGCGAGCACGTCCTCCACGACCCGAGCAGCCTCGGCCTGCGTCAGCTCGGTGGTCGCGACCAGGTGGTCGACGAGGCTCCGATCGGCGGGCACGCGGTCAACGGTGCGGTGCGACGGTTCGAAATGCAACTTCTTGCCCGAAATCGGGCACGAACTGCACTCGACCATCCCGCTGAGCCGGCCCGGCGACCGGCAGTGATATTCTCGGTGAACGGAAAGTGAACGGGAGGTGTCCCACGATGAACGAACCGACGTCCGAACGCCTGGAGCTGCGCTGGCTACCGGTGACCGATGCCGCGGGGCACACCCGCATGGAGGCCATCTGGGTGACCGTCTCGCCGGCAGCTCCTCGGGAGGCGGCCAGCCACGCCGCCTGAGCGACCCCACAGCTGTTCGCACCGACGGCCGAGCGCAGCGCGCTCGGCCGTCGGTGGCATTTCTGCTCCTCGCGCAGGGTCCGGAATAGAAGCGGACCGTGGTCCGTTACAGGTGATTGAAGGTTGCACGAGCAACCGACCAACCGACGAGGAGCACAGCCATGACCACCACCGACTTCGACCCCGCCACCACCGTCCTCGAGGACATCGCCGGCGACTACACCCTCGACCCGGCGCACTCCCGCCTCGGCTTCAGCGCCCGGCACGCGATGGTCGCCACGGTCCGCGGCCAGTTCACCGAGTTCACCGGCACCGCCCATGTCGACACCGCCAACCCGTCCGGCTCCAAGGTCGAGGTCAGCATCCTCGCCAACAGCATCAACACCGGCAACGAGCAGAGGGACGGGCACCTGCTGTCCGGGGACTTCTTCGAGAGCGAGCAGTTCCCGAACATCACCTTCACCTCGACCGACATCAGCCGTGACGGCGAGGACTGGACGATCACCGGCGACCTGACCATCAAGGGCGTGACGAAGGCGGTCGCGGTGCCCTTCGAGTTCACCGGCTCGGCCCAGGACCCGTTCGGCAACACCCGGATCGGGTTCGAGGGTGCGACCACCCTGCTCCGCAAGGACTGGGGCCTGACCTGGAACGCCGCGCTGGAGACCGGCGGCGTCCTCGTGTCGGACAAGATCAAGCTCGAGTTCGACATCTCGGCCATCAAGACCGCCTGACCCGGCGCTCGACGCCTCCGAAGGGACCGCCCCGAAAAATGGGCGGTCCCTTCGACGTTCGTGTGGTTGGGTTCGGCTCCGTGGACATCCCCGCCGACCTGACCCACCGTCCGCTCCAGCTCGACGATGCGAAGGCGGTCTTCGAGGTCATGGCCGCCTCCGAGCTCGCCGACATCGGTGAGGTCGCCATCGAGGAGGCCGACATCGTCGGGGACTGGAGGATGCCCAGCTTCGACGTCGCCGACTCGACCGTCGGCGTCTTCGACGGCGACCGCATGGTCGCGTACGCCGAGCACAGCGGACACGACCGGGGCGACGCTGCCGTGCACCCGGCGTACCGTGGCCGCGGCATCGGGACGGCGCTCGCGCACTGGATGCAGGACACCGCCCGCCGGAAGGGCGCTACCCAGGTCGGCATGCCGGTGCCGCAGGGCTCACCCGGTGACCGGCTGCTCGAATCGCTCGGCTACCAGGTGCGCTGGGAGAGCTGGCTGCTGGAGCTGCCCGAGGGCGCCAGCGTGCCGATCCGCGAGCTGCCCGAGGGCTACGCGGTGCGAACAGCGGGACCGGAGGAGTACCGCGCCGCCTGGACCGTGCAGGAGGACGCCTTCCTGGAGTGGTCCGTGCGCGACCGGCAGCCCTACGGGGACTGGGAGTCCAGCCTGACCCTGCGTCCCGGCTTCGAGCCGTGGAACCTCCGTGTGGTGCTCGACCCGGCCGGCGACGTGGTCGCGATGGCGATGGTGCAGCTGGCCGGGACGACGGCGTTCATCGCGCGGCTCGCCACCGCGAAGGCCGAGCGGGGCCAGGGGCTGGCGCAGGCGCTGCTCGTCGACGCGTTCGCCGTCGGCCGGACGCACGGCGCGGTGAGGTCGGAGCTGTCGACGGACTCGCGCACCGGCGCGCTCGGCCTCTACGAGAAGGTCGGCATGCGGGTCAGCTCGACCTGGGTGAACCGCGGGATCGACCTCTGAGCGACCTCGCCGCAGCGCTCAGGAGGCCTTGAGGAGCGCGTCGAGGATGCCGGGCAGCTTGGTGACGTTCTGCTTGGGCACACAGGCGCGGATCCCGAGACGTCGGGCGTTGGCCACGATCTCGGCGTCCAGGTGGGCCGAGAACAACACCACGATCTGGGTCGGGAAGTCGCTGAGCATCTCGGCCGCGACCTCGAGACCGCTCAGCCCCGGCATCCGGTTGTCCAGCAGCACGACCAGGGGCCGGTCCGGTGGGTCCTGCGCGTGGTATCGCTCCAGCGCCATGACGCCGTCCTCGGCCTCGTCCAGCACGGTGAGCCCGGCCCGCTCCAGCACCGCGCGGGCCAGCTCGCGGATGACTTCCTCGTCGTCGACGAGCAGCACCGAGACTTCCGCCCTGCTCTGCCAGGTGGACATGACGGGCACTCTAGACCTCCAGGGCGGGCTGCGGCTGGCACGGAAGCTCGACGACGAAGCGGGTCGGCGCCCCCTCGCGACCTTCGGCCCAGATCCGTCCGCCGTGGGCCTCGACGATCCGGCGCGAGATGTAGAGACCCAGCCCGGTGCCGGTGACGCTGCCGTCGCGCCCCCTCACGAACTTCTCGAAGATGCGCTCCATCTGGTCGGGGTCGATCCCGCCGCCTTCGTCCTCGACCACGATCCGGGCGCGGTCGTCGACCCGGTCCAGCTTGATCCGGATGGGAGTGTCGGGCGGGGCGTTCTTGCGGGCGTTGTCCAGGAGGTTCGCGAGCACCTGCTGCAGGCGATCGGGATCCCCGTGGACAGCCACGTGGTCAGCGCCCAGGCTGACCTGCACCTGGTCCTCGGCACCGCCGAGGAAGCCCTCGGCGGCTTCGGTCACCTCGCCGGCGAGATCGAGGTCGGTCATCGTGTACCCGAACCGGCCCGCCTCGATGCTCTCGGTGTCGAGGACGTCGCGCGTCATCGCCTGGAGCCGGCGCGCGTTGACGAACGCGCGGCGCACCGCTGTCATCCGCTCCTCGTCGCTCATGCCCTCCCAGTGGTCCAGGGTCGTCTGCAGGAAGCCGAGCACACCGGCGACCGGCGTACGGAGCTCGTGCGACACCACGGAGATGAACTCCTCCTGGGAGCGCGACAGCGCCCGCAGCCGGCGCTCCTCCTCCTGGGCCTGGCGCAGCCGCCGGACGAGGACGCCGACCAGCAGCAGCCCCACGACGAGCATCAGCAGGACGAGCACGAGGCCGGCGATCCGCAGGGGGCCGGCCAGGGGCGCCTCGAACTCGTCGCGCTCCTGGGTGTAGATCACGCGCCAGCCGACGAGCGGTGCGTCGGCGACGAACACCAGGGTGTCCCCTTCGGTCGCCGCGCCCGGGTCGAGGCTCGCCACATCCAGGTCTGTCACCGGCTCGCCGAGCCCGGACGACGCGCTGGTGGCCAGCACGACGCCGTTGCCGTCGACGAAGCGCCAGACCGACGAGTCGTCCTCGCCGGCCGCGAGCGCCTTGATCTCCTGGTTGAACGCCGAGTCGTCGGTCAGGGCGGCCTCGAAGATCAGCGCCCCGCGGAGGGTTCCGGGGGTGGGTCCGGGGATGGCCACCGCGAAGGCATAGCTGGGCAGGTCGGTCGTGACGCCCTGGTCGGTCACCGGGAGGACGGCGGCCGGCGTGGTCAGCAGCTGCGACTTGACCTCGGACCACCCCGGCGCGTCGTACTCCTCGCCGAGCCGGCCGGGCTGGAGCAGGACGCCGGCCGTGATCTGGTCCTTGTCGTCGACCAGGAAGCTGCCGGAGCGCGCGTCGGGATCGACCGCGAAGGTGTCGAGCACGGACTGGTCGGCGGCGCTGCCCCGGGTGAGCTCCCACGGCCGGGCCCCGAGCCCACCGAACGCGCCCAGGCTCGACTCGACCCGGGTGTTGAAGCTGCGAGCGGTCGTGGACACCTGGGCCTGCTTGGCGTCCTCCAGCGCCGTGATGCCGTCGTCGGTCGCACCGCGCAGCAGCAGGATCACGGCCAGGCCGACAGCGAGGACGGCCACCGCGGCGGCCACCGGAACCAGGCGTTCACGCAGGGTCATCGGTCTCTCCTTGGTGCAACACGGGGTCGGCGGCCTTGGGTTCGTGCAGTGGATAGGTCACCTCGAAGCGGGTCCCCCCGCCCGGCGCCGTCCCGATCGAGACGGCGCCGTCCATGAACGTTGCGAACTCCGTCACGATCGACAGGCCCAGCCCGGCTCCCCGGGTGCGGGTGACCTCGTCGCCCCCACCGCGGAAGAACCGGCTGAAGATCTGTTCGCGCTCGTGTGGTGGCACTCCGGGGCCCTCGTCGTCGACGATGAGGTGGGCCGCGCCTCCACCCTCCACGCGGACCCGGATGGTGCTGCCCGGTGGGGAGTACTTGGCGGCGTTGCCGACCAGGTTGGTCACGACGCGCTCGACCGCCAGCTTGGAGCCGGCCACGACCAGCCCCGGGTCCACCGTCACCAGCAGCTCGTGGTTGGGGGTCAGATCCGGCTGGGTCTCGACGAGCGACTGCACCTCGGCACCGAGGTCGAGCAGCTCCTTCTCGCCGGTGAGGGTGCGGCCCTGCTCCAGCCGGGCGAAGTCGAGGAGGTTCTCGACGAGCGCCGCCAGGCGCTGGGCGTTGCTCTCGACCCGCTGGGCGTAGAGCAGGCCGGTCTCCGAGTCCAGGCTGTCCCAGCTCTCGGTGAGCATGCTGGCGTAGCCGATGACCGCCGCCACGGGAGTCCGCAGCTCGTGCGATGCGGTCGCCACGAACACCGTCTTCAGGTTGTCGAGGGTGCGCATCCGGGTCAGCATCGACCGCTGGTGCGCGTAGGCATCGGCGTTGGCGATCGCCGACGACAGGGTCTCGGCGGCCACGATCAGCGTGCGCAGGTCCAGCTCGTCCAGCTCGCGCAGCGGACGCACCCGCAGCACTCCCAGAGAACGCCCCCCGCGAGCGAGAGGTACGTCGACACAGGAGCCGGCCGGGATCGGAGCGTGCGGGTCGTGCGCCGGCTCCCGCTCGCCGGGCGCGTTGCGCCACACGAACGTCGCCCGCGTGCCTGAGCTCAGCAGGGAGAGGCCGTCCAGCTCGAGGGCGGACTCCAGGAGCGCGAAGCTCGCGGGCAGCACCTCGCCCAGGTCGAGGCTGGACTGGGCTATCGAGGCCAGCTCGGCGAGGGTGGCGTCGCCCTCCGCGCGCCGGCGCGAGTCGTCTCGCATCCGCCGCCGGAGGGTGGCCCGGCGGGCCGTGACGCCGGCGCCGACGAGACCGAGCAGCAGGGCCAGGCCCGCCGCCAGCCAGGCACCGACGGGCATCGCGCTGTCCGGGACCGCGGCCTGCAGCCGCCACCCGGGCGCCACGGACTCGTCCAGCGGCAGCTCGTAGCGCGTCCCCCCGTCGGGGCTCCGCTGGTTGGGCCCGAACACCGCGACCGAACCCGCGTCCGCGGCCAGGGAGTCGATCGTCGGGCCGAGGCGCAGTGGCGTCACCGAGAAGCCGGCCAGGCTGGCCCGGCGACTCGCCACGTTGGTGGGTCCGGGAGGGTCGTACCGCGCGATGACGACCATTCCGCCGTGGGCGTCGTCGAGTGCGGGCTCCCCGGTGTCGCGGGCCAGAGCTGCGGCGGCCGCCGACGGCCCATCCGGGTCGCCCTCGGGCACGTCGCGGGTGGCCGGGTCGACCGACAGCGACACCGGGTCGAGCTGGTCCTCGATGGCCCTGGTGACGGGCAGGGCGGCGCGCGCCGCCGCCCGCGCCGCGTCACGGGAGTCGGCCTGGTCGGTGCGGGCCCTCGCCTCGACCAGGACCGTCACCGCGACCACCAGGCCGACGCCTGCGACGGCAGCCGCCAGCCAGAGAGCTGATCCCCGAGACGAGCCGCGGCTCACGGGACGGCCACGGCGGCGCGCAGGGCCCGGAGGTTCCCCTTGGCCAGGAACGTGACCCCGATGGCGGCCGCCCGGGCGCTGAGCTCGGGACTCTGGTAGTTGCTGTACATCACGACCCGGACCTCGGGGTGGTCGACCACCAGCCGCTCGGCCAGCGACAGCCCGGTCTCGCCGGGAGGCATGCGGTGGTCCAGGACCACGCTGTCCGGACGGAACTCCTCGACGAGCACCTCGGCCTCGGCGGCGTCGCGGGCGCCGTAGACCTCGTGCCCCTCCAGGCGCAGGTCCGTGAGGGCGAGGTCGAGCGCTTCCGGGTCGTTCTCGGCGACCACGACGACAGACATCCGGAGGACCTCTTCTCCCGCGACCTCCCCCATCGCGACAAGGCTTGGCGATTCTTGCACCCCTTGGCCTCGATCCGGGGCGAATCGCTGAGGCCCGCCCCAGAGGCCCTTAGAACCTTCCCTAGCCTGAGCACCGTGCCCCGCACCTCGTTCGTCACCCGCTACGACTGCCGCGCACCCGGCGCCACACCACAGGAGAGACACGAGCTCTTCGCCCGGGCGCTCCAGCAGGCGGCGTACGTCGAGAAGCACGGGCAGCAGGCGCTGATGCTCTCCGAGCACCACGCGTCCGCCGACGGCTACCTGCCCGGCCCGATCCCCGTGGCGGCGGCGTTCGCAGCGGTGACCTCGACCATCCCGATCTCGGTCGCCGCGCTGCTGGTCAACCTCTACGACCCGATCCGGCTGGCCGAGGAGATCGCCGTCGTCGACCACCTCTCCGGCGGCCGGGTGAGCTACACGCTCGGGCTGGGCTACCGACGTGAGGAGTACGACCTCTTCGGCGTCGCGTGGGAGACCCGGGGCCGGGACAGCGAAGACCGGATCACCCGCATCCTCGACGCGTGGGCGACCGGAGGAGTGCCGGGCTCAGGGCCGCGAGCCCGGCCTCACCCTGCTCGCCCCGTCCGGGCCGGCCAACGTCTTCTGCGCCGCCGACCCGGACACCTTCTGGGAGCGGTACGGCCACCACCTGCTCGCCGACGCCCAGGGGTACGCCGCCTGGCGGGCGGCCGACACGGCGTCGTACGTCCGGGACGACTCGAGCTCCGTCGAGGAGATGCGGGCCGCCGGTGTCTACGTCGTACTGACCGCCGACCAGCTCGTCGAGCAGTGCCGGGCTGGTGACATCAGGCTGGTCACCAGCCACCCGGCCTGCGGCGGCCTGCCCGCGGAGCCGTCGTGGGAGTCGCTGCGGCTGGTCTGCGAGACGGTGCTGCCGGCGCTCAGCTCGTGGTGAGCTGCGCCCGACGTCAGCGGATCTGCATCCCTGAGATCGCCCGGGCGATGACCAGCCGCTGGATCTCCGAGGTGCCCTCGAAGATCGTGTAGATGCGGGCATCGCGAGCCATCCGCTCGACCGGGAACTCGCGGGTGAACCCGTTGCCGCCCAGGATCTGCATCGCCTGGCCGGTGACCCGCACGGCGGCCTCGCCGGCGTACAGCTTCGACATCGAGCCCTCGGCGGCGTCGAAGGTCTTGCCGTGCTTGGCCATCCACGCCGCCCGCCAGACCAGGAGCCGGCTGGCGTCGATGTCGGTCTTCATGTCGGCCAGGGCGAAGGCGATGGCCTGGTTCTCGATGATGGGCCGGCCGAACTGCTCGCGGGTCTTGGCGTAGTCGAGGGCGATCTCGTACGCCGCCCGCGCGATCCCGACCGCCTGCGCACCCACGGCGGGCCGGGTCCGCTCGAAGGTGGCCATGCTCGCGTTGCTCGCACCGCTGGACGTGCCCTCGCGGGCGCGGGCCAGCCGGGCGTCCAGCTTCTCCTTGCCGCCGAGCAGGCAGCTGCCCGGAAGCCGCACGTGGTCGAGCACCACCTCCGCGGTGTGCGACGCGCGGATGCCGTGCTTGGCGAACTTCTGACCCTGGCTGAGCCCCTCGGTGCCCGGCGGCACCACGAAGCTGGCCTGGCCGCGGGTGCGCAGCTCGGGGTCGATGACCGCGGTGACGACGTGGATGTCGGCGATGCCGCCGTTGGTGGCCCAGGTCTTGGTGCCGTTGATGACCCATTCGTCGTTGGCCTCGTCGTACGTCGCGCGGGTGCGCATGGCGCCGACGTCACTGCCGGCGTCTGGCTCGGAGGAGCAGAATGAGGCGATCTTGAGGTCGCCGGGAGACCCGAACATCTGCGGCGCCCACTCCCCGACCTGCTCGGGGGTGCCGCTGGCCACGACCGCCGCGGCGGCCAGCGTGGTGCCGACGATCGCCAGTCCGATGCCGGCGTCGCCCCAGAACAGCTCCTCCATCGTGACCGGCAGCCCGAGCCCGGTCTCGTCGAAGCTCTGGGTGGCGAAGAAGTCCAGTGAGTAGAGGCCGATCTTGGCCGCCTCCTCGACCACCGGCCAGGGGAACTCCTCCCTCTCGTCCCACTCGGCCGCGGCCGGACGGACGACGTCCGCTGCGAAGGTGTGCACCCACTTCTGCAGGTCGACGTGGTCGGGGCTGAGCTCGAAGCTCGGGGTGGTGGGGACGTCCTCGGAGTCGCTCACGCGGCGATGTTACTCACGGGTCACCCTGGCACGACCTCGAACTTCCAGGACGCTACCTTCTTCCCTCCGACGTACCACTTCACCTTGTGCTTGCCGGTGCTCCCGGTCGTGATGGAGACGGCCGACTTCGTGCCCTTGTCGGCAAACTGGGCGCCGGCGCAGAGCCGCTTCTTCTTGCCCGGGAACTTCACGCACACCTTGTAGGTCGCGTCGTGCCTGGCACTGACGAAGAACGCCGCCTTGTTCTGGGAGGCCTTGCACTCGTGGGACGGCTTGGCCGACTTCCGCAGGCCGCAGGCGACGTAGGCCGAGTAGCCGTCGCCGGCCCGCTCGTCCGAAGCCGAGCCGGGAGCGGCGGTCGCCTGCCCGGGGAGGGCGCACACCACCAGGGCAAGCGCCACGGGAATGGTCCTCATGACGCGGAACCTACTCCGGAGCCGTCAGTGTGGGGCGACCTCGGGACTCAAGTCGGCCTCCACGCCCTCGTCGCCCAGGTCGGCGCCGTAGTCGTCCGGGCTCGTCGCGTCGGTGCCCTCGTCGACGCCCGCGGCGCGCAGGGCCACGGTCAGAGCGACGCTCACCAACAGGTTCAGCACGAGCGCCGTGAAGCCGATGTAGACGAGGGTCTCGGTGGTCGGGAACTCGTTGAGCGGGCTGCCGAAGTGGCTGCCGGGATCGCCGACCTTGGGGTTCCCGTACGCGACCAGCGTTCCGTAGGCCATGCCCACGGCCCACCCCGCGAGCAGCGCCCATCGGTGGAACCAGCGGCTGTAGAGACCGACCACGATCGCCGGGAAGGTCTGCAGGATCCAGACGCCCCCGAGCAGCTGCAGGTCGAGGGCGTACGTCGTGGACACGAACAGCACGAACAGCAGCGCACCGAACTTGACCAGGAGCGAGGCGTACTTGCTCTGCTGCGCCTCCTGAGGATGGGTGGCGTCTCGGTTGATGTAGGCCTTGTAGATGTTGCGGGTCCAGAGGTTCGCGGCCGCGATCGACATGATCGCCGCTGGCACCAGTGCTCCGATCACGATGGCCGCGAACGCCACGCCCGCGAACCAGTCGGGGAACTCGTTCTCGAACAGCTGGGGCACCGCCTGCTGTGGGTTCGTCACCTGGACGCCGGCGGCGATGGCCACGAAGCCGAGCAGCGCGAGCAGTCCGAGCAGGAACGAGTAGGCCGGGAGGAGGGCGGCGTTGCGCCGGATCACCGACCGGTCCCGCGTCGAGAGGACCGCGGTCACCGAGTGCGGGTACATGAACAGCGCCAGCGCCGAGCCGAGGGCCAGGGACGCGTACGCCCAGTGCAGCAGCGGCGCGGGGATGGCGCTCTTGGGCGCGACCTCACCGGCCGCAATGGCATCGGCGTTGGTCTCGTTGTGGGTGGCGAAGGAGTCCGATGCCGCGCTGAAGATGTTGTCCCAGCCGCCCAGCTGGGTCGGGAGGTAGATGATCGCGACGATGATCACGACGTAGATCAGCGTGTCCTTGACGAACGCGATGAGGGCCGGCGCGCGCAGGCCCGAGGAGTACGTGTAGGCCGCGAGCACCGCGAAGGCGAGGAACAGCGGCAGGTCCTTGACGAACCAGTTGGCGTCCTCGGTGCCGATCCCCATCACCTCGAGGACGACCTCGATGCCGACCAGCTGGAGCGCGATGTAGGGCATCGTCGCGAGGATGCCGGTCAGCGCGACGGCCGTGGCGAGCGGTTTGCTGTCGTAGCGGCCCTGCACGAAGTCGGCCGGCGTGACGTAGCCGTGTCGGTGGCTGACCGACCACAGCCGGGGCAGGAACAGGAAGATCAGCGGGTAGACCACGATCGTGTACGGCACGGCGAAGAAGCCGATCGCGCTGCCGGCGTACAGCAGAGCGGGCACCGCCACGAACGTGTAGGCCGTGTAGAGGTCGCCGCCGATCAGGAACCAGGCGATGAAGGTGCCGAACCCGCGGCCACCCAGGCCCCACTCGTCGAGGCTGCCCATGTCGGCGGCCCGACGCCACCGCGCCGCGACGAAGCCCAGGATCGTGACGAGCAGGAAGAAGAAGAGGAAGACGCTGAACGCGACCGTGCTGACGTTGCTCATCGCTTCGCCGCCCGGTCGCGATCGCCAGCCTTGGCGAGGTAGTAGGCGATGACGGTCAGCACCACTGCGACGGGGATCATCCCCAGCTGGAACCAGTAGTAGAAGGGGAACCCGAACAGCGTCGGGTCCTCGGAGTCGTAGATCGGCACCAGCAGCGGCAGCACCACCGCTGGTGCGAGGAGGACCACGATCAGGGTCCAGCGGGCGGACGACGACATGAGAGAACCTCCCGAGATTCCGATGAGCCTCGCCGTTCCGCCCGGTCCCCACTTCCTACGGCCCACAAACACTCAGGAGGTTCCCAATGCGACAGGTGGTCGCCAACCTGGCGATGTCGATCGACGGGTTCATCGCCGACCCGGACGGCGGCTGCGACGACCTGTTCGGCTTCTACGACAACGGCTCCCAGGAGTTCCGCGTCGCCGACGGCTGGCCGCCGTTCCACATGGACGAGCCGAGCGCGACCCTCTTCCGCGAGGCGGTCGCGCGGACCGGCTGCCACATCATGGGCCGCCGGCTCTACGACATGACCAACGGCTGGGGTGGCCAGCCGGGCAACGAGGCCCCGATCGTCGTGGTCACCCACCAGGCGCCGGCCGAGCACCCGGACGGCGTCGCCTACTACTTCGTCGACAGCATCGAGACCGCGGTCGACCAGGCGCGCGAAGTCGCGGGGAACCTCGACGTGGTCATCGCCGGCGGCTCGCTGGCGCGACAGGCGCTCGACGCCGGGCTGCTCGACGTCATCGACATCAGCCTGGTGCCGGTCGTGCTGGGCGCCGGCATCCCGTGGTTCGCCGGCTCGAAGGGCCCGGTGCGGCTGTCCGACCCCGTCGTGCACGAAGGGCGCGGCGTGACCCACCTGCGCTACGAGGTGCAGAAGTAGCAGACTCCGTGCCGTGACCGACCTGTCCCGGTACGCCGACTGGACCTCCTGGCTGACTGCGCAGGCGTCGTCCGACCCCGACGTCCGCTGCGTCTGGGTGGGCGGCTCGGCCGTCACGGGCGGGTGGGACGAGTGGTCCGACCTCGACCTCGACGTGCTCTGCACGCCGGGGACGACGACGGGCGTCTACTCGCGATGGGTGGCGCAGGCGCGCGCCGACTTCGACGTGAGGGACGTCTGGGAGGTGCCCGAGGACGTCTGGCCGGACGGCCGCCAGGCCTTCATCAACCTCCAGGAACGGCCGGGGCTGCTACTCGAGCCGACCCGCATCGTCGACCTGCACGTGTCTGACCTCGCCGACCACCACTCACACCTCGACGTACGCCGGCACGGCACGCCTCTCGTGCTCCACGACCCGGACGCAGTGATCGTGCTCGAGGACGAGGACGTGTCGAAGTCGCTGACCGCGGAGGTCGACAACGTGCGGCAGCGACGGGTCACCGGCGAGTGGCTGGTCAACCGGGCGATCGCGCGCGGCCACGTGGCCGAGGCCGTGCAGTGGTACCTGCGGTTCCCGTTCGACTCCGTGGTCCGGCTGCTCCGAGTCGAGCACTGCCCGTGGCGCCACGACTTCGGTGTTCGCTACCTCCGCGAGGACCTGCCGCCCGAGGTCGCCGACCGGGTCGAGGAGCTCGTCCCCGGGGTCACCTCGGCCACCCTCGAGGAGCTCTCCCTCCGCTGCTTCGCCTGGCTGGACGAGCTGCTGGCTCCTCCAGGCGGCGCTAGTCCCTCAGCGCCGGCGTGAGTACGACCGCTGCGGGCCGCGGTGCCGGAGCACCACGAACCAGAACAGGGCGAAGCCGAGCAGGACGAACGGGAAGTGCGCGACCGCCGACAGGACGATCAGCAGGGCCAGCACCACCAGGAGCGGGGCCGGAACCCCGCGGCGAAACGGGCGGAGGCCCGAGTTCCAGTAGCGCGCCTCGTACGTCGGCGCCGGAGCCGCCGCGGCGGCGTACGGGCTGGGCAGGTCGCCGAAGATCGGGGCGATCTCGCCCCGGGTCTTGGCTCCCCACACCTGCTCGAGCCGCTCGGCGTGCTCGTCGGCGGTCAGCCGGCCCTGGGCGAAGTGCTCGCCCAGGTCGGCCGCCGCTGCGTCCCGCTCGGCGTCGCTGAGCCGGATGGTGCTGTCGCTCATGAGTCGTCGTCCTCGGACTCGTCGTCGGACCCCTCGTCGCCGTCGGCGAGGATGCCGTAGAGCCTGCGCCTGGTGTCGACGAGTACGTCGATGGCCGCGCGCTGCTGGGATTCGGACCCGGCGGTGACGATCTGCCACACCGCGCCCATGACCTGGCCGATCTCCGGCTTCAGGCCGGAGAAGCTGGTCTCCTCCTCGCGCGCCTGGCGGTCGAAGGGCCGCCACACGGCGGCGAGCTCGTCGGCGTGGTCCGCGACGTACTGCCGCCCCTCGTCGGTGAGCCGCAGCGACTTGCGGCCGCGCGCGTCGTCGGTCTCGACCAGCCCCTCGTCCTCGAGCTGCTGGATGGTCGGGTAGACCGAGCCGGGGCTCGGCCGCCATGACCCCTCGCTGCGCTCGGAGATCTGCTGGATGACCTGGTAGCCGTTCACCGGCTCACCGGTCTCCTCGGCCGCCCGGAGGACGTCAAGGATCGCGGATCGCACGTCGCCGCGGCGGACCCGCGGCCCGCGCTTCTGCTCGTGCATCGAGCCGAGGCCGAAGAGGCCGGCCACCCACGGCGGCGGGCCCTGGCGGCCGGGGCCGCCCTCCCACTCACCCCAGGGACCGCGGCGACCGCGGCGCTGGCGTCGGCCGGGCTCGTCCATGCGAGCCCACTGTCTGTTGAATCCTGGGTGTCCCATCTCGGAACTCCTTCATGTGTGTGTCGTACCAGAATGTCTGTTGGTATCGCATCTGTATCGCGATATATCGCTACTGTACGTCGACCGATCGCCCAGCGCAAGCAGGACTCGGGTAACTCACCGTTCGGTCGGCTTCCATGGCGTTCGAACGCTGCAGAAGCTGACCGAACGGTGAGTTACCTGTTGGTGGAGGCGAGCGGCTACCGGGCCAGCCAGGCGGCGTACGCGTCGAAGGTGTACGGCCGGCCGAGGAAGTCGGCGACCAGCTCGGCGGCGTCCTTGGTGCCGCCGGCGGCGAGGATCTTGTCCCGGTAGCGGCCGGCGACGGCGGTGTCGAACATGTCGTCGGGGTCGAACGCGGAGAACAGGTCCTTGGCGATCACCAGCGACCACATGTAGGTGTAGTACGCCGACGAGTAGCCGCCGAGGTGGCCGAAGTTGGCGAAGAAGTGGGTGCCGTCGACGTGGCGGTACGGCGAGTACCGCTCCTGCAGCTCGACCTGCCGGGCGCTGAGGTCGGCCGGCCGCTCGGTGTGGAACCAGTACGACACCGACGCGTAGAACATCTGCTGGCGGGCCTGCAGCCCCTTGCCGAAGTCGTCGGCCGCGCGCATCCGCTCCACGAGCGAGGTGGGGATCGGCTCGCCGGCAGCGTCGGTGGCGAAGGTCCGGAGGACGTCGGCGTCCCACGCCCACTCCTCGAGCATCTGGCTCGGGGCCTCGACGAAGTCCCACTCGGTGGCGACGCCTGCGAACCGGGTCCAGCCGACGTGGCCGCCGAGCACGTGGTGCAGCAGGTGACCGAACTCGTGGAACAGCGTCACCACGTGGTCGTGCTCCATCAGCCCCTGGCTGAAGTTGCACACCAGCGCACCCTCGGGGAGCTGCCGGCCGGCCACGCCGTTGCCGATCGTGAACTGGGCGGCGTGCTTGTACTTGCCTTCGCGTGGGTGCAGGTCGAGGTAGATGCGCCCGAGGCTCTCGCCGTCCCCGGTCGGATCGCTCGGATAGACGTCGTACGCCGTGACGTCCTCGTGCCACGCCACCGCATCGGGCGCCGGCTCGTAGCGCAGGCCGAACAGCCGGCCGGTCACGTCGAGCAGCCCGGCGCGGACCTTGTCGAAGGCGAAGTAGGTGCGCACCTGCTGGGAGTCGACGTCGTGCTGCTCCTTGCGGACCAGCTCCTCGTAGTAGGACGAGTCGGCCGCGTCGATCGCCTCGGCGCCCGGCACGTCCTGGCGGTAGCGCTCCATCACCGCCGCGAGGTCGCGCTCCATCGGGCCCTGCGCGGCCTGGGCGATCCGCTCGATGAACTCCGGGATCGCCGGGCCCTTCTCGATCATCTTGACGGCGGCGTCGTACGACGCCCAGTCGCTGTGGCCGACCAGGTTGGCGTACTCGTGGCGCAGGTCGAACAGCTCCTTGAGCAGCGGCTCGTTCTGCGGCCAGCCGCGCTCGAGGAACGCGACGATCACCTGCCGCCGCACCCCGGCGTCGCGCACGAACATCCGCGCCGGCACCGCATCCGGGTAGTCGGTGGTCACCGTGACCAGGCCTTCGTCGTCGGCCGGGTGCGCGGCCAGCCAGTCCTCCGGCATCCCTGCGAGCTGCTCCGGCGTCGCCTTCACCGTGCGTACGTCGTCGCGGATGTTGCGGCTGAACTCCTGGTCGATCGTGGTGATCCGCTCGCTGATCTCGGCCAGCCGCTGACGGGTCGCGTCGTCCTGGTCGACGCCGGCCCGCCGGAACTCCTCCAGCGTCTTGTCCAGCAGTCGGGCCGCCGTCGGGTCCAGGCCGGCCGGGTCGAGCGCCGCGAACACGTCGTAGAGCGCGCGGTCCTGGCGCAGCTCGGTGACCAGCTTGTCGACCTCGACCTCGGCCTCCTCGCAGGCCGTCCGCACCTCGATCAGCGGGTGCACGTTGGAGAGCAGACCGGCCAGCGCGCCCACGTTGCTGAGCGCCAGCGTCACCTCGTCCCAGCGCCGGAGCACCCCCTCCGGCTCGGCCGGCGGCTCCTCGCGCAGCCCGGCCACCAGCTCCCGGGCGCTGGCCAGCCCCTTCGTCGTACGGGCCCGCACCCAGTCGAGGGCCTCCTCGGACGCGGGCAGCTGCAACGGTGCGGGCGGCGTCATGCGACGACCATAGGAGCCCACCCAAGGCTCCGCCCACCCCGATGCGCGGTCCTGTGTCTCACCCCAGCTGACCGCGCCTCCGGGTCAGGTAGGCCCGCTCGGCCTCGTTGTCAGTGCGTGCCAGGGCGGCGTCGTACGCCGCGCGGGCCTCGGCAGACCGGCCGAGCCGGCGGAGCAGGTCGGCGCGGGTCGCGTGCCACGGGTGGTAGTGGTCGAGAGGAAGCCGGTCGACCTCGGCCAGGGCCACCTCGGGGCCGTCGAGCTCGGCCACCGCGATCGCGCGGTTGAGCGCGACGATGGGCGACGGCGTGACGGCGTACAGCTGGGCGTAGAGAGTGGCGATCTGGCCCCAGTCGGTGTCCGCGGCGGTGGGGGCGTCGGTGTGCACGGCGTTGATGGCGGCGAGCAGCTGGTAGTGGCCGGGCCGGCCGATCTCCAGGCACTCGCGGACCAGGGCGTGACCCTCCTCGATGAGCGAGCGGTCCCAGCCGCCGCGGTCCTGCTCGAACATGGGGACCAGCTCACCACCGGCCACCCGCATCGGGCGGCGGGCCTCGGTCAGCAACATCAGGGCGAGCAGGCCCGTGATCTCCGGCACCGAAGGCAGCAGGGTGCGCAGGATGCGCGCCAGCCGGATCGCCTCGGCGGTCAGCTCGTCGCGGATGGGTGTGGCGTCGGCCGAGGACGACAGGTAGCCCTCGTTGAAGACCAGGTAGACGACGGCGAGCACCCCGCTGACGCGCTCGCCGAGGTCCGCGGCGGAGGGCACCCGGTAGGGGATCTTGGCGGCGCTGATCTTCTTCTTGGCGCGGGTGATCCGCTGCGCCATCGTCGTCTCGGGGACGAGGAAGGCCTGGGCGATCTCGGCCACGGTGAGGCCGCCGAGCAGCCGCAGGGTCAGCGCCACCCGCGCCTCCGGTGCAAGCGCCGGGTGGCAGCAGGTGAAGATCAGCCGCAGCCGGTCGTCCTCGACGATGCCGGTCGGCTCGTGGGGGGTGTCGTCGTTGATCATGTACGCCGCCTGGTGCTTCGCGTCGCGGTTGGACTCGCGGCGGATCTTGTCGATGGCGCGGTTGCCCGCTGTGGTGGTCAGCCAGCCGCCCGGGTTGGGCGGTACGCCGTCAGCCGGCCACTTCTCCACGGCCACCAGCAGCGCCTCCCCGGCCGCCTCCTCGGCGATGTCGATGTCACCGAAGCGGCGGACCAGGGAAGCGACTATGCGGCCGTACTCCTCGCGGTAGATCCGCTCGATCGCGGCATCCGCTGTCACGCAGGCTCGTCCTGGAACGGCCGGACCTCGACCTTGCCGCCGCAGGCCGCGGACGCCTCCTTGGCCCACTGCAGGGCCGCGTCCAGGTCGGGCAGCTCGAAGATCCAGAAGCCGCCGATCCACTCCTTGGTCTCGAGGTAGGGGCCGTCCGTGACGACGGCCTCGGCGACGGTGCCGTCGACCACGGTGGCCAGGTCGCCCGGCTGCAGCCCGCCGGCGAACACCCAGATCCCGGCGTCGCGGGCCTTCTCGTTGAACCGGTCCACGGCCTCGAACATCGGCTGCATCTCCTCCATGCTCCGGGCGTAGTCCTCGGGGCCGGAGTGGACGCTCATCAGGTACTGGGTCATGTCGGTCTCCTCTGGTTTCGGGCGGCCCGGATGCGGCCACCTCAACCACACCACGAACGAGCACGAGGCGATACGACACCCCCGACGCACCTTTTCGGTGGCGTGTCGCCCAGCGGGCGGGCCCGGCTACGGTCGCGGGGTGACCGACGGGGGAGCGCTCTACGCCGAGCACGTCGATGCCTTGTCCTGCGCTGGCGCCGACCCCCAGCGACGAGCAGCTGGGTACGACGGTGCCCGGGACGCCCGCATGGACGAGCTGCGATCGCGCCAGGAGGCCATCGCGGAGTCGGTGGTCGACAACCCGCGGCCAGGCGTCGGTGTGGAACGTGGCCGTCCACCACGCGGACCTGCACGAGGCGCTCGCCCTGTCGCGGATGCCCGAACACCTGTGGCTGCCGGTCGTCGAGGCGCCACGGAGCGGATGCCGGAAGAGCTGGCCGACCGGGTGCCGCCGTACGAGCTGTTCCGCGCGTGCTTCTCGCGACGCTCCCGGGCCCAGATGCAGGCATCGGGTACCGGCCTGTCGGCCGAGGAGCTCGACGACCTGTGCATCTTCGGTCCCCGCGAGGACGACCAGCCCGTTCCGGCCTGAGGAAGGCGCCGCGCCATGGCCAGCTACTCCGTCAACGACGCTGCGGTGAGCCGGTGCCGCGAGCTGATCACGGCCAAGCAGTACGTCCTCGACTCCGACTGGGGCGAGGCGCAGCCGGGCGCTGAGGTCCAGAACGCCTACCTCGAGAGGCACTCGTGGGAGGAGTACGCCGCGTGGCACCTCGGCCTGACCGAGGGCGCGAACGACGAGACCAAGGCCCGCTACGCCTTCGTCTACGGCGACCTGCGCCGGGTGCACCGCACCGGCCTGATCGCCTGCGTCTACCGCGCGTCCGAGTGGCGGCACAAGGCGGTCGAGCTCGCCGCCCACGACCTGCTCCAAGCGCTGGACAAGGCCGCCGGCATCGCCTGAGTGACGGCCCGGCAGGGGGGCCCGCCGGGCCGTCCGACTCAGTGGTCGAGCGAGTGCGTCAGAACCCGTAGATGGCCCGGGCGCCCTCACCGTCGTAGTAGCTGAACGACAGGTCGCTCGACGTTCCGTTGCACTGCGGGTAGTGCATGATCGACGCCGAGTCGTACGGCGTCAGCGGGCGCCAGTTGTTGTCCTCGAAGCACGCGCCGGCCTCGGGCCGGGTGTGCTCGTGCCGGAAGCCGAGCGTGTGGCCCAGCTCGTGGCCCAGGATGTTGCTGGGCGGCCAGCCGGACGTCGTCAGGCTGTCGGCGACCAGGATGTTCCTCTCGAAGTCAGGCGTGCTCGGGAAGAACGCGCGCGCGATGTACTCGCTGGTGACCACCGGCTCCACCGAGAAGAGCACGGCGTCGTTGCTGGTCGTGCAGTTGGCGTCCTGCGACGGGTCGTAGATGAAGTCGATCGCCGACGAGGCACTCTCCCAGAGCGCCGCGCCACCGGCCATGGCGTCCACCACGGTCTGGTGCTCGGAACCGAAGGCGTTGCTGACGCAGTAGGTCATGTTGGCGACCTGGCCGAAGCTCCAGACGTCGTCACCGCCGCCGGACTGGTTGACGACCAGGCTGCTGCTGCCGCCGTTCTGGTCGCTCTTCGCCATCATCTTGTCGTAGTAGGCATGGAGCTTGGCCACCGTCGGGATCGCCTCGTCCCCGTTGACGATCCACTGGCCGTCGACGTCCCGGTAGGTCTCCGCCTTGAACTCCTGCCACGTCGGAGGCGTATCGCGAGTGGCGCTGCTCTGGCCGGTGTCGCTCGACGACGCGGTCGCGGGCGTGAACGCCAGGCCGCTGACGGCCAGTGCGATCGCGGCCAGGAAGACCTGACCCGGGCGAGTGACTCTCATGACGGAACTCCTCGTTGTGTTCGACTCGGCCGGGAACACGCCCGACCCGGAGAGCGCGTGCCCCCAGTGGCACGGCTCTGGTACGTCGAGGGCAGGGGGTTTCCCAGCGCGTCGACGGATGCGGGTCGGGAGCTGATCCACACCGACGAACCGATCGGACACGACGGCCCGAGGATCGTCAGCGCAGGGTTGATCGACTTGGCACCTGGACCGAGTTGCGATCCGAGGTGGCGACCACCATCACTGCGTGTCCCGAGAATGAAACGCATCCCGAGGAACCCATCACAGATCCCCCGTCCTTGTGAACCCAACCCGATCCGGAAGGTTCCGCTTGCGCAGGGAGCGGGCTACGACGACACGTCGTCGATGCGGTCGTAGGCCCGCTCGAGGTGCTCGGCCGAGACCAGCCACTCCTCGTCCTCGACGCCGTGGAGCACCCACTGGCCGGGCCGGGCGGTCTGGTCGCCCTCGAGGCTGTGCACCACCTCGCCCGGGCGGGCCTGGCGGCCGCGGACCTCGCCGACCCGGCGCCAGCGGTCGCCGCCCAGCGGCTCGTGGGTCCGCTCGAAGATCGAGGCGACCACCGAGCGGGAGCTCCCGTTGTCGCCGGTGACCTTCCAGTCACCAGCCTGGCCGCGCAGCACGGTCCCGTCCGAGGTGGTCCAGGTCCAGTCCTGGTCCTGGCGTACGGCGGTGACCTCGCCGCGTCGGCGCAAGCGCACCCACGCCGCGTAGGGGTCGTCGAAGGACCGGTAGCCGAGGGTCTCGAGCAGGGCCAGGCTCTCGACGACGCCCCTGCGGGTCTTCTCGCGGCTCTCGTCGGGGAGCTGGTCCCACGGCAGCAGGTCCGGGTGCTTCCTGGCGGCTCGGTCGCGGGTCGGCCCCCAGGTCCAGCGGTTCATCTCGAGGTGCTCGAACCACGACTCGTGGTCGCGGCGGGCCATCTCGTCGAGCTGTTCGGCGCTCGGCGGCGCGGCGGTCTGAGCGCTGGCCCCCCAGCTGCGCCCGACCGCGACCGCCGAGCCGAGCACGGTGAGCACCTGGCGCACGTTGGACTCGCGGTAGAACGGCTCCAGCTCGTCCCACGGTTTCCGCGCGGGGTCGTCGGGGTCGGGATAGGTCTGCACGTAGTCCTCGTGCACCAGGCGGGCGATCCGCTCCCAGCTGTCCACCGGCCGGCCCTGCCCGGCGTCCAGGGTCGAGCCGAAGGCCCGCACCTGGGCCAGCAGCGGCTCGGTGCCGAGACCGGTGACCTCGGTGTGCCGGGAGTAGACCAGGAGCCCGGGGTACGACGTGCCCAGCCGCGAGGCGAGCCGCTGGTCGGCGACGCTCACGTCGCCGCTGAAGACCAGGGCCGGAGCGCGGTGCTGCTCGACGCACTCGCCGACCACGTCGTCCGGCTCGCGACCGGTCTCCGCGTGGACCCCGTCCAGCCGGGTGTTGCCGAAGCGGCTCTGGGCCAGCACGTGCTCCTCGAGGACCTGGCCGGCGTTCGGGCCGAGGATCGTGACGCCGGGGCTCGCGGTCCGCTCGGCGCGCGCGCCGAGGCCCTGCTCGCGGTCCCGCTGCGCGAGCTCCGCGACCACGGCGAAGGTGAGGTCGGAGTGGCCGGTGATCAGCACGTGGTCGGCACCGCGCTCGAGGATGTCGTCGACGAGGAGCCGGGCGGTCACCTCGTTCTCACTGATCGTGTCCACGATCCACTTCGGGATCCGGGTCAGGTAGCGGCGGCGCCAGTCCTCGGCCTGCCAGGCCTCATCGATCCGCAGCAGCACCCGCACCACGTCGGTGCCGGTCACCGGCTTGCGGTCGTCGACCGCGGCCTGCACGTGGGCCATCAGCCGCTGGGCCTCGGTGCTGTCCGAGGCCAGCACGGCCAGCCGGTGCAGGGCGTGCCGGCGGCCCGGCCTGGTCACCAGCCGGCTCACCGTCTCCGGCCGGTGCGGGTCGGTGACCACCACCCGCCAGCCTGTGGCGCGGGCCTGTCCCACCCACGGCGCCAGCGGGTCGGAGGTGACCGCGGCCAGCGTGTACCGCTCCGCGTCCACGGCCAGCGCGCTCAGCAGCGGCGCCGAGGTCAGGTCGGCGCCGAGCACGACCGAGAGCCGCGGCGCCAAACGGACCGCCACCCGGTCCACCTGCGTGCGCAGCAGCGCGGTCACCGCGCTGGTGGCCGCGACCAGCAGCACGATGAGCTGGGCCAACCGGGCGAACTGGAGCGCGAGCGGCACGCCGTTCGCCTCGCAGCCGGGCGGGGCGAACATGTCGACCGCGTAGTTGTTGGTGACCAGCCCCACCACCCGCGTGACCACGCTCCAGAACGTGCTCAGACCGGCGTCCGGGCACCGACCGTACGACGCCGAGGCCAGCACCAGCACGGTGGCGATGCCCAGCGCCAGCAGCACCACGGCGAAGGGCCGGTTGTTGCGCCGGTTCACCCAGCGCCAGGTCCCGAACGCGACCAGGCCGGCGGCCAGGTCGACCGCGATCGGCCACCAGGCCTCCGGGTCGCCGAACGCCCCCAGGAAGCCGGGCAGGTCGACGTACACCGCGACCGCGAGCAGCACCACGCCCAGCGCGTACACCGCCCCGGCCAACCGGATCACCCAGTGCGCGAGGTCGGTCGACTCCTTCGCCGTGGCCGTGGCGTCCGCAGGGGTCACCCGAGGATCGTAGGTGCGCGGGCCCGGTGACCCAGGTCAGCCCAGCCGCTCCTCGAGGTGCACGGTCACCGTCTCGCCCTGTTGCTTGTCGACGTCGAGCCGCAGCGCGGTCCTCATCGGGAGCTTGTGGCGGCCGTCTCCGAGCGCCATGAACGAGCTCTGGAACGGCACGCCGTCCACGGTCCCGCGCACCTTCACCAGGCCGCGGGTGCCGAAGAACGTGGCCGACTCCGGCCACACGACGTAGGTCCAGCCGCCCCTGGCGTCGGACTTCTCCAGCTGTGCCTCGAACGTCACGTCGAGGGGTCCCTGCTTCGTGGTCATGAGCGTTGGACCGGGGTCGGCGTCACGACTCATCGTGGCACGCCGGACACTGGTGGGCGTGGTGGACCTGCGGAGCGGAGGGCCGCGAGTCAGGAGGCTGCGCACGCTTCGCGCACACAGAGCACACACCTCGCGGCGTTGCCGTCAGTCGATGATGGGCCTGCAGCGTCGTCGCTCCGGCGCCTTGCGATGCACGCACTCTGAGCACGCCGAGTGAGCGCCGACTCCCGACTCGCGGCCCTACTGGCGGACACCCGGCCCCTCCAGGAGGTGCACTTCCGGCGGCTGTGGGTGGCCAACATCGTCACCGTCGTCGGCGCACAGCTGACGATCGTCGCGGTGCCGGCCCAGATCTACGCCGAGACCGGCTCCTCGGCGTACGTCGGGCTGACCGGCGTCTTCGGGCTGGTGCCGCTGGTCATCTTCGGGCTGTACGGCGGCGCCCTGGCCGACGTCTTCGACCGGCGGACGATCCTGGTGGTCACCACGGTCGGCCTGATCGTGACCAGCGGGCTGTTCTGGCTGCAGGCCTTCCTCGGCGGCGCGAACGTCTGGCTGCTGCTCAGCCTGTTCGCCGTCCAGCAGGCGTTCTTCGCGGTGAACCAGCCGACCCGCAGCGCGGTGCTGCCCAAGATCCTGCCGCTCGAGCTGCTGCCCGCGGCGAACTCGCTGAACATGACGGTCTTCCAGGCCGGCGCGATCGGCGGACCGCTGATGGCCGGAGTGCTGATCCCGGTGATCGGCTTGGAGTGGCTCTACCTCGTCGACACCGTGACGCTGTTCGCGACGCTGTTGGCCGTCGTCCGGCTCCCGAAGCTGGCCGTCGCGGGTGCGGAAGCCGTCGCACCCGGGCTACGTGCGGTGGTCGAAGGGTTCGCCTACCTGCGCCACCAGCCGGTGCTGCTGATGTCGTTCGTGGTCGACATCATCGCGATGGTCTTCGGGATGCCGCGGGCGCTCTTCCCCGAGATGGCGCACATCGACTTCGGCGGGCCGGAGGCGGGCGGCCTGGCCTTCGCGCTGCTCTTCGCGGCGATCCCGGCCGGCGCGGTGGTCGGTGGCGTGTTCAGTGGCTGGGTCTCCCGCATCGAGGCCCAGGGCCGCGCGGTCATCGCCTGCGTCCTGGTCTGGGGCGCCGCGATGGCCGGCTTCGGCCTCGCCGTGGGTCTCGCGGACCTGGCTCCCACCGCGATGCTCCTGGTCGCGCTGCTGATGCTGGTGGTCGGCGGTGCGGCGGACATGGCGTCCGCGGCCTTCCGCACCAGCATGCTCCAGAGTGCCGCGGACGACGCCGTGCGCGGCCGGCTCCAGGGCGTCTTCATCGTGGTGGTCGCCGGTGGCCCGCGCATCGCCGACGTGGCCCACGGCGCCAGCGCGGCGGCGGTCGGGACCGCGGCGTCCGCGGCGGGGGGCGGCGTGCTGGTCGTGGTCGGCACCGTGGTCGCGGCGCTCCTCGCGCCGGCGTTCGTGCGCTACCGGCTGGTCAGGAAGCTCACTCCTCCGTGACCAGCCCTCGCGCGTAGGCGGCCTGCCCGGCGTGCTGCAGGTCGTCGCTGACCACGCTGACCAGCCGGACGCCGAGGGAGACCGGCGGGTCCCAGCGCTCGTCGACGATGCGGTCCAGGTCGTCGGGAGCCAGGCCCGCGACGTACGACGTGGTCGCGTCGTGCACCGCGCGCAGGTACTCGGTCAGCAGCTCGGCGCTGACCCGCACGTGGCCCACCTGCTCGCTGCTCATGCCGTACCCGGTCGCCCCGGAGTCGAAGGGCAGGTCGAAGCGCGACACGAAGTCCTGGGCGGTCCACACCTGCTCGGTGCCGGCGGCGTCGGCGACGTGGTCGTCCTGCACCCGCGCCAGGTGCCAGACCAGCCAGCCGATCGAGTTGGCGTCCCTGGCCGGCCGGGCGGCGAGCTGGTCCTCGGTCAGCCCGTCGACGGCGGCGGTAGCGGTCTTGAGGATGCGGTCGAACGCGTCGGTCAGAAGGTCGGCGGGCGTCATGGCACCCGACGTTAGCCGGGTGCTGCGCACGGATACCTGCGGGCCATGAGCCGCTTCGGCTACACCCTGATGACCGAGCAGTCCGGTCCGCGCGAGCTGGTGCGATACGCCGCCGCGGCCGAGCAGGTCGGCTTCGACTTCGAGGTCTGCAGCGACCATTACTCCCCCTGGCTCACCGAGCAGGGCCACTCGCCGTACGCCTGGAGCCTGCTGGGCGCGGTCGCCCAGACCACCGAGCGGGTGGAGCTGATGACCTACGTGACCTGCCCGACCATGCGGTACCACCCCGCGGTCGTGGCCCAGAAGGCCGCCACCATGGCGCTGCTGTCGGAGGGGCGGTTCACCCTCGGGCTCGGTAGCGGCGAGAACCTCAACGAGCACACGGTCGGCGAGGGCTGGCCGGCGGTGGAGACCCGCCAGGAGATGCTCGAGGAGGCGGTGGAGGTGATCCGGGCGCTGTTCGGTGGTGACCTGGTGACCTACCGCGGCGAGCACTACGCCGTGGACGCCGCACGGCTGTGGGACCTGCCCGAGGAGCAGGTCCGCATCGCGCTCGCCGTCTCCGCGGGCCGCAGCGTGGAGCGGTTCGCGCCGCTGGGCGACGACCTGATCGCGGTCGAGCCGAAGGCCGAGCTGATCACCGAGTGGAACGACGTGGAGGGCGCGAACCGGATCGGGGACGGAGCGCGGGCCATCGGGCAGCTTCCCATCTGCTGGGACCGCGAAGAGAAGGTCGCGGTCGAGCGCGCGCACGAGCAGTTCCGCTGGTTCGGCGGCGGCTGGAACGTCAACGCCGACCTCCCCACGACCGCCGGGTTCGCCTCGGCCAGCCAGTTCGTGACGCCTGACGACGTCGCCGAGTCGATCCCGTGCGGACCGGACCTCGACAAGATCGTCGAGGCGGTCGGCGCGTACTGGGAGGCCGGCTTCACCGAGGTCGCGGTGGTGCAGGTCGGTGACGAGGGCCAGGACCGGTTCCTCGAGGAGGCGGCCGGGCCGCTGCTGGAGAAGCTGCGCAGCGCGGCTCCGTAGCGGGCGCGGGCCGCGCCTGACCGGCAGGACGCACCAGATGCGGCACCATGGCCGGGTGCGTCCGACGCTCGTGATCCCCATCGTGGCCGCTCTGCTCCTCAGCCCGCTCGCCCCGGGGCCCGCCGGCGCGCGCGAGGCCGAGTCGGCGCGAGCCGCCGCCACGACCCTCGGCCAGACCGGCGTCGCGGTCGTCTGCAACACCCCGGTCCCCGGTGGCGTGGTGCTGAGCCCCGAGGGCCCCGGTGGGAGCACCTACACCGCCCCCGCGAACGGGGTGCTGACGAGCTTCGCCCACCAGGCCAACAACGTGGCTGGCCAGGTGCGCGCGATCGTGTTCGCGGACGGATCGTCGGCTGGTCTCAAGACGGTGGTGGCCAAGAGCGCCAAGGTGACGATCACCCCGTCGCAGACGAACACCTTCGCGATCCGCGTTCCGATCAGCGCCGGTCAGCGGCTCGGCCTGGGCTACACCGCCACCAACATGGCCTGTGCGAGCTTTGGCGTGGCGGGTGACCTCACCCAGGTGGCGGCGCCGTTCGACCCGGATGTCAACGCGGCGTTCGTGTCGTCCGGCGCGCTGGCATCAGACACTCCGGGGACCTTCCGGCCCAACATCTCGGCGGTGCTCGAGCCGGACGTCGACGCCGACAGCTTCGGCGACCTCACTCAGGACGCCTGCCCCGCCTCGGCGTTGAGCCAAGTGGCCTGCCCGGAGCCGGACACGACCATCACGAAGCGGCCCAAGCGGTTCCGGGGCAACCCGAAGGTGAAGGTGAAGTTCACCTCGTCGGTCGAGGGGTCGACGTTCAAGTGCAGCGTGGACGGCCGGAAGTTCAGGCCGTGCCGGACGCCCTACAAGAAGGTGCTGGGTCTCGGCGAGCACCGGATCCGCATCAAGGCGATCAGTCCGGCCGGGATCGAGGACCCCAAGCCCGCGAAGGTCAAGGTCACGATCACGAGGTGACCTACGGGACTTGGAGCCCGGGCGCCACGAAGCGCTCCACCATCGCGCGCTCCTCGGCACCGTCGCGGCCGGGCGCGATCAGGAGCGAGACGATCACCCGCACCACCCAGCGGGCCGCCAGCGGGTCGTCGACGACAGTGCGCCCGAGCGCCTCGATGACCGTCGAGGACTGGGCCAGCTCGGCGGTGGCCACCGCGTCGCCGCGCGCGAACCACGCCGCCAGCTCGGGTGCGGCCCGGACGTGGCGCAGGGCGGACAGCACCGCGGCCACCAGCCGCCGGCCGGGATCGTCGACCCGGGCCGCGTCGGCCGCCACGAGCTCACCGACGCGCCGGGCCTCGCGGTGCACGAAGGCCACGTGCAGCTCGTGGCGGTCCGCGAAGTACCGGTAGAGCGTCGCGCGGGAGCAGCCGGCGGCCCGGGCCACGTCACCCATGGCGACCGCGCCGACGCCGTGCCGCACGAACAGCTCGCCCGCGGCGTCGAGGATCCGCTCGGTCGCCATCCGGCTGCGGTCCTCGGCCAACCAGGTCATCGGACTGCCAGCGGGACGGTGAGCGGACGGCGGACGTACGGGCCGGGCGCCCAGGTGACGCCGTCGAGGTCGACGGTGAACGACGGGATGCGGGCCAGCAGCTCCTCGAGCGCGACCCGGGCCATCATCCGGGCGGCGGCGTTGCCGATGCAGTGGTGGCTGCCCTGGCCGAAGGTGAGGATCTGGGAGGGGTTCCGGAGCACGTCGAGCTCGTCGGCGTCGTCGCCGTACCGGCGCGGGTCGCGGTTGGCGGCGCCGTAGCAGAGCAGCACCTTGCGCCCGGCCGGGACCCGCACGCCGTGCAGCTCGACGTCGCGGGTGGTGGTGCGGGCCAGCCCCTGCACCGGCGAGGTCAGCCGCAGGAACTCCTCGACCGCGCCCTTCACCAGGCTCGGGTCGGCGACCAGCAGGTCGCGCTGCCCGGGGTTGGTGGCGAGCAGCTGGACCGCGCCACCGAGGGCGCCGGTGGTGGTGTCGTTGCCGCCGGTGACCATCGCGAACACGTAGCCGAGGATGCTGAGGAGGCCGGCGTCGTCATCGCCCACGCCGGCCGCCACCAGGTGGGAGACCGTGTCACTCCCCCGATCCTCGGCCGGCTCCGCGCGCCGCCGCTCGATCAGCTCCGAGAAGTAGCCGAGCATCGCCATCGTGGCGTCGGCGGCCTCGGTGGGGTGGCCCGCCGAGCTGGCGGCGACGATCGCGTCGGTCCAGCCGTCGAACTGGTCGCGGTCCTGCGCCGGGACGCCGAGGTAGTGGGCCACCACCATGCTCGGCAGCGGCTTGAACAGGCCGACCACGATGTCGCCGCCACCCGCCGCGACGAACGCGTCCAGCCTCTCCGCGACGTACGCGCGGACCTCGGGCTCGACCTCGCGCACCGCCCGGGGCGTGAAGCCGCGCGAGACCAGCTTGCGGAAGGCGGTGTGCTCGGGCGGGTCGAGCATCACCATGGGCGGGTTGTCGGCCAGGCCGATCTTCTCGAGCTCGCCGTACTCGACGGTGAGCCCCTGGGCACTGGAGTACGTCGCCGTGTCGACCGCCGCGGCCAGCACGTCCGCGTGCCGGGTGAGCACGAAGTAGTCGTCCTGCGGGCGTCCCTCGGGCACCACGTGGTGCACCGGGTCGTGGTCGCGCAGGGCGGCGTACATCTGCCACGGGCCGGCCCACGCGGGACCGCCGCCGGGGCGGTACACCGCGTGCGACAGTGTCGATACCATGTCTCGATACTGAGACATTCATTGGAATTTGTCTAGGTCGTCTGCGTCTTCTTCTTCCGCTTCGCCTTCACCTCGTTGCTCACCGCCTCGGCGAAGTCGACGCTGGCCGGCAGCAGCACCCGCCACTGAGACTTGCCCTTCGGCGGCTTGAGCTTCCAGGTCAGGCTGGCCGCGGGGCTGCCGGTCTTCTCGGTCACCCAGCCCTTCTTCTTGTCGAAGCGCTGCAGCAGCGCCTGACCCGCGCCGGTGCCCGGATTGAGGGTGGCGCTGAACTCGTACTTGTTCTTGCCCTTCTTCTTCGCCGAGAGCCCAACCGCGCGGGTGACGATGATCGACTGGAGGCCGGACTGGGCCGTCTCGCCGCCACCCGAGACGAGCCGGGCCCAGTAGGTCGCGTTCGCGGTGGCGGTGGTGGCCAGCGAGGCCACGCCCGCACCGTCGGTGAGGGCCTGACCCAGCCACTGCGCCACGCCGTCGGAGCCTTGGCGGTAGAAGTTCAGCGCGGAGCCGGGCGGCGGGCCGAGAGCCGTGGAGCGCAGCGTCACCGAGGTGCCGTAGGGGACCGGGCTGGGCAGCGGGCCCAGGGCGAGCGAGGGGGTCACCACCTGCGACCGCTCCTGGGACTGCTGGCCCGACGGGAGCTGGGCCCAGTACGTCGCGTCGGCCGTCGCGGTGATGGCGAGCGTCGCCACACCGCCTGCGCCAGTGAGTGCCTGGCCGACCACCCCTGCCACCCCGTTGCTGCCTCGGCGGTAGAACGTGACCTGCGTGCCCGCGGGTGGGCCGACGGTGGTGGCGCGGAGCGTGACTGGCGCGCCGTACCCGACCGGGCTGGGCAGCGGGTCGAGCGAGATCGAGGACGACGCGCCGGGCGTGAACAGCATCGGCACCACGGCCGTGTAGCTGTACTCGTGGCCGATGTTGTCGCCCGTGCCGCTCGTGCCGTAGAGCCAGCGGATCCCCACGATCACCTGCATGGCGCTGGTCAGCACGGGCGCACCCGAGGCGCTGGTGGCGAAGCGCAGCACGAAGTCGCAGGGCAGCCCGGTGTGCACCTTGCCCGGACTCCAGTTCGGGTAATTGTCGGCGCAGCTCAAGGTGTTGCGGGTCAGGTCGAAGAAGGGGTTGTCGTTGGCCTCGATGACCTGCGTCCACCGATCGACGAACTGACCGGCGCCGTTGGCCAGGCGGTAGGCGACATACGGCGTCGGGTCGGCGGCGTTGTTGCTGCAGCCGCCCGGCCGGGTGCTCAAGGGCATGCAGTCGGGAACGGTCGCGTTGAAGGGACCGGGCGCCGCCAACCCGTCGGCGACGAAGCGGATCGTGGTCGGGTTGCCGTTGATCGACACCGTGTTGGGGACCGCGCGGGCGTTCACGGCCCGCGGCCAGGAGCTGGGGTTGGTGCGGTGCTGCATGTTCTGCCAGGCGCAATTCTGGTCCAGCCCGGCCTCGGCGTGGGTGCTGAACGGGCTCGACGGGTCGTCCTCGACCCACACGTCGTGGGAGGCGAAGTCGAAGAGCTGGGCGGGGCAGACCGGCAGGATCCCGGTCATGGGCGTGTCGATCGGCGCGGGCGGCTCGGCGCCGGCCGGCGCTCTGCCGGCGCCGGTGAGGGAGGCGACCAGGCAGACCAGGCCGGTGATGAGTACGACGATGTGGTGGCGGCCCCCGAGAGCCGCAGAGCGGCTCTTCACCCCGCTGACGATAGGGAATGTCAGATCGCCGGGTCCAGACCCGTCAAGGGGTGCCCGACGCCGGTCTAGCGGCGCTACGTGAGCCGCAGCTTCGTCAGCCTGGCGGCGAGGAGATCACGCCGGTGCCCGTTGCCGTGCAGGTCGAGGTAGCGCTCGCCGTAATGATGGAGGAGCGCGTCATCGAGCCGGCGCACGGCGCCGGGCGGGTAGCGGTAGTCCGTCCGAGCCCGGATGGCGTCCTCGTCGACGTCGCGGAGCACGTCCGCGAGCTCGACCAGGGTGGTGATCCCGAGCTCGAGCAGGAGTCCGGAGATCCAGGCGTAGTGGTCGGTGCGGGACCAGCCGGCGTCGGCGTATTGCCCGGCCAGGAAGGCGGCGAGCTCGCTCGGCGCGATCCGCGGGTCGTCGTCGGCCGACTCGCTCGGCTCGGCGTCCCGCAGCCGGTCGCGGATCGTGGAGAACTCCTGGTCGGCCAGCTCGAGCAGCCCCGCGGCGAGGGTGAACCGGCGGTCGAACTCGCTGGCGTGCTCGGCCGGGACCGTGCCCTTGTAGCGGATGTCGTGCTCGAACTCGGCCCACGCGTGCTGCAGCACCGTCCGCAGCTGGACCTGGACGACCCGGTCCTCGATCTCGACCTGGAGGTGCCGGCTGGCGTAGCCGAACCGGCCCTGGCTGGCGGTGAGCTCCCCGAAGTCCCGGTCGTCGCGGACGGCGAGCTGCTCCCCGAGCAGCGCCGCGACCGCTTCGACGTCGTCGCGGACGTAGGTGATGACCCGGACGCCGAGCTGGTCACCGATCTCGGTCAGCGGGTCCGGGTAGAGCAGCCGGCCGCCCTCGGCCCGGTTGGCCTTCTCGGCGAACGACGCGATGGCCTTGGCCCGGCCGTCGACAGTCAGGTAGTTGATGCCCGACTCGTCGAGCATCGACGCGATCAGGGCGGCGGCGCGGGCAGCGGCCGTGACCAGCTCGGGGTGCCGCGCGGCGTACGCCGTGACCGCGGCGCTGGTCGGGTCGGCGGGCCCGGCCCCGGTGATGGTCCGCAGGGAGGGGGTGACGATCACGCCGGTCGCCGGATCGCCGTAGCTCGTCGTGTGCTCCGGCCAGCGGTCGGCGTACAGCGCCACGTAGGCGCAGACGACCGCGTCCACCTGGTCCTCCGCCACCCGCAGCTCGACCTTGCGGGTGGCGCCCTCGACCGCCCGGCGCAGCGCGACCCACGTCTGGTCGGGCTGGACGACGGTCTCGACCAGCCCCATCAGCCGGAGCAGCTCGCTGCGGAGGGACGGCAGGTCCCGGCCGGGCTTGGACTTGTACTTGAGCGTCTTGTCCAGCCCGAACAGCGCGACCATGGCGGCGTGCGGGTAGACCTCCAGCCCGGTCTCGTGCACGACCAGCCCCAGCCGTTCGCAGACCCCGGCGCCGCGGGTGCCGTCCGCGAACTCCGGCTTGCCGGTGTTGGAGGGATGGGTGCCGGCCTCGAACCGGCGGTAGTCGCGGCTCAGGGCCTGCTCGGCCGGGCGTGAGCCGGTGGCGTTGGTGACCACGAGCGGAGCGTCGATGCCGGCGAGCACCGGGGGCTCGAGGTACGGCGTCAGCGCGGCGACGATCTCGTCGTCGGTCCGCACGGTGCTCAGGTGCACCAGGCGGGCATCGGCGTCCAGCACCGCGAGCCCGGTGGGCTGCTTGGTGCCCCACGCGAGGTCGATGCCGAGGTAGTGGCTCATCGCCACCAGCCTGCCAGCGGGTTGGGTTCCGCGCGTGCACCGAGGCGTCGCCCCGCTGGTTTCTCTCCTGGCCGCTGCTCACCGGGCGGGCGGACACCTGACCTGGCGACTGGTGGGGCGTCCCCGCTGACAGCCCTCAGCCGTCTCCGTGGACCAGGTCTGACAGCTCGGCGCGGGTCAGAGCCGGACCTTCGAGGGAACCCTCGCCGCCGCGCAGGCCGCGGATGAACAGCTCCAGGTGCCGCCGGGCCAGGACGTGCTTGAGCTCGGCCGGCATCGGCCCCGGCAGCGGCCGGGCGATGCGGACCAGCATCATCCCGACGTCGGCGAAGGTGACGTCCTTCGGCAGGTCGCCGCTCGCGTGCGCGGCGTCGACGAGCGCCTCGGTCGCGGCGGCGGACGCCTCGCGGGCCGCGGCCAGCTCGGGCTCGTCGAGGTCGAGGACGTCGAGCACCTGGGGGATCACGGCCGACACCCGGAGCTCGAGGGCGGCCCGGAGGTAGTCCGCCAGCGCCTCGAACGGGTCGTCGACCTCGTCGGCCGCTCGCTCGGCCGCCGCCCGGGTCTGGTCGAGGGCGTCGATCACCACCCCGCGGAGCAGCGCGGTGCGGTCCGGGAAGCGACGGTAGAGGGTGGCGATGCCGACGCCGGCCCGTTGCGCGACCTCCTCCAGCGCCACGCCGGCTCCCTTCTCGGCCACGGCGTCGCGCGCGGCCGCGAGCAGCTGCTCGAGGTTGCGTCGGGCGTCCGCACGCATGGTCACGGCACCATCCTACAAGAAGCGGAGGAATTTTCTCCATATCTCTTGACACGGTCCTGTGATGCGGCGCAGAGTGAAGCGGAGGAACCACCTCCACTTCGGGAAGGACAGACCATGACCACCACCCCCGCCGCGGCCACCACGGCCACCACGGCCACCACTTCGGGGTCGGACCACCGCTGGGCCGCGCTCGGCGTGATCGCGCTGGCGCAGCTGATGGTCGCCCTCGACGCGACCATCGTGAACGTCGCGCTGCCGACCGCCCAGCGGGTGCTGGGCTTCGACGACGCGCACCGCTCCTACGTGGTCACGGCGTACACGCTCTCCTTCGCCGGGCTGCTGCTGCTCGGCGGCAAGGCCTCCGACCGGATCGGCCGGCGCCGGGCGCTGACGATCGGCCTGACCGGGTTCGGGCTCGCCTCGGCGCTGGCCGGGGCGGCCCCGACGTTCGAGGTCCTGGTCCTCGGCCGCGCGCTCCAGGGCGCCAGCGCTGCGTTCATGGCGCCGGCGGCGCTGGCCCTGATCGCCTCGACGTTCACCGAGCCGCGCGAGCGCGGCAAGGCGTTCGGCGTCTTCGGCGCGGTCGCCAGCAGCGGCGCCGTGGTCGGCCTGCTGCTGGGCGGCGTGCTCACCGAGTACGCCGGCTGGCGCTGGTGCCTCTACGTCAACGTCCTGGTCGCCGCGGTCGTGATCGGCATCGGTCGCCGGGTGCTGCCCGAGGACGACGGCTTCCCGGTCCCGGTCGACATCGTCTCCGGCGTGCTCGCCACCGGCGGGCTGGCCGGGCTGGTGCTCGGTGCGAGCGAGGCGGCCGCGCACGGCTGGGCCTCGGTCGAGGTCCTGGTCCCCGGCCTCGCCGGGCTGGGGCTGATCGGCTGGTTCCTGGCCCGTCAGCGCGGGCTGGCCGCACCGCTGCTGCCGCTGTCGATCCTGCGCGACCGCGGGCGCGCGACGGCGTACGCCGCCACCGCGATCAGCGTGGTCGGGACGTTCGGGATGTTCCTGATGCTGACCTACCACTTCCAGGTCGTGCTCGGGTACAGCCCGGTCCGCACCGGGCTGGCCTTCCTGCCGATGAGCCTCGCGGTCGCGGGCAGCGCCTACGGCATCGCGAGCCGGCTGATGGACACCGTCGCGCCGCGCGTGCTGGTCGCGCCCGGCCTGCTGGTCGCCGCCGGCGGGCTGGCCCTGCTGACCCAGCTCACGCCGACCAGCGGCTATGCCACCACGATCCTGCCGGCCGAGGTGCTGGTCGGGCTCGGGATCGGCTGCGTCTTCACGCCGTCGATCGGCGTCGCCACCAGCGGCGTGGACATGCGGCAGGTCGGCGTCGCCGCCGCCACGGCCAACACCGCCATGCAGATCGGCAGTAGCGTGGGGACGGCGGTGCTGAACACCGTGTCCGTCGACGCCACCCGCGACTTCGTCGGGGCGCCCACTGCGGCCCTGGTGCACGGCTTCGCCACCGCGACCGGCGGCGCCGCAGTGGCCCTGGTCGTCGGAGCGGCTCTCGTGGTCGCGTTCCTGCGCCCCGCCGCCCCTGCCCACCAGCACACCTCGGGAGGTCCCTCATGAGCGTCGAGCTCAACCACACCCTGGTCCACAGCAAGGACACCTGGGCCGCCGCGCGCGAGGTCGCCGGCGTGCTCGGGCGGGCCGAGCCCGCGTCGTACGGCCCGTTCGCGGTGCTCGAGCTCGACAACGGCGCGTCCCTCGACTTCATCGCGGACACCGGCGAGATCCAGGCCCAGCACTACGCGTTCCTCGTCGGCGAGGACGACTTCGACGCCATCTGGGGACGGATCCGCGAGCAGGACCGGCAGTTCTGGGCCGACCCGCACAAACACCGGCCCGGCGAGATCAACCACAACGACGGCGGCCGCGGCCTCTACTGGGAGGGCCCGGACGGGCACTGGCTGGAGATCATCACCCGCCCCTACGGCAGTGCAGACGAAGGGGGAGGTGGGTGATGTCCGGACCGCTGCACCGCCCGTACCCGCCGGACCTCTACCGCGGCAACACCGGGGAGACGTCCGCCTGGATCCGGCCGGACTCCACCGAGGCCGAGATCAGCTACCGCTCCGGCGGCACGTGCGAGTACCTCGCCACCGGTGACCGCACCGGCACGACGTTCGGGCTCTACCGCTGGACCTTCGGGCCCGACGAGTCCGGGCCGGACCCGCACTTCCACCGGGCCATCACCGAGTCGTTCTACGTGCTCACCGGCGAGGTGCAGCTCTACGACGGCACGGGCTGGAAGACCGGCGGGCCGGGGGACTTCATGTTCGTCCCCGAGGGCGGGCTGCACGGCTTCCGCGGCGGCAACCACGCGTCGATGCTGCTGATGTTCACCCCCGGCGCGCCGCGGGAGGACTACTTCGAGACCCTGGCCGGCCTGGCCGAGAACCCGATGACCGAGGAGGAACGGGTGGCGTTCATGCTCCGCCACGACACGTACTGGGTCTGAACTCGGGCGGCCCACCAGCCGCCGCCCGCCAGCACCGCCGGCCGCCGCCAACACTTGTAACTGACCGTTCAGGCATCTGGCCTGCCTGAATATGCGCAGGCCAGTAGTCAGAACAGTCAGTTACAAGTGCCGGGGGCCCTACTCGGCCTGACCCAACCGGCGCCAGCCGCCGCCCGCCGCCGCGAGCACTTGTAACTGACCGTTCAGGCATCCGGCCTGCCTGAATATGCGCAGGCCAGTAGTCAGAACAGTCAGTTACAAGTGCCGGGGCCCTACTCGGCCTGACCCAACCGGCCGGCGAGGTCGTCGAAGCCGGACGCGGTCACCGTGGGCGGCGTGAAGTGGGCGGGATAGCTGCTGCCGCCGGCCCGGTCGATCCAGGCCGACTGGAGCCCGGCACGGGCCGCGCCGTCGGTGTCCCAGGGGTGCGCGGCCACCAGCATCGCGGCCGTCGGCGCCACGCCGAGCTGGGCGCAGGCCCAGTGGTAGGCGCCGGCCGCGGGCTTCCACACGCCGGCCTCCTCCACGGAGAGGGTCCGCTCGACGGCGTGGGCCAGCCCGCTCCGGTCGAGCAAACCCTCGGCGACCGAGGTGGCGCCGTTGCTGAGGGTCACGATCCGCAGGCCGCCGTCACGCAGCGCGGTGAGTCCGGGACCGACGTCGGGGTGCACGTCCAGTGAGGTGAATCCCGCCATGACGTGCGCCACGGCGTCGTCGACCTCCCGGTCGAGGGACATCGGGGCGAGCAGCCGGTGCGCGGCGTCGGCGGCCAGGTCGGCGAACGGCGCCGTGCTGCCGGCCGCAGTCAGCGCGAAGCCGTCCCGGAGCAGCGCGGCGAACCAGGTCGCGGCCACCTCCCGGGGCGCGCCCAGCTCGGCGAAACGGTCCGCCATGGGCCCCAGGTCCGACAGCGTCTCGTTGACGTCGAGCAGCAGGGTGCTGGGCCGGGTCACGGATGGCCGGTACCCGTCAGCTTGGCCTGCTCGCGTCGGTCGGCCGGGCCATCGAGGGCCCGCGCTCACCGGAGCAGGGCCCGCAGCACCCTGTCCACGACGTCCCACGGCATCGGCTGGGACAGCGGGAACTTCAGCGTCCCCTTGCCGGCGAGGTACGGCACCAGCTCGTCGGCCAGCGCCGGGTCGGTGGGCACCGGGTAGATGCTCACGTGCTTGGCCCAGGCCGCGACATGCACCCGCGAGCGGCCTTCGACCTGGAAGGTCGGGATGTCGTACCGGACCACCTCGGTGACGTCCGCCCGGACGGCGTGCACCCGGCGACGTATCTCCTCGACCAGGTCGGCGACCGCGGGCGCGAGGCCGGCGACGTACTCGTCGACCGTCGCGGTCTGCTCGGCCATCAGGCCGGGGCGTCCCGGGAGACCAGCATGGCGGCCACGTCGTCGTCCCGGGTCGGGTCGCGCACCTCCTCCACGACGGCCGCCAGCCACGCCTCGTCCGAGCCGGTGCGCATGGTGCGCAGCGCCGTGATCAGCCGCGCCATCGCGCTGTCGGCGTCCTCGCCGCGCCGCTCGACCAGTCCGTCGGTGTAGAGGAGGAGGCGGTCGCCCGGCCGGAACTCCGCCGACCGTACGGCGCGCTGCCCACCGCCGACGCCGAGGATCAGCGTGCTCGGGTGCTCGAGCAGCTCCATCTGGCCGTCGGCCGCGAGCAGCACCGGCGGCGGGTGGCCGGCGTTGATGACCTGGAGCTGGTCGAGGGCGGGGTCGGCCACGGCGTACACCATGGTGACCAGCTGCTCGAGGTGGAGCGCGTCGAAGACCCGGTCCATCCCGGCGAGCACGGCGGCCGGCGCCGGGTCTACGGCGATCAGGGTCCGGATGGCCGAGCGCATCTGGGCCATCACCGAGGCGGCCGCGACGCCTCGACCCATCACGTCTCCGACGAACATCGCGAGCCGGCCGTCCTGCAGCTCGAGGACGTCGTAGAAGTCGCCGCCGGCGTCCGTGCGGCCGGCCGGGTGGTACTGCACCGCGGTCGACCAGCCCTCGACCACGGGCAGCCGCTCGGGGAGTACGGCGCGCTGCAGCTCGAGCGCGGCGGTCCGGACCTGGCTGTGCAGCTGCGCGTTGTCGATGGCGACGGCGGCCCGCTGGGCCAGGTCCTCACCGAAGGCCAGGTCGTCCTCGGAGAACCGGCGGCCGCCCTCACCGGCCACCCAGCTGATGACGCCGAAGACGCGGTCGCCCACTTTGAGCGGGCAGGACATCCCGCTGCGCAGGTTGAGCATCCGCATCAGCCGGAGGTGCTCCTCGTCGCGGGCGGCCTCCTCGAGGAGCGACTCGGGGATCTCGGGGATCAGCTGGCTCTGCCCGGACCGGAGCACGCCGTACCCGCCCTGGTCGCTGTCGGGGTCCGTCGGATATCGCTCCTGCAGCTCGTGCACGAGCCCGATCAGCTCGGGGTGGGTGTGCGCCACCGCGATGGAGCGGAGCAGGCCGTCCTCTGCGAGAGAGATCGCGCACCAGTCGGCGAACCACGGCACCGCGGCCTCGGCCACCGCGGTCAACGTCGCCTCGTAGTCCAGGTCGCTCGACAGCTTCGCGCTCGCCTCGGCCAGGAAGGTCAGCTTCGCCTCCCGGTCGCCGGCCTCCTGCTGCGCGTTGATCCGGTCGATGCTCATCGCGCAGGAGTCGGCGAGCAGCCGGAGGAACAGGTTCTCGGCCTCGTCGATCTCGCGCCGGCCCGGGAAGGACAGCGACACGACGCCCAGGATCCGTCCGCCGCTGACGGCCAGGGGCAGGCACAGGAGCGACCGGTTGCCGGGTCCGGCGGCCTCGAGGTCGGGGTAGCGACGCGCGAACTCCTCGCGGTCGACGTAGAGCGGACGTCCGGTCCGGACACTCTCGGCAGCGGGGGTGTTGCTGTCGAGGGCGTACGTCGCCCAGCGGCTGGCTACGCCGTCCAGCCCGCCGCGGATCCCCATCAGCGCCAGGGTCTGGTCGTCGACCAGGAGGGAGATCGAGGCGACGGTCGCGCCGGCGGCGTTCATCATGTGGTCGGTGACGATGCCGGCCACCTGCTCGACGGTCTCAGCCGCCAGCAGCTCCCGGGTGACCGAGGCGAGCCGACGGAGCCGACGGCCGAGCGGGAGTGGGGCGACCGTGTCCTCTCCCTGCGTCGCGAGTTCGCCCTCGCCCGGCGAGACCCCGGTCGGCACCTCCGCCAGAAGCAGCGCACCGCTAGGAGCGCCCTCCCGGCGCACCGGCGTCCAGGACGTCTCGAGGATCGCGACGCGGTGCCCGCCGCACAGCATCGCCACGTCGCCGGTCCAGGCGCCGCTGCTGCGGACCAGCGCCAGCACCTCGTCCACGACGCCGCGCTCGGGCTCGTCGAAGAGTCGGACCCTCGCGTCGCTGCCGATCAGCTCGTCGAACGGCGACCCGAACAGATCATGGGCGGCGGCGTTGGCGTAGACGACCACGCCATCGGCGTCGAGGGCCACCGCGGCGATCGTGAGTCCGTCCAGCAGCGCGGCGTCGGGTTGCCACGCCTGAGCGACCTGACGGGGGGACCTGGCCACATCCGGAATCCTGTCACGCCGTCTCTCGGAGCGGCAGGCGATCCCGGCACCCCACCGGGGTGGTTCTCGATGCCCCGGACATGGCCCGGACATGGCCCGGAAGGGTGATGCCGGGACAGATCGCCTACGACCTCGACGTCCTCGACCGGTCCGCGGTCACCGCCCCGGTTCGCCGTCGACGGGCGAGCGCGCTCCGGGTCACTCGCCGGTGTCGGGAGCCGTCGGCCGGCCCGGCCTTCGGGCACAGGGTCCACATCGGACCCCGAGGGATGGTCGGGATCTCCCGATCGGGTGAGCAGTACGCCGACGACAGCGCCGACGGCCAGGAGTCCGGCGACCACGCCGACGCCCCAGGGCATCAGTCTCCGACGGTGCTGGGTCGGGCCGGTCGAGTCAGGCTGACTGCTCGTCGGGACCGCGATCGTCCGAGGCGGTCCCTGACCGGCCGCGCGGCGTACCGCCCGGACCAGGGGCGGCTCCCACTGTTCCGCCGCGGCGCCACCCGTGTCGAGCCACTGGGACGTGCCGATGAAGCAGCGCAGGTCGCGCGAGGGCTCGACCGGTTCGAGGCGGACCGGGACGATGGGGTGCCACTGCTGACAGCCGACTCCAGCTCGCGGGTGACGTGCGGCGAGTCGTTGGACCGCCACGACGCGCTGGGCCGTCCCCGCGTCCCGAGACGCGTGGCAGACGAAGACCCCACCGCGCACCTGTCGAACCATGCAGGTCCGCGGCCGTCGGCCATGGCCGAGTCGGGCTACTCGTCGGTGACCAGCGACAGCCTGAGCCGCACCGTGTCGCCCAGCTCGAGGCTCTCGCTGCGGCGGACTGCGGACTTGACCGGCAGCACGTAGCCGCGGGCCTTGTCGGGGAAGACCGAGGTGCGCCACGTCGAGCCGCCCAGGCTGATCTCGACCCGCACCGAGCCGAACCCGCTGGGCGGCCCCGAGCGCAGCCGGACCTCCTCGTCCACGTCCGGCGGCAGGGTGAGGAACGCCCAGGCGCCGGGGTGCTCGGCCGTCCAGAGCTCGGCGTCGAAGGTCCAGGACGGTTCGGTCACGTCCAGCCCCGGTCAGTGCGCCATGTCGACGAAACGCGAGTAGTGGCCCTGGAACGCGACGGTGATGTCTCGGGTCGGGCCGTTGCGGTGCTTGGCCACGATCAGGTCGGCCTCCCCCGGGCGGGTGGACTCGCGCTCGTAGAGGTCCTCGCGGTGCAGCAGGATCACCATGTCCGCATCTTGCTCCAGTGATCCAGATTCGCGTAAGTCACTCAACATAGGCCTCTTGTCGGAGCGCTGCTCTGGCCCACGGTTGAGCTGGCTGAGCGCGATGATCGGGACCTCGAGCTCCTTGGCCAGCAGCTTGATCTGGCGGGAGAACTCCGAAACCTCCAGCTGCCGGGACTCGACCTTCTTGCCGGACGTCATCAGCTGCATGTAGTCGATGACCACCAGCCGCAGGTCGTGGCGCTGCTTGAGCCGCCTCGCCTTGGCCCGGATCTCCATCATCGTCATGTTGGGCGAGTCGTCGATGAACACCGGCGCGCTGGAGACCTCGCCCATCTTGCGGGCCAGCTTGGTCCAGTCGTCCTCGCTGAGCTGGCCGTTGCGGATGTGGTTGAGCGGCACCTTCGCCTCGGCAGACAGCAGTCGCATCGTGATCTCGGAACGCGTCATCTCCAGGCTGAAGAAGACGCTGGTCAGGTTGTTCTGGATCGACGCGGCCCGGCACAGGTCCAGAGCGATGGTCGAGTTGTGGGTGGGGATCATCGAGCGGCCGGCGAGATAGAGGTGGTCGTCGTTGTCGACCTGGACACAGCGCACCGGCACGCTGTCGACCCGGCGTACCGAGGTGATGTAGCGGCGGCCGATGCGCGCGGTGGTGGCTGGTCGCCGCTCCTTGTGGATGCGCTGCTTGCGGTAGAGGCGGAAGACGTCGTCGCAGGTGGAGAAGTTGACGATGTAGCAGTTGGACGTGTCCTCGCTGCGTCCCTTCACCCGCTTGATCGTGCGGCTGCACTTGTAGCCCAGGCTCACCACCAGTTCGTGCACGTCGTCGGCGAGGCGCTTGCTGGTCACCGCGAACTGGCACGCACCGCTGTGGTTGAGCACGTAGCCGTCGGTGTCCATGAGGCCGGCCAGCAACTCACGCCTCAGGGGCTCGGACGCCCGCAGGTACGCCGTGGGAATGTGCTTGTCGTTGAGCACCTGCATGGAGCGCAGAATCGCGGTGACACTCCCGTGGTCCGCCCAGCACGCCTGGCACATCGTCCTCCCGGAGCACCGTGAACCACAGTCGGGACAAAGGCTGCCGGTGATCCGCTCGGGGAGCTTGAGCTGGTAGAGCATGCCGCCGCGGTGGTCGGCGCGCAGCCCGTAGGCCTCGATGTACATCGGGATCTCGTCGGTCTCGGAGGTGATGCGTGCGCTGGCGCTGTGGCCGTCACCCAACCAGGCGCCGAGCACATAGGGCGGCAGGGGCAAGCGAGCCCACGAGCCGTCCAGGGGGGCCGCATTGAGCACGGCGTGGTTGGCCCGGCCATCCGCGTTGACCGTCACGGTGGACGCGATCTGCTCGGTCGTCACCACACTCGCGAAGATCCGCTGGTTCCGTATCCGGTTGTAGTGATTGTCCGCAGCCCACTTGGACTTGCGCGCAGCGCGGGTCTCGGTCAGCCACTGGTGCTCGGCGTCGGCGACCACGACAGAGCCGTCCGAGAAGGTCACCTCGTAGCACGGCCGGTCTCTCATGACGTCGGTGGCGGCCACGACCTTGGTCGGGCGGCCTTCGGCGTCGTACAGCAGGTCACCGACTCGGACCTCACCCATCGTGGTCCACCCGGTCGGTGTGGCCAGTGGTGTGTCGAGCGCCAACGCCTTCCCGACTGCAGGCCGGGCCGCGACGATGACCATCTGGCCGGCGTGCAGGCCGTTGGTGAGCTCGTCGAGGTCGGCGAAGCCGGTGGGCACGCCGTAGAGGCCGGCGTCGCGGTTGCCGATCGCCTCGATCTCGTCGAGGACGCCGTCCATGATCTCCGAGAGCGGGGCGTAGTCCTCGCTGGTGCGCCGGTCGGTGACCTTGTAGACCTCGGCCTGGGCCGCGTCGACGAGGTCGTCGACGTCGCCCTCGCCGGCGTAGCCGTATTGGACGATGCGGGTGCCGGCGTCGACGAGCCGGCGCAGGACCGCCTTCTCGCGGACGATCTGGGCGTAGTAGGAGGCGTTGGCGGCGATCGGCACCGACGCGGAGATCGTGTGCAGGTAGGGAGCCCCGCCGATCCGCTGGAGCTCGCCGCGCCGCTGGAGCTCGTTGGCGACGGTGACCATGTCGGCCGGCTCGCCGCGGCCGTAGAGGTCGATGATCGCGTCGTGGATCGTCTCGTGGGAGGGCCGGTAGAAGTCGACGCCCCGGAGCACCTCGGCCACGTCGGCGATGGCGTCCTTGGAGATCATCATCGCCCCGAGCACCGACTGCTCGGCCGCCATGTCCTGGGGCGGGGTCCGGTCGCTCTGCCAGGAGCTCAGCCCCGCCGGCTCCATGCTCGCCGGCTCCGGCGTCCAGGCATCGGACTCGGTCAGGCTCACGGGTGCTCCTGGGTCATGGGCGGGGTGTTGTGGGTGTGACTGGTGGGACGACGGGGAACGTCGCCGACGGTAGGGCCGAGCGCCGACAGTGCCGGTCGGGCCGGCCTTGGTCCCGGAGCCTGGGGTTGGGAGATCGGGAGGCTTGTCGCGGTGTGGCTCGGAGGAACCTACGCACCCCGGCGGGCAGCTGGGAAGCCCGCCATCCACAGCCCTTGGGGAGAACGGGGGACATCAGGTGGACTACTCGCGGCGACCTGTGCACAGCCTGGGGACAGACTTGTGGACCCGGACCCGAGTTTTCTCGGCCCCACCCCTCTGAACTGCGAAAACGGCCGTCCACCGGTGTGGAGCCAAAATAGTTGGCCGCCCGTCCCGTTCACCGGACGTCCACCTGGGGGTCATCGGGTGGCTTTGTCGACAAAGCCCGTCCCGAGGGCTCTTCCACACCATTATCCACCGGTGTGCATGGACTAGTACCGTGCTGCCCACGCGAGGCGGCGTGCCCCTTACCAGAACTAGACGCCGGTGGTGGCCACCAGCTCACCGAGTCCTCAGGGTTCGGGACGCGGGCGTCACCGGCGGCCTCTAGCCTGCTGCCATGCTCCGCTCCCCGGTCCGAAGCACGGCGCTGCTAGGGCTGGCCACCCTGGTGGCCGTCACCCTGCCCCTGGTCACCTCGAGCCCGGTCCGCGCGGCCAATCCACTGTGTCCCTCCGAGGCACCCATCGGGCCGGTTCAGTGCGACGACGACATTCCCCCCGAGACGACCTCCGCGGCCCCGCTGATCACGGGCTCCGGGGCGGTCCAGGTGGTCTCCTCGGCGGCGTACGCAGGCAACGACCCGCTCGACTCCGGCCCGATCGGCCGCCAGTGCAGCCTCGACGGCGCCGCGTTCGTGACCTGCCCGGCGCAGTACGACGGCCTGCCGACCGGCACCCACACGATCGCGGTCCGCGCCGTCGACGTGCACGACAACGCCGTCGTGATCGCCGGTGAGGTCCCCGACCACGACCAGACGCCGGAGGTGCTGTCGTTCGCGACCGGCGGAGGCGGCACGTCTCCCTCCCCCAGCGGCGCCCCGGAGACCAGGATCACCGGCGGACCGGTCGACCGGATCACCCCCGGCACCCCGGTGACGTTGTCCCGCAAGGTCACCGTGACCATCGCGAGCAGCGAGCCGGCCGCCTTCAACTGCGCGGTCAACGCCAAGAAGGTCCCCTGCCAGCCGGGCGTGAACGTGCTGAAGAAGCTCCGCCCCGGCCCGCAGGTCTTCGTCGCCCAGGCCGTCGACCGGGACGGCAACTTCGACGCGTCGCCGGCCAGCACCACCTTCTACGTGCCGACCAACCTCACCCCGAGCCAGGGCCACCGCTGGAGCAAGGTCAAGCACAAGGGCTCGTACGCCGGCGGCTACGTGTCCACCCGGGTGCGGGGGGCGGTGCTCACCCTGCGCGGCGTCAAGAGGATCCACGAGCTGCGGCTCTTCGCCCCCACCGGTCCCCGGCTCGGCAAGGTCGCGGTCCGCGTCGGCCGCGGCCAGTGGCACAAGGTCAACCTGACCTCGAGCAAGGCCGAGAAGCTGAAGGTCTTCGAGATCCTCCCGCCGGGCTCACCGGCAGCCAGCGGCCCGATCCAGATCAGGGCGGCGAAGATCCCGCGCGGGGGCCAGGTGGCGGTGGACGCGGTCGTCGCCCGCTGACCCGGGACGCGCATCCCCTCGACGTGCGACGGCCCCGCCCGGCTCACAGAGAGCCAGCGGGGCCGTCGGGCCGTCGGGGAGAGCGTCAGCTCACTCCGGGATGACGTTGAGCGCCACCGTCGCGGAGAGCTCGTCGTGCAGCCGCACGGTCACCTCGTGGGCGCCGAGCGACTTGATCGGGTTGCCGACCGCGATGGTCCGCTTGTCGACCTCCTGGCCGGAGACCGCGCTCAGGGCGTCGGCGATGTCGGTGACGGTGACGGCACCGAAGAGCCGGCCGCCCTCGCCCGCACGGACCTTGACCTGGACCGGGGAGTCCTCGAGCCTGGCCTTGATGGTCGCCGCCGAGTCGTGGTCGCGGACCGCACGCGCGGTGCGGGCGTTCTTGATGGACTCCACGGTCTTCTCGGCGCCGCGGGTCCACCGGATCGCCGCGCCGCGCGGGACGAGGAAGTTGCGGCCGTAGCCGTCCTTGACCTCGACCACGTCGCCGGGAGCACCGAGACCGGTGACCTCCTGGGTGAGGATCAGCTTCATCTCAGGGTCTCCTCTCAGCGACCGGTGGCCGTGTAGGGCAGCAGCGCCACCTCGCGGGCGTTCTTCACCGCGATGGCGACGTCGCGCTGGTGCTGGACGCAGTTGCCGGTCACCCGACGCGCGCGGATCTTGCCGCGGTCGGAGATGAACTTGCGGAGCAGCGCGGTGTCCTTGTAGTCGACACCGGTCGCCTTCTCCTTGCAGAACTGGCAGACCTTCTTCTTGGGCTTGCGGAGTACGGGCTTGGCCATTGTGGTGCTTCCTCCTCAGAAGCCCGGCCCCGAGTGGCTACGGGGCCGGAATGGTCGATGTGTTGATGGATGGATCAGAAGGGGGGCTCGTCGTTGCCGACGCCGGGGGTGGCCCAGGGGTCGTTCCCGGCCGGCGCGGCACCGCCGGCACCGCCGGCACCGCCGGCACCGCCGGCCGCAGGCGCCGCGGGGGCCGCCGGCGCCGGAGTGGCCCACGGGTCGTCGCCGGAGGCGGGCTGGCCGCCGCTGCTCGGCTGACCGCCGCCGGAGTAGCCGCCCCCGCCGCCCTGGCGGCTGGTGCGGTTGACCTTGGCGGTGGCGAACTTCAGTGACGGGCCGATCTCGTCGACCTCGATCTCGAAGACGGTGCGCTTCTCGCCCTCGCGGGTCTCATAGGAGCGCGACTTGAGCCGACCCTGGACGACGACCCGCATGCCCCGCTGGAGCGACTCCGCGACGTTCTCCGCCGCCTGCCGCCAGATGGAGCAGCGCAGGAACATCGCCTCGCCGTCGACCCACTCGTTGGTGTTCTTGTCGAAGTTGCGCGGGGTCGACGCCACCGTGAAGTTGGCGACCGCCGCGCCCGAGGGCGTGAACCGCAGCTCGGGGTCGTCGGTGAGGTTGCCGACCACGGTGATGATGGTCTCGCCTGCCATGAGGTCTCCTTGTTCGTCCCGTTCGGTCTCCCACCCATCGTTGCCGCAGGCACCGACGGTGGGAAGTGCTCGTCCACAGGCGTCGTACGACGCCGCGCGGGCCGGTGCTAGTGGTCGGGGCGGATGACCTTGGTCCGGAGCACGGACTCGTTCAGCGTGAGCTGGCGGTCGAGCTCCTTGACCGTGTCGGGCTCGGCGTTGAGGGTGACCACCGCGTAGATGCCCTCTTGGTTCTTGTCGATCTCGTAGGCCATGCGACGACGGCCCCAGATGTCGACGGACTCGACCGAGCCGCCGTCCTTGCGGATGACGTTGAGGTACTTGTCGAGCGACGGGCCGACGGTGCGCTCCTCGAGACTCGGGTCGAGGATCACCATGACTTCATAGGCACGCAAAGCAGTTCCACCTCCTGTGGACTCGGCGGCCACGGTCTCTCCGTGGCAGGAGGGCTTGTGCGTTCGTCACGCTGCGACGTCTGATCGCGGCGGACAGGCAAGGCTAACAGCGGGCCGGGCCGCCCCGGTAATCCTGTGGAGAGCGGGCGGTACGGCGCGGCCGGCGCGACTAGGTTCCGCCGGGTGGTCCGCCGTCCGCCTCCTGTCGCCGGACGCTTCGTGCTGCTCGAGGAGGTCGGTCGCGGCGGGCACGGCGTCGTCCACCGCGCCCTGGACCTGCGCACCCGACAGCACGTCGCGGCGAAGGTCCTGCGCGGGTCCGACCCTGGCGCCCTGCTGCGCTTCGTGCGCGAGCAAGGTCACCGGGTCGACCATCCCCATGTGCTCGCGCCGCTGGCCTGGGCGGCCGAGGACGGTGTGGCCGTCATCGCCATGGAGCTGGTCCTGGGCGGCTCTGTGCGTGACCTGCTCGCGCGCACCGGCCCGCTGCCGCCCGACGACGTCGCGGGCCTGCTCGGCCAGCTCCTCGACGCGCTCGCCGCCGTCCACGCCCAGGGGCTGGTGCACGGCGACGTGAAGCCCTCGAACCTGCTGCTCCGGGCCGGCGCACGTCCACACCTTCTGCTGGCCGACTTCGGGGTCGCCACCAAGCTCGGCGACCCGGCCACCGGCCCGGCCGGCACGCCGGCGTACCTGCCACCGGAGCGGCTGGCCGGCGCTCCGCCCCACCCGAGCCAGGACGTGTTCGCCGCCGGTCTGTTGGCTCGTCGTACTCTCGCCGGTCCGTCGCCGCTGCTGACCCTGTGCGACTCGATGACCCGACCCGAGCCGGCCCTCCGACCCACGGCCCAGACCGCGCTGCTTCGCCTGGGCGAGCTGTGTCCGCGGGGACTCGTAGGCTGACGCGCATGGACATCGGTGCCCACGTCGACCAGACCGACCCGATCGCGGAAGCCAAGGCCCGCAACGCCCCACTGGTGCAGTTCTTCCTGGGTGACCCGCAGGGCTACAAGGGTCCGGAGTTCCGCTACGCCGGCGGCGCCGACGGGCTCAAGGCCGACGCCGAGGCGGCCGGGATCGACCTCTACGTCCACGCTCCCTACCTGATCAACGTCGCCACCACCAACAACCGGCAGCGGATCCCCGGCCGCAAGCTCCTCCAGCAGCACATGGACGCGGCCGGCGGCGATCGGGGCCAAGGGACTGATCGTGCACGGCGGCCACGTCCAGGACGACGACGACCCGGCCAAGGGCTTCGACAACTGGCGCAAGGCGGTCGAGGCGACCGACATCAAGATCCCGCTGCTGATCGAGAACACCGCCGGCGGCACCAACGCGATGACCCGCTACCTCGACCGGATCGCCGGCGTGTGGGAGGCGATCTCGACGGCCGAGGGCTTCGACGACGTCGGGTTCGTCCTCGACACCTGCCACGCGCACGCCGGCGGCAACCCGCTCGAGACGATCGTCGAGGACGTCCGCAAGATCACCGGCCGGATCGACCTGGTGCACTGCAACGACAGCCGCGACGAGTTCGACACCGGCGCCGACCGGCACGCCAGCCTGGGTGCCGGAAAGATCGACCCCGACCTCCTGGCCTCCGTGGTCCGCGACGCCGGCGCCCCGGTCGTCTGCGAGACCCCGGGCGGCGCCGAGGAGCACTCCGCCGACTTCGCCTGGCTGCGCGAGCGGCTATAGGCCGGGCGGTCCCCCGACCAGTTCGGGCTCGGGTTCACAGGCCAACCTGGGTGTCACCGTCATGCGGTTCGTGGCGATGCGTACGTGGATGTTCGTGCGGCGCCGCTGACCGGGACCACGAGCAGCTCGCACACCTCGTGCGCCATCTCGCGCTCGGGGTGCCGGCGCTCGAGCCGGAGCGGCAGCGAGCCGTCCGGCCCTTCGAAGCCGGTGCCGAAGACGAGGAACTGGAACTCGTGTGCGCCGCCCTCGGACCCCGGCAGCACCAGCAGGTGGCCGGGCAGCTCGACGAGGTGCCAGCGGCTGGCCCCGAGGCTCCGCCGGAACCGGATGCCCAGCTGGCTGCCGGGCGTGAGCTCGACGATGGTGCCGGGTCGGGGGTCGCTGAGGACGACGAAGCGGTCCTCGGCGTACGACGGGGGCGGGCTGCTCAGCGACACGGTCATGGGGTTCGTCTCCTGGGGAATCACTGCGGACGAGGTGTCAGCCAAGGAGGAGCGCGAACCGACGACCCTGATACGTCGATCGTTGTGGACGTTCTCAGACGATCGGGGTTGGCCGCTTCAGCCGAAGCAGACGAACGGCGCCGGGGCGGTGTCTGTGGAGACGGCGGAGACGGTCGCGGCCAGGGCGGCGGCGGGGTCGGTGCCGCCGGCCAGGGCCTCGTGGACGCGGACCAGGACGTCGTGGGCGGCCCCGTCGTTCACGGCGGCGGGGCTGGCGACCACGCAGCGCGCGCCGGCGTGCAGCCAGGCGGCGGTCATGCCGATCAGCTCCTCGCCCCAGCGGACCGAGGAGCGGCCGACCTCGCAGGCGGAGAGGAGGACGACGTCAGGCACGTCGGGCAGCTGGTCGATGTCGTAGCCGAACCACGGGCCGTCCACGAGCTCGAGGCCGGAGAACAGCGGGTTCTCGGCCGAGTGCCGGCCGTGGGCGGCCACGTGCAGCACGTCCACCCGCCCCGCCAGCGAGGACACGGCGGCGGCGGTCGCGTCGGCGCCGGCCAGCACGGGCGCGGAGCGCCACGCCTTCGCAGACGCGCGCACCTCGGCCTCGGCGCGCAGCACGCGGGGCCCGGCCACGAACCCGGCCGAGCCGGTCCGCAGCGGCGCGCTCGAACGGGCCAGCCAGGACGTGGCGCTCTGGGCGACCGTGACCGGCCGGCCGACCAGCCCCGACAGCAGGGTCCAGGGCACGCCGGCCAGCACCCCGGACGGCGTCAGCACGAGCTGCCGGTCGACGAGGTCGCCGACGAGCGGCGCCACCAGCACCGACGCGATCCGGTCCAGCCGCCGGGCCAAGGTCCCGCGCACCGAGCCCGCCAGCGGGTCCGGCAGGTCGGACGCGGCCATGTCGAGGTCCGGGAGCAGCCCGCCCAGCACCTCGTCGAGCTCCGACCGCGAGCCGAGCTCGTGCCGCCGGCTCCCCTCGGCCGTCACGACCAGCGCGACGACCCGGCCGCCGGTCACGACGTGCGCGACGAGCGCCGTACCCTCACCCAGCTCTGCCTGCAGTCCGTCGAGCGACACCGGGTCGGCCACCTCGCCCGAGCCCTTGCGCTGCCAGGCCTGCTCCCGGATCCGGCGCCGCAGCGCGGCCTCCCGCTCAGGCGTCGGCCCGGCCCGCAGCTCGGCGAGGTCGGCCAGGGTCTGCGGGTCCTGGGGTGCGCGCACGGGCTGGATCCGAGAGGCCAGCATCCGCGCCCGCTCCGACCACTCGAAGAGCACCGCGTCCGACCGCGACCGCACGGCCAGCGACAGGCCGCGCACCGCGAGCCGCACGCCGTGCCCCACGACGTTGGTCTGCAGGTCCAGCGAGCCGAACGAGCTCTGCCACGCGTGCAGCTCGTCGAGCCCCGCCCGGACGTGCCCGAGGGTCCGGGCGGGCCGGGCCGCTGCGGCGGCGCGCACGTCCTTGTCAGTGAGGCGCACCGCCAGGGGGGCGGCGGGCGTGACGCGGATCCGCTGCAGGCGGGCGCGAGCCTCGTCCGCCTCGCCGTCGGCGAGGAGCGCGCGGACGACGTGTAGGCGCACCGCCACCGCGTTCCAGCGCAGCCGGTGGGCGGCCAGGTCGGCGGCGACGCGATCTCCACGCTCGGTGAGCGCCTTCGTGCGCCCGAGCGCCACGTCGCAGGCCAGCTCCTCGGCCTCCGCCCGGGCGACCCAGCTCGGTGCTCCGCTCCTCCTGAACCGGTCGGCTGCCCGGCGCGCCGCGGCGCGCGCCTGCCGCGGGTCCCGCTCGTAGCGGGCGCGCGCCAGCTCGGCCTCACCCTGGCGCTGGTACAGCCTGCGTCGTGCGTACGCCGCGGCGGCCGCCCGGAGCGAGGCCACCCCCTCGTCCACCAGCCCCGCTGCGATGAGCGCCTCGGCCCGGTCCTGCGCCACCATCGCCGTCATCACCGCGCCTCCCGCGGCCACCGTGTCGTAGGCGCGGTCCATCCTGGCCAGTGCATCGGCCAGGTCACCGGCGAGCAGGGCCACGTAGCCGAGGTTGTGCGCGGCCTTGGCGGCGCCGTAGGAGTCTCCGCTCGCCGCGTAGAGGCGCTCGGCCTCCTCGAAGTCGACCGCGGCCTCCAGCAGCGCATGCCGCTGGAGGTGGACGTTGCCCCGGTTGAGCCGGACCCGGGCCTGCTCCTGGTCCTCGCCGAGCAGCCCCACGGCCCGGTCGAACTCGCGGACGGCGCCGTCGCCGTCACCGCGCAGCATGAGCAGCAGCCCCGCCTGCCCGTGCAGCGCCCCCCGCGTGGCGTCGCTCACGGCGACGTGGCTCAGGGCGCGGCGGCACAGCTCCAGCGCCACGTCGCCCTGGCCGGTCTCGGACAGGACGTAGGCCAGGCTGCCCTCGATGCGGGCCAGCAGGTCGCCGCTGGCGCCGCTGTCGCGAGCCTGCTCCAGGTAGCGGCGGGCCGTGGCGTGCCGGCCGCGGTTGAGCGCGCTCAGGCCCCTGTCGTGCAGCTCCTCGATCGACGGCACCTGCACATCATGTCGACTTGGCCTTCACGACACGCATGGCGTTGACGGCCGCGCTGGCCTTCCTGACGGCCACCTTGGCTGCGTCCTTGCGTCCCCGGCGCTCCATGCTCTTGATCATGTGCTCGGCGATCCGCCCGGCCACGACAGGTGTCGAGAAGGACGTGCCGCTCCACACCGCGAAGCCGCCCTCGAAGTTGTCGGGGTCGAGCGCCTCCCGCAGACGACCCGCAACCTTGGTCCGCGCCAGCGGCTCCAGCCCTCCCTGGAACGGCGGAAGGGTCGAGAACAGGGAGGCGCCGGGCGCGTAGTCGGTGACCCAGTCGCCGACGTTGCTGAACAGGGCGTCCGACTTGCCGCTCGGGTTGAGGGCGCCGACCGAGACCACGGGCAGCGCCGCCTGGGAGGTGCTGAACGCCGCGGGGAAACACGGGCGGCTGGTCGCGTCGTTGCCGGCCGAGGCGACCACCACCACGCCGTTGTCGGCGAGCGTCTTCAGGATCCCGATCATGACCGGGTCGAACGAGAGCGCGTCGTCCGGGGACTCGTGGTAGTACCCGAGCGACAGGCTCAGCACGTCGATCGGCTGCTTGCTCTTGCCTGCGCGGTAGCGCTTGGCCAGCTCGGCGATCTGGCTGAGCGCCACGACCAGGTCGGACTCCACGACCGGGCCCTCCGACGGCACGATCCGCCAGCTCACGATGTCGGCGTCGGGACAGGTCTGCCGGACCAGGCCGGCGATGAAGGTGCCGTGTCCGGACAGCGGGTCGATCACGCCGTCCCACGGCCCGGTGAGGTCTCCGCCGATCTCCGGGTCGGTCGCAGCCGCCGTGTAGCCGATCGACTTGTTGTCGAGCTTGACGTTCGTCTTGACGATGCCGTTGAGCCACGCGTGCTTGCCGCAGCCGGTGTCGAGGATGGCGACCACGGGTCGGCGGCCGGGGAGCTCCTGGTCCCGACGTCGCGGCGGCGGCGGCCCGACGTAGGCCACCGGGAGTCGGCCGTCCACCCCGAGGTTCAGGTAGGACATCGCCGGATGCGAGTCGTGGAGCGGGTGGGAGTCGTGCAGGGGGTGGGAGTCGTGCAGGGGATCGGCCTGGATGCCCTGCGTCGCGTGCAGCACGTGGTCGAGGCCCACCGGGCGCAGCGCGTCCTCACCCGACATCGACCGCGCCTGCTGGAGCAGCAGGAAGCCGTCCGGAGGCCGCACCGCCCTGCCCTTGGCCACCGTGATCTCGACGACGATCACCCCGAACTCGAGCTCGCGGGTGCGGGGGTTCTCGCGCTTGAACGCGAGTGCCCAGCCGAGCTCCTTGGCCGCGCCCTTGAGCGCCTGGCGCAGCTCTGGGGTGTCCGCGTCGCGCCGCAGGATCACGCGGGGGCCGACGTACGCCGTGGCCGCGGCCGGCGCCCGGTCCTTCACCTCCGGTGCGCTCGCCGGGTCGAGCAGCCGGACCTGCCAGGGCTTGTCGCGCCAGTGCCGGGCCGACGAAGCGCGCCGACGGTTGGTGTAACGCTGCTGCACTTGCTGCTCCTCAGATCTCGAAGGCTGGGGTCATGAACGAGGTGCTGCCGTCGCTCGGCTCGAGCCGCAGCCGCAGCATCCCGGGAGCCAGGCCGGTCAGCTCGAAGCGGCCGGTGTCGCCGACGTCGAGAGTGGTCTCGTCGGACCAGCCGAGGTCGGTGTCGCGCTGCACGACGACCGCGATCGGCGCGGGCGGGACCACCCAGCCGTCGATCCGCGAGGAGCTGCCGCCCGCGGAGACGCGCAGCAGCAGGTCGACCCCGTCGTGGGCGAAGCGCAGGGTGTACGCCGTCGTGGAGGCGCCGCGGGCGCCGGCCAGCTCCTCGGTCCGCTCGACCAGGAGCATCAGCTCGATGTCGAGGTCGGTGTCGGAGGCGGCCAGGGCGGCGACGGTCTGGAGCCGGGCCACCATGCCTGCGGGCACCGGGTCGCGGTCCTCCCAGAACGTGCGGACGCGGGCGAGCAGATCGTCGTCGGACAGTTCACTCATCGGAATCCCCGTTCTCGTTCTCGACAAGAGCGCGCAGCTTCTGCAGGCAGCGGCCGCGGGTCGGGCCGATGCTGCCCACCGGCATGCCGAGGTCGGCTGCGATCTTGGTGTAGTCGGGACGGTGCTCGAAGGCGACGATCCGGAGCAGCTGCCGACACCGCTCGGACAGCTGGTCGACGGCGTCCCACAGCCGGCCGTCGCCGTCCCGGCGTACGACCTCGGCCTCGGCCGACCCCTCGTCGGGCAGCCGGCGGGCGAGCTCGTCGTCCTCGATCGGCAGCGCCCGGCCGCTGGCCTTGGCGACCTTCCAGGCCTCGCGCCGGGCGGTCGTGGTCAGCCAGCCGCCGACGGCCGCGGGGTCCTGGATGCGGTCGCGGGAGCGGACCAGGGACAGCCAGGTCGTCTGCACGACGTCCTCGGCCACCTCGGTGGCCAGGCGGTAGGCGCGGACGACGTGCCACAGGACCGGCGTCATCAGCCGGACCAGCTCGTCGAGGGCGACCGCGTCACCGGCCGTCCAGCGCTCGAAGGACGCGGCGGCCTGGCCCCAGACCTCACCCGGGCGCTCGGTCGCGGCTCCGCCGATCGTCAAGCGAGCCTCCGAGCTCTCTGGGTGGTCAAGGACGGTCACGACAATCAGGAGCGGGGACCCGGCTGCCTGATACACGCCCCGGATGTGCCCAGCGTTGCAGGTCATGGCGCCGAGGGCGAGCACCCGGGAGGCCCTGTCGGCCCGATAACCTCGACGGGTGAGTTCGCACGCGGTCCGGGCCATCTCCGCGGACGAGCACCTGGCGTTCCTGCGCGACCGGCGCTCGGCGAGCTTCCTGCAGACCCCGGCGTGGGGGCGGGTCAAGTCCGAGTGGCGGCACGAGTCCCTCGGTTGGTACGCCGGCACCGAGCTGGTGGGCGCCGGCCTGGTCCTCTATCGACAGCTGCCCCGGGTCAAGCGCTACCTCGCCTACCTGCCCGAGGGGCCGGTGCTCGACTGGTCGACCGACCGGCTCGACGGCTGGCTCGAGCCGATGGCGTCGTACCTGAAGGAGCACGGCGCGTTCGGCGTCCGGATCGGTCCGCCGGTGGTGACCCGACGGTGGAGCGCCGCCCAGGTCAAGGAGGGTCTGGCGGACCCGGCGGTGCGCACGCTCACCGACCTTCCGCCCACCGAGCGCGACCCGGTCGGCGCCCGCGTCGTCTCGCAGCTCACCTCACTGGGCTGGCGAGACCAGGGCACGGGCCGGTCATCAGGCGGAGGGTTCGCACTGGGCCAGCCGCAGTACGTCTTCCAGGTCCCGCTGGCCGGTCGCAGCGAGGCCGACGTGCTCGCCGGGATGAACCAGCAGTGGCGCCGCAACATCAAGAAGGCCGACAAGTCGGGCGTCGAGGTCGCCACGAGCAGCGGCCGCGGCGACGAGGAGGGCGACCTCAAGCTCTTCCACGACCTCTACCTGCACACCGCCGAGCGTGACCACTTCACCCCGCGCGGCCTGCCGTACTTCCGGGTGATGGCGGACGCGCTGGGCAGCGAGGACCCCGACCGGTTCCGGCTCTTCCTCGCCCGCCACGAGGGCGACCTGGTCGCAGCCACGATCATGGTCCGGGTCGGCGCGCACACGTGGTACTCCTACGGCGCCTCCTCCACCGAGAAGCGCGAGGTCCGCGGCTCCAACGCCGTGCAGTGGGCGATGCTCCGCGCGGCGATCGCCGCCGGCGCCGACGTCTACGACCTGCGCGGCATCACCCCCACCCTCGACAGCGAGGACAGCCACGTCGGGCTGATCCAGTTCAAGGTCGGCACCGGCGGCGAGGTCGTGGAGTACGCCGGCGAGTGGGACCTGCCGCTGAACAAGGCGCTCTACAAGGCCTTCGACCTCTACATGAGGCGGCGGTGAGCCTCACCCTCAGCGTCGACGGCGAGCGCTGGCGCGCGCACCTCCGCTCGGTCGCGGAGGCGACGCCGGGGCTGGTGCCGGTGGCCAAGGGCAACGGGTACGGCTTCACCCTCGGCCGCCTGGCTCGCAAGGCCGGCTGGCTCGGCGTCGACACGCTCGCGGTCGGCACCTACGAGGAGCTGCCGCACGTGGCGCAGCGGTACGACGGCGACCTGCTGGTGCTCACGCCGTGGCGGCCGTTCCACCTCGCGCCCGACCCGGCGCTGGCCGGCCGGGTGGTGCACACGGTCAGCCACCCCGACGACCTCGACGGGCTGCTCGAGGCGCAGCCGGACGCGCGCTTCGTCCTCGAGCTCGAGACGTCGATGCGCCGGCACGGGATGAGTGCCCAGCAGCTGTGGGCCACCGGCGGCAGCCTCCGCAGGCGCCGCGGTGCCCGCCTCGAGGGCGTCGCGCTGCACCTGCCGCTCGCGTCTGGCGGCCACCTCGCCGAGGTGGAGCGGCTGCTCGGCGAGCTGGTCGCCGCCGACCTCGACATCGGCACGGTCTGGGTCAGCCACCTGACGCCGTCGGAGCTCACCACCGTGCGGTCGTCGTACGCCGACCTCGTCGTGCGCCCGCGGATCGGCACCGACCTGTGGCTGGGTGACCGGGGAGCGCTGCGGGCCACCTCCACCGTCCTCGACGTCCACGAGCTGAGCCGCGGCGACGTGTTCGGCTACCGGGGCCGCAGCGCCCCCCGCGACGGCCACCTGCTGGTGGTCAGCGGCGGCACTGCGCAGGGGATCGGCCTCGAGTCCCCGCTGGGCGAGTCCGGGCTCAAGCAGCGCGCGAAGACGCTGGCCCGCGGCGGCCTGGACGCCGTGGGGCTCACGCGGTCGCCGTTCTGGGTCGACGGCAAGCCGCGGCTCTTCGCCGAGCCGCCGCACATGCAGGCCTCGATGCTGTTCCTGCCCGGCGACGCGCGGGTCCCCGAGGTCGGCGACCTCGTCGAGGTCCGGGTGCGCTACACCGCGACGGCGTTCGACCGCGTCGAGATCCTGTAACCCCACTGGCCCCACTGGCCCCCAGTTTCACCGGCTACCCGGTGAAACTGGCACTCCCCGGCTGGAGTTTCGCCGGGGAAGTGGAAGTTTCACCGGGTACCCGGTGAATCCTCCCCGGGGCCGCGGCCCGCGCCGGGTCGTACCGCGGCCACAGCACGTCGCGAGCCACGAGCGCTACGAGGTACAGCTCGCCCAGCATCCGGATCACGATCGCCAGCCAGTAGAAGCCGACGTCGGAGCCGCCGCCGGGCTGGAGGGCGCCGTCGAGGTACCACCAGACCGACGCGAAGTAGACGACCTCGCAGCCCTGGAAGACCAGCTGGTCGCGCCAGCGCGGCCGGGCCAGGGCAGCGAGGGGCAGCAGCCAGAGCACGTACTGCGGCGAGTAGACCTTGTTGACCAGCAGGAAGCCGGCCACCACCAGGAAGCCGAGCTGCGCCAGCCGCGGCGTGCTCGGTGCCCGGAAGCCGACGACCGCCACCGCGGCGCACCACAGCGCGAAGACGGCCCAGGACCAGTGGTTGACCGTCGCCGCGGAGATGGTGGTGTCGCCGGCCTGGCTGATCACCAGCCACATCGAGCCGAGGTCCGGGCCGCGCTCGGAATTGAACTGCCAGAACCGCTTCCACTCGTCCGAGCCACTGAGGTACGCCGGCGCGTTCAGCACGAACCAGGAGCCCGCCGCGGCGAGGACGGTGTCGACCAGGTCGCGGTAACGGCGCTCGCGCAGGCAGATGATCGCGATCGGGCCGAGGAGGAACAGCGGGTAGAGCTTGGTGGCGGTGCCGAGCCCGATGAGTACTCCCGTGGCCAGCGGCCGGCCGCGCGCCCAGGTCCACAGCGCGCCGGCGACCAGCACCACCGCGAGCATGTCCCAGTTGATGAGCCCGGTGAAGACCAGCGCCGGGGACGCTGCGAAGGCGGCGGCATCCCACGGCCGCCGGCGATCGACGCCGGCCAGCAGCCAGGCCGAGAGCAGGGCCAGGGCGGCGAAGGTGAGCGCGTTGACGATGACGAAGGCCCGCATCTCCTTCAGCACCTGGTCGGTGCCGACCAGGTCGCCGACCGGCTGGTCCTCGCGGACCGCGACGTCGGGCGACCCGGTCACCCAGTGGGTCACCCACCCCGCGCCGTACGCGAAGTAGGCGATGCCGACGGGGTACTCCATCACCTCGTACCGCTGCCGCACCTGCGGGTCGTCGGAGTAGGGCCACTCCAGCTCGACCAGCCCCCGCCCGGTGTAGAGGTAGGGCAGGTCGGAGTAGCACATGTGGGTGTAGCGGTGCTCGTCGTAGACCCAGTGCCGCTGGTAGCAGCCGCTCTTCTGGACCATGCCCAGCGCGAACGCCAGCGCGGCGAGCAGCAGCAGGACCCTGGTCGGGGTCCACCACGAGTGCCCCGCCGAGCGGTGGCCCATCGGCCCTCCGACGCCCTCGCTGAGGGCAGCGACCACCGGGTCGTCCCGGGTCGGGTGGACGTGGCCCCCGGTGCGGGAGGGGTCGGTCACGTCACCAGCGCATCCGGTCCCACCAGGCCCAGCTCGACGTCGCGCGGGTCACGGCGGCGCGGGTGGCCGTCGCCGTCGCGGTCGCGGTCGCGCTCTGGCTCGTCGACTCGCAGCCGAGGATGGGGCAGGTCGGTGACTGCGTCGGCACGTCCGTGGGGGTGGTCGGCGGGGCCGTGGTCGGCACCTCCGTCGTCGGAGGCGGTGCGCTCGTGGTCGGCGTGGTGGGCGGCGCGGGGATGGTCGGCGACTTGGTCGGTTCGTCGGACTCCGACTCGGACTCAGTGGGTGTCGGCTTCTTGGTCGGCGCCGGCGGAAGGGTCGGCGCGTGCCCCTCGGTGGGCGCCTCGCCGTCGACGTACACCGGCTCGGGGAAGTCCAGCTCCTCAAGACCCTCCATGTCGAGCTTCATGACCTCGGTCCAGGTCTTCGCGGGGTAGTTGCCGCCGAAATAGCCCTCCCGGCCGTCGGAGGAGGCCGGGAGCCAGCCGTCCAGCTTGCCGGTGCCCTTGCCGCGCACGTACATGACCGACGTGGCCAGCTGCGGGGTGAATCCGGTGAACCACGACGACGACACGTCGCCGTTGCTCACCGTCGCGGTCCCGGTCTTCCCGGCCGCCGGCCGCTCCAGGCCGAGGGCGACGGTGCCGGACCCGGCCTGGACGACCTGCTGCATGGCGTAGCTGACGTCGGCCGCGATGTCGGCGCCCTGCTCCCGGTCGATGACCTGCTCGTCGCTGACCGAGTGGTCATAGACGGTCTCCCCGTCCTTGTCGACGACCTTCTCGATGATGTACGGCGCGTGGAACCGCCCGCCGTTGGCGATGGTGGAGTAGCCGTTGGCCATGTTGATCGGGCTCACCGTCGCCGAGCCCAGCGCGATCGCGGGGAAGGGCTCGAGCCCGGGGGTGTGGTCGGGCAGGCCGTAGGCGTTCTTCCGGGGCGCCTTGGCCGGCGGGATGCCCATGGCGTTCATCGTCTCCATGACCTGCTGGGGACCGTCGGGAATCGATGTCGTGAGGTCGACGAACGCGGTGTTGATGGAGTCCTCGGTGGCCTTGATCAGGCTGACCGCGGAGCCGTAGCTCGTGTCACCCTGGTTCTCCACCTCACCGCCGCCCTCCAGCTCGAACGGAGAGTTGCCGTCGAAGGTGTCCTTGAGCGAGAAGCCGGCCTTGATGCCTGCCGTCAGTGCGAACGGCTTCAGCGTCGAGCCGCCCATGCCGCCGGCCGTGGCCCAGTTGATCTGGGACTCGAGGTAGTCCTGCCCGCCGTAGATGCCACGCACCGCGCCGGTGTCGACCTGGACGGTGGCGACACCGACGTGGAGGTCCTTGTCGTACTCCGGTCCGGGGGGCCGGATCGCCTCGACGCCCTGCTCGGCGGCGTCCATCGCCTTCTTGGTGAAGGTCGTGGTGACCCGCAGGCCACCGCCGTCGATCTCGTCCTCGGTGAGCAGCAGGTCGCCGTTGTCGTCCTCGAGCCTGAGCAGCTCGTCCTTGACCATCGTGAGGACGTGGCCCTTCTGGCCGCCGTAGGTGCTCTCCGCCTTCTCCGGCTCGAACTTCGGCAGCCGCCTGGCGGCCTCCTCGGCCTCGGCGGCGGTGATGTCGTCGGCCTGGGCCATGCCGTCGAGGACGTAGCGGTACCGCTCGCGCAGCGCGAGCTTCGCGTCCTTGCCGTTGTCGGGGTCGTAGCTGTTCGGGTTGTTGATGATGCTGGCCAGCGCGGCGCTCTCCTTGAGCGACAGCTCGGCGGCGGGCTTCTGGAAGTACGCCGCCGCCGCGGCCTGGATGCCGTAGGCGCCGCGACCGAAGTAGATGGCGTTGAGGTAGCCGGTGAGGACCTCCTCCTTGCTCATCTGGTTGCGCAGCTTGAGGGAGAGGATCGCCTCCTTCACCTTGCGCTGGTAGGAGCGCTCCTGGGTGAGGTAGAGGATCTTGATGTACTGCTGGGTGATCGTCGACGCACCCTGGGTGGCGTTGCCGCTCGCGTTGCTGAACGCGGCCCGGAGGATGCCCTTGACGTCGATGCCGTTGTCGGTCCAGAAGCTGCGGTTCTCCGCCGCGACCACCGCGTCCTTGATGGTCTGGGGCATCTCGTCGTAGGCGATGGCGTCGCGGTTCTGGACGGCGTACTTGCCGATCTCGGTCTTGCCGTCGTTGTAGTAGACGAACGTCGTCTCGGTCTCGAAGTCGGCGTTGGAGACCGAGTCAGGCAGCTCGGTGGTCTGGTAGAGGTAGAAGAACCCACCGGCCATCATCAGCACGGCGACCAGCGCCGAGATCAGCAGGTAGAGCAGCGCGCGACGGACCTTCTGGGCCCGCGTGCGGACCCTCTTGACCTTGCCGTTGCGGCTCAGCCTGGTCGCGGGGCGCTTGGGGGCACCTTCCTGGGCGGGCGCCTTCTTCGTCGGCGACTCCCTGCCGGGGGCGGCGACCCTCTGCGGGGGTCGGGTCCGCCCCTTCGGCGTACCCGCCTTGCGCTTGCCTGCCACGTCGCACGAGGGTACGCAACCGACCCATGAACCGCCGACTCGGCGGGACAGTCACGGTTGGGTCCCGCCGATGTACCAGACATTCGCGTTCCGCGGATATATCGCTACGATAGGTCTGTGGCACGGCGTGCGGAGACCATCGAGCTGGCAGTCCTCGGACTGCTGCACGAGGGACCCATGCACGGCTACGAGCTGCGCAAGCGTCTGAACCTGATGCTCGGATGGGGCCGGGTGCTGTCGTACGGCTCGCTCTACCCGACGCTGAAGAAGATGCTCCGGGGCGCGCTGATCGAGGAGTCCACCACGTCGACCCCGCTCTCCCGCCGTCCGAAGATCGTCTACCAGGTCACCGAGGCCGGCACCCGGGAGTTCGAGCGGCTGATGTCGGAGGTCGGTCCCACCGCGTGGGAGGACGACAACTTCGACATCCGGTTCGCCTTCTTCTCCTCGACCGACATGGAGATCCGGCTGCGCGTGCTCGAGGGCCGCCGGATGCGGCTCCAGGAGCGGCTCGACCGGATCCAGCGTGAGCTGTCGATGACCGCCAAGGAGGCCGACCGCTACGCGGGCGAGCTCCAGCGGCACGGCGTCGAGTCGGTCGAGCGCGAGGTCAACTGGCTCTCCGACCTGATCAACGCCGAGCGCGGCAACCCCGCCACCCCCACCCTGAACACCCCGCCCACCACCGCAGAGACGTCCTGAGGACCGCCGGCTGTGTCAACTAGAAGGGAAACGATCCCCATGGGTTCGGTTCGAGTAGCAATCGTCGGAGTCGGCAACTGTGCGACGTCCCTGATCCAGGGCGTGCACTACTACCGGGACGCCGACGCCAGCACGACGGTCCCCGGGCTGATGCACGTCGCCTTCGGCGAGTACCACGTCCGGGACATCGAGTTCGTGGCGGCGTTCGACGTCGACGACATGAAGGTGGGCAAGGACCTCTCCGAGGCCATCAACGCCTCCGAGAACAACACCATCAAGATCTGCGAGGTGCCCACCCTGGGCATCGAGGTGCAGCGCGGCCACACGCTCGACGGCCTCGGCAAGTACTACCGCGAGACCATCGAGGAGTCCGGCGCCGAGCCGGTCGACATCGTGCAGGCACTGAAGGACGCCGAGGCCGACGTGCTCGTCTCCTACCTGCCGGTGGGCTCGGAGGAGGCCGACAAGTTCTACGCCCAGTGCGCGATCGACGCTGGCGTGGCCTTCGTCAACGCGCTGCCCGTCTTCATCGCCTCCGACCCGGAGTGGGCGAAGAAGTTCGAGGACGCCGGCATCCCGATCGTCGGGGACGACATCAAGTCCCAGGTCGGCGCGACCATCACCCACCGGGTGCTGGCCAAGCTCTTCGAGGACCGCGGCGTGGCGCTGGACCGCACCTACCAGCTCAACGTCGGCGGCAACATGGACTTCAAGAACATGCTCGAGCGCGAGCGCCTGGAGTCCAAGAAGGTCTCGAAGACCCAGGCCGTGACGTCCAACCTCACCGGCTCGCTGGCCGGTGTCGGCGCCCACGACCGCAACGTGCACATCGGCCCGTCCGACTACGTCGCGTGGCTCGACGACCGCAAGTGGGCCTACGTCCGTCTCGAGGGCCGCGCGTTCGGCGACGTCCCCCTGAGCCTGGAGTACAAGCTCGAGGTCTGGGACTCGCCCAACTCCGCCGGCATCATCATCGACGCCATCCGCGCCGCGAAGATCGCCAAGGACCGCGGCCTCGGCGGCCCGATCATCTCGGCGTCGTCGTACCTGATGAAGTCCCCGCCCGTGCAGCTCCCCGACGAAGAGGGCCGGGCCCGCATGGAGGCCTTCATCCGCGGCGAGGAGTGACCGTCTTCTAGCGTCTCGCGTTTTGTGCCCGGCTGGCGCCGGGGACGTCGAGTGACCCAATCTGCAGCTCCGAACACCGTTCGAACCTGCACTTTGGGTCACTCGATGGACTTTCCACAGGTCCGTGAGCCCGCTGGTTGCTCCACAGGGCAGTCGGGCAGCCCTCCGGTGTGCCACACCGTTGGGATCCGATCGCGCCACCCGTCACCGGGTTGATGCTTCCCGCGCGCATCGACCCGGCGGGAGTGAACGGTCCCACGCGTGGGCAGTCACTGGGTCCGAGCTGGCGGACCACGTCGCCGGGACGGTTCGTGCCGGCCGCGGTCACGGACGACCTCGTGGAGCAGCGCATCCTCGAGGCGTACGCCGGAGCCGGGCCGACCGCCGTCGTCACGGGTTGGGCCTCACTGCGTCTCCTGAGAGGCGGGCACTTCGACGGCCTCGAACGCGACGGCAGGACGCCGCGCCCGGTACCGATCGCGGTCGACGGAGGGCGGGTCCGATCAGCCCCGGGCCGCCTGGTCGTACGGCACGTCGTCCCTCCCGACGAGGTGGTTGTGATCCACGGGATCCGCTGCGCCAAGGCTGAGCGCGCTCTGTTCGACGAGATGCGTCTGGTGCAGCACGATCCACGTGAGATGGCGGTCGCTGCCGACAGTGCCTTCGCCGCCCAGCTGACCTCCCTCAAGCGGATGCGGCTCTACATTTCCACCCGGCGCTGGTACCGCGACAAGCGCATCGTCACGGCCGGGCTCGACCTGGCCGCCGAGGGCAGTCGATCACCGCAAGAGAGCAGGTTTCGTCACGTCTGGGACATCGACGCGGGTTGGGGTCTGCCGCTCCTCAACCGCAAGGTGTACGACCCCGACGGAATCCTGGTCGGCATTCCCGACCTGCTCGACCCTCGGCGTTGCGTCGGCGGTGAGTACGCCGGCGGCGACCACCGCGATCCGGAGCAACACCAGAACGACGTGGGCCGCGCGGCGGCGTTCCGCCGGGTCGGCCTGGAGATCGTGGAGGTCGTGGGTCGCGACATGCGGCACCGGCCGCTGATCGTCGCCCGGATGAAAGATGCCGAGTCCCGGGCCAGACTGCTCCCGCAGACCTGGGTCCTGGGCCCTGCGCCGTCCCCGACGCTGGACGAGATCCTGGATGCCCGGGACGCCGGCATCGAATGACCCGGGCCGCCCTCGAATGACCCTGGCCGGCATCGAATGACCCTGGCCCGCCCTCGAGTGACCCAACTCGGCCATCGAGTGACCCACTTGGCATGCAGATCGGGCCCGGCCTCCTGTCAAATGGGTCACTCGACGGCAACACAACGCAACCCAAGGTCAGTCGCCGAGCAGGCTGCTCCACCCGCCCCCGCCGGAGCTCTGGGCCTGGCCGGTGCCCCACTCGTAGGCCTGTACGACGACGAAGCCCGGGCCGTGGAAGGCGTACTGGAACGCCTCGCCACTGCCGCCGCGCAGCAGGGACTTCATGTTCATCACGTTGTTGATGCCCGGCACCAGCGTGGCCGACCAGCAGACCGCCGCCTGGGTGTCGACGTAGGTCGGCTGCTGCGAGCAGTCGAGCACCACCGGCTTGCCGACCACGTTGATGGCGACGGTGCCGGCCCCCGAGACCGTCGTGTTGAAGAACCCGCCCGAGGCCATGCCCGCGCCCTTGGTCCGCTTGATGTCCCACTCGAGCGAGGCGTCGAACGCCATCAGGTTGCGGCTGTTGATCGTGATCGCCTCGTTCTCCAGCTGGAGCAGGAAGACGTAGCCGGCCTGGTCGGCGAAGAACACCTCCCCCTGCCCCGAGACCCGCATCAGCGAGACGTCCTCCGACGACATGATCTTCTTCGCGAGCTTGGCGATGCTCCCGGTCTTCTCGTGGTCGAAGCGCACCGTGCCCTGGAAGGCGACCATCGAGCCCTTGGTGGCGAGGACATCGGGGCCGAGGGAGACCCGCAGCATCTGTCCGTTCTGCAGCACGAACCGCTCCTGGCTCTGCTGCTCGAGGTGGCTCTGGTCGAAGAGGTCGCTGTGCATGCAGCCAGTGTGCCGCGTGCCGGGTCAGTGGCCGGGTCAGTGGCCGGAGCTGCGCAGCCGGTTGCGGAGCTCGTCCAGCCGCTCGTTCTTCGCCTGCAGCCGGGTCTCGAGCCGCTGCAGTCGGCGGTTGGCGAGCACCTGCTCGTGCTGGGCGGCGCGCTTCTCCTCGTCGACCCGGTCGAGGTGCCCGCGAAGCTCGACGACCGATGCCCGTGCGGCGTCCAGCTCTCTCGTGAGAGTGTCGAAGGCGAGCCGCAGTACGGCGAGCTCCTTGCGCTCCTCTGCGAGCACCCGCCGGGACGCGCGCTCGACCAGGGCGTCGACCCGCGCCTGACCGTCGGGGGCGACCACCAGGTCGTACCAGCGTCGCAGCTCCGCCTCCCGCTCCACCGGGCTCCAGCTGTCGCGGCCGCTGCCGGTGGTCGGGAGCTGGAGCGCCGTCATCCGCGTCGAGGTGGCCCCCTGGAACTCCGGGTGGCGGAACAGCTTCTTCCACTGGTGGTGGTCGGCCCACTGACCCGGTGGCGTGGTGTCCCAGTGCTCACCCACGAGCTCGTAGAACCGGCGGCTGTGCGCGGTACCGGTGATGCTGACCGAGCAGTGCCGCAGGTCCTCGTCGAGCATCAGGTCGATCGTCGACTGGTCGGACAGGTCGGCGGCGTAGAAGTCGAGCTCTCCGTCGGGCCGGCAGAAGCCGTTGTAGGACTGCACGAAGTTGTGGTCCTCCAGCAGGTCCAGCAGATCCGCGACGTGCTCGGGCAGCATCAGGTCGTCGTCGCAGTGGTAGAAGATCGCGTCGCTGTGCGCCGCCAGGATCGCCTCGTGGCGGTACCGCTCGCCGTGGTGCGGCCCCTTGGGCAGGTCCAGGAACCGGACCCGGGGGTCCGCGGCCACCAGTACCTCGATGGCCGTGCGCAGCGCGTCGGTGACGCCGTCGCCGATGATGAGCACCTCGAGGTCGGACACGGTCTGCCGCAGCACCGAGTCCACCGCCAGCGGCAAGGTGGTGTGCTTGTCGTGAGTGGGGACGAGCACCGAGGCCCGGGTCACCCGCTCGCCCCGGGTGGCTCGTGGGGCTCGTAGGGCTCGTCGGCCAGGACCAGGATGGTCGAGCCGCCCGGCGCGAGGTCGTACTCCATCCGCTCACCGGCCTCGAGGAGCATCGTCGCTCCCGGCTCGGCCAGGAGCACGCGCTCGCCGCCGTACCTCAGCTCGACCCGGCCGGAGACCAGCACGACCTGCTCGCGGCACGGGACGCGGTGGCCACCACGGGTCGCCCCTTCGGGCGGTCCGGTCACCACGAACGCCCGCACCGGCGTGAACGCCAGCCGGTCGAGGTCCACCGGGAGCAGGCTGCCTCGTTCGTCGACGTGCACGGTGAAGGAGTCGGTCATCGCAGCGCCTCGCAGACCTGGTCGACCTCGGAGTCGGTCAGCTCCGGGAAGCATGGCAGGGAGAGCTTGCGGTCCCGGCGTGCCGCCGCGACCGGTACGTCGCCGACGACGCCGAGCCCCGGCATCTCGGTCACCAGCCACGGGTAGTGCACGGCCGTCGCGACGCCCCGCGCGGCGAGCCGGTCGCGCACGGCATCCCGCTGGTCCAGGTCGTCGAGCAGGGCGACCGCGTGGTGGGCGACGGTCGTCACCGGGTCGCCGTGCAGGGTGACGAGCTCGCGGTAGCGGCCGGCGACGGCGCGGCGGCGGGCGTTGCGGGCGTCGAGAAAGGGCAGCCGGGCGCACAGCACGGCGGCCTGCACCGAGTCCAGCCGGCTGTTCCGGCCGCCCGGCCGTTCGATCCGGTAGCGCTCGCCCCAGCCGTACTCCCGCAGGGACCGCGCGACGGCTGCCTGCGGGTGAGCCAGGACCACCGCGCCGCCGTCGCCGACGGCGCCGAGGTTCTTGGTCGGGTAGAAGCTGAACGTCGCCGCGTCGCCGACCAGACCGACGTGCCCTCCCTCGACCCGGAGCCCGTGCGCCTGGGCGCAGTCCTCGACCAGCAGGAGCCCGCGGGCGCGACGCCATGCGTCCAGCCCGGCCGGACCGCCCAGCGGCACGGCGTCGCCGTGCAGGTGGGTGACCACAACCGCCGCCACCTCGGGTGCGTCGGCGGCCGCGGCGGTCGCGGCGGTCGGTACGCCGAGGGCGGGGTCGAGGTCCATGGCCCGGACCCGCAGCCCGAGCTGGGTGGCCGCGCCGGCGGCGTACCCGCCCTCGTCGGCCGCGACGAGCACCGTCGAGCCGGGCGCCAGCCCCAGCGCGGCGAAGGCCAGGACCAGCGCGTCGGTGCCGTTGCCGACGCCGACCACCTCCCGCTCGGGGGCGGCGCCGAGGTAGTCGGCGAACGCCAGCTCGAAGTCCGCGACCGGTTGGCCGCCCACCCAGACCGCCCCGTCCACGACCGAGGCGATCGCCTTCCGGACCGCGGCTCCCTCGTCGGAGCCGAGCCGGGACGGAGCGGCGCTGGGGACGCTCATCCCCCTGCGGCCAGACGACCGCGCAGGTCGTCCGGCGTCATGGGCACCCGCTGGTGGACCGCGATCAGCTCGTGCACCCGCTCGACCAGCATCGGGTTGGTGGCCAGGCGGCTCCGGCCCCGGTCGAACCAGATGCCGTCCTCGAGGCCGACCCGGACCCCTCCGCCCGCCGCCACGGCCAGGGACTGCGCGGTCAGCTGGTAGTCACCCAGCCCGGCACCCGACCACAAGGTGCCCCCCGGCAACCGCTCGACCGCCAGCCCGACCTCGGACAGGGTCGCCTGCATCCCGGCCACGTTGCCGAAGAACAGGTTGGCCACGATCGGTCCCGGTAGCAGCCCCTCCCTGAGCAGCACGTGGGCCATGTTGACCATCCCGAGGTCGAAGATCTCCAGCTCCGGCACGATGCCGCGCTCGAGCATGATCCGCGCCAGGCCACGCACGACGTCGGGTGCGTTGACGGACGCCTGCCCGATGAAGTTGAGCGAGGACAGCGTGAGCGAGGCCAGGTCGGGTTTCAGGTCGCCGTCGAGGGCCAGGGCGTCGGCTCGCTTCTCCAGGTCCGACCAGGTCCGGCCGCTGGTGCTGACGTTGACGACCACCTCGGGCGCGGCCTCGCGGACGGCGCCGACGATCCGTGCGTACACCTCGCGCTCCCACGTCGGTACGCCGTCGCCGTCGCGGGCGTGCAGGTGCACCGAGGTGATGCCGATCCGGGACGCGGCCGCGACATCCCGAGCGATCTCCTCAGGCGTCAGTGGCACATGGGGGGTCATCGCGCGCGTCGGGACCATCCCGGTCGGGGCGAGCACGATCGGGACCGGGGTGTCGAGGTCCTTCAGCAGTGTGGGCAGCGGTCCTCCTCGTCGGTCGAGGACACACCGGACTCTTTCAGGCCCCGGGCCGGGTTGCCCACCACCACGTCGAAGTCGGGGACGTCCCGGGTGACCACCGCGCCGGCCCCCACCGTCGCGCGGCGTCCGATCCGGATGCCCGGCAGGATCGTCGCGCCGGCCCCGATGAACGCCGCCGGTCCGACCTCGACGTGTCCCGCGGTCACCGCGCCCGGCCCGACCGACGCTGCGAACCCGAGCACGTTGTCGTGCCCGATCGAGGCAGACCGGTTGAGGTTCACGTGGCAGCCGATCCGGGTGTGCGACGCCACCACCACTCCCGCGTTGACATAGCTGCCGTGACCCACGTCGACCGTGCTCGCCACCACCGCCGTCGGGTCGACGAGGGCCGCCGGCTCCTCGAGACCGGCCTCGTGGGCGCGGTGTGCAGCCGCCGCCCGGTGTGCCGCAGAGGAGAGCCCGAGCACGAACGGGCCGGCGGGCGCGTCCGCGGTGAGGCCCGGCAGCCGCTCGTCGGCGCCCCCGTGGTTGTCGACGCACACCGGCTCCAGCCCGGCCCGCCGGGCGGTCTCGACCACGTCCCACGCGTACGGGCTGGCCACGCCGAAGATCGTGATCGCGCCCGTCACTGCGCGGCCCACCACTCCAGCAACGCGGCCTTCGCGTCGTCCTCGGACATCGGCCCGATGTCGAGGCGGAGCTCGAGGAGGAACTGGTAGGCCGCGCCGACCTCGCGGCCCGGTGCGATGCCGAGGAGCTCCATGATCTGGTTCCCGTCGAGGTCGGGACGGAGCGCGTCGAGCTCCTCCTGCTCCTGGAGCCGCGCGATCCGGACCTCGAGGTCGTCGTAGGTACGCCGCAGCCGCTCGGCCTTGGCCCGGTTGCGGGTGGTGCAGTCGGCCCGCGTCAGCACGTGCAGCCGCTCGAGCTGGTCGCCGGCGTCGCGCACGTAGCGGCGTACAGCGGAGTCGGTCCACTCGCCCGAGCCGTAGCCGTGGAAGCGCAGGTGCAGCTCGACCAGCTTGGCCACCGCCTCGGTCTCGTCCTTGGAGAAGCGCAGCGCCAGCATCCGCTTGCGGGTGATCTTGGCGCCGACCACGTCGTGGTGGTGGAAGGTCACCGACCCGTCGTCGAGGAAACGCCGGGTCCTGGGCTTGCCGACGTCGTGCATCAGCGCGGCGAACCGGGCCACGAAGTCCGGCCCGCCGCCGGGCAGCCGGTCCTCCAGGTCCATCGACTGCTCGAGCACGGTGAGCGTGTGCTCGTAGACGTCCTTGTGCCGGTGGTGCTCGTCGCGCTCGAGCGCCAGCGCGGGCAGCTCCGGCAGGACGTACGCCGCGAGCCCGGTCTCGACGAGCAGCGCCAGCCCGCGCCGGGGGTACGGCGCCGACACGAGCTTCACCAGCTCGTCGCGGACCCGCTCGGCCGAGACGATCTCGATCCGCCCGGCCATGCCGGCCATCGCGGCGACCACCTCGGGAGCCACGGTCACGCCGAGCTGGGCGGCGAACCGCGCCGCGCGCAGCATCCGCAGTGGGTCGTCGGAGAACGACTCCTGCGGTGTACCCGGCGTGCGCAGCAACCCCTGGGCCAGGTCGACCACGCCGCCGTACGGGTCCTCCACGACCCGGCCAGGGAGCCGCACCGCCATCGCATTCACGGTGAAGTCGCGGCGCCCGAGGTCGCCCTCGAGGGTGTCGCCGAAGTCGACGGTCGGCTTGCGCGAGGTGGGGTCGTAGGCCTCGGAGCGGTACGTCGTGACCTCGACCATCCACGAGCCCTTGCGGCAGCCGATGGTGCCGAAGTCGCGGCCCATGTCCCAGGTCGTCTCGCCCCACACCGAGAGCAGCCGCTCGGTCTCGTCGGGGCGGGCCGACGTCGCGAAGTCGAGGTCGGTGTGCGGGCGGCCGAGCATCGCGTCGCGCACCGGCCCGCCGACCAGCGCCAGCTCGTGGCCCGCGTCGGCGAACAGCGCGCCCAGGTCGTCCGTCACCGGTGCGATGCGCTCCAGCTCGACGTCCGCGTTGCGCTGGAGCTCCGCCACGCTGCGGGTGGCGGGCTCGGGTGCGGACACGAGGCTCCACTTTAGGGCGTGCGACGGTTCCCGGGACGCCCAGCCGTGAGGTCTAACCTCTATGCATGCCCCGCCGGTTGTCGCTCAGTGCTGCCCTGGCAGCGCTGGCGGTCCCGGTGCTGGCGACCGGACTGACGAGCGGGCTGGTCGCCGGCCAGGCGGCCGCGGAACCGGGCGGTACGCCCGGCGGGGACCCGGCCGGGCAGAGCAACCAGCGCCACGCCGAGCCGACGAAGCCGGGCCGGACGTCGGTGGTCAGCCGCCGCGCCAAGCGGCTGGCCAAGGTCCGCGCCGAGAACGACACCCCGCTGGCGGTGACCATCGACCAGCTGACCCCCTCGACGATCCCGGACAAGGGCCTGGTCCGGATCTCGGGCACGATCACCAACAACGACACCGTGCCGTGGAGCACGATCAACGTCTACGCCTTCATCTCCGAGGAGCCGATGACCTCGTCGGCGCAGCTCGAGGCGGCGGCCGACACCCCCGCCGACGCGGTCGTCGGCCCGCGGATCACCGACGAGAGCCACAAGGACCAGATCGCCGAGCTGGCGCCGGGTGCGCACGCGACGTACAGCTTCAGCGTCCCGCGCCGGCTGCTGCAGGCCAGCAGCCCGGGCGTCTACTGGTTCGGCGTGCACGCGCTGGGCGAGAGCCCGGACGGCGGCCGCGACGCGAGCGCCGACGGCCGGGCCCGCACCTTCCTGCCGCTGGTCCCCGCGGCCCGGGACGGCGCGCTCCCGACCGCGGTGGTGATCCCGCTGCGCCGCCAGCTGGTGTACGCCGACGACGGCTCCCTCGACGACCTGGCCGCGTGGACCAAGAGTCTCGCGCCCGACGGCCGGCTCCGCTCGATGGTCGACTTCGGGGCCAGCTCAGGCGACCGCTCGGTGACGTGGGTGGTCGACCCCGCCCTGATCGACGCCGTACGCCGGCTGGCCGAGGGCAACCCCGGCCGCTCCCTGGCTCCCAACCTCGAGACCGGCGAGGAGGACGGCGAGGACGCCGGCGACGACGCCGGCGACGACGCCGGCGACGACGAGGCCACGACGGACCCGTCGGCCACCTCGAGCGCAGCGCCGACCGAGACGCCGTCGCCGACCGCCGAGCCCGAGGAGACCACCGAGAGCCCGCTGGACCTCGACGCCCTCGACCCGGTCGTGCGGGAGGCAGCCGAGGCGGCGCAGGCCTGGCTGGCCCGGCTCGGCGAGGCGATGCGTCCCGAGGACCAGGTGATGACGCTGCCGTACGGCGACATCGACGTCGCCGCCGCGGCGGTGCACGGCCCGCAGCTCTACCAACGTGCCGTCGCCCGCGCCGGCAGCGCTCTTCCCGGTTTCGACGTGACCACGACGCCGGTGCTGTCGTCGCCGAGCGGCTACCTCAGCGAGCAGGGCATCCGGAACGCCGAGCCGGCCTCGACCATCCTGCTCACCGACGCGATGTTCGACGCCCCGGCGCCGCCGCTGGCCGAGACCGAGGGCCACGACGTCGTGGTCACGTCGACCGGTGCCACCGCAGGCGGGCCCGGCCCGGACGGCCGGACCGGCATCACCGCGATGCGGCAACGGCTGCTGTCCGAGGCCGCCGTCCGGTTCCTGCGCAACGACGGGACGCCGCTGACCATGGTCGTGCCGCACGACTGGAACCCGTTGGGCGGCGGCGCGACGTACTTCGGCGGTCTCGACGTCCCGTGGCTGGACCTGACCCGCGTCGACGCGGTCACCCGGGCCGCCACTCCCACCTCGGTGGTCGGCGCGAGCCTGCGCTACCCGGGCTGGCAGAACGAGGCCCAGCTCGACCAGGCCGGGTTCGAGGCAGCCGACGCCTTGATCCGCAGCGGAGCGGCCCTGCAGAACCTGCTGACCCTCAACAACATCGTCGGCGGCACGGTCACCGACCAGGCCCTCGGCACGCTGTCCTACTCCGCGCGCACCAGCCCGATCGCCCACCGTGCGTCAGCGGTGGGGTCCCGGCGCTGGATCGAGCTGCGGCTCGGCCGGGTCGAGGTCAGCGCGCCCCGGGCGGTGACGCTGTCCAGCACCAGCGGGCGGTTCCAGGCGACCGTCACCAACACCCTCGACGAGCCGGTGACGGTCTCGCTCGACGCCCTGTCCGACGACCGGCTCAGCATCGAGGGCCCGGACCGCGTCGACGTACCCGCGCAGGGACGACAGGCCGTGCTGCTCACCGCGCGCACCAACGAGAACGGCGTCCACGAGGTGACCCTCCTCGTCACCGACAAGCGCGGCACACCGCTGGGCCCGCGCACCGCGCTCACCATCCGGTCGGCCCAGGTGAGCAATGTGATCTGGGGGTTCCTGGGCATCGGCGCCGCACTGCTCTTCGGGGCCATCGGCGTCCGGCTGTTCCGGCGGATCCGCAACGCCCGGCGTACGCCGACCGGGACCGGGGACGGACCGGACGAAGGCGCCGAGCCCAGCGAGCAGAGAGAACCCGCCGGAGTCGGCACCCGGTGACCGACCAGCCCCTCGACGAGGCCGAGGAGCAGGCGGCGCTGCTCTCCAACAGCGCGGTGATGGCGGCAGGCACCACCGTCTCGCGGCTCAGCGGCTTCGTCCGCGCCGCGCTCCTCTCCTATGCGCTGGGCGCGAGCGTGCACGCCGACGTGTTCAACGTCGCCAACACGCTGCCGAACATGCTCTACATCCTGCTGGCCGGGGGCGTCTTCAACGCCGTGCTGGTGCCGCAGCTGGTCCGGACGATGCGCAGCGACCCCGACCGCGGTGACGCCTACACCAGCCGGGTGGTCACCGTCGCCGGCCTGTTCCTCCTGGTCGTGACCGTGCTGCTCGTGGTCGCGGCCCCGCTGGTGGTCGACCTCGTCACCTCCGGGTACGACGGCGCCATCCGCGACTCCACGATCGCGTTCACCCGGTTCTGCCTGCCACAGGTCTTCTTCTACGGGATGTACGTCCTGGTCGGGCAGATCCTCAACGCCCGCGGCTCCTTCGGCCCGATGATGTGGGCGCCGATCGCCAACAACGTGATCTCAGTCGCCGTCGTGCTGGTCTACATCGCCGGCTACGGCAAGGCCGAGGGCGACGAGGTCTTCGGCCCCTACACCTCCGGCCAGGAGGCGCTGCTGGGCCTCGGCGCGACCCTCGGGATCGCTGTGCAGCTGCTGATCCTGGTGCCGTACCTGCGCCGCGCCGGCTTCCACTACCGCCCCCGCCTCGACCTGCGCGGCAGCGGGCTCGGGCACACCTTCCGCCTCGGCGTGTGGACGGTGCTGTTCGTCGTGGTCAACCAGATCGCGTACGTCGTCGTGCAGAAGCTCGCCACCGGCGGCGCCGTCGACTCGGCCGACGGCACCGGCTTCACCGTCTACTCGTTCAGCTTCCTGGTCGTGATGGTCCCGCACTCGATCGTCACCGTGTCGCTGGCCACGGCGATGCTGACCCGGCTCTCGGCCTACGCCGCGGCCGACGACCGGACCGCCCTCGCCGCTGCCCTCTCGGGCACGCTGCGGTCCGCGCTCGCGGTGATCGTGCCGTTCGTCGCCCTCCTGCCCGTGATCGCGCCCGACCTGGCCCGCGTGGTGTTCGCGCACGGAGCCGCGGCGGAGCGCGGCGTGGACGTCTACGTCCCGACGCTGTCGCTGTTCGGGCTCGGGATCCTCTTCTTCACCTTCCACTACCTGGTGCTGCGCGGCTTCTATGCCCTGGAGCAGAACCGCGTCGTGTTCTTCGTCCAGTGCGCGGTGGCGGCCATCAACATCGTCGCCGCGATCGCGCTGGTCGGCGCCACGTCGGCCGAGCACACCTCGCCCGCCCTGGTGGTGGCGTACGCCGCGTCGTACCTCGTCGGCTCCGTGGCCTCCTACCTGCTGCTGCGGCACCGGCTCGGCGGACTGCGGAGCCGGCGGCTGCTCCTCTTCGGCGGCCGGCTGCTGATCGCCACCGGCCTGGCCACCGGCCTGACCTTCCCGATCGCCCAGGTGCTCGACGGACTGGCCGACGACCCCGGGCTCGGGGTCGCCGCGGTCCGGCTGGTCTGCGTCGGCGCAGTCGACGTGCTGCTGTTCCTGCTGTTCGCACGGCTGCTGCGGATCAGCGAGGTCAGCGATGTGCTGGCCACGCTGACCCGGCGCGCGGGGGCGCGATAGGCGCCTACGATGGACGCCTCGGGGGTCACATCAGCCACACCACTCGAAGGGGCGAGGAGCACGGTGCCGCACGCGACCCGGCCCGGCGACGTGCTCGCCGACCGGTACCGGCTGGTCGACCTGCTCAGCGAGAGCGGGGGCGGCCGGTTCTGGCGTGCCCATGACCGGGTGCTCGAGCGGCACGTCGCCCTGCACGTGATCTCGGCCGACGACCCTCGGGCCGAGCTGCTGACCGAGGCCGCACGCCGGTCGGCCACCGTCCTGGACCACCGGATCCTGCGAGTCCTGGACGTGGAGCGGATCGACGACCACTGCTTCGTGGTCAACGAGTGGGGCTCGGGCACCTCGCTCGACATCATGCTGGCCAGCACCGGCCCGCTCTCGCCGCGGCGCGGGGCCTGGCTGGTCAGCGAGGTCGCGGACTCGATCGCGATCGCGCACGCCCACGGTGTCGCGCACGGCCTGCTGTCGCCGGAGAACATCCTGCTGGACAACTCCGGCTCGGTGCGGATCATCGGCTTCTGCGTCGACGCGGCGCTGCACGGCCTGCGGCCCGGCGACCCGCACCACGACGTGCTCGACCTGGCCGGACTGCTGCACGCGACGCTGACCGGGCGGTGGGCCGGCGCCTCGCCGTCCGCCGTGCCGCGGGCACCCGAGGCGCACGGCCGGGTGCTGCGACCGCGCCAGGTGCGCGCCGGCGTACCCCGCCCGCTCGACGACCTCTGCGACGAGCTGCTCAACCCTCGCGGCCAGCGGATCCGCGACGTCCGCGACGTGGCGAGCGCGCGCGGTGTGCAGAGCCTCCTGGCCGAGTTCGTGGGCGACCCCGTCGGGCTCGGCGCGGCCATCGCCGCCGGCAACCCGGAGAAGAACGACACCGTCGTGCTGCCGGCCGTCCCGGAGATCCTGGCCCGGCCGCACCCCGACGACTGGGTGCCACCGCCGGAGCCGGAGCCCCAGCCGGAGCCCGAGCCCGAGCCGGTCGTCGAGGTGCCGACGCAGGCCGGGCTGCCCATCTTCGACGACGAGAACGACGAGGTGTCCTGGCTGCGCGCCCGCGACGAGCCGGCACCGCCGCCCCCGCCGTTCGAGGAGCCGCCGGAACGGCCGCTGTTCGCGGCCGAGGCCCGCAAGCCCCGCTTCCCGCGCGACGAGGGGCCGATGATCGGCCGCGGCGACGAGTACTGGCCCTTCGACCACCCCCGCTCGACCGACAGCGGGATGCTCCCGGTCCTCGACGACGACACCCGCGAGCAGGTGCCTGGCCGGAGCTGGATGCGCCTGGCGATGCTGGTCGCCGTCGTGCTGGTGCTGGTGGTGGCGATCGCGATCGCGTTCAACCTGAGCCGGGGCAAGACCCCGCTGGGCACCGAGCCGGACGACGAGGAGACGACCGCCTCGGCCTCACCGACGCCGACGCCACAGGCCCCGCCGACGCCGTTCACCGGGCTGGTGGCGGCCGACCTCGACCCACTCGGCGATGGCGAGGAGAACCCCGAGGACGTGGGTGGCGCGGTCGACCGCGACCCGGCCACCTCGTGGTCCACGCTCACCTACAAGCAGCAACTCGGCCCCACCGGCCTCAAGCGCGGGGTCGGCCTCGTCGTCGACCTGGGCCAGAGCCGCGCCGTGCGCCGGGTCGACCTCACGCTGGTCGGGCAGCCCACCACGTTCTCGCTCTACCTCACCGACACCGTGCCCGCCAACGTGGAGAAGCTCACCGCCGTGGGAGGCACCACGGCCGACGCCCCGACGACCAGCCTCGACCTCGACCGGGCGCCGCCGGGTCGCTACCTCACGATCTGGCTGACCGCGCTCCCCGATGTCGGCGACGGCTTCAAGGGCGGGATCGCCGAGCTCGTGGTGGCCGGCTGAGCCCGGCCGGCCAGGGGACGGTGACGGTGGCGCCGTAGCCACTGAACGGCCCGGACCCGACCGCGTTGGTGGCCCGGACCAGGCAGAGGTAGTGCTTGCCGTTGGTCAGCCCCGTCACGCGATCGGGCCGCTCGCCCCACTGGCCGACCTGGACACCCCAGCGTCGGTGTCGCTGATCTTGAGTGGCGCAATGGCCCGGCCGGGCATTTGCCGGGCCCTCCTGCTGTCGCTGGGCACGCTGGGGGTGGGATCGTTGACCCCGTGGTGGCCGCATGAACGCTCCTGCTGAGGCGGAGCCGACCGACCACGAGCTCCTGCAGGCCCACGTCGACGGTGACCCCGACGCGTTCGCCACGCTCTTCCGGCGACACCGCGACCGGCTCTGGGCGGTGGCGCTGCGCACGATGGGCAACCCCGACGACGCCGCCGACGGGCTCCAGGACGGGATGATCTCGGCCTACCGCCGCGCAGGCTCGTTCCGGGGTGACGCCGCCGTGACCACCTGGCTGCACCGGGTCGTGGTCAACGCCTGCCTCGACCGGATCCGGGCGGCGAAGGTACGCCGGGCCGACCCGCTGCCCGAGGACCTCGACGACCTGGGCGGCCGGGGCTCGCTGCTCACCGCGACCCCCGAGGCCGCCGACCCCGCCGACCTCGCCGTGGTGGACGAGCGCCGGCGGATGGTGCTCGCCGCCCTCGACCGGCTGCCGACCGACCAGCGCGCGGCGCTCGTGCTCGTCGACATGGAGGGCTACCCGGTCGCCGAGGTCGCACAGATGCTCGACTGCGCGGTCGGCACGGTGAAGTCGCGCTGCTCGCGCGGCCGGGCCCGGCTGGCCACCCTGCTCGGCGGACTCCGGCCGGGTGGTGACCCGGACCCCGCTCTGCCGGGGAACCCCGACGAGCTCTCCTCCGTCCGATCCACGGAGACTTCCCGCGCTCCACCCCCAGCTGATTGAGCCAGTCCGGCTGACCCGTCCCAGCCGCCACACTCCTGACCCTCGAGAGGAGGCGTACATCCGTGAGCGACCCTGAGCTCACCCCGCAGCAGGAGGAGCACGTACGCCGCCTGCTCGCCGAGGCCCGGCACGACGAGCCCATCCCCTCCGATGTCGGCGACCGGCTCGACCGGGCGCTGGCCGGCCTCTCCCGCGACGAGCCGGCCACCGCCGGGCAGGCTCCCGTCATCGACCTCGCCGCGCGGCGCCGACGGCGCAACGCCGCCGCGCTGCTGGCCGGCGCGGCCGCGGTGATCGTGGCCGGCTTCGGCATCGGCCAGGTCATCGACGTGGGCGGCTCGTCGAGCGACGACGCCGCGGGCGGCTCGGCCGCCGAGCCCGTCAACCGCGACCAGGCCGACGACTCGGTGAGCTCCGCCGAGGCCGGCGATGGTTCTGGCGGCGAGGTGGCCAGCCCACCCGCGCTCGACACCGACCAGCCGCTCGAGCTCAGCTCCAAGCACCTCGCGCGCGACGTGAACGCGCAGCTGTCCGACGCCGCGGCGGCCAGCGGGAACCTCCAGAGCTCCCCCAGGACCCTCAAGTCCTTCGTCTGCGCGACCGCCGCGCCGTCGGCGTACGGCGTCGGGGAGTTCTTCCCTGCCTACTACGACGGGATCCCCGCGGTGCTGGCGGTCCGGCCGCCCACCGGGACCACCCGGAAGGCCGACGTGCTCGAGTGCGGGACCGCGACCGAGCTCGGCAGCGTCACCCTCCGCTGAGGGGTCGCGCGGGAATCTTCCTCGCCTACGATCGGTTCTTGTCGTACCCGACCAGTCGAGGAGATCCACCCTCCATGTCCGAGCCCCGCAACGTCATCATCATCGGCTCCGGCCCCACGGGCTACACCGCCGCGGTGTACGCCGCCCGGGCCAGCCTGCAGCCGCTGGTGTTCGAGGGGTCGGTGACGGCGGGCGGCGCGCTGATGAACACCACCGAGGTGGAGAACTTCCCGGGCTTCCGCGACGGCATCATGGGCCCGGCCCTGATGGACGAGATGCGCGCCCAGGCCGAGCGGTTCGGGGCGGTGCTGGAGCCCGACGACGTGCTCGAGGTCGACCTCACCGGCGACCTCAAGATCGTCAAGACCGCCACCGACACCTTCACCGCCCGGGCCGTGATCCTGGCGATGGGCTCGGGCTACCGGAAGCTGGGGCTGCCCAACGAGGAGGCGCTGTCCGGCCGCGGGGTCTCGTGGTGCGCGACCTGTGACGGCTTCTTCTTCCGCGAGCAGCACATCGCTGTCGTGGGCGGCGGCGACTCGGCCGTCGAGGAGGCGACGTTCCTGACCCGGTTCGGCTCCAAGGTCTCGATGATCGTGCGCCGTGATGAGCTGCGCGCCTCGAAGATCATGCAGGAGCGGGCCTTCGCCGACCCCAAGCTGGACATCGTCTGGAACTCGGTCGTGCACTCCATCAACGGCGACGACCGGCTCGAGTCGGTGACCCTGGAGGACACCGTCACCGGCGAGACGCGTCAGCTCGACGCCACCGGCCTGTTCATCGCGATCGGCCACGACCCGCGCTCGGAGCTGCTCACCGGGCAGGTCGACCTCGACGACAACGGCTACGTGCTGGTCGAGCACCCGTCCACGCGGACCAACCTCACCGGTGTCTTCGCGGCCGGCGACCTGGTCGACCACCACTACCGCCAGGCGGTCACTGCGGCCGGCACCGGCTGCGCCGCGGCGCTCGACGCCGAGCGCTACCTCACCGAGCTGGCGCACGTCGGTGACCCCGCCGAGGCCCAGGCCCGGGCCGACGCGGAAGTGGTCGTCGAGGAAGCGCAGATCGCCGGGGCGTGAGCTGTCGGCCCGGCGGGGTGGGGAACATTCGTCGGTGCCATGCGGTTGACTGAATCAGGCTTCCAGCTCGTCGACCCGGTTCGGGGTCGACCCCAACACGAAAGGTGACCCTCGTGGCTCACATCGAGTCCGTGACCGACGCCGAGTTCGACGCGCAGGTCCTCAAGTCCGACAAGCCCGTCCTGGTGGACTTCTGGGCCGAGTGGTGCGGCCCCTGCAAGCAGGTGTCCCCGATCCTCGACGAGATCGCGTCCACCCACGGCGACAAGATCACCTTCCTGAAGATGAACGTCGACGAGAACCCCGTGACCCCCTCGTCGTACCGCGTGACCGGCATCCCGACCATCAACCTCTACAAGGACGGCGAGGTCGTGAAGTCGATCGTCGGCGCGCGCCCGAAGGCCGCGCTGCTCAACGAGCTCTCCGACTACATCGCCTGACGCTCCGCAGCTGAGGCTGGGACCTGCCCACGGAGTTTGTGGGGGGTCCCAGTCTCATTTCAGTTGAGCTCGCCGCGAGTCATCCGGCCTTCAGCGGGATGCGGCTTCGGTGGGCGCACAGCTCCCACCAGGCGCTCCAGCGCCGCCTCGACCTCGTCCTTGAGGGAGAGCGCGGTGCGGAGGTCCATGCGCATCCGCGGGGTGGCGCCGTGCGCGCGCTGCGTCTTGAAGCCGACGCTGCCCAGGAAGTCCGACGGCACCACGCAGCTGCCGCGCCGGCCCGGGCCACGGGTGTCACCGAACGCCTCGACCGCCCTGATCCCGCCCCGCTTGATCAGGTCGCGGGCCATGCCCTGGATGAGCATCCGGCCCAGTCCGCCGCCGGCGTGCTGCGGGTGCACCCAGACGTTGGTGAGCAGCACGGCGTCCGGCGAGACCGGCGCGGTCGGAAACGCGCCGGCACCGGGCACGTAGCTGTCCGGCGCGTAGATCAGGTAGCCGACCGGGTGGTCGTCGACCAGCACCACCCGCCCGCAGGAGCCCCAGTCGCGCAGCACCTGCGAGACCCAGGCCTCCTTCTCGGTGGCCGCGTCGCCGTCGCTGACCCGGTCCCGGCTGACCGGGTCCAGCTGCCAGAACAGGCAGGAGCGACACGGCCCCTCGAGCTGGGCGAGGTGGTCGACGGTGAGCCGCACGACCTTGCGGGACATGGCTCGATGGTATGCCGATGTGATCGAGTCGGTGCGTCGCTGACGTGCGCCGACGCCGCTCGTCCCTCACACTTGGACGGTCATGGAGAGCACGCCGGCGCGTCCGCAGCACCGCCTCGACCCCTACGTCGACCGGTACGCCGCCCGCACGGCCGGGATGACCGCGTCCGAGATCCGGGCGCTGTTCGCGGTGGCGTCTCGTCCCGAGGTGGTCTCGTTGGCCGGCGGCATGCCGAACATCTCCGGGCTCCCGCTCGACGTGGTCTCGCGCGCTCTGGGTGACCTGGTCGCACACCACGGCGCCGAGGCCATGCAGTACGGCTCGGGCCAGGGCGTTCCCGAGCTCCGCGAGCAGATCACCGAGGTGATGCGGCTCGAGGGGATCGAGGCACACCCCGACGACGTGGTGGTCACGGTCGGCTCCCAGCAGGCCGTCGACCTGGTGACGCGGGTCTTCTGCGACCCGGGTGACGTGGTGATCTGCGAGGCGCCGTCGTACGTCGGAGCGCTCGGCGTCTTCAAGGCCTACCAGTGCGACGTCGTGCACGCCGAGATGGACGCCGACGGCCTGGTGCCCGACGCGCTGCGGCAGGCGATCGCCGCGACCCGGGCGGCCGGCAAGAAGATCAAGTTCCTCTACACGATCCCGAACTTCCACAACCCGGCCGGCGTCACCCTCGCGGCCGCGCGCCGCCCCGAGATCCTGGAGATCTGTCGCAGCGAGGACATCCTCATCCTGGAGGACAACCCCTACGGCCTGCTCGGCTTCGACGGCGAGCCGATGCGTGCGCTCCGGGCCGACGAGGCCGAGGGCGTGATCTACCTCGGTTCCTTCTCCAAGACCTTCGCACCCGGTTTCCGGGTCGGCTGGGCGCTGGCGCCGCACACGGTGCGCGAGAAGCTGGTGCTGGCCCAGGAGTCCTCCACGCTGTGCCCGCCGCAGTTCTCGCAGATGGCCGTCTCGGCCTACCTCTCCGCCCACGACTGGCAGGGCCAGGTCAAGCAGTTCCGGGAGATGTACCGCGAGCGGCGCGACGCCATGGTCGACGCGCTGCACGACCTGATGCCCGCGGCCTGCCGGTGGAACATCCCCGACGGCGGCTTCTACGTGTGGCTCACCCTGCCGCCCGGCATCGACGCGAAGGCGATGCTGCCGCGCGCGGTGACCGCCCGGGTCGCCTACGTGCCGGGCACGGCGTTCTTCGCCGACGGCTTCGGATCGAGCGCGATGCGGCTGTCGTACTGCTACCCGACCCCGGAGCGGATCCGCGAGGGCGTACGCCGGCTGGCCGGCGTCATCGAGGCCGAGCTCGAGCTCCGCGCCACCTTCGACGCATACGCCCCGGCGCGCGAGCTCGGACCGCGGGGTCACGACGGCCCGACGACCGACCTGAGCTGACTCGGGCAGACTGCCACCGTGCGCGACCTCACCTACCCCCCGGTCATCCTCGCCGCGAAGGCGGGATTCCGGCTGCTCGGCCAGAAGATCGTCGTCACCGGCGCGCACCACGTCCCCCGCACCGGCGGCGTCCTGCTGGCCGTCAACCACATCAGCTACGTCGACTTCGTCTACGGCGGCCTGGCCGGGAACCCCGCCGGCCGCAAGGTGCGGTTCATGGCGAAGCGGGAGCTGTTCGACCACCGGTGGACCGGCCCGCTGATGCGCTCCATGCACCACATCGAGGTGGACCGCGCCGGCGGCGAGGCCTCGCTGCGCACCGCGGTGGAGTACCTGAGGTCCGGCGAGGCGGTCGGCATCTTCCCCGAGGCCACCATCTCCCGGGCACTGGAGCTCAAGGAGTTCAAGACCGGCGCCGTGCGGATCGCGGCCGTCGCCGGCGTCCCGGTGGTGCCCGTCATCGTGTGGGGCACCCAGCGGATGATGACCAAGGACCATCCGCGCGACTTCTCGCGGGGGAAGACGATCACGATCAGCGTCGGGACCCCGATCCGTCCGACCGGCGCGGACCCCGCCGCCGAGACGGCGGAGCTGCACCGGGTGATGTCGTCGATGCTCGACGAGACGATCCGGGCCTACCCGGTGGCAGAGCAGCCGGCGGGCTGCTGGTGGCTGCCGAGGCGCTACGGCGGCACCGCGCCGACCCTCGAGGAAGCGGCCGCGATGGACGCCCAGGAGAAGCGCGACCGGGCCGCGCGGCGGGCCGCGCGGGATCAGGCGAAGTCGAGCAAGTCTAGTTGACTTAGCAACAAGTCGCTTTGTCGACAAAGCGACATAGTGACATCCGGAAGACGATGTTTCCGCAGGTCAGGCGCGGGGTCGGCTCAGATCGGCCGGTCCATCCGATTGCGCGGGTCCATGACGTCGACGATCCGCCGCAGGTCGTCGAGGCTGGCGAACTCGACGGTGATCTTGCCCTTGGTGCGACCGAGCTCCACCTTGACCCGGGTCTCCAGCCGGTCGGAGAGCCGGTCCGCGAGCTCGGCCAGCCCGGGCGCGGTCGGCTTGGCGCGCGGCACCCGGCGTACGCCGGCCGAGCCGGTCTCGCCGACCGCCACGATCTCCTCCAGGCCCCGGACGCTGATGCCCTCGGCGATCACCCGCTGGGCCAGCCGGTCCTGGAGCTCGGGGTCCTCGACGGCCAGCAGCGACCGCGCGTGGCCGGCCGAGAGCACGCCGGCGGCGACCTTGCGCTGGACCGCCGGGCCGAGCTTGAGCAGCCGGATCGTGTTGCTGATCTGGGGGCGGGAGCGACCGATCCGGCCGGCCAGCTCCTCGTGGGTGCAGCCGAAGTCCTCGAGCAGCTGCTGGTAGGCCGAGGCCTCCTCCAGGGGGTTCAGCTGCGCACGGTGCAGGTTCTCCAGCAACGCGTCCCGCAGCATGGCGGTGTCGTCGGTGTCCCGGACGATCGCCGGGATCGTGGTGAGCCCAGCCTCCCGAGCCGCACGCCAGCGCCGCTCCCCCATCACCAGCTCGTAGCGGTCCGGCCCGCTTCGCCGCACGACAACGGGCTGGAGCAGCCCGACCTCGCGGAGCGACTCGACCAGCTCGGCCATCGCCTCCTCGTCGAAGACCTGGCGGGGCTGGACGGCGTTGGGGCGGATCGCGTCGATCGGCAGCTCGGCGAAGGACGCCCCCGCGACGGGCACCAGCTCCGGTTCCGCCCCAGGGTCGGGTCCCTGGTCCTGCTCCTCCCCGGCGGGCGCGCTGGTGGGGATGAGTGAGCCGAGCCCACGGCCCAGGCCGCGCCGCTGCGGACGAGGGCCGGTCACGCGTTTTCGGGGTCGCCGCGGAAGCGCGCAGCCTCCGCGCAGCGCAGCCCCGCAGCGCGGTTTCGTGGGGTGATCACGTCGCGTTTCCTTCCCGGGGCCGCAGCCCCTTCTCCGCCAGCTCCCTGGCCGCGTCCAGGTAGCTCATGGCGCCGGGCGAACCGGGGTCGTAGGTCATCACGGTCTGGCTGTAGGACGGCGCCTCCGAGACCCGCACCGAGCGTGGGATGTAGGTCTTCAGCACCTGGTCGCCGAAGTGGGCCCGCACCTCTTCGGCGACGCCGGCCGCGAGCCTGGTGCGGGCGTCGTACATCGTGACCAGGATCGCCGAGATGGCCAGTTCGGGGTTGAGGTGGGCGCGGACCATGTCCACCGTGGAGAGCAGCTGGCCCAGCCCCTCGAGCGCGTAGTACTCCGCCTGGATCGGGATCATCATCTCCTGACCGGCGACCAGGGCGTTGATGGTGAGCAGCCCCAGCGAGGGTGGGCAGTCGATGAAGACGAAGTCGAAGCGGTCCTCCCCGGCGGACTCCACGGACTCGGCGCTGATCCGCGGGTCGGTCTGCAGCGCCTTGCGCAGCCGCTGCTCGCGGGCCACCACGCTGACCAGCTCGATCTCTGCGCCGGCCAGATCGATGGTCGCCGGCACCACCAACAGGTGCTCGACGTCCGGACAGGTGGTGACCACGTTGGTCATCAGCTCGCCGTTGACCAGCAGGTCGTAGGTCGACGGGGTGCCGCGGTGGTGCTCGACGTTCAGCGCGGTCGACGCGTTGCCCTGCGGATCAAGGTCGACCACCAGAACCCGCTGACCGAACTGGGCCAGCGCGGCCGCCACGTTGACGGTCGAGGTGGTCTTGCCGACGCCACCCTTCTGGTTGGCGACCACCATCACCCGGGTCGCCTCCGGCCGGGCCAGGGCCGGTCGCATCCGCGCACCCTGGCGGGCCAGCAGCATGTGCTCGGCGGCCTGGGCGAGCGGGGTGGGCTCGTCGCCGTAGGGGTCCGCCAGCGAAGGGCTCACCTCGCTGAGATCGCGAGCACGCACCAGGGTGGGACCGGTCGCGTCCGTTTCACGTGAAACCGAACCGCCGCCCTCTGCTGCTTTTTCATCCGCTGTTTCACGTGAAACAGCCTCCCCAACGTCCTCCCCGGACTGTGGAAAAGTCGTGCCTTCCTGTGGAAGACCGCGCTCAGCGGGTGTGTCTTCTCCGGTGGATAACTCCTGGGAGTCCCCCGCCGTGGTGGAGTCCTCGGTCACGCCGTCATCCCTTCCACCACCTCGTCGGGCCTCACCCTAGCCGCGCGGAATCTCGATGGGCCACCCGGACCACGGTTGCTGTGGAGGAACCGTCCGGCGCGGTCAGCTCGAGGACCTCGGGCGTCTCGCACCGCAGCCCTCGCAGCGGTTCGGTGGCGGCCCGGATCTCGTCCGCTGCTGACTTTCCCTTCATCGCCAGCAACACTCCCCGGGGTCCGACCAGCGGCATCGCCCAGCCCAGCAGCCTGCTCAGTGGGGCGAGCGCACGGGCGGTGACCACGTCGAACACCTCCCGGCCGTGCAGCTCCTCCGCACGCCCCCGGACCACCCGCACCCGCTCCAGGCCGAGGTCGGCGACCACCTCGGCCAGGAACGTCGTACGTCGCTCCAGCGGCTCGACCAGGGTGACGGTGAGGTCGGGCCGGCCGATGGCCAGGACCAGACCGGGCAGACCGGCCCCGGATCCGAGGTCGGCCACCCGGGTGTCCGTCGGCACCGCCGCGGCCACGGCCAGGCAGTTCAGGACGTGCCGGTCCCAGAGCCGGGGCGCCTCGCGCGGCCCGATCAAACCCCGTTCCACGCCCGCAGTGGCCAGGAGGGCAACGTAGCGTTCCGCGAGCGCAAGCCCCTCCGACGAGAACGCCCTCCGCGCCAAGTCGGGCGTGGAGGGCGTTTCACGTGAAACACGGGCCATTACTGGCTGGTCCTGGTCACGCCGGCAGGACCACCACGAAGCGGCGGGGCTCCACACCCTCGGACTCCGAGTTGAGGCCGGCGGACGCGACCGCGTCGTGCACGACCTTCCGCTCGAACGGGCTCATCGGCTCCAGCGGCGCCGGCTCGCCGGTCTCCTTGACCCGGGCCACCGTGTCTTCGGCCAGCTTCTCCAGCTGCGCCCGCTTGTCGGCTCGGTAGCCCGAGACGTCCAGCATCAGCCGCGACCGCTCACCGGTCTCCCGGTAGACGGCCAGCCGGGTCAGCTCCTGGAGCGCCTCGAGCACCTCGCCGTCGCGCCCGACGAGCTGGCTGAGATCGGCGCCGACGATCGAGACCGCCGCCCGATCGCCCTCGACGTCCATGTCGAGGTCTCCGTCCAGGTCCGCGATGTCCAGCAGCTCCTCGAGGTAGTCCGCAGCGATGTCACCCTCGGCCTCGAGCTGGTCGACCCTCGAGGACGGGTCTGACTCCTTTGTCGGTGACTCGTCGGTGGGTGCCTCGTCGGTGGTCGACTCCTCCCCGTGCGATTCCTCGGGGGACTCCCCCTCGACACCCTCCTCGGCGGCGTCGGTGACCGGCACCGCGACCTCCGCGGCCGTGTCGTTCGTGGTCGCCTCGTCGACTTCCAGCTTCTCGTCGGTCTGTTCGCTCACGGCTTGTTCCCGTTCCTCTTCTCGTTCTGGCTGCGCTGGGTCCCGCTGGGGCTCTTCGCCCCGCTCTTGCCCTGGCGCTGGTTCTGGTTCTGGTTCTGGCGCTGGTTCTGGCGCTTGCTCTTGCTCTGTCGCTTCGGCTGCTGCCGCTGGGCAGGTCGCCGGTCAGACCCGGAGTCCGGCTCCGTCGCCGTCGTCGTCGCCGCCGTGCTCGGGGCGTCGTCCGAACCAGCGTCGCCAGATTGGCCCTTGGCCTCGGCTCTTTTTCGGTCCCGATCTTCCTTGAGGCGCGCGGCCTCGGTCCCGGGCGCCGGGTTGTTGCGGATCACGTAGAACTGCTGGCCCATCGTCCACAGGTTCGAGGTGGTCCAGTAGAGGAGCACGCCGATCGGGAAGGCGATGCCACCGACCGCGAAGACCACGGGCAGCACGTAGAGCAGCATCTTCTGCTGCTGGGCATAGGGGCCGCTCAGCGCGTCCGGGGGCATGTTCTTGGCCATCAGCTGGCGCTGGGTCAGGAACGTGGTGGCGGTCATCGCCAGCACCAACAGGGCGGCGACGACCTGCACCGCCACCATGTCCTGTGGAGAGGTGAACGAGGCGGCGATCGGCAGCTCCCCGAACAGCTTGGACTCACCGAACTGGGTCGCGGTCCTCTCGGTCAGGAAGCCATGGGCCGTCTGGTTCTTCGCGGCCTGGTCGATCAGCCGGAACAGCGCGAAGAAGATCGGCATCTGCAGCAGGATCGGCAGGCAGGAGGCGAACGGGTTGGTGCCCGAGTCCTTGTAGAGCTTCATCGTCTCCTGGGCGAGACGCTCCCGGTCGTGGCCGTACTTCTTCTGCAGCTCCTTGACCTTGGGCTGGATCAGCTGCATGTTCCGGCTGGCCTTGATCTGCTTCACGAACAGCGGGATCAGGCAGGCCCTGATGACGATGGTCAGTCCGATGATCGACAGCGCCCAGGAGGCGCCGCCGTCGGGGTCGAGCCCGATGTGGCTGAGCACCCAGTGCCAGGCCAGCATCACTCCGGACACCGCGAAGTAGAGCGGGTTCAGGATGTAATGACCAATGGTGCCCAGCGGTCCCAGGATGAGTGACACCACAGGATCAGGCTTCCCTTCTCTGGACGGCGACAGGCTGTTCAAGGCTCGGGCCCGGGGTGCGCGGCGGAACCGGGTCGTACCCGCCGGCCGCCCACGGGTGGCAGCGCGCCAACCGGCGGGTGGCCAGCCAGCTGCCGCGGAGGCTGCCGTGCTCGCGCACCGCCTCGAGGGCGTACGCCGAGCAGCTCGGGTGGTAGCGACAGACCTGGCCGTAGAGCGGGCTGATCACTGCGCGGTAGGCGCGGAGCAACCCGATCAAGACGTACTTCACGACGCGGCCCCTGTCGAAGTCCCGGTCCGGGCGGCCGCCTCCCGCATCGGCGGTGCTGCGCCGCGGCGGACCCTCTCGAGACAACGGGCGAGCTCGGTGCCGAGTTCCGCACTGGGCAGCGCGGCCGCGGGCGGGAGCGCGCGAACGACCAGCTGGGACGAAGCGGGGAGTGTTGCCAAGATATTCCTGACAAGATGCTGGAGCCGGCGCCGCACCCGGTTGCGGACCACGGCGTTGCCCACTGCCTTGCTGACCACGAAGCCCACCCGCGTCCCAGCTCCCCCGGCCTCGTCGACCAGCAGGTGCACGACCAGGGCAGGACTTCCCGCCCGCCGACCTGACCTCACGGTCCGTCGGAAGGCTTCGCTGTCGCGCAGCCTGTGGTCGGCGGCGAGCACGGCCTGGCCCGACGGTCTCGGGGTCCGGGCCCGCTCAGACCGCGAGGCTCTTGCGGCCCTTGCGACGCCGCGAGGCGATGATGGCCCGGCCGGCGCGGGTGCGCATGCGCAGACGGAAGCCGTGCACCTTGTGACGACGACGGTTGTTCGGCTGATAGGTGCGCTTGCTCACGGGGATCTCTTCCGATTCGAACGGGTAGGTCTGTGGGTCAGGAGGGCGGTCGGCGCGAGGCGCGCTGCACGACACAGCCGGGCTGACCGATCAACGGTACGTGGTCGGCGGACACAGGGTCAAACCGAGGGTGGTCGCCGGAAGACCCGTTCGGGTCAGGTTCGCATGGCCCCTCGACCACCCCCAAAATGCCCCGGCCAGCCTGTGGAGAACGGGTTGTGCCGCCGCGCGCGCAGGGTTAGGTTCGGGAGTCAACCGAGGTTCCCTACCGCCTTTCGAGGTGCGTCTCGGTCCGGTGAATCCCCCGCCACACACCACAGCAGTCACGCCTGCCCCGCGCACCCCACATCTCGGGGTGCACAGCCTGTGGAGAATGCTGTGGAGAGCGGTGTCGGTGCCACCTGGACATGACCTAGGAGCGGCCCGAGCAGGCCGACCAGCAGCACCGAACCGGGAGAAGGCGAACGACCTCGTGGAGCAGACCGACCCCGACCTCACCGACGCCTGGCGGGCCGTCCTCGACAACATCCAGCCCAACCAGCGGGCCTGGCTGGTGCCCTGCGACCCGGTGACCGTCCACGACGACCTGGCGATCATCGCGGTGCCCGACGAGTTCACCCGCACCCAGGTGGAGGGCCGGCTCCGCGCCGAGCTCGAGGGCGCCCTGCGTGAGGTCTACGGCCGCGAGATCGGGCTCGGCACCACCATCAACCCCGCCTTGGCCGCCGACGTGGCCGAGCACGACCCGCGCCCGACCCACCTGGGCGCGCACTCGGCGGCCCAGGAGCCGGGCCCGCACGACGCCCCCGCCGAGCGTGGGGACATGTCGCCTGATCGACATGACGACATGTCGACAATGAGCGGGCTGGCGCCCGTACTGCACCTCCCCGGCGCCCTCGCCGACGCTCCGCCGCCACCCGTCCTCCACCACGACCCGGCCGAGGCCCGCGAGAGCGAGGGTCGGCAGCTCAGGCCCAGCGCGCTGGAGACCCGGCTCAACCCGAAGTACACCTTCGAGACCTTCGTCATCGGCTCGTCCAACCGGTTCCCCCACGCCGCCGCCGTGGCAGTGGCGGAGGCACCGGGCAAGGCCTACAACCCGCTGCTCGTCTACGGCGAGTCCGGCCTGGGCAAGACCCATCTGCTCCACGCGATCGGCCACTACGTCCGCAGCCTCTACACCGGGGCCAAGGTGCGCTACGTGTCCAGCGAGGAGTTCACCAACGAGTTCATCAACGCGATCCGTGACGACAAGCAGGACATCTTCAAGCGGCGCTACCGCGACGTCGACGTGCTCCTCATCGACGACATCCAGTTCCTGGAGGGCAAGACCCAGACCCAGGAGGAGTTCTTCCACACGTTCAACACCCTCCACAACGCCAACAAGCAGATCGTGCTGACCTCCGACCGGGCACCGAAGCGGCTCGAGGCGCTCGAGGACCGGCTCCGCAACCGGTTCGAGTGGGGACTGATCACCGACGTCCAGCCGCCCGACCTCGAGACCCGCATCGCCATCCTGCGCAAGAAGGCGGCCATGGACCGGCTGACCGCGCCCCCGGACGTGCTGGAGTTCATCGCCTCCAAGATCCAGACCAACATCCGCGAGCTCGAGGGTGCGCTGATCCGGGTGACAGCGTTCGCGAACCTCAACCGCCAGGAGGTCGACATGACCCTGGCCGAGATCGTGCTCAAGGACCTCATCCCCGAGGGTGGCGAGCCGGAGATCACCGCCGGCCTGATCATCGCCCAGACCGCCGCCTACTTCGGCGTCTCCATCGAGGAGCTCACCGGGCCCAGCCGCGGCCGGCACCTGGTGATGGCGCGCCAGATCGCGATGTACCTCTGCCGCGAGCTGACCGGGCTGTCGCTGCCCAAGATCGGCGCCCAGTTCGGCAACCGCGACCACACCACGGTCATGTACGCCGACCGCAAGATCAACCAGCTGCTCGCCGAGCGCCGGGCGGTCTTCAACCAGGTGAGCGAGCTGACCAGCCGGGTCAAGGCCGCCGCCCGCCAGGCCTGAGGGCGCACGGTGACCCTGTGGACAAACCCCCGCCCGGGGTGCGAACTACACGGGGAGGATCTGCGGATCGGCCGTACGCCGAGCCGCGCCACCGGCTCGTCGTCCACACGAGCCCACCCTCGAGCCGGCCGGTGTCCACATGCCCTGTGCACAGCGATTGACCGGGCCCACCTGCAGGGATGTCGTCCATCCACAGATCGCACAGTGCCTACTACGACTCCTTACCTATACACGGGTAGATCGACGGTGGAACTCCACGCGCTCCCTCTCCTGTGGAACACCTCCCGGCGTGGCAGGATTCGAGCACCCGGACACCACACCGTGAACCCTGAGCCCGCGAAGGACCCCTCAATCGTGAAGGCTGTGTCATGAAGTTCCGCGTCGACCGCGACGTGCTCGCGGATGCCGTCGCCTGGGCAGCCCGCAGCCTGCCGGTCCGTCCCAGCGTCCCGGTCCTGGCCGGCCTGCTGGTCGAGGCGAGCCACGAGGGCCTGGTCCTCTCGAGCTTCGACTACGAGACCTCGGCGCGGGCCACGCTCCAGGCCGAGGTGGCCGACGAGGGCCGGGCACTGGTCAGCGGCCGCCTGCTGGCAGACATCTGCCGCAGCCTGCCGGCCAAGCCGGTCGAGATGGTGATCGACGGTGCCCGGGTCTCGCTGACCTGCGGCTCGGCCCGGTTCAGCCTGCAGACCATGCCGGTGGAGGACTACCCGACGCTGCCCGACATGCCGGCGGCCACCGGCACGGTGCCGAGCGAGACGTTCGCGCACGCCGTGGCCCAGGCGGTCACCGCGGCCGGCCGCGACGACATGCTCCCGGTGCTCACCGGTGTCCGCATCGAGATCGACGGCTCGACCATCTCGCTGCTGGCCACCGACCGGTTCCGGCTCTCCCACCGCGAGCTCGGCTGGGACCCGCGCACTCCCGACGACACCCTGGCCGCGCTGGTCCCGGCCAAGGTGCTGGGCGACACCGCCAAGTCCCTGACCAGCGGCAGCGAGGTGACGATCGCGCTCGCGACCTCCGGCACCGGCGAGGGGATCATCGGGTTCGAGGGCGCGGCCGCGGGCGGTTCCCGTCGTACGACGACGCGACTGCTCGACGGCGAGTTCCCCAAGGTCCGCAGCCTGTTCCCCAGCGAGCACCTCACCGTCGCCAAGGTCGACAAGCAGGCGCTGATCGAGTCGGTCCGCCGGGTCTCGCTGGTCGCCGAGCGCAACACCGCCGTCCAGCTCGCCTTCGCCGAAGGGGTGCTCACGCTCGACGCGGGCTCCGGCGACGAGGCCCAGGCGTCTGAGTCGATCGAGGCCCAGATCGAGGGCGAGCCCATCACCACGGGGTTCAACCCGCAGTTCCTGCTCGACGGCCTGACCGCCATCGACGAGGAGATCGTGGAGCTGGCATTCACCCAGTCCTCCAAGCCGGTGGTGATCAGCGGCGCCGGCGACGGCGAGAAGGAAGACACGGCCTTCCGCTACCTGCTGATGCCGCGTCGCCTGTTGTCCTAGGAGGGAGTCTCGGATGCACATCGGTCTGGTTGGGCTCGGCAAGATGGGCGGCAACATGCGCACCCGCATGCGCGACGCCGACCTCACCGTCGTCGGGTACGACCGCAACCCCGACCTGGCGGACGTGGGCAGCCTGGCCGAGATGGTGGAGGCGCTGCCCGGGCCGGGCGGCGGTCCGCGGGTGGTGTGGGTGATGGTCCCGGCCGGTGACCCCACCAAGGACACGATCAAGGAGCTCGGGGAGCTGCTGTCGGAGGGCGACCTGGTCGTCGACGGCGGCAACTCGAAGTACACCGACGACGCCGCGAACGCCGCGATGCTCGGCGAGAAGGGCATCGGGTTCGTCGACTGCGGGGTGTCCGGTGGCGTCTGGGGGCTCGAGAACGGCTACGCACTGATGTGTGGCGGCTCCGACGACGACGTCGCCAAGGTGCAGCCGGCCTTCGACGCGCTCCGGCCGGAGGGCGACCACGGCTTCGTCCACGCCGGGCAGACCCCAGGCGCCGGCCACTACGCCAAGATGGTCCACAACGGCATCGAGTACGCCATGATGCAGGCCTACGCCGAGGGCTGGGAGCTGCTCGAGAAGACCGACGTCGTCGACAACGTGTCCGCTGTCTTCGACTCCTGGCGGGCCGGCACGGTGATCCGCTCGTGGCTGCTCGACCTGCTGGTCGCCGCGCTCGAGGAGGACGAGCACCTCGACAAGATCCGCGGCTACGCCGAGGACTCCGGCGAGGGCCGCTGGACCGTCGAGGCCGCCATCGACAACGCGGTGCCCATGCACGTGATCGCGGCCTCGCTGTTCGCCCGGTTCGGCTCCCGCCAGGACGACAGCCCGGCGATGAAGGCGATCGCCGCGATGCGCAACCAGTTCGGCGGCCACGCCACCCGCACCGAGGCGCCGGCGGGCGGCGACGTGGGTCCCGACAACCCGGCCTAGGATCCCTTGTACGTCGCCCACCTCAGCCTGCACGACTTCCGGTCCTACGCCACCGTCGAGGTCTCCTTCGAGCCGGGCGTGACGGCGTTCATCGGCCGCAACGGACAGGGCAAGACCAACCTGGTCGAGGCGATCGACTACCTGTCCCGGCTCGCCTCGCACCGGGTGGCCACCGACGCCCCCCTCGTCCGCCACGGCACCGACCAGGCCGTGGTCCGCGCGGCCGTGGTGAGGGAGGGCCGCCAGGCGGTGCTCGAGGTGGAGCTCAACCCCGGCCGGGCCAACCGGGCGCGGGTCAACAAGTCGACATTGCCTCGAGCCCGGGACCTGGTGGGGCTGGTCCGCACCGTGGTGTTCTCGCCCGAGGACCTCACCCTCGTGAAGGGTGACCCCTCGGACCGGCGCCGGTTCCTCGACGACCTGCTCGTGCTCCGCACCCCGCGGCTGGCCGGCACCCGCGCCGACTACGACCGGGTGCTCAAGCAGCGCAACTCGCTGCTCAAGACCGCAGGCCTGGCTCGGGGGCCGGCCCGGGACGCCGCACTGGCCACGCTGGCGGTCTGGGACGAGCAGCTGGCCCGGCACGGTGCCGAGCTGCTCGAGGCCCGGCTGGCGCTGGTCGACGACCTGCGCCCGTACGTCGGGAAGGCCTACGAGACCGTGGCCCGCGGGGCCTCGCGCGACGACGCCGAGATCGAGTACCGCTCGTCGGTGCCGCTCGACCGGCCCGGGCAGCCGAAGGAGGCAGCGATCCTGGCCGAGCTGGAGCGCCGCCGGAAGGACGAGCTCGACCGCGGCATCTCCCTGGTCGGCCCGCACCGAGACGACCTGCTGCTCTGGCTGGGCCACGGCCCGGACGCGACCGAGGAACGGCTGCCGGTCAGGGGGTACGCCTCGCACGGCGAGTCCTGGTCGTTCGCCGTCGCGCTGCGGCTGGCGTCGTACGACCTGCTCCGCTCCGACGGCGACGACCCGATCCTGATCCTCGACGACGTCTTCGCCGAGCTCGACAGCGAACGCCGCTCCCAGCTCGCCGACCTGGTCGCCGGCGCCGAGCAGGTGCTCGTGACCGCCGCGGTGCCCGAGGACGTGCCGGCCGCGCTCGCGGGCGTGCGGTACGTCGTGGCGGACGGGGAGGTGACCCGCGATGGCTGAGGACGACGAGGGACCTCGCCAGGACGACGGGCTCGACCTCGCCCGCAAGCTGACCCGGGCCACCGCCAAGTCCTCACCGGCGGCTCGCAAGCGCCGGGCCAAGCGGGACGACCGGCCCCGCGGCACGACGGTCTCCGGCGCCCACCCCGACGACCGCGACCCCCAGCTCCTCGGCTCCCAGGTGGACCGGCTGGTGGCCGACCGCGGCTGGGACCTCGAGCTGCGGGTCCGTGGCGTCTTCGCCCGCTGGCCGGAGCTGGTCGGCGCCGACGTGGGGGCGCATTCCGCCCCGGAGACCTTCATCGACGGCAAGCTGGTGGTCCGGGCCGACTCGACCGCCTGGGCCACCCAGCTCACCCTGCTCGCGCCGGCGCTCGTACGCCGGCTCAACGAGGAGCTCGGCCACGGCACCGTGACCGTGATCGACGTGCTCGGTCCGCACCTGCCGTCCTGGTCCAAGGGCCGGCGCCGGACCCGCGACAGCAGGGGCCCGCGCGACACCTACGGCTGACCCGACCAGACGGCCTCAGGAGCCGATCTGCGGGACCTCCAGCCATATGGGGGCTTGGCCGACCCCCTGTACGGCGCTCTCGACGGCCTTCCCGGGCCTCTGTGGGCCATTTCTCACGACATCTCCCCCCGCTCCTGTGGACGGGTGCGTGGAATGCGGCCTTCTGACCGGTACCATGGACATCGGGTCGTCCCGCTCAGCTCGGGCGGCCCGATCCATGTGAACAGCTTGCCGAGAGCCACCGCACGAAGGGGTTGCCCGTGACGCAGCAGAACCCGCCGGAGCCCCCCAACGGCGTCGAGTACGACGCCAGCGCGATCCAGGTGCTCGAGGGGCTCGAGGCGGTCCGGAAACGGCCCGGCATGTACATCGGCTCGACCGGTGAGCGCGGCCTGCACCACCTGATCTGGGAGATCGTCGACAACGCCGTCGACGAGGCGCTGGCCGGCTACTGCGACCGGATCGTGCTGACGCTCACGGCCGACGGAGCCGTCCGCGTCGAGGACAACGGGCGGGGCATCCCGACCGACACCGCGCCGGGGCAGGAGCTGCCCGCGGTGACGATCGCGCTGACCCAGCTGCACGCCGGCGGCAAGTTCGGTGGTGGCGGCTACAAGGTGTCCGGCGGCCTGCACGGCGTCGGTGTCTCGGTGGTCAACGCGCTCTCCACCCGCCTGGTCGCCGAGGTGAAGAACCGCGGCTCGCTGTGGCGCCAGACCTTCAGCTCCGGTGACCCCGACGGCCCGCTCGAGGAGGTCCGGCCGCTCGAGCAGGACGAGGAGACCGGCACCACGGTCACCTACTGGGCCTCGCCGCTGACCTTCGAGACCACGACGTACTCCCTCGAGACCATCACCACCCGGATCCGCGAGTACGCCTTCCTCAACAAGGGGCTCGAGATCGTGGTCCGCGACGAGCGCCCGGACGCCGGGATGATCGTGGAGGCCGTCCAGGACGACACGATCGACAACGCCGTCGACCAGGCCGGCCGCGCCGCGCTGCACAAGTCGGCCGCCGGCGGCAGCGAGCAGGTCTTCAAGTACGACCGGGGGCTGGTCGACTACGTCGAGCACCTCAACCGTTCGAAGCAGCCGGCCAACCCGACGATCATCGCGTTCGAGGCCGAGACGCCGGAGACGGCCGAGAACCACATGAGCCTCGAGGTCGCGATGCAGTGGAACACCACCTTCGCCGAGTCGGTGCACACCTTCGCCAACACCATCAACACCCACGAGGGTGGCTTCCACGAGGAGGGGTTCCGCGCCGCGCTGACGTCGCTGGTCAACAAGGCGGGCGAGGACTGGGGGCTGATGAAGAAGCCCGAGGACCGCGTCTCCGGTGACGACATCCGCGAGGGGCTCACCGCGATCATCTCGATGAAGCTCGAGGAGCCGCAGTTCGAGGGACAGACCAAGACCAAGCTCGGCAACACCGAGGCCAAGGGCTTCGTCCAGCGGCTGGTCAACGACCAGCTGGGCGCGTGGCTGGAGCAGAACCCCGCCGAGGGCAAGGACATCGTCCGCAAGGCGCAGGCCGCGCAACAGGCGCGGCTCGCCGCCCGCAAGGCCCGCGACCTGGCCCGGTCCCGCAAGGGGCTCCTCGGTGGCGGCGGCCTGCCCGGCAAGCTGTCGGACTGCCAGTCGACGAACCCCGAGGAGTGCGAGGTCTTCATCGTCGAGGGCGACTCGGCCGGTGGCTCAGCCAGGCAGGGACGCGACCCGCGGATCCAGGCGATCCTCCCGATCCGCGGCAAGATCCTGAACGTCGAGAAGGCCCGCCTCGACCGGGTGCTGGCCAACACCGAGGTGCAGGCGATCATCTCGGCCCTCGGCACCGGCATCCACGACGAGTTCGACATCGACAAGCTGCGCTACCACAAGGTGGTGCTGATGGCCGACGCCGACGTCGACGGCCACCACATCAACACCCTGCTGCTGACCCTGCTGTTCCGGTTCATGCCCCAGCTCATCGACTCCGGCAAGGTCTTCATGGCGCAGCCGCCGCTCTACCGGCTGCGCTGGAACAAGCCGCACGAGCACGAGTTCGTCTACTCCGACAGCGAGCGCGACGCCCTGCTCCGGTCCGGCAAGGAGTCGGGCAAGAAGCTGCCCAAGGAGAACCCGGTCCAGCGCTACAAGGGGCTCGGCGAGATGAACGCCAAGGAGCTGTGGGAGACCACGATGGATCCCGACCAGCGGCTGCTGCTCAAGGTCACCCTGGAGAACGCCGCGCTGGCCGACGAGACATTCTCGACGCTGATGGGCGAGGACGTCGAGCTACGCCGTTCGTTCATCCAGCGCAACGCCAAGGACGTTCGCTTCCTGGATATCTAGGTGTCTAGCTCCGCGACTAGACATTCCTAGAAACTTGCAGAGAGAGAAGCCATGACCGAGACCCCGACCCAGCCTCCCGGCCCCCCGACCGGAGGCGGCCGCATCGACGAGGTCGAGCTGCGCACCTCGATGGAGCGCGCCTACATCGACTACGCGATGGCGGTCATCGTCGGCCGCGCGCTGCCCGACGTGCGCGACGGGCTCAAGCCGGTGCACCGCCGGGTCCTCTACGCGATGTACGACGGCGGCTACCGGCCCGACCGCGGCTTCTCCAAGTGCAGCCGCATCGTGGGCGACGTCATGGGCCAGTACCACCCGCACGGCGACACCGCGATCTACGACACCCTGGTCCGGCTGGCGCAGCCGTGGGTGATGCGGAACCCGATGATCCACGGGCAGGGCAACTTCGGCTCGCCGGGCAACGACTCCGCCGCCGCGATGCGGTACACCGAGTGCCGGATGGCGCCGCTGGCCATGGAGATGGTCCGGGACATCGAGAAGGAGACCGTCGACTTCCAGCCCAACTACGACGGCCGTTCCCAGGAGCCGATGGTCCTGCCGGCCCGGATCCCCAACCTGCTCGTCAACGGCTCGGCCGGCATCGCCGTCGGCATGGCCACCAGCATCCCGCCGCACAACCTGCGCGAGGTCGCCGACGGTGCGTTGTGGGCGCTCGAGCACCCCGACGCGACCCGCGAGGAGCTCCAGGACGCGCTGATCGAGCGGATCAAGGGCCCCGACTTCCCCAACGCCGCCCTGATCGTCGGCACCCAGGGCATCGAGCAGACCTACCGCACCGGCCGCGGCTCGATCACCCAGCGCGCGGTGATCGAGGTCGACGAGGACAACAGGGGCCGCACCTGCCTGGTGATCACCGAGCTCCCCTACATGGTCAACCCCGACAACCTGGCGCTCAAGATCGCCGAGCTGGCCGACTCCGGCAGGGTGCAGGGCATCGCCGACGTGCGCGACGACACCTCCGACCGCACCGGGCAGCGGCTCGTTGTCGTCCTCAAGCGCGACGGCGTGGCCCGGGTCGTGCTCAACAACCTGCTCAAGCACACCGAGCTGCAGACCAACTTCTCGGCCAACATGCTCGCGTTGGTCGACGGCGTGCCCCGCACGCTGACCGTCGACCAGTTCATCAGCCACTGGGTCGACCACCAGGTCGACGTGGTCCGTCGTCGCACCGAGTTCCTGCTCGCCGAGGCCGAGCGGCTCGCGCACATCCAGCGCGGCTACGTCAAGGCGCTCGACCGGCTCGACGAGGTCATCGCGCTGATCCGCCGTTCGCCCGAGGTCGACGACGCGCGCCAGGGCCTCATGGAGCTGCTCGACATCGACGAGGTCCAGGCCAACGCCATCCTCGACATGCAGCTGCGCCGGCTGGCCGCCCTCGAGCGGCAGAAGATCATCGACCGGTTGGCCGAGCTCGAGCGCGAGATCGCCGACTACGAGGACATCCTGGCCAACGTCGCACGCCAGCGGTCGATCGTGGCCGAGGAGCTCACCGAGATCGTCGACAAGTACGCCGACGACCGGCGTACCCAGATCATCGCGGCCGACGGCGACCTCTCGATGGAGGACCTGATCCCCGACGAGGAGCTCGTCGTGTCGATCACCCGCGGCGGCTACGCCAAGCGCACCCGCGCCGACCAGTACCGCACCCAGAAGCGCGGCGGCAAGGGTGTGCGCGGCGCGACGCTGCGCGGCGACGACGTGGTTGAGCACTTCATCGCCACGTCCAACCACCACTGGCTGCTGTTCTTCACCACCGCCGGCCGGGTCTACCGCACCAAGGCCTACAACCTGCCCGAGGCCTCGCGCGACGCCAAGGGCGGCCACGTGGCCGGGCTGCTGTCGTTCCAGCCCGACGAGAACATCGCCCAGGTGCTGGCGATCCGCGACTACGAGCAGGCTCCCTACCTGGTGCTGGCGACGCGCAACGGGCTGGTGAAGAAGACCCGCCTCGGCGACTACAACAGCCCGCGCCAGGCCGGCGTGATCGCGATCAACTTCCGCGAGGACGACGACGAGCTGATCGGCGCCGAGCTGGTCTTCCCCGACGACGAGATCCTGCTGGTGTCGCGCAAGGGTCAGGCCGTGCGGTTCAGGGCTGACGACAGCCAGCTCCGGCCGATGGGCCGGGCCACCTCCGGGGTGACCGGCATGAAGTACGCCGCGGGCGACTCGGTGCTCTCGATGTCGGTGATCCGCGCCGCCCAGGTCGCGACGGAGGACTCCGACGAGAACGTCCAGTACGTCTTCACGATGACCGACGGTGGCTTCGCCAAGCGGACCCGCACCAACGTGTACCGGCTCACCAACCGCGGCACCAGAGGCGTCAAGGCGATGTCGCTGGCCAACGAGGAGCGCGGGGTGCTCGTGGGGGCGTTCATCGTCGAGGACGGCGACGAGGTCATGTCGATCACCCAGGGCGGTCAGGTGGTTCGGAGCCCGATCAACGAGGACTTCCGGCCCACCGGCCGCTCCACGATGGGCGTGAAGTTCGTGACGCCCAAGGAGGGCGACGCCGTCGCGGTCGTGGCCCGCTCGATCGAGGCGAAGGTCGAGGAAGAACTCGAGGCGGAAGCTGACGAGGAGGCCGCCGGGAGCGCGGCGGAGGATGACGCTCCGGACGCTCCCACCGCAGGCGCTGAATCGGAGAATGCCGAGGTGGATGCAACAATCGAGGGTACCGACGCGTCCGAGTGACGTCTCAAGAGTCGAGTCCGCGCCCGTTCGAGTGCAGGGGGAGTGACAGTCACGATGGCTGAGCGCCCGAGCAACACCGGTCGAGAGGACACGGTGGCGCTGCCCCTTCCTCCGAAGCGGCCGGCTCGGGGCGACGGCAGCGGCTCGAACCGCAGGGTGCTGCCGCCGATGCCGCCCGGAGAGTCGACCAGCAACGGTTCGCGCAACGGCGCCACCTCGGGCTCGACCCCGCCCGCCCCGCCAACTCCGACCCGGCCGGCCGTCAGGAAGACCGCGAAGGCGCCGGCCAAGCCGAAGCCCGCCGGCCCGCCGCCCCAGGCTCGCAAGGCCGCGCCGACCAAGGCCGCGCCGACCAAGGCCGCGCCGACCAAGGCCGCCCGACCAAGGCGGCGCCGGCTCGGCCGGCCGCCTCGAGGCCGGCACCCACGGCACCGCCGCCGACTGCGGAGCCTCCGTCCCAGCCGAGCCCGGCAACCCAGGCCAACCCCACCGCGCGCGTGACCGAAACCGTCCGTCCGGCCGCGGCCCCGCCACCGGTGGTCGCCCCGGCGCCGGCCGCCAAGGTCAAGCCGGCCAAGGCCCGCCAGCCCGCCAGGCCCCCGAAGCCGACCCGCGAGGAGAAGCGCGCCGAGAAGGCCGCCGCCGCTCCGCGGCCGGGCCGCCGCGCTCGGCTCCGGCTGACCCGCATCGACCCGTGGTCGGTGATGAAGACGTCGTTCCTGCTCTCGATCGCCCTCGGCATCGTCATCGTGGTCTCGGTGCTGATGGTCTGGACCGTGCTCGGCGCGGCCGACGTGTGGGCCTCGATCAACCAGACCGTCCGCGATGTCGTCGGCGGCCAGGACGCGTCCACCTTCGACATCGAGGACTACCTCGGCACCCGCCGGGTGGTCGGCTTCACGATGATCGTGGCCGCCGTCGACGTCGTGCTCGTCACCGCGATCTGCACGCTGGGCGCCTTCCTCTACAACATGTCGGCCTCCCTGCTCGGCGGCGTCGAGGTCACGCTGGCCGAGGACCACTGAGGCAATTTTCTCGGGCCCGTCGGGCTCGGGTAGTGTCTCCCCTCGGTCGTCGGCCGGTTCGCCGACGTACTTCCGGGCCTATAGCTCAGACGGTTAGAGCGCTTCCCTGATAAGGAAGAGGTCACAGGTTCAAGTCCTGTTAGGCCCACCCGTGACGGTCACTCCTGCGCGGGCTTCGTCCCCGCGGTGGCCAGGACGGCACTGATGACGGCGGTGATCCGCGGCCCCGCTGACACCATCCTGGACTGCAACGCGACGAGGACCAGGAAGATCGCCGCGATCGCGGCACTGAACACGAGTCCGACCACCCACCCGGCCACATCGACCGGAGACCCCGGGGTGGAGTAGCTCATGACGACGGGGAACCCGTACCAGCCCCGGGTGTCGCTGTCCGCGGTCACCCAGGGCACGATGCACAGGGCGAGGAACGACGCCATCGCGCCCGCCACGGCCAGGGACGTCGCCAACCGTGCTGTCGTTCTTGGGATCATCGAGACGCTGCGGGATGCTCGCGGTGCAGACGACCGGGAGGTATGAGCCACCAGGCGGCCGAACACAAGGGGAGGATCTACCCCGTGTCCGCTGGCCGACTCCACAGCAGCCGGGTGCACTACGTCTTCGTGCTGCTCGCTGTCGCGCTGGTTGCGTTCGCCGCACCTGCCTCAGCCGGTGAACGCTCGGTCCCGGCGGCGCCGTACTCCGGGACCTTCATCGTCGGCGACTCGACGCTGTACCGCGTCGCGCCGCGGCTCCGCGAGCTCGAGCCGGACTGGTACATCGACCACCAGCGCGGACGGCCGGTGTCGGCGCTGCGGCAGCGGATCGCGAAGTACCTGCGGATCAACCCGAACCCCGCCAACTTCGTGATGGCGCTCGGCACCAACCGCTGTCACTTCCCGGAGTGGAGCTACGCCCGGCTCCGGCGGGCGATCGCCCAGCTGCCGAAGGAGACCAACGTCTTCCTGGTCATGGTGGTGCGCGCCGGGTCCTACCAGCGGTGGAAGGACGTCACGCTGCGGCAGTACAACCGCTACTCGCGCCACCTGGCGCACACGCGTCGGCACACCTACGTCGTCGACTGGCGGCAGACCGTGCTGTCGGACCGGACCCTCGACCCGGTCACCGGCGAGTCGTCGCTGCTCCTCGACGGCACCCACCAGACCGGTAGCACCCACGGCGAGAAGCCCGGGCCGGGCGTGGACACCTACATCGACCTGGTCGTGTCGAAGTGGGCGCGGGTCAACCGCTGACCCTCGACGTGGGGCCGGTCGTCGAGGGTTCTGCCGTGCGGCGCTCCGCTTGCTACTGTCTGCGCCGTGAAGAAGCTCCTCCTCATCGCCATCGCCGCCGCCGGTGCGGTGGTCGCGAAGAAGAAGCTCGACGAGAGCAAGGCCGAGCAGGCCCTCTGGGCCGAGGCCACCGACGCGGTCAAGCGCGGCTGAGCTTCTCCCCGGAGGGGCCTTGGCGCAACTGGTAGCGCACCTGCTTTGCAAGCAGGGGGTTAGGGGTTCGAGTCCCCTAGGCTCCACCACGTAAAACCGCAGGTCAGAGGGATTGCTTGGCGGGCCAGCCTCCCGCTGACTGCTGAGACAGTCGGTCCCGTGGGGGACCAGTGGGGGATGGCGTGCATTTGGCTGGCCTCCCTAAGCGGGACGTCTGACTGGCGCGAGGGTGGCCAGACCTACAGACTTGTGGGCGGATCTGCGATAAGCCCTTGCCTGATTACCTCGCCCCGAAGACCATTGGCCCTCGCCTGCGCCTGTTTCGAACGCTGAACCAACGCCAAGGCGGCAGTCAGCAGCGTCACAGCGGCGTCGGAGTGCTTCGCGGACTCCTCTAGTTCGTCTGCAATTGCCAAGAGCGCTGCGGTGGCGGTCGTTCGGGCGTCCTCTTGCGCCTCCAAGCGTGCCAGGCGAAGGTCGATGGCCTTCAGGACTCCCGTCATCTCCTCAGCGTCGACTAGCCCGCCGACAGTCTTGTCGCGCCGACGCCCGCGGCCCGCATTGGCCTTCCTCGCAAGGACGGCGTCTTGCCACACCAGCAGTGGCGACCCCGGCGCCCGGTCCGGCCCTCTCAACTTATTGCGCCTGTAGAGGTCTTGAACGTTCTGCCGCGTGCATCCGAGCTCCTGGGCAGCCTCGCGAGAGGTGAAGGTGGCCCGACTCATGTCGTCCCCGCTGCCAGCAAGCAAGCATCGCGACAGTTGCTTGACACTCCCGGAGGGTAACGCCGATCAGAGCAAGCCAGTCTAAACTACAACCGTGAAACTTGCTTGCTTGCTCGAGACGCGCCTCCTGAAGGTGCCGACCATCGAGCAAGCAAGCTCGCTTGCTCAATCGATCGCGGGCGCGAGTCGCGACCGAGGTCCCGACACGTGGTCTCTTCTTACTTCATTGGGCTGGCAGGTGACGTGCCGCGAGCTTCGGGCCTTGGAGGGAGGGGTTCAAGCGGCTATGGCACCTGCGGGCGACGGCTATCGATTCGTGGTCGATCCCAACCCCACACCGGATGAGGCCTCGCGATGGCCTCACCTCGCTGCGCCAGACCTCAGCCATTGCGTTGTTGACCTGCGTCTCGCTCACGAATTCGGCCACACCTTCTTCTACAGCATGGACGGACGGCGGCTGCTCGCGGCAAGCGCGGCCGAAGAGTGCTTCTGCGATGCGTTCGCTGAGTCGCTCGTCGCGGCGCGAGTCGGCGCCTTTCTTCGAGCGATCGCATAGGAATTCGTCGACCCGCGCAAGAAGCTCGGCGTAAGGTTCTCGATCTACTGCGAGGACGGTGGACTATGCCCAATTGGGGCCTCTCAGAAGCTCAACGTCAGACAAAGCCGTGGGGCATCGATGAAAAGTGGTTGAAGCCGCACAAGACGGTGACTGACCCTATTCATGGCGACATCTTCCTCAACAAGCTTGAGGCCGACATCGCGGACTCCAAGCCGATGCAGCGCCTGCGCGGCGTCCGGCAGCTTGGCACCAGCCACCTGATCTACCCAGGGGCGACTCACTCTCGCTTTTCGCATGCCCTTGGGACCCTTCGAGCCGCCCAGGATCTACTCGACGCTGTGGTCGCGGGGCTCTCCGGGCCACGCCCCACCAAGGACGACCTGCTCAAGGAGTGGGAGAGGCTAGGGAACGCGCAGGACGCCGCTCCTTCGACGAGCGAACCCAGCGCAGATGGCGAGCAGCGTTCGGCCGCGAGCAAGAAGAAACTCCCGACGGTCTTCGATACGAACCTCGCAGAGGCGACCGTGTTGGCCAGGCTGGGCGGGTTGCTTCACGACCTCTGTCACGTGCCCATGGGCCACACGATTGAGGACGACTTGAAAATCTTGGTCTCCCACGACGAGAACGTTGAGCGGTTCGAACGCCTCTGGGAGCAGATACCAGAAGAACTCCGAAAGGCTATGGGGCAGGAGCTGGCTCATCAGCTTCGGCCACTCATCGTTTCAAAGTCGAAGGACCCCGAGATAGCCGTCAAGTATCCGTTTGTCGAGGACATCGTCGGCAACACAATCTGTGCTGACCTCATGGACTACCTCCGGCGTGACCACCATGGAACCGGGCTGCCAATCGCTCTCGGAAACCGATTCGTGAACGAGTTCTACGTGACCTCCGGCGACCATCCAGTGCGTCCGGCAAGGATGGCCGTGCACATCGACCGGAACGGTCACCTGCGACATGACGTCGTTACCGAGTTGGTCAAGTATCTGCGGTATCGGTATGAACTTTCTGAGCGCGTGCTGTATCACCACGCGAAGGTCAGCGCAGACGCCATGCTCGGGAAGTTGCTGGACATGTGGCGTGATGCGCTCTGGGTGGACGAGGCCGGCGGGACATACGAGCATCTGTTCACGGGTCAGGAGGGCCTGTTCTCAGACATCGTGCAGACCCGCGATCGTGTCCACCAAGGTGCCGGTGAGGCCGAGGCGAACGAGATCGAGTCGAGGGTCGTGCGGCGTCTCGAAGAGCAATTCCTGACTTGGGACGACGATGGCTTGCTGACTGACCTCCGACGGACCGCGGAGCGCGCGGCTAAGGATGGCGGTCCGGCCGCGCCGCGGTGGGCCGGCATCTCCTTGCTAAGCGAGATGGTGCTCACTCGCCAACTGTTCAAGTCACTTGGCCGCGCCGACTCGGAGGCTGACCTGGCAGATGCGAAGAAGATCCACGAGGACTGGGGGTCGGCTGACAAGCGACGCGAACTTGAAGAGGGGCGCTGCGCAGTTCGCGGGAATCAAACCGAGATGGAAGCTCGTCCTTTGGGTGCCTGAGCCGAAGATGAGGCCGAAGCCTGCGGGCGTCCTGGTCGAGCGAGACGGTCGCGTTGCCGCCCTGGCCGATATGCCCGTCAGTGTCAGTGGAGATGCGCGCGCCATTGTCGAGCAGCACGCTCGTTTGTGGGGTGTCGCCGCATACGTCCACCCCAGCGTCACGGCGTCCCTGCAACGTACCGCCGCCCTAGCGTGGCTGAAGGACAAGACGGGGCTGGGCTTCCTGACCGACCAGGGAGGAGCAATTCCGAGCGTCGAGGACCTGCTCTTCGACACGCTGGTCAGAGCCACCAAGGTAGACGAGTCACAGCACGCAGAGGTTCGCAGACTCGCCACCGCATCAGCTAAGGCGGGACAGGATCCTTTATCGATCGCCTTATAGCCGCAGATGGCCTGCGCGGTCCTGGGGTCGGACGTGAGGAACGGCTTTCACAGGCAGACCTGGCGGACTTGGACTGGCCCCAGAGCTAGTTGCTGACGCCTCGCCTACGAGGCCGCACGGCTAGCCGACGCTTGCGCTCCGATCGGCGCGGAAGTGTCGGCGGGATCCCTCATCCTTGTTGCATGTCGGAACTCGCTAGCCACCTTCGGGTTCCTCGCATCCTCGCGACTGCCCGGATTCATCTGAGTCGTGCTCTGGACCATCGGCGTGAGTGCATCCGGGTCTGGGACGAGATCCGGAGCCATGGACCATTTTCTGCCTGGCTTGAGGAGTCGAGTGAGGACAAGGCGGAACTATGGTGCGCGTACCGCCCGACGCAGATGCAGCAGCGAGACGCTGACGAGGCGGCGGGCGCGTTGCTTACTGAGATCAAGGTCGCCATGGACGCCGCCGTCCGGGGCGCGGCGGTCGCCAACGTTGGGCTCGGGGTTCTTGTCGTGGACAAGCACTCGATGCCCCTGTGTTTCGACGAGTCAGATTTCGATGAGCTTCCACACGAGGGCTGGCTCATGGGGCTCCGCCCCGACCAGGTGAACGTGATTCGCGATGTGCAGCCATTCGCGCAGCACGGGTTCGTCGCTGTCCACATGCGGCACCTCGCACTGGCGCTGCGCCAAGCGCAATCGGGCGGTCGGCTGATCTCGATCTGGGCCGGCCAAGCTGATCCGCAGCCCAACTTGCCGGAGGGCTACACGCTCGCCGGGGTCGCGATCGATGAGCCCGGCACACTGGATGTTCCCAAGCGACTGGCGACCCTCACGGTGAGCCCGCGGCTTCCTGACGAGACGTTCACCGGAAACCCCAGCGTCTACTTCGACCCGATTTTGAACGCGCCGCCATGGCCCCTCGACTCCGACGACAACCTGACTGGCCGCATGGATGCTCTCCTCACGATTCTGCGGACCTTCATCCAAGTCCTTGAGGAGTCTCTTTGCACCGATGAGTCGATCCTGAGGTTGGAGACACTCGACGCCGTTATGCCCCCGGAGCCGACGGATGTGTGGTTGCCGGTGCGCTTCGACGATCCTGCCCAAGAGCAGGAATCTCGCCGGGCGATCCTGGAATCTGATCAAGGCATGGCGGTCTACAGCAACGACGACGGCGTGATGACGTACATCGCGCTGCGGGACGAGCGGGTCGTTGGTCGGGATATCCCGGATGCGGAGGCATTGCAGCCGGGCGAGGAGTACGGCGCAGAAGTCGAGAGCGCCACCCGCGCGGCGGCGGGTCGATGGGGGCTGCCCGACTTCGTGCTCAGGCCCAAGGTGGTTCCGAAGGGCAGCGGCCGGCGAGAGATCGGCGACGGGACCATCGTCTCCGGAAGTCGCGGGATCGCGCTCCAGGTCAAGGCGAGATCGGCCGCGCCTCAGGACACGCCCGAACGCGCGCGATCGTGGCTACTCAAGCACACGGCCGCCGGGCTCAAGCAGGCCCGCGGGACGATCCGCTCAACGTTCCGATCCGGGGACATGACGCTGGACAACCTGCGAGGTCGTCCGGTTCGCGTTGCTGGCAAGCGGGTGGAGTGGGTTGCTGTTGTCGTCCTGGACCATCCGAGCCCTCCGAGGAACGTCTTCCCACCCAAGGACACCGACGGTCCGAGTGTCGTCATGCTGCGTCGAGACTGGGAGTTCCTCTGGAACCAATTGCGTTCGGCGTCCGCAATCGTGGACTACATCCATCGCGTCTCGACGGAGGATGAGCCCGCCGAACTGGGCTCAGAAACCCATCGTTACTTCGACCTCGCGAACAAGGACCTTCTTGCTGCTCCGAGTCGCTTGCCCGAGTGGATGGATGGCGGTGACGCCGATCCGGTAAATGGCCCCCTGTTGCCAAAGGATCCGGCGTCTGCTGGTGATGAACTCGGGTTTCGCGTCTTCCAGCGGATATTGGAGGACATCGCAGCCACTGACTTCACTGGCGACGAGACCGATCGAGTCCAGATGCTCTCGCACATCGATCGTGTCGCCGTTACGGCCAGAGCCGAGCTGGGGCGCCTGCTGCTGCGACGACTCGTCTCCTGTGGTGGCGCCCCGGAAGGTGAACTCAGGGTTGAACACCGCCTCCTCTACATCGACCAAGGCGTACTGCACTTGTCGTTCACCTGCATGGGCAGGTTGACGGGGTATTACCACGAGATGTTCCGGACGTGGCTCCTGCATCGGCGCCAGCGATTCCTGATGGAGTCCAACGCGAAGGGACCCATCTGGCCGTGGAGTGTCGGCGTGCTGCTCACCCCGCGACCGAGCACGAGCGAGCGACTCTGGGACACCACGGTCATCGCCACGAACGGGCCACCGCAATTCGAAGACGCAGAGTATCGGCGGCTCGATGCCATCTACGCGTCGGTCGCGCCAGCCAAGGACGTCGAGGACCTCCAGGCCGTGTAGGTCTCGCTGATCTTCTCCGCCAGGGACTTGTCGCGGTCGAGGGTCGCGTGCTGATAGATCGCCATGGCGGCCTGTGAGGCGTGGCCGGGCACGAGCCTGGGTTGTAGGCGCAACGGCCCTCCCGGACCGCTGGTCGAGTTGCAAGCAGGGGCTGGAGGTCGGGTCCCGCAGGCTCCACCACGTGAAACCGCAGGTCAGGCTCCACTTACAATGCGGCGGAGCAGGCAAGTGCGTACTCATCATTCAGCCGCGTAGGGGAGGCTAGAGGGTGGGGGAATGTCCGCTAGCTTCTGTGACGAGGCGGTGCGAAGCTCCCGCGTGTGGAGGGATACCGACGGCACGTGAAGGTCGCTATCCCGCGAGAGCACACTTCCGAGGTCGAAGAGGTCGACGCCCTTGCACAGCGGCTGCTGACGCATATTGAGCGACACGAGCGTTGAGATCGCCGCGATCCACGTCCATGGGGCCAAGAGCCTCGCGGTGCAGGCCCACTTCGCAAAGTTGCTGCGTCTCGAACTGGGGTTCGGCGAGGAGGTGGTGCTCACGCCTCAGAGCGGTTTCGTGACGCAGGCCCGTCCGGACTTCTTCTTCAGTCTGGAACCGGGGCGCGGGGTGATCGCTGAGGTCGAGCGCGGTGGCACCACGACGAACAACCACGATCTCAAGGACCTGTGGAAGGCACACCTGTCGCCGGATTCGCACCACTTGTTCCTGATCGTCCCGTGGAACAACTGGAAGGCAGACGGGTCGGCCCGGGAGCGTCCGTTCCAAGTTGTGGCGAGGCGAATGGGTGCTTTCTTCGGTGATCCACGCCGGGAGATCGACGTCTTGAGTGCGCACATCTTCGCGTACTGACCCCGCCCTGGATCTGACGCCAAGGCCAGACGCCTCCGACGGACGAGTGCCCTTTCCCTGATCGAATCGGCTGCTGGTACTAGCCTGCTCAACGTCACGCCTCGGGGAAGGTCGATCGGGTGGAACTTACCGCGCAAGAACGAGCATTGCTCGACCAGCTGGAGATGCTGATCCGGCAGGGCAGATCCGAGGCCGAGGCCGCCGCAACGCTCGGGGTGATCCTCCCCGGTCAGGACGACCTGCTGTCTCGAGTCGTGGCGTTCCGCCATGAGATCGCAGAACAGCGCCGAACCATTGCTTGGAACAACGCGATCTTCGACCCCGAGGACGAGGGTGAGCCGTGGTACGGGGGCCCGACGTCGATGGACGTGTTCTGGCCCCACCTCAAAGCCAACCTCGAGGCGGACCCGTCGTGGGTCGACGCCGTTCCGAGTCTGGACGAGGCCTCGACCGACATCGTCGGTCTGCTGGCCGACCCGCACAGCCCGACGATCCGAACGCGCGGACTGGTCCTCGGGTTCGTGCAGTCCGGCAAGACCGCCAACTTCACCGCGACCATCGCGAAGGCGGCCGATGCCGGCTATCGCCTCTTCATCGTGCTTTCCGGGGTGCACAACTCGCTTCGCAGGCAGACCCAACTGAGGATCGACGAACAGCTGGTCGACCAGTTCCCGACTCGGTGGGTGGGCCTGACCGATGAGCAGCGAGACTTCGGCAAGCCCGTCAAGGCTCTCCCGCTCCTGGCGTCTCCTGACCTCCGCCTGATCGCGGTCGTGAAGAAGAACGTCTCACGCCTCACCAACCTGCGCGACTGGCTCAGAGAGGCCCAGAAGCACGGCGGGCTCGATTCGTGCCCCATCATGATCATCGACGACGAGGCCGATCAGGCCAGCCCGAACGCGGCGCAAGGACCCGGAGCTGGACCGGACGAGGATCAACGAGCGGATCACCGAACTGCTCGAGCTGCCGAGGGTGGCGTACGTCGGCTACACCGCGACGCCGTTCGCGAACGTTCTGGTCAACCCGGCCGACGACGAGCGACATCTATCCGCGGTCGTTCATCTACTCGCTGCCGAAGCCGGCCGACCTACTTCGGTTCCCGGGAGCTCTTCGGACAGCCGGTCTCCGAGGACGAAGAGGCCGCCACGGACGCAGCCGCACGACATGATCCGCATCGTGCCGACGGCTGAGGCCGATCGGCACTCGACGAAGAGGCTGCTTGCCGAGGGCGTCGAGGTGACCCACGCGCTCGGTCAGGCCATCACGTGGTTCGTCCTTGCCACGACGGCGCGTCGAGTGCGATCAGGTGTCGCGAAGCACTCGAGCATGCTCATCCACACCACGATGCGAGTGGCGCCCCAACTCGCTTACATCGATCCGATCCGGGCGTTCGTCAAGCAGCTTGGGATCGATGTCGCCGCCGGCCGTACCGACGCACTCCGCCGCGCTATGGGACGAGGAGATCGCCAAGGAGCCGGCGCAGCGGCACGGCCTGGCGCCCGTGACCTTCGACGAGCTCGAAGCGGAGCTGCTCGCCACGATCGATGACGTGAAGGTGCTGGCGGACAACGGCCTCTCCACGGATCGCCTGGTGTACAGCGACGAGCCCGCCACGGTTATCGCCGTGGGTGGCAACACGCTCTCCCGTGGACTCACCCTCGAAGGGCTTGGTCTCGTCCTACTTCCTGCGCAGCTCCAACACCTTCGACACCCTTCTTCAGATGGGTCGATGGTTCGGCTACCGGCCTGGTTACGGTGACCTGCCACGAATCTGGACCACACAGGATCTCGCAGACGACTTCGAGTTCCTCGCTGACGTCGAGGACTCCCTCCGAGCCGAGATCACTCGCTACCGGACGATGGACGGCGCGACACCGGCGAGTCTTCCCGTGCGGATCCGTCTGCATCCGAAGATGCAGGCGACGGCCAAGGTCAAGATGCACTTCGCCGTCCAAGGTGAGGCCTCCTTCAGCGCACAGCGACCACAGACGACGTACTTCGCCCACCGCGACGCGAGCGTCATCAGCGCCAACCAGTCGGCGGCCCGGTCACTCCTCACCGACGCGACCAGCCTCGGGCATCGTCCCTGATCGCCAGGACAGCCGCACCGTCCTCCGTGATGTCCCGGTGGCTCTGATCCGCGACTTCGTCGCGAGCTACCGATTCCACGAGGACAGTGAGATCACGTCCGATCTGATCGTGAAGTACATCGACGGACAGGTGAAGAACGGGGCTCTCGCAACGCTGGAACGTGGTCGTCATGGGCGTGAAGAACGCGAAAGGGACGTTGCCCCTGGGGCTTTCTGAGGACAGTCCGTTGATCAGTCGATCGAAGTTGGCGCGAGCGAGCACGCAACAGCGCGCCGTCATCGGAACGCTGATGTCGAAGCCTGACCGCGTGGCCGATCTCGTCCCGGCCGCCGACGTTCGACCCGAAACGCCAGACACCGAACTCCAGAAGCTGCGCGATGACGACGGTCGCGGCCTCGTCGTGCTCTACCCCATCGATAAGGACTCCCAGCCGAAGAAGGGGGCGGACAATCGTCAAGCACTCGAGGCTGCCGACCACCTGATCGGGGTCGCCCTGTGCTTTCCCACCGCGAAGCCGGGCACCGAACCGGTCAGCACCATCCAGGTCGACCTGAGCACCGCTCGAAGCAGAGGAGATGGACGAGTACCAGGACACTGAAGGCTCGCAGGACGAGGTGAACCTCGGTGACGGCTAGGCGAGATCTCGACGGCGTCTGGACCGTGCTGGCGTCGAAGCCACCCGCCGCCGGTGTCGTTACCGCTCCGACGGGCTACCGCGTCGCGTGCCGGGGAACTGTTGGCCGGAATCGACAGCGAAGGCCGGCGGCATCTACTCATCCCGCTGAACCCGGGCGAGGCAGCGAGGACGGACACCAAGGGTCGCGCGGTACATCTCGCACGGATCGCAGAGGGTGGGACCCACTACCTCACGGTGTTCTGCCGGCTCCCGGACCTGCATCGCGTGTTCACCCAGTTCTGCAGAGAACTGGTGGAGTCGATCGAGGAGGCCCCCTCACCAGCCCGGGAGGCGTCCGCCGCCTTCGACCGATGGCGCGCCCTCTTCTCCGAAGCCGAGCAACACGGTCAGCTCAGCGACGAAGCATTGATCGGGCTCATGGGAGAGCTCGTTGCGGTGGAACGGCTGCTCGTCCAAGGCGCGCCACCGGATCTCCGGTTCTGGGTCGGACCCCACAGCGACCTGCACGACCTCCGCAGCTCGACACACGCCATCGAGGTGAAGGCCACGCTCGTGCGCGAGGGGCGGATCGTGGCCATCTCCAGCATCGATCAGCTGCAGGAGCCGGTCGGATCGGACCTCGTTCTGCTGCATCTGCGTTTCGACCGCGACCCCGGGGGACTCAATCTGACGGACCTCGTCACCCGCATCTTGGCCGCGGGAGCCCAGCGATCGGAGCTCGAACGGCGACTGCAGGAAGTCGGCGCCAACCCAGAGGACCTCGCGCCCTACGGCCCCCGGAGGTTCCGGCTCACCGACATGCGCGCCTACGACGTCAGCGGACCAGCGTTCCCACGTCTGGTCCGATCGGACTTCGCACTTGGCGACCTGCCCGCAGGCACGCTCCGTCTCAGCTACTCAATCGACCTCACGAACGAGCCTCCCCTCCCGCTGAGTGACGCGCTCGTCGACGCTGCGTTCGCCTCGCTTGCGGAGGAAGCCGCCCATGCGATGGATTCCTGAACCTAAGCCGCCTTCCGGAGGCTTAGCCGCCGAAGGCTTCTACAAGCTCCTGGGACGACCACGTCTGGACCCACTGACCGTTCTGGTGAGGGAGACGGCCCAGAACAGTTGGGACGCGCGCCTCACGAACGGACGCCCGGTCGTGTTCAGCCTCCAAGGCTGGCAACTCACAAGGGCCCGAGCGGGCGGCCCTGGTCGACGAGGTGTTTGTCCGAGCCGACCAGGCGAAGGGAACCAACCTTGCATCAGCCCTGGCAGACCCGGATCTGATCGGCCTCTACATCTCCGATCGCAACACGAAGGGGCTGGGTGGCCCTCTCCAGGCCGACCAGGTCAATCCGACCGGCACCTACGACTGGGTCGACTTCGTGCTCAACGTGGGTGAGGCCAACACGCAGGGTCACACAGGCGGGACCTACGGCTTCGGCAAGACCATCTCCTACGTGGTGTCCGAGGCCAACGCGATCGTGATCCATTCGCGCACCATGCACCAGGGTCGTCTCGAGACCCGCCTCATCGCCTGCGCCATTGGCGAGAAGTTCACGCGAGGCCAGAAGCTGTTCACCGGCCGTCACTGGTGGGGCGAGAGTGGCGGCGATGTCCCTATCCCGGTCACCGGTCGTGAAGCCGAGCGGATTGCCGACCTGGTGGGCATGCCCGAGTTCGAGGGGAAGGACACCGGGACCAACATCCTTGTGGTGGCTCCGGACTTGGGCGGCCGCTCACCAGAGCAGGCGATGACGTTCGTGGCCGAGTCCGTCACGTGGCACCTGTGGCCCAAGCTGACGCCCCGCCGGGGTAAGCAGGCGATGGACATCTACGTCACCTGGAACGACAAGACGGTCGCCATCCCCAAGCCTGAGGACCGACCACCCCTCCACGGATTCGCGCAGGCTTTCCAGGCCCTCCTCGACGACGATGCGCCCGACGCCGCACTCGGCCTGCGCTTGGACGGGATCCGCTGCGCCAGACCCCGAGCGGATGTGGGAGTTCTGGCGACGGTCCCCCTCATCCACCGGGATCGGGTCCCTGTCGACGACGGTTCGGACCCCGACGACGACGAGGCTCCGCGGCCGGCGGCCGCCATCACCGGCGTCTGTCACCACGTTGCACTCCTGCGGACCCCGGAACTCGTCGTCGACTACCTCGAGGGCCCCCCGCCCCCCGAGGGTGGCACCGAGTGGGCGGGCGTCTTCCGGGCCAGGGACGAACAGGATGCCCACTTCGCCGCGGCCGAGCCACCGACGCACGACTCGTGGAACCCGGAGCTCCTCCCGAAGAGCTCCGGACGGACCATCGTCAACGTCGGGCTCCGCGAGATCAAGTCGGCGCTCGAGAACCGCTGGGCACCCCGGAAGAAGCCAGCCCACGTGGACGTGGCCAGCACTGCCCTGGTCGCCGACGAGCTGGCGCACCTGGTCGGGGCCGTCGACGGTCGAGGCAGAGGCAGACGACGCAAGGACTCCCACCCATCCAAACCCGGCCCGGCGCGGCCGAAGGTTGACTTCACCTTCTCCACGCCGATCGAGCTGGTGGACGGTTTGGGCACGCTTGCCCGTCTGCGGGTGAGTCCCGCTACCGTCTCGAGGGCGACGACCCTCCGGTTTAGCGTGGCTGCTGCCCTTGACGGCTCCTCGGCCGACGCGAACCTCGACCCTGGCCTGGCCCTCTTCGAGGTGCGCGTCGCGGGGCGGCCTGTCGAGGTCGAGGGCAGGACAGGTCAGCTGACCATCGACAACACGGGACCGTTCGAGGTCGAGCTGGTCGCCAGCCGCGGGCCGGAGACGACCGTCCTCTTCGACGTGGAGGCTGATTCCGTTCGATGAGGCGCCCGATCGTTCCGTTCCGCACGCCGCCCTTGGAGGCCGTCAGCCACGGGGAATGGCTTCTCAAGTCCATCAACGGCGACGTGCCGCTACCGAAGGAGGTGCCTCACTGGGACTATCAGACCGTCCTTGAACTCGCGGCACCCGTCTCGGTCGACCGCAGAGTCGTGACCGAGGCGTGCCACATCGACTTCGACAGTGGTCTTGCGGTGCTGGTGATGGCCAGGTCGAACCACACCAACGTGGAGACCGTGGCAGCACGACTTGATCTGCCCATGAGTGAGCGGTTCGACCTCGCCGTGGACATTCGGCTGGCGGGCGCGACTCTGGGAGGACGCCTCACCCTCGAGACACTGCTCGTGGTCACCGCACCCCGACCTCACGACCGACTCGCCCCACAACATCCCGGAAGCATCCTCTGGCGGAGCAGCTCGTGGACCGACCTCGAGGGCGTCGGGACCCAGTTCCCCACGGACACCCTCGACTTCAAGGCGGTCGGCCTCGATCCCGAAGCGGGCTGGCAGTTCAAGATCGACCTCGTGGACCCCGACGCACGGTTCATGTCTACAGCCCGCCTGACGCTGAACGCCGGACACCCCACCATCCAGCGACTGCTGAACGGATCCAAGGACGAAGGCACCGAACAGCTGCTCAGGACCCTCCACTGGGACGTCACGCGCCAGATGGTGCAGGCGGCCCTGGAGATGCGAGGAGGTCATCGGGCTCGACATCGACCCGGAGACGACGACGACCGCGGGAGTTCTGCGCAACCTCCTAGGACGGATCTGGCCCCTCGAGAGCCCGTCGACCCTTCAAGGCTGGCGACGGACGGACCCGGCCCGGATCGAAGTCCACCTCCAGCACCACTCAAGGCTTCTGAAATGACACAGTCGACCCTCCTGTATCCGCGCCTCCCCCGCGCCGTGGCCAGAGGACTCATCCTCGAGAGGGTCGGCGCCAGCCTCCCCGAACTGCGCGAGCTGGCCGCACTGAGCCACCCTGAGGCCGAGCCGTCAGCCACCGGAGGTCATCCGGTCGACAGCGAGAAGTTGCGGGAGGTCCAAGACACCGTCCGCCGCGTCGCGGAGCAGGCGGGATTCCCCGACGCCCTAGGCGGATCAGCCCAAGGGTTCGACCGCCCATGCGGGACCGCCCTCCTGTCCCTAATGGACATCGTCCCAGCAGACGCCGCCGAAGAGGGAGTCTGGTCGTTCCTCACGCTGGTGCTCGTACCTGAGATCGGGCCGTGGCGGTTCCCTGCACTGGCCGAGGAGCGACTCATCGGTCACCCGCGCAACGTCCTGCGGCGAACCTGGTGGCGTGCCTGGGCCCTCGGACCGGATCTGAGCCGAGCACCGGAGGGATGCGAGCCGCTTGGCGAGGACGAATCCGTCCAGATCATGGAACGTCCGTCACTCGGCGGGAACCGGCGAACGGCCGGCGCTCTCCAGGCAGCCATCTGGCGCGCTGAGCTCGCCGGCCTGACGACGCCTCGGTCGGAACTGATGCGACAGCTGGCCAGACGGCTGAGAGCCGTGAAGTCCCACATCGCCCTGGACAGCCTCGACGACGAGCACCTCGCCGGTCTCCTCGACGGCCTCTGCGACGAAGCGATGAAGAGCCCGGGATGACCTGCGGCTCGCCGCGCCGTCGTTGTCGGTGACTCTTCGTAGAATCGAGACGATGACTCTCGAAGCAGACACGGCCACACCACCACGTTTCGCGCGTGGTCAAGCGCTGCGTCTCCCTAAGCATTCCGATCACTGCAGCGACCCGGCAGAACTCGACGACCTAGTGCGTCGCCTGCGGTCCTCGTCGGAGAGGCCCCTCCTCGCCGCCGACCTGTTCTCCGGCGCAGGGGGGATGAGTCTCGGCCTAGAGCAGGCGGGGATGCGCGTCGTCTTCGGTGCTGACTTCGACTCCGATGCGCTCGCGACCCACGCTCACCACTTCGCCGGGATGTCCGTCGGCTGGGACCTGGGTGACCCCGAACGGGTCGAGGAGGTGGGGAGCATCCTGCGCTCGGCGAGCATCGACGTCATCGCCGGCGGTCCGCCCTGCCAGCCGTTCTCCAAGGCCGGTCGCTCCAGGATGCGCTACCTCGTCCAGAACGGTGTCCGCGAGCGACACGACAAGCGTCGAGACCTCTGGCAGTCCTACCTCGAGATCGTTCAGCTGGCCCGGCCCCGTGCCGTGATCATGGAGAACGTGCCCGATATGGCACTCGACCGCGAGATGTTCATTCTTCGATCCATCGTGCGCCGACTTGGAGGACTGGGGTTACTCGGTCCAGGAGCGGGTGGTCGACACGTACCGGTACGGCGTCCCACAGTTCCGGCAACGCCTCATCCTGGTCGCCGTGCTAGGGGGTCTCGAGTTCACGTGGCCCGCGGAGTCCACGAAGAAGGTCACGCTCGGCAACGCGATCCGAGACCTCCCACCGGTCGACCCCAAGGACGGGTGGGCGTCCGAGGCGAACGCGCGCGGGATGGCGCCGTTACGCCGGGCCAAAGACCGAGTTCCAGCGGGAGATGCGCGCAGTCTCGTGCCCGCCGGACATGCCGACCGGGTCTACGACCACGTCACGCGGCGAGTACGCGACGATGACGAGGCGGCCTTCGAACAGCTCGACACGAAGACCCGCTACTCCGAACTGCCCGGAGAGCTCAAGCGCTACCGGGACGACATCTTCGACGACAAGTACAAGCGACTGGATGCCAATGACCTGTCTCGGACCATCACGGCCCACATCGCGAAGGACGGCTACTGGTACATCCACCCGGAGCAGAACCGGACCTTGACGATCCGGGAAGCCGCACGCATCCAGACCTTTCCTGACCACTTCCGATTCGCGGGCGCGCCCACTTCCGCGTTCCGCCAGATCGGGAACGCGGTACCCCCCCGACTCGCACGCGCCATCGGGACCGCCGTGGCGGAGGTCGTGGAACGAGGAGCCCCAGGCCTCGCCGTCACCACGTCGGACACCAAGACTGCGCTGGCGGATTGGTTCCGCTCCTCAGCCGTGGTCAGTCCGTGGCTACGGTCCGGCTCCCGCTGGCTCGTAGTACTGGGAGACACCGTGCTCGGTGCGGAGTCCCCGATCGTGGTCAACGCCCTGTGGCCCTCCATCTCAGTCTGGGAAACCCCGAGCCGGCTGCTGGACGACAGAGGACCTGGTGGAGGAGCTCGTCTCCTGGTTGGGGAAGCCGAGCCTGATGTCCCAGCTCCTCGATCTGGCACGAGTGGTCAGCGCCGAGGACGGCGTTCTGGACGATGCCCGACTGAGCGAGCTGGTCGCCGACGGCGTCGTTCGCAGAGGCACTGCCGAACTGGCCATGCTGGCAGACCCGGAAGGCGAGGAGCCGGTCATCGCGAACACGGGTGCGCTGCGGGTGGCGGGTCGTTTCTTCCAAGGGACCGAACGCTGGTTGAAGAATCGGAGCTCCGACGGTCGAATCGCGGTCGGTCGACTCATCGGTTTCGACGAGGAAAGCACGAAGGCCCAAGTCGCCTTGATCGAGATCGGCGCACATGTGTGCACACCGAGAGCGCCGAGTTGTTCCGAATGTCCGCTCGCCCCTTGGTGCAAGTACCGTTCCGAGCGCTGAGGCGGCCGACCCTCAGAGTCCCAGCTGTTCCGCCAGGCCCGGATGACGACTCCGGATCAGTTCCAGAGCCGATCGGAAATGCCCCAACGAGCGATCCTCGAGGAGCGCCGCCTTAAGCGCGATCCCGACGTCCCGAAGTGCCGTGTCCGAGGTCTTGGCCGTCTTGGTGAGGGCATCCGAACTGCCGGTCGCGTTGGCCGAGCGACGGTAGGCGTCGTCGGCCAAGACGCACAGCTCATGCACCGGACGCTCAAGCATCTGCCTGACCACCGGCGGCAGCTCGACGTGCATCTTCGCGACGTTGATCTGGAACGCCTCATCCAGATCGGTGTGGAAATCGACAGCCGCCCGTGCCAGCTTCGTGTGCTCGTCGATGCCCCTCAGACCCGACCAGCCCCCGTGCTGGACCAAGCGATCAGCACGGTAGATGTAGAGCCCCTGCTGGCGGTTCCACTTCTGCGGACCCGACATGCGCTCGAACTGATCCAGCGACGAGAACCGGTCGCGGGCGGGGAGGACGACTCCTCGGAACCGCACGTCAGAGCTGCCGCCGTCAACCTCGACCTCGAAGACCTGCTCCGGAAGCACCGACCGCGCCGCTTCGTCGGGAGCGAAGGGGTCCCACGGTTTCAACTTCGTGTCGTCGACGCACATGACGACCTCGGTGCGCCCAGCGACCTCGCCGGCGATGAAGCGGTGGAACACCATGGCGAGGTGGTCTGCGGTCGCTCCGCGAGCGAACGCAGCCGGCGGCGCCCCCATCCCGTCTCCGCGTAGCGCTCGGGCAGCACCCGGTCGAGGTCCTCCCACACCACCACTGTCCCCGGTGACTCTCGCAACAGGTCCTTCGCCCGCTCGATGGCCGGCGAGGTTTCGTCGGCGGTGACGTCCCACCGGTCCGTCCGGGCGATCCGGTTCAGGTCCAGCGTCATCACGTGGAACCGGGGACGCTTCGGCGCCGTGCGAGTCACCACCGTGAGACGACGACACTGGGAGAAGGAACCGGTCTTCAAGCCAAGCCCGAACCTACCGAGCTCGTTCTTCCCGTAATCGCGTCGAGTACCGAAGCGAAGCGCCTCGACAAGTTCGCGCTCCGACATTCCGGAGCCGTCGTCGCTGATCAGGACATAGGAACCGTGTGGCTCAAACTGGGTGTACACGTTAACCCGCGAGGCGCCCGCCGCGATCGAGTTGTCGACTAGGTCGGCGACGGCGGTCGTGAAGTCGTATCCGATGTCGCGCAGCGAGCCGGTCAGACGCGCAGCGGATGGCGCGACTTCGAGCGTCTTGGTTCCGGCCATCAGACCGACCTCCTAATGTTCAAAGCATGCCAGGTGAAGAGCGATCGCTCCCGCGTGGCGAGGGTGTGTCGGAGCAAGGGTATTTGTCGGGTCCGACATCCGCCCCACCGGTGAGCGCGGCGGCTCGACGCACGATGCTGGCGAACCGAGGTCGCGACACCGGGCCGGAGCTGGCCGTTCGATCGCTCGTGCATCGAGCCGGGCTTCGCTATCGGGTCGACTGGGCACTCCCGTTCGACCGTCGCCGGCGAGCAGATCTGGTGTTCACGCGAGTCGGTCTCTATGTGTTCATCGACGGCTGTTTCTGGCACGGCTGTCCAAAGCACTTCGTCACGCCAAAGACCCGCACCGACTTCTGGCTCACCAAGATCGAAGGGAACCAGAGCAGGGATCGCGACACTGATCTACGGCTCAGGGAACTTGGCCTGACACCGCTCAGAGTCTGGGAGCACACGGACCCAGAGACCGCCAGCGGGCTCGTCCTTGAGACGTACAGGCGGCTTGCCTCATCACCGAACGTCAGACCCACGTGAGGTCACCAAGAGCAACCCAACCGCAGGCCCGGATCCAGCGCTCCGCCCCATTCGCGATCGTCGAGGACTCGCTCACTGACGGCCAGTGACGAACCCGAAGTCCGTTTCCCTTGCAAGCCTTCGACGCCCTTCAAACCAAGCGGCACGCATGCTACGAAGGTCCGTAGATCGGTCCGCCCCGCTGGGCGGGCCGAGCGTCATTTCCGAGGCGTTTGACGAGTAGTGACGGGCGGTGGCGAGCACATCATGCACGGTGGGGTGAAGTTCTACAGGGGATCGGCGGCAGCCGCGCGGTCGTACCTGGAGACCGACCACTCCCGCGCCGACGACTACTACCTCGCCGAAGGCAGCGGTGTCGCCGAGCGATACGTCGCCGTGCCGGACGCCGTTTCATCACCTACTAGTCGTTTCATTCCTTTCCATAGCCACGGCACCGGGCATGCAGCAGCCGCCGGGCCCATGGACGGGCCGACGTACGAGCGGTGGGTCGCGGGCTACGACGTCGCCACCGGCCAGGCGAAGGGCCGCCTGCGTGACGACGACCATGCACTTCGGTTCGTCGAGGTCGTCGTCAACGGCCCCAAGACCTGGTCGCTCGCCGCAGCTCTCCATCCCGAGATTGCCGACGCCTACGACGCTGCCCAGAACCGCGCCGCCGAGGAGATCATCGGGTGGGTCGGGCAGCACGCGACGACGCGCGTCGGCCCTCGCGGCCGACAGGTCCAGATCCCCGTCGAGAAGCTCGAGGCCGCAGTCGTCCGGCACTACACGTCGCGCGCCGGTGACCCGCACCGTCACCTCCACCTCCAGATCAATGCACGGGTGTTCGCTGCCGGGACCTGGCGCGGGCTCCACTCTGTCGGTGCCGTCGACTCGATCGAGGCGCTCAACGGCATCGGCCACGCCGCGGTCATGTGCGATCCAGCGTTCCGTGGCGCGCTCGCGGGCCAGGGCTACACGCTCGACGACAGCGGCGAGGTGGAGCAGCTCGCGCCGTACGCCGCCGGGTTCAGCCATCGCGCCAACCAGATCACCCGCAACGTCGACCGCTACGAAGCCGCCTGGCGAGCCGAGCACCCCGGCCAGGAGCCCGGGCCGCGACTGCGCCGCGCGTGGGACCGGCGCGCGTGGGCGGACGCGCGGCCGGACAAGGTCGTACCCCGCAGCGGTGCCGATCTCGTCGCCGCGTGGAACAGCGAACTGCGCGACCTCGGCTTCACCCCACCGACCAAGCCCGTGACCGGACCCGGGCCGTCCAGATCGGACGAATCAACCGCGACGTCGCCGCCGACCTCGTGCTCACCCGACTCGGCGCGAGGAAGTCTGCGTGGAACGCGGCAGACATACGCGGCGAGGTCGAACTACTAATCGCCTCGATCGGGGTGGTCGCCCAGCGACCCGTCCGGCACGAGCTGGTCGAGGACATCGCCGACCGTGCCCGCACGCGCTGCGTGCCGCTGCTGGAACGCGAGGACGTCCCCGAGCACGTCCGCAGCCTGACCTCCGAGCGCGTGCTCTCCGTCGAAGACGACCTGGTCGACAGCATCGCTGCACGCTCCACGCAACCGGTGAACGACGCCCGCCGGCTCCAAGGCATCGACCACCTCGACCCCGCGCAACGCCGCGTCGTCGCGGCCCTCGCCGGCGACGCCCGTCTCCTCGTGATCGAAGGCGCCGCCGGCACCGGCAAGACCACCACGCTCGCCGCCGCGCGCGAGGTACTCGACGCCTCCGACCGGCGACTCGTGGTCGTCACGCCCACCCGCAAGGCAGCCCAAGCCGCGCAGCAGCAGGTCGGCACCGACGCCTTCTCGGCCGCCTGGCTCATCCACCAACACGGCTACCGCTGGGACGAAGACGGCCACTGGTCGCAGACCGACGCCGCACCAGAGGCCAGCGCACGTCTGCTCCCTGGCGACGTCCTCCTCGTCGACGAGGCCGGCATGCTCGACCAGGACACCGCCCGCGCGCTGTTCGCCATCGCCGACCGAGCCCACGCCACCATCGCGCTCCTCGGCGACCGCCACCAGCTGCCGGCCGTCGGCCGCGGCGGCGTCCTCGACCTCGCCGCACGATGGGTGCGACCCGCGGCGCACCACGAGCTGGACGCGGTGCACCGGTTCACCGATCCCGCCTACGCCGACCTCAGCCTGCTCATGCGGACTGGTGAGCGGTCTGGTGAGGTCTTCGACACGCTCCTCGAGCGCGGCCAGATCGTCCTACACGCCAGTGAGGTCGAACGCACCGCAGCCCTCGCCGCCATCGGCGCCGGCACGCGTGCTGACCAGAGGTGACCAGCTCGTCATCGCCGACACCCGCGACCAGGTCGGTGCGCTCAACGCAGCCATCCGCGACCGCCGCCACGGCGCTCGCGACCAGCCTGGTGAGCAATCTGGTGAGCGTGCTGGTGAGCCCATCACGCGTCGTGGTGAGCGGATCGGTCTCGGCGACCGAGTCGCCACCCGACGCAACGACCGCGACCTCGCCGTCGCCAACCGCGACACCTGGACCGTCGCCGGGATCGGCGAAGACGGCAGCCTGCTCGTCACCGGCCGCGACGGCCAACGCGCCCTTCCCGCCGACTACGTCCGCGAGCACGTCGAGCTCGCCTTCACCACCACCGCCTACGGAGCCCAAGGCGAGACCGTCGACTCCGCACACCTCGCGCTCGGCGAGACGACCGGCGCCGCCTCGGCGTACGTCGGCATGACCCGCGGCCGCCACCGCAACGTCGCCCACCTGGTCGCCGAGTCCGTCGAGGATGCCCGCAGCCAATGGGTCGACATCTTCAACCGCGACCGCGCCGACCTCGGCCCCGGGCACGCCGCCGAGAGGGCCACGGACGACCTCGACCGGTACGGACCAAGCGCGCTGCCATACGCGCAGTCGTCCTGCAGGCCGCGGCGCTGCGGGACGGCCCACGTCGCCCACCCGAACCGATCCCGGCTCCTCAACCGATCTCCCGAGGGATCGACCGCTGACCAACTTCCTCGCGTCGAGTGATCGCCCGGAGCGGCCCGGACGACATAGGTGACCAGAAGAGGCTCGGATCTCGACAGCAGCGGTCACAGATGTCCGATCCACTGAGCGCGAGGTTGCTTCTCCAGGTAGGAGTCGCCGAACCGGTCGGCGGCCACGGCGAGAGGCGAAGTGATGGTGACACCCATCGGCATCCCCGACGACTGGGACGACAACAACCTGATCCTGTTCGAGGAGTTCTGCGAACTCATCCGCACACCGCAGCGCACCGTCCGTGATTGGAAACGGCGCGGCGTAGGACCCCGATGGACCCGCTTCCAAGGTGTCGGCCGGCTCTACATCACCGTCGCCGAGGCCCGCCGATTCCTCGCCTCGGCCACCGTCACACGGGCAGAGGTGCGTTCCGATGGCTGAGCGACGCGCCATCCCGGTCTACCTCAGCCTCGAGGAAGCAGCCGAGGCCATGTCGGTCTCGGTCAAGACAATCCGCCGCTGGATCGCCGCCGGCACCCTCCCGGCCTACCGCTGCGGCAAGCGCGCCATCCGCATCAAGCTCGAGGACCTGGAGGCCGCGCCCCGCCAGATCCCGTCGGCGCGATGGTGACTAGCGGACAGGGTATGAATCGGTATGTCCGGGTGGGGCGGGCCGTCCCCCTACAGACCGAGTTGTCCCGCCACCGAATAGCTGATGAGACTCTCGCGTCGGTAGTGGCGCGCGACCGCGTCCAGTGACGTGGCGGCAAGGGCAGCGACTTGATGGTGGCGTTCATTGTTTCGGATCGCCGTTCGAATCGCTCCCCAGCGGAGGCTTTGCCATGTGTAGGTTCCGGACAGTGACAGCGCGTCGGCAGCCTCGTGAACGATCCGGGTAAGACCGCGAGATCCGATGGACTTGGGATGGACCCCGAGGTTGTGGGTCTCAAGGAGCGCCGGAAGTGAGTCCTTCCGCGCATCCCACCAGTCAACCTCCGCGAGCCAGTCCTGCCAGGCCGAGATCGGGTCCAGCGAAGTCCCGGGCTCTCGAGCTATCCCGACCGCTCGGCGCCGACCTGGGACTGTAACGAGCAAGCCGTCGGGCATCATGGTCACGTCGCCCTGCGTTAGGGCCAGCGCCTCTTCGGTGGTCAAGGCAGCGCCGTAGCCAAGGATCATGGCTATGCGATTGCGAACCTGCTTGGGACTGCGGGAAACGAGCGCTAGAGCAGCCTCGACGTCATCGTCGCAAGCGGTCAAGGCCTGGCTGGCCTTCAGCACCAGCCACGGTGCGGCATTGGACTTGTTGACGATTGGCGCGAAGGTCACGTACGGGCTGTCAAGATTCCATTCGGCTACACGGTCGACCGCCTGGCGAAGAGCTGGCAATTGTGCGGGGTGCTCCAGACGCACATCGGCCGCCTTCGGCCCTCGCCCACTCCGCGGGTATCTGATCATGGTTCGATCTGTTCGTCGTCGATCGACGTCAGCCCACCGGAGCCGGGCGATGGCCGCCAAGGGCCAGTTGGTGTGATGGCAGAGCAGGACGGCAAGACGAAGGCGCGCCTGCTTCGCTGTCGGCTGTTGAGTCTGTCCGACGAGCGCAGCGAGAACCTCGCGGTAGATGGGATCCGACTGCTCTCCAAGTCTGCCTACCTCGGCGCGACGAAGGAGCCCTCGCACGAACAGCCTGACCTGCTCGTGACTTCGGAGCCGAGAACGATTGTCGAGTCGACGCGCCAGATCGATCAGGCTGAGACGGGCATTGAGTTGCGATCCCGAGCGCCCTTCAACGTGGAAGAGATAGGTCAGATACAGCACGCACGCTTCGGGCTCGCTTGCGCTGACACCCAGCGCGTGGCAGAAGTTGTCGAGCTGAGCCTCGGCCGCGCGGGCTCGCCTTACGGTCTTGGCACTCACGACGTCTACCGGGCCAGGCGTGGACGCGCTCACAGTCTTAGAGGCCGACCCGTGAGGCCGGGTTTCGTCTGAACGGATCCGTATCCCTGATGTAGACCGCAAGTCTGTCCAACGTCTTGTGACGAGATTGGGTGGCAATCGCTTCCAGCGGGATGTCGAGGTCGGCTGCGGTGCTAATGAAGCCTGCGCGCAGGGAGCGCCCACCCCAGTTGCCATCCAGACCCGCGGCCCGCGCGCGACGCTTGACGATGTAGGTGAGCGTTTCCCTACTGATCTCCTCGCGCCCGATCGAACCGGAACTGCCTCGCCTTCCCGCAGTGGTAAAGACCCAGCCCTCCGGATCCACCGGGCCGAACTGCGCCTCGACCCGCTCTTTCCAGGCAAGCACAGCCGAAACGGGACAGGTGTGCGGGCTCCGTCCGTAGGGGATCCCGATCGTCGTCTTGCGCAGTCCCTCCATATCGGTCTTACTTCGGCGAAGCCGACACAGCAGACCGCCGTCCCGCAGTCGCAGATCCGACCAGCGCAACCCCGTGACCTCGCCTCGCCGCATGGCCCCGGCGAACCCCAACGTCAGCATCGCCTTATCGCGCAAGTCGACCGGGTGCCTGTCCCCCAGCAATGCCATTGCCTGCTGATGGGTGGCAGGGACGGTGCCATCGCCGAGGCAACTGAGGCGATGCTTCCACAGCCGGTTAACAGCGTGCGGGGACATGGGAGAGCACATGGGGACTCGCGCATCAAACAGCCAGAAGACCGGGCCAACCGCCTCCCCGCTCTGGCCGCGTGCGAAGTCCGCCCAAGCGGTCAGCGCGGCGAGCGGGCACGAGCGCGGGCGCTCTCGATTGGCGCGCACACGTAGGGTTCGAGGCCCAGCCGCGCCGCTCAAGGAGGGCACTCGAACAAGTGCCTGCGCCTGGGTCAGCCGGATGTCGCTCCACTCAAGGCGCGCGATCGCGGAACCGCTGACACCAAGATGGTGCAGTGCCAGGATCGCGCGGTCGCGCAGTTCCACAGGGTCGACGCCAGTGTCGTCGATGACACGACATACCTGACGTAGGTCGTCGATGCGGAGAGCGGTGACCTCCGCTGCAAACCTTCGAGGGATGGACCGCGAGAGTCCCTTCCAGAACAATGCCGCCCCTGCGTCAACGCCCGGGGCAGGCACCCCCGCCTCAACATGCAGTCGGTTGATCGCTGCCGCTTGGCCGCGCAACGTGCTTACTGATCGTCCCAAATTGGCGCCGTGCATCAGGTACATCATGAGCGTGGCAGGGGCCGCCGGAAGTGAAGAGAGTTCTTGCTCGCGGCACCACATGCAGAAGTCCGCCCATCGTCGAGCGTAGGACTCCCGAGTCTCGTCCGTGACCGCCGCCGAGTAGACCTGCCCAGCGAGCATGACCAGACGTTCGAGGTCTGTTGCTGATGCCGCGTCGGATGAATCAGCGTGTGAGCCGGGCGCAGTCGGCCCAACTCCCGAACGTAAGAAAGCCTCGACTCTGGCGTCGCGCAGACGCCGAGCGAGGTCCGTCATTGTCGGCTCGGCGGACGACGTCTGAGCGTTCATCAATCGCTCGCGCGAGCGCCAGCGTTTGCTGTCGACCGGAACGACCGACGGAGTATCGACGATAGGGACTTGGCAAGGTCCAAGCCGTTCACGGGACAGAACATATGTTTTCAGTTCCAAGTCGTCGAGTGGCCTGTGTCAGGAATCATTGCTCGCGATGCCAGGGGCCGTTGGGGGGCGTGTTCTCGCGGACTGCTGTGGTCGCGTGCACAGGGTCGGCGGCCTAGACGGTTCTCGGCCATGGCGCGTCAAAGGGGGCTACTCGCAAGGAGTCACCAAGATCCCGCGACATTCGGCTCCCTTGACCGATGCCTAGGTGCGGTTCTCCCACCACGCCTCGTACGTCGCACCGATCTTCTCGGCGAGCGACCTGTCGCGGTCGAGGGTGGCGTGTTGATAGATCGCCATGGCGGCCTGCGAGGCGTGGCCAGCGCGAGCCTGAAGCTCGGCGGCAGTGGCGCCGTGCTGGCCGGCGAGGGTCAGGGCCGTATGGCGAAGATGATGGATCGTGAGGTCCGGGCGGCCGGCGGCCTCACGGGCCGAGCGGTAACGGTCCATCAGGTAGCGGACGCTCATGTGGTCGGTGCGGTCGCCGGGAAACAGCAGCCCGGACGGGCCGGCCGCGGTGTGCTCGAGGAGGTGCCGCTGCAACATCTTCAAGAACGGCGGTGGGACGTGGACCGTGCGCGCTCCGCTCCTGGTCTTCGGGGAACTGATCGGGCGCCCGCACTCGGGACATGCTCCGCGGACCGACGGGTTCGCGTCCTTGTCGACCTTCCGGGTGACATCGATCCGGCCGGTGACACCGTCGACGTCGGACCGGCGCAGCTCGAGCAGCTCGCCCTCCCTCAGCCCGACGAACGCGGCGAGCACGATCAGCAGCCGCAGCCGGTCGGGCATCTCGTCGACGATCACGGCAAGCTCATCGAAGGTGGCAGGCACGGCGACGCGCTTAACCGGCGCACTGCTCGCTCCACGGATCCTGGGAGGCGCCCGGTCGATCAGCTCCTCCTCCTCGGCCGCCTGCATCAGCGAGCGCAGCAGCCGGTAAGCAGCCGCGTTGGTCGACTCCGTCGACGCGTCGAGCGATGCGCGCCAGGCCTTGATCTCCGAGAGCGTGACATCGCGCAGTGGCATCTCGCCGAAGTACGGGAGGATCCGCGTCGCCAGCAGCTGGCGATATCCCGAGATCGTGTTGGGCCGCAGCTCTCGCTCGGCGAGGTAGCGGTTGGCGAACGCCGCCACGGTGTTCGCCCGGGCCGCTGCCTGCCGTTTGGCCTCGGCGAGCTGGCGTGCCCTCGGCGGTGTCCACTCCTCCCGGTCGATCAACGACCGTTCCAGAGCGAGCCACGCCTCGGCGTCGAGCTTGGTGCCGAAAGTGCGGGAGTAGCGGGTCCCGTCCGGCATCGCGTACCGCGCCCGGTAGGTCACCGCCCCAGACGCGCTGCGGCGGCGTTCGAGCTCCCCGAACCCTCGCTTGCGAGCCATCGCTGGGACCTCCTCCCCACAACCCCCGCTCTTGCTGACCCCTTGCCTGGCCAGCAGTCCCTGGGGGACCTGTGGGGGAAACAATGCCCGCTGTGGGGGAATCATGTCCACTATTGACCGCGTTCTCCCTGTTCAGAGGCCTATTCGCCGCGCCTGGGAGAGTGCTTTGCAAGCAGGGGGTTAGGG
>CAVVOE010000006.1:0-284835 GCA_963749865.1 uncultured Actinomycetota bacterium
AGCGTTTCCGCTGGTCAGGACCGCTTTTCGACTGAGTACCCCCGACCGGATTCGAACCGGCGCTACCGCCTTGAGAGGGCGGCGTGCTAGGCCGCTACACAACGGGGGCAAGCACTTCGAACAACCTGCGGAACTCTACTGGCAGCCCCGCAGGCACTGAAATCGCGGCTCTGCTCAGCGCAGGGGCCGCGACTCCGCTGGGATACTAGGACTCGAACCTAGACTAACTGGACCAGAACCAGTCGTGCTGCCAATTACACCATATCCCACTGTGTTACTGGTGTTCGGCCCGGCTGCCGAGGTGGTCTCCCGCCGGCTCGGGGCCGGGGAGAAACTTACACGCGGGGTTCGGAGCCCTCCAAAACGTTCGGGGTCGAACCGCGGCCGACGGTGGTCGCGATGCCCATGCGGCGCGCCGCCCAGATCGCGACAGCCAGGTACACCAGCGACTGCGTGAGGGTGACCGGGATGTTCCACCAGCTCCCGCCGGTCGGGTTCAGCGCCGAGCTCATGTCGGTGTAGGCCAGCGCGAGGCCGAAGGCCAGGAAGTTGTTGAGCACGTGCATCGCGATGCCGGCCTCGAGCCCGCCGGTGGCGATGACCAGGATCCCGGCCACGACGCCGAACGCGAACCGGTCGAAGAAGATCGGCAGGTCCTGGGCGCCGTGGGCGAGCGCGAACAGCAGCGCGGGCGCGAGTACGGCGGCGGCCCGGTTGCGGAACAGCCCGCCGAAGGCCTGGGTCAGGTAGCCGCGGAAGGCGTACTCCTCCCCCGCGGCCTGAAGAGGGGTGAGGAAGACGATGACCAGCAGGAAGTTCCGCACCTCCGGCGTCCAGTCGTTGAGCGAGCCGCTCAGCTCGGCCCCGTCGCTCTGGGCCGGGAGGAACGCCGACACCACGAGGGTCGCGATCAGCGCGACCACGGAGAGGCCGAGGCAGACGAGCAGCCATCTCCAGCGCATCCGCCCGGTGACCGAGGCCAGCCAGCCCGGCCGCAGCCGGTGCAGCGCCAGCGCGATCAGGATGGCCACCGGGATCGCGGCCGCCAGCGACACGTTGAGGTAGGCCAGCCCCCCCGGCGTGACGTGGTCGGTGTCGAGGATCCGCTCCACGTCGTTCTGGATGTCGTCCGAGCCCATCAGGAGCAGACCGAGGCTGAGGGCGACGATCAGGCCGACCTGGACGACGACCAGCATCATCACGACCAGCAGCAGGATGCCGACGACCGCACGCCACCAGCCGTTGTCGCCCCAGCGGCCGACGACTCGCTGGACCAGGTGGTACTCGGCGCGCTCCATCAGGAGGCGGCCGCCGCGAGCCGAGCCAACGACCGGTCGCGACCGAGCAGCTCCAGCGACTCGAACAGCGGCGGCGAGACCTTGCGCCCGGTGACCGCGATGCGGACCGGCCCGAAGGCGACCCGGGGCTTCAGCTCGAGCTTCTCGATGAGCGCCTCGCGGAGCGCGGTCTCGATCGCCTCGGTCGACCAGGCCCTGAGCGGCTCGAGCGCGTCGTACGCCGCGCGGACCACGGCTCGTCCGTCGTCGTCGAGCTCGTCGACGCGCTCCAGCTCCTCGTCGAACAAGAAGGCGAGCATCGGGACGGCCTCGGTGAGCTTGTTCATCCGCTCCGCCACCAGCGGCATGGCCAGCTCCAGCAGCTGGGCGTCGGCGTCGGACACCGGTTCACTCAGCACGGCGCCCGCCTGCAGGAACGGCAGCACCCGGCGGGTCAGCTCCTCGACCGAGAGCATCCGCATGTGGTCGGCGTTGATCGCCTCGGCCTTCTTGAGGTCGAAGCGGGCCGGGTTGGGGTTCACGTCCTTGATGTCGAAGGCGTCCACCATCTCGGCGACCGTGAACACGTCGCGGTCCGGCGCGATCGCCCAGCCGAGCAGGGCCAGGTAGTTGAGCACGCCCTCGGGGACGAAGCCTGCGTCGCGGTACATGAACAGGTGGGCCTGCGGGTCGCGCTTGGAGAGCTTCTTGTTGCCCTCCCCCATGACCAGCGGCAGGTGCCCGAACTCCGGCACCACCTGCGAGACCCCGAGCTCGACCAGCGCCCGGTGCAGCGGGATCTGGCGTGGGGTGCTGGACAGCAGGTCCTCGCCGCGCAGCACGTGAGTGATGCCCATCAGCGCGTCGTCGACCGGGTTGACCAGCGTGTAGAGCGGGTCGCCGTTGGCCCGGCAGAGGGCGAAGTCCGGCACGAACTGGGTCTCGAAGGTGATCTCGCCGCGCACCAGGTCGGTCCAGGTGACCGATCCGTCGGGCATCCGGAACCGGACGACCGGCGCCCGCCCCTCGGCCTCGAACGCCGCGATCTGCTCGCCGGTGAGCTCGCGGCAGAAGCCGTCGTAGCCCTGCACCTTGGAGCCGGACGCCTTGCGCCGGGCGTCGACCTCCTCGGTGGTGCAGTAGCAGTCGTAGGTGAACCTCGACTCGGCCAGCCTGGCCAGCACGTCGCGGTAGAGGTCGCCGCGCTCGCTCTGGCGGTACGGCGCGTGCGGGCCACCCTTGCCCGGGCCCTCGTCCCAGTCGAGGCCCAGCCACTCCATCGCCCTGAGCATCCCCGAGTAGGACTCCTCGGTGCTGCGCGCCTTGTCGGTGTCCTCGATGCGGAACACGAACGTGCCGCCGTGCTGACGCGCGAAGACCCAGTTGTAGAGCGCGGTCCGTGCGAAGCCCACGTGCGGGGACCCGGTGGGTGACGGGCAGAAACGAACTCGTACGTCGCTCATCGGCGAGCCACTCTGTTGGTCAGCGAGCCGAGCCCCTCGATGGAGACCTCGACCTCGTCGCCGACCTGCATCGGGCCCACCCCGTCCGGCGTACCGGTGAGGATCACGTCACCGGGGAGCAGGGTCATCACGCTCGAGACGGCGGCGATCAGGGTCGGGATGTCGAAGATCAGGTCGGCCGTGGTGCCGTCCTGCACGAGGTCGCCGTTGAGGTGGGTCTGCACCCGGCGGCCCTTCGCGAAGTCGTCGGGGTCGAGGTCGGTCTCGATCCAGGGCCCGAGCGGGCAGAACGAGTCGAAGCCCTTGCCCCGGGTCCAGGTGGAGTCCTGCTTCTGGAGGTCGCGCGCGGTCACGTCGTTGCCGATCGTGTAGCCGTGGACCACGTCGGTGGCCTGCTCGGGGGGCACGTCGCGGCAGATCCGGCCGATCACCACCGCGAGCTCGCCCTCGTAGTGGAGGTTGCTGGTCTGTGGCGGGTAGAAGACCGGGTCGCCGGGGCCGATGACGCTGGTGTTGGGCTTGAGGAACATCAGCGGCTCGTCGGGCACGTCGTTGCCCATCTCGGCGGCGTGCGCGGCGTAGTTGCGGCCGATCCCGACCACCTTGCTGCGCGGCAGCACCGGCGCCAGCAGCCGGACGTCGGCGAGCCGGTGCTGCTCCTCGAGCAGCTTGATCCCGACGTACAGCGGGTCACCGGCCAGGGCGACCACGACCGCGTCGTCCTCCAGCTGGCCGTGGTCGTCGGGGTCGCCGGTGATGACGCCGTACTGAGGGTCCTCACCGGCGGTGAATCGGGCGATGCGCACCCGGCGAGCCTAGCGAGCGGTCCTGGGCAGATGATCGCCACATGACGCGGATCGCGGTGACCGGCGCCGGGGGTCGGCTGGGTGGGCAGATCTGCTCGCTGCTGTCCGGTCAGACCGGCGTGGAGGTGGTCCCGGTGACGCGGGCGGTGGCGGACTACGACGACGTCCCCGCGCTCTCGCGCGCCTTCGAGGGCGTGGACACGCTGGTGCTGGTGACCAGCGACGGCGAGGCGGAGCGGGTGCTCCAGCACCACTTCAACGTGGCCGCCGCCACCGTCGCCGGGGCGGTGGGACACGTGGTGCTGTTGTCGAGCGTGGACGCGGTCGTCGACTCGCCGTTCTGCTACGCGCGGGTCAACGCCCTGACCGAGGCCGCCCTGGCCACGGTCCACGTCGGCGTGACCGCGGTGCGGACCTCGATCTTCACCGAGTTCTTCTCGTCGCTGGTGGAGCTCGCGACCGTGGCCGGGGAGCTGCGGCTGCCGGCCGCGGACGGCCGGGTGTCGCTGGTGTCGCGGGAGGACGTGGGACGGGTGCTGGCTGCGTGCGCGCTCGCGCCGGCCGTCGCGACGTACGACGTCACCGGTCCGGCCTCGCTCTCCATGGACGAGCTGGCGGCGGCTCGCGGGCTCACCTACGTGGCGGTGTCGGAGCCGGAGTTCCAGGCGCATCTGGCCGGCCGCGAGACGCCCTGGTGGTCCTACGCCTACACGAGCATGTTCGCCTCGATCCGGCAGCGGCGCTGGGAGGTCGTGACGGACGAGGTGGAGCGCCTGACCGGGCAGGCGGCGACACCGGCGATCTGAGCCGCCTCCCTATCCTGAGTGGGTGCCCGTGCTGGAGACGGTGGTCCTCGAGGAGGCGGTCTGGCGCGCCCGCGCGGCCGCGCACGAGGCCCGCGTCGACGCGCTCGTCTCGGAACACCTGGCCCGGCGAGGAGCGGGCGTGCAGCACCCGGTCCACGACTTCCTGTTCACGTACTACTCGTTCCGGCCGGCCCAGCTGCGGCGCTGGTCGCCGGGGTACGGCGTCGTCCTGGCCGACGGACCAGTCAGCCCCACAACCGACGGTGCCCGGGAGCAGCGCGATCTCGTCGAAGGAACTCACGCGCTCCTGGTCGCCACCGCCGCCCGGCCCGCGAACCTCGGCTGCTTCGGGATGCACGAGTGGGCGATGGTCTACCGATCGGACCGGGTCCGGCACCCGGCGTACCCGCTCCGCCTCGGCCCCTCCGGCACGGACGCCGTGGTCGACTCGCACCGGATCGCCTGCTCGCACTTCGACGCCTACCGGTTCTTCACTCCCGCGGCCCGTCCCCTCAACGCGCTGAGCCCCGCCGCGCACGACCGGCCGGCGCACGAGCAGCCCGCGTGCCTGCACGCCGGCATGGACCTCTACAAGCACGCGTTCCGTCTCTCGCCGCTCGTCCCGTCCGAGCTCGTCGCCGACTGCTTCGAGCTGGCCCGCGACATCCGCGTCCTGGACATGCGCGCCTCGCCGTACGACCTCTCCGACCTGGGCTACGAGCCCGTCCGCATCGAGACCAGCGAGGGCAAGCGGGAGTACGCCGCGGCGCAGCGCGCCTTCGCCGAGCGCGGCGCTCCGCTGCGGCAGCGGCTGATCGGGGAGTGCGAGCGGCTGCTCGCCGCGACACGCTAGACGGCCGGCGCGGTCAGGCCGAAGCCGATCGACTCTGCGCCCTGCCCGCCGATCCCCAGGTCGAAGGTGACCTGACCGTCCAGCCCAGCCTTCTGGGCGTCGGGGAAGGCCAGGATCACGGGGCTGCTCGCGCCCGCGTCGACCGTGGCCGGGCTCCGGGTCTGAATGCCGTTGAGGATCTGGTCCTGCTCGACGTAGATCCCGAGCCGGGGAGCCAGCGGCACGTCAGCGGCGGTCACGGTGACCAGCACGAACAGCGTGCCGCTCTGGGGTGAGCGGTAGGCGTAGTCCGGCTGCACCGCGTACAGGCCCTCGGCGGCGATCGGGGGCTGCGCGGTCAGATCGACCAGGGAGTCGTCCACCTCGGTGCCGGCGACCGTGAAGTTGGTCAGCTTCCCGCCCTCGCCCTCGAGGTCTGACCACACGACGCACTCGTCCGCCGGCCCGGTGCCGCCGCAGGCCTTGAAGCCGTCGTCGACCTTCTCGGCGTCGGCGGCGTCCACCGGCTGGTCGGCCGCGATCGCAGAGGCGGAGAACTCGCCCAGGTAGGCGGCGTACCCCTGCGCCGGCGAGCCGTCGGCCGCGATCTCCTGGGCGGCGTCCAGCTGGTCCGGGTCGTAGGAAGCGACCGCGTCGAAGTACGTCGCCAGGTCCTGGTCGGAGGGCAGCGCCGGCGGGTCCTTCGGGTCGTCCGAGCTGCACCCAGGGACCAGCCCGATGACCAGCACAGCCGCGACCGCCGACAGGTACCTCACTGGGCCATCATGCCTGTGTGAGAGTGGGCCAATGCGCCTGCTCGGCCTTCTCCTCGCGGCCGCGGCACTCGTCGGCGCCACCGCACCCGTCGCGACGGCGATGGACCCGGACTGGGTCTTCTACACCAGCGACAGGACCCACTACACCTCGCCGTGGTACGACGGCGCGCACCGGATCATGATCCCGTTCGGGTGCACCGAGGCGCCGTACTACAGCCACGACCCGCGCTGCCCGGGCGACGAGGGGTTCCACCACGGCATCGACGTCGCGATGCCCTGCGGCACCCGCCTGTTCGCCGGTCGGCGGGCCAAGGTCGTCGACTACGCCGCCCTCGGGCCGGCGTACGGCGAGAACCCGGTGCTGCTCCGCAACCGCAAGCTCGGCTGGGACCTCGTCATCGGCCACACCCGGACGGTCTTCGTCGAGCCCGGTGACAAGCTGCACCGCGGCGACACCTTCGCGCGGGCCAACGACAGCGGTGCTCCGGACGGGTGCCACCTGCACTTCGAGGTCCGCGCGGTGGAAGGTGGTCTCGACACCGCGCGCCACCCGCGCGCGCTGCTGGGGCTGACGGCGCCGCGGCCACCGCGTTCGTCGGCTGCACGTTCGGGGGCACCAGCTTCTTCGGCGCCACCCTGGACGGCTGCAAGCTGACCGGCTCGACGTTCGCCCGGTCGACCTGGCCGGCGCCGTACTGCTCGCTGAGCTCACCGGCGCTGTCGTGGACGTCACGGAGGGCTGATCGGGGCCGGTCGGCATACTGACCCGCATGACTCGTCCACTGGGGTCCTTCGACCAGCTCGCGACCTCGATCCTCGACGGGAAGCCGGCCACCGAGGACGACGCGCTGGCGGTGCTGCGGGCGCACGACGACGAGCTGCTCGACGTGGTGGCCGCGGCGGGGCGGCTGCGGCGCGAGCAGTTCGGCAACACGGTCAAGGTCAACTACCTGGTCAACCTGAAGTCCGGCCTGTGCCCGGAGAACTGCAACTACTGCAGCCAGGCGCTCGGCTCGACCGCCGACATCCTGAAGTACAAGTGGCTCGGCACCGACGAGGCACTCGAGCAGGCGGCGGCCGGCCTCCGGGGCGGCGCCACCCGGGTCTGCATGGTCTCCAGCGGCCGTGGCCCGACCCACAAGGACGTCGAGCGGGTCGCTGACATGGTCGGCGCGATCAAGGCCGAGCACCCCGGGGTCGAGATCTGCGCCTGTCTGGGCCTGCTCCAGGACGGCCAGGCCGAGCGGCTCCGCGAGGCCGGGGTGGACGCCTACAACCACAACATCAACACCGCCGAGTCCCACCACGACCAGATCGTGCAGACCCACACCTACGCCGACCGGGTGGACACCGTCGAGAAGGTGAAGATCGCCGGGCTGTCGCCGTGCAGCGGGCTGATCGCCGGGCTGGGCGAGTCCGACGAGCAGCTGGTCGAGGCGTTGTTCGCGCTGCGGGCCCTCGACTCCGACTCGATCCCGGTGAACTTCCTGATGCCGTTCGACGGGACGCCGCTGGAGAACACCTGGGAGCTCACGCCGATGCGCTGCGTGAAGATCCTGGCGATGGCGCGGTTCGTCTGCCCGGACAAGGAGATCCGGATCGCCGGCGGCCGCGAGATGCACCTGCGCAGCCTGCAGGGGCTGGCCCTGCAGGTCGCGAACTCGATCTTCCTCGGCGACTACCTCACCTCCGAGGGCCAGGAGGCCGAGGCCGACCTCGAGCTGATCCGCGACCACGGCTTCACGGTCCTCGGCGCCGACCTCGAGTCCCACGCGGCCACGTCGTACGACCCGGCCAAGCGCCGCCGCGGGGCGGGCACCGCCCTCGCCCCCAACGCGTGACCCGCTCGCCGGACGAGCTGCTCGCCTACGACCGCGAGCACGTCTGGCACCCCTACACCTCGATGACCGATCCGACTCCGGTGCGGGTGGTCGAGTCGGCGTCCGGCGTACGCCTGCGGCTGGCTGGTCCTGATGGCGGCACCGAGCTGGTGGACGGCATGTCGTCGTGGTGGGCCGCGATCCACGGGTACGCCGTGCCGGAGCTCGACGACGCCGTACGCCGCCAGCTGGCCGACATGGCGCACGTGATGTTCGGCGGGCTCACCCACTCCCCCGCGGTCCGGCTGGCCGAGCGGCTGGTCGACCTTGCGCCGGAGGGGCTCGAGCACGTCTTTCTCGCCGACTCGGGCTCGGTCAGCGTCGAGGTCGCCTTGAAGATGGTGCTGCAGCACCAGCGCGGCTTCGGCCGGCCGGAGCGGACCCGGATGCTGACCGTGCGCGGCGGCTACCACGGCGACACGTTCGGCTGCATGAGCGTGTGCGACCCGGTGGGCGGGATGCACTCGATGTTCAGCGATGTCCTGACGCAGCAGGTCTTCGCCGATCAACCGCCTTCCCCCGGAGGCGACGTGGACGCCTGGGCCGAGCATCTCCGCGCGATCGCTCTGAAGTGGTCCGGGGAGCTGGCCGGGATCATCGTCGAGCCGCAGCTGCAGGGCGCGGGCGGCATGTTCGTCTACGACGCGGCCTGCCTGCGGGTGATGCGCGAGGTCGCGGACGAGCACCGCCTGGTGCTGGTCTTCGACGAGATCGCCACTGGCTTCGGTCGCACCGGAACGTTCTTCGCCGCCGAGGCCGCCGGCGTAGCACCCGACATCATGTGCGTCGGCAAGGCGCTCACCGGCGGCTACCTGTCGCTGGCCGCAGTGCTCTGCTCGACCGAGGTCGCGAGTGGGATCTCGGCCTCGGAGTCGGGCGTCCTCATGCACGGGCCGACGTACATGGGCAACCCGCTGGCCTGCGCGGTCGCCCTGGCCAGCCTCGACCTGCTGGAGTCGTCGGACTGGGCGTCCAGCGTGGCCCGGGTCGGCGCTGCGCTGCAGGCCGGACTGGCGCCGCTGCGCGGGCTACCTGGGGTCACCGACGTCAGGACTATTGGGGCGGTCGGCGTGGTGCAGCTCGACCATCCCGTCGACGTGGTCAAGGCGACCGCCGCGGCAGTCGAGGAGGGCGTGTGGCTGCGGCCGTTCCGCGACCTCGTCTACACGATGCCGCCGTACGTCACGACTGACGAGGACGTGGCCAGGATCTGCGCGGCGATCGAGCGGGCGGTGGCCGTCGGATGACCCGCTGGGAGGACTGGCTGGCGTCGGAGGCGGCGGCGCGGGACGAGGCCGGGCTGCGCCGCACGCTGCGTCCCAGGCCCGCCGAGGGGGCGACCACCGACCTGGCCGGCAACGACTACCTCGGCCTGTCGCGGGATCCCGCGGTCATGGAGGCGGCCGCCGCGGCGACGAGGCGCTGGGGCGCGGGGGCCGGCGCTTCGCGCCTGGTGACCGGCACGCTGGAGCTGCACGCGCAGCTCGAGCGGGAGCTGGCGGCCTACCTCGGCCAGCCGGCAGCGCTGGTGTTCTCGACCGGCTACCACGCGAACCTCGCCGTCGTCGCCGCGCTGGGCGGTCGCGACGCACTCGTCGTGTCCGACGCACACGTGCATGCCTCCCTGGTCGACGCGGTCCGGCTGTCCCGCTCGCCGGTCGAAGTGGTGCCGCACCGAGACGTGGCGGCGGTCGAGGGCGCGCTGTCGATGGCCGGCGACCGCCGGGCGCTGGTCCTGGTCGAGTCGGTCTACTCGGTGCTCGGCGACGAGGCGCCACTGGCCGCGCTGGCAGCGGTCTGTGAGCGGTACGACGCGCTGCTGGTCGTCGACGAGGCGCACGGGCTGGGGGTGCGCGGCGCGGGCCTTGTCCGCGAGCTGGGCCTGGCCGGCCGACCGCACGTGCTGGTCACCGCGACCCTGTCCAAGGCGCTCGGCAGCCAGGGCGGCGCGGTGCTCGGCCCGCAGGCGGTCGTCGACCACCTGGTCAACCGGGCCAGGCCGTTCATCTTCGACACCGGCCTGGCGCCCGGCTCGGCCGGCGCGGCGCTCGAGGCGCTGCGCCAGCTCCGGTCGCGGCCCGAGCTGTCCGACGTCGTACGCCGCCGGATGGCGGACCTGGCGTCCGCGCTGGGCGTCGCGCCGTCGGGAGGTGCGGTGCTGTCGGTGCCGATGCCCTCGCCGCAGGCGGCGGTCGCCGCGCAGGCCGCCGCGCTCGCACAGGGCGTGACCGTCGGCTGCTTCCGGCCCCCGTCGGTGCCGGACGGGGTCTCCCGGATGCGGGTCACGGTCAGCGCGGGCGTCCCCGACGTCGACTGGGCTCGCGCGGTCGACGTCCTCGTGGCGGTGGTCAAGGAGCACACGTGAGGGTCGTCGTCGTGACCGGCACCTCCACGGGTGTCGGCAAGACGGTGGCGACCGCAGCCCTGGGGGCCACGACGCCGGGAGCGCTCGTGGTGAAGCCGGTGCAGACCGGCGCGGCCGACGGCGACTCGGACGCGCGCGAGGTGCACCGGCTCACCGGGACCGAGGTGCAGGAGTGGACGCTGCTCGACGAACCGCTGGCCCCGGACACCGCGGCCCGGCGGCAGGGGGTCGAGATCCCGTCCGTGGCGAGGTACGCCGAGCGGATCCGCGACCTCCCGGCCGACACCGTGATCGTGGAGGGCGCCGGCGGGCTCCTGGTCCGGCTCGACGCCGAGGGCGGCACCCTGCTCGACCTGGCGGCCCGGCTGGCCGAGTCCGTGTCGGTCGAGGTGGTCGTGGTGGTCGCCGCCGGCCTCGGCACGCTCAACCACACCGAGCTCACCGTCGACGCGCTGCGGGCCAGGGGCCTGACCGTACGGGGGCTCGTCGTCGGGTCCTGGCCCGACGACCCGGGGCTGGCCGAACGGTGCAACCTCGAGGACCTGACGCGGGTGGCGCCGCTGCTCGCGGTGCTCCCCGCCGGAGCGGGCGCACTCGACCGCGAGGCGTTCCTCGCGGCCGCGCCGGAGTGGTTCCGCTAGCGACGGTTGCGGTGCACGACCGCCCACGGCGAGCAGCCGGGGGCGACGGCCTCGGAGCCCTGGTAGCAGACCACCACCTTGGTCCGCCCGTGCGGCGCGCGCTTCCAGGGCAGCCGCACGAACGCCGCGCCGCGAGTGACGACGGCCGAGCCGAGCGGCTTGATCTTCTCGTCCTTCCTCTTGTACGCGACCACCGTGCCGCCGTCGGTGCCCCAGGGCCGTTCCAACGTCATGAACGAGATCGCCATCCACACGAGCCGGTTCTTGCCCGGCGCGGGGTGGACCCGGCGTACGTCGAGGGTGAGCGACGTTCCGATCTTGCGGATGGTCATCGCGGTGCCGACGAAGTCCGCCGTGCTGGAACCCTGATGGCCGGTCACCCGCGGCTGGAGCAGGTGGCCGATGTCGCCGGTCTGGGCGAGGTAGTCCTGCGACTCGGCCCCTGGAACCGGTGCGCCGTCGCGCAGCCACTGGAACTCGTAGGACTCCGGAGGGCTGGTCCAGGTGCCGAGGTCGGCCGTCAGGAAGGCACCGGGGACCGGGGTGCCCTGCGTCGGGCTGTGACCGACCGCCGCGAAGGGCGGCATCGCCGCGGCGGGCTGGGCGTGGGTGAGCAGGGTCGCGGTGAGCACCAGCGTGACCCCCGCGACAACTCGAGACAGCACCCCAGACACGACATACCCCCCTGACGGTCCCGGACCGGAGCAGACTAGCGAAGCCGCGCGCGGCACCGTGGGAACCCGAGGTCTGGCGCCGCGGCGTCGGCGGACGGCACCTATGGACCCTGTCGGCCGTCATCGGCAGGGGCGGCGCCTTCGGCGACCTGACCGCGACGACGATCTCTTTGGTCCTCTCCTCACTCCAGGGGCTGGTTGAGGAACCAGCGATGGCCGAACGGGTCCCGGAACACCGCGACCCGGCCCGCCGGCGGACTGTCCTCGGGGCCGCGGTCGAGGGTCACCCCGTGCTCGACCACGCGGCCCGCGACCGCGTCGCAGTCGTTGACGGTCAGGTGCATGCTCACCGCGGAGCCCCTGGTGGGGTCAGGGGGCGCCACACCGGCCGACTCGAACTCGTCGGACATCATCCAGCGCGCTCCGGCCACGGCCAGCTCGCAGTGGCCGACGCGACCGTCGTCCATCACGATGGGCTCGCGCACCACCTCGGCGCCCAACGCTGCGACGTACCACTCGATGGCCTTCCGGCTGTCCTGGACGCAGATGTACGGCGTCAGCTCACTCATCGGTCTCCTGGTGCTCGTTGTCGACGGGCTGCATGAACGACCAGAGTCCACCCTCGGAGTCGCGGGCGGCGTACTCGCGGACGCCGTAGGGCATCTCGGTCGGTGCGTACTCGATCTCGGCGCCGGCGGCCCGCGTGCGGTGGTGGTGGGCGTCGACGTCGTCCACGTCGATCGCCATGCAGTGCGAGGCGGTGCCGGACGTGGCCGGGCTGGCCAGGCGGTGCTCGGGCGACTCACGGTGCAGCCAGATCACGCCGTCGCCGGCGTGCACCTCGGCGTGGACGACCGTGCCGGCGTCGTCGCGGTGCAGCGAACCGGCGCCGAAGCCGAAGACCTCGACCAGGAACCGGTGCGCCGCCTCGAGGTCGCGGTACACCAGCAGAGTCAAACGGCGCACGGCGACCGGTTCGTCACCCAGCCCGGCCAGCAGGTCGAGCAGCTCGGCGTCGGTCGGGTCGGCGCCCTGCAGCAGCCTGGCCTCGACGGCGCGGACCCGCTCGCGCTCGCGGGCGGTCCTGGTCAGGCGGTCGTCGAGGTCGGCCAGGTGGCGTCGCGCGATGGCGAGGAGGTCGGTGTCGTCCGGGGTGACCTCCGCGACCGGGGTGCCGAGGCTGCGCTGGAGCCGGATCCGGTACAGCCGGTCGAGCGTGCCCGCGTCGTACACGCGACGGCCGCCGTCGGTGCGGGTCGGCTCGAGCAGACCCAGGTCCTCGTAGTAGCGCAGCGTGCGCTGGGTCAGGCCGGTGCGGGCCGCGACCGCGCCGATGGTGAGCTGGGTGGCCATGACCCCGACGCTAGGTCCTCACGTGGCGTGAGGAGCAAGCCCGGATCATCGAGTGGCCTCTTGTGGTCGGGCGGGCCCGGCAGGTGGCGACCCTCGACCACCTCTCCGGCGGCCGGGCCACGCTGGGCGTCGGGCTGGGCGGCCCGATCGACGACGAGTACGGCCGCTTCGGCGACACCACCGACCCGGTGACGCTGGCCGCTCGCCTGGACGAGGGCCTCTCGCTGCTGCCGGCGTTCTGGTCCGGGCAGCCGGTGACGCACTCCGGACCTCACTACACCGTCGACGACGTGACGCTGCTGCCGCCGACCCTGCAGCAGCCCCGGGTGCCGATCTGGGTCGGTGGCTTCTGGCGCAGCCGGCCGCCTATGCGCCGGGCGGCGCGGTGGGACGGCGTGGTGCCACTGTTCCGGGAGCACCGCCACGGGGACGTGCCCCCGGTGGACCTGGTGCACGAGGTGGTGTCGTACGTCGGCGAGCAGCGTGGCTCGCTCGACGGCTTCGACGTGGTCGTCGGCGGGGTCACCTCACCGTCGTCGGCCGCCGATCTGGTAAGTCCGCTGGCCGAGGCGGGCGCGACGTGGTGGGACGAGCGGCAGCTGCAGCGCGGCCCGGACATCGACGATCTCGAGGCGGTGCTGGCCAGGGTCGAGGCGGGACCGCCCTCGCTCTAGCTTCGTCACCAGCCCGGCGGGGTGCGCTGGTGCCAGGGCGCCGCCGCCTCCACCTGGGCGCAGAGGCCGAGCAGCAGCTCCTCCTCGGCCGGCCGAGCGGCCAGCATCACGCCCACGGGCAGGCCGTCGTCGGTCCAGGCGAGCGGGAGCGAGGCGGCCGGCATGCCGGTGACGTTCCAGGCGCTCGTCCAGGGCGTGAACTCCTTCTGGGCCTGGAAGTCCGCGGCCGGGTCCTCGTCGTCGCGCAGCGCGCCGACCGGGAGCGGCGGCACCGCGAGGGTCGGGGTGAGCACGGCGTCGAACGGCGCCAGCGCGGTGAGCGCTCCCGCGGCGAACCGCCTCATGGCGCCGATGGCGAGGCCGAAGTCGGGGCCGCTGACCGCCCGGCCCTGGTCGCTCAGCCAGCGGGTCAGTGGGCGGAGCAGGTGCTCCTGGTCCGGTGGGACGACCGACAGCGCGGTGAGCACCGCCCAGCACGTCTCGAAGACGGGCACCGCCTCCTCCGGGAGGGGCACGGCGACGTCGACGATTTCGTGGCCGAGCGACTCCAACAGCCGCGAAGCGTCCACAACGGCGTCCAGGCAGACCTTGTCCACAGCGGCGTCGGCGATCACTGGCTCGGTGAACCGGGCCACTCGAAGATGGCCGGGATCGCGGTCGCACGCCGCGAGGAACGTGCCGACAGGAGGTGGTGCCCAGGACGGATCCCCCGCCCGACGACCGGCGAGCTCATCGAGCATCGCCGCCGCGTCGCGCACGGTCCGGGCGATCGACCCGGCCGTCGCCAAACCCACCGGGTCGCCGTACATCGGGTGACCGCTGATCCGCCCACGCGTGGGCTTGAGGCCGAACAGTCCGCAGCACGACGCAGGGATCCGGATGGAGCCGCCACCGTCCGAGCCCTGCGCCGCGGGGACCAGGCCGGCCGCCACCGCAGCGGCCGCACCGCCGGAGGAGCCGCCCGCCATCCGGCTGCGGTCCCAAGGGGTGACCGAGGGCGGCCTGCCCTCGGGCTCGGTGTAGCACGGGGAGCCGAACTCCGGCGTCGCCGTCTTGCCGAGGCTGACCATGCCCGCCGCCTCGAGCGCGAGGACGACACCGTCGGAGATGTCCGGCACGAAGTCCTCGAAGACCGGCGAGCCGAACGTCGTGCGGATGCCGGCGGTCAGGTTGAGGTCCTTGATCGCGGTCGGTACGCCGTAGAGCGGCGAGCTCGCCCCGCGCTCCAGGGTCTCGAGCTGGCCGGCGCGGGCCCGGGCCAGGTCGTCGGTGAGCGTCACGAAGGCGCCCACCGTGGTGGCCGGGTCGTCGTCGATGCGATGCGCGCGCTCGAGGTAGTGCTCGACCAGCTCGAGCGGCGACACCTCCCGCCGCCGGACGAGCTCGCCCTGCTCGAGGGCGGTCAGGTCGTGCAGGTCGGCCACTCGTCGAACCTAGCCGCCGCGTCGTGCGGACACGTGTCCCACGGTCGCAGCGCTCCTACAGTGGCCCCACCGATGCGCGAGCGCCCGCTGCTGCCGCTGCTCGGGGATCCCGCCCCCGAGCGGCGTGACGCTGCCCGCAACCGGGAGGCGCTCCTGGTCGCGGCCGAGGCGCTGATCGACCACTGCGGCATCGACGGCGTGACCATGGACGCTGTCGCGGCCCGGGCCGGCGTCGGCAAGGGCACCGTGTTCCGGCGGTTCGGCTCCCGCGAGGGGCTGATGGCGGCGCTGCTGAACTTCTCCGAGACCGAGTGGCAGGCGTCGGTCATCTCCGGCCCTCCCCCGCTCGGGCCCGGGGCGCCGCCGATGGAGCGGCTGCTGGCGTTCGGGCGCTCCCGGCTGGAGCTCAACCTCCTGCTGGCCGACCTGATCCGGGCGGCCGGGCGGGAGGGCTCGCGGTCGTACGCCGCGTACTCGTTCGTGGCGATGCATACCCGCCACCTGATGGGCGAGCTCGGGGTGTCGGGAGACATCGCACTGCTGTCGACGGCGCTCCTCGCACCCCTCGAGGTGCCGATCCTCGAGCAGCAGGTCCAGATCGAGGGGATCGACGTGGACCGGATCTACGACGCGTGGGTGGACCTCGCGCGCCGGATCACCCAGCGCTGACCGCTGAGCGGTCAGAGCCCCTGGCGGCGCAGCCCGAAGGTCAGCCCGTCGACGAGGGCGCCCCAAGACGCCTCGATGACGTTGTGGCCGACGCCCACGGTCACCCACGACGACTCGCCGTCGGACGTCTCGATCAGCACCCGGGTGATCGCGTCGGTGCCGTGGCCCTGGTCGAGGATGCGGACCTTGTAGTCGATCAGCTCGAACTTCACGACCTCGGGGAAGGCCTGGCCGATGGCGGTGCGGAGCGCCTGGTCGAGCGCGTTGACCGGCCCGTTGCCCTCGCCGGTGACGACATGCCGCTCACCCTGGGCCTTGAGCTTCACGGTCGCCTCGGAGACGGCCTCGTCATGGGGTGTGGTCTCGGTGATGACCCGCCAGGACTCGACGTCGAAGTACGACGGGCGGTGGCCGGAGACCATCTCCGCCAGCAGCAGCTCGAAGGAGGCGTCCGCGGCCTCGAACGTGTAACCGGTGGCCTCGAGCTGCTTGACCCGCGCGGTGACCCGGGTGAGCAGCTCCTTGTCCGCGCCCAGGTCGAACCCGAGCTCGCGGCCCTTGAGCTCGATCGAGGCGCGACCGGCCATGTCCGAGACCAGCAGCCGCATGTCGTTGCCGACGTGCACCGGGTCGGTGTGCTGGTAGAGGTCCGGGTCGACCTTGATGGCGCTGGCGTGCAGCCCGGCCTTGTGGGCGAAGGCAGAGACGCCGACGTAGGGCTGCCGCGAGGCCGGCGGGAAGTTCGTGACGTCGGCGACCGCGTGCGCGATCCGGGTGGCCTCCTTGAGCAGACCGGGCGGGAGCACGGAGCGGTCCAGCTTGAGCTCGAGGTTCGCCACGACGGAGACGAGGTCGGCGTTGCCGGTGCGCTCGCCGTACCCGTTGATGCAGCCCTGCACGTGGCTGGCGCCGGCGTCGACGGCGGCCAGCGAGTTCGCGACCGCGCAGCCGCTGTCGTTGTGGGCGTGGATGCCGACCCGGACACCGGTGGTGTCGATCACGTCGTGCACGACGTCGGACACCCAGTCGGGAAGCATGCCGCCGTTGGTGTCGCAGAGCGCGATGACGTCGGCGCCGGCGTCGTACGCCGCGCGGAGCACCTCGAGTGCGTAGTCGCGGTTGGCCCGGTAGCCGTCGAAGAAGTGCTCGGCGTCGAGGAAGACCTGCTGCCCCTCGGCCTTCAGGTGGGCGACCGTGTCGCGGACCATGGCGAGGTTCTCCTCGAGGGTGGTGCGCAGCGCGAGGTCGACGTGACGGTCGTGCGACTTCGCGACCAGGGTGACCACGGACGCGCCGCTGTCGCGGAGCGCGGCCACCTGCGGGTCGTCCGCGGCGGTGGTCCCGGCCCGCCGGGTGGAGCCGAACGCCGCGAGCCTGGCGTGCTTGAGGTCGAGCTCGGTGGTGGCGCGACGGAAGAACTCGGTGTCCTTGGGGTTCGCGCCCGGCCAGCCGCCCTCGATGTAGCCCACGCCGAGACCGTCGAGCTGCCGGGCGATGGTCAGCTTGTCGGCGACCGAGAGGTTGAGCCCCTCCTGCTGTGCGCCGTCGCGCAGGGTGGTGTCGTAGACGTGGAAGTCACCGTGCAGGTCCATCGCTGGGTTCCGTTCGAGTTCGGGGAGCTTCGCGCTGCTTTCATCCTCCGGAGAGCCTTCGTTCCTCAGCCTCTTCGTCGCACAAAAAAACCTCTCGGGGTACGAGAGGTGGGCGCGTCGACGGTTCGACGCGCTAGGAAATGATGATCACGCAGCTGTTCATTGCGACCATCCTGCCACGACCGCGCCCGGGTGTCGGCTGGATCCGCTGAGCGGACGGTCCGACCCGGGGAGCCACGAGGTGCCGCGCGCCTCGGCGAAGGCGCCCAGCCCGGTGGCCACGACGAGCAGCACGAAGGTGACCGCGAGCCACGGCTTCCATGCGCGCGAGGCCGGGTTGACCACTCGCGCCAGCGGCGAGCGGACCCGGAACCCGCCCGGGCCGGTCCACACCGACGCGGCGAACACGCTGCCGCACACGAACAAGGTCACGGTCTCGCCGGCCACGAACGCGTAGCACAGCAGCGCCGCCGCCACGGCCAGCCCGGCACTCCAGAGGATCAGCATCACGGTGACGGGCAGGGAACGGACCAGCTCCCACGGCGCGCGGAGGAGGATCAGCGCGCCGTCGTACCACTTGCGGCCGCGCAGGCGGCGTCGCTCGCCCGCCGCGCTCGCGGCCATCGAGCCGCTGCGCAGCAGCCACACGACGAGCAGCAGGAGTCCGGAACCGATCCACGGGTACGCCGCGACGACGCCACCGCACAGCAGGGCCGCGACCACGAGCAGGGTCGCCCGGCGGGCCCGCTCCGCGAGGGGCGGCCGCCCCTGCTCCGCGGGCACCGGTGGCGGCGGCAGCGTGCGGGGGTCCCGCTCCATCACCGTCTGGTGCTCGGTGAGCATCTTGGTCCCGTCCGCGCCGACGGGCGGCGGACCGGCCAGCACGTCGGTGGACTGCGCGTCGGGCGAAGTGCGCGCGGCGGCGTACGGAAGCGTGAGCTTGTCCCCCACCGGCGGCTGGGCGGACGGGCGGGGCGTGGGCGCCACCTGCGGCCGCAGCCAGCCCAGGATGGCGGACAGTTCGGGGCGGCGGTCGGGCTCGGGTTCGAGCGCGTCTGCCAACAGCTGCCGCAGCGGGTCGGCGATGGCGGAGAGGTCGTGCTCGCCGCGCCGGACCCGGTCCATGATCGCCATCGACGGGCCGCGGCCGAACGGCGGCCGGCCGGTCGCCGCGAAGGCCACCGTGGCGGCCCATGAGTGCACGTCGGAGGCGGTGGTGGCGTCGTCGCCGTACAGGATCTCCGGGGCGAGGTACCCGGGAGTGCCGAGCAGCCAGCCGGTGTGGGTGAGCTTGGGGTCGTCGGCCACCCGGGCCAGGCCGAAGTCGATGAGGATCGGGGTCCGACCCTCCATGAGGACGTTCGACGGCTTCACGTCGCGGTGCAGCACGCCCACCGCGTGCACGGACGCGAGACCCTCCGCGAGGCAGGCCGCGAACCAGATCAGGTCCTTGCCCGTGATCGGCCCCTCCTCGTGCACGTAGTCGTGCAGGGAGAGGCCGGGCACGTAGCGGGTCGCGACGTACGGCACCGGCGCCCACGGGTCGGAGTCGACGATCTCGGCCACCCACTTGCTCTTGACCCGGCTCAGCGAGCCGACCTCGCGGGACAGCCGGCGCCGGGCCTCGTCGTCGCCGACGACCTGCGGGCGGAGCACCTTCAGGGCCACCCGCTGTCCGTCCCCGCGACGCGCCAGGTGGACAACGCCCATGCCGCCCTCGCCGATCCGGGACAGCAGCGTGTACCCGCCCACGGTCGGCGGTCTCGCTGGCGGCGCAGCGGCCGGGACGGCGGGCGTGCCTCTCGCCGGCGTCCGCGGCGTGCTGGTCACGTCCATCAGACTAGATGGCGGGGTAGCGGGTTCCCGGCAGCCCTTGACCGCACCACCGTGGGTTTGGCAGAGTCATATCAATGGATATTGATATGATTGCCGAGCTGGCCGCGGTCGACCGCGACGTCACCGGCACCGACCTCCGTCTGACCCGCCGGTACGCCGCCGCACCGGACGAGGTGTGGTCGGCGGTGACAGAGCCCGCCCGGATCGAACGATGGCTGGCCCCGATCACCGGCGACCTCGTCCGGGGCGGCCGCTTCCAGGTGGAGGGCAACGCCGGCGGCGAGGTCACCGCGTGCGACCCGCCACGGTCCTTCGCGGCGACCTGGGAGTTCGGCGGCCACGTCAGCCGGATCGTCGTGACGTTGACGCCCATCGACGAGGGCACCCTGCTCGAGCTGGCCCACCACCTGCCCAGCCCGCCGGACCACTGGGAGCAGTTCGGGCCGGGGGCGGTCGGGATCGGCTGGGAGTCGATGATGATGGGGCTGTCCCTGCACCTCGACTCGCCCGACGCCCCCCGACCCGCCCCCGAGGAGCTGCCCGACCTCGGCGACTTCTTCAGTGGCTCCGGGACGGCCTGGGCCGAGGCGGCCATCGCCGGCGGCGCCGACCCCGAGTGGGCCCGAGCGTCCGCTCGACGCTGCGTGTCGGCGTACGCCGGAGACTGATGCACGCCTTCGACGTCCTGGGCGACCCCGTCCGCCGGCGCATCCTCGAGCTGCTGGCCGGGGGCGAGCAGTCGTCCGGCGAGGTGGTCGAGGTGATCTCGGCGGAGTTCGGGATCGGCCAGCCGGCGGTGTCGATGCAGCTGAAGGTGCTCCGCGAGAGCGGCTTCGCCACGGTGCGCGCCGAGGGGCGGCGCCGGCTCTACGCCATCGACTCGGCCCCCCTGGCCCAGGTGGACGAGTGGCTCACCCCGTTCCGCCGGTTCTGGGAGCAACGGCTCGACGCACTGGCGACCGAGCTGCGCCGCGGGCGTGGCTAGGGCCCTAGCCTCGCCCCATGCGCCTGACCCGCTGGAGCCACTCCTGCGTCGCCCTCGAGCATGCCGGCCGCACGCTGGTCGTCGACCCGGGCATCTGGAGCGAGCCGCGTGCCCTGGCCGGCGCGGACGCGGTCCTCGTCACCCACGAGCACGCCGACCACGTCGAGCCGGAACGGCTGCGCCGCGCGGCCCTGCCGGTCTGGGCGCCACGCGGAGCCGATCTCGAGGGGCTGCCGTTCACGCCGGTCGACCCGGACCAGGACTTCGAGGTCGGGGGCTTCGACATCCACGCCGTGGGCGGGGCGCACGCCGCCGTCGTCCCCGGTCAGGACGTCTGCGCGAACCTCGGGTACGTCGTCACCGCTGACGGCGAGTCCGTCTACCACCCCGGCGACGCGCTCGCCCTCCCCGACGGCCCGGTCACAACCTTGCTGGTCCCGATGCAGGCGTCCTGGCTCAAGACCGCCGAGGCGATCGCGTTCCTCCGCGAGGTCGGGCCGGACCGCGCGGTCGGCATCCACGACGGTCAGGTCAACGACCGGGCTCGCGGGAGCATCAACCACTGGCTGACGACCGAGGGCGGGACGGACTACCACTGGCTGGCCCCCGGCTCGGCGCTCGGCGAGGAAGGCGCACCACCCCGGGTGAGCCAGCTCCGGCTGGTCGTCGAGACGGCCGACTTCGAGGCAGCGGCGGCGTTCTACCGGGACGCGCTCGGCCTGCCGGTCGAGCTCGACCTCGAGGGCGCCGGCGGCGAGCACGTGCTGATCCTCGACGCCGGCCGGGCCACGCTCGAGTTCTCCAACCCCGCCCAGGTGGCGATGATCGACGAGGTCGAGGTGGGTCGCCGGGTGGCGCCGCGACTGCGGGTCGCCTTCGAGGTCGACGACGTCGCGCGTGCGACCGATGCCCTGGTCGCCGCCGGCGCCGAGCTGGTCGCGCTGCCGACCCGAACGCCTTGGGACTCGCTCAACAGCCGGCTCGAGGCTCCCGCGGACCTGCAGCTCACCCTGTTCGAGGAGGCCACGCAAGGTTAGGTGAGCCTTGGCGTGGCCGCGACCCGGCGACACCCCGGAGTCGATGTACGGCTTCAAGGACGAGGCGCAGCTGGCCAAGATGAAGGCGATCGCCCCGGTCGTCGGCGTCATGCAGGCCGGCTCGGCGCTCGACGTGATCAGGACCAACGAGAAGCTCGCCGAGGCCGCCGGCAGCGGGCTGACCGTGCTGCCGGGCTACGGCGAGGACTACTACTGGGAGGTCCTGAGCTGGGACATCGTGCACTACTCGGTCCGCGACTCCTTCACGCCCGAGCCGCTGATGGAGCAGCCGGTCTTCGCCAGGCTGGAGGCAGCGCAGGCCGGCCAGCTGCACCCGTGGAAGCTCAAGTCGATGGACTACGAGGCCCAGACGAGCTACCTCGGGGAGCTGGCCGGCTGGCTGGCGAGCGACCAGAAGGTGACTACTTGACCTTGCCGGCGCCCGGCGCGTCGAACCACTGGCTCGAGCCGAAGCCGCAGTTCTTCCCGGGGACGGCCGACGGGTAGGCGATCGAGAACGAGCCGGGGCTGCCCACGGCGAAGGTGGTCGGTCGCTCGAACAGCGGGGAGCCCGCCCGGATCTGCAACACGTACTCCGCACCGTCGAACTCGGGGCCGCTCGGCATCGTGTGGGTCTTCTCGAGCAGCTTCACCGGCAGCAGCATGGCGGGCCCGGGGCCGTTGTCGATCCCGCAAGAGGCGTACTGGGGATCCTTGGGACTCAGGTAGGAGGACTCGGGCATCGGAAACTCCGGAACCTGGCCGTCAGCCGTCGGCACGAAGTGCACGGTGGCGTCGATCCCGTGGTCGGCCAGGGCAGCCTCGAGCCCCTCGGCGTCGTCGAGCCGGAGGATGGCGATGTCGACCGAGCCGTCCGGGTTGCCCTCGACGGCGAACGCCGGCGAGGCGGTCGGCCCGCCCCCGGTCAGGCCCACCGCGGCGACGGTGGCGGCGGCCGTGGCGACGGCCCCGGCGACGGCGATCTTCAGCCGCCGACGAGGGTGCCGCCTGGGAGCGGGCGTCGGGGCCGGACGCTGGGCGACCTCACGCCGCAGCTCGGCGAGCAGTGCGGTCTCGAACGAGTCGAGCTGGTCTGTGCTGTTCATGGACGTACCTCCACAGGAAGAGCACGGTCAGGGAGCTCGGGTGCCCCCATCTCGTGCAGGCGAGCGGTGACCCGGGCCCGGCTGCGGTGCAGCCGGACCCGCGCGGTGGCCGGCTTCACCCCCAGCACTCGGGCCGCGTCGGCGATCGAGAGTCCGTCGAGCGAGACCAGCTCCAGCAGAGCCCGGTCGCCCTCAGGCAGGTCGGCGATCGCCCGGTGCAGCCGCCGCGACTCGCGTTCGGCGTCGAGGCGCTCCTCGATCCGGGCCAGGGCGACGCCGTCGACGAGACGGCGCCCCTCGATCCGGCGTACGGCGTGGAGCTCGCGGGCCCGGCGCCGGGCCTCGGCCGCAATGGCATTGCGGCCCACTCCGTAGAGCCAGGCGACGACGGGACCGCGCCGGGGGTCGTACGACGCGGCGCTGTCCACCGCGGCCAGGAAGACGTCGGCGGTCAGGTCCGCCGCCAGGTGCGGGTCGGCGACCCGACGGGCCACGAACCGTTGCACCGCAACGACGTGGTCGCGGTAGAACGCCTCCAACGCGTCCGGCTCGCGAGCGATCCGGTAGAGCGGGTCGTACTGCGCTGGGCTACGGGGAGGCTGCACAACCGTTATTGGGCCCTGGTGACCGGACCGTTACAGCTCAGACGATCCTGTGCATCCAGCCGAAGGTGTCCTCGGCCCGGCCGAACTGCACGTCGACCAGCGCCTGCCGGATCCGGAAGGTCAGGTCGGTGGAGGCGGGCGCGGGCGCCGTGCCGCCCGGCCAGCGGAGCTCGCCGACCGGCGTGATCACGGCGGCGGTGCCGCACGCGAAGATCTCGGTGATGTCGCCGCTCGTGACGCCCTCGCGCCACTCGTCGATGGAGAAGCGCCGCTCCTCGACCTGGTGGCCCATCTTCCCGGCCAGCTCGATGATCGAGCCGCGGGTGATGCCCTCGAGGATGGTGCCGAGCGCGGGCGTGACGATCCGGCCGTCGCGGTGGACGAAGTAGAGGTTCATGCCGCCGAGCTCCTCGACGTACCGCCGCTCCTCGCCGTCGAGGAAGACCACCTGGTCGCAGCCCTGCTCCAGGGCCTCCCGCTGGGGCAGCAGCGAGCTGGCGTAGTTGCCGCCGGTCTTGGCGGCGCCCATGCCGCCGCGGCCGGCCCGGGTGTACTCCTCGGACAGCCAGAGACTGACCGGCTTGATGCCGCCCTTGAAGTAGGGCCCGGCCGGGCTGGCGATGACCATGAACGTCACGTGCTGGGCCGGCCGGACGCCGAGGAAGGACTCCGAGGCGAACATGAACGGACGCACGTAGAGGCTCTTCTCGCCGGCCGCGGGGTCGCTGTTGTGGGGCACCCAGCGCTGGTCCACGGTGACGAGCGCCTCGACGGCGCCGACGAAGTCCTCGACCTCGAGGGCCGGCAGCGCCAGCCGCTGGGTCGAGCGCACCATCCGGGCGGCGTTCTCCTCCGGCCGGAACGCCCAGATCGAGCCGTCCTCGTGCCGGTAGGCCTTCATGCCCTCGAAGATCTCCTGCGCGTAGTGGAGGACCGCGGTGGCCGGGTCGAGCGTGAGCGGGCCGTACGGCGTGACCCGGGCGTCGTGCCAGCCCTCGGCGGGCGTCCACTCGACGGTGAACATGTGGTCGGTGAAGTGGATGCCGAACCCCGGGCTGGCCAGGATCTCGGCCAGCCGGGCCTCGTCGACCGGGTGCTCCGTGCGCGTGGTGCTGATCTGCATGGACATCAAAGTAGTCGCTTTCGGGCGTGGGCTGTAGGCGGGGCGTCGGCCTTTGTCGGAGTCCCCGGGGCCCCGGGGACTTTGGCACTTCCCAGGCAAGATCTCGCCTAGGAAGTGCAGGGGTCCCCGGGGCCCCGGGGACTCCTGCGACAGGGCTCAGCCGGCTACCCGGGCAGCGATCGCGTCGCCGATCTCCGAGGTACGGCGGGCGGCGGTGCGGTCGGCGAGGTCGGCCAGCACCGCGCTCTCGACGGCGGCCGCCGCATCGGCGTACCCGAGGTGGTCGAGCAGCAGCGACGCGGAGAGGATCGCGGCGGTGGGGTCGGCCTTCTGCTGGCCGGCGATGTCGGGGGCCGAGCCGTGCACGGGCTCGAACATGCTGGGGGTGGTGCGGTCCGGGTTCACGTTGCCGGAGGCGGCCAGCCCGATGCCGCCGGTGATGGCGGCGGCCAGGTCGGTGATGATGTCGCCGAAAAGGTTGTCGGTGACGATCACGTCGAAGCGCGACGGGTCGGTGGTCAGGAAGATCATCGCCGCGTCGACATGGATGTAGTCCACGGTCACGTCCGGGAACTCTGGCGCGACGTCCTGGACGATCCGCCACCACAGCGAGCCGGCGTTGACCAGCACGTTGGTCTTGTGGACCAGGGTGAGCTTCTGGCGCGGCCGGCGCCGGGCCCGGCCGAACGCGTCGCGGACCACCCGCTCGACGCCGTACGCCGTGTTGACCGAGACCTCGGTGGCGATCTCGTGCGGCGTACCGACCCGCAGCGCCCCGCCGTTGCCCGTGTAGGGGCCCTCGGTGCCCTCGCGGACCACCACGAAGTCCACCTCGCCGGGATCGACCAGCGGGGACGTCACGCCGGGGAAGATCCGCGACGGCCGCAGGTTCACATAGTGGTCGAGCTCGAAGCGCAGCCGCAGCAGCAGTCCGCGCTCGAGGATGCCGGGCGGCAGGTTCGGGTCGTTCGGCTTGCCGCCGACCGCGCCGAGCAGGATGGCGTCGTGCTCCCGGATCTCGGCGAGCACGGAGTCGGGCAGCACCTCACCGGTCGCGAGGTAGCGCTCGGCGCCGAGGTCGTAGCTGGTCTGCTCGAACTTCACGCCGGCCGGGGCGGCCACCTCGAGGACCTTGAGGGCCTCGGCGGTCACCTCGGGACCGATCCCGTCACCGCCGATGACGGCGAGCCGTACGGACCCGGTCGAGGCGGGTGATGGCGTCACGCGGTGAGGCTAGTTGTCGTCGGGGCGCTGGCCACCGTTGTCCCGCAGGTCGAGCGAGGCCTGGAGGGCCGCGTTGGTGTTCTCGGCGCTGCGCGGGTTCTCGGGGTGATGGCTCGCCGGGCCCCAGTCGGGATACATGTCGTACATCGGTCCGTGTCTCCTGGTGTGTCGTGGAAGAAGTGAGTCGGGTCTGGCCGAGGACGCCCCGCGACGGGGACGTTCCGACTCGTGGATCACACGAGGGGTGGACCTGCTGCTTGGCGGATCACGCTGGTGGAGCTGGTGTCCGCGTCGCGGGGGCGTCTCGACCTGGTAGCTCGGGTAGAGCTGTTGAGAAGCCACGCAACGCCGACCACCGCGGCGAGGTGGCCTCTCGTCAGGCCTCGCCGCGGCGCTCGATGAGTACGAACACGCTCCGCATGGTGGTTCGATGGTAGGACGTCCGGGGATCGCATGGCATCGGATATCGCGATGCGTTCGACATGCGAGACAGCCGTATCGAGATGAAAGACTCCGAAGCGTGAGCCACCCGCCCGACCTCCCCGTGATCGTCAACCGCGCGTTCGACGTCTCCCGCCGGGCCGGCTACGTCTCCTTCTGCCGCAACGAGACCGGCCGGCTGCTCGCGATGCTGGCCGCGACCCGCGACGGGACGATGGCCGAGTTCGGCACCGGCTGCGGCGTCGGTACGGCGTGGCTGCGGTCCGGCGTACGCGGTGAGAAGGCGCGAATCGTCACCGCCGAGCTCGACCCCGCCCTCGCCGAGGCGGCCGCCGAGATCTTCCGCGACGACGACCAGGTCGAGGTGCTGGCCGCCGACTGGTCCACGCTGCTGGACCGCGGGCCCTACTCGCTGCTCTTCCTCGACTCGGGCGAGCCGACCGAGGTGACCGTCGACGCGATCGCCGACCTGGTCGAGGACGGCGGCGTGGTCGTGCTCGACGACTTCACCCCCTGCGAGCTCTGGCCCCCGATCACCGGCGGCCGGGTCGACACCCTCCGCGAGCACTGGCTCACCGACGACCGCTTCACCGCCGTCGAGGTGATGGTCGCCCCCGACGCCTCCACGATCATCGCCACCAAGCGTTGAGTCCGGACTTCTGACGGTTGAGTCGGGCTTTCTGCCGGTTCAATCTGGCGAATCAACCGTCAGAAGTCCCGACTCAACCGTCAGAAGTCCCGACTCAACCGTGCCGGCCGGCGGGCTCAGATCAGGTCGGCGGCGCGGACGCGGACCGCGTCGATGGCGGTCTCGATCTCCAGGAGCGTGTCCGCCGGGATCGCCGAGTCGACCGACAGGGCCACCAGCGCGTGGCCGCCCTTGGCGTCGCGGGCGACCTGCATGCCGGCGATGTTGACTCCTGCGGCACCGAGGATGCCGCCGACGGTGCCGACCATGCCGGGCCGGTCCTCGTAGGTGAAGAACGCGAGGTGCCGGGTCGGCTCGAGGTCGACGTCGAAGCCGTTCACCTCGACCAGCCGTTCACGCTGGTGGATGCCGATCAGGGTGCCGCTGACCGAGACCTGCGCGCCGTCGGCGAGGGTGCCGCGGATGGTGATCAGGTTGCGGTGGTCCGGGCTCTCCGGCTCGGTGACCAGGCGTACGGCGGTGCCGCGCTCGGCGGCGAGCAGCGGTGCGTTGACGTAGGAGACCTGGTCCTCGACCACGTCGGTGAAGATGCCCTTGAGCGCGGCCAGCTCGAGCACCTTGACGTCGTACTCGGTGATCTCGCCGCGCACCTCGACGTCGACCTGCTGGGCCACCTCGCCGGCCAGCGCGGTGAAGATCCGGCCCAGCTTCTCGGTGAGCGGGATGCCCGGGCGGACGTCCTCGGCGATCACGCCGCCCTGGACGTTCACCGCATCGGGGACCAGCTCGCCGGAGAGCGCCAGCCGCACCGAACGGGCGACCGAGAGCCCGGCCTTCTCCTGGGCCTCGTCGGTGGAGGCGCCGAGGTGCGGCGTGGCGACGACGTTCTCGAGCTCGAACAGCGGGCTGTCCGTGCACGGCTCCTTGGCGAACACGTCGAGCCCGGCCGCGGCGATCCGGCCCTCCTTCAGCGCGGCGTACAGCGCGTCCTCGTCCACGATCCCGCCGCGGGCCGCGTTCACCAGCACCAGGTGCGGGCGGACCTTGTGCAGCTCGGCGTCGCCGATCAGACCGATGGTCTCGGGCGTCTTGGGCAGGTGCACGGACATGAAGTCGGCCTCGGCCAGCAAGGTCTCGAGGTCGACCAGGCGGACCCCCATCTGTGCGGCCCGGCCGGCCTGCACGTAGGGGTCGTAGGCGATCACGCTCATGCCGAACGCCGCGAGCCGCTGCGCGACCAGCACTCCGATCCGGCCCAGGCCGACGATGCCCGCGGTCTTCTCGTAGAGCTCGATGCCGGTGTACTTCGAACGCTTCCACTCGCCGTGCCGGAGCGAGCGGTGCGCGGGGCTGACGTGCCGCGCGGCCGCCAGCATCAGGGCGACCGCGAGCTCGGCGGCGGAGACGATGTTGGAGGTCGGCGCGTTGACGACCATGACTCCGGACTGGGTCGCCGCGCGTACGTCGATGTTGTCGAGACCCACACCGGCCCGGGCGACGACCTTGAGCCGAGGCGCCGCGGCCAGCGCCTCCTCGTCCACGGACGTCGCTGAGCGGACCAACAGTGCGTCGGCCTCGACGATCGCGGCGAGCAGCTCGGCGCGGTCGGCGCCGTTGCAGTGCCGGATCTCGAAGTCCAGGCCGAGCTCGTCGATCGTCGCCGGGCTCAGCTCCTCGGCGATCAGGACGACCGGCCTGGCTCGGGCCGTCGGAGCATCAGTCACAGCGGTTCCTCGCAGGTTGGGACCAGGGGTGCACGACGCTGTGCAGCGGCTCAGACTACCCCGTAGGACTTCCGTTAACGGGATGCGCCTGCCGACAGGTCCGGCCTAGCCTCTGCGTCGTGGAGTGAACCGGTGACCGCCCGCCCGCCTCGCTGTTCGAACGGCCTCGAGGAGTCACCGTGCCTGCCCCCAACCACTCCGTGCTGTCCTTCTCCGGCGTCGGCCTGACCTGGGCCGACGGCGCCGTCGCCTTCGACGGCCTCGACCTGCTGGTCCCGCCCGGCCGGTCCGGGCTGGTGGGCGCGAACGGCTCCGGGAAGTCCACGCTGCTCCGGCTGGCCGCGGGCCGGCTGCGGCCGACGGCCGGCTCGGTGTCGGTGTCCGGCGAGGTCGGCTACCTCCCGCAGGACCTCACGCTCGACCGCGCCCGTCGAGTGGACGACGTGCTCGGAATCGGTACGGCGCGGCGCGCCCTCAGGTCCCTCGACGCCGGCACCGGTGACGCGGCCGAGGTCGAGGCTGCCTTCGACGACATCGACGACCAGTGGGACGTCGAGGAACGGGCCGTGGCCGAGCTGGAGCGGCTCGGCCTGCCGGCGTCCGTGCTGGACAGTCGACTGGGCGAGCTGTCCGGGGGCGAGGTGGTACGGCTGGGTCTGGCCCGCCTGCTGTTGGGCCGGCCCGACGTACTCCTCCTCGACGAGCCGACCAACAACCTCGACGCGTCCGCACGCGCGCGGCTGCACGACGTGCTCGGCTCGTGGCCGCGCACGCTGCTCGTGGTCAGCCACGACCGCGAGCTGCTGGAGCGGATGGACCGCATCGGCGACCTGCACGCCGGCTCGGTGCGGTGGTACGGCGGCGGGTTCGGCGCCTACCGCGCCCAGGTGGAGGCCGAGCAGGAGGCCGCAGCGCAGGCGGTGACCGCGGCCCGTTCCGACGTACGGCGGCAGCACGCCGACCGGGTCGAGGCCGAGCGCGTGGTGGCGCAACGGCGGCGCCAAGGCGCGCGCAACGCGGCGCGCACCAACATGGGCAAGGGTGCCCAGCACTTCTGGCAGAACCGCTCGGAGAAGTCGGCCGCGTCATACCGCAAGGTGCACGACGAGCGGCTCGAGGCCGCGCGCGGCCGGCTGGACGAGGCCGAGGCGCGGCTGCGGGAGGACCGCACGATCCGGGTCGACCTGCCGGCCACCGAGGTCCCGCGCGGCCGGGTCGTGCTCACGACCGACGCGCTGGTGCTCCGGACGGGCGACCGGGTCGAGCTCGACCTGCGCGGCCCGGACCGGATCGCGGTCAGCGGCCCGAACGGGGCCGGCAAGACCACCCTCCTCGACACCGTCGTCGGCACCGTCCCGCCCCTCTCGGGCACCGTCCGCACCCATGTCCCGACCGCGCTGCTGCCCCAGCGGCTCGACGTCCTGGACCCGGCGCTGTCGGTCGTCGACAACGTCGTCCTGCGTGCGCCGAACCTGGACCTGAACCCGATCCGCGCCCAGCTGGCACGCTTCCTGTTCCGCGGTGCCGCCGCCGAGCAGGCCGCGGGCACGCTCTCCGGCGGCGAGCGGTTCCGCGCCACCCTGGCCGCCCTGCTGCTGGCCGACCCGGCCCCCCAGCTGCTGCTGCTCGACGAGCCGACCAACAACCTCGACCTCGCGTCGTACGACGCCCTGGTCTCGGCCCTGGCGTCCTACCGGGGCGCGCTGGTCGTGGTCAGCCACGACCAGCGCTTCCTCGAGGACGTCGGAGTCGACCGGGTGCTCCCGCTTGGGACAGAGGGCTAGGCGAAGAGCGCCTGGCCGACGTACTCGCCCTCGCCGATCCCGGGCGGTACGGCGAACAGCGCCGAGCCGGTGACCTTGAGGTACTCCATCAGCGCGTCGTTGGCGGCCATCTTGGTCTGGATCGGGATGAAGTGGGTGTCGGGGTTGCGCACGAAGGCGAGGAAGAACAGGCCCGCGTCGAGGCCGCCGAGGGAGTTGCTGCCGTCCACGAAGTTGTAGCCCCGGCGCAGCATCCGGGCGCCGTTGTTGAAGTCGGGGTGGACGAGCCGGACGTGCGCGTCGGGCGCGACGACGGGCAGGTCGTTGCTGCCCGGCATGTCGAAGTCGGGCTGGTCGAACTCCTCGCCGCCCGAGAGGGGCGCGCCGGTGTCCTTGCTCCGCCCGACGAAGTCCTCCTGGTCGCCGAGTGGCTGCCGGTCCCAGACCTCGATGGTCATGCCGAACCGGCGGGCCACGAGGTAGGAGCCGCCGGCCAGCCAGCTGGCGCGGGCGTCGTCGCCGGCGGCGACCCAGACGTGCTGCTCGACGTCCGCGGTCTCCTCGGCCTTGATGTTCATGGTGCCGTCCTTGAACCCGAAGAGGTTCCGCGGCGTGGACTGGTCGACCGACGTCGTCGAGGTGCGGCCGAACCCGAGCTGCGACCACCGGACCGCGACGGTGCCGAAGCCCAGCCGGGCCAGGTTGCGGATCGCATGCACGGCGACCTGCGGGTCGTCCGCGCAGGCCTGGATGCACAGGTCGCCGTACGAGCGCGCCGGGTCGAGGTTGTCGGCCGGGAAGTGCGGCAGCGTGCGCAGGACCTCCGGGCGGCGCGCGGCGAGACCGAACCGGTCCTCGCCGTCCTCGGTGCGGAACAGGCTCGGGCCGAAGCCGAAGGTGATCGTCAGCCGGCTGGGCGGCAGCCCGATCGCCTCACCGGTGTCGTCGGGCGGCAGGTTCGACGCGCCCTCGACCGGACCCACGGCACCCGCGGGGTCGCCGGCCGTCATCCGCTCGGCGGCCTCGGTCCAGGCCTGGAGCAGCGCGATCAGCTCGTCGCGGTCGGAGGTCGTGACGTCGAACGCGGCGAAGTGCAGCCGGTCCTGGGCAGGGGTGACGATGCCGGCCTGGTGCTCGCCGCGGAAGGCGTACGACGCGGGGCGGCCCGGCGTCGGCGCGGCGGTCGAGCCCTCGCTGGACCGGCCGACCGCGAACGCGCCGGCCACCCCGGCGGCGGCCGCGCCGCCACCGAGGAGGCCGCGCCGGGAGATCCCCCGGCGTGGTGCGTTGTCCTGCGCGTTCATGACTCCATCGTGTCGGTCGATCAGGAGAGGACAGCGGCGGTCAGCTTGGAGAGCGGCTCGGAGAGCGCGTTCACCGCGTCGGACAGCGCCTTGACCTCGTCCGGCGTGAGCTGGTCGTAGGTCTTGAACCCGTCGCCGGCCCGCTGGGCGTCGAGCAGCGCCTGGAGCTCGTCGAAGCGGGCATCGAGCTGGGTCGCCAGCTCGGGGTCCTTCTCCGCGAGGATCGGCTTCACGCCTTCGTACCCCACCCGGGCACCGTCGACGTTGGCCTGGAAGTCCCAGAGGTCGGTGCGCGACCAGTACTCCTCCTCGCCGGTGACCTTGCCGGTGGCGACCTCCTCGAGGAGGCCGCGCGAGCCGTTGGCGATCTGGTCGACGGTGTAGGTCAGCTCCTGGACCCGGTCGTCGAGGGTCTGGGTGTTGGTGAGCAGGTCGTCGGCGTACGTCGCGCGCTCCTCGGTGGTCAGCGGTGTGTAGTTCTCGGCGCGCTGCGGCCACAGGTCCTTCTCGATGAGGTGCCAGCCGGTCCACTTCTGGCCGGGCTCGAGGTCGGCCTCCCGCGCATCCATCATCGGGTCGAGGTCGCCGAACGACTCCGCCACGGTCTCGATCCGTTCCCAGTGGGTGCGGGCGTCGGCGTACAGCGCGCGGGCGCCCTCGTCGTCACCGGACTTGTAGAGGTCCACGAACTGCGTGGTCTTGGTGAGCAGCTGGTCGGACTGGTCCTGGACGTACGCCGCGTAGTTCGACACCGCCTGGTCGATCAGCTGCTGCTCGTCCACGGTGACCTCGGGGGCCTGGTCAGACTCGATGACCGTGAAGTCGGCGCGGATGCCCTCGCCCTTCATGCCCGGCTTGCAGGCGGTGAAGTACTTGCCGGCCGGTGCGTTGACCGTCATCTCGCGGTTGAGGCTCGGGCCGATGTTCTCCACCTCGGAGACGATCCGCAGCCCGTCCTCACCGAGCAGGTAGAACTCGGTGACCTGCGAGCCGGTGTTGGTCACGTCGAAGGTCAGCGTGCCGGCCGGCGCCTCGGCAGCGGAGACGTTGCACGCGTCGTCGGTCGACTCGACGCTCAGCGCGCGGGGGTTGCCGCCGTCGGCAGCGCCCGCGGGGTCGTCGTCGGCGTTCTCGGTGCAGGCCGCGAGGAACGGCACGGCGACCACCAGGGCGGTCACGGCCAGGGTCTTGCGCATGTCGTGGGGCCTTCTCGGGGTGTGGTGGTGGTGCTCGGACGGGTCGGGCTCAGTGGGACGAGGACGCGTGGCTCGGCTCGGCGACGGGCGCGGGCGCGGAGCGCCGGCGGACGCCGATCAGGAAGAGGGCCATGACGGGAACGGCGTAGAGCAGCCAGGCGGCGGCCTCGAGCTTCGTGGTGGCCGGGCTGAAGTTGAAGATGCCCTTGAGCAGGGCGCCGTACCAGCTGTTGAGGTCGACGGTGTCGGACACGTCGAAGGCCAGGTCCTTGAGGCCGGGCAGGAACCGCGCCTCCTGGAGGTCGTGGACGCCGTAGGCCAGCACGCCGGCGGCGACCAGGATCAGGAACGCGCCGGTCCAGGTGAAGAAGCGGCTGAGGTTGATCGAGATCGCGCCGCGGTAGATGAGGTAGCCGAGGACCACCGCGGTGAGGATGCCGAGGGCAGCCCCGAGCAGCGGCTCCCAGGTGGGCGTGATGGTGCCGACGGACTCGCGGGTGCCGGCCTTGGTCGCGGCCCAGAGGAACAGTGCGGTCTCGAGGCCCTCACGCCCGACGGCGAGCACCGCGACGATCATCAGCGACCAGCGGCTGCCCTCTGCGGCCTGGTCGATCTGGCCGCGCAGCTCCCCGCTCAGGCTGCGAGCGGCCCGGGCCATCCAGAAGATCATCCAGGTCACGAAGCCGACCGCCATGATCGAGAGGCTGCCGCCGATCAGCTCCTGGGCCTCGAAGGTGAGCCCGCGGGGACCGAAGGTGAGCGCGGCCCCGAAGGCCAGGCTCACGGCGACCGCCAGCGCGACGCCGGCCCAGATCCGCGGCAGCAGGTGTCGCCGGTCGGACTTCACGAGGTAGGCGACGAGGATGCTCACGACAAGCGCGGCCTCGAGGCCCTCACGGAGTCCGATGAGGTAGTTGGCGAACACAGCAGGTCACTCTACGCCCACCAACTTAGGCTTGGCTAACCTAGGTGAGGTTCGCCTCAGTGGCCGCCGGGTCAGGTGCCACAGGGGTCAACCCCGAGCATCCCTCAGGGTCCGGCAAGGGGTGCGTGGGGTCCGGTCCCCGATGTGGCCGACCCCCTCCGACCGCGAGCGTTGCGCCCATGATCGACGTGACCGCACTCACCAGGACGTACGGCGGCCTCCGGGCCGTGGACGGCGTCACCTTCTCCGCCCAGCCGGGCCGTGTGACCGGGTTCCTCGGTCCGAACGGCGCCGGCAAGTCGACCACCATGCGCGTCATGGTCGGTCTGACCCCGCCGACCTCCGGGTCGGCCACCGTTCTCGGCCGCAAGTACGCCGACCTGCCCAACCCCGGCCGCGAGGTCGGCGTCCTCCTCGACGCCTCGGCCCAGCACGCCGGCCGCACCGGCCGGGAGACCCTCCGGGTCGCCGCCCGCACGATGGGGCTGCCCCTCTCGCGGGTGGACGAGCTGCTCGAGCTCGTCTCGCTCACCGACACCGAGGCCGGCCGCCGGGTCAAGAACTACTCGCTGGGCATGCGCCAGCGGCTCGGCATCGCGACCGCCCTGATCGGCGACCCCGAGGTGCTGATCCTCGACGAGCCGGCCAACGGCCTCGACCCGGCCGGCATCCGCTGGATGCGCGACCTGCTCCGCGGCTTCGCGAACCAGGGCGGCACCGTGCTGCTCTCCTCGCACCTGCTGCACGAGATCGAGGTCATCGCCGACGACCTGGTCGTGATCGGGCAGGGCCGGATCGTCGCGCAGGGCACCAAGGCCGAGCTGCTGGCCTCCGCCGGCACGCTGGTCCGCTCCAGCGCCATCGGCGAGCTGGCCAGGGCCCTGGAGGAGAACGGCGTCCACACCGTGGCCGCCGGGCGCGACGGCCTCCGCGCCGAGGCCGAGGCCGACCGGGTCGGCCAGGTCGCACTGACCGCCGGCGTACCCCTCACCGAGCTGCGCGCCGCCGACGGCGCCGGCCTCGAGGAGATGTTCCTCGAGCTCACCGCAGAGACCTCCCGAGAAGGAGCAGCAGCATGACCACCACCGCAGCCACCACCATGGACCGCGCCCCGGCGCGGGTGGCCCGCACCGCGCCCGCGCCCATCCCGTTCACCCGCCTGCTCCAGGTCGAGCTGATCAAGATGTTCAACACGCGGGCCGGCCTCTGGCTCATGGTGAGCATCGCCGCGACCGCGCTGATCGCGACCGTCTCGGTGGTCCTGTTCGCGCCGGACAGCGCGCTGACCTACGACAACTTCGGGGCCGCCATCGGCGTCCCGATGACCCTGCTGCTGCCGGTGATGGCGATCCTGTCCGTCACCAGCGAGTACAGCCAGCGCAGCGGCTTGACCACGTTCACGCTGGTGCCCCACCGCGGCCGCGTGATCGGGGCCAAGGCCGCTGTCTCGATGGTGCTCGGCGCCGTGGCGATCGGCGTCGCCCTCGCCATCGGTGCGCTCGGCAACATCGTCGGCACCACCATCGCCGGCGTCGACACCGTCTGGGACATCTCGGGCTCGCAGATCGGCTACCTGGTCTTCGCCAACGTGCTCAACCTGCTGATCGGCTTCATGCTCGGCGTGCTGATCCGCAACTCGCCCGGGGCGATCGTCGGGTTCGTCGTCTACTCCTTCGTGCTTCCGACCCTGTCGCTGCTGCTAGGCAACTTCCAGCAGTGGTGGGAGGACCTCCGCCCCTGGCTGGACTTCAACTGGGCGCAGGGCGAGCTGTACGACGGCGGCATGACGTCGACCCAGTGGGCGCAGCTCGGGACCTCCGGCCTGATCTGGCTGGTCGTCCCCTTGGCCGTCGGCCTGGTGATGGTGATGCGGTCGGAGGTCAAGTAGCACCTCCCCAAGCCACCAGGCCGCACGTCGAGGACCCCCGGAGCGCACAGCTCCGGGGGTCCTCGGTCGCCTGCGTGGTCTTGCGCACACTCCGACCAGGGACGGACGCGCCCGCCTCCCCCGGTGACCTACCGTCGAGGCATGCGTCCCCTCCCCAGGCTCGCCCTGCTCGCCGGTGCCCTCGCCACCGCGCTCGCCGTGGCGCCCGCGCCGCCGGCGCAGGCCGCCGTCGTCGGCTCGACGTCGATCGACGACGTCGTGCTCTACGACCACTGCCAGCAGGTGCCGGTCCACTACGCCGTGGACATCCCGCAGGGCACGTCGTTCTGGCTGCTCCGGGTCCAGTTCTTCGCCCCGGACGGCACCACCAGCGAGGGTGACGTCGTGACCTCCAGCACCGGCGCCACGACGGGGACCTTCGAGCAGCAGTTCTGCGGCTCGGAGACGCCCGGCACCTGGACCGTGCACGCGACGGGCTTCACCCAGGTCGTTCCCCTGATCCAGCTGCCGTTCGTGCTCCCGGACACGAAGTTCCAGGTCCGTCCGATGCAGACCCGCACCGCCCTGGCCGAGAAGCCGCTCCGGAACGGCCGCCACCGGCTCACGACCCGGGTGCAGCAGCAGACCGAGCACGGGTACGAGCGCGCCGACGGCATCCCGGTGCGCCTCGAGAAGCGCGTGCACGGCACCTGGCACCGGGTCCGCGGCCTCGCCCTGACCACGGTCCACGGAAAGGCTGTCGCCGACGTGGCCGGCGACGCCACCTACCGCGCGGTGGTCCGCGAGAGGGGCAACCACGGCGCCTCCACGTCGAAGGCGCTGCACCTGCCGGCCGCCTGAGCGGCGACACACGGCAGCCGTGGCGGGGCGCAGTCGCAGGCCCCCTATATCGTCTCCCTGCCACCAGCACACCGGCGTTCGTTCGGGCCGACGCACTTCTGACGGAGATCCATGCACTTCACGGACGCACGTCCCCACCTGCGCCGCGTGGTCCTGGCCGTCCTGGCCGCCTGCCTGGTCGGGACGCTGCTGGGCGCCTCGGTGACCCACGCCGCCCCGAGCGCTGCGTCGGCCCGGGGCGCCGGCGGCTCCGCGGCGTACGACGGCAGCGTCGGCAAGCCCGAGTGCAACCTGCTGGGCCGCAAGTTCACCAGAGGGCTCGGGTGCTCCCGCACCAAGTGCACGGACGGCGCCGTGCTGTGGCGGAAGACCTTCGGCGCGGAGGCCTGCGCGCTGAAGGGCGCGCAGCAGGGCTACGGGTTCGTCTCCACCGTGGACAGCCGCCAGTGCCGGGCGCTGAACCGGCGCTGGATCGCGCGGGTCAACTACTGCGCGTCCGAACCCGATCGTTCCATCGGCGTGCGCTACGACGCGCCGCAGTGCTTCGGTGCGGCCAGCGTGTACGTGCCGCTGTCGGAGGCCGAGGGCTACTTCGACGAGTGCCTGACCGTGCAGCGAGCCCTCGAGCTGACCCGGCTCGCCGGCGAGAGCCAGACGACGCTCGCGGACCAGGTCGCCCTCCGGTCCAGCCTCCAGTGCCCGCACCGACCGGGACGTGTGTTCGTCGACGGCGTCTGCGCCTCCGACCCGGGCGCCGTGCCGTCCGGGGGCGGGGTGGTGGTGATCGGCGACTCCCTCACCTGGCGGGGCTCGGACGAGCTGGCGCAGCGGCGCCCGTCGTTCACGCTGGACGGTGAGCCGGCTCGCCGACCCACCGAGCTCGAGGCGCGGCTGGACTTCTTCCGGTCCCTCCACGGTGAGCCGGACGGGCTGATCGTCGAGCTGGGGACGGTCCCGGCCGAGGGGTTCGGTCGCTCCGACCTGAGGAAGGTGCTCGGCAGCCTGCCCGCGCGGACCCAGGTCATGCTCGTGCTGCCGTACTTCGAGATCGTGAGCCGGCCCGAGCCCGTGGTCGTCTCGCCCGCGTCGCAGCGGATGGCCGGCTGGATGCGTCAGCTCGCCACGTCGCGCCATGGCTCGTGCACCGCGGACTGGCCGAGCTTTGTGAAGTCGCACCCCGGCGTCCTCCAGGACGGCGTGCACACCAAGCACGCCGCCGAGGGCCGGTGGGCACGCTGGATCGCCAAGGAGTGGACGCGCTGCTGACCCGGGCTACCCGGTCGCCGTAGCCCAGTTGGGCCAGTTCCGCGGCGAACGGACCGTCCTCGGTGATTTTGCCGCGGCCGCACGGTCGCGCACCTAGCGTCGTGCAGGTCGTGGGAGCCGGCGTCGGTCTCGGCTTCCCGAAACTCTTCTTCGGGGAATTCCAGCCATGCCGCACGCACGTCACCAGGCGCTCCGCCGCTCAGGGCACGTCTGGCAATCCGGGGGGGATGCCAGCGTCGTCCAGGTCGTGCGCTGGTCAGGCGACGGCGCGCAGGCAGACTGGACGTCTTCCAATGCGTCGGCAACGCCGCCAGCGTGCGCGCCTGGGCGGCGTCTGGCGCCGCCCAGGGTTGCCAGACGCGCCCTGACGACGCTCTTGGTGGTCGTCGGCTGCCTGCTCGGCTCCGAGGTGGCCCTGCCCGCGTCGAGCGTGGCCCCGACGACGACGGCGCAGGCCGACACCGGCGACGCTGCGGCGTACGACCGCAGTGTGGACGCCGTCGACTGCGCCCTGCTGGGCCGGGCCTTCGTCCCGCAGCTGGGGTGTGCCCGCGGCCAGTGCGTCGACGGCGCCGTGCCGTGGCGCCGCACCGCCGGGGCCGAGGCCTGCGCGCTCGCCGGCCAGCCGAGGGGCTACGGGTACGCCGCCACGGTCGACGTACGCACCTGCCGGGCGCTGCACCGCCGGTGGATCGCCGCGGTCAACTACTGCGCGTCGCAGCCGGACCGCTCGGTCTCGCTCCTGCGCGGCGCTCCCCAGTGCACGCCGCCGGCCAGCGTCTACGTGCTCCTCACCGAGACCGAGGGCGGGTATGACGTGTGCCTGACGGCGACCCGGGCCGGGGCGATGTCCCGGCGGGCCTCGGCGCGAGGCTCGACCCTGGCCGACGAGCTCGGGCAACGCCAGGGCCGGGCCCGGACCACCCGTGGCGGTGTGCTCATGGTCGGCGACTCGGTGACATGGCGCGGCAGCGACGAGCTGAGCCGGCTCCGGCCGGCGCTCACCATCGACGGTGAGCCGGCCCGCCGGCCGACCGAGCTCGCGGCGCGCCTCGCGGTGTTCCGGGCCCGCCACGGCCAGCCGGCCGGGCTGGTCGTCGAGCTGGGCACCAACCCGGCCCCGACCTTCGACCGCCGCGACCTGACGGCCGTGGTCCGGACCCTGCCGCCCGGGACGCCGGTGATGTTCGTGCTGCCGTACGTCGAGGTCACCAGCGACCCGGCGGTCGTCTCGCCCTGGTCCCAGCGCTTCGCGGGCTGGATGCGGTCGCTCGCGGCCCAGCGCCCGCACTCGTGCGTCGCGGACTGGCCGGCGTACGTCCTCGCGCACCCCGGCCTGCTCCAGGACGGCACCCACACCCGCAACGATTCCGAGATCGACTGGGCCCGCTGGATCTCCGAGCAGTGGGAGGGCTGCTCCGCCACCGCCCCGTCTCCCGTCGAGTGACGCCCGGTAAGTGGTGCGGCAGGGCAGGATGCAGCCTGTGAACCTGAGCCCTCGCAAGAGCGCCCTGGCCGGCGCCTGTGTCGCCGCGACCCTGGCCGTCGGGGCGGCGGCAGCGGCGGTCGACGCCCCAGATCCCGCCGGCCCGCACCCAACCGCGGGCGAGACCCCACGCAGTGCGGCGATGCCGCGCACCCCGGCGTCCGCCAATCCGCTCGCCAACCGCACGTGGGGCGTCTACGCGGGTCCTGGCGACCACGCGTGGGTGGCCTGGTCACAGGCCGAGGGCGAGACCAAGACGCTGCTGGAGAAGATCGTCTTCCAGCCGAAGTCGAAGTGGTACGGCCAGTGGGTGCCGACCGACAAGGTCCGCTCGACCGTCCAGGAGAACGTCGCCAACGCCCAGGCCGGTGACCCGAACGCGCTCGTGCAGTTCACCGTCTTCCGGCTCAAGCCCTGGGAGGAGGAGGCCTGCACCCGGCTCCCGAGCGCAGCGGAGCAGAGCGACTACAAGGCGTGGATCGACGAGTTCGCAGCCGGCATCGGCTCAGCGCCTTCCGCACTCGTGCTCCAGCCCGACGGGCCGTTCGCGCTGTGCGCGCCGCACGGTTCCAAGGTGCCTTCGAAGCTGATCCGGTACGCCGCCGAGGCGTTCAGCGCTCTGCCCGCCACCAGCGTCTACATCGACGCGGGTGCCTCCGACTGGTTGCGCAAGGACCCCGCCAAGGCGCTGAAGATCCTGCTGCCGGCAGGTATCGAGGCGGCCCGCGGCTTCTCCCTCAACAACACCCACTACGCCGCGACCTCCGACGAGGTGGCCTTCGGCGCGGCGGTCGTGAAGGCGCTGGCCAAGCGGGGCATCAAGGGCAAGCACTTCGTGGTCAACACCGCCGCCAACGGCCGCCCCTTCAACGGCTATGACTACAGGGGCAAGAACTTCGACAACGCCAAGACCTGCAAGACCAAGCGACAGCGGGCCTGCGTGACCCTCGGCATCCCGCCGACCGCTGATGTCGCCAACCCCGCCTGGGGACTGCCGAAGCACGTGGCACGGCTGGCCCGGAAGTACGCCGACGGCTACGTCTGGGTGGGCCGGCCGTGGCTCTACATGCAGGCCGACCCGTTCGTGATGGAGCGGGCGCTGGACGTCGCGCGCACCACGCCGTACTGAGCCGGGTCAGCTCCCGGTCAGCCGCGCGCGGAGCTGCCCTCGACGTAGTCGGAGTCGTGGGACTTCACCCACGCCATCAGCTTGCGCAGCTCGCGGCCGGTCGTCTCGATGGGGTGCTGCTCGGACTTCTGGCGGAAGGCGTTGAACTCCGGGGACCCGGCGTCCTGGTCGGCGATGAACCGGGCGGCGAACGAGCCGTCCTTGATCTCGGCCAGGATCTGCTTCATGTTCTCCTTCACGTGCTCGTCGATGACCCGCGGGCCCGAGACGTAGTCGCCGTACTCGGCGGTGTCGGAGACCGACCAGCGCTGCTTGGCGATGCCGCCCTCGTACATCAGGTCGACGATCAGCTTCAGCTCGTGGAGGCACTCGAAGTAGGCGACCTCGGGCTGGTAGCCGGCCTCGATGAGGGTCTCGAAGCCGTACATGACGAGCTGCGAGGCGCCACCGCAGAGGACGGCCTGCTCACCGAACAGGTCGGTCTCGGTCTCCTCGGTGAAGGTGGTCCTGATGCCGCCGGCGCGCAGGCCACCGATCGCCTTCGCGTAGGACAGGGCGAGCGGCCAGGTGCTGCCGGAGGCGTCCTTCTCCACGGCGACCAGCACGGGCACGCCGCGGCCGTCGACGTACTCGCGTCGGACCAGGTGGCCGGGCCCCTTGGGGGCGACCATGAACACGTCCACGCCCTCGGGCGGGGTGATGTAGCCGAACCGGATGTTGAAGCCATGGCCGAAGACCAGGGTGTCGCCCGGGGCGAGCTCCGGCTCGATCTCCTCGGCGTACAGCTTCCGCTGGTGCTGGTCGGGCGCGAGGATCACGATGACGTCGGACTCCTCCGCGGCCTCCCGCGGGGTCAGCACCCGCAGCCCCTCGGCTTCGGCCTTCTCGCGGCTCTTCGAGCCGGGCTGGAGCCCGACCCGCACGTCGACGCCGGAGTCGCGCAGCGACAGCGCATGCGCGTGACCCTGGCTGCCGTAGCCGATCACCGCCACGTTCTTGCCCTGGATCAGGGCCAGGTCGGCGTCGTCGTCGTAGAACATCTCAGCCACGGGGGCTTCTCCTTCTGTCGTGCTTTGCAGGGTCTGGGTCGGAACTTCCTGGAAGAAGCTGGCGCTTCCCCGACGGAGTTTCGTGCGGGAAGCGGAAGTTTCACCGGGTACCCGGTGAAACTCCTCAGCCGGCGGCCGGCGGGGCGGGCACCGCCACCGGTCTCAGCGAGCGCTCGGAGATCGAGCGCGAGCCGCGGCCGATGGCGACCATGCCGGACTGGACGAGCTCGCGGATCCCGAACGGCTCGAGGATCTTGAGAACGTCGGCGATCTTGGCGGCGTTGCCGATCACCTGGACGGTGAGCGCGTCGGTGGCCACGTCGACCACGCTGGCGCGGAACAGCTGGACCACGTCGAGGATCTGGCCGCGGGTCTCGGCGGTCGCCGCCACCTTGACCAGCACCAGCTCGCGGTGCACCGACGCCTCATGGTCGAGCTCGACGATCTTGATCACCTCGACCAGCTTGTTGAGCTGCTTGGTGACCTGCTCGAGCGGCGAGTCCTCCACGTTGACCACGATCGTCATCCGTGAGACCTCGTCGTGCTCGGTCGGACCGACGGCCAGCGACTCGATGTTGAAGCCGCGCCGGCTGAACAGGCCCGCGATCCGGGCCAGCACGCCGGGCTTGTTCTCGACCAGGACGGACAGGGTGTGAGAGCTCATCGGATGCCTTCCGCGAGAACTGTCGAACTGCTCGGCGTGCTCAGCGTGCGTGCATGGCGAGGCGCCGGAGCGAAGCCATACCTGGAGGTCGTCTTGCGAGCGACGGCAACGCCGCCAGGTGCGTGCGGTGTGTGCGCGAGGCGCTCGACAGGTCTCGTGGGGGGCATCAAAGATCGTCCTCGTCGAACTGGGGCGCGAGGTCGCGCGCGTACTTGATCTCGTCGTTGCTGGTCCCGGCCGCGACCATCGGCCAGACCATGGCGTCTCGATGCACCCGGAAGTCGACCACGACCGGGACGTCGTTGACCTCCATGGCCTTGTTGATCGTGGCATCGACGTCGTCGGGGCTCTCGCAGGCCAGGCCCACGCAGCCGTAGGCGTCGGCGAGCTTGACGAAGTCAGGGATCCGCTTGGAGTGCAGGTCGGTGTTGGAGTAGCGCTGGTTGTAGAAGAGCGTCTGCCACTGCCGCACCATGCCGAGCGACTCGTTGTTGATGATCGCGACCTTGATCGGGATGTTGTTGATCGCACAGGTGGCGAGCTCCTGGTTGGTCATCTGGAAGCAGCCGTCGCCGTCGATCGCCCACACCACCTTGTCGGGCTGGCCGACCTGGGCGCCCATGGCCGCCGGGACCGCGAAGCCCATGGTCCCGAGCCCACCGGAGTTGATCCACTTCATCGGCTTCTCGTAGCCGACGTAGTGGGCGGCCCACATCTGGTGCTGTCCGACGCCGGCGGTGTAGATCGCGTCCGGGCCGGCGATCGCGCCGAGCCGCTCGACGACGTACTGCGGCGCGAGGGAACCCTCGGGGGTGTCGTAGCCGAGCGGGTAGGTGTCGCGGACGCCCTCGAGGAACTTCACCCAGCCCTCGTAGTCGCCGCAGTGGCCGGCCTCGTGCTCGGTCTTGAGCGTCACCAGCAGGTCGATCAGCACCTCCCGGACGTCGCCGACGATCGGCACGTCGGTGTGCCGGTTCTTGCCGATCTCGGCCGGGTCGATGTCGGCGTGGATCACCTTGGCGCCGGGTGCGAACGAGTCGAGATTCCCGGTCACCCGGTCGTCGAAGCGGGCGCCGAGGCTGATGATCAGGTCGCTCTTCTGGAGCGCAGCGACCGCCGCCACCGCGCCGTGCATCCCGGGCATTCCGTAGTGCTGCGGATGGCTGTCGGGGAACGCCCCGCGCGCCATCAACGTCGTGACCACCGGCATGCCGGTCAGCTCCGCGAGCTCCTTGAGCTCCGTGGACGCGCTGGCGCGGATGGTCCCGCCGCCGACGTAGAGCACCGGTCGGCGCGACTCGAGCATCAGCCGAGCCGCCTCGCGGATCTGCTTGGAGTGCGGGCGGGTCACGGGGCGGTAGCCGGGCAGGTGCAGCTCGGTCGGCCACTGGAACGTGGTCATCGCCTGCAGTGCGGACTTGGCGATGTCGACCAGGACCGGGCCGGGGCGGCCGGTGCTGGCGATGTGGAACGCCTCCGCGATCCGGCGCGGGATCTCGTCGGGGTCGGTGACCAGGAAGTTGTGCTTGGTGATCGGCATCGTGATGCCGCGGATGTCGGCCTCCTGGAAGGCGTCGGTGCCGATGGCCGCGGCCCCGACCTGACCGGTGATCGCGACGATCGGGACCGAGTCCATGTGCGCGTCGGCGATCGGCGTGACGAGGTTGGTCGCGCCCGGGCCGGAGGTCGCCATGCAGACACCGACCCGGCCGGTCGCGGCGGCGTACCCCTGCGCGGCGTGGCCCGCGCCCTGCTCGTGCCGGACCAGGATGTGCCGGATCTTGGAGTCCATCAGCGGGTCGTACGCCGGCAGGATCGCGCCGCCCGGGATGCCGAAGATGTCGGTGACGCCGGCCGCCTCCAACGAGGTGACCAGGCTCTGTGCTCCGGTGATCTGCTCGCTGCTCATCCGATGGGGTCCCTCTTCCTCGTTCTCTGCCCTGTGCTCCTCGACCAACAAAAAACCCCTCGGCCGCGCTTGGCAACGAGGGGTGACGCGCTGTCTGGCGCTGAGGGGTCCCAGCTCAGCCGGCGCGTCGCATGCGTACGAGGAGGTCCTGGCGCATGCAGCCACGGTAGTCGGTCGCCCGAACGGTCGTCATCCCGTCGCCAAGCCGTCCCACCATACGGGACGACAGTCTCAGTCAGTGGCGGTGCCGCCCTCGCGCCCGTCCGCGGTGCACACGCACACCTTGTTGCCGTGCTGGTCGGCGAGCACCCAGAACGCCGGGACGGCGTCGGTGCTGACCAGGGTCCCGCCGGCGTCGATCGCGGCCTGGACGCGCTCCTCGGCGACCTCGCGCGGGACGACGATGTCGAGGTGGAACCGCTGTTGGACCTCGCCGGTGGCACCGGGCGCCGACTGGAACCACAATGTGTTGTTGCGGCCGCCCGGGTCGAAGACCTCGGGCCACGAGCGCTGGTGCTGGTAACCGAGGACCGCGGCCCAGAACGGCCTCACCTCGTCGGCGTCCGGTACGTCGAGCGCCAGCTCGAGCGTCGAGACCTCGCGCGGGGCCGCCTCGACACCGAGCTCGGCGGCGATCGCGGAGATCTGACGGGCCAGGTCGAGGTCCCGGCTGGTGACGCCGCCGACGTCGTGGCTGGACAGGTCCACGTCGACCTGGGGATAGGTGAGGACGACATCGGGGTGGTGGTCGGCCGCCTCGGCCGCGTCGGTGATGCGGCTGACGAGCTCGAGGCCCTTGACGAAGCTGCCGGTCTTGAAGCGGGCGTGCAGCTTCATGAGGAAGAACCGCCAGTCCCCGAGGCCCTCCTCGGCCTGGACGTGTGAGTAGCGGAGCCTCTGGTCGCGGTCGGTCACGGCAGCACCTTCTGTCCGATGGGTCCGGGGTTGGTGGCGATCTCCCAGCGATAGCCGTCGGGGTCGGCGAAGTAGCCGGTGTAGCCGCCCCACTCGCGCTCGACCGCCTCGTGCACGGGGTCGGCGCCGGCCGCGCGCGCGGTCTCGAGGACGGCGTCGACCTCGGCCTCGGTCGCGACGTTGTGGGACATCGTGAACGGCGGCACCCCCTCCGCCACGGCGATGGTGCCGACCTCGGCCTGGAAGTGCTCGCGATCCCAGAGGGAGAGCACGACGTGCTCACCGACCAGGATCATCACGACGTCGCCCTGGACCTCCATGTCGGGTGTCCAGCCCAGGCCGTCGACGTAGAACCGCCGGCTGGCCGCGAGGTCGCGCACGGCGAGGGACAGGAAGCTGATCCGCTGCTCCATGCCCTCAGCGTGCCACCGCCCGCAGACATCAGTGGTCGGGGTGCCCGTCCCCGTCCCGGTCCTGGGTGTCATCCGCGTCCCGGTTGTCATCGCTGCTGTCGTCACTGTCGTCCGACACCTTCCCGGCCGCGTCCCCCTCCTCGGAGTCGTGGTCGGGGTCGCGACCCAGCCACGTCGTCACGCACGCCTTGTTGCCGTGGGCGTCGGCAAGCACCCACACGGTCGGGGCGCGCTCGTCGCTGACCAGCGTCCCGCCGGCGTCGAGCGCCTTGCGCACGCGGTCCTCGGCCACGTCGGGCGGCACCCGCACGTCGATGTGGAAGCGCTGCTCCACCTCGCCCTTCGCGGAGTCCGCCTTCTGGAACCACAGCGTGGGCCGGGTGCCGTTCGGGTCGTTCAGCTCCTCCGGGTGGGTCTTGGAGGTCTCGTAGCCGAGCACGGCGGCCCAGAACGGCTTCACGTCGTCGTACGTCGGGGTGTCGAGGGCGATCTCGATCACCGACAGCTCTCCAGGAGCCGGCTCGGCGCCGACATCCGAGGCGAAGCCGCTGATCTCGCGAGCCAGGTCGACGTCCCGCTCGGTGATCCCGCCGGCGTCGTGGCTCGACAGCCGCACGTCCACCTGTCCGTAGGAGAGGGCCACGTCGGGGTGGTGGTCGGCCTTCTCGGCGGCCTTGCCGATCTTCTTGACCAGCTTGAGGCCGGTCGCGAAGTCGTCGGTCCGGAACCGGGCGTGCAGCTCGTCGAAGAGCACCCGCCAGTCCTCGAGCTCCGCCTGCTCGATGTCGTTCTCGGACAGCGTGGACGGTGAGTCGTCGGTCATGCCGACGCGGTACCCCAAGCCGACGAGAGCGACGTGCGCGCGTTTCGGATTCGCGGGGTCCGGGGAGTGTGGGGTGATCGGCCGACGTACCCCACCCCCGGAGCCCGCCATGATCGAAGTCCAGCACGAGGCGTTCCGTCGCGGCGTCGCGGACGTCCGGGCCGCCACGGATCGGCTCGACCGCGACGAGCGCCGCATCGACGGCCGGGTCTCGGGGTTCCTGCAGTCCGGCTGGACCGGCGTCGCCGCCGACTCGTTCGTCGAGGCCTGGGACGAGTGGAAGCAGGCCGCCGACGACGTGCGCGACGGACTGGCGGCGATGGGCGAGCTGCTCGACGCCACCCACCGCGACCTGGTCAGCCAGGACGACGCCTCGCAGGCTGCGCTCGACAGCGTGTCCGCCCGGATCGTGGAGCGGCTGGGCTGATGGGCGGGGTCGACGACTTCGCCATCGACACCGGCGAGCTGGACGCGGTGGTCGGGGACCTCGAGGAGTGCGAGCACGAGCTCGAGCTGCTCCTGTCCGACCTCGAGAAGCAGATGGCCGCTCTCCATGACACCTGGGAGGGTGAGGCGGCCCAGGCCCATCGGGTCGCCCACGACGAGTGGTCGGCCGGCATGCGCGACATGCGCCAGGCCATGGTCGACCTCCGGACGGCAGCACGGGCCGCCCACGGCAACTACACGCAGGCTGCGGACGCCAACGTCTCGATGTGGGAGCAGATGCGGTGAGGCTCGAGGTCGAGGCCGGCGGCTACGACACCGCGGCGGAGGCGCTGTACGGCGCCAACCACTCCGCGGCGTATGCCTTCGACGCGCTCAAGGACAAGCTCGCCGGCTACCACGCCCTGGGAGGTGACGACGCCTCCTCCGAGGACTTCGTCAAGGCCTACGACCCCGCGGCGCAGGCGGCGGTCGACGCGCTGCGCAGCCTGGTCACGGGGCTGGGTGGTGCCGGCGACGTCGCAGCGGCCTCCGCGCGCAACCACCGCCAGGCCAACGCCGGGTCGGTCTACAACCGTCCCTACCCGACCTACGAGGGCGGCGTCGCCGGCAAGGGACCGGTGGACGTGCCGGCGTTCACCCCGCCGACCGCGCTCGGGGGCGACAACGAGGACTTCCCCGACTGGTGGAACCACGTGGTCGACCACCTGCAGGGCTTCGGCTGGCCGAGCGCGAACACCGACCAGCTCCGCAGCGCGGCTCTGGCCTGGCGCACGGCGGCCGGGCTGGTCGAGGGTCTCGGCCCCGACGTCGAGGTGGCCATGAGCCATCTCGAGCGGCAGCGCTCGCCCGAGGTCCCGACCGCCCTGCACGTGCTGGGCACCGCGAAGACCAACATCGCCGACCTGGCCGCAGCGCTCAGGGCGCAGGGCGACTGCTGCGAGGACTACGCCAAGCAGGTCGACGACACCCGGCAGACGATCCGCGACCTGCTGAAGGACCTCGCGATCGAGTGCGGCGTGACCGCGGGCCTCAGCGCGCTCGGGAGCCTGGTCACCTTCGGTGGCGCGGCGGCGGTCGGCGCCGGGGTGATCGCCGCCCGAGCGGTCCGCTACGCGCGGCTGATCCTCGCGGCGCTGCGCGGGCTCAAGGCGGCCCGAGCGGCCGCGACCCTGGCTGCGGCCACGCCGAGGATCCTGCGGCTGAAGAACGCCTTCGACCGGCTCAAGCAGGCCCAGCGGATGGTCAGGGCGTTCCAGGTCGCGAGGAGGGGGAGGCTGGTCGAGCGCGGGGCGCTCAACGCACGGCAGGCCAAGAACTACAACCGGTTCATGAAGAGGTTCGCCAAGGGGCTGGACGACCCGGAGATCCGCCAGCTCCCGAATGGAAACCTGGCCTACACGAGCACGGTCCCGGGCCGGGTGCCCGGCTCGTACGCCGAGTACACCAAGATCGTCGACGAGACCGGCGAGACCGTGAAGATGGTCAAGACGACCTACGCACCGGACGGGACGATCGTGCACATCAAGGACAAGTTCACGTGAGCACCGACGACGGGCGCGTCGAGGCGCTCCAGGACCTCCTCGAGCTGCGGACCCCCCTGCCCTCGGCGCTGCGGGCGCTGGCGCGGTTCCCATGGGACTCCGACGAGCTCGTCACCGCGACCCGGGCGCACATCGGCGGCGTCCTCGATCGCTTCGTGGCCGGCACGCTGACCGCCGACGAGGTGATCGAGTGGGCGGAGGTCGTCCATCTGCGCGACGACATCGCCAGGGAGGAGGGCGCCGAGGACACCGTGAACGAGGTCCTGATCGAGATGTCGAGCCCCGAGCTGTTCGGCGCGCTCGAGGAGATCGCCTCCGACCTGCAGACCAGGCTGCGGGACTCATGACAGACCCCCTGCAGTCGCTCACCGGCGACCTCGCCGGGGCCGTCGTGCTGCGCCGGTCCCTCACCGAGCTCGCGGAGCAGGAGGCCGGCACACCCCTGGGCTACCGGATCCGGGAGGTGTTGGCCGGCGAGCGGGACGTGCGCGCGCTGGCGGACGACCCGCGGTTCGTCGACCTGACCCGGCGCGGGATGGAGGCGTTCGCCGACCAGTGGGCCGCCCTCGACCCCGCGGAGCGGGAGCGGCAGCTGAGGGCAGGTGAGGAGTACCTCGCCGCCCTCGACGACCCGGATAGCGTCGACGCGTGACCGCCGGCATCGACCCGACCGTCCCACCCAGCGGCACCGGCTGCGCCGAGTGCGATGCCGACGGCGGCTGGTGGGTGCACCTGCGCCGCTGCGCGCAGTGCGGCCACGTCGGGTGCTGCGACTCCTCACCGGCCCAGCACGCCAGCGCACACTTCCGCGCGACCGGTCACCCGGTCGTCCAGAGCTTCGAGCCCGGCGAGGAGTGGTTCTGGGACTACGCCGCCGACGAAGCGGTCGACGGCCCGGCCCTGGCCGCACCGACCGCGCGCCCGGAAGACCAGCCAGCGCCCGGACCGCGCGGTCGGGTGCCGGTCGACTGGCGCGACCACATCAACTGAGTCCGCTGCTCAGCCGATCCGCTGCGTCACGACTCCCACGCCGTCGGTGACGGTCACTCGCGCCGAGGCTCCGTTCACCACGGGCAGGAACGGCTGCGTGTGGCCGATGTCGGCGTCGAGGACGACCGGCACGTCGAGCATGCCCAACGCGTCGGCCGCCGCCTCGTGCTGGGTCATCTTCTCGGCGTCCGGCGCGGCCGTGCGGCCGATCAGGACCCCGCTCGCGTCGTCGAACCAGCCCGCGAGCCGCAGCGCGTGCAGCTGGCGGGCCGCGTCGTAGGCGCCGTGCTCGCACACCTCGAGGTAGACCAGGAGGCCCTCGTCGGCGTGGGCGCGGCCGTACGCCGGCACGTCGGCGTACGGCGTTCCCGCGAGCGGCGACACACACTCGAGGCAGCCGCCGATGAGCACGCCCGCCATCTCCGCGTCGCCGCCGCCGAGGACCGACCAGGACGTGGGGCGGTCCAGCGTCATCTCGGCCACGCCCGGGTTCGCGGCGTAGTCGTCCCACCCGTCCCGGGTCAGCCCGGGACTGGTCTGGGTGACCTCGCCGGTCGCCGAGGCCAGGTCCAGCCAGTGCAGCAGGCCGTCCGGCGCGCCGTACGCCGTGTCGGCCAGGTTCCAGCCATGCAGGGTGGCCCAGCCGAGCCGCAGCGTGAGCGGCATCAGGAGGCTCGAGCAGTCGCTCCAGCCCACGAACCAGGTCGGCTCGGCCGCGGCGAGCGCGTCCCAGTCGAGCTGGTCGAGCAGGTCGATGGCCAGCTCGCCGCCCCACGGCGGGACGACGGCCGCGACCTGTGGGTCGGTCAGCATCGAGACCAGCTCGGCGGCACGTTGTTCCTTGGGCGCCGAGACGACGAGATCATCGCCCATGCACTCCCCCACGACCACCTCGTAGCCTCGTTCGCGCAGCACGGCGATGGACGCCTCGATGCGAGGACGCAGCCGGTCGCCGACGCCGCTCGACGGGGACGTGACCGCGATCCGGTCGCCTGGAGCCAGCGGACGGGGAAAGCGCACCATCCGCTCAGGCTGTCAGGCCGGCCAGCACCTCGCGAACGGTTTCCAGCCCGGCCCGCACCTCGGCGTACGACGTGGACAGCGGCGAGAGCCCGATCCGCAGGCCGTGCGGGTCGCGGTAGTCGGGGATCACGTCGCGCCGCCACAGCTCGGCGGTCGCCTCGCCCATCAGCGGGTGGTTGAGGGTGACGTGCCCGCCTCGCCGCGCGGGGTCGCGGGGCGAGGCCACGGTGACGCCGGCCGGCGCGAGCAGCTCGTCGGCGACGTCGACGGCGTACGACGTGAGCCCGACCGACTTGGCCCGCACCGTGTCCAGCCCGGCCTCCGCGACCAGCCCGACCATGTCCTCGAGCGCGAGCATGCCGACGATCGCGGGCGTGCCGGAGAGGAACCGGCGGATGCCGCTGGCCGGGACGTACGACGGGCCCATCAGGAACGGGTCGTCGGCGCCCATCCAGCCCTGGATCGGCTGGGTCAGCTCGTCCAGGTGCCGGGTCGCGACGTACAGGAAGGCCGGCGAGCCGGGGCCGCCGTTGAGGTACTTGTAGGTGCAGCCGACCGCGAGGTCGACGTCCCAGGCGTCCAGCTCGACGGGGACCACGCCGGCGGAGTGGCACAGGTCCCAGAGCACCAGGGCCCCGCCCTCGTGGACGATCCGGGTGAGCCCCGGGGCGTCGGCCAGCCACGCGGAGCGGTACGCGACGTGGTTGAGCACCACCAGCGCGGTCTGCGGCCCGACCACTTCCTCCAGCTGCTCGGCGGTGACCCCGGTGGTGGTGTCGACCTCGATCCACCGGAGGGTCAGCCCGGCCTCGCGGGCCACGCCGTCGGCGACGTACCGGTCGGTCGGGAACTGGTCGCGGTCCAGCACGATCTCGGTCCGGCCGGGTCGGGCCGCCACCGCTGCGCGCATCAGCTTGTAGAGCAGGACGGTGGTGGAGTCGCCGATCGCGACCTGTCCGGGCCCGGCGCCCAGGCAGACCTCGCCCAGCCGGTCACCGAGGGTGCGCGGCAGGTCGAACCACCGCTCGTCCCAGCCCCGGATCAGTCGGCCGCCCCACTCCTCCTCGACGAACTCCGCCAGTCGCGGCCCGGTGACCTTGAGCGGTCGGCCCAGCGAGTTGCCGTCGAAGTAGACCAGCGGGGTGTCGGCGCCGACGAACCGGTCGCGGTACGCCGCCAGCGGGTCGACCGCGTCGAGGGCCTCCGCGTCGGCGGCGTGGGTGGCCGTCACTGGAAGCTCACGAAGCGCACCCGCGGGTTGATCCGGCGTACGTCGGCGGCCGACATCCGGCGGATGTCCTCGTCGTAGAACAGCTTGAACCCCATGAAGAACTGACGCGGCCGGGCCACATGGTGGAAGGTGTCGAGCTTCTGGCCGGGAGTGCCGAAGCCGTCGACGTGCTGGACCATGACCACGCCACGCCGGGGCTCTATCGAGCCGATGTCCTGGATCATGTCGGTGCGGAACTGGTGCAGCACGAACAGCTTCTGGGGAAGGGAGCTGCGCGCGACGAGGTCGCGAAGCCACGCCGAGACCCGGTTGACCTCGCCGGCGCCGACCGAGCCGATCCGGGTGCCGGGGACGCCGTGCCGGCCCATCCGCCACTCGGGGTCGAGCGCGAGCCCGACGTAGGGATCCTTCAGCGCCCAGGCCCAGCGCTTGGCGGTGCTGAGGAAGTCCGTGCGGCCGGGCTGGAGGTCGAGGAGCAGCAGGGCGTCGTGCTCGTGAGCCGCGTCGATGTACTTCTGCACCTCGCGGCGCGGGATGTCGTGGGAGAAGTCGCCGCCGTTCCCGGCGTACCGGTCGGCGATGCTCACGATCAGCTCGAACACGACCTGGACCGGCTGCTTCCTCCGGGCGAACGGCGCCGCCGCGCGGCGGACCCGTTTGACCATCTGCTCGGGTGAGGTCTCGCCGAGGACGCCGAGCGCGCCGGTCTGGGCGGTGCCGTAATAGGCGACCAGGAACCGGCCGTCCCCGAAGATGCTGGTCGCGCCGCCGGGCAGGGCGGCCTTCGGCGGCGGCGGCGGCGGGGTCGACGTACCGCCTTGGGGCGTGGGCGTGACCGTGGTCCCGCCCTGCGTGGTGCTGGTGTGCGCGGTGGCGGAGAGCCCGGAGGTCGAGTCGACCGCGGTGCCGTGCTCGGGCATCGCGTCCCAGGCAGGCAGCGCCTGGGCGTCGGGTACGACGGCCGCCATCGAGATCAGCGCGACCATCGCCAGGAAGACGGCGACGAGGGCGGGGCGGTCGGACTTCTCCATCGGCAGGGAGGATACGGGGCCGCCCCCGGCGGCCCCGCCCCCGCTCAGACCTCGCCGGCCGCCAGCATCGTGTCGAGCCGGGCGTAGCCGTCGTTGACGCCGACGTCCATCCCCGAGGAGAGCATCCCGTCGCGGCCCTCGAAGGTGTCGAACAGCGACACGGCGTGCAGCCGGGTGCGCCCGTCGCCGAGCTCCTCGAAGGTCATCGTCTCGAGACACACCGCGTCGGGCAGCGCCTCCCAGGTGAAGGTCTGGACGAGCCGGTCCTCGCGGACCGTGTGGAAGCAGCCGCGGAAGGCGTGCTCCTCGCCCTCGACGGCCCCGTGGAAGCGCCAGCTGCCGCCGGTGCGGGCGTCCCACTGGTCGATCTTCACCTCGGTGCCGGCCGGGCCGGTCCAGCGCGCGAACACGTCGGCGTCGGTGTGCGCCCGGAACAGCTGCGCCGGTGTGGCCGCGAACTCGCGGGTCATCCGGATCACGGGCAGGTCGGACGGCGCCTCGATGGTGGTGGTGCCGTCCGCGGTGGTCCTCGTCGTGGTCATGCGATCTCTCCTCGGGTCGGTTCGGTCGGTTCGGTCAGGTCGGTGGTCTCGTCGTTCATCTCGGCCAGGACCGCGTCCAGCCGCTGGTAGCGGGCCTCGGCCTCTCGGCGATAGCGCTCGATCCACTTCGTCATCAGGTCGAACACCTCCGCCTCGAGATGCACCGGTCGCCGCTGCGCGTCCTTGCCCCGGGTGACCAGGCCGGCACCCTCGAGCACCTTCAGGTGCTTCGAGACCGCCTGCATGCTCACGTCGTACGGCGCCGCGAGCTGACCCACCGTCGCGTCGCCCGCGCACAGGCGAGCGACCATGTCGCGACGGGTCGGGTCGGCCAGGGCCGCGAACACCTTGGACAGCGGATCGGTCATCTCGTCCTCTCTGCTCAACCAATTGGTTGAACACGAGGAGATTGCCATCCCAGACGGAACTTTGTCAACCGTCTGGTTGAGAAAGGCCCGAGAGTTTCATCGGCTAGCCGACAAAACTCGTGCCTGGACGACAAAGGTTCATCGTCTCAGCGGGAGTTTCATCGGCTAGCCGATGAAACTCGCCACGGGCCGCGATGCTCAGCCGGTGACGGCCCCGTGGGCGGCGGAGGAGACGAGCTTGCGGTACTTGGCCAGCACGCCGGTGGTGTACTTCGGCGGCAGCGGGGTCCAGCCGTCCTTGCGGGACTCCCAGTCCTCGCCCATCTCGACCTCGAGCGAGCGGTTGAGCACGTCGAGGGTGATCTGGTCGCCGTCGCGGAGGAACGCGATCGGGCCGCCGTCCACGGCTTCCGGGGCGATGTGGCCCACGCAGAGGCCGGTCGTGCCCCCGGAGAAGCGGCCGTCGGTGATGAGGAGGACGTCCTTGCCAAGACCCGCGCCCTTGATCGCACCGGTGATCGCGAGCATCTCGCGCATCCCCGGGCCGCCCTTGGGTCCCTCGTTGCGGATCACCACGACGTCGCCGGCCACGATCCGGCCCGCGGTCAGGGCGTCGAGGGCGGCCCGCTCGCCGTCGAAGACCCGTGCGGTGCCGGTGAAGACCGACTCGTCGAAGCCGGCCGACTTCACGACCGCGCCCTCGGGGGCCAGCGATCCCTTGAGGATGGTCAGCCCGCCCGTCGCGTGGATCGGCCGGTCCAGCGAGCGAAGCACGTCGTCGTCGAGGCCGGGCGGCGCGAGCGAGGCGAGGTTCTCGGCCATGGTGCGACCGGTCACGGTCAGGCAGTCGCCGTGCATCAGCCCGGCGTCGAGCAGCGCCTTCATCACGACCGGGATGCCACCGACCTTGTCGACGTCGTTCATCACGTAGCGGCCGAACGGCTTCAGGTCACCGAGGTGCGGGACCTTGTCGCCCACCCGGTTGAAGTCGTCGATGGTGAGCTCGACCTCGGCCTCGCGGGCCATGGCCAGCAGGTGGAGTACGGCGTTGGTGGAGCCGCCCAGCGCCATGACCACGGTGATCGCGTTCTCGAACGCCTCGCGGGTCATGATCTGGCGAGCCGTGATGCCCGAGCGCAGCAGCCCGACCACGGCCTCGCCCGAGCGGTGCGCGAAGCCGTCGCGGCGCCGGTCCACCGCGGGCGGAGCCGCGGATCCGGGCAGCGACATGCCGATCGCCTCGGCCACCGCGGCCATCGTGTTCGCGGTGTACATGCCGCCGCACGCCCCCTCGCCGGGGCAGATCGCGCGCTCGATGCGATCGACCTCCTCGCGGCTGATCTTGCCGGCCAGGCAGGCGCCGACCGCCTCGAAGGCGTCGATGATCGTGACGTCGTGGCCGTCGACCTGGCCGGGCATGATCGAGCCGGCGTACAGGAACACGCTGGCCAGGTCGAGCCGGGCGGCGGCCATCAGCATGCCGGGCAGCGACTTGTCGCAGCCGGCCAGCAGCACCGAGCCGTCCAGCCGCTCGGCGTTCATCACCGTCTCGACCGAGTCGGCGATGATCTCGCGGCTGACCAGCGAGAAGTGCATGCCCTCGTGGCCCATCGAGATGCCGTCGGAGACCGAGATCGTGCCGAACTCCAGTGGGTAGCCACCCGCCGCGTGCACGCCGTTCTTCACCGCCTGCGCCAGCCGTTGCAGGGAGAGGTTGCACGGGGTGATCTCGTTCCAGCTGGACGCGACACCGATCTGCGGCTTGGCGAAGTCCTCGTCGCCCATGCCCACCGCCCGCAGCATCCCCCGCGCGGCGGCCCGCTCCAGTCCGTCGGTGACGTCGCGGGACCGGGGCTTGATGTCGGGCGCTTCGGGCATGAGCCGAGGGTACGGCGCGGCGTGCGGCGCGCTCCCCGCCGCGTCACGATGTGACCCGGCCGCGTCACGGCAGGGTCACGCCTTCCGGGTAGACCACACCACAAGTCCGGAGGACCCGATGACCACGACCGCTCAGCCGCTCACCGACCGCGACACCGCCGAGGCACTGGCCGCCAAGCTGGTGCGCTTCCTCGAGACGAACACCCCGCGCGAGGGACTCTTCGCGGACGACCTGTTCACCGACTTCACGATGCCGCTCGTGGCGGCTCCAGGCCCAGGGCCGGGACGGCGGCGTCAAGATCCGCACCGACGGGCACCCCGGGAACGGTCGGGTCCCCCGCACCCGGCTGGACGTGACCGGGACCGGCTTCCGGCTCGAGGTCGAGGAGGAGTGGGACCACGGCGGCCAGCAGTGGTACTGCCGCGAGCTGATGCGCTGCGACGTCACCGACGGGGAGGTCACCGCGATCTCGATCTACCGCACCGGCGACTGGGACGAGGCGACCGTGGCCCGGCACCGGGACACCGTCACCCGGATCCGCGCCTGACCGGCCCTGGCCGAGGCGGACGTCCTGGCCGTCACCCACGTGCTGGCCGAGGCCGCGATGCTCTGGACCGACGCCGGCCGCCCGGCCTCCCGCTCCGGTCACGAGGCGCTGGCCGACCGCGCCGCCGCGGTCCTCGAGCCGTACGCCGGCCGAGCGGTGCTCAACGCGGGCGCGGTCACCTTCCACGGGGTGGTCGACGAGTACGTCGGCCGCCGCGGCGACGCGCTCGCGGCGTACCGCCGGATCGGCGCGACCTGGTGGGCCGGTCGAGTGGGTTCTGTGAGCTAGGGAGCCTCGGCGACGGCCTTGAGCCGAGCCAGCCCCTTCTCGAAGTCCTTGCCGACCAGCTTGTCCATCGGCATCACCTTGCTGAACAGGTTCATCACCAGCCCCTCGTGCTGGCCGGCCATCCGCCAGGTCACGTCGGTGCCGCCGCCGACCGGGGTGAGCACGAACTCCACCTGTTGGGTGTTGCGCATCGGCTTCAGGAAGGCCAGCTCGATCTCGATGCGTTCCGGGCCGGATCCGGTGATCTCCATCGACCCCTCGCCGGCCTTGCGGTTGCCCCGCCACGCGTAGTGCGCGCCGACCCCCGAGGTCGGTCCGGTGTAGGTGCGGGAGAGGTTGGGATCGAGGTCCTCCCACGGCGACCAGGTGGTCCAGTGGTGGAAGTCGTCGATGAGGTCGTGCACCCGCGCTGGGTCGGCCTGGATGGTGGTCGAGCGGGTCACCTCGAAGCTGCTGCCCATCCCCGGATCCTCATCCTCGCCCGTCGCTCAGCGCAAGAGATCCGATCGTGGACCCGGCGGCCGGTGGGTACCGATGGTCGGTTGTCTCCAGCAACCACGGCGAGAGAGGAGAGTGCGGATGGCCACCATGACCCAGGACGCTCCTGAGAAGGGGCACGAGCTCAGACGCCACGTCGGCGTGGTCGGCCTGCTCTTCGCCAGCGTCGGCTCGATCATCGGCTCCGGTTGGCTGTTCGGTGCGCTCGACGCGTCCACCCAGGCCGGCCCGGCCGCGCTCATCTCGTGGGGACTCGGCGGCGTGATGATCCTGCTGATCGCGCTGACCTACGCCGAGCTCGGCACCATGTTCCCGCTGTCCGGCGGCGTGGTCCGCTTCCCACACCTGGCCTTCGGCTCGTTCGCGAGCTACACCTCCGGCTGGATCACCTGGGTGGCGGTGGCCACCACCGCGCCGATCGAGGTCGAGGCGTCACTGCAGTACGGCACCAAGTACGCGCCGTTCACCTCCGAGCACACCGTGGACGGCGAGAGCGTGCACACGCTGACCACCCTCGGCTACGTCAGCGCCGTGATCCTGATGGCGGTCTTCGTGGTCGTGAACTACTACGGCATCCGCTGGTTCGCCCGGATCAACAACGCCCTGGTCTGGTGGAAGATCGCGGTGATCCTGCTGGTGGTCGTGATGTTCCTGGTCACGTCGTTCCACAGCAGCAACTTCTCCAGCCACGAGTTCATGCCCTACGGCTGGCACGGCGTCTTCGAGGCGATCGCCACCTCGGGCGTGATCTTCTCCTACCTCGGCTTCCGGCAGGGGATCGAGTTCGCCGGCGAGACCGACAACCCGCGGCGCAACGTGCCGCTGGCCGTCGTCGGGTCGGTGCTGATCACGGGCGTCATCTACGTGGCCCTGCAGTTCGCCTTCATCGGCGCCGTGGACCCTGGCGACCTCGGCGACAGCGACGGGTGGGCGAACCTGTCCTTCGAGAACGACTTCGGCCCGCTGGCCGCCATCGCCTCGATCATCGGGCTGGGCTGGCTCGCGATCGTGCTGTACGCCGACGCGATCATCTCTCCGGGAGACACCGGGCTGATCTACACCACCGCCACCTCGCGGATCTCCTACGCCATGGCCAGGAACGGCAACGCGCCGCAGGCGCTGGCCCGCACCACCGACCGCGGGGTGCCGCTGATCAGCCTGATCGTGACCTTCGTGGTCGGCCTGATCGTCTTCCTGCCGTTCCCCAGCTGGCAGCAGCTGGTCGGCTTCATCACCTCGGCGACCGTGTTGTCTTTCGCCACCGGCCCGCTGGTGCTGGGCGCGCTGCGGCACGGCCTGCCCGAGGCGGAGCGGCCGTTCAAGGTGCCGGGCGGCCACGCCATCCCGGTGCTGGCCTTCTTCGCGGCCAACCTGGTCATCTACTGGTCCACCTGGCCGATCAACTGGAAGCTGTTCATCGCGGTGCTGATCGGCTTCGCGCTGCTGCCGGTCTACCACGTGCTCGGCAAGGACGTCCCCTCACTCGACTGGCGCTCCGGCGCCACGTGGGTGCTGCCCTGGCTGGGCGGCCTGGCGCTGATCTCCTACCTCGGCAACTACGGCGGCCGCGGCGTGCTGACCTTCGAGTCCGCCGTGCCGACCATCCTGGTGTTCTCCTGCGTGATCTACACGCTCGCGGTCCGCTCGCGGCTGAGCACCGAGGAGATCGAGCGGCACGTGGAGCGCTCGAAGAAGGAGTCGGCTCAGGACGAGGAGGAGCTCGAGACGGCCTAGACCTTGCCGGCCCGGACCACCAGCACGTCGGGCAGGTTGGCGACCACCTGTCGCCAGCTCTCCCCCGCGTCGGCCGAGCCCCACACGGCGCCGTTGCGGGCGCCGACGTAGAGCCCCGGGCTGTCGTGGTCGTCGGTGCACATCGCGTCGCGCATCACGCAGACGAAGAAGTCGTCAGGCAGCCCCTCGCCCAGCTCCTCCCACGTGTCACCGGCGTCCTTCGACCGGTAGACGCGAGCCTTGCCACCGGGTGGGTAGCGACCGTCGCCGCCGCTGATCGGGAAGACGAAGATGGTGTCCGGCTCGTGCGGGTGCACCACCACCGGGAAGCCGAAGTCGGCGGGCAGCCCGTCGCCGATGTAGTCCCACGAACCGCCGTGGTCGTCCGATCGGTAGACCCCACCGTGGTTCTGCAGGTAGAGCCGCTCGGGCCGGGACGGATGCCGGGTCACCTTGTGCACGCACTGCCCGAACTCGGGGTACTGCTGGCCCTCGGGCAGGAACTCGGCGCGGATGCCCTGGTTGCGGGGCTCCCACGACGCGCCGCCGTCGCCGGTCTGGTAGACGCCGCCGGTCGAGATCGCGACCGTCACCGACTCGGGGTCCTGCGGGTGCGGGAGGATGGTGTGGAACGCCTGACCACCGAAGCCGGCGCCCCACTGGGTCCGGTGCGGGTGGTCCCACAGGGCCTGCTCGAGCGCGAACGTCCGGCCGCCGTCGGAGGAGCGCCAGACAGCTCCGGGCTCGGTGCCCGCGTAGACCGTCTCCGGCTCCAGACCGGGAGCCAGCTGCCAGACCCGCTCGACGCTGGCGCCGCTCCCCTCGGGGAAGCGGATGCCGCCGTCCTCCGCCTCCTGCCAGTTCTGCCCGAGGTCGTCGGAGCGCCGCACCCGCGGGCCGAGCCAGCTCGACGAGGCGCCGGCGTACAGCCTCGGGGGGTCTGACCGGGTGTCGACCAGGCAGGAGTAGACCTCCTCCATGTTGAAGTGGGGGCCGGTGAACCGCCACTCCTCGCGGGCCTCGTCCGAGGTCCCGATCCACATCCCCTTGCGCGTGCCGACCATCAGCACCGTCGTGTCGCCCATGCCTGGCATCCTCGTCCTCGTCGGTGACGTACGTCGATAGGTTGACCCGGTGGTGGCGCGGGACTCATCGGTGCGCGTCTCCCCGATCTCGCCGATCTGGCTCGTGCTCCTCGGGATCCTCTCGGTGCAGTTCGGAGCCGGCTTCGCCAAGACCGTCTTCGACGAGGTCTCACCCACGACGATCGTGTGGCTGCGGCTGGTCACCAGCGCGCTGGTGCTCCTGGCGATCGCCCGCCCGGCGCTGCGCGGCCGCACCCGCCAGGACTGGCTGGTCGTGCTCGCCTTCGGGCTGGCGCTGGGGCTGATGAACTGGTCGATCTACCAGGCCTTCGCCCGTATCCCGATCGGGCTCGCGGTCACCATCGAGTTCGTCGGTCCGCTGACGCTGGCCGTGCTCGGCTCCCGGAGGCTGCGCGACCTGCTCTGGATCGGGCTGGCCGGCCTCGGAGTCCTCCTGCTCGGACTCCAGCCCGGCGACCTGACCTGGGCCGGCGTCGGCTTCGCCCTGCTGGCGGCCGCCACCTGGGCGGCGTACATCCTGCTCAGCGCGCAGACCGGCCGCCGCTGGCAGGGCGTGGACGGGCTGGCCGTGGCCAGCCTGGTCGCCACCCTCCTGCTCACCCCGCTGGCCCTCGGGCGGCACGTCGGCCAGCTCGACGACATCCGGATCCTGATGATCGGGGCCCTGGTGGGCCTGCTGAGCTCGGTGATCCCGTACACCTGCGAGCTGGTCGCGTTGCGGTCGCTGAAGCCGGCCGTGTTCAGCATCCTGATGAGCCTCGAGCCCGCGGCGGCCGCGCTGGCCGGGCTCGTAGTCGTGGGCGAGCTGCTCGGTCCGCTGCAGCTGCTGGCGATGGCGTGCGTGGTGGCCGCGAGTGTCGGCGCCACCCGCTCCCGCGGCACCATCGCGGAACCCGTCCCGGACTAGATGTCTCAGGCTGTTCTCACCGAACTGTTCACGGCCTCTTCACATCGGGGTGATGTGCGATGCCGTCCGAGTGGCTAACGTCGGTCCCACTCCCCTCCCCCGCCCCGGAGCACCCATGAACCCGTTCACCCCGATGTCGTTCGTCCCGTCCCTGGTCGTCGGCCGGCTCGCCGACCGGGTCGATGCGTGGGCGGTCGACTCGCAGCAGGGCGCCCGCCGCAACGCGATGGTGGCCAGCACCGCCCTCGCCGCCCGCCGGGCCGAGCGGCAGGACGTGGACGCCTTCTTCGCGGCCCGCGCGCCGCGCCCGAAGCTTTCCACCGCGGCGCACCGATAGGCCTGCCTCCCAGACACCAACCTCTGCTCCGGCACAATCGGAGCATGCCGACCTCTGCGGCGCGGGTGGCGCCGGCGCCGAGCATCGCCTACCGCGACGTGCTGTCCGACGACGGCACCCGCCTGACCGCCTGGACCAACGACCCGGACGGGCGCATCGACGGCCCCACCGTCCTGCTCTGCAACGGGCTCGGCACCGGGCCCTGGACCTGGCCGGCGTTCCTGCGGGCGGACTGCGGCGTGCGGATCGTGTCGTGGAACCACCGCGGCACCGGCGGCTCCGACCGCCCCGCCGACCCGAGCCACTGCGGGATCGAGGCCTTCGTCGAGGACGCGCTGTCGGTCATGGACCACTTCGGCATCGACCACGCGCCGGCGATGGGCTGGTCGATGGGCGTGAACACCATGTTCGAGCTGGCCTATCGCCACCCCGAGCGGGTCACCGGGCTGTTCGCGGTGGCGGGCGTCCCTGGCGACACCTTCGCCACGATGCTGGCCCCCCTCAAGCTGCCCCGCATGATCGCGCGGGGGCTGACGGTGAACATCGCCCGCACGCTCAAGCTGGCCGGCCGAGCGATCACGCCGGTCAGCACCCGGCTGCCGGTCGGCCCGCGCGGCATCGCGGTGCTCAGCCACAGCGGCTTCATGCTCCCGGTCGCCGACCCCGTGGGCACGGCCAACGCGGTCCGCGAGTTCCTGGTGACGCCGATCGAGTGGTACATGCACCTCGCGATCGCCACCTCGGAGCACGCCCGGGTCTCGCTCAGCAAGATCGCGGTGCCGACCGCGTTCGTAGCCGCGAAGTGGGACCTGCTCGCGGGCTCCCGCGACATGGCCTCGGCGGCCGCCCGGATCGCCGGGGCGACGTACGTCGAGCTCGACGGCAGCCACTTCGTGCAGATGGAGCACCCGGACGAGGTGCACGAGCTGTTGCTCGAGTTCCTCGGCCGGCTGGCTTGATGCACCGCGCTGCCCAGGCGGGTGTCGCCGCCCTGGCCCTGGTCGCTGCGGGGCTGACCGGCTGCTCACAGGGTGGCGACGAGGTGAAGGTGAACGTCGAGAGCGACGGCGCCGCGCCGACCTCGACCGCGTCGGCGGGCACCTCGGGCGCTGCGCCCCAGGTGGTCGGCACCGTTGCGACCGGCCTCGAGGTGCCGTGGGGTCTCGCGTTCCTGCCGAACGGCGACGCCGTGGTCACCGAGCGCGACTCGGCGCGGGTCCTGACCATCACCGGTGCGGACCACGAGGTCACCGAGGTCGGCACCATCGGCGACGCCGCCCCGCAGGGCGAGGGCGGCCTGCTGGGCGTCGCGGTGTCGCCGGCGTACGACCAGGACAGCAAGCTGTACTTCTACGTCAGCAGCGAAAGCGACAACCGGATCGTCACCGCCACCCTGGACGGCGGGACGCTCAGCGACACCGAGCCGATCCTGACCGGCATCCCGCTCGGCGGCATCCACGACGGCGGCCGGCTGGCCTTCGGTCCCGACGGGATGCTCTACGCCTCGACCGGCGAGACCGGCGACGGCGACATCGCCCAGGACCGCGACAGCCTCGGCGGCAAGATCCTGCGGCTCACGCCCGACGGCAAGCCCGCGCCCGGCAACCCGTTCGACACCGAGGTCTGGTCGTTCGGGCACCGCAACGTGCAGGGGCTGGCCTTCGTCGACGACCAGCTGTGGGCCTCGGAGTTCGGCCAGAGCACCTTCGACGAGCTCAACCGGATCGACGACGGCGCCAACTACGGCTGGCCGACCTACGAAGGCACCGGCGGCGCCGCCGAGGGCTACACCGACCCGCAGGCCACCTGGGGCACCGACGTCGCCTCCCCCTCCGGCCTCGCCTACCTCGACGGCGCGCTCTGGATGGGCGCGCTCCGCGGCAGCCGGCTCTGGAAGATCCCCGTCGAGCGGCAGACCGCCGGCCAGCCGGAGGCCTACTTCGTCGGCGAGTACGGCCGGATGCGCACCGTCGTCGCCGCCCCCGACGGCAACCTGTGGGTGACCACCAGCAACCGGGACGGCCGCGGCGACCCCGCGGACGACGACGACAAGATCCTGCTGGTCAGCCCGGGCGGCTGACCGTCCCCACCACCGTGGCCCGCTTCGCCGCCCGCCGCAGCGTGGTCAGCACCGCCGGCCCGACGACCACGATCGCGATCGCGTTGGTGATCGCGCGGCCGGTGTCGAAGGAGCCGGTCGACGTGATCAGGGTGTAGGCGCCGAATCGGCTGAGGTTCTCCAGCAGCGCCGCCTGCGGGTCGAACGACAGCGCGGTCTGCTCGTGGCCGGGGACCACGATGCCGAGCAGGAACGGCCAGCCGGAGAGGTTCATCAGCAGGCCGTAGAGGTACGCCGCCACGACGCCGTACGCCGCGAGCATCGCGATCTCCCAGCGGCCCGAGACCGATCGACCGAGCACCTGGCGTGGCAGCAGTCCCGCGACCATGCCGACCCAGGCCGAGACGAGCATCTGGAACGGCAGCCACGGCCCGACGCCCGCGGTCATCAGGGCGGACGCGAAGAGCGAGGTCACCCCGAGCACGAAGCCGAAGCCGGGGCCGAAGACGCGCCCGGCCAGGATCAGCAGGAAGAAGACCAGCTCGATCCCGCCGGTGCCCGCGGACAGGCCGCGCAGGATCGCGATCACCGCGCTGAGCACGCCGAGCACGGCGAGCACCCTGGTGTCCAGGCCCCCCTGCGTGAGCTCGGCCAGCATCACCGCGATCACGACCGGCAGCAGCGCGAGGAACAGGAACGGCGGGTCCACCCGCTCCTCGGGCTGGACCCGGAGCAGCAGCGGCCAGACCAGCATCATCAGTCCGCCCAGTGACGCGACGCCGAGGATGGCGGCGGAGCGGCGCGAGAGCGGGACGGCGTTCACGAAACCAGTGCCTTCATGACCTCGTCCACCCGCAGCCACGGCGGGCCGAGCACCTTGGTCACCTGCGGGGCGAACGCCGGCGACTCGGCGACCACCCGGCGGACCGGACCTGAGGAGACGACCTCGCCCTCGGCCAGCACCACGACCTCGTCGGCGGCCAGCGCGGTGAACTCCACGTCGTGGGTCGACACCAGCACGGTCTTGCCCTCGGCGGCGAGCTCGCGCAGGGCGTCGGCCAGCACCCGCTTGGCGCGGTAGTCCAGTCCACGCGTCGGCTCGTCCAGCAGTACGACGGGCGGCCGGGCGGCCAGCACGAGGGCCAGTGCCAGCGCCAGACGCTGGCCCTCCGACAGGTCGCGGGGGTGCTGGTCGCCGGGGATCCCCGGTGCCAGCGCGTCGAGGATCCCGCGGGCCTCCGCCCCGCCCGCGGCACACTCCTCGTCGACGGTCTCGAGATAGAGCAGGTCCGAGGACTGCTGCGGCAGCAGCCCGACGACCTGTCGCCGACCGGCCGGCTTCAACGCGGCCGGGTCGATGTCGCCGACCACCACGGAGCCGGACCGGCGCGGCCCGCTGCCCTGGAGCGCCCACAGCAGCGAGGACTTGCCGGACCCGTTGCGACCCATCAGGGCGGTGACCCGCCCCTGCGGCAGGTCGAGCGACACCTCGCGCACCGCGACGGTCCGGCCGTGCACCACCGTCAACGCGTCGGCCGACAGTCCCGCGCGGGTCGCCACCGGCGCCTCGGGCGCGGGTGGGGTCAGGTCCAGCCCCGAGGCCAGACGCCGCGCGTCACGAACACTCAGCGGGAGCGGTGACCAGCCGGCCGCCCGGCCCAGCTCCACCAGCGGTGGCACGACGGGCGAGGCCTCGAGCACCGACGCCGGCTCCCCCACGACCAGCGAGCCCCCGGACGTGACCAGGCAGAGCCGGTCCGCGAACGGCACCACCCGCTCCAGCCGGTGCTCGGCCAGCAGCACCGAGACGCCGAGGTCGTGCACCAGCCGGGTCAGCGTGGCCAGCACGTCCTCGGCGGCGGTGGGGTCCAGCGCCGACGTGGGTTCGTCGAGCACCAGCAGCCGCGGGTGCATGGTCAGCACCGAGCCGATGGCCACCCGTTGCTGCTGGCCTCCGGACAGCGTGCGCAGGTCTCGCCCGCGGAGCTCCGCGATGCCGAGCAGGTCGAGCGTCTCCTCGACCCGCCGGCGCATGGTCTCCGGCGGCAGCCCGAGCTGCTCCATGCCGTAGGCGAGCTCCTCCTCGACCGTGTCGGTCACGAACCCGGCCAGCGGGTCCTGGCCGACGTACCCGATCGCGTGCGCGCGCTCGCGCGGCGGCGACTCGAGCACCGACGTGCCGTCCAGGAGTACGTCGCCCGACAGCGTGCCCCCGGAGAACCGCGGCACCAGCCCGGTGACGATCCCCAGCAGCGTCGACTTGCCCGACCCGGTCGGGCCGGTGACCAGCACCAGCTCGCCCTCGTCGACGGAGAGCGAGACGTCGTTGAGCACCGGCTCGTCGCCGTACCCGAAGGTGATCCCGCGCAGCTCCAGCAGGCTCATGTCGCGACCGTCCGAGGCTCGGGAGCGGCCGCCACCGCGGCCAGGCCCAGCACGGAGCCGACCAGGGCAACCAGGGTCACCTTCGGGAACGACGAGAGGTCCGGGTAGGCGACCACGAGCTGGTGCCCGGACACCCACCACGCGACCACGCCGGTCGCGATCCCGGACAGCATCACCGCGAGCTCGGGCCAGCGCCAGGGGTCGGGCCGGTAGCGGGTCCGGCCCACCCGGCGCCCGGCCAGCACCAGGCCGGCCACCGCGGCGGTCACGCCGAGCGCCAGCATCGGCGTGGCCAGCAGCCGCGGCGCGGTGTGGTCGAGGAGCGCGTACACCCCGACCGCGACGCCGCACAGCCCCAGCAGCATCAGCCCGCCGGTGAGCCGGCGCTCGGCGGCCGGCGCGCCACCGGAGCGGCCGTAGCCGCGGGTGTCCATCCCCGCGGCCAGCCGCAGCGAGCGCTCGAGCGAGTCCTCGAGCACCGGCACCAGGTAGCGCCGGAGCCGGCCGGTACGCCGGGGGTCGCCCGCGCGCAGCGCCTGCGCGGCCCGCACCCGGCGGGCGCTCTCGATGAGCTGCGGAAACACGGTGACCGCCACGACCAGGGCGGTTCCGATCTCGTGCAGCGCGGCCGGGACCGAGCGCAGCAACCGCTTCGGGTTGGCCAGGGCATTGGCCGCGCCGACGCAGATCACGATGGTGCCGAGCCGCAGCCCGTCGTACAGCCCGGCGAGCAGCGACTCACGGGTCACCGGTCCGAGGAGGTGCAGGCCGAGCACCCAGCCGGGCAGCGGGATCTCCGGCAGGTCGAGCACCACCAGCCCGCCGTCCACGCCGCCGCCGAACAGCACCCGGAACAGCACCCGCATCACCACGATCACCACCGCGACGACGGCGTACAGCCGGAACGAGTCGGCCCAGGGCTGCTCGGAGCGCCGGGCCATGACGACCAGCGTCGCGACCGCGACGATGGTGAGCAGCACCAGTGGGTTGGTGGTGAACGTCGCCGCGGTGGCGAGCCCGAGCGCCCACACCCACCAAGCGACCGGGTGCAGGTCGCGGGGCAGCCGGGCAGCGCTCACCGCGACATCCTCGCGGACGGTGCGGACCGCGCAGCGTGCCCTAGGACTCGTCGATCTGCGGCCGGGGCCTGCGGCGCTTGACGGGGACCGGGACCGGCTCCGGAGTCCCGCGGTTGCCGCGGCCCAGCACGCCACCGAGCAGCGCCAGCATCGATGTGAGCACCAGCAGGATGCCTGGGACCACCCAGACCGGAGCGCTCTTGGTCTCGACCGGCTCCGAGCTGCTCAGGTAGGTGTCGTACTCCGCCGCTCCGGTGCCGTCGTCCGTGCTGCCGGCCGTCGGCTCCGCCGCCGCGGGCGGGTTGCCACCGGTGTCGGCGGCGGCCTCGGTGGTCGCGGCCGCGGTGGGCCGCGCGGGCTTGTCGGCCGGCTTCGTGCTGTCGGCGGTCGGCGGGTAGACCTGGCCCGTCGAGCCGCCACTGGTCGACTGGGTCACCACCGTCGTGGGCGCGTTGTTGTTGCTGCCGGAGGAGCCGGAGCTGTTGCCCGGGGTGTTGTGGGACCCCTGCGAACCGCTTCCGTGGCCGCCGTTCGACAGGTTCGGCGGCTTGGTGCCGCCACCGTTGTGGTTGCCGCCGTTGCCGCCGTTGTGGTTGCCGCCGTTGTGGTTGCCGCCGTTCTGGTTCGGCTTCTTGGTCGGCTTCGGCGTCGAGCTGGGCTGCGCGGGCGCTGGAGGCTGCGGGGCCACGGTCGCCGTGGGAGGCGCGACCGTCACCGTCGGGGTGCGCGTCGGAGAGGGCGTCAGCTGCGTGGCCCGCGCCACGGCCGGCACGATCGCCACGTCGCCCGAGCCGGCCGCGCTCTGCGGCCACCAAGCGACCAGGCAGGCCGACATCGCCAGCACGGTGGCCACGACGATGCGGACGGCGTTCGTCCTTGCCCTGCTCACCACGTCCTCCTGAGACCCCACGACGGTAGGTGCGGCCCGATCCGGCCTCGAAAGGTACAGCAACCTGGTCCACAGCACGGCAACAACGACCGATCATGGGCTAGGCCGGGTGCGTCTCCTCAGCAGGTACGCCGCACCCCCGCCGGCCGCCAGCAGCACGATGACCAACGGCACCACCCAGGCCGGCAGCGCGCCCCCCTCGCTGGTGGGTGCGACTTCGGTGGTGCTGTCACCGGGCTGGAACGACGCGGAGCCCGACGGCGGGGCTGCTGCCGTGTCCGGCGGCGAGGCCGGCTGGACGGTCGGGCTCTCGGTCGGCTCGGCGGCGGCCGAGGTCTCCCCCTGCCCCGGCGCGACGGTCGCGGCGTCGGCGCTGCCGGTCACCGTCGGGACCGCCGTCGGTGTCGCGGACGAGGGGAGGGAGGTGGGCTGCGCAGAAGGCTTCGCCGTGGGCTTCGGGGGCTTGGGGGTCGGCTTGGGAGTCGGTGAGGGAGTCGGCTTGCGCGTCGGCGTCGCCGAGCCGGAACCGCCGCCCCCGGTCGAGGGGCTCGAGCTCGGAGCCTGCGTGGGCGTGGGTGAGGGCGCGCTCGAGTGGGGGGTGGCGGGGACACCGGGGGCGGACTTGCTGCCGCTCTGCCAGGCGAACCCGACATACCCGCCCTCGGGCACCGACAGCGACCCGGCCCCGAGCGAGGAGTAGGTCCACGTGCCGGAGCTGCCGTCGGACCACCACAGACCCCAGTAGGCGTCGGCCGGAGGAGTGTTGACGCACGGGTCGGAGGCGGGCAGCCCGTCGACCCGGCACACGAACCCCGGCTGGCGCTGCACGTAGGTGAGCGAGAAGCCGGCTCCCGTGACGAGCGCCGCCGCGTTCCCGCCCCGGGACGGGTTGCAGACCTGGGCGATGCCCCCACCGAGCGAGCCGCGGTCGACCACGACGGTGACCCCGCTCTGGCCGGAGCAGGCGGCGGCCGCGGCCGGCGCGGACGTGCCGGCGACGATGCCGGACCCCGCCGCCGCGGTCAGGAGGACCGCGGTGGCGAGGGCGGTGATGCGCCGACGCATCGTCAGCGGACCACACGGAAGGTGACCGCGCCGACGCGGTTCTTGAACTGCCCGAGCACCTTGAGCTTGTGCAGGCCGAGCTTGAGCCTGGCCAGGAACCTGCCCTTGAACACACCCTTGGCGTTGGCCTTGCCCTTGTCGACGCGCTGGCCGTCGACGAGCACCTTGACCTTCTCCTTGGCCCCGAGTCCCTTGAGCTTCACCTTGACCCGCTCACCCTGGTCGACGGTCTTGGCCAGCCTGGGCTTGAGCCGCTCCTTGCCGAGCACCTTGACGGTGGCCGAGGCCGAGCCCGGACCGGTGGTCGCCGACACGGTGATGTCCGACCCCTTCTTGGCGGTGGCCACTCCGTAGCTCAGCGGAGCGCCGGTCCCGGTGAGCGTCGCGCTCCCGCCGGTGGAGTCGGTGACGCAGACCCGCTCCCCGGCGGCGACGCCGGTGATGGTCACGCCGGCGCTCTTGCCGCCCTCGATGAACGACGTCGGGCCGGTCAGCCCGACGGTGGCAGGCGCGTTCGCGTCCCAGGCCAGCCCTGGGGTGGCCTGGGACGTGGACACCCGCCACTGCTGCTGGTCGGTGATTCCGGCGGTCTTCGCGGCGGCGAGCTCGGCCGGCCCGAACGCGATCGCGCCGACGTCTCCGGCCAGCGGGCCGGTCTGCCCGGCCGGGACCTGGACGGTGCGAACCCAGGCCGCAGCCTTGCGGGCCGCGTCGAGCGCGCAGGACTCGCCGAGCGCGGCGCCCGCCAGTCCGGTGCTGTTGCTGTTGGGCTTGCCGTCCTCGTCGGTGAACGATCCGTCCGCGGCCTGGGCGGACCTCAGCCAGGCAACCGCCCGGTCGACCGCGGCCTTCACCACGGCGTCGGCGTACTGGCGCTGCAGGGCGAGCACGACGAACGCCGTGACGTCCGGGCCCGTGGCGCCGCTCGGGTTGGTGACGCAGCCCTGCTCGGTGTCGCCCGGGTCGGAGAAGGAGAGCCGGAACTGGCCGTTCGGGCACTGCTGCTTGAGGAGGAACGCCCGCACTGCGGCCGCCTTGGTGCTGCCGACGGCGGCCAGCCCCTCCGCGGCGTACGACTGGCCGATGGTGTTGGCGAAGTCTCCGAACACGCTGATGTCCACGATCCGGCCGGCCTTGGTCCCGGCGCCGCTGACCGTGGACTCGAGGCGGCTGACCAGGTCGACCCCGCCGAACGAGGCCGGGTTGCCGCCGGTCTCCACGACGAAGGCCAGGGACTTCGCGGTGGCGTTCGCGTAGGTGCTTCCGGGGTCGCCGAAGTCGTCCCCGGCGATGTAGCCGTTGATCGAGCCCGCCAGCGCGGTGCGGATCTGGTCCACGGCGGCCGTGTTGCCCATCGCGAGCTCGGCGTAGCCGGCGTCGATGTTGAAGCCGTTGTTGTAGTCCTCGGGGAAGAGCTGTCCGTCGACGAGCTTGCCGGTGATCCAGGCCGCGGCAGAGCTGCCGGCTGGAGAGGGGTCGGCCGAGGCCGGCGGCGACTGGGCCGCGAGCCCGGTCAGGGCCAGGCTGGAGCCGACAGACAGGGCCGCGACGCGGCGCAGGGCGATTCTCATGGAGGTTCCTTCCCGCTGCACAGCGGGAAGGCCGTCCGGGCCGACCCGCTGCGTTTCCTCGACAGCGAAGGTCAGGACGCGTCGCAGCAGGTGCTCCGGCTCGCGCGTCCTCCCCCTGAACAAGCGGAGGGGAACGCGCCTACGGTTGCGGGTCAGCGCCGGACTTGGACCGGCTTCCCCCGCGGCGGGCGTGATGAATGGAGTTGTGCGAGCCGCACACTACTCCCAGCCGGTCAGGAGAGCTTCTCCAGGATCAGCTCGCGGACCCGGGCGGCGTCGGCCTGGCCCTTCATCTCCTTCATCACCGCGCCGATCAGCGCACCAGCGGCGGCCACCTTGCCGTCGCGGATCTTGTCCGCGACGTCGGGGTTGGCCGCGATGGCGGCGTCGACGGCGTCCGACAGCGCGCCCTCGTCGGAGACGATGGACAGCCCGCGGGCGGCCACGATCTCGTCCGGCGTACCTTCGCCGGCGAACAGCCCGTCGAAGACCTGGCGGGCCAGCTTGTCGTTGATCGCGCCCTCGTCGACCAGCGCCTGGACCCGGGCCACGTCGGCCGGCGCCACGCCGAGGTCGGCGATCTCCACCCCGGAGTCGTTGGCCCGGCGGGCCAGCTCACCCAGCCACCACTTGCGGGCCGACTGCGGGGCCGCGCCGGCGGCGATGGTCTCCTCGACCAGGCCGAGCGCGCCGGCACCGACGGTGTCGCGCATCTCGAGGTCACTGAACCCCCACTCGGCCTGCACCCGGGTGCGCTTCTCGGTGGGGTTCTCGGGCAGCGTGCCGCGCAGCTCGTCGACCCACTCGCGGGGCGGCGCTATCGGGACCAGGTCCGGCTCGGGGAAGTAGCGGTAGTCCTCGGCGTCCGACTTCTCCCGGCCGCTGGTGGTGATGCCGGTGTCCTCGTGCCAGTGCCGGGTCTCCTGCAGTACGGCGCGACCGGAGTCGAGCACGCGGGCCTGGCGCTGCATCTCGTAGCGGACCGCGCGCTCGACCGACCGGAACGAGTTGACGTTCTTGGTCTCGGTCCGGGTGCCCAGGACGTCGCTGCCCCTGGCCGCCAGGGAGAGGTTCACGTCGGCGCGCAGGTTGCCCTGGTCCATCCGGGCCTCGGAGACGCCGAGCGCCACGATGAGGTCGCGGAGCTGGCTGACGTACGCGCGGGCCACCGCCGGCACGTTCTCGCGGGTGCCGGTGATCGGCTTGGTGACGATCTCGATGAGGGGGATGCCGGCGCGGTTGTAGTCGACCAGCGAGTAGTCGGCGCCGTGGATCCGGCCGGTGCTGCCGACGTGGGTCGACTTCCCGGTGTCCTCCTCCATGTGGGCGCGCTCGATGCCGACCCGGACCGTCTCGCCATTGACGTCGACGTCCATGAACCCGTCGAAGCAGATCGGCTCGTCGTACTGGGAGGTCTGGAAGTTCTTCGGCATGTCGGGGTAGAAGTAGTTCTTCCGCGCGAACCGGCACCAGTCCGCGATCTGGCAGTTCAGCGCGAGCCCGATCCGGATCGCCGACTCCACCGCCTTGCGGTTGACCACCGGCATCGAGCCCGGCAGCCCGAGGCAGGTCGGGCAGACGTTGGTGTTGGGCTCGCCGCCGAACGCCGCGGGACAGCCGCAGAACATCTTGGTCGCGGTGTTGAGCTCGACGTGCACCTCGAGCCCGAGGGCCGGGTCGTAGCGCTCGAGCACCTCGTCGAACGGGACCAGGGCGTCCTGGATGGTCGTCATCGGGTCTCTCCGTCCAGCGCCGGGGCGCGGTCGAGCAGCGGGCCGCCCCACTGCTCCAGCAGCAGCGTCTCGAGCGCCGCGCCGACGCGGTAGCAGCGGTCGTCCTGCAGGGCCGGCGCCAGCACCTGGACTCCGGTCGGGAGGCCGTCCTCGTCGGCCAGGCCGCTCGGCACGGAGATGCCGGGTACGCCGGAGAGGTTGGCCGGGATGGTGGCCAGGTCGTTCAGGTACATCGCCAGCGGGTCGTCGACCTTCTCGCCGATCGGGAACGCGGTGGTCGGCGCGGTCGGCGAGATCAGCACGTCGGCCTGCTCGAAGGCGCGGTCGAAGTCGCGGCTGATCAGCGTGCGCACCTTCTGGGCCTGGCCGTAGTAGGCGTCGTAGTAGCCGCTGGACAGCGCATAGGTGCCGAGGATGATCCGGCGCTTCACCTCGTCGCCGAAGCCCGCCGCGCGGGTGGCGCGCATGACGTCCTCGGCCGAGGGGGCCTCGATGCCCTCGGGCAGCATCCGCAGGCCGTAGCGCATCGCGTCGAAGCGGGCCAGGTTGCTGGACGCCTCGGCCGGCAGGATCAGGTAGTAGGTCGCCAGCGCGTGCACGAAGTGCGGGCACGACACCTCGACCACGTCGGCGCCCGCCTTCACCAGCAGGTCGACCGACTCCTGGAACCGGGTCAGCACCCCCGTCTGGTAGCCCTCACCGCCCAGCTCGGTGACCACCCCGATCCGCACGCCGGACAGGTCGCCGCTGGCACCCTGCCGGGCCGCCTCGACCAGCGCCGGCAGCGGCTGGTCGATCGAGGTGGAGTCTTTCGGGTCGTGGCCGCCGACGACCTCGTGCAGCAGCGCGGCGTCGAGGACGGTCCGGGTGACCGGTCCGGCCTGGTCGAGCGAGTTGGCCAGCGCCACGAGGCCGTAGCGGGACACCCCGCCGTAGGTCGGCTTCATGCCCACCGTGCCGGTGACCGCGCCGGGCTGGCGGATCGAGCCCCCCGTGTCGGTGCCGAGGGCGATCGGCGCCTCGAACGCGGCGACCGCGGCCGCCGAGCCGCCGCCGGAGCCGCCCGGGATCCGGGTCAGGTCCCACGGGTTGTGGGTGACGCCGTACGCCGAGTGCTCGGTCGACGAGCCCATCGCGAACTCGTCCATGTTGGTCTTGCCGAGGATCGGCAGGCCGGCCGCTCGCACCCTGGCCACGGCGGTCGCGTCGTACGGCGGCACCCAGCCCTCGAGGATCCGCGAGCCGCAGGTGGTGACCAGCCCCTTGGTGGCCATCACGTCCTTGACCGCGATCGGGATGCCGTCGAGGGCCGAGGCGGTGCGGCCGCCCGCGCGACGCTCGTCGGAGGCGCGGGCCGCCGCGAGCGCGCCCTCGTCGTCCACCTGGAGGAACGCGTGCACGGCACCGTCCACGGCGGCGATCCGGTCGAGGGCGGCCTGGGTGAGCTCGACGCTGGTGGTGGCACCGGCCGCGAGGTCGTCGGACAGCTCGGCCGCCGTACGACGCAGGTCGGCGGTCACTGCTCGTCTCCCAGGATCCGGGGCACGGCGAACCGCTGCTGCTCCTGCTCGGGAGCGCCCGCGAGCGCCTGCTCCGGGGTCAGGCACTCCTCGACCACGTCCTCGCGGAAGACGTTGGTCAGCGGCAGCGCGTGCGAGGTGGGTGGCACGTCGTCACCGGCCACGCCCTGGATCGACTGGACGGACTCGAGGATCACCGACAGCTGGGGCGCCAGGTGGTCGAGCTCGGCCTCGGAGAGGTCGATCCGGGCGAGGTCGGCCAGGTGCGCCACCTCGTCGCGGGACAGCGATTCGGGCATGCGCTCAATCCTAGGGAGGCCGTCACCGGTGTTTCTGCCGGGTGCGCGGCGGTTACAGAGACGCCATGGCAGTCAAACTCTCAATCATCTACTACTCCTCCACCGGCACCGTCGACGCCATGGCCCGCCGGGCCGCGCAGACCGCCGAGAAGGCCGGCGCCGAGGTGCGGCTGCGGCACGTGGCCGAGACCGCCCCGGACGAGGCGGTCGAGTCCCAGGAGGCGTGGGCCGAGCACCGCTCGGAGATGAAGGGCGAGCCGGTCGCCGAGCCCGACGACCTCGCCTGGGCCGACGTGGTGCTGATGGGGACCCCGACGCGGTTCGGCAGCGCGGCCAGCCAGCTGCAGGCCTTCATCGACACGCTCGGGCCGCTGTGGCAGGAGGGCGGGCTGGCCGACAAGGTGTACGCCGGGTTCACCGCCTCCCAGACCGAGCACGGCGGTCAGGAGACGACGCTGCTCAACCTCTACACGAACTTCATGCACTGGGGCGGCATCCTGGTCGCGCCCGGCTACACCGACGAGGTGAAGTTCGCCGACGGCAACCCGTACGGCGCGAGCAAGGTGACCGGCGAGACCACCGAGCTGGAGGACGCCGACACCGACGCCATCGACCACTTGGTGACCCGCGCGCTGCACGTGGCGGAGCGGCTCGCCGACTGATCCCTCGGCCGGGTGCTGCTGCGCGCAGCTACCCGTGACCGCCCGGGACGCGCAGGGTCAGGAGGAGACGGCCTGCTTGAACGCGGCGCCCGCCTTGAAGCCCGGGACGGTGGTGGCCGCGATCTGGATCTCGGCGCCCGTCTGGGGGTTGCGGCCCGTGCGCGCCGAGCGCTCGCGGGGCTCGAAGGTGCCGAAGCCCGGGATGGTGACCTTCTCGCCGCCGGCGACGGTCTTGGTGATGGTGTCCAGCACCGCCTCCAGTGCCCGCTCGGCGTCGGCGCCGCTGAGCCCGGTGGCCTCGGCGATGGCGTCCTTGAGCTGTCCCTTGTTCATGTCACGTCCCACTTCGTCTGGTCGGGGTCCTACTCACTGCGGTTGCACCGTACAGGCGATGGCCATCAGTAGGTCGCGGGGCCACCCGAAAGCCCCACGGTGGGCGACCGTCCGCTAGCCCACGAAGCGGTCCAGCTCCTCGAGCAGCGCCGGCCACGCGGGTTCGTTGGCGGTGAGGATGTGGTTGGAACTGTTCAGGAGCCGCAGCGAGCTGTCGGGGACCAGCCGCGCCAGCTCGCGGGCCTGGGCGGTCGGGACGCGGCGGTCGTCGCGAGCGTGCAGCACGAGTGTCGGACATCGCACCCGTGTGGCGAGGTCGGCGACGTCGATGTTGGCGAAGGTGTCGAGGAAGCGCACGACGTTCTCGGTCGAGGTGGTGGCGCGCTGGAGCGCGTTGAAGGCGTCCCACGTGTCGCGGTCCTCGCCCGGGAAGAACTGCGCTGCGAAGACCTGGCGGAAGGCTGGGTCGTCCCTTCGCCAGGCCACCTTGCCGATCTGCATGTCCAGCGCGGCCTCGTCTCGCTGCTCGGCCGTCTCCGCCCGGGCCAGCCGACCTCGGGCATACGCACCGACCAGCACCAGCCGCGTCACCCTTTCCGGGTGGCGGACGGCGTAGGCGATGGCGACCGCACCCCCTTGGGAGAGGCCGATCAGCGGGAACTCGCTGAGCCCCACCGAGTCCACGACCAGCTCGAGGTCCTCCACCCACGAGTCGAGGTCGAAGGCCTCGACCTCCCAGTCCGAGAGCCCGCACCCACGCTCGTCGTACCGAACCAGGCGGTGGCGGGCCGAGAGCGCGTCGATCCAGTGCGACCAGATCGGGCTCTCCCACTCCAGGTCGAGGTTGGTCAGCCAGTTCGCCGCCTTGACCAACGGAGGTCCGGAGCCGGACGTCGCGAAGGCGATCCGGACGCCGTCGTCCGAGCGGCAGTACCGGATCTCCTGCGACCGCCGTTCGGCACTTCCGTCACCGGGGCCGGGCCCGGTGGGGCTGGCGCCCTCGACGACCTCGCCCACGAACCGGTAGCCCACGCCGTGCACCGTCGCGATGAGGCGCTGGCTCACTCCGTCGTCGCCGATCGCCCGGCGGACGGCCTTGAGCCGGCTGGTGAGCGCCGAGTCGCTCACGAACCGGTCACCCCAGACGTGGTCGAGCAGCTCGGCCTTGGTCACCACCCGGTCGCGGTTGGCCACCAGGAACGCGAGGACCTCGAAGACCTGGGGCTCGACGTGCACCAGCTCGCCGTCACGGCGCAGCTCGACCCGCGCCGGGTCGAGGCAGCAGCCGTCGAACGCATACACCGAGGACCTCCCGAGCTGATCCACCAATTGTCGGATCGGCGCGAGCCGCCCACAACCACCCGAAGTCGTCATGGGCGGGCCACCTCCCAGCCTCTCCACGAGCCCTCCACGAGATCTCCACGCGGTCTCCATGCCTTCCGGGCCGCTGGTCAGCAGCCTCGTCGGAAACCACCCGCACGACGAGGAGACGACATGATGACGAAAAGCTTCGGACGGATGCCGACGGGCCACGCCGTGGTCCTGGGCGCCGGGATGGCCGGCCTGTTCGCGGCCCGAGTGCTCAGCGATACCCACGAGCGCGTGACCCTGATCGACCGCGACCCGCTGCCGGCCGGACCGGGTGTACGCCGTGGCGTGCCACAGGCGCGTCACGTGCACGGCTTCCAGGCCCGCGGCGTCGAGGTGGTCGAGGAGCTGTTCCCCGGCCTGGTCGCGGAGCTGGTCGAGGCGGGCGCGTCGAAGATCACCGACCTGTCCGGGCTGCACTTCAGCATCACGGGGCACCTGCTCAGCCAGAAGCCGATGCCGATCACTCCTGTGCTCGTGGCCAGCCGCCCCTACCTCGAGTACCGCATCCGCGACCGGGTCGAGCGGCTGCCCCGGCTTCGGTTCCGCGACTGCCTCGAGGTTGCCGGACTCATGCACGAGACGACTCCGGAAGGAAAGGTCGTCACCGGCGTGCGGGTGGTCCCGCCCGGCGGGGGTGCCGAGGACCACATCCCGGCCGACCTGGTCGTCGACGCCACCGGCCGGGGCAGCCGCACGCCGGTGTGGCTGGAACAGCTCGGATACGACCGACCCGCCGAGGAGCGGATCGCGGTCCGGGTCGGCTACGCCAGTCAGACCCTGCACCTGGACAACCCCGCCTCGGACAAGCGGTTCGCGATCGAGGGACGCCGTCCCGGCAGTGACGTGGGCGTCGCGCTGTTCGGGTGCGAGCGAGGCACGTGGACCTTCACCGTCCTGGGTGCGCAACGAGCGTTCCCGGCCCAGCCCAGCCGGGAGTGGATGATCGCGGTGGCCGAGCAGCTCCTGCCTCGGTGGGCGATGGAGGTCGTGCGGACCGCCGAGCCACTGGGCGGCGTCGTCGGTCATGGGCACCCGGCCAGCATCCGACGCCGCTACGACCTGCTCGACCGGCTGCCGGAGGGTCTGGTGGTCATCGGCGACGCGGTCTGCGCGTTCAACCCGATCTACGGCCAGGGGATGAGCGTGGCCGCTGAGGAGGCGCTCGCGCTCCGCGCGGCGTTGACCGAGGGCACCCAGGACCTGGCCCGTCGCGCCCTGCAGGGCGCGGCAGGCACCGTCACCCAGGCATGGGAGCTGGCGGCCGGCTCGGACCTCGCGTACCCGGAGGTCGAGGGTGACCCGACCAGGGCCATGCGCATCATCAACCGGTACGTGGACCGGGTCCTGACCGTGGCCGAGGACGACCCGGAGGTCGCCCGCCGGTTCCTTGGGGTGGCGGGGTTGGTCGCGCCGCGGACCGCGATCTTCCACCCGCGGGTGCTGTCTGCGGTCCTGCGGTCGTCCCTCCGTCGTACGACGCGCCAGCCGGCCACGTTGCCGGCCACGTTGCCGGCCCCGGCGCTGGAGGAGGTGGCCGCACACTAGGCTCGTCGCCCGTGACCGAGGGCGAGCCGACAGATCCCTACCTCAGCGAGCAGACCCTGATCGGCAGCGAGCGGGCCCAGCTGCTCGCGTTCGTGCACGACAACCGCACCGAGATCGTGGGCCTGCTGGACGGGCTGACCGAGGAGCAGGCGCGCGCCCGGCTGGTGGCCTCCGCCACGACCCTGCTGGGGATCGTCAAGCACTGCGCGTTCGTCGAGCGGGTCTGGTTCCACGTCTCGCTGGCCGGCCGCAGCCGCGCGGAGGTCGGGATCCCGGAGGCCGGCGACGACAGCTGGCTGCTGGACCCCGACGACACGGTCGCCTCGGTGCTGGTCGACTACCGGACCGCCTGGACGGAGGCGGAGGAGATCGCGGCGCCGTACGACCTGGACGACCTGGCCGTGCACAACCGGCGCGGGCCGCTGACGTTGCGCTGGATCTACGTGCACATGGTCGAGGAGCTGGCCCGGCACGCCGGCCACGGTGACATCCTGCGCGAGCAGGTGCTGGCCGGGGGCTGAAAGTCGGCGGAGACTTTCTCGCGCAGCCTGTCGATTTCCCACCTCCGGCGGCGACGAGTCGGTGACCAGGCCCCAACCCGGGGCCGCACGAGAGAGGCCAGAGCCATGAAGTACGTCCTGATGTTCACCTCCCGTCCCGACCTCGACGCCGAGGTCGACCCCGAGGAGATGAAGGCCGACTACGCGCGCATCTACGCGTGGTTCGAGGAGAACGCCGCCGCCATCGCCGACGGCGGTGCCGAGCTGCTCGGCGTGGAGACCGCGACCAGCGTGCTGTACGGCGCGGACGGGCCCGTCGTGAAGGACGGTCCGTTCAACGAGGCCAAGGAGATCGTCGGCGGGTTCTCGATCGTCGACGTTCCCGACATGGACGCCGCGATCGCTCTCACCAAGTCCTGGCCCAGCCTGAAGTACCCGGGCAGCGCGGTCGAGATCCGGCCGATGGTCGAGGACTACTCGCAGTTCGAGCAGTAGTCCCCGATGACCACCACGGACGGTCTCCTGGCGCAGACGCTGCGCGAGGAGGCCGGCCCGTTGGTGGCGTCGTTGTCCCGGCGGTTCGGCGACTTCGACCTCGCCGAGGAGGCGGTGCAGTCGGCCGTGGTCGAGGCGTTGACCAGCTGGCGCCGCGACGGGCCTCCGGACAACCCGGCGGCCTGGCTCCAGGTGGCGGCGCAGCGCAACGCCCTCGACGGCCTACGGCGCGGCACCCGGCAGCGCGCGCTGGCCTCCCGGTCCGCGCCGCCGACGTCCGCCGAGCGGTCCGGCACCGACGACCGGCTGGCACTGCTGTTCGCGTGCTGCCACCCCGCGCTCGCACCCGAGGCCCGGCTGGCCCTCACCCTGCGCGCCGTGGTCGGCCTGACCACCCCGCAGATCGCGCGGGCCTTCCTGGTCAACGAGAGCACGCTGGCCCAGCGCATCGTCCGCGCCAAGCGCAAGATCGTCGACGCCGGCATCTCGCTCGCCGTGCCGGCACCCGACCAGCTGACCGACCGGCTCGGGGACGTGCTCGCGGTGGTCTACGTGATGTTCAACGAGGGGTTCGTCTCCTCGACCGGGGCCACCCAGGACCGCGACCTGGCCGCCGACGCGGTCTGGCTGGCCGGAGTGGTCGCGACCGCCGTGCCCCGAGAGGCCGAGGCGTGGGGGCTGGCGGCGCTGCTCACCATCCAGCACGCCCGCGCCGCGGCCCGCTTCGACGAGCACGGCGGGCTGGTCCTGCTACGCCACCAGGACCGGTCGCGCTGGGACCACGCCGCCATCGCCGACGGTGAGCGACTGATCGAGCGCGCGGGCGCCCTGCGCCGGCCCGGGCCCTACCAGCTCCAGGCCGCGATCGCCGCGCTGCACGCGACCGCCCCGTCGTGGGAGGAGACCGACTGGTTCCAGATCCTGCTGCTGTACGACGAGCTCGCCCGCCACGACCCCTCCCCCGTCGTCCTGCTGAACCAGGCCGTGGCCCGGGCCCAGTGCGGCCACCCCGCCGAGGCACTGGCCCCGCTCGACGCGCTGGCCGACCGGCTCGCGACGTACCACCTCTTCCACGCGGCCCGCGCCGAGCTGCTGACCGAGCTCGGCCGGCACGACGAGGCCCGGGCCGCCAACCGCACCGCGCTCGGGCTCACCGCCAACGACGCCGAGCGCCGGCTGCTGACGACCCGCCTGCACCGGTATCCGCTGGACGACGGCTCCTAGGTGCCGGGGGTGTCGGCGATCGCGCTCAGCACGCCGACGTTCACAGGGCCGAGGATCCACCCTCGAGCAGCACCTTGAAACCCTCCTCGTCGAGGACGGGTACGCCGAGCTGCTCGGCCTTCTCGGCCTTGGAGCCGGCGTTCTCGCCGACCACGACGTAGTCGGTCTTCTTGGAGACCGAGCCCGCCGCCTTGCCGCCGCGGGCCAGGATCGCCTCCTTGGCCGAGTCGCGGGAGAAGTCCACCAGCGAGCCGGTGACCACCACGGTCAGCCCCTCGAGCGTCCGGGCCACGGACGCGTCGCGCTCGTCCTCCAGCGAGACGCCGGCGCGGTCCCACTTGTCGACGATCTCGACGTGCCACGGCTCCTTGAACCACTCGATCACCGCCTCGGCGATGGTCGGGCCGACGCCCTCGGCCGCGGCGAGCTTGTCCTCGGAGGCGGACCGGATCCCCGCCATCGAGCCGAACTCCTGGGCCAGTGCGCGCGCCGCGGTCGGGCCGACGTGACGGATCGACAGCGCGACGAGCACGCGCCACAGCGGCACCTCCTTGGCCCGGCCGAGGTTGGCGAGCAGCCGCTCGCCGTTGGCAGTGAGCGCCCGCGAACCATCGGCAGACAGTTGTGGCCCGTCCTCGCCCTTCTTGGGGGCGCGGGTGAACAGCGGAGCCGTGAGCAGCTTCGCCTCGTCGAGGTCGAACAGGTCGCCCTCGTTGTCGATCGCCTTGGCGTCGAGCAGCGCCACCGCCGCCTCGTAGCCCAGCCCCTCGATGTCGAAGGCACCGCGCCCGGCCACGTGGAAGACCCGCTCGCGGACCTGGGCGGGACAGAACTGGTGGTTGGGGCATCGCAGGTCCTTGTCGCCCTCCTTCTGCTGGGCCAGCTCGGTGTCGCAGGCCGGGCAGCGGGTCGGCATCACCCACTCGGCCAGGCCGTCGGGTCGCAGCGGCAGCACCGGGCCGAGGATCTCCGGGATCACGTCGCCGGCCTTGCGCAGGATCACCGTGTCGCCGGGGCGGACGTCCTTGCGCCTGACCTCGTGGGCGTTGTGCAGCGTGGCGTTCTCCACCGTCGAGCCCGCGACCCGGGTCGGCTCCATCACGCCGTACGGCGTCACCCGACCGGTGCGGCCGACGTTGACCCGGATCTCGAGCAGCCTGGCGTTGACCTCCTCGGGCGGGTACTTGAACGCGATCGCCCATCGCGGCGCGCGAGACGTCGAGCCGAGCCGGCGTTGCAGGCCGACGTCGTCGACCTTGATCACGACGCCGTCGATCTCGTAGGGGACGATCGTGTGGCGATGCTCGCCGGCGTTCTCGATGTACTTCTCGACCGCCTTCAGCGACGACAGCACCTTGACCTGGGTCGAGGTCGGCAGCCCCCACGCCGCCAGTGCTTCGTAGGCGTGAGACTGCGCTTTGGGCTCGAAGCCCTCGCGGGCCCCGATGCCGTGGCACACCATGCCGAGCGCCCGGGTGGCCGTCACCCGCGGGTCCTTCTGGCGCAGCGAGCCCGCGGCCGCGTTGCGGGGGTTGGCGAAGACCGGCTTGCCGGCCTCGGTCATCGACTCGTTGAGCCGCTCGAACGCCTCCTTGGGGAGGAACACCTCACCGCGCACCTCGAGCTGCCGGGGCACCGGGAACTTCTTGGTGGCGGTCAGCCGGTGCGGGATCGAGTCGATGGTCTTGACGTTGGGGGTGACGTCCTCGCCGGTGCGGCCGTCGCCCCGGGTCAGCGCGCGCACCAGCCGGCCGCCCTCGTAGAGCAGGTTGATCGCCAGCCCGTCGACCTTGAGCTCGCACAACAGGTCGGCCTTCTCGATGCCTTCGCGGCCGAGCCGGGCGTGCCACGACTCCAGCTCGGGGTAGGTGAAGGCGTTGTCGAGGCTCTCCATCCGCTGGAGGTGGTCGACCGCGGTGAACTCCGTCGAGACCGTGCCGCCGACCTTCTGGGTCGGCGAGTCAGGGGTCTGCAGCTCCGGGAACTCCTCCTCGAGCTCCTGGAGCCGGCGCATGCTCTTGTCGTAGACCGCGTCGTCGAGCGTGGGGCTGTCGAGCACGAAGTAGCGCCAGCGCGCCTCCTCGATCTCCTCGACGAGGTGCTGGTGCTCCTCGCGGGCCTCGGGGGTCGCGGCGGACGGGGCCTCTGGCATGGGCACATCTTGCCAACCAGCGCCGACGGTCGCGCTGGTCCAGACCATCCCGGCTAATTCCGTTTGTCCGGAACACCCCCACGTGGCACGCTGTTCTCGATGAAACGAAACGGTTTCGTTTCATCCATGTGAACGAGGAGCAGCCAGCAGATGTCACCGCAGACCGAGGCCCAGACCCGCCCGCGGGTCGAGGGCGACCGGGAGGCGGAGATCCTCGAGGCCGCGCTCGATGTCCTGGGCGAGGTCGGATACGACCGCTTCACGATGGACGCGGTCGCCCTGCGGGCCAAGGCCTCCAAGGCGACGCTCTACCGCCGCTGGAACGGCAAGGTCAGCCTGGTCATCGACGCGCTGCACCACGGCCACCAGCACGGCGCCGTGGAGGACGCACCGGTCGACACCGGCTCCCTGCGCGGCGACCTGATCGCGGTGTTCTGCGGGCACGGCGGCCTGACCGACAAGCCGGAGGTGGACACCTTCGGCGCCATCCTGACCGCGATCACCCGCGACGCCGACTTCGCCGAGGCGTTCCGGCGCGAGGTGCTCACCCCCAAGCTGGCCCGGTCCAAGGTGCTCTTCGAGCGCGCCAAGGAGCGCGGCGAGATCCGTGACGACGTCGACATCGAGCTGCTCGCCCCGGCCCTGGCCGGGATCGTGCTGCACCGCTTCTTCCTGGTCGGCGAGGCCCCGACCCGCGACCTCGTCATCGACGTCATCGACCAGATCATCATGCCGGCCGCGACGGCCGGCGGTCGTTCCTGACCCTCCCATCCCGACAGAGAGAGACCCATGACTGACACCCGCACCCCTGACGTGGCGGAAGGCTCCGAGTCCGGAGTCAGCAAGCACCTCGGCTGGGCGCTCGTCCTCATCTCCGTGGCGCAGCTGATGGTCGTGCTCGACGGCACGATCGTGAACATTGCGCTCCCCTACATCCAGTCCGACCTGGACATCTCGACCGCCAACCTGCGCTGGGTGGTGACCGGGTACGCCTTGGCCTTCGGCTCCCTGCTCCTGCTGGGCGGCCGGCTCGGTGACCTCTACGGCCGCCGCAAGGTCTTCATGACCGGCCTGGTCGTCTTCGGCGTCGCCTCGCTGCTCGGTGGCCTGGCCACCAACGAGGAGCTGCTGCTGGCGGCCCGTGGCCTGCAGGGCCTGGGTGCTGCGCTGGCGTCCCCTGCCGCACTGGCCCTGATCGCGACGACGTTCCCGGCCGGGCCGGCTCGCAACCGCGCCTTCGCGGTGTACGCCGCCATGTCCGGCGTCGGGGCCGCGGTCGGTCTGCTGCTCGGTGGCTGGCTGACCGGCACCGAGCTGAGCCTGTTCGGCGCCGACATCGACGGCTGGCGGCTGACCCTGCTGATCAACACCCCGATCGGCATCGCGACCGCTTTCCTCGCACCTCGCTTCCTCGCGGAGTCCGAGTCGCACCCCGGCGAGCTGGACCTGCCCGGCGCCGTCACCGGCACCCTCGGCCTCCTCGGACTCGTCTACGGCATCAGCCGGGCCGGGACCGACGGCTGGAGCGACTCCGGGACGATCGCCAGCCTGGTCGCGGGCGTCGCCCTCCTCGCCCTGTTCACGTTCGTCGAGAGCCGCGTCGAGCACCCGCTGCTGCCGGTGCGGGTCTTCACCAACCGCACCCGGGCGGCGAGCTTCATCGCGATGTTCTTCGCCCCCGCCGCCATGTTCGCGATGTTCTTCTACCTCAGCCAGTACATCCAGGTCGTCATGGGCTACACCCCGTTGCGGGCCGGCGTCGCGTTCCTGCCGTTCTGCGTGGGCCTGGTGGCCGCCGCAGGGATCTCGTCCAACCTGGTCAACCGCATCGACCCGCGGTTCCTGGCCGGCATCGGCACCCTGCTCGCCGCCGCCGCGCTGTTCGGGTTCTCCCGGCTGCCCTACGACACCACGGCTCCCGTGCTGGACGTGCAGGGCAGCTACGTGACCGACCTGCTCCCCTTCATCCTGATGATGTCCTTCGGGATGGGGCTGACCTTCGTGCCGCTCACCCTGACCGCCGTGCACCACCTGCGCTCCGAGGACTCCGGGATCGGCTCGGGCGTGCTCAACACCATGCAGCAGGTCGGCGGTGCGCTGGGCCTGTCGCTGCTGGCGACGCTGGCCACCCAGACGATCACCGACCGGAGCACGGGGCTCGGCCAGGCCATGGCCGACCCGATCGCCCAGCACCAGGTGTTCACCGAGGGCGCGACCGACGCGTTCCTCCTGGCCGCCGGCCTGATGCTCGTGGCCTCACTGGTGACGTGGGTCTTCCTCCGGGTCAAGCACCAGGAGCTGGCGACGGACGGCCCCGAAGCGGCCCACGTCGGGGTCTAGCCGAGGGCGTCCTCGAGGGCGCCGACGAACGCATCGAGGTCGCCGGGGTTGCGGCTGGTGATGAGGTGGTGGTCCACGACCACCTCCTCGTCCACCCAGTCGCCCCCGGCGTTCTTGATGTCCTCGGCGAGCGAGTGGTAGCTGGTCAGCCGGCGTCCCTCGACCAGCCCGGCCGAGACGAGCAGCCACGGCCCGTGGCAGATCACGGCCAGCGGCTTGTCCGCGCCCATCACTTGTCGGACGAGGGTCTGGGCGGTCGAGTCCACCCGCAGCTTGTCGGCGTTCACGGTGCCCCCGGGCACCACCAGCGCGTCGATGGTCTCCGGGTCGATGTCGTCGAAGCTGCCGTCCACGTCGATCTTCTGCGTGGGGTCGGTGTCGCCCTCGACGGCCTGGATCGGAGCGCCCTCGGGCGAGTACACCCTCACCTCGGCGCCGGCCTTGCTCAGCCGGTCGCGCGGCGTGGTGAGCTCGGCGTCCTCGACGAAGTCGACGGCGATGATCGCGACGTTCTTTCCGCTCAGGTCGGCCATGGCCGCGCGGTACCCGTCGCGCCGCGGCCGACGCTCACCCGGACAGGTGAGCCGCGGCCTCCCGCAGCACGGCGAACGCTTGCCCGGGCCAGGCCGGCGTCGCTCCCGCCAGCCCGCACGAGGGCGTGAGGACCAGCTGGCCGCCGACCTGGTCGGGGTCGAGGCCGAGCACGTCCAGCCAGCGCAGCACCGCCTCGGTGACCTGGGCGTCGGAGGGCACAGAGGCCGGGCCGGTGGACGGTACGACGCCCAGCGCAACCGTCTCCCCCGCTTCCAGCGCGGCGGCGGCCTCGTCGTGGTCGCGAGCCGAGAGCTGGGCGTGGTCGACCGAGAGCCCGCGGGCGCCTGCGCCGCGGAGCAGGTCCAGGGGCGTGCCAGGTGCGCACGAGTGGACCCACGGCTCCGCGCCGGCGTCCGTGACCGCTGCCAGCACCCAGCCGAGCGCCTGGGACGCCTCGGGCAGGTCGACGGTGCGGTGCCGACCGAACCCGGAGGCGGTCGGCACGGCGCCCGCCAGCACCGCGGCCAGAGCTGGCTCGTCGACCTGGACCACCAGCCGGTCCGCGCCCGGCACCCGGCGGCGTACGTCGGCCACGTGCGCGCCCACACCCTCGGCCAGGGCCTGCGCGAGGTCGCGCCGGGCCCCGAAGTCCGCGAGCACCTTGTCACCTCGGGGCCGCTCGACGGTGGCGGCCAGCGTCCACGGGCCGGCCACCTGGACCTTGAACGCGCCGGCGTACCCCTGCACCTGCTCCTCGAGCCCGTCAAGGTCCTGGGCGAGCTGGCTGCGGGCGCGCCGCTGGTCGATGCCCGGCGCGTCGGTGAGCCGCCAGCCGGCCGGCTGCAGGTCGGCGCCCAGCTCGGCCATCACTGCCAGCGCCCGTCCCGTCATCGTCGCCGTGGGTCCACGGCCCGGGACCTCGGGCAGGTACGCCAGCCCGGGCAGCTCCCCCAGGACGAGCCTCACCGCCTCGTCGAACGCATGCTGGTCGTCGCCCGGATGGGAGCCGACGCCGGTGGCCAGGGTCATGCCCTCACGTCGCCGTCCTGACGAGGTGGCCGTCGGAGTACGTCACCCGGTCGGCGTACGGCGCCCCCGCGGCCAGCCACCAGGCTCCGTCGAGGTCCGGCACGACGTCACAGCCGACCTGTGCGGCCACGACCGCGGCGGCGCTGACGCCGACGGCGGACTCAACCATGCAGCCGACGCTCACCCCGAGCCCGTGCCGGCGGGCGACGGCGGCCAGCTCGAGAGCGGGTGTGACGCCGCCGGTCTTGGAGATCTTGATGTTGACCAGGTCGGCCGCCTCGTGGCGGACCAGCGCGACCAGGTCGTCGAGGCCGAAGACCGCCTCGTCGGCCATGATCGGTGTGGCCACGTGGCGCCGGACGTAGGCCAGCCCGGCCAGATCGCCCTGGGCGACGGGCTGCTCGACCAGCTCGACTTCCAGGCCGGCGTCCTCGAGCGCACGGATCACCCGCACCGCCTCGAAGCAGTCCCAGCCGGTGTTGGCGTCGACGCGCACGGCCACGTCGGGGCCGGCTCCCTCGCGGCAGGCGCGCACCCGGGCCACGTCGGTGGCCGCGTCCGTGCCGACCTTGAGCTTCAGCGTCCGGAACCCCTCGGCCGCCCGGGCCCGCGCCGCCTCGGCGATCTGGTCCGGCTCGCCCACGGGGACCGTGACGAGGGTCGGGATCGTGAGGGGCGGCTGCCCGGTGAGGTCGTGCAGGGCGCTGTCCAGCGCCCCCTTGGCCGGGCCGTTGCCGGCCACCGTGCGGTCGATCACCGGCCAACAGTCGTGGGGGTCGCTCGACCGGCCGACCACGGCCTCGCGCAGCGGCCCCTCCAGGCACGCGGCCGAGCCGGCCACGGAGGCGCCGAGCACGGGCCAGTTCTGCGGCGCCTCGCCAAGGCCCACCCGGCCCTCGCTGTCGGTCACCCTCACGATCACGCTGTCGGCCGTCGTGGCCTGCCGCCGCGCGGTCGCGAACGGCGAGTGCAGCGGCAGGCTCAGCCGCTCCACCTCGAGCCGCTCGATCGTGCTCACCGGCGGTGCCCCCAGGCCGCGCGGGCCACGTCGGTGATCCGGGCGCTGCCCTCGTCGGTCGGTACGCCGGCGAGCCGGGTCAGCACGACCAGCGCGAACGGCGCCTCGTCCGGCGGCCGGACGATCGCCATGTCGTGGGTGTGGTCGTCGATCCAGCCGGTCTTGTTGGCGATGGGCGTCCCCGGCGGCAGCCCGGCCGGGATGCCTTCGCGATAGGTCTGGCCGCGCATCACGTCCTCGACGTCGCCCGGCACCCGGCCGAGCAGCTGCCCCCACTCCCGCGCGGAGGCGGCGTTCACGAGGCCGGCGTCGGTGGCCGGCTGGTCGCCGATCATCCGGCGGACCTGCGGCATCACCGCGGTCACCGCGGCCACTCCGGTCTGCTCCATGACCAGGTTGGTGGCCAGGTTGCCGGAGTAGACGATCGAGCGACGGCGCAGCTCGCGCAGCTCCTGCACGCCCCCCACCTCCGCCCAGGTGTCGGGATCCTGGTCACCGGCCTCATCGAGCTCGAAGGACTCCCCCACGACCACCGAGTCGAAGTCGGGGTGCACTGGGACCGACCGGTCGAGGTCGATCGCCTCCGCCGCCATCGCGACCGGGACCTTCACCAGGCTGGCCGCCAGCACCGGCTCGTCGGCGTCCTGCTCCCACCACGTGGTGCCGTCGAGTCCACCGAGCCAGATCCCGACGACGTCAGGCACGCCCGGTGCTCGCGATCGTCGCCGAGCCGACCACCCGGGTGCCGTCGTACACCACCGCGGCCTGGCCGGGGGCGATGCCGTACGCCGGCTCGAGCAGCTGCACGTCGACGGACTCCTCGCCGACGGTCACGACGGCCGGGTGCTCGGCCCCGTGGGCGCGCAGCTGCACGGTGACGTCGGGGCCGTCCAGCCGGGTGGGGGCGGTGCCGCACCAGCGCGGCCGGATCCCGGTCAGCCGGTGCACCGCGAGCCGGTCGCGCGGGCCCACGGTGACCGTGCCCGACACCGGCTCGATGTCGAGCACGAAGCGCGGCTTGCCGTCCGGCGCCGGCCGGCCCAGCCGCAGCCCGCGCCGCTGTCCGATGGTGAACCCGTAGCTCCCGGAGTGCGTGCCGACCAGCTCGCCGGCCTCGTCCACGATCGCGCCGCCGTGGTTGGGCGCGCGGTCGCCGAGCTTCTCGCGCAGCCAGCCCGGGGTGTCGCCGTTCGCGACGAAGCAGATGTCGTGGCTGTCCGGCTTGTCAGCGACCAGCAGCCCGCGCTCCGCGGCCTCAGTGCGCACCGAGGCCTTGGTCGAGCCGCCCAGCGGGAACAGCGCGTGCCGCAGCTGCTCCTGGTCGAGCACCCCGAGCACGTAGGACTGGTCCTTGCCGTCGTCGACCGCCCGGTGCATCTCGACCAGCCCGCCGTCGGACGCGGGACCGGTGCGGAGCTGTGCGTAGTGGCCGGTCGCGACCGCGTCGAAGCCGAGGCCGAGCGCCCGGTCGAGCACGGCGGCGAACTTGATCTTCTCGTTGCACCGCAAGCACGGGTTCGGCGTGCGGCCGGCGGCGTACTCGTCCATGAAGTCCTCGACCACGTCCTCGTGGAACCGGTCGGAAAGGTCCCAGACGTAGAACGGGATGCCGATCACGTCGGCCGCCCGGCGGGCGTCGTTCGCGTCCTCGATGGTGCAGCAGCCGCGCGCGCCGGAGCGGTACGACGCCGGGTTGCGGGACAGCGCGAGATGGATGCCGGTGACGTCGTGCCCGGCCTCGGCGGCCCGGGCCGCGGCGACCGCGGAGTCCACGCCGCCGGACATCGCGGCGAGGACCTTCATGCCCGGGTCACCGAACGCGCGCCGCCCGGGCGCGTTCGACCGCAGGTCCGATGGCCTCGACCACCGCGTCCACGTCGGCCGCGGTCGTGCTGTGGCCGAGGGAGAACCGCAGCGAGTGCCGGGCCTGGTCCGCGTCGCAGCCCATCGCCAGCAGCACGTGCGAGGGCTGCGGCACGCCCGCCGAGCAGGCCGAGCCGGTCGAGCACTCGATGCCCCGCGCATCGAGCAGCATCAGCAGCGAGTCGCCCTCGCAGCCGGGGAACCCGAGGTGCGCGTTGCCGGGCAGGCGGTGCACCCCGATCGGGTCGATCGCGCCACCGTGCACGTGCGCGTCGGGCACCACCTCGATGACCCGCCGGACCAGGTCGTCGCGCAGGCCGCCCACCCGGACGGCCTTCTCGACCTGCTGCTTGACGGCGAGCTCGACGGCGGCCGCGAACCCGGCGATCGCGGGGGTGTCGATGGTGCCACTGCGGATGTCGCGCTCCTGCCCGCCGCCGTGCACGAGCGGGGTCACGACGACCTCGCGCCGGACGATCAGCGCGCCGACGCCGTACGGGCCGCCGAGCTTGTGCGCGGTCAGGCTGAGCGCGTCCACGCCGCTGGTGGCGAAGTCGACCGGCACCGCGCCCACGGCCTGGACGGCGTCGGTGTGCACCGGGATGCCGTGCTCGGCCGCGATCGCGACCACGTCCTCGACCGGCTGGACGGTGCCGACCTCGTTGTTGGCCCACATCACCGAGACCAACGAGACGCTGGCCGGGTCGCGCTCGACCGCCTCGCGCAGTGCCTCGACGAGCAGCCGGCCGCGGTCGTCGACCGGCAGCAGCTCGACCTCGACGCCCTCCGCCTCGCGCAGCCAGTCCAGGGCGTCGAGGACGGCGTGGTGCTCGACCGCGCTGGCCAGCACGCGGGTGCGGCGCGGGTCCTCGGCCTGCCGGGCCCAGTGGATGCCCTTGACCGCGAGGTTGTCGGCCTCGGTGCCGCCGGAGGTGAACACCACCTCGCCGGGACGGCACCCGAGCGCCTGGGCGATCGTCTCGCGCGACTCCTCGACCACCCGCCGGGCGTGCCGGCCGGACGCGTGCAGCGAGCTCGGGTTGCCGACCTCGAGCAGGTGCGCCGTCATCGCCTCCACCGCCGCAGGCACCATCGGGGTGGTGGCGGCGTGGTCGAGGTAGACGGTGCGGGGCTCGGTGCCTCCGCTGCGTGCAAGGGCCATGACCTCCCCAGCGTACGGCGCGAGGCCCGGACAGATGGACTCCTCAGGAGCCCTGGCCGTTTCGGGGAGCGCAGCCGGCCTCAACGCGGCATGGTGGGCCGGTGACTACCCTTGGCGGTCCGCCCATCTCGGGAGTCTGTTGATGGTGCACCGACGTCTGTCCGCACTCTGCGTGCTGGTTGTTGCCGCCTCGGCGCTGGCCACGCAGAGCCCGGCCGACGCAGTCGATGCAGTTGATGCAGTCGATGCAGTCGATGACGCGTGGGGTCCGCTGCAGGAGGCGGGCGGCAGCACTCTCGCGGTCGCCCTGGACGACCGAACCACTGCCCTGGTCAGTGTCGGTGGTCCGGACGACGCGACGATCTACGACCAGCGCCGCACGGCAGCAGGCACCGTTGGCCCCACCACCGAAGTCACGAGTGTCGAAGGCGCCGCATCCTGCCGGCCGGTCGAGGCCGTCACCGCACTTGCCAACTTCGCGGTGGCCGTGGAGTGCCAGACGAAGACTGGACTCGAGGACCCGCCGACCAAGCTCGTCGAGCTGGTGTGGACGGGCGATGACGGCTGGGTGTGGCACGTGCAGCCCGAAGGTGTGCTGGGGTCGCTGGACTACTCGCCGCAGGGCCAGTTCGTCGTGTTCACCAGCAACAGCCAGTACGGGCGTCCGCACCACGTGACCAGCTACCACGCCGACCTCGGCTGGCGTGACCTCACGCGTCGCGAGCTCGGGTTGACCGGAGACGACCTGATCGCCGCCATCAGCGACGGCGGGAACCTGGTGGCTCTGCGGGGAGCCGGCTTCGAGGACGAGCCCGGCTACTGGTTCGGCGGCCGGCTGCGCATCGAGACCTACAACGCCACGGCAGGGAGGTGGACCCAGCAGTTCGCCCGCGTCTACCCCGACGGCGGCATCGAGCCTTCAGACATCGACCTGTCCGCCGGACGGATCATGGCGACAGTGGTCCAGTCGCGCTCGACCGGCCAGCTCAACGGCCGCGCAGACAGGGTCGTCGTACTGTCCGGCCAGCCGAGCGACCCCCGGTCCTGGTGGTCGCCTCACTGGAACCGCCAGATCCTCACCGCTTCTGCGGCGATCACTCGGGCCGGGGTCGGCGTCCTCGCCTGGCAGGCGGTCCACGTCCGGCGCACCGTCAAGGCGTGGTTCGCGACGTGGGCACCCGAACGCGAGCGGCCGTCCGTGTCTGACCTGAAGTGGCGTACCACCCTCACTGACGCCGCCGCGTCCGGCCTGGCCATGGACCTGTCGGTCAGCGCCAACGGCCACGGCGCCATCGCCTACGTCCGGCATCGGCGCGGGGCCGACCACTCGACCGTTGCAGGCGCATCGTTCCGTGTCCGCCGCGACGGTGGACTGCGCCGGCAGGTCGACGCCACCTGGCAGCAGCCGGTCAACGTGACCGTCAACGCGACCGCGGCCGCCATGTCGACCAGCATCACGCTCGGCCAGCTGGACGGCCCGTTCGTCCTGTCACCGCTGACCCAGTACAGCGTCGGTCCCTAGGCACGCAGGCGGCGAGCCCAGCGGTGATCGCCCTCGGTGGCCTCGATGGCCGAAAGAAGCCAGCTCCGCCGCTCGGCGGAGAGCAGCGGCCAGGTCACGTCGAGGTCCACCTGGTCCTTGGGCCGGTCAAGCCGGGCCTTGAAGTGCAGCGTGATCTCGGGACGCAAGTAGCGGATCCCGTCGCCGGCCACCCAGGTCACCTCGTCGACCGGCGCCACGTGCTCTTCCCAGCGCTTGCTGGTCCACAGCCCGTCCCGGTCGGGCGTGATGGGGGCGTCGACCTCCCACGGCGAGGCGGCGTCGCGCCGCAGCCAGATCTGGCTGTCGGAGGCGAACGGCTCGGGGAAGCGGTCGCTCAGCGGCCGCAGCGTTCCTCCGTGGTTGCTCCACGGCGTCCAGGCGTCGCCGAGGTGCGCGCGGAACGCGGGTACGTCGCACGCCAGGAACGACAGGTCGACGTCCTCGTGCTCGCGGCGCACGCCGGTGAACGCCTCGATCGACCAGCCGCCCACGATCCACCACGGCCGGTCGAAGCCGGCCATCAGCTCGGCCAGTCCCGCCGGGTCCATCGGCTGCCACGCGCCGTACCAGCGGTAGAACTCGGCGTCCTCCGGGTCCACCTGGGGGCCGGTGACGTTCACCGCCGGGCCACCGTCGCGACCAGGGCCAGGTGGTCGGAGCCGTCGATGTCGACGGTGTGGGTGCCGAGCGAGGCCAGGGAGTCACCGATGAGCACGTGGTCGATCCTGACCAACGGAGGGAGCAACGGGAAGATGCCGACGTGGTTGGCCGGCCAGGTCGGCTGCCAGCCCTCGTTGGCCAGCTCGCCGGCGTCGCGGAAGCCCGCATCGTCCAGCTCGCGCATCACGTCGTGGTCGGGGGTGGCGTTCATGTCGCCGACGATCAGGTCGGCGTCGGTGTCCACCGCCTCGTCCCGGATCACGTCGTGGTCGCGCCGCCAGGCCGGTGGTAGCACGGGAGCCACCGGGTGCACGGCGAGCAGGGTCAGCATCCCGACCTGGACCCGGTAGGAGCTGAACTGGGTGTTGAGGAGCGCCGGCTCCCCCAGCCGCTGGCTGGAGAAGACCATGGTCCCGGCCACGTCCCGGTCCGGCGTGCCGATGCGGCGCGGCAGCAGCTGGGTCAGCCCGGCCGCGTCGAGGCGCGCGAGCGCCTCGGGCGTGATCTCCTCGAGCACCAGGATGTCGACGTGCTCATCGCGCACCGCGTCCACGACGTCCTGGGCGTCGCCCCGGCCCTCGTAGAGGTTGGCGTTCATCACCGTGATCCGCGGGGAGCCCGCCGCCGGCGCCGGGTTGTCGCCGGTCACCTGGGGCGCGAACCACCACCCGTGCACGAGCAGCCCGGCCACCGCCAGCACGACTCCCGTGACCCGGACCTTGCGGCCGCCGTGGCGGCGGGCGGCACCGAAGGCGAGCAGCACCACCAGCAGCGCGTAGAGCGGGATCCCCATCGGCGTGAACGACTCGATCCGGATCATCGAGCCGACGTCGCTGTCGACGATCCGCACCACGGTCAGGGTGAGCGCCGGGCCCGCGAGGAACGCCACGCAGAGCCAGAACAGGACGCGCATCAGCACGCCCTACAACAGGACCAGGTCGTCACGGTGGACAACCTCTCGCTCGTACGCCGCGCCGAGCTCGCGCTTGAGATCCTTCGAGGAGCGGCCCAGCAGCGCCGGCAGCTCCGCGGAGTCGAAGTTCACCAGGCCGCGGGCGACCGCGACGCCATCCGGGCCGGCGATGTCCACGGGGTCCCCCGCGTGGAAGGTGCCGACCACGCCGGTGACGCCGGCCGCGAGCAGCGAGGCCCGGCGCTGGGTGACCGCGGCCACCGCGCCGTCGTCGAGCAGCAGGGTGCCGACCGGCTCGGTCGCGTGCGCCAGCCAGAGCAGCCGGGTGGGACGGCGCCGGCCGGTCGCGTGGAACAGGGTGCCGACCGGCTCGCCGGCCAACGCCTCGGCCACCCGCTCGGCGGCGGTGAGCACGACCGGGATACCGGCGCCGGTGGCGATCCGGGCCGCCTCGAGCTTGGTCTGCATGCCGCCGGTGCCGAGCCCGGCCGCGCCGGCCTTGCCGATTCGCACCTCGGCCAGATCGGCCGGGTCACGGACCTCCGTGAGCAGCGCGCTGCCCGGGATGCTCGGGGATGCGTCGTACAGCCCGTCGACGTCGGAGAGCAGCACCAGCAGGTCGGCGTGGACCAGGTGCGCCACCAGAGCGGCGAGCCGGTCGTTGTCGCCGAACCGGATCTCGGTGGTCGCCACGGTGTCGTTCTCGTTGACGATCGGCAGCACGCCGAGCTCGAGCAGCTTGGCGAAGGTCTGGTAGGCGTTGCGGTAGTGAGAGCGCCGGGTCACGTCGTCGACGGTGAGCAGCACCTGCCCGGCCACCACGCCGTGCCGGGCCAGCTCCTCGGTGTAGCGGTGCACCAGCAGCCCCTGGCCCACCGAAGCGGCGGCCTGCTGGGCGGCCAGGGCCTTGGGCCGGCGCTTCATCCGCAGCGGCGCGAGCCCCGCGGCGATCGCACCCGACGACACCAGGACCACCTCGACGCTGCGGGCCCGGGCGGCGGCCAGCACCTCGACCAGCTGCCGCACCCGGCTCGGGTCGATGCCGCCCTCGGCGGTGGTGAGCGAGGAGGAGCCCACCTTGACCACGACCCGGCGGGCCGCGGTGACCTCAGTCCTCGTCATGGGCACGGTCCGGATCTTGGTCCGAGCCGATCTCGTACGACGTGGGACCCGCCGGAGAGCGGCCGTCCGCCGTCCGCTGGTCTAGTCGGCGGGCCACGTCGGCTCGGGTCTCGCCCTCGCCGCGGTCGCCCATCGCCTCCTGGATGGCGCGGCGCCGGTCGGAGGCGGGACGTTTCTCGTCGAACCGCTGGTCCTCGCCGCGGCGGGCGAGGTTCTCGGCGCCGGCGTCGACGCCCGGCTTGAAGTCGAAGACCACCGCGTCATCCGGGTCGCCGATCAGCACCGCGTCGCCCTCCTCGGCGCCCAGCTCGAGCAGCCGGGCCTCGACCCCCAGCCGGTTGAGGCGGTCGGCCAGGAAGCCCACAGCCTCGTCGTTGCTGAAGTCGGTCTGTCGCACCCACCGCTCCGGCTTGGCGCCGCGGACCTGCCAGCCGACATCCGTCGCGGTCACGCTGAACTCGTCGGCGCCGTCGGCCGAGACCGGGCGGAGCACGATCCGGGTCGCCTCGGCGAGCGGTCGGGCGGCGCGCGCCGCCGCCACGATCTCGGCCATCGCGAAGGTGAGCTCGCGCAGCCCCTCACCGGAGGCGGCGCTGACCGGGAACACCCGGAGCCCCTGCTCGCGCAGGTCGTCGATGACGATGTCGGAGAGGTCGCGCCCGTCCGGGACGTCGACCTTGTTCAGCGCCACCAGCCGCGGGCGGTCCTCGAGCCCGCCGTACCGGCTCAGCTCGTTCTCGATCACCGCGAGGTCGTCCACCGGGTTGCGCCCAGGCTCCATCGACGCGGTGTCGACGACGTGCACGAGCGCGGCGCAGCGCTCGACGTGGCGGAGGAACTCGTGGCCGAGGCCGCGGCCCTCGCTGGCGCCCTCGATCAGGCCGGGGACGTCGGCCACGGTGAACGTCGTCTCACCCGCGCTGACCACGCCGAGGTTGGGCACCAGGGTGGTGAACGGGTAGTCGGCGATCTTCGGCCTGGCCCGCGAGATCGCGGCGATCACGCTGGACTTGCCCGCGCTCGGGAAGCCGACCAGCCCGATGTCGGCGACCACCTTGAGCTCGAGCACGATCTCGAGCTCGTCGCCGGGCTCCCCCAGCAGCGCGAACCCGGGCGCCTTGCGCTTGCTGCTGGCCAGCGCGGCGTTGCCCAGCCCCCCGCGGCCGCCCTGGGCGACCACGAGCTCGGTGCCGGGGCCGACCAGGTCGGCCAGCACCTCGCCGCGGCGGTCGGTGACCAGGGTGCCGTCGGGCACCGGGAGCACCAGGTCGGCGCCGTGCGCGCCGTTGCGGTGGGCGCCGGCACCGTGGCCACCGACCTCCGCCCGGCGCTTGGGGCTGTGGTGGTAGTCGACCAGCGTGGTCACGTCGGGGTCCACGCGCAGGATCACCGAGCCACCGGGGCCGCCGTTGCCGCCGTCCGGGCCGCCCAGCGGCTTGAACTTCTCACGGTGCACAGAGGCCACCCCGTTGCCGCCACGGCCGGCGCTGACGTGCAGCGTCACCCGGTCGACGAAGGTCGGGACGGCCATGGTGCTGCTCCTGTCGGGAAATCACGAAGGGCGCCCCGAAACGGGACGCCCTTCGTCGAAGTCGTGGTGTGGACGACGTCAGGCGTCGTCACCCGGGACGATGTTCACGACCCGGCGGCCGCGACGGGTGCCGAACTCCACGGCACCGGCGGACAGCGCGAACAGCGTGTCGTCACCGCCGCGGCCCACGTTGGCGCCGGGGTGGAAGTGGGTGCCGCGCTGGCGGACGATGATCTCGCCGGCGTTGACGACCTGGCCGCCGTACCGCTTGACGCCCAGGCGCTGGGAGTTGGAGTCGCGGCCGTTCTTGGTGGACGCGGCGCCCTTCTTGTGTGCCATCTCGGTTCTCCGTCTGCGCTGTGTCTGGCCGTCAGGCCTTGATGTCGGTGATCTTGACCTGGGTGTACTTCTGGCGGTGGCCCTGACGCTTCTTGTAACCCGTCTTGTTCTTGAACTTCTGGATCACGATCTTGGGACCCTTGGTGGCACCGAGGACCTCGGCGGTCACCGAGGCCTTGTCCAGCTTTTTGACGTCTGAGGTGACCGTGTCGCCGTCCACCACGAGCACGACGGGCAGGGTGACCTTCTCGCCCACGCCGGTGGAGACCTGGTCGATCTCGATGACGTCGCCGACGGCCACCTTCTGCTGCTTGGCGCCTGCGCGCACGATCGCGTACACCGCGGTCTCCTTGGTTGGTCGATTCGTCCTGACGGACGTGCTGCGGGAAGTGCTGCTGACGTCGGTTGGGTGCGCTGGCACCAAGGGTCAATGGTACGGATCGCCGCGGAACGGCGCAAAAGCGCGAGCCACGGGTCCGTCAGCGCTTGCGCGAGCCCTTCCGCTTGATCGGGACGTGCTCCACGACGGGCGGGGCGGCCGCACCAGGGTCGGTGCCCTCGGCGGTGCCGGGCTCGACCACGCCGTCCCGGGCCGGGGCCCCGACGGAGCTCGCGTCGACCGACTGAGGCGGGCCGGCTGGGCGGCTGGCGCTGCGGCGCCGGGTGCGGGTGACCACGGTGGGCTTCTCCGGCTCGGCAGCGGGCTCCGGCTCCGAGGTGGGCTCCGGCTCCGAGGCCGGGGCGGGCTCCGCGCCCGGCTCCGGCTCGACGGGGGGCTCGGGCTCGGTCGGAGCCTCGGCTGCGGCCTCGTCGGGCTGCGCCGGAACCGGCTCGGTGGCCGACTCGTCGGCGGGTGTCTCGGACTCCGTGTCCTCGGTGAGGCTGACCAGGTCGTCGTCCTCGTCGGACGCCGGCGGGCGGGCCATCGCCGCGATGTCCTTGGGCGACGGCGTCCCCTTGGCGCCGTTGCCGTTGCCGTTGCCGTTGTCGTTGCCGCCCGAGTCGTCGCCGGCCCCGCGGCCACGGCCACCGCGGCTACGTCGGCCGCTCCGGCCCCGACCGTTGTCATCGTCGGAACGCTTGGGCTCGACCGGGGCCTCGTGGACGAGGAGCCCGCGGCCCTGGCAGTGCTCGCAGGTCTCGCTGAACGCCTCCAGCAGCCCGGTCCCGATCCGCTTGCGGGTCATCTGCACCAGGCCGAGCGAGGTGACCTCGGCGACCTGGTGGCGGGTCCGGTCCCGGCCGAGGCACTCGACCACCCGGCGCAGCACCAGGTCGCGGTTGGACTCCAGCACCATGTCGATGAAGTCGACCACGATGATGCCGCCGATGTCGCGGAGCCGGAGCTGGCGGACGATCTCCTCGGCCGCCTCCAGGTTGTTCTTGGTGACCGTCTCCTCGAGGTTGCCGCCGGACCCGGTGAACTTGCCGGTGTTGACGTCGACCACGGTCATCGCCTCGGTGCGGTCGATGACCAGCGAGCCGCCCGAGGGCAGCCAGACCTTGCGGTCGAGGCCCTTGGCGATCTGCTCGTCGAGGCGGTACGTCGAGAACAGGTCGGAGCCGCCGTGCTCCTCGGGGTCGTACTTCTCGAGCCGCTCCTCGAGGTCCGGCGCCACGTGGGCGACGTACCCCGTGACGGTCTCCCAGGCGTCGGGGCCCTGGATGACCAGCTTCGAGAAGTCCTCGGTGAACAGGTCGCGGACCACCTTGAGGGTCAGGTCCGGCTCGCCGTACAGCAGCTGCGGGGCGCTGCCCTTGGCCTTCTTCTCGATGTCCTCCCAGCGGGCCTTGAGCCGCTCGACGTCGCGGGTCAGCTCGTCCTCGCTGGCGCCCTCGGCGGCGGTGCGGACGATCACGCCGGCGGTGTCGGGGACGATCTCCTTGAGCAGAGTCTTGAGCCGGTTGCGCTCGGTGTCGGGCAGCTTGCGGGAGATGCCGGACGTGGTGCCGTCGGGCACGTAGACCAGGAACCGGCCGGCCAGGCTGATCTGGCTGGTCAGCCGGGCGCCCTTGTGGCCCACGGGGTCCTTGGTGACCTGCACCAGCACGGCCTGGCCCGAGGACAGCACCGACTCGATCTTGCGCGGCTGGCCGTCCTTGTGGCCGAGCGCCGACCAGTTGACCTCGCCGGCGTAGAGGACCGCGTTGCGGCCCCGGCCGATGTCGATGAACGCCGCCTCCATCGAGGGCAGCACGTTCTGGACCCGGCCGAGGTAGACGTTGCCGAGCAGCGAGGTCTGCGACTCGCGGGCGACGTAGTGCTCGACGAGGACCTTGTCCTCCAGCACGCCGATCTGGGTGAGCTCGTCACGCTGCCGGACGACCATGACCCGGTCGACCGCCTCGCGGCGGGCCAGGAACTCCGCCTCGCTGACGATCGGGGCGCGGCGGCGGCCGGCCTCCCGGCCCTCGCGGCGGCGCTGCTTCTTGGCCTCCAGGCGGGTCGAGCCCGAGACCGCGGTGATCTGGTCCTCGGCCGAGCGGCCGCGGCGGACCCGGGTGACGGTGTTCTGCGGGTCGTCGCTGCTGCCTCCGCCGTCCTCGCCGGTCCGGCGGCGACGCCTGCGGCGCCGCGAGGTGGCATCGGCGGACTCGTCGTCGTCCTCGCCCTGGTCGCCCTCGGAGTCCTCGCCCGACTCGCCCTCGGGGCCGTCGGAGGACTTGCGGCGGCGGCGGCCACCGCGGCGCCGGCGCCGGCGTCCGCCGCCGGACCCGTCGCCGTCGGCCTGCTCGTCGTCGCCGGACTCGCGGGCCTCCTCGGTCTCCGGGGCCTCGTCGGGCGTGTCGGCGGCCTTCCTGTCGGCCTTCTTCTGGGTCTTCTTGGCCGCCGACTTCTTGGCGGTCTTCTTGGCGGTCTTCTTGGCCGGCGTCTCGGCGGTCTCCGTGGCGGGCTCGGCGGGCTCGGCGGGCTCGGGCTCGGTCGACTTCTTGGCGGCCGCCTTCTTCGCGGCCTTCTTCTTCGGCTTCTCCGAGGCATCGGGCACCTGGAAGAGCACGGCGGTCGCGGGCTCGGCCGCCGGCGCGTCCGCGGGCGGCGGCTCAGCGGCCTTGGCGGTCTTGCCCGCGGCCTTCTTGGCGGGCGACTTCTTGGCGGGCGCCTTCTTCGCAGCCGCCTTCTTGGCCGGCGCCTTCTTGGCGGCGGCCTTCTTGGCCGCGGCCTTCCTGGCCGGCGCCTCGTCGGCGGCGACGGTGGGCTCCGCCGCGGACTCCGACGGGGTGGTGGTCTCGTCGTCGGACATGTACTGCTCCTCGACCCGACCGCCGCAGCCGCCGGGTGGTCATCGCCGCTGCCCGGGCACGCCCGGGCGCAACATCAAGCCTTCATGGCGACGACACCTCGTGGTGTCACATCCGAAACCCGGCCGACCCCTGCCGCGGTCGCCGGCCCCTGGACTCCGGTCGCTGTCACCGACCGGCCGGGCCGCGTCGCGGTCTGGCGTCGACGAGCCTCGCTCATGAGAACGTCGTCGGGTCGACGTGGAGTCGACCTGCGGCGAGTATCGCACAGCGATCCCGACAGCAACTTATTTCACCCACCCCACGAAACCGCGAGTCGGCGGCGCTGCGCGCCGAATGGGTCGCGCTTTCGCGGGGACCCCGGGAAAAACTAGGGTCGCAGCGGGTCGCCGATCTCCCCGGTGGCCTCGTCGTAGGGCCCCTGAGCCAGCCGGGTCAGCAGTGGTACGCCGTCGAGCGCCAGGCCCCCGACCGAGGTGAGGCCGGACAGCACGTCGTCGGGGCGTACGGCGGGCTCGAGGTGCCGCAGCACCAGGTCCAGCTGGGCGCCGCCCTCAGCCGAGGACGCCGCCAGCGAGAGCACCGCCGCCCGGCTGTCGAAGTCGCGCAGCCCCTTCTTGGTCATCCGCTGCACGAGCACCTCCCCAGCGGCCAGGAACGCCGCCGCCGCGGCCTCCGCGGTGGCGACCGGGACCGGCAGTGCGATCTGCCAGTGGCTGGCCTGCAGGAGGTCCGCGAAGCCGCCGCCGGGCGACACGACCACCTCGACGACGTCGAGGCCGTCCGGCATCGCCTCGTCCAGCGCGGCGTGCACCGAGCCGGGGTCGACGACCTCGGCCAGGGCCAGCTCGAGGTACTCCGCCTCGCTGGCGGAGCCGGTCGGCGCGGCGCCGGCGTACGAGATCCGCGGGTGCGGGTTGAACCCCGACGAGTAGGCCATCGGCAGCCGGGCCCGGAACACTGCGCGCTCGAAGGCGCGGCTGAAGTCCCGGTGGCTGGTGAACCGGAGCCGACCGCGCTTGGCGTAGCGGACCCGGAGCCGCTGCACGGGCGGCGGCGCCTGCTTGGGCTGCGCCCGGGTCATGTCGGGACCTGCCAGGGGGCAGGCGCCTTCATGGCCGTCGAGGGGTAGACGGTGCTGACCCGGACCCCGTCCAGCCAGGCGGTGAGCCGCTCGGCCTCGGCGTCCAGTGCGGTCAGCGCGCGCTTCGGCAGCGTCTCGAGCGGCCGCACCTCGACCCTGCCCGCGTCGTCCTGCACCCAGCAGCCGACGATCCGGCCGTCCCACCACGCCGTGGTGCCGGCGTTGCCGTTGGTGTCGAACAGGTGGGGTGCGTGCGCACCGAGGTAGAAGCCGCGCTCCTTCCAGCCCATCACCGTCGGGTCGAGGACCGGCAGCAGCGCGGCCCACGGCGCCACGGCGTCGACGGGATCCACGTCATCGGCCAGCACCCAGCCGGTGCCGCCGCCGTCCAGCGACACCTTCACCGCGCCGAGGGCCGACAGCGCACCCCGGACCGCGGACTTGGTCGCCCCGAGCCACCAGACGAGGTCGGCCTCGGTGCCCGGCCCGAACGAGCGCAGCCAGCGGCCGACCAGCTCGGCGTACCCCTCGTCGGACTTGGCCGCGGGTGGTACGCCGCCGAGCCAGGCCTCCATCGTGGTCCAGCGGGGCCTGGAGATCCGCCAGTGGCCGGCGTTCTCACCGCGGACCAGCCGCCCCTCGACCCCGAGCTGGCTGAGCACCCGCGGAGCGACCGGGACGTTGACGCCGTAGGACTTGCCGGGCGCGAGGTCCAGCCGGGCCTCCAGCGCGGGCACCCGCTCCCGGATCTCCTGGGCGGTCAGCGCCGAGTCGCCGAGCACGTCGAGGACCGCCGCCCTGGTCTCGTCGAGCCACGCGGCGCCGTCGTCGGTCAGCCCGGCCTTCTCGACCTCCTTGGCCAGCCGGGTCTCGAGCGCGGTGGCCACCCGCGCGGAGGCGCTCCCCCACGCCGCCGGCAGCAGGTCGCGCGGGAAGACGAACAGCGTCCGCCGCATCGCCAGCTGCTTGACCAGCGTGCGGTCGGCGTACAACGCGCGGTCGACGTCCTCGACGGTCACCCCGTCGACGCGCGCCCAGACCGACAGGTAGACGGTGGCCGGCTCGGTCGAGTGCAGCACCGTGACCGCGCGGGTCGCGCCCTCGGGATCGGCGGCCCGGTGACCGGGCGCCAGCGCGTGGCGCTGCGCCAGCCGAGCCCTCCGCTCGGAGTCAGGGATGTGCCGCACGGCGCCATCCTGCCCGACGCCCGGAGAGGCGTCGGGCGGATGGCAGCCGAGCCACCTGCCTCTGGATCAGCCCTCGAAGCAGGCCCCGTCGAACTCGTGCGCCTCGGCCGTCGGACCCTCGAAGAAGTCCTTGACGATGGTGACGCCCGTCGGTGCCGCCGAGTCGACCTTGCTGATCACACTCTGCCGGAAGATGTTCTCGCCCGGGTCTCCGGACCGGTTGCCGGCGTCGTCGGGCAGCATCCCCTCGTAGTCGATGGACTCCAGGGACTGGACCGCCTCGAGCAACCCGGCCCGGTCCTTGTCGTAGTCGCCGTCCAGCCACTCCTCGAGGGCCGCCTTGAGCGGGTAGGACCAGGCCCAGCCCGCCGTGTACCCGTCGCTGGGGCTCTCCAGCTCCCCGAGGGCGTCACGCATCGCCTGGTGCCCGTCGGTGTCGGTGCCGAAGGGACCCCAGTACCCGGACTGCAGGTAGAGCGCCTCCAGCGCCGGGGCCGCGGGGCTGTCCAGCAGCGCCGGGTTCCAGGTCGGGCCGAGGCCGATGAACTGCCCGACGTAGCCCTGCGCCGCAGCCTGGCCGACGATCACCGCAGTCTCCGTCGGGCCGGTGCCCAGGAGGACCATGTCCGGCTGCTGGCCGACGATGGCACTGATCGCACCCGCCTGCGTCTCCTGGCCGGGGGCGGTCTCGACGGCGGTGAAGTCGATCCCGTTCGCCTCGGCCGCCAGCTGGGCTCCGGCGGCGCCGTCGCCGCCGTAGTCACCGGGGAAGTGCACGGCCATGACCGACGTGATCCCCTTCTCCTCCACCGCGTAGTCGACGTTGTTCATGGCCTCGGCGCAGTAGTTCGTCCCGGACTCGAGGATGTTGTCCTCGAAGGCCCACAGGGAGGTCCAGGAGGCCGGCGCACCGATCATGTCGTCGCGCGTCATGTCCGGAATGATCGCGAGCGTGGTGGGCGAGCCCAGGGTCTGGGCCAGCGCCAGCACATCGCCCTCGATCTCGCCGTACACCTGCTTGTGGGTCTGCGGGTTGTAGAGGTTGTCCTTGACGTACTTGGTGACGTCGATGTCGTAGCCGCCGATCCCGCCGTCCTCGTTGACCTTCTGCCAGAACGCCTTCTGCGCCTCGGTGATGGCCACCCCCAGTGGGGCGAAGGGCCCCGCGGTCAGGTCGGAGATGGTCCCGAGGTAGATGCAGCCGTTGTCGTCGTTGACCGCGTCCGGACAGGCCTCATCGGTCACCCCGGGTGCATCGATCGCCCCCGAGTCGCCGTCGTCGTCGCCGCCACGACAGCCCGTGGCCACCAGTGTGAGTGCTGCGAGGAGCACCCAGATCTTCCTGTACTGCACAGCACTCTCCTTGTCTCCGATGAACTCCGGGGGCCGTCAGTAGCTGAACGGCCACCCTTTCCAGTAGTTGCGGATGCGGACCCAGATCCCGAAGAGCCCACGCGGCTCGAACAGCAGGAACCCGACGATCAGCAGGCCGTAGAGGATGGACTCGAGCTGGAAGACGTTGGGGGTGTCGGTGACCCGGGCCGAGATGAGCGGCACGTAGCCGGGCAGCTCGCGGGTCAGGGTCGGCAGCAGCGAGATGAACAGCGCGCCCATGATGGTGCCGCTGACCGTGCCCGCTCCCCCGATCAGCACCATCGCGATGAACTGCACGGACAGCAGCAGCGAGAACGTGCTCGGCTCGAAGAACCCGATCACCGAGTAGATCAGCGCGCCGGCGCAGCCTGCGTAGAACGAGGAGATGCCGAAGGCGACGGTCTTGGTCAGCGGCAGGTTGATGCCCATCATCTCGGCGGCCATGTCCCGGTCGCGCACGGCGGCGAAGGCCCGGCCGACCCGCGAGCGCGCCAGGTTGCGCGCGCCCAGGGCGAAGACGAGCAGCAGCACCAGCATCAGGATGTAGAACTTCTGGTCGGCGGTCAGGTTGTCGCCGTCCCGCGCGAACTCGTAGCCGAACAGCTCGGGCACCGCGCCCTCGCGACCCACGCCGGCACCGCCGGTGAGCTCGCTCCACTCCCGGAAGACGTGTTCGCCGATGAAGACCAGCCCGAGGGTGACGATCGCGAGGTACAGGCCCCGCAGGCGGGTGGCCAGCGGCGCGACGAGCACGCCGGCGACGGCGGCGACCAGCCCGGCGGCCGGCAGCCAGACCAGGATGTTCGTGATCCCGAAGCCCATGCTCCGCCCGTCGGGGTCCCCCGAGATCGCGGCCGCGGTGTAGGCGCCGACGCCCAGGAAGAACGCGTGGCCCAGCGAGACCTGACCGGCCAGGCCGGTCACGATGTTGAGCCCGAGCGCGCCGATGGCGAACGCGAAGCCGATCGCCAGGGTCTGCAGCAGCGAGTCGGTCAGCACCTGCGTCATCGCGAACCCGGCCAGGACGACCAGGCCGACCCAGATCCGCTTCGCGGGCGTGTTGAACAGGGCGAGCTCCTGGGCGTAGGAGCGGTAGAGCAGTGGTCGTCCCCAGAGCTGCATGGTCGTCACACCCGCCGCACCTCCGGCGTACCGAACAGGCCGTAGGGCTTGGCCAGCAGGACCAGCAGCATCAGGACGTACGCCGACACGAGGGAGAAGTTGTCGCCGAGCCACGGCGCGAGGTCGCGCTGGTAGCTGCCGACCAGCGACTCCACCACCCCGACCGCCAGGCCCCCGATCACCGCTCCCGGCAGCGAGTCGAGGCCGCCCAGGATGATCGCCGGCAGCGCGACCAGGGCCACGATCCAGATCTGCCGGTCCACCCCCGCCGACGTCGCCAGCATGGTGCCGGCGACCGCGGCCAGCGCCCCGGCCAGCGCCCACGACAGCGCGAACACACTGCCGACGCTGACCCCCTGGGTCAGCGCCGCCTCCTGGTCGAAGGCCGCGGCCCGCATCCCGAGGCCGTAGCGCGTGTGCTGGTAGAACCAGTAGAGGACGCTGACGATGACGGCCAGGACCGCGACCGCCACGAGGTGCCGCTCCTGGACCGCCAGCCCCAGCGCGTCGATCCGCTCGAGACCCCAAGGGTTCGGGATCGGCCGGGCGCCGAGTCCGATGAAACCGCTGGCGACGACCCGGACCGCGATGTCGATGCCGATCGTGATGATCGCGACCACGAACACGGGCCGTCCCACCATCGGCCGGATCGCGGTCCGCTCGATGACCAGCGCGATCGCCGCCGTCGCCAGTGCCGCCAGCGTCATCGACAGGAAGAAGGAGAAGCTGGCGAAGGCGACCACACCGATGGCCGGTGCGATGTAGCTGGTCACGGTGGCGCCGGTGAGCATCAGCGCCGGCTGGGCGAAGCTGATCACGCCCGTCGACTTGTAGATGATCACGAAGCCGAGCGCCAGCAGGGCGTAGACGGAGCCGGTGCCGAGGCCGCGCAGGACCGACTCCAGGAACTCCGTCATGGCCGGGTCATCCCTGGCTCCCGGCGTACATGTCGCTGACCGTGGTCCCGAAGGTCCGGGTGATGGCGGACCGCTTGACCTTCTGGGTCGCGGTCAGCTCACCGTCCTCGTGGTCGAGCTCCTTGGGCAGCAGCCGGAACTCCTTGACCTGCTCGACCTGGGCGAACCGCGCGTTGACCTCCTTGACGATCCCGGCCACCAGCTCGACGACCTCGGGCTTCTCGCTCAGGTCGCGGTAGGTGCTGTAGCCGAGGCGGCGCCTCTGGGCCCACTCGCCGACCGTGTCCAGCTCGATCCCGATCAGCGCGGTGAGGTACTTGCGGCCGTCGCCCAGGACGATCGCCTCGCGGATGTACGGCGAGGCCTTGAGCGCGTTCTCGATCATCGACGGCGAGATGTTCTTGCCTCCCGCGGTGATGATGATGTCCTTCATCCGGTCGGTGATCCGCACGTGCGTTCCGTCGACCCACTCGCCCACGTCGCCGGTGCGCAGCCAGCCGTCGTCGGTCATCGTCTGCCGGGTGGCCTCGTCCTTGCGCCAGTAGCCGGCGAACACACCTCCGGACCGGGTCAGGATCTCGCCGGTCTCCTCGTCGATGCGCAGCTCGGTGCCGGGGTGCACCTCGCCGACGGTGCCGAGCTTGATCCGGCCGGGCCGGTTGCCGGTGGCCACCGCGGTGTTCTCGGTCATGCCGTAGACCTCGTGCATCGGCACCCCGATCCCCATGAAGAACCGGAGCACGTCGGGGGCGATCGGGGCCGCGCCCGAGGCGGCGTACCGCACCTTGCGCAGGCCGAGCCGGTCCTTGAGCGCGCGGTAGAAGAACACGTAGCCGACCGCGTAGCGCAGCCGGGTGCCGGCGGTGTGCCGGCCCCCGGTCGCGACCAGCTGCTCGCCGATCCCCTCGCCGACCCGGAGCCAGAACGCCGCGACCTTGCGCTTGACCCAGGACGCGCCCGAGAGGCGGATCTCGATCCCGGCCAGCAGCTTCTCCCAGATCCTGGGAACGCCGAAGAGGATGGTCGGCTGCACCTCGCGCAGGTTCTGCGGAACGGTCTCGATGGACTCCGCGAAGTTGACCTGGGTGCCGGCGGCGGCGTTGAACCAGGTCGTGAAGATCCGCTCGGCGACGTGCGAAAGCGGGAGGTAGGACAGGGTGAGGTCGCTCGGCCCGGGCGGCGGGTCGGTGAACGCGCCCTCCTCGATGAGGACCCTGATCGCGAACTCGACGTTGGCCACGGTGAGCATCGCGCCCTTGGGGGGACCCGTGGTGCCCGACGTGTAGATCAGGGTGGCCAGGTCGTCGGGCTGCTGGCCCGCCAGCACCTCGGCCAGGGCGTCGGGGTGCTGCTCGCGGTGGTCGCGGCCGAGGTCGAGGAAGTCCGGCCAGGAGATGAGCTTGTCGTGCTCGTAGCGGTGCCGGATCCCGCGCGGCTCCAGGTAGACGATCCGCTCGAGGTCGGGGCACTCGTCGAGCACCTCGAACGCCTTGTCCAGCTGCTCCTGGTCCTCGACGACCAGCACCCTGGCCCCCGAGTCGCCGAGCAGGTAGCCCACCTCGGCCGCCGGGTTGGTGGGGTAGATCCCGACCGACGCCGCCCGGGCCGCCAGCGCCCCCATGTCGGCGACCAGCCACTCCGGACGGTTCTCGGAGTGGATCGCGACCCGGTCGCCCGGCTGGACACCCAGGGCGAGAAGCGCGTGGCCGGCCAGCTGGACCTGCTTCCAGTACGTCGCCCAGGTCCACTCCCGCCAGATCCCCAGGTCCTTGTCGCGGAGGGCCACCGTGTCCGGTCGCTGGGCCGCGTGGTCCCGGATCCGGGTCACCGGGCTGCTCATTGGTGGTCACCGCCGGTGATCACTGGCCCACCGCCTCGCCGAGGTAGGCGCGCACGACGTCGGGGTGGCGTTGCACCTCGTCCGGCGTGCCGGTGGCGATGGTGGTGCCGAAGTCGAGCACCATCACCCGGTCGGCGAGGTCCATCACCAGCCCCATGTCGTGCTCGACCATGACGATGGGCACGTCGAGCTCGTCGCGGATGTCGAGGATGTAGCGGGCGGTGTCCTCGGTCTCCTCCAGGTTCATGCCCGCGACCGGTTCGTCGAGCAGCAGGAGCTTCGGTTCCATGGCCAGCGCGCGGCCGAGCTCGACCCGCTTCTGGACGCCGTACGGCAGCAGCCCCACCGGCTGGTTGCGCCAGGCCTCGAGCTCGAGGAAGTCGACGATCTCCTCGACCACGGCCCGGTGGGCCAGCTCCTGGTTGCGGGCGCGACCTCGCCACACGAAGGCGGACGGGAAGCCGTAGTCGATGTGCTGGTGGCGGCCCAGCATGAGGTTGTCGAGCACGGTGAGGTGCGCGAAGAGCGCGATGTTCTGGAACGTCCTGGCCAGGCCGCGGGCGGCGATCCGGTGTGGCCGGAGCCCGAGGATGCTCTCGCCGAGGAACTCGACCGAGCCGCGCTGGGGGCGGTAGACCCCGGACAGCACGTTGAACAGCGACGTCTTGCCGGCGCCGTTCGGCCCGATGAGCGCGAACAGCTCCCCTGGGTGGACCTCGAAGGAGACGCCGTTGACGGCGTTCACCCCCGCGAACGACAGGTGGACGTCGCGCAGGCTCGCGACCGGGGTGCTCATGCCGACCAGCGCTTCTTGCGGCGGTAGTGCTTGACGTCGCGGAAGGAGCGTCGTCCGGTGTCCTCGCCCGGATGCAGGCCGAGGTAGAACTCGCGGACGTCGTCGTCGCGCAGCAGGTCGGCGGCCGGCTTGTCCAGCACGATCCGGCCGGTCTCCATGACGTAGCCGTGGCCGGCGATGCTCAGCGCCATGGCGGCGTTCTGCTCGACCAGCAGTACGGCGGTCCCGGTGCGGTTGATCTCGACGATGACGTCGCGGACCTGGTCGACCAGGCGGGGCGCCAGCCCGAGGCTGGGCTCGTCCAGCAGCAGGTAGCGGGGGTCGGACATCATTGCCCGTCCCATGGCCAGCATCTGCTGCTCCCCTCCGGACAGCAGTCCGGCGGTCTGGCCGCGCCGGTCCGCCAGCGCCGGGAACAGGGAGAAGACCCGGTCGACGTTCTCCCGGAGCATGGCCGGGGCGGTGTGGGCGCCGACCTTGAGGTTCTCCTCGACGGTCATCTCCACGAACACCCGGCGGCCCTCGAGCACCTGACGGACACCGCGGCGTACGACCGCTTCGGGGCGCAGCCGGGTGAGGTCCTCGTCGTCCAGGGTGACCCGGCCCTTGGTGATCTCGGCGTCGTGGATCGCCAGCAGGCCGGTGAGTGCGCGCAGCAGGGTCGTCTTGCCGGCACCGTTGGAGCCGAGGAGCGCCACGATGGCGCCGTCCGGAACGTCGAGGCCCACCCCACGCAGGGCCAGCACGACGTCGTCGTAGACGACTTCAAGGTTGCGTGCGGCGAGCAAGGTGGCTCCTGTCCCGAGGTCCCCGGGAGCTGTGAGGTGGGCCACACCCGGATGCCGGAAAGGCTTGCCGGGCCCGCCCCGGGGTGTCAAGAGCGGCTCCGGCCCGTGCGACGATCGGTCGGCGATGAGCGACCAGCGGCGGACCAGACGCGGCGCGGTCCTCCTGCTGGCCGCCTTGCTGCTGTTGTCGATCAACCTGCGTCCCGCAGCGGTCAGCGTCGGCCCGGTCCTCGACGAGCTGCGCGACGGACTGGACATGGGTCCGGCCTCGGCCGGACTGCTGACCTCGCTGCCGGTGCTGGCCTTCGCCGTCTTCGGCGCACTCGCGCCCGCAGCCGCCCGGCAGCTCGGCCCGCACCGCGTCACGCTGCTGGCGCTGCTGGCCGTCGTGGTCGGGTTGGCGGGGCGAGCTGTGGTCGAGCAGGAGTCGGCGTTCCTCGTGCTGTCGCTGGTCGCGGTGGCCGGCATGGCGATGGCCAACGTGCTGATGCCGTCCCTGGTCCGGCTGCACTTCCCCGACCGGATCGGGCTGGTCACCGCGCTGTACACGACTGCGCTCGCGGTCGGGCTGACCGGTGCGTTCCTGCTCACGGTGCCGATGGCGGACGCGCTCGGCGGCTGGCGGTACGGCCTCGGGATCTGGGCCGTCCTGGCCCTGGTCGCCGCCGTGCCGTGGTTCGGGCTGGTCGCGCACGACGAGCGGCTCGACGCGCCCGTGCGGGACGTGAGCTTCGGCGATGTCGCGCGCACCCGGCTGGGCTGGGCGATGGCGGTGTTCTTCGGGCTGCAGTCCCTCAACGCGTACGCCGTCTTCGGCTGGTTCGCGACGCTGTGGCGCGACGCCGGCTTCGGCCCGGCCACCGCCAGCGCCCTGGTCGGGATCGTCGCGTCGCTGTCGATCCCGCTCTCGCTGTGGGCACCCCAGGCGGTCGCGCGCCCGGGCGACCAGCGCTGGGTGCTGGTGCTGATCATGTCCTGCTACCCGGTCGCCTACCTCGGGCTGATCGTCGCCCCCCACTCGCTCGCGGTGCTGTGGGCCGTGGTCCTGGGTGTCGCGCTGGTGACCTTCCCGATCGTGCTCACCCTGATCGGGCTGCGCACCCGCAGCGCCGGCGCCACCGCCGCCCTGTCGGGCTTCACCCAGTCGACCGGCTACCTGATGGCGGCGGTCGGGCCGTTCGGCATGGGGGTCCTCCACGAGGCCACGGACGGGTGGACGGCCCCGCTGCTCGCGCTCATCGCGCTGAGCGTCCCGCTGTTCCTGGTCGGGCTCTACGTCGGCCGCCCGGCCCACCTCGAGGACCAGATGCCGGGTGCTCGGGAAGCCGCCGCGGACCAGTCCCGGTAGCCCCGCGCGGGCGGGACATGTGGAACGCTGCACTCGCAGCGACCACCGGCGGCACCCGAGGGGGACCCGATGACCGATCCGCAGAACCCGGGCGACGACGCTCCGCAGGACCCCTCCGACCCCCCGAACCCGTACGGCACCCCTCCCCCACCGCCGCCGGCCGCACCCACTCCGCCGCCGTACGGCGACCCGAGCGCGCCGCCGGCCGCACAGCCGGCGTACGGGCAGCCTGCCTACAGCCAGCCGGCCTACCCGCAGTACGCCGCTCCGACCACGACCGAGCCCGGCAAGGGCATGGCGATCACGGCGCTGATCGCCTCCATCCTGGGCTGCACCTGCATCGGCGCACTCGTGGCGATCCCGCTGGCCATCGTCGTGCTGTTGCGCAGCCGGGACGGCCGAAACCATGGCAAGGGGCTGGCCATCGCCGCCCTGATCATCAGCGTGATCAGCGTGATCGGGGTGGGCGTCGGTGGCTACTTCGTCTACGACTACGCCAAGGACTTCAAGAACGTCGACGATCTGACGAGGGGCGACTGCATCACCGCCAAGGGCCTCGTGGACGACGCCTCCGAGAGCGTCACCGACATCAAGTCGGTGAGCTGCTCGAGCGACCACGACGGAGAGGTCCTGGCGACGAGCTCGCTGTCCGGCGCGGAAGCGGACGCCTACGGCCAGACCACGCCGGTCGCGATCTGCACCCCCTCGGTGACCGCAGCCGGCAGCGCAGACCTGCTCGCCAACCCGGACCTGGTCATCATCGCCCTCACCCAGGGCGCGTCGCCGTCGAGCGGAGACAAGCTGGTCTGCGTCATCGCCAACGCCGACGGCTCGGACCTGACCTCCAAGCTCGGCAGCTGATCCTTGCGGCGCGCCGTCGTGGTGGCGGTCGCGGTGGCCCTGGCCGCCGTGGCCGTCGCCGTCGTCGTGGTGCTGCGCCAGCACGCCGACCTCGGGAGCGTCACGGAGCTCGACCGCGGTGACTGCGTGGACGCCACGCCGTTCCTCGAGGGCGAGCAGCCCGCCCTGGCCGACCTGAGCCACGCCGACTGCGACGACCCGCACGACGCCGAGGTGCTCGTGCTCGTGGAGCTGGACGAGGACCAGGCCGCGGCGTACCGCCCCGTGGTGCCCGACCTGGTGTGCCTGGACGCCCTGGAAGGCCAGGCCGACGTGGGGATCGACGACCAGCGGCTGCTGGTGGCCGGCGTGGCCGACTCCACCTCGCCGTCCGCCGGCGACTCCCTCGCATGCTTCGGGTTCGCGGCCGACGGCACCCGGCTGGAGGGCCGGGTCAGGCCTCGCTGAGTCTCAGACGACGCTGAGTGGGAGCAGCTGCTTGCCGGTCGGGCCGATCTGGATCTCGGTGCCCATCTCGGGGCAGACGCCGCAGTCGTAGCAGGGCGTCCAGCGGCAGTCCTCGACCTCGACGTCGGCGCTGCCGTCGGCGACCGCGAGCGCGTCCTCCCAGTCGGCCCACAGCCAGTCCTTGTCGAGGCCGGAGTCGAGGTGCTCCCACGGGAGCACCTCGTCGTAGTCGCGCTCGCGGGTGGTGTACCAGTCGAGGTCCACGCCGGTCAGGGCCTGCTCGCAGGCGGAGACCCAGCGCTCGTAGGAGAAGTGCTCGCTCCAGCCGTCGAAGCGGCCGCCGTCGCGCCACACCTGCTCGATCACCGCGCCGACCCGGCGGTCGCCGCGGGAGAGCAGTCCCTCGATGGTGCCGGGCTGGCCGTCGTGGTAGCGGAAGCCGATCGCCCGGCCGTACCGCTTGTCCGCGCGCACCACCTCGCGCAGCTTGCGCAGCCGCTCGTCGGTGGTCTCGTGGTCGAGCTGGGCGGCCCACTGGAACGGCGTGTGCGGCTTGGGCACGAAGCCGCCGATCGAGACCGTGCAGCGGATGTCGTTGCGGCCGGAGACCTCGCGGCCCTTGGCGATGACCTCCTTGGCGAGGTCGGCGATGGCCAGCACGTCCTCGTCGGTCTCGGTCGGCAGGCCGCACATGAAGTAGAGCTTCACCTGGCGCCAGCCGTTGCCGTACGCCGTGGCGACGGTCCGGATCAGGTCCTCCTCGGTGACCATCTTGTTGATCACCTTGCGCATCCGCTCCGAGCCGCCCTCGGGCGCGAACGTGAGCCCGGAGCGGCGGCCGTTGCGGGAGAACTCGTTGGCCAGGGTGATGTTGAACGCGTCGACGCGGGTGCTCGGCAGCGAGAGCGACACGTTGGAGCCCTCGTAGCGGTCGGCCAGCCCCTTCGCCACCTCGGCGATCTCGGTGTGGTCGGCGCTCGACAGCGAGAGCAGGCCGACCTCCTCGAAGCCGGACTTCCGGATGCCGTTCTCGACCATGTCGCCGATGGTCTCGATGGACCGCTCGCGGACCGGCCGGGTGATCATCCCGGCCTGGCAGAACCGGCAGCCGCGCGTGCAGCCGCGGAAGATCTCCACCGAGTACCGCTCGTGCACGGTCTCGGCCAGTGGCACCAGCGGCTTGGCGGGGTAGGGCCAGGCATCGAGGTCCATCAGCGTGTGCTTGCGGACCCGGAACGGGATGCCCGGGCGGTTGGGCACGATCGCCTCGATGGTGCCGTCGGCGGCGTACGTGACGTCGTAGAAGCGCGGGACGTAGACGCCGCCGCTGACCGCCAGCCGCCGGAGGAGCTCGTCGCGGCCGCCGGGCCGGTCCTCGCCCTTCCACTCGCGGACCACCTCGGAGATCGCCAGCACGACCTCCTCACCGTCGCCCAGCACCGCCGCGTCCAGGAAGTCGGCGATCGGCTCGGGGTTGAACGCCGCGTGCCCGCCCGCCAGCACGAACGGGTCGTCGTCGGTGCGGTCCGCGCTGTGCAGCGGGATGCCGGCCAGGTCGAGAGCGTTGAGCAGGTTCGTGTACCCGAGCTCGGTCGAGAAGCTGACGCCGAGCAGGTCGAAGTCGCGGACCGGGCGGTGCCCATCCACGGTGAACTGCGGGATCGGCCCCTCGCTGTCACCGTCCCGCATCACCCGCTCCATGTCCGGCCACACCGCGTAGGTCCGCTCGGCCACGATCCAGTCGCGCTCGTTGAGCACCTCGTAGAGGATCTGCACGCCCTGGTTGGGCAGCCCGACCTCGTAGGCGTCGGGGTACATCAGCGCCCAGCGCACGGTCTCGCCGTCGGTAGCGCAGTCCCAGTCCTTCAGCGTCGAGTTGAGCTCGCCGCCGACGTACTGGATCGGCTTCGACACCGTCGGGAGCAGCGGCTCGAGACGGCTGAAGATCGATCCAGTGAGCGACTCGGGGGCGGTCGCGGCGGCGGGCATGCAGGGACTCCAACGATGGGGTGCGGGGTCAGCCGACAAGGGTACGCGCGAGAGCCGCCCGGCCGGGCATCCTGCCTCGACGAGCTCGCTGGTGCAGGTGGCCTGGCTGCCCTGACCGGGCCACACTGGGCGTCCATGAAGGCGATCCGGGCCGGCCAGGTGTACGACGGCACCGCGTTCCTCGGGCCGGGGACCGTGGTGCTCGACGGCGAGACGATCGTCGGCGTCGAGACCGGTCACCCCGACCTGCCCGAAGCCACCGCGGTGACGTCGTACGACGGGACCGTGCTGCCGGGACTGTTCGACTGCCATGTGCACCTGGTCGCCAGCTCGGTCGTCGGCAGCCTGGAGCGGGCCGGCCAGCTGGACGACGCCGAGCTGGACGCCGTGATCCGGGACAGCCTCGCGGCCGAGGCGGCGGGCGGCGTGACGACGGTCCGGGACCTCGGCGACCGGCACTACCGGACCCTGGCCGCCCGTGCGCTGCCCGGGCTCCCGCGCGTCGTCGCGGCCGGCCCGCCGGTCACCGTGCCGGGCGGGCACTGCCACTACCTGGGCGGGGAGGCGTCCGGCGAGGACGGCGTCCGCCGCGCGGTGGCCGAGCACGCCGAACGCGGCGTGGACGTGATCAAGGTGATGGCCAGCGGCGGGATGCTGACGCAGGGCACCGACTCGTTCGGGGTGCAGTTCAGCGGCGAGGAGCTGCGGGCGGTCGTCGAGGCCGCGCACGCGGCGGGACTGCAGGTGCTGGCGCACGCGCACTCACTCGCCGGCGTCCGGCACGCCGTGGCCGCCGGCGTGGACGGCATCGAGCACTTCACCGGGCTCACCGACGAGGGGCTGCGGATGCCCGAGGACGTTCTCGAGCTGGTCGCCGCCGCCGGCATCCAGGTCTGCCCCACCGTGGGCACCGACCCTGACCGGCTGCCGTCGCCTGAGCAGATGGCGCCCGGGCTGCGGGCCGCGCTCGACCGGCTGGGGCTGGACCTCCCGACCGTGACGGCCACTCTGATCGAGCATCTGACGCGGATCCGGGCGCACGGCATCCGGGTCGTGAGTGGCACCGACGCCGGGATCAGCCCGCCCAAGGCCCACGGAGGCGCGGCCTTCGCAGTGCTGGACCTGGTGGCGGCCGGCTACCCGGTGGCCGCGGCGCTGGCCACGGCGACGTCGGGGGCGGCGGCCTCGTGCGGCCTCGGCGAGGTGACCGGCGCGCTGCGCCCCGGACTGGCCGCGGACCTGCTGGTCGTGGACGGCGACCTGGCCACGGACGCGCGGGCGCTGCTCCGCCGGGTGGCCGTGCTGGTGCGGGGCGCTCAGGCCTCCTGATCCATCGGCGCCGCCAAAGCTTCCGGTGCGGGACGCTAGAGGTCGAGAGTAGGACGGTGCAGCACGAGCTTCGTCGTGCGGGCCTGGTAGGCCTCGGGTGCGTCCTCCCAGTCGGCCAGGAGGCTGGTCACCAGCTCGGCGCGGAAGTCAGTGGTGGCGACGAACTCGAGGAGCTCGACCAGCACCGGGCGGACGTGGGAGATCCCGATGTTCAGCGTGGCGCTGGTGGCGTACATGTCCATGACCGGGACCTTGGTGCCCGGCGCCAGGTAGTAGCCGGTGCCCGTGCAGACGCCGCCCGGGCGCAGCGCCCGGATCGCGTCCCGGAGCCCCTGGCCCTGCGACGACGCCTCGACCACGACGTCGTAGCGGCGCGGGATCGCAGCGAGGATCGACCGGCCCCGGGACCGGCTGACCTTGCGGGCGCTCGCTCCGAGGGCGGCGGCGGCCTCGAGGCGCTCGTCGCTGTCGTCGACGTAGTCGACCACGCTGGCGCCGTGACCGCTGGCGAGCCCGGCGGCGTACAGACCGATGCTCTGCGCTCCCCCGCCGATCACCAGCACCGAGCCTCCCGGCCGCCGCCGCAGCGGGGGCACCACCGCCCGCCAGGCGTCGGCGAGGTTGTCGCTCGCTGCGGCCACCCGGAGCGGGTCCACCCCTGCCGGCACCGGGACGAGCGCGTGGTCGGCGTACGGGATCCGCAGCGAGTCGGCCACCATGCCGCCCCAGGGGCCGCACATGGGGCCGAACCCGAACGCGGCGAGCGTGCCGCCGGGGCTCTGCGCTCGCATGGTGGAGCACTTCGCGGTCAGCCCGAGCAGACACTCCTCGCAGGTACCGCACGAGACGGCCCACGGAACGACGACCACGTCGCCCACGGTCACGCCGGTGACCTCCGTTCCCGCGGCGGTCACCTGGGCGACACATTCGTGGCCGATGCCGAAGGGCCCCTGGAACGGAACCGGGCCGAGGATCGAGGCGACGACCGGGTCGACCAGCCCGAGCTTCAGCCCCGCCTGCATGGCGCGCGAGACCGGACGGTGGATGGGCAGCGTGTCACCGTCGCAGCGGCTGGCCACGAACGGCCGGACCAGGGCGTCGGTCGGCTCGACCAGCACCGGGTCGGGTCGCTCGCGCCACTCCAGGCGACCGGACCGGACGAAGGTCAGCTCACGCATGCCAGCGATTGTGCTCCGCGGCCTCTGGCCTCGTTGTCACCGCGGGTCGAGACTCGACTCATGGCAGATGTGAAGCAAGGGCGCCGCGGCGCGACCATCGAGGGGGACTTCGTCGTCTTCCTGATCGGCGCCCGTCTCGAGAGGCTGCACCCGATCCGGTCACTGCGGGACCTGGGCGGCATGCGCGGGATGCCGTACATGCTCAAGTACCTCACCGAGCACCCCGAGAAGGGGCTGCTCGGCTACGAGAACTACGGGCTGACCATGAACGTCCAGTACTGGCGGTCGTTCGAGCACCTCGAGCGCTTCGCCCGCGACGACGCCGATCCACACCTGGAGGCCTGGCGGAAGTACTGGAAGCGGGTCGGCAAGGACCCGCGCTCGGGCATCTGGCACGAGACCTTCCTGGTCCGTGCCGGGGAGTACGAAGCGGTCTACGGCAACATGCCGGCGCACGGGCTGGCCAAGGCGTCGTCGGTCGTGACGATCGGGGCCGACTCGTCGGCGCGGGGGCGGCTGCGCCGGCTCAGCGCGTGACCGACGCGCCCGGCCTCACGGTGGCCGTGACCGGCCCCACCGGAACCTTCGGCACGGCGCTCGTGCCGCTGCTGCAGGTCCACGACGACATCAGGCGGGTGGTCGGGGTCGCCCGCAGCGAGTTCGACCCCGCTTCCCGTGGGTGGACGAAGATGACCTACCGCCCCGGCGACGTCCGGCGCCCGGAGGATCTGCGCGCGGCGTTCGACGGGGTGGACGTCGTGGTCCACCTCGCGTTCCTCATCGTGGGCTCGGACCCCGAGACCACGCGGGCCATCAACGTCGAGGGCACGCTCAACACCTTCCGCGCCGCGGCCGCGTCGGGGGCCCGCCGTTTCGTCTACGCGTCGTCGGTCGCGGCGTACGGCTTCCACCGGGACAACCCGCTGGAGATCACCGAGGACTGGCCGACCCGGCCGGCCGACCGGCTGTTCTACGCCCAGGAGAAGGCCGAGCTCGAGCAGCTGCTGCAGGAGGAGGCGCAGCTGGCGCCCGACCTCGACGTGTACCTGCTCCGCCCGCCGATCGTCCTGGGCCCGAACGCCGTGGGCGGCAAGGTCTCCCTCCCCGGCTGGTTCACCGCAGCCGCGGGTCTGCTCCCGAGGCGGCTGCCCAAGGTCCCGATCCCGGTGCCGGACCTGCCGGTGCAGTTCATCCACGAGGACGACGTGGCGTCGGCGTTGCTGAGGTGCGTGCTGGCCGAGGGGCCGCCCGGCGCGTACAACATCGCCGCGGACGACACGCTGACCTTCTCGGAGATCGTGCGGCTGCTCGGCGGCATCCCGGTCCCGCTCCCTGCCGCCCCGGCCCATGCTGCCGCGCGTGCGGCCGCCAAGCTGCCGGGCCTGCCCCAACCCGCGCAGTGGGTCGAGGCACTCGCCCACCCGGCGATCATGGACACGACCAAGGCGCGTGAGGAGCTGGGCTGGGTCCCTCGGGTCAGCGCTCGTGACGCACTGCTGGCCACGCTGCGCGGGCGTCCGAGCGTCACCTCGCGCGGGAGTATTCGCCGGCCCTGACCTGAACGACGTGTTGCAGGGCCGGCAGGAGGACGGCGGCAGCGGCCGGCGGACATCAGCGATCATGAGGTGTTCGCTCTGACAGGTGGTGCTGATGCAGGGACCGACTCTTTTCATGACGGTCGGGCTGCCGGGCACCGGGAAGACCACGGCTGCGCGGCGCATCGAGGTCGAGGAGCAAGCCCTTCGCCTCACCAAGGACGAATGGGTGAGAGCTCTCTACGGACGCCTGAACCCGCCGTCGGCCCAGGACGTGATCGAAGGGAGGCTGGTCCAGATCGGGCTGCGCGCCCTCGAGCTCGGCATCAACGTCGTGATCGACTTCGGCCTCTGGGGTCGAGACGAGCGTTCCGCCCTGCGGCAGGCAGCCGCAGACCGTGGAGCCGTGGTGGAGATGCGCTACTTCGAGCTCGACCCGGCAGAGCAGCGGAGCCGGCTCGACCACCGCCAGGACGAAGCACCGCACACGACGTGGCCCATGTCCGACGAGGAGCTGGCCGAGTGGTCGGCCAGGATCGACGTCCCGACGCCCGGTGAGCTCGATGGCAGCGAACCCATCGATGACCCACCCTCTGGGTTCGCGACTTGGGACGAGTGGCGCCGGGACCGGTGGCCGATGTCAGTGATGTCCCACGTCTCTGCGCCGTCCCGAGGCGATGGGGATCTGGCCGCCCGTCTCCAAGCAGCCCTCGATCGGGCGGCTGCCGCGTCGACGACTCCCGGCACCCAGGCGGCCCTGGTGCGCGATGGCCTGTTGGTCTGGGCGGGTACATCTGGCTTCGCCCACGTCGAGACATGGACGCCCGTCACCCGCGAGACCGTCTTCTGCCTGGCCAGTCTGGGGAAGACGATGCTTGCCGCTCTCACCCTCCGCCTCGTGGAGGACGGGGTCCTAGACCTGGACCAGCGGCTGGCTGCGATCCTCGGCGACCGGGTTCCCGGCGCTCAGGTGGTCACCGTTCGCATGCTGTTGACCCACACGGCCGGCTACCCGGACCTCTATGAGTCACCGGAGGTGAGCGCCCTGATGCCGCCGATGGACGGGGCCGAGGGAAGCGGCTCGGCGTACGACCCGGACCGGCCGTACACGTGGGAGATGCTGGCAGCAGGGCTGCGCGAACCGGTCGAGCCGGGAGCGCGCTGGGAGTACTCGAACACCGGCTACGTCGTCCTCTGCGAGGTACTGACGCGAGCCCTCGGCGGCGCGGACGGTCTCCGCGAGGCGTGGACGTCGTTGGCCGACAGGGTCGATGGCGAGGTCAGGCTGACTCCCGACCTTCTCACCATGGAGCGGGCTGCGACTGACCCGGCCCGCCTTGCTCACGGCTACGACCGGCAGGCCGATGGGTCGTACGTCGACCCGTACGCCCTGCACCGGCCTGCCGGGGTGCCGACGGACCTGTTCGGACTTCCGTTCGGGGACGGACTCTTCGCCGGCACTGCCGTGGGGACCGCAGCGTTCCTGGATGGGCTGTTCGTGAGGCAGAGCCTGCTCGACCCGGCAACGGTGCACCGGATGTCGCTGCCTACCGCCCAAGCGGCCGCCGACGCGTCGGACCCCGACCTGAGGACCTATGCGATGGGCACGTTCGCGATGTCGGCCGCAGGCGGTGTCTGGCAGGGGCATCGCGGTGGGTACGGCGGATTCTCAACCGCCGGCGCCTCCCGGCGCGCGGACGGCACCACGCTCGTCGTACTCACCAATGGCCTGACCGAGGAGCGCCCGGCCCTGGTCATCTGGCGGGAGCTCGCTGGGCTCGTCTGAGAGCTCCGCCAGGCGACCTGGCGGCCTCACGGTCGCAGCAGGTACAGCCGGAACGCGACGCTCTCGACGGGGAGCACCTCGACGCTGGCGAAGCCGGCCGCACGCGCGTACTCCCGGAGGGTGTCGGCGCGCATCACGGTGCCGGTGGCCGCAGAGCCCGGCTCGGTCATGCTGGCCGGCAGGCAGTGCAGCAGGCTGTAGCCGTAGTACCGCCGGTCGTCCGCATCTGCTGGTCCGTCGTACGCGTCACTGACCGGCTCGTCGGCGACCAGCACCACGCCACCCGGGGCCAGCACCTGCCGCGCGATGCGGAGCGCGTCCACCGGCCGGGCGAGATCGTGCAACATCTCGAGCATGAGCGCGACGTCGTAGTCGGCGCCGGACAAGGTGGCCGCGTCCCGCAGCTCGAACGTGACCCGGTCGGCCACTCCCTCCGCGACCGCCACCTGCTGGGCCGCCGCGATCGAGCCCGGGTCCAGGTCGACGCCGTCCACCCTGACCCCCGGGAAGGCCTGCGCGACGCTGACACTCGACCAGCCGACGCCGCAGCCGATGTCCAGCACCCGAGCACTCCCGTCGCCGAGACGCTCGGCCAGCCCCGGGATCGCGGAGAGCCAGCCCTTGATCTCGGCCCGGTAGACCGGCCTGGTGCCCATCGCCTGGCCCTCGGCCTCGTCCGGGCCGTAGTCGGCGTACGGGATGCCTACGCCGGTGCGGAAGCTCTCGACCAGCCGGGGCAGCTGCGCCAGGTCGGCGACCACCGACCGCATGGTGCCGCCGACGCCGTCCAGCGCTTCAAGATCGAGCAGTACGCCGACATGGCCGGGCGGCACCGCGAACCGCCACTCGACGCCGTCCCTGGTCGCCGTCAGCAGCTCGGTGGCACCCTGCTGCTCGAGCCACTCGCGGACCAGCCGTTGGTCGGTGCCGGTCCGTCCGGCCAGCTCGGCGGCCGTGGCCGGCCCGTCCTCCACGAGCGACTGGTAAAGGCCCAGCTTCAAACCCAGGTAGGTCGACGCGATGTCGAACGCACCCAGGACAGAGTCGTTCATCCGCCGGACGAATGCCTCGCGGGTCATCGATCGCCTCCTCGTCTGTGCCCCGAGGCTAGTCAGGTCAGCCAGCGGCGCGGTCGTGCTGGGTGTGTTGCCGGGCCGGCCGGTGCGACGTGTGGATGAACCGAACCCGAATGTCGGTGGCCAGTGCTTGGCTTGACCCATGCTCGGGACGGCGTTGGAGGAGATGGGTGAGGCAGATCTGCTCGCCTCCGCCGAGCACTGCGCCGAGACGATCCGGGACGCCGAGGCCGACCTGTTGCGGGTGGCCTACCAGTGGGCGGTGGTCCATGACCCGTCCCGGCTGGACCCCGCCGAGGTGGACCGGCCGGGGCGGGAGCGGGCCCGGCTGTTCGGTGGGGAGGGCACCCCGCAGGTGTGTGAGTTCGCCGCGGCGGAGCTGGGCGCCCGGATCGGCCGGTCACCCTATGCCGCGGCCCAGCTGATGGCCGACTCGTTGGACCTGGTGCACCGGCTCCGGGCGCACTGGACCAGGGTCGAGACCGGCGAGGTGCGCGCGTCCTATGCCCGCTACGTGTGTGCGAAGACCCGCGACCTCTCGCCCGAGGAGGCCGCCTACGTCGACGCCGCGGTGGCCGAGTCCGCCGACGGCCGGATCCCGTGGTCGCGGTTCGAGGCACTGGTCGAGGCCAAGGTCGCCGCCGCGGCACCCGAGGCCGCCCGCCAGCGCGAGGAGCGGGCCAGCAAGGCCACCTTCGCCAAGAAGCTGCGCACCGAGGCCCACGGCATGGCCACCTTCATGGTCCGCGCCGACCTCGCCACCATCGACCAGATCGACGCGACAGTCACCGCGATGGCCGACACCCTCGTCGACGAGATCGCCGACGAGGACCAACGACGGGTCCAGGCCGTGCTCCTGCTGGTGACACCCGCCGAGGACCCGCAGACGTCCGTGGCTGACCTCGCACCCCAGGTCACCCTCCACTTGCACGCCTACGCCGGCCCCGACCCCACCGACGGCACCGGGGTGGCTCGCCTCGAGGGGCACGGTCCGGTGACCGAGGCCTGGATCACCCGGGTCCTCGGCCCCAAGGCCAGGTTCACCGTCCGCCCGGTCCTGGACCTGGCCGGCCAGGCACCCGTGGACTCCTACGAGATCCCGGACCGACATAGACAGGCCGTGCATCTGATGACGCCGGCCGACACCTTCCCCTTCGCCTCCAGCCTGTCTCGCAAGAAGCAGGTGGACCACACCGTCCCCTTCGACGAGGGCGGTGAGTCCGGCGTGGGCAACTACGGCCCGATGACCACCAGCCACCACCGGATCAAGACCCACGGCCGGTGGCAGGTCCGGCAACCCTTCCCCGGCATCTACGTGTGGAAGGACCAGTACGGCGCGTTCTACCTCGTCGACCACACCGGCACCCGCCGGTTGCGCACCCCCGGGCCCAAGCGACTCACGGTCGAGCTCTGGCGCAGTCCCGTTCGGCTCGAGCTCGCCGCCTGAGGTGCCCTGGCGACAATTCTGGGCTCCGTAGGGTTCCGGACGTGAGCGCAGCGACGACCGGCCGGTACTCGTGGACGGTCTGGGCGCCGCTGCTCGGCCTCGTCGTGCTCGTGGTGTCGTGGGGGCGCCATCCGGCTCCGGTGCTGGCCGCGCTCATCGCCCTACCTCTCGTCGGCGCTGTGCTCGCCGCCGTCCACCACGCCGAGGTGGTCGCGCACCGGGTCGGCGAACCCTTCGGCTCTCTCCTGCTCGCTGTCGCCGTCACCGTGATCGAAGTGGCGTTGATCCTCACGCTGATGCTTTCCGGGGGGTCGGGAGCGTCGACGTACGCCCGGGACACCGTGTTCGCCGCTGTGATGATCTCGCTCAACGGCATCGTCGGTCTGTCTCTCGTGGTGGGGGCGCTCCGCCACCACCTGGCCCACTTCAACGCCGAGGGCACCGGCTCCGCGTTGGCCACGGTCATCACGCTCGCCTCGGTGACCCTCGTGCTACCCCGGTTCACCACCTCCGCACCCGGCCCGGAGTTCTCCTCCTCGCAGCTGGCATTCGCAGCGGTTTGCTCCCTGGCCCTGTACGCCCTGTTCGTCTTCACCCAGACCGTCCGCCACCGCGACTTCTTCCTGCCCGTGACTCCGTCACGACCCGGCCTCCAGGACGAGGACGGCGACGGCCACGCGGACCCGCCGTCCAGCCGCGCTGCGCTGCAGTCTTCGGGGCTGCTGCTCGTCGCCCTGGTCGCCGTGGTCGGCCTCGCGAAGGTCGAGTCGCCATCGGTCGAGAAGGCCGTCGACGCCGCCGGCTTCCCCGCTGCCTCGGTCGGCGTCGTGATCGCGCTGCTCGTCCTGCTTCCCGAGTCCATCGCCGCCGTCCGCGCCGCCGCCCGCGACGACGTCCAGATCTCCCTCAACCTGGCCTACGGCTCGGCGATGGCCTCCATCGGCCTGACCATCCCCACCATCGCCGTCGCAACGGCGTTCATCGACGACCCGCTCGCCCTCGGCCTCGAGCCCATGCAGATCGTGCTGCTGGCCATCACCGCGGTCGTCTCGGTGCTGACTGTCGTACCCGGCCGCTCAAAGCCGCTCAACGGTGGGGTCCACTTGGTCTTGTTGGCGGCATTCGTCTTTTTGTCGCTGAAGCCGTAGCGGGTCCCGGCGACCGGAGACACGCCCACCCAGCCCGGTCCGCCGAGCCCTCCGTGCAGCAAGCGAAGTGTCTGTCGCTGCTTCGAGTCTGCAGACTGGCCGGGCTTGCTACTGGCGTGGTTGCACCCCGCAACTGGCTCCAGGCAGTCCTGGTCTCGCTCAGCGCCCCACCAACACCCGCCGCTCCGCGAGCGGTACGACGTACGACGGCGCCTGCGAGCGCACGTGGATGTTCTGCAGCAGCCCGACCGCAAGCATGCCCGCGAACAGCGATGAGCCGCCGTACGACACGAACGGCAGGGGTACGCCGGTGACCGGCATGATGCCCAGGCACATGCCGATGTTCTGGAAGGCCTGGAAGCCGAACCAGCAGGCGATCCCGGCGGCGGCGACCCGGCCGAAGACGTCCTCGGCGTGCCGGGCGATGACCAGCGCGCGCCAGATGACCAGCGACAGGAGCAGGATGAGCAGTCCGGCGCCGAGCAGACCGAGCTCCTCACCCGCCACGGTGAAGACGAAGTCGGTCTGCTGCTCGGGCACGAAGCCGGACCGGGTCTGGGAGCCGTGGAACAGCCCCTGGCCGAAGAGCCCGCCGTTGCCGATCGCGATGCGGGCCTGCTCGACGTTGTAGCCGGCGCCGCGGGGGTCGAGGTCGGGGTCGACGAAGGCGAGGAAGCGGTCGACCTGGTAGGCCTTCAGCACCCCGCCGGCCAGCGCAGCCGCAGCGACACCGGAAGCGGAGAGCAGCACGAGCACCAGCCACCGCCGCCGCGCCCCGGAGACTGCGAGGACGCCGAAGACCGTGGCCGAGAGGACCAGCATGGTGCCGAGGTCGGGCTGCAGCAGGATCAGCACAGCCGGTACGCCGGCGATCACCAGCATCAGCAGCACGTCGACGGTGCCGACGCGCCGCTGCCAACGGGACGAGGCCCGCTCGGCCAGCACGAGCGCCATCCCGATGACCACGGCGAGCTTGGCGAACTCGGACGGCTGGATGGACAGCCCGAGCACCCGGAGCCACGAGCGCGAGCCGTTGATCGTCGAGCCCATCGTCAGCACCAGGACCAGACCGGACACCGACAGGAGGTAGACCAGCGGCGCCAGGATCCGCACCCAGCGGTGCTCGACCACGACGACCGACATCAGCAGGCAGAGCCCGATGGCGATGTTCACCAGCTGCTTGCGCAGGTATGCGGTCGAGTCACCGTCGGTGAGGTCCACCCGGTGCGACGTGGCCGACCAGATCAGCAGCGCGGAGAGCGCGACGAGCAGCAGGACCGCCAGCAGCAGGATCCAATCCAGGCGACGCGGCGACACACGCATGTCAGTCCTTCCGGGCCGGCGGCAGGATCGAGCCGTCGTCCATGAACGTCGGCAGCGACGAGGGCGGCGTCACGCCCGGGATGGCCGAGGCGGCAGGAGAGACGGACGTGCCGGAGACGCCGTACAGCGCCTCCCAGATCGCGCGGACGCCGGGGCCCGAGGTGCCGGAGCCGGTGCCGGCCTGCGACACCATCATCACGACCACGTAGTTCTCGTCGTACGTCGCGACCCACGACGTCGACTGCTTGCCGTAGACCTCGGCCGAGCCGGTCTTGCCGCGGATGTGCACCTTGTCCAGCGGGAAGTCCGAGAATCGCCAGTAGAGCGTGCCGACCTTCGGGGTCCCCTGGAGCGCCTGGTCCACGTAGCGCAGCGATGCGGCGGACGCCGACAGGTGTCCGGAGACCTTTGGGGGGATGCGACGCAGGACCTTGCCGTCGGGCGACACGATCGCCTTCGCGACCCGCGGCTCGTAGAGCGTCCCGCCGTTCGACAGCGCGGCGTACGCGCGGGCCAGCTGCAGCGGCGTCACGATCGTGTCGCCCTGGCCGATCACGAAGTTGACGGCGTCGCCGGCGCGGTAGTGGTTCCCCTCGAGGCAGAACTCGTGCGCGAACAGCCGCAGGAAGTCGTTCTTCGCGGTGCCCTCGCGGTCCATCCGGCAGTAGTAGGACCTCATCGACTTCCAGTACGACAGCTTCCACGCGCGGTCCGCGATCCGCCCCGCCGCCTCGCCCGGCAGGTCGATCCCGGTGCGCGAGCCGAAGCCGAAGTCCTTGGCCTCGGACACCAGCGGGTCCTTGGCGGAGACGTCTGTCTCGTCGGTGCCGTACTGCTGCCAGTACTTCAGCCCCACCCGGTAGAAGAACGTGTCACACGACAGCTGCAGCGCCTGGTCGAAGCCGATGTACCCGTAGGCCGAAGACTCATAGTTCTTGAACCACCGGTTGCCCACCTGCAGCCCGGAGGAGCAGTCGAGCTGCGTCGAGGGCGAGAACCCGTTGTTCAGCGCGCCCACGGCCATGATCGGCTTCCACGTGGACCCGGGCGCGAACTGCCCCTGGGTCGCGCGCCCCAGCAGCGGCAGCCCCGCCTTCTCGGAGTAGAGGCCGGACAGCTCCTTCTTCGAGATGCCACCCACCCACACCGAGGGGTCGTACGTCGGCTGGCTGGCCATCGCCACGATCCGCCCCGTGCGAGCCTCCATCACGATCGCGGCGCCCGAGTCGGCGCGGTAGTTCTTGTGCGTGACCTCGTCGTAGGTCGCCCGGGCGGTCTGGATCGTCGTCGCGAGCTGCTGCTCGACCACGGACTGCACCCGCGCGTCGATCGAGGTGACCAGCGTGTCGCCGGGCTGCGCCGAGACCTCGTCCTCATCACCGATCACCCGGCCCATCGAGTCGACCGCGACCTGGTTGTAGCCGGGCATCCCGCGCAGCCAGGCGTCGTACTCCTTCTCGACGCCGGCCCGGCCCACCACCGAGGCGCCGTTGACCGACTTGTCGCCGTCCGCCTTGGCCTGGTCGTACTCGTCGCCGGTGATCGGGCTGAGGTAGCCGAGCAGGTGCGCGGCGTTGATGCCGAAGGGCTGCGGGTACGCACGCAGGCTCTGCTGCTCCGCGGTGACGCCGGGGAAGTCCTCGGGCTGCTCCAGCACCCGCAGCGCCATCGGCTGGGGTACGTCGACCGCCACCGGCACCGGCTGGAACGGCGAGCCGTTCCAGCAGTCCCCGACCACGCTCTTCTCGTCACCGCACGTCGTCAGCAGCCGGTGGATGCGCGGCACCGCGACGTCGGTCACCCGCGCCACGCGGTGCAGCAGCGCGCGCTGCTCGTCTTCGGTCAGCTTGGCCAGGGTGCCGCGGTCGATCGACACCACCCACGAGGTCCGGTTGGCCACCAGCGGGCGGCCCATGTCGTCGACGATCAGCCCCCGCTGGGGCTGCACGACGACCTCGCGGACGGACTGGGAGGCGGCCTGCTCGGCGTACTGCTCGCCGCTGACCACCTGCAGGTAGTAGAGCCGGACCAGCAGCGTCGCGAACAGCGAGAAGACCAGTGCCTGGATCACCACGAGCCGCAGCCGGCTGCGGGTCTCCCCCGGTGGGTTCACGCGAGGACCCGGTCGGGCTCGACCTTCGCGAACAGTCCGGCGGTGAGGGGTACGACGACCAGCGCGAGCGCGACGTCCCAGCCCACCGAGATGACCTCGACGCGGAGCAGCTCGCCCACGCCGACCGAGGGGTCGTCCAGCAGCAGCCCGGAGAGGGCGAAGATCGACGTGCCCACGAACGCCGAGGCCGCCGTCACCGGCAGCCACTGCGAGACGCGCGGGCGGCCGGAAGCGGCGAGCCGTCCGGCCACGTAGCCCGCCACCATCAGCGCCAGCGCCCACCGGCCCGCGACGTGGTCGGCCGGCGGCGCCAGGTCGAGCAGCAGCCCGGCGGAGAAGCCGAGCACCAGTCCGAGCTCGGAGCCGTAGGAAAGAGCCGCCGCGACCACGACCAGCAGCACCAGGTCGGGCACCACGCCCTGCACCGCCAGGTGCGAGAACAGCGACGCCTGGAGCACCAGCGCCACCGACACGGCCACGAACGCCGCGAGCGCCCGGGGCATCGTGAAGAGTGGGCTCATCGCAGGCTCCCGTCCACCTCGATGACGCCCCGGTCGCTGTCCGTGCCGGAGGGCACCACCACGCCCACGACGTCCAGGGCGGAGAAGTCGACGTACGGCTCGATCACCGCACGCTGGGTGGTCTCGCGGAGGCTCGAGTAGACCGAGTCGACCCGGCCGACCGGCACGCCGGAGACGTATGGTGCGCCGTCCTGGCTGCCCCAGGTCACGACGGTCTCGCCCTTGCTCGGCACGTAGGTCTGGTCGACCAGCTCCAGGTCGAGCCGGGCGCCCTGGCCGAGGTCACCGCGGCCGTGCAGGAAGCCGACCTTCATGCTCCGCCCGACCCGGCCGCCCACCGTGGAGTCGGCGTCGACCACCAGCAGCACGGTGGCGGTGGTCGAGGTGACCCGGAGGACCCGGCCGACCAGGCCGTCGCCGTTCACGACGGTCTGGTCGGGGGCGAGGCCCGCCCGCGAGCCGGCGTCGATGGTGACGGTGCGCGAGAACGACTGCGCCGGCCCCATGCCGACCACCCGCGCGGGCACCAGCGCGTACCCGATCGCCTCGGCGGTGGCGGTGAGGTCGTCGTACTCCTCCAGCCGGTTACGGTCGTAGTCGGCGGTGGCGAGCTCGGAGCGGAGCTGGCTGTTCTCGTTCTCGAGCCGGTCGACGTCGGAGGCCAGGTCGTGGTGGCTGCGCAGCCAGCGGGGTACGGCGATCACCGGCGCGACCACGCTGTCGACCGCGGACTCGGCCGGCCCGTAGACCTCGCCGACCAGCCGGCGCAGGGGGTCGACGGCCGCGCCGCCGTTCACGTGGTCGAGGGTGATCAGGGTCGCGCAGGCGAGCACCAGGGCCACCACCAGCGACCGGCGCGGCCGGCCGGGTTCGCGGGGCTCGAGGCTGCCGCGGCGGTTGAGCCGGTCCTGGACCGGTCGGGCGCGGGGCCGGGTGAGCAGGTCGGTCATGGGTGCGTCACGCCGTCCGGGCCATCCCGCGGCGCTCGGTCACCAGCACCTGCTGGAGCGCCTCGAACTCCTCCACGCACCGCCCGGCGCCGTGCGCGACCGAGGTGAGCGGGTCCTCGGCGACGTGCACCGGCATCCCGGTCTCGTGCCGCAGCCGCTCGTCGAGACCGCGCAGCAGCGCTCCCCCACCGGTGAGGACGATGCCGCGGTCCATGATGTCGCCGGCCAGCTCGGGCGGGGTCTGGTCGAGGGTGACCCGGACGGCGTCGATGATCGCGTGCAGCGGCTCCTCGATCGCGGTGCGTACCTCGGAGCTGGTGAGCGCGACCGTGCGCGGCAGCCCGGACACCAGGTCTCGGCCGCGGATCTCGGCCGTGCGGTCGAGCGGGCCGGGGAACGCCGAGCCGAGGGTCATCTTGACCTCCTCGGCGGTGGCCTCGCCGAGCAGGAGGGCGTGCTCCTTCTTCATCCAGTTCGTGATCGCGCGGTCGAGCTCGTCGCCCGCCGTGCGCACGCTCAGGCTGGTGACGATGCCGCCGAGGCTGATCACGGCGACCTCCGTCGTACCGCCCCCGACATCGACGACCATGTTGCCCATGGCGCGGTGCACCGGCAGTCCGGCGCCGATCGCCGCGGCCATCGGCTCCTCGATGATGTAGACCCGGCGGGCGCCGGCCTGGTAGCCGGCCTCCTTGACCGCCCGCTGCTCGACCGCGGTGATCCCGCTCGGCACGCAGATGACCATCCGCGGCTTGGCCAGGTAGCGGCGGCGGTGCACCAGGGCGATGAAGTGACGCAGCATCTGCTCGGTCGCCTCGAAGTCGGCGATCACGCCGTCCTGGAGCGGGCGGATGGCGGTGATGTGCTCGGGCGTGCGCCCGATCATCTGCTTGGCGTCGTGCCCGACAGCCACCAGCTCGCCGGTCTTCTCGTGGACGGCGACCACGCTCGGCTCGTCGACGAGCACGCCCTTGCCGCGGACATAGACGAGCGTGTTGGCGGTGCCCAGGTCAACGGCCATGTCCCGGCCGACGAAGTTGTTCGCCATCCGTCCTGTCCTTGCTCGGGGAAGCGCGCGGGGAAGAGGACCAAGCAGGACGGCCCGGTCCGGCACTCCGAGGCTAGGTAAGGACCGCGGAATACCCCGGCAGGCACGCCGGGGCTGAAGTGACGGATGTGACGACGCTCGGGTCAGGCCAGCGGGTCGGGCTGGTCCTCCTGCCGGTCGCGCCAGGCGTCCCGCTCGTCGTCGGGTACGTCGACGCAACCGCCCTGCACGGTGAGCAGGAGCGCGCCCTGGGAGCCCGCCGGCAGCCGCCAGAACGACACGGCCAGGTCGTCGCGGGCGGCGCGGAGCTTGTCCGGTTCGGCATCGTCGGACGGCGCCAGCCCGGCGTCGCTGGCGACCGCCCGCAGCGCGGCCAGCAGGTCGTCGGCTGCGGCGTCGAGGCGCACCTGGGCGGCGTACCGGTAGCTCGCGTAGGTCTCGTTGAACGCCGAGCGGCAGCCCTCCCAGCGGGCATCGGCGGTGCGGACCGAGCCGTCGACGGCACCCTCGACGCGAGACACGAGGTCGCGGGTGAGTGCGCGCACATCGATGCGCTGCTGCTCTAGTTGGGTGGCGGTGTCCGAGGACACGTCGGTGCCTCCTTCGGGGTCACAGCCGGCGAACAGGAGCACGGCCACCAGAGCCGCCGAGACCGGCCTCACGGCTCGATCAAGGTATCGGTGGTGGTGGGGTCGCGGTCCAGCTCGGGGTCCTGCACGCCGCCCCACCACGGGTCGTAGTTGTGCTCGGCCAGCATCACGTCGCCGTGGTCGCCGTTCACGACCGAGGCGATGTTGTAGAGCGACTCGGTGTCGTGGTCGAAGTAGAGCGAGTGCTGGTCGAACGACGGATAGCCGGGCCGCGACGGGTCCTCGGCCTCGAACCGGTTGGCGCCGAAGTCGTCCTCCGCCGGATCGTCGCCGAGCCCGGCGCCGCCGAACGTCTCGAGGTTGACCCAGCCGTGGTTGGCCAGATAGGTGACCGGGTCGCGGCTGTTCGCGCCGGCGTAGACGTGGTCGGGGTCGATGCCGAGGTCCGAGGCGGAGCCGGTGTCGCCGCCGAGGCCGGGGCTGCCGACGACCACGATGTCGTCGACCGGGATCCCGTGGTCGTGGGCCGCGTGTCCCAGCGTGGTGGAGCCGTAGCTGTGCCCGATGGCGGTCAGGTGGGTCGGGTCGTCGGGCCGGATCGCGCGCAGCCCGTCGAGGGTGTCGGCGACGTGCTCGCCACCCGCCTCGGCCATGCCCTCGGTGAGCACGCCGGCCGCGTCCAGGCCGTCGGTGGGCAGGTTGTCGGGGGCGTCGTAGCCGATGTAGAAGAGCGTCGCGTTGGTCGCGGACGTGTCCAGCGACCGGCTGGCCTCGTAGAGGCGGATGGCCCGGTCGGCCTGGTAGCCGGCGCTGGCGCCGTCGGTCCCGAAGCCCGGCACCACCATCGAGGTGTTGTCGGCGGTGTCGAGGTCGCCGGCCGAGATCGCCACTGCACCGTCGCCGTCGAAGGCGCCCGGGTCGTAGAGGTAGACCTGCGCCTCGATCGGGTCGCCGGTGACCGGGTCCACGCCGCTCTCGATCCGGTCCAGCCCGTCCTGGGCGGCGCGGGCGTTGCGGAGCAGGTCCTCCTCGTGGCCGGAGAGGTCGCCGGCGTCGTCGTACGCCTCGAGCTGGGCGAGATCCCGGGCCAGGGACACCCGGTTGGCGGCGTCCCGGTCGCCCGCCGGGATGCCGTCGAGGTTGCCGATCGCGCCGGGGGCCGCCGCGATGACCGCCTGCCGCTGCGCCTCGGTGAGCCCCTGCCACCACGCGTACACCTCCTCGGGCGACGCGCCCGACGGCGGCTTCGAGGCCAGCGCGGCGTCGGCCGGGTCGGCCACCCCGCCGTACGCCGCCTCGACCTGCTCGAGGGTGAGCACCCGCGAGAAGGCGAGGTTCATCGCCTGCTCCTCGGTGCCGAGGTCGGAGAACCAGGTGGTGACGTCGGCATCGAAGTGCTGGATCTGGCGGCGCAGCCCGTCGGCCTCGGCCTGGAGGGCGGCGGCGTCGGCCTCCACGGCCTCGCCGACCCGTCGCCGGAGGTCGGCGATCGCCCGGACCAGGTGCAGCCGCCAGTCCAGGAGGCCGATCCGGCGGTCCTTGAGCGAGGCCATCTCGTCGGCGTGCCCGTCGACTCGCTGCGCGACGCCGCGCAGGGCGAGCGACATCGCGTCCGCCCGGTGCCCGGCCGGGCGGAGCTCGTCGTGGTACGCCGCCGACGCGGCGCCGGTCCAGTCGCCGATCCGGGCGTCGCCGGCGACGAACGTGCCCAGGTCGTCGACCTGCGCCGAGGCCACCAACAGGTCCGAGCCGCAGCGCCGGATCGCGTCCGGGTCGGCGGTCAGCACCGGCACCTCGACCGGGTCCGGCGGCAGCGTGACGGTGGTCATCGCCGCTCGTCCAGGAAGTCAGACAGCGCGACAAGATCCTCGAACGCGGCATCGTCGGTGGCGAGGAAGTCCTGGATCGTGGTGCGCAGCGAGTCGGCGCGCGACTCGCACTCGGCGCCGGCGTCGCTCGCGAACCGCGACCAGGCCGAGGTGAACCGGCCCGCCGTCCCGGACACGTTCGCCGTGAACCCGCCCGTGGGTGCCCCGCCGATCCCGTCCGCCGCGGACTGCAGGTCGAGGTGCTCGTCGTCCCAGCGACGTGACGCCTCGCCCACCGAGGCCGGCACGACCTCCATCAGCTCACCAGCTCCCGAGCCCGCTCGACGCCCACCGGCAGCGGCGCCGACGACAGCTCGAGCAGCACGGCGCCGCTCTCCTCGGCGTACGACGCCAGCACCCGGCCGCCGTCCAGCTCGGCCACGATCCGCTCCAGGAGGTTCCCCTGACGGCTGGGCGGCCGCTGCACGAACCACCCACGCTGCTCGAGCGCGTGCCGCAGCCGGACCAGCACGGCGTACCCGTCGCTGCGCCGGTCGACCACCCGGGCCACCGCCCGCACGTCGGCCTCACGGTCGGCGAACCGCACCCGCGTCTCGGGCACCTCGGCGCTCAGCGGCGCCACCGCGGCCCACAGCTGCCCGGCTGCCTCGGCCACCAGCTCGACCACCCGCTCGACCGTGGCGCCGTCCACCGGCGCGGCCGGCTCCTCCTCAGGCGCGTCGAGCGGCAGGACCACCAGGTCGACGTCCGGGTGCCGGCGGCGCACCGCGGCGAAGAACGGGTCGTCGATCGGGGTCCCCGGAGGGCGCAGCTCCATGCGTCATGGCATGCCCCCTGGGCGGAGGGTCAAAACGGATCAGAGCTGCGGGAACCAGATCGCGATCTCGCGCTCGGCCGACTCGGGCGAGTCCGAGCCGTGGACGAGGTTCTCGCGGTTGGAAAGCGAGAGGTCGCCGCGGATGGTGCCGGGCGCGGCCTGGCGGCCGTCGGTGGCGCCGTTGAGCGCGCGCACGACCTCGACCGCCTCGTCGCCTTCGAGGACCAGGGACACCAGTGGGCCGCTGGTCACGAAGTCGCGCAGCGGCGGGTAGAAGTCCTTGGCGACGTGCTCGGCGTAGTGCTGGTCGGCGAGCGCCGCGTCGATGAGGCGGTGCTCCATCGCGACGATGGTCAGCCCCTTGGCCTCGAAGCGGGACAGGATCTCCCCCACCAGGCCACGACGTACGGCGTCGGGCTTGAGCAGGACCAGGGTGCGCGGCATGGGCAGGACCCTATCCGCGCAGCTGCTCCGCCCTGGCAGCGACGTCGTCGGGCACCGGGCCGGGCGCGTCGGGGTCCTGCTCGACCTCGCCGGCCACCATGCGGAGCGGGAGCACGCCGGCCCAGATCCCGGCCTCGATGTCCTCGGGCTCGTCGCCGACTCCGGCGGCGCGGACCTTGAGCGAGGCCTCGCGGAGGGGTACGGCGAGCACCGCGGTGGCGACCAGCTCCTTGCGGGTGTGCGGACGGAGTGTCGCGGCCCGGCCGGGCACGATCTGGTCGACGACGAGGTCGAGAGCGCGGGCCCGCTCCTCCTCGGAGTCGACCAGCCGGGCGGTGCCGATGACGACCGCACACCGGTAGTTCATCGAGTGGTGGAACCCGGACCGGGCCAGCACCAGCCCGTCGATCGAGGTCACCGTCACGCAGATGGTGGTGCCGGGCGCACTGCGCATCCAGCCCGCGCCGACCGAGCCGTGCACGTAGAGCGTGCCGTCCTCGTCCGGACCATCAGGGTCGACGCCGTAGGCCACCGGCAGCGTGACCGGGTGGTCGCCGGCGCTCACCGCGACGTGGCCGAACATCGCCTCGCCCAGGAACGCCAGCAGCTCCTCGCGCTCGGTGCGGCCGCGCTCGCGCAGCCGGGTGATGGTGGTGCGGTCCGTGGGCGAGAGGTCGGTCATCGCTGGTGCTCCTGGGCGGAGTGGGCGTCGAGGGCGGCGTACGCCGCCGCGCGTTCCCGCTCGATCTTGCGGCCGAGCAGGTGGGCGGTCGCCCACAGCAGCGCGAAGAGCGCGCCGAGGAAGAACATCAGGCCGATCACGAAGCCCAGCCCGATGGCTCCGAGCTGGATCAGCCAGCCGAGCGCGTAGGCCCACTCGTGCCGCAGCAGCCCGGCGGTCAGCAGGCAGAGCACGGCGAGGCCGAGGCCGACGGCGAGCGCGACGGGTGCGTCGACGTCGGCCACCGTGATCAGCACCGGGGTGGTCAGCCCGAGTGTGATCGCCTCGAGCGACAGCACCGCGGCGCACATCCCGCGGCGGGGCGACCTCTCCTGCGCAGGCCTGCTCATCCCCGCCTCTTCAGCATGGTCCGGGCCTCGCCGACCGTGACGACCGAACCCGTCACCAGCACCCCGCCTGCGCCGATGGATGAGCTGCCGCCCTCCTCGGCCCTGCCGGCCGCCACGTCGATCGCGTCGGCCAGCCGCGGCTCGACGGTCACCCGGTCCTCGCCGAACACCTCGACCGCGACCTCGGCCAGCTCGGCCACCGGCAGGGCGCGCTCGGTGGAGTTCTGGGTGACCACCACGTGCGCGAGGTGGGGCTCGAAGGCCGCCAGCAGCCCCTCTGCGTCCTTGTCGGCCATCAGCCCGATCACGCCGATCAGGGGGTCCAGCGTGAACGAGTCCTCCAGCGCGGCGGCCGTCGCCTCGGCGCCGTGCGGGTTGTGCGCCGCGTCCAGCACGATCGTCGGCCCGGTGCGGATGATCTCCAGCCGGCCCGGCGAGGTGACCTCGGCGAACGCCGCACGCACCAGCTCGTCGTCGAGCGGCTCGTTGCCGCCCACGAACGCCTCGACCGCAGCCAGCGCGACGGCGGCGTTCTCGGCCTGGTGCGCGCCGTACAACGGGAGGAACAGCTCGTCGTAGCGCCCGCGCAGCCCCTGCAACGAGACCACTTGGCCGCCCACCGCGGGCACCCTCGAGATCACGCCGAAGTCCGCACCCGCACGGGCCACCGTCGCCCCGACCTCGGCGATCCGCTCGCGCAGCACCTCGGCCACGTCGGGCTCCTGCTCGGCGAGCACCGCGACCGCGCCGGACTTGATGATCCCGGCCTTCTCGACCGCGATCTCGGCCGGTGAGCCGCCGAGGTAGCGCGCGTGGTCGACCGCGATCGGCAGCACCACCGCGACCGCTCCGTCGGCGACGTTGGTGGCGTCCCACGAGCCGCCCATCCCGACCTCGACGACCGCGACGTCGACCGGCGCCTCCGCGAACTTGGCGTAGGCCATCGCGACGATCGTCTCGAAGAACGACAGCGGGTGCTCCTCGTCGGCGTCCACGAGCGCGATGTACGGCGCCACGTCGTTGAACGCCGCCACGAACTCCTCGTCGCTCAGCGGCTCGCCGTCCACCGAGATCCGCTCACTCATCCGCTCGACGTGCGGGCTGGTGAACCGCCCCGTGCGCAGGTCCAGCGCGCGCAGCAGCGTGTCGATCATCCGGCTGGTGGAGGTCTTGCCGTTGGTCCCGGTCAGGTGGATGACCGGGTACCCGGCCTGCGGGTTGCCGAGCAGGTCGAGGAAGGCCGTGATCCGGTCCAGCGTGGGGTCGAGCTTGGTCTCCGGCCAGCGCGACAGCAGCGCGTCCTCGGCCTCCGCGAAGGTCTCGGCGAGGCGGGGCTGGACGTCGGTGTCGGGCAGGTCGGTCATGAGGCTCCCAGCCTATGGGTCGGGCAGCGGTGACAAGATCTAGAACACGTTCTAGGTTGACTCCCATGTTGACCAGAGCCGCCGTCGTCGAGGGCCAGGGCCAGCCGTTCACGATGTCGGACGTGGAGCTCGACGAGCCGCGCGAGGACGAGGTGCTGGTGCGGATGGTGGCGACCGGCATCTGCCACACCGACATCACGATGGGCTCGTTCCTGCCCCCGGAGATGTTCCCCAACGTCTTCGGGCACGAGGGGGCCGGCGTCGTCGAGCAGGTGGGCGCGGCGGTCGACGGGCTGGAGCCGGGTGACCACGTGGTGATGAGCTTCCGCTCCTGCCGCGACTGCGCGAAGTGCAGCGCCGGGCTGGTCGGCTACTGCGACTCGACGCTGCTGCTCAACTACATGGGCATGCGGATGGACGGCTCGACCTCCCTCCAGCGGGACGGCAGCCCGGTCTTCGGGAACTTCTTCGGGCAGTCCAGCCTGGCCGCGAACGCGCTGGCGTACGCCGACAACTGCGTCAAGGTCGATCCCGACCTCGACCTGACCCTCCTGGCGCCGTACGGCTGCGGCTTCCAGACCGGCGCCGGGACCGTCCTGAACGTGCTGCAGCCGCACGCCGAGGACAGCCTGGTGGTCTACGGCGTGGGCGCGGTCGGTCTGGCCGCGATCGCGGTGGCCGCGGCCGAGGGGGTCGAGTCGATCGTCGCGGTGGACCCGCTGGCCAGCAGACGGGAGGTGGCGGCCCGGTTCGGCGCCACCACCGTGGACCCGACCGCGGTGGACAGCGTGGTCGACCGGGTCAAGGAGCTGACCGGCGGCGGCGCGGCGTACGGCATCGACACCACGGCGATCCCCGCGGTCGTGAAGCAGGCCCAGCAGTCGCTCGCCGCCCGCGGCACCCTGGTCGCGCTCGGGCTCGGTGCCGAGGAGTACGTCCTCGACGCGATCGACCTGCTCCAGGGCGGCAAGACGGTGCGGTCCTCGATCGAGGGCGACGCCGACCCGCAGGAGATGGTGCCGCGGCTGATCGGGATGCGCGCGGCCGGCACCTTCCCGATGGACGACCTGGTGACGACCTACCCCGCCGACGAGGTCAGCCGGGCGGTGGCCGACGTGACCAGCGGAGCCGTGGTCAAGCCCGTGCTGGTGTGGTGACCACCCTGCTGATGACGAGGTTGGCCGTGTCGACCACCGGCACGTAGCCGATCGCGGCGTAGATCTTGTTCGACGTCGGGTTGGCCTGGTCGGTGAACAGGCAGACCCGGTTGCCCGAGTCGCGCAGCAGCCGCGAGACGTGCGCGGTGAGCATGCTCGCGTACCCGTGCCCGCGGTGTGCGCCGGGCGTGTAGACCGGTCCCACCCGGGCGACCCCGAAGCTGGGTGGGTTGAAGCCGACGAGGCTGACCGGAGTCCCGAGTCCGTCCTCCCACAGCCAGATCCGGCCCTCGCCGATCCGGGCCGCCATGTCCGCCTCGTCGAAGTGCTCCACGTCCTGGTCGGAGTCCAGCCGCCCGGCCTGGGCGGCCGCGTCGGCGTGGAAGGCCCGGAACCAGGCCAGCGCCAGCCCGGCGTCGGCGGGCACCGCCACCCGCGGCCGGCCATCGGGGGCGACGTTCGGCTCGACCAGCCGCTCGAGCACGTGCAGCCGGGTGTGCTCGTGGACCCGGGCGCTCCGGCCGGTCCGCCGGGCCAGCTCGGTGGCGATCACCTCGGCGGCCGGCAGCGCGCCGTTGATCCCGCCGACCTGCTCACCGCGGTCGACCAGGGCCGCGGCCACCTGGCGGGCGGCGGCGTCCGGGAGCGGGAGGACGTAGAGGGGGTGTGGCAGGAACGGCGCGGTCCGCATCACCACGCCGACGACCTCGCCGGTCTTCTCGTCCCCGACGCTCAGCCACCACTGCGGGTGCCCCGGCGGCGGCTCGCCGGCCTCGACGGCAGCGGCCGCCCGTGCGGTCACGCTGGCGACGACGGTGCCGAGCACCGGGTCGGCCTCGAGCAGCCCGCCGGCCCGGACCAGGAACTCCTTCGGGTCCTCGGTGAACTCGAGCTCGAACCTCACCCGAGCGACGTTAGTGGCACCTTCCACACGGCCTCACGGGACCCGAAGGACCCGGTCAGCTCCGCGCGTACGCCGGCGTGCTGGGGCGGCCCGAACCGGTAGGCGTACGACACGTCGGCGAACCGGCCGAGCACGGCCTCGACCGAGAGCACCCGGTGCCCGTGCGGCTTCAGCGTCCAGCTCTCCTCCGCCGACTCCCCGACCGAGCCGTCCTCGCGGAGCAGCCCCACCGACAGGGTGACGTCCTGGGCGTCCGGCCGGTCGTGGACCACGTGCACGTCGAGCCCGTTCAGCCCCTCGTCGACGAACCAGACCGCCGTCGGCTGCAGCGTGGGCGCCAGCGCGAGCGCGGCGGGCTTGGACCTCCCCTCGTGGTCGAGCAGCCCCCAGCCGGCACCGGGCACGACGTCGCGCAGCCAGAGCACGATGCCGCCGCCGCAGCCGGAGTCCGGCCGCCGCCACTCGCCGAACACGTCGGCCATCACCTCGCCGGTGACCCGCTGGGCATCCTCCTCGGTGGCCTCCGCGCCGTAACGCTGCCGCAGGTAGTGCTCGCGCACGTCGGCGAAGTCCCAGTCCGCGCCGTTGTCCTGCGGTACGCCGCCCGGCACCACCGGGTCGGTCAGGTTGCTGAAGGCCAGACACTCGGCCGCGAACCTCACCCGGCTGTGCCGGGTGTCCGGGAGGTCGCGCAGGTAGGCGCCGACGCCGAAGTACTGCGCGATCCCGGTGTCGACGCGGATCACCGGGTCGCCGCCGGACGGCGAGGAGTCCACCCAGACCGCGTCGAGGCCGGACTCCTCGACGACGGGCCTCAGGAGGGCGGCCAGCTCACCGGCGTACCCGGTCTCGGGGCTCACCCCGAACATCGCCGCCTGCTGCTCGTGCTCGGCCGAGCCGCAGACCACGACCGTCGACGGGTGCTCCTGCAGCCGCGCGCACTGGTCGGCCACCTCGGCCGAAATGGTGGCGGCGAACTCCTCGTCAGTCAGCGGGTAGTCGAAGGTCGCGAACATCAGGTCCTGCCAGACCAGCAGGCCGAGCTCGTCGCAGCGGGCGTGGAACTCGTCGGACTCGTACGCCGCGATGCCCGGCACCCGGACCATGTTCAGCCCCAGGTCGACTGCTCGTTCAAGGGCGATGTCCTCGCCTGGTGTCCACACCGCGCCACGGCAGAAGACCCGGACCCCGTTGACCCACAGGTCGAGCGAGTCCTCCGAGCGGTTCTCGATCGTTCGGAAGCCGACCTGACCCACGACGTGGCCATCGACCACGACGTCGTGAAGACGAGGGTTGCCGTGGGTGTGCGGCCACCAGAGCTCGGCGTCGGGGATCTCGGCATGCCTCTCACCGTCCACCTCGACGACGCCGGTGCTGCCCTCGAGCCACGCGCGCAACCGCGGATTGCGGAGGCGGTCGGGGAAGAACCGCGCTCCTTGATAGGGCCCCACGAGCGGCGGTCCCGGCGAGAACCCTGGTGCGCGGCCGAGCACAGGCGTCCGGACCCAACGCAGCCGTGGGTCCTCGACCAGCATCGTGCGCCAGCGCTGACGTGGCCTGGCGGGCAACGTGTCAAGGAGGTCAGTGAGCGGGTGCACGACCACGCGGACCTCGTGGTCACCCGGCTCCACCCGGATCACCGGCCGCTCGAACGCCGAGCGCCCAGACGCGACCACGACCCCGTCGAGCTGCACGTCCCAGACCGTCGCGATCCCGCCGAGCTCGATGACGCCGGGCTCGTCGGTCTCGAGCCGCGCCAGGAACTCGTGGGAGACCGCGTCCGCGTCCGGTCCGGGCTCCGGCGTCAGCCGCTCGAACCTCACGGGCTTGCGCACGGCCTCACCCAACCAGAGAGACGAGCTCGGTGACCGCGGCGTCGTACGCCTCGGCCATCGGGCCCACCACGCCGGCCACGTCGAAGGCGCGCTGCCGGGCCAGCCGGAAGAGCAGCATCTTCGAGCCGCCGACCACGTCGTCGAGGTGAGCGGCGGCCTTCTCCCCCGAGCTCTGTCCATTCTCGGCGAAGAGCCACCGCACGTGCCCGGCCAGCAGCTCCATCGAGGCGCCGACCATCCGCGGGTTGTGGAAGGCGTAGGCGTTGTAGTCGGCCGTGGAGCCCTCGATCAGCGCGGGCAGGTCGCCCTCGAGCTGGGCGGAGAAGCGGGTGAACGGGTTCTCGGCCGGGCGGCGGGCCAGGTACTCACCCAGCAGCGACCGGGCGACATCACGCAGCGAGTCACCCGAAGGCACCGGCCCGGCTTCGAAGCGGAGCAGCTCGACGTACGTCGGGAGGTGGCCGTCGCCGGAGTACGTCGCGAAGAGCTTGTCGTAGTCCTCGCCGGACAGCTCGTGGTAGCCGGTGTTGTGGAAGTACCGCAGCAGCCGGGCGTCCTCGTCGATGGACTCCGCGACGATCGTCGACTTCACGTGCTCGGTGCGGTACGACGTGGCGACGACGTCGGGCAGGTAGAACGAGTCCACCTCGGGCATCACGGTCTGCCCGGCCGCCAGCCGGGTCGCGACCAGGCTCGGGAAGCCCCGGTAGGGCTGCACCTCATGCAGGTCGATGCCGTAGAGCCGGAACAGGTCCCCGGGCGTCGGCTTGAAGAAGGTCCACTGGTCGAGCTCGAAGTCGGCCGCGACGGCGCCGCCCATCATCGCCTCGGGCTCGAGCCCGGCCGCGTGCAGCGTCTCGACCAGGCAGTCGACGTAGCAGTTGGTCTCGGAGTAGGTGCGCTCGTCGCTGTGGATCGGGTGCGCGGCGTACGACGCGGGGTCGAGGTCGAAGAGGCTGATCAGCCGGCTCACTAAAGGGCCTTCCGGGTCAGGTGGCGGTCGAGGAACCTGTCGAGAAACACGGTGGCGTGGTCGAACCCGACCAGCTGGGCGCGCCGCGTCAGGAGCGAGTGGTCGAGGTCGTCGCGGGACTCGAACCGGAACCGCGGGCTCCGTCGCATCCACCAGAGCAGCGGCCGGAGCAGGTAGACCTCGGTGAAGTGCTGGGCGTCGTCGGGGCAGGCGATCACCTGGACCACGGTCCCGCGCCGCAGCACCCGCCACAGCACCAGCAGCGGCGCGTGCCAGACCGCGAACTCGCGGTAGATCCGCCACAGTCCGCCGGCCAGGATCCGGTGCCGGACGGCGAGGCGGGCGAACGGCTTGTTGGGCAGCATCGCCGCGCGGCGCCGGTCGGTGTAGACCGGGCTGCCCTTGGCCGCGGGGTAGAGGGTGAGCCGCGGGTTGATCGCGAAGATCGCGTCGACGTGCTCCCACATCGCGACCTCGAAGGCCGAGTAGGAGCCCGAGCAGAGGCCCACGATGCCCACCCGGGAGCCGTCGCCGGCCAGCTCGGTGACGACGTGGCGCATGTCGTCAATCCACTCCGGCGCGAAGGCCCGGTCATCGGCGCGTCCGGGCCGGGTCGGGCTGTCGCCGACGCCGCTCTGGTCGATCCGGACCACGCGGTAGCCCTGCGCGGCCCAGCGCCGGGCCCACTCCACCCAGCGCCGCCCCGGCCCGATGTGGTGCTCGGCGGCCACGTTGACCAGGACCACCCAGGGCAACGGGCCGCTCCGGGAGGCCCGGTCGGTCGGCTGGTCGGCCGGCTCGTCGACCAGCCCGACGATGCCCTCGGGGCCCAGCCGGGTGATCCGCTCACGCACGCGTGCGGACTCGTCGGGGCCGGAGCCCACGAGCACCGCGTGCTCGGCGTCCGGCGCCTTGACCGGGACCGCGGGCTGGTCCTCGACGCCGCCGGCCAGCCACGCGACGACCTGGTGCAGGGTGTCGGACGGGACCGCGCTGAGCTCGGGCGGTACGTCGAGCAGCTGGCCCTGGCCGGTGGCGGGGCCGGTCTCCAGCCGCGGCCCCTCCTGCTCCAGCCGGTTCACGATCCCGGGCGGGACCGGCCGGTCGAGCCGGGTCAGCAGCAGCACCCGGTCGGCGAGCGGACGGTCGGCCGGGAGCTTGCCGAGGTCGAGGCCGCGCAGCTCCGCGGCGGTGTCCGCGTCGTACTGGAAGCCGGGGGTGTGCCGCAGCCCGTCGTCGGGCACGTCGAGGCCGGTCTCCCCGAAGCCGTAGAGAGCCTCGCCCTCGCGCAGGAACGTGCGCCCGGACAGGCACGGGTCCCAGCAGACGAGCGAGGAGTACGGCGACGACGCGGCCGCCTGGCCGGCCGCGAGGGTCGCCCCGAGCCGCATGCCGACCGCGGCGACGCTCGGCGCGCCGAGGTCGAGGAGGTACTGGCGAGCGACCTCGATGCTGGCGAGCCAGCTCGGCACCCGGTCGGGGTCGTCCTGGAAGCCGGCCGAGTCACCGGTGCCGTCGTAGTCGAACCGGAGCGCCACGATGCCGGCCGCGGCGAGCTCCTCGGCCAGCCGGCGGAAGGTGCGGTGCGCGGCCCGGCCCTCCTCCCCCATGGGCGGGCACAGGATCGCGCCGCCGCGGGCCAGGCCGCCCGCTGGGCGGGAGACCCAGCCGAAGAGGGGACGCGTCTCGGGCCCGAACCACACCTGGGTGTGCTCGGGCCCGTCCGGGTTCGAGAGCTCCGCCATCGGGTCGTGGTGCGCGCAGTCAGAGCGCCAGCGCGGACCGCACCTCCCCGGGCCAGGTCTCGAGGTCCATGCCGTGCGTGGCGAACAGGGCCAGCGTGATCCGGTCCAGCCCGAAGCCGATGCAGGCGCTGTGTGCCGGAGTGCCGTCGGCGAGGTGCAGGCCGAAGCCGTGGCCGAAGTGGTCCTCGTGGTAGTTCGACGAGCCGATCGCGGTCTCCCTGACCTCGGTCAGGTCGAGGCACATCTCGTACTTCAGCGAGGCGGTGAGCTGGTTGACGGCCAGCATCTTGCCGACCCGCCCGAAGAACGGGTCGTTGGCGGCCTCGGAACGCACCGGGAGCCCGAGCGCGGTGAGCGCGGCCAGGCCCCGCTCCAGCCACTCGTCGCGGTGGGCCAGGGACTGCTCGGGCGTGCCGATCTTCACGAACTCGTAGATGCGGAAGATCTGCATCCGCGCCGGGTCGAGGCTCGGCTCGTGGCGGAAGGACCAGCCGCTGCACTCCTCGTCCAGCCCCTCGGCCGGCACGTCGTGGGGAAGGTTGCCGTAGAGGGGATGGCAGACCGAGGACGGCAGCACCACCTCGCCCGGCGTGAGGTGAGTGGTCCAGTCGCCGCCGTGCTCGAGCACCTCGAGCAGCGCGCGGTGCTCCTTGTCGCCCCCGGTGAAGACGTCGATCGAGCCGACCAGGTCGGGGAAGGAGCGCAGGTAGTCGGTCTGGAGGAACTCCTCCCGCGGCATGATCGGCGGGAACCACCGCTGCGGCGCGTCCGGCACCACCCGCTGGCCCATCACGTGCCCCTCGACGCCGCGCAGGACCCGCTCCCAGGCCCACGAGCGGTGGTAGACCCCGTCGACCGCGGTCAGGTGGACGACACCCGCGTCGACGAGCGCGGCGCGGAGCTCCTCGGGGGTGGCGTACGGCGCCGGGCGGCGCTCCGCCTGGGGTTCGCTGGTCATGGCTAGAACTCCCGCTGCATGAGCGCGAGCTGGGCGGTGTTGCCGGCGATCCGGTCGTTGTTCACCATGACCGCCGCGCCGTGCGCGTCGCGCAGGATCCGGCCGAGGGAGTACTCGGAGTCCTCGCGGTAGCCCTGGATGCCGCAGATCAGCAGGGCCTGGTTCACCACGTCGACCACCTCGGTCGAGGCCGAGATCTTGAGCGTGTTGATCGCCACCATGAAGTCGACCGCGCCGGTCGCCTCCGGGTCGTCCATGATCGAGAGGTACCGGGTCATCAGCGAGTCCACGGTGGCCGAGAACTCCTGGCGGGTGACCATCAGCGCCGCGAGCCGGGTCGCGCCGGGCGGAATGGTGCCGGGGTCCTTGCGGGCCGCCTTCTGGACGAACCGCTGCGCCCGCCACGAGGCCTCCTCGGCGAGACCGAGCCAGAGCGAGGACCACAGCAGGTGCGCGGTCGGCAGCATGGTCTGGGCGGAGATGTCGCCGAACGGGTCGTCGAGGATCAGCGCCGCGTCGCCGCTGGCCGTCATCGTGAAGCCGAGCGAGCAGGTGCCGCGGAAGCCCATCGTGTCCCAGCCGCTGAGCGGCTCGAGCGTCACCGAATTGGTCTCGCAGACCGCGAGGACCTGGTCGCTGGCCGGGCTGTCGGCGTCCCGGCGGGCGGTGGTGAAGATCGAGTCGGCGTACTGGCCGTAGGAGATGACCGGCGCCTGCTTGGTCAAGGTGAAGTTGCCGGACTCATCTCGATCGACGTAGCAGCTCGAGTTGCGGGTGTTGCCGCCGATGCCGATCTCGGTGGTGGCCGACGCGAGCAGGAGCTGCTCCGAGGCCACCCGGCGGGCGTAGTCGCGCAGCGCGTCGGAGCGCCCGTGGCGGACCAGGCAGGCCACCTGGATGTGGTGCATCGCCAGGATCATGGCTGAGGAGGCGCAGTAGCGTCCGACCACGCGAACCACGGTCGCGGCGGTGCGCAGGTCGTGGCCGAGGCCGCCGAGCTCGGTCGGCACCAGGGCGCCGAGCAGCCCCTCGGCGCGGAGGGCGTCGACGGTCTCCTTCGGGAACCGGGCCTGGATGTCGACGTCGGCAGCGTGGATCGCGGCGGTCTCCCGGCCGATGCGGTGGCCCAGGGCGGTGGCTTCGGCGACGTCCATCGGGGCGGCATCCATCATGCGCTCACCGCCGCGTCGTCCACGCCGAGCTCCGCGAGCGCCCCGCGGATGTTGGCCACCGAGGCGAAGGTGCTCTTCTTGAGCATCTGCTGCGGGAACTCGATGTCCCACTCGTCCTCGCAGGCGAGCATCACGGTGACCGAGGCGTGGGAGGTCATCCCGGCGCCGTAGAGGTCGTCGGTGTCGGACAGGGAGGCGACGTCGACCCCGAGCCTGGCGTGCTCGGTGAGGAGCGCGCGGATGGTGTCGGTGACGGGCTGGCTCATGCGGTGTGGGTCCTCGGTTCCTGTGGGGTTTGGGGTGGGAGCTCGTGGGTGAGGGCGACGGCGACTGCCAGGGCGAGCTCGCCGGAGTGGCTGAGACTGACGTCGATCGGGCCAAGGCCGGCCTCCTCGGCCAGGCTGGCCGCCAGTCCGGACAGGCGTACCACGGGCCGACCGTCCTGGTGGGTGATCTCGACGCTCCGCGGGTCGACGCCGTCGGCGGTGCCGATCAGCTTCAGGACCGCCTCCTTGGCCGCGAAGCGGGCGGCCAGCGACGCGGCGCCGCCGACGCGGCCGGCCGCCTGCTCCGCGGGCGTGTACACGCGGTCGAGGTAGCGCGCGCCGAAGTCGCGGATCGCGTCCGAGACGTCGTCGATCCGCTGCAGGTCGCACCCCGTCCGAGCCCGGGGCGCCAGGGTGGGTGCCTGCATGGGTGGTTCCCCCGATCTGTCGCACCCCATGATGCGCCGAACAAGGCTAACTGCGCAGGTCGGGGCGATATGCCGTTTTCCGGCGAGGAGCCCGCGCACCTAGGATTTCCCCATGACCGAGCACCCGCAGGACCTGGCACCGGAGACGTCGACGGCCGCTCGCGCCGTCGCCGTACCCGACAAGCCGGCCCTCGAAGGGCTCGAGCCGAAGTGGATCGAGCGCTGGAAGGTCGACCAGACCTACGCCTTCGACCGCAGCCAGCCGCGCGAGAACGTCTACTCGATCGACACGCCGCCGCCGACGGTGAGCGGCTCGCTGCACGTCGGCCACGTCTTCTCCTACACCCACACCGACCTGGTCGCCCGCTTCCACCGGATGCGCGGCAAGGCCGTCTTCTACCCCATGGGGTGGGACGACAACGGCCTGCCCACCGAGCGCCGGGTGCAGAACTACTACGGCGTCCGCTGCGACCCGTCACTGCCCTACCAGGCCGACTTCAGCCCGCCCGAGGAGCCCGACCCGAAGCGGCAGGTCCCGATCAGCCGGCCCAACTTCGTCGAGCTCTGCGAGCAGCTGGTCCAGCAGGACGAGCAGGTCTTCGAGCAGCTGTGGCGCCACGTGGGCCTCTCGGTCGACTGGGAGCAGCACTACACGACGATCGGCCCCAAGGCGCAGCTCGCCAGCCAGCGCGCGTTCCTCCGCAACCTCGCCCGCGGGGAGGCGTACCTGCAGGAGGCCCCGACCCTCTGGGACGTCAGCTTCCAGACCGCCGTCGCGCAGGCCGAGCTCGAGGCCCGGGAGTACGCCGGCGCCTACCACCGCGTCCACTTCCACCGGCCCGACGGCTCGACCGTTCCCGTCGAGACCACCCGCCCCGAGCTGATCCCGAGCGTGGTGGCGCTGATCGCGCATCCCGACGACGAGCGCTACCAGTCGCTGTTCGGGACCACGGTGACCTCGCCGGTCTTCGGCGTCGAGATCCCGGTGGTCGCCCACCCGGCCGCCGAGATGGACAAGGGCGCCGGCATCGCCATGTGCTGCACCTTCGGCGACCTGACCGACGTGACGTGGTGGCGCGAGCTGAACCTCCCGGTCCGCACCGTCATCGGCCGCGACGGGCGGCTGCTCCGCGAGACGCCGGCCTGGCTGGAGGACGCCGCCGCGGCGTACGCGCGGCTGGCCGGCAAGACCGTCTTCTCCTCGCGCGAGGAGATGGTCGCGATGCTGCGCGAGACCGGCGACCTCGAGGGCGAGCCGCAGCCCACCCGGCGGATGACGAACTTCTACGAGAAGGGCGACAAGCCGCTCGAGATCGTCGCCACCCGGCAGTGGTACATCCGCAACGGCGGCCGCGACGGGGCGCTGCGCCAGGCCATGCTCGAGCGGGGTGCCGAGATCGAGTGGATCCCTGGCCACATGAAGCACCGCTACGACAACTGGGTCGGGGGCCTCAACGGCGACTGGCTGATCTCTCGGCAGCGGTTCTTCGGCATCCCGTTCCCGGTCTGGTACCCCCTCGACGGCGACGGCGAGCCCGACTACGCGCACCCGCTGCTGCCGCGCGAGGACGAGCTGCCGATGGACCCGTCGACCTCGGCACCGCACGGGTACACCGAGGACCAGCGGGGCAAGCCCGACGGCTTCGTGGGCGACCCCGACGTCATGGACACCTGGGCCACTTCGTCGTTGACACCCCAGATCGCCGGTGGCTGGGAGCACGACGAGGACCTGTGGCAGCGGGTCTTCCCCATGGACCTGTGCACCCAGGCGCACGACATCATCCGCACCTGGCTGTTCTCCCGGGTGGTGCGCGCGCACTTCGAGAACCACGCGGCGCCCTGGTCGCACGCGCTGGTCTCGGGCTTCATCCTCGACCCGGACCGGAAGAAGATGTCGAAGTCAAAGGGGAACGCGGTCGTCCCGACCGATGTCCTCGAGCGGTTCGGCGCGGACGCCGTCCGCTGGCGGGCCGCGATGGCCCGGCCGGGCCTGGACTCGCCGTTCGACGAGAGCCAGATGAAGGTCGGCCGCCGGCTGGCGATGAAGATGCTCAACGCCTCGAAGTTCGTCCTGGGCGAGGTCGGCGCGACCTCGCTCAACGCGTTCGAGGTCTCCGAGCCGGTCGACTGCGCGCTGCTGGGCCGGCTGGCCACGGTGGTCACCGCCGCGACCGAGGCGTTCGAGGCCTACGACTACACGACCGCGCTCGAGGCCACCGAGCGGTTCTTCTGGGAGTTCTGCGACGACTACCTCGAGCTGGTCAAGGAGCGCTCGTACGACGACTCCGGGTCGCCCGCCACGCTCTCGGCCAGGGCCACGCTGGCCATCGCGCTCCAGGTCCAGCTGCGGCTGCTCGCGCCGTTCCTGCCCTACGTGACCGAGGAGGTCTGGTCGTGGTGGCAGGAGGGCTCGATCCACCGCGCCGCCTGGCCCACCCAGACCGACCTGGGCGCTGCCGCGGCCGCCGATGCCTCGACCCTTGAAGCCGTCTCGGCCGCGCTGATCGGGCTCCGCGGCGCCAAGTCGCAGGCCAAGGTCTCGATGAGGCACGAGCTCACCAAGGTGCGGATCACCGGCCCCGAGGCGATGGTCCGCGCCGCCGAGCTGGCCGCCGAGGACCTGCGCAAGACCGGCAGGATCACCGGCCCGCTGGACTTCGAGGTGGACGAGTCGGTGACCGAGCTCTCGGTCGACGCCGAGCTGGCGCCCCAGCCCTAGCCGACCGGGACGACTCGGGCTAGGCCGACTTCTTCTTCTTGGCCTCGGACTCGCGCGGGACCAGGGTGGGGGCGATGTCGTCGGTGACGACCTCGCGGGTGACGATGACCTTGGCGACGTCGCCGCGGGAGGGCACGTCGTACATCACGTGGAGGAGGACCTCCTCGATGATGGCGCGCAGGCCGCGGGCGCCGGTGCCGCGCTCCATGGCGTTCTCCGCGATGGCTGCGATCGCGTCGTCGGTGAACTCGAGCTGGACGCCGTCGAGCTCGAAGAGCTTTTGGTACTGCTTGACCAGCGCGTTGCGGGGCTCGGTGAGGATCTGGACCAGGGCCTCCTTGTCGAGCTTGGTGACGCTCGCGATCAGCGGGAGCCGGCCGATGAACTCCGGGATCAGGCCGAACTTGGTGAGGTCCTCGGGCCGCACCAGGGCGAGCAGGTCGTCGCTCTCGCGCTCCTCCTTGCCGCGGACCTCGGCGGTGAAGCCGAGCGTCTTCTTGCCGACCCGCTGCTCGATGATGTGCTCGAGCCCGGAGAAGGCACCACCCACCACGAACAGGATGTTGGTGGTGTCGATCTGGATGAACTCCTGGTGGGGGTGCTTGCGGCCCCCCTGCGGCGGGACCGAGGCGGTGGTGCCCTCGATGATCTTCAGCAGCGCCTGCTGGACGCCCTCGCCGGACACGTCGCGGGTGATCGAGGGGTTCTCCGCCTTGCGGGCCACCTTGTCGATCTCGTCGATGTAGATGATCCCGGTCTCGGCCTTCTTGACGTCGTAGTCGGCGGCCTGGATCAGCTTGAGGAGGATGTTTTCCACATCCTCACCGACGTAGCCGGCCTCGGTGAGCGCGGTGGCGTCGGCGATCGCGAACGGGACGTTGAGCATCCGGGCCAGCGTCTGGGCGAGATAGGTCTTGCCGCAGCCGGTGGGGCCGATGACCAGGATGTTCGACTTCGCGACCTCGACGACCTCCTCCTTGGAGTGTCGTCCGCCGGCGGGCGGGAGGCCGGCCTGGACCCGCTTGTAGTGGTTGTAGACCGCGACCGCGAGCGACTTCTTCGCCTGCTCCTGGCCGATCACGTAGGAGTTGAGGAACTCGAAGATCTCGCGTGGCTTGGGCAGCTCGTCGAGGCTGACCTCGGTGCCCTCGCTGAGCTCCTCCTCGATGATCTCGTTGCAGAGGTCGATGCACTCGTCGCAGATGTAGACGCCGGGCCCGGCGATCAGCTTCTTGACCTGCTTCTGGCTCTTTCCGCAGAAGGAGCACTTCAGCAGGTCGCCACCGTCACCGATGCGTGCCACGAGGTTCCTCCTCCACTCTGCTCATCACTGCAGTGCGTCCCGAACGGTACCCCGTCCCTCCCCCGTCGGGTGGCGAGACACGGGGCCCCGCGTGTCAGCCTGCGGTGAGCGCCGGTGTCCCCTTGCGCGACTCGATCACGGCGTCGATGAGACCGTAGTCGACGGCCTCGTCGGCGGTGAGGATCTTGTCGCGCTCGATGTCCTGGCTCACCTGCTCGATCGACCGGCCGCTGTGGTCGGCGATCATCTTCTCGAGCAGCTCGCGCATCCGCAGGATCTCGTTGGCCTGGATCTCGATGTCGGAGGTCTGGCCGAAGGTGCCCTCGGTGTAGGGCTGGTGGATCAGGATCCGGCTGTTGGGCAGCGCGAGCCGCTTGCCCGGGGCGCCGGCCGCGAGCAGGATCGCCGCCGCGGAGGCCGCCTGTCCGATGCACACGGTCTGCACGTCGGACTTGATGAAGTTCATGGTGTCGTAGACCGCGGTCAGCGCCGTGAACGAGCCGCCCGGGCTGTTGATGTAGATCTGGATGTCCTGGTCGGGGTTCATCGACTCCAGGCACATGAGCTGGGCGATCACGGCGTTGGCGACGTCGTCGGAGATCGGGGTGCCGAGGTAGATGATGCGGTCCTCGAACAGCTTGGCGTAGGGGTCGATGCGGCGGAAGCCGTACGACGTCCGCTCCTCCCACTGGGGGATGTAGTAGTTCATCGACGGGCTCAGGTCGGGTCCGGTCATGGCTGTGCTTCCAGGGTTCATGGGTCAGTCCTTCTGCCGCGCGGGGCGGCCGTCGTCGGCGGCCTCGCGGGCGCTCGTGATGACCTGGTCGACCAGGCCGTAGTCCTTGGCCTGATCGGCGGTGAACCACCGGTCGCGGTCGGCGTCGGTCTCGATCTGCTCGACCGTCTGGCCGGTGTGCTGGGCGATCAGCTCGAGCAGCACCTTCTTGATGTGCAGCGACTGCTGGGCCTGGATCTTGATGTCGGACGCGGAGCCGCCCATGCCCGAGGAGGGCTGGTGCATCATGATCCGCGAGTGGGGCAGCGCGTAGCGCTTGCCCTTGGTGCCGGCGCAGAGCAGGAACTGCCCCATCGACGCGGCCAGCCCCATGCCGACGGTCGCCACGTCGTTGGTGATGTAGTTCATCGTGTCGTAGATCGCCATGCCGGCGTCGACCGAGCCGCCGGGGCTGTTGATGTGGAGGAAGATGTCCGCGTCGGGGTCCTCGGCCGAGAGCAGCAGCAGCTGGGCGCAGATCGCGTTGGCGTTCTGGTCGCGGACCTCGGAGCCGAGGAAGACGATCCGCTCGCGCAGGAGCCGCTGGTAGATGTGGTCGTCGAGGACCTGCATGCCGGCGCCACCGCCGGCCGTCGGGCCGCCCGGCCCGGAAGTCTGTGCAGTCACGTCGCCCAACCTAGCCGTAGGCACAGTCAGTTCCACGGCGTGGCCCGCGATGTTCGCTAAGGGCAGATGAACCGTCGGGTCAGGCGCCTGTTCGGCGCTCCACCGCCTGCTTGAGCCGGGCCACCGACTCGGCCATGCCCGCCTCGAGCTCGTCGGCGTGGCCACCCACGCCGCCGAGGAGGGCCTTGGCGAAGACGAGGCTGACCGTCGTCTGCCGCTTCGGCACCGGCCGCCGGTGCACGACGCGGGTGGTCCGGCCCTCGGGACCCTCGGGGTTCAGCTCCCAGACCCAGCGCGCCCCGCTCGTGCGGGTGTCCCAGGTGACACTGCGCCCGGGCTCGACCGCCGCGACCACGCTGCGGGTCGGCCACAGCACGCCCTTGCGGCGGTTCACGCCGAGGTACCACTGGCCGGCCCGCAGCCCGCCCGGTTTGAGCGGGACCATCCGCACCAGCTCGGGCGAGAGCTCGGGCATCCGGCGTACGTCGCCGAGCACCTCCCAGACCACCTCGGGCGGTGCCTCGACGGTGGTCTCGGCGCGCAGCTCGCGATCGGCCGGGTTCATGCGAGCCACTGTCTCAGGGCGCGATGGACCTCGGGGTGGTTGAGCAGCCCGAAGTGGTCCGTCTTGCCGACGTGGAGGACGTCGGCACCCGGGAACAGGGTGCGCCCCCGATCGCGGCCGTACGCCGAGCGAGGCCGGACCAGCAGGTCGCCGACGACGTGGCCGACGGGGTGCCGCTCGCTCCGGGTCAGCGTGGCGGCGACCAGGTGGTAGCGGGCGTGCGGCAGCGGTGGCACGTCCTCGGCCAGGCCGGCGACGAGGTCGTGCACGCCCTGGGAGCGCAGGTCCAGGATCCGGCCGAAGGCCGCCGTCTCCTTCAGCCGGGACAGCCCGCGGCTCCCGTGGCCGATCCCCCACGCGATCGGCGCGCCGAGGTGCGGCGTACCGAGCGTGACGACGTCGGAGACCCGGGCGCTCCACGGCTCCTCCACCTCGCTCGCCACGGCGCCGGCCGCCCGCATCACCAACCCGCCGAGCGAGTGGCCCACCAGCGCGATCCTGGTGACCGGAACCGGCCAGGCGTCGACCACGCGCTGCAGGAGCGCGGTCAGGGCAGCGCCGTTCTCACGCAGCGGCAGCCCGGTGTTGGCGCGCAGCATCAGCGGCGTCCAGCCTTCCGCGGCGAGCATCTCGGCGTACGTCGTTCCGGTGCGGTCGCGGTGGAGCCGCCAGTAGGACTCGTTCTCGCACAGGCCGTGCAGGAAGAGCACGAGCCGTCCCGTCGCGTCGGGGTACGCCGTTGCGAGCTCGTCCGGCTCGACGACGACGTCGGCGCCGCGGAGCCGAAGCGCCATCGGGATCGCCAGCTGCGGTCGTTCCCGCAGCAGCCGGTCCCCGATCAGCCCGTTCACGGCGGAGTTCACGAAGCGCCCGCGGGCTCCGTCCTCCAGACGCGGACCCACGCCGGTCGCGGCCGCTCGGTCGAGCCCGCGACTGGCCAGCCGCAGCCCGCCGCCGAGACCGCCGTAGACCGCGGTGGCAATGCCGCGGTGGACGCGCCCCGCCGTGGTGCGGTCGAGGACGGCGAAGTGCGTGTCGCGCGCGGTGCCGACGACCAGCTCGTCGGCCACCTCGGCCAGCAGGGAGGCAGCGTCGAGAAGGGTGGGACCGGGAGTCGCGGCCTGGGTCATGCCGCGGAGCCTAGACGGTGGGTGAACGGTCGTGCACTCACCCTGTGCGCGTGTCCGAACCCGGCGCGGAGACCCTGGCGCCGTGGAACACTCTCGGCATGCTGCGGGTGACGTTGCGCGGTTCGGGACTGCCCACGGTGACCGTCGGTTCGGGCGAGACCCTGCTCTTCGGGCGCTCGCCGCACTACGCCGTCCCGGAGGACGACCCCGACACCGCCGTGAGCGTCTCCGCGCTGGTGCTGCCGCGGTGCGCTCCGCACGTCTCCCGCCTGCTGGGCGAGCTCGTCGTGGGTGACGAGATCGCGCGGCTGCGCTGGCACGGCGCCGGCGAGACGCAGGTCTCCAGCCTGTTCGACGCACCCGGCGGGGCCCGGCGGGTGACGGTGAGCGAGGGGATGTCGCTGCTGCTCGACGAGGGCGAGAACCAGCTGGTCGTGATGCGCGGCCGCAAGGCCGCCGGCGGCACCTTCGACGACCTCTCGATCGTCGTCGACGTCGCCACGGACGAGCCCGAGCTGCCGAACCGCCCGCGCCCCCAGACCGACGGCGAGGACGTGGACGCCATGGCGACCACTCCCGCGCCCACGCTGCTGCCCGAGTCCCGCGAGTGGTTCGTCGCGCTCGCCCTGGCGGAGCCGTGGCTGGCCGGCACCGACGACTACCCCCGGCCACCGTCCAACCGCGAGATCTACGAGCGGGTGCTGCACTGGCACGGCTACGCCTGGAACCTCCAGCGGTCGCAGCGGGTCGACGACGCGATCCGCTCGATCTCGGCCCTCGCGTTCGGTCCGAAGGACGACCCGTTCCGGGCCGGGGCCGGTCGCGCGCAGAACGTCCGGTTCGCCGTCGGACGGCGTACGGCGGAGGTCCGACTGGTGACACCGGAGGACCTGGACGCCGTCGAAAGGGCCGCTTCCCGGCGGAACCTTCCACCCGCCCGCACCTAGCCCTTGCCGTCACCGGCTGCCTACGTTGCCGCGCACGGCACCCCGGAACCGCCGGGGTCGCGACGAGGAGCTGGACGAGGAGCAGGGGTCATGACGCAAGGCAACTCGATGCAGGGCATGGACACCGAGCGCGGCCGTTCGATCGGTCAGGAGATGGGCTCGCAGGCGGGTCAGGTCTCCGGCATGGTCGGCCGCATCAGCAGTGTGGTGGGCGCGCTCAACTGGCAGGGCGTGGATCGCGAGACGTTCCTGTCCGACTGGCACGGCAGCTTCGCGCCCCAGGCCAACAACGCCGCCCAAGGCCTCGAGGAGCAGGGCCAGGTGCTCTGCCAGCACGCCGACCGGCAGGACGCCGCAAGCGCCTGACCGACCCCTCGGCGGCGGAGCTTCTTCGGATTTCTCCGGCCGACTGGCCGGAACCTTCCACGTCGCTGGCCGTCGACCCCGGGCCGTTTTCGTGCCTAGCGTCCCCGCCCAGCACCAGACGTCACACATCACCAGCCATCAGTGGCCATCAGTAGGAGGTGGATCGGATGTCGTTCCTCGGGGCCGACACCGACGAGCTGCGCAACGCCGCAGACGAGTGCATGCAGGGCAAGGAGGTCACCGACCAGGTGATCCAGTACCTGCAGGCGCTGATCGCGCTGCTCAAGGCAGCGTCGTTCTTCAGCGGCGGCGCGAGCGCCGCCTACGCCGAGTACCTCGAGACGGTCGTCGTCCCGTGGCTGCAGAAGATCTCGGCTGCTTTGGAGCTGTTCGCCAAGGTCCTCGGCGCCAACGCCGAGGCCCAGGACCAGGCCAGCCAGGGCGAGACCGTCGACGCCAGCACGCTGCCGGCGTACACGTCGCAGGTCAGTGGCGACTCGACGGTGCAGCCGTTCACCGGCTCGGTGCTCGGCAACGGTCAGACCGCGGGCGCCGCGTTCGGCGCCATCAGCGGGGCCGCGTCCAGCATGGGCGACGGCGCCGCCCCGACGTCGGTCACCGTCACCTCGCCCGACGGCACGGTCACGACCATCGGCCCGGGCGCCGACACCGGCGCGGGTGCCGTCACCACGACGCCCGTCACCACCACGCCCGTGACGACCACGCCGATCTCGGCCACCACGACCGACTCGACCACCAGCACGGTGATCCCGCGCGACACCATCGACTACGGCTCCGCGGAGCTTCGCAACGACGCCGAGTGGACCGCTGCCGGCGACTCGACCGGCGGCTCCGGCGGCGGGGCGGGCGTCGGGTCCGGCGGTGGAGCCGGTGCTGGGGCGTTCTCGCCGACCGGGTCCGCCAGCGGGCTCGGCACGTCGTCGGTCGACGGCGGCACCGGCGTCGGCACCACCGACGGCTTCGGCAACGACTCCGGCCCGACCCCGGTGCACAGCACCAGCGGCGGCGGGACGCCCGGCGCCGAGGCGTTGACCGACGGCGCCGGCTTCACCGGTGACTCCGTGGACGTCTCCGACAGCGGCAACGGCACGTCGTACGGCGCGGCCGGCGCGATCGCCGGCGGCGCGGGCGCCCTCGGCCTCGGCGGCGCGGCGCTGGCCGCCCGCCAGGGCGGGACCGTGACCGGCGGCAGCGACCCGGAGATCGACCGGATCGCCGCGGCCAACGGCCGGGGCAGCCGCGGCGCCGACGTGACCACCATGCAGCAGCGGCTGACCGACGCGGGCTACGACACCCAGGGCGTGGACGGCAAGTGGGGCCCGAACACCCAGGCCGCCTACGACCAGTACCGCGCGGCGAACCCGCTCCCCGTCCAGCAGGGCTCCGGCTACACCGCCCCGAGCGGCTTCGACTACAACCAGATCCGCGGGGTTCGCAACAACCCCCACGTGACGCCGGAGTTCCTGCGCCAGGTGGAGGGCGTGGCCCAGCGGACCGGGGCCAAGCCCGAGGAGCTCATGGGCGTGATGAGCCTGGAGACGATGGGCACCTTCCGGCCCAGCGTCGCCAACCCCGACACCCACGCCACGGGGCTGATCCAGTTCATGCCCCGGACCGCGCAGGGCCTCGGCACCAGCATCGGCGAGCTGTCGCGGATGACGCCGTCGGAGCAGCTGCCGTGGGTCGAGAAGTACCTGTCCCAGCCCCAGTACCGCGGCCGCGTCGGCACCCTCGAGGGCCTGTACTCGGCCGTCCTGCCCGGCCGGATCATGGACGGCGACGACGTGATGTTCCGTCCCGGTACGGCCGCCTACAACGCCAACCGGTGGCTCGACACCGACGGCCGCGGCGGCATCTCCGTCCAGGAGGCCGTGCAGCAGGTCCGGATCCGCATGGGCCAGGGCGCGCACTGATCGGCGTGGCCCGCGCCTGACCGCACCACCCACCCCAGACCCGACACAGGGAACACAACCGAAGGAGAACCGTCATGACCATGAAGGGCATGGACATCGAGGCCGGTCGCCAGTCGGCCCAGCAGATCAACACGGGGGCATCTGAGCTCGAGCAGCTCACGAACACCCTGACCCAGTCCCTCGAGGGCTTCCAGTGGATCGGCCCGGACGCCGACCGCACCCGCCAGACCTGGCAGTCCGAGCACCGCACCGCGCTGACCCAGATCAGCCAGGCGCTGCAGGAGTTCTCGACCCTGATCAACAACCAGGCCCAGGAGCAGGAGCAGGTCTCCAGCTGAGCGTGGTCACCACTTCCAGGTGATTCCCGGACCGGGACTGTAGGGACTGACGACGACGACCGACGAGGAGGCTGCCGGTGCACAGCTGGATCCTCTCGGTGCGACCTGCCACCGAGACCGGCCTCCCGTCGGTCGACGTCGCCGTCCGAGCCCGGCCCGACGCGACCGTGGCCGACCTGGCCCGGTCCCTCGGGCGGCACCTGGCGCCCGACCAGCGGTCGCTGCTGCTGGTCCCGAACGACGGCGGGCAGCTCTGGCCCGCTGAACGAAGGCTCACCGAGTGCGGGCTGCGCACCGGTGACCTCGTCGACGTCGGCCCGGCCCCGGGCTCCTGGCGAGACCGGCCGGCCGGCACGTCCGGTGCCCGCGCCGTGCTCCGGGTCGTCGAGGGCCCCGACCGCGGCGCCCGCGTGCGGGTCACGGCCGGCCAGGCCACCATCGGCCGGGTCGCCGGCTGCACGCTGCGGCTGACCGACCCGCAGGTCTCCCAGCGGCACGCTCGCATCGAGCTCGGCCCGCGCCCCGTCGTCCACGACGAGGGCTCGGCCAACGGCACCACCGTCGCCGGCGCCCCGGCCGCGGCGAGCCCCGTCGACTGGGGCACCGCGGTGCGGCTGGGCGGCACCACCGTCGTCGTCGAGCCCGGCGACGTCCGCGACCCCGAGCTCCCGGTCTCGGTCTACCGGCCGCCCCGGTTCGGCGACCCGCTGCGCGACGAGGTCGTCGAGGTGCCGGCGCCGCCGTCGCGCAACCGGCCCTCGCCGCTGCCGTGGGCCTTCCTGGCCCTCCCGTTCGTCATGGGCGCGGCCATGTTCATGCGCATGCACACGGCGTACGCGCTGGTCTACATGCTGGCCTGGCCGATCATCGGCGTGGCCGGCTGGTGGCAGCAGAAGCGCACCGCCGAGAAGTACTTCCAGGAGGAGCTCGCCGAGTGGCGCATCGACCTCGAGGAGCTGCTCGACGAGCTCGACGAGCACGCGCTGCGCCAGCGGGAGCGGATGCTCGACGACTTCCCCGACGAGGAGACCCTCCGGGCCCGGGCTGCGAGCCGCGACCCGTACCTCTGGGCGCGCGCCGAGGACCGCTCGGCGTTCCTGACCACCCGGGTCGGCACCGGACCGGTGCCGGCGATGCTCCGCGGGGCCGTCCGCGACGGCGGCGAGCGCAAGGAACGGCGCCAGGCGGTGGCCGAGGTGCACGAGCGCGACGTGCTCGAGGACCTCCCGGTGCTGGCCGACCTCACCCAGCACACGCTCGTCGCGATCACCGGGCCGGACGAGTCCGTCGACTCGCTGGCCCGGGCGATGCTGCTGCGCATCGCGTTCGACCACTCGCCTGCGGAGATCTCGATCGCCGCCTGCCTGGGCCGGGCCCGCCGGCACCACGAGGCGTGGCTGCGCTGGCTCCCGCACACCAGCGCCCGCATCGGCGGCGACCCGCCGGTGGCCGTCGGCTCGCGGGCCGCCACCGCGCTCCTCGAGCACCTGGTGGCCGAGGGCGAGGGCTTCGGGCACACGATCTGCCTGGTCGACGAGGACGCCGGCGTGCCGCGCCGCACCGTCGAGGCGGTGGCCCAGGCCGCCGCCGAGCGCGGCGTGCACCTGCTCTGGCTCGGCCGCAAGCCCAGCGAGGTGCCGGCCGCGACCGGGCTGCTCGTCGACATCGACGGCGGCCGGGTCGGGGTCCGCGACCGGATGGGGATCGCCAAGCTCGAGGTGCCCGACGGCGCCAGCCTGGACCACGCCTGGCGGCACGCCCGCTCGGTCACGGCGTACGTCGACGAGGCAGCCGTGCTGCCGCCCAGCACCGCGATCCCGTCGATCGTCCGGCTGCCCGAGGTGAGCAGCGACCTCGAGGACCTCGACGCCCACGAGGCGGTGCTGCGGCGCTGGCGCCAGGCCTCCGGGCTGCGCGCCCAGATCGGTCGGGGCGTGGACGGCACGGTCACCGTCGACCTGCGCGAGGACGGACCGCACGGCCTGGTCGCGGGGACCACCGGGTCCGGCAAGAGCGAGCTGCTCCAGTCGCTGATCTGCTCACTCGCCCTGAACAACCCACCGGAGCGGATCACCTTCCTGCTCGTGGACTACAAGGGTGGCGCGGCGTTCCGGGAGTGCGCGGACCTGCCGCACACGGTCGGCTACATCACCGACCTGACGCCGGCCCTGGTCGCCCGCGCGTTGACCTCGCTGGGCGCCGAGATCACCGCCCGCGAGGAGCTCCTCGGCCGCTACGAGGTCAAGGACCTGATCCAGCTCGAGCGCGAGCACCCGGAGGCGGCACCGCCCAGCCTGCTCATCTGCGTCGACGAGTTCGCCGCGCTGACCAAGGAGGTGCCCGAGTTCGTCGACGGCATGGTGAACCTCGCGCAGCGCGGCCGCTCCCTCGGCATGCACCTGCTGCTGGCCACCCAGCGGCCCGCGGGCGTCGTCACCGGGCCGATCCGGGCCAACACCGACCTGCGCATCGCGCTGCGCGTCGCGTCCGCGGACGACTCGCGCGACGTGATGGACTCGCCCGAGGCCGCCCGCATCAGCCGTCGTACGCCGGGCCGCGCGTGGGTGCGCCGTACCGGCCACGGCACCGCCGAGCTCGTGCAGTCGGCCTGGACCGGCGCCCGGGCCCCGCTGATCGGCGTCGAGGACGCCGTGGTGGTGCAGCCGTTCGCGGCCACCACCTCCAGCCAGCCCGACCCCCAGTCCACCTCCGACGTCCGGCTGGACCCGCGGACCGACCTGGAGCGCTGCGTCCGCAGCATCCAGGAGGCGTTCGTGCTCAGCGAGGCCGCCCCGCCGCACCGGCCCTGGCTGCCCTCGCTCCCCTCGGAGCTGCTGCTCAACGCCGAGGAGCTGGTCCGGGTGGGGGCCGAGCGCGGCACCGGCCGGGTCCGGCTCGGCCTGCTCGACGACCCGGCGGCCCAGGCCCAGCCCGACTGGGTGGTCGACCTGGCCTCGATCGGCCACCTGCTGGTGCACGGCGCGTCCGGCTCGGGCAAGACCGAGCTGCTGCGGACCGCCGCGCTCTCCGCCTCCGTCGGTGACGCCTCGGGTCCGGAGGGCGTGCCGCCCTACGTCTACGGCGTCGACTACGCCGGCGGCGGGCTGACCGCGATCGCCGGTCTGCCCACGGTGGCCGGCGTGGTCGGCGAGAGCCAGCCCGGACGGGTGCTCCGCCTGCTGCGGCTGCTCCAGCGGACCGCGGCCGAGCGCGCATCGGCGCTGGCCTCCCGCGGGTGCTCCGACGTCGACGACCTGGCCCGCCACGGCATCCGGCTGCCCCGCGTCTACGTGCTCGTCGACAACCTGCCCGCGCTCGTGGAGGAGCTCGAGGGCGGCGGGCCGCTGACCCGTGAGCACCTGGACCACCTCCAGCAGGTGCTGCAGAACGGCCGACGGGTGGGCGTCCACGTGATCGCCACCGCCCCCGGGCGGGTCGGCGTACCGACCACCCTGGCCTCGGCCTTCGGCGCCCGGGTGATCCTGCGGATGCCGACCGCCGACGACTACCTGATGCTCGGCGTCCCCAGCAAGGTCCTCGACATCGACACCCCGGCCGGCGCCGGTCTGGTCGGCCGCCGGCTGGTGCAGGTGGCGACCACCGGTGGCGTCGGCACCCCCGTCCAGGCCGAGCGGATCCGCGCCCTGGGCGACCGGGTGGCCGGCCTGGTGGAGGGCCGGGGCACCGCATCGGTCCCCCCGATGCCGAGCCGGGTCGGCCCCGAGGCACTGCCCGCCCCCGACGGCACCCGGGTCGCCGTGGGTGTGGACGCGGACTCGGTCGCCCCGATCGTCCCGGACCTGCTCGCCGGTCCGCTGCTCATCGCCGGCCGCAGCCGCTCGGGCCGCACCTCGGCCCTCGACGGCGTCGAGGCGCTCGCCTCTCGCGGCGCCAACCCGCCGTACGTCATCCGCAGCCACGACCCGCAGGAGACCGCCAGCCGGCTGCACGCCTGGCTGGAGTCCCCATCGGAAGGTTCCGGATCGTGGGCGCTGGTGCTGGTCGACGGAGCCGAGGGCTGGGACACTCGAGCAATGGCTGATCTCGGGATCGGCGGTGCTGTGACGTCCCTGGTCAAGGCCTGCGCGGAGCAGGCGGACCGGGTGGCTCTCGTGGCCACCGCCGACGTCGCCCAGGCGCGGCAGCGCGGCGGCCCCGACGGCCTGGTCGCCGCGGCGCGGCGCGGCCGCCGGGGGTTCCTGCTCCAGCCGGAGTGGAACGACGGCGACCTGTTCGGAGTCACCGTCCCCAACCGCACCATCGAGCCGCTGACCGGCGTGGGCCGCGGGCTCTGGTGCGAGCACGGCAACCTCCGCGTCGCCCAGCTCGTCGCCGCTCCCGAGCGCGAGCCCGAGGCGGTCCGGTCGTGAGGATTCAGGCGCGGCCGGCGGGGGTACGGGAAGGTGTGCGCACGCCGCTAGCGGCGATCCGTGCCCGCGCGGCTCGCTTCATCAGCTCGCGCCCCGAACGCTCGGCCCGGGGCACGGCCGAGCTGTCGGTGCTCGTGGTGGCCGGGTCGCTGGTCGCCGGCGCACTCTTCGGCACCGGACTCAGCCGCACCTCGGTGGAGATCGGCGACGGGCTGACGTGGTTCTCCGACAGCCCGAGTGGTGAGGTGATCCAGGTCAACCCCGCCACTGGTCGGCCCGAGACGCGCATCGACGTCGCGGCTCCCGGCAACGAGCTCGACCTGGCGCAGTACGCCGGCCGGCTGATCGTCACCAACCGGACGAGTGGCGAGCTGGTGTCGTTCGACCTGGCCAGCATCCTCACCTCCGGGCAGCGCCGGGTGACCCCGGGAGCGGCCACCGACGTCCTGCACCACGACGACGACGTCTTCCTCGTCGACCGCGAGCGCGGCACCATCGCGGCCATCGACCCGGTGAGCACCGACACCATCGGCGAGATCTGGCAGTCGCCCGACGGGATCAGCGACGCGGTCGTCGACGGCACCGGCCAGGTCTGGTCGGTCGACCAGAAGGGGAAGCTCACCGAGCTGCGCTGGGCGCCGCGCAGCGGGGCGTTCGTGACCGAGGACGAGCGCAACATCGACCACAGCGGCTCGCGGTCGGTGCTGGTGGGCCACGACCAGGGGGTCACGCTGTTCGGACCCGACCAGGGCATCGTGGTCCAGGTCGGCACCGGCCAGGACCACGAGGTCGTGACCGGCGCGCCGCGCCTCTCCGGTGAGCTCGTGGTCCCCGACTATGCGCCGGCCTCGCTGGTCCCGGTGGCCGCACCCGAGACCGGGACCGTCGCCATCGTCTCCGACGGTGCCGTGCACGAGGTGGACGTCGCCACGATCGGCTGTGAGCGGCCGGACCGGCCCGAGACCTTCCAGGGCACGGTCTACGTGCCCTGCCCGGGCGACGACAAGGTGGTGCGGCTGGACGCCGGGGGGTCGCGCGCCGCCGACGACATCCAGCTGCCGGACGGGGGCGAGCCCGCCCTGGTGGTCGACGACGGCGTGCTGCTCATCAACGTCCCCGGCGCCGAGCACGGTGTCGCGGTCGACCAGGACGGCTCCGTGTCCACCATCGTCCGGCTCGACGAGTCGGTGCCTGCGGTGTCGGGCGACCCGGCCGACGTGCCGAGCGTCGACCCCGGGGTCGTCGACGACATCGCCAACGACGACGCGGGGCTGCCGACGTCGCCACCGCCCCTGCCGCCGGTGTGCATCGGCACTCGGGCCCAGTGCCACCCCGACCACGACGAGCCGTCGCCCGACCCCACCATCTCGACGTCGACTCCGGACCCGTCCGACGAGGCCACCGACACCGAGAACCCGTCCCAGTTCCCCTCCAACGGCCACCACCCCAGCGGGTCGCCCAGCCAGTCCGCGTCGGGCGGCCCGGGCGATGGCGGGTACGACGTCCCCGGCCCCGGATCCTGGCCGAGCCCGACCTCGCCCACCTCGATCCCGACCAACGGCCCCGTGGCGGCGCCCACGGGCGTGACCGCGACCCAGCTCGAGTCCGGTGAGGTGCAGGTGAGCTGGGTCTTCGACAGCCACCAGCCGGTCGACGGCTTCACGGTCCAGGAGGCCGGCTCGGTCCAGGCCCGGGCCACGGTCAGCGCCGGCGTCCGACAGGCGTCGTTCACGGTCCCGCCGGGCGGACACCGGTTCACGGTGACCGCGCTCCGCACCGGTTCCCAACCGTCCACCTCGAGACCCTCGGCGAACCTCGCCACGGCGGACCGGCCCGGCGCCCCCGACGAGGTGGAAGGCTCGGTGGTCGGCAGCGACAAGACCAACGAGGCCACGATCACGATCAGGTGGCGGCCCGCCGCGGCGAACGGGTCGCCGGTGATCGACTACACCGTCCAGACCAAGGACGACTTCGGCGCGCACACGATGACCGTGACCGGCACGTCCGCGTCGTACCAAGTCACCTGCCCGGACCCGTACTGCGACCCCGGTGCGGTGGCCGTCGCGGTGACGGCCCGGAACACCCGGGGCACCGGTCCTGCGTCGACGGCGACGCTCACCTACTCCGGCCCGGACCGGCCCGCCGTGCCCGCCCCGGGTGCGCAGCTGGCCACCAGTGACAGCACCACGTGGTCGGGAGCGCCGGTCGAGGGGATGGGCACGACCACCCTCAACCTGAACCCGCCCTCGGACTGGGTGAGCTTCGGCGGCACCTGCTCCTGGACCCACAACGGCAACCAGGCTGGAGCCGACTCCGGCACGTTCCCGTGCGGCGCCTCGAGCGTGCAGATCCCGATCAACAACGGCTACATCGAGGACCCGAACCCCGGCACCGTGGCGCACTCGGTGGTCTTCCACGCGACGAACGGCGCGGCCTCGTCCGACAGCGCCCAGTACGCCTGGAACACGACGCAGCCCACGCTGTGCGCCGGCTGCCCGCCGCCGTGACCGACGGCCGTCTCGCCGCCCGGACCCGACCGCAGGAGGAGCACCCGTGACCGCTCTGGCCGACACGCCGACGCCGACCGAGGCCGACGTCGCCGCGTTCCGACAGCTGCACCAGCGGCTGGGCGACGCGATCGAGGCCGCGCTGCACGGCAAGCGCGCCGCGGTCGACCTGGTCCTCGTCTCCGTCTTCGCCGAGGGCCACGTGCTGCTCGAGGACGTCCCCGGGACCGGCAAGACCACGCTGGCGCGCGCGGTGGCGCAGGCCCTGGGCGGCCAGGTGCGCCGCGTGCAGTTCACGCCCGACCTGCTGCCCAGCGACGTCACCGGCACCACGGTCTTCGACCCGCGCGACGGCCAGATCCGGTTCCGGCCGGGGCCGGTCTTCGGCCACGTGCTGCTGGCCGACGAGATCAACCGGGCGGCCGCCAAGACGCAGTCCTCGCTGCTGGAGGTCATGCAGGAGCGGACCGTGACCGTGGACGGCGAGACGCATCCCGTGCCCGACCCGTTCGTGGTGATCGCCACCCAGAACCCGGTCGACCTCGACGGCACCTACCGGCTCCCCGAGGCCCAGCTGGACCGGTTCCTGGTGCGGGTGACGCTCGGCTTCCCCGACGCCGAGCACGAGCTCGAGGTGCTCCGGCCGGGCAGCACGGCCGGCCGGGTGGGCGAGGTCCCGCGGGTCACCACGCCCGACGAGGTGGCGATGGCGATCCGGCAGCTCGAGTCGCTGCACGTGGCCGACCTGCTGCTGCGCTACGTCCGCGACCTCGGCGTCTCCATCCGGGAGGACCCGCGGGTCCGGCTGGGGGCCAGCACCCGCGGCCTGCGGGCCCTGGTGCGCTGCCTGCAGGTGTACGCCGCGGCGCAGGGCCGCAACTACGTCGTCCCCAGCGACGTCCAGCGGCTGGCCGTACCCGTCCTGGCGCACCGCACCGTGCTCACCCGCGACGCCGTGCTGGCCGGGCACACGCCGACCGCGATCGTCCACGACGCGCTGGAGTCGGTGCCGCCACCGCAGCCCGACGGAGGCTAAGCCTTGAGCGGCACCGCCGTCACCACCCGCGGCTGGCTGGTCGGCGGGCTCGGCATCGGGCTGCTCGTGCTCGGCGCCTTTCTGCACTACCCCCTGGTCTCCGGCGTGGGCGTGGCCCTGCTCCTGGTGGTGGGCGCCGAGGTGGTCGCGGTGGTCGCCACCCCGGACATCGTGGTCCGCCGCGTCGTCACCCCGGCGGTCGTGGTCCGGCACGAGGACTGTCAGGCGACGTTGTCGGTGACCGGGCGCCGGCACCGCGGGCTGGCGCGCCTCGAGGTCAGCGACACCGTGGACGGGCGACTGGTCCCGGTCCCGCTGCCGGAGACCTCGAGGGCCGAGACCGTGGGCGTGCCCTACCCCATCCCCACGCCGCGGCGCGGACTGGTCGAGGTCGGTCCGGTCCGGCTGCGCCGGGTCGGGCTGGCCGGGCTAGCCGACCACACGGTGTGGGTCGGCCGCACCGACCTGGTCCGGGTGCTGCCGCGACGGGTGCCGGTGTCCGGCATGCCCGTGGGCACCCGTCGAACGGCGCACGGCTCGGACACGGCGTGGGAGCTGGGCGGCACCGACCTGGTCGGGCTGCACGAGTACGCCATGGGCGACGACCTGCGCCGCCTGCACTGGGCCACGAGTGCCCGCACCGGCACGCTGATGGTGCGCGAGGACGTCGACCCGGCCGAGCCGCACGTGCGGGTGGTGCTCGACGACCGCGCCGTCGGCTACCGGTCGGCGGCCGGCGCCGACCACGGGTTCGAGGACGCCGTCGAGCTCGCGGCCGCCTTGTGCCGGGTGGCCGAGGAGGAGGGACACCCGGTCCGGTTCACGACCACGAGCGGGCGGCACTCCGTCGACATCCCCGGCTCGCCCACCCGGCAGGCGCACCGCGAGGCGCAGGAGCTCGAGTGGCTGCTGGCCGAGATCGGGCTGGTCGACACCGAGGTGCCGGCCACGGGTGTCGTCGAGGGCGACTCCGACGGTGCGGACCTGGCCGTCGCGGTCAGCGGACCCGCCGCCGACGAACGCACGATCCGCCGGCTGCTGGACGCCGGTGCGCCGAGCCGAACCGTGCACGCGGTGGTCGACCCGACCGCGACCGTGGCCAGCGAGGACCACGCGGGCCTGCTCGTGCTGCGCGGCGAGGACTCCACCGCGCTGGCCACCACCTGGGACCGGGTGCTGCGCCCATGAGCGATCCCGTGAGCGACGGCTGGAGGACCACCCTGGCCTCGACCGTCTGGGCCACCTGCCTGGTGGCCACCGGCAGCCTGGCGATCGCCGGCGTCTGGGACGCGTGGAGCGCCACGTTCCTGCTCCTCGGCGCCGCGGTGCTGCCCCTCGTCGTGCTGCGGCTGGTGCTGTGGCTCGGTGTTCCGCGCTGGGCCGCGGCCGTCGTGCTGACCCTGCTGCTCGTCCTGACGGCGTACCTCATGACCGCGAGCACCGACGGGACCCTGGTCGAGAGCCTGGCCGACGCGATCCCGCGGCTGCTCACCGAACCCCTTCCCTACGTGGCCCGGGCCGACCTGCTGGCCGCCCCGGTCGTCCTGGTGGCCCTGGTCTCCTTGCTCGCGGGGCTGCGGCTGGACACCCGGACCCGGGTCGGGCCGGTGGCCGGCGCGCTCGTCCTGTACCTCGCCGGCGCCGTGCTGAGCGCCGGCCAGACCGACCCGCATGGGCTGCTGGCCATGCTGCTGGTCGCGCTGGCGCTGGCCGGATGGATCATGCTCGACCGCCGGCCCGACGACGCCCGACGCCGGGTCGCCACCGGCCTGCCGGTGGTCGCCGGGCTCGCCGTGCTCGTGGCGGGGGTGGCGCTGGTACCGGTCGGCAACGCCTTCCAGCCGCGCGACCATGTCGAGCCCCCGGTCCTCGAGGTCGACACCCCGAGCCCGCTTCCCCGGCTCGGCGCGTGGTCGGCGAACCCCGACGCCGAGCTGATGCGGGTGCGCGGCGACGTCGTCCCGCTCCGGCTGGTCACGCTGCGCAGCTACGACGGGACGCAGTGGCAGGCCGCCACCCGCTACTCACCGCTCGGCTCGCCCGGAGAGCGCTCCTTGCCGGACGGCGAGCACCGCCGACAGTCGACGGTCGTCGTCGAGCTGAGCGGGCTGGGCGGCCCCTGGCTGCCCACCCCCGGCGACCCGGTCGAGGTCAGCGCGCGCGAGGCGGCCGTCGACCTCGAGTCCGGCACGGTGTACGACGGCGAGGCCGGCACCGGCACGGAGTACCGCGTCACCGGGACCTCCGACGCACCCGAGCCGGAGGAGCTGCTGTCCGCGACCGTGCCCGCTGGGGAGGGCGTGTCGGCGTACCTCCGGCAGCCCGAGCTGCCGTTCTCCCTGGCCGACTACGGCGCCCGGATCACCCGCAACGCGAGCTCGCCGTACGAGCGGGCGCTGGCCATCGAGCGGGCCGTCGAGCACTCCCGCCGGCTCTCGGCCCGGGCCACGTCCGGCTCGGCCTTCTGGCGGATCGAGCAGTTCCTGTTCGGCACTCCGGGCACGCCCGGGGGGCGCGTCGGCACCTCGGAGCAGTTCGCGACCGCGTTCGCGCTCCTGGCGCGCAACGCCGGGCTGCCCACCCGGGTCGTCGTCGGCTTCCGGCCCGGCGTGCCGCAGGACGACGGGACCATGGTGGTGCGGGGCCGCGACGCGCTGGCCTGGCCGGAGGTCTACTTCGAGCGGCTGGGCTGGGTGCCGTTCAGCCCCACCCCCAACGACAAGACCTTCGACAGTGGTCGTCCGGTCGTGGCGCCTCCGGCGGTGCCCGACGCCGACCCGGGTGACTCCGCGGCTGCCGACGACCAGAGGGTGCCGGCCCCGGACGACACCGACGCCTCGGCGCCCGCTGCCGCGACGGGCGCCACGGACCGGCCGCTCGGGCCGACGGTGGCCCGCGCGGCCGGAGCCGGACTGCTCGTGCTCGTGCTGCTTGTCCTGCTGCTGCGCCGGTTCCGCACCTTCCGCCACCTGCGCCGCGGCGCTCCGGGCGCCTGGGCCGAGCTCCTCGACGCCCTCGCCCTGGCCGGCTGTCCACCCGACCGCACCCAGCCCGCGACCGTGGTGGCCGACGACGCCGACCACCGGCTCGGCACCCGCGGCGCCCGGCACGTCGCGGACCTGGCGGAGCGGACGGTCTTCGGTCCGCCGGCCATCCAGCCGGACGGCCGGGTGCCGACGGTCCGCTCCGCGCTCCACGAGGTACGCCGCGCGGCCCGCGCCAGCCTCCCGGCCTGGCGGCGCTGGTGGTGGTGGCTCGACCCGCGGGTGCTCGGGCGCGGCTGACCCGTCCCGCCGCGTCGAGTCAGGCCTTGGGGCGCACGCAGCGCGGCCGGGGCTGCGCGAAGCCGATGTCGCCGTTCGTGGCCAGGACGGCGAGCACGAAGCAGGCGCGCTCGTCCTCCGAGAGCGGGAACGCGACCTTGGCCTTGGTCGTCCCGGGCGCGAACTGCCGGATGAAGACCTCCTCAGGGAAGGTCTCGGAGAGCACGAACGTGCCCTCGCCGTCAGCCGGGTCGTTCCACTCGAGGGTCAGCGTGACGCCGTCACTGGTGAGGTCGAGGAAGTCGAAGGCCAGGTCGGGGTTCTCGACCTGGGGCTGGGGCTCGCCGGTCTGGGAGGGCTCGGCGGACATCGTCGGCACGGGTTCGCCACCGTCCTGCGGCCCGGTGCCGGCGGGGTCGTTGGCCGGGTCGTCGTCGCGGAGCAGCGACCCGATCAGGCCCAGGGTGGCACCGATCAGTAGCGCGGCGGCGGCCAGGATCAGCAGCGTGCGACGGCGCCGGTGTGGCCGGGCCGTCGGACTGCCTCCTGTGGCGTCGGTCCCCGGACCGCGGTGCCGGGGCGGGACAGCCATCGCGTCGTCCACGCCGTCGAGGCCGGCCGGGCGGGTGCCGGTCGGCTCGGCGTCCGCGACCGTGGCACCGTGGGCCAGCACGGACAGCGCCAGCGGCGTGGGCTCGGCCACGACGGGCTCGGGGGCCTCGACCGGTCCCGGCCGCTCGTTGGTGCTGTCGGTGACGGGCGGGGCGGGCGGCTCGACCGGTGCCGGCACGCGCAGCGGGTCCGGCTGCTCCTCGACGGCTGCCGGCTCGGGCCGGTGGGGAGTCACCGAGCGGACCGGGGTCGGCGCGGCGGTCAGCGGCACCATCGTCGCGCCGGGCTCCCACCCGTGCACCTGCACCCCGGCCAGGGCGTCACGCAGCTCACCGGCTGACGCCCAGCGTTCCGCGAGGTCCTTGGCCAGGCAGCGGTCCACGATCGTCATCACCTGGTCGGGGTCGCCCTGTCCCTCGTGGCGAGCGAGGTCGCGCCGCTCCTGGGTGCGGACCCGGCGCAGGTAGGCCAGCGCGGAGTCGTCGTCCGGGTCGTCGCTGGCGAACGGCGGCCGGCCGTCGAGCAGTGTGAACAGCGTCGAGCCCAGCGACCAGATGTCGTCGGCCGGGGTGGGGGCGAGCCCGTCGAGCAGCTGGGGCGAGGCGTGCCGGTAGGTGAAGGTCTCCACCGACGCGGTGTGCTCGGTGTCGATGAGCCGGGCGATCCCGAAGTCGGCCAGCACCCACGAGGTCGGGAGCACCAGCACGTTCTGGGGCTTCACGTCGCGGTGCAGCACGCCGTGCGCGTGCGCGAAGGACAGCGCGTCCGCTACCACCACGCCGGCCGCCACCGCCTCGTCGACGGCCAGCGGCCCGCGGTCGCGGAGCTGGTCGTGGAGGCTGCCGCGCTCGAAGTAGTCCATGACGATGGCCGGCCGTCCCGACGCGGTCGTGCCGATGGCCAGCACGGTGACGATGTTGGGGTGTTGGCGGCCGAGCGAGACGGTGATCTCGATCTCGCGGACGAACCGCTCGGCGCGGGCCGGGTCGTCGACGGCCAGCACCTTGATGGCCACGTCCCGGTCGACGGCCAGGTCGCGGGCGCGGTAGACGACCGAGTCGCCTCCGCGGCCGATCTCGACCAGGTCGGCGTACCCCTCGAGCTCCTCCGGGGGCTGTGCCGGCGCGCGTGGCGGCCGCCACGCGTTGTCGTCGATCACGTCACTCACGGCCCAGATCCTCGAGTGTTGGCACGTTTCCGCAGTCTGGGGCGACTCAGACGAATGATCGACCGTCCGGTCACCCGCTCAAACCTACGGAATCCGTGGTCTGGTCAACCGTGCGGTACCCAGAGGGTTACCGGGTGGCGTCCTCCGCGTCGGCCTGCGCTGCCGTCTCCGGCTCGGTCTCCGGCTCGGCCTGCGGTTCACCGATGGTGCCGTCGGGAAGCAGGTTCTTCAGCTCGACCGGGTTTCCGGACCCGTCGGTGACGGTCGCGGCCTCCACGATCTGGGCCAGCGCCTTGCTCCGCAGGAGCTCCTGCACCAGGTCGGGGATGTGGTTGTGCTCGACCATGTGGTTCGCGAACTCCTGCGGGTCCTGCCCGGACTGCTGGGCCCGGCGGACCATGAGCTGGGTGAGCTCGTTCTGGTCGACGCCCAGCTCCTCCTTCTTCGCGATCGCGTCGAGCACGAACTGGGCCGCGACCGCGTCGCGGACCCGGCGGTCCAGGTCGCCCTCGAACTCGTCCTGCGTCTGGCCCTGCTCCTCGAGGTAGACGTCCATCGTCATGCCGGCGTAGACCAGCTGCTGCTCGATCGACTGCCGGCGAGCGTTGAGCTCGTCGGTGACGATGCCCTCGGGCAGCGGCACCTCCATCTTGTCGAGCAGCGCCTCCAGCACGGCGTCGCGCGCGGCGGCGGCCTGCTCGAGGCGCTTGCCCCGGCTGAGCCGCTCGCGGACGTCGTCGTTCAGCTCGGCCACGGTGTCGAACTCCGAGGCCTCCTGGGCGAAGTCGTCGTCGAGGTCGGGGAGCTCCTGCTCCTGGACCTGGGTGACCTTGACCTGGACGTCGACCTGTTGACCGACCAGGTCGCCGCCGACGAGCTCGGTCTGGAACGTCTTCTCGTCCCCTGCGGCCATGCCGGCCAACGCCTCGTCGAGCCCGTCGATCATGCCGCCCCGGCCGACCTGGTAGCTCATGCCGGTCAGCTCGGCCCCGTCCACGACCTCGCCGTCGCGGGTCGCGGTGAGGTCGATGACGACGAAGTCACCGTCGGCCGCGGGGCGCTCGACGTCGGAGAGGGTGGCGAACCGCTCGCGCAGCGCCTGCACCTGCTCCTCGACCTCGGCGTCGCTGACGGTCAGGTCCTCGACCGTGGCCTCGAGGCCGGCGTACTCCGGCAGGCTGATCTCGGGCTTCACATCCACCTCGGCGGTGAACTCCAGCCCCTCCTCGCCGTGCTTGGTCACCTCGATCTCCGGCTGGGCCAGCGGCTCGAGGGAGTTGTTCTGGAGCGCCTCCATGTACTTCTGCGGGAGGAGGTCGTTGATCGCCTGGTCGAGGACCGCGTCGCGGCCGACCTGCCGGTCGATGACCGCCGGCGGGACCTTCCCGCGCCGGAAGCCCGGCACGTTGATCTGCTTGGCGATCTGGCGGTACGCCGCGTCGAGGCTCGGCTTGAGCTCCTCGAAGGACACCTCGACGGTCAGCTTGGCCCGGGTCGGGCTCAAGGTCTCGACGGCGCTCTTCAACTGCTTCTCCTTCTGCTGGTCTGCTGCTGGTCCTGCTGCTGGTCCTGCTGCTGTCCTGCGTGATCATCCGGTCGGGGCGACAGGACTCGAACCTGCGATCTCCTGCTCCCAAAGCAGGCGCGCTAGCCACTACGCTACGCCCCGCCAAACCGGGTCCGGAGCCGTCGTGGACGGCCATGGATCCGGCTTGGAGCGGATGACGGGAATCGAACCCGCGTAGCCAGTTTGGAAGACTGGGGCTCTACCATTGAGCTACATCCGCGCGACCCCCGGAGCTGCCCGGCGGACCGTGGAAATCTACCGTTCCGGCGGTCAGGACCGCGAAACGACGACCATCGCGCGGTCGTCGTCGCGCGATCCGAGCGCGTCGACGAGCCTACGCGCGGCCCCCTCGAAGCTGCCGCGAAGCAGGTGCTCGGCCTCCCCCAGCATCCGGTCGATGCCGAGGTCGATGTCGCGCCGCGGCTCCTCGACCATGCCGTCGGTGTAGAGGAGCAGCGCGTCATGGTGAGCGAGTCGGCCCAGCGCCGGCTTGAAGACGGCGTCCGGCATCAGCCCCAGGATCGGCCCCTCGCTCGGCAGCACGCCCCAGCGGCCCGCGCCGGCGTGTCGGAGCGCGGCCGGCGGGTGCCCGGCGGTGCGCACCTCGAAGGTGCCGTCGTCCAGGTCGAGGGAGACGTGGATCGCGGTGGCGAACCCCTCCTCCCAGGCCTGGCCGAGCAGGTAGTCGTTGGCGGCCGGGAGGAACCGGTCGGGCGGCAATGCCCCGAGCAGGCCACCGAACGCGCCCGAGAGCAGCAGCGCTCGGGTCCCGGCCTCCTCGCCCTTGCCGGACACGTCGACGACGGCCATCTCGAGCTTGCGGCCGGTGCGGGTGGCGACGACGAAGTCCCCCGCGAACGGCGTACCGCCGGCCGAGCGGAGCGCGGACTCGACGAGCCAGCCCGGTGGGAGCTCGGGGATCCCGCCCTGGTGGAGGATCCGGTCGCGCAGGTCGACGAACATCGACTCGCCCATGGCGCCGGCCACGCCCAGACGGGACCGGCGCAGCGATGCGGCCAGGACGATCAGGCACATCAGCACCTGGATGCCCACCGCGCCGTAGGTGCGCGGCGTGGGCTCGGCCTGCTGGGACAGGCTGATCATGAGCAGCGCGAACATGTAGATCACGAACCAGGGCAGGTGCCGAGGCGCCACCAGCAGGCTGCCGAGCAGGAGGGGCAGCATCAGGCTGGTGAACGGCACGACGTCCGGCCAGATCACGACCCCGACCACGATCCCGAGCCCGAGGCCGATCAGGGCCATCAGGACCTTGGTGTCCTGATAGGCGCCCCGGCGGGTGAACCGGCGCATGGTGTGTCGAGTCGGTGGCACGTCTCCCGCCCGCGCTCGGGAGAGACGGACGTCGGTGGTCATCGTCGTCTCCCCTTCGTCAGGGTCCGTGACGTGGACGCCGTCACTGTAAGGCCCGCGACCGGAATCGGGGCTGGCATCGCCCACACCAGTACAGGTTGCGACCCAGCAGCTCCCGGGTGCGTACGCGGCTGTGGCAGACCCGGCAGGGCACGCCGGCGCGGCGGTAGACGTAGGAGTGGCCGCGTCGCGGACCGGTGTCGTCCAGCTCTTCGTCGGTGAGGTGCTCGGGACGCACGGTGTCGATCCGTCCGGTCCGGACGCCGTCGGCCATCAGCGCGACGAGGTCCGTCCACATCTCCTGCCAGCGGCCGGCCCGCAGGCTGGTGCCCGGCCGGAACGGGTCGACGCGATGGCGGTACAGGAGCTCGGCGCGGTAGACGTTGCCGACCCCGGCCACCACCGACTGGTCCATGAGCAGCCCCGCCATCGGCGCCCGGCTGCGCTTGATCCGGCGCCAGGCCCGGTCCGGGTCAGCGTCCGGCCGGAGCGGGTCCGGCCCGAGCCGCTCCACGAGCGCGGCGCGCTGCTCGGACGTCTGCAGCTCACAGGCGGTGGCGCCGCGCAGGTCGGCGTACGACGCGACGCCGTTGCTGTCCGCCTGCACCAGCCGCAGCCGCACCTGGCCGACCGGGGGTGGGACCACGTCGGCGTCGCGAAGGACGTCGAACCTGCCGTACAGCCCGAGGTGCACGTGGACCAGGTCGTGATGCGCGAAGTGCACCCACAGGTGCTTGCCCCACGACTCGGCACCCTCAAGCACCCGGCCGTCGAGCAGCGCTGCCGACTCGGCGAACCGGCCCTGCGGACTGCTCACCCGGACCGGGTGGCCGGCGAAGGCGTCGTCGAGGGCGGTGGCCAGCCGGTGGAGGGTGTGACCCTCAGGCATCCGGTGGCTGCTGTTCCTGGGCGGACTCCGGCAGCGGCGGCAGCTCGCGGGTGCGCTCGTAGTCGCGGATCTGCGCCAGCCGGCGCAGGTGCCGCTCGTCCCCGCTGAACGGCGTGCTGAGGAAGACCTCGACGTAGCGGGTCATCTCGTCGATCGAGTGCAGCCGGCCGCCGACCGAGACGACCTGGGCGTCGTTGTGCTGGCGGGCCAGGCTCGCGGTCTCCTCCGACCAGGCCAGCGCGCAGCGGACTCCGGGGACCTTGTTGGCAGCGATCTGCTCGCCGTTGCCGGAGCCGCCGATGACCACGCCGAAGCTGGCCACGCCCTGCTTGCGGTCGATGGCCACGCCCTCGGCGGCACGCAGGCAGAACACCGGGTAGTCGTCGAGCTCGTCGTACTGGAACGGGCCGTGGTCCACCGGCTCGTACCCGTGCTCGGTCAGCCAGCCGGCCAGGTGGGCCTTGAGGTCGAGGCCGGCGTGGTCCGAGCCCAGGTGCACACGCATGGCCGCCATCCTGTCAGTGGCTCCTCAGGAAGGCACAGGTGTGCCGGAGCAGCTGCTCGGACGCCGGGAACGCCGCGTGCCGCCAGAAGCCGTGCACCTGCCCGAGGTAGCGGACGGCGGTCACCTGGCCGCCCTGCTCGGCGACCAGCGCGGCCAGCTGCTCGCCCTCGTCGCGCAGTGGGTCGTGCTCGGCCGTGGTGACCAGCGTCGGCGGCAGGCTGCCGAGCCGGTCGGAGCGCAGCGGCGCGAGGTCGGGGTGGGCCAGGTCAACGTCGGTCGCGGCGTACTGCTGCCAGTACCAGCCCGCCTCGCGCGGGTCGAACGCCGCCTCCGCGCCGATGGCGTACGACGCGCCTGCAGCCTGCGGGTCCAGGAACGGGTAGTGCAGCACGGCCGCCCGGAACCGGCCCGGATGTCTCAGGGCCGCGACCAGTGCGAGGTTGCCGCCTGCACTGTCACCGTGGACGTACGTCGGGCCGCTCAGCGCCAGCCCCGCACCGTCGTGGTCGAGCCAGCCCAGCACCGTGTCGACGTCGTTTGGCGCCGCCGGGAACCGGTGCTCGGGGGCGAGCCGGTAGTCGACGCTGAGCACCGCCATGTTCAGCCGGTTGGCGAACCGCCGGCACGGCCGGTCGTGCACATCGACGTCGTGGAAGACGAAGCCGCCGCCGTGCACGTGCACCACGACGCCCGGGTCGGCACCGTCGGGCCGGAACAGCCTCACCCGGACCCCGTCGGCGTCGAGGTCGACGACCTCCGCGACGTCCTCCGGCTCCTCGCTCAGCGCCGCCGCGCGGTTGGCCTCGCGGGCCGCGGCGACGTCGTACCCCACTGTCCAGACCGGCTCGTCGTTCGCGGCGGCCTCGACCCACGCCCGGGCCTCGGGGGACAGCGCCATGGCGCGAGCCTAGAGACTCTGCACATGGTTGCGTTCGGCTGGACCGTGCTCGCCCTCGTCTTCCTCGACGAGCTCCTGGCGATGGTCGGGCTCGGCGTCTACGGCTGGTCGGCCTCCCCGCGCTGGCTCCTGGTGTGGCTGCTGCCGCTACTCGGCATGCTGGCCTGGTTCCTCTTCGCCTCGCCCAAGGCGCGGTTCGGCTCTCGCGTCGTGCGGCCGTTGGTCAAGGTGTTGGTCTTCGGCCTCGCCTCGCTCGGCCTCTGGGCGGCCGACCATCCGTCCATCGCCGCGGCGCTGCTGGTGTTCTCGGTGGTGATCAACGGGCTCGCGGCCATCCCGGCGATCCGCGACCTCCCCGGCTCCGCCGCACACGGTGGCTGAGGTGCGAACGGCGGGCTGGCTATCGGGTTGCCGCGGGCGGTGTGGCTGCGGTTCCAGCGTGGTTGCGTCTGGGACGTCATGCGAACCGTGGAGATGGGTGCTCCGTCCGTATGACGTCGCAACGCAACCACCGCGCGCGGGCCGCCGGTCAGCCGGCGGAGGAGCCCGGCACGTCGTCGGCGTTCGGCGGCGTGACCACGACGTTGTCGTCGTCCAGGTTCGGGTCGGACGGCAGGCCTACGTCGCTGGGATCGACCACGGGGTCGACCGGTGGGCCCGGCTCGTCCTGCTCCTCGAGCTCAGCGGTGTCGGGTTCCTCGGGTGAGTTGCTCATGACAGGCCGGTATCCCGCCGCGGCCGGGCCACGCGTCCGGGGCGGTCACCGAGACTCGACGGCGAGCCGCGCGGACAGCGCGACGAACGACGCGGCGAACACCTTGCGGATCCGGGTCACCAGCTGCGGACGGGTGAGGACGCGGTCGCGGAGCGCGCCGGCGGCGACGGCGTAGGCCGCGAAGGTCACGAACGTCATGACCATGAAGATCCCCGAGAAGCCAGCCATCCGCAGCACGGTGCCCGACGAGCCGGCGGGGACGAACTGCGGGAGGAAGGCGAAGAAGAACAGCGTGAGCTTCGGGTTGAGCAGGTTCGCCGTGACGCCGGTGATGATCACCGAGCGGACCGAGGACGGCGACCCGGCCGTGTCGACGTGCAGGGCACCGGTGTCGCGCCAGGTCGACCAGGCCAACCACAGCAGGTAGGCGACGCCGGCGTACTTGACCGCCTGGAACGCCACTCCGGACGCGTGCAGGACCGCGGCCAGCCCGGTGAGCGCTGCCAGCGCGTGCGGGACGGTGCCCAGGGTGCAGGCGAACGCCGCGAGCACGCCGGCGCGGGTGCCCCGGGCCAGACCGGCGGCCATCGTGTACAGCGCGCCGATGCCTGGGGTCACGCAGATGACGAACGACGTGATGAGGAAGGACACCATGAGGTCACAGACTCTGCCCTGACTCGGTACTCATCGCACGGGGATTCCCGATCGCGATGAACCCGCAGACACGCCGAGACGCGGGGTTGGAGTCGCGGCACCGAACCGCGATGATCCCGCCATGACGCGGACCCGGCCGATGCTTGCCAGCTCCCTGACGCTCGTCCTCGCCGCCACCTTGCTGCTGGGTGCGCCGCCCGGCGCCGGGGCCCAACCGCTGGCCGCACAGGTCCCGCAGGTCGCACCGGAGGGCGACGGCGGCCCGAACACGTACTTCAGCTCCCCGCCCGAGCTGCTCGCCAAGCAGGCCCGGCCGCAGCCGGCGCCCGCCAGGAAGCCCAAGCCGCCGCGCACCAAGGGCACCATCACCGGCCAGGTCGTGGGCCCCAACCGCACCCCGATCCCCAACGCCCTGGTCACCGGCATCCGGTTCTCCGACCTCGGGCTGCCCGTCGACCTGAGCCGGGAGAAGCGGGTCCTGGCCCGCACCAACGGCCGCGGGCAGTTCACGCTCAAGCAGCTGCGCGAGCCGTACCTGGTCCGGGTCTGCAGCGAGTCAGTGTCGAGCGGGGGCGGAGGACACAAGGCCCGGCGCTCCGGCCAAGCCGCGGCACGGAGTGGGGAGTGCGACCAGGACAGCAGCAAGCGGTTCACGCCGACCTACCTCGGCCCGGACGGCAACCTGAACAGCTGGATGCGGCACACCCGGATGTTCCAGCCGGTCGCGCACCGCTCGATGGGCCGGATCGTCGTCCAGCCGACGGCCGTGGTCACCGGCACCTGGAAGAAGGACGGCGCCGACCGCGTCCTCTACCTGACCCGCATCGACGGCAGCATCGCGGCGCAGACGATCACCGACGGCAAGGGCCGCTACCGGTTCGAGGTCGCGCCCGGCCCGTACCGCGTCGAGGCCGACCGCGACGAGGGGCTGCGCACCGACTCGACGGTGCCCGGCTACCGCTCCAAGCGGCTGCTGCTGCGCGCCGGACGCACCGTGCACAACACCTTCCGCACCCGGCACGCCGGCATCGTGCGCGGGCTGGTCACCAGCAACGGCGTGCCGCTGCCCGACCAGTTCCTCGCGATCCTCGACAGGAGCGGCGACTTCGCGGCCGGCGTGGTCACCAACGAGATCGGCCGGTACGTCGTGACCTCGCTCGAGCCCGGCCCCTACACCGTCACCACGTCGTACGCCGGGTCGGCGTACGTGCCGAAGAGCCAGATCGTCGCCGTCGCCCAGAAGTCGGTGGCCACCGCCGACCTCGCCCTCGACCCGGGCCGGTCGGTGTCCTTCTCGGCCTCCGACGTCACCTTCCCCGGTGGCAGCGGCTCGGTGGACGCCGAGCTCCGCAACGCCGACGGCCGGGTGGTCAAGGTCTACCAGGGGAACCCCGGAGTCGAGCCGGGCGGTCAGGTGAGCTTCACCGGCCTTCCCCCGGCCAGCTACGCGCTGTACGTGCGCCGCTCGGCGGTGCCGTCCGACGGGCCGGAGCAGGTCGACTTCCCGTGGGCCCAGCGCGCGGTCGACCTCACCATCGCCTCGCAGCCCCTCGGCCAGATCGCGTTGGACCAGCCGACGATGAACCTGACCGGCACCCTGCCCAAGGGTGGCCAGCTCAAGCTGACCGCCGTGCCCGAGGACGCCTGGCTGCGTCCGTCGCACGTCGACGGCGACCAGGCGACCCCGATGGCGCTGAACTGGACCGTGCCGGAGGCGGGCGGTCAGTACGTCGTGCGCGGCATCGTGCCCGGGACGTACGCCGCCGCGGTCACCACGGCGCGCAAGGAGCGCGAGAACAAGCCGAGCAAGACCCGCGGGAACCTCGCGGTCACCCACTCGACGGTCATCGTCAACGGCCCGGCCCCGACGCAGGCGTTCACCGCGCCGGTGGGGGCCAAGGTCCGTGGCGAGCTGCGCTACGACAGCAACCGCCGACCGGTGATCGCGCCGTTCGGGTACCAGGTCCTCGACAGCGGCGACCAGTCGTGGCTGTTCCCCACCGTGTCCGGCAAGCAGAAGTTCGGCCGGCCGTTCACGGTCGAGCGGCTGCACGCCGGACCGGCCATTGGGCGCCTGCTCGATCTGATCGGGCTCTTCGACGAGCACCCGGACGTGCTCATCCCCGACGACCTGGTCAGCTCGGCCCGCAACGAGCCCGGCACGCCGTACTGGTTCACCGCCAGGAAGAAGAAGGTCAACCTGACCGAGGGCGCGACCCTGGACCTGGGCGTGGTCCGCATCAGGATCCACGGCGTGAACGGCGTCCGCGCCGTCCTCGGCGGCGGGGGCCGTCAGAGCTAGGTCGAGCGGCGCGCTCGCAGCACGTGCGCGCCACCCGGCCGCGGGTCGCGCGCAGCTTCCGGGGGTCCGAGGTAGCGGGTCCGGATGGCAGACCGATCCAGGGCTACCCCTCACGCACCGAGCCTCGCGAGCTCCTCGTCCACGATCGCCGGGTCGAGCTTGGTGAAGATCGGGGTCGGCTTCTCGACCTTGGCGCCCACCGTCACCGCCCGCGACGCCCACGCGGGCGTACGGGAGTACTCGCCGGTGATGATCGGGTAGAAGTCCAGGCCGGCGCCGTTCTCGGGGTCGAGCTCCTCGACGGTCTCGATCCGCGGCATCGGCATGAACTGGCCCTCGCCGCCGAGCGCGAGGTGCACCTGGTTCGACGAGTGCGGGAGGAACGGCGCGAGCAGCGTGTTGCAGTCGACCACGCACTGCGCGGCGACGTGCAGGACGGTGGCCAGTCGTTCGCGCTGGGACGCGTCCTTCATCTTGTAGGGCTCGGTGACGGTGAGGTACTTGTTCACCTCGCCGACCACCCGCATCGCCTCGCCGATGGCCGAGCGCAGCCGCTGCCGGCCGACCAGGTCGCCGACGGTGTCGAACCCGGCCCGTACGGCGGCCAGCACGGCCTCGTCCTCCGACTGGAGCGGCCCGGCGGCCGGGATCTCGCCGAAGCTCTTGGCCAGCATCGTCGCGGTGCGGTTGACCAGGTTGCCCCAGCCGGCCACCAGCTCGGAGTTGGTGCGCAGCACGAAGTCGGCCCAGGTGAAGTCGGCGTCCGATGTCTCGGGGCCGGCCGCGCAGATGTAGTAGCGCAGCGCGTCCGGCTGGTAGCGCGCGAGCATGTCGCTCACCAGGATCACGTGGCCGCGGCTGGTGGAGAGCTGCTGGCTCTCCATCGTCATGAACTCCGACGAGACGACCTCGGTGGGCAGGTTGAGCACGCCGTACGTCCCCGGCTCGCCGCCCTTGTCGCCCCGGCCGTTGTAGCCGATCAGCTCGGAGGGCCAGATCACCGAGTGGAAGACGATGTTGTCCTTGCCCATGAAGTAGTAGGACAGCGCCGCGGGGTCGTTCCACCAGTCCCGCCAGCGCTCGGGCTGGCCGAGCCGGCGGGCCCACTCGATCGACGCCGACAGGTAGCCGATCACCGCGTCGAACCAGACGTAGAGCCGCTTGGTCTTCTGCTCGGTCCAGCCCTCGATCGGCACCGGGATGCCCCAGTCGAGGTCACGGGTCATCGCCCGTGGCTTGAGATCCTCGACCAGGTTCAGCGAGAACTTGATGACGTTGGGCCGCCAGGTGCCCGAGGCTTCGCGGCCCTGGAGGTACTCCCGCAGCGCCTCTGCCAGCGCGGGCAGGTCCAGGAAGAAGTGCTGGGTCTCGACGAAGTCCGGCGCCTCGCCGTTGATCTTCGACCGCGGGTTGATCAGGTCGGTCGGGTCGAGCTGGTTGCCGCAGTTGTCGCACTGGTCGCCGCGCGCGTCGAGGTACCCGCAGATCGGGCAGGTGCCCTCGATGTAGCGGTCGGGCAGGGTCCGCCCGGTCGACGGCGAGATCGCGCCGTACGTCGTCTGCTCGACCAGGTAGCCGTTGGCGTGGACGCCCTTGAACAGCTCCTGCACGACGTTGTAGTGGTTGCCGGTCGTGGTGCGGGTGAACAGGTCGTAGGACAGCCCGAGGTCGACGAGGTCGTTGACGATGACCACGTTGTTCTTGTCCGCCAGGTCACGCGCGGTCACGCCCTCGCTGTCCGCGGCGACCAGGATCGGCGTCCCGTGCTCGTCGGTGCCCGAGACCATGAGCACGTCGTGGCCCGCCATCCGCATGTAGCGGCTGAACACGTCGGAGGGCACGCCGAAACCGGCCACGTGGCCGATGTGGCGCGGGCCGTTGGCGTACGGCCAGGCGACGGCGGACAGGATCTTGCTCATGGGTGAAGGGTAGGAGGGTGTCTCTCAGGGTTGCGACGCAGTTACTTTCAGGGGCGTGACGCTGATCGCGGAGGACGTGCTGCTCCTGCTGCTGGACGACACCAAGGGCACCGTCTCGACGTCGAGCAACACCGACGCCGTGCTCGGCGGCGCAGTGCTCGCCGAGCTCGCCCTACTCGGACTCGCCACGGTCGACGAGAAGAAGAGCCTCTGGCGGGCCGGCAAGGTGCACGCCACCGGTACGGCGCCCGCCGATCTCGACCCCGTGCTCGCTGCGGCGCTGGCCACCATCGCCGAGAAGGACCGCAAGGCCAGCACCCTGGTGACGAAGATCGGTAAGGGTCTGGCGGACCGGCTGGCCGCGGGGCTCGCCGAACGTCGGGTCCTCGAGCGCAGGGACGGCAAGCGGCTCGGCCTGATCCCGCGGACCACCTGGCCGGCCGCCGACACGACGCGCGACAACCAGCTGCGTCGCACCATCACCGTCTGCCTGGTGGACGGTGGGCGGGCCGACGAGCGCACCGCCGCGCTCATCGCCCTGCTCTGGGCCGCCGACGAGGCGCACAAGGCGGTCACCGCCAACACCGCGACGACGAAGAGGCAGCTCAAGAAGCGCGCCAAGGTGATCGCGGAAGGCCAGTGGGCCGCCCAGGCGGTCAGGGACGCCATCAGCGCCGCCGCCTCCGCGAGCTCGGGAGGCTAGTGCCCCGCACTAGCTGAAGTCGAGCTTCCGGTCGCGGGTCCGCTTGAGCTCGTAGAAGTACGGGAACGACGACAGCGCGACCGAGCCGTCCCAGATCTTCCCGGCGTCCTCGCCGCGGGCGATCTTGCTGAGCACCGGGCCGAAGAACGCGTTGCCGTCGATCGCGATGGTCGGCGTGCCGACGTCGTCGCCGACCTGGTCCATGCCGAGGTGGTGGCTCTTCCTGATCGCGTCGTCGTACGACGCGTCGTCCATCGCGTCGGCCAGCGAGGTCGGGACGCCGATCTCCCCCAGCGCCTCCTCGACCAGCGCCCGGTCCATGGCCTCACGGCCCTCGGTGTGCTTCTTGGTGCCCAGGGCGGTGTAGAGCTCGGCCAGCTTCTCCTGGCCGTACTCCTGCTCGACCGCCATGCACACCCGCACCGGGCCCCACGCGTCCTTCAGCCCCTCGCGGTACTTGTCGGAGATGTCGTCCCGGTCCTGGTTGAGGTAGGCGAGGCTCATGATGTGCCACGTCACCTTGACGTCCCGGACCTTCTCGACCTCGAGCATGGTGCGAGAGGTGATCCAGGCGAACGGGCAGCGGGGGTCGAACCAGAAATCAACGGTGGAGGTCATGTATTGAACTAACCAAGCAGCCCGTGGAGTATTCCGACCGCCGCTCCTCCCCCGGCGACGTACCACGCCGACGATCCGGTCACGACTGCATCCGTCTCCCCCGGTCCGCGTGGCCGATGCCAGGGCCCGGGTGGCAGGATCACCGCATGCCTGGAACCAACCTGACCCGGGACGAGGCCGCCGCCCGCGCCGCCCTGCTCGACGTCACGTCGTACACCATCGACCTCGACCTCACCGGGGGCGACACCCACTTCGGCTCGACGACCACGATCGTCTTCACCTGCCGCGAGCCGGGCGCTACGACGTTCGCCGACCTCGTGGACGCAGAGGTCCACGAGATCACGCTCAACGGCCAGTCGGTCGACGTCGCGGCGTACGCCGACAACCGCATCGCGCTGAGTGGGCTCCAGGCCGACAACACCCTGGTCGTGACGGCCGACTGCACCTACTCCCACACCGGTGAGGGACTGCACCGCTTCGTCGACCCGGCCGACGACAAGGTCTACCTCTACTCGCAGTTCGAGGTCCCGGACGCGCGCCGCGTCTACACGACCTTCGAGCAGCCCGACCTCAAGGCGCCGTACACGTTCAACGTCACCGCGCCGAGCCACTGGAAGGTCGTCTCGAACGCCCCCAGCCCGCAGCCGGAGGCCGTTCAGGGTGAGGGGGCCGACGGGAAGTCCGTGTGGCGGTTCGACGCGACCAAGCCGATGTCGACCTACATCACCGCGCTGGTCGCCGGCGAGTACCACGAGGTGCAGTACACCTACACCGGCAAGACCCAGGAGATCCCGCTCGGGCTCTACTGCCGGCAGTCGCTGGTCGGGCACCTCGACGCCGACGAGCTGATCAAGGTCACCGAGCAGGGGTTCGAGTTCTTCGAGCGGATCTTCGGCTACGCCTACCCGTTCGGGAAGTACGACCAGCTCTTCGTCCCGGAGTACAACATGGGCGCGATGGAGAACGCCGGGTGCGTCACCTTCCGTGACGAGTACCTCCCGCGCAGCCGCCAGGACCGCTCGTTCTACGAGTTCCGCGCCGAGGTGATCCTCCACGAGATGGCGCACATGTGGTTCGGCGACCTGGTGACCATGAGGTGGTGGGACGACCTCTGGCTCAACGAGTCGTTCGCCGAGTGGGCGTGCTACCACGCGGCGGTCAACGCGACCGAGTTCACCGAGTCCTGGACCGGCTTCACCAACGCCCGCAAGAACTGGGCCTACCGCCAGGACCAGCTGCCCAGCACCCACCCGATCGCCGCCGACAACTACGACCTGCAGGCGGTCGAGGTGAACTTCGACGGCATCACCTACGCCAAGGGCGCGTCGGTGCTCAAGCAGCTGGTCGCGTGGGTCGGGCTCGAGAGCTTCCTCGAGGGGCTGGAGGGCTACTTCAAGGACTTCGAGTTCGGCAACGCGGAGTTCAAGGACCTGCTGATGGCCCTGGAGAAGTCCAGCGGCCGCGAGCTCGAGTCCTGGGCGCAGGAGTGGCTCCAGACCTCCGGGGTGAACACGCTCGCCGCGCAGTTCGAGCTCGACGACTCCGGGAGCTACGCGTCGTTCGCGGTGCGGCAGACCGCGGCCCCCGACCACCCCACGCTGCGCCGGCACCGGCTCGGGCTGGGCCTCTACGACAAGGTCGACGGCCGGCTGGTCCGGCGTACGTCGTTCGAGATCGACGTCGAGGGCGAGCTCACCGAGGTCAAGGAGCTGGTCGGCACCCGGCAGCCCGACCTGCTGCTGCTCAACGAGGGAGACCTGGCCTACGCCAAGATCCGGCTGGACGAGCGCTCGCTCGACACGGTCGTCACCAGCCTCGAGACGATCGACGAGTCGCTGGCCCGAGCCCTGTGCTGGGGCGCGGCGTGGGACATGACCCGCGACGCGGAGATGTCGGCGACCGACTTCGTGACGCTGGTGCTCTCGGGCATCGCCTCGGAGACCGACTCGTTCGGCGTCGCCCGCATCCCGGGGTACGCCGCGCTCGCCGCCAACCAGTACTCCGCGCCGGCGCACCGGGCCGAGCTGCGTGCGAAGTGGGAGTCCGGCCTGCGTGAGCTGCTGATCACCGCCGAGCCGGGAGGCGACCACCAGCTTTCGTTCGCCCGCGCGTACGCCTCGGCCGCTCATTCCGAGCAGGCGCTCTCCGATCTGGAGTCGCTGCTGGACGGCTCGCTGGACATCGACGGGCTCGCGGTCGACACCGACCTGCGCTGGACGCTGCTCTCGGGCCTGGCCAAGAACGGCCGTGCCGACTTTGCCCGCATCGACGAAGAGCTGGCCCGCGACAACACCATCTCCGGCAAGGAGCAGGCCGCGGCCGCCCGCGCGCTGGTGCCGACCGCCGAGGCCAAGGCCGAGGCCTGGGAGCTCGCGATGGTCCGCGACGACGTGCCGAACGAGACCCAGCGCAGCATCGTGCTCGCCTTCCAGGCCTACGGCCAGGACGAGGTGCTGGAGCCGTACGTCGAGAAGTACCTCGCCGCCGCCGAGACCATGTGGGAGGAGAAGGGCACCCAGCGCGCCTCGACCGCACTGGAGTTCATCTTCCCCAAGCAGCTGGCCAGCCAGCAGCTCCTCGACCGCGTCGACGCCTGGCTGGAGAGCTCGCCGGCCAACCCCGCCGCCAAGCGGTACGTGCACGAGGGCCGCGCCGACGTCGCCCGTGCGCTGCGGGCCCAGGCCAAGGACGCCGAGGGCCGCTAGGAGCCTGCGGATCAGGGAAGCTCGCGTCGCCTGTCGCCGCGCTCGGCGGTGCGGATGGTGTCGATGATGATGGTCGCGAGCTCGGGGGCGATGTCCCGGTGCGACCAGGCCACTTCCTTGACCTCGTCGAGCAGGTTCGCCAACCGCCGGGACTCGGCTTCCGCGGCCCGGGCGCGCTCCTCGGCCATCGTGCGGAAGAACAGCACGAGGCAGACGCCGATGACGACGGCCAGCACGATGGCGATGAGGACGAGCGGACCGCCCATCGCTACTCCGCGTGCAGGGTCTGCGGTGCCCGGGCGTGCTCGGCCAGCATCTGGATGCCGCGCCGCAGCCCGGCGACGAGCTCGCCCTGCTCGAACAGCGACTGCATCTGGGCGACGGCGAGCTCGACCTGCTGGTCGCGGAGGGTACGGCGGACCTGGCTGCCGGTGACCACCTCGAGGGCGCGCGCGTCGGGGTCGACCATCACCAGGACGCTGCGCGCCGGCGCGACCAGCGAGGCGTGCAGGCTGCAGGCGAACGATCGCGGGTCGCCCTCGGCGTGGCCGACGAACACGGAGAACTCGGCGCGCGAGAGCCGCTCGGCCTTGCGTATCGTCTCGTCCAGCGCGACCCGATCGCTCGCGCTGAACCTCGAGCTCAGCCGGCCGTCGGGCCGGTCACCAGCGGCCACTGGCGCCTCCTGCCTCGGTGTCCTCGGACTCCCGCCCCTTGAGCTCGGCGGTGCCGGTGCGCGGTCCGCCCAGCCACTGGTTCTCCACGGCCGGCTGGCCCGGCGCGATCCGCTCGCCGCGGACCAGAGACGGCAGGTAGACCGCCACGGTGATCGCGATGAGCAGCAGCAGCGGGATGCCACCCAGGACCAGCACGGCGTGGACCATGTTGACGTCGGAGGGGTCACTCCAGCCGATGGGCACGTCGAGAGGTGTGACGGCGGTCAAAGCGCTCGGCGACGTGATCACACCCACACGATATCGAGAAACACCTCTGTGAATACTGGGGGCCATGTTCCTGAGCAGCCCGTGCGAGAACGACGAGTCGCTCTGCAACTGGGTCTACGACCAGACCGACAACCGGACCGCGGCCAACATCGCGGACCGGCTGATCGGACTGCCGCTGGCCATCCTCGGCCTGGTCGCCCTCGGCCTGGTGCTGCGGTTCGTCTTCCACCGACTGGTGGACCGGCTGGTCTCCCGCGCCGAGGGAGGCGTGCTGCCGGGTCGGGTCGGCCGGCTCGCCCGGCGCCGGCGTCCGGCTGAGCAGACCCACACCCAGGAGCTGCGCGACCTGGCCGCCGCCACCCGCCGGGTCCAGCGCGCCAAGACGATGGGGGACCTGCTCAAGAGCGTGATCACCGGCGTCCTGGTGGCCATCTTCGGGACGATGATCCTCAGCCAGCTCGGCGTGAACATCGCGCCGATCATCGCCAGCGCGGGGATCATCGGCATCGCGCTCGGCTTCGGCGCCCAGTCACTGGTCAAGGACTTCCTCTCCGGCGTCTTCATGATCTTCGAGGACCAGTACGGCGTCGGCGACGTCATCGACGTCGGCGAGGCCATCGGCACGGTCGAGGCGGTCAGCCTGCGCGTCACGCGGCTGCGGGACCTCGACGGGACGGTCTGGTACGTGCCGAACGGCGAGATCCTCCGCGTCGGCAACAAGAGCCAGAACTGGTCCCGCGCCGTCGTCGACGTCGGAGTCGGGTACGACGAGGACCTGGCCCGCGCCAAGCGGGTGCTCGGCGAGGTCGCCCACGACCTCTGGGAGGACGAGGACTACCGCAGCGTGATCATCGAGGAGCCCGAGGTGACCGGCGTGGAGGCGCTGGCCGCGGACGCGATCACGCTCCGCGTGCTGGTGAAGACCGCGCCGATGGAGCAGTGGGCGGTGGCTCGCGAGCTGCGCCAGCGGATCAAGGCCCGGTTCGACCACGAAGGGATCGAGATCCCGTTCCCGCAGCGGGTGGTCTGGCACCGCGACGGCAAGCCGCACCCGGTCTCCGACGACGAGCCCGAGGCCGAGCCCGAGACCACGTCGAGCTAGGGCGTGTCCTAGTCGTGCTGGGCCGCAGCCGGGTCGATCGCGATCACGTCCGTGCCCTTGAAGTCCGCGGCCCACAGCAGGCCGTCGAGCTCGGTGGCGACGAACGGGTGGTGCAGGCCTGACTTGACGGAGGTCGCGGTGCCGTCCGTCGCGTCGGCCGGGAACCGGTACAGCTTCCCGTCCGCGTCACCGACCCACACCTCGTCGCCGACCAGGGTGCCGTCCGCCGGCCGGTCCCCCACTGCGACCGTGCCGACGACCTGGCCGGACGCCGGGTCGAGCTGCACAACGGTGGCCCCGACGTTCACCCAGATCCGGTCCTCGTCGTACGCCGTCCAGCCGGCCGGGCCGTCAGTCGGCACGGTGTCGACCACCGCGCCGGTGGCGGGATCGAGGCTGACGATGCCGGCGTCCTGGAGCCCTACCCAGAGCTTGCCGCCGGCGGGCGCGATGCCGGTGGGCTGCCCGCCGACCTCCGTGGCGGTGACCTGGCCGGTCTCGGCGTCGATCCGCGAGATCGTGCCGCTGCCGTAGTCGGTGGCCCACGCGGCGCCGTCGGCAAAGGCCACGTCGTAGGGCTGGCTGCCGACGGCGTACGTCGCCTCGACCGTCCGGTCCTCGACCGAGATCCGGGTCACCTCGTCGCTGCCGTAGTCCTCCACCCAGATCGAGCCGGCGCCGAAGGCCAGCCCGCACGGCTGGTCGCCGGTCGGCACCGGGTCGCTCACCGCGCCGGTCTCGGGATCGACGGAGACGAGGTTGTCGTCGCCGATGTTGCTGACCCAGACCAGCCCCGCGGCACCCAGGATCCCGCACGGCAGGTGGCCGGTCTCGACGCGCTGCACGACGTACGCCGGGTCGCCCGCGGCGGCGGTGCTGCTCGGCTCCGAGGCTCCGGGCCCTGAGTCGCTGCCGGACTCGCTGCCGGAGTCGCTGCCGGCGCCGCAGCCGGCGAGCAGGAGACCGACCAGGAGGGCCGGCACGGAGGTGAGGACCCTGCCATGCATGCCCGCCATTTATTACCAACTTGAAGTATTTCGTCAAGGCGACCCGCGGACCGTTGTGGACTCGTAACCTGACCGCATGAAGATGACCCACCGCGGTCCCTTCCTCCTCCTGTTCGCAACCGGCCGGCAGCTGAGCACGCTCCTGCAGGAGGTGATGGTCGACGCCCCGTTGTCGCCGGACGAGTTCGCCGTGACCAGCGTGCTGCTGATCGAGGCGCCGGTGCGTCCGACCGAGCTGGCCCGGCTGACCGGGCTGCGCCCGACGACGCTCTCGAACTACCTGCGCCGCTTCGAGGCGGACGGGCTGGTCACCCGGCGTCGCGACCCGGACGACGGGCGGGCCAGCCTGGTCGAGCTCACCGGCGAGGGCGAGGAACGGACCCGGGCGTGCTTCCCGGCGTTCGCGACCGCGATCGGCACCTTCCAGAAGGCACTGGCCGACGGCGGTGTCCCCGAGCTCGACGTGCTCGAGACGCTCGAGGCGGTGTCGAAGGCGCTCGGCGTCGCCCTGGAGCGGGTCAGGCCAGAGCCGCGTCGAGGGTGATCGTGGTGCCGGTCAGCGCCTGGCTGACCGGGCAGTTTGCCTTGGCGTCCTCGGCAGCCGCGACGAAGTCGTCGTTGCTCATCCCCTCGACCACACCTCGGACGGTGAGCTTGATGCCGGTGATGCCCGTGCCCGGCGTGAACTCCACGTCGGCGGAGGTGTCGAGCGAGGTCGGCGCCGTCCCGGCCTTGGCCAGGACGTTGGAGAACGCCATCGAGAAGCAGGCCGAGTGAGCGCCGGCGATCAGCTCCTCCGGACTGGTCCTGCCGTTGGCCTGCTCGGCGCGGGCGGGCCACGACACCTCGAAGGTGCCGATCCCTGAGGACTGCATGGTCACCTGGCCGGCGCCTTCGAACAGGTCGCCTTCCCAGTGCGTGGTCGCGGTGCGTGTGGTCGCCATGCCCGCGAGTCTTGCAGAGGGGGGCACTGGGCAGAATGGACGGGTGAGCACCTTCTACGACGAGATCGGCGGCTACGAGACCATCCGCCGCATCGTCGCCCGCTTCTACGAGGGCGTCGCCTCCGACCCGGTGCTCCGGTCGATCTACCCCGAGGCTGACCTCGGCCCCGCGGAGGAGCGGTTCCGGCTCTTCCTGGTCCAGTACTGGGGCGGCCCGACGACCTACTCCGACACCCGGGGCCACCCGCGGCTGCGGATGCGGCACGCGCCGTTCGCGGTGACGCCCACCGCGAAGGAGCACTGGCTGACCCACTTCCGTGCGGCTCTCGACGAGGCGGGGCTGACCGAGGAGCAGGACGCACAGTTCTGGGAGTACGTCACGCACGCCGCGCAGTTCATGGTCAACACCTTCGACGACGCCGTCTGATTTTTTTCCGGGGCCGATGTAACGGCTCCGCCCTCCCGCGACAGGACGAGGTGTGGGGAGAGCCTCCGCCTCGGCCCAGACGAGCGCGGGCGGGGGTCGGCCCGGCGGTCGCCTCGCGCTACCGTCGGGTCGCCCCTTCCGGAGGAAGGACGACGGGGATGCACCCAGACCTCAGGATCGACGTACCCGAGCTCGAGCCCGACTCCGAGCTGCTGGCCCAGCTGTCCGCCCGCAGTGCGACGTCGCGTCCGAGCAGCGGCGGCGGCACGGTCCGGGTCCTGCTCGCCGCGGCGAGTGTTGCGGTCATCGCTGGCGTCTCCTGGCTCACCGGCACCCTGCCCGGCACCCACTCACCGTTGGAGCCGGACCCGGTGGAGCGGCCGGCGCCCCACCCCGCGCCTGTCGTCCCGGGCCCCGGCAACGCACCGGTCGCGCCGCCGCCGGTGCCGTCGCTGCCGGCCGCGGCCGATCCGATCTCGGGTCCCGGGAAGCCGCAGCACGGCGACCACCACCGCCAGACCAAGCCCCACCACAACAACGGCCACCACCACGGCCAGACCAAGCCCCCCAAGCCGCACCACGACAACGGCAACCACCACGGCCAGACCAAGTCACCCAAGTCACCCAAGCCGCCCAAGCCGCCCAAGCCGCCCAAGCCGCCCAAGCCGCCCAAGCCGCCCAAGCCGCACCACGACAACGGCAACCACCACGGCCAGACCAAGCCTCACCACGACAACGGCAACCACCACGGCCAGACCAAGCCACCCAAGCCGCCCAAGCCACCCAAGCCACCCAAGCGCACCCAAGCCCCACCACGACAACGGTCACGGTCACGGGAACGGCCACCACAGGTGAGCGACGACGCCGTCATCGCCGCGGCCAAGCACGGCGACCAGGAAGCCTGGCGGGCGCTGTACCGCGCCCACGCCGGCCGACTCGTCGTCTGGCTGGAGACCCGGTCCGGCACCGACGGGGCGGTGGTGGCCGAGGACGTGGCCGCCCAGACCTGGCTGGTCGCGGCGGAGAAGGTGGCCGACTTCGCCGGCGGCTCGGAGGAGTTCGGCGCCTGGCTGTTCGGCATCGCCCGCCGGATCGCCGCCAACACGCGCCGGCGCAGCGGCCGTCGGCGCACCGAACCGGTGGCGGAGACACCGGCGTCGGTCGTGGAGGGACCGGAGGCCACTGTCCCGGAGCGGGCGTGGGTGCGCGAGGTGCTGGCCGGCCTCTCGCCGCGTGAGCGTGACGTCGTGGCCTGCGTGGACGTGGTCGGCCTCAGCATGGGCGAGGCGGCGCGCGCGCTGGGCATGACGCCGGTCGCGGTGCGCGTCGCGCGGCACCGCGCGCTGCACCGGCTGAGGAAGGAGGGGCGGGCGACGTTGCAGGCCGTCAGCGCGCACTGAGCACGTAACGCCGCCCCGGGTTCGGGCGTTGGCCCTACGTGCGCCGTCGCCTGCTCGCCGTGCTCATCGCGCCCGTCCTCGCCCTGCCGCTGCTGTCGGCCGACGGTGCGACGTCGGTCGCGGCCGGTCCGCAGCCGGGCTCCCCCGAGTACGTCGCGCGGGACCTCGCGAACATCGCTGCCGCGTACGGCCGGATCACCGGTCCCGGTGGGCAGCTCGACAACCCGGCGTACCTTCCGGCGCTGGTCACCAGGTCGAACGAGAGCGGCGTCGCCCAGCTGCTGCAGCAGGCGGCCGCACCGGCCCGACTGGCGCTCACGGCGGGCAACGTGTTCCCGGGCTGGAACGTCGGCAACCCGCTGCGCGCGGGCTGGGACGGCACCCGCGGGGTCTCCCGCAAGGTCGCCTTCACGAACCGGTACGGCGCGCTCCTGCGGGGCACCGTGTACCGGCCGCGGGACGGCGCCCGCGACCCGTACACCGGGAGGCGGCTGCGGGCGCCGTACCCCGGCGTCGTGATCACCCCGGGCTCGGTGCAGGGCTCCGAGGGGATGTACGTCTGGCTGGCCCAGGACCTCGCCGAACGCGGCTACGTGGTGCTCACCTACGACGTGCAGGGTCAGGGCACGAGCGAGACGGTCCCCCACGAGACCTCGAACGCGCTGCCGTTCTGCAACCCGTTCGCGCCGCCGCGGGACGGCGAGATGTTCGGCTGCCCCGGCGTGCCGTTCCAGCAGCTGTCCAACTTCGTGGTCGGCACCGAGGACGCGATCGACTTCTTCACCTCGACCGGCAAGCACCGGTACGCCAACCCCGGCTCGGCCGGGGCTCCGGTCGACGGGCACAACCCGTTCGCGTCGTGGTTCGACCACCGCAAGGACGCGAAGACCGCGACCCCGGGCCGGACGCTGAGGCTGGCGATCATCGGCCACTCCATGGGCGCGGCCGCCGTCTCGAAGGTGCAGGCCGGCGACCGCCGGGTCGCCGCCGTGGTCGCGCTGGACAAGCTGTCCGCCGGCGGCTCGTTCGCGCCCGGCCAGGACGGCCCGCCCAACCGGCCCGTGGTCCCGGCGCTGGCCGTGCAGTCGGAGTACGGCTTCACCGTGTCGCCCTACAGCCTGAGCGGCAGCAGCTCGCTGACCCCGGAGCCGTCGCCGGACGGCCCGGACCCGATGCGCGAACGGCGTACCGGCTTCGACGCCTGGTCTGAAGCCGGCGTGGACTCGATGCTGGTCGTGCCGCGGGCGTCGACGCACCTGGAGTACACCGACATCCCGCTCGTACTCCCGGCCAGCCGCTACGGCCAGGACCTGACCAGCGTCTACGTGCAGCGCTGGCTGGACCACTACCTCAAGCACCGGTCCGTCCGGGCGCTGCTGAAGCCGACGTTCACCTACCTCGAGCCGGCCGGTGGTGGCCGCTGGGCGCCGGTCACCCTCCGGCGCGACCCGCTGCTGAGCTTCTACTACTGCTCGGCGTACTCACTGCACGGGCGGCACCACGCCCACGCGGACGGCGACGTCACCGGCGTCGGCTGCTAGACCCGCTCTAGACCGACGCGCTCTCCAGGACCCGACGCACCTCCGGGTCCGGCTCGGTCGAGCGGCTGCTGGCCAGGTCGAAGAAGACGACCACGACCTTGGCGCGGGCCAGCACCGTCTCTCCGTCGGTGAACTCCGACTCCACGGTCATCGAGCGGGTGCCGACCCGGGTGATCGCGCTGCGGCAGTCGTACGGCGCGGCGCGGAACAGCAGCGGCCGCACGTAGTCGACGTCGGTCTGGGCGACGACGACGCTGAACGCGCGCCGGCGCACCAGGTCGTTGACCAGCGAGATCCGCGCCTCCTGGAGGTACTCGAAGTACTTGACGTTGTTGACGTGTCCGTAGACGTCGACGTCGGAGAACCGGACGTGGATCGGGTAGTGGCTGGCCACCTGCTCGGGCAGCGGCGGCGTGCGGCGGCGGGGCTGCTGGTCGGGCTCGAGGTGGATCTCGAGGGCGGCGCGCTCCGCGGCTGTGATCCGGCGGGGTCGCTCCTCGGCGAAGACGTACGGCGTGAGCAGCGTCGTGGCGCGCAGGTACACCACTCGGTCGCCCTCGGGCGCGTCGTGGAAGATCTCGTAGGCCATCGTGAACGTCGCGGCCTTGATGTCGGTCACCCAGCACTCGATGGAGACCGGACGGAAGTCGTAGGTCAGGGGCTTGAGATAGGTGACCTCGTGCCGGGCCACCACGAGCCCCTCGGCCAGGGCCTCCGGGCCCCGGCCGTGCGCGCGGAGCATGTCGACGCGCGCCTCCTGGAGGTAGTCGACGTACACCACGTTGTTGACGTGCCCGAGCTGGTCGAGGTCGGCCCAGCGCATCGGGCACTCGTAGCGGTGGCGCACGCCCCGACTCTGCCAGAGCGCCGGGGACGAGCCGGCCCGGGTCAGTTGGCCAGGACGAGGCGGCGGTAGTACGTCGGGATGCTCTGGTCCCGGGCCACGCGGACCCGGTGGTGGTGGACCACTGCCCGGCACAACATGGTCGGATCCCTTCTCCATATGGAGGTTGTTCTACATATGTAGAAAGCACGCTGACTCCGCGGCCGGGGCAAGTCCTTGGGTAGATTCAGCCGACGTGGCCTCCGTCACAGCCGCCTCGGCTCCCCCGGCGCTCACCCCGCGCCGACGAGAGCTGCTGGAGGCCGCCCTGCACGTGGTGGCCGACGAAGGGCTGCGAGGGCTCACCCACCGGGCCGTGGACCGTCGGGCCGGGCTCCCGGAGGGCACCTGCTCGGCCTACCTCCGGACCCGTCAGGCGCTCCTGGAGGCCGTGACCCAGTACGTCGCCGCGAGCGTCGCGGCGGACGTGGACGCCCTGGCCGCGGAGCTGGCCACGCTCGACGAGGCGGGGCCCCCGGACCACGTCCGCGCGGTCGCGGCCACCCAGCGGCTCTTCGAGGGCTGGCTCGACGAGCGCGAACGGTTGCTCACCCGGATCGAGCTGTCGATGGAGGCCTCCCGCAACGCGGCGATCGCCGGGCTGCTCGGTGCCTGCCGGACCCGGCTGGTCGAGGTGGTCGACGGCATCCTGGCCGCACAGCACCGCGAGCACGACGCCCGCAGGGCCGATGCGCTCGTCGCGTCGTTCGACGGCCTGCTCCTCGCCGCGATGCTCAAACCGACGGGGGAACGCCGCGACTTCCTCAGCGAGTCGGTGACTGTGATCCTCGACGCGTTGGCGGCTCCGGCCCACTGAGGGACTCGCCTGCGTCCTATGCTCGCGACATGCCTGAAGCCGTCATCGTCTCCGCTGCCCGCTCACCCATCGGACGCGCCAACAAGGGCTCGCTCAAGGACCTCCGTCCCGACGACCTGACCGCGACGATCATCCAGGCCGCGTTGGCCAAGGTCCCGGCGCTGGACCCGAAGTCGATCGACGACCACTACCTAGGCTGCGGCCTCCCGGGCGGGGAGTCCGGGAACAACATGGCCCGCGTCGTCAACGTGATGATGGGGCTCGACGAGGTGCCCGGAGCGACGATCACGCGCTACTGCTCCTCCTCGGTGCAGACCACGCGGATGGCCTTCCACGCGATCAAGGCGGGCGAGGGGCACGCCTTCATCTCGGCAGGGGTCGAGACCGTGTCGCGGTTCGCCAAGGGGACCTCCGACCACTGGCCGGACACGCAGAACCACAAGTACGACGAGGCCAAGGCCCGCACCGAGGAGCAGGCCCAGGGCGGTTCGACCTGGCACGACCCGCGTGCGGACGACAAGATCCCCGACGTCTACATCGCGATGGGCCAGACCGCGGAGAACGTCGCCACGTTGCGCGGCCTGGACCGCAAGGAGCTCGACGAGTTCGGCGTCCGCTCGCAGAACCTGGCCGAGAAGGCGATCGCGGACGGCTTCTGGGAGCGGGAGATCACGCCGGTCACCACGCCCGACGGCGCGGTGGTCGGCAAGGACGACGGCCCCCGCGCCGGGGTCACCTACGAGGCGGTCTCCCAGCTGGACCCGGTCTTCCGCCCCGACGGCGTGGTCACCGCCGGCAACTGCTGCGCGCTCAACGACGGCGCGGCCGCGGTGATCGTCATGAGCGACACCCGGGCCGACGAGCTCGGCCTCAAGCCGCTCGCCCGCATCGTCGCCACCGGCGTCAGCGGCCTGTCCCCGGAGATCATGGGCCTCGGCCCGGTCGAGGCCACCAAGAACGCGCTGGCCAACGCCGGCATGAGCATCGGCGACATCGACCTGGTGGAGATCAACGAGGCGTTCGCGGCGCAGGTGGTGCCGTCGTACCAGGACCTCGGCATCGACCTCGACCGGCTCAACGTCAACGGCGGGGCGATCGCGGTCGGCCACCCGTTCGGCATGACCGGCGCCCGGCTGCAGAACACGATGCTCAACTCGCTCGACTTCCACGACAAGTCCACCGGGCTGATCACGATGTGCGTGGGCGGCGGCCAGGGCATGGCGCTGATCCTGGAGCGGCTCTCCTGAGCGGCCTGCTCAACCGGCGTGGCCCGGTCCCGCGAAAGGCGGCCGGACAGGGACGCGACGGGACTCCGACCGCGGCCTAGACTCCGACTCGTGGACGCCGCTGTGCCCGACTCGGGCGGGACCCGATGGCTGGACGCCGGTCAGCAGCGTTCGTGGCGCGCCCTCGTGATGGGCACCACGTTGCTGTTCGACCGGCTCGATGACGACCTGCGCAGCGCGCACGACATCTCACTGGTCGAGTACGAGATCCTGGTCCGGCTCTCCGAGCGCGACGGGCAGATGCGGATGGCCGCGCTGGCCGACGCGCTGGCCCACAGCCGCAGCCGGGTCACCCACACCGTCACCCGGATGGAGAAGGCCGGCCTGGTGCAGCGCTCGAGCTCGCCCGAGGACGGCCGCGGCATCCTGGCCACGCTGACCGACAAGGGCCAGGACCTGCTGGTGCGGGCCGCCCCGACCCACGTCGCCGGCGTACGCGCGCACCTGGTCGACCTCGCTGCCGACGAGGACTTCGCGGCCCTGGGCCGGGTCTTCGACGCCGTCTCCGACCACCTGGTGTCGGCCCACCCCGAGATGGAGATCCGGGAGCGCGGCTGATCGTGCTCCCTTCGGGGCTGACTGGACCGGGCAAACGTCCTAGGTTGGCGGTCTCACAGGACTCCAGCAGGGGGGCACGAAATGAGTGTGCAGCGACGAACCGTTATCAAGGGAGGGGCCGTCGCTGCGGCGGCCTTCAGCGCGGGGCCGTTCGAGGGCCTCACCGTCAGTCCGGCGCTGGCCGGAACCCAACGCACCGTCGAGCTGGTGCCTGTCCCCGACGCTCGCGACGGGGTGGTGCGGCTGCACCTGCCCACGGGCTTCTCCTACCGGTCCTTCCACGACACCGAGTTTCCTGTGGTCCTCGACGACGGGACGGCGCTGCCCGGTCGCCACGACGGCATGGGAGCCTTCCGCGGACGCCACGGCAACGTGATCCTGGTCCGCAACCACGAGATCACGAACAACCCGAACACCCCGGCGTTCGGACCCGGTACGCCCTACGACGCGAAGGCCGGCGCAGGGACCACGACGATCGAGGTGACCCCGTTCGGAGAGGTGCTCAGCAGCTACACGAGCCTGAACGGCACCATGTTCAACTGCAGCGGCGGCGTGATGCCGTGGGGCTCCTGGGTCTCGTGCGAGGAGACGGTGAACGGTCCCGACGTGGGCCCGGACTTCACGGGTGCCTCCAACCTCGCCCTGGAGCAGCCGCACGGCTACATCTTCGAGGTGCCGTCCAGGGGTCAGGCCTCCCGCGAGCCCATCACCCGGGCCGGTCGCTTCGCCCACGAGGCGGTCTCGTTCGACCCGGTCGACGGGATCCTCTACCTCACCGAGGACAACTTCGAGTTCCCCTCCGGGTTCTACCGCTACATCCCGAAGCGGAGCCCGATGAAGAGCGGCCGGCTGGACAACGAGGGGCGCCTGCAGATGCTCGCCGTCGACGGCCGTCCCAACCTGCACCTCGAGGCGCGGCAGGACAAGCGGGCCGTCTTCGACGTCCACTGGGTCGACATCGACGACCCCAACCCGACGTTCCCCTACACCCCGGGCGAGGTTGCTCCCACGACCAACGACCAGGCGCTGGTCGCGGTCGGAGAACAGGGTCGCGCCCAGGGTGCTGCTCTCTTCTCGCGGCTCGAGGGACAGGTCTACGAGGACGGCGTCGTCTACTTCACCTCGACCCAGGGCGGCGGCCCGGCCGAGGACGAGACAGATGACGACAACGCGAACGGGTTCGGCCGGGGCAACGGTCAGGTGTGGGCCTACGACACCCGGTCGCAGCAGCTGCGGGTCGTGTTCCAGGCGCCGGTGGACCCGGTGGCGGCGAACCTGAAGTTCGACTTCCCCGACAACATCACGACCAGCAAGCGCGGCACGCTCGTCGTCTGCGAGGACAGCATGGTCGACAACTACATCCGTGGCCTGACCCGTCGCGGTCGGCTGTGGGACATCGCCCTGAACCGGCTGGTGAGCCAGCTGACCGGGCTTCCGAGGTACGGCGACGAGTTCGCGGGGTCGACGTTCTCACCTGATGGCCACACGCTGTTCGTGAACATCCAGGCCAGCCGCGGGATCAGCTTCGCCATCTGGGGTCCCTGGAGCAAGATCGGCGTCTAGGGCCTCCCGCTCAGTCCCGGGTCAGCCGCCGGTGGGTGACCCGGTGCGGGCGAGCCGCCTCGACGCCGAGGCGCTCGACCTTGTTCTCCTCGTACGACGCGAAGTTGCCCTCGAACCAGAACCACGTGGCCGGGTCCTCGTCGTCGCCCTCCCACGCCAGGATGTGGGTGGCGATGCGGTCGAGGAACCACCGGTCGTGCGAGGTGACCACCGCACAGCCCGGGAAGTCGAGCAGCGCGTCCTCCAGTGACTGCAGGGTCTCGACGTCGAGGTCGTTGGTGGGCTCGTCGAGCAGCAGGAGGTTCCCGCCCATCTTGAGGGTGAGCGCGAGGTTGAGCCGGTTCCGCTCCCCACCGGAGAGGATGCCCGCCTTCTTCTGCTGGTCGGGGCCCTTGAAGCCGAACGACGCGACGTACGCGCGTGAGTTCATCTCGAAGTTCGCGACCTTGATGAAGTCGAGCCCGTCGGACACGACCTCCCAGACGTTCTTGTTTGGCTCGATGCCGCCGCGGCTCTGGTCGACGTAGGACAGCTTGACCGTCTGGCCCACGACCAGGTCCCCGCCGTCCGGCTTCTCGTCGCCGGTGATCATCCGGAACAGCGTGGTCTTGCCGACACCGTTCGGGCCGATCACGCCGACGATGCCGGCCCGCGGCAGCGTGAACGACAGGTCGTGCATGAGCAGCCGGTCGCCGAACCCCTTCGTCAGGCCCTTCGCCTCCAGCACGACGTCGCCGAGACGGGGACCGGCCGGGATGTTGATCTCGGAGGTGTCGATCTTGCGCATCCGGTCGGCCTCGGCCGCCATCTCCTCGTAGCGGGCGAGGCGGGACCGGCTCTTGGTCTGGCGGGCCTTGGCGTTGGAGCGCACCCACTCCAGCTCGCGCTCCAGCATCTTGGCGCGCTTGGCATCCTTCTGGCCCTCGATCTTGAGCCGTTCCTTCTTGGTCTCGAGATAGGTCGAGTAGTTGCCCTCGTAGGGGTGGGTCTTGCCCCGGTCGAGCTCGAGGATCCACTCGGCGACGTTGTCGAGGAAGTAGCGGTCGTGGGTGATCGCCAGGACCGCGCCCGGGTAGCTCTTCAGGTGCCCCTCCAGCCACTGCACCGACTCGGCGTCGAGGTGGTTGGTGGGCTCGTCGAGGAGCAGCAGGTCGGGCTGCTGGAGCAGCAGCTTGCAGAGCGCCACCCGCCGTCGCTCACCACCGGAGAGGGTGTCGACCACGACGTCGGACGGCGGGCAGCGCAGCGCGTCCATCGCCTGCTCGAGGCGGCTGTCGAGCTCCCAGGCGCCATGGTTGTCGAGCTCGGTCTGCAGCTCCCCGGTCTCCTTCATCAGGGCGTCCTGGTCGGCGTCCGGGTCCCCCATCTCCATGTAGGCGTCCTCGAGCCGCTTGATCTTGGCCTTGAGCTCGCTGACCGCCTCCTCGACGTTCTCGAGGACGGTCCTGCCCTCGGTCAACGGCGGCTCCTGCTGGAGCATGCCGACCGTCGCGGCGGGGTCCTTGATGGCGTCGCCGTTGTTGGCGTGCTCCAGCCCGGCCATGATCTTGAGCAGCGTCGACTTGCCGGTGCCGTTCGGGCCGACGACGCCGATCTTGGCGCCGTGGAGGAACGAGAGGGTGACGTTGTCGAGCACGACCTTGTCGCCGTGGGCCTTGCGCACGTTGCGCAGGGTGAACACATAGTCCGCCATGGGCACCGAGCCTAGTTGCGGCGTGGTGGGTGGCCGAAAACGGCGCAGGCGCCGACCACCTGCCCTGTCCACGAAGCGTCCACAGGCAACCGCTCGGCCGCCGTCGTCCACAGCCCCGCCGCTCGCGCCCGGGCGCTGTCGGAGCCGGTCGGGAGGGTCTGGGTCGATCGCATCACCCGACGAGAGGAGACCCTCCATGAACGACATCTTCGTGACCCTCCGGGGCTGGCTGGGCGCGGACGTCCGCCACCGGATGGCCGGGGACGCCCCCGTGGCCGAGTTCCGGCTCGGTGTCACGCCGCGCTACTTCGACAGCAAGCAGTCCGGCTGGGTCGACGGCGACACCCAGTGGTACACGGTCAAGGCGTGGCGGCAGCTGGCCGACAACTGCCGCGACTCGCTGCGCCGGGCCGACCCGGTGGTCGTGCACGGGCGGCTCAGCCAGAGCACCTGGGTCAAGGACGGCATCGAGCGCACCTCGCTGGAGGTCACGGCCGTGTCCGTCGGCCACGACCTGTCCCTCGGCACCAGCCAGTTCCGGCGCACCGTGGTCAAGCGGGACGGGGTGGCGACCGAGTCGGCGGCCGCGTGACCCGCCCCTTACGCGGCGAGCGCCTTGTCCAGGCCGTTGCGCACGGTCCGGAAGGCCTCGAGCTCGCGCTCGATCGGGGCCACCACGAGCTCGGCGGAGACCTCGTGCACGGCGGACCGGAGCCTGCGGTCCGCGGCGGCGGCCCGTCTGCGGGCGGTGAGATCGACCAGTGGGTCGCTGAGCAGCGCCAGGAGGATGCCGACCAGGACTCCGCCGACGAGCATCAGGATCGGCAGGTCGATGTCGGCATAGCTCGGGATGGAGTCGTCGCCGAGAGAGCCCGACACGGCCAGGGCGGCACTCCACCCGGCGCCGGCCAGCGTCGCCAGGATCAGCAGCCACTGGAGCGCCCGCACGGCCCCTGCCCAGGCCGGCACCTTGTCCACGCCGAGGTCGGTGGCGGAGATCTCGGCGTCCATCCGGTCGCCGACCTCGGTCAGGTGCGAGGTCGAGGCCCGCCGCACGGCGTCCGCCCACGGCCGGGTCATCCCGGCGCACACATCGTCGGCGAGAGCGCGCACCTCGGCGTCGACCTTGGCCCGCTGCACGGGTGTCGCCTGGGGGAGCGAGGTCCGGCTGCGCCGCCCGGCCAGGACCTTGCCGTCCGCGCCGAGGTCGAGGTGCAGCCGGCGAAGCGGGTCGGGCTTGAGCCGCGAGACCCATGAGACCACCGGCCAGCCCGTGGCCCGGCGCGCGCGCATCCGGGTCGAGCGCTCGACCGCCGACACCACGGTCGGCACGCCCGCCGAGTCGGCGAGCGCCTCCTCCATGGCCTGGACGCGCCCTGCCGCGAGCGAGCGGGGCTTGCCGGTGCCGCACGCCTGGTTGAGGCGCGCGGCGACGGCGCGCAGGTCCGCCTCGATGCGCTGGCGGGTCGCCTTCTTGTCCGCCACCCGGCGGGCGATCTCGGCACGCAGCTCGGCGATGCCCTCGCCGTGCCGGGCGCTGGTGGCGATCACCGGGACCTCGTGCAGCCCGTCCTGGTCGAGCAGGCGGCGTACGTCGTCGAGCATCGCCGGGCGGCGTTCGACCGGCACGGTGTCGATGTGGTTGAGCACGACCACGATCACGCCGGCGTGGCTGGCCTGCGGTGCCAGGTAGCGGTCGTGGATCGCGGCGTCGGCGTACTTCTGCGGGTCCAGCACCCACACCAGCAGGTCGGCCAGCTTGACGATGCGGTCGACCTCGAGGTGGTGCGAGAGCTCGGTGGAGTCGTGGTCGGGCAGGTCCAGCAGGACCACGCCCTCCATCTCCCGGTCCTCGCGGGGCCGGGCGACGGCCCCGGCCAGCCCGGCGCTGTCGAGCATGGAGTCGCGGGTGGTCTGGTGGCGCGTCGGGATGCCGAGCCACTCGAGCAGCTCCTGCGCGCCCTCACTCCCCCAGACGCAGGCGGTCGCCCACGACGTGGTCGGGCGCCGCACGCCGACGGCGGAGAGCTCGAGCCCGGTCAGCTGGTTGAACGTCGACGACTTGCCCGAGCCGGTCGCACCGGCGATCGCGACCACGGTGTGCTCGGCCGAGAGCCGCAGCCGCCCGGCGGCGCGCTCGACGATCTCCTGGGCCTGGTCCACGGTCTCGTCGTCGAGGCGGCCGCGGGCCGCCTCGGTCGCCGACTGGAGGGCCTCGATCCGGCCGCCGAGGTCGGACCCGCGAGCGACGAGCTTGCGGGCACCCTCGAGCAAGGACGTCATCGTCTCCCTCGATGTGCGCGTGTCTGACAGTGCGACTGGGATGAGGCCAGCCGGGTCAGACACTAATGGCTGGTCAGTCTCGACGCTGCCCGGCGTATCGCGCATCCTCCACTCGGCGTGAGGCACGTCGCAGCTGCTCGGGGATCTCGGGGTCCAGCCGGAGGCTGTCCAGCAGGTCGGTGTAGCGCGCCTGCTCGGCCGCGAACAGCTCGCGCACCCGGGCGTCGAGCGCCTGCCGGGCCCGCTCCGCGAGGCTGCGGACGGCCTGGTCGCCGAACACCGCCTCGAGCAGCTTCTGACCGAGCACGGCCGAGCCGCCGGCGATACCGACCTCGGCCCCGGTGAGGCCGTAGGAGTAGGAGAAGACCACGATCATCAGCGCCACCGAGAGGCCGTTGACCCCGAAGGCCAGGAACCGCGCGGTGGTGCGCTTGTCCTGCCCCTGGGTGCGGACCATGTCGAGCACGTCCGACTGCCACTCCCGCACCGCGCGCTCGGCGTTGCGGCGCAGCTCACGGGAGGCCCGGCCGAGGTCCGCGCCGGCGTCGTCGAGCAGGCCCTGGCCGGCAGCGAGCTGGCGCCACGACGCCTCGGCGCGCTCGGCCGCCGCCTCCGCGTGCTCGAGGATGAGCATCTCGAGACCGGACTCGACCGCCACCGTGATCCGCTCGGCCTGCTGGGGCCGGCCCCGCACGGTGTTGACCAGCCGGTCCCGGATCCGGCCGACCCGGCTCTCCAGGCCCTTGAGGAGCTCGCCGGTGCCGACGAACTCCTGCCAGCGCGCGAGCACCTCGCCGCGCAGCAGGGTGCCGTCCTCGATGCCCGAGAGCACGGCCCGGACACCCACGTCGTACGCCGAGATGGCGTCCCCCCGCAGCCGGTCCACGGCCGCCACCTGCTCCGCGGCCGCGTCGGCGACCGGGTAGGTGCGGCGGGTCAGCGTGCGGACCGCACCGTCGAGGGTCTGCACCACCACCTGCTGGCGGGCCGCGATGTCGCCCGCCAGCGACTCCAGCCAGCCGCGGATCTCGGAGACGTAGTCGGCCGGCAGCAGCCCTTCCTCGCTGACCGGCCCCTCGTGGACGATGAACAGCGGCGAGTCCTTCAGGCCGCGGCTGGCCAGCATCCGCGCCAGGTGGGTGGCCACGGTCTGCACCGCGTCCTCCGGCGTCCGGTCCAGCACGATGGCCACCGCCGTCGAGCGCTCGGCGGCCTGGCGGAGGAACTCCCACGGGACCTGGTCGGCGTACCGCGCGGCCGAGGTGACGAACAGCCACAGGTCGGCGGCGGCCAGCAGCTGGGCGGCGAGCTCGCGGTTCTCCTCGACGACGGAGTCGACATCGGGCGCGTCGAGGACGGCCAGCCCCTGGGGCACCGACTCGGCCGGCACCAGCTGGAGGGCCGCCGGGTCGGTGGTCATGTGGTCGACCCGCTCGAGGTCGGGCAGCAGCCGGTCGGCACCGAACCACGACGCGTCGTCGGGATGGTGCACGAGCACCGGCGACCGGGTGGTCGGCCGGAGCAGGCCGGGCTGGGTCACCTTGTGGCCGACCAGGGAGTTGACCAGCGTGGACTTGCCGGCCCCGGTCGAGCCGCCGACCACGGTCAGCAGCGGCGCCTCGAGGGTGGTCACCCGCGGGATGACGTAGTCCTCGAGCTGGTCGACCATCTCCTTGAGGCCGGACCGCTGCTCCTCGATGCCGGGCAGGTCCACCGGCAGCCGGACCCCTTGGAGGGCGTGGTGCAGCCTGACCAGCGCGGTGAGCATCACGGTGCCGTAGGAGCTCGCGCTCGGCGTACCGCCGCCGTGGGCCACGTTGAACGGGTTGGGCGGGTCGGGAACGGTCGTCATGCTTTTTCGGGGCCCCCGCGGAAGCGTTCGGCCTCCGCGCGGAGCGCTCCCTCCGGGCGCTTTCGTGGGGTGATCATCGGGTCGGCACCACCTGTCCCGGGAAGGCGATGCCCGGACGGATCGCGTTGATCCGGGCGAGGAAGTCCTGGCCGCGCGCCGCGTAGTCCTCCGGGGCGGTGCCGCGCAGGTAGCGGTGGTGCAGGAAGCCAAGCTCGATCGCAGCCTGCTGGTAGTCGCGCATGGCGTCCTCCCCGGGCTTGCCAGCCGTCTGCTTCGCGTAGACCCGAGCCGCGCGCCGGGCCCGCAGGTCCACCACCCAGCCGATGTCCGTGGCCGGGAAGAGTCCGCGTTGTGCGGCGTCACCGAGCGCCGCGGTCAGCATCCTCCGCTCGGAGCGCCGCGACCAGACCCCCAGCCAGATCAGCCCGGCGAAGGCGGGCACCATGATCAGGAAGTAGGCGCCCACGAAGCCCTCGAAGCCGAAGATGGTGGAGCCGTTCCAGGTGGCGTGGGCCAGCACAGCGCAGCAGTACCCGCCCAGCGGGGCCAGCCAGCGCACCGCCGGTGTGCGGGTGCCCACCGCGATGCCCACGCCGATGCCGGTGAACGCGGTGAACAGCGGATGCGCGAACGGGCTGAACAGGCAGCGCACCACGAAGGTGCCGGTGACGCCGGCCAGCCCGCCCGGGCCCATCCCGTCGGTCCCGTTGTAGGACGCGCCGAGGTAGAGGATGTTCTCGGTGAAGGCGAAGCCGATGCCCACCATGCCGGCGTACACGATGCCGTCCAGCACACCGTCGAGCTCGGCCCGGCGCCACCAGAGCAGCAGGAGGAGGAACAGCCCCTTGCTCGCCTCCTCGGTCACCGGCGCCAGCAGGGCGAGGCTGACCTCGTCGGTGACGCCGCTGAACAGGCCGCCGACGCCCTGCACGACCAGCGCGCCGAACGTGGCGGCGAAAGCGCCCCACAGCAGCCCGAGCAGGAGCAGGCGACGGGGCTCGGGTTCGTACCGGTCCAGCCAGAGGTAGCAGAGCACCAGCGGCACCACCGGGACGGCGGCCAGCACGGTCGCCAGCACTGCGATCCCGGGGGCGCTGGAGAGCGCGATGATCAGCAGCATCGGCAGCGCGCCGAGGCAGACCAGGACGATCACCACGACGGTGAACGCCCGGCTGTCACGACGCGGTCCGGCCATGGCCGGGAGTCTAGGAGCAGAGGGGCCCTGAGCTCGCCCCGGCGTATTGTGGCGAGGGTGAGCGAGTTGATCACCCCCGAGTCCAGCGAGCACCAGCCCCAGTCCGCCCGGGAGCTGCACACCGAGTCCCACGACCCCGCTGTTCCCGAGGCGTACGCCGCCTTCATGCGTACCGGCTGGGGCGACCGCGAGCTCGAGCTGCCCCGCCAGCCCGTCGCCGACCGCGCGGCCGACCGACGGGCCAGGCTGGCCGCGATGTTCCCGGGCGAGCGGCTCGTGCTGCCGGCCGGGACGTTCAAGGCCAGGGCCAACGACACGGACTACAAGTTCCGCTCCGACACCGCCCACACCTACTTCTCCGGCAACCAGACCAGCGACGCGGTCCTGGTGATCGAGGACGGCGAGGCCGTCCTCTACGCGCGGCCGCGGTCCTCGCGGGAGACCGACGAGTTCTTCCGGGACCGCCAGTACGGCGAGCTGTGGGTGGGCCGCCGGCCGTCGCTGCACGAGCTGTCCTCCTCGCTCGGCATCGAGTGCCGCCACATCGACCGGCTCCAGGACGTCCTCACCGCCGGCAACGGCGTACCCAAGACCCGGTTGCTGCGCGGCGTGGCGGGTGACGTGGACCGGATGGTCGCCGCCGACGAGGCCATGGACGCCGACCTGACCCGCGTGGTCGGCGAGCTCCGGCTGATCAAGGACGACTGGGAGGTCGCCGAGCTCCAGCAGGCCTGCGACTTCACCACGCTCGGCTTCGAGGACTGCGTGCGCGAGTGGAAGCAGGTGCTCGAGTTCGGCGAGCGATGGATCGAGGGGACCTTCCAGCGCCGCGCCCGCGCGATGGGGAACGACGCCGGCTACGACTCGATCGTCGGCGGCGGCAAGCACGCGACGACGCTGCACTGGATCGACAACACCGGTCCGATCACGCCGGGCGAGCTGGTGCTCCTCGACATGGGCGTCGAGGGCAACAACCTCTACACCGCCGACGTGACCCGCACCCTGCCCGTCGACGGCACGTTCACCCAGCTCCAGCGCGACCTCTACGACCTGGTCTACGAGGCGCAGCAGAAGGGCATCGAGGCGACCGTCCCCGGCGCGCCGTTCCTCTCCGCCCACAACGCCGCGATGGACGTGCTCGCCCACGGCCTGGAGGACCTCGACCTGCTCCCCGTCTCCGCCGAGGAGGCGCTCGACCCGGAGTCGAAGCTGTACGCACGGTGGACGCTGCACGGCGTCAGTCACATGCTGGGCATGGACGTCCACGACTGCAACGGCACCTCCCCAGACATCTACCCCAAGGGCGACCTCGAGGTCGGCATGGTGCTGACCGTCGAGCCGGGGCTGTACTTCCAGGAGGACGACCTTCTCGTCCCCGAGGAGCTGCGCGGCATCGGGATCCGGATCGAGGACGACATCCTGGTCACCGCCGACGGGCCGAGGAACCTGTCGGGCTCCCTCCCCCGCACCTCGGCCGACGTCGAGGCATGGATGGGCCGGCACCTGCCGTAGTCATGAGGGCCTGACCGCGGCCTGGGCCACAATGGACGGCGCGCCCCCGTAGCTCAGTGGACAGAGCGGGTCCCTTCTAATGACTTGGTCGCAGGTTCGAATCCTGCCGGGGGCACTACCGGGGGCACCGTCACGCTGGGGCCGAGGCCACGCGTCCCGCAATCTCCTCGGCACCGGCCACGACGATCGCGCCGCAAGCCTCGAACCGCTCCGCGGTGAGCCGTTCACCCGGGCCCCACACGCTGACGATCGCGAGCGGACGCCCGCCGACATCGAGCACCGGGGCCGAAACCCCCCAGGCCGTGACCTCGAACTCACCCCGGCACTCGGCGTATCCCTGCTCGCGGGCGCGGGCGAGCTCCTGCTTGAGCGTGGGCAGCGAGGTGATCGTCGACGAGGTGAACCGGTGCAGGCGTCCACCGCGCCCCAGGCCCAGGAGCGTCTTGAGGTCGGCGGGGTCGGAGAAGGCCAGCAGCGCCTTCCCCGTCGACGTCGCGTGCATGGCGATCTGCCGTCCGTGCAAGCCGGCCGACACCACCGCACCGGCCGTCGCCTCGGCGACGTAGGTCAGGACCCCTTCGCGCATCACCGCGAGCGCCGCGGTCTCACCGGTCTGGGCAGCGATCCGCTGCAGCACCGGGCGGGCCGTGCGGGTCAGCGGGGCGCCGGTGGCCTGCCCGGCGAGGTCGATGAGCCCGAAGCCCAGCGAGTACCACCCGGTCCCGCGGTCGAGGCTGACCAGCCGCTGCTGCTCCAGGGTGGCCAGGATCCGCCAGGTGGTCGTGCGGTTCAGCCCGACCGTCTCGGAGAGGGCGGTGGCCGAGGCCGAGGGACCCGTGGCGGCCGCCACGGCGCGGAGGATGGCGGCGGCCCGCTCCACCGACTGGACCCGCGTCGACTCCGATCGGAGGGCAGTTGCGCCAGACACGCCCTGTTGCGCATGGCGAGACGCCACTCGAACCCTCCCTTCTAACCATTGACCCCTGCGGCGGCCGACTCTATGTTCCCTAAATCACTCGCCTTGTTCGCATCATGCAACAGAGGAGTCACAAAGTGAACCAGACCCGGAACGGCAACTGGGAGTTCTCCCGCCGACAGCTGCTCAAGTACTCCGGTCTCGGCGCCGCCGCCGTGGCGGGCAGCAGCTTCCTCACCGCGTGCGGCGGCGACGACGACGGTGGCGGAGGGGGCGGAGGGGGCCCGCAGAAGTCCGGGGGCGTCCTGATCCACGGCGCCACCGGTGGTGGCAGCAAGGACACCCTCGACCCGCACCAGCCGGTCCAAGCGGCCGACATCTCCCGCGTCTGCAACCTCTACGAGCCGCTGCTGTTCTGGAACAACAACTACGAGCTCGAGCCGGCGCTCGCCGAGTCCGTGGAGGCCTCGACCGACGCCATCACCTGGACCGTCAAGATGCGCGCGGGGGTCACCTTCCACAACGGCCAGCCCGTCACGGCCGACGACGCCTGGAAGAGCATCCAGCGCGTGGCCGCCCCGGACGCCCCGCTCTCGGCCGGCGGCCAGCTCTCCACGATCATCGACTTCGCGGCGACCAAGGTCGTCGACGACACCACGCTCCAGCTGGTGCTCAACACCCCCTACGCCATCCTCGACACCCTGCTCGCCGAGTACACCCTCGGCATCATCCCGGGCGGCGAGTTCGACCCGGGCAACCCGATCGGTACCGGCCCGTTCAAGTACAAGTCGTTCGAGGCCGGCAAGACCAGCACCTTCACCAAGTACGCCGACTACTGGGGCGACGCGGCCTTCCTCGACGAGCTGGTGATCCAGGACTTCGCCGACGACAACGCCAAGGTCAACGCGATGCAGGCCCAGCAGATCCAGACCCTGGACAACCTGCCGTACAACCTCGTCGACACGATCAAGGGGGCGGGCGGCGGCGTGCTCATCTCCGACGGCGGCGCCTGGGCGCCGTTCACGATGCGCGTCGACCAGGCGCCGTTCGACGACGTCCAGGTGCGGCAGGCCATGCGGCTGATCGTCGACCGCCAGGCGATGATCGACCAGGTCCTGAGCGGCTACGGCTCGCTGGGCAACGACCTCTACGCTCCGCTCGACGTCAACTACGCCAGCGACCTGCCCCAGCGCGAGCAGGACATCGACCAGGCCAAGTCGCTGCTGGCCTCGGCCGGCGCGGAGGGGCTGCAGGTCGAGCTGTTCACCGGCGACGACATCGGCGCGGTCGCCGTCCCGGCCGCGAACCTCTTCGCCGAGCAGGCCAAGGCGGCCGGCGTCGAGGTCAAGGTGACCAAGAAGACGCCCTTCTACGACGACGACTACCTGTCCTACACGTTCGCCCAGGACTTCTGGAACACCCGCAACTACATCCCGCAGGCGGTGGTCGGGACCTTCCCGCCGGAGGAGGGTGGCACCTACAACGAGACCCACTGGGACAACCAGGAGCACCGGGACCTCGTCAACTCTGCGGCCCAGGAGCTCGACGAGGCCAAGCGCAAGGATCTGCTGCACCAGGCCCAGGAGATCGAGTACGAGGAGGGTGGCCTGATCATCTGGGGCTTCCGCCAGCAGGTCGACGCGTACGCCGCCAACGTGCAGGGCCTCGAGGAGAGCAAGTACCTCCCGCTCGGCAACTACAAGTTCAGCAAGGTGTCGGTCTGACATGACGCAGGTAGCGACACTCCCTGATCCGCTCGAGGAGGTCGCACCTCCTCGGGGCCGCTCCGGCGGGTCGGCGTGGGGCATCTGGCTCGCGCGCCGCTTCGGCCTGGCGGTCCTGACCCTGTGGCTGGTCTCCGTCCTGGTGTTCCTCGCCACCGCCGCCCTCGGCGACCCGGTGCGGGCGATCCTCGGCCGCGACTACGCCTCGAACGTCGCGCGACGCGAGCAGCTCGAGGCCCAGCTCGGCGTGGGCGACTCGATCGTCAGCCGGTACTTCGACTGGTTGGGCGGCCTGGTGACCGGCGACTTCGGCACCTCGCTGGCCAACCAGGGACCGGTGTGGCAGCAGATCTCAGGCCCGGTGACGAACACGCTGGTGCTGGTGCTCCTCTCGGCCCTGGTGATGATCCCGCTGGCCTTCGGCATCGCGATGATCTCCGCGCACTTCCGCCGCAAGCGCCCCGACACGGTGATCCAGACGATCCTGCTGGCGCTGGCCGGCGTGCCGGAGTTCGTGACCGGCATCCTGCTGGTCGCTCTCTTCTCGACCTCGGTGTTCCATGTCTTCCCGGCGGTCACCATCGCCTCGCAGACCGGGCACCCGTGGGACAGCCCGAAAGGCATGGTGCTGCCGGTCGCGACGCTGGTGGTCGCGGTGACGCCGTACGTGTCCCGGATCGTGCGGGCGACCCTGCTGGAGGTGCTCGACAGCGACTACGTCGAGCTGGCTCGGCTCAAGGGCATCCCGGAGCCGGTGGTGATGCGCAAGCACGCGCTGCTCAACGCGATCGTGCCCGGCATCCAGGTGATCGCGCTCCAGCTGGCCTGGTTGGCCGGCGGCGTGGTGCTCGTCGAGACCCTGTTCGCCTATCCCGGGGTCGGCAAGCAGCTCGTCGACTCCGTCCGCAACCACGACGTCCCGATGGTCCAGGCCCTCAGCATGATCATCGCGGGCGTCTACATCGTGGTGAACCTGGTGGCGGACGTCCTCTCCATCCTGCTGACCCCACGAGCGAGGACGGCCATCTCCTCATGAGCACGGCCACCACAGCTCCCGCGCCGGCCGGCTTCTTCCGCAAGGCGCTCAAGCAGAAGCGATTCGCGTTCGGCTTCACCGTGACCGTCCTGGTCGTGCTGTTCGCGATCTTCGCGCCGTTCGTCGCACCGTACGGCGAGAAGGAGACCGCCGGCCCGCCGTACTCCAAGGACGGCGTCTTCGGGACCGACTACCTCGGCCAGGACGTGCTGAGCCGGGTGATGCACGGTGGCCAGGGCGTGCTGGTGATCTCGGTGCTGGCCACCGTGCTCGGCATGGTGCTCGGCGTCCTCATCGGCGTGGTCGCGGCCTACAGCGGCGGCTGGTGGGACGAGGTGATCATGCGGCTCAACGACGTGCTGCTGGCCTTCCCGCAGATCCTGCTGGCGCTGGTCGTGCTCACCGCGCTCCAGAACCCGGCGCCGTGGGTGATCGTCCTCCTCATCGGCGCCTCGCACGCCCCGCGCGTGGCCCGCGTCTCCCGCGGTGTCGCGCTGGGCATCGTCTCCCGCGACTTCGTGGTCGCGGCCGAGGCGCTGGGCGAGAGGCGGTCCCGGGTGATCGTCGCCGAGGTGCTGCCCAACATGACCGGCCCGCTGCTGGCCGAGGCGGGCCTCCGGCTCACCTACTCGATCGGCGTGGTCGCCGCCCTGGGCTTCCTGGGCTTCGCCGCCGACCCCGGCGCGGCCAACTGGGGCCAGATGATGAACGAGAACCGGCTGGGCCTGCAGACCCAGCCGTGGGCGGTGGTGGCGCCGGTGCTGGTCATCGGCATCTTCACCATCGCCACCAACCTCATGGCCGACGGGCTCGCCCAGGCCAGCCAGAAGGGCGATTGAGATGACCGCCACCACCTCCGACGACGCCACCCACGAGGTCACCCCGACCGGCGGGCTGATCATCGAGGATCTCGGTGTCAGCCTCACCGGCAAGGACGTCGATGTCGTCGACGACATCGACCTGGTGCTCAAGCCCGGCGAGGTCGTCGGCCTGGTCGGCGAGTCCGGCTCGGGCAAGACGACGGTCGGCACCTCGCTGCTCGGCTACGCGCGCGCCGGCGCGTTCATCTCGTCCGGCAAGGTGCTGCTCGAGGACCGCGACGTGCTCAAGCTGCCGTGGAAGGAGGTCCGCAAGCTGCGCGGCGAGGAGATCGCCTACGTCCCGCAGGACCCGGCCTCCGCACTCAACCCGAGCATCCGGATCGGCAAGCAGCTCGTCGAGCTCCAGCAGCTGCGCGGCATCGGCACCTCCGAGTCCCGGCTCCAGGCCGCGCGCGAGGGGCTGGCCGAGGTCGGGCTGCCCAACGACGACGAGTTCCTCAAGCGCTACGCCCACCAGCTCTCAGGTGGCCAGGTGCAGCGCGTCGCCCTGGCCATGGCGTTCCTGCCCAAGCCCAAGGTGCTGGTGCTCGACGAGCCGACCACGGGCCTCGACGTCACCACCCAGAAGATGGTGCTCGACACCATGGCCGAGCTGTGCCGAGCCCACGGTGTGAGCGCGCTCTACGTCACCCACGACCTCGCGGTGGTGGCCAACATCGCAGACCGAGTGGCCGTGATGTACGCCGGGCAGATCGCCGAGCTCGGCCCGAAGGAGAGGATCTTCGCCCACCCGTCGCACCCCTACACGCGCGCGCTCCTGGACTCGATCCCGCACCTGAGCCAGGCCCGAGCGCTCAAGGGGATCCCGGGCCGGACGCCGGCGCCCGGGGCCCGGCCGGACGGGTGCCGGTTCAACGACCGCTGCTCGTTCGCGATCGACGAGTGCCGCCAGCAGGTCCCCGAGCTGCGCACCATCGCCCCCGACCACGAGGTGCGGTGCATCCGCGTGGAGGAGATCGGGACCTGGGACATCCACCGCGGCACGGTCCCCGACGCCGACCCCGACCGGAAGCGCGAGGTGATCCTCTCGCTCGACGGGCTCAACGTCTTCTACGGCCGCAAGCAGGTGGTCCACGACGTGACCTTCGACCTGGCCAAGGGCGAGGTGGTGGCCCTGGTCGGCGAGTCCGGCAGCGGCAAGACGACGATCTCGCGCTCGGTGGGCGGTCTGCACAAGGACTGGACCGGGACCCTCACCTTCGAGGGCCGGGCCCTGGCGACCAGCGCCCGCAAGCGCAGCGCCGAGGACCGTCGGCGGATGCAGTACATCTTCCAGAACCCCTACCTCTCCCTGAACCCGCGGCTGACGATCGAGCAGATCATCAAGCGGCCGATGGAGCTGTTCGGGCTGGCCAAGGGCCGGGAGGCCACCGAGCGCGTGGTCGAGCTGATGGGACAGGTCGCCCTCGGCTCGCAGATGCTCCACTACCAGGCCAGCCGGCTCTCCGGAGGCGAGCGCCAGCGCGTCGCCATCGCCCGGGCGCTGGCAGCAGAGCCCGACGTGATGATCTGTGACGAGATCACCTCGGCCCTCGACGTGTCCGTGCAGGGCTCGATCGTCGCGCTGCTGGAGGAGCTCCGTCAGGAGCGCGGCATCAGCATGCTGTTCGTCACCCACAACCTCGCGCTGGTCCGCTCCATCGCCGCGCGGGTGGAGATCCTCCAGGCGGGCCGGGTCGTGGAGGCGGGCTCGGTGGTGACGGTGATGGAGACCCCGCGCGAGGAGTACACCCGCAAGCTGCTCTCCAACAGCCCGCGGATCGACTGACACCCGCACCGACGAAGGAGTCCCGCCCCGTGAACCGCAACGTGATGATCACCTGCGCCCTGACCGGAGCCGGCGACACCGTCGGTCGCTCCGAGCACGTCCCGGTGACCCCCGAGCAGATCGCCGAGTCCGGCATCGCCGCGGCGCGGGCGGGCGCCACGATCATCCACATCCACGTCCGCAACCCCGAGACCGGCAAGGGGTCCCGCGACGTTTCGCTCTACCGCGAGGTCGTCGAGCGGGTCCGGGCCTCGGACGTCGACGTCATCATCAACACCACCGCCGGCATGGGCGGCGACCTCGTCCTCGATCCGCACGACCCCACGACGTTCGCCGAGGGCACCGACCTGGTCAGCGGGGTCGACCGGCTTCCCCACGTGGAGGAGCTGCTCCCCGACATCTGCACCCTCGACTGCGGCAGCCTCAACTTCGGCGAGGGCAGCCTGGTCTACGTCAGCACCCCGGACATGCTCCGCGAGGGCGCCAAGAAGATCCAGGAGCTCGGCGTCCGCTGCGAGATGGAGATCTTCGACACCGGTCACCTGTGGTTCGCCAACCAGCTGGTCGAGGAGGGGCTGATCGACGCGCCCGCGATGTACCAGCTCTGCATGGGGATCCCGTACGGCGCGCCGGCCGAGCCGCTCACGCTCGCCGCCATGGTCAACCAGGTCCCCGAGGGCGCCGTGTGGGCGTCGTTCGCCCTCGGCCCGATGCAGATGCCGTGGGTGGCCCAGTCGGTGCTGCTCGGCGGTCACGTCCGGGTCGGGCTGGAGGACAACCTCTACCTGAGCAGAGGCGTGAAGGCGACCAACGCCCAGCTGGTCGAGCGGGCCAGGACGATCGTGGAGAGCATGGGAGCGCACGTCGCCACCCCCGACGAAGGGCGCGAGATCCTCGCGCTCACGCCCCGGTGACCCGCCCGGCCCCGGAAGCCGTCCGGACCGTCACCTGCGTCGGCGCCGGCGTCATCGGCGGCGGCTGGGTCGCCTACTTCCTCGCGCGCGGCTACCGCGTGGTGGCCTGGGACCCGGCCGAGGACGCCGAGGCCCGGCTGCGGCACCTCGTCTCGCTGGCCTGGCCGGCACTCACCGAGCTGGGGCTGTCCGACGGCGCGAGCCGCGACCACCTCGTGGTCGAGCACGACCTGGCCACCGCCTGCGCCGCGGCCGACTTCGTCCAGGAGAGCGCGCCCGAGGACCTCGAGCTCAAGCGCACCCTGCTCGCCGACATCGACGTCGCGACCCCGGCGGACATCGTGATCTCGTCGTCCACGTCGGGCTACGGCATGAGCGAGATGCAGACCAGGTGCGCGCACCCCGAGCGCACCGTGGTCGGTCATCCGTTCAACCCGCCGTACCTCATCCCGCTGGTGGAGGTGGTCGGCGGCACCGCCACCTCCCCCGAGGTCGTCGAGTGGGCCTCGGACTTCTTCCGGCACGCCGGCAAGTCCGTCATCACCATGGACCGCGAGGTGCCCGGCTTCATCGCCAACCGGCTCCAGGAGGCGCTGTGGCGTGAGGCCCTGCACATGGTCGCGGCCGGTGAGGCCACCGTCGAGCAGATCGACCTCTCGATCACCGACGGCCCCGGGCTGCGCTGGCCGATCCACGGGCCGATGCTCACCTTCCACCTGGCCGGCGGCCAGGGCGGGATGGCGCACATGCTCGACCACTTCGGCCCCTCACTGCTCTCCCCCTGGACCCGGCTGGAGGCGGCCGAGCTGACGCCGGCGCTGCGCGACGCCGTGGTCGCCGGCTGCGAGCGGGAGGCCGACGGCCGGAGCATCGACGACCTGGTGGCCGAGCGCGACCGCGGCGTGATCGCGATCCTGCGCGCGCTGGGCCGGGCGTGACCACGGCGCCGATCCTCTGGCAGGAGCCGGTCCAGGACGCCTGGATCGACTACAACGGCCATCTGTCGGAGCCCTACTACGTGCTGGTCTTCGGGCACGCCACCGACGCCGTGATGGACGCGGTCGGGCTCGGCCCGGCCTACCGCGAGGCCAACGACGCCTCGCTCTACACGGTCGAGGCGCACGTCCGCTACCTCGACGAGGTCTCGGCCGGCAGCGACCTCGAGGTCCGCTCCTCGGTCATCGGCGTCACCGACAAGCTGCTGTGGATGTGGCACGAGCTCTGGGTCGACGGACGGCTGCGCGCCACCGAGGAGGTGCTCGGCGTACACGTCGCGGGCCGCGCCTCGGCGCCGTTCCCCGACGACGTCGCGGCCCGGGCCCGAGACGCCTGCGTCGACCCACCCCCGCACGCGAGCGGGCAGATCCAGCTGGGAGGAGGCTGACCCGTGGCCGACCAGGCCGACCGCACCCGGCTGCCCCTCGACGTCGACACCACCGCGAGGCCGATCCGCCCGGTCCGCGCGGTCGATGGTGCTCCGAACGTGGTTGTCGTGCTCATCGACGACATGGGCTTCGGCGCATCGACGGCGTACGGCGGCCCCTGCGAGATGGGGACCGCGCTGCGGCTGGCCGATGAGGGGCTGCGCTACAGCCGGTTCCACGTCACCCCCCTCTGCTCGCCGACCCGGCAGGCGCTGATGACCGGCCGCAACCACCACTCGGTCGGGATGGGCGTCACGAGCGAGATGTCGACGCCGGAGCCGGGCTACCACGGCTACCGCCCGGCCAGCGCCGCCACCATCGCGCAGATCCTCAGCGGCAACGGCTACTGCACTGCGGCGATCGGCAAGTGGCACCAGACACCGCCGGTCGAGGTGAGCCCGTCGGGGCCGTTCCCGCGCTGGCCGATGGGCGAGGGCTTCGACTTCTTCTACGGGTTCATGGGCGCCGAGATGAACCACTGGTACCCGCAGCTCTACCAGGGTCGGTACGCCGTCGAGCCCGACCGGCTTCCGGAGGACGGCTACCACCTCTCCGAGGACCTGGTCGACAACGCGATCTCCTGGGTCGAGAACCAGCAGGCGATCACCCCCGACCGGCCGTTCTTCACCTACCTCGCGCTCGGGGCGACGCACGCGCCGTTCCACGTGGCCCCCGACTGGAGGGACAAGTACGCCGGCCGGTTCGACGCCGGCTGGGACGCGCAGCGCGAGCAGACGCTGGCCCGCCAGAAGGAGCTCGGCATCGTGCCGGAGACCGCCGAGCTGGCGCCGTGGGCCGAGGGCGTCCCGCGCTGGGACGAGCTCGACGAGACCGAGAAGCGGGTGGCGGCTCGCTTCATGGAGACCTACGCCGGCTTCGCCGAGCACGCCGACGCGCAGGTCGGCCGGTTCGTGGACGCGCTGGAGGGGCTCGGCATCCTCGACGACACGCTGTTCTTCTACCTCCTCGGTGACAACGGGGCGTCCGGCGAGGGCGGCCCGCGGGGCACGTTCCGCGAGCACATGGTCGGCCACGGCATCCAGGACGACACCGCGGACATGGCGGCCCGGATCGACACGCTGGGCGACCCCACGACGTACGCGATCTACCCGACGGGCTGGGCGCTGGCGATGAACACGCCGTACCCGTGGACCAAGCAGATCGCGCACCTCGGCGGCACCCGCGACGGGATGATCGTGCGCTGGGGCAACGGGATCTCGGCGCGCGGCGAGATCCGGCACCAGTGGCACCACGTCATCGACGTGCTGCCGACGATCCTCGAGGCCGCCGGCGTCCCCGCGCCCGAGACGTTCGGCGGGATCGAGCAGCAGCCCATCGAGGGCACCAGCCTGCGGTACAGCTTCGACGCGCCCGAGGCGCCGGACCGGCACACGACGCAGTACTTCGAGATGATCGGCAACCGCGGCATCTACCAGGACGGCTGGACGGCCGTGACCCGGCACGGGATCCCCTGGGAGATGGTGGACACGCCGAAGCGCCCCTTCGACGAGGACGTCTGGGAGCTCTACGACCACGCGGACGACTGGAGCCAGGCCCGCGACGTCGCCGCCCAGCATCCCGACCGGCTGCGTGACCTGCAGGAGCTCTTCCAGCGGGAGGCGGAGAAGCACCACGTGCTGCCCCTCGACGACCGGGTCACCGAGCGCGAGAACCCGGAGGTGGCCGGCCGGCTCGACCTGCACCAGGGCCGGTCGACGCTGGTCTTCGGGCCGCGCGTCGGCCGCCTGACCGAGGAGGCCGCGCCCAACGTCAAGAACCGCTCGCACACCATCACCGCCGACCTCGAGGTGCACACCGGCACCAACGGGGTCGTGGTCGCCCAGGGCGGCCGGTTCGGCGGCTGGTCGCTCTACTGCCTGGACGGCGTGCCGTCGTACGCCTACAACTTCGTGGGCCGCGACCTGACCGTGGTGCGGGGGTCAGCGCCGATCGAGCCCGGCCGGCACCACCTCGTGATGCGGTTCGAGTACGACGGTGGCCCGCCCGGCGGCGGCGGTGCCGTCACCCTCGAGGTCGACGGCACGCCGGTCGGCTCGGGCCGGATCCCGGTCACCACGGCCTACTACTTCTCCTTCGACGAGACCTTCAACGTGGGAGTGGACCGCGGCACCCCGGTCGTCGACGACTACCCGCCGGTGCGCAACCGGTTCGACGGGCTGATCCACCGGGTGCGGTTCGACCTGGCGGAGGTGGCCGACCCCGGCCGCGACGAGGAGCGCGACCGGGTCGTGATGGTCCACCAGTGACCGGCTGCTGCTCACCCTCGCGGGGGTCCGGTTCGCCGTCGAGTGACGTGAAAGTGCTGTCGGGAGCGCTCCCAGACGGACCGTGCGCGTCACTCGACGTGATCGTCCCGGGGGGCAGGGCGACGCTCGGCAGCGCCGACCCGGACCACCCGGAGGAGTGGCCGGTGCGTGAGGTCGACGTCGCGGCGTACCGGATCGCGGCTTGCGCGGTCAGCAATGCCGAGTTCGAGGAGTTCGTGGCGGCCACGGGCCACCGCACCGACGCCGAGACCTACGGCTGGTCCTTCGTCTTCGCCGGCTTCCTGCCCGACGACTTCCCGCCCACCCGCGGCGTCGCGGAGGCCCCCTGGTGGCGCCAGGTGCACGGCGCGGACTGGACGCATCCCGAAGGACCCCACAGCTCCGTGGCGGACCGCGCCCGGCACCCGGTCGTGCACGTGTCCAGACGGGACGCGAAGGCGTACGCCGCGTGGCGGGGCGGCCGGCTGCCGACCGAGGCCGAGTGGGAGCACGCGGCTCGTGGCGGGCTCGTCGGGCAGCCGTTCCCCTGGGGCGACGAGCTCGAGCCCGGCGGCGAGCACCGCATGAACGTCTGGCAGGGCACCTTCCCCGCCGAGGACATCGGCGTGGACGGGTGGCGCGGCACCTGCCCCGTGGACGCCTTCCCCGCCAACGGCTTCGGGCTGCACAACACCACCGGCAACGTGTGGGAGTGGTGCGCGGGCCGGTGGTCGGACGCCGACCCGGGCGCGGTCAGCCGGGGCGGGTCCTACCTGTGCCACGCGTCGTACTGCCGCCGCTACCGGGTCTCCGCCCGCCAGGCGCAGTCGGAGGACTCGAGCGCGGGCAACCTCGGGTTCCGGCTCGCCGCCGACGCCTGATTCAGCCTTACGGATGTCTGACGTTGCCCGCTGACCCTTGGCGGGCCGGTGCGGGGTTGGAAGGCTTTCCACCTGTAACGGCCGGGTACCGGCAGCGACAGATGACGAGGCCGCAGTGGTGACGACCGAACGTGCGGCGAGGGAGGTGTCCGTGGCCCAGGTGCTGGTGGTCGACGACGACCTGACCGTGCGCGAGGTCGTGGTCTCCTACCTGCGCGCGGGCGGGCACACCGTGGTCGAGGCCGCGGACGGCACCGAGGCGCTGCGGGCGATGCGTGCGGACCCCGCGGACCTGGTCGTGCTCGACCTGATGATGCCCGGGATCGACGGCCTCGAAGTGTGCCGGAGGCTCCGGGGAGCCGGCACGGTGCCGATCATCATGCTGACCGCGCTCGGCGCCGAGGTCGACCGGGTTGTGGGCTTCGAGGCCGGGGCCGACGACTATGTCGTGAAGCCCTTCAGCCCGCGCGAGCTGGTGCTCCGGGTCGATGCGCTGCTGCGCCGGGTCGGCGAGGGGGCCGGACCCGAGATGGGATCGGTCAGCGACGGCGACCTGGTGGTCGACTCCGGCCGGCACGAGGTCACCCTGAACGGGTCGCACCTCGCGCTGACCGGGCGGGAGTTCGACCTGCTGAGGTTTCTCATGTCGAACCCCGGGACGGCGTACTCGCGCGAGCAGCTGCTCCAGCACGTGTGGGGCTGGAGCTTCGGCGACGACTCCACGGTGACCGTGCACGTGCGCCGGCTGCGCGAGAAGGTCGAGCGCGATCCGAAGCGGCCGACGCGGCTGGTCACCGTGTGGGGTGTCGGCTACCGCTGGGAGGCGGCCGCATGAGCCGCGACCAGGTGCTCATCGTCCTGATCGCCGCGGCCTGGGCGAGTGCCACCGCCGTGATCGGGCTCGGGGTCGTGTGGCTGTTCCGGAGGCGGTCGGTCCGCTTGCTGATCGCTGCGGTGGCCGTGGTCGCGGTGGCCGCCGTGGACGCCGGCATGATCGGGACCGCCCGCGCGATGTTCCTCTCGACCCATGACTTCGGTGTCATGGCCCTGGTCTCCGTGGTCGCCGGGCTGGTGGCGCTGTGCGGGGCGATCGCGGTCGGTACGGCGCTGGCCGGCTGGTCGCACTCGCTGACGAACGAGGCCCGCCGGTTCGGGGAGAGCGGTGAGTTCGTCGCGAGCCACGTGGGTCCGGCGGAGCTCCAGGGACTGTCCGACGAGCTGGCCCGCACCAGCCTGCGGCTGCAGGAGTCGCGGCGGCGGGAAGGGCGGCTCGAGGCATCGAGGCGCGAGCTGGTCTCGTGGGTCTCTCACGACCTGCGCACGCCCCTGGCCGGGCTGCGCGCGATGGCCGAGGCCCTCGAGGACGGGCTCGCGGATGATCCGGAGCGGTACCACCGACAGATCCGCGCCGAGGTGGAGCGGATGGCGCGGATGGTCGACGACCTCTTCGAGCTCTCGCAGATCCATGCCGGCAACCTCGGCCTCACCCTGGAGCCTTTGGAGCTCGGTGACCTGGTGAGTGAGGCGCTGGCCAGCGCCGACCCGGTGGCGCGGGCGCGGGGCGTTCGTCTGGGCGGATCGGTGGACCAGGGGCTCGAGGTCGTGGCGGACGCCGCCGAGCTCTCCAGGGTGGTCGGCAACCTGCTGATGAACGCGATCCGGCACACCCCCGCGGACGGAGTGGTCGAGGTGAACGGCCGCGCCGGGCCGGCCGGGGTCGAGCTGTCGGTCACCGACGGTTGCGGCGGGCTCACCGAGGAGGACATGGAGCGCGCCTTCGACGTGGCCTGGCAGGGCAGTCCGGCGCGGACACCGGACACCGCGGCGGTGTTCGGCAGCGGAGCCGGCCTCGGCCTCGCCATCGTCCGGGGAATCGTCGAGGCCCACAGCGGCACGGTCAGCGTCGCCAACCAGACGCCCGGCTGCCGGTTCCTGGTCCGGCTGCCGACGTCGGCCTGAGCCCGCTCGGGCGACCGGTCCGGTCCGGGCTCAGCGCCGCCGTGAGCGGGCGAGCGTGGCCACGCCTGCCGCGGCCAGGGTCAGCGCCGCCACCACGAGCCAGCCCACCCAGTAGTTGCGGTCGAGGAGGGTGCCGTTGTCGGACCGCGCCCCGAACCGCCCCAGCACGGGGACGGCGAGCAGGGTCAGCGAGCCGAGCGTGACGAACGCGACGACGGCGGGCGCGCGGGCGGCGCGCGGCAGCACCTTCAGGGCCACCGCGCCGATCGCGAGCACGAGCAGCGAGAGGACGCCGTCGTGGAGCACCACCCCACCGGCCAGCCAGAAGGCCACGTCGACCAGGTCGCGACCGCGGCTCAGCAGCAGCCACGCGCCGTACGACCCCACGAGGACTCCGAAGGCCCCGAGCGCCATGCGGACCGGGCTCACGCAGACACCTCCAGCCGGGCCAACCACTTGGTCTGCAGCACCCCAGGCCGGTTCGGTGCGATCAGCCGGGCCGGCTCGCCGTGGTCGCGCGCCAGGGGCTCACCGTGCAACGCGAGCGCGACGAGCGTGCGGCTGTCGTCGGCGAAGTTTCCCTGCAGCAGGATGTGCCGGAAGGCGCCGGAGGGCTGCAGCGAGTACACGTCCACGTCGCTGCCCGACGGTGCCTCGACGAGGTCCAGGAGGTCGCGCACGCGCACGCCGGTCCACTCGGCCCCCGCGCTCCACCCCTCGACGCAGGCGATGGGCAGGCTCTCGGTCCGCTGGGTCATCGCCTGCAGGTCCTCGCGGGACAGCGAGACGGTGCGGTCGCCGTGCACGACCTCCAGCCGGTACGCCGGCCCGACCATCTCGTCGGTGATCTGCGCGGCCACGGCGGATTTGTTGATCGGGACACCCTGTGGACCCTCGCCGGACCGCACCGCGAAGACGGACACCTTGCGCAGGAGCGGCACCGCGCCTCCGGCCACCGAGAGCGCGGCGACGCCGGCCGCGACCCACGCGGTGCGCACCAGCCCGCGGCGCGACAGCACCCCCGGCTCCGTGGCGGTGGGGCGGTCGTCGACGGTCGACTCGATGTCGGAGGTGAGCGCCCGCCGGATGATCGGCAGCTTGACCCCGACGTGCACCACCAGCGACCCGATCGCGATCCATGCGACCGCGTAGTGGGTGGTCCGGAACGAGAAGTCCCACGGGTACCACGTCGACGTGTTGGCCAGCCCGGTCGCGAGCTGGAAGATCGCCGACGCGACCAGGGCCGCGATCGAGGCCCGCTCGAGCGCATCGAGGACCAGCCGGCGTACGCCCCGCTCGGGGCGCAGGAACAGCCGCGGGTAGACCGTCCACAGCTTGACCAGCAGCAGGGGCACGGCAGCCGTCCCGGTGACCACGTGCAGCCCCTGGGTGAACCGGTAGCCCCACACCGGCCCGGTGGGGAACGGGACCGGGTGGCCGGGGTTCTGCGCGTAGTGGCTGATCAGACCGGTCGCGAAGCAGATGCCGAAGCAGATGCCGAGCCACAGCCCGACGCGCGCGGTGACCGCGGCGCTGCGCAGCCGTGACCGGAAGTCCGCCGGCGACGGCGGCCGGAGCTTCAGCTGGGTCGCCACATATGGACGGTAGGCAGATCACGCCTCGACAAGCGCTCTCGGTGCTTACGAAGTCGTGACGGGTGGGGACACTGGTCGGGTGCGCGCCCTTGACACGATGGCGCCGGCCCGGCGCCGGCTGGTGCTCGGCGCCCTGGGACTGGCCCTGCTCCTGGTCGCGGCGCTCGTGGTCGCGCTGGTCGTACGCCGGGACGCGCCGGTCGACCCGGTCGCCCAGGACCGCCCCGGGCCGGTGGTGCTGGTGCCGGGGTACGGCGGCTCCACCGCGTCACTCCAGGTGCTGGCCGACGCGCTCACCACGGGGGGCCGCGATGCTCGCATCGTGAGGCCGGTCGGCTCCGGCACCCAGGACCTCCGCGACCAGGCCGCCGATCTGCGCGACGCCGTGGACGACGTCCTCGAGGAGACTGGAGCCCCGTCGGTGGACCTGGTCGGCTACTCCGCGGGCGGGGTCGTGGTGCGGATCTACGTCGCCGACCTCGGCGGCGGGTCGCACGTGCGCCGTGCGGTCACCCTGGCCTCACCCCACCACGGCACCGACCTGGCCGCACTGGCCGGCTCGCTCGGCGAGGAGGCCTGCCCCGAGGCCTGCCGGCAGCTGGCTCCCGACTCCGACCTGCTCCGCCGGCTCAACGCCGACGACGAGACGCCGGCCGGTCCGGCCTGGGTGGCGGTCTGGACCGAGGACGATGCGACCGTGGTCCCGCCGGACTCGGGGGCGCTCGACGGCGCAGTCGACATCTCGCTGCAGTCGGTCTGCCCCGACCTGGAGATCGGTCACGCCGACGTACCGAGGACGCCCGTGGTGATCGCGATCGTCGAGTCGGTGCTCGGCCGCCCCGCTCCGGAGCCGCCGACCGGCAATGTCTGTTAGTCCGTGACGTCCTTGGTCATGAAGTTGGCCCAGCCGGCCCCGAGGAACACCACGACGTAGACCACCTGCAGCAGCACGCCGCGCAGCACGTCGCGCCACAGGATCGGGTCGCGGAACAGGTCGACGAAGGCCAGCCAGTAGCGCGTGAGCAGGTAGGGGCGCAGCGCGTCGGCGGCGTCGAGGGTGAGCAGCAGGGTCGACGCGATGAGCAGCCCCATGGTCCCGAACGCGGCCCCCATCGGGGACTTGGCCACCGTCGACAGGAACAGCGCGATCGCGGCCACCCCGAGCATGCACAGCATCGCGTAGCCCAGCGCGAGGAAGGTGCGGCCGACGAGCTCGGGTGTGGACATCGTGCTGCCGGAGACGCTGGCCGGGCCGGTGGCGGTAACGGTCTCGTTGCCCAGCAGCAGGATGCCCAGGAGGTACGCGGTCGCCGCCACCACGACCACCGTCAGCACCACGAACGCCATCACCGCCACCAGCTTGGCCCCCAGCAACCGGGTCCGGCCCACGGGTCGGATCAGCAGGTAGCGCAGCGTGCCCTGCTGGGCCTCCCCCGCAATCGCCTCGCCGGCGGTGATCGCCACCGCGATGGGCAGGAACAGCGGCAGCACGATGCCGAGCGCCGCGAGCGGGAACAGGGTGCCGTCGGTCAGGACGGCGGACAGGAACGCCGGTCCGGTGCCCGGCCGCGGCCCGAGATCGGTGATCGCGAGCAGCACCGCGACCAGGGCCGGCAGGGCGTCGATCATGGCGATCGTCGCCCAGGTCCGACGGTTGCGAACCAGCTTCACCAGCTCCACGCGGATCACGACCGCACCCCGAAGCGGTCGCCGCTGGCCGTCGCGGCCTCGAGGACCACCTCCTCGAGGCTGCGGCGCTCCGCGCGGAGCGCGGTGACGCGCACGCCCGCTCGGACCAGCCGCTCGTTGAGGGCGGCCGGGTCGCCCTCGCGGACCAGGAGCCGACCCGCGTCGTACTCCTCGACCACGCCGTCGAGCAGCTCACGAACCCGCGCCACGTCCGGGGTGTGCACCTCGACCCGGCCGGTCGACCGCCGGAGCTCGTCCAGCTCGGCCTGCAGGACCAGCCGCCCGCGGTCGAGCACCCCGACCCGGGTGCACATCTGCTCGATCTCGGCCAGCAGGTGGCTGGAGAGGAACACGGTGGTCCCGGCCCGGTTGAGGTCCAGCAACAGCTCTCGGATCTCCAGGATCCCCTGCGGGTCGAGACCATTGGTGGGCTCGTCGAGCACCAGCAGCCGCGGCTGCCTCAGCAGCGCCCAGGCCAGCCCGAGCCGCTGCCGCATGCCGAGCGAGTACGCGCGCACCGGCCGGTCGTCCACCGCGGCCAGGCCCACCCGTTCCAGCGCGTCCTCGATGCGACGCCGTCGGCCGGCCCGGTCGCCACGAGGTCCCATGGCGTCGAAGAGGGCGAGGTTCCGGCGTCCCGACAGGTGGGCGTACGCCGCGGGTCCCTCGACGATCGCACCGATGCTGGGCAGCACCCGGCGGGCCCCGGCCGGCATCGGCTCGCCCAGGACCTCCATGCGTCCCGACGTGGCCAGCACCAGGCCGAGGAGCATCCGGACCGTGGTCGTCTTGCCGGAGCCGTTGGCACCCAGGAACCCGTAGACGTCACCCTCGCGCACCTCGAGGTCCACCGAGTCCACGGCGGTGATCTTGCCGAACCGCTTGGTCAGCCCCTCGGTGCGGATCACCGGCGGGCGGTCGGCGCTCACCGGTCGTCGTCCACGTAGACGAAGCCGGCGAGCAGGTCATCGGCGGCGCGGAGCAGGGCGGGCCGGGTCAGGGTCCCGGCAAGCAGCCAGCCGCCGTCGCCCTCCTCGCCGGTCAGCACCACGCCGAGCGGGCCGACCGAGACCACGGTCCGCTCCGGGGACTGCTCGACGCCGGTCGTGAGGGCCAGCTGGTCGCGCAGCGCGTCGGCCTCCCGGTCCCGCAGCGGGATGGCGATCACCTGGGTCATCCCCCGGCCGTAGACCCCGACGGCGCGGTCCGACGACGCCGCCCTGGCCAGCCCGGCGACCGTCCCGGGCGGGCGCACGGGCGCGTACTGGTTGGCGGCGTCGGCGATGTCGAGCACGTCGTCGAAGTCCACGTTCACCCCCGGCGGCGGGGCGAAGGTGACCTCGTCGTCGCTCGGCCGGTCCGCTGAGAACTCCCGGAACTGGCTCGTGAACGCGGGCGCGCCGGCACCGTCGGCGTACACCTCGACGCGCAGCGGTACGCCGGAGGCCGGGTCGAGCCACAGGTCGGCGTGGTCGATGCTCGAGAGGTCGGACGGCGGCACCAGGCGCAGCCCGGGCGCGCTGGTGCCTGCCACCCGCCGGGCCGGCACCCGCTGCACGTCACCGGCAGCGATGCCGCGCAGCAGCCGCTCGGCCAGGACCGGCGGCACGAGGTCGGCGGTGCGGGGCAGCCGGATGTCGGGGTCGCGGCTCAGCGTGGCGTCGAGGTGCTCGTAGTCCCAGCGCAGCGTGGTGTCGCCCTCGTGGACCAGGTCGGTCTCGCCCGCGAGCAGCAGCTGGTCGACCCGCCAGTGGCCGGCGTCCTGCCACCAGGCCCGCATCGTGGTGCGCTCGCCGAAGAGCGCGCCGACGTCGCTGAACCGGTCGGCGTCGGGCAGCTGCAGGGTGCCCTCGGTCTCGACGTACCCCGACCAGGCGTGGTCCTCGGCCGCCCGCGCCCGGTCGAGGAGCCGGGTGGCGCTGACGTCGCTGTCCGCGGCGGGCAGCAGTTGCAGCGCGACCGGCATCGCCACCAGCAGCAGCGTGCCGGCCGCGACCACGCACCAGCGGCGCAACGGCGTCACCCTCATGACGGTACGTCGCGGATCACGCCGGTTGAGCATTCAACCGGTGAGGGTTCTCTTAGCCGCGCGCGCCGACCACCACGCGACCAGCAGGCCGGCGAGCAGCGCACCGGACGTGCCGAGGGTCTCGTCTCCGAGGGTGTCGCGGTAGGCGCCGCCGGACTCCTTGCCGTGCCGGATGAAGAGCCAGTACTCCCCCAGCTCCCAGGCCAGGGCCAGTACCGCCCCCGCGCCGCCGACCAGTGGCGCCACGGCCCACCGCGGCCGGACGTGGGGCACCAGGAGCAGCGCGAGTCCGGATCCGAGCAGGAACCAGTGCGCGAAATGGCTGAGGTCGTCCCACCAGCCGACCTGGCGGAACAGGTCGAGCCAGTTCGCCGTGGTGTCGCTGAGGAACGGCAGCATGAGCAGCGCGAAGGCGGCGTACGGCGCTTCGACCCCGCCGGCCCGGCCGCGGGTCGACCACCACAGGCCGGGCGCCAGCAGCATGAGCGCGGGGTAGGCGACCAGGCGCACGCCCCAGCCCTTGCCGTCGAACTGGTCCACGCCCGGCACCGCCACCGCCGCCACCAGCTCGACGACGGTGACCACGAGGACCAGTGCCGGCACCAGCGCCGCAGCCCGCCGTTCGCCGCTCATCCCTCCATCATGCGTCGCGGCCCGGTGGGGCGGCGCAGCACGGCGCACCACCGCTGCTCCCCCACGCGGTGCACCTCGACGCCGGCGAACCCGGCCCGCGGGGACAGATCACCGACGTCGTCGACGCCGACCCTCGACCAGCGGAACGGCGCGCTCCGGACGCCGTCGCAGCGCAGCGCGGCCCACTCGGTCGACGCCCGGACTCCCGGGCCCGCCAGCTCCACCACCACCCGGCCGCCCGGCTCGACCAGTGCCCTGGCCCGACGCAACAGGGCGACCGGGTCGCCGCCGATGCCGACGTTCCCGTCGGCGAGCAGCGCGCTCTGCCAGCGACCCTCCCCGGGCAGCCGGTCGAACACGTCGCGTCGGAGCGCGGCACCACCACGCGCTCGGGTCTGGTCGACCGCTTCGCCGACCACGTCGACGCCCAGGACCACGTGGCCGAGCCGGGCCAGGGCGGCGGTGAGCCGGCCCGGGCCGCAGCCGAGGTCGACGGTGTGCCCGACGCAGTGGCCGAGCATGGCCAGGTCGTCCGCGTCCGCCTCGCGCCGCCACACGTGGACGGGCAGCGACTGCGGCTCCAGGGCCAGTCCCACCACGGTGCACGGCCGGCCGCGGAGCGCCGCCGTGAACACCTCGGAGAACGACGCGTTCCCCTCGGGGAGGCTCTCGCGCACGCTCATGCGCAGGCCCGGTCCCAGGCGGCCGCGAACCGGGACCGGGGGGCCAGCCGAGCCACCGCTTCCGCGTCCGCCAGCTCGTCGACGTCGCACAGGGTCGTTGTGGTGCCGACGTCGAGGCCCGACGCGGCCAGGGCCGCCCGGGTGTCGACGCAGGTCGTGGGCGTCGACATCGGCACGCCGGACAGCACCGACGCCCTCGCGGGGTCGCGGAGCGCCAGCAACCACCAGCCGCCGTCCTCCGCGGGGCCCAGGACCGCGTCGTGCTCGTCGAGCCCGGCCGCGGCGTCGAGCAGCAGGGCGGCCGTGACGTGCGGCGTGTCCATGCCGATCTGGACGACGGGTCCGGTCACGTGGGCGAGGGCATCGGCCAGCCGGGCGCCCAGGTCCGGCCCCTTCTGCGGGTGCACCGTCCAGCCGGCCAGCGCCGCACGCAGCTCGTCGGCGGCCACGGCCCGGTCGAGGTCGCCGGCCAGCGAGAGCTGGCAGCGCTCCGCGCCGACGGCGGCCACGCAGGCGGCCACGGTGTCCAGCAGCGAGGCGGAGGCGACGTCGGCGGCGCGCTCCATGCCGATCTCGGCACCGAGCCGGGTCTTGACCCGGCCGGGCTCCGGGGCCTTTGCGACGACGAGGACCTGTGGCCTCACGCCAGCACCCGCCAGAAGTCGCGCGCCGCCCGCACCGTCCCCCGCACCGAGCCGGAGACCTTGGAGCGGGTCCCCTCGGCCCTGGGGTGGTAGGCGACGTCACGCTCGTGCACCCGCCAGCCCGCTGCGGTGGCCTTCTGCAGCAGCTCGACGGGGTAGCCGAACCGTCGGTCGCGGACATCAAGAGCGAGCAGCGCCTCCCGGCGGCAGACCCGCATCGGGGCGATGTCGTGGGCGGCCATCCCGATCCGCCGGCGCAGCCACCAGACGACGAGCCCGTTCCCCAGCCGCGCGTGCCATGGCCACACGCCCCGCGCGACCGGTCGGCGCCGGCCCACGGCCAGGTCGGCCCGTCCGGAGCGCACCTCCTCCAGCAGCGGCAGCAGGTCGTGACCGTCGAACGAGCCGTCGCCGTCCATCACGGCGACGTACTCGCCGGTCGCGGCCAGCAGCCCGGCGTGCACCGCCGCGCCGTACCCGGGCGCCGGCTCCTCGACCACGGTCGCCCCCAGCCGGCGCGCCACGTCCGCCGTCCCGTCTCGGGACCCGTTGTCGGCCACCACGACCCGGAACGCCACGGGGACCCGGGCCATGAGGCCCGGCAGCGCGGCCGCCTCGTCCCGGCACGGAAGCACCAGGTCACAAGCGGACGTCACGTCAGCGACGGTAGGCAGTACGGGCTGGTCGGAAACGGGTTTGACTCCTTACGAACCGGTGACGGCGCCGCGGCCCCCATGGGCCACGGGACGCGCCACCTAGGGTCGAGGGCATGCCGTCGTCACCCGCGCTGACTCGCGCGGCGTGGCTCGGGGTGCTCCTCACGGTGGTGGTCGTCCTCATGGGGTTCGGAGTGCCGCACTGGATGGATTGGGACGTCGCCTCCCGGGCGCCGCGGAACGCATCGCCGCACGAGGTGCCGCCGCTGCACGGGCTCTGGCGGCCGAAGCTGTTCGGGCCGGGCACCCTGCCGGCCCTCCTGCTCGCCCTGCTCGGCTGGCGGTACGCCGCGGACCTGGCGGCTCGGCTGCCCTGGCGGTGGCTGCTCGCCGCGTCGTACGCCGCCTCGCTGGCCTGGCTGTTCGCGCTCGCCCTGGTCGACGGCACGAGAGGGCTCTCGCGGGTGCTGGGCAACCCCTACGAGTACCTCCGCACGGCCCGCGGGGTCGGGAACGTCGGCACGTTGCTCGACACCTACGTCAGCCGGATCCCCTACGCCGCCGACGACAACTGGCCCACGCATGTGGCCGGGCACCCGCCGGGGACGCTGCTGTTCTTCGTCGGGCTCGTGAAGGTCGGGCTCGGGGGTGACCTGGCCGCGGGTGTCGTGGTCACCGTCCTGGCCGCGTCGACTGCGGTCGCCGTGCTGGTGACGTTGCGCGCCCTCGGTGCTGAGCCGACGGCTCGCCTCGCGGCGCCGTTCCTCGTGCTGACGCCGGCCGCGGTCTTCATGGCGGTCTCCGCCGACGCGCTGATCGGTGCGGTGATGGCCTGGGGGCTGGCCTGCCTCGCGCTCGCGACCAGGCGCTGGGGATGGGCCCTGCCGGCCGGGCTGCTGCTCGGCGCCGGCGCGATGATGTCCTACGGCATGCCGCTGATGGGACTGGTGGCTCTGGCCGTCCTCGTCGCCGGCCGCTCGTGGAAGCCGCTCCCCCTGGCCTTTGCCTCCGCGCTGGCGGTGGTGCTGGCCTTCGCGGTGGCGGGCTTCGCGTGGTGGGACGCCTACCCGGTGCTGCGCGAGCGCTACTTCGACGGGATCGCCGAGGACCGGCCGCAGTCCTACTGGTGGTACGGCGACCTGGCCTGCCTCGTCGTCAGCGCCGGCCCGCTCCTGCTGTCGGGGCTGACGGCCGCGGCGGCCACCGCAGCCGCGTCGGCCCGGCGAGCCGCCCGCGTGCCGTTGCTGCTCACCGGCTCAGCGGCGGTCGTCGTGGCGCTGGCGGACGCGTCGGGGATGAGCAGGGCCGAGGTGGAGCGGATCTGGCTGCCGTTCGTGCCGTGGCTGACGGTCTCGTGCGCACTGCTGCCGCCGGCGTGGCGGCGCTGGGGGCTGGGCCTCCAGGTCGCGGCGGCCCTGCTGGTGCAGCACCTCTTCTACACGTCCTGGTGATCAGGCGCGCAGCGGTGCGGTGGCGAAGGCGGGCAGCCCCTGCTCGGGGCGCACCTCGGCGGTGAAGCCGAGCTGCTCGGAGGCCCGGGTCGGCGAGGCGACGACGTGCCGGACGTCGCCGAGCCGGAAGGCGCCGGTGATCTCGGGCGGCTGCGGGCGGTCGGTGCCCTCGGCGACCAGCGTGGCCACGTCGAGGATCGACACCGGATGGCCGGACGCCACGTTGAAGGCGGCGTACGGCGGCATCCCGTGATCCACCACCGCGCGAAGTGCGGCGAGGTTCGCGCGGGCCACATCGGTGACGTGCACGAAGTCGCGCATCTGCCCACCGTCCTCGTAGACCTGCGGCGGCTCGCCGCGCTCGAGCGAGGAGCGGAACATCGCCGCCACTCCCGAGTACGGCGTGTCCCGTGGCATGCCGGGCCCGTAGACGTTGTGGTAGCGCAGGGCGACTGCCCGGGCGTCGGCCTGGCGCGCCCACGCGCTCGCGTAGTGCTCCTGCGCCACCTTGCTCGCGGCGTACGACGAGCGCGGGTCGAGCCGAGCATCCTCGTCGACCCGCGCCCAGCCGAGCGGGCGCTGGCACAGGGGGCAGCGGTTCTCGAAGTCACCCGCCTCGAGCGCGTCGACCCCACGGGCCGCCGGTGCCTGGTCACCGTGCTCCGGACACCGGTAGCGCCCCTCGCCGTAGACCACCATCGACGAGGCGAGCACCAGTCGGCCGACCGCCGCCTCGTGCATGGCGCCCAGCAGGGCCGCGGTGCCGAGGTCGTTGTGTCCGGCGTACTCAGGAAGGTCCCCCACCCGGACGCCCGCGCCGACCACCGCCGCCTGGTGGCAGACCGCGTCCGCCCCCCGGAGCAGCTCGACCCACGAAGCCGCGTCCCGGACGTCGAGCCGATGGGTGTCCGCCGGTGGCTCGGTGTCACCATGCGCCATCGGAAGCATCAGGTCCACCCGGACCACGTCGTGGCCGTCCGCCTCGAGCGCAGCACCGATGGCGGTGCCGATGAAGCCCGCCGAGCCGGTGAGCAGCACCCTCACGGGACCCCCAACGACCCGAACGCCTCTCGATGCGTGTCCAGCACCTCGGCGAACGCTCGCACGAGCTCGTCGCACATCTCGTCGGTGACCGGGATGCTCACTGTCAGCATGCCGCGGCGGGCCAGCCAGAAGCCGCGGCCGACCAGGGCGAAGAAGATCAGGTCCTTGGCCGAGGCCTGGACGTCGGTGAGCGTCGTGGACGCGACCAGCGGGTGACGCGCCGGGTGGATCGTCATCAGCGAGCCGAGGCCCGAGACGTGCAGACCCGCCGGACGCGCCACGTCGTCGAGAGCGAGCCGGAGCCGGTCGCCGCGGTCGTTGACGCCGGTGAGGGTGGCGTCGTCGAGGACCTGCTCGAGACCGGCGATCCCGGCGCTCATCGTGAGCACGTTGTTGTTGAAGGTGCCGGCGTGGAACAGCGCGCCCGGCCGGGTGGGATCGTAGGCCGCCATCAGGTCGGCCCGGCCGCCGAAGGCGCCGAAGGACAGGCCGCCGCCGAGGTACTTGCCGAGGGTGGTCAGGTCCGGGGTCACGCCGGTGGCCGCCTGGAGCCCGCCCGGTGAGAGCCGCGAGGTCATCACCTCGTCGAAGATGAGCAGGGCGCCGGCGGACGACGCCTCGGCGCGCAGCATCTCCAGGAACTCCTGTCCGGCCGGGATGCAGCCCCCCGAGCCGAGCATCGGCTCGACCAGCACCGCGGCCAGCTCGCGGCTGTGCGACCTGATCAGCGCACGGGTGCCCTCGACGTCGTCGTAGTCCGCCAGCAGCCAGTCGTGCGGCACGGTGACCGGGCTGGGCTCCTGGCCGAAGGTGATCACACCGCCGTGGTAGCCGCCGCGGAAGCCCAGGATCTTCCGGCGGCCGGACGTCGCCACCGCGAGGGCTAGCGCCATCAGGTTCGCCTCCGTGCCGGAGTTGGTGAACCGGACCAGGTCGACGCCGGGGAAGCGCGCGCAGACCAGCTCGGCCAGCCGCGGCTCCAGCTCGTTGACCCCGCCGAAGCTCAACCCGCGGTCGAGCGCGTCGCGCACCGCGTCGAGGATCGCCTTCTCGGAGTGGCCGTAGAGCCCGGCGGTGTACTCCCCGAGGAAGTCGGCGTACTGATGGCCGTCCAGCGACCAGAGGTGGGCGCCGTCCCCGTGCGAGAACGCCAGCGGGAACGGGTCGAAGTGCAGGATCGACCGGGTGTTGCCGCCGGGCATCGACTTCACGGCCCACTCGTGGCGCTGGGCGCTCTGCGGGTTGCGGTCGACGTACCGCTCGACCTCCGCGTGTACGGCGTCGGTCAGCGCCTGCAGCCCGTCCTCACCCATCCGCCCACCTCCGCCAGCAGGCTAGTCGGCCCCGGTCGCCGTGGTCGCCTTGAACTTGATCGCGGACATGCCGGCTTCTCTCGGATGTCTCGCAGCGTAGGCGGTCCTCGGCCGTCAGAGCAGCGGCAGGTGCGGGTCGTCGGCCGGAGGTGCCCGTTCGAGAAGGAGGACGGCCAGCCGTCGTCGAGATCCGGCCAGCTACCTCTTCTTCCCGGTCCGCACCGGCACCGTCAGCACCGAGGGGTGGGCCTGCGACACGTGCAGCGTCAGCGGCGCGATCTGGACGAGGTTGGTCAGCGAGGGCAGGAGGTGCGGCACGTCGAAGGCCTGGATGCTGAGCCGCAGCCGGTGGCCCGGCTTGATCGCGGCGCCGGTCGGGAACACCTCGACGTCCACGGGCACCACCGCACCGGACGGCACCGGCTTCTTGGACTCGAGCGTGAAGGGGTGGAACGGCTGGATCAGCTCGCCCTTCAGGTAGCGCGACTTCTTCTGGTCGAGCTCGCGCTGGGAGAGCACCTGCCAGCCGCCGGTGAGCCGGGAGACCGAGCCGTCGGGCGCGACGTCCTCGACGGCGACCGAGTACATGCCGTCGCCGGTGGGCGTGGACGTGTAGAGCCGGGCGTTGATCGGCCCCTGCAGCCGCAGGGCCGAGGTCATCGGCGCGGTCTGGAAGCTGAGGCCGCCGAGGTCGTTGAGCTGGTTGTCCTTGAGGCACGGGTTGTCCGGCCAGGCGGTGTTGAGGATGCCGGCGGTCCACTGGTTCGTCGACCGGGTGCACAGTCCGGTGACCGGGACCGGCGGCAGCGTCGACGTGCCGGGCTTCGCGTCGTCGAGCACCAGCGCGCCGTTGCGGCCGCCGACCGAGGCGTCGCCGGAGAGGAGGTACGACGCCGGGCGCAGGTCGCGGTCGACGTACTTCTTGACCCGCACCCACTGTCCGGTGCCCTGCTCGTAGTAGGTGAACGGCTTGATGTCGTCGAAGAGCGACTTGTCCTTCTTGCCCTTCACGTAGCGGTCGAACCACCGCAGCCACAGCTCCGGCAGCGTGCCGTAGCCGGCCTGGCCGAGGTCAGCTCCGGACGAGCCCTGGAGGTGGTCCCACGGCCCGGTGATCATCCGCACCGGGACGCCCTGCTTCTGCAGCTGCTCGAAGAGCAGCGGCGTCCCGCGCTGGAACAGGTCGTACTCCCCGCTGACCAGGAAGGTCGGCACCTTGACCCGGTTGATGACATTGATCGGCGAGCGGTCGGCGTAGAACTGGCCGTCGTAGGCCGGGTCGCTGCCGAGCAGGGCGCCCGCCAGCAGCGGCACGGTGAACGTGGTCGCGGTCGTGAGCCGGTCGAGCATCGCCTTGAACCCCGACGCCGGGTCGTCCGCGCCGTACGCCGGCGGGATCAGCCCGGTGCCGGTGACCAGCCCCATCCACAGCGGGATGAAGCTCACGTCGAGCTGGCCGCCGGAGGCGACGATGTCGCGGTAGACGTCGGCGCCCGGCACCTGCGGGAAGATCGCCTTGAGCCCGGGCGGCCGAGCGGCGGCGGCGTAGATCTGGCTGATGCCCATGTACGACGGCCCGGTCATCCCGGACTTGCCGTTGCTCCAGGGCTGTCGGTGCGCCCACGCCACCACTTCGCCGTAGTCCTTGGTCTCGCGCGGGCCGAACGCCTCCCACACGCCCTCGGAGGACCCGGTGCCGCGCGCGTCGACGGTCAGCCGCGCGTAGCCGCGCTTGACCAGGTAGTCCCCGCTCGGCCCGCCCAGCCCGCCGCTGGCCAGCACGGTCTTGTTGTACGCCGTGATCGTGATGATCACCGGCAGCGGCCGGGTGACCACCGACCCGTCCGCCCGCGCCGGCTGGACCAGGTCGCCGCGCAGGACGACGCCGTCGTCCATCGGGATCGCGATGTCCTTGGTGGTCGCGGTGCCGGGGTACTGCTCGGGCCGCGGCTGCCAGTGCAGCTTCGGTGCCCGCGCCTGGCCGGGCTTCGCCGATGGGCCGGGCAGCGCTGCCTGCGTCGCCTGGGCGCTCGTGTCCAGGACGGTCAGGCCCGGCAGCAGCGCCAGCGACGTGACCGCGGAGACGAGGGCGGCACGGATACGCGGAGTCACGGCTGTCCTAACGACGCCGGCCCACCGCAGTCACACGACACAAGTGATTCTCATGTCGGGAATGCCGATTCGTCCCTACTCTGTCAGCACCCCGTCCTTGGACCCCATAGGGACGGGTAGGCGGCCCTCTTCTGACCCCAACAGGGAGGGCCGTCGCCCTGCCCAGGGGTGCCGGCGTCAGACAGGTACGGCCCGGGCCAGCGTCCGACCGACGGTGCCGGCGCCTCCACCGCCGCCGCCACCGCCGCCGTTGTCCGGGTCCAGCACCGTGAACGTCGCCTCGCCCACGCGCGTGGGGACGGCGCCGGTCACCTTGACCGTGTGCTCACCGGTGTCGTTGCCGACCTTGAACGTGAACGTGAACAGCCCGCTGTCGTCGGCCTTGCCGGTGGTCAGCTTCTTGCCGGCATAGGTGACGGTGACCGACTCGCCCGCGGCCAGGTCGCTGACCGTGACCGTCTGCTCGGCCTTGCGGGCCAGCTCGGACAGGTCGACGGCGACGTCGAGCGTCTTCGGCCGGATCACGTTGAGCAGGGCGGCGCCGACCCGGTCGGGGTTGCTGCCGGTGATGGTCAGCGACAGCGCACCCTCCTTGGTCGTCTTCGCGAGCTCGAAGGCGCGCGCCACGTCGCCCTTCTTGTTCGCCTTGCCGGTCAGGACCGGCTTGCCGTCGAGCCGGATGGTGTAGCTCTCGCCCTTGGCCAGGCCGTCTGCGGACACGTCGACGTCGGTGCCGACCAGGACGAGCTCCTCGGTGACCACGAGCTCGAGCTCCTTGGCCTTGCGGGTCGCCACCACCTCGACCTTGGCGGTCTTGTCGCCGGCGGCGTTGTGGACGGTCAGCTTGAAGACATGCGTACCGCGCTCGGTGATCCGGACCTTCTTGTGACCCTTGGCCTTCTGGGCACCGCCCCAGTCGCCGGAGGCCATGACGCTGTCGGCGCGCTTGCTGCGCCAGTGCAGCATCACCTTGTCGCCGACGGACGCCTTCTTCTTCGACACCGACAGGTGGACCTTCGGCGGGTCGACCGGCTTGACGACCACCGGGGGTGGCGGGGGCGGGGGTGCCGGTGCCACCACGGTCTGGGTCAGGGACGCGTCGGAGCTGTCGTCGTCCGCGTCGCCCGAGTAGGTCGCGGTGAGGGCGTGGTCACCCGCAGCGAACGAGTCGACCACGAGCGTGGCGACACCGCTGGTCAGCGGGCTGACGCCGAGGGTGGCGCCCGCCGCGGGCTCGGCGAAGGTCACAGAGCCGGTGGGGGTGTCGCCGACCACCGTCGCGGTCAGGGTCACCGCCTGACCCACGGTCGACGGGTTGGCGCTGGACGCCAGCGTCGTGGTCGTGGTCGTCCCCGCAGTCGCGGCCGGCGCGACGGCCAGCACGGTGCCCGCGACCAGCGCCGCGAGCACGCTCAACACCCGAGTCCGCTGCCTCATGCACTCACGGTAGGAGTCGGGGTCGCCCCCTGTTCGCGACTTGGCGAAACTGGTGCCGCGCCACCGCGTGCTGGTCCGGCCGGGTCATGCGGGGTCCCCACGACGGGTAACGGACCGGAGTGACCGACGACCGCGGGCTGGCGCCGCACGTCCTGGTGCTCTTCGGGGCCACCGGTGACCTGGCCGCCCGCAAGCTGTTTCCCGGTCTCTACCGGCTGGCCGCCGCCGGCCGGCTGCCCGACGACTACCGGGTGATCGGCAGTGGCCGGCATTCCCCCGGCAGCGACGACGACTTCCGCGACCAGGTCCGGAAGGCGCTCCAGGACTCGGTCGACGACCTCGATGACGACGTACTCGCCACGCTGCTGGAGTCCACGAGCTTCGAGCCGTCCGACTCCGACGACGGCAGCGACCTCGCCGAAGCCGTCCGCCGCGCCGAGGACGAGCTGGGCGACGACGTACGCCGGCTCGTCTACCTCTCGGTGCCGCCGACGGCGATGGAAGGGATGATCGCCATGCTCGGCCGCGAGGGGCTGGCGGACCGGTCCCGGCTGGTGGTCGAGAAGCCGTTCGGGCTCGACGTCGAGTCGGCGAGGAGCCTCGACGCGGCGCTCCACGAGGTGGTCGACGAGGAGCAGGTGTTCCGCATCGACCACTTCCTCGGGAAGGAAGCCGTCCAGAACATCCTCGCGCTCCGGTTCGCCAACCGGCTCTTCGAGCCCGCGTGGGACCGGCGAAGCGTCGCCGAGGTGCAGATCGACGTCCCGGAGACGCTCGGCATGGAGGGGCGGGGCAGCTTCTACGACGCGACCGGATGCCTGCGCGACATGGTCTCCACCCACCTGTGCCAGCTGCTGGGCTTCGTGGCCATGGAGGACCCGGGCACGCTCGACGAGCAGGCCGTGCGCGACGCAAAGGCCGCGGTCTTCGAGGCCATGCGCCCCTTCGCGAAGAAGCGTGCGGTCTTCGGGCAGTACGCCGGCTACCGCGACGAGGACGACGTCGCCGACGACTCCACCGTGGAGACCTTCGTGGCCCTGGAGACCTACGTCGACAACGAGCGCTGGCGCGACGTGCCGTTCCACCTGCGCACCGGCAAGCGGCTGGCCGAGACGCGACGTACCGTGACGCTGCGGTTCCGCCCTCCGGAGTCCGGCCTGCTCGGCGGCGAGCCCGGGCCGCACGACCTCGTCCTGGAGCTCACCGACGAGCCCGTGATCCGCGTCGACCTGCGCGCCAAGCGTCCCGGCCCGGACCTGGTGCTCGCCCCGGCCACGATGGTCCTCGACCTGGTCGACGACCTGGCCGAGCACGGTGCGGACGCCGAGCCCCTGGAGGCCTACGAGCGGCTGCTGCTGGACGTGCTCCGCGGCGACCGGACGCTCTTCACCCGGGGCGACGAGGTGCAGCGGCTGTGGGAGGTGTGCCAGCCCTTGCTCGACGACCCGCCCGACCTGGAGACCTACGACCCCGGCTCGTGGGGACCCACGGCAGCGCTGGACCTGCCCGACGGTGGCTGGCGGCTCGATGGCTGAGCCGCCGGTCCACGACGACTACCTGCCGATCGCCCAGCACGGGCTGGTCGGCGACCTGCGCACCTGCGCACTGGTCGGCGCGGACGCGACCGTGGACTGGTTCTGCGCGCCCCGGTTCGACTCGCCGAGCGTGTTCGGCGCCCTGCTCGACCACGAGCGCGGCGGGGCCTGGACCCTCGACGTCGTCGACGGCGCGACCACCACGCTGCAGTTCTACTTCCCGGAGACCAACATCCTGGTCACCCGTTTCCTCACCGAGGAGGGCGTGGCCGAGGTCCACGACTTCATGCCGATCATGAAGAAGCACGACCCCGACCACCGCCAGCGGCTGGTCCGCCGCGTCGTGGCCGTCCGTGGCGACGTGCGCGTGCGCACCCGGGTCGCGGCCCGCCCCGACTACGGCCGGGCCGACCCGGTGACGACCGAGGTGGACAACGGGGTGCTCATCGAGGGCGACGGGATCCGGCTCGGCCTGTGCGCGTCCACCGACCTCGAGGTCGAGGACGGCGTCGTGTCGGCGCAGGTCGCGCTGGCCGGAGGCGACGAGGTGATCTTCGTGCTCGAGGTGCTGGGGCCCGACGACGAGCCGCACCCGAGCGACAGCGACAGCACCACCGGGCTCTTCGACGGGACGGCCAGGTTCTGGCGGGACTGGATCGCCCAGTCGACGTACTCGGGCCGCTGGCGGGAGATGGTCGAGCGCTCGGCGCTGACCCTCAAGCTGCTCACCCACGAGCCGTCCGGGGCGATCATCGCGGCGCCCACCACGAGCCTGCCGGAGAAGATCGGCGGGAGCCGGAACTGGGACTACCGCTTCGTGTGGATCCGCGACGCGGCGTTCAGCCTCTACGCACTGCTCCGGCTCGGCTTCACCGACGAGGCGGCCGCGTTCATGGAGTGGCTCTCGGAGCGGTTGGGCGACGAGTCCGACGAGAACCCCAACGGCACCGAGCTCGGGCCGCTGCGCGTCCTCTACGACCTCGACGGCAGCGTGCCCAAGGAGGAGGTCGAGCTCGCGCACCTGTGCGGCTACCGCGACTCGTCGCCGGTGCGCGTCGGCAACGCCGCCGTCGACATGCTCCAGCTCGACATCTACGGCGAGCTGATCGACAGCGTGTACCTGTTCAACAAGTACGGCCCCGGCATCAGCTACGACGCCTGGTCGGACCTGACCCGGGTGCTCGACTGGTTGATGGACAACTGGGACCGGCCCGATGCCGGCATGTGGGAGATCCGCGACGACCCGAGGCTGCACACGACGTCACGCCTGATGTGCTGGGTGGCCATCGAGCGGATGATGCGCACGGCCCGCCAGCGCGGTCTGCCCGGCGACCTGGCCGGCTGGGCCGAGGTCCGCGACCAGATCCACGACCGGATCATGACCAGGAGCTGGGACGAGGAGGTCGGCGCCTTCATGCAGCACGAGGGCGCGGACACCATGGACGCCGGCGTGCTGCTGATGCCACTTCTCAAGTTCGTGGCGCCCAACGACCCGCGGTTCGTCTCCACGCTGGCCGCGGTCGAGGAGCGGCTGGTCTCCGACAGCCTGGTGTTCCGCTACGACGTCGAGCGATCCCCCGACGGCCTGGACGGACCCGAGGGCACGTTCTCCCTCTGCTCGTTCTGGTACGTCGAGGCGCTGACCCGGCTGGGACGGCTGGACGACGCCCGGCTGGCGCTGGAGAAGATGTTCACCTACGCCAACCACCTCGGGCTGTACGCCGAGCAGGTCGGACTGGCCGGCGACCAGCTCGGGAACTTCCCGCAGGCGTTCACCCACCTGAGCCTGATCAGCGCGGCGATCAACCTCGACCACAAGCTCGGCTGACCGACGCCTGGTCAGAACAGCACGTCGGCCGCGTAGGCGACCTCCTGCCGGTACTGCTGCGCCAGCCGCTCCAGCGTCTGGTCGTGCTGCTCCCACTCGACCGAGGCGGTGGCGTCGGCCACCAGCGTGACCCGGAAGTCGTGGGCGTAGGCGTCGGTCGCGGTCGCCGCGATGCACGACTCGGTCGACACGCCGGCCAGCACGAGCCGGTCGACGTCCCGCTCCCGCAGCCGGGCCAGCAGGTCGGTGTCGTGGAAGGCGCTGTCCCGGGTCTTGACCAGGCAGTGGTCCGGCTCGTGGAGACCGTCGAGCCGGGCCGCGCCGGACGTCCCCTCGAGGGCCATGCCCTGGTCGTCGTCACGCATGTTGAGCGCCCACGTGGTCTTGTCGTGGCTGTGCACGGTCTGCACCTCCACGACCGTGGCCCCCGCGGACCGGGCTCGGTCGACCAGCTCGTTGCACCGGTCGAGCAGGTCGTCGCGGCAGCGGGCCAGCTCGTCGTCGGCGAAGTAGTCGTGCTGGAGGTCGATCAGCACCAGCGCAGTCGTCACGAGCTCATCGTGGCAGCGGGGTCCATCCGCGGGCGGTCAGGGCCGGAAGACGATCTTCACGGCGCCGTCCTGCTTCTTCTGGAACGTCTCGTACGCGTCCGGCGCCTCGTCGAGCGGGAGGTGGTGGGTGGCGAAGCTCTCCACGCCCAGCACGTCCTCGTCCTGGTCGAGCAGGGCCAGGATGTCGTCGGTCCAGGAGCGCACGTTGGCCTGGCCCATCCGGACCTGCAGCTGCTTGTCGAACATCTGGAACAGCGGCAGCGGATCGGCCGCACCGCCGTACACCCCGACCACCGAGACCGTGCCGCCGCGGCGTACGGCGTCGAACGCGGTGGTCAGCGCGTCCAGCCGGTCCACCCCTGCCTTCAGCATCAGCGGCTCGGCCACCCGGTCGGGCAGCAGGCCGACCAGCTTCTGCACCGTCTTGACGCCGCCGGAGCCGTGGGCCTCCATGCCCACGGCGTCGATCACAGCGTCGGCGCCGCGGCCGTCGGTCTTGTCGCGCACGACGTCGCCGACAGCGGTGCCCTCGAGGCCGGTGATGTCGAAGGCCTCAGCCCCGCGTGCGGCCACGCGCTGCAGTCGCTCCTGGACCAGGTCCGCCACCAGCACCCGGTGCCCGCGGTGCATCGCGATCCGCGCCGCCATGTCGCCGATGGGTCCGGCGCCGAGCACCAGGAGCGTCCCGTCGTCGGGGACGTCGGCGTACTCGACCGCCTGCCACGCGGTGGGCAGCACGTCGCTGAGGAAGAGGTAGCGGTCGTCGGGTCGGCCGTTGGGGACCTTGACCGCGCCGTAGTCGGCGTGCGGGACGCGGAGGTACTCCGCCTGACCTCCGGGCACCTGTCCGTAGAGCTTGCTGTAGCCCAGCAGGCTGGCGCCGGTGCCGTGCTCGGTGTTCTGGGTCGTCTCGCACTGGCTCTGCAGGCCGCGATCGCACATCCAGCAGTGGCCGCAGCTGACGTTGAAGGGGATGACGACCCGATCGCCGACGTCGAGGTGGTGCACGTCTGCGCCGACCTCCTCGACGACACCCATCGGCTCGTGGCCCACGATGTCGCCGGGCTCCATGAACGGCGCGAGCACCTCGTAGAGATGGAGGTCGGAGCCGCACAGCCCGGTGGAGGTGACCCGGATGACCACGTCGGTCGGGTCCTCGATGGTCGGGTCGGGGACGTTCTCGACCCGGATGTCCTTGGCGCCCTGCCAGGTCACTGCTCGCATGGCCCGCCGGTCTCCGCGCATCGTCCGGCGCACGCTCACCCGGAAGGGTGGATCCGCCGCGCGCGGGCGTCGATGAGTTCCCGCCGGCGAAGTGGTCGAATCGCCCATGAGCACTCCGGACCGTGGCCTCGCTCCGCAGGAGATGACCCAGATGCGGCATCCAGATCCTGTCGCCCGCCGTCTCTTCGAGCTCACCGAGCCGATCTCGCTGGTCAACTTCTTCTCTCCGGAACCCAACGACTCGATGGCGGCGCTCGGCTTCCGCAACTACTGGGACGGCTACTTCGCGGGACGCTCTGCGCCGCTCGGCCGGGTCCCGGCCGAGGTGGTCCACGCGGCCTTCTACAGCTTCGCCGACGGTGAGGTGGCCCGGCACATCCCCAAGGTCTGGGACACGACCACACCCGAGGCGGCGCACGCCGCGCGTGAGCAGGGCTGCGTGGCCGCACTGCGGCGGATCCTGGGCGACCTCGTCGAGACTCCCGAGCTCGCGCGCGCCGCCGATCTCCTCGCCACGGCCTCGGCCAGCGCCCCGACCGAGGGACGGGTCATGTACGCCGGGCTCCGCGCGCTCCCGATGCCCGAGGAGCCCGTGGCCCGGCTCTGGCACGCGGCCAACATGCTCCGCGAGCACCGCGGGGACGGCCACGTCGCTGCCCTGGTCTCGGAGCGGATCGGCGGGACTGAGGCCCACGTGCTCAGCGCCCTCGACATGGGCATCCACCCGGCGGAGTCGTTCGGCCGGATCCACCACCTCCCCAAGGCCCGCCTGGCCGAGGTCATGGACGGCCTGCGCGACCGCGGCCTCGTCGGTGCCGCCGGCCGCTTCACCGACGCCGGGCGGGCGACCAAGGGCCGGATCGAGTCGTTGACCGACGCCCTCGCCGAAGCGCCGTACGACGGGCTGGAGCCGCTCGTGCTCGACGAGCTGGTCGCGCTGCTCGAGCCCATCTCCACCAGGCTCGAGGCCACGGGGTCGAACTCCGACGCTGCGGACTGACTGCTGGCCCGCGACACATGCGCTCTCGCCAAGACACGTGAGAGCAAGGACGTAGCGGGTACCCCGGGGCATGCGCTTCGGTTACTTCCTGTCCTGCGAGGAGTACTCGCCCAGCCAGATCGTCGAGCAGGCCGTCGCGGCCGAGGAGGCCGGGTTCGATGCCCTCTGGATCAGCGACCACTACCACCCGTGGAACGACGAGCAGGGACAGAGCCCGTTCGTGTGGGGCATCATCGGCGCCATCTCGCAGGCCTGCTCGCTGCCGGTCACGACGGCGGTGACCTGCCCGACGGTCCGCATCCACCCTGCCGTCATCGCCCAGGCCGCTGCGACCGCCGCGGTCCAGCTGGACGGGAAGTTCACGCTCGGCGTGGGCAGCGGCGAGGCGCTCAACGAGCATGTGCTCGGCGATGTCTGGCCCTCAGCCGACGTACGCCTCGAGATGCTCGAGGAGGCCGTCGACCTGATCCGCGAGCTCTGGAAGGGCGAGCCGGTGACCCGGCAGGGCACCCACTACCAGGTCGACACCGCGCGCATCTACACGCTCCCGGACCAGCCGCCCCCGATCTACGTCTCGGCGTTCGGCCCGAAGGCGCTCGACGTCGCGGCCCGGATCGGCGACGGCTACATCGGCACCCAGGACGACCCGGACCTGGTCAAGGGGTTCAAGCAGAAGTCCGGCGGCAAGCCGGCCCAGGGCGGCGCGAAGGTCGCGTGGGCCGACACCGAGGACGAGGGCGTCGACCACGCGCACCGGCTCTGGGCCAACGCCGGCCTGCCGGGCGAGCTCTCGCAGGTGCTGCCCAGCCCGCAGCATTTCGAGCAGGCCTCCCGGCTCGTCACCCGCGAGTCGACCGCCGACAGCATCGTCGCGGGCAACGACATCGACCAGCACGTCCAGCAGCTGCGCGACTACGTCGACGCCGGCTACGACGAGGTGTACGTCGCGAACATGGGGCCGAACTACCTCGCGATGATCCAGGCCTACGGCAAGGACGTGCTGCCGCAGCTGGGTTGAGCCGTGCCGGTCAGCCGCCAGGCGGCTTCTCGGGAGCACCCGACGACGCGTCGTCCTCGTAGGTGAAGAACGAGATCCGCCCGTCCGCCTCGAGCACTGCGTACTCGATGTCGCCAGTTCGCCGGATGCCTTGCTCGCGCGCAGCCACCAGGAAGTCGGCGACGGAAAGGCGTTGTCGCCGCATCGCATCGTCGTTCAGCTTGCCGTCCGCGGCCACGAGCAGCGGTCTCCCGGTGATCACGTCGCGGGTGCGCGGGAACCGCCACTGGGTCCACGACAGGACGACGGTCAGGAGCGCGAACGTCCCGACCGCCAGCACCGCCCCGGTCACGGAGAAGTCCTGCTGGGTGACCCCCTGCTGGACCATGTCTCCCATGGTCACGTAGAGCAGCAGCTCAAATGTGCTCAGCTCGCCCAGCGTGGCGCGACCCACTGCCCGGGTGACCACCCAGAGGAAGAGGAAGACGACGGCGGCCCTCAGCACGATCTCCACGTGGACCTCCTGTGTCCGGTCAGGGCAGCAGCCGGGTGCGGAACGGCACCGCGGCAACCTCGCGGCCGTCGGTGAGCACCGCGAGCGTCCCGTCACGACCCCGCTGCGCCGACGGCTGGATGTAGGCGTCGTACGACACGACGAAGGTGTCGCCCTCAGCCGGTGCGTCGAAAGTCAGGTACAGCGTGTCGCCGTCTCGGCGCGTGGCGCTGGGGTCGGGATGGAACCCCTGCGTCTCGTAGATGTCGAGGTAGTCGGCCGTCAGTGCGAGCGTGACGACTTCGTCGAACCCCCCGTCGTGCCGGACCGTCGCGGTGAACGGCACGTCCAGGCCGGCCCGGGCGATGGAGGCGTAGTCCAGCTCGACCGACCAGCCGTCCTCGCTCGCGTCGGCAGTTGCGCCGCGCACGCCGAGCAACCCGGCCAGGCCTGCCACCAAGATGACGGCGAACGCCGCCAGGAACACTCGACGTCCCCAGAGGCCCGCGACGTCCTGGCCGCGACTCTCGAGTCCCTCGAGCGTGGTCTCCGGGAGGGTGACCACGTCGGCCTCAGCTCTTCTTGGCGGCGGCCTTCCCGCCCTTGCGACCGGCCTTCTTCTTCTGCGCGGTGGTGCCGCCCTGGCTGCTGTCGCCGCCCTTGCCGCTCTGCTTGCCGCCCTTCTTCGAGGCGTCCTTGGTGTTGGCGATCTTGGCGGCGCGCTCCTTGGACATGCCCTTGTCCTTGAGCGCTTCGTACTGCTTCTCGTTCTTGACGTTGGCGGACTTGCTCGGCATCGCCGTACCTCCTTCTAGTCGCTGCCCGGTACCCATTCGTCGAGGCGCTCCAGCAGCTCGGCCGCGTCCCGGTAGACCGCGATCGCGCCCGCCTCCTCCAGCTCGGCGCGGCTGGTCCCGCCGGTGAGCACGCCGTACGCCGGGACGCCCGCACGCTTCGCTGCCTCGACGTCCCAGACCGAGTCGCCGACGACACAGGCCGCTGCGCCGCCCACCCGCGACAGCGCCACCTCCACGAGCTCGGGGTCCGGCTTGGACTCGTCGGCGTCCTCGGACGTGGTCGCGGTGTCCGCGAGGTCGTCGGCCTCGAGCAGCTCGAAGGCGTGCTCGGCGTGCTTGGGGATGCTCGAGCTCGCCAGCGCCACGTCGGCGTCGCGGTCGCGCAGCGCCGCGAGCAGCTCCTTCGCGCCGGGCAGCAGCCGGGTCTCCTCGATGACGCTGTCGTACTCCTGCTCCCAGCGGTCGCGGACGTCGTCGCCGTGCTCGCGCTCCACGTCGTCGCCGGCCACCTCGGCCACGAGCTTGTCGCCACCCATGCCGATCGCACGGTGGATGCGGTACACCGGCACGGTGACCCCCACGCTCTCGAAGGCGCGGGCCCAGCAGACGGCGTGGTGGTAGTTGGTGTCGACCAGTGTCCCGTCGACGTCGAGCACCACGGTGGCCTTCGCTGTCATGCGGGCGCGGTGCCCGGCGGCCGGGTACCTCATGCCACGGGGTGGGCATGCCGCGTCCGCCGTCGGTTACCTCCGACTCGTGAGCACCACAACCCGACTCGTCCACGCCAGTCCGGCCCAGGTCTGGGAGGTGCTGGCCGACGGCTGGCTCTACCCGCTGTGGGTGGTCGGCGCCACCCGGATGCGTGACGTCGACGACACCTGGCCGCAGGTCGGGTCCAGGCTGCACCATTCGGTCGGCACCTGGCCGCTGGTGGTGGACGACGAGACGGAGTCCGTGGAGTGCCGACCCGAGTCGCTGCTGGTGCTGCATGCCCACGCCTGGCCGGCCGGGCGCGCCGACGTGACCCTGCGCCTGCAGCCGGTGGGCATGGACACCGAGGTGGTCATGGAGGAGAACGCGGCGTCAGGTCCGGGCGCCCTGGTCCCCCGGCCGCTCCAGGACCCGCTCCTGCACTGGCGCAACACCGAGGCGCTGCGCCGGCTGGCCTTCCTCGCCGAGCGCCGAACCCAGCAGGAGTGAGCGAGTACGACGCCGTCGTGGTCGGGTCCGGTCCCAACGGGCTCGTCGCCGCCAACCTGCTCGCCGACCGGGGCTGGTCGGTGCTCGTCCTGGAGGCGCAGCCGACGATCGGCGGTGCCGTCGCCTCCGCCGAGGACGTCCAGCCAGGTTTCGTGCACGACACCTTCAGCGCGTTCTACCCCCTGGCCGCGGCGTCGGGCACCATCCAGTCGCTGCGGCTCGAGGAGCACGGGCTCCGGTGGCGGCACGCTCCTGCCGTGCTCGGCCACCCGTTCCCTGACGGCAGCTGGGCACTCCTGCACCGGGACCGGGAGGTCACCGCCCGGCTGGCCGACGCCCAGCACGCTGGCGATGGCGAGGCCTGGCTCGAGCTCTGCTCCGAGTGGGACGTGGTGGGCGAGCACCTGATCGGGGCGCTGCTGACACCGTTCCCACCGGTCCGGCCCGGCCTGCGCCTGCTGGCCGGCCTGCGCAAGGTCGGCGGTCTCGGGTTCGTGCGCACCTTGCTCACGCCGGCGGCCGAGCTCGGCGGGTCGCGGTTCGGCGGCGAGGCACCTCGCGTCCTGCTGGCCGGGAACGCCGGCCACGCCGACATCCCCCTGGACGCCCCCGGCTCCGGGCTCATGGCGCTGCTCATGACCATGCTCGGCCAGACGGTCGGGTTCCCGGCCCCCGAGGGCGGCGCCGGGGAGCTCGCCTCCGCCCTGGCCCGGCGTCTCGCCACGAAGAGCGGCGAGCTCCGGTGCGACGCCGAGGTGATCGGGATCGACGTCGACGGTGGGCGCGCCACCGGGGTGCGAACGGCCACCGAGCGGGTCCGGGCCCGTTACGCGGTGATCGCCGACGTGGCGGCGCCGAACCTGTTCGGCCGGCTGCTCGACCCCCAGGACGTGCCGTCGCGGGTGGCCCGCGGCATGGTGAGGTTCGAGATGGACCCCGGGACGGTGAAGGTCGACTGGGCGCTCAGTGGCCCGGTGCCGTGGCTGACCGAGCCGGCGTACGCCCCGGGCACGGTGCACGTCGGCGACTCCGTGGGCCAGATGCAGGAGGCCCTCTGCCAGGTGTGGGCGGGCGCGATCCCGGCCGCGCCGTTCCTGCTCACCGGACAGATGTCGACCACCGACCCGACCCGCTCGCCCGCCGGTACGGAGTCGTTCTGGGCCTACACCCACGTGCCGCAGGAGACCCGCACCGACGCCGGGGACGGCACCATCCGCGGGACCTGGGACGAGGACGACCGCGAGCGGTTCGCGGACCGGATGCAGGCCCGGGTCGAGCGGCTGGCCCCGGGCTTCGGCAGCCTGATCCGGGCCCGTCGCGTACTCGGCCCGCGCGAGCTCGAGGCGCGCAACGCGAACCTGATCGGCGGCGCCGTCGGTGGCGGCACCGCGCAGCTGCACCAGCAGCTGGTGCTCCGGCCGGTCCCGGGACTGGCCCGGGCCGAGACCGGCGTCGCGGGCCTCTACCTCGGCTCGGCCGCGGCGCATCCCGGCGGCGGCGTGCACGGCGCGGCCGGCAGCAACGCCGCCCGGGCGGCCCTGCTGCACCACCGGCTCCGGCTGGGCCGCGGCGGGATTCGCCCGAAGGGGTGAGCGTGCGGGGGAGGTGCCGAGGGCACCTGCCTACGGTGAGCATCGTCGAGTCGCAGTTCGCCGACTTCGAGGGGCTGCGGATCGAGTACGACGACCGGGTGCTCGCGCCCCGGCCGTGGACCGCCGCGCAGTCGCGCTGGGCAGCCGAGCTGATCCGGATGGCGCCTCCGGGCCCGGTGCTCGAGCTGTGCTCGGGAGCCGGCCACATCGGCCTGCTCGCGGTGACCCTGGCGCCGCGGATGCTGGTCTGCGTCGACGCGGACTCCGCCGCCTGCGGCTACCTGCGGAGGAACGCCGCGCTGGCCGGCCTGCGCGCCGACGTGCGTGAAGGCCGGATGGACGAGGTGCTCGACCCCGACGAGGAGTTCGCGGTCATCATCGCCGACCCGCCCTGGGTTCCCACGGCGCAGGTTCCGACCTTCCCGGAGGACCCGGTCACCGCGATCGACGGCGGTGCGGACGGGCTGGAGCTGGTCCGGCAGTGCCTCGACGTCATCGACCGACACCTGGTGGTGGCCGGCTCTGCCCTGCTGCAGGTCGGACCCCACGACCAGGTCGAGCGCGTGGCCGACCTCGTGGCGACCTCCGACGAGCTGGCGGTCATCGCGGTGCGCGAGTACGAGCGAGGGGCGCTCGTCCAGGTCGACCGGCTCGCGCGCTCGGCGGCTTAGGAGCCTACGGGCGCAGCTTCGGCGGCAGCACCTTGTGGGTGCCGTCGCACCACGGCTTCGAGGCCGACTTCCCACACCGGCACACCGCCGAGACGGGCCGCGTGGTGCGGTGCTCGACCCCGTCCTCGTCGGTGACGACGTGCTTGCCCCGCAGCAACATCGGCCCGCCGGGGCACAGCACGATGTCGGGTCGCGCGAGCTCGGCCGTCATGCCACACCCCAGGCGTCCAGGATCCGCCGCGCCGTGCGGCTCTCGAGGTCCAGGCAGGCCCACGCACCGAACCAGACGTCGGCCTCGAGTGCCGGCTCCTCCCGGATCAGGGCGACACACACATCGCGCAGCGCGACCTGCTCGTGCACGGCATCGGCCTCGACGTGCTCGGTGTAGTAGCCGACGATCTCGCTCGGGAAGCCGAGCCGCTCCAGCCCCTGCGCCATCCGGCGAGACGGCATCGAGCTGGTGGCCTCGAACGCCGCCAGATGGCCGACCGCCGCGCCTCGCAGCCGGCGCTGGAGCCCGAACATCGACACGACGTTGTTCTGCTCGAGGATCTCGACCGGTGCCTCGTCGACGTACGCGCCGTACTCCGGGCGCAGCCCGCTGGCCCCCATCCCCCGCGCCCACAGGTGGGCGTGCAGGCGGGCGGGGTCGCCGACGCCGTACTCGTCGTACTGGAGCTCGACCAGGGCGGCCTTGGCGGCGTTCGGCAGCCGCGGGATGACCCAGGTGGTCGGGTCGGCCTCCTTGAGGTGGTAGACCGACCGGACCCGCAGCAGGTCGAGGACCTGCTCCTCGGTCGCCTCGGTCTGGACGTGGCGGGCCAGCGACGGGCCGTCGTGCGCTTCCACCCAGTCGAAGAACCCGTCCGCCAGGTCGGCTCCCTCGGGCACTCCGGGCCACCGGGCTCGAAGCGCCGTCTCGAGGTCGTCCTCGAGGCGCCGCCGCACGCGCAGCAGCTCGGGTTCGCGCTCGGCGCCGTCGTCGACGTCGGCGAAACCGCCGTAGCTGAGCTCGTGCAGGACCCAGAGGGTGAGAGCGGCGTCGTCGGCCGACTCCGGGGGTATGTCGATGCGCGGCACGGCGCGCACGGGCAGGTCGCGCAGCGTGCCGAGGACCTCGTCTCCGAGGGGCCCGCGGGGCTTGGGCAGGGCGGTCACGACTCGCCGGTAACCCGTGCCGGCGCGGTCGCGCAGGAGCTCGAGACTTTCCACCCCTTCAGGTGAACCGATCGGACTAGTCCATATGGACCATGGTGACTAGTTCGGCGGACTACGCCGGGCGATTGTCCTCGCTGAAGCAGCCGGCGCGGCCAGCACTCCTCCGGGAAGGTCGGGCATGGAGGCCGGGACGACATCACGGGCCGAGCGGAGCCGCCGCACCAGCGAGCTGCTGCTCGAGGCCCATGCCACCGACGACCTCGCGCGCCGCGACGCGCTGCTCGACGAGGTCGTGCTGCTCAACCGTGGGGTGGCCCAGGCGGTCGCGAACCGCTACCGCGGGCGCGGCGTCGCCACCGAGGACCTGCACCAGGCGGCGTACGAAGGGCTGGTCAAGGCGGTGCACAAGTTCGACCCGACCGTCCGGCCCGACCTGCTGACCTACGCCGTACCGACGATCCGCGGCGAGGTGCAGCGGTGGTTCCGTGACCAGAGCTGGATGGTGCGCCCCCCGCGTCGCCTCCAGGAGATGCAGTGGAAGGTCAGCCGCAGCATCGAGACGCTGGAGCAGGAGCTGGGTCGTGAGCCGACCGACTCCGAGCTGACCAGACAGCTCGGCTGCTCGCGCGAGGAGCTGGACGCGACTGTCCAGTCGTTCGGCTGCTTCCAGCCGCCCTCCCTGGACCGAGCAGTGGGTGGTGGCAACGGAACGACGCTGGCCGACCTCGTGACCGAGGAGCAGCACGAGCAGGACGCCGTCGAGGCGCGGGCCACCCTGGCGCCCGTCGTACGCCGACTCCCCGAGCGGGACCGGCGGATCCTCTATCTGAGGTTCTTCCAGGACAAGAGCCAGCAGGAGATCGGCAGCGAGCTGGGCGTCACCCAGATGCAGGTGTCGCGGCTGCTGGAGCGCATCCTCCGCGACCTACGGACCCAGATCGCCTGAGCGCACGGCCTCGGCCCGGGCTCGGGCCTGGTCGACGACGGAAGCCGCGACGTCGCGGAGCTTGGTCTGGGTCGTGGACGACATCCGGGTGAGGTAGGCGAAAGCGGTGTCCTCGTCGATCTCGAGCCGCTCCATGAGTATCCCCAGAGCCATCCCGATCACCTTGCGGCTGGCCAGGGCCAGGTTCAGGTGCTCGATCTCGCGGACGTGCCCCAGGGCCGACCCCGCGTGCACCGCGAAGAGCTCCGCCAGCTGCTCGGTGTCCGGTGAGAGCTCGTCGGTGCTGAACGAGTAGAGGTTCAGCACGCCGACGGGCCGGTCGCCGGAGACCATCGCCACCCCGAGCATGGAGCGCAGCCCGAGCTCGGCGGCCTCTGCGGTGAACTTCGGCCAGCGCTGCTCGTGCCGCAGGCGGTCGACCCGGACCACACCGGGCAGGCCGAGCGCCTCCAGGCACGGTCCCTCGCCACCGTCGTACTGGATCTGGTCCAGCTCGAGCACGACGGCGTCGCTGGCGGTCCGGGTCCGCGGCCGCGCGGGGTCGCCGTCGACCACCGTGATCCCGACGTGGTCGATCTCGGGGATCGAGTCACGAGCGACCCCGACGACGTTCTTCAGGACGGTGTCGACGTCGTCGCAGCGTTCGATCTCCCGGGCGGCCTCGGCCAGCGCCCCTGCGATGTCCGCCAGCCCGGCCATGTCGCTCCCGTCCGCTGGCCGCGCCGTCGAGTCAGCCCTGGTGTGGAGTGCCGGACGGGTCGTGGTCGACAATCCGGGCGACGTGGTGACCCTACACCCGCCGACTGAGCTCGCCCGCGTCCTCTCCGTACCCGTGCGCGAGCCCCCACAGCACGGCCTGTGGCCGGGTCACGGCGCCGATCTTGCGGTAGGCGGTGCGCACGTAGGTCTTGACCGTGTTGATGCTGAGGTGCAGCCGCTCGGCGATCTCGTTGTTGGCGCAGCCGCAGCAGATCAGCGTCAGCACCTGCGACTCCCGCTCGGAGAGGAGCTGCTCCCACCGATGGCTGCGACGGCCGTCGCCCGCCACCTGTTCGCACGCGCTGACCAGCACCTCGGTGGAGGCACCCAGACCCACCACCGGGAGGCCATCGATGCCGGCTCGCCGGGTGGCCTCCTCGCTGCCGGACGACAGGGCCACCACCGGGGCCTCCCGCAGGAGCAGGAGAGTCCGGTCGTCGACGAGAGCCGGGTCCACGATCCCGACGTCGAAGCGACCTCGGGCTCGTTCCGGCTGCCACCGCACCCGGTCACCGTGGCCACGCAGCACCACGCCGAGCCCGGCGGACACGACCGGGGTGAGTGCGAGCGGGACCACGACCAGCGGTCGCGACGGGCCGGTGGCTGGTGGACGCCTGGACATGACCCCTGCTCGGCTCGAGACCGGTCCCGGAGGTCGCTGCTGGGCCTCGTCCGGCCAGAAGCCACTATAGGTGGTGGTTCAGGAGTGACCCTGCTCCGCGCTGGCCTCCGCGACGACGTCGAGCGCCACCTGCGTGAGCGCTCCCCCGTTCTGGTCGGCTCTTCGCAGGAGCGCGTCGTAGGCGGCGTCCAGGTCCAGGTCCATGCGGTAGGCGAGCACCCCCTTGGCCTGCTCGACGACGTTCCGGGCCACCATCGCCTCGTGCAGGCGAGCCTTGACCTGGTCCGTCGTCACCGTCACGGACTGGACGACCACCAGAGTGGCCACGTCCGCGAACGCCTGCTGGACCGCGTCGTCGACCGGCTCGACCTCGCGGCGGTGGAAGATGTTCAGACCGCCGACGACGGTGCCGCGCCAGCGCATCGGATACGCCTCGACGCCGGTGTAGCCGGCCTCGGCCAGGACCTGGCCGGTCGCGCCCCAGCGCCCGGCCATGGCCTCCGCGCCGTGCACCCGCAACGCATCGCCAGTGCTCATCACCTCGATGCACGGCCCTTCGGAGCGCTGCAGCTGCCACAGCTCGAGCTCGACGGCCCGGTGCGAGCTCGCCGCGAGCAGGGAGAGGTCGCCGTTGCCGTCCGTGGCCAGGAGCGCCACCGCGTCGGCCTGGGCGCTGGCGGCGCAGTCCGCCATGAGATGGGCGAGGACGTCGGCGACGTCGACCTCTCCTGCGGTCAGCGCTGCCAGGGCATCCGCGAACGCCCTGGCCGCCGCCTCTTCGCGGATGGTCACTTGTGCTCACCTCGGTCGGTGCCGGAGAAGTCCAGCTCGCGTGCCACCACCCTACGACTCACCTCGACCACGCTCAGGTCGTGGGCGAACGCATGCGCCCGAAGCAGCGCCAGAGCGTCGCCAGGGCTCGTCCTGAGCTGGGCGATGACCATGCCGGTCGCCTGGGACACCCGGTCACGTTCGCTCCAGAATCGGCTCTGGTCGTCGTGCCCGGGCAGCTCGCCCAGGACGGCCGCCCCCACCGCGTTGGCGAGGAAGCGCAGCTCGGCGTCGTCGGCAGCCAGCTGGAGCTCACCACCGTCGTGGACGGTGAGGACGCCCATCGTGCTGCCGTCCGGCTGGATGGGTACGGCGTGCACCGGCCCACCCAGGGCGGGGGCGGCCGCGGAGAGGGCGGGCCAGCGCACGACGTGCTCCGACACCGAGCTGCAGGTGACCACGATGCCGGCGCGGAAGGCGTCGAGGCTGGGGCCCTCGCGCACCAGGTCCTGGGCATCCTCGTAGCGCGAGGCCGTCTCATCGGTGGCGCACAGGACCGTCCGCTCGGTGCTGGCGTACCCCAGCGAGATCGTGCCGGCCCGCGCCCCGAGGATGCGGACGAAGGCGATGCACATCCGCAGCGGCAGCGGATCGGCCGGGGGCAGGGCGGCGACCGTGTGGGTGAGCTTGAGGATCAGCTCAGGTCGGTCGGCCATGACCTCACGAGCTCGGGTGGCCCGGGCGCCGGTCGATGGCCTCGACGCGACGTACGACATCGGGTTGGAAACCGTGCTTGATCCCCCACAGCACGGCCTGCGAACGACGCTGCACGCCCATCTTCCGGTAGGCCGTGCGGATGTAGGTCTTGACCGAGTTGATGCTCAGGTAGCTGCGCTCCGCGATCTCCTGGTTGGACAGGCCCTGGGTGATCAGCGCGATGATCTCCGACTCGCGGACCGTCAGCCCCTCTTCCTTGCCGGGGTAGGCCAGGTCGGCGCGGGGGTTGATCGTGCCGCCGCCCTCGGGCACCAGCGTCTGGCCGAGATGCACCTGCTCCAGTGCCGAGACCAGGTCCTCGGCCTCCATGCCCTTCGACAGGTAGGCGGCCGCGCCGGCGGTGAGCGAGTCCCGCACCAGCTCGCGCTGGAGGTTCCAGCTGTAGATCACCAGCTTGGCGTCGGTGTGGTCGAGCAGCCTGTCCACCGCGATGCCCGACCCCTGGGCCTGACCGAAGGTGTCGTAGAGCACCACGTCGACGTCCGAGACGGTGGGCAGCTGGCTGTCCAGCTCGACCACCTCGACCCGGTCGCGGAACGGCTGCAGCAGGGCGGCGACGCCGACGACCACGAGCTCGTAGTCGTTGACGATCGCGACGCGCACCGGCCGCTGCTGGTTCATGGACACACCCTAGGTGCCCCGCGACACGCAGCCTCAATCCCCCGATCGGCCCGTCCCACCCGTTACAAAGGTGGTGGCCCCGCTGCGTATGAGGTTGCGGGGCCTATTACTGCCCTGAACCTGCTGGCCCGCGTCAGCGCGCGGCGTACGCGTCGATCTCGCCGAGCACCCGCTCCCGCACGTCCTCGGGCGCGAACGACGCCCGCACCGCAGTCCGGGCCAGCTCGGCCAGGCCGGCCTCGTCGAGGCCCAGCAGCTCGGCCGCCACGGCGTACTCCTGGTTGAGGGTGGTCCCGAACATCGGCGGGTCGTCGGAGTTCACCGTGACCGTGACCCCGGCCGCGCGAAAGGCCCGGATCGGGTGCTCCGCGAGCGTGGCCACCGCGCGGGTGGCGACGTTGGACGACGGACAGACCTCGAGCGGGACACCGGTGTCGGCCAGGTGCCTCAGCAGCTCCGGGTCCTGGGCGGCGGAGGTGCCGTGGCCGATCCGCTCGGCTCGGAGCAGGGTCAGCGAGTCCCAGATCGTCTGCGGCCCGGTGGTCTCACCGGCGTGCGGCACGCTGTGCAGCCCGGCGGCGCGGGCCCGCTCGAAGTGCGGCTGGAACTGCGGGCGAGGAACGCCGACCTCGGGACCGCCGAGGCCGAACCCGACCAGGCCCTCGGGCCGGTGGTCCAGGGCGTAGGACAGCGTCGCGTCGGCGGCCGGCAGTCCGAACTCGCCGGGGACGTCGTAGATCCAGCGCAGCACCAGCCCGAAGTCTCGCTCCGCCTCCGCCCTCGCGGACTCGATCGCCTCCGTGAAGGCCTCGATCGCCATGCCGGCGTCCGGCTGGTCGGGCCGGACCGAGGTGTACGGCGTGCAGGTGAGCTCGGCGTACCGCAGCCCCTGCCCGCTCGCCATCTCGCGCGCGACCTCGTAGGTCAGGTAGTGGATGTCCTCCGGGGTGCGGATCAACGCCACCACCGCGAGGTAGACCTCCACGAAGTGAGCGAAGTCGCGGAACTCGTAGAACCGCTTCAGCTCCTCCAGGTCGCTCGGCACGGTGCCGGGGTGCCGGGTCGCGAGCTCGCTGACGATCCGGGCCGACGCCGAGCCGACCTGGTGGACGTGGAGCTCGGCCTTCGGCAGGTGGCGGATGAAGGCGGCGAGGTCGGAGGTCACGGGGTCACTGAACAGCCTTGATCAGGTTGGCTGCCAAATCGTCGGGCGTCCGGTAGTCGGTGAACAGCTTGCCGTCGAGGAAGACGGTCGGCGTGGACTCGACCCCGTCCCCGAGGGCGGTCTTCGTGGCGTCCTCGGCCCAGTCGTCACCGTCCCCGCTGTCGACGGCGCTCGTCAGGGCATCCACATCCGCTCCGGCCTGGCCGGCGAGCTCGATGAGCACCTGGTTGCCCGGGAAGGGACCCGTCTCGCTGGGCTGGTTCGCGAACAGCAGGTCGTGGAAGGCCTTGGCGACGTCCTGCCCGTCGTGCTCGAGGACCAGGCTCCAGATGGCGGTCGACCGCTGCGAGTACGGACCGGCCCGGTCGAGCACCACGAAGGGCCGGTACTCGATCTGTACCTTGCCCTGCTCGGCCAGGGTGGCCAGCTGCTCGTGACCGGCCTTCTCGAACTCCCCGCAGATCGGGCAGAGGAAGTCCTCGTAGACCACGACCTTGTGCGGCGCCGAGTCCGCGCCCACCGTGACGCCGTACGCGCTGCCGATGCCGGGGATCGAGCCGGCCGTCTCCTCGGTGTCGTCGCGCATCGAGTTCACGAGGAAGCCGCCGGCGACGATGGCGACCATCGCCACCACCACCACGAGCCCGGTGAGGACCTGGCGCCGCCGCTCTTTGCGCTGCTTCTCGCGCAGTGCGGCCGCAGCCCGCTCCGCCCGCTCCCGCTGCTTCTGCTTGGTGTTCGCCATGGTCAGACTCCAGAACGGTCGGGGTCGGGCTCGAGTTCCGCGAGGTCACGCCGGCGGAAGGGCAGGTTGTCGAGGGCCAACCGGGTGCGGCCCTGCCAGACGACGTACGCCGACAGCGCGAGCAGGCCGATGTCGCGGGCGATCTCCCACGGGTACTTGGAGGTCGCGTCGGGGTCGTAGCCGCCGCCGCCGAAGCAGCCGCAGTCGATGTTGATGCCGCGGGCCCAGACCGAGGCGATGCCGACGATGAAGGCGACGAACAGCAGGCCGGACACCGTGGCCGCGCCTCGCGTGAGCAGCCCGAGGACCAGGCAGCCACCGACCACGATCTCGAGCACCGGGAGCAGGTGGCCCACGGTGGTGGCGCTGTCGCCGGGCAGCAGCTGGTAGGCGCGCACGGCCAGCACGCTCTCCTCCGGGTGCGGCAGCTTGAGCCACCCGGCCCAGATCCAGACCCCGCCGGTGACCAGGCGCGCAGCGGTGCCCAGCCACTCCTTCACACCCGGCACTCTAGGAAGCCGCCCTGAACCGAGCCTGAGAGACGCGCGGCTTCGTCGGCGTAGTGTTGCGCGGCGTGAAGGAACGACTGGTCTGGATCGACTGCGAGATGACCGGCCTCGACCTCGTCGCGGACGCCCTGATCGAGGTCGCCGCGCTGGTCACCGACTTCGACCTCAACGTCCTCGGCGACGGCATCGACCTGGTGGTCAAGCCGCCCGCCGAGTCCCTCGACCAGATGGGTGACTTCGTCCGCTCCATGCACAAGAAGTCCGGGCTCCTGGCCGAGCTCGACGGCGGCCTGACCCTCGCCGAGGCCGAGCAGCAGGTGCTGGCCTACGTGAAGGCGCACTGCCCCGACGGGTCACGGCCTCCGCTCGCCGGGAACACGGTCGCCACCGACCGGTCCTTCCTCACTCGCGACATGCCTGCGCTGGAGAGGTTCCTGCACTACCGGATCGTCGACGTCTCCTCGATCAAGGAGCTGGCGCGGCGGTGGTACCCCCGCGCGTACTTCCAGGCGCCCACCAAGCGCGGCAACCACCGGGCGCTGGCCGACATCCAGGAGAGCATCGAGGAGCTGCGCTACTACCGGGACGCGATCTTCGTGGCCGCCCCCGGTCCGGACAGCGAGGCGTTGCGACAGGTGGCGGAGCGGCACGCCGGCGCGCTCACCGGTCGCCCGCTCGCGGCACCCACCGAGCTCGCCCCCGACGCCCAGGCTTGACGCCGTCCGAGAGGGGCCGCAGCCCCGCTGGCGCTGGTCTCGACCAACGGGGCCTCGGTCAGCAGCGCATCCTAGGTGCGTGCACGGCCGTGACGGTCCAGTAACCGGCTGTCGCCGGGCGACACGGGGCCAGGCACGGATTCCGGTTTTTCACCCCGAAGTGGATGATCTGGCGAGATACGTCGGTGCGAGTCGCGGTCGGCCTGCTGGCTTTGCCACAATTCCGACGTCGGCCAGGAACGATCAGCCAGGGGTCGCCGGGGGCTCGACCACGATTCCGCCGGGGTGGGCGGGCTCCCTTAGACTGCACGTCGGCCCCGGGACTCCCGGGGCCGCATGGTGGGTGTAGCTCAGCTGGTAGAGCACCTGGTTGTGGTCCAGGGGGCCGCGGGTTCAAGTCCCGTCACTCACCCGCGAGACACCGCCCCTGACCTGCCCCGACGCCGGTCAGGGGCGGTTCTGCGGAGTCGTCGGCCCGGCCACCTCCGGGGTGGCGAGACCGGCGTAGGCCAGCGCGATCTGCGCGGGCGGGCAGGGCCAGCCCGGTGCACCGCCGTACGCCTGTGCGCAAAAGCCACAGGTCCCGCCGATGTCGGTGTGCGTGCGCAGCGTCTGGTTCGTCCACGACCGTCGGCTGGATCGCCACCAGCGCCACTTGTCTCTCACGAGCGGCGCAACGAGCAACGAGCGCGGGGAGGCACGGCGACGGGGCGAAAGCTGACCGAAAGTACGAATCAGACGATCGGGCGGCCCTCGGTGTGTTCACTCACCCCAGGCGAGTGGAGAGCATCGTCGCCAGGACGCGTCGCGTCGTGGCCACCAGCCGCCGCGTCTCGAGCAGCGCGGACGCGTAGATCGACGGCATCGGCGGCGGCGAGTCGAACGTCGTGCGCGCCGGTGCGCCGGAGACAGCCGGTTCCTCCATGGGCTTCCGGTGCCCCACACCGCGCCGGTCAAACCCGGGCGGGGTCTGGACCAGATGGCGTCACGGGTGACGCGGCAATGGGGCGCGCGTTGACCATGGTGTCGGTGGGTTCTTCTTCGTCCCACGAGCTGTGCCAGACCGACGCCTGACCGCCCCGGGCTCTGCGGAGACCGGGGCGGCTGGGCGTGTTCCGCCGCCGCAATTGGCTGACTAGAGTCAGAGAATGACCGACACCGAGGTGCTGCGCCGGTTCAACCGGACCTACACCCAGCGGATCGGGGCGCTGGACGAGTCGTTCCTCGGGTTGGGGCTGCCGCTGGGAGCCGCGCGGCTGGTCTTCGAGACCGGGGAAGCGGGCGCCACCGTGCGCGACCTGCGAACCCGGCTGGGGCTGGACTCGGGGCAGCTGGCCCGGCAGCTGCGCCGTCTGGAGGACGACGGCCTGGTGACGCTGGCGGCCGATCCCGGCGACCGCCGGCGGCGTACGGTCAGGCTGACCCGCAAGGGCAGGACGTTCCGGGACAAGCTGGACCTGCGCTCCGAGCAGCTGGCCGTCCGGCTCGTCGCTCCTCTCACCGCGCGGCAACGGGCGCGGCTGACCGACGCGCTGGCCACCGCCGACCTGCTCGTGCGCGCGGCCACAGTCGACATCCGCGCGGTGCACCCGGCCGAGCCGGCCGCCCGGACGGCCGTGGAGAGCTACTTCCGCGAGCTCGACGAGAGGTTCCCGACCGGCTTCGACCCGGGCGCCCCGAACGACGAGGAGGCCATGGCACCTGGCGCCGGCGCGTTCGTGCTCGCGACCAGCGACGGCGACCCGGTGGCGTGCGGCGGCGTGCAGGCCATCTCGCCCGGGCTCGGCGAGATCAAGCGGATGTGGGTGCATCCGGCCTGGCGCGGCGCCGGCCTGGGCGCCAGGCTGTTGCGCCACCTCGAGCAGGTCGCGGCCGGGATCGGGCACAGGACGATCCGGTTGGACACCAACGGGACCCTGGTCGAGGCGATCGCGATGTACGAGCGGGCCGGCTACCGCCACATCGGGCGCTACAACGACAATCCCTACGCGCAGGCGTGGTTCGAGAAGCGGCTGGTCACAGACGGGTCAGAGTGAGCACGAACGCGATCACCGGGATCGCCCACAGCAGGACCATCGCGAACGCGGTGTCCGCAGTGTCGTTGAGCGTGGCCACCCGAGATTTTCGTTGTTGACTCACCCTCATCCGCTACCCAGCCTCGGGTCGTTCATTCGCCATCGCGGACCATCTCACCCTCGAGGGTGAGGTGCTCCCACGCGAGCTCGACCGGGAGCAGCCGCGCCTCCGCCCAGGCCTCGAGCTGGTCCAGGTGGTGCGGCGAGGCCGGGTCGCCGGACGCTCCCATGGGCACCACCCAGCCGCTTTTCGCCGGGTCGGCGAGGTCCCAGCCGTAGCGCGCCACCGACCCGCGGTAGGCCTCGTCGGTCAGCGCGGGGAGCCAGCCCGTGCAGCGCACGGTGTCGATGTCGCCCGAGAGCGGGGTGACCGGCAGCTGAGGCGGTTCGAGGTCGGCGTCCGCGAGGTGGAAGGCGTGCGTCGGCCCGAGCACGTGCGTCTCACCCCAGGCGTCGGGATGCCCGGCCGCGTCGTCGAGTGCCTCGGTGGCCAGCCGGCGTACGTCGATGCCGAACGGCGTCCCCGCGTCGGTCAGTGGCTCGAGGGCGAGCCCGACGCTGGCCTCCAGTGACAGGTACGGCGCGAACAGCTCGCCGTACGGCTCGTCGTCGAGCAGCGGGGCCAGCACCGGCTCGGCACAGATCCGCTTCGTCAGCGCGCTGCGCCAGGCTGCGAACCCGGCGGCCCCCCGCGACCCGGCCGCCATCACGCCGTCCCATCCGAGGATGGTCTGCCGGACCTCCTCGCCGGCCGGCCCGGGTGCGAGGTCGCGGAGCATCGCGCACAGCGGCAGCGCGGTGATCGTGAACGAGTCGCCGTGGATCTCGGCGAAGTCGTCGACGGTGAGGTCGTCGCGGCCACGCAGCAGCTGGTGGATGCGCGCCGCGCGGTGCGGCGGGGCGAACTCGGTGCCGAGCAGCCCGCTCTCGCTCCCCCGGCGTTCGTTGGCCGTCACCACCTGGCCGTCCGGAGGTACGTCGTGGCGCGGCAGCTCGACCCAGCCCGACCAGGTGTCGGCGCCGCGACCCGGGACGATCCCGCGCCGGTTCGCCGCGTCGCGGACCGGGACCCGGCCGGCGTTCCGGAACCGCACCGCACCGGTCGTATCGGCGATGACCACGTTGTTGACCGGGGCCACCCACGCGTCGAGCGCGTGGTCGACGTCGTCAACGGTGCGGGCCCGCAGCAGGGGCAGCAGCGCGTCGAAGCCGAGGTCCCCGAGGACGGCCGACGCGTCCCGCACCGCGATCCCCCGCCCCCGCTTGCGGTCCACCTCGAACAGCGGCCCGCGCTCGGTGGCCAGCACCTCGACGGTCACCGGGTCCGCACCCCGCACGCCGATGGTCTCCTCGCGGCCGTCGACCACGTCGTCGAGCGACTCCTCGTAGAGGTCCTGGTAGTCGCCGACCGCGTTGGTGATCGCCCACGCGACCGACCCGGCGTGCGCGAAGTGCTGCACCCCGGGGACGCCCGGGAACGTGAAGCCGAACACGTCGAGGTCGTCGGTGGCCAGCCGGACCTGGGCGTAGACGCCGGGCACCTCGAAGAGCCGGTGCGGGTCGCCGCCGATGAGCGGCTGGCCGCTCTTGGTCCGGAGGCCGCCCACGGCCCACGCGTTGCTCCCCGAGCTGTAGGCCGGGTCGCGGGACAGCAGCACCTCGTCGGGGCCCAGCACCTCCCGCGCCCGGTGGTGCCACAGCTTGGCCGGAGCGCTCGCGAACAACAGGTGCTGCGCGTGGAAGACGGCCAGCGGCGTCCACGGCTCCCAGGCCGCCGGCGTCAGGTCGAGCCGCTGCAGCTCAGGGACGTCGGCGTGCAGCCCGGCATTCACGCCCTCGACGAACGCGGTCACGAAGGCCCGCGACTGCTCCCCCAGCGCCGCCAGCGCCCGGTGCGCGGTGTCCAGGATCCGGGTCCGCCGCGCCCACACGTCCCAGGCCAGCTGGGGCCACCCGAGCACCTCGGCGGCGGTGCCGGTGGCCCGGCGACGCTGGTACTCCAGCTGCCAGGCCCGGTCCCGCGCCATGGCGTACCCCTGCCCGCGGGCGAGGTCGAGCACGTCGGCGCCCCGCACGTGCGGGATGCCGTGGGCGTCGCGGTAGATCCGGGCCACTCCCGCGAGGTTACGCGGGCCGACGGACCGGTCAGCCGGGGATGTGTCCGAAGTGGCCGCGCTGGAAGTCCTCGTAGGCCGTCAGCACCTCGGCCTTGGTGTTCATCACGAACGGGCCGGCCCAGGCCAGCGGCTCGCGGATCGGCCGGCCGCCGACCACGATCACGTCGAGCCGGGGCGATCGGCTCTCCTGGGCCCGGTCGGCGGTGATGGTCAGGTAGTCGCCGGCGCCCAGCACCGCGGACTGGCCGGTGCGGATCGGGCGGCCCTCGGTGCCGACGGTGCCGCTGCCGTTGAGGACGTAGACGAGCGCGTTGAAGTCGACCTCCCACGGCAGGTCCAGGCGGGCACCGGGCTCGACGGTCCCGTGCACCAGTGACATCGGCGTGTACGTCGTGCCGGGGCCGTCGTGGCCGTCGACCGAGCCCGCGATCACCCGGACCAGGGAGCCGGCGTCGGCGGAGGTCAGCAGCTGGACCTCACCGGAGCGGATGTCCTGGTACTTGGGGTTGTTCATCTTCGCCTCGCGCGGGAGGTTCACCCAGAGCTGGATGCCGTGGAACAGGCCGCCCTGCTGGACCAGCCACTCCGGCGGTGCCTCGATGTGCAGCAGCCCGGAGCCGGCAGTCATCCACTGCGTGTCGCCGTTGGTGATCGAGCCGCCGCCTCCGTGGCTGTCCTGGTGGTCGAAGACGCCGTCGATGATGTAGGTGACGGTCTCGAAGCCTCGGTGCGGGTGCCAGGGGGTGCCCTTGGCCTCGCCGGGTGCGTACTCCACCTCGCCCATCTGGTCCATCATGATGAACGGGTCGAGGTGCTGGAGGTCGATGCCGGCGAACGCGCGGCGGACCGGGAAGCCCTCGCCCTCGAAGCCGGACGGCGCCGTGGTCACCTGCCACACCGGCCGCGGCTGGTCACCGAGCCCGGGCTCGCGCAGGCGAGGCAGGACGGTGAGGTCTTCGACGGTGACGGCGGGCATGGCACCCATCTCCTTGGTAGGTCGGTACCCGGTCCAACAGTAGTTGAACCTTGGATGTTCCGTGTCTCCGCAATCGGCTCGGAGGAGACGTCCGGCCATTAGGTTGAGAGGGTGACGACCCCCGCGCACACCGCTTTCGGCCGCTACGACGTCGCGATCGTGGGCGGGGGCCACAACGGCCTGGTCGCCGCCGCCTACCTCACCCGGGCCGGTCTCTCCGTGCTCGTCCTCGAGCGGCTGGAGCGCCTCGGCGGGGCCGCCGTGAACGCCCAGCCGTTCGCGGGCCGGCCGACCCGGATCTCGCGCTACGCCGACCTCGTGTCGCTGATGCCCGAGCGGCTGATGGCCGAGCTCGACCTCGACCTGCGGCTCGCGTCACGACCGGTCGCGTCGTACACCCCCGTCGTCCGCGACGGCCGGAACCGCGGGCTGCTCGTCGAGAACCCCGAGGGCAAGCGGACCCGCACGTCGTTCCTCGAGCTGACCGACAGCAGCCGGGAGTACGACGCCTGGTGCAGCTTCTACTCCGAGGTGGCGGCGATGGCGCGGGCCATCGAGCCGACGCTGCTCGAGCCGCTGCCGTGGGAGAAGGACCTCGCCGCCCACGTCGACGAGGCCACCTGGCGTGACTTCGTGACCACGCCGCTCGGCGAGCTCATCGAGAAGCGGTTCGCCGACGACACCGTGCGAGGCATCGTCGCGACCGACGCGCTGTGCGGGACGTTCGTGGGCCTGCACGACGCGTCCCTGGTGCAGAACCGCAGCTTCCTCTACCGGCGGTTGGGCCGCGGCACCGGGGAGCCGCGGGTGCCGGTCGGCGGGATGGGCGCGGTGACCGACGCACTGGCCCGCGCCGCGGCCGAGGCCGGCGCGGAGATCCGGGTCGGCGCCGGTGTCTCGGCGATCCGGGCCGGCGACGACGTCAACGAGATCGACTTCGACACGGCGGGCGGCCCGGCCACCGTCGAGGCCCGCTACGTGCTGGCCGACGTCGCGCCGTGGGTGCTGCACATCCTGCTCGGCGAGCCCGACGACCCGGAGTCCAAGCCGCAGGGGTCGCAGCTGACGATCAGCTTCGTGCTGGACCGGCTGCCCCGGCTCCGGTCCGGCCTCGACCCGGTCGTCGCGTTCGCCGGCACCCTGCACGTCGACGAGGGCTATTCCCAGCTCGCGGCGGCGTACGACGAGGCGGCCGTCGGCTCCCTGCCCTCGACGATGCCGGGCGAGGTGCACTGCCACTCGCTGACCGACCCGTCGATCCTCGGCGACGTACCTCCGGAGACGCACACGCTGACCTGGTTCGGGCTGCACACCCCGGCGTCGGTCTTCGAGGCCGACCGGGAGGGCCTCAAGGACCAAGCAGTACGCCGCGCGATCGCCGCCCTCGACGAGCACCTGGTCGACCCGATCGAGTCGGTGGTCGCCAGGGACGCGCAGGGCCAGCCGTGCATCGAGGCCAAGATCCCGCAGGACCTGGAGCAGGAGCTCGCGATGCCCGGAGGCCACATCTTCCACGGCCACCTCGAGTGGCCGTGGGCCAACAACCGGGCCCGGCTGGACACCCCCGACCAGCAGTGGGGAGTGCCGACCGGGCTGCCGCGGGTCTTCCTCGCCGGCGCCGGCGCCCGTCGGGGCGGCGCGGTCTCCGGTGTCGCCGGCCACAACGCCGCCCAGGCGGTGCTGGCCTCGCGCTAGTGGTGGTGGTGCCCGTGGTGGTGCTTGTGCTTCTTCCTGATCTTGAGCGGCGCGAGTGAGTTGCCGGCCGGGATCTCGGCGCAGCTGCCGGTGAACGGCTGCCCGGCGAACCGCTGGCCGAGGAAGCTCATGGCGTCGGGGAAGAACTTCAGCCCGGCGTCGCTGTGCGCGTCCCCTTCGTAGACCTTGAGCTGGACGGGCACGCCTTGCCCGCAGTACTCGTGCGCGAGCGCCTGGACGTCCTTCACGATCATCACGTCGTCGCCGGTTCCGTCATGGTTGCCCACACCCATGAACAGCGGCGTGGTCGGGTGTCCCGGCGCACTGCCCATGATCAGCTTGTTGATGGTGCGGGCGAACGGTCGCACCTTGAGGAACGCGTGGTACTTCTTCTTCACCAGCTGCTGGACCCGCAGCCCCGGGTAGTTGCCGTTGAACGAGCCGATGCACTGGTCCTGCACCTCGGCCATCACCTTCTTGCCGTACGCCGACGCGTACTTGTTCACCTTGATCCCGAACGCGCGTCCGAGTGAGACCAGCACCGCCGGCATCACCCCGGACCAGCTCTTGCTGCCGTTGACGTACCGGAGGTTGTGGGCCAGATGGACCGGGAGTCCGCCGACGGCCGCCCCGACGATGTTGAGCTCAGGGGCGTACGCCGGCGCCAGCTCGGCCGCCCACTCGCCGGCGATCGAGCCGCCGGAGTAGCCGAACAGGCCGACCTTCTGGGTCGTGGGCAGGTGCAGGTAGGACTCGGTGGCGCGGATGCTGTCGAGGGTGCTCCAGCCGGACTCGTGGCCCGCCACCCAGTGCAGGTCGGTGCCCTCGAAGTCGGGGACGGTCACGGCGTATCCCTGCGCGGCCAGGCCGAGCACCAGCCCGGTCTCGGCGTACGCCAGCTCGGCGTTGGCCTGGCCGGGATCCCCGCCGCGCAGCGTGTAGCTCGGGGAGCACATGTCGCCGAGTGCGTCGTAGAAGCTGAGGTAGGCGACCAGCCCGCCGTTCAGGGCCCCGGTCGGGTTGACCACGGTGGTCACGGTCGCGCTCGGCCGGCCCTGCTCGTCCTGGGTGCGGTAGAGCAGCTGGGTGGCCGGGACCACGCCCTGCCCGGTCCCCGGCACCCCCACCGTCACCGCCCGGCTCTTGAGCACCGTGCCGCGTGGCACGTCGGTCAGCGCGGCCCGGTCCCAGCTGTAGAAGGGGTCCTCGTGCGGCCGCGGAATGGCCGCCTGGCTCGGTGCCGCGGTGGGCAGCGCGAGGGTCACCGCCATCGCGACGGCGACGAGGGACCGGCGTACGACGGGGAACATGGGACCTCACGGAAGGTGGTGGACGGTGACTGACTAACGCCGTACCCAACGCCGGGTGACGATTTCGAGGGCAGCGGCTCCGCTGCTAATCTTGGGGGTCGCGGAAGCGCGAGCGCCATTAGCTCAATTGGCAGAGCAGCTGACTCTTAATCAGCGGGTTCGGGGTTCGAGTCCCTGATGGCGTACCAGCAACATCGCAGGTCATCTGCCCCTTCTGGCTCACGACGGAAGGGGCAGAACTGCGTTCCGGGGCGGTCTTCGTCACGGATTGGTCACGTGGCCTCCGCGGGATGAGGTCGCCGGCGGCGTCAACGGCACGCTGCCCGACGCGACCGGGACTCTGGGCAGCGACTCGGTCTCCTTCACCGTGACGCCCACGGCGAGGAGGACCCGCTACGTGGTGCTGCTGCCGGCCACCGACGCGCACGGCCCGGACCGCGCCAGCATCACGGTGATCGTCAGGAGGCCGGGCGGTCAGCCCGGTTCGGGGAACGGGGGCTGACCCCGCTCACGGTTGAGAGCCCGGTCAGCAGTCATGGACCTCCTCGACAGTGACGTACCCTCTGTCGTTGCCGTCGGTGAGCACGTTGGTGCCCGCCGTGTGCGGCTTCACCATCAGCGAGAACAGGTAGTCACCTTTGGGGATGGTCGAGTACTGCGTGGAATTCTCGTCGCCCCACATCTGGTGCTGGGACGGCGTGTTGACGTAGAAGCTCGACTCGAACCCGCTGGACAGACTCGGGGTCCCGGGCTGGTTGGTGATCCTGAGGTAGAAGTCGACCGTCCCGGGGTTGCCGCTGATGTAACTCGTGGCCCCCCAGCGGGCGAGCAGGCACGTTGCGTCCTCCCGCTTGGTGACGTAGGCGGTGAGCGCCGGGTCGAGGGCCGAGGTCCCGCCCCACGGGGAGTAGCTGTTGGGGTCGTTGGCGGTGTGGAGGATGGGGAACACCGTTGCCGTCGAGTTCGACACGGTGGTGGCGAGCTGTCCCCACGTGCGGCCTGCGAGCTTGGCAGCGTTCAGGTTGGCCACCAGCTTCTGACTGTTGACCGCGAGCGGCGGGGTGTCGGCCTTGGCAGTCAGCCTCAGCGCGGTGCCGTTGGGGTTGGTCAGGCTGGTCGGGGCATCGGCGGTGTTAGAGGTGCCGAGGATGAAGGTGCCGCCGGTGGCGGCGTACGCGGTCCCCGAGCTCGCCACGACCAGAGCGAGGATCGAGATGACCAACGAGGGTGACGGGCGACGCATGACGTCTCCTTCCGGAGTAGTTCCCGCGATCGTGACATCGGTGCCGAGCCATGTCGACGTGAGGCGGACCGGGGACGACGTTGGTCTAGAGGTTGACCTGTGCCGAGTTGGGTAGGTAGCCGTCGTCGCCGGAGAAGCTGGTGATGACGGTGAGATGAGCTCCCTCGGGCACCCGGGCCTTGCAGCGCTCGGTCTCAAGACGATCGCGGAGGGTGTGTCGAAGACGAACATGCCTTGACCTTGTTGCGGGCCGAAGGCGTGGACTTCGCACAAGGGTCCACCTGGGCCGACCCGGGCCCATCCGTGTCTCCTGACGCTTCAGTGCCGGCCGGTCCGGTGGTCTGGTGCGCTCATTCTCAGCGAGCGAGCCGATCGACCGGAGGTCTTCAGAACGGACCGGCGCCGGTTCGCCGGAACCGGATCGCCACGTCGTCGCTGAGGACCGCCTGGTTCAGCGAGTACTGCAGGGCGTCGTTGCCCGCCGCGTTCTCGATGCCCACCGTGGCCGAGTTCCCCTGGTCTCGAGGAGCGTCGACGTTCCTGTACCGGAGGTACACCTGACCGTTCTCGAAGAGCACGACCTCGAAGTCCCAGTGCTCGGGGGCGCTGAACGGGCGGACGTTGCGCCACTCGATCACGAACTGCCGGTTCGGAGCGCTGCCGAGCGTCCTGGTGTAGACGCCGGAGCCGGCATCGACGTGCAGGTCGTCCCACGCCGGGTAGATCGCCGCGTTCGGTGCGCTGGCGGTCGGGATCGCTGTGTTCGAATACGCCGTGCTGGCGGCGGTGAAGCTGAGATGCCCGTTCGACGACACGTTGGCCGTTGCGTAGCTCGTTCCGTAGAAGGAGAACGAGAACGGCAGCGGCACGGCCGCCGAGACGTCGTCGCCCGTCAACGGGACGAGTGTGGTGCCCGCCACCCAGGTGCTAGGCACGAGGTCGCACTTGTGGCCGTAGGTGTCCGTCACCCGGGTCAGGGCGAAGTTCAGGGTCTCGGGGCCATTGACCACCTTGGACTTCGACAACGAGGACGCGCAGTTCCCGTAGGTCGCCACGAAGGTGTACGTGCCGTCCGGCACGGCCGGGAAGGTGTACACGCCATTGGCGTCGGTCGTCACCGGCGGGATCGTCGTGCCCGCGATCGTCACGGTCACTCCGGCGAGCCTGCTGCCGGCGCTGACCGCCCCCGTGACGACCCGGGTCGGCAGAGGCGCAAGCGGGAAGCTGCGACTGGTCGTGTTGCCATCGGTGACGATGGCCGACCGATCGAGACTGTTGTGACCGAACGCCGAGGCCGTGACCGTATAGGTGCCGACGGGCAGGTTCGCCAACGTGTACTTGCCGTTCGCCGCGGACGTGGTCGTGCGAGGCGAGCCGTTCACGACGGTCCTGACCTGAGCCCCGCTGATCGGGGCGGTGGTCTGGGCGTCCGTAACCCTGCCCGTGACCGAGCCAGAGGGTCCGGTTGGGGCCAGGTTGGCCGCGGCGAGGACGTCGAGGCGCCCCTCGCCGTACACGTTGTTGTCCGCCGCCGTACCGCCGCACGTCAGATCGCTGGTGTCGATCGCGGTGCTGTCGAGGATGCTGCGCGTCTGCGTGATGTCGCCGACGAGCGCTGGTGCCGCCGACCACAGCAGCGCCACGGCGCCTGCGACGTGCGGGGCAGCCATGGACGTGCCGTTGAGGCTGCCGTAGCCGTTGGCCGGGTTCGCGATGCTCGAGCGCACGGCGACGCCGGGCGCGGAGATCGAGGGCCGGAGCGAACCGCTCTCGCCGGGGCCTTTGGACGAGAAGCTGGCGATCGTGTTGTTGATGTCGTAGGCGCCGACGCCGTACGCCTCGAGGTTGTCGGCCGGTGAGCCCGTGGTGTTGCAGCCGGGTCCGTCGTTGCCGTTGGAGAAGACGCCGAAGATCCCAGCCGCCGTCCACGCGGTGAGCGTGGCCCGGTACCAGCCGTCGACGGCACCGCCGTTGGCCTCGCCCCACGAGTTGTTGATGATGTTCGGGCGCAGAGCTGGGTTCGGGTTCGCGTTGGCGAGATCCGTCGGGGCCAGCATCCACTGGCCGGCAGCCAGCAAGGAGGTGTCGGAGCAGGAGTTGCTCTCGCAGCCCTTGGCCGAGATCCACTCGGCGTTGGGGGCCATGCCGATCTGGTTGGCCGCGCCGTCGTCGCCGACCATCGTGCCGATGGTGTGCGTGCCGTGGTTGTTGTTGTCACACGGCGCCGGCGACCCGCAGACGGCCGCCGGGTCGAACCAGTTGTAGTTGTGGTTGAACGTGCCGCCGCCGAGGTTGCCGCGGTACTGGTTCACGATTGCCGGGTGGGTGAAGAGGGCGCCCGTGTCGATGCTGCCGACGACGACTCCCTCGCCCCGCGCGCCGAACGTGGACCACACGTCGTCTGCATTCGTGTTGGCGATGCCCCACTCGACCGCGTTGATCGCGCTGTCGATCTCGCTCGCTGGAGTCAGGACCGGCACCTTGAAGCTCTGCGGCGCCCGCACGCGGGAGACGCCGGGGGTCGAGCGGACCGAGTCGAGCGCTGCTTGGTCACCGCCGTGCACGAAGATGGTGTTGGCGGCCCAGAAACGCTGGTGGTCGACCTTGAGCTTGGTGAGCTCCGAGGCCAGGTCGGCCTGGCTGGCGTCCGCGGTGGCGGTCAAGCGGTCAAACACGAACTGGCCCCGCTCGGCCCAGTCCGCGATTGATGACGCGCCGCTGAGATCGGCGGCCGCGTCGTAGTCCACCCAGAAGTCGGCGGATCCGTTCCTCTCGATGGCGTCGATAACCGCTCCGTCCACCTGGACGGTGCTGGCCGGTGCCTCCGAGCTGGCGACCGATGGCGCCACGCCGAGCATTGCCACCGCGATGATCGCGACCAAGACGCCGCGCGCGCCCCGCTGATGTCCATTCATGATGCCCCGCTCCTCTGGGTGCCACAGGTGCGCCACACCCGAGGTGGTTGATCGCGGATCCTAGTCCCACCTGAGCGCTGAAGGAAACCCGTTGAAGCGATGTGTCCAGCCCAGCGCTGATCGCAGCTGGAACTCTTGATCAGCGGGTTCGGGGTTCGAGTCCCTGATGGCCTACCACCAAAAGGATCACCCCGGTTCCGTCACGAAATCGCGCCCGGTCAAGGTCGCCTTCGCGGTGTAGTGTGAGTTCGCTGGTTTGGCTGCTTCGGTTGCCACCACTCCTATCAGCCGCCTGGACCCCGCGGACCGCGTTTCTTCGCGTCTCGAGGGGAGCCCATGCTCAGCGAAGACGCTCTGTCTGAAGACGCTCTGTCCGATGTGCTGAGCGAGTTCGCACGCACGCTGGCCACCGACTTCCCGATCCAGGGCATCCTGGACCATCTCGTGCATCGCATCGTGGACATCCTCCCGGTCGATGCCGCCGGCGTCACCCTGATCTCGGCGACCACCGACCCGCAGTTCATCGCAGCCTCCGACGAGGCGGCGATGCGCTTCGAGCGGTTGCAGACCGAGCTCGGAGAGGGGCCGTGCATCGCGGCGTTCGAGACCGACGCGCCCATCTCGATCCCGAACCTCGCCATCGACGTCCGGTTCCCCCTGTTCGCCGAGCGGGCTGCCGCCGAGGGGCTCGTGGCGGTCTTCACCTTCCCGCTGCGCGACGGCGAGCGGGGTCTCGGCGCGCTGGACCTCTACCGCGAGAGTGCCGGCGAGCTCAGTGACGCACAGATGGCCGCGGCCCAGACCCTGGCGGACGTGGCCACGGCCTACCTCCTCAACGCCCAGCGGCGGGCCGACCTGAAGGCGTCGTCGGCGACGGAGCACGAGGCGCTGGCCAGGCTTCGCCTTCTCGACGAGACCAGGACGGAGTTCCTGACCAGCGTGATCCATGAGCTCCGCACGCCGATGACCAGCATCAGCGGCTACGTCCAGCTGTTGCAGGAGAGTGCGCTCACCGCCGACCAAGCGAAGTCCGTGAGCGCCATCGCCCGCAACAGCACGCGCCTGACGGCCCTGGCCGATGACCTGCTGACCCTGTCCAGCCTCGAGCAGGGAACGGTCGGCCACGAGCTCACGGTCCTCGACCTCCGCGACGTCGTCGCGGCCGGCCAGGCCGCTGTCCAGGCCCTGTTCGACGGTCGGACCCTCGACGTGACCTTCGAGGTCCCGCAGGCTCGGGTTGCCGTTCGTGGCAACGCCCGCAACCTCGAACGGCTCGTGACCAACCTTCTCTCCAACGCCGTGAAGTTCACCCCGGAGGGCGGATGGGTCCGATGCACGTTGACGGCGGCCGACGGTCAGGCGCGACTCGAGGTCAGTGACGACGGCATCGGCATCCCCGAGGCCGAGCAGGGCAACCTGTTCACCCGGTTCTTCCGGGCCTCCTCGGCCCTCGCCCACGCGATCCCCGGCTCGGGGCTCGGGCTGGCCATCGTCGACTCGGTCGTCAGGAGCCATGGGGGTGACGTGGCGGTGGTCTCGACGCCCGACCTCGGGACGACCTTCGTCATCCACCTGCCGCTCGAATCGACCCAGAGGTGAACATGCAGCAGAGGATGACACCCGGGTCGGGGCCCCAGCAGCGGGTCCGGCGGCGACGTCCGCCGACGACACCCAGCGCCTGGCCCCGAGAGCGGGTCAAGGGCGGCACGGGTCGCTACCTGCGCTTCCCCCAGCTGTCGATCCCCGAGCACCGCACCGGCGAGGTCGTCGTTCCCCTGGGGCTCACCCTGGTCTTCCGGACGGCGGTCGACGACTGGCTGATCGCCTGCTCCTTGACCCCGAACCGACACGTGGAGGTCGGACTGGCGCCGGCACTGTGGCCGCGGCTGGTGGCGGCCAACCCCAAACTCGCGACCTGGCGTCCGGCCCTCGAGTCTCTGCTGCTGCGCAGACACGGCGAGCCATGCGACCCGATGCCGGGCCTGCTCGTGCCGATGGACGCCTGCACACCGGTGCTGGAGTCGCTGAAGACCCGCTCCACCGATCCCCGCGCGGCGGCCGACCAGGCAACCGGGCAGGCGCTGGCGAAGCTCTGGGAGCACGCCGACGCGCAGGCCTGACGTTCCAGTGGTGCCGGTCGTCCTCGGTCAGGCGCCGGGCAGCCTCGGCACGTCGAGCTCGCCCTTGCGGAGGCGGTAGACCTGCAGCCGCAGGTCGTAGTACTTCTCGGTCTCGCCGACCCACTCCATGCCGATGGAGGTGGCGGTGCGGGCGCCCCGGGTGTTGCGGGGACGTACGACGGCGAACAGCTCCTCGACGCCGGACTCGAAGGCGTGGTGGGCGACGGCGTGGCCGGCCTCAGCGGCGTACCCCTGACCCCAGGCAGAGGGAACGAGCTGCCAGCCGATCTCGAGGTCGGAGCGCTCGGGGGGAAGGGGCAGGACGGCGACGCCGCCGAGGAGGCTGCCGTCGGAGGCCGACGTCACGGCCCAGCGCCCGGCCGGAGCGTCGGGCGGGGCGGAGAGCCACGTGGAGATGACCGAGGCCATGTCGTCCGCGGAGTCCACGCGGGACATGGCCGGGCTCAGCCAACGGGTCACCGTCTCGTCGCCGAAGACGGCGAGTGCGTCGGGTGCGTCGGACGACGACCAGGGGCGCAGCACCAGCCGCGGCGTCCGGATCGTCGAGCCCTCGAAGGTCACGCGATGATCGGTGGAGGCACTCATGCAGGTACGACAAATCCGCGGCCCGCGGCATTCCCCGGCAGCCCTCTAGACCGCCTCGCGCCGGGCCCGCCCGACGCCTAGCCTTGCCAGCCTTGGGGGGTAGGCGCGCCGCCCCTCGGGTCGCCCCGACGGGGCGGCGCTCCACTCCCCAAGCTCGGGCTCCAGCTCTAGGTCGACAGGGAGCGCCCGCGCATCGGCGCGGTGAGCACCCGTCCCTCGGGCAGCGGCTCCGGCGGCACGGCGACCGGCAGCGTCACGATGAACGCCGGCTGGGTCAGGTCGTAGCGGATCGTGCCGCTGTGCGCCTGCACCAGGTCGTGCACGACCGACAGCCCGATGCCGGCGCCGCCGGCGGCGCGGGCGCCCTGTGAGTACCGCTCGAACAGCCGGGGGATGAACGCCTCGGGGACCCCCTCGCCGGCGTCGGCGACCCGGATGGTGACGTCCACGTCGTCGCTGGTCACGTCCACGCTGACCGGTTCGGCGCCGTGCTTCTGGGCGTTGCGGACCAGGTTGCTCAGGATCTGCTGGAGCCGCAGCGGGTCGGCGTACACCTGGACGCCGGGCGGGCAGGTGATCCGCAGGTCGAGGTCGGGGAACCCGCTCGCGCACTCGGCCAGCTGCTGGGTCAGGTCGAGGTCCGCAGGGGTGAGCACCAGGTCGCCGTGCTCCAGCGTCGTGGCCGCCAACAGGTCCTCGGTCAGGAGCGTGAGCCGGCGGGTCAGCAGCAGAGACCGGTCGAGCATCCGACGCACCAGCTCCGGGTCGAGCCCCTCGTCGTCGGTCAGCACCTCGAGATAGCCGTGCAGCCCGGCCAGCGGCGTGCGCATGTCGTGGCTGACCACCGCCGAGATGTGGTCACGGACCCGCTGGGCCTCGAGGAGCTGGTTGACCTGGGCCTCCAGGGACGCGGTGCCGGCCGTGAGTCGCTGGTGCACCCACCAGGTGTCCACCAGGATGGTCGTCGGGACGATGAGGGCGGCGGTCACGGCGAGCAGCCGGCCGCCGTAGTAGGCCACCGTGTACCGCTCCTCGTACATGGCCACGAAGCCCACGTCGCCGCACCACGCGAAGGCCGCCACGATCGCCCACACCTCGACGCCCGAGCGCTCACGGCGACGAGTCACGCCAACGAACGACACCACGACCGCCAAGGCGGTGACCAGCAGCACCAGCCCCAGGACCAGGGGCTCGACGTGACCACTGACCGGGTCCGCGATCCTGGGCAGCACCTCCGGCGCGAGCAGCAACGAGGCCGCGAGCGACCCCGGGCCGAGCACCAGCACCAGCAGCGCCAGGTTCCGCGACCACACTTGCCTGGCCGGGTCGGCCTCGGTGCGCGCCTCCCACCGGCGCGGCCACGGCGCCAGGGCCAGCGCTATCAGCAGCGGGGGACCCACGTGCCGCGAGACGAAGAGCCAGGCGCTCGTGTCCGCCGGCGCGCCGAAGCCGGGATCGGCATGGACCACTCCGGGCACCGCGAAGGCCAGCATCACCGCGATGATCGCGGACCAGGCGAACGCCGTGGCCAGGATCAGCATCCGGGGGCCCCGGCCGTTGCGGTACAGCCCCGCGAGCAGCACCACGGAGATCAGGTCCCCGAACAGCACGATCGTGAGGTACGCGGTGCTGACGCCCGCGATCGTGGGCCCGCGCGCACCCGAGAACGGAAGGACGACCAGCACCGCCAGCGCCATCGCGACCGCCACGGCCAACGGGGTCCGCCAGCGGCGCACGGCCCCCTGCAGGCCCCCTGGGTCCTCCACGTCGACAGTCTGGTGGACGGCCGGGACCCCGTTCACCGTGTGGGGAGCCTGTTACGAACCTGAGGATTTTCTACGCAGAGGTACGTCGAGCCGCTCGGCGAGCTCGTCGTACGCCGTCCCGAAGGTCTCGCGGACGGCCAGCCCGTCGTCGGTGATCTCGAAGACCGCGTACTCGGTGTAGACCCGGTCCACGCAGCCCGCGCCGGTGAGCGGGTAGGAGCAGTCCGCCACCAGCTTGGGGCTGCCGTCCTTCGCGAAGAGGCTCATCATCACGAACACCCGCTTCGCGCCGATCGCGAGATCCATCGCCCCGCCCACGGCCGGGATCGCGTCGGGGGCGCCGGTGTGCCAGTTCGCCAGGTCACCCCTGGCGGAGACCTGGAAGGCGCCGAGCACGCACACGTCGAGATGGCCGCCGCGCATCATTGCGAAGGAGTCCGCGTGGTGGAAGTACGCCGCTCCCGGCAGCTCGGTGACCGGCTCCTTCCCCGCGTTGGTCAGGTCCCAGTCCTCCTCACCCTCGGGGGCGGCCGGACCCATGTTCAGCATCCCGTTCTCCGTGTGCAGGACCACCCCCGTCCCGGGCTCCCCGCTGACGTCCAGGTGGTCGGCCACCATCGTGGGCTGCCCGATCCCGAGGTTCACGAACGAGCCGGGCTCGATGTCCCGGGCCACGAGCTGGGCCATCTCGGTCTTCGACAGCGGCTTGCTGAGCGTCATCCGGCCACCCCCACGTCGACCACCCGGTCGACGTAGATCGACGGCGTCACGACGGCCTCCGGGTCGAGCTCTCCGACCTCGACCACCTCGCGCACCTGGGCGATCACGGTCGCGGCGGCGGTGGCCATCACCGGCCCGAAGTTCCGCGCGGTCTTGCGGTAGACCAGGTTCCCCATCCGGTCCGCCCGGTGCGCGCCGACCAGCGCCACGTCGCCGTGGATGGGGTACTCCAGCACGTAGGTGCGGCCGTCGATCTCGCGGGTCTCCTTGCCCTCAGCCAGCGGTGTACCGACACCGGTCGGGCCGAAGAAGGCACCGATGCCCGCGCCGGCCGCCCGCATCCGCTCGGCCAGGTTGCCCTGCGGCACCAGCTCCAGCTCGACCTTCCCCTCCCGGTACAGGCCGTCGAAGACCCACGAGTCCTTCTGCCGCGGGAACGAGCAGATCACCTTCCGCACCCGCCCCTTGGCCAGCAGCGCCGCCAGGCCGGTGTCGCCGTTGCCGGCGTTGTTGTTGACCACCGTCAGGTCGCTGGCGCCCTGCCGGATCAGCGCGTCGATCAGCTCCACCGGCATCCCCGCCAGCCCGAACCCGCCGATCAGCACCGTCGCGCCGTTCTCGACGTCGGCCACCGCCTCGTCCGCGTCCTCGCAGAACGCGGTCCTGGTCATGTCACGTTCTCCAGCACGACGGCCAGGGCCTGCCCGACGCCGATGCAGATCGCGGCCACGCCCCATCGGTCACCGGACTCGCGGAGCCGGTGCGCCAAGGTGCCGAGGATCCGGCCGCCCGAGGCGCCGAGCGGGTGGCCGATCGCGATCGCCCCGCCCTTGGCGTTGACGATCCCGGGGTCGACCTTCCACGCGTCCACGCAGGCCAGCGACTGCACGGCGAACGCCTCGTTGAGCTCCACCGCCGACACGTCGCCCCACGTGATGCCGGCGCGGGCCAGCGCCTTGTCGGCCGCTTCGACCGGCGCGAACCCGAAGTCCTGCGGGGCCAGCGCATGCGTGCCCCGGCCCGCGACCCGGGCGATCGGGTGGACCTCCGGGATGGAGCCCTCGGCGCCGAGCAGCAGCGCGGACGCGCCGTCGTTCAGCGGCGAGGCGTTTCCGGCCGTGATCGTCCCGGTGGGTCGGAACGACGGCTTGAGCCCGGCCAGCTTCTCGGCCGACGAGCCCGGGCGGATGCCCTCGTCGCGAATGAGCTCGGCTCCGTCGACCGGCACCACCAGGTCGTCGTAGAACCCGGCCTCCCAGGCCGCGTCGGCCAGGTTGTGCGAGCGCGCGGCGAACTCGTCCTGCCGTTCCCGGCTGACGCCGAACCGGTCGGCCAGCAGCTCGTTGGCCTCGCCCAGTGAGACCGTCCACTCCGCCGGCATCCGTTCGTTGACCAGCCGCCAGCCCAGCGTGGTCGAGACCGCGGTGACGTTCCCGGCAGGGAAGGCCCGCGCAGGCTTGGGCAGCACCCACGGCGCCCGGGTCATCGACTCGACACCGCCGGCGAGCACCACGTCCGCGTCGCCGGACTCGATCGCCCGCGACGCCTGCATGGCGGCGTCCAGCGAGGAGCCGCACAGCCGGTTCACGGTCACCGCCGGCACCGAGACCGGCAGCCCGGCCAGCAGCACCGCCATCCGGCCGACGTTGCGGTTGTCCTCGCCGGCCTGGTTGGCGCAGCCCCACACCACGTCGGCGATCCCGGCCGGGTCCAGGTCGGGCGCCTTGGCCAGCACCGCCGTCACCGCGGTGGCGGCCAGGTCGTCGGGGCGCACCTCGGCCAGCGCCCCGCCGAACCGACCGAACGGCGTCCGCGCCGCGGCGTACAGGAAGGCGTCACTCATCCGAGGTCTCCTCGAACACTCCCTGGGCGATCCGGAACGCCGTGTTGGCGTCTGGCACTCCGCAGTAGATCGCGGTCTGCAAGAGGGTCTCCTTGATCTCGTCCTTGGTCAGTCCGTTGCGGACCGCGGCCCGCAGGTGCATCGCGAGCTCCTCGTGGTGGCCGCGGGCGACCAGCGCGGTGAGGGTGATCAGCGAGCGGCTGCGCCGGTCGAGCCCGGGGCGGGTCCAGATCGCGCCCCACGCGTACTCGGTGATCAGCTCCTGGAAGTCCCGGGTGAACTCCGTCGTGCCGGCGGTCGCCCGGTCGACGTGGTCGGCGCCGAGCACCTCGCGCCGGACCTCCATGCCGTCGTCGTACCTGGTCATGCGGTCTCCTTGGCGAGCTGACGGATGGCCTGCGCGACCTCGTCCGGCCGCTCGGCGGGGGCCTGGTGGGCGACGTCGTCGAGGACGACGAGCCTCCCGTTCTGCACACCGTCCACGATCTCGCGCAGCACGCTGGGCGGGCACACCGGGTCGTGCGCCCCGGCGATCGCGATCACCGGCGCCTCGATCTCCGCGAGCCGGTCGCGGAGGTCGAACGTCGAGATGGCCTCGCAGACGGCGACGTACCCGTCGCCGGACGTCTCCCGCAGCGCGTGCAACAGCGCCGACGCGCGCTCCGGCTCGCGCTCCATGAAGCCCGGGCCGAACCAGCGCTGGGCGGAGGCGGTGACCAGCGAGGCGGTGCCTGACGCGTGCACCTGCGCGATGCGGTCCCGCCAGATCGCGTCGTCACCGATCCTGGCGCCGGTGCAGCAGAGCACCGCTCCCAGCACCCGCTGTGGCGCGTCGAGGAGGAGCTGCAGACCCACCTGGCCGCCCACCGAGTCGCCGGCGAAGAGGAACGGGCCGTCGACGAGGTCGAGGACCGGAGCCGCGATGTCGGCGATCGTCATCGGGTCCGGCATCTGCGAGGTGTCGATCCCGTGGCCCGGCAGCTCGAAGGCGATGGGGTGGATGTCGTCGGGCAGCAGGTCGACGGTCGGGCCCCAGCACGCGGCGGCTGTGGTCCCGAGCGAGGGTCCGAGGACGAGGTTGATCAACGCTGCGCCTCCAGGTTGGCGGCCATCCGGTCGGGGTGCACCCGCAGGCCCTCGAGCAGGTCGGCGGTCTGGCCGACGGCGACGGCGGTACGCCGCGCGAGCAGCCGCAGCGTGTCCCACTCGGCGTGCCACGCGCCGTCGGCCCGCTCGTCGACCTGGTCGGCGGCGGCGAGGTGCAGCGTGGCCGCGAGCTGCGGGGTGGTCAGCGCGGCCCGGCGGACCAGCACGGACAGCACCGGGTTGGCCTTGTGCGGCATCGACGACGACCCGCCCCCGACCGCCTCGCTGAGCTCGCCGATCTCGGGACGCGTGAGCACCAGCACGTCGCGGGCGATCCGGCCGCAGGCGTCGGTCGCGGCGACCAGGGCGTCGCCGGCGCGGGTGACCGGCCGGCGCTGGGTGTGCCAGGACGGCGCCTCGGCGAGGCCGAGCCGTCCGGCCAGGTCGGCGCTGCCCTCGCGGGAGGTCCCGACCGGACCGCCGACCTGCACCGGGAAGGCCAGCGCCTCGAGGTCGGCGGCGGCCTCGGCCAGGCCGGCCCGCCAGGCGACGAGCTTGTCGCCGAACGTGATGGGCAGCGCCGGCTGGGTGAGCGTGCGGCCGGTCATCGCCGTCTCGCCGTGCTCGGAGGTCAGCCGGGCCAGGGCCTCGACCGCCCTGCCCAGGTCGCCGACCACGGCGGCCACGCCGTCGCGGAGCATCAGCATCAGGGCGGTGTCGAGCACGTCCTGGCTGGTCAGCCCCTCGTGCAGGGCCACGTCGGGGTGCGCCGTGCGGAGCGCCTCGACGAGCGGGATCACCGGGTTGCCGCCGGCCTCGCTGTCGAGGTCGCCGTCGGGCACGGTCAGCTCGGCGTCCACCCAGGCGCCCTCGACCACGACCATCGCCTCGAGGAAGGCGCGGTCCGAGAACAGCTCTCCCGCCCGGTGGTCTCCGGGCCAGAACAGGTCGCCCATCAGGCCTCGTGACGGGGGTAGGCCAGGAAGACCGTCTCCCACTCGCCCTGCAGGTGCACGTCGAACACGTAGCCAGTCTCGTCCCGGGTGGTGACCAGCGTCGACCGCCGGTCCGGCTCGAGGGACCCGAGGAAGGCGTCGTCCGCCACGTCCGGGAGGTAGGCCCTGGTGAAGAGCCGGTTGAGCAGACCGCGGGCGAGCACGGTCACCGCGAAGAACGGCGCGCCCGGCGTGACCGTCGTGAACTGGTAGTGGCCGTTGCGGTCGGTCGAGGCCCGGCCCCACCCGGTGAAGGTCCAGCCGTCCCGACGCAGCGAGCCGGGCCGCTGCACGACCTCACCGTCGCCGTCGGCCTGCCAGAGCTCGAGGATCGCGTCGGGCACCGGGTCGCCGTCGCCGTCGTACACCGTGCCGTGCAGCCGGACCGCGCCCGGCGAGCCCGGCGGCACGAGGTGCTCGTCGTCCGGGAACGGCAGCGCGTAGCCGAAGAACGGCCCGACGGTCTGGCCGGGCGTGGGTGTGAGCGTCACTGGTCGCTCGCCTCCAGGTCGACGTCGAGCAGCGTGCGGTGCGGGCCGGTCAGCACGATGTCCCACCGGTAGCCCAGGCACCACTCGGGCTCGGTCACGTCGTGGTCGTAGGTCGCGACCAGACGCTCGCGCGCGGCCGGGTCGACCACGGACTGGTAGATCGGGTCCAGCGCGAACAGCGGGTCGGCCGGGAAGTACATCTGGGTGACCATCCGCTGGGTGAACTCGGTGCCGAACACCGAGAAGTGGATGTGCGCGGGACGCCAGGCGTTGCGGTGGTTGCGCCACGGGTAGGGGCCGGGCTTGATCGTGGTGAACCGGTAGCCGCCGTCGTCGTCGGTGAGGCAGCGGCCCATCCCGGTGAAGTTCGGGTCCAGCGGGGCAGGGTGCTGGTCGCGCTGGTGGATGTAGCGGCCGGCCGCGTTGGCCTGCCACACCTCGACCAGCTGGCCGCGCACCGGCCGGCCATCGCCGTCGAGGACGCGGCCGGTGACCACCATCCGCTCGCCTTGCGGCTCACCGGCGTGCTGGATGGTCAGGTCCGCCTCGAGCGGGTCGACGTCGCGCGCCCCGAACACCGGCGACCACAGCTCGACGCCCTCGGGGTCGGCCTGCTGGAGTGCCTTGGTCGGGTGCCGCAGCAGGCTGGAGCGGTACGGCGGGTAGTCCAGCCGCGGCTGGGTCTCGCCAGTGGCCTCGTCGTACGCCAAGGCGATGGCCTCGATCTCGGCGCTGACCTCGTCCTGGCTGCTGACGGCGGCGTCCGAGCTGGCCCGGGAGCTGGAGGAGGCGGCAGCGGTCACCCCTCGACGGTAGGCGAGCACGACCCGGCCTCCCGTGACCGCCTTCCGGTCAGCGGAAGATCGTCACTCGCCGACCCGGTCCGGGGCAAGGCCGCGATCACGGTCCGCTAGCCCGGCCTAGAAAGCGTCGCGCCGGCGCAGCGGCTTGGGCCGTCCGTCGGGGTCGTGCACCCACAGGTACGCCGGCAGCGCCAGGGCTCGGCTCACCCGGCTGAGCTTGGGAGGGCGGAGCCGACGGAGCCGACCGGGCGGCCTCGGCCCGACCCGGCCGCCGGCGTACCACCCGTCCAGGGCCGCCGCGCTCTCGGCGTACGCCTGGAACATGCCGGCCGGGTCGATGCAGTCGTCCATCGGGTCCTGCGGGCCCCGGTCAAGGTGCTCGGCCGCGAGGGCCAGCCGCAGTCCCCTCGCGAACTCGCCCTCAGGGTCGAGCACGACCGCCGACAGCTCGGAGTCGTGGGTCCAGGAACGCCGGTTGAAGTTGTCCGAGCCGACCGTCGCCCACGTGTCGTCGACCAGACAGGTCTTGGCGTGCACGTAGACGGGGACGCCGGCGTGGTTCTCGATCCCGTAGATGCCGACCCGCTCCGGTGCGGCTTGGGTCATGCCGAGCATCGCGCGGCGCCGGCCGAGGAGCTGCGCGGTGCGTTGGAAGCCCTCGACGTCGGGGTGCATCGGCACCACGGCGACCACGTGCAGGTCGGGGTGGGCACGCAGCGCTTCGGTGAGGACGCTCCCGACGTGGTCGCCCCACAGGTACTGGTCCTCCACGTAGACCAGGCGCCGGGCCCGCTGGACCGCCTTGGTGTATCCGCGGGCGACACTGCGCTCGCCACCCCGCGCGAACGCGTAGTCGCGGCCGTGGCGAAGGTTCGGGTAAGTACGCAGGAGCTGGACGACGTGGTTCTGGCCCGGGACGGCCGGTGGCGGCGGAGCCTGCGGCGGCAGCGGGTCCGGCTTGGTGTCCAGACCCCGGAGCCGGTCGCGCAGGATGACGATCGGGCTCCGGCGCAGCGTGGTGGGGTCCTCCCATCGCTCCCGGAACACGGTTTCCACGTCATGGACCGCTGGTCCGGTGATCGCGGCCTGGAGGTCGTGCCAGGGCGGCGTGTCGCCGTACTCCTCGGCCATGTTGTCGAGAGCCTGGGGATCGCCGTGGTGGTCGGCGTCGTCGCGGCGGGAGTGGCACAGGTCGATGCCGCCCACGTAGGCGATGTCGCGGGAGGGGTCATCGCGATGCCGGATGACGACCAGCTTCTGGTGGTGGGAGCCACCGGTGCGGACCCGCATGTCGAGAATCACCTCGACTCCACGGCGCTGCAGGACCCGGCCCAGGTGCCGGTTCTCCCGCGAGGTGAATCCCATCGCCTCGGAGTGGGAGCGCCAGACCAGCCCTCGGACGTCGACGCCACGCTCGTCGGCACGGCCCAGCACGTCAGCGACCTCGCTGCCGGGCTCGCCGGTCAACCGTTCGTCGGCGTCGCCCTGCCAGTCGGTGAAGAGGACCAGGTCGCCGGTGCGGGTGGCCTCGAGCCGTTCGTGCAGCTCGGCGAAGTAGGTCGACCCGTGCACCAGGGCCCGAACCGAGTTCCCCTCCGACCAGGCCTCGTCGCCGGGGTGGTGCTGGTCGAGCCGGGTGGCCGGGTTGCCGCGTTCGGCCTTGCTCAGGAGCCAGTCTGCGGGGCGGGGCACGCCCCCACGGTGCCCGAACGCGGGTGGATCAGGCCGCCAGCAGGGCCGGGCGGCTGCCCGGGCCGATCAGCCCCTCCTTGCGCGCCACCAGGACAGCGGCGCAGACGGTGGCGACCACGGCCAGGAAGTTGGAGGCGGGCATCGAGATGCTCTTGACCAGCACGAAGGTGTCCAGTGACAGCGCGTTCAGCGCCCAGAACATCGCGGTCGCCTTGGCCAGGCAGACGAAGGCCCACATCGCGGTGAGGTGCCAGAACAACCTGCGCATCCGCGGCCGGAGCGACAGCTCGACGTCCATCGGGTAGAAGTCGCCCGCCAGCCGGGCCACCATCGGCCGAGCGGTGGCGAGCGACAGCAGGAAGGTCGCCGCCACGACGCCGTCGGTGATGATCGGCTGGAGGAAGTAGAAGAAGGTGCTCTGGGCGACCAGGGCGATCACCGTCCGACCGGTCAGGACCACCGCGGTCAGCACCAGGAGCCCCGACGTACGCCGTCGGGTCACGGCCCGCCACGCGATCGCGCCGTACGACCACACCAGCGCGACCAGGATCGCCGGCCACACGCCGAACAGCTGGAAGGAGGTCAGGAACAGCGCCGCGGGGATCACACAGGCCACGGTGAGGCTCAGCCCGACCCGGCGGAGCACCGTCGCCAGCCCCGGTCGGTGCGCCGACGTGGGCGCCGGTGGCTGGTCGAGGACTGACATGTGAGCCTCGACAGTAGGCCAACATCCGGTGAGCACGAACTCTTCGCTCAACTTGCCCGCCGGCGTTCCACTCACCGGAACACGGTTGTTGCGGGATCGTCGTCAGCGGGGACCGTGAAGGGCAGCCCCTGCCGGATCCGTGCGGGGCATCTCGGGCAAGGAGCAGCACCATGTCAACCTCCGCCAAGGCCACCACCACCTCGGGAACGGTCGGGACCGCAGCACAGGAGACCACCCGCCGCTGGGCGGTGACCCTCTGCTGGGTCGCCGTCGCGCTCGAGGGGTTCGACCTCGTCGTCATCGGCGCGGTGATCCCCGTCCTCTCGAAGAGCGGGGCTCTCGGCTTCACCGACGCCTCACTCACCACGGCGTCGACGATGGGCCTGGTCGGCGTCGGCATCGGCGCCATCATGGTCGGTCCGCTCACCGACCGGTTCGGCCGGCGGCGGGTGGTGATCGCCTGCGTGGTGTGGTTCTCGCTGCTCACCCTCGCGGTCGCGCTGGCGCAGAGCGTCTTCGTCTTCACCGCACTCCGGTTCGTCGCGGGCCTGGGGCTGGGTGCGGTGCTCCCGACCGCGCTGGCGTACATGAGCGAGGACGCCCGGCCGGGCCGCAACGGCACCGCGGTCACCCGCACCATGACCGGCTACCACGTCGGCGCGGTGCTCACCGCGCTGCTCGCGCTCTGGCTCATCGACGCGGTGAGCTGGCGAGCCATGTTCGTGGTCGGCGGCGTCGCGGGGCTGCTCGTCGTACCCCTGCTCTGGGCGAAGCTGCCCGAGTCCGCGGCCTACCTGCGCAGCATCGAGGGCCGCGACCAGGACGCCACCGAGGTGGCGTCCCGCACCAGCCAGGTGCTGCGCGGCCGCTACCTGACGACTTCTGTCGCGATCTGCGTGGCGTCGTTCATGGGACTGCTGCTCGTCTACGGGCTCAACACCTGGCTGCCGAAGATCATGGGCGAGGCCGGCTACTCCATCAAGGCGGGCACGGGTCTGCTGCTGGCTCTCAACGTCGGTGCCGTGATCGGGCTGCTCATCGCCGGCGCGCTGTCGGACGCGCGCGGCAACAAGCCGACCGTCCTGTTGTGGTTCGGGCTGGCTGCGGTCTTCCTGGCGCTGCTGTCGATCAAGCTGCAGAGCACCGCGTTGGTGTACGCCGCGGTGATCCTCACCGGCATCTTCGTGTTCAGCTCGCAGGTGCTCGTCTACGCGCTCGTCGGCCACCTCTACCCGCCCGAGGTGCGCGGCACGGCGCTCGGGATGTCGGCCGGCGTCGGCCGGGTCGGCGCGATCGTCGGGCCCTCGCTCGGCGGCGCCCTGGTCACGGCCGGGATCGCCTACCCGTGGGGCTTCTACGCCTTCGCGATCGCTGCCGGTCTGGCGGTGCTGGCCCTGGCCACCGTCCCGGCGCAGCCCGAAGAGATTGCGGTGACCTGATCTTCCGTTGAGTGGAAGACTGGCGCCGTGGCCGGCAACGTCTCCCCTGTCGGCGCCACGGTCACCAGCCGGGCGCTGGCGCTGGTCGGCGCGTTCGACGAGGAGCACCGCCGGCTCACGCTGACCGAGCTGGCCCAGCGTGCCGGGCTGCCGGTACCGACCGCGCACCGGCTGGTCGGCGAGCTGGTCACGTTCGGGGCGCTGGCCCGCACCGCTTCAGGGCACTACGTGATCGGCCGCCGGCTGTGGGACCTCGGGCTGCTCGCGCCTCACAACGCCGGGCTGGTCGAGCTCGCGTCGCCGTACCTCCACGACCTCTACGGCGCCACCCTCGCCACCGTGCACCTGGCCGTGCGCGAGGGCACCGAGGTGCTCTACGTCGACCGCTTGCGCGGGAGCACGTCGGTCCCGATCGTCTCGACCGTGGGCAGCCGGCTGCCGATGCACGCGACCGGCGTCGGCAAGGTGCTGCTGGCCCACGCGCCGGCCGAGGTGCAGCGGGCGGTGCTCGGCGACCTGCCGCGGATCACGCCGTACACCATCACCCAGCCGGGCATCCTCCAGCGCCAGCTCGCGGCCGTACTGCGCGACGACTTCGCCACCACGGTCGAGGAGATGAGCCTCGGCGGTTGCTCAGTGGCCGTGCCGGTACGCCGACGCGGCGACGTGGTCGCCGCCCTCGGCATCGTCGTGCCGTCGTTGAAGAGGGACAAGGCGCGCCTCGTCTCCGCCCTCCAGGTGGCAGCTCGAGGTATCGGTCGTCAGCTCAGCCGAGGCGCCGCAGAGCGGTGACGTGGCCGGGCTCGAGCTCGTCGAGCGAGCGGACGCCGAGCAGCCGCATGGTGCGCTCGACCTGGCCCTTCAGGATCTCGATCGTCCGGTCGACGCCCGGGCGGCCGCCGGCCATCAGGCCGTAGAGGTACGCGCGGCCGACCAGCGTGAAGTGCGCGCCGTGCGCGATCGCGGCCACGATGTCCTGGCCGGACATGATCCCGGTGTCGAGGTGCACCTCGAGGTCGGAGCCGACCTCCTTGACCACGTCGGGCAGCAGGTGGAACGGCACCGGCGCCCGGTCGAGCTGCCGGCCGCCGTGGTTGCTCAGGATGATCGCGTCGACGCCGACGTCGGCGAGCCGGACCGCGTCCGCCACGGTCTGCACGCCCTTGACCGAGACCTTGCCGGGCCACTGGTCGCGGATCCAGGCCAGGTCCTCGTAGGTCACGGTCGGGTCGAACATGGTGTCCAGCAGCTCGGCCACGGTGCCCGACCACGCGTCGAGCGAGGCGAAGGCCAGTGGCTCGGTGGTGAGGAAGTTGAACCACCACGCGGGCCGCGGGATCGCGTTCGCGACCGTGCGGGGCGTCAGGGTGGGCGGGATGGTCATCCCGTTGCGGACGTCGCGCAGCCGGGCGCCGGCGACGGGTACGTCGACGGTGACGAGCAGGGTGTCGAAGCCTGCCTTCGCGGCCCGCTCGACCAGCGCCATCGACCGGTCGCGGTCCTTCCACATGTAGAGCTGGAACCACTTCCGGGCGCCCGGCGCCGCCGCCGCGACGTCCTCGATCGACGTCGTCCCCATCGTCGAGAGGCTGAACGGGATGCCGGCCGCGTCGGCCGCGGTGACACCGGCGATCTCGCCCTCGGTCTGCATCATCCGGGTGAACCCGGTCGGCGCGATCCCGAACGGCAGCGCGGACCGCTGACCGAGCACCTCCCGGCTGGTGTCGACGTCCGCGACGTTGCGCAGGATCGACGGGTGGAACTCCACGTCCGCGAACGCCTGACGCGCCCTGGCCAGGGACACCTCCCGGTCGGCGGCGCCGTCGGTGTAGTCGAAGGCCGCCTTGGGCGTACGCCGTTTGGCCACTCGGCGCAGGTCCTCGATGGTCAGCGCCTTCTCCAGGCGCCGGGTCCGCGGCGACAGCTCGGGCTTCTTGAACTTCAGCAGCGGGGCCAGGTCGTGCGCCTTGGGCATCTGGCGTTTCATCGAGTCGCTCCGGTGGGCTCGTGGGTGATGATCTGCTGGGTGCGGGCGACCAGTGCCCGCAGGTCTTCGAGACTGCCGGACAGCGCGCCGTTCGCGCGACCCTGCACCAGCACGTTGCCGATCGCGGTCGCCTCGACCGGGCCGGCCAGCACGGGGAGACCGAGCCGGTCGGCGAGCAGCCGGCAGAGCAGGGCGTTCTGGGCGCCGCCGCCGACCACGTGCACGCGGCGCACGTCGCGGCCCGACAGCGCGGCGGCCCGCTCGACGGCAGTGGCGAAGCCCGCGGCCAGGCTGGCCACGATGCTGCGGACCAGAGCAACCCTGCTGTCCGGCACTGGCAAGTCGTGTTCGCGGCACCACGCGGTGATCCGCGCGGGCTGGTCGCCCGGCGGGAGAAACCGCGCATCCTGCACGTCGAACACCGCCTCAGGTCCGTCGTACGCCGCAGCCTGCTCGAGCAGGCTGCTCAGGTCGTCGGTACCCCATGTCCGCAGCGTCTCCGACAGCAGCCAGGTGCCCATCACGTTGGTGAGGAAGCGGAGCCGGCCGTCGACCCCGCCCTCGTTGGTGAAGTTCGCAGCCCGGCTCTCCTCGGTCACGACCGGGTGGTCCAGCTCGACGCCGACCAGGCCCCAGGTTCCGCAGGAGACGTACGCCGCGTCCGGCTCGGTCATCGGTACGCCGACCACCGCCGAGGCGGTGTCGTGCGAGCCGACCGTGACCACTGGCGTGCCGTGGTGCTCACCCACGGCGGTCCCGGGGTCGACGAGCTCCGGAAGCTGCGCCGGGTCGAGCCCGACCAGCGCCAGCAGCTCGGGGTCCCACTCTCCGGTGTGCACGTCGAGCAGCCCGGTCGTGGAGGCATTGGTGCGCTCGCACACCGCGCGGCCGGTCAGCCAGTAGGTGACCAGGTCGGGGACCAGCAGCAGGTGCTCGGCCTCGGCGAGCCGGGGCTCGGCGGCCAGCTGGTAGATCGTGTTGAACGGGAGGAACTGCAGCCCGGTGCGGCGGTACAGCTCCTCCGGACCGATGCGGCCGTGCACCGCCTCGACACCGGCAGCCGTGCGGCCGTCCCGGTAGCACCACGGCAGGTCCAGCAGCTCGCCGCCCCGCAGCAGCCCGTAGTCCACCGCCCACGAGTCGACGCCGATGCTGGCCACCGGGCCAGCGGTGCGCAGCCCGGCCAGCGCATGGTCGAGCAGTGCCGGCAGGTCCCAGTGCAGCCCGTCCGGCCGCTCGACCGGCCCGTTCGGGAACCTCGCCACCGTCTCGATCGACAGCGTCTCCGGCCCCAGGCGGCCCAGGACGACCCGGCCGCTCGACGCGCCCAGGTCGACCGCGGCGACGGAGACGGTCATCTCAGGAAGGCAGCGGCGACGCCGGCGTCGACCGGCACGTGCAGCCCGGTCGTGTGGGTCAGGTCCGGGCCGCAGAGCACGAAGACCGCGTTGGCGATGTGCTCAGGCAGCACCTCGCGCTTGAGGATCGTCCGCTGCGCGTAGAAGGCGCCGAGGTCCTGCTCCTCCACGCCGTACACCGCCGCCCGCTGCGCACCCCAGCCGCCGGCGAAGATGCCGGAGCCCTGGACCACGCCGTCGGGGTTGACGCCGTTCACCTTCACGCCGTGCTCGCCGAGCTCGGCGGCCAGCAGCCGGACCTGGTGGGCCTGGTCGGCCTTCGCGGCGCCGTACGCGAGGTTGTTGGGGCCCGCGAACACCGAGTTCTTCGAGGAGATGTAGACGACGTCGCCGCCCATCCCCTGCTCGATCAGCACCTTCGCCGCGGCCCGGGCGACCAGGAAGGAGCCCTTGGCCATCACGTCGTGCTGGAGGTCCCAGTCCGCCTCGGTGGTGTCGAGCAGCGACTTCGACAGCGAGAGTCCGGCGTTGTTGACGACCAGGTCGAGCCCGCCGAACGCCAGCACGGCGGCATCGACCATCGCCTGCACCGCGTCCGCGTCCGAGACGTCGACCCGGACGCCGACGGCGACATCGGCGCCACCGATGCCGGCCGCGGCTTCCTGTGCCTTCCCGATGTCCAGGTCGGCGATCACGACGCAGGCACCCTCGGCGGCGAGCTTCTCCGCGGTCGCCTTGCCGATTCCGGACGCGGCGCCGGTGACCAGCGCGATCCGGGTCGCGAGCGGCTTGGGCTTCGGCATCCGCTGGAGCTTGGCCTCCTCGAGCGCCCAGTACTCGATGCGGAACTTCTCCGCCTCGTCGATCGGGGCGTACGTCGAGAGCCCCTCGGCGCCGCGCATCACGTTGATCGCGTTCACGTAGAACTCGCCGGCCACCCGCGCGGTCTGCTTGTCCTTGCCGTAGCTGAACATGCCCACGCCGGGCACCAGCACGATCAGCGGGTCGGCCCCGCGGATCGCCGGCGAGTCCGGGGTCGCGTGGCGCTCGTAGTAGGCCGTGTAGTCCTCGCGGTAGGAGACCGCGAGCTCCTTCAGCCGGGCGATCGACTCCTCGACGCCTCCGGAGGCCGGCAGGTCGAGGACCAAAGGCTTGACCTTGGTGCGCAGGAAGTGGTCGGGGCACGACGTGCCCAGCTCGGCGAGCCGCGGGTGCTCGGCCGAGGCGAGGAAGTCCAGCACGACGGAGGAGTCGGTGTAGTGGCCGACCATCGGCCGGTCCGTCGACGCGAGGCCGCGGATCGTCGGGGCCAGCGCCGCGGCCCGGGCGCGCCGCTCGGCCTCCGGCAGGGCGGCGTACCCCTCGAGCACCGGACCGAACGGCTCCGGCTTGCTGTGCTCGGCGAGGTAGGTCGCCGCGGTGTCGATGATCCAGAGCGAGCTCCGCTCCGACTCCTCGCTGGTGTCGCCCCAGGCGGTGATGCCGTGGCCGCCGAGGATGCAGCCGACCGCCTGCGGGTGGTCGGCCTTGACCGACGCGATGTCGAGGCCGAGCTGGAAGCCGGGCCGGCGCCACGGCACCCACACGACCTGCTCGCCGAAGATCTCCTTGGTCAGGGCCTCCCCGTCCGCGGCGGTCGCGATGGCGATGCCGGAGTCGGGGTGCAGGTGGTCGACGTGCGCGGCATCGACGAGCCCGTGCATCGCGGTGTCGATCGACGGCGCGGCGCCGCCCTTGCCGAACAGGCAGTGGTCGAACGCCGCCACCATCTCGTCCTCGCGCTCGACGCCCGGGTAGACGTCGACCAGCGCGCGCATCCGGTCCAGCCGGAGGACGGACAGGCCGGCCTCGGTGAGGGTGCCGAGGTCGCCGCCCGAGCCCTTCAGCCAGACCAGCTCCACGGGCTCGCCGGTGACCGGGTCGGTCGCGGTGCCCTTGGCGGAGGTGTTGCCGCCGGCGTAGTTGGTGTTCTTGGGGTCGGCGCCCAGCCGGTTGGACCGGCCAACAAGATCAGACACAGCCTGCTCGGCGGGGGTGCCCGCGTAGGTCATCAGTTCCATCCTGCCTGCGTCCCGCCGATGCGGTCCGCCTCGATCAGCTCCTGGTAGCCGCTGGCCAGGTAGGCCCGCATCGGGTCCGCGGGGAGGTCCCGCTGCTCGCGCCAGGCGGCGAGGTCACGTCGTACGTCGGTGTAGAAGGCGTCCATGAAGATCTCGTTGGCCAGCAGGACGTCGCCGTCCTCCTGGGCCTGGGTCAGGGCCTCCGTGTCCACGAGGAGGGCCCGCGCGGTCATCTCCTGCACGTTGAGCACCGAGCGGATCTGGCCGGGGATCTTCTTCTCGATGTTGTGGCACTGGTCGAGCATGTAGGCCACGTCGCTGTCGGGCCCGAACGCGCCGCCGCGCACGCACTCGAAGAGAATCCGGAACAGCTGGAACGGGTCGGCCGCCCCCACGATCAGGTCGTCGTCGGCGTAGAAGCGGCTGTTGAAGTCGAACGAGCCGAGCTTCCCGAGCCGGAGCAGCTGGACGACGATGAACTCGATGTTGGTGCCGGGCGCGTGGTGGCCCGTGTCGAGGCAGACCACGGCGCGGTCGCCGAGCGCCGCGACCTGGGCGTACGCCGTACCCCAGTCGGGCACGTCGGTGTGGTAGAAGGCCGGCTCGAAGAACTTGTACTCGAGCACCAGCCGCTGGTCGTCAGACAGCC
>CAVVOE010000007.1:0-370319 GCA_963749865.1 uncultured Actinomycetota bacterium
CCTGGGGACCGATCGCGCCGCTGCCGATGGCGGTCGGCACCGTCGCGATGATGGTGATCGCCGTCTCGCGCAGATGTTCGTCGCCGACCTGGTCCTGGCCGTGGTCGGCCTGCTGGTGTTCCCGGTCGTGATCGTGGCCAACCTCGCCTACCAGCGCCTCGCCTCGCCGCTGATGACCCTTGCCCAGGAGCTCCGCGGCGAGGTCAGCGAGATCGCCCACGAGTCCTTCGACGGCGCCATGGTGGTCAAGACCCTGGGCCGCGAGGGCGAGGAGACAGACCGGTTCGCGGCCAAGGCCCGCGAGCTCCGCGACGTCAACGTCCGGGCCGGCCGGATCCGCGCAGCGTTCGACCCCACCCTGGCCGCGCTGCCCAACCTCGGCGTGCTTGTCGTGCTCGCCGTCGGCGTGAGCCGGGTGCTCAACGGCTCCACCGCGGCCGGCGACGTGGTCACCGTCGCCTACCTGCTCACCATCGTCAGCTTCCCGATCCGGTCGATCGGCTGGCTGCTCGGCGAGTTTCCGCGCAGCGTGGTCGGCTTCCGTCGGGTCAGCCGGGTCATCGACGCGACCGGCGAGATTCCCTACGGCGCAGAGCCGGCGCCACTCGGGTCGCGCGGCGCGCGGCTCGAGGTGCAGCACCTGGGCTACTCCTACGTGCGCGGCCAGCGGCTGCTCGAGGACGTCGAGTTCACCGTCGAGCCCGGCCGCACCGTCGCGATCGTCGGAGCCACCGCCTCGGGCAAGAGCACGCTGACCGCGCTCCTCGGCCGACTGGTCGACCCCGACCGCGGCCGGATCCTGATCGACGGCACCGACCTGCGCGACCTCGACCGTGGCGAGCTGGCCGGTGTCGAGGCGCTGGTGCCGCAGACGGCGTTCCTGTTCGACGACACCGTCCGAGGCAACGTCACCCTAGGCGCGGACGTCTCCGACGAGCAGGTGTGGGCCGCCCTGCGCGCGGCCCAGGCCGACGGGTTCGTCGCGGCACTGTCGAAGGGGCTCGACACCAAGCTGGGCGAGCGGGGCACCTCACTCTCCGGCGGCCAGCGGCAGCGCATCTCGCTGGCCCGGGCGCTGGTGCGCCGGCCGCGGCTGCTGGTCCTAGATGACGCGACCTCGGCGGTGGACCCCGAGGTCGAGGCCCGGATCCTGTCCGCGCTGCGGGACGACGAGACCGACGCCACCCTGGTCGTCGTCGCCTACCGCAAGGCCACCATCGCGCTGGCCGACGAGGTCGTGCACCTCCAGGACGGGCGGATCGTCGACCGCGGTACGCACGCGGAGCTGCTGACCCGCAGCTCGTCGTACGCCCGGCTGGTCAACGCGTACGAGCACGGCGACCACCCGTGCGATCCGGTCGAGCTGGACGAGCTGGCAGGGGAAGGATCCAGGTGACGACCCTGGCCGACCCCGGCACCGTCATGGACTCCGGCGAGGACATCGCCGCCCTTGACACGATCCGGCGCGGCATCGCCGTCAGCCCCGAGCTCACCGAGGGCATCCGCGGCACCCTCGCGCTGGCCGTCCTGGCCTCGGTCGGCCAGGTGATCGTGCCGATCGTGGTCCAGCAGACCCTCGACCACGGCCTCAACGGCCCCGGCGGGCCCGACGTCTCCTTCACGGCACTGATGGGCGTGCTCGCGGCGGCCGCGATCGCGGTGACCAGCGTCGCCTCGTACCTGATGACCAAAAGGCTCTTCACCACCTCCGAGCGCGGCCTGGCCACGCTGCGGATCAAGGCGTTCCGGCACGTCCACGACCTGCCGCTGCTCACCCAGAACACCGAGCGCCGCGGGGCCCTGGTCTCCCGCGTCACCAGCGACGTGGACCAGGTCAGCCAGTTCCTGGTGTTCGGCGGTCTGTTCTTCATCGTCAGCGTCGGGCAGGTGCTGATCGCGACGATCGTCATGGTCGTCTACAGCTGGCAGCTCGCGATCGTGGTCTGGGTCGCCTTTGCCCCGCTGTTCCTGTCGCTGCGCTGGTTCCAGCGCAGGCTGTCGACCGCGTACGGTCTGGTGCGCAGGCAGATGGGCGCGATGCTCGCCGCGATCTCCGAGCCCGTCGTCGGTGCCGCGGTGGTGCGTTCGTACGCCGTCGAGGACCGCACCCAGGCCCGCATCGACGAGGCCATCGACGAGTTCAAGGCGGCCAGCACCACCGCGCAGAAGTACACGGTCGTGTCGTTCTCGCTCGGCGGCATCTCGGCCGGGCTCGCCAACGCCGGAGTGATCATCTTCGGCATCTGGCTGGGCTTCACCGGCGACCTGACCGCGGGCACGGTGCTGGCCTTCGCGTTCCTGGTGACGCTGTTCGTCGGCCCGGTGCAGATGGGCACCCAGATCCTCACCGACGCCCAGAACGCCATCGCCGGGTGGCGCCGGGTGATCGGCATCCTCGAGACGCCGGCCGACCTGGTCGACCCCGGACCGGACGGCGAGGTGCTGCCGCGCGGCCCGATCGACGTGCGCTTCGACCACGTGTCGTTCGCCTACCCCGGCGGCCCGCTCGTGCTGCAGGACATCGACCTCTCGATCGAGGCTGGGCGCCGGGTCGCCGTGGTCGGGGAGACCGGCTCGGGCAAGTCGACGGTGGCCAAGCTGCTGACCCGGCTGATGGACCCGGTCGAGGGCGCGGTGCTCCTCGACGGGGTCGACGTCCGGCGGATCGCGCAGGAGTCGCTCCGCCGCAGCGTCGTGCTGGTCCCGCAGGAGGGTTTCCTCTTCGACGACACCATCACCGCCAACGTCCGCTACGGGAAGCTCGACGCCCCCGAGGACGAGATCCGGGCCAGCGCCGCCGAGCTGGGCCTGGGCGACTGGCTGGCGACGCTGCCGGCGGGCCTCGACACCAGGGTCGGCCAGCGCGGCGAGTCGATGTCGGCCGGCGAGCGCCAGCTGGTCGCCCTGCTCCGGGCCCACCTCGCCGACCCCGACCTGCTGGTGCTCGACGAAGCCACCAGCGCGGTCGACCCCCAGCTCGAGATGCGGATCGGGCGGGCCCTGGAGCGGTGATGTCCGGCCGCACCTCGGTCACGATCGCGCACCGGCTCTCCACCGCCGAGAACGCCGACGAGGTGGTCGTGGTCGACCGCGGCCGGGTCGTCCAGCGTGGCCCCCACGCCGAGCTGCTCACCGATCCCGACGGCGTCTATGCCGGGCTGCACGCCTCATGGGTGGCCCAACAGGGCCGCTGACCTGTGGGCAAGGGCCCGTTGGCAACTCCGCGGTGGATGGCAGCGTCGTCCACGTGGTGCGATGGCAAGGCGCCGGAGCCGCTGGCAGGCTGGGCGCCTTCCGAGCGACGGTAACGCCGCCAGCGTGCCGCGTGGGCGCCGCTGGCGCCGCCGTGGATTTACTAACGGGTCCTTAGTGAACGCGGGTCCCCCGCGACCTGCACAGGATGTGCACAGTTCGGACGGGACCGGTCTGAACCACTTTGCTCCGTGGCACCGTGGATCGTCAGGGGTCGATTGTCGCGGGAGGTGAGCCATGGCGGCGACCGCGAAGAAGCGGCGGGCGCGTGCAGTTGTCATCGACGACGCCACCGACATCCGCGAGCTGCTGTGCACCGTGCTGAGGCGCAGCGGGATCGAGGTCGTCGGCGAGGCTGGTGACGGCAAGGCCGGGGTGGAGGTGGTCCGCGCCGAGCGGCCAGACGTCGTGCTGCTCGACCTGGCGATGCCGGTCATGGACGGCGTCGAGGCGCTGCCGCTGATCCGCGAGCTGGTCCCCGACGCGCAGATCATCGTGATCTCGGCGTTCGCCGGCGCGGTCAGCGAGCAGGTGCTCGACTGGGGCGCCGACGGCTACCTGCAGAAGGGGACACCGCTGAAGGCGATCGTGGCCTACGTCGAGGAGAAGCTGGGGGCCTGAGCCAGGGTTGGCAGAATGTCCGGGTGACCCTCGACCCCGACCTCGCCGCACGCCTGAAGCGCTCGGCCGACGGGCTGCTCCCCGCGATCGTGCAGCAGCACGGCACCGGCGAGGTGCTGATGCTCGGCTACATGGACGACGAGGCGCTGGCCCGCACGCTCACCACCGGCCGGGCGACGTACTGGAGCCGGAGCCGGCAGGCGTACTGGGTCAAGGGCGAGACCTCCGGCCACCGGCAGTGGGTCCGCGAGGTCCGGCTCGACTGCGACGGCGACACGCTGCTGGTCACGGTGGACCAGGAGGGGCCGGCCTGCCACACGGGGACGAGGACCTGCTTCGACGCCGACGTGCTGCTCCCCGAGCAACCCAGGCAACCCGCGCACGATGGCTGAGCCGACGACTCGCCGCACGTTCGGTGCGGTGGTCGGCGCCGGACTCGCCGCGGCCGCGCTGGCCGCGGTGGCCGGGCACCAGCCCTGGGCGCACGGCAGCGCCCCGGGCGGCTTCGGAGAGCTCTCGGCCACCCGGGAAGCGGGGCGGGTGCCCGCCGCCAACGCGCTCGCGCTGGTCGTGCTGGCCTGCTGGGGCGTGCTGCTCGTCACCCGCGGTGTGGTGCGGCGGATCGTGTCGGTGGTGGCACTGCTCGCCGCGCTCGGCCTCGTCGCCACGGTGATCGTCGGCTTCGGCAGCGCGCCCGACGCGGTCCGCGACGCCTATGGCGACCTCGGCGTGGCCGACCCCGACGTCTCGCGCTCGGGCTGGTTCTGGGCCGCCGGGCTCGCCACCGTGCTGACCGTGCTGACCACGCTGCTCGCCGTACGCCTGGTCCCGACCTGGCCCGAGATGGGCCGGCGGTACGACGCACCGGCGGACCCGACCCCTGCCGACCGACAGAAAGCCGCCCAGGACCCCGAGGAGCAGGAGAACCTCGACCTCTGGAAGACGATGGACGAGGGTCGCGACCCGACGGCCTGACTGCATCCCCTTAGACTTCCCGCATGTCAGCGCACCACGGGAACACCCCGGCCGCCTGGACCGCCGTCGTCGTTGGCCTCCTCGGCTTCACCGTGGGTGGCGTCGGCCTGATGTTCGATCCGGTCAGCTACCCGGTGTTCTGGGTCGGCGTGGCGCTCACCGTCGCCGCCGGCGTGGTCTTCGTGGTGATGGACCGTCTGGGGATGGGCGACCGCTGACCACCGCCTTCGCCCCGCCCGAGCCGCCCGCGACCCGCGGTCGGCGGATGCTGGCGCCGGGCGTGACCATCGGCAGCCTGGCGCTGGCCACCTTGGCGCTGCACCTCCGCGACCCGCACGAGAGCGGCAGCTGGGGCTTGTGCCCCAGTGCGGCGATCGGCTTCTACTGTCCCGGCTGCGGTGGCCTGCGCGCGGTCAACGACCTGACCAACGGCGACGTCGGGGCGGCGTTCTCGAGCAACGTCGTCGTGACCTCCCTCATCCCGGTCGCGGTGGTGCTGCTCGCACTCTGGGCGGTCGACCGCTGGCGCGGGCGCACCCGCCAGGTCCCGTGGTCGCGACTGCGGCCGATCCTGCTCGGCCTGGTCGCCGTGCTGGTGGTGTTCGCGATCGTCCGCAACACCGGACCCGGCGCGTGGTTCGCTCCTTGACTCAGGTCAGTTGGTGTCGAAGTTGTAGTAGAAGTTGCCGGACGCGGCCAGGATGATCGAGATCACCATCCAGACCAGTGCGATCACGCCGATGACGACGCCGGCGGTCGCCATGCCGCCACCGCCCTCGCCGCTGGTGGCGATCTCCTTCTTCGCGCTCTGGCCGAGGATGATCGCGGCGATGCCGGCCAAGCCGCAGCAGAGCAGCCCGAGGATGCCGGTGACCAGAGACCAGATCGCCTTCTTGTTGGTGCCCGGCACTGCCCCTGGCATCGGCGCGCCGTACTGCGGCGGAGGAGGCGGGGGCGGGTTGTCGTAGCTCACGTGCGAGGCTCCCTAAGGTCGGGCCGGGTCCGATCTCCGGCTCTGTGGTGGGCTCAGTGGTCCGGACCCTACCGCCGAGCCGACGGCTGAAAACACCAATGACAGACTTGGTTCCGACCAACGTCCCAACCACACCACCAGGCCTGCACCGGGCCCATCATCTGGGGGAGTCCCGCATGTCCGTGCCCAGCGATGTGTTGAGTGACATCGTCGCGGGCGTCCGGACCGACCTGCGGGCACGGCAGGCCGAGACCAGCGAGGCCGACCTGCGCGCCGCACTTGCAGATGTGGACCCTCCGCGCGACGCGATGCCGCACCTGGCCGCGGCGGGCTCCAGCGTGATCGCCGAGGTCAAGCGGCGCAGTCCGAGCAAGGGCGACCTCGCTGAGATCGCCGACCCGGCCGCGCTGGCCCGCCAGTACGCCGCGGGCGGGGCGGCCGCGATCAGCGTGCTCACCGAGCGGCGGCGGTTCTCCGGGAGCCTGGCCGACCTCCGCGCCGTCCGGGCCGCGGTCGACACCCCCCTGCTCCGCAAGGACTTCATCGTCGACGGCTACCAGGTGCTCGAGGCCCGGACCGCCGGCGCCGACCTGGTCCTGCTCATCGTGGCCGCGCTCGACGACGACACCCTGCGCCGGCTGCACGACCAGGCCCGTGAGCTCGGGATGGCGGTGCTGGTCGAGGTCCACGACGAGCCCGAGACCGCGCGCGCCGTCGAGCTCGGCGCGGAGCTGGTCGGCGTCAACGCCCGCAACCTCAAGACCCTGGACGTGGACCCCGACACCTTCGGCCGGCTCGCGCCACTGGTGCCGGCCGACCGGGTGCTGGTCGCCGAGTCCGGTATCTCCAGCGCCGTCGACGTCAAGCGCTACGTCGCCGAGGGCGCCCGCGCGGTGCTGGTCGGCGAGGCCCTGGTCAAGGACGGCGACCCCGAGGGCTCGGTCCGCTCGATGAGCGGGATCACCGCATGACCGCCTACGAGGCCGACGAGCGCGGCTGGTTCGGCGACTTCGGGGGCAGGTTCATGCCGGAGGCGCTGGTCGCAGCGCTCGACGAGCTCACCGTGGCCTGGCAGGAGGCGATGGCCGACCCGGCGTTCGGGTCCGAGTTCGACGCCATCCTGCGCGAGTACGCCGGCGTCCCGAGCCTGCTCTACGACGCCACCCGGCTCTCCGAGACCGTCGGCGGTGCCCGGATCCTGCTCAAGCGCGAGGACCTCAACCACACCGGCGCCCACAAGATCCGCAACGTCCTCGGCCAGGCGCTGCTGACCAGGCGGATGGGCAAGACCCGGGTCATCGCCGAGACCGGCGCCGGTCAGCACGGCGTGGCCAGCGCCACCGCAGCGGCGTACTTCGGCCTCGACTGCACCGTCTACATGGGCTCGGTCGACACCAAGCGACAGGCGCTCAACGTGGCCCGCATGGAGCTGCTCGGAGCGAAGGTCGTCCCGGTCGACTCCGGCAGCGCGACGCTCAAGGACGCGATCAACGAGGCCCTGCGCGACTGGGTGGCGGCGGTCGACCACACCGCCTACCTGTTCGGGACCGCCGCCGGCCCGCACCCGTTCCCCAGCATGGTCCGCGACTTCACCCGCGGGATCGGCGACGAGGCGCGGGCCCAGTGCCTCGAGCTGACCGGCCGGCTGCCCGATGCGATCGCGGCCTGCGTGGGCGGCGGCTCCAACGCGATCGGGCTGTTCACCGCGTTCCTCGACGACCCCGACGTCCGGATCCACGGCTTCGAGGCCGGTGGCGAGGGTGTGGACAGCGGGCGGCACGCCGCCACCATCGCGGCCGGCGACAGCGGCGTCCTGCACGGCGCCCGCACCTTCGTGCTCCAGGACGAGGACGGCCAGACGGTCGAGTCGCACTCGATCTCGGCCGGGCTCGACTACCCGGGCGTCGGACCGCAGCACGCCCACCTGGCCAAGAGCGGCCGGGCCGACTACCTGCCCGTCACCGACGCCGACGCGATGGACGCGCTCGCACTGCTGGCCCGCACCGAGGGGATCATCGCGGCGGTCGAGTCGGCGCACGCCCTGGCCGGCGCCTTCGGCGTGGCCCGCGACCTCGGCCCCGACGGGCTGGTGCTGGTCAACCTCTCCGGACGCGGCGACAAGGACATGGAGACCGCCCGGGAGTGGTTCGGCCTGGGCAAGCAGTCATGACTGCTTCTGTCTCCGTCGCCTTCGAGAAGGCCCGCGCGGACGGCCGCGCCACGCTGGTCGGCTACCTGCCCGCCGGCTTCCCCGACGTGGAGCGCGGCATCGACGCACTGCGGGCGATGGTCGACGCCGGCTGCGACGTGATCGAGGTCGGGCTGCCCTACAGCGACCCGGTCATGGACGGCCCCACGATCCAGGCCGCCGCCCAGCAGGCGCTCGACGGCGGCGTCCGCACGGCCGACGTGCTCAGGACGGTCGAGGCGGTGGCAGGCACCGGCACCCCGACCGTCGTCATGACCTACTGGAACCCGGTCGAGCGGTACGGCGTCGAGCGGTTCGCGCGAGACCTCGGAGCCGCCGGCGGGGCCGGGCTGATCACCCCCGACCTCACCCCCGACGCCGACCCGCACTGGCCGGCCGCCGCCGACGCGCACGGCCTCGACAAGGTCTACCTGGTCGCCCCGTCCTCCACCGACGCCCGGATCGCGATGACCGTCGCCGCCTGCCGCGGCTTCGTCTACGCCACCGCGGTCATGGGCGTCACCGGCGCCCGGGCCACCACCAGTGACCTGGCCGGCCCGCTGGTCGCCCGCACCAGGGCGGCCATCTCGGACCTGCCGAGCGACCTGCCCGTCGGCGTGGGCCTCGGCGTCAGCAACGGCGACCAGGCCGCCGAGGTCGCGTCGTACGCCGACGGGGTGATCGTCGGCTCGGCGTTCGTCCGCGCCCTGCTCGACCATCCAGAAGACCGGGTCGCCGGGCTCCGCGCGCTCACCGAGCTGACCGAGGAGCTGGCCGACGGTGTGCGGCGTGCGTAGGACCGCCACGCTCGTGGTGGCGCTCCTGCTCGCCCTCACCGCCTGTGGCGACGACACCGAGCCGGGCGAGCTGCACGGCACCCAGCTCGACCCGCCGTTCACCGTGGCCGAGGACGCGCTGGTCGACACCGACGGTGAGGCCTACTCGCTCGCCGACAGCACCGACAAGCGGCTCACGCTCGTCTTCTTCGGCTACACCAACTGCCCCGACGTCTGCGGCGTGGTGATGGGCAACCTCGCCTCGGCGATGACCCGGCTCGACGACGGGGACCGCGACCAGGTCGACGTGGTGTTCGTGACCACCGATCCTGAACGAGACACCGCCGAGGTGCTGCGCCGCTACCTCGACCGCTTCGACACGAGCTTCGTCGGTGTGACCGGACCGCTCGACGAGATCGCCGCGGTCGGGAAGTCGATCGCCGTCGGCATGGGCGAGAAGCTGCCCAGCGGCGGCTACGAGGTCGACGCCCACAGCACCCAGGTGACCGGCATCGACAGCGACGACGAGGCACCGATCTACTGGGACCAGAACACCTCGTCCGCGCAGTTCGCGCAGGACATCCACACCCTCCTGGGGGACGCGTGACCGTCCTGTCCATCCCGAGCCCGTCGAGCGGCGTCTGGCACCTCGGGCCGGTGCCGATCCGCGGGTATGCGCTCGCGATCATCCTCGGCATCGTCGCCGCCATCTGGATCGGCGAGCGGCGCTGGGCGGCGCGCGGCGGCAAGCCCGGGGAGGTCCAGGACCTCGCGGTGTGGGCGGTGCCGTTCGGCCTGGTCGGTGGCCGGCTCTACCACGTGGCCACCGACCACCAGCGCTACTTCGGCGCCGACGGCGACCCGTGGCAGATCCTCTACGTCTGGCGCGGAGGTCTCGGGGTCTGGGGCTCGATCGCGCTCGGCGCGGTCGGGGGCATCATCTGCGCCTGGCGGAAGGGCATGCGGATCGCCCCGATGGTCGACGCGCTGGCGCCCGGACTGCTCGTCGCCCAGGCGCTCGGCCGGTGGGGCAACTGGTTCAACCAGGAGCTGTTCGGCAAGCCCACCGACCTGCCGTGGGGGCTCGAGATCGACCCGGAGCACAGACCGCCCGGCTACGAGGACCAGGCCATCTTCCACCCGACCTTCCTCTACGAGTGCGTCTGGAACCTCACGGTCTTCGGTGTCCTGATCGCTCTCGACCGCCGGTTCAAGTTCGGCCACGGCCGGATGCTCGCCCTCTATGTCATGGGCTACACGCTGGGCCGCGGCTGGATCGAGATGCTCCGCATCGACACCGTCGAGCTCGACGACGTGGCCGGGCTCAGGTTCAACGTCTGGACCTCGATCGTGCTGTTCGTGGTGGCCGCGGCGTACTTCCTGGTCAGCCGCCGGCTGTGGCCCGGCCAGGAGGCGTCGGTGTACGTCGAGGCGCCCGCGCCCGCGCTCACCCCTGCGGACGAGGAACCCGTGGACGTGACCCCGGGGGGCGACGAGGGGACCGGTGACTGGCCCGGCGAGGGTGACCACGACCCGGGAAAGACTTCCGGTCCGGGCGCGACCGCTTGATAGGCTGAACCGCTCGCTTGGGCCAATGTCGTCCCCTGCACACACCGCGCTGCAAGAGTGGGATCCGAGATCGGGATCCATCCGACGACGACGGGAGACGAAGGACGATGTACCAGCACGCCTTCCCGCCGCCCCAGGGGCTCTACGACCCGCGCCACGAGCACGACGCCTGCGGCGTGGCCTTCGTCGCGACGCTGACCGGTGAGGCCAGCCACGACATCGTGGTCAAGTCCCTGACCGCACTGCGCAACCTCGAGCACCGCGGCGCCGCGGGCGCCGAGCCGAACTCCGGCGACGGCGCCGGCATCCTGATGCAGATCCCCGACGCGTTCCTGCGCGCGGTCGCCGGCGAGGCCGGCTTCGAGCTCCCGCCGACCCGCTCGTACGCCGTCGGCACCGCCTTCCTCCCCGGCGACGACGAGGCGGTGGCCAAGACTCGGAAGCTGATCGAGGAGATCGCCGCCGAGGAGGGGCTCAGCGTCCTCGGGTGGCGTGAGGTGCCGACCCAGCCGGACTGCCTCGGCGCGACCGCGCTCGGCGTGATGCCGCAGTTCGCCCAGCTCTTCGTGACCTCGTCCGGCCAGCGGCTGACCGGGATGGCGCTGGAGCGGAAGGCCTACTGCCTGCGCCGCCGCGCCGAGAAGGACACCGACGTCTACTTCCCGTCGCTGTCCTCACGGACGCTGGCCTACAAGGGCATGCTCACCACCGAGCAGCTCGACGAGTTCTTCCCCGACCTCCGCGACGAGCGGATCGCCTCCGCGCTGTGCGTCGTGCACTCGCGGTTCTCGACCAACACCTTCCCGAGCTGGCCGCTCTCGCACCCGTTCCGCTTCATCGCGCACAACGGCGAGATCAACACCGTCATGGGCAACCGCAACTGGATGCGGGCCCGAGAGGCGCTGCTCGACTCCGACCTGATCCCCGGCGACCTCGAGCGGCTCTACCCGATCTGCACGCCGGGCGCGTCCGACTCGGCGTCGTTCGACGAGGTCCTCGAGCTGCTGCACATGGGTGGCCGCTCGCTGCCCCACGCGGTGCTGATGATGATCCCGGAGGCGTGGGAGAACCACACCGAGATGGACCGAGCGCGGCGCTCGTTCTACGAGTTCCACTCCACGATGATGGAGCCCTGGGACGGCCCGGCCTGCGTGGTCTTCACCGACGGCGACCAGATCGGCGCGGTCCTCGACCGCAACGGCCTGCGCCCCTCGCGCTACTGGGTCACCGACGACGGCCTGGTCGTGCTGGCCTCCGAGGTCGGCGTGCTCGACCTCGACCCGGCCTCGATCGTCCGCAAGGGCCGGCTCCAGCCGGGCCGGATGTTCCTGGTCGACACCGACGAGCACCGGATCATCGAGGACGACGAGATCAAGTCGACCCTCGCCGCCGAGCACCCCTACGAGGAGTGGCTGCACGGCGGGCTGGTCCACCTCGACGACATCCCCGAGCGCGAGCACGTCATCCACACCCATGCCTCGGTCACCCGCCGCCAGCAGATCTTCGGCTACACCGAGGAGGAGCTGCGGGTCCTGCTCACCCCGATGGCCAACACCGGCGGCGAGGCGCTCGGCTCGATGGGCACCGACACCCCGATCGCGGCGCTCAGCGAGAAGCCGCGGCTGCTGTTCGACTACTTCGCGCAGCTGTTCGCCCAGGTGACGAACCCGCCGCTGGACGCGATCCGCGAGGAGCTGGTGACCTCGCTGGCGGGCTCGATCGGCCCCGAGGCGAACCTGCTCGAGCCCCAGCCGGCGTCGTGCCGCCAGGTCGTGCTGCCGTTCCCGGTCTTCTCCAACGACGACCTGGCCAAGATCCGGCACATCAACCGCGACGGCGACATGCCGGGGTTCGAGACGCACATCGCCCGTGGGCTGTACGACGTCGAGGGCGGCGGTGCCGCGATGGCCGCGCGGATCGACGAGATCTGCGCCGAGGTCAGCCAGGCCATAGCGGACGGCGCGCGGATCATCGTGCTGTCGGACCGGCACTCCACCCAGGAGCTGGCGCCGATCCCGTCGCTGCTGCTCACCGGTGCGATCCACCACCACCTGGTGCGCGAGAAGACCCGCACCCAGGTCGGGCTGCTGGTCGAGGCCGGCGACGTCCGCGAGGTGCACCACGTCGCGCTGCTCATCGGGTACGGCGCTGCGGCGGTCAACCCCTACCTCGCCATGGAGTCGGTCGAGGACCTCGCCCGCGAGGGCTACTACGTCAAGACCGAGCCCGAGGTGGCGGTCAAGAACCTCATCAAGGGCCTCGGCAAGGGCGTCCTCAAGGTGATGTCCAAGATGGGCGTCTCCACCGTGGCGTCCTACACCGGCGCCCAGATCTTCGAGGCGGTCGGCCTGTCCCAGTCTGTGGTCGACAAGTACTTCACCGGCACCACCTCCAAGCTCGGCGGTGTCGAGCTCGACGTGATCGCCGAGGAGGTCGCGCGGCGGCACGCGACGGCGTACCCGCGCGGCGGCATCGCGCCCTCGCACCGCGAGCTGGCGATCGGCGGGGAGTACCAATGGCGCCGTGAGGGCGAGCCGCACCTGTTCGACCCCGAGACCGTCTTCCGGCTGCAGCACTCCACGCGGACCGGGAAGTACGCCGTCTTCAAGCAGTACACCTCGCGCGTGGACGAGCAGTCGCAGCGGCTGATGACCCTGCGCGGCCTGTTCAAGTTCAAGGGTGCGGAGGTCACCGGCCGCGACTCGATCCCCATCGAGGAGGTCGAGCCCGTCTCCGAGATCGTCAAGCGGTTCTCGACCGGCGCGATGTCGTACGGCTCGATCTCCAAGGAGGCGCACGAGACCCTCGCGATCGCGATGAACCGCCTGGGCGCCAAGTCCAACACCGGCGAGGGCGGCGAGGACGCTGAGCGCCTCTACGACCCGGAGCGGCGCTCGTCGATCAAGCAGGTCGCGTCCGGACGGTTCGGGGTGACCTCGGAGTACCTCACCAACTCCGACGACATCCAGATCAAGATGGCGCAGGGCGCCAAGCCCGGTGAGGGCGGCCAGCTGCCCGGCCAGAAGGTCTACCCGTGGGTGGCCAGGACCCGCTACTCCACTCCGGGTGTCGGGCTGATCAGCCCGCCGCCGCACCACGACATCTACTCGATCGAGGACCTGGCCCAGCTGATCCACGACCTCAAGAACGCCAACCCGCAGGCGCGGGTGCACGTGAAGCTGGTCGCGGAGGTCGGCGTCGGCACGGTCGCCGCGGGCGTCTCCAAGGCGCACGCGGACGTCGTCCTGATCTCCGGCCACGACGGCGGCACCGGCGCGGCGCCGATGACCTCGCTCAAGCACGCCGGCGGACCCTGGGAGCTCGGCCTGGCCGAGACCCAGCAGACCCTGCTGCTCAACGGCCTGCGCGACCGGATCGTCGTGCAGACCGACGGACAGCTCAAGACCGGCCGCGACGTCGTGGTGGCAGCGCTGCTCGGCGCGGAGGAGTACGGCTTCGCCACCGCACCCCTGGTGGTCTCCGGCTGCATCATGATGCGGGTCTGCCATCTCGACACCTGCCCGGTCGGCGTCGCCACCCAGAACCCCGTGCTGCGCGAGCGCTACACCGGCCAGGCCGACCACGTCGTGAACTTCTTCGAGTTCGTCGCCGAGGAGGTCCGCGAGCACCTCGCGGCGCTGGGCTTCCGCTCGCTCGACGAGGCGATCGGCCAGGTCGGGTCGCTCGACATGGTCGAGGCGGTGAACCACTGGAAGGCCTCCGGCCTCGATCTCAGCCCGATCCTGCACGCGCCCGACCGCGAGGCGTTCCCCGATCAGGACCTGCACCAGACCAAGCAGCAGGAGCACGGGCTGGAGAAGTCGCTCGACGTCACCGAGCTGGTGCCGCTGTGCCGGCCGGCCATCGAGCACGGCGAGCCGGTCCGCGCGCAGGTCGCGATCCGCAACGTCCACCGCACCGTCGGCACGATCCTCGGCCACGAGGTGACCAAGAAGTACGCCGGCGAGGGGCTTCCCGAGGGCACCATCGACCTGACCTTCACCGGCTCGGCCGGCCAGTCGTTCGGCGCGTTCGTGCCGCGCGGCATCACCCTGCGGCTGGAGGGCGACGCCAACGACTACCTCGGCAAGGGCCTCTCCGGGGGCCGGATCGTCGTACGCCCCGACCGTGCGGCGACGTTCAAGGCCGACGAGCAGATCATCGCCGGCAACGTGATCGCGTACGGCGCCACGTCCGGCCGGATCCACATCCGCGGCGGCGTGGGGGAGCGGTTCTGCGTGCGCAACTCCGGCGCCTGGGCGGTCACCGAGGGCGTGGGCGACCACGCGTGCGAGTACATGACCGGCGGGCGGGTCGTCGTGCTGGGGCCGACCGGGCGCAACTTCGCGGCCGGCATGTCCGGCGGCGTGGCCTGGGTGCTCGACCTGAAGGAGTACCGCGTGAACAGCGAGCTCGTCGAGCTCGGCCCGGTCGAGGGCGAGGCCGCTGCGGAGCTCGAGCAGCTGGTCCGCGACCACGCCGAGGAGACCGGCTCCGAGGTGGCGGCTGCTCTCCTGGAGGACTGGGCCGCGTCCCTCGCCCGGTTCACCGAGGTGATGCCGACCGACTACCGCGTCGTGCTCGAGGCGAAGGCGAAGGCCGAGGCCGAGGGGCTCTCCGAGTCCGAGACCGCCAACGCGATGATGGAGGCGCTGCATGGCTGACCCCAAGGGCTTCCTGAAGCACGGCCGCGAGGTCGCCGAGCGGCGTCCCGTCGAGGAGCGCGTCAACGACTGGGACGAGGTCTACCCCGACGGGATCGGCCGCGCGCTGCTGCCGATCATCACGACCCAGGCCGGGCGCTGCATGGACTGCGGCATCCCCTTCTGCCACCAGGGCTGCCCGCTCGGCAACATCATCCCGGAGTGGAACGACCTGGTCTGGCGCGATGACTGGGAGGGTGCGATCGAGCGGCTGCACGCGACCAACAACTTCCCGGAGTTCACCGGCCGGCTCTGCCCGGCGCCGTGCGAGACCTCCTGCGTGCTCGGCATCAACCAGGACCCGGTGACGATCAAGAACGTCGAGGTCGCGATCATCGACAAGGCCTGGGAGCGCGGGTTCGTGCGGCCGCAGCCTCCCGAGTGGCTCTCCGGCCGCACCGTCGCGGTGATCGGCTCCGGCCCGGCCGGCCTGGCCGCCGCCCAGCAGCTGACCCGGGCCGGCCACACGGTCGCGGTCTACGAGCGGGCCGACAAGATCGGCGGGCTGCTGCGCTACGGCATCCCCGAGTTCAAGATGGAGAAGAAGCACCTCGACCGGCGCCTCGACCAGATGCGTCGCGAGGGCACGGTCTTCCGCGCCGGTGTCTCGGTGGGGGACGAGCTCACCGCCGAGTCGCTGCGCGACCGCTACGACGCCGTGGTGCTCGCCACCGGCGCCACCGATCCACGCGACCTGCGGGTCGAGGGGCGCGACCTCGGCGGGATCCACCAGGCGATGGAGTACCTCCCGCAGTCCAACCGCGCCTCCCTGGGCGAGCTGGTCGAGTCGCAGATCGTGGCCACCGACAAGGACGTCGTGATCATCGGCGGCGGCGACACCGGCGCCGACTGCCTCGGCACGGCGACCCGGCAGGGCGCCCGCTCGCTCACCCAGCTCGAGATCCTGCCGGAGCCGCCGTCCGACCGTCCCGACGGCCAGCCCTGGCCGACGTACCCGATGATCTTCCGGGTCTCCTCGGCGCACGAGGAGGCAGGCGACCGCGTCTACTCCGTGTCCACCAAGGAGTTCCTCGGCGACGACTCCGGCCACGTCCGAGGCCTGCGCCTGGTCGAGGCCGAGATGAAGGACGGGAAGTTCGAGGAGGTGGAGGGCAGCGAGCGGGAGATCCCGGCCCAGCTGGTGCTCTTCGCGATGGGTTTCGTCGGCCCCGAGAAGCCGGGCCTCGTCGAGCAGCTCGGCGTCGACGTCGACGAGCGCGGCAACATCGCCCGCGACGCGGCCTACATGACCTCGGTCTCGGGTGTGTTCGTGGCCGGCGACGCCGGCCGCGGCCAGTCCCTGATCGTCTGGGCGATCGCCGAGGGCCGCGCCGCCGCCTCCGCGGTGGACCAGTACCTCACCGGCTCGACCACCCTGCCCTACCCGATCAAGCCGACCGAGCGCCCCCTCGTCGTCTGACCCGTCCCGGACAGCGACTGTTTGAACGATCCAATTCTCGCTAGGGTTGCGGCGTGAGGAGAGCGAAGATCGTCTGCACCCTGGGACCGGCGACGGCCAGCGAGCGGCGGATCAAGGAGCTGGTGTACGCCGGGATGGACGTGGCCCGGCTGAACATGAGCCACGGCACGCACGAGGACCACGCCGAGGCGTACCGGCTGGTGCGGCAGGCCGCGGACGCGAGTGGCCACGGCGTCGGCGTCCTGGCCGACCTGCAGGGGCCGAAGATCCGGCTGGAGACGTTCGCCAACGGGCCGGTGCAGCTGACCCGGGGGATGACCTGGACGATCACCACGCGCGAGGTCGAGGGCAACGCCGAGATCTGCGGTACGACGTACAAGGGGCTCGCCGACGACGTGGAGGCGGGCGACCCGATCCTGCTCGACGACGGCAAGGTCCGGCTGCGGGTCACCGAGGTCAAGGACGGCACCGACGTGGTGTGCGAGGTGCTGGTCGGCGGCAAGGTCAGCGACCACAAGGGCATCAACCTGCCCGGCGTCGCGGTGTCGGTGCCCGCGCTCTCGGAGAAGGACATCGACGACCTGCGGTTCGCGCTGCACCTGACCGTGGACTTCATCGCGCTGAGCTTCGTGCGGAGCGCTGCAGACGTCGAGGACGTCCGCCGGGTCATGCGCGAGGAGAACATCACCCTCCCGGTCATCGCCAAGATCGAGAAGCCCCAGGCCATCCAGAACCTCGACGAGGTGATCGCGGCGTTCGACGGGTTCATGGTCGCCCGGGGCGACCTCGGTGTGGAGTGCGCGATGGAGGAGGTGCCGTTCCTCCAGAAGACGATCATCGACAAGGCGCGGCTCAACGCCAAGCCGGTGATCGTGGCCACCCAGATGCTCGAGTCGATGATCTCCAGCCCCTCGCCGACCCGGGCCGAGGCCTCCGACGTCGCGAACGCGATCCTCGACGGTGCCGACGCGGTCATGCTCTCCGGCGAGACCTCGGTCGGCGAGTACCCCATCCACACCGTCGAGACCATGGCCCGGATCGTGATGGCCACCGAGGCGCACGCCATGGAGCAGCACGAGGTCGGCACCCTGCGGGTGCTGACCTGGGACCCGCACACCAAGTCCGGCGTGATCGCCAAGGCCGCCGGGGAGGTGGCCGAACGGGTCGGCGCGAAGTACGTCGTCGCCTTCACCCAGTCCGGGGACTCCGCCCGCCGGATGTCCCGCCTGCGCGGCCCGGTCCCGGTGCTGGCGTTCACCCCGGAGGCCCAGACCCGCTCGCAGCTCTCGCTCAGCTGGGGCGTCGAGACGTTCAAGACCGCCGCCGTCGAGCACACCGACGAGATGGTCGCTCAGGTCGACGAGCAGCTGCTCAACATCGGCCGGGTCGAGAAGGGCGACCTGGTCGTCATCATCGCGGGCTCGCCCCCCGGCATCCCGGGCTCGACCAACGCCATGCGGGTGCATCGCATGGGCGACGCGGTCGACGGCGTCGCGCCGGCGTACCGCAGGCTCACCGAGGGCTGACTGGGCCGGCCGCGCACGCAGGGCTGGCAGACGTCATACGAATCGTGGACCCGTCTGCTCGAAACGCATGACGCGACGACTCGAGCACGTCGTGTCCCCCGAGTGCCCCGAGTGCCCCGAGTGGGATTCGAACCCACACTGGATCGGGTTTGAGCCGATTTTCTCTACCGTTTGGAATATCGGGGCTGGGCGGGCATCGAGGCTACCCGAGCAGGTCGAACAGACTCCTCTTGTCAAAAGTCGAGTGACTCACTACAGTTTCGCGAGTGATCTCGGTACGTGACGTGTGGTGCTGGTCGACGGTGAGCAACGAGCGGGCGGTGGCGAACGCCCGGGCGGCCGCGACCGAGTGTTCGCGGCGGCGGGTGGAGCGCGCCGAGGTCGAGCAGTTCCTCGCGGCGTACGACGAGACGCCGGTGGTCATCGCGGCGGCCAGGAAGGCGGCGGCGACCGGCGGTTAGCCTGTCGCCCGTGAGCCAACCCGAGAGCGGAGCCGCCAGGACGGTGGTCGTGGCCGAGGACGAGGTCCTCATCCGCATGGACCTCGTGGAGATGCTCACCGACGAGGGGTACGACGTCGTGGGGCAGGTCGGGGACGGCGCGGCGGCCATCGACCTGACCGAGCGGCTCCGGCCCGACCTGGTGATCCTCGACGTCAAGATGCCGGTGCTCGACGGGATCGCGGCGGCCGAGCAGATCGCGACCCAGCGCATCGCGCCGGTGGTGATCCTGACGGCGTTCAGCCAGCGCGATCTGGTGGAGCGGGCCCGCGACGCGGGGGCGATGGCCTACCTGGTCAAGCCGTTCACCCAGGCCGACCTGGTGCCCGCGATCGAGATGGCGGTGAGCCGGTTCAGCGAGCTGTCGCTGCTCGAGGCCGAGGTGGCCGACCTCACCGACCGGCTCGAGACGCGCAAGGCGGTCGAGCGCGCCAAGAGCCTGCTGATGCAACAGCTCAGCCTCTCCGAGCCCGAGGCGTTCCGCTGGATCCAGAAGACCGCCATGGACCTGCGCCTGTCGATGCGACAGGTGGCCGAAGGGGTGGTCGAGCACGGCCCGGGGATCGCCGGAGCCTAGAGCCGGGGCCTGCTCGCGAAGCGCGAGGAACGGTCCGCGACCCGCGGCTCAGGGGGTGGCGCAATCCGAGGCCCCCACCCCTAGACTGCCGGGCAGCATCCTGCCGGGTGCCGGGGGAGGAGGACCCATTGTTGTCTCGAAGCAGCGTCCTAGAGCGAGGTGTCGCAGCCAGGACAGCCGGCTTCCTCGGGCTGCTCATGCTCGTGGCGCCGTTCCTCCTGCTCCTGTCCGGGGGGTCCGCCTCAGCCGCGGAGCTGTGCCTGCCCAAGCTGAACGAGACGGCCTGCATCGCCGGCACCATCGGCAGCCGGGCCGAGCCCATCGGTGACGTCGACGTGACGCTTACCAAGCCAGACGGGACCACCGAGACGCAGACCACCGAGGACGACGGCAAGTTCAGCTTCGTGGTCACCGAACCCGGCGAGTACCTCATCGGCCTCGACCCCGACACCCTGCCCGACGGCTTCGAGCAGCGGCCGCCACCCTCACGTCTGCGCGGGCCGGACAACACGCTCAAGGTCCAGGCCGTCCTGGGCCGGACGGCCGCGGCTGGTCTCGAGGTGCGGTCGGCGGACTTCAGCAACACCACGAGCACCCTTGACGAGGTGCTGCAGTCGACCTTCAACGGCGTGCGGCTCGGCCTGCTGCTGGCGCTGGCGTCGGTCGGGCTCTCGCTCATCTACGGCACGACCGGCATCTCGAACTTCGCCCACGCCGAGCAGGTGACCCTGGGGGGCATGGTCGGCTACGGCCTGGTCAACGTGGCCGGGATGCCCCTCATCGTCGGCGGCCTCCTCGTCGTGCTCATCTGCGGCTTCAGCGGCTGGCTCCAGGACCGTGTCATGTGGCAACCCCTGCGACGGCGGGGCCTGGGGCTGACCCAGCTGATGATCGTCACCATCGGCCTGTCCCTGGCGATGCAGTACTCCTTCCAGTACTTCGTCGGTGCCGAGACCCACCGCGTCGTGATCACCAGCCCGACGATCCGTCACTGGGGTCCGGTCATCGTGACCGACCGGTCGCTCGCGGCGATGCTCATCGCCGTGGTGGTCCTGGCCGGCGTCGGCTACGCACTGCTCCGGACCCGGATCGGCCGGGCCACCCGCGCGGTCTCCGACAATCCAGCCCTCGCCCAGGCCTCCGGCATCGACACCGACAAGGTGATCCGGCTGGTCTGGACGGTGGCGATGGCCCTGGCCGGCCTCTCCGGCATCCTCTACGCGCTCATCGTCAACGGCATCAAGTGGGACACCGGCCTGCAGATCCTGCTGCTGCTGTTCGCGGCGGTCACCCTGGGTGGCCTCGGGACCGCGTTCGGAGCACTGGTCGGCTCCCTGATCATCGGCCTGATCGTGGAGCTCTCGCCGCTGGTCATCCCGGGCGACTTCAAGTACGCCGCGGCGCTGCTCATCCTCATCCTGCTCCTGCTCGTGCGGCCCCAGGGTCTGCTCGGCCGGGCCCAGCGGGTCGGGTAGAAAGGACGGAACGAGCGATGGACGACATCCAGAACATCCTCAACGTGATGATGCGCGAGTTCGTCTCGCCCCAGACCGCCGCCGTGGCGATCGCGGTGATCGGGCTCAACATCCACTTCGGCTACACCGGCCTGCTCAACATCGGCCAGTCGGCCTTCATGCTGCTCGGCGCCTACGGCTTCGCGATCACCATCAAGGAAGGCCACTCCATGTGGCTGGGCGTCCTGGTCGGACTGGCGCTGGCGTTCGTGTTCGCGCTGGTGCTGGGGGTGCCCACGCTGCAGCTCCGCGGTGACTATCTCGCCATCGTCACGATCAGCGCCGCGGAGATCGTCAGGTACGTCGGCAGATCGGTGGGCGTGGAGTGGCTCTTCAACCTCACCGGCGGTGCGCAGGGCATCCCCGGCAGCAGGTATCAGCAGGACTTCAGGGACCTGTCCTTCTTCGGCAACGGCAACACCACGCTGTGGGAGTTCAACTACACCGACGTGGCGGGCGGATCGGCCCTGGTCCGACTGGTCGGATGGATCCTCGTGATCGGACTGATCTGGCTCGCCGTCCGGATCGCCCGGCGCAAGGTGCCGCTGGACGGCGCACCCCGGGTCATCGCCCTGGTCGGGATCGGCGTCCTGACGATCATGCTGCTCTTCTTCCTCGTGCCGAGGGCCGCACGCAACACCGGGGTCAACGGATGGTGGTTCACGTTCGTGGCCTGGATCCTCGTCGGGCTGAGCGTGCTCCTGCTCACGTTGCTGGTTCGCAGCCCGTGGGGTAGAGCCCTGCGGGGCGTCCGCGAGGACGAGGACGCGATGCGCAGCCTCGGCAAGAACGTGTTCGCCATCAAGATGCAGGCGCTGGTCATCGGCGGGCTGTTCGGTGCCGTGGGCGGCATGCTGTACGTCCTGCCGGCCACCGTCCAGCCGGACTCGCTGGGTCGCTCGATCACCTTCTTCGCCTACACCGCGCTGCTGCTGGGCGGCGCGGCCACGATCTGGGGGCCGGTGCTCGGCTCGCTGATCTTCTTCGTGGGCCGGGTCTTCATCATCGGGGTCGCCAACACCTACCTGTCGTCCGACCAGTACATCAACGTCATGAACAGCCAGCAGACCAGCCAGTTCGCGTTCGTCGTGGTCGGCGTCGCGCTGATGCTTCTGGTGATCTTCAGACCGCAAGGCATCCTGGGTGACAAGAGGGAGCTCCGGTTCAATGTCTGAGACCACTACTCCACGCGACCTGGCTGACCCGGCCGCGCGCCGCGAGCTGATGTCGGGCGTCGAGCCCGAGCCCGGGTCGGCCAAGCCCGACTCGATCCTCGACGTCGACAACATCGTCCGCCAGTTCGGCGGCATCACCGCGGTCGACGTCGGCCACCTCGAGGTGCAGCGCGGCATCATCACCGCCCTGATCGGGCCGAACGGCGCCGGCAAGACGACGTTCTTCAACCTGATCACCGGCTTCGACCGGCCGACCTCGGCCGGGCAGGGGGCGCACTGGAGCTTCAACGGCCGCACCCTCGACCGCACGTCGGCGTCGAGGGTCGCCAAGTCCGGCATGGTCCGCACCTTCCAGCTCACCAAGGCGCTGAGCCGGATGACGGTGATGGACAACATGATGCTGGGGGCCCAGAACCAAGCGGGTGAGAACCTCGCCAAGTCCCTGTTCCGCCCGTTCTGGGGAGCGCAGGAGAAGCAGATCGAGGCCAAGGCCGAGTCGCTGCTGGAGCGGTTCAGCCTGCTCGAGAAGCGCACCGACTACGCCGGCTCGCTCTCCGGCGGCCAGCGCAAGCTGCTCGAGATGGCCCGGGCGCTGATGAGCGACCCGACGATGATCATGCTCGACGAGCCGATGGCCGGCGTGAACCCGGCCCTGACCCAGTCCCTGCTGGGCCACATCCAGAGCCTGCGCGACGAGGGCACCACGGTGCTGTTCGTCGAGCACGACATGCACGTCGTACGCCACATCTCCGACTGGGTCGTCGTGATGGCCGAGGGCCGGATCGTCGCCGAGGGCGCCGCCGACACCGTGATGTCCAACCAGGCCGTCATCGACGCCTACCTGGGCGCCCACCACGACACCGACCTGGGCGACGACGCCCTCCTCTCCGACGCCACGCTCGAGCAGCTCGAGAAGGAAGTCGCCGAGGAGGAGGCCGAGCGCGAGGAGGACGACTCATGACCACCGCCACCCAGCCCCCGACCCAGCAGCAGACTGCGGTCATCGAGGCCAAGGACGTCGTCGCCGGCTATCTGCCAGGAGTCAACATCCTCAACGGCTGCTCACTGGTCGCCTACCCGGGAGAGATGATCGGCATCATCGGGCCCAACGGCGCCGGCAAGTCCACGCTCCTCAAGGCCATGTTCGGGCTCGTGAAGATCCGCTCCGGCAGCGTCCACCTCGGCACCCAGGACATCACCAACCTGCGGGCCAACACCCTCGTCGAGATGGGTGTCGGGTTCGTGCCCCAGAACAACAACGTCTTCCCGTCGCTGACCATCGAGGAGAACCTCCAGATGGGACTGTTCCTGCGCCCCAAGAAGGTGCGCGAGCGCTTGAACGCGATGTGGGACCTCTTCCCGGCCCTCCACGAGCGGCGCAACCGCTCCGCGGGTGCACTGTCGGGCGGTGAGCGGCAGTCGTTGGCCATGGCCCGGGCCCTGATGATGGAACCCTCGGTGCTGCTGCTCGACGAGCCGTCGGCCGGCCTGTCGCCGGTTCGCCAGGACGAGACCTTCATCCGCACCCGCCGGATCAACAAGACCGGGGTCTGCGTCGTGATGGTCGAGCAGAACGCTCGGCGCTGCCTGCAGATCTGCGACCGCGGCTACGTGCTCGACCAGGGCAAGGACGCGCACACCGGCACCGGTCGCGAGCTGGCCAAGGACCCCAAGGTCATCGAGCTCTACCTCGGGACGCTGGCCGAGGACGTCGAGTCCGAGCGGGCGGAGCTCAAGACCCAGCTCAAGGCGGAGTAGCCACGAGCAGCAGGCCCCCGGACCTCTCGGGTCCGGGGGCCTGCTGTTCAGGACTTACTGGTGGATCAGCCGGTCAGTGACTACGGCTTGGTGCCCTCCACCGTCTGGACCACGGACGGCTTGTTGGTCTCGTCGTACTGGTAGATGCCGATGAACGCCGACGTCGGGTCGTTCTCGTCGTCGAGCGGACCGATTCCGGACGGGCCGGTGTAGTGGATCTCCGCGCCGCCGTCGAGCATCTCGAGGCACTCGGCGTAGGTGGCACACTCCTCACCGTCGGTCGCACCGGAGACGGCAGCGTAGTTCTTCTGCACCGTCACCGAGTCGTTGGCCCCGCCCTTGGCAGCGGCCAGCGCCGCCAGGACCGTGGCGTCGTAGGACTCGGCGCCGTAGAGGTAGTCCTTCAGCGGCTCACCGTTGGACGCTTCGTACCAGCTGGACAGCAGGTCCTTGAACGACTGCTCAGGGTCCTGACCAGGAGACGTGCCTTGCGCACCCGTCAGGGTGTTGGCCTCGAAGTCAGCGCTGTAGTCGGACGTGTTGCCGTCCACGAAGTAGGTCTTCGACATGTCCCAGCCGGACGCGGCCAGCTCGGGCACGATCGACTTGGTCTCGTCGAAGGCGATGATGACGATCGCGTCGGGCTTGGCCGCGGTGACGGCCTGCACCTCTGCGGAGAACGTCGTCTGAGCGGCCGGGAACTCGTCGCCGTCGCCCTGGCAGCCATACACGCACTTGCCGCCGGCGGCTTCGAAGTTCTCCTGCGTCGCGTTGCGCAGGCCGGTGCCGTAGGTGTCGTTGAACACGAGGAACCCGACGTTGGTGTAGCCGTCCTGGGCGATGAGCGGCCCGAGCACGCTGCCCTGGACGGTGTCCGGCGGCGCCGTGCGGAAGTAGAACGGCGAGTAGCCGGACAGGTCCACGGCGGTGTTGGCCGGCGACACCTGGGTGATCTTGGCGTCGGTCAGCGTGTCGACGAAGTTCAGCGAGACGCTGGAAGAGGCTGCGCCGATCACGACCGACGGCGAGCCGGCGGCCTGGGTGTTGGCCGACGCGGTCGAGATCGACAGGTCGGCGGTCTCACCGGAGTCGAGGATGTCGTGGCAGGCCGGGGCGCCGTTCACGCCACCCGCCGCGTTGATGTCGGAGACGGCCAGGCCGACGCCGGCGATCTCCGGCGGGCCGAGGAACGCGAGGTTGCCGGTCAGCGGCAGGATGCCACCCACCTTGAACGAGTCGGCGCTGGTCGCGCCGGCCGCACACTTGTCGTTGGTGAACGCCGGGGCGGCGGACTCCGACTCTGACGTCTCGTCCGTCGGAGCCGCGCTCGTCGCGTCGTCGCCGGCGTCGTCTCCGGAGTCAGCGTCGTCGCCGCAGGCGACCAGGCCGAACCCCAGGGCCGCGGCCATGGCGACCGTGGCCGTCAGCCGCCTGTACCGCCTGGTGGCGATGGTGGATCGATTCACGTCGTGAACCTTTCTTCTAGTGAGTGCACTTCACCGCGGCCCGCTCCCGGAAGCCGGGCACAGCACGGCAACCGTAGTGTCAGCAGCGCTGGCCGCGCTTGCGGGAACACTCTCGTTAGCGAACCGTTACGTCAATGCGCCACACGGGCCAGGCTCTGGTGTATTCGGGCTAGACAGCACTAGTTCTGACCAGTTCTCCGACTAGTGCCAGGCACTGGCCAGCTCCACGAGCAGGGGCGCGACCAGGAGCGCGGGCAGCAGGTCGGCGACCGGGATCTCGCGGATCCGCAGCAGCCGCAGCGCCACACCGACCAGCAGCAGCCCGCCGGCGGCGGTGATCGCCGCCAGGTGCGGGTCCGGGAGCACGTCGCCCAGCGCGACCCCGGCCAGGGTCAGCCCGCCCTGGATCACGACGATCGTCACCGCGCTGGCCGCCACGCCCCAGCCGAACGACGCCGCGAACGCGACCGCGGCGAAACCGTCCAGCACCGCCTTGAGCAGGATCTGGTCCGGTCCGTTGCCCAGGCCGTCGTTGAGCGCGCCGAGGATCGTGAGCGGTCCGGTGCAGAAGACCAGCGACGCGATGACGAAACCCTCGATGAAGCGGGCCCGCTCGGCGGAGTCGGTCTCTCCCGCCAGGCGGCGCTGGAGCCAGCCGCCGAAGCCCTCGACCCGTTGCTCGAGCCGGAGCAGCGACCCGGCGATGCCGCCGAGCAGGAGGGCGCCGAGCACGATCAGCATCGGCGCGCTGTCGCCCACCTCGTCCGCGAGGTCGGGGGAGAGGACCTCCATCGCGGAGGTGGCGGCGATGAGCAGGGTGACCAGGCCCAGGGCGTCCGTGACCAGATCTCTGGTCCGTACCGGCAATCGGTTTCCGAGCAGGACCCCCGCTGTGGCGCCCAGCAGCACCGTGATGACATTGACGAGGGAGGCGAGACCCGGTAACAAGAGAGGCTCCTGTGGTGAGGGAGGGCGAGGTCAGTCTCGCGCATCGGGTCTCGAGCACTGCACAAGGACAGGGGTCCCCGATGAGCCGGCAACCGGTGTCGATGCGCCAGGCGACGATCGGCGACGTGCCGTTCCTCGTCGAGCTGTGGAGCGACATGCTCCGCCGGGCCGACCGGCAGGACCAGGTCAGCGACCTCGAGGCCATCGTCAAGGAGGCAGCCGAGTCGCCGGAGCGTCAGCTTCTCGTCGCGGAGTACGCCGGAGAGCCGGCCGGTGCAGTACTGCTGCGGGTCACACCGATGACGCCGCTCAACCTCGAGCCCGCGGTCCAGGCGCTGGCGCCGCACGTGACGCCGAGCCTGCGCGGCAAGGGGATCGGCAGCGCCCTGATGGAGGCCGCAGTGCTGTGGGCCGAGGAGCTCGGCGTCAGTCACATCACGACGGCTGCCCCTTCCTCCTCCCGCAGTGGCAACCGGTTCATGGCCCGGCTCACGCTCGGCCCGCAGGCGGTACTGCGGGCCTCGACGACCCATGCGGTCCGGTTGAAGCTGGCCGCGCTCCAGCCGAGCAGCGCGCGGCTCACCGATCGGCTGGCCCCGCGGCGCCGCCGGGTGCTGGCCGCGCGCCGCCAGCTGAGCCGGCGCAACAACGGCGACTCCACGCCGTCCTGACCTCTGTCGGGGCCCGCCTCTAGAGTGGCTGGGTGACCGAGGGTCCCGCCAAGCTGCTCCTGCTCGACGGCCATTCACTGGCCTACCGCGCCTTCTTCGCGCTACCGCTGGAGAACTTCTCGACCACCACCGGGCAGCCCACCAACGCGGTCTTCGGCTTCACCTCGATGCTGATCAACGTGCTCCGCGACGAGCGGCCCACGCACATCGCCGTCGCCTTCGACGTGTCTCGACAGACCTTCCGGATGGCGGAGTACGCCGAGTACAAGGCCGGCCGCAACAAGACCCCCGGCGAGTTCTCCAGCCAGCTGCCCCTCATCGAGGAGGTGCTGGACGCGATGCGGATCCCTTTCCTCAAGAAGGAGGGGTACGAAGCCGACGACATCATCGGCACGCTGGTCACCCAGGCCCTCGCCGACGGCTCGAGCATCGACGAGGTGCTGATCCTCACCGGCGACCGTGACTCGATCCAGCTGGTCACCGACCGGTCCACCGTCCTCTACCCGATGCGCGGCGTGTCCGACCTGGCCCGGATGACCCCGGCGTACGTGCAGGAGCGCTACGGCATCCCCCCGGAGCGCTACCCCGAGCTGGCTGCGCTCGTCGGCGAGACCTCCGACAACCTCCCGGGAGTGCCCGGCGTGGGGCAGGGCTACGCAGCCAAGTGGCTCAACCAGTACGACGGCCTCGACAACGTCATCACCCACGCCGACGAGATCACCGGCAAGAAGGGCGAGGCGCTGCGCGAGCATCTCTCCGACGTGATCCGCAACCGCCGGCTCAACGCGCTCGTCTGCGACCTCGACCTCGAGGCCGGGCCGGCCGACCTCGAGTGGCCGTCCTACGACCGTCAGGCCGTGCACACCCTCTTCGACGGGCTCGAGTTCACGGTGCTCCGCACCCGGCTCCTGGAGGCGCTGCCCACCGAGGAGGAGGCAGCGATCGACGACTCCGGCTTCGACGTCTCGATGCGGGTGCTCGACACCGGCGAGCTCGCGGGCTGGCTGGCCGACAGCGCGTCGAGCGCCAGTGGCGGGCAGAGCCGGGTCGGCATCCACCCGGTCGGGCACTGGCGGGCCGGCACCGGTGACCTGACCGCCCTGGCCTTCGCCACCGAGGAGGGCGCCGCCTACGTCACCACGGACAAGCTCGACGTGGCCGACGAGGAGGCGCTGGCCACCTGGCTGAAGGACGCCTCCAAGCCCAAGGTGCTGCACGACGCCAAGGGGCCGATGCTCGCCTTCTCCGCGCGCGGCATGCCCCTGGCCGGGCTCGAGCGCGACACCGCGCTGTCGGCGTACCTCGCCCGGCCCGACCAGCGCACGTTCGACCTCGCCGACCTCACCGTCCGCTACCTCAAGCGCGAGCTGCGTCAGGGGCCCGTCGACGACGGCCAGCTCAGCCTCGAGGGGCTGGACGGTGACGCGGGGGGCAGTGGCCCCGGCCCGGGCGAGACCGAGATGCTCTACGCCCGTGCGGTGCTCGACCTGGCCGCAGCCCTCGACGACGAGCTCGAGGAGCGCGGAGGCACCGCGCTGCTGACCGGGATCGAGCTGCCGCTGGTCGACCTGCTCGCGCAGATGGAGCGCACCGGCATCGCCGTGGACGGCGACCACCTCGGCTCCCTGGAGGACCACTTCGCCGCCGAGGTGAAGCTGGCCGCCGAGGAGGCGTTCGCGGTCATCGGCAAGGAGATCAACCTGGGCTCGCCCAAGCAGCTCCAGGTCGTCCTCTTCGAAGAGCTCGGCATGCCCAAGACCAAGCGCACCAAGACCGGTTACACCACCGACGCCGACGCGCTGCAGGCGCTCTACGTCAAGACCGAGCACCCGTTCCTGCTGTACCTGCTCCGCCACCGCGACGTCTCCCGGCTCCGCCAGACCATCGAGGGGCTGCTCAAGACCGTCTCGCCCGACGGGCGGATCCGCACGACGTTCAACCAGCTCATCGCCGCGACCGGCCGGCTCTCCAGCACCGACCCCAACCTCCAGAACATCCCCATCCGCACCGAGGAGGGCCGCCGGATCCGCGAGGGGTTCGTCGTCGGCGCCGGCTACGAGTGCCTGCTCACCGCCGACTACAGCCAGATCGAGATGCGGATCATGGCGCACCTCTCCGAGGACGCCCTGCTGATCGAGGCGTTCAAGTCCGGCCGCGACTTCCACTCGATCACCGCGTCCCGCGTGTTCGACGTGCCGGCCGAAGACGTCACGGTCGAGATGCGGGCCAAGATCAAGGCGATGAACTACGGCCTCGCCTACGGCCTCTCGGCGTTCGGCCTGGGCGCCCAGCTCGGCATCGACCCGAGCGAGGCGCGCGGACTGATGGACGAGTACTTCGAGACCTTCGGCGGCATCCGCGACTACCTCCAGGGCGTGGTCAACCAGGCCCGGACCAGCGAGTACACCGAGACGATCATGGGCCGGCGCCGCTACCTCCCCGACCTGACCTCCGACAACCGGCAGCGCCGCGAGATGGCCGAGCGGATGGCGCTCAACGCGCCGATCCAGGGGTCGGCTGCCGACCTGATCAAGATCGCGATGCTGAACGTCGAGCGCGCGATCCGCGACCAGGGGCTGGCCTCACGCATGCTGCTCCAGGTCCACGACGAGCTGGTCTTCGAGGTCGCCGCGGGGGAGCGCGACGCCCTCGACGGCCTGGTCCGCGAGCAGATGGGCTCGGCCGCGGACCTGCTGGTGCCGCTCGACGTCTCCGTCGGCACCGGCCGCAGCTGGCACGAAGCAGCGCACTGACGGGCGGGTCACTCCCCGATCGGGTCCCCGATGATGATGTCCGTGACGCACACGGTGCCGGTCCCGTCCGGCCGCGACAGAGTCACGGTCCTCGGCACCGGACCGGTGTAGGCGAACTGGTGCTGCCGGAGCCCTGATCCCGCCTCGAACGTCGTGGTGGTCCCGTCCAGGTCGACGGTCAGCTCGCCGCCGGACCCGGCGATGGTGTTGACCTGGACCACCCACTCCCAGCTGTACAGCTCGCCGCTCAGCTCGGCCGGCTCCTCCTCGCCGGCGTCGATGGCGTAGCCACAGCCCTCCACGGGTCCGGGCATCGCGTGCGTGGCGTCCGGGACCTGGACCTTGCGCAGGTGCCCCGCGCCGTCGACGACGTACAGCTGCTCCGTGGGTCCGCCGAACGTGAGGTCGGCATGCAACGGCGCCAGCATCCGCGAGAGCCGGGCCTCCTCGGGGTAGAAGGCAGCCTGCAGCACCGCGTCCGGGGCGTAGGTGTCGAGCACTGCGACCGGCTGCAGCACGTCGACGTCGTCCAGGACGTTGGCGACCCACGAGCGACTGGGCCGCGAGCCGATCCTGGCCGCCGCTGTCACGTTGCCCGCCACGAGCGACCCGGCCAGTGCGAGGACGACCCCCCGAGCCGCCCACTGCGAGGTGCGCGAGCCGCGCGCGGCCGGTCGAGGGGTCCGCGCCCGCCTGGTCGGGCTGGCCATGAGCATCACGACCGCGAGCACCGCCACGGCGAACGGGTCGAGCAGGTAGCGCTCGTCGCTGATCGAGGGCGTCCCGAGCATGTCGAAGCGCCCGCTGTAGAGCACCAGCCCGGCCGACACGGCGTAGTAGCCCAGCGCCATCACCAGGGGGATCCACGCGCCCCGGAAGCGCCGCACCGCCCATGCGGACACCAGAGCGACGACGAGGACGGCCGGCACGACCACCGCCCAGGGAGGCCGGGCGAGCGGGTCGGTCTCGATGGGCATGGTGTGCCAGGGCCCGCCCAGCATCGCGGGAGCGAGCAGGTCGCCGAGGCCGCGGAAGAAGAACTCGACATGGTCGGACACGCGGCGGGTGGCATCCAGCCGCACGCCCATCTCCCGCCCGCCGTCGTCCGTGCGGGTCAGCACCGAGTAGGTCACGGCGTAGCCGACCGCTAGCCCCGCCACCGCCAGCAAGGAGAACAGGTGTCGCCGCAGACGCTCACGGAACGAGCCCGGTGACTGGTGCAGGAGGACGGCCACCGCGGGAATCACGAGCAGCAGTGCCTTCTCCCAGAACACCAGGCCCACCAGCAGGGCCAGCACGAGCGCGCCGAGGTCGCGACGGGACCCGGACGCCGACAGGCGGGCCGCGGCCAGCACCACCAGGGCCAGCGCGATCTGCATCGGCAGTGCCTGCAGCGCGGACGCCCACCAGATCGTGGGGCGGATCGTCAGCGGCGAGAAGGCCAGGAGCGCGAGCGGAGCCAGGAGCAGGAGCCGCTCACCAGCGACCGCGACCAGAGCCCGGCCCCACAGCCAGACGCTGAGCGCAGCCCCGGACGCGACGACCACCACCGGCACCCAGAGCTCCAGCGGCGCGAGCTTGGTCGCGACCCAGGACACCAGGAACCCGGCTGGCATCAGGTGACCGTTGTAGTCCTGGACCAGGTAGTGCCCGAAGGACATGGTGCGGGTGTCGGCCAGGTAGAGCCAGTCGTCGGCGTACCAGCTCCAGCGCGCGGTCGTCCAGCCGCGCCAGGCGCAGGCGAGCACGCACAGGACGACCACACCGACCCGGTACGCCGACCACGCGGGTCGCGGGGGCGACGGGAGCTCGTTCAAGGCGTGGTGCGCACCTCGGCGGGGGCGACCCCGGCGGGTCGCGGCGACGTGAGGGCCATCCCGAGCAGCGCGAGGAACAGCGCGCCGTCCGTCGCGGCGACGACCAGCACCAGGGACCGGGCGCTGTCCATCGCGAGCGCGCCGGCGACGAGCAGCGCCAGCGCGGTCCAGATCAGGATCACCGCGCGGCCCTGCCGTCGGGCCAGGGCGCTGTAGACGAGCAGCTGGATCATCGCGAGCAGGGTGCCGACGATGGCGAACTTCCAGATGTCGTCGGTGATCGGCTCGAAGTCGTCGCCCCCGACGAAGAGCAGTGCGAGGTCGGGGAGCACCAGGGTGGCCAGCACGCCGATCAGCCCGAGGCTGGCGGACATCCCCAGCGCCAACGACAGGGTGCGTCGCGTGGTCTCCTCCTTGGACAGCGAAGGGAACGCGTAGACCACCACGAACTGGGGCAGGAACAGGATCGCCTTGGCCATGATCAGGCCGGCGGCGTACAGGCCGGCCTGTGAGTTCGACATGGTGGCGCGGGCGACCAGGATGTCCGCGTTCGAGAGCGCGAAGAAGGCCAGCAGGGCCTGGCTGCTGTGGCCGACCTCGCGGATCAGCTCGAGGCCCGGGTGCCCTTCGCTGTGGGGCACGTCCACCCGCGGGCGGCGGAGCGCCAGCCAGCCGATCAGGACCGGGAGCCAGCAGCCGAGGGCCACGCCCGCCATCGCGGTGAACTCGCTGGGCCGGATCAGGATCAGCCCCAGGCCGAAGGCCACGCGGCCCAGGCCCTGGGAGAGGTAGAGCAGAGCCAGCGGACCCCAGCGCCGCTCGCCCTGCAGCACGCCGGCCTGCGCGCCCATGTACGTGAGCGGGAACGCGGCGACCCCGACCAGCAGGGCCGTCGGGAGGCTGTCGAGGTGCAGCACCGCGTTGAGCACGGGGGCCAACGCGAGACAGAGCGTGCCCAGCACCAGCGCGCTGCGCAGGCCGACGCCGAGCACCACCTGCTCGATGGCCACGACCTGGTCGGGGTGCGCGGAGATCCGGCGCGCGCCGGTGGCCTGGAGACCCAGCGAGAGCACGCTGATCACCAGCAGGGCCCCCATCAGCGCGGAGAACGCGCCGTACGGCTCCTTGCCGATGGTGTGCGCCGCGAGCACCGTGTAGCCGTACGTCGACAGGTTCATGACACCCATCGCGACGGCGATGACGGCTCCGCTGCGCAGCCTGCGGCTGGTCTCGGTGGCCATCTTGCTCACGCTGGCGAAGCCTACGGTCTGGTGGCAGACGGCTCGCATTCGAGTAGCTCGCGGGTGGTTGGATCGACGCCATGCGGCGCGAGTGGGCACGGGAGGTGCCGGTCGCGCTCTGGTCCCTGGTGCTGGCCGTGGTCGTGCTCGGCCCGGCCCTCGGCCCCGGCTACCTGCTGGTCCGCGACATGGTCTGGGTCCCCGACCTGGCGCTGCGGCCCGATCTCCTCGGGCTGGGGTCGGGGCTGCCCAGGGCGGTGCCATCCGATGCCGTGGTCGCGGTGCTGGACGAGGTGGTGCCGGGGATGCTGCTCCAGAAGGTCGTGCTCGTGACGGCGCTGGCCGCGGGCGGGGTGGGTGCGGCCCGGCTGCTCGACCGTGACGGCCAGCCGGCCGGTCTGGTGATCCGCTTGGTCGCAGCCTCGGCGTACGGGTGGAACGCGCTGGTGGCCGAGCGACTGCTGATGGGTGCCTGGCCGGTGCTGGTCGGGTACGCCGTGCTGCCCTGGCTGCTGGCGTCCGCCCGCCGGTGGCGGTCCGAGGGCCGGCTGCCGTGGTCGTTGCTGGTGCTGGCGCCGCTGGGCTGCCTGAGCGCCAGCGCGGGAGTCGCCACCGCGGTCGCCGTCGTGGCGGCCGCGGCGGGACGCGGCCGCACAGTCCGCGCCCTCCTCCTCGTGGCCGCGGTCAACGCCCCGTGGTGGGTGGCCGGGCTGCTGCACGCCTCCTCTGCGACCTCGGACTCCGCGGCGGCCGAGGTGTTCGCGCTCCGCGGCGAGGGTTCGGTGCCCGGGCCCCTGGCCGCGCTCACGCTGGGCGGGATCTGGAACACCAGCGTCCAGCCCGGCTCGCGCACCGGGGTCCTGGGCTGGGTTGCGCTCGTGTCCCTGGTCGGCCTGGCCGCCGTGGGCGTCCGGTCGTGGTGGCAGCGCACGGGAGCTCGCGACCGCACCACGCTCCTCGTCTGCTGGGCGGTCGGCTTCGGGGCGGCCCTGCTGACCTGGCTGGCGCCGACCCTCGTGGGCTGGACCTCCGAGCACGTGCCGGGCGCGGGTCTGGTCCGGGACGGCGCCCGGTCGCTGGTGCTGTGCGCCCCGCTCCTGGTGGTCCTCGTCGCCGAGGGCGTGCGGGTGGCCAGGGCGCGGGTCGTGAAGATCGCCAGGGTGGCGCTCGCGGTCGGTGCCGTGCTCCTGCCGGTCGCACTGCTGCCCGACCTCGCGCTGGGGGTTTCCCAGCGCGTGGAGCCGGCCGACTACCCGGCGGCGTACGCCGAGGCGCGGGTGCTGCTCGAGGACTCACCCGGCGACGTGCTCGTGCTCCCCCTCACCAGCTACCGGGCGCCCGAGTGGAACCACGGGCGCCCCGTGCTCGACCCGGTGGGGCGCTACCTCACTCCGGACTACGTGGCCAGCGACGTGCTGGTCATCGACGGCGTGCCGCTGTCGGGGGAGGACCCCCGAGTCGTGGACGCTGCCCGGGCGCTGGCCCTTCCTTCGCCGCGGGAGCGGGCCGACGCGCTGGCCGGCCTCGGCATCGGCGCCGTGGTGGTGGACTCGACGTCCGAGGACACCCCCGAGGTGGCGGGCGAGCTCGTCCTGGACACGAGCGACCTCAGGGTCTTGACGCTGTCAGCGCCGGTGGTCCGGGACGTTCCCACGGGTTGGGTGCTCGCGATGACGACGGCCTGGGCCGCGTTCGTGGGGCCGCTGGGACTCGGCGTCGGGCTGGCGCTGGCGCGGACTCGGCGCGGCAGTCAGGCCCGCATCGACACTGGTCCGGACACGCCGAAGCCGCAAGTTACCGGGCATTAGCGTCCGATACCTGCGCTGGTATACGGTGACCGCGCATTCCTGTGGGAGGGAAATCAGTGGGAACCATCATCGGCACCATCGTCTCGATCGTGGTCGGCGGAACTGTCGCGACGGTGACGGTGGTCGGGCTCGTCTCCTCGCAGACGGCCGCGCCGGACAAGTCTCCGGTCAGCGTGAACAGCCCAGCGATCGACTACGGCTCCAACAACTGACTGTTCAGGACCCGTCGGGCACCTCCAGCGGGTCCTGGGCGTCGATGCGACGCCCGTGCAGCACCGCCAGCACGACCAGGGCGAAGGACTGCTGGGCATGGCTCCACGTGAACACGTGGCTCAGCTCCCGAGCCCCCTGGCCCAGCCGCTCCCTCTCGTCAGCGTCCTGGAGCAGCCGTCCGAGCGCCGCGGTGAACTCGGCCTCGTCGTCGACCAGCACCCCGCTGACCCGGTCGGACACCGACTCCCGGGTCCCGCCGGCCGACCGGTAGGCCACGGTCGGCGTCGCGTGCATGCCGGCCTCGCCGACCACCAGCCCCCACCCCTCCTTGAGGGACGGCAGGGCGAGCAGCCAGGCCCGCTCGTAGACCTCGTGCTTGCGCTCCTCGTCCACGTGCCCCTCGAACACCACCGAGCCGGTGGCGCCGCGGGTCTCGGCGTACGCGCGGAGCTCGGCCTCCCACCAGCCGCTCCCCACGACATGCAGACGTACGCCGGGGAACCGACCCCGCAGCGCCACCACCGCGTCGATGGCGTGCTCGACCTGCTTGTGGGGCACCAGCCGGCCGACCACCGCCACCAGTGGCTCCCGGGCCTTGCCGGGATCGACGGCCACGAACGGCTCGGTGCCGTTGTGGACCACGCTGATGCGCGGCCCGGTCACGCCGAGCTCGCGCAGCTCGCTCCGCGTGGCCCGGGACACCGCGACGTACTGGCTGCGGCGGTAGAGCCAGGGGGCGAGCCGCCGCTCGATCCACCAGCCCACCCGGCCGGTCAGGCCGGGGTAGACGACCGGCCACTGCTCCCGGTGGACGTGGTGGACCAGGACGACAACCGGCCTGCGGGTCACGAGCCGGGTGAAGAACGGCAGCCCGTTCTGGACGTCGACCACGACGTCCGGGTCACCGAGCTCACCGCGCAGCAGCGCCCACATGCCGCGGGCGTAGACCGTCAGCTTGGACCCGCGGCGCACGAACCGCACGCCGTCCACGGCCTCATCCGGCGGCGCGGCCGCGTGCGCCGCGCAGAAGATCGTCACCCGGCAGCCCAGCGCCACCAGTCCCGCGGCCATCGTCTCGAGGTACAGCTCCGCACCGCCACCCTCGGGGTTGCGGGTGTCGCGCCAGCTGAGGAACGCCACGTGCTTGCCACGCAGCTCCTCGAGCTCGGGGGTCGACGGCGCCACGGCGTGAACCTACCGAGCGGCTCGTGGTGAGCCGGCCAGCGAGTAGCCTCGCCCCCGTGGCGAGTGCGTCCTCGTCCCGCCCCGGGCGCGCCTCGCTGTCGAGGTCCGTCCGGTTGCTGCGGGAGTTCCGGTACGAGCAGCCGGACCCTGCCCGCTTCTACGGCGCGATCGCCCGCGACAGCGTCGAGCAGCTGGGGGAGTACGTCGACCTGCGCGGCTCGCTCTTCCTCGACGTCGGCGGCGGGCCGGGCTACTTCCGCGACGCCTTCACCCGCGCCGGCGCGTCGTACGTCGCCCTGGACTCCGACGTCGGCGAGCTGTCGGGGACCGGCGACGTCGCCGAGGGGACGGTGATCGGGAGCGGCATGCAGCTGCCGTTCGCCACCGGTGCGGTCGACGTGAGCTACTCCTCCAACGTGCTCGAGCACGTGCCCGAGCCGTGGCGGATGGCCGAGGAGATGGTCCGCGTCACGCGGCCCGGCGGCACCGTGTTCATCAGCTACACCACCTGGTGGGGGCCCTGGGGCGGCCACGAGACCTCGCCGTGGCACTACCTCGGCGGCGCCAAGGCCCGGCGCCGGTACGCCCGCAAGCTTGGTCGCCAGCCCAAGAACCGGTTCGGCGAGTCGCTGTTCAAGGTCACCGTGCGCGACGGGCTGCGCTGGGCGGGAACCCAGGACTCGGCCGACGTCGTCGCCGTACTGCCTCGCTACAACCCCTGGTGGAGCTGGTGGCTGCTGCGGGTGCCTCTCGTGCGAGAGGCGGTGACATGGAACCTCGTGCTGGTGCTGCGCAAACGAGCCATGCCTCCTTCGGCCTGAGGCTGGTCGCCGGGTGCGTGCTGCTCATCGGCATCGCGTTCGTGCAGTCCCCCGGGTTCCTGGTGGCGGACACCAAGTTCGACCTGGTCCTCGACCCGGCCGGGTTCCTGGGCCGCGCCACCCACCTCTGGGACGCCAACGCCGCCCTGGGCCAGCTGCAGAACCAGGCCTACGGCTACCTGTGGCCGATGGGCCCGTTCTTCCTGGCCGGCATAGCATCGAGCATCCCGGGCTGGGTGGTCCAGCGGCTGTGGCTCGCAGTGGTCATGGTGGTGGCCTTCACCGGCTCCGCCAAGGTGACCCGCGCCCTCGGCATCCGCTCCGACCTCGCGTGCCTGGTCGCGGGCTTCGCCTTCGCGCTGTCGCCGCGGATGCTCACCACGCTCGGACCGATCTCCATCGAGGCCCTGCCCGGTGCCCTGGCGCCGTGGGTGCTGCTGCCCCTCGTGGTCGGGAGCGCGACCGGATCGCCGCGCCGCGCCGCAGCGCTCTCGGCCCTCGCGGTGGCCATGGTGGGCGGCGTCAACGCAGCCGCCACGCTCGCGGTGCTGCCCCTCGGCGTGGTCTGGCTGCTGACCCGCAGCCCCGGGCCGCGGCGCCGTTCCCTGATGCTCTGGTGGCCGGTCTTCACCGTGCTGGGCACCCTGTGGTGGCTGGTGCCGCTGTTCGTGATGGGCGCCTACAGCCCCCCGTTCCTCGACTACATCGAGACCACCTCCGTCACGACCTTCCCCACCACGGTCTTCGACACCCTCCGCGGCACCTCCAACTGGGTGCCCTACATCTCCTCCGACGTCCGCGCCGGCAACGACCTGTTGCGGCTGCCCTACCTGGCGCTGAACGGCGCGGTCGTGCTCCTGCTCGGTCTGGTCGGGCTGCTCGATCGGCGCAACCCGCACCGGACGTTCCTGGGCCTGTCGCTGGTGCTCGGCGCCGTGATGGTCGCCGCCGGGCACCGCGGCGCGGTCGAGGGCTGGTACGCCGGCGACATCCGCGGCCTGCTCGACGGCGCGCTGTCCCCGCTCCGCAACGTGCACAAGTTCGACCCGGTGCTCCGGCTGCCGCTGGTCGTCGGCCTGGCCTGGGTCCTCGACCAGCAGCTGACGCGGACGGCCACCCCCGAGACGCCAGGCCCCGCTGCCTCCGCCACCCCGTCGGCGTGGACCAACCGGCTCGAGGTGGCCAACCGGGTGGCAGCCACCGGCATGATCCTGGCCGCCGTGGTCGGGGCCACCCTGCCCGCTGCGCTGGGCCGGATCTCGCCCGCCGGCGCGACCCTCGGCGTACCCGGCTACTGGCACGAGACCGCCCACTGGCTGGCCGATCAGCCCGACCGAGGCACCGCGCTGCTCGTGCCGGGTTCGGCCTTCGGTGAGTACGTGTGGGGCTCGCCGCACGACGAACCGATGCAGGCCCTGGCCGAGTCGCCCTGGGCGGTGCGCAACGTCATCCCCCTCACCCCGCCCGGCAGCATCCGGATGCTCGACGAGATCGAGCGCCGGCTCGCCGGCGGCGAGGGATCCCCGGGCTTCACGGCGATGCTCCACCGCGCCGGGATCCGCTACCTCGTGGTCCGCAACGACCTGCAGCGCGGCGCCGACATCCCCGACCCGGTGCTCGTCCACCAGGTCCTCGACCGGTCACCGGGGCTGGAGCGCGTGGCGTCCTTCGGGCCGGACCTGGGCGGTGGCGGTCACCTCGAAGCCGACTCCGGACGGGTGCTGGTCAACGACGGCTGGCAGTCGACGTACCCCGCGGTCGAGGTGTACGCCGTCGCGGAACCGACCACGCGGGCGTGGTCGGCCGACGGCCTGCCGGTCGTCGTGGGCGGGCCGGAGGACCTGGCCGACCTCACCGACCTGGGAGTCCTGGGCGAGCAGCCCACGCTGCTGGCCGCCGACGCCCGCGAGGCAGGGGTCGAGGTCCCGCAGGCCGGCTACGTGCTGACCGACGGGCTCCGGAAGCGCGAGCGCGACTTCGCCCGGCTCCACGACGGGGCGTCGGCCGTCCTGCCGCGCAACTCCGTCGAGGCCGGGGGCAACCCGCATCGCGACTACCTGATCGACAGCGACGACCGGTGGAGCACCACCGCGCAGCTCACCGGTGCGGCCTCGCTGAGCGCCTCCTCCTCGCGCGCCGACGCCGGCACGAATGGTGGCCTGCGCCGCGGCCAGCTGCCGTACGCCGCCGTGGACCGCGACCCGGACACCGAGTTCGTCTCGTCGGCCTCGCTCAGCGGGACCGCCTACTGGCGCCTGGACCTCGGCCGCAGCACGCCGGCCACGGCCGTCACCCTCACCGGGGGCAGCTCGGCTCCGGACAACCAGCTGGTCCGGGTGCGCACCGCGGGCGGCGTGTCCGAGCTGGTCGTCCTCGGCCCCGGTCAGACGCGCCGCGTCGAGCTCCCGGGTCGCGACCACACCTGGCTGCGCGTGGAGGACGGTTCCGGCACCGAGGGCCGCGTGCTCGCGCTGGCCGAGGTGACGATCCCCGGGGTGCAGGTGCAGCGCGGGCTGGCCACTCCAAACGTGCCCGACGACTGGGGTGCGCCCGACGTCGTGGTGCTGCGGGCCGACCTGGACCCACGGACCGGGTGTGTCGTGGTCGGCACCCAGCCGCGCTGCGCCCCGGGCAAGGCGGTCGTCAGCGAGGAGGCGTCGGGGATGTCCCGCGTGGTGGACCTGCCGGCCGGCGGGATCTACGACGCACAGCTGCAGCTGGTGCCGCGAGCCGGGGCCGCGCTGGACGCGCTGGTGCAGCGCGACCTGGTCGTCTCGGTCGAGGCATCGTCGACGGCCGTGCCGGACCCGCGCGCCTCGGCGGTGTCCGTGCTCGACGGCGACCCGGAGACGGCCTGGATCGCTGAGCCGGACGACCTGCGCCCCAGCCTCCAGCTGCGCTGGGTGGGGACGAGGCGGATCACGGGCATCGACATGGAGATCGACGACGACTCGGCCGGTCGACTCCCCACGCGCGTGAAGCTGAAGACACTGACCGGCGTCCGGGTGGTGCGCCTCGACGACGATGGCCACGCGGACTTCGCGCCGATGCAGACCGACCAGCTCCGGGTGCAGGTGCGCAAGGCCGACGCCACGTCGAGCCTCGGCTTCGACGCGCTGCCGCAGCCGATCGGCATGGGGATCGGCGAGCTGCGGCTCGAGGGAGTGGAGTTCCTCCCGCTCGCCCTGTCCGCCGTGGCCCGCGACCTCGGCTGCGGGAGCGGGCCCCAGGTGCGGATCGGCGGCGACCTCTACGACACCGCGGTCGTGGCCTCGGCCGCGCAGCTGCACCTCGGGGAGCCCGTCCCCGGTCGGCTGTGCCGCGGCGCGGTGAGCGTCCCGGCGGTCCCGCTGGCCGCCGGTGAGAACGACCTGTCCAGCCCGTCGACCGCAGAGGCCTTCTCCGTCGGATCGATCGTGCTCACCCGCGGCGGCGGGCTCGCGGAGTCGACGAGCGGCGACCTGGAGGCCCCCGGGTCGCTCGAGAAGCAGTTGGCGCCGGCGGACGGCGCCACCGTCCTAGGGCTGCGCCAGAACGTGAACCCCGGATGGGTCGCCTCCGCGTCCGGGCGACAGCTCGACCAGGTCACCGTGGACGGGTGGCAGCAGGGCTGGTGGCTGCGCGGCGACGGCCGGGTCGCGGCGGAGTTCGCACCCGACCGCGCGTACCGCTGGGGTCTGGCCATCGGTGCCGTCACGTTGCTCGTCCTCTTGCTGCTCGCCGTCCGCCTGCGCGGCCGGGCGGACGCCGAGGAGACCCCGGCCCGCCGGGTACCCGCCGTACTGCTGACCCTCGTCGTGCTGCTGGCCGGCGGCCAGCTCGCCGGTCTCTCGGGGGTGGCCATCGCAACCGCGGTGCTGGCCGGGTCGTGGCTGCTGCGCCGCCTCCCCGAGGTCCGCGGGTGGCTGTTCGCGCTGCCGTGCGTGGCCGCCGGCGTGGCCTACGCGATCCTGCCGTGGGGGGACGCCTCCGGCTGGGCGGGCAACGACGCCTGGACGTCCTACGTGATGCTCGTGCCGCTGCTCGGCGTGTTGTCCGGTGTCGTCGTCGACGGCGGCCCGGGCCGGCGGATGGCCGGCCTGGCCAGCCGCTTCAACCGCAGGGCCGGACGCTCGACCACCCGGTAGCCCACCTCGGCCACCACGACGGACAGGACGACGGTCAGCAGCCAGATCTGCGGGCCGTGCCCGGCGAACAGCGTCCAGCCGGTCGACCACATCACGAAGTGCAGCACCGGCAGGTGCAGGCAGAAGATGCCGTAGGAGATCCAGCCCAGCCGGCGCCCCCACGGGTTGGAGAACAGCGTGGTGTAGCGGCTCTGCGTGTCGTTGTGCACCCCGGTCAGGACGATGAGGAAGCCGATCCCGGCGTAGAGCAGGCTCTTGCACAGCGACTGCGCAGGCGTGGGCGCGGCCAGCATCGAGGGCCCGGCCACGGGGGTCGCGCTCACCAGCGCCAGGCCGGCCACGATCGCCCAGCAGCTCCCGGGCTGGCGGGCCAGCGACACGAGCGCGGAGTGCACCCGCCCCCGGCCGCCTTGCCGCCAGAGCAGCTCGGAGAGGGCCAGCAGGATGCCGAGCCCGAACCAGGTGAGGTACGCCGGCAGCCACTGGAGCGTGGCGGCGTCGTTCCCGCGCCCGGCCAGTGCGGCGCCGGACAGGTGCCACCACACCGAGACCGCGACCAGCCCGCCCAGCCCGAGGAGCACCCGGGTCGGCCGCAACGGCCTGGTCCGGCCGACGAGGACCAGCATGAGCAGCGGGAGCACGGCGTAGAACGCGACCTCCGCACTGAGGCTCCACATCTGGGTGAGTCCGTCGGGGAACGTCTGCCGCCAGTAGGGGTCGAGGAGGAACAGCGTGCTCAGGAAGCGCCCGGCACCGAGATGCTTGTCGTCCGCGACGAATGCGAAGGCGACCAGCACCGTCACGACGTACAGCGGGACGATCCGCAGCGCGCGCTTCCAGAAGTAGCTGCCCACGCCAGGCCGTCGCCGCTCGGCCGCCGCGCTGGCCAGCCACGGACGGCTGAGCAGGAAGCCGGACAGCACGAAGAAGATCGCGACGCCGACGTCGAGGCGGGCGAGCAAGGTGCCCCAGGTGCCGTGCCCGGTGTAGGTCCCGGCCCAGAACGCCGTGTGCGTGGTGAGCACGCACAACGCCCCCACGGCCCGCAGGGTGTCTAACACCGGGAACTGGGCGCCGGTCTCGGGCGGCGGCGGGACCAGCGCGTCGACCACGCCGCCGCTCTCCGCTGTGCTCACAGCGCACCCCCTGGCACGGGAAGTCCCACCTCGATCAGGTCCACGCACAACGAGGTGCCCGTCCCCAGACCACTGAGGGTCACACGGTCGAAGGCGCCTGTCACGTTCAGGAACAGGCTCTGGAGCCCGCTCTCGATCGGCGCCGTGACCTGCTGGTTCCCGGCCTGGACCACCAGGGAGTCGGACGCGGAGCTGAGGTAGGCGATCCGCACCCACCACGAGAAGTCGAAGGTCTCGCCCTGGAGCGGGATGGTGATGCTGCCCCTCCCGAGGTGCCAGCCGCACTCGGGGGTCGGGCCGCGCCGGCTGGACGTGGCCTGGTTGATCAGCGCACGCCGGGGCGACCCGCTGTCGTCGAGCACGACCAGCCGCGGGCTGTACGCCGGGAACCGGGCGTTGTCGACCAGCAGCGGCAGCAGCCGCCTGGTGGTGTTGTACGGCGCCGAGAAGCCGGGGATGACGTTCTGCGGCACCGGCTGGTCGGCCAGGTCGACCACCCCCTGACCGGTCAGCCCGCGCCGGGCGGCCGACGTGTAGTCGGCTCCGGGGTTGTCGTCGTGCCAGACCCGGGCGTACTGGACCGAGCTGATCGTTCCCCCGACGCAGACCACGGCGACCAGGGCGGCGGCGACCTTGGTCGACGGTTCGACGAGCAGCAGTGGGCGCTCCCGACGAGCGCTGCTGCCCGGTGCACCTGGCACCGACATGGTGACCAGACCCAGGGCCAGGGTCGCCACCGGCAGCACGTCGGTCAGGTAGCGGAACTCCAGCCCGATGGTCGCGCCGCCGACGGGCGCGCGGCTGGTGAGCACCAGCCCGAACGCGGCGGCGAGGTACCCGACCAGCAGCAGCCAGGCGCGTCCGGTGCGTTCTCGGCGCAGCGCCCACACGAGCGCGAGGACGACGATCAAGGCCCACGCGGCGTGCACGGACCAGTCCGGCGGGTTCGCGAAGCCGACCGGCGGGTTGCTGTCGTTCCACCGCCACGGTCCGCCGACCACGCCGCTGCCGAAGGCGGTGCCGACCATCGTGTCCCCGAGCTGGCCGGCCAGCTCCCAGGACGGGTCCTGGAAGATCGAGGGCACCTCGCTCAGGTAGTAGACGACGAACGCCGCACCCAGCGCCCCGGCCGTTCCGACGGCCGGCCAGTAGCGGCGTACCGACTCCCGGACCCGATGACGCAGCGCGCCGCTGGCGAAGTAGGCCAGGACCAGGTACGCCAGCACGGCGAAGACCAGGACGGTCTTGATGTAGGCCAGCAGACCGACGGCGAGCGCGAGCAGCACGACGCAGAGCCAGCGCGCGCGACGGCCACGCAGGTAGCGGACCCAGGCGCCGACCGCCACGAAGAACACGATCTGGAGGGGGAGCTGGTTGAGGGAGGCCGACCACCACATCAGAGCCGGCATGGTCACCGCGCTGGACAGGAAGAGGCCGAGCGGGAGCAGCACCCCCCAACGCGCACCGAACACGCTCACGAGCATCCAGACGCAGGCCCCGCTGGCCAGCACCTGCAGGACGAGGGTGGTGGTCGCGGTGAGCGACCAGTTCACGTCGCCGGAGTGGGAGACCCAGTACGCCAGGGCTCGGCCCACAGGCATGAACTGGTTGTCGAAGGGCCTGGCCAGGTAGGCCGCGCTGAAGGACTCCGCCCGGGCGTCGTACAGGAACCGGTAGTCGTCGGTGTAGTACCAGCTCGGGTAGAGCGCCCAGGCCCGCACCGCGGTGTGCGCAGCCACCATGAGCACTGCGACGGCCAGGACGAGCTGCCGGCCGGAGGGGGCGCGACGGGCGCCGGGTCCGGGGTCCGCGGCCGTGCCGGACCCGCTCTCCTCCACGCGGCGAAGTGTGGCATAGCGCCAGCGGGCCCCCCACACGCCGTGCGATGCCTTGCACAGGCATCCCTACCGTGCAGTACGGTGCGCTGTCGGCACCCGCTCATCGAGGTGCGATGCGTCCTTGGGAGGGGTACGAACACATGAGGGTTCTGGCACGCGTGTTGCTGGGTCTCGGGATGTTCTTGGTGGTGGCGGGCGTGCTCGCGGTCGTGTGGGCGCCGGGGGTGGTCAAGAAGACGCCGCTCGACGTCGACACCCACACCGTCTACGAGGGCGAGGCCGCCAAGATCGACCCGTCGTCGGGCAGCTTCGACAAGAGGCCGGTCTTCGCCGTCCAGGAGACCAAGGCCGACGTCGACAAGTCCAGTGACGACCACGTCCTGTTCGTCGAGACCAGCTGCCTGGTCTTCGACTCCGGGGGCGCCAGGGAGTGTGTCAACGGCAACGACCCGGACCTGATCACCGCCGACATCGACATCTTCGCGACCGACCGGGTGTCCGCGATGGCCGTCGAGGACAAGAACCTCCCGGCGGACGCGGCCGAGCACGAGGGCCTGATCAACAAGTGGCCCTTCGACGTCGAGAAGAAGACCTATCCCTACTGGGACGGCACCATCGGGCGCACCGTGGACATGAAGTACTCCGGCGAGGAGACCATCAAGGGGCTCAAGACCTACCGGTTCGAGGCCAGCGTCTCCGACGAGGAGATCGAGGTGGCCGAGGGCGTGCCCGGCACCTACTCCAACGCCGTGACGGTCAACATCGACCCCAAGACCGGAGCCATCGTCAAGGGCGCCCAGGACCAGCAGCGCTTCCTCGAGGACGGCACCCCCGCGCTCGACGTGTCGATCGTCTGGACCGACGACACGATCACCGAGTCGGTGGACGACATCAAGGCACAGGGGCGGCTGCTCACCCTCCTGCTGACCGGGGTCCCGATCATCGGCTTCGTGGGCGGGCTCCTGTGCCTGCTCGGCGGCTGGTTTTTCCTGTGGCGCACCAGGCCGGAGGGTGGTCAGCGCATCGCCGACCGGGAAGAAGACAAGGTCTCCCTGAGCAAGTAGCGCTACCGAGGGATCCAGTCCGCGCCGAACAGCGCGGTCCCCGGCGTCAGCCTGCCCCGGGTCTGCGACCAGCCGCCCCAGACCCGGTCGTGGCCCTCGGGCCACTCCGGCTCGAGCAGGTCGGTGATCCGGAAGTCGTGCCGGGCCAGCAGCGCGACCCAGTCGCCGAGCGTGCGGTGGTGCTCGACGTAGGCGATCTGGCCGGTGCGGTCCTCGACCTCGACGTACGGCGTCCGGTCCCAGTAGGACTGGCTCGCGGTGAGCCCGTCCGGCCCGGGGTCGTCGGGGAACATCCACCGGGTCGGGTGGGTGATGGAGAAGGCGTACCGGCCTCCGGGACGCAGCACTCGTGCGGCCTCGGAGACCGCGGCGTCGATGTCGCTGACGAACTGGAGCGCGCCGAACGAGCTGAACACCACGTCGAAGCTGTCGTCGGCGAAGGGGAGCGCGGTGGCGGTGCCCAGGACGGCCGGTACGGCGACCCCGCTGTCGTCGTCGATCCGCCGCGAGTGCTGCAGCTGCCGGTGGGACAGGTCGATACCGTAGCCGCGGCCGCCCCGGGTGCGGACCCATCGTGAGCACTGGCCGGCGCCCGAGCCCACCTCGAGGACCTCCTGGTCGCGAACGTCGCCGAGCACCCCGGCCTCGTCCTCGGTGAGCCCCTCCGGTCCCCACAGGAAGCCGGCGTCGCCGAGGTAGGGGCCGTGTGTGGCCTGGTACTCGTCGGCATAGCGGTCCCAGTCCGGACCGTTGGCGGCCCGCGACGCCTGCTCGTCGACGGCCCTGCGCTCGACCCGCACCGGGCGGTCGTACGGCGTCTGGGCCATGGGCACGAAGGTACCGCCGGGCCGGCCCCGGCCCGGGCTGCGCCACCATGGGCCGGTGGACTTCTCCTCGATGACGCCGCTCGAGGGCGGCTGGTCGGGCCAGACGTTCCTGGCCGAGGCGGCAGGGGAGCGGAGCGTGGTCCGCATCTACCCACCGGGCCCGCGCGGCCCGCAGGCGGCGGAGATCGACGCTGCGGTGCTGCGACTGGTGCGCGGGCTGGTGCCGGTGCCCGAGGTGCTGGAGGTCCGGCCGGCGGTGCCCGAGCGGGACCAGCCGGGGCTGCTGGTGACGTCGTACCTGCAGGGCGTGCGCGGCGACCAGCTGCTGCCGACGCTGGACGCGGACGGCCTGGCCCAGGTCGGAGCCACGCTGGGTGGGCTGCTCGCCGACCTGGGCCGGATGCCGATGCTGCGGACCGGACCCTACGTCGACCCCGACCTGCGGATCGGTGACTTCGGCGTCGACGGCCTGCCCGAGTACGTCGAGACCCGGCTGCCCGAGCTGGGCCACCTCGCGCCGGAGGAGATCGAGGGACTCCGGGAGGTCGCGGTCGACGCGCAGGCGCTCCTCGACACGGTCAGCCGGGTCTGCCTCGTCCACAGCGACCTCAACCCCAAGAACCTGCTCCTCGACGCGGAGGCCCTCGAGCTCACCGGCGTTCTGGACTGGGAGTTCGCGCATGCCGGTTCCCCGGTGACCGACGTCGGCAACCTGCTGCGCTTCCACCGCGACCCGGTGTTCGTGGAGGCGGTCCTCGCCGCCTACCGGTCCCGCATGCCCGCCGATGAGGCGGGTGACGACCTGCTCGACCGGGCTCGCGGCGCTGATCTCTGGGCGCTGGTCGACCTGGCCGCCCGGCGTCACGCGAACCCGGTTGCGGAACGGGCCGACCGCCACCTGAGGGCGATCGCGCGGACCCGCAACGTCCACGCACTGCCAGGAGGCGACGTGCCCGTCAGCCGAAGGTGATCAGCCGCACTGGCATGCCGCTGATCGCGGCCTGTGTCGTCCCCGAGAAGTTGCAGATGCTGTACATCACCACGCCGTCGCTGGGGACCCGCTGCCCGTAGATCATGACACCGTCCTGCAGCGGGGACTTGACGCTGAAGACCACCGCCTCGCCGGCCGTCGCGCCGCCCACGCTGGCCTCGAGCTGCCGGCAGCGGCCGTTGGGGACGTAGCCGATCGGGATGTTGATGGCCCCGCCGTTCACGTCCGCACCGGCGATGTCCGCGGTGGTGAGGGAGTTGGTCGCCACCTTCGCACCCGAGACCGCATTGCTCGCCAGCTCTGCGCTGCCGACGCTGGCGTCCTGGAGCTCCGAGCTGCCCACCGAAGCGCCGGCGAGATCTGAGGCGAGCAGCGAGTCGGCGGCGATCTCGCCCGAGTCGATCGCGTTGTTGGCGATCTCGGTGGCGTTGACCGAGTCGGTCGCCAGGTCGGAAGAGGTGAGGGACTCGTTGGCGACGTTGGCGCTGTTGACGATGTCGTTGGCCAGGTCGGCGTGGGTGATCGAGGCGTCGATGATCTTCGAGGCGTCGACGGCGTCGGCGTGCAGGTCGCTCGCCTGGACGGCGCCCGGGGCGATCTTGGGCGACAGCACGGCGTCCGCGATCATGTCGGCCGCCCTGATCTCGCCGTTCTTGATGTCGATGGACTGGATCGAGTCGTTGATGATGTCGTCGGACCCGATGGTGTCGGCGGCGTAGGCCGTGCCGGTGCCGAGCGCGATCGTGAGAGCGAGGAACGAGCACACGTTGGCGAACGTGAGCCCTCGGAGCAGCCTGCGGGCCATCGCTGGCCTCCTTCGAGATGGGTCAAGGAGATCGACTCCTCCTGGAGCCGGGGGCTGAACCTAGTCCTCGACTCCCACCCCGACCAGAGTTCCGTGCGGCGGGGCTGGACCTCAGACCGGCGGCGGTTGGACTCGGTCACCCGCCGCGGCGTACTCTTGTCTACTGCCTGAGAAGTCTGCCTGCGTCCCGGACGGAGTGGACTCTCGCTCGCTATTGACGCCGGCTCCCTTCACCGGAGCGGGCGCAGCAACCAGTCGGTAGTGAAACGGACCTCTCGCGCGCGCCCGCACGACATCTGCCCACCCAAGGATCCATCTCCCTTATGACGACGCTTTCAGCTCTTCCGGACTACGACGCGCCCCAGGTGGCGGTCAACGACATCGGGTCCGAGGAAGAGTTCCTCGCCGCGATCGACGAGACCATCAAGTACTTCAACGACGGCGACATCGTGGATGGCACCATCGTCAAGGTCGACCGGGACGAGGTCCTGCTCGACATCGGCTACAAGACCGAGGGCGTCATCCCCTCGCGCGAGCTGTCGATCAAGCACGACGTCGACCCGAACGACGTGGTCGAGGTCGGCGACAAGGTCGAGGCCCTGGTCCTCCAGAAGGAGGACAAGGAAGGCCGGCTGATCCTCTCCAAGAAGCGCGCCCAGTACGAACGCGCCTGGGGAACGATCGAGCAGGTCAAGGAGGAGGACGGCGTCGTCGAGGGCACCGTCATCGAGGTCGTCAAGGGTGGGCTCATCCTCGACATCGGGCTGCGCGGCTTCCTGCCCGCCTCCCTGGTGGAGATGCGCCGGGTCCGCGACCTGCAGCCCTACGTCGGCCAGACGCTCGAGGCGAAGATCATCGAGCTCGACAAGAACCGCAACAACGTCGTCCTCTCCCGCCGCGCGTGGCTGGAGCAGACCCAGTCCGAGGTGCGCCACGGCTTCCTGACCCAGCTCCAGAAGGGCCAGATCCGCAAGGGCGTCGTCTCCTCGATCGTGAACTTCGGTGCGTTCGTGGACCTCGGCGGGGTCGACGGCCTGGTGCACGTCTCGGAGCTGTCGTGGAAGCACATCGACCACCCCTCGGAGGTCGTGACCGTCGGTGACGAGGTCACCGTCGAGGTGCTCGACGTGGACATGGACCGCGAGCGGGTCTCGCTGTCGCTCAAGGCGACGCAGGAGGACCCCTGGCAGCACTTCGCCCGCACCCACCAGATCGGCCAGATCGTGCCGGGCAAGGTCACCAAGCTGGTGCCGTTCGGCTCGTTCGTGCGGGTCGAGGAGGGCATCGAGGGCCTGGTGCACATCTCCGAGCTGGCCGAGCGCCACGTGGAGATCCCCGAGCAGGTGGTCCAGGTCAACGACGACGTGATGGTCAAGATCATCGACATCGACCTGGAGCGGCGCCGGATCTCGCTGTCACTCAAGCAGGCCAACGAGACCGCAGCTGCGGCCGAGGTCGAGGACTTCGACCCGACGCTCTACGGCATGGCTGCCACCTACGACGAGCAGGGCAACTACGTCTACCCCGAGGGCTTCGACCCCGAGACCGGCGAGTGGCTCGAGGGCTACGACGAGCAGCGGGCGATCTGGGAGGACCAGTACGCCAAGGCGCACGCGCGCTGGGAGGCCCACGTCAAGCAGCAGGCCGAGGCCGCCCAGGCCGAGGTCGAGGCGGGCGAGGCCACGTCGTACTCCAGCGGCTCGGAGGCCGAGGACGAGACCAGCGACAGCGGATCGCTGGCCTCCGACGAGGCGCTGCAGGCGCTCCGCGAGAAGCTGACCGGCGGCGCGAGCTGACCCAGCCGACCGAACCCAGGGTCACTTCTGGTTCTTCGGCTCGTTCTTCTCCAGGTAGGCGTTCGCCCACGCCAGGAACTTCTTCGTCGCCGAGGCCTTCGGCCCGGGCGTTCCGGTGAAGTTCAGCTCCAGCTCGAGCTGCGGTTCGTAGTCGGGGTACATGGCCAGGTAGTTGTAGGACCCGCCCTTCTCCCTCGACCACTCCTCGTAGACGCCCGGCTTGGGGTCCACGACCACGTCGTTCGCCGAGGCGTCGTAGCCGTACTCGACGTCGAAGTTCCCCGGCGTCAGGAACGTGTACGCCGTGCGCAGCTCCCGGCCGTCCTCGCCGGTGTACCCGCAGGCTGAGATGCCGTCGGGGTTGGAGCCCCCTCGGCCCCAGGCCACGGGCCCGATCAGGTCGGTGACGACCGGGTCGTCCACCGCAGGGCAGTTCTCCGGCAGGAGGATCGGGACGTTGGCGACCTTCCCCGCGCCGTTCTCGACCATCTTCGCCGCCGCGGCCTGCACGTCGGCGGCGGTCCCGGTCGCGAAGCTGTCCATCGCGAACGAGCCGACGGCGTGGTCGATCATCATCGTCAGGCCGGCCACGTCGACGTAGACCGCGATGCCCTCGCCGCTGCGCTCGGAGACGAAGGCCCGGTCACCGAGGTCGATGTCCTCGCGGGTGTCGGCGTAGTCGGGGCGCGGCTCGTGCTCGGCGTACGCCTCGTCGTACGCCGCCGGGTCGAGGGAGAAGCCGAAGCGCAGCGGCGTGACCACTGCGAGGTAGGTGCGGCAGGTCATGAAGCTGCCGTACTGGGTGATCTGCTCGGCGAACAGGTCGCGGGCGTCCTTCGGCACCAGGGGCGCGTAGTCCGGCTCGTCGAGCAGTGCGCACGGGTCGCCGGTCTGCTCGTCGACAGGAACGGTGGGGCTGTAGGACGGCCCGGCGCCGGCCGGCTGGCTGGGAGACTCACTGGCGGACTCACTGGGGGACTCACTGGGATCCCCGCTCGCCGACGTGCCTGAGGTTGCGCTGCTCTCGCCGCCGGGTGACGGTTCGCGCGCTTCGTCGTCGCCGTCACCGCCCGAGCAGGCGGTCAGACAGGCCGCGAGGAGCAGCAGGGCGACGGGAACGCCGAGGCGGGCAGGTCGGTGCATGGCACCGTCCTGCCCGCCTCGGCGTGGTGGGAAACGGGAGTATGGACCGGGATCAGCGCGCGGCCGGCGCGATGAAGTCGGGGTCCTGGAAGTGGGAGACCGGGGGCCGCTGGGGGCCCGGGCCGTCGTTGAGCACGCGTCGCACGGTGGCCGCGCTGAGCAGCGCGGCGACCGCCAGGAGAATCACGATGAAGGTCATGGCAGTAATCATGCTTCAACCAAGATCCTGCCACGAGTGGCAGGAATGCCACTATGCGTTGATTTTCTGCCAAACCTGCGCTTTGATGGCGGGATGGAGCAGGTACAGACCGTCGCCGTGATCGTGCAGGACGGGGCCGAGCCGTTCGGGCTGGGCTCTCTGGTCGAGGTGTGGGGGGAGCCTGAGCACCCCGAGGACCAGACGCCGGTCTTCGACTTCCGGGTCTGCACCCCGCGACCGGGGCGGGTCAAGGGCCGCTCCGACTACGACATCGTCGTCGAGCGCGGGCTCGAAGCGACGCTCGACGCCGACCTGATCTGCCTGGCGCCGCACGTCGACTTCCTGCACCACGACGACGGCGTCCTCGACGCCCTCCGCGCGGCCGACGCCCGCGGCGCGATCCTGTACGCGCACTGCTCCGGCACCTTCGCGCTCGGCGCCGCCGGACTTCTCGACGGCCGCGAGTGCACCACGCACTGGCGCTACACCGGCGTCCTCGAGGAGATGTACCCCGAGGCGAAGGTCCGTCCCGACGTCCTCTACTGCCACGACGGCAACATCCTGACCGGCGCGGGCTCGGCCGCCGGGATCGACGCCTCGCTGCACCTGATGCGCGACCTGTACGGCGCCAAGGTGGCCGCCACGACCGCAAGGCGGATCGTCGTGCCCCCGCACCGCGACGGTGGCCAGGCGCAGTTCATCGAGCGGGCCGTCCCCGACTACGACACCGAGACCTTCGGTCCGCTGCTGGAGTGGATCGTCGGCCACCTCCACGAGGACCTCGACGTCGACACGCTGGCCCGCAAGTCCCTGATGTCGCCGCGCACCTTCGCTCGGCGGTTCCGCGCCGAGACCGGCGCCACCCCGCACTCGTGGGTGACCCAGCAGCGGGTGCTGCGGGCCGAGGAGCTGCTGGAGCAGACCGACCGCTCGGTCGAGTGGATCGCCTCCGACGTGGGGTTCGGCAACGCCGCCACCTTCCGGCACCACTTCACCCGCACCCGCGGCGTGAGCCCCCAGCAGTACCGCCGCACGTTCCAGGGCGTGGCCTGAGGCCCGCCGCTGCGGGCCAGGCCGTCTGGCCCGACTGGCGCCCCTCAAATGGCTCATGTGCGTCATTGCCGCGCAAATTCGCGCCTCACTAGCGTCGACCCGACAGGCATCTGGACATAGACAGATGCAGGACCACCTCGGGACATCGATCGACATCGGGGGAAGTCGAGACGGGTCGGGTCACGCCGCCAGCCAGGGAGGGTGCGCGGCGCTGACGCATGTGCAGCTGTCACGAACTGCATCGAGGGGGAGACATGCATCGAACTGTGAAGCACGCGCTGACCGGGTTGGCCGCAGCCTGCTTGCTGATCGGCACCACCCAGACCGGCGCCACGGCTCACGGCGGCGGGTCCGCGCCGAGGCTCGACTCGATCGTCGGGAACCTGGTCAACAATCCGAACGGGCCCATCGGCGGGCTCGCGGACTTCCAGATCATCGCGGCGAGCAAGCCCGACGGCTCGAGCTTCGTCGGAGGGTTCCGGGTCGCGACCAAGACCTCGCCGGTCCAGCAGTACATCACCGTCCTGACCTGCATGCGGGTCTCCGGCAACCTGGCCACGGTCGTGGGCAAGATCGTCTGGAGCACCCACCCCGAGCGGCCGGTGGGCACCTACACCCGCGTCCGTTTCGAGGACGTGGGCCGGCCGAGCACCTACGACAAGATCCAGTTCGGGCCTTACACCGGCGACCCGAGGGTCTGCCCCGACCCGGCGCTGCCGGACCGGGAGCCGATCACGGCCGGGTGGCTCAGCATCATCGACGTGACCTGACCGCGACCTGACGACGACGGTGGGCGCGCCCGGGTTCCGGCCCGGGTGCGCCCTACCCTTCGGGCATGCCTTCCGGGACCTTCCTGCTCGGTGTCGGCTGCCAGAAGGGCGGCACGGCGTGGATGCATCGGTACCTCGAGGCCTCGCCGCAGTGCGATCCGGGGTTCCGCAAGGAGTACCACGTCTGGGACGCCCTTGACCTCCCCTCCGGCAAGCTCGCGCGCGAGCGGATCGAGAGCCAGGGCGGGCGGCGGGCGGCGTTCCTGGCCGACCCCGAGACGTACTTCGACTACTTCGCCGGCCTGCTGGCGCCGACCGGCATCAGTCTGACAGCGGACATCACCCCGGGGTACGCCGCCCTACGGGTCGAGCGGCTGTCGATGATCCGGTCGGGCTTCGAGGCCCGCGGCGTCCGCCCAGCGGCCGTCTACCTGCTCCGCGACCCGGTCGAACGGGTGTGGTCGGCGGCCCGGATGGACATGCGCCGCCGGGGCGACGGCGCCCCCGAGGACCCCGAGACCCGCGTCGGCCACATGTACAGGCACCCGATGTACGCCGACCGGACCCGCTACGACCAGACCATGGACGCCCTGGACGCGGCATTCCCCCCCGACGACGTCTTCTACGGCTTCTACGAGCGGCTCTTCTCGGTCGAGACCCTCCACTCGCTGTGCGCGTTCCTCGGCATCGACTTCCACGAGCCCGACCTCGGCCGGCAGGTCAACGTCTCCCCGAAGTCCGAGGGCGCGGCCCTCCCCGAGGACACGGTCCGCACGGTCGCGCGCCACTTCGCGCCGGTCTACGCCGCCGTCCAGCGGCGCTTCCCCGACCTGGACCTGGCCGAGCTCTGGCCGAGCGCGCGGATGCTCTAGCTCTTGGGGAGCTGGCCCCGCAGCACCTTCCCCGTCGGCGTCCGGGGGAGGTCGCGCAGGAGATGCCAGGACTTGGGGCGCTTCGGCGGGGCCAGCCGCTCGCGGACGAACGCGTCCAGATCGGCCGCGTTCGCAGCGCCGACGTACGCCGCGCAGACCCGCTGGCCCCAGTGGTCGTCGGGGACGCCGTACACCGCGACGTCGTCGACGCCCGGGTGCTCGAGCAGCACCTGCTCGACCTCGAGCGGGTAGACGTTGACGCCGCCGCTGATGACCAGGTCCTCACGGCGGCCGTCGAGGAAGAGGTAGCCGTCCTCGTCGATCCGGCCGAGGTCGCCGACGGTGAAGGCCGGCCCGTCCGGGGTGTCCCGCCACGCCGCTGCGGTCTTCTCCGGGTCGCCGTAGTAGGAGAACCGCGCGAACGGCGGCACCGCGCACCAGATCGTGCCGTCGTCGTCGGTGGACAGCACCCGGCCGGGTCGGGCCCGGCCGACCGTTCCCGGACGTTCCAGCCACTCCTCCGAGCGGCAGGCGGTGAACTGTCCCTCGGTGGAGCCGTAGAACTCCCACGTCGACCGATCCGGGAACAGCTCGACCAGCCGTCTCTTGACCGCGTCCGGGCACGGCGCGCCCGCGTGCGCGACGAGCCGGAACGACGAGAGGTCCGGGGTGCCGGCCTGGTCCCAGTGCGCGAACAGCCGCTGCAGATGGGTCGGCACGCAGAACATCGACGTCGGCCGTTCGCGCTCGATCGCCTCGGTGACGACGGCGGGGTCGAACGGTCCGGGCACCACCACCCGTCCGCCGGCCAGCGCCGTGCCCATCGCGAACCGCAGCGGCGCGGAGTGGTACAGCGGCGAGAGCACCAGGTTCACGTCGGAGCTGTCGAAGGCCCAGAGTGAGCGCTCCTCCGCGACCAGGGCCTGGGCGTCCGCGGTCGGGAGCAGCCCGCTCCACACGCCCTTCGGCGTCCCCGTGGTGCCGCTCGTGCAGTGCATCGGCCGGGCGCGGGGCAGCCCGGGCCCGTCGCCGTACGACGAGCGCAGCCCGGCCAGCTGGTCCGCCGAGGTGACCAGCCGCGTCGGGGACAGGTTGGCCAGGATGCGGTCGCGCTCGTACGCCGTCAGCCGCGGGTCCAGCGGGATCGGCACCACGCCGGCGGCGAGCAGCCCGAGCACCGCGTCGAGGTAGTCCAGGGAGCCGGGCACCAGCAGCGCCACCCGGTCGCCCGCGCGCAGTGTGGTGCCCATCGGGGAAACAGTAGGGAACTCTTCGCCGCGACCGGACATGTGAGGGTGTGAGGCGAGGAGGCGCGGTGGCCATCGGCAGCGGCGAGCAGGAGCTCGTCGACGGGTTGCACGGTGACGACCCGGGCGCGCTGGCGGCCCTGTTCGACCTGTACGACGCAGGCGGCCGCCGCGCTCGACGTGCCGGACGGCACCGTCCGGTTCCCGACTCGCCCGGGCTCGGGCCCGGCTGACCCAGGACCTGCCCTGGCTGACGGCGTGGCCCCAACGTCAGCCGGAACGCCGGCCGGTCGCGGCGCCGCCCCCGCCGGCTCCCGCACACTGGCTCCGCCCGCTCCCGCTGCCGCCCACGCCCAGGAGGTCACCGACCGGCTCGGCTCGCGGCGCGGATGGGGCGGTGCTCGCCCAGTCCAGCGCTGCCGCAGGTGCCGTCGCCTGGTCGCCGGGTGGGGCTCAGCTCGGGCCGTGGGCGCCGTGCCGGTCGGCACCGTCCGGTCCCGACTCGCCCGGCTCGGGCCCGGCTGACCGGCGGTCCCCGACACGCCTTCGACGCCGCCAGGACGTGTCTTCTGGGTCAGGCGATCGGTACTCGCTGTGCTACCAGCTCGACGGCTCGACCACCGTCCTGCGCCGCAGCCCTGGCGCACCCGGGGTTCGAGGCGTTCCGCGCGCGCTGTCCCCCACGCAGGACGGCTATCGCACGGTGCGCGACGGACGCCACCGGCCGGACGTGGTGGTGGATGGTCTACAGCTACGACGCCGGCGGCGGGAACGAGCTCAGGAAGCCGGAGATCAGCGTCTCCGCGACGACGGCGCAAGGTCCCTCGACCTTCACGCTCACGTGGGCGCTGGACACGTGCGCGCAGGCGAACCACGGCTGCTGATCGGTCAGAGACCCAAGTCGTCTGCGAGCTGCTCGACCAACGTGGCGTAGTGCGCCTCGTAGTCGAGGATGCCCTGGAACATGTGGCCGAACAGCTCCGGGGACATGTTCCCGAAGAGCGTGGCCCAGGCCATCAGGCCGCGGACCGAGTACGCCTCGTCGAGCTCAGCGCCGGACGAACGAACGGAGTCGGGGCGGCGGGGGAGTGACCGGCTTGGCCACCGCCGAGAACGCGCTGCAGGCCTCCTGAGTCACTCCTCCCCGACGTCCGCCATCGAGTGGGGGAAGCGGGCGGGCGTGAAGTGCACCGCGCCCGCCGGCACCTGCCACGGCATCACCACGACGTCGAACCGCCCGGCCTGCACGGCGGGGTCGGCCTCCTTCAGCGCCCGTGCCTCGTCCGGCGGCACGCGCAGGATGGACAGGCCGCGGAACCTGTCGTGACCCATCGGCCCGGCCGCCAGCAGGTGGCCCTGCTCGTGGAGGTTCGCCAGATGGTCGAGGTGGGCGTCCTGCATGGCGTTCGCCGTGTCGTCGTCCCAGACCGGTGCGTCGTCGCGCAGCACCAGCAGGGACACGGTGAACGAGTCGAACTCCACGGCAGCACCCTAGACACTCGAGGTCGCCGGCGCCTGAGCCGTATCGACGTTTCCGCAGGTCAGCGCAGTGTCGGTGACCTGGTCTAGCGTGGTTGGCATGAGAGATCTCGGGGTCGACGAGCAGACGGGGGGCGCCACCGGCGCGGCCTCGGACGTGCTCCCGTCGAGCGCCGAGATCGCGTCCCTCACCGCGCGGATCGTGGCCGGCCACGGCCGACAGATGACCGACGCCGAGCGGATCGACTTCCTGCGCGCTGCCGAGGTGCTCAAGTGCGCGCTCGAGGGCGCGCAGGCCCAGGTGGCCCTCGACTTCGAGGCCTCCCAGCGGGCCGAGCAGGCCCGGGCCGGAGTGCGCGCGGAGCGGCAGGGCCGCGGCATCGCCCTTCAGGTAGGGCTGGCCCGCCGCGCCTCCCACCACCGCGGCCAACGGCTGCTGCACCTTTCCAGGCGGCTGGGGGAGATGCCGGAGACGTTCGCGGCGTTCCGGGCCGGCCGGATCACCGAGTTCAAGGCGTCGTTGATCGCGCGCCAGACCGAGTGCCTGAGCCCCGAGATCCGCGAAAAGGTCGACCTCGCGATCGCCGGGGACCCAGACTGGCTGGAGTCGCTGGGCGAGCGGCAGCTCGAGGCCGAGGTGGCCAAGCTGGCCTACCGGTTCGACCCCCGGGCGTTCGTGGAGCGCTCCGCAACGGCGGTCGAGGACCGCTGCGTGACCTCCCGGCCCGCACCGGACACGATGATGCGGCTCTCGGCGCTGCTGCCCGTGGCGCCGGGCGTCGCGACCTACGCCGCGCTGCTGGAGTGGGCCAACGCCCAGCGGGCCGCCGGGGAGCCACGGCCGATCCACCAGCTGATGGCCGACCGCCTGGTCGAGCTGGTCACCGGACAGACCGAGGCCGACTCGGTGCCGATCCGGGTCGACGTGCAGATCGCGGACTCGACGGTGCTCGGCATGGACGACGAGCCGGCCTGGGTGAGCGGCTACGGCCCGGTTCCTGCCGACGTCGCGCGCCACCTCGTCGTTCGCGGAGCCGCGAGCGGACTGGCGACCCTGCGCCGCCTCTACACGCACCCGGCCACCGGCCGGGTCGTCGCGCTGGAGTCGACCTCGCGTGAGTTCCCCAAAGGGCTGGCCGACCTGATCCGGCTGCGTGACCAGGGCCGTTGCCGCCACGGCTGGTGCGACGCGCCGATCCGCGACATCGACCATGCACGGGCCGTTGCCGAAGGCGGCCAGACCACCGTCGACAACGGCCAGGGCGCCTGCGAGGCCTGCAACATCGCCAAGGAGGCGCCCGGGTGGTCGGCCAGACCACGGCCCGGTCCGGCCGGGCGCCAGGATCCGCACATCGTCGAGACCACCACCCCGACCGGGCACGTCTACACCAGCGTCGCGCCGCAGGTCGGGCTGGTCCGGCGACCGCTTTCGATGGAGATCTACGTCGGTGCCGAGTTCGCAGCTGCCTGAGGATCTCGGGGGCAGATGTCCTAGCCTCCTGAGGTGGCCGACCACACCGAGAGCAAGTTCGGCGGCCTGATGCGGGTCGGACTGACGGGTGGCATCGCTTCCGGGAAGAGCACGGTCTCGGCCATCCTGGCCGAGCTCGGCGCGGTCGTCATCGACTCCGACCGCCTGGCCCGCGAGGTCGTGGCGCAGGGAACGCCGGGGCTCGCGCAGGTGGTCGATGCGTTCGGCCCGGAAGTGCTCACCGACGAGGGGGACCTCGACCGGCCGAGGGTCGGCACCATCGTGTTCCACGACGAGGAGAAGCGACGGCTGCTCGAGGGGATCATCCACCCGCTGGTCCGCGAGCGGAGCGCCGAGCTCGAGGCGGCGGCCGGGCCGGACGACCTGGTCGTCCACGACATCCCGCTGCTGGCCGAGGCCGGCATGGCCGAGCTGTTCGACGCGGTGGTCGTCGTCGACGCGCCGGCCGAAGTGCAGGTCGAGCGGATGATGCGCGACCGCGGCTGGACGCGTGAGGAGGCGGAGTCCCGGATCGCCGCCCAGGCCGGCCGGGAGGAGCGGCTCGCGATCGCGACGTACGTCGTCCAGAACACCGGCTCCCTCGACGACCTCCGCGCCCGGGTCGAGCAGGTCTACGCCGCCCTGACGACATAGCGCTGAGCGCGACGAGAGCCCCCGCCGTGCCAGCGGGGGCTCTCGTCTCTCGTGGGACCGCTGAGTCTCGGGGCTCAGCCGTCCTCGTCAGGTGGTCAAGGTCAGCTGCGTCAGGCGGCCAGGTCGGGGTCGGCGATGCGGCGCAGCTTCTGGAGGGCCTCCCGCTCCAGCTGGCGCACCCGCTCGGCGGAGATGCCGTGCTTGGCGCCGATGTCGGCCAGCTTGTGCTGGCGGCCGTCGGTCAGGCCGTAGCGGCCGCGGATGATGTCCGCGGCCCGGTCGTCGAGGTGCTCGACCAGGGTGTTGAGCCGCTCGCGCGACTCGGTGTCCAGCACGGTCAGGTCCGGGCCGGGCGAGGTCTCCTGGGCCATCAGGTCGCCCAGCGAGGTGTCGCCGTCCTCGTCGACGGGGGAGTCGAGGCTGACGTGCTCGCGACCCCACGCCATGAGGTCGAGCACCCGGTCGAGGTCCATGCCGAGCTCCGCGGCGATCTCGGCGGGCTCCGGCTCACGGCCGAGCTGGCGCTCGAGGGTGCGGCGGGCGCCGCCGACCTGGTTGAGCTCCTCGACCACGTGCACGGGGAGGCGTACGACGCGCGCCTGCTGCGCAATGCCGCGGGTGATGGCCTGACGGACCCACCAGGTGGCGTAGGTCGAGAACTTGTAGCCCTTGGTGTAGTCGAACTTCTCGACCGCGCGGATCAGGCCGGTGTTGCCCTCCTGGATCAGGTCGAGCATCGGCATCTGCGCGCGGCCGTACTTGCGGGCGATGGAGACCACCAGCCGCAGGTTGGCGGTGATGAACGTGTCGACGGCCTTGCGCCCCTCTTCGGCGAGCCACTCGAGCTCCTCCTGGGTGGCGTTCATGGGCGCGCCGCCCTTCTTGCGGCCCACCCGGCCCTCCCGGAGCAGGTGCTCGGCCATCAGGCCTGCCTCGATGGTCTTGCTCAGCTCGACCTCGGCTGCCGCGTCGAGGAGGGCGTTGCGGGCGATCTCGTCGAGGTACAGGCCGACGCTGTCGCGGCCCTCGATCTCGCGAGTCCCACTCGTGGTGCGAGTCGCCATTTCCCCTCCTTCGGTACCGTGGGGAGTCGCAGTCACCCCACGTCGCTATCAACGCCCACGGTGACCGGGTGATTCCCGCCCAAACGTGGACCCTTCGCACTGACAGACGTGCGAGGGGCCCGGGTAGTTGCACCGTGAGGGAACTCTCAGGGACTTCTCAGGGCACTGAGGCGGGCGAGTCTGCTCCGATCAGCCCAGCCCGGGCCCCGCGAACATGCCCACGCAGAGCTCCTCCACCTCGGCCCCGGCGGCGTCGGCGAGCTCCTGCACGGCGCCGCACGCGGCGTCCGTGCGCGCCTCGGCCGCGGCCAGCCCGGGCGGGGCCTGGTGGGCCTCGACTCCGGCCTGGTCCAGCCCGGCCAGCCCGGCGGCCAGCGCGCGGGACTGCTCAGGTCTCCGATCTCCGCGGGTCGGTGGTCGCGAGCGCGTCGTTGAGCTCCTGGTCCGCCGCGGTGTTGTCCTCGTCCACCTCGGCGGTGATGTCGGCGAGCTGGCGGTAGTACGCCGGCCACAGCCACCAGCCAGACTCCCCGAACCACCCGGTCAGTGTGGGTCGGCGAGCCCCATCCGGTCCAGCACCCAGGCCAGCGAGAAGGCTCGGTCATGCCATGACTTGTAGCGCCCCGAAACCCCGCCGTGCCCGGCCGACATCTCGGTCCGGAGCAGCACGTCGGTGCCGTTCAGCGCGGTCGCGCGCAGCCTGGCCACCCACTTGGCCGGCTCGACATAGAGCACCCGGGTGTCGTTCAGGGAGGTCTCGGCCAGGATCGGCGGGTACGTGGTCGCGGCCACGTTCTCGTACGGCGCGTAGGACGCGATGTGGTCGTAGGCCGCCGGGTCCGCCTCCGGGTTGCCCCACTCGTCGTACTCGGTGACCGTCAAGGGAAGCGTGGCGTCAAGCATCGTGGTCAGGATGTCGACGAACGGCACCCCGGCCAGGATCCCGCCGAACAGCTCCGGCGCCTGGTTCGCCACCGCGCCGACCAGCAGCCCGCCGGCGCTCGCGCCCTCGGCCACCAGCATCTCGGGACGGGACCAGCCCGTCTCGACGAGGTGCGTGGCGCAGGCGACGAAGTCGGTGAACGTGTGCTGCTTCTTGAGCAGCTTGCCGTCGTCGTACCACCGGCGGCCCATCTCGCCGCCGCCTCGCACGTGGGCGATCGCGAAGGCCGCACCGCGGTCGAGGAGGGAGAGCCGGGCGATCGAGAAGTACGGGTCGTACGACGTCTCGTAGGCGCCGTAGCCGTACAGCAGGGTCGGGACCGGCCGTGTCCCGCCACCCTCGCCCTCGCGGGCACCCCGTCGGCACACGATCGAGATCGGCACCCGCTCGCCGTCCTCGGCGGTGGCCCAGAGCCGGTGCTCCTCGTAGTCGTCGGGGTCGTAGCCGCCGAGGACCGGCGCCCGCTTCAGCAGCGTCAGCTCGCGGGTGCGGACGTCGTAGTCGTAGACCGAGGCGGGCACCGCCATGGTCGTGTAGCCGAGCCGGACCGTGGGCTGGGCGAAGTTCGGGTTGCCGCCCGACCCCACGGTGTAGACCTCGTGGTCGAACTCGACGAGGTAGTCGTCGCCGACCCCGTCGGGTCCGAGCTCGAGGATCCTCAGCTGGGTCAGCCCCTCGCTGCGCTGGTGGACCACGAGGTGGCCGGCGAAGGCGTCCACGTCCTCGAGCCGGACGGCCGGGTCGTGCGCGATGAGGGGGGTCCAGGCCTCGGGCCCGGTCGGTCGCACGGGTGCGGTGCCGAGCTCGAAGTCGGGGCCGGTCGCGTTGTGCATGACGAGGAACACGTCCTGGCCGGCGACCACCGCGTGGTCGAGGGAGTACTCCAGGCCCTCGCGGCGCTCGCTGAACACCTGGAAGCCGAGCTCGGGGGCCTCGGAGTCGAGGAAGCGGTACTCCGAGGTGATCTTGGAGCCGGCCGCGACGATGACGAACCGGTTGCTGCGGCTGCGGCCGACGCCGACGAAGAAGCGGCCGTCCTGCTCGTGGTGGACGAGCTCGTCGTCCTCCTGCGCGGTCCCGAGGGTGTGCCGCCAGACCTTGTCGGCCCGCCAGGAGTCGTCGAGGGTCACGTAGTAGAGGTGCTCGCCGGCCGGCCCCCACGTCGCGCCGCCGATGACGCCGGCGATCTCGTCGGGCCGGTGCTCGCGGGTCGCGATGTCGAGGACCCGGATCGTGTACCGCTCGTCTCCGACCACGTCGGTGGAGTAGGCGAGGAGGGTGCCGTCAGGGCTGACGCTGGACCCGCCCAGCGAGAAGAACTCGTGGCCCTCGGCCAGGGCGTCGAGGTCGAGCAGCAGCTGCTCGCCGGGCAGCGCGGGCTGGTCGGGGGCGCAGTCCTCGGCCGGCCGCGGTGGCGTCCAGTCGTCGGGGTCGGTGACGGGGACCCGGCAGCTGGCGCCGTACTCCTTCCCCTCGTAGGAGCGCCCGTAGTACCAGTAGCCGCGGTTGCGAGTGGGCACGGACAGGTCGGTCTCGCGGGTGCGGCCCTTGATCTCCTCGAAGATCGCCTGGCGCAGCCCGGCCAGGTGGTCGGTCTGCGCCTGGGTGTAGGCGTTCTCGGCCTCGAGGTACGCCGTCACTTCTGGCGACCCCTTGTCCCGCAGCCACTCGTAGTCGTCGACCCGGGTCCGGCCGTGGTGCTCGGTGGTGACCGGGCGGCGCTCTGCCCTCGGAGGTGGGGCGACAGGGGGCTGCATGTGGGGAACCTATCTGTGCGTGCTCGGCCGTAGTTTGGACGGGTGACGCGGCACCTCGACCTCAACGCCGACCTCGGCGAGGAGGTGACCGACGACGCCGCGCTGCTCGCCATCGTCACCAGCGCGAACGTCGCGTGCGGCTACCACGCCGGCACTGCCGCGATCATGCGCGCCGTGTGCGAGCGGGCCGCTGAACTGGGGGTCTCGATCGGAGCGCAGGTGTCCTACGACGACCGTGAGAACTTCGGCCGGGTGGCCCGCGACGTCCCGCGCGAGGTGCTGCGCGAGCAGGTCGCGGACCAGGTCGGGACCCTGTCGTCGTTCGCGTCCGCCGCGGGCACGTCGGTGCGCTACGTCAAGCCGCACGGCGCGCTGTACCACCGGGTCATCGACGACGAGGAGCAGGCCGCTGCGGTGCTTGACGGCTCGGGCTCGCTGCCGGTGCTCGGCATGCCGGGCGCGCTGCTCCGCGGTGCGGAGGCGGCCGGACGGCCGGTCTGGCACGAGGGCTTCCCCGACCGCGGCTACGGCGAGGACGGCCGGCTGCTGCCGCGCGACCGGCCCGGCGCTCTCCTGACGGACGCGGAGTCGATCACGGCCCGGGCCCTCGAGCTGGCTGCGTCGACGGAACATCCGGTGGACTCGCTCTGCCTGCACGGCGACAGCCCGGGCGCGGTCGATCATGCGCGCGCCGTACGACGTGGCCTGGAGAACGCCGGCTGGTCGTTGAGGGGCCTCTGAAGGGCTTCTGACGGGCCCGAGATTTCGTCCACAGGCAGTGGGCTTTGCATGTGGAGAAGCCCGCGAACCTGTGCACTCACCGCGAAGTCCTGTGGAGCAAACTGTGGGACCAGAAGAATGTCGAAGTTTCTTGGGAGAACCCCTTGCGCTGCTTCCGAGCGAGGGCATAGAACTCTCCCACCGATCCACCGCCGGCCTAGCCGAAACGGAGATCGGGGATCGGACAGGAGCGAAGATCCACACCGCGAGGCGACTCGCGGCGTCGGCCCGGTGACGGGGTCGGCGGGGTTGGAGAGCCAGTCAGGTCGAGGGGGGCGTCACCCAGCCTCCTCAAGCGAGGGCCTCTTGGTGCTCATACCATCGAGAGGCCCTCACCCTTGCTTCCGCGTCCAGATCGGCCTGCCGGTCCGGGAGCGGAACCGGTCAGCACACGAAGTTCCACACCGCGAGGCGACTCGCGGCGTCGGCCCGGTGACGGGGGCGACGGGGGCGGAGGACAGCTGGCCGGAGGGGTGGGACGTCACCACACCACCCCGACCGAAGGCCCCTTGGTGCTCATACCACCAGGTGACCTTCAACCTCCGATCGCCCGCCGGCCCTGCCGGCGGGTGGATTGGGGCCGGACAGGAGCGAAGATCCACACCGCGAGGCGACTCGCGGCGTCGGCCCGGTGACGGGGGCGGCGGGGTCGGAGAGCCGTGCGGTCGAGGTGGGCGTCACCACTTCCGCCTCAAAGCCGAGGGCCCTCTTTGATGCTCATACCATCAAAGAGGGCCCTCACCTTTTGTCGGGGGCGACCCCGCCACCTGCCACTGTGGGCAAGGCAGATGGCCGATCGCAAACCGAGACGGCGAACTGTGGCCCATCTCTCGGTGAACTCGCGCGAGCGAGACTGTGCGTGTGCACCCGCTCCTGCTGCGCCCGTTCGGCCTCGATGCCGTGCTGGCCGAGGTGGGCGACAGCGCCGCCGCCCGCTCGCTGGCGGACTTCGCGCGACGTGCCCGCGTTCCGGCCGTCGAGGTGGTGCCGGGGGCGCGCACGGTGCTCTTCGACGGCGTGTCGGACGCCGAGTCTCTGGAGCATCTGCTGGCCGGGTGGACGCCCGAGGCCCAGCCGGAGCCGGGCGAGCTGGTCGAGGTGCCCGTCGTCTACGACGGCGCCGACCTGGAGGATGTCGCCGACCGCTGGGGCACCGACGTGGACGGCGTGGTGGCGCGGCACACCCAGACCGAGTTCGTCTCGGCGTTCTGCGGCTTCGCGCCGGGCTTCGCCTACCTGGCCGGGCTGGCGGAGGAGTACGCCGTACCGCGGCTGGACAGCCCGCGGGCCCGGGTGCCGGCGGGCTCGGTCGGGCTGGCCGGGGCGTGGTGCGGTGTCTACCCGACGCAGTCGCCAGGCGGGTGGCGGCTGCTCGGCCGCACCGACGCGACCCTGTGGGACCCCGACCGTAGCGAGCCGGCGCTGCTGGCGCCCGGCACTCCGGTCAGGTTCGTGCCCTCATGACGCTCACCGTCGAGAGCGCCGGGCCGCTCACCACCGTCCAGGATCGCGGCCGGGCCGGGCTGGCGCACCTCGGCGTCCCACGGGCCGGCCCGCTGGACCGCCCGGCCGCCGAGCTCGCCAACCGGCTGGTCGGCAACGGTCCCGACGCCGCGCTGCTCGAGCTGACCTGGGGCGGCCTCGAGCTGACGAGCGACGCGGGCGCCTGGGTCGCGGTCACCGGCGCCGAAGTGCCGCTCTACGTCGACGGTGCGGAGCGTGGCGTTGACCGCGCCGAGTGGCTGCCCGCTGGAGGCCGGCTCCGGCTGGGGACGCCGACCTCCGGTGTGCGGTCCTACCTCGCGGTAGCCGGCGGCATCGACGTCGCTCCCGTGCTCGGCTCGCGATCGACCGACACGCTGGCCTGGGTCGGCCCGCCGCGGGTCGAGGACGGCGCCACGCTGCCGGTCGGGACACCGGACGGACCCCCGGCCGCGCTGGACACGCCGCGACCGCCGGTCCGCGGCCCGCTCCGGGTCACCGAAGGGCCGCGCGCCGACTGGTTCTCCGCGGACGCGCTCGAACGGCTGTGCGCGGCGCCGTACGTCGTCGGCGAGGACTCCAACCGGGTCGGGCTCCGGCTGGACGGTGACCCGCCCGTGCGGGTGCGCGACGGAGAGCTACCGAGTGAGGGCATGGTGCAGGGTGCCGTCCAGGTCCCGCCCGGCGGTCAGCCCGTGGTGCTCCTGGCCGACCATCCGGCGACCGGTGGCTACCCGGTGCTCGCGGTCGTCCACCCGCACGACCTCTGGATGTGCGGGCAGCTGCGGCCCGGCGAGCGGCTCCGCTTCGTGCGAGGCTGAACCATGGGGCCGGCCCGACTCTTCGTCACCGCGCTGCTCGCGGTCGCGCTGACGGGGTGCACCGGCGCCGACTCGCGACCCGAAGCCGACTCGCGACCCGAAGCCGACTCGCAACCCGGTCAGGCGCACGCCCTGCGGATGACCCAGCCGCGCGCCGTGCACCGGGCCACCCTTCTCCAGGACGGCCGCGTGCTCGTCACCGGTGGCTGCACCGAGCGCGGCTGCGGCGGGTTCGACGCCGGCCGCCGCGCGGAGCTGTACGACGGCGACCGCGGCCTGGTGCCCGACGCCGAGATGGCCACGCCGCGGGCCAGCGGCACCGCGACCCTGCTCGACGACGGCCGGGTGCTGCTGGTCGGCGGCTATCCGGGCGAGGGACGGCCGCCGACCGCGTCCGCCGAGGTCTACGACCCGGCCGACGACGCGTTCGCGCCCGTGGGAGACCTGGCGACCGGCCGCGCCGACCACAGCGCCACCCTGCTTCCCGACGGCCGGGTGCTGGTCGCCGGCGGCTTCGACGCGAGTGACCGGGCCCTGGGCACCAGCGAGTACTTCGACCCGGACACGGGCCGGTTCACGCCCGGCCCACCGCTGCTGCGACCGCGCGCCGCGCACGTCGCCGTCCTCGCCGGGCCGGACCTGGTGCTGGTCGGCGGCACCGAGGACACCGACGCGATCGCGGCCACCGAGGTGCTCGACGTGCGGCAGGGTGGCTGGGCGGCCGGGCCGGACCTGGCCACGCCCCGCGTCAAGCTCGGTGCGGTCCCGGTTGGCGAGGGCCGGGTCTTCGTGGTCGGCGGCGCCACCGACACCGAGGGGCACAGCAAGCTCCGCACCTCAGAGCTCCTCGACGTCCGGACCGACACCGTGACCGTCGGGCCGGAGCTCAGCGAGGGCGAGTACAAGCTGGACGGCGCCGTCACCACGCTGGCCGACGGCCGGATCGTGGTCGGTGGCGGGACATCCCTGGAGGTCTACGACGCCGACGCTTCCGCGGTGCGCAGGGTCGAGGTGCCGTCCTACGACGCGCGGTCGTTCCGGACGGTCACCGCGGTCGGGCCCGACACCGTCCTCGTGCTCGGCGGCTACGACGCCGGCATCGTGCCGACGGATGCGGCGTACCTCGTGACCGTCGCGGGCTGATCACAGCTTCTTGACGAACTCCGCGGCCACCTCGACCGGCTCGAACCCCATCGTCTTGTTGATCGCGACCATGTAGTCGTTGGTCTCGGCGTTCTGCGTCGTCACGAGCGTGAGGTCGTCACGGAACTCCTGCGCCGCCCGGAGGTTGACGGCCTTGGTGGCCAGGCCCAGCTTGCGGCCACGGTGCTCGCGGTGGACGAACGTGCCCCACTGAAAGACCTCCGTGCTGTCGCTCAGCGGCACGGCGAGGGTCGACTGGGCCACGACCTGGCGGTCGGGGGTCAGCGCCAGCGTCTCGTAGCGCGCGCGCCCCATCGCCCGCACCATGTCGAGCATCTGAGCGAACCGCTCCGGCGTCATGACCTCCTCCTCGAAGTCGACCGCACCGGTGGGCGCGTCGACCGCGAGCTGGCCGAGCAGGACGCACAGCTGCTCGACGAGGTCGGCGGGCACGTCGTGGACGAACGTCTCGATCGTGTAGCCCTCGTGGTGCGGAGCCGCCGCGTCGATCCAGGCCTGGACCTGCGCGTCGGGCACCGGCAGCGGGAGGTGGCGCACGACCTCGTAGTTGGACAGCTCGTAGCCGCACGCTTCGGCGAACCTGCGGTGGCCGTGGTCCTCGCGCCGGTCGAAGGGCAGATGGGAGTCGGTCATCAGAAGGCTCCGGCCGTCGGCCTTCGCGACCTGCTCGAGCCGCTGGGTGATCGCCCGCCCGATGCCGCGCCTGCGGTCGGGGACGTCGACGTCGACCTTGAACCAGGCCTTCTCCAGGTTGTCGAGCAGGAACGACCACAGCACGGCGGTGCCGACCATCCGGTCGCCGTCGTAGGCCGCGAACAGCTCCTGCCGCTCGCCGCTGTCGGCGGCCCGGAAGCCGCCAAGGAACTCCTGCCAGGTCCAGAACGGCATCTCCTGGCGGCCGAGCAGCTCGGCGCGGCGGTTGAGGTCGTAGAAGTCCCGCATCACCGCGTCATCGGCCAGTGCGTCGGCGCCCAGCTCCCTGATCTCCACGAACGACGACAGTAGGTCCGCGCGTGGCGTTCCGCGATCCAATTAGCCCGTGGGCTGCGGGTCGGGGGGCTGCGGGTCGGGCCGCCAGGGGTGCAGCGCCGGGTCGTCGGCGGCGTACGAGCGGACCGGGCCGGCCGGTGTGTCTGCGGTCTCGAACCGCACCGTGACGACGCCGCGACCCGAGCCCCAGACCCAGCCGCGCCCCATCTCGTCGTGGACGACGTCCATGCCCGGTGACCATCCGGGCCGGTCGCGGGCGCGGGTGACCTCCAGCTCAGTGGGCTCTGGCTCCTCCTCCTCGACCTCGCCGAACAGGTCCTCCTGGATCCAGTCCGCGAGGCCGGAGACCCCGACGCCGAGGAGGCGTACGCCGCCGGAGGTGTCGAGGTCGGCGAGCAGCCCCCGGGCCAGCCGGGCCACCGTCGTACCGCTGTCGGTGGGGGAGGAGAGAGTCGTCGAGCGGTTGAGGGTGGTGAAGTCGTGCAGCCGCACCTTGATGGTCACGGTCCGGCCGGAGAGGCCGTGCTTGCGCAGCCGGGTGGCGACGTCCGCGGCCTGCCGGGTGAGCAGGTGCTCCATCAGGGAGCGGTCGGTGAGGTCGGTGTCGTAGGTGCCCTCGGAGCTGATCGACTTGGCCTCCCGCTCGGGCTCGACCGCCCGGTCGTCCTCGGCCCGGGCCAGCGAGTGGAGTCCGGTGCCATGCGCCTTGCCGACGAGGCGGACCAGCTCGTCGAGGCTGACTGACTCGAGCTCGGCCACGGTGTGGATGCCGACCCGGCGCAGCCGCTCGGAGGTGGCCGGGCCGACGCCGGGGATGACCGTGACGTGCATGGGGCGGAGCAGCTCCAGCTCGGTGCCGGGAGCCACCACGACCAGGCCGTCCGGCTTGTCGAGGTCGCTGGCCACCTTGGCGATGAACTTCGAGCTCCCGATGCCCACCGACGCGGTGAGGCCGCCGGTGGCCTCGGCCACCTTGGCGCGGAGCTCCTGGGCGAACGCGGTCACGGTGGGCACGTCGAGGTCGTCGAGCCCGGCGGCGGCCAGGTCGACGAACGCCTCGTCCAGGCTGAGCGGCTCGACCAGGGCGGAGGACTCTCGGAGCAGCCGCATGACGATCGCGCTCGCGTCGCGGTAGGCGTGGAAGCGTCCGGTCAGGAACGCCGCGTGCGGGCACCGCGACCGCGCCTCGCGGGTGGACATCGCCGACCGGACGCCGTACTTGCGCGCTTCGTAGGACGCGGTGGCCACCACTCCGCGTCCGCCGACGCCGCCGACCACCACCGGCTTGCCCCGAAGCGACGGCTTGTCGCGCTGCTCGACCGCCGCGAAGAAGGCGTCCAGGTCCAGGTGGAGGACCGAGGCGTGGTCGCGCACTGCCGCAAGGTACCGCCCGGCACGGACGCCCAGCTCCAGCCCAGGGTCGGCGCTGTGGCCATGACCCGTCCACGAACCGTCCACAGGTCACCCGGCGCCGGGCCTCGTCCACAGAGGCGCCCGCGCCGTCCCGGAACGGTCGGCGCCGCTGGGGAGGGTCCTGGTCATGACCAGCCCGATGACCGAACCCGCCGACCCGGCCGAGCCACCCACCACGCTGACCGCCCGCAGCCCCGAGGACGTGCTCGCCGCCGTTCCCGTCGTGCTGGGCTTCGAGCCGCGCGACTCAGTGGTGATGCTCACCTTCGGCGGTGACGAGACCTTTCACGCGCGCGTAGACCTGCCACCGCCCGCCGAGGCCGACGAAGCGGTGGTGCTGCTGCTCGAGCCGGCGCTGCTCCACGGCGTGGAGCGGGCCGTGTTCGTGGTCTACGGCGACGACGGCCGGGCGACGCGCACCGTGGTGCGCCGGCTCAGGCGCGCGTTCGCGCGCGCCGGGATCGACGTGGTCGAGGTGCTGCGGGCACACGACGGGCGGTGGTTCGCGCCCGGCCGGCCCGGGGCACCGCCGCACGGCGTGCCCTACGACATCGGCGGCCACCGGTTCCGGGCCCAGGCGGTGGTCGAGGGCATCGTGGTCCACGGGTCCCGGGCCGAGCTCGAGTCGGTGCTCCAGCCGGTGCCTGAGGCGGTACGCCGAGTGGAGCGGACGGTGCGGTGGGCGGTGCCCAGCCCGCCCGGCGAGATCGCCGACCTGGTCGACGCGCGGCTCGAGGCCGGCCGGTTCACCGACGTCGAGCTGGCCCGGGTGCTGCTCGGCCTGGGCGAGGCCGGCGGACGTGACGCGGCCTGGGCCGGGATGTCCCGCGACGCTGCCGCCCATCACGTCCGGCTCTGGACCGACGCCGTCCAGCGGGCGCCCCACGAGCTGGTCGCCGGGCCGGCGGCGGTGCTCGGGCTGGCCGCCTGGCTGGCCGGCCACGGCGCCCTCGCCTGGTGCGCGGTCGACCGGTGCCGGGCCGTCGCCCCCGACGACACCCTGGCCGCGCTGGTGGCCGACCTGCTCACCCGTGCGGTGCCACCGTCGGCCTGGTCCCGGATGGCGGGGTGAGCGGCCCCGTCCGGGGCCGTGACCTGGGTACCGGCCGCGCGTGGAGACCCGCACCGTCGGCGTGGAAGAGGAGCTGCTGGTCGTCGACCCGGCCACGCGCTCGGTGACCTCGCGCGCCGGCGAGGTGCTCGAGGAGGACGCCGAGCACGGCAGCAACGAGCTCGACAAAGAGCTGTTCCGCCACCAGGTCGAGCTGCGCACCGAGCCCACCCGCGACGTCGACGAGGTCGTCCGCCAGGTGGTGACCGCGCGCCGGCGGGCAGGGGAGGCTGCGGCGGCCCGCGATCTGGCGGTCGCCGCCTGCGGCACGATTCCGATCGGCGTGGAGCAGGCGGAGGTCACTCCGGACGACCGCTACCGCGACATGCTCGAGCGGTTCGGCGCCGTGGCCCGGCTCGGCACCACCTGCGGGATGCACGTCCACGTGGCCATCGAGTCCGACGAGGAGGGTGTGGGCTGCCTCGACCGGGTCGCCCCCTGGCTGCCGGTGCTGCTCGCGGTCAGCACCAACTCACCCTTCGCCGACGGCGAGGACACCGGCTACGCCTCGTGGCGCACGCAGCAGTGGTCGACCTGGCCGAGTGCCGGCCCCACCGAGGCGTTCGGGTCGCTGGCCGGCTACCGGCGCGCCTGCGAGCGGATGATCGCCAGCGGTGCGGCGCGCGACCCGGGGATGCTGTACTTCGACGCGCGGCTGTCAGCGGGGCAGCCGACGGTCGAAGTGCGGGTCCTCGACGTGGTGACCGACGTGCGCGACACCGGCCTGCTGGCCGCGCTGGTCCGGGCCCTGGTCGAGACGGCGGCCCGGCAGTGGTCGGCCGACGAGCCGCCGCTGCCGTGGCGGTCCGAGGAGCTGTGGGCCGCACGGTGGCGGGCCGCGCGATACGGCCTGGCCGGCGACCTGCTCGACCCGCGCAGCCACGAGCTCCGCCCCGCCCGTCACGTGCTGGCGGCGCTGGTCGACCTGGTCGGGGAGCGGCTCGACGCAGCGGGCGACAGCGAGCGAGCCGCGGCCGGCGTGGAGCGAGTGCTGGGCGGCACCGGCGCGACCCGGCAGCGCGCGGCGTACGAACGGACCGGCTCCCTGGAGGGCGTGGTCGACGACCTGCTTGCCCGCACTGCGGACTCGTGGGCCTCCCCGAACACCGGCTCTTCGGCCTAGGGTCCGGTCATGGGCGAAGAGGTCGACGCACAGGAGTTCTCCCGGGCTGATCGCACCCGCTACCGCGAGAAGGTCCGTCGGTGCCTCGACGTGTTCGCCCGGATGCTGCGCGAGGCGCGCTTCGACACCGACGACCCGATGACCGGGCTCGAGGTCGAGCTCAACCTGGTCGACGACCGCGGCGACCCGGCGCTGAAGAACACCGACGTGCTGGCCGCGATCGCCGATCCGGCGTTCCAGACCGAGCTCGGGCTGTTCAACATCGAGATCAACGTGCCGCCGGTGAGGCTGCGCGAGCGCGGGCTGGAGACGTTCGAGGAGCTCCTGCGCCGCGACCTCAACGGCGCGGAAGCGGCCTCGGCCGAGGTCGGCGCCCACCTGGTGATGATCGGCATCCTGCCGACCCTGGCGGCCGACCACATGACGGCCGAGAGCATCAGCCCGAACCCGCGCTACAAGCTGCTCGGCGAGCAGATCCTCAACGCGCGGGGCGAGGACATCACGATCGAGATCGCCGGCATCGGCAACGTCGAGCGGCTCAAGACCAGCATCGACTCGATCGTGCCCGAGGCGGCGTGCACCAGCACCCAGTTCCACGTGCAGACCTCGCCCGACAGCTTCGCCGAGTACTGGAACGCCTCCCAGGCCGTGTGCGCGATCCAGCTGGCGCTGTGCGCGAACTCGCCGTACCTCCTGGGCAAGGAGCTGTGGCGGGAGACCCGGATCCCGCTGTTCGAGCAGTCCACCGACACCCGGGCCGAGGAGCTGAAGGCACAGGGCGTGCGGCCGCGGGTGTGGTTCGGGGAGCGGTGGATCACCTCGGTCTTCGACCTGTTCGAGGAGAACGTCCGCTTCTTCCCCGCGCTGCTCCCGATCACCGAGGAGGAGGACCCCCTCGCGGTGCTGGAGGCCGGCGGCGTGCCGAAGCTCTCCGAGCTGCGGCTGCACAACGGCACGATCTACCGCTGGAACCGGCCGGTCTACGACATCGCGGGGGGAGTGCCCCACCTGCGGGTGGAGAACCGCGTGCTGGCTGCGGGGCCGACGGTGGCGGACACTGTCGCGAACGCCGCGTTCTACTTCGGCCTGGTGCGCGCCCTGGCCGAGAGCGAGCGGCCGCTGTGGTCGCAGATGTCGTTCAGCGCGGCCGAGGAGAACTTCCACGTCGCAGCCCAGCACGGCATCGACGCCCAGATCTACTGGCCGGGCGTCGGCCAGGTCCGGGCCACCGAGCTGACCCTGCGCCGGCTGCTGCCGATGGCGCGCGAGGGGCTCGAGTCCTGGGGCGTCGAGGGCGCCACGAGCGACCGGCTGCTCGGGATCATCGAGCAGCGCTGCCTGCTCGGGACCAACGGCGCCGAGTGGTTCGTGCGCCGGATGCACCAGCGCTCGGACATGGAGCGCTTCGACGCGCTCCGGGCGACGCTGCTCGAGTACCGCGAGCTGATGCACTCCAACGAGCCGGCGCACACCTGGGACTAGCCCCCGTGGCTGGGCCCGGCCGGGCGGACCCGCGCCCAGGTCCGACCCAGCCCGCTGCGCGGGTCGCGCCAGCCGCGTCGGTTCACGACCACGAAGACCAGCTCGCTGGCCCCGGCCTCGGCGTACGCCGCCCGGGCGGCCGCCAGCCAGTGGGCGTCGGCGTCCTGGAGCTCGAGCTGGCCGCAACGGGTCAGCCAGACCAGCTGGTCCGGGTCGACGCCGGCCCGGGCCCGCAGCGCGGCCACGACGTCGGTCCGCAGCCCCGAGTCGGCGCTGTCGGTGGGGTCGACCTCGATGGCCGCGACGCGCGCACCGGGCACGCCGACGTGCAGCACGGGCGGGTGCCGGCGCCGCTGCTCGCGGCGGGCGTGGTCGAGCACGGCCTGCCGCAGCAGTGCCCGGGTCCGCGCCGACAGCGGCTCGCTCAGCCCTTCCACGGGGGCCACCTCCCCGGTTCCGAATCGGTTGACGCAGGCCGTCCACAGGCCGCCTGCCACGGCGGTTCGGTAGCGTGCCGGGAGATGCCGATGGGTACCCGACGATCGAGGAGGGACAGCGAATGCCGACCATGGTCCTGGGCTACGTGCCCAAACCGGAGGGCGAGGCCGCCCTGGCCGCCTCCATCTCGGAGGCACAATTGCGCCAGGCCGACCTCGTCGTCGTGAACTCCCACCGGGCCCACCACGACGCCGAGTCCGCCGACCGCATGCAGGCCGAGCTCGACGAGGTCCGCGCCCGGGTCGAGGAGGCCGGTGTCACCGTCGACGTCCGCCACCCCGAGACCGGCCTCGAGGCCGCGGAGGACCTCCTCGCGATCGCCGACGAGGTGGGCGCCGAGCTGGTGGTCATCGGCCTGCGCCGGCGTACCCCCGTCGGCAAGCTGATCCTCGGCAGCAACGCCCAGCGCATCCTCCTCGATGCCCACTGCCCGGTGCTGGCCGTCAAGTCCGACTGATCGAGCCGGCGCACCGATGAGTCCCTGACTCGGGATGGGTCAAGATGGCCACCATGGCCATCCACATCACCGGCGACGACGCCGCAGACCAGGTGCTCACCGACAGCCCGTTCGCGCTCGTGGTCGGGATGATGCTCGACCAGCAGTACCCCATGGAGCACGCGTTCCGCGGGCCGCACAAGGTGCTGACCCGGTTCGGGTCGATCGAGCCCGCCCCGATCGCGGCCGCCGACCCGGAGGAGTTCGCGGCCCTGTGCTCGACCCCGCCGGCGATCCACCGCTACGGCCGGTCGATGGCCGCTCGGCTGCAGTCGCTGGCCCAGCTGGTCGTGGAGAAGTACGACGGTCACGCTGAGCGGATCTGGTCCGACGCGAGCACCGGCCAGGAGCTGCTGGACCGGGTGATGGCGCTGCCCGGGTTCGGCAAGCAGAAGGCCCAGATCTTCGTGTCCCTGCTGGCCAAGCAGCTCGGCGTGCGGCCCGAGGGCTGGGAGCAGGTGGTGGGCGCGTACGCCGAGGAGGGCTACCGCTCGGTGGCCGACGTCACCGACCCCGCCTCCCTCCAGAAGGTCCGCGACTTCAAGAAGGCCAAGAAGGCCGGCACTACGCAGGCCATCTGACGTGCGCGCGACCCTGCTGCTGGCCGACCACGCGGTCGTCGCCGACGGGAAGCTGTACATCAACGGTGCCGGCTGGAGCGTGACCGGGCCGGCGCCCACGCCGTCGGCGATCGCCGTCAAGCTGGACGTGCCCTGGGATCGGGCCAACCAGCGGCTGCATCTGCGGCTGCGCCTGATCGGGCAGGACGGCGAGCAGGTCACCTTCGAGGGACCGGAGGGCCCGCAGGCGGTGCAGATCGACGGCGAGGCCGAGGTCCGCCGGCCGGCCGGGCTCGCGCACGGGGCCGAGATCGACTTCCCGCTGGCCTTCCAGATCAGTGCACTGCCGCTCGCGCCGGGCCAGCGGTACCAGTGGGTGCTCGACATCGACGGCGAGACGCGCGACGACTGGCACCTGACCTTCAGCACCCGGGCGGCGTCCCCCGAGGGGCCGGCGACATACGTGATCGACCCCTGAGAAGGGCGGACCCCCCGGCCCGGCCAGCGCGCCCCGGATGCGTGACCCTCATGCACTGCGTGGCAGAATGAAGGTCGCGGCTCTTGACGACAGCGGGTCGTGCCGCGCCCAGAGCCAGATTCTCGGCCACCACCGGTCCATGATTGAAGAGGTGTTCGTGTCCTCGCACGCGCGCAAGGTTCCTGAGCAGCTGCTCACCCACCCGGCCGTCATCGCACTGGTCGAGAAGGGCGCGAAGGGAAGACTCAGTCCCGAGGACGTACGCCTGGCCAGCGACGAGGCACAGGTCGAGCCGCGCCACCTCAAGGGTCTCCTCGAGCACCTGAGCGCGATGGGCATCGCCGTGCACATCGACGTGACGACCGCCCGGGTGGCGGCCGCCACCACCACCAAGAAGACCGCGACCGCGACGGCGAAGAAGGCCGCGACCAAGGCCCCCGCGAAGAAGGCGGCCGCCAACGGCACCAAGGCGGCCCCGGCCAAGAAGGCCGCCCCGGCGAAGAAGGCGGCCGCGGCGAAGAAGGCCGCCGAAGCGCCCGCGGAGCCCGGCGCCAAGGAGGCCGAGGTCGTCATCGGCCCCGACGGCAAGAAGATCCTGCCCGACCTCCCCGACGAGCAGTTCGAGAAGGACGTCGCCGTCGACCCGACCATCGAGGAGGACGAGAAGGAGGCTTCGGCCACCTTCGTCGTCTCCGACGCCGACGACACCGGCGAGCCCGAGCAGCAGGTGATGGTGGCCGGCGCCACCGCGGACCCGGTCAAGGACTACCTCAAGCAGATCGGCAAGGTCCCGCTGCTCAACGCCGAGATGGAGGTCGAGCTCGCCAAGCGGATCGAGGCCGGCCTGTTCTCCGAGGAGAAGCTCGGCAAGGGCGGCAAGATCAGTGCGAAGCTGCTCGAGGAGCTCGAGTGGATCGCCGAGGACGGCCGTCGCGCCAAGAACCACCTCCTCGAGGCCAACCTTCGCCTCGTGGTCAGCCTGGCCAAGCGCTACACCGGCCGCGGCATGCTCTTCCTCGACCTGATCCAGGAGGGCAACCTCGGCCTGATCCGCGCGGTCGAGAAGTTCGACTACACCAAGGGCTACAAGTTCTCGACGTACGCCACCTGGTGGATCCGGCAGGCGATCACCCGCGCGATGGCCGACCAGGCCCGCACCATCCGCATCCCGGTGCACATGGTCGAGGTCATCAACAAGCTGGCCCGCGTGCAGCGCCAGATGCTCCAGGACCTCGGCCGCGAGCCGACGCCCGAGGAGCTGGCCAAGGAGCTCGACATGACCCCCGAGAAGGTCATCGAGGTCCAGAAGTACGGCCGCGAGCCGATCTCCCTGCACACCCCGCTCGGCGAGGACGGCGACTCCGAGTTCGGCGACCTGATCGAGGACTCCGAGGCGATCGTGCCGGCGGACGCCGTCAGCTTCACGCTCCTCCAGGAGCAGCTGCATGCCGTTCTCGACACCCTGTCCGAGCGCGAGGCGGGCGTGGTCAGCATGCGGTTCGGCCTCACCGACGGCCAGCCGAAGACCCTCGACGAGATCGGCAAGGTCTACGGCGTCACCCGCGAGCGGATCCGCCAGATCGAGTCGAAGACCATGTCCAAGCTCCGCCACCCGAGCCGCTCCCAGGTTCTGCGCGACTACCTCGACTGACGCCGCGCCGACGGTGCAGGCCAGTGACAGAGGGCCTGGCTTCATCCGGGCGCGAGGTCTCAGCTGACGCTGAAGATGGCTGAGTTGGGCCTTACCCATCCGGCGCGATGCGCCTACCGTTTCGACCTCCCGCCCGCTCAGTGACCGCCAGAGGAAGACGCGCCCATGTTCAAGCGACTCGCCAAGCACCTCACACCTTCGATGGCAGTGGCGCTTCTCGCACTGCTGCTCGCTTCCAGCGGCGTGGCCTACTCCGCGACCGGAGGCACCTTCATTCTCGGTCAGCCGAACAGTGCCACGACCCCCACAACGCTCACCGCGCCAGTCACGACGAGCGGTCTGGCGGTGACCAACACCAGCACCGCTGGCGGAGCTACCGCCCTCAGCTTGAACGTCGCCACCGGCCATGCACCGTTGAAGGTCAACTCCGACGTCAAGGTCGGGAGTCTCAACGCGGATCTGCTCGACAACCTCAATTCCACGGCCTTCGTCCGCAAGGGGGTGTCCCAACCAGCTGCGGTTGATGCAGGGGGCGTCGTGAACGTCACCAACACCGGAACGGCCAACGGTGTTCAGGGCATCGCAAAGTCGTCTCTTGCCAGCGGTGTCTACGGGCAGAACGACAGTGGCGGCGGCTTCGGTGTGGCCGGCCGCACTGGCGACAGTGGGGTCGCCGTCTACGGGGACAACACGGGAACGGGGTACGCCGGATACTTCACGAAGAAGGTGTTCATCGGTGGTCAACTCGAGTGTGCTGAATGCATCAGCTCCACCGACATCGCCGGGGGGTACGTGCGCGGCAGCGGCCAAGTGGACGATCGAGCACTCGCAGTTCCGGCGGGGTCGCACATCTTCCTGGGTGCACCCATGTTGGGCTTCATGCGTGCGTCGTATGCATGTCCTGCGTCACCGAGCTCCTCGAACGGGACTTTCGTGCTCTACAACGACTCGGGAAGCGTCGCCAATGTCTTCGTCGACAGCGGAGGTGCGAACCCGACCTACCACAGCATGGCGGCGGGAGCCTCAATGAATGTCGGTGCCTCATCGGGTGGCGACTCGTTCCGGATCCAAGCCCAAGGCGCACTGGGGATCGAGACCATCGAGATGGCATCGGTCCACCGAGCCAGCGAGTGCCACGTCCAAGCGCAGGCGCTGCTCACGAATTAGTGGACCACGTCACGGACCGCGAGTCGTCCTAACGACAACGTGACCCCCTCGGGCGCGATCGGGACCGAATACAGTCGCATTCCGCCATTGCTCCGTTGCGAGCTGGACGGGCGGACTGTGGACCGGAGTCGGCGCCGCTTCCGGGCTCGTCATGCTCGTCGATGGCGACACGCTCAGGCAGCTGAGGGCGCTGTCCTGCGTCTGTGTAATAGGCCGACGGGCCATTGAGGTATCCGGTTCAGAGGTACACGCTTGTGCTCTCTGGCTGCCTGGGAACCCACTTGGGCGGGACTCCAAGGGGGAATCCATGCACCGCCACGCACACAAGCTGTTCGGCCGCTTTACCTACGCCAACGTGATGTCGACGTTCGCCGTCTTCCTCGTCCTCACCGGCGGAGCCGCCTACGCGGCCAACACCGTGTTCAGCACCGACATCGTGAACGGGGAGGTAAAGACGGCCGACCTGGCCAACGAGGGCGTCACCGCAGCGAAGATCGCCACCAACGGGGTCTACTCCGCGGATGTGCGCGACGACACGCTCCCCAACGGGGGACTGACCTCCGCCGACCTGGCGGCCGACTCGGTAACGGCCAACGAGATCGCTCCCGGCAGCGTGAACTTCTCTCAGATCGCCGGCGGCGCCGTACCCGCGTTCGTGTACACGCAGTCGACCAGCACAGCCATCGACACGACCTCCGTCAAGGAAGTGACCGTCGCTTGCGACGACTCCTTCTTGTCTGAGGTCATCGGCGGTGGGTTCGTGATCGCAGGTGTGAACGGCGTCAATGTCCCGAACGTCGTGGTCCAGCGCAGTTACGCGGTCTCAGCCACCGAGTGGCTGGTGAGGGCTGTCGTCACGTCAGGGATCCCCAACTGGCAGCTCACGGCACGCGCGAACTGCGTCGCCTAAGCCTCGTCGGGTCCGCTAGGCGTTGCTTCAGCTCTCGCCGAGGTCCTCGGGACCTTTGCGCCGTCCGCCGCCCGCAGGACGGCCTCCACACCCTGCTTGGCTCCTGTTTGGTCTCACAGGCCTCGCCTGAGGCGACGATCTCCCCATTTGCAAACTTCAAGGTCGAGGAGTTGCGGGAGCGGTTGGCCGCGTTTGCGACGGCGCCGGTCGCCCGAGCAGGGCCGCCCTGTCGAGGTCTGGACCGGCCGCCCCGGCCCCGTGACTCGCCCACACGGATGGGGGTTGGGTGGATCGTCGCGGCCAATCAGTTGGGGGGACTGGGGCAACCGAGTCCGGGCCGCGACAGAGCGCCCTCCCTTCGGGGAGGGCGCTCGCTGCCGTTGAAAGCGCAACTCGAAGGTTGCATTTCCCTTGGCAACATGCAACTGTGGCATTGCACATCAACGACAGGAGCAGGCGATGACTCAGACCGACCAGGAGCTCGACCGGATCGAGCGCAGCATTGACATCGACGCCACCGCGGAGCAGGTGTGGTCGCTCGTGCAGCGGCCCGGGTGGTGGATCAACGAGGAAGAGGTCGACCCGAACCCCGAGATCCGGCGCGAGGGGGAGTACGACGTGGTCGTGCACCCGAAGTACGGCGAGTTCCGGCTCCAGACCCTCGAGCGCGACGAGCCGCGGCACATCTCCTACCACTGGGTCGACAACGTCGCGCCCGAAGCCGGCACGACCGTGCAGTTCTGGATCGAGGACCGCGACGGCGGCGTCACCCTGCGAGTGGTCGAGAGCGGCTTTTCGGGCCTCAAGAAGGATCGGGCCGCGATCGACAACCAGATCCATGAGAACACCCAGGGCTGGGAGATCGAGCTGGAGGCCGCCAAGCGCTTCGTGCTCGGCCCTACGCCGTGAGCGCGACCGAGCCGCTCACGCCCGTGTTCGCAGCGCTCGGCGACGACACGCGCTGGGCCATCCTGGCCCGGCTGGGCGAGGGGCCGGCCTCGGCCTCGGCGCTGGCCCGGGAGTTCCCGATCAGTCGCCAGGCGATCGTCAAGCACCTCGACCTGCTCAGCGCGGCCGGCCTGGTCGAGTCCGAACGGCGGGGCCGCGAGCTCGTCCACCGCGCGCTGGGCGGACGGCTCAGCGACGTGGCCCGCCAGCTCGAGCGGATCGGCAGGACATGGGACGCACGACTGGCGCGCATCAAGCGGCTGGCCGAGGGAGATTGACCCGGACGGGTCGCTCCGCTCAGTGCGTGTGGCCCGGACCGCCGAGGGCGTTCAACAGGCGCAGCTCGTCGCGCAGCCGATAGGGCATCGGCGCGCCCTCGGCCCTGAGCCCGTCCGCGTACGCCGAGAGCGCGTCGGCGAGACGGTCCTGGGCGCTCCCCAGCTCCATCTGGGCGACCGGCTGGCGGCGACGCTGCAGTGCCAGCGCCCCGCGGGCCTGGACGACTTCGGTCAGCAGTCCGCGCAAGCCGCCTGCCGTCTCCATGCGCACGTCCCTTCGGCACCCAGTCAGTCGGCCCGGTCGCGTGACTGGCGGGTGTCAGGCCAAACCTATCTCAGTGGCACAGCGTCACGGCCGGCCAGGATGCTCAGCCCGCGGCCACCAGCGCCACCGACGCCGCGCACAGGGCCAGCCCGAGGCCCTGTTCGCGGTGCACGCGCTCGCGCAGCAGCAGAGCCGCGAGCACGACGGTGAACGCCGGGTACAGCGACGTGATCACCGCCGCCACGCTCAGGTAGCCGTGGTGGGTGGCGACCTGGAACATCAGCGTGGCCAGGGCGGCGAGCACCCCGCTCGCCGCGCCACCAAGGGCCCACCGCGACCGTGGCACCCAGGCCTGCCGCAGCGCCACCGCCACCAGCACGACGACGAAGCCGGCGACGAGCTGGTTGAGCGCGAGTGGCAGGAAGCCCGCCTCCTCGGGAATCTGGGCGAGGGCGGCGAAGAGTGCGCCGAAGCCCACCCCGGCCAGCACCCCGTCGAGCAGCCCCGAACCCTCGGCGTTCGGGTCAGCGACGGCCGCCGGCTCCCGCGAGACCAGCCAGATCGCGGGCAGGGCCAGCAGCACGCCGGTCCAGACCGATGGTCCGGGACGCTCTCCGGTGAGGAAGCCGACCATGACCGGGATGACCACGGCCCCGACGCCGGAGACGGGTGCGACCACGCCCATCCGACCCGACGAGAGCCCGCGGTAGAGGAACGCGGTGCCGAAGCCGTTCCCCAGCCCGGCGAGCACCGCCCAGGCCAGGTCGCTGCGGTCGGGCTCGCCGCCCACCACCAGCGCGACCAGGACCACGCAGATCGTCCCGGCCACCTGGGCGACCAGCGAGACCGCCCATGGTCCGCCGCGCTTGGAGAAGAACCCGCCGTTGAAGTCGCCCAAACCGTATGAGGCCGCCGCCAGCAGCGACAACAGGACCGTCACGAACCCAAGGCGGACGCCGTCACGTCGCCAGCACCCCAGCCACCCAGACGAAGGTCGCGACCAGTCCGGCAACCAGCTCGATCAGGATGCTCAGCCCGACCGCCCTCAGCGCGTGCTTGGTCGAGGGCCACGCGGCCGCGCTGCCGACCCGGCGGTACTCGGCCAGGTAGACACCCAGCACGAAGCCCACGAACAGCCCGACGACCGGGATGACGAAGAAGCCGACGACGCCCACCGCGGCACCGATCCACTGCGTGGAGGCAGGTACGCCGACCTCCTTGAGCCGGCGGTTGGGCACGAGGTACTTCACCACCCCGCCGGCCACCAGAACGAGGGCTGCCACGGCGAACACCGCCCACGCCGCACCGCCGCCGAGGTCCCACGCCCAGACCAGGATCGCGCCGAGGACCAGGATGGAGCCCGGGAGGATCGGCACCAGGATGCCGACCAGACCGACGGCGATGACCAGGGCGACCACGACCTCGACGCCGGACATGGCCGGAGCCTTTCACATGCAGAGGACCCCGGATCCGACGGGATCCGGGGCCCTCGAAGCGAAGGGGAAGGTGGGGTCAGCGCTCTGCGTCGGGCGCGGGCGTCGAGGCATCGGCCAGCCTGTCGGTCTCGTCGATGAGCGTGACGGCGATCTCCTTGAGCTTGTCACCGTGCTCACGAGCGTGATGTGCGCAGAACAGGAGCTCACCACCCGACTGGAGCTCCACTCGCAGGTAGGCCTGGGCCCCGCAACGGTCGCAGCGGTCCGCTGCGGTCAGCGGAGAGCTGGGTGCGATTGCAGTGTTCACAACGGCCTCATTTCTTTCATCTGGTGTCGTAGGTGCAACGTATGCGGGGTCTCCAAAGATTCCCCGGCGACGCCTCCCCTTGACATCCCTATACAACCACGGAGGTGTTCCCACCCTCGTGGTGTCCCACTCCCGGACCAAGTGTGTGGCCTGGGTGACCCCCGTGTGATGAGAACGGTGAAGCCGGTGGATCCGTTACGCGTGGTGCCAAGCTGTGATGCTTTTCTCGTCACGGTAGACCCGCTGTCGGCAGGCGTGCCTCCATGCTGCTTCGGCGTGTCGTGAGTAGATTCGGTTCCATCCCGGTATCCGGATCGGAACCGGATCAAGCACGTCCGAGGAGCTCCCGATCGACACCGCCTACAACGCCGCGCACCTCCTGGTCCTCGAGGGCCTCGAGGCGGTACGCAAGCGGCCCGGCATGTACATCGGCTCCACCGACACCCGCGGGCTCATGCAGTGCCTGTGGGAGCTGATCGACAACGGCGTCGACGAGGCCCTCGCGGGTGCGGCCCGGCACGTCGAGGTCACCCTGCACCCCGACGACTCGGTCGAGGTCCACGACGACGGCCGGGGCATCCCCACCGACAAGGAGCCCCGGACCGGGCTGCCCGGTGTCGAGGTGGTCGCCACGAAGCTGCACGCCGGCGGCAAGTTCGGCGGCGGCTCGTACGTCGCCACGGGCGGCCTCCACGGCGTCGGACTCTCGGTCGTCAACGCACTGTCGGCGCGGATGGACATCGACGTGGACCGGCCGCCGAGCCGGCAGGGCATCTCGTTCAAGCACGGGATCCCGGGAGTCTTCCACGGCGAGGGTCCCAGGGCGTCGTTCAGCCCGAAGTCGGGGCTCACCCGCAAGGGCGGCCGGGTCGCGAAGGGCAAGAGCGGCACCCGGATCCGGTTCTGGCCGGATCGGCAGGTGTTCACCAAGGACGCGAGGTTCGAGTTCGACGGACTGCTCGGCCGCGCCCAGCAGACGGCGTTCATCATCCCCGGGCTCGAGCTGCTCATCCGTGACCTCCGCGGACCCGAGATGCGCGAGGAGAAGTTCCGCCACGAGGGCGGGATCGCCGAGTTCACCGACTTCCTGGCCCACGACGAGCCGGTCACCGACATCATCCGGCTGCGCGGCACGGACACCTTCGTCGAGACCGTGCCGGTGCTCGACGAGAAGGGCCACATGACCCCCCAGGACGTCGAGCGCGAGCTCGAGGTCGACATCGCAGTGCGGTGGGGGACCGGCTACGAGACCGAGCTGCGCTCGTTCGTCAACGTCATCGCCACCCCCAAGGGCGGCACCCACGTGAGCGGCTTCGAGCAAGGGATGCTGCGCACCTTCAACGACGCCATGAGGGCCGCGAAGGTGCTCAAGGTCAACGACGACGACGTGACCAAGGACGACGTCCTCGAGGGTCTCACGGCAGTGGTCACCGTCCGGCAGGCCGAGCCTCAGTTCGAGGGCCAGACCAAGGAGATCCTGGGCACACCCCAGGTCCGCACCGCGGTCCGCAAGGTCGTCGCCGGTGAGCTGAAGAAGTTCCTCACCTCCACCAAGCGCGCCGAGAAGGCCCAGGCCCGGCTGGTCATGGAGAAGGTGGCGGGGGCGGCGAAGACCCGGATCGCGGCCCGCCAGCACCGGGAGACCCAGCGCCGCAAGAACGCCCTGGAGTCCTCCGCGCTCCCGGCCAAGCTCAACGACTGCCGGGCCACCGACGACCGCACCGAGCTGTTCATCGTCGAGGGCGACTCCGCGATGGGCACGGCCAAGGCGGCCCGCAACTCCGAGTTCCAGGCGCTGCTGCCGATCCGCGGCAAGATCCTCAACGTCCAGAAGGCCTCGGTCGGCGACATGCTGAAGAACACCGAGTGCGCCTCGATCATCCAGGTGGTCGGAGCGGGCACCGGCCGCACCTTCGACCTCGAGGCCGTGCGCTACCAGAAGATCATCTTCATGGCGGACGCCGACTCAGACGGCGCGCACATCCGCTGCCTGCTGGCCACGCTCTTCTTCAAGTACATGCCCGAGCTGGTCGAGAAGGGGCGGGTGTTCACCGCCGTGCCGCCTCTGCACCGCGTCGAGATCTCCAACCCCAAGAAGGGGATGGAGAAGTACGTCTACACCTACTCCGACGACGAGCTGCAGCGGAAGCTGGCCGAGCTGACGAAGAAGGGTGTCTCGTGGAAGGACCCGGTCCAGCGCTACAAGGGCCTGGGCGAGATGGACGCCGACCAGCTGGCCGAGACCACGATGGACCCCCGGCGGCGCACCCTGCGCCGGCTGACCGTCGACGACGCCGAGGTCGCCGCCCAGGTCTTCGAGCTGCTGATGGGCTCCGACGTCGCCCCGCGCAAGGAGTTCCTCGTCCAGGGCGCCTACGAGGTGGACGCGGACGCGCTCGACGCGTGACCTGCACCACCGGGTGGGCCGTTCATCGCTGCGGATGGGTGGCCAACCACCGCTCGACCGGGACCGGACGGTCCCGGTCGTAGCCGACGGGCAGCCGTACGTCGCCGCGGCTGGTCAGGTAGTAGATGTCCCAGTGGTAGTAGCCGTAGAACGCGCGCGGCCGCCGCTCCATGACCTGCGCGAGGTGGGTGACGCCGCGGACGTAGTTGTTGGAGTTGTTGTAGCGGAACAGCGCGTCGCCCAGCCGGCCCGGCTGCGCGCCGCCGTCGTGCGCGAGGTAGCGGGCGGCCGCCATGATCGCGTCGCGCGGGTCCTGGATGTCGCCGCGGCCCCATCTCGCCCACGTGGACGGGAGGAACTGCATCGGCCCCTGCGCGCCGGCGACCGACGTGCCGCGGATCCGCCCCATGCCGGTCTCCACCAGGTTGATCGCGGCGAGGTACTCCCAGCCGATCCCGAAGGCGCGCTCGCCGCGCTCGTAGTACCGCAGCAGCTCCTCGGCGGGCGCGGGAGCCACGATCCGCCAGGCCGGGAGCGTGTCGGCGAGGACGTGGTGCATGGCCCGGAACTCGCGCCGCGACGCGACGTTGGCGCGGACCACGCCCCGCAGCGACCGCGGCAGGCCGGCCGTGACCTTGGCGTCCCAGTCCGGGTGCGCGCCGAGCTCGCGGTACGCCAGCTGCTGCAGGCGGGCCGCGCGCACCAGCTCGCGCGGCCGCGTCGCCGGGTCGGCGATCGCCCGCTCCGCGGTCACCAGGCTCGCCAGCGCCTGCTTCGCGGTGCCCGGGCGGGAGATCCCCGGCCGGTCCTTCCGCTTCCCCGCGACCGTGGGGGTGTCGGTGGGAGCCGATGAGGGGGAGTCGACCTGAGCCGGGCGGGATGACGGCGAGGGGTCCTCGGTGCAGGCAGTGAGCAACGCCGCCGCCAGGGTGGCGCCGACCGCCGCGGCGGCACCTCGCGACATTCGACCACCAACCACGCCCGCCAGCGTAGGCCGGGGATGGTTCAGAACTTCCGGTCGAGCAGCCCGGTGTCGACGTCGTACATGAAGCCGCCGACCAGGACCGAGTCGGGGATGAGCGGGTGCGTGCGCACCTTCTGGACGTCGTCCTCCAGCGCGGCGAGCTGGTCCTCGACCACGCTGAAGAACTGCCAGTCCGCGTCCACGCCGGCGGACTGCCCGATCTTGGCCCTCAGCTCCTGCTCGGTGCTGGCCGTCATCGCACACCGGGTGTGCGGGATGACCAGGACCCGCTGCACGTTCAGCAGGTGCGCCCCCAGGACCAGCGCCTCGAGCGCCTGGGGGGTCACCCGGCCGCCGGGGTTGCGAAAGATCTTCGCGTCGCCGGGCTTGAGCCCGACCATGTTCAGCGGGTCCAGCCGGGAGTCCATGCAGGTGACGATGGCGACGCCGGCATGCGCGATGCCGTCGAAGCCGCTCAGGTCGAATGTCGTCGCGAACGTCCGGTTCGCGGCCAGGAGGTCGTCAAAGTCCCCTGCTTGTTGGCCCACGGGCGGGAACGCTAGCGGGTGGGTGGAGCCCGCCGGCCCTCAGCCCACGGAGCGGAGTGCCTCGGCCGTGTCGATCGAGCGGGTCGCGACGTTGCGGAACAGCCAGAGGGCCAGCACCCCGGCAATGACGGCGCAGACCACGGCGCCCATGAACACGGTCTGCTCCTGGGCGACGCCGGCGGCCTTCTGGAGGTCGCGGTAGTCGCCGCACATCTTCGGTTTGCCGCACACCTCGGTCACCGTCTTGAGGTTGTCCTGCTCGGCGTAGTAGCGGCGCAGCCCGATCGTGGTCAGCGCCGAGATCCCCACGAGCATCCCGACCATCCGGGCCACCACCACCATCGCCGTGGAGACGCCGTGCACGTCTGGATCCGTCGAGGCGAGGATCGCGGCGTTGATGGGCGCCAGGGCGAGGCCGAACCCGAAGCCGCAGACCACCAGCGCGATGTTGGACGACGGGTCGTGCAGGGTCTCGACGTCCCACCGCGACATGAGCGCGAAGCCGACCGCGGACAGCGCCATCCCCACGGCCGTGACCAGGCCCGCGCTGCGGGTGCGGATCAGGTAGCCGCCGACGATCGCGCCGACCGGGAGGGCGACCAGGAAGCGGACCAGCACCAGGGCGGCCATCAGCTGGGAGCTCCGGTAGACGGTGGTGCGCGCGAAGATGGGGATGTCGATGAGCGCCGCGATCAGGGCCGCGCCGACGAAGAAGCTGACCACGACCGCGCCCCAGGCCGGCGTACGCCGCAGCGCGCCGCGGGGGAGCAGCGGCGCCTCCGCCCGCCGCAGGTGCAGCACGAACGCGAGCGTCGCGATCGCGGAGCCGAGCAGGTACCACAGTCCCTGGTCGGAGAAGACCTGCACCGACGGGTCCGCGGTGGCGAAGGCCAGGATGACGCCGCCCAGCGCGACGGCCAGGAACAGCGCGCCGGTCAGGTCGGCGTCGAGGGCGCTCCTGCCCCAGCCGCGCAGGTCGACCAGCGGGCGCCTGGCCGTGGCGCAGCGCACCAGGAACAGCACCAGGGCGACCATCGGCACCACGCCGACCGGAGTGAGCCAGCGGCCGTCACCGGCGAAGGGGATGAAGTACTCGCCCCAGGTCAGGTCGCGGACCAGGCTCGGCGGCCGGATGAACACGATGGCGCCGAAGACCACCGTGACCGCGAGCAGCACGAGGGCGATCGGGTCGGGCAGGTGTCTTCGCCGCGTTCCTCGCGCCCCGACCACCGACAGGGCCTGGAGGGCGGCGACCAGCACCAGCCCGACCGCGAGGTTGATGAGGAAGATCGCCGGCCAGTCCGCCAGCGCGAGGACGACCGCGCCGAACAGCGGCCCGATCACCGAGCCCAGCTCCTGGACGGCCGAGACCACGCCGAGGGGTACGCCGCGGCGCTCGGCCGGGTAGAGGTCTGCGACCAGGGCCAGCGTTGCCGGCACCAGCCCGCCGCCTCCCACGCCCTGCAGGAACCGACCGGCCACCATGCTCGGCAGGTCGTAGGCCAGGGCGGTGACGAGTGAACCCACCGCGAAGACGACCAGCGCCGCGGTGAGCACCGGGAGCCGGCCGCGCAGGTCGGCGATCCGGCCGATCAGGGGCAGCATCGCGACGTACCCGAGCAGGAAGCCGGAGACGATCGGCGCGGCCCGCTGCAGCTGGTCGATCGAGATGCCGGCGCTGCCCATCATCTCGGGCAGCGCGAGGACGACGACGTAGGTGTCGGCCGCGGCGAACGCCACCGCGACGGCGGCCAGGGTGAGCAGCACCCGCGGGGAGGAAGCGGCGCCAGCCTCGCGGGCCGCCGTCACGGTGCGGTGATCTCCTTCTCGGTGCCGTAGTCGTCGAGGGACAGCGTGTAGACGACGTCGCCCTCGTCCGCGCCGTAGAACGCCCCCTCGAGCACCGCTTCGCGCAGCTCGTCGTCGTCACTGATCGTGTAGGTGAAGGAGAAGTCGCCTTCCGCGGTGGGGATCAGCGCCTCGACCGCATCGCTGGCGATGGTCCCGGTGTACTCGGTGAGGATCTCCTTGTTGTCCTCGCCTCCCCGCACCGACTCACCGGCCTTGGGGTCCTCCGCCGCGGCGAGCAGCCCGGAGAAGCCGCCATCGGGGTCCATCAGCTTGGCCGGGTCCGGAGCGCCGTAGTCGTCGGGGTCGATCGGCGTCCAGTCGGGCAGCAGCAGTGAGTTCCGCGCGTAGGTCTTGCCGTCGACGGCGATCACTTCGGCGTCCGCGGGCAGCCCGTTCACGCTGAGCTTGAACGTGCCTTCGAACGCCGAGGGGTGCACGCCGGTGCCCTCGGCAGAGGTGATGCCGGTGACACCGCCGGGCAGGTCCTTGGTGGACATGGAGATCTTCACGCCGCTGGTGTCGTCGAGCGTCTCCTTCGCGGCGGCCAGGACGTCCTCGGGGCTGGCCTTGTCGTCACCGCCGCTGCCGCCCTTGTCGTCGTCGCCACTGCACGCGGACAGGCCGCCGAGGGCCAGGCCCAGGAGGAGGGGCGCGGCCAGCAGCCGCACGCGGCGTGCCGTTGGCGCCATCACGGGGTCAGCCTTGCACACGGTGTCGGTCACGAGTCCCCGGTCGGGAACCGGGCCAACCGGGCTCCCACGGGCCCGGCCACGGCGGCGATCGGCTGGCTGCCGGGTGACCCGGACCCGTCCCGCTTGCCGGTGGCCTCGGGCAGGTCTATCGGGGCGCCGCTCGCGGCCGCGGCCCGGGCCGGCGTATCGCCCGCCCACGCGGCCACGAGCGTGTCCTCGCCCTTGAGGAACCGGTGGCAGCGGACCCCGCCGGTGGCGCGGCCCTTGCCGGGGTACTCGGCGAACGGCGTCACCTTGACCGCGCCCGGCTCGGTGCCGGGCAGCGCGGTCGACGAGCCGGATGCCGTCACCACGACCCGGTCGCCTAGGGAGCCGCCACCGGAGTCGTCGCCGGCGAGCGCCCCGAACCATGCGACCCGCTCGCCTGTGGTGAGCCGGATCCCGGCGATGCCGCCGCCGGAGCGGCCCTGGGGCCGGACGCCGTCCGCCCCGAAGTGGAGCAGATGTGCGTCGGTGGTGATGAAGCAGAGCAGCTCGGTGCCGGTGGCCAGCTCGGTCGCGCCGACGACCTCGTCGCCGTCGTCGAGCCGGATCAGGTCCCACTCGTCCTTGCCGAGCACCTCCGGGTTGACCCGCTTGACGGTGCCGTGGCGGGTCCCGAGAGCCAGCCCCGGGCCGTCGGAGACCAGTCGGCTCAGCGCCAGCGCCTTCTCACCGGGCTCGAGCGAGGCCAGCTCGCTGACCGGGTAGCCGCCCTGGAGGTTCGGGTCGTTGGCCGAGCCGGGCAGTGCGGGCAGGTCCAGCACCGACAGCTTGAGCAGCCGGCCCCGGCTGGTGACCAGCCCGACCTCACCGCGTGCCGTGGTCGGCACGGCGGAGACCACGACGTCGTGGTTGGCGCGGCCGCCGCCCTCGCCGACCGGATCGTTGCTCGACGTACGGGCCAGCAGCCCGCTGGAGGACAGGAACGCGAAGCAGGGGTCGTCGGCCACCTCGAGCGGGGCCGCGGTCGCGGTGACGGTGGTGCCGGCGGACTCGAGCAGGATCGTGCGGCGCGGGGTGCCGTAGGTCTTGGCCACCTCGGCGAGCTCGTCGGAGACGACCCTTCTGAGCAGGGCCTCGTCGGCCAGGATCGCCTCGAGCTCCTCGATCTCGCGGCGCAGGCTCTCCTGCTCCTTCTCCAGCTCGATCCGGCTGAACCGGGTGAGCCGGCGCAGCTGCATCTCGAGGATGTAGGTGGCCTGCGCCTCGGACAGGTCGAAGACCGACCTCAGCCGCTCGCGGGCGGCCGCGGCGTCGTCGCTGGTGCGGATCACCTGGATGACCTCGTCGATGTCGACCAGCGCGATCAGCAGACCGTCGACCAGGTGCAGCCGCTCGGCCTTCTTGTCGCGGCGGTGCGTAGTGCGGCGGCGGACCACGTCGTAGCGGTGCTGCAGGAAGACCTCCAGCAGCTCCTTGAGCCCGAGCGTGCGGGGCTGGCCGTCGACCAGGCAGACGTTGTTGATGCCGAAGGACTCCTCCATCGGGGTCAGCTTGTAGAGCTGCTCGAGGATCGCCTCGGGGTGGAAGCCGTTCTTGATCTCGACGACCAGGCGGGTGCCGTTGGCCATGTCGGTGAGGTCCTTGACGTCGGAGATGCCCTGCAGCTTCTTGCCCTGGACCAGCAGCTTGATCCGCTCGATGACCTTCTCCAGACCGACGGCGTACGGCATCTCGGTGACCACGATGCCCTTGCGCCGCCCGACGGTCTCCACGCGTGCGGTGGCGCGCATCCGGAACGAGCCGCGGCCGGTCTCGTAGGCGTCGCGGATGCCGTCGAGACCGATGATCTTGCCTCCGGTCGGCAGGTCCGGCCCGGGGATGAACCGCATCAGGCCGTCCACGCTGGTGTTCGGGTGGTTGACCAGGTGCCGCAGCGCCTGCACCACCTCGACCAGATTGTGCGGGGCCATGTTGGTGGCCATGCCGACCGCGATGCCCGTGGTGCCGTTGACGACGAGGTTGGGGATCGCCGACGGCAGCACGACCGGCTCGAGCTCGCGGCTGTCGTAGTTGGGCTTGAACTCGACGGTGTCCTCGTCGATCGACGCCGTCATCGCCACCGCGGGCGGCGCCATCCGGCACTCGGTGTTGTGGTTGACGAAGCCGCCGGCGAGGAAGGAGTGGTCCTCGCTGTCGACCCGGATCGAGTACACCGGCTCGGGGTCGCAGTCGGTTACCTGTGCCACTTCGACGAACCGGTAGCCCGAGTCCATGATCGAGGCGACGACAGCGAGGACCTCAGGGTCCTTGAACTTGGTCACCAGAAGGCTTCGGTCGGACTGCCAGCGCTCCATCCGGTCGAAGTTGTGCAGGAGGAGCCAGGACTTGCCCGTCCCGCGGCCCGGTCCAAGCGTGCTCTTCACGTAGTCCGCGACGTACGGCGCGTAGTCGCGGGTGAGCCGGTGCTTGTAGGGGGGAAGGCCACGCGCAAGGTCTTCGAGCCGCCGGCGCTTCGCCGTCAGGAACCCCACCCGCTCGGCGAACGCATGGATGTTGTGCAAGCCTGAGATCACCAGGCGGTACTCGCCACGCTCGTAGTGGGTGAGGTTGCTGTGGATGCCGAACTCCAGCAGGAGCTCCTGGAGGCCGGAGGCCAGAGCGGCGCTGTAGGTGGAGTACTGGACGACGATCCCGTTGCCGCCGGGGGCGTGCAGGCTCCCGTCGCCCTCGAACAACGCCATGAGGAACGCGCGCTTCAGACCTGGGGTGCCACGCCAGACGACCTCGGGAAGAGGCTTGTCGGCCGCCTTGAGACCCGTCAGGCAGGCGAGATGGCTCTGCCGCAGCTGGCTGAGGTTCTGGACATCGAGCTCGTGGATGGCCTTGCCCGAACGGCGCAGCGTGCGTTGGTAGACGTAGCGGCGGCCTCCGACGATCGCGTCGTAGGCGTCAACGACGTACTGGAAGTACTCAGGATCGGTGTTGTTGAAGCCGGCCCTCCCCTCGGACACGAAGCCCTCAGAGACCCAGGCACCCAAGAGCGTTCCGAGCTGCATCTCATGCGCCATCGGAATGGCGGTGGTCCCCGCGTTGCGCGCCAAGCACACGACGGTGCCAGGGGTGATCTCGTCGAGCCGCAGCCACTGGAACATGGGGACCCCGGCGACGGGTACCAGGCAGAGCACAGGGTGGTTGTGGCTTCCGCGCAACGCGTGGCCGCTCTTCGTCACCAGCTTCTTGACCGGGTGGACTCCCGAGTTGAAGACCTTGCTGACCCGGACCGCTTTCCCGTCCTTGTCGAGGACCTCGAAGTCGGTGTCTGCCTCGGAGTTCTCGGGTAGACAGACGAGATGGTCGATACGGAGAGAGCCTCCGTCAGCCATCCGGACGTGGGTGTCACCCGTGAGGCAGTAACGCATGGCCGCCGGAGAGTCGTCAGGAGAACCATAGTTTCCGTGGCCGTCCACCATCGGGACCCGCAGCGACCACGGCTGCGCCATGCGCACCAGTGCGTCGTAGATCGCCCCGTCGCCGTGCGGGTGCAGGCGGCCCATCACCTCTCCGACCACCCGGGCGCTCTTGACGTGCCCGCGGTCGGGGAACAGCCGCATCTCGTTCATCGTGTAGAGGATCCGGCGCTGCACCGGCTTGAGCCCGTCGCGGGCGTCGGGCAGCGCGCGGGAGTAGATGACCGAGTAGGCGTACTCCAAGAACGACGAGCGCATCTCGTCGCCGACGTCGATGTCGAGGATGTGCTCCTCGAAGTCGTCGGGGAGGTCCTGCTTGGTGGTACGCCGCGCCATGGCCCCATCCTCTCCCGCGGCACCGACCGATGCGGAGGTGGCACGCCGCCCGCCGCGGGAGGATCGACGCGGCGGATACGGTTTGCGGTGTGAGCGGCGCGGACCAGGTGACGACGACCGAGCCGCCGCGCCACTGGGAGGCCGACGTCGTGCTGCGGGACGGCAAGACCGCGCACATCCGGCCCATCCGGCCCGAGGACGGCGAGCTGCTGGTGCAGTTCTACGGGCGGGTCTCCGACCGGTCGAAGTACTACCGGTTCTTCTCGCCGATGCCGCACCTGTCCGACCGCGATGTCGCCCGGTTCACCCAGGTCGACCACGACCAGCGGGTCGCGCTGGTCCTGACCCTCCAGGGCCAGCTGATCGCGGTCGGCCGCTACGACGTGGTCGAGCCGGGGGAGGCCGAGGTCGCCTTCCTGGTCGAGGACCAGCACCAGGGCCGCGGGATCGCCCAGATCCTCCTCGAGCACCTCGCCCAGGCCGCGCGGGAGCGCGGGGTCGACCGGTTCGTGGCCGAGGTGCTGCCGGACAACCAGCGAATGATCCAGACCTTCCGCGACGCCGGCTACCGCGTGGTCAGCGCGTACGACGAGGGCGTGCTCCAGCTCGAGTTCCCGATCGAGCCGACCGACACCGCGATCGGGATCATGCAGGGCCGCGAGCACGTCGCCGAGGCGGCCTCCATCCACCGGTTCCTCAACCCGGCCTCGGTCGCGGTGATCGGCGCCAGCCGGCGCCAGGACACCATCGGCCAGGCGCTGGTCCGCAACCTGGTCAACGGCGACTTCACCGGCCGGGTGTACGCCGTCAACCCCAGCGCCCGCGCCGTGTCCGGGCTGCCGACGTACACGAACGTCAGCGACATCCAGGACGACGTCGACGTCGCGATCGTGGCCGTGCCGGCCGAGTCGGTGGAGGACGTCGTCCTGGACTGCGCGGCCAAGGGCGTTCACGGTCTGGTCGTGATCTCCTCGGGCTTCGCCGAGACCGGCGAGGAGGGCCGGCAGCGGCAGCGGCGCCTGGTCGGCCTGTCGCGCTCGTACGGCGTCCGGCTGATCGGCCCCAACGCGCTGGGCATCATCAACACCGACCCCGACGTCTCCATCAACGCCTCGCTGTCCGGCCTGATGCCACCGCGCGGCCGGGCCGGGTTCTTCTGCCAGTCCGGCGCCCTCGGCTCGGCCATCCTCGAGAAGGTCAACAACCGGGGCCTCGGCCTCTCGACGTTCGTCAGCGCCGGCAACCGCGCCGACGTGTCCGGCAACGACCTCCTGCAGTACTGGGAGGAGGACGAGTCGACCGAGGTCGTGATGATGTACCTCGAGTCGATCGGCAACCCGCGCAAGTTCTCCCGGATCGCGCGCCGGGTCAGCCTCCGCAAGCCGATCATCGCGGTGCGCTCGGGCCGCACCACCCAGGGCGTCCCGATGGGTCACTCGGTCCGCAAGATCGCGGCTCCGCCACAGGCCGTGGACGCCATGTTCCGGCAGGCGGGCGTGATCCAGGTCGACACGCTCGACGACATGTTCGACGTGGCCCAGCTGGCTGCGCACCAGCCGCTGCCACGCGGGCGCCGGGTCGCGATCGTCGGCAACTCCGACGCGCTCGGCCTGCTCGCCGCGGACGCCGCCGCCGCGGTCGGGCTGGTGGTGAACCGGCAGGTCGCGCTGAGCGCCGAGCCGACCCCTGAGGACTTCGAGGACGCCCTCGACGACGCCATCGACGACCCGGACGTCGACGCGGTGGTCGTGGTCTACATCCCGCCGCTCAACGTGGCCGGCGAGCAGATCGCGAACGTGCTCGCCGCCGTGGGCGAGCAGTCCGACAAGCCGCTGGTGTCCACCTTCCTCGGCGCGGAGGGCATCCCCGAGCTGCTCCGCGTCCCCGATGTGGCCGGCTCCACCGCGGGGCGCGGCTCGGTGCCGTCCTACCCGGCCGTCGAGGCCGCGGTCCGCGCGCTGGCCCGGGTCGTGGAGTACGCCGTGTGGCTGCGGACCCCGGACGGCCGGGCTCCCGACCCCGACGTGGTCGACCTCGCCACCGCGCAGACGATCATCGGACGGGTGCTGGCCGCGTCGCCGGACGGCGCCGACCTCGACCGCGACGACCTGACCGACCTGCTGGCGGCGTACGGCATCGAGCTGTGGCCGGCCCCGCAGGTCCGGACGCTCAAGGAGGCGCAGAAGGCCGGCCGGGAGCTGGGCTGGCAGGTGATCCTCAAGGCCACCGCCGAGCACCTCCGCGATCGTCCGGACCAGGCCCACGTGGTGCGCGGCATCGACAGCCCGAGCGAGATGCGGGACGCCTGGGACGACCTCGCCGAGCTGATCGACGATCCCGAGACCGCGGAGTTCGTGGTCCAGAAGACCGCCCCGCCCGGAGTCCCGATCGCGATCCGGAGCCTGGAGGACCCGCTGTTCGGGCCGGTGGTGTCGTTCGGTATCTCCGGGCCCGTCATCGAGCTCCTGGCCGACGTGTCGTACCGGATCCCGCCGCTCTACCAGCACGACGCCGCGTCGATGGTCCGTGAGATCCGCTCCTCGCCGATGCTGTTCGGTTACCGCGGCAGCGAGGTGGTCGACGTCGACGAGGTGGAGCGGCTCATCCAGCGGGTCGCGCAGCTCCAGAACGACCTGCCCCAGGTCAGCTCGCTCGAGCTCTCGCTGGTGCTGGCCGGTGCCCGCGGGTCGAGCGTGCTCACCGCGGCGGCCCGGGTCGAGCCGGTCACCGACCCGCGGTCCGACTGGTTCGTGCGCCGGATGCCGACTCTGCCCGGGGACACCATCCCGGGCTGATCAGCTCGGCCAGCGTGCAAGACTCCAGACCATGCCCCTGCGCACCACCGACGACCAGGACCGCAGCCTCGAGCTGCGGGACGCGATCGACCACACCGGCTACTACCCCGACGTGGTCATCGACAGCGTCTCCGCGGCTGTCGCCGGGGAGCGGGTGGTGTCGTTCTACGTCCACCACGAGCCGACATTCGACCGTGACGAGGTGCGCCGCCACCTGTCGGTCATGGTGCTCACGCCGAGCCGGCTGATCATCGTTCACACCGACGAGCACGCCGGCGACGACCTGCTCCCGGAGCCGTACACCTCGACCTCCTCCGAGGCGATCCGGCTGAGCTCGGTCACCTCCGTGGTGGTGACCCGGATGGTCACCAACCCGACCAAGGGGCCGAGCTCTCCGGCCGAGGCCGTGATCACGCTCGGCTGGGGCGGCGTCTCGCGGGTGGACCTGGAGCCGGCCGGCTGCGACGACCCGCAGTGCGAGGCCGACCACGGGTTCACCGGTGTGCTGGCCTCCGACGACTTCTCGCTGCGCGTCTCCGCCGCCGCAGACGGCCAGGACGCCGTGGCCCGCATGCTGTCGTTCGCCGAACAGCTCTCCGCCCGGACCCACACGAGTTGAACGGATTCGTCGAGCCCGCGTACGGCCGGCGCGGGCTGGGCGACGTCGTCCCAGCGGTCGGCCTCGCGCTCGGCACCGACGTGCTCCGGCCCCCCACGGGGCTGGTGCTGCCCGAGGCGCCGGCGTACGTGATCTTCCTGATCGACGGCCTCGGCTCGAAGCTGCTGCAGCGGTACGCCGCCGCGGCCCCCTACCTCTCCTCGCTGGTCGGAGACTCCGAGCCCGGCACAGCGGGAGTCCCGTCGACCACCGCCACCAGCCTGACCTCGCTGGGCACCGGGCTCACCCCGGGCACCCACGGCCTGGTCGGCTTCACCAGCCGGATCCCGGGCACCGACCGGCTGCTCAACGCGCTGTTCTGGGACAAGTCGGTCGACCCGCTCGAGTGGCAGCCGCACCAGACGGCGTTCTCCAAGCTCACCGACGCGGGGGTGCGGGTGGACGTCGTGAACAAGCGCGAGTTCGACCGCAGCGGCCTCACCGTCGCCGCCCAGCGCGGCGCCGGGTACATCGGCGCCGACCGGATCGGCGAGCGGATCGCCGGTGCGGTCACCGGGTCCGCGCACCGGCCCTCGCTGACCTACCTCTACGACGGCGACCTCGACTGGACCGGCCACAAGTACGGCGTCGACTCGCCCCAGTGGCTCCAGCAGCTCACCGCGATCGACTCCGAGGCCATGCAGCTGCGCGAGGCGCTGCCCGACGAGGTCCGGCTGGCCGTGGTCGCCGACCACGGCATGGTCGACTCGACGCCGGGCAGCCGGGTCGACGTGGACCAGCACGACGAGCTGCGCGACGGGCTGGTGCTGCTGGGCGGCGAGGCGCGGTTCCGGCACCTCTACTGCGAGGACGGCGCGTCGACGTCGGTCGCCGGCCGCTGGGCCGAGACGTTCGGCGACCGGGCCGAGGTGCTGATCCGAGAGGCGGCGATCGAGCGCGGCTGGTTCGGGCCGGTGACCGAGGCCGTGCTGCCCCGGCTCGGCGACGTGGTGGTCGCGGCCCGCGGTGACCTGGCGATGTTCTCGAGCAAGGACTTCGGCTACGAGATGAGCCTGGTCGGGCTGCACGGCTCGCTCACCCCGGACGAGATGCTGATCCCGATCCTGGTGGGCTGAGCCCGGGGTCACTCCGGCTGGTTGTCCGATCGGCCGCCGACCCGGTACGACGACGCGACGTCGGTGTACATCAGATGCGCGACCAGCCCCTCCGCCGCGTGCACGAGGTTGTGGCAGTGGTCCATCCAGATCCCGGGGTTGTCGGCCACGAAGGCGATCTCGAACTTCTCGCCGTCCTTGACCTCGAGGGAGTCCACCCACCACGGGCTCCCGCTGGCGGGGACGCCGTCGCGGGAGAGCACCACGGCGTGGTGCCCGTGCAGGTGCATCGGGTGGTTGTCGCCACTGCCGTTGTCGATCTCGAACACGACGACGTCGCCCTCGCTGACCATGTACATCGGGATGTCGGGGAACAGGTGGCCGTTGATCGTCCACCACATCCCCGGCCGGCCGTCCAGGAAGCCGGGGCGCTTGCCGATCCGGTACTCGAACCGCCGGTCCAGGTCGCCGGCGTCGAAGCCGATGTCGGCCGGCTCGCCGTAGGTCAGGAGGTCCACGAACTCCTTCGGCGCCGGGGGCTGGTCGCCCGGCGTGGGGTCGTCGCCGATCACCAGGGTGGTGGACGCGCCGAAGTCGATCCTCACCCCGCCCTCGGGCACCACGAAGCCCAGGTCGACGCGGCCGCCGGCCGGCAGGCCGTACTTCTCGCCCTCGATCTCCCCCGGCTCGTTGATTTCCCGGCTGTCGACGGCCAGCACCCGGTACGCCGCGCCGGTGACCCACAGTGCGGCCAGGCCGTTGTCGGTGTTCACCACGCGGAGCCGCACGGCCTGGCCGGGCTCGGCGTCGAGGGTGGTGATGCCCTCCGCGCCGTTGAGCGTGGCCCCGCTGGCGTACCGGTGCAGGACTGCGAGCTCCTCCTGGAAGTCTGGGTCGGTGACCTCCGGACGGATGACCAGGGCGCCGAGCAGGCCGCGTCGGACCTGCTCGTGGGAGACTTGGTGCGAGTGGTACCAGTAGGTGCCCGGGTCCTCGGCCACGAAGCGGTAGACGTACTGCTCGCCCTCGAGCACCGCGTCCTGGGTGACGCCGGCGACGCCGTCCTCTGCGTTGGGCACGTCGACCCCGTGCCAGTGCAGGCTGATGCCGTCATCGACGTTGTCGTTGACCAGGGTCACCTCGACCAGGTCGCCGACGGTGGCCTCCACGGTGGGTCCGGGGGTCGTCCCGTTGACGGTGTAGCGACCGTCCTCGACGTGGACGGTCAGCGTCTCGCGGACGTCGGCGGGCCGTGCGGGATCGGCCACCAGGTCCTTGACCGGGGTGCCGTGCCCCATGCCGTGGTGCGCGTCGACCGGGCCGCCGCCCCAGTCGACGTACCCCATCTCGGCCACGTCGTAGCTGTCGGGCAGCAGGCTGGACTGCCACATCCAGCCCAGCGGCAGCACGATGGCCAGGGTGGCCGCGACCGCCAGCAGCACCCGGCGGCGGGTGCGCACGAACGCCCACGCCCGGGCGCGCAGGTCGGCCGGGGGAGTGGCCGAGCTCACCCCTGGGTGGTCACCGGGGCGGGAGCGGTCGCTGCCGCCGAGGCCCGCTGCCCGGCCATGATCGCGACGCCCATCATCACCAGCGCGTTGATCCCGTGCAGTGCCCCGAAGCCCGACCCGACCTCCCGCGACAGCGCGGGCAGCACGAAGACCTGCAGGATCACCAGGACGAAGATGGTCGCGGCCAGCGTGATCCCCTGGGGGACCTTGGCGAAGAACGACACGATCAGCAGCACCAGCGAGCACAACGGGATCAGCACCAGGCCGTTGAAGAACATGTGGATCGCGAAGCCTGCATCGGCGCTGCCGATCGACTCGCAGTCGTCGGTGCAGTCGAGGAACTCCTCGTCGAGGACGCCGCCGTCGTTGATGAAGTTGGTGACGCCGAAGAAGCCCCACGCGATCGCACCTGCCTGGACGACCACGAGCACGGCGATGGTGATCGCCAGGAATCGATAGACCTTCACGGTTTCCCCCAGTCGATGCGGTGTCGGTACGACGCCCCGAAGCGTCACCCCGGAGTGTCACTGACGCACGAGCATCCGCCGAGACGGCGCGCCGGGCAATGGCTTTACCGGACTAGCTGCTGACTAGATCTGCTTGACGCGTCAACCGAATGGCAGGGGCTCGGCTCCGAGGGCCACGGCGTGAGCGCGCGCGGCGGTCATCCGGCGGCGGTGGTGCTGGCGGCAGAGCACCTCGTAGGCCACCTCGGGGGCGGCCGCCTCGCTCCCGGCCTGCTCGACGTCGCCGACCACGATCACCTCGCCCTCGACGACCATCACGCCGTCCTCGGTGCGGGCGTTGTGGGTGGCCCGCTTCCCGCACCAGCACAGCGCCTCGACCTGGAGGACGTGGGTGTGGTCGGCCAGCTCGACCAGCCGGCCGCTGCCCGGGAACAGCTCGCTGCGGAAGTCGGTGAGGATGCCGAAGGCGAACACGTCCAGCTGGAGCTCGTCCACGACCTTGGCCAGCTGCTCGACCTGGTCGCGGGTGTAGAACTGCGCCTCGTCGCAGACCAGGTAGTCGACCCGGGCGCCGCGGGTGAGCTCGTCGACGCAGTAGCGCCAGAAGTGGAAGTCGTCGTCGACCTCGATGGCGTCGTGCTGGAGGCCGAGCCGGCTCGAGAGCATCGCCGTGCCGGCCCGGTCGCGGCTGGTGAAGATCCGGCCGACCAGCCCGCGCTGCGCGCGGTTGTGGTTGGTCTGCAGGGCGAGCGTGCTCTTGCCCGAGTCCATCGTGCCGGTGAAGAACAGGAGCTCGGCCACGCGGACACCCTAGTGAGGGCGAGCGGGCTCCCAGAGCGCACCTCGACTCGGTCGGTCACTCGAGCCAGGTGGTCTCCCTGCGGAACTCGCCGTCCTCGACCACCACGCGCAGGTTCGAGCCGTCGGCGTTCACCACGGCGAGGGCGTTCGGCCGGTGCTCGTAGTCGTCCGCGATCGGGTTGAGGGAGAAGACGATCTGGGTGCCGTCGGGCGACCAGGCCGGGTGCGAGGCGAACCCGACCTCGTCGGGGCCGTCCCAGACCTGCATCAGGCCGGTGCCGTCCGGATGGATGGTCCAGAGGGCACCGCGGTCCGAGAGCCGGTCGTCTGCGAACAGCACCAGCTCGCCGTCGGGTGAGAAGCGCACAGAACCCAGCCCGACACCGGTTCCTTCCGGGGTGAGCGGGGTCGGTTCGCCGGAGGGCTGGCCGTCGGCGTCAAGCGGCAAGGTGAACAGCCGTCCGGAGCTGGTCTCGTCTCCAGCCTCTGCCAGGAAGACGAGCGTCCGTCCGTCGGGCGCGAAGTCCATGGGCGCGTGGTTGACGCCGTCCGGTTCGGTCGTCAGCCGGACGCGGTGCCCGCCGTCGGTGGCGTCGACGAGGTACAGGCCGGCGAGGTCCGGGTGTTTGTCGTCCCAGCCCTGCACCGCGATCCGGCTCCCGTCCGGGCTCCAGGCGCCAGGGCCGAGGTTGAGGGTGCCGGCCGGGAGCGGCAGGAGCCGGGGCTGGCCGCCGGTCATCGGGGTGATGGCCACGGTGATCCGACCGTCGTCGCGAAACCCCGCCGTCAGGATCTGCGTCGCGTCCGGGGAGACCCGGCCGCAGCAGGTGCGCGCGGCGCCCGCGATCGGCTGCTCGTCGGAGCCGTCGGCGGCGGCGATGAAGAAGGTGCCGTCCTCGTAGTCACCCCCTGCCTTCCCGTACACCAGGTGCCCGGTCAGCTCCACCGCCGCGGTGGTCGGAGCGATGCGCGAGGAGGGGGTCTCGTCGGAGCCGTCCCCCTGTGCGCAGCCTGTCGCGAGGACCGCGTACGCCAGGGTGAAGATGCCGGTGAAGATGCCCGTGCAGATGCGGGTGCGGCTCATGTGGCAACGCTAGGACCGGGGTTGGCTGGGGTCATCAGGGCCAGCCCCGACCTTCGGGCAGGAGAGGCAGGATGACGTCGTGACCTCTCCGCTGATCTCGACCTCGGAGCTGCGCGACCGGCTGGGTGCGGTGACCGCCCTCGACGTGCGCTACCGGACCGGCGGGCCGCCGGGCCATCTGGAGTACGTCGCCGGGCACGTCCCGGGGGCGGCGTACGTCGACCTCGACCGCAGCCTGGCCGCGCCTCCGGGCCAGGGTGGCCGGCACCCGCTGCCCGAGCCTGCGGTGTTCGGCGTGGAGATGCGCAGGGCCGGAGTGCGCGCCAGCCGGCCGGTGGTCGTCTACGACGACTGGGCGGGTCACGCAGCCGGCCGTTGCTGGTGGCTGCTGCGCCACCACGGCCACCCCGCCGTGCGGGTGCTGGACGGCGGCTGGGCGGCCTGGGTGGCCGACGGCGGCGACGTCGAGACCGGTGAGCCGGACCTGCCGGAGGGCGACTTCGAGCCCGGGCCGGGCGTCATGCCTGTCGTCCAGACCGACGAGGTCCCCGGCGTGGCGGTGCTGGTCGACGCCCGGGCCCCCGAGCGCTACCGCGGCGAGACCGAGCCGATCGACCCGGTGGCCGGGCGGATCCCCGGTGCGGTGAACGTGCCGACCAGCACCAACCTCGGCGCCGACGGCAGGTTCCGCGGCCTCGAGCAGCTCCGCGCGCTCTACCACGCCGCCGGCGTATCCCTCGACGGGTCCGAGGTCGCGGTCTACTGCGGCTCCGGTGTCACGGCGGTCCACGACGTGATCGCGCTCGAGCTGCTGGGCGTCCGGGCTGCGCTCTACCCGGGGAGCTGGTCGGAGTGGATCACCGACCCGCGCCGACCGGTCGAGACCGGCTGACGGTGGTTACCGGACTCCCATGGTGAGCCGGAAGGTCAGGACCCTGCTCGTCCTCGGAGCCGACGGCGACCTGACCGGGCGGCTGCTGCTGCCCGGCCTCGCGGCCCTGCTGGCCAGCGACTGGGCACCGGACCGCTCGCTGCTGGTGCTGGGCGCCGGCCTGAGCGAGCTCGACGACCGCGCCTGGCGTCGCCGCGTCGAGGACTCCTTCGCGTCCGCGGGGGTGACCGGCCGGCGGCTGACCGAGACCGCCCGGCGCAGCCGGTACCGCACCTGCGACGTGACCTCGGTCGAGGACCTCCGGGGCCTGCTGGAGGAGTGCGAGGGCACTCCGGCGATCTACTTCGCGCTGCCGCCGACCGTCACCGCCCGGGCCTGCCACGCCCTGCGGCTCCTCGAGCTGCCCGAGCACACCGTGCTCGCGATGGAGAAGCCGTTCGGCACCAGCCTCGAGGAGGCTCGTGGCCTCAACGAGCTCGTGGCCGCGCTGGTGCCCGAGGAGCAGGTCTTCCGGATCGACCACTTCCTCGGCCGCAGCGACGTGCTCAACATCCTCGGCGTGCGGTTCGCCAACCGGCTGCTCGAGCCGGTGTGGAGCAACCAGCACGTCGAGTCGATCGAGATCGTGTACGACGAGTCGCTCGGCCTCGAGGACCGGGCCGGCTACTACGACAAGGCCGGCGCCCTCGTGGACATGGTCCAGAGCCACCTGCTCCAGGTGATGGCGCTGCTGATGGCCGACCCGGTCACCCGCATCGACGAGCGCGAGCTGCGGGACGCCAAGGCGGAGGTTCTGCGCGCCACCCGGCTGCACGGCAGCCCGCGCACCGCCAGCCGACGGGCCCGCTACACCGGCGGCACGCTGGCCGGGCGCAAGCTGCCGGCGTACACCCGGGAGCCGGGCGTGGACCCGTCCCGGCGCACCGAGACCCTGGCCGAGGTGACCGTCGAGGTCCGCAGCTGGCGCTGGGCGGGCGTGCCCGTGACGCTGCGGTCCGGCAAGGCCCTGGGCCGCCCCCGCAAGGAGGCCACCGTGACGCTCAAGCCGACCCCGCACCTGCCGGAGGGGCTGTCCGGGCACGACACCCGCGACCGGCTGACCATCGGCTTCAAGCCGGCCCGGCTGGCCATCCACCTCGACGTCAGCGGCCCCGGCGACCCGTTCGACCTGGAGCCGGCCGTCCCGTCGACGTCGCTGGCGGCCGGCGACCTTCCGGCGTACGGCGAGGTGCTGGCCGGCGTCCTGGACGGCGACCCCCTGCTCGCCGTCCGCGGCGACCACGCCGAGGAGTGCTGGCGGATCGTCGAGCCCGTCCTCGACGCCTGGCGGGCCGACGAGGTGCCGATGGACACCTACGCCGCGGGGTCCGACGGGCCGCGGGCCTGGCGCTGACCCGCCTCGTCCGGCTCGACGGGAACTACTACCAGTGCACGCCCTTGAACACCTTGGCCAGCATGATCTGCTCCGACTCGCGGGTGCCGGACGAGGCCTGCTCGCCCTTGGCGGCGGCCGAGTCGGGGAACACGTGGTAGGCCATGTTCAGCACCCGGAACGCCAGCTTGGGCGCGACGGTGTGCGCGATGGCGCCGGCGTTGCCGAGCAAGGTGTTGATCTCGTGCGGCCGCTCGACCATCGCCTTGATGACCAGGTCGGCCGCCTGCGCCGGTGAGATGGTGGGGAACTTGTCGTAGATCTTGGTGGGGGCGATCATCGGCGTCCGCACCAGCTGCATGTGGATGCTGGTGAACGTGATGCCGTCGCCGACCAGCTCGGACGCCACGACGTTCGACCACGAGTCGAGCGCCGCCTTCGACGCGACGTACGCCGAGAACCGGGGCGGGTTGGTCTGCACGCCGATCGAGCTGATGTTCACGACATGGCCGCGCTTCTGCTTGCGCATCGCCGGGAGCAGCCCCATCACCAGCCGGATCGCGCCGAAGTAGTTGAGCTGCATCGTGCGCTCGAAGTCGTGGAACCGGTCGTGGGAGAGCTTGAGCGAGCGCCGGATCGAGCGGCCGGCGTTGTTGACCACGAAGTCGATCGAGGGCAGCTCCTCGGTCAGCTCCTTGCAGAGCGTGTCGATCGCGTCGAGGTCGGACAGGTCGCACGGGAAGACATGCGCGGTGCCACCGCGCCGCTCGATCGTGGCCCGGGTGTCCTCGAGCTTCTCCTTCCCGCGCGCGACCAGCACCGGGATGCCGCCGCACTGCGCGACCTTCAGCGCGGTGACCTTGCCGATGCCGGACGAGGCACCGGTGATGACGACGTACCTGCCCTGCAGCACGTCGCGGTTGCGCGAGTCCCTGCCGGTGGCCTCGTCGAGGTTCTCCTCCCAGTAGCCCCACAGCGTCCGCGCGTACCCCTCGAGGTCGGGGACCGCGATGCCGGACCCGGCCAGCGCCTTCTCGGTGCGGCGGGAGTCGAAGGCAGGCGCGAACGACGTGTGCGCGAGGACCTCGGCCGGCACGCCGAGCCGCCCGATGGTCAGGTCGAGCACCGCCTGCGCGGCACCGCTCTTGATCACGCCGTTGACCAGGGTCGACGGCCGCAGCGGCCGGGGGAGCAGGCCCAGGACGCCCGTGGTCCGGCGGTCGACCGGGGTCGCGAACGTCGGCGCACCCGCCGCCTTGCAGAACGCGTTGACCATGTCGACCACCGGCTGCGGGTCCGGGTTGACCAGGTGGAAGGCCTCGCCGTCGCGGTCGGGCAGGTGGGCGAGGTGGTCGATCGCCTTGGCGACGTAGTCGACCGGCACCACGTTCGTGTCGCCGAGGTCGACGCCGACCAGCGGCAGCCAGGACGGCAGGTTGTCCCGCATCAGCTTCATCAGCGGGAAGAAGTAGTAGGGGCCGTCGACCTTGTCCATGGCACCGGTCTCGGAGTGGCCGACCACGATGGCCGGTCGGTAGACCCGCCACGGCACCGTCGCTTCGGTCCGGACGATCTTCTCGGACTCGAACTTCGTGCGGTGGTACGCCGATGGGAGGTGCTGGCCCTCGTCGAACATGGTCTCGTCGAACACGCCGTCGTACTCTCCCGCGGCCGCGACCGAGGACACCTGGTGGAAGCAGCCGGCCCGGACGGCATCGGCCAGCTCGAGGGCGTGCCGGGTGCCGCCGACGTTCAGCTTCTCGTTCGTCGCATCGTCGGCGGTCATGTCGTAGATCGCCGCGAGGTGGAAGAAGTGGTCGATGTCGCCGCCGTGCTCCGCGACCCAGTCGTCGGCCACCCCGAGCCGGTCCGCTCCGAGGTCGCCGACCACGGGGACCACCCGGTCGGAGCCCCACGAGGTCTGGATCAGCGACTCCATCCGGTCCAGCGACGACTCCCGGCAGAGCACGAAGATCGCGCCCTCACGGTCGTCGACGAGCTCCTGCACGAGGTGCCGGCCGATGAACCCCGTCGCTCCGGTCACGAAGTACGCCATGGGGCGACGTTACCGGCTGGTCAACCTCCGTGGCAGGCCCGCGGAGGTCTGCTGCTCACTCGCTCGGGCCACCGAACATGATCTCGTCCCAGCTGGGGACCGAAGCGCGGCCGCGGGTCTTCTTGACGGGGCGGCGCGCCGGCTCCTCGGGCTCGGGCTCCGCCTCGGGCTCGTCGTCGAGGGCGGCCGCGTCGGCGGCCTCGTCGATCAGCTCGCTCTCGTCGAGGCCGGGCTGGTCGTCGAGGAAGGCCTCGATGGGCTCGTCGGTGATCCCGAGGACGTCGTCGCCGAGCGTGAGCTGGTGCTCGTCGTCGGTGGGTACGGCGGAGAGCCGGCGGGCGCGGGGCTCGGGCTCCGCCGAGTCGGCCGGGTCGGGCAGGTCGCCGACCAGCCAGCGTGCGTCGTCGTTGTCGAGCACCACGAAGTTGCCCGGCTGGTCGAAGGTGAGCTCGGCCAGCCCGTCGCGGCCCTGGATCGAGAAGCGGCCGGTCAGCGCCCAGCGGCCGTCCTCGCGGCGCCACGCGTCCCAGGCGATGACCTCGGGGTCGACGTTGCGCGCGTGGAGGTGGCCGGTGACCGCGTCGCCGAGGGTGGTGCGGGCCTCGCCCGCGGCCCGCCGGATCGAGGACCGCTGGGCCCGCTCGGCGACGTGCTCGCGCTCGGCGAGCACCGGTGCGGCGTACGGCATGACCTTCTCGACGGTCGTCTGGGCCGCTGCGGCCACCGACTCGGGGGTCTCCCCGGCCCGGATCCTGGCCTGGATGTCGCGCGGTCGCAGCATGCTGTCCATCTGGGTCTCCACTGTGGGCACCGGGTCTTCGGGTCGGGTCGAGCTCTGGACGCCCAAGGCGGCGCGGAGCCGGGCGTCGATCTCGACGGTGAACTCGTGTCCGCCTGGGTCATGGGGGTCGGCCAGCCGGAGCCGGCGACCGTCCGGGGTCACCCCGACGAGGATGAGGTACCGGCCGGTCGAGGGCTCAGGGCGCGCCGGGACCGGAGGTGGGCTGGGGGTGCGCTGGCTCGGAGCGCCTTGGGGTGCCGACATGCCTCGTCGTGGTCCTCTTTCCGGATGCCGCGAGCCTACGTCAGCGGCCCGGCCGCCAGCGGGATCAGACGGCGCGCCACGCCGGGGATCGCCGCCACGGTTGTCGCAGGTCAGTCCCCCAGCACCCGCCGCAGGTAGTCGTTGGCGAAGACCCGCTGCGGGTCCAGCCGGTCGCGCATCGCCAGGAACTCCTCGAAGCGCGGGTAGGCCGGCGCGAGGTCGGCGGCGGTGCAGGTGTGCACCTTGCCCCAGTGGGGGCGACCGTCGTGGGCGCGCAGGATCGGCTCCATCAGCGCGAAGTAGTCACGGTGCTCGGCGTCTCGGTGGGTGTGGAAGGCCAGGTAGAAGGAGTCCCGGCCGCTCGCGGTCGACAGCGGGATGTCGTCGGGGGGCGCGACCCGGATCTCGACCGGGAAGCTGATCCGCAGGTCCGAGGCGTCGAAGGCGCGCCGGCACTCGCGCAGCGCCTCGAGACCGGCCGCGCGCGGGACGGCGTACTCCATCTCCCGGAACACCACCCGGCGCGAGGCGGTGAAGACGCGGTGGGGGACGTCGGAGTACGTGCGCGGGCTGAGGAGGGACGCGCTCATCCGGTTCATCCGCGGGATCACCCGTGGCGCCCGGTTGGCGCCGGCGGTGAGGACGCCGAACGCGGTGTTCTGGAGGAACTCGTCGTCGAACCACGCCCGACGGCGGGAGAGTGGCCTGCGCTGGGCCAGGTCGGTGCCGCGGCGGGTGTTGTGCTTGGTCAGCATCCGGTCGGTGTGCGGGAACCAGTACATGTCGACGTGGTCCGCGGCCGCGGTCATCTCGTCGAAGCTGCCCAGCGCCTCGTCCCACGACATCGGCTGCTCCCGGGCCTCGAGCACGAACGCCGGCTCGACCCGGAACGTGATCGTGGTCAGCACGCCGAGCGCCCCGAGACCGACGCGGGCGACCTCGAGCACGTCGGCGTTCTCGTCGGGCGTGGCCCGCAGCAGCGCGCCGGTGCCGGTGACGAGCTCGAGGCCGACCACCTGCGCGGCCAGCCCGGCGGCCACCCCACCGGTCCCGTGGGTCCCGGTCGAGATCGCGCCGGCCAGGGTCTGCTCGGCGATGTCGCCCATGTTGTGCAGGGTGAGACCGAGCAGTTCGAGGGCGAGGTTGAGCTCCTTCAGCGGGGTGCCGGCCCGGGCGGTGACGGTCAGCGCCTCGTGGTCCACCGCGACCACGCCGGTGAGCGCCTCCGGCCGGAGCATGGTCGCCTCCGGCGCGGAGATGGCGGTGAAGCTGTGGCCGGTGCCGACCATCTTCACCGTGCCGCCGGACTCCAGCGCGCGGCGTACCTCCGCGACCAGCTCGCCGACGTCGGCCGGCGTGGCCTCACGTGTCGGACGCGCCGTCTCCAGACCCGACCAGTTCGTCCACGTGCTCACGCGGCGAGCCTAGAGACTGCCCAGGGTGCGGGCGCCGGGGGAGCGCCTGCGCGGCGAGGGCAGCCAGCACGCCCGCACCCAGGCTGACGAGGTACGCCGGCGAGGCGCCTGCGTAGTCGATGACCAATCCGCTGAGCGCGGCGCCTGGGGCGACGCCGGCCACGACGCCGGTCGACATGATGGCCATCCCCTCGGTGAGCCGGGACGGCGGCACCTCCTCCTGGGTCATCGAGATGGCCGCCACCATCGTCGGGGCGATGGCGACACCGCCGATGAGGAGGAACAGGCCCATGACCGGGATCGAGCCGACGAAGTAGAGCGGGGCCATAGCGGCCGCCATGCCGACGGCGCCGACCCGCACCCGGAACGACGTCGAGCGCTTGAAGGTGAGCGCGCCGGTGACCAGGCCGGCCAGCAGGCTGCCCAGGGCCCACACTGCGAGCAGGCCGCCGCTCCAGCCCTTGTTGCCGTGCTCGTCCGCGAAGGCCACGGTGGTCACCTCGGCCGCGCCGAACAGGATGCCGAGCGCGGCGGCGACCACGGCGAGCGGCAGCACGGTCCGCCACGGCATCCGGGGCCGGACACCCTCGGACCGCCGGTGCGGCTGGGCCGGAGGCTCGGTGCGGCGCTGGGCAGCGAACGCGAGGCTGCCGAGAGTGCCGGCCGCGGCAGCGGTGGCCAGGCCGAGGACGGGGTCGATCGCCGTGGCCAGCACCGTCACCAGGATCGGCCCGAGGATGAAGACCATCTCGTCGACGACGGCCTCCAGGGCGAACGCCGTCTGGAGCTCCGGGCCGCCCTGGAGGACGTGCGTCCAGCGGGCCCGCACGCAGTTGCCCACGGCCGGGAGGGTGGCACCGGCGAGCGCGGCGGAGACGTAGGTGATCGCCAGGGGCCAGTCGGCCTCGACGCCCACCACGAGCAGCGTGACCGCCGCGCCGAACGCTATCGCCAGGCTGGTGAGCACCCGGCCCTGGCCCCAGCTGTCGACGAACCGCCCCTGGAGGATCGCGCAGATCGCGTTGGCCACCATGTACGTCGCCGAGACCGCGCCGGCCACGCCGTACGAGCCGGTGCCGGCCTCGACCAGCAGCACGATGCCCAGCCCGGACATGGAGATGGGGAGCCGGCCCACCAGGCCGGTCGCGGAGAACAGGAGCGCACCGGGTGTCGCGAGGACCCGGCGGTAGGGGGAGAACATCGGCACTGCTTTCTGCGTTCGGGATCACAGGCTAGGGGCGGCGGGGAGCGGCAGACCAATCCTCACTGGCCCCCTCTAGGCTCGCGGCGTGCCCGACATGACGCCGTACGACGCGCTCCTGCTGGTCTCGTTCGGCGGGCCCGAGAAGCAGGAGGACGTCGTCCCGTTCCTCGAGAACGTCACGGCCGGTCGAGGGATTCCGCGGGAGCGGCTCGAGGAGGTCGGGCAGCACTACCTGCTGTTCGGGGGTCGCTCGCCCATCAACGACCTCAACCGCGACCTGTTGGCCGGCATCGAGGCCGACCTGAAGGAGGCCGGGATCGACCTTCCCGTCTACTGGGGCAACCGCAACTGGGACCCCTACCTGACCGACGCCGTCCGCCGGATGCAGGAGGACGGGGTGACCCGGGCCGCGTGCTTCGTCACCAGCGCGTACTCCTCGTGGTCGAGCTGCCGCCAGTACCGCGAGAACCTCTTCGACGCGGTGGCCGCGGTGCCCGGCGCGCCCCGGCTGGACAAGCTGCGGCACTACTTCAACCACCCCGGCTTCGTGGAGCCGGTCGCCGACGCCGTGCTCGCCGCGCTGGCCGACCTCCCGGTCGCCGGCCGCGAGGGCGCCCACCTGGCCTTCGTGACCCACTCCATCCCCACGGCGATGGCGGACGCGTCCGGACCCGAGGGCGGCGCGTACGTCGCTCAGCACCTCGACGTCGCCGCCGAGGTCAGCGCCCGCATCGCAGACGAGACCGGCGTGGAGCATCCGCACGCGCTCGTCTACTGCTCCCGGTCCGGGCCGCCCCGGGTGCCGTGGCTGGAGCCGGACGTCAACGACCACCTCGAGGCGCTGGCCGCCGTCGGCGTACCGGCCGTGGTGCTGGTCCCGGTCGGCTTCGTGTCCGACCACATGGAGGTGGTCTACGACCTCGACACCGAGGCGCTGGCCACCGCCGACCGGTTGGGCCTGCCGGCGCGGCGGGCGGCGACCGCCGGCACCGACCCCCGCTTCGTGGCGATGGTGAGGGACCTGCTCGTCGAGCGGTCGAAAGTCGAGCGCGGCGCTGAGGTCGCCCGGGTCAGCGTCGGCCGGTTCGCCCCGCTGTGGGACCGCTGCCCGGTCGGCTGCTGTCCCAACCCGCGCGCCGAGCGCCCGGCCCTGTGCGGTGCGGACCGATGACCACCCCCGACGAGCTGCCCCATGAACTGCTGAGCCTCGCGGTCACCGCCGCTCGGTCGGCCGGGCGGATGATCCAGTCCGGCGCGGCCCGCGGCATCGAGGTGGCGGCCACCAAGTCCAGTGACGTCGACGTGGTCACCGAGTCCGACCGCAGCGCCGAGCGGCTGATCCGCCGTACCCTCCTCGACGCCCGCCCGGACGACGCGGTGGTGGGGGAGGAGGGCGACGACGAGCCCGGCACCTCGGGGGTCCGCTGGATCGTGGACCCGATCGACGGCACCGTGAACTTCCTCTACGGCATCCCGCAGTACGCCGTCTGCATCGCCGCCGAGCTCGAGGGTGAGGTGGTGGCCGGCATCGTGCTCAACGTGGCCACTGGCGTGGAGTACACCGCCACCCTCGGCGGCCCCGCCCTCCGCGACGGCGTACCGATCCGGGTGCGGGCCACCGTCCCGCTGGCCGAGCGGCTGATCGGCACCGGCTTCTCCTACGAGGCGCACCAGCGCGAGGTCCAGGCCGCGGCCCTGCTGCACCTGCTTCCGCGGATCCGGGACATCCGGCGGTTCGGCTCCTGTGCACTGGACCTGTGCGGGGTGGCCCAGGGCTCGCTCGACGGGTACGTCGAGGAGGGCGTGAACCTCTGGGACCACGCCGCCGGCGGGCTGGTCGCGCAGGCCGCCGGGGCCCGCGTGGAGACCGACCGCGGGGTGGGCGGGCGGCTGATCGTGATCGCCGCGCCGGAGGGCGGGTTCGACGAGTTCAGGAGTGCAATCGCCGCGGCTGGGTACCTCGCGGCTCCCTCCCCATGACTCGGGAATAGACGGCGGTCCCCCACTGTTCAACTCGCGCATTGGTCGTCGGTGTGTCATTCCCGAGCCGATGGTGCACAATCCTCCCCTGCCGACGACTCGATCCCGTCGGTCTCGGGGATTGACAGACGACGAGGTTCGGCCGAAGGGAGTGAGACATGGCGACTGATTACGACGCCCCACGCAAGAGTGACGAAGACCAGTCCGAGGAGAGCATCGAAGAGCTGAAGGCTCGTCGCCACGACAAGAACTCCGGCAAGGTCGACGAGGACGAGGCCGAGGCTGCTGAGTCGTTCGAGCTCCCGGGAGCCGACCTCTCCCACGAGGAGCTCGCGGTCGAGGTCAAGCCCAAGCAGGAGGACGAGTTCACCTGCATGAGCTGCTTCCTGGTCCACCACCGGAGCCAGCTGGCCGACGCGAAGAAGATGATCTGCTTCGACTGCGCCTGAGCGCGCTGCGCGCGCTGACGCGAAGAAGAAGCAAACGCTGCGTCAGGCCTTGTCGCCGTGTCGCAGGCCGGGCGGCAGGTGGCCGGTCGACTTCGCGTAGTAGCTGGCGGCCCGGCGCTGGGCCAGCATCCGCGCCAGGGCCACGGCGGCACCGGTGACGGCGGCCCACATCACCGCCTCGCCGATGCTCACGTCAGGGTCGGCGGGGTTCTCGGGCGGGTTCTTGCCGGCCGCTGCCTTCCACGAGCGGTCGAGCAGCTTGCGGGTCACCGCGGCCGCACCCAGGCCCGCCACCAACGAGAAGACGGTCCACACCTTGGAGCTGTCCGATGCCATGGCAGCAAGGTACCCACGACGATTCGTCTGACCTCCGCCGGAGCGGGAAACCCGCGTCAGACCGCAGACGAGTCGGAGAGGGTCTGCACCGCGCGGGCCAGGTCGTCGGGGCGGCGCGAGCTCACCAGCCAGTACGGCGCGGGGTCGGCCGGGTCGGTGATCTCCACCCGGACCGCGCGCTTGAGGTAGGGGCGCAGCAGCAGGTAGGCGCGGGCATCGGCCTCCGGCCCGGCCACCCGCCGGGTCTCCTCCGGGTCCAGCGCCGCGACCGCGCCCAGGTGGACCCCCTCGATGCGGGCCCGTCCGGCTCGGAACCAACCTCCCTGGACGCTGACCCGTGGGCTCCCGTAGCCGAGCAGCAGCGCGGCAAGCAGGGCGAGCGCGATCCCGCTGCACAGCCAGGCCGCGACCGTGGGCAGGGCCACGACCAGCGCCAGCCACAGGCTCGCGACCAGCATCGAGCCCTGCACCCACCACCGCAGCGGGACGCCCAGCCGCTCGTCGTACGAGGCCGCGTCCACGGGGCGGATCCTCCCATCCACGAGAGGCACTAGCCTCCGGCGGGTGGAGCTCCCGGTGCCCGTCGTCCGCCTCGACCCCGACCTCCCGCTGCCGTCGTACGCCCATCCCGGCGACGCTGGCGCCGACCTCGTGACCGCCGTGGACGTGACACTGCGGCCGGGGGAGCGCGCCGTGGTGCCGACCGGGATCGCGATGGCGGTGCCGGAGGGGTATGTCGCCCTGGTGCACCCGCGGTCCGGTCTCGCGGCCCGCCACGGCCTGTCGATCCTGAACACGCCGGGCACCATCGACGCCGGGTACCGGGGCGAGGTGAAGGTGCTGCTGGTCAACCACGACCCCGGTGAGCCGATCGAGCTGCGTCGGGGCGACCGGATCGCCCAGCTCGTGTTCCAGCGGGTCGAGCAGGCGGCGTTCGCCGAGGTCGAGGTCCTGCCCGCCAGCATCCGTGGCGACGGCGGCTACGGTTCTACCGGAGGCTTCGACCCAGGGAGTGCGCGCACGTGAAGTTCCGCCGCAAGGCGCAGTCCGACCCCGTCGACGACGGGGCGCTCGACGACCTCACCGAGGACCGCGAGCAGCAGGCGGCCGAGGACGTCCGGGCCGGGGGTCCGTTCGACTCCGAGGACCTGCCCGCCGCCGACGGGGTCGAGCGGATCGACCTCGGCTCGCTGCTGATCGCCCCGGAGCCCCAGCGCGAGCTGCGGATCCAGGTGGACGAGGGAAGCGGCGTCGTGCAGTCCGTGGTGCTGGCCGGGCCCGACGGCGCGCTCGAGGTCCGCGTCTTCGCAGCGCCCCGCAACGGCGACCTGTGGTCGGAGGTACGGCCCCAGATCGCGGCCGAGGTCGCGCAGGCGGGCGGCACTGCCACCGAGCGCGAGGGCCCCTGGGGCACCGAGCTCATCTGCCAGGTGGGCAAGCGCTCGGGGAACACCCAGGTCACCCGCGTGGTCGGCATCAACGGGCCGCGCTGGATGCTGCGCGCCTCGCTGCTCGGGGCGGCGGCGGCGCGGCCCGACGAGGCGAGCGACTGGGAGGACAGCATCCGGAACCTCGCGGTGCACCGTGGTGCACACGCGATGCCGGTGGGTGAGGCTCTCCCGGTCGTCATGCCGCAGCAGGCCCGCCGCGTCGACCAGAACGGCCGATGACCCGCCATGAGCAAGGGCAAGCTGCGCAAGACCATCGACCGCTGGGCCAACCCGGGGGACCAGGACGCACACCACCTGCGCCAGGAGTACGCGCGGTCCGGCAAGTCCGGCACCGTCTCGATCGCCGACGCGACTGATCGCGAGCGGGTCACGCTGCGCGGGGCCCTCCGCACCGTGACGCTGCGCCCGCGGGCCGGCGTACCGGCCCTGGAGGCGGAGCTGAACGACGGCTCGGGCGTGCTCACCATCGTCTGGCTCGGCCGGCGCCGGATCGCCGGCATCGAGCCCGGCCGGGCGATCGAGGTCGAGGGCCGGATCGGTGCCCACGACGGCGTCCGGATCATGTACAACCCGCGGTACCTGCTCATCCCATGACCGACCAGCCGACCGAGCAGCCGACCGAGCAGCCGACCGAGCAGCCGACCGAGCAGCCGACCGACGAGAAGCCGCGCCCGACCGTCGAGACCGTCGAGGCGATGGTGCGCGCGCAGATGGCCACCTCACTGGGCGGCCGGCGCGGGATCGTCGAGGCGGCCATCCCGGGCGTCCTCTTCACGGTCATCTGGCTGGCCACCAAGGACATCCGTCTGGCCCTGATCGTGGGCGGCGCCGGCGTCGTGCTCGCGCTGCTGGTCCGGCTGGTCCAGCGGTCGACCGTCCAGTACGTCTTCAATGCGGCCTTCTCGATCGCCATCGGCTACGTCTTCACCCGGATCGCGGCCAGCGCGGGAGGCGACGCCTCCGACCAGGCGCTGGCCTTCTTCCTCCCCGGCATCCTGTTCAGCCTGGGCTACACGATCGTGTTCGGGACCTCGTGCCTGTTCGGGTGGCCGCTGGTCGGCTTCATGCTGGGCAGCGTCACCGGCGACCCGCTGGGCTGGCACGAGGACAAGCAGGTGGTGAAGCTGTGCACCCGGCTCACCTGGCTGCTCCTGGCGCCGGGCGCCATCGGCGTTCTCCTGCAGGGTCCGGTGTGGCTGCTCGGCTGGTCGGGGACGATCGACAAGGACACGGCCGTGCTCGTCATCGGCGTGCTCCGCCTCGGCCTCGGCTGGGCGCTGCGGATCGGGTCGTGGTCGCTGATCATCTGGCTGCTCGCCCGCAACGCGACCCCCCTCGACCCCGACAGCCACGCCGGACCAGAGCCCGCCTGACCGCACGCCGAGTCGGGGTTACTCATGATGAGTAGGCCCGACTGGGCGGGAGGTGGGGCGTCAGTCCTTGCGGTCGCCACCATGTTCGGAGGGGGCGAGGAGGCGTTCGAGCTCGTCCTCGAGCTCTTCGGGCACCACGAAGAGCAGCTCGTCGCCGGACTCCACCGGCTGCTCGGCGTCGGGGACGTAGACCTGCCCGTCGCGCAGGATCGAGACCAGCGCGCAGTTGTCGGGGAACGGGATCAGTCCGGTCGGCTTCCCGACGTACGGCGAGTCGGCCGGCAGGGTCAGCTCGACCAGGTTGGCGTTGCCCTGGCGGAAGGTGAACAGCCGCACCAGGTCGCCGACGGTCACGGCCTCCTCGACCAGGGCGGACATGATCCGCGGCGTCGACACGTTCACGTCGACGCCCCAGGCCTCGCTGAACAGCCACTCGTTGTTGGGGTGGTTGACCCGGCCGACCGTGCGCGGCACGCCGAACTCGGTCTTGGCCAGCAGCGAGGTGACCAGGTTGACCTTGTCGTCGCCGGTGGCCGCGATGACCACGTCGCACTTGTCGAGCCGGGCCTCCTCGAGCGAGGACAGCTCACAGGAGTCGGCGAGCAGCCACTCGGCGTCCGGGACCCGCTCGGGCTTGATCGAGTCGGAGTCCTTGTCGATGAGCAGGACCTCGTGGCCGTTCTGGATCAGCTCCCGGGCGATCGAGCGGCCGACCGCGCCTGCGCCGGCGATGGCTACCCGCATGGTGTCCCTCCTAGTTCCCGCTCCGTAGCGAGCGCCGCATCCACGGGATGCTCCGCAAGGCGCCGGAGCGACGGCGCTGTAGGCCCATCACCGAGCGACGGCAACGCCGCGGAGCGCCCGTGGTGCGGCGCGTAGTAGGGCCGGGGGCTGGGAGGGACACCATCAGTGCTCCTCCGGGCCGGCGTCGATGACCTTGTAGACGTGGCCGGCGTTCTCCTCGCGCATCACCAGGTGCAGCAGGTCACCCTCCTGGATCACCGACTCGCGGTTGGGGAGGATGCCCTCGCCGAGCCGGTCGATCCACGCGATCCGGCTGCTGCTCTGCTCCTGGAAGTGGATGGTGCGCTGCCCGACCCACGCATCGGGGATCGGCACCTGGTCCAGCCGGATCGTGCCGGACGGATCGCGGAAGTCCGGCTCGGCGCCGGCCGGCAGCATCCGGCGCAGCACCTGGTCGGCGGTCCACTTCACGGTGGCGACCGTGGTGATGCCGAGCCGCTGGTAGACCTCGGCGCGGCCCGGATCGTAGATCCGGGCCACGACCTGCTGGATGCCGAAGGTCTCCCTGGCCACCCGCGCCGCGATGATGTTGGAGTTGTCGCCGCTCGACACGGCCGCGAACGCGTCCGCCCGCCGGATGCCCGCCTTCTCCAGCACCGCCTGGTCGAAGCCGTAGCCGGTGACCTTCTCGCCGTTGAAACCGGGCCCGAGGCGGCGGAACGCGTCCGGCTCGCTGTCGATGACCGACACCGTGTGGTTGCGGTCCTCGAGGGCGCGGGCCAAGGTCGACCCGACCCGGCCACATCCCATGATCACGACGTGCACCCGGCCACGGTAGCGCCGTGCGTACTCTTGTGGCTCGTGGGTGTCGGCGACGTGTCCAAGCGCCTGCTGCTGGGACGCAAGCTGCGGAGCTCCCAGCTGGGCGAGACGCTGCTGCCCAAGAGGATCGCCCTACCCGTCTTCGCCAGCGACGCGTTGTCGTCGGTCGCCTATGCCCCCGACGAGGTCTTCATCATGCTGGCCCTGGCCGGGGCCTCGGCCTACATCTGGTCGTGGAAGATCGCGATCGCCGTCGCGCTGGTGATGATGGCGGTGATCGCGTCGTACCGGCAGAACGTGCACGCCTATCCCAGCGGCGGTGGCGACTATGAGGTCGCGACCGTCAACCTGGGCCGGACGGCCGGCACGACGGTGGCGAGCGCACTGCTGGTCGACTACGTCCTCACGGTGGCGGTCTCGATCTCCTCCGGAGCCCAGTACGCCGCCGGCGCGATCCCAACGCTCGCGGGCCACGAGCCGGTGGTTGCCTCGATCATGGTCGTGGTGCTGATGGCGATGAACCTGCGTGGCATCCGCGAGTCCGGGACGTTCTTCGCGTTCCCGACCTACGCGTTCATGTTCGCGATCCTCGGCATGTGTGGCTACGGCCTGCTGCGGATGGCGGGTGGCGACCTTCCGGACGTCGAGAGCGCGGACCTGCACATCACTCCCGATCCCGGGGTCGGCAGCTCGGAGTCGCTGACCACGTTCGCTCTCCTGTTCCTGCTGGCTCGCGCGTTCTCATCGGGTTGCGCCGCCCTCACCGGCGTCGAGGCGATCTCCAACGGCGTCCCGGCGTTCCGCAAGCCCAAGAGCCGCAACGCCGCCACCACGCTGCTGCTGCTGGGACTCATCGCGATCACGATGATGGTCAGCGTCATCGTCCTCGCCAAGCAGATGGGGCTGCGCTACGTCGATCCCCACCATCTCGATCGGCTGTCCCGCAACGGCGAGCCGTTGCCTGACGACTTCGACCAGAACCCGGTGATCGCGCAGATCGCCCGGGCCGTCTTCAGCGACTTCTCGCCGGGCTTCTACGCCGTGGTCACCGTGACCGGGATCATCCTGGTGCTGGCCGCGAACACCGCCTTCAACGGCTTCCCGGTGCTCGGCTCGATCCTGGCCAAGGACGGCTACGCACCGCGAGCGCTGGGCTCGCGTGGCGACCGGCTGGCCTACAGCAACGGCATCGTGTTCCTCGCGGTGATGGCGATCGTGCTGATCCTGGTCTTCGACGCGGAGACCACGCGTCTCATCCAGCTCTACATCGTCGGCGTCTTCGTGTCGTTCAACCTGAGCCAGCTCGGCATGATCCGGCACTGGACCCGCGCCCTGAAGACCGAGACCGATCCCGCCGCCCGGCGCCGCATGTTCCGGTCCCGGATGATCAACTCCGTCGGCCTCACGTTCACGGCCGTGGTCCTGGTGATCGTCCTGGTCACCAAGTTCCTGGCCGGAGCCTGGATCGCGATAGTCGCGATGGTCATCTTCTTCCTGCTGATGAGGGCGATCCGGCGCCACTACGACAACGTTGAGGAGGAGCTGGCCGCCGAGGACGAGGACAAGGTGCTGCCGACCCGGGTGCACGCCATCGTGCTGGTCTCCAAGCTGCACAAGCCCACGCTCCGCGCGCTCGCCTTCGCCAAGGCCACCCGGCCGAACGTCCTGGAGGCGGTCTACGTCTCCACCAGCCCCGCCGACACCAACCGTCTCCTCGAGGAGTGGGATGAGCGCCGGATCGACGTACCCCTCAAGGTGCTGCACTCCCCGTACCGCGAGCTGGTCCGGCCGATCGTCGAGTACGCCACCGAGATCAGGCAGGCCAACCCGCGCGGGGTGGTCGCGGTCTACATCCCCGAGTACGTCGTGGGCCGCTGGTGGGAGCAGCTGCTGCACAACCAGACCGCGCTGCGGCTCAAGGGCCGGCTGCTGTTCACCCCCGGCGTGATGGTGACGTCGGTGCCCTACCAGCTGCGCTCCTCCGAGATCGCCCGCGAGCGCGAGCTCCGCGACGACTACCGCGTCCGCCCGGGCGACCTGCGCCGCGGCGAGGTGGATCGGCGCGGCGAGCAGCGGGACGTGCACCGCTGACTCCCCGACCACGTGCCCGGGCGCGGCGCCCGCGGGGTGCCTCGCGGGTGGGGGAGCGGTTCGAGGTCGTCGTCGGCCCCGTCGCGCACGGCGGCCACTGCGTCGCCCGGGTCGGGCCTGAGAGCCGGGTGGTGTTCGTCCGGCACGCGCTGCCGGGCGAGCGGGTGGTCCTCGAAGTGACCGAGGGCACCGACGGTGACCGGTTCTGGCGCGGCGATGCCGTCGAGGTGCTCGAGCCTTCGTCCGACCGCGTCGCGGCGCCGTGCCCGTACGCCGGACCGGGGAGGTGCGGTGGCTGCGACTTCCAGCACGTCGCCCTGCCTCGTCAGCGCGAGCTGAAGGCCGACGTGGTCCGCGAGCAGCTGTCCCGGCTGGCCGACCTGGACGTCGACGTGACGGTGGAGGCGGTGCCCGGTGACCGGCCCCACGAGCACGACGGGCTGCGCTGGCGCACCCGGCAGCGGTACGTCGAGCTGCCTGGTGGCCGGCGCGGGCTGCGCAAGCACCGCTCGCACCAGGTCGTCGAGGTCGACGACTGCCTGATCGCCGGGGCCCCGGCCAGCCACGTGGTCCGCGGGGTGTCGTTCGAGGTCGAGGACGGGTTCTGGCAGGTGCATCCGGGCGCCCCCGAGCTGCTGGTCGACACCGTGCTCGACTTCCTGTCACCGCGGCCGGGGGAGTCGGTGCTCGACCTGTACGCCGGGGTCGGGCTGTTCGGGCGGTTCCTCTCCGACGCGGCCGGGCCGGCCGGGGTCACGCTGGTCGAGGGCGACCGGCGAGCGTGCGCACAGGCGGAGGCCAACGTGCCGGGGGCCACGGTCCTGCCCGGCGACGTGGCCGAGGTCCTGACCGGCCTCCCCGCGGAGCCGGTGGACCTCGTCGTCCTGGACCCGCCCCGGGAAGGCGCTCGCCGTACTGTCGTCGAGGCCGTCGCCGCGCGCCGGCCCCGGGCCGTGGCCTACGTCGCCTGCGACCCCGCGGCGCTGGCCCGGGACGTGGCGATCTTCGGTGCGCACGGCTACCGGCTCGAGACGCTCCGCGCCTTCGACCTGTTCCCCATGACCCACCACGTAGAGTGCGTGGCGCTGATGGTCCCAAGCGCACTCGGAGGCTGAGCCCATGCGCATCCTCGCCACTTCGGGTGGCTTCCTGACCTCGGACAGGGGGCCTTTCCACTGGTGCCGAGGTCCGCTCATCGAACACGCGATCCATCTGGCCGGCGATCCGGAGCGGGCTCGGTTCTGCTACCTCGGCACCGCCTTCGGCGACTCCCTCAACGGCATCGCAGGCTTCTATCGAGCCTTCGCCGGCTCCGACGTGCGGGCCTCGCACCTCGAGCTGTTCGGCATGCCCAACGTCCCCGACGTCCGCGCGCACCTGCTTGCCCAGGACGTGATCTGGGTCGGCGGAGGATCGGTCGCGAACCTGCTCGCGGTCTGGCGGGTGCACGGCCTCGACGAGATCTTGCGCGAGTGCTGGGAGAGCGGAGTCGTGCTCGGTGGCGTGTCCGCCGGCTCGATCTGCTGGTACGTCGGCGGGCCCACCGACAGCTACGGCACCGACCTCCAGCTCTCCCCGCCCGGGCTCGGTCTGCTCCCCTACGGCAACGGCGTGCACTACGACAGCGAGGAGCAGCGCCGCCCGCTCCTGCACGGCCTGGTCGGCAAGGGCGACCTGCCCACCTCGCACGCCACCGACGACGGTGTCGGCCTGGTCTACGAGGGCACCGAGCTGGTCGAGGCGGTCGCCGACCGGCCCGGCGTGGCGGCGTACGTCGTCGAGCGACAGGACGACGGCTCGGTGACCGAGACCCGGATCGAGCCGCGGCTGCTGGGCTGACCCCTCGCGCACGCCGCGCTGGCGGCGACTCTCGACGTCATGTATCTTGATATCAAGATAAAACGTGGACATGAGGCGGGCCCTCCTTCCGGGCGTCGGGTACCGGCGGCAGGATGGGCGGCAGTCCCAGGCGAGGAGATGGTGAGCGTGGCCAGCAAGGACAGCTTCGGCGCGAAGAGCAGCCTCGAGGTCGGCGATGAGTCGTACCAGATCTTCCGGCTCGACCAGGTCACCGGCGACGGGCTGGACGTCGAGAGCCTGCCGTACAGCCTCAAGGTGCTGCTGGAGAACCTGCTCCGCACCGAGGACGGCTCCGACATCACCGACGAGCACATCCGCGCCGTGGCCGGCTGGGACGCCGACGCGGACCCGGACACCGAGATCCAGTTCACGCCGGCGCGGGTGATCATGCAGGACTTCACCGGCGTCCCGTGCGTGGTCGACCTGGCGACGATGCGCGAGGCGATGGCCGAGCTCGGCGGCGACCCGACGAGGATCAACCCGCTCGCGCCGGCCGAGCTGGTCATCGACCACTCCGTGATCGCCGACGTCTTCGGCACGCCCGAGGCCTTCGAGCGCAACGTCGAGATCGAGTACGAGCGCAACCGCGAGCGCTACCAGTTCCTGCGCTGGGGCCAGGGCGCCTTCGAGGACTTCAAGGTGGTGCCGCCCGGCACCGGCATCGTCCACCAGGTCAACATCGAGCACCTGGCTCGCGTGGTGTTCACCCGCGACGTCGACGGTGAGCTCACGGCCTATCCCGACACCTGCGTCGGCACCGACAGCCACACCACGATGGTCAACGGCATCGGCGTGGTCGGCTGGGGGGTCGGCGGCATCGAGGCCGAGGCCGCGATGCTCGGCCAGCCGGTGTCGATGCTGATCCCGCGGGTGGTCGGCTTCAAGCTCAACGGCGACCTGCCCGAGGGCTCCACCGCCACCGACCTCGTGCTCACCATCACCGAGATGCTGCGCAAGCACGGCGTGGTCGGGAAGTTCGTCGAGTTCTACGGCCCCGGCGTCTCGGCCCTGCCGCTGGCCAACCGGGCCACGATCGGCAACATGAGCCCGGAGTTCGGCTCCACCATCGCGGTGTTCCCCATCGACCAGCAGACCATCGACTACCTCCAGCTCACCGGCCGCTCCGACGACCAGCTCGCGCTGGTCGAGGCCTACGCCAAGGAGCAGGGCCTCTGGCACGACCCCGACGCCGAGCCGCGCTACTCCGAGAAGCTCGAGCTCGACCTGTCCACCGTCGTGCCGTCCCTGGCCGGCCCGAAGCGGCCCCAGGACCGGGTCGCGCTCTCCGAGGCCCGGGAGGGCTTCCGCGCCGCGCTGGCTGACTACGTCGACTCGGACGACGACGACAAGACCCGGTCCGGCGTCGACGAGGCCTCGAAGGAGTCCTTCCCGGCCAGCGACGCCCCGGCGTACTCCCAGGACTCCAACGGCGGGGGCGAGCCGACCGAGTGGCACCAGAACCCCGAGGTCGCCAAGGGTCGCGCCTCCGACCCGGTCGAGGTGACTCTCGAGGACGGCACCGTGTGCGAGCTCGACCACGGCGCGGTCGTCATCGCGGCCATCACCTCCTGCACCAACACCTCGAACCCGTCGGTGATGATCGGCGCCGCGCTGGTGGCCAAGAACGCCGTCGAGAAGGGGCTGCAGCGCAAGCCCTGGGTGAAGACCACGCTCGCGCCGGGCTCCAAGGTGGTCTCGGACTACTACGAGAAGGCCGGGCTGACGCCGTACCTCGACAAGCTCGGTTTCAACCTCGTCGGCTACGGCTGCACCACCTGCATCGGCAACTCCGGGCCCCTCATCCCGGAGGTCTCGGCCGCGGTGCAGGAGAAGGACCTGGCGGTCGTCTCGGTGCTGTCGGGCAACCGGAACTTCGAGGGCCGGATCAACCCCGACGTGAAGATGAACTACCTGGCCTCGCCGCCGCTGGTGGTCGCCTACGCCCTGGCCGGCTCGATGGACGTCGACCTGTTCGAGGAGCCGCTGGGTCAGGACCAGGACGGCAACGACGTGTTCATGAAGGACATCTGGCCCTCGGCGTCAGAGGTCGAGCGGGTGATCGGCGAGGCGATCAGCTCCGACATGTTCACCGACGACTACGCCGACGTCTTCGCCGGCGACCAGCGCTGGCAGGAGCTGCCCACCCCCGAGGGCGACACCTTCGAGTGGGACCCCGACTCGACGTACGTGCGCAAGCCGCCGTACTTCGACGGCATGCCCGACGAGCCGGAGCCGGTCAGCGACATCGAGGGCGCCCGGGTGCTGCTCCGGCTGGGCGACTCGGTGACCACCGACCACATCAGCCCCGCCGGCGCGATCAAGAAGGACTCACCCGCCGGCGAGTACCTCGCCGATCACGGTGTCGAGCAGCGCGACTTCAACTCCTACGGCTCGCGCCGCGGCAACCACGAGGTGATGATCCGCGGCACGTTCGCCAACATCCGGCTCCGCAACCAGCTCGCGCCGGGCACCGAGGGTGGCTTCACGCGGGACTTCACCACCGGCGAGGGTGACGACGCCGAGGTGACGTCGGTCTACGAGGCCTCCGAGCACTACCTCGAGGCCGGTACGCCGCTGGTGGTGCTGGCCGGCAAGGAGTACGGCTCCGGCTCGTCCCGCGACTGGGCCGCCAAGGGCACCGCGCTGCTCGGGGTCAAGGCCGTGATCGCCGAGTCCTACGAGCGGATCCACCGCTCCAACCTGATCGGCATGGGCGTGCTGCCGCTGCAGTACCCCGAGGGCGAGACCGCCGAGTCGCTCGGCCTGACCGGCGAGGAGACGTTCTCGATCACCGGCGTGACCGAGCTCAACGACGGGATCCCAAGCACGGTGAAGGTCAGCGCGGGGGAGGTGGAGTTCGACGCGGTGGTCCGGATCGACACCCCCGGTGAGGCGGGCTACTACCGCAACGGCGGGATCATGCAGTACGTCCTGCGGAGCCTGCGCAAGGCCTGAGCCGAGGCGGCGGGGCGGGCCGACGACACGAGCCCCGCTCGCCCGGGCAGTGCCAAGTCGGTGTGACACGCTGCGCCCATGTCGCTGCGCAGCTCCCTTCTGGCCCTCCTCGTCCCGCTCCTCGCCGTGCTCACCCTCGTGCCCGTTGCTCCGGCGCACGCCCAGCCTGCCGAGCCGGCGCCCCGGCTCGGCATTCCGCGGACGTACGACGCGGCGCTCGCCCACTTCGACGTGGCCAAGGACATGAAGGCGCTGAAGAAGTTCGTCTCACCGAGCGGCAACATCTACTGCAACGTCGCCACCAGCGGGCCCAAGGGCTGCGAGATCAACGTCGGCTCGGTCAAGGACCCCGACGTCTGCCCCGGCAACCCGGTCTCGGACCGGGTCGGGCGGATCGAGTTCCACCGGGGTCGGGCCGTGCCTGTCTGCAACACCGACACGATCCGCAAGCAGGGCGCCCAGGTGCTGCCCTACGGCTCGGCCACGAGCTTCGGCAGGTTCGCGTGCCTCAGCGAGCGGATCGGGGTCACCTGCATCAACATCAAGAAGACCGAGGGCTTCTTCCTGCACAAGGGCGACTACGTCATCTTCAACGCCGGCTGACCCGGTCATCTCCGGCGCTGGAGCTCGACCGCCTCGCTGATCGCGCGCGCCACCGCGCGCGGGTCGGCCTTGTCCAGCTCGACGACCACCATCATGTGGCTCTCGAACCGCGGAGGTACGCCGAAGGTGTCGGGGTGGTCGGTCAGCAGCCGCTCGCGCTGCGCGAACCCGGCCCGGACCACCACCGAGGTCGGGTCAAGCCACCGCACCACGAGCCGGTCGTCGACGTACCACGCCGGCCGGGCCTCGGTGCCCTTCCGCTTCACGTCCGGGTGGGCGAGCGCCAGCCGGCCGACCTCCTCGAGGTCCACGGGTCAGAGGGCGTACGCCGTCTCGTGCCGGGGCTGGTAGAGCTGCACGTCGTCGGCGGCCGGCACCTTGACCATCGCGACGATGCCGTAGCCGTGGTCGTCCGGGCCCGAGCTGAACTCCGCGCCCTTCTCGCGCAGCTCGGCCATCGTCGACTCAAGGTCATCGACGATGAAGCTGATCGCGTGGTGCCGCGGCGAGCTGTACCCCTCGCCGTCCGTAGGGTGCACCCCGAGCTCGCTGGGTCCGGTCTGGAAGATCAGCCAGCCCTCCCCGGCGTCAGCAGCGTCGTCCGGGCCGGCGTCGATGCAAGGGAACCCGAGGACGTCCCGGAAGAAGGCCCGGGTCGCGTCGGCGTCGTCGGAGTAGATGAGCGTGTGGCAGGCGAGGATCACCCCGCCAGCCTGCCAGTGCGCATGGCTAGTTTGGAACCATGCTCGTGGCGTTCAGCATCTCCCCGACCAGCGGTGACGAGACCGGCAGCGTGTCCGAGGCGGTGGCCGCCGCGGTCCGGGTGGTGAAGGAGTCGGGGTTGCCCTGGGAGCTGACCAGCATGTTCACCACCGTCGAGGGGGAGTGGGACGAGGTGATGGCGGTCGTGAAGCGCGCCGTCGACGTCGTCGCCGAGGTCTCCCCGCGGGTGGGGCTGGTGCTCAAGGCCGACATCCGGGCGGGGTTCGAGGGCCAGCTCACCGCCAAGGTGGAGCGGGTCAACGCCCTGCTGGACGGGTAGTGGCCGCCGTCGAGACCGAGATGGCCCGGCTGCACCCGCTCGGCCGGGTCGGGCTGCCGGAGGAGGTGGCGGACGTGGTGGCGTGGTTGCTGGGGCCGGAGTCCGGGTACGTCTCGGGTGCGGTCGTGCCCGTCGACGGCGGGCGTGCCGCGCAGGGGAGGGACCCGGAGGAGAGGTGAGCCGCGTGCGCAGTCGGCTCCTGCTCGCGGTGTCGGCGTACGCCGTGCTGGCCCTGGTCGTGGTCGGCTGGGGCTGGCTGCTGACGCACTCGCTCGAGCCATCGGTGGACCCCGTGGACGACGACATCGCACGGTGGTTCGCAGGTGAGCGCCGCGGCTGGCTCGACCCGGTGGCCGAGGGGGGCACGCTCCTGGGAGAGACGGTGGTCGGCCTGGCCGTCGGTGGCCTCGTCGCGGTGGTGGCGGGGCTGGCGCTCCGGTCGCTGCGACCCGCCCTGCTCATCGGTCTGGCCGATGTCGGCGACGGTGGCATCTACTGGCTGGGCTCGCACGCCGCCCCGCGCGACCGGCCGCCGGTAGAGCTCCTGGACGCAGGGCTGGTGCCGACGCACAGCTTCCCGTCCGGCCACGTCGGCACCGCGGTGGCGGTGTACGGCGGCGCCGCCGTCCTGCTCGCCCTCTGGGTGCGGACCCGCAGCCGTCCCAGCGGCGCGGCTCGCGTCCTCGTGGTGCTCCTCGGCCTCGTGCCGATGTACGTCGCCGCCAGCCGGCTCTACGAGGGCGCCCACCACCTGACCGACGTCGGGACCAGCCTCGTCTACGGCACGGTCTGGCTGGCCGTGGTCACAGCGCTGGCCCGACCACGCGCCGCCGGTGCCGACCCGGCCGTGCCACGATCGGCGCGTGGAGACGAGCACACGCCAGTACCGCACGGGTGACCGAGAGGTCGTCCTCGACCTGACCCGCGACTGCGCGGCGTACGTCGCGGACCGCGGCGACGGGCTGCTGCAGCTGTTCGTGCCGCACGCCACCGCGGGCATCGCGATCATCGAGACCGGCGCCGGCAGCGACGACGACCTGCTCAGCGCGCTCGGCGACCTGCTGCCGGCCGACGACCGCTGGAAGCACGCGCACGGCTCCCGCGGCCACGGCCGCTCCCACGTGCTGCCGGCGATCGTGCCGCCGCACGTGACCGTGCCGGTGCTCGGCGGCGAGCTCGCGCTCGGGACCTGGCAGAGCATCTGCCTGGTCGACCTGAACGTCGACAACGACGAGCGGACCGTGCGGTTCACCTTCCTCGATGGCTGAGCTCGTGATCCGCGCGTACCGAACCCGAGGACGAGGCCGACGTACGTCGCGTGGTCACCGACGCGTTCGGCGAGGAGGGCGAGACGGTCGCCGCGCTCGTGGACGACCTCCGGCAGCAGCAGCATGCCCGCGCCGAGCTCGTCGCCGACCAGGACGGCTCCGTGATCGGCCACGTGCTCCTCAGCCGGTCGTGGGTGGACGCGAGGCGAGCTCTGGTCGAGGTGCTGGTGCTGAGCCCGCTGTCGGTGGCGCCCGCCCACCAAGGTGGCGGAGTGGGGACCCGGCTCCTCCGCGCCGCCATCGAGGAGGCCCGCCGCCAGCAGGCGCCCGCGCTGTTCCTCGAAGGCAGCCCGGTCTACTACGCGAGCCGGGGTTTCGAGCCGGCCACACCGCGCGGCTTCGGCCGGCCCTCGGTGCGGATCCCGGAGCCGGCGTTCCAGGTCGCCGTCCTCGAGGGCCACGAGGAGTGGATGGCCGGCGCCCTGGTCTACTGCGAACCGTTCTGGCGCCACGACTGCGTCGGGCTGCGCGATCCGATCCTTGATCAACTCGAACAGATGTTCGAATCCTGACGTAGAATGGCGCGATGGTCACCCACGTCGCCCCGCCCGGCTGGCCCCGCGAGGTGCGGCCGCCCGACGCGCCCGACTGGGAGCGCACGGCGGTCAACTGGCTGCTCGACCAGTGCCCGCCGGAGTTTCGCGCCTACCCGGCCCTGCGCCGCCACGTGGTGGTGCTGGCCAGGTTCGCCGTGCTGCACATCGAGGCCGGCCAGGCCGCGGTCAAGCGCGGGCTCAGCGAGGCCCGCGCCGAGCTCCGCGACGTGGCGACGCTCGATGTGGTCGACGCAGCGGTCGAGACCTGGCTGGCCGAGGAGGCGCGGCTCACCGGCGTACGCCGCGCAGTCGGCCTTGTGGAGGAGGCGTTGCGAGGCCGGAGGTACGTCGCCAGGCTGTGAGTCAGGGCAGCGGGTCGGCCGAGCCCAGCCGCCACAGCGCGACGCCGTGCAGGCCCAGCGCGGTGGCCAGCTCGAGCCGGAGCGCGTAGGAGCGCCCGTCCGACCACCACATCCGGGTGCCGTCCGAGAGCCGCGCGGTCCACTCGCCGGGGCCGGCGCGCCAGCGCGCCTTGGCGCCGTCGCGAGCCACCAGCTTGCGGGCCTGCTTGACGGTCACGGTGCGGCCGCTGGGCCAGGCGTAGCCGTAGCCCGCGACGCCGAGGTCCACCTTCGTGGCCGGCACGACGGCGGTCACGACCGCAATCGCTCGCTGCTGCCAGCGACGCGCGCCGATCGGCCCAGGGCCGGACCACGGCCCGTGCTGGTCGTAGGTCATCAGGGCCAGGGTGTCGACGGCCTGCCCGAGCTCGGCCAGGCGGTAGCCGCGGGCGACGTACTCCTGCGGGTCGGTCGAGGCCATCACCGCGATCGGTCGGCGACCCGCTCCAGGTTGGCGCGCTTGCGCAGCAGCCTCGCGGCCGCCCGTGGGTCGAAGTCTCCGAGCCGGTCGCTGTCGTTGCTGAGCAGCAGCTCCGCGCGGATCCCGTGCGCGTGCGCCCGTGGCCGCCAGCCTGCCGTCGAGGCCGGAGAACTTGTTGCCGCGCCGCGACAGGTAGACGCCGGCCACGCCGAGGGTGGCCAGCCCGTGCGCGTCGCGGGCCACCAGGCCGTCCGAGCCGCCGTCGAGGCGCACGTCGCCACCCTGTCACGACTTGTCCTGTTCTCCCGCGAACCGCGGTGCCCGCAACTAGCCTTGTGACCCATGACGGAGACCGTGGCCGGCCGAGTCCTCCACGTCTCCCGCGGCGAGGTGGACCTCGAGGACCACCCCATCAACCCGGAGTGGGTGCTCGACGGGCAGCCGCAGGCCCGGCTCTCCGAGTGGGCCGAGAGCGCAGACGGCACCACCTCGCACTGGACCTGGGACTGCACCGCCGGGCGGTTCCGCTGGTACTACGACGTGGACGAGACCATCGTGATCATCGCGGGGTCCGTCTCGCTCCAGGTCGACGGGGAGCCACCGGTGGTGCTGCAGGTCGGCGACGCGGGGTACTTCCCGGCCGGCCACTGGGTCACCTGGACCGTCGAGAGCTACGTCCGCAAGCACGCAATGGTCCGGGTTCCCGTGCCCCGCAGCATGCGGTACGCCGTCAACGGCTTCGGCCGGCGGATGCATCGGCTCCGCGACGCCCTCCCCTGACCGGACACTAGCCTCGGCACGTGCACCTGTTCGCCGGCGTGATCCTCGTCGACCGGCGGGGCTGGCTGCTGCTCCAGGAGCGCGACGAGTTCCCCGTCATCGACCCGGAGAAGTGGGGCCCGCCGGGAGGGCACCTCGAGCCCGGAGAGGAGCCGGCCGAGGGTGCCGTCCGCGAGCTGGCGGAGGAGACCGGAGTCCGGCTGGACCCCGGCGACCTGCGGCTGTGGCGCGCGATCGAGGTGTTCCACGAGGCCTACGGGTCGGACGACCGGATGTACGTCTTCGCCGCCCCGGTGGACCTCACCGACGACGACATCGTGTGCACCGAAGGGCGCCGGATCGTGTTCGTCGAGCCGTCGACCGCCCGCGAGCTCGACCTCACGGCCTCGGCCTCCATCTCGGTCCCGGGGTTCCTCGACTCGGAGCTCTACGCCAGCATGACCGGGTGACCTCCCCGCGGCCGACCGTCGTCCCCGTCCCCGGGCCCGGACCCGAGGACGTGGTCGTCGCCACCCACGGCCCCGACGAGGGCGCGGTGTTCACCGGCACCGGGGACGGCGCGATCTGGCGGGTCAGCCCCGACGGAGCGAAGATCGACCGGGTCGCGGAGACCGACGGGCGGCCGCTCGGCATCGAGCTCGACCTCGACGGCCGGCTGCTGGTGTGCGACGTCGACCGCGGGCTGCTTCGTGTCGACACCCGCTCCGGCGCGGTCGAGACGGTCGTGCGCGAGGTCGACGGCGTACCGATGGTCTTCTGCAACAACGCTGCAGTGTCGGCGGACGGGACCGTGTGGTTCTCCGACTCCTCGCGCTTCTACGGGATCGACGACTACGAGAGCGACATCGTGCTGGCCACCAGATCCGGCCGGCTACTGCGGCTCGACCCGGACGGCACGCTCACCACGGTCCTCGACGGTCTCGACTTCGCCAACGGCGTCGCCCTGGCCGCCGACGAGTCCTACGTCGCGGTGGCTGAGTCCGGTGCCTGCACCGTGGTTCGCCTCTGGCTGACCGGCGAGAAGGCCGGAACTCGCGACCACCTCGTGCCCGAGCTGCCCGGCTACCCCGACAACATCTCCGGCGGCTCCGACGGCCTGGTGTGGGTGGCCCTGGCCGGTCCGCGCGTGGCGATCGCCACGCGGATCCGCTCCGGGCCGGTCTGGCTGCGACGGCTCACGGCGGCCACCCCGAAGCGGCTCCAGCCCAAGCCGGCCCGCTGGCTCCGGGTGCAGGCGTACGACGACACCGGCACGCTGGTGCACGACCTCGACCTGCCGGCCACGGAGTACGCGTTCGTGACCGGCGTGCGCGAGCACGAGGGCCGGGTCTGGGTCAGCAGCCTCCACGAGCCGGCAATCGCGTCCGTCGAGCTCTGAGCCCGTAAACTCGCGTCCCATGGGTGTGCTCGACATGATCTCGGGGCCGCGCGACCTCCGGCGACTCTCCGACGACGAGCTCGAGACCCTCGCCAGCGAGATCCGCGACCGGCTGATCACCTCGTGCGCGCCGGCGGGCGGGCACCTCGGCCCCAACCTCGGCGTGGTCGAGCTGACCCTGGCCATCCACCGCACCTTCGACTCGCCCCGTGACCGGGTGGTGTGGGACACCGGCCACCAGGCCTACGTGCACAAGATGCTCACCGGGCGCGCGGCTGACTTCGCCCGGCTGCGCGTCGAGGGCGGGCTGAGCGGCTACCCGAGCCGGGCCGAGTCCGAGCACGACCTGGTGGAGAACAGCCACGCTTCGACCGCACTGAGCTACGCCGACGGGCTGGCCAAGGCCTACGCCATCCGCGGCGAGGACCGCCACGTGGTCGCCGTGATCGGCGACGGCGCGCTCACCGGCGGCATGGCCTGGGAGGCCCTCAACAACATCGCGGTCGCGAAGCGGTCGCGGCTGGTGATCGTGGTCAACGACAACGGCCGCTCCTACACACCGACCATCGGCGGCCTCGCGACCGCGCTGACCAGCCTGCGCACCAACCCGCGCTACGAACAGGTCCTCGACGTCGTGAAGCGACGGCTGAACGCCGTCCCGGGCGTGGGCCCGGCGGCGTACGACGCCCTCCACGCGATGAAGAAGGGGGTCAAGGACGCCGTCGCTCCCCAGGGGCTGTTCGAGGACCTCGGGCTGAAGTACGTCGGGCCGGTCGACGGCCACGACCGGGCAGCGGTCGAGCACGCGCTCGGCCAGGCGAAGAAGTTCAGCGGTCCGGTGATCGTGCACGCGCTCACCCGGAAGGGCTTCGGCTACGACGCCGCCGAGCGGCACGAGGCCGACCAGTTCCACCAGGTGGGCCCGTTCGACCCCGACTCGGGCGAGCAGGACCCCAAGGGCAACATCTGGACCAACGCGTTCACCGACGAGATCGTCCGGATCGGGCAGCGTCGCCAGGACGTCGTCGCGATCACCGCGGCGATGATGCACCCGACCGGGCTGCACCAGTTCCAGGCCCGGTTCCCCGACCGCACCTTCGACGTCGGCATCGCCGAGCAGCACGCCGCCACCTCCGCGGCCGGCCTGGCGATGGGCGGGCTGCACCCCGTGGTCGCGATCTACGCGACGTTCCTCAACCGCGCCTTCGACCAGGTCCTGATGGACTGCGCGCTGCACAAGTGCGGGGTCACCTTCGTCCTCGACCGGGCGGGGGTCACCGGCGACGACGGCGCCAGCCACAACGGCATGTGGGACCTGTCGATCCTGCAGGTCGTCCCCGGCCTGCGGCTGGCCGCGCCTCGCGACGCCACCCGGGTGCGCGAGCTGCTCAACGAAGCGGTCGACGTGGACGACGCCCCGACGGTGCTGCGCTTCCCGAAGGGCCCGCCGCCCGAGGACATCCCGGCGGTCGACACGGCCGGCGGCGTCGACGTGCTCGTCCGCACCGGCACCAGGGACGTCCTCGTGGTCGCGGTCGGGGCGATGGCCACGACGGCCGTCGAGGTGGCCGAGCGGCTGGTCGCCCAGGGCATCGGGGTGACCGTGGTGGACCCGCGATGGGTCAAGCCGGTCAACCCGGCCCTCGTCGACCTGGCCCGCCAGCACCGGCTCGTGGTGAGCATCGAGGACAACGGCGAGACCGGGGGCTGCGGCGCCGTTCTCCTGCAGACGCTGAACGCCGCCCGCGTGACCACGCCCTTCCGGCTGCACGCGATCCCTCAGCAGTTCCTCTCGCACGCCAAGCGCGCCCGGATCCTCGAGCAGATCGGGCTGACCCCCCAGGCCATCGCCCTCGGCATCGTCGAGGACATCACTGCCCTTTCCGACGGCCGGACCAGCCGGGCGCCGGTCGATGCCGACCGCTCGGTCTAGGAAGCTCGCTGTCCCGGCGCTGCTGCTGCTGGGACTGACCGCAACGGGGCTCTCCGCCTGCTCGGTCTTCTCCGACGACACCCCGCTGGTTCCTGGCCGGCCTGGCGCCGGGGGACCGGGCGCTGCGCCGCGAGCAGCGGACCTACTTCGACAACCTCGCCCAGCTGCCGCTCGGCACCTTCGACTACGAGCTCGACCCAGCCACGATCGTGCGAGACGGTGACGACTACCAGGCCGTGGTGGGACTGCGCACCGAGCTGAGCGGCTTCGACGAGCGCCCGGTGCTGAGCCTCGACAGGATGGGGTTCACCTCGGCCGGCGCGCCGGGCCGCCACCGACCCGGCCTGGGAGGCCGAGCACGACGTGCGGCCGCAGCCGTGGGAGCTCGGCCCGGTCGTGGTCCGGGCCGTCCCGGGCGTGCTGGGTGTCTTCGACGACAGGAGCATCGGCGCCGCGGACCGGCTGCTGGCCGACGTCCGGCAGGGAATCACCGACGTGTCCGGGGTGATCCCCTTCGACTGGACCCGCTCGGTGGTGGTCTACAGGGGCCGGCTGATCCGACACGAGCTGACCCACGTGGCGCTCGGCCGCCGCGACGACCATGCGCCGGTGTGGCTGAGCGAGGGGCTGGCGGAGTACGTCTCGGTGCGGCCCCTGCCGCCGGAGCGCCGGGGCATCTCGCAGAGCGCGGTCGACGCCGCCCGGGCCGGCTTCGCCGACCTCCCAAGTGACGGCGACTTCAACGACGCCGACTCGCGGGTCCACTACGGCGAGGCCTGGTGGGCCTGCGAGTACGTCGCGACCAGCTTCGGCCAAGCCACGCTGTGGTCGCTGCTGGACCAGCTCGACGACCCCGATCTCGACGACGCCGGCCGCAACGCGGGGCTGATGGCCTGGGTCGGGCTCGGCACCCGCCAGCTCGCCCACCGCGCCGGCCGGCTGCTCCTGCTCACCTTCGACCCGACCGCGCTGTAGCGCTCCACTGGACCACGAGCGCACGCCATGTCGCCGCACTGTGGGGCGTCTGAGAAACTGGGCGGGTGCCCACCGACAGACTCGTGCACATCGTCGACGAGGTCCCTGAGCTCGCGGGGGTCACCGACCTGACGATGGTCCTGGTCCTGGACGGGTTCCTCGACGCCGGGAACGCCGCGGCGCACGCCGCCCGCCACCTCGCCGACCTGAACGCCGGTCCCGACGGTCCCGGTCCGGTGGTGGCGACCTTCGACGTGGACCAGTTCCACGACTACCGCGCCCGCCGACCGGCCATGTCGTTCGTCCGCGACCACTACGAGGCCTACGACGCTCCGCGGCTCGCCGTACGCCTGCTCCGCGACAGCGGCGGCACGCCGTACCTCCTGCTGCACGGGCCCGAGCCCGACAACCGGTGGGAGGCCTTCGCCCGCGCGGTCCGCGAGGTGCTCGACCGGCTGCAGGTCAGCCGCGTGGTGGCCATGGGCTCGGTGCCGATGGCCGTGCCGCACACCCGCCCGATCGCGATCACCCCGCACGCCAACCGCGACGAGCTGGTCCCCGGCACCAGCCCGTGGCGCGGCGAGCTGCGGATCCCGAGCAGCGCCCAGTCGCTGCTCGAGGTGCGGCTGGGGGAGTGGGGCATCGACATGCTCGGCTTCGTCGCCCACATCCCCCACTACCTCGCCCAGCTCGACTACCCGAAGGCCGCGGCGGTGCTGCTCGAGCAGGTCGAGCTGGCCGGCCGGCTGACCATCGACCTGACCGAGCTGCACGACCTGGCCCGCGAGCGCGAGAGCGAGATCGAGCGCTACCTGGCGTCCAACGAAGAGGTCGGCGAGGTGGTCGAGGCGCTCGAGCAGCAGTACGACGCGTTCGAGCGGGCCGAGGAGTCGGGCTCCGGACTGCTGGCCTCCGACGAGCCGCTGCCGACCGGGGAGGAGATCGGCCAGCAGTTCGAGCAGTTCCTGGCCGGACTCGACGCCCAGGACGGCAACGACGCCAACGAGTCCGGGCGCGACGCATGACCGACGCCCCGTCCGGGGATCCCGCCGTGCGGGACCTCCTGCACCTGCTGGACCTCGAGACCCTGGACGAGGACCTCTACCGCGGCGCCCAGCCGCCGTCGGCCCGGGCCCGGGTGTACGGCGGTCAGGTGGCGGCCCAGGCGCTGGTGGCCGGCACCCGGAGCGTGGACCCGGAGTTCGTCCCGCACTCCTTCCACTCCTACTTCCTGCTCCCCGGTGACCTGGCGGTGCCGATCATCTTCGACGTCCAGCGGATCCGGGACGGTCGCTCGTTCCTCACCCGGCGGGTCACCGCCCGCCAGCACGGGCGGCCGATCTACCACCAGACGATCAACTTCCAGCAGCCCGAGGAGGGCTTCGACCACCAGGACGTCATGCCGGAGGTGCCCGGCCCGGAACAGGGGCTCGACTTCCTCGACCTGATGCGCGGGCGCGGCAACGCCGACGCCGACGAGCTCGGCAAGGAGTGGGCGTCGATCGAGGTCCGGTTCCTCGGCAACTCCAGGCACGGCCTCGAGCCGGACCCGCGGCACCCCTCGCGCGCCCAGATGTGGGTGCGCTTCAAGGAGGGGCTGCCCGAGGACCCGATGGCGCACCTCGCGGCGTTCACCTACGCCAGCGACGTCAGCCTGCTCGGCGCCTCGCTCGCGGTCCACGACGTCAACCCCGCCCAGGCCAAGATGGCCTCGCTCGACCACACGCTGTGGTTCCACCGGCTGTTCCGGGCCGACGAGTGGTGGCTCTACGACCAGTGGTCGCCCAACGCGCACGGCGGCCGCGGCCTGGCCTTCGGCCACGTCTACACCCTTGACGGGACGCTGGTGGCCACCGCCGCCCAGGAGGGCGTGATCCGGACCCGCCGACCCAGCAGCAGCGGCTGACTCACCGGTCCCACAGGTCACATCCGTCACAGCGGTCAAGACCAGAACCCTAGTCCGATCGGTCATTTCCCCGGATTCGTCGGACGGGACTTGTGTGACGAATGTTGACTGCGGGGCATGTCCCGGCCGAAGCACCGAGCCCCCATCCGGCGCCGACCGACCATCAAGCACGCCTTCGGTGCGACGGTCGGAGCGGTCACGCTGGCGACGGCTGCGGTCCTCGGGCCGGCGGCGTACGCGGACGACTCGCACTTCGGCTACCAGGGCTTCGGCGAGTTCGGTCACGGCAAGCCGGACAAGCCCGGCACGCCCGACAAGCCCGACAAGCCCGGGAAGCCCAAGCCCAGCGACGACGACGCGAAGAGCGAGCACGACCCGACCGCGACCAACGGCGGATCGGCGCTGCCCGGTGAGGCGGGTGTCTCCCTCAAGGACCTGAAGCCGACCTCGCAGCCGATCACGCCGTACGAGATGCCGTTCCCCTGCGGCGAGACCTGGACCGGGTCGAGCCGCTCGGGGCACACCCCCAGCCCGCGGGCGGTCGACTTCAACTACTCCGGCGGCGACCTCGGCAGGACGGTGGCCGCGGCCGCCCCCGGCACCGTCGTCACGGCCGTGGTCGGCAAGAACAAGCCGAGCTACGGACAGTACGTCGTCGTCGACCACGGCAACGGCGAGAGCAGCCTCTACGGCCACCTCGACTCGGTCCTGGTCACGGTCGGCCAGCTCGTCACCGCGGGCCAGCCGCTCGGCACCGTCGGCAACACCGGCAACTCCCACGGAGCGCACCTGCACTTCGAGGAGCGACTTGGTGGCGCGGTCGTCGACTCCTGGTTCCACGGGTCGGCGTTCCCGATGGGCTCCTCGCAGACCTCGCAGAACTGCGGCGGCAGCCAGGTCCAGGTCACCGACATCCCGCTGGCCGGCGACATGTACGGCGGCCGGACCGCCGAGGTGATGGTCTACCGGCGGGCCAAGCCGGCGGCGTACCACATCACCCGGACCGGGGTGAAGGAGCGGGTGATCAAGATCGGCGACGGATCCGCGCAGCCGGTGCTCGGTGACTGGGACGGCGACGGCCGGGTCAACCCGGGCGTGCGCGAGCCCAACAGCCGGATGTTCACGATGCAGGTCAAGCGCTCCAAGACCACGGTGAAGTTCGGGAAGAAGGGCGACCTCCCGATCGCGGGCAACTGGGACGGCGTCGGCACCTGGGAGATCGGCGTACGGCGGCCGGGCACGGGCAAGTTCCTGCTCCGGATGGCGGACGGCTCGACCCAGAAGGTGCCGCTCGGCGACGCGAACGACCTGCCGGTCACCGGTGACTGGGACGGCAACGGCACCACGGACATCGGCGTCTACGACCAGTCCACCGCGACGTTCACCCTGCTCCAGACCGACCCGCTGGGCACGCCGTTCACGACCGCGATCGTCTTCGGCACCCCGGGCGACGTCCCGGTGACGGGCGACTGGGACGGCAACGGCATCACCGACCTGGGCGTGTGGAGCCCCGCGACCGCGACGTTCAACAAGCGTGGAGCCGTCGCTCCCACCGGCGTGGTCGGCCGGGTGAAGAAGGTGCAGTTCGGGCGAGCGGTCGAGCGCTGAGGCTCAGGTCGGGAGGTCGAAGACCAGGCAGGTGCTGGTCGCGGTGGCCACCGGCGCGCCGGACTCGTCGGAGACCACGCCCTCGCTGAAGGCCACCCGCGAGCCGGCCCTGACCAGGGTCCCGGTCGCGGTCAGGAGGCCGCTGCGCGAGCTGACCGCCTTGAGGTAGCTGACCTTGATCTCGATCGAGGTGTAGCCCTTGCCCTGCGGCAGCGTGCTGTGCACAGCGCACGCGCACACCGAGTCGAGCAGCGTGCAGACCAGGCCGCCGTGGACCACACCGATTGGGTTGTACGCCGACTCGTCGGGCCGGCAGGTGAACGAAACCCGGCCGGGCTCGACCTCGGCGATGCCGAAGTCCATCAGCCCCGAGATCGGGGCCGGCGGCAGCCGGCCGTCCCGGATCGCGGTGAGGTAGTCGATCCCCGCCATCCGCAGCCCCTCGGCGGCGCCGACCATCGGGTCGAACCAGGTCACCGTCCTGCTGCGCGGCTCCCCCCATGCGGCTGGAGCGTCGGCCTTCTCGGTCAGGGTCATCGGTGCGACCTCTCCAGGCGCTGCGACGGGGTGGGGTAGTGGTGCATCCGGTCCGGGTCGTCCTGGGTGACCGCGTGCTCGAGCCCCCAGGCGAGGAGCGCGTCCAGCACCGGCACGAGCGCCCGGCCGGACTCGCTCAGTGCGTAGTCGGACCGGGTCGGGTGGTCCTGGTAGGCGTGCCGCTCGACCACGCCGGCTTCCTCGAGTGTCCTCAGGCGGGCCGCGATCCGGTCGCGGGGTGCTCCGGTGCCGCGGACGATGTCAGTGAACCGGGTGCTCCCGAGCGCGATCTCGCGGACCACCAGCAGCGCCCACCGCTCGCCCACCACCTCGAGGGAGGCGGCAATGGGGCAGGGGCGGCCGGGCAGCTCGGCCAGCGAAGGAAACGGGGGGGACACGGGGGCAGGATTTCACACGTGAGTTTGGAAATCAAACTCTCGTGTGCGTCTGAGATCAGCGGCGGTCGCGGCGCACCCGTCGACGCAGCTGGAGGATGCGCAGCATGCCGGCGAGGCCGGCGAGGAACAGTCCCGCCACCGCAGCGATCAAGAGCGCGACCGACACGGAGACCTCACCATCCCAGGCGAGGAAGGAGACCGTGGTCGTCCGGGTGTTCTGCGCGATGAAGACGATGAGCAGCACCAGGACGACACCCAGCCCCACCGTGGCGGCCCAGAAGCCGCTGGTACGAGAGCCGCGCAACGGGTCCTTGCCCGCTCCGCGGTCCACCTCGTCGCGGAGCAGCTGTTCGCGTGCCGCGTCTGAGTCTTCTGTCATGGATGGCAGGTACCCCGTGGCTCGCCTCGTGTCAGCCCGGTCCTGGCTTCGGGTCGGCGATGAGTCCTGACGAGCCGGCTCACCTTCCACCCTCAGGGGTGGTTGCCGACCTGCGTCGGCCACGGAGCATTGGTGTCTCGGGAGCACGGAGTCTGGGGGGACTCATGAGGTCATGTGATGTGCTGGGATGCCCGGGGCGCGCAACGCAAGTCATGCGGATGACGCCACCTGGCAATGCATTCCTACGAGCACGGCTGTGCGAAGAGCACTATGACGCGATCGGAAGAGGCGAGCGCTGGCTGGGGGCCCGGACCGGGGGCTGCGACGACGTCGCGGTCCTCATGGGTGACGACCTGCCGCCTCTGGTGCGCAACTACACGTGCACCAGCGGGCACTTCAGCGACCGAGGGCAGACCGATGTGGTCAGTCTCGAGCTCGTGCACGGCGACGGGTCGACGACCCAGGTGGAGTTCGAGCTGGATCCAGAGGCCGCCAGGTCACTGGGCATCTGGCTGGGCGGGGTCACGACGCGATCGCCCGACCGGTCAGGCGCGGGGCGAGGGCTTACGGGATCCCGGTCACGACCTCGCAGCTGACCGCCGTGTCCTGGTTGCCCGAGCCGCCGTTGCACCTGTCACCCGGTGCGCCGTCGTCGGGCCCGCCGTCCAGCTCGTCGTTGCCGTCGCCGCCGCGGAGCACGTCGTTGCCCTCGTCACCGAAGAGGTGGTCGCCCGCGCGACCGCCGTCGATGCGGTCGGCACCCGAGCCGCCCAGGATCACCTCGACGTGGTCGTCACCGGTGATGACGTCGTCACCCTCACCGCCGACCATGGTCCTGGCCCCGGAGATCACGTCGTTGTCCGGGCCGCCGTCCATGAGGATGGCGGTGCCCACGAGCAGGGCGAGGTCGTCGCGGCCTTCCTGGCCGAAGAGCTGTGAGCCACGTCCGGCCCGCATCACGTCGTCGCCCGGACCGCCGTAGCCGATGATGTGCCCGTCCGTGTGCGCGGAGACCGAGTCGGCGCCTGCGCCGCCGTCGAGAACGTCGTCGTCGCCACCGGTCAGCGTGTCGTCGCCGGCCTCGCCGTACGCCTGGTCGGCCTGCCCGCCGATCTCGGCAGCGTTGGAGCTGAACAGGACGTCGTTCCCGGGGCCGCCCCAGCTCACGTCGGAGCCGTCGGCCCCGAGGATCCGGTCGATCCCACGGCCACCCAGGAGCTGGTCGTCGCCCGGGCCGCCGCCGACGTCGTCGGCGCCGTCGCCCGCGTCGACGTAGTCGATCCCTTCGCCGGTGAAGATCCGGTCGTTCCCGTCCGCGCCGAAGACGGTGTCGTCGCCGGGCCCGGTGCAGATGGCGTCGTCGCCCTTGAGACCGCGCACGACGTCGTTGCCCAGACCGGTGTCGATCACGTCGGCCCCCGGGGTGCCGGTGATCGTGTCGTCACCGTCGGTTCCGACGATGGTCGCCACCATGCCGTCGCACTCGGTATCGACGTCGGCGCCCGCCGGCGGCGTGCTCCACGTCATGGCCACGCCCAGCGCCACCACCGCGAGCCCACGCCCCAGTCCTGTCAGTTCCCGATGAGTGTCCATTGCGTCCCCCTCGCCAGTGTCCGGACCATAGATCTCCGGCGGCGGCACGTCTAGAGAAGGTGGCCGGACCTACACCCCAGTCGTCGGCCTCGCAGATCGCTCGATCTCGGTCGTCGTGCTAGCGCTTGCACCGATGCAAGAGGCCCCGCCTCTCGATCTCCTCGAGCAGACCCGCCCGTCGGCCCACGATCCGCAGCATGTGCTCCGGCCGGTCACGACTGAGGCGCAGCGCGTGGCTGGTGCGCGACCATTGGGCCAGCAAGTCCCGGTCCGTCAGCCTGTCCAGGGCGTTCGGCCCCCCTGCGGATGCTGGGTGCGGCCGACGAGGACGTCGCGGACGGGCGGCGTGGTTCCGAGGGTGACCAACTCGAGCAGACCACAGAGCGGCGGGCTCCAGACGAGGAGCCCGAGATTCGCGTAGGTCCAGATCGACGCCGCGAGCAGCTCCACCGCGGTCAGGTCGCCTTGGCCGAACAGTACCGGTGCGCCGACGAATACCCCGAGCAGCATGACGACGAAGATGACCGCGGATGCCTACTGCCGGGTCATGCCGAACGAGGCGAACCCGGCCCGAGATCACCGCACCGGGCAAAGAGGCCGCACACCACCGCGCCCAGCTGGTGATGGTCGATGGCGCCCTGGGTGGCATGGTGGCCGGCTCAAACACGCCCCGATCCTCGGCCGCGGTCGTGCAGGTTGCGCAACCCGTAGCTGCCGAGGGCCAGCATCCCGACCGCGAGCACGAAGTGCAGCCAGTTGTCGGCGCTGTTGACCGGGACGAAGTTCGCGCTGCTGTCGTGCTCGATGACCAAGCCGTAGATCCACAGGACTGCGTAGATCAGCCCGCCGACGACGAGGTACAGGGCGGCCGGTCGCGCCCGCGAGGCCAAGGCGAGCCCGGCAACGCCGAACGCGACGTGGACGAGGTTGTGCAGCACCGAGACCTCGAAGACGCCGATCAGCTTCGCCGCACTGTGGTGCCCGGCGAAGGAGAGGTCGTCGTAGTTGGTGGTGATGCCGGGGATGAAGCCCAGAATCCCCACGAGCAGGAAGGTGCCGCCGATCAAGGTCGTGACGAGGCGGAGGAACCTCGCCGTGTCTGCGTCGGAGGTCGTGGTGGTGGTGTCGGAGTCGTAGACCATGCGGCCGGGTAACCGCAGCGCGGCCTACCATCCGTGCGCCGCCCCAAAATCACCCTTTGGGGGTGCCAAGTCACGGGCTCGCGGCCGTCGGCCGGGCGATCCCGGATGTGCGACGGGGTCCAGCAACAGGCCAGCTGACGAACGTCCTCAGAATGCTGTCGTGCGTCCGGCCAGGTGCGGGGCGCCGTTCTTGGGGCTGCTCAGCGAGAAGGCGTAACCGCCGTCCACCGGAGTGCTCCCGAACGCGACCGAGCCCGGCAGCAGCACCGGCTTCTTGAACGCGACGTCGACGCGGACCGCGCCGGGGAGCCGGTTCTCCAGCGCCGCCACGCAGCGGGCCATGGTCCACATGCCGTGCGCGATCTGGCGGGGGAAGCCGAGCGCCTTGGCGGTCAGCGGGTAGAGGTGGATCGGGTTCGCGTCTCCGGACACGGCGGCGTACCGGCGGCCGAGGTCCCCCGGCAGCTTCCAGACCACGCCGTTCGGCTCGGCGTCCGGGAAGACGCTGCCGGACGAGGCAGCTGGATCGCCCTTCCCGCGGCGGAGGTACGTCGAGGTCTCCTCCCACGCGTTCTCGCCGTCCGCGGTGACCACGGTGAGGAAGTCGTAGACGGTGCCCTTCGGGTGTGGCTTGGCGGCGCCGACGCTGGCAGTGACGCCGACGGTCTCGCCGATCGCGATCGGCCGGTGCGCGGTGATGGAGTTCTCCAGGTGCACGGTGCCGATGGCCGGCGCGGGGAACGCCGGGTCGCTCATGATCGCCATCTGCAGCTCGAAGGCGAGCAGGTGCGGGTAGGGCAGGGGCACGGTGTCCTTGGTCGGGAACCCGCACACGGCGGCGTACGCATCCACGTGGCCGCGCTCGATCGTCACCTCCGCGCCGGTCTTGCTGAGCCCGGTGAACTCGCCGCCGGTCTTGCGGATCCCCGGCAGCTGGTTGACGACCGGGACCGACGGCAGCGCCGCCCGGACCATCGTGAGTGCGCCCATCGTTTTTCCGGGGCCCCCGCGGCGTTGTTCGTCGGAGGAGCGGAGCGGGGGAGACGAAGAACGTCGTGGGGTGGTCATCAGGCGCCCATCATCATCTGGCCGCAGACGCGGACCACGTTGCCGTTGACCGCGGACGAGCCGGGCGAGGCGTACCACGCGATCGTCTCGGCCACGTCGACCGGCAGCCCGCCCTGGGCCATGGCGTTGAGCCGCTGTCCGACCTCACGGGTGGCGAACGGGACCGCGGCTGTCATGTCGGTGATGATGAAGCCGGGTGCCACGGCGTTGATCGTGATGCCGTCGCCGAGCTCGTCGGCCAATGAGTCGACCAGACCGATCACGCCGGCCTTGGAGGCGGCGTAGTTGGTCTGCCCGACGTTGCCGGCGATGCCCGCGATCGAGGCGACGCCGACGATGGCACCGTTCGCGTTGATCACCTTCTGGTCCAGCAGCTCTCGGGTGATCCGCTCGGGCGCGGTGAGGTTGACGCCGATCACGGCGTCCCACTTCTCCTCGGCCATGTTGGCGAGCTTCTTGTCGCGGGTGATGCCGGCGTTGTGGACGACGACGTCGACGCCGCCGTGCTTCTCCTGGAGGTGGTGGGCGATCCGCTGCGGCGCGTCCTTGCCGGTGATGTCGAGGGCCAGCCAGTCGCCGCCGAGCTCCTTCATCACCGTCTGCAGGTCGTCGGCGAGCTGGGGTACGTCGACCCCCACGACGGTCGCACCGTCGCGGTGCAGGACCCGGGCGATCTGCTCGCCGATGCCGCGGCTGGCCCCGGTCACCAGCGCGACCCGGCCGGCCAGCGGCAGCGTCCAGTCCGCGACCTCGCCGGCGTCCTTGGTGCCGTGCGCACCGATCCGGACGACCTGGCCGGAGACGTAGGCGGACTTGGGGGAGAGCAGGAAGGCCAAGGTGGAGGTGGCCGCGGCCTCCGCGCCCTCGGCGACGTGGACCAGCTGGACGGTGCCGCCCCGGCCGATCTCCTTGCCGAGGCTGCGGGTGAAGCCCTCGAGCGCGCGCTGGGCGACCCGCTCGGACCCCGACACCTGCTCGGGCGGCGTACCGAGCACGACCACACGCGGGCAGGTGGTGAGGCTGCGCAGCTTGGGGGAGAAGAAGTCTCGGAGCGCGTGCAGCTCGGAGGAGTCCTTGATGCCGGTCGCGTCGAAGACCAGGCCCTTGTACTTCTGGTCGTCCGCCGCGACGGCGGTGCTGGCGATGCCCAGGACGTCGAGGATCCCGGGCAGCGACTCGACGAGCCGGCCGGTGCCGCCCACGACGACGGTGCCGTCAACCAGGGGGGCGCCTGCGGTGTAGCGCTCGAGCTTGGTCGGGTCGGGCAGGCCGAGGTTCTTGACCAGCAGCTTGCCGACGGGGGTGGAGGTGAAGCCTTGGTAGCGGTCGCTCATGGATACATGCAACTCCCTGTGTAACTGGGAGTCCACTTTTCGTGACTCCCGCCTCAGTGCCTTGGCATTCGATGTTACCCGCGGGAAACTTGACCCATGTCTCAGTTCATCGGTGGGTCCACCCGTCGCGTCGCCGTCCTGGGCGGCAACCGCATCCCGTTCGCCCGGTCCAACACCGCCTACGCGTCCGCGTCCAACCAGGACATGCTGACCGCTGCCCTCGACGGGCTGGTCGACCGGTTCGCACTGGAGGGAGAACGGCTCGGCGAGGTGGTGGCGGGCGCGGTGCTCAAGCACTCTCGTGACTTCAACCTCGCCCGCGAGGCCGTGCTCGGCTCGAGGCTCTCGCCCGAGACCCCCGCCACCGACATCCAGCAGGCCTGCGGCACCGGGCTCCAGGCCGCCATCCAGGTCGCGAACAAGATCGCCCTCGGCCAGATCGAGGTCGGCGCGGCCGGCGGCTCCGACACCACCTCCGACGCGCCGGTCGCGATCAGCGAGAAGCTGCGCAAGAAGCTGCTCAAGGTCAACGCCGCCCGCGACACCCGCGGCCGCCTCGCCGCACTGGCCGCCATCCGCCCCGGGGACATCGGCCTGGCCATCCCCGAGAACGGCGAGCCCCGCACCGGCCTCTCGATGGGCGAGCACGCCGCCCTGACCGCGGTCGAGTGGCAGATCGGCCGCGAGGAGCAGGACGAGCTCGCCGCCGCCTCGCACCAGCACCTCGCCGCGGCGTACGACGCGGGCTTCGAGGACGACCTGGTGACACCGTTCCGCGGCCTCGACAAGGACAACAACCTGCGCCCGGACTCGACCGCCGAGAAGCTGGGCAAGCTGAAGCCGGTCTTCGGCAAGGGCGAGTCGGCCACCATGACCGCCGGCAACTCGACGCCGCTCACCGACGGCGCCTCCGCGGTTCTGCTGGCCTCGGAGGACTGGGCGAAGGCCCACGACCTGACCCCGTTGGCCTACCTGACGGCGTACGAGACCGCCGCCGTCGACTACGTGCACGGCGGCGAGGGGCTGCTGATGGCCCCGGCGTACGCCATGGCGCGGATGCTCGCCCGCGAGGGGCTGTCGCTCCAGGACTTCGACTACTACGAGATCCACGAGGCGTTCGCCTCGCAGGTGCTCTCGACGCTCAAGGCCTGGGAGGACCCGGTCTTCTCCAAGGAGCGGCTCGGCCTCGACGCCCCGCTCGGTGCGATCGACCGGTCCAAGCTCAACGTCACCGGCTCCTCGCTGGCCGCCGGCCACCCGTTCGCCGCCACCGGCGGCCGGATCGTGCCAGTGCTGGCCAAGCTGCTGGCGACCTCCGAGGGCGGGACCGGCCGCGGCGTGATCTCCATCTGCGCCGCCGGCGGCCAGGGCGTCACCGCGATCCTCGAGCGCGCCTGACCCGCTGCCGCACATCGGCCGGGCCCGCCGGTCCGGATGGGTAGGGTCCGGGGGATGCCCCTGCCTCGCCACGTCGCCAGCGCGGCCGGGGTGCTCCTGGTCGTCGGGCTGGTGCCGGGCAGCACGCCGGCCAGCACCTCGGCCAGCCTCGACACCTCCGCCAGCACCGACACCCGGGTCCAACAGGCAGCAGCGCCCTGCGGCGCCGAGGGTGGCACCAGTGCCGTGCCACGGCCGAAGCTGGTCCGCCAGATCGCCACGGGGGAGACCGGCTGGTTCTCCTCCCCGAGCCTGGTCGACCTCGACGGGGACGGCCGGCTCGAGATCGTCGCGCCGTTCTACTCGACGTTCGTCTTCGACGCGGCCGGGCAGCTGCTGGGGCGGGGCCGGGCGAGCAACGGCAGGGTCTACGCGCCGTCGGTGGTGACCGACCTCGAGGCCGACGGCGTCGCCGACATCGTGGTCGGCGGCAACGCGGGCAGCGTCGCGGCCTACGAGTTCCGCGGCGGTGCGCTGCACCGCAAGTCCGGCTGGCCCGCGTCCACCAACAGCGGCGGCCAGTCTCCGGAGGTCCGTGGCCTCGCGGCGGCCGACCTGGACGGGGACGGCCGGGTCGAGGTCGTGGCGACGACCACCAACACCTCCCCCAGGGGCGCCCAGGTCTTCGTGTTCGACGCGAACGGCAGGCTCTTCCAGCCGGCGGGAGCGCAGGCCCGGGCCTGGCCCCGCGACCGCGGGTACGGCGCGTACGGCGAGAACGTCGGCATCGGCAACATCGACGACGACCCCGAGCTGGAGATCATCGCCACCTTCGACAACCACCAGATCAACGCCTTCAACCTCGACGGCAGATCGATCCTGGCGTCGCCGTGGTTCACCAACCGGGAGTCCGACGCCACGGGGGAGCGGATGGCTTGGGGCGACTTCATCCGGTGGGCGAGCCCCAAGGTCGAGAAGCGCCACTACCACCACCACAAGGGGGCGTGGCCGAGCCCGGCCCGCCAGCCCTGGCTGCAGTGGACCACCTCACCGCCGGCGGTGGCCGACCTCGACGGGGACGGACGCAACGAGGTGATCGGGATTCCCAACGTCGAGAAGCACATTCCCTACCGCACGATCGCCCACGCGTTCATGGTCCTGGACGGGGCGTACGGCGACGGCAGCCGCTCGGCCATGCGCCACCCGGGCTTCGAGCGGCTCGTGATGTCCAACCGACCGGCGCACCGCCCCGACGGCGACTGGTACCCACCCAGCGGCATCCCTGCCCCGACCCTCGTCGACCTCACCGGCGACGCCCGGCCCGAGATCGTCGCGGCCCTGCCTGGCGGCAAGGTCTACGCCGTGGGGCCGGACGGCCGCCGGCTCTGGACCGCGGGGTACGCCCCGAGGCGGGCCAAGACCTTCGCCTCGGAAGTGGTCGCGGCCGACCTGAACCGCGACGGCAGCCCCGAGCTCGTCTTCGGCACCTACTCGCTGCACCGCAACGCCGGCCGGCTGGTGGTGCTCTCCGCCCAGGGGAAGAAGCTCTCCACCACCCGGTTGAAGCACCAGGGGCGCGACGGCAACGGCATCGGCGTGGCCGCGGCTCCGTCCATCGGGGACCTCACCGGCGACGGCACGCTCGAGATCGTCCTGACCACCTTCGACCACGGCGTCGACGTCTACACCGTCCCGGGCTCCGGCACGGCGTGCCTGCCCTGGCCGACCGGTCGCGGCAACACCCTGCGCAACGGGATGGGCCCGGCCACGGCGCCCTGACCGGGTGCGTCACCCGGCTGCGAGCTGGCCCACCTGAGCCACCCGGGCTGCGTCGACGCCCACCCCGATGCCCGACTTGCACAGCAGCGGGTAGCGGCCGGCCTGGGGCACGGTGACGTAGCCCGTCGCGTCGAGGACGGCGAGCTGCTCGTCGATGGCGAGCAGGAACGCGGCGCAGTCGTCTGCGTCGAGTCCACCCGTGGGCCAGATCAGGGTGCTGCTCAACACGTCCTCGCGGCGCGCCTCGAGCTCGGCCGCGGCGGCCTGCAGCAGTGCGCGCATCCGGTCCACAGGACCACTGGTCGCCACGTGTCCACGTTAGGGGCCACCACCGACATCGGGTCGAACCGCCCGGCCGGGCCCTTCCCGTCGCCGGCGGACGGATCGATACTGCCCAGGGTGCGGTACGGGCTGGTGCTGTGGGTCGGCGACGTCGCCTGCGCCGTACGCGTGTCCTCCGACGGACCGGTGGACCGCCGCACGGTGCCCGTCCCGGCCCGGGCGGGCGCTTGGTGGAGCGACCCCGGTGGGCCGGTGTGGCTCGCCGAGGTGGTCGAGCAGCTTGCGGCGTCGTGCCCGGGCGACGAGCTGGTCGCGCTCACGCTGCTGGCCCCGGCCGACGCCCGGCGTGGGCTGGACGGCGCGCTGGCGTTCGCCGTGCCCGACGTCGAGATCCAGGTCGTACCCGTCCAGGAGGCGCTGTCCGGGACGCTCGGGGAGCTGGTCCGGGTGGCCGAGTGGCGCCACGGCGTCCGGCACTGGTCGGGCACGGAGGGGCGCCGGGTCGCCCTGGCGCCGGAGCACGCGTGGACCGACGAGCTCCGCGGCCTGGTCGCATCCGACGGGCTCGGGGAGCAGGTGGCCGAGTGGTTCCTCGAGGAGTACGCGCTGTCGATCGAGCTGCCGGCCGAGGAGGCCCCGGTGCCGGTCGACGACGACGTGCGGTTCACCGTGTACCGGCCGCGGGCGGCGCGTCCGGGCCGGCGCGAGCAGCTGCTGGCCTTCGCCCACAAGACCGACGAGTACGAGGAGGACGGGCGGGTCGTCGACCCGGTCGAGGAGGTGGCCAGGCAGGCCCAGGAGGTGCTCGGCGATCTGTCCCGGCACCTCAGCAGCGCCCAGGACTCCGAGCTTCCGGTCACCCGGGGCGACACGCTGCGGTTCGTCCCCGTGGTTGAGGGGATCGAGTTCAACCCGGCCGCCCTGGAGTTCCGCTGGCTGCGTGGTGTGCACCGCGAGGTCTTCGAGTTCACGCCCGGCGCCCACCTCGACGGGCAGACGCTCACCGGCCGGCTGTCGGTCTACCTCGGGCTGCGGCTGGTGGCCGACGTGGCGCTGCGGATCCGGGTCGACGGCGCGGTGCCGGACGGGCCGCAGGCCCCGAGTCGCGGTCGGGTCTACGGCAAGGTGTTCCCGTCGTACTCCCACGAGGACGCCGTGGTGGTCGACCAGATCGCGACGGCGGCGGGAGCGCTGGGGCACCAGTACCTCCGCGACGTCCAGCGGCTCCGCGCCGGGCAGGACTGGCAGCGCGAGCTGGAGCGGTACATCGACGACGCCGACATCTTCCAGCTGTTCTGGTCCCCGGCGTCGATGACGTCGCCGCACGTACGGCATGAGTGGACCTACGCGTTGTCCCTCGGCCGGCCCGACTTCGTGCGTCCGGTGTACTGGCAGCGGCCGCGGCCCGCTGCGCCGCCGCACCTGCCGCCGCCGGAGCTGGACCGGCTGCACTTCGCCTACCTGGGTGCGACCGCGCTGCCCGACCAGCCGGCCGCCGCGCCACCTGCACCCGCGCCCGCCGCCGCGCCACAAGCCCCTCGGCCGGCCCGGGCGCCGGCTCGGCGAGCACAGCCCCCGAGCCGGCGCGGCGTTCGAGGCGCCCTGGCCGCGGTCGGCGTGGCCGCGGTGACCGGAATCGCGGTGACCGTCGGGGTCACCGCCGGCGGTGGCGGCGCGCCGGTCGCGACGCCGCCGCCTGCTTCCAGCGCGACACCGACGGTGTCGGACCTGCCTGCGCCGACGAGCGCGCCCGTCGTACCCGACGCCGACACCGCGGCGGCCACGGTCACGGCCTTCTTCGCCGCTCTGGACGGCCCCGGCCAGTCCGCGGCGCTGGCCTTCGTCTGCGCCGACCAGGACGCGGAGTTCCGGCGCGAGGTCGCACGACTGGCCGGGCTGCGCTGGTCGGTGCCGGAGGTGGTGTCGAACGAGGTCCGCTCGGAAGGGCGGTACGTCGTCGTCGACCTGACCGCCCGCGAGGGTGGCGACACCGCTCCGCTGCGGCTGGGCGTGCTCGTCGTCCTCGAGTCGGCCCTGCCACTCGTGTGCGGTCTCGAGGAGAACTGACCGCGCCGGTCAGCGGGTCGCGAGCGCGAGCGCGGAGGCGACGAGGTACTGGCGGACCTGGCCGGGCGAGATCTCGCCGACGGTCGGGATGCCGGGGGCGGACTCGGTGACCAGGATGCCGACGCGCGCGAGCTGGAGCGCGCCGAGGCCGCTGGCGTAGAGCGTGTTCGCGAGCAGGGTGGGGTCCTGCACCCGGAAGTCGCCGGCGTCGACGCCCGCCTGGAGGGCGTTGACCAGGATGGCCAGGCATCCGGAGATGCCGCGGCCGAGGCGGAACAGCGCGCTCTCGGAGATCTCGTCGAGCAGCTCCGGGCCGCTGCGGCGCATCAGCGCCTGGGCGCAGTCGATGAACGCCGGGTGCGCGAGGCCGTAGTCGGCGAACGCGCCCACCAGCGCCTCGAGCCGCTGTGGCGCCCCGGCCTCCGGGTGGTCGGTGGCCTCGAGGGCGAAGTGCAGCTCCTCGAGGTAGCTGACCAGGGTGAGCGCGAAGAGCTCCTCCTTGCCGGAGAAGTGCCGGTAGACGATGGCCCGGTTGATCCCGACCGCCTTGGCGATGTCCTCTATCTGCGCGTCGCGGACGCCACGCTCGTCGAAGAGCGCCCGGGTCGCCGCGATGATCTCCCGCTCGCGGACCCGGCGCCGGGCCGCGGCGGCCGAGCGGCGGCCGTCGGACTCGGGAGCACGACTGGCCATGCGGCGATGGTAATGCGCGTGCAACTCCGAGTTGCACGACTGTGACGACAAACTCAGCGCGGACCCGGTGACGTCAGGTCAGCAGGTCGGCGGCCGGCGTGGGGTCCGCCACGGGAGCAGGCACCGGCTCGACCGGCGAGCCGCCCTGTGCGATGTCCGCGCGGATGTGGTCGTGCAGCGTCACCGCGATCTGCACCGCACCGAGCAGCATCACCGCGGCGATGATCCAGAAGATGGTCCGGTAGTCGAGCACGCTGACCAGCAGCGAGCCCACTGCCAGCGAGATGGCCTGCGGTGCGGAGAGGAGGACTGACCGCACGACGACCCGAGCCTCACCGACGAGGAGCTGCTGGAGCGCCGTCGGCGGTGGTTCGGCTTCTACGTCGCCCAGCGCAACGTCTTCGCGCCGCCGGACAACGGGCCGTACACCTGCCCGTGCTGTGGACACCTGACGCTCGACGAGCGCGGCGGCTACGACATCTGCCGGGAGTGCGGTTGGGAGGACGACGGCCAGGACGACCACGACAGCGCCGTCGTCCGCGGAGGCCCCAACGGAGCGGAGAGCCTGGACGACGCCCGGCGTCGGTACGCCGCCGGCAGCGGCCGCCCCGGGGCGCACCGGCCGCCGACGGAGTCTCGTTAGCGCCCGAACAGCTCGCGCACGGTCTCGATGGTGTCGGCCTCCTGCGGGGTCTTGTCGTCGCGGTAGCGGACCACCCGGGCGAAGCGGAGGGCCATGCCGCCGGGGTAGCGGGTGGAGGCCTGGAGCCCGTCGAGGGCGATCTCGACGACCTGCTCGGGCCGGAGCTCGACGACGTGGTGGTCCTTGACGCTGGCCGGGTCGAGGGCGAGCTCGGTGAACCGTGACGTCTGCCAGGCCAGCATCTCGTCGGTCATGCCCTTGAAGGTCTTGCCCAACATGACGAACGAGTCTCCGTCGCGGGCGCCGAGGTGGATGTTGGACAGCCAGCCGCGTCGGCGCCCGGAGCCCCACTCGACCGCGAGAACCACCAGGTCGAGGGTGTGGACGGGCTTCACCTTGACCCAGGCGGAGCCGCGGCGGCCGGCGTCGTAGGACGCGGCGAGGTTCTTCACGACCACGCCCTCGTGGCCGAGGTCGAGCACGCAGGAGACGAACGCCTCCGCCTCGGTGACGTCGGCGGTGACCAGTCGGGGGACCAGGTGCTCCTCGGGGACCAGCCGCTCCAGGGCGGCCAGCCGGACCGAGCCGGGCGAGTCGACGAGGTCCTCGCCGTCGAGATGCAGCAGGTCGAAGAAGTACGGCGTCAGGTGGACGCCCTCCGCCATCGCAGTGCGGGACGCCGTCTCCTGGAAGGGCCGCGGCCGGCCCTGGTCGTCGAGCGCCAGCACCTCGCCGTCCAGGACGAAGTCGGTCGCCGGCAGCGACTGGACGATCGAGACGACTTCCGGCAACCGTGACGTGATCAGCTCCAGTGACCTGGTCGCGACCAGCACCTCGTCGCCGCGACGGTGCACCTGGATCCGGATGCCGTCGAGCTTGGTGTCGATGGCCACCGACCCGCCGCCGGCCTTGTCCATCGCCGCCTCGACCGTCGTCGCGCTGGACGCCAGCATCGGCAGAACGGGCCGCCCGACCTCCAGCCCGAACTCAGCGAGCGACTCCTCACCGCCGGTCAGTGCAGCCGACGCGATCGCCACGGTGGAGCCGGCCATCATCGCGGCCCGGCGTACCGCGGCCAGCGGCACCCCGCCCGCCGCTGCCAGCCCTTCCTGCACGAGCGAGTCGAGCGCGCCCTGCCGCACCTCGCCGGTGACGATCCCGCGCAGCCACGGCTGCTCCTCCGCGGTGGCCCGCCCGAACAGCTCGGCGGTCGCCGCCGCTCGCGCGCCCTGCGAGCCCGCCCCGGCCAGGGCGGCGATGCGGTCGAATGCCTCGTTCACCTCGAGCACCGTGAGCGAGGGCTCGGGCGCGGGGGAGGGAAGTGACTGCATCGACCGCCAGCCCAGGCCGGTGCGGCGCTGGCGCAGCGAGCCGGCGAGGTAGGACGTCACGGTCTCGATCTCGTCCCTGTCCGAGGACGCGACCCGGGACAGGAGCTCGGCGAACGCCGCCACCTTGGCCTTCCGCGAACGCGTCGCGGCGACCTCGGTGGAGGTGGCCACCACCTCGGCGAGCAGCATGGGGCCAGTCAACCCGCTCGTACCGACACCAGGACAGCCGCTTGCACCTCGATCCCGGACCGCTCGTCGTCCTCCTCGTGCTCGCGGCCGCCGTCCTGCACGCGACGTGGAACGCCATCGCACACACCGCCGCGGACCAGCTCGTCGGCTTCGCACTGATCTCGATGGCGACGTTCGTCATCGGCGGGGCCGTCGTAGTCACCCAGCCGCTCCTCGATCCGCATGACTTCGCGCTCGTCGCAATCTCGGCTGCCATCCACGTCGCCTACTTCCTGCTCCTGCTCGCGAGCTACCAGGTCGCCGACCTCAGTCGCGCCTACCCGCTGTCTCGAGGCACCGGCGTCGCGCTCGTGGCAGTCGCCTCGGTGTTCCTGCCCCGGGCCTTGCTCGGCCCGGACGTCGTGATCGGCGCCGGGCTGGTCGTCCTCGGTCTGATCGGGGTCACCGTCGCTGGACCTCGGCTCACCCTGGGTGACCGGCGCGGGATCGCCACCGCACTGGGCACGGGTGTTGCCATCGCGGCCTACACCGTGGTCGACGGGTACGCCGTGTCCGGCGGCGCTCCGGTCGTCGCTTACGCCGGGTGGCTGTTCCTCCTCCAGTCGTGGGTGCTGCCCGTTCTCGCGGTGGCGCGCCGCGGTCGCCGACTCGCCGCCATCGCCCGTCCACAGGCGTTCGCGGGGATCGGCGGCGGCGTGGTCTCCCTGGCGGCGTACGGCCTGGTGCTGGTCGCCCAGACCAGCGGCGCTCTGGCCGCGATCGCCGCCCTCCGAGAGCTGAGCATCGCGCTCGGCGTGCTCATCGGGATCTTCGTCCTGCACGAGGAGGCAGCGCGGAAGCGACTTCTCCCGGCGCTCGTCCTGACCGCGGGGGCGGTGGTACTGGCGCTCAGCATCGGCTGACGCCAGAGTGTGAAGCCCCCATGGCCTGTCGCACCCAGGAGGACGAGAGATGTCATTGACGCTCTTGGCGGTCATCGTCGACTGCGCCGAGCCACGACGGCAGGCAGAGTTCTGGGCCGCGGTGCTCGCGGCCGAGGTGCGGGAGCGCAACCCCGATGAGTTCGTCGTCAGCGGGTCTCCACAGGTGACGACGCCCCTCTACTTCATGAAGGTCCCGGAGCCGGCCGTCGCCAAGAACCGGCTGCATCTCGACGTGATCACCGAGGGTTCCATGTCCGACGAGGTGGATCGGCTGGTGGGGCTCGGGGCTCGCGTGGTCGAGGTCCGCACCGATCCCGACGACTACGAGAACCCGGACACCTGGACGGTCCTGGAGGACCCCGAGGGCAACGTCTTCTGCGTCACCAGCACCGGCACCATGACCGGATGGGTGTGACCTGGTCGACCTTGCCAAGGGGTAGGAACACGTTCTAGGTTGGACACGTGTCCAGTCAGGTGTCCACCCTGCCCCGGCGGGGGCTGAACGCCCGCCAGGCGGAGACGGTCGAGCGGTTGCTCGTCGCCGCCGAGCAGGAGCTCGCCGCGGTCGGGCCCGAGGGGCTCACCATCCGCACGGTCGCCGGCCGGGCCGGCGTCTCGCCGGCCACGGCGTACACCTACTTCAGCTCCCGCAACCACCTGTTCGCCGAGCTGTTCCACCGCAAGGTGCTGCTCGAGCACCCGGTCGAGGTGGACGGCCGCACGCCGATCCGGAGGGTGACCGGCGTGACCAGGCACCTCGCGACCGTGCTGGGCCAGAAGCCGCACCTCGCGGCGGCCGCCAACCACGCGCTCCTCGGCACCGACCCCGACGTCGAGCGGTTGCGGGTGGTGATCGGCGCCGAGATCGTCGACCGCTTCCGGCAGGCCCTCGGGGACGACGCCGATCCCGAGGTGCTCGACGCGCTCACCCTCTCCCTCACCGGGGCCCTGCTCCAGACCGGCATGGGGCTGATCTCCTACGACGAGCTCGCCGACCGCCTCGATGCCGTCGTGGCCACCATCCTGCGAGGGAACACATGACCGCCACGCAGACGCCGGTGGCCCTGGACCCCTACGACTACGCCTTTCAGGAGGACCCCTACCCGGTCTACGCCCGGCTGCGCGAGCACGAGCCGCTGCACCACAACCCGGCCCTGGACCTGTGGGCGCTGACCCGGCACGCGGACATCGCCGAGGCGGTCCGCGCCGAGGGCACCTACTCAAACTCGTGGGGCGTCGCGATCGAGGACTCGGCCTGGGGGCCGGACGCGCACAAGGTGATGTCGATCCTGGGCATGGACCCGCCGCGCCAGAAGCGGCTGCGCTCCCTCGTCTCCCGCGGCTTCACCCCGCGTCGCGTCCACGACCTGCTGCCCCGGATCCAGCAGCTCACCGACCGCTACCTCGGCGAATGCCTGGAGATGGGCAGCGCTGGTGGGGAGTTCGACTGGATCGCCGACTTCGCCGGCAAGCTCCCCATGGACGTCATCTCCGAGATGATGGGCGTCCCCGAGGAGGACCGCGCGGAGGTACGCCGGCAGGCCGATGTCGTGGTGCACCGTGAGGACGGCGTGTACGACGTGCCGCCGGCCGCCATGGACTCGTCGCTGTGGCTGGTCGGCTACTACCAGGGGATGGTCGACCAGCGCCGACGCCGGCCCTCCGACGACCTGACCAGCGCACTGATCGAGGCGGAGGTCGACGGAGACCGGCTCACCGACGAGGACGTGATCGCCTTCCTCTTCCTCATGGTCGTCGCCGGCAACGAGACGACCACCAAGCTGCTCGGCCATGCGGTGTTCCACCTGACCCGGCACCCGGACCAGCTCGAGCGTCTCTTCGCCACGCCCGACGCCCCCGACGGTGACAGCCTGGTGGTGCCGTGGATCGAGGAGACGCTGCGCTACGACACCTCGAGCCAGCTGCTCGCGCGGTACCTGCTCAAGGACGTCGAGCTGCACGGCCGGGTTGCGCCCCAGGGCTCGAAGCTGCTGCTCTGCCTCGGCTCGGCCAACCGCGACGAGCGGGTCTTCACCCGCCCCGACGAGTACGACATCTTCCGCGACTCCGACGAGCTCGCGAAGATCCTCTCCTTCGGGGGCGGCCGGCACTTCTGCCTGGGCGCCAACCTGGCCCGCCTCGAGGCCCGGGTCGCGCTCACTGCCCTCGTCGAGCGGGTGCGCTCGGTCGAGGTGGACCACGCCCGCTGCGTCCGGGTGCACTCGCTCAACGTGCGCGGCTTCGCCGCGATGCCGACCACGGTCGAGGTGCGCTGATGCCGAGCGACAAGTACGCGCAGCCCGACCGCCGCCCGGCGGTCGTCACCGGCGCCAGCTCCGGAATCGGGGCCGCCACCGCCCTGCGCCTGGCCGGCGCCGGCTTCCCGGTGGCGCTCGGCGCGCGTCGTACCGACAAGCTGGAGGACGTCGCTGCGCGGATCCGCGCCGACGGCGGCGAGGCGGTCGTGCACCCGCTGGACCTCACCGACGACGACTCGGTATCCGCGTTCGCCAAGGCCGCGCAGCAGGACCTGGGCGACATCGAGATCGTGGTCTCGAACGCCGGCGCCGTAGCGCCCGGCGCCATCACCGAGGTCGACCCCGAGCGGTTCACCCGCGAGCTCGACCTGACCGTGGTCGGCGCCCACCGGCTGGTCCGCGCGTTCGTGCCCGCGATGCAGGAGCGCAGGCGCGGCGACATCGTCTTCGTGTCCTCGGACACCGTGGTCCGGGCCCGGCCGTTCATGGCGGCGTACTCATCCGGCAAGTGGGGCCTCGAGGGCCTGGTCGCGAGCCTGCAGCTGGAGCTCGAGGGCTCCGGCGTCCGCGCGTCGGTGGTGCGGCCCGGACCGACCTGGAGCGAGATGGGCAGCGACTGGGACCCGGACGAGGCGGCGTTCGTGCTGAACCAGTGGGTGCGCTTCGGGCTCGCGAGACACCCGCACTTCATGAAGCCGGCCGCCATCGCGGACGCGATCACCACGATCGTCGGCGCCCCGCGCGGCGTACACCTGAACCTGGTCGAGGTCAGCCCCGAAGCCCCCGTGGAGGACGGATGATCCAGGAGGTCTCCTTCGCCGTCCCGGACGACGGCCACGGCCACCTGGCCGAGATGCGGGTGGACCCGATCGGCCTGTTCCACCGGGTCCGCGAGGAGTGCGGCGACATCGGCCGCTTCCGCCTGGCCGACCGCGACGTGGTGATGGTCAGCGGAGCCGAGGCCAACGAGCAGTTCTTCCGCGCGCCCGACTCCACGCTGGACCAGGCGGCGGCCTACCCGTTCATGACGCCGATCTTCGGCAAGGGCGTGGTCTTCGACGCCAGTCCCGAGGAGCGCCAGCAGATGCTGAAGAACCAGGCGCTCCGCGGCGACATGATGCGCGGCCACGCACAGACCATCGAGGCCGAGATCAGGCGGATGGTCGACCAGTGGGGGAACGAGGGCGAGATCGACCTCCTGGACTGGTTCGCCGAGCTGACCATCTACACGACATCGTCGTGCCTGATCGGGAAGCCGTTCCGCGAGGAGCTCGACTCGTCGTTCGCGCAGCACTACCACGAGCTCGAGCGCGGCACCGACGCGATCGCGTACGTCGACCCGTATGCCGACATCGAGTCCTTCCGTCGCCGCGACGCCGCCCGCGAGCAGCTGGTCGAGCTGGTGCAGGGGATCATCGACCGCCGCAAGGAGCGAGGCACCGTGCCCCGCGAGGAGCGCGACCTGCTCGACGTCCTCATCTCGATCGACATGAGCGCCGACTACATCACCGGGATCTTCATCTCGATGATGTTCGCGGGCCACCACACCTCGTCGGGCACCGCGGCGTGGGCGCTGATCGAGCTGATGCGGCACCCCGAGGTGATGAAGGACGTGGTCTCTGAGCTCGACGACCTCTACGCCGACCCTGATGGGACTGGAAGCGTCGAGATCTCGTTCCAGGCGCTGCGTTCGATCCCGCGGCTGGAGTCGGCGCTCAAGGAGACGCTGCGCCTGCACCCGCCGCTGATCATCCTGCTCCGCGTCGTGCAGGAGGAGATCGAGCTCGCCGGACACCCCATCCCGCCGGGCACCATGGTCGCCGCGTCGCCGCGGGTGTCGAACCGGATAGCCGAGGACTTCCCGGAGCCGGACCTGTTCGACCCGGGCCGCTACCTCGACCCGCGCCAGGAGGACCTGCAGAACCGCTGGACGTGGATCCCGTTCGGCGCCGGCAAGCACCGCTGCGTCGGCAACGCCTTTGCGATGATGCAGCTCAAGGCGATCTTCTCGGTGATCCTGCGCGACTACGAGTTCGAGATGGTGCAGCCCGCCGAGGACTACCGCGACGACACCTCCAAGATGGTGATCCAGCTCGCCCAGCCGGCCCGGGTCCGCTACCGCAGGCGCCACCGTGGCTGAGGAGCGGGCGGCCCAGCGGGAGTCACCGGGGCCCCGGGAACTCCCTCACTTCCCAGGCAAGATCTTGCCCAGGAAGTGCCAGAGTCACCGGGGCCCCGGTGACTCCGACAGCCCGCGCGCCGCCCGCGTGGAGGCTCGATGAGGGCCGCGGCCGACCTGGACCTGTGCCAGGCCCACCAGATGTGTCAGGGAGAGGCACCCGACGTGTTCGGCTTCGATGAGGACGCCGACAAGGTCACCGTCCTCGCGGAGCGTCCCGATGAGTCCCTGCGGGCGCAGGTCGAGGCCGCCGTCCGCTACTGCCCGGCGATGGCCCTGAGCATCGAGGAGAGTCCATGAGCATCACCCGTGCCGAGATCGAGGAGTTCTGGGAGACCTGGCTCGAGATCAACCGCGAGGCCGAGCGGACTGGCGACTGGACGATCATGGCCGAGTGGTACGCCGAGGACGCGACGTACGGCTGGATGTACACCCCCGACGAGCACTTCATGGCCGTCGGCCGCGAGGAGATCCGCGACCTCGCGATCGGCCAGGAGATGGCCGGGCTCGACGGCTGGCACTACGACTACCAGTGCACGATGGTCGACGAGGCCAAGGGGATGGTGCTCGGCTTCTGGAAGCAGAAGTCCGGGATCACCGACGACGCCACCGGTCGCGAGTACGAGGTCCTCGGCATCGGCGGCTCGTGGTTCGGCGTCGAGCGGCAGGCGACCGGCCCGGACAAAGGAATGGTGAAGTTCGCCTGGCAGCGGGACTGGTTCGACCTCGGCTCCACGGCGACGACGTTCCTGGCCATCGCCGGCTCCGGCAAGGCGCCGCAGGGGCTGCTGGACCGGATGAGCGTCAACGGCAGGGAGCAGCCCGGCCACTACACCTACGACGAGCTGCCCTCGACCCTGTGGCCGCCGCCGGTCGAGCGTGGGGACTTCATCACCCAGGAGTCCGCATCGTGACGACACCGCCCGCTCAGCTGCTGATCGAGGGGAAGCTGGTCCCGGCCGGCAGCGGCGCGACGTACCCGATCCTCAACCCGGCCACCGGCGCCGAGATCGGCCGGGCGCCCGACGCGACCGCCGAGGACGTCGATGCCGCCATCGCGGCGGCGCGGCGCGCGTTCGACGAGACCGACTGGTCCACGGACGTCGGGCTACGCGTCCGCTGCCTGCGCCAGCTGCACCAGGCGCTGCTCGACCACGCCGACGACTTCCGGGCGCTGACCACCGCCGAGGTCGGCATGCCGGCGTTCATGCAGACCGCGGCCGGGTTCGACGTACCCGTCGAGGGCCTGAAGTGGGTGGCCGACCTGGCCGAGACCTACGAGTACGAGACCGACCTCGGCGTCGCCTCCCCGATGGGCATCCCGTCGCGCCGGACCGTGCGCCGCGAGCCGGTCGGCGTGGTCGCCGCGATCACCCCGTGGAACGTGCCGACCCAGATCAACCTGGCCAAGGTCGGCCCGGCGCTGGCCGCCGGCTGCACCGTGGTGCTGAAGCCCGCGCCCGACACGCCCTGGCTGGCCTGCGAGCTCGGGAGGCTGGCCGCCGAGCACACCGACCTGCCGCCCGGGGTGCTCAACGTCGTCACGCCGCGGTCCAACGAGGTGGCCTCCGTGCTGGCCTCCGACCCTCGGGTCGACATGGTGTCGTTCACCGGGTCGACGGCGACCGGCCGGGCGATCATGGCCGCCGCCGCGCCCACCCTGAAGCGGGTCTTCCTCGAGCTCGGCGGCAAGTCCGCCGCCATCGCGCTCGACGACGCCGACGTGGCCGCGGTGGCCGGCGCGACGGCGTTCGCCGCGTGCATCCACGCGGGGCAGGGCTGCGCGATCACGACCCGCCTGGTGGTGCCCCGGGACAGGTACGACGAGGCCGTCCGGGTCGCCGCCGACACGATGGAGTCGATCGGGGCCAAGGACCCGGCCGACCCGAGCGCGATCTGCGGCCCGGTCATCTCGCAGGCCCAGCGCGACCGGGTGGAGTCCTACCTGAGGCTCGCCGTCGAGGAGGGCGGCACCTTCGCCACCGGCGGCCATGTCATCGAGCAGGACGGGTTCTGGGTCGAGCCGACCGTCGTCGCCGGCCTCGACAACTCGAGCACGCTGGCCCAGGAGGAGGTCTTCGGGCCGGTGCTCATGGTGATCCCGCACGACGGCGACGACGACGCGGTCCGGATCGCGAACGACTCGGCGTACGGCCTCTCCGGCTCGGTCGACTCCGGTGACCTGGAGCGGGCCCGGGCGGTGGCGAGGAGGATCCGGACGGGGACCCTGGCGGTCAACGGCGGGGTGTGGTTCAGCCCGGACGCGCCGTTCGGCGGCTACAAGCAGTCCGGGGTCGGCCGCGAGATGGGCGCGGCCGGCTTCGAGGAGTACCTGGAGACCAAGACCGTGGCCGAACCAGCATGAAGGAGCCGGCATGAGGTTCGAGGGGAAGGTCGCGGTCGTCACCGGCGCGGCGCAGGGGATCGGCGAGGCCTACGCCAAGGCGCTCGCGACTGAGGGCGCTTCGGTCGTGGTGGCCGACCTCAACGTCGAGGCGGGCGAGAAGGTCGCCGCCGACATCGGTGGCTTGTTCGTGCGGACCGACGTCTCCTCGGCCGAGTCCGCGGAGGCGATGGTCGAGGCCGCCGGGTCGGCCTTCGGCGGGATCGACCTGCTCGTCAACAACGCCGCCATCTACGGCGACATGCAGTTCGACCTGCTGATCAGCGTGGAGTGGGACTACTACCGCAAGTTCATGTCGGTGAACATGGACGGCGCGCTGGTGATGACCCGGGCCTGCTACCCCGAGATGCAGAAGCGCGGCGGCGGAGCGATCGTCAACCAGAGCTCCACGGCGGCCTACCTCTACTCCGGCTTCTACGGACTGGCCAAGGTCGGCGTGAACGGCCTGACCCAGCAGCTCGCGCACGAGCTCGGCGGGATGGGGATCCGGGTCAACGCGATCGCCCCGGGCCCGACCGACACCGCCGCCACCCGCACCCAGGCCGGCGACGCCGCCAAGGAGCTGGTCAAGGGGATGGCGCTCAAGCGGATGGGCCAGCCCGAGGACATGGTCGGCGCCTGCCTGTTCCTGCTCTCGGACGATGCGGCGTGGCTGACCGGCCAGATCATCGCCGTCGACGGCGGACAGACCTTCCGCGCATGAGAGTCGGGTTCGTCGGGCTCGGCAACATCGGCAAGCCGATGGCCCTCCGGCTGGCGTCCGACTTCGACCTGCGCGTCTACGACGTCGTGGCCGAGCCGGTCGCCGAGCTCGTCGCCGCCGGCGCCACCGCGTCCGAGTCGGTGACCGACCTCGCAGACGTCGAGGTGCTCTGCGTGATGGTGCGCGACGACGACCAGGTGCGCAGCGTGGCCGCCGACGTGGTGGCCTCCGGGGCGTCACCCGTCGTGGTCGTGCACTCGACCGTCGCACCCTCGACGCCGGAGGAGCTCGAGGCCCTCGGCCTACGCGTGCTGGACGCGCCGGTCAGCGGCGGCCCGATGGGAGCGGTCGACGGCTCGCTGGCGATCATGGTGGGCGGCGACGACTCGGCGTACGACCTCGCCGCTCCGGTGCTGGCCCGGCTGGGCGCCAAGGTCGTGCACGCCGGCCCGGTCGGCGCCGGCACCCGGATGAAGCTGGCCCGCAACCTGGTCCACTTCGTCGCGTTCACCGCGGTCACCGAGGCGCAGCGGCTGGCCGAGGCGGCCGGGCTCGACCTCGTCGCACTGGGCGAGGTGGTCCGCCACACCGACGCCATCACCGGCGGGCCCGGCGCGATCATGTACCGCGACACCGCTGCGCCCCTCGGCGCTGACGACTTCTGGCACGGCGTCTTCGACCACGTCCGGGCCATCGGGGAGAAGGACCTGTCCTTCGCGATCGAGCTGGCGGCCACACTTGGCGTCGACGTACCGCTCGCGCAGCTCTCGCGCGACGGACTGGCGAAGGGACTGGGGCTGTGAACGACGAAGGGATGGGCAAGTTCGACGACCTCCCCGACGAGCGCCGCCGCGGCCTCGAGCGGATGGAGGAGGTCTACGGCTTCGAGATGTCCGACGGCGACGGCGACTTCTTCCGCTACACCGCCGACCACCTCTTCGCCGACATCTGGAACCGGCCCGGACTCAGCGACCGCGACCGCCGGCTGCTGCTGATCGGGCTGCTCGCCGGCACCGGCGCGCACGACGTGCTGACGATCCAGGTGCCGGCCGCGCTGGCGTCGGGCGACCTCGACGAGAGTGCGCTGCGCGAGCTGGTGATCTTCCTGTGCCACTACGCCGGCTGGCCCAGCGGCGCCCGGCTCAGCTCCCTGGTCGAGGAGACGATCGCCAAGGCGAAGCGGTCGGAGTGACGACGTTCGAGGAGCTCCCGGCGGGGGAGTCGGGGCTGCTGTCCGCGCGCCCGGGGCCGGACCTCGTGGCTTGGGACTACGTCGAGCGGGAGTACGTCGCCCGCGGGACCGCCGTCTCGTACGCCGGCCACGAGCCGGCTGCGTTCGCGACCCGGGTGGCCGTCCGGCGGCCCGAGCCGCCCGGCTCGTTCAGCGGGACGGTGGTCGTGGAGTGGCTGAACGTGTCGTCCGGGGCGGACGCCGCACCGGACTGGACCTACGTGGCCGACGAGATCGTCCGGCGCGGCCACGCCTGGGTCGGCGTCTCGGCCCAGCACATCGGCGTCGAGGGCGGCGACGCCCTGGTCGGGATGGCCGGTGTCGAGCCGACCGGGCTCAAGTCCCGCGCCCGGTACGCCGCCCTGAGCCATCCCGGGGACGCCTACTGCTACTCGATCTACGGCTCGATCGCCGCCGTCCTCGATGAGGGACCCCTGGCCGACCTGGTCGTCGACGTCCGGCTGGCCATGGGGGAGTCGCAGTCGGCGTTCGCGCTGACCACGTTCGTCAACGTGGTGCACCCGCAGCTGCCGGTGTTCGACGGGTACCTGATCCACTCCCGCGGCGGGGCTCAGATGCCGCTGGGCGAGCCGGGGGAGGCGGTGGACCCGCGGCAGTACCGCGGCTCGACCCCGATGCCGATCCGCGACGACGTCGACGTGCCGGTGCTCATGGTCGAGACCGAGACCGACCTGCTCGGCTCGCTGCGGTACCTGCCCGCGCGACAGCCCGACTCGGCGTACGTCCGGCTCTGGGAGGTGGCCGGCACCGCGCACGCCGACCGGTACACCATCGGTGAGCTCGAGGAGCTGCTCGGCTGCCCGCGACCGGTCAACAGGGGCCAGCAGGCGTTCGTCGTCCGCGCGGCCCTGCGCTGGCTCGACGGCTGGGCCCGCGGCGGGGACCCGGCGCCGACCGCGGAGCGGCTCGACGTGGACGGCGCCGCGTTCGTGGGCGACGAGGCCGGCAACGCCCGCGGCGGGGTCCGCACACCGTGCGTGGACGCGCCGGTCGAGCTGCTGCGCGGCGACACCGACCCGGACGCGCCGTACGTGTGCCAGCTGTTCGGCAGCACCCTGCCGATGGACCCGGAGGCGATCCGCGCGCGGTACGCCGACCGCGGGTCCTACCTCGCGGCGTACGAGCGCGCCACCGACGCGGCGATCGCGGCAGGGTTCGTGCTCGCCGAGGACCGCGAGGAGCTGCTGGCCGAGGCCCGGCCGGAGCTGGTGGACGCGGCCTACGCCTGATCCCTCTCGCAGGGAATGGTCCGGACAGGTCATGTCGGGCCCGGCTCGGGGGATGCGATGATCACCGGCGCCATGGCCCTCGTCCCGAAGTCCTTCCGGACGTTCTTCAGCGTCCCGCTCCTTCGCCGCGCCGCGTTCCACGTGCGGCGGCTGACCAGCGGGTTGGACAGCTCGTTCTTCACGCGGGTCGGGATCGCGCTGGTCGGGATCCTCATCGCGGCCTCGGCGCTGGTCACGTTCATGGAGCGCAACCAGGAGGACACGAAGTGGCGCACGCTCGGGGGGTTCCTCCGGGAGCTCGTCGGCTGGTTCTACTGGTCCTTGACCACGGTGATGAGCGCGGGTGAGTCGGGCCGGGTCAACACGGTGACGGGCTACGTGGTCGGCTGGTTGCTCATCCTCTTCGGCGTCGCGATCGTCGCCTCGCTCACCGGAGCCCTGGTGGGGTTCCTCATCGACTACCTGCTCAAGGAGGGCCAGGGCATGGGTGCTTCGGGCTACCGCGACCACATCATCGTCTGCGGCTGGAACTCGACCGCGCGCGAGCTCATCCAGGAGCTGTCGACCGACGAGTACACGACCAAGATCGTGGTCATCCACGACACCGACAAGAATCCCGCGGGTGAGGGCGTCTACTTCGTCAGCGGTGACATCACCACCGCTGCCGACCTCAAGCGGGCGGGCGTCGAGGACGCGCAGGCGGCGGTGGTCTGCCCGGCGGACGGCTCCAACGAGGCCGACATGAGGTCGATCCTGTGCGTCATGGCGATCGAGTCACTGGCCCCGCAGGTGCGCACCGTGGTCGAGGTGAACAACCCGGCTCACATCGAGCACTTCCAGCGCGCCGACGCCGACGAGATCCTGGTCTCCTCCCAGCTGGTCTCGCGGCTGATGGCCCGCACCTCGCTGTACCCCGGCCTGGCCGGCCTGGTCACCGACATCGTCTCCGGCGGTGAGGGCTCGGAGCTGTACCGCGTCTCGCTACCCAACGACTACGTCGGGCTGTCGGTCGACGAGCTGTCGGCCAAGCTCCGCTCCGAGCACCGCGCCACGCTGCTGTCGGTCAGCCGCGCCGGGCAGGCGTACGTGAACCCGCCCGACGACTTCCGCCTCGCCAACGGCGACGACCTCGTGGTCGTGGCGGAGTCGCTCGGCACCCTGGCGCCGCTGCAGATGGACCACGACCTCGAGTGAAGGCCGGTGGCCTCAGCCGGGCCGCACCCCCGCGATCACCACGTCGGTGCCGCCCTTCCACGTGACGGCCAGCGTCTCCGCGGCGTCCACGTCGCTGCCCAGGACCCGGGCGACCACCAGCTCCAGCGGGCCGGCGTCCACGATCGTCAGCGGGCCCTCGTCGTGGCAGCCCACTGCGTCGATGTCGGGCACGTCGGGGTCGGCGCTCCCGCTGCCCCGCACCTGGGCGCTGGTCGGGCGGGTTTCGCGGCCACTCTCGCCCTCGAACTCGACCTCGACGCCGCTGCCGCCGTTCAGGATCGCCGTGGCCAGCTGCCGTACGAACACCGGGTCGGCGCAGCCGTCGTACACCCAGCGAGTGCCCAGCTCGGAGTGCTCCGTGGTGCCGACCAGATGGTCGTCGGCGCCGGCCAGCTCGGCGCTGCGGTAGGTCAGCGGCACGAAGTACGTCGGCAGCCCGAGCCCTCCGACCAGGAAGCCTTCCAACCCAACCGCGCCCTCGGGGTCGTCGAACCGGAACGCGCCCACCGGCTTGCGGTCCGGGTTGCCGTCGAACCACGAGCGCGTGGGCAACCACGCGTCCATCAGCTCCTGCTTGGACGGTGTGAGGTCTGCCTGCGGATAGACGATCGCCATGCCTCGACCCTAGGTGCTCCGCTCAGACGGTGCCGCTGCCGCTCAGGGCCGGTGCCGGCTCGGGCCGGGCCGAGTCGTCGCCCTCGTCGTGTGCGACGGGCCGACCCTCGATGCCGAAGTGCGGGAGCAGCCGGTCCAGCCACGCCGGGAGCCACCAGTTGCGGTCGCCGAGCAGCTCCATCGTGGCCGGCACGAGCACCATCCGCACGATCGTGGCGTCGATCAGGATCGCGGCAGCCAGCCCGATGCCGAACATCTTGCCGAGGACAGCCTGGCCCAGCACGAAGGAGAGGAAGACCGTGAACATGACCGCGGCACCGGCGGTGATGACCCGTGCCGACTTCGCCAGCCCGTCGGCCACGGCCGTGCTGTTGTCGCCGGTCCGCTCGTACTCCTCCTTGATCCGCGAGAGCAGGAACACCTCGTAGTCCATGGAGAGCCCGAACAGGATCGCGAAGATCCCGATCGGGAGCTGCATCGGCACCGGGACGGCTTCGGGGATCCCGACCAGGTCGCCGAGGGGTCCGCCGTTGACCGCCAGCGCGACCACTCCGAACGCGGCCGCACTCGCCAGCAGGTTCATGACGACCGCCTTGAGCGGGACCACGACCGACCGGAACACCAGCATGAGGAGCAGGAAGGAGAACAGGAGCACGCCACCGACGAAGATCGGGAACCGCTCCGACGTGCCCTGCGTCGTGTCGATGTTCGCGGCCACGAGGCCACCCACGTCGACGGTCAGGCCGGTGCCGGCCGTGGCCGCTGGAATGCTGTCGTCGCGCAGGGTCTCGACCAGGTCCTCGGTGGCCTGCTCCTGAGGTGACGTGGTCGGCACGAGGCTCAGCACGGCGGTGTCACCGGCCTCGTTCACGATCGGGGTGGAGACGAACGCGACCCCTCCACCTGGCGCAGCTGGGCTGCCACAGCCTCCGCGGAGCCGAGCACGTCGCTCCCCGAGGCGCCTTCAGCGATGAGCAGCATCGGTGAGGAGAAACCAGGTCCGAAGCCGGTCTCCAGCAGGTCGTACGCCTCCCGTGTCGTGCTACCAGGGACGTCGTTCTTCGCGTCGGGGAAGCCGAAGCGGATGCCCAGGAACGGCGCGGCCAGAGCGAGGAGCACGACGAGTGCCCCGATGGCGGCGAACCGGGGGCGCCTCTGGATGAAGCGGCTCCAGCGGTACCAGCGCGAGCCCATGGGCGAGCCGACGGTCCTGCTCACGAACGGCACGTGCAGGCGCTCGATGTTGCGACCGGCGAAGCCCAGGAGGGCCGGCACGAGGGTCACCGAGGCGGCCAGGACGACCAGCACGGCCAGCACCACCGAGAAGGCGAAACCTGTCATTGCCGGCTGACCCATCAGCAGGATGCCGAGCATCGACACGATCACGGTGATCCCGGCGAACATCACGGCGCGCCCGGCCGTTGCCATGGCGGTCTGCGTGGCGCGACGCGGGTCCTGCCCCTCGGCCAGGCTGCTGCGGAAGCGGGTGACGATGAACAGCGCGTAGTCGATGCCGACGCCGATGCCGACCATCGCGGCCACAGCGGGAGCCCAGTCCGGGACGTCCACGACGTGCCGCATCACGGCACCGAGCGACATGGCGATCCCGAGCCCGAACAGCGCCGTGAGGATCGGCAGTCCCATCGCGACGGCCGACCCGAAGACGACGAGCAGGATGATGGCCGCGACGATGAGGCCGATGCCTTCGGACCCCACGGGCACCGTCTGGGAGAGCGTGGCCACGGCTCCGCTGACCTCGACCTGCAGGCTGCCGTCGCCGGCGTCGAGGATCGGCTCGACCAGGTCCTTGGCCTCCTCGACGGTGAACTGGTTGTCGTTCTTGTCGAGCACGACATCGGCGTACGCCGTGGTGCCGTCCTCCGAGATCTGGGTGGCGCCACCGGCGTCGAACGGGCTCGCCACGCTCACGACGTGCCCGTTGGCGGCGGTGTCGGCGAAGATCTGCTCGGCCCGGGCCTTCGCGTCCGGGGAGGCGACCCCCGCCTCGGAATGGATCACGATCTGCACGGAGTCGCCTGAGCGCTCCGGGAAGTTGTCCTTCAGCGTCTGCAGCGCGGCCTCCGACTCCGAGCCCGACTGCAGGTAGGCCTGCTTGTACTCCCCGCCGAACGCGCCGGCGAGTGCAACGGCACTCAGGAGGGCGGCGACCCACATGACGACGACAAGGCGACGGCTTCGGTAGCACCAGTCAGCTAGACGTACCAGCATCTCTACTCCTTGGGTTGGGCTGCGAGAGCCTCATGGACCTCGGCGCACCCGGACGCAGGAACGACGCTAGGAAGTCGCACGGTCGGCGACGATGGGGCTGGCAGCACGACTCCGGGGCCCAGCACGCCGCCAGGAGCGGGCCAGCACCACCGCGTCGTCGGCGGAGTCGGTCGTCTAAAGTCGCCGAATGCCGCTCAGGGTCGTCTTCGCCGACGACCACTACCTGGTCCGCGAAGGCGTTTCCGCGCTCCTCTCCGACGTGGAGGGCATCGACCTGGTCGACACCGTCGCCGACCCGCCCTCGTTGATCGCGGCGGTCGATGCCCTGTCGCCGGACGCGGTCCTCACCGACATCCGGATGCCACCCACCCACACGAACGAGGGCATCGAAGCGGCCAAGCGCATCCGCGCGGAGCACCCGCAGATCGGCGTGGTGGTGCTGTCCCAGTACGTCGAGGAGGACTACGCGTTCGACCTCCTCGCCGACGGCGTGGCCGGCCTGGGCTACCTGCTCAAGGAGCGGGTGAGCGAGGTCGACGAGCTGGTCCGAGCGCTGCACGAGGTCGCTCGCGGGGGGTCGGCGCTCGACCCGAAGGTGGTGGAGGCGCTGCTCGCGCGCCGAAGCGACGACGGTCCGCTGCTCGGCCTGACCGAGCGCGAACGCGAGGTCCTCGAGGTCATGGCCACGGGTCGGAACAACGCCACCATCGCGAAGGCGCTCTTCATGAGCGACCGGGCCGTGGAGAAGCACATCGGGTCGGTGTTCCAGAAGCTGCAGCTGGTCGACGAGCGCGAGGTGAACCGTCGGGTGATGGCGGTGCTGGCCTATCTCGAGGCCAGCGGCTCGACTCGCTGACGCGGTGACCAGCAGGGGGTTCGGCTGACCCCACCCCCATGGTTCGGTCTTCGCCCTGACCGAGGACGCGCCAACAGGAGCACACTGCGCACATGGTGGCTCGCCGCGTGCTCGGTCGGCTCGGCTGGGGCGCACCCGGGCTCCTGGTGCTGCTCGGCCTGTCCGGCTTCGTTGTCGGCGTGTACGTCGTGGTCGTGCTGGGCGGAGGAGCGCTGATCGGCCGTACCGACTCGCCCAGCCTGGCCCTGTCCGTGCTGGCGACCGCGACCGTGGCGCTGCTGTTCGCGCCGGTGCAGCGTGCCCTGGAGCGAGCCTCCGGCAAGGGCGGGACCGCCACGCCGTACGACGTGCTGAGTCACTTCTCGGGCACCGTGACCGGCACCGACGCCACCAAGGAGCTGCCGGCACGCATGTCCAGGCTGCTCGCCGAGGGGACCGGGGCGGCGTGGGCGCAGGTGTGGCTGAGCGTCGCTGGACGCCTGACGCTGGCCGCGGCCTGGCCGGCGGCAGCCGACGGGGCAGCGGGCCCGCCAGACCCGCAGCCCGACGCCAGGGACGCGACCGGCGAGGGCAGGCGGGCCCTGCCGGTGCGGCACGGCGGTCAGGTGCTCGGCGTGCTCCGGCTGCAGGAGCGACCCGGCCTGCCGCTGACCGCGGTGGAGGAACGGCTCTTCACCGGGCTCGCCGCCCAGGCCGGGCTGGTGCTCAGGCTCGTCGGCCTGCGCGCGGAGCTCGAGGGGCGGCGCGAGGAGCTCGTCACCCGGTCCCAGGAGCTGCAGGCGTCCCGGCAACGGCTCATCGAGGCCCATGACGTCGAGCGGCGCCGCCTCGAGCGCGACATCCACGACGGGGCGCAGCAGCACCTGGTGGCACTCGCGGTCAACCTGCGCCTCGCCCAGAGGATGGCCGCCCGCTCACCGGAACGCGCCGGACAGGTGCTCGCCGAGCAGGCCGACGCGGCGCGGGTCGCGATCGAGACGCTCTCGTCACTGTCCCGCGGGATCTATCCGAGACTCCTCTCGGCCGAGGGTCTGGTCGGCGCACTGCGGTCCGCCGTGGCGTCGAGCGCCATCCCGGTGACCGTCGAGGCCGAGGCCGTCGGCCGGCTCGAGGCATCGGTCGAGGCCGCCCTGTACTTCTGCTGCATGGAGGCGGTGCAGAACGCCGCCAAGCACTCCGGAGCCAGCAGGATCCTGGTGCACCTGACCGAGGATCGGGCGAGGTGCCAGCTCGTGGTCACCGACGACGGCGCCGGCTTCGACCAGAACCACCTTCTCGCCGGCGGGGCAGGTGCCGGACTCGTCAACATGCACGATCGACTGGACGCCGTGGGCGGAAGCCTCACGATCGCGTCGAGTCCCGGGGCTGGGACGAGCGTCACTGCCGTGATCGCGAGCTCCCGGAGTCCGCTGCCCGTCGCCACCCCTGCCCCGGCCATGCACGGGGTGAGCTGACATGCGTGCCCGGATCGCCTGGTGCGTCGTCGGACTGTCCGCAATAGCCTTCGTCCTCGACACTGCGTTCACCGCGGCGCACCGCCCGCTCCTGAGCGAGCAGACGTGGGCGGACCACGGCTGGCCGCTTGCCCTGCTCACCGGCACCGGCTGTGCAGTCATGGGTGCGCTTGTCATCTCGCGCTACCCGAAACACCCACTCGGGTGGCTGCTGTCCGTGGGGAGCTTGATCTCGGTCACGAGGGCGACCGAGGCCTACAGCGTCTGGGTGCTCGACGGCGACGGCCCGGGGTCGCGCTACTGGGCGCACTTCTCGGGCTGGATCTCTTCGTTGATCGGGTGGCCGGCTTTCACCGCAGTGATCATGATCTTTCTGCTCTCGCCCGACGGCCGGCTGCTGTCCCCGCGGTGGCGATGGGCGGTGGGGGTCACCGTCACCGGTCTCGGACTCCACACTCTCGGGACTCTCACCATCCCCCCTGGAGAGTTCGTCTACGGCGAGGAGTACGCCAACAAGACCATCTCGGGGCCGCTTCTCAACATGGGGGTAGCCCTGGTGGCGGCTGGCCTCGTCGGCTCGGTCGTGTCGCTGGCACTGCGTCTGAGAACGGCCAGGGATGACGTACGGCGCCAACTGCTGTGGATCGCTTCCTCGGCCGCGGGCCTGGCCTTTGGCGTCGTGGTCATCCTCGCTGTCCAGGGCGATCAGGAGACCTGGCTCGCCGCGATCCCACTACACGTCGCCTACGTCGCGTTCCCTCTCTGCGTGGCCGTGGCCGTGCTGCGCCACCGGCTGATGGACATCGACCTCATCGTCAACCGAGCGCTGGTGCTCACGATGGCCACCGGCCTGGTTGCCGCCGGCTACGTGCTGGTCGTGGTGCTCGTCGGGCTCGCGGTCGGAGGGAGCTCCGGTCGTTTCTGGCCGTCGCTGCTCGCGACCGCCTTGGTCGCCATGGCCTTCCAGCCGCTGCGCCGTCGAGTGGTCAGGGTTGCCGACCGGTTGGCCTTCGGCGCCGCCGCCGCGCCGTACGAGGCGCTCGCCGACTTCAGCCGCCGCCTCGGGGACCGTCCCGACCCGGCTGACCTGCTGCCGGCCGTGGCCGACGCCGCCGCCCACGCGGTGAACGCGAGCCGCGCCAGCGTCCTCCTGCACGTCCAGGCCGGGCCGGACCGTACGGCGGTCTGGCCGCCGGACAGCGCGGAGGGCCCGGCGTCAGCGAGCGTCGAGATGCCCGTGGCCGACCGAGGCGAACGACTCGGAAGCATCACGGTCGAGATGCGCGCCGGCCATCCCCTGCGACCGCGTGAGCAGCAGCTCCTGGCTGACCTCGCCGACCAGGCCGGGCTGGCCTTCCGCAACGCCCGGCTGACCGCCGAGCTCTCGGGCGAGGTGGAGCTGCTCAGCCGGCGCAACCGCGAGCTCTCCGGGTCCCGGCGCCGACTGGTGACCGCGGGCGACGCGGAACGGCGCCGGCTCGAGCGGTCCATCGCCCGGCAGGTGGTCCAGCACCTGACGCCGCTTCCCGACCAGCTGACCGACCTGTCAGTTCCCGCCCGGGCCGCCACGCCGGAGCTGGACCCCGCGGCCCTCACGCCACTCGTCGACTCGCTCAACGCCGCGCTGGAGAACCTGCGCGAGATCACGCGAGGGGTCTTCCCCGCCCAGCTCGCACGCTCCGGCCTCCAGACCGCGCTCGGATCCCTCCTGGCGCGAGCTGGAGGCGACTCGCATCTGGCGGTGCAGGACTCCGCCAGGGGTCGTCGCTTCGAACCCCCGGTTGAGGCCGCGGCGTACTTCTGCGTGCTCGAGGCCGCGCAGGCCCGCGGGGAGGCGGTCATGGTGACTTTGGGTGTGTGGGACGAGGAGCTGCACCTGATCGTGAGGTGCAATGTGCAGGACGGCGTCCCGTGGGTCCCGAGGCGCGACCGGGTCGAGGCGGCGGGTGGTTCGCTGTCCATGACCGCGCAGCACGGCGAGACGGTGGTCGAGGTCCGGTTGCCGGCGCCGGGACTCCTGGCGACCTCAGCGGTCCCTGCCTGACAGTGGACAGGTCAGCGGACAGGTCAGCGGACGGCGGCAGCCCAAAGCTCGTCGAGCCGTTCCGGCCCCAACGCGGACTTGGTGACATACGCGAACGCCCCCGACTCGGCGACGAACTGCTCGCCCGCGTCCTCGTCGTACGTCGAGAGCAGCAGCACCACCGGTGCGTGGGCGCCGCTCAGCAGCCGCTGGGTGGCCTCAACACCGTCGATGCCCGGCAGGTTCACGTCCATCAGCACCAGGTCCGGGTGCAGGTCGGCCGCCATCGCCACGGACTCCTCGCCGGAGGAGGCCGCACCGACGGTCTCGAACCCCGGCGCCTCGTCGACCACGGAGCCCATCGCGCTCAGGAAGGCCGGCTGGTCATCGACCAGCAGCACTCGGACGACGTCCACCAGTATCCACCTCCGCTCTCATTCTCGCGGCCGGCACGGCAGGTATGGAGGGGGCCAGCCACACAGGTTCCGGCGGGCAGCACGCGTACGGCGACCGGCTCCAGCAGTCCCTACCAACCTGGCGGCAATGACGTGAAGTCCGCTTCGCGGCCCTCGGCGAAGGCGGCTAGGGCCTCGAGGTTGGCCGGGCCGCCCAACAGCTCGGCGAAGGCGGCGTTCTCGCGTTCGCGGGCGGCCGCGATGCCCGCCCGGCGGGGCTCGGTCATCGTGCGCTTCACCGCGACGAGCGAGCTGATCGGCTTGGCGGCCAGGAGCTCCGCGTGCCGCCGGGCCGCGTCGAGCAGCTCCGTAGGAGGGCAGACCCGCCACACGAGTCCCATCTCCAGAGCCTCGGAGGCCGAGATCCACTCGGAGGACTGCAGCAGCCAGGCGGCGTTCTGGCGCCCCACCAGCAGCGGCATCAGGTACGACGACGCGGCCTCTGGCGCGACCCCGAGCGCGGTGAACGGGCACTTCAGCCGGGCGTCGGAGGACATGAAGGCCAGGTCCGCGAAGCCCAGGACCGTGCAGCCGATGCCGAGCCCGATGCCGTTGACGGCCACCACCAGCGGCTTGGGGAAGGCGTCGAGGGCGTCGACCAGTCCCGGGAAGCCGTGCCGCCCGCGCTCGAACGTGGGATCCGTCGCGATCCGGTGCATCTCCAGCAGGTCGGTGCCGGCCGAGAAGCCGCGCCCGTTCCCGGTCAGCAGCACCACCGCGACCGAGTCGTCGCCGGCAGCGACCAGCAGCGCGTCGGCGAGCGCGTCGTACAGCGCCTCGTTGAACGCGTTGAGCGCCTCCGGCCGGTCCAGGGTCAGCGTGCGCACCCGAGCAGAGTCGGTGACCTGCAGCGTCATGGCCGCAAGGTAGCGGTCGGTGCCGGGCCGTAGGGTCGGAGCGTGGCGGCTGGGCAGGTGCGGGTGTGGCGACCCGACTGGCCGTGCCCGGTGGTGAGCACCCTCCACCAGCAGCGCCACGGCGGCGGCGACCCGACGTTCCGTGTGGACGAGCAGCGCCGGGTCTGGCGCGGACTGCGCACACCGCTGGGGACCGCCACGCTGGCGGTGCACCCGCTCAGCCCGGGCGGCGAGGTGCGCGCCGAGGCCTGGGGCGAGGGGGCCGAGTACGCACTGGACTCGGTGCCCGGGCTGCTGGGGGCGCACGACAGCTGGGAAGGGTTCGAGCCGCGGCACCCGGTCATCGAGGAGGCCTGGCGCCGGAACCGGCACACCCGGCTCGGGCGCAGCGGCCTGGTCATGGAGTCGCTGGTCCCGGCGATCATCGAGCAGAAGGTCACCGGCCAGGAGGCGTTCGCCGGCTTCCGGAGGCTCGTGCACCGGTACGGCGAACGCGCCCCCGGTCCGGGCCGCGAGCTGAGGCTCTGGGTCCAGCCCAGCCCCGAGACGCTGCGCAGCGTCCCGTCCTGGGAGTGGCTGAGGATGCACATCGACCCGGCCCGGTCCCGCGCGATCGTGACGGTGGCCAGAGTCGCCGAGAGCCTCGAGCGCACCGTCCACCTCAGCCACCAAGAGGCAGACAGGCGGCTGCGCAGCATCCCCGGCATCGGCGTCTGGACCTCCGCCGAAGTCCGCCAGCGTTCCCACGGCGACCCCGACGCGGTGTCTTTCGGCGACTACCACATCGCCAAGGACGTCGGCTGGGCATTGACCGGGACGCCGTTCGACGACGGGGAGCTCGAGGAGTTCCTGGAGCCCTGGCGACCGCAACGGGGTCGCGTCCCGGCGCTCGTCGGCATGGCCGGCCTGAGGCGGCCGCGGCACGGCCCGCGGATGGCGCCGAGAACCCATCTGCCGGTGCGCAGGTAGCTGCTCCAGCGGCGTAGCGACCTCGCCTGACCAGACCAGGTCGCCAACTGCCGCACCCCGGCTAGCCTGCAGGTGGGAGGGCATCTCGAGGGTGCCCGAGGGAGGGGAGCAGCATGCGTACACCCAACATCCGGGCCGCCTCGGCGGCCGCCGCGCTGGTCGTCGGCGGCGGCCTGGCCACGGTCAGCTTCGCCAGCGACGCGCAGGTGGCGCCGAGGGCGAAGGCAGCGCCTGCCGGGCAGGGCAAGGTCGCCATCGTCCAGGCGGTGCCGAAGGTCGCGCTGACCGTCACCGTCGACGGCGAGCAGGTCCGGGCCGACGTCGTTGAAGGCGACATCGTCGGGCCGCTCGACCTGGCCGAGGGCAGCCACGAGGTCAGCTTCACCGACGGCTCGCAGGAGATCGCGTCGACCGTGGACGTCACCGCGGGCGAGTCCAGCGACGTGGTCGTGCACCGGCCGGCCGAGGTCGGGGGTACGCCGGTGGTCAGCGTCTACCCGACTCCGGACGATCCGATCGACCCGGGCAAGGCCCGGGTGCTGCTCGCGCACACCGCGACCACCGCGCCCGCCGACGTCGTCGTCGACGGCCAGACCGTCTTCACCAACATCGCCAACGGCGAGTTCGCCCAGGCCGACGTGGCCGCGGGAGGCCACCAGGTCTCGCTGCTCCCGGCGGGCGTGACGGGGCGGCCCATCCTCGGCCCGCTCGACGTCTCCCTGGAGGAGGGGACGATCACCGCCGTGTACGCCGTCGGCAACCCCAAGGACGGCTCGATGAACGTCATCGTCCGGACCACCGGCGGCACCGCGTCGGAGGCCGAGCCGCCGACCGAGATCGACACCGGCTCGGCCGGTCTCGTGGGGCGTCTGCGGGTGCAGACGTTCGCGGGCCGCTGACCGGACGCCACCTGGCCGCGCTCGCGACCCTCCTGCTGGTCGCGGGCGGGTCCGGCTGCGCCGTCGGCGACGCGGCGCCCGCCGCCGACCCGGCCTCGCCCAGCCCGAGCGGGTCGGCCGCGCAGGCCGAGGTCGCCGAGCGGGTCGGCTCCGTCGTACCCGAGCCGCCGCAGGGCATCCAGCTCCCCGACGGACGCCGGGTCGGCATCCGCCCGGTCGGCACGACGCGCAACGGTGTGCTCGACGTGCCCGACGACATCGACCTGGCCGGCTGGTGGAGCGGTGGCTCCCGGCTCGGGGACCCGTTCGGCAGCAGTCTGGTCGCCGCCCACGTCGACTCGTCCAGCCAGGGGCTCGGCCCGTTCGCGAGCCTGCTCACGGTGCGGCCGGGGGACCGCGTGTACGTCTGGTCCGACGGCCTGCGGCAGACGTTCCGGGTCAGGGCGCGGTGGCTCCGGCCGCAGGGCACCCTCGGCCCGGCGTCGTGGCTGCACTCACCCGACGGACCACGCCGGCTCACGCTGGTCACCTGCGCCGGACCGTACGACGCGGCCCGCGGCGGCTACCAGAACCTCGCCGTCGTCGTCGCCGAGCCGCTCGGGCAAGCGGAGCCCCGACCGTGACCCGTGGCCTCAAGGCCCTCGGTGCCGTCGCGGTCGTGGTGGCTCTGGTCGCGCTGGCCTTCGCCGCGCTCAGCCGCGACGACGTCTCCGCCCCCACCGGCGACGCCCAGCCGGAGCGGACCTCGCACCCGGTGCCGCCCGTGCCCGAGGACGCCCCGACCGAGGGTCTGTACGTCGTCAGCGACGTCACCGCGGACGGCCGGGTCGAGGTGCAGACCTGGCTGCGGGCCACGCAGCCGGTCAGCGAGCTGGCCCTGACCACCACCGACCCGGACCTGCTGCCCGGCTCGGTCGAGTCGCTCGACCTCGTGGTCCGGACGCTGGACGGCCGGATGCTGGCGCACCGCGACAGCGTGGGCACCAACCCGCAGCGGATCCGGCTGCGCAGGCCGGTCACCGAGCTCTGGTTCGGCTACGTCATCGACGGCGGCATGGACGACGACGCCTCCGAGACCGTCGCCGGCCGCACCCTGGCCCGGGTGCTGGCGATGGACGTCGACTACGCCGGCTCCGGGGGCGTCGTACGCCGCCTCGTGACCGGCCCCGGGACCGTCCTCAACGTCGCCTGCCTGCGCCCCAGCGAGGACTTCCAGGCCTCGCCCCGGCCCTGCGGGAAGCCCACCCCTGAGGGCGGCTGGGTGGTCGACCTGAGCGGCCCCGACCGGCATGACCGGCTGCTCGCCCAGCTCGAGAGCTGAACCGACTACCCCGGTGCGGTGGCTGGCGTAACTCTTAGTGTGACAGCGCGTTACAGATCGTGACCCCCGTCACCGGAGGACACGAGTGACCGCTGCCACCGCACCCGAGCCCCTCCCCGAGGTTCCGGAGCTGCCCAGGCGCCGACGCGCGCCCGGGACGACGATGGCCGGGGGTCTCGTGGGTCGGATGCGGGCCGGCGTCGTCACCGCCGGGCTCCTGGTCACCCTGGCCGTCGACGCGACCGCGGCGATCTGCACCGACATCGTGCGCCGGCGGTTCTCGTGGAGCGAGTTCCTGCTCCAGGCGTGGTTCATGACCCGGGTCTCGCTGCTGCCGACGATCCTGGTCGCGATCCCGTTCGGCGTGATCACCTCGGTCCAGATCGGCGCGGTGGCCGCCCAGATCGGGGCCACGTCGTTCAGCGGCGCGGTCAACGGCATCGGCGTGCTCCGCCAGGGCGCGCCGCTCGTGACGAGCCTGATGATCGCCGGCGCGGTCGGCTCCGCCATCACCTCCGACCTCGGCGCCCGCACCGTGCGCGAGGAGATCGACGCGCTCAAGGTCATGGGCATCTCGCCGGTCAACCGGCTGGTCGCGCCGCGCGTGGTGGCGGCCCTCGTCGTCGCGCTGCTGCTCACCGTGGTGGTGGCGATGACCGCGATGATCACGGCGTTCGCGATGAACGTCGGAGGCGGCACGATCAGCTCCGGCGCCTACCTCGACTCGTTCGTGTCCTTCAGCCAGCCGACCGACCTGTTCCTGGCCGAGTTCAAGGCCCTCGTCTTCGGCTTCATCGCCACCATCGTCGCCGCGCACAAGGGGCTGACCGCCCGCGGTGGCCCCAAGGGCGTCGCCGACGCGGTCAACCAGGCCGTGGTGCTGAGCGTGATCCTGCTGGCCCTGGCCAACGTCGCGCTCACCCAGGCCTACGTCATGCTCGTCCCCCAAGGGATCGCGTAGTGGCTGGCAGGTACGCCGCTGGCGGCATCCTGGGCGCCGGCAACGGCCTGCTCAACGCCCTCGCCTCGCTCGGCTCGTTCACGTCGTTCGCCTGGGTCACGGTCAGGAACATCCCGGCCACGCTGCGGCTGTACCCCGCCGAGGTGCTGCGCCAGCTCAAGGACATCGCGTGGGGCAGCGGAGCCCTGGTCGTGGGCGGCGGCACCGTCGGCGTGATGGTGCTGCTCTCGCTCTCCGCTGGCACGTCGCTGGGCATCGAGGGCTTCAACGGCCTCGAGCTGGTCGGCCTGGCGCCGCTCACCGGCTTCATCTCGGCCAGCGCCAACACCCGTGAGCTGGCGCCGCTGATCGCGGCCCTGGCGCTGGCCTCGCAGGTCGGCTGCCGGTTCACCGCCCAGCTCGGCTCGATGAGGATCCACGAGGAGGTCGATGCTCTCGAGGTGATGGCGGTCAGCCCGATGCGCTACCTGGTCACGACCCGGACCATCGCGTGCATGGTGGCGATCCTGCCCCTCTACCTGGTGGGGCTGCTGGGCTCCTACGTCGCCTCGATGCTGTCGGTGGTGCTGATCTTCGACCAGTCACCCGGGCAGTACGACCACTACTTCTCGACGTTCATCCAGGGCCGCGACGTCGCCCTGTCGATGGTCAAGATCGTCATCTTCGCGTTCGCGATCACGCTGCTGCACTGCTGGTACGGCCTCAAGGTGCGCGGCGGGCCCCAGTCGGTCGGTGAGGCCACCGGCGCCGCGATCCGGGCCAGCATCGTGGTCGTCGTCCTGCTCGACATGGTCCTGACCCTGATGTTCTGGGGCGGCGACTCGGGGTTCCGGGTGAGCGGATGAGGGGCCGCTCATGACCAACCGGCCCCGCCGCGACCCCACCCGCTCCGAGCTGGCCGGACGTGGCCTGGTCGTCCTGGCCGTCATCGTGCTGCTGCTCGGGGCGGTCTACCTGCGCGGCAGCGGACGGTGGGGCGGGGACCCCGAGGTCTACGCCGACGTCACCAACGCCGGCGGCTCACTGCGGGACGGCTCCGACGTCAAGCTCCGCGGCGTCATCGTCGGCCGGGTCACCGGCATCGACCGCGCTCCCGACGGCTCCGTCCGGGTCGCGATGCGGCTTCCCCACGACTCACTGGGCCGGGTCCCGGGTGACGTGGTCGCGCGGATCCTGCCGGCCACCGTCTTCGGCACGACGTACGTCGACCTCGTGCCGCCCAAGACTCCCAGCAGCGCCGCCCTGAAGGCCGGGGCCGTCGTGCCGGCCGACACCTCCACCGACACCATCGAGCTCCAGCAGGCCCTCGACGACATCGACTCGCTGGTCAAGGCGCTCGGGCCGGCCGAGCTGGCCAGCACCATCGGCGCCGCCGCCGTGGCGTTGCACGACCGCGGCGACCAGCTCGGCCGCACCGCGGAGGTGCTCGACGCCTACCTGCGCAAGGTCAACCCCGCGATGCCGCTGGTCCGCAGCGACCTGCGCAAGCTCGCGGACGGGCTCGAGGTGGTCCGCGACGTCGCGCCCGACCTGCTCCAGGCCACCGACGACGGGCTGGTCACTGCCCGGACCATCGTCGACGAGCAGGCTGCGATCGAGGCGATCCTGCAGGGCGGCACCGGCCTCGCGGCGGAGTCCGGCGCGTTCCTCCGGGCGAACGGCGACGACCTGGCCCGGTTCATCGACAACGTCTACCGCCTGCTCGACGCGGTCTACGACAACCGCCGGGTCGGCATCACCGGCGCGCTCATCACCAACATCCAGGTGGCCGCGGTCGTGGCCAGCGCGATCAAGGACGGCGCACTCCAGACCGACGCGGTGTTCCGCCTCGACGCCCCGCCCTACTACGGACCGGGCGACCGGCCGTCGTACGGGAGGACCCGGTGACCGGCCTGTGGGCGACCGCGGCCAAGTTCGGCGCGTTCGCCCTGGCCGCCGTGCTGCTGCTCGTCGTGCTCCTCAACACCATGAGCCACGGCCTGATCGGCGACACCCGCTCGTTCTCGGCGGAGTTCAGTGACGTGAGCGGGCTGCGGGTCGGCGACGACGTGCGGGTCGCCGGCGTGCGCGTCGGCCGGGTGCAGTCGATCGAGGTGAGCGAGAACGGCGCCGACGTGGGCTTCGAGCTCGAGAAGGACCAGCCGCTGCTCGCCAGCACCCGGATGGTGATGCGCTACCAGAACCTGCTCGGCCAGCGGTACCTCGCACTCGTGCAGAGCGGCAAGCGGGGCGCGGAGCTGGACGACGGCGCGACCGTGCCGCTGGACCGCACCGATCCCGGCTTCGACCTCACCGAGCTCCTCAACGGCTTCCGTCCGCTCTTCGAGGTGCTCCGGCCCGGCGACGTGAACCAGCTGGCCAGCTCGGTCGTCCAGGTGCTCCAGGGCGAGGGCGGCACCGTCGAGCAGCTGCTCCAGCAGACCACCGAGCTGACGACGTACGTCGCCGACAGGGACGCCGTCATCGGCGAGGTCCTCACGAACCTGACCCCCGTGCTCGAGCACCTCCAGGGTCGCGGCACCGAGATCGAGGCGACCGTGCTCGAGCTGCGCCGGCTGATGGAGGGGCTGGCCAAGGACCGCACCGCGATCGGCGACTCGATCGACGGGGTCGCCGACCTGGTCGGCAGCACCTCCTCTCTGCTGCAGGACGCCCGGGCGCCGCTGGTGCGGGCCACCGAGCGGTTCGTCGTGGTGGCCGACGTGATGGCGCGCACCAAGGACCGGCTGAACCGGGCACTGGCCAGCTTCGGGGGCACCATCGGCGCGCTCGGCCGGCTCACGTCGTACGAGAACGCGATGAACGTCTTCCTGTGCTCGATGACGTTCGCGGTCGGGCCGGGTGAGGACGAGATCAACCCGGCCGGCCGCTCCACCAAGCACTCGCAGGTGTGCCAGTGAACCACCCCACGAAAAGCGCTCGCTGCGCTCGCGTTTCCGCGGGGACCCCGGAATGAGCAGCGCCCTCTCCGAGCGGGATCCGTTGAAGATCGGCGTCGTCGCGCTGGTGGTGGCCGCGCTGGTCGTGGCCGGCGTGGCGCTGCTCAGCACGGCGTCGTTCGGGACCGCGACGTACACCGCCGTCCTCGAGCACACCGCGGGGCTCCGCGCCGGCGAGGACGTGCAGGTGCACGGCGTCTCGGTCGGCGAGGTGCGCGCGGTCGCGCTCGCCGAGGACGACGTCGAGGTGCGCTTCACGATCGACTCCGGGATCCGGCTCGGCGACGAGACGACCGCCGAGGTGAAGGTGGCCACGCTGCTCGGCACCCACTACCTGCAGGTCGAGCCGGCGGGCTCGGGGAGCCTGGCCGGCGGAACCATCCCGCTGGAGCGGACCGCGGTGCCGTACAACCTCCAGGACGTCCTCGAGCAGGGCACCTCGGCCCTCGACCAGCTCGATCCCGCCCTGCTGGCGCGCGCGCTGACCGCCACCAGTGACGCACTGGGCGCGTCGGGCGAGGAGGTCGGCCCGGCACTCGACGGCATCGCCCGCCTCTCCGACGTGATCAGCGCCCGGAGCGACCAGACCGGGCAGCTGCTGCGGGCGGCGCGCGGCGTGAGCGACCAGCTGAACGCCGGCAGCGAGGACCTGTTCGCGCTGATGCGCTCGGCGAACCTCGTCATCGAGGAGGTGGTCCGCCGGCGCGAGGCGATCCACCAGCTGCTGGTGGAGACCCGCGGGCTGGCCGACGCGCTCGACTCGATCGTGCGGCAGACCCGCGGCGACCTCGAGCCCGCCCTGCGTGACCTCAACACCGCGCTGGCCGGGCTGCGCAAGCAGGACCAGCAGCTACAGGACGTGCTCGTGGAGATGGCACCAGCCGTGCGGTACGTCGCCAACGCCACCGGCAACGGGCCCTACCTCGACCTCTATCTCAACAGCCCGTCCCTCCCCGCCGACGACGCCCTCTGCGCGCTGGGGGACTGCAGATGAGGCGGGCCCTGATCGCCGTCCTGGTCGCCGCCCTCGCGGTGGTGACCGGGTCGTGCGTGCCCGGGACCGGTGGCCCGGGGACGATCACCGTCACGGCGTACTTCGCGGACTCGGCCGGCCTGTTCACCGGCAACGACGTCGGCGTGCTCGGGGTGCCGGTGGGCCGGGTCACCGAGATCGAGCCGGACGGCGACCGGGTCAAGGTGACGCTCGAGATCGACGCCGACCAGCCGATCCCGGCCGACGCCGGCGCGGTGGTGGTGGCGCGCTCGGTCGCGACAGACCGCTACGTCGAGCTGACGCCGGTCTACAAGAAGGGCCCGGAGCTCGAGGACGGGGACACCATCTCGGTCGAGTCCACCCGGACGCCGGTGGACTTCGACCAGGTCCTCCAGACGATTGACGAGTTCGCGACGGGGATCGCCGGCTCCAAGGAGACGACCGAGGCGATCAAGCGGTTCGTGGACGCCGGCGACGCGGCGTTCTCGGGCCAGGGCGGTCAGCTGCACGAGACGATCACCAAGCTCTCGCAGGCCACGACCCAGGTATCGGGTCAGCGCGGCGAGATCGTGGCCACGCTCGGCTCCCTGGACAGCCTGGTGGGGTCGATGGCCGCGAACGAGCAGACAGTGCGGAAGTTCCTGCGCCGGGTCGCCGAGGGCAGCGCGCTGCTCAACGACCAGCGCACCGAGTTCCGCGCCTCGCTCAGGTCGCTCGACCGCGCGGTGAAGACGGTGGCGGCCTTCGCGGTGAAGAACCGCGGCCAGATCGTCAAGGCCCTCGACGGCTCGGCCCACATCATGAGTGCGCTCACCAAGAAGCAGGCCCAGCTGGCCGAGATCCTCGAGGTGATGCCGCTGGCCCTGCAGAACCTGCGCCGCACCGACGACAACGGCCGGGTCCCGATGCGGATCGACCCGGCCATCCTGGCGCCCCTCGGTGAGCAGATCAGCGCTCTGTGCTCGGACCTTCCGCTCGACCTGTGCGACATCATCGCCGGCACCGACCCCCAGCCCCCGCGCTCCACGCCCCAGGTGTCGAGGGGGTGGTGGTGATGCGCGTGCTCCGTCTCCTCGTCCCGCTCCTGCTCCTGCTGGCCTGTGGCTGCAGCGCCACGCTGGGCGACGTACCGCTGCCCGGCACCGGCGTCGAGGGCGAGACCGTCACCATCGAGGCCGACTTCGACGAGGCGCTCAACCTCGCGACCGGTGCGACGGTCAAGGTGAACGGCGTCGACAGCGGCCGGGTCGAGAAGGTCGAGGCCCAGGACTTCCGGGCGCACGCGACGCTGACCGTGAAGGCGTCCGCGGAGCTGCGGGAGGGCGCGACGGCCCGGCTCCGGTACACGACGCCGCTGGGCGAGCTGTTCGTGGACGTGACCAACCCGCCGACGGGAACGGTGCTGGCGTCCGGCGCAGTGCTGACCAGGGAGAGCACCACCACCGCCCCGACGGTCGAGGACGCGCTCTCGCAGGCCTCGCTGCTGGTGAACGGCGGCGGGCTCGGCCAGCTGGAGACGGTGACCAAGGAGCTGAACGCCGCGCTCGGCGGCCGCGAGGGCACCTTCCGCTCGCTCCTGCAGCAGACCCAGGCCTTCCTGACCCAGGCCAACGGCACCACGGCGGACGTGGACCGGGCGCTGCGCGGGCTGGCGGACGTCTCGGCGGAGCTGCGCAAGCGGCAGGACGTCATCGACGCGGCGCTGCGCGACATCCGGCCGGCGGCCAAGGTCCTGCGCGAGAAGACGCCCGACCTGACCGCGCTGCTGCGCGAGGTGGAGCGGTTCGCCCGCTCCGCCGACCAGCTCGTGGGCCGGACCCGCGAGCAGCTCCTGGCGACGATCCGCGAGGTCGAGCCGGTGCTGGCGGAGTTCGCGGCCAACAAGGACCGGTACGGCGAGTCGCTCGACGCGCTGGTCGGCCTCTCGAAGTCGCTGGACTCCGTCGTACCCGGCGACTACCTCAGCACCGCCCTCGACCTGCACGTCGACGGGGCCACGCTCCCCGACCTGGCCGAGGTGGTCGACGGGCTGCTCGACGGGGTGCTCGGCGGGCTGGGCCTGCAGCTGCGCGAGAACCTCTCCTTCGGGGGCGGTGCCCGGTGAGAGGCCTCGCTGCGGTGTTCCGGAACCGGCTCTACCTGAGCGCGCTCGGCGTGCTCATGGTGTTCGTCCTCGGCATCGCCTACCTGTTCGCGTCGGTGCTCGACGCGCCGCTCACCTCGCGCCCGGACCAGATCACCGTCGAGCTGACCGCGACCGGCGGTCTCTTCGAGGGCTCCGCGGTGACCTACCGCGGCGTGAAGGTCGGCAAGGTGTCTCGCATCGTCGCCACGCCGCCTGGGGCCGAGGCCACCATCTCCCTGGCCGGTGACGCGGAGGTGCCGCGCAACGCCCACGCCAGCGTGCGCTCGCTGTCACCGGTGGGGGAGCAGTACCTCGACTTCCAGCCCACGGACTCGACCCCTCCGTTCCTCGACGACGGGGATCGGGTCACGGCGGACTCCACGGACATCCCGGCCAGCCTGTCGTCCACCGTGCTCGCCGTCGGCAAGGTGCTCGACCAGATCGACGCCCGCAAGCTGCGACACCTGCTGGTCGCGCTGTCCTCCGGTCTGGGCGGCACCGGTGACGATCTCGGCCGGCTCCTCGACCAGGGCCAGCTGATCCTCGCCGACCTCGACGCCGCCTGGCCGCAGACCGACCGGCTGCTCCGCAACTCCGGGCCGGTGCTCGACATACCCGTCACCTCGGCTTCCGATCTGCGCTCCCTGGCGCGCTCCACGCGCTCCCTGGCCGCCTTCCTCCGCGACTACGACCCCGAGCTCCGGGCCACGCTCCGTCGTACCCCCGCCGAGATCAAGCAGCTCCGCTCCCTGGTCCGGGACGTCGCCGGCACGCTGCCCGGCTTCCTCGGCGCCGCGCTGCCGTTCACCGACGAGTTCGTGCGCCACGACCCACACCTGCGCGCGCTGCTCCAGTCCTACGCCACCGGCCTCGGCACCCTCACCGACGTGATCCGCGACGGCGAGCTGCGCCTCGACCTGATCCCCGACAAGGACGCGCGCTGCGCCTACGACATCGCTCGCCGCGACCCCCGCGACCCGACCCGCCGGGACCTGCAGGACCACGGGCGCTGCTCGGCGTCGTTCCCCCAGCTGCAGCGGGGTGCGGCGCACGCGCCGGGTCCGGTGCCGCTGCCGCAGTTCTGAGCTTCGTCGGACCGGCGCCCCCGTGGTCGTGTCCGTCGCGCGTTTCTGCGACCCCCCACGCGTGGGCTACTGTCGAGGACAAGACTGCAAGTGTTCGGCCGCGCGTCGTGGTCCACGGCGCCTCACGAGCCTGACGCCAGCAGAAACACGAGGCGGCAGCCAGATCTCGCGCCAACGCACGACTCGCCAGCCCAGCTCGATGCGGTCCGTCACCACGGATCCCGGTGGCCCGGTGGCTGCCCGGGAGTACCGGTGATCTCGTTCGTCTGGTCTCCCGGTGAGCGGCTCCCCGCGGGGACCGGAGGGTCGGAGAACTACACGGTCGGCCAGGTGCGGGAGCTGAACCGGCGCGGCATCGACGCGCGCGTCGTCACGATCGGGCTCGGCCTCGCCGACGGCCGGGAGGAGTTCTCGGACATCCCGTTCCACGCGGTGCCGCGGCTCGAGGACGTCGGCGAGCTGGATGACACCGTGGTCTTCGTCAGCCAGGCGCCGCATGTCACGACGCGGCGTCCGGCGTACCAGATCCTGCATGTCCCGCCGCCTCTGCGGGCGCGTCAGCGGGCCCAGGTGGCGCACGCCACTCGGGACCGGATCCTGATCGCGACGAGCGCGTTCGCCGCGAATCTGTGGGCCGGCTTCCTCGACGTGGACGTGGCGACGGTGCACGTGGTGCACCCGTTCGCAGAGCCCGTCTTCGGTGTCATGCCGCGGCCGGGGCCGAGCGCAGGGCGCCATCGGGTGCTCTACGCAGGGCGGCTGAGCCCGGAGAAGGGGATCTACACCTTCCTCTCCATGCTGCACACCGACCTGATCGACGACGATCCTTCCCTCTTCTTCACCGTCACGACGGCGGGTGCGGACAAGAGGCAGGGCCGCATCATCGAGTCCATGCTCCGCACCCATCCCCGGGTCGATCTGGTCGCGGCGCGGACCACGCCCGCCGGCATGGCGGCTCTGATGACCGAGCACGACGTCGTGGTGATGCCCTCGAACGGCCAGTACTGGCACGAGACGTTCGGGATCGTCTCGATCGAGGCGCAGCACGCTGGTGCCCGCGTCGTCGCCTCTGACGACGGCGGGCTGCCGGAGACAGAGTGCGGCGCCCTGGAGCTGATCGAGGCCGACAACTCCGAGGCGCTGGCGCTCGGCATCATCGCTGCCCTGGCACGGGGTCCCGTGTCGACGTCTGAACGGGCACGCGCGGCACGCTGCTTCACGGTGAGCCAGTCCGTCGACGCGCTGCTCGGCGTCCTACGTGCCCCGCAGCCGATCACGCCGTTCCGGCTGGTCCAGGAGCTCGAGGAGCTCATCAGGCTCCCTTCGACCATCCCTGCGAGGGCGCGCCTGCGCGAGGAGAGCACCGATGCCATCGTCTGACAGCGTCAGCACCGTCGACACCGCCGGCCTGGACAAGGTCACGGCGGCAAGCCACGCCGCATTCAACGACGCAGACCTCCGCTACCTCCGAGAGGCCTTGCCGGCATTGAGGGACGTGCACAGGGCGACCGACGTGGCCGCAGCCTCGGCCAGCGACCCTCGGGTGCGGGCCCTGGCCCGCCGGGCCAGCGCGACGCAGGCCCACGACATCAGCGCGATCACGTCGATGCTCCTGGGATGGGGTCGCCCCGAAGGTGGCCCCGGTCCGGCCGGAGCCGAGACACCCGGTGTCCTCCCGGCCGCCGCGACCAGCGACCTCCGGTCCCTGGACGGGCGCGAGATCGACCGACGGTTCGTCGAGATCCTCACGGCGCACGCCGAGGCCTCCCTGGCCAGCGCCCGCACGGAGCTGGTCGAAGGCTTCGGCGGGCCCAGCCGGCGCCATGCGGAGGACACCAGCCGCGCCCACTGGCGCGAGCTCGCCGCGCTCAGCCTCCTGGCGGCACCGGCACCCGATCAGGGCCGGGCGAGCCGCTGAGTCACCCCGGCCCGTGGCTGGCGATCCAGTGCCTCAGCGGGGCCGGTCCGGCTCCACCCGCAGCGTGCTGAGCGTGGTGGCCAGCATCGCGTAGTGGCCGACGAGCATCACCAGCTCGATGGTCTCGCGCTCCGAGAGCTCGGCGCGGAGCTCGGCCCACAGCGGGTCGGGCAGGTCGCGCGAGGCGAGCAGCAGGTCGGTGGCGCGGAGCAGCAGGCGGTCGCGAGGGGTCCAGTCCGAGGACGAGAGCCCGGAAGCGACGCGGTCGATCTCGACGGGAGTGAGGCCGGCGCGGCGGCCGAGGCGGCGGTGCTGGGTGAGCTCGTACGCCGATTCCAGGAGCGTGGCGACGCGGAGGATGACCAGCTCGGTCTCGCGGCGGGGGAGCCGGCCTCCCGGCATCAGGGCGCCGGCGAAGAGCAGCCAGCCCCAGAACAGCCGACGGTGCCGGCCCAGGGTGAGGAAGACGGCGGGAGGCTGGGTGCCGGTGACCCGGCCGGCCAACCGGGCGAGGGCCTGGACGAGCAGACCGGTGTCGCGGGTCCCGCCGGGAGCGATGCGCGCGGTCATGAGGGCGAAACCGGTCGGCGCGCGCGGCGTACTTCTGGCAGCACCCGGTTCGCCTGGGCGTTGATGAACCGCATGACGAGCGCGTAGAGCGGGGGAGCGACGCGTTGCAGCAGGTGGGCGAGGCGGATGTCGGTCGAGGTGTAGACCCAGTACCGGTTCCGCTCCACGCCGGCGATGATCGCGGCGGCGGCGTCCTCCGGCGAGCAGGCGTGCCGCCGGAACCGGGCCTGCGCCTCGAGGAACCGCGGGTTCGCGCTCTCGACCCCGTCGATCTGCACGGTCTCGGTGAGCGGCGTCGCCACCGCGCCGGGGCACACGAGGGATACGCCGATGCGGTGCCGCTCCAGGTCGAACCGCAACACCTCGGAGACGCCGCGGAGCCCGAACTTCGACGCGCTGTACGCCGCGTGCCACGGCATCCCGATCAGGCCGGCGGCCGACGACACGTTGACCAGGTGGCCACCGCGCCGGGCCTCGACCATCGGCGGCACCAGCTCCTCGATCACATGGATCGGCCCCATCAGGTTCACGTCGACCAGCCGCCGCCAGGTGTCGTGCCGCAGCGAGGAGACGGTGCCCCAGGCCGAGATGCCGGCGATGTTCATGACCACGTCCATGGATCCCGAGACAGCAGTGACGTGGCGAGCGAGCGCGCGCACGTGGTCGTACGACGAGACGTCGCACGGCTCGGCCAGCACCACCGTGCCCCCCGCCGCCTCGACCAGGGCAGTCGTCTCCAGGAGACCGGGTGCAGAGATGTCGGTCAGGTGCAGGTGGGCACCGAGACGTCCGGCGTGGAGGGCGGTGGCCCGGCCGATCCCGCTGGCGGCACCGGTGATGAAGACGTTCGCGCCGCCGAAGGAACGACGCGGTCGACGCCCGATCACGTGGTCACCATCCCGGCCAGCAGCGCGACCAGGCTGTCCACGGCCACGAGGTCGGTGCGGCCGACGTGCTCCAGCGCCAGACCGTTGGCCAGCGCCAGCAGTAGCGTGGCCGCGTCCGACGGCGGGCAGGCCAACCGACCGCCCCGCGACGAGACCACCGACGAGAGCTGCGTGGCGGTGGCCTCCACGAGGCCCGTCCGGACCTCCGCCGTACGTCGCGCCAGGGCAGGGTCGTGCGCGGCGTGCGCGCGGAACTCGGCGAACGCCAGCTGCGCGCGGCCGTCCCGCGCCCAGCCGAGCAGCGCCTCGGCCAGCAGTCGCAGGTCGGAGTCGAGACCGCCGGAGGAGTCCGCGACGGCCAGCGCCAGGGTGTCGCGCATCGCTGCCACCTCGTGCTCGAGCAGGGCCAGGAACAGGTCGTCCTTGCTCGCGAAGTTGGAGTAGACCGCACCCTTGGAGAACCCGGCCCGCGCACCGATCGCGTCGAGCGACGCCGCGTGGAACCCGACCTCCGCGAACACCGAGCGTCCCGCCGTCAGCACCCGGGAGCGGACGTCGGAGCGCTCCGGACGGACCGTGCGCCGACTGCGCCGCGGGGGGCTGGTGGTGGGCATGCCAGTACGATACCGCGAGTATCGAAGTGCCGCGGACGGATCAGAGGAGCGGGCGCAGCGGCCTGAGCACCATCTCGGTGAAGCGCCGGTGCAGGTCCCGGGCCTCCCACTCGCCGCGGGTGAGCTCGATGCAGTTCGACTCGTCGACCGACCAGATCTCCTCGAGGGTCTTGGCCAGCGAGTGGTCGATCACCTCGACGTTGATCTCGTAGTTGCCCTGCAGGCTGAGCCGGTCGATGTTGGCGGTGCCGACCGTCGACCACGACCCGTCCACGGTCGAGGTCTTGGCGTGCACCATGGCGTCCTTGAACCGGAAGATGCGCACGCCGGCGCCCAGGAGCTGCGAGAAGTACCCCCTGGACAGCCAGTCCGCGACGATGTGGTTGGACTTGAGGGGCACCAGCAGGCGTACGTCGACGCCACGGTGCGCGGCCGCCTTCAAGGCGTCCACGAGGTCCTGGTCGGGGATGAAGTAGGCCTGGGTCATCCAGACGTTGGTGCTGGCCCGGTTGATCGCCTCGATGTACATGCCGCGGATGGGGAAGATCCACAGCCGCGGCACGTTCCGCTGGAACCGGATGTGCGGCTCCCAGACGCTCGGCGTCTCGACCAGCAGCGGTCGTTCGCTGGCCCGGAACCGACGCCTGCGGTGCAGGTTCCAGAAGTCCGCGAAGGCCCGGCGCAGGTCGGCGACGCTGGGCCCGGTGATCCGCACGTGGGTGTCGCGCCACTCCGTCTCGTAGGCCGAGCCGATGTTGTAGCCGCCCAGGTAGGCCTCGCTGTCGTCGACGACCAGGATCTTGCGGTGGTCGCGGCCGTAGCGCCGCAGGTCGAAGAAGCGCCAGCCGGCCGACCAGACGGGGTACTTCAGCACCTTCATGCTGGCCGGGAACCGCTTGAACCGCGGTGACACCACGAGGTTCGCGAAGCCGTCGTAGATGCAGTAGACCTCGACTCCGCGGTCGGCCGCCGCGGCCAGCGCCGCCTTGAACCGCTCGCCGACCGCGTCACCCTTCCAGATGTAGGTCTCGAAGAGGATCTGCCGCTGCGCGCCCTCGATCGCGGCCAGCATGTCGTCGTACAGGTCCTGGCCGAAGGTGTACGTCGTGATCGTCCCCTCGCCCACCTCGACCGAGCGCGGCGGTGTGGTCGGGAACGGCTTGGGCTTCTTGCCACGGCGCCGGTAGGAGTCGACCAGGCTCATCGCGATGCCGATCACCATCGGCACCCCGAAGACGACCAGCAGCGTCCGGCGGGCCCAGCGAAGCACCCGCTCGATGGCGTGCTCCGGCCTCCTCACAGGACAAGCCTAGTGAGCGTCACCCGCCGTCGACTCGAAGTCGAGCTCGAAGTCGATCTCGTCCTGCGCCTCGCGGGTGCGCTCGTGCGGCTCGGCGGCCAGGATCCACTCGCCGCGGCCGGCGGCCTGGTCGGCGTTCAGCTGCGCGGCCACCGCGTCCATCGACAGGTCCGGCCAGACGGTCGCGACGAACGGCCCGCCGCGCTCGCTCAGCCCGGCGCCCAGGACGGACCACACGTCCATCAGGGCGGCGATGGAGTCGGGGGAGGCCAGCGGGTCGGGAGCGAAGATCGTGAGTACGCCGTCGCACGGCTGGACCACGTCGACGACCTGCAGCATCCCAGCGCCGTCGGGTGCCGCCCGGACCAGGTCGCCGGCCGCGAGCGGGACGAAGAGCGAGCTGCCCTCGAGACGGTAGGTGCCCGCCCCGTCGTCGTCGGTGTCGACCGCGGTCGCGACCAGGTCGTCGTGGTCGAAGGGGTCGTCCTCCTCGACGGCCTCGACGTCCTCGACGTCCTCGACCTCTTCGACCTCCTCGATCTCTTCGTCCTCGACCTCCTCGACCTCCTCGCCGTCGAGCTCGGGCTCGTTGTCGAGCGCGCTCGCGTCGCCTACCAGGAGCTTGACTCGGAGCCGGACTGGTTCGCTCACGTCGCGGTGACCGCCTCGTGCACCTCGTCGAGCCTCTGCTTCAGCTCCGGGATCTGCTTGACCAGGGCGATCTCCTCCGACAGCTCGGCCAGCAGCCCCTGCACCTGGGCCAGCAGCGCCTTGGTCTCCTCGAGGGTCGCGTCGACCTTCTCCATCCGCTTGTCCACCTTGCCCAGCGTCCTGTCGACGTTCTCGAGCTTGGTGTCGACAGTGCTGAGCGTCTCGCCGACCGTGCTCAGCGTCTCGCCGGCGTTCGCGAGAACCTTGTCGGCCTTCTTGAGCACGTCACCGACGGGGTTGAGACCTAGCGCCATGGGCGTCACGCTAACCGCGACAACGTGTCAGGTCAGCAGTCGGCGCGCCGGGCCGGATTCACCGGGTACCCGGTGAATCTGCCGCTGACCGCGCGAAACTCCGTCCAGGAAGCGCCAGTTTCACCGGGTACCCGGTGAAACTTGGGGCGGCTGGGACCACCGGGACTCGGGCCAGGGGCGATGTCGGTGGGCCACCGTAGGCTCGACGCATGCGTCCAGTCACCGATCTCGAGCGCCGCGTGGCGCCGTTCAAGGTCGAGGCCGACTACCAACCGTCCGGCGACCAGCCGGCCGCGATCGCCGAGATCACCAAGCGGCTCCAGGGCGGCGAGCAGGACGTCGTCCTCCTCGGCGCGACCGGCACCGGCAAGACCGCGACCGTGGCCTGGGTGGCCGAGCAGATCCAGCGGCCGATGCTGGTCATGCAGCCCAACAAGACCCTGGCCGCCCAGTTCGCCAACGAGCTGCGCCAGCTCTTCCCCAGCAACGCCGTCGAGTACTTCGTCTCCTACTACGACTACTACCAGCCCGAGGCCTACATCCCGCAGACCGACACCTACATCGAGAAGGACTCCTCGATCAACGAGGAGGTCGAGAGGCTGCGCCACTCGGCGACCAACTCGCTGCTGACCCGGCGAGACGTGATCGTGGTGGCCTCGGTGTCGTGCATCTACGGCCTCGGCACCCCGCAGGAGTACGTCGACCGGATGCTCCGGCTCAAGGTCGGCGAGGAGCACGACCGCGACGGCATCCTCCGCCAGCTGGTGCAGATGCAGTACACCCGCAACGACATGACGTTCGCCCGCGGCAACTTCCGGGTCCGCGGCGACACCCTCGAGATCTTCCCGGTCTACGAGGAGCACCAGGTCCGCATCGAGTTCTTCGGCGACGAGATCGAGCGGCTGATGACGCTGCACGCCGTGACCGGCGAGGTGATCACCGAGGACCAGGAGCTCTACGTCTTCCCGGCCACCCACTACGTCGCCGGGCCCGAGCGGATGGAGCGGGCGATCCGCGGCATCGAGCTCGAGCTGGAGGACCAGCTGGCCAAGTTCGAGCGGGAGGGCAAGATGCTCGAGGCCCAGCGGCTGCGGATGCGCACGACGTACGACATCGAGATGATGCGCCAGGTCGGCTCCTGCGCCGGCATCGAGAACTACTCGATGCACATCGACGGCCGCACCCGCGGCTCCGCGCCCAACTGCCTCCTCGACTACTTCCCCGAGGACTTCGTCCTGGTCATCGACGAGTCGCACGTCGCCGTGCCCCAGATCGGCGGGATGTACGAGGGCGACATGTCCCGCAAGCGCAACCTGGTCGACCACGGGTTCCGGCTGCCCAGCGCGATGGACAACCGGCCGCTGCGCTGGGAGGAGTTCCTCGACCGGATCGGCCAGACCATCTACCTCTCCGCGACGCCGGGCAACTACGAGCTCGACAAGGTCGGCGGCTCCACGCCGCCGGCCGTGGTCGAGCAGATCATCCGGCCCACCGGCCTGGTCGACCCGCAGGTCGTGGTCAAGTCCACGAAGGGCCAGATCGACGACCTGATCCACCAGATCCGCGAGCGCACCGCCAAGGGCGAACGGGTCCTGGTCACCACGTTGACCAAGAAGATGTCCGAGGACCTCACCGACTACCTCCTCGACGCCGGCATCCGCACCCGCTACCTCCACTCCGAGGTCGACACGCTGAAGCGGATAGAGCTGCTGCGCGACCTGCGGCTCGGGGAATACGACGTGCTCGTCGGCATCAACCTGCTCCGCGAGGGGCTCGACCTGCCGGAGGTCTCGCTGGTGTCGATCCTCGACGCCGACAAGGAGGGCTTCCTGCGCTCCGACAAGTCGCTGATCCAGACGATCGGCCGCGCCGCCCGCAACGTCTCGGGCGAGGTGCACATGTACGCCGACAAGGTCACGCCCTCCATGGAGGCCGCGATCGACGAGACCAACCGGCGCCGGGCCAAGCAGGAGGCCTACAACACGGCCAACGGCATCGACCCCACTCCGCTGCGCAAGAAGATCGCCGACATCACCGAGATGCTGGCCCGCGAGGACGAGTCCACCCAGGCCCTGCTCCAGACCTGGGCCGGCACCGAGGCCAGCGGCCGGGCCGGCGGCGTCAAGCCCAAGACCGGCCAGCCGGTCCCGCGGCTGCGCGAGTCCGACGCCGGCACCCACGCCGCTGACCTCGCCGGCCTGCCGTCCTCCGACCTGGCCCAGCTCATCCAGGACCTCACCGACCAGATGAGGGCCGCCGCCGCCGAGCTCCAGTTCGAGGTGGCCGCCCGGCTGCGCGACGAGATCAGCGAGCTCAAGAAGGAGCTCCGCCAGATGATGGAGGCGACGAAGTGAGCCGTGGCGACGAAGTGAGGAGGAACCCGGGCTCGGCCTAGCCTTGGTGAAGTGAACCGGGCGGGGCTGATCTGGGGAGTCGCGCTCACGGCGTACCTCCTCGCGATCTTCCACCGTTCGAGCCTGGCGGTGGCCGGGCTGGCGGCGGCCGAGCGCTTCGACATCAGTGCCTCGCAGCTGGCGACGTTCACGATGCTCCAGCTGCTCGTGTACGCCGGGATGCAGATCCCGGTGGGGCTGCTGGTGGACCGCTACGGACCGCGCAGCGTGATGCTCACCGGGGCGGTGATCCTGACGCTCGCCCAGGCCGGCTTCGGGCTGAGCGAGGGCTACGGGACGGCGCTGCTGGCCCGAGTCTTCGTCGGGATGGGCGACGCGATGACCTGGATCTGCCTGCTTCGGCTGGTGGCGACGTGGTTCACCGGTCGGCGGATCCCGTTCGTGACGGCGCTGTCCGGGACGCTCGGGCAGCTCGGCGCGATCGGTGCCGCCGCTCCGATGACCTGGGCGCTCGGACACCTGGGCTGGACCACGGCGTACCTCATCGCGGCCGCGGTCAGCGTGGGTGCGGCGGTGGCCGTGGCGACCGTGGTCCACGACGCGCCGGAGGGGCGCAGCCTCAGGGGACCGCGGCTCACCTTCGCCACGATCCGGGCGAGCCTGCGGGCCACCTGGGCGCACCCGGGCACGCGGCTGGGCTTCTGGATGCACTTCGTGACCCAGTTCAGCGCGGTGGCGATGACCCTGCTCTGGGGCTTCCCGTTCCTGGTGCGCGGCGAGGGGCTGAGCGAGGGGCAGGCCAGCCTGCTGCTGAGCCTCATCGTCGTGGCGGTGATGTACAGCGGCCCGACCATCGGCTGGCTGATCGGACGGCACCCGTGGCACCGCTCCACGACGGTGCTCACCATCGTGTGGGCGATCGTTGCCGTGTGGACGGTCGTGCTCGCCTGGCCGGGTGCCGCGCCGTTCTGGCTGCTCGTGGTGCTCACCCAGGTGATCGGGATCGGCGGGCCGGCGTCGATGATCGGCTTCGACCTCGCGCGCACGTCCAACCCGGCCGAGCGGCTGGCCAGCGCCAACGGGATCATCAACCAGGCCGGCTTCTCCGCCAGCCTCGTGCTGGTGGTCGCCATCGGCCTGGTCCTCGACTGGCGCACGCCGGGAGCCGCCACCGGCTACGACGCGAGCGCGTTCCGATGGGCGATGTGCGCCCAGTACCCGCTCTGGGCGCTCGGCCTGCTGCAGGTCTGGCGCTACCGACGCAGGACCCGCGCCATCCTCGACCGCGACGAGCTGACAGCCACCGCGCGAGGAGAGGGGTGAGCGCGAGGATCGGGGTACTTGACCGATGTGGCTGACACCCCGATCGACCTCGGTCGCCCGGTCCAGGGCGACGTCATCGAGCTGATCCTCGACGACCACCGCCGCTTCGAGCAGCTGCTGCGCGACCTGCGGGACAGCACCAGCGACCGCGATGCCGTACGCCGCGCGCTCTCGATGCTGCACACCGCGCACGCGCTCGCGGAGGAGAAGCACGTCTACCCCAAGCTGCGCCGCCGTGAGGCCATCACCGAGCACGAGGCCGAGCACGGCGAGGAGGAGCACGCGGAAGGCCACGAGGCGATGCTGGCCGTGCTCGAGCTCAAGGGCACCGACACCCAGGCCTTCGACGACGCCGTCGAGGAGCTGGCCCGCGTGGTCAACCACCACCTCACCGAGGAGGAGCTGACGATCCTCAACCCCGCCCGCGAGGAGGTCGGAGAGCGACTCAGGAGCGAGCTGGGCGAGGCGTTCGCCACCGAGCGCAACCAGCAGATCGACGCAGGCTGCGGGACGGTCGAGCAGGTTCGCCGGCTGGTCGCCCAGGCCCACCGCGAGGGGCTGCTCGACGAGGACGACGAGGACGAGGACGAGGGCGAGGGCTAGGCGCGGACGGGGAACTGCTCGCGCTGGTATTCACGCAGCGCGTCCAGGTCGGCGCTGAGCCGTTCCGCCAGCTCGGGTAGCGCGGCGGTGGCCTTCGCGAGCGCCCCGCTCCCGGCGTACTCCTCGAGCGACCGGGCGCCCTCGCCCAGCGAGACGGCACCCAGGTTGAGCGCCGAGCCGGCCAGCCGGTGGGCCACGGTCCGCAGCTGGTGCGCGTCTCCAGCCGCAGCCGCGGCGGTCACGGCGGCCAGGTCGCCTGGCGCGTTGACGAGGAAGTTCCCGATCGCCCGGTCGACGTACGACGGCGCCTCGCCGGGGTCGTCGAGCTCGCGCAGCTCGGCCAGCCGCGCCAGGTCCAGCCGGGCGGCGTACGACGGTGTCGGCCTGAGCCAGCGCTCCAGGGTGTCGGCCAGCAGGGCCGGGTCCACCGGCTTGGTGAGGAAGTCGTCCATGCCGGCGGCCAGGCAGCGCTCGCGCTCGCCCTCGACGGCAGCCGCGGTCATCGCGATGATCGGCCGCCGCGACCCGTTCTCGTGGGCCCGGATGTGCCGGGTGGCCGCGTAGCCGTCCATGTGCGGCATCTGGACGTCCATCAGGATCGCGTCGAACCCGCCGTCGCGCGCAGCCTCGACCGCCGCCAACCCGTCCTCAGCGGTGTCGGTGGTGTACCCGAGCGCCGCCAGCAGCCCGGTGGCGACCAGCTGGTTGACCGGGTTGTCCTCGACCACCAGGATCCAGCCCTTGCTGGGGATCTCGTCCGCGTCGGCGTCGGAGGTCGGCGTGGGCAGGGTCTCGCCGGCCAGCAGTTGCAGGACGGCATCGCGCAGCACGCTGGAGAGCACCGGTTTGCTCATCACCTCGTCGATCCCGGCTTCCCGCGCCCGCTCCGCGTCGAGGCTGGTCATCGAGGTGAGCATGATCAGCCGCAGGCCGTCCAGGGCCGAGTCGGCGCGCACCTGCCGCGCCAGGTCGAGCCCGTCCTGCTCGGGCATCGCGAGGTCGAACAGGACCAGGTCGTACAACGAGCCGTCCAGCACCGAGAACGCCTCCTCGACGGACGACACGCTGTCGGACTCGACGCCCCACCAGGCCAGCTGCTCGCGCACGATCAGCCGGTTGGTCTCGTCGTCGTCGACCACCAACGCCCGGCGCCCCCTGAGGAGATCGCGGGCGTGGGAGTCGCCCGCGCTGCCCGAGCGGTCGCCGGTGCCGTCATCGGCGCCCTGGTCGAGGAGCGCGGTGCAGGTGAAGAGGCTGCCGCCGCCCGGGTTGGGGGCGTACTCGATGGTGCCGCCCATCGCCTCGACGATCTCGCGCGAGATGGCCAGGCCGAGCCCGGTGCCGCCGTAGACCCGCGTGGTCGAGGAGTCGGCCTGGGTGAACGGGTCGAAGAGGTGCGCCACCTTGGCCCGCGGTACGCCGACGCCGGTGTCGCTCACCTCCACCCGCAGCTGCACCTGGTCGCCGAGCGGCGCGGACGTCGCCCGGATGATGACGCCGCCCTGCTCGGTGAACTTCACGGCGTTCGACGCCAGGTTGGTGACCACCTGGGCGAGCCTGGTCGGGTCGCCCGCGAGGACCGCGGGCACATCGGGGTGGCAGGAGACGACCAGGTCCAGCCCCTTGTCCCGCGCCGCCTCGGTCAGCATCCTGCAGACCTGCTCGAGCAGCGGCCGGATCTCGAAGTCCAGCCGCTCCAGCTCCATCCGGCCGGCCTCGATCTTCGAGAAGTCGAGGATGTCGTTGATCAGCCCGAGCAGCGCCCGGCTGGCTACCTGCACCCCGGCCGAGAGGCGCTGCTGCTCCGGGGTCAGCTCGGTGCGCAGCAGCAGGTCGTTGAGGCCGATCACGCCGTGCAGAGGGGTGCGGATCTCGTGGCTCATGGTCGTGAGGAACTCCGACTTCTGCCGCGACGCCTCCATCGCCTGGTCGCGCGCGTGGGCCAGCTCGGTCTGCGCGCGTTCGCGCTCGGCCACGCGGGCCAGCTGCTCGGCGACCCTCCCGGCCATCGACTCGATCAGCTCGAACCGCCACAGCGGCGGAGCCGAGGTGATGACCACGACGGCGTACACCTCCTCACCGAGGAGCACCGGGAACGCGAGCGTGAGCCGCCGCTCGTCCCAGACCGGGGACCGTGAGTCGTGGGCCTGCTGGGCGAGCGCGAGCTCGGTCGCGGTCTGCGGGTCGTCCTTGTCGGCCTCGCGGTCGGCGTCGACCGGGTAGAACGGCTCGACCCGGCCCCGCCCGTCGCTGGCCGGTACGAACGCCCGGGCCCGCTCCCAGTCGTCGTGCAGCAGCACGAGCGAGCGGGCCTGCACCAGGACGTCGGCGAGCGAGCCGGCCTCGTTGGCAGCGCTGGCCACGGCCTGCATGAGGTTGTTCTGGGCGACCTGGTCCTCGAGCGCGTCCTCACTGGCCCGCAGCGACGCGATCAGCTCGTGCCGCGCGGTGTCCTCTGAGTAGCGGTGCAGAAGGGCCCGGGGCCGGCCGGCGTCGTCCAGCAGCGCGGTCTCGCGACAGACCACCCACACGATGTCGCCGTCGCTGCGCACCCACTGCACCTCGACCTCGGCCGGGTTCACCCGTCCGGCGCGGACGTCCGTCAGGTGGGCGCCGAACTGCTCGCGGCCGGGCTCGTCGAGGGTGTCGAAGACGGTCAGCGCCGCGAGCTCCTCCTCCGAGACGCGGTGCATCCGCGCGATCTCGCGGTTCGCGTAGACCGTCCGACCATCGAGGTCGATCACCCAGATCCCGTCCGGGGAGGTCTCGACGATGTCCCGGTAGAGCTCCGAGAGGTCCATGTCCCACCTCCCTTCAAAACGCTAACGCGACGTGCCCGCCCGGCGAGGCGATTTCGACAACCTCGCCCTTAGGCTCGAAAACGTGGACGTGGAGCGGATGCAGGAGTACTGCCTGGGCAAGCCCGGGGCCTGGCCCGACCATCCGTGGGAGGAGCACGACCACCCGGTGATCAAGGTCGGGCCGGGTGAGCGGGGCAAGATCTTCGCCTTCCTGGGCGGGGACTCGGTCGGCGTCAAGGGGGGCCCCACCCGTGAGGTGGCCGACGAGTGGCTGGACCGCTTCCCGGGGGCGGCCACGGTGATGCGCTACATCGGGCGCTCCGGCTGGAACACGCTCGCCTTCGACGCCATCCCCGACGACGAGCTGACCGAGGCGGTGGACGAGTCCTACCGCCTGGTGATCGGCAAGATGCCCAAGAAGGACCGACCCGACGGCTGGGACGCGGGCTGAGCCCGGCTCACGTGTCGCGGCGCACGGAGGCGCGGACGACGGTGAGCCCGACCAGTCGGGCGACAACTAGGGCGACGTAGAGCACTCCGGCCACCTGCTGGACCATCACCAGCGACCGGGCGTGCGCCTCGACCGGCAGTACGTCGGAGAGGCCGACGCTGGTCAGGTTGGTGAAGGAGAGGAACAGCAGGTTGAACCACTCCTGGTCCTTGCCGTCCGCGCTGACGAACGAGTGCGGCCAGATCACCTGCGCCGCGGCGTACACGTAGGCGAAGGCCCAGGCCACCACCGTGAAGGCTGCGCCGGTGGCGAACAGCTCGTCGCGGGTGACCCGGTCGTCGTGGAAGAGGTAGCGGATCATCGCGTAGGAGACGTAGAAGTAGAACGGCGCGTGCACCAACGCCGAGGTGAGGACGATCCAGTCCGTGTCCGGTTCGATGGCCTCGAGCACCGCGAAGACCATGGCCGGGACGCCGAGCAGCAGCGCCACCCACGACAGGGCCGGGGTCAGCCGAACGGCGGCCACCGCGGTGAAGACCAGGATCATCTGGACCACGCCGAGGACCGCGCGGCCGCCCGTGGAGTGTTCGAGGAACGGGTAGGCGAGCACCACGAGCAGCTGTCCGACGAGCAGGATGCCGGAGGGGTGGCCGCGGAGGGCCCGCACCGTGGAGGTCATGAGCCGGACTGCCGCTTCTTCTGCTGCGACTCGATGGCCTTGGCCTGCTTGCGCTCGAGCCGCTTGACCTCTTCGGCCACGATCTCCCGGCGGTTGGCCGCGACCCGGACGAAGTTCATGAACGCCACCGCGTTGACGATGAGTGGCCACGGGAAGTACCAGTCACCCCAGGCGGTGGCCAGCCAGATCGCCCAGGTGAGGACGGCCGAGCCCACGAACCCCATGAACGCTCCGCGGCGGTCGTCGCGCCAGCTCTCCTCGGCTCGCTGGTGGAGCTCCGACGGCGACGCGGCCACCAGCGGCACGCGCGACGACGACACCAACGGCCGGTCCGGCACCAGATCGGCCACGAGGGGCGGCAGCTCGCCCAGCGTCCGCGCCTGCAGAGTCGCGCCGGTCCGCTCGTCGTACTCCTCGCGGTCCAGCCGTCCGTCGGCGAACGCCTCGGTCAGCACCGAGTGGACGACGTTGCGGTCCGCGTCGGAGGCCCGCAGCGGCGCCACGGCGGGGTCGCGCGGGTCGTGCTGGAAAGACGCCCACAGGTCCCGGGGCGAGCGCTCTTCCACATCGGCAACCTTAGGGCGAGACAGGGCGGTACCTTGTGACCACGGGGTAACGCGGGAGCCGTTGACCCGTTGACAGAGGGAAGGCAGTGCCCCAGCTCGGGTGGGGGGCCACAGGACGAGCGCGCTCGTTGGACCAAAACGAGAACACGTTCTATTCTGTGGCGGCCGTCGCACGATGGGGAGGTGACCGATGGCGTTCAGCGCTGTGTCGGTCATCCGTGGTCCCGGCGAGATCGCCGCGATGGTTGTCGAGGTCACCAAGCGGATCTTCACGCGCCCGTTCCAGTTCCGTGAGTTCATCGAGCAGGCCTGGTTCATCACCAGCGTCACGCTGATGCCGACGATCCTGGTCTCGATCCCGTTCGGCGCGGTCATCTCGCTCCAGGTCGGCAACCTCACCAGCCAGCTCGGCGCCCAGTCGTTCGCCGGCGCCACCGCGGTGCTGGCGACCGTGCGCGAGGCCGCACCCATCGCGGCCGCGCTGATCATCGCCGGCGCCGCCGGCTCGGCCATCTGCTCCGACATGGGCGCCCGCAAGATCCGCGAGGAGATCGACGCCATGGAGGTCCTCGGCGTCGACCCGCTCGAGCGGCTGGTCGCGCCGCGCGTGGTGGCCACCATGTTCGTGGCCATGATGATCAACGGCATCGTCATCGCCGCCGGCATCGGCGGCGGCTACTTCTTCACGGTGATCGTCCAGGGGGGCTCGGCCGGAGCCTTCCTCGCCAACTTCACCGTGCTCGCCAGCCTGCCCGACCTCTACATCTCGATGGTCAAGGCGATCGTGTTCGGCTGGCTGGCTGCCATCGTCGGCGCCTACAAGGGGCTGAACGCCGGAGGCGGCCCGAGCGGCGTGGGCCGGGCGGTCAACGAGTCGGTGATCATCGCGTTCATGCTGCTGTTCTTCCTGAACGCAGTCATCACCGCCATCTACTTCCAAGTCGTTCCGCCCCCGGGGCTCTGACGTGGCGAGCATCGGAGCGATCGGGAGCGCGATCTACCAGGGCCGCAGGGACTCCCTGGAGAAGTCCGGCGACCAGCTCATGTTCTACGTCAAGGCGCTGGCCTGGGCGCCCCGAGCGATCCGCCGCTACCCCCGCGAGATCGTGAACACCTTGGCCGAGATCACCTTCGGCGCGGGCGGGCTGACCTTCATCGCCGGCACCGTCGGAGTCATCGCGTTCCTCGCCTTCTTCGCCGGCACCGAGGTCGGCATCCAGGGCTACGCCTCGCTCAGCCAGATCGGCGTGGCCAAGTTCAGCGCGTTCATCTCCGCCTACTTCAACACCCGCGAGGTGGCGCCGCTGGTCTCGTCGATCGCGCTGGCCGCCACCGTGGGCTGCGGCTACACCGCCCGGCTCGGCGCGATGCGGATCTCGGAGGAGATCGACGCGCTCGAGGTCATGGGCGTGCCGTCGCTGCCGTTCCTGGTCACCACGCGGATGATCGCGGCGTTCATCGCGGTCATCCCTCTGTACGTCGTGGCGCTGTGCGCGTCGTACCTCTCACCGCGGCTGATCGTCACGCTCATCTACGGGCAGTCGCCGGGCACCTACGACCACTACTTCCTCCAGTTCCTGCCGCCGGTGGACATGCTCTGGTCCTTCGGGAAGCTGCTCTTCCTCTCGGTCTGCATCATCCTGATCCACTGTTACTACGGCTATACGGCGTCCGGCGGGCCGGCCGGGGTCGGCATGGCGGTGGGCCGGGCGATCCGCACCAGCATCGTCACCGTGGTGGTCGCCGACTTCTTCCTGAGCTTCGCGATCTGGGGCTCGACGACCACGGTCCGGATCACCGGGTAACGGCGAGGCAACGACGGTGCTGGTCAACATCCACCACGACAGCAAGCGGGAGCACAACCGCCTGCTGGTGGCGGGCGTCGCCTTCCTGACCGTCATCACGTTGCTGATCGCCTTCTCGATCGCCGTCTACCAGAAGACCTTCGACCGGGTCACCACGGTCACGATCCACGCCGACCGCGCGGGGCTGCAGCTGGCGAAGTTCGGCGACGTCCGGATCAACGGCGTGCTCGTCGGCCAGGTCCGCTCGGTGGGCCAGAACGGCGAAGAGGCCGTCATCAAGGTCGCGCTCGAGCCCGATGCCGCCGACAACATCCCCGAGAACGTCGACGTCCAGATCATCCCCACGACGCTGTTCGGCCAGAAGTTCATCTCGTTCGTGCGGCCGGAGAACCCGTCGAAGGACGGCCTGCACGACGGCCAGGTCATCCCGAAGGAGCGGGTCGAGACCAACGTCGAGCTGAGCAAGATCCTCGCCGACCTGTTCCCGCTGCTGCGCGCGGTCGAGCCGGCCCAGCTCAACTACACGCTCAACGCGCTGGCCACCGCCCTCCAGAACCGCGGCGAGCAGCTGGGCGAGACCCTCGACGACCTGGACGCCTACCTCGGCGCGATCAGCGACAAGCTGCCGACGCTCAAGCAGGACCTGATCTCCCTGGCCAACGTCGCCGACACCTACGACCTCGCCGCACCCGACCTGATCGAGGTGCTCGGCAACCTGACGGTGACGAGCAAGACGATCATTGAGAAGGCCGCCGACCTCGACGTGTTCTTCTCCGACCTTCAGGGGCTCGCGGTCACCTCGACCCGGGTGCTCTCGGACAACGAGCGCAACATGATCCGGGTCGGCCGGGTGTCCGAACCGGTGCTCAAGCTGCTCGCGTTCTACTCGCCGGAGTTCCCCTGCCTGATCACGGGTGCCGCGAAGTACGCGCCGGTGCTGGCCAAGTCGTTCGGGGGCAACCAGGTCAAGCAGTTCCTCGAGTTCGGCACCGCCCAGTACGAGCCGTACCACGCCGACGACCGTCCGGTGTACGGCGAGGTCGGTCACGGGCCGTGGTGCTCGGGGCTGCCCAATCCCGACGAACCGATCGGGCCCGTGTCGTTCAAGGACGGCACCGACATCGACTCGAACCCGCCCACCTCACCGGCGCCCTCGCAGCTGCCGCTCAAGCAACTGCAGCGAACCGCCTCTCTCGCCGGCTCAAACCCCGGCGGGTACGCCGGCACCAACGCCGAGAAGGCGATTGTCAACGCACTCCTGGCCGGCGAGACCGGCCGGGCGGCTGACTCGTACGGCGCGCTGGGGTCGCTGCTGTACGGCCCTGTCGTCAGGGGCGGTGACGGATCGTGAGCACGACGACGGAGTCGGACGAGATCGAGGTCAGCCAGCCCGACCAGAAGCCGCCGCCGGGCAAGGCCAGCAAGATCCGCAACCGGCGCAACGCCGTGACCATTGCGGCGGGCGTCAAGCTGCTGATCTTCACCATCGTCTCGATCCTGGTCACCGGGCTCCTGGCCGCGATCATGGGCAACTTCGGCTTCGGCGACAGCAAGGAGTACCGCGCGGTCTTCTCCACTGCCTCGATGCTGGAGAAGGGCGACGACGTCCGCGTCGCAGGCGTCAGCGTCGGCGAGGTCAAGAACGTCGAGCACTACAAGCGCACCATGGCGCTGGTGACGTTCCGGGCGAAGGCGGACGTCCCGCTGACGACCACGTCGCGGGCCGAGATCCGGTTCCTGAACCTCGTCGGCGACCGCTACCTGGCCCTCGAGGCAGGGGACGAGAACGGCGACGCCCTGCCCGACGGCGTCGACGACGGAGTCGGAGGTGCGTCCTCCGGAGCGGACGGCCCCAGCACCGGGGCCCGCTTGGCCTCGGGCGACACCATCCCGGTCAGCCAGACCACGCCGGCCCTCGACCTGACCGCCCTGTTCAACGGCTTCCAGCCGCTGTTCCAGGCGCTGACTCCCGACCAGGTCAACGACCTGAGCATGAACCTCGTGCAGGTCCTCCAGGGCGAGGGCGGCACCGTGCAGGAGCTGCTCGCCAACACTGCGTCGCTCACCAACAGCCTGGCCGATCGCGACGAGCTGATCGGCGAGGTGGTCACCAACTTGACCACGACGCTCCAGACCGTCGACCAGCGGCACGAGGAGCTGAACACCCTGGTCAGCGAGCTGCAGCGCTGGATGGGCGACCTGGCCCGCGACCGCGAGACGATCGGGAGCTCGCTCGGCAACATCTCCGACCTGACCGTGGTGGTCGCCGACCTGCTCCGGCAGGGCCGGCCGCTGCTCAAGGACGACGTGCTCCAGCTGAAGCGGCTGGCCAAGCTTCTCAACAAGCCGAGGAACCAGCAGCAGATCACCGAGCTCCTGGACCGGCTGCCCGAGTCGATGACCGACCAGACCCGCACCGGCACCTACGGCTCCTGGTACAGCTACTACGTCTGCGGATTCTCCGGGCAGATCACGCTGCCCGGGAACCTCAGCAACATCCCTGGCCTCCAGCAGGTCCTGTCCGGCCTGGCCAACCTGAACTTCCACTCGTCGGCGCCGCGCTGCAACGGTGCCGAAGAGACCCCCACTGGTGGTGCTCAGTGATCACCACCGGACGTCCGCCGTGCGGCCCGCACCCCGGGCACGCACGTCGCGGCGTTGCCGTCGCTAGCTGGACGACCCAGTACGGCGTCGCTCCGGCGCCTTGCGACGCACGCACCCGGAGCACGGGCCGCGCTCGACGTACGTCCGGTGGTGACCACTGATGAGGCGCTACACCGAGCCCCAGCTCCTGCGCCTCGGCGCGATCACGCTCGTCGTGATGCTTGTGGTGATGGCGGCGGCGTTCAACCTCAGCAAGTTCCCCGGCTTCGGGGGCGACAGCTACCAGGCCTACTTCGCCGACGCGAGCGGGCTGCACAAGGGCAACATGGTCCAGGTCGGCGGGATCCGGGTCGGACGCGTCCAGGACGTCGAGCTGGACAAGGGTGCGGTCCTGGTCACCTTCGAGGTCGACCACGGGCGTCGACTTCGGCGCGGACAGTGGGGCCAGCGTCGAGGTGCTCAACCTGCTCGGCGAGAAGTACCTCAACCTGAAGCCGGCCGGCCAGGGCCAGCTCGACGAGGACAGCCCGATCCCGGTCGACCGCACCTCGTCGTCGTACGACATCGTGGGCGTCTTCGGCGACCTCGCGGAGACGACGGAGCAGATCGACACCGAGCAGCTCGACCGGGCCCTCGACGTGGTGTCGGACACCATGAACCAGTCCGCCCCGGAGATCCAGGCCAGCTTCGAGGGCATCGCCCGGCTCTCGCAGTCGGTGGCCTCGAGGGACTCCCAGATCCAGGCGCTGCTCCAGAGCTCGCGCAACGTCAGCGCGTTGCTAGCCGACCGCAGCTCGGACCTCGTCGACCTCATGCAGAACAGCAGCCTGGTCTTCGAAGAGGTCGAGCGGCGCAAGGACGCCATCCACCAGCTGCTGGTCAACGCCCGCGTGCTGTCCCGGCAGCTCAAGGGCGTCGCCACCGACAACCAGGCCCAGCTCGGGCCTGCGCTGAAGCAGGTCGACGAGCTGCTCAGCCTCCTCAACTCCAAGGAGAAGGAGCTCAAGGCCACCCTGAACGCGCTCGGCCCGTACGCGTCGATCCTGGGCAACATCATCGGCACCGGCCCCTGGTTCGACGCCTATGCGTCCAACCTCGCCGCTATCCCCACGGGCGAGTTCCTGCCCGGGCCTCCGGACTGAGTCGCCGATGAACGCCATGTCACGCATCGCTGATCGAGTGAACGGACGCGCCGCCGTGGTCGCGGTGGCGCTGATCCTGCTCACCGCGACGTTCTTCCTGGTGCGCCAGCCGGAGCCGACCAAGACCGTCACGGCGCACTTCCCGCGCGCCGTCAGTGTCTACAAGGGCACGGACGTGCGGGTGCTGGGCGTGAACGTCGGCCGGGTCACCGCGGTCATCCCTGAGGGCAACTCCGTCCGGGTCGAGATGCAGTACGACGCCGACGTGGAGATCCCGAAGAACGCCAAGGCGATGGTGGTCACGCCGACCCTGGTCGCGGACCGGTTCGTGCAGCTGGGGCCGGTCTACACCAAGGGGCCGGTCCTGGCGGACGGCGCGGACATCCCGCTGCCCGACTCCGGCGTCCCCGTCGAGCTGGACCGGATCTACGCCAGCATCCGCGAACTCGCCGAGGCGCTCGGACCGAACGGCGTCAACAAGGACGGAACCCTCAACCACCTGCTGGAGGCCGGCGCCAACGCGCTCGAAGGTCAGGGACAGCGCGGCAACGAGATGATCCGCCAGCTGTCCGCGGCCGCCGCGACGTTCGGCGAGGGTGCCGGCCCGCTGTTCGACACCGTCTCCGAGCTCGCGACGTTCACCAACACGCTGGCGACCAACGACAAGCTGGTGCGCGCCTTCATCAAGGACCTGGCCGGGGTCTCGGCGTCGCTGGTCTCCGAGCGCAGGGAGATCCAGAGGGCGCTGGCGGCCGTCGCCGACTCCGTCGGCACGGTCAAGACCTTCGTGCAGGACAACCGCAAGGCCCTGGTCAAGGACATCGAGAAGCTGACCCGGACGCTCAAGACCATCAACTCCGAGCGGGACAGCCTCGACACCGCGCTCGACGTGGCCCCGGTCGCGATGAACAACCTGGTGCTCGCCTACAACACCCCGTCCGGCACCATCGGCTCCCGCATCGGGATCCAGCAGAACATCTGGGACGCCGACGGCTTCCTGTGCGCGATCGTCCAGCAGTCCAGCATGCCCAGGGTCAGCAAGGACCTCGCGTGCACGATCTTCGAGCAGCTCCTCGAGCCGGTCGAGAATGCCGCGCAGTCCGGTTCCTCGACCAAGCAGGCAGGCCGCGTGGACGACGGCGCCGTGCAGCGGACGACGGATCCGGCGGCCGCTGCGGAGCAGACCCAGCTGAGCTACGCCAGCGACGCCACGCCCAGCCTGTCCGGGCTGCTGGGAGGTGGGTCGTGAGCGGCATCCTGCGGATCTGGCGGCTCCTGGCCCTGCTGCTGGTCGGGACGCTGCTCACCACGGCGTGCGAGTTCGACGGCGCCTACGACCTCCCACTCCCCGGGTCGCCGGTGGACGCCGATGAGGCGATCACTGTCACCGCGGACTTCGAGGACATCCTGAACGTCGTCCCGAGGTCCCCGGTGATGGTCGACGACGTCACGGTCGGCGAGGTCACCGAGGTCGAGCGGGTCGGCTGGCACGCCAAGATCACGATGCTGGTGCGCAAGGACGTCGTGCTGCCGGACAACGCGATCGCCGAGATCAAGCAGGTCAGCCTCCTCGGCGAGAAGTACGTCGCCCTCGAGCCGCCGCCCGAAGGCGCCTCCGAGAACCGACTGGGCGACGGCGACAACATCCCGCTGTCCGCGACCGGCCGCAACCCAGAGGTCGAGGAGGTGCTCGGGGCGCTGTCCTTCCTGCTCAGCGGGGGTGGCGTGGCCCAGCTCGGCACCATCACCGAGGAGCTCAACAAGGCGATGAACGGCCGCGAGGCCGACCTGCGCCACCTGCTCGGTTCGCTCACCGACGTGGTCGGCACCCTCGACGACCAGAAGGGCGACATCATCAGGGCGATGGAGTCGGTCAGCAACCTGACCGCCACCCTCAACCGCGAGAAGCAGACCGTCACCGGAGCCCTTGACGTGGCCGGCCCGGCGATCAAGGTCCTGGCCGACCAGCACGACGAGCTGGTCGCGATGCTCACGGCCCTCGACCGCCTCGGTGTGGTCGGCACGAGGGTGATCAAGGCCAGCAAGGACGACCTGCTCAAGTCGCTGGCCCACCTCGAGCCGGTCCTGAAGCGGCTGCGCGCGGCAGGCGACAAGCTGGCACCCGGCCTCAACCTGATCATCAGCTTCCCGTTCCCCAAGGAGGCATCCGAGATCGTCCGCGGCGACTACGCCAACACCTCGATCCGCGCGGACATCAGCCTCGAGAACCTCCTGCCGCCCGGGACGCCGATCCCGGACATCCCGCTGCCAGACCTACCGATCCCCGACCTCCCGCCAGTCGGACAGGTGCTCGACGACGTGGAGAAGTGTCTCCGGAGCGCCGACCTGACCAGCGCCGCATGCAAGAAGGTGCTGGCCGACGTCGACCTGCTCACCGCGCTGAAGCAGAAGTGCCAGAAGCCCAAGTACACCTCCAACCCGGTCTGCCAGGTGATCAACACGGTGCCCGACGTCCCGCTCGACGACCTCGGCGGCGTGGTCGGGGACCTCCTCGGGAACCTTCTCGGCCGCTCGCTCCGCAGCTCGCTGAGCAGCGGCGAGCCGACTGCCCGGCCGTCCACCCGCGCGCTCTACGGAGGCACGCCATGAGCACCGGCACCCGGATCCGCATCGCGGCGTTCCTCGTGCTGAGCGCGGTCGGGATCGTCTACATCACCGCGTCCTACCTCGGCTTCGTCGACCGGGTGCTCGGCCGCGGGCTGACGGTGCACGCGACGCTCCCGACCTCCGGTGGCCTCTACGAGGGCAGCGAGGTCACCTATCGCGGAGTCAAGATCGGCAAGGTCTCGAGGATGACCGCCACCCGTGACGGGGTCACGGTGGACATGGCGCTCAAGGAGGGCACCAAGCTGCCGCTCGACTCGCCCATGTTCGTGCACAACCTCTCGGCCGTGGGCGAGCAGTACCTCGACTTCGAGCCGCCCGACGACAAGGCGCCGTACGCCGAGAACGGCGACACGATCGAGGGCAACGCCGAATCGCTCCCCGTCGACGAAGGCGACCTCCTGGTCGAGCTCAACTCGTTCGTCACCTCGGTCGACAAGCGGAACCTCCAGGTGCTCATCCGCGAGCTCGGCACGATGTTCGCGGGCACCGGCGAGCCGCTCCAGGCGCTGCTGGACAACGGCTCGACGTTCATCGACGAGGCCTCGGCGCACACGGCCGAGACCCGCGCGCTGCTCGACGACGGGCTGACCGTGCTCCAGACCCAGGAGGGCCAGGGCGAGAACATCCGCTCGTTCTCCAATGACCTGGCCGCCATCACCGAGTCGCTCAAGCAGAGCGACGGCGACCTTCGCACCACGCTGTCGGACACGCCGGCCACCGCGAGGGAGATCGACAAGCTGCTCGTCGACCTCGAGCCGACGCTCCCGGTGCTGCTCGGCAACGCCACCAGCGTGGGCCAGGTCGGCTTGACGCACCTGGCCGGCCTCGAGCAGCTGCTGGTCGTCTTCCCGCGCGTGATCGCCGGTGGCTTCACCGGCACCACTCCGGACGGGTACGGCCACGTGAACCTGCAGTACGACAACAGCGTCGCGCCGTGCACCCAGGGTTACCTGCCACCGAGCGAATGGCGGCTCCCGTCCGACCTGTCGGACGGAACGATCTTCCCGGCGAAGTGCACGGCCGGACCGCCGTACGTCCAGCGCGGCACGCCGTACTCGCCGGACGGCAGGCACGGCAACCCCGGCGCGGCATACCGGGGGGAGTACGACCTGTCGTCGGGCATCATCGGTGGGGTGGTCGACGCGAACGGCGCCCCGGTGCGCCTCGGTGACCAGGGCAACCTCTCGGTGCTGGGCGACGACTCCTGGAAGTGGCTGCTCGTGGGGCCGGTGGCCTCAACGTCGTGAATCGCGTGGTGCTGAACGTCGCGCTCTACGTCGTGGTGATGGTGGCTGCGGCGCTGCTCGTCGTGGCCGTGGTCCGGCTCGGGGACGACGACTCCGCACCCACCTCGCTGCCGGTCAAGGGCGTGGTCGCGCTCGAGGCGGCGCCGGACACCGAGCAGGATCGGTACTCCGACATCCTGGCGTCCGCCTCGAAGGAGGCCGACGCGTTCGTGAACATCCGCTACGACGACGCGCAGGCCTCGATCGACGCGGTGATGGCGGGCGCGACCGGTGACTTCCGCGACCAGTACGCCAAGTCGACCGACGGGGTGATCAAGGTCCTCCAGGACAACAAGTCGGTCATGACCGGCGAGGTCCTCTGGACCGGCGTGGTGGCCCAGGACCCCGACTCGGCCACCGTGATCGTCGCGACCAGCGGCACCGTCCAGAACACCCAGACCGAGAACAAGCCGGTGGCCCGCTACTTCCGGCTCCAGCTGCAGCTCGTCTCCGAGAAGGGCAAGTGGCTCACCAGCGACTTGCAGTTCGTGGCGTGAGCCGCCAGAACCCGCGGCGCCCGTCGTCCTCCCGCACCCCGGTCTCACGGCCCCGCCGCGTGGCCGGCCAGGCGAACGCCCCCGTTGAATCGGGAGTTACGCCGGTTGAATCGGGAGTTACGCCGGTTGAATCGGGAGTTACGCCGGTTGACTCGGAGGTTCTGCCGTCCGTCGAACCGCCCGACTCGACCGTCGAAACTCCCGACTCGACCGTCGAAACTCCCGACTCAACCGGCGAAACTCCCGAATCAACGAAGGACAAGTCGGGGGGTCTCGCCGCCCTCTTCGACAGCCGCCGGGCGACCATCGCGCTGGTGGCTCTCGTGGTGGTGCTCGCGCTGGCCACGGGCGGCCTCTTCGCCTGGGATGCGCTCGGCGACGACGAACCGGCCGCCGAGGGCACCAGCGCAGTGGTGATGAACAGCGACGACGTCACCGAAGGCGTGGCCGCGGCGGCCAAGGCGGCCGAGACGATCGTGGGGACGTCGTACCTCGACTACGACAAGCAGGTCGACGAGGCCGCGGCGCTGATGACCGACGCGTTCGCGAAGGAGTATCGCCAGACCGCCGAGGACGCGCGGCCCGACGTCGTCGACGCCAAGGCCGACATCCAGGCGCGGGTGGTCGCCCAGGGCGTCGTGCACGCGACCCGGACCGAGGTGCAGGCGCTGGTCTTCCTGAACCAGTACGTCAGCAAGGACGGCGGCGACACCACCTACACGCCGTACCGCGCCCTGGTGACCGTGGTCCACACCGACCGCGGCTGGCTGGTCTCGGACTTGGACACCAAGTGACCGATCTGCAAAACTAGAACACGTTCCAGTCTGGGACCGAGGCCCTCGCGTGGAAGGATCGACGCCGTGAGCACAGCCGGCACGGTCGTCGAGACCGACCTCCTGATCATCGGCGCGGGTCCCACGGGGCTGTTCGCGGCGTACTACGCCGGCTTCCGCGGCCATCGGGTCGCGGTCGTCGACTCGCTGCCCGAGCTCGGCGGACAGATCACGGCGATGTACCCCGAGAAGCAGATCTTCGACGTGGCCGGCTTCCCGGCGGTCAAGGGGCGCGCGCTTGTCGACGGGCTGGTGGAGCAGGCCGCCACCGCGAAGCCGGAGTACCTCCTGGACCGCACGGCGATCGGGCTGGCCCAGGACGACGAGGGCGTGACCGTGACGCTGGACGACGGCACCGACGTACGCGCGGGCGCCGTGCTGATCACCGCGGGGATCGGCAAGTTCAGCCCGCGACCGCTGCCGGCCGGTGAGGGCTGGCTGGGCCGGGGGATGGAGTTCTTCGTCCCGAGCTTCGAGCCGTACGCCGGCAAGGACGTCGTGATCGTCGGCGGCGGCGACAGCGCCTTCGACTGGGCGCTCAACCTCACCGGCATCGCCCGCTCGATCGCGCTGGTGCACCGTCGGGACGCGTTCCGCGCCCACGAGCGCACCGTCCAGCAGGTGACGGAGTCCGACGTCGAGATCATCACGAAGGCCCAGGTCACCGAGCTGGCCGGCGACGGGACGCTGGAGAAGGTGGTGCTCGACGTGGACGGCGAGACCGTGACCCGGCCCTGCCAGGCGCTGGTCGCGGCCCTGGGCTTCATCGCCGACCTCGGGCCGCTCCAGCAGTGGGGCATCGAGGTGTCGAAGCGGCACATCGTCGTCGACTCCGCGATGCGGACCAACCTGCCACGGGTCTTCGCGGCCGGTGACATCACCGAGTACGCCGGCAAGGTCCGGCTGATCGCGGTCGGTTTCGGCGAGGCCGCCACCGCCGTCAACAACGCCACCGTGGCGATCGACCCGACTGCGCACGTCTTCCCTGGTCACTCGAGTGAAGGAAGCTGAGGAGAGTTCCGCGATGAAGATCAAGGTCGACTTCGACCTCTGCGAGTCCAACGCGCTGTGCGAGGCGATGGCGCCCGAGGTGTTCGAGCTGGACGACGACGACTTCCTCCAGCTGAAGACCGAGGAGACCACCGACGAGAACATCGAGAACGTCAAGCGCGCGGTGGCCGCCTGCCCGCGCGCGGCCATCTCGTTGGAGGACTGACTGTTGGGCGACCTCTCTCTCGACGGCCGGGTCGCCGTCGTCACCGGTGCCGGCGCGGGCCTCGGGCGCGCCGAGGCGGTCGCGCTCGCACGGGCGGGCGCGCGGGTGGTGCTCAACGACCTGCCCGGCGCGGCCGACGACGCGGCCGACGAGCTCAAGGGGCTGGGTGCCGAGGTGGCGATCGTCGAGGGTGACGTGGGGGAGCGGTCCACCGCCGACGCGATGCTCGCCGCCGCCGTCGAGGGCTTCGGCCAGCTCGACATCGTGGTCAACAACGCCGGCATGACCCGCGACCGGATGCTGTTCAACCTCTCCGACGAGGAGTGGGACGACGTGATCCGGGTGCACCTGCGCGGCCACTTCCTGCTCTCGCGCAACGCCGCGTCGTACTGGCGTGGGCAGTCGAAGGCCGCCGACGCACCGGTCTACGGCCGGATCGTCAACACCGCGTCCGAAGCCTTCCTCGGGGGGTCTCCCGGGCAGGCGAACTACGCGGCGGCCAAGGCCGGCATCGCCGCGCTCACGCTCTCCTCGGCCAGAGGGCTCGGGAAGCTCGGCGTCCGTGCCAACGCGATCTGCCCGCGCGCCCGCACCGCCATGACCGCCGAGGTCTTCGGCGAGGACAGGTCGGGCCAGGAGGTCGACCCCTACTCGCCCGAGCATGTGGCGCCGCTGGTCGCCTACCTCGCCTCACCGGCGGCCGAGCGGATCACCGCTCAGGTCTTCGTGGTCTACGGCGGGATGGTGGCGGTGGTCGCGGCACCCGTGGTGGAGCAGCGGTTCGACGCCTCCGGTGCGGTCTGGGACCTCCCCGATCTCGACCGGCAGCTCGGGGAGTTCTTCTCCGAGCGCGACCCGTCCGTCGGCTTCGCCGCCGACTCGATCCTCAAGCTGGAGGTCTGAGATGGGCCGTCTCGACGGGAAGGTCGCCATCGTCACGGGCGGCGCGATGGGTCAGGGCGCCGGGATCGTGCGGGCGTACGTCGCCGAGGGCGCCCGCGTCGTCGTCGCCGATGTCGCCAAGGAGCCGGGCCAGGCCCTGGCCGACGAGCTGTGTGGGACTTCTGGGAGGCCCTCGGCGCACTTCGTCGATCACGACGTGAGCGACCCCGCGGCCTGGGCGACCCTGGTCGCCGACGCCAACGAGCGCTTCGGACCGGTCAACGTGCTCGCCAACAATGCCGGGATCCTGCGGTTCGGCACCGTCGAGGCGATGCCGATCGACGAGGTGGAGCTGCTGTGGCGGGTCAACCAGCTCGGCTGCTGGCTCGGCATGCAGGCCGTCGTACCGACCATGAAGGCCAACGGCGGGGGCTCGATCATCAACGCCTCGTCGACCGAGGGGCTCGGCGGGATGGCCAACACGGTGGCGTACGGCGCGACCAAGTTCGCGATCCGCGGCATGACCAAGGGCGCCTCCCACGAGCTGGGCCCGTTCAACATCCGGGTCAACTCCGTGCACCCCGGCATGATCGACACCCCGATGACCCGGGTGCACGGCGGCGACCTGGCCATGGAGTACGGCGCCAAGAAGATCCCGCTGCGCCGGGTCGGGCATCCCGAGGACGTCGCCCCGCTGTATGTGTTCCTGGGCTCGGACGAGTCGTCGTACATCAACGGCGCGGAGATCGCGATCGACGGCGGCGTGACAGCCACCCACGGCTTCGGCGGCTGAGTTGCCCAACCAGCGCGACCAGGTGGTGATGAGCCACGACGAGACCGTCGAGTTCCTCCACCAGCAGCGCTCGTCCACCGTCGCGACGTACGGCCCGCAGGGGCAGATCCACCTGGTCGGCATGTGGTACGCCGTCAAGGACGAGACCGTCTGGTTCGAGACCAAGCGCAAGGCGCAGAAGGTGCTCAACCTCCGGCGCGACCCGCGGATGTCGTTCCTCGTCGAGACCGGCCACACCTACGACCAGCTCCGCGGCGTGGCCATGGAGGGCACCGGCGTCATCATCGAGGACGCCGACGTGGTCTGGGAGGTGTGCGTGAAGATCTTCGAGCGCTACAACGGCGAGTACTCCGAGGAGATGAAGCCTTTCGTGGAGTTCATGGCCAAAAACCGGGTCGTCGTCCGCCTCGACGTCGAGCGGGTGCGCTCGTGGGACCACCGCAAGCTCGGTCTGCCCGCGATGGAGCTGGGCGGCTCGACAGCGGCGTTCCTGGAGTGAAGCGCTCGCAGAACGTATGAACGATCGGCTCGTCGGGTCCGCAGCGCAGGCGTGAGCGAGCGGCCATTGAGTCGATCGTTCAGTAGTTCGGCAGGATGGCCCGGATGATCGAGTGCAACGCCTGCGCCGAGATGGCCCGGGTCGCCGATTCCATCGCGGTGGCGCACCCTGACCCGCGGGAGTTCCTGGTGGAGTTCGGCTTGCGTGTCGCCGGCATCGGGCGGGGCCGCTTCCCTGTCCTCGGCCTGCTGAGCGGCGGGCGGAACCGGCTCCGCGGTGCCGGCTTCCGTACCGAGCTCCGCGACCGCACCGCCGGCCAGGCCCGCCACTTCGCCGGGGTCGCCCGCTCGGTCACCGTCATCGGCCTGAGCCGCACCCGCTGGGTCTCCGTGCACGTACGCCGCGACACCCCCGACTCACCGGACGGCCGGCTCACCGAACTGGCGATCGAGTTCGCCGAGCTGCTGTTGGACGGCGCGTTGGCCACCCGGGACGCGGGGGAGTGGGTCAGGACACGCGTTTGCGAGTGAAACCCCGCGCCGCGATCGCGGGCAGCGTGATCGTGGGCCCGTAGCCGCTGTACGGGCTGGAGCCGATGGCGTTGGTGGCCCTCGTGCGGCAGTGGTAGCTCTTGCCGGGGCTGAGTCCGGTGACGGAGACCGGGCTGGTGGTGCCGGTGGCGTTCCTGGTCGTGCCGCCGTCGGTGCTCTCGCAGCGGGCCAGGTAGCCGGTGATCGGGCTACCACCATCGGAGCCGGGAGCGACGGTGACCGTGGCGCCGGTGCCATGGAGTGTCGTGCCGGTCACCGTGGGCGCCGCGGGGGCGGTGGCGGGGACGGTGACGGTCGATCCGTAGCCGCTGTACGGGCCGGAGCCGACGGCGTTGGTGGCCCGGACGCGGCAGTGGTAGCTCTTGCCCGGACTCAGCCCCATGACGGTGATCGGGCTCGCGGTGCCGGTGGCGTTCCTGGTAGTGCCGCCGTCGCTCTCGCAGCGGGCCAGGTAGCCGGTGATCGGGCTGCCGCCGTCGGAGGCGGCAGTCAACGTCACGAGTGCCGATGAGCCCTGGCGGGTGGTGCCGGTGACCGTGGGTGCTGCGGGTGCGGTGGCAGGGACGGTGACGGTGGGTCCGTACCCGCTGTAGGGGCTGGAGCCGAAGGCGTTGGTGGCCCGGGTGCGGCAGTGGTAGTTCTTGCCCGGGGTCAGTCCGGTGACGGTGATCGGGCTGGTAGTGCGAGTGTTGGACTTGGTGAGTCCGCCGTCAGTGCTTTCGCACTGTGCGAAGTAGCCGGTGACCGGGCTGCCGCCGTCGGCGCCGGGAGTGAACGCGACGCTGGCCGCGGATCCTTGTGGGGTGGAGCCGGTCACGCTCGGAGCGGCGGGTGCCGTCAGAGGCAGCAGGACGGTCTCGCCGTAGGGGCTCCACCGGCTGGTCCCGATCGCGTTGGTGGCGCGGACTCGGCAGCGATACGTCTTGAGCGCGGTCAGTCCGGTCACGCTGATCGGGCTGGTGGCGCCTGTGGAGGTCTTGGTCGGGCCGCCGTCGGTGCTGTTGCAGGTGGCGCTGTAGCCCGTGATCGGATTCCCGCCGTCAGCACCGCCCCGGAAAGCGACCCGCATGGAGCTCGGGGCCGGTCGCGTGCTGGTGACCGAGGGTGCTTGCGGGGCTGTCCCGCAAGACCAGGCACCGTCGTTCACGGAGACCGCCGCCGACTGGTCGGTCGGCGCACACCGACCGTCGCCGAACGTCACGGTGCGTCCCGAGGGGAGGAATCTGATGACCGTGCCGTCGACCGGGACGGGCGACAGGTGACCCCACGGGAACTGGGTGTTACTGGATTGGTCGATGACGACCTGATCGACCGCGACCAGGCCAGGGGTGCCACCCAACGCACTCCAGTCGGAGACGGTGATGGCTGTGCCACCCGCCACCAGATAGTTGGCTGTCGTCTGCGTGGCTAGCGCGGTCCCGTCGGCGGGGTACCTGCGGACGTGTCCCCAGGGGAAGGCGTTGTTGCCGCCCTGGTCGAGGGCGGCTTGGTCCACGTTGGTGACCGGTCGCCCGTTCTGACCGCCGATGTTGGCGAAGTCGGTGACGTAGAGGGGAGCGCCGCCGGCGAACACCGAGACCGCGCCCTGGGCTGCGGATACGAGAGTGCCGTCGGCGGGGTTCTTCCGGACGTGTCCCCAGGGAAAGGCGTTGTTGCCGCCCTGGTCGAGGGCCGCTTGGTCCACGTTGGTGACCGGTCGCCCGTTCTGACCGCCGATGTTGGCGAAGTCGGTGACGTAGAGGGGAGCGCCGCCGGCGAACACCGAGACCGCGCCCTGGGCTGCGGATACGAGAGTGCCGTCGGCGGGGTTCTTCCGGACGTGTCCGAAGGGGAAGCCATCGTTGCCACCCTGGTCGAGGGCAAACTGGTCGACCCGAGTGGTGGGCCGTGGGCCGCCGATGGCGGCCCAGTTGCTCACGTAGAGCGGCGCGCCACCGGCGAATACGTAGACGGCACCCTCGGCGGCGCTCACTGCCGCTCCGTCAACGGGGTATCTCCGCAAGTGGTCGTTCGGCGCTGCCTCTCCGGCGCGGTCGAGGGTCCATTGGTCGACCTTGATGCTTGGCCGCGCGCCACCGATGGCGGCCCAGTTGCTCACGTACAGCGGCGCACCGCCTGTGAACACGTAGACGGCGCCGTCCCGAGCGCTCACCGTCGTGCCGTCGGCCGGGTACGGGGCCAGGGCGTTGAACTGCTGAGCGGTCAGCCCGGTGGTCGGCTGCGGACCGCCGAACACGTTCCACGAGCTGACGTACAGCGGTGCCCCGCCCGCAATCCGATATACGTGACCACCAAATGACACGAACGAGCCGTCAGTGATGCCACCTCCGCTATCGCCAATGTCATGGGGATGCAAATAGCCAGTGGGAGCGTTGACCGAGATCCATCCGGAGTCCGTGTATCCGCCAGCACCAGTTGGCACATAGTTGTCGGCCGTGACGCGGACTTGGCTTCCGTCCGCGCTGATCTGCTCGACGTAGGCAACGTGGTTGCCGCTCTGCCACCAGGCAACCGCCCCGATCGCGGGCGTGTGGTTGCTTGGGAGGTTCGTGCCCCACCTCGACGCGTTGCCCCACGACCTCCCTGGATCAGCCATTCCGTTCTGTTGTAGCCGCCAAGCCACGTACAGCGTGCAGTTGTGGGGGCCGGATGGTGTCCCGATGCCCCCTGCGCCGACCTCGCCGTAGTACCTCCAAGCCCAGCCGTTCCCTGTCGTCGCCGCCGAGGCGGCGTAGCCTCCGCCGACACAGGCGTACTGATAGCTGCGGCATGAACCAGAGGGAAGTCCGGGCGTCGCGGAGGTGCCATCAACGATGGCTAATCCGAGGGCTGACCAGATTGTTGCCATTAGCGCAAAGAGCGCGATCGAGCGAGCAGGCCAGCGTGCCATGTGCGTCCCCGTGTCTTGGCTGGCGGCGGCCTGATGCCACCCGCGACAGGGGGACCTTAGGTCGACACTGTCACCTCGCACATGACACGTGTGGGTCAGTGCGAGTAGTCCTCGTCGCTCAGTCCCGCAGCAGCAGGTGGACGGCCTTCTCCATCTGGGCGGCGGTGTCGGCGGCCGACGTACGGCCGGTGACCCAGCCGACCAGCGCGGAGAGCCAGACGTCGCCGATGACCCGGGCGATGGCGACGTCGTCGTCGGTGAGCTCGGTCTGGCCGGGGTGCATGGCCCGGGTGAGCATCCGGGTCAGCAGCATGCCGACGGTGTGGATCTCGGCCTGGACCGAGGCGTCCGCGAACATGAAGGCGCGGGTCAGCGCCTCGGTGAGGTGCGGGTCGCCCTGGAGGCCGCGGGTGGTCTTGCGGAGCACGTAGATCACCCGCTCGGAGGCGGTGTCACCGGGGATCGGCTTGTCGCCGATCGAGGCGTTGGCGCGCTCGAACTCGCGGCCGAGCGCGGAGACCAGCAGGTGGATCTTCGAGGGGAAGTAGCGGTAGAGCGTGCCCAGCGCGACGTCGGCTCTCTCGGCCACCGAGCGCATCTGCACGGCATCGAAGCCGCCCTGAGTGGCCAGAGCGATCGTGGCGTCGAGGATCCGCTTCCTGCGGTCCCGCTGCGCCGCCGACCCGAGGTCCTCGACCGTCAGAGAGTTGGTGGTGCTCACGTCGTGCCTTCCGAGCGGGTGGAGCGTGGACTTGTCGGGCCCTCGTTGGGTCTGTTCATTAGGCTAACAACGAGTGAGCCATAATAGGAACACGTTCCAGTTTCACGCGTGTTTCGGGGCACCCCGAGTCACAACCCATCACTGCGCCGGCCCGCCGGATGCGTCCGGAGAACCATGGAGGTCAGCCAGGATGCGGATCGCGTTGCTGTCCTACCGCAGCAAGCCCCACTGCGGCGGGCAGGGCATCTACCTGCGCCACCTCAGCCGCGAGCTCACCGCGCTGGGCCACCGCGTCGAGGTGTTCTCCGGTCAGCCCTACCCGGAGCTCGACGAGGGCGTCACGCTCACCAAGGTCCCGAGCCTCGACCTCTACCGCGAGCCGGACCCGTTCCGGGTGCCAAAGCTCAGGGAGTTCCGGGACCGCGTGGACGTGGAGGAGTTCCTCACCATGTGCACGGGCGGTTTCCCCGAGCCCAAGACGTTCAGCACCCGGGTGGCCAGGCTCCTGCATGACCGCGTCGGCGACTTCGACGTCGTCCATGACAACCAGGTGCTCGGCTACGGGATGCTGAAGATCGAGGAGATCGGGCTGCCGCTCGTCACCACGATCCACCACCCGATCACCTTCGACCGGCGCATCGACCTGGCGCAGACCCGGAACCCGTGGCGCAAGTACACGCTGAGCCGCTGGTACGGCTTCCTGCGGATGCAGGGCCGGGTCGCCCGCCGGGCGCGTAGGATCCTCACGCCCTCGGAGACCTCCAAGCGCGACATCGCGAAGGACTTCGGCGTCGACCCGGCCCGGATGCAGGTCATCCTGCTCGGTGTCGACGACGGGTTCGTGCCGCCGACCGAGCCGCGGGTCCCGGGGCGGATCTTGGCCATGGCCAGCGCCGACGCCCCCATGAAGGGGATCGCGACGTTGCTCGAGGCGTTTGCCAAGCTGCGCACCGAGCGTGACGTCGAGCTGATCCTGGTCACCACCCCCAAGCCCGGGGGCCGCACCGAGCGGCTCATCGAGAAGCTGTCGATCACCGACTCGGTCCGGTTCGTGAACGGCGTCAGCGAGGCCGAGCTGGTCGAGCTGATGGGCAGCGCCGAGGTGGCCTGCGTGCCCAGCCTCTACGAGGGATTCTCGCTGCCGACCGCGGAGCTGATGGCGTGCGGTACGCCGCTGATCGCCTCACGGGCCGGCGCCATCCCCGAGGTGGTCGGCCCGGACGGCTACTGCGCCGACCTGGTCACGCCCGGCGACGTCGGTGAGCTCGAGACCGCGCTCGCGGCTCTGCTAGACGACCCGGAGCGGCGAGACCGCTACGGCGCGCACGGCCGCACCCGGGTCGACGAGCTGTTCAGCTGGCGCGCCGTCGCGGCCAAGGTGGCGCAGGTCTACGAGGAGGCCGTCGCCGAGTACGACGAGGAGCGGACCCGTGCTGACCGTTGACTTCGACCGGCTCGGGCTGCGCCCGGGCGACCGGGTGCTCGACATGGGCTGCGGCGCCGGCCGGCACGCCTTCGAGATGTATCGCCGCGGGGGTGACGTGATCGCCTTCGACATGGACGCCGACGAGCTGGCCGGCGTGAGCGACCTGTTCCACGCGATGAAGCAGGCCGGCGAAGTGCCCGAGGGTGCCGAGGCCGACGTCAAGCAGGGTGACGCGCTCCAGCTCCCGTTCGCCGACGGCGAGTTCGACCGGGTGGTGGCCGCCGAGGTGCTCGAGCACATCCCGGCCGACATCCAGGCCATCCAGGAGCTGGTGCGGGTGCTCCGCCCGGGCGGCACCCTGGCCGTCTCGGTGCCGCGGTGGTTCCCCGAGGTCGTCAACTGGAAGCTCTCCGACGACTATCACAACGTCGAGGGCGGGCACATCCGGATCTACACCGACAAGGAGCTGGCCGACAAGGTCACCAAGGCCGGGCTGGAGTACGTCGGGAAGGACTACGCGCACGGGCTGCACTCGCCGTACTGGTGGATCAAGTGCGCCGTCGGCGTCACCAACGACGACCACCCGCTGGCGAGGGCGTACCACCGGCTCCTGGTCTGGGAGATGATGAAGCAGCCCAAGGTGCTCCAGCTGGCCGGCCGGGTCCTCGACCCGCTGATCGGCAAGAGCCTGGTCCTCTACTTCCGCAAGCCTGTCCGCGCCGAGGGAGCCGCGTGATCAACCTCGCCCGGGTGCCCCTGTCTCAGCTGCCCAGCGTCGACGGCGTGCTCTCCGCCGCGCAGGTCGCCGAGAGCGCCGCGTCGATCGCGGCCATGCAGGAGCTGTGCGGCGCGGTGCCGTGGACGGTCGGCGAGCACGTCGACATCTGGAACCACGTCGAGGCCGCCATGGCGATGCTGGTCGGCGGCCAGGTCGAGGCGGCCGAGCGTGCCTACGCGTGGGTGCCGACGATGCAGCGACCCGACGGCTCGTGGCCGATGAAGATCGTGAACGGCGCCGCCGAGGACGAGCGCGGCGAGGTCAACATGTCGGCGTACCTCGCCGTGGGCGTGTGGCACCACTGGCTGGTCCAGCGGGACCTGCGGTTCGTCCAGCGGTACTGGCCGTCGGTGCGCGCGGGCCTCGACTGGGTGGTCTCCCAGCAGCTGCCGTTCGGGGGCATCCGCTGGACGCCGACCGAGGAGTTCGCGCTGCTGGCCGGCGGCTCGAGCATCTACCAGTCGCTGCGCGCCGGGGTCGCGCTGGCCGAGCTGCTCGACGACCCGCAGCCGGAGTGGGAGCTGGCCGGCGGCCGGCTCGGCCACGCCGTCCGCGAGCACCGGGATCTCTTTGCCGACAAGGCGACGTACTCGATGGACTGGTACTACCCGGTGCTGGGTGGCCCGGTCCGCGGCCGCGCGGCGTACGAGCTGCTCGAGTCGCGTTGGGACGACTTCGTGGTGCCCGGCCTCGGCATCCGCTGCGTGGACACCAACCCGTGGGTGACCGGCGCCGAGACCTGCGAGCTCGCGCTGGCGCTGGACGTGATCGGCGACCACCGCCGCGCGCTCGGGCTGCTGTCCGACATGCAGCACCTGCGCGGCGAGGGCGGCCGGTACTGGACCGGCTGGGTCTTCGACGACCACCCCGACCCCCCAGTCACCGACGAGCCGCGGGACGTCTACTGGCCGGTCGAGCACACGACGTACACCGCCGCCGCGGTGATCCTGGCCGCAGACGCGCTCGGCGAGGTGGCCGGGCACAGCACCGCCGGCTCGGGGATCATGCGCGGCACCTCGCTCGGCCCGCACTTCGGCGAGCTGGCGCTGGAGTGCGGATGCTCAGGCGAGCGGATCTCCGGCCTCACCGGCCGTACGTCGTAGCACCCGCATCGACCCGAGCTCCTCGACCTCCTCGAAGCTGCCGCCCTCCAGGGCGCGCAGGAACACGTGGTACGGCGGCTGTCCGCCGTCCTCGGGGTCCGGGAAGACGTCGTGGATGACCAGCGCGCCCCCATTCATGAGCCAGGGGGCCCAGCCCGCGTAGTCGTTCTGCGCGTGCACCTCGGCGTGGCCGCCGTCGATGAACAGCAGGGAGAGGGGAGTGCGCCAGAGGGTGCTCACCGTGGTGCTCCTCCCGACCACTGCGACCACCTGGTCCTCGAGACCCGCGCGGGCGATGGTCCTGCGGAACGTCGGCAGCGTGTCCATCAGCCCGAACTCCGGGTCGACCAGCGTGGCGTCGTGGTGCTCCCAGCCGGCCTGGTTCTCCTCGGAGCCGCGGTGGTGGTCGACGGTGAACACCGTCCCGCCCACCTCGCGTGCCGCGGCCCCGAGGTAGATCGCCGACTTGCCGCAGTAGGTCCCGACCTCGAGCACCGGGCCATGCGGGAGCCGCTCCCGCGCCCAGCGATACAGGAGGAGCCCCTCGTCCTCGGGCATGAATCCCTTCGCGGCCAGGGCGTGCTGCAGCAGGTCCTCGGGCATGTCCGGCACGCCGCGACTCTAGTAGAGTTAGAACACGTTCTAGTTCGCCCGACCGCTTGTAACTGACTGTTCTGGCTTCTGCCCTGCCTGAATATGCGCAGGCCAGTAGTCAGAACAGTCAGTTACAAGGAAATCGAGGATGTGGCATGTCGATCGGCATCTCCGAGGAGCACGTCGAGCTCGCGCGCAGCCTGCGCGAGTGGGCGGCGTCGCTGGGTGGGCGCGAGGTGGCGCGGGCCAGCGAGTCGGACCCAGAGGCGACCTTCGCGGACACCTGGAAGGCGTGCGTCGAGATGGGCGTGGCCACGATCGGGCTGCCGGAGTCGAACGGCGGCGGGGGTGGCTCGGTCCTCGACCAGGCGGTGGCCCTCGAGGCGTGCGCCCACGAGCTGGTGCCCGGGCCGCTGCTCTCGACCGCAGTGGCCGCGCTGGTGGCGCCGTCGGCCGAGATCGGTGACGGCGCGGCTGTGGCTGTCGTGCACGAGTCCGGCCTGGCCGGCGACCTGGCCGGCGCCACGCACGTGCTCGGCGCGGACGGGTTGACCGAGCTCAGCGGTGCCACCCCCGAGCTGGGCATCGACCTGAGCCGCCGGTACGGCGCCGTGCCGGTCGGGCCGGCCGAGCCCGGCGAGCTGGTCCGGCGTATGACGGTCACCCTCGCCGCGGCCGAGGCGGCCGGCGTCGCGCGCTGGTGCCTGGACACCGCGGTCGAGTACGCCAAGGTCCGCGAGCAGTTCGGCCAGAAGATCGGCGCCTTCCAGGCGGTCAAGCACCTGTGCGCGGAGATGCTCGAGACCGCCGAGGCGGTGACCGCGGCCGCCTGGGACGTCGCCTCAGCAGCCATGGGCGACGACGACCAGTGGGCGTACGCCGCTGACGTGGCCGAGGTGACCTGCTTCGACGGCGCGGTGGCGGTGGCCAAGTCCTGCATCCAGGTGTTGGGCGGGATCGGCTTCACCTACGAGCACGACGCGCACCTCTACCTGCGCCGGGCGCTGGCCCTGCGCGGCCTGGTCGGCGACGCCGACGCGGCCGCGCTGCGGCTGACGACCCGCGCCGTCGAGGGCGTACGCCGCAAGGTCGAGGTGGACCTGGAAGGCCGCGACGAGGCGGTCCGGCCGGAGACCCGCGAGACCGCGGAGCGGGTCGCGGCACTACCCGCGGACGAGCGGCGCGCCGCGCTGGTCGACGCCGGCTACCTGACGCCGCACTGGCCCGCGCCGTACGGCCTGGGCGCGGACGCCGTCACCCAGATCGTCATTGACGAGGAGCTCGCCCGGGCCGGCGTCCCCAGGCCGGACATCGTGATCGCCGGCTGGGCCCTGCCGACGATCCTCGAGCACGGGAACGACGCGCAGCGGGAGCGGTTCGTGCTGCCGTCGCTGCGGGGCGAGCTGGTGTGGTGCCAGCTGTTCTCGGAGCCGGGATCGGGCTCCGACCTGGCCTCGCTGCGCACCAAGGCCGAGCGGGTGGACGGGGGCTGGCGGCTGACCGGCCAGAAGGTATGGACCTCCGTGGCCGAGCGGGCCGACTGGGGCATCTGCCTGGCCCGCACCGATCCCGATGCGCCGCAGCACAAGGGCATCTCGTACTTCCTGGTCGACATGGGGTCCGACGGCCTCGACGTCCGCCCGCTGCGCGAGATCACCGGCGAGGCGCTCTTCAACGAGGTCTTCCTCGACGACGTGTTCGTGCCCGACGACTGCCTGGTCGGAGAGCTGGGCGACGGCTGGAAGCTGGCCCGCACCACGCTCGCCAACGAGCGGGTCGCGATGGCCACCACCCGGCTGTCCAAGAGCACCGAGCGCGCGGTCGCGGTGGCGGCGGAACGCGAGCTGACCGAGGCCCAGCGCGCCCGCATCGGTCACGCGGTCGCGCTCTCGACGGTCTGCACCCTGCTCGGCGTCCGTACGACGCTGCGCTCACTGGCCGGCCAGGGTGTCGGCGCCGAGTCGTCGGTGGCCAAGCTGCTCGGCGTCCGCAACCGCCAGGACAGCGCCGAGCTGGTCGTCGAGCTCCAGGCCGACGGACTGCTCGCCCCGTCCGAGCAGCTGCGCAAGGACGTGTGGGAGCTGCTCAACACCCGCTGCCTCTCGATCGCGGGCGGTACGACGCAGATCCTGCGCAACGTGGCCGGCGAGCGGATCCTGGGGCTGCCCCGCTAAAAGGCCGGCGGTCAGGCCCGGGTCAGCACGCGCTGGGCGCGGCGGCGCCGGCGCTGGGCCCTGGCGTGCCGGATCACCCGCGCCGTGTGCTCGTCGAACGTCGGCTGCACGGAGCGCACCGCGATCCGGGAGGCGGAGAAGGGGGTGGTCATGAGAACAGCCTGCTCCCGAGGTGCCGTCCGGCACATCAGGTTTTCTCCCTAGATCCGGCTCAGGGGTACCTCAGTCCGCCCCTGACGGGGCGGCCGTCTCGCGGCGGTACTGGTTCCAGTGCCAGTGCAGGTAACGATCGATCGCGCGCACGATGTGCGCCGAGCGGATCGAGGGGAAGACGTCGAAGGCGTGCTGGGCGCCGGGGAGCTCGGCGTACACCACCGATCGCTTGGAGACCTCGCGCAGCCGGGCCACGAACTGGCGCGCCTGGTCGACCGGGACGAGCGAGTCGTGGGCGCCGTGGATGACGAAGAAGTCGGGGGCGTCCTTGGTGATCCGGAGGATCGGGCTGGCGTCCTCGAAGACGTCGGGCTGCTCCTGCCAGTTCGCCTTCATCACCCAGCGGGCGAGGAAGAGGTCGCGGAGCTTGATGGCGGCCTTGCTGCCCGTGGACCCGGCCATGTCGTAGACGCCGTAGTGGGGGATCGCGAGCTGGACCGAGGTGTCGGCGTCCTCGAAGCCGGGCTGCCACTCGGGCGTGTCCGGGGTGAGTGCGGTCAGGGCGGTGAGGTGGCCCCCGGCCGAGCCGCCCGTGATGGCGATGTAGTCGGGGTCGCCGCCGTACGACGCGATGTGCTGGCGGATCCAGTGGATCGCCTTCTTCACATCCACCGCCTGGGCCGGCCAGGCGTCGCGGGGCGAGAGCCGGTAGTTGATGGCCACGCACACCCAGCCCTTGGCGGCCAGGTGGTGCATGAGCGGGATGCCCTGCTGGTCCTTGGTGCCGAGGATCCACGCACCGCCATGCACCTGGAGCAGGACGGGGGCGTCCTCCGTCGGCTCGGCCGGCAGGTAGATGTCGAGGTGGTTGCGGCCGCCCGCCTCGCCGAACGCGACGTTCCGCTCGATCCTGATCTCGCCGGGCGGCTTGCGGAAGGTCCGGAACGGGTTGACCAGGGCCCGCCAGGGCGTGCGCAGCTCCGCCGGCGTCGGCTGCTCGTCCAGCTGGCCCTGGTAGTCCTCGCCCAGTGCCTCGGACAGCGCGGTCTCGGCCGTCTGCTGGTCCGCTCGGGCCTGATGGACCAGGTAGCCGAGCCCCGCGGTGGTGGCGCCGGCGACCGCGAGCGCGACTGGGTCACGTCGCTTGGCGGACAGGTGCGCGGCCGCGTCGGCGGTCGTGACCGCCAGCCAGTGCGGCGCCATCTCGCCGGTGATCCAGCCCGCGAAGAAGGACGGCACACCGGAGCGGAACCCCGGCAGCGGCCGGATCGCGTTGGCGGTCAGCGCGGCGTAGACGAGGGCGCGGCGGCGGAACGACACCCCCCAAACCTACCGGCGGGTCACATCACTCCGAAGCCGATGTGACCCTCGCCTCGGCCGAGGCGACGCCCAGCCAGGTGTGGTGGTTGTTCTCCCAGCACCAGCCCAGGTGCGGCCCCCGGTCGGCGATCCAGAGCGCGGGCACGCGCTTGTCGGAGCCGCGCGAGGCGCCGGTGTGGAAGCACTTGTTCCGCTCCAGCGCCGCCGGCACGGCATGCAGGAAGGCCAGCCCCTCCTCCACGGTCAACATGGTCCGGCCTCGCTCGGCGATGGTCACCGCCGCCTCGGTCGGGCGGACGCCGCAGAACTCCTCGCCGCGCTCGAGACCCACCACGGCGTACACCACCGAGTCCGGGACCTCCACGACCGGCTGGAAGTTCTCCACGTCCGCGAAGTGCCGGCTGAGCGTCCCCGACCGCTCGCCCAGGCGCAGCATCGACACCCGCTCGGCGATCGGCAGCAGGCCGCGGCCCGGGACCAGCACGAACGACGCCCGCGTGGGCTCGAGCGCGACGGTGTCGAGCCGGGCGCGCAGCGGGTCCAGCAGCGCCTTGGCCTCGGTGCGGACCCGCTCGGGGTAGCCGAGCCCCACGAGTACGTCGGCCTGACGGGTGAGCTCGTCGTCGAGAAGCACAGAACCTCAACGCACGGGCAGTTGTGGAAAGTTCCTGCGGGACGCGCCACGCCGCTGGGATCCTCGACGTACGCCACGAAGCTCGAAGGAGCGCGTCAGAGGGAGGTGGCGAGATGCTGGACGAGAGTGCTGCCACCCACGCCCTGCGCGAGCTCGAGGCCGCGCGCAGTGCCGTCGACGAGGGCCGGTTCGCCGAGGCCGCGCTGCGCATCGAGCTGCTCGAGGGTGAGATCGCGGGCCGGGACGCCACGGTCGTCGACATCTGGCGCCGGCTCCTGGCCGGCGAGCGGGCCCGCATCGAGCGGGCCGCCGGGGAGTCCCGCCCGGCCTGAGCCCTCCCGCCCGGGCGTGAGACGGTCGTCACGTGACCGCCGGGTCGCCTCGCTCGTTGGGTGAGCGGAACCTGCTCTAGGGAGGGCTGGATGGACCGCCTGTCGGGGCTCGACGCGAGCTTCCTCTACCTCGAGACGCCCGCTCAGCTGATGCACGTGTGCGGGCTGATCGTGCTGGACCCGTCGACGATGCCCGAGCCGTACTCGTTCGCCACGCTCCGCGACGGCATCGAGTCGCGGGTCAGCGACGTCCCTGACTTCACCCGCAAGCTGCGCCGGGTCCCCCTCGGCCTCGACCACCCGGTCTGGGTGCGCGACCAGCAGTTCGACATCGAGCGGCACGTGCACCGGCTGGCGCTGCCGACACCCGGGGAGTACGCCGAGCTGACCGAGCTGGCCGGCCATCTCGCCGGCCAGCCGCTCGACCGTTCGCGCCCGCTGTGGGAGATGTGGGTGATCGAGGGCTACCACGCTGAAGACGGTCGCGACCTGATCGCGGTGTTCTCGAAGATGCACCACGCGACCGTGGACGGGGTCTCCGGCGCCAACCTGATCTCGCACCTGTGCAGCCTCGAGCCGGACGCCGCGCCGCTCGGTGCCGACCAGGACAAGACCTGGCCGCACGAGCCGGGCCGGGCCGAGCTGCTGGGCCGCGCGGTGCTCACCAGCGGCATCCGGCCGTTCCAGACGGTCAGCCTGCTCGCCCCCACGGTCAAGGGCGTGGTCGGCACCATCGGCCGGGCCCGGGAGGGTACGGCGATGGCCGCGCCGCTCACCGCGCCGCGCACGTCGTTCAACGGCACCATCACTTCTCACCGCGCGATCGCGCTCGCCGAGATGGACCTCGACACCATCAAGGAGGTCAAGGCAGCCACCGGCACCACGGTCAACGACGTCGTGCTGGCCGTGGCGGGCGGGGCCCTGCGCTCCTACCTGGAGGACCGCGACGAGCTGCCCGACAGCTCGCTGCTGGCCACCGTGCCGGTCTCGGTGCGCTCGGAGTCGAAGCGCTCCGAGGGCGCCAACAAGGTCTCCGCGCTGTTCACCCGGCTCGGCACCGATGTCGAGGACCCGCTCGAGCGGCTCGAGGACATGTCCACCGCGAACCGCCACGCCAAGGAGCACCACAAGGCGATCAGCGCCGACTCCCTCCAGGACTGGGCCGAGTTCGCGGCGCCGCGCACGTTCGGCCTCGCGGTCCGCGCGTACGCCTCGCTCCGCCTGGCCGAGAAGCACCCGGTCGTGCACAACCTGGTCATCTCCAACGTGCCCGGCCCGCCCGTGCCGCTCTACTTCATGGGCGCGAAGATCGAGGCCCTGCATCCGCTCGGCCCGGTCTTCCACGGCGCCGGCCTGAACATCACGGTCATGTCCAACAACGGCCGGGTCGGCGTCGGCGTGATCGCCTGCCGCGAGTCGATGCCCGACGTCGACGACCTCGCCCAGCGCTTCCCGGCCGAGCTGGAACGGCTGCGGAAGGCGGTCGCGGTCCGGCCGGCCACGCCGATCACCAAGGCCAAGGGGACCAAGAAGGCCCAGGCCTGACTCGGGTCAGCCTGCCGAGTCCTGATCCTCGCGGCCGCGGAAGTCCCGCCGCCGCGCGTTCACGGTGGCGACGGCCTCGACGAACGCCGGGACGAACGTCTCGGTCTCCAGCACGCAGGCCGCGTGGCCGGTGTCGATGTCGTGGATGGTCGCGCCCGGGATGGCGGCGGCCAGGGCGAGCTGGCGGGACGGCTGGATGACGCGGTCGTTGCGGTTGACGACCACCGCGGTCGGTACGTCGATCTGGCGCAGCCACGGCCGGGAGTGGTGCTTGCCGAGCACGGCGATGGCGCTGGCGACCGCCCACGGGGAGGTGGAGCGTAGCTCGGCCAGCGCCCACTCCTCGATGTCGCGGGGTTCGAGGTCGAGGGCGCGAGCCGCGGTGCGCGAGGCGTGCACCGCGGTCCGCGACCGGGAGACCGTGCGCAGCCCGAGCATCGTCGCGCTCATCCAGGCGAAGAACGCGCGCTCCGGCAGGGTCATCTGGAACCGGTCGGTGGTCGCGCACAGCACCAGCCCGCGGACCTTCGGGCGGTGCTGGCGCCAGACCCGCTGGGCCACGATCGAGCCCATCGAGTAGCCCGCGACGACCACGTCCTCCAGCCCGAGGACGTCGACCAGCGCGCCCACGTCGTCGGCGCAGTCGACCAGCGAGAACTCCTCGCTATGGATCCCCTGCCCGTGCCAGCGCAGGTCCAGCGTGACCACGCGGAACCGCCGGGAGAGCGGCTCGATGGCCGGGAACCAGGTCAGCAGCCCCGTGCAGCCGAGCGCGTGCAGGAGCACGATGGCCGGTGCGTCGGGAGTGGGACCGGGCGTGTCGGTGACGTACGTCGACCCGCGGCCGGGCAGCTCCACCATCCGTCCCCCCGGGATGCGGGCATACGGCAGGTAGACGCTGCGACGCAGCCGGGTGATCGGGTTCACCGTGTACCTCCGTTCTAGAACACGTTACAGTTTTGCACGTGCCGACTGACGGATTCACGCAGGTCGACCCCGAGCGGGCGGAGTCGCTCGCGGCGGTCCGGTCCGTGTTGACCGACGTCCTCGACCGCCAGGGCGGCTGGGCCGAGCTGGCCGAGGCCGGGCTGCTCGGCCTCGCCGTTCCGGAGGCGTACGGCGGCGAGGGGCTGGGGCTGCCCGAGGTCGCCGTGCTGCTCCGCGAGACCGGCCTCCGCGCCCAGCACCTGCCCGTCTGGGAGACGCTCTGCTGCGGCGCCCTGGTGCTGGCCGGGGCCGGCACCGACGAGCAGCAGCAGGCCCTGCTGCCCGGGATCGCCGCCGGCGAGGTCGTCCTCACGCCGGCCCTTCGCGAGGCCGGCCAGCCGGTCAGCCTCACGCCCGGCACGACGTACGCCGACGGCACGGTCACCGGCCGCAAGGTCGCGGTGACCTACGCCGACCGGGCGGCCAAGCTGCTGGTCACGGCCATGCACGACGACCACCCGGTCGTCTGCCTGGTCGACGTCAGCGACCCGGGGGTGACCCTGCTGGAGTCGGGTTCCAGTGCCCGGGTCAGCACCCACACCGTGGTCCTCGACGGCGCCCGGGCCGAGCTGCTCGGCGAGCCCGCGGTGCAGCTGCTGGCCGAGCGCTACGTCGCCGGGCTCTGCCTGACCGCCGCCGGTGTGGTGGCCGGTGCCCGCGACCTCACCGCGTCGTACATCAAGGGCCGTACCCAGTTCGGGCGGAGCCTCGCGGAGTTCCAGGCCGTGGCCATGCAGGTCGCCGACGTCTACATCGCCTCGCGCACCCTCGACCTGGCCGCCGAGAACGCCGCGTGGCGGCTCGACCAGCGGCTCGACGTGAGCGACGACCTGGCGGTCGCGGCGTACTGGACCTGCACGGAGGGCCCCGCGGCGCTGCGCACCTGCCACCACCTGCACGGCGGCATGGGCGTCGACGAGACCTACCCGCTGCACCACTACTTCAGCTGGGTCACCGACATCACGCACCTGCTCGACATTCGCGCCGAGGCGGTGCCGGTCGAGGATCCGACCACCAAGAACCTCGAGCTCACCGCGGAGCAGCGCCGGCTCAAGCAGGAGATCCGCGAGTACTTCGCCGGCCTCGCCGGACAGTACGACGAGCAGGAGCTGGCCCGCGACCGGCACGGGGAGAGCTACCAGCGGATCGTGCGCCAGATGGGCGAGGACGGCTGGATGGGCGTCGGCTGGCCCAAGGAGTACGGCGGCCACGGACTCGGCGAGATCGAGCAGACCATCTTCGCCAACGAGGCGCAGTACGCCGACGTTCACCTGCCCGCGGTCACCCTCCAGACCGTCGGGCCGACGCTGATCAGGTACGGCAGCGAGAAGCAGAAGGACCTGTTCCTCAAACGGATCCTCGCCGGCGAGGTGCACTTCGCGATCGGCTACTCCGAGCCCGATGCCGGCACCGACCTGGCCTCGCTGCGCACCACGGCACAGCGTGACGGCGACCACTATGTGGTCAACGGGCAGAAGCTGTGGACCACCGGCGGCCACCAGGCCGACTACGTCTGGCTCGCGGTCCGCACCGACCCCGACGCGCCGAAGCACAAGGGCATCTCGATCCTGATCGTCGACACCAGGGACCCGGGCTACACCTGGACGCCGATCATCACCGCCGACGGCTCGCACCACGTCAACGCGACGTACTACAACGACGTCCGGGTCCCCGTCGACATGCTGGTCGGCGAGGAGAACCAGGGCTGGAAGCTGATCACCACCCAGCTCAACCACGAGCGGGTGATGCTCGGGCCGGCCGGGCGGATCGAGGGGCTGCGCGACCGGGTCGTCGAGTGGACGACCAAGGCCGGCGTCGTCGACCGGCCCGACGTCGTCCAGCTCCTCGGGCAGGTCACCGCCGTGTTCCGCGTCAACGAGCTGCTCAACTGGGAGGTGGCCCGCGCGGCCGCGGTCGGCGAGATTTCCGTCGGCGACGCGTCGTCGTCCAAGGTCTTCGCGGCCGACCAGGTCCAGCACCTGCTGGACGAGCTCACCCGGGTCGTGCACCGGTACGGCGACCCGTCGGACCAGGAGACCCGGCAGCTGATGGCGTACCTCGACGGCCAGAAGAAGCGCAACCTGGTCCTCACCTTCGGCGGCGGCGTGCAGGAGGTGCAGCGCGAGCTGATCGCGATGTTCGGCCTCGGGCTGCCCCGGGTGCCGAGGTGACGGACAAGCACGCCCGGATCATGGCCGAGGCCGAGCGGATCAAGGCGCTCGGCGAGGCGTCGGAGTCGCGCGCGCCGTACCCCGTCAACCAGCCCACGATCGGCGCCTGGCTGGACGCGATGGGCTACGACAACGAACGGTTCCGGCAGGGGGAGGCGCCGCCCTCGATGGCCCAGGTCTGGACGATGCCCGGTCTCGGTCGGCGGCGGCCGCCGGAGGACCCGCTGAGCCGGATGACCGAGTTCCTGACCGACGAGGGCTACCCCGCGGTGCTGGGCACCAACTGCGAGCAGACCTACGAGCGCTACCTGCGTGTCGGCGACGAGCTCCGGGTGACCAGCGCGCTCCACTCGGTCGCCGGCCCCAAGGACACCGCGATGGGCGAGGGCTACTTCGTCACCTCGCGCAACACGTGGTACGTCGGCGACGAAGTGGTGGCGACCATGCTGTTCCGGGTGCTCAAGTTCATCCCCCGGGAGCCGGCATGACCGTGCGCCCAATGGTGAACCGCGACTCGCAGTTCTTCTGGGACGGCACGCAGGCAGGCGAGCTCAGGATCCAGGTCTGCAACGCCTGTGGCGCGAAGCGGTTCCCGCCCGGCCCGGCCTGCCAGTCGTGCGAGGCCTACGACCGGGGCTACGAGGTGGCGTCGGGCGAGGGGACGGTGTTCTCGTACGTCGTGCACCGGCACCCGCCGGTGCCCGGCAAGGAGCTGCCGATAGTGATCGCCCTGGTCGACCTCGACGAGGGTGTGCGGATGGTCGGCGAGGTGGTCGATGTACCCGATGCTGAGATCGAGATCGGGATGCGGCTGCGGGTGGACTACCGCGAGATTGACGACGAGCTGACCTTGCCGATCTGGAGACGCCCATGAGGACCCTCGAGCCCGGCCAGGTCATCCCCGAGTGGAGCCTGCCGATGACGCCGACCACGATCGTCAGCACCGCGATCGCGACCCGCGACTGGCAGGACGTCCACCACGACCGCGACGTCGCGCAGGCGGCCGGCTCCAAGGACATCTTCATGAACATCCTGACCACCAACGGCCTGGTCGAGAAGTTCGTCGCCGACTGGGCGGGCCACGACGCCGAGCTCAAGGGCATCGCGATCCGGCTCGGTGCGCCCGCGCACCCCTACGACGCGCTGACCTTCAGCGGCACTGTCGCCTCGGTCGAGGACGGCATCGCGACCATCGACGTGGTCGGCCGGGTCTCGCTCGGCGACCACGTGACCGGCACCGTGAAGGTCGCCGTGTGAGCCTCTCCGGGAAAGCCGCGATCGTCGGGATCGGTGCCACGGAGTTCTCCAAGCAGTCCGGCCGCTCCGAGCTCCAGCTCTCCGTCGAGGCGGTGCGCGCGGCGCTGGCCGACTGCGGGCTGTCGGTCTCCGACGTGGACGGGCTGACGACGTTCACCATGGACACCTCGTCGGAGATCGCCGTGGCCCGCGAGCTCGGGATCCCGGAGCTGCGCTTCTTCAGCCGGATCAACTACGGCGGCGGGGCGGCCTGCGCGACGGTCCAGCAGGCGGCGATGGCCGTCGCGACCGGCGTCGCCGACGTCGTGGTCTGCTACCGCGGCTTCAACGAGCGCTCGGAGAGCCGCTTCGGGCAGTTCTCGCTGGCCGCCGCGACCCAGGTGAACACCAACGGCCTGGACAACGCGTGGACCTACCCGATGGGGCTCGGGACCCCGGCCGCCACGGTGGCGATGCAGGCCCGCCGCTACATGCATGCGTACGGCGCCACCTCGGAGGACTTCGGCCTCGTCGCCGTCGCGGACCGGCGGCACGCGGCCAACAACCCGGCGGCGTTCTTCTTCGAGAAGCCGATCACCCTCGAGGACCACCAGGCGTCCCGGATGATCGTCGACCCGCTGCACCTCCTCGACTGCTGCCAGGAGTCCGACGGCGCCGTCGCGCTCGTGGTCACCTCGGTGGAGCGGGCCCGCGACCTGCGCCAGAGCCCCGCCGTCGTCACGGCGGCCGCGCAGGGCTCGGGCGCCGACCAGTACGTGATGACGTCGTACTACCGCGACGACATCGGCATCCCCGAGATGGGTGTGGTCGGGCGCGAGCTGTGGCGCCAGTCGATGCTCGGCCCCGACGACATGCCGATGGCGATCCTCTACGACCACTTCACGCCGTACGTGCTCATGCAGCTCGAGGAGCTGGGCTTCTGCGGCCGCGGCGAGGCCGGCGACTTCGTCAAGGACGGCGCCATCGAGGTCGGCGGCCGGCTCCCGCTCAACACCCACGGCGGCCAGCTCGGCGAGGCCTACATCCACGGCATGAACGGCATCGCCGAGGCGGTCCGCCAGCTGCGTGGCACGTCGGTCAACCAGCTCCCCGGCGTCCCCCACGTCCTGGTCACCGCCGGCACCGGCGTGCCCACCAGCGGGCTGGTCCTCAGCGCGAGCTGAGCAGCTTCTCCCGGAAGAACGCCAGCACCCGGTCCACGCCCTCCTGCTGGCGGTGCAGGGTCAGCGTCGAGTGCTTGCGACCGGGGAACTCGACCCGGATGAACGCGTCGCCGATCTCGCGGGTCAAGGTGTCGAAGCGGGTGCCGACGGCCAGGTCCTTGTCGTAGCGCAGGCCCAGCACCTCGCAGCCGGCGGCGGCCCGCTCCTTGACCTTCGACAGGTCGGCGGGGGAGAGGTTGAGGTCGGCCGCGCGGGCCCTGCCGACCGGGAACGGCAGCGACGGCTGGGCCAGCACCGGGGCCGCGACCGAGTCGTCGACCATCATCGCCAGCGCGAAGCCGCCGGTGAAGCACATGCCGAGGGCGCCCACGCCGGGGCCACCGAGCTCGGCGTGCAGGCTGCGGGCGAGCGACCGCAGCCAGACGGCGATCGGCGACGTCTGCCGCAGCCGAAGCTTGGTGAACTCTCGGTTGACGCAGGCCTGACGCAACGACCCGATCGCGGCCAGCGGTGAGTCCGAGCTCGGCACCTTGCCGAACAGGTGCGGCATCACGACGGTGAACCCCTGCCCCACCACCTCCTCGGCGAAGGCGACCACGTCCTCGGTGATCCCGGGGATCTCGGAGATGACCACGACCCCCGGCCCCGAGCCCTTGCGGTACGTCGGGTGCGTGACCCCGCTCGCCGTGTGCTCGCCCAGGACCCAGCCGTCGAGGACGCTCATGGGAGGAGAGTATGGGCGGTGATGGCCACCCAGAGGCGGATACCCGGGTGGGTGTTGTCCAGACCAGTCGGTGACGGGGCGAGTCCTTGGTCACGCGACACTCCCACGGCGTGGGCAACAGTGAGTGACAATCGCCGACGGTCCTCCACGATCGGTCTACGAAAATCCGGCCCCCAGTCACGGATCCGCACCCGCAGTGCCCCTCTGACCTGCGAAAACAGCACAATAGTTACTGCATCGTGGCGGATTCCGTGGTGTCGCGCAAGCGATTGCTCGTCCCTACCGTTGACCCTGTCGAACACCGGCGGGGGCCGGAAAACTAAGGGGTCAGCAGATGAGCAGCAGCGAGGGGATGCCCGGCGTCGTCGCCGGACGCCGCAACACCAACGATCCGCGCATCAGCATCGTGGTGCCGGCGCTCAACGAGGCGCTCAACCTGGCCACGGTCCTCCCGCAGCTGCCCGAGGTCCATGAGGTGATCCTCGTCGACGGCGGCTCGGTCGACGGCACCATCCAGGCCGCCCGCCGGGCGCTGCCCGGGATCATCACCGTGCTCCAGACCCGCAAAGGCAAGGGCAACGCCCTGGCCGCCGGCTTCGCCCGGGTCACCGGTGACATCGTGGTGATGTTCGACGCCGACGGCTCCGCCGACCCGGCCGAGATCGTCAAGTTCGTCGACGCGCTGAAGGCCGGCTCGGACTTCGCCAAGGGCTCGCGCTACACGACCGGTGGTGGCTCCACCGACATCACCCGGGTCCGCCACTTCGGGAACCGGTTTCTCAACGCCGTCTTCAACGTCGGTTTCCGGACCCGCTACTCCGACCTCTGCTACGGCTACAACGCGTTCTGGGCCGACCTGGTCCCGCTGCTCGACCTGCCCGACCACAGCAGCCCGCGCCCGGCCAACGGCAAGATGCTGTGGGGCGACGGATTCGAGATCGAGACCGTGATCAACTGCCGCTTCGCCGCGGCGAAGGTCTCGATCACCGAGGTCCCCTCGGTCGAGAAGCTCCGGATGTTCGGCGAGTCCAACCTGCACGCGGTCTCCGACGGCCTGCGCGTGCTCAGGACACTCATCACCGAGTGGCGGCGGGCCCGGGCCACTCACCGGCTCGAGCGCAGCCTCGACATCACCGTGGCGCCGGCCCTGGACGTCCCCGGCGCGGTCGCGACCCAGCTCCAGAGCGGCCTGGCCGCCTGACGCCGTACCGCGGAAAACCCCAGAGGAGATCCCCCAGACCATCTGCCCCCCACCGCAACGCCGGCCGAGCCGCTGATATCCGGCCGTTCCCCAGACCCCGGAGGAACGGATCGACACGGAGGTAGACGCGACTCGGCCGGTGTTGTGTCTTCGGGAGGTCCTAAGGTCTCGGTGTGGCCGTCCCCGAGCTCCAGCTCGACCCCGAGGAGCAGCGCATCCTCGGGGTGCTCCTCGAGAAGCAGGTGACCGTCCCGGCGACCTACCCGATGACCCTGGCGGCCGTCCGCACGGGCTGCAACCAGTCCAGCAGCCGCGAGCCCGTCGTCGACTACGACGAGCCCATGGTGGAGGCGACGCTGCGCCGCCTCAAGGACCGGCAGCTGGTCCGGATCGTCTGGTCGGACAGTGGCCGCCGGACGCTCAAGTACCACCAGCTGCTGTCGGAGACCCTCGAGCTGGACGACGCCGAGCGGGCCCTGGTCACCGTGCTGCTGCTGCGCGGGCCGCAGTCGCCCGGGGAGCTGAAGACCCGCACCGATCGGCTGCACGGCTTCGCCGACCGTGAGGCGGTCGAGCTGGTCCTCGCGGACCTGGCCGCGCGGCCCGAGCCACTGGTCCGCGAGCTGCCCCGTCAGCGCGGCCACCACGACGCGCGCTGGGTGCACCTCCTGGGCGACGTTCCGGTGGCCGAGGGCCCGGTCCACGAGTCCGCGCCCGCGGTCGACCGCGAGTCGGTGCTGGCCGCCGGCGCCGGGGTCAGGGACCAACGGGTGCGGTCGTCGTACGACGCGGTCGCAACGGCGTACGCCGACCACCTCGTCGACGAGCTACTGGGCCAGCAGCCGTTCGAGTGCTGGCTGCTGGACCGGGTCGCGGCCCACGCCGACGGCGGTCCGGTGGTCGAGGTCGGCTGCGGCCCGGGGCACGTCACGGCCTATCTGGCCGAAGCGGGCGCCGACGCCACCGGGGTCGACCTGTCGCCCGGGATGGTGGAGGAGGCGCGCAGCCGCTTCCCGGACGGCAGCTACCAGGTCGGCGACCTGCGGCAGCTGATGCGGCCCACCTCGGCGCCGGGCTGGTCGGCGGTGCTCGCGTGGTACTCGCTCATCCACCTCGCCGCCTCTGAGCTCCCCGACGCGCTGGCCGCGCTCACCCGGCCACTGGTGCCGGGCGGCTGGCTCGTGGTCGCCCTGCACGCCGGCTCCGAGGTCCTCCACCTCGACGAGTGGTTCGACGCTCCCGTCGACCTGGACTTCGTCCTCCACGGCCCCGCCGAGGTCGTCGCCCTGGTCGAGGCGGCGGGGCTGGCCGACGTCGAGTGGTACCACCGCGGGCCGATCACCGCCCGCGGCGAGAGCACGCAGCGGCTCTACGTCGTCGGTCACAAGCCGGCCTGACCATGCGAGTCCTGTTCTCGTCGACGTCCGGCTACGGCCACGTGCTCCCGATGCTTCCGCTCGCGGGTGCCTTCCGAGCGGCGGGTCACGACGTCCTCTGGGCCGCCGCGGCGCAAGCGACCCCGCTCGTGACGTCGGCCGGCATCGAGGCCGTCGCCTCGGGAGCGAGCGGCGCCGAAGAGGCGGAGCTGCGGCGCTCGGTGCGGTCGCGCGCTGACGCCGTGGCACCGGCCGAGCGCGCGGCCTTCGTGTTCCCTCGGATGTTCGGCGCGGCGCTGACGCCGCCGATGGCGGCCGACCTGCTCGGCATCGCCAGCGAGTGGGGTCCGGACCTGCTCGTCCACGAGCACGCGGAGCTGGCCGCGCCACTGGTCGGCGCGATCACCGGCGTGCCCAGCCTGACCCACGCCTTCGGCAGCGCCATTCCCGTCAGGATCCTCGACGATGCCGGCGTGCAGCTCGCCGCCCTGTGGCGCGAGCACGGCCTCGACGTGCCGCCGTACGCCGGCTGCTTCGCAGCGGGCTACCTCGACATCTGCCCGCCGTCCGTCCAGACGATGCCGATGGATCACATCAACGCGGTGCAGCCGCTACGACCGGTGACGGCGAACTCCGGCGTGCCGCCTCGCCCGGATGACAGACCGCTCGTCTACGTCACCATGGGCACGGTCCAGGAGCATCCCGAGCTGCTGAGAGAGATCGTGGCCGGGGTGGCGGCGCTGCCGGTGCGCGTGCTGGTCGCCGTCGGGCCGCGGATGGAGCCGGCGACTCTGGGCGACCAGCCCGAGCACGTCCAGGTGCAGGGCTGGGTCGACCAGACCGAGGTTCTGGGTCGGTCCAGTGCCGTGGTCTCGCACGGAGGCTCCGGCACCTTCCTGGGCGCTCTGGCCCTCGGCGTGCCGCAGCTCTGCCTGCCCCAGGCCGCCGACCAGTTCCGCAACGCAGAGGGTGGCGAGCAGGCCGGCGCCTCGCTCACGCTGCGACCCGGCGAGGTGACGTCCGACTCCGTGCGGGTCGCGGCCGAGCAGCTGTTGGGCGACCCCGGGCTGCGAGCCGGAGCCGGGCGAGTCGCGGCCGAGATCGCTGCGATGCCGGCGCCCGAGGACGTGGTGGATCTCCTCGCCGCGCGGTGGGGCTGAGGCATGGAAACGACCTCGACGACCTACGTCCCGGCGGACGACGACACCCGCCTGGCCGTCCACCTGACCGGGCAAGGCGACCCGCTGCTCTGCCTGCCCGGCGGGCCGATGCTCGACTCCGGCTACCTCCGCGACCTCGGCGGGCTCGCTGCCCACCGCGCCCTGGCCGTCCTGGACCTGCGGGGGACCGGCGGCTCCGGCACGCCGGCCGACCCGGCGTCGTACCGCTGCGACCGGCAGGTCGCCGACGTGGAGGCGGTCCGCCGACATCTGGGGCTCGAGCGGCTCTCGCTGCTCGGGCACTCGGCGGGAGCCAACCTGGCCTACGCCTACGCCGCGGCGCACCCCGACCGGGTCGCGCGGCTCGTGCTGGTCGCGCCCAGCGTCCGTGGCCTCGGGATCGACATCTCTGACGGGGCCCGGTCCGAGATCGCGCGGCTGCGCAACGGCGAGCCGTGGTACGCCGAGGCGGCGGCCGCCCTGGCCCGGGTCCAGTCCGGCGCCGGGGACGAGTCGGACTGGTCGGCCATCTCGCCGTTCACCCATGGCCGCTGGGACGACGAGCACCGCGCCTACGACGCCTGGATGGACGAGCGCCGCGACGACGAGAAGACGATGGCCTTCGCCGCCGACGGCGCCTTCGACCCGGATCGGACTCGGGCGGCGATGACGCACCTCGAGGTCCCCGTGGTGGTGCTGGCCGGCGCGCTCGACGTCGGCAACCCGCCCCAGGTGATGGCCGAGGTGGCGTCGGTCTTCCCGCGGAGCGAGCTGGTCGTCATGGAGGGCGCGGGGCACTTCCCGTGGGTCGACGACCCGGCGCGGTTCGTCGACCTGGTGGCGCCGTTCGTCAGGTGAGGCGGAGCAGGATGTCCCCGAGCACGGGCGCTCCCTCTCGGTCACCTGCGTCCGCGACGCTGGCCGAGCCGACGATCCGGCCGTCCTCCTGCCAGCCGCGGACCCGGATCGTCTCGCCCGGGTAGACCACGCCGGTGAACTTCGCGGAGAAGCCCCCGACCCGGGTCGCTTCGCCGCCGAGCAGTGCGGTGGTGAGCTCGCGCAGCACGATCCCGTAGGAGCAGAGACCGTGCAGGATCGGCGCCGGGAAACCGGCGGCCTTGGCGAAGTCGGGGTCGCTGTGCAGCGGGTTGCGGTCGCCGCAGAGCCGGTACAGCAGCGCCTGCTGCGGGGTGATGGCGTACGTCGTCTCGGCCTCGGGCGCGCGGTCGGGCAGCTCGACCGGCTCGGACGTTCCGCGGTCACCGCCCCAGCCACCCTCCCCGCGCACGAAGATCGACGAGCGGGTGGTCCACAGCTCCTCGCCGGAGTCCGCAGTCGCGACACCCTCCTGCCAGATGACCGCGGCCTTGCCCTTGTCCCACACGTCGGTGAGCGTGGTGCGGACCGTGGCCGAGCCTGACGTCGGCAGCGGCGTGCGCACGGAGATCTCCTGCGAGCCGTGCACCACCTGCCCGAGGTTGATGTCGCAGCCCGGGAGGTCGAGCGGAGGGGGATCGGTCATGTGGAACGTCGGCGCGACGACGCCGAACGACGGCAGCACCTGCAGTCCGGGCCCCTCGGTGGTGTATCGCAGCGCGGCCGGGTCGACGCTGTCGCCCGGGCGGGAGCCCGCCCCGATCCCGAGGTGGTAGAGCAGCACGTCGCTCTCGGTCCAGGAGAACGACACCTCGCCGACGGGCGCGCCGATCGCCGCTTCGGGGTCGATGGGCATCAGGCGGTCTCCTTCTGCGGAGTCTCGACCGATGGGGAGTCCGAGTGCGCGATGTCTTCCGCGGCCAGGTAGCCGAACGCCAGCGCCGGGCCGATGGTCGCGCCGGGGCCGGCGTAGGTGTGGCCCATGACCGCGGACGAGACGTTCCCGGCGGCGTACAGCCCCGGGATGACCGAGCCGTCGGGGCGCAGCACCCGCGCCCGCTCGTCGGTGACCAGGCCGCCCTTGGTGCCGAGGTCACCGGGGACGATCTTCACGGCGTAGAACGGCGCGTGGTCGATCGCGTGCAGCGAGGGGTTCGGCTTCACGGTCGGGTCGGAGTAGTACTTGTCGTAGGCCGACTCGCCCCGGTGGAAGTCCTCGTCCACGCCGCTCCTCGCGAAGCCGTTGAACCGATCGAGCGTCGCGGTCAGGGCCTCGGCGGGCACGTCGATCTCGGCGGCCAGCGCCTCGATGGTGGCGGCCTTCCTGACCGTTCCGTGCTGGTACCAGCGGCCGGGGAACGGCTGCCGCGGGGAGAGCCCGGCGAACAGGTACCGGTTGCGGTAGCGCTGGTCGATGACCATCCAGGCCGGCACGTGGCCGACGCCGGTGGCCTCGCCCTGGTAGATCTCGTGCACCGCCTCGACGTACGGCAGCGCTTCGTTCATGAACCGCTCACCGGCCTGGTTGACGATGATCGAGCCCGGCAGGTTGCGCTCGGCCAGGCAGAACCACGGGCCGTTCGGCAGCGGGATCGTCGGTCCCCACCACGCATCGTCGAGCAGGTCGGTCTGGGCGCCGGCGGCGATGCCGGCCAGGATGCCGCCTCCGGTGTTGAACTGCGAGCCGGTCGTCCAGTCGACCGAGGTCGGGTGGGGCTGGTACTTCTCGCGCAGCTCGAGGTTCTTCTCGAAGCCGCCGCTGCCGAGGATCACCCCGCGGCGAGCGCTCACCGTGACCTCTTGCCCCTCTCGGGTGACGTGCACACCGGTGACCCGGCCGCCGTCCAGGGCCAGGCCGGTGAGCTCGGTGTCGTAGTGCACCGGTACGCCGGCGTCCATCAGCCCCTTGCGGAGGCCGATCGCGATGGCGTTGCCCATCGCGAACATCCGCCGGCGTAGCAGCCCGCTCACGACGCGGTTGAGCAGCACCTTGAGCATCGTCACCGGGCCGCGCCAGGTGCGCAGCCCGAGGCTGATCTTCCGGAAGTCGGCCTGGGTCACGATCATGTTGGCCGGCGCCTTGGTGTACTGCGGGTGCAGGCGATCGAGCTCGGCGCCGAGGAACCGCGCGTCCAGCGGGACCGGCTCGCAGGAGCGGCCCGCGGCCCGGCCGCCGGGCGCCTCGGGGTGGTAGTCGGCGTACTCCGGCACCCACTGGAAGACCAGGGGAGTGTGCTGCCGGATGAAGTCGAGCACCTCGGGCCCGCGGTCGAGGTAGGTGTCCCGGCGGGTCTTCGGCACCACGTCGCCGACGATCGAGTCGAGGTAGAGCTTGGCCTGGGCCAGGTCGTCGGCCGACACCTGCCCGGCCAATTCGAGCGCATAGTTGCCGGGCATCCAGACGCCGCCACCGCTGCGCGCGGTGGAGCCGCCGAAGTAGCCGCTCTTCTCGACCAGGACGACGTCCAGCCCCTGCTTCGCGGCCGCGAGCGCGGCGCACATCCCGGCTCCGCCAGCACCCACGACGACGACGTCGACTTCCTCCGGCAAGGGGCCGGAGAGAGGGGCGCTCATGGCGCAAAACTGTAACAGGTTCTACTATTAGGTCGGTGACCTCCCAGGACGCGGCTCTGCCCAACGTTGGGGCCGCAGTCGAGCGGTTGGCCCGCGCGCAGGAGACCCGTTCGCCCTGCGCTGCGGTGCGCGACCTGATCGGCACCGACGACCTTCCCGCGGCGTACGCCGTGCAGCAGGGGTTGGTGCAGAAGCGGCTCGCCGCGGGGGCCAAGGTCGTGGGCCGCAAGATCGGCGCGACGTCCGAGGCCGTGCAGAACCAGCTCGGCGTCGACCAGCCCGACTTCGGCTACCTGCTCGACGACATGGACGTCAGCGACGACGACCCGATCTCCATGCACAGCCTTCTGCAGCCGCGGGTCGAGGCCGAGGTCGCCTTCGTGCTGGGCCGGGACGTCGACCTGGACGAGGACGAGATCACCATCGAGGCCGTTCGCGGGGCCGTTGACGTCGCCGTGCCGGCGCTCGAGATCGTCGACTCGCGGATCGAGAACTGGGACATCAAGTTCACCGACACGGTCGCCGACTGCGCCTCGAGCGGCCTCTACGTCGTGGGCCGGGACGGCCGCCCGCTCGACGAGCTCGAGCCGCGGGACGTCGTGATGTCGCTGACCATCAACGGCGAGGAGAGGTCCGCGGGCAACGGCGCGGCGTGCCTCGGCGACCCGCTGGAGGCGCTGCGTTGGCTGGCCGTCCAGTGCCGCCGCTTCGGGGACCCGCTCCGGGCCGGTCAGGTCGTGCTGTCCGGGGCCCTGGGCCCGTTCGTGCCCTTCGCGGCCGGCGACCGGGTGGAGGCCTCCATCAGCGGGTTCCAGACGCTCACCGCCACGTTCGTCGAATGAGTTCGAGGAGTAGAGGATGAAGCGCACCGCCGCCATCGTCGGGCCCGGCAACATCGGCACCGACCTGATGTACAAGCTGCTCCGGTCGGAGGTGATCGAGCCACGCTGGATGATCGGGGTCGACCCGACGTCGGAGGGGCTCAAGCTGGCGTCCGACGAGGGCCTCGAATCCACCCATGAGGGGGTGGACTGGCTGCTCAAGCAGGACGAGCTTCCGGACCTGATCTTCGAGGCGACGTCGGCGTACGTGCACCGTGAGTACGCGCCGCGCTACGAGGAGGCCGGCATCCGGGCCGTCGACCTCACCCCGGCCGCGGTCGGCCCCGCCGTGATCCCGCCGGTGAACGGCGAGGAGCACCTCGGCGCGATGAACGTCAACATGATCACCTGCGGCGGCCAGGCCACCATCCCGATGGTGGCCGCGGTCTCGCGGGCCGCTGCGCCGTTCGGGGGAGTGTCGTACGCCGAGATCGTCGCCTCGGTCTCGTCGGTCTCCGCCGGTCCGGGGACCCGCGCGAACATCGACGAGTTCACCCGGACCACGGCGGCCGGCGTAGAGACGATCGGCGGTGCCGAGCGGGGCAAGGCGATCATCATCCTCAACCCGGCCGAGCCGCCGATGATCATGCGCGACACGATCTTCTGCGCCGTACCGCCCGATGCCGACCGCGACGCGATCGTGCAGTCGATCGTGGCCATGGAGAAGGCGGTGCAGGAGTACGTGCCCGGCTACCGGCTGCTCCAGGAGCCGCAGATCGACGAGCCGTCGGCCGCGACCCAGGGCCAGACCAAGGTGTCGATCTTCGTCGAGGTGGAGGGGGCCGGCGACTACCTGCCGCCGTACTCCGGCAACCTCGACATCATGACCGCCGCCGCCACGCAGGTCGGCGAGAACATTGCGAGGTCCATCGCATGAACAGCGACAGCTCAGGCATCAACGCCCTCGAGCGCACCTGGTCGGGGACCCACGGGGACGAGCCCTGGGGGAAGCTCGACCTGCGCCTGACGGACACCTGCCTGCGCGACGGGTCGCACCACAAGCGGCACCAGTTCACCGCGCAGGAGTGCCACGACATCGTCGAGGCGCTCGACGCCTCCGGCGTACCCGTGATCGAGGTGACCCACGGCGACGGGCTGGGCGGGTCGTCGTTCAACTACGGCTTCTCCAAGACGTGGGAGCAGGAGCTCATCAAGATCGCGGCGGAGACGGCCAAGCGGGCCAGGATCGCGTTCCTGATGCTCCCGGGTGTCGGCACCAAGGACGACATCCGCGCCGCGCAGGACAACGGCGGCCAGATCTGCCGGATCGCCACGCACTGCACCGAGGCCGACGTGTCGATCCAGCACTTCGGACTCGCCCGCGAGCTCGGCCTCGAGACCGTCGGCTTCCTGATGATGTCGCACACCCAGCCGCCCGAGGTGCTGGCCAAGCAGGCCCGCATCATGGTCGACGCGGGCTGTCAGTGCGTGTACGTCGTCGACTCGGCCGGCGCCCTCATCATGGAGCAGACCGCCGACCGGGTGTCGGCGATCGTGGCCGAGATCGGCTCCGTCGCCGACGTGGGCTTCCACGGCCACGAGAACCTCGGCCTCGGCGTCGCCAACACGATCATCGCCGCCCGCGCCGGCGCCACCCAGATCGACGGCTCGGTCCGCCGCTTCGGTGCCGGCGCCGGCAACACGCCGCTCGAGGCGTTCATCGGCGTCTGCGACAAGCTCGGCTGGACCACCGGCGTGGACTTCCTGCAGATCGTCGACGCCTCCGAGGACGTCATCAAGCCCGCGATGCCCGAGGAGTGCCAGCTGGACCGGATGACGCTGATGATGGGCTACGCCGGCGTCTACTCGTCGTTCCTCAAGCACGCCGGCAACGCCGCCGACCGCTACGGCGTCTCCGGCGCCAAGATCCTGCTCGAGGCCGGCCGCCGCAAGCTGATCGGCGGCCAGGAGGACCAGCTGATCGACATCGCGCTGATGCTCAAGGCCGAGCAGGACAAGGAAGTGGCCAACAGCTAGGCCTGACTGACGATCCTGGGCGGCGCCAGACGCCGCCCAGGCGCGCACGCTGGCGGCGTTGCCGACGCCTTGGAAGACCCCAGTCTGCCTACGCGCCGGCGCCTGGCCATCGCACGACCTGGACGAGGCTGGCATCCACCCCGGATCGTCAGACAGGCCCTAGTCGCCCAGGATCCGGGACATGCCGATGGTCCGGTCGCGGTCCTCGGTGAACCCGTGCCGGGCGTACAGCTTCCTTCCCGGCGGGTCGGCCATCAGGGTCACGTAGGCATCGGGCGGCGCTTGGTCCCGGATCCGGTCCAGCAGTGCGGTGATGACCAGGTCGCCGAGGCCGAGGCGCTGGTGACCCGGCAGGGTGGCCATGTCGGCGATGTGGAAGTACCAGCCGCCGTCGCCGAGCACCCGGCCCATGGCGACCACGTCATCGGTGGTGTCGTGCACCACGTGGCAGCCCCACCAGGTTCCGGCCAGCGCGGCTGTGGCCTGGGCCTCGGTCTTGGGGGAGAGCCCGGAATCCGCGCGCAGCCGCACGTACGCCGCGACGGTTGGGGTGCCGTCCAGGATCGTGTAGCCGTCGACCACGCCCTCACGCTAGCCGTGCTTTCAGCCTCGTCGCTCAGTCGAGCAGAGCTGATCACCGAGCACGCGCGCCTGTGGAGAGAGCCAGCGAGGATCGGCGCCTCCGTGCCAGCCTGATCGGGTGCCGACGCCGTCCGTCCCGATCTCTCCCGTGGAGAGGCTGCGCGAGCTGGGCGGCATTGCCACTCGGGGCACGCTGTTGCGCAGCTGCGAGCGCGGTGCGCTCGACCGCGCGGTGGCGGCGGGAGACGTGGTTCGCATCGCTCGAGGACGTTATGCGTTGGCGGTGGTCGACGAGGGTCGGGTGGCCGCCGCGCGCGTCGCCGGAGTGCTCTGCCTGTCCAGCGCGGCCCTCCACCACGGGTGGGCGGTCAAGACGGTGCCCGACCGGCCGCAGCTGATGGTGAGCCGAGGTTCCCGCGTAGACCGAACCGATCGGACCGTCCGGCTGCACTACGCAACGCTCGAGGCCGACGAGGTGGAGAACAGCGTGACGACACCAGAGGCCACGCTCGCACAGTGCTTGCGCCGGCTGCCGTTCGACGAGGCCTTGGCGATCTCCGACTCGGCGATGCGTGCCGGTGTTCCTCGGTCCACGCTGGTGCGGATCGCGGAGGACGCCCGCGGGCCGGGCTCCGCGCAGATGCGACGGGTCGCCCAGCTCGCCAGTCCCGAGGCGGCCAACCCGTTCGAGTCGTGCCTCCGAGCGATCTCCATCGACGTGCCCGGTCTCGACGTGCGCCCGCAGGTGACGATCCGAGAGCCCGGCCTGGTCGTCCGACCCGACCTGGTCGACGAGAGGCTGCACATCGTCCTCGAGGCTGACTCGTTCGAGTGGCACGGGGGTCGGAGCCAGCTGAGCGCGGACGCCCGTCGCTACAACCTCCTGGTGGTCAACGGCTGGTGGGTGCTCCGCTTCGCCTACGAGCACGTGATGCTGCAGCCGGAATACGTTCGCGAGGTGCTGGTCGCGATGGTGGCGCTTGCCGAACGTATGAACGAGCAGGCCCAGGGGCCCGGCCGCGCCGCCTGAAGGACGGGCCGAGGACGTCGATCTTTCATACGGTCGGCAGCGGCCCGACAAACCTGCTGGCCCGGGTGGTCAGCCGCTGGCAGGGTCTTCGCCATGGAGACCCCGAAGGAGACCCTCATTGGTTACCTCCAGGTGGCCAGGGACGCGCTGGTCTGGAAGGTCGAGGGGTTGAGCGAGTACGACACCCGCAGACCTCTGACGCCGACCGGCACCAACCTGCTCGGGCTGGTCCAGCACGTCGCGAGCGTGGAGCTCGGCTACTTCGGCGACACCTTCGACCGGCCGAGTGGCATCGTGCTGCCCTGGCACACCGACGACGCCGATCCCAACGACGACCTCTACGTGACGGCCGACCGGAGCCGGGAGTGGGTGCTCGACCTCTACCGGACGGCGTGGACGCACGCGGCCGAGACGTTCGCGGCACTCGACCTCGACGCGGCCGGCAGGGTGCCCTGGTGGGGCGACCGCGGCGACGTGACGCTGCACCAGATCCTGGTCCACGTGGTCGCCGAGACCCAGCGACATGCAGGCCACGCCGACATCCTGCGCGAGGGCCTCGACGGCCAGGCCGGGCGCACCGCCGGCGACAGCAACATGGACACGAGCTACGACTGGCCCGCCCACGTTGCGCGGGTCGAGGCAGCGGCGCGGGCGGCAGATGGCCCGGCTTAGCCATGGCGGCCGACGCTGCTGTTCGGCAGGGTCAGAACCATGGCGCGTCTCCTCGCGCCCTCTCGGAGGTGAAAGTCATGCAGAACACTCAAGACGTCCGTGGCGGCAAGGCCAGCCGGCCGGGCTGGAAGCTCATGGCCGCCGGCGCCGCCGCCGTCGCGGTGGCCGCGAGCGGCACGACGTACGCGGTCGCGGAGGGGCTGAGCTCAGGTGACGAGATGCGCGACCAGGCGCTCAAGCAGCCGGAGAGCCTCACCGGCAACACCGGGACGCTGTGCCGGATCGGCTTCGACACCCAGGCCTGGACGAACATCCCACCGGATGACTCCACCAGTAACAACACCCCGGCCGGGTCGGTCACGGTGAAGAAGACATGTCACGGTGTGGTCATCGGCCGGTTCACCTCCGAGATCACCACGCCGGCAACCGGCGACTTCATCCACATCGACATGAGGGCGACCTGTGTCGGGTCTGGCGGCCTCACCAACGCCTGCACCCCCGGCCAGGAGGCCTACGCCTCGCCCGGGCACTCCTTCTTCCAGAGCGGTCCGGCTCCCCTCCATGTCGGAGCCGTCACCATGGTCTGGTCCGGACTGAAGGTAGGGCTGTGGAGGTTCGAGGTGCTGCCCGGCGGCAACAACTCGGCGAACCTCCAGTTCCGGTCGTTCACCGTGGAGATGTTCCAGCCGGTGGGGGCCGGCTGACCCAGCCCTCGGGACGGCTCGCGCCTGACCTCCCGAATCGTGGAGCATCGACACCAGACTAGAACGTGTTCTAGTATTGGCGTGCACCACAGGAGGAGGAGAGCAAATGTCCCACGCCGTGCTCGACGGGGTCCGAGACCTGCTGCCCACGTTCCGTGACCGGGCTGACGAGGCCGAGCGCCTGCGCGTCGTCCCGGAGGCGTCGATCAAGGAGCTGGAGGAGGTCGGGTTCTTCCGGCTCCTGCAGCCTCAGCGCTTCGACGGCCTCGAGGCCGACCCGATCACGTTCTACACAGCGGTCCGCGACATCGCCAGCGCGTGCGGCTCGACCGGCTGGGTATCCAGCGTGGTCGGTGTGCACCCGTGGCAGGTGGCGCTGTTCGCGGACGAGGCACAGCAGGCGGTCTGGGGCGAGGACACCAACACGAGGCTGAGCTCGTCGTACGCGCCGACGGGCAAGGCCACGGTGACCGAGGGCGGCTACACGCTCAGCGGCAAGTGGAGCTTCAGCTCCGGCTGCGACCACTGCACGTGGGTGCTGCTCGGCGGCCTGGTGTTCAACGAGGACGGCAACGTCGTCGACTTCAAGACCTTCATGGTCCCGCGCAAGGACTACACGATCGTCGACGTCTGGCACATGATCGGCCTGTCCGGCACCGGCTCCAACGACATCGTCGTGGAGGACGTGTTCGTGCCCGAGGCGTTCACGCTCAGCATGGGCGAGACCGGCCAGTGCAAGGGGCCGGGCCAGGAGCAGAACACCTCCGACCTCTACAAGCTCCCCTTCCACTCGATCTTCACCGGCACCATCACCACCCCGATCATCGGCATGGCGATGGGGGCCTACGACGAGCACGTCGAGATGCAGCAGAAGCGCACCCGCGCGGCGTACCTCGGCGAGAAGGCCTCGCTCGACCCGTTCGCCGCGGTCCGGATCGCGCGCGCCAGCAGCGAGATCGACGCCGCCTGGGCGCTGCTGGTGAACAACATCCGCGAGGAGCAGGAGTACGTCGCCAGGGGCGAGCAGATCCCGCTCAAGACCCGGCTCAAGGTCCGCCGCGACCAGGTGCTCGGCTCCCAGCGCGCGATCGACGCGATCGACTCGCTGTTCGAGGCCTCGGGCGGACGCGCGCTCACCCAGGGCACCGCGCTGCAGCGCGCCTGGCGCGACGCGCACGCCGGCCGGGTGCACGCGGCCAACGACCCCGAGCGGGCGCTGCAGATGTACGGCGCGCACGAGTTCGGCCACAAGATCGATCCCGGGATGTACTGAGGTGACCTCGTTCGCCAAGGAGGACGTCCGGCGGTCCGCCAAGGCGGGCGATCTCACGCTCAGCTACTACGAGGCCGGGGGCGCGACCGGCGTCGGCGGCGACCTGCCGCTGGTGATGCTGCACGGCGGCGGCCCGGGGGCCTCCGCCTGGTCCAACTTCGGCTCGGCCCTGCCCCGGTTCGCTGCCGCGTTCCGCACCCTCCTGGTCGACCAGCCCGGCTTCGGCGGCTCCGACAAACCACCGGTGGTCGGCAACTACTTCAGGTTCTCCGCCGGCTACGTCGTGCAGCTGCTCGACGAGCTCGGCATCGAGCGGGTGCACCTGCTCGGCAACAGCCTCGGCGGCGGTACGGCGACCCGGCTCGCCATCGAGCACCCCGACCGCGTCGGCCGGCTGGTCCTGATGGGCCCGGGCGGGCTGTCGCTCAACCTGTTCCACGCGGATCCGACCGAGGGCGTCAAGCGGCTCACCGAGTTCAACATGGAGCCCTCCCGCGAGGCGCTCCGCGCGTTCATCTCGACGATGGTGGTCAACCAGGACCTGGTCACCGACGAGCTGGTCGAGGAGCGGTACGCCGACGCGACCGCGCCCGGCGCGCGCGAGGCGATGATCTCGATGGGGATGTCCTTCTTCAACCCCGACACCGCCGAGGACGGCATGCTGTGGCGGGACGCCCACAAGATCCGCAAGCACACCCTGCTCACGTGGGGCCGCGAGGACCGCGTCAACCCGCTCGACGGCGCGCTGGTCGCGCTCAAGGCCATTCCGCGGGCCACCCTGCACGTGTTCCCCAACTGCGGGCACTGGGCACAGATAGAAGCGGCGGACGAGTTCGCCGAGGTGGCCACCGCCTTCCTGGCCCGACACGTCGAGAGGACACGCTCGTGATCGAGATCAAGTCCATGGGCTACGTGCGGGTCGCTAGCACCGACCTGGACGAGTGGAAGCTGTTCGCCGGCAAGGTGCTCGGCCTGGCCGAGGGCCGCGGGCCGAACCCCGACCACCAGTACTGGCGGATCGACCAGGTCTCCGCCCGGCTCGTGGTCTTCCCCTCCGACGTCGACCAGCTCGACTGCGTCGGCTGGGAGCTGGCCGACCACGCCGCGCTCCAGGAGGCGCGCGAGCACCTCGAGAAGGCCGGCGTCGAGGTCGAGGAGGGCACCACGGAGGAGCTCGACGACCGCCGGGTGCAGGAGCTGGTCCGGTTCCGCGACCCCTTCGACAACGTCTTCGAGCTGTTCCACGGCATCACCTACGAGTCCCGGCCGGTCGTGACGCCGTACGCCGCGACGTTCGTCACCGGCGACCAGGGGATGGGCCACATCGTGCTGCCGGTGACCGACGACGTGGAGGCGCTGCACTTCTACCGCGACACGCTCGGCTTCCGGCTGCGCGACTCGATGAGCATGCCGGGGGAGTTCGTCGGCAAGGAGCCGGGCTCGAAGGTGTGGCTGCGGTTCCTGGGCGTCAACCCGCGGCACCACTCGCTGGCGTTCCTGCCGATGCCGAACCCGTCCAAGTGCGTCCACATCATGCTGGAGGTCGACGAGCTCGACCACGTCGGCCGGGCGCTGGAGCGGGTCCGCAAGCACAAGGCGCCGCTGTCGGCGACGCTGGGCCGGCACATGAACGACGAGATGATCTCGTTCTACGTGAAGTCGCCCGGCGGCTTCGACGTCGAGTTCGGCACCGACGGCCTCACCGTCGAGGACTCGAAGTGGGTGGCCCGGGAGTCGACCGCCGTCTCTTATTGGGGTCACGACTTCGGCGGCGGGCAGTAGCACTTACCGTGGACGCCGTGAGCCACAGGATCCCGCACGGGGACGTCCCTGAGGGGATGCGCCCCGACGCGCGCGAGACCTGGCCCAGCCACGACCTGATCGAGTCCTGGCTCGGCGACTCGATGTACGACTTCCAGTTCCGCCCCGGCGAGGACGTCCTGCTCGACGAGGACGACCCGGAGGCGATTGCTGCGGCCCGGCAGTTCCGCGACGTGCTCGGACGGTTCGCCTCCGGCGTCACCGTGGTCACCGCCATCAGCGGGGGAGCGCCGGTCGGGCTGACCTGCCAGTCGTTCTCCTCGGTGTCGCTGAACCCGCCGCTGGTGCTGTTCATCCCGGCCAAGACCTCACGCGCCTGGCCGTCGATCCAGCGCTCCGGCAAGTTCTGCGTGAACTTCCTCTCCGCGGACCAGGCCGAGCTCTCCAACCAGATGGCCAGCCGTGGCGTCGACAAGTTCACCGGCGTCACGTGGGAGCCCGCGCCCGCGACCGGCTCGCCGATGATCGAGGGCACGCTCGGGTATGTCGACTGCCAGATCCACCACGTGCACGAGGCCGGCGACCACTTCGTCGTCGTGGGCCGGGTGCTCGACCTCGGCATTCATGACGCCGACCAGCCGCTGCTGTTCTTCCAGGGCAAGTACGCCTCGACCGAGCAGCACCACGTCTGACCCAGGTGCATGCCGGAACCGTGGACCGCAGCGCCGACCGGAGCTAGCGTCGCTACCCAGGTTCACAGGGGGAGGCGCTGGTGAAGCAGGGGCAACAGCGAGTGAGCGGCGTCCGAAGGGACGCCATGCGATCGATTGGCGCGTTGACCGCCATAGTTCTGCTCGTCGCGCCAACCGCCGCCGCCGACCGCCTCATCGACAGCAAGGACGTCAAGAACAGCTCCCTTCGAGGAGCGGACGTTCGCGATGGGTCACTGTCAGGTGCTGACGTGAGGGACGGGTCGCTGACGTCTGCTGATGTCAGCGGGGTGCTTCAAGGGGCGCAAGGCCCAGCCGGGCCCCCAGGAATGACAGGGCCGCGGGGGCTGACGGGGCCGCGCGGGCTGACGGGGCCGCGGGGGCTGACGGGGCCGCGTGGGCTGACCGGGCCGCGTGGGCTGACCGGGCCCACTGGACCACCAGGCGAGGGAGGCCCAGACCGCTACATCACCTACACGTGGGACTACACGTCTGACGGCACTACCACCCGCGCTGCCAAGGGCCCGACGGTCTCGACACTCGACGGACCGCTGCAGATGACCATGGTGGCAGCGAGTCTGACCGGCTCGGGGTCAATTGACGTCGACTGCCACCTACAAGTCTTGGTCGACGCACGGCCAGAGGGCTACATCGGCGCCAAAGTCACCGTGGCCACAGACTCAGCGGGTACTCAGATCAACTACGGAGGGGGCACGCCAACAGTGCTCCCCGCGGGCTTCACCAAGAGGCTGGCAGCGCGGGCCAGGTGCTTCACCGGCACCTCGGTCGACATGCCGGTACCTTCCTTCCGGTATGAGGTCACCTGGGCAGTGACGGAGTTCAACATCACCGACCCAATACCGTTCGAGTAGCCGGCAGACCTCCGGCGACTCGTAAGGTCGGCGGGTGCCCACCCACCCGCTCTGGCGGCCCTACGAGACCGTCGACCTCGTCCAGTCCGACGCCGCCGTCGTCGGGCCGTCACCGCCGGGCGCCGTGCACGTCGTGCCGTACGACGAGACGTGGCCCCAACGCGCCGGCGCGCTCGTGGCCGACGTCCGGGCCGCGCTGGGTGACGGCGCCCTGGCCGTCGAGCACGTGGGCTCGACGTCGGTCCCCGGCCTGGTGGCCAAGCCGGTCCTCGACCTGGTGCTGACCGTCGCCGACCCGGCCGACGAGGCGGCGTATGTTCCGGCCCTCGAGCCGCTCGGCCTCGTGCTGCACATCCGTGAGCCCGGTTGGGACGAGCATCGGATGCTGACCCGCCCCGACCGGTCGGTGAACCTCCACGTCTTCGGGCCAGAGGCGGCTGAGCCGCACCGGCTGGTCATGTTCCGCGACTGGTTGCGCGCGCACCACGACGACCGCGACGCGTACGGCGCCCTCAAGTCCTCACTCGCCGCGCAGGGCTTCGAGCGCGTGATGGACTACAACAACCACAAGGCCGCGCTGGTCTACGACATCTACGAGCGCATCTTCACTGCGGACCCGGGCCATCCCCACGACCCGCAGCCACGGAGCTGACGCACTACGGCTCCAGACAGGCCGGGATCGAGTCCACCTGTCCCTGGGGCTGCTCCGTGCTGCCACCGGGGTCGTAGATCTTGACCCAGTCCACTGTGGGGAACTGCCGCAGCGTTGGTGCGATCTCACCGGCCACCGTGATCGTCGAACCGTTGCTGTTGCAGCCTCGGGTCAGCCGCACCCGGGCAATGCCTCCAGCGATCTGCAGGTCGCCGAACCCCCAGGCGTGGGAGCGCACCAGGCGCAGCCCGTCCGCCCGTTCCTGGGGAAGCGGTCCGGCGAACAGCGCGTGGAGCGCGGCTCCGGCCGGGGCGTCGTTCCGGATCGGCCGCTGACGGGGGACGAAGGACGGCCCGTTCCCGCTGTTGACGGCATCTTTGTCGACCAGCCAGATCTTGCGCGAGGTGGTCGGGAACCCGGCGCGGACGTCGACCACGACGCGGTCCGGGTTCTGCAGCTTGGTCATGGTGTACGACGTGCGCTTCTGCACCCCGAGGCCGAAGGTCACGGTGGCCTCGAAGTCGCCCGCGCCGACCGCGGTGATCACGTTGGGCAGCGGGAAGGCCGTCCGCGTCCTGACCGTCGAGCCGTTCTGGTCGTGGGCGGTGGCTCCGCCGAACACCAGCATCAGGACCTTCGCGCCCGCCACCCGCACGGGGCGGCCCGACCCGTCATGGTGCAGCGTGTCGACCCAGTCGACGAGGACGTCGTCCGGGAGCCCGTCCTCGAATGTGAAGGTGACCCGATCGACCTTCCCCACGTGCTGGGCCTGCACCGAGGTCAGCGTTGGGATCACGACCCGACCTGACGCGGTGGCAGCGGGCCCGGCTGGGCAGAGCATCGGCAGGCCGAGCCCGAGGATGGCGACCGCCAGCCTGGTTGCCGGGGACTTGTACTTCATGGCGCCTCCACGTTGACGGTTGGGATGCCACCACCCGCGCGGGCAATGACGGCGATGCTGACCTCGTCGGTCGGGTTGGACTCGCGGTGCACGGTGAACGCCGGGACGTGGACGAAGTCGCCGGCGTACGCGTCGAGGTGGCCGTCGAAGCCCTCGAACTCGAGGCGCAGCACACCGCGCACGACGTACAGGCTCGACTCGTTGCGGTCGTGGTGGTGCCAGCCGCTGACGGCGCCGGGCTCGGTGGTGACCCGACCGGACCACAGGATCGGCAGCTCGAACGCACGCTCGCGGAACATGCCGGGCGTCGGGTCGGCGGCCTCGAGCTGGTCGAAGCGGAACACCCGGACGGGGCCGGTCATGCTCCCGACCTGTCCAGCGGAGACCAGTCGCGACCGAACCAGCGGCGGATCCGGTCGGCACCGAACGCCGACTTGTCCGCCGCGAGTGCCTGGCTGGGGCCCTCCAGGGCGCCGCGCGGGGCCTCCCCGCTGAGGAACGTCACCTCGACCTTGCCGACCTGGCCCGCGCCGAACTCCAGGTAGCAGACACCGCGGCCGTCGTACGTCACCGCGTCGGCGTCGCCTCGCACCCGAGCGATCAGCTGGGCGGCCACCACCGCAGCCTGCCCCTCGGCGAAGACCCCCGCCTTCGGGGTTCCGATGCTGGTGACGTCGCCGACGGCGTACACGTCGTCGAAGCGGGTGCGCAGGGTCAGCGGGTCCACCGGGATCCAGCCGTCCTCGGTCAGCCCCGCATCGACCACGACGTCCGGAGCGCGGTGGACGGGAACGCCGAGGAAGAGGTCGAAGGGAAGCTCGGTGCCGTCCGCGAGGTGCGCGGTCCTGGTGGCGGGGTCGAGGCTGCGGACCAGCGCGCCGGCGTGCCAGGCGATTCCTCGCTCGGCGAACGCGGCCAGCAGGGCCTCGGACGCGGCGGGCGAGGGCGGGATCGGCACGCCGAGCGGCATCACCAGTGACACGCTCGACCGGTCGAGCAGGCCACGCGCCGCGAGGTGGTCGTGGACGAGCAGCGCGGTCTCGCTGGGCGCGGGCGGGCACTTGAACGGCGACGAGGTGACCGCCACGACGACGTGCCCGCCGTCGAACGAGTCGAGCACGTCTTGGGCCGCGAAGGCGCCCTCCACCGTGTAGTACTCGTGCCCGGCCTCGGGCAGCCCGGGCGTCTCCTCGGGATGCAGGTCGGCGCCCAGTGCCACGACCAGGACGTCGCCGTCCAACGGTCCGTGGTCGGTCTCGACCCGCCGCGCGACCGGGTCGATGGCGCGCACAGTCGTCTGCACGAACCGGACGCCGCGCGGTGCGAGGTCGGCGTACCGGTGGACCACGTGGTCGACGGTCGCACGGCCGAACATCACATCGAGCTTGGAGAAGCCGAAGACGAAGCTGTCAGCCTGGTCCACCAGCGTGACCTCGACGTCGGTCCCGAGTGCCGCGTCGAGGGAGCTGGCGAGCTCGAGCCCGCCGAAGCCGGCGCCCAGGATCAGTACGCGCACCTGCCGAACCTAGTGGCCCGAGTGAGGCGGCCACTAGGACAACTCACCCAGGGCGAGGTACCCGAAGGGACCTGGTGGCGGAGTTCGAGCAGCGGTAAACGGCTGCGACGTCAACGACGGCGCGCTGGTAGAACGGAGCCAGGCACCCCTGACGAGGAGACGTGACATGCCAGGTCGAGTCAGAGTCGGTAGCGTGGCGGACTTCGCCGACGGGAAGCTGCACGTCGTGGATGCTGCGGGCACGTCCGTTGTTGTCGGTCTGTCCGGGGACTCGTTGTGCGCGGCGCGTAATCGCTGCCCCCACCTGGGCTTATCCCTCACCAGCGGGCCAGGTGGTCTGAGGTACGCCGACGGCAAGGTCGTCTGCCCGTGGCACAACTCCCGCTTCGACCTCGCGTCGGGCGAGAACCTGGACTGGGCCCCCGGGTTCGCCGGTAGGGACATGCCTCGTTGGTCGCGCAAGATGATCGCACTTGGCAGGAAGCCATCGCCGCTGGCGACGTACCTCGTCATGGTCGAGGGCGACGACGTCTACATCGAGCTCTGAAGGTCATCGCCTCCATCCCCCGGCGAGCAGCCCGGTGGGACGTCCGCCGCTGCGATGCGGCCTTCTCGCGGTCGACTCCTGGTCCGCGGAAACCCCACGACGTGCTTGGACGTCTGAGCCACATGCGCACAGGTGGGTTACTCCCCATCGCCCTGGCCGCGTCCCTTCTCGTCGGGTGTGGCGGGCAGGACCCTGGGACAACCAGCGACCAGTCGGGGGTCGCTGGCCGGGTCCACCTGGGCCCGCAGTGCCCCGTCGAGACCGAGGGTGACCCATGCCCGGACGCGGCGGCGGCGGGCTCGAGGGTCACTGTTGCCAAGCAGCTTCCGGGCGACTCGTATGCCGGTGGGGAGGTGGTTGCACGTACTGCCACCGACGCGGACGGCAACTACCGAGTCGCCCTGGCACCGGGAGAGTACGTCGTGACAGCCGAGGCAGGTATGTCGTGCGAGCTGATGGACGCACGAGTTACCGCCGGCGCCTACTCGAAGGTCGACATTCCGTGCGACACAGGCATTCGCTGACCGTCGGGTGAGCTTCAGACGAGTGGTGGGGGTTGTCGCCAGCGGTAGATCAGCAGGCGACAGTCGGTGGCTGGGTCACGGGCTCGGGAGCACGACCATCATCAGTGTCGGCGGTCCCATCTAGCGTGGGTCACAGGAAGAACGACCTGCCTGACCTCGACGCGATTGGCCTGTTGGCTGCCTCGTCGGAGGCGGTGCGGGCTCGTCGCCTGGCCGAGCACGGTCCCCTTGCGGTCCCGCCGCGCTCATGCCCATAGATACGCTTGGGTCGTGCCTTTGACGGGGGACGACGTCGACCGGTTCGAGCAGTCGAGGCCGCGTCTGGAGGCCATCGCCTACCGTCTCCTCGGCTCCGCGGACGAGGCACAGGACGTCGTGCAGGAGACGTTCCTGCGCTGGCACGCCGCCGACGTCGACCGCATCGAGGTCCCCGAGGCTTGGCTGACGACGGTCCTGACCAACCTGTGTCTCAACCAGCTCGCCTCCGCGCGAGCGCGGCGTGAGACCTACGTCGGCCGATGGCTCCCCGAGCCGCTGCTCGCCGGGGACCCGATGCTCGGCCCGGCCGACACGGCTGAGCAGCGCGAAGCGGTCTCGTACGCGGTCCTCACCCTTCTGGAGCGCCTGACCCCCAACGAACGGGCCGTGTACGTGCTGCGGGAGGCCTTCGACTATCCGCACCGGGAGATCGCCGAGATCCTCGATATCACCGAGGCCGCCAGCCAGCAGATCTTTCACCGCGCCAAGAAGCATGTCGCGTACGCGAAAGCCCGCCCTGACATCGACAGCGCGGCCGCCCAGCGGATCGTCGAGGAGTTCCTCGCGGCCGCCACCAGCGGCCAGACCGATGAGCTCGTACGCCTGCTCACCAAGGACGCCATCGCCGTCGGCGACGGCGGAGGGAAGGTTCCAGCGCGCACCAGGCCGTTCGAGGGGGCCGTAGCGGTCGCGAAGTTCGTGTGGGGCATGTTCAGGCCAGCTGCAGCCAAGCGTGCCGTCGTCGGCGGCTCGCCCGAGATCTACGCCTGGACCGCCAATGGCGAACCCGCCGTTGTGGCCGTCGTGGAAGGCCGGGTCGTCGCAGTCATGTGCCTGGAGGTCACCGCCGAGGGCATCGCTGCCTGCCGTACCCAGGCAAACCCGGACAAGCTCGAACGCGCGACCGCCCAATGGGCAGCGGCCGACCACGGGGCACCCCTGCTCGTCATGTGACGCGTCGCACGTCTGGCTCCTGTCAGGAAACGGCGGGCCACCCGGTTCAAGTAGCACAACCGAACCGAACAGGAGCTGACTATGAGAGTGCTGGTTGCAGGAGCGACTGGAGCGATGGGCAAGCAGCTGGTGCCCCGGCTGGTCGATGCGGGACACGAGGTTTTCGCCATGATCCGCAGGGAGTCGGACAGGGCCAGGACATCACAGCTGGGCGCGGTGCCGGTCATCGCCGATGCGCTCGATCGCGCCGCGGTCGAGTCCGCCGTGCGCCAGGCGGCGCCGGAGGTGGTGGTTCACCAGCTGACCGCCATCGGGCACATCGACACCCGCCACATGGAGCGCAGCTTCGCTGCCACCGACCGGCTGCGGATCGAGGGGACCGACAACCTGCTCGAGGCCGCACGTGCCGTGGGAGTACGACGGTTCGTCGCGCAGAGCAACGGCGCGTTCACCTATGCCCGGACCGGCGGGCCGGTCAAGACCGAACAGGATCCCCTGGATCGCTCACCGGTCCGCCAGATGGGCCCGATGCTCGCCGCGATCAATCACTTGGAGGAGGCCGTGCTGGGCGCTGCCTGGACCGAAGGGATCGTGCTGCGCTACGGCGCCTTCTACGGTCCCGGCACGTCCATGGCGCCCGGGTCGGAGCAGTTCGAGATGATCCGCAAACGGAAGTTCCCGGTCGTCGGGGACGGCGGCGGGGTGTGGTCGTTCGTCCACATCGCCGACGCCGCCGAGGCCACGGTCGTAGCCGTGGAGAAGGGTGGCCGCGGCGTCTACAACATCGTCGATGACGACCCCGCCCCGGTCGCCGAATGGCTGCCGGAACTGGCGGCAAAGCTGGGCGCCAAGAAGCCGATGCGCGTGCCGCGGTTCATCGGACGGCTGGCCGCCGGAGAGGCCGGCGTCGTGCTCATGACCGAACTGCGCGGCGCATCCAACGCCAAGGCCAAGCGCGAACTGGGTTGGCACCCGGCACATTCCACCTGGCGCCAAGGCCTCGTTGTTCCATGACCCAGACCGGATCCAGGACCGAAGGCAAGCGGATCACCGGGCACCACCACGTCGAGGTGCCCGGCCGGGCCCTCTTGTCGGTCGGCGTCCTCATCGCGCTTTGGTGCGCTGGCTTCGCCGCGATCAGCGTCTGGTTCGAGCTGACGGACTACTTCGGGACCGGGCGAAACGCCGGCGACAAGACGGCGATCTCGGTCGTGAACTGGTTCGTGACCGTCCTCAAGCTGGTGGGGCTGGTCCTGGCCGTCCTGGCCGTCCATCCACGACTCATCGCACCCCGGACCGTCGGAACACTGCTGTGGGCGGCATTTGCCACCCTCACGGTGTACGTCGCCGGCAGCATCACCCAGGCATTCGCGATGCTCGCCGGCATCGCCGGTGACGCCGACCAGGTCGACAGTGGGTCCGTCGCGTACCTGCTTGCCTTCACGCTGGCGGCCGCGGGGTTCGGCATCCTCGCGACCTCCCACGCGCGCCGGGCCGGGCTCGGCACCCGCATCAAGGTGATCGGTGCCTGCGGAGCGCCGCTCGTGCTGGGGAGTGTTCTCGTCATCCTGCCGGCGATCCTCAGAGCGACGGGCTTGCTCTCTGCCTCCTGACAGTCGAGCAGTCGCTCCGGGTGTCGCCGTCGGTGGTCGCACCTGGCGTGGGTGTCAGGAAAGACGACCTGCCTGATCTCGACGCGAGTGGCCTGTTGGCTGCCTCGTCGGAGGCGGTGCGGGCTCGTCGCCTGGCCGAGGTGCGGGACCTGCAGGTGCTGGCGCCGGCTACCGCGCCGGACAGTGCGGCCAGGGCCGCTACGTCTGGCTGACCCCGCACGGGCTCGGCTTCCTCGTCGACCACCACGGCACCCGCCGGATCAAGGCCAAGCACGCCCGGATGATCCTCGACGCCCCACCCGGGATCGACATCTACCCGCTCTGACGGCGCGCTACAGCTCGACGAGGGCGCGATGCTGGTGCGGAGCGCCGTACAGCTGTGTGAGGGCATGCGCGCGCTTGAACACCAGCTGCGCGTCGTGCTCCCAGGTGATGGCGATCCCGCCGTGCAGCTGGACGGTCTCGGCCGCGACCTTGCTCAAGGCGTCGGAGCAGTAGGACTTCGCGACGTGGGCGAGCTCCTCGGCGTTCGCGGCGCCCGTCGCCAGGGCGTACGACGCCGCCCACGACGCCGAGCGTGACATCTCGACCAGCACCAGCAGGTCGGCCATCCGGTGCTTGAGCGCCTGGAAGGAGCCGATCGGCCGGCCGAACTGCACCCGCTCCTTGGAGTAGGCCACGGTCATCTCCAGCGCGCGGGCCGCGAGGCCGGCCGAGAGCGCGGAGACACCCACGGCGCCGACCAGCTCGGCCCGCTGCCCAGCAGCCGGGCCGTCGCCGATCGCGGTGCCGCCGCTCGCGTCGAGTGACCCCAAACGCATGGTCTGGTCCATGGACGGCAGCCATTTCGGGTCACTCGACGCCGGGTCCAGCTCCACCAGGCCGTCGTCCACCACCGCGACCAGCACCGACGCCTGGTCCGCGAACAGCACCGGTTGCCCTGGTACGCCGAACGCCGCGACCTCGCCCGCCGCGATCCGGGGGAGCAGCCGCTGCCTGGCGGCGTCGTCGGCCCCGGCCAGCAGCGCCTCGGCGGTGACCAGCGACGACAGCAGGGGAGAGGGCGTCAGCGAGCGGCCCACCTCCTCGAGCACGATCATCGACTCGAGCAGCGAGAACCCGGCGCCGTCGTACTCCTCGGGGATCGCCAGCGCGGCCACGCCGATCTGCTCGCACATGGTCTGCCAGAGCTGCGCGTCGTACCCGCTCTCGGAGACCATCGCCGCCCGGACGGCGGCCGCGTCCGCGCGCTTGGAGAGCAGCGAGCGGACCGTGCCGGCCAGCTCCTGCTGCTCCTCGGAGAACGAGAACTCCATCAGTCCGCACCCAAAGCCTGGAGCACGGCACCGCGGTGGAAGGCCGGCGAGCCCCAGGCGTTCCGGAGCGCGCGCACCTTGGTCAGCCAGATGCTCAGGTCGAGCTCGGCGGTGTAGCCGATCGCCCCGTGCACCTGGAGGCCGGTGCGGGCCGCGAGGTACGCCGCGTCGCTGCAACTGACCTTGGCCGCGGAGACGTCGGCCGGCTCGGTCGACAGCGCGGCGCCGTAGAGCATCGGCCGGGCGAAGTCGAGCGCGATCCGGACGTCGGCCAACGCGTGCTTGATCGCCTGGTACGACCCGATCTCCCGGCCGAACTGCCGTCGTTGCTTCACGTACGTGACCGAGTCGGCCAGCAGCCGCTCCCCGGCACCGAGCAGCTGCGCGGCGGTGGCCAGCACACCGAGCCCCAGACCGCCTCGGAGCTCCACCGCCTCGACCGGCTCGCCCGGAACCACCGTGAAGAGGTGGCGGGTCCGGTCCACCGAGCCCATCGGCTCGCCCACCGTCGCGGTGTGGAGGGTGTTGTCCTGGACGACGTAGACCTCGGTCGCGATGTCGGCATCCAGGGCGTAGGGCACGTGCGGCGGTACGGCGACCGAGGCGATCGTCCCGGACAGGTCCCGGCCGAGGGCGAGCGGGAGCACGGCTGCCGACTCGACCCACGGCCCAGGTACCGCGTGCTTGCCCAGGGCCTCGAACGCCACGCACACCTCCACGGTCGTGGCCTCGGTGGCCAGCAGGGTCACCCCCTGCTCGGCCAGCCGGGCCCAGAGCTTCAGGCCGGGCTCATGATCACCGTCGGCCCAGGCCCGGGCCACCTTCACGGTGTCGGCGCCGGCGAGCAGCCGGTCGAGGGACTCGGCGAAGTCGCGCTGGTCGCCGTCCAGCTCGAACCTCACCCGCGCGCCTCCCTCGGGAGGCCGAGGATCCGCTCGGCGATGATGTTGCGCTGCACCTCGTTGGTGCCGGCGTAGATCGGACCGGACAGCGCGAACGTGTAGCCGTCCAGCCAGCGCGACACGACCTCGCCCTCCGGGCCGAGCAGGTCCAGGGCGGTCTCGTGCAGGGCGATGTCGAGCTCGGACCAGAAGACCTTGTTGACCGAGCCGGCGGCTCCCATGTCGCCGCCGTTCGCGAGCCGGGTGACCGTGCCCCAGGTGTAGAGGCGGTACGCCTGCGCCTTGATCCAGGCGTCGGCCACGCCGTCGGCGTGCCCACGGTCGGGCCGTTCGGCGTACAGCGAGACCAGGCGGTCGGCGGCGGCGCAGAACCGCCCGGGGGAGCGCAGCGAGAGGCCGCGCTCGTTGCCCGCCGTACTCATCGCGACCCGCCAGCCGTCACCCGGGTCGCCCAGCACGTCCGAGTCCGGCACGAACACGTCCTCGAAGAAGAGCTCGGCGAAGCCGGCCTCGCCGTCCAGCTGCGCGATCGGCCGGACGGTGACCCCGTCGGCGTCGAGCGGGAACAGGAAGTAGGTCAGCCCGCGGTGCCGCTCGGCCGCCGGATCGGAGCGGAACAGCCCGAAGCCCCAGTGCGCGTACGACGCCCGCGACGACCACGTCTTCTGGCCGTTGAGCACCCAGCCGCCGCGCTCGTCGTCGCGGCGGGCGGTGGACTTCAGCGAGGCGAGGTCGGAGCCGGCCTCGGGCTCGGACCAGCACTGCGCCCAGATCTGCTCGCCGGTCGCCATGGAGGGGAGGAACCGGTCCTGCTGCTCCTTGGTGCCGTGGTCGAAGATGATCGGGGCGAGCAGGAAGATGCCGTTCTGGGAGACCCGGCCGGGGGCGTCGGCGCGGTAGTACTCCTCCTCGAAGATCACCCACTCGACCAGCGAGGCGTCGCGGCCGTGGTACTCCCGCGGCCACGACACCACCGACCAGCGCGCCTCGGCGAGCTTCGCCTCCCACTCCTGATGGAGCGCCCAGCCCTCGGCGGTGTCCATGGACGGCAGCGGGTCGGCGGGCACGTTCGCGGCCAGCCACTCCCGCGCCTCGGCCTGGAAGGCGAGCTCGGACTCGGAGAGGTCGAGGTCCATCAGGCCTCCCTGAGCTCGGTCTTGAGCACCTTGCCCGAGAGGTTGCGGGGCAACGCGTCGGTGAACTCGACCAGCCGCGGGACCTTGAAGTTGGCCAGCCGTCCCTTGGCGAAGGCGATCACGTCGTCCTCGGTCAGCGTCGAGCCGGGGTCGTCAGGGGCGCGGACGACGTACGCCTTGCCGACCTCGCCCATCCGCTCGTCCGGTACGCCGACCACCGCGACGTCGGCGACGCCGTCCAGCCGGGCCAGTGCCTGCTCCACCTCCGCGGGATAGACGTTGAAGCCACCGGAGATGTACATGTCCTTGAGCCGGTCGGTGATCTTGAGGTTGCCCTGCTCGTCCAGCGACCCGATGTCGCCGGTGTGCAGCCAGCCGTCCTCGTCGATCGCCTCACGGGTGGCCTCGGGGTCGTGGAGGTAGCCGAGCATCACGTAGTCGCCGCGGACCAGCAGCTCACCTGCCCCAGATTCGGACGGAGCGGCGATGCGGGTCTCCATGCCCGGGATCGCGCGCCCGTTGGTGGTCGCCACGGTCTCCGCCGAGTCGCCCTCGCGGCACATGGTCACCACGACCGCCTCGGTCATCCCGAACGCGGTCACGACCTGGTCGATGCCCAGCTCGTCACGCATCCGCTCGATGAGGACCACGGGTACGACGGCCGCGCCGGTGACCGCGAGCCGCAGCGACGACAGGTCCCGCTCGGCGCGGCCCGGTGCGCTCAAGAGCGACTGGTAGAGCGTCGGGGCGCCGGGGAAGACCGTGATCCGCGCGTCCTCGATCAGCCGCATCGTCTCGTCGACGTCGAAGGTCGCCACCGGATAGAGCGTGCAGCCGGTCAGGAGGCCGACCACGATGCCGATCTTGTAGCCGAAGGAGTGGAAGAACGGGTTCACCACCAGGTAGCGGTCGTCCTGGCGGACCCCGCCGAGCTCGGCCCAGGCGCGGGCGACGCCGATGGTCTGCCGGTGCGCGCTCATCGCGCCCTTGGACCGGCCGGTGGTGCCGGACGTGAAGAGGATGTCGGCCACGTCGTCAGGCCGTACCTCGGCCAGGTCAGGTGGCTGGGAGGTTGCACTGTCGAGCCTCGCGTCGGTCAAGGTGATGACCCGCTGAGTGACCCGGGCGTCGGCGAGCTCCCGGAGCTGGCTGCGGCCCAGGAAGCCGTCGTGCACGACCACCAGCGCGGCGCCGGTCCGCTCGACGATGTCGGCGACCTCGGGGCCGACGTACCGAGAGTTGACCGGGACCAGCACGCCGCCGACGTAGGACACCGCCAGTGCGGCCACCGCCCAGTCGGTGCTGTTCGGGCCCCACAGCACGACCCGGTCACCATGGCCCACGCCGGCCTCGACGTACGTCGCCGCGGTGGCCTCCACCCGGGCGAGCAGCCCGGTGTACGACAGCGATGAGGAGCCCTCGACGTAGGCCGGATGGTCGCCGAACCGCTCCGCGGCAGCGCGGAGCAGGGCAGGCAACGTCTCCAAACCAAGCATTTGCTTGGTAGGATACCAAACGTGGACCTGAGCTACTCGGCCGAGGACGAGGCCTTCCGGGCCGAGATCCGGGCGTGGCTCGCGGAGCACCTGACCGGGGAGTGGGCCGAGCTCAAGGGGCTCGGCGGGCCGGGCAAGGACCACGAGGCGATCCAGGAGCGGCTGGCCTGGAACCGGCACCTGGCCGAGCACGGCTGGACCGGCGTCGGCTGGCCGGAGGAGCACGGCGGCCGCGGCCTCACGCTGTGGCAGCAGGTGATCTTCCACGAGGAGTACGCGCGGGCCGACGCCCCGGCGCGGGTCAACCACCTCGGCGAGGAGCTCCTGGGCCCGACGCTGATGGCCTTCGGCACCACGGAGCAGCAGGAGCGGTTCCTGCCGACGATCCTGGCCGTCGAGGAGCTGTGGGCGCAGGGGTACTCCGAGCCGGGCGCCGGCTCCGACCTGGCCAACGTGCAGACCAAGGCGCGTCTCGACGGCGACGACTGGGTCATCGACGGCCAGAAGGTGTGGACGTCGAACGCCCACTTCAGCCAGTGGCTGTTCGTCATCGCCCGCACCGAACCCGGGTCGGAGCGGCACCACGGCCTGTCGTTCCTGCTGGTCCCGATCGACCAGGAGGGCGTCGACGTACGCCCGATCGAGCAGCTGACCGGCGGCTCGGAGTTCAACGAGGTCTTCCTCACCGGCGCCCGGACGCCACGCGACCTGGTCGTGGGCGAGGCCGGCGACGGCTGGCGGGTCGCGATGGCGCTGCTCGGCTTCGAGCGGGGCGTCTCGGTGCTGGCCCAGGTGGTCGGCTTCGACCGGGAGCTCGCGGGAGTCGTCGCACTGGCCAAGGAGAACGGCGCGATCGACGACCCGCTGCTCCGCGACCGGCTGGCCCAGCTCAAGGTCGAGCTCGACGTCCTCCGCCATCAGGGGCTGCGCGGACTGTCGGCGGCCGATGACCCCGCCGGTGCCTCGATCTTCAAGCTGGTCTGGGCGAACTGGCACAAGAAGCTCGGCGAGGTCGCCATGGACGTGCGAGGCCTCGACGGGCTCGTGGCCCAGGGCGCGCCGTACGAGCTGGACGACTGGCAGCGGCTCTTCCTGTTCTCGCGCTCCGACACGATCTACGGCGGCAGCGACGAGGTGCAGCGCAACATCCTGGCCGAGCGGGTGCTCGGCCTGCCCCGCGAACCCAAGGGAGCAGGCAAGTGACGACCATCCGCCAGGAGCAGCCGACGCCCGACTACGTGCACGGCCACGACCTGCTGGCCGGCAAGGTCGTCGTGGTCACCGCCGCGGCCGGCGCCGGCATCGGCGCCGCCGTCGTACGCCGCGCGCTCGAGGAGGGCGCGAAGGCGGTGGTGTTCAGCGACACCCACGAGCGCCGGCTGGCCGAGGCCGAGGAGGCGCTGGCCGCGGAGTTCGGCGCCGACCGGGTCCGCCAACAGGTCTGCGACGTCACCGACGAGGCACAGGTGCAGGCGCTGCTCGACACGGCCGACGAGCTCGGCGGGCCGGACATCATGATCAACAACGCCGGCCTGGGCGGCACCGCGTCGGTGCTCGACATGACCGACGAGCAGTGGTCCAAGGTCCTCGACATCACGCTGACCGGCACCTTCCGCTGCGTGCGGGCGGCCGGCCAGCGCTTCGCCGCCGCCGGCAAGAGGGGCGTGATCGTCAACAACGCCTCGGTGATCGGCTGGCGCGCCCAGGAGGGCCAGGCCCACTACGCCGCCGCGAAGGCCGGGGTGATGGCGCTGACCCGGTGCGCGGCCATCGACCTGGCACCGCACGGCATCCGGGTCAACGCGGTCAGCCCGAGCCTGGCCATGCACCCGTTCCTGGCCAAGGTCACCTCCGACGAGCTGCTGACAGAGCTCAAGCAGCGGGAGGCGTTCGGCCGGGCCGCCGAGCCCTGGGAGGTCGCGAACGTGATGGTGTTCCTGGCCAGCGACTACGCGTCGTACATGACCGGCGAGGTCGTCGCCGTCTCGAGCCAGCAGGCCTGAGCAGATGACCGCCGAGCCGACCGGCACCCGACGCGAGGAGCTGCTCGCGATTGCGGCCCGCCTCTTCGCCGAGAAGGGGTTCCGCAGCACCACGGTCCGCGACATCGCCGACGCGGCCGGGATCCTGTCCGGCAGCCTCTACCACCACTTCGACTCCAAGGAGTCGATGGTCGACGAGATCCTGTCGTCCTTCCAGGAGGAGCTGTTCGGGCAGTACGACGAGATCCTGGCCAGTGGCGACGACGCCCGCACCAGGCTCGAGCGGGCGGTGCTGGTCTCGTTCGACGCGATCGACCGGCACCACGACGAGGTCGCGATCTTCCAGAACGACGCGGCGTACCTGCTGACCTTCGAGCGGTTCGCCTACCTCGGCGAACGCAACCAGCAGTCGCGCGAGGTGTGGCTGACCCTGCTCCGCGACGGCGTCGAGGCCGGGGTGCTCCGCGACGACCTCGACCTCGAGCTCACCTACCGGTTCATCCGCGACACCGTCTGGGTCGCGGTGTCGTGGTACCGCCCCGGCGGCCGGCGCACGCACACCGAGATCGCGCAGCAGTACCTGACCATCCTTCTGGAGGGGATCCACGCATGACCGAGGCCTTCATCGTCGACGCCGTCCGCACCCCGGTCGGGAAGCGCGGCGGCGCGCTGGCCGATGTCCACTCCGCCGACCTGGCCGCGCACACGATCAAGGCGCTGGTCGACCGCACCGGCGTCGACCCCGCCGCGGTCGACGACGTCATCCTCGGCTGCTGCGACACGATCGGCTCCCAGGCCGGCGACGTCGCCCGCACGGCGTGGCTGGTGGCCGGGCTGCCCGACCACGTGCCGGGCGTGACCATCGACCGGCAGTGCGGCTCGTCCCAGCAGGCGGTGCACTTCGCCGCCCAGGGCGTCATGTCCGGCACCCAGGACCTCGTCGTGGCCGGCGGCGTCCAGAACATGAGCGCCATCCCGATCTCCGCGGCGATGCTGGTCGGCCAGCAGTACGGCTTCTCGACCCCGTTCGCGCAGTCGCCCGGCTGGCACGCGCGGTACGGCGACCAGGAGGTCAGCCAGTTCCGCTCGGCCGAGATGATCGCCGAGAAGTGGGACATCTCCCGGATGGACATGGAGGAGTTCGCGCTCGCCTCGCACGAGCGCGCGCGGACGGCGATCGCCGAGGGCCGCTTCGACAACGAGGTCGTCGCCCTCGGCGACTTCGACACCGACCAGTGCCCACGCGAGACCTCCCTGGAGAAGATGGCCGCCCTCGAACCGCTCGCCCCCGGCGGCCGGGTCACCGCCGCCGTGGCCTCCCAGATCTGCGACGCCTCGTCGGCACTGCTGGTCGCCAGCGAGCAGGCCGTGCAGGACCAGGGGCTGACCCCGCGGGCCCGCGTCGTACACCTCTCCGTCACCGGCGACGACCCGGTGTGGATGCTCACCGGCCCGATCCGCGCCACCCAGCGCGCCCTCGAGAAGACCGGCCTCTCGGTCGACGACATCGACCTGTTCGAGTGCAACGAGGCCTTCGCGTCCGTGGTGCTCGCGTGGATGAAGGAGACCGGCGTTCCGCACGACAAGGTCAACGTGAACGGCGGCGGCATCGCCCTGGGCCACCCGATCGGCGCCACCGGCACCCGGATCATGGCCACCCTGCTCAACGAGCTCGAGCGCACCGGCGGCCGTTACGGCCTGCAGACCATGTGCGAGGGCGGCGGCCAGGCCAACGTCACGATCATCGAGCGGCTCTGACGTCAGGGACACTTTTGCACAACCCTGCACTGCACCTTTTCGCAGAATCTACCCATTGACGGCTCTCCTCCGGCGGAGGAATGTCTGCCCTTGGATCTTCTCGGGTGGTCCGTCACCCGAGTAGCGCCTGCCCACACACGGGCAGCATCCGCCCATCGTGGCTCGATCGAGCCCGTCAGAAGGAGAATCTCGGGTGAGAAAGTTGCTCATCGGGAGCGCATCGTTTGCTCTCGTCTCTGCGATGGCCGTGCTGGCGCCCACAGGCGCCTCAGCGGCTGCGCACCACTCCGACCGGAGTAGCTCGACCGGCGTGGCCAAGGCTGCGACCCCCTCGGGTCGCATCGCTGCGGCGAGCTCCGCGGCCAAGCTGATCGCGAGCAAGCCGGCGGTCCTGAAGGCCGGCAAGCACGACTCCTTCAAGGCGGGCAAGGTGCTGAGCTCCATGGGGCTCAACTACGTCCCCTACCAGCGCAGCTACCGCGGGCTCCCCGTGGTCGGCGGCGACTTCGTGGTCTCGACCGACGACAAGGGCCGGATCGTGGCGACCAGCGTCGCCCAGACCCGCCAGGTCAGGCTGCACTCCACGAAGGCGACCGTGGCCAAGGCCGCGGCCCGCGCGACCAGCACACGGCAGCTCAAGCACGCCCAGCTCGGCCGGACCCGGCTCGTCGTGCTCCAGCAGCGCCACTCCAAGCTGGCCTGGGAGACCTGGGTGAGCGGTCGCAAGCACGGCGAGGCGTCGCGGCTGACCGTGTACGTCGACGCGCGCACCGGGCGGGTCCTCACCACCCGGGAGCACGTCCTCGAGGGCACCGGCAACGGCAACTGGGAGGGCACCGTCACGATCCCGACCACGCTGTCGGGCTCGACGTACTCGATGACCAACCCCAACGCCTCGACCCTCAAGTGCCAGAACGCCTCGGGCAACGCGACGTTCACCGGCCCGGACGACACCTGGGGCAACGGCAACGGGACCGACCGGGAGACCGGCTGCGTCGACGCGTTCTACTCGGCCGAGAAGATGCGCCAGATGATGTCGACGTGGCTGGGCCGCAACGGCATGAACGGCTCGGGCGGCTGGGTGCCGATCCGAGTCGGCCTCAACGACGTCAACGCCTACTACGACGGCACGCAGGTCCAGATCGGTCACCGCCAGGGCACCAACGAGTGGATCGGCTCGATGGACGTGGTCGCGCACGAGTTCGGGCACGGCGTCGACGACCGGACGCCGGGCGGCATCTCCCGCGGCGGCACCCAGGAGTTCGTCGGCGACACCTTCGGGGCGGCGACCGAGTACTTCTCCAACAACCCGGCCGACGCGCCCGACTTCCTCGTGGGCGAGGAGATCAACCTGGTGGGCCAGGGCCCGATCCGCAACATGTACAACCCGTCGGCGGTCGGCGACCCTAACTGCTACTCCAGCTCGATCCCGAGCACCGAGGTGCACGCGGCCGCCGGACCGGGCAACCACTGGTTCTACCTGACGGCGATGGGCTCCAACCCGGGCGGCGGCAACCCGACCAGTCCGACCTGCAACGGCTCGTCGGTGACCGGCATCGGCATCCAGAAGGCGCAGCAGATCATGTACAACGCGATGCTGCTGAAGACGACGTCGTCGTCGTACCTGAAGTACCGCACCTGGACGCTCACCGCGGCCAAGAACCTGTTCCCGGGCAGCTGCACCGAGTTCAACACCGTCAAGGCGGCGTGGGACGCGGTCTCCGTGCCGGCCCAGTCGGCCGACCCGACCTGCTCGGCCACCGGCGGCGTGACCGTCACCAACCCGGGCTCGAAGTCGGGCACGGTCGGCACGGCCATCTCGTCGTTCACGCTGTCGGCGACGGGCGGCACCCCGCCGTACACCTGGACCGGCTCCGGCCTCCCGCCGGGCGTCTCGGTCTCGTCGTCCGGCACCGTGTCGGGCACGCCCACCACGGCCGGCACCTTCAACGCCACGGTCACCGCGACCGCGGCCAGCGGTGGCTCCGGCTCGGCGACCTTCACCTTCACCATCTCCGGTGGCGGTGGCGGCTGCTCCGGCCAGAAGCTGGGCAACCCCGGCTTCGAGACCGGGTCGGCGGCGCCGTGGTCGGCGTCCGCGGGCGTGATCGACAGCTCCGCCAGCCAGGCCGCGCACGCCGGCGCCTGGAAGGCGTGGCTGGACGGCTACGGCACCACTCACACCGACACGCTCAGCCAGTCGGTGGCCATCCCCGCCGGGTGTGGCGCGACGCTCTCCTTCTACCTGCACATCGACTCCGCCGAGACCACCACCTCGGTGCAGTACGACAAGCTGACGGTGAAGGCGGGCTCGACCACGCTGGCGACGTACTCCAACCTCAACAAGGCCTCGGGGTACAGCCTGAAGTCGTTCAACGTCTCCTCGTTCGCGGGGCAGACGGTGACGATCAGCTTCACCGGCACCGAGGACAGCTCGCTGCAGACGTCGTTCGTCATCGACGACACGGCGCTGACGCTCAGCTGACCTGACGGTACGCGGAGGCCGCCATCCCATGGGGGGTGGCGGCCTTCGTCACGCCTGGCCCTATGCCTGGCGCCGCGCCCCGATCAGCAGCACCAGCAGCCCCAGGTACGCGACCAGCACGAGGGCGCCGAACCCGCCCGCGATGGCCAGGCTCACCTCGATCAGCCGGTCGCTGCGTCCGAAGACCTGGGTGAGGAACGACAGGTCGCTGTCCGGTGCGTCCCCGAAGTCGGGGAGGAACAGGCCGAAGCCGAACAGCCCGATCCAGAGGGCCAGCTGGGCGACCGCCTGTGGGCGAGTGAGCGCCTTGGGCGACCCCGACTGGGTGAGCGCGAGGATCGTGGTGAGCACCAGCCCGAGGAACAGCAGGCCCAGCACAGGCACCAGGATCAGCAGGAACCAGCCGCCGACGCCGAAGAAGATCCGGCCGAACCACGCCCACGCCAGGAGCAGCAGGTTCAGCGGGATCATCGCCAGCAGCACACGGCGTCCCACGGACCCGGACGATAGTGGTCACGACCGGCCCACCGCCGTTAATCGGTGGCGTGCCGGCCCTCGCCCCGCGACATTGGTCCCATGAAGATCATCCGGTTCGGCCCGGACGAGGCCGACCGGCTCGCGCAGTACGTCGAGGTGACCAACGCGGTCCGCGCGGCGGACTCGCCCTGGGAGCACCCGGCCACGCTCAAGGGCACGGACGGGCGGTTCCGCCACGGCTGGGACGGTGAGGTCGAGATCCCGTTCGTCGGACTGGTCGACGACGTCCCGGTCGCCACCGGCTCGTTCGCGACCACGGAGTGGGACAACCTGCACCTGGCCTGGCTCGGCCTGGCCGTGCACCCCGACCACCGCCGCGGCGGCCACGGCACCGAGATGCTGGAGGCAATGGTCGCCGAGGCCCGGGCCCTCGGCCGCACGTCCATCGGTATCGACGGGTGGGACAGCGAGGCGACTCGCGGCTTCGCGGCCCGGCACGGCCTCGAGGAGAAGAGCCGGGCGATCCAGCGGCGCCAGCTGATCGCCGAGCTGGACTGGTCCGGGCTCGAGCGGCTGCACGCCGAGGCGGCGGCCGCAGCGTCGGCGTACGAGCTGATCCGGCGCGAGGGTCGCACCCCCGACGACGAGCTGGCCGAGATGGCCGAGATGAGCGAGTCCATCAACGACGCCCCGACCGACGACCTCGACATCGAGGACGAGGTCTTCCCGCCGGAGCGGCTGCGCGGCTACGAGGACGCCCAGCTCGCCAGGGGGCATCAGCTGTTCCGCGTGTTCGCGCGGCACCGCGAGTCCGGGAAGCTGGCCGGCCACACCGTGGTGGTCGTCGACTTGGAGCGACCCGAGCTGGCCGAGCAGCACGACACCACCGTGGTGGCAGCGCACCGCGGCCACCGGCTCGGGCTGCTGCTCAAGAGCGACATGAACCTCTGGCTGCGTGGGGTGCAGCCGCAGATCACCGAGATCAGCACGTGGAACGCCGAGTCGAACGACCACATGATCGGCGTCAACGAGGCGATCGGCTACCGGGTCATGGGCCGGGAGCTGGAGTTCCAGAAGTCGGTCTAGTCGGCATGACCGGACCGCTGGTCGTCGAGTCAGCCGGTCAGAACTGCGTGCTCATCTGCGTCTCGCAGCCGATCGAGGGCGAGTCGGTCTCACCGATGGTCGACGTGTCGACCCACGCGATGTCGTCTCCTGACCCACAGTCGATCAAGAAGTCGTCGTAGAAGTCCTCGGCGAAGAGGGTGTCGTCGCCGCCGAGGCCGTACAGCCAGTCGGCCTCGGAAGCCCCGGTGATGAGATTGGGGCCGTTGCTGCCGATGAGGGTGTCGCGGCCGTGGGTGCCCGTCAGGTCCTCGACCGAGCTGCGCACCTCGTCGCGCTGGCCGGGCGGGCCATCCAGACTGCCGCCGTCGGTCCCCGGCGTCCCCGCGCCGATCGACACCGTCACGCCGCGCAGCGGGAAGGAGTCCCCGCGGAAGTAGGTGAGCTCGTCATGTGCGCCCGGTCCGCCGGCCAGGTCGTCAGCGCCGTTGCCGCCGTCGAGCAGGTCTGCGTTGCCAGCGCCACCGTTGAGGGAGTCATCTCCAGCGTTGCCGAAGAGCGAGTCTCCGTTGCCGCTCGCGCCGTTGAGCACGTCGTTCCCGGCGTTGCCGAGCAGCTCGTCGCCATCGCCGTCGCCCCCGTTCAGGTCGTCGTCACCCGGGCCACCGAAGAGCTCGTCGACACCGAGCGAGCCAGCAAGCTGATCATTCCCCCCACCGCCGCCCAGGGAGTCGCCGTCCGCGCCACCGAACACGTGGTCGTCTCCCGGCCCACCGTCGACGACGTCGTCCCCGTCTCCCGAGCAGACCACGTCGTCACCGCCGAGCCCGCGGATCGTGTCGTCGCCTTCCAGCCCGGCGATCACATCGGGTCCCGGGGTGCCGGTCAGCTGGTCCGCCTTGGGGCTGCCGAGGATGGTCGCGGCCTGACCGGCGCAGTCCACGGGCGCCTGAGACCAGGAGGGTGCGTAGCTGTCGCCATCCGAGGTGAGGTAGGTGAGGTCCGAGCCGTCGCTGGCGAGGACGGTCACCACGTCGGAGTCCTCGGGATCGTCGTCCTGTCCGATGAGCCACGAACGTGTGTAGGCGATCCGCAACCCGTCGGGTGAGTACGTCGGGCCGCTGTCCGGCAGGTCGAGCGACTCGGTGAGCTGGGCGGGCGTCCCGTTGTCGACGGCAATCTTGAAGATGCCGTCGATGTTGGAGTAGACGAGCTCCCCGCCGTTCGGGGAGAAGGCCGGTCCGCTGTCGTCGTAGGGACCGGTGTTCAGCCGCCTGATTCCCGAGCCGTCGCTCGCCGTCACGAAGATGTCGTCGTCGGTGCGGTTGCTGCGCCGACTGCTGAATGCGACGTGAGACCCGTCGGGGGAGTACGTGGGGGCGATTTCGTCCGCGGCGCTGCTGGTCAGTCTCTGCTCGTCGGTGCCGTCGACGGCCATCGTGTAGATGTCCATGTTTCCGTTGCGCTCCCTGGTGAACACGATGTGGGTCCCGTCCGGGGAGAACGCGGCGCCGTAGTCGTTGGGCCCTGCCGTCAGCTGCCTCGACCCGGTGCCGTCCGAGTTCATGATGTCTATGTGTCCAGCGAGGCCGTAGACGATGCGGCGTCCGTCCGCCGACAGGTCCATGACGTACTCCCCGGCATCCGGGGAAGACGTGAGGTTGCGCTGGCCGCTGCCATCACCGTTCATGACGAAGACGTCACTGTCGTAGTAGTAGTCGGAGCTGGTGTAGGCGATCAGCCCCGAAGACTCGCTGGTGGTCGCGGAGGAGACCGTCGCGTGGGCCGGGTGCGCGGGCGCCGTCACCGGACTCGCCGACGCCGGTGCTGACGTGGTCATGCTCACGGAGGCGGCGAGGATCGACACGACCGCAGTCCGGGCACACGTCATCGAACCGAGACCTGGAACTGGCAGGTACGACATGTCGGCCTCCGGGTGCTGCTCGCACTGTAGTACGGCTCGACTTGACGGGGCGCTCTGTGGATCATGGGCCGGGAGCTGGAGCTCCAGAAGTCGGTCTAGTCGAACGGCTCGATCGCAGCGGCGATCCCGGCGGCGATGGCCGCCACGTCATCGGGCTCGCCGGCGGCCACCGCGATCACGAAGTCGTAGGCCTCGTCGTTGGCCCAGGTCGAGCGGTGGCCGGTCAGACCGAGGAAGGCGATCGTCGCGGCCAGCCCGAGCCTCTTGTTGCCGTCCACCAGGGCGTGGTTGCGCGTGACCGAGTGCAGCAATGCGGCCGCCTTGGCCTCGAGGGTGGGATAGGCGTCCTGCCCGAAGACGGTGGTCAGCGGCCGTGCCGCCGCCGACTCGAGCAGGCCGAGGTCGCGGATCTCGGGCGGGGGGCCGAGGGTCCGGTCGGCGATGTGGAGCAGGTCGTCGAGGTCGAGGTAGATCACTGACCGAGTCGCTCGAGCGCGTCGGCGTAGCGCGGCAGCTCGGTGTCGAGGACGAGGTCGAGCATCTCGCGCTTGCTGTGGTGCTCCACGTAGACCCGGATGGCCTCGCGAGCGACTTCTTGTTTGGACCGCCCTTCACGTCGAGCCCGCTCGGTCAGGGCAGCATCGAGCTCTTGGTCGAGGCGCAGCGTCATGGCCATGGCGACATGATTCCAACGTTGGTATCACTGCCCAGGAACGGCTCGCAGGTACCTTCCCCCGAGCAGAGCCACCCGCTCGACCAGCTCCGGCGGCTCGGTCACGTGGAAGTCCAGTCCGAGCATCCCGATGTAGACGGCGATGATCTCGATGCTGTCCCCGCCGGTGACCAGCACGCAGTGTTCGGCGTCGACGCTCTCGACCACGCCCACGGTCGGGTTGATCCGGGCCAGCACCTCCTCTGCCGCCGCGTCCACGGCGATCCGCGCGTGCACGGCCCATCCGGAGAACGCGACCTCGCGGAGCACGAACGACGTGTAGTCCTCGCCGGGCAGCGGCTGTGGCGTGAACCGGCGCCCGCCGGGGGTGCGCAGCTCCATCCAGTCCAGCCGGTACGGCGCCCAGGTGTCGCTCCGCGCGTCGCGGGCGACCACGAACCAGCGCCGCTGCCAGCTCACCAGCCGGTACGGCTCGAGCTGGCGTCGTTCTCCCCGGTAGTCGAAGCGCAGCTCCACGTGGTCACGGACCGCCGCGGCCACCTCGGAGAGCAGGTTCGGGTCGACGACCGGGTCGTCGACGTTCGACGCGGTGTTCTCGGGGCCGGCGCTGACTGCCTCGCGCAGGGCGTTCACCCGACGCTGAAGCCGGTGGGGGAGGACGTGCTCCAGCTTGGCCAGGGCCCGGGCGCTGGTCTCCTCGATGCCGCGCACGGCCGTGCCGGCGCGCAGCCCGACGGCGACGGCCACGGCCTCGTCCTCCTCGAGCAGCAGCGGCGGCAGCTTGGTGCCGACCCCGAGCCGGTAGCGACCGCCCGGCCCGCGGACGGCGTCGACCGGGTAGCCGAGGCCGCGCAGCCGGTCGATGTCGTTGCGGACGGTGCGGTCGGTGACCCGGAGCCGGTGGGCGAGCTCGGCGCCGGACCAGTCCGAGCGAGCCTGGAGCAGGCCCAGGAGGGTCAGCATCCGGGCCGCGGTGTCCGCCATCTGGCCCTCCGGAAAATCGAGTTTATTGTAGGAACGAAACGTTCCTGAATGCCTCCTAGCGTAGCCGTTATGACCACCACGGAGAACACCGAGATCCAGCCCTTCACCATCACGATCCCCGAGGCCGCCCTCGAGGACCTCCGCACCCGGCTCGCCGCGACCCGCTTCCCCGAGCCCGTCCCTGGCGACGGGTGGGAGTACGGCACGCCGGTCTCCTACCTGCGCGACATGGTCGACCGTTGGCAGTCGTTCGACTGGCGCGCCGCAGGAGGCGCGGATGAACGCGGTGCCGAACTTCCGCACCGAGATCGACGGCCAGACGATCCACTTCGTGCACGTGCGCTCGTCCCGTGAGGACGCCACCCCGCTGCTCCTGCTGCACACCTACCCGGGCTCGTTCGCGGAGTTCCTCGACCTGGTCGACCTGCTGACCGACGACTTCCACCTCGTGATCCCCTCGATGCCGGGCTTCGGGTTCAGCACCCCGGTCGCCGATGGCGGTTGGACCATGGACCGGGTCGCCCGCACCTACGACGTCCTGATGCGCCGGCTCGGCTACGCCTCGTACGGCGCCCACGGCAGCGACGGCGGGGCGATGGTCGGCCGCGAGCTCGCGGTGCTCGACCCCGAGGGCTTCCTGGGCGCACACGTCCTGCAGCTGTTCTCGTTCCCCTCCGGCGACCCGACCGAGTTCGAGACGTTCGGTCCGAAGGAGTACGCCGCCCTGGAGTTCATGGGGTGGTTCCAGTCGGTCGGCGGCTACAACTCGATGAACGGCACCCGGCCCCAGACGATCGCTGCGGCCCTGTCCGACTCACCGGTCGGCCAGCTGGCCTACAACGAGCTGTTCGAGAACTTCGGCAACGGCACCAGCCTGGTCTCGCCGGAGCAGGTGCTCACCCAGGTCTCGCTCTACTGGCTGACCAACACCTCCGCCACCGCGGTCCGCTACCACTACGCCGAGCAGCACCCCCAGCGGGAGACCGTCGTCAGCCAGGGCCGGATCGGCGTGGCGGTGTTCAAGGACGACTTCCAGACCATCCGTCCTCTGGCCGAGCGCGACAACGCGAACATCGCGCACTGGTCGGAGCACGACCGGGGCGGCCACTTCGCCGCGCTGGAGGTGCCCGAGCTGGTCGCCGAGGACCTGCAGGTCTTCTTCGGTCAGGCCAGGTAGCCCGAGCTGCGCCGGAGCTCGTCGACCGCCATCGAGACGATGCGGTCGATGAGCTCCTCGCAGGTGGGCAGGTCGTCGATCACTCCGACGACCTGCCCCGAGGCCAGGATGCCGGCGCTGGTGTCGCCCTCGACCAGGCCGGCCTTGAGCAGGGTCGGGGTGTTGGCGGCCAGCGTCATCTGGGCGAGTGTGCGGCCTTGGGCCTTGCGCATCGCCCGGCCGTCGCGGGCGAGCTGCACCCAGCCCATCCCGCTCTCCAACTTGTACTGCCGGGTCCGTCGCAGGGTCGGGCCGAGCCGGCGTACGGCGTTGCTCTCCTCGACCTCCTCGACGAACGGCGTCCGCAGCATCCGGTGCGGCATGCCGTCGACCTTGGTCGTCACGACCGTGCCGGTCAGGTCGGTCGTCAGGTAGAGCTCCTTCACCTCCTGTGGCACCGCGGAGTCCCGGGTGAGCAGGAAACGGGTGCCCATGCCGACCGCCGCGGCGCCGTACGACAGCGCGGCGGCCAGGCCCCGCCCGTCGAAGAAGCCGCCGGCCGCCACGACCGGGATGTCACTCTGTGCCTTCTTGAGGGCGTCGAGCACGGTCGGCAACAGGAGCGTGGTCGGCACGGGTCCGGTGTGGCCGCCGCCCTCGCCGCCCTGGACCATCACCGCGTCGGCGCCCCAGCCGGCCACCTTGACCGCGTGCTTGGCCGCTCCGATCGAGGGCATCACGACCAGCCCGTGGTCCTTGAGCTTCGCGATCAGCTCCGGCCTCGGGGCGAGCGCGAACGACGCCACCTGCACTCCCTGCCTGATCAGCAGGTCGCAGCGCTGGTCCGCGTCCCCCGCGTCGGCGCGCAGGTTCACACCGAACGGCTGGTCGGTGCGGCTCTTGACCTCGAGGATCGCCTTCTCCAGCTCCTCGACGGTCATGGTCGCGCCGGCCAGGATGCCGAGCCCGCCGGCGTTCGCCGTACCGCTGACCAGCCTCGGGCCGGACACCCAGCCCATGCCGGTCTGGACGACGGGGTGGCGGACACCGACCAGGTCGGTGAACGGCGTGCGGAGCAGCTGGGGTGTCATTCCTGCGGTACTTCCTTGAAGCGCATGCCCGTGGGGTCGAGCACCTCGTTGATGAGGATCAGCTCCTCGGTGGTGGGCAGCCGGGTCTCCGGGATCGCGCCGTCCGCGTCGACGTGCAGGTCGCATCCCGAGGCCTCGCGGACCTCATCGAGGGTCACGCCCGGGTGCACGCTCAGCAGGCGCAGGGTGTCGCCGGGGCCCCGGACGTCGAGGACCGCGAGGTTGGTCACGATGCGATGGATGTCGTTGTAGCGGGAGCCGCCCTTCCCGGCGGCCTTCGCTCTGGCCGGCCCGACGCCGGAGACGACGTCGACCTTCTCGACGAAGACGCGGGGCGAGTGCTTGGGCACCCAGTACGACGTGCGGTTGTTGACCGTGTTGCCAGGGGCGCCCCGGGAGCCGAGCAGCTGACGCTGGGGCTGCTTGAAGTCGCCGATCGCGGAGATGTTCTGGTTGCCGTGCCGGTCCACCTGGGTGGCGCCCATCATCACGTGCCGCTTGCCGTAGGCGACGACGTCGAAGACCCGTCGGAACGGGATCCAGCCCTCGACCACATCCCCCTTCGCGAACAGCGGCGGGGGACTGGCCAGGAACAGCGACTCGCCGTCGGAGATGACCAGATCGGGGTTCTGGGTGAGCCGGCACAGCCGGACTCCGAGCATCGGGAGCAGCCCCATCGGGCTGGCGAACAGCTCACCGTCGTCGGCGAAGGCCTCGGCGATCGCGACGGCGCAGACGTCCGCGCGGGTGGGGGTCATACGTCCTCCTCCGCGAACGCCTTCACGGCCGCCTGGTACGCCGCCTCGTCACCGCTCAGGAACCGCTCCTCGAAGGCGGCCCACTCCTCGTCGGTGCCGCCCGCCGCGGCGGCGTACGCGCGCTGGAACTTCTCGTCGCGCTCGTAGTCCGGGGTGCAGGTGGTGAAGTGGGCACCGTTCGGGGCCTCGACCACCCCGTCGACCATCATCCGGCTGATCAGCAGCCGCTGGACGGGCGCGTCGACGGTGAGGCCGGCGGTGTCGACGACCTGCTCGCAGGAGACGTAGGCGCGCTCGGCGGCCATGCAGAACAGGTCGTCGAAGTAGGGATCGGGTCCGAGGTAGGTCGCGTTGCCGTGCCGGTCGGCGCGGTTCATGTGCACCAGCGCCACGTCCAGCTCCAGCGCAGGGACGGCGACGAGGGTCTGGCCGTCGTCGTACGGGCTGGTGACGGTCTTGATCCACGGGTTGTTGACCAGCACGTCGGAGCCGAGCCCGGCCCGCATCGGCAGGAACGGCAGCCGCTGCGCGGCCGCGTGCAGGCCGGTCTGGAACATCCCCTCGTCGAGCTCGACGACCTCCGGGATGGTGCCTTCCTGGCGGGCCTTCTGGAAGTTCGGCTCCAGTGGGACCGAGTCCAGCGAGACGAACGCGTAGACCAGCCGCTTCACCTTGCCCGCGCGGACCAGCAGGCCGACGTCGGCGCCCCCCCAGCTGACCAGGGTGAGGCCCTTGAGGTCGGAGCGGAGGATCGCGCGGACCAGCGCCATCGGCTTGCGCCGCGGACCCCAGCCGCCGATGCCCAGGGTGATGCCGTCCTCGAGGGTCTCGACCACGTCGTCGATCGTCATCCGCTTGTCGCGGGGTCCCTTGGTCACTGCCCCTCCCTCGGACGGCCAGCCTTCTCGGTCCCCGCGAAGTCGTCCCTGAGCTCGTCGGCGACGCCGGAGAGGTTGAGCTCGAAGGTGAACCCCTGCTCGAACCGGTAGCTCTTGTTGACGTCGACCGGGTCGATGCCGTTGAGCGCCTCCTTGGCGGCCCGGATCACCCGGCCGTCCTTGGCGGCGATCTCGCCGGCCACCTCGAGCGCGGCCTCGTCGAGCCGGTCGCGCGGGACCACCTCGAGCACGCTCCCGTGGGGGAGGAGCTGTTGGGCGGTGATGGTGCGGCCGGTGAAGTAGAGCGTGCGCATCAGGTGCGGCGGCACCAGCCGAGCCAGGTGGGTGGCGGCGCCGAGGGCGCCGCGGTCCACCTCGGGTACGCCGAAGTAGGCATCGTCGCTGGCCACGATGCAGTCGGCGTTGCCGACCAGGCCGACGCCGCCGCCGAGGCAGAAGCCGTTGACGGCGGCGATCACCGGGACCGCGCACTCATAGACCGCCTTGAACGCCGCGTAGCAGCCCCGGTTGGCGCCGATCAGCGCGTCGAAGCCGGTGGTGTGCTGCATCTCCTTGATGTCGACGCCGGCGTTGAAGCCGCGGCCCTCGGCGCGCAGGACCACCACCTTGGCGTCTGGGTCGGCGGACGCCTCGTCGAGCGCCCCGGCGACGTCGTACCAGCCCTGGACGGTCAGCGCGTTGACCGGAGGCGTGTCCATGGTCACCACGCAGATGCCGTCCGGGCGCAGCTCACTGGTGACTGCCACGGGCGCCCCTCTCCGACAAACCAAGCATTTGCTTGGTAGGGTAGCACCATGGCGCTCGCCCTGGACCTGTCCGGCCGTGTCGTGCTGGTCACCGGCGGCACCCGCGGGATCGGGCTCGGCATCACCGAGGCGTTCCGCGCCGCCGGCGCCCGGGTGCTCACCTGCTCGCGGTCGGAGGCGGCCGGCGCGCTCGACCACCACGTGTGCGACGTCCGCGACCCGGAGGCGGTCCAGCAGCTGGTCGCGCAGGTCGTCGCGGAGGCGGGCCGTCTCGACGTGCTGGTCAACAACGCCGGCGGGGCGCCGTACTCGCTCGCGGCGGAGGCGTCGGCCCGCTTCCACGACAAGGTCGTCGGGCTCAACCTGCTGGGTCCGCTGGCCTGTGCGCAGGCCGCCAACGTGGTGATGCAGGCCCAGGAGTCGGGCGGCTCGATCGTGAACATCTCCTCGGTCTCGGCCCGGCGGCCCTCGCCGGGCACGGCGGCGTACGGCGCGGCGAAGGCCGGGCTCGACTCGCTCACCGCGTCGCTGGCCATCGAGTGGGGGCCGAAGGTGCGGGTCAACTCGATCGACGTCGGCCTGTGCCGCACCGACGACACCACCGACCACTACGGCGGCGACGCCGGGGTGGCCGCGATCGAGCGGACCATCCCGCTCGGCCGGATGGCTCGCCCCGACGAGATCGGGAACGTCGCGGTGTTCCTGGCCAGCGACCTGGCGTCGTACGTCTCCGGCGCTCGGGTCGAGTGCCACGGCGGGGGAGAGCCCCCGGTGTTCCTCTCAGCGTTGGAAGGTCAGTCATGAGTCTGTTGGAGGGCCGGGTCGCGATCGTCACCGGCGCGGGTCGCGGCATCGGGCGGGCGCACGCGCTGGAGCTGGCGTCGCACGGCGCGGCGGTGGTGGTCAACGACTACGGCGTCTCGCTCTCGGGCGAGGGCACCGGGGAGTCGCCCGCCGAGGAGGTGGTGGCGGCCATCGAGGCCGCCGGCGGCGGGGCGGTGGCCAACGGCGCCGACGTGGCCGACTTCGAGCAGGCCGCGGCCATGGTCCAGCAGGCGATCGACACCTTCGGCGGTCTCGACATCCTGGTGAACAACGCCGGCTTCGTGCGCGACCGGATGCTCGTCAACACCTCCGAGGAGGAGTGGGACGCGGTCATCCGGGTGCACCTCAAGGGCCACTTCGCGCCGCTGCGCCACGCCGGCGCCTACTGGCGCGCGGAGTCCAAGGAGGGCCGCCAGCGGGCGGCCCGGGTCATCAACACCTCATCCGGTGCCGGGCTGCAGGGCTCGGTGGGCCAGGCGACGTACTCCGCGGCCAAGGCCGGCATCGCGGGGCTCACCCTCGTCGCGGCCCAGGAGATGGGCCGGTACGGCGTGACGGTCAACGCCATCGCCCCGGTCGCGAAGACCCGGATGACCGAGGGCGCCTTCGACACCTCAGCCATGGCGCTGCCCGAGGACAACTCGCCGGTGGTGGCCTGGCTGGCCTCGGACGAGGCCGGCGACGTGACCGGCCGGGTGATCGAGATCGACGGCGGCCGGATCACCGTGGAGAACGGCTGGGCGCACGGACCGTCCCGCGACAACGGCACCCGCTGGGCCGCTGTCGACGTCGGCCTCGCCCTGCGTGGGCTGCTGGCCGAGGCACCTGCGCCCGAGCCGGTGTACGGCGCCTAGCCTCTAGCGGTGCGCGAGTTTCATCGGCTAGCCGATGAAACTCACGGCTGAACGACAAATCTTCATCGTCCAGGCGTGAGTCTTGTGGCGGATCAGCCGGTTCGGCCCAGTCCACGTTGCGCGACGAGCCTCTTTACTCGCTCGTCGATCCGGCGCGGGCTGTCCAGGTCAGCCCACACGAGGCGAAGCATCGACAACCCGGTGAGCTCCTGCAGGAGGATCTCGCGACGGCGTTCGGCCTCGATCACGTCGCTGATGGTCTGACCGGGCTTGAGCAGCCGTCCGTACTTCACCTTGCCGTCGAACTCGACCATGACCCCCTGCGCTAGCAGGACCATGTCGACGATTCCCGCGAGACTGCCTGAAGTGCGGGGGACCTTCCACTGCGGTTCCGGGGCGTAGCCCAGGTCCTCGAGAATCATCCGGCTCCTGGTCTCGCCGACGCTCTCGCTGCGGGGGTCACATCTGCTGACGGCACGAGGCAGATGGATCGTGTCGGGCCACTCCCTCATGTACACCTCGGCGTACGCCTCGAGCTGCTGCCTGGTGGCGTGTCCCTGGTTGAGCGTCCAGTCCAGGACACACACGGCTGGAACCGCAGTAGCGAGTGCCGCTGTGTCGACGGCCGTCCGTGCTCCTGCGGTGATCCAGTGGTCGTCCCAGCGGCTGACGTCGTGGACGTCGACTCGGCCGTGGTGGTGTGTGATGCCTGCCTGGGTGCGATCGCCGCGGCCGTACAGGTTCGTGATGTGGACGGACGAGAGATCCAGCCCGTAGTCGGGACCGCCACGCACGACGTGAGCGCTCGTGTGCGACGCGGCCACGCGGTCGTCGTACTGCTGCATCACAGCTGTGGTCACCAAGAGGTGTCGTCTCGCTCGCGAGGCCGCATCCCAGATCACGGGGTCGACGTACGCCCCGTGTCGCATGCGGCCCAGTTGGCCGCAGCGGACCATTCGCCCAAGCCAGTTGTCGTCGAGCCCGATGCGCACGGCATCGCGTCGCAGCAAGATGCCGTGGCGGTCGAAGGGAATTGACGTCATGTCGCGGAGGTTGCCCGCGTTGGCGGCCCCCCAACGGCGTCATCCCTCAGGCTGTGGATATCCGCTTCTACGCCACAAAGCTCACTCTGGGACGACAAAGGTTCATCGTCTTGGCGTGAGTTTCATCGGCTAGCCGATGAAACTCTCATCGCGCTGGCGCCAATCGTTCAGATCCGCTCGATGATCGTGCCGGTGGCCATCGCGCCGCCGGCGCACATGGAGACCAGGGCGGTCGAGGCGTCGCGGCGCTCGAGCTCGTGCAGGGCGGTGGTGATCAGTCGGGTGCCGGTGGAGCCAACCGGGTGGCCGAGCGCGATCGCGCCGCCGTTCACGTTCACCTTGTCGAGGTCGACGTGGTGCTGGCCGGCCCAGGAGAGCACGACCGACGCGAAGGCCTCGTTGACCTCGAACAGGTCGAGGTCCGAGATCGTCATGCCGGTGCGGTCGAGCACCTTCTGGGTGGCCTCGATCGGGCCGTCGAGGTGGTAGTAGGGGTCGGAGCCGACCAGGCAGTGCGTCACGATCCGGGCGCGCGGCGTGAGGCCGAGGTCGCGGGCCCGCGACTCGTCCATGATGAGTACGGCGGAGGCGCCGTCGGAGATCTGCGACGACGTGCCGGCGGTGTGCAGCCCGTCCGGGAGCACCGGCGACAGGCCGGCCAGGCCCTCGAGGGTGGTGTCGCGGAGCCCCTGGTCGGCGTCGACGACCCGGGTCTCGCCGGTCGGCTGGCCCGAGTCGGGGTCGAGCACGGGCGCGGTGTACGGCGCGATCTCGCGCTTGAACCGGCCCTCGTCGACCGCCACCCGCGCCTTCTGCTGCGAGGCGAGGCCGAACGCGTCGAGGTCCTCGCGGCTCAGTCCGCGACGGTCGGCGATCCGGTCGGCGGCCTCGAACTGGTTGGGCATGTCGATGTCCCAGTCGTCCGGCCGCGGGTCGCCGAGGCCGGCGGGCACGTTGCCGCCCAGCGGGATCCGGGACATGGACTCGACGCCGCAGGCGATGCCGACGTCGATGGTGCCGGCGGCCACCATGTCGTGCACGAGGTGCGCCGACTGCTGCCCCGATCCGCACTGGGCGTCGATCGCCGTGGCGCCGGTGTGCTGGGGGAGCCCGGCGTACAGCCAGGCCCGGCGGACCATGTCGTTGGACTGCTCACCGGCCTGGGTGACGCAGCCGCCGACCACCTGCTCGACCAGCGCCGGGTCGACGCCGGCCCGGCGGAGCACCTCGGCCTGCGCGAAGCCGAGCAGCGCCGCGGGGTGCACCCCCGCCAGCCAGCCCTTCCGCTTGCCGAGAGGGGTGCGGACGGCGTCGACGATCACGGGATGGCCCATGCCCGGAAATGTTACAGCAAACTAGAACACGTTCTGATTTGGCCATCGGGAGGGGTTCCGAAACGTACCGAGAGTATGTAGCCTCGGAACACTAGAACGTGTTCCAGAACTGGACGGAGCAGCACGTTGACGCAGGCGCCGCCGACCACCGGGGTGGACCCGACCGACCCGGACGTGATGCGGGAGCGACTTCCGCACGAGGAGCTGCTGACGCTGCGGCGTACCGCTCCGGTTTCGTTCGTCGAGCAGCCGCCCGAGGCCCGGGCCGGCTTCCCGGACCACCGCGGCTACTGGGCAGTGAGCAAGCACGCGGACGTCGCCGCGATCTCCAAGGACCAGGCGAACTTCTCGACCAACCTCGACGGCGTGATCATCCGGTTCGGACCGGACATGGACCGCGAGGGCGTCGAGAACACCAAGTACCTGCTGATCAACCACGATGCGCCCGACCACACCAAGCTCCGCCAGATCATCTCCCGGGCCTTCACGCCGCGGGCCATCTCGGCGCTCCACGACGACCTGCAGCGCCGGTCCCGCGAGATCGTCGAGGAGGCGGTGGCCAAGGGCGACGGCAACTTCGTCGAGGACGTCGCGGCCGAGCTGCCGCTCCAGGCGATCGCCGGGCTGCTCGGGGTGCCGCAGGAGGACCGCGGCAAGCTCTTCGAGTGGTCGAACCAGATGATGTCCTACGACGACCCCGAGGTGGAGGGCGACGAGGCCGTCGCGTTCATGGAGATCCTGGGCTACTCGATGGCGCTGGCCGACGAACGGCGCAAGAACCCGCAGGACGACATCATCACCCGCCTGGTCACCGCGGACCTGTCCGGGACCGAGGAGGGCGACCGCGGCCTGACCGACGACGAGTTCGGCTTCTTCATGGTGCTGCTGGCGGTGGCCGGCAACGAGACCACCCGCAACGCGATCTCGCACGGCATGAACGCCTTCTTCGACCATCCCGACCAGTGGGAGCTCTACAAGGAGTCGCGGCCCGCCAGCGCGGCCGACGAGATGATCCGCTGGGCCACGCCGGTGACGGTCTTCCAGCGCACCGCGATCAACGACGTCGAGGTCGGCGGCGTGCCGGTGGCCAAGGGCGAGCGGGTCGGGCTGTTCTACGCGAGCGCCAACTATGACGAGGACGTGTTCACCGACCCGTTCCGCTTCGACATCACCCGAGACCCCAACCCGCACCAGGCCTTCGGCGGCCACGGCGCGCACTACTGCATCGGCGCGAACCTGGCCCGGCTCGAGGTCAAGCTGATCTTCGACGCGCTGGCCGACCTGGCCCCGGGGATCCGTCGGCTCGGGGAGCCGAGGCGGCTGCGCCACGGCTGGATCAACGGGGTCAAGGACCTCCAGGTGGCGTACCGATGACCGACCTCCTGCCCGAGGGGTACGACCCGACCGATCCCGACGTCCTGTGGGAGTCGGTGCCGCACGAGCAGTTCCAGACGCTGCGGCTCAACGCCCCGGTGCACTGGATCGAGCAGCCGCAGTCCTCGCGCGACGGGATGCTGGGCGGCACCGGCTACTGGGCCGTGTCCAAGCACGCCGAGGTCTCCGCGGTCTCCAAGGACAGCAAGAACTTCTCCTCGGCCGAGAACGGCGCGATCATCCGCTTCCACGAGGGGATGCAGCGCGAGATGGTCGAGTTCCAGCGCGTGATGCTGCTCAACCAGGACCCGCCCGAGCACACCGTGACCCGGCAGATCATCTCCCGCGGGTTCACGCCGCGCTCGATCGGCGCGCTCGAGGAGATCATGACCGAGCGGGCGCACCGCATCGTGGCGGAGGCGGTCGAGAGGGGATCGGGCGAGTTCGTCACCGAGGTGGCGGCCGAGCTCCCGCTGCAGGCGATCGCAGACCTGATCGGCGTACCCCAGGAGGACCGGAAAAAGCTGTTCGACTGGTCGAACCAGATGCTGGCCGGAGAGGACCCCGACTACGCCGGCAACTCGGACGAGGCCGCCGCCGAGGTCATCGGCTACGCGATGATGATGGCCGCGGCTCGTCGCGCGGATCCGCAGGACGACATCATCACCAAGCTCCTCAACGCCGACAAGGACGGCCGCGGCCTCACCGACGACGAGTTCGGCTACTTCTTCGTGATCCTCACGGTGGCCGGCAACGAGACCACCCGCAACGCGATCACGCACGGCATGAACGCCTTCCTCGACCACCCCGACCAGTGGCGGCTCTGGGTCGAGGAGCGCCCCGAGACGATGGTCGACGAGGTGATCCGGTGGGCGACGCCGGTCAACGTCTTCCAGCGGACCGCGCTGAACGACGTGATGGTGGGCGACGTCGAGGTGCAGAAGGGCCAGCGGGTCGGGCTGTTCTACGGCAGCGCCAACTACGACGAGGACGTCTTCACCGACCCTCACACCTTCGACATCAGCCGTACGCCGAACCCGCACCTGGCCTTCGGCGGCCACGGCGCGCACTACTGCATCGGCGCCAACCTGGCCCGCCAGGAGGTCCGGCTGATCTACAACGCACTCGCCGACCAGGCGCCGAACATCAGCAGGCTCGGCGAGGCGCGTCGCCTCCGGCACGGATGGATCAACGGCATCAAGGAGCTGCGGGTCTCCTACGTGGGACAGGAGGTTTCACCGGGTACCCGGTGAAACTTCCACTGCCCCGACGAAACTCCCTACGGTCAGCGCCAGATTCACCGGGTACCCGGTGAATCCTCCCTACTCGAGACCGGCCCGGTCGGTCAGCACGAGCGGGCCGTCGGCGGTGATGGCCACGGTGTGCTCCATGTGCGCGCCGCGGGAGCCGTCGGCGCTGCGCAGCGTCCAGCCGTCGGCGTCGGTGTAGATCTGGTCGGTCGACCGGAGGAACCACGGCTCGATCGCGATCACCAGGCCGGGCTTGAGCTTCAGGCCGCGGCCCGGGCGGCCGTCGTTGGGCACGTGCGGGTCGCCGTGCATGGTCCGGCCCACGCCGTGGCCGCCGAACTGCAGGTTGATCCTGAGCCCGGCCGCGCGGGCGGTGTCGCCGATCGCGGCCGAGATGTCGAACAGACGGTTGCCGACCTGGGCCTGCTCGACGCCGGCGGCGAGCGCCCGGGTGGCCACGTCGATCAGCTCGAGGTCGCCCTCGCGCGGTGTGCCCACGACCAGGCTGAGCGCCGAGTCCGACACCCAGCCGTCGACGCTGCAGGCGAAGTCGAGGGAGAGCAGGTCGCCGTCCTGGAGCACGTAGTCGTGGGGGAGACCGTGCAGCACGGCGTCGTTCACGCTCGTGCAGAGCACCTTCCCGAACGGCGAGGCCCCGAAGGACGGGTGGTAGTCGATGTAGCAGGACTCCGCGCCGCGCTCCTTGATCATCTCGTGCGCGAGCCTGTCGAGGTCGAGCAGGTTGACGCCCACGTCGGCGGCGTCACGCAGCGCCACCAGGACCTCGGCGACGAACCGGCCGGCCGGCCTCATCGCCTCGATCTGCGCGGGTGTGCGGAGCTCGATCATGTCGGCGACCCTATCCAGCCACTCTGCTCTCGGCAGAACCGCCGTCAGCGGATTCGCTGGAACGCCGCGCGCCTGCGCCGCAGGCTCGAGACATGACGCAGACCATGCAATCAGGACCGAACCTCGCCGGCCTCTCGGCGGCCGACCGGCTCCTGCACCAGCGGATCATCGTCCTCGGCCAGGAGGTCGACGACGCGATCGCCAACAAGCTCTGCGCGGAGCTGCTCCTGCTGTCCGCGGAGGACCCCCGGCGCGACATCGCGCTGTACATCAACAGCCCCGGCGGCTCGGTCTCGGCCGGGCTGGCCATCTACGACACGATGCGGCTGATCCCGAACGACGTCGCCACGCTCTCGATGGGGCTGGCGGCGAGCATGGGGCAGTTCCTGCTCTCGGCCGGTACGCCGGGGAAGCGGTTCGCGCTGCCGCACAGCCGGATCCTCATGCACCAGGGCTCGGCCGGGATCGGGGGCAGCGCGATCGACATCGAGATCCAGGCCGAGAACCTCGAGCACACCAAGAACGTGATGATGCAGCTGATCGCCGAGCACACCGGCCAGCCGGTGGAGACCGTGGAACGGGACGCGCGCAGGGACCGGTGGTTCACCGCCGAGGAGGCGCGCGAGTACGGGTTCGTGGACGCCGTCCTCACCGACGTCGCGATGGTGACCCCGCGGCGTACGGCGGGCGGTGCGTCGTTCGGCATGGGTGTCGCGCGATGAGCAGCTACACGATCCCGAGCGTCGTCGAGAAGACCGTGCGCGGCGAGCGGGCGGTCGACATCTACAGCCGCCTGCTCACCGACCGGATCGTCTACATCGGCACCGAGATCGACGACGGCGTGGCCAACGTCGTCATCGCGCAGCTGCTGCACCTCGAGTCCGAGAGCCCGGCGTCGCCGATCGACCTCTACCTCAACTCACCGGGCGGCTCGGTCACCGCGATGCTCGCTGTCTACGACACGCTGCAGTTCATCAGCTCGCCGGTCGGTACGACGGCGGTTGGCCAGGCCGGCTCCTCGGCCGCTGTGCTCCTCGCCGCAGGGGAGCGGGGCCGGCGGCTGGTGCTGCCGCACTCGCGCGTGGTCCTGCACCAGCCGTCCGGCGGTGGCCAGGGCACGCTGCCCGACCTCGCGCTGCACGCCAAGGAGATCGTCCGGCTGCGCTCCCAGATGGAGGAGATCCTGGCCCGGCACACCGGACGGGACCCCGACGTGATCCGTGAGGACACCGAGCGCGACCTGGTGCTGTCCGCGGAGGAGGCGGTCGACTACGGGCTGGCCGACGCGGTCCTCGACAGCCGGAAGATGCGCGCGTTGAGCTCTTGACTTCCACCATCCGGAAGATAGTGTCCGGGATGCGAATAGTCGCGCAAGGTGAGGAGCCCCATGTCGGATCGCACCGAGCTCGCGGAGACCCTGACCGCGGCCCTGCACACCCGCCTCCGCGACGCTGACGAGGCCTTGGCCCGTCAGTATCCGGGGGAGGCGCCCGACCGGCAGCCGGTGCACACCGTCTACGTCCCCGCCGACCGGTTCACCGAGGACCTCGTCGAAGGCTGGGGCCGCGACGCACTTGCCCTGATCGCCCGGCACGAAGGCCTCTTCGCCGACCTGACCGACGACCCGCGCCTGGTCGAGCTCGTGCGGGCGAAGCTGGGCACCGAGCCCATCGAGGATGTCCGGATCGACTTCGAGGACGGGTACGGCGCGCCGGGCGACGACGTCGAGGACGCGGACGTGAGCCGGGCGGTGCAGGCCCTCGCCAGCGCGGTGGACGCCGGCATCGCCCCGCCGTTCCGCGGGATCCGCTTCAAGAGCCTGGAGGCGCCGACGCGGGCCCGCGGCGTCCGCACGCTGACGCTGTTCCTCTCCGAGCTGCTCGACCTCGGCGGGACCCTGGAAGGCTTCGTGGTGACCCTGCCGAAGATCACCAGCGTCGACCAGGTCGAGGGGATGGTCGAGCTGACCGAGGGCCTCGAGAAGGCACTCGGGCTCGACGCCGGGAGCCTCCGCTTCGAGCTGCAGATCGAGACGCCACAGTCGATCCTGGGTCCCGACGGCACCGCGCTGGTGAGCCGGATGATCCACGGCGGACAGGGCCGGGTCACCGCGCTGCACTTCGGCACCTACGACTACACCGCCTACTGCGGGATCCCGGCCGCTTTCCAGAGCATGGAGCACCCGGTCGCCGACCACGCGAAGCTGGTGATGCAGGCCGCCGCGGCAGGCACCGGCGTACGGCTCTCCGACGGCTCCACCAACCAGCTGCCCGTCGGCGACGACGACGCGGTCCGGCGGGGCTGGGAGCTGCACGCCCGGCTGGTACGACGCTCGCTCGAGCGCGGCTACTACCAGGGCTGGGACCTGCATCCGGCTCAGCTGCCGACCCGGTTCGCCGCGACGTACGCCTTCTACCGCGAAGGCTTCGATGCCGCGGCCGAGCGGCTGCGCAACTACCTGGGGAACGCCGGTTCGAGCGTGATGGACGAGCCGGCCACGGCACGCGCGCTCTCCGACTTCGTGGTGCGGGCCGTGGACTGTGGCGCCGTGGCGCCCAGCGAGGTGGAATCGGCGACGGGGCTCGACCTGGCCGGGCTGACCGGTCTCGCCCGGCCGCAACGCGCGTGAGCCAGATCACCCCCAACTGTTGACGGGCGCTCCTTGGTCCTCTAAGTTTCCGACTAACGGGATACTAATTCCGCATTGTGGAAACTGAGTCGCGACGGAGGAGCCCATGAGCATCGTGCTCGGAGCCAACCAGTACGGGAAGTCGGAGAACCGGGTCGTCCGGATCTACCGGGACACCGACCGACACGAGATCCGCGACCTCAACGTCTCGACCTGGCTGCGGGGTGACTTCGAGGCCGCACACACCGATGGCGACCAGGCCAACGTGCTCCCGACCGACACCCAGAAGAACACCGCCTTCGCCTACGCCAAGGAGCACGGCGTCACCTCGCCCGAGGACTACGCCGTCGCCCTGGCCACGCACTTCCTCGACGCCGCCCCGCCCGCGACAGGGGCACTGGTCCACGTCGAGGAGTACGCCTGGGACCGGATCCAGGTCGACGGGTCCGGGCACGACCACGCGTTCGTCAGACGCGGCACCGAGACCAGGAACGTCTGGGTGACCGTCGAGGGCCGGGGCGACCAGCAGCAGGTGTGGGTGGTCTCTGGCTTCAGTGACCTCGTCGTGCTCAAGTCCACCGGCTCGGAGTTCAAGGGCTTCCTCAAGGACCGCTACACCACCCTGCAGGAGACCGATGACCGGATCATGGCCACGTCCCTGACCGCGAGCTGGCGCCACGAAGGCACGTCGGCGAAGCGGACCACCGACTGGGACGCCAGCTACGAGGAGGTCAAGCGCACGCTGCTGGCCGGCTACGCGACCACCTACAGCCGCGCCCTCCAGGAAACGCTGCACGCGATGGGGAGTGCGGTGCTGCGGGCCAACCCCGAGGTGGCCGAGATCAGGTTCTCGGCCCCGAACAAGCACCACTTCCTGGTCGACCTCGACCCGTTCGGCCTCAAGAACGAGGGCGAGGTCTTCATCGCCGCCGACCGGCCCTACGGGCTGATCCAGGCCGCCCTGTCCCGCGACGACTCCTCCGAACCCGGGCTCGCATGGGAGGCCGTCCCAGGTTTCGTCTGAGCCAGAGCAACAACAACGAGAAGGTGTGAGATGAGCACAACCGCAACGCCCGCGAAGAAACCGCCCGTGCACCCGGTCGACGAGGTGCTGGCGCCCCAGAAGCTCGGGATCTACGGCCTGCAGCACGTCATGGCGTTCTACGCCGGGGCTGTCGTCGTGCCGATCCTGCTGGCCGGGGCCATCGGGCTGAACGAGGAACAGCTGATCCACCTGATCAACGCCGACCTGTTCACCTGCGGGATCGCGTCCATCCTCCAGTCCGTCGGTGTCTGGAAGATCGGGGTGCGGCTGCCCCTCCTCCAGGGGGTGACGTTCACGGCGGTGTCGCCGATGATCATCATCGGTCTCGACAACGGCGGTGGCGCCGACAGCCTGACCTACATCTACGGCGCGGTGATCGTGGCCGGCATCTTCCAGCTGCTGATCGCGCCCTACTTCAGCAAGCTGGTGCGGTTCTTCCCACCGGTGGTCACCGGCTCGGTGATCACGATCATCGGCATCACGCTGATCCCGGTCGCCGCCTACGACGCGGGTGGCGGGCAGTTCGCCCTCTACAACCCCGACCTGGTGCCCGACAACCTCAAGTTCGGCAGCACCACCAACCTGAGCCTGGCGTTCTTCACCATCCTCGTCATCCTGCTGATCACCCGATTCGCCCGCGGCTTCCTCGGCACCGTGGCCGTCCTCGCCGGACTGGTCATCGGCACCGTCCTCGCTGCGTTCGTCAGCAACGGATCCGGTGGCAAGGTCGCCGAGTTCGACTCGGTCGGGGACGCGGACTGGGTCGGCTTCACCGGACCCTTCCACTTCGGCACACCGCACTTCTCGCTGGTGCCCATCCTGCTGATGATCGTGGTCATGCTGATCACGGCGGTCGAGACCACGGGTGACGTCTACGCCACCGGGCAGATCGTCGAGAAGCCGATCAGCAAGGGCGACATCGCGGCCGCGCTGCGGGCCGACGGGGTGGCCACCTTCCTCGGCGGCATCATGAACTCCTTCCCCTACACCTGCTTCGCCGAGAACGTCGGGCTGGTCCGGCTGACCAGGGTCAAGAGCCGGTGGGTCGTCGCGACCGCGGGAGGCATCATGATCCTGCTGGGTCTGCTCCCCAAGGCCGGCGCCCTGGTGGCCAACATCCCGGCCTCGGTGCTCGGCGGCGCGGCGCTGGTCATGTTCGGGACCGTTGCGGCCGTGGGCGTCCAGACGCTGGGCCGGGTGGACTTCCACCAGCACCGCAACGTCGTGGTGGTGGCGGTCAGCTTCGGCGTCGCGATGATCCCGGTCGCCCTCCCGCAGAACAATGGCCAGTCGGTGTTCCTCACCGCCTTCCCGGACAACGCCCAGGCGTTCCTGAACTCCGGTATCACGGTCGGCAGCGTGGCGGCGATCCTGCTCAACCTGCTGCTCAACTACTGGGGCGGGACCAGCGACGCCGAGCGGGTCACGCGTCCGCAGATCGCGATCACCGAGCTCAACGCGATGAGCCGCGAGCAGTTCGTCACCACGGTCGCGCCGGCCTTCCAAGGCCTCTCGAACGTGGCGGAGGCGGCGGCGGAACGCCGCCCGTTCGCCGACGCGAACTCCCTTCGGGCAACGCTCCAGGACGAGCTGTTCTCCCTGCCGGCCGAGCAGCAGGACGCGCTGATGCAGAGCTATCCCTCCCTGGCGGGCGAGGAGCTGCTGGCCGGCGAGCTGGGTGACAACTCGGTCGTCGACCAGGCAAGTGCCGGTCTGACCTTCCTGGGGGAGGAGGAGCAGGAGGCGTTCACGGAGGTCACCAAGGCCTACCGGGACAAGTTCGGGTTCCCGCTGATCATCGCGGTCCGCGAGCTCACCTCCGAGCAGGTGCTCGAGCAGGCCTGGAACCGGCTGGACAACTCTCCGACCCAGGAGCATGCGGCGGCACTGCTGGAGATCGCCAAGATCGCCAACCACCGCCTGGCCGACGTGGTCGCGGACACCACTCCGATGGGGTCCGTCCGCGCGGCCAGCCTCCAGCGGGTCTACTAGCCGCCGGGCCGGACCCTTGACCGTCTCGACGCACGTGCTCGATGCCGTCCACGGCGTTCCAGCGCAGGGAGTGCGACTGCTGCTGGAACGCCTGGACGGCCCCGTGCACACGCAGGTCGGTCTCGGGACGACAGACGCCGACGGCCGGTGTCCGGCGCTGACCCAGGGTGCGGACCTGGCCGCCGGGGCCTACCGCCTGCGGTTCGAGACCGGAGAGTGGTTCGCCCGCACGGCGACCCCGGCGTTCTACCCGGTCGTGGAGATCGTCTTCGAGATCACCGACGCCGCGGCGCACCACCACGTGCCCCTGCTGCTCAGCCCCTTTGCCTACTCGACGTATCGGGGGAGCTGAGGTGCTGGCGATCGAGGGTGGCGTCGTCGCCACCATGGATGGTGCGCGCTCGGAGCACGCTCCGGGCCACGTCGTCGTGCGTGGTGGGCGGATCGCGGCCGTCGGTCCCGGGGCGGCTCCCGACCCGGAGCCGGGAGAGGTCGTCGAGCGGGTGGACGCCCGGGGCTGCCTGGTCACCCCCGGGCTGGTCAACACCCACCACCACCTCTACCAGTGGGTGACCCGGGGGCTCGCGGTCGACGAGGGGCTCTTCGGCTGGCTGACCACGCTCTACCCGGTGTGGGGGCACGTCGACGAGGGCGTCACCGGGGCCGCGGCGGCGGCCGGGCTCGGCTGGCTCGCTCGGACCGGCTGCACCACCTCGATGGACCACCACTACGTCTTCCCCAGGCACGGGGGCGACGTGCTCGGAGCCGGGATCGACGCGGCCCGCCGGATCGGCGTGCGCTTCCTGGCCACCCGGGGCTCCATGGACCTCGGTGAGTCGCAGGGTGGCCTGCCACCCGACGCGATCGTCGAGGACCTCGAGCGCATCCTCGAGGCCAGCGTGGCGGCGATCGACACCCACCACGACCCCGGGCCGGACGCCCTGGTGAGGATCGCGCTGGCGCCGTGCTCGCCGTTCTCGGTCACCGCCGAGCTGCTGGTCGAGTCTGCGCGGCTGGCCCGGGACCGCGGGATCCGGCTGCACACCCACCTGGCCGAGACCCAGGACGAGGCCGCCTACTGCCGGGAGCACTTCGGGAGCTCGCCGCTGGACCATCTCGGGTCGTTGGGCTGGATCGGTGACGACGTCTGGTTCGCCCACGGCATCCACTTCGACGATCGGGACGTCGGCGCGCTGGCCGCGAGCGGCACCGGCGTCGCGCACTGTCCCTCGTCGAACGCCCGGCTGGGGGCCGGCGTGTGCCGGCTCCGCGACCTTCGGGACGCCGGCGTGCCGGTCGGCCTGGGGGTGGACGGGGCGGCCAGCAACGAGGCCAGCTCGCTGGTGGAAGAGGCGCGGCACGCCCTGCTCTTCGCCCGCGCCCGGGGTGGGCCCGAAGCGCTGAGCGTCCGCGACGCGCTGGAGACGGCGACGATCGGGGGCGCCCGAGTCCTCGGCTGGGACGACCAGATCGGCTCGCTCGAGGTGGGCAAGCAGGCAGACGTGGCGATCTGGCGGCTCGACACGCTGGCGCACGCCGACGTGGTCGACCCGGTGGCCGCGCTGGTGCTGGGCAGCGCACCTCCGCTCGACCTGCTCCTGGTCTCCGGGCGTCGCGTGGTCGAGGGCGATCGGCTGGTGACCGCGGACGAGGACGCGCTGATGCACGACGCCGTGCGTGAGCACCGCCGCCTCATGACCCAGGCCGGCCTGACTTGACCGCTCAGGCTGGCGGACGTAGTGTCACTAAGTGGAAAAAGATTTCCACAATACGGAAAGTGAAGTCGATGGCTGACCATGGCCTGCCGTACCTGGCGAACTGCTCGATGCTCTTCACCGAGCACCCGCTGCTGCAGCGTCCCCAGCGGGCCAAGGAGGCCGGTTTCGACGCGATCGAGTTCTGGTGGCCCTGGCCCGAGCAGCCGGTGCCGGGCGACGCCGAGATCACGTCCTTCGTCGCCGCGGTGCGCGACTCCGGGGTCCAGCTCGTCGGGCTCAACTTCTTCGCCGGAGACCTCGCCGGGCCCGACTGCGGGGTGCTGTCCATCCCGGATCGGGCCGCGGAGTTCCGCGACAACATCGACGTGACGACCGGCATCGGCGAGCAGCTGGGGGTCAGCGCCTTCAACGCCCTGTACGGCAACCGCGTCGACGGCGTCGCGCCCGAGGAGCAGGACGAGCTCGGGCGCGCGCAGCTGCTGGCGGCGGCCGCGGCAGCCGGCCGGGTCGGCGCGACCGTGCTGGTCGAGCCGGTCAGCGGGCCCAAGCCCTACCCGTTGCGCACCGCCAGCGATGCCGTCGCCGTGGTCGAGGCGGTCCGCGCCGAGGGCGCGGAGTCGATCGGCTTCCTCTGCGACCTGTTCCACCTGGCCAACAACGGCGACGACGTGCCGGCGGCGGTCGCGGCGTACGCCGCAGTGACCGCGCACGTGCAGATCGCCGACTGTCCGGGCCGGGGCGAGCCCGGCACCGGCGACCTCGACATCGACGGCCTGCTCGGCCAGCTCGCGGCTCGGGGCTACACCGGCTGGGTGGGCCTGGAGTACAAGCCGACCAAGGACACCGACTCGAGCCTGGGCTGGCTGCCCAGGGAACGCCGCGCCTCCGACCCAGACCCAGCAAGGGAGAACAGCAGATGACCACGATCGCGTTCATCGGCCTCGGCATCATGGGCCAGCCGATGTCTGTCCACCTGCAGAAGGCGGGCTTCGACGTCTGCGGCGTCAACCTGTCACCGGAGCGCACCCAGCCGCTGGTCGACGCCGGCGGCCGGGCCGCAACCTCGATCGGCGAGGCGGTCAAGGGTGCCGACGTGGTGGCCGTGATGGTGCCCGACTCGCCCGACGTCGAGCAGGTGCTCGCAGGCGATGGCGGCGTCTTCGAGCACGCCGCTCCCGGCACGCTGGTCATCGACTTCTCCAGCATCCGGCCCGACGTCACCGTCGCACTCGCCGAGCAGGCGCGCGAGAAGGGCTTCCGGCTCCTCGACGCACCGGTGTCGGGCGGTGAGGCCGGTGCCAAGGACGCCGTGCTCTCGATCATGGTCGGGGGCGACGAGGCCGACTTCGCCGAGGCCAGCAAGGTCTTCGACGCGGTGGGCCGCACGATCGTGCACGTCGGGCCCAGCGGGGCCGGCCAGACGGTCAAGGCGGCCAACCAGCTGATCGTCGCGGTCAACATCGAGGTCGTGGCCGAGGCGCTGGTCTTCCTGGAGGCCTACGGCGTCGACACCGAAGCGGCGCTGGAGGTCCTCGGCGGCGGGTTGGCCGGCTCCAAGGTGCTCGAGCAGAAGAAGTCGAACATGCTGAACCGCTCCTTCGACCCCGGCTTCCGCATCGACCTGCACCACAAGGACATGGGCATCGTCACCGCCGCGGCCCGCGAGGCCGGCGTGGTGGTGCCCCTGGGCGCAGTGGCCGCCCAGCTGATGGCCTCCGCCCGCGCCAACGGCGACGGCGGCCTCGACCACTCGGCCCTGCTGCGAGGAGTCGAACGGCTCTCCGGACGCGCGGGCTGACCCGACCAGGCCACACATCACACGAGCAGGAGCAGGAGCACGGACAATGACACGGATGAGAGCGGTCCAGGCCGCAGTGGAGATCTTGAAGCTGGAGGGCGTCACCCACGTCTTCGGCCTGCCCGGGGCGGCGATCAACCCGTTCTACAAGGCCATGGAGACCAGCGGCGGCCTGCACCACACGCTGGCCCGCCACGTCGAGGGTGCCTCGCACATGGCCGAGGGCTACACCCGGGCGAGGGCCGGGAACATCGGCGTCTGCGTGGGCACCAGCGGACCCGCAGGCACCGACATGATCACCGGGCTCTACTCGGCCAGCGCCGACTCGATCCCGATCCTGTGCATCACCGGGCAGGCCCCGGTGGCCAAGCTGCACAAGGAGGACTTCCAGGCGGTCGACATCGCCAGCATCGCCAGGCCGCTGACCAAGCTGGCGGTCACCGTGCTCGAGGCCGGTCAGGTGCCGGGGACCTTCCAGCAGGCCTTCCACCTGATGCGCTCCGGGCGTCCGGGCCCGGTCCTGATCGACCTTCCCATCGACGTCCAGATGACCGAGATCGAGTTCGACATCGAGACCTACGCCTCCCTTCCGGCGTACAAGCCGACGGCGACGCGCTCCCAGATCGAGAAGGCGGTGGACATGCTGGTCGCAGCGGAGCGTCCGCTGCTGGTCGCCGGCGGCGGCGTCGTGAACGCCGACGCCGCGGACCTGCTGGTCGAGTTCGCCGAGCTCACCGGGGTCCCGGTCGTGCCCACCCTGATGGGCTGGGGCACGGTGCCCGACGACCACGAGCTCAACGCCGGCATGGTCGGGCTGCAGACCTCGCACCGCTACGGCAACGCCACCATGCTGGCGGCGGACTTCGTGCTCGGCATCGGCAACCGGTGGGCCAACCGGCACACCGGCGGCGTCGACACCTACACGCGCGGGCGCACGTTCGTGCACGTCGACATCGAGCCCACCCAGATCGGCCGGGTCTTCGCGCCGGACTTCGGGATCGTCTCGGACGCCCGGGCCGCGCTCGAGCTGTTCGTCACCGTCGCCAGGGAACGCCGCGACGCCGGCACCCTGCCCGACCGCTCGGCCTGGGCGGAGCAGTGCCAGGAGCGCAAGCGGACGATGTGGCGGCGGACCAGCTTCGACGCGGTGCCGATCAAGCCGCAGCGGGTCTACCAGGAGATGAACCGTGCCTTCGGAAAGGACGTGCGCTACGTCTCGACCATCGGTCTCTCGCAGATCCAGGCCGCCCAGCTCCTGCACGTCTTCGAGCCGCGGCACTGGATCAACGCCGGACAGGCCGGGCCGCTCGGGTGGACGGTGCCGGCCGCGTTGGGCGTGGCGACCGCCGATCCGGAGGGCACCGTCGTCGCGCTCTCGGGTGACTACGACTTCCAGTTCATGATCGAGGAGCTGGCGGTGGGGGCGCAGTTCAACATCCCCTACATCCACGTGCTCGTGAACAACGCCTACCTCGGCCTGATCCGCCAGGCGCAGCGTGGCTTCGAGATGGACTACTGCGTCCAGCTCTCCTTCGACAACATCAACGCCCCGGAGGTCAACGGCTACGGCGTCGACCACGTCAAGGTGGCCGAGGGGCTGGGCTGCAAGGCGATCCGGGTCTTCGAGCCCGACGAGATCCTGCCGGCATTGGAGCAGGCCAAGAAGATGATCGTCGAGCACCGGGTCCCGGTCGTGGTCGAGGTGATCCTCGAGCGCGTCACCAACGTCTCGATGGGGCTGGAGATCGACAACGTCACCGAGTTCGAGGAGCTGGCCGAGTCCGGCGAGCACGCCCCGACCGCGCTCTACGCCAACCTCGACTGACCACTCCGATGCCCCGCGTCCTGCTCGCCCCCGACAAGTTCAAGGGCACGCTCACGGCCTCCGAGGTGGCCGCGCACCTGGGCGAGGGCATCCGGTCGGTCCGTCCCGACGTGGAGATCGACGTGGTCCCGGTCTCCGACGGGGGTGACGGGCTGCTCGACGCCGCGGTCGCCGCGGGGTTCGAGCGGGTGGCGCTCAGGGCGTCGGGTCCGACCGGGATCGTCGAGGAGACGTCGTACGCAAAACGCGATGCCGACGCCGTCGTGGAGATGGCGGAGGTGTGCGGCTTGGCCAGGCTGCCCGGCGGGGAGCTCGCACCGAGTACGGCGACCAGCCGCGGGGTGGGTGAGGTCCTGGCGGCCGCCCTGGACGCGGGCTGCACCGAGATCCTGCTCGGGGTCGGCGGCAGCGCATCGACCGACGGGGGCGCCGGCATGGTTGCGGCACTCGGCGGGCAGGTGCTCGACGACGCTGGTCGACCGCTCGACGACGGAGGCGCAGCCCTGGCCGAGGTGGACCGTCTGGACCGCTCCGGCCTGCATCGCGGGCTCGAGGGCGCGGTGATCACGGTGGCGAGCGACGTCGACAACCCGCTGACCGGGCCCCGTGGTGCGGCCGCGGTCTACGGTCCCCAGAAGGGGGCCGGTCCCGACCTGGTCGAGGCGCTGGACCGCGCCCTGGCCCGGTGGGCGGACGTGGTCGCGGCCGACACGGGCAACGACCTGCGCGATGTCCCGGGCGCCGGGGCTGCCGGCGGGATCGGGTTCGGTGCCATGGCGGTCCTGGGCGCCCGGCTCCGGCCGGGGACCGAGGTGGTCCAGGAGCTGACCGGCCTCGAGGCGGCGCTCGCCGGAGCAGACCTGGTGGTCACGGGGGAGGGGTCGCTGGACGAGCAGACCCTGAACGGCAAGGCACCCGCCGGAGTGGCCGCTGCGGCGCAACGGGCCGGGGTCCCGGTCGTGGCCGTGGCCGGCCGCTGCTCGCTCGACCCGGCCGCGCTCTCCGGCGCGGGGATCAGGACCATCCACACACTGGTGGACGAGTCGTCGTACCCGGACGAGCCGTTCGAGGCGCCGGGACCGCTGCTGGTGCGGATCGGCGCCAGGATCGCCGCCGAGGAGCTGGGCCAGTGAATGCTGCAGAGAGGACGACGATGAGCACCTACTACGCCCCCGTGGGCGGGCTGCCGCCACAGACCCGGTTGACCACGGACCGCTCCCGGTTCAACGAGGCCTACGTCGTGGTGCCCCGCGGGTCGATGACCGACATCGTGACCAGCCGGCTGCCGTTCTGGGACGAGACCAGGCTGTGGGTGCTCGCGCGGCCGCTGACCGGCTTCTCCGAGACGTTCAGCCAGTACCTCGTGGAGGTCTCCGCGGGCGGAGGCAGTGACCGCCCCGAGACCGACCCCAACGCCGAGGCGGTGCTGTTCGTGCTCGAGGGTGAGCTGCGGTTGACCATTGACGAGGACGAGCACCTGCTCGGGCCCGGCGGGTACGCCTACCTCCCGCCCGGAGCCGCCTGGACGGCACACCAGTCCGGTGCCGGAGCGGTGAAGTTCCACTGGCTGCGGAAGGCCTACGAGCGGGTCGACGGGATCGACGTGCCTGATGCGTTCGTGGTCGACGAGAGCGACGTCGAGCCGCTCGAGATGCCCGGCACCGACGGGGCGTGGACCACGACCCGCTTCGTCGACCAGGCCGACCTGCGCCACGACATGCACGTCAACATCGTCAACTTCCAGCCCGGGGGCACGATCCCCTTCCCCGAGACCCACGTGATGGAGCACGGCATCTACATCCTCGAGGGGAAGGCGATGTACCTGCTCAACGAGGACTGGGTCGAGGTCGAGGAGGGTGACTTCCTGTGGCTGCGCGCCTTCTGTCCGCAGGCCTGCTACGCCGGAGGACCGGGACGGTTCCGATACCTGCTCTACAAGGACGTCAACCGGCACATGCGGCTCCAGGGCGTGCTGGGCTGACCATGATGACTCCCGAGAAAGGCGGTGCCGCATGAGCGCACCTGCAGCAACTGTCAACGGCAGCAGCGAGGCGTTCGGCGCGATGTCCCCGCACACCACGGCGCTCGACTGGCTCCGCGGCCTGGGACTCACCGGAGCCAAGGAGGGCTGTGCCGAGGGTGAGTGCGGGGCCTGCGCGATCATGGTCGCTCGCGAGTCGACCACGGGCGACGGGTCGACCGAGTGGGTTGCGGTGAACGCCTGCCTGATCCCGGCCGGGATGCTCGAGGGCTCGGAAGTGGTGACCGCCGAGGGGCTGGGCACCGATGCCGCCGACCTGCACCCGGTGCAGCACGAGATGGCGGTGCGGGGCGGGTCCCAGTGCGGCTACTGCACGCCCGGCTTCGTGTGCAGCATGGCCGCCGAGTACTACCGCGCCGGCCGCTCGGGCGACGACCAGCACGACGGTGAGCACGACGGTGAGCACGACGGGGAGCAGGACGGGGAGCACGGCGCCAACGGGTTCGACCTGCACGCGCTGAGCGGGAACCTGTGCCGCTGCACCGGCTACCGCCCGATCCGGGACGCCGCGTTCGCGCTGGGCGAGCCGGCCGCCGGCGACGTCCTGGCGACCCGGCGCGAGCAGGCCCCGCCGGCCTCGCGGCCGACCCGGGTCGTTTCGGAGGACGCCGAGCTGGTCCGCCCCGCGGACCTGCCGGAGCTGCTCGCGCTGCTCGCCGAGCGGTCGGATGCGCTGCTGGTGGCGGGCTCGACGGACTGGGGGGTCGAGGTCAACCTCCGCGGCTCCCGCGCGCCGCTGGTGGTGGCCATCGACCGGCTGCCCGAGCTGCGCGGGCTGAGTGTCGACGACGACGAGGTGCGCGTCGGAGCAGCCCTGACGCTCACCGAGATCGAGCGGCGTCTGGACGGTGCGGTCCCGCTGCTGGCCGAGCTCTTCCCCCAGTTCGCCTCTCGGCTGATCCGCAACGGCGCCACCCTCGGCGGCAACCTGGGGACCGCCTCGCCGATCGGCGACGCCCCTCCGGCGCTCCTCGCGCTCGAGGCCCGGCTGGTGCTGGCCTCGGACTCAGGGGAGCGGGAGGTCGACCTGGCCGACTACTTCACCGGCTACCGGCAGAGCGTCCGTCTCCCCGGTGAGCTGATCAAGGAGATCGTCCTGCCGCGACCCCTGGCGCGGCTGACCGCGTTCCACAAGATCGCCAAGCGCCGCTTCGACGACATCTCGAGCGTCGCTGTCGCCTTCGCCCTCGACGTCACCGACGGGCTCGTGAGCCGGGCCGCGATCGGGCTCGGCGGGGTGGCCGCCACCCCGATCCGGGCTGGGGCCACCGAGGCCGCGCTGGTCGGTCAGCCCTGGACCGCGGAGACCGTCCGGGCAGCGGCCGACGTGATGGCCACCGAGGGCACCCCGATCGACGACCACCGGGCCAGTGCGAGCTTCCGCTCGGCGATGCTCGGCCAGTCTCTGCTCAAGCTCTACGCAAACGAGGGAGTCCCCGCATGAGCCACCTCTCGCAGCGGCCCGACACCGGGTCGGCGACCATGGCGGTCGGCAGCCCGATCCCGCACGAGGGCGCGGCGCTGCACGTCACCGGCCGGGCGCTCTACACCGACGACCTCGTGGCCCGCACCAAGGACTGCCTGCACGCGTGGCCGGTCCAGGCAACCGTCGTTAAGGCCCGGATCACCTCCCTCGACGTCTCCGCCGCGTACGACGTGCCGGGCGTGGTCCGGGTCCTCACTGCCGAGGACGTGCCGGGTGTCAACGACGCCGGGGTCAAGCACGACGAGCCGCTGTTCCCCGACCAGGTCTGCTTCTTCGGCCATGCCGTGTGCTGGGTCCTGGCCGAGACGCTGGAGTCCGCCCGGCTCGGCGCAGCGGCGGTGGTGCTCGAGCTCGAGCCGCTGCCGGCGCTGGTCAACGTCAAGGAGGCGATCGCGGCCAAGGCGTTCCAGGGCGCACAGCCCACGGTCGAGCGCGGGGACGTGGCCGCCGGCCTCGACTCGGCGGCGCACGTGTTCAGCGGCGAGTTCGAGTTCGCCGGCCAGGAGCACTTCTACCTCGAGACCCACTGCGCCCTGGCGCACGTCGACGAGGGCGGCCAGATCTTCGTGCAGAGCAGCACCCAGCACCCCTCGGAGACCCAGGAGATCGTGGCCCACGTGCTGGGCCTGCACAGCCATGAGGTGACTGTTCAGTGCCTGCGGATGGGCGGTGGCTTCGGCGGCAAGGAGATGCAGCCGCACGGCTTCGCGGCGATCGCGGCGCTCGGCAGTGTCCTCACCGGCCGCCCGGTCCGGCTCCGGCTGAACCGGACCCAGGACCTCACGATGACCGGCAAGCGCCACGGCTTCCACGCCGAGTGGCGGGTGGGCTTCGACGACGCGGGGCTGATCCAGGCGCTCGAGGCCACGCTGACCGCCGACGGCGGCTGGAGCCTCGACCTCTCCGAGCCGGTGCTGGCCCGGGCCCTGTGCCACATCGACAACGCCTACTGGGTGCCCCACATCCGGGTCACCGGCCGGATCGCGAAGACCAACAAGACCTCCCAGACCGCGTTCCGGGGGTTCGGTGGGCCCCAGGGGATGATCGTGATGGAGGACATCCTCGGCCGTTGCGCGCCGTTGCTCGGGCTCGACCCGGTGGAGCTGCGCCGGCGCAACTTCTACGTCGACGGCCAGGCCACGCCGTACGGCCAGCCGGTGCGACACGCGGACCGGCTGGACGCGGTCTGGACCCAGGTCATCGACTCGGCCGACGTCACCGCTCGCCGGGACGAGATCGACCGGTTCAACGCCGGGCACGAGCACGTGAAGCGGGCTCTGGCGGTCACGCCCGTCAAGTTCGGGATCTCGTTCAACCTGACCGCCTTCAACCAGGCGGGAGCGCTGGTGCACGTCTACAAGGACGGCTCGGTGCTGATCAACCACGGCGGCACCGAGATGGGCCAGGGGCTGCACACCAAGATGCTCCAGGTCGCCGCCACCACCCTCGGCGTACCGCTCTCGAAGGTGCGACTGGCCCCGACCCGCACCGACAAGGTGCCGAACACCTCGGCCACGGCAGCGTCCTCGGGCGCCGACCTCAACGGTGGTGCGGTGAAGAACGCCTGCGAGCAGATCCGGGTCCGGCTCGAGCTGGTCGCCGCGGGCGGGCTGGGCGTGGCTGCGCAGGACGTCCGGTTCGTGGACGGCGAGGTGCGGGCGATCGGCCGGTCCGACCTCGCCCTCACCTGGGAGGAGGTCGTGCGCACGGCGTACTTCCAGCGCGTGCAGCTCTTCGCGGCCGGCTACTACCGCACCGAGGGGCTTCACTGGGACTCCACCGTGATGGAGGGCTCGCCGTTCAAGTACTTCGCCTACGGGGCGGCGGCCACCGAGGTCGAGGTCGACGGGTTCACCGGCGCCTACACCACCCGGCGGGTCGACATCGTGCACGACGTCGGCGACAGCCTCTCGCCCCTCATCGACATCGGCCAGATCGAGGGTGGCTACGTCCAGGGCGCCGGATGGCTGACCCTGGAGGACCTGCGCTGGGACGAGAGCGACGGACCGTTCCGCGGCCGGCTCGCCACCCAGTCCGCGAGCACCTACAAGCTGCCCAGCTTCTCCGAGATGCCGCCGGACTTCCGGGTGACCCTGCTCGAGCGGGCCCACGAGGACGGGGCCGTCTACGGCGGCAAGGCGGTCGGCGAACCGCCGTTGATGCTGGCGTTCGCGGTTCGGGAGGCGCTTCGCGAGGCGGCCGCGGCGTTCGGCCCCCCCGGCACCAGCGTCGACCTCGCCTCTCCGGCGACCCCGGAGGCGGTGTGGTGGGCGCTGACCGAGGCTCGGCGTGGTCATGACGAGGGCCATGTGGTCGAGGGCAAGCCGGGACGGCAGCCCGGCCAGGCCGATCCCGCTGCGCCGACCCGGCGACCGGAGTCAGAGGTGGAGCGCACGGTCGTCGCCCATCTCACCGAGGTCTAGGCGCATGGACTGGCTGGCCGCCGTCGAGCGGCTGCGTTCCCGCCGGGAGGCGGGGGTGCTCGTCACCGTCACCTCGGTCCGGGGACACGCGCCACGTGAGGCCGGCGCCAAGATGGTGGTGGCCGCGCTCGACAGCTGGGGCTCGATCGGGGGTGGCAACCTCGAGGCCATCGCGATCGACCGGGCCCGGGAGCTCTTGCCCGAGCCGGGCGCAGGCCCCGAGCTCGTCACCACCCAGCTGTCTGACAAGGCGCCGTACCAGCGCGGGGTGCAGTGCTGCGGCGGAGAGGTGACGGTGCTCCTGGAGCCGCTGGCGGTGCTGCCCGCGGTGGCGATCTTCGGGGTCGGTCACGTCGGCCTCGAGCTGGCCCGGATCCTGGCCCGCCACGAGCTCGACCTGCACCTGGTCGACTCCCGCTCCGACCAGCTCTCCGACGAGCTGCTCGCGCCCCTGGTCGACGCGACCGCGCGGATCCACACCCACCACGTGCCGGTCCTGCCCGAGCTGATCCTCGGCGAGCTGCCTCCGGGAGCCCACGTGCTGGTGATGACCCACGACCACGCCGAGGACGCAGCACTCGTGGACGCCGCGCTCCGCACCAGCCACCTGGGCTCCATCGGCCTGATCGGCTCCACCGCCAAGTGGGCCAGGTTCCGCAGGAAGCTGGCCGACGAGGGACACGACGAGGAGTCGATCGCCCGGGTCACGACGCCGATCGGGATCCGCGGCATCCCCGGCAAGCAGCCCGCCGCGATCGCCGTGGCCGCCGCCGCCGCCCTGCTGCGTACCTTCGAGCGCGGCGCCGACCGCCGCGTTGCGCAGACCGTCTCGGCGTCGGCCGGTAGAGTTTTCCGGGATACGGAACCAAGTTGTCAGCGACACCCCCCAGACCCAGGAGTGCCATGACCACCGACGTCACCGAGCCCAACCTCACCCGGAGCTCCGGCGGGGTGCAGTCGCTCGACCGCGCCTTCGCGATCCTGGAGGCGATGGCCGACGCCGGGGGCATGATCGGCCTCTCCCAGCTCGCCGAGAAGGCAGAGCTGCCGCTGGCCACCATCCACCGGCTGGTGCGCACCCTGGTCGACCTCGGCTACGTGCGCCAGGAGGCGTCGCGTCAGTACTCCCTGGGGCCGCGACTGATGCGCCTGTCCGACACCGCCTCCAAGCGGGTCGGGGCCTGGACCCGGCCCGCGATGAACGACGCGGTCGCGAGGCTCGGCGAGTCGGTCAACCTGGCCACCCTCGACGGCGACGAGATCGTCTACGTCGCGCAGGTGCAACCCTCCGCCAACTTCATGCGGATGTTCACCGAGGTGGGCCGCCGTACCTCGCCGCACGCCACGGCGGTCGGGAAGGCGATCCTGGCCGACTTCCCCGACGACGAGGTGGTCGCACTGCTCGAGCGCACCGGGATGCCGCGCTACACCCCGAGCACGCTGACCACCCCGCAGGAGTTCCTGGCCGCCCTCGACGAGGTGCGACGCCTCGGCTACGGGCTCGACGAGGGCGAGCAGGAGATCGGGGTCCGCTGCGTGGCAGTCCGGGTGCCCAACGCACCTCAGCCGATGGCGATGTCGATGTCGGGTCCGCTGGCCCGGGTCGGCGACGAGGTCGTGGAGGTGGCGGCGGGGGTGCTCAAGGAGGCCGCCGCGGAGATCGGGTCGGTGCTGAGCGGGACCAGCTTCCAGGGACAGGACACTAGGCCGGCTCGACCATGACGTCGCTGTGGCCCAGCCACCCGGCCAGCCATCCAGCGAGCTCGGAGGCCGGCATCGGCCTCGCGATGTGGAAACCCTGCACCAGGTCGCAACCGAGGTCGGCCAGCCGGCGCTGGGTCTCGGCGTCCTCGACGCCCTCGGCCACCACGCTGAGGCCGAGGTTGTGCGCCAGCTCGATGGCGGCCCGGACCAGGATCGCGGCCCGCGAACCGTCGTCGGTGAGGTCGGTGACGAAGCTCCGGTCGATCTTCAGCTCGTCGATGGGGAGGTCCTTGAGGTAGGACAGGGAGGAGTAGCCGGTCCCGAAGTCGTCCAGGGACACCTTCACGCCCAGCGACCGCAGCTGGTGGAGACTCTGCACCACGTGCTCGGGCTCGCTGACCAGCGTCATCTCGGTGATCTCCAAGCAGAGCAGGTGCGGCGGAATCAAGTACTCGGCGAGGCTGCGCGACACCTGGGAGGGCAGGGAGGGATCGAACAGGCAGCGGCGGGCCAGGTTGACCGAGACCGGGACCTCGAGGCCTTCCGCCGCCCAGCTCGCCACCTGAGCCAGGGCCAGGTCGAGCACCTGCGTCGTGAACTGCCGGCTCAGGTTCGTCCGGTCGACCATGTCGATGAACGTCGTGGGCTGGAGCAGCCCACGCTCGGGATGCTGCCAGCGGGCCAGGGCCTCGGTGCCCGCCATGCGTCCGGTGGCCAGGTCCACCTTGGGCTGGTAGTAGAGGACGATCTCGTTGTCCTGCAGCGCGCGCCTGAGGTCGCCGAGGAGGGACAGCCGGTTCCCGGTGTGCGCGCCCACGGTGAGCATCGGGTGATCCTCGTCGTACTGCGCGCGCCCGAGCCGTTGCTCCTTCGCGTGGTACATGGCCGTGTCGGCGTTGCGCATCAGCGCCGCTGCGTCGTCATCCTCCTTGGCGGTGGCGCTGCCGATGCTGACCTCCAGGTCGACACTCGCGCCACCAAGCTCGAACGGCTGGGCCAGCTCCTCGGCGAGCCGGGCGGCGGTCCGCTGGGCAGCCGTGGCATCTGCCCCGACGAGGAGGACGGCGTACTCGTCGCCGCCCATGCGGGTCACCATGTCCTCGGGCCGCACCACCGCCGTCACCCGCAGCGCCACCTCGAGCAGGACGAGGTCGCCGACGCTGTGGCCGAACATGTCGTTGACCTCCTTGAAGCCGTCCATGTCCAGCACCAACACGCTGATCGGCGACGAGGACCGCTTCGCGGCCTGCAGCTCCTTGTCGAGCCGGTCTTCGAACCGGGTCCGGCTCGGCAGCTGGGTCACCGGGTCGTGGCTCGCCTGGTGCACGAGCCGCTCGGCGAGGTCCGCCTGCGCCTCCCTGAGCTGCTCCTGGGCCCGCCAGTTGACCACGGCGCCCAGACACGCGGCGAGGACCGCGAGCGAGTGGATGCCGGCCCAGGCCCAGGGATGTGCCTCCGCGGCCGGGTGGTTGTAGACCGATGCGGGATTCAACGACCCCATCACCCCGTGGTGAATCAGCGTGACCCACACCGCCACCATGAACGGGACCCAGCTCTCGTACAGGGCCACGATCGGGATCATCACGAAGAAGTGGAAGTGCGCCTCGATGTAGCCGTCGGAGAGGTGCACGAGGGTCGTCGAGACGAAGATGAGCCCGGCTGCCGCCAACGCGCTGCGCGTGGTCTTGCTCAGCCGGCTCGACGTCGCGAACACGGCGAGTGTCCCGGGCAGGAGCGCTTCGAAGAGGCCGTGCTGGAGCCCGTATCCACGAGCCACCGGCGAAGATCACCAGCCCCCCGCACTGCAGGGCGAGGATGCGCACGACCCAGCGGTGCCTGACGACCCAGGTGTCATGGGGGATCCCCAGGCCGCGGGGGAGCCAGGCCAGGAGGGGTGAGTTCATCGTCGGCACGTTGGTCCTGCTGGATCTGCGAGGGAATGGGGGAGCGCGCGTAGAAGCCTCACGATGACAGCGACCGGAGGCTCCCACCTGCGGTTTGGCGAAATCCTCGGGTCGCCCCGACTGGGCTGCGAGAGGGACGTTTCCGCATCGCTTGACTTCAACATTACTTGAAGTTCGATGCTGGTGGCATGACTGGATCTCGACCCCTTGCCATCATCACCGGCGCCTCGCAGGGCCTGGGCCGGGCGCTGGCCCACGAGCTGGCCGGCCGCGGCTGGGCCCTCATCGTCGACGCCCGGCACGAGCGCGCCCTGCACGAAGCGGTCCGTGAGCTGCCCGGCGGTCCGCACCCGGCCATCGCCGGCGACGTGGCCGACCCGGCGCACCGCCGGGACCTGGTCGATGTCGCGGCCGAGCTGGGCGGCGTCACGGCGCTGGTGAACAACGCCAGCACGCTCGGGGCCAGCCCGCTGCCGAGCCTGGCCGAGCTCGACCCGGCGACGTACCTTCGCATCCTCGAGGTCAACCTCGTGGCGCCGGTGGCCCTGGCCGCGGCCCTGCTGCCGCAGCTGCGGACCCACGACGGAGTCGTCCTCAACCTGAGCTCCGACGCGTCGGTCGAGGCGTACGAGACCTGGGGCGGCTACGGCTCCTCCAAGGCCGGCCTCGACCACGCCACCCGGGTGCTGGCGGCCGAGGAGCCATCGCTGAGGGTGTACGCCGTAGACCCCGGTGACATGCGGACGCGGATGCACCAGGACGCGTTCCCGGGCGAGGACATCTCCGACCGCCCGGAGCCGACTGTCGCCGTCCCGGCCCTGCTGCGCCTGATCGAGGGCGACCTGCCGAGCGGCCGCTACCGCGCCTCCGAGCTGCTGAAGGAGCTGGCGTCGGCATGAGCGAGGCCACCGCCGAGACCCGGTTCCACCTGCCGCCCGGCAGCGAGGCGACCGCGCCACCCGAGGCCCGCGGCCTGGCCCGCGACGAGGTGCGGATGGCCGTGGTCACCCAGGAGCGCACCCATCACCGCCAGGCCCGCGAGCTGCCGGACTGGCTGGAGCCCGGCGACCTGCTGGTCGTCAACACCAGCGCCACGCTGCCCTCGGCGCTCGAGGTGCAGCGGCACGGCTGCACCTGGGGGCTGCACGTCTCCGCCGAGCTGGACGACGGCGCGTGGGTCGTGGAGCTGCGCCGGCCGGACGGGCACGGCCCCGGCCTGCCGGAGCCCGGCGAGGTGCTGCGGCTGCCCGGCGGCGTACGGCTGCGCATCGGGGAGCCGCACCCGGCCGGCCAGACCCGGCTCTGGCGCGCGACCACGCTGCCGGTCGCGGACCGGGTGGCGTACCTGCGCCGGCACGGGACGCCGATCCGCTACTCCTACCTGCACGGCACCTGGCCGATCGAGACCCTTCAGAACGTGTACGCCGCCGTGCCCGGCAGCGCCGAGATGCCCAGCGCCGGGCGACCGCTGTCCCGCGAGGTGCTGGTCGAGCTGATGGCGGCCGGCGTCGTGGTCGCGCCGCTCGTGCTGCACACCGGCGTGGCCAGTCAGGAGACGCACGAGCCGCCGCAGCCGGAGTGGCTGACGATGCCCGAGTCCACCGCGCGGCTGGTCGAGCTGACCCGGGCCTCCGGCGGCCGGGTGGTCGCCGTCGGCACCACGGTGGTCCGCGCGCTCGAGACCGCCGTCGACCGGGACGGCCGGGTCACGGCGTACAGCGGCTGGACCTCGCTCGTCCTCGGCCCCAGCAACCCGGCGCGGGTGGTGACCGGACTGCTCACCGGGCTGCACGAGCCCCAGGCCAGCCACCTCGACCTGCTGGAGGCGGTGGCCGGGCGGGCGCTGGTGGACCGGGCCTACGCCGACATCACGACCCGGGACGCGCCGCACTACCTGTGGCACGAGTTCGGCGACTCGATGCTGCTGCTGCCGTGAGGTCCTAGGCCGCCAGGCAGACCGGTCCGCGCACCTCGGTCAGGCGCCGCGCGACTCGGATCGTCAGGTCGACCAGCCGCAGCCCGAGCGCGCCGGCCACCGCCTGCAGCACTTCGGAGCTCGGCTCCTTGCGGCCGCGCTCGATCTCGGAGAGGTACTGCGTCGAGACGCCGGCGTCGTCGGCCACGTCGGCGAGCGTGCGGCCGGCGTCCTGGCGCTCGTCTCGGAGCTCCTGGCCCACCGCCTCGCGCCACAGCGGCTCGCGCTCGGCCGGTGCGTCGGTCTCAGGTGCCGGGAACGGGATCAGCTCGCCCATGACCGGAGGCTACGCCTGTCCGCCGTACGCCGGGGCCGGCCGCGCCCGCCGTTCACTGAAGGCGAACGCGACGTGGCAGCGCCCACGTTCGTGCAGCCTTCCCGTCACTGGGTGACTGGGATGCTGCACTGTCGACGGACGCCGGCAGCCCGTCCTGGCCGCAGCTCCCGCTCCTGTCAGTTCGAGGGCTTCTCCGACCCGACCACCCACATCGCGAAGAACTGCGAGCCGCCGCCGTACGCGTGCCCCAGGGCGCGGCGGGCGCCGTCGACCTGGTGCTCGCCGGCGGATCCGCGGACCTGGAGGGCGGCCTCGCCGAAGCGGAGCATGCCGGACGCGCCGATCGGGTTGGAGGAGAGCACGCCGCCCGAGCAGTTGACCGGGAGCTTGCCGTCCATCGCGGTGGCGCCCGACTCGGTGAGCTTCCAGCCCTCGCCCTCGGCGGCGAAGCCGAGCGACTCCAGCCACATCGGCTCGAACCACGAGAACGGCACGTAGATCTCCGCCTCGTCGATCTCCTCGATCGGGTTGGTGATCCCCGCCTGCTTCCAGAGCGCGGCGGCCGCGTCGCGGGAGGCCTGCGGGTTCACCTGGTCGCGCTCCGCCGCCGAGGTGGCCTCGGAGCGCATCACGGTGCCGTGGATCCAGGCCGGGTTCGACGTGCGCGCGGCCTCGTCCTCGGAGACGATCACGAGCGCGCAGGCGCCGTCGGAGGACGGGCAGGTCTCGTCGTACCGGATCGGGTCCCACAGCATCTGCGACGCGAGCACCGACTCGACGGTGGTGTCCGGGTTCCGCAGGTGCGCGAACGGGTTCTTCAGCGCGTTCTGCCGGTCCTTGGCCGCGACGATCGCACCCACGTGGGTCGGTGCGTTCGAACGACGGATGTACGAGCGCACGTGGGGCGCGAAGTAGCCGCCGGCCCCCGCGTGCACCGGCATGTTGAACGGGATCGGCACCGACAGCGCCCACATCGCGTTGGACTCGGACTGCTTCTCGTAGGCGACCGTGAGCACCTTCTTGTGCACGCCCGCCTGCACCAGCGAGGACGCCACGATCGCGGTCGACCCGCCGACCGAACCGGCAGTGTGCACGCGGAGCAGCGGCTTCCCGGCCGCACCCAGCGCCTCGGCCAGGAAGAGCTCGGGCATCATCACGCCCTCGAACAGGTCCGGAGCCTTGCCGACCACGATCGCGTCGATCTCGTCGAGGGTCATCCGGGCGTCGTCGAGGGCCCGGTCGACCGCCTCGCGGAGCAGCCCCGCCATCGAGACGTCCTCGCGCTTGGCCCGGTGGTGGGTCTGGCCCACGCCGATCACCGCGGCCGGCTGCTTGCCCATCAGGACTGTCCTTCCATGACACACACGAGGTTCTGCTGGAGGGCCGGGCCGGACGTCGCGTGGCCGAGCGCCTTGCCCGCTTCGCCCGACCAGATCCGCTTCGCCGCCTCGCCGATCCGGATGCCACCCGCGGAGAACATCGGGTTGCTCGCCAGGGCACCGCCCGACGGGTTGACGGCGACGTCGTCCGCCAGGCCCAGCTCCGAGCGCAGGATCAGCTCCTGGTGGCTGAACGGCGCGTGCAGCTCCGCCACCTCGACCCCGTCCAGGTCCGACGCGGCAGCCGACCGCGACGCCGACAGCGACCGGGTCAGGTCGCGGGTACCCATGCTCATCGGGTCGACGTAGTGCGCCAGCGACCGGATCCAGGCCGGCCGCTCGCACACCTCGCCGGCGCGGTCGCCGGCCGCCAGCACCAGCGCGGCCGCGCCGTCGGTGACCGGCGCACAGTCGTGCTTGCGCAGCGGGTCGGCGTACATGGGCCGGGCCAGCAGCTCCTCGACCGACGAGCCGCCCTTCCGGATCGCGTACTCGTTCTTCTCGGCGTCGGTCAGCGACCGGTTGGCCACCTCGGCCATCGCCCGCTCGTCCCAGAGGCCGGCGTCGATGCCCGCCCGGGCCTGGAGGCCGGCCAGGGACACCGTGTCCGGCCAGAGCGGCGTCATCGTGTAGGGCTCGAGCTGGAGCGCGAGGGTGCGCCGCAGCACGCCGGCCGAGCTCTTGCCGAACGCGTAGACCAGCGCGGTGTCCACCTCACCGGTCTGGATCTTGATCCAGGCCTCGTACATCGCCCAGGCCAGGTCCATCTCCACGTGCGACTCGTTGACCGGCGGGATCACGCCGATCGCGTCCACCGCCTGCACGAACGAGAACGACCGCCCGGCCAGGTAGTCCGACGACCCCGAGCACCAGAAACCGACGTCCTGGCGGGTCCAGCCGGTCTGCTCGTAGCACTCCGCGAACAGCGGCACCAGCAGCTCGACGCAGGTCGGCGACCCGTCGAACTCGGCCATCTGCCGCTGGGCGAAGCCAACGACGGCAACGTCTCTCACAGGTGCACCTTGTAGGTCTCGTAGTCCGCGTCCGGTTCGCCGGTGGGCGCGAAGTGGCTGATGTTCTCGATCGTGGTGCCCCACTCGTCCTCGGGCTTCCACACCGCCTTGACCCGCATCCCCATCCGGACCTCCTCGGCCGCGATGTCGAGGATCAGGTGCAGGAACGCGATGTCCGCGCCGTCGAGCAGGACGTACGCCGAGACGTACGGCGGGGTGATCCGCTGGCCGAGGAACGGCACGTTGACGATGCAGAACGTCGTCACCGTTCCCGTGTCGGGGAGCGGCACCTCCTCGGCGGTCGGCGTGCCGTCGGCCGGGCAGGCGCTGCGCGGCGGGATGTAGACCTTGCCGCACTCGGGGCACCGCTGGCCGACCAGCTTGCCCTCGGACAGCGAGGTGTAGAACAGCGACTCCTCGGGGGAGGCGGCGTACAGGTAGTCGAGCTCGATCGGGACGACGATGCCGGTGACCGGATCGACCGTCTCCCTCGCCTGCACGGTCGAGCCGGACTCACCGTCGGGCAGTCGTTCGAAGCACGCAATGTCGGTGATGTCGCCCTTGCGCTCCTCGCGCCACCGGATCCTGACCCGCATGCCAGTGCTCACGTCCTCGGCCGAGGCCACGTCGAGGGCGTGCAGCAGGGGAGCGTCGGCACCGTCCAGGGTCACCAGCGCGAACGCGAACGGGCGGTCCAGCGGCTGGCCCTTCACCGGCTCGGGCACCCAGGTCCACGACGTGACCGTCCCGGTGTCGGCGACCTCGACGAAGTCGTCGGTCGCGGCATGGGTGACCGGGTCGAACTCAGGGGGAGGTACGACGACCTGGCCCTCCGACGTACGCCCGCCGACCACGACGCCGTCCCGCAGCCCGGAGAGGAACCGGCCGAGCACCGGGCCGGTCGACCGGGTGTAGTCGAACGCTACGGTCACAGGCGCGGACAGAGTGCGGGGCATGGACGCAAACTAGAACACGTTCTAATCTGTTTCAAGGCTTCGAGAGAGGTGACACATGAAACTGGGGTTGCAGCTCGGCTACTGGGGCGCCCAGCCGCCACAGGGTGTGGGCGAGCTGGTCGCGGCGGCCGAGGAGTCCGGGTTCGACGCGGTGTTCACCGCTGAGGCCTGGGGCTCCGACGCGTTCACACCGCTGGCCTGGTGGGGCCGAGAGACCTCCCGCCTCCGGCTCGGCACCTCGATCGTGCAGATGTCCGGGCGGACGCCGACCTCGATCGCCATGCACGCGCTCACCCTGGACCATCTGTCCGGAGGCCGGGTCGTCCTGGGCATGGGCGTGAGCGGCCCCCAGGTGGTCGAGGGCTGGTACGGCCAGCCGTTCGCCAAGCCGCTGGCCCGCACCCGTGAGGTCGTCGACATCATCCGCAAGGTGCTGGCCCGCGAGGCGCCGGTGACCAACGACGGCCCGCACCACCCGCTGCCGTACGCCGGTGAGGGGTCGACGGGGCTGGGCAAGCCGCTCAAGCCGATCGTGCACCCGCTGCGCGCCGACATCCCGATCTGGCTGGGCGCCGAAGGCCCCAAGAACGTCGCGCAGACCGCCGAGATCGCCGACGGCTGGATCCCGATCTTCTACACGCCGAAGTCGGCCGGCATGTACCAGCCGTGGCTCGACGAGGGCTTCTCCCGGCCGGGCGCCCGGCGTACCCGCGCCGACTTCGAGATCGCCGCCACCTGCCACCTGCAGGTGGTCGCGAACGCCGAGGAGAAGGCTGGCGTCATCGACGCCATGCGTCCGTTCGTCTCGCTCTACATGGGTGGCATGGGCGCCAAGGAGATGAACTTCCACAACCAGGTCTTCGTGCGGATGGGCTACGAGGACCTCGCCGCCGAGGTGCAGAAGCTCTACCTGAACGGCGACAAGGAGCGCGCCACCGCGCTCATCCCCGACGAGCTGGTCGACGACATGCACATCATCGGCACCGCCGGCGAGGTCAAGGAGCGCGTCGCGCAGTGGGAGGAGACCGGCGTGACCACGCTGCTGCTCAGCCTGCACTCACCCGACGAGGTGCGGGCGATCGCTGAGCTGCTGACCTAGTAGGTGAAGTTCCGATCGGCCTCGAACGCGAGCTGCACCAGCCGGGTGGGCATCGCGAGCTCGGCCGGTTTGCCCTCCAGGTCGGCCTCGGTCACCCCGCGGGCCTTGCTCGACATGCCCGACACGTAGAACCGCCCACCCCCGTCGGCGATCGCGTCAAAGGACTCGCGCAGGGAGCCGGTTCCCAGCCCGGTCAGCGAGTCGAGCACCGCATCGCGGATGAGCTGAACGGCGTCACCGGCGAGGAAGACGCTGACTTCATGACCCTCGTCGATCCCGGCCCGTGCCACCAACAGGCCGAGTGCGGCCCGGGTCGGGGCCTCGGGGCCGGACGTGATGTGTACCAGCAATTTGCCCATGAGCTGTCCTTTCAGATGCTGCTGCCCCAGTCTGCGGGTCAGAAGAGCTGGCCGAGGATCACGAACGCGGCACCGGCGCCGAAGACCGCGCCGCCGTAGCAGAGCACCGCGATCTGCCACTTCCACTTCAGCTGCAGCCCGTCGTAGAGCGTGTAGCGGAACCGGTGGGCGGCGTGCACGAGCATGACCGTGAACACCCCCATCAGCACCAGGAAGGTGATCGGGTTGCGCAGGAGGTCGAGCAGGTGGTCCTGCGAGGGCGGGGTGATCCACCCGAGCGGGAACGCGAACGCGAACAGGAACGCCAGCACCGGGAGGAACGTCGCGGCGGTCACGCCGCCACCGCTGAAGGTCAGCCACACCAGGGGGAGGATCCGCCGTTTGGTCATCGGGTCACCAGCCACCAGATGAAGGCGGACACGACCGCGAGCCCGGCGTACTGCGCGCCGATGATGAGCCATCCCGGCACCGGCGTGCCGCGGACCTGTAGAGCCATCGCCTGGGGAGTGAGGCTGAACCACGTCACCGTGTGCAGGACGACGAACGCGAACGCGACCACGTTGATCACGACGACGACCGGCGAGGCGGCCCAGTCCAGGAAGTCCTGGTACGCCGCCTCTCCGCGGCCGACGGCCCGGAACAGCAGCAGCAGGAACAGGACGTACCAGCCCACGAAGAGCGAGCTGAGCTCCCGCATCACGAACAGGAAGTAGGTCCGCTTCCGCAGCCACCACCAGGTGGAGATCGGGCGCCGCCAGGTGACGTCGCTCATCGCATGCCCCGGGGCAGGAGGAACACCTTGACGGTCTCCTGGGCCGCCTTGAGCTTGTAGCGCTGGATCGCAGCAGCCGGATCCACGTGCTTGGGGCAGACCCGGGTGCACTCGCCGACGAAGGTGCACCCCCAGACGCCCTCGTGCTCGATGAGCACGTCGAGCCGTTCGCGCGCGCCCTGGTCGCGGGAGTCGAGGTCGTAGCGCTCCGCGAGCGCGATCGCCGCCGGGCCGATGAAGTCGGGGTCCAGGCCGTAGACCGGGCAGGCCGCGTAGCAGAGCATGCAGTTGATGCACATGCTGAACTGCTTGTAGGCGTCGAGCTCCTCGGGCGTCTGCAGGTACTCCCCGTCGATCTCGGTCACGTCGTCGTCGCGGATGATCCACGGCTTCACCCGCGGGAGCTTCTCCATGAAGTCGGACATGTCGACGACCAGGTCGCGGGCGATCGGGAAGTTCGCCAACGGCTCCACGAGCACCGGGCCGGGAGCGTAGTCGGTCAGGAACGCGCCACACGACAGTCGCGGCTCGCCGTCGACGTTCATGCCGCAGCTGCCGCAGATCCCCATCCGGCACGACCAGCGGAACGACAGGGTCTGGTCGAGCTCGTCCTTGACGTAGTTGAGACCGTCGAGGACCGTCCACTCCTTGCGCAGCGGGACGTCGTAGTCCTCCGTGCTTGGAGGTGTGTTCTTGTCGGGTCGCCACCTGGTGACCCTCAAGGTGATGCTGTCCGCCATCACTACCTCCCGTAGGTCCGCTCGCCCGGAGGCCAGCGGGTGATCGTCACCGGCAGCTCGGAGACCTGCGGTGTGCCGTCTGGATCGCGCTCGACCAGCTGGTGGGTGAGGAACCGCTCGTCGTCCCGGGCCGGGAAGTCGGTGCGCTGGTGGGCGCCCCGCGACTCCTCCCGGCGCAGGCCGGAGGCGAGCATGCACTCGGCGACGTCGAGCAGGTTCGCGAGCTCCAGTGCGGCGACCAGCTCGGTGTTGAAGCTGCGAGCGGTGTCCCAGATCCCGACCCGGAGCGCGCGCTCCTGCAGCTCCTTGAGCAGGTCGACTCCCGCGGCCATCTCGGGTCCGGTCCGGTAGATGCCGGCAGCATCCTCCATCGCGGTCTGCATCTCGGTGCGGATCGGAGCGACGGCGTCGTCGCCGGGCGGGGTGCCGAGCAGCCGCTCGAGCCGGCGTACCTCGTCGGCGGCCTGGGCGGCGATCGACGCTGGGACGGGACCGGCGCTCGCGGCGTACGCCGCCGCCGCCTGGCCGGCCCGGGCACCGAAGACCAGGCACTCGGGCAGGGAGTTGGAGCCGAGCCGGTTGGCGCCGTTGATGCTCACGCACGCGGTCTCGCCCGCGGCGTACAGGCCGGCGAGGGGCGTCGCACCGTCGATGTCGGTGTGGACCCCGCCCATCATGTAGTGCACGACCGGGCGCACCGGGATCAGCTCGGTCACCGGGTCGATCCGCTCGTACTTCAGGCACAGCTCGCGCACGAACGGCAGCTTGGTGTCGATCAGCTTCTCGCCGAGGTGGCGCAGGTCGAGGTGGACGATCGGCCCCCACTCCGAGTCCAGCGTGCGGCCCTTCGCGACCTCGTGCACGAACGCCTGGGAGAGCCGGTCGCGAGGGCCCAGCTCCATGCTGCGCAGCGTGGGCTCCGGCGTGGGCGTGCCGAGGTCGTAGTCCTGGAGGTAGCGGTAGCCGTCCTTGTTGAGCAGCCAGCCGCCCTCGGCCCGGGTGGCCTCGGTGATCAGGATGCCGCTGAACGGGAGCCCGGTCGGGTGGTACTGGACGAACTCCATGTCCTTGAGCGGGGCGCCGGCCCGGTAGGCGAGCGCCATGCCGTCGCCGGTGTTGATGGCGGCGTTGGTGGTGAACGGAAAGACCTTGCCGCAGCCGCCGGTGGCGAGCACGACGGAACGGGCGGTGATGGCCTTGATCCGGCCGGTCTTCAGCTCGACGGCGACGACCCCGTGCACCCGTCCGTCATCGACGAGCAGCCGGGTGACGAACCACTCGTCGTACCGGACCATGGCGGAGTACTTCAGCGAGGTCTGGAACAGCGCGTGCAGCATGTGGAAGCCGGTCTTGTCGGCGGCGAACCAGGTGCGCATGTTCTTCATGCCGCCGAAGGCGCGCACCGCCACCCGGCCGTCCGGCTGCCGGCTCCACGGGCACCCCCAGTGCTCGAGCTGCAGCAGCTCGCGCGGCGCCTCGTTCACGAAGGCCTCGATGGCGTCCTGGTCGCCCAGCCAGTCGCTCCCCGAGACCGTGTCGTAGATGTGCTCCTCGACGGTGTCGTCGTCCGCGATCACCCCAGCGGCGCCACCCTCTGCGGACACGGTGTGGCTGCGCATGGGATAGACCTTCGACACGACGGCCACATCGAGTCCTGGCTCGGTCTCGGCGATGGCGATGGCCGCCCTCAGTCCGGCGGCGCCGCCGCCGACCAGGAGCACGTCGTGGTCGGCGACTATGGGGTCATCACTCACCCCGCAGCTCCTCGTCCACGAGCACTCTGCCGTGGTGGTCCACTATCTGCCGGTGGACGCTGCCGTCGTGGTACTCCTCGCGGTGGCTCTGGCACCCGCACGAGTACGTCACATCCTCAGTGATCAGCCCCTGTTGGTCCTCGGTCATCGTCCGCTCGCCGTCGTACACGTGTCGGCACGGGGCGAGCGCAGAGTCGAAAGCGTGTGACGGTGGTCGTCACAGAGCACCTCCTCGGGGCGGGTCCGGCCCCTAGCGTGCCTGTTCGGGCCGAGGTTGGGAAGCGCCCACCGGCGCGTCGTACGACGAGGCCGTCGATTTCCGGTGCGCTCGTCCGTCATGTCCATGAGGTCACACATCGGTGGCCCATGGAACCGGAGGTCATCATGAGCCACCCCATCGTGCACGCCGAGATCCGTTCGAGCGATCCGGACGCAACCAGAGCCTTCTTCGGTGACCTGTTCGGCTGGACCTACCCCACCGAGGGTGCCTACCCCGGGTACACCTTCGTCGACACCGGCGTGCCCGACGCCCTCTACACCGCCATCAGTCCGCTCCAGGGCGACAGCGACCTCGTCACCTTCTTCGTCGGCGTCGAGGACATGGCCACGTCGATCGCGGACACGACCCGGCTCGGCGGCCGCGTCGTCCAGGACCCGGTCACCGTCCCCGGAGTGTCGTTCGCCCTGATCGAGGACCCGCAGGGTCACGTGGTCGGGCTGGCCCAGCAGCTCTGACCGCCTCGGCTCAGCGCCAGGCCAGCTGCTGGCGCAGGTCGGCCGGGAACATGTTCACGTACTGCGCGATGCGCGGGCGGGCGGTGTGGTTCGGGCTGGCGCCGTGGGGCAGGTCCTGGCGCCAGACGATGAGGTCGCCGGCCGAGGCGGGGATGCGGACCGCCTCGGCGGAGAGGTCGACACCACGCGGATCCGCGTCGCCGACCGAGTCCAGCCAGGCGTCGATCCGGTGGTGGAAGCCCGGGACCAGCTCGAGCGCGCCCTGGTCCTCGTCGGTGTCGACGAGGTAGAGGATCCCCTGGGTCGCGAAGGGGATGGGCGGGGCCAGGCTCACGTCCCAGTGGAGGCGCGGGGGTGCGAAGCCGTCGCTCGACCGCAGCGGCGGGTTGAAGCTCGCCCGGTCGGTGATCATCCACAGGTCGCTGCGGCCCCACAGCTGCGCGAACGCCTTGTGCACCCGCGCCGAGCGGCGCGCGACCTCGAGCGCGGGGTGCTGGAAGAGCTGGACCATGATGCCGTTGGTGCGCCGGCCGTACCACGTGGCCGGGTCGGTGAGGTCCGCACCGGTCTCGGCGAGGACGGCCGCGGCAGCCCGCGCGGCCTCGTCGGGAAGGATCGCGGAGCTCAGCACCGCGTAGCCGTCGCGCTCGAACCGCTCCAGCTCGGCCGGTTCGAGGACGGGCGGCATCGTGTCGATCGCGGCGAGCCGGGCGGTGGTCGCGGGAGACGGGTGCGCGCCTTCGAGGGTGTCCTGGTAACGGGCGAGCGTGTCGGGGTCCGGCGGCCCGGCCGTGGCCAGGATCCAGTCCCGGAAGGCGTCGAAGTCCGGATCGAGCGCCAGCTGATGCATCGCCTGCTCGAGTCCGAGGCCCAGCACCGCAAGGAGCAGCTGGTCGGCCATGTCGCCGGCGAAGCGCGGCGGCGCACGGCGCGTCCCGCGCCGCCAGTAGTCCTCCAGGCCCGGCAGGTCGTCGAGGCCGGTCGACGTCATGTCCGCCAGCCTCGCATCACGGCGAGGTGCGTGCTCGCATCGCCCGCGCTCCACCCGGTACGCCGTGCGGGGGCCCGCGTCGAGGCAGGCGGCTCCAGCGACCTCAGCAAGCTGACTCGTTGCCCAGAACTGGAACACGTTCTAGTCTCGGCGCATGAGTGGCAACCCCTCGGACCTCGACGACCCGATGCGGGTCGGCGCCCACAACGGGCACCTGTTCCTCGCCGCGCTCAAGCGGCACCGCGACAAGCCGGTGATCCACCTCGGCGAGACCACGCTGACCGGCGGCGAGGTGGCCCAGCGGATCAGCCAGTACGTCCAGGCCTTCGAGGCGCTCGACGCCGGCACCGGCACGGCGGGTGCGCTGCTCGCGCTGAACCGGCCCGAGGTGCTCTTCATCCTCGGGGCCGGCCAGTCCCAGGGCTACCGGCGTACGTCGCTGCACCCCCTGGGCTCGCTCGACGACCACGCCTACGTGATCAACGACGCCGAGATCACCACGCTGATCGTCGACCCGGTCTTCGTCGAGCGCGCGGTCGGGCTGCTGGACAAGTGCCCCGGGCTCAAGCAGGTGCTGACCATCGGGCCGGTGCCCGAGGCGCTCGCCCACGTCGGCAAGGACCTGGTGGCGGAGGCGGCGAAGTACGACGCCCAGCCGCTCGAGGCGGTCGTGCTGCCGCCGGACCACATGACCTCGATCACCTACACCGGCGGCACGACCGGCAACCCCAAGGGCGTCATCGGGCTGGTGCAGTCGTTCAACACCATGACCCAGATCCAGCTGGCCGAGTGGGAGTGGCCGGAGAGCCCGCGGTTCCTGATGTGCACACCGCTCTCGCATGCCGGCGCGGCGTTCTTCGCGCCGACGGTGATCAAGGGCGGCTCTCTCTACGTGCTGAGCCGGTTCGACCCGGGTGAGGTGCTGGAGTTCATCGAGCGGGAGAAGATCACGGCGACGATGCTGGTGCCGTCGATGCTCTACGCGCTGATGGACCATCCGGACTCCCGGACCCGTGACCTGAGCAGCCTCGAGACCGTCTACTACGGCGCCTCGGCGATCAACCCGGTGCGGCTGAAGGAGGCCATCGAGCGGTTCGGGCCGATCTTCGCGCAGTACTACGGCCAGTCCGAAGCGCCCATGGTGATCACCTACTTCGCCAAGGAGGACCACGTCGGCGGCGGCGACGAGCGGCTCTCGAGCTGCGGCAAGCCGTCGGCGTTCCTCCGGACGGCGCTGCTCGGCGAGGACGGCAACCCGGTCCCGCAGGGCGAGCCGGGGGAGATCTGCGTGGCCGGCCCGATCCTGTGCGGCGGCTACTGGAAGCTGCCCGAGGCCACCGCCGAGACCTTCCGCGACGGCTGGATGCGTACCGGCGACGTGGCGCGCGAGGACGAGGACGGCTTCTGGTACATCGTCGACCGCACCAAGGACATGATCGTCACCGGCGGCTTCAACGTGTTCCCGCGCGAGGTCGAGGACGTCGTGGCGCAGCACCCGGCCATCGCGCAGGTCGGCGTGATCGGCACCCCGGACGAGAAGTGGGGCGAGGCCGTCACGGCGATCGTCGTGCTTCGCGAGGGCCACGAGCTGACCGACGAGCTCGTCCACGAGATCCAGGACATGGTCAAGGAGCGCAAGGGCTCGGTGCAGGCCCCCAAGCAGGTGATCGCCACCGAGGCGCTGCCGCTGACCGGGCTGGGCAAGCCGGACAAGAAGGCGCTGCGGGCGCAGTACTGGACGGGCGAGCGGAGCGTTGGCTAGCCGGTACGCCATCCTCCCCCGGGACCAGCTCGCCACGCTGGTCCCGGAGCTGCTGCTGATCGGTCAGCTGATCGACCGCTCCGGCATGGCCTGGTGCATCTCGGCGTTCGGCCGCGAGGAGATGGCGCAGGTCGCGGTCGAGGAGTGGGCGGCGTCCTCTCCGGTCTACACCCGGCGGATGCAGCGGGCGCTCGGCTACGCGCCGACGGAGCCCGGGCGCGGCGACGTCGTGACGATCTTCAAGGGGCTCCAGCTGGACATCGGGGCGCCGCCGCAGTTCATGGACTTCCGCTACACGGTCCACGACCCGTGGCACGGCGAGTTCCGCCTCGACCACTGCGGCGCGCTGATGGACGTCGAGCCGATGGGCCCGGACTACGTGCGCTCGATGTGCCACGACATCGAGGACCCGACCTTCGACGCCACCGCGGTCGCCTCCAACCCCAAGGCCCGGGTGCGGCCGATCCACCGGCCCCCTCGCAGCGCCGAGGACCGGGCGGCCGACCGGCACCCGCACTGTGCGTGGACGGTCACCATCGACGAGTCCTACCCCGAGGTCGCGCCCATCCCCGCGCTGGCGGTGGTGGCCGCGTCCCGGGCCGCCGCCGTCGAGCTCGACCCGATCGACGGCACCGAGGAGGGCCGGGCCGACTACGCCGGGCCGCTCGTCTCCGACCTCGACTTCTCCGAGTTCTCCCGATCGGCGCTCGCGCGGATCGCGGACGAGGTCTGCGTCCAGATGCAGCTGCTCAACCTGGGTTTCCTGATCGCCGTACGATCGCGGGCCGAGTCACCCGAGCAGGCCACCGACATCGCCACCCGCCAGCTGGTCGGGATCGCCGGGGTGGCCGCCGAACGGATCCACCGAGCGCTCGGGACCGACGCCGTGGGGACACTCGCCCTGCACCCGATGCTCAACCCGGCGGCGTACATCGCAGCATCGTTCGCGGACTCCACGCTGCACGTCGCGGCCGGCCCCGGGCACGAGGACGCCGGCTGGGTCACCCTGTGCGGACCGCACTCGGTGCGCCCGCTGCAGGCCGCCGTGCGCGCGGTCGACCCGCATCTCGACGTCGAGGTCACCGGCACGGAGACCGACTGGACCGCGACCGTCGTACGCCGCGACGAGCCGGCCGCCGACTTCGACGAGGTCGCCGTGACCCGGATCAGCACCGGCGCGACGTTCGAGTTCGAGCCGCGCAGGTCGCTGCCGATCACGCCAGTCTGAGCGCATGGACCCGCTGCCGCCCGGGCCCCGATTCGTCTGCGAATCGCGCGCTCAAACTGCAGGCCGGACCGCAGACGAATCGTCGAGCTCGAAGAAGTCGCGGGCCCGGAACCGGAACGCAGAGGCGACGAGGTTCGACGGGAAGGTTCGGACGCGGGTGTTGTAGGCGCGCACGTTGCCGTTGTAGAAGCGCCGCGCGGCGGCGATCCGGTCCTCGGTGAGGGTCAGCTCGCGCTGGAGGGACAGGAAGCTCGAGCTCGCCTTGAGGTCGGGATACGCCTCGACCCGGGCCAGCACCGACTGCAGGGCCCGGGTCACCGTGTCCTCGAACCCCTCGCGGGCGTGCGGCCGGTCGTCGCGGTGCGCGGTCGCGTCCTCGCGCGCGTGGACCAGGAGCTCGAGCACCTCGCGCTCGTGGGCGGCGTACCCCTGCACGGTCTCGACCAGGTTCGGGATCAGGTCGTGGCGCCGCGACAGCTCGACGTCGATGCCGCCCCACGACTCGTCGACCAGGGTGCGCTGCCGGACGAACCGGTTGTAGCTCGCGATCACGGCGACGATCAGCAGGACGCCCAGGCCGACCAGCACCCAACCCAGCGGGGTCATCCCTGTCCCTTCAGTCGCAGCCAGACGAACTCCGGCACCCGGTCGGTGATGCCGTCCATGACCTGCAGGGTCGCGTCGACCTGCTGCGGGGTCCGCTGCCCCTGTGCGATGACCAGCATCGAGTCCTGCTCGAACCGCCAGCCGAGGTGCCGGTTCTGCAGCAGGAACTCCATCATCTGCGGGTGCAGGACGTCGGAGGCGAACTTCCGGTCGGGGCAGCTGACCGTGAACGTGCGGTTGAACTCCTCCGACTCCAGGTCGATGTCGGTGCCGGTGAGCCGACCCACGAACCGGTCGAGGAAGTTCTCCGGGTCCACGCTGAGCGCAGGCATGACGAGCCCCATGGACAACCCGAGCACTGAGAACCGGTGGGTGTGGGTCGTGGTCTGCTTCCCGTTGGTGGTCCGGGTCTTGTACTCGTAGTCGAAGGAGACGAGGTCGCGCCCGTCGTGGCTGCCGTAGAGCACGTTGTACGCGCGGCGGCCGAAGCCGAGCCCGAAAGGCGGGCCGGTGAACCGCTCCACCAGCAGCGGCTGGTCCGCTTCGAACCGCCAGCCGCGCGAGGTCGCGAACGCCAGCATCTCCTCGCGCCGCTTCTTCGCCGCGAGGTAGCTGAACACCACCACGACCACGGCGAGCGCCAGGAACGCGGCGAAGACCAGCACGACGCCCGAAGCCACGCGGACACCCTAGGACGCAGCGGCCACCGTGAACCGCCAGGTCACCCGGCTCGGGAGCAGGTTGCCGGCCAGGTCCCTGATCCGGGTCATCCGGGCGACGTAGGTCAGGCCGGGCACCAGCGCGGCATCGGGATCGAGCGTGGCCACCCTGGTGGCCGGGTCGTAGGTGACCGTCGACGGCTGGGTGGTCCCGCCGCCCGTCGCCCGCACGCTGAACGTCACGACGTTGAGCGCCGGTGGTCGCATGGCCTCCGAGAACAGGACCGATAGTGGGGCGTCCGCCGCGACACCGACCGCCCCGCTGGCGGGAGTCGTCGACACGACCTGCGGTGCAGTGGTGTCGTCCGAGACCGTGAAGGTCCAGGTCCGGGGTGCCTGGAGGCGGTTGCCTGCCCGGTCCTGCACCTGGGCGTTGACGGTCGCCACGTAGCTGGCCCCGGCCTCGAGCTCGGAGGCCGGGTCGAGGGCGGCGGTGTAGGTCGAGTCGTCGTAGTCGACCTGGGCGTCCAGCCGAGCGGTGGTCCCTTGGCGCCTCAGGATCACCGTCGAGGTCCCGACGGTGGCGGGGTCCATCGACTCCGAGAAGCGGACCATGAGGTTCTGGTCACGGCGTACGTCGGTGGCGTCGGCCGACGGCCGCACCAGGGTGATCGTGGGCCGGACCCGCTCCATGGGGGTCGCGCTCGCGGTGGCGCGCCCGGACCAGCCGCCGGTGGCGTCCCGTGCGAACGCCGTGTAGTAGTAGGTGGTGCCGTTGGTGGCGAAGTCGTCGACGAACTCCGGCTCGGCGGAGTAGAACATCAGGATCTGGTCGCCGTCCGGGTCGGGGCTCTCGGCGAACCCGGTCTCGGAGCGCAGCACCCGGGTGTACCAGAAGTCGGCGTCGGTGGGGTTGGTCCACGTGAGCGAGACCCGTCCGTCGCCGGGTGACGCCTCGAGGTCCTGGACCGGTCCCGGAGGTGGGGTCACCGCCGCCAGCGCCACTTCGTGGTACGACCCGACCGAGATGGCCCGCACCCCGGCCAGGCCGGGCGGAGGCTCGGGATTGCCGAACCCGGACGAGCCGACCACCGTGCCATCGCTGATCAGGGCCAGCTCGCCGGCCCCGCCCGCGGCGATGGCCTTGACGTCGGTCAGCCCGGCGGGGAGACCGTGCGTGTTGCCCCAGGAGACCACGGTGCCGTCCTCCATCAGCGCGAGGCTTCCGTAGGAGCCGGCCGCGATGGCCTTCACGCCCGTGAGCCCGGGCGGGACGTCGCACTGCCCGAAGCTGTTGCTGCCCCAGCACACGACGGTGCCGTCGTTCCTCAGCGCCAGGCTGTGGTCCCCGCCGCCGGAGATGGCCCGCACGGCGGTGAGACCCGCTGGGACGTCGCCGGCGACGCCCCAGGCCACGACCCTGCCGTTCGTCTTCAGCGCCATGCTGTAGTCGTGGTGCTTGCGGGCCGAGATGGCCTTCACGTCGGTGAGATCGGCGGGGACGTGGGCGAAGCCGTGGTTTCCCCAGGCGACGACCGTTCCGTCAGACCTGAGGGCCAGGCTGTGCACCCACCCGCCGGCCACCGCCGTGACCCCCGTGAGGCCGGCCGGGACGTCGGTCTGCCCCTGGCCGTCGTTGCCCCAGGCCACGACCGTCCCGTCGGAGCGCAGGGCCAGGCTGTGGACGTGGCCGGCGGAGACCGCCTTCACGTGGCTGCGGGCCGCCTCGGGGACGTCGTCGTGCGATCCCCAGACCACCGCCGTGTTCGTCGGCGCGGCCGGCGCCGCTGGCGCGGCTTGTGTGCCCGGGCCCATCACGACCAACGCCGAGCAGACGGCCAGCATCGAGGCCGCGCGAGCGACTGACTTCCCTGGCATTGCGGCCCCCAGCTTCCGAGGGATGCCGAGTCATCGCGCTCCGACGAGATCGATGCGGCATGGTAACCGCGACCGTCGGTCGATGTCGCGGGTCAGCGGCCTCGGAACTCGGCGGGCCGCTTCTCGCTGAACGCCCGGGGACCCTCCTTGGCGTCCTCCGAGGAGAACACCGCGGCGCCCACCCGGGCGTCGTCGGCCCAGCACTCGTCCTCGTGCTTGCCCTCGGAGTCGCGCATCGTCCTGAGGATCGCCTGGACGGCCAGCGGCCCGTTCGCCGCGACCAGGTCCGCGAGCTCGTGGGCCTTGGCCAGGGCCTGCCCGTCGGGGACCACGTGGCCGATCAGGCCGAGCTCCTTGGCCTCGGGGGCCAGGATGTGCCGGCCGGTCAGCAGCAGCTCGGCGGCGACCGTGTAGGGGATCTGGCGGGGCAGCCGTACGGCGGAGCCGCCCATCGGGTAGAGGCTCCAGCGGGCCTCGGAGATGCCGAACTTGGCCGACTCGCCGGCCACCCGGATGTCGGTCCCCTGGAGGATCTCGGTGCCGCCGGCGATCGCAGGCCCCTCAACAGCGGCGACCAGCGGCTTGGTCAGCCGGAAGCCCTTGAGCAGCGGCTTGATGATCGTGGGGTCGTACTCTCCGGACTCGAAGCTCTCGCTCGGCGGCCTCTGGTTCGCGGCCTTGAGGTCCATGCCGGCGCAGAAGTAGCCGCCGGCGCCGGTGAGGATGCAGACCCGGATCTCCGGGTCCTCGTTCACCCGGTCCCAGGCGTCGGACATGATCGCGAGCATCTCCCCGGAGAGCGCGTTGCGCGCCTCGGGCCGGTTCATCGTGACGACGAGCTTGGGGCCCTGCTGCTCGACGAGGCAGTGCTGCCCCGTGTCGACATTGTCGCTGGTCACACGGGGGATCGTAGACCGAAACGAGAACGTGTTCTAGTCTTGCGCGTGTGGCGCTGAACATCGCAGACCTCTTCGAGCACGCCGTGGACGCGGTTCCGGACAACCCGGCGATCAAGGTCGGGGACCGGGTGGTGACCTACGCCGAGCTGGAGCGTGACAGCAACAAGCTGGCGCACTTCCTGGCCTCCCGAGGCGTCTCCGCCGGCGAGCACGTCGGCATCTACGCGAAGAACAGCGTCGAGCACGTCGTGGCCCTGCTGGCAGTGCTGAAGATCCGGGCGGTCGCCGTCAACGTCAACTACCGGTACGTCGAGGGCGAGCTCGACTACCTGTTCCAGAACGCCGACGTGGTGGCGCTGATCCATGAGCGCCCGTACGCCCCGCTCGTCGCTGCCTGCGTGCCCAAGCACGAGAAGCTGCAGACCGTGGTCGTCATCCCCGACGCCACCGAGCCGGACAACGAGGCCGACGTGTCGTCGTACGCCGGAGTTCTCTACGCGGAGGCGATCGCGGGCCAGAGCGACGCCCGTGACTTCGGTGAGCGGAGCGCCGACGACCTGCACATCATCTACACCGGCGGGACCACCGGCTTCCCCAAGGGCGTGATGTGGCGCCACGAGGACTTCTGGCGGGTGCTCGGCGGCGGCATCGACTTCTACACCGGCGAGCCGCTGGAGGAGTACGACCAGTCCAAGCAGGCGCTGGAGCCGCGGATGATGACCTTCCCGCTCAGCCCGCTGATGCACGGCGGCGCCCAGGCCAGCCTGCTCATGCACCTCTTCGCCGGGCACTGCACGATCCTCGAGCCGAAGTTCGACCCGCAGCGGACCTGGGAGGTCGCGGAGCGGGACAAGATCCAGATGCTGTTCATGACCGGTGACGCGATGGCGCTGCCGCTGATCGACGAGTTCGAGCGCAAGGCGGCCACCGGGACGCCGTACGACGCCTCGAACCTCTTCGTCATCTCCAGCAGTGCCGCTGTCTTCAGCCCTCCGGTGAAGAGGCGCTGGATGGAGGCGTTCCCCGACGGGATCTTCACCGACTCCGTAGGCGCCTCCGAGACCGGCTTCCAGGGCATGGGCATGCAGGACAAGGAGCACATCAGCACCGACGGCCCGGTCGTCGGCCTCGGGCCCAACAGCGTCGTCATCGACGACGACAACCGGCTGCTCGACCCCGAGACCGACATCGGCAAGATCGGGCGGCTCGGACGCGGTGGCAACGTGCCGGTCGGCTACTACAAGGATCCCGAGAAGTCGGCCGCGACGTTCCTCGAGATCGACGGCCAGCGCTACTCCGTGCCCGGCGACTTCGCCCGCATCGAGGAGGGCAACCGGGTCACTCTCCTGGGTCGCGGCTCCAACTGCGTCAACACCGGTGGGGAAAAGGTCTACCCCGAGGAGGTCGAGATGGCGGTCAAGGGGCACCCGGCCGTCTACGACTGCCTCGTGGTCGGCGTGCCGGACGAGAAGTACGGCCAGGCCGTGGCGGCCGTGGTCGAGCTGCGCGAAGGGACCACTCTCGAGCTGGACGAGCTGCGCGACTTCCTGCGGGCCCACCTGTCGGGCTACAAGCTGCCCCGCTCGCTCACGATCGTCCCGCAGGTGCCGCGCAACGCGACCGGCAAAGCGCAGTACCCCAAGGCCAAGGAGATGGCGCTCGATGCGCACCTCGCTGTGTGACCAGTTCGGCATCGACTACCCGATCTTCGCGTTCACGCCCTCGGAGCACGTCGCCGCGGCCGTCTCGCGGGCCGGCGGCCTCGGCGTGCTCGGCTGCGTCCGGTTCAACGACACCGAGGAGCTCGAACGGGTACTGAGCTGGCTGGACGACAACACCGACGGCAAGCCGTACGGCGTCGACATCGTGATGCCGATGAAGATCCCCACCGAGGGCACTTCGATGGACCTCGGGGCGATGATCCCCGAGGAGCACCGGAAGTTCGTCGACGAGACGCTGCTCAAGCTCGGCGTACCGCCGCTGCCTGAAGGCGAGGGCCGCGAGGGGGTCCTCGGCTGGCTGCACTCGGTGGCGCGCTCGCACCTCGACGTCGCGCTCCAGCACCGGCCGGTGCTGATCGCCAACGCGCTCGGCTCGCCGCCGGTCGATGTCATCGAGAAGTGTCACGAGCACGGCATCAAGGTCGCCGCGCTCGCGGGCGCCGCCAAGCACGCGCTCTCACACGTGGCGAACGGCGTCGACATCATCGTGGCGCAGGGCTACGAGGCCGGCGGCCACACCGGCGAGGTCGCCTCGATGGTGCTGACCCCGGACATCGTGGACGCCGTCGGTCCCGACGTGCCGGTGCTCGGTGCCGGCGGCATCGGCTCCGGCCGCCAGGTCGCCGCGTCGCTCGCGCTCGGCGCGCAGGGCGTGTGGACCGGGTCGATCTGGCTCGGGACCGAGGAGTACCGCAACCTGGCCAGCAACCAGGGGTGGGAGACGGCGTTCACCCGGGCCACGTCGTCCGACACGGTGCGCACCCGGATCTACACGGGCAAGCCGGCCCGGCTGCTCAAGACCAAGTGGACCGAGGCGTGGGCCGAGGAGGGAGCGCCCGAGCCGCTGCCGATGCCGCTGCAGAACCTGCTCGTGGCCCAGGCGCACAACCGGATCAACGCCTCGCACGACCCCGACGTGATCTCGATGCCGATCGGCCAGATCGTGGGTCGGATGAACTCCGTGCGGCCGGTGGCGGACGTCATTGCCGCGCTGGTGGCGGAGTACGACGAGGCCGTCGACCGGCTGGACACCTACCGCAAGTGAGCGCTACGCGGAGCGGTGCGCTCCGCCGTCTCGCGGCGGCGCTGGTGGCGCTGCTCCTGGTCCCCGTGGGCCTGGCCGTCTCCGACGGGATGTCGGCGAGCGGCGACTCGTTCCCGGGGGCCACCCCGCCAGCGAAGAAGTGCGGGAAGGGGTCGCGGCCCGAGACCGGGATGCAGGGCCGGGTCTCGCCCGCCGACTACGCGAGCGGCCGGGCCGCCCGGGGCTTCCTCTGCAACGCCAAGGTGGTCTCGCACGTCCCGGGCACCGGTGGCTTCAAGACCCTGCGCTACCGCGACGCGAGTGGGCACACCTGCGCGTTCTACGACTCCACGCGACTGTTCCCGACCGACGTGGCCATGCAGGTGCGCAACGGGCTCGGCGTGATCGTTCTCGACATGACCCACCCGGGGGAGCCGGTGAAGACGGCCACGCTGACCAGCCCGGCCATGCTGAGCCCGCACGAGTCGCTGCTGGTGCACCCGGGCCGCGGGCTGCTCGCCGCCGTGATGGGCAACGCGTTCGCCGGCATCGGCATCGTCGACCTCTACGACGTAGGCACCGACTGCAGGCAGCCGCGGCTGCTCTCGTCGACGCACTCGGCGCTGCTCGGCCACGAGTCCGGCTTCTCGCCCGACGGGCTGACGTTCTACGCCAGCAGCACCGGCGGCCAGACGTTCACCGCCATCGACGTCACCGACCCGGTGCACCCGGCCAAGCTCGTGGAGCAGTACGGCGTGAACTACCACGGCCTCCGGCTCTCAGCGGACGGCCGCACGATGTACGTCGCCAACATCGGCAACGACCTGTCCGGCGGCACCCTCCCGGGAGAGGGGCTGCGGATCCTGGACGTCAGCCAGGTGCAGGACCGGTTGCCCGACCCACAGGTCACCGTGCTCTCCAACCTGACCTGGTCCGAGGGCTCGATCCCGCAGGTGGCCCAGCCGTTCACCCGGCGCGGCCACCAGTACGTCCTCCAGGTCGACGAGTTCTCCAGGATCGGGCTCGGCGACCCCGCCGAGGCCCGGGTCGGCGCCGCCCGCATCATCGACGTGAACGACCCGCGGCACCCCCGCGTGGTCTCCAACCTGCGGCTCGAGGTCCAGCAGCCCGTCGGCCGCAAGGCGACGTACGACGACCCCGGCGCGAGCAACCCGCTCGGCGGCTACACCGGTCACTACTGCTCGGTGCCGTACGAGACCGATCCGCGCATCGTGGCCTGCTCGATGATCAACTCCGGGCTGCGGCTCTTCGACATCAGTCACCTGAAGCACCCGCGCGAGGTCGGGTACGTCAACCTCCCGGCCGCCGGCAAGGGGTCATCCGTGATGGCCCAGCCCGCGTGGGACGTGCGCCGCCGCATGGTGTGGTTCACCGACACCGGCCAGGGGTTCTACGCCGTCCGCCTGACCCACGCTGCGAAGAAGCTGCTGCGCCGGCTCAGGCGGTGACCTCGTCGATGCACATGATGTTGCCCTCGCTGTCCTTGAACCAGGCGGCGCGGCCCATCTCCTCGATGCTGGCGACGTCGCCGTCCCAGGTGACGCCCGGCAGGTCGTAGTGCTCGAACTCGAGCCCCTTCGCCTTGAGCGCCTCGACCTCGGCGGGGACGTCCTTGACGTGCCACTGCGCGATGGTGTGGCCGGCCTGGCCGGCGTACTCGGTGAGGTAGAGGAAGAACGACGTCCCGCCGGCCGTCGTGTAGATGAGGCCACCGGGGTCTTCCGAGACGGGGGTGAGGCCGAGGGTGTCGGCGTAGAAGCTCCGGGCGCGGTCGAGGTCCGCAGCCGGGATGTTGGCCGTGACTGTGCTGTCGTTGAGCATTTTCGAACCGTAGTCCTCTACCGCCTGCGGGGGAACCGTGGCCACCAGCCGGGTACGTCCTCGCGGTACCGCTCGTAGGACGCGCCGAACTGCTCCGCCAGCCGCGGCTCCTCGTAGCCCTTGACGAACGACACCACCGCGACCAGGAACACCGCGAGCCAGAGCGCCACGCCCCAGCTGCGGAACAGCAGCGCCTGCCCGGCGATGGCGGCTGCGACGCCGACGTACATCGGGTTGCGGACGTAGCGGTAGAGCCCGCCCACCACCAGTGACTCGGTGGGCGCCACCGGTGCGGGCGTGCCCCGCCCCTCGGTCACGAACCGGACGAAGCAGGTCACCACGACGGCCGTCCCGACAGCCACGAGCACGATCCCGGCCCCCTCCACTGCGCCGACCCTCTCGGGACGCCGCCACCCGGTGATCAGCCACGGCACCAGCCCGGCGTTGCTGCCCGGAGCGATGACGAAGAAGACCAGCGTGTAGACGGCTGACCGAAGCATCCGCCCAGTGTGACCGGGTCAGCTGACGAGCGCGGTCAGGTAGTAGCAGCCGACCTCCGGCGTCCCGCCGTAGCCCTCCGGCAGATACGGGGCCGGACCCGTGACCTCCAGGGGCGTCCACACGCCCTGGTCCTGGAGCCGGTCGATGACAGCCTGGCACTCGCGGGCCTGCCACAGGTCCTCGCGCTGGGTCGCGACCACGATTCCCCCCGCCCGGGCCACCCTCGCGAACTCTCGCCACGCCGCCTCCACCTCCGGGAGGTAGGTCATCACGCCCACGCAGACGACTGCGTCGACGCTGTCGTCCTCGAAGGCGAGACGCTGCTGAAGGTCCGCGGCCTCGAGCGAGTCGTACGCCCCGGACTGCTGGGCGACGTCGAGAGACGTCTGCGAGATGTCGAGCCCCAGGATCCGTCCCGCGAACCCTCGGGCGCGAAGCGCTCGGCCGACGAGTCCGGTGCCGCACCCGACGTCGAGCACCGAGCCCGCCGTGGGGTGCCGGGTGACGACGGTCTCCGCCACCACCGTGGGAGCCTGGTAGGACCACGAGGTCAGGTCGTCGTCGTAGCTCTGCGCCCACTCGTCGTAGCGGTCGGCGACCTCCCGGGCATCGCTCGTGCCCTGGTGCAACCAGTCACCGATCGGGGCAGGGTCGGGGACCATCGCGCCAGCGTCCCATGGCGACATCGGCGAGGGTTACTCCGCGTCGACCTCGGGTGGCGGCAGCACGACGCCGAACCCCGCGACCGCCAGGCGCAGCAGCACCTGGCCGGGCGCCAGCAGGTCGGCGATCTTCGCGGCGCTCAGCAGCTCGAGCTCGGCCAGCCGCCGGGCGTACGTGTCGGGACCGACCAGGCGCGCCTGCTGCAGCTCCATGGTGTTGTGCCAGACCTTCAGGCGGGCCTCGCGGAGGAACCGCTTGGAGGCCCGCTGGTTGAGCGGCTGCAGCAGCCGGTCGAGCAGGCTCCGCGCCGACCGGGCCGCGAGCTCGCCGTCCTCGGCCGCCACCCGACCGGACAGCACTCCGTCGATGCGTTCGTGGTCGCGCCGACGCCGGTCCAGCACCGCGGGGTCGGCGAAGTCGGCGTCGCTGATCACCGCGAGCAGCGCTTGGGGCAGGTCGTAGTTGATGTGGGCGTTGATGCCGAGCAGCACGTGCTGGAGCGGCTGCAGCCCGGGGCGCGCCTCGAACGCGAGCCGCCACGGGCGAGGCACGCGGCCGCCGGCAAGGTCGGCGTCCAGCGCGTCGAGGTAGAGGTCGGCGAAGACGATGTCCCAGTCCTCGACCCACGAGCCGTCCTCGAAGACACCGTCCTGCACCGCCTTGCCGACCGCGAGCGTGGTTCGCTGGTAGGTGCCCAGGAACTCCCGCCGCTGCTCCTGCTCCGGCGTGAGTGCGTCCAGCCGCGTCTGCATCGCCGCGACCACCGCTTCGATGGAGTCATGACCGGCTGCCTGCGGCATGGAGCGCCACGTTAGCGGGCCTCTCACGCCACGGCGATCGCGTGAGCAACGACGCGGGCCGGAGTCAGGTCTTCCACATGGACGAACGTCCTCCCATCGTGTAGGGCTGGGAGGCATGCAGGAGCGTCACGTCCCGGTCCTCGTCGTGGGCGGCAGCCTGGTCGGTCTGTCGACGTCGGTGCTGCTCGCCGACCAGGGTGTCCGGCACTTGCTGGTGGAGAGCCACCGGGACACCGCGATCCACCCACGCGCCGCGTCGTTCCACCAGCGCACGATGGAGATCTTCCGCTCGGTGGGGCTCCAGGAGCAGGTGGAACGGGCGGCTGCCGGCGAGTTCGTGCAGAACGGCGCGATCATGGCCGTCGAGAGTCTCGGAGGGCGGGAGCTCCAGTACTTCTTCCACTCCTACAACGACGGCGTCGAAGGGCTCAGCCCCACCGACCGTCTCTTCATCACCCAGGTCGGCCTCGAGCCCGTGCTCCGCGATCGGGCGGTCGAGCTCGGAGCGGAGCACCGGTTCGCGACGGAGCTGGTCTCCTTCGCGCCGCATGACGACCACGTGGAAGCCGTGCTGTCGTCGCGAGACGGGGGTGAGGAGAGCCTCGTCACGTGCGACTACCTCGTGGCCGCTGACGGCGTGCACAGCCGGATCCGTCAACAGCTCGGCATCGACATGGGCGGGCGAGGGAGCTTCGCCAACTGCGTGACCATCTACTTCAAGGCCGACGTGAAGCCACTGCTGGGGGACCGCAACCTGAGCGTCGTCTACGTCAACCACCCGAGCCTGCTCGGCTTCTTCCGCTTCTCGATCAGCGGCGACTCGGGCTTTCTCGCGGTGTTCTCGACCATCGCCCCGGACGGCACCCGCGACACCCAGATCGGCGATGACGTGTCGACCGAGCGCTGCACGGAGTGGGTGCGCACCGCTCTGGGCTGCGCGCCCGACCATCCCGTCGAGATCGAGAACGTGCAGCGGTGGAGCGCCAGCGCGGCGACCGCGAGCACCTTCTCCAGCGGTCGGATCTTCCTCGCGGGAGACTCCGCGCACGTGATGCCGCCCACCGGTGGGTTCGGTGGCAACACCGGAGTGGCCGACGCCCACAACCTGGCCTGGAAGCTCGCGCTGGTGACCAACGGTCTGGCCGGGCCCGACCTCCTGTCGTCGTACGACGAGGAGCGGCGACCGGTCGCGGCGTTGACCGTCGAGCAGGCCTACACGCGCTACGTGCTGCGCGTCGACCCCTCGCTGCCGCAGGACGACCTGCAGCCGCCGCTCGACGATGCCTCGATCGAGCTCGGGGCCGTCTACCGGCCGGGCGCGCCGCTCGACGACCCCCGAGAACACAGCTGGACGCCGGGCGCGAGGGTGCCGCACGTACGGCTCTCGGAGGGACGCTCCACGCTCGACGTGGCCGGCCACGGCTTCGCCCTCCTGACCGCGGGCGATGCGGACGACTGGCACCCGGTGGCCGACGAGGCCCAGCAGGCCGTCGGGGTGACCCTCGCCGTGGAGTCCGTCGCGGAGCCGAACCTCGCCGGGACCGTGCTGGTCCGTCCTGACGGCGTGATCGCCTGGCACACCCAAGAGGTGGCAGCCGCGGAGCTCACCGACGCCCTGCTCGGACTGCTGCACCGCGAGCCCAGGGTCACCTGACCCCGATGACCCGGGCCACGACGCGACCCAGCCGATCCGGGCCCCGACGTTACGGCGTCGGCGTCATGCGGCTCGAACGGGTATCCCGGCAAGTTCGCGAACTGGCCGTCGGGCGTGCGCAGGACCTCCACGACCGTCACGCTAGACGCGCAAACACCCTCCCCGCTCGCGCGGGGAGGGTGTTTGTGAGCGAGTGGTCAGCGTGCGTCGGACGCTTCGCCCTCGTCGTCGTAGAAGTCCCGGGAGCCGGACTTCGCCAGACCACGGCTGACCATGTAGCCGATGGTCAGCAGGGTGACGTAGAACCACGCCTGCTCGGCGCCGAAGTCACTGGCGTCGACGACGGCGGAGGCGACCAGGACGCCGATGACAGCGGCGACGTAGGCGATGAGCTCGGTCGTCTTGACCGAGGCCTTGGTCTCTGTGCTCAGCCGACGGGCGGGGGAATGGCTGCCGCGAGTGGCGCCGGGGGTCTGGGCAGTGGTGATCGAAGACATTGCAACAACTTTCAGAATTGTGCGCCGGAGACAGACACCTCGCCTGGGAACAGGCGAGAGGGCGCGGACATGGTCAGGTTTCTGCTCCGCCCTGGAGGTGCCCCTGAGCCGTGCGCGTACGCCACCCCTAGGGGTTGCGGCGGCGTGATGCAGGGCACGTCGTCATCACGCGGCCCTGCCCGTGCCCCGACGCCACTGGCTGACGAGGTCCAGGTACATGCCGGGGTCCTCGAGCATGAGCGCGTGGCGGCGATCGTCCAGCACGTGCCCGTGCCAGTCCGAGCGCTTCGCCAGCACGGCCCGCAGCACCCTCGCCGGGACCAAAGCGTCCCGGGTCCCGCCGAGCACGAGGGTCGGCGCCTGCACCTTGCCGATGGCGCGCCAGGTCCCCCAGGGTGCCGCCCACATGGTCGTGATCGAGCGGAGAGCGCTCAACAGGGCCTGGCGCCGATCACCGGCGCTGATGCCGTTGTAGGCGAAGTCCGCCGCCATCAGGCCAAGGATCCGGCGGTCCACTGCGTTGGGGTCGGGGAAGATCAGCTTGAGCAGCTCCCGGTTGCGTCGGGCGCTCAGCTTCGGACCAGTCAGACCGGCGGCGGCAAGCGCAGCGGCGGTGGCGGACGAGTAGGCGAGAGGCGCCAGGCCTTCGATGGTGGCGCGGGACGGGACGAGCATCTGGACCGGCGAGCGCGGGGGCAGGGCTGGTGACACCAGGACGAGCCGGGCCACCCGGTCAGGGTGCCGGGCGGCGAAGAGCACCGAGATCAGGCCGCCCATCGAGTTGCCGTGCAGGCCGAAGCGGTCCCAGCCGAGGGCGTCGGCGACCTCTGTCAGGAACTCCACGAAGCCAGAGACAGTGAGGGCGTCGTCGGGGCCGGCCGCCGTACGCCCGAACCCGGGGAGGTCGACGGCCACCACCGGCCCCTCCGTCGAGAGGCCTTCCATGACCTCCACCCAGGTGACCGAGGAGCCACCGAGCCCGTGGACCAGAAGGTGCGGCTCGCCGTCCTGGGAGCCCTTTGGCTCCGCGATCAGGGCGCGCACCCGCCGGCCGCCGACCGCGATGTGGGTGTCGACGATGCCCGGCCAGCCGGGAAGGCGCCTGCTCATGGGCGCAGGGTGCCCGACGGGACCCGCCCGCATGCGTCAGGGCCCTCCATCAGCCAGCCACGGAGTACGCCGTCCCTCGTTCGTCCCGCACCCAGAGCACGCCGTCGCCGGCTGTGGCGCCCTGGGCGATCAGGTCGCGCTTGAGCACCTTGTTGGTGGCGGTGGAGGGCAGCGAGGGGGCGATGCGGACGTAGCGGGGCCAGCCCTTGGTGGGCAGGTCGGCCTGCGAGGAGAGGAACCAGGTGAGCTCGGCGGGGGAGAGGTGCGCATCGTCCTGCAGGACGATCGCGGCCATCACCTGGTCGCCGACGTTGGCATCGGGGACGGCGTACACCGCGACCAGCGCCACCTGAGGCAGCCGCTGGATGATCCGCTCGATGGGCGCGGCGGCGAGGTTCTCGCCGTCCACGCGCATCCAGTCGGCGGTGCGGCCGGCCAGGTAGATCCAGCCGTCGGCGTCGCGGTAGGCGAGGTCGCCGGACCAGTACATGCCGTGCCGCATCCGCTCGTCGTTCGCTTCGGGGTCGTTGTAGTAGCCCTGGAAGTAGCCGGCCCCCTCGGTGTTCACCAGCTCGCCGATGGCCTCGTCGGCGTTCACCAGAGCGCCGTTCGCGTCGAACTCCGCGACCGCGCACTCGGTGAGCGTCTCGCTGTCGTAGATCTCCACCGCCCCGACGCCCTGGCCGATCGAGCCCGGGGGAGTCCCCGGCGCGCGGGTGATGATGATCGCCAGCTCGGTGGAGCCGAAGCCGTCCATCACCTCGCAGTCGAACCGCCGCGCGAACTCAGCGATGTCGCGGTCGCTCGCCTCGTTGCCGAACGCCACCCGCAGCGGGTTGTCCGCGTCGTCCGGCCGTTCGGGCGTGGCCAGGATGTAGGCGAGCGGCTTGCCGACGTAGTTCACGTACGTCGCGCCGTAGTCGCGGACGTCCGAGAGGAACCGGGAGGCGGAGAACCGCGCCGGCACCATCGCCGCGCCGGCGCCCAGCGCGACCGCCCAGCCGGCCACTACGGCGTTCGAGTGGAACAGCGGCATCGCGATGTAGCAGACGTCGTCGGCGGTGACCGAGAACCGCTCGACCAGGTTCAGCCCCGAGAAGAGCACCATCAGGTGCGCCACCTGCACGGCCTTCGGGTCGCCGCTGGTGCCCGAGGTGAAGATCATCATCAGCGTGTCCATCGCGCCGACCTCGCGGTACGGCTCCAGCGGGCCGGCCGACGCCAGCCGCGAGGCCCAGTCCGGCGCGGTCACGTCGACCACGGTGACGCCGGAGAGGTCGAGCCCCTCGAGCAACGGCAGGTGCTCCTCGTCGGTCAGCAGGAACTGGCAGTCCGAGCGCCGGATGTCGGCCAGCAGCCCGTCGCCGCGACGGGTGGTGTTGATGCCGCAGAGCACGTAGCCGCCCAGGCCGGCCCCCGCCATCGCCCGCAGCATCTCCGGGGTGTTGCCGAGCAGGGTCCCGACGTGCAGCGGTCTCGCAGGGTCGTGCGCCGCGATCAGCACCGACGCCTCCGCGGCGGCCTCCGTCAGATGTTCGCGCCACGTCCAGCTGCGTTCGCCGTACTTCAGCGCGACCCCGTCGGCGCCGTCGCCCTCGGCCCGCTCACGCAGCAGCTGCTGGACGGTCTCGGCCATCAGGCGGGCTCGGCCGCCAGGGTCCGTCCGATCTGCAGGGCCTGCTCGGTCGCGCCGCCGTGCAGGAACTCGTAGCGCTTGGCCGAGGTGAAGTAGCGGTGCGCCTCGCCGTCCAGGTCGATGCCCACGCCACCGTGCACGTGCACGGTCGTGTGCGCGATCCGGTGGCCGGCATCGGCGGCCCAGAGCTTCGCGATCGCAACCTCGGTGTCAGCCGGCAGCCCCTCCTCGAGCCGCCACGCCGCGTGCCACAGCGTCAGCCGCTGACCGAGTGTGTCGATGTAGCCGTCGGCCAGCCGCTGCGAGACCGCCTGGAAGGTGCCGATCGGACGGCCGAACTGCTCGCGCGTCTTCGCGTACGCGGCGGTGAGGGCCAGCGCGCCCTCGCAGATGCCGAGCTGCTCGGCCGAGCCGGCGAGCAGCAGGAGGTGCCGCAGCCGCCGGTACGCCGACCCGTCGGCCGGGCCGACCAGCCGGCCCGCGTCCAGAGCGACGTCCTCGAGGTCGACCCGCGCCACCGCGTCGCGGTCCGAGAAGGTCTGCCCGGTCACCGTCACGCCGGCATCGCCCGGCAGCACGAGGAACACACCCACCCCGGCCGACGTGTCGGCCGGGACCAGGAACGCGTCGGCGTGCGGGCCGGCCTGGACGATCGCCTTGGCGCCGGAGATCCGGAACCCCTGGCCGTCCTCGGTCGCCGTGGTGGTCGGCCGCTCGGGTGCGAAGGCCCGCTCCTCGGCCACTGCCGCCGTGAGGACGTTCGCACCGGCGGCGGCACCCGGCAGCCATTCCCGCTTCTGGGCATCGCTTCCGAGCTCGGCCAGCAGCCGCGCGGCGGGGCCGTGCGCGGCCAGCGGCACCGGCGCCACCGTGCGACCCACCTCCACCAGCACCCGGCACAGCTCGACCAGGCCGAGCCCGGCGCCGTCGTACTCCTCGGGCAGCGCCAGACCGAGCAGCCCGGCCGCGCCGAGCTCTCCCCACAGCTCTCGGTCGAAGCGGGAGCCGTCGGCCTCGACGACCTTCATCCGCTCGTTGGTGGCCCGGTCCTTCAGGATCTTGGCGGCCAGCTCGGCGGCCTCGTCCTGCTCGGGGGTGAAGGTGAAGTCCATCAGGTGCCTTCCTTGCGGGGATCTCGACAGGCTCGATCGGCGGTGGTCACCGCTTGGCCGCGGGGAGCCCGAGGGCGACGTAGCCGATGATGTCGCGCTGGATCTCGTTGGTGCCGCCGCCGAAGGTCATCACCAGCGCGCTGCGGTAGTAGCGCTCGATCCGGCCGGCGAGCACGGCGCCGTCGGAGGCGCCGGTGATCCCGGAGCTCGGGCCGATCACCTCCATCAGCGAGCGGTAGACCTCCGTCGCCAGCTCGGAACCGTAGATCTTGGTCGCCGATGCCTCGGCGGGGGAGAGGGCGACGTCGGCATCGGCGTCGGAGGCGAGCTTCCAGTTGATCAGCGTGAGCGCCTCGATCTTGGCGTGCGCCCGGCCCAGGGCGAACTGCACCCACTCGGTGTCGATGACCCGGCTGCCGTCCGGGTTCTTGGTCTGCTGCGCCCACTCGCGGACCAGCTTGAGCGACATGGTCAGCGGGGCGGACGAGGTGAGCGAGACCCGCTCGTGGTTGAGCTGGTTGGTGATCAGCGACCAGCCCCCGTTCAGCTCGCCGACGAGGTTGGACGCCGGGACCCGCACGTCCTCGTAGTACGTCGCGCTGGTCGAGACCCCGGCCACGGTGTGCACCGGGGTGTAGGAGAACCCGTCGGCGTCGGCCGGCACCAGGATCATCGACAGCCCCTTGTGCCGGGGCAGGTCCGGGTCGGTGCGGCAGGCCAGCCAGATCCAGTCGGCGTACTGGATCAGCGAGGTCCACATCTTCTGGCCGTTGATCACCCACTCGTCGCCCTCGCGGACCGCCTTGGTCTTCAGCGAGGCCAGGTCGGTGCCGGAGCCGGGCTCGGAGTAGCCGATCGAGAAGTGCAGGTCGCCGGCCAGGATCCTCGGGAGGAAGTACGACCGCTGCTCGTCGGTGCCGTAGCGCATGATCGTGGGTCCGACGGTGTTGAGGGTCAGGTAGGGGATCGGTACGCCGAAGTCGGCGGCCACGTCGGTGAAGATCAGCTGGTCGACCATCGACCGGTCCTGGCCGCCGTACTCCTTCGGCCAGCCGATGCCCAGCCACCCGTCGCTGCCGAGCTGCCTGATCACGCCCTTGTAGACCCCGGCCGCGCCGAACTCCCCTCCCGAGGATCGGGCACTGTCGAATTGGCCGGTGGCGGAGGCGAGCCCCGCCTTCACCTCCGGGGTGACGAGCTCGCCGAAGTAGCCTTGGAGCTCCTCCTTGAGGGCGACCTGCTCGGGATCGAGGGCGATGCGCATGGCGCAAAACTATAACGTGTTCTAGTCTGGAGTCGAGAGCTCTGCAGTTGAGTGGGCAGTCGAGTGGGCACCCGAGTGGGAGGCGATGCTGATGAGCGACACACGGATGCTGGACCACGGCACGCCACCGGAGCGGTTCGCGCGCGGCTGGCACTGCCTGGGGCTGGCCGACTCGTTCCGGGACGGCAAGCCGCACCGGATCGAGGCGTTCGGCGGGCAGCTGGTCGTGTGGCAGGACACCCAGGGCAACCTCAACGTGCTCGACGGCTACTGCCGGCACATGGGCGGCGACCTCACCCAGGGCACGGTCAAGGGCGACGAGATCGCCTGCCCCTTCCACGACTGGCGCTGGGGCGGCGACGGCAAGTGCAAGCAGATCCCCTACGCGCGGCGGGTGCCGCTGCGGGCCCGGACCCAGAAGTACCCCGTCACGATCCGCAACGACCAGCTCATGGTCTGGCACGACGTCGAGGGCTCCGAGCCCGACCACGACGTCCTGCCGCCCGAGCTGCCCGGCCTGGCGGACGGCCTCTACACCGACTGGACCTGGGAGGTCGTGCCGATCACCGACTCCCACTGCCGCGAGCTGATCGACAACGTCGTCGACATGGCGCACTTCTACTACGTGCACTTCTCGTTCCCGACCAGCTTCCGCAACGTCTTCGAGGGCACCCAGGCCACGCAGTTCATGGAGTCGAAGGGCCGCCCGGACAAGGCCGGCGGCTACGGCAGCCCGGACCTGTTCCTCAAGTCCGAGGCGACGTACTACGGACCGGCGTACATGATCAACTGGCTCGACGTCGACTACAAGGGCTTCGAGACCGAGGTCATCCTCATCAACTGCCACATCCCGACCGGCCCGGACTCGTTCACGCTGCAGTACGGCATCACGGTCAAGAAGCCCGAGGGCATCGACGACGACACGGCCAGGTACATCTCCAAGAAGTACGCGCAGATGTTCGGCGAGGGGTTCCTCCAGGACGTGCACATCTGGAAGAACAAGGTGCCCGTCCAGAACCCGCTGCTCTGCGAGGAGGACGGCCCGGTCTACCAGCTGCGCCGCTGGTACGAGCAGTTCTACGTCGACCAGGCCGACATCGCGCCCGAGATGGTGGACCGGTTCGAGTTCGAGGTCGACACCACCAAGGCCAACGAGTACTGGCAGGAGGAGGTCGCCGAGAACCTCCGGCTGAAGGCGGAGGAGGACGCCGGCAAGTCCGACGACGCCGCCGACGAGCCGCAGTCGCCGCAGATCATGAGCGGCACCTGAGGTCGTCATGCCCTCCTTCGTCCCCACCAGCGCCGACACGCTGGAGGACCAGCGGCTCTACACCTCGGCGCGGCTGGTCGAGGTGGCCTGCCTCGACTGCCTGGCGCGGGTCGGCGTGAAGAAGAACAGCGAGCACCACACCTCGATCCAGTGGACCGCCGAGGCGCGCGGGCACTGCCCCGAGCTGAACCGGCGCTCGGGCGGCCGGGACTTCCAGCCCGCCTGCCCGCGACTGATCGCGAGCATCGAGCAGGCCGCGCGAGACGGTCGGGTGCCGATCGGCGCCGAGGACGGCTACTAGAGATGTCCGAGACGTCGTACGACCTCCAAGTGGTGGGGGTCGTGGAGGAGACCGCCGACGCGCACTCGGTGTCGTTCGCGGTGCCCGAGGGCGCCGAGGCGGAGTTCGAGTACAAGCCCGGCCAGTTCCTGACCCTCGCCGTGCCGAGCGACCAGACCGGGGTGGCCGCGCGCTGCTACTCCCTGTCGTCCTCGCCCCACGACGGGGGCCCGCTGACCATCACGGTGAAGCGGACCGTGGACGGGTACGCCTCCAACTGGGTCTGCGACAACCTCCGGGAGGGCTCGACGATCCGGGTGCTGCCGCCGTCCGGCATCTTCACGCCGGCCAACCTGGACGCCGACCTGCTGCTCTTCGCGGGCGGCAGCGGGATCACCCCGATCATGTCGATCACCCGCACCGCGCTGGCCCATGGCAGCGGCCGGATCGTGCTCTTCTACGCCAACCGCGACGAGACGTCGGTGATCTTCGCCTCCGAGCTGGCCGCGCTCGCGTCCGAGCACCCGCACCGGCTGGTCGTGGTGCACTGGCTGGAGTCGGTGCAGGGGCTGCCGAACCAGGAGCAGATGAAGACGTTCACCGAGCCGTTCACGACCTACGACGCGTTCGTGTGCGGGCCCGCGCCGTTCATGAAGCTGACGATCGCCGCGCTGCGCGAGCTGGAGTTCCCGCGGGAGCGGCGTCACCAGGAGAAGTTCATCTCGCTGGGCGGCAACCCGTTCGGCGACCCGGAGGAGCAGGCCGAGGCCGAGCACGAGCTGGAGGAGGCCGACTCCGACGACGCCTTCACCGAGGGCGCCAGCGACGAGCAGAGTCCGGCCGCCGGTCCCGAGCCCGAGCAGCACGAGCCTCCCGAGGGCGCGCCGGAGGGCAACGTCCGCCTCGAGGTCGAGCTGGACGGCGAGACCTACGAGTTCGACGACTGGGCGCCGACCACCAAGATGATCGAGCACCTGGAGTCCAAGGGCGTGAAGGCGCCGTACTCCTGCCGCGAGGGCGAGTGCTCGGCCTGCGCGGTCCGGCTGCTCGAGGGCGAGGTGAAGATGCTCAACAACGACGTCCTCGACGACGAGGACCTCGCCGACGGCATCCGGCTGGCCTGCCAGAGCCTGCCGGTCACCGACGTGGTGCGGGCGACGTACCACTGACGCTCCGACGTCCCTGCTGCCGGTGACGTCATACGTCGTGGCTGCCCGGGCGGCCGTCTCGGATGACGTCCCCAGCAACGTCATGCGAGCTGGTCGTCCCAGCGGCCGGGTCGGATGACGTCCCGCCCGCCCGTCGCTCCCACCACGCGCAGCCCGCCATCGCCAGCACCGCGATCACCGCGCCCATGATCGCGTCGACCAGGTAGTGCTCGGCGGCGTAGACGAGCGCCAGCGACATGGCCACCGGGTAGAGCAGCAGCAGCCAGCGCCACCACGCGCGCAGCCGGCGTACGGCGTAGAACGCGACGAGGAACGCGATGCCGGCGTGCAGGGAGGGCATGGCGGCGGTCTTGTTGGGCAGCCCGCCGAAGACCATGGTGGTGCGTTCGATGCCGAGGTGGTGGAAGGCGCGGCTGGACATGCGGGTCAGTGGTGGCAGCAGGCCGTCCCGGGCGGCCATCCAGGGCGGCGCCATCGGGTAGACGATGTAGCCGGCCAGCGCGAGGTAGCTGATGGTCACGTAGCGCCGGATCCACTCCAGCCACAGCGCCCGGTTGCGCAGCCACAGCACCCCCGCGACCGAGAGGCCGACCAGGAAGTGCGAGGCGTAGACGGCGCTGGTGGCGTAGTCCCACCAGTGCAGCGGACCGCCGTAGACGCACGGGTCCTCGCACCAGGCCCGCTGCAGCCGGACTGTCGGCACCGTGCCGCCGCCGAGCCACTCGTCGATCCGGATCGGCGCGGTGACGTGCGGCGCGAACCCGAGGTCGTCGGTCACGCCGCGGGCCAACGCGTAGACCGCCAGGGCGAGCAGCCACGGCCACCAGTCCCTCGGGAACTGGAGCGACCAGTCGAGCCGCCAGCAGATCGCGAGCAGCCACAGCCAGAGGGCCACGCCGACCGGGTCGTTGGGGATGCCGATGACCGCGCACCAGACGAAGAGGGCGACGGCGTACGCCGTGACCGCGAGGACGCGCCGGGTCACGCGCCGTCGCGGCGATAGATGGTGAACTTGCCGGCCCTCGCGACCCGGTCGTAGTCGGCCTCGAGCTCGGCCCGGGTCTTGGTGAAGTCGAGGTCCCAGTCGTCGACGGACCGCTCGGCCACCAGCACCCAGCGCGGCCGTTGCGGGCTCCGGAGCAGCCCGTCCAGTGTGGAGAGGTCGGCGTCGCGGACCCGGGCCGGGAGGCTCCAGAGGTAGGGGTACGGCGCGTCCAGCCCGGCGTCGTGGACGACGTTGGCCGCACCCAGCACCACCACGGCGGTGTCGCCCTCGGCGGCGTGCTGGTCGAGGTAGGTGATCGCCGCTTCCTCGGGACGGTCGATCGGGTGCGTGGCCACCCACCCGATCACCGCAGCGCCGGACAGCCCCGCCAGCGCGAGCGCCCCACCGATGCTGCGCGTGACCGGGGCCGGCCGCTGGGCGAACGCGGCGGCCACGAGCACGGCGCCCGGGACCAGGCCCATCAGGTAGTGGAGCCAGTAGCTGCCGGCCAGGCCGGCCACGAGCAGCTCGAAGACGATGACGACGTACGACGCGACGCGCAGGTCGGGCGCGGTCCACGGACCTTGGACGGACGGGTCGCCGCGGCCCTTCCAGGCGAACGCGGCGACGACCAGGGGAACGCCGCTGCCCGCCAACGCGCCCAGCAGCCCGGCCAGCCGGCCGGGCGCGTTGCCGCTGTCGCCCGCCAGCTCGCGCGCGGCATCGACGCGGAAGGTGACGACCGCCTCCCACAGGTCTGCCGGCACCGTGCCCCGCGCCCAGGCCAAGAGGACCACGAGCGCCGTCGCGACCGTGGCACCGGCCAGGAGGCCGGGCAGTCGACGCCGGGCGGCACCGCTGGTGAAGGCCAGGACTGCCGCCAGCACGAACACGTCGACCAGGCTCTGCTTGATGAGTGCACCCAAGGCGCCAGCGGCGCCTGCGACGATCGACCAGGCCAGGGCCCGGGCCGAGGACCGGGTGGTCGTCGAGTAGACGTAGGCCGCCATCCCCGCCACGAGGAAGGGCAGCCCGAGCAGCTCGCCGTTCACCACGCTGCCGCCGAACAGCGGCGTGGCCACGCACACCGCCGCCATGCCGGCGGTCAGCTGTGGGGCGGACCGCCGCTCCGGGGCGGCGAGCCGGCCCAGGACACCGGAAAGCACGACGGTCAGCACCGCCGCCAGCGCCCCGAGCAGCCGCACCGGCACCGTCCCGCCGAGGGCCTCGGCGGCCTGGAAGATCGCGATCAGCACCGGCGGCCGGTCGACCCAGTAGTCGCCGTACAGGCTGCTGCCCTCGGCCCACTGCCCGCCTACGATCAGGTAGCCGGCCTCGTCCGGGCTCAGCGACCGCCCCGCGAACGGCAGCCACCCCAGGCAGACGCCTGCCGCCATGACGACGACCCAGGTCTTGGGTGCGGTCCCGATCCGGCGGCGCCAAGGTGTCGCGGGCGCGTCTGGCACGGCGGCAGCGTAGCGAGAGCGACTGACCATCGACCCGGGGCGGGCTGAGTCCTACCGTCGGCGGGGACGCACGTGGCTCCTCCTTCGACTACGGCATCACCCACGCGCTCGTGACCGGTGATGCGGGCGCCCTCGGGGCCGGCCACGGCGCCCGTGCCATCCCGGCTACTCCGCTGAGGAGAGTTCTAGAGGAGAAGGTCGCCCCTCACCACGGCGCGGGAGACATCGTGGATGCGGGCGTGGTGGTCTCGGGCGTACTGGCGCAGCGTCAGGAACGCGTCATCGACGGTGATCTCCCGCTTGGCGGCGAGCACGCCTTTGGCCTGCTCGATGATGAGCCGGGTGTTCAACGCCTGTTGCAGCTGTTCGGAGGTGCGCTGTTGCTGCCGTGCAGCCGAAGCGTGGGTCAGGTAGCCAGTTGCGATGCTGGCGAAGATCGTGGCGACTCGCAGATCCTCGGCTGACCAGTCGCGCGGTCGGCTGTCGTACAGGTTGACCGCCCCGACCGCTTCGCCTTCGGCGAGCATCGGGATGCCGGCGACGGCCTGGATACCCGCGGTCTTGGCCGCGATGACGTAGTCCGGCCAGCGTTCGCTGGCGTCCTCTGCGGCGATGTCCGGCACCGCCACTGGGCCTGCCGTTGCGACAGCATCGATGCACGGGCCCTTCTGCCAGGTCTCCTGCACACGCTCGACGCTGGCGATCGCGTCGACGGCGGCGGTGACGAAGCGCTGCTGGCCGTCGTGGACCAACGTCACACCCGCCCCCGTCAGGTTGAGCACCTCAGCCATCTCTTCGGTCAGGTTGTGCAGAACGTCACCGATGCCGTAACCGCCTGTGAGGGCGGCAGCGAACCGCTCCAGGCTGTCGAGAAGTGTGTCGGGGTTGGGCACGACACCTCACCCTTTCGTGCGCGCGACCGATCGCAACTCTACGCGGCCGCATGCGGCCCCTCAGCCGGAGCGGGCTCGCCGAGCGGCCTCCACGCGCTCAGCTCAACGACTGCACGATGAGCATGCCGGAGCCGAACTGCGCGCCGTCCTGGCCGACGGCCGAGATCTGGCCGGTGATGACCCTTCCGGCGGCGGGAGGGCTGGTGACGGTGACGGTGGCGGGGACCGTCCAGGACGACCCGCTGGGCCGTAATGCGTTGGCGTCCGTGACGGTGACCGACCCGAAGGCGGGGTTCACGAACTGGTCGAGGTAGTCGAAGCTCGTGGTCCCGGCGGGCACGGAGAACGCGTCCACGAGAACGACCCACTGGCCGGCCGCGGGGCTCGACACGGTCACGACCTCCTCCGTGCTGCCGCCGGCACCCTGCCCGGCCAGGACGCAGCTGCCGGTGGTGCAGTCGTACACGAACAGGTCCAGGTCGGCGCCGGGATCCGAAGGGTTGCCGAGCCTCGCGGTCAGCGAGGTCGAGCCCGCGGCCACGATCATCGGGTACTGCTGCTGGCCCAGATCGGAGATCGTCGGCCTGGCTACCTTGGCGCTGGCCAGCGAATTGCCGGCCAGCCGCCCGACGACCGGGTCCAGCACGTTGATGCCCGTGTACGCGCGGTTGACCGGCACGCCGATCAATGCCGTGGCGATGACGTCCGGGTTCGGGCTGATGGTGGCCAGGTGGCACTGCTGGTAGGCGTCGCCGGCCAGGTCGGGGCAGGAGTTGGTGCCGGCTCCGCCTCGCAGCGTGTCCGTCCCCTCGCCACCCTGGAGGGTGTCCGCCCCGGCGTTGCCCAGCAGGCGGTCCGCGCCGCCGTCACCGCTGAGCCGGTCGGCGCCGTCCTGGCCGGACAGGACATCCCTGCCCTCGCCGCCGATCACGGTGTCGTTCCCCTTCCCTGCGCAGACCACGTCGCGTCCGTCGTGGGCGACGATGAGGTCGTTGCCAGCGGTACCGAGGATCACGTCGTCCTCTTCGGTGCCATGGGTCACGGCACCGACAGCGGTGATCGTGACGGGCTTCCCGTTGCAGGTCCCGGCCGCGGCGTTCGCTCCCGTCTCCGGACCGACGGCGAAGGTTCCGCCCAGCACCAGGATTCCCGCGGCAACAGCAGAGACAGGCCTCATGACGGTGACCTCCAGGTAGCGCGCCGGTCACGCGGCCGGCTCACCGCAACGTATTGCCGACCCTCATGAGGGGCAATGGCCCGAACAACACATCCGGGGCCCTCACCAGCCCCGCTCGCGCCATTCACCCAGGTGCGGCCGCTCGGCTCCGAGGGTCGAGTCGTTGCCGTGGCCGGGGTAGAACCAGGTGTCGTCGGGAAGCCGGTCGAAGATCTTGGTCGAGACATCGTCGATCAGCTGCTCGAACGCCGCCTTGTCGCCGAACGTGTTGCCGACGCCGCCGGGGAAGAGCGAGTCGCCGGTGAACAGGTGCGGATGCCCCTCCGGGTCGTCGTACAGCAGAGCGATCGAGCCTGGCGTGTGGCCGGCCAGCGCGATCACCTCGAGGGTGCAGGAGCCGACCGGGACCGTGTCGCCCTGCTTGACCTCCACCGCGATCGGCACTCCGGTCTGGGTGGTGATCGCGTCGGCGTCGGGGATGCCCGCGACGGTGGCGGCCGAGGTCGCGTCGACGACGTCGGCCAGCGCGCGGTGGTGGTCCCAGTGCTGGTGGGTGGTGACGACGTGGGTGAGGCCGGCGTCGCCGACGAGGGGAAGCAGGGTGTTGGCTGAGTCGGCGGCGTCGACCAGCACCTGCTCGCCGGTGTGCCTGCAGGTGAGCAGGTAGCAGTTGTTCGACATCTTCTCGTCGACCGCCACCTTGGTGATGGTGAGCGCTTCGAGCTCGCGGGTGTCCGGCGGACCGCCGGGGGACACCTCTCCGGAGTAGGTCACCACGGCTCCATCCTCGGCACCCGGCCGTCGTCGCTGGTCAGTCCGTCCCCGCCCGGCACTTGATGAACTGGCCGGCCGGTCACCCACCATGCCAGCGCACTGCCGACGCCCGACACCGTCGGACCGCCGGCCCCGAACGTCCAGGAGCGGTCGAGGTCGGTGGCGTGGGCGGCGAAGCCCGGACCGTCGTGGTGATCGGCGCGCGACGACAGCAGGAGTACGACGAACTCGCTGGGCCAGTCTGCGGCCGTGTAGTCGAGCCCCAGGTCGGCATGGTGGATCTCGACCTCGCGGACCCGCATCGTGCCCACCTCGCCGGCGGGGAACTGCCGCCCGCCGGGAGTCCGCTCGATCACGTGCTCCGCCAGGTTGTCCGCGAGCTCCTCGATCCACTCGCCGATCGTGGTCGTGGACGCCAGGAATCGGTCCCGAAGGACCGTGGGCGACTCGCCCGCAAGGGCGGCGATGTCGAAGTCGCGCACCGAGTCGGAGTCGTACATGGGCACGGCGCGGCCCTCGTGCACGCCCTCCAGGGCTGCGGACAGTCCCTCGGCGTTCAGGGTCAGGTGGGAGACGACGTGGCCGCGGGTCCAGCCGGGCAGCAGGCTGGGCTGTGGCCACTGGTCGTCGGCCATCGAGTCGACGGTGCGGACCAGTCGCCGGGTGCGGAGTCGAGGAGCGTCACGAGCGTGGGGTCGGACATGCGCTCATCCTGCCCGACCTCTACGGGCAGCTGATGGCGGCGGGGTCGGCAGGATCGCGTTGGGCGGGCGGGTCGGCGTCGGCACCGCAGTCGATGACGAGGTCGACGGACGGCTGTCAACGCCCGGCACGGTCCAGGGCTGTCGGTGGCCCGTGAGAGGCTGCGAACGCATGCGAAACAGAGCAAGCACGACGGCGCGGCGACTTGCTCAAGGACGCTAGGCTTGCGAACGTCTGTTCGAACGACGACACGAGGGACGAGGACTCTTTCGGTGCAGGAGAAGCTCATCATCCGGGGCGCCCGGGAGCACAACCTCAAGGACATCTCGCTCGACCTCCCGCGCGACTCGATGATCGTCTTCACGGGGCTGTCCGGCTCCGGGAAGTCCAGCCTCGCCTTCGACACGATCTTCGCCGAGGGCCAGCGCCGCTACGTCGAGTCGCTCTCGGCGTACGCCCGCCAGTTCCTGGGCCAGATGGACAAGCCCGACGTCGACTTCATCGAGGGCCTCTCGCCTGCGGTGAGCATCGACCAGAAGTCCACCAGCAAGAACCCCCGCTCGACGGTCGGCACCATCACCGAGGTCTACGACTACCTCCGCCTCCTCTACGCCCGCGCCGGCCGTCCGCACTGCCCGGTCTGCCACGCGCCGATCGAGCGCCAGACGCCCCAGCAGATCGTGGACCGGGTGATGGCCCTCGAGGAGGGCACCCGCTTCCAGGTCCTGGCGCCGGTGATCCGCGGCCGCAAGGGGGAGTACATCGAGCTGTTCCGCCAGCTGCAGACCCAGGGCTTCTCGCGGGCGCGGGTCAACGGTGAGATCCACACGTTGGACGACCCTCCGAAGCTCGACAAGCAGAAGAAGCACACCATCGAGGTGGTGGTCGACCGGCTGGCGGCCAAGGCGTCGAGCAAGCGCCGGCTCACCGACTCGGTCGAGACCGCGCTCAACCTGGCCGGTGGGCTCGTGGTCTTCGACCTCGTGGACCTGCCGGTGAAGGACCCGGGCCGTGAGCTGAAGTTCAGCGAGAAGATGGCCTGTCCCAACGACCACCCGATCGACACCGACGAGCTGGAGCCGCGGTCGTTCTCGTTCAACAGCCCGTTCGGCGCCTGCCCGGAGTGCACCGGGCTGGGCACCCGCATGGAGGTGGACCCCGAGCTGGTCGTCCCGGACGCCCAGGCCACCCTCGGCGAGGGCGCGATCCAGCCGTGGAGCCAGGCCCACGTCGCCGACTACTTCCTGCGCCTGATGGGCGCGCTGGGCGACGAGCTCGGCTTCGACCTCAACACCCCGTGGGAGGACCTCCCGGCCACGGCGCAGAGGTCGATCCTCGACGGCCACCCGACCAAGGTCCACGTCGTCACCCGCAACCGCTACGGCCGCGAGCGCGCCTACTGGGCCGAGTTCGAGGGCGTGCGCACCTACATCGAGCGCCGCCACCGCGAGGCCGAGTCCGACACCAGCCGGGAGCGGTTCGAGGGGTTCATGCGCGAGGTCGACTGCCCGGCGTGCGGGGGCAGCCGGCTCAAGCCGGTGTCCATGGCGGTGACCCTGGGCGACATGGCCCTGCACGACTCGGGGCAGGGCGGCCTGAACATCGCCGAGGTCTGCGCTCTGCCGATCAACGAGACGGCCCGGTTCCTGAGCGAGGTGGAGCTCTCCGCGCGCGAGCGCCAGATCGGTGAGCGGGTGCTGAAGGAGATCCAGGAGCGGCTCAACTTCCTGCTCGACGTGGGCCTCGACTACCTCTCTCTCAACCGCCCGTCCGGCTCCCTGTCCGGCGGCGAGGCCCAGCGGATCCGGCTGGCCACCCAGATCGGCGCCGGCCTGGTCGGTGTCCTCTACGTCCTCGACGAGCCCTCGATCGGGCTCCACCAGCGTGACAACCATCGGCTGATCGAGACCCTGGTCCGGCTGAAGGACCTCGGCAACACGCTGATCATCGTCGAGCACGACGAGGACACCATCGAGTCCGCCGACTGGGTCGTCGACATCGGCCCGGGCGCCGGCGAGCACGGCGGCCAGGTCGTGCACAGCGGCACCGTCGACGACCTGCTGCGACACCCCGACTCGATCACCGGCCAGTACCTCTCCGGTCGCCGCGAGATCCCGGTCCCGCCGATCCGGCGGCCGCGCACCGTGGGCCGCGAGCTCACCGTGGTCGGCGCCCGCGAGCACAACCTGCGCAACATCGACGTCACGTTCCCGCTGGGCCTGTTCGTCGCCGTCACCGGCGTCTCGGGCTCCGGGAAGTCCACGCTGGTCAACGACATCCTCTACACCTCGCTGGCCAAGCAGATCTACCACGCCCGCGCGATCCCCGGCCGCCACCAGCGGATCACCGGCACCGACCACGTCGACAAGGTGATCCACGTCGACCAGTCGCCGATCGGCCGCACCCCGCGGTCCAACCCCGCGACTTACACCGGCGTCTTCGACCACATCCGCAAGCTGTTCGCGTCGACGCCTGAGGCGAAGATGCGCGGCTACCAGCAGGGCCGGTTCTCGTTCAACGTCAAGGGCGGCCGCTGCGAGGCGTGCGCGGGCGACGGCACGATCAAGATCGAGATGAACTTCCTTCCCGACGTCTACGTGCCGTGCGAGGTCTGCCACGGCGCCCGCTACAACCGCGAGACGCTCGAGGTCCACTACAAGGGCAAGACCATCGCCGAGGTCCTCGACATGCCGATCGAGGAGGCCGTCGACTTCTTCGCCGCCGTCCCGGCGATCTCGCGGCACATGAAGACGCTGGTCGAGGTCGGCCTGGGCTACGTCCGGCTCGGGCAGCCCGCCACCACCCTGTCCGGCGGCGAGGCGCAGCGCGTCAAGCTCTCCTCCGAGCTGCAGAAGCGCTCGACCGGCCGCACCGTCTACGTCCTCGACGAGCCGACCACCGGGCTGCACTTCGAGGACATCCGCAAGCTGCTGCTCGTGCTCGGCCGGCTGGTCGACCAGGGCAACACGGTGCTGGTCATCGAGCACAACCTCGACGTCATCAAGACCGCCGACTGGATCGTCGACATGGGGCCCGAGGGTGGCTCGCGCGGCGGCATGGTGGTCGCCGAGGGCACCCCGGAGCAGGTGGCCGACAACCGCGACAGCTTCACCGGCGACTTCCTCAAGCCCCTGCTCGACGGGCGTGAGGCCAAGCAGCCGGCGCGCAAGAAGCCGGCCCCGAAGGCACCGGCCGCCAAGAAGGCCGCGCCCAAGCGGCGCGCTCGCAAGTCCGCCTGAACCCCTGTTCTGAACCTCTGGCCCGGCTCCTCCGTTCATGAGACAGGTCTCATCGGGCTCACAGCCCATCCTCATGTGCGTCGCGTAGACCGTAGGTAGTGTCACATTCAACGACCCGTTCGACTCAGCTCTGGCGAGAGGAACCCGCCGTCATGACCACCGACAAGATCTCCCGTCGCACCCTGGGTGGCCTCGCCGCCGCCGGTGTCGGCGTTCCCCTGCTGGCCGCGTGCAGCGGCGACGACCCGGACACCGCGACCGACACCGGGGCGTCAGGCTCGTCGACCCCGTCGGCCTCGTCGTCGAGTGCCGCGCCACCCAGCGACGGCGCGGGCAGCAGCGCCGCCCCGGCGGGCGAGCCGCTGGCCTCGACGTCGGACATCGAGGTGGGTGGCGGCTCGATCTTCGCCGACCAGGAGGTCGTGGTCACCCAGCCCGCCGAGGGCGAGTTCAGGTGCTTCACCGCGATCTGCAGCCACCAGGGCTGCGTCGTGTCCAGCGTCTCCGACGGCACCATCAACTGCGACTGCCACGGCAGCAAGTACGACATCGACACCGGGGACGTCGTGGAGGGTCCGGCGACCTTCGCGCTCGGCGAGGAGGAGATCGCCGTCTCGGGCGACCAGATCAGCCTCGTGTGAGCCGAGGCCGGGGTGTCGGCCCCGGCTCGTAGGGTTGAGACGTGCCCGCTGCGTCGTACCGACCCAAGCCCGGGTCGATCCCGACCCAGCCCGGGGTCTACCGGTTCCGCGACGCGCGGGGCCGGGTGATCTACGTCGGCAAGGCGAAGAACCTGCGCGCGCGCCTCTCGTCGTACTTCCAGGACATCGGCAACCTGCACGCCCGGACGGCCACCATGGTGTCCACCGCGGCCGGCGTCGACTGGACGGTGGTCAACACCGAGGTCGAGGCGCTCCAGCTGGAGTACTCCTGGATCAAGGAGTTCGACCCGCGGTTCAACGTGAAGTACCGCGACGACAAGTCCTACCCGTGGCTCGCGGTGACCGTGGGCGACGAGTTCCCGCGAGTGATGGTCGGCCGCGGAGCCAAGCGCCGGGGCACGAAGTACTTCGGCCCGTACAGCCACGCCTGGGCGATCCGCGAGACGGTCGACATCCTGCTGCGGGTCTTCCCGATGCGCAGCTGCTCCAACGGTGTGTTCAAGCGGTCGGGTCAGATCGGCCGTCCGTGCCTGCTCGGCTACATCGACAAGTGCTCCGCACCCTGTGTCGGCAACATCTCCGCCGAGCAGCACCGCGCCATCGTCGACGACTTCTGCGACTTCATGTCCGGGCAGACCAGACCGTTCATCAGGCGGATCGAGCGGGAGATGTACGCCGCGTCCGAGCGCCAGGACTACGAGAAGGCGGCCCGGCTCCGCGACGACCTCGGCGCCATGAACCGCGCCCTCGAGAAACAGGCCGTGGTGCTCGGCGACGGGTCCGACGCCGACGTGATCGCACTGGCCGAGGACCCGCTCGAGGTGGCCGTGCAGATCTTCTACGTGCGGGGCGGCCGGATCCGTGGCCAGCGCGGCTGGGTGGCCGATCGGGTCGAGGAGGGCGGCACCTCCGAGCTGATCGAGGACTTCCTGCTCCAGCTGTACGCCGGCACCCTGCCTGACGAGGGGGGCGACTCGATCCCGCGCGAGATCCTGGTGCCCGCGCTGCCGCCTGACGTCGAGACGTTCGAGCAGCTCCTGGGTGACCTCCGGGGCGGCCGGGTCCAGATCCGGGTGCCCCAGCGCGGCGACAAGAAGACGCTGCAGGAGACCGTGGCCCGCAATGCCCTGGGGGCGCTGGCGCTGCACAAGACCAAGCGCGCCAGCGACCTGACCACCCGCAACCGTGCGCTGGAGGAGATCCAGCAGGCCCTCGAGCTCGACGACGTACCCCTGCGCATCGAGTGCTACGACGTCTCCAACCTCCAGGGCACCGAGGTCGTGGCCTCGATGGTGGTCTTCGAGGACGGCCTGGCCCGCAAGAGCGAGTACCGCCGGTTCGTGATCAGGGGCGTCGACGGTCAGAACGACGTCGCGTCGATGCACGAGGTGATCACCCGACGGTTCCGACGTCTCCTCGACGAGCAAGCCAAGGGACAAGCTTCTTCGAGGGCGGATCAGGGTGCTCCGCAAGCGGAGCAGCCTGATCCACTCCTCTCGGGCCCCATGCTGGTCGATCCCGAGACCGGGCGGCCGCGGAAGTTCGCGTACGCGCCCGGTCTGGTGGTCGTCGACGGCGGCCCGCCGCAGGTGGCCGCGGCCCAGCGGGCGCTCGACGAGCTCGGCATCGTCGACATCCCGGTCGTCGGCCTGGCCAAGCGACTGGAGGAGGTCTGGGTGCCCGGGCAGGACGACCCGGTCATCCTCAGGCGGTCCTCCGAGGGGCTCTACCTGCTCCAGCGGATTCGTGACGAGGCGCACCGCTTCGCGATCACCCACCACCGCTCGCGCCGGTCGAAGTCGATGGTGGAGAGTCTGCTCGACGACGTACCCGGCCTCGGCGAGGTCCGTCGCAAGACGCTGCTGAAGCACTTCGGGTCGCTCAAGAAGCTCCGTGAGGCCGAGGTCGCGGAGATCGCCCAGGTGCCCGGTATCGGGCCGACCACGGCGACGGCGATCAAGGATGCAGTGGCCGTGGCCAGCGGCACTCGCCAGACTGTCTCCGTGACCCAGTCCGTCAACACCGCCACCGGCGAGATCGTCGACGAGACGTGACCCCCCAGGACGCGACGGCCATCCCCGGCGAGCTGGTCGTGGTCACCGGCATGACCGGGGCCGGCCGGAGCACCGCCGCCAAGGAGCTCGAGGACCTCGGCTTCTACGTCATCGACAACCTGCCGCCCGGCGTGCTCAAGGACGTCATCCGGCTCGTGGACGAGAGCCGCGGCCCGGCCCAACCGATCGCCGTCGTGATCGACGTCCGCTCCGGCGCGTTCTTCGACTCGCTGGCCGCCCACCTCGCGCAGGGCGCCAGCGGGCGGCACGCCACGCTGGTCTTCCTGGAGGCCACCGACGAGGTCCTCGTACGCCGCCAGGAGGCGGCGCGCCGTCCGCACCCGCTCCAGGGCGACGGGCGGCTGCTCGACGGGCTCCAGCGCGAGCGCGAGGTGCTGGCCGGGCTGCGCGGCGACGCCGACCTGATCATCGACACGACAGCCCTCAACGTGCACGAGCTCACCGACCGGATCGCGGCCGAGTTCGGAACGCCGGAGACGGTCCGGCTCAAGGTGAGCGTCGTGAGCTTCGGCTTCAAGTACGGCATCCCGGTGGACACCGACTTCCTGGCCGACATGCGGTTCCTGCCGAACCCGCACTGGATCCCCGAGCTCCAGCCGTACACCGGCCTCGACCCCGAGGTGTCCGACTACGTCATGGTGCAGGACGGTGCCGCCGACTTCGTGGACCGGTGGGTCGAGCTGATCGCCGGCGTCGCCGACGGCTACCTCAGCCAGGGCAAGCGGTTCGCCCAGGTCGCGATCGGCTGCACCGGCGGCAAGCACCGCAGCGTGACCGTCACCCAGGAGGTGGTGCGCCGTCTCCAGGCGCGCGGCATCGAGGCCCGGGCCTACCACCGCGACCTGGGGAGGGAGTGACCGTGTCCCGCGCCGACGAGCTGGTGCCCGACCGGGCGGTCGCCGTGGTCGCCTTCGGCGGTGGCCACGGCCTGCACGCCTCGCTCTCGGCGCTCCGGCTGCTCGTCGACGAGCTCGTGGTCGACGACCTCACCGCCGTGGTGACCGTGGCCGACAACGGCGGCTCGTCCGGCCGGCTGCGCGGCGAGTTCGGAGTACTCCCGCCGGGGGACCTGAGGATGGCGCTGGCCGCGCTGTGCGGCCGCAACGAGTGGGGCGTCACCTGGTCGCGGGTGCTCCAGCACCGGTTCGCAGGCGAGGGCGAGATGCGCGACCACGTGATCGGCAACCTGCTCATCGTCGGCCTGTGGGAGCTGCTCGGCGACCACGTCGACGCCCTCGACTACGTCGGCCGCCTGCTCGGCGCGACCGGGCGGGTGCTGCCGATGGCGCTCGTCCCGATGGACATCACCGCGGACGTCCGCGGGCTCGTGCCCGGCGACCCCGAGGCCCTGACAAGTGTGCGCGGCCAGGTCGACGTCGCCAGCACCCAAGGCATCATCGACTCCATCGCGCTGGTGCCGCCGGACCCGCCCGCCGCCCCGGAGGCGCGCAAGGCGATCGAGGCCGCCGACTGGGTGGTGCTGGGCCCGGGCTCGTGGTTCACCTCGGTGATCCCGCACCTGCTGGTCCCCGCGCTGCGCCACGCCCTGGTCAGCACCGACGCCAAGGTGGTCGTGGTGCTCAACCTGTCCGCCGAAGCCGGGGAGACGTCCGGGTTCGGCCCGGCGGACCACCTGCGCGTGCTGGCCGAGCACGCTCCCGACCTCCGGGTGCACACCGTCCTGGCCGACGAGAACCTCGGTCCTGAGGAGCTGGCCGAGCTCGAGCACATGGCCGCGGCGTACGGCGCCCAGCTGGTCTTCGACGACGTCGCCGAGGCCCCTGGCACCCCCCGTCACGACCCGGTCAAGCTGGCTGCGGCGTACTCGAGGATCATCGGCGGAACGGTCTAGAAACAACGGAAAGCCGTCACGTCGGAGGTTGTTGACGTGCGTGCGAGGATCGCCACATGGCGATGACGGCACAGGTGAAGTCCGAACTGGCCAGCACGCAGATCACCAAGACCTGTTGCCGCAAGGCCGAGGTCGCCTCGATGCTCCGGTTCGCCGGTGGCCTGCACATCGTCAACGGCAGGATCGTGGTCGAGGCGGAGCTCGACACGGGCGCGGCTGCGCGTCGGCTGCGCACCGATATCTCGGAGGTGTACGGCCACGAGTCGGACGTCGTCATGGTGCAGGGCAACGGCATCCGCAAGGGCAGCCGCTACTTGGTGCGGATCACCAAACAGGGTGAGGCGCTGGCGCGCCAGACCGGCCTGCTCGACCAGCGCGGCCGACCGGTCCGGGGACTGCCGCCGGCGGTGGTGTCCGGCGGCGGCTGCGACGCGGTCGCGGCCTGGCGGGGCGCGTTCCTGGCGCACGGGTCGCTCACCGAGCCGGGCCGGTCGTCGTCGCTCGAGGTCACCTGCCCAGGGCCCGAGGCGGCACTCGCGCTGGTGGGCGTGGCCCGCCGGCTCGGCATCCAGGCCAAGGCCCGCGAGGTGCGCGGCGTGGACCGGGTGGTGATGCGCGACGGCGACGCGATCGGCCAGCTCCTGACCCGCCTCGGCGCCCATGAGTCGCTGATGGCCTGGGAGGAGCGCCGGATGCGGCGCGAGGTCCGGGCCACCGCCAACCGGCTGGCCAACTTCGACGACGCGAACCTGCGCCGCTCCGCAAGGGCCGCGGTGGCCGCGGGCGCGCGCGTCGATCGGGCGCTGGAAATCCTCGGCGAGGAGATCCCCGACCACCTCCAGATGGCCGGCGCGCTGCGCCTGGAGCACAAGCAGGCCTCGCTCGAGGAGCTCGGCCAGCTGCACGACCCGGTGCTGACCAAGGACGCCATCGCCGGGCGGATCCGCCGGCTGCTGGCCATGGCCGACAAGCGCGCCGAGGAGCTCGGCGTCCCCGACACCGAGGCCTCGCTGACGCCCGAGATGCTGGCCGACGAGTAGGTCGGTAGGGTCGACTTGAACGATCCAGACAACACACAGGAGCAGCAGTGACCGTTCGCGTCGGCATCAACGGCTTCGGCCGGATCGGCCGCAACTTCTACCGCGCCGTTCGTTCCCTCCAGCAGGGCGAGGGCCTCGACCTCGAGATCGTCGCGGTCAACGACCTGACCGACCCGGCTGCGCTCGCGCCGCTGCTGAAGTTCGACTCGATCCTCGGCCGCCTCGACGTCGACGTGCGGGCCAGCGACGGCCAGATCGCGGTCGGTGACAAGGTCGTCAAGGTCTTCGCCGAGCGCGACCCCGGAAACCTCAAGTGGGCGGACGAGGGCGTCGACGTGGTCGTCGAGTCCACCGGCTTCTTCACCGACGCCACCAAGGCGCGGGCGCACGTCGACAACGGCGGTGCCAAGAAGGTGATCATCTCCGCGCCGGCGTCCAACGAGGACTTCACCGTCGTCATGGGGGTCAACCACGAGGACTACGACCCGGCCGCGCACACGGTGATCTCCAACGCGTCGTGCACGACCAACTGCCTGGCGCCGATGGCCAAGGCCCTCCACGACGAGTTCGGCATCGTCAAGGGACTGATGACCACGGTGCACGCCTACACCGCGGACCAGAACCTCCAGGACAACATCCACAAGGACCTGCGCCGGGCCCGGGCGGCAGCCATCAACGTCGTACCGACCTCGACCGGCGCCGCCAAGGCGATCGGCCTGGTCCTGCCCGACCTCAAGGGCAAGCTCGACGGCTACGCCCTGCGCGTCCCGGTCCCGACCGGCTCCGCCACCGACCTCACCTTCGAGGCCGGCCGGGAGACCTCGGTCGAGGAGGTCAACTCCGCGATGGAGAAGGCCGCCGACGGTCGCTACCTCAGGTACTCGACCGACCCGCTGGTCTCCAGCGACATCGTCACCGACCCGGCGTCCTGCATCTTCGACGCGCCACTGACCAAGGTCATCGGCAACCAGGTCAAGGTGGTCGGCTGGTATGACAACGAGTGGGGCTACTCCAACCGCCTCGCCGATCTGATCAAGTACGTCGGCGAGACTCTGTAACTGTGGGGGAGTACGCCGGGCTGGCCAAACAGCTTGGAGGGAGCGTCTCGGGCAAACGGATCCTCGTAAGGTCGGATCTCAACGTGCCCCTGGACGGCTCGCGGATCACCGACGACGGGCGGATCCGGGCCAGCGTCCCGACCATCAAGGAGCTCGCCGACGCGGGAGCCCGCGTGGTCGTCGCGGCTCACCTCGGCCGGCCCAAGGGCGAGCCGGAGGACCGCTACTCGCTGCGGCCGGTCGCCGAACGGCTCGGTGAGCTGCTCGGCCAGGACGTGGTCTTCGCGACCGACACCGTCGGCGACGCCGCCCGCGAGGCCGTGGCCGGCCTCGAGGACGGACAGGTCGCGCTGCTCGAGAACGTCCGCTTCAACGCCGGCGAGACCAGCAAGGACGACGAGGAGCGCGGTGGCTTCGCGGACCAGCTCGCGGAGCTGGCCGACGGTTTCGTCTCCGACGGGTTCGGGGCTGTGCACCGCAAGCACGCGTCGGTGTACGACGTCGCCCAGCGGCTCCCGCACGCGATGGGCCAGCTCGTGGCCACCGAGCTCGAGGTGATGAAGCGGCTGACAGGGGAACCCGAGCGGCCCTACGTCGTCGTGCTGGGCGGCTCGAAGGTCTCCGACAAGCTCGGGGTCATCGACAGCCTGCTCGGGAAGGCCGATGCCCTGCTGATCGGTGGCGGCATGGTCTTCACCTTCCTCAAGGCCCAGGGCCACGAGGTCGGGAAGAGCCTGCTCGAGGACGACCAGGTGGAGACCTGCCGGGAGTACCTCCGCCGGGCGGAGAAGACCGGCGTCGAGATCCTGCTGCCGACCGACATCGTCGTCGACACCGAGTTCCCTTCAGACGACCGTGAGCCGGAGCCGCAGGTGGTCGCCGGGGACGCCATCCCGTCCGACTCTCTCGGCCTCGACATCGGTCCCGAGTCGGCCCGCGCGTTCGCGGAGGTCGTGGCGGGCGCCCGTACCGTCTTCTGGAACGGCCCCATGGGGGTCTTCGAGACGGCGGCATTCGCCGACGGCACCCGGGCGGTGGCCGACGCGCTGACCAAGGTGGACGGCCTCTCCGTCGTGGGAGGAGGCGACTCCGCGGCCGCCGTACGCACTCTCGGTTTCGACGAGGAGGCCTTCGGCCACATCTCGACCGGTGGCGGCGCCAGCCTCGAGTACCTCGAGGGCAAGGAGCTGCCCGGCATCTCCGTGCTCGAAGACTGACTGGAAGGCTGGGGCCCATGGCGCAGACCCGCACCCCGCTGATGGCGGGCAACTGGAAGTCGAACCTCAACCACCAGGAGGCGGTGGTCCTGGTCCAGAAGCTGGCGTGGACCCTCGACGACAAGAAGCACGACTTCGGGCGGGTCGAGGTGGCCGTGGTCCCGCCGTACACCGACATCCGCTCCGTCCAGACCCTCGTCGACGGCGACCGGCTGCAGATCCGGTACGGCGCGCAGGACGTGTCCGAGCACGACGGTGGCGCCTACACCGGCGAGATCTCGGCAGGCATGCTGGCCAAGCTCGGCTGCTCCTACGTCGTGGTCGGTCACAGCGAACGGCGCGAGCACCACGGCGAGAGCGACGACCTGGTCAACACCAAGGCGCACAAGGCCTTGGCTGCCGGGATGACGCCGATCGTCTGCGTGGGCGAGGGGCTCGAGGTCCGGCAGGCGGGCGAGCACGTCGGGCACTGCCTCTCGCAGGTCGAAGGCTCGCTGGCCGGCTTCACGCCCGAGCAGGTCGCCGGGCTGGTGGTCGCCTACGAGCCGGTCTGGGCGATCGGGACCGGCGAGGTGGCGACGCCGGCCGACGCCCAGGAGGTCTGCGAGGCCATCCGCGGCAAGGTGCGGGAGGCCTACGGCGACGAGGCGGCGGACGGCGCACGAATCCTCTACGGCGGCTCGGTCAAGGCCGCCAACGTGGCCGGCATCATGGCCGAGGCAGACGTGGACGGCTGCCTCGTGGGGGGCGCGAGTCTCCAGGCGGACGAGTTCGGCGGGATCTGCCGGTACTACGACATGCCGGTCCTGTGATCACCCTTTCGGGCGATCCGCTCTCGTGACGTAGGATCGCGGCCGTGGATCTCCTCTTCACGATCATCCTGATCGCGACCAGCCTCTTGATGATCATGCTCGTCCTCCTGCACAAGGGCCGCGGCGGCGGCCTGTCCGACATGTTCGGAGGCGGCGTGTCCAGCTCCCTCGGCGGCTCGTCGGTCGCAGAGCGCAACCTCGACCGGCTCACGGTCGGCATCGGGATCATCTGGTTCGCGTGTGTGATCGGTCTGGGCCTGCTGCTTGCCTACCGGGGCTGAGGAGGGCGCGAGATGGCTGGTGGAGGAAACGCCATTCGCGGCAGCAGGGTCGGCGCCGGCCCCATGGGCGAGGCGGAGCGGGGCGAGGCTGCCCCCCGCCAGGCGGTCACGTACTTCTGCTCCCACGGCCACCGCTCGGTGGTCACGTTCGCGGTCGAGGCCGCGCCGCCGGAGACCTGGGACTGCCCCAAGTGCGGCCTGCCGGCCAGCGTGGACTCCGAGAACCCGCCGCCGGCCCCCAAGATCGAGCCGTACAAGACCCACCTGGCCTATGTGAAGGAGCGCCGCTCCGACGCCGAGGCGGCCACCATCCTCGACGAGGCCCTCGAGCTCCTCCGCTCCCGCCGCAAGTCCGGCGACATCATCTTCTGACACCCATCGCGGCGCCGAGTCGGCGTTGCTGCTGACGAGTAACCGGCCGAGTCGGCGTAGCTGCTGACGAGTAACCGGCCGAGTCGGCGCTACTGATGAGCAGTAACGACGACTCGGCGATTTCAGAGAAGGACGCGCGTGCGGCGCAGCTCACGGGCCCGGGCCACCCCGGCGAACAACAGCTGCGGCGCGTCCGCGTGGCGGCCGAAGACGTTCTGCTTCGTGAACGGGTCCACCACCCAACCGCGCCGTTCGACCGCCTCGCGCCGGCACCGGTCGTGGTCGCGCTGTTCGGGCGACGTGTGCCATTCCTCGCCGTCGTACTCGGCGGCGTAGCCGAGCTCCGGGTGGGCCAGGTCGAGGACCGCGATGAGAACGCCGTCCACCCACACCTCGAACTGCGGAGTGGGTCGAGGCAGCCCCGTGTCGATCCAGCGGAGCCTCAGCACGGACTCGCCGGGGGATGCGGCCCGGCCGTCGGCCAAGGGGGCGTACGCACGCAGGGTGGTCACCCATCGCTGGCCCCGGAAGCGCTCGATGCCGGCCAGCAGCTCGTCGTGAGTGAAGACTCCGAGCCTCAGCATCGCGTCCAGGGCCGCGAGAGCTCGTTCCGGCCAGCGGACGCGGCCGAGGTCCCAAGCGGTGCGGAGGGGCGTGGTCACCGCGAGGCCGCGTACCTCCATGATGTCGAAGGGCAGCAGGTTCCGTTCGCCGCTCTCCGCGAGGCCGTTGCGAAGGCGCCCATGCCCCGAAGGCCTGAAGACCCTGACGGGCGCGACATGATGTGCTCGTTGGGCGCGAGCGACATGTCGCGCCGTGCAGCCGGCCGGCGTGCCGATCAACGATCACGCAGTCGTCGGGAACGACCAACGCCAACGCCTGCGCTCGCATCATGATGGCGTCCGGCACCTGCGCCGCGACGTACACACCGGGCAGCACCTGACGTAGCAGTCCTTGACGGCAGAGCCACGTCAGGTGATGCCTGCGCACGCCGAGGGCTCGGGCCACCGGAGCAGTGAACGGCACGTCGAGTGGAAGCGGGCAGCGTTCATCTAGGAAGGGCTCGTGTGCCCATCGGCTGAGGTCCATGCCCTGAGTTCTGGCCACTGACCCGCACCGCCACCGGTGACATTGCGGAACTGTGGATAAGCCCTCGGTGGGGCGCCTCTGTGGACAGTTCCTGGACTTCAGCCCAAGCCGAGTCGGCGTTACTGATAAGCAGTAACGCCGACTCGCGGGGTTACTCGTCAGCAGGAACGCCGACTCGCGGGTCCGCGTCAGAGGGCGGAGGCTGCCGGGCGGTCGAGGAACCAGATGGTCTCGTCGAGGCCGGTGACGCCGGCGGCGGGGCAGTTGTGGGGGTCGGTGCCGTCGGCGAGGGCGCGGGCGACGGCTTCGGCCTTCTCGGTGCCGCTGACCAGGAACCAGACCGACTTCGAGCGGTTGAGCGCCGCGAAGGTGAGGCTGATCCGCTCGGGGGGTGGCTTGGGTGAGTCGGTCACGGGTACGGCGATGCGGTCGTCGACGTCGAGCTGGGGGAAGCCGGGGAACAGCGAGGCGATGTGGCCGTCGGGCCCGATCCCGAGCATGAGGACCTCGAAGTCGCCGCTGCCGTACCTGCGGACCTCGTCGGCGTAGGCGACGGCGCCTTCCTCGACAGACGCTGCGGACTCCGTCGAGGGCATCGGGTGGATCTTGGCCGGGTCGATGTCGACGTGGTCGAGGAAGGCCTCCCGGGCCTGCCGCTCGTTGCGGTCGTCCGACGCGGGCTCGACGAAGCGCTCGTCGCCCCACCAGAACACGACCCGGGACCAGTCGACCTCGGAGGACGGGGACAGCCGGCCCAGCTCGTGGTGCACGGCGTCCGCGATCGAGCCTCCGGTCAGCCCGACGTGGGGCTCGCCGCCGCCGGCCTGGGCGTCGGCCAGCCGGGCCAGCAGCTCGCCGGCCACCGCCGTGGCCAGGGCCTCGGCGGAGTCGTGCACCTCGATCCGCGGGGGTGTGGTCATCGTGCCCTGCTCTTCGTGATGGTCCGGGCCACGGCGGCGTACACGTCGTCCTCGTCGAGCCGGCGCAGCTCCTCGGCCAGCAGCTCGTGGACGTCGCGCCGGCGCAGCGCGATCGGCCGGTCGGGGTGGCCGGGGGAGGAGTACGTCGCCAGCCGGCCGTCGGGCCGCGCGATCCGGATCGGGCCCTGGGCCGTGTCCATCTGGACCGCGGTGACCCCCGGCCCCTTGGAGGTACGGCGAGCGACGTCGACCTTGAGCCGGTTGCGCAGCCACGCGACGAGGAGGTCGGCGCTCGGGTTCACCTTCTCCGCGGAGACCGATGCCGCGGTGACCTTGAGGGGGTGCTGGTCGAGCGCGGCGGCCAGCAGCGCGCGCCACGGCGTCAGCCGGGTCCAGGCGAGGTCGGTGTTGCCGGGCGTGTAGGCCTTGCACTGGCCGCGCAGCGCCTGCGCCCCGCCGCGGGAGACGTTGGCCGAGTCGGTGATCCGGCGCTGCGCCAGCCGGCCCAGTGGGTCGCTGGCCGGGTCCGGCGGCGGGTTGGTCGGCCACCAGACCGCGACGGGGGAGTCGGGGAGCAGCAACGGGAGCACCACCGAGTCGGGGTGCTTGACCACCTCGCCGGTGAGCCGGATCAGCGCGGTCTCACCGGTCCAGCCGGAGCCGGTGCCGACCTGGGCGTCGACCTGGGACGCGCCGCGACCGTCGCCCAGCATCACGCCGAGCACGCGGGCGGGGTGCTCGTGGGAGGCCTCGCGGCCCATCTCCATCGCGGTGTCGGCGTGCTCCTCGTCGGCCACGATCACCATCGTGAGCACCATGCCCATCGCCGGGCTGCCGGCCCGGGTGCGGGCCCGCCGGAACTCCGCCGCGATGCCGGCGGAGTCGGTGTCGCTGAGCGCGATCATCATGGGCGCCTCCAGTCCCGGCCGTCGCGGGCCAGCATCTTGTCCGCCGACGCGGGCCCCCAGGTGCCGGACGGGTAGTTCTCGGGCTTCCCCTTGCGCGCCCAGAAGTCGAGGACCGGGTCGAGGATCTGCCAGGACAGCTCGACCTCCTCGTGCCGCGGGAACAGCGGCGGGTCGCCGAGCAGTACGTCGAGGATCAGCCGCTCGTAGGCCTCGGGCGAGGACTCGGTGAACGAGCCGCCGTAGACGAAGTCCATGTTGACGTCGCGGATCTCCATCGACGAGCCGGGCACCTTCGAGCCGAACCGCAGCGTCACGCCCTCGTCGGGCTGGACCCGGATCACGAACGCGTTCTGGGTGAGCTCCTCGACCGCCGTGGCGTTGAACGGCTGGTGCGGCGCCCGCTTGAAGACCACGGCCACCTCGGTGACCCGCCGGCCCAGCCGCTTGCCGGTGCGCAGGTAGAACGGCACGCCGGCCCAGCGCCGGTTCTCGACGTGCAGCGTGACCGCGGCGAAGGTCTCGGTGTGCGAGGTCTTGCGGACGCCGTCCTCCTCGAGGAAGCCCGCGCACCTTGCGGCCGCCCGACCAGCCCGCGGCGTACTGCCCGCGCGCGGTGGTGAGGTCGAGCCGCCGCGGCAGCCGCACCGAGGCGAGCAGCTTCTGCTTCTCGTGGCGCAGCGACTGTGCCTCGAACGACGTGGGCTCCTCCATCGCGACCAGCGCCATCAGCTGGAGCAGGTGGTTCTGGATCACGTCGCGGGCGGCGCCGATGCCGTCGTAGTAGCCGGCCCGGCCCTCGATGCCGCCGTCCTCGGCCATCGTGATCTGCACGTGGTCGACGTAGTTGGCGTTCCAGAGCGGCTCGATCATCTCGTTGGCGAACCGCATCGCCAGGATGTTCTGGACCGTCTCCTTGCCGAGGTAGTGGTCGATCCGGAAGATCGCGTTCGGCGGGAACACCTCCATCAGCGCGGCGTTGAGCTCCTGCGCCGACTCCAGGTCGTGGCCGAACGGCTTCTCGATGACCACCCGGCGCCAGGACGTCGCCCGTCCGGCTGGGCCAGGCCGTGCTCCTTGAGCTGCTGGGCGACGGTGCCGAAGTACGTCGGCGGGATGGCCAGGTAGAACGCGTGGTTGCCCTCGGTGCCGCGGACCCGGTCGAGCTCCTCGATCGTGCGGCGCAGGTTGTCGAAGGCGACGTCGTCGTCGAAGTCGCCCGGGACGAACCGGAAACCCTCGGCCAGCTGCCTCCAGGTCTCCTCGCGGAACTCGGTGCGGGCGTGCTGCTTGACCGAGTCGTGGACGATGTCGGCGAAGTCCTGGTCGGCCCAGTCGCGCCGGGCGAACCCGACCAGGCTGAACCCGGGCGGCAGCAGGCCGCGGTTGGCCAGGTCGTAGATCGCCGGCATGACCTTCTTGCGCGACAGGTCGCCGGTGACCCCGAACAGCACCATCCCGCACGGGCCGGCGATCCGGGGCAGCCGGCGGTCCTGGGGGTCCCGCAGCGGGTTGGACACGCGGCGCCATCAGCGCCGGTGCTTCCGGTAGTAGGCGATCAGCGCCTGGGTCGAGGCGTCCTGCTGGGCGGCCACCGTCGTCGTCGCCGGCGACCGCCGGGCTGATCTGCTGGGCCAGCTGCTTGCCCAGCTCGACCCCCCACTGGTCGAAGCTGTCGATGCCCCAGACCACGCCCTGGGTGAAGGTGATGTGCTCGTAGAGCGCGACCAGCTGGCCCAGCACCGACGGGGTCAGCTCCGGCGCCATGATCGAGGTGGTGGGCCGGTTGCCGGTGAAGACCCGCGCCGGTACGATCGCCTCGGCGGTCCCCTCGGCGCGGACCTCGTCGGCGGTCTTGCCGAAGGCCAGCGCGCGGGTCTGGGCGAAGAAGTTGGCCAGGAACAGCTCGTGCACGTCCGTGTCGCCGTCCCGCAGCGGGTGCGCAGGGTTGGCGAAGGCGATGAAGTCGGCGGGGACCAGCCGGGTGCCCTGGTGGATCAGCTGGTAGAACGCGTGCTGGCCGTTGGTGCCGGGCTCGCCCCAGAAGACCTCGCCGGTGTCGGCGGTGACCGGGCTGCCGTCCCAGCGGACGCCCTTGCCGTTGGACTCCATGGTCAGCTGCTGGAGGTACGCCGGGAAGCGGTGCAGCAGCTGGGCGTAGGGGAGCACGGCGTGGGTCTGGGCGCCGAGGAAGTTGGTGTACCAGACGTTGAGCAGCCCCATCAGCACCGGCACGTTGCGCGCCGAGCTCGGTGGTGCGGAAGTGCTCGTCCATCGCGTGGAAGCCGGCCAGCAGCTCGGCGAACCGCTCGGGCCCGATCGCGACCACCAGCGAGGTGCCGATGGCGGAGTCCATCGAGTAGCGGCCGCCGACCCAGTCCCAGAAGCCGAAGGCGTTGTCGGGGTCGATGCCGAAGTCGGCGACCTTGTCGAGCGCGGTCGAGACCGCGACGAAGTGCTTGGCGACCGCCTCCTGCCTCCGGTCGCTGTCGGGCGAGGCCGTCGAGCAGCCAGGCCTGCACAGCCGGGCGTTGGTCAGCGTCTCGAGCGTGCCGAAGGTCTTGCTGGAGACGATGAACAGCGTGGTGGCCGGGTCGAGGCCCGCCAGCGTGGTGGCCGCGTCGGTCGGGTCGATGTTGCTGATGAACCGGCACTCCAGCCCGTCCTGGCGGTAGGGCTCCAGCGCCTCGTAGGCCATCACCGGGCCGAGGTCCGAGCCGCCGATGCCGATGTTGACGACGGTGCGGATCCGCTCGCCGGTGACGCCGGTCCAGGCGCCGGAGCGGACCCGGTCGGCGAAGTCGTAGACCCGGCGCAGCACCTCGTGCACGTCGTGGACGACGTCCTGGCCGTCCACCTCGAGCGTCGGCGTCCTCGGGGAGCCGCAGCGCGGTGTGCAGCACCGCGCGGTCCTCGGTGACGTTGATGTGGTCGCCGCGGAACATCGCGTCGCGCCGCTCGGCCAGCCCGACCTGCTCGGCCAGGGCCAGCAGCGCGGTCAGCACGCGGCTGGGTGACCAGGCTCTTGGACAGGTCGACGTGCAGGTCGCCCGCGGTGAAGGTCAGCGCGTCGAGCGCGCTCGGGGTCCTCGGCGAACCAGGCGCGCAGGCTCGGCGTGAACCCGTCGGCGAGCGCGCCGAGCGTGTCCCAGGCCTCCGTCGTGGTGGGGTCGACCGGGGCGTCGGTCACTGGCCAGGCCTGCTCCATCTGCTTCTCGACGGTCTCGACCAGCTCGTCCCACGACTTCTTGAACTTGTCGACGCCCTCCTCCTCGAGCACCTTGAAGACGTCGGGCAGGTCGATCCCGACCGCGCTCGAGCTGGTCGAAGAGCGCCTGCGCCTCGTCGCCCTTGCCGGTGACCATGTCGCCCTTGACCTCGCCGTGGTCGGCGAAGGCGTCGAGCGTCTTCTCCGGCATCGTGTTCACGGTGTCGGCGACCACCAGGTCGGTGACGTAGAGGGTGTCGGGGTAGTCGGGGTTCTTCACGCCGGTCGAGGCCCACAGCGGCCGCTGCGGGTTGGCGCCGGCCTCGGCGAGCTGCTTCCAGCGGTCGCTGGCGAGCACCTCCTCGTACGCCGCGTAGGCGAGCAGGGCGTTGGCGACCGCCGCCTTGCCGCGCAGCGCCTTGGCCTCGTCGGTGCCGATGGCGTCGAGCCGCTTGTCGACCTCGGTGTCGACCCGGGAGACGAAGAACGACGCCACCGAGAAGATCCTGGCCGAGGTCGAGGCCGGCGTCGCGGGCCTGCTCGAGGCCGGCGAGGTAGGCGTCCATGACCCCGCGGTAGCGCTCGACGCTGAAGATCAGCGTCACGTTGACGTTGATGCCCTCGGCGATCGCCGCGGTGATCGCCGGCAGGCCCTCCTCGGTGGCCGGGATCTTGATGTAGACGTTGGGCCGGTCGACGGCCTGCCACAGCTTCTGGGCCGAGGCGATGGTGCCCTCGGTGTCGTTGGCCAGGTCGGGCTCGACCTCGATCGAGACCCGGCCGTCGGCCTTGGTCGACTCGGAGACCGGCGTCATGATCGTCGCAGCCGTTGCGGACGTCCTCGGTGGTGAGCTCGAAGATCACCTTGGTCGACGTCGGCGCCGTCGGCGACCAGCTTGCGCACCTGCTCGTCGTACCGCTCGCCGTTGGCGATCGCGCCGGCGAAGATCGTCGGGTTGGTGGTCACGCCGACGACGTGCTTGTCCTTGATCAGCTCGGCGAGGTTGCCGGTCTCGATGCGCTCGCGGGAGAGGTCGTCGAGCCAGATGGAGACGCCCGCGTCGGAGAGCGCCTGGAGTCGGTCGGTCATGGTTCCTCCTGGAGGGTGGGGGTCAGCCGGTGGCGACGTGGATGCTGTCGCGGGCGGCGTCGGCCACCGCGGTCGCGGTGATGCCGAACTCGGTGTAGATGCGCTGGAAGTCGGCCGAGGCGCCGTAGTGCTCGATGCGAGACGATCCGGCCGTGGTCGCCGACGACCTCGCGCCAGCCCTGCGCGACGCCGGCCTCGACGGAGACCCGGGCCTTGACGGTCGGCGGGATCACGGTCTCGCGGTAGGACGTCTCCTGGGCGTCGAACCACTCGCGGCACGGCATCGAGACCACCCGCGCGTCAACGCCGTCCTCGGCGAGGATGCTTGCGGGCCTCGACGGCCAGCTGCACCTCGGAGCCGGTGCCGATCAGGACGACGTCGGGCGACGCCGTCGGTGTCGAGCAGCACGTAGCCGCCGCGGTGGACGTTGGAGGTGTCGGAGAAGCCGTCCTCGCCGCGCGGGAAGACCGGCACGTTCTGCCGGGTCAGGATCAGCCCGGCCGGCCGGTCGGTGTGCTCGAGGATCGTCCGCCAGCAGGCGGCGATCTCGTTGGCGTCGGCCGGGCGGACGACGTCGAGCCCGGGGATGGCGCGCAGGGCCGCGAGGTGCTCGATCGGCTGGTGGGTCGGGCCGTCCTCGCCGAGGCCGATCGAGTCGTGGGTCCAGACGTAGGTGACCGGCAGCCCCATGAGCGCGGCGAGCCGCACCGAGCGGCCGCATGTAGTCGGAGAAGGTGAGGAAGGTGCCGCCGAAGACGCGGGTGCCGCCGTGCAGCGGCGATGCCGTTCATGATCGCGCCCATGCCGTGCTCGCGGATGCCGAAGTGCAGCACCCGGCCGGCGTAGGGGTCGGCCTGCCACATCTTGGTGGCGCGGTCGCTCGGCAGGAACGACGGCGCGCCCTCGATGGTGGTGTTGTTGGACTCGGCCAGGTCGGCCGAGCCGCCCCACAGCTCGGGCAGCTGCGGGGCGATGGCGTTGATGACCGTGCCGGACGCCTTGCGGGTCGCCATGCCCTTCTCGTCGGCGTCGAAGGTCGGCAGCGCGTCGGCCCAGCCGTCGGGCAGGGTGCGGGTCTGCAGCCGGTCGTAGAGCGCGACGTCGGCCGACGGCTTGGTGGCCCAGGCGTCGAACTCCTCGTCCCAGGCGGCCTGGGCCGCCTTGCCGCGCTCGACCAGCTCGCGGGTGTGCTCGAGCACGCCCGGCGGGACCTCGAAGGTCTGGTCGGGGTCGAAGCCGAGCACCTTCTTGGTGGCCGCGACCTCGTCGTCGCCGAGGGCGGAGCCGTGCGCCTTGCCGGTGTTCTGGGCGTCGGGGGCCGGCCAGGCGATGATCGTGCGCAGCACGATGAAGCTCGGCCTGTCGGTGACCGCGTCGGCCGCCTGGATCGCGGCGTAGCAGCGCCGGCACGTCCTCGGGGTACTCGTGCCGCCGTTGGTCCAGTCGACGTTCTGCACGTGCCAGCCGTAGGCCTCGTAGCGGGCGCGCGACGTCCTCGGCGAGCGCGATGTCGGTGTTGTCCTCGATCGAGATCCGGTTGTCGTCGTAGATGACCGTGAGGTTGCCGAGCTCGCTGGACGCCGGCGATCGCGCAGGCCTCGGCGCTGACGCCCTCCTCGATGTCGCCGTCGGAGCAGATGGCGTAGATGTGGTGGTCGAACGGCGAGGCGCCCTCGGCGGCGTCCGGGTCGAGCAGGCCGCGCTCGCGGCGGGCGGCCATCGCCATGCCGACGGCGTTGCCGATGCCCTGGCCCAGCGGGCCGGTGGTGGTCTCGACGCCCGCGGTGTGGCCGTACTCGGGGTGGCCCGGGCGTCTTGCTGCCCCAGGTGCGCAGCGCCTTGAGGTCCTCCAGCTCGAGCCCCCAGCCGCCGAGGAACAGCTGGATGTAGAGGGTGAGCGAGGAGTGGCCGCAGGAGAGCACGAACCGGTCGCGGCCCGGCCAGTGCGGGTCGGCCGGGTTGTGCCGCATCACCTTCTGGAAGAGCAGGTACGCCGCCGGCGCCAGGCTCATCGCGGTGCCGGGGTGGCCGTTGCCGACCTTCTGGACGGCGTCCATGGCGAGCACCCGCACGGTGTCCACGGCCTTGTCGTCGAGCTCGTTCCAGTCCAGCTTCGGTGTGGTGCTCACAGCGTTCCTCTCGACGGCTGCGGGCCCGCTGACGGCCTTCCGACACTACTCAGGGCCGCGGTTAGACTCACACCCGCTCCAGTGCCCAATCACGATCCGTCCACTCGCACGACCCACGAGGATCCGTGACCTACGTCGGCCAGTCGGTCCCGCGCACGGCGCCGCCGGCGTCGTGGCCGTCCGCCGGTCGAGCGGGCCACGCGTCCGCGACGTGGTCGCGGCGTACGTCGGTCTGACCAAGCCCCGCGTGATCGAGCTGCTGCTGCTCACCACGGTGCCGGTGATGTTCTTCGCCGCGCGGGCGTGCCGTCGCTGGGGCTGGTGGCGGCGACCGTCGTCGGCGGCACGCTTCTCGGCCGGCTCGGCGTCGGTCTTCAACTGCGTCTACGACCGCGACATCGACGAGCAGATGCGCCGCACCCGCCGCCGGGCGCTGCCGCGCCACCTCGTCTCACCGCGCGCCGCGCTGGTCTTCGGCTTCGTGCTGGCGGTGCTGTCGACCGTGGTGCTGCTGCTCTGGGTCAACCCGCTGTCGGCCGGCGCTGGCGCTGGCCGCCAACGCGTTCTACGTCTTCGGCTACACGATGCTGCTCAAGCGGCGCACCACCCAGAACATCGTCTGGGGCGGCCTCGCCGGCTGCTTCCCGGCGCTGATCGGCTGGACCGCGGTCACCGACGCGCTCTCCTGGGTGCCGGTCGTGCTGTTCGCGGTGGTCTTCTTCTGGACGCCGCCGCACACCTGGGCGCTGGCGCTGCGCTACCGCGAGGACTACGCCAACGTCGACGTCCCGATGCTGCCGGTCGTGGCGCCCGGCCCGCGAGGTGGGCCGCCAGGTCGTCGTCTACAGCTGGGTGATGGTCGCGGTCTCGCTGGCTGCTGTGGCCGGTGGCCGGCACCGGCGTCGGTCTACCCGGTCGCCGCGGCCGTGCTCGGCGCGGGGTTCCTCGTCGAGGCACACCGGATGTGGGGCCGCGCGCGGGCACCGAGGACCTGACCGGATCCAGCCGATGCGGCTGTTCCACGCCTCCAACCTCTACCTCTCGCTGCTGTTCGTCGCGGTCGCGCTCGAGCCCCTGCTGACCCGCTGACGGCCGGGTCGCGTGCAGCGCCCGTAGCCCGGACCGGGTACACGATCGGTAGCCTGATCGAGCCGGTGCGACTGGGGGGGCGCGACGCGGAGGGGGACCGACTGGGGGGACGCGCGGATGGCCAGGTGTCGGGATGGGCGGGGCGTCCGGGTCCGGAGAGGCCGGCCGCGGCCGCGGCGTCTGCGGCCAGGCCGCGACCGCGCCCGCGCGACCCGCGGATCAGCGTCGTCATGCCGGCCCTCAACGAGGCCGCCAACCTGCGCGAGGTGCTGCCCGAAGCTGCCCGCCGGTCCACGAGGTGATCCTGGTCGACGGCGGCTCGGTCGACGGGACCGTCGAGGTGGCCCGCGAGCTGCTGCCCGGCGTCGTGACGCGTCGACCCAGACCCGCCGCGGCAAGGGCAACGCGCTGGCCTGCGGCTTCGCCGCCGGCACCGGCGACATCATGGTGATGTTCGACGCCGACGGCTCGGCCGACCCGGCCGAGATCCCGCTGTTCGTCGAGGCGCTGATCGACGGCGCCGACTTCGTCAAGGGCTCCCGGTTCCGGCACGGCGGCGGCAGCGCCGACATCACCCGGCTCCGCAGGCTCGGCAACCGGTTCCTGCACACCTGGTGAACGTCTCGTTCCGGACCCGGTTCACCGACCTCTGCTACGGCTACAACGCGTTCTGGCGCCGCCTGGTCCCGCTGCTCGACCTGCCCGACCACGACGCTGCCGCGCCGGCCGGCGACAGCATGCTCTGGGGCGACGGCTTCGAGATCGAGACGATGATCAACTGCCGGGTCGCCGCCGCCGGGCTGAAGGTCGGCGAGGTGCCCAGCATCGAGCACGCCCGCATCCACGGCGAGAGCAACCTGAACACGTTCTGCGACGGCTTCCGGGTGCTGCGCACGCTTGGCACCGAGCGGGCCAGGGTGCGGCGCAACGCCGCGCTCGACAAGGCGCTGCTGGACCAATCTCCCTCGGAGGCCTAGGCCCCT
>CAVVOE010000008.1:0-31866 GCA_963749865.1 uncultured Actinomycetota bacterium
GGTCAGCTCGTGGGTGAGCTTCGTCGACATCTCGGTCCTCAGTGCTCCTTCAGCCAGGCCAGGCCGACCCCGTGCTCGACGTCCATCCCCGCCGCCACCTTCTCGGCCATCAGCTTCTCGAGCTTCCCGCCGACCAGCGGCACCTTCACCTTGATCTCGAGCTCCACCACCTCGGTGGTGCCGGCGCCGCTGGGCTCGAGCCGGATCGTTCCTCTAGCGCTGGTCGGCTTGCCCGGCGACTCGATGCTGAGCTCGCCGACCGTGCTCGTCGACCAGGTCTCGCGCTGGATCGCCTGCGTCGACTCGCCCGCGAAGGCCCGCGCGAACCCCGGCAGGTCCTTGGTGTTCTGCAGCTGGTCGATCACCAGCGTGAACCCCTCGCCGTCCCGCTCGAGCTGGACGTCGGCGGAGATCACCTCCATCGCCTCGCACGATCTCCGCCGGAACTCCGGGTCGGCCAGCATCGCGAAGACCCGCTCCGGCGGGGCGTCGTACGACAGCTCGTGGCGGAACTTCATGGCGAACATCATGGCCGAAGGGCCCGGACTACGGTGAGGTCATGGCGGAGCAGCAGGATGACGAGCAGTTCGTCTCGTTCGGCGAGCAGGGGGCCCAGCTGACCTACGGCAGCTACCTCCGGCTGCCGCAGCTGCTCGACTCCCAGCACCTCGAGTCCGACCCGCCGGCGCACGACGAGCTGCTGTTCATCACGATCCACCAGGTCTACGAGCTGTGGTTCAAGCAGCTGCTCCACGAGGCGGCGGCAGCGCGGGACGCGATGACCGACGGCCGGTTGTGGTGGGCCCAGCACCTGCTCCAGCGCGTGCATGTCATCGAGCGGGTGCTGGTGCACCAGATCGACGTGCTGGAGACGATGACCCCGCAGGACTTCCTGGAGTTCCGGCAGCGGCTGGCGCCGGCCAGCGGGTTCCAGTCGGTGCAGTTCCGCGAGCTCGAGTTCATGTCGGGCGCCAAGGACCCGGCGTACGTGCAGCGGTTCAAGGGGCTGACCGAGGAGGAGCAGGCCCGCCTCAGGCGGCGGCTGGAGGAGCCGACGCTGTGGGATGCCTTCCTCGACGTGCTTCGACAGAGGGGCCTTCCCGCCGAGACCGACGACGAGATCCGCGAGTCGCTGCGGACCGCCGCCCACGACCGCAGCCAGTACGCCGATGTGTGGGCGGTGAGCGAGGCGCTGCTCCAGCACGACGAGCTGGCCGCGAACTGGCGGGCCCGGCACGTGACCATGGTCGAGCGGATGATCGGCTCGAAGTCCGGGACCGGCGGGTCCAGCGGGTCGACGTACCTCCGCGGACGACTGCCGCTTCGCTACTACCCGTTGCTGTGGGGGCTGCGCTCGGAGCTCTGAACACGACTACCGTGGGCCTCGTGTCAACGACGACGCATCTGTCCACGTCCGAGCAGTCCAAGGCAGCCCTGATCGACAAGGCCATCAGCCTCGCGCGGGCCGGCAAGGGCACCGGCGGCCCGCCCCACGACCAGGTGGACGACCTGACGCGCGCCTACTTCCGGCACGTGGCGCCCGAGGACCTCGTCGACCGCAGCGAGATGGACGTGTACGGCGCGTTCGCGTCCCACTACAAGCTGGCCGGGGAGCGGCCCCAGGGCACCGCTCAGGTCCGGGTCACCACGCCGACCCTGGCCGACCACGGCTGGTCGGCGGCCGGGCACAGCGTGGTCGAGGTCGTTGTCGACGACATGCCCTTCCTCGTGGACTCGCTGACCATGGAGCTGTCCCGGCAGCTGCGCGACGTGCACGTCGTGATCCACCCCAACTTCGACGTCGTCCGCGACATCACCGGGGTCCTCCAGTCGGTGGCGCCGGTGTCGGACGGGGCGCTCGAGCCGGAGGGCGAGGCAGTCCGCGAGTCGTGGATGCACGTCGAGATCGACCGGCTGCCCGAGGGCGACGACCCCGAGGTGATCGTCGACGACATCCAGCGGGTGCTCCGCGACGTCCGCGAGGCGGTCGAGGACTGGGGCAAGATGCACGCCGAGGTCGAGGAGCTCGTCGTCGGGCTGCGCTCCGACCCGCCGCCGCTGGAGGCTGAGGAGGTCCGACAGGCCGCCGAGCTGCTGGAGTGGCTGGCCGACGAGCACTTCACCTTCCTCGGCTACAAGGAGTACAAGCTCGAGAGCAAGGACGACGACGAGTACCTCCGCGCCGTCCCCGGCACCGGCCTGGGCATCCTCCGCGCCGACCAGGAGATGTCGGAGTCCTTCGGCCGGCTGCCCGACGCGGTCAAGGCCAAGGCGCGCGAGAAGACGCTGCTGGTGCTGGCCAAGGCCAACTCGCGCGCCACCGTGCACCGGCCGGCGTACCTCGACTACGTCGGCGTGAAGACCTTCAACGAGAACGGCGAGGTGGACGGCGAGCGCCGCTTCCTCGGCCTGCTGGCGTCGGCGGCGTACACCGAGTCGCTGATGCGGATCCCGCTCATCCGCGAGAAGTCGAAGGAGGTCCTCAAGCGCAGCGGCTTCGACCCGCGCAGCCACGCCGGCAAGGCGCTGATGGACACCCTCGAGACCTACCCGCGCGACGAGCTGCTGCACACGCCGGTCGACGAGCTCGCACCGATGGCCGAGGCCGCGATGAGCGCCCGCGAGCGTCGCGCGGTGCGGATGTTCATCCGGCGCGACACCTACGGCCGCTACGTCTCGGTCCTCGTCTACCTGCCGCGCGACCGCTACAACACCGGCGTCCGCGAGCGGTTCGAGCGGATCCTGCAGGAGCAGCTGCACGGCGAGTCGATCGAGTTCACCGTGCGGATCAACGAGTCCACGACCGCGCGCGTGCACTTCGTGGTGCACCTGCCCAAGGGCGACACCATCCCGGACGTCGACACCGCCGAGCTCGAGCGCAGGCTCACCGACGCGTCGCGTTCGTGGCGCGACGACTTCACCCAGGCCGTGATCGCGGAGTACGGCGAGGAGGTCGGCACCATCCTTGGCCGGCGGTACGCCGACTCCTTCCCCGAGTCGTACAAGGAGGACTTCCCGGCGCGCACCGCCTCGGTCGACCTCGGGCGGCTCGAGGCGATCCGCACCGACGGGCCGGACGACAGCGGGCTCGACCTGTCCCTCTACGAGCACCTCGACGCCGGCCCGGGGGAGGCCCGGCTCAAGGTCTACCGGATCGGCGACCCCCTCTCGCTCTCCCAGGTGCTGCCGATGCTCTCCTCGATGGGGGTCGAGGTGGTGGACGAGCGGCCCTACGAGCTCGAGGGGCTGGAGCGGCAGTCGGCGATCTACGAGTTCGGGCTGAGGTACGGCCAGCACCTGCCCAGCGGGTCGCGGGAGCTGTTCCAGGACGCCCTTCGCGCGGTCTGGGACGGCTTCAACGAGATCGACGGCTTCAACGGGCTGGTGCTCAGCGCGGGGCTGACCTGGCGCCAGGCCACCGTGCTCCGCGCGTACGCGAAGTACATGCGGCAGGGCAACAGCCCGTTCGCCCAGGACTACATCGAGGACGCGCTGCGCGGGAACGTCGACATCACCAGGCTGCTGGTGTCGCTGTTCGAGGTGCGGTTCGACCCGGAGGCGGGGGATGCCGCGGAGGAGGAGCTGGTCGAGAAGCGGATCATCGCCGCGCTGGACGACGTGGCCAGCCTCGACCACGACCGGATCCTGCGCTCGTACCTCACCCACATCAGGGCGACGCTGCGCACGAACTACTTCCAGGCCGACCCGGAGTCGGGCGGCCCGCACACCTACATGTCGTTCAAGCTGGAGCCGTCGGTGATCCCCGAGCTGCCGCAGCCGCGACCCAAGTTCGAGATCTTCGTCTACTCACCGCGGGTCGAGGGCGTGCACCTGCGCTTCGGCCCGGTGGCCCGCGGCGGCCTGCGCTGGTCGGACCGGCGCGACGACTTCCGCACCGAGGTGCTGGGCCTGGTCAAGGCGCAGATGGTGAAGAACACCGTGATCGTGCCGGTGGGCGCCAAGGGCGGCTTCTTCTGCAAGCAGCTGCCCGACGCGAGCGACCGGGACGCATGGCTGGCCGAGGGCGTCGCCTGCTACAAGACCTTCATCTCGGGGCTGCTCGACATCACCGACAACCTCGTCGACGGCCGGACCGTGCCGCCCAAGGGCGTCCTGCGCCACGACGGCGACGACTCCTACCTCGTGGTGGCCGCCGACAAGGGAACGGCGACGTTCTCCGACATCGCGAACGGCGTCGCCCTCGACTACGGCTTCTGGCTCGGCGACGCGTTCGCCAGCGGCGGCTCGGTCGGCTACGACCACAAGGCGATGGGCATCACCGCGCGCGGCGCGTGGGTCTCGGTGCAGCGGCACTTCCGCGAGCGCGGCATCGACTGCCAGGCCGAGGAGTTCACCGCGGTCGGCATCGGCGACATGAGTGGCGACGTCTTCGGCAACGGCCTGCTCTGCTCCGAGACCACCCGGCTGGTCGCGGCGTTCGACCACCGCGACATCTTCCTCGACCCGGACCCCGACGCGGCCACGTCGTACGCCGAGCGCCGGCGGCTCTTCGACCTGCCGCGGTCGAGCTGGCAGGACTACGACAAGAGCCTGATCTCCGAGGGCGGCGGCGTGTACCCGCGCTCGCTGAAGTCGGTGCCGCTCAACGACGCCGTCCGCTCGGTGCTGGGCATCGACGAGTCCGTCGAGGCGATGACGCCGGCCGAGCTGATGAAGGCGATCCTCCAGGCGCCGGTCGACCTGCTCTGGAACGGCGGCATCGGCACCTACGTCAAGGGCGAGGACGAGACCCACTCCGAGGTCGGCGACAAGGCCAACGACGCGATCCGCATCAACGGCTCACAGCTGCGGGCCCGCTGCATCGGCGAGGGCGGCAACCTCGGGCTCACCCAGGCCGGCCGGGTCGAGTACGTCCAGTTCGGCGGCGACGCCGGGGGCGCGAGCGAGGAGGCCGGCCGGGCCAACACCGACTTCATCGACAACTCCGCGGGCGTCGACACCTCCGACCACGAGGTCAACATCAAGATCCTGCTCGACCGGGTGGTCAAGGACGGCGACCTCACCGCCAAGCAGCGCAACAGCCTGCTCGCGGAGATGACCGACGAGGTCGCCGGCCTGGTGCTCCGCGACAACTACGAGCAGAACCTCGCCCTCGCCAACGCCGTCGCCCATGCCTCGTCGCTGCTGCACGTGCACGAGGAGTTCATGCGTCGGCTGGAGAAGGCCGGCACGCTCGACCGGGAGATCGAGGGGCTGCCCTCGCGCCGGGAGGTACGTCGCCGGCTCGAGCGAGGTCGCGGACTCACTCCGCCGGAGCTCGCGGTGCTGATGGCGTGGACCAAGATCGTGCTGGCCGACGAGCTGCTGGCCGGGGACCTGCCGGACGACCCGTACCTCGACCAGGACCTCAAGGCCTACTTCCCGACGCCGATGCGCGAGCAGTTCCAGGCGCAGGTCGAGGCGCACCCGCTGCGGCGGGAGATCATCGTCACCCAGGTGGTCAACGACCTGGTCAACGGTGCCGGCATGACCTACTGGCCGCGGCTGGGCGACGAGACCGGGGCCACCGCCGCGGACCTCACTCGCGCCAACTTCGTGGCCCGCGAGATCTACGGCTCGCTGCCGTTCCGCGACGAGCTGAAGTCGTGGGACAACAAGCTCGACGCCGGGCTGCAGACCCGGATGCGGATCCAGATGCGCACCCTGGTCGAGCGGGCCTCGCGCTGGCTGGTCACCAACCGGCGGCCGCCGCTGGACAGCCAGGCCACCGTCGACCTGTTCGCCGGGCCGGTGCAGGCCACGATGGCGCAGCTGCCCGAGCTGATGTCCGGGCGCGAGCTCGAGGCCTACCAGGACCGGCTGGCGGCGTACGAGAAGCGCGGCGTCCCCGAGGACCTGGCCCGCCGGGTCGCCGTTTTGGAGCCGGCGTACATGCTGCTCGGGGTGGTCGAGGTGGCCCAGCGCGAGGACCTCCCGCCGGACGAGGTCGCCCGCGTGCACTTCGCGCTCGGCGAGCGGCTCGGGCTGCCGGTGCTGCTCCAGCGGATGGTCGCCCTGCCGCGCGAGGACAAGTGGCAGACCATGGCCAGGGCCGCACTCCGCGACGACCTGCACGGCGTGCACACCGCACTGACTGCGCAGGTGCTGCGGGCGACCTCCGGCGAGGACTCCGCGCCCGCCCGCATCGCAGCCTGGGAGGAGGGCGACGCGGAGCTGGTGGCCCGCGCCGCCGAGACCCTGGACCAGATCTGCGCCGAGGAGGAAGCCGACCTGGCCCGGATGTCGGTCGGGCTGCGGGTGGTGCGGGGGCTGCTGGACGGCTGATCGTCAGGCCGGCACCGGCAGGCAGAGCTCGTTGCCCTCCGGGTCGGTGAGCACGACCCAGCTGGATGGCCCCTGGGCGCCTCGGCCGATCTCGGTGGCGCCGTGTGCGAGCAGCCGGTCCAGCTCGTCGGTGCTCGGGTCGGCCGGGGAGCGGAGGTCGAGGTGGACGCGGTTCTTGACGGTCTTGGGCTCGGGGACCTGCTGGAACAGGATCCGCGGCGCCCGGTCGGTGCCCTCGGGGTGGTTGATGGCCGCGCCGACGGCCCAGACCAGCTTGCCGTGGTGGTGGGTGGTCTGGTCGTCGGTGGCGAAGCCCTGGTCGACCATCGAGCGGATGAAGTCCTCGTCCTGCGGCTCGACCTGCCAGCCGAGCGCCTCGGCCCACCAGTCCGCGAGCGGGTGCGGGTCGGCACAGTCGACGACGACCTGGAAGGTGTGAACGGGGTGTGAGTCGGTCATGCAGGCAGTCTGGTCGAGGCCACCGACAGGCTGCCTGGCTGCTCTGGGCGTAAGCACCAAATATCGATTAGCCCCTGTCGGTGGGCCCCCGTAAAGTCGTTGACGATGGCAACCCCGGACCGGCTCTCACAGCGACCAGAGCGACCTGAGCGCCCAGACCCACCCGCGGGGATCCACTCGCTGTGGCGTCTCCGGGGGTACCTGAGGCCGCACCTGCGCGCCTTGGGCGTGATGGCGGCCTCCGCGGTGGGCGCGGTCGGGCTCACGATCACGATTCCGCTGGTGACCAAGGCGATCATCGACGGCCCGATCGCCGACCGTGAGCTGAGCGCGCTGCTGCCGCTCGGGCTGCTGGCGCTCGGCCTCGGCATCCTCGAGGCGGTGCTGATCTGGATCCGCCGCTGGGTGCAGTCCAACGCCGTGCTCGGGCTCGAGACCGAGATCCGGCACGACCTCTACGCCCGGCTCCAGGCGCTGCCGATGAGCTTCCACACCAAGTGGGAGTCCGGCCAGCTGCTCTCGCGCGCCACCCAGGACCTCGCGGCCATCCGCCGGTTCGCCGGCTTCGGCCTGCTGTTCCTGGTGCTCAACATCCTGCAGGTCACGGTGGTCACCGGCGTGCTCCTGCACCTCTACTGGCCGCTCGGCCTGGTCGTGGCGGCCGCCGCGCTGCCGGTGATCTGGCTGTCGATGCGGTTCGAGAAGGCGTACGTCGTGGTGTCGCGCCGGGTCCAGGACGAGCAGGGCGACCTGGCCACCCTGGCCGAGGAGGGCGCGGTCGGCATCCGGGTGATCAAGTCCTTCGGCCGCTCCGAGCACGTCTCCGGACAGTACGAAGCCGCGGCCCGCAAGCTCTACGGCACCTCCATGGACAAGGTCCGGCTCTCCGCGAAGTTCTGGGCGTTCCTCGAGGTGATCCCGAACGTCGCGGTCGTGATCGTGCTGCTCAGCGGCGCGATCGGCGTCGGCAAGGGGCTGCTGACTCCCGGCGAGCTGGTCGCCTTCATCACCCTGCTGCTCTCGCTGGTCTGGCCGGTGGCCTCGCTGGGCGTGATCCTGGCGATGGCCCAGGAGGCGATGACCGCGAGCGCCCGGATCCTCGAGATCTTCGACACCGAGCCGGACATCGTGAGCGGCACCCGCCGGGTCGAAGAGCCGCGCGGCCACCTGCGGTTCGAGGGCGTCGAGTTCGCGTTCCCCGACTCCGACCAGGCCGTGCTCCGCGGTGTCGACCTCGAGATCCTGCCCGGCGAGACCGTGGCCCTGGTCGGCGCCACCGGTTCCGGAAAGACGGTGCTCACCGCGCTCGTCCCGCGTCTCTACGACGTCACCGGCGGCCGGGTCACCATCGACGGCGTCGACATTCGGGAGCTCGAGCTGGGGCACCTGCGGTCGCTGGTGGCCACCGCATTCGAGGAGCCGACGCTGTTCTCGATGAGCGCCCGCGAGAACCTCAGCCTGGGCCGCGACCCCGACACCGACCCGGCCACCGACGCCGAGATCGAGCAGGCGCTCGACATCGCCCAGGCCGGCTTCGTCCACGAGCTGCCGTGGGGGCTCGACACCCGGATCGGCGAGCAGGGCCTCGCCCTCTCCGGCGGTCAGCGGCAGCGGCTCGCGCTGGCCCGGGCGGTGCTTGCCCAGCCGAAGGTCCTGGTCCTCGACGACACCCTCTCCGCGCTCGACGTGCACACCGAGAAGCTGGTCGAGGAGGCCCTCCAGCGGGTGCTGGCCGACACCACCGGGCTGATCGTGGCCCACCGCGCCTCGACCGTGATGCTGGCCGACCGGGTGGCGCTGCTCCAGGACGGCCGGATCACCCACGTCGGCGACCACCGCGAGCTGCTCGCCACGGTGCCGGCGTACGCCGACCTGCTCGGCTCCGACGCCGACCTCTCCGAGGAGGTCTCGGCGTGAGCACGGAGAGCCCGGAGGTCCCGGTCGACGAGACCACCGCCTGGCGCGGCCTCGCCCAGGTCGACGCCGACGAGGCCGCCGAGCAGATGACCGCCGGCACCCTCGGCGGCGGCTCGAAGCGGCTGCTGCGCAATCTGCTGACTCCTTACAAGCGGGCCATCAGGCTCCTCATCGGCATCGTGGTCCTCGAGAACGTCGCCCGCCTGGCCATCCCCTACCTGGTCAAGGAGGGGATCGACACCGGCATCCCGCCGATCCGCGAGAACGACAACCTCGAGCCGTTGCTGATCATCGTCGGCATCGTGCTGGTCGCGACGCTGACCCAGGCCATCGCCCGGCAGCTGTTCCTGGTGCGGTCCGGGCAGATCGGCCAGGACATCCTCTTCGAGATCCGGCGCCGGGTGTTCCGGCACTTCCAGGCGCTCAGCCCGGCCTTCCACGACGGCTACACCTCGGGTCGGGTGATCTCCCGCCAGACCTCGGACGTCGACGCGATCTACGAGATGCTCGAGACCGGCTTCGACGGCCTGGTCACCGCGGCGCTGACCCTGGTCGGCACCGCCGGGCTGCTGCTCTTCCTCGACGTGAAGCTCGGCCTGGTCGCGCTGCTGTGCGGCCCGTTCCTGGCCTGGATCACCGCGTGGTTCCGGCGCGAGTCGGCGAAGTCCTACAAGGTGACCCGCGAGAAGGTCGCGCTGGTCATCGTCCACTTCGTCGAGTCGATGGGCGGCATCCGCGCGGTGCAGGCGTTCCGCCGCGAGCCCCGCAACCAGGAGATCTTCGACGACGTCAACGACCAGTACCGCCGGGCCAACCTGGTCGCGTTCCGGCTGGTCGCATGGTTCATGCCGGGCATCCGGCTGATCGGCAACGTCACCATCGGCGTGGTGCTTCTCTACGGCGGCTACCGCGCCTACCACGGCGACGTCACGGTCGGCGTGCTCGCGGCGTTCCTGCTCTACCTGCGGCAGTTCTTCGAGCCGATGATGGAGATCTCGCAGTTCTACAACACCTTCCAGTCCGCCTCGGCGGCGCTCGACAAGCTGGCCGGCGTCCTCGACGAGGCGCCCTCGGTGCCCGAGCCCACCACCCCCGTCGTGCTCGACAGCGTCCGCGGCGAGCTGCGCTTCGACCACGTCGACTTCGCGTACGTCGAGGGGCGGCCGGTGCTGCCCGATCTCGACCTGACGGTCGCGGCCGGGCAGACCCTCGCGCTGGTCGGCACCACCGGCGCCGGCAAGACCACCCTGGCCAAGCTGGCGACCCGCTTGTACGACCCCACCGAGGGGCGGGTCCTCCTGGACGGCACCGACCTGCGCGACCTGCGCTCCTCCGACCTGCGCGACCACGTCGTGATGGTCACCCAGGAGAACTACCTGTTCTCCGGCACCATCGCCGACAACATCCGCTTCGGCCGGCCCACGGCGACGATGGACCAGGTCGTCTCCGCGGCGCGGTCGCTCGGCGCGCACGACTTCATCAGCGCCATGCCCGACGGCTACGAGACCGACGTCGCCAACTCCGGTGGCCGGCTCTCGGCCGGCCAGCGCCAGCTGGTCGCCTTCGCGCGCGCGTTCCTGGCCGACCCCGCGGTCCTCATCCTCGACGAGGCCACCTCCTCGCTCGACGTACCGTCCGAGCGGCTCGTCCAACGGGCCCTGCGCACCGTCCTGGCCGGCCGGACCGCGGTGATCATCGCCCACCGGCTGTCGACGGTCGAGATCGCCGACCGGGTCCTGGTCATGGAGCACGGCCGGATCGTCGAGGACGGCGCCCCGGCCGACCTGGTCGCCGGCGGCGACGGACGCTTCTCCGACCTGCACCAGGCCTGGGTGGAGTCGCTGGCCTGAGGGTCCGGCGGGGTCCTACCAATGAGACCTCGCCACCGACTTTCGTAGGTCTGCGTGAGCACCCGGCCGATGGTTGGATCGAGGACATGACCGCTCGGGCGATCGAGGTCGAGGACCTCACGATGACCTATGGCGACCTGCGGGCCGTGGACGGCGTCAGCCTCGAGGTGGCCGAGGGCGAGTTCGTCGGGATCCTCGGCCCCAACGGCGCCGGCAAGACGACCACGCTGGAGACCATCGAGGGCCTGCGGAAGCCGGACTCGGGCCGCGTGACGGTGCTCGGGCAGCCGGTGTGGCCGCGCAACTCGGCGCTGCTGCCGCGGATCGGCGTCCAGCTCCAGTCGACGGCGTTCTTCGAGCGGCTGACCGCCCGCGAGCAGATCCAGACCTTCGCGGCGCTGTACGGCGTCGGCACCGGGCCTGCCGACGACTGGATGGCCCGAGTCGGGCTCGAGGACAAGGCGGACAGCCGAGTCGAGGACCTGTCCGGCGGCCAGGCGCAGCGACTGTCCATCGCCTGTGCGCTCGTGCACGACCCCGACGTGCTCTTCCTCGACGAGCCCACCGCCGCGCTCGACCCGCAGGCCCGCCGCAACCTCTGGGACCTGCTCTCGGGGCTCAACGACTCCGGCCGCACCGTCGTGCTGACCACCCACTACATGGACGAGGCCGAGGTGCTCTGCGACCGGGTCGCGATCATGGACGAGGGCCGGATCCTCGAGTACGCCTCACCCGCCTCGCTGATCCGCGGCCTCGACGCCCCGGCCCGGATCACGGTCGCGCCCGGGCAGGTGGACCTCGACGAGGCCCGGCGGTTCGACGGCGTCGACGACGCGAGCGAGAGCCACGAGGGCGTCGTGCTCATCACCCACGCTCCGACCCGCGTGATCTCCCAGCTCGCCGAGGCCGACCATCTCGACGGCGTCCGCGTGCACACCGGCACCCTCGAGGACGTCTTCCTCGACCTCACCGGGCGGGAGTACCGGGCGTGATCGCGTTCAAGGCCCTGTCCCTGGCCATCGTCAAGGGGTTCGTCCGCGACAAGACCTCGGTCTTCTTCGCGGTGGTGTTCCCGTTGATGTTCCTGGTCCTGTTCGGCGGGCTGTTCGCCGACCAGACCCAGTCCAAGGTCGACCTGGTCGAGGTGGGCGACGTCGCTCTCATCGACGACCTGCCGAAGGAGGCGAAGGCCGCCTTCGACGACACCTTCGAGACCGAGAAGAGCGACGACCTCGACGCCGCGCTCCGCAAGGTCCGCAAGGGTGACGCCGACGTGGCCGTCGAGATGCAGGGCGACACCCTGGTCGCGCACTACACCCAGACCGACCAGGTGAAGGCCGCGGTCACCCAGGGCGCGCTGCGGGCCTTCGTCGACGGCACCAACGTCGCCCTCCTGTCCCTCGACGCCGGCGCGCCGCCGAAGTACGACCTCGAGAGCGAGCGGGTGGAGGACGACTCCCTCAAGACGATCCAGTACTACACGCCCGGGCTGCTGGGCTGGGCGGTCGCGATGAGCGCGGCCTTCGGCGCCGCCGCGACGATCCAGGGCTGGCGGCAGTCGAAGCTGATCCGCCGGCTGCAGCTCGCTCCGGTCTCGACCCGGACGGTGGTCGGCGCCCGCATCTCGGTGACCGTCGGCATCGCGCTCGTGCAGCTGGCGATCTTCGTCGGGCTGGCGGCCGCGGCGTTCGGACTGACGCTGACCGGCTCGTGGTGGATGTCGATCCCGCTCCTCATCGTCGGGACCCTCTGCTTCATGGCCATCGGGCTGCTGGCCGGCGCGATGACCAAGACCACCGAGGGCGCGGTGAACGCCGCGAACTTCATGGTGCTGCCGATGTCGTTCCTGTCCGGATCCTTCTTCCCGCTCGACGGGTCACCCGGCTGGCTGCAGGCGTTCTCCAACCTGCTCCCGCTCAAGCACCTGAACGACGGGATGCTGGACGTGATGGTTCGGGGTGAGGGGCCGTCGGCTGCGCTGGTGCCGATGCTGATCCTGCTCGGCTTCGCGGTCGTGGTGACGCTGGTCGCCGCCCGGCTGTTCCGCTGGGAGACGGCCTAGACACGCCCTGGCTCCGCACCTGTCCGGCCTCGTCCCTTGGCACGCTCGTCAGGCGCGCGCGACGATGACCGAAGGATGGGGGCCGAGGAGTCACATGACTGGTCGTCTGGTCGGGCGCGAGCAGGAGCTGCTACGCGTCGGACCGCTGCTCTCGGGAGTGGCAGCGGGCCGTGGTGGCCTGCTGCTGGTGACTGGGGAGCCCGGTATCGGCAAGACCCGGTTCGCGGAGGAGGTGTTGGTCCGGCTGCGTGGCCAAGGTGTCCGTACGGCGTGGGCCTCCGCCTGGCCCGATGCGGGGACCCCGCCCCTGTGGCTGTGGCGACAGGCGCTCGAACAGCTCGCCCAGCCCACTGACGCCCTCGACGACGTCCCGGCGCCATCGTCCGACGAGGCCGACGCGGCGCGGTTCGCACAGTTCGCCTGGGTCGCGGCCGCGATCCGGGCGGCGGCGGACGTCGGTCCAGTGGCAATCGTCATGGACGATCTCCAATGGGCCGATCGAGCCGCACTCCGACTGCTCGTCTTTGTCGCGGGCGCGGTGCGGGACGTGCCGTGCCTCCTGGTGGGCGTGGCCCGGGACGGTGAGCTGGGCGCAGACGATCTGCACGCCATCTCCCGGATCGGCAGCCAGCTGGCGCTGGGCGGTCTGGAACCGGAGGCGGTCCGGGACCTGCTCGCGATGAGTGTCGAGGACAGCGTCGCGGAGACGGTGCACGAGGTCGTGGCCACGCGCAGCGGAGGCAACCCACTGTTCGTCGGGGAGTTCGGCCGGCTGTTGCGTCTCTCGGGGCGGGCGGAGGTGGCGGCGGCGGCAGTCCCGCCTGTTGTGGCGGCGGTCCTGCAGCGCCGGATGGCACGGCTCAGCGAGCCGGTGGTCGGGAGCCTGCAGGCAGCGGCAGTGCTGGGCAAGGAGTTCGCCATCCCGTCGGTCCAGCGCCTGGTCGCTCACGACGGTGCGACCGACGTGCGATCGGACCTGGAAGTCGCGGCGCGGGAGGGGCTCGTCACGCGGCTGGGCCGCGAACGGTTCGCGTTCGCGCACGACCTGATCCGCGACGTGGTTCTGGACTCACTGCCGGCCGGGAGGAGGGCGGGGCTGCACCTCGCGGCAGCGGAGGTGGTGGGTGACTCGCTCCGGCTCGACCCGGGGCTGCGAACGCAGCTGGCCCTGCACCTCGAGGAAGCGGGCGAGCGGGCCGAGGCCCGCGACCACTGGGAGGCCGCCGCGGGTTGGCAGCTCGACCGGCTCGGCTTCGAGCAGGCCGCCACCTGGTTCGCCCGCGCGGCCTCGCTCACCCGGGATCCTCAGCACCGCACCGACCTGCTCCTCGCGGAGGCCGACGCCCGCCTGCGAGCCGGGGAGCTGGCCCTGGCTCGCGATCGGTACGCCGAGGCCGCGGACCTCGCCCGCGCGGCCGGGGACGGTGAACGGCTGGTGGCGGCGGTGCTCGGCATCGGGGCAGGCGCCGCCGCCTGGGAGGTGCCGATCTCCGATCCGGCCTACAGCCGGCTCATCGAGGAGGCGCTGGCCGAGCTTGGACCCGATGACCGCGGTCTGCGGTCCTCGCTGCTGGCCCGGCTCTCAGTTGCGGCGGCCACACCGGAGACACTCGACCGTTCTCGAGAGCTGGCCGAAGAGGCCCGTGAGCTCGCGCGGGAAACCGGTGACCCGGCTCTGGTGGCGCAAGCACTCGCCGCGCTGTGTGATGCGCTCGCCGGTCCAGCTCATGTGCGTGAGCGTGATGACCACGCCGCCGAGATCATCCGCCTGGCCGACCTGGCCGGGCACCGGCTGCTCGGTCTGCTGGGCGCACGGTTCCGCGTCGTTGCGCTTCTGGAGCTCGGGCGGTTCTCCGAGGTCGACCCCGTCATTGCCGACTTCGAGCGCCGCGCCGAGGAGCTCCGTCACCCGCTGCTGAGCTGGTACGCACCGTTGTTCCGCGGCATGAGGGCCCTGCTGTGGGGGCACCTGGCCGAGGCCGAGCAACACCTCTCGGTCGTCGTCGATGCCGCCGAGCGCACCGGCAGCACGAACGCCCGGCTGCTTGCGGCGACGCTGTCGGCGGGCATCGACACGGCCCGCGGGCGGGTGACGGACCCGTCGATCATGGACGGCATCGTCGACGTCGTCCCCGAGGCGTGGGCGAGCTACGCGGCGGGTCTCGGGTACCTGGCGCTCCGTGCCGGCGATCTCGACCAGGCACGGAGGCTGCTCCGGCTGCACTCCGACAACGGGTTCGAGCGGATCGGGGACGACGCCGAGCACCTGGCCACGCTCATGTCCTTCGGACGGATTGCCATCGCGCTCGATGAGCAGGACGCAGCCGTGCTGCTGTACGAGGCTCTGCGGCCGTTCAGCGGGATGTGGGTGGTGGACGGTATCGGCGCCGTGTGCTGGGGGCCGGTCGACCTGGAGCTGGCCCGGCTTGCGATGGCCCTGGGTCTCGACGAGGCGCCGATGCACCTCGACGCGGCCGACGCCGCGATCGCAACCGCTCAGGCCCGAGTGCTCGACCCCGACCTGGCTGAGCTCCGCGCGGGCCGAGCGCCGGCTCCCGGGCACGACGCCGCGGCAGCTGGGCCTCCGCGGCGGGACGAGCTGCGCAGCGAATGGCTGCGCGAGGGTGACTTCTGGACCCTGTCCTACGTCGGCCGCACGGTCCGGATGAAGCACGCCAAGGGCCTGGCCGACCTGGCCGTCCTGCTCGCCGCGCCCGGCCGGGGAGTCCACGTCGCGGACCTGTACGACGGCGCGGCGCGCCCCGACCACCAGGTCGCCTCTGGGGACCTGGGGGAGATGCTCGACGCCACCGCTCGGCAGGCCTACCGACAGCGGCTCGAGGAGCTGGAGGACGAGCTGGAGGACGCTCGCACGGCCCAGGACCTGGGCCGGGTGGAGCAGCTGGGTGCAGAGCGTGAGTTCCTGGTGGCAGAGCTGTCGGCGGCACTCGGGCTCGGCGGTCGACCCCGCCGGGTCGGTGACCCCAACGAGCGGCTCCGCAAGGCCGTCGGGATGCGGATCAAGCTGGCGATCGACCGCATCGTCGATCCGCACCCCGAGCTGGCGGCGCATCTGCGGAACTCGGTGCGCACCGGGCTCATCTGCTCGTACACACCCGAGACCCTCGTCGACTGGTCCACCTGACGCAGCGCTCTCCGTGGCCCCTGTCCGTCGGGTTGTGGCATCGCCACACCGGATCTGGCGCCTCCTGGGTAGATCACCAACTCAGGAGGAAACCATGAGCATCACCAGTCCCGATCCCACCGTGTCCGAGGAGCTCGAGGCAGCCGTCGGCGCCTACGCCGAGCGACTCTTCATGACCGGGCTCGACGCGTTCGAGGCCTTCACCATCGGGCTGGGTCGTCACCTCGGCCTCTACGACGCCCTGGCGCAGCGGGGTCCCAGCACCCCGCCGGGCCTGGCGGCGGCAACAGGCACGGACCCGCGGTACGTCCGCGAGTGGCTCGAGCAGCAGGCGGTGGCGGGGTTGCTCGAGGTGGCCGAGGACGCGTCCGACGCCGACGCGCGGAGCTTCGTCCTGAGCGAAGCCGGTCAGGAGTGCCTGGTCCGGCCCGAGAGCCTGGCGTCGGTCGGCCCGCTGTTCGACTTCACCCTCTCCGTCGGCGCGTTGTTCCCGACCCTCGCCGAGGCCTTCCGGTCCGGCGGCGGCGTGCCGTACGCCGACTACGCGATCCACGACGCCCAGGGTGACTTCAACCGACCCGCCTTCATCTCACTGCTGACGTCGCAGTGGCTGCCCGCCGTGCCCGGCGTGGCCGGGCTCGTGGCCTCCGACGCATCGATCCGGATCGCCGAGCTCGGGTCGGGTGCCGGATGGGCTGCGATCGCGATCGCCCAGGCCTGGCCACATGCCCGGATCGACGGCTACGACATCGACGAGGCGTCGGTCGCCGCCGCCCGCCGCAACGCCGCCGGCGCGGGCGTGAGCGACCAGGTTCGCTTCGAGGTGGCCGACGTGTCCGACACCGGAGCCTTCGACGGCGCCGCCTCGTCGTACGACCTGCTGCTGGCCTTCGAGATGGTGCACGACCTGGCCCGGCCGGTCGACGCCCTGCGCACGATGCGCCACCTCGGCAAGCACGACGCGACGTACCTGGTCATGGACGAGAAGGTCGGGGAACGCTTCGACCCCAGCACGGAGAACCCGATGGAGAGGTTCTTCTACGCCGCCAGCGTGCTGCACTGCCTGCCGGTCGGACGGAGCGAGTCGCCGTCGGCAGCAACCGGCACGGTGATGCGGCCGGACACGCTGCGTGACTACGCGCGCGAGGCCGGCTTCACCGACACCGAGACCCTGCCGATCGAGCACGACCTGTTCCGCTTCTACCGCCTGGTGGTGTCGTGACCCGGGCCGTGGAGATCCTGGGACGCCAAGTGGTCGAACGCCGGCCTCTCGACGGCCACGACGGCCGCTCCGGTGCCCGGTTGGAGCGGGTCCGGCTCGATGACGGACAGACCCTCGTGGTGAAGACGTCCGACCCCGGAGCCGACCTGGCCGTCCGACTGACCGGCGGGGTCCAGAGGGAGCGCCTGCTCTGGGCAGCCGGAACGCTGGGTCAGCTGCCTCCGGCTGTCGGCCATCCGATCCTCGACGTGTACGACGACGGCCCGGCGACGGTGACCGTGATGCGTGACTTGGGCGACGCGATCCCGGGATGGACCCGGGTGCTGGACATCGGTGAGTGCGACCGCGTGCTCAGCGCCCTCAATGCCATGCATGCGACCTTCCTGGGCGATCCGCCACCGGGGTTGTGCCCGCTCGAGACCCGCCTCGCCCTGCTCTCGCCCCCGGCCATGGGGAGGGCCGCGGCCGAGCACCCGCTGGCGGCGCTGGTCGTGCGCGGCTGGAAGCACTTCGACGAGCTCGTCGCCCCTGACGTGGCCGCAGCCGTCGCAGCGGTCCACGCCGACCCCGCGCCCCTGGCCACGGCGATGCGCGAGGCGCCCACGACCCTGCTCCACGCGGACCTGTGGCTGGTCAACCTCGCTCTGGTCGAGCACGAGGTCACCTTCCTCGACTGGGCGGTCGCGACCGAGGGCCCGCCGGCGCTCGACCTGGCCGTCTTCCTCAGCGGCTCGTCCGCACACGTGCAGCCCTCACGCGAGGAGATCATCGACGCCTTCGTGGCCGGCAGTCCGTCCACGAGCAACCGGGCGATGGACCTGGCCCTGCTGGCCGGCCTGGCCGACCTCGGCTGGAACAAGGCGCTCGACGCCGCCGAGCACCCGGACCCCGACGCGCGAGTGCGTGCCCGCACCGACCTCGAGTGGTGGGTGCGCCGTGGGAGGCAGGGGCTCGACCGCCTGTGAGCTCGGGGCGCCCGCGCTGCTGTCCTACGTCAGCATGACGACGGCCGCCACGATCCCCATGGCGACGATCCCGGTCCGAAGCACCGGAGCCGGCAGGTGCCGGCCGAGCCTCGAGCCCACGTACCCGCCGACCACCGAACCGGCCGCCAGCAGGGCCACCGCGGCCCAGTCGAGGTCGGCGGCGAAGACGAAGATCATGCCGGAGACCACGTTGCAGGCCATCACGGCCAAGGTCTTGAGCGCGTTGACCACGCGGAACTCGAGGTCGAGCCCGAGGCCGAGGACGGCCATCATCATCACGCCGGAGCCGGCGCCGAAGTAGCCGCCGTACACCCCGGTCACGGTGGCGAAGGTCCTGGTGACCGGCGACATCGACGTGCGCGGCTCGGGCGCCTCGTCCCCGTGCCGGGCTCGCAGCCAGGCGGAGATCCTGGGCTGCGCGCCGACCAGCAGGCAGGTGAACAGGATCAGCCAGGGCACGATCGCCTCGAACACCGACGCGGGCAGAGCCAGCAGCAGCACCGCGCCCGCGACCGCCCCGACCGCGCAGGTCAGCAGCACGGCCGTGGTGGTCCGGGGCTGCTCCCGCAGCTCGCGCCGGTAGCCCCACGAGCCGCTCAGCGCCCCCGGCGTGAGCCCGACCGTGTTGGAGGCGTTCGCGACCACGGGAGGCAGCCCCACGGCCAGCAGCACCGGGAAGCTGAGCAGCGACGCGACTCCGACCGTCGAGGTGAAGATCCCGGCCCCCAACCCCGCCACGAGGACCGCGAGGTGCTCGAGGCCGCTCATCCGCTCACCCTAGGACGCAACCCGGTGAGACCTCGCTCATGGACGTTGACATGGCCGGGTACCCCTCCTTTCGGGTCAAGAGTGAACGACGTCACAACCTCGGGAAGGGACGTGGGTTCAGTGGGACCGGAATGGGTCGCCATCATCGGGCTGATCGCCCTGTTCGTCGTCGGCACCGCGGTGCCGATCAACATGGGCGCGCTCGGCTTCGTCGCGGCCTGGCTGGTCGGCATGTGGTCCCTCGACATGGACGAGAAGGACATCGTCGCGGGGATCAGTGCCGACCTGGTGCTCACCCTGATCGGCGTCACCTATCTCTTCGCGATCGCGAAGAAGAACGGCACCGTCGACCTGATCGTGCGGGTGGCGGTGAAGGCCGTGCGCGGCAGGGTCGCGCTGATCCCGTGGGTGATGTTCGCGATCACCGCCGTACTCACGGCGATCGGTGCGGTCAGCCCGGCGGCGTGCGCCATCATCGGGCCGATCGCGCTGGGGTTCGCGGGCCGCTACGGCATCAGCCCGCTGATGATGGGCATGATGGTCGTGCACGGCGCCCAGGCCGGCGGGTTCTCGCCGATCAGCATCTACGGCACGATCACCAACTCCGTCATGGAGGACGCCGGCCTGCCGACCAGCGAGCTGACCGTCTTCTTCGCCAGCCTCGCGGTGAACACCGTGATGGCCGCGATCCTCTTCGTCGTGCTCGGCGGACGGAAGCTGTTCAGCGCGCGGATCGACCCCGACGAGGCGGCGAACGAGGAGGCCGAGAAGCACGAGGAGGACGAGGACCGCGTGCGCATCGACCAGATGCTGACCCTGGTCGCTTTCCTCGCGGTCGCCGTGATCGCGCTCATCCTCGACAAGAACATCGGCTTCGTCGCGATCACTGCCGCCGTCTTGCTCTCGTTCCTCGGCCCGAAGCGGTACTCGGACACGGTCAAGCAGATCGCCTGGCCCACGGTGCTGCTGGTCGCCGGCGTCAGCTGCTACGCCACGATTCTCAACGAGGCGGGCTCGCCCGAGTTCGTCGGAGACTGGGCCGCCGGCCTCGGCGTCGCGGCCGTCGGCGCCCTGGTGCTCTGCTACGTCGGCGGGGTCGTCTCGGCGTTCGCCAGCTCGACCGCGCTGCTGCCGGTGATCATCCCGATCGCCGTACCCCTGGTCGCCGACGGCGGCATCAGCGCGGCCCTTTTCATCGCTGCCCTCGCGGTGTCGAGCACGATCGTGGACGTGAGCCCGTTCTCCACGAACGGCGCGCTGATGCTGGCCAACAGGCCGGACACGATCAGCGAGCCCGTCTACTACCGGCAGATCCTCACCTACAGCGTGATCGTCGTCGTCGTCGGACCGCTGCTCGTCTGGGCCGGGCTGGTGCTACCCGGCTGGTAGTGGGTTTCAGCCGCTCGCGATCCGCGAGACGAGCACGGCCCGATCGTGATCCTGGACGTCATGGAGGAGCAGACCCTCTCCTGACCCACGGATGGGAGACTCAGGTCGTGGGTCTCCTGTTCCAGACGCCTCGCTCGCGGGCGCGCCGACTGGCCGGTCGCGCCCGGGATCCCCAGCGCAGCCCGCTGCACGGCCGGACCGTCATGGTCACCGGAGCGAGCTCCGGCATCGGCGAGGCCACCGCGAAGGCGGTGGCCTCGCGCGGCGCCACCGCGCTCCTGGTGGCCCGGCGCGAGGTGGAGCTGGAGCGGGTGCGGGCCGACATCGAGGCAGCCGACGGCCGGGCGGCGTCGTACGTCTGCGACCTGACCGACACCGCGGACGGCGGCGCCGTCGACCTGCTCGTCAAGCGGGTGCTCGACGAGCACGGCACCGTCGACTACCTGGTCAACAACGCGGGTCGCTCGATCCGCCGCTCGTTGCACCTGTCCTATGACCGGTTCCACGACGTCGAGCGCAGCACGGCCGTCAACTTCCTCGGCCCGGTGCGGCTGACGCTCGGCCTGCTGCCGTCGATGCGGGCGCAGGGGTTCGGGCACGTCGTCAACATCGTGACCTGGGGCGTGCAGATGAAGGCGCCGAAGTACACCGCCTACATCGCCTCGAAGACCGCGCTCGACGTGTGGAGCCGGATCGCGGGGCGCGAGACGTACGGCGACAACGTGACGTTCACCAACATGCGGTTCGCGCTGGTGCGGACGCCGATGAGCGCGCCCACCGAGCTCTACCGCAGGCTGCCGGGGCTGACGCCCGAGCAGGCCGCCGCCAAGGTGGTGCGGGCGCTGGAGGACCGGCCGTTGACGACCGGGACCGTGCCGGGCCGGCTGGGCGAGTGGCTCAACCTGCTCGCGCCGCGGCTCAGCGACGCGGCGTACCACCGGATCGACCGGCGGGTGCCGGACTCGCGGGCCGCGCGCGGGAAGCAGCCTCGTGGCTGACCCAGCGGCGCACCGCTGGACCGCCCAGGAGCTGCTCGACCTGGTGCTCGACGAGGGCTCCTTCGTGTCCTGGGACGAACCGATCGACATCTCCGACGCGCCGCCCGGCTATCGCGCCGAGCTCGAGGCGGCGCGCGAGAAGGCCGGCACCGACGAGTCCGTGCTCACCGGTCGGGGGCTCGTGCACGGCCGTCCGGTGGCGGTGGTGGCCAACGAGTTCCTGTTCCTGGCCGGGTCGATCGGGCTGGCCGCGGCCCGCCGGATCACCACCGCGGTACGCCGGGCGACCGCCGAGGGGCTGCCGGTGCTGGCCACCACCGCGAGCGGCGGGACCCGGATGCAGGAGGGCACGCCGGCGTTCGTGCAGATGGTGGAGATCTCCCGGGCGCTGATGGAGCACCGCGCCGCCGGGCTGCCCTACCTGGCCTACCTGCGGCACCCGACCACCGGCGGCGTGTACGCGTCCTGGGGCTCGCTGGCCCACGTGACGGTGGGGGAGCCGGGCGCGCTGATCGGGTTCCTCGGGCCGAAGGTGTTCGAGGCCCTCAACGGCCAGCCCTTCCCCGAGGGCGTGCAGACGGCGGAGAACCTGTCCCACCACGGCGTGATCGACGGGGTCGCCACCGCCGAGGAGCTGCCGGCCCTGGTCGACGCCGTCCTCGCGGTGCTGGTGGACCCGCCGTCCGAGCCCCGGCTGCAGCGGCGCACTGGTGAGCCGGACCCCGACCGCGACGCATGGGACGCGATCCAGGAGACGCGCAGCGACGAGCGGATCGGCGTCCGCGACGTGCTCCGGCGCGGCACTGAAGTGGTGCTGCCGCTGTCGGGGACCGAGAAGGGCGAGCGGGACGCCACCGTCCTGGTGGTGCTGGCCCGGCTGGACGGCGAGCCGTGCCTGGTGGTGGGCCAGGACCGGAGCCGGCAGGGACCCGCCAAGCAGATGGGGCCCGGTGCACTCCGGACGGCCCGCCGGGCGATGCGCCTGGCCAGCGAGATGAGGCTGCCGCTGGTGACGGTGATCGACACCCCGGGCGCGGAGCTGTCCCAGCGCGCCGAGGAGGGCGCGATCGCCGGCGAGATCGCCCGCTGCCTGGCCAGCCTGGCCACGATGACGGTCCCGACGGTGTCGGTGGTGCTCGGCCAGGGCTGCGGCGGCGGTGCGCTGGCCCTGCTCCCGGCGCAGCGGGTCATCGTCGCCGAGAAGGCATGGCTGATGCCGCTGCCGCCCGAGGGCGCCAGCGTGATCGTGCACGGCGACACCGACCACGCGGACGAGCAGGCCCACGGGATGCGGGTCCGCGCGGTCGACCTGCTCGCGCACGGCACCGCGCACCACGTCGTACCCGAGCCGGACGGCGACACCGGCGAGGCGCTCGCGGAGGCGGTCGCGGCCGAGATCGCGGCCGCGATCAGGCTGTGCCGGGGCTGATCACCCGAGGTGGAACGGCACGGATTCCGCCAATCCTCGGAGCGGGACGGCCCTCGCGTCCTACCCTCGCGGTGTGACCGAGGTGCAGCGCCGAGGGCAGGTCGAGGGATGGCAGAAGGATCCCTACGGCCGCTTCGAGATGCGCTTCTTCGACGGCCACAAGTGGACGCCGTACGTCCGCAACGGCGAGAAGAACGGCACCGACGAGCCCGGCGGCCCGATGATCGAGGGGACCTCCGCCGCCCGCAGCGCGTTGCTCCGGGAGGACGTGCTGGTGGTCGAGCGGTTCACCGACCTCGGCCGTCGCTGGTCCGACCGTTCGGTGCTCCGGCCCGACGGCACCAAGGCCGCGATGCTCCGCCGGGCCACGCCCGGCAACGCCAGGCCGACGCCAGCAGGACTCAGGTCCTTCTCGGCCCGCGACCACACCAAGAACGACGTCGTCGAGCTGGTGGACGACACGGACGCCGTCGTGCTGACGCTGATCCGGCCGGTCGCCACGAAGACCTCGGTCGAGGTGCGCGACGCCGAGGGCCGCGACGCCGGTCGGATCGTGCAGCAGACCCTCCGCCGCAACGAGACCACGTACTCGTTCCTGGCGCCCAACGGAAGCTTCCTGGGAGACCTGCAGGCGGAGAACTGGGTGGCGTGGGACCTGCGGATCGTGGACAGCCACGCCCGCACGGTCGCGACCATCACCCGTGACTTCGCGGGTCTGGACCAGACCAAGTTCGCGCGCCCGGACGACTATGTCGTCCGCATCACCGAGCCGGTGCACGAGCCGCTGCGCACGCTGGTCGTCGCCTGCGCGCTGAGCCTCGAGATCGCCGTGCGGCCCGACTCCCGCGGGGTCTGAGGCCCCTCAGCTCGCCTTCCGGGCGGCCGCCTTCTTGGTGGTGGTCTTCGCCGTCTTCTTGGCTGCCGTCTTCTTCGCGGCCGTCTTCTTGGGGGCGGACTTCTTGGTCGTCGCCTTCTTGGTGGTGGCCTTCTTCGCCGCGGACTTCTTCGTGGTCTTCTTCGCCGTCTTCTTCGCCGGCTTCTCGTCCTCCTCGACCTCGACGTCGTCGAAGATGTCCGAGCCGGTGTCGCCGCGGGCGTTCTTGGCGGCGTCGACCGACCGCTGCAGCGCGGCCAGCAGGTCGACGACCTCACCGGAGGTCTTGGTCGAGGTCGGGGTGCGCTTGATCTCGCCGCCCTCGATCTTGGTCTTGACCAGCTCCTCGACCGCCCCGGCGTAGTCGTCCTCGAACTCGCTCGGCTCGAAGTCGCCGGCCAGGGTCTCGACCAGCATGTGCGCCATCTTGACCTCGGCGTCCTTGACGTCGCCGACGTCGACCGAGAAGTCGGGGGTGCGGATCTCGTCGGGCCACATCATCGTCTGGAGCACGATGATGTCGTCCTTGACCCGCAGCACGGCGACGGTGGTGCGCTGGCGGAGCGCGACCGTGACGACGGCCATCCGGTCGGCGTCGAGCAGCGCCTGCCGGAGCAGGCCGTAGGGCTTGCTGCCCGACTTCTCCGGCTCGAGGTAGTAGGACTTCTCGAACAGCATCGGGTCGATCTGCTCCGAGGGCACGAACTTCTCGACCGCGATCTCGCGTGAGGACGTGGAGGGCAGCTGCTCCATGTCCTCGTCGGTGAGGATGACCATCTCACCGTCCTCGGTCTCGTAGCCCTTGGCGATGTCGGCGTAGGCGACCTCCTCGCCGTCGAGCGAGCAGACCCGCTGGTACTTGATCCGGCCGCCGTCCTTGGCGTGCACCTGGCGGAACGAGACGTCGTGTGACTCGGTCGCGGCGTACAGCTTCACGGGCACGCTGACCAGCCCGAACGACACCGCACCCTTCCAGATCGCCCTCATGCAGTCAGGATAGGGGGCGTGCGTCCCATGCTCGCGTCGACCGGCAGCCACGTGCCGACCGACGCCGGGTGGTCGCACGAGGTGAAGTGGGACGGCGTCCGGGTGCTGGCCGACACCACCCGGGTCGGTACGACGCGGCTGCTCAGCCGCAACGAGAACCCGGTCACGGTGGCCTGGCCCGAGCTCAACCGCAGCCCGCTGGGTGACCGTGACCTGCTGGTCGACGGCGAGGTGATCGCCCTCAACGACCGCGGGCTGCCGGACTTCCGGGTGCTCCAGGACCGCATGCACGTCCGCAGTGCCATCACCGCGGCCCGGCTCGCCGACCGGCTCCCGGCGACGTACATGGTCTTCGACGTCATGCGCGTGGACGGCAAGGACGTCACCGACCAGCCGCTGGGGGAGCGGCGCAAGATCCTGCGCGGCCTCGGGCTGGAGCACTCGACCTGGCAGGTGCCCGAGGCCTACGACGACGGACCGATGCTGTTCCAGGCCACCCTCCAGCAGGGGCTCGAGGGCATCGTCAGCAAGCGCCTCACCTCGCGCTACGTCTTCGGGCAGCGCACCAAGAACTGGCTGAAGTTCGCGCACCGCCACCGCCGCTCGTACGTCGTGGGCGGCTGGCGCCCTCAGGAGGGGACCAGCGACCGGCTGGCCGCGCTGCTGGTCGGCGAGCCGACCGGCGACGGGCTGGTCTACCGGGGCCGGGTCGGCAGCGGCATCGGAGCCGTCGCCAGCCGGGCGCTCACCGAGCTGGTCGGCCCGATCGGCCGGGCCGACAGCCCGTTCGACGACGAGGTGCCCGTGGTCGACGCGCGGGGGACCTTCTGGGTGGAGCCGGTGCTCGTGGTCGACGTCGAGACCCACGGAGTCGGCTACAGCAGGCTCCGCCAGCCGTCGTACCGCGGCGTCCGCCCGGACCTCGCCCCCACCGACCTGGGTGCCCCGTGATCGCCGAGCTCGCGGTCACCGCCGCGCTGGCGGCCGCCCCGCTCACGCTCGACGGCGTCCCGGTCCACCTCCGCCCCGGCACCGAGCAGGTGGTCACGGTGGACCACGGCGAGGGGTACCACGCCCGGGTGACCTTCTGGAAGCTCAGCGAGACCGGCTGGCAGGCCCGGTTCTCGGCCGAGGACGGCCGGATCGGGTACGGCGGGCTGGTGCGCGGGACCAAGCGCGAGCAGGGCACCGGCACCACCCCGCTCGGCACCTACGCGCTGCCCTGGGCGTTCGGTCTGGGGCCCCGCAACGAGGAGTGGCGGCTGCGCTACCGCGAGGTGGAGAGCGGCGACTTCTGGGTCCAGGACAACGCATCGGCGTACTACAACCGCTACCGCAACCAGGCCGAGGGCGGGTTCCGCTGGTGGCTCCCGGCGAGCGACCCGAACAGCTCCGAGCGGCTGACCGACTTCGGTCCCGAGTACCGCATCTCGGTCGTCACCGACTTCAACCAGCGGCAGGTCAGGCACCGAGGGGCCGGGATCTTCCTGCACGTCAACGGGGCCGGCCCGACGGCCGGCTGCGTGAGCGCGCCCGGCGTGTTCATGACCAGGCTGATGCGAGTGCTCGACCCGGAGCGCGTCCCGGTCATCGCGGTGGGGAGATAGCGGTGCCGAAGAAGGACGAGGCGTTCGAGAAGGAGGAGGTCTTCGTCGACGTCGAGGGCCGAACCCTCAAGATCAGCAACCTCGCGAAGGTGCTCTACCCGCGCACCGGCACCACCAAGGGCGAGGTGCTCAGCTACTACGCCCAGATCGCCCCGGTGATGCTGCCGCACCTCAAGGACCGGGCGGTCACCAGGATCCGCTGGCCGCACGGCGTCGACGACATGAGCTTCTTCGAGAAGAACATCCCCGGCGGCACACCGTCCTGGGTGCGCACGGCGACCGTCCCCACCACCGGCAGCCGCTCCGGGAAGGGCGACTCCGAGATCACCTTCCCCGTCATCGACGACCTGGCCACGCTCACCTGGCTGGTCAACCTGGCCGCCCTCGAGCTGCACGTGCACCAGTGGACCGTGGCTCGCAACGGCCGCCCGCGGAACGCCGACCGGCTGGTGATCGACCTCGATCCCGGCGAGCCCGCCGGGCTGCACGAGTGCTGCCGGGTCGCCCTGCTCGTCTCCGACGCGCTGGAGGAGCGCGGGCTGACGCCCAAGCCGGTGACCAGCGGCAGCAAGGGGGTGCACCTCTACGCCGACCTGCCCCAGCGGCTGCCGTCCGACCAGTCCACCGCGCTGGCCAAGCAGGTCGCCGAGGAGCTGGAGAAGGAGCACCCCAAGCTGGTCACGGCGACCATGACCAAGGCCCGGCGCTCCGGCAAGGTGTTCCTTGACTGGTCGCAGAACTCCGGCTCCAAGACCACCATCTCGCCGTACTCCCTGCGCGGGAAGGAGAGGCCGTACGTCGCGACCCCGCTCGGCTGGGACGAGATCGAGGCGGGCGCCGAGGACCCGGACGGGCTCGAGCAGCTCCGGTTCGACGAGGTCCTGGAGCGGGTGGAGGAGTACGGCGACCTGTTCGCGTGACCCCTGTGACGCCTGTGGCCAGCGGCCCCCGCGGGTGTTACCCAACCTTGGTGCAAAGGTGGACCGGGCGTGGAACGACCCGGGAACCATCCCCCTAGCGTGAAGAAGACGGGCCCGAACTCGGAGGGCCCGGACCTGCAGGGGGGATCTGGTCTTGGAGATCGCGCCGGTGCCACACCGGGCGACCCGCGGCGAATGGCGGCGGCTCGCGCTCGGGCTCGTGGTCCTGACCCCGGTCGTGCTGCTCGTGCTGCTGCCTGCGGTGCTGGGCCTCGACCGATTCGTGGTGACCGACGACGGCATGGACGGCTCAATGGGCCGCGGCTCGGTGGTGCTGGCCCGTGAGGTGCCGCCCACCGACCTGCAGGTCGGCGACGTGATCACGTTCCGGGCTCCGGGTGGGTCCGACGAGCGGGTGGCGCGCCGGATCGTCGCGATCGAGGACGGCGTCGCCACCACCAAGGCCGACGCGACCGGCACCGCGGATCCCTGGTCGGTCCCGCTGACCGGCTCGGCGTACGCCCGCGTGTGGGTGGGTGTGCCCTGGATCGGCTACCCGTTCGTGACCAACGGCGGGTGGGCGCTGCTGGTCCTGGCCGCCGCCGCGGCGCTCGCACTGGCGCTCACCGCGGGGCGCAGGACGCCGCAAAAGGTGGTCCGGCCGACCCGGACCAGGCTCCCCGTCGCCTGAACCCCGCTAGGGCACGTCCCGCGGTTCGGAGCGTTGCGCCACACTGCCCGCCTGTCTAGTCCTATCATCGCGACATGCCGCAGAGAGTCCTCGTCGTCGAAGACGAGGAGGACATCGCCTTCCCGCTCGTGCGCACCCTCGAGCGTGAGGGGTACGACGTGCACTGGGTCGACTCCGGTCAGAAGGCGCTGGACGACGTGTCCGCACGTCATGCGGACGTGGTGATCCTCGACCTCGGGCTGCCCGACATGGATGGCCTCGAGGTGTGCCGCAAGGCGCGCGACGGCGGTTACGACGGCGCCATCATGATCGTCACCGCTCGAGCCGGCGAGCTCGACCGGGTGGTCGGGCTCGACTACGGCGCCGACGACTACATGGCCAAGCCGTTCGGGCTGGCCGAGCTCCAGGCCCGGGTGCGCGCGCTGCTGCGGCGTACCAACAACGCCGCGGCCGCCGCCGAGAGCGGCGTCGAGGGCGGGCTCCGCATCGACGTGGCGGCCCGCCGGGTCTTCTCCGGCGACGACGAGGTGCCGCTGACCGGCAAGGAGTTCGAGGTCCTCAACGTGCTGGTCGCCAACAAGGACAAGGTCGTCTCCCGCACCCGGTTGATGGCGGACGTGTGGGACGAGAACTGGTACGGCTCGACCAAGACCCTCGACGTCACCATCGGCCGGCTGCGCCAGAAGCTGGAGAGCGTCGGGGTCCAGGAGAAGGTCGTCGCCGTGCGGGGGGTCGGGTTCCGCCTCGAGGGCAGTCCGTCCGACTGACGACGGGCTGGGGACACGATGCGGCCGCGGCTGACGGCATCGTTCGTCGTGCTCAGCGTGCTGCTGCTCCTGGGCGCGCTCGGCGTCCGCTCCTACACCTCCCACGGGCTGCTTCGCACCCACGAGAACCGTGACCTGCGGGCCGATGCCACGTCGCTCTCGCTGCTCATCGAGCAGCGCGCCGCGCTGGGCCGGCCCATCGACCGGGCCTTCCTGTCCGGGGTGGTCGACACCGACGACCGGATCTCCTACGACGCGGGCTCCGGCAGCCCGATCGTCGTGGAGGGCAAGGCGTACGGCGACGGCGGCGACGATCCCATCGACACGATGGTCGACGTCGGTGACGGCACCCTGACGCTGACCCAGACCGGGGACGTCGTCGACGAGCTGGCCGACAACGACCTCGGGTCCCTCGGCTTCCTGATCCTCCTCGAGGCGCTGCTGGCCGCGGTGGTCGGCTACGTGATGGCCCGGCTGCTGTCCCGGTCGTTCCGCCAGCTGGCCGGGGCCGCGGAGCAGCTCGGCCGCGGCCGGTTCGACCTCGACCTGCCGCGCACCCACATCCCGGAGGCGCGGGCGATCAGCCAGGCGCTGCTCACCTCCGCCGGACAGCTCCAGGAGCGGCTGGCCTCGGAGCAGGCGTTCGCCGAGCACGCCTCGCACGTGCTGCGCACCCCGCTCACCGGGCTCCGGCTCGAGCTCGAGGAGCTGGTCGACCGGCCCGACGTACCGCCGGACGTGCGGGAGTCCGCCACCCGTGCGGTGGGCCGGATCGAGGCGATGGACGCGGTGGCCGGTGACCTGGTCGCGCTGGCCCGCCGCGGTGCGCTGGTGGCCGGCGCCGAGATCCCGCTGCGCGACCTGGCCACGCAGTGCGCCCAGACCTGGGCCGACGCCCTGGCCGAGCAGGACCGGGCCGTCACCGCGGCGGTCGAGGGCAAGATCGAGATGACCTACACGCCGGGGCCGGTCGAGCACATCCTCGACCTGCTGCTCGCCGACGTGCTGCGGCGGGGGGATGGCCCGGTGCGGATGGTCTTCGACGCCGACGAAGAGGGGCACCTGTCGATCGAGCTGTCCTGTGCCGGCCTGCGCGCCTACGCGGGCCCGAACGCAGACATCGCGATCACGCAGGCCCGCGCCGTGGTGACCGCGCTCGGTGGACGCCTGACTGGCGACTCACCGCAGCACCTGTCGATCCTGCTGCCGCGGCGCTAGCTCGGCTCCTTGGGCGGCGGGACGGGGCTGGGCCGGTAGCGGCCGGCGTTCCCCTGCGGGCGGGTGCCGTCGAGGTCGTCGACGCCGTAGTGGTCAGCCATCTCGCCCACGTCGACCACCTGGCCGGTGAGCCGCATCGCGTCCTTGTCTGCGGCGATCGCGGCCATCACCCGGGCCGCGAGGTGCGGGGTCTCGGTCTTGCCCGCCAGCTCCTCCTCGGTGTGGTGGGTCATCATCAGCTCGGTGCGCATCCAGCCCGGCGCCACCGCGATCACCGGGATGCCCTTCTCCTGGAGGTGGTAGCCGAGCGCGTAGACCAGCCGGTTCTTCGCGGCCTTGCTGGACTCGTAGGGCACCCACGCCGGCGGCTCCGGGGTGTGCCACGTCGTGGTCAGCACCAGCCCCTGCTGTCTGGGACCCATCGCGAGCCGCAGGGTGAGCATCGTGGTGACGAAGTCGGAGTAGGCGCCGGCCAGCAGCATCGCCCGGAACTGCTCCATCGACTCGTCCCAGACCTCCTCGCCGCCCGGGTCGTCGTGGTGGTCGTGTCCGCCCCAGGCGTTGTTGACCAGCACGTCGACCCGCCCGTGCCGCTCGAGCACGTCGCGCAGCAGGCGCCTCGACCTGCTCGGGCTCGGTGTGGTCGCACGTCAACCACTCGCCGTCACCACCCGCCGCGCGGACGGCGTCCAGCGTGCCCTCCAGGGTGAGGTCGTCGGCCTTGGTCTGGGTGGCGGCGCCGCGGGTGCTGCGGCCGGTGCAGACGACGTACGCCCCCGCCGCGGCCAGCTCGACGGCCGTCGCCCGCCCGAGCCCTCGCGAGGCGCCGGACACCAGCGCGAGCCTGTCTGCCAGAGGTCCGTCCATGCCTCCGATCCTGCCGCAGCCGCCCTGCATCGGCTTGACCGTTCTTGCCTCGCGGCAGCGCAATTCACAGGTCCGGCGTGGCTCGTGGCGGGCGTCGGTGGAGTGCACTAGAATCGAACGTATGTTCGATCTCGGGAATGTTCGCGGCGCGGCGGTTGCGCTGTCCGGGATCGGCGAGGGCTCGGACGACGTGGAGCGGATCGACCTGATCCGGGCGTTGGAGGAGCTGAAGTGCGCGGCCGAGGGCGCGCAGGCGGTGCTGACCGCGGCGTTCGACCGGTCCCAGCGGGCGGCGGAGGCGGCCGCCGGGGTGCCGGTGGAGCGGCAGGGCCGGGCGGTGGCGGCGCAGGTGGCGCTGGCGCGGCGGGAGTCCCCGCACCGGGGCCGCCAGCACGTCGGGCTGGCGTTGGTGCTGCGCGACGAGATGCCGTGCACGCGGCGGGCGCTGGTGTCGGGGCGGATCACCGGGTGGCGGGCGATGTTGCTGGCGCGGGAGACCGCGTGCCTGTCCCGGGCAGGACCGGGCCGCCGTGGACCGTCGGGTGGCGGGCGACCTCGACGTCCTGGAGGCGCCTGAGCGACGGCGAACTGGTCGGCCGGGCCCGCGAGGTGGCCTATGAGCTGGACCCGGTCTCCTTCGTGGAGCGCCGGCGCCGCGCCGAGGCCGACCGCCGGGTCACGCCTCCGTCCGGCACCGGACGTCATGAGTCACCTCTCGACGCTGCTGCCGGTCAAGGACGGCGTGGCGGTGTGGGCGGAGCTGTCCCGGGAGGCCGACCGGGCCAAGGCCGCCGGCGACCAACGGACGCGGGGCCAGATCATGGCCGACACCCTGGTCGCCCGGCTCCTGTCCGGCCGCGAGTCCACGGCCCCCCCGCCGACGACCCTGATGATCAACGTGGTGGTCGACGACGCGGTGCTGCTCGGTGACGACGACGGCTTCGGGTGGGTGGAGCACTACGGGCCGGTCCCGGGTGACCTGCTGCGGGAGTGGATCGCGGCGAACGCCGAGCAGGGCGTCGAGGCGTGGGTACGCCGCCTCTATGTCACCCCGGCGACCGGGGAGCTGGTGGCGATGGACTCTTAGGGCCGCCGGTTCGAGGGCAAGCTGGCCGAGTTCCTGCGACTGCGGGACCGGCGCTGCCGCACCCCGTGGTGCGACGCCCCGGTCCGCCACCTCGACCACGCCCAGGACCACGCGGACGGTGGACCCACCCGCGCCCGGAACGGTCAGGGGCTGTGCGAGGGCTGCAACTACGCCAAGCAGGCCCGCGGCTGGACCGCCCGACCCCGGCCCGGACCACGGCACACCATCGAGACCATCACACCGACCGGACACCGGTACCGGAGCACCGCACCACCACTGACCGCGGCCGAACGCGGACTAGAGCTGCGGCTGGGCTTCGTGCTCACGGCCTGACTCGT
>CAVVOE010000009.1:0-358333 GCA_963749865.1 uncultured Actinomycetota bacterium
CAAGGCGGTAGCGCCGGTTCGAATCCGGTCGGGGGTACCACTCCGAAAAGCGGTCCTGACCAGCGGAAACGCTGTGGGCGGCCGCATCGGTATTTCGGCTCAGATCGGGCTCGGGCGACACTGAGACAACACGGGGCAACGCGCGTAGGTCGGCGCGACGTTTTCCGAGCCGCTTCGCGAGCCGCGTCCATCGCCGTGGCCCCGATCTACTGGGCGACGACCGGATCGGGTGGGGCGCCCAGGCCGGCTGCGCCCCTCACAGCTGCGAATTCGCGGATTGTTTCCGACAGCGGGGCGGATGCCTACCGGCTGGCGGTGACTTCGACTTCGAACGTGCAGTCCCGCGCGAGGTGCTCGTCTCGGACCAAACATTGGCGGTGCGGAGGGAGCGACACTAGGAAGCTGCCCGGGTCGCGACGGCAGCGACGAGGTCAGCCACTGAGCTCGACGGAGCGTCGATCGCCATGCTGCCGTTGAGCACGGCGGTGCCAACGGTGAATCCCCACACGCCGGCCCGCTGCAGCGCCGCGATCCGGTCGGCACTGTCGACGCTGCCGGCGGCCAGTACCGGGACCGAAACGGCTCGAACGACAGCTTGGGTCAGTGCCGGCACGTCGCCACTGAAGCGGTAGGCAAGCAGGTCGAGGCCGTCCACACCGTCGCGCGACGACAGGTCGACTGCGCTCGCGACGATGCTCGGGATATCGCCGGCGAGCACACTGGGGTGACCGATGATCTCGCCTGGGAAGGGCCAGTACTCGACCGGGGTGTCCCCGATGATGGACAGAGCGTCGTCAACGTGGGTCCCGCCAAGGATGACGTCGACGCCGAGCTCAATCCCCGCCTCGATGCTGCGAAGTTCCGCGGCAGCGTCGACGCTCACCACCTCGAGGTAGGCACGCGCTCCGAGGTCATGGATTCGATCCGCCAGGGCGCGGAGATCCTTCCAGGGCAAGCCGACGTCCTTGAAACCGATGTGGTCCAGCTGGCAGTGACCAACGTGGTCCAAGATCGCGTGCGCGTTCGCCACGGTTCGATCGTTCTCGGTCAGCATGAGTACGAAGTTTGTCATGTCTATCTCCTAAGAAAGTCCAGAAACAAGCAGGCAGAGTGGTGTGCGGCGTGTCGTCGCGGCCCGGAAGGTTCGGAGCTACGGGGAGCGCTTCAAGCGCGCAATGGCGATGGCGCTCCTCAACGCATAACGCAGGCTCGCTGCGGTCGCCTTACCGGTGCCGGCGATGTCGAAGGCCGTTCCGTGGTCCACACTGGTCCGCACGAAGGGAAGGCCGAGCGTCACGTTCACGCCGTCTTCGATGCCCAGGAGCTTGACGGGGATCAACCCCTGATCGTGATACTGAGCGATCACAACATCGAACTCTCCGCGTCGCGCTCGCATGAACACGGTGTCCGGCGGCAGCGGCCCTGTCGCGTTGATACCGGCCAACCGTGCCTGCGCGACTGCCGGCGCGATGGCCTCGCTCTCCTCGTTGCCGAACATTCCGCCCTCGCCTGCGTGAGGGTTGACCCCCGCGACGGCAATCCGCGGATCCTCGATGCCTTGGGCTCGGAGCTCATCGTGGGCAAGCTCGATGATCCCGTGGACGCGCTCCTGCGTGATGGCAGCCAAGGCCTCCACGAGCGGCACGTGCGTGGTCACCAGGACGGTTCGCAGGTCGTCGTTGGCGAGCATCATGGCGTGCCGCTCCGAGTTGCTCAGGTCGGCGAGGGCCGAGGTGTGGTCCGCGTACTCGACGCCGGCCGCCCGCCATGCCTCTTTGTGTATCGGCGCTGTCACGATCGCCTCGACGTCACCCGCCATCGCCATCTGGATGGCCTCACGAAGGTAGGCAAAGGAAGCCGCGCCGGCTTCAGGGGACACGATGCCGAAGGGCAGGTCGTCGGGGAGGTTTGTGATGGCGCGAACGCGGATCCCCTGAGCCGTCGGGGGGCTTTCCGATTCGGAGACGATCGGTAGGTCAACATGCATCAGCTTCGCCGCGGCCTGGAGCCGAGCCAGGTCGCCGATGACGATCACTTCGACTTGATCTGCGAACGAGCCGTCCCTCAGGGCGCCGACAACGATCTCAGGACCGATGCCGGAGGGGTCGCCCATGGTGACTGCCACCTTGGGTCGGCGGTCTCGGTTGTCCGTCATGAGGCTCCTTCGGTCAACGCTTGGATGCAACGGTGAAGCAGGCTGGGGTCACCGAACCCTCCGGCTTTGGTGATGAGTTGACGGCGCCCGAGAGGGAGAGTCAGCTGCAACACCGGAACACCTGGGGTGACGACGCCACACGCGGTGACAGCGCGGACCTGCGCGTCTTTCAGGACGGAACGCGCGGTGTCGCCACCCACGAGGACAAGGCCAACCTCGCGAGGCCCGCAGGCAATGTTTGCGACGGCCTCACTCATCACACGCAGGGGACTGGGGTCAGCAGACGAGGGCGAGGTGACCACGACGGCGTGGCCGCGTGCCTCGAAAATGGCGTCCAGCTCCGACGCGAGAGAGCCAGCCGGCGTGTTGGCACATGCGGTGACGATCGGTATCCCGCGCCGCTCGAGATAGCGGACCTGCGCGCGGCTCGAAGGGTGAAGACTGCCAACCGCAGTCAGCGTATGAGTGTTTCGACCGACCTGGGCATGGTTGCCCCCGAGCGGAGCTGAGGGCAGCAGCGCCTCGAAAAGTCCGGGACTGCCGGCGACGACAATCTCCCTGCCGAACGGTTCAACCGTTCTTGCGATGCTGGACAAGTGCTCCGGGGTCCACGCATCGACGACGACGACCGTGCGGACGTCCTTGTCCACGCCCATGGCCGCCGCAAGCACTGTTGGCAGATTCTCTTGAGCGCTGACACGCACGACGTCCAAGCCGGCCGCCGCTAGAGGGACGCAGATGCTCGCCTCAGTTACGGGGCGAACGGGGTCGGTTCCCGCAGGACCCTCGTTTGTGGGAACGCCAGATACGAACTGGACACCGGACCGGGTGTGTCGATCGAACTCTGGGTATGCAGGAGCGAGCACGCACGTGCGGCGACCGCTTGAAACGAGCGTCGCTGCAATTTCCTCAGCCCAGTTGCCGCGCAGCGAGCTGTCAACCGTCTTGTAGATCATCCGGCCCGTGGCGTCGACCATCCCCAAGGCTGTGGAGTGCGCGCGTGCGGCTGTGGCTGCGTCGAGCGCGCGAGTGTTGAGGTCGAGACATTCGATGAGGTCTTGATCCTGACCCACGGAAGGCCGGTGGGGTCCCTTCGAGGCGTCCCAGACGACAACCGTCGCGCGTCTCCCCACGGCTGCGGCATGACCTCCCGCCTCGGCGGCGCTGGTCAGGTCGTCAGCGAGGACCAAGACGCCGTCAGCCGCCGCACCCGTCAAACTCACGACGTCAACTCTCGCGAACACCGGCGAGTATTGTGAGAGCCACTCAGCCTCGACGGCGGAGAACCACTCTGCGGTCAGAATGCGTGTGGAGAACGCACTTCTACGGCGGCGAGAGCGAGCCTCGCAGCCTCTTCTCAGGTCAGCAACGCTGCCCGCAACGTCGAGAGGAGCCGCTCCAGCTCCGCCTCACTCAACCCGGCGTAGTCGACCAGGAGGCCAGCCTGCGTGGGTTGTCCGGTGAAGTACAAGGACAGGCGATCGACAAGCACGCCCTCTGCGATGAGTCGTTCTGCCACGGCCTCCTCAGTCGCCGCGTCTGGAAGAGCTACATGAATGTGGAGGCCAGAGGAAAGACCCGTGACTTCAAACAAGTCGGTCGGCAACGCGGCGGCTATGGTCCTGCGTTGTTCGGTCACGATGCGCCTGGCGCGGCGGAGATGACGTCGGAGTTCCCCGGTGGCGAGGAGCTCGGTCAGGGCCATCTGCACCGGCAAGCTGGTGTAGGAATCGGTGGCATGCCTATGGCGCGAGACGTGGGCGGCCAGCGGCCGCGGCGCGATCAAGTAGCCGATCCGAAGAGAGGGGGTCAGCAGACGGGACAAGGTTCCGACGTAGACCACCACACCCACCGAATCATCGGCGGCAAGCGGGACAGACCCGGCCGAATACTCTCCGCCGTAGTCGTTGTCGACAATGAGCGCACCGTTGCGGACTGCCCATGCGAGTAGTTGGCGGCGCCGTTCCGTGGCCATCGCGACGCCAGTCGGAAACTGGTGAGACGGTGTGAGATGCACCAACCGCGGCGCGGGCTTGAGCTGCTCGAGCGCCTCGACCGACAGGCCTCCGGAGTCAACTGGCACCGTGGCGACCTTCGCGCCGTGTGTTTCCGCTACATGATGCAGGGGTCGGTATCCCGGATCCTCGAGCGCCACCCACTCGCCGGGAAGGACGACGAGTCCCAACAGCAAGGTCAGCGCCTCCACGGCACCGTTCGTAACGACGACGTCATCTTTGGCTGCTTGCAGTCCCCGGCTCTGGCTGGCAAATCGTGCGAGTCCGTCGCGGAGCAGTTCTTCGCCGGCTGGATTCCCATAGCTTCCCTGGATCCGCCGCATGGCCGCGCTCTGCCAAGCATGCCGCCACGTCTTTGCCGGGAGCGTGGAAGCGGGACGCAGGCGCAATCGCGCATCCAGAACAGGCATCCTCGCCGGGCGGCGAGAGCTGGAGGATTCAAGGCGCCGCAGCCACTCTGGCGCCGGGTCGGGCACTGGACGTGAAGGCTGGACATCGTCCGGCCGGTCAGCCACGAAGCTGCCACTGCCGTGCTTGCCACTGATCAGCCCCTCCTCTGTCAGGGCGCCGTAGCTGGCGAGCACGACATTTCGAGAGACGCCTGCCACCTGCGTCAGCGCGCGCGTTGACGGAAGCCGTGTCCCGGGCTGGAGGCGGCCAGCCGTGATGGCCGTGCGCAACCGCTGAGCGAGCTGGTTGGCCAGGCCTTCTCCCGTTGTGGGATCCATCGGGAAGGTGATGCCAGCCGTGAGCAAAGCCTGCAAGCCGTCCTCGACGCGTCCCCGGCCCCGCTGCGATGCCCCGCTCTCCTCGACATGGCGGACGTGCCGGGGGGTCGACGCGGGGGTCGACGCGGGGATCGAGAGGGCGCGAGCACGGACATAACTCTCGCTGGAAGCGAGTCCTTCCACAGCGCTCCTGACCGAGTGGTTCTCCGCGATCGAGACTGAGTGGCTCTCACACTACTCGCCGCGGCCTCGCGACAGTTGACGTCGCCGGAGAGGTTCCCACGCCATCACAGGAATCAGGGAAGATCATGAATCGAAATCGTTGGGCATACGGCCTCGCGCTCCTTGCGTTGACCGCCACTGGATGCGGCACGGGGAATGGCGCCGGACCCTCCGGCGCCGGCGAAGGTGGCGGACACCTCGTCTACGGGGAACAGTTCCCACCCGTGGCGGCGTGGGCGCTCGAGACGAACGACGCGTTCACGCTCTCCCGCGCGGGTTGCCTCGAGACACTCCTCGAGTACGAGGCGGATGGCTCTCTTTCTGAGCGGCTGGCGACCTCGTGGGAGCAGGTGGAGCCCACCGTGTGGGAGTTCCAGCTCCGTGAGGGTGTGCAGTTCCAGGACGGCACGGTTATGGACGCTGAGGCGGTCGCCGGAGCCCTCACGCACGTGCTGGAGGCGAAGACTCCCGCCCGGTCGTTCAACGTCACGGCGGTGGCCGGCGTTGAGGCGGTGGACGAGGCCACTGTCGCGATCACGACGAACGAGACGGACGTGCTTCTTCCCTACCGGATGGCCAGTCCGAGCACGGGCATCCTGGCGCCGAAGGCCTACGCCGGCAGTCAGATCGACATCAAGGGCACCTGCACCGGGCCGTTCACGGTGGCGGAGGAGGTTCTGGGTCAGTCGCTGAGTCTGGAGCGCAACGATGACTACTGGGGCGGTACCCCGGCGCTGGCGACAGCGGACGTGAAGTTCATCGTCGACGGCGAGGTGCGAGCCACCCAGTTCCAGACCGGCGAGGTGGACATCGCGGCCACGCTGCCGGTGGGACAGGTGGCGGGCCTCGAAGGCAGTGACGACGTCGAGGTGATCAAGGCCGAGGTGCCCCGCACCACCGCGATGATGCTGAACAACTCCCGGCCGCCGTTCGACAACCCCCTGGTGCGTCAGGCGATCCAGAAGACCATCGACATCAAGGCGATCGCGGACAGCGTCTATGAGGGCGTGATGGAGCCCGCGACCGGTCCGTTCTCGCCGCAGCAGCCGTGGGCACCCGACGGCGCTTCCCCGGTCGCGCAGGACCTGGATGAGGCCCGGCGCCTGTTCGATCAGGCCGGTGTCGATCCCAGCAAGCTGTCCTTCGAGCTGATCGCGACCACCGCTCGTCCCGAGCACGGGGACGTCGCGGCGGTCATCCAGGACCAGCTCGGCGAACTGGGCATCGAGGTGAAGATCAAGACCGGTGACTCCGCCGCGTTCGAGCCCGACCTGCTGGCCGGGGAGTACGACGCGACGCTGCTCTCTCGCGGATACCTGCTCGACATGGGCGACCCGGCCGGCTACCTCGACGCCGACTACACCTGTGCCGGCAGCTACAACATCGCGCACTACTGCGATGAGGAAACCGACGCCCAGATCGCAGAGGCCCTGCAGGAAGAGGACGCGGACGCCAGGTATGAGATCTACGGCGAGGTCGCCCAAAGGGTCCAGTCCGAGGCAGTCAACATCTTCCTCGTCCACGAGTCCGCGGTGGTCGGCGCCAGATCGCAGGTCGAGAACTTCCAGGTCCACCCCCTCGGCTTCGACGTACTGACCCCCGAGCTCAGCGTCAGCTGACGCTGGAAGCCATGCCGAAAGTGACGCCCCGAGACTGGAGAAGGAGTAGTCGTGGTTGGAGACAAGCAGCCAGAAGGCGGGTCAGTGGGTGTGGCCGGTCCTCCCCCAGCAGCTGAGAACCGGTGGGCGCGGAGCCTGTGGCTGGAGGGCGTGGTCGAGGACGTGACGCCGAGGGAGCAGCTTTCGGGGGAGCACTCCTGTGATGTCGCGGTCGTGGGTGGCGGTTTCGCAGGCCTGTGGACGGCGTACTACCTGAAGTCCGAAGACCCGTCCCTGCGCGTGACCTTGGTCGAGGCGGAGATCGCCGGGTTCGGCGCTGCTGGTCGCAACGGTGGCTTCGTCTCTGCTGGTATCGCCGGCAGCGGCGCGCGCTACGCCCGGGTCAGCGGTTGGGACAGCGTGCTACGAGCCGAGCGGGAGACCCAGCACGGGGTCGACGAGATCGGTCGCGTGGTGTCACTGGAAAACATTGACTGCGGTTACCGAAAGGGTGGCGCGCTCAAGGTCGCCACCAGCCCTCCCCAGGTAGATCGTCTGCGCGCCGTGGTCGAGGCCAAGCACCGGTTCGGGCTCGGGACCGAGGACGTCAGGCTGCTGAGCGCCGATGAGTGGACCGGCCTCCTCGGCGGTGCTGACGGTGTCCTGGCCGCGTCCTTCAACGCACACTGCGCCCGGGTCGACCCCGCTCGGCTGGCGCGTGGGCTGGCCTCGGCCTGCGAGCGTGTGGGTGTCAAGATCTATGAACAGAGCCCGGCAGAACACTTGAGCTCAAGGGTGGTTCAGTGCAGGAACGGACGGATCTCGGCGGATGTCGTGGTCCGAGCCACCGAGTCCTACACGATCCGTGAGCGGGCCGAACGCCGCAGCTTCCTGCCCCTGTACTCCTTGATGATCGCTACCGAACCCCTCCCACAGCAGACCTGGGACGAGCTCAGGTGGCGCGACGGCCTCGGGGTCTCTGACTCCAGGCACCTGTACTACTACGCCCAGCGGACGATCGACGGCAGGATCGCACTCGGCGGGCGAGGGGCGCCGTACCGACTGACCAGCCCCATCTCACCCCAGAACGAGCAGGACCCCGGCGTCTACGAGCGGCTGTGCCAGACCCTGAGAGAAGCATTTCCGGCCGCGGCACAGGCCCGCATCACCCACCACTGGGGCGGCTCCCTGGCCGTGCCCCGCGACTGGTGCACGAGAACGACGTTCGACCGAACCACCGGGCTGGGATTCGTCGGCGCGTTCGGCGGGCACGGCGTTGTGGCCGCCAACATCGCCGGCCGGACCATACGAGACCTGATCCTGAACCACCAGACCGACCTGACCTCACTGCCCTGGGTAGGACACCGCACCCGTCGCTGGGAACCCGAGCCCATCCGGTTCATCGCCTCCCGGCTCATCGCCAACACCCTCGCAGCGGCCGACGCCTACGAAGAGCGCTCCGGACAGCCCGCCAAACGTGCACGACTGGTCAAACCCTTCCTGCCACCGAGCTAGCCGAGGACCTGGTGAACCTCACGCCGACCTTGGCCGACTCCCCAGTCATGTACGACCGGTCCGGTGGCCAGTACTTGGTCACCGACCGGCGCTGGCGCGGGGACGACGGCAGCCCGCTCGGGCTCAGTGCGCTGCCCGGGATCAGCCGCGAGCAGATCGACACCACCGAACGTTCACTGTGGCGCTACCAGGCGGCCATCCCGGTCGACCGTCACCATCGCGTGAGTCTCGGCGAGGGCTGCACTCCGATGCTGCCCCTGGAGTGGGACGGGCGACGCGTCCACTTCAAGCTCGAGTGGTTCAACCCCACCTCAAGCTTCAAGGACCGCGGGGCAACCGTGATGATGTCCCATCTGCGTGGTCAAGGAGCGACCCGCGTGCTGGAGGACAGTTCGGGCAACGGCGGTTCCTCCGTCGCGGCGTACGCCGCTGCCGCTGGCATCGAGGCGAAGATCATCGTCCCGGCCGCGACCTCGGCGGCCAAGGTGCTCCAGGCGCGTGCGTACGGCGCTGAGATCGAGCTGGTCACTGGCACGCGCGACCAAGTCTCGGACGAGGCGATCCGACAGTCCGCCCAGACCCCCTATGCCAGCCACAACTGGCACCCGTTCTTCCTGCAGGGTACTAAGACCATCGCCTACGAGATGTGGGAGTCGCTGGGGTTCACCGCCCCTGACAACGTGGTCCTGGTTGCCGGCGGCGGCAGCAACATCCTGGGCTGCGACATCGCCTTCAGCGAGCTGCTCGCCGCCGGCCAGATCGAACGCCGTCCGCGACTCCTGGTCGGTCAGCCCGAGCACTGGGCCACCATCGTCGACACGTTCAACGGCACCGATCCGAAGAGCCGCGGGGCGCGTGTCCCCACGATCGCTGAAGGCGCATCCATCGCCAACCCCGTCCGGCTCCCCGAGACGGTGGAAGCGATCCGTCGCTCGGACGGTGCAGCCACGGTTGTCACCGAGGACCAGATCCGCGCGGCCGTACGCAAGCTCGCCACGCGGGGCCTCTACGCCGAGCCCACCAGCAGCGTCGCCGCCGCCGCCCTCGACCGCTTCCTCGCCGACGGGACCATCCGGTCGGGCGAGACAACCGTCGTCGTCCTCACCGGTGCCGGCCTCAAGTCCGCAGAGAAGATGGCCGACGTCTTCGACATCGACAGTCCCCAACAATGAGGAGGAGATCTGCTGATCGAGGCGCAGCCAGGCGCTTCACCGAGCCCAGCCACACCGTCCACCTCCACAACAGTTCCGGACTGATCGAGCCCCGTGGGCACTACTCCCACGTCGCAATCCACCGGGACCTCGCCTACCTGTCCGGCCAGCTACCGATCGACCAGCACGGCACGCCGCTGACCGACCGGCCGTTCGACACCCAGGCACGACAGGTCCTCCAGAACCTCGACCACTGCCTGACGACCGCCGGCACGCACCGGTCCAACCTCATCTCGGTCACCGTGTACATCGCCGACATCGACGAGTGGCCCGCGTTCGACGCGATCTACGCCGAGTGGATCGGCGAGCACCGTCCCGCCCGCGCCGTTGCCGGCGTAGCCGAACTCCACTACCGCGCCGCGGTCGAGGTCCAGGCCATCGCTGCCGTTCCGTGAAGCTCCCACCCGCGACTGAGTGGTTCTCCGCTATCGAGACTGAGTGGCTCTCACACTTCTCGCTGGTCTTCGCAAGAGTTGGGGTTCCGGAGAGGTCCTTGTCTCCCACGCCATCACAAGAATGTGAGGAGTGCAGCGTGCACCGGCTTCAACGAGTACTCAATGGTCTGGTCGACCGGGTGGACACCCCGTCGCCGATCGTGCTGGCCGACGTGATGCAGCGCAACATCGACCGGATGCAGGGCTTCGCTGTCGAGCACGACCTGGAGCTGCGGCCGCACGTGAAGACGCACAAGTGCGTGGAGGTCGGTCGGCGCCAGGTCGACGCCGGGGCGGTCGGGATCACTGCCGGGAACGTGGGTGAGGCCGAGGTCTTCGCGGCCGCCGGGTTCGACGACATCTTTCTCGCCTACCCGGTCTGGCCCTCGGGTACCAAGGGCGACCGGATCCGCGTGTTGGCGCAGACCGCTCGGCTGCGGGTGGGGGTCGACAACGCCGCCGCCATCGACGCCCTGGCCGACGCCATGGGCGATGAGCCGGACCGGCTCGAGGTCGTGGTGGAGGTCGAGTGCGGAGCGCGTCGTTCGGGAGCCCCGCCGGAGGCCGCGGGCGATCTCGCCCTGTCCGCGCGCAAGCGCGGGCTGGTGCCGGCCGGGGTCTACACCTATCCGGGGCATGGCAGCGCTGGTCCGGGTTCGCGTGAGTCGGCGGCGCGGGACCAGGAGGCCGCGCTCACCACTGCGGTGCGCAGCTTCGACGGCGTCGGGGTGACCGCCGAGGTGGTCAGCGCCGGCTCGACACCGACGTTCGCGTTCTCGACCGGGGGCGTGATCACCGAGATCCGTCCCGGGGAGTACGTGTTCTGCGACCTCGGCAACACCCGGCTCGGCGCGTGCGACGAGGACCAGATCGCGCTGTTCGTGGCGGCCACGGTGGTCAGCGACTGGGTGCCTGGCCAGGTCATCCTCGACGTCGGCACCAAGGCTCTGGGCCGCGAGGGCAACCCCGAGATCGGGTACGGCGGCATCGCCGGCAGGGAGGCGGTCCTGGCCAAGCTCAACGAGTACCACGGGTTCCTGGCCGTGCCGGGCGGCGAAGCGCGTCCGAGCGTCGGCACGGTGGTGCCGGTGGTGCCCAACCACGTCTGCCCGGTCGTGGCCAGCTTCGAGGAGCTGATCGTGACCGACAGCGAGGGCACGAAGCTGGAGCGGTGGTCGGTGGCCGCCCGTGGACTGCTCAGCTGACTGGCTGCGGCAGCTCGCCTCAAGACCCACTGCGAACCCCCAGGAGAAGCTCTGATGAGACTCGAGAAGGTGACGGCGCTGGTCACCGGCGCCAGCAGTGGGATCGGCGAGGCGGTGAGCTCCCAGTTCCGTCGCGAGGGCGCGCGGCTGCTGCTGACCGGTCGCCGGGGGCAGCTGGAGACATGTCAGCCCGACGACGTCTACCTGGCGGGGGACCTCAACGACGAGGCGTTCGTCGCCAGTCTGGCCACCCAGGCCGCAGAGTCCTTCGGCACCGTCGACGTGGTCGTCCTCAACCACGGCCTCCAGGCCACCAGCCCGCTGACCGAGATGACGTACGACGACGCGAGGAACGTGCTGCACAGCAACCTGCTCAGCGCGTTCCTGGTGCTCAAGCACTTCGCGCCGCTGATGCCCGCGGCGGGCGGGTCGTTCGTGTGCGTGAGCTCACGGCTCGGCATGGTCGGCATGCCAGGGCAAGTCCTGTACTCCGCGGCCAAGGGCGGTCTCATCATGCTCGCCAAGGGCGCGGCGATCGAATGGGCCCCGCGCAACATCCGCGTCAACGTCGTCGCACCCGGACTGACCTCCACCCCGATCATCGAAGCATCCATCCACCGCCGACCCGACCCCGAGGCCTACCGCCGTGAGCGAGAGTCCCAGATCCCGCTCCAACGGCTCGCCACTCCCGAGGAGATCGCCGACGCCGTCCTCTTCCTCGCATCCCCGGAGTCGTCCTACATCACCGGAGCGGTCCTGCCGGTCGACGGCGGTTACACCGCCTTCTAGGCATCCCGGCTCCGGACCGGAGCTCAGTCGGAACAATCTTTTCCCCAAGGAGTTCACCGATGAAGTTCCCCCCAGGCTGGATCGACATCGTCGGTGCGGAACCGGACCGCTCGGACACCGAGATCGAGGGGCAGGTTGAGGCTGTGCTGGTCGGGGCGGGCCTGAGGGGAAGCTCGGCAGCCCTGCATCTGGTGGGCGAGGGCGCGGGCGTGGCGGTGGCCGAGGGTCACACCGTCTGCTGCGGTGGCGCGTCGAGCCGCAACGGCGGCGAACCGTTCACGCCCGCCTGGTACGACTCAGTTGTCCTGGACACGATCCCGGGTGGTTTCCTGGCCGATGGTTGGCGGCCGGCGACGGGGGGCCGCACCTTCCCTGTGTGCAACCCGGCCACCGAGGAGGTCATCGCCCGGGTTGCCGACTGCAGCGCGGAGGATGCGGTCACCGCATTGGATGCCGCGGCCGGTGCCGCCGAGGACTGGGCGTTCACCAGTCCGCGTGAGCGCGCGAGGGTGCTGCATCGTCTCGCTGAGGTGATGAGCGATGACCGTGAACCGTTGGCCAGGCTCCTGTGTCTGGAGGTCGGAAAGACCATGGCCGAGGGACGGGGTGAGGTCGACTACGCGGCCGACTATGTGCGTTGGTACGCCGAGGAGGCCGTCCGGCCCCACGGGCGCAGCACCGTCGCACCGGACGGTCAGAGCCACATCCTGACCGTGGCCGAGCCGGTGGGGCCGTGCCTGCTGATCACGCCGTGGAACGTGCCGCTGGCCATGGCCGCGCGCAAGGTCGCTGCGGCACTTGCTGCCGGTTGTACGGCGGTGCTGAAGCCGGCCGAGCTGGCACCGTTGTCCTCGTTGTTGTTCGCCGAGATGGCCCGCGAGGCGGGGCTGCCTGCGGGGGTGCTGACCGTGGTCACCAGCAGCGATCCGGGTCGAGTCACGATGCCGCTGCTGTCGGACCCGCGGCTGCGCAAGCTGTCCTTCACCGGGTCGACGCCGGTGGGCAGGTTGCTGCTGGAGCAGAGCGGCCGGCGGGTGCTGCGGACCTCGATGGAGCTGGGCGGCAATGCCCCGTTCCTGGTCTTCGACGACGCGGACCTGGACCTGGCGGTGCGGGAGGCGATGGTCGCGAAGATGCGCCTGGGTGGTCAGTCGTGCGTGGCTGCCAACCGGTTCCTGGTCCAGGACGGGATCGCCGACCGGTTCGTCGCCGCGTTGGCCGGACGAATGGCCGCGATCCGGGTGGGGTCGCCGCTGTCGACGGACGTCGACCTCGGCCCGCTCGCCGACCGCCGGGCCGTGGCGAAGGTGCGGCGCCTGGTCGAGGACGCCTTGGCCAAGGGCGCCGTCCTGGTGGCCGAGGCCAAGACACCCCAGGGTCCGGGCCACTACGTGCCTGCGACGGTTCTCGACCACGTCCCTGCAGACGCGGCGATCCTGCACGAGGAGGTGTTCGGTCCGGTGGCAGCGATCCGGCGCTTCTCCACCGAGGCCCAGGCAGTCGCTGCGGCCAACGACACCGAGCACGGCCTTGCGGCCTACCTGATCACCGCCGACCTGGATCGAGCACACCGGGTCGCGGGCCGGCTGCAGACCGGGATGGTCGGGCTGAACCGGGGTCTCATATCCGACGTCGCCGCCCCGTTCGGTGGAGTCAAGCAGTCCGGACTCGGCCGCGAGGGTGGGCCCGAAGGGCTGCAGGAGTACCAGCAGTTCAAGTACCTCTCCATGCCCGGGTTCCACAACTGACCACACTGGCGCGCCCGAGGTAGGGCCGGTTCGAATCCGGTCGGGGGTACCACGTCCAGGACGAGATTCCGAGCCTAGCTCCGACGAGCCGAAAAGATGATCGGATCTCAGGGCCAGATGCGAATCGACTCGAGAACCGACTGGAGCTCGGCAACGTCGCTGCCCGGGGTGCCTGGGCGCTCTTGAGTCACGAACACCTGGCTTTGGCCCTCCACGTCGACGACGTAGACCCTGGTGACGCCATCGGCGAGGAGCACGAGGTACTTGTCTGCCGGTGCGGCGTACCACACCTGAAGTCCGACCTCCCCCAATCGGCAGCGCTTCAGGTCGAGATTCCTGGGAGTCGTGAGATCGATCCGGGTGGCGGAGTACCCACCGACGATGGTCTTCACGAGGGCGTGAGCGCGTGGGCCGGGCTGCTTGAGCAGTGCGGCCACCAGGTCGTCAGGATCCGGCCCCACCGGACGAGTGACGCCTTCGCCTCCACAGGCGTCGGCGTAGATCTCATCGACGACGACGGCGTAGAGGCTGAGCTCGGCGTCCTCGTCCTGGTTCTTGGCATACACGTGGCCGTACTGCACGGTCCACCCGTCGGGAATCGTGATCGTGAAGTCCGCGAGAGCCCACGCGGAGCTCGGGATGAAGTAGGTGCCCGGCTCGATCATCCCGTCCGACGGCATCGCCTCCGACAGCTCCGGGGCGCCCATGGAGGAGGCCGGCTCCGTCGGCTGGGCGGCGACTTTGGGTACGTCACCAGGGTCGCCCCCACAGCCCACAAGGGGCGCAACGAAGACGAACATGACCAGCCAGGCGTTGCGATTCTTCGAGGGACTCCGGCGTCGGGTCACGGTGAGAGCTCCGACCAGGTGAAGCCCGCGTCGTTGGTGAAGGCAACGCCACCATCCGTGGTCAGGACGTAGGTCCGCCCGTCGCCATGGCCGACCGCGACGTTTCCCCTCGCCAGGTCCGCCGAGGCCATCGCCTCCGGGACCACCACTGTCCGCTGCTCTGATCCCGGCCCGAGGAGGACGAACTGATCATTGACCCTGACCAGCGCAATCGCCCCGGAGCCCCGTTGGTCGACCAGGAGCAGGTCGACGTGGTCGTCCCCGCCCCCGACCGGGAGCACGGGACCGATGGCCTCGTACGTCCCGAGGTTGACCGAACGGAACACCTGGACGCCCGACGTCCCGACCAGGCACTCCAGGAACACGGTTTCGGGCCCGGCTGCGGCATAGGACGACAGCTGCTGGTCCTGGCACGGACGGTCCCGCACGACCGTCTCCCACCTGCTGCCTCCGGTCGTGAAGGCGAACCCCGACGGGTCAAGCATTGCGAGACCCGACCCACGCTCACTGGCATCCACGGCGACGAGCCCCATGCTGTACACCTGTTCGTCGAGCTCACCGGGGTTGACCGGAACCTTCGGCTCCTGCCACGTGATCCGCCCCGCGAGGGTCGTCGTCCACAGGTGGTCGAGACGGCGGCCTTCGTCGGCCGTTTCGCCCACCGACAGGAAGTAGGCGTGGTCGTCGAGGTACGCGACGTCCGGTGGGTAGAGAGCACCCCGACCATGCGGGGGCTGGACCTCCGCGAGCGGTTGGGTCTCCTCCGACCAGGTACGCCCGCCATCGCTGGTCCGCAGCCAGGTCTTCCTGTCTATCGCGTCATCCAAGGCGAACCCGAACATGGGGTCGGGAGCCAGCTCGACCAACGTGATGTTCAGGTCGGGGCCGAAGGCGTGGACCTGTCGTCGCTCCCCGTCTTCGTTCTCGCCCCACAGAATGCTGGAGCATTCGCATCCTTCGGTTGCCGTGCTGAGGCCGTACAGGCGGCCGGCGGAGTCCTCACGAGGCGCCATGACCTGGGGACCCTCGAGCCCGACCGGTGACGGAACCACAGGAGCGGGCTTCTGCGTGGAGGGGCCGTCGACCCAGGACAGCACGCCCGCAGCGACTGCCATGACCGCCACACCCGCGACGACGCCCGCGACCGCGCGCCTGGTACGGCGACGCCGGGCACCGCGGTGCACATCGTCGAGGAACACCTCCACGGCAAGCGGTGCGGGGTCCTGTCGCAGTGCGGTTCGAAGGCGCTCGTCGTAGGCGGTCATGACAGAGCCTCCACTTCCGGCAGGATCGACCGCAGTCGTGCCATGGCATCACTGCTCTGCCGTTTGACCGTGCCGACCGAGCAGCCGAGCATCTCTGCGGTCTGGGCCTCGGTCAGGTCGTCCAGGTACCGCAGTGCGATGACCGCCCGCTGGCGGGGCGCCAGCAACCTCAGCGCGGCGAGGACGACGTCGTCACGTTCCCGATCCAGGTACCCCTGGTCGGGAGGGCTCTGCACCATCTGTTCCCGCCGACGCTTGCGCCACACCGAGATGTTGCGGTTGACCATGACCTTCCGGACATAAGCCTCCGGGTTCCCAGCCGCGATCTTGGACCACCGCAGCAGCGTCGCCTCGAGAGCGTCCTGCACCAGGTCCGCCCCCGCATGCTCGCTGCCCGTCAGCGCGCGGCCGAACCGGAGCAGGGCGGCGAGCCGCGAGCGGACGAAGTCATCGAATCCCTCGGAGCCGCTCCATCGTGACGGTCCGCTGGCCGTGTCTCCCCGGCCTCGTGCCATGCGATCACATCCTCGGGCCGGCCACGATCATCCTGCTACCCCGACAACGCCCGAGCCACTGCGAAGGGTTGTGTCCCGTCTCGGCCGACACGAAGACTCCTCCCGGCGTCCCGCTGGGGAACGCCGGGCCGGGCCTCGGTGAGGTTGCGTGAACCTCAGGCGGACCGACGCCGCAGGAAGGCGTTGGTGAGGGCAGGGGGGCGTAGCCGCGGTCGGCCTTGCTGCCGCTGCTGCGCGACGAGGGTTGGTGGCCCGCTCCGCCTAGGTACACAGGCCGTTGGCGTCCGACTCCTGCTCGCCGCCGGGCTTCGGGGCCTCGGTGGTGGGTGTGGAGGCCGACCCGGACGGCGCACCGCTCGGAGCACTGGACGGCGTACCCGGCGGCGTCTCGGCGGAGATCACGTCCTCCCGGTAGCGCTTGGGCAGCGGCTGGTCGTTGATGATCACCTTCCAGAGCCCCGCGGCGTCGTCGGACCAGATCAGCCGGTTGGGATCCTCGGGGTACTCCTCGAACGGCACCGTGATGAACGAGATGTGGTCGAGATCGGTCTTGCGGAACTGCAACGCCAGGTTGACCAGCTTGCTCAGCGAGCTGAGACCGGGGTCGGTGATGATCGAGCTGGTGGCCGCCTTGAGGAAGTTGTAGACCCGGCTGGGCCGGGTCAGGGTGCGGGCGCTGACCACCTTGTTGATCATCGAGGCGACGAAGGCCTGCTGTCGCTTCATCCGGCCGATGTCGGCGTTGGGCGTGGAGGAGCGTTCGCGCACGTAGTCCAGGGCCTTCTGGCCGTCGAGCTCCTGGGTGCCCGCCTCGAACGAGATGTGGTGCTCGCTGTCGTCGATGTCCTCCGGGATGCAGACGGTGACGCCGTGCACCGCCTCGACCATGTCCTTGAACCCGTTGAAGTCGAGGGTCACGTAGTGGTCGATGTAGACATCGGTCAGCGACTCGACCTGCTCGACCGTGCAGGTCGGCCCGGCCAGCTCGAACGCCGCGTTGAAGATGTCGGGGTCGGCTGCGGGCACCTTCTTGCCCGCGTCGGTCGTGCACTCGGGGCGGGCGACCATCGCGTCGCGCGGGAGCGAGACGCCGTACACCGTCTTCCGGTCCGCCGAGACGTGCACGAGGATCGTGGTGTCCGAGCGCTGGCCGATGTCGGTCTGCCCGTCGACGTCGTTGCCGGGTCCGGTTCGAGAGTCAGAGCCCATCACCAGGATGTTGAGCGGGTCGCCGCCGATGATGTGCTTCTTCTTCGCCTGGTGCGAGATCTCGCCGCCCTCGGTGAAGTTCTCGTCAAGCTTCTTGTACGCCGTCGAGATGACCAGCGCCGTGACCAGGGCGATGACGAGCTGGGTGACCCCGATGACGAGCAGCACGCGGCGGCGGTGCCTCGGCGCCAGCCGTCCCTCGCTCACGCCGTGAATCGTGGCAGACCCCGTCAAGCGCCACCGTCCAGACCCCGTCTGAACTGGGCGGACGTGCGTCTTGTGCCCGTGTCCGATTCCCGCCAGATACTGTCGGTGGTGTGGGTCAGGATGGGTGCATGAGCACCGAGCCCCGTCACCTCGACACCCAGCTGGATGGGGAGTCCTGCTACCGCGCGGTGAAGTCGCGCGACCGTCGCTTCGACGGCGTCTTCTACACCGCGGTGCGGACCACGGGCATCTACTGCCGGCCCTCCTGCCCGGCCCGCACGCCCGGGTTCCACAACGTCACCTTCCACGCCAGCGCGGCCTCGGCCCAGGCGGCCGGCTACCGCGCCTGCAAGCGCTGCCTGCCAGATGCGACGCCGGGCAGCCCCGACTGGGACGTCGCCGCCACGGCCGCCGGCCGGGCGATGCGGCTGATCGCCGACGGCGTGGTCGACCGCGAGGGTGTCGAGGGGCTGGCCCGCCGCGTCGGCTACACGCCGCGCCATCTCACCCGGCTGCTCACCGCCGAGCTCGGCGCCGGCCCGCTGGCCCTGGCCCGGGCGCGCCGGGCGCAGACGGCACGGGTGCTGGTCGAGACGACGGATCTCGGCTTCGCGGACGTGGCGTTCGCGGCCGGCTTCTCCAGCATCCGGCAGTTCAACGACACGGTCCGCGAGGTGTACGCCGCCACGCCGACCGAGCTCCGCGGCCGCCGTCGCGGCGCGCCGGCGCACGGCACCGTGACGATGCGGCTCGCCGTCCGCACGCCGTTCGCCGGCCGGGCCCTGCTCGACTTCCTGGCCTTCCACGTGGTGCCCGGCGTCGAGGTGGCCGGGCCGGGCTGGTACGCCCGCACCCTCGACCTCCCGCACGGCCCCGGCACGGTCCGGCTGTCGCTCGACGACGCGCCGGCCAGTGGCCAGACGGCGTTCGTCAGCGCCGAGTTCCGGCTGCACGACCTGCGCGACACCTCGGCCGCCGTCGAGCGCGCCCGTCGGCTGGTGGATGCCGACTGCGACCCGGTCGCCGTCGACGACCAGTTCCTCGGCGACCCGGTGATCGGGCCGCTGGTCCGCGCCACCCGTGGGCTGAGGGTGCCCGGCCAGGTCGACGGCGACGAGACCGCGATCCGCACGGTGGTCGGCCAGCAGGTCAGCGTGACCGGTGCCCGCACCGTCACCGGCCGACTGGTCGCGGCGTACGGCACCCCGGTCGAGACCGACGTCCCCGGGCTCACCCACCTGTTCCCCTCGGCCACGGCGCTCGCGGCCGTGGACCCGGAAGCGCTGCCGATGCCGCGCGCCCGGGGTCGGGCGCTGACCGGCCTGGCCGCTGCCCTCGCGTCCGGAGACGTGGCCCTCGACCGCGGCCCCGACCGTGGCTCCGTCCGTGCGGCGCTCGTCGCCCTGCCCGGCATCGGGCCGTGGACCGCCGACTACGTCGCGCTGCGCGCCCTCGGCCACCCCGACGTGTTCCTGCCGACCGACATCGGTGTCCGCAACGCCGTGGCCGGGCTCGGCCACGACCCGGCGACGGTCATCGCCGACAGCGACCGCTGGCGACCGTGGCGCTCGTACGCCCTCATGCACCTCTGGAACACCCTCATGCCTCCGATCGCCGACCCCGCCACCCCAATTCGCAAGGAGAACTGACATGTCCTGGACCGTGATCGACAGCCCCGTGGGCGAGCTCCGCCTCGTCGAGAACGACGGCGCCCTCACTCAGATCGAGTTCGCGCCGTTCCGCGAGCACGACGGGCGCCCGCGCGGCGACCGCGACGACGCACAGTCGGTCCTGGTCGAGACCGCACGCCAGCTGCGCGCGTACTTCGACCGCGACCTCAAGGAGTTCGACCTCCCGCTGGCCCCGGTCGGCACCGACTTCCAGCAGCGGGTCTGGAAGGAGCTGTGCGAGATCGGCTATGGCGAGACCTCGTCGTACGGCGAGCTCGCCCACCGCCTCGGCAAGACCAACGCCGCCTCGCGCGCCGTCGGCCTGGCCAACGGCCGCAACCCCATCCCGATCGTGATCCCCTGCCACCGCGTCATCGGCGCGAACGGCACGCTCACCGGCTACGCCGGCGGCCTCGACCGCAAGCAGACGCTGCTCGAGCTCGAGCAGGACGCGCTGTTCTAGACCGACTCTCGTGAGTGGTCAGGCGGAGTCGGCGGCGGCCGCGCGACGGAGGGACTCGGAGAGCCGCTCAGCGGCGGCGAGTACGGCGGGCGCGTGCATCCGGCCGGGCTGGCGGGAGAGTCGTTCCAAAGGACCGGAGACCGAGACCGCGGCGATGATCTTGCCGCTGGGGGAGCGGACCGGCGCGGAGACCGAGGCGACACCCTGCTCGCGCTCGCCGACCGACTGCGCCCAGCCGCGGCGGCGGATGCCGGACAGGGCGGCGGCGGAGAAGGCGGCGTTCTGGAGGCCGCGGTGCATGCGCTCGGGGTCCTCCCAGGCCAGCAGCACCTGCGCGGCCGAGCCGGCGCGCATGGTCAGCTGCGAGCCGACCGGGATCGTGTCGCGCAGTCCGGACGGGCGCTCGGCGGCGGCCACGCAGACGCGGATGTCGCCCTGGCGGCGCCACAGCTGGGCGGACTCGCCCGTGATGTCGCGGAGCCGGGCCAGCACCGGGCCGGCGGTGGCGAGCAGCCGGTCCTCGCCGGCGGCGGCGGACAGCTCGGACAGCCGGGGACCGAGGACGAACCGGCCCTGCATGTCGCGCGCAACGAGGCGGTGGTGCTCCAGCGCCACAGCCAGCCGGTGTGCCGTCGGCCGGGCCAGGCCGGTGCCGGCGACCAGGCCGGCCAGGGTGGCCGGGCCCGACTCGAGGGCGGTGAGCACGAGCGCGGCTTTGTCGAGTACGCCGACGCCGGATCCGTTGTCCATATGGCAATACTGCAGTCTCAGATCATGGGATGGCAAGTCTAGACTCGACTGAGTCAGAGAAACGGTCACGAGGGAGTGGTCATGGGCCGGACGTTGGCCGAGAAGGTGTGGGACGAGCACGTCGTGCGCTCGGTCCCGGGGGAGCCTGACCTCCTCTACATCGACCTCCACCTGATCCACGAGGTCACCAGTCCGCAGGCCTTCGAGGGGCTGCGCATCGACGGTCGCACGGTCCGCCGCCCCGACCTCACCCTCGCCACCGAGGACCACAACGTCCCCACCCTCGACTGGGACAAGCCGATCCAGGACCCCGTCTCCCGCACCCAGGTCGAGACGCTGCGCCGCAACGCCGAGGAGTTCGGCATCCGGCTGCACCCGCTCGGCGACCTCGACCAGGGCATCGTCCACGTGGTCGGCCCGCAGCTCGGCCTGACCCAGCCAGGCATGACCATCGTCTGCGGTGACAGCCACACCAGCACGCACGGCGCGTTCGGCGCGATCGCGTTCGGCATCGGCACGTCGGAGGTCGAGCACGTGCTCGCCACCCAGACCCTGATGCAGGCCAGGCCCAGGACCATGGCCGTGACGATCAACGGCAACCTCCCGCCCGGCGTCACCGCCAAGGACCTCGTGCTCACGCTGATCGCGCACACCGGCACCGGCGGCGGCCAGGGCTACATCGTCGAGTACCGCGGCCAGGCCATCGAGGAGCTCTCGATGGAGGCCCGGATGACGGTCTGCAACATGAGCATCGAGTGGGGCGCCAAGGCCGGGCTGATCGCACCGGACCAGAAGACCTTCGACTACATCGAGGGCCGGCCCGAGGCGCCGAAGGGAGACGAGTGGGACGCCGCCCTGGCGTACTGGAAGACCCTGCTCACCGACGACGACGCGGAGTACGACGAGGAGATCGTCCTCGACGCCGGCACCATGACGCCGTTCGTCACCTGGGGCACCAACCCCGGCCAGGGCGTGCCGCTGAGCGCGACCGTGCCGAACCCCGACGACTTCGAGGACGCCCAGGACCGAGTCGCGGCCGAGAAGGCGCTCCAGTACATGGCGCTCGAGGCCGGCACCCCCATGCGCGAGATAAAGGTCGACACCGTGTTCGTCGGCTCGTGCACCAACGGCCGGATCGAGGACCTGCGCGCGGCCGCCGAGGTCGTCAAGGGCAGGCGCGTCGACCAGGACACTCGCCTGCTCGTCGTGCCCGGCTCGGCGCGGGTCCGGCTGCAGGCCGAGGACGAGGGCCTCGACATCGTCTTCAAGGAGGCCGGCGCCGAGTGGCGCGGCGCGGGCTGCTCGATGTGCCTGGGCATGAACCCCGACATCCTCCAGCCCGGCGAGCGCAGCGCGTCGACGTCCAACCGCAACTTCGAGGGGCGCCAGGGCAAGGGCGGACGCACCCACCTGGTGTCCGTCCCCGTCGCGGCGGCCACGGCGATCCGTGGCACGCTCTCGTCGCCTGCGGACCTGGAGGAGCTCTGACATGGAAGCGTTCACCTCGCACACCGGCGTCGGCGTACCCCTGCGCCGCAGCAACGTCGACACCGACCAGATCATCCCGGCGGTCTACCTCAAGCGGGTCAGCCGCACCGGCTTCGAGGACGGCCTGTTCTCGGCCTGGCGCAACGACCCCGACTTCGTCCTGAACCGGCCGGAGTACGCCGCCGGCAGCGTGCTGGTCGCCGGCCCGGACTTCGGCACCGGCTCCTCGCGCGAGCACGCCGTGTGGGCGCTGATGGACTTCGGCTTCCGCGTGGTGATCTCGCCACGGTTCGGCGACATCTTCCGCGGCAACTCCGGCAAGGCCGGGCTGCTGGCCGCGCGGGTCGACGAGAAGGTCGTGCAGCGCCTCTGGGACTTCCTCGACGACAACCCCGGAGGGCTCATCACCGTCGACCTCGAGTCGCGCACCGTGAAGGCGGGCGCCGGAGTCGACGCCATCGAGGACTCCTTCGACATCGACGACCACACGCGGTGGCGGCTGCTCGAGGGGCTCGACGAGATCGGCACCACCCTCGGCCACGAGGACGACGTCGCGGCCTTCGAGCAGACGCGGGCGTCGTTCAAGCCGCAGACGATCCACGCCTGACCGCGAGCTGGGTCGCGTAGGGCTCGAAGCCCAGCCGCTCCGCCGCGCGCGCCGACGGCACATTCGTGTCGCGGCACCGCCAGCGGGCGTAGCCGTGCTGGCGGACGGCGTACGACGTGGCCGTGCGACGCTGGCTCGACCCGGCGCACGCCGTCGGCCGGCCCCGGGTCGACGTCCAAGGTGCGGACACGTGCACCCCGCCCTCGCGCCAGGCGACGTACCAGCCGGGGTAGTCGCCGAGCCGGCCGTGCGGGTGCACCACGGTGACCGCCGACCAGAGCTCGTCACCGACGTCGAACACCTCGCGCCACCACCTTTCGACGGCGTCCCGTGTGGGTCGAGCACCGGTTCACCCTAGGTGGGTACGGGATGCACATGACCAGGGTGGAAAGCAACGGGATCCAGCTCTCCTACGAGGACACCGGTGGTGACGGCCGGCCGGTGGTGCTGATCCACGGCTGGCCGCTGAGCGGCGGGTCGTGGTCCGCGCAGGTGCCGGCCCTGACCGACGCGGGCCACCGCGTGATCACCTATGACCGGCGCGGGTTCGGTGCGTCCGACAAGCCCGACGACGGCTACGACTACGACACCTTCGCCGCCGACCTGGCCGGCCTGCTCGAGTCGCTCGACGTGTCGGACGCGGTGCTGGTCGGGTTCTCGATGGGTGGCGGCGAGGTCGCGCGCTACCTCGCCAACCACGGAAGTGATCGTGTCGGTGCCGGCGTCTTCGCGGCCGCCGTACCTCCGTTCCTCCTCAAGACCGACGACAACTCACGCGGTGGTCTGGAGGACGACGACGTCGAAGAGATGAAGGAAGGCGTGCGATCGGACCGGACCAGTTTCTTGCGCAGCTTCCTCACGAGCTTCTACTCCGCGAACGGCGAGCTGCTGGTCAGCCAGGAGCGGGTCGACCACGCGCTCACGCTCTCCGAGCCGGCTCGGGACGAGGCCGTCATCAGCTGCATCGACGCATTCAGCCGCACCGACTTCCGTGGCGACCTGAGCTCGATTTCCCAACCCTGCTTGGTGATTCACGGTGACGCGGACGCGATCGTGCCCTTCGAAGTCTCTGGCGAGCGCACCGCCGAAGCACTGTCGGACAGCACCCTCGTCGTGGTCGAGAACGGACCGCACGGCATCAACATCAGCCACGCCGACGAGTTCAACAAAGCGCTGCTCGCCTTCTTGTCCTCCTGAGTATGCCGTGAAAAATATGTCGTTCAGTGCGGCGTGGTGATTGTGACTCTCGACGCGTTTACCTAGGTTGCCTTTCATGAACCGGGGCACCAGCTCCGGCTCACATGGCAGAACCGAAAGGGAAGCTCGTGAACAAGAACCAATTGATCGACGCCTTGGCGGCGCGTTACGACGGCAACAAGAGGGCCGCCCGCCACGCGCTCGAGTCGGTCCTCGACACCATCACCCGCGAGGTGGCCAAGGGCGAGAAGGTGGCCATCACGGGCTTCGGCTCCTTCGAGAAGCGAGTCCGCAACGCCCGGATGGTGCGCAACCCGCGCACCGGTGAGCGGCTCAAGGCGAAGGCCAAGTCCGTGCCGAAGTTCACGGCGGGCCAGGACCTGAAGAACATCGTCTCGGGTGCCAAGAAGCTGCCGAAGCTCACCCTCGAGGCCGCCGCCCCGGTGGCCGAGCGGGTCGCTGCCGCCGCCAGCCCTGCGAAGAGGACCACGACCAAGAAGACCAGCGCCAAGAAGGCCGCGAAGAAGGCTCCGGCGAAGAAGGCCGCCGCCAAGAAGACCGCCAAGAAGTCGGCGGCCAAGAAGTCCACCGCGAAGAAGTCGACGGCGAAGAAGTCGCCGGCCAAGAAGGCCACCGCCAAGAAGTCGGCCGCGAAGAAGTCGACGGCGAAGAAGGCTCCGGCCAGGAAGTCGGCCGCCAAGAAGTCGACGGCCAAGAAGTCGACGGCCAAGAAGTCGACCGCGAAGAAGTCGGCGGCCAAGAAGACGGCGAAGAAGTCGCCGGCCAAGAAGGCCCCGGCCAGGAAGACCGCGAAGAAGGCCGCGAAGAAGCGGTAGCGCTCAACTCCCGAACGGGCCGTCCTGCACCAGCAGGGCGGCCCGTTCGGCCGTCCGGGTTCCGACGCCCAGCGCCAGCGCGTCGTCGAGGTCGTCGAGGTCGTCCACGTCGCGGCGCAGCCGGGACAGCGCTGCGGCGATCGGCCGGGCACCCGTGTCCTGGTGGGCGAGCGCGGAGCCGGGTCCGAACCGCGGGTCGAAGTCGACGTACGCCGCGGTGTAGAGCGTGGTGCCGATCCCGTCGGTGTCAGCGACGTACGCCGCCGTGCCGGGCGGGAGACCGCCGAGCGCGCCGTCCAGGTCGTCGGGCCGGACGCAGGGCAGGTCGGCGGTGAGCGCCACCGGCACCAGCTCCGGCCACCGCCGGCGCGCCTCGGCGGCGGACTGTCGCAGCGTGCCGTTGAGATCCATCGCCACACCGTCCGGGATCGTCACCGCACCGAGCGCCGACAGCTCCACCGAGAACGACACGTCGTCGGTCGCGACCAACACCTCCGCGATGGCGTCCGAGGCGACGCACGCCGCGACGGTGTCGAGGGCGAAGGCCGCCGCCAGCGCCCGGCGATGCTCGTCGGCCAGCCCGACGAGCCGCGACTTGCCCAGCGCGGGCGGCTTCACCGGCACCAGCGCGACGTACCTCTGCATCGTCTCCATCCTTCCAGCCCCAGCTGCTCGCCCCGCGGGCGGCGGCTACGGCCGAGTAGCCTGCACTGGACATTGCGGGGACGGGACGGCAGCGGACGAGGAGGCAGCTGGTGACGGTGCGCCGGCTCCGGCACAGGCGCGGCTGGGCGTGGTCGATCGCGGTGCCGATCGTGAAGCCGCTGCTGCTGCTGACCACGAAGCCGCACTGGATCGACGGCGACAAGATCCCGGCCGAGGGCGGCTGCATCGTGGTCCTCAACCACATCTCCGAGGTCGACCCGCTGATCGCGGCGCACCTGATGTACGACCACGGCCGGCTGCCGCGCTACCTGGCCAAGGCCAACCTGTTCAGGAACAGGTTCCTCGGCTTCTTCCTCCGCGCCGCGGGCCAGATCCCGGTCGAGCGGCTCAGCAAGAACGCCGCCGGCGCGTTCGACGCCGCGGTGGCGGCGGTGCGCGGCGGCGAGGCCGTCGTGGTCTACCCCGAGGGCACGATCACCCGTGACCCCGACCTCTGGCCGATGCTCGGCAAGTCCGGGGCCGCGCGGATCGCGCTCGAGACCCGGTGCCCGGTCATCCCGATCGGGCAGTGGGGCGCCCAGGAGGTGCTGGCGCCGTACGCGCGGAAGCCCGACCTGTTCCCGCGCAAGAAGATCGAGATGAAGGTCGGCGACCCCGTCGACCTCTCCGACCTCTATGACCTGCAGCGGACCACTGCGGTGATCAACCTGGCCACCGCGCGGATCATGGCCGTGCTCACCGACCTCGTCGAGGAGGTGCGCGGCGAGACTGCGCCCGAGGAACGGTTCGACCCGCGCAAGGCCGGTGTCGCCGAGATCGGCAACCCGAAGAGGGGCCAGAAGGTTCCCGGAGAGGACGTCTCATGAGCAAGGTGGCGGTCTTCGGGGCCGGGTCGTGGGGGACGGCGTTCTCGGTCGTCCTGGCCGACGGCGGCAACGACGTCACCGTCTGGGCTCGTCGCGAGGAGGTCGCGGCGGCGATCAACGACGAGCGCGAGAACGAGGAGTACCTCCCCGGCATCGAGCTCCCGGCCGCGGTCTCGGCCACCCACGACGTCGAGGAGGCCGCGCACGGCGCCGACATCGTGGTGCTCGCGACGCCGTCACAGACGCTGCGCGGCAACCTCACCGACTGGGCGCCGCACCTCGCCGAGGACGCCGTGCTGGTCTCGCTGATGAAGGGCGTCGAGCTGGGCACCCTCAACCGGATGAGCGAGGTGATCGCGCAGATCACCGGAGCCGGCCCGGATCGGATCGCGGTGATCAGCGGTCCCAACCTGGCCAAGGAGATCGCCCGCCGCGAGCCCGCGGCCTCGGTCGTCGCGTGCGCCGACGAGGACGTCGCCAGGATGCTGCAGGACCGGTGCCACTCACCGGCGTTCCGCCCCTACACCTCGGTCGACGTGCTCGGCTGCGAGCTCGGTGGGGCCTACAAGAACGTCGTCGGCCTCGCGGTCGGCATGGCCGTCGGCCTCGGCTTCGGCGACAACACGACCGCGTCGGTCATCACTCGTGGCCTGGCCGAGACCGCGCGGCTGGCCACCAAGCTCGGCGCCAACCCGCTGACCCTCATGGGGCTGGCCGGGCTCGGCGACCTGGTCGCCACCTGCTCCTCCCCGCTCTCGCGCAACCGCACCTTCGGCGAGAAGCTCGGTCAGGGCATGTCGACCGAGGAGATCGTCGCCTCGACCCGCCAGGTCGCGGAGGGCGCCAAGTCCTGCGCCTCGCTCCGGGCGCTCGCCGAGCGCACTGGCGTGGACGCCCCGGTCGCGCAGTATGTCGACGACGTCGTCGCCGGCCGGATGACCGCGAACGACATGATGGACTCGATCCTGGCTCGAGAGACCAAGGCCGAGTCGGACTAGGTCAGTCCGTCCAGGGCTTGCGCGAGGTCGGCCCACAGGTCTTCGACGTCCTCGATGCCGACCGAGAGGCGGACCAGCCCCTCGGGGATCGAGGTGGGTTCGGACTTCCAGCGGCGGCGGCGCTCGAAGGTGGACTCGACACCGCCGAGGCTGGTGGCGTTGACCCACAGCGCGGTGGAGCGGACGAGCAGGTCGGCCTGGTCGGCGGTGGGCAGGACGATCGAGATCATGCCGCCGAGCCCGGGGTAGCGAACCTCTGCCACCAGGCGGTGGCCGGCGAGCCGGCGGGCCAGCTCGGCGGCGTTCGACTGCGCGCGCTCGACGCGCAGGTGCAGCGTGCGGAGACCACGCAGCGCGAGCCACGCCTCGAACGGGCCGGCCGTGTTGCCCTGGACGTCGCGGCGGCCCTTGAGGACGGCGTACAGCTCCTCGTCCCGAGTGACGACGGCGCCGAGCTGGACGTCGCTGTGGCCGGCGAGGTACTTGGTGGCCGAGTGCAGGACCACGTCGGCGCCGAGGTCGAGCGGCTTCTGCAGGAGCGGGGTCAGGAAGGTGTTGTCGACGACGACTCGGGCGCCGGCGCCCCGGGCCGCGGCGATGATCGCGGGGGCGTCGGCGACCTCGAGGGCCGGGTTGGTCGGCGACTCGAACCACACCAGCGCTGCGTCCTCGCACGCGGCCACGACCGCGGCCGTGTCGGTGACGTCGACCAGCGTCGCCGTCAGCCGACCGCGCAGCTCGAGGTCCGCGAGGGAGACGAGGGTGCCGTTGTAGGAGTGCCGCGGCACGACCACCTTGTCGCCCAGCGCGACCAGGTCGAGCAGGCTGGTGACGGCGGCCATCCCGGACGAGTACGCCAGGCAGCGACCGCCCTCCAGTGCGCCGAGCGCGGTCTCGAACGCCGCCCAGGTCGGGTTGCCGTAGCGGCCGTACTCGAGCTCCCCGCCCGCGACGTACGTCGAGGCCATCGTGATCGGCGCGTTGAGCGGCTGGTCCGGATCGTGGGGCGGACGACCCGCGGTGACGGCGACTGTCGAGGGTCGCAGTGGGTGCTCGGGGGGCGATGGCATGTCCTCTAGTGTCGCGGTTGTGCTGACGACGTTGCTGGGCGGGCGCGCCTTCGCCGAGCGGTACGGCGAACCGCCCGCGCGGGTCGTGGCCCTGCACGGCTGGGCGCGCAACCGCGCGGACTGGAACGCCACGCTCCAGGGGTACGACGCGCTGGCGCTCGACCTGCCCGGCTTCGGCGCGACGCCGCCACCGGACGACGGCTGGTCCACGAGCGAGTACGCCGAGTGGTTGCGCGAGTGCGTGGCCGACGCCGGGCTGGACCGGCCGGTGCTCGTCGGCCACTCGTTCGGCGGCCGGATCGCGGTCCAGCTGGCCGCCGCGGCTCCCGAGCTGGTCCGCGGGATCGTGCTCACCGGCGTACCCCTGCTGCGGCCGCAGACCACACCCGGCCAGCCGGCGCTCGGCTTCCGGATCATGAGGCTGCTCAACAAGTGGAGCGTCATCTCCAACGAGCGGATGGAGCAGGAACGCCGCAAGCGCGGCTCGGCCGACTACGTCGCGGCGCAGGGCGTGATGCGCGACGTGCTGGTGAAGGCGGTCAACGAGGACTACGGCGAGGAGCTCGACGCGCTGGCTGCGTCCGGGTTGCCAGTGGCCATGGTGTGGGGCGAGCACGACTCCGCCGCGACCACCGCGATGGCCGAGCAGGCGCGCGCCAGGATCGGCGCTGCCGCCGAGCTGGTCGTCGTACCCGGCTCGGCGCACCTGCTCGACGACGCGCTGGTCAAGGAGCTCCGCGCCGCCATCGACGCGCAGGCAGCCAGAGAGTGAGCGCCACCGCCAACGTCCTGGTCGGGCTGGCGATCTCGCTGCTCGCCCTGGCGTCGTACCTGCGCTGGTGGCGGGTGGCGCAGCGCGAGCACTACGAGCCCGGCCGGCTGCTGGCGATGGCCGCGATCTGGTGCCGGGCCCAGCCCACGAGCATCCTCGCCCTCGGTGCGGTGCTGGTGCTGTGCCTGGTCGGCCTTAAGGTGCCGCTGGTCGGCCTGGTGGGGGCGCTGGTCTGGCTGCTGTGGCCGCCCGGGCTGGCGCTGCTGCGGCCGAGCCGGAAGCTCGCGTGGACCGCACGCGTGCGCCGGCTGGCGGTGATCACGCTCGTGCTGCACGTGGTCGTGACCGGGGTCTTCCTGGCTACGGGGCAAGGGGTGGCGCTGGTCCCGCTGCTGGCCCTGCCGATCGCCGAGGTGGCGCTGCTGGCCGCGCATCCGCTCGAGGACCGGCTGAGCCGGAAGTACGAGGTCTCCGCCGCCGCGAAGATCAAGCAGGTGGCACCTCGGGTCGTCGCTATCACCGGCTCCTACGGCAAGACCTCCACCAAGAACTACGCCGCCCACCTCATCTCCGGCCGGTGGTCGGTGCTGGCCAGCCCCGCCAGCTTCAACAACGTGCTCGGCCTGGCCCGGTCGGTCAACGACCGGCTGAACCCCGGAACCGACGTGTTCATCGCGGAGATGGGCACCTACGGTCCCGGCGAGATCGCGCGGCTGTGCCGGATCTTCCCGCCCGAGGTCTCCGCGATCACCACCATCGGCGAGGCGCACCTGGAGCGGATGCGCGACCGCGCCACGATCGTGCGGGCCAAGTCGGAGATCCTCGAGCCGGCGCGGACCGTGGTGCTGAACGTCGACGTGCCCGAGCTCGAGGCGGCGGCGGACCGCTTCACCGAGTCCAAGCGGGTGATCCGGGTGGCCACGTCCGAAGGGGCCGCGGCCGAGGTCGTCGTACGTCGCGACGACGACGGGTGGGCGCTGGAGCTGTCCGGGGAGTCGCACCCGATCGAGCTGCCGGCCGAGGTCGGCCACCCGACCAACGTGGCGGTGGCGGTCGGTCTGGCGCTGGCGCTCGACGTACCGGAGCAGGCGATCCTGGACCGCGTCGCCTCCCTGCCCGCCACCCCGCACCGCGCGGAGACGACCCGGCTCGACAATGGGATCACGGTCATCGACGACACCTACAACGCGAACCCCGACGGCGCCGCCCAGGCACTGGTGAGTGCCGGGTCGCTCGTCGGCGAGGGCGGCACGGTCTGGACGATCACCCCCGGCATGGTCGAGCTCGGACCCGAGCAGGAGCGGCGGAACGCCGACTTCGCCCGGGCCGCCACCGCGGGCGAGCGCATGCAGCTGTGCATCGTGGGCCACACCAACCGGGCCGCCCTGCGTTCGGGCGACGCGAGCCGCACGCACCTGTTCGGCAGCCGCGACGAGGCGGTCCGGCACGTGATGGCGTCCGCCGCCGCCGGCGACGTGGTGCTCTACGAGAACGACCTGCCCGACCACTATCCGTAATCGGGCGACTGAGAGGCTGGACCCGTGATCAGCAAGGCGACCGTGGTCTTCGGAGGCCTCTCGGCCGAGCACGACATCAGCATCCTGACCGGCCTGCAGGCCGAGCGCGTCCTCAACGGCGCGGGGGTGGCCGTGCAGTCGGTCTACTGGGCCAAGAGCGGCGACTGGCACCTCGTGCCGACCAGCCTCGAGGCCCGCGACTTCATCGACGGCGTGCCCTCCGGCTCGAAGCGGCTCGAGGTGCGGCTCGGCTCGAAGAAGGGCTCCGGCTTCTACGTCGAGGGCGGGCTCGGCGGCGGCAAGCAGCTGGAGACCGGTCCGCTGATGAGCTGCTTCCACGGCGGTCTCGGTGAGGCCGGGGGCAGCCAGGCGCTCTTCGAGCTGCTGGGCCTGAGGTCGACCGGCGGCACGGTCGCCGCGTCCGCGCTGGGCATGGACAAGCTCGCCTTCGGCGGCGTGATGGAGGCCGCCGACGTTCCCTCCCTGAAGCGCACCCTGCTCTCGTCGGCCGTGGCCCCGCCGTTCGACGGCCCTTACATCGTCAAGCCCCGCTTCGGCGGCTCCTCGATCGGCATCGAGGTGGTCGAGGACTGGGAGACCGCGGCCGCGCTGCTGACCACCTCGCCGCACCTGCGCGAGGGCGCGGTCGTCGAGCCGAACCGGCCCGACCTGTTCGACCTGCAGGTCTCGGTCCGTACGGCGCCGACGCTGACCATCTCCGAGGTCGAGCGGCCGCTGCGGCCCGCCGACGGCGCGATCTACTCCTACTCCGAGAAGTACCTCCGCTCCGAGGGGCTGTCCGCCGCCCCTCGTGAGTTCCCCGCCGACATCTCGCCCGAGCTGCGCTCCACCATCCAGACCCTCGCCGCCCGCGTGGTCGAGCTGACCGGGCTCACCGGCATCCTGCGCATCGACCTGCTCTCCGACGGCACCGAGGTCTTCGTCAACGAGGTGAACTCGATCCCCGGCGCCCTCGCCCTCTACCTGTGGCCCGACACCCCGCCCGCCGAGGTGCTCATCGCCGCCCTCGAGGAGGCCGAGCAGGCGCGCCCCCGCGCCACCCCCAACTACGAGGAGGGCGTCGCCCTCCGCGCCGCCGGCGGCATCGCCGGCAAGCTGGCCGCACTACCGCAGCAGCCGCGTTGAATCGGGACTTCTGCCGCTTGAGTCGGGAGTTCCGCCGGTTGATTCCGTAGTGCTGCCGGTCGAGTCGGGAGCTCCGCCGCCAGCCAAGAGCCGAATGTCAGAAGTCCGGATTCAACCGGCAGAAGTCCGGATTCAACCGGCAGAAGTCCGGATTCAACCGGGGGGACCGGCGGTGATGGCCCGGGCCAGCAGGTCGCGGGCGACCTGGCCGAGCGACGTACCGCTGGCCGTGCACGCGAAGGGGAACACCGAGGTCTCCGTGCTGCCGGGGGTGATCGCGGTCTCGAGCACGACGAAGGAGCCGTCGGCGGCGACGATGAAGTCGGAGCGGGAGACGTCGCGGAGGCCGAGGGTGCGGTGCGCCTGGCGGGAGACCTCGCCGAGGCGGTCGAGCTGGTCCTCGGACAGGTCCGGGCGGTCGAGCGAGACGAACTCGGCGTTGTAGCGGGCCGAGAAGTCGAACTCGTGGCCCTTCTCGTACTCGATCGCGACCGGCTCGAGGGACCGGAGCCCCTCGTCGGTCTCGAGGACGACGACGGACACGTCCACGCCGTCGTGGAACCGCTCGACCAGTGCGTCCTCGCAGTAGGCGTAGGTGCCGACCAGCGCGGACGGGAGGGCGGCCAGGCCGTCGACGCCGGCCACGCCTAGCGCCGATCCGCCGCGGGCCGGCTTCACCACGACCCGGGTGCCGAGCCGGTGCATCACGTGCTCCATCAGGGCGGCGGCTCCGATGTCGCGGAAGGTCTGGGCCGAGAGGCCGACGGAGTCCGGGACCGGGATGCCGTCGCGGCGGAGCAGCTCGCGGGCGCTGGCCTTGTCGTACGCGAGCCGGCAGGCATGGCTGCGGGAGCCGACGTACGGCATCCCGATCAGCTCGAGCAGGGTCTGGATCTCGCCGTCCTCGCCGAACTGGCCGTGCAGCGCCGGCAGCACCGCGACCACCTTGTCGCGCTCGAGGGTGTGCAGCAGGTTGCGGTCGAAGTCGTAGGAGTGCGCCTCCACGCCCAAGGCGCGCAGCTCGCGGACCAGGTTGCGGCCCGAGGCCAGCGAGACGTCGCGCTCGTGGCTCAGCCCGCCGGCGATGACGGCGACCGGGCCGGCGAACTCCTCCACGCCCCAGAGCCTGTCACACAGCGGCGCCCCGCACCGGAGCGGTGCGGGGCGCCAGCAGCGTCGTCAGGACGGTCAGATGTGGACCACCGGGCAGGTGAGCGTGCGGGTGATCCCGTCGAGGGTCTGCACCTTCGCGACCACGAGCTTGCCGAGCTCGTCGACGTTGCGGGCCTCGGCGCGCACGATCACGTCGTAGGGGCCGGTGACGTCCTCGGCCATCGTGACGCCCTTGACCTGGGCGATGGCGGTCGCCACCTCAGCGGCCTTGCCGACGTCGGTCTGGATCAGGATGTAGGCCTGCACCACCATGTGCGGATCTCCCTGCTAGGTCTGCGATGTGGGGGACTCTGTGGATCTGGGTCAACCTATCGCGCGGTCGCGGCACGTCATAGACACCGCCCGCCCGGGATCTGCTCTGATGACTTCATGTCCTTCCCCCCGGAGGCCACGCTCGCGGAGGTCGGCGAGTTCGGCCTGATTGCCGAGCTGATACCCCTCTTCGCCCAGGGCGAGCAGGTGCTGGTCGGCCCCGGGGACGACGCCGCGGTGCTGCGGATCCGGCAGGGGCACGTGGTGGTCTCCACCGACCTGCTCATCGAGGGCCGGCACTTCCGCAGCGACTGGGTCGAGGCGACCGACGTCGGCCACCGGGCCGCCGCCCAGAACCTCTCCGACATCAACGCCATGGGCGGCAAGGCCCACTCGGTGACCATCGGCCTCGGCGCGCCGAGCGACCTGCCCGCGCGGTGGGCGGTGGACTTCGCGACCGGCTTCGCCGCCGAGTGCGACCTGGTCGGCGCGAGCGTGGTGGGCGGTGACCTGACGCGCTGCGACCAGGTCGTCATCGCGGTCACCGTGATCGGCGCCTGCACCCAGTCGCCGGTGCTCCGCTCGGGCGCCCAGCCCGGCGACGTGCTGGCCCTCACCGGTCGCCAGGGCTGGTCGGCCGGCGGCCTCGCCGTGCTGTCGCGGGGGTTCCGGTCGCCGCGGGTGCTGGTCGAGGCCTACCGCCGCCCCAGCCCGCCGTACGGCGCCGGCCCGCTGGCCGCCGAGGCCGGAGCCACCGCGATGATCGACGTCTCCGACGGCCTGCTCGCGGACGCCGGCCACGTGGCCCACGACTCCGGCGTCGCGATCGACGTCCGCACCGACGCGCTCGACGTACCCGAGCCGCTCCACGCGGTCGCCGCGGCCACCGGGGCCGACCCGGTCTCGTTGGTGCTCGGCGGCGGCGAGGACCACTCGCTGCTGGCGACGTTCCCCGACGAGGCTGCGGTCCCCGACGGCTGGACGGTGATCGGTACCGTCGCGGAGGGGGAGGGCGTCACCGTCGACGGGGCGGCGTACGACGGCGAGACCGGCTGGACCCATTTCTAGTCGGTGGCCCATGGCGGTCTGCCGTTTCGGCTCAGATCTTGCTTCGCGCGGATGCAAAAACTCGACCGAGGTGTCGGAATCTCGGTCGAGTTCGTGGCTAGCTGCGGTGGCTACCTGGTTACTTTGCCCGCCTTGATGCAGCCGGTGCACACGTTGAGCCGCTTGGGCGTGCCGTTCACCGTCGCGCGGACCCGCTGGATGTTGGGGTCGAAGCGACGCTTGGTGATCTTCCGCGACCACGGCCGGTTGTTGCCGAAGCCGGGCTTCTTGGCGCAGATGTCACAGACGGCGGCCACAGTGAACTCCTGGAGATGGTGTCTAACGTTCGTGGTGCCCGTCGCTCCGGGCAACCGAAGGAGAATATCCGAACTGGTCGCTACCACCCAAAACGCGTCAGCCGCACTAACCTCGCCGTCGTGACGCAGCCAGGGACGGTCGGGAGCGGCATCCAGCTCGCCACCGTGCTCAGCTTCGTGGACATCGCGGTGGACGCCCTGGCCGGCGCCCGCGAGGAGATCGACGCGCTCAACGTCTATCCGGTCCCCGACGGCGACACCGGCACCAACATGTACCTCACGATGGCCGCCGCCCGCGACGCGGTGCGCGAGAGCGGTGCGACCGACCGGGCGATGGTGTTCGAGGCGTTCACCCGCGGCGCGCTGCTCGGCGCGCGCGGCAACTCCGGAGTGATCCTGAGCGAGATGCTGCGCGCGATCATCCGGCGCATCTCCGCGGCCGAGCCGGAGGAGCGCAACGGCGCGGTCATGGTCGACGCGCTGCGCCGGGCCGCCGACGCCAGCTACGCCGCGGTCGGTACGCCGGTCGAGGGCACCATGCTCTCGGTCTGCCGGGCCGCGGCCGACGCGGCGCAGCAGCTGCTGGAGGAGCAGCCCACGGTCCGCTCCCGGGACGTGCTCACCACCAGCGCGAAGGCCGCACGCGAGGCGCTGGCCCGGACCCCCGACCAGCTGAAGGTCCTGCGCGACGCGGGCGTGGTCGACGCGGGCGGTCGCGGCGTCGTGGTGATCCTCGACGCCGCCGAGACCGCGCTGACCGGGAGGCGGCCGCCACCGGTGGAGGCCGGCCACCGCATCCCGCAACCCGTGCTGGCCCAACCCGGAGCCGACCTGGTGGACGGTGGGCCGGCGTACGAGGTGATGTACCTGCTCGACGCCCGCGACGACGCGGTACCGCCGCTGCGCCAGGCCCTGGCCGGGCTCGGCGACTCGCTGGTCGTGGTCGGCGGCGAGGGGCTCTGGAACGTGCATGTGCACGTGGACGACGTGGGGGCCGCGATCGAGGCCGGCATCGAGGCCGGCCGCCCGCACCGGGTCCGGGTCACCCACTTCGCCGAGCAGATCTCCGCTCGCGAGCAGGCGCCGCGAGCCGGCCGGGCCATCGTCGCGGTCGCAGCCGGGCCGGGGCTGGCCGGCCTGTTCGAGGAGGCCGGCGCCGTCGTCGTGCACGGCGGGCCCGGTCACCGGCCCTCGACCGGGATGCTCCTCGACGCGATCGTCCGGTGCGGCGCCCACGAGGTGGTCGTGCTGCCCAACGACAACGACTCGGTGCGCGCCGCGCAGGTCGCGGCCAGCACCGCCGAGGCCGACCACGACGTGCGGGTGGCGGTGATCCCGACCACCGCGCAGGTCGAGGGGCTGGCCGCGCTCGCGGTGCACGAGCCGGGCCGCACCTTCGACCAGGACGTCCTCGAGATGACCGCCACCGCCCGGCACGCCCGCCAGGGCGCGGTCACGATCGCGGCCCGGCAGGCGATCACGATGGCCGGGCCGTGCGAGCCCGGCGACGTGCTGGGCGCGATCGGCGGCGACTTCGTCGTCGTCGGACAGGACCTCACCGACGTCGCCGAGGACGTGCTCGGACGGCTGCTCGGCGGTGGCGGCGAGATGGTCACGCTGGTCTCCGGCGCCGACGACGCGGACGGCGCGCTCGCCCAGGCGTGCGCGGCCTGGCTGGAGGAGCACTACGCCGCTGTCGACGTCGTGGTGTACGACGGTGGGCAGGAGCGCTACCCACTCCTGGTCGCCGTCGAGTAGGAGCTACGTGCCCCGAGTCAGGAGGTCGGATGCGCTTCGCGCACACATGGCACGCACCTCGCGGCGTTGCCGTCGCTCGATGATGGGCCTACAGCGTCGTCGCTCCGGCGCCTTGCGATGCACGCCCCCTGAGCACGCCAAGCAGACCCGAACTCCTGACTCGGGGCACGGACTGTGATCGACCTCGACTCGCCCGTCGAGTCGGTGCTCGGCGAGCCCAAGGACAAGCGCTCCCGCAGCCGCAACCAGCGGATCGTCGAGGGGCTGGGCATCGAGACCGTCGGCGACCTGCTGCACCACTTCCCCCGCCGCTACGTCGAGACCGGCGAGCTCACCTCGCTCGACACCCTTGAGAAGGGCCAGTTCCTGACCGTGGTCGGCGAGATCGCCCAGTCCAAGGTCAACACCTACAAGGACCGGCGAACCCACCGGCCGGCGTACCGGGTCGACGTCACCGTCCGCACCGAGAGCCACTCGTTGCGGCTGTCGTTCTTCGCCAAGCACCAGGGCATGGCCAAGTGGCACAGCGACCGGATGCCCGTCGGCCGTCGGGGGATCTTCCTCGGCCAGGCCGACACGTTCCGCGGGGAGTGGCAGCTGACCCACCCGCAGATGGTGCTGTTCGGCAGCCCCGACGAGGACGCCGCCCAGCTCAGCCTGGAGTCCATCGGCGCGTTCTACCCGATCTACCCGCTGACCAAGGGCGTCGAGTCGTGGGACCTCCAGCGCGCGATCAGCTTCGCGCGCACCATGGTCGAGACCGTGCCGGAGTTGCTGCCCTCCGAGGTCCGGCAGCGCAACGACGTCCTGGAGGCCCGGCAGGCGCTCGACTGGATCCACGCCCCCGACAGCTGGGGCCAGATCAAGCGCGCCCAGCACCGCTACCGGTTCGAGGAGGCGCTGGTCACCCAGCTGGTGCTGGGTCGGCGGCGCCGGGCCGTCCGCGCGATGGGCGCCCGGCCCCGCGACGGTGGCGACGGAGGGCTGCTCGCGGCGTTTGACGCGCAGCTGCCCTTCGAGCTGACCAGGGGCCAGCTCGAGATCGGCGCCCAGATCGAGCACGACCTGGCCCAGCCGCACCCGATGAACCGGCTGCTCCAGGGAGAGGTCGGCTCCGGCAAGACCCTGGTCGCCCTCCGCGCGATGCTCCGGGTGGTCGACTCCGGCGGCCAGGCTGCGCTGCTGGCGCCGACCGAGGTGCTCGCGCAGCAGCACCACCGTTCGATCACCGCCATGCTCGGTGACCTCGCGGCGGGCGGGATGATGGGCGGCACCAACGTCGAGCTGCTCACCGGCTCGATGACCAAGGCCCAGCGCACCGAGCCGCTGTCGCGGCTGGCCATCGGCGAGGCCGGCATCGTGATCGGCACCCACGCGCTGCTCGAGGAGCAGGTCCAGTTCTTCGATCTCGGGCTGGTCGTCGTCGACGAGCAGCACCGCTTCGGGGTCGAGCAGCGCGCCGCGCTCACCGACAAGGCCGGCACGCCGCCGCACGTGCTGGTGATGACCGCGACCCCGATCCCGCGCACGGTCGCGATGACGGTCTTCGGTGACCTCGAGACGTCGACACTCGCGGAGCTGCCGGCCGGCCGGGCAGCCATCCAGACGAACGTCGTACCTCTCGCCGAGCAGCCGCAGTGGGTCTCCCGGGTCTGGGCGCGGGTGCGCGAGGAGGTCGAGAAGGGCCACCAGGCCTACGTCGTCTGCCCGCGCATCACCGGCGACGAGCTCGAGCAGGGCGAGGCCGACCCGACGTACGCCGAGGACCCCGACGACGACGGCACTGCCGCCCCAGCTGTGGCCACGCACGGACTGAGCGCGGTCGAGGAGGTCGCCGCCGACCTGTCGGAGGGACCGCTGACCGGGCTGCGGGTCGCGATGCTGCACGGCCGGCTGCCCCCTGATGAGAAGGACCGCACCATGCGCGCCTTCGCCGCCGGTGAGATCGACGTGCTGGTCTCCACGACCGTCATCGAGGTCGGCGTCGACGTCGCCAACGCCACCACGATGGTGCTGATGGACGCCGACCGGTTCGGCATCTCCCAGCTCCACCAGCTCCGCGGCCGGGTCGGCCGGGGCGGACTGCCCGGGCTCTGCCTCTTGGTCAGCCGGGCCGAGCCCGGCACCCCCGCGCGGGAGCGGCTGGAGGCGGTCGCCCGCACCACCGACGGCTTCGAGCTGAGCCGCGTCGACCTGGAGCAGCGTCGCGAGGGTGACGTCCTCGGCCGCTCCCAGTCGGGCTTCCGCTCGACGCTCCAGAGCCTGCGCGTGCTCCGCGACGAGCAGACGATCCTCGCCGCGCGCGCGGCCGCCGAGGCGCTGCTCGACGCCGACGCCGAGCTCGCCGCCCACGACCTCCTCCGTGAGGCCGTCGTGGCCATGGAGGAATCGGCCGAGGGCGAATTCATCGAGAAGTCCTAGTGACGTGTCAGGACTAGGCTGCGCTCGACGTGACCCGCATCATCGGGGGCAGTGCCGGCGGACGCCGGATCTCCGCTCCCTCCGGCCAGCACACCCGACCCACCACGGATCGGGTGCGCGAAGCGCTGTTCTCCAGCATCGAGGCGTGGTGCGGTTCGCTGCAGGGCCTGCGCTTCCTCGACCTGTACGCCGGTTCGGGAGCGGTCGGCCTCGAGGCGTGGTCGCGCGGCGCCGGCGTGGTCACGCTGGTCGAGTCCGACCGACGCACCGCCCGGCTGATCGGCGACAACGCCCGGGCCATCGGCTACGCCAAGGCCGACGTGATCGCCGGACCGGTCGCCGCCACGATCTCCCGGCCGCCGTCGGCGCCGTACGACGTGGCCTTCCTCGACCCGCCGTACTCGCTCGACGAGGAGCCCCTCGCGGCCGAGCTGCAGGCGCTCGTGGACCTGGGCTGGCTGGTGCCCGGCGCGATGGTCGTCGTCGAGCGCTCCTCGCGCAGTCCCGAGCCGCGGTGGCCGGCCGGCATCACCGGCGCGCGGCACAAACGGTACGGCGAGACCGCGCTTTGGTACGGTCACGCAGCGTGAGGCTCCAGCCGTGAGAAGGGCCGTGGTTCCGGGGTCCTTCGACCCGGTCACCAACGGGCACCTGGACATCGTCCAGCGGGCCGCCACCCTCTTCGACGAGGTGATCGTCGCGGTGGGCGTCAACAAGTCGAAGAACCGGCTGTTCTCGCCCGACGAGCGGCTCGCGATGCTGGAGCAGGCGACGGCCGGCCTGCCCAACGTGACCGTGGCCGGCTTCACCGGGCTGCTGACGACGTTCTGCGAGGAGCACGCTGCGCACGCGATCGTGAAGGGGCTGCGTGCGGTCAGCGACTACGAGTACGAGCTCCAGATGGCGCAGATGAACGCCTCGCTCACCCAGATCGAGACCGTGTTCGTGCCGACCAGCCCGGAGTGGTCGTTCCTCGCGTCGAGCCTGGTCAAGGAGGTCGCGATGTTCGGCGGCGACGTCTCGAGCCTGGTGCCCGACTTCGTGCTCGGCCCGCTCATGGAGAAGCTGGCCCAGGGCCCGGCCGACTGACCGGCGGTCTGCGCAGCCGCGCGGTTTGGTCCGTGCGAGGCCGCCCGCGTACGATTCTCGACTGGATCTGTTTGCCGGATACCGGAAGTGAACTCCTGAACAGCCTGGACCCGAGAGCGCCGCTCGTGCTCGACACTCGCGAGCTCGGCCGCCGCCCGGGGTCCCAGCGTCAGGTGTCGCGGACGGTGGCCGCGCCGGCAGATCTGGGCATCGAAGTGCTCCAGGTCCCCGAGGGGTCGCCGGTCGAGCTGGACCTGCGCCTCGAGGCGGTCATGGAGGGGGTGCTGGTCACCGGGACGGCGCACGCCTCGCTCGCAGGGGAGTGCGCGCGGTGCCTGGAGCCGCTCACCGACGAGATATCGGTGGACGTCCAGGAGCTGTTCGTCTACGAGGACCACGCCCTCCCCGGGGAGGACGACGAGGTCAGCACGCTCCAGGACGACCTGGTCGACCTGGAGCCGCTGCTGCGGGACGCGGTGGTGCTCGCACTGCCGTTCCAGCCGCTGTGCCAGTACGACTGTCCCGGCCTGTGCCCCGAGTGCGGGGCACGCCTGGCCGACGACCCCGACCACGCACACGAAGCGGCGATCGACCCGCGGTGGGCGGCGCTGACCGAGCTCACCCAGACCGAGCAGAACTGAGAAAGCCCCAGAAACGAGGAACCATGGCTGTCCCGAAGCGGAAGATGTCGCGCAGCAACACGCGCCACCGTCGCTCGGCCTGGAAGACCACCGCGCCGACGCTGGTGACCTGCGCCAACCCCGCCTGCGGCGCCAAGCACCTGCCGCACCGTGCCTGCGGCAACTGCGGCCAGTACGGCGCCCGCAACGCCCGACGCCAGGTTCTCTGAGCCGCCGAGACCGCTGATCGACACTCCGCTGTCTGACTACGGGCAGCTCCGCGCCGCGCTCGGGGACCCGGTTCTGGACCCTGAGCTGCTCGACCGCGCCCTGACCCACCGCTCGTACGCCTACGAGAACGGCGGGCTGCCGACCAACGAGCGGCTGGAGTTCCTCGGTGACTCCGTCCTCGGCGTCGTCGTGACCGAGACCCTCTACGTCACCCACCCCGACCTCTCCGAGGGCCGGCTGGCCAAGCTGCGCGCCGCAGTGGTCAACGCCCGGGCGCTGGCCGAGGTCGGCCGCAGCATCGGGCTCGGCCAGTACGTCATGCTCGGCCGCGGCGAGGAGACCACCGGTGGCCGCAACAAGGCCTCGATCCTCTCCGACACCGTCGAGGCCGTGATCGGGGCGGTCCACCTCAGCGGCGGCATCGAGGTGTCCTCGGCGGTCGTGCACCGGCTCTTCGACCCGCTGATCGAGGCGGCGTCCGCGCTCGGCGCCGGCCTGGACTGGAAGACCTCCCTGCAGGAGCTCGCCGCCGAGCACAGCCTCGGCGTGCCCGAGTACGTCATCGCCGACGAGGGCCCCGACCACATGAAGACCTTCACCGCGCAGGTGCGGGTCGCCGAACGGCTCTACGGCAACGGCCTCGGACGCTCCAAGAAGGAGGCCGAGCAGGCCGCCGCGGAGACGGCGTACGGCGAGATCGCCGGCGCCCTCGGCATCGTCGACCCGATCGACGCCGCGGTGGACGCCGCCGTCGAGGAGGCCGCTGACGGGGTGGGCGACTCCTCCCGCAACGGCTGACGACGCCCAGATGCCCGAGCTGCCCGAGGTCGAGGTGGTCCGCGCCGGGCTGGCCCGGCACGTGCTGGGCGCCACGGTCACCTCGGTGGAGGTCTTCCACCCGCGCCCGGTACGCCGTGACCCGCGCGGGCCGGCCGGCTTCGCCGCCGCGCTGACCGGACGCCGGATCGAGGACGCCCGGCGGCGCGGCAAGTACCTCTGGCTGCCCCTCGACAACGGCGACGCGCTGCTCGGCCACCTCGGCATGAGCGGCCAGCTGCTGGTCCAGCCGCCGGCCTCCGAGCCCGAGAGGCACCTGCGGGTCCGGATCGGCCTGGAGGGTGCGGCTGAAGGCCGCGAGCTCCGCTTCGTGGACCAGCGCATGTTCGGCGGGCTCTCGGTCTCGGCCGGGGGTGCCGAGCTGCCGCCGGAGATCGCCCACATCGCCCGTGACCCGCTCGACCCGGAGTTCGACGACGACGAGTTCGTGGCCCGGGTCCGCCGCCGCGCGTCCGGCATCAAGCGGCAACTGCTCGACCAGAACCTCGTGTCCGGCGTCGGCAACATCTACGCCGACGAGGCGCTCTGGCGAGCCCGGCTGCACGGCGAGCGGCCGGGGGACAGGCTGAGTGCCGCGCAGGTCCGCGAGCTGCTCGGACACGCCCGGGACGTGATGAACGAGGCGCTCGGAGAGGGCGGTACGTCGTTCGACGCGCTCTACGTGAACGTCAACGGGGAGTCGGGCTACTTCGACCGCGCCCTACAGGCCTACGGCCGCGAAGGCGAGCCCTGCGACCGGTGCGGCGCACCCATGCGCAGGGTCGCGTTCATGAACCGGTCGTCGTACTTCTGCCCGGTCTGCCAGCGGGCCCCGCGGCGCCGCCGCGTGGCCCTCCCCAGGGCGGTCGCAGCGGATTGACCAGAGGCCCCTCAGGTGGGACTCTTGAAGACGGTCCGCCACACCGGACGCATCATCAGGACACCCCCGGAAGGTTCATCTATGGCCAAGGCGCTGATCGGCTACATGAACAGCGACCTGCGTGACCCCCGCCTCACCGCCGAGAACAGCCGGCTGCGAGCGCGGGTGAACGAGCTGGAAGCCCTCGTGCTCCGGCTCAGCGAGGAGAACGACAGGCTCGTGGCCTCCCGGGCCGCCGAGCTGCTGGTCGACACAGCTCCCCGCATGCAGGAAATGCAGCCCGCCTGACACAGCACTCCTCAGCCGCCTGGTGCTGCCGACCCCCGTCGGGAAACCAGGTGAAACGGGGAGGACGCGGCTCTAACGTGCGTTGTTCGTGACCCGTCTCCTCGACGTACTCGTGCCGCCCAGGCTCGGGCGCGGCTTCCGGCTGCTGCTGGCGTCCTCATGGACCAGCAACGTCGGCGACGGGATCGCGCTCGCCGCAGGACCGCTGCTGGTGGCATCCAAGACCGACCATGAGTTCCTGGTCGCGCTGGCGGCGCTCCTCCAATGGGCACCGCCGATGCTCTTCGGTCTCTGGGCCGGGGCCCTCACCGACCGGCTGGACCGGCGGCTGATCATCATCACCGTCGACCTGCTGCGGGTCGTGGTGCTGGTGCTGCTGTCCACGGCCGTCGCCTTCGACTCGGCCCCGATCGCGCTGGTGCTGGTCGCGATGTTCCTGCTCGGAACGGCCGAGGTCTTCGCCGACAACACCGCGAGCACGCTGCTGCCGATGCTGGTGGCGCGCGACGACCTGGCGATTGCCAACGCCCGGCTGCAGACCGGCCTGATCACGATCAACCAGCTGGCGGGGCCGCCGATCGGCGCCCTCCTCTTCACGGCCGGCCAGTTCATCCCGTTCGCCGCCCAGGCCTTCACCGGGCTGCTCGCCGTGGTCCTCATCGCGCGGCTCCAGCTGCCCGCGCTCGGGCGCTCGCCGGAGGAGCAGAGGCCGGTCTGGCAGGACATCGTCGCAGGCTTCCGCTGGGTCCGGCACCACCCAGCGGTACGCACGCTGGTCCTGACCATCCTGATCTTCAACGTGACCTTCGGCGCGGCCTGGTCGGTGCTGGTCCTCTACGCCACCGAGCACCTCGGCCTGGGCAGCGTCGGCTTCGGGTTGATCACCACCGTCAGTGCACTGGGCGGGCTGCTCGGCACGATGTTCTACGGCTGGCTGACCCGCCGGGTCAGCCTCGGCGACCTGATGCGGATCGGGCTGATCATCGAGACGGTCACCCATCTCGTGCTGGCCACGACCTCGTCGCCGTACGTCGCGCTGCCGGTGTTCTTCGTCTTCGGAGCCCACGCCTTCGTCTGGGGCACCACCTCGGTCACCATCCGCCAGCGTGCGGTCCCGACCGAGCTGCAGGGCCGCGTGGGTGCGGTGTACCTGATGGGCGTCTACGGCGGCCTGGTCGTCGGCGCCGCGATCGGTGGTGGCATCGCGCAGCGCTGGGGGGTGACCGCGCCGTTCTGGTTCGCCTTCGTCGGCAGCGCCCTCTTCGTGGTCCTGATCTGGCGCCAGCTCAGCCACATCGCGCACGCCGACGAGTCAGTGGAGGCACCCGCGCCGGGTGCGCGATAGTCCGCCACGAGTTGGTGGCGCGAACACCGTTCTCCACAACCGAGACGTCACGAAGTATCCCGGCCGGGCGCTCACCTCAGAGGGCCAGCCGGCTCGTCACCTGATCCCAGACGTCGCGTTCGGCGTGCTCGTGGAGGAAGGCTCGTACGTCGGGGGAGAGGGTGCGCGGTTTGGGGGCGATCCGCTCGACGTACTGCCGGTGGACCTGCCCGAACGCCGCGTCGATCGCTGGTGAGCGGTCCAGGCCGAGCCAGTCGAGCACCTTGGCCAGGCTGGTGCCCTGTGGGTCGCCGAAGAAGCGGTCGTACTCGACCACCGCGGCGTGCTCGGGCCGCTGCCTGACCGCCCGGCGGATCCGGCGCAGGGAGCGGTTCCAGCCGGCCACCGCCCTGGTGGCGTCCTGGTCGGCGCCCCAGCCGGCGTCCTCGGGGTTCCTCGCGCGGGCCTCCCAGCTCGCCGCGACCGGCTCGAGGTCGCGGACGATGCACACGAACCGGGCGTCCGGCAGGGTCTCCCACACGTGCTGCAGACGGATCGCGACCATCTTGTCGCCGACGTACCGGGCGCCCGCCCACTTGGCCCGCATCGCCTCGTAGTGCGACGCCCACTCGGGCGCCTGGTCCGGAGTCAGGTTGGTCAACCCGTCGCCGAAGTCGAAGAAGCGCTGCTCCTCGAACAGCTCCGCGGTCACCGGCTCGTCGTCGCGCGGGTAGAGCCGCTTGAAGCGCTCGACGCCGAGCGCGATCTCGGCGTGCGCCGCGAGCACCTCCATCAACGCCGTCGTCCCCGACCGACCGAGCCCGGCCACGAAGAGCAGCTGCTGGTCGGGCACGGTGGACGAGCCTACGTGGAAGAGTCATGTCAGGCGTCGGGCGAGGCAGCGCGCAGCGCTGTCGAGCCCGACGCCCCACCCCACCCGTGCAGACGGAACGAGGACTGTCCGGAGCCGGCCTTGCGGGACGGGGCTGCCCGCGACGCTAAAGCAGCTTGGCCGCGGCGCGGTAGCGCTACGCAATCGGGGCGCGAGCCACTGCCCGCGACGCGCCGCTGCCTGTCGGCGCGGGCAGCCCCGTCCCGCAAGGCCGGTCCCGGGAGAGCCACGAGCGCAGACCCAGACCCACACCCACTCGACCTCAGGAGAGCTCGGCGCCCTCGCGAGCCTGCTCCGGCAGCAGGAAGGCGACCAGGAAGCTGACGACGTAGCAGGCCAGGGTCACCCAGACGATCCCCCTCGTGGCGTCGGCCCAGCCCTCGGTCGGCAGCCACTGGAAGAAGATCGTGCCGATGATCGCCACCCCCAGTGCGCCCGAGAACTGCTGCGCGGCATTCAACAGCCCGGAGCCGGTCCCGACCTCGTGGTCGCCGAGGTCGGCCAGGATGATGTCGAACAGCGGGGCGAAGATCGCGCCGCTGCCCAGCCCGGCGACGAACAGCGCCGGTGCGAGGTCCCAGCCGCTGGCCGACATCCCGTCGTGGCCGATCGTCCACCACAGCCAGAGCATGCCGAGGCCGATCACGACCAGCCCGCCGTGCAGCACCTTCCGGCCGAACTTCGGGCCGATCGCGGCTCCGGAGGTGGCCGCGCCGATCGCGAGGCCGACCGCGAGCGGGGTCATGGCCAGCCCGGTGTGCATGGGGGTGAAGCCCAGGCCGACCTGGATGAACAGGTTCACGATCAGCATCACGCCGTTCATCGCGACGAAGAACGATGCGAGGAAGACCACGCCGGCCACGAAGCCGCGGTTGCGGAACAGCGAGCGCTCGATGACCGGGTGCGTGCTGCGCCGCTCGCTGACCACGAACGCTCCGAAGACCAGCGCGGAGGCGGCCATCATCAGGAAGCACCACACCGGCCAGTCGTGCTCGCGGCCCTGCACCAGCGGGTAGATCAGCAGCGCGGAGGCGAGGGTGAGCAGCACCGAGCCGACCACGTCGAGCTTCTTCTCGCGGTCGCGGGGCAGGTCGGGCAGGTACCGGACCGCCAGGACGGTGCCGAGGACGCCGACCGGGATGTTGACCAGGAAGATCATCCGCCAGCCGGTGCCGAACAGGTCGGCGTCGATGAGGAACCCGGCCAGGATCGGGCCGAGCACGGCGGCCAGCCCCATGATCGGGCCGAACGGGATGAACGCCTTCTGCAGGTCGTCGGGGTGGAAGGACTGCTTCACCATGGCCAGTCCCTGCGGGATCATCACCGCGCCGAAGGCACCCTGCAGGACCCGGAAGGCGATCAGCGCTCCGGCGGTCGGCGCCAGGCCGGAGAGCAGCGAGGCGAGGGTGAAGCCGACCATGCCGATGATGAACATCCGGCGCCGGCCGACCAGGTCGCCGGCGCGGGCGGAGATGACCAGGCCGACCGCGAAGGCCATGGTGTACGCCGCCAGGACCCACTGCAGGGTCGAGGCGCCGCCGCCGAGGTCGGCCCTGATCGATGGGCCGGCCAGGTTGGCGATCGTGGCGTCGAGCAGGTCCATCACGTCGGCCACGATGACCACGGCCATGACCATCCAGCGGTACTGGTAGCCGCGCGACCCCTGTGGCGTGGTCTCGGCGGGGGAGGGGGAGGTGAGGGACATCGCGGGCTCCTGAGGCGTGCGGACGAACACTGTTCGAATTTGGCGAACACTGTTCTAGAACCGAACGACGTTCGTGTCAAGTACATTGTTCGTCATGCCCGATCCCACGAACCCGCCGGAGCGGGAGCGCACCTGGCAGGCCGGCCCGGTCCGGGTGCGGGTCACGCTCCCGAGCGGGCGTCGTACCGACCGTCCCGCCCCCAAGGAGCGGCTCACCACCGACCGGATCGTCGACGCGGCCATGGAGCTGATGAAGCGCGAGGGGTACGACGCCGTCTCGATGCGCTCGCTGGCCCGTGAGCTCGACACCGGCCCGGCCTCGCTCTACGCACACGTGGAGAACAAGGACGAGCTCGACCAGCTCGTCGTGAACCGCGTCGCCGGGATGGTGCACCTCCCCGCCCCCGACCCCGAGCGCTGGGCCGAGCAGCTCAAGGACGTCTGTCGCGACATGCTCCAGCTCTTCCGTGAGCACCCGGGCGCCGCCCGCGCCGCGATGGGCATGATCCCGTCGATGGAGGGCGGCTTCCGGGCTGCGGAGGGGATGATGGCGATCGCGCTCGCCGGGGGGATCTCGCCGCAGGCCGCGGCCTGGTTCTGCGACATCGGCACGCTGTACGTCGGCTCGCTCGCCTACGAGGAGGTGATCTGGACCCAGCGCGAGAACTCCACCGCGTCCGGCGAGCCGCCGGACCACGAGGCCATCGACGCCGAGCTGAAGGGGTACTTCGACGCCCTCCCGGTCGACCGGTTCCCGCTGCTGCGCCAGTACTCCGCGGAGCTGACCAACGGCAGCGAGGACGAACGGTTCGAGTTCGGCATCGACGTACTGATCAACGGGCTGGCGGCGGTCTCGGAGAAGTACCGCTGATCCGGTCCGGACACGCCCGTCCGCAGGCGCCCCGGATTCACGGTCCGAGGGTGCCCCGCCGGTAGGGTTGGCGACGCTGAGCTTCCCCCGCGTCAGCCGCCCCACCAGGGCAGAGCGTTCGTCCATCTGCGAGGGAGACCGTGTGTACCTGAAGAGCCTGACCCTCAAGGGGTTCAAGTCCTTCGCCTCGTCGACAACGCTCCAGTTCGAGCCGGGGATCACGTGCGTCGTCGGGCCCAACGGGTCCGGCAAGTCCAACGTCGTCGACGCGCTCGCCTGGGTGATGGGCGAGCAGGGCGCCAAGTCCCTGCGCGGCGGCAAGATGGAGGACGTCATCTTCGCCGGTACGTCGGGACGGCCCCCGTTGGGCCGGGCCGAGGTGCTGCTGACCATCGACAACACCGACGGTGCGCTGCCGATCGAGTACACCGAGGTCACGATCAGCCGGACCATGTTCCGCAGCGGCGGGTCCGAGTACGCCATCAACGGCACCCCGTGCCGCCTGCTCGACGTCCAGGAGCTGCTCTCCGACTCCGGGATCGGCCGCGAGATGCACGTCATCGTCGGCCAGGGCCAGCTCGACTCGATCCTGCACGCGACACCCGAGGACCGCCGCGGGTTCGTCGAGGAGGCGGCCGGCGTCCTCAAGCACCGCAAGCGCAAGGAGAAGGCGCTCCGCAAGCTCGACGCCTGCGACGGCAACCTCACCCGGCTGACCGACCTGCTGACCGAGATCCGTCGCCAGCTCAAGCCGCTCGGCCGCCAGGCCGAGGTCGCGCGCCGGGCGGCCGGCGTGCAGTCGGCCGTGCGCGACGCCAAGGCGCGGTTGGTCGCCGACGACCTCGTGACCGCGCGGGCCGCGCTGGAGCAGGAGCTGGCCGACGAGTCGGTGCTGGTCGCGCGACGCGAAGAGGTCGAGGGGCAGCGAGCCGACGCGGCCCGCCGCGAGGGCGAGCTCGAGGCCGCGCTCCGCGAGGACCTGCCCGCACTGGCCCGAGCCCAGGAGACGTGGTTCGCGCTGTCCGGGCTGCGCGAGCGGCTCCGCGGCACCCAGTCGTTGGCCGCCGAGCGGATCCGCAACGCCGAGGGGCTGTCGGCCGGCGAGGTGGCCACCGGCCGCGACCCGGAAGCGCTCGAGGCGGAGGCCGCCCAGGTGCGCGAGCAGGAGGCCGCCATCGAGGCCGAGGTCGAGGAGTACCGCGGAACCCTCGAGCAGGCCGTGTCCGCGCGCCGCACGGCCGAGGACGCCGTCGCCGAGGAGGAGCGCCGGGTCGCCGGTCTGCACCGGGCCGCCGCCGACCGCCGTGAGGGGCTGGCCCGGCTCATCGGCCAGGTCAATGCGCTCCGCTCGCGGGCCGCGGCCGCGGACGACGAGATCGGCCGGCTCACCCAGTCCCACGAGGACGCGCTCAGCCGCGCTGGCCGGGCACAGAAGGACTTCACCTCGCTCGAGACCCGCGTGGCCGGGCTCGACGCCGGCGAGGAGGGGCTCGACGCCGAGCACGAGGCCGCTGCCGCCCAGCTCGTCGACCTCGACGAGCGGCTGGCCAAGGCGCGCGAAGAGGCGCAGCGCAGCGAACGCGACCGGGCCAGCCTCGCTGCCCGCAAGGACGCCCTCGAGCTCGGCCTCAACCGCAAGGACGGCGCGGGCGCGCTCCTGGCCGCCTCCGACCAGGTCTCCGGCCTGCTCGGCTCGGTGGCCGCACTGCTCACGGTGCGCAGCGGCTTCGAGACGGCTGTGGCCAGCGCGCTGGGCTCCGCCGCCGACGCAGTCGCCATCGAGAGCGCCGAGGCAGCGGTCGCCGCGATCGGTCACCTGAAGGACCACGACCTCGGCCGGGCCGGCCTGGTGCTCGGCTCCGGCCCGGACTCCCACATCAGCAGCGACGTCAGCGGCTGGCCGGCGCTGCCCGACGGCGCGTCGTACGCCCTCGACGTGGTCTCCTGCCCCGACCCGGTGCGCCCGGCCCTGGCCCGGCTGCTCGACCGGGTCGCCGTGGTGGACGACCTCGCGTCCGCCCGCACGCTCGTCGCCCGCGACGCCACGCTGACCGCAGTGACCCGCGACGGCGACCTGCTCGGCGCCCACCTCGCGGCCGGCGGGTCGGCCCGCCAGCCGAGCCTGATCGAGATCCAGGCCGCGGTCGACGAGGCCGCCGAGCAGCTGTCCGAGGCCGTGGCCGCGACCGAGCGGCTCGGCTTCGACATGTCCCGGCTCGAGCGTGAGCGGCACGAGGCCCAGAAGCGGGTCGACGTCGCCCTGGCCAAGCTGCACGAGTCCGACGCGACCCTGGCCGCGGTGGCCGAGGAGCTCGGCCAGTTCGGTGCCCAGGCGCGCGCGGCGCGCGGGGAGGCCGAGAGGCTCGAGCGCGCCATCGCCGAGGCGCGCGAGGCCCGCACCAACGACCTCGCGGGACTCGGGGAGCTGGAGGCGCGGCTGGCCCGGGCCGAGCAGCACCCCGAGCTCGAGGAGCTCACCGACGACCGCGAGCAGCACGCCGAGGCCGCCCGGGCCGCGCGCCAGGTCGAGATGGAGGCCCGGCTCGCCCTCCGCACCGCCGAGGAGCGGTCCCGCGCCCTGCACGGCCGGGCCGACCAGCTGCTCCGGGCCGCGCGCGAGGAACGCGAGTCCCGCGTCCGCGAGATCGAGCGCCGGGCCCGGCTGCTCCGCGAGGGACAGGCCGGCCAGGCCGTCGGCACCGCGGTGGCCTTCGTGCTCGACCGGCTCGACGGCTCGATCGCCCGGGCAGCCGCCGCCCGCGCCGAGGTCGAGCGGGCCCGCGCCGGCCGCGAGGAGCAGCTGCTCGCCGTCCGCGGACGGCTGCGCGACCTGGCCCGGGAGCACGACGAGCTGGTCAACTCGGTGCACCGCGACGAGGTGGCCCGCACTCAGCAGAAGATGCGGATCGAGCAGCTCGAGGAGCGCGCTCTCGAGGAGCTGGGCCTCGACGGCGACTCTCTGGTGGCCGACTACGGCCCCGACCAGCTGATCCCGTTCACCGGAAGCGTCGAGGAGGGCGCCGAGGCTCCCGAGCCGGCGCCGTTCGTGCGCGAGCAGCAGCTGAAGCGGCTGCGCACCGCCGAGCGTGAGCTCGCGATGCTGGGCACCGTGAACCCGCTGGCGCTCGAGGAGTTCAGCGCACTGGAGGAGCGGCACAAGTTCCTCGGCGAACAGCTCGAGGACCTCCGCAAGACCCGCCGCGACCTCCTCGACATCGTCCGCGAGGTCGATGCCCGGGTCCAGCAGGTCTTCGCCGAGGCCTACGTCGACGTCGAGCGGGCCTTCGAGGCGACCTTCGCCCGGCTGTTCCCGGGCGGCGAGGGCCGGCTGGTGCTCACCGACCCCGACGACCTGCTCAACACCGGCATCGAGGTCGAGGCCCGGCCGCCCGGCAAGAAGGTCAAGCGGCTCTCGCTGCTCTCCGGTGGTGAGCGCTCGCTGGTGGCGGTGGCCTTCCTGGTGGCGTTGTTCAAGGCCCGCCCGTCGCCGTTCTACATCCTCGACGAGGTCGAGGCCGCGCTCGACGAGACCAACCTCGGCCGGCTCCTGGAGATCTACGAGGAGCTGCGGCAGGACTCCCAGCTCGTGGTCATCACCCACCAGAAACGGACCATGGAGGTCGGCGACGCCCTCTACGGCATCGCGATGCGTGGCGACGGCGTCTCCTCGGTGATCAGCCAGCGGCTGCGCGAGGCCGAGTCGGCGTAATGCCGGCGCAGCGGCCCACGCGGGACCAGTACGTCCACTGGGAGCAGGTCACCACCCGCTGGGCCGACATCGACGTCTACGGGCACATGAACAACGCCCGCTACTTCGAGATCATCGACACCGTCGTCAACAACCACCTCGAGCAGGCGACCGGCACCGACATCCGCCGCCTCCCCGCCATCGGCGTCGTCGCGGAGGTGGCCTGCAAGTACTTCGCCGAGGTCGGCTACCCGGCCCCGGTCGATGTCGGGGTGTACGTCGAGCGGCTGGGCAGCTCCTCGATCGTCTACAAGGTCGGGCTGTTCCAGGGGCCCGACCACGGACCCGGCGACGAGGCCGCCGCGGAGGGCACCTTCGTGCACGTGTACGTCGACAACACCGACCCGGCGCGACCCGTCGTACCCATCCCGGACGAGATCAGGACGGCGGTCGCGTCACTAGTGCGCTAGCCGGTCGTTGATCATCGGTGACCTCGATCGTGATCGGCATGGTGCTGATCGTGGTCGTTGCGCTCGTGGTGATCTCGGTGTTCTCCGAGGAGGACGACGACTGGACGGTCAGCCGGCCCGGCCGCAAGGACCCGGACGAGGGCAACCTGGACGAGCTGCTGGGCGACTGAGCCTGATTGGATGGGAGCCATGAGCTCCCTGGCGTTGTTGATCCTCATCATCGCCGTCGTCGCCGCGGTGCTGGTGGGCGCCGTGGTCGGCCTGGTCGCCCGCGGACGCAGGCCCGCGCCGCTGCCGGACACCCACACCGACGTCCTCGTTCAGCCCCCTGAGGCGGCTCTTGACACGGAGGCTCCGCCGGTCGAGGTGAGCGCGCCGCCGGCCACGATCGAGAAACCGGAGTCGACGGCTTCCCGGCTGGTCCGGCTGCGGCAGCGGCTGGCCGGGGCGCAGGGCGGCTTCGGGCGCGGGCTGCTCGCCCTGCTCAGCCGGGAGCGTCTCGACGAGGACACGTGGGAGTCGATCGAGGACGTGCTGCTCACCGCCGACCTGGGGGTAGCGCCCACCCAGCAGGTGGTCGAAGGGCTGCGTACCCGGCTCCGCGTCGAGGGCGCGCCGCAGGACGCGAGAGCCGCGCTGCGCGACGAGCTCGTGAAGCTGGTCGACCCGGCCATGGACCGCCGGCTCAAGGTCAGCGGGGCCAACGGAAACCCCGGGATCGTGCTGGTGGTCGGCGTCAACGGCACCGGCAAGACGACCACCGTCGGCAAGCTGGCCCGGATCCTGGTCGCCGAGGACCGCACGGTCACGCTCGGTGCGGCAGACACGTTCCGCGCGGCGGCCGTCGACCAGCTGGCCACCTGGGGCGAGCGGGTCGGCGTCGAGGTGGTCCGCGGCAACGAGGGCACCGACCCGGCCAGCGTCGCCTTCGACGCCGTGCAGCACGGCATCGATGCGGGCGTCGACACGGTGATCGTCGACACCGCCGGCCGGCTGCAGAACAAGGCCGGCCTGATGGACGAGCTCGGCAAGGTCAAGCGGGTGATCGAGAAGCAGGCGCCGGTCACCGAGGTGCTGCTGGTCATCGACGCCACCACCGGCCAGAACGGCCTGATCCAGGCCCGCGTCTTCTCGGAGGTCGTCGACGTCACCGGCGTCGTCCTCACCAAGCTCGACGGCTCGGCCAAGGGCGGCATCGTGGTCTCGGTGCAGCGCGAGCTCGGCGTGCCCGTGAAGCTCGTCGGGCTCGGCGAGGGCCCCGACGACCTCGCGCCGTTCGACGCCGAGGCGTTCGTCGATGCCATGTTGGGGTGAGGTTGCGCTCCAATAGGGCTGTGGGCCCGGTCGTGAGCGTCATCTTCAGTCCGGGGCACGACGACGAGCTCCGGGCCGTCTCGCTGGCCAGTGTCGAGGCCCAGACACTCACCGACTGGGAGGTCGTCACCGACCTGGCGCGGGCGACGGGGGAGTACGTCGCCTTCCTCGACGCCGGCGACTCGTGGGTTCCGGACCGGCTGGAGCGGCTGGTCGGGCTGGCCCGCCCCTTCGTCGCCGACGAGCTCGAGGGCGAGCGGGGCAACGGCCAGAAGGTGGTGCTGCGCAGCCCCGCGCCAGAGGTCGAGCCGGCCCGCCTTGTCGCCCAGCGCTCGGCCCTGCTCGAACGCGGGGGCATCGACCCCACGGTCCGCCCGGCCTGGGTCCTCGACCTGCTGCTGCGCCACCCGGACGTGTCGGTCGAGCCGGTCCCGATCGTCGGCGTACGGCGCCGGTTCCCGGACCGCCGCCGGGCGCTCCGGCCACCGGCGGGCGACTGGCGCCGGATCGTGCTCAACCGGCACCTGGTCGACTGGGCCGCGCTGGGCGAGCGCACCCCGGTCCCCGGGCTCACGAGCGTCATCGTCCCGACGTACGACGACAGCGAGCTGACCACGGCGTGCGTCGAGTCGCTCCTCGCGGACGACACCTCGGTCGAGGTCATCGTCTGGGACAACGGCTCCTCGCCCGAGGTCTCGGCAGCGCTCGACCGGCTGGCCGGAGACGGGGTCCAGGTCCTGCACAGCGAGGAGAACCACGGCTTCGCGCTCGGCAACAACCTCGCACTCGCGCACGCCACCGGCGACGTCGTGGTGTTCCTCAACAACGACACCACCGTCCAGCCGGGCTGGCTGACCCCGCTCCGCGACGCGCTCGAGGACGACGACGTGCTCGGCGCGCAGCCGCTACTCCTCTACCCGAGCGGCAGCATCCAGTCCGCGGGCATCGCCTTCCCGACGTGTGGCGGGCTGCCGCACGCCTTCCTCAACGGCTTCCCCGTCGAGGACGCGTACGGCGTCGAGGGGCTGCGCTTCCACGCCGTCACCGGTGCCGCTCTCGCTCTGCGGTACGCCGACGCGGTCGCGCTGCGAGGGTTCGACCCACTGTTCACCAACGGCCTGGAGGACGTCGACCTCTGCCACCGGCTCGCTCAGCGCTCCGATGGCCACTTCCGGGTGCTGCCGGACGTGCCGGTCGTCCATCACGAGTCACGCACGCCCGGCCGCTACGACAAGCACCTGGCGAACCGCAGCGTCTACCTCGACCGCTGGCAGCGGGTCGTCGTGCCCCGCGACGATGCCGCGCTGTGGGCCACCCGCGGGCTGCGCGTGGTCGACCACGCGATCGGCCCGGCGCGGCACGGCGAGCCGCCCCGGCTGCGGGTCCCGCGCCCGGTGCTGGTCCGGGAGGCACGGCTCCAGGTCACCGAGCAGGCGCGGCTGCGCTGGGCGATCAAGAACGCCGCCCCGGCGGGCCCGGGTGGTGAGCGCTGGGGCGACACCCACTTCGCCGCGTCGCTGGGCGCGGCGCTGCGCGACCACGGCCAGGAGGTCGTCGTCGACCGGCGCCCCGAGTGGGACCGCGCCACCGGCCGTCACGACGACGTCGTACTCGTCCTGCGCGGACTGGTCCGGCACGACCCCGGCCCCGAGCAGGTGTCGCTGCTCTGGGTGATCTCGCACCCCGAGCTCGTCACGCCCGACGAGGCGTCGGCGTACGACCGGGTGCTGGCTGCCGGCCGGCCGTGGGCCGAGCGCCGGGCCCGCGACTGGGCGGTGCCGATCGAGCCGCTGCTCCAGGCCACCGACCCGGAGCGGTTCCATCCCGACGCCGGAGCACCTGGCACCGGGGACGCAGTGCTGTTCGTGGGCAACTCCCGCCGCGTCCTCCGTCCGGTGGTCCGCGACGCGCTGGCCGCCGGCCTGCCGCTGGCGGTGTACGGCGACCTGTGGTCGGGCCTGGTCCCCGACGAGGTGGTCCGCGACCGGTCCATCCCGAACGACGCGCTCGCCGCGGCGTACGGCTCGGCCGGTGTGGTCCTCAACGACCACCACGTCGACATGGGTGCCGAGGGGTTCGTCTCCAACCGGCTCTTCGACGCGGTCGCGAGCGGCGCCCGGGTGATCACCGACCCGGTCGACGGCCTGGCCGAGCTGTTCGGCCCCTCGGTCCAGGTCTACGAGACCCCCGACGACCTGGCCCGCCTGGCCACCCTCGAGGACCCGGACGCCGTCTTCGGCGACCCTGCCACCCGCCGCGCCGCCGCCGACCGGGTCCGCTCCGAGCACTCCTTCTCCGCCCGCGCCGCCCGCCTCATCGACGTCGCCCACGAGGCCAGGGCTGCCCGACGGTCGTGACTATCCCGTCGGCCGGATGGCGAAGGACCGGGCGAGGTCGTCGGGGTCGGCGACCCGGAGCAGGTTGCGCTCGAGCATGTCGACCGGGGCGTCGGGGACGACCGCGAGGATGCGCTGCTTCCAGTCGGCCAGGTCCGGGGTGTCGTAGGGGTTCGACACCAGGAAGCGGCGCTTGAACAGCGGGAAGCCGTCGGCCAGCAGGTCGAAGACGCCCGGCCCGTAGATCGGGTGGTTGGGGCGGAGGTCCGGCACCCAGGTGTCGAAGTCGAAGCCCTGGCCGACCAGGTACTGCGTGGTCCCGGTCTCGTACTTCTGCACCAGGTTGCCCCGGTCCCGCTGCGGCACCACCGAGTCCAGCCGGCGGCGGAAGCCCGGGTCGTCGAGGACCGGCCGGCGCAGGGCGAGGAAGTAGGACCCGACGTGGACGAGCTCGGGGTAACGGTACGCCGTCGGCGGCAGCCAGGACCGCTTCACCTCCTCCAGCGGCACCGCCTGGGGCTGGGACGGCTCGGGCTCGAAGCGGCGGGCAGTCAGCTGCAGCCCCCAGAAGTCACCGGTCCGCGCGTCCATCCGGGCGAACACCTCGTCCAGCGGGCGGAGCAGCCAGCACGAGTCGTTGGCCAGCAGCACCTCGTCGTACGCCGCCAGCCCCGACCAGCCGACGAGCTCGCGCGCCAGCAGGCTCCACGAGCCGAAGTCGTGCGCGCCCTGGGGGCGCACCCACGCGCCCGCCGCGAAGCCCGAGAGCCGCTCGAGCTGGTCGGCGGCCAGCGTTCCGTCGGCGCAGACGAACACGTCGGCGTGCCGGGACAGCTCCGCGACGTACGCCACCACGCACTCGTCGACCAGCCCGTCCGGGTCGTACATCGCGAACAGGCAGGCCCGCCGGGGCGAGGACGGCGGGACGAAGGACGGCCGCGAGGTACGAGGGGGGAGCGGCAGCAGCCCGCGGTGCCGGCCGTCGAGCAGGTAGTGCACCAAGGGGTTGACGGCGGTCTCGGACTCGTCGGCCGGGTCGAGGTACTCCGCCCAGTACCACCACACGTCAAAGTGCAGGCTCGGGTTGCGCAGCGCCCGCCAACCCCGCCGGCAGAAGTGGTCGACCGGCTCGGCCCCGCGCTCGGCCTGGGGCTGGTTGTGGGCCAGGTAGCCGGTCTCGTCCACCGCCCCGGCCAGCCGGACGACGGCGACCTCGCAGCGCCGCCCCTGCCCGACCGCGACCGCGTCCGCCGCCGGGAGCGAGAGGCTGTGCACGCCCGCGTCCAGGGCGCGCCGCAGGAGGGCCGACGCCTCGACCGAGTCCTCACCGGCGGCCAGCCAGGCGGTGACCAGCCGCGCCCACGCAGGAGCGAAGTCGGCCAGCGACTGACTGAGCGTCACCCGGCCATCATTCCGGAGGCGCCGGCGTAACAACGAAGTAACACGGGCCGGGAACCCGTTGCACGCCCGCAACACGGATCGGACGGCCGCGAAACCTGCCGCCACGAAGGTTCTGGACAACGAGTCGGGCCCCGGCAACGACAACGTCGTCACTCCGAGTGCCGCGTCCCGCTCCCTGGTTCCTTGATGGAGGTTCTGTGGACGGCTACTACGCCTTCATGCTGATCGCGACGGCGTTCGTGCTGATGATGACGGTGCCCGCGCTGGCGCTGTTCTACGGCGGCATGTCCCGGTCGAAGTCCGTGCTCAACATGATGATGATGTCGTACGTCGCGGTCGCGATCGTCGGCATCCTCTACGTCGCGGTCGGCTGGTCGATGGGCTTCGGCGGCGAGGGCACCTTCTTCCACGACCCGTTCGACCTGTTCTGGCTCGACGGCGTCGCCACCGACGGCTACATCGGCGTGATGTTCCAGGCGACCTTCGCGATCATCACCGTCGCGCTCATCAGCGGCGCCGTCGCGGACCGGATGAAGTTCGCCGCCTGGGTCCTCTTCGTGCCCGTGTGGGCGCTCCTCTGCTACTTCCCGATGGCGCACATGGTCTTCAGCTGCACCGAGGACTCGCTCATCTGCGGGCGCATCGGTGCCCAGGACTACGCGGGCGGCACCGCGGTCCACATCAACGCCGGTATGGCCGGCCTCGTCCTGGCCGTCCTCATCGGCAAGCGACTCGGCTTCGGCAAGGAAGCGCTCCGGCCGCACAACCTGACGCTCACCATGCTCGGCGCCGGCCTGCTCTGGATGGGTTGGTACGGCTTCAACGTGGGTTCGATCGTCTTCGGCGGCGCGACCGACGAGGAGAACACCGCTCAGTTCTTCTCCGAGACCGGCCGCACCTTCGCCAACACCACCCTGGCCACGATGGCGGCCATCCTCGGCTGGCTGCTGATCGAGTACCTGATGCACAGGAAGGCGACCTCGCTGGGCGCCGCGTCCGGCATCGTCGCCGGCCTGGTCGCGATCACGCCGGCCTGCGGTGCGGTCGACATCGAGGGCGCGGTCGCCATCGGCGCCATCGCCGGCGCGGTGTGCGCCTGGGCCGTGGGCCTGAAGTACAAGCTCGGCTACGACGACTCGCTCGACGTGGTCGGCGTCCACCTGGTCGGCGGCATCATCGGCACCGTCCTGATCGGGGTCTTCTCCACCTCCGCCGGTGCCGGCGGCATCGACGGACTCCTGTACGGCGGTGGCCTGACCTCGCTGGGTGACCAGGCGCTGGGTGCCCTGGTGGCGATCACCTACTCCGGCGTGATCACCCTGCTCATCGGCCTGGCCATCAGGTTCACGATCGGGCTCCGCGTCACCGAGGAGGACGAGGTCGAGGGCATCGACTTCGTGGCCCACGGCGAGTCGGCGTACGACATCCACACGAGCGGGGGTGGCAGCGGGTCCACCGGGGTCCTCGCCGCCAGGACCGCTCCGGTCGCGGAAGGAGCGAACGCGTGAAGCTCGTGACCGCGGTGATCAAGCCGCACAAGTGGGAGGACGTCCGGGAAGCCCTCGAGACCTTCGGGGTGACGGGGATGACCGTCAGCGAGGTCAGCGGCTACGGCCGCCAGAAGGGACACACCGAGGTCTACCGGGGCGCGGAGTACGACATCGCCCTGGTGCCGAAGATCCGCATCGAGATCGTGGTCGACGACAGCGACGCCGAGGACGTGGTCGGCATCGTGGTGAAGACCGCGCAGACCGGGCGGATCGGCGACGGCAAGGTGTGGGTGAGCCCCGTGGAGACGGTGGTCCGGGTGCGCACCGGCGACCGCGACGCGGCCGCCCTTTAGTCGGGGGGAGCACCTGACGCCCCGGCCGTCCCAGCTACCTGAGACGGCCGGGGCGTTTACATCCACGAAACAAAAGGTCGGTTCAGTGGTGGTCCGTGACCTCGCTCGCACTCACGGGACAGCTCGACTCCGGCGACACCGCATGGCTGCTCGCCGCCTCGGCGCTGGTGCTGCTGATGGCACCCGCCCTGGCGCTCTTCTACGGCGGCCTGGTCCGCGCCAAGAGCGTCCTCAACATGATGATGATGACCTTCGGCGCGGGTGCGGTCATCTGCATCCTCTGGGTCCTGGTCGGCTACTCGCTGGCCTTCGGTGACGACGTGGGAGCCGGGCTGCTCGGCGACCCGACGCAGTACGCCGGTCTCGGCCAGCTGATGAGCGTGGACAGCAACGGCGACTCGACGTACCCGCTCATCCTGTTCGCGGTGTTCCAGGGGCTGTTCTGCGTGATCACCGGCGCGCTGGTCTCCGGCGCGATCGCCGACCGCGCCAGGTTCGGCGCGTGGATCGTCTTCGTCGGGATCTGGACGCTGGTCGTCTACGCACCGATCGCGCACTGGGTCTTCGACTTCTCCAGCGGAGACCACACCGGCGGCTGGCTCGCGAACCAGGTCGGGCTGGTCGACTTCGCAGGCGGTACGGCGGTCGAGATCTGCTCCGGGGCCTCGGCCCTCGCGCTGGCGCTGGTGGTCGGGCCGCGGGTCGGCTTCGGCAAGGAGCCGATGCGCCCGCACAACCTGACCCTGGTGATGCTCGGCGCCGGGCTGCTGTGGTTCGGCTGGTTCGGCTTCAACGCCGGCTCGGCCCTCGGCGCGAGCCAGACCGCGGCCGTCGTCTTCACCACCACGTTGCTGGCCGGCGCGGCCGGCTCGCTGGGCTGGCTGCTGCTGGAGCGGTTGCGCTACGGCCACGCCACCTCGCTGGGTGCCGCGTCCGGCCTGGTCGCCGGCCTGGTCGCGATCACGCCGTCCTGCGGCTCCCTGTCGCCGATCGGCGCCATCGTGATGGGCCTGGTCGCCGGGGTGGTGTGCGCGCTGGCGGTCGGCCTCAAGTACCGCTTCCGCTACGACGACTCGCTCGACGTGGTCGGCGTCCACCTGGTCGGCGGGGTCGTCGGCACCCTGGGCATCGGGCTGCTGGCCACGGCGGCCGCGCCGACAGCGGTCGACGGGCTGTTCTACGGTGGTGGGGTCGACCAGCTCGGCCGTCAGGCACTCGGCGGCAGCGTGGTGCTGGTCTACGCCTTCGTCCTCTCGGGCATCATCGGCTTCGCGGTCCAGAAGACGATGGGCTTCCGCATCGACGAGGAGCACGAGGTCAGCGGCATCGACCTGATCCTCCACGCCGAGACGGCCTACGACCTGCACGCCACGACCGGAACCCGCTCCGAACCGGGTGGGCTCCTCAGCCACGGAGGTGGATCATGAAGCTCGTCACCGCGGTGGTGAAGCCGCACAAGTGGGAGGACGTCCGCGTCGCTCTGGAGTCGGTGGGCGTGACCGGGATGACCGTCAGTGAGGTCAGCGGGTACGGCCGTCAGAAGGGCCACACGGAGGTCTACCGAGGCGCGGAGTACGACATCGCGCTGGTCCCCAAGGTCCGCATCGAGATCGTCGTCGACGACGGCGACGTCGACGCGGTGGTCGGCGCCATCACGACGAGCGCGCAGACCGGCCGGATCGGCGACGGCAAGGTCTGGGTCGTGCCCGTCGAGACCGTCATCCGCGTGCGCACCGGCGAGCGCGACGACGCCGCCGTCTGACCTTCGAGTGTGACCGCCGACGAGCGCGCCCGGCGTACGGCGGACGCGGACGCCCTCTGCGCCAAGGCGTGGGAGGGGGTCGGCGGCCCCGACACCGGCCTGGCGCTCGTAGCTGTCGGCGGCTACGGCCGGGGGGAGCTGGCTCCGCACTCGGACCTCGACCTCGTGCTGGTCAGCGATCCCGATGGCTCGGACGACCAGCAGCTGCGCCGGGTGGCCGAGCAGCTCTGGTACCCGCTCTGGGACTCCGGCGCGAACGTCGACCACTCGGTCCGGTCGCTGCCCGAGATGGTCTCGGCGGCCGACGCCGACCTGCGGGTCGCCTCCGGGTTGCTGGACGTGCGCCACGTGGTCGGCGACCCGAACCTCACCCTGCGGCTGCGCACGACGATGCTCACCCACTGGCGGCGCCACGCCCGTGAGCGGCTGCCCGAGCTGCACGCGCTGGTGCGCCAGCGACACGAGCTGATGGGCGAGCTGGCCCACGTGTCGGTGCCTGACCTGAAGGAGGCCGAGGGCGGCGTGCGCGACGCGACCATGCTCAAGGCGCTGGTCGCGACCTGGCTGGTCGACGTCCCGCACGCCGACCTGGAGCGCAGCCGGATGGCGCTGCTCGACGTGCGCGACCTCGTGCAGGAGCTCGCCGGGCGAGCGACCGACCGGATCGCCCCGGAGCTGTGGTCCGAGCTCGGCCACCGGCTCGGGCTCCGGGACGCGCGAGCCGCCCAGGTGCACGTCCGCGAGCTCGGCCGCCGGATCACCCACCTGTCCCGGCTCACCTGGCGCCGGGTCGACGACGTGCTGGCCCGCCCCGCCCACGTCGGCGTACGCCGGCCCTCCCTCACCCGGGTCGCCGACGGCGTCGCGCTGGCCGCCGACGAGATCGTGCTCGAGAAGCGGGCCCGGCCGGCCGAGGACCCGGCGCTGCTGCTGCGCGCAGCCGTCGAGGCGGCCGAGCGGGACGTGGTGCTGGCGCCGCCGACCGCGGCCCGGCTGGCCCGCGAGTGTGCCCCGCTGCCCGACCCCTGGCCACCGGAGGCTCGCAGGCTGCTGGTCCGGCTGCTCGCCTCGGGGCGCGGGCTGCTCGGAACCTGGGAGACGCTGGAGGAGACCGGGGCGCTGGCCGGGATCCTGCCCGAGTGGGAGCGGATCCGGCTGCTGCCGCACGCGTCGGCCATTCACCGCTTCACCGTCGACCGGCACGTGGTCGAGACCTGCGTCGAGGCGTCGGCGCTGATCCGTCAGGTGGCGCGGCCCGACGTCCTGATGGTCGCGGCGCTGCTCCACGACATCGGCAAGGGCAGCCTCACCGAGCACAGCGTTGCCGGTGAGCCGATCGCCCGGGCCATCGCGACCCGGATGGGCTTCGAGCCCTCGGCCGTGGACCTCGTGGCGCGCCTGGTCCGCTGGCACCTGCTGCTCGCCGAGACCGCAACCACCCGCGACCCCGACGACCCGGCGACCGTCGAGGTGCTCGCGTCGCGGCTGGGGTCGGCCGAGGCGCTGTCGCTGCTCACGGTGCTCACCGAGGCGGACGCGCGCGCAGCCTCGCCCAAGGCGTGGTCGTCGTGGCGCTCCGGGCTGGTGCAGGACCTGTCGCGCCGCACCATGGCCGCACTGACGTCGGGTGCCGCGCCGCCGCCGGCGGCCGACGAGGACGTCGAGGTGCCTCGTGACGCGCGCCGCGGCGGGATCTCGATCGTGGTGGAGCCCGTCGCCGACGGCTGCCGGGTCACCGTGATCGCGCCCGACCGGGTCGGGCTGCTGGCCGACTTCGCCGCGATGTTCGCGCTGCAGCGGATCGCCATCCGGGCGGCCCGGGTCTGGTCGCAGGACCAGTACGGCGTCTCGGTGTGGGAGGTGGCCGACGAGCGCGTCGACGCCGCGGTCCTGCGGCAGCGGTACGACGCCATCCAGGAGGGCCGGATCGACCCGGCTCCCCGGCTGGCGCCACCGGCGACCCAGTCGCTGGCGCCCACGGTCGTCGTACGCCCCGAGGCCTCGGCGCAGGCCACCGTGCTTGAGGTGCGCGCCTCCGACCGGCCGGGCGTGGTCTACCTCGTCTGCGCGGCCCTGGCCCGCCTCGACGTCGCGGTCCGGTCGGCGCACGTGGACACCCTCGGCCCGCAGGCGGTGGACGTGTTCTACGTGCAGGAGGCCGCCGCTGGAGTGCTCAGCGACCGCCGCGCGGCCGAGGCGGCTCACGCCGTTCGGGAAGCACTCGCCGGTTAGTTAGGCTTGCCCGACCCCTACCTGCGCTGAGGAATCCTTTTGTTCGCCACACTCTCCGACCGGCTCGCCGACACCTTCCGCAACCTGCGCGGCAAGGGCCGGCTGTCCGACGCCGACATCGACGCGACCGCGCGAGAGATCCGGATCGCGCTCCTCGAGGCCGACGTCGCGCTGGCGGTGGTCAAGGAGTTCGTGGCCGCGGTCAAGGAGCGCGCACGGGGCGAGGAGGTCAGCCAGGCGCTGAACCCGGCCCAGCAGGTCGTCAAGATCGTCAACGAGGAGCTCGTCACCATCCTCGGTGGCGAGACCCGGAGGCTGCGCTTCGCCAAGTCCGGCCCGACGGTCATCATGCTGGCCGGTCTCCAGGGCTCCGGCAAGACCACGCTGGCGGCCAAGCTCGGGCTCTGGCTCAAGGAGCAGGGCAAGAGCCCGGTGCTCGTCGCCGCGGACCTCCAGCGGCCCAACGCCGTCCAGCAGCTCCAGGTGAACGGCGACCGCGCCGGCGTACCGGTCTTCGCCCCGTCGCCCGGCAACGGGACCGGCGACCCGGTGGCCGTCGCGCGCGAGTCCCTCGAGGAGGCGAAGCGGAAGCTCTACGACGTCGTCATCGTCGACACCGCGGGCCGGCTCGGTGTGGACGCCGAGCTGATGCAGCAGGCCGCGGACATCCGCGATGCCGTCCAGCCGGACGAGGTGCTCTTCGTCGTCGACGCGATGATCGGCCAGGACGCCGTGACCACGGCGCAGGCCTTCCTCGAGGGCGTCGGCTTCGACGGCGTCGTGCTCACCAAGCTCGACGGCGACGCCCGCGGCGGTGCGGCGCTGTCGATCGCGTCGGTCACCGGCCGGCCGGTGATGTTCGCCTCAGCGGGGGAGAAGCTCACCGACTTCGACCTGTTCCACCCCGACCGGATGGCTTCGCGCATCCTCGACATGGGCGACATGCTCACCCTGATCGAGCAGGCCGAGAAGACGTTCGACCAGGAGGAGGCCGCCAAGGCGGCCGAGAAGCTGCTCGGGGGCGGCGGTGAGTTCACCCTCGACGACTTCCTGGCCCAGATGCAGCAGGTCCGCAAGCTCGGCTCGATGTCGAAGATCATGGGGATGCTGCCCGGGATGGGGCAGTTCCGCGAACAGCTCGACAACTTCGACGAGCGCGAGATCGACCGGATCCAGGCGATCATCCAGTCGATGACGCCCGCCGAGCGGGAGAACCCCAAGCTCATCGACGGCTCCCGGCGCTCCCGCATCGCCACGGGCTCGGGCCGCCAGGTCTCCGACGTCAACAACCTCGTCGACCGGTTCTTCGAGGCCCGGAAGATGATGCAGCAGTTCGCCAAGGGCGGCATGCCCGGCGTCCCGGGGATGCCCGGCATGGCGGGCGGTGGCAAGCGCGGCAAGCAGAAGGCCGCCGCCAAGAAGGGCAAGGGACGCCGGGTCTCAGGCAACCCCGCCAAGGCCGCCCAGCAGGCTGCCGCGGAGAAGGAGAAGGCGGCCGCCGCATCGGCCAACCCGTTCGGCAGCCCGAACGGCGAGGAGATCGACTACGAGAAGGCCGCCGCCGCACTCGATCTGCCCAAGGACTTCTCGAAGTACCTCAAGTAGCCGCTCAGCGGCAACTCCGACGGGCGCACGACATATCGACCACCCAGTCGGAGCACTGGCCCCCGCCCGGACCGAGGACTAGGTTCTAACGTCGGCTCCAGACGGGGTCGACCTCAAGTAGTACGGGTCCGTTGGGCACTTCACCGGGGCGGTCGGCGTGATCTCGTATCGACCCATCTCGAAGGAGGCCAGTGATGGCCCACAGGTTGCTCCGCGGACTCACGTTCTCGAACGTCTGCTCGTTCCTCGCTCTCACCATCGCTCTCGGCACCGGCACCGCCTACGCAGCCGACACCGTGTTCAGCACCGACATCGTGGACGGGGAGGTGAAGACCGCCGACCTGGCCGAGAACGGCGTGAACTCGGCGAAGATCCTCAACAACTCGGTCTACCCCGCGGATGTGCGCGACGACACGCTCCCCAACGGCGGACTGACGAGCGCCGACCTCGCGACCGACTCCGTCACTGGCAACGAGGTCCTCGATGGCTCGGTCGGGGGCGCAGACATCACCAACAGCACGGTCACCGGCGACGATGTCGCCAGCTCGTCGCTCACGGGTATCGACATCTCCAACGGTTCCATCACGTCATCCGACATCCTCGACGAAACGCTTGGCACCACGAAGATCGCCGACGGCGGGCTCAACACCAGCGACCTCGCCATCTCGTCGGTCACGGGCAGCCGCATCGCCTCATCGGCGGTCACGACCTCGGACATCGCCAACCGCACCGTCAACATGGACGACATCGACGGCGCCGATCGCAGCGGCTCCATCTCCGTCAGCGCCATCGCGAACGGGCGCTGCACCACCATCAGCGGCAGCGTGTCCGGAGCAGAGCCCGGCGACGTCGCCCTGATCACGACCAACGGCACGCTCCCCAACGGCATGACGATCATGGCGCAGCGCGCGCTCACGAACGAGGTCCACATCAAGGTGTGCAACCTCACGGGGGCCACGTCGGCCGCGATCTCGAACCTGCCGGTCCGGGTCATCACCATCCACTAGCGCGAGGACACATGCGTCATCGAAATTCGCTGTGCTCGGTGACCCAGCAACCGACACCGTGACCCGGGTTCTGGTCGTCGACGGCGCCAACGTCGTCGGCAGCCGGCCGGACGGCTGGTGGAAGGACCGCGCCGGCGCCGCCCGACGGCTGCACGAGCGGTTGCTCGTCGCCGAGCTGCCGTACGACGGTGGTGGTGCTGGTCCTCGAGGGTGCCGCGCGCAGCGGCGTTCCCGCCGGCCGCGACGGGCCGGTGCGCACCGTCGCCGCAAAGGGGAGCGGTGACGACGAGATCGTGGTCCAGGTCTCCGAGGCAGCGGGACGTGGCGACACGGTCACCGTGGTGACCGCCGACCGGATGCTGCAGTCCCGCGTCAGCGCGTCCGGCGGGACGTCGATGAGTCCTTCGTGGCTGCTCGGCGAGCTCAGCTGACCTGTCGGTACCCCAGGAGCAACTGCCCGTCGGAGCTGCTCCGAGCGTCGAGTAGCTCCCATCTCTGCTGGCCCGCGATGTCACCGAACCCCCGACGGCCGCCGTCGGCGAGCGCCGGGCACACCACAAGGCGCAGCTCGTCGACGAGCCCGGCCGCGATCAGCGACTGGGCCAGCCGGATGCTGCCGTGAATGCCGATGTCCCCGCCGTCTCCCTGCTTCAGGTCGGCGACGTACTCCTCGGCCGGAGTGTCGACGAAGGTCGAGTTCGCCCATTCCACGTCCGGGGTGGTGGAGGTGAAGACGTGCTTCGTGGTGCCGTTGATGAACGATGCGAACGGTTCGTCCGTGGCGGTCGGCCAGTAGCCGGACCAGTAGTCGTAGGTCCCGCGACCCAGGAGCACGTCGGTCTGGGCGCCGATCACCGTGCCCAGGTTGTCGTACATCGTGTCGTCGGCGCCGAACATCCAGTCGCCGGGCTCCTCGGCGACGCCGTCGAGGGACTGCAGCTGGTAGAGCACGACCTTGCGCATGAGGTTCCTTCCAAGGGGTCGAGACTACGGACACCGCCGGGTCGTGGAACTCATCGGTTTCAGCCGGCGGCAACGCGGGCGATCGCGAGCGCGACCGCGCCGACGACCTCGGAGCGGTCGCCGAGGGCGCCCGGGACCACGTCGAGGGCGGCGGCGGTGTCGGGCTGGGCGTAGCGGTCGATCGACCCGCGCAGCCCCTCGACCAGGGACGTGGAGCGGCCAAGCGTCCCGCCCACGACGACCAGCTCGGGGTTGAGGCTGTTGGCCAGGTCGGCGACCGCCCGGCCGACGGTGCGGCCGGCATCGGTGAGCACCCGGCGTACGCCGGAGTCGCCCTCGGCGTCGAGCTCGAGCACCCGGTCGAGGGTCAGCGGCTCGTCGTACGCCGGGCGCAGCAGGTCGAGCAGCCGCGAGGCGGAGACCATCGTCTCCAGGCAGCCGCGGTTGCCGCAGCGGCACACGGGACCGTCCTCGCCGACCTGCACGTGCCCGATCTCCCCGGCGATCCCGCTGGTTCCGCGGTGCAGCCGGCCACCGAGCACGACACCGGCGCCGACGCCGCTGGCGATCTTGAGGTAGACGACGTCGTGCCGGCCCCGGGCGATGCCGTGGTGCAGCTCGGCCAGCGCGCCGAGGTTGGCGTCGTTGTCGGCGTACACCGGCAGGCCCAGCCGGCGCTCCAGCTCCTCGCCGGGCAGCAGCCCCTGCCAGCCAGGCATGATCCCGGTCCGGATCCGGGACGAGCGCCGGTCCACCGGCGCCGGTACGCACATCCCGGCCGCCTGGAGCTCGTCCACGTGCAGCTCGCTCCGGCCTGCGAGCGACCGCACCATCGCGGCCGTCCGGTCGAGCACCTCGGCGCCGTGCGCGTCGACGTCGACCAGGGCCAGGTCCTCGGCCAGCACAACGCCGGTGCGGTCGGCCACCGCCACCCTGACGTGCCCGTGGCCGACGTCCACGCCGACCACTCCGCCGGTCGGTGCGCTGAGCCGGACCAGCACCGGGGGCCGCCCACTGCCGCCCTTGTGCGGGCGGGCGCGGTCGTCGGTCTCGGTGATCTGACCGGAGCGGATCAGCTCCGCCACCAGGCTGGAGACGGTGGTGCGAGAGAGCCCGCTGGACCGCACCAGATCGGCCCGGCTCATCGGCCCCTCGCCGGCGAGCAGCCCGAGCACGACGCGCTGGTTGCCGGCGCGCAGCCGCTCGAGCGCACCGGTGCTGGCCATGTCCGGCAGCCTAGGCCGATTAGTGCGGAAAGTGGAGGAACTCAATCGCTGAGGGAGCGGATTCGGCATTGACCGGGACCAATTCGAGTTCGTACGGTGCAGATGCGGGCCCGACGCCCGCCCGGTCGCCCCGTGCGCCCGGCTTCTTGATCGGGCAAGGAGAAACACGCGATGTTGCGCACCCCTCGCGGAGCCGTTCTCGGCGCTGCTCTCACCACGGCCCTGGCCGTCGGGCTGCTGCAGGCGCCCGGCCAGGCCGCGCCCCAGGCCGCACCCCAGGCCGACCGGCCGGCGTACAAGGACGCGGAGCTGACCACGCAGGAGCGCGTCGACGATCTGCTTTCGCGGATGACCACGGCCGAGAAGATCGGTCAGATGACCCAGGCCGAGCGGATCGACGTGGACGCGGATCCGTCGCTGATCACCACCTACGGTCTGGGCAGCGTGCTGTCCGGAGGTGGTTCGACGCCGGCCAGCAACTCGCCGGAGGCGTGGGCCGACATGGTCGACCGCTACCAGACGGCCGCGCTCGAGACCCGGCTCGGCATCCCTCTCCTGTACGGCGTGGACTCGGTCCACGGCCACGGCAACCTGCAGGGCGCCACCGTCTTCCCGCACAACATCGGGCTCGGCGCCACCCGCGACCCCGAGCTGGTCGAGGAGATCGGCCACATCACCGCGACCGAGACGCGCGCGACCGGTCCGCAGTGGGCGTTCGCGCCCTGCATCTGCGTGGCGCGCGACGACCGGTGGGGGCGGACCTACGAGAGCTTCGGCGAGGACCCCGCGCTGGTGGTCAAGATGGAGACGATCATCGACGGGCTGCAGGGCGGGCCCGGTCAGCTGGACCGGCCCGACCGGGTGCTGGCGACAGCCAAGCACTTCGCGGGCGACGGGTTGACGTCGTACGGCACCGGCGAGGGCGACTACACCGTCGACCAGGGGATCGACCAGGTCACCCGCGCCGAGTTCGACCGGTTCGCGCTGGCGCCGTACCGGCCGGCGGTCCGCGAGCACCACGTCGGCTCGGTGATGCCGTCGTTCTCGAGCGTGGACTGGACCGAGGACGGGCTGGACAACCCGATCAAGATGCACGCGAACGGCGAGCTGATCACCGACGTGCTCAAGGGGGACATCGGCTTCGACGGGTTCGTGATCTCCGACTGGCGGGCCATCCACCAGATCCCCGGCACGTACGCGGACCAGGTGCGGATCTCTGTGAACGCCGGCGTCGACATGTTCATGGAGCCCAAGACCGGCACCGAGACGGCCTGGCCGGACTTCATCACCACCCTCACCGCGCTGGTCGAGTCCGGGGACGTGGCGATGAGCCGGATCGACGACGCGGTGTCGCGCATCCTCGCCGCCAAGTTCGAGCTGGGGCTGTTCGAGCACCCGTTCACCGACCGCCGCAACATCGACACCATCGGCAGCAAGGCGCACCGCAAGGTGGCCCGGCAGGCCGTGGCCGAGTCGCAGGTGCTGCTCCGCAACAGGCAGGACACGCTGCCGCTCAGCACCGGCAGGACCCAGCCGGTGTACGTCGCCGGCAGCAACGCCGACAACATCGGCAACCAGGCCGGCGGCTGGACGCTGACCTGGCAGGGCGGCTCGGCGAACGTGATCCCCGGACAGACGGTGCTGGACGCCGTGCGGGCCACGTCGAGCTCGCGGGTCCAGTTCAGCGAGACCGCGGCCGACCCGGTCCCCGCCAACGCGGCGGGTGTCGTGGTGGTCGGCGAGACGCCGTACGCCGAGGGGTTCGGCGACGTCAACGGACCGCAGTGGGCCTACGACCCGGGCGACCACAACGTCCCGCGGCCGAAGAAGACCATGCTGCTCAGCGACGCCGACCAGCTGGCCATCCGCCGGGTCTGCTCGCAGGCCGCGTCGTGCACGGTGCTGGTCGTCTCCGGCCGGCCGATGATCATCCCGCCCGAGCTGCTTTCGCAGATCGACGCGCTGGTCGCCTCGTGGCTTCCGGGCAGCGAGGGGATGGGCGTGGCCGACGTGCTGTTCGGCAAGAAGCCGTTCACCGGCAAGCTCCCGGTCACCTGGCCGCGCTCGGTCGCCCAAGAGCCGATCAACGTCGGCGACGCGGACTACGACCCGCTGTACCGGTTCGGGTTCGGGCTGCGCACGTGACCGACTGAAGCGGGGGGTACGGTCCGGAGGCGTGGCTGCCCTCCTCCACGTCTCCGGGCCGGTCCTGCCCGACGGCGAGCCCCGTGACCTCTACGTCGTGGACGGGCGGATCACCCTGGAGCCGCAGCCCGGCGCCGAGACGGTCGCCAGCGGCTGGGTGGTCCCCGGGCTGGTCGACGCGCACTGCCACATCGGGCTCGACGAGCACGGCGAGGTCGACCGCGCCGACACCGAGGCGCAGGCGGTCGCTGATCGCGACACCGGAGCGCTGCTGCTGCGCGACTGCGGCAGCCCGGCTGACACCCGCTGGGTGCAGGACCGCGACGACCTGCCGCGACTCATCCGGATGGGCCGGCACATCGCGCGGACCCGTCGCTACATCCGCGACTACGCGTGGGAGGTCGAGCCTGACGACCTGACGGCGTACGTCGAGCAGGAGGCGCGCCGCGGCGACGGCTGGGTGAAGCTGGTCGGCGACTGGATCGAGCGCGACCGCGGCGACCTGGCGCCGTCCTTCCCGGCAGACGCGTTCACCGCCGCGATCCAGACCGCCCACGCGCTCGCGGCCAAGGTCACCGCGCACTGCTTCGGCACCGAGGTGCTGCCGATGCTGATCGACGCCGGCATCGACTGCATCGAGCACGGCACCGGCCTGACGACCGACCTGATCGACGGCATGGTCGCCCACGGCACCGCCCTGGTGCCGACCGCGATGCAGCTGGACAACTTCCCGCAGTACGCCGAGCAGGCGGCGGAGAAGTTCCCGGCGTACGCCGCCACCATCCGCGACCTGCACGCGCGCCGACGCGACACGATCATGGCGGCCTACGAGGCCGGGGTGCCGATCTACGCCGGGACCGACGCCGGCGGCGTGCTGCCGCACGGCGGCATCGCCGGCGAGGTCGCGGAGCTGGCGTCGTACGGCATCCCGGCCGCGGACGCGCTGGGCGCCGCCTCCTGGCGGGCCCGGGAGTGGCTGGGCTGGAACGCGACTCTCGACGAGGGCGCGCCGGCGGACTTCGTGGTCTACGACGCCGACCCGCGTCAGGACCTGACGGTGCTGAGGAGTCCCGCTCGGGTGGTGCTCAGGGGCTCGGTCGTCGGCTGAAGGGGCGGTCGCCCGTCGTCGAGTTCGACCACCAGGTGCTCCGGCGGCGGGTACTTCACGATCGCGCAGTTGCGCTTGACCAGCTCGTCGCCGACCACGTCGCCGGTGCGCCGGTCGACCAGGGTCCGCCAGATCTCGTTGCGCCGCCACACGCGGCCCTCGATCCTGACGAACTCCTCGTTGCGGGCCTCCACCTTGTAGGAGTGCGGCGTCGGTCGGTCCGCGCGCAGCTCGCCGCGCAGGTGCTTGTCGTCGAGCCAGGTGTGGAGCTGGAAGGTGACGTCGGTGTCGTTGCGGACCACGAGGTCGACGTAGTTCCAGACGATCGAGCAGCCGACGCCCCAGGGGAGCACCCGGTTCTTGTCGGGGAACGGGTCGAAGCTGTGCTCGGAGCGCTCCACGACGGTCAGGGGCGAGTGGAGGAACATCCAGTGCAGCAGGTTCGCGAGCTGGCAGATGCCGCCGCCCACTCCGGCCTGGGCGTCGCCGTTGGAGAGCCGCATGCCGACGACGTACCCCTTGCGGCGGGTGCAGTTGCCGACCACCTTGTTGAACGAGAACGTCTCGCCGGGCCTGATCACCACGCCGTCGGTGCGGGCGCTGGCCAGCCGCAGGTTGACGACCTTGTTGTGCTGGAGTGTCATCTCGTCGGGGGAGAGCTCGCGCAGCAGCAGGGATCCGTGCTTCTTCAGGCGGACCGGGAGCTCGGGGGTGCCGGCGGCCCGTGTCGCCCAGCGGGCGCCGGACGTCGCCCATGCGGCGTGCCGGCGGGCCTGGTGGAACCGGACCGCGACCGGGTACAGCCACGGGTGCCGCTCGCTCAGGCGGCGGCGGACGAGGGTGCTCACACCGGTGGGATGCAGGAATTCGGCTCCCGGTTGCGCGTCTGGCAGACTTGCCGGTCGAGTCCTGCGCGCCCGGACCCTCTCATCCGCGGCGAGGCAGAGCCCATCGGAGATCCTGACTCGGTGCCCCACACGTGCGTCTTGGTCTCCACCACCACTGAACTCTGAGGAGACACCACAGCTGTGGCCGTCAAGATCCGTTTGAAGCGCCTGGGCAAGGTCCGGGTGCCGCAGTACCGCATCGTCGTCGTCGACTCCCGCAAGAAGCGCGACGGCAAGGTGATCGAGGAGATCGGCAAGTACCACCCCAAGGAGGACCCGTCGTACATCAGCGTGGTCTCCGACCGGGCGCAGTACTGGCTCGGCGTGGGCGCGCAGCCGTCCGACGCGGTGGCCAAGCTGCTCAAGATCACCGGCGACTGGCAGACCTACAAGGGCTACCAGGGCACCGAGGGCACCCTCAGGACCGCTGAGGCGAAGCCGGACAAGCTCGACGTCTTCAACAAGGCGCTGGCCGACGCGCACGGCTCCGGCTCCGGCGAGGCCGTGACCAAGAAGGCCGCCGCCAAGAAGGCTGCTCCCAAGGAGGAGGCTCCGAAGGAGGAGGCTCCGAAGAAGGAGACTCCGAAGAAGGAGACTCCCGTGGACGAGGCCCCGAAGGACGAGGCGCCGAAGGACGAGGCGCCCGCCGAGGCGGCCCCGGCCGCTGTCACCGAAGCCCCGGCCCCGGAGACGCCGGCCGCCCAGGAGCCCGCCCCGGTGCCGGTCGACGAGACCCCCGAGGGTGCCGCGGCTGCCGCCGACGAGGCCGAGGCTGCCGAGTCGCCCGAGAAGACTGACAGCTGACCGTGCTCGCCGACGCACTGGAGCACCTGGTCCGTGGGGTGGTCGACCACCCCGACGACGTCGTCGTGCGCGACAAGCAGCTGCGTCGCGGCACGATCCTCGAGGTCCGGGTGCACCCCGACGACCTCGGCAAGGTGATCGGCCGCGGCGGCCGCACCGCCACGGCGTTCCGCACCGTCATCTCGGCCCTGGCCGGCAAGGGCGGCGCGCGGATCGACTTCGTGGATGTCGACCGACGCCGCTGACGTCCCCGACGGCCCCGAGCACATCGAGGTCGTCGTCGGCCGGATCGGCAAGCCGCACGGCCTGCGCGGCGAGGTCACGGTCGACGTCCGCACCGACGAGCCCGAGCGGAGGTTCGAGGCGGGCAGCACGCTGCGCGCCGAGCCCCCGCCGGGCTCCGCGTCGTCGCTGCGCAGGGTGACCGTCACTGCCTCGCGGTGGCACCAGTCGGTGCTGCTGGTCACCTTCGAGGAGCTGACCGACCGCACCGTCGCCGAGTCCGCCCGCGGCATCGTGCTGCACGCCTCGATCCTCGCCGGTGAGTCCCCGGAGGACCCCGACGAGTTCTACGACCACCAGCTGGTCGACCTCGCGGCGTACGACGTGGACGGGACGCCGCTCGGGACCGTCGCCGGCCTCGTGCACGGCGGCGCGCAGGACCTGCTCCGCATCGCCACGGCCGACGGGCGTGAGGCCCTGGTGCCGTTCGTGAAGGCACTGGTGCCGGAGGTCGACCTGGCTGGTGGCCGGGTCGTCGTCGCCGACCGGCCGGGGCTGGTCACCCCCTTCCCGGACGAGGAGGAGGGCGACGCGTGAGGCTCGACTTCCTGACCATCTTCCCGGAGTACCTCGCCCCCCTGCGCCAGTCGCTGACCGGCAAGGCCGTCGAGAAGGGGCTGATCGAGCTCCACGTCCACGACCTGCGCGCGTGGACCCACGACCGGCACCGCACCGTCGACGACACCCCGTTCGGTGGCGGAGCGGGGATGGTGATGACACCGGAACCGTTCGGCGAGGCGTTCGACGCGCTGGAGATCGACGGCGCGACCCTTGTCGTGCCGACCCCGTCCGGCACGCCGTTCACCCAGGGGCTGGCGCGTTCGCTGGCCGGTCGCGACCGGTTGGTGTTCCTGTGCGGCCGCTACGAGGGGATCGACCAGCGGGTCCTCGACCACGCCGCCACCCGGGCCGAGGTGGTGGAGGTGTCGCTGGGCGACTACGTGCTCAACGGCGGCGAGGTGGCCGCGCTGGCGGTCACCGAGGCGGTGGTCCGGCTGCTGCCCGGGTTCATGGGGAACGCCGAGTCGCTGGTCGAGGAGTCGCACGAGGGCGGGCTCCTGGAGTACCCCGTCTACACCCGGCCGGCGACCTGGCGCGGCCTCGACGTACCACCCGTGCTGCTGTCGGGCGACCACGCCGCGATCGCGGCCTGGCGGCTCGACGAGGCGCGGCGGCGTACGGCGCAGCGGCGGCCGGACCTGTTGCACCCCAGCGCGGCGCCGACCGAGTGGCAGGTGGTCCGGGCCACCCCGGGTGACGCCGGCGAGCTGCTCACGCTCCAGCGGGCCTGCTGGGTGCAGGAGGCGCTGGCCAACGACAGCCTGGCCGACGTCCCGGCGCTGCACGAGTCGCTGGAGGACGTGCTCGACTGGATGGTCACCTGGTCGACCTGGGTGGTCCGCAGCGAGGGTCGCATGGTGGGCGCGGTCCGGGGGCGCCTGGAGGACACCCCCGGCGGCCCGGTCTGGGACATCGGCCGGGTCATGGTCGCTCCCGACCTGCAGGGCCGCGGCCTGGGTCGGGTGCTGCTGGCGCACATCGAGTCGGTCGCGGCACCGGAGGCGACGTCGTTCGTCCTGTTCACCGGCGCCCGCAGCGCCGACAACATCCGGATGTACAAGAGGGCGGGCTACCGCGTCCGCACCGACCTCGAGGCGCCTCCGCTCGCCGTGATCCTGACCAAACGCCGGATTTCAGCGCAGTGAGGCCGGTGTGGCAGACTCGCTCCTTGGCCCAGTCGGCCGGGTCTCTGCCACAGGGGAGCTCGAAGCCGCCGGCCCTGCTTCACCAGCAAAACTCCATGCACACTTTCCGATTCCGCGGCTGACCTGTGGCACTCGCGAGGAGCAGCAATGAGCAACGTGATTGCCGATCTCGGCAGCGCCGCCAAGCGCGACGACGTCCCCGCCTTCCGCGCCGGTGACACCATCAAGGTCCACGTGAAGGTCGTCGAGGGCAACCGCTCCCGCATCCAGGTCTTCCAGGGCGTCGTGATCCGGATCCACGGGTCGGGCGTCGGCCGGACCTTCACCGTTCGCAAGGTCTCGTTCGGCGTCGGGGTCGAGCGCACGTTCCCCCTGAACTCTCCGATCTTCGACCAGATCGAGGTCGTCACCCGCGGAGACGTCCGCCGCGCGAAGCTCTACTACCTGCGCAACCTGCGCGGCAAGGCCGCCAAGATCAAGGAACGTCGCGAGGCCTGAGCCGGCGAACCTAGACTTCAACACGTGATCACCCCACGAAATCGCTCGGAGTGCGCGCTGCGCGCGATCGACTCTCGCTTCCGCGGGGACCCCGAAAAAGCATGACGATCGAGGACGCCGACACCGGCGCCAGCGCCAGGCTCGAGCCCCCTTCGTCGAAGGACTCAACCACGCCCAAGTCGTCCCGGCCACACATTCCGATCTGGCAGGAAACGCTGATCCTGCTCGTGATCGCGGTGTTGCTGGCCGTGGTGCTCAAGGCGTTCTTCGTGCAGGCCTTCTACATCCCCTCGGAGTCGATGGAGCCGGGGCTGGTCAAGAACGACCGGATCCTGGTCCAGAAGGTCTCCTACTGGGGCGGTGGCTCGCCGGAGCGCGGCGACGTCGTGGTCTTCGAGGACCCGGGCGGCTGGCTCGGGCCTGATGACATCACCGGCCCCGACAACGCGGTCTCCAAGGCGCTGGAGAAGATCGGGCTGTTCCCGTCCGGTGGCCACCTGGTCAAGCGGGTGGTCGGTGTCGAGGGCGACACCATCACCTGCTGCGACGAGCAGGGGCGGATCTCGGTCAATGGCACTGTGGTCGACGAGAAGGGCTACACCCTCCCGGGCAAGAATGGCCAGAACGACTGCTTCGGCCCGATGACCGGCAGCTGCAGCTGGTCGGTGGGCCCGGTTCCCAGTGGCTCGGTCTTCGTGATGGGTGACAACCGCGGGCACTCCGCCGACTCGACCGTGCACATGTGTCTCGAGGGGGAGACCGACTGCACGAAGAACCCGTACGTCGACCTCGACCTGATCGTCGGCAAGGTGTTTGCGCTGGTCTGGCCGCTGTCGCACTTCGGCGGCGTGGACGGCAGCGACGCCTACGACGAGGTCCCCGACGTCAAGCAACCGTGAGTGCGCTGCCACGGGGGGCCACCGTCCGGCGGGACGCCGGGCTCTACGGCTACGAACGTGCGCTGCGCCGGCACGGCATCGACCCCATCGCCGGGGTCGACGAGGCCGGCCGGGGCGCCTGCGCCGGGCCGTTGGTCGCCGGCGCCTGCATCCTCCCGCCCGGGAAGACCGGGATCGTGCCGGGTCTCGCCGACTCCAAGCTGCTCACCCCGAAGGCCAGGGAGCGCTGCTACGCCCAGGTGGTACGCCGGGCGCTGGCCTGGTCGGTCGTGGTCATCTCGCACGAGGAGTGCGACCGGCTGGGCATGCACGTGGCGAACGTCGAGGCGCTCCGGCGGGCGGTGGCGCTGCTCGACCTGCCGCCGGCGTACGTGCTGACCGACGGGTTCCCGGTCGACGGACTCGGCGTGCCCGGGCTGGCGGTCTGGAAGGGTGACCGGGTGGCAGCGTGCATCTCGGCCGCGTCCGTGCTGGCCAAGGTGACCCGCGACCGGATCATGACCGAGCTGGACACGGCGTGGCCGGTCTACGACTTCAAGACCCACAAGGGGTACATCACCGAGGTGCACAGCGCGGCGCTGACCGAGCACGGCCCCTCGCCCATCCACCGGATGCGGTTCGTCAACGTGCGGCGGGCCGCCGGGCTCGAACCCCTCGACGGTGTGCAGAATGAGGAGGCGGTGACCTTGGAGCGGGTCGAGGAGCTGGAGGAGGCACGGTGAGCGCACCGTGAGCGCGGAGGATCTCGAGAAGTACGAGACCGAGATGGAGCTCACGCTCTACCGCGAGTACCGCGACGTCGTTGCCATCTTCAAGTACGTCGTCGAGACCGACCGCCGCTTCTACCTGTGCAACCAGGTCGACGTGAAGGCTCGCAGCGAGGCCGGCGAGGTCTTCTTCGAGGTCTCGATGAGCGACGCCTGGGTGTGGGACATGTACCGCCCCGCCCGCTTCGCCAAGACCGTCAAGGTGCTCACCTTCAAGGACGTCAACGTCGAGGAGCTCAACCAGTCCGACATCGATCCGCCAAAGGCACCTTGACGCCGGGCTGGACCACTCCGGCAGCGGCTGCAACGACGTACGGCGATGCCCGGTGGTGACTAGTCCCTTCGGGCCATCAGTCCCCTGAAACGGCCGCACGACCACTGCCGACGGCCATAGCCTCGCAAAGGCGCCTTGGGAGGGGCGTCACGGGAGCACAGGAAGTTGTCGTCATGGCTGCTGGGAGGGCACGTCGACGTCGCGACCAAGCGGGTGCCGCGGCGGTCGAAGCCGCGCTCATGGCGTCGCTGGTCCTCGCGCCCGTGCTCAGCGGCGTCGTGTACTGGGGCCACTACTTCTGGGAGGCACAGCGCGTCCGCACCCTGGACGTCACCGCGATCCCACAGGGCAGCGTCGCCGGCAACTACTCGTGCAGTGAGCTGACCGACAAGGTGAGGTCGCTGGTGGCCGACAACCTCGCCACCCTCTCCTCCCAGCTCGGCGTGGCCCAGGAGCTGATCCAGGTCACGGCCACCGTCGTCCGGGTGCTCCCCGACCTCGGCGCGGACGTGGAGGTCTCGGTGTCGATCCCGGTCGCCGAGCAGCTCTCCAGCATCGTCCCCCTGCCCGACGGGGGCGCCGTGGTCCAGGAGGCGACGCAGCGGCTCACCCACGTCAAGCTGACCACCACGTCATGCCTCTGAGCCGGTCGGCGGCAAGGCGACGCCGACGCGACGACGAGCGCGGCGCCATCGTCGTCGTCACGGCCCTGCTGACCTGCATGGTGCTGATGCTCGTGGCGGCGCTGACCGTCGACCTCGGCAACACCTGGGCCCGGCGGGGGCAGCTGCAGAGCCAGGCCGACAACGCGGCGATCTTCGCCGCGAACTACCTGCCCGCCAGCACTGCGACCGCAAGGATGACCGCGGCCAAGGCGGCGGTGCACTACCTCGCCTGCCACCCGGTGCCCGGGCAGGCGCTGTCGGTCAACGCCGACTATCCGATCCCGCGCCAGGACGACGGGCGGTTCTTCTGCCCGACCGCGTCGTTCGACCCGGCCGTCAGCACCTACGACACCGCAGCATCGACGCTGATGGCCAGCGGGGCGATCACCTTCCCGAACCAGTACGAGATCGCCGTGACCACGCCGTGGGCGCGAGTCGACTACGGCTTCGCCAAGATGGCCGGAGTCGACATGACGGTCCAGCGCAAGACCGCCACCTCCCACGTCTACAGCCCCGGCAGCATGCTGCCGATGGGCGGCTCGATCGGCTGCATCGCCGCGGCCGCGAACAACACCGGCCTGCTCGGCCTCGGCGACCAGCTCTCGAGCCTGGTCCCGGTCAACTACTGGTCGGCCGGGAAGGGCGCCAACGCACTGGGCTCCTCCTCGGGCGGCTCGTCCAGCGGTGTGACCTGGCCGGGTACGCCGCCGAAGCCCACGGGATCCGCCGCCCTGACCACGACCGGCGCCCTGGTCACCGGCAGCAACGTCACAGTGACCTACAACAACGTCAGCGGTCTCGGCGGGCTCACCGGGGTGATCACCAACCTGATCACGACCGGGCTGCTGGCCCGCAACGTCACGGTGTGGTTCGGGCGGGGCACCACCAACTACTCGGCCACCGCGGCGATCTCGGCCGTCGGCACGGTGACCGTCCCGATCCCGGCCGCGGTGTTGGCCGACCCCGGTGTCTGGCACGTCAAGGTGGTCTCGCCGATGGCCACCGCCTTCACGCTCCTCCCGCCCAACGTCACCTTCCAGACCCGGCAGTCGAGCAACGACGCCATCCTCGACGTGGGCGCCTCGGGACTCGGCGATCTCACCGACCTCGACAACATGCTCAGCTGTGCCAAGCCGATCATCAGTCCGCGGAACCCCCCCGGCGCCAACGACGACGCCGACCTCATCGCCAACATCCGCAACGGCCTCGACCACGGCCTCGGGACGCACCCGTCGCTGGTCACAGCCGCCGCCGGCATCACGAGCCCGGCCACGACGTCGTTGGGCACCTTCGTCAGCACCGCTGTCAACGACCCCAGCAAGTTCGCGTTCTCCTGCGACGGCAGCACGAGCAGCATCAACGACGTCGCCGCGAACGCCACGAGCTCGCCCAACTGCGTCAAGGTCAACACCAACCGGGCCTGGAACTACGCGTTCACGCAGGGGTTTCTCACCCCGGACGGCCGGCTCAGCTGCGACCTCCCGGACAACTGCAACCACGGCAGCTTCAACGGCAGCGACTTCGGGATGTCCGGGCAGTACAACGACGACCTCATCACCGACTACATCGACTCGACGAGCCCCCAGACCGTGCTCGACGACCTGCTGTTCACCAGCCTGGACACGATGATCCAGCCCACCATCCCGTTGCTCACGCCCAACAACCAGCTGAGCTCGGACATCTACTCCTCGCCACGCTTCTTCTGGTCTCCGATCCTGACCACCGTCTACACGACCGGCACCGACACGAGCTACCCGGTCCTGACCTTCCGGCCGGCCTTCGTCACCCAGGAGAACCCGACGCTGTCCGCGACCCAGAAACTGCTCAACTCCCTCTCCCTCGAGCTCCGCGTCGAGCTCGCGGCGGTGATCTCCGGCGGGATCTCGCTGCTCAACGGCACCCTCCTCTCGGTCATCCAGGCCGCGATCGGTCTCAACAGCTCCCTGAGCAGCCTCCTGTCCCTGCTTCAGGACCCGAACGCCTCGCACAAGATCGAGCAGCACGGTCTCGTCGTCGACACCGACCTCGCCTCGGACCGGCGGCTCATGGCGCTGCGGGTCATGAACATCAACCCCGGCGCTCTGCCGGCTGTGGACCTCGACTACGACGGTCCGGTCACCGACTACCTGGGCAGCGGCCCCCGCGTGATCAGGCTGGTGAAGTGATGGGTTCGCGGCGGGACGAGCGCGGGGGGATCGTGGTCGAGTTCGCGCTCGTGCTCCCGCTGGTGGTGTTCCCGCTCCTGGCTGCGATCCTGCAGTACGGCTACCTGTACTGGTCCCTCGAGACCGCGTCGGCCACGGCCCGTGAGGCGGCCCGACAGCTCGCCGTCGGCACCGACCCGACGTGCGTCGTCGCGCAGGCTCAGGGCCACGCCGGCGGGCCGGCCATGGGCGCCGTGACGGTCACGAGCTCGCCGACCCCACCTGTGGACGGTCAGCTCGTGACCGTGACCGTGTCGTTCCAGAGCCTGGACCTGAAGTTCCTCCCGCTGTCCGCAGGCGGCCGGGTCACCGAGTCGGCCGCTGCGCGGGTGCAGAAGGTCAGGGCAGGCACGGCCACCGATCCGTACCTGCCGTGCTGAGCTGGCCCCACCAGGGAGCCGGTCCGGGAGCTCAGGCTCGGGGGTGCGCCTGGCGGTAGGCGGCCCGCAACCGCTCGCTGGTCACGTGGGTGTAGAGCTGGGTCGTGGCCAGCGACGCATGGCCGAGGAGCTCCTGGACCGAGCGCAGGTCCGCGCCACCCTCGAGCAGGTGCGTGGCCGCGGTGTGCCGCAGGCCGTGCGGACCGATGTCGGGCGCACCCGGGACATCGGCGATCCGGCGGTGCACCAGGGTGCGCACGGCACGCGGGTCGATCCGGCGGCCGCGAGCGCCAAGGAACAGCGCCCCGCCGGCTCCCTCGGCGCGCAGCGCGGGACGCCCCTCGGCCAGCCAGCGGTCCAGCGCACGTGCGGCGGGATGGCCGAACGGCACGGTGCGCTCCTTGCGGCCCTTGCCGAACACCCGGACCACGTTGCGGTCACGGTCGAGGTCATCGACGTCGAGCCCGACCAGCTCTCCCACCCGGATCCCGGTGGCGTAGAGGAGCTCGAGCATCGCTACGTCGCGCAGCCCGACCGGGCTGCCGTCGTCGGCGATCTCGGACGCGGCCCGGATCAGGTCGCTCGCCTCGTCGGCTCTCAGCACCGGCGGCAGCGTCCGGCGTGTCTTGGGCGAGCCCAGCGTCGCCCCAGCGTCGCGAGGGGCCTGCCCGGACCGGTGCAGCCACGCCGTGAACACGCGCGCGGCGGTCGCCCGTCGCGCCAGGGTGGTGCGGGACATCCCGAGGGTCTGCTGCTTGGCCAGCCAGCTGCGCAGGGAGCCCAGGTCGAGCTCGGCCACGTCGGCCAGGCCGAGGCGGGTGGCGTGCTCGAGGAGGCCGGCCACGTCGCCGGCGTAGGCCCGGACCGTGTGCGAGGTCAGGTCCCGCTCGGCGGTCAGGTGGCGCACGTAGGCGCCGAGGACGTGCGCCAACGCCTCGGGGAGCTCCTCGGAGGCCGTGTCGGCCCCTGGGCTCGGGGTCACGCCTCCAGCGTAGGAACTCCACCTCGCCTCAGCCCTCATCTGCGTCGTCGGCGAGCCGCCAGCCGGTCGGCAGCTGCTGGACCAGGCCGCGACGCGACAGCCCGTCGAGGGCCGACCGGGTCTCGACGAGCCCGAGTCCGGCGGTGCGGGCGATGGAGTCCGACGGCGCCGGCCGGACCAGCGGAACCGCCTCGAGGACCTGCCGCTGGCGCGCCGGCACCAGGTCGCGTGGAGACACCGGTGCCCGCGTCTCCTCGACCAGGTGCTCGCCCATCTGGCCGGTCAGCTCGAGGACGTCATCGGCCCGGGTGACCAGCGTCGCGGCGCCGGACCGGATCAGCTGGTGGACACCCTGCGACGGCGCGCTGGTCACCGGGCCGGGCACGGCCATCAGCGGCCGGTTGAGCCGTGAGGTCCAGCTCGCGGTGTTGAGCGCGCCGCTGCGGACCGCCGCCTCGACCACGACCGTGCCGTGCGAGAGCGCCGCGATGATCCGGTTGCGCGCGAGGAACCGAAGCCGGGTCGGTGCACACCCCGGGGCCAGCTCGGAGACGACCGCGCCGTGCTCTGCCAAGTGGTCGAGGAGCCGCTGGTGGGCGGCCGGGTAGGCGCGATCGACGCCGCAGGCCAGCACCGCGAGGGTCGGCCCGGCACCGGCCAGCGCACCGCGGTGGGCGGCCTGGTCGATGCCGAAGGCGGCACCGGAAACCACGGCGGACCCGGCCCGGGCCAGCCCGGCGGCGAGCTCGGCGGTCACGTCGGTGCCGTACGTGGTCGCCGACCGGGAGCCCACCACCGCCACGGGGGCGGGCAGCGCGTCGAGCCGGAGCGGGCCGCGGACCCACAGCCCCAGCGGCGCCCGGCCCATCCGGTGCAGCGGCTCGCAGCCGTCGAGGTCACCGAGCGCGCGCGGCCACTCCGGCTCACTGGGCACCACCCACCTGATCCCCAGCCGGTCGGCGCGCTCGAGGTCGCGCGCGGCGTCGGTCACCTCGAGTCGCCCGGCCGCGTCGCCCAGCACGCCGCGCACGTCGTGGTCGTCCAGCAGCAGCTCGAGCAGACGCTCCGCGCCCAGCTCGGTGACCAGCCCGGCGATGCGGAGGTCACCAGGCTCCCCGAGCCGACTGAGAGTCAGCCGGGCGAGCCGCTCAGCTGCGGAAGGCCCGACCACGGGGCCGCTCACCCGGCCCTCCGCACGGTCGACGCCAACAGCGGGTCGCCGGACCGCAGCCGCAGCGCCACGTCGGCCTCGGCGACCCCGGGTCGGTCGACCCCAACCAGGTCGGCCACCGTCCAGGCCAGGCGGTGCACCCGGGTCACCCCGCGCCGGGTGAGCCTGCCGTCCCACAGCTGGTTGTCGACGAACCGTGAGGCATCGGGGGTGAGCGGGAACCGGGTCGTGAGCGCGGGGCCGGGTGCGTGCCCGTTGAGCCGCCAGGACTCGCCGGAGTAGCGGTCGGCCTGGCGCGCCCGAGCCTCGGTCACCCGGGCCCGCACCTGGGCCGAGGGCTCCCGGACCCCGAGGGGATCGCGCGAGGCCGTCGGGCTCGGGGCCGCGAGGTGACGGGTGATGTCGATGCGGTCGGTGATCGGGCCGGTGACCTTGCGGCGGTAGTCGCGCCGCTGGACCTCGCGGCAGGTGCAGGTGCTGACCCGCGCGTCGCTGTGGAAGTCGCCGCACGGGCACGGGTTGGCGGCCAGGACCACCAAGGTCCGAGCGGGGAGCACGACGGACTCCTCTCCGCGGGCCACGCTGATGTCCCCGCTCTCCAGCGGTTGCCGGAGCGCGTTGATCACGTCGCTCCGGAAGAGCGGGAACTCGTCGAGGAAGAGCACCCCGCAGTGCGCCCGGCTGATCTCGCCCGGTCGCACGGTGCCGCTGCCACCCCCGACCAGGCTGGCTGTGCTCGCGTCGTGGTGGGGTGCCGCGAACGGCGGACGGGTCAGCATCCCGTCGCCGGGCTCCAGCGCCCCGGCCAGGGAGTGCACCGCGGTGAGCTCCAGCGACTCCTCGTGGGCCAGGTCGGGGAGCAGCCCGGGAATCCGCTCGGCGAGGCTGGTCTTGCCCGACCCCTTCGGACCGGACAGCAGCAGGTGGTGGCCGCCCGCAGCGGCCACCTCGACGGCGTAGCGGGCATCCTCCATGCCGGCCAGGTCGGCGAGGTCGACGTCGTCCAGCCGCTCGGCTCCCCGCCAGGCGAGCAGCCGGCTCCCCGACATCGCGGCCACGGGAGGCGCCTCCGGCACCGGCTCGTCGCGCAGCTCGGCGACGACCTGGGCCAGGGAACGCATGCCGAGCACCGCCACGCCCGGGACCATGGCGGCCTCCCGAGCCTGGGGCTCAGGCACGACGAGGTGCCGCACGCCGCGCTGCGCGGCGGACATCGCCATCGGGAGCACGCCCGCGACCGAGCGAAGGCCGCCGGCCAGGGTGAGCTCGCCGATGAAGACGACGCCCTCGAGCGACTCCCTGGGCACCGCCCCGGTGGCGCCGAGCACCGAGACTGCGATGGCCAGGTCGTAGTGGGTGCCGCGCTTGGGCAGGTCGGCCGGCGAGAGCAGGATCGTCGTACGCCGCGAGGACGGCCACTCGAGCCGGCTGTTGATGATCGCCATCCGGCAGCGGTCGCGGGCCTCGTTGAGGGCCGCGTCGGGCCGACCGACGAGCACGGTCGCCACCTGCCCGGACGAGACGTCGGCCTGGACGTCGATCAGGTGGCCGACCGCGCCGGTGAGGGCGACCGTGCGGCTGGTGGCGAACGGCATCAGACCAGCCCCCGGACGTGGTCGACGACGGCCGGCCCGCGGCGTGGCCGCAGCACCGCGACCAGGTCGACCCGCGCCTCGTCGGGGTGGACGTCGTGCTGCTCCGCCCAGCGCCAGACCAGCCGGTGCAGCCGCTCGAGCCGGACGTCGTCGACCGCCTGGTGCGGGGAGCCGCACCCGTCGCCCCGGCGGGTCTTGACCTCGCAGGCGACCAGCACGTCGCCGTCGCGCAGCACCAGGTCGAGCTCGCCCTCGGGGCACCGCCAGTTGCGGTCGAGGAGCTGCATCCCGTGCTCGCTCGTCAGCAGCCGGGCGGCGAGCTCCTCGCCGTAGGCACCCAGCGCTCGGCGGCTGGCCGCGGTCGTTGTCATGTCGTGCACCTCCTGGGTGGAGGATTCCGACCTGCGTGGACCAGACCGGTCTGGTCGTGGTCGAACTGTGGAGAAGTGTTACCTACCCGTGGGTTGTGTAGCCCAGGTGGACTAACCGATCGGATGAGGCCTCGCCGTTCTCCCGCGCGGAACAGTGGAGATCCATAGCCTGCTGACTTGGGTATCTCTCGGCGGAAGGTGGGGTCGCATGGCTAGGCGACGGCTGTTCGGTGTGCGCTCGGAGCGTGGCGCCGTGGTCGTTGAGGCTGCCCTCGTCACGCCGCTGCTGATGGCGCTCCTGCTCGGCATCATCGAGATGGCACTGCTGATGCGCGACGACGTGGCCCTCACCTCTGCGGTGCGCACCGGGGGCCGTACCGCCTCCGCCAACGCCGGTGCCGGACCGGGCGGCGTGGCCGCCGACGACGGGTCCTGCCTCTCACCCTGCAGCCCCGCCAACGCGCCGATGTTCGCGCAGATGGCGGCCAACGCCATCCAGCGCGCCGGGACCGCCCTGCCGAAGGACTCCATCAAGGAGATGTGGGTCTACAAGGCGAACTCCAAGGGTTACCCGTGCACGCTCACTACCGGCTGCGGGTCCAACACGTCGACCACGATGGCGTGCGGCGCGAACTGCGTGAAGTACAAGTGGATGCCGACCAAGGACCAGTTCCGCTACTTCAGCGGCACCTGGTTGTCGTCCGGCGTCAACGCCTGCGCGAACAACAGCCCGGACGCGGTCGGCATCTACATCAGGGCCCAGCACGACTTCCTCACCGGGTTCTTCACCAACCACGTGATGATCGAGGACCATGCGGTCTTCGTCTTCGAGCCGTTGCCGACCCTGACCTGTGCCGCGGGGCAGCACACGTGACCGTGGCCCTCGGGACCCGCCGCCGCCTCCGCCGTCGCGACGAGGCGGGCTACGCCGCCGTCGTGACCGCGCTCCTCGCCTCGGCCGTGTTCCTCGGCATGGCCGCGGTCGGTGTCGACACCGCGCGCTGGTACGTCGAGATCGAGAGGGTCCAGAAGGCCGCCGACGCCGCCGCCCTGGCCGGCGTGACCTACATGCCCACTGACTTCGCGAGCGCGCGCACCACGGCCATAGCGTCGGCCACCAGGAACGGCTACCCGAACTCGGGCGACAGCCAGGTCATCGTCGCGCCGGGCGACAAGCCGAGCGAGCTGAGGGTCACGGTCAAGAGCAGGATCGACAACACCTTCGGCAGCCTGATCGGCGTCGACCGAGCGACGATCGTTCGCTCTGCGATGGCCGATTACACCGCGCCGGCGCCGATGGGAAGCCCCTGCAACACCTTCGCCAACGAACCGCCGAGCCAGACGTCAGTCGCTGTGGGCACCACCCCGGGGTCACTGGCACCCCAGCCCGCCGGTTCGGCGCTGCCCCCCACGCCCTTCCCGAACTGTTCTACACAGCCGGACTTCTGGGCCGCCATGGAGGGCCCGAACACGGACAAGGAGCAGGGCGACCGATACATGGACAAGGTCTGCGACGGCGGCTCCTCCGCGGGTTCGACGTACGGCTGCGCCGGCGGGGTGAACACCGAGTTCCGTCCGGAAGGCTACTTCTGGGCGGTACACGTCGAGCCGGCGGCGGTCGGCAAGTCGATCTCGGTGCAGATCTACGACCCGGCGTACATGCACACGCAGATCGACTGCTCGAGGCTGTATGCCCCCTCCGCCCTGACGAACAACATGAACGACTTCACCGTCAACGACGGCAAGACGCGCTACACCCGGGTCTCGGACACCGCGTCCGCTCGGATCTACTGCGCCGGCGACTACAACCCCGGAGGTCTCGACGACGCGTCCACCGGAACCACGGACCACCCCCCGACCACCACGTTCGTGCTGCGTCACCAGAACGACACGTTCAACCCCAAGATCGCCACGCCGATCGCCGGATGCAACAAGCAGTTCGTGGGCCTGTCGCAGCAGCCGTCAGTCGCGCAGCTGACGAAGGGCACCACGAGCAGCAGCCAGTACGACTACCAGATGTCCCAGCTCTTCCATCATTGGTATGAGCTGTGCACCTTCGTTCCCGACCGTCGCGGTGACTACTACCTTCAGGTGCGGACCGACGTGCGAACGACAGGCGGCACCGCCATCGCGAACCCCAAGCCCGGCGGTGGCACTCGGACGTCGTTGATCTATCGGGACAACCCGAAGGCGCTGGTCAATGACGGGACCGCGGACACGTTGGTAGGCACCGGCCTGAACGCGTTCGCGCTGCGGGCGGTGCCACTACCCGTCAGCGACACCTCGATGCGCTCACAGGTCGCGATGGCCGGCAACGAGAGCATGCCGATCCTCCAGAACAAGAACGGCTCCACGGCGACCTTCAACCTCATCCGGGCCCTCCCAGCCACTCGAGGTCAGTACATCGCCTTCGCCTTCTACGATCCCGCCGACGGCGCCGGCAGCGCTGGGGCAACGGTCAAGATCATGCCGCCGACCGACGCGACGGGTTCAGTGAAGAGCGGTCCGGGGGGCACCCCGCCCAACTGCAAGCACGCCAAGAACACGGGTGCGTTCACGACCGCGGCCAACTGCACAGTGACCGTCAAGAACAGCACCCACGACGGCCAGGTCGAACACATCGTCATCCCGATCCCGAACGACTACAACTGCAACCCAGCCACCCTGGGTGGATGCTGGTTCTCGGCCCTGGTCACGTTCCCGGACTCGGTCACCGACTTCACCACCTGGACGGCCAACATCGGTGGCGACCCCGTCCGACTGATCGAGTAGCCGACGGGATCGTCCCGCCACAAGGGCAGCAGCCGCACGGGGCCGGCCCCGACCAGCCGAAGCGGGTCGAGGTAGGTCTCGCCCTCGATCCAGCCCCAGTGCAGGCAGGCCCGTGGGAAGCAGTGGGAGCCGGCCAGCGCGAGGGTGCCGATCCGGCCTCCCGACTCGACGGTCGCGCCGACCGCGATTATGGCGGTGACCGGTTCGTACGTCGTGCGGGTGCTGCCGTGGTCGACCACGACCACTCCGCGACCGGCCAGTGACCCGGCCCAGGTGACCGTGCCGGGCAGCGCAGCCCGCACCGGTTGGCCGACCGAGCCGAGCAGGTCGACTCCCCGGTGGCCCGCGCCGTACGGCGAGTCGGGCGGGTCGAAGGGTCGCACCACGGCGGGTTCGGGCCGCAGCGGCCACCCGCCGACCGGGTCGGCGCCGCTGGGCAGGACGAGCGCGGCGGAGAGCAAGAGAGCGGTGAGGGGAGTCATGCCGACACCCTGGTGGCCGGCGGTGATCTCGGCTGTCCAGGAGCCGGCACCTGTGGACGACGGGCCGGTTCCGGGCGGCTGTGAAGGATTCGCGGCTGCGCACCCGCGTCGACTACTCTGGGCGGGCAGCCCTCCGGGGCTGACTTCGCACGCAGGCAGACCGCGACGGGCACTCTTGTGGAGCCCGACCACCCGCGGGCGTCGACCCTCGGTCCCGATGCAGTTCACACGAACGAGTCGGGTCGGGTCGCGCGCAGGCGTCAGGACGGCCGGGCTCCGTGAACACCAGGGGCCGGACCGTGAGCAACTGAAAACCCGACCGGACCCATGACCGGCGTGCCCTGACCCAAGGGTGCGCAGACGGCCGTGCGGCCCACCACAAGGAAGAAGTTCACATGGCAGTCGTGACCATGCGCCAGCTCCTGGAGAGCGGCGTCCACTTCGGACACCAGACCCGTCGCTGGAACCCGAAGATGAAGCGCTTCATCATGACCGAGCGCAACGGCATCTACATCATCGACCTGCAGCAGTCGCTGGCCTACATCGACCGGTCCTACGCCTTCATCAAGGAGACCGTCGCCAAGGGCGGCACGATCATGTTCGTGGGCACCAAGAAGCAGGCCCAGGAGGCGATCGCCGAGCAGGCGACCCGGGTCGGGATGCCCTACGTCAACCAGCGCTGGCTCGGCGGCATGCTCACCAACTTCCAGACGGTGCACCAGCGGATCAACCGCCTCAAGGAGCTCGACGAGATCGACTTCGAGAACGTCGCCGGCTCCGGTCGCACCAAGAAGGAGCTCCTGCAGATGAAGCGGGAGCGCGACAAGCTCGACAAGACTCTTGGCGGCATCCGCGAGATGAGCCGCACACCGGCCGCCGTGTGGGTGGTTGACACCAAGAAGGAGCACCTGGCGGTCGAGGAGGCCCGCAAGCTGCGGATCCCGATCATCGGCATCCTCGACACCAACTGCGACCCCGACGAGGTCGACTTCCCGATCCCGGGCAACGACGACGCCATCCGCGCCGTCGGGCTGCTCACCCGCGTGGTCGCCGATGCCGTCGCCGAGGGGCTGATCGCTCGCTCCGGCACCCGCTCCGCAGAGGACGGCGCCGAGGCGGTGGGCGCCGAGGAGCCGCTCGCCGAGTGGGAGCGCGAGCTGCTGGGCGGCGACGCCGAGCAGGCCGCCGAGGCCGCCACCGGCGCCCCGGCCGACGCCGAGGAGGCCGCCTCCGAGGCGACCGGTGCCTCCACCGAGGCCACCGAGGCCGCCGAGGCTGTGACCGAGGAGCCGGCGGCTGAGGCTGTGACCGAGCCGGCGACCGAGGAGCCGGCGGCTGAGGCTGTGACCGAGCCGGCGACCGAGGAGCCGGCGGCTGAGTCCGCGACGGAGGCTGTGACCGAGGAGCCGGCGGCCGAGGCTGCGACCGAGCCGGCGGCCGAGGCTGCGACCGAGCCGGCGACCGAGGAGCCGGCCGCCGAGGCTGTGACCGAGGAGCCGGCGGCCGAGTCCGCGACGGAGGCTGTGACCGAGGAGCCGGCGACCGAGGAGTCCGCGGCGGAGGCCGTCGACGAGGCCAAGGCCTGACCCTCCTCACCCACTGACACCCCACCCCTCACGACCAGGAAGCAGAAGCACCCCGACATGGCTAACTTCTCCGCGGCCGACGTCAAGAAGCTCCGCGAGCTGACCGGCGCCGGAATGATGGACTGCAAGAAGGCGCTCGACGAGACCGACGGCGACCTCGACAAGGCGATCGAGCTGCTGCGCGTGAAGGGGGCCGCCAAGGCGGCCAAGCGCGGCGCCGAGCGCGAGGCCTCGGCCGGCCTGGTCGCGCACGCGCCCGGCGTACTGGTCGAGCTCAACAGCGAGACCGACTTCGTGGCCAAGGGCGAGGACTTCGTCGCCACCGCCCAGAAGATCGCCGATGCGGCCTCCGGCGCCGGGGTCGACGACGTCGAGGGGCTCAAGAAGGTCGAGCTGGACGGCCAGACCGTCGGCGACGTGGTCGAGAACCTCGCCATCTCCATCGGGGAGAAGATCGAGCTCGGCCGGTTCGTCCGGTTCGACGGCGACGTGGTGGCCTACATGCACAAGCGGGCCGCAGACCTGCCCCCGGCGGTGGGCGTGCTCGTCGAGTACTCCGGCAACGCTGAGGCGGCCCGGGGCGCGGCGATGCAGATCGCGGCGATGCGGCCCCAGTACCTCACCCGGGACGAGGTGCCGGCCGAGGTCGTCGACAAGGAGCGCGAGATCGCCGAGCAGACCTCCCGTGAGGAGGGCAAGCCCGAGCAGGCCATCGCCAAGATCACCGAAGGCCGGCTCAACGGCTTCTTCAAGGACGTCGTCCTGCTCGAGCAGCCGTCGGTCACTGAGAACAAGAAGTCGGTCAAGGCCGTCCTCGACGAGGCCGGTACGACGCTGACCCGCTTTGCGCGCATCGAGGTCGGCGGCTGACGGATCGACCGGTAACCTCACCCCGACACCCCCACGGAGGAGCGCCAGTGCCCGGCTACCAGCGAGTCCTGCTGAAGCTCTCCGGTGAGGTGTTCGGGGGAGGGAAGGTCGGCGTCGACCCCGACGTCGTCCAGGAGATCGCCCGTGAGATCGCGGCGGTCGCACACTCTGGCGCCCAGATCGCCGTCGTGACCGGGGGCGGCAACTTCTTCCGCGGCTCCGAGCTCCAGCAGCGCGGCATGGACCGGGTCCGCGCCGACTACATGGGCATGCTCGGCATCGTCATGAACTGCCTGGCGCTCCAGGACTTCCTCGAGAAGATGCACATCGAGACGCGGGTGCAGACCGCGATCACGATGGGCCAGGTCGCCGAGCCGTACGTGCCCCGCCGCGCCATCCGGCACATGGAGAAGGGCCGGGTCGTCATCTTCGGCGCCGGCATGGGCCTGCCGTTCTTCTCGACCGACACGGTGGCCGTCCAGCGCGCTCTGGAGACCAAGTGCGACGCCGTGCTCGTGGCCAAGAACGGCGTGGACGGCGTCTACAGCGCCGACCCCCACGTGGACCCCACGGCCACGAAGTTCGACGAGCTCACCTACGACGAGGCCATCGCACGCGGGCTGCGGATCATGGACCAGACCGCGTTCACGCTGTGCCGCGAGAACAAGATGCCGATGATCGTCTTCGGCATGGAGAAAGAGGGCAACATCCTGCGGGCCGTGCAGGGTGAGAGGATTGGCACTCTCGTCAGCGCGGGTTGACGGGCTGGCTGGTGGGCACCGGCTGACGGGACTGGCCGCACGCGAGCAGGACAGGGAGCACTGGTGATCGACGACATCCTCCACGAGGCCGACGGCAAGATGGACAAGTCGGTCGAGGCCGCTCGCGAGGAGTTCGCGGCCATCCGGGCCGGCCGGGCGCACCCGAGCATGTTCAGCAAGATCCTGGTCGACTACTACGGCACGCCGACCCCGCTCCAGCAGCTCGCGTCGTTCACCGCCCCTGAGGCGCGGATCATCATCATCCAGCCCTACGACATGGGCTCGATGTCCAACGTCGAGAAGGCGATCCGCGACTCCGACCTGGGCGTGAACCCCTCCAACGACGGCAAGGTGCTGCGCTGCGTGTTCCCCGAGCTCACCGAGGAGCGCCGCAAGGAGTACATCAAGGTCGCCCGCACCAAGGCCGAGGACGGTCGGGTCGCGGTGCGCAACCTGCGTCGTACGGCCAAGCAGCACCTCGAGAAGCTCGAGAAGGACGGCGAGGCCGGCAAGGACGACGTGACCGGCGCCGAGAAGCGGCTCGACGGCATGACCAAGAAGCACACCGATGCCATCGACGACATGCTGAAGAACAAGGAAGCCGAGCTCCTCGAGGTTTGATCACCCCACGAGACACCGCACTCCTCCGCTGCGCTCCCCCGCACGGAGTCCCGCGGGGACCCCGAAAAGCGTGACCACCCCCGCGCCGGCACCGGCCAAGGACCACGGCCGGGCCGGACGGGATCTGAAGGCGGCGTTCGCCTCGGCGATCGTCCTGCTCGGAGCGATCGCGCTGTCGCTGTTCTTCTGGAAGACAGCGTTCATGATCATCGTCGCGGCGGCCGTGTGCGTGGCCATCTGGGAGCTCCGCAAGGGGCTGCTGGCCAAGGCGATCGACCTGCCCGAGCAGCCGCTGATGCTCGGCGGCACGGTCATGGTCGTGGTGGCCTACTTCTGGGGCGCGCCCGCCCTGGCCTCCGCGACGGCCGTGACGGGCCTGGTCACCATGCTCTGGCTGCTGCGCCGGGGCATCGACGGCTACGTCCAGAACGCCACCGCCTCGGTCTTCACGCTGTTCTACGTGCCGTTCCTCGGCTCGTTCGTGGCGCTGATGCTGGCCGAGGGCGGCCGCACCGGCGCCGGCCTCGACGACGACGGCGTCGCCGGGATCATCACATTCATCCTGGTCACCATCGCCTCCGACATCGGCGGGTACGTCGCCGGCGTGCTGTTCGGCAGGCACCCGATGGCGCCGGTCATCTCGCCCAAGAAGTCCTGGGAGGGCTTCGGCGGCTCGGTCGTCTTCACCGTCGGCGCCGGTGTCGCGCTCGTCGTGCTGCTGCTCGACGGCGACTGGTGGGTCGGGGTCGCGCTGGGCGTGATCGCGGTGGTGATGGCCACCCTGGGCGACCTGTGCGAGTCGGTGATGAAGCGCGATCTCGGCATCAAGGACATGAGCCAGGTGATCCCCGGCCACGGCGGCCTGATGGACAGGCTCGACTCGCTGCTGGCCACCATCGCGCCGATCTGGCTGCTGCTGCACTACGCCGTGTTCTAGTGACGCAGGCCATGCGATGCGCGCCACGGCCTCGGCAAGGCAGGCCCGGGTACCGATCGTCTGGGAAGATGGAACCGATGACGACCGACCAGCCCGCCGTGCGCGACGTGGACCCAGAGAGCGCCGAGAGCGCCGTCGCAGGCGACGAGAAGCGCCAGCCGAGCTGGTGGCACCGTGACCACCCGACGTTCGCGGCGCTGACAGGATTCTTCACCGGGCTGCTGTTCGTGGCGCTGGTTCCGGCGGCCTACGTCGGGGTGCTCAGCCTGATGTTCGACAACGACCGGGTGGAGGACCTCTTCCCATTCGTGCTGGTCACGCTGGTCGTGCCGCTGGGGCTGGTCGCCAACCACAAGACCCGCCGGTTCGGCATCTACTTCTGGATCGGCATGGTCCTCACCGCGATCGTCGTGCTCGGCGTCGGCGCGCTGGTGCTGTGGTACCTGGTCGAGAACCAGGGCTGATGGGCGACCCCCAACCGACGAGCAAGCCGTTGCCCCTGGTCTTCGAGGCTCCCACGGGCAGGAAGAAGCCGCCGCGCCACCTGGCCGACCTCACCATGGACGAGCGGCTCGAGCTGGCCAAGGAGGCCGGGCTGCCGGCGTTCCGGGCCCGCCAGCTCTCCGCGCACTACTTCCAGCGGCTGGTCGACGACCCCGCGCAGATGACCGACCTGCCCGCCGGGCAGCGCGACGAGCTGGTCTCGACGTTCCTCCCTGCTCTGATGACTCCCCTGCGGACGCTCGAGGCCGACCGCGGCACCACCCGCAAGACGCTGTGGAAGCTGTTCGACGGTGCGCTCGTCGAGTCGGTGCTGATGCGCTACCCCGACCGGCTCACCATGTGCGTCTCCAGCCAGGCCGGCTGCGGCATGGCCTGCCCGTTCTGTGCCACCGGCCAGGGCGGACTGCAGCGCAACATGTCGACCGCCGAGATCGTGGAGCAGGTGCTGGCCGGCGCCCGCGCCCTGGAGCGCGGCGAGGTGCCCGGCGGTCCGGGTCGGGTCTCGAACGTCGTGTTCATGGGGATGGGCGAGCCGATGGCCAACTACAAGGCGGTCATCGGCGCCGTACGCCGGCTCACCGACCCGGCCCCGGACGGGCTCGGCATGTCGGCCCGCGGCGTGACGGTCTCGACCGTCGGGCTGGTGCCGCGGATGAGGCAGCTGGCCGACGAGGGCATCCCGGTCACCCTGGCTCTCTCGCTCCACGCCCCGGACGACGAGCTCCGCAACGAGCTGGTGCCGATCAACACCCGGTCCTCGGTCGCGGAGACCGTCGAGGCTGCCTGGTCGTACGCCGAGCGCACCCGCCGCCGCGTGTCGATCGAGTACGCCATGATGCGCGGCATCAACGACCAGGCCTGGCGCGCGGACCTCCTGGCCGACGTGCTCCACGAGCACGGTGACTGGGGCTGGGTGCACGTGAACCTGATCCCCCTCAACCCCACGCCGGGCTCGAAGTGGACCGCCTCCGACCCGGCCGACGAGCGCGAGTTCGTACGCCGCCTCGAGGCGCGCGGCATCCCGACCACGGTCCGCGACACCCGCGGTCGCGAGATCGACGGCGCCTGCGGCCAGCTGGCCGCCATCGAGTCCTAGGCCAGGAACGCCGGCGCGGGCAGCACCAGCTCGACGTTGCGCGCCTCGCGGGCGCCGCGGTAGCCGTCGCCGCGGTTGTGCCAGTCGTTCGCCGCCAGCTCGCGGGCCAGACCGGCCAGCTTGGTCGAGTCCCCGGTGCCGGCGCCCGACGACGGCGGCCCGGCGTGGTCGACGATCGTGGTGAACAGCGAGATCGTGCCGTCCCGGTTGTCCGCGACCTCGATGATCCGCGACTGCGAGGGCCAGTCGATGTGCGAGGCGGTGTTGATCTCCCAGAGCCCGCCACCGCCGGCGCGCGGCCGGGCCCAGACCTGGTTCCTGTGGGTGTGCCCGTTGATCCAGGCGATCACCGTGTCGTGGGCGACCAGCTCGGTGAGCACCGCGTCCCCGAGCACGCGCGGCCCCGCGTCGCCGCCGGTGCCGACCAGCGGGTTGGTCATCGTGTCGGACGTGTGGTGGCTGAACACCATCACCAGCCGGTCGGTCGACGCGGCCAGCACGGTCTTGAGCCAGTCGAACTGGGCCTGGTCGATGGAGCCGTCGGCGTACCCGTTCGGGTTGACGGTGTCGAGCACGACGAAGCGGCACAGCCCCTTGTCGAACGTGTAGTACGCCGTGCCGGTGGCGCGGTTCGCCGCGGTGAAGCCGTGGCCGGCCGGCGTCCCGGTCGTGCGGAAGTGCTCCTCGATGATCTCCCTCTTGCTCAGTAGCCGGCGCTGCTGGTCGGCGGTGACGACGCGGACGGACGGGGAGAGCGCCAGCGAGGCGAGCAGCGTGGCGTACGACCCGGCCTGCAGCGCGTTGACCACCGCCGCGGGAGAGAGGCCTGCCGGTGGGGAGATCAGCTTGAGCACGCCGGTCGCGACCAGGTTCAGCTGCAGCGTGGCGGTCGGGAAGTTGCCCTGCGAGAGCCCGTCGTGGTTGCCGAAGGCGGAGTACCACGGCAGCTTGAGTCCCTGCGCCTGGAACGGTCGCCGGGCCGCGTCGAGCAGCCCCGGCACGACCGGGAAGCCACGCTCCTTGCGGGGCAGGTCGTCGGCCTTGCCGGCCGGGGTGCCGTGCGGGTGCCAGTAGTGCCGGTCGTAGTACGTCGGGTCGCCGTCGTGCACGCCCTCCCAGCGAGACAGGTCGCCGGAGTCGATGCGGAGCTGGCCGCCGTCGAGGACGTCGATGTTCCAGCGGATCTCGTTGAGCTGGGAGTTGTCCGAGTTGTCGCCGGTCTGGATCGCGAGCGCCAGCGGCTTGCCCGTGACCGGCCCGGACGCGACCTTGTTGAGCTGGCGGACCATCGCGTCGGCGATCTGTCCGGAGAGCATCTCGTGCGGGCGGTGCGCCGAGGTGAAGATGCCGGTCGCGGGCACAGCGCTGTCGTCGTCGAACCGGTCGGTCCACTCCACCCGCATCGGCGACTGCGCGTCCACGACGTGCACGTCGCTGAGCTGGGCGAACGCGATCAGCGCCTTGCGACGGCTGGCTCGGCCGGCGCCGGCCACGCCGCCGAGGTCGGTGCGGACCAGGTGCGGCTCGCCGGCCGCCTCGACCACCGGCCGATAGCCGCCGGCGCCCGCGGCACCGCGGTCGAGGGTGCGGGCCAGGGTGGTCCTGGCCGCGGCACCGCCGGCGTGCGCGGTCATCGACCCTGGCCCGGGCACCCAGACCGAGTCCGCGGAGGCGGGCGTGGCACCGGACGCGGCAGCGGTGCCGCCTGCGACGGCACCGGAGCGGAACAGGCCGCGTCGGGTGAGCTTCACGCGGGGACAACGACCCGTCGCGTGGACGGTCACGGCTGTCACCGAGGGTTCACGCGTCGTTGCCGACTGACCCGCGAGAACGGTCGCTGAATCGGGGCGACCCGCAGGAAACGGTCGCGTGATCTGTGCCACCAGAAGCCGCCCTGCCGATCGATCGGCGGGGTCTGCGCCCTCTCGATCGATCGATCGGCAGGTTGGTCAGCGTGGGTTGAGCAGCTCCGCCGCCTCGTCCACGGTGTCGACCAGGTGCACGCGGTCCGCCATCGGGCGGCCGCGGGCCAGCGACTCGAGGAGCGGCCAGGCGGGGAGGGTCTCGGTCCAGTAGCGGCGCCCGACCAGCACCATCGAGGCGATCGACGACTCGTCGGCGTAGTAGTTCTCGCAGGCGTCCTGGAACACCTCCTGCACGGTGCCGCCGGCCCCGGGCAGGAACACGATGCCGGCGTCGCAGACCTCGAGGAGGATCGCCTCACGGACGGCGTTGCGGAAGTACTTCGCGATGCCGGTGGCGAACACGTTCGACGGCTCGTGGCCGTAGTGCCAGGTCGGGATGGCGAGCGAGTCGTGCGGCGCCTCGATGCCGTCGCGGACGGCGAGCGCCGGGCGCAGCCACGCGTCGACCGACGGCCGGAACGCCGGCACCTCGGCCAGCGCGGCCACCGCCTCCTCGACCGCGGACGCGGGGGCGCCGGCCAGGGCACACCCGAGGTTGGCGGCCTCCATCGCGCCGGGGCCGCCACCGGTGGCCACGACGTACGACGCGCCCAGCGCCTGGCCCAGCCGAGCCGCGTCGGCGTACTCAGCCTCGCCCCGGTCGAAGGCGTGCCCGCCCATCACGCCTACCAGGTGCTTGCCGCGGGTCCAGGCCGCCAGCGCCTCGTCGATGGCGTGGTCGTGCAGCGAGCGGGCCAGCGCATCGTCGGCGCGGCCGGGTGTCTGCGACCAGGCGTACGCGCGGGCGTCGAGTGACAGCTGGTACGGCGTCGCGTCGTACAGCTCCTCGGCCGAGTACAGCCGCGACCGGTACGCGTCGACCGGCGCGATGGTCAGCGACGGCAGCACCAGCGCGCCGGCCTGCTCCACCAGGTCCTCGTCTCCCGGCGCGAACCCGCAGCCGAGGAACGTCGCCCCGGCCACCCGCAGATGGGCCAGGATCTCCCCACGTGAGGTGAGGTCGACGCCACGGACCCGCCAGCCGGAGAGCCGCGTCGCACCGGCAGCCACCCGTCGGTCGAACTCCTCGAGCGACTCGACCTGCACCACCCGCCCGCGGCTGCGCCTCACGAGCGCAACCTAGTGGTCGCCGGCCGATGAGTCTCCGTCGGCCGGCCGGTCGACCCTGAGGTGGCCGAACAGCGTGCGGACCTGCCCGACGGACACCTCGCGTGGGAGGGGTTCGGGTCGCCGGACGACCCGGTGGTCCTGCTCATCGCCGGGCAGTGCCAGTCGATGACATGGTGGGACGCCGAGTTCTGTCGCCGGCTCGCGGAGCGCGGGCGACACGTCGTCCGCTACGACCACCGCGACACCGGCGCGTCGAGCGTCGACCCGCCCGGGCGGCCGTCGTACACCGGGCAGGACCTGACCCTCGACCCGCTCCGCCTCCTCGACGCGATCGGTGCGAGCGAGGCCCATGTGGTGGGGGTCTCGGCGGGCGGCGGCATCGCCCAGGAACTCGCGCTGGCGCACGCCGAGCGGCTCACCACGGTCACGCTGGTCGACACCAGCCCGGTGTCGACGACGGAGGGGCTCGAGCTCCCGCCGCCCGAGCCGGAGCTGGCCCGCAGCTTCGAGGAGCCGGAGCCCGAGCCGGACTGGTCCGACGCGGAGGCCGTGGTCGACTACCGCGTCGCGATCGAGCGTCCGTACGCCGGGCGCGGCGGCCTCGACGAGGAGCGCTACCGCCGCCTCGCGGTCGAGGAGGTCGCCCGCAGCACCGACATGCACACCACGCTCACCAACCACCTGGTGGTCGAGGACGGTGGCTCCGTGGGTGACATCCGCGGGATCGCCGTGCCGACGCTCGTGATGCACGGCACCCACGACCCGCTGTTCCCGCTGCCGCACGGCGAGGCGCTGCGCGACGCCATCCCCGGCGCCAGGTTCGTGGTCCTGGACGGTGGCGGCCACCAGCAGCCGCCACCCCACCTGTGGGACCTCGTCGTCGACGAGCTCACGACCCACACTCGCTGATCAGAACGCGTGCGCCATCAGCTCCCCGAACAGCGCGTGCTCGTCGACCTCCAGACCTCGTGAGCGGAACCAGCCGCAGACGTTCGCGCAGTCGCGCTGCAGGAAGTCCATGCCGTTCAGGTTGCCGACGAGGTCCACGATCTGTGGGAGGTCGATGATCACCAGCCGGTCGCCTGCGGCGAGGATGTTGTACGCCGACAGGTCGCCGTGCACGACGCCGTTCTGCACCATCGTGGCCAGGACGTCGGTGAGCTGGTCGAAGTAGGACCGCAGGAGCTCGGGCGCGGGCCGGGTCTGGGAAAGCCGGGGCGCGGTCTCGAGGTTCCCGTCCTCGTCGACGACGGTGATCCACTCCATGAGGATCTCGGTCTCGTCGATCTGGACCGGGTAGGGGACCGGAACCCCGAGGTTCCAGAGCCGCACCAGCGCGCCCCACTCGGAGATCGCCCACTCGCCGGCGGCGACCAGGCGGCCGAAGGTGCTCTTCCGCTTGAGCGCCCGCTCGTCGCGGGAGCGCTTCATCGAGCGGCCCTCGGTGTAGGTCGCGGCGCGGTGGAAGGAGCGGTGCTCCGGCGAGCGGTATCGCTTGGCGGCCATGATGACGCCACCGTCCGGGTCGAGCGGGTCGGCGCGCTCGACCAGGTGGACGTCGGCCTCCTTGCCGGTCTTGAGGATGCCGAGCTCGGTGTCGACCGCGCCCTGCGAGGTCACCACCCAGTCCGGGCGCGGCTCGGGGCCGCGGGACAGCGGCTCGACGCTCAGCCAGGTCGACCAGCGCTGGCCGTCGGCGAGTTCGTCGTAGGACCGGAAGTCGAAGACGAACCGTTCGTCGACGTCGCTGAGGTCGTCCTCCGGCGGGACGTAACGGTAGGCGTCGGTGATGAAGTCGTCAGGGAACTGCGGGTGTGGCGTGAAGTCGTGAGACATCGCTGGAGGTGCTCCATGAGGTGAGAGGGGATCGGTCTGCGGACAGGCCGAGGACAGTGGTTGGCACGTCACGCCCCCTCTCATGGAGCACCGGGCCGCTCCCGGTGCATGATCATGGTGAGGCCCGGTCGGGTGCTGAGCAAGCGAATATCCGATGCTCGCGTAGGTTTCGCTCGTGATCCTCCCCGCTCGCCTGGCCTCCGCGGTGCTGGGCCTCGCCGTCGCGGCGTCGCTGGGAGGCGCCGTCGTGTCGGAGGCCAGGGTGTCCACGGCCCAGGCGTCTCGGGTCCCGGCCGCGGGTGCGTCGGGGATCGGCGACCCGTACTTCCCGCAGGACGGCAACGGCGGCATCGACGTGCTGCACTACGAGATCCGGGACAGCTACGCGTTCGGGTCCGGCCGGCTCGCGGGCCGCACCCGGCTGGACGTGCGCGCCACCCAGGCGCTGCCCCGGTTCAACCTCGACTTCGCGCTCGACGTCAGCTCGGTGCGCGTGGACGGCCGCCGGGCCAGGTTCCACCAGGTGGGCGGCCACGAGCTGCGCATCACACCGGAGTCGCCGCTGGCCTCGGGACAGCAGTTCCGGGTCGTCGTCCGGTACGCCGGCGTACCGGCCGACGAGGCGTCCCAGGGCGAGAGCAACTGGCTGGCCACCACCTCCGAGGTGGTCGCCATGAACGAGCCGCACATCGCGGTGTGGTGGTTCCCGGCCAACGACCACCCCCGCGACAAGGCCTCGTTCGACATCCACATCACCGTGCCCAAGCGCAAGGACGTCGTCGCGAACGGCGTGCTGGTGGGCAAGCGGAAGCGGGATGGACGGGTGACGACGCACTGGCGCGCCGTCGAGCCGATGGCGACCTACCTCGCGTTCTTCGCGGCTGGGTCGTTCGAGACGCGCTCAGGCAGCTGCCACGGCATCAGCAACTACGTCGCGGTCTCCAAGCTGCGGCCGGCCCCCGCCCGCACCGTCACCACCAGCGACTTCGCCCAGATGACGTGCGACGTGGTCACGGCGTACGAGAGCGTGCTCGGGCCCTACCCCTTCACCGCGACCGGCGGCCTCGTGACCAGCCTGCCGGTGGGGTTCGCGCTGGAGAGCCAGACCCGCCCGACCTACCCCGCGCTCCCAGGGCCGACGGCGGCGCTGGTGTCGCACGAGGTGGCCCACCAGTGGTTCGGTGACTCGGTGTCGGTGACCGGCTGGCGCGACATCTGGCTCAACGAGGGGTTCGCCCAGTACCTCCAGACCTACTACCTCACCGAGGTCCAGCTGGGCGACTCGATGCAGGCCTGGCTGACCGACACCTACGAGCAGCTGGCCTCGGACGGCGAGTTCTGGCAGCTGTCGATCGACGACCCGGGCCCCCAGCACCTCTTCGACGGCCCGGTCTACACGCGCGGCGCCATGGCCGTGCAGGCGCTGCGACACCGGATCGGCGACCCGGCGTTCTGGACGCTGCTGCGCACGTGGGTGGCCCAGCGGGCGTACGGCAACGGCTCGGTGGCCGACTTCGAGGCGCTCGCGGCTGCGGTCAGCGGACAGGATCTCGCGGCCTTCTTCGACGTCTGGCTGCACCAGAGAGTGGCGCCGGCCCAGACCCTGGCGAACGGGTTCTGAGGGTTCGCGCCGTCAACCCCGCAGGCGGATCGACAGGCAGGTCACGCAGCCCTCGAGCTTCTCGTACTCGGAGATGTCCACCGCGACCACGCGAAGCCCGCGGGACTCAAAGACCTCCTGGGTGCGCGGCGCCGAGGTTGACATCAGCACCGTGCTCCGGTCGAGGAGGACCACATGCGCGCCCGGCTCCTCCGGGACCGAGAGGTACGCCGGGAACGCGGTCGGGTCGTCGACCAGCGGGTCGAAGCCGATCACGGTGCCGTCCGGCAGCGCGGTGACGGCGGACTTGAGGTGCAGCACCTTGGTGACCGGTACGCCGACGACCATGGCGCCCAGTGGCGCCAGGTGGTCGCGGAGCTGGTCGAGGCCGGCCTGGTTGGTGCGGCCGCCGAGACCGACCCAGACGGTGCCGCCGTGTTTGAGCACGTCGCCGCCGTCGAGGGTGCCGGGCTCCTCGATGTGCGCGATGCGGTAGCCGAGCCCGGCCAGCGCGGCCTCGGTGCCGGTCGTCTCCGGCTTCCGCTCGTCGGCGCCCGGCCGGGTGACCACGGCCAGGTCGCCGTAGACCACCGCTGTGTCCTCCACGAACACCGCGTCCGGGCAGTCGTCGGCGGGGTCGACCTCGTAGAGCTCCCACCCCTCGGCCTGGAGCGCGGCGGCGTACCCCAGCCACTGGCGGCGCGCCTTCTCGGCGTCGACCGGGACGCGGTCGAGGTGGGTCAGCAGCCCCTCGGCCAGTCGGGGACCGGGCCGCCGGACCAGCGCGCGCTTCTGCACGGGTTCATCATTCCCCTTGTCGAGGGTCTTGGCGGGCCATGCCTGGACAATGGGTTTGGCTACGTCCGATAGTCCGTTCTTGCCATGGGCGATATGCAGGAGTCGGTGTTACGTTCTGCGCCACCATCGTGGAATCGGGACGGGGAACCATGGGCCATTCGGGCGGATATCGGCGTGCGTTCTTTGCGCTGCTCGTGGCGACAGCATTGGCATTCGCGGGAAGTCCGCTGGGCGGGGCCGAGGCACGCGTCGTGAGCGACGACACCTCTAGCATCAGCCGGGATGGCAAGCCGAAGCAGAAGCTGACGCTGCAGATGAGCACACCGGGACCGGTCGTCAACGGCAGCACCGTGTCGTTCGCGGGGTCGGGTCCGGGCCGCCTGAACGGCAAGAAGGTGAAGCTCTACCGCCGTGTCGGCGTGGGGGAGTGGGTCAAGGTCGGCGCCGCCAAGCTCGGTGGTGGCGCGTTCAACGTGAGCGGCCTCGCGACCGGCCAAGAGGCGAACAGCTGGCAGGCTGTGGTCAAGGTCAAGAAAGGTCGCAAGGGCCACAAGCGCAAGAAGACCTACATCTCCAACGTGGTGTCGTCCGCGATGTACAGCTGGTACCCGATGACGACTAGCAACGCTGTCAGCGCCAGTTCGCGGATCGATCAGGACAGGGTGGACATCGGGGCCGAGACCTTCTTGAACGCCTTCTACCTTGTCAACTACGCAAGTGACAACACGACCTACTACAACGAGTGGAACCTCAGCTACAAGTGCCTCACTTTCACCGCGACGTACGGACTCGACAACCACTCAGCGACGGGTGCTTCGGCGGCATTCTCCGCAGCAGTGGACGGGATCACGACTCCGCTTGAGAACAAGGGGCTAGGGCCGGCGTCGCAAGTGACGCTCGACGTGTCCACGCGACTGCGCATCCGCCTGAACATGACCAAGCTCACGAGCAACGCGACCGCCTACCCGGCCTACGCCAACGCTCAGGTGCTCTGCAGCGCGACCCCATTCTGATCATCCCCCCAGCAGGGGCGCCATGACCCGGGCGACCAGCGACGACCGGCCGGTCAGCGCCTCCTCGCGGTCGGCGAGCGTACCGACCCGCGCGGCGTGCATGAGGCCCAGCGCAGCGAGCGGACCGGCGACCGCTCGGCAGGGGGACGCGGCGGCGGGTCACCACGGAGGCCGGTGCGCCCGGACGAGCGCGACAGGATGAGGCCGCGCAGCGGCGTGTACGTCGCCCCGAGGGTCCGGGTCGCGACGCCGCCGCCGCCGGCCGCCGGCGGCAGGCCAGCACCGGTCGCGGGAGGCCAGCCCGACGGCGCACACGCGCCCCGGAATGCCGATCGGCCAGCCCCGGCGTGGGTGAACCGCCGCTGGCGAAGTAGGGAACAGGTCGAGCGCGTTCGGCAGCGCGGCGAAGACCCGTGGACCTCGTCGACGCTCGCGCGCATGGCGGCGTCCTGCGCCTGCCTCGGCGACCTTGGGAACAGCGCCGAGCACCAGCCGCCGTTGCGCCCGGAGGCACCGAACCCAGCCACCTCGGCCTCGAGCACGACGACCCGCAACGAGGGCTCCGCGACGGACAGGTAGTAGGCGGTCCAGAGCCCGGTGCAGCCGGCACCGACGATCGCCACGTCCGCGTCGAGCCCACCCTCGAGCGCGGGCCGCGGTGTCCAGTCGGTCGGCGTCGTCTCGTGCCACAGGGAGAGACGCCGGTACGACAGGCTCAGCGCACTCCCCACGAGTACGTCTGCTTGCGCAGGTGGAGGTACATGAAGGTCTCGGTCGTGAGCACGCCGTCGATCGCGCGGATCCGGTCGCTGATGATCTCGAGCAGGTGCTCGTCGCTCTCGGCGACCACCTCGGCGAGCACGTCGTAGGCGCCGGCGGTGACGACGACGTAGTCGACCTCCTCCAGCGCCGCGATCGCGTCGGCCACCGGCTCGATCGCGCCGGTGACCTTGACCCCGACCATCGCCTGGCGGGCGAACCCGAGCTCCATCGGGTCGGTGACCGCCACCACCTGCATCACCCCGCTGTCGGTGAGCCGCTGGACCCGCTGGCGGACGGCGGCCTCGGACAGCCCGACCACCTTCCCGATGGCGGCGTACGAGCGCCGACCGTCCTGCTGCAGCTGCTCGATGATCGCCTTCGAGACGTCGTCGAGGTGTGGCCGCCCGCGCTCCTCCCTGCGGTTCATGTCAGGGAAGGTACCGGGTCGGACCGCTGGGGCGGGGTGGCCACACCGCTACGGGGCCGGTGGTCAGGGCTTCATCGGCAGCGGGTAGGCCACTCCGTCCATCGGCCAGGTGGGCGCGATGCCCATCGCCTGCAGGATCGTCGGCATGATGTCGACCGACCGGACCTCGGACTTCAGGTCCTTGCCGGACAGACCGGCGCCGGCGAAGACGATCGGGATCTGCTGGGTCGCACGCTGGATGCCGCCGTGGTCGCCGAGAACCGAGTACGTCGTGTCGTCGGGCAACGTGGCGATCAGGTCCGGCCCGTAGTCCGCCGCTTCGGTGTCGACCAGCTCCTGGGCCTTGCTGGTGAACCACGCCTTCTCACCCTTGGAGCCCATCCTGTCCCAGCGGACCGGTGTGACGCGGGTGAAGTGGTCGCCGTCGCGACGCCACACCGCGGTGACCGCGGCCATCTTCTTCATCGCCGCCGCCGCCTGCGCCACCTTGCCGGGCGACTGGTCCTTGAGCCAGACCCGCAGCATGGAGTCGCTGTAGGAGAGCCCCACGTTGCCGGTGTTGACCAGCGGGAGCAGCGCGTCCTGAGGCTGGAGGTAGGCGCCGTCGTTCTCGGGGTCGCCGTAGTACCAGTTGAAGTAGCCGTAGTCACGCGTGGCGACCTGCTTGCCGTAGAAGTGCTTGCCCGCGACGGAGCCGTGGTCGGCGGTGAGCACCACCAGGGTGTTGTCGAGCTCGCCCTGGGTCTCGAGCTCGTCCATGATCTTGCCGACCTGCTCATCCGCCTCCGCGGTGGCGGCCGGCATGTGCGTCATCGGGTCCCCGTCAGGCGCGGTCGGGCCGGGGTCGGTGACACCGCCCCACATGTGTGCCGCCTTGTCGACCCCGGGCAGGGTCACGAAGATCCCGTTCCAGCTCGGGTCGTTGCGCATGACCTCGATCGCCGCGTCGGCGGCCCAGACGTCGCCACCCTCGTGGGCCGGGTCATGGCCGGTGACGTAGCGGTCGCTGTCCAGCGGGTAGAGCACCGCCGGCAGCTTCGTGGTGTCGTAGGCAAAGCTCGGGACGGTCGGTGGGTAGCCGCTGTGCACCCAGAACCGGCTGCAAGGGGTGCCGAGGATGTACGACGGCACGTTGATACCGCTGGGCTTGCGCCAAGCGCCGCCCGTCGTGCACTCGGGGCCGCTGCTGAAGGTGATGATCGAGTCCGAGCCGGCCCCGCCGAACGCCCAGCCGGCGTACCCCTTGGGGCTGATCGTGAAGGTCTTCGCGGACGGGTCTGCAGTGCCGAGGTAGTCGGCCAGCTTGGGGTAGCCCGCGGCCTGCTGCAGCGCGAACATCTGCGAAGAGCCGAAGTTGCTGGTGATGTAGAGCTGGTCGGGGTTGGCCGGCTCGGGGTCGCCCAGGACGCCGTCGACATCGCGGTAGCCCTCGTCGGTCCAGCCCATGTGCTTGGGCAGCTGACCCGAGGTGATCACGTTGTGGGTCACGACGGTGACCGAACCGGTGTGGCCGAGGTAGCCGCGCGGCGTGTCCACGCCGTCCTTCATCAGCTGCTTGACGTTCTGCATGTCGTACTTGTCGACGATCTCCTTGCTCAGGGAGTCGACGACGATGATGACGACCTTGGTCGGCTTCGGTGGCGGCGGTGGCTTCGCGGTGGCCGCGCCTCCGTTCTGGGCACCTGCTGCGGTGACGGCGATCGCGGCTGCAGCGGCAGCGATCGTGAACAGCGGACGACGACGAGCCATGACGGTTCCCTCCCGCCGCGGCAGCTCTGCCGCGGACCGTGGGCCGAACCTAGCCGTCGGACTCTCCGGGCGTAACCCATTGGACCGCGCTTGTTGGCGGTCTGCACCCGTGCGACGATCCGCAGAATGTGGCCTCGCCTCGCGGTCGCGTGCGTGCTCGCCGGGTCACTGGTCGCCGCATGCTCCTCGGACTCCTCTGACTCCTCGGGCAAGCCGGAGCCGACTCCCTCCGGGTCTTCGTCCGGTGCCGCGCCGACGGTCGCGCCGACGGTCGCGCCGACCACGCCGTCCCCTGCGGCCGATGGTCGCGACCTCGACGTGGACGAGCTGGTGGTGCCGGCCGCGGCAGCCACCATGCCTGCCGTTTGGCGCGAATTGTTCGTGATCGCCTACGGGCGCGGCAAGGAGCTGCTCGGCACCGCGCCCGGCGGAGACTCCGGCTCGCTCGACCTCGGCCCCGAGTACGGCGCGCCCGGCCCCGACGGAAGCTGGTGGTTCCTCGATGCCGCCAAGAGACGGATCGCCCACTACGACTCCTCGGGCCGGTTTCTCGACCGGGTTCGGGTCCCCAGGAGGCTGCTGGTCGGTGGGCGGTACTTCCAGTGGCAGCTCCCGCGCGTGCTCGCCGACGGCACTCTGGTCGCCGCTCGCCAGGCCGTCGAGAACACCTGGTTGCTCCGGGTGCGCGACGGCCGGATCGACGAGATCCCGGTTGCCCGGTCCTTCGGCCCGACCTACGACGACGGCGTGAGCCTGTACGGGTTCTCGGACCGCGGGAAGCCGGTCGTGGTGGACCCGACCGATGGCTCCATGGGGCGCACGTCGGTCTACCGGACGCCGTCAGGGACGCCGTTCTCGATCTCCGTGTCCGGGCTCGGGCTCCGGCTCGACCTGCCGGGGTCGGACGTCTCCCAGGTGCTTCCCGCCTCGACGTCGTCAGGTGCTCCCGCCCACGTCGGGGTCCAGGTGCGCGCCGGCGCCGACGACACCCTCCACCTCTTCCTCCTCGGCAGCGGCGAGGACGACGAGTCGGTGCAGCTGGTCGGGGCCACGCTGGTCAGTCCCGCCGGCGAGGTGGCCGAGGTCGAGCCACTGGCCAACCCGTTGACCGAGGCCGACCCGGGAAGCCCCGCCCAGCTGGTGATGGCCCCCGGGGGCTCGACCCCGATGCTCGTCTACGTCCTCCCGGACGGGGTGCACGTCTACGAGCGTGAGGACTCCTAGATCTAGATCAGGGTGCCGGCCTTGTCGAGCACGACCCTGAGGATCTGCTCCATCTCGTCGAAGTGCTCCTGGGTGCAGATCAGCGGCGGCGAGAGCTGCACGACCGGGTCGCCCCGGTCGTCGGCGCGGCAGTAGAGCCCCTCGGCGTACAGCTGCTTGGAGACGAAGCCGAAGAGGAGCCGCTCGCACTCCTCGTCGGTGAAGGTCTCCCGCGTCGCCTTGTCCTTGACCAGCTCGATCCCGTAGAAGTACCCGTCGCCGCGGACGTCGCCCACGATCGGCAGGTCCTTGAGCCGCTCGAGGGTCGCGCGGAACGCCGCCTCGTTGTCCCGCACGTTCTCGAGCACCTTCTCGTTCTCGAAGGCCTCGAGATTCGCCAGCCCGACCGCGGTCGAGACGGGGTGGCCGCCGAAGGTGTAGCCGTGCGCGAACATCGCGCCGTCCTCCAGGAATGGCTCCATCAGCCGGTCGGTGGCGATCATCGCGCCCAGCGGGGCGTACCCCGAGGTGATGCCCTTGGCGCAGGTGATGATGTCGGGCTCGTAGCCGTAGCGCTCGGCACCGAACATGTGCCCGAGCCGGCCGAACGCGCAGATCACCTCGTCGGAGACCATCAGCACGTCGTACTCGTCGCAGATCTCGCGGACCCGCTGGAAGTAGCCGGGCGGAGGCGGGAAGCAGCCGCCGGCGTTCTGGACCGGCTCCATGAAGACCGCGGCGACAGTGTCGGGGCCCTCGTTCTCGATCTGGACGGCGACCTGGTCGGCGGCCCAGCGGCCGAACGCCTCGAGGTCGTCGGCGACGTGCTCGGGCGCGCGGTAGAAGTTGGTGTTGGGCACGCGGAACGTCGAGGGGACCAGCGGCTCGAACTGCTGCTTGAGCGCCGGCAGGCCGGTGATCGACAGCGCGCCCTGGGTGGTGCCGTGGTAGGCGATGGTGCGGCTGAGCACCTTGTGCTTCATCGGCTTGCCGGTGAGCTTGAAGTAGTTCTTGGCCAGCTTCCACGCCGTCTCGACGGCCTCGCCGCCGCCGCTGGTGAAGAAGACGCGGTTCAGGTTGCCGGGGGCGTAGCCGGCCAGCCGCTGCGCGAGCTCGATGGCGTTGGGGTGGGCGTAGGACCACAGCGGCATGAAGGCGAGCTCCGCGGCCTGTTTGGCGGCCGCCTCAGCCAGGTCGGTGCGGCCGTGCCCGAGCTGGCTGACGAACAGGCCGGCCAGCGCGTCGAGGTAGCGCTTGCCGTTGGAGTCCCAGATGTAGGCGCCCTCGCCGCGCACGATCACCGGGACGTCGGCGTCCTGGTAGGAGCCGTGCCGGGTGAAGTGCATCCACAGGTGGTCCTTGGCGGCCTGCTGCATCTGTGCGGGGTCGAGAGCCATGGGTCCATGGTGCGTCCCGGGATGAGAGGAAAGCAAATGAATCCGTGGCGATCCGGCGACTTCACGACGGAATCGGTTGTCACGCGGTGAGATTGGGCCTTTGGTCGGTCGCTCGGATACCGAAGGCGGATCCCCGGGGGGCGCCGAGTGGACGCCGCGTGCCGCCCGCTTGATCGCCTTCCTGTGCACTGGCGGGCCATCGGCCGGGTCTGGTGGCGGCGGCGGGCTGGTAGGACTGGTCCATGACCCGGTACGGCCCGATGTTCGGACCCGACCTCACCTTCCTCGGCGTGGACGCCGTGGACCTCGACGACACCGCGGCCGTCGCGGCAGCGGACGTGGTCGTGGTCGGCGCGCCGTGGGACGGCGGCACCTCGCACCGGTCCGGCACGCGGTTCGGGCCGCAGGCGATCCGGCAGACCGACTACCTGCCGCACGACGGCTCCCGGCCCCACCTGGCGCTGCGGGTCGACGCGCTCCAGGACCTCCGGGTCGTCGACGCGGGCGACGTCGAGATGCCGCCCGGTGAGCAGGAGCGCTCGCGGCAGAACCTCGAGGAGGCGGTGCACGCCGTGGCGAGCCAGGGGACGGTCCCGTTGGTGCTCGGCGGGGACCACTCGATCGCGCTGCCGGACGCGACCGGGGTGGCTCGGCACCTCGGCTTCGGCCGGGTGTCGATGATCCACTTCGACGCGCACGCGGACACCGGTGACATCGAGTTCGGCTCGCTCTACGGCCACGGCCAGCCGATGCGCCGGTTGATCGAGTCAGGGGCCCTCCGCGGGGACCGGTTCCTCCAGATCGGGCTGCGCGGCTACTGGCCCGAGCCGGAGACGCTGGGCTGGATGGCCGAGCAGGACATGCGCTCCTTCGAGATGACCGAGATCGGCAAGCGTGGGCTGACCGCCTGCCTCGACGAGGCGTTCGAGATCGCGCTCGACGACTGCGACGCGGTCTTCCTCAGCGTCGACATCGACGTCTGCGACCCCGGCCACGCACCGGGCACCGGCACCCCGGAGCCGGGCGGGCTGTCCGCACGCGAGCTGCTCGACTCCGTGCGCCGGATCTGCCTCGAGCTCCCGATCGCCGGCATCGACGTGGTCGAGGTGTCGCCGCCGTACGACCACGCGGAGATCACCGCGTTCCTCGCCAACCGGGTCTGCCTCGAGGCGCTCTCCGGGCTGGCCGCGCGCAAGGTCGGGATCAGCCATGACCCGGCCGGCCCGCTGCTCGAGGGCCGATGAGCAGGCTCTTCACCGGCGGCTCCGTCTTCGACGGCCACCGCCACCTCGGCACCGTCGACGTGCTGGTGCGGAGCGGACACGTCGCCGCGGTCGGTCCGGCCCTCGACCGCGACGGGGCCGAGGTCGTCGACCTGGCCGGCGGGCTGCTGAGCCCCGGGTTCACCGACGCGCACGTGCACCCGATCCAGGGCGGGCTGGAGCGGCTGCGCTGCGACCTGTCCGAGCTCGACAAGCGGGAGGAGTACCTCGCCGCCGTCCGCGCGTACGCCGAGAGCCACCCCGACGTCGAGTGGATCCTCGGCGGTGGCTGGGCGATGCCGGCGTTCCCCGGCGGCACGCCGCTCGCCTCCGATCTCGACCAGGTGGTGGCGGACCGGCCGGTGTTCCTGCCCAACCGCGACCACCACGGCGCCTGGGTCAACAGCCGCGCGCTGGAGATCGCCGGCATCGACGAGCACACGCCGGACCCGCCGGACGGCCGGATCGAACGCGACGCCGACGGTCACCCGAGCGGCACCTTGCACGAGGGCGCGACCTCCATGGTCAGCCGACACCTGCCCCGCACCACCGGCGCCGACTACCGCGCCGCGCTGCTCGCCGGTCAGGCCTACCTCCACTCGCTCGGCGTCACCAGCTGGCAGGACGCCATCGTCGGGTCCTACTCCGGCATGGACGACCCGGCGTCCACCTACGTCGACGCGGCGGCCAGCGGCGAGCTGCGGTCGCACGTCGTCGGAGCGCTGTGGTGGGAACGCGGCCAGGGCGTCGAGCAGGTGGCCGACCTGGTCGGGCGGCGCGAGGCGATGACCGGGGGCCGGTTCCGCGCCAGGACCGTGAAGATCATGCAGGACGGCGTGGCCGAGAACGGCACGGCCGCAATGCTCGAGCCCTACCTCGACGCGGGCGGCCGGCCGACCGGCAACGGCGGCCACTCGTTCGTCGAGGCGGGCGCGCTGCGAGAGGCGGTGCGGGCGCTCGACGCGGCCGGCTTCCAGGTGCACGTGCACGCGATCGGCGACCGCGCGGCGCGCGAGACGCTCGACGCCATGGAGGGGACCGACCCGTCGCTGCGCCACCAGATCGCGCACCTCCAGCTCGTGCATCCCGAGGACGTGCCGCGGTTCGCCGAGCTCGGCGTCGCGGCCAACATGCAGGCGCTCTGGGCCGTCTACGACGAGCAGATGGTCGACCTCACGCTGCCGTTCCTGGGCGACGAGCGGGCGCGCTGGCAGTACCCCTTCGGCGCCATCCACCGAGCCGGTGGCCGCCTGGTCGCGGGCAGCGACTGGCCGGTCTCCACACCCGACCCGCTGGCCGCGATCCACACGGCGGTCACCCGGACGTCCTACGCCGAGAGCGGCCGGGCCGGCACCGACCCGTTCCTGCCCGAGCAGGCCCTCGACCTCGAGACCGCGTTCGCGGCGTACACCTCCGGCAGCGCCTGGGTGAACCACCGCGACGACGCGGGCGTGGTCGAGCCCGGGGCCGTGGCCGACCTGGTGGTCCTCGACCGTGACCCGTTCGCGGGCCCGCCGGAGGAGATCGGCGCCGCCCGCGTGGTGTCCACCTGGGTGGACGGCGCACGGGTCTGGTCAGCGGGTGCTCAGTTGTAGAACCAGATCATGAGACCCCGGTTCGCACACGCGCCGTTCGCGGTGGTGGCCACCTCCAGCTGGTAAGGCCCTTCGGGGCAGTCCTCGTAGAGCGATGGGTCGCCGACAATGGACCCCGAGCACTCAGCGCGCAGGACCCGTGGCAGGCAACACCTCCGGGGTGCAAGTCGGCTCGGACGACGAAATCCGCAGCCATCGGCGGACGTCCCCTACAGATTCCGTCGCTGTGGACCTAGGCTCCGACCATGGCCGACCAGCGGTTCAAGAACGTCATCAACGGAGAGCTCGTCGACTCGGTGTCGGGGGAGACCTACGACGTGGTCGACCCGACCACCGGCGAGGTGTACGCCGCCGCGCCGATGTCGAGGGCCGAGGACGTCGACCGGGCGTACTCCGCCGCGGCGAAGGCGTTCGAGAGCTGGGGCGACACCACGCCCAGCGACCGGCAGAAGGCGCTGCTCAAGATCGCCGACGCGGTGGAGAAGCGCGCCGAGGAGTTCGTCAAGGTCGAGTCGAAGGACACCGGCAAGCCGATCGGGCTGACCACGGACGAGGAGATGCCGCCCGCGATCGACCAGATCCGGTTCTTCGCCGGTGCCGCCCGGGTGCTCGAGGGCCGCTCGGCGGGCGAGTACATGAGCGACTTCACCTCGTGGGTCCGCCGCGAGCCCGTGGGCGTGGTCGGCCAGGTGACGCCGTGGAACTACCCGCTGATGATGATGATCTGGAAGATCTCGCCGGCCCTGGCCGCGGGCAACACGGTCGTCCTGAAGCCGAGCGACACCACGCCGGCGAGCTCGGCGCTGCTGGCCGAGCTGTGCCAGGAGTTCCTGCCGCCCGGCGTGCTCAACCTGGTGACCGGCGACCGGGACACCGGCCGCGCCGTGGTCGAGCACAAGACGCCGCAGATGGTGTCGATCACCGGGTCGGTGCGGGCCGGGATGGAGGTCGCGGCCTCGGCCGCCAAGGACCTCAAGCGCGCGCACCTCGAGCTGGGCGGCAAGGCACCGGTGATCGTCTTCGACGACGCCGACCTGGAGAAGGCAGCCGAGGACATCGCTATCGGCGGCTACTTCAACGCCGGCCAGGACTGCACCGCGGCCACCCGAGTGCTGGCGGGCCCGGGCATCCACACCGACTTCGTGGCCGCTCTCACCGAGCAGGCCAAGGGGATCAAGACCGGGCTGCCCGACGACGAGGACGTGCTCTTCGGCGCCCTCAACAACGCCGACCAGCTCGACCGGGTCACCGGCATGGTGGGCCGGCTGCCCGACCACGCGAACGTCGAGACCGGCGGCCACCGGCAGGGCGACGCTGGCTACTTCTACGAGCCGACTGTGCTCTCCGGCCTCAAGCAGGATGACGAGCAGATCCAGGACGAGATCTTCGGCCCGGTGATCACCGTGCAGCAGTTCACCGACGAGGCCGAGGCCCTCGCGTGGGCCAACGGCGTCGAGTACGGCCTGGCCTCCAGCGTCTGGACCAAGGACCACGGCCGCGCGCTGCGGATGTCGAAGGCGCTCGACTTCGGCTGTGTCTGGATCAACTGCCACATCCCGCTGGTGGCCGAGATGCCGCACGGCGGCTTCAAGCACTCCGGCTACGGCAAGGACCTCTCGATGTACGGCCTCGAGGACTACACGCGCGTCAAGCACGTGATGTCGTGGATCGGCACCGGTGACTGAGTGAGGATCCTGCTCGTCGGCGCCGGGGGAGTGGGCGGCGCCTTCACCGCCATCGCGGCGCGGCGGGACTTCTTCGAGACGGTCGTCATCGCCGACTACGACCCGGCGCGGTCCGAGAAGGCGGCGGCCACCGACGAGCGGTACGTCGCCGCGCAGATCGACGCCTCGTCGGCGGAGTCGGTGACCGCGCTGTGCCAGGAGCACGGCATCACCCACGTGATGAACGCGGTCGACCCGGTCTTCAACATGCCGATCTTCGAGGGCGCCTTCGCCGCCGGGGCGGACTACCTCGACATGGCCATGTCGCTCTCGAAGCCGCACCCCGACGCGCCGTACGAGAAGCCGGGCGTGAAGCTCGGCGACGAGCAGTTCGCGGTCGCGTCGGACTGGGAGTCGGCGGGCCGGCTCGCCCTGGTCGGGATCGGCGTCGAGCCCGGGCTGTCCGACGTGTTCGCGCGGTACGCCGCCGACCACCTGTTCTCCGAGATCGACGAGCTCGGGACGCGTGACGGCGCCAACTTCGTCGTGACCGACGACGACGGCAACGAGATCTTCGCGCCGTCGTTCTCGATGTGGACCACGATCGAGGAGTGCCTGAACCCGCCCGTGATCTGGGCTGTGGACGAGGGGCGGGTGAATGGCACACGACCGCGCCGTTCAGCGAGCCGGAGGTCTTCGACTTCCCCGAGGGCATCGGCCCGGTCGAGTGCGTCAACGTCGAGCACGAGGAGGTCCTCCTCATGCCGCGCTGGGTCGACTGCAAGCGGGCGACGTTCAAGTACGGCCTCGGCGAGGAGTTCATCAACATCCTCAAGGTGCTGCACACCCTCGGCCTGGACCGCACCGACAAGGTGCGCGTCAAAGGCGTCGAGGTCATCGCCCCGCGACGTCGTGGCCGCGGTGCTCCCGGACCCGGCCACCGTCGGTCCGCGGATGAAGGGCAAGACCTGCGCCGGGCTGTGGGTCACCGGCAAGGGCCAGGACGGCGCCCCACGGTCGACGTACCTCTACCACGTCGTCGACAACGAATGGACGATGCAGTGAGTACGGCCACCAGTGCGTGGTCTGGCAGACCGCGATCAACCCGGTCGTCGCCCTCGAGCTGCTCGCCAACGGCACCTGGTCGGGTGCCGGCGTGCTCGGCCCGGAAGCCTTCGACGCCGTCCCCTTCCTGGAGCTGCTGACCGAGTACGGCAGCCCGTGGGGGATGCAGGAAGTCTCGGGATAGGACCCCGGCCGGCGCGCCCGCCGTGGGGGGAGGGCGCGCCGGCTCGGTCCGTCGAGATGACTCAGGCGAACGCAGGCATCACCCTGTCGTGGACGAGCTGCAGCTGGGTGTCGACGTCGGGGACTCCCTCGACCTCCCGACCCATCAGAGCCTTGACCAGCGCCTTGTCGGTGATGGCCAGGATCATGTGGTTGACTCCCGCGGCCGCGATCTCGCTCTGCATCTTGCTCACGCACTCCTCCGGAGTCCCTGCCACCGACAGTCGCTCCGCAAGGTCGGGGGTGGTCAGCTCGATGCCCTTGGCCATGTCACCGGCCCCGATCGCCTCGATGATCGGCGCCACCTCCTCGGGGTCGACGCCGTTGCGCTTGAGCTGCTCGTGCGGCATCGATGAGGCATAGAGGCCGACCATGCTGCGCGCGGCGTCCTTGGCCACGGCACTGTCCTCGGCCACCGAGAACACGATCCAGGCGCCGAGGTCGAGGTCCTGCACGTTCTTGCCGGCGCGCTCGGCGCCGATGGTGCAGTGCTCGATCATGTAGTCGTAGGCCTCGCGGGTGTAGCTGAGTGCGTGGTGGCACCCGTCGGAGAACTCGGCGGCCACCTCGAACGACTTCGGTCCGCGCATCGCACCCATCTTCACGGGGAGCCGGTCCTGCACCGGCCGGGCGAACGTGAACAGGCCGCTGTAGTTGAAGAACTCGCCGTCGTGGGTGATGGTGCCCTCGTCGAGCAGGGTGCGGATCACCTGGACCGCTTCCTTCACGCGGGAGAGCGGCTTGGTCTTGGCCCAGTCGATCTCGTACTCGGCGAGCAGGCCGAAGTTGCCGCTCGACACCGCGACCTCCGCCCGTCCGTCGGTCAGCTCGTCCAGCGTGGCGGCCGCCTGCGCTATCAGGGTCGGCTCGCGCAGCACCACGCCCGACACGCTCGGTCCCATCCGGACCTGACTGGTCTGCGCCGCCGCTGCCGCGAAGAGCAGCCAGAGGTCCTTGTGCCAGGTCTCGTCCGCGGCGTAGACCGCGTAGAAGCCGAGCTCGTCGGCCTTCTTGATCGAGGCCAAGGACTCGCTGAGCGGGTAGTCCGGCAGCATCGCGTAGCTGAACTTCATTGCTTGACTCCTTCTGGGGTGGGTACGGCGTCGCCGTAGCGGGCATCGCTGCGCAGGTAGGGGTGAGCGAAGAGCATGTAGACCGCGCCGATGCCGACGCCGACGACCGCCGAGAGCGCGACCAGGTAGTTGTCGTACCACGCGGCGTCAGGGGTGCGCGGCCAGGCGATGTTGATCATCGTCAGGACGCCGTACGTCAGCGCCGCCACGGTGACCGGCAGCCCCCAACGCCCCAGGGTGAATGAACCGGACGGCTCCCAGCCCTTGAGCCGGGCCCGCAGCGCCGCGAGCACCACCATCTGGAAGCCGAGGTAGATGCCGAGGATCGCGAACGAGACGATCGAGGTCAGCGCCTTCTCGGAGACCATCGAGCCGAGGACGATGAGGGCCGGGACGGTGGCCGCGACCACCATCGAGTACGGCGGCACGTGCCGCTTGGGGTCGAAGTGCCGCAGCAGGAGGGAGGCGAAGATCATGTCGTCGCGAGCGTAGGAGTACATCAGCCGGCTGGCCGCCGCCATGAGGCTCAGCGTGCAGGACAGGAAGGACACCATCACCACCACCAGCACGAACTTCGTGCCGGTGACGCCGAAGGCGCTGTTCAGCACGCTGATGACGGGGTCGGGGTCCTCCCCGCTGATCGCGGCGCCGAAGTCGGGCACGGCCAGCAGCAGCGACAGGCAGACCAGGATCGACGCCGCGCCGCCGACGTAGATGGTCATCCGCATCGCCCGCGGGATCACGCGCGTGGGGTCCGGAACCTCCTCCGCGACGTCACCGCACGCCTCGAACCCGTAGTACTGGTAGACGCCGATGATCGCCGCAGCCAGGAACGCCGAGAGGTAGCCGCCGCTGTGCCCGGTGACCCCTTCGGAGTCGAAGAGGGCCGAGAGGTTCTGGTGGCGCTCGGTGACCAGCAGCCAGCCACCCACGATGAGTGCGCCGACGAGCTCGGCGACGAAGCCGATCGTGGCGGCCATCGCCAGGATCCGGGTGCCGAGCAGGTTCAGCGCCAGCGCCGCGGCCAGCATGATCAGCGCGCAGATGACGGTGGAGCCGGTGCCGGGAGTGAACTCGAGCAGCAGCGCGAGGTACGGACCAGCGCCGTACACGACGCTGGCGATGGTCACGAGCAGCGCGATCAGGTAGACCCAGCCGGTCATCCAGGCCCACCGGCGGCCCCACAGCCGCCTGGCCCACGGGTAGACGCCGCCCGCGACCGGGAACTGCGAGACCACCTCACCGAAGACGAGGGCCACCAAGAACTGCCCGACGCCGACGATCAGCAGCCACCAGATCATCGGCGGGCCGCCGGTGGCGAGCGCGACCGCGAAGAGGGTGTACGTCGCCACGACCGGTGACAGGTAGGTGAAGCCCAGGGAGAAGTTGGCCGCGAGGCTCATCTCGCGCTTGAACTCCGAGGTGTAGCCGAGCCCTTCGAGCCGGGCCGCCTCGTCGTCCGGCGGCGCCGCGGTCACGCGTCACCGTCCTCGGCGCCGTCCTCGGCGTCGACCTCGGCCAGCAGCTCGGAGCCGGTGACCACCTTGGTGGCGAAGTGGACGTGCATCCAGTCGAGATGGTCGTGGCGGCTGTTCATGATCCGCAGGCTGTCCCAGTTGGGGAACTCCTGCTGGAGCACCCAGCGCTCCATCAGCCGGGGGTCGACCTCGAAGAGGTGCTCATGCGTGGTGATGGCGACGTCGGAGACGCGTTCGGGGGCGGGCGGCGTGTACTCGTCGGCGTACCGGAAGCCGATCGGCTGGTCCGGAGTCTCGCTCATGGTCGCGGCCCGGTCTCGTAGGCGCGGTCGAGGAGGTACTTCCCGGGGTTCATGATGTTGTTCGGGTCGAGGCTGCGCTTGACGTCGAGCATCACGTCGAAGCCGCGGCCGAGCTCGTCGGGGACGAGGTCGACCTCGCCCTCGCGGCAGGAGCCGTGGCAGGCGCTGATCGAGCCGTGGTGCGCGAGGGCGACGGCGGCGATGTCGCGCTTGGCCTTGACCCACATCTCCCAGGCCCGGTCGTCGAGCTGCTGCTCCCAGATGCCGACGTCGATCTCGGTGAGGTAGTCCACGCCGGTGTTGCCCTGGGTGTAGGCGAACATGCCCCAGTCGTCGAACACGTCGGTACGCCGACGCAGGTCGGCGACGATCTCGTGCCAGGCCCTCGTCACCGACGGGAGGTTGGAGTAGTTGATCGCCGCGTCCTCGCAGTGCCAGCTCATCGGCACCACCTGGCCGGCCTTGGTGCGGCCGTGCATCGGGGTGGCGTAGCGGTCGTGGCGGGCCGCCCAGTCGCCCTCGGAGATCTCGTCGCCGAGGTAGCGCGCGCCGTGCTCCTTCGCGATCCGGAACAGCCGCCTGCCGGCCGGCCGCACCTCGTCCTCGTACCCGTACATCACCGCGCACACCAGCGCCCGAACGTCGCCGGGCTGGGGGATGTAGGCCTCGTCGTCGCGGCGCAGGTAGGCGACCTTCCACTCGTCGAAGAGCACTGCCCCGGCGAACGTCGCGACCCCGGCGCGGGCGAGCGCGCCGACGCAGGCGTAGGCGTCGTCGTAGTCGTCGAACGCCCAGAACGGCGAGAGCTCCGCCTCCGGCTTGGGGAAGAGCTTGAGGGTGGCCTCGGTCGCGATGCCGAGCGTGCCCTGGTGGCCCATGAACAGGTGCTTGAGCTGGTAGCCGCTCGAGGACTTGCTCACCTTGTGGCCGATGCCGTCGCCGACGTGCATCACCTCCCCCGTGGGCAGCACGTGGTCGAAGCTGAGCACCAGGTCGCGGGTGTGGCCGTAGCGCGAGCCGATCAGCGACCAGCCGCTGGTGCCGATGCGGCCGCCGACCAGGGAGCAGGGGTACGACGCCGGGTCGTCGGGATAGAAGAGCCCGTGCGTCGCCAGCTGCTCGTTGAGCTTGAGCATGCTGATGCCGGTGCCGACGGTGACCGTGCGGTTGTCGAGGTCGAGCTCCTTGACCTGGTTCATCCGCTTGACGTCGACGACGATCCCGCCGCGCAGCGGGACCGCGCCGTCGGTGAGGCCGGTCCCGCCGTCGCGAGGGACGACGGGCACCCGCAGGTCGTTGGCGATGCGCACGACGCCGGCCACCTCCTCGGTGCTCGTCGGCAGCACGGCGAGGTCCGGAAGTCGCTCGGCCCACCGGTGCACCGGGAAGGGGGCAGGGACCCGGGCCCGGTTGTAGCGGTCCGGCTTGGAGGTGAGGATCTGCTCGTCCCGGAGCACGGTGCGCAGCGCGGTGACCACCTCGTCGAGCCGCTCCACCGCGATGGTCACGACGAGCTCCCGTGGTGAGAACCGCCGATCGTGATCCCCAGCGACTCGGCCAGCAGCTCGTGGATGTCGACCACGTCGATGCTCGCTGCTGCGCCCGCCTCGCCGAGGGGCCGCTCGGACCAGGGGCACGCGCTCACCAAGGTGTCCACCTCGAGCGCGGCCGCCTTCTCGATCCGACCGGCCGAGATCGCGGCGGTGAGCTCGGGCTTCTCGACAGGGAGCCCGCCACCGCCGCCGGAGCAGTAGGACCACTGGGTCACCCGGTCGACGTCGGTGAAGTCCAGGCCGGGGATCGAGCGCAGGATCTCGCGGGGCTCCTTCCAGATGCCCTTGCGCTTGTTGAGCCGACAGGGGTCGTGGTAGGTGATCGCCCGCTCGATGGGCACCGACGGGGTCAGCCTGCCCTCGCGGATGAGCTCGGCGAACAGCTCCACGACGAGCACGACCTCGATGTCGAAGTCGGCGCCGAAGTACTTCGGGTAGTCCTCGGTGAAAGAGATGTAGTCGTGCGGGTCGAGCACGAGCACCCGTCGGGTGCCGGTGGAGCGCCAGTTGTCGAGGTTGTGCTGGGCGAAGCGCCTCGCCTGGTCGACGTACCCCATCTCCGCGGCCGGACCTCCGCAGCACCACTGCTCGCCCATCAGCCCGAACTCGTAGCCCGCCAGCTGGAGGACCTGGGCGACGGCGCGGGGCACCGAGGTGCGGTAGAAGGCCGCCTCGCAGTCCACGAACAGCACGGTCTCCCCGCCGATCGGGAGGTCGAGCCCCTCGGACCAGTCGCGCACGTGCTCCTGGCTGACCGGGGTGTCGCCCAGCACCGGCTCGTGGGTGCGTTCGTCGGTCCGCTCGTTCCAGGACCGCCACGCCGGCTGGTGCACGTCACTGTCGACGGCGAACGCGCGTACCGCTTTGACCACGTCCACGGTGCGAGTCCGGAAACGGTAGAAGTCGCCGGTGAACAGAGTGTTGGGGCAGCGCAGCTCACAGGCGCCGCACTGGGTGCAGTTGACGTAGTCGGAGGCGATCTCCTCGATCGTCATCTCGCCCTTGTCCATCGCCACGACGTTGGCGTGGAAGGCCGTCGGCGTCCACGACTCGTTGCGAGTCACCTGCGTCACCGGGCAGACCTCGCGGCAGAACTTGTGGCCGGAGGAGAAGCAGTTGTACGACGCGTTGCGCCACTGCTCGGTGAACTCCTCGGTCGGAGTCGGCTCGGCCGGCAGCTCGCGCGCGCGGGCGATCTCGTCCGGAATGGCCGTCAGCTCGGCCGGGTTGTCACGCATGCCGGGTGTGAACGGCACGAAAACCGGGTCTGATGGGCCCTGCCGGTCGAGCTGGGTCATGCGAGGTTCCCCCAGGTGAAGCGTGATCAGGCACGAGTCTTGGCAACATACGACTCCTCGACTTCGGGTCACAAGGGACGACCGCTGAGCGACAGCCGGGGCACGGGGTGCGCCCTGCCCCCGACGAGGTCGGCCAGGATGCGACCGACCGTGGGCACGAACTTGAACCCGTGGCCGGAGAAGCCCGCCCCGACGACGACCGGCCCGACCCGGTCGAGGAGGAAGTCGGTGTCGGAGGTCGACGTGTAGGTGCAGCTGATCGCGGTCATGGCGTCGGCGTCGACCCCGGGCAGCCACTCGCGGGCGTACCGCTGCAATGCCGCGAGCTGCACCGGCTCCGGCTCGAACGTCCGCGCATCGGGGTCGATGACCGGACCGACCGCGTGCCATCCGGCCTTGACGCCCTCGCCGGGCGTGAGCGTCCCGTAGGTCTGCGAGTACCAGTAGTCGTAGCGCGGGCTCCCCAGCTCGGGAACGTGGTTCCAGCTCGGCCAGACGGCACCCTCGTCCCGGACCGCGAAGTGGGCCGGCTGTTCCTGGGTCACCACCAGCCTCGGGAGCGCGAGGACCGGGCCCAGCAGCTTCTCGGTCCAGGCGCCCGCCGTGACGACCACCGTGTCCGCGACGTACACCTCCTCGCGGGTGGTCACCTCGACCCGATCGTCCGCGCGGACGCGGATCGACACGACACTGGTGTCGAGCAGCACCTGCGCTCCGCGGCGGGCGGCCTCGGACTGGAGCGTCGCCACGGCCTCCTCCGCGTCGATCCGTCCGCCGTCGGGGGTGAACAGCACGCGGGTGTCGAAGCGGATGCCCGCCCACCGCTCCTGCGCCTGCTCCGGCGTCAGCATCGACGCCCTGACGCCGAGGGCGCCCAGCACGTCCGCGAGGTCGGCAGCGACGCCGGCGCCGTGGTTGGTGAGGCCGACGAGGTCGAGCAGCGAGTCACCGCTCTCGTCCTCGAGCTCACGCCAGAGCACCGCGGCCTCCCGCAGCATCTGCTGGTACGTCGGCTCGACGTACGTGACGTTGAAGTTGCGCGACCTGCCGTGGGAGGCCCCCATCGTGTGTCGGGCGCCGAAGCGTTCGAGCAGCGTGACCTGCCGCCCGCGGCGGGCGAGGTGCCACGCGGTAGCCGACCCCATTGCGCCGCCACCGACGACCACGGTCTCGCGGCGCTGGGACATGCGGTCAGTGTCGGGTGACGACGCCTCGGGTGTCGACGGTGTAGCGGTGGCCCTGGGGCCGGTCCAGGTGTAGGTGCCGTCGCGGTTGCGGACGTAGGTCCACCCGAAATGCGTCTTGGCGCGATGGTCGCGGCGGCACAGCGGCGCGAGGTTGCAGATACTTTGCTCTTGAGGCTCACGTCCCTGTGCTGTCGGGGTTCTGCGGCATGTGCCCCAGCGGCATCTCCGTCCGGACCGGGAGTTGTTGACCGTCCACCTGGACCTGCTCGAATAGCACGGTTCGGAGCTGTCCAATTGCGACGTTGTCCGGCAGGTTGATCGTTGCCTCGGCGAGCGCGCGAGCGGGTTGCCCTTCAGGGCGAATCGTGGACACGGCGGTGAAGTTGGCGAGCCCGTTGCTCACGGTCTCGGCGTAGATGGTGAACCGACCGACCAGCTTCGCACCCAAACTGGTCTGCGCGGGCCACTCGTTGTCAGGCACCGATCCCGGCTCGAACAGGATGTCCACCTCGATCTGGTGATCGAACGGTGGCGGCGGGATGAGCACGGTGTCTGGCTCTGGCTCGACCAGCCCGACCGGTGGGACCAGACCGCGGTGGGGGATCACCACGGTTGCGAGGCGGAGCAGCCCGTCGTCGTCCATCGGCTGTGGCAAGTCCCACTCGGCGTGCTTGCGCCCGTCACCGCCGGGGTCCTCGACCTTGAAGTGGCAGCGCCCGTCTTTGTGGAACGAGATGTGTGCCCTGTTGCCCCCGGCGTCCCGATTGAGGACGTACAGCTCGCCCCCACGGGTCAAGCGGACGTACCACGTACTCGACACCTGCTCGCGTCGCTGGTCGTCTCCGGCGGCGAACTTCAGCGTGGCCTGCGTGAGGTCGGTGACGGTTCGCTCCGGCATGGACCCGATGATGCCCCGACCACCGACAGATCACGGGAAGGCCGACACCACGTCACGTGGGTGGGCATCCGACCAGTGCGCGGCCTCGAGCACGTCGGTGACGACGTGGCGCTCGGCCCAGTGGATCGCATAGCGCAGCTTGCGCCGATCCGCCGCCCGCGCCTGCACCTCGCTGTCCCGGATCAGGTCCAGCACGAACCCATCGTCCAGGCCATCCACCTGGATCGGCGATCCCGAGAGCTGCACCTCCGCCAACATGATGCGACCACGCTAGTTGTGACCACCGACAGAGCTGCTCGACCCACGACTCGGCTGTGGAAGCTGCCGCCCAGCAACAGCCGTGTGGACCGAACTGAAGACGTAGTCACTTGGTGCCCGAACTCCACACCGATCGTTGGGTGCTTCGACAACGTGCAGGATCTGGGTATGACACCCCACGATCTGTCCGCCGCGATGAAGAGTTTCGATGAAGCCATCCAAGGACGCGACCGGGCCCTGGCCGAATCGGTTCTGGATGAGGACTACGCCCTGGTGCTGGTTCACCCTGCACCCGCCACGATGCCGAGAGCCCGATGGTTGGAGGTTCTCGAGCACTACGTCGTGCACTCGTACAGCCTCGAGGTACAGGTCGTCGACCAGTCGGGCGACGTGGCATCAGTTCTGAGCAGGGCTCAGATGCGGGCCACCGTGCTGGGCGAGGACCGTAGCGGGTTGTTCGTGATCAGTGACTTCTGGCGACGGGGGACGAACGGCTGGAGAGTCTGGCGTCGCCACTCGTCCCCTCTGACGGCTGGCGAGCTGCCGGGGGCGTGAGTGCTCTCTTGCCAACCCGGCTGGGCGACACCGGGAGAGCTCAGCCGAGACCGTCGAACGCACGGACCTCGACCTTGCCCCGGCACGCCTTAGAAGCCTCGGCCGCGAGCGCAAGCGCCACGTCGAGGTCGGGAGCATCGATGACCCAGAAGCCTCCAATGATCTCCTTGGTCTCGAGGTAGGGGCCGTCCGTCATCAGCGGCAGCTCACCCTGGCCGTCGACGACCTTCGCACTCGACGCGGGAGCGAGCCCGCCGGCGAAGACCCAGTAGCCGTCGGCGCGAAGCTTCTCGTTGAAGGCGCCGGTCTCGGCAAACGACTCCTCCATCTCCTCCTTCGAGCCATAGCCGCCGAACTCGGTCATCTCGGCGGGGCCGTGCACGGTCAGCAGGTATTGAGTCATCCGAATACCCCACCACGAGTCGACGCGGTCTGCCAGGTGCTGCCCGCACCTACGCCTCAGACCACCCCGCTGGCGTCGAACAGCCAGCTCGTGTCGGCCGTGGCGAGGGAGTCGAGCCAGGCCGCGGGGGCGGCATTCGTGAGCGCCGAGTAGTCCCAGTAGTCCTTCCACAGCGAGACCCGGCCGTCGCGGACGTGGTGGACGGTGACGAAGGGGAGATCGAGGACCTCGCCGGTGGCGAAGGTCCACGTCTCGGAGTGCTCGTACATGGCGTCGTCGCCATCACACAGGAGGAGGCCGTCGTGGTTCTCGTACGCCGCGAGCTCGCCCCAGCCGACCTTCAGACGAGCAGCGATGCCGGCGGGACCGCGCGCGGCGAACGCGGGGCCGAGCGGGACGTCGTAGTAGATGCAGTCGTCGGTGACCCAGTCGGCGATGGCGTCGTAGTCGCGGTCGTTCAGGACCAGCCACAGGCCGCGGACGGCGTCGGCGGTGGTGCGCATGTCAGCCATCTTCCAGGGAGTGCACGACGGGCTCCGGGCCGGACGAGACGAGAGCGGCGGCGCCGGTCCGGGTGACGGGGAGGGCGGCGATGCCGTGGTCGCCGTACAGCTCGAGGACCGGACCGTCGAGCACCAGGCGAAGTGGCTTCCCGGACCACGGGAGATCGACCCGTTGGTCGCCGGCGGTGAGGGCGACAGTGTCCGAGGCGGCCACGGCCGCGAAGCCGACGCTGCCCAGGGCGGCGCCCGGCGTGGCTGCCCACTCGATGTCGGCCGCCAGCGGCAGCTCACGCGCGGTGGCGGGCCCGCGTCGCGACAGGAGCGCTTCGTGAGGAGAGGCGACCAGTCGGTCTCCGTCGAGGGAGAGAGACATCGGGAGCGAAGTCGCGCCGGCCCAGCCGTCGCCGCTGACCTCGCGCAGCCAGGTGACCATCCCGGGCCGGCCGTCGGCGTCGGTGAAGACCGAGCCGGCGTAGTGGGACGGGCCGTAGGTGAGGCGCTGCCAGGTCCCGTCCAGTCGGTAGGCGAGGTAGTGCAGCCGACCGGGCTCCCAGACCGAGACGACGAGCACCTCGCGGCCCTCGATCTCGAGGCGCTGCGGGCACTCCCAGGCGCGGCCGGTCCAGGTGCCTGCGGTCTCGGTGGCAGACCGGGACGCCGCGACGCCGGCGTAGGTCCACGTGGCGAGGTCGGGTGACGTGAACGCCCACGCGGCGGCCGCGTCCGGTGTTCCACCACCCACCAGCATCCGCCAGCCGTCACCGCTGCGCCAGACGAACGGGTCCCGGAACTCCATGGCCTCGACCTCGGGCGGCAGCGCGACGAGTGCCTCGGAGCGCGACCCGTGGGACAGACGGACGGACCGGATCCGGCCGACACCGATCGCGGGCTCGCGGACGGAGGTGTAGAACGCGACCGGGTCCGGGGACAGGACCACGCTCCCCGACCAGCACCCGTCCTCGCTCTCGTCGGGCTCCAGGGCCGTGGGCAGCGACGTCCACGAGAGCAGGTCGGTGGACTCGGCGTGCCCCCACTGGCATCCGACGTCCCAGGTCGTCTGCCCGGGTACGTGCTGGAAGAACAGGTGGTAGGCGCCGTCGTACCACACCAGCCCGTACGGGTCGTTGATCCAGCCGGTGGTGGCCGTGTGGTGCAGCCGGGGACGCATCAGGCTCACGAGGTGGCCGCGAACGCCTCCGCGACCACGTCGAACGCCTCGTCGAGCAGCTCGTCCGAGATCGACAGCGGTGGCAGGAACCGGAACACGTTGCCCCACGTGCCGCAGGTCAGCGTGACCACGCCGTGCTGGTGGCAGTACGCCGACACCGCTGCGGTGCGCGCCGGCTCGGGCGTCAGCGAGCCGGGAGTGGTCAGCTCGATCGCCATCATCGCGCCGCGGCCGCGGACGTCGCCGATCACCGGGTGGTCGGCCTGGAGCTTCCGTAGCCGGTCCGACATCCGCTCGCCGATAGCGCGGGCCCGGGCGGCCAGATCGTGGGTCCGCATCTCCTCGAGCGCCCCGAGCCCGGCCGCACACGCGACCGGGTTGCCGCCGTAGGTCCCGCCGAGACCACCGACGTGCACGGAGTCCATGGCCTCGGCCCGGCCGGTCACCGCCGCGAGCGGCAGGCCACCGGCCACGCCCTTGGCCAGCGTCACCAGGTCGGGCACCACTCCTTCGTGGTCGCAGGCGAACCAGTCGCCGGTGCGGCAGAAGCCGGTCTGGATCTCGTCGGCCAGGAACAGCACGCCACTGTCGGCAGCCCAGGCGGCCAGCGCGGGCAGGAAGCCGGGTGCCGGTACGACGAAGCCCCCCTCGCCCTGGATCGGCTCGATCGCGACGCAGGCGAGGTTCTCGGCGCCGACCTGCTTCTCCAGCACGTCGATCGCCCGGGCCGCGGCGTCCTCGCCGGACAACCCGTCCCGGAACGGGTAGGACATCGGCGCGCGGTAGACCTCGCCGGCGAACGGCCCGAAGCCGTTCTTGTACGGCATGTTCTTCGCCGTCATCGCCATCGTCAGGTTGGTGCGGCCGTGGTAGGCGTGGTCGAAGACCCCGACCGCGTCGCGGCCCGTCGCGACCCGCGCGATCTTCACGGCGTTCTCGACCGCCTCGGCGCCGGAGTTGAACAGTGCCGACTTCTTCGCGTGGTCGCCCGGCGTGAGCTCGGCCAGCTGCTCGCAGACGTCGACGTAGCCGTCGTACGGCGTGATCATGAAGCAGCTGTGCGTGAACGCCGCCACCTGCTCCTGCACGCGGGCGACCACGGATTCAGCGGCGTTGCCGACGCTGGTCACCGCGATGCCGGAGCCGAGGTCGATCAGCGAGTTGCCGTCGACGTCGACCAGTACGCCGCCGCCTGCCGCGGTCACGAAGACCGGCAGCATGGTCCCGACGCCGTCGGCGACGTGCGCCTTCTTGCGGTCGAGCCGGGCCAGCGACTCGGGGCCGGGGATCTCGGTGACCAGGTTGCGCTGCTGGGGGAGCGAAGGACCGCCGAACATGGGATCAAACTAGCCCTTTGGGGGAGGATGGCGGTGTGGTCGACCGGGTGCGTGACGTCGTGGTTCTCGGGTCGACCGGGTCGATCGGCACCCAAGCGCTGGACATCGTGCGCGCCAACCCGGGCCGGTTCCGCGTGGTCGGGCTGAGCGCCGGTGGCAGCAACCCCGAGCTGTTCGAGCGGCAGGTGTCCGAGTTCGCGCCGGCGTACTCAGGGCTGGGCGAGGACGCGTCCACCGAGGCGGCCGCCATGGACTGCGACGTCGTGCTCAACGGCATCACCGGCGCGGTGGGGCTGCGGCCCACGCTGGCGGCGCTGGACGCCGGCAACATCCTCGCGCTGGCCAACAAGGAGAGCCTGATCGTCGGCGGCCCGCTCGTGGTCGAGCGGGCCAAGCCCGGCCAGATCGTGCCCGTCGACTCCGAGCACAGCGCGCTGGCCCAGTGCCTGCGCGGCGGCTCGCCGGAAGAGGTACGCCGCCTGGTCCTGACCGCGAGCGGCGGGCCGTTCCGCGGCCGGAGCGTCGAAGAGCTGCGCGACGTCACCCTCGACCAGGCGCTCGCGCACCCGACGTGGGACATGGGCCCGGTGGTGACGATCAACTCGGCCACCCTGGTCAACAAGGGACTCGAGGTGATCGAGGCGCACCTGCTCTTCGACGTGCCGATCGACCGGATCGAGGTCGTGGTGCACCCGACCAGCGTCGTGCACTCGATGGTGGAGTTCGTGGACGGCGCGACCCTCGTCCAGGCCAGCCCGCCGACCATGCTGATCCCGATCGCCCTGGGGCTGAACTGGCCCGACCGGGTGCCCGACACCGCCCCGGCGGTCGACTGGACCAGACCGGAGACGTGGGAGTTCTTCCCCCTGGACGAAGGCGCGTTTCCCGCGGTGGCACTGGCGAAACGGGCCGCGACGATGGGTGGGACGGCGCCCGCGGTGTACAACGCCGCGAACGAGGTATGTGTTGAAGCCTTCCGACAGGGAAGGCTGGCCTTCACGCAGATCGTGCCAACGGTCTCCAGCGTGCTTGCGCGACACGACGTACCTTTGACCCCGGGGACGTCGTTGACGGTCGAGGACGTCCTCGCAGCCGACGCGTGGGCTCGGGCGGAGGCTGCTCAGGGTGGCGCGGTCGCGCTGGACCAAGGGGGGACCAGAGGGTGAGCAGCGTCTATTACGCGCTCGGAGTAGTGATCTTCTTCGGGGCGATCCTGATCTCGATCGGGCTCCACGAGCTCGGCCACATGATTCCGGCCAAGGCCTTCGGAGGGAAGGTCACTCAATACTTCATCGGCTTCGGCCCGACCGTGTGGAGCCGCAAGCGCGGCGAGACCGAGTACGGCGTGAAGGCGATCCCGCTCGGCGGCTACGTGAAGATCGTCGGGATGCTGCCGCCGGCGGCCGAGCAGCTCGGCCAGGTGACCTATGACGAGCAGGGCAACCAGGTCACCAAGATCCGCAAGTCCAACACCGGTCTGTTCACCCAGCTGATCTCCGATGCCCGCGCGGCCGAGTGGGAGCTGATCACGCCCGCCGACGAGGACCGGCTCTTCTACAAGATGCCGTGGTGGAAGAAGGTCGTCGTGATGGCCGGCGGCCCGTCGGTCAACATCGGGATCGCCTTCTTCCTCTTCTGGGCTGTCTTCGCGACGTTCGGCAACCCGGCCGACGAGGTGCCCGACTCCGGCGCCCCCATGATCGCCACCGTCTCCGACTGCGTGATCCCGGTCAAGGAGAACCGCACGACGTGCGAGTCCGGCGACCCGATCAGCCCCGCGGCGGCGGCCGGCCTCAAGCGCGGCGACGTGATCACCAAGTTCAACCAGACTGCGGTCACGAGCTGGGACCAGCTGCGCTCGCTGATCCGCGACAACGCCGACGGCAACGTGCGTCTCACCTGGCTGCGCGACGGCGTCACGATGTCCGCCAGCACCAGCACCACCGTCGAGCTGCGGCCCGACACCGAGGACGACCAGACGCTGCGCGAGGTCGGGTTCCTCGGGGTCACGCCCACCACCCACTACGCCACCGGCGGTCCGCTCTACACGACCGTGCAGATGGGCTACACCGCCGAGCAGACCGTGGAGGCGATGATCCGGCTGCCCGAGCGGGTCTGGGGCGTGGCCAGGGCGATCGTCGGCGTGCAGGAGCGCGACCCGGAGAGCCCGGTCAGCATCGTCGGCGGCAGCCGGCTCGCGGGCGAGACGGTGTCCCTGCCCGAGCTCCCGACCGAGCGCAAGGTCGTCTACCTCACGATGCTCATCGCCGGGTTCAACTTCTTCATCGGCGCCTTCAACTTCATCCCGCTGCTCCCGCTCGACGGCGGTCACATCGCCAGCGCACTGTGGGAGGCGGTACGCCGCGGCCTGGCCAAGCTGCGCGGGCTGCCCGACCCGGGCTTCGTGGACGCCGCGCGGCTGCTGCCGATCGCCTACGTGATGGCGTCGGTGATGCTGGTGATGAGCCTGGTGCTGATCGTCGGCGACCTCGTCGTACCCCTCCACATCCCCGCCTGATCGATTCGGGCCGCGCGAGGCGTGCGCCGTACGCTGGAACCCATGATCACCCCCCGGCGTTCTTCGCCTCCCCCGCTTCGCTCCTCCAGCGAACAACGCCGCGGGGACCCCGAAAAAGCATGACCGAGATCAACCTGGGGATGCCCGCGGCACCCCCGCCGGTGCTCGCGCCGCGCCGCAAGACCCGCCAGATCCGGGTGGGCAAGGTCGGCGTCGGCAGCGACTCCCCGGTCTCGGTGCAGTCGATGACGACGACACTCACCGCCGACGTCGACTCGACCCTGCAGCAGATCGCCGAGCTGACCGCGACCGGATGCGACATCGTGCGGGTGGCCTGCCCCTCGCAGGACGACGCCGAGGCGCTGCCCGAGATCGCTCAGCACTCGCAGATCCCGGTGATCGCCGACATCCACTTCCAGCCGAAGTACGTCTTCGCCGCGATCGACGCCGGCTGCGCCGCCGTCCGCGTCAACCCGGGCAACATCCGCAAGTTCGACGACCAGGTCAAGGAGATCGCCGCGGCCGCCAAGGACCGTGGCACCTCGATCCGGATCGGCGTCAACGCCGGCTCGCTCGACCCGAGGCTGCTCGAGAAGTACGGCAAGGCCACGCCCGAGGCGCTGGTCGAGTCGGCGGTGTGGGAGGCCTCGCTGTTCGAGGAGCACGGCTTCCACGACTTCAAGATCTCGGTCAAGCACAACGACCCGGTCGTGATGGTCCGCGCCTACGAGCTGCTGGCCGAGGCCGGCGATTGGCCCCTGCACCTCGGGGTGACCGAGGCCGGGCCGGCGTTCCAGGGCACGATCAAGTCCGCGACGGCGTTCGGCGCGCTGCTCTCGCAGGGCATCGGCGACACCATCCGGGTCTCCCTCTCCGCGCCACCGGTCGAGGAGGTCAAGGTCGGCCTCCAGATCCTGGAGTCGCTCAACCTGCGACCGCGCCGGCTCGAGATCGTCTCCTGCCCCTCGTGCGGCCGCGCCCAGGTGGACGTCTACAAGCTGGCCGACGAGGTCACCGCCGGGCTCGACGGTCTGGAGGTGCCGCTCCGCGTCGCCGTCATGGGCTGTGTCGTCAACGGCCCGGGCGAGGCCCGCGAGGCCGACCTGGGGGTCGCCTCCGGCAACGGCAAGGGCCAGATCTTCGTCAAGGGCGAGGTCATCAAGACCGTCCCCGAGTCGCAGATCGTGGAGACCCTGATCGAGGAGGCCATGCGGATCGCGGAGGGCATGGAGTCGGTCGACGGCGCCGAGGCCACCGTCACCGTCAGCTGAGCTTCACTCCTCGCTGAGCCCGGCGTTGCCTAGTGTTCCGCACCGGAAGTTCGGTGCGGGGCACTCGGTCGCGCGCGTCGTAGGCTCGCCCCGTGCTCACGACGCGCCACGGCGTACGTCCCCTCGGGACGACCGACCTGGACGCGTTCCTCGCGCTCACCGGGCGGCACCCGGTGGTCAACGTCTTCGCCGACCACCGGGCGCGCACGACCAACCTCGAGCCGCGGTGGCTGGGCGGGGAGATGTGGGGACGGTTCGACGGTGGCGACCTGGTCGCGGCCTGCCATGTGGGGGCCAACCTGGTGCCGGTCGAGGCCACGCCCGACGACGCCCGCGCGTTCGCCGAGCGGGCGCTGGCCCGCAGCCGCAGCGTGTCGACGATTGTCGGCCCGCACGAGGCGGTCGAGGTCTTCTGGAACACGGTCGCCACCTCGTGGGGCCGCCCGCGCGAGCTGCGCTGGCACCAGCCGCACCTCGAGATCGGCCACGCGCCCCAGCTCGAAGCGCACCCCGACGTACGCCGGACCACCCGCGCGGACCTCGACCTGCTGTATCCGGCGTGCGTGGCGATGTACACCGAGGAGGTGGGCGTCTCGCCCGAGCAGGGCGGCGGCGCCGAGCTCTACCGCGCCCGCGTGCAGCAGCTGATCAGCCGCGGCTGGTCGTTCGCGCGGTTCGAGGGCGACCGGCTCGTGTTCAAGGCGGAGGTCGCCTGCGCGTCGCCGTTCGCCGCGCAGATCCAGGGCGTGTTCGTGCCACCGGACCGGCGCGGCGAGGGGCTCGCCGCCAGCGGGATGGCCGCGGTCGTCGACCTGGTCCGGCGGGAGATCGCTCCGACGGTGTCGCTCTACGTCAACGACTGGAACGTCGCGGCCCGCCGCGCGTACGAGCGCGTGGGCTTCCGGGAGTCGGCGCGGTTCTCGACGGTGATGTTCTAGCCGTACATCCGGTCGTGCTGCTCGAGGGTGACCACCCGCAGCACCTGGCCCCAGCCGGCCAGCGCGGCGACCATCACGGCCGCGGTGATGACCGACATCTGCTGGGCCGAGCCGGCGTACTCGAAGCTGACCAGGGCGCTGCCCTGAAGGTTGAACGACGCCCACAGGCCGATCTCGGTGGCCAGGAACAGCGCCCACCAGCAACCGAGCAGCGCGGCGGACTCCAGCGGCGCCGTCGCCCGGCGCACGTCACGGGTCATCCGGAACGGGAACCACAGCGCCACGACCGGCGTGACCCAGCCACCCCACGCCCAGCCCGGGGCGAGGGACTGCGAGCGCCCGGGATCGAGCACCTCGGCGTTCCTGCGGGCCCGGTGCAGCCACAGCGATCCTGCCACCCAGCCCGCCGCCAGGCTCGCGAAGGCGAGCACGGTGCCGGCGTAGTAGACGCCCAGGCTCCAGTCGACGGCCTCCAGCCCCTGCTCGGCCCGGACCCGGGTGGCCCGCCCCAGCACCGCCGCGACCGCGCAGGTGCAAGCAGTGGCCACCGCGGCCGCCGCGAACGCCAGTACGCCCAGCGCGGTGAGGTCCTTGGCCGGCCTCGGAGCCGCTGCTCCGGTCTCGGTCGGGTAGTACGCCGCGGCTGCGGGCGGCGGCTGTTGCTCCGGTGTGTAGGTCACGGTCTGCTTCCCCCAAGTTGTGTGCTCCCCCAAAGACGACGTACCCATTCGACCGCTAGCGTGCGCAGGTGACCCTCCCTCGCAACGCCGGACTGCTCGTGGCCGGATTCGTCGGCAGCGGCATCGTCCACCTTGTTCGCCCGCAGGTCTACGAGCCGCTGATGCCGTCGTTCGTGCCCGCCCATCGCGAGGTGATCCTGGGCAGCGGCGTCGCGGAGCTCGCCTGCGCCCTCGGCATGGCGGTGCCGCGGACCCGGCGGGCGGCCGGCTGGGCCAGCGTCGCCCTCCTGCTGTTCGTCTGGCCGGGCAACCTGAAGATGGCGCTGGACAGCAAGCGCTCCTCCAGCACGGCGTTCAAGGTCGCTGCATGGGGCCGGATGCCGCTCCAGGTGCCGATGATCCGGGCGGCGCTGGCGGCGGCCCGGTCCGCCGACTGAGGACGCTGGTCAGGAGACCCGGAAGTGCACGGTCGGGCTCAGGTCGCTGGCCCGCTCGCAGCCCGAGTCGGTGCACCGGACGGTCGCGGCCTTGCGTGGGGCGTTGGTCTGGAGCAGCAGCGCGGTGTTGGTCTCGAAACCGATCTCGCCGAACCATCCGCCGGCCTTGACCAGGTAGGCGCCGAGCTTGTGGCCGGAGCCGCTGCGGACCGCGACGTAGGTCGGGCCGATGCCGTCCGACAGCAGGTCGATGGTGGCCATCCGCGACGCGTCGGCGTTGAAGCTGTCGACCCGCTCCTTGCAGGACTTCCAGAGCTGCTCGCCGGTGGAGATCCGGCTGACGATCGAGCAGCCACCGTTGTAGGGGTCCTTGGTGTAGCCGGCGAACACGTCGGCGGACAGGTCGCCCTCGTAGCCACCGAGCCGGGCCACCACGCCGACCGAGTCGGTGGTGGTGGTCCAGAGCCAGGTCTTGCGCAGGCTGCCGACCAGGACCCGGTCGGTCTCGGCGTCGAGCGCCGACACGTAGCCCCTGAACGACCGTGTCGCCACCAGCGCCCCGGTCATGGCTGATCGGACCGTGACGACCGTCGTGCGGTTGCGCAGGACCTTGGAGGCGAACAGCGTCTGGCCGTCGCCGGAGAGGTCGGTCATGTAGGCGTTGGACCGGGCCAGCTTGGTCGTGGTGCCGTCGGCGGAGACCCGCAGGATCTTGCCGCCACCACCGCTCTTGTTCGCGGTGGCGACGACGTACGCGGTGCCGGACTTGCCGAGCAGCCGCACCGTCGGGGCCTTGACCCGGACCCGCACCGCGCCGTCGACGATCGTCTTCTTCTCGAGGTGGGGGATGGACACATCGGCCCCCCGCGGCAGCTTGGCCGGGCTGAGCGTCGTGGGCGCGGCGGCGGAGGCTGGTGCGGCGACGAGGCTGGTCACGAGGCCGGCGACCAGGGTGCCGGTGGCGAGGGTGGCGAGGAGTCGGGGGCGCATGGGCGTCCTTTCGAGACGTTCGGGGTCGAGCGCAGGGCCGGTGAGCCGGCCCGTCGATGGGAAGACGAACCGGCGGCGCGTTTGGTTGCCGCGAGATCAGGATTCGCGGACCGGGCGGCCGGCCACCTCGCACGTCACAGCGGTGCACCGGAACCACCCGGACCGGCCCGGACCAAGGGCCTCGAGCAGGAGAGCGGTCGGTGTCTCCCAGCGGAGCCCGCCGAGGTACAGCGGTCCGCCGAGGCGGTAGCGGCCGACCTCCCGCCCGCCGAGAGTGCGCACGCGGACCACGGTCGTCGGGCCGTCCTGGTACGCCGTGGTCGTGGCCCAGCGCGTGCCGTCCGGGTTGAAGGCCAGGACCGAGTCGCTGCAGGAGGCCCACACCTCGTGGCCCGTGCCGATCCGGAGGACCCGGGTGCAGGAACCTTCGGCCAGCCTCCGGCCGCTGACCGCGAGCAGACCGAGCCCCAGGTCGGCGAGGTAGGCGCCGGCCCTGGTCAGGACCTCCACGTCGCCGGTGCGGACGTCCCACAGTGCGGTGCGCCGTGGTCCGCTGACCAGGACCCGGTCGGCGTCGACGTCGAGAGCCAGGACCCGGCCGGTGAAGGTGTGCCGGGCGGTACGGGCTCCGGTCGTGGCGGACCAGACCTTGATCGTGCTCCGCGGGCCACTCCCGGCGCGGGTGGTGGCGACCCACCGGCCGTCGTCGGACAGTCGGGCGGGAGAGCCGAAGGTGCGGCCGAGCCCGGTCGTCGTACCGTCCCTGGCCACGCGGAGGACGCGTTCGTCGTCGGCTTCGACGACGTACGACGTGCCGCTCTCACCGACGTACCGCAGCGTGGTCGCGGCCACCGGGATGCGGAGGTCGCCGTCCACGACCGCGCTGCCCTCGACGTACGGCACTCCCACCGCGGGCCCGCGCGGCAGCCGGAAGTCGAGGGAGGTCAGCGGGGCCGCCGAGGCCGGGGCGGGCACGAGGAGGGCCGCGACGAGGCCGGCGGCAAGGGCGAGGGCGGCGTTCATGCTGGGGGGACGCTCGTGAGCGGAGCGCGGTTGCCCTCCCGGGAAACCGCGTCGAAGTCGGCGGCGCGCCGCCCGTACCCTTCTCCGCATGATCTTCCGGATGTCCAGCCTGTTCGTGCGCACGCTGCGTGACGACCCCGCGGACGCCGAGGTGCCGAGCCACAGGCTGCTCGTGCGCGCCGGGTACATCCGTCGGGTTGCCCCCGGGATGTACACCTGGCTGCCGCTCGGGCTGCGGGTGCTGCGCAAGATCGAGAACATCGTCCGCGACGAGATGGACGCGATCGGCGCCCAGGAGCTGCTGTTCCCGGCCCTGCTGCCTCGCGGGCCCTACGAGGCCAGCGGTCGCTGGACCGAGTACGGCGACGGCATCTTCCGGCTCAAGGACCGCAAGGACGACGACTACCTGCTCGGGCCCACGCACGAGGAGATGTTCACGCTCGTCGTGAAGGACCTGTACTCGTCGTACAAGGACCTGCCGCTGTCGCTCTACCAGATCCAGACCAAGTACCGCGACGAGGCGCGGCCGCGCGCCGGCCTGCTGCGGGGCCGCGAGTTCACGATGAAGGACTCCTACTCCTTCGACGTCGACGACGCCGGCCTCGACGCCAGCTACCAGAGGCACCGGGACGCCTACATCCGGATCTTCGACAAGCTCGGCTTCGAGTACGTCATCGTCAAGGCCGAGGCCGGCGCGATGGGCGGCTCGAAGTCCGAGGAGTTCCTGGCCAAGGCCGCCGTCGGCGAGGACACCTACGTGCGCTGCACGCGCTGCGACTACGCCGCGAACGTCGAGGCCGTCGAGACACCCGCACCGGCTGCGACGCCGTACGACGACGCGCCGGCCGCCCACGCCGAGCAGACGCCCGACACCCCGACCATCGAGACGCTGGTCGCGCACCTCAACGCGGTCCTTCCCCGTCCGGACCGGGAGTGGCACGCCGGCGACACGCTCAAGAACGTGGTCTTCTCGGTGCGCCACCCCGACGGCAGCACCGAGGCGATCGCGATCGGGCTGCCCGGCGACCGCGAGGTCGACGCCAAGCGGCTGGAGTCCAAGCTCGGTGAGGGCGTGGTCTTCGAGCCCTTCGGCGAGGCCGACTTCGCGACCAAGCCCACGCTGGCCAAGGGGTACATCGGCCCCGGCGCGCTGGGCGAGAAGAAACCCGCCGGCGTGCGCTTCCTGCTCGACCCGCGCGTGGTCGAGGGCACCCGCTGGGTGACCGGCGCCGACGTGTCCGGCAGCCACGTGCTCGACCTGGTCGCCGGCCGGGACTTCACCGGCGACGGCCAGATCGACGTCGCCGACGTGCGCGACGGCGACCCCTGCCCGGTCTGCGGCGCCGCGGACGGCGGCATCCTCGAGTCGGCCCGCGGGATCGAGATGGGCCACATCTTCCAGCTCGGCCGCAAGTACGCCGACGCGCTGGACCTGCAGGTCCTCGACGAGAACGGCAAGCTCGTCACGGTCACGATGGGCTCCTACGGCATCGGGCCCTCGCGCGCAGTGGCCGCGATCGCGGAGGGCACCCTCGACGAGCTCGGCCTGTCCTGGCCACGCAACGTTGCTCCCGCCGACGTGCACCTGGTGGCCACCGGCAAGGACGACGAGGTGTTCGCTGCCGCCGAGCGGATCGCCTCCGAGCTCTCGGCCGCCGGCGTCGAGGTGCTGTACGACGACCGCCCGAAGGTCAGCCCCGGCGTGAAGTTCAAGGACGCCGAGATGATCGGCGTGCCCACCATCGTCGTCGTCGGCCGCAACCTGGCCGACGGCACCATCGAGGTCCGCGACCGGGCTACCGGCGAGCGTGAGGACGTGCCGGTCGAGGCCGTCGTCGACCACCTGATCCGGGTGGTCAAAGCCTGACCGACCCGCTCGAGTTCCGACCCCGGTAGGACGACGGGCACGACCGTGGTCGGACAGGATCGGGAGATGGAGCGACAGAGCGTCGACCTGCCGGCCGGGACGATCCACTACCGCGAGGCGGGGCCGGCGGACGGTCCGCCGGTGGTGTTCGTGCATGGCTTCCTCGTGGACGACACGCTGTGGTCGGACGTGCCGGAGCGGCTGGCCGCGCAGGGGTTCCACACGTACGCGCCGACCTGGCCGCTGGGCTCGCACACCACCGCGATGAAGGACGGCGCCGAGCTGTCGCCGCGCGGCGTGGCGCTGGTGGTCGCGAGCTTCCTCGAGGCGAAGGACCTCGACGACGTGATGCTGGTCGGCAGCGACACCGGGGGAGCGGTGAGCCAGCTGCTGCTCGACGAGGACCGGACCCGCATCGGGCGGCTGGTGCTGACCAACTGCGACGCGTTCGAGACCTTCCCGCCGTTCCCCTTCGACGTGCTCTTCCGGATGGCCCGGCACGAGGGGCCGACCCGACTGGCCCTGCAGCCGATGCGGTCGACGTTCCTGCGGCACAGCAGGCTCGGCTTCGGCGGGCTGGTCCGGCGCGACCTGGCTCCCGAGGAGAGCCGGCGCTGGGTGACGCCGTACCTCACCGACGCGGGCGTACGTCGCGACGTCACGTCGTTCGCCAGGGCCTGGCGTCCCGACGAGCTCGCGGAGTCAGCCCGGTGGCTGAGCGAGTTCGACCGGCCGGTGCTGCTGGCCTGGGCGCCGGGCGACCCGTTCTTCAAGCACGAGCTGGCGAAGCGGCTGCTGGCGACGTTCCCGGACGCGACGCTGGTCGAGTTCCGCGGCGCACGCACCTTCGTCTCTCTCGACCAGCCGGAGAGGCTGGCGGAGGAGATCGTCGCCTGGGCGGGTCGCCCGGGTTAGCGAGGTTCATCAGGGGTCGCTAGCGCGCTCCAGGCGCGCCACCGCGCCGGCCAGGCCGCTCTCGACGTAGGCCGGCCCACCCTCGCCCAGGCCGTGGAGCACCTCGTGCCACGGTCCGACCAGGTGGAAGTCGCGGCCGCGGTCCACGAGGGCCCGCTCCGCGCCGTACGCCGCGAGGACCGCCTCGGCGAAGTCCGGCGAGGCGCCGTACGCCGTCCAGGCCAGGTCTACGGCCGGGTCGCCGATGCCGCAGTCGCCCCAGTCGATCACGGCGGTGACCCGGTCACCGTCCCCGCGGATGTGCCCGGGCCCGAGGTCGCCGTGGACCAGCCGGGCGTCTGCGGGCGGGGTGCCCAGCCGCTCGAGCAACGCGGCCGCGTCGCCCTGCTGCCTGGCCGGCAGCAGCGGGAGCACCTCCTCGCGCATCCGCGCGAGCGACCTCCGTCGCTCGTCGTGCCACGCGCCGACATCGCGGACGCCGTGCCGCACGGCGTCGTCCGGGTCGACGTCGTGCAGGGCCCGCAGGAACGCGCCGACGGCGGCGCCCTGCCCGGCCGACGTGCCGGCGCACGGCCCGCCGGGAAGGTAGGCGTAGCGCATCGTGAACGGCTCCTCCGAGACGACCTCGGGCCGCGGCACGGGGATCGGGAGGTGCGGCGCGAGCCATGGGAGGAGCGCTGCCTCGCGGCGCAGCTGGGGCTCACGGTCGGGGAAGCGCGGGGTGCGCTCCACCCAGCGGCCGTCGACCAGGACGACGCGGTTGTCCCAGCCGTTGTCGAAGCCGTCGGTCACGTCGCCTACCTTGCACCCATGCCGATCGAGGCCGTCATCTTCGACTGGGGCGGCACCCTGACCGCCTGGCACGACATCGACTTCCACGCGGAGTCGCTGGCCCTGGCCCAGGCCGTGGTCAACGCCGACCACGAGGTCGACGTCTCCCAGCAGCTGCTGCACGCCGCCGGCGACGCGATCTGGGGGCGGTCCCGCGATCACCAGCAGAGCTCGACGGTGGCGGACCTGTTCACCGAGGCGGGGCTCGAGCACGACCCGGAGCTGCTCTCGGCGTACTACGACTTCTGGGAGCCGCACACCTTCACCGACCCGGTCGTGCGCCCCACCTGGGAGGCCCTGCAGGCCGCCGGGGTCAAGGTCGGCGTGCTGTCCAACACGATCTGGCCGCGCGCCTGGCATGAGCGGATCTTCGAGCGCGACGGTGTGCTCGAGCTGATCGACGGCGATGTGTACACCAGCGAGATCCCGTGGACGAAGCCGTCACCGAAGGCGTTCGCCGCTGCGCTCGACGCGGTGGGGGCGAGCGACCCGGCCCGCTGCGTATACGTCGGCGACCGGCTCTTCGACGACATCTGGGGCGCCCACAACGCCGGGCTGCGGGCCATCCACCTCCCGCACAGCAACATCCCCCGGCAGCAGGTCGGGCACACCGAGGGCGAGCCGGACGCGGTCATCGACTCCCTCGACCAGGTCCCGGGTCTGGTGCGGACCTGGTCCTGAACCGCGTTGACCCCCTCTGACCTGCACTAACGCAAGAATTCGCAGCCTGGACCACTCGGGCGGTTGGATACCCCCGCGGGCACGACTTTTGCAACAACTTGCAATGCAGACTTGTGCAGTCGCGGTCCACTCCCCGTCTTGCCACCAGCGCTGCATAGTCGTGGACAGGACGAAACAGGTGGGGACGGCCCAAGCCAGGGGTCCCAAGCGTTCGCCTCAGCGGTCCGCGTACTCGTCGGCTCCGGGGAATATCTCGGGAGTTCCCCGGAACGACAGTTCGCGGGCCGCTGCGTCGTTCAGCAGGTCGATCGCCTCGCCGCGACGGGTCTCCGTCGTCGCGCCGACCAGCGCCGCGTAGGTCCGCGCGCAGGCCCGCTCCAGCTCCAGCGCCGCGGCGTACCGGCCCTCGCTCGAGTCCAGCCCCGCCGGCGGGGTGTATGCCGACGCGGCGGACACGGGCACGGCGTCCATCGCCGCGATCTCGCCGATCAGCACGTCGCGGCGCGCGCGGTGCGCCTCGTACGCCGCCCGCAGTGCGGTGTACAGCTCGGCCTCGGCAGCCTGGGACGTGCGCGAGCCGAGCAGGCCGTAGACGTAGACCGCGGCGTGCTCGGCAGCCAGGGTCGTCTGGAGCGCCTCGAGCTCGGTCACGACGCGATCTCCTGAGACAGGAGGGTGAGGTGCTGGGTCACCGATGCCGACATCGAGGCCAGCAGGCGGGCCAGGGCCCCGCTCTCGGCGCGGGTCGCGGCATCGACCAGCGAGACCTGAAGGTCGCGCTCGCCGCGCCGGACCAGGCGCAGCATCGCGTCCGGGTCGGGCGACGGGTCCGGCGGGGACCCGTGGGCGAGCTCGCCCTCGAGCACCTGGACGTGCCTGCGGTGCGCCCTGAGGACGGGCGTCACAACCGGTCGGAGCAGCGTGACCTTGCGGGCCTGGGCCAGCAGCCGCGAGCGCCGCGGTCAGCTCGGCCAGCACCTCGTCCACGAGCGCCTCGTCCGGCGTCTGCTCGGGCGCCTCGGGGGACTCGAGGGTGGCGGAGGGGCTCCCGCTCGCGTCGGCCGGCGAGATCTCGTCGCCGTTGTCGCAGCCCGCGACGACGAAGGTCGCGGCCAGCCCGGCCACCGCCGTGCGCCGGCTGACGAGGGGACGGTCGGGCACGGCGCGACCTTAGCCGGGCCGACTCTGGCGGGCCGCTATCGTGAGGCGAAACAGCACCACCACAACCAGCACCGCACAACAGCACACAGGAGGTCGCCGCCGTGGCCATGCCGCAGGACGCCGTCCGGGACCAGATCGAGCAGGAGCTCGAGACCCCGTTGAGTGCGCTCGGGCTGGATGTTGAAGCGGTGGAGCTGACCCCGGCCGGCAAGCGGCGGATCCTGCGGATCGCGGTGGACGGCGACGACGGCGTGACCCTCGACGCCGTCGCGGACGCCACCAAGAAGGTCTCCGAGGTGCTCGACTCCAGCCCGGCTGTGCAGGAGGCGTTGGGCGAGCACCCCTACACCCTCGAGGTCACCTCGCGCGGGGTCGACCGGCCACTCACGCTGCCGCGGCACTGGCGCCGCAACGTCGACCGCCTGGTCAAGGTGACCACCACCGGCAGCGAGACCGTGACCGGCCGGATCGTCGGGTCCGGGGAGGACGCCGCGACCATCGAGGTCGACGGGACCCGCCGCGAGCTGTCCTACGCCGAGGTGGCCAAGGCGCTGGTCCAGGTCGAGTTCAACCGCAAGAGCCGGCCCGACGAGGGGGAGGACTGACCGCCATGGACATCGACCTGACCATCCTGCGCAGCCTGGAGCGAGAGAAGGAGATCTCGTTCGACGTCCTCGTCGAGGCGATCGAGCAGGCCCTCCTCACGGCGTACCAGAAGACGCCCGGTGCCGCCGAGCAGGCCAGGGTGGTCCTCGACCGCAAGTCTGGCCACGTCACCGTGATGGCCGCCGAGCTCGACGACGAGGGCGAGCAGGTGGGGGAGCACGACGACACGCCGGAAGGCTTCGGCCGGATCGCCGCGACCACCGCAAAGCAGATCATGCTGCAGCGGCTGCGCGATGCCGAGGACGACATCCGCTACGGCGAGTTCTCCGGCAAGGAGGGCGACATCATCTCCGGCGTCATCCAGCAGGGGCGCAACCCCGACGACGTCCTGGTCGACCTCGGCAAGCTCGAGGCGCACCTGCCGGTGGCCGAGCGGGTGCCCGGGGAGCGCTACCAGCACGGCACCCGGATCAAGTGCCTGGTCTTCTCGGTGCGCAAGGGGATGCGCGGCCCGCAGATCACCTTGTCCCGCTCGCACCCCAACCTGGTCAAGAAGCTGTTCGCGCTCGAGGTCCCCGAGATCGCCGACGGCACCGTCGAGATCGCCGCGATCGCCCGCGAGGCGGGTCACCGCACCAAGATCGCGGTCCGATCCAACGCAGCTGGTGTCAACGCCAAGGGTGCGTGCATCGGCCCGATGGGCCAGCGGGTCCGCAACGTGATGTCGGAGCTGCACGGCGAGAAGATCGACATCGTCGACTGGTCCGACGAGCCCGCCGAGCTGGTCGCCAACGCGCTCTCGCCGGCCCGGGTCAACTCGGTCGAGGTGGTCGACCTGGAGGCCCGCTCGGCCCGGGTGATCGTCCCCGACTTCCAGCTCTCGCTGGCCATCGGCAAGGAGGGCCAGAACGCCCGCCTGGCGGCCCGGCTCACCGGCTGGCGGATCGACATCCGGTCCGACGAGGAGCCGACAGCGGCGCCTGAGGCACGAAGCCGGGACGGCGAGGGTGCTGTGCTGCCGGCTCGAGCGGCCGGGTCGAGGAGGAGCGCTGCCGGGTGCTGGCCGGGCCGGCGCGAGCGCGGCGTCGTACCGCTGGTTCGGCGAGGAGGGTCGACCGGGTGCCTCTGGAGTCGTTCGAGGAGCCGCTGGCAGATGCTGCACGAGCGCTGCGAGCGGCTGTCGTGCTGGGGACGTCGAGGGGCGGGGAGGCGGCGCTGCTGCTCGGCGCGCTGCACGCCGAGATCGACGCGGTGGTCGCGATCTCGCGCCAGCACGTCGTGTGGGCGGCGCTGTCGAAGGAGCGGCGCAGCGGTCGTCGTGGACCCGCGCCGGTGAGCCGCTGTCGTTCGTGCCGTACGACGACGACTGGGAGCAGGACACCGAGCCGGTCGAGTTCGTGGGGTATGTACGAGCAGAGCCTGGAGACGTACGCCGACCGCGTGCCTGCCGCGCGGATCCCGGTGGAGCGGATCGCCGGCGAGGTGCTGCTGGTGGCGGGTGGCGACGACCGGCTCTGGCCGTCGTGCGACTTGCCGAGCGGATCGTGGACCGGCGCAGGGCGGCCGGTCTGCGCACCGAGCTGGTCAGCCACCCGAGGGCGGGCACCGGGTGCGTGCTGCCGGGCGAGGGGCCGACCCGGCCTCACAGCTGGTGCACGGGGCACGTCCGGAGGCGGACGCCGCGCTCGGTGCGCTGGTCTGACGCACCTCAGCCACCGTGGGACGAAGGCTCCAGGCACTCCACCGGCAGGTCGAACCAGCGCAGGTGCTCGAAGTCCGCGCTGACCCGGTCGCCCACGCCGTCCTCGTTGGTGACGTCGGGCAGCGAGTCGAACAGCGCGACCGCTTCGTCGACGTAGCCCGCCAGTGCGCTCTCCGGGGCGCTGTCGTGCTCGCGCGGGTAGGTGAGCTCGCCGTCGGCGTCGTACGACAGATGGGTCAGCCGCAGCGGTGGCTCGACCGGCCCGGCGCGGTGCTGCCAGAGGCCGGTGGCCGGGTCGAAGCAGTACGCCGGCGCGAGCTTGTGCCCGTGGTCGGCGACGAGGGCGACCGCGCGGACGACGTACTCGAAGACCGCCTCGCTCACGAAGTAGTTGAAGTTGATTCGCACCCAGCCCGGCTTGATGCCCTCGCAGCCGCCGGCGATCTCGCGCTCGAACTCGTGGGACCGGTCCAGGTCGATGCCGAGCAGCCGGTGGCCGTAGGGGCCGGCGCACGAGCAGCCGCCCCGGCTCTGGACGCCGAACAGGTCGTTGAGGATCGAGACCACGAGGTTGTGGTGCAGGTAGCGGCCGCCCGGCCGCCGGATCACGAACGACACGATCGAGAGCCGCTCCGCGTCCGGGTTGCCGAGCACCTCGATGGCCGGGTGCTCGCGCCAGGCGGTGACCGCGCGGCGCAGGAAGTCCTCCTCGTGGGCGCGGATCGTCTCGACACCGACGGCGTCCTTGAGCGCGAAGACCAGCCCGGCCCGGATCGACTCCACGATGGCGGGGGTGCCGCCCTCCTCGCGGTGCGCCGGGTCGGTGAGGTAGCGGTGCTCGGTCGGGTTCACGTAGGAGACGGTGCCGCCGCCGACCACGTCGGGCACGGAGTTGGTGAGCAGCCGCCGGCTGACGACCAGCACCCCGGGCGTCCCCGGGCCGCCGATGAACTTGTGCGGGGAGAGGAAGATCGCGTCCTTGCGGGCGGCGGTGTCGGAGGCGTCGCGGGGGTTCAGCTCGATCTCGACGTACGGTGCGCACGCGGCGTAGTCCCATAGCGCGAGGGCGCCGTGCTCGTGCAGCAGCCGGGTGATGGAGTGCGTGTCGGTGACGATCCCGGTCACGTTGCTGGCCGCGCTGAACGCTCCGATCTTCAGCTCCCGGTCGGCGTACCGCTCCAGCTCGGCGCGCAGCTGGTCGACGTCGATGTGGCCGTCGGCGTCCTCGTGGATGGTCACCACGTCGGCGATCGACTCGCGCCACGGCAGCTCGTTGCTGTGGTGCTCGTAGGGGCCGATGAAGACGACGGGCCGCTGGGTGCGCGGGATCTGCGCTGAGAGCTGGTGTCGGTGGTCGAGGTCGGCGGGGATCCGGATGCCGAGGATGCCGACCAGCCTGTCGATGGCCGCGGTGGTGCCGCTGCCGGCGAAGATCACCACGGTGTCGTCGTCACCGTTGACCGAGCGGTGGATCTGGGCTCGGGCGTCCTCGCGCAGCCGAGTGGTCTGCAGGCCGGTGCCGCTGCTCTCGGTGTGGGTGTTGGCGTAGCGCGGCAGCACCTCGTCGCGGACGAAGTCCTCGATGAAGCCGAGCGCCCGGCCGCTCGCCGTGTAGTCGGCGTAGGTCACCCGGCGCGGGCCGAACGGGCCGTGCATCAGCTGGTCGTCGCCGATCACGGACTCCCGGATCCGGCGCAGGATCGGCGGGTCGGTCAGCTCCGGGTCGCGCGGGGGTACGGCGCACCAGTCGCCCGCACCCGCACCCATGGGACGGACCTTACGGCGCTGCCGCCTCTTTGGGAGGCCCCCATCGCGTGCAGACCCACGCGTCGGCGTCGGCGAGCACCTCGACCGTGTCGCAGTTGCCGAGCCGCCTCTGCTCGGTCTCCATCCGGGCGATGGCGGGTACGCCGACGCCGATCGCGCCTCCGTGCGACACCACGAGCACGGTCTCGCCCGGGTGGGCGTCGGCGATCTCGCGGAGCAGGTCGCCGAACCGGGTCGCGATCTCCCGACCGGTCTCTGCCCCGGGGATCCGGTCGTCGAGGTGGCCGGCCAGCCAGCGGGCGTAGGTCTCCAGGAACGGGTCCTCCTCGAGGGGTACGCCGCGATGGTCGCCGATGTCGAACTCGCGCAGACCGAGCCGTGTGGTGACCCCGATGCCGAGCCGCCCCGCGACGATCTCAGCGGTCTGAACGGCGCGAGCCAGGGTGCTGGTCCACACGTGCGCGACACGCCGGTCGGCCAGCGCGTCGGCGAGCGCGGCCGCCTGCTGCCGGCCGAGGTTCGTCAGCGACCCGCCCTCCTCGGCCCAGGTGGGCGCTTCGTACTCCGCCTCGCCGTGCCGCGCCACCACCAGCGTGGTCGCGCACTGGAGGAGTCAGGCGCGTCCCGGCCACCCGCTGGACGACGAGCCGCGGCACGAGGTGGTCGTCGTCGCCGACCGACCACTGAGGGAAGTCGAAGACGCCGAGCATCAGCTGCAGCGGGTACGTCGGCGGGCGCGGGCAGCGGCGCAGCACGATGCCGTCCACGGTGAAGACCGCCTCGTCGGCGTCCCACTCCACGGCGTACAGGTGCGGCTCGACGACGTCGATCCGGACCCGCGGGGCGTGAGAAGTCCTGGGTGAAGCGCCGGGTCGCGGAACGCCTTGATGCCCGACGCCGACCTCCGCCGCCGGCTCGTCGACCGGGCCCGAGGTCCTTGCCGAAGACCTCGAACACGCACAGCTCGCCGCAGCGCTCCTGGGCCTCGTCGTCCTCGAAGCCGCTCATCCAGAGGGCGGCCATCGACCGGGGTGAGAGGTCCATCCGGGCCAGGATCTCGACCCGGCCGCGCCGGCTCAGCGGCGGCAGCCAGCCCTCGAACCGTCCTGCTCCTCGAGCACCACCTGTCCCTCGCGGAAGCGCTGCTGGCCCCGCGGGGAGCCCTGACGGACCGGACCAGTTGCCGGTCTGGATGGCCGAGACCCGCAGCGGCGGCTCGTGGTCGCCCTCGCACCACGTCGGGTGGTCCACCGGAATGTCGAGGGCCAGGCCGTCGTTCTCGACGTGGTAGCTCGCGCGGGACCATCTCGCGCGACGACCAGGCCGGCAGGTAGTGCGGGAACCAGGTCCCGAGGTCGAGGTCGGGACCGGTGAACCGGTCCTCGAACCAGGGCGGTCACGCGGCTCCGAGGGCCATGCCACCACGGTATCCACGCCTGCCCGGTTCGGGGAACGACCGCCTGAGCGGTAGTGTGGACCCTCGGTGGCTAGCGTTCCGGTCCGGACCTGTGTCGGATGTCGAGCGCGAGCCGCCAAGCGAGAGCTGGTGCGGGTGACCGTCGGCTCGGACTCGCACGGCCGTCTGGTCGTCGTACCCGATCCGAAGGGCACCGCACCCGGCCGCGGGGCGCACCTGCATCCCACGACCGCGTGCTACGAGCTCGCCGTGCGCAGGAAGGCGTTCGGCCGGGCCCTCCGAATACCAACTGGGAGGGTCCCGGGCGGGCTGGAGAGCGCAGCGGTGGGTGAGTACGTCGCCGCCCGCGACAGTTGAGACCGAACCGACAAGAAGGCTGGAGCAAGCAGCTCATGAGCACTCGATGAGTAACTCCCGATGAGTTTGCACAACCACTGACGGTCCCTGCTGCACCCGCACCGGGTCTGGGGCCAAAAGGAGAAACGTGGCCAAGACCCGAGTTCATGAACTCGCCAAGAAGTACAACGTCGAGAGCAAGTTCGTTCTCGAGAAGCTCAAGGAGATGGGCGAGTTCGTCAAGTCGCCCTCGTCGACCATCGAGCTGCCCGTCGAGAAGAAGTTCGAGAAGGAGTACGGCGACCAGCTGAAGGCTGCCGCCGAGGTCCCGGCTCCCGCCGCCGACGAGAAGCCCGCGGCCAAGAAGGCACCCGCCAAGAAGGCGGCGGCCCAGAAGGCCGCCGAGGCGGAGCCCGAGGTGGTCCAGGCGCCGGTCGAGGCCGCTCCGGTGGTCGAGGTTCCCGCGGCTCCGACAGCTCCGACGACCCCCGAGCCCCCCGCCGAGCCCCAGGCTCCGGCCGCCTCCGCGGACACGACCGAGGCGCCCAAGCCGCCGGCCCCGCGGCCGGTCGGCCGCCCCGGCGCGCCGCGCCCCGGCAACAACCCCTTCGCGCCCAGTCAGGGCATGGGCCGGCGCCCCGCGCCGCGTCCCGGCACCGAGGCCGCGGGCAGCGACGCAGTCGACGGCGAGCGTCCACCGCGTCCGCCGGCCGGTGGCCGGCCCGGCATGCCGCGGCCCAACCCGGCGATGATGCCCAAGTCCCCGGCTGCCTTCGGTGCCGGTCCCGGGCGAGGCGGCCCCGGCGGTCCCGGTCGTGGCGGGCCTGGTGGACCCGGTGGACCCGGCCGTCCCGGTGCTCCCGGTCGCGGTGGCGCTGGTGCCCCGGGCCGCGGTGGCGTCGGTGCCGGCGCCCCCGGTCGCGGTGGCTTCGGCCCCGGCGGCGGCGGTGGCCGTCCCGGTGGCGGTGGCCGACCCGGCCAGCGCGGTTCCACGCAGGGTGCCTTCGGGCGTCCCGGCGGTCCGTCGCGCCGAGGCCGCAAGTCGAAGCGGGCCCGTCGCCAGGAGTTCGAGGCCATGGAGGCTCCGACGATCGGCGGCGTGCGCGTCCGCAAGGGCAACGGCGAGACCGTGCGCCTGCCGCGGGGCGCGAGCCTGACCGACTTCGCCGACCGGATCGGCGTCGATGCGGCTCAGCTCGTGCAGATGCTGTTCAGCCTGGGCGAGATGGTGACCGCCACCGAGTCGGTCAACGACGCGACCCTCGAGCTGATCGGTGAGGAGCTCAACTACGTGGTCGAGGTCGTCTCGCCCGAGGACGAGGACCGCGAGCTGCTCGAGTCCTTCGACATCGAGTTCGGCGAGGACGAGGGCGACGAGAGCGATCTCGTCTTCCGTCCGCCGGTCGTCACGGTCATGGGCCACGTCGACCACGGAAAGACCAAGCTCCTCGACGCGCTCCGCGACGCGAACGTCGTCGACAAGGAGGCCGGTGGCATCACCCAGCACATCGGTGCCTACCAGGTCCACACCGAGGTCGACGGCGACGACCGCCGGATCACCTTCATCGACACCCCTGGTCACGAGGCGTTCACCGCAATGCGTGCCCGCGGCTCGCAGTCCTCGGACATCGCGGTCCTCGTGGTCGCGGCCGACGACGGCGTGATGCCGCAGACGGTCGAGGCGCTCAACCACGCCAAGGCCGCCAACGTGCCGATCGTGGTGGCGGTCAACAAGATCGACAAGCCGGAGGCGGACCCGAGCAAGGTCCGCGGCCAGCTCGCCGAGTACGGCCTGGTGCCGGAGGAGTACGGCGGCGACGCGATGTTCGTCGATGTGTCCGCGAAGGCGGCGCTCAACCTCGACAAGCTGCTCGAGGCGATCGTGCTGACCGCGGACGCGTCACTGGACCTGCGGGCCAACCCCGAGCAGGACGCCCAGGGCATCGTGGTCGAGGCGCACCTCGACCGCGGCCGGGGCCCGGTGGCCACCGTCCTGGTCCAGCGCGGCACGCTGCGCGTCGGTGACTCGATCGTCGCCGGCGCCGGCCACGGCCGGGTGCGGGCGATGCTCGACGAGCACGGGGAGAACATCGAGGAGGCCGACCCGTCGCGTCCAGCGATGGTGCTCGGCCTGACCGCGGTGCCCGGTGCGGGCCAGACGTTCATCGTCGTGGACGACGACCGGATGGCCCGCCAGATCGCCGAGAAGCGGGAGTCCCGAGAGCGCGCGGCCATGCAGGCCAAGCGCCGCGTGCGCCGTACCCTCGAGGACTTCATGGCCTCCATGGAGAAGGGCGAGAGCCAGGAGCTCAACCTCATCCTCAAGGGCGACGTGTCCGGCTCGGTCGAGGCGCTCGAGGACGCGCTGTCCCAGATCGACGTCGGTGACGACGTCAGCATCCGGGTCATCGACCGCGGTGTCGGCGCGATCACCGAGACCAACGTCGACCTGGCCGCGGCCTCCGACGCGATCATCGTCGGCTTCAACGTCCGCCCGCAGGGCAAGGCGACGGAGTTGGCGGACCGCGAGGGCGTCGAGATCCGGTACTACTCGGTGATCTACCAGGCGATCGAGGAGATCGAGGCCGCCCTCAAGGGCATGCTCAAGCCCGAGTTCGAGGAGTCGAGCCTCGGTCAGGCGGAGATCCGCGCGATCTTCCGCTCGTCGCGGATCGGCAACATCGCGGGCTGCATGGTCACCAGTGGCGTCATCCGGCGCAACGCGAAGGTGCGCGTCATCCGCGACGGCGCGGTCGTGGCCGACAACCTCGACCTGGCTTCGCTGAAGCGCGAGAAGGACGACGTCACCGAGGTCCGCGAGGGCTTCGAGTGCGGTCTGGTGCTGCGCAACTTCCAGGACATCAAGGAAGGCGATGTCGTGGAGGCCTTCGAGATGCGCGAGATCCCGCGCGCCTGATCTTGTGGTGGGCGGGAGTTTCACCGGGTACCCGGTGAAACTTCCGCTTCCCCGACGAAGTTTCGTACGGGAAGCGCCAGATTCACCGGGTACCCGGTGAATCCTGAGGTGGAGAGCAGAGTGAGATGACCAACCCACGGGTCAGGAAGATCGCCGACCGGATCCAGGAGATCGTGGCCGAGATGCTCGAGCGGCGGCTCAAGGACCCGCGGCTGGGCTTCGTGACCATCACCGATGTGCGGGTCACCGGCGACACCCAGCAGGCCACGGTCTTCTACACCGTGCTGGCCGGGGGCGTCGGCGAGCAGAGTGACGAGGCCGCGCTGGCCGCGACCGCGGCAGCGCTGGAGTCGGCCAAGGGCCTGATCCGGTCCGAGGTGGCCAAGCACCTCGGCATGCGGCACGCCCCGACCCTGGAGTTCGTGGCCGACGCGCTGCCCGAGTCCGCCCGCCACCTCGACGAGGTGCTGGCCAAGGCCCGGGCCCTCGACGAGGAGGTCGCAGCCCAGCGCGGCGCGGCGTACGCCGGCGACGAGGATCCGTACAAGAAGCCGCGCGCCGCCGAGGACGAGGACGACGTCGTCGAGGATGACTGAGCCGGGGCGCACCTCCGGGCTGGTCGTCGTCGACAAGCCGGCCGGGATCACCTCGCACGACGTGGTGGCTCGGGTCCGGCGGCTGGCCGGGACCCGCAAGGTAGGCCACGCCGGGACCCTCGACCCGATGGCCACCGGCGTGCTCGTGCTCGGGGTCGAGCGGGCCACCCGGCTGCTGGGCCACCTGATGCTCACCGACAAGGCGTACGACGCCACGGTGCGGCTCGGCGTAGCCACCACGACCGACGACGCCGAGGGCGAGGTGCTGTCCACCGCCGCGAGCGACGGGATCGACGAGGACATGGTCCGGTCGACGTTCGCCGGGTTCACCGGCGACCTGCTTCAGGTGCCGACCGCGGTCTCGGCGATCAAGGTGGACGGCAGGCGTGCCTATGCACGGGTCCGCGCGGGCGAGCAGGTCGAGCTCGAGCCGCGGCCGGTGACCGTGCACGAGCTGGCCGTGCATGACGTGCGCAGCGAGGGCGCCGTCATCGACGTCGACATCTCGTTGCGCTGCACCAGCGGCACCTACGTGCGCGCGATCGCCCGCGACGCAGGCGTCCGGCTGGGTGTCGGCGGGCACCTGACCGCGCTGCGGCGTACTGCCGTCGGCCCCTATGGCCTCGACGGGGCCCGCACCCTGGACCAGCTGGCCCACTCCTTCGAGGTGCTGCCGATCGCCGCGGCCGCCCGCGCCGCGTTCCCCTCGGTCGAGCTCGACGAGGCGGACGCTCGCGACGTGCGGTTCGGCCGATCGCTCGAGCTCGACCTGGCCGGGCTGACCGCCCTGTTCGGACCGGACGGGGAGTTTCTGGCGCTCTACGAGCCCCGCGAGGGCGGTGCCCGCCCGGTGGCCGTGTTCGTGTGACCCACGCCCTAGAGTGCCGCGCGTGGAGATCTGGCGCTCGCTCGCCGACGTGCCGGCCGACCTGGGGCCGACCGCGGTGGTGATCGGCAACTTCGACGGCGTCCACCTCGGGCACCGGCAGGTGCTGGCTCGGGCGAGGGAAGTCGCGGACCAGCGCGGCCTGGCGGTGGTGGCGGTGACCTTCGATCCGCACCCGATGTCGGTCCTGCGGCCGGAGCACGCGCCGACCCAGCTGACCACGATCGAGCGCCGGGCCGAGCTGCTCGGAGAAGCGGGTGCCGACCACGTGCTGGCGCTGCCGTTCGACCGCAACATGGCCTCGTGGACCCCCGAGGAGTTCGCCCAGCGGGTCCTGGTGGAGGCGGTCCACGCCGAGGTGGTCGTGGTCGGCGCCAACTTCCGGTTCGGCAGCAAGGCCGCGGGTGACGTCGCCACGCTGCAGGCCTTCGGCCGCGAGCACGGGTTCGAGGCCGACGGGATCCCGCTCGACGGTGGCCCGATGGTGTGGTCGTCGACCTACGTCCGCACCTGCCTGGCCGCCGGCGACGTGGCCGGCGCCGCCGAGGCCCTCGGCCACCCGTACGCCGTCCGCGGGGTCGTCGTCCGCGGCGACCGGCGCGGCCGCGACCTCGGCTTCCCGACCGCCAACGTGCCCACCGACGGGATGACGGCCGCACCGGCCGACGGTGTGTACGCCGGCTGGCTCAGGCGGCTGGACACCGGAGAGACCTACCCGGCGGCGATCAGCGTCGGCACCAACCCGACCTTCGACGGCGTCCGCGAGCGCCGGGTCGAGAGCTACGTGCTCGACCGCGACGACCTCGACCTCTACGACGTCGAGGTGGAGGTCTCGTTCGTCGAGCGCCTGCGCGGCATGGTGGCCTTCGAGTCGGTCGAGAAGCTCGTCGAGCAGATGCACGCCGACGTCGACCGGGCCCGCGAGCTCCTCGCCGCCTAGCCGAACGTCACGGACTCGAGCATCGAGTCGAACTCGGCGAACCGATCCTCACGATCCGGCGCGTCGCCATTGAGGGAGAGGTAGAAGACCGTGGGCGGGGCGGCCGATCCCTGGTCGACCACCACGAGCCGGGCGGCCCGTCCGGCGACGAGAGGGAAGCACTCGACCGCAGGCTGGATGCCTTCGGCGCAAGCGACCGCCCCGGGGGCGTCGCGCAGCACTGACAAGGACATGGCGGTGGCCGGCCGGCCACCGACCTCCAGCGTGGACTGGTCGGAGATCGTGACGAACCCCAGGGACGCCAGCTGGTCCAGGTGCGACACGTAGGCCGCGTACGTCGGTTCCTGGGTGATCTCCGGGTCGTCCCCCGGCGGGTAGAGGTAGCGAACCGACAGCAGGCGGAGCTTGAGGTCCTGGTCCTCGGAGCAGGGGTTCTCGCCGTCCAGACCGGCGCAGCCGCGGTCCTCCAACCAGTTGGCCACGCCCGTCTCGACCGCGTCACGCTCCGCATCCTGCGTCCACGGCGGCAGGTCCAGGCTGACCGGCGGGATCAGCAGGGATGCCGTGAAGGGCACCGCCGTCGGCGAGGGCGACGGATCGTTCGCGATCGACCCACCGCTGGTTCCCCCGGACGGCCGGACGGCGAACGCGATCACGATCACTCCGACGACGACGGCGGCCGCAGCCGCGCCTGCGATGTACCAGCGACGCCGGCGGTGATCGGCCTGGTCGAGCCTGGTGCGCAGCTCGGCCGCTGCGCGCTGCTGGTCTGTGCTCATCGCGATCTCCTTCGCTTCCTCCCGCAGGGCGGTGGCGATGCTGAGCTCGAACTCGGTCATGCCCAGGCCTCCATCCGTCGGCGCAGGGAGTCGTTTGCCCGGGACGCATGGCGCTTCACCGAGCCGGTGCTGACACCGAGCCAGTCCGCGATCTCGATCTCGGAGAGGTCGAGGAAGTACCGCAGGACCACCACCTCGCGCTGCCGGCGCGGGAGCTGGCGCACGGCGGCAACCAGGTCCTGCCGACGGCTGGTCGCCAGCCCACCGGTCTCTGCCGAGGGCGCGACGTCCGCCTCCGGCAGCTGGAGCGCCCGGGCCGTCCCTCGGCGCCGTACCTTGGACCGCGCTCCGTTGACGACGCTGCGGTTGAGGTACGCCGTGGCGGCGTGCGGGTCACGCAGCTGCGACCAGTTGCGGTAGAGCGCCTCGAAGGAGTCCTGCACGACTTCCTCGGCCGTCTCGCGGTCGTCGACCATGATTCCGGCCAGCCCGACGAGCCGCCGGTAGTGGTGGTGGAAGAGCTCGGTGACCGCGGCACGTCGCGAGGAGGGGAGGCGGAGCGCCTCCGTACCGTCCTCCCAGCTCGCCATCACGGCCCCTTGCTCGGTTGTCAGGGGATAGGACGTCCGAGCCCGGATCAGGTTGACACCCGCTGGACGAAAGTTCGAGTGCGCTAGCGACGCCGGGCGACCGTCACGCCGTCGCGGACCGGCAGCATCACGACGTCCACCCGGTCGTCGGCGGCGACGCTGTCGTTGAGCGAGCGCATGGTCGTCGCCCGCTCGCCCTGCTCGGCCTCGTCGAAGACCCGGCCGCCGAGGAGCACGTTGTCGAGCACCACCAGCCCGCCCGGCCGGAGCCGGGAGACCAGCTCCTCGTAGTAGACCGGGTAGCTCTCCTTGTCGGCGTCCACGAAGGCGAAGTCGATCGTCGGCTCCTTCGGCAGGGCGGACAGCGTCTCCGCGGCCGGCGCCAGCCGGAGGTCGATCCGGTCGGCCACCCCCGCCTCGTCCCAGTAGCGACGCGCCACCCCGGTCCACTCACCGCTCATGTCGCAGGCCAGCAGCCGGCCGCCCTCGGTCAGGCCGCGGGCGATGCAGATCGACGAGTAGCCGGTGAAGGTGCCGACCTCGACCGCACTTCGAACGCCGGTGAGCCGGACCAGCATCGTGAGCAGCGCACCCTCGTCCGCGCTGATCTGCATCCCGGCGACATCGGGAAAGGTGCGTGCGGTCTCCTCGGCCAGCCGGACCAGCACCTCGTCCTGCGCAGTGCTGTGCGCGAGCAGGTAGTCGCTCACGGTCTCCTCCGACGCTGCGACGTCCATGATCGTGATCACTCCGGCAACCTACGACGGGCGCTAACCTGCCCGCGTGCCGCCCCGGACCGACGCCCGCGCCCGGGCGGAGGCGTGGTTCCTCGAGCACGGGCTGCCGTACTTCGTCGACGAGCTCCGGGCCGACGTACGCCGCCGGCTGCACGGCTCCCGGATCGTGGTCGTCCTGGTCGTGGCCCTGGTGCTCGGGATCGCCGCGGGGGTGACCGTCGGCCTGCTGGCGGAGCACGACGAGGGCACCAACGGGTTCACCACCGGCGCCACGGTGGCGCTGGTCGTGGTCGCCGTCTACGCGCTGCGCGCCCTGAAGACCGGCATGATCGCCCGCTGGGCCGGCGGGCGCGCGCTGGGCAGCCTGGGACTCCTGGTGCCGCTCGCCACCCGGGCTCTCCCGATGCTGTTGCTGTTCATCACGTTCCTGTTCATCAACACCGAGGTCTGGCAGGTCGCCGACGCGCTCAGCCCGGGCGTGCTCGGCGGGTCGGTGCTGTTCTTCGGGATGGCCGCCACGTTCTTCCTCGTCTCCCGGCTCGGCGAGGAGCTCGACGACGTCGACGACCTCGAGGACGCCACCGCGGTGGTCAGCGCGTGCGCGGGTACGCCGGTCGAGGACGTCGCCGAGGGGCTGGCCGACCGTGGCGACCAGCTCGCGGTCGACTCCCAGGTCGTCGGCCTCGAGAAGGCCAACCTGGTCCTCGCGCTGGTGATCGCCCAGGCGGTGCAGGTGTTCCTGCTGGCGGTCGCGGTCTCGACGTTCTTCGTGATCTTCGGCGCGGTGGCGATCGACCGCTCGGTGATCACGAGCTGGATCGGCAGTGAGCCGAACTACCTGATCGGCCACGTGGTCAGCGTGCAGCTGCTCAAGGTGGCGATCTTCCTCGGCTCCTTCAGCGGCCTCTACTTCACCGTCTACGCGATCACCGACGCGACGTACCGCCAGCAGTTCTTCACCGAGATCCTGCGCGAGCTCCAGCGCGCGGTCGGCGTACGTGCGGTCTACCGCGACCTGCAGGACCGGCTGCAGCCCGAGGTCACAGACGGAGGTAGGCCAGCACCGCCTGCACCCGCCGGTTGACCTCGAGGTCGACCGGCAGGTCGAGCTTGGCGAAGATGCTGTTGATGTGCTTGGCCACAGCCTTCTCGGTGACGTGGAGGCTGGCACCGACCGAGGCGTTGGACTTCCCCTCGGCCATCAGCGCCAGCACCTGCTTCTCGCGGCCGGTGAGCCGTTCCAGCGGCTCGTCGCGCTGCCGGGCCATCACGGTCGCGACCACCTCGGGGTCGAGCACGGTGCCACCCGCGAGCACCCGGCGTACGCCGTCGACGAACTCCCGCACGTCGGAGACCCGGTCCTTGAGTAGGTATCCGACCGCGCCCTCGCCGCTGGCCAGCAGCTCGCGGGCGTAGAGCTGCTCGACGTACTGGGAGAGCACCAGGACCGGGAAACCGGGACGTCGGCCGCGCACCGCGATCGCCGCCCGCAGCCCCTCGTCGGTGAACGTCGGCGGCATCCGCACGTCGAGCACGGCACCGTCGACGTCCGGGTCGGCGAGTGCGTCGTCGAGCTCGACGGCGTTGTCGACCGCGCGGGTGACCTGGAAGCCGGAGCTCTCGAGGAGCTGGGTCAGACCGGCTCGGAGGAGGGCGTTGTCTTCGGCGAGGACAAGACGCACGGCACCTCCAGAGTGACGACGGTGGGGCCCCCGTCGGGGCTGGACACCGACATCGTGCCGTCGAAGGCGGCCAGCCGGCGCATCACCCCCCGCATGCCCGTGCCGGAGTCCACGCTCGCGCCACCGCGACCGTCGTCGCCGACCACGACGCGGAGCACTCCCTGCTCGTGGCTGAGCTCCACCCAGGCCTGGCCGTGGCCGGCGTGCTTCGCGGAGTTGGCCAGGCACTCGGCCACCGCGAAGTAGACGGCGGACTCGATCGGCGCCGGTGGCCGGCCGGCCAGCCCACCCGCCACCTCGACGGGCACGGCCATGTCGAGCGCCAGCGCCCGGATCGCGCCGTCCAGGCCGCGGTCGGCGAGCACCGGCGGGTGGATGCCGCGGACCACCGAGCGCAGGTCCGCGATGGCCGCGCCGGTCGCGGCCCGCGCCTCGTTGACCGTACGGCGCGCCGCCTCGGGGTCGGACTCGAACTGCTCCTCCGCCATGCCCAGGCTCATCGACACCGCGACCAGCCGGGCCTGGGCACCGTCGTGCAGGTCCCGCTCGAGCCGGCGCAGCTCGGCCGCTGAGTGGTCCACCGCCTCGGCGCGGCTGCGGGTGAGTGTCTCGACCCGCTCCTCGAGCACCTCGGTGGTGCTGTAGCTGAGGATCGCCCGGTCCACGATCGATCGGGTCCACAGCAGCGGGTAGGTCCCGAACCACCAGAAGAACCCGGTGACCACTCCCAGCAGCAGCACCACCACGAGCAGCGAGAGCACCCAGCCGACGCCGATCGCCCACACGATCCAGAGCAGGTCGCGCCAGGTCATCGGGTCGCTGAGCATCGCGAGGAGGCGCAGCAACGGGCCGCGCTCCGGGAGCGGTCGGTAGGGCGGTGGCAGGTCGACGCCCAGCACGTGGCCGGCGATGTGTCGCTGTCGGTTCGCGATCACCCGGATCAGGGGTACGGCGGCGGCCACGAGGAGGATGCCGACCCAGATCAGCACGAGCAGCCCGCCGACCACGAACAGCACCAGGCCGAGGAGCAGCGGCACCAGCCACAGCACCTGCTCGACGGCGTAGCCCGTCAGCAGGAAGGTGCTGGGCTGGGCGTGCAGCCGCTCCAGGACGGTCTGCTGCTGTGCAGGCCCGGCTGAGTCGGTCACGGCTCCATCCTCGCCCAGCGCGGGCTTCCGGGCAGTGGTGCCAGCACCACCACGGCCCGGGTCCTGCCACCCCTGACCGGGAGCCTCGTACGCCGAAGGCTGGAGCCATGACGAATCCACTCTCATCCCTCGCCCACCGCACCGCCCGCTGGTGCGCCCTCCACCCCTGGCGCGCGATCCTCGGCTGGGTGGCGTTCGTCGCCTTCGCCGTGGGCCTGGCCACGATGATCCCCACCCAGGAGACCCAGGACTCCGACTACCGGCTCGGCGAGTCCGGCCGTGCGGACGCGATGGTCGCGTCGGCCGGCTTCGAGGAGCCGGACACCGAGAACGTCGTCATCTCGGCGAGGTCCGGCCAGCTCGACACCCAGCAGGCCGAGCAGGCCGCCTCCGCAGTCGCGACCGCCATGAAGAAGCTCGACGGCGTCGACGAGGTGGCCGAGCCGCAGGCCAGCCCGGACGGGACGGCGTACCTCATCTCGGTCCAGATGGCCCGCGACCAGGACGACGTCTCCGCCTTGCAGGACGCGACGGCGGCCGTGCAGGCCGACTTCCCGGCGCTCGACGTCCGGCAGTCCGGTGACATCAGCCTCGACGAGGCGATCAACGACCGGGTGGCTGACGACCTCTCCTCGGCCGAGACGCTGAGCCTGCCGGTGACGCTGATCCTGATGCTGCTCGCCTTCGGCGCCCTGATCGCCGCCGGGATCCCCGTGCTGCTCGCCGCCACCAGCGTGGCCGCCACCGTCGGCATCCTGGCCCCGGTCTCGCACCTGATCCACGCCGACTCGACCGTGACCAGCATGATCGTGCTGATCGGCATGGCCGTCGGCGTGGACTACTCGCTGTTCTACCTCAAGCGCGAGCGCGAGGAGCGGGCCAAGGGGCACTCGACCCGGGACGCGGTCGAGATCGCGGCCCAGACCTCGGGGCACTCCATCCTGGTGTCCGGCGCGGCCGTCATCTGCGCGATGTCCGGGCTGTTCGTGCTCGGGGAAGCGACGTTCAACTCGCTCGCGATCGGCTCGATCATCGTGGTCGCGGTGGCCGTGATCGGCTCGATCACCGTGCTCCCGGCGCTGCTGGCCAAGCTGGGCCGCTGGGTGGACCGCCCGCGGGTCCCGCTGCTGCACCGGGTGCTGCGTCGTACCAAGCGCGGTGCGATCAGCGGCCGGGTGCTCGGCCCGGTGGTCAAGCACCCGCTGGTCTCGCTCGCGCTGGCGATGGTCGTGGTCGTGCTGCTGGCGATCCCGGCCCTCGGCATGAAGACCCACAGCGGCAACCTCGAGACGCTGCCGGCCTCGATCCCCGAGGTCCAGACGATGCGCGACCTCAGCGACGCGTTCCCGTCCGAGGGCACCACGGCCGACCTGGTCGTGACGGCCGAGCCGGGGCAGCGGAACGAGGTCGCGGCCGCGCTGGCCGACGTCCAGTCGACCGCCGAGGAGTCGTCGCTGTTCCGCCCGTCCGGCACGCAGGTCGAGGTCTCCGCCGACGGCACCACGTCGGTGCTGACGCTGGCGATGCCCTTCGACGAGTCCGACAGCCGGGTCGACACCGCGATCAAGCAGGTTCGCTCGGAGCTGGCACCGGCCGCCCTGGACGACCTCCAGGTGGAGTACGCCGTCGGCGGCGACGCCGCCGAGTCGCTCGACTTCGTCGAGCGTGAGCAGTCCCGGATGCCGCTGGTGATCGGGTTCGTGCTGCTGCTGACCCTGCTGATCATGGGAGTGACGTTCCGCAGCGCGCCCATCGCGCTGGTCTCGGCCGCGCTCAACCTGGCGTCGGTCGGGGTCTCGTTCGGGCTGATGACGCTGGTCTTCCAGCACGGCTGGTTCGAGGGTGCGCTGGACTTCACCAGCCCGGGCTTCATCATCGACTGGCTGCCGCTGTTCGTGCTGGTGGTCCTGGTCGGGCTGTCGATGGACTACCACGTGTTCGTGCTCAGCCGGGTCCAGGAGTACGTCCGGCGCGGTCTGCCCACGCGCCTGGCGGTCCGCCAGGGAGTGGCGGACACGGCCGGCGTCGTGACCAGCGCCGCTGCCGTCATGGTCTCGGTGTTCTCCATCTTCGCGACCCTGTCGATGATGGAGATGAAGATGATGGGCGTCGCCCTCTCCGGCGCCATCCTGCTCGACGCCACACTGATCCGGCTGGTGATGCTGCCGGCGATCCTCTGCCTGCTGGGCGACCGGGCCTGGTGGCCCACCCGCCGGCCGCGGCCGCTGGGGGAGCGGGTGACGGAGCGGGAGCCGGCGTACGAGCTGGCGGGGCGGTAGCCGCACCTTCGCATGACGTTGCGCGGGACGTCATGCGGTGTGGTTACTCCGGACGCCAGCGCGTATGACGTTGCCCGGGAGGTCATGCGGTGTGGCGGTGTCTGTCGCCTCCTCGCATGACGCTCCTCTCGAGCCACGGATCCTCCACAGGCGGGCCGCGGCGGCTCCGCATCCACAGGACGACCGGGGCGGCCAGGGGAATGGCAGCGTCGCCATCAGTCTCGAGACATGGACGACGAGGACTCCGCAAGCCACTGCGTCGAGGGCATCGACTCCCAGGTGGTTCGCCGACGACGGCACGCTGGCGCCGACCGCCTCGCGAGCCAACAGGCTTCGATCATCTCCCGGACTCAGCTCTACCAGCTCGGCTTCAGCCGCGGAGAGGTGCGTGCCCAGGTCCGGGCCCGGCGGTGGCAGCGGATCGGCAGTCACTGCCTGGCTACGCACAACGGACCGCTCACCAAGGACGCTCGGTACTGGGTGGCGGTGCTCGAAGGCGGGCCGCGCGCCCTGGTCGACGGCGAGTCGTCACTGGTTCTGGGTGGACTCGAGCACTACGACGTGGCTCGGATCCGGGTGTCTGTCCCGCGCGGCGCCCGGATCCGCCACCGGAGGTCGAGCCTGAACATCCGACAGACCCGGCGGTGGTGCGCTGATGACCAAGCACCCGGCACCGGCGTTCCCCGCACGAGAATCGCGGTGGCGGCTGTGCGGGCCGCCCTTTGGGCGGTCACCGACCGGCAGGCCACCCTGCTGCTCACGATGACGGTGCAGCAGGGCCTGGCGCCGGTCTCGGAGCTCGCGACCGAGGCGTTGCGCATCCGACGGGACCGGCGCCGTGGTCTCGTGCACGGCGTGTTGCTCGACCTCGCCGGCGGAGTGCGGTCCCTGGGTGAGCTGGACGTCGTTCGCGGCTGCCGTGACCGCGGTCTCCCCGAGCCGGACGCACAAGCACTCCGCCGAGGAAAGCGAGGCTCGATCTATCTCGACTTCAGGTGGAAGCGCTGGAAGGTCGTCGTCGAAGTGGACGGCATCCAACACTCCTGGGCACAGCAGATCGTCGGTGACGCCTTGAGGCACAACGCCATCGCCATCCAGGGCGACGTGGTGCTCCGCCTACCGGTCCTGGGGTTGCGCGTCTGCCCCGATGAGTTCTTCGACCAGATCCGCGACGCGCTGGTCGCGGCCGGTTGGCAGGAGCCTGGGGCGCTCATCGCCTGACCGGTGGGACGTCATCCGAACCGGTTGTCGCGCCGTGCACTCCGTATGACCTCCCCGGAGACGTCAGTCCGCGTCGAGGTCCTGCTCCACCAGCCCGGCGATCTCGTCCACGCCGGCCTGGTCATCACCGGCGACCTCGACGGTGTCGCCGCACTTCGCGCCCAGGGTCATGATCATCAGCGACGAGCTCGCGTCGACGCCGTTGATCGTCACCGTGCTGCCGAGCGCGCCGGCGGCCTCGGAGATGATCGCGGCGGGCCGGGCATGCAGGCCGACGGACGAGCCGACGGTGACGGACTTGGTGGGCATGGTTCTCCTTCAGGACGGGTCGAGCTCGTGGCTGTGCAGCTTCGTGACGGCGACCCGCTCGGGGTGCAGGTCGCCGGGGCGGGGGATCGTGGTGCCGGGCAGCCCGGCGGCGGCACCGCCGTACGCGACGGCCAGCGCCAGCCGGTCCGGGGCGGAGAGGCCGCGCTGCTCGGCCAGCAGGTAGCCGAACAGCGTGCAGTCGCCGGCGCCGACCGTGCTCACCACCGTGGTGGGCGGAGGCGGCGCGTACCACTCGCCCGTCTCGTCCACCAGTACGGCGCCGCGGGCGCCGAGCGTCGCCAGGACCGCGCGTACGCCGCGGTCCACCAGCGTGCGAGCGGCCTTGGCGGCCGCCACCGGATCGGTCTCGAGCTGTCCGGCATCGGTGCCGGTGACCGAGGCGAGCTCCTCGGCGTTCGGCTTCAGCAGGTCGGGCGCCGCGCCGGGCAGCAGGTCGACCAGCGCGTCCAGCGGCGCCTCGCTGGTGTCGACCGCCACCCGGCTGACTCCGTGCAGCCGGGGCACCAGGTCGGCGTAGAAGGAGGCCGGCGCGCCCGGCGGCAGCGAACCGGCCAGCACCGTCCACGAGGCGCCGGCGGAGCAGCGGACCAGGGTCTCGGCCAGGTCGGCCAGGTGCTCGGCGCCGACGGCCGCGCCGGGCCCGTTCAGCTTGGTGGTCGTGCCGTCCGGTTCGGTCAGCGTGAGGTTGACCCGAATGTCGCCGGCCGGGCGCGAGGGGCGGCAGTCGATCCCCGCCACCTCGAGCTCGTGCACGAACGGGTCGTCGGGCTGGGCGGGCAGCACGGCGACGGTGGCGAGTCCGGCGCCGATCGCGGCGCGGGAGATGTTCACGCCCTTGCCTCCGGCCTGCGAGGTCATCGCCTCCACCCTGACCACGGCTCCGCGCTCCAGCGGCCCGGGCAGCGCGACCGTGCGGTCGAAGCTCGGGTTGGCGGTCAGGGTGACGATCGGACCGGTGGTCACTGTCACCCCGGAGGCGCTCACGCCAGCACCACGTCGAGGCCGGCGGCCTCGAACGCCTTGGCGTCGGCGGCCCCGATGGCGTCGTCGGTCACCAGCACGTCGACGTCCTCGAGGTCGGCGAACCGGACCGTGCGCTCCTGGCCGACCTTCGTCGCGTCGGTGAGCACCACGACCCGCTGCGCGCTGTCGATCAGCGCCCGCTTGGTCGCGGCCTCCTCGGGGTCGGGCGTGGAGAGGCCGTGGCGCACCGAGATGCCGTTGGTGCCGACGAAGGCCAGGTCGGCGCGGAACTGCCGGATCGCCTCCACCGTGGCGTGGCCGACCGCAGCCTGGGTGGCTGTCCGGACCCGGCCGGGGAGCAGGTGCAGCTCGACGTGGGGGAGCGGTGCCAGCAGCGCGGCGATCGGTACGGCGTGGGTGACCACCGTCCACTGATCGGTGGTCGGCAGCTGCGCGGCCAGCCGGACCGTGGTGCTCCCGGCGTCGAGCAGCAGGGTGCAGCCCCCCTCCGGCAGCAGCGCGAGCGCGGCCCGCGCGATCCGCTCCTTCTCCGCGGCCTGGGCCTGGTCACGGTCGGAGAGCTGGGCCTCCAGCATCGTCACCGAGCGCATCGACACCGCCCCGCCGTGCACACGGCGCAGGAGCTTGAGCCGCTCGAGCTGGGACAGGTCGCGGCGCACCGTCTCGGTGGTCACCTCGAAGTGGGTCGCCAGCTCGGTCACCGCCACCCGGCCGCGGCTGGCGACCAGCTCGGCGATGGCCTGGTGCCGCTCCTCGGCGTACATCGCGGACTCCTGACGATCTGTGAGTATGTTGTTTTAGTCCCGAATGTGTTGACTGTCAAGCGACCGGTGGTCTTGGATGTGGCCATGGTCACGTCTACGCCGTCCGTAGGGCCAGTCGCCGCGCTGCGCGGGACCCCGGTCGTTCCGGGGCTCGCCTACGGGCCGGTCGTGCTGGTCGCCCAGGAGGTCTCGCCTGCTGCGATCGAGGCGTACGGCGACGGGGGGTACGCCGACGCCGAGGGAGCGATGGCGGCCTACGACGCGGCGACCGAGGCGGTCGCCGAGGGGTTCGCCAGCAAGGCGGCCCGGGCCAGCGGCGCCGCGACCGAGGTGCTGACCGCGAGTGCCGGGCTGACCCGCGACAAGGGGCTGCGGAAGGCGGTGGCCACCCGGGTCGAGGGGGCAGCGACGCTGCTGGACGCCGTGCACGACGGGGTCGCCCAGTTCGTCGACATCTTCACGGCCATGGGTGGGCTGATGGCCGAGCGGGCCACCGACCTGCTGGACATCGAGCGCCGCCTGGTCGCCCGGCTGGTCGGGGCCCCCGAGCCCGGCGTCGCCACACCGGACCAGGCGTCGGTGCTCGTCGCCGCCGACCTGGCCCCGGCCGACACGGCCGGCCTCGACCCGGAAGTCGTGCTGGCGCTGGTGACCGAGAAGGGCGGTGCGACCAGCCACACCGCGATCATCGCCCGCCAGCTCGGCATCCCGTGCGTGGTCGGCGTCGCCGGTGCGCTGGGGCTCGCGGACGGCGCCGCCGTCCTCGTGGACGCCACTGCCGGCACCGTCGACCCCGCGGTCGACCCCGGCGACGCCCGCGCCCGCGTCGAGTCCGACCGGGAGGCGCGCGCGTCGCTGGATGCCTGGACCGGGCCGGCCGAGACCACCGACGGCGTCCACGTCAAGCTGCTCGCGAACGTCGCCGACGGTGAGTCGGCGCGGACGGCGTCCACCGCGCCCGTCGAGGGCGTCGGGCTGTTCCGCACCGAGCTGTGCTTCCTCGACCGCCGCGACGAGCCGACCGTCGAGGAGCAGGCCAAGATCTACGGCGAGGTGCTGGCGGCCTTCTCCGGCGAGGGCAGGTACGTCGTCGTCCGCACCCTTGACGCCGGCTCCGACAAGCCGATCGCGTTCGCCACGATCGAGGACGAGGAGAACCCGGCCCTCGGCGTCCGCGGCCTGCGGCTCTCGGCGCACAACCCCGGGCTTCTCGAGCGACAGCTCGACGGCATCTCTGCCGCTGCCTCCACGTCGGGCACCGAGACGTGGGTGATGGCGCCGATGGTCGCCACCGTCGCCGAGGCCGGCGACTTCGCGGCCCAGGTGCGCGACCGCGGCCTCAAGCCCGGGATCATGGTCGAGGTCCCGAGCGCCGCGCTGCTCGCCGACCGGATGCTCGAGGTGGTCGACTTCCTCTCCATCGGGACCAACGACCTCACCCAGTACGCCATGGCCGCCGACCGGCTCGCCTCCGACCTCGCTCACCTCACCGACCCCTGGCAGCCCGCGGTGCTCCAGCTGATCGCGACCACGGCAGCCGCCGGCCAGCGTGCGGGCAAGCCGGTCGGTGTCTGCGGCGAGGCCGCCGCCGACCCGCTGCTCTGCGTCGCCATGGTGGGCATGGGCATCACCTCCCTGTCGATGGCGCCCGCTGCCGTACGCGCGGTCGGAGCGCAGCTCTCGGCCGTCAGCTCGGACACCTGCCGGGCCGCCGCCGAGGCTGCCCTGGCCGCCGCCGACCCGATGGCCGGTCGCGACGCCGTCCGCGCCGTGGTCAACGGTGCCTGAACGCCGCCGAGTCGGCATCAGGGTTCGACGGTGACCTTGATCGCCTCGCCGTTCTTGACGATCGCGAAGGCCTCGAGCACGTCGGCCAGCGGGACGTGGCGGGTGATCAGGTCCTTGACCGGCACCTGACCGGTGGAGATGTACTCCAGCGCGCGCTTGTTGTGCTCGGGAGCCGAGCCGTTGGCGCCGTGGATGTGCAGCTGGCGGTAGTGCACGAGGTTGGAGTCGCACCTGATGAACGGGTCGGTCTTCGGCAGCCCGCCGAAGAACGAGATCCGGCCGTTGCGGGCGGCCATCGAGATGGCCTGCTCCTGGGTGACGTTGGCCGCGGTGGCGGTGATGACCACGTCCGCGCCGCGGCCGCCGGTGAGCTCCATGACCCGCTCGACCACGTCGACCTGCGAGCCGTCGATGGTCTCCTCGGGCTGCACCGCCTCGGCCGACATCTTCAGCCGCTCGGCGTTGACGTCGACCAGGTAGACCGGGCCGCACCGGTGCACGCCGCGGGCGATCCGGATGTGCATGCAGCCGATCGGGCCGGCGCCGAAGACCACGACGGTGTCGCCGGGCTCGATGCCGAGCAGCTCCTGGGCGTTGATCGCGCAGGCGAAGGGCTCGGCGGCCGAGGCCTCGTCGTACCCGACGTTGTCGGGGATCCGGTTCAGCCCATCGACCCTGAGCACCTGCTGCGGCACGATCATGAGCTCCGCGAAGCCGCCGTCGTACTGGTAGCCCATCGAGGTCTGGTTCTGGCAGACCGCCATCCAGCCCTTCTGGCACTCGTAGCACTCGCCACACGGGACCGCCGCGATGACCTGGGCGCGGTCGCCGACCTGCCAGCTGCTGCCGTACGTCGCATTCACGTCCGCGCCGACCTCGACCACCTCGCCGGCGATCTCGTGGCCGATGGTGCGCGGCGGCGTGAGGTTCTGGTGGCCGTTGTGGAAGATCTTGACGTCGGTGCCGCACGTCGAGCAGTTGCGCACCCGCAGCTTGACCTCGCCGGGGCCGCAGGCCGGCTCGTCCACCTCCTCGAGGCGGACGTCCTCGGGAGCGTAGAAACGCAGTGCCTTCACCGTGGTTCCTTTCGGGGGTTGCCTCGAGTAGACGGCGGGGTTGCCAACCGCGACGCTAGTGCGGCTCCGCAGAAAAGACCACATCAACGGGCAAGAAATTGTGCCCGAATACTTGGCAACATGCCCGATTGTGTGCAGACTGGCGCCATCGCGGCCGTGACGTGCGTCACGAGCCTGGTCACGAGAGGAACCCAGATGGCCTCGACAGCCACAGCTGCAGCGCCCCGCACCGGCGCGCGCGTCCACGTGCAGAAGTTCGGCACCTTCCTGTCCAACATGGTGCTGCCGAACATCGGCGCCTTCATCGCGTGGGGGCTGATCACCGCCCTGTTCATCCAGTCGGGCTGGATCACGCTGGTCGGCGACAAGATCTTCGGCTACGCCCCGGGCCTGGAGGACGGCCAGTACGACTACGGCTTCGTCTCGGCGCTGGGCGGGTGGGACGCCGACGGCGGCGGCATCGTCGGCCCGATGATCACCTACCTGCTGCCCATCCTGATCGGCTACACCGGCGGCCGGATGGCGTACGGCGAGGACAACATCCGCGGCGGCGTGGTCGGCGCGATCGCCACCATGGGCGCGGTTGCGGGCGCCAGCGTCCCGATGTTCCTCGGAGCCATGATCATGGGCCCGCTGGGCGGCTTCACGATGCGCAAGATCGACGCCCTGTGGGATGGCAAGATCAAGCCCGGCCTCGAGATGCTCGTCAACAACTTCTCGGCCGGCATCTGGGGCATGGTCCTGGCGATAGGCGGCTTCCTGGTGGCCGGCCCGTTCGTGGAGCAGTTCTCCAAGGCAGCCGAGAAGATCGTCGACTTCCTCATCGACAACCACCTGATGCCCCTGGCCTCGATCTTCGTCGAGCCGGCCAAGATCCTGTTCCTCAACAACGCGATCAACCACGGAGTCTTCACCCCGCTCGGCACGTCCGAGGCGGCCGAGCACGGCAAGTCGATCCTGTTCCTCATCGAGGCCAACCCTGGTCCCGGTCTCGGGCTGCTGCTCGCCTTCACGTTCTTCGGCAAGGGCATCGCGAAGGCGTCGGCGCCGGGTGCCATCGTCATTCAGTTCATCGGCGGCATCCACGAGATCTACTTCCCCTATGTGCTCATGAAGCCGAAGCTCGTCGCGGCCGTCATCCTCGGCGGCATGACAGGTGTCGCGACCAACCTGCTCTTCGACTCCGGCCTCCGCGCACCGGCGGCGCCGGGCTCGATCATCGCGGTCTGGCTCCAGGCACCCGCCAGCAGCCTGCTGGGCGTCACCCTGTCGGTGATCTTCTCCGCGGCCGTGTCCTGCGCGGTGGCGAGCTTCCTGCTCAAGATCGACAAGACCGAGGAGGGCGACCTCGCCGCCGCGACCTCGAGCATGGAGGCGATGAAGGGCAAGAGGTCGGTGGCCTCGTCCGTCCTCGGTGCCCGCGCAGAGGGGCAGGCGATCACGTCGATCGTGTTCGCCTGCGACGCCGGCATGGGCTCCTCAGCCATGGGTGCCTCGGTGCTGCGCAGGAAGGTCCAGGCCGCCGGCCACGGTGACGTCACGGTCGTCAACAAGGCGATCTCGAGCCTGCGCGACGACTACGACGTCGTGGTCACCCACCAGGACCTCACCGAGCGGGCCCGGCAGAAGACCCCGTCGGCGGTGCACGTCTCGGTGGACAACTTCATGGGCAGCCCGCGGTACGACGAGATCGTCGAGCTCATCGACCAGTCGTCCGCCGGCGGCACCGCTGCGGCGCCCGCCGCAGGCGCGGCGGCGATCGAGGGTGACGTGCTCTCGCCGGCCTCGATCCTGCTCGGCGGCACGGCGACCAGCCGGGACGCCGCGATCACCGAGGCCGGCCAGCTGCTGGTCGCGGCCGGCGCCGTCGACCCGACGTACGTCGACGCGATGCACGAGCGGGAGAAGTCGGTGTCCACCCACATGGGCAGCGGCCTGGCGATCCCGCACGGCACCAACGAGGCCAAGGGGCTGATCAGGCAGACCGGCATCTCGTTCGTCCGGTACGACGACCCGGTCGACTGGAACGGCAAGCCCGCCGAGTTCGTGATCGGCATCGCCGGCGCCGGCGACGACCACCTCGCCCTGCTGTCCCGGATAGCGGAGACCTTCGTCGACCAGGACGCCGTCGAGCGGCTCCGGGCGGCGACGACGCCCGACGAGGTGCTGGCCGTGCTCGACGTGGTCCGGGTCTGACTGCTCGGGGGAGTCAGACGGGTTGGACGGTCACGGGAACGCCGTTCAGTGCGGCGTTCCCGCTGACGTCCAGCCGCTCGGGGTCGGTGAGGTCGTTGATCGAGACGCCGGCGACGGTCGCCGCGTGGCGCATCCGGGTGCCGGCGACTTGGTGGCCGTAGCCGTGCGGCAGCGAGACCACGCCCGGCATCACGTCGTCGACCCCGCTGACCTCGACGTCGACGGTGCCGACCCGTGAGGTGACCCGGACCACCGCGCCGTCCTCGATGCCCCGCTCGGCCAGATCCTTCGGGTGCATCAGCAGGTGGTGCCTCGGCTTGCCCCGAGTGAGCCGCTCGGTGTTGTGCAGCCAGGAGTTGCAGTCCTGCCTGTGCCGGCGGCCGATCAGCAGCAGCTCGCCCGAAGCGACGGCCGGGGTGCCGTCGAACGCCTCAGCGACGCGGTCGAGGTCGGCGACGAGCAGTTCGGGCGTCAGGTCGATCCGCCGGTTGTCGGTCTGGAGTCGTTCGGGCATGGTCGGGCGCAGCGGGCCGAGGTCGACCCCCTCGGGGTGCTTGCGCAGCGCGCGCATCGTCGTCCGACCTCCGGTCCTGAGCAGCCCGGTGATGATGGTCGCCGGGCTGGGCGCGAACCGGGCCTTGGTCGCCAGCCTGTCCTTGAGCCCGGCGCCGAGGCGGGCCTGGAGCCGCTCGGTGAGCTCGCCGAAGATCTCCCAGTCGTGCTGTGCGTCGTCGGGCTTGGCGAACACCGCGGGCGTGAACCTCGCCGTGTTGCGCACCGCGAAGCCGTGGAAGACCAGGTCGTAGTGGTCTCGCTCCAGCGCCGAGGTCGGCGGCAGGATCACGTTGGCCTGCCGGGTGGTCTCGTTGAGGTAGATGTCGATGGCGACCATGAAGTCCAGCCCGTCGAAGGCGCGGGCCAGTGCGCGGCCGTCGGGCGTGGACAGCACCGGGTTGCCGGCAATCGTCACCATCGCGTGGATCTGGCCGTCTCCGGGAGTCTCGATCTCTTCGCGCATCGTGGCGGCCGGCAGCTCGCCGGCGAACTCCGGGATCTGCCGCACCCGGCTGCGCCAGACGTCGTGGTGTCCGGGGCCGACGATCCGCCGGCCCACGGTGTCGACGGCCGGCTCGGGGAACAGGACGCCGCCCTCGCGGTCGAAGTTCCCGGTGAGCAGGTTCAGCAGGTTGATCGCCCACTGGCACACCGAGCCGAAGCCCTGGGTGGACAGCCCCATCCGGCCGTACGCCGCGGCCCCGTCCGCCGCCGCGAACTCCCGGGTGACCCGCCGGATCTCGTCGGCCGGGACGCCGCTGGCCGCCTCGGCTCGCTCGGGGGTGAACGGCGCGACCAGCTCGGCCACCCGGTCAACATGGTCGACGTACGCCGGGGGAGTCGTCAGCCCGTCCTCGAAGAGCACGTGCACCATGGCGAGGAGCACGGCTGCGTCGGAGCCGGGCCGGACGAAGTGGTGCTCGGTGGCGACCTTGGCGGTCTCGGTCCGGCGCGGGTCGAACACCACCAGGCTCCCGCCCCGCGCCTTGAGGTCGCGGACCCGCTGTGGGAAGTCCGGGACGGTCATCAGCGAGCCGTTGGAGGCCATCGGGTTGGCGCCGAACATCAGGAAGTGCGACGTCCGGTCGATGTCGGGGATGGGCAGCATCAGCTGGTGACCGTAGAGCTGCCAGGCCACGAACTGGTGCGGGATCTGGTCGACCGTGGAGGCGCTGAACCGGTTCCGGGTCCGCAGAGCCTTCACGAACGGGACCCCGTGGGTCGCGAAGCCGACCGAGTGCACGTTCGGGTTGCCGAGGTAGACGCCGACCGCGTCGGCCCCGTGCTCCTGGATGGTCGCGGCCAGCCGGTCGGTCACCAGGTCGTAGGCCTCGTCCCAGCCGATTTCCTCCCAGCGGGCGTCGTCGCCGGCGCCGGTCCGGCGCATCGGCCGTCGCAGCCGGTCGGGGTCGGCGTGCACGTCGGCCATCGAGACGCCCTTGGGGCAGATGTAGCCGCGGGAGAGCGGGTCCGCGTCGTTGCCGCGGATGCCGGTCACCTCGCCGTCGGTGATCGTGAGCTCGATCCCGCAGATCGCCTCGCACAGGTTGCAGACGCCGACCCTGGTGCCGGTGAAGCCGGGTGGGACGGGATCATCGGTGAGCAGGCCCATGGCTTCGATGCTCCCACGCCCGTCGGGGCGCGGACATGACCGCCGAGGTAGCCGCCGCTCTCGTTTTGGGCGGCTCCTGAGCCCGCTGTTACCCTTCATCGGTTGCCCGTGAGGGCATTTCACTTTGCAGAACCCGCCGTGCAACGGCCGCGGATCCAGAGTGCCCGGGTGGACAGGCCCCGGCGCGCCGCGCAGACGAGAGAACCGAAGGAGCCCGCATGTCAGTCGGAACCGACGCGGAGACCAAGCAGAAGATCATCGCCGAGTACGCCACGACCGAGGGCGACACCGGTTCCCCCGAGGTACAGATCGCGCTGCTCAGCCACCGCATCGCCCACCTCACCGAGCACCTCAAGCAGCACAAGCACGACCACCACAGCCGGCGCGGCCTGCTGCTGCTGGTCGGCCAGCGCCGTCGGCTGCTCAACTACCTGAACAAGACCGACATCGAGCGCTACCGCTCGATCATCGAGCGTCTCGGCCTGCGCCGCTGACGCTCCATCGATCCTGGGGGAGGACCCGCGAGTGCGGGTCCTCCGCTACATTTCACAACAGAACACAGATCACATCACCAGATCACACCAGGAGCGACCCGCCGTTCTGGCCCGGTCCTCGGTAGTGGCTCTCAGAACCGCCTTTCCGGCGCACCGCTCTGCGGGCCTCGATCGAAGACCGGCCGACCGAGATGACTCGGCCGAGCGGGACGCCGCGGATCGCTCCGCGACAGACAGGTAACCCCTTGACCGACAACTCCACAGAACCGGTTATTTCCGCCGTCGAGACCATCCTCGACAACGGTGCCTTCGGCAAGCGCACCATCAAGTTCGAGACCGGGCTGCTGGCCCGGCAGGCGGCCGGCGCCGTCACCGCCTACCTCGACGACGAGACCATGCTGCTCTCGGCCACCACGGCCGGCAAGCAGCCCAAGGACCATTTCGACTTCTTCCCGCTGACGATCGACGTCGAGGAGCGGATGTACGCCGTGGGCCAGATCCCCGGCTCGTTCTTCCGCAGCGAGGGCCGCCCCGGCGAGGACGCGATCCTCACCTGCCGGCTGATCGACCGGCCCCTGCGCCCGACGTTCAAGAAGGGGCTGCGCAACGAGGTCCAGGTCGTCATCACCGTCCTGGCCCTCGACCCCGACATGCCCTACGACGTGCTGGCGATCAACGCCGCGTCGATCTCGACCCAGCTCTCCGGCCTGCCGTTCTCCGGCCCGGTCGGCGGTGTGCGCGTGGCCCTGATCGACGGCCAGTGGGTGGCCTTCCCGAGCCACAGCCAGCTCGAGGACGCCGTCTTCGACATGGTGGTCGCGGGCCGGGTCACCGAGACCGGTGACGTCGCGATCATGATGGTCGAGGCCGAGGCCACCGAGTCGACGTTCAGCCTGGTGCGCTCCGGCACCCAGGCCCCGACGGAGGAGGTCGTGGCCGGTGGCCTCGACGCCGCCAAGCCCTTCATCAAGCAGCTCTGCGAGGCGCAGAGCGAGCTCGCCGCTGCCGCCGCCAAGCCGGTCGCGGAGTTCCCGATCTTCCTCGACTACGAGGACGACGTGTACGCCGCCGTGGAGTCCGCAGTGCGGTCCGAGACCGCCGAGGCCCTGACCATCGCCGGCAAGCAGGAGCGCCAGGACCGGCTCGACGACATCAAGGCCGGGCTGCTCGACAAGCTCGCCGGTGAGTTCGAGGGCCGCGAGAAGGAGGTCGGGGCGGCGTTCCGCGCGCTGAACAAGGCCCTGGTCCGTGAGCGCGTCCTGCGCGACAAGATCCGCATCGACGGCCGCGGCCTGGCCGACATCCGGCCGCTGCACTCCGAGGTCGGCGTGATCCCGCGGGTGCACGGCTCGGCGCTGTTCGAGCGCGGCGAGACCCAGATCCTGGGGGTCACGACGCTCGACATGCTCAAGATGGAGCAGCAGCTCGACACGCTGTCGCCGGAGAAGCACCGCCGCTACATGCACAAGTACGTCTTCCCGCCGTTCTCCACCGGTGAGACCGGCCGGGTCGGCTCCCCGAAGCGTCGCGAGGTCGGGCACGGTGCGCTGGCCCGCCGCGCGCTGCTGCCGGTGCTGCCCTCGCGCGAGGAGTTCCCCTACGCCATCCGGCAGCTGTCCGAGGCGATGAGCTCCAACGGCTCGACGTCGATGGGCTCGGTCTGCGCCTCGACGATGTCGCTGCTCCACGCAGGCGTGCCCCTGAAGGCGCCGGTCGCGGGCATCGCGATGGGCCTGATCTCGGGCGAGGTCGACGGCCAGACCCAGTACGTCGCGCTGACCGACATCCTCGGCGCCGAGGACGCCTACGGCGACATGGACTTCAAGGTCGCCGGCACCTCGGAGTTCGTCACCGCCCTGCAGCTCGACACCAAGCTCGACGGCATCCCGGCCGAGGTCCTCGCCCAGGCGCTGACCCAGGCCTACGACGCCCGGATGACGATCCTGGGCGTGATGGGCGAGGCGATCGACGCGCCGGAGGAGATGTCTCCTCACGCACCGCGGATCATCACGATCCAGGTGCCGGTCGACAAGATCGGCGAGGTGATCGGGCCCAAGGGCAAGGTCATCAACCAGATCCAGGACGACACCGGGGCCTCGCTGTCCATCGAGGACGACGGCACCGTCTACATCGGGGCGACCAGCGGCGAGGCGGCCGAGGCCGCGCGCGCCGCGGTCAACGCGATCGCCAACCCGACGATGCCCGAGATCGGCGAGCGCTACCTCGGCACCGTGGTGAAGACGACCAACTTCGGCGCCTTCGTCTCGCTGCTCCCGGGCAAGGACGGCCTGCTGCACATCAGCAAGCTGCGTCCGCTGGCCGGCGGCAAGCGGGTCGAGAACGTCGAGGACGTCGTCTCGGTCGGCCAGAAGATCCAGGTCCAGATCGCCGAGATCGACGACCGCGGCAAGCTGTCGCTGGTCCCGGTGGTGGAGGAGGACGGCGCCGACGCGCCGGCCGAGCCCCAGGCCGAGACCGAGGCCGCTCCGGACTCGGCGTCGGTCGAGGCCTGATCCTGACCGCTCGCTCGACGCTGCCACGGGCCGGCTCCACCCGGACGCTGCAGACGGAGACCGACGGCGCCGGACGCGTGACCTCACGCGTCCGGCGCACCGTCCTGCCCGGCGGTCTTCGGGTGATCACCGAGCAGCTGGCCGGCGTACGGTCGGCCAGCATCGGCGTCTGGGTCGGCGTCGGCTCGCGCGACGAGACCCCGACCCTGCACGGCTGCTCACACTTCCTGGAGCACCTGCTGTTCAAGGGCACGAGCGAGCGCTCGGCTCTCGACATCTCGATCGCGCTCGACGCGGTCGGCGGTGAGTTCAACGCCTTCACCGCCAAGGAGTACACCTGCTTCCACGCCCGGGTGCTCGACGAGGATTTGGGGCTGGCGGTCGACGTGCTCGGCGACATGATCACCTCCTCGCTGCTCACACCCGAGGACGTCGAGGCCGAGCGCGACGTGATCCTCGACGAGATCGCGATGCACGACGACGACCCCGACGACGTCGTCCACAACCTCTTCGCCGAGCAGGCCTACGGGCCGTCGGCGCCACTCGGCCGCCCGATCGCCGGCAACGTCGGCTCGATCGAGGCGCTGAGCCGGGCCCAGGTGGCGCGGTTCTACCAGCGCCACTACCGGCCCGCGAACATGGTCGTCGCCGCCGCCGGCAACCTCGACCACGCCGAGGTCGTGAAGAAGGTGCGCACGTCGTTCGGCCGCCGCGACTGGCTCAAGCGAGACGAGCCGCCGGTGCCGCCGCGCCACGGCGCCAAGCGGGTGCGCGTGCACCCTGGCGTCGTCGAGGCGACCCGTCCGTTCGAACAGGTCAACCTCGTGCTCGGCATGGAGGGCGTGCATCGCAACGACGACCGGAGGTTCCCGCTCGGCGTGCTCAACACCGCTCTGGGCGGCGGCACGTCGTCCCGACTGTTCCAGGAGGTCCGCGAGCGGCGGGGCCTGGCCTACTCGGTCTTCTCCTTCGCCAGCAACCACGCCGACTCCGGCCTGGTCGGGGTCTCGGTGGGCTGCCTGCCGAACAAGCTCGACGAGGTGCTGGCCGTGGTCCGCACCGAGCTCTCGCGGGTGGCCGCGCACGGCATCACCGAGGAGGAGCTGGCCCGCGGCAAGGGCCAGCTGCGCGGGGGGCTGGTGCTCGGGCTCGAGGACTCGGGCTCCCGGATGTCACGGATCGGCAAGGCCGAGCTGGTCCACGACGAGCTGCTCGGCATCGGCGAGGTGATGGACCGGATCGACGCGGTCTCTCTCGACCAGGTGCGCGAGGTGGCCGGCCAGATCTTCGGCAAGCCCGAGATCCTGGCCATCGTCGGGCCCGCCTGAGCCGGGGCCCCGGCCTCAGAACACCAGGATGTAGTAGGCGTAGCCGTAACTTGCGACGCCGACACCGACCTGGACCGTCGTGGCAGCCGGATAGCCGAAGAGGTAGATGCTCGAAGAGCCGGAGAGCGAGAAGTAGCGGTACTGGGTATCGATCCCCGAGTTGAAGGTGATGTTGTAGACCCCCCCTCCTTGGTTCGCGATGGAGAAGCCACAACTTGCTGCTGAGCCACTGGCACCGGTCACACCGTTGTAGCCACTGATGAACGAGCCGTCCCCTTGCATGCGCACCATGGCTTTCACCCAGCCGCCGTGATAGGCGCTCTGCACCGCGTTGCCTTGGGCCTTCATCGCGGTCCCGCCATAGACATTGGCTCCGACCACCGCGATGCCTGTGGTCGCCTGACCGTAGACACCACTGCCGGCGTTGGTCACGCCGTACACGCCGAACGTGTTGCCGGTCAAGGCCTCGCCGATCACGCCGATCCCGCCGGAGCCGGTGCTTCGGCCCACGACACCGGCCTGGGTGTAGGTGCTGGCTGCCGACGTCTCGCCGAACACGGCGACGCCGGTGTTGGCAGTGGCGTGCACGCCGTAACCGGTGCTGGTGGCCCGGGCGGACACTGCCCGTCCCTTGCTGACCGACGCCGACAAGGCGATGTTGTCGGCGGAGGCACCGTTGGCCTGGGCGCGGATCGCGGTGCCGGTGGGGTAGTTGACGTCGAGAAGGGCGAGCGGGCCCTTGAGGCCGATGCCGACCCGGCCGGCGGGAGTGATCCGCATCCGCTCGGTCGGGACGTTGTTGGTGGCCGCGGTCTTGAACACGATGGGCGCGACGTTGCGGGTGCCCAGATAGTTGGTCCCGTCAGTGTTCACCCCGGTGTTGCCGCCCATCACCCACGCCGTCGTGGGCGTTGCCGCCACAGCCCGGGAGGGCACCATCGACACGCCGGTGGCCATCGCTGCGAGACCGCCGCCGAGCAGCAACCGTCGAGTGCGATCCGGGTTGGGTCGAGACGTCGGGTGTTCAGCGGGGTCGACACCCTGCGAGGCAGTCATACGAGCGAGCAGCGGATGCATGGAAGCTCCTGTTCGGGGATTGTGGGCGTTCACCGGGGACGGCCAGGAGCTCCTGAACCGGTATCGAACCTGTTCTCGGGGAGGTCCGGCTCCGGCGGTTGCCTGGTCGGGTCGGGAGCAGCATTGGGAATCGGCTGGATCGCCAGACCACGTGACCTGCCGAGCTCTTCGGGATTCAGGAATCGCCCGCGCTCGGCCGCCTTGTCCTCTTCGACCACGATCGGGTGAGCCGTGGCGTAGGCGTCCTGCCGGACGCCGGTCACCTGCCAGGACACCTTCAACCCCGGCGTCCCGCCCCCGATCTTGAAGCGGTTGTCCTTGATCTCCTCGGCAATGTAGACCGGAGCATGGCCGCCTATGGTCGTCAGCTGGTAGCGGAAGTCGCGATTCAAAGCGGCGAAGTAGGCCGGCAGCTCGACAGACGCCTCACCGTTGGCATCGGTGGCGACATTGCCGTTGTAGACATTCATCATGTCTGGCGACTCGACGAACGAGTGTGAGAGGTACTTGTTCCTGGGGTCGAGCGGATGGTCGATCTTGAACGTGCCTGCCGCCTTGCTCAGAGTCCCGCTGACGTGCACGTCGCCAGGAAAGAACTCGACCTGTCCCTGAGCCGTGTCCGCGGCGCCGTGTTCGCCGATGGCACCGAGCGGCCGAGGATGTGATGACGGCGGAGGATGCATGAAAGGTGCTCCTTTGTGGATGGCTGACGACCAGTCGCCTGCAGGCCGTCATGATCGCGGAGCCTAAGCATGCGTGGCACCGGTGTCTCTGGCCCATAGGGACTAATCGGCACCCGGGTCGGCCTCGATGCTGCTCGCCTGTGAGTCAGCGCCGCACCAAGGCCACGATCCCGGCGCAAGCAGCCGCCCAGAGCACGCTCGTGAAGGTGCCAATGATGAACCGCTCGGTCGCCGCGCCGCTGCCGTCGCCGCGCAGGTCGGGGAAGCGGCCCACGCCCTTCAGGGCCAGCACCACGGCCACACCCTCGGGGAAGCCGGCCGCGAGGCCCGCGAAGACCGCGAGTCGCTCCAGCGCGCCGATCCAGGCGCCGCCACGGAGCACCTGACCCGCCTCGTCGAGCGTCTGGTGCTCGTGGTCCTGCCGGTCGACGCTCTGTCTGTCGATCAGGGCGAAGATCCGGGTGGCGAGCGGGCCGCCGCCGACGACGGCGAGCGTCCCGGCCACCGCGACCAGCACGGTCGTGGCGACCCGGCCGGACGCGAGCTCGTCGGGGACGGCGGCGACCAGGGCGGCCGCGGCGAGTGCCGCGAGCGCGAGCGGGGGACCGACCGCCCGACCGAAGCGGGACCAGCCGATCGCGCCGAAGGCCACGGCCGCGCCGAGCAGCACCAGCACCAGCTGGGTGGTGTTCTCGGCGCTCATGGAGCGGCATCCTTCAGCAGGCCACCGACGAGCTCGGTGACCAGCTCGCGGGCTCGGCGCCCCTCGACGATGCCGGCGGCCTGGGCCCGCTGGCTGATCGCCGACTGGGTGACGCCCAGCCGTCGCGCGACCTCGTCGTACGTCGCCCCCGCGTCGACCAGCTCGGCCACCGCCCAGCCTCTCGCCGTACGCCGGCCGAGCACCGCTGCCCACAGCCACAGCGTCGTCTCGAGCGCCCGGATGCCGGGATCGTCGCCGGCGACCCGCAGCCGCCACGGCGCGGACTTGGCCGAGGTCACCGCCGCCCGCGCGTGGACGTAGGCCGGGCCGCGGCCGGCGCGGGTGCTCTCGGGGAGCGGCTCCTCGACCTCGCCGACGCCGATCCCGACGTTCCAGCTGCCCTCGCGCAGCAGCCGCTCGACCACCGTGGCCAGCGCGGCCGGGTCGTCGAGCACGCCCTGGAACTCGTCGCCGGCGGTGCGCTCGAAGGGCCGCAGCATGCCGACGTCGGCCAGCCCGGCCAGGGTCGCCGGGACCCGGTCGGTGGCGGCGGCCCTGGTGGAGCCGCGCTGGTCGATGGTGAGCACCGCGACGCGCATGGCCCGACTCCTCCCTGGCTCCAGACGATGACCTGAAGTCAGACTACATCAGGATATAGCCTAATGTAGGAGAAGTTCAGGGAAAAACCTTCACCGCTTGCCGATGATCCCGACCACCGCCGGCGCCTTCTGCTCCACCACCGAGATCCGGAACCCGGCCTGCTGGAGCGCGGCCGAGCCCTTCTCGACCATGGTCGGGACCTGGTCGGCGCGCGAGGCGTCGTAGAACAGGAAGACCGAGCCGCCGGGCAGCACCCGCTCGTGCAGCAGCGACACCTCGTCCGCGCACTCGCGCACCCAGAACAGGTTGACGTTGAACGCGAAGACCTTGGTCAGCCGCTTCACCGGGACCCGCAGCGTGGCCAGGTCGATCTGCCGGACCGTGAGCCGGCCGGCCTCGATGAACTTCGCGCAGCGGCGCCGGGTGCGGTCGACCCCCGACTCGGACCGGTCGATGGCGAACAGCTTCCCGCCCTGCAGCCGCGAGCAGATCAGCTCGGCGCCGGCCCCGGGTCCGCAGCCGATCTCCAGGACGTGGTCGTTCGGCTGGACCTCCATGAAGTCCACCGCCCACCTGATCCGGGCCGGGATGGTCTGCACCGCCATGGGTCCCACCCTGCCAGATCGGAAACCACGGCGAGGGCTGGTCAGCGGACCGTCCCGGTAGGTTCTTGCACCGTGACGGCGGTACGACGCGTGGGCGTGCTCGGAGCGCAGGGAAAGGTCGGCACCGAGGTGTGCCGGGCCGTCGAGGCGGCCGATGACCTCGAGCTGGTCGCCGCCCTCGACGTCGACGACGCGCTCGAGTCGCTCGTCGAGCACGAGGCGCAGGCGGTCGTCGACTTCACCCACCCCGACGCGGTGATGGGCAACCTCGAGTTCTGCGTCGGGCACGGCATCCACGCCGTGGTCGGCACCACCGGCTTCGACGCCGACCGGCTGGCGACTGTTGAGGGCTGGCTGGCCGACGCCCCCGAGGTCGGTGTCCTGATCGCTCCCAACTTCTCGATCGGGGCGGTGCTGATGATGCGGTTCGCCGCCGCCGCCGCGCCGTTCTACGAGTCGGTCGAGGTGGTCGAGCTGCACCACCCCGACAAGGCCGACGCGCCGTCGGGCACCGCGCGGCGTACCGCCGAGCTGATCGCCGCCGCCCGCCGCGAGGCCGGCCTCCCGCCGGTCCCGGACGCGACGTCGACCGGCCTGGACGGCGCCCGCGGCGCTGTCGTCGACGGCATCCACGTGCACGGGCTGCGGGTGCGCGGGCTGGTCGCGCACCAGGAGGTCGTGCTGGGCGGGCTGGGGGAGACGCTCACGATCCGCCACGACTCCCTGGACCGGGCGTCGTTCACGCCTGGGGTGCTGACCGGGCTGCGTGCCATCGGCGACCGGCCCGGCCTCACCGTGGGCCTGGAGCACCTCCTGGACGTGGACTGAGTAACTTCTGCAAGTTCTTGCAGTGCAGGTTCATGTGAACACCTGTTCCTACCCCTGAGTAGCGCTGTCCGGCAGCCTCGGCAGTGCGACTCGCCCGACTCGGGGCGTGCGGGAAGAAGAGGTTGACCACCATGCACAAGCGATCCACACGGGTCTGGGGTGCCGCCACCGCGGTGCTCCTGGCCGCTGGGGTCCTCGGAGCACAGGCTCCGAGCGCAACCGCCGGCAAGGCCGACACCAGGGCCACCAAGGCCGACACCAGCAAGGTCGTCGCCGGCGCAGTCACCGCGCTGCGCCAGCACTCGACCGAGCTCCGACTGACCAAGGGCCAGTCGTTCCGCGCGACCGACACCGTCCTCGACCGGTCCGGGGCCTCGCACGTCCGCATGGACCGCACCTACAAGGGTCTTCGGGTCGTCGGCGGCGACCTGGTCGTCCACCAGGACGTCAGCGGCGCGTGGGCCGGCGTGAGCCGGACCCTCTCCGCACCGCTCCGCCTGAGCACCAGCCCGCGGCTGACCAGGGACACCGCCCAGGCGCGTGCGCTCAAGGTCACCAAGGCCACCCGCGGCATCAGCAACCTCGAGGCCAAGGGCCAGCCTCGACTGGTCGTCGACGCCATCGGCCACCGGCCGCGACTGGCCTGGGCGGTCACCACCGGCGGCCGGCACCACGACGGCACGCCGAGCCGGATGACGTCGTACGTCGACGCGCGGACCGGCGCCGTGCTGCGTCGTGAGGAGGCGATCCAGACCGTCGACGGCTCCGGGCAGAGCCTCTACAGCGGCACCGTGCCCCTCCGGCTGACCCAGTCCGGGTCGACGTACCAGCTGAAGGACCCGACCCGTGGGAACACCTACACGACCGACATGAACAACCAGGAGGACTCGATCTTCTGCCAGTTGTTCGGCTCCGGCTGCAAGACCGGGACGACGTTCACCAGCTCGACCCCGTCGTTCGGCAACGGCACCACGAGCAACCGGGCCTCGGCCGGCGTGGACGCGCAGTACGGCACCAACGAGACCTGGGACTACTACAGCCAGGTGCACGGCCGTAACGGCATCTTCGGCAACGGCGCCGGCTCCTACAACCGCACCCACTACGGCACCAACTACGTGAACGCCTTCTGGGACGGCACCAAGATGACCTACGGCGACGGTGACGGCGTCAACTACGGCCCGCTCGTCTCGCTCGACGTGGCCGGCCACGAGATGTCGCACGGCGTCACCGAGAACACCGCGGGGCTGACCTACTCCGGCGAGTCCGGCGGCCTCAACGAGGCGACCTCGGACATCTTCGGGACGATGGTGGAGTTCTTCGCCGCCAACCCGAACGACCCGGGCGACTACCTGATCGGCGAGGAGTTCGACCTCGCCAGCCACGCGGGCTTCCGCCGGATGGACAACCCGATCGCGGACGGCTCGTCGCCGAACTGCTACAGCAGCAACACCAAGAACCTCGACGTGCACTACTCGTCGGGGGTCGGGAACCACTTCTTCTACCTGCTGGCCGAGGGCTCGGGCGCAAAGTCGATCAACGGCGTCGCGCACAACTCCCCGACCTGCAACGGCTCGACGGTCACCGGCATCGGCCGGGACGCCGCGCAGAGGATCTGGTTCCGGGCGCTGACGGTCTACATGACCTCGGGTACGACGTACGCGCAGGCCCGGACCGCCACGCTGAACGCTGCCCGTGACCTGTACGGCGCCGGTTCCACGAACTACAACACCGTGGCTGCCGCCTGGAGCGCCGTCAGCGTCGGCTGACCTCGGGGGATCCGCCCCGCAAGGGGAGGCCGTCCGCGTCGGACGGAAACGACGTGGGCGGCCACCGGAGGGGGCCCGCACCGACGCGCTCGGTGCGGGCCTCTTCGTCTGGCGGACCTGCCGTGGGGTCAGGTGAGGGCAGTGTGCAGGCGGACCTGCTTCATCCGCACGTCGCCTGAGTCGTCGAGCTCGAGCTCACGGTGCGCGCCGTCCGCGGCCCAGCCCGCGCCGGTCAGGAAGGAGCGGAGGGCGTCGTCGGTGGCGGGCACCCAGGTCACCGCGCGCGTGAACCGGTCGGCCGCCATCGTGTCGGCCGCGGCCTGGACCAGCCGGGAGCCATGCCCCTTGCTGCGCTCCTCGGGGTCGATCGTGAGCTCGCGCAGCTCGCCGTCGGCGATCGGGTCGCTGTCCGGGTCGCCGGCGGGACAGGTGATGGCGAAGCCGCACACCCGGTTGCGCTCGAGCGCGACGAGCACCCGGTTGCGGGCATCGCCGGGGCTGCTCAGCGACTGCCGCCAGGCCGCGGCGACCTCCGCCTGCGCCTCGGGACCCGACGGGATCGCCGTGGCCGGCACCAGGCCGCCGTACACACTCGGCCAGGTCCGCAGCTGCACGGCCGCGACCGCGTCGGCGTCGTCCGCCCACGCGACCCGCACGGAGACGTCAGCACCTCCGTGGGGCGGGTGGCCGGCCATGCCCGCCATCTTCGCAGTCGGTCGCACTGGCTATGCGCTGGCCCGCGAGCTGCACATCTCGCTGGTCTCCAACCAGCCCCAATACAACATGCTCTGGCGGGTCATCGAGGAGGAAGTCGTCCCGACCTGCGAGGAGCTCGGGGTCGGCCAGATCGTCTGGTCGCCGATCGCCCAGGGCGCGCTCACCGGCAAGTACAAGCCGGGCGAGCAGCCGCCCGAGGGCTCGCGGGCCACCGACGACAAGGGCGGCTCGGAGATGATCAGCCGCTGGCTGCGCGACGACGTCCTCGAGCGGGTCCAGAAGCTCCAGCCGATCGCCGACGAGGCCGGGCTCAGCCTGGCCCAGCTCGCGGTGGCCTGGGTGCTCCAGAACCCCAACGTCTCCTCGGCCATCGTCGGTGCCAGCCGGCCCGAACAGGTCACCGAGAACGTCAAGCCCGCCGGTGTCACCCTCGAGGACGAGCTGATGAGCAGGATCGACGAGGTCCTCGACGACGTGGTCTACCGCGATGCGTCGTTCAACGCGTCACCGAAGACGCGCGACTTCGGGGGGGGGGGGGGGGGGGGGGGGGGGGGGGGGGGGGGGGGGGGGGGGGGGGGGGGGGTGGGGGGGGGGGGGGGGGGGGGGGAGGGGGGGGGGGGGGGAGGGGGGGGGGGGAGGGGGGAGGGGGGGGAGGAGAGAGGGGGGGGGGGGGGGGGGGGGGGTGATCCCGAGCACGGCCGCGCCGGCCGTCGCCAGCAGCAGCCCCACGGTCACACCCGGCCACCAGCCGTCGCGGACGCCGTCACCGAGGAGGGCGACGCCGACCGCCGCCGGCACGAAGGTCTGGGCCACGATCAGCGACGCCGTCGCTGACGGCACGGCGGTGCGATGCATGCCGAGCGAGTAGAGCCAGAAGGCCACGACGCTGAACGACGGGACGGCGAGAGCGGCGGCCACGACCACGGGTTCGACCGGCGTACCGATGCCGCGCACCGAGATCGCGGAGCCGGCGTACCCCAGGCCGGCCAGCAGGCCGAGCAGGGCGCCCGGCAGGTGCCGGGCGCCGGTGGAGGCGACGGCCAGGACGGCCACGCCGACCCAGAGCGCGCCGACGAAGGTCGTGTTCGTGACGACGGAGCCCGGGTCTCCGGCGCCGAGGGAGAGCAGCACCAGCCCCAGGGTGACGACGCCGACCGCGGCCCAGCCGCTGGCGCGCAGGGCGTCCTCGACGCGGTGGGAGGCCAGCGCGGTCACCGGCAGGGACATCGCCACCAGCGCCTGGGCCAGGTAGAGGGGGAGCAGCCAGATCGCGGTGGCGTGCAGCACGAAGCCGACCAGGTACGCCGCGACGACCAGCATCGTCCGTCCGTCGCGGACCGAGCGGAGGACGAACCCCCACAGGCCGTCCGGCGAGGACTCGAAGCGTCGGACCGCCTGGGCCTGGACCACCGCGGCGACCCCGAAGATCGCTGCGGACAGCAGACCGAGGGAGACCCCGAGCAGCGTCATATCCACCCCACGAAAGACGCTCGCTGCGCTCGCGCTTCCGCGGGGACCCCGGCAGACGTCGGGGACTCATCGGTAGTGCTCGGGGAGCTCCTGACCGATCTTGACCTTCGGCTTGGGCAGCCGCATGAACTTCATCTGCATCGCCCGGGTGATCGCGTAGTAGGTCGTGCCCTTGGTGGACTCGTCGGGGAACCGGACGGCCAGCTGGCGGCGCAGCCGGAACCGCAGCATCAGGATGTCGAGGATGACCAGCAGGATCGAGCCGAACAGCAGCGCGTTGCCGAACGACGCCATGGCCGCGTTGCCCGAGTAGCCCAGCACCATGGTGACCACCAGCAGCGGGATGATCAGCTCGACGAAGCTGAACCGGGCGTCCACGAAGTCCCGGATGAAGCGGCGTACCGGCCCCTTGTCGCGCGGCAGGAGGTACTTCTCCTCGCCGGCCCGCATCCCCTGACGCACCCGCTGGCTCGACTCGCCGCGGGTGGCGCGCTGGGCCTTGGCCTGCTCGCGCCGGGTGCGCGGCGGCTTGGCCCGCGCCTTGGCGGCGGCCTCGGCCTCCTTGCGGGTCGGCGTTGGGCGCCCCTTGCCGGAGTGCTTGAGCTCCTCGAGCGGCGGAGTGGCGACTTCTTGTCTGGTGCGACGGAACAACGTGGGCCTCAGGCTGTCTGGGACGTGCGGTACGACGAGCCTACCGGCGCCTTGCCGGGCCGCCGTAGGGTGAGGGGAACTTGCATCCACGTGTGACTGCACCTGAGAGGGACCCGACCGCATGAGCCTGATGAAGCGGATCAGCCTGATCTTCCGGTCCAAGGCCAACAAGGCCCTGGACCGGGCCGAGGACCCGCGCGAGACGCTCGACTACAGCTACCAGCGGCAGCTGGACCTGCTGTCCAAGGTGCGCCGCGGCGTGGCCGACGTGGCGACCAGCCGCAAGCGCGTGGAGCTCCAGGTCGTCCAGCTCGAGCAGTCGGCAGCGAAGCTCCAGGCGCAGGCCGAGAAGTCGCTCCAGATGAACCGCGAGGACCTCGCCCGCGAGGCCCTGACCCGCAAGTCGGCCCTGGCCACCCAGATCGGCGACCTCAAGACCCAGCACGCCCAGCTCCAGGGTGAGGAGGAGAAGCTCACGCTCGCCCAGCAACGGCTGCAGGCGAAGGTCGAGTCGTTCCGGACCCGCAAGGAGACGATCAAGGCGACCTACACCGCCGCCGAGGCGCAGACCCGCATCAACGAGGCGATGTCGGGCATCGGCGAGGAGATGGGCGACGTCGGGCTCGCCATCCAGCGGGCCGAGGACAAGACGGCGCAGATGCAGGCCCGCGCAGGTGCCATCGACGAGCTGATCGCCTCCGGCGCGCTCGACGACGCCAGCGCGATCAACAGCGGCGACGACATCACCCGCGAGCTCGAGGCGATGAGCTCGCAGGCCGATGTCGAGGCCGAGCTGGCCCGGTTGAAGAGTCTCAGCGCCCCGGACGCTCCCGAGGCCATCGAGGCGGCACCGGAGCCGGGCGAGATCCTGGACGAGGAGCCCGCGAAGCAGGAGTCGACGTCCGACGCGAGCTCCAACACGGGCAAGGACGCCTAGCCGTGATCATCCGGATCCTGACCGAGGGCCAGTACGACGTCGCGGACCACGCGTTGGACCGGCTCAACGAGCTGGACGCCACCCTCGAGGCGGCCATCGAGGCCGGCGACGAGGCGGCGTTCGCGGCCGCACTCACCGAGCTGCTCGACGGCGTACGCACCGCCGGCGTGGCCCACCCGCCCGACAGCCTCGACGAGTCCGACCTGATCCTCCCGCCGGCCGACGCCACCATCGACCAGGTCCGCGAGATGCTCAACGACGACGGTCTCATCCCCGGCTGATCCTCCTCACAGGTTTCTCTTGGGACGCCGGGGGAGACTGGCGGCATGGCACGTTCTCGGTTCGTCGGCGACACCGGCCTCACCGTCCGGATGACGACGGTGATGTTCCTGCTGGGTGCGCTGTTCGTGGCGCTCGTGGTCGGCCTGGCCCTGGCCGTCGGCTCGAGCTTCGGCTCCGGCTTCGGTCTCCTGATCGGTCTCGTGGGCATCGGCGTGGCCATCTACCAGTGGGCGAACTCCGACAAGGTCGCCATGCGGGCGATGCGGGCCCGCGAGGTCACGCCCGAGCAGGCTCCGGAGCTGCACGGGATGATCGACCGGCTGTGCGCCCTGGCCGACATGCCGAAGCCGCGGGTCGGCGTGGCCGACACCGCGGTGCCCAACGCGTTCGCGACCGGCCGCTCGCCGGAGCGGTCCGTGGTGTGCGTGACCACCGGCATTCTCGGCATGCTCACCGCCGAGGAGATGGAGGGAGTGCTGGCCCACGAGCTCTCGCACGTCGCGCACCGCGACGTCCTGGTGATGACGGTGGCCTCCAGCGCCGGGATCGCCGCCGGGATGCTGGGTCACGGCGCCCGGTTCGGCGCCTTCGGCTTATTCGGTGGGCGGGGCCGGGACAACAACGGCGGCGTGCCGACCTGGCTGGTCGTGCTGCTGTTCAGCCTGGCGGTGTACGCCATCAGCTTCGTGCTGCTGCGGCTGCTCTCGCGCTACCGCGAGCTGGCCGCGGACCGGGCCGGCGCCTACCTGACCATGCGCCCCGACGCTCTGGCCACGGCGCTGCAGAAGATCACCGGCGGGATCAACCAGATCCCGCAGCGCGACCTGCGCCAGGTGGGGGCGGCCAGCGCGCTGTGCATCGCCCCGGCGATCAGCGGCCAGACCCTCAAGACCCTGACCTCCACCCATCCCTCGCTGGAGCAGCGGCTCGAGCAGCTGGCCCGGATCCAGGCCGAGCTGAGCAGGCCCGACATCTGACGTGGGACTCTGGGAGACGCTCACCGGTCGGAGCCGGCCCAAGCGCGCCAACCTGGACTCCCTGTTCCTGGTCCCGAGCGCGGCGATCACGCTCCAGACCGCGGCCGGGCTGACCCCGACCGGAGCCGGCTCGGTCTGCTACCGGGCGGCCACGGGGGCCGGTTTCCACCAGACCCAGGACGAGATGGTCGCCCTGCTCCAGGGCGCCGCTGACGCGCCCGCGGTCCAGACCAGCACCGACGAGTACGGCTTCAGCTGGCTGCAGGTGCATCGCTCGCCGGATGACCCTGAGGGCATGGCCGGGCTGTGCACCGACCTGCACGCCGTCAACACCACGCTGGAGGCGGCCGGGTTCGCGGCCGGGCTGCTCTGCTCGCTGGTCCCGTTCGAAGACCCCTCCGGGCGCCGCGTGGGCCTGGTGTACCTCTACAAGAAGGGCACCTTCTACCCGTTCGCCCCGACCGGCAAGCGGCAGCGCGACAACCTCCTGGAGCTGCAGGTCCGGGACACGCTCCGCGACGAGCTGCCGATCGAGCCGGAGCTGTCCGGGTGGATGGCGCTGTGGGGCGCCCCCGGGCTGTGAGCCCCTAGGGCTGTGACCTGCGGCGTTCGGTGAAATCGGGGTCTCCGGATCCCTATCCTGAGCCGGTGATGGCCACCGGCGTCGACGACCAGCGACGCGTCGCTGCGATCAGGGCGTACGACGCGGTGCGGATGCCGCCGCGCGGCGAGCTGGAGGCCGTCGTCGAGCTGGCCGCGCGGATCGCGGACGTGCCCAAGGCGACCGTCAACATCATCACCGACACCGAGCAGCACCAGGTGGCGACCGTCGGCTTCGAGCCGTCGGTCTGCCGTCGCGAGGACTCGATGTGCGCGGTCACGGTGCGCAGCGCCGGCCCGGTGGTCCTGCGGGACGCCTCGCAGGACGCGCGCTTCGCGCGCAACCCGTTCGTCACCGGCGAGCTCGGGAACGTGCGGTTCTACGCCGCGCACCCACTGGTCAGCCGGGAGGGCGTCCCGGTCGGCACCCTGTGCGTCTTCGACGAGGAGCCGCGCGAGCTCACCGAGGGCCAGCTGGCCGCCCTGGCCACGCTGGCCGAGCGGGTCGTGGACGTCTTCGAGCTGCGGCTGCGCAGCCGCGAGCTGGCGCTGAGCCTGATGGAGATCCAGGCGGTCCAGGCCGAGCTGGAGCGCTCCAACGAGCGGCTGGCTTCGTTCGCCGGCCAGGTCAGCCACGACCTGAAGACGCCGCTCACGTCCCTGTCGCTGTCCCTGTCACTGATGCGCGAGCAGCTGGGGGCGGGCGAGCTCGGGCCGGAGTCGCTCGGGCTGCTGGACCGCGCCATCAACGGCTCCACGCGGATGGCCGACCTCATCGACGACGTCCTGGACTACGCCCGCCTCGGCGGCACGCTCAGGTCCACCGAGGTCGACCTCGACTTCGTGCTCGGCGAGGTGCTGGACGACCTTTCGCCCGAGCTGGCCGACGTCACCCTGCACATCACCCGCCTTCCCACCCTGCTCGGCGACCGCGCCCAGCTGCGTGCGGTGCTCCAGAACCTGCTCGGCAACGCCGCCAAGTACCGCTCCGACGACCGCCCCCTCGAGGTGCACGTCTCCGCGCGCCACGTGCAGCGAGCCTGGCGGATCGAGGTCACCGACAACGGCCGCGGCGTACCCCCCGCCGAGCGGCACCGGGTCTTCGAGCCGCTGGCCCGCGTCGACGACTCGGTCGACGGCTCCGGCATCGGCCTGGCCACCTGCCGCCGGATCGTCGGCGCGCACGGCGGCCGGATCGGCATCGACCCCTCGGTCACCGACGGCGCGGCGGTTCTGGTTCGAGCTGCCGGACTGAAGCCGAGAACCTTCATGTTCTCCCCCCACATCCTCCCTCCCCTTCCCCCCCCCCCCCGAGATCCCCCTCCCCCCCCCCACACCCCCCCTCCCCCCCTCCCCCTCCCCCCCCCCCCCCCCCCCCCCCCCCCCCCCCCCCCACCAGCGCCGAGGCTCAGATCAGTCCTTGTGGGTCTTGCCCGGCAGCGCGAGCATCCGGTCGAGGGCGACCTTGGCCCACTTCTCGGTGTCCTCGTCGACCTGGATCTGGTTGACCACCACGCCTTCGACGAGCGACTCCATCGCCCACACGAAGTGGGGGAGGTCGATGCGGTTCATCGTCGAGCAGTAGCAGACGGTCTTGTCGAGGAAGACGATCCTCTTGTCGGGGTGGTCGGCGGCCAGCCGCTTCACGAGGTTCAGCTCGGTGCCGACCGCCCAGGCCGAGCCCGCGGGGGCCGCCTCGATCGTCTGGATGATGAACTCGGTCGACCCGACCAGGTCGGCCTTCAGCACCACCTCGTGCTTGCACTCGGGGTGCACCAGGATCTGGACGCCGGGGATCTCGCGGCGCAGGTCGTCGACGGTGTCCTCGGAGAAGCGGCCGTGCACCGAGCAGTGGCCGCGCCACAGGATCATCCGGGCGTCGCGCAGCTGCTCGTCGGTGAGCCCGCCGTTCGGGCGGTGCGGGTCCCAGACCACGCAGTCGTCGAGTGACAGCCCCATCTTGAGCACGGCGGTGTTGCGGCCGAGGTGCTGGTCGGGCAGGAACAGCACCTTGGAGCCCTGTTGGTAGGCCCACTCGAGCGCGGTCTCGGCGTTGGACGACGTGCAGACGGCGCCGCCGTGGCGGCCGCAGAAAGCCTTGATGTCGGCGCTGGAGTTCATGTAGGTCACGGGGACCACCTCGGAGGCCACCCCGGCGGCCTCCATGGCGGCCCAGGCGTCCTCGACCTGCCGGAGCCGGGCCATGTCGGCCATCGAGCAGCCGGCGGCCAGGTCGGGCAGGATCACCTTCTGGGCTTCCGAGGTGAGGATGTCGGCCGACTCGGCCATGAAGTGCACGCCGCAGAAGACGATGAACTCCGCCTCGGGCCGAGCGGCCGCCTCGCGAGCCAGCTTGAACGAGTCACCGGTGACGTCGGCGAACTCGATGACCTCGTCACGCTGGTAGTGGTGGCCGAGCACGAAGACCCGCGAGCCCAGCGCCTCCTTGGCCGCGCGGGCGCGCGCCACCAGGTCCGGGTCGGACGCCGACGGCAGGTCGCCCGGGCACTCGACGCCACGCTCGGAACCGAGATCCACGCCCCGGCCGAGGGGGAGCAGCGGCAGGTCGACTGTGGTCATGAGGCGATCCTATTCGGGGCTACAGCAGGGCACCGTGGTGAACGTACGGCGACGGCGGTTTCATCCCCCGCAGCCCGAGGTAGCCCTCCTGGTGCAGCTCGAGCCGGGCCGCGAACCCGACGTCGAGCACCCACTGGTTCGCCCCCGTGACATGGGCCACCGTCGCGTGCTCCGCGCCTTCGGCCAGGGCGGCCCACAGCAGCCGGATGGCGGTACGCCGGTTGCTCGCGGCCAGCAGCGCCAGCTGCGCACGCTCGTTGAGGTAGGCGTAGCCCGAGCCGGTGCTGGTGTCGGACACGAGCAGGGGCCAGGTGCGCAGCATCAGCTCGTGGTCCGGCCCGTGGCCGGCACCGCGCGCGGCCCGGTCCAGTGAGTCCATCAGGTCGATGTCAGCGGCGCTGCCGTCGCGCACCTTCTCGACGACCGGGATCGCGGACCGGTCGACCGTCCCGGTCAGGGTCATCTGCGGGTGCAGGTCGAACCCGACCTGGCGGTAGATCCGGACCGCTTTGGCGTCCGAGGAGGCCGCGAGCATGCTCCGCGTGCAGCCGCGGCCGTAGTCGAGCGCGGCGGCCAGCAGCGGCTTGCCGATGCCCTGGCCCTGACGGCCGGGCCGCACGGCGTACGTCGCCAGGCACCACAGTGTCTCGCGCCGGAACGACGTCAGCATGCCCACCATCCCGGTGTCGTCCTCGGCCACCCAACAGCCGCCGGGGTCGGTCCGCACGAGGTGCCGGGTGCGCTCGATCCAGACCATGCGGTGGGTCTCGGAGCGCCGCTGGGGGGCGGGGCGGTCGGCGCGCTGCAAGCGGGTGTCCAGCTCGAAGAAGCCCTCGTCGCTGACCCGCTCGGCCTCAGGCACGTCCTGGAGCAACATCGGTCGGATCACGGGCTGCACGCCGACACGGTAGGTGGTCCGACAGGATGACCACATGCGGATTCTCGTGGCGCCCGACAAGTTCGCCGGGACGCTGTCCGCGGTCGAGGCGGCCGAGGCGATCGCCGCCGGCTGGCGCGACACCGCGCCGGACGACGAGCTCGACCTGGCGCCGATGTCCGACGGCGGTCCGGGGTTCGTCGACGTCCTGCACGAGGCGCTGGACGGCGAGCTGCTGGCGGTCACGGTCCGCGGGCCGCACGGATCGCCGACCCCCGCCACCGTGCTGTTGGCTGGCGAGACGGCCTACGTCGAGAGCGCCCAGGCCTGCGGGCTGCACCTCACCGGGGGCCAGGGCGCCGAGCAGGCCACGACGTACGGCGTCGGAGAGCTGGTGGCCACCGCGGTCGACGCGGGCGCCGCGAAGGTGGTGGTCGGGCTGGGCGGCGGCGGCAGCAACGACGGCGGCGCCGGGCTGCTGGCCGCGCTGGGCGCCACCGCCGACGGCCCGCTCGACGCGGGCGGAGCCGGTCTCGACGGCATCACCGAGGTCGACGTGGCCCCGGCTCGGAGCCGGGTCGGCCCGGTGCGGCTGGTGGCGGCCAGTGATGTCGACAACCAGCTCACCGGGCTGTTCGGCGCCACCAAGGTGTTCGGTCCGCACAAGGGCATCCCCGACGAGCGGCTCCCGGTGGCCGACGGCTGGCTGGAGCAGTACGCCGCCGCGCTGGACCGCCGGGTCGCCCTCGAGAAGGGCGCCGGAGCCGCCGGCGGCCTCGGCTACGCGCTGCTGGCGCTCGGCGCCACCCGGGAGCCGGCGGTCGCGCTGGTCGCGGAGGCCGTGGCCCTGCCCGAGCGGGCTCGCGCCGTGGACCTGGTGGTCACCGGCGAGGGCGCCTTCGACTACTCCAGCCGGGCCGGCAAGGTGCCGCACGGCGTGGCCATGATCGCCGAGGCTGCGCTGCGGCCGTGCGTGGTGCTGGCCGGCAACGTGCTGGTCGGAGCGCGCGAGATGCGGGCGCTGGGCATCGAGTCGGCGTACTCCCTGGTCGACCTGGTCGGCGAGGAGCGCGCCTTCGCCGACCCGGCGGCCGCCCTGGCCGAGCTCGCGGCCCGCACTGCGCGCACCTGGTCACGCTGAGGCGGGGAATATCCCCTCGTGTGCGAGACTTGACGCAGGCAGAAGCACGAACCTGCACGCAAACCCGGGAGCCTTGACCACATGACCGAGCAGCTTGAGACCGAGCGCCGCACCGACAGCATCAACCTGAGCCCGGTGGCCGCGTCCAAGGTGAAGAGCCTCCTCGAGCAGGAGGGCCGCGACGACCTCTCCCTGCGAATCTCCGTGCAGCCGGGCGGGTGCTCGGGCCTGCGCTACCAGCTCTTCTTCGACGAGCGGAGCCTCGACGGAGACGTGGTGACCGACTTCGACGGCGTGGCCGTGGTGGTCGACCGGATGAGCGTCCCTTACCTCAACGGCGCGATGATCGACTTCGTCGACTCCATCGAGAAGCAGGGCTTCACCATCGACAACCCCAACGCGACCGGCTCCTGCGCGTGTGGGGACTCCTTCCACTGAGACCCTGACCACACAGAAGGCCCCCGCCGTCGGCGGGGGCCTCGCTGCTTGTGGCGGCAGCGCTCAGTCGAGGTGCAGGTGCAGCGCGTTGGCGATCCGCTGGGCCGCGGCGCCGATCTTGATCTCGCGCTTGGGCAGGTCGCGGTGGTAGTCGAGCAGGAAGAAGCTCGGCGCCTCTTCCGGGATCGGCAGGTTGCGGCCCACGGCGGAGGCGTCCGAGCGCATGGCCTGCGGGGTGTCGAGCTCTTCGTAGGCCGTCATGTCTCGACGCTAGGGGCTACCCACTGGTAGGCCCACAACTACGTGTCGGTAGCAATTCCCCCTAGTCTTTCCCGACGTGCCTGAATCTGCTTCCGGCGAAGCCGGCCCCCTGCTGATCGCCGGGTCGATCGCCACCGACCACCTGATGAACTTCGGCGGGAAGTTCGAGGACTCCCTGGTCGTCGAGCAGCTGCACAAGCTCTCGGTCTCCTTCCTCGTCGACGACCTCGAGATCCGGCGCGGGGGCGTGGCCGCCAACATGTGCTTCGGCCTCGGCCGGCTCGGGCTGCGCCCGGTGCTGGTCGGCTGCGCCGGTGACGACTTCGCCGACTACCGCTCCTGGCTGGAGCGGCACGGCGTCGACTGCGACCACGTCCGGATCTCCGACACCCACCACACGGCCCGGTTCGTGTGCACCACCGACACCACCGGCGCCCAGTTCGCGTCGTTCTACCCGGGCGCCATGAGCGAGGCCCGGCTGGTCGAGCTGGCGCCGATCGTGGCGAAGGTCGGCGCGCCGTCGTACGTCCTGATCGGTGCCGACGACCCCGACGGGATGCTCCGCCACACCGAGGAGTGCCGCCAGCGCGGCTATTCGTTCATCGCCGACCCGAGCCAGCAGCTGGCCTTCGGCGCCGGTGAGCTGATCCGGGACCTGATCGACGGCGCGGCGTTCCTGTTCTCCAACGAGTACGAGTCGCACATGATCGAGCAGAAGACCGGCTGGTCGAGCAACGAGGTGCTCGCGCACGTCGACATCCAGGTCAAGACGCTCGGCAAGGACGGCGTCCAGGTGACCAGCAGGGACGGCATCTCCATCGAGCGGCCGGCCGCCAGGAACGTCACGGCGCTCGAGCCGACCGGGGTCGGCGACGCCTTCCGGGCCGGCTTCCTCGCCGCGCTGGCCTGGGGGCTGAGCCTCGAGCACGCCGCGGAGGTGGGCTGCGTGCTCGCGGCGTACGTCGTGGAGACCGTCGGCCCGCAGGACTACAAGTTCACCGCCGCGGAGTTCCTCGGTCGGCTGGACGAGTCGTACGGCGGCGGGTCGGCCGAGGCGGTCCGGCCGCACGTGGTCAGCTGAGCCGCTTCACCAGGTAGCGCGGCACGCCGTCGGCGGCCGGGTCTGAGCCGACGTACTCCTGGCCGCGCATCCGGCACCAGGCCTCCACGTCGTACGCCGCGGCAGCATCGGTCGAGGCCACGGCCACGACCTCGCCGACCTCGACGTCGCCGATCCGCTTGGCGAGCTCGATGACCGGCAGCGGGCAGACCATCCCGCGGCAGTCGAGCTCCAAGTCGGCGTCGGTCACAGGCCAGCCTCCTTGCGGATGTCCTGGACGACCTCGGGCAGTGCAGCCAGGAACGCGTCCACCTCGGCGTCGGACGCGTCGCGGGTCAGCGAGACCCGGACGTTGCCGTGCGTCAGTGCGCCCATGGCGGCCAGCACGTGGCTGGGCTCGAGCGTGGAGGCCGTGCAGGCCGAGCCGCTGGCGACCCCGAACCCGCGCCGGTTGAGGCTGTCCACGATCGCCTCACCGTCGACGTAGAGGAACGAGAACGTGACGAGGTGGGGGAGGCGGTCGACCGGGTCGCCGACCACCTCGGTGTCCGGGATCTCGGCCACCCGGGCGCGGATCCGGTCGACCAGCGCGTGCTGGCGGGGGTTCACCTCGTCGCGCTCGGCCACGACCGCCTGGAGCGCGGCGGCGGCGCCGAGGGCGGCCGGGACGTTCTCGAAGCCGGCCACCCGCTCGTCCACGCGGTCGTCCTGGGGGAACGGGTTGCGCCATCGCGCGCCCTTGCGGACCAGCAGCACCCCCACCCCGGCCGGGCCGCCCCACTTGTGCGCGGAGCCCGCGGCCACGGACCAGCCCTCAGGCAGGGGCAGCCGGCCCATCGACGCGCAGGCGTCCATGAAGAGAGGTACGCCGACGTCGGCGACAGGCTGCAGGGTCCCGACCTCGTGGTTCGCGTGCTGGAGTGCGACCACGTCCGGCTCGCCGAGGTCGCTCAGGTCGATCCGTCCCTGGCGGTCCACCCGCACCGGCCGGGCGTGGACGTCCGGCCGCCAGGCGAGGGCGTGCAGCACGGCGGAGTGCTCGACGGCACTGTGCGCCACCGCCGCACCCGGCTGGGCCAGTCCGAGCAGCCCGCGGTGCACGGCGTCGGTCCCTGAGGACGTGAACGACACCTCGTCTCGGCGTACGCCGAGCGCCCCGGCCACCGCCTCCCGGGCGTTGTCCAGGAGCAGCCGCGCGTCGCGGGCGGGACTGTGCAGCCGCCGCGGGTCGGCGTACCCCCGGTCGAGGGCGGCGAGCATCGCGTCGCGCGCTGCCGGGTGCAGCGGTTCGGACGACGCGGTGTCGAGGTACACGCCCGCGAAACTACCCCCAGGAAATGGCAGAGTGGGTGTCCCACCCGGGGGCTTCCCAAGCGTGACCTTGGGCTAGGGTCAGCAGTGTCCGAGGTACGCGTCGAGAGGGGCTCACCCGTGGGTCGTCAGCGCCTGTGGCGATGGGGCGTTCCACTCGTCGGCGTCCTGCTTCTGGTGAGCGGGTGCGCCGATGACAGCGAGGGCGGTCGCCTGGCCATGCCCGACCCGGCCACCGAACAGGGTGAGCACGTCCTGAGCCTCTGGCAGGGCGCCTGGATCGCGGCGTTCGCCACCGGGGTCGTGGTGTGGGGTCTGATCTTCTACGCCGTGATCCGCTACCGGCGCCGCAGCGACGACGAGATCCCCGTGCAGACCCGCTACAACCTGCCCCTGGAGATCTTCTACACGATCGCGCCGGTCGTGATGGTGGTCGTGTTCTTCAGCCACACGGTCCGCACCCAGAACATCATCCTCGAGGACGACACCCCGCCCGAGAACATCATCGAGGTCACCGGCCAGCAGTGGTCGTGGACGTTCAACTACGGCATCGGTGACCCCGACAACTCCGCGGACGACGACCGGTTCGACGACGAGTTCCCCTACGCCTCCTACGTCCATGACGGCGGCACCGGCTCCTACATCCCGGAGCTGTGGCTGCCCGTCGACGAGACGACCCGGTTCAACCTGCACAGTCCCGACGTCATCCATGACTTCGGGGTGCCCGAGTTCATCATGAGGATGGACGTCGTCCCGGGCCGGGTGAACCACTACGTCGTCACCCCCAACCGGACCGGCACCTGGACCGGCCGGTGCTACGAGCTCTGCGGGGTCTACCACTCGCGGATGCTGTTCGAGGTCCATGTCGTGACCCGCGACGAGTACGACGACCACCTCCAGGACCTGGAGGACGCCGGGCAGACCTCCGACCTCCCGCTGCTCGGCGGGGAGGACGCCTACACCCAGGACGGTCTCGAGTCCGAGGGAGAGTCCGAGTGACTGCCACCGCTTCGCATCCCAGCACCGTCGCCAGCCCCCGCCGTGCGCTCGGCCACCAGGTCGTCCGGGTGCTGACCACCACCGACCACAAGGTGATCGGCAACCTCTACCTCACGACGTCGTTCTGCTGGTTCCTCGTGGCCGGCGTGATGGCGATGCTGATGCGCTCCGAGCTGGCCTACCCGGGCCAGCAGGTCGTCAACGAGGAGCTCTACAACCAGCTGTTCACGATGCACGGCACGATCATGCTGCTGCTGTTCGCGACGCCGCTGTTCTTCGGCTTCGGCAACGCGGTCATGCCGCTGCAGATCGGCTCGCCGGATGTCGCGTTCCCGCGGCTGAACATGTTCAGCTACTGGCTGTTCCTCTTCGGCGGCCTCATCGCCGGCTCCGGCTTCCTGACCCCCACCGGTGCGGCCGACTTCGGCTGGTTCGCCTACACGCCGCTCTCCGACGCCGTGCGTTCCCCGGGCGTCGGCGGTGACCTGTGGGTCATGGGGCTGTGGATGGCCGGTCTCGGCACCATCCTCGGTGCGGTCAACTTCATCACCACGATCATCTGCATGCGGGCGCCCGGCATGACCATGTTCCGGATGCCGATCTTCGTCTGGAACACGCTGGTCACCAGCCTGCTGGTGCTGATCGCGTTCCCGGTGCTGGCCGGCGCGCTGCTCTCCCTCGAGGCCGACCGACAGCTCGGCGCCCACGTCTTCGACGCGGCCCACGGCGGCGCGATCCTGTGGCAGCACCTGTTCTGGTTCTTCGGCCATCCCGAGGTCTACATCATCGCGCTGCCGTTCTTCGGCATCGTCACCGAGATCCTGCCGGTCTTCAGCCGCAAGCCGATCTTCGGCTACATCGGCCTGGTGGGAGCGACGCTCGGCATCGCGATCCTGTCGGTGGCGGTGTGGGCGCACCACATGTTCGTCAGCGGCGCGGTCGACCTGCCGTTCTTCTCCGGCATGACGTTCCTGATCGCCGTACCGACCGGGGTGAAGTTCTTCAACTGGATCGGCACCATGTGGGGCGGAAGCCTGTCCTTCGACACCCCGATGCTGTGGTCGGTCGGCTTCCTGACCACCTTCCTCTTCGGTGGCCTGACCGGCATCATCCTGGCCAGCCCACCGCTGGACTTCCACGTCTCCGACTCCTACTTCGTGGTCGCGCACTTCCACTACGTCGTCTTCGGAACCGTGGTGTTCGCGATGTTCGCGGGCTTCTACTTCTGGTGGCCGAAGATGACCGGCCGGATGCTTGACGAGCGGCTCGGCAAGGTGCACTTCTGGCTGCTGTTCGTCGGGTTCCACACGACGTTCCTGGTGCAGCACTGGGTGGGCGTCGAGGGCATGTCGCGACGCATCGCCGACTACCTGCCCCAGGACGGGTTCACCACGCTCAACCAGGTGTCGACGGTCGGCGCGTTCCTGCTGGGCGCCTCGACGCTGCCGTTCCTCTACAACGTCTGGATCTCGCGCAAGGGGCCCAAGGTCGAGGTGGACGACCCGTGGGGCTGGGGCCGCTCGCTGGAGTGGGCGACCTCCTGCCCGCCGCCACGGCACAACTTCGTCACCATCCCCCGGATCCGCTCGGAGGCGCCGGCCTTCGACCTGCACCACCCCGAGATCGCTGCGATCGAGCTCGAGGAGAACGAGGCCGCGGCCGAGGGCCGGATGGCCGACGCCCCCGACATGGAGGGCCGCGACGAGGTGATCGCGGAGCGCACCGAAGGCACCACCGACGCCGGCTCCGACTCGAGCGACGGTGAGGACCGATGAAGGCCGAGGCCTGGATCTTCGGCGGCTGCACGATCTTCCTGGTGCTGGTCACCCCGGCGTACTGGCTGGTCACCGCCGCCAGCGAGCACGGCGGCGACTGGACCGGCACCTCCGCGCTGGTGATGACCACGCTGCTGACGCTGATGGTCACCATCTACCTCGGCTTCCACGCCAACAAGATGGACCCGCGGCCCGAGGACCGGAAGGACGCCGAGATCGCGGACGGCGCGGGGGAGCTGGGCTTCTTCCCGCCCTACTCCTGGTGGCCGCTCTGGACCGCGATGGCGCTCGGCACCAGCGTGTTCGCCGTCGCCGTCGCGGCCTGGTGGCTGTTCATCATCGGCGGGGTGCTCGGCGCGCTGGCGCTGGTCGGCTGGATCTTCGAGTACTACCGGGGTGAGCACGCTCACTAAGCGGCGCTGAGGGCAACTTACGGCGGCGTCCCGCCGTCGTACGGGCATGCGTGGTTTCGTGGGTTCTCGCCGTCGGCCCGTATTCTGGTGGGGTCTGGGCCGCCCGGTCCGGGTCCACTTGAGCGAGTCCTGGGAGCCGAGCATGTCCTCGCACCGCACGCGTGTTCGCGGTCTGGTGGCGGTGTCCGCCCTGCTGCTGGCGGCATCGATGCTCAGCGCCTGCGACAACGGCGACGACCTCCCCGGGGCGGGCGCGGCCGACGACACGGCCGGCGCCGCCAACGCTGACTCCGGCTCCGACTCGGGCGACTCCGCCGACTCGGGCGACTCGGGCGACTCCGAGGACAACGAGCCGACGGGCTCGATCTCGACCAACGTCAAGCAGAAGACCGACGTGCCGGTCTCCACGGTGCTGGAGGTCAGCGCCCACGACGGCCGGCTCAGCACGGTCGACGTGACCGGGTCCGGTGACGTCGGTGCCCTCACCGGCACCATCGCCGGCGACGGAAGCGTCTGGGGTGCCGCCGACCGGCTCGAGCCAGGCACGACGTACACCGTGAAGGCCAGCGTCCGCGGCGACGACGGCGAGCTGGTGACCAAGCGCCAGAAGTTCACCACAGGACCTCAGCCTCGACCAGCAGACCTACGCCTCGGTGGCGCCGCTGCGGGAGACGGCCCAGGACCTCAGCCTCGACCAGCAGACCTACGCCTCGGTGGCGCCGCTGCCCGGAGAGACCGTCGGCGTCGGGATGCCGGTGATCGTGACCTTCGACGTCCCGGTGACCAACCGCGCGTCGATGGAGCGGCACATGTCCGTCACGACCACGCCTAAGCAGCCCGGCACCTGGAGCTGGCTGAGCGACAACGTGGTGCACTACCGGCCGAAGAGCTACTGGAAGGCCGGCACCACCGTCGACGTCGACCTCGACGTGAACGGTGTCGACGCCGGCAACGGCATCTACGGCCAGGAGGACCGCGAGGTCCAGTTCCAGATCGGCGACGCCCACATCTACAAGGTGGACATGAACACCCACCAGATGAAGGTGTTCTCCAACGGCAAGCTGCTCCGTACGATCCCGATCACCACCGGCGAGCAGCCGAAGTTCACCACCCGCTCGGGCATCAAGGTCATCATGGAGAAGTTCGACTCCAAGCGGATGAACTCCGAGACAGTCGGCATCACCGGCGCCGATGCCTACGACATCGACAACGTCCAGTGGGCGATGCGGGTCACCAACTCGGGTGAGTTCGTGCACGCGGCCCCGTGGTCGGTGGGCTCTCAGGGCTACGCCAACGTCTCCCACGGGTGCACCGGCATGAGCACCGACAACGCCGACTGGCTCTACCACATGTCCGTCCGCGGCGACGTCGTCGACTACACCGGCACCGACCGTGGGATCGAGCCCGGCAACGGGTACAGCGACTGGAACGTCTCGTGGGAGGACTACAAGGCCGGGTCCGCGCTCGCCTGATCCGCTCGACCGCTGCGCGGCGGCCCGCGGCCGCCGGCGGGGTCAAGAGCATGGGATCGGCGTAACTTTGGAGGCGTGACATCGACACCCCTGCCGTAACGGGTGGTTCGGGCCCTCGGCGACAGCCCAGTCTCGGAGCGAGTGGCCGACGCCCAAGAGCTGATCTACGGTCCGCTGATCGAGTGGGCTCGGCGCAGTCCGCTTCATACCGACGCACTCGGCCACTCGGTGCATCCGCTGCTCACAGACGTCACCCTCGGTTGCTGGCTCAGCGCTTCTGTCCTCGACCTGCTCGGCGGTCCGGGTCACGTCGCAGCGCGAAACTCTTGGTCGGGATCGGACTCGTCGCGTCCGGGCCGACCGCCGTGGCGGGCGCCGGCGACTGGGCGGAGATGTCAGGCACCGAACGCAGGATCGGCGCAGTTCACGCGGTGGGTACCGACGCTGCGACGTTCCTTCTCCTCGGCTCCTTGGTCGCGCGGATGCGGGGCAGGTATGCGGCTGGCAGGAAGCTCGCGCTGGCTGGGAACCTGGTCATGGCCGGTGCGGGTTTTCTCGGCGGACATCTGGCTCTCAGCCGGGGGACCGCTCGCCGAACCCCAGTCACGGAGCACTAGCGGAAATCTCAGCACCTGGCGGGCCAGGCATCCGGACTTCGTGCGCGCTGTTACGCGAGTATCAGCGGCGTGATCCGGCGCCGGACCATCGGCATGGTCGGGCTCCGCCCGCACGCCGGCATGAGCGCGCGAGGATCGGCTGATCTGGGTCGGTGCGTCCTCAAGCGGCGAAAGGACGCCGTCGCCAAGAGCGCGATAGCGGCTATGGGCGGGCTCCGCCCGCAGTGCGGCTACAGCGGACTTCACATCTGGCACCAGGGGGCCCGTCAGACCGGTGATCGTCAGTCACTGACCTCGAGAACGATCGTCTTCATGACACCGGTCTTCTTGCTGGTCACTACGAGCTCGAGGCTGGGCCGTCCAGGAGGTATCGGGAAGGCCAGGAGAACCCCACCATCGACGTCGACAATTGTGTCGAGCAAACCGGAGTAGTCGAAGCCCTCCAGGCTCACTGCGACTTCGTCCTGCTCGTGAGTCGACTCGATGTGGGCGGGCCGTGGCTCGAACCCCTCCACTTAAATCGAGTAGAACTGCCCTGCTCGCGGGTTCCCCGGATACAGAAGGCGAAGATCGTGACCGAACATCGCGCCGCTCGACGTGGCGCCCTCGACGGTGAGGACATGGACACCTGGAGGCGCCTCTGGGAGGGTCACGGGACCGGTGATGCCACCATCCGCCGACGCGGTCAGCGTCGCGAGCAGATCCCCTCCGTACGTTACGTCGGCGGTGGTCCCAGGCCCGTAGCCCGTCAGGTCGAGCGCAACCGACGTTCCCCGCCAGCGACGGGAATGGGCTTGCGGGTCGCGGTGACCGCCTCGCCCGGCGGAGTTTCGATGACCCCTGAGGACTCGGCCGACGTGGGCGCAGTCGTGGTTGACGTGTCCCTGGCCGACGCCTGAGATCCTGCCTCGTCGTCAGCACACCCCGCTAGGACCGCGAGCAAACTCAGGGTCACCACCGTCCTCACCGCGTCAGGGTGACACCAGGTGCAGCGGGCTCGCTGCCGATCCGCGAAGAACGCCGGCCAGCACCCGTGTCAGCCTCACGCCTTCTGCGGCACCAGCGGACGGCCGCTCGTCGCCAGATCCGCGCGTCCGACACGCGGCGATAAGTCGCGGGTGCGACTGCCCGGATCGCAGCAGACGGGTGCGCCCTAGAAGGGTGGGGGTCCGACGATCTCGATGCCGCCGTTCTCTTGGGCGCTCGTCGCGATCCTGGCGAAGTCCACGACGCACGCGGATCCTTCGAAGGGCTCGCTGGCGCCGAGGTAGAAGGGTTCGCACTCGCATGTTGGCTGGATGCCGAGCACCTTGGCCGTTGCGCTCTTGACGATGAAGGCGTGAGGCACACCCGCGGGCACATGACGAAGTCGCCGGCACCGACTTCGTGTTCATCGTCATCGATGCGGTACTGGATCTGTCCCTCGAGCACCCACATCGACTCCGAGACCGGGTGGGTGTGGATCGGGGTCCACTTGCCCTCGACCATGTCGACCTCGATCAGGCTGATGTCCTCGTTGGCACTGCTGAGCTTCCAGGTAAAGACTCCACCGCCGAAGAACCACCGCTTCTCGCCCTCGCCGGCCCGTCGGATCACCGGCGCGAGCATCGTCCTTTCCGTCATCTGACACTCCAATCACTCATGAGACTTGAGTCTTGTAATGAGATTCGCATATCATGAACATCATGTCAACGGACTACCTCGAGTCGGGTCGCACGCGGCAGAAGCAACGCACCCGCGACCAGCTGATCGCTGCGGCGCGCGAGCTGATCAGCGCGGGCGACACGCCCCGTGTCGAGGAGGTCGCCGAGGCCGCCGGGATCTCTCGCCCCACCGCCTACCGCTACTTCGCGTCACAGGCCGAGCTCCTCGCCGCGGCCTACCCGGAGACAGCAGCTGCGTCGGTCCTTCCAGACCCGCCGCCGGAAGCCCTGGACGAACGCGTGGCCGCCGTTGCCGGGTTCGTCATCAGCCGCGTGCAGCAGAATGAGCCGCAGCAGCGTGCGATGCTGCGCCTCTCACTGGGCGAGGTGCCGCACGAGCTGCCCCTGCGCCAGGGCCGCGTCATTCCGTGGTTCCTCGAGGCGCTCGCGCCTATCGCCGAGTCGATCGGCGAAGCAGGCGTCCACCGGCTTGCGTTGGCACTCCGCGCCGCATGTGGCATCGAGACCCGCGTCTGGCTGAGCGACGTCGCCGGCCTCCCGCCCGCAGAAGTCAGCGCCCTCCAGCAATGGATGGTCGACGCCCTCGTCAAGCAGGCCCTCGAGACACCGCCGACGTGACCGACCCGTGCAACGGGACCTCATCCGCATGGAGCACCCCCTGCTCTGTCCGTGTGACCGCTTGCGATTGACGGCGGCGCTCCGCGTCATAGTGTCCTAAAAAGGGCGCGCCCTCGGCACATTTAGCGCTTGGTGGCACGCCGAGGTGCCCGCCGGCGGCGCTGCCTGCGAGGCGACGGGGGCTTGTTCTGGGCCAGCTCAGGTGCGCCGGTGGAAGGTGTACGTGCCGGTGGGGAGCTTGGTCATCCTGTACGTCGGGTCGTGGGCGCGGGCGTGGTGTTTGGGGCAGATCATGATGCCGTCGCGGTCGGTCTTGCCGCCGTGGCTCCAGGGGATGGGGTGGTGCATGTGGCACATGCCCGGGGGCCAGTCGCAGCCCTCGACCTCGCAGCCGCCGGCCTCGATGACCTTCACGATCCGCTGGGCCTCGTTGTGGAACCGCGTCTGGTGGCCCAGGTCGAGGACCTGGGAGGGGCCGCCGAGGACGGCGGGGATGATCGCGGCCTCGCAGGCCAGCCGGCGGGCGAGCCCGGGTGAGATGGTCTCCCCGGTTTCGAGCTTGGCGGCCTTGAGCCCGCCCATCAGGGTCTCGAGGGGCATCAGGACCACGACGGTGGCGGTGAGGCCGCCGGCCTTGGGCAGCCGCTTGACGGGGTACCGCTGGATGAGTTCGGCGAACGCCTGCCCGAGCCGCTCGGGGGTGGGCCGCCGTTCCCCCAGCGGACCGGAGGCGGCGCGGTGCTTGGGGGCGGCGAAGGCGAGCATGGCCTTCTTGAGCATCGCGCCGGTGACGGCGTCGAGGGTGAACCGGCCGTGGACCTGGCCGTGCCCGTCGTCCCACATCACGAACCGGGTGGCGGCCTGGGCAGCACGCTCCTCGCGCTCCAACAGCTTGGCCTCGTGGGCGTCGGCGGCGTCGGGGTCGATGACCTCGAGCAGCCGGCGACCCAGGACCTTCAACGTCTTGGCGTCGTGGTGGGCGGCTTCGTCGATCAGGTGGCGCTCGGCCTGGTCGACCAGGTCGGGGTCGAGCCCGTCGGGGAGCTGGTCGACCGCGTGGGTGATGACCTCGGCCTGCTCGACATGGACCTGTCCGGCGACGAGGGCGGTGCGGGTGGGCTCGTGGGACTCCAGCGCCGCGGCGAGCCGGGCAGCGCGGTGGGCAGCGGGCTTGGTCAGGGTGGCGTGGTGGGCCAGCCAGTTCGCGGTCGAGGTGGCTCCGGTCTGGCCGGGCAGGTCGACGGCCGCCGCCTGGGCCAGCAGGCGACTCCTGAGCTCGGCCAGCTGGGCCTCGGCCCGTCCCACGTCATCGAGCGCGGCAGCTGTCTCGGTGGCGTCCATCGACCACAGCGGGACCTCGGCCACCGAGGCGAGCTCGGTGCGCACGCCGGTGATCGCACGGGTCACCCGGTGGGGGTGGTGGGCGATCGCGGTCATGGGTCCATTCCAGCACCGGCCACCGACAGTCGAGGGCCCGGAAACCGTTACTCCACAAGGGGTTCCGGCACTGTGACCCAACCGTGACCTTGCCGCCGGACAAGTGACGGTGGTTGCGTCCCCGCCCGGGCGGCGGGCATCTCGACAGGCTCGATGAGCGGTGCTGCGTGGCGATGTCGGGGTGCGTCGGCCACGGTGGGCGCGTCGCAACCACGCTGGAACCGCAGCCAGAGCTCCGGCGGCAACCAGGTCCGTCAGGCGCTAGGGTCGCGGCGCAGACCAATACAGACCAGTCGGGGGAGGACCCATGTCCAGCGATGCAGAACTTGACCAGCTCGAGCGGGGGCTCGCGATCGCGGCCGTCGGGTTCGGGGTGGTGGCGACGCTCGCGCCGCGGGTGTTCTCGGCGGCGTACGGGCTCGGAGGGGACCCGCAGCTGCTGGCGGTCACGCGGTTGTGGGGGACCAGGACGGCCGTGCTGGGTGGGCTGGCGCTGACCGGCGACGACGAGATGCGGGCCAGGATGACGCCCTGGATCGTGGGCCTGAACGTCGCGGACACGGTTCTCACGGCTCGGGCGGACGGGATCTCGGGCCGGACCCGGACCCTCGGGGCGCTGAGCTCGGCGGCGTTCGCGGGGGCGTTCGGCTACCTCGCGCTGAAGAGGCGCTAGAGACCCAGGACGAAGACGAAGGCCCGCCCCCGAGGGGCGAGCCTTCGCGACGTGGAACCGATCAGTCGTCCGCGCGGAGCTTCTCGCTCTCGACCGTGTGGTGACCGTCGAACTGATGGCCGTCGGCCGCGTGGCCCTCCATCGGCGCCTGGAGCTCGTGCTCGTGCTCCGCGTGGTGGTGCCCCTCCTCGAGCTCCTCGAGGGTCGGCTTCTGCACATTGTCGGCGTACATCAGCGTGCGCAGCCGATGGCGTGCGTCCGCCAGCCGGGCGGCGATACCGCCACGCGGCTCGACACCGTTCGCGTCCGGGCTGCCGTCGAGCTCGCCCATGACCTCCGGGTCACGGTCGCGCACGGTCATCGTGTACGCCCGGGCCGGAGAGAGGGGCAGGTGCCGCTCGGAGTAGCCGCCCTCGGGAGAGCGCATGATGATGCCGGTCTCGTAGCCGTGCAGCAGATCCTGGTTGTCCTTGCGCTGGAGCGAGATGCACCAGCGCTTGGTGATGATGAAGGCGATCACCGGGCCGATGAACACAGCTCCGCGCATGAAGTACGTGATCTGGTTGATCGACAGGTGCAGCTTGATCGCGAGGATGTCGTTGCCGCCGGCCGCCCAGAACAGGCCGTAGAACGTCATCAGCGCCACCATCGTGGCCGTGCGGGTCGGGGCGTTGCGCGGCCGCTCCAGCAGGTGGTGGTCGCGCTTGTCGCCGGTGATCCAGGCCTCGAGGAAGGGCAGCATCAGCAGGATCGTGAACATCAGCATCGGCAGCACGATGATCGGCAGGAACACGTTGATCGGGAACGTGTGGCTGAAGATGTGCAGCTCGAGGCCGGGCATGATCCGCAGGGCGCCGTCGGGCCAGCCCATGTACCAGTCGGGCTGGGAGCCCGCGGTCACCTTGGACGGGTCGTAGGGTCCGTACTTCCACACCGGATTGATGGACAGCAGGCCGCCCATCAAAGCTGTGGTGCCGAAGACGATGAAGAAGAACCCGCCGGCCTTGGCGGCGTACACCGGGAGCATCGGGAAACCGACGACGTTCTCCTCGGTGCGGCCGGGACCGGGCCACTGGGTGTGCTTGTGATAGACGAGCAGGAGCATGTGCGCGGCGATCAGGGCCAGCAGGATGCCCGGGATCAGCAGGATGTGGATGGCGTAGAGCCGCGGGATGATCTGGTCGCCGGGGAACTCGCCGCCGAACAGGAAGAACGACATGTAGGTGCCGACGATCGGCTGGCTCTTGACGAAACCGTCCGCGGCCCGGATGCCGGTGCCGGAGAGCAGGTCGTCGGGGAGCGAGTAGCCGGTGAACCCCTCGAGGGTGCCGAGCAGCAGGATCAGCGCGCCGATCGCCCAGTTGAGCTCGCGCGGCTTGCGGTGCGCACCGGTGAAGAAGACGCGCAGCAGGTGCACCATCATCGCGGCGATGAAGAGCATCGCCGACCAGTGGTGGATCTGACGCATCAGCAGGCCGCCGCGGACGTCGAAGGAGAGCTCCAGCGTGGAGGCGAAGGCCCGCGACATCTCGATGCCGCGCAGCTGGGCGTAGCTGCCTTCGTACGTCGTCTCGCTCATGCTCGGGTCGAACCAGAGCGTGAGGAAGACGCCGCTGAGCAGGAGTACGACGAAGCTCCACAGCGCGATCTCGCCCAGCATGAAGGACCAGTGGTCGGGGAAGACCTTGCGCAGGTTCTTCTTGGCCAGGGTGGCCAGGCCGAGCCGGTCGTCGGCCCAGGTGGCAGCCGCACCGATGCGGTTCGGCTTGCTCGCGGTGGCCGCGGTGGAGTTCGTCGTGGCCACCTTGCTGGTGTCGATGCTCATGAGGATCTCACTCGCTCGTGCTGGCCTGGGAGTCGCGCTCCCAGTAGCTGGGTCCGACAGGTTCCTTGAAGTCGCTCTGGGCCACGAGATACCCGTCGTCATCCACCATAAGCGGCAGCTGCGGGAGTGCACGAGCGGCCGGGCCGAAGACCACCTTGGCGGCGTCGGCGAGATCGAACGTGGACTGGTGGCACGGGCAGAGCAGGTGGTGGGTCTTCCGCTCGTTGAGGGAGATCGGGCAGCCCACGTGGGTGCAGATCTTGGAGTAGCAGAGGATGCCGTCGACGGCCCAGCCGTCACGGCCGGGCGCCGGCTTGTTGTCGTCGGGGTCCATCCGGATCAGGACCACCGCGCCCTTGGACTTGGCGATCTGGAGCGGGACCCCCTCCAGCACCGGCTCGCCGTCCTCGTCGACGGCGAAGATCGTCTCCGGCTCGGCGTTGAACAGGTCGCCGATCTCGATGTCGCCCGGGCGGATCGGGGTGCCGACCACGTCGCGGACCACCCGCACGCCCTTGTCCCACACGGTGTGCTCGAGGCCCGCCCCGGGGTAGTCCGCGTCGTCCTCGACCTGACCCGGCGTGGGGCCGAGGTCGCGCAGCAGCACCACGACCGGGGCCATCAGGACGCCGACCGCGCCCAGCAGCGAGTTGCGGACCAGAGGACGCCGGGCGATGCCGGACTCGTCGGCACCGAGGGCCAGGACCCGCAGCGTCTCCTCGCGGTCCTCGTCGGAGGAGCGCGCCGGGTGCCGGTGCTCGACGATCTCGTGGTCGCCCATCAGCTTGCGTGCCCACTGGATCAGGCCGATCCCGATGAGCATCAGGGCCAGCCCCAGCGAGGCGCCCAGGGCGACGTTGGAGGCGCCGAGACCGAACACGGTCTCGACGTCGGGGCCGCCGTTGACCTCGAAGGAGAAGTAGGCGACGACGAACAGCACCGCAAACACAGACGAGAGACCGAACAGGGCGGCGATCTGGCGCTCGGCGCGCTGCTCCGCGCGCGGGTCGACGTCGGTGGGACGCCAGACGTGGTCGGGCAGCCCGGGGTTCTGGATGGGCTCGTCGGTCAGGTGCGCGGGCTCGCCGGCGCTGGAGGAGCGCTCGGGCAGGTTCGACGAGTCCTGGTCGCTCATGCGGAGGCTTCCTTCCTCTGCTTGGTGGAGCGGGTGGTGTGCGCGGCGATCCAGATCGCGAAGCCGACGCAGGTCCCGATCCCGACCAGCCATGCGAACAGGCCCTCACTCACCGGACCCATGCCGCCGAGCTCGAACCCGCCGTACGCCGGCTGCTCGCGCAGCGAGTAGAGGTAGGCGATGACGTCGCGCTTCTCCTCCGGCGACAGGTTGCCGTTGGAGAACGTGTCCATCTGCCCGGGGCCGGTCAGCAGCGCCTCGTAGATGTGCCGGGCGTTGGTGTCGCTCAGGTCGGGCGCCTGGCCGCCGCGTGGCATCGCGCCGCCCTTGCCGGCGAAGTTGTGGCAGGCGGTGCAGTTGGTCAGGAAGATCTGCCCGCCCCGGCTCACCGCCTCCTCGCGCTCCTCTTCCGACAGGCCGGCCAGGCTGTAGTCGGCCGGGTCAGGCACGGCCGGGCCGGGCGCCAGGCTGGCGACGTACGCCGCGAGCGCATCGATCTCGTCCTGGGTGTAGGTCTGCGGCTTGGTGGGGTTCTGCGCCCCCGGCTGAGCCATCGGCATCCGGCCGGTGCCGACCTGGAAGTCGACGGCGGCGGCACCCACGCCGGCCAGCGACGGCCCGACCTGGTTGCCGTTCAGCGTGGAGACGCCCTCGCCGTTCTGGCCGTGGCAGAACGAGCAGCCGACTAGGAAGAGCTTGCGGCCCTCAGCGACCAGCTCCTCGTCGCCCTGCGCCGAGTCGGCGGTCGAGGACGGCGCGAACGCTGCGTAGAGGCTGCCGGTGAGCAGCAGCCCCAGCAACAGCAGGAGCAGCCCGGCGACCGGACGGCGGCGGTGGCGGGAGAGCCGACCGGCGGAGCGGTTCAGGAAGCCCCGGAACAATGTCACAGCGTGTCCTCGCAGACCGGGTCGCTCATTTGATGAGGTAGATCGTCGCGAACAGCCCGATCCACACCACGTCGACGAAGTGCCAGTAGTAGGAGATGACGATCGCGCTCACCGCCTGCTCGTGGGTGAACCGTCTGGCGACGTAGGTCCGGCCCAGCACGAGCAGGAACGCGATCAGACCGCCGGTCACGTGGATGCCGTGGAAGCCCGTGGTCAGGTAGAACATCGAGCCGTACGCCGAGCTGGAGATCGTGACGTCCTCCTGGACCAGCGAGGTGTACTCCGTGACCTGGCCCGCGATGAAGACCGAACCCATGACGTAGGTGAGGATGAACCACTCGCGCAGCCCCCAGCCGCGAACGTTGAAGACCGACCCGGTCCGGCCGACCTGCCCCCGCTCGGCCGCGAACACGCCGAGCTGGCAGGTCAGCGACGACAACACGAGCACCGTGGTGTTGACGGAGGCGAACGGGATGTTGAGCAGCGCGGTGTTCTGGTCCCAGAGCTCGGGGCTCACCGAGCGGATGGTGAAGTACGAAGCGAACAGTGCGGCGAAGAACATCAGCTCGCTGGACAGCCAGATGATCGTCCCGACGCTGACCATGCTCGGACGGTCGTGGTGCCCGTGGAGGCGCGAGGCCGGGATGGTCGTTGCTGTCGCCACGGGGTCATTATGTCCCGACCGGCCCCCGGGGCTACCCCCGGGGCAGTAGTGCGTGTCTCCCAGTTCCTGGCGGCGCCGAGCGCCGCCCAGATCACGCGCTGGCGGCGTTACCGACGCTTCGAAGACACCCAGTCTGCGGGCGCGCCGGCGCCTTGCCCGCCCGCGCCTGGACGACGTCGGCATCCACCACGACCTGGGAGACACGCACTCGCCGTGTCGCGCCTGCTCCCACGCCTACTCTTGAGCGGTGCCGCCCTTCGACGCAGGCCGCCTCGTGACGGGGTGGGAGCTGGCTCCCGTGCCGCTCGTTGTGACCGTCTGGGCGGCCGGTCTCTACCTGATCGGCGTGCGCGCCCTGCATCGCCGCGGCGACGACTGGCCGGTGGGGCGGACAGTGGTTTTCGTCGGTGTCGGGATGGGCTCGTTCTACGTGGCCACGTCGTCGGGGCTGGCGGCGTACGACACCACGCTGCTCAGCGTGCACATGGTCCAGCACATGGCGCTCGCGATGCTGGTGCCGCTCGCGCTGGCCCTCGGGGCGCCGGTCACGCTGGCGCTGCGGACCCTGCCGCACCGGCCGCGCCGCTGGCTGCTGGTGGTGCTGCACTCCCGGGCCGCGAAGGTGCTGTCCTTCCCGCCCCTCACCCTCGCGCTGTACGTCGTCTCGCCGTGGGCTCTCTACTTCTCCTCCTGGTACGACGCGACGCTCGACCATGTCTGGCTGCACGAGCTGATGCACCTGCACCTGGTGGTGGTGGGCGCGCTGTTCTTCTGGCCGATCGTGGGGGTCGACCCGGTGCCCGGACGGGTGGGCTACCCGTTCCGGATGCTGCTGGTGGTGCTGACGCTGCCGTTCCACGCCTTCCTGGGCGTCACGATCATGGGCCAGGACACGCTGCTGGGCGGCGACCACTACCTCGCCCTGCGGGAGCTGCCCGGCTACGGCTGGCTCCCCGACCCGATGGACGACCAGCACCTGGCCGGAGGGCTGCTCTGGTCGTCCGGAGACCTGGTCGGGCTGGTGCTGTTCGGCGTGCTGTTCGCGCAGTGGGTGCGGGCGTCAACGCGGGAGGCGGCCCGCGAGGACCGGCGCCTGGACCTGCTCGAAGCCCGGGCGCAGGGGCAGAGCGCCCGCGAGCCCGGCGCGCCCGCCGACCGGTAGCATCCGCGTCGTGGCCGACCAGAAGGCTGATCCCAAGAACCTGCGGGTGCTCGTCTACTCCGACGACCTGAACACCCGCCAGCAGGTCATCCTCGCTCTCGGCCGCCGGGTGCACCCCGACCTGCCCGAGCTGGTGTACGTCGAGGTCGCCACCGAGCCGGTGGTCATCCAGAACATGGACGCCGGCCAGATCGACCTGGCCATCCTCGACGGCGAAGCGGTGCCGGCCGGCGGCATGGGCATCGCCAAGCAGCTCAAGGACGAGATCTACCAGTGCCCGCCGCTGCTCGTGCTCACCGGGCGGCCGCAGGACGCCTGGCTGGCGACCTGGTCCCGGGCCGACGCGGCGGTCCCGCACCCGATCGACCCGATCCAGCTGGCCGAGGCGGTGACCGGGCTGCTGCGGTCGCCCAGTCGTAGTGCCAGTCCCGCCACGAGCTGACGCGCCGAGCCCACCTCTCATGTCCACCTGGCCCGAGGTGCTCGGCGCCCTGGTCGCGCGCACCGACCTCACCGTCGACCAGGCCACCTGGGCGATGGGCGAGATCCTCGCCGGCGAGGCGACCCCGGCACAGATCGCCGGCTTCGCCGTGTCCCTGCGGGCCAAGGGGGAGACCGTCGAGGAGATCTCGGGCCTGGTCGCGGCCATGTACGAGCAGGCCACGCCGATCGAGGTCTCCGGCCGGCTGCTCGACGTCGTCGGCACCGGAGGGGACCGGTCGATGTCGGTCAACATCTCGACGATGGCCGCGATCGTGGCCGCCGGCGCGGGCGCACGGGTGGTCAAGCACGGCAACCGCTCCGCCTCGTCGCAGTCCGGGTCGGCCGACGTGCTGGAGGCGCTCGGCATCCGGCTCGACCTGCCGCCGGAGCGGGTGGCCGCGCTCGCGGACGAGGCCGGCATCACCTTCTGCTTCGCCGCCGCGTTCAACCCGGCGATGCGGCACACCGCCGTGCCCCGCCGTGAGCTCGGCATCGGGACGACGTTCAACTTCCTCGGCCCGCTGGCCAACCCGACCCAGCCGGCCGCCAACGCCGTCGGGTGCGCCGACCCACGGATGGCGCCGGTAATGGCCGGCGTGTTCGCCGCCCGCGGCGCCGACGCCTGGGTGTTCCGCGGTGACGACGGGCTCGACGAGCTCACGACCACCACGACCTCGTCGGTCTGGGTCGTCGCCGGCGGCGAGGTCAGCACCGCGACCGTCGACCCGGCCGCGCACGGCCTCGCGCCGGCCACCGTGGAGGATCTCCGCGGCGGCGACGCCGCGCACAACGCCGACGTGGTCCGGCGGCTGCTCGACGGCGGTCCCGGGCCGGTGCGTGACGCCGTGCTGCTGAACGCCGGCGCCGCGCTCGCGGTGTACGACGCCCCCGGCGGGCCGGTCGACGAGACCCTGGACGCGGGCATCGCCCGGGCCCGCGAGGCCGTCGACTCCGGAGCGGCCAAGGCCACGCTGGAGCGCTGGGTGACTGCCAGCAGCAGCTAGGTCTCGTCCGTCCAGCCCGGGGGCGCCTGCAGCATCTCCAGGTCGTCGCTGTGGTGCAGGACGGTCCAGTCCTCCACCTCGCGGAGGTTGTAGGCCAGCGGGGAGTTCGGCGGCACCACGGCGTACTCCGCGCCGGTGCCGCGGACCAGCTCCACCCAGCCGGCGCGGGTCCCGTCGATGTCGGCGTTGCGCTCGAGCTCGTCGTCGGTGTAGGTGTCGCCGTAGCCGTGCATGACCAGGTCCAGCTGCGGGAAGCGCCACATCAGGTAGCCCCCGAACGCCCCGTCGTCGAGCACGACCGTGCCCCGGGGCAGGTCACCCAGCGCACCGTCGACCCAGGCCGGCGTGGCACGCGGCTGGTCGGCCGTGTGCGGCACGGCCACCGCCAGTGCGGCCAGCGCCACGACGTACCCGCCGAGCACGAGGACCCGCTCCGGGCGGCGCACCCTCGGGACGGCGCCGAGCGAGGGCTGCAGTGCGGCGGCCGCCAGGGGCGCGGCCATGCACGCCGCGACCGGTACGGTGCGCAGTGAGTACACCGCCCACAGCACGGCCAGCCCGACGAGCGCGACGTCGAACCACGGGACCCGCTCACCGCGCCGCAGCCGCGGCCCGATGGCCAGGGCCAGGATGCCGAGCAGCACGACGGCGTAGAACTCCGTGAAGTCCGGAGGCCCCCACTCGTAGAAGTACTTCGCTCGCGAGTTCACCTGCAGCACGGCCGGGAACAGCCCCGGCCCGACCGGGGTGAGCAGCGAGACCCCCGCCGACAGCAGCGGGACGGCGAGCATCCGCAGCAGGCTGCCGCGCGGGTGCTCGCGGTCATGGGCACGGTCAAGGGCACGGTCCAGGGCCAGCCCGGCCACCGCCGCGAGGCCAATGACGATGCCGACCGGCCACATGCCGTGACACATCGTCCAGACCCAGGTGGCCGGCACCAGCAGCCACGGTGCCCGGCCCGTCTCTCGTGCGCGCAGCCAGGCGGCGGTCGTGACCGTGACCAGGATGTAGCTGATCTGCTGGGGCCGCATGGACATGCCAGGCGTGCACGCGATCAGCGTGAGGAAGACCAGGAGCACCGCGACCAGTGGCTCGGCGTGGCGCCGGCAGGCCCAGTAGACACTGACGGCCAGCGTAAGGAACAGCAGCCCCGACAGCCAGGCCACCCCGGGCAGCCCGAACCACTCCTCGGTCTGCGCCATCACCACCTGAGGCAGCCACTGCGTCGGCACCCAGTGCGCGGTCGCGAACGTCGACACGGAGCCCGGGTCGCCCAGCGACCAGTGACCGGTGAGGAACTCGTGGCCGAAGCGGAGGTGGAAGTAGGTGTCGAAGTTGCCCAGGGGGAACGAAGCGATCCGGACCAGGACGACGAACACGCCGGCCATGAGCAGGACCGGCAGCACCGTCCGCACGGGGGAGGAGCGGCGGCGGGCGGCGCCGACTTCCGGCTCGTCGCCCGCTGCCACGTCCCGGTGGTCCGCTGGGGTCGAGGAGCGGACCTCCTGCACGGTGCTCACGCTCTTTCCGGGGTCCCCGCGGAAGCGCGACCGGCCCGCGCGCAGCGCGCTCTGACGCGGTTCCGTGGGGTGGTCATCCTGGCTAGCTCTTCGGGGGCCTGATCACCTTGAGTCTGACAGCCTTGGCGCCCGACTCGCCGGTCGCCACGCTGCCCAGATAGGTCACCGTCAGCTTGTGCTTGCCGAACTTCTTGAACTTCTTGAGCCGGACGACCACCGTGCCGTTCTTGCCGGACGACAGCGCCACCTTGGTGAGCACCTTGGAGCCGTCCTTGATCTGGATCTGCCCCAGCGGGACGTCGTAGCCGGCCATGGCCACCTTGATCGTCAGGACCGCGCGCTCCTTCCGGAGGATCTTCTTCTTCGCGAGCGTCACCGTCGTGGTGGACGCGAGCTTCGCGACCGGTATCGAGCTGCTGGTGGCCGAGCCGGCCGCCCAGCCGGTGGCCGTGGCGGTCACCCGGACGCTCACCGACTTGCCGGCGTCGATGGTCCGGACGACGTAGCTGCTCTTGGTCTCCTTGGCGACCGCGACCCCGTCGATGAACCACTGGTAGGCGTAGCTGACGCCACTCGTCGCCTGCCAGGAGCCAGTGGACGCGCGCAACGTCTCCCGGGCCGCCGCGACACCGGTGATCGTGGGCGCGACGGTGTTGACGACCGGGTCCAGCGCGGCGGCGGTGATCGCGTTGCTGGTCGACACACCGGGCTCGTAGCCGGTCTTGGTGCCGGTCGCCCGAACGGTGATCGTGTGGCCGATGTCGGCGTCCACAAGCTTGTACGACGAGCCTGTGGCCCCCGAGATCCCCGCCGCGTCCCGCATCCACTGGTAGCTGGTGGACACGCTGGACGCGTTCCACACCGGCGCGGTCAACGTGAGTGTGGTCCCGACCTTGTTGTTCGGCCCGCTGATGGCGACCGGTGTCGTGGCGGCCGGTGGGTCACCCAGCGCGCCGAGGACCGCATTGCTGGTGGAGCTTCCGGGGGCGTACCCGGCTCGAGACCCGGTCGCGACGAGCGTGAGCGACTTCCCCACGTCGGTCGAGGTCACGGCATACGTCGGCCCGGTGGCGCCGGAGATGTTCGCCGCGTCCCGCTGCCACTGGTACGTCGTGGCGACCGCCGCGTCGTCCCAGACGGGCGCTGTGGAGGTCAGGGTCGTGCCCACCTTGCCGGTGCCGGAGACGGCCACCGCCGTGAGGGCCACCGGTGCGTCGCCGGCCACGCCGACGACCGTGTTGCTCGTCGACGTGCCCGACGCGTAGCCCGGGCGCGTGCCGGTGGCGCGGACGGACAGCTGCTTGCCGATGTCGGCCGAGGTGACGGTGTAGGTGTCGTCGGTCGCGCCCGCGATCGCCCCGGTGCCTCGGTACCACTGGTAGGTCGTGGTCACGTCGTCGGTGAAGTTCCAGTTGGGCGGGGTGAGGGTGAGGTTCGTGCCGACCCGGCCCGACCCGCTGATCGAGACCGGGGTGGTCTCGAACACCCGGTCGGTGACCGTGAAGCGCCGCACCTGCGAGGTGCCGAGGGGCTTGGCGTCGGCGTCGAGCGCGGTGACCCGCCAGTCCCACTGGCCGCCGGGGATCGCCGTGGTCGGCGCCCAGGCCAGCGAGGACGTCGTCACGGACTCCACGACGGTGGTGCTGCCGGGCGCGAGCCGCTCGAAGCGGTAGGTCGCTGCCCTGCTGACCGGGCCCCAGCTGAACACCGCGTCCGACGGGGCGACGTCCAGGGCACCCTGCGCCGGCGAGTCGAGCGCCGGTGCGCGCGGCGTGACCGTGAAGGAACCCCAGGCGCTCCACCCGCCGGTGCGGTTGCGTGCGTCGACGCGCCGGACCCGCCACGTGTAGGCGACGTCATCGACCGGGAGCGGCTTGGTCAGCGAGGCCACCCGCTGCCGCACCCGAGCGGACGCCACGCGCAGAGCGGGGCTCGCGGTGTGCGTGGGGTCGTCGCGGTAGAGCTCGATGTCGTACTGGGCCGCGAAGCGTCGTGGCTGCCAGGAGAAGTAGACGTCCCCGGGCAGGCTGTCGCCCTCGACGGGCGAGGAGAGCAGCGGGACGGGCGAGCGCTTGAGGAACATCGCCGGCTCGCTCCAGGACAGGCCGTTGTCGGAGCCGTCGACCGCCTGGACCCGCCACCAAACCGGTCCCTCGGGGTAGGTCTCGTCGAACGAGGTGAAGGTCGTCTGGTCGACCCGCACCGTCTCGATCACGTCGTTGAAGTTGGGGTCGGTGGCGGTCTGCACCCGATAGGACTGGGCCTCGGTGCGCGAGTGGGCCACGAGTGGGTTCCCCGGGTCGTCCGCTTCTTGGGAGATTCGGAAGTCCTGCCAGGACAGGGTCACGTCGTCGAGGCACTCCGGGGCACCGGGGTAGTCCGGGTCCGTCGTGGTCGGACACGCCACCTGGGTGTAGAAGGGCGAGGACTGCCTGCCCATCTGTGGCGCCTTGAGCTCCACGCCGCGGCTCAGCTTGTCGAAGGAGTTCTCGGCCGGGCGGAGAGCCTCGCACGTCGCGAAGGTGCACGGCACGACCAGGTAGTAGTAGGCCGTGAGCGCCGTGCTGTCGGCGAGCGCCTCCGGCGGTGTCCACATCGGCTGCGCGACGGTGATCGGCTTGAAGACACCGTCGTGGTTGGTGTCGTAGACCGGGTTGCTCATCGCCTTGTCGTAGGCGACGTACAGGTTGTAGTAGCCGGTGTCGGGGGTGGACGGCCAGTTGATCACCGGGGTCTGCCGGATGTTGGCACAGTCGCTCTGCGCACCGGAACCATGCACCTGGGTGGAGCACGTGTCGCGCTCGATGTCCGCATCGGGGTCGGCCGGGTTGTCCGGGAGCAGCGTCCCCGTGAGTGCTGCCCACTCCTCGTCGCTGGGAACGGAGTCGAGCGGGTCGATGGTGAAGTGGCCCACCGCGCCGTTGGCGATGAGGGCGCCGTCCTCGTCGAAGGCCTGGACGAAGAAGTCGTAGTCGCCGGGCTCGAGGAACCGGCTGCCGGAGTCCTCCGCGGCCGGGTAGCTGAAGTCGTCGTCCACCAGCTGGTAGCCGGGCGAGGCCGAGGCCTTGGCCCAGACCGAGTACCGGGTCGCGTCAGCGACGGCCTGCCAGCGCAAGGTGGGGAAGCGCTTCCCGGCCGGTGTGCCGATCGGGTTGGGGGCGCTGCCGCTGCCCGGCGGCTGGTCCGCGACGCGGAACGTGGGCACTCCGCTGATGTAGGCGACGCCGAGCCGGCCGTCGACGCTCACCGACTGCACCTGCCAGGCCCAGCGGCCTGCGGACAGAGTGTCGTGCGGTGTGTACGACGTGGCCGCCGTGGTGGCGGTCTCGGTGTCACCGTTGCTCTGGTTGGTCATCGTGACCCGGTAGCGGGCCGCGCCGGCCTTCGACTCCCAGGTCAGGGTCGGAACCGTCACCAGGACGTCGCCCACCGGGCTGATCGGGTGCACCCGGTCAGGCTGGTAGATGAAGCTGCGCACCTGCCGGCTGGCCGGCTCGTTCGAGGGCCGAGCCGAAGAGAACTCGTCATGGGCGATGACCCGCCAGTAGTAGCGGCCCGCTACGCCCGGGAAGCAGTCGGACACGCCCTGCCCGGGGGTGTTGTGACCGGGCACGAACGTCGTGAGCGCCGTGTCGCAGCGGTCGATGATGTCCTCCTCGTTGAAGGAGGCAGTGGAGCTCAGCTCGAGGGTGTAGGTGCTGGCCAGGCTCAGGTCCTCCTGGGTGGTGCCGGTCCGTTTCGACGGTGTCCACTGGTAGTAGAGGTCGTCGGTGACGGTCAGGTTGTTCGGCGGGTACTCGAGCTGGGGCTGGGCGCGCCACACCCGGGTGAAAGTCCAGATGGGCATCTCGTCCCAGCCCCGGAAGTTGCCGGCAGCGTCCACCGGCCGCACCCGCCACCAGTAGGAGTCGTTGGCGACGGTCTTGGGCGGCGAGAACCGGGTGCCCTTGAGCGAGGTCTCCTCGACGACCGAGTCCTCGAAGCTGGGGTTGTCGTCCACCTGGATGTCGTAGGTCGCCGCGCCCTCGACCGGCTTCCAGTCGAGGACCACGTCGGTGACCTCGGCGTCCATGGCCGGGCTGACCAGTTCGGGGAACCGGAGCCCGTCGATGGTGTAGGTGCCCACGGGGGCCGACCACCCGGAGAGCACGTCGTGGCCGAAGTCCGCCAGGACCCGGGTGAAGTAGGTGTTGGGGACCTGGAGCGTGGGCACGGCGCCGGAGGTCGTGGAGGTCTCGAAGGTCTGGATCAGGTTGTTGTCCGAGAAGGTCTCGTCGGAGCTGATCTGGAGGACGTAGCTCTTGGCGCCCTGCACGCTGGTCCACCGGACGATGGGCGGGTCCGTCGGCTGGACGAGGACACCGGTGGGCCCCAGCACGGTCGGTGTGCTCAGGGCCGCGCGGGCGAAGGTCTCGCTCGCCCAGCCCGTGGCACCGGAGCCGTTCACGCGAACCCGCCACCACAGGTCGCCCTCGGGCAGGGGCACCTGGGGCGCGTAGTTGGTGTTGGCCGTCGTGGTGCTGGCCAGCGGGCTGGTGAAGTCAGGGTTGTCGGCCACCTGCACGTCGTACTTGGCGACGTCGGGGAGCCGCTGCCAGCGCAGCACCGGGGTCTCCTCGACCGTCTCGCCCCCGGTCGGGAACACGAGGGCGGGCGGCGCCGCCTGGGCCGACGGGGCGGGGGCGATCGTGATGAGCCCGACGGCCACGAGCGCGGCGGCGACGAGACGCACGCAGGCGCGCGCAAGGGGGGTGACGGACACAGGTGCTCCTCCGGGACGATCAGTCCTTGCGAGGCTAGGTCGCAGCCGCCGTCTGCCGCGGGGAAACCGGGGTCCCTATGGCCCGAACGGGCTATGGGACCTGACTGATGGGTCGAGGCCCGGCCACGTCAGGGCCGTCCTCACGGCGGGCGCTACTCCAGACCGAGGGAGAACGCGGCCTCGAGGTCGTGCCGGGAGTAGGTACGGAAGGCGATGTGGGTCTCGGTCGAGAGCACGCCGGCGACCTTGTTGAGACGGTCGGCCACCACGTCGGCGACGTCCTCGTGCGCCTTGACCCGGACCAGCACGATCAGGTCGATCTCGCCGGTCACGGAGTAGACCTCGCTGACTCCATCGAGGGCGGCGATCGCTTCGGCCACCTCGGGGATCCGGGCCACGTCGGCCTTGACGAAGACGATCGCAGTGATCACGCAGCCGAACCTATCGCGCGGCTCAGCGCGCCGGCTGGTGGACGGTCGCCAGGTCGCGCCGGTCGGCGAACGGCACCAGCGACCGGCGGGACTCCGAGACCGCCTCGTGGACCGCGAGGTGCCGGCTGGCGCCGGCCACCGGGCAGGCCCACTCACCCTCGACGCCGACCAGCCGGACGCCCTCGGACTCCAGCCAGCGCAGCACCTTCTCGGACTCCTCGGCGCTGGCCGCGGGCACCGGCCCAGGGGCGTCGCCCACGGTCTCGGCGCACAGCCGCAGCTCGGCGACGTATTGGTGCGCGTCGGCGCCCGGCGGGATCACGCCGGCGGCGGCCAGCCGGCCGTGGCGCACTATGTGGACCTCCCAGCGACCACCCCGGCTGTGGGGTTCGGGGGCGCGCCGGGTGGCGATGATCTCGGGGCAGCCGGAGAGCGCGGTGAGCCGCTGGGTGCGAGCGGCGGCGCGGACGAACGCCGCCAGCCGGTCGCGGTGGACACCCGCCTCCTCGAACCGCTCGTCGGCGGCCAGCGACTCCATCCGGCGGTTGATGGCGTCGACCACCTCGTCGGGGCGGTGCAGCAGCGTGTCCTGGAGCAGCCGGACCACGGCGGCGTACGTCGTGGCGTCGACGCTGCCGTCGCACGGCGACAGGCAGCGGCCCAGCTCGGCCAGCACGCACGGCGAGCGGGAGGGCACCCGGCCGAACCGGTCGCTGCACTGGCGCACCGGGAAGGTGTCGTGGAGAGCAGCCAGGCACTTCTCGGCCGCCTTGCGGGACGAGAACGGGCCGAGGTAGTCGGCGTCGTCGGCGAGCACGCGGTTGACCAGCGAGAGCCGTGGCCACGGCTCCCGGGTCAGCTTGACGAAGTGCATCCGCTCCGGGAACCGCGAGCGGCGGTTGTAGCGCGGCTTGTGCTCGGCGATCAGCCTCAGCTCGCGCACCTGGGCCTCCAGGGCGGTGCTGCAGACGATGCCCTCGACGGCGGTGGCCAGCCCGACCATCTCGCCCATCCGCGAGCGGGTCTCGGAAGCGGTGAAATAGGTGCGCACCCGGGTGCGGAGGTCACGCGAGGTGCCGACGTAGAGGACCCGGCGGGCGTCGTCGCAGAACAGGTAGACGCCGGGCGAGTGCGGCAGCCCCTCCGCCAGGTGCCGCTTGCGGCGCTGGGCGGTCGAGACCCGCGCGGAGAACGTCTGCAGCTCCTCGAGGGTGTGCACGCCCAGGCCACCCAGCCGCTCCATCAGCCCGTGCAGGACGTCGACGGTGGCCCGTGCGTCGGACAGCGCCCGATGGTTGGGCGTGGTGCCGGAGCGGAAGACCCGGGCCAGCGAGGAGAGCTTGCAGTTGGGCGCGTCGTCGCGGGTGATCACCCGGCGGGCCAGCTTGGCGGTGTCGACCACCTCGAAGCCCGGCCAGGCCCGGCCCTGGAGCTCGTTGAAGTGCTTGAGGAAGCCCACGTCGAACGGCGCGTTGTGTGCGACCAGGACGGTGCCGGCCGCGAACTCGAGGAACGCCGGCAACGCGGACTCCACCGCGGGCGCGTCGGCGACCATGGCGTTGCTGATGCCGGTGAGCACGGCGATGAACGGCGGGATCGCGGTGCGCGGGTTGACCAGGGTCTGGAACTCGCCGAGCACCTCGCCTCCGCGCACCTTGACCGCGCCGATCTCGGTGATCATCGAGCCGTCGGCCGCCGAGCCGCCGGTGGTCTCGAGGTCGACCACGGTGAACGTGATGTCGCGCAGGGGACGGCCGAGCTCGTCGAAGCTGCGCTGGGACTCCCAGCGCGACCCTGCCCGGGGCTGGGGCTCGCGGACCGACGCACTCACGAGGCCGACGGTAGGTGCGCTCGCCGACACTCCGGCGGATCACACGCTGAGGACCGCAACCCCGTCGCGGCTGAGTAGGCTCGTCGGGATGCCATCGTTCGAGGAAGAGCCACCGCCCCTGCCACCCGGGTTCCTGCGGGTCATCCCGCTGGGCGGGGTCGGTGAGATCGGCCGGAACATGGCGGTGCTCGAGTTCGGGGGCCGGCTGCTGGTCATCGACTGCGGGGTGCTGTTCCCGGAGGAGCACCAGCCCGGGGTCGACCTGGTGCTGCCCGACTTCACCCATCTCCAGGACCGTTGGGACGACATCGAGGCGGTGATCCTCACCCACGGGCACGAGGACCACATCGGGGGCGTGCCCTACCTGATCCAGGCGGGGCTGCGCGCTCCGCTCGTCGGGTCGCGGTTCACCCTCGGACTCCTCGACGCCAAGCTCACCGAGCGCCGCCTCGACTCGGACGAGACCGAGGTCGCGGCCGGCCAGACCGTCAGGTTCGGCCCGTTCACGTGCGAGTTCGTCGCGGTCAACCACTCGATCCCCGACGCGCTGGCGGTCGCGGTCACCACCGAGGCCGGGACGCTGTTCCACACCGGCGACTTCAAGGCCGACCTGACCCCCCTCGACAACCGGCTGACCGACATGGCGTCGTTCTACCGCCTCGGCGCGCGGGGCGTGGACCTGCTGCTCAGCGACTCGACCAACGCCGACGTGCCGGGCTTCGTGGCGACCGAGCGCGACATCGGGCCGGTCCTCGACCGGGTGATCGGGGAGGCCTCCGGCCGGGTCTTCGTGGTGTGCACCTCCAGCCACGTGCACCGCATCCAGCAGGTGCTCAACGCGGCCCGCAACCGGCAGCGGCACGTGGCGATCATCGGGCGCTCGATGGTCCGCAACGCCGGGATCGCCGACGACCTCGGCTACCTCAACGTCCCACCCGGGCTGGTGCTCTCGGTGGAGGAGGTCGACAAGCTCCCGGACGACGGGATGCTCGTGCTCTGCACGGGGTCGCAGGGCGAGCCGGCCGCGGCGCTGAGCCGGATGGCCAGGGGTCAGCACAAGGACTTCACGCTGGGCGAGGGCGACCTGGTGATCTTCGCCAGCTCGCTGATCCCTGGCAACGAGGGCGCGGTCTACCGGCTGATCGACCGGCTGGCGTACGCCGGTGTGGACGTGCTCACCCGGCAGCAGGCGCCGATCCACGTCAGCGGGCATGCCGCGGCCGGTGAGCTGACCGCGGTGCTGACCGCCCTGCGGCCGCGCAACTTCATGCCGGTGCACGGCGAGGGCCGGCACCTGCGGGCGCACGCCAAGCTGGCCATGCGGGTCGGCGTACCCGACGACCGGATCCTCGTCGTCCGCGACGGCGCGGTCGTCGACCTCGGCGACGGCAAGGCCTCGGTCGTCGGCCGGGTGTCGGCCGGCTACACCTACGTCGACGGCGGTGGCGTGGGCGACGTCGGGGAGGAGAGCCTGCGCGACCGGCTGATCCTGGGCGAGGAGGGGTTCATCTCCGCGGTGGTCGTGGTCGACTCGCGCTCCGGCAAGGTGGTCGCGGGGCCGGAGATCTCGGCCCGTGGCTTCGCCGACGAGGAGGCGCCGCTCGACGACATCCGGCAGCGGGTGACCGACGACATCGCCAACAGCCCGCTCTCGCAGCCGGTCGACGCCGACGAGCTGCGACGGGTCATCCGCCGCTCCATCGGCTCCCAGGTCAACCGGGTGCACCGGCGCCGCCCGATGATCCTCGTCTACGTGGTGGAGACGTGAAACTCGCCTGATCCCACTGGTCCCGGGGTGAGACGGTTGGCCCATGGACCTCCCCGAGGCGGTACGCAGCCGGCTGGTGTCGCTGGTCGCCGCGAGCCTCGGCGACGTGACGCCGCTGCCGGCCGCGCTCAAGCAGGTGGCGGGGTTCGCACCCGCGCGCCGGGCCCGGCTCGGGGCGAGCGCGATCATGGCCGAGCTCGAGCGGGACGACGAGCTGCGCGAGCGGGTCTCCGTCCAGGTCCGGGTCCGCACGACGGGCGACGCCAACGACGTGGCCGCGCTGGCCTGGCTGGAGCGCGCGGAGGGCTGGGAGGACGCCGTGCGTGCGGTCGCGGAGCGGCCGCCGGCCAAGGCCGACCCCGGCCGGCAGGACCGCGAGCAGCGGCTGCGTGACCGCGCGGACGACGCCGAGCGCAGCCTGCGCGAGCAGCGGCGCAGCCACAAGGAGGCGGTCGACACGCTCAAGGCCGAGGTAGCCACGCTGCGCCGTACCCTCGGCGAGACCCGCACCAAGGAGCGCGCCGCGCGCGAGGAGGCCGATGCCGCCCGGGCCCGGGCCGAGGAGGTCGCCTCCCGGCTGGAGCGCGAGCTGCGCCAGCTGCGGGCCCAGGTCGCCCGCCATGAGGAGCTGGCCGGCGAGCAGCGGCGGCAGACCCGCAGCGAGCGCGACGAGGTGACGGTCCGGGCCCGGCTGCTGCTGGAGACCCTGAACGACGCGGCGGTCGGGCTGCGCCGCGAGCTGGGGCTGCCGGCCGTGAGCGGCAGCCCGGGTGACCGGATCGAGGCCGAGCTGGCCGACCAGGGCACCCGCGAGCCGACGTCGACCGGGTCGATGGCGCCGAGCAGCCCGGCCCTGCTCGAGCAGTACCTCGCCCTGCCCAGGGCGCGGCTGATCGTGGACGGCTACAACGTCACGAAGGCGACGTGGCCGACCCTCAGCCTCGAGGCCCAACGCACCCGGCTGCTCACCCTGCTGCCCGGCTTGGTGGCGCGGACGAGCGCCGAGACGACGGTGGTCTTCGATGCGGCCGCGTCCGAGACCCGGCCGGTCGTCGCCTCACCGCGCGGGGTCAAGGTGCTGTTCAGCCCCGTCGGCGTGATCGCCGACGACATCATCCGCGAGCTGGTGGCGGCCGAGCCGGTCGGCCGCGTGGTCGTCGTCGTGACCGAGGACCGCGCGCTCGCGGACGACGTGCGCCGGGCCGGGGCGCGCGTGGTGGCGCCGGCCGCGCTCACCCGCGCCGGCTAGCTCATCTGACCGGCGCTCCCACCACGTGAAGGCCACCTGCACGGCCACGGCCAGCGCGTAGCCGGCCAGCACGTCGATCACGTAGTGCTCGCCGTAGTAGACCAGCGTGAAGCCCATCATCAGCGGGTAGACCAGGGCCGCCCACCGCCACGGCGAGCGGAGCCGGCTCACCGCGAAGAGCGCCACCAGCGCTGCGGTGGCGGCGTGCAGCGAGGGCATGGCCGCCACGGGGTTGCCGATGGGGCCCATCACCAGCTGCGCGATGTGCAGGCCCACGGCTGAGCCGCCGCGGCCGGTCAGCCGCTCGACGTGGCCGCTCGTGGCGCCGAGGTCGGAGGCCATCCACGGCGGCGCCATCGGGTAGCAGACGTAGACGACGAGGCCGCACAGGTTGATGGTCAGGTAGCGCCGGATCCACGCGGCCCACTGGCGGCGGCTGCGGATCCAGAGCACCGCGGCCAGCCCGAGGCCGGCCACGAAGTGGGTCGCGTAGACGACCGTGCAGATCGTGTCCCACCACGCACCGGCCATCAGGTCGGTGCAGGTGCTGCCGCACAGCGCCTCCTGCAACCGCAGGGTCGGCAGCTCGCCGGCACCGAGCCACGAGTCGACCGAGACCGGCATCTGCACGTGCACCGGGGTCCCGAGGTTGTCGGCGACCCCGCGCGAGTAGGTCCAGAACATCAGCGTCGCGGCCACCGGCCACCAGTCGCGAGCGAAGTCGAGGTGACGCCGCCACGGCACGCCCCAGCGCCAGGCGATCGCAGCCAGCCAGGCCAGCACCAGCGGAGTGACCCGGTCAGCGGGTACGCCGACCACGGCGAACCACGACCCGATGAGCGCCAGGAACAGCACCCGCGCCACCCAGCGGCGCCCGCGCAGGTCTGCGTCGGCCACGCTCGAAAGCGCGGGTGCCGGGAGCGTGGCGGTCATTTGTCGCCCCCGACGTCGTAGAACATCGCGTCGACGGCGTGCCGGTCGCCGACGGAGAAGTCGTACTGCACCAGCCGGTAGTCGTCCAGCAGCTGCCGCTGCTCCGGCGTCAGGTCGGCCTCGGTGGTCTCGGTGCCGTCCGGCGCGACGATCCGGCCGGCGCCGATCGCGCCGATCTGCTCGGTCACCTCGCTCAGCAGCTCGTAGTACGGCGGCAGCGGCTCGCCCACGAGGTCGAAGACGTAGGGCAGGAAGGAGACCGGGCTGGTGACCGGCAGCGCCCGGGGCGACTGCCCCTCGCTGGACCAGATGAACATCGGCGTCTCGAGCTGGCCCAGGCCGGGGTTGGCGTCCAGGACCTCGTCGGGCAGCACCCCGGGGTAGTGGTCGCCGTAGAAGACGACCACGGTCGGCTCGGGGCTGTCCTCGAGGTCGTCGAGGAAGGAGCGCAGGGCCTGGTCGGAGTACTCCTGGCCGCGGGCGTAGCCGCCGACGCTCTCCACGAGCTCGCGGTCACCGGGCGCCTCGACCGGCACCGGGTCGTCGTACCAGTCGGCGGTCGGGACGTGGTTCTGCATCGTCACGAGGTTGACCAGCAGCGGCTGGTCGTGGCTCGCGATCTGCGCCGCGACCTCGTCGAAGGCGGCCTGGTCCGAGATGTACCGGTTGTGCTCGAGGTGGTCCTTCTCGGCCATCTTGTCCTCGGACACGAAGTCCCGGAAGCCGAGCATCGGGTAGATCGTGTCCCGGCGGTACATGTCCTCGTGGTAGGGGTGCACGGCGATGGGCAGGTGGCCGTGGTCGGCGAACCAGCCCACCGCCGAGGGGTAGCTGGACAGGCCCGACATGAAGTTCTGGTACGGCGCGGTGACCTGGGGGTTGAACAGTCCGACCGACTGGCCGGTGAGCGTCTCGAACTCCATGCCCGAGGTGCCCGTGCCGTAGGCGTTGGCCAGCGCGCTGCCGCCCCACGAGTCGGCGATGGTCTCCCGGGTCAGCGGCATCGTGTCCCGGGCCACCTCCACGTCGTTGAGCCGGGACAGGTCTCCGAAGGCCTCACTCAGCACCAGCACGACGTTGACGTCGGCCAGCGCCCCGGGCGTCCGGCCGGCGTTGCGCTCGGCGGAGCGCGCGGCGTACCGCTGGGCGATGTCGGCCATCGCCTTCGCGCTGTAGCCGTCGGGCACGGGCATCGGCTCGGTCGGCACGTTGTAGAGCGCGCCGCCGACGAACCCGTTGGTGCGGTAGTTCATCGACTGGGAGAACGGCTGCCAGATCGCGCCGCTGGCGTCGTACAGCCTCCGCCACGGGTTCCCCGGGTCGTTGAAGTGGACGGCGCTGAAGAGCAGGGCGGCGATGACGACGCTCCCGACGACGCGCGCGCCGAGCAGAGCGGCCCAGCCGGTTGGGTGGTCACCGCGCTGGACTCGCGGGTACCGGCGTCCAGCGCTCCGCGAGGCGAGGACGGTGCCGGCGACCAGCACCAGGAACCCGACCACCGCGGCCACGATCGAGCGCGGGCTGACCATCTCGAGGAGGAAGCTCGTGGAGCTCAGGAACTGGTAGTCACTCGGCAGGAGCGGCTCGGTGAGGATGGACATCTTCGCGACGTTCACCGCGGACAGCCCGGCGGTGAGGCCGAGCAGCAGCCCCAGGCTCAGCCAGAGCCGACCGGTGACGCACCAGGTGAGCAGCAGGACCAGCAGCACCACCAGCACGTCGAGCGGCTTGGAGAGCACGGCGAAGAAGGCCAGCGGGCCGATCTTCTCCCACCACAGCGGGGTCTCGAGGACCCCGGTGCACACCAGGGCCCAGACCGGGAGCAGCAGGACGCTGAGCAGCACGGTGCGGCGGTGCCGGCCGGAGCAGCGCTCACGGTCAGGGGTCGGTCCGTCCTCCTCGGCCGGGCGGTCGAGGAGTGGCGGGTCGACGGTCGCGGTCACCGCGGCGCTACGTGGCCTGGGCTCGCCGGGGGGTCATGACGCGAACGGTAGGCGCGCGGGGCGGCCCGCGTGGGCGGATTGGGCCAGATCTGCCCGATCGACTGAGCGACTCCTCAGGAGCCGTGGAACGGGTACCAGAGGGCGTCGACGGCGTACCGCTCGCCGATGGAGAAGTCGTACTGCACCAGCCGGTAGTCGTGCAGGAGCTCGCGCTGCTCCGGGGTGAGCTGGTCCTCGGTCAGCTCGCGGCCGTCCGGGGCCACGATGTGGCCCGGGGAGAGTGCGCCGACCTGCTCCCGGACCTCGTTGAGCAGCTCGTAGTAGGGCGGCAGCGCCTGGCCCACGAGGTCGAAGACGTAGGGCAGGAAGTCGTTGGAGCTGGTCAGCGGCAGCGGCCGGGGCTCCTGGCCCTCGCTCGACCAGATCAGCAGGGGGGTGCGCAGCTGCGCGAGGCCGGGGTTCTGGGCCAGCACCTCGTCGCTGTAGATGCCCGGGTAGTGATCGCCGTAGAAGACCACCACGGTCTTCTCGCTCCCGGCGCGCAGGTCGGCCAGGAAGCGGTCGAGAGCCGCGTCGGAGATCTCCATGCCGCGCGCGTCGCCGCCGATCTCGCGGGCCTGCTGCTCGTCCACGTCGCCGGAGACCGGCACCGGGTCGTCGTACCAGTCGGCCATCGGCACGTGGTTCTGCATGGTCACGAGGTTGAGCAGCACCGGCTCGTCGTGGGTGCGGAGCTGGTACTCGACCTCGTCGAAGGCGGACTCGTCGGAGATGTAGGTGTTGTGCTCGACCTTGTCCTGCTCCTGCATCTCGCTGTCGTGGACGAACTCGTCGAAGCCGAGCATCGGGTACACGGTGCTGCGCCGGTACATCTCGGTCGTGTACGGATGTATTGCGATCGGCGTGTGCCCGGCCTGCTCGAACCACCCGACCGCCGACGGGTAGCTGGCCATCCCGGCCAGGAAGTTCTGGTACGGCGCCACGATCTGCGGGTTGAACAACGCGAGGTTCTGCCCGGTCAGCGCCTGGAACTCCATGCTCGACGTGCCGGTGCCGTAGAAGCTGGCCAGTGCGTCCCCGCCCCACGCGTCCGCGATGTGCTGCCTGGTGCGCGGCATCGGGTCACGTCCGACGTCCAGCCCCTTCAGCCGGGTCGGGTCGGCGAACGACTCGCTGAGCACCAGCACCACGTTGACGTCGTCGAGGGCGTGCGGGTCACGTCCGGCGTTGCGGGCCGCGGCCCGGTCGGCGTACTTCTCCGCGACGGCCTGCATGCCCGACCGGCTGTAGCCCTCCGGCCGGGCCATCGGCTCGATCGGCATGTTGTAGAGCAGGCCGCCCACGAAGCCGTTCTCCCGGTAGTTCATCGCCTGCGAGTACGGCCGCCACTCGGCACCGCTGCCCTCGTACACCCGCTGCCACAGGTTGCCGTCGTGGTTGAACCGGGTGGTGTCGAAGACCAGGGCGCCGGTGACCAGCAGCACGGCCACTCGGACCACGAGGGCGCGCCACCGCGCCGGGCCGAGGAGGCCGTGCGTCACCCTCGGCCAGCGGCGGGCCAGCCGGCGGCCCAGCAGCACGGGCAGCACCAGCACGGCCACGATGGCGACGACGCCGAGGAGCAGCCGGCCCGGCGGCACCATCGAGACGAGGAACCCGGGGGTGGTGAGGAACGCCCGGTCACTGGGGACCAGCGGCTCGGTGAGGATCGACATCTTGGCCGTGTTGACCGCGACCAGCACCAGCGTGACGGTGCCGAGCAGCCCGACCCCGGTCCACAGCCGGCCGGTGAGCGCGACCAGGAAGAGCAGCAGCAACCACACGATGACCGCGTCGAGCGGCTGCACGAGGCCGGCGAGGAACGAGGAGGGCAGGCCGACCACGTCCCACCACAGCTGGGCCTGGAGCACGGCGTTGGCGACCAGCGCGGCGAGGACGGTGACCACCGCGGCCAGCGCGAGCGTACGACGGCGTGACGGCCCGGCTGGGTGTCCGTCCGGGACGTCCGGGTCGAGGGTCGGCAGGCCGGGGTCCGCCTGCCGCTCGACGAGCGCCATGGGGCCGAATGTAGGACTGGCGGGCGGGGCTTCGTGGGGCTTTGGCCAAGGTCTGTCCGAACGACTGTCGGTGGCTGCTGGCACCGTGCTCGGCATGACGACGAGAATCGACTGCGACACCTGCGTGGTGCGCGGGCTGGCCTGCCACGACTGCGTGGTGACCGTCCTGCTCGGGCCGCCCCCCGAGCTCACCATCGACGACGACGAGCGGCGGGCCCTCGACGTGCTGGCCGAGGGCGGCCTGGTGCCGCCGCTCCGGCTGGTCCTGCCGGTGGCCGGGCCCGACGTCGAGTCCGCGTGACTCTCGCCGACCAGGTCAGCGTCAGGCGAGCCTGACGCGGCGACGATTCCCGTGACCGGTGTGACTGGTGCGACCCAGGAGGTGCCGCTGGCCCACACCAGCTGAAAAATCGTTGACACGATCGGTTGAGGTTTGGACGGCCCGCGTTCCGACCCACTACGGTGCTTTTCCAGGTGCTCGTGGAAGTGGTCCACCAGGTCCGCGCGAGCGCCGCGTCGAGCTCGGGGCCGCTTTCGGGTGGTCAGGGGCCGGGGAACCACACGTTGTCGCAGCCGTGACAACACCTGGGGTGAATCTCCAGCAAGGCGCCACGAGACCAGCTGGTCTGGGGGCGAGGAGCTGGAGTAGGGCAAGTCGTGCCCGAACCCGTCAGCTCACCCGGTAGGCGTACGACAACAACAAGGAGACCTCCGCCTCGTGGTTCACGGACGGAAGAGACTGGCCACGGCCCTCTCGGGGCTGGCCCTGGCCGCCACTGTCGGCATGGTCGGGCTGGTCCCCGCGACGCCGGCCCAGGCAGAGCCCGACATCGACGACGTGCAGACGCGCGTCGACACCCTCTTCCACGAGGCCGAGCAGGCCTCGGAGCGGCTGAACGACGCCAAGCTCGAGCTGGAAGAGCTGCGCCGCGACGTGGTCTCCCTCGAGGCCGACCAGGACCGCCAGGACACCAGGCTCGACGCGGCCCGTGAGGATCTCCAGGACTCCATCGTCAGCCAGTACGAAGGCCAGCACCTCTCCGCGCTCGGCGCGGTCGCCGTGGCCGACGACCCCGACGCGTTCGTCTCCAGCCTGTCGACGATGTCGGCGTACAACGAGCTGCAGGCGCAGCTGTTCGACTCCTTCACGACCGAGGCCAAGGCCCTCGACCTGCGCCGCCGGGCGACCGAGCAGCGCGCCGAGGAGGTCCAGGAGAAGCAGGACCAGCTCGTCGCCGAGAAGAAGACGATCGACAGCAAGCTCGCCGAGGCCAAGGGCCTGCTCGCCGACCTCAAGGCCGACGAGCGCGAGGCGCTGCTGAGCCGCGGCTCGGTCCGGCTCCCGTCGGGCGTCGAGACCACCGGCCGCGCCGCCGCCGCGATCAGCTACGCCATGGCGCAGGTCGGCAAGTCCTACGTCTACGGCGCCGCCGGCCCCAGCTCGTTCGACTGCTCCGGCCTCACGATGATGGCCTGGGCCCAGTCGGGCGTCGGGCTGCCGCACTCCTCGAGCGCCCAGTACGGCTCCGGCCCGCACGTCGCGGCCGGCGACCTCCAGCCGGGCGACCTGGTCTTCTACTACTCGCCGATCAGCCACGTCGCGATGTACATCGGGAACGGGCTGATCGTGCACGCCGCCAACCCGGGCGCGGGCGTCCGGGTCTCCGAGCTCTACTCCATGCCGTACGTCGGCGCCGTACGACCAGGCTGACCTTTCCGGCACCACCCGGCTGACACACTCCTTTCATGGCCGGTCACCGCGCGTGGGTGCTCGGCGGCACCCTCACGGCGTTGGTCCTGGTCGTCGCCACGGTCACCTGGGTGCTGGTCCGGTCCGAGCCCTACGTCGCGTCCGCGCCGTCCGGCACGGCCCCGCAGGTGGACCCGGCCGGGGCCGCCCACGCGCTCCGGGAGCTGCAGGAGGCGGTCTCGGCGCGGGACACCGCCGGGGCCGCGGAGCTGGCGCCGTCGTCGGACCCGCACGCCGGCGACCTGCTCTCGGCCGTGGTCGAGAACGCCGAGCAGCTTCGGGTCGAGGAGTTCACGGTTCGCTACGTCGACGCCGTGGGCGGGGTGGATGCGGCCGGACGGTGGACGGCGGCGGTCGACGCGACGTGGCTCTTCAGCGGCTTCGACCGGGAACCGGTGCACGAGGAGGTGCTGGTCGCCTTCCAGGTCGCGGAGGGCGACTCGGCAGCGGGCGACGTCGCCATCACGTCGTTCGGTGGCGGTGACCGTCGCACCCCGCTGTGGCTCACCGGCCCGGTGGAGGTGCGGCGATCCGACCGGTCGCTGGTGCTGGCCACCTCGGCCGGCGAGGCCGACCTGGTCGCCCAGCGCGCCGATGCCGCCGTGCCGGTCGTCCGGGCGGTGCTGCCGCGGTGGCAGGGCGGTCTGGTCGTCGAGGTGCCGTCGTCGGAGGGCGGCTTGGACGCCGCTCTGGCCGCCGAGCCCGGCACCTACGCCGACATCGCCGCGGTCTCGGCGTCCGTGGACGGGACCCTGACCCCCGACGCACAGGTGCACGTGTTCGTGAACCCCGCTGTCTACGACGACCTCGACCCGGCCGGGGGACAGGTGGTGATCAGCCACGAGGCCACCCACGTGGCCACCGGCGCACCGCTGAGCAGCGGCGTACCCCTCTGGCTGCTGGAGGGCTTCGCGGACTACGTCGCGCTCCACGACGTCGACCTGCCGCTGTCCACGACCGCCGGCCAGATCATCCAGCAGGTCCGCCGCAGCGGACCCCCGGACCACCTGCCCGGCCAGCCCGAGTTCGACCAGACCTCGACGCACCTGGGCGCGGCCTACGAGAGCGCGTGGGTGGCCTGCCTGGTGCTGGCCGACCTGGGCGGCCAGGACGCACTGGTCCGCCTCTACGAGCAGGTCTCGCGGGGCCAGGACCTGGCCGGCCGGCTGCGCGAGCTGTTCGGCCTCACCGAGGACGAGCTCACCACCCGGTGGCGGCAACGGCTGGTGGACCTTGCCGCGACCGCGACGGCCGGGACATGAGCGGACGCCGGGTCGCCGCAGGCGTCGCGGTGTTCGGAGCCGCTGCCTTCGTCGCCACAGCCTTGCTTCTGGTGCCGTGGGACCCCGTGCCCGGCGGCCCGTTGCACCCGGCCGCGCCGTCCAGCGTCTTCACCGCCGACGAGATCCAGCGAGCCGAGGACTTCACGTCGCTGGCCAGGATCTGGAGCTGGTCCTCGCTGGCCGTCTCGCTCCTGGTTGCCTGCGTGCTGGGATTCACCCGGGTCGGCGCGCGACTGGTGGAGCGGGTCCGCGGGCCGTGGTGGTGGCGGGTGGTGGTGGCCGTCGTGGGACTGGCTCTGCTCGGTCGAGTGGTCACGTTGCCCTTCGCGGTCCTGCTGCGCCGCCGGGTCCTCGAGTACGGGCTCTCGCACCAGACGTGGGGCGCCTACGCCGTCGACCTGCTCAAGGGGCTGGGCGTTGACGTCGTGGCGACCTCGATCGTGCTGCTGGTGCTCGTCGGCGTGGCCCGGAGGTGGCCGCGCGCCTGGCCGGCCGTGGCCGGGCTGCTGCTGGCCGGCCTGGTGATGCTCGGCTCGTTCGTGTACCCGCTACTGGTCGAGCCGCTGTTCAACCGGTTCGAGTCGCTGCCCGACGGCGAGCTGCGCACCCGGATCCTGGCCCTGGCCGACGAGGAGGGCGTCGACGTCGACGACGTCCTGGTCGCCGACGCGTCACGGCGTACGACGACGCTGAACGCGTACGTCTCCGGCTTCGGCTCCTCACGCCGGGTGGTGGTCTACGACAACCTGGTCGACGACATGGACGACCCGGAGGTGCTCTCCGTGGTCGCGCACGAGCTCGCCCACGCCAGGCACGACGACGTGCTCACCGGCTCGCTGCTCGGTGCGGCCGGCGCCTTCCTCGGCGTCGGGCTGCTCGGCCTGTTGGAAGCCGGAATGGCCGACCCCCGCCGAGTGCCCCGGGTGCTCGCGCTGCTCGCGGTGGCGACGCTGCTGGCCAGCCCGGTCCAGAACGGGATGAGCCGCCGGATCGAGACGCGGGCTGACGTGGACGCGATGCGCGCCACCGACGACCCCACGGCGTTCGTCGAGGTGCAGAAGGAGCTGGCCCGGAAGTCGCTGGCCGATCCGACGCCGCCGGCCTGGTCGCAGCTGTGGTTCGGGAGCCATCCCACCGCGATGACGCGGATCGCGCTGGCCGAGCGTCTGGGTGGTTGACGCCAGAAGCACATCACCCCCCGGTGCGGTGGGCACGAGGGGGGCGACGAGGGGTCTGTGGATCAGCTGCAGGATCCTGCCGAGTTGTCAGCGAAGATCGTGTCGCAGCTGTCTTGGAACATCCCCGTCGACCCACCACCGAACGCGAAGACCGCGACGGCGATGAGAGCGGCGATGCCCGCGATGAGGAGGCCGTACTCGACTGCCGATGCGCCGGACTCGAGGCGTCCCTCCTTCCAGAGACGCCTCGAGCCCTGGCCGCGGGTCGAGGCCCACAGCCAGAGCTCGATTGGCTTCATGGCGTAGTCAGATCGCAGTTCAGCGATCAGCTACCGCAGGAGGCCGAGGTGGCGCTCGCGGTGACCTTGGAGCAGGTGTCCTTGAAGATGCCGGTGAGGCTGTCGCCGAAGGCGAAGACCACGACGACGATCAGCGCGGCGATGCCGGCGATCAGCAGGCCGTACTCGACGGCCGACGCGCCCCGCTCGGACATCTTGGCGGTGCGGGCGTTCATCATGATGCGGAGGTAGTCAAGCATTGGTGTTTCTCCTTCAGAGTGGGTCCCACGAGACGGGGCGGGGGTGCCCCGGTGAGATCAATCTTGGAGAGCGCGCCACCGGTTCACAGCAGAATCCGCGAGGTCCAGCCGAGCGGTCGTTGGCATAGCCCGTTCGGGCTATGTGACGATGCGCCATACGTGGCTTCCCAGCGAGGGGTCCGCGCTCGGCATGACGAGGCCCGGACCCCGCATCCGGGTGGTCCGGGCCTCGGACAGGACTAGTGTCCGTCAGCTGTCGACCGGACGCACGCTGGAGAGCAGCCCGATCCGCATCGCGGTGACCAGGGCCTGGGCCCGGTTGGAGGCGCCCAGCTTCTGGTAGATGCGGGCGATGTGCGACTTGGCGGTCGACTCGCTCAGGTAGAGCTTCTCGCCGATGGCCGCGGCGCCGAGCCCGTCGGCCAGCAGCAGCAGCACCTCGTGCTCGCGGTCGGAGAGCCGGGTGGACTCCGCGGCGCTGCGTCGCATCATCGCGCCGACCAGGCCGGTGCAGACGAACGACCGGGGGGAGACCGCCGCGTGCCGCGCGGCGCGGATCACCTCACCGGAGGGAGCGTCCTTGCCGACGAAGCCGGAGGCGCCGGCCTGCATGGCGGCGAAGATCTGGTCGTCGCCGGAGTGCATCGTGAGCACGACCAGGCCGGTGGTGTTGCTGACCTTGCGGATCGACCGCACGATGTCGAGGCCGGTGCCGTCCTGGAGCTGCAGGTCGGCCACGACGACGTCGGGCCGGAGCTCGTCGTACTTCTTCAGCGCCTCGACGACCGAGCCTGCCTGCGCGACGATCGTCATGTCGTCCTCGAGGTCGAAGACGCCGGCGAGCCCGCTGCGGATGAGCTCATGGTCGTCGACGAGAAGGACCGTGGTGGGGGTCGCGGTCATGTTTTTTGGGGTCCCCGCGGAAGCGCGCGGGCTTCCGCGCGGAGCGCTCCTTCCGGGCGCTTTTGGGGGGTGATCATGCGTGGACCTTTTCCTGGATGGCGTCCGGAGCGGGGGCATCGGACGCGGGGTTCCCGGGGAGTCGAACAGTCACGGAAAGGCCCCCGGCGGCGGTCTCCCCGATCTCGAGCGTGGCGTTGATGAGCAGCGCCCGCTCCTTCATGATGTGCAGCCCGTGCGACGTGGACCGGGCCGTCTGGAGGCCCCGTCCGTTGTCGGAGACCGTGATGAGGGCCTCCGGGGCGTGCACGACGCAGTGGACGTCGATCGCGGACGCCTGGGCGTGCCGGACCGCGTTGTTCATGGCCTCCTGGGCGATGCGGAACAGCTCGGCCTCGACCTCGGGTCGCAGCCGCTGGGTGTGCTCGTCGAGCGTGACGTGGATGGGTACGCCGGAGACCTCGGAGAGGTTGCGCGCGATCGAGCCGATGGCGGTGCCGAGGCTCTCGCTCTGGCCGACGCTGGTGCGGAGCGTGACGACCGAGCGGCGGATCTCCGCGACCACGGCCGAGATCCGGTCGCGGAGCATGTCGACCCGTTCGGCCTGCTCGGGCGAGGTGACGCCGGTGCGGAGTGCGTCCACGAGGTAGCCCAGCGAGGCGATGTCCTGGGCCACGCCGTCGTGCATCTCCCGGGAGAGCCGGCGCCGCTCCTCGGCGGTGGCTGCGTCGCGGAAGCGCGAGAAGAGCAGTGCGGTGTCGAGGTGCACGGCGCTCGGTCCGAGCCGGCGCATCAGCTTCCGGATCCGGTCCTCGACGCCGATCCGGGCCGGGTCGACGCGCGCCGACAGCACGCCCGCCACGATCGCGGTGGTGCCGGCCTCGGTGTTCAGCGGGAAGGCGAAGACGTGGTCGTGGAGGACCGGCAGGCCGACCGCCCAGGCCTCGACCGCGATGTCCTCACACTCGTTGATGTTGACCGAGGCGCCCATCGCCTTGGTCACCAGCGGGGTGAGCGTGTCACCGCGCGGGATGCTCACGACGAGCGCCGACGTCGGCAGGTCGTCGCGGACCGAGCTGAGGATCGCGCCGCCCAGGGCGACCGGGTCGAGGCCGTTGTCGAGGCCGCCGGAGATGTCGATCAGCTGCCGGATCAGCCCCTGCGCGTAGTGGTACGGAGCCAGCGGGTCCGGCTTCTCGTTCAGTGCGGAGTGCAGGAAGGTGCCGACCAGGCCGAGGCCCAAGCCGGTCATGCTCCAGCTGAAGGCGCCGAAGCCCTGGTCGGTGCTGAGCCCGTTGAACGACACGAACGAGATGACCACGACGGCGGTCAGCTGCGCCGAGAGCGCCAGGGCGACGCCTTGGAGCGAGCGGTAGAGGCCCGCGGTGAACGGCGGCACCGCCAGCGCGCCCAGCACGGCGAGCGAGCTGTGGATCGTGAACCCGCAGACCGCGCCGACCAGGGCCGCCTCGACGGTGATGACCAGCATGACCGGGAGCCGCTGACGCCAGTCGGCCAGGGTACTGAGTGCCCACACGAAGCCGATGGTGATCAGCGAGACCAGGGCCGGGGTGTCCTGCGCCCACAGCACCGGACCGAGCAGGGCGACCAGCACGAAGGCCCGCGCGGCCGCACTGAGCCGCACGTGCTGGCGTTCGCGAACTCTCATGCTTCTCGGGGTCCCCGCGGAAGCGTGCCGGCCTCCGCGCGGAGCGCTCTCTCGGCGCGCTTTCGTGGGGTGTTCATGCTTCGATGCTCACTTGCTGAAGCTGTCCATGATGCTGATCACGGCCGGTCCCATGACCGCGATGAAAAGTGTCGGCAGGATGCAGAAGATCAGCGGGATGGTGATCTTCACGGGAACCTGCTGGGCCTTCTCCTCCGCTCGCTGACGGCGCTTGACCCGCATCTCTGCGGACTGTACGCGCAACACCTGGGCCACGGGGATGCCGAAGGAGTCCGCCTGCACCATCGCGCCGACGAAGGTGCGCACGTCGCCGACGTTGGTGCGCTCGCCGAAGGCGCGCAGCGCGTCGGCACGGCCCTGGCCGATCTGCATCTCGCGCAGCACGCGAGACAGCTCCTCGGCCAGCGGACCCTCGGTGTTGCGGGCCACCTGCTGAATGGCGGCGTCGAAGCCGAGGCCGGACTCGACGCTGATGGTGAGCAGGTCGATCGCGTCGGGGAGGTCTCGCTGGAGCCGCTCCGCACGCTCGTACGCGCGCTGGTAGAGGTACAGGTTCGGGGCGAAGAACCCGGCGACGGCCACTCCGGCGATGACGATGATCTTCATGGCCGGCGAGGTCAGCATCAGCGAGAACACGATGCCGATGAAGAGGCCGGCCACGGCACCGATCACCTTGCCGGAGAGCACGCGGTCGACGGTCCAGCCGGGTGGGTTCCCGGCCAGGTCGAGCTTGCGGCGGAGCCGCTCGGCGGTGTCCGCACCCGAGATCCGGCGACCGACGGCGGTCGCCTTCCTCTGCAGCGGCTCGATGACGCGATCGGCGAACGGCTTGTCGAGCTCGGCGTTGAGCTCCTTCGGGGCGTTCGTCATCGCCTCGAGGACCGCCAGCGACCGCGTCACTCCGGAGTCGGTGCTCGAGCTGAGCGCCGAGCCGATCAGCAGGATCGCGAGAAGGACGAGGGCTACGCCGAGGACGAAGAGGATGGCCATCTCACACCTCCACCTTGACCAGTCTGCTCATCCAGAAGACCCCGATGCCGAGAATGGTGGCAGCGCCCGCGAGCATCGCCCATCCCAACGGCTCCTGGAACATCACGATCACGTAGTCATAGTTCGTCAACAGAAGGTAGACCATGAAGACCGGCGGAAGGCCGCCCAACACCCATGCGGAGAGCTTTCCTTCCGCGGCGAGCGCGTTGACCTGACGGCGCACGTACTCGCGCTCGCGCATGGTCGCGGCCACCGTGTCCAACAGCTCGGCGAGGTTGCCGCCGACCTGGCGCTGGATCTTGATGGCCATGACGACCCACTCGAAGTCCTTGCTGTCGAAGCGCTCGCCCACGCCCTCGAGAGCGTCCTCGAGCGAGACGCCAAGTCGGGTCTCGACCAGCACCCGGCGGAACTCCGAGGCGATCGGCTCGGAGCCCTCACGGACGATGGTGTCGATCGACTGCGCCAGCGAGAGGCCCGCGGCCAGCGAGCCCGACATCAGCTGCAGGGTGTCCGGGAGGCCGGCGTTGAACGCCTTGCGTCGGCGCGAACGACGGATCCCGAGATACATCCACGGACCGAACAGGCCGGCCACGAGGAAGGCGAAGCCGATCAGCAGGTTGCCACCGCCGAGCAGGAGACCGGCGAGGCCGGACACGAAGAACAGACCACCGTGGACCAGCAGCCACTCGGAGGACTTGAGCTCGCTGCCCGCGGCCTGGAGCCGCGAGCTGATCCGGGCGTCGAGGTCCCTGTTGCGGCGCAGCACGTTGGCCGCGGTCTCCTTCGCCGAGGCGAAGGTGATGTCTGTGTCGAGGATCCCGGATCCCTCGGGGTGCTGGCCGGCCATCTGCGCCTCGGTGTAGCGCGTGACCCGGTCCGCGGCGCTCAGCTGCTCCTGCTTGCGCGGCATCAGCAGCACCACGATGAGGACGAGTCCGAGGGCCAGGGCCCCCGGTCCGGCGTACAGCGACCACCTCGGCGGCGTCCACGCACTGTCGCGCACCAGCTCGGGCGTGCCCGGCTCGACGGTGGAGAACGCCTCGGCGGTGACCGAGCCGGCCGACGTGGGCAGCGTGACCTTGATGGTGGCCTCGGTCTTGTCGAAGCCGGACGGCAGCTTCGCGGTCACCACCACCTGGCGGGCGAGCACGTCCGCCTCGGCCGCGAACGCCGCCTGGAGTGCGGCCGGGTCGGTCGAGATCACCTGGCCCTGCCCGGCGTCCGCCAGCTCCTGAAGGGCGGCGAGATCGGCACGCGGCCCGGAGCGTTCGAGGGCGACCACATCGGCCAGGACGCCGTTGTCCTTGAGGGCCTGGGTGACACTCTCGATGGGCGTCTGACTGTTGTCGGCCCCGTCGGAGAGGACGAGCAGGCTGCGCTGGCCTTCGGCTCCGGCCACGGAGACGGCCTGGATGACGCCGTCGTACAGCCTGGTCTTCTTGGCCAGCGTCAGCCCATCGAGCACCGACTCGGCCGCATCGTGGTTGGTCGTGGGCTCGAGGACGGTCGTGACCTCGCTGGCGAAGCTGACGATGCCGACCTCGACGTTGCCGGGCACCGACGTGATGAACTCACGCGCGGCGTTCTTGGCCGCTTCGAACCGGTCGCCCTGCATGGACTTGCTCACGTCGATGACGAGCACCGCGGTCCGTTGCACCTCGCTGCCGTTCTCCGCGGGCGCCGCGGTGGCCTCGGCGTCCTTGCCGTCGACGGTGACCTCGACCCCCTCGAGGTCGACCTCCGCGTCGGCCGGGACCGACACCAGGATCTGGACCGACCCCGGCTTGGTCTCGACGTGGGTGATCGAGCCGTCGGCGCCGAGCGCGGCCGAGGGGACGAGGACCAGCCCGACCGCGGTCAGTGCGGTGAGCGCTCGGGAGGTGGTGCGGGCGAGTCGGGCGGTCATGCGGTGTCCGGGGCGAACAGGAGTGGGTCCACAGTCACGTTGGCGTAGGCCATCTTCTCGAGGAACTTCGGGCGCAGGCCGGTCGAGGCGAGCCGGCCCAGCGTGCGGCCCTCGGAGTCGAAGCCGCGGGTGCCGTCCCAGAGGAAGACGTCCTGGAGGGTGATCACGTCACCCTCCATCTTCTCGACCTCGGTGACGTGCGTGATCCGCCGCGAGCCGTCCTTGAAGCGGGTCTGGTGCACGATCAGGTCCACGGCCGACGCGACCTGCTCGCGGATGGCTCGGACCGGCAGGTCCATGCCGGCCATCAGCACCATGGTCTCCATGCGGGCGAGCGTGTCGCGCGGACCGTTCGAGTGCAGGGTGCAGATGGAGCCGTCGTGACCGGTGTTCATCGCCTGGAGCATGTCGAGCGCGGAGGCGTCGCGAACCTCACCGACGATGATGCGGTCGGGTCGCATGCGCAGGCTGTTCTTCACCAGGTCGCGGATCGTGACCGCGCCCTTGCCCTCGATGTTGGCGGGGCGGGACTCGAGCCGGACCACGTGCTCCTGCTTGAGCTGGAGCTCGGCGGCGTCCTCGATGGTGACGATCCGCTCGTCGCCCGGGATGAACGACGACAGCACGTTGAGCGTGGTCGTCTTGCCGGCGCCGGTGCTGCCGGACACGATGACGTTGAGCCGGCCTCGGACGCAGGCGTCCAGGAACTCTGCGGTCTTGGCGCTCAGCGAGCCGAACTCGATCAGGTTCTGGACGGTCAGCGGGTCGGTCGCGAACTTCCGGATGGTCAGGGCGGAGCCGTCGACCGCCAGCGGAGGGACGACCGCGTTGACACGGCTGCCGTCGGGAAGGCGGGCGTCGACCATCGGGCTCGACTCGTCGACCCGGCGGCCGATGCGCGAGACGATCTTGTCGATGGTGCGCCGCAGGTGCGCCTCGTCGGTGAAGTGAGCGTCGGCGGGCATCAGCCGGCCGGACTTCTCCAGCCAGATGGAGTTGTGGCCGTTGACCATGACCTCGGAGACGTCCGGGTCGCGCAGGAACGGCTCGATCGGCCCGTAGCCGAGGATGTCGTCGCTGATCTCCTGGGTGACCCGGGCCCGGTCGCTGCTGCTCAGCGGCCGATCCTGCGAGCCGAGCACGTCGGCGAGGACCTTGCGGACCTCGGTGTCGAGCTCGTTCTGGTCCATGTCCGAGTCGTAGAGACGCGGACCCATCTGCTGGAGCAGCTGGACGTGGACGCTGCTCTTGAGCTCCTCGATGCGGTCGTTCTGGGACGCGGACGCGAAGCCGCGGCGCAGCGACGGCTCGGTGGCGGGCGAGGCCGGCCGCGGCGTTGCCGCCGCCGCAGTCGTCGAGGGCCCGACCGCAGCCGGTACGTCGGCCCGGCGCTTCCCGCCGCGCGCCACCGCGTCCGCTGCCGCCACCGCGGAGGCGACCGGGGAGACCGGGTCGGGGATGGTGTGGTCCACCTCGGGCAGCCCCTCTCCGGGCTCACGTACGTCTTCCTCAAGTGGCTCGCCGTCGCCGCGGGAGTCGCGGGCGGCTGCCAGACGGTCGGCAAGGCTCATGGCTTACTTTCGCCTCCTCGAGCGGCGGCTCTTCGCCTCCGACTCGCTCTGCTGGGTGGGGGAGTCCGCGGCCAGGGCGCCGACCATCTCGCCGGCCAGGCGGGTGGCCAGCTGGCGGACGGCGAGACTGAGCTGGTGCTCGGGGTCGCTCACGATCACGGGGCTGCCGGCGTTGGTGGCTGCCGCGATCTCGAGCGAGCTCGAGATCTGCGCGCCGACGTTCATGCCGAGGATGCCCTCGACCTTGTCGGCGTTGATGCCCACCTCGTCGTCGGCGCGGTTGAGCACCAGGTGTCGGTTGTCCCGGGCGATGTGCAGGGCGTCGAAGGTCTCGACCGCCACCTTGACGTTCTTCAGCGTGGGCACGTCGAGAGTGGTGACGAGGACGACCTCGTCGGTCTCGTCGAGCGCGGTGAGCACCTGCTCGTCGAAGGCCGGGGCCGTGTCGATCACCACGTAGTCGAAGGTCTCCCGCAGGGTGCGGATGATCCGCGACACCAGCAGGGGGGTGATCCGCTCGCGTGTGTCGGGGTGCGGCGGGGCGGCCAGCACCATCAGCGAGTCCTGGTGCCGGGTGAGCAGGCCGTCGAGCATCTCGATGTCGAGTGACTCCTCGGAGCCGATCGCCTGCTCGATGGAGTGGGTCGGGAACAGCTGCATGGTGATGGCGACGTCGCCGAAGGCGAGGTCGAGGTCGACCAGGCAGACCCGGCGGGCGCCCTTCTCGGTCAGGGCGAGCGCGAGGTTGACCGAGATCGTCGTCTTGCCGACTCCGCCCTTGGGGGAGAAGACGGCGATGACCTTGCTGACATGCATCGCGCCGGACGGTCCGCGGAGCGCGACGAACAGCTCGAAGGCCCGGTTCAGCGCCTCGGTGAGGGCGGTGGTGTCGCTGTGGTGCACGACGTCGCGGGCACCGGACTTCATGGCGGCGGCCAGCAGCTCGCCGTCGAGGTGCTCACGGGCGAGGATGGTGCTGATCGCCGGCGCGGCGGTGCGCAGCACCTCGCACGTGACGACGGCTTCCTCGTCGGTCAGGGTGGGTCCGAGTACGACGACGTACTCGTCGGTGTGCGAGTTGAGCCACGCGTTGAGGCGGTCCACGGACTCGACGCCGTGGGCCCCTGCCGGCATGGATGCCAGCAGGGTCTCCACGACCATCGGGTCGGGATCAACGACGACGGGCATCGGGCCTCACTTGAAGAGGTTCTCGAAGGTCATCGCTTCGGCAGGCGCGACCGTGCTCTGATCCGTCAGGAGCCCGAACGCCAGCTCGCCGGTGCCCTGGGCGAAGAGGACCTTCTCCGCTTGCGTCTGGTCGAGGGACAGCGTCATCAGGGTCCTCGGCAGGTTCTCGGTCGTGGACTGGCCGGACTGGTCAGTGGTCGTCGTCGACACCGGCGTGGTCGAGCCGACACCGAGAACGGTCACCCGCTCGAGGAGCAGGCGGGAGTAGCCGAGACCGCTGGCCTCGTCGGTGCCGGTGAGGAAGATCGCCACCTGGGAGCCCGGACTGACGAACCCGGCGACGCGCGCAGGGTCGGTCAGGTTGACCGAGATCGCCATGTTCGTGTCCGGGATCTGGAGCGAGGACTGCACGGCGGCGGAGGCCCCGAACTTGGCCGAGATGATCTGCTCACCCGGGTAGATGGTGCCGAGCGCGACGGTGCCGCCGAGCGAGTCGGCAGTCGTCTGGTAGCCGTCGAGCAACGAGTCCTGGGACACCGCCTGCAGCGCCAGCTTGCCGGCTGCCTGCGCGTCCTCGAACTTCTCGCCCGGGCTGATGATCGCGGTGGCCCGGAGGACCTCGACCGTGTCGAACTTCTTCTCAGCCCGGGTGTCCGCACCCTTGGTGTAGAGGAAGACCAGGGCCGAGCCCAGTGCTGCTACGAGCACGGCCACGACCAGAAATATCCTTCGACGGTCCATCGACGAGACCTTTCCGTCCCTATAGGAGGCAGGTTGATGTGCCCGCCAGCCCTGTCCCACGAGTGCCTTCCCGAGGTCTAGAACTCTAGGAACGAGCGGGGTTGCGCGTACGCGTTTTGGCGGAACTCGTGTGACTGAAGTGGAACTGGCCCCGCGCGAGCTCAGGCGAGGTACAAGGCAGCGACGTCGTCCTTGTTCTCGCGCAGCACGACATTGCGCTTCAGCTTGAGGCTGGGGGTCAGCTGCCCGCCCTCCTCGGTCCACTCGTCGGTGAGGATGCGGAACTTCCGGATCGACTCCGCCTTGGACACGGCCTTGTTGGCGTCCTCGACGGCTCCCTCGATCTCGGCCCGGAGGTCGGCGTCGTCGACCAGGTCCTCGACCTTGGCGGTCTTGTCGTGCTGGCCGGCCCAGGCGGCCACCGCTTCGCGGTCCAGGGTCACCAGGGCGGCGATGAACGGCTGCCCGTCGCCGACGACCAGGCACTGGTCGACCAGGCCGTGTCCGCGGACCCGGTCCTCGAGGACCGCGGGCGCGACGTTCTTGCCGCCCGCGGTGACCAGGATCTCCTTCTTCCGGCCGGTGATCCGGACGAATCCCTCGTCGTCGACCTCGCCGACGTCGCCGGTGTGGAACCAGCCGTCGGCCTCGAGCACCTCGGCGGTGGCCGCGTCGTTCTTCCAGTAGCCGGCGAAGACCTGGCCGCCCTTGAACAGCAGCTCGCCGTCCTCCGCGACCCGCACCGAGGTGCCGGGGAGCGGCCGGCCGACGGTGCCGATCTTCACGGCGTCGGGGAGGTTCGCGGTCAGGGCGGCGGTGGTCTCGGTGAGGCCGTAGCCCTCCAGCACGGTGACGCCGATGCCGCGGTAGAAGTGGCCGAGCCGGTCGCCGAGCGGGGCGCCGCCGGACACGGCGTACTCACAGCGACCACCGAGCGCGTCGCGCAGCTTGCCGTAGACGAGGCGGGAGAACACCGCGTGCTGGGCTCGGACCGCGATCGACGGCCTGCCCTTGTCGAGGCCGCGCGAGTAGGCCATCGCGGTCTCGGCGGCCCGGTCGAAGATCGCGCCGCGGCCGTCGGCGGTGGCCCGCTGCGAGGCGGTGTTGAAGACCTTCTCGAACACGCGGGGGACGGCGAGCACGAACGTCGGCCGGAAGGCCTGGAGGTCGGCGACGAGGTTCTTGATGTCCGCGCTGTGGCCGAGCCGGGTCCGAGACCGGACGCAGCCGATCTGGATGATCCGCGCGAACACGTGGGCGAGCGGCAGGAACAGCAGGGTGGAGGCGTCCTCGGTGTCGAAGAGCTTGTCCAGCTCCTCCACCGCCACGCCCAGCTCGACCATGAAGTTGCCGTGGGTGAGCATGCAGCCCTTGGGCCGTCCGGTGGTGCCGGACGTGTAGATCAAGGTGGCCAGGTCGCCCGGGCCGGCCGTCGTACGCCGCCGCTCGAGCTCGTCCTCGGGGATGTCCTGGCCCAGCCTGGTCAGGATGTCGACCGCGTTGTCCGCGAGCGACCAGACGTGGTTGAGCTCGGTCAGGCCGCTGCGAACCTCGGTGACCCGGGCGACGTGGTCCGCGGTCTCGGCGACCACGGCGCGCGCTCCGGAGTCCTGGAGGATCCACTGCACCTGCTCGGCCGACGAGGTCTCGTAGACGGGGACCGTGACCGCTCCGGCGAACCAGATCGCGTAGTCGAGCAGCGTCCACTCGTAGCGGGTCTTGGCGATCAAGGCGATCCGGTCCCCGGGCTCGATGCCCGCGGCCACGAGTCCCTTGGCCACCGCGCGCACCTCGTCGTGGAAGCGGACGGCGGTCACGCCGACCCAGCCCTCGGCGCTCGGGCGGCTGAAGACCTCCTCGGCCGCGTGGTCCTGCGCATTGGCCACCACGTCGTCGGTGAGGTTGCCTGTGGTCGGGACCTCCATGGTCGGCGGCGTGGAGTACTCGCGCACGGCCGCACGTTACCGCCGAGTGTTGGCAGGGATCCGATCCGGTACGCTCGCTGACCGATGTCCCGGCTGCAACGAGGGCTGCGGTGAGGGTCGGCGGAGGACGAGCGCAGGGGGTTCGAGATGGCCGAGCAGACCACTTCCTCGATCACCGTGGACGCACCGGCGTCGGCGGTCATGGACGTGATCGCCGACTTCGACGCCTACCCCACGTGGGCCAAGGGCGTGACCAAGGCCGAGACCCGGTCGTCGTACGACGACGGGCGGGCCGAGCAGGTGTTCTTCGCCCTCGACGTGAGCCCGATCAAGGACGAGTACACGCTCTCCTACGAGTGGGACGACGACCGTGAGGTCACCTGGACCCTGGTCCAGGGCAAGATGCTCCGCGCCCTCGACGGCGCCTACGAGCTCCGCGACCTGGGCAACGGCTCCACCGAGGTCACCTACCGGCTGGCCCTCGACGTCTCGATCCCGCTGATCGGCATGTTGAAGCGGAAGGGCGAGAAGATCCTCATCGACACCGCGCTCAAGGGGCTGAAGAAGCGCGTCGAGTCACTCGGTTGAGGCTGGGCATCGGTTTGCGCATCCTCCTGTTCACCGGCAAGGGCGGCGTCGGCAAGTCGACCGTGGCCTCGGGCACCGCGGCGCTGGCCGCGGCGGCCGGTCATCGCACTCTGGTGCTCTCGACGGACGCGGCGCACTCGCTCGCGGACGCCTTCGGCACCCCGGTCGGGCCCGAGCCGACGCGGGTCGCCGAGAAGCTGTTCGTCCAGCAGGTCGACGCCCAGCTGCGCTTCGAGCAGTCCTGGGCGGAGATCCAGGGCTACCTGCTCTCGGTCCTCGACACCACCGGCTTGGACCCGGTCGCGGCCGAGGAGCTCACCGTCATCCCGGGCGCCGAGGAGGTGCTCGCGCTGCTCGAGCTGCGGCTGCACGCGCTGTCCGACGAGTGGGACCTGATCGTCGTCGACTGCGCACCGACCGCCGAGACGCTGCGGCTGCTGGCCCTCCCCGAGGCGCTGGGCTGGTACATGCAGCGCGTCTTCCCGGTCCAGCAGCGGGTGGTCAAGGCGCTGCGACCGGTGCTGACCCGCGCGGCCGGCGTCCCGATGCCGGGCGGCGGCGTCTTCGACGCCGTCGAGCGGCTGCACGCCGAGCTCGACGAGGTGCGCAGCCTGCTGTCCGGCCCCGACGCCAGCGTGCGGATCGTGCTCACCCCCGAGGCGGTGGTGCTGGCCGAGGCGCGGCGCGCGTACACGACCCTGTCCTTGTTCGGCTACCGCGTCGACGGCGTCGTCGCCAACCGGGTGTTCCCGGCCGAGGGGGCCGACGACTGGCGGGCCGGCTGGGTGCTGGCCCAGGACGAGGTGCTCGCCCAGGTGGCGGAGTCGTTCGCCGGCGTGCCGCTGTGGCGCTCTGAGTACGGCGCCTGCGAGCCGGTCGGGGTGGACGCGCTCGAGGCCCTGGCCCGGGCGCTGTACGCCGGCACCGACCCGGTCGCGACCTCTGGCGTGCGCGGACCGTTCGAGGTCGTCTCGGTCCGCTCCGGGGTGCAGCTGAGGCTCCGGCTGCCGTTCGTCTCCCGCGACCAGGTCGACCTCGCGCGCAGCGGCGACGAGCTCGTGGTCACCGTCGGGTCCTACCGCCGGCTGCTCACGCTGCCCGCCAGCCTGGCCCGGCTCCGGGTCACCGGCGCGCGGGTGGACGACGAGGGCGTGCTGCGGGTCTCCTTCAGGGACCCGGCCGCGGCCGACACCGCGAAGGAGCGGGTCGGATGACGCCGCCCGACGACGACCCGGTCGGCAGCGTCGGCGACGAGGCCGCCAAGCTGCTCGGCGCGCTCGCCGGCTGGGCCGGCGACCACGTCGGTGACAAGGTGCGCGAGGTCGACGAGCACCTCGCCACCGGCGACGGCGAGTGCCTCTACTGCCCGATCTGCCGCACCGTGCACGCCGTGCGCCAGGCCAGCCCCGAGGTGAAGGCGCAGCTCGCGTCCGCGGCGTCCGCCTTCCTCGAGGCCGCGGCGGGGCTGCTCGCCGCCGCGGGGAGTGCCGAGCCGCCGCCGTCCCGGGTCCAGCACATCGACCTCGACGCCGACGAGGCCGGCCCCGAGCAGGACGTGCCGTGACCGCAGGCTCCCGCCTGGCCTGCGGCGTCGACGTCGGCGGCACCAAGATCCTCGGTGGTGTCGTCGACGAGGACGGTGCGATCGTCGAGGAGATGCGGGTCGAGTCGCCGGCGACCGACGCCGAGGAGATCGAGAAGGCGATCGAGCGGCTGGTCACCGAGCTCAAGTCACGGCACCGGATCACCGCGGTCGGCGTGGGCGCCGCGGGCTACATCGACAAGGCGCGGTCGACGGTGATGTTCGCCCCCAACATCGCCTGGCGCGACGTACACCTCAAGGCCGACCTCGAGGCGCTGGTCGACCTCCCGGTCGTGGTCGAGAACGACGCCAACGCGGCGGCCTGGGGGGAGTTCACCTACGGTGCCGGGCACGACGTCGATGACCTGCTGCTGGTCACCGTCGGGACCGGCATCGGCGGCGGCATCGTCCACGACGGTGAGCTGCTGCGCGGTGCCTTCGGCGTGGGCGCCGAGATCGGCCACATGCGCGTGGTCCCGGACGGCCTGCTGTGCGGCTGCGGCAACCGGGGCTGCTTCGAGCAGTACGCCAGCGGCAACGCGCTGGTCCGCGAGGCCCGGGCCGCGGTCCGGGCCGGGTCGCTGCTGGCCCAGCCCCTGCTGCAGCGCGCCGGAGGGGACCCGGAGCAGGTCACCGGGCCGCTGATCACCGAGGCGGCCCGCGCCGGTGACGCGTTCGCCGTCGAGCAGCTCGCCTCGGTCGGCCGCTGGCTGGGCGAGGGCATCGCCTCGCTCACCGCCGTCCTCGACCCGGCGGTCGTGGTGATCGGCGGCGGGGTGGGCGAGGCCGGCGACCTGCTGCTCACGCCGGTGCGGTCGGCGTTCCAGAGCCAGCTGACCGGACGTGGTCACCGACCGGTGCTCGAGATCCGCAAGGCGCGGCTCGGGAACCGCGCCGGCCTCATCGGCGCCGCCGACCTGGCTCGGCGGTGAGCCTGACCGGACCGCTCGTCATCGGCGTGGACGTCGGCGGGAGCAAGGTGCTGGCCGCCGAGCTGGGCGAGGACGGCACCCTGGTCGGCACTTCGACCCGGGTCACCCCCGGCCGCTTGGTCGAGGCCCACCTCGTCGAGGAGGCGCTGGCCCTCGCCGTCGCCGACGTGGCCGCTGGGCGCCCGGTCGCGGGGGTGGGCGTCGCCGCCGCCGGCTTCGTGGACGCAGCGGGTGAGCGGGTGATGTTCGCCCCGCACCTGCCCTGGCGTGACGACCAGGTCCGGCTCCGGCTCGAGGAGCGGTTCGGCAGCCCGGTCGCGCTCGACAACGACGCCAACTGCGCCGCCCGCGCCGAGCTCGCGGGCGGTGCCGCGGTCGGTGCCTCGCAGGCCGTGGTCGTCACGATGGGCACCGGCATCGGCGGGGCGGTCGTGGTCGGCGGCGAGGTGGTGCGGGGCCGCAACGGCATGGCCGGCGAGTTCGGCCACACCCAGGTGGTGCCGGACGGCCACCCCTGCGAGTGCGGCCACCGTGGCTGTTGGGAGCAGTACGCCAGCGGCAACGCACTCCTCCGGCTGGCCCGGGCTCGGATCGGACCCGAGCCGACGTTGCTCGACGAGCTGTGCGGCGGCGAGCCGGCCCGGCTCACCGGCCCGATGATCACCCGGGCCGCCGAGGACGGCGACCTCGTCGCGCGGCAGGCCTTCGCCTCGGTGGGGGACTGGCTCGGCGTCGGCCTCGCCAACCTGGTGGCCACCCTCGACCCCGAGGTCGTCGTGGTCGGCGGCGGCGTCTCGGCGGCGGGCGACCGGCTGCTCGACCCGGCCCGCGCGGCGCTGCGCCGGGCCCTGGTCGGCGCCGGGCACCGCGTCGTACCGCCGGTCCTGCGGGCCAAGTACGGACCCGAGGCCGGCGCGGTCGGGGCGGTCTTCCTGGCCAGGGAGCGGTTCGCCTGAGCTAGAGGCGCGCGCCGTCGTCCCAGGGGTCGGCCGGGCCCCGAGGCATCTGCACCACGAGGTAGAGGAAGCCGCCGATGAACGACGCCACCAGCAGGTAGCCCAGCCAGGGCGCGAGGTGCACGCCGAGCACCAGGCAGACCAGCAGCACGCTGGGCGAGCCGAACAGCCCCGACCAGGCGAGGAACCGGTCCGGCGGGACCTTGGGCAGCGGCGGCGGGGCCGGCGGCACGAAGTCGTCGTCGGTGCTGTCGAAGGAGTCCGCCTCGGGCTCCTCGGGCTCGGGCAGCGGCCGGAACAGCCGCTCCAGGCCCGCCTCGGAGCGCGGCTCGACGACGGGCTCTGGCACCGGCTCGGCGGCGGGCTCGGCGGCGGGCTCGGCGGCGGGCTCGGCGGCGGGCTCGGCGGCGGACTCGTCGTCCAGCTCGGCCCGGTCGCCGTAGTTCTCGACGATGGCGCGCCAGGCGTCCTCGTCGCTTTCGCGCTGCACGGGACCGAGACTACGCCGGGTTGGCGAGGGGTCCCCGGTGAGGCACTAGGCTGCGGCCGACGGGCGGTGTGGGGGCTCGGGTCTCAGGGAGGTCGGCGGGTGTTCTACTGGTTCCTCAAGTGGGTGGCGCTGGGCCCCTGGCTGCGGCTGGTCTTCCGGCCCCAGGTCTCCGGCGCGGAGCACGTCCCCGCCACCGGACCCGCGATCCTGGCCAGCAACCACCTGTCGTACGCCGACTGGCTGTTCATGCCCCTGACCCTCCCGCGCCGGGTCACCTTCGTGGCCAAGGCCGAGTACTTCACCACGCCCGGCATCAAGGGCTGGTTCCAGAAGAAGTTCTTCTCCGGCGCCGGCCAGGTGCCGATCGACCGCTCCGGCGCCTCCGCCGCCGAGGGCGCGCTCAAGACCGCCAAGCGGATCCTCGACGATGGCGAGCTGTTCGGGATCTACCCCGAGGGCACCCGCTCCCACGACGGCAAGCTCTACCGCGGCAAGACCGGGGTCGCGCGGCTCGCGCTCGAGACCCGCGTGCCGGTGATCCCGGTGGCCGTGGTCGGCACCGACGTGGTCGCCCCGCCCGGCGAGACCTTCGGCAAGTTCACCCGACCGATGGTGCGTTTCGGCAAGCCGCTCGACTTCTCGCGCTACGAGGGCATGGAGAAGGACCGCTACATCCTGCGGTCGATCACCGACGAGATCATGTACGAGATCATGCGGCTCTCCGGCCAGGAGTACGTCGACATGTACGCCACCCGGGCCAAGGAGGAGTCCAAGAAGGCAGCCGCCGCGGCCGAGTCCGCCGCGGAGTCCGCCGCGGTCATGGACGAGCTGAACAAGAAGGCGTCGTAACCCTGGGCGTCCCCCTGCCCATCCGTCGGGCCGCGACGTGGTGGTTCGGGCCGGCCGGGACCGTCGAGGACCGGCTGTTCTCGTGGCTGGCCGTGCTCCGGATCGTGCTGCTCGCACACGCGGTCGCGCTCAACCTCTACCGCTGGGACAACTTCGTCCACCCGATCGGCGCCGTCATCTGCCTCGCGCTGATGGCGGCCTGGACCTTCGCCGCGATCTGGGCGTACGACGACCGGCGCCGCCGGGGGCCGCTGCTCCTGGTCATCGACCTGGCGACCGCGGTCGGGGCCGTCCTGGTCTCGCCCCTGCTCAAGGGGGACGGCCTCTCGGCCACCGTGCCGGCGTTCTGGGTGATGGGCGCACTCATGGCGTGGGCCATCCACTGGCGCTGGCTCGGCGGGCTGGTCGCAGGGGTCGCCATCACGGCGTCGGACCTCTCCATCCGCGAGCACGTGACGCAGGCCAACTACGGCAACGCGTTCCTGCTGCTGATCGGCGGACCGATCGTCGGCTTCATGGTGGAGTCCCTGCAGCGGATGGCGGCCGAGCGCGACCGCGCACAGCGCGACGCGGCGGCCGCCGCCGAGCGGGCCCGGCTGGCGCGCGCCGTGCACGACGGGGTCCTGCAGGTGCTCGGCCTGGTGCAGCGCCGGGGCCACGAGCTCGGCGGCGAGGCCGCCGAGCTGGGCCGACTGGCCGGCGCCCAGGAGGTCGCGCTCCGCACCCTGATCCGGGAGCAGGACCAGGTGGGCGCCGGCGCGACCGGGGTCACCGACCTGGCCGCCGCGCTCGTCCACCTCGAGTCCAGCCCGGGCGTCGACGTGGTCACCGCTGGGCCGGTCGAGCTCCCGGCTGACGTCGCGGCGGAGCTGGTGGCGGTGGTGGCGGCGTGCCTCGACAACGTCCACCGGCACGTCGGCGAGGACGCGCGGGCGTGGGTGCTCCTCGAGGGCTGGCCGGACCGGGTCCAGGTCACGGTCCGCGACGAGGGCCCGGGCATCCCCGACGGTCGGCTGGAGGCGGCCGTGGCCGACGGACGGCTCGGCGTCAGCCAGTCCATCCGCGGCCGGGTCGACGACCTCGGCGGCACGGCGACGCTCACGACCGGAGCCGACGGCACCGAGTGGGAGTTCGTGGTGCCCAAGTGACCATCCACGGCACGCACCCGTTCGCCGACCCGGACCCCGACCCGGCCCGCCGGTTCCGCGGCCGGCTGGGCGGCACCGCCACGCTCTGGACGGCCGGCGCCGGCGCCGACCGGGCCGGGCTCACCCTGACCTCGGTGGTGGTCGCGCTGGGCGAGCCCGCGCGGGTGCTCGGGCTGGTCGACCCCGACTCCGACCTGGCGGCCGCTGTCGACGTGACCGGCACCGCTGTGGTCCAGGTGCTCACCTGGGCGGACCGGGATCTCGCCGAGGGTTTCGCCGGGACCGCGCCCGCTCCCGGTGGGGTGTTCCAGCAGGCCGAGTTCGTCGACACCACGTGGGGGCCTCGACTCGATCGCGCCACCACGTGGGCCGGCGTACGACTCGAGTCGTCGGCCGACGTCGGCTGGTCCCGGCTGCTCACCTGCGCGGTCGAGCACGTCGAGATCGGCGATGACGCCGATGTGCTCGTGCACCGCCGGGGGCGGTGGGTGCGGCCCTAGGTGTACCTACCCGGCAACGCAGAACTGGTTGCCGTCGGGATCGGTGAGGGTGACCCAACGGAATGACTCGTCACCACGACGCTCGACCAGCCCGGCTCCCGCGGCGAGCAGTCGTTCGACCTCGGCGTCGAGGTCGTCGGCCTTGAGGTCGATGTGCAGCCTGTTCTTGCCCGGGGTCGGGTCGTCGACCTTCTGGAAGGCCAGCTGGACGGGGCCGCCGGACACCAGGAGGAAGAAGCCGCCGAACGGGTCCTTCACCTCGCCGCCGAGCTGGTCGGCCCACCACCCGGCCAGGGGCACCGGGTCGGTGGAGTCGACGGCAACGGTGACGATGCTCAAGGTCATGCCGGGATCCTAGGGATGGCCGACGACACCGCCCCGCTCGGTTAGGGTCCGACCGTGGACGAGCCGGGCATCAGGGTCATGGTCGTCGACGACCACCCGATGTGGCGCGACGCGGTCGAGCGCGACCTGCAGGCCGACGGCTTCGACGTGGTCGGGGTGGCCGCCAACGGCAGCGAGGCGCTGGCGCGGTTCCCGGCCTGCCGGCCGCACGTGGTCGTCCTCGACCTCCAGATCCCGGCGCCCAACGGCGTCGAGGTCACCGCCGAGGTGCTGCGTCAGGACCCCTCGGCCCGGGTGCTGATCCTCTCGGCCAGCGGCGAGCAGGAGGACGTGCTCGACGCGGTGAAGGCGGGCGCGACCGGCTACCTGGTGAAGTCCGCCTCGCGGCGCGAGCTGCTCGACGCCGTACGCCGGGTGGCCCGCGGCGACACCGTCTTCACGCCCGGGCTGGCCGGGCTGGTGCTGGGGGAGTACCGCCGCCTGTCCGAGCCCGCAACCACCGACCCGGACCAGCCCACGCTCACCGAGAGGGAGACCGAGGTGCTCCGGATGGTCGCGAAGGGCCTGTCGTACAAGCAGATCGCCGAGCGGCTGGTGCTCTCGCACCGCACCGTCCAGAACCACGTCCAGAACACACTGCGCAAGCTCCAGATGCACAACCGGGTCGAGCTGACCCGCTACGCGATCGCCCAAGGGCTCGACGAGGACGACGAAGACGACGTCGATGGCCAGGAGTGAGGCCGCCGCGGGCCTGGCGGTGGGCGACGCTGGGGGACGCTGAGGAGCTGCGTGATCTCGAGCGGGAGGCCAACCTGGTCGGGCTCGCCCACGTGTTCCCGGCGAAGGAGTTCCCGTTTCCCGACGAGCAGGTGCTCGCGCGCTGGCGGGCCACCCTGGCCGAGCCCGGCGTGACCGTGCTGCTGACCGAGGGTGCCTTCACCGCCTGGGACGCGGCCGGGCGGCTGCGGCACCTGGCCGTGCACCCCGACCGGTGGGGAGCCGGGTTGGCCCGGCAGTGCGTCGAGCGCGCGGTGGAGGCGATCCGTGCCGCCGGGCGGACGCCGACGCTCTGGGTGCTGGTCGCCAACCACCGCGCCCGCGGGCTCTACGAGCACCTCGGTTGGGAGCCCACCGGTCGCGAGCAGCAGGCCGAGTGGCCGCCGTACCCGTCGGAGCTGGAGCTGCGCCTGCCAGAATCCGGACATGGGCGCTGACCTGCTCGAGATCGCCGACGAGCTCTATGCCCTGTCTCTGCCCGACTTCACCCCCGCCCGGGACGCCAAGGCCAAGGAGCTCAAGGGCACCGACCTGGCCAAGGAGGTCAAGGCGCTCAAGAAGCCGTCGCTGCCCGCCTGGGTGGTGAACCTGCTGGTCCGCCACGAGGCCGAGCAGGTGGAGCAGGTGCTCCAGGTCGGCGCGGCGCTGCGCGAGGCGCAGGCGTCGATGTCGGGTGACGAGCTGCGCCAGCTGACCCGGCAGCGGCGCCAGCTCACCGCGGCGGTCACCACCCAAGCGCGACGGCTGGCCCGCGAGCACGGCCAGAAGGTCACCGACTCCGTGGCCGACCAGGTGGAGGCGACGCTGACCGCGGCCATGGTCGACGAGGACTGCGGCAAGGCGGTCCGCAGCGGGCTGCTCGTGACCGCCCTGTCCGCGACCGGGGTCGACGAGGTCGAGCTCGACCGCGCGGTGGCGCTGCCGGACGCCCTCGGCTTCGAGGCCACGGTCCGCGAAGCAGCTGCCCCCAGCAAGCCGGACCTGCACGTCGTACCCGACCCGGACCGCGACGAGAAGGCACTGGCGGCTGCCCGCGAGGCGCTCGAGGAGGCCGAGGAGGAGCTGGCAGAGGCCACCGAGGCCTACGACGAGGCGGCCGGTGTGTTGAAGGACCTCGAGGCCCGCTCGATGCAGGTGCAGGCCGAGATTGACGAGCTCAAGCGCAAGATCGCCGAGCTCGAGGAGGCCGCCGACGAGGTCGACGACGAGATCGCCGAGGCCGAGGAGGCGCGCGACGAGGCCCAGGAGGTGGTCACCGAGGCCACCAAGGCGAGGGACACCGCCGCCAAGGCAGTGGCCAAGCTGGAGGGGTAGGCGGCGGAGGGTCGGACCCGTCTGTTCATGTGGGGGCGGCAACCCGATCGCCGAGTGTCTGACCCTCGCCGGGGCTGTCAAGCTTGGGTGCGCTCGCTGGGTTTCCGAGGCGGGTTGACAGCCCCGGCGAGGGCCAAAGGCGGGCTGGCTATCGGGTTGCCGGCGGCGGTGCGGCTGCGGTCTGGTGGTGGTCAGGACCGCAGCAACGGCACCTGCTCGCCCGCCGCTGATCGAGCTCGTCGAGATCCCCGCCACCCGCGCTGGGAAGTGCCCGGACTCGCGGGCGACGTCCACTTTCCGTCCACACACGTGGGCCCGGAATCCCTTGTCCACAGCGGTGATCCGGCCTCGGTCCGGTGTCGGTGGTCGGTGGTTGAGTTGGTCCCACGATGACCTCGACCAGTGACCTGCTCCCGCTCGACGGGTGCGATGACGCCGCCTCGGTGCTGGCCCACGCGCGGGCACAGAGGAGGGTCGAGGAGGACGCGGCCCGAGGGGTGATGCGGGCGGCCGCGCGGTGGGCGTCGATGCACTCGACCGCCTCGCTGGTGGGCCCGGCCGACGGGTGGCACGAGTCCTGCCTGCCGCTGGGCGGCGAGGGGTGTCCGGAGGTGGCTGAGTTCGCGGTGGTCGAGTTCGCCGCCTCGCTCGGGAAGTCCACCGAGGCCGGGCGGCGCTACCTGTCCCACGCGGTCGAGGGGTGCTACCGGCTGACCCGTTGCTGGGCCCGGCTCGAGGCCGGGGAGCTCCAGGCGTGGCGGCTCGGGTTCATCGCCGAGCGCACCCTCTGCCTCTCCCCGGAGGCGGCGGCGTTCGTCGACATCCACGTCGCCCCGGTGGCGCACAAGATCGGCCCGGCCCAGCTGGACCGGATGATCACCGAGGCGGTCGCCCGGTTCGACCCCGACCGGGCCGAGGCCGAGCGTCGGGCCGCCGCCGACCACCGTCACTTCGACATCGCCCTGGCCCAGAGCGACGTCACCGGGACCGTGCACATCGACGGCGAGGTCGACCTGGCCGACGCACTCGACCTGGAGGCTGTCGTGGCCGCTGGTGCGGAGGAGCAGCGGGCGCTGGGTTCCACGGAGTCCCTCGACGTACGCCGCGCCATCGCGGTCGGCGAGCTGGCCCGCGGCCAGCGCACCCTCGAGCTGAGCTCAGAGAACGCCGAGACGGTCACCCGCCGCCCGGCCCGTCAGGTGGTGCTGCACGTCCACCTCTCCCGGGCAGCGGTCGCGGGACCCGGCACCGACCAGCTGGCCCGGGTCCGAGAGGTCCCCGGCCCGGTGACGGTCGAGCAGGTCCGGCTCTGGTGCGGCAACCCCGACACCCAGGTCACCGTCAGAGCCCGTCATCGACCTCGCCGAGCACATCCACGTCGACTCCTACCAAGCCAGCCAGCGGCTCAAGGACCAGGTCGAGCTGCGCGACGCGACCTGCGTCTTCCCCCGCTGCACCCGCCCCGCGCACCGCTGCGACCTCGACCACCGCGTCGCCCACGCCGACGGCGGCCCCACCTGTTCCTGCAACCTGGCCCCCGTCTGCCGACGCCACCACCGCGCCAAGACCACCGGCGGCTGGAACTACCTGACCATCGAGCCCGGCGTCCACCTGTGGCGCAGCCCCCTGGGCTACCAGTTCCTCCGCGACGCGACCGGCACCCTCGACGTCACCCCCGACCACCAACACCGCGAGCTCGCCCGCACCTTCCTGGCCCACTTCGACATCGACAACGCCACCGACCCCGAACCCTGACCACCCCGCCCCACACCCCCCCTCGGCACCAGGCGAGCGGGGGCGTGGCCGCGCGCTCACGACGACGAGCACGAAATGCCGATGAGCGACCTGTGGCAATCTGCGGGCGTGACTCTTCCTCGCCACGATGTCGACCCCGACGGGCTTCTGGAGTATTCGGTCGTCTTCACCGACCGGTCCTTGAACCACATGTCCAAGCGCTTCGTCGGGGTGATGCAGGACATCATCGATGTGCTGCGCTCGACGTACCACGCCGAGACGGTGGCGGTCGTCCCCGGTGGCGGCACCTACGCCATGGAAGCTGTCGCCCGGCAGCTGGCGACCGGGCGGCGGTGCCTGGTCGTCCGCAACGGTCTCTTCTCGTATCGCTGGTCCCAGATCTTCGACTCAGGGTCCATCCCCGGTGAGGCGACGGTCTGCAGCGCCCGGCCGATGTCCGAAGAACGGCAGGCTCCATGGATCCCACCTCCGGTCGAAGAGGTGGTCGACGCGATCGAGCGCGTCCGTCCCGAGGTCGTGTTCGCGGCACACGTCGAGACAGCGGCGGGCCTGGTGCTGCCCGATGACTACGTCGCTGCGGTCGCCGAGGCCACGCACGCGGTCAGTGGGCTGTTCGTCCTGGACTGCATCGCGTCAGGGGCGCTGTGGGTGGACATGAACGTGCTCGGCGTGGACGTCCTGCTCAGTGCTCCGCAGAAGGGGTGGAGCGGTTCACCCTGCGCGGGCTACGTGATGCTCGGCGAGGAGGGCCGGGCCCGCGTCATGGCGACGGCCTCGACCAGCTTCGCGGTCGACCTCCAGAAGTGGTTGACGATCACCGAGGCCTACACCACCGGACTCACGCCGTACCACGCCACGATGCCGACCGACACGCTCGCGCACAACGCCGCGCTGATGCTCGAGACCAAGGCCGCCGGGTTGAGCGAGCTGCGCGAGGCACAGGTCGCGCTCGGCACGCGAGTCCGCGCCCTGCTCGCCGAACACGGCTTCCCGTCCGTCGCGTCGGAGGGGTTCGCCGCACCCAGCGTCGTGGTGGTCTTCACCGACGACCCCGAGATCCGCAGCGGCGCGAAGTTCAAGCAGGCTGGGATCCAGGTGGCCGCCGGCGTGCCGCTGATGTGCGGCGAAGCAGACGACTTCTCCACCTTCCGGGTGGGCCTGTTCGGCCTCGACAAGCTCACCGATGTCGACGGAACCGTGGCGCGGCTCGAAGCGCACCTCAGCGCGAGCGCACGCTGAACCGTGGCGTCCGGCCGATCACCCGATAGCTGTCGTCGACGAGCAACCGGGCGACGTACTGGCCTGGCGGCAGCGGCCAGGGCGGTGCGGCCTCGCCGGGGGCCACGACGTCACTGAGCACCAGCGAGCCCTTGATCCGGGTCCGGGTGTAGCGGTAGGAGAGGTAGGCGCCGGGCTCGTCGCAGGTACGCCGGCACCGGTAGAGCCCGATCCAGTCGAGGTGCTCGCCCGGCGCCCGGTCCCACGACACGGTAATGGGCTCGCCCGGGCGGTAGGAGTCGGCGTTGGTCGTCATCCGCGACCGGGAGTCGCGCCCGTAGACCCAGATCGGCGAGCGGGCCAGGTCGGCGCCGCTGGCGGTGTTGCGCAGCACCACGTCGTAGCGGCCGGCGCGCAGCCGCGCGGTCGGCAGCAGCACTCCACCTGAGGTCCGGGCCCGAGTCGACCGTGCGGCCAACAGCTTCCCGTCGGCCCCCGAGCGGGCGACGATCGCGACCACCTCGTCCGTCCCGCCGCTGGCGTGGAACCGCACGTGCAGCCTGCTGCCGTCACCGACGAGCACGCGGCGTCCGCTGGGTGACACCGCCGGCGGCGCCTCGGCCGGCGTCACCTCGAACGACGAGACCACGCCGCGGTGGTCGGTCGGGAAGGTGCCGGGGATGGCGACGTCGACTTGAGGGTTCCCGGTCTCCCCGACCAGCCTGCTGGACACGGCGACGGCCGGCCCCGAGGAGAGCACCCAGTCGATCCGGTCGAACACGTCGTGCTTCCGCGCCTCCGGACCGCCGGGGGTCCAGGTGAAGCCCGGGTCCGCGACCGGGTCGGAGTGCACGCTGCGGTAGGAGTCCACGAAGCCGGCGTCCGCCAGCGTCGCGCTGGCCGGCCAGCGGACCGGATAGGGCACGTCCGCCCGGGCCGCGGCTACCGCGGGGGTCCAGTCGAGGTGCGACGGGCTGTTGAAGTCCCCGGTGAGGAACACCGGGACGCCGCGCGCGACCAGCCTCGGCAGCGCGCGCAGCACGTGGGCCAGCGCGGGGACCCGCAGCCTGCGTTCCAGTGCCAGCACGGTCGCCCGCGACTTCCCGCGCTGCACCTTGTAGGGGCCGTACGGCGAGGACGGCAGGTGCGTGTTCGCCACCGCCACGATCCGGCCCGGCACCGGCTCGACGAACGTGTAGAGACCCTGCCCGCCCGCAGGTCGCAGCAGCGGAAAGCGCGAGATCACGTGGGCACGCGGGTCCGCGTGCCAGCCGAGCAATCTCGCCAGGGCCGCGGTGTTGCGCTCTGCCTCCTGCACGCCGACCACGTCGGCGCCGCTCGCTCGGATGATGCGCGCCAGCTTGCGCAGGCCGCCAGGACAACCATCAGCAACCGGACACCAGTCGCGGGACCTCAGGTCGAAGTCGTCGCCGCCGTAGAAGATGTTCAGGCTCATCACCGAGAGGCGCACACCGGCGGCCGCGGGAAGCGCGGACGGCGCAGACGGCGCGGAGAGCACGGACGACGCCGAGGCCGGCGGCAGGACAGGGCAGAAACCGAGCCCCACGACGAGGCCGATCGCCACGGTGAGCACCAGACGAGACCCGCGTGACTGCGACATGGCGCTCTCCTCGTGCCAGGGTTGTCTGCACCCTAGTGCGCGCCCGCCCACCCCTTCGAACGCTCCACGGCGTCGATCCAGCGGGCGTGGGCGGCGTCGGCGGCCGACCGGTCGTCGGCGGGGATGAAGCTCCGGTCGAGCTGCCAGGTCTCGCGCAGGTCGTCGGTGGACGACCAGACGCCGGTGCCGAGCCCGGCCAGGAACGCCGCGCCGAGCGCGGTCGTCTCCACCAGCTGAGGCCGCTGGACCTCGACGCCGATCTGGTCGGCCTGCAGCTGGCAGAGCAGGTCGTTGGCGGAGGCACCACCGTCGACGCGGAGCGGTGCGCCGTGGTTGGGCATCGTCTCGAGCACGTCTCGCACCTCGAAGGCGATCGCCTCCAGCGTCGCGCGGACGACGTGGGCGCGGGTGGTGCCGCGGGTGATGCCGATGATCATGCCGCGGGCGTGCGGGTCCCAGTGCGGTGCGCCGAGCCCGGTCAGTGCGGGCACGAAGACGACGCCCTCCGACGAGTCCACGGTCGCCGCGATCGCCTCGGTCTCGGCCGCGGAGCCGATGATCTGCAGCCCGTCGCGGAGCCACTGCACGGCCGCGCCGGTCACGAAGATCGCACCTTCGAGCGCGTAGGTGAGCTCGCCGTCGGGGGAGCGCCACGCGGCCGTCGACAGCAGCCCGGCGTCGGACCGCTCCAGCGTCGAGCCGGTGTTGGTCAGGATGAACGAGCCGGTGCCGTAGGTGCACTTCGCGTCGCCCGGGTCGAAGCAGGTCTGACCGAACAGCGCCGACTGCTGGTCACCCGCGATCCCCGCGATCGGCAGCGAGAGGTCCAGGAACGACGCCGGGTCGGTCGTGGCCACCTCGCCCCAGTTGGGCACCAGCTCGGGCAGCGCGTCGCGGGGTACGCCGAACAGCTCGCACAGCTCGTCTGACCAGTCACCGGCGCCGAGGTCGAAGAGCAGCGTCCGGCAGGCGTTGGAGACGTCGGTGACGTGGTGGGTGCCGCGGGTCATGCGGGCGATCAGGTAGGAGTCGACGGTGCCGACGGCGTACCGCCCCTCCTGCACCAGCGCCCAGGTCCGCGGCTCGTGCTCGGCCAGCCACATCAGCTTGGTGCCGGAGAAGTAGGGGTCGAGCCGCAGCCCGGTCAGCTCGGTGACCCGCTCCTCGTGGCCCTCGTCCTTGAGCCGCGCGCAGATGTCGGCGGTGCGGCGGTCCTGCCACACGATCGCGCGCCGCGGCGAGCCCAGGGTCTCGCGGTCCCAGAGCAGGATCGTCTCGCGCTGGTTGGTGATGCCGACGGCCTTCAGCTCGGACGCATCGACCTGGTCGACGGCCGAGCGGGCCGCCGACAGCGTGGCCTGCCAGATCTCCTCGGGGGAGTGCTCCACCCAGCCCGGCTGGGGGAAGTGCTGCCGGAACTCCTCGTAGCCCTTGGCCGCGATCCCGCCGTCCTCGGTGACGACGACCGCGGTGACGCCGGTGGTGCCGGCGTCGATCGCGAGGACGGTCACGTGTCGCGGACGATGTCGAGGATCTTCTGGTCGATCCAGGCCAGGTCCGGCGACACCCGCATCTCGTAGTTCTCGGTGCCGACCCAGGCCTGGAAGTCGCGCGCGCCCTGCGCCTGGGCGAACGCCTCCAGCTCCTCCTCGAGCTCCGGCGTCACGGGCACCTGCTCGTCCTCGGTCGAGGCGGTGAGGTACAGCTCGCTCAGCGTCAGGAGCCGCTCCAGCTCGGGGATCGGCGCCGCGTGGTCGTCGACCCGCAGGTCGACCGCGATGTCGTCGAGGCCGCCGTAGCCGGCGCCCTCCTTGACCACGAGCAGCGCCGCCGACTGGCGGCCGCGGGAGTCGCCGCCGGCCTCGTCTCCGGCGGCCAGCGACTCGAGGAGCCGGCGCGCCAGCGGCGCCTCCGGGTCCGAGGCCTGCCAGATCGCCTCCATCGCGAGCACGACCTCCTCGCCGGTCAGGATGTTGCCCTGGATCGCGTAGCCCTCACCGGTGAGGCTGCCCGCCCAGTCGAGGCACGCGTGGCCGGTGTGCGAGGCCGACCCGCCGTCGGAGTCGACGATCCCGACCTGGCGGTGGTCGCGGCCCTCGTCGTCCTCCAGCAGCCGCTGGATCGCCATCGATGCGGTGGCGCCGTCGTCCATGTGCGCCAGGGCCTGGCCCTTGTAGGCGACGTTGGCGTCGGCCTGGGTGGCGATCGCCCCGACCCCGGCCACCGCGGCCGGTACGGCGGACCCGACCGCGAGGAACTTCGACGCCACGGCCACCCCCCACGACTCTCCGTCGGCTGACCTGGCCACGATCGAGAACGTCATGGCTCGCACATTAGCGACCGGCAACCTCCGGCCCCCGGGGTGCATCCCACCCGCATGCGCCACCGCACACTGGCGCTCCTGGCCGCGCTGCTCGTCGTACCCCTGACGGCGGCCTGCGACGACGACGAGGCCGCGCCGGCACGGACGCAGACACCGACGCCGCCCGCCGTGCCATCGGACCGTGGCCCGGTGCTCGACGCCGCCGCGCTCACGACGGGCCGGCCGCCCCGGGTGCCGTACGCGTTCTCCGAGCACCCCACCTTCGGCGGCGGCGACTGGACGCTGGTGCGCACCGACGGCAGCAGCGTCCCGTTCGGCCACCGCCCGGCCCTCTTCGTCGCCTTCGAGGACCGGGTGGTCAACGGCTACGGCACCGAGGGCGGCTTCGTCGTGGAGGTGTGGGACCGGTCCGGGGAGCGGCTCGCCGAGATCGACGGCCTGTGCCACTTCGCGCTGGTGACCACGCCGAGCCGGGACCGCGCGGCCTGGCTGGAGGGCGACACCCTCGCGGAGGTCGCCGAGGACGGCAGCCTGAGCACCCGGCCGGTGGTGCTGCCGGACGGCCACTGCGGCGAGGTCGACCCGGTGGGGCTGCGGGACGCGTCGCTGTACGTCGATGGCCGCCAGGCGGCTCCCAGCGTGGTCACCGGGCCGGGTGAGCCCGTCCCCATCGCCGGCCTGCGCGACCTCGAGGACGTCTCGGCGCGTGGCAACCTGGCCGGCCGACTGCCCGACGAGGACCACTGCTGGGCGGTGCTGCGCCCGGACGGGCGGCAGCGTTGGCGCACCTGCGCCGACCGGCTGGTCTCGTTCTCGCCGGACGGGCGGCACCTGCTGGGCACCGTCGGCCAGCTCGACCCCCGGCGCCTCGTCGTGCACGGACCCCGGAACGGCCGGTTCGAGGCGCAGTGGGACAACGTCGCGCGCCAGTGGCTGGAGCAGGTCGAGTGGGAGGACGCCGGCCACCTGCTCGCGGTGGTCCGCAACCCGGCCGTCGGCTGGGCCGTGGTGCGGTTGGGCATCGACGGCCGCGCGGAGTACGCCGTACCGCCGGTGCGCACGGGGTCCGAGCTCTCCCCGTTCCGGCTCCCGCTCAGCTGACCGATACTCGGTTGCCCTCAAGTGCGGTTCAGGTCGGACAATCATCGGGTGCTGCACCGGCTCGGTTTCCCGTCCGTCGGCCGTCACCGACGGTTCGTCACCGCGATCGCGATCGACGCTGTCGGCAGTGGCGTGTTCATGCCGATCACGATGCTGTACTTCCTCGTCGCCACCGACCTCACGCTGGTGCAGGTCGGCGCCGCGATCTCGCTGGCCAGCCTGGTGGCGCTGCCGACCGGGCCGCTGATCGGCTCGGTGGTCGACCGGGTCGGCGCCAAGCAGGTCCTGCTGGCCGGCAACCTGCTCCAGGGTGCGGGCTTCGTGGCCTACCTGGTCTCCGACTCCTTCTTCGTCGTCACCGCATGGACGGTCGTGGTCACCGTCGGGCGGACCGCGTTCTGGGGCTCCTACGGCAACATCGTGGCGGCCATCTCGTTGCCCGGCGAGCGGGAGAAGTGGTTCGGCTTCCTCGGGGCGCTGCGCAACGTCGGGTTCGCGCTCGGCGGGCTGCTGTCCGGTGCCGCGATCACCGTCGGCACGCAGGCGGCGTACGCCGCCGTGGTGGTCGCGAACGCCGCGTCGTACGCCGTCGCGTTCGTGCTGCTGCTCGCGGTTCCGGCGACCGCGCGCAGCGAGCACCGGGCCGAGCCCGGGTCGTGGGGGACCGTGCTGCGCGACCGCCCGTACCGGCTGCTGTGGTGCGTCCAGCTGGTGTTCTCGATGTCGATGATGGTGCTGAACTTCGCGATGCCGATCTACGCGACCACGGTGCTGGGGCTGCCGGGCTGGGTCACGGGAGCCGTGTTCACGCTCAACACGATCATGGTCGGCCTCGGCCAGGGGCTCGTCGTGCGCGCGATGACCGGCCGGACCCGCTGGCGGATCCTGGTGCTGGCGAACCTCAGCTTCGCCGTGTCGTACGTCGTGCTGCTCGGCGCCACGTTCGTGTCGGTGGCGGTCGGTGTCGTGGTGGTGCTGGTCGGCTCCGCGATCTACACCCTCGGCGAGCTGACCGGCGGCCCGGTCACCGCGGCGCTGGCCGCGGAGGCGGCACCGGAGCACCTGCGCGGCCGCTACTTCTCGCTGATCCAGCTGGCCTGGAACCTGTCCGGCACGGTCGCGCCGGTCGCGTTCGCCTGGCTGCTCGACCGGGGCGAACGGCCGCTGTGGCTGGCCCTGCTGGCACTGACCGCCGTGGGGGTGACGGTGTCGGCGCTCCTGGCCCGGGTCCTGCCGCTGGCGGCCGCCCCCGTGACCAACGAGGCCACCGAGGAGCCGATGGCCGCCGAGGTCTAGCAGACACCTGACACTGGCACTCGAGACTGGCACTCGGGGGCCGGCGCCACTAATGTCGGCGACGACTTGAACGATCCAATTTCCTCCCGAGCCAGGAGCAGCTGATGCGTGTCGGAGTCCTGACCGGTGGCGGCGACTGCCCCGGCCTCAACGCGGTCATCCGGGCCGTCGTCCGCCGCGGGGTCCGCGACCACTCCTTCGAGTTCGTCGGCTTCCGCGACGGCTGGCGCGGCCCACTGGAGGGGCTGACCATGGAGCTCGGCATCGCGCAGTGCCGCGGCATCCTGCCCCGAGGCGGCACCATCCTCGGCTCCTCGCGGACCAACCCGTTCAAGATCGACGGCGGCGTCGAGCAGATCCAGGACAACCTCAAGGCCACCGGCGTCGACGCCCTGGTCGCGATCGGCGGCGAGGACACCCTCGGGGTGGCCACCAAGCTCTCCGAGCTCGGCGTCGACGTGGTCGGCGTGCCCAAGACCATCGACAACGACCTCTCCGGCACCGACTTCACCTTCGGCTTCGACACCGCCGTGAACGTCGCCACCGAGGCGATCGACCGGCTGCACACCACGGCCGAGTCGCACCACCGGGTGCTCGTGGTCGAGGTGATGGGCCGGCACGCCGGCTGGATCGCGCTGCACGCCGGCATCGCCGGTGGTGCCAGCGCGGTGCTGATCCCCGAGCAGCCGTTCGACATCGAGAAGCTCTGCGAGCACGTCGAGACCCGGTTCGAGACCCATTACGCGCCGATCATCGTGGTCTCAGAGGGCGCGATCCCGGCCGAGGGGGGCGACATGACTCTGGTGTCCGGCGACAAGGACGCCTTCGGCCACGTCCGGCTCGGCGGGATCGGCGACCGGCTGGCCCACGAGATCGAGTCCCGCACCGGCAAGGAGGCCCGCGCGGTCGTCCTCGGACACATCCAGCGCGGCGGCACGCCGACGGCGTTCGACCGCTGGCTGGCCACCCGGTTCGGCCTGCACGCGATCGACGCGGTCGCCGACAAGGAGTTCGGCACCATGGTCGCCCTCCGCGGCACCGACATCATCCGGGTCCCGCTCAGCGAGGGCACCTCGGAGCTCAAGCTGGTCAGCCCGGAGGAGTACGCCGAGGCGGCGGTCTTCTTCGGCTGACACGTCGGCCGGCTCAACCCGCCCGTGGCCGCCTGCGTAGAGACTGGTGACGACACGGACGGGAGCGATGGTGAGCCGGATCTCGGGGCACGACGGGTTCGACGAGTTCGCGACGGCGGCGTGGCCGCGGCTGCACCGCTCGGCGTACCTGCTGACGGGCGACCACCACCTCGCCGAGGACCTGGCGCAGACCGCGCTGGTGCGCACCTATGCGCACTGGCGGCGGGTCCGCCGCGCCGAGGCGCTCGCCTATGCCCGGCGGGTCCTGGTCAACCTGAACATCGACCGGATCCGGCGCAAGCACGGAACCGTCGACGTGGGGGACACACTCCTCGAGACCGTGTCGTCGCGACCCGACACCCGGGTCGACCAGCGTGACGAGGCGGTGCGCCTGCTGCGGACCCTCACCGACCGGGAACGGCGCGTCGTGGTGCTGCGGCACTACTTCGACCTGCCCGAGGTCGAGGTGGCCGCGGAGCTCGGGGTCGCGCGCGGCACGGTGAAGAGCACCCTCTCGCGCGCACTGGTGAAGCTGCGCGTCGCCGCCGGGGGCGGCGACCGCACCTATGAGGAGGTGGTGGGACAGTGAAGGAACCACGCACGGTCGCCGAGCTCGAGCAGGCCCTCCGGACCGACCGGCCCGACCTCCTGCAGCCGGCCCGCCTCTCCGAGATCCGCACCCTCGGCCGCCGGCGCCGGCGCGCCCGACTGACCGTCGTGGCGGTGGGCGCCGCCGCCGCCGTGGTCGCGGGCTCGGTCGGCGTGGCTGCGCTGACCGGTGCCGGCGGGGACCGCGCCAAGGACGTGCAGCCGGCGGCCCCGGAGTCGCCGAAGGAGATGACCGCCCTCGCGAAGCGGGCGCTGGCCGAGGTGCCCGGCGCGGTCCAGGTCTCCGGCTGGCAGGTGGTGGTCGCGGCGCCGGCCGGCGCCGGCCCCGCCGACATGATGGGCGGCCAGCACGTGCCGACGGACCACGTAGCGGCCGGGCCGGTCGACATCGGGACCCGGCACTACACCGGCGTGACGTCGTACGACCGCGCCGCCTTCCCGGCCTGGCTGTACGACGGCATCGCGGACTACGAGCAGCACGTCCTGGGCGACCCGAAGGAGGGCTACCCGGTCGGCTCGACGGACATCGGCGTCGTGGTCGACGGCGGCCAGATGCGGCTGGCCTGCATGCGTTCGCTGCCGCAGTGGGGCGAGGAGGACGACTCCGGCAAGTGCTTCCCGGCCATGTTGAGTGGCGACGACGACCACCTGTCCTACGAGTGGGGGATGGGCACCGACGACTTCCTGCACGAGGGCAAGGACCTCGAGCTGTTCTCCACCGATACGTTCCTGGCCGGCACGCCCGAGACGGTGTGGATCGGCGGCACCTACGGCACCGACGTCGCCTCGGTCGACCTGGTCACCACCGACGGGACGACGGTCCCCGCGACGGTCGCGTCGGGCACCCTCGTCCCCGGCGACACGATGTTCTGGGGCACCGTGGCCGGCTCACTGGCCAAGGCCGTCACCCGCGACGCCGACGGGAACGTGCTCGAGGAGCACGACCTGAAGCCCTGCGACAGCCCGGTGCAGTGCGAGGTTCGCTGAGCCTCAGCGGGCCAGGTCGGCGACCAGGGCCCGGTGGTCGGAGAGCGGCAGGTGCGGCGCGCTCGACGAGGTCGCGGTGATCGGGCCGTCGAGCAGGATGTGGTCCAGCTGCTCGCGTGGCGAGTCGCTCGGGAACGTCGGCCAGGTGGCCGCAGGGCTCATCGCGGTCAGCGCGACCGCGCGGCGCCGACCCATGTTCAGGTCACCGGTCAGCACCAGCGGCCGCTCGGCCACGGCCAGGGAGCGGACCAGGTAGCGCAGCTGCCGGCCGTTCCACCACGGGACGAAGGACAGGTGGGTGCCCACCACCGTCACCGTCCCGTCCGGCGCCGACACCTGCGCGGCCAGGGCGACCCGCGCCTCGTCGCGGACCATCGTGGGCAGCCGGTCGCCGTGGAACCAGAACGGCGTGGGGGCCCTGAGCACCGGGAGCTTGACCACGTTCCACGCGGTGACCGGGTGGCGGCTCAGCAGCGCGACGCCGTACGTCGCGGCATCCGGCTGCTCCTCGCCGGTGGCGGCCACCCAGGTGGCGCCCGGGCTCCCCGACATCGCGGCCACGAACCGGTGCTCGCGAGCGCCCATGGCCTCCGCGGCCACCGCGGTCAGGTCGGCGCCGTGCGAACGGGGCTGGTTGCGGTCGACCTCCTGGAGCGCCAGCACGTCCGCGTCCAGGGCGGCGATCGCGCTGCCGAACGTGGCCACGTCGACCACGTCGTCCGCCGGGTTCCGGCCATGGAGGATGTTGAACGTCGCCACGCGCATCGGCGGTGCGGTACCCAGCGGCCGGGTACCAGCCCCCCGTGACGGACGAGCAGGGTCGGCTGCGCGAGGCGCTCAAGCTGGTGGCCGTCGCGCTGAAGGAGGCCGAGGTCTCGTTCGCCCTGGCGGGTGGCTACGCCCTGTGGGCGCGCGGCGCCCCCGAGCCGCACCACGACGTCGACTTCGTCATCGCCGAGGACGACCGGGACCGCGTCTCGGCGCTGCTCGTCGAGCGCGGCCTCGAGGTCGTCGACCCGCCGGAGGACTGGCTCTTCAAGGTCTTCGTCGAGGGCGCGATGGTCGACCTGCTGTTCCGGCTCAACGGCGAACCCGTGGTCGCCGAGGACCTCGCCGACGCTGACGCGCTGGAGGTCGAGTCGGTGGTCATGCCCGTGCTCGGGGCGACCACGCTGATGACCGCGAAGCTGAAAGCGCTCGACGAGCGCTCCTGCGACCTGGCGAGGGTGATCCCGTCCGCGCGCGCCGTGCGGGAGCAGGTCGACTGGGACGAGGTGGCGGACGCGGTCGCCGACAACGACTTCGCTGTGGTGAGCCTGGACCTCCTGGCTCGTCTGGGTGTGGTCACTGGCCAAACCTCCGCGTCTGCGGCACGGTAGGGGCACTGTCGCTCGGAGCAGGAGGAACCATGTCAACCGTCGCTGAGGACGAGGTCGACTACAACGGTCCGGAGCCCGACCTCAAGCGGGTGATGGGACCCAAGCTCCTGCTGCTGTTCGTGGTGGGGGACATCCTCGGAGCGGGCGTGTACGCCGTGACCGGCCAGATGGCCGGCGTGGTCGGCGGCATCGTCTGGCTGCCGTTCCTCGTCGCGTTCGGCGTCGCGACACTCACCGCGCTGTCCTACCTCGAGCTGGTGACGAAGTACCCGCAGGCCGCGGGGGCCGCGCTCTACACGCACAAGGCGTTCGGCGTCCACTTCATCACCTTCATCGTGGCCTTTGCAGTGATCTGCTCCGGGATCACCAGCGCGTCCACCTCGGCCAACGTGCTGGCCCAGAACCTCACCGGCGGGCTCGAGGCCAACGGCTGGATCGACAAGACGCCGGGCACCGGGACGATCACGCTGATCGCGCTCGGCTTCATGGTGCTGCTGGCGCTGGTCAACCTGCGCGGCGTGGGCGAGTCGGTGAAGTTCAACGTGCTGCTGACCCTGGTCGAGATCGTCGCCCTGGCCATGGTGATCGGCGTCGGCTTCTACGTGATCGCCCAGGGCGACGGCAGCTTCGACCGGGTCACCACCTTCGACAACCCCGAGGACAAGGGGCTGTTCCTGGCGGTCACCGCGGCCACCTCGATCGCGTTCTTCGCGATGGTCGGCTTCGAAGACTCGGTGAACATGGTCGAGGAGACCAAGGAGCCGGAGCGGATCTTCCCGCGGACCATGATCACCGGCCTCGGCATCGCGGTGATCATCTACATGCTGGTGGCGATCTCCGTGGTCACCGTGCTGACCTCCGAGCAGATCGCCGACGCCGCGGACGGCCGGGCGCTGCTCGAGGTGGTCCGGATCGGCGCGCCGGACTTCCCGATCGACAAGGTCTTCCCGTTCCTGGCCTGCTTCGCGGTCGCCAACACCTCGCTGATCAACATGCTGATGGCCAGCCGGCTCCTCTATGGGCTGGCCAACCAGGACGTGCTGCCTCGCACGCTGGGCAAGGTCTCGCCCAACACCCGGGCGCCGTACGCCGGGATCATCTTCTCCACGCTCCTCGCGCTCGGGCTGATCATCTACGTCGCCGAGCGGGCCGAGTCCGACGTGGTCATCAACCTGGCCAGCGTCACCTCGCTGCTCCTGCTCGGCGTCTTCACGATCGTCAACATCGCCTGCCTGGTGCTGCGCCGCGACGGCCGGGAGTCGAGGTTCCGCTCGCCCGGGCCCACGCCGGTGATCGCCGCGGTGGCCAGCGCCTTCCTGGTCGGCCCGTGGGTGGACCGGCCCGGGATCGTCTACCAGATCGCGGGCGTGCTGCTGCTCATCGGCGTGGTGCTGTGGGCGATCACCTGGGCGACCAACCGGGGCGTTCGGGCGAAGAAGACCGGCTTCCGCGACATCGACCACCTGGACGAGTGACCGCCGCGGGTTGAGCGCAATGAGGGACGGGCGGCCGCGCGCCCGTACCCTTGACCGGTGAGCAGCTCCGTCCCCGACCTCGAGGCACTGCGCGCGCTCGGGCCGGCCCAGCAGCCGGTGTACCCCGACCGCGCGGCCGTCGAGGCTGCGGTGGCCAGGCTCCGGACGATGCCGCCGTTGGTGTTCGCCGGTGAGTGCGACGAGCTGAAGGACAAGATCGCCGCGGTCTCTCGCGGTGAGGCGTTCATGCTGATGGGCGGCGACTGCGCCGAGACGTTCGCCGGCGTCACCGCCGACAACGTCCGCAACAAGCTGCGGGTGCTGCTGCAGATGGCCGTGGTGCTCACCTACGCCGCATCGGTGCCGGTGGTGAAGGTCGGCCGGATCGCGGGCCAGTACGCCAAGCCGCGCTCCTCGGACCTCGAGACGCGCGAGGGCGTCACGCTGCCGGCGTACCGCGGCGACGCGGTGAACGGCTTCGACTTCACCGCCGAGTCCCGGGTGCCCGACCCGCACCGGCTGGTCGACGTCTACCACTCCTCGGCCGCCACGCTGAACCTGGTCCGCGCGTTCGTCACCGGTGGCTACGCCGACCTGCGCCAGGTGCACACCTGGAACACCGACTTCGTCCGCGAGTCAACGGTCGGCCAGCGCTACGAGCTGGTGGCCGCCGAGATCGAGCGGGCGCTGACCTTCATGCAGGCCATCGGCGCCGACCCTGACGAGTTCCACCGGGTCGACTTCCACACCTGCCACGAAGGCCTGGTGCTCGACTACGAGCACGCGATGACGCGCATCGACTCGCGCACCGGCACGCCGTACGACGTGTCCGGCCACTTCGTCTGGATCGGCGAGCGGACCCGGCAGCTGGACGGCGCACACGTCGAGCTGTTCCGCCACATCCGCAACCCGATCGGCGTGAAGCTCGGCCCGACCACCTCCGCCGACGACGCGCTGGCGCTGGCCGGGAAGCTGAACCCCGACAACGAGCCGGGCCGGCTCACCTTCATCACCCGGTTCGGCGCCGGCCGGATCCGCGACGGCCTCCCCGACCTGGTCGAGAAGGTCACCGCGTCCGGCGTCGAGGTGGCCTGGGTCTGCGACCCGATGCACGGCAACACCTTCGAGGCGTCCTCGGGCTACAAGACCCGCCGCTTCGACGACGTCATCGACGAGGTGCAGGGCTTCTTCGACGTGCACCGGTCGCTCGGCACCTGGCCCGGCGGCGTCCATGTCGAGCTCACCGGCGACGACGTCACCGAGTGCGTGGGCGGCGGCGAGGAGCTGGCCGAGATCGACCTCGGCTCGCGCTACGAGTCGGTCTGCGACCCGCGGCTCAACCGGGTCCAGTCACTGGAGCTGGCCTTCCTCGTCTCGGAGATGCTCCGCACCGCCTGAACCGGATCGGGTCGCCGACCGTGCACCAGACATGAACGACGCCCTCACCCGTCGGCTCCTGGCGTCCGTCGCCGCTGTCGCTCTTCTCGTCCCGACCGGTGCCGCTGAGGCCCGGAGCGCCGGTCACCGAGCGGCCGGGGCGTCCGTCACGGTCGCGAACATGGCCTTCAGCCCAGCGAAGGTCACCGTCGCGCTCGGCGAGCGTGTGACCTGGACCTTCCAGGACTCGGTCGCGCACACGAGCACGTCCGACCAGGGGTTCTGGGACAGCGGGACCAGGTCCGGCGGTGCGACGTACTCCCGCGCGTTCGGCTCGGCGGGCAGCTTCGCCTACCACTGCACGATCCACTCGATGATGCGCGGCAAGGTGCGGGTGCCGGTGAAGGCGACGGGGTCGCCGAACACCGGGTGGACGCTGCGGTGGTCGATGAAGAAGGGGAAGGGCGGCGTGACCTTCGACGTGCAGACCCGGCGCGCCAGGGGCCCGTGGACCTCGCTGGTCTCGGGCGGACGGGCCGCGAAGAAGAAGTTCGACCCCTCGAAGGCGGGCAGCTACTCGGTGCGGGCCCGCACGGTGAAGGGCGGGTCGCGGTCCGGCTGGTCGCCGACCACTACGCTCCCCATTTCGTGACGTCCGGATTGATAGACCTCCGTTCCGACACCCTCACCCGCCCGACCGAGGCGATGCGCGCCGCGATGGCGCAGGCCGAGGTCGGCGACGACGTGTACGGCGAGGACCCGACCGTCCTGGCGCTCGAGGAGCGGGTGGCCGGGCTGTTCGGGCACGAGGCCGCGCTGTTCACGCCGACCGGGTCGATGGCCAACGTGCTGGCGGTCGGGTCGCTGGTGGCTCCCGGCCAGGAGGTGCTGTGCGAGTCGTCCGCGCACATCGCCCGCGCCGAGCTCGGCGCCCACGGCGCGATCGGCGGGATCACCATGCGCACCTGGACCCACCCGCGCGGGCGAGCCGACCTGGCCGCGATCCGGTCGATGTTCGCTCCGGAGATGGGCCCGTTCTTCGTGCGGACCGCTGCCGTCTCGGTCGAGAACACCCACAACTTCGCCGGCGGCGCCGTGCTCCCGCTGTCCGACCTGCAGGAGCTGCGCACCTGGGCCACCGGCGTCGGCGCCGGCGTCCACCTTGACGGCGCCCGGATCTGGAACGCGCACGTCGCGACCGGCGTGCCGTTCGCGGAGTACGGCGCGATCGCGTCGGTGCTGTCCGTGTGCCTGTCCAAGGGGCTCGGCGCGCCGGTCGGCTCGCTGATGGTCGGGTCGCGCGACGCCGTCGACGCGGCCCGGGTGCGCCGGAAGCGGATGGGCGGAGGCATGCGCCAGGTCGGGATCCTGGCCGCGGCCGGGCTGCACGCGCTCGACCACCACGTGGAGCGGCTGGCCGACGACCACGCGCACGCGCGGCTGCTGGCCGAGGCGTGCGGCGTCGACCCCGCCACCGTGGACACCAACATCGTCGTGGTGGAGCGCAGCGACGCGGCCGCCTTCGTGGCCGCGGCCGCCGACGAGGGTGTCCGGATCGCCACCGTGGGCCCCACCGCGGTGCGGATGGTCACCCACCTCGACGTCAGCCGTGCCGACGCGGAGCGGGCCGCGGCGGTCCTGGCCCGGCTGTGAGCTCGGTCAGCCGGCCGGCGTCCCGAACAGCAGGAGCTCACTGACCGCCGTGAAGTCGCGGGCGGCCTGGCCGAGTCCGGGCTTCGAGACGCGCACCAGCCGGAGCACGACCCGGCTGGTGGTGAAGGGGCCGACGTCGATCGTCTGCATCCCGCGGTCCTCCTTCAGCTGCTGGCGGACCTTGCTGCCGTCGTCGAAGACCCAGACCACGGCGTTGACGCGGCGGTTGCCGAGGTACCAGTCGAAGGTGCGGCCCTTGTCGTCGCTCGAGGTCTTGGCGTAGCCGTTGACCAGGCCGACCCGGCTCAGCTCGGTGGGCTCGCGCAGGGTGAAGGTGAGGGCCATGCCGGTCGCGTCTCCCGGGGCGCGCCACGCGGTGTCGGGTACGCCGTCGAGCATGTTGCTCGCGTCGTAGGAGACCTGGTCGCCGTCGACGTCCTGGTTGGGCGGCGCCGTCACGGGAGCCTGGGCCGAGGCGCGGCCGGCCACGTCGGAGCCCTCCTCGGTGCTGGTCTGCGTGCCCTGGGCCGTTGGCCCGCTGCCGGCCTCGTCGGCGGCGCGGTCCGACCCGTCGTCGCGCACCAGGAACCACCACCCCGCGGCGACCAGCACCAGGGCCAGTGCGGAGACCAGGATCCAGAGGACCGGGCTGCGGCGCTCCACGTAGTAGGGGTAGTCGTAGCCGTGGTCCGGCTGCACGTCGGCCGGCGGCGGCTGCTCCACGGCCGCGGCCGGCGGCGGTGCCGGCTCGGTGCCGGCGCTCAGTGGGCCGTACGGCGTGTAGCCGTCGACCTCGTCGGCGTACAGCGGGTAGCGCGGCGGCGTAGGGGGCGCGGTCGCGGCCGGCGGGGTGCGCGGGTCGACCGGGGTCCGCGGCAGCTTCCGCTCTGCGGTGTCGGTGCGCCAGTCCTCGCCCGAGGGAGGCGGGGTGACCGGGGTGCTCACCGGCGTGCCGTCGGGGGTGGAGGAGTCAACGGACGCGCCGCAGTTGGTGCAGAACCGGCCTACGCCGAGCTGGGCTCCGCACGACACACAGCTGCTCATCGCACCTCCGCAGCGGATGCTAGGCCATGTCCTAGCCGCGGCGACCTCTTGTCGCAGGTCAGGAGGTCCGGGTGAGCGACGACGCGGCGGCCCGGCCGACCGCGGCGGGCAGCCGGCGAACTGCCGTGGCGAGCTCTCGCAGCTCGCTTCCGACCAGTGCCTGTGGCCCGTCGCAGAGGGCGACCTCGGGGTGCGGGTGCACGTCCACGATCACGCCGTCGGCGCCGACCGCGATCGCCGCGCGGGCCAGCGGGACCACGAGGTCCTTGCGGCCGGCGGCGTGGCTGGGGTCGACGACAACCGGCAGGTGGCTGCTCGCCTGCGCCGCCGGCACGACCGAGATGTCGAGGGTGTTGCGGTACGCCGTCTCGAAGGTCCGGATGCCGCGCTCGCACAGCACGATGTCGAGGTTGCCGCGCTGCGCGACGTACTCGGCGGCCATCAGCCACTCCTCCAGCGTCGCGGTCATGCCGCGCTTGAGCAGCACCGGCTTGCCGCAGGTGCCGACCGCCTGGAGCAGCCCGACGTTCCCCATGTTGCGGGTGCCGATCTGGAGCATGTCGGCGTGCTCGGCCACCACCGGTACGTCGCGGGCGTCGACGACCTCGGTCACCACCGGCAGCCCGGTGGCGATCCCGACGTCGGCGAGGATCTCGAGCGCCTCCACGCCGAGGCCCTGGAAGGCGTACGGCGAGGTGCGCGGCTTGAACGCCCCGCCGCGCAGCAGCGTGGCCCCGGCGCTCTTGGCCATCTGGGCGGACTCGAGGGTCTGGTCGCGGCTCTCGACCGCGCACGGGCCGGCGATGAGGGTGAACGTCTCGGGGCCGATCGGGACCTGGATCGTCGAGCCGACCCAGACCGTGGAGCGGTCGGGATGGTGCTGCCGGCTGACCAGCTTGTAGGGATCGGAGATCCGGTGCACGTCCGCGACGCCCCGGAGCGTGCGCAGGTTGAGGTGGTGGAAGGAGTCGATGTCGCCGACCAGGCCGATGATCGTGCGCACCAGCCCCTTGGAGACGAACGCCTCTCCGCCGACCGCCTCCACGCGAGCGACGACGGCGGCGATGTCCTCGTCGGTCGCGTCGGGCGCCATGACCACGACCATGTCGGCGAATCTAGGACTGCGCGGTGCGCCAGCAGGGCCAGAACTCAGAGTGCGGACAGGCGTGACGCAATCGTGACGGAGCCCGGGCGCCGGCCTGTCGAGGGTTCCGGCGCCCGGGCTGGTCTCGGGTGCCCGTCAGCCGGGCGTCAGGGTGATGAACGACATCGCCGGCATCGGCAGGTCGCACTCGACCACGACCGTGCCGTCGCCGCCGGCGCGGACCTCACGGTCGGGCTCGAGATGGTCGAGCCGGTCCGCATCGCGCAGCACGGCCCACTGCTCCTCGGTCGGCCAGGCCTGGCCGTCCTCGCGGAGCCGTCCCCAGACCGCCGCGATGTCGGAGTGGTCGTCGTCGACGCGGTCGTGGTGCAGCCGGTACGACGCGCCGGCGGTCAGCCCGCGCACCTCCAGCCGGACCCGGCGGGCCAGCTCGGGCGAGCCGGCCGCCTTGGTCTGGTCGAGGGTGAGGTTCCAGGTCAGCACCGAGACGCAACCGTCCGCGTCAGTGGTGGCCAGGGCCTCGACCAGCGACCCGGCACCGTCACCGGCCAGCTCCACGGCCACCTCGCTCGGGCCGAGCCGCTCGAGCAGCGCCAGGGCCCACCAGCGCGGCTTGCGCAGCTCGCCGACGGTACGCAGCCCGAAGCCGCCGTGCAGCAGCTCCGGCGGCCGGCCCAGCTCCTCGAAGTGGTCGGAGACCACCCAGTACGACAGCGCCTCGATCCGCTCCTCGCGCATCGCCGACGCCATGCCGCGGAGCAGGAAGGTGCCGGCGAAGACCGCGTCGCTCACCTCGTTGAAGTGGGTCGGGGTGACGCCCCACTCGGTCCACCAGATCGGCACGCCGGCCCGACCGTAGCGCTCCAGCGTGGGCCGAAAGTCCAGCGGAGGCGAGCCGTAGGTGTGCGTGGTGACGAAGTCGACCGGGCTGTCGGTGCGGTCCGCGTGCGCGAGCAGCTCCTCGACCCAGCCGGCCGCGGCCGACGACGGCCCGCCGACGAGCAGCCGGGGGTCGACGGACTTCACGGCGGCCGCGGTGACGTCGTAGAGGCGGAGGTACTCCTCGGGCGTGCCGGACCAGAAGACCTCGAGGTTGGCCTCGTTCCACACCTCGAAGGACCAGTGCGCGAGCACCTCCTCGAGGCCGTAGCGCTCCACCAGGTGAGCGACCAGGTCGCGGACCAGGTCGTGCCAGCGGCCCCAGTCCTGGGGCGGCGAGACGATCGCGTCGTAGTCGAAGACCGTCTTGTCCGGGTCGCTCGCGAGGTCCCGGGGCATGAACGACAGCTCGACGACCGGGTAGAGCCCGAGGCCGCGCAGGTGGTCGTAGACCCTGTCCACTCCCGAGAAGTCGTGGACCGGGTCTCCGTCCACCTCGCGGTAGACGCCGAGGTCGTCGCAGAGGATCGCGTGCGCGCGGACGTGGGTCACGCCGAGCTCCTCGTGGGCGGCCCGGAGCGCGGCGGTGAGCTCGGCCCCGATCGGCCGGCCGCCGGTGGTGTGCTCCGAGAGTGCGTGGGAGAGGTGCTCGCTGCCGATCATCGGCCGCCACGGCCGGGGCAGCGGCCGTTGCACCGCGGAGGCGTCGACGCGAAGGCGTACGGCGCCGCTCGGCTCGGGCAGCGACGTCGCTTGGACCGGTTCGCCGCGCGGTCCCTCGACGTGGACGTCGGACAGCGTGGAGACGGCGTACCAGCGCCGGGCGCCGGGCGTCCCCGTGGTGTCGGCGTACGGCGGGTGCGGGACCGCCAGCACGTCGCGACCGGCGTGGTCGAGCGGCTCGAACGGCCCCTCGGCCGCGTCCGCGGCGTACACCTGGTAGCCGACCGCGCCCTTGACCGCGTCCCAGGTGAGCGTCGTCTGGTGGCCGCCGGGCTCAGCGCACAGGCCGGTCGGCGGATCGAGCCGCGGCGCGTTGCCTGCGAACGACGTGCCGGTGCGAGCGCCGATCCGCGCCTCCCAGTCCTGCCGGGCCGTCGACTGGGTGACCATCAGCCGGCATCCGCCGAGGTGAAGGACTCCATGGCCATCAGGGGACGCAGCCTGTGCTCCACGGCGCCTCGCGAGACGTAGCGGCGCAGGTCGTCGCCGGTCAGTGCGTTGCCGAGCGCGGCGATGATCATCCCCTGGTCGAGGGCGAGGTACTTGCGCGACACGGTGCCGCTGCGCACCGCCACGGCGTCGTAGAAGCCGCCCTGGCCGTAGATGTCGAAGTCCTCGCTGAGCTTGCCCAGGTTGGCCAGCGCCTCCTCGGGGGCGTAGCGCAGGGCGAGGAACGACGCGTGCGGCGTCACCACGCCGTCGCCGTACGACGTGGGTGCCGGCTCGCCGGCCCGGTCGGGGCAGCCCGCGTAGGGCTGGTCCCAGTCGGTCCGTTCCTGGTCGGTGGTGTAGCCCGGGCCGTCCATGCCGAGCGCGTCCACGCCGTACTCGCGGTAGCCACCGGCGGGGTTGTTCGAGGGGGAGAAGCCCCAGTAGCCGTAGCCGGCCTCGTCGAGACCGTGCTCGATCTGGCCCCGGACGTAGAGCGGGTGGTTCACGCCCCACGACCGTGGCCCCCAGGTCTCCTCGGGCACGAACAGCGGGACCATCAGCGCCTCGAACATGCTGCCGCCCCAGGTGGGGACGACCTTCATCCCGCGGTAGGGGAGCGTCCCCTCGAACACGTCGACGCCGAGGTAGCTGCGCCACTCGCCGGTCGGCCTGGTCTCGGTCCACGACCAGTCGCAGGTCGGCGGGAAGGTGCGCTCGGTGCCGAAGTAGTGGCGCTGCGGGATCTGCCCGGCCGCGATGCCCAGGTACGACGCGATCCGCGGCTCGGTGTTGAACGCGCCGTAGTGGTGGCAGGTGTAGTAGACGTCGGTGCCGCCGCGGTAGTTGCCCGGTGTGTTGCAGGTGCCGTCGCCGGGCGGCACGACCCAGAAGCCACCGCGGATCTGGCCGCCGACCGGCGTGCTGGTGTCGGCCGGGTCCTTCCGGACGCCCTCGTTCGGGTTGTAGTAGAAGCCGAAGTCCATGGCCTCCCGGACGGCGTCCGCCTCGTCGGCGACCTTCCGGTCCGCGCGAGCGGCGATCAGCAGCCCGGTGGCCAGCCAGCCGTTGTCGACACTGGAGGCGAAGGGGTAGACCGGGTTGCCGTTCTCCGGCCAGGTGGTGAGCTTCGCCCCGGTCTTCGGGTCGTACCAGTTGTAGAACTGGCCGGACTGCTGGTGCCGCTCCAGCCCGGCGACGGTGTCGACGGCCTGCGCCAGCCGGTGGTGGGCATCGTGCTTGGAGATCAGCCCCGTGTCGCGGGCCACCACGGTGGCCCACAGGTACGCGCCGATGTTGGTCGGCGAGGTGTAGCCGCTGCGGCTGCCGGGGTCCAGGCCGCCGCCGATGTTGTCGGCCGGCAGCCCGGTGCCCGGGTCGACCAGCGCCTCGAAGGACCGCCAGGTGTCGACGAGGAAGCCCCGCAGCACCTGCTCCCGCGCGCCGGACACGCCGCTGTGCGCCCCTGCCGTGCCGGAGTCCGGGTCCGGGGCCGCATGGGAGATGGAGGTGGTGGACGCGACCACGAGGGTGGTCGTACCGAGGAGAGTGCCGAGAAGCGTGCGCAGCCGCACGATGGCTCCTTCCGCCGAGTCGGGAGGGTGGTTGGGTTACTTGATTCCGGTCATGGCGATGCCCTGCATGATGTAGCGCTGCAGGACCAGGAAGATCGCGAGCACGGGCAGCACGACGACCACGGCGCCCGCGAGGAGCAGGCCGAAGTGCGTGGCGTTCTGCCCGACCGAGTAGAGCGCGAGCGCGACCGGGAGCGTGTACTTGTCCTCGGTCTGCGCGATCACCAGCGGCCAGAGGAAGTTGTTCCACGACGCGAGGAACGTGAGGATCCCGAGCGTCGCCAGGGCGGGGCCGCAGAGCGGGAGCATCACCGAGAAGAAGATCCGCAGCTCACCGGCACCGTCGATGCGGGCGGCCTGGATCAGCTCGTCGGGGAGGCTGGAGATGTACTGCCGCATCAGGAACACCCCGAACGGACCGGCCAGGAACGGCAGGATCATCCCGAGCAGGCTGTTGCTCAGCTGCATCTTCGTGACCATGACGAACAGCGGCACGAAGGTCACGACGCCGGGCACCATCAGCGTCCCGAGCACGATCGCGAACAGCGCCTTCTTGCCGGGGAAGTCGAGCTTGGCCAGCGCGTAGCCGAGCATCGAGCAGAAGACCATGTTGCCCAACGTCACGGCCAGCGCGACCACGGCCGAGTTGAACATGTACGTCGGGAAGTCGAGCCGGCTGAACAAGGTGTCGTAGTTGCCCGTGGTCACCGTCTCGGGCCACCAGGTCGGCGGTGTCGCGCGCACCTCGGACTCCGGCTTGAACGACGAGAGCAGCATCCACACGAACGGCACGACCACGACGACCAGGCCGACGGTCAGCACGGCGTACAGCCACGGCGGCGTACGGACCGAGTCGGAACGCTCGCGCGGGCGACGGTCGGTGGTGGGCTCCTCGTCGGCGACGGGGTCGGCTGCGGTCCGGGGGAGGACGTCAGTCATGCGGTGGCCTCCTTGCGGAGCTTCTTCGCGGCGCGCTCGTCCCGGTCGCCCAGCCAGCGGAACTGGACGTAGGTGAGCAGCACGACGGCCAGGAAGAGCAGGTAGCTGGCCGCGGCGGCGTACCCGAAGTTGCCGAAGCCGAACTGGTCGTAGGTGAAGTAGGTGACCGACCGGGTCGCGTTGAGCGGGCCGCCCTGGGTCATCACGAACGCCTCCTCGAAGAACTGGAGGTAGCCGATGCCGGTGATCACCGCGCCGAAGAGCAGCGTGGGCCGGAGCATCGGCAAGGTGATGTGCCGGAACCGCGCCCAGCCGCCGGCGCCGTCGACCTCGGCGGCCTCGCTGATCTCGCGGGGGACGGTCTGCAGCCCGGCCAGGAAGATCACCATGAGCGCGCCGAAGTTGCGCCAGACCGCCATCAGCACCAGCGAGGGCAGCGCCAGGTGGGTGTCGTCGAGCCAGTTGGGGCCCTCGATGCCGACCCAGCCGAGCACGGTGTTGAACAGCCCGCCGTGGTTCCGGTAGAGGTACTTCCAGACCACCGAGACCGCGACGATGCTGGTCACGACCGGCAGGTAGAAGCCGACCCGGAACAGCCCCTTGAACCGGTTCAGCCGGTTGATCCCCACCGCCGCGGCCAGGGCCGCGCTCATCGTGAGCGGCACACCGAGCAGCAGGTAGAGCAGCGTGTTCAGGGTGACCTTGCGGAACACGGGGTCCTGGACCAGGTCGACGTAGTTCGTCAGCCCGACGAACTCCACCGCCAGCGGGCTGCGGATGTCGGCCCGGCGGAAGTCGGTGAAGCTCATCCCGAGGCTGGCGAGCACCGGCCCCGCGGTGAAGGCCAGGAACAGCAGCACGAACGGCAGCGCGAGCACCCACGCGGCGACGGCCTGTGCGCGCCGCGTGGGGTCCACGTGCCGGCTCGGCGTGCCGCCCGTGACGACGGCGGTGGCGGTGGCCACGGTCAGAGGCCGGTGCCGATGGACTCGGCCTGCTGCTGCATCGACTGCACCGCCTCCTCGGGGCTCATCTGCCCCTTGGTGGCCTTCTCGATGTCGCTGTCGATGGCGCTGGCGACCTCTTCCCAGGTCGGCACGGCGGGCGGTGAGCTGGCCTTCTCGAGCTGCTCTCCGAAGACCTGCAGCTGGGGGTCGTCGGCCAGGGCGCCGGAGTCCCAGGCCGACTGCACGGCGGGGAGGTCGCCCACCTCGTCGTAGAAGGCCTGCTGGGTCTCGGGCTCGGAGAGCCACTGGACGAACTTCCAGGCCCCGTCCTTGTTGTCGGCGTCTGCGAAGACCGCGAGGTCACCGCCGCCGACGAACGAGTTGCCGGGCGCCGAGTCGGTGCCGGGCAGCGGCGCGACGGCGTACTGGTCCGGAGCGACGCCGGCCTCCTCGACCAGGTCCGCGTGCCACGGGCCGGAGATGAAGGAGCCGATGCTGCCGTCGGCCATCCCGCTCTCGAGCTCGCCCGGGTCGAGCTTGTCGGTGGAGGAGAGGCCGTCGGCGAAGAAGCTGCTGTAGTACTCCAGCCCCTCGACCATCTCGGGGGAGTCGAGCGTGTACTCGGCCCCGTCCGCGTCGGTGAGCTCGGCGCCCGCGGACCAGGCGAACGGCATCATCGTCTGCCAGGCGCCGGTCAGGCCGGCCTGGAGCTGCAGGCCGTTCGTGGCGCCGGCCTTCTGCTGGAGGTCGGTCGCGAACTGGCGCAGCTCGTCCCACGAGGCCGGCGGCTGCGACCAGCCGGCCTGCTCCGCGAGGTCGGTGCGGTAGTAGAGCGCGCGCGTCTCGACGTACCACGGGACGCCGTACGACGTGCCGCCCACCTCGGTGGACTCCCAGGCGCCGGGGAAGAAGTCGCCCTCCTCGACCAGCCCCTCGGGGATCGGGTCGATCCCGCCGGCCTCGGCGAACTCGCCCATCCACGTGGTGCCGATCAGGCTCACGTCCGGGGTCTCGCCGGCCGCGATCGCGTTGGCGATCTTGTCGTGCGCGCCGTCCCAGGGGACCGCGGTGACCTCGACCTTCGCGTCGGGGTTGGCCTCGGAGAACGCCTGCGCGAAGCCCTCGAGCGCCTCGCCCTCGGTGCCCATCGCCCACACCTCGATCGTGCCGCCGGCCTTGCCGTCCTCGATGGCCTCGCCCTGACCCTCGTCGCCGGCCCCACCCCCCGAGTCGCGGCCACAGCCGGTGACTGACAGTCCGGCGACGGCGAGGAGCGCGACGGCGCGGATGCGGGTGGATCTCATGGGTTGGTTCCTTCTCTCTGGGGGGACTTGCGTCGGGTGGTCGCCCTGGCCACCAGCTCGGTGGGCAGGACCTCGTGCGTCGGTGACGTGCGGCCGTGGATCCGCTCGTCGAGGAGCCGGGCGGCGGTGCCGCCGAGCTCGCGCATCGGCTGGCGGACGGTCGTCAGCCCGGCGTAGCGGGCGGCCATCACGTCGTCCCAGCCGCTGACCAGGACGTCATCGGGCACGCGGACGCCGCGGGCGCGGAGCGCGGTGAGCAGGCCGAGCGCGAGCTCGTCGTTGGCGCACGCGATGGCGTCGGGCAGCTCACGCAGCTCGGTCGCGACCGCACTCCCGGCCGCCTCGTCCATCGCCTGCGGCGGGTGGACGTCGACGGTCAGTCCGTGGGCGGATGCGCCCTCCCGGAGTCCGTTGACGCGGTCGGTGAGCTCGGGGGAGAGGGCGGGGTCACCGACGTAGATCACGGTGTGAGCGCCGGCCTCCGCCAGGTGCGCGGCCAGGGCGCGCGCGGACTCGGTGTTCTCGGCGTTGACCGTGTCGCTCCCGTCGCTGCCCGGCAGGGGCGCTCGGGCCAGCAGCACGAGCGGGGTGCCGCGCTCGGCGAGCCGCTCGAGGACGTCGTCGGCGACGGTGCGGCCCAGCACCACCAGGCCGTCGCAGCGGCCGGCCAGCCGTAGCACCAGGTCGGCGGCGCCCTCGCGGCCGTGCGTGGACAGGATGAGCACGGAGCGGCCGAGCTCGGCTGCGACCTCCTCGTAGCCGAGGACGACCTCGGCGTAGTAGGGGCCGGACAGGTCGGGGAAGACGATCCCGTTGGCGGCGTAGCGCCGCTCGGCGAGCTGGCGGCCGAGCTGGCTGGGCTCGAAGGCCAGCGCCTGCACCGCGCGCTGCACGCGCTCGCGGGTCGACGGGCTGACGATCTGCGGGTCGCGCAGGGTCCGCGACACCGTCGCGGTCGAGACGCCGGCGTGCTTGGCGACGTCGCGGATCGTGCTCGCCATCTGGTCTCCCGAGAGCCTGGTGGTCTGCTTGGTTACCTGTGTAACCGGTTTCAGAGACCGGTTACACCCATTGTGACCCACGTCACACCGTCAGGTGTGCGACCTCGCCCTCGACCTTGCGCCGTGGGCCGATCTCGACCGCGAGCATCGCGGCCAGCACCATCGCGCCGCCCACCAGCATCCGGCCGGACAGGACCTCGCCGCCCAGCAGGACCGCGAACACCGCGGCGAACACCGGCTCCATGCTCATGATGATCGCCGTGCGCGTGGGCGAGAGCTGGGACTGCGCCCAGGTCTGCGCGACCAGGGCCAGGGCGCCGGCGACCAACGCCATGTAGATCACCGCCGCCCAGTCCTGGCCGCGCTCGGGCAGCACCACACCGTCGGGCGCGGTGGCGACCAGGCAGAGCACCGCGATCACCAGCAGCTGGACGACGGACATCCCGAGCGCGTCCCGGGCCGTCGACCAGGCGCCGAGCGCCACGATGTGCAGCGCGTAGAGCACCGCGGCGACGAACGTGAGCGCCTCGCCGTACCCGACCGAGAAGCCGTCCAGGGTCAAGACGCCGAGCCCGGCGGTGGCCAGCAGCACTGCACCCCACGTCAGTGCGTTGATCCGGGTCTTGAGCAGCACGGCGGCGAGCAGGGGCGTGCACACGACGTACATCCCGGTGATGAAGCCGGACACGCTGGCCGCGGTGTGCGCCAGGCCGGCGGTCTGCAGGATCTGGGCGACGCCGTAGATCCCGCCGACGAGCACGGCGCGGCGTACGACCTCCCGGGGCAGCGCCAAGACGGCGCGGTGGGCCACCGCGAACATCACCAGCCCGGCGATCGCGAACCGCACGGCCAGGAAGTCCAGCGTGGGCACCCGGTCGAGCAGGTCCTTGATCATGAAGAACGTGCTGCCCCAGCTGGCGGTGACCAGCAGCAGGGCGCCGGTGGCGAGCAGGGCGCTGCGGCGGCTCGTCATGCGCGCATGGTCTTCACCAGGGCGATCTGGTCGCTGCCCGGGTCGCGGGAGCCGGGTGTCTCGAGGATGAAAGGCACGCCGTCTGTGGCCGGGTGGGCGAGCAGCTCCTCGATCGCCTGTACGCCGATGTGGCCCTGGCCGAGCCGCTCGTGCCGGTCGCGCATCGAGCCGCGCGGGTCCTTCGAGTCGTTGGCGTGCACGAGCCGCAGCTTCCCGGCCCCGGCGATCCCCACGACCCGGTCGACGGTGGCCGCCGTTCCGCCCGTCTCGTCGAGCGGCGCCCCGGCGGCGAACGCGTGGCAGGTGTCGAGACAGATCCCGGCCTTGGGATGGTGGTCGAGCGCCGCGAGGTACGGCTCGAGCTCCTCGACGCCGGCGCACAGCGACCGGCCCTGGCCGGCGGTCGGCTCCAGCAGCAGCCACGGCAGCCGCTCGTCCGCGATGGTGTCGAGGATCGGCAGCAGCCCCTCCCGCACCCTCTTCAGTGCGCCCTCGTGCAGTCCTTCGGTCCCGGCTGCGTCGACGTACGACCCGGTGTGCACGACCACGCCCTCGGCACCGATCTCCACCGCTCGCCGCAGGTTGTGCGCGACCGAGGCCAGCGACCGTTCGTACGTCGCGGGGGTGGGCGAGCCCGGGTTGACGAGGTACGGCGCGTGGACCACCACCCGAATGCCGTCCTGCGCGCAGCCGTCGCGGAACGCCGCGTCCTCGGCCGGGTCCCCCTCGCTCAGCGCCCAGCCGCGCGGGTTGCCGGTGAACACCTGGAGCGCCTCGAGCCCGAGCTCACGCGCGCCCTTGAGCGTCCCCCTGGCCAGTCCCGGGCCGACCTTGACGTGGGTGCCGACGGGGTTTCGCAGCGTCCTCACACCAGGTAGATGATGACCGTGGTGCCCTTGGGCAGGTCGGTGCCGGCGCCGGGTTCCATCGAGAACACGTAACCGAGGCCGATGTAGCCGGGGGCGTTCTCGACGGCGACGACGAAGCCGGCGTCCTGGAGGGTGGCGGTGGCGTCGTCGACGCCGTAGGCGACCACGTTCGGGACCTCGACCAGCTCCGGCCCGAGCGAGACCAGCAGCTGGACGGTGTCGCCCTTGAACAGCGTGCCGTCCGTGGGGTCCTGGGAGATCACCACACCTGCGGCGACGCTGTCGTCGTACTGCTGGGAGACCTCGGCCTTGAGGCCGCGCTTCTCGAGCTGGCGCCTGGCCTCGTCGACGCTCTCGCCGGCCCAGCTGCCGACCCGGATGGGCCGCCTGCCCTTGGAGATGACGAGGTCCACGATGGTGCCGAACCGCAGCGTGGCCCCGGCCTTGGGGTCGGAGGCGATGACCAGGCCCTCCGGCACCGTCTCGGAGAACTTCTTGGTGGACTTGCCGAAGGCCATGTGGGCGTTCTGGATCCGGTCCTGCGCCTCGTCCTCGGTGATGTCGGTGAGCTTCGGGAGCGGGGCCACCGCACGGCCCAGCGAGAGGCGGATCGTCACGTCGGTGCCCTTGAGGACGCGCTTGCCGGCGCTGGGGTCGGCGCTGATCACCAGCCCCTCCTCGAAGGTGTCGGAGTAGTCCGGCTCCCCGACCGTGACGTCCAGCCCGGCGTCCTCCAGCCGCTCCTGGGCGTCGGTCTGGGACAGGCCGAGCACCGCGGGAGTGCTGGTGTAGCGGGCGAACCCGAAGTACCAGGCGCTGGTGCCGACCGCGGCGGCGACGAGCAGCGCGAGGACCAGCAGGATCGGCCCGCGCCGCCGGCGGCGGGGCTTCGTCGCCTGCTTCGCCGGGCGCGTCGGGGGTGGTGGCGCCGGACGCGGCCGGTCGCTGACCGCGGTCGCGGCCCGGGGCCGCTCGATGGTCGCGGTGGCCTCGCGCGGCGGCGCCAGCAGCGCGGACATCTCGGCGTGGTCCCACGGCTCCGGACTGGTGTCGCCGCGGCTGGGACCCCTCCGGCGCAGCACCTCGGCGGTGTCCGCGTGCTTGCGCGGGACCAGGTCGTCGACCAGCTCGGGGTCGGAGCGGACGCCGGTGGTGACCGCCTGGTTGACCCGGCGCAGGTGGTGCAGCAGGACGCCGGCGTCGGCGGGCCGCTGCTCGCGGTCGCGGGCGGTGGCGCGCGCGACGAGCGCGTCGACGTAGTCGGGTACGCCGCGCGCCAGGCGCGAGGGTGGCGGCACGTCCTCGTGGACGTGCTTGTAGGCGACCTGGATCGGGGTCTCGCCCTCGTGCGGCTTCTTGCCGGTGAGCAGCTCGTAGAGGATCACGCCGACGGCGTACACGTCGGCCCGCGCGTCGGAGCGGCCCTCGACCACGAGCTCCGGGGCGACGTACGACACGGTCCCGATGAGGACGCCGGTGGCGGTGTGCTGGGTGGTGGCGGTGACCGCCTTGGCCAGCCCGAAGTCGGCCACCTTGACCCGGCCGTCGTCGGCGATCAGGACGTTCTCCGGCTTGACGTCGCGGTGGATCAGCCCGGCGCGGTGCGCGGAGGCGAGGGCCGAGACGACGGGCTCCAGCAGCGCCAGCGCCCGGGCGGGGGAGAGCGGTGCCTCCTTGCCGATCGTGTCGCGCAGGGTGTGACCGGGGATCAGCTCCATCGCGAGGAAGACCGTGCCGTCGTCGTTGCCCTGGTCGAAGACCGCGACCACGTTGGGGTGCGAGAGCTTCGCGGCCGCTCGCGCCTCGGCCACGAACCGGGCCGCGAACTCGTCGTCGTCGCCCAGCCCGGGGTGCATCACCTTGACCGCGACGGTGCGGTCGAGCCGCAGGTCGGTGGCTTCGTAGACGGTGGCCATGCCACCCCTCGCGACCCGGGAGCCGATCAGGTAGCGGTTGTCGAGCGCCCGGCCGGTGAGGTGGTCGCCGCTCGTCTCCTGGGCAGGGTCGCCCGGTGGCTGGTCGGCGCCCGGGGGGGCATGCCGGTCAGACGTCACGGCGACCTCCTGCATCCGGACGGGGAAGGATCCGGATGCTCCATCGTACGGACGCGAGCGGAAATCCGGCATTCACCGCGCTCCGGCGAGCCGTCCGCCCTTTCTTCGAGACGGGGTCGTGCGTCGTACTGCGTCGGATGCCAGCATGGGTCCATGACGCTCGCCGAGGCCGATCTGTCCACCTTGGTCACCGAGTGGCTGGACTGGGACCAGGCCGCACAGCGGCTCGGGGTCACCCCCGCCAAGGTCCGCACCATGATCCGCGACCACGAACTGGCCGCGGCCGTCCCCCATCCGGGCGCCGGGCCTCGGGTGCCTGCCGACCTCATCGGCGAGGACGGGCTGCCGGTCAAGGGGCTCGGCGGGCTGCTCACGCTGCTCCACGACGGCGGCTACGAGGACCGCGAGATCATCGCCTGGCTGCACCTGGACGACGACCTGCCCGGCCGGCCGATCGACGCGCTCCGCGAGAACCGCGGCTCGGAGGTCAAACGACGTGCGCAGGCGATGGCGCTCTAGTGCCGCGACCGGCAAGGTTCGCCATGCTGCGCGTCGTCCAGGTGGTGCGATGGCAAGGCGCCGGCGCGCAGGCAGACTGGGCGTCTTACCAGCGTCGGCAACACCGCCAGCGTGCCGCCTGGGCGGCGCGCAGCCGGCGATCGTTGCCGGTCGCGGTACTAGCACCAGCACTGGACCGGGGACCACTATGAGCCCTTCGAACGCATCTTCCGGAGGAAGAAAATGAGCGGACTGGCCGGCATTCTGGCGAAGCACCACGACCCGGGGCTCTACCGGTGGCACGCGGCCTTCCCGCCCCGTGAGGTCGAGCACGCGGTCGAGCACGCCGGCTGGCGGTTCGGCTACGTCGACGGCTGGCACCACCAGACCCGCACCGAGTTCCTCGATGCCGTGGGAGAGGCGCTGGCCTTCCCCGACCACTACGGGAAGGACCTCGACGCCCTCAACGACTGCCTCCGGGACCTGCCGGGCAGCACGGTGCTGCTCTGGGACGGCTGGTGCACGCTGGCCCGCGAGGACGAGGTCACCTTCGACGCCGTCCGCGCGATCCTGGTCGGCCACGCGGCCACCCTGACCACGCTGCTCCGCGGCGACGGCCCCGACGTGGACGTGCCGTCGCTGGACTGAGCGTCACACCGCCCGCTGGGTCACCGCGGACGCCAGGTCCCGAAGAGCTGCGCGGGCCGCTTCGTCGATCGACGCGCGCTCGAGGGCGGTCAGGGCGACGCCGCAGAGCTGGTCGATCACCGCCTCCACCTGCGTGTGCGCGCCGGACGCGTCGATGACGCCGCGCAGCCGCTCGACGTGCTCGGGGGAGAGCGGCGTGCCCAGGGAGCGGTCGAGGAACGCGGCGTCGCCCGCGGGAGCCGCATCGAGGGCCAGCGCGACGAGCACCGTGCGTTTGCCCTCGACCAGGTCGTCGCCGGCCGGCTTGCCGGTGGCGGCCGGGTCGCCGTACACGCCCAGCAGGTCGTCGCGGAGCTGGAAGGCCTCGCCCAGCGGCAGGCCGAACGCCGACAGCTCGGCGATGGTCTCGGGGGTGGCGCCGGCCAGCGCGGCGCCGAGGTGGAGCGGCCGCTCGATGGAGTACTTGGCGGACTTGTACCGCAGCACCGTCATCGCGGCGTCGACGTCCGCGTGGCCGCGGGCCTGCGCGGAGACGTCGAGGAACTGACCGGCGATCACCTCGGTCCGGCACAGGTCGAAGACGTCGAGCGCCGGGGCCACGACCGGTAGCGGCAGCCCGCACCGCCGGAGCAGCTCGTCGGACCAGGAAAGCAGGAGGTCGCCGAGCAGGATGGCCGCGGACGCGCCGTACTGCTCCGGGTCGCCGCGCCACCCGGTGGCGCGGTGCTCGCTGCCGAAGGTCCGGTGCGTCGAGGGCCGGCCCCGGCGGCTGTCGGAGGCGTCCATGTAGTCGTCGTGGACCAGCGCGCTGGCGTGCAGCAGCTCCAGTGAGGCACAGGCCCGCACCAACGCGTCCTCGTCCGACGGAGCTGACACGGCCAGGTGGCCCCACCAGCAGAACGACGCGCGGAACCTCTTGCCGCCGGCCACCGACGTCCGCGCCTCCGAGACCAGCCGCGCCGCGTCTTGACCGAGCGGGAGCAACCGCTCGGCCTGCTCGTCGAGGAACGCCTCCAGGGCCGCCTGCACCCGGCTCCGGAAGCCGGCCTGGTCCCACGCGCCCATCACGTCCGCACCCTAGTGTCCGGTGCGGGGCACCAGCCCGCATGTCGGGAATTGGGGTTCGCACCCCCTCCCGAACCTAGAATCTGTCCACATGGCCACGGGACCGGGACGAAGCATGCGCGAGCTCCTCGCTGAGGGGAAGCGCTCGTTCTCGTTCGAGTTCTTCCCGCCGAAGGACGAGGCCGGCGAGCAGCAGCTCTGGCAGGCGATCGAAGCGCTCGAGCCGTACCGCCCCAACTTCGTCTCGGTCACCTACGGCGCCGGCGGCAGCACCCGCGACAAGACGATCGGCATCACCAGCCGGATCGCGCGCGAGACCTCGCTCACGCCGGTGGCCCACCTGACCTGCGTCGGGCACACCCGCTCGGAGCTGGAGAGCATCCTCGACACGTACGCCGCCGAGGGCATCCAGCACGTCATGCTGCTGCGTGGCGACCCCAGCGACGGGCCGCGCGCGCCGTGGACGCAGACCGAGGGCGGGCTGACCTACGCCGTGGAGCTGGTCGAGCTGGCCCGCTCGCGCGGCGACTTCCGGATCGGCGTGGCGGCGTTCCCCGAGGGCCACCCCTCGGCCGCCTCCCGCGACGCCGACGCCGACGTGCTCGTGGCCAAGGCGAAGGCCGGCGCGGAGTTCGCGGTGACCCAGATGTTCTTCAACGCGGCCGACTACTTCGACCTCGTGGACCGGGTACGCGCCCGCGGTGTCAACCTCCCGATCCTGCCCGGCATCATGCCGATCCTGAACCTCAACGCGATCCGCCGCCAGGGCGAGCTGATCGGCACCGACGTGCCCGAGGCCGTCGTCTCCCGCATCGCCCACCACGAGGGCGACGCCGCCGCCATGCGCGCCGAGGGCATCGCGCTGGCCGCGGAGCTCTGCGAGGAGCTGCTCGCGGGCGGGGCGCCCGGGCTGCACTTCTACACGCTGAACCGGTCGAAGGCGACGCTGGAGATCTTCGCCGCCCTCAACATGACCGTCTGAGACCAAGGACCTGCGGGGGCCAGTGCGGGGCACTAGGTTCGAAGAGTGCGCACCCTCACCGTCACCGGCCACGGCCGGGCGACCACCGTGCCCGACACCGCGCTGATCCGCCTCTCCGCCGTGCACCGCTCCCGAACGCTCACCGAGGCCCTGGCCGGCGCCGAGTCAGCTCGCGAGGCGGTGGTCACCGCGGCGAAGGAGCTGGTGGTGTCGACCGTCAACCTCTCGGTGTGGCCGACTCGTGAGCAGGGCGAGATGGCCGGGTACGAGGCGCGGCACACCCTGACCATCGCCACCGGCGACCTGGCGAGTGCCAACGAGCTCCTCTCCCGCCTGACCTACGAGGTCGGCGCGAGGCTGGTGGTGGAGGGCATCGAGCTGTCCGTCCGGGACCCTTCGGCGGCCGTCGGGCAGGCGCGCGAGCTGGCGTTCGCCGACGCCCGCGCCAAGGCGGAGCTCCTGGCCACCCTGGCCGACGCGACACTCGGCCAGGTCGAGGCGGTCACCGAGGGCGGTGGCGGAGGAAACGCCCCGATGCCGAGTCCACTGGCCGCCAAGGCCGACGTCGTCCTGCAGCCCGGCGAGACCTCGCTGACCACCGCGATCACGGTCACCTGGTCGCTGGCCTAGGCGGGACCCACCACCTGGGCGACCAACGCAGCCGAGAGGCCCACGAAGGGCAGGCCGGCGCCGGGGGTGGCGTGGGCGCCGGCGGCGTACACCCCCTCGACGGGGGTGCGCGGACCGAGCCGGTGGCGGACGGTGCCGCGGCCCTGCCACAGCACGCCGTACGGCGAGGTCTGCCACTGCTGCACGATGTCGCGCGGGGTCAGGTCCACCCGGGTGACCAGGTCGGTCCGCAGGTCCAGCTGGTGGCGGGCCAGCGCCCTGAGGATGTCCTCGGCGAGCTTGCCGCGGCCGAGCACGGTGTACGCCGCGCCGCCGGCGGGCGCCCGGCCGGCCGCCCGCACCACGAGCATCGGGTCCCCGTGCACGACCACCTCGTGCGCAAGGTCGCGCACCGGGGCGGCGAGGCCGACGTGGCAGACCACCGGCGGCATGGTCGGCATGGTCTTCTCCACGTACGGCGCCAGGGCGGGCAGCATCCGCGGGTCGATCGCGCAGACCACGACGTCGGCGTCGACCGCGCCCGACTCGGTGGCCACGGCGGCGACCCGGCCGGCGCGCACAACGAGGTCGGTGACCGAGACGCCGAGCGCGACCGTGACGCCGCGGGTGGCCAGCCGGTCGGCGAGGACCGCCGAGAGCCGGCCCATCCCTCCGGTGATCGTCCACGCCCCGAACCGCTGCTCGAGGTAGCTGACCAGCCCCGCCCAGGCCGGCACGTTGCGCAGGTCGTGCCCCTCCGCGACGAACGGGTGTGCGGCCACCTGCCGCACTCGCTCGTCCCTGAACGTCTTCTTCAGCCTCTTGTGCAGGACCTCACGGCTGTCGAGCCGGGCCGCCACCTCCCGCGGCAGCTCGGAGGGATCCCAGGCGTTCTCGAAGTATGCGCGGCGCAGCACCTCCCAGTCCTCGGTGAACGAGTCGACGTACTCCACCCATCGCCCGCCCAGCCCCGGCGCCAGCCCGTCGAAGGCGCGCAGCTGCTCGGCCCGCGAGTGGCCGGGCAGGCCGAGCACGCTCCCGTCCTCGAACCAGTGCTCGCGCACCAGGTCCAGCGGCTCGAGCTCCAGCTCGCGCTCGACCGGCCGGCCGCTCTTGCGGAACAGGTCGCGGACCACCGCCGGGAGCAGCGTGTACGTCGGCCCGGCGTCCCACTCGAACCCGTCGGCCGCGACGGTCGACACCGCGCCGCCGAGGGTGTCGAGCTGCTCGAGCAGGGTGACCTCGTGGCCGAGCTTGGCCAGCCGGGCCGCCGAGGCGAGGCCGCCGAAGCCGCCGCCGACCACGACCACCTTCACGAGACGGCCCGCACGTCGGGGGCGGGCTCGACCGCGCCGAACCCGGTGCCGTACGTCGCGTCGACGTAGGCCACCAGGGCGGCGTTGACCGGCGCCAGCCGCTGCCCGGGGAGCAGGGCGGTGCACGGGTCGACCTTGGCGAACAGCCCGTTGGGGGTCGGGGCGATCGAGAAGACGTTGCCGGTGGGCTCGGACGCCCGGGAGAACGTCGTGCCGTCCCACGTGAGCGGGTAGGAGTCGTCCCGGTCGACCTTGGGCCCCTCGCCGATGCAGACCACCTTGCCGGTCCGGTGCGCATCCATCTCGGGCACCAGGCCCTCGACGTCGGCTGCCGTCAGCCCGGTGTCCACCCCGGCCACCAGCGCGGCCTGCAGGAAGGTGAAGAAGCGCCGATCGATCTCGGCAGCCGTGGACGCGCCCGCCGACATCCGGCTGTTGAGCTCGGTCGGCCGGAAGCCGTCCGCGGTGAGGACGCCGTCGATGCCGAACGCGCCGCGGTAGCCGTGCTCGCGCTGCAGGTGCGTGCCGACGCCGCGGGCTGCGTCGCGCATGGCCTCGCGGTCGGCCGCGGGCGGGTCCCACGTGGTGCCGAGCCCGCAGTAGCGGAAGGTCCGGGCCGTCGGGTCGCGCAGCACCACGATCTCGACCGGCCGCAGGGCCGCGGTGCCGTCGGGCAGCACGAGCCCGTGGATCGAGCAGGGCACGCCGTCGAGGAACGGCATCACCCGCACGCGGTCGCAGCGCGGCCGGAAGAACGCCGCCGCCTCGGCCCGGTCGGCCGGGGTCCGCAGCCAGCGCACGAAGTTGCCGCCACCGTTGAAGCCGTCGCGCGCGTCGCCGGCCCAGACCGCGCCCAGTGGCCCGGCCAGCTCATCGGTCGCCGCGTCCAGGGCGGAGTCGTCGTCGACGTCGACCAGGCGGTACGGCGTGTGCTCGACGCCGCCGGCGTCCCAGATCGTGTCGGCCATCATCTTGTCCTCGAGGGCGAGGAACGACGCCGGCCTGCCGCCGGTGACCGGTCGGCCGTCGATCGGCTCGTCGGTGGTCACGAACGGCGTCGAGAACCACGTCCCGCACCGGTCCCGGTCGAACGCGTCGATCGCCGCCCGAACCTCGTCGGGGAGGTGGTGCGCCATCCGGTCGTGGGTCCGCAGCTCCTCGGTCATCGAGGCGGTGGCCGGTGGCGCGACCATCACCACCTCGCACTGCCCCTCGGGCGGCACCGGGCCGGCACCTCGGCTGGTGGCCACGACCAGGACCGGGCAGCCGAGCGCGCGGAACCACTCGACGTACGGCGTCGCCCCGGCCAGCACCCACGGCCCGATGATCACCGGCCGGCCGCCCCACAGCTCGCCGAGCCGCGCGGTGACCGCGGCCCGCACGTCGGGGTCGCGTAGATCCGTCGGTGGAGTGATCACGGGGCCGCGCCCGCGGGCTGCCGTCTGGCCTTCCAGCGTCGCCAGCCGCGACGCACCAGCTTCGCGATCAGGAACAGCAGCACCAGCCCGACTGCGAGCAGCACCCCGGCGACGGCGGCGGCGATGCGCGGGTGCTGGATCGCGTAGGCCACCAGCGCCAGCACGGCGAAGTCCTCGAGGAGGCTCACGCCGATGTTGGTGACCGGCTCCGGCGAGGTGTTGATGGCCAGCCGCACGCCGGCCTTGGTCAGGTGGGAGAGCAGCGCGGTGGTGCCTCCGACCGAGGCCAGGACGGCCTGGTCGAGCGGCGTGTCCTCGGGCACGGCGCCACCCAGAAGCGCTCCGATCACCGCCCCGGCGGTGGGCCGGATCAGCGTGGAGACGGCGTCCCAGGTCGAGTCGACGTACGGGATCTTGTCGGCGACGAACTCCATCGCGTACATGACCCCGGCGATCACGAGGATGTCCCATCGCCCCAGCACGTCGGGGATCTCGGACTGGTTGCTGACCCGGTCCGCGATGCCCAGCACCAGCACGACCAGGTAGGCGTTGATGCCGCTGGCCCAGCCACTCGAGAACGCCAAGGGCAGGGACTCCACGCGGCGACTCTAGGACGGGTTCAGGACTCTGCGGCCACCACCTCGGCCAGCGAGTCGGGGTCGCGGCCCACGACCGTGGTGCCGTCGGCGGCGGTGATGATCGGGCGCTGGAGCGCCCGCGGGTGCGCGGAGAGGGCGGCGAGCCAGGCATCACGGGACCCGGCGGTCCGGGGGAGGTCGATGCCCTCCTCCTTGGCCTCCTTGTCACGGGCGATGTCCCACGGCTCGAGGCCGAGCCGGTCCAGCACGTCGGCCAGCTCGGCCGGGCTCGGGGCGTCGTCGAGGTAGCGGCGCACCGTGTAGGAGATGCCGGCCTCGTCGAGCGTCGAGACGGCGGTGCGGCACTTCGAGCAGGCCGGGTTGAGCCAGATCTCCACCACTCGACCTCTCACTCCACGTCGATGGTCGGGGCGCCGGTCATCCGCGCGAGCTCGTCGTAGGTCGTCGAGAAGACCGCGGCGGGGTGGCCGGCGGCCGCCCAGACCACGTCGTACTCCCGCAGCTGCGTGTCGAGCCAGGTCGGCACCGGCGTGGGGTGCGCGATGGGGGAGACACCGCCGATCACCTGGCCGGTGTGCTGGCGCACGAACTCGGGGGAGGCGCGCCGGAGGGCGGGTACGCCGATCCGTTCCGCGGTGGCCCCGGTGTTCACCCGGTGCGACCCCGACGTGAGGATCAGGACCGGCGACCCCTCGGCGTCGAAGAGCAGGCTGTTGGCGATCGCGCCGACCTCGCAGCCGAGCGCCTCCGCGGCCAGTGCGGCGGTGTGGACCGAGTCGGGCAGAATGACGACTTCACCGGTGCCCCCGAGCCGGGCGTGCGCTTCCCGGAACCGGGCGATCGAGGGATGTTCGGTCGACGAGGGAACGGACATGGGGACAGCCTAGGAAGGGGCGACCATGAGCGGGCAGCAGCCGGCGTCTCTGGCGTGGGCCACCCGGATGCTCGCGGCGATCGTGGCGCTCGGCGGGGTGGTCACCGTGCTGATCGTGGTGCTGCGCGACCAGCTGATCCGTTCGTGGGCGGAGGGCCGTCGTGACACGCGCCGGTTGCTGCGGACCCAGGGGCTGGACGCGGTCAAGAACGGCGAGGTGCACGTGCCGGCGTTCGTCCCGGTGGCGCTGGTGCTCTTCGTGGTGGTGGCCCTGCTGATCTGGGTGCTGACGGCGTTCCTGCGCGGCGGCTACAACTGGGCGCGGGTCTCGCTGACGGCGACCCTGTTCTTCCTCGCGGTCGGCACCATCGCCGGGCTGCGGACCGGCGCGCCGGCGACGTTCATCGTGCTCTCGGTGGCGTCGTTCCCGCTGGAGGCGGCGGCCGTCTACTTCCTGTGGCACAAGGACACCGGCGACTACCTGCGCGGCACCTGGGTGGTCCGCCACGACGAGGAGCTCCCGACCGCGTGATGGGGTTGACGGGCTGTCCGTAGGGCGGTGTACCTTGGTGGTGTTCGAACAAGTGTTCGAATGACTGCCGGGGGAGAAGGGACACCGCATGAGGCGCTACGCCGACCCGGTCGAGGTCCGACAAGGTCTGGTCGAGGGACCCGAAGCACAGGGTGCCACCGAGGGCCCCCAGCAGTTCCTGTGGCGCGGCCGGCTGTGGAAGGTCCGCGCGGTGCTGGCGCACTGGGTCGAGACCGGCCCGTGGTGGCAGTCCACCGGCGTACGTGCCGCCATCGGCTCCGAGGAGAGTGCCAGCGAGATCTCCGAGCGGGGCCCCATCCCCATCGGCGACCTGCTCACCGAGCGCGAGCTGTGGCGGGTCGAGGCCGGCCGCGGCCGACTCACATTCGACGGTGAGCCCGACGGCGGCGGCGTCTTCGACCTGGCCTTCGACTGGGCCGACGGGCGCTGGACGCTCGTCGGCTGCACCGACTGAGAGGAGTGACCGTGATGAGCACCAACCCGCCCGTGCGCAGCACCAGCCACGTCAGCCTGCCCGCGACCACCCACTCCTACCTCATGCGCGCCGCCGAGTCGCTGAGTGAGGCGGTGACCGCCACCGAGGCCACCACCCGCTACGCCTGTGCCCACGTCGCCGCCCTGCGGGCCGCGGCCGCGCTGCTCGCGGCCCGGGCCAGGCCGACCGTCCCGACCCGGCGCAAGCCGCAGAAGAACGCCTGGGTGCTGCTCACCGAGGTCGCCCCCGAGCTGGCCGAGTGGGCGGGGTTCTTCGCCGCCGGCGCCGGCAAGCGGGCCGCTGCCGAGGCCGGCTCCAGCCGCGCGGTCACCGAGCGCGAGGCCGACGACCTGGTGCGTGACGCCGACCGGTTCCTGGCCGTGGTCGAGCAGTCGCTGGGCCTGGACCCGCACGCGCCGACGCTGCCCTATCTGGAAGCTTTTTCGGGGTCCCCGCGAAAGCGCGAGCGCAGCGAGCGTCTTTCGTGGGGTGAACCGCCGGTCACCCAGCACCCCGCACGCCGCGTCGGCTGACGTCCCGGGGTATCGCCATGTCCGACCCGTTCGTGCACCTGCACGTCGCCTCGGGCTACTCCCTGCGCTACGGCGCCTCCCACCCGCACACGCTGGTCGAGCGGGCCGCCGAGCAGGAGATGGACACCCTCGCCCTCACCGACCGCGACGGGACCTACGGCGCGGTGAAGTTCGCCCGCTCCTGCTACGCCGCCGGCATCCGCCCGGTGCTCGGGGTCGAGCTCTCGCACTACCCGACCCAGCCGTGGTCCACCGTCACCGAGAGGACCCGGACCCCGGTGCGCGGCGGCAGCTACCGCGACCCGGGCCCCGGCGTCGGAGGCGGGCTGCCGCGGGTGACGTTCCTGGCCAGCGCCGACGGCCCGACCACCAACGGACTGAGTGGCGGCCGGGCCGGCTGGGCGGCGCTGTGCCGGCTGGTCTCGGCCACCCACCTGGCCGGTGAGCGGGGCGACCCGGTCCTCGACCTCGGCGCCCTCGCCGAGGGTCGGCTCGGAGGCGACCTCGGGCGGCAGGTCACCGAGATGCTCGCCGCCGGCCATCTCATCGTGCTGCTCGGCCCCACCTCCGAGCTGGCCCGGGCCGCACTCTGCCCCTATGGGGGGCGCCGCGACGAGCTCGCCCTGGCCGCCCTCGAGCCGTGGCGGGCGCTGGTGCCGCGCACCCACCTCCAGGTCGAGCTGGTCTCCCACCGGCTGCCGGGCGGTGCCGGTGAGGGCTGGGGTCCCGGCACCACCTCCCACGCGGCCCGGATGGCGCGGATCGCCCGGCAGGCCGGGCTCGGCTCGGTGCTCACCAACGCCGTCCGCTACGCCGACCGCCGCGACGCCGCCACCGTCGACGTCCTCGACGCCGCCCGGCGGCTGGTCGCCCTCGACCGGCGCCACGTCGACCGCGGCAACGCCGAGGGGTTCCTCAAGTCCGGCAAGCAGATGGCCGAGATCGCCGAGGAGATCACCCGGCTCTCCGGGTTGGCCGCCGACTCCGACCGCGAGGCGCAGCGGCTGCTCGCCCACACCCGGGCGGTGGCCGACCGGTGCGCCCTCGACCCGCGCCGCGACCTCGGCCTGGGCGAGGTGCACTTCCCGGAGTTCGAGCTCTCTGCTGGTCCTCGGGGGACGCGAGGGGTCACGCCCGCGGATGACCCCGGGCGCAACCGAGGCCGACGGGCTGCTCCGGGCGCGCTGCGAGGGCGCCATCGGCGACCGCTACGGCTCGGGTCCCAAGGCGGTGGTCTGGAAGCGGCTCGACGACGAGCTGGAGCTGATCCGCGGGCTCGGCTACGCGTCGTACTTCCTCACCGTCGGCGACGTCACCGACCTGATCCGCGAGATGGGGGTGCGCTGCGCGGCCCGCGGCTCGGGGGCGGGCAGCCTGGTCAACTACCTGCTCGGCGTCTCCGGCGTCGACCCGATCCGCCACAACCTGCTGATGGAGCGGTTCCTCTCGCCGCTGCGCGAGGCGCTGCCCGACATCGACGTCGACGTGGAGTCGGCGCGGCGGCTCGAGGTCTACGAGCGGATCCTCGACCGCTACGGCGGCGAGCGCTGCGTCTGCGTCTCGATGATGGACACCTACCGCGTCCGCCACGCGGTCCGCGACGTCGGCGCCGCGCTCGGGATGCCGCCGTCGGAGACCGACACGATCGCCAAGGCGTTCCCCCACATCCGGGCCCGCGACGCCCGGATCGCGCTCCGCGAGCTGCCCGAGCTGCGGGCCAGCGGCCTCGACGACACCAGGCTCGACCTGATGTTCCAGCTCGTCGAGCGGCTCGACGGGCTGCCCCGCCACGTCGCGGTGCACCCCTGCGGCGTGCTGCTCTCCGACGCCACCTTGCTCGACCGGACGCCGGTCGAGGCCAGCTTCGCCGGCTTCCCGATGAGCCAGTTCGACAAGGACGACGTCGAGGACCTCGGGCTGCTCAAGCTCGACGTGCTCGGCATCCGGATGCAGTCCTCGATGGCCCACGCGGTGGCCGAGATCCGGCGCACCGACGGGCTCGAGCTCGACCTCGACGACGAGGAGCAGGTGCCGCTCGACGACCCGGCGACCTACGAGCTGATCTCCTCGGCCAAGACCCTCGGGGTCTTCCAGATCGAGTCGCCGGGCCAGCGCGAGCTGGTCGGCAAGTCGGGGCTCGACTCGTTCGAGGACGTCATCACCGACATCTCGCTGTTCCGGCCGGGGCCGGTGAAGAGCGACATGGTCACGCCCTACCTCGAGGGCAAGCAGGGCTGGAAGGCACCGTCCTACCTCCACGAGCACCTCAGGCCGATCCTCGGCGGCACCCAGGGCGTGGTGGTCTTCCACGAGCAGGTCATCGAGATCATCGCCCAGCTCGCCGGCATCACCTTCGCCGAGGCCGACGAGCGGCGCCGCGCGCTCGGCGACGTCGAGGGGATGGCCGAGACCAGGCTGTGGTTCTTCCCGCGGGCGCTGGGCCGCGGCTACCCGCTGCCGGTGGTCGAGAAGATCTGGAAGGTGCTCGAGGCGTTCGCGTCGTTCGGCTTCTGCAAGGCGCACGCCGCGGCGTTCGCGCTGCCGACCTTCCAGTCGGCCTGGCTCAAGACGCACTGGCCGGCGCACTTCCTGGCCGGGGTGCTCACCCACGACCCGGGGATGTACCCCAAGCGGCTGATCCTCGACGACGCCCGGCAGCTCGGGCTGGCGATCCTCGGCCTCGACGTCAACGCCAGCGAGAAGGAGTACGTCGTCGAGCGGGTCGGTCCCGACGCCGACGGTGCGATGCGCGACGGCATCCGGCTGGCGCTGGCCGAGGTGAAGGGGATCAACGACGGCGAGGTGGAACGCATCGTCGCGGCCCGGCCCTTCCACTCGCTCACCGACTTCTGGCACCGCGCCCGGGTCTCCCGGCCGATCGTGGAGCGGCTGGTGCTGGCCGGCGGCTTCGACGCGGTCTACGGCATCGACCTCGCGGCCGACGGCGTGCACCGCCGCAGCCGGGTGACCCGGCGCGACCTGCTGCTCCAGGTCGCCGGGCTCGACCGGCACGCCCGCGCGGTCGAGCGGGCCGGGCGGGGTCGGGGGCTGGCCGGGCGGTCAGTGCGGGCGGGGGGCAGCCGGGCCGGGTCGGTGGCCCGGGCCAAGGCCGACGACGCGGCCGCCCGCAACAGCACCGAGCCCCGCGTGCGCGAGAGCGTGGCCGAGCTCGAGCGGCACCCGCTCGGCCAGGCCGGGGTCTGGGCGCGGGCGGCCGCGCAGTCCCGGGCCACCCCGCCACCGCCGCCGGTCGACTCGGTCCAGCTCATCCTCGAGCTCGGCGACGAGCCGGCCGAGGGCGAGGTGTCCGGGCTGCCCGAGATGACGCCCGAGGAGCGGATGAAGGCCGAGCTCGAGATCCTCGGTCTCGACGCCAGCCGGCACGTCGTCGACTCCTACGCCGCGTTCCTCGACGAGCTCGGGGTGGTCCGCAGCAAGGACCTCCTCCACCAGCGCAGCAAGTCCGAGCTGCTGGTGGCCGGGGTCAAGGTCGCCACCCAGACCCCGCCGATCCGCTCCGGCCGCCGGGTCATCTTCCTGACCCTCGACGACGCCACCGGCCCCGTCGACGCGACGTTCTTCGAGGACGCCCAGGGCCCCTACGCCGCCACGGTCTTCCACTCCTGGCTGCTGGTGGTCCGCGGCGAGCTGCGCCGTACCGGCTACAAGGGCGTCTCGCTGCGCGCCACCGGCTGCTGGGAGCTGCCGGTGCTGGCCGCGCTCTGGCAGCGCGAGGGGATCGAGGCGGTGCGCGAGCAGCTGGCGATCGTGCCCGAGGGGTTCGCCGGGGTCGGCGTCGAGGCCGTGGTCGGGGCGGCCGAGTCGCGGTCCACCCGGCCGGTGATGGCCCGGGCGCCGTCGTTCGGTGAGCAGGGCGAGCAGGCAGACGGCCACTACACGGCCGGCGGCATGGGCCGGCGCCGGGTGCTGCTGCACTCCAGCGGCTTCGCGATGTCCCCCTACTCCGACATCAAGCCGGCCGGCGAGGACACCAAGGACGTCGCCCGCAAGCTCTGGCACCGCAGCCCCGGGAGCCCCGGATGACATCACTAGGGTTGGCCCCATGTCTGCCAGCGAGCGTCGCAGCAGCGCCCGTACCGCCGTGGTGTGGGAGGCGCTCGAGCGTGCCCTGGACCAGCCCGGGACACGCATCCTCGACGTCGGCGGCGGCACCGGCGGGTTCGCGGTCCGCCTGGCCGAGCTCGGCCACCGGGTCACCGTGGTCGATCCCAGCCCCGACGCCCTGGCCGCCCTCAGCCGGCGGGCCCGCGAGGTCGGTGTGGAGGTCGCCGGTCTCCAGGGTGATCTCTCGGACCTGTCCACGCTGGTCGACGACGACCTCGACGTGGTGCTCTGCCACGGCGTCCTCGAGGTGGTCGACGACCCCGCCGCCGCACTGGCCGCGATCCGCGAGGTGCTGCGTCCCGGCGGCACCCTGTCGCTGCTGGTCGCCCAGCGGCACGCCGCCGTCATCGCGCGCGCCATGGCCGGGCACTTCCCCCAGGCCCTCGCGCTCCTGGCCGACGCGCCCGACGCGTCCGCCGGCCGCGCCGGTCACCGGTTCACCTCGGACGAGGCCACCGCACTGCTGGTCGGCGCCGGGTTCGAGGTCGGCTCGGTGCACGGCGTCCGGGTCTTCGCCGACCTGGTCCCCGGCTCCCTGCTCGACCTCGAGCCCGGGGCCACCGCGGCCCTGGTCGAGCTCGAGCGCGCGGTCTCGGAGCGGGCCGAGTACCTCCCGCTCGCGACCCAGCTGCACCTGCTCGCCAGCCGCTGACGCTGCGCGGGTCGGGTTCGGCTGCCAGCGCGGCTCGGCTGCCACATCACGCTGTGGCCGGGTCGGGTGCCCCGCGTTCGGTGAGTGCCATGTCCGCCGAGTCGGCGCTACTGCCGCAGGGGGCGCTTCGCGCCGGGGACGGTCAGTACCACCGACTCGGCGGGGGTGCCGGGAGGGTCGGGCGTGAACGTTTCGACCCCGATCCTGCACGTCGACATGGACGCGTTCTACGCGTCCGTGGCCACCCGGGACCGGCCCGAGCTGCGCGACGTACCCGTGATCGTGGGCGGCGGCTACCGCGGGGTGATCCTGTCGGCCAACTACCACGCCCGGGCCTACGGCGTCCGCTCCGGCATGCCCTCGACCCGGGCCCGCCGGCTCTGCCCCCACGCGGTCCGGGTCTTCGCCGACCACGAGGTGTTCAGCACCGTGTCCTCGGCGGTGATGGAGAACTTTCGCCGGATCACCCCACACGTCGAGGTGGTCTCCCTCGACGAGGCGTTCCTCGACGTCCGCGGCTCGACCCGCCGGCTCGGCTCGCCGCGCGAGATCGCCGAGCAGCTGCGCGCGACGATCCACGACGAGCAGGGGATCACCTGCTCGGTCGGGGTGGCCGCCTCGATCTCGGTGGCCAAGCTGGCCAGCCGCCGCGCCAAGCCCGACGGCGTGGTCGTCGTCCCGCCCGAGGAGATCACCTCGTTCCTGCACCCGCTCGACGTGGGTGAGCTCTACGGCGTCGGCGAGAAGACCCAGGCGATGCTGCACCGGCTCGGCCTGGTCACCGTCGGCGACGTCGCGCACACCCCGCTGCGCACCCTCCAGCGCGCGGTCGGCGACGGGCTGGGCAGCCAGCTCCACGACCTGGCGTGGGGGAGCGACTCCCGTGCGGTGACGCCCGGCCGGGTCAATGTGTTCGGGCACGGCGGCGACCCCGACAAGTCGATGGGCGCCCAGGAGACCTTCGGTCGCGACATCGACGACCGCGAGGTCATCCTGCGCGAGCTGCTCGCCCTCACCGCCAAGGTGGCGAGCCGGATGCGGGTGGCCGGGGTGGCCGGCCGGACGGTGTCGATCACGGTGCGGTTCGCCGACTTCACCACCATCACCCGGGCCCGCACGATCCCCGAGGCGACCGACATGACCCAGGAGATCTACCGCGCCGCCGTACGCCTCTACGACGCACTCGGGCTGCAGCGTGCCCGGCTCCGGCTGGTGGGGGTCCGGGTCGAGGGGCTGGTGCCGCGCAGCACCGTGCACCGCCAGGGCCTCCTCGGCGAGCGCGAGCACGGCTGGTCCGACGCCGACCGCGCTGTCGACCGCGCCACTCGGCGGTTCGGCAGTGCTGCGGTCCGGCCGGCGAGCCTGCTGGACCGCGAGGAACGGCACCACGGTGACCCCCACCAACCCCGTCCGAGCCAGGGCCGGAACGATGCGCACCACCCGGTGGGGTAGCCCCGGCGTGGTCGCCTCCCCCCATGGGTACTAAATCTTCGGAACACTGCTAGTGAAGCGGGGAGCCCCTGCCTACACTTGGCTCACGTCCACCCGCCGCGCACCCGTGCGCACGGACCCCTGTGGAGGAACGGTGCCACTCTCCGAAGAGGAGCTGCGACTGCTCGAGCAGATGGAGCGCGCCCTCGTCGAGGAGGACCCCAAGTTCGCTTCCACCCTGCGCGGCACCTCGCTGCGCCGCTCCGCCCGCCGGCGCGCGATCCTCGCCGGCATCGTCTTCGTGCTCGGCATCGGCCTGCTGCTCGGTGGTGCGATGAGCGCCAAGGACGCCGGCAAGCTCGGCTTCGTCATCGGCATCGCCGGCTTCGTGGTGATGCTCGCCTCCGCCACCGTGGCGCTCACCGCGATCCGCGGCCAGCAGCACGCCACGGCACCCGCCGACCCCCGCACCGCGATGCACCCCTCCCGCGGCTTCACCGTCATCGACGGCGGCCGCACCGGCCGGATCCGTCGCCCCCGCCGCTCCGGCACCGCCCGCACCAGCGGCACCTTCATGGAGCGGATGGAAGAGCGGTGGCGGCGGCGGCGCGATCAGGGAGGCTTCTAGCTCGCCACTGCGTAGGTTTGGGTTGGGTCTGGGCCTGCGCTCGTGGCGTCGGCTGGGCGTCCCTGCGGGCCGGGGCCGGTCGCGGCGGCAGCGGACGCCGTGTCGCGGGCAATCTGTTTCCAGCTGGTTGCGTCGCGTTGGCCCGCGCCACGCCGCCGCGATGGCACCGCGGACGGCCCCGTCCCGCAGGGCCAGCCGGGCATCGTCCTCGCTGCGTCTTCACTGGTGGGTGGGGGCGTCGGGCTCGTCAGCGCTGCGCGCTGCCTCGCCCGACGCCCGGCGCAATGTCATACGACTCGAGCACACGGGTGCACGTTTCGTATGACGTCCCTGGGGGCAACCACGCTGGGATCGCAGCCGCACCGCCGGCGGCAACCACACAAGGAGGGTCAGCCGACTCGGTCGACGACCTTGCCGGCCAGGGCGGGTTCGGCGGGGGAGTCCGCGAGGGTGCGGCGGATGCTGAGGCGGCGGACGAAGACCGACTTGGGCCACCAGTTGGCGGCGCGGCGGGCTCGCTTGGGGGCGCCGCCGTACAGCGCCTCGACGCAGGTCTGCATCTCGGCGCGCCAGGTGCCCGGCTCGCCGTCGTCGGGGCGTGCGTAGCGGAGCCGCTCGAGCGCGTGCACGATCCGGTCGAGGGCGAAGACGGCGTCCGGGTTGGTGTCGGGGCCGCGGCGCGGGCGTTCGGGGGTGTACTCGTCGCTGGGGGCGCCGAAGAGCTGGACCAGCGCTTCCCGGGTCTGCCACGGCGAGCGGTACAGCGGCCACGGCAGCCGCAGGTCGAGCGCGGTGTCGCGCAGCTCCTCCCAGGCATCCTCGGGGCCGAGCAGGCCGCGCTGGTCACGACGGCGCCGACGCAGGGTCCGCGGACCGAGCGCGACCGCCACGACCAGCAGGACGAACGCGGCACCGCCCGCGACCCAGGGCCACGGGAAGCCGGATTCGTTGGCCTGGTCCTCCTCGCCGGCGGCCTCTTCCTGCAGCTGGGCCTCGTTGGTCTGCCGGGCCGGCAGCGGGTCCTCGGCGGTTCCGGACACGGTCGGGCTCGGGTTGTCCTGGCCCACCGTGACCTGCGCAGTCGTGTAGCCGGGGACGTCGCTGGCTCGGTCCGGCGGGGTCGGCTCGAACCGCACCCAGCCGGAGCCGGCGAAGAACAGTTCGGGCCAGGCGTGCAGGTCGTGAGCGCTGTAGACGAAGGTGTCGGTGTCGACCTGGTCGGGCCGGAGGAACCCGACCGCGACCCGGGCCGGAATGCCGAGCTCGCGGGCCATCACCGCCATCGCCGCGGCGAACTGCTCGCAGTAGCCTTCCCGGCCGCCCTCGTCGTCGGACAGGAACTGGACGAGGTCGTCGGTGCCGTTGCCGAGGTCGACGTCTGTCGTGTAGGAGAAGCCACCGAGCTCGCGGAACCACTGCTGGAGCGCGACGGCCTTCTCGAACCGGCTGGGTTCCTCCTCGGTCACCTGCGTGGCCAGCTGGCGCACGATCGGGTCCAGGCCGCCGGGCAGGTCGGTGAAGTCCCGCGACACCAGCGCGCCGACCGGCGGGGCGGAGGCCAGCCGGTTGGCGTCGTAGTCGACCTTGACCCCGATCAGGTTCCAGTTGAGCTGCGAGGTGTCGAGGTCGTCGTGGCTGGCCAGGAAGTCCATCGTCGAGGTGTCGTAGCGCCAGTCGCCGGGGGCATCGACCCGCTCGACCTGCGAGGTGGTCGGCAGCCAGCTGGAGCGGAAGTCGCGGGTCGCCTCGAGGTCGTAGGCGTAGTCCTGGCGCTCGAGCGACTCGGAGACACCGACCAGGCCGGGCATGGAGCCGTCGGCGGTCTGGCTGCTCGGGACCTCGCGGTCGCCCGAGCTCCACTCGTTCTCGGAGAACCGGTTGAGCACCGCGATCCGGAGGTACGACGGGTCCGGGTCCTCGGTGCGCACGGTGACCAGCGGGATGTCCTCGCCGCGGACGAGGTCGCGGCGCAGGTCGACCATCGGGTTCTCGATGTTGATGTCGTCGTCGCCGCCGGTGCCCGGGCCGAAGTTGAACAGGTGCACGCTGAACGTCGGCAGCAGCACCGGCACCACGATCGACAGCGCCGTCGCGATGCCGCCGATGGCGCGCGCGCCGGTGCGCGGCCAGGTCGGCACCGAGAGCGGCTTGGGCTCGGAGTGGCCGTGGTCCTCGGCCAGGATCGGGCCCCAGCGCGCGATCTGCTCGGACTCGGCCAGGAAGATCATGCCCAGGAAGCCGATCGCGGTGAGCGTGTAGAGGATCCAGTGCGGCCCGTCGCCGGTCATGCTGACCGGGACGCTGTAGATCGTCAGCAGCGGCAGCCCGGCCAGCGGGACCCGGCGCAGTGTGCACGCGAGCATGTCGACGAGCAGGAGGCACCCGGCACCGCCGGCGATCAGCAGCGGGTGCACCGGCGGCTCGTCACCGGGGACCGGGGGTGCGAACCGGTTCGCACTCTGCACGGCGTCCTGGAACGCCAGCAGCAGCCGGTCCCAGGCCTCGCCGATCGGCAGCGGCGAGCCGCAGATGTAGGCACAGGTCACCATCGCGACCAGCGCCAGCTGGACCAGCACGATCACGAGGCCGGGCACCCGCCACCAGCGGGACACCGCGCCGGTGCCGGCGACCACGACCGCGATCACGAACAGCGGACCCAGGGTCTCACCGTAGTTCTGGGTGAAGCCCTGCCAGGTGAGGAGCGAGACCAGCGTGGTGGCCGCGGCGACGGCGGACAGTCCGGCCAGGGTGGCCGGGTGCGAGCGGCCGGTCACCATCACGCCACCCCCTCGTCGGCCGGTACGGCGGCGCCGGCCGGCACCGTGGCCGGCGCGGGCGCGACGACTCCGCGCGAGCGGGAGCTCTGGGTGTGACGCCGGCCGAGCTCCTCCCACACGGCCTCGAGCCGGTCGGCCGGCCCGAGCGACACCGAGCGCCAGCCCTGCTGGGTCAGCAGCGGCGAGGCGTCCCGGCCGGCGGCGTCGGGGGAGAGCCAGGCGTCGACGTCGACGGCCACGGCCAGGGCCGAGCCGCTGTGCGAGTGCATCCGGCGCAGCACCGGCAGGTCGCGCTGGTCGACATGGCCCAGCACGGCGACCAGCAGCCCGTCACCGCCCGCTTCGGTCAGCCAGCCGGTGTCGAGGCTGGGCCGCGGCAGCGGCTGCACGACGGCCAGAGCCTCCAGCAGCGGCCCGGTGTTGAGGCTGGTCTCGCGGGTGTGCCAGTCGCTGCCGCTGTCCTCGCCGCTGGCAGTGACCAGCCGCACGGTGAAGCCGCGCTTGCTCAGGTGGACCGCGATCGACGCGGCCGCAGACACCGCCGCCTCGAGGGAGGAGGCGATGCCCTGGCCGCGGTGGGCGACGACCCGGTTGTCGAGGAAGAGCGTCGCCCGCGACTCCCACGGCTGTTCCTCGCGACGCACCATCAGCTCGCCGACCTTGGCCGAGCTGCGCCAGTGCACGCGGCGCAGGTCGTCGCCGCGGCGGTACTCGCGGACCGTCACGTCCTCGGCGCTGCCCATCGCGAACGCCCGCGGCCGGTTGTCGCCGGAGCCGGTCCAGGCGCCGCCCAGCGGGATCTGCGAGAGCCGCACCGTCCGCGGGGTCACGGTCAGCGGGACGGTCGTCCGGAACGCGCGCCCCAGCTCGACCAGGCCGAACGGATCCTTGACCCGCACCGTGACCGGGCCGATCTCGAAGCGGCCGCGGACGTCGGAGCGGATCTGGTAGGTCACGTCGCGGTGCCAGCCGTGGCCGATCCCCTCGAGCACGAACCGCGGCCGGGTGCCGAGCACGTAGGGGAGGTGGTCCTCGAGGAGCAGTACGCCGCTCGGCGTGCGGCCCTCGTTGGACAGCGACAGGCTGACCGACGCCGGCTGGCCGGCCGAGACCAGCTGCGGGGTGACCGAGCGCACCAGCGCCAGCCGGTAGCGGCTGCGCCCGATGAAGTACGCGCTCACCAGGGGCAGCGCCAGCACCAGCACCCCGACCCGGCTCAGCGAGGGCTGGCCGAGCACGATCGCGCAGACGATCGCCGTGACACCGGCGGCCACGAACGCGCGGCCTCGCACCGTGAGCCCGGACAGTGCCTCGCGCATCGCGACCTCCTCGGCCCTGGCTAGGAGCCGGCCGGCACCGGGACGCTCGCCACGATCCCGTCGAGTATCGCGCTGGTCGACCGGCCACTCATCGACGCCTCGACACTCGGCAGCAGCCGGTGCGCCAGGACCGAGCGGGTCAGGCCGTGCACGTCGTCGGGCAGCACGTAGTCGCGGCCCTGCATGGCGGCCAGCGCCTTGGAGGCCCGCACCAGGTGCAGGGTGGCGCGCGGCGAGGCGCCGAGCGAGAGCTCGTCGCTGCGACGGGTCGCGGCGGTCACCGCGACGGCGTACCGCTGGACGGCCTGCGAGACGTAGACCTGGCCGACGATCCCGATCAGCTTGCGGATCTCTGCGGCGTCGGCGACCGGCTCGAGGTCGTCGAGCGGGCTGTGCTGGGTGTGGGAGTCGAGCATCGCGATCTCGGCGGCCTCGACCGGGTAGCCGACCGACACCCGGGCCATGAACCGGTCGCGCTGCGCTTCGGGGAGGGCGTAGGTGCCCTCCATCTCGATGGGGTTCTGGGTCGCGATGACCATGAACGGCGTCTCGAGCTGGTAGGTGTTGTTGTCGACGGTGACCTGACGCTCCTCCATGCACTCCAGCAGCGCCGACTGGGTCTTGGGCGAGGCGCGGTTGATCTCGTCGCCGACCACGATGTTGGCGAACACGCCGCCGGGGCGGAACTCGAACTCACGGCTGTTCTGGTTGAACACGGAGACGCCGGTGACATCGGACGGCAGCAGGTCCGGGGTGAACTGGATGCGGCGCACGGAGCAGTCGATGCTCCGGGCCAGGGCCTTGCTGAGCATCGTCTTGCCGACACCGGGCACGTCCTCGATGAGGAGGTGTCCCTCGGCGAGCAGTACCGCCACGGTGGACGACACGACGTCGGCCTTGCCCTCGATGACCTTCTCTATGTTCGTGCGGATCCGGCCGACGACCCTGGCCAGAGTCTCGAGGTCGGCGCCCCCTGTCGAGGCTCCCGCGGTCGGCGTCTCCACGTCCGTCCCTTCGCTTCCTGCTATCACCAGCACTGCCACCACCGTAGGGCGTCCCGGCAACTTACGCGGTCGAGCGCGGACCCCACTTCACTTCCACGGTCACGAAATCGCATCGGTTCAGTGTCCGGGCCTCCACCTGCCCGAGGTGAACGGACGGGGGTGATGTGGCGATTTGTGGTTGACGGTGGAGAGAAGTGGAGTACTGTGGGGGAAAGTGGAGGATCTGGTCAGAACCGTGGAGGCGCCCGATGTTCTTCATGGGCACCTACACCCCCAAGCTCGACGACAAGGGGCGACTGATCCTTCCGGCCAAGTTCAGGGACACGCTGGCGGAGGGAGTGGTGGTGACGGCGGGACAGGAGAAGTGCCTGAACGTCTTCCCCGCCGACGTCTTCGCGCGGGTCGCGGAGCAGGCCCAGGCGAGGGGCATGACCTCGCGCAGCGGCCGTGAGCAGGCCCGCATGCTCTTCTCCAACGCCGAGGAGGCGACGCCCGACAAGCAGGGCCGCATCGCCATCCCGCAACACCTGCGCGGATACGCCGCCATCACCCGCGACGTCGTCGTGACCGGCGTGATGGACCGCGTCGAGATCTGGGAGCCGGCCCGCTGGCGCGACTACCAGGCCGGCGCGCAGGAGAGCTTCAGCGAGCTCGACGAGGACCCGCCCCCGCACGACTGAGCAGCCCCCACCCGCAGCACACAACTCAACAGGGATCGCAGGGCGAGGTCTCGGCCCGCTCCAGCACCCGCTCCTTCTCTCCTGACGCGTCTTCCCCGGCGCCAGGGGACTTCCCAACAGGACGGGTCGCGTCTCTTGGAACACCTTCCCCGGTTCCAAGCGGCAGCGGAGCGGCCTGAGACCTGGCCCTGCGAACCCTCCGACATCACCGCAGCAGCACGAGTCATCGAAGGGTCGATCGATGAACACCTCCACCGAGACACCGCCGGCACCGCGCCGGGTGCGAGAGCAGGCTCGCGAGGCCGCCGCCCTGATGGTCTTCTCGGCGTTCACGTCGGTGGCTCTGGCGACCGCCCTCCTGGTGGTCAGCCACCTCGGGCAGCGGGGCTGACGGGCCGGTCATGGAGAGCCCCGCCCACGTCCCCGTCCTCCTGGACCGGGTCGTGGCCCTCCTGGCGCCGTCCCTCGACCACGAGGGCGCGGTCATGGTGGACGCCACCCTCGGCCTCGGCGGCCACACCGAAGCGGTGCTGACGCGTTGCGAGCCGGCCCGGGTCATCGGCATCGACCGGGACCCCGACGCGTTGGCCCTGGCTCGCGAGCGGCTGGCCGGCTTCGGCGACAGGTTCACCGGGGTGCACGCGGTGTACGACGAGCTGCCCGACGTCCTCGGCGACCTCGGACTCAGTCATGTCGAGGCGGTGGACGCAGTCCTGTTCGACCTCGGTGTCTCCTCGATGCAGCTCGACGTCCGCGAGCGCGGATTCGCCTACGCCGAGGACGCACCGCTCGACATGCGGATGGACGGCACCACCGGGCCGACCGCGGCCGACGTGCTCAACACCTACACGGCCCAGGAGCTCAGCCGCGTCCTGCGGGAGTACGGCGAAGAGCGGTTCGCGAGCAAGATCGCCGCCGCGGTCGTCCGCCAGCGCGAGCGGGCACCGTTCACCACCTCGGCCCGTCTCGTCGAGCTGCTGTACGCCGAGATCCCGGCCCCGGCCCGCCGTACCGGCGGCCACCCCGCCAAGCGCACCTTCCAGGCGCTGCGCATGGAGGTCAACGACGAGCTGGGAGTGCTCCGCCGAGCCATTCCCACCGCCATCGACGCCATCCGGGTCGGTGGCCGGGTGGTGGTCGAGTCCTACCACTCTCTCGAGGACCGGCTGGTGAAGCACGCGTTCACCAGGGTCACCCGCTCCGAGGCGCCGCCGGACCTGCCGGTCGTCCCCGACGAGCTGCAGCCGGCCCTCCGCCTGATCACCCGAGGCGCCGAGCGGGCCGGCGCCGACGAGGTCGCCACCAACCCCCGGGCCGCGTCGGTCCGGCTCCGCGCCGTCGAACGCACCAAGCCCCGGAGGGCAGCATGAGCACACCAGCACTCCAGCTCCGCGAGCGCATGCCGAGGCTCGCCGAGGAAGCGGTCGCGCGGGCCCGGCTGACCGTGGTCCCGCGGCGCCGGGTCAGGGCGGCCCGGATGCCGTTCGTGACCCTGGTCAGCCTGGTGCTGCTGGGCGGCGTGGTCGGGCTGCTCTGCTTCAACACCCAGATGCAGCAGGCGTCGTTCGCCGCCACCACGCTCGAGGAGCAGGCCACCAACCTGGCCGCCCGCGAGCAGACCCTGCACGACGAGCTCCAGGACCTGCGCAGCCCCCAGCACCTCGCCTCCCTGGCCCAGACAGCGGGGATGGTGGTGCCGGAGAGCTCGTGCACCATGCGGCTCGCCGCCGGCACCACCGAGCAGGACTGCATGCCCGCCTCCGCCGCGAACACGCCGCGGCTGCTGGCCCAGCCCCCGAAGAAGCCGCACGTGCTCAACCCCGACCCGTTCGTGGTCCTGGTCCCGCCCGCCGCGGGGACGGGAAACGCGCGCAAGCACAACCAGCACGGGCAGCACGACACGGCGCGTGGCTGACCCCATCCCCGACCGCGAGCCAGCAAGATAGCCACACCCGTCACATCAAGCACACGGACCACACCAACCCCAGAGAGGGACCGTGCCCCGCAAGCGCTCCCGCCGTTCGGCACCTAGGGCTGCCGTCCCGGTCCGGCGCGGCAGCAAGCGGGGCTCGCCGCAGTTCCGGCTCCGCGCCGGGTTCGTCATGATCGCCATGGTGCTCTCGCTCTTCGGAGCGCGGCTGGTCCAGCTCCAGGGGCTCGATCCCGGCTCGTACGCCGCGATGGCGGCCGAGGAGGGCACCGTCGACGTGGTGCTGCCGGCCGAGCGGGGCGACATCCTCGACCGCAACGGCCAGCCGCTGGCGGCCTCGATCGACGGCCTGATGGTGGTCGCCGACCCGAAGATGACCGAGGACCAGGCGCCGGAGATCGCGCGGTTCGTGAGCCAGAAGCTCGACGCTGACTACTTCACCGTGCTCAAGCGACTGCGGGAGAAGGGCAGCCGGTTCGAGTACCTCGCCCGGCACGTGCCCTCGACCCTCGCCAAGGACGTGCTCCAGGAGGCGGAGGACCGCGGCTTCGAGGGGCTGTCCACCCGGCGCGACCCGGTCCGCACCTACCCGGCCCGCGACATCGGCGCCAACCTCGTGGGCTTCGTGGGCACCGACCAGCCCTACGGCGGCCTCGAGGAGATCTTCAACAAGGCGCTGTCGGGCAAGGACGGCAGCGAGAAGTACGAGGTCGGCGCCGGCAACCGGATCCCCCTCGGCGACAACACCACCGTCCCGGCCGTGGACGGCCAGGACCTGCACACCACCATCGACCGCGACCTGCAGTGGTACACCCAGCGGGTGCTCCGCCAGGCGGTCGAGGACTCCGGTGGGCGCTCCGGCATCGCGGTGGTCCTGGACTCCCGCACCGGCGAGGTCCTCGCGCTGGCCGACGACCCGACGTTCTCCGCCGACGACCCGGCCGCCTCACCGGTCCAGGACCGCCGGGCCCGCTCCCTCAACCTCTCCTACGAGCCGGGCTCGGTCGAGAAGGTGCTCACCCTCTCGTCGCTGATCGACGAGGGGAAGGTCACCCCACGCACCAAGATGCTGGTCCCCGGCGAGCTGCACCGCCAGGACCGGGTCATCCACGACCACTGGGAGCACGGGCTGATCAAGCTCACCCTGGCCGGGGTGCTGGCCAAGTCCTCCAACGTCGGCACCGTGCTCGCCGCCGACAGGTTCGGCCCGGGCGAGCTCCGCGCGTACCTCGCCAGGTTCGGCCTCGGCCAGCCCACCAACGTCGGCCTCGGTGCCGAGTCGCGCGGCGTGCTGCCCGACCCGAGCATCTGGAACGACCAGACCGAGGACCGGATCGCCTTCGGCCAGTCGCTGTCGGTGAACGCCATGCAGATGGCCGCCGCGATCAACACCATCGCCAACAAGGGCGTCCGGGTGGACCCGACCCTGATCCAGGGCCGGGCAACCCGCGACGACGGCCTGGAGATCGGCACCGACGTCTCCACCACCCGGCGGGTGGTCACCGCCAAGACCGCCCGGCAGATGACGCTGATGATGGAGCGGGTCGTCGACCTCGAGGACGGCGTCGCCCCGCTGGCCAACGTGCCCGGCTACCGCGTGGCCGGCAAGACCGGTACCGCCCAGCGCGTCGGCACCTGCGTCGTCGACGGCGAGAAGCGCAGCTGCTACGACGGCACCAACACCGTCTCGTTCGCCGGCTTCGCTCCCGCCGAGGACCCCCGGTTCACGGTCTACGTCGTGATCCAGGCGCCGACCAACGGCTTCGGCGGCGGCGCCAACGCCGGCCCGGTGTTCTCCAAGCTGATGGGCTTCGCCCTCCAGCGGTACGGCGTCCCCCCGAGCCACCGCAAGCAGACCGTCCTGCCGGTGGAGTGGTAGACCTCAACAGGTGGAGGGCCTGACTGCGCAGACGAGGCCCGAGCGACCTCCCGCGACGCCGCTCGGTGAGCTCGCCGACTGGTTGCGCGCCCAGTCCCACGACCTGACCGTGTCCGGTGACCTCGACACCGTCGTCACCGGGCTCACCCTCAGCTCGCAGCGGAGCCGCCCCGGTGACCTGTACGCCGCCCTGCCCGGCTCCCGCGCGCACGGCATGGCCTACGCCGGCGAGGCCCGGGCGGCCGGCGCGGTCGCGCTGCTCACCGACCAGGAGGGCGCCGCGGACCGGCCGGACGGCGTACCGCTGCTCGTCGTGTCCGAGCCGCGCCGGCTGCTCGGGAAGCTGGCCGCGCACGTGTACGGCGACCCGGCCGCGGCGATGCGGATGATCGGGGTCACCGGCACCCAGGGCAAGACGACCACCACCCGGCTGGCCGAGGGCGGCCTCCAGCGCGCCGGGGTCCGCGCCGGGGTGATCGGCACCGTCGGCACCCGGATCGCGGGGGTGGAGGTGAAGACCGCGCTCACCACTCCCGAGGCTCCCGACCTGCACGCGCTGTTCGCGGTGATGCGCGAGCGCGAGGTCGCGGCGTGCGCCATGGAGGTGAGCAGCCACGCGCTGGTCATGGGCCGGGTCGACGGCGTGGTCTTCGACGTCGCGGTGTTCCTCAACCTCGGGCGCGACCACCTCGACTTCCACGCGGACGAGGAGGACTACTACAACGCCAAGGCATCGCTGTTCACCCCGGAGCGGGCCCGGCTGGCGCTGGTCGGCCTCGACGACGAGCACGGCCGCCGGCTGGCTGGTGAGACGGCGCTGCCGGTCCGCACGTTCTCGGCCGGCGGCGGGGACGCGGACTGGACGGTCGCCGACGTCCGCCCGGCTCCGGACGGCACGTCGTTCCGGGTCCGGGGCCCGGGCGTGGACGTCGCAGCCGGAGTGCCGCTGCCGGGAGCGTTCAACGTCAGCAACGCGCTGGCCGCGATCGCCGCCTGCGCCGAGGCCGGGCTGGACGCCGCCGCGGTCGCGCAGGGCATCGCGTCGGGTGGCGGGGTGCCGGGCCGGTTCGAGCGGATCGAGGCCGGCCAGCCCTTCACCGTGATCGTCGACTACGCCCACAAGCCGGACGCCGTCCAGGCCGCCCTCGAGAGCCTGCGGCCGCTGACCGACGGCAGGCTGCTCGTGGTCCTCGGCGCGGGCGGCGACCGGGACCCGGGGAAGCGGCCGATCATGGGCGAGATCGCCGCCCGGCTCGCCGACGTCCTCGTGGTCACCGACGACAACCCGCGCACCGAGGACCCGGCCGCGATCCGGGCCGCGGTGCTTGACGGCACCCGTCACGGCACCGCCCGGGTGCTCGAGGAGAGCGACCGCCGAGCCGCCATCGGGACCGCGCTCGGGCTGGCCCGGCCCGGCGACATCGTGGTGGTCGCCGGCAAGGGCCACGAGACCGGCCAGGAGGTCGACGGGGTCGTGCACCCCTTCGACGACCGCGACGTCGTGCGCGAGCTGCTCGCCGAGGCCCGCCCGTCCCCGGGGCGGCCCGAGCCGTAGGAGACCGCGCGTCGGCGGGCCGCGTCGGACATCGCGGCGGCGTACGGAATCATTGGCGAGCGGTCCGGGTCCACAGGGAAGGGGGAGGCGATGAGAGCCATCCTGCTGAGCGGCGCCTTCGCGCTGTTCTTCTCCCTGCTGGGCACCCGGGTCGCCATCAACCAGTTCCGCCGGCTCGGCGTCGGCCAGCAGATCCGCGACGACGGGCCGACCAGCCACCACACCAAGGTCGGTACGCCGACCATGGGCGGGCTGGTCGTCATCCTGGCCACGCTCGCGGGCTACTTCCTGGCGAAGCTGATCACGATGAGCGCCCCCACCGGCTCGGCCCTGCTGCTGCTGCTCCTGTTCGTCGGGCTCGGCGCCGTGGGCTTCCTCGACGACTACATCAAGATCGTCAAGCAGCGCAGCCTGGGGCTGCGCAGCAAGGCCAAGATGATCGGCCAGACGGTGGTGGCGCTCGTGTTCGGCGGCCTTGCGCTGTCTCCGTGGCTGGAGGACGAGAACGGCCTGAGCCCGGCGTCCGACCACGTCTCGTTCATCCGCGACTACCAGGGAGTGGCGCTCCCGGCCGTCGTCGTCATGGTGCTGATCTGGCTGATCGTGACCGCGACCAGCAACGGCGTGAACCTCTCCGACGGCCTCGACGGCCTCGCAGCCGGCGCCTCGATGATGGTTTTCGGCGCCTACATGCTCGTGAACATCTGGCAGAACAACCAGTCCTGCGCCTCCGACAGCCTCGACGAGGCCAACAAGAGCCTCTGCTACCAGGTGCGCGACCCGCTGGATCTCGCCGTGCTCGCCGCCGCCCTCACCGGCGCCTGCTTCGGCTTCCTGTGGTGGAACGCCTCTCCGGCCGCGATCTTCATGGGCGACACCGGCTCGCTGTCGCTGGGCGGCGCCGTGGCGGGGCTGGCGATCCTGACCCGCACCGAGCTGCTGCTCGTCATCCTCGGGGGGCTGTTCGTCCTCGAGACGGTGTCGGTCATGCTCCAGGTGACCACCTTCAAGGTCACCAAGAGGTTGACCGGCACAGGCAGGCGAGTCTTCCGCATCGCGCCGATCCACCACCACTTCGAGATGCTCGGCTGGGAGCAGGTGACCGTGACGATCCGGTTCTGGATCATCAACGGCATCTGTGTGGCCGCCGGGCTCGGCATCTTCTACGCCGAGTGGGTCTCGGGCATCGGATGACGAACCCTGCGTCGCTGGGTCGGCACGACAGCTGGGACGGCGTACGCGCGGTCGTGGCCGGCTTCGGGGTCTCCGGCTTCGCCGCCGCCGACAACCTGCTCCACCTCGGCGCCGACGTCGTCGCCCTCGACGAGAAGCCGGACGGCAAGCAGGACAAGGCCGAGCTCCTCGAGGTGCTCGGCGCCCGCATCCAGCTCGGCGAAGGTGCCACGGCGATCCTCCCCGGCGACGTCGACCTCCTCGTCACCTCACCGGGCTGGCGCCCGGACGCCCCGCTGCTGGCCCAGGCCCGCGACCGCGGTCTACCGGTCTGGGGCGAGGTCGAGCTGGCCTGGCGGCTCCGCGACCCGGACCACGACACTCCCTGGCTCGCGGTGACCGGCACCAACGGCAAGACCACCACGGTCCGGATGCTCGACGCGATCCTGCGCGCGGCCGGGCTGCGGAGCGTGGCCGCCGGCAACGTCGGGCTCCCGCTCGTCGAGGCGGTGATGGACCCCGAGCCCTACGACGCGCTCGCGGTCGAGCTCTCCAGCTTCCAGCTTCACTACCTGACCTCGATGAGCGCCCAGGCCGCGGCCGTCCTCAACGTGGCTCCGGACCACCTGGACTGGTACTCCTCCATGGCGGAGTACGCCGCCGACAAGGGCCGCATCTACCACCACGCCCAGCGCGCGTGCGTCTACAACGTGGCCGACCCGGTGACCGAGGAGCTGGTCCGTAGCGCCGACGTCATCGAGGGTGCCCGGGCGATCGGCTTCACCCTGGGCATGCCGGGCGTCGGCATGGTCGGCGTGGTCGAGGACATCCTGGCCGACCGCGCCTTCGTCGAGGAGCGCGAGACCAGCGCGGCCGAGCTCTGCACCCTGGCCGACCTGACCGCGCCCGGCACGGCCGGCCCGGCGCCGCACACCGTCCAGAACGCTCTGGCCGCCGCCGCGCTGGCCCGGGCCCACGGCGTCAGCCAGGGTGCGGTCCGCGACGGCCTGCGCGGGTTCCGTCCCGACGGTCACCGGATCGCGCTGGTGGCCGAGCAGGACGGCGTGGCGTGGGTGGACGACTCCAAGGCCACCAACCCGCACGCGGCGCTGGCCTCGCTGCTGGCCTACGACCCTGTGGTCTGGGTGGCCGGGGGCCTGGCCAAGGGCGCGTCGTTCGACGACCTGGTCCGCACCGTCGCCGGCCGGCTCCGGGGCGCCGTACTGCTCGGACGCGACCGGGACGTCATCGCCGACGCTGTCGCGCGACACGCCCCGGATGTGCCGATCATCCTCGTGGACACGCGTGAGACTGCTGTGACAGAAGGTGACCATGCGTCTGATGAGGCACAGCCGATGCGACGCGCCGTGGCCGCCGCCGCCGAGCTGGCTCGGCCGGGCGACACGGTGCTCCTCGCCCCCGGCTGTGCGTCGATGGACCTGTTCACCGACTACGCCGCCCGCGGAGACGCCTTCGCGGCGGCGGTGAAGGAGCGGACCACCTAGCCGGCCTCGGGAAAGGGACGGGATGACCACCGCGAACCCCGAGCGCACCCGGCCCCGACGCTTCGAGCTCCCCACCGTCCCGACCAAGCTGCGGCTGCGGCCGCGGATCGCGCACCTGGTCGCCACCGAGTCCCGGGTCCGGCCGCGCTCCTGGTTCGGCGCGCTGAGGGCTGCGCTGGACCGCCCGCTCACGTCCTACTACCTGCTGGTCGGCGCCTCCGCGCTGCTGCTGACCATCGGGCTGATCATGGTCCTCAGCGCCAGCAGCGTGTACTCCTACGAGGTCAACGACGGCGACTCCTACACGGTGGTCCGCCGGCAGCTCATGTGGGTGGCGCTGGGCCTGCCGGTGGCGTGGGTCGCCAGCCGGATCCCGAACCGCATGGTGCGGAGGCTGGCCTACCCGGGCTTCTCGGTCTCGCTGGTGCTGCTTCTCCTCACCGCATTCTTCGGCGTGCGCATCAACGGCAACCAGAACTGGTTGGCCATCGGTCCGCTGCAGATCCAGCCGTCGGAGATCGCCAAGCTCGCGCTGGTGATCTGGGCCGCGCACATCTACGCCAACAAGGAGCGTCGCCTCGGCAGCACTCACGAGATCATCGTGCCGGTCGTGCCGGGCATGATCCTGGCCACCGGCCTGGTGGTGTTCGGCAACGACCTCGGGACCGCGCTGGTGCTGGTCGCGCTGCTCTTCGGGCTGCTCTGGGTGGTCGGCGCCCCGCTCCGGTTCTTCACGCTGCTCTTCACGGTGGCCGGGGTCGTGCTCCTCGTCCTGGTCGCCACCAACACCGAGCGCCTGGGCCGGGTCACCAGCTTCCTCGACCCCTTCGCGGACTACGAGAACCGGGGCTGGCAACCCGCGCACGGACTGTTCGCCCTGGCCTCGGGCGGCTTGTTCGGCGAGGGGATCGGCGCCAGCCAGCAGAAGTGGGGAGACCTGCCCGAGGCGCACACCGACTTCATCTTCGCGGTCCTGGGCGAGGAGCTCGGCCTGGCCGGGACGCTGCTGGTGGTGACGCTGTTCCTCACCATCGCGTTCGCGGCCCTGCGCGTCGCGCGGCGTACCGCCGACCCGTTCGTGCGTTACGCCACGTTCGGCCTGGTGGTCTGGCTGGTCGGCCAGATGATCATCAACATCGGGATGGTTCTCTCCCTGCTGCCGGTCATCGGCATCCCGCTGCCCCTTGTCTCGTACGGCGGCTCCTCTCTCGTGCCGACCCTGGTCGCGCTCGGGCTGCTCGTGGGGTTCGCGCGCCGCGAGCCCGAAGCGGCCCGGGCGCTGGCCCAACGGCGCAAGCTGCGCTCCGCCGGACTGTCGGCCCGCCGGTCCCGCTGAAGTCGCAGGTCACTCCCTACGCTCTTGCACAATGCGCATCCTGCTCGCCGGCGGCGGCACCGCCGGCCACACCTCTCCGTTGCTCGCGACCGCCGACGCCCTGCGCCGGCTCGAGCCCGCGGTGGAGATCACCTGCCTGGGGACGCCCCGGGGGCTGGAGAACCGCGTCGTCCCGGAGGCCGGCTACCCGCTCGAGCTGGTCCCGCCGGTGCCGCTGCCCCGCAGGCCGTCGATGGAGCTGCTGCGAGTGCCCTTCCGCATGCGCGGAGCCGTGCGGGCCGCCCTCGAGATCCTCGATCGAGTGCGGCCGGACGTGGTGGTCGGCTACGGCGGGTACGTCTCGATGCCGGCCTACCTCGCTGCCCAGCGGCGCAGGCTGCCGGTCGTCGTGCACGAGCAGAACTCGCTGCCGGGCCTGGCCAACAAGGCCGGCGCCCGGATCGCGCGGCGGGTCGCGGTGAGCTTCCCGGACACGAAGCTGCCGCGGGCCGAGTACGTCGGCCTGCCCATCCGCACGATGATCTCGGGCCTCGACCGGGCGGCGCTGCGGGCCGAGGCCCGGGAGTTCTTCGGCCTGGACGCCGACCGGCCCACGCTCGTGGTGACCGGCGGCTCGCAGGGCGCGCGCAACATCAACCACGGCGTCTCCGGCGCGGCCGCCGCGCTCGGCGCGGCCGGCGTCCAGGTGCTGCACGTGGTCGGGCCGAAGAACACCGTCACCCCGACGACCGGCGCCGTCCCGTACGTCGTGGTCTCCTACGTCGACCGGATGGACTACGCGCTGGCGGCCGCCGACCTGATGGTCTGCCGCGGGGGCGCCTCGTCGGTGACCGAGGCCGCCGCGGTCGGCGTGCCGGCGATCTTCGTGCCGCTGCCGATCGGCAACGGCGAGCAGGTGCTGAACGCGCGGCCGGTGGTCGACGCCGGGGGAGCGCTGATGGTGGCCGACGGTGACTTCACCACCGCGTGGGTGACGGACAACATCCCCGGGCTGCTCGGAGACGCCGAGCGGCTGGCGAGGATGGGCGCCGCCGCGGCCGCGCTGATCCCGCGCGACGCCGACGAGAAGCTGGCTCGGATCGTGCTGGAGACCGGCCAGAGGGGTGCTGCGTGGTGAAGGTGGCGGTGCCGGAGGAGCTGCTCCCGGCGGACCGGCTCGGGCACGTGCACTTCGTCGGCATCGGGGGAGCCGGGCTGTCCGCGATCGCCCGGATCATGCTGGCCCGAGGGATCCCGGTCAGCGGCAGCGACGGTGTCGACTCGGCCACCCTCGACGCGCTGCGGGCCCTGGGTGCGCGCGTGCACGTCGGTCACGCGGCCGACCAGGTCGGCGAGGCGGACACCGTGGTCGTGTCGACCGCGGTGCGCGAGGACAACCCGGAGTACACCGAGGCGGTGGCCCGTGGGCTCCGGGTGCTGCCTCGCTCGGCCGCCCTGGCCGCCGTGATGGTGGGGCGCCGGGTGGTGGCGGTGGCCGGGACCCACGGCAAGACGACCACCACGGCCCTGCTCACCGCGGCGCTGCAGGCGGCGGGCGCGGACCCGACGTACGCCATCGGAGCCGACCTGGCGGCGACCAGCAGCAACGCCGCGGAGGGGACCGGCGACCTCCTCGTCGCCGAGGCGGACGAGAGCGACGGCGCCTTCCTCCACTACGCGCCGTACGCCGCCGTCGTGACCAACATCGAGGCCGACCACCTCGACCACTGGCAGACCGAGGCCGCCTACGCGCGGGCCTTCGACGACTTCGCGGGGACGGTCGAGCCCGGCGGCTTCCTGGTGTGCTGCATCGACGACGCGGGCGCGGCCTCGCTGGCCGAGCGGCAGCTGGCCTCCGGGCGCCGCGTGGTGACCGTGTCCACCCGTCCCGGAGCCGCTGACGTCGGGCCGGAGGGGCTGGCGGGGGTGTCGCTCTGGTCGCCCGGCGACCACTACCTCGCCGACGCCCTGCTGGCGCTGGCGACCGGCCGCACGCTCGGCTTCGCGGACGCAGACCTGGTGCGCGGGATCGCGGCGTTCGCGGGGACCCGGCGCCGGATGGAGCGCAAGGGCGAGGCCGGCGGTGTGCGGGTCTACGACAGCTACGCCCACCACCCGACCGAGATCACCGGCGACCTCGCGGCCGCGCGGGCGCTGGCGGGGGAGGGCCGGCTGGTCGTGGCGTTCCAGCCGCACCTCGTCTCGCGGACCCGGGCGCTCGGCACCGCTATGGGCCGGGCGCTGGGCGCCGCCGACGAGGTGGTGGTGTGCGACGTCTACCTGGCGCGCGAGGACCCGGACCCCGAGGTGACCGGCGCACTGGTGGCCGGCGCCGTTCCACTGCCGCCCGAGCGGGTCGCGTTCGTGGCCGAGCTCGACGACGCCGCGGCGGAGCTGGTCGCCCGCGCGCACCCCGGCGACCTGGTGCTGACCCTCGGCGCCGGCAGCGTCACCGAGGTGGGCCCGCGGGTGCTGGCGCTGCTGGTCGAGGGTGCCGGTGCGTAGCCTGCGGCGCTCGTCCCCGGACGGCACCGCCACCGACGGCCAGCCGATCGACCGCGCCACCCGCCGCAGCCGCCGCCGGTTCGCTCGCCGGCAGTGGCGCCGGCGCTGGCTGGCCTGGCGCTACCTGCTCGCGATCGTGCTGGTGCTGGCGATCGTGGGGGGCGGCGTGTACGCCGTGTGGTTCTCCACCTGGCTGGCGGTCGAGAAGATCGAGGTCAGCGGCGCCCAGACCATCGAGGCATCCGACATCCGGGCGCGCTCGGGCATCGACGTCGGCGAGCCTCTGGTGCGGGCCGACCTCGCCACGGCCGAGCGCCGGATCGGCGGGCTGGCCGCGGTCCGCACCGTCTCGGTCACCCGGCAGTGGCCGCACGGCATCCTCGTCTCGATCGAGGAGCGGGTCGCCATCGCCGTCGTGGAGATCGGTGGCCGGCTGCGCGGCATGGACGCCGACGGCGTGGTCTTCCGCGAGTACAAGAAGGCGCCGCCCGGCCTCCCGCGCGTCGAGACCTCGATCGGCACCACGTCGGCAGCGCTCAAGGAGGCGGCCGAGGTCATCTCGGCGCTGCCCCCCGACCTGACCCTGCGGGTCGACCACGTCCTGGTGGCGACCGTCGACCAGATCTCGCTGTTCCTCAAGGACGGCCGCCAGGTGATCTGGGGCAGCGCCGACGAGTCCGAGACCAAGGCCGAGGTGCTCGAGACCCTGCTCGCCACCGTCCAGGCTGAGGTCTACGACGTCTCGGTGCCCTCGAAGCCCACCACCCGCTGACGTTGTGGCCGGCGCTGCTCTTGGGGGAGTTTCACCGGGTACCCGGTGAAACTTCCGCTGTTGTCATGAAACTCCGTACGGGGAGCGCCAGATTCACCGGGTACCCGGTGAATCTTCGCCGGTCGCCGCCGCGTGTCGCCACCACTGCGGCCGCCCGGGTCCTTACTGTCTTGGCCACGGAGAGGTTGACATAACTATAACCCTCAGGCTGAGGGTGATAGTTGAGCCGGAGGAGTGGGAGCCGTGGCAGCACAGAACTACCTCGCGATCATCAAGGTCGTGGGCATCGGCGGCGGCGGCGTCAACGCCGTCAACCGGATGATCGAGGTCGGGCTCAAGGGCGTCGAGTTCATCGCGATCAACACCGACGCCCAGGCCCTGCTCATGAGCGACGCCGACGTCAAGCTCGACATCGGCCGTGAGCTCACCCGCGGCCTCGGCGCCGGCGCCAACCCCGAGGTCGGCACGCAGGCCGCCGACGACCACTCCGACGAGATCGAGGAGGTGCTCAAGGGCGCCGACATGGTCTTCGTGACCGCCGGCGAGGGCGGCGGCACCGGCACCGGCGGTGCGCCGGTGGTCGCGCGCATCGCCCGCTCGCTCGGCGCGCTGACCATCGGTGTGGTCACCCGCCCGTTCGCGTTCGAGGGACGCCGGCGGGCCAACCAGGCCGAGGAGGGCATCGCCAACCTCCGCGAGGAGGTCGACACCCTGATCGTCATCCCCAACGACCGTCTGCTCTCCATCTCCGACCGCAACGTCTCCGTCCTCGACGCCTTCAAGCAGGCCGACCAGGTCCTCCTCCAGGGCGTCAGCGGCATCACCGACCTGATCACCACACCCGGACTGATCAACCTCGACTTCGCGGACGTGAAGTCGGTGATGGCCAACGCCGGCTCCGCGCTGATGGGCATCGGCTCGGCGCGCGGCGAGGACCGTTCGGTGGCGGCCGCCGAGATGGCGGTCTCCAGCCCGCTGCTCGAGGCCTCGATCGACGGCGCCCACGGCGTGCTGCTCTCCATCGCCGGTGGCTCCGACCTCGGCCTGTTCGAGATCAACGAGGCCGCGGCGCTGGTCGCTGAGGCGGTGCACCCCGAGGCGAACATCATCTTCGGCGCGACCATCGACGACGCGCTCGGCGACGAGGTCCGGGTCACCGTGATCGCGGCCGGTTTCGACGGCGGTACGCCGAAGCGCGCCCACGAGGGCTCCGCGCTGCGTCGCACCCAGCCGGCGCAGTCGCAGGCCGAGACCAGGGCCGCGGCGGCAGCCGGGGCCAGCCAGCGGCGGGAGAAGGAGAAGGTGACCGCCGGCGCGTCGACGTCGACCACGCCCGACTCCGCCACCGCACCGCGCCCAGCGCCGAAGCCGATGCAGTTCGACGACGACGACCTGGACGTGCCCGACTTCCTCAAGTAGCCCGACCTGTACTCCCTCCGCAGTGCCCACGGCCCCGCCGACCTGGCCTTCACGGACAGGTTCGGCGGGGTCAGTGTGTCGCCGTACGACGAGCTCAACCTCTCGATCGCCGGCGCCGACGACGTGGCGGCCAAGGCCGAGAACCACCGTCGGCTGCTGGCCGACTTCGCACCCGACGACGTCCTCTGCGACCTCTACCAGGTGCACGGTGCCGACGTCGCGACCGCGGCGCAGGCGTGGCCGGAGCGACCCCACGCCGACGGCATCGTCGCGACCGCGCCGGGCCTGACGCTCATGGTGCGCGCCGCGGACTGCGTGCCGGTGCTGCTCGTCGCGCCCGAGGACGGAGTCGTCGGAGCCGCCCACGCCGGACGGCCCGGAATGGTGGCCGGGGTCGTCCAGGCGACGGTGGCCAGGATGCGCGAGCTGGGGGCCGGCCGGATCGAGGCCTGGATCGGACCGCACGTGTGCGGCCGCTGCTACGAGGTCCCCGAGGAGATGCGTGCGGACGTCGCAGCCGCCGTCCCCGCGTCGTACGCCGAGACCTCCTGGGGCACCCCGGCGGTCGACCTCGGAGCCGGCATCGGTTCCCAGCTCGAGCAGGTCGACGTCGTGGTCCACGACGTGAGCCGCTGCACCCGCGAGTCCGCCGACCTCTACTCCTACCGCCGCGACCGCGAAGGCGCCGGCCGGCTGGCGGGGCTGGTCCGGCTCAGGGGCCCGCAGTGACCCGCCGCGACGAGATCCAGGCGGGTCTGACCCGGGTGCGTCAGCGGATCGCCTCCGCGTGCGCCGATGTCGACCGCTCACCCGACGAGGTCCGGCTGGTCGTCGTGACCAAGTTCTTCCCGCCCTCCGACGTGCGGCTGCTGGCCGAGCTGGGCGTGACCGACGTCGGAGAGAACCGCCACCAGGAGGCCGAGGCCAAGGCCGCCGAGTGCGCCGACCTCGACCTGACCTGGCACTTCATCGGCGGCCTGCAGAGCAACAAGGCGGCCGCCGTGGCGGCGTACGCCGGCGTGGTCGAGTCCGTCGACCGGCGCAAGCTCGTGGCGCCACTGTCGAAGGGCGCGCACCAGCGCTCCGCTCAGTCGTCGAAGGCGGTCGACGTGCTGCTCCAGGTCTCGCTCGACCCGCCCGGGCGCGAGGGCCGGTCGGGCGCGGACCCCGCTGACCTGGCCGACCTCGCGGCGGTGGTCGACCAAGCCGGAATGCTCGAGCTGCGCGGCCTGATGGCCGTCGCGCCACTCGGGGACGACCCGGTTGCGGCGTTCGGCCGGCTCGCTGACATCCGGACCGAGTTCCTCGACCACCACCCGGCGGCGACGTGGCTCTCGGCGGGGATGAGCGAGGACCTCGAGCACGCGATCCGGGCCGGCGCGACACACGTGCGTGTTGGCTCCGCGGTCCTCGGTTCGAGGCCCCCGAACAAGTAGTGTCCAAAACAGGATGTGCGGCCTGGCGTGAGCAGGTCGCCGGACCCGGAAGGCAGAACCATGAGCGGCGCGATGCGCAGGATCGGCGAGTACCTCGGCCTGCTCGAGGACACCGGTCGTTACGACGACGAGTACGCCGACGGCTATGACGACACATATGACGACCGCTACGCCCAGGCCGCCGGGGAGACTCACCCGGTGGCGGTCGCGAAGCCGAGCCGCCGCGAGCTGCGCGAGGCCCGTCAGGCCGCGACCGTGGCGCACCTCGACGAGCACCGTCGCGGTGGCACCGCGACGCTGGCGGCCGGCCCGCGGGTGGCCGAGCTGTCCCGCATCACCACGCTGCACCCGCGCACCTACAACGAGGCGCGCACCATCGGTGAGAACTTTCGCGAGGGCACGCCGGTGATCATGAACCTCTCGGAGATGGACGACGCCGACGCCAAGCGCCTGGTCGACTTTGCCGCCGGCCTGGTCTTCGCGACCCGCGGCAGCATCGAGCGGGTCACCAGCAAGGTGTTCCTGCTCTGCCCGCCCAACGTCACGGTCGCGGCCGAGGAGAAGGCCCGCATCGTCGAGGGCGGTTTCTTCAACCAGAGCTGAGCCGGGTCGCGCCCCGTCGGCCGGTGTGCCGATGCACCCGGGGGTTGGCCGACCCGGCATGATCGTCGCGTGCACGCCGTCCTCTCGCTCATCCACATCGCGCTGTGGGTCTTCATCGCGCTGCTGTGGATCCGCTTCGTGGTGGACTGGGTGCAGGTCTTCGCGCGGAACTGGTCGCCGACCGGGTTTCTGCTGGTGGTGCTCGAGGTCGTCTACTCCGCCACGGACCCGCCGATCAAGGCGCTGCGCCGGGTGATCCCGCCGCTGCGGATCGGCACCATCGCCATCGACTTGTCGTTCATCATCGTGATGCTGTCGGCGTACATCCTGCTGTGGGTGGTCGGCGGGTTCCTCTCCTGAGCCCGGACCTGTCCGAGCCAGTCCGCAGCACCTGTCACATCAGCCCCATGACAGGCGCTACAGTTCCGAAGGAAGACTTACCGGTCGCAGCTGCACCGGACGCAAGACGTCGAACCCTCGACGAACCTCGAAGATGAATGGGTGGAAACATGCCGCTGACGCCTGAGGACGTGAGTAACAAGCGCTTCACGCCTGTCCGGCTCCGCGAGGGCTACGACATGGGCGAGGTGGACCAGTTCCTCGACGAGGTCGAGGCCGAGCTGGCCCGGCTGACCAAGGAGAACGACGACCTCCGCGCCAAGCTGTCCGCCGCCCAGACCGGTGGTGGCACCGGCTTCCAGGACAACCCGCCGACGGCGCAGACGCCCGCGGTCCAGGAGCGCGAGCCCGAGCCCGAGCCGACGCCCACCCCGACCCCCGAGCCGGTCGCCGCTGCCGCCACCGCCCCGCAGGAGACGATCCGCGTCGAGACGGTGCCCCAGGCGTCCAACGCCGCCGCGCGGCTGCTCGAGATCGCGACCCGCAACGCCGACGAGCTCGTGGACCAGGCCAAGGACGAGGCCGACAAGATCATCGGTGAGGCCCGCACCAAGTCCGAGCGGCTCGAGTCCGAGTCCAAGGTCAAGGCCGACCGCCTCGAGTCCGACGCCCGGACTCGCGCCCAGATGCTCGACTCCGAGACCGCCGAGCGCCGTCAGCAGATGTTCGGAGAGCTCGAGCGCGAGCGCGACAAGCTCAACAGCGAGGTCGAGACGCTGCGTGCCTTCGAGCGCGAGTACCGCTCGCGGCTCAAGAGCTACTTCACCCAGCAGCTCGAGGCACTCTCGGGGCCGGGTGAGTCGCCGCAGGTCTCCGAGGACCAGCCGCCGGCACCCAAGCGGCTCCGCTCCATCCTGGGCGACGACGAGGTCTGAGGCTCTGGGGCCACCCGTCGAACGGTCCTGACCTGCGCCGATCCTGAGCGCAAGCGTTTGAGTGGGTTGATCACCCGTTGAGCGCGCCTGTTTGAGTGCGCGGGGGTCAGCCGCTACGGTTCCGCGCAGCAGCCGTGGCCCACCGTCACGGTCCAGGCCACCAGGAAGGCCGCTTGATGGCGCGCACCAGCCCCCGCTCCCTCGCTGGACGGACGGCCACCGCCGCCCGCAAGGCGCTCGGCCGAACGACGAAGAAGGCGACCAGCGCCGCCGCCTCGGCCAAGAAGACGTCCGCCAAGAAGACCGCCCCCGCCAAGAAGGCTGCTCCGGCCAAGAAGGCTGCTCCGGCCAAGAAGGCTGCTCCGGCCAAGAAGGCGGCCAAGAAGTCCCCCGCCAAGGCGGCTCCCACCAGGAAGGCGGCGCCGGCGAAGAGGACGGCCGCCGCCGTGAAGGCGCCGGCCAAGAAGGCGCCGGCCAAGAAGGCGCCGGCCAAGAAGGCGCCGGCCAAGAAGGCGCCGGCGAAGAAGGCGCCGGCCAAGAAGGCGCCGGCCAAGAAGGCGCCCGCGAAGAAGGCGCCGGCCAAGAAGGCGCCCGCGAAGAAGGCGCCCGCGAAGAAGGCGCCCGCGAAGAAGGCGCCCGCGAAGAAGGCGCCCGCGAAGAAGGCGCCCGCGAAGAAGGCGCCCGCGAAGAAGGCGCCCGCGAAGAAGGCCCCGGCCAAGAAGGCGCCCGCGAAGAAGGCCCCGGCCAAGAAGGCGCCCGCCAAGAAGGCCCCCGCCAAGAAGGCCCCCGCGAAGAAGGCCCCCGCCAAGAAGGCCGCGCCGCTGAAGAAGGCGCCCACGCCCCGCAAGGCCCCGGTCAGCGCGCTGGTGGTCAAGGCCGGCGAGGAGAAGTGGACCAAGGCCGAGCTCAAGCAGGTCCTCGGGCAGCTCAACGAACAGCGTGAGCACAGCCTCGCGGTGATCTCAGCGCAGTCGACCGAGCTGACCGGCCTCATGCGCGACCCCGGCGACGGTGCCGGCCAGGACCAGGCCGACATGGGTGCCACCAGCTTCGAGCGCGACCAGGAGCTGGTCGTGCTGAACAGCGAGCGCGACAAGCTCCACCAGATCGACCGCGCGCTGGCCCGCATCGACGACGGCACCTACGGCATCTGCGAGTCGTGTGGGGAGCCCATCGGCAAGATGCGGTTGATGGCTTTCCCGCGTGCCACACTGTGCATGACATGCAAGCAGCGCGAGGAACGTCGCTGAGGGCCGACGACTCCAGCCTGGCCGACAGCCACCGCGTTCCGTCTCTTGCCCGAGTCCGGGCCCTGCTCCTCGGCGTCTTCGCCGTCCTGTACGCCGCCGACCAGCTCACGAAGTGGCTGGCCGTCGACCGGCTCGCCGGCCAGCCGGACCGGGAGCTGCTCGGCGACGTCCTGGTCCTGCACCTGACCCGCAACGCCGGCGCGGCGTTCAGCACCGGCACCGGCTACACCCAGCTCTTCTCCTGCCTGGCCATCCTGGCCGTGCTGGTGGTGCTCTGGCTGAGCCGACGGATCCGCAACGCGCTGTGGGCGGCGGCGTTCGGGCTGCTGCTGGCCGGGATCTGCGGCAACCTGACCGACCGGGTGCTCCGCGATCCGGGGCCGCTGCGCGGGCACGTGGTCGACTTCCTGATGCTGCCGAACTGGCCGGTCTTCAACGTCGCCGACATCTGCATCAACGTCGCGGCGGCGCTGATCCTGGTGCAGGCCTTCCGCGGGATCCGCCTCGACGGGTCGCGGATCGAGCGCCGTTCGGACCGCCCGGGTACACCTGACACGTGACTCAGAGCGCAGACAACCGCACCCTTCCGGTGCCGGACGGCCTGGCGGGGGAGCGGGTCGACGCCGCGATGGCGCAGATGTTCGGGCTCTCCCGCACCCGCGCCGCTGACCTGATCTCGCGCGGCCTGGTGCACGTCGACGGGTCCGGGGCAGTCAAGAGCGACCGGGTGCTGGCCGGCGCGACCCTCGACGTGACGATCCCGGCCGAGGCGGACCCCCTCGTCGTCGTACCAGAAGAGGTCGAGGGCATCCAGATCATCCACGACGACCCGGCGATCGTGGTGATCAGCAAGCCGGTCGGGGTCGCCGTGCACCCGTCGCCCGGGTGGTCCGGGCCGACCGTGGTCGGACACCTGGCGGCCGCGGGCTTCAAGATCGCGACCAGCGGCGCCTCGGAGCGGAAGGGGATCGTGCAGCGGCTCGACGTCGGGACCTCGGGCGTGATGGTGATCTGCAAGTCCGAGCACGCCTACTCGGTGCTCAAGAACGCCTTCCGCCGGCGCGACGTGGACAAGACCTACCACGCACTCGTGCAGGGGCACCCCGACCCGCTCGAGGGCACCGTCGACGCGCCGATCGGCCGGCACCCGAAGGCCGACTACAAGTTCGCGGTGATGGCCGACGGCCGACCCAGCGTCACCCACTACGCCACGCTCGAAGCGCACCGGTTCGCCTCGCTGCTGGAGGTGCACCTCGAGACCGGGCGGACCCACCAGATCCGCGTCCACATGGCCGCGCTGAAGCACCCCTGCGTGGGCGACCTCACCTACGGCGCCGACCCGTCCCTGGCCAGGCGGTTCGGGGTCGAGCGGCAGTGGCTGCACGCCGTACGCCTCGGCTTCGAGCACCCCGAGTCGGGGGAGTACGTCGCGTATGCCTCCGACTATCCCGACGACCTGGCCCGGGCCCTGGAGGCGGTCCGCGATGCCGACTGACGCGCTCCGGTTGCGCCCCGCCACGCGGGAGGACCTGCCGGCGATCGCAGACCTCTACCTGCGGGTGCGGGAGACGACGGTTCCCGCGATGCCTCCGCAGATCCACACGGAGAAAGAGGTGCACGCGTACGTCAGCGGCTGGGACCTCGACAAGCGCGACGTGTGGACCGCCGAGGACGGCGACCTGCCGATCGCCTTCATGGTGGTCGACGCGGCGTGGCTCGACTCGCTGTACGTCCTGCCCGGCCATGCGCGTCAGGGCGTCGGAAGCGCCTTGCTGGACGTCGCCAAGCGGCTGCGGCCCGAAGGTTTCTGCCTCTGGGTCTTCGAGAGCAACAGCCCGGCCCGCGCGTTCTACGAGCGGCACGGATGCGTGGAGCTCGAGCGCACCGACGGGTCCACGAACGAGGAGAAGGCCCCCGACCTGCGGATGGCCTGGCCCGGCACCGAACCGCTGGCCTTCTACCGCGGCCTCATCGACGAGGTCGACTCCCAGCTCGGCGACCTGCTGAACCGCAGGTCGGCGCTGACCCGGGCGGTCCAGCTGCACAAGGGGTCCTCCGAGCGAGACCTCGACCGCGAGCGCGAGATCGCCCGGGCCCTGGCCGCCCGCGCCCCGCTCCTCGGCGAGGAGCGGGCCGGCCGGATCGTGACCGCGATCATCACCGAGAGCCTCGACGCCGCCGAGACCGTCGAGTGACCGATCTTGCAGGTCGGAACGGCGTTCGGACCTGCTGATCGGGTCACTCGACGGACCCGTCCGGCTCGAACCCCGGGACTGTCGGCGCGTGGTGCCATCGTGGACACCGAGGCGTCGTAGGCTGAGGGCCTTCCCCCGAGATCGTCGGCACACGTCGTCGACCCCGTCTCGTCATGCCCGTCTCGTCATGCCCGCTCGACGATCCCGAGGAGCAGACCCCACCCATGCCCGGTCAGGACTCGTTCGTCCACCTGCACGTGCACACCGAGTACTCCATGCTCGACGGTGCGGCGAGGTTGACCGAGCTGACCCAGCGGGCGGCGGAGCTCGGGATGCCGGCGGTGGCGATGACCGACCACGGCAACGTCTTCGGGGCCTACGAGTTCTACACCAAGGCCAAGGCCGCCGGCGTCAAGCCGATCATCGGCATGGAGGCCTACTTCACGCCCAACATCAGCCGGTTCGAGCGCAAGGGCGTCAACTTCTACGACGGCGGCTCGGACGACGTGAGCGCGCGCGGCGCCTACACGCACATGACGCTGCTCAGCGAGTCGACCGAGGGGATGCACAACCTCTTCCGGCTGTCGACGGGCGCGTGGCGGGACGGGTTCTTCAAGCAGCCGCGGGCCGACCGCGAGCTGCTCGCCCAGCACAGCCGGGGCCTGATCGGCACGACGGGGTGCCCGTCCGGCGAGGTGCAGGTGCACCTGCGCTACGGCAACTACGACGCGGCCCGGCAGACGGCGGCCGACTACCAGGACATCCTCGGCCGGGACAGCTACTTCATCGAGCTCATGGACCACGGCCTCGCCATCGAGACCCGGGTCAGGGACGGTCTGCTCCGGCTGGCCAAAGACCTGCAGATCCCGCTGCTGGCGACCAACGACTCCCACTACGTCATGCGCGAGGACGCGCCCAGCCAGGAGCATCTCCTCTGCATCAACTCCGGCTCGACGATGGACGTTCCGGCCGGCGACGGCCCGGGCCAGCGGTTCGCCTTCACCGGCGACGGCTACTTCCTCAAGTCGGCGGCCGAGATGCGCGAGGTCTGGCGCGACCTGCCCGAGGCCTGCGACAACACGCTGCTGATCGCCGAGCGGGTGGACGTCGAGTTCAGCGAGAGCGTCGGCAAGTACATGCCGCACTTCCCCTGCCCGCCCGGGGAGAGCGAGGACTCCTGGCTGGTGAAGGAGGTCGAGACCGGCCTGCGCCACCGCTACCCCGACGGCATCCCCGACGAGGCCCGCCGCCGGGCCGAGTTCGAGGTCGGTGTCATCACCAGCATGGGCTTCGCCGGCTACTTCCTGGTGGTCGCGGACTTCATCAACTGGGCCAAGGACAACGGCATCCGCGTCGGCCCCGGCCGCGGCTCCGGCGCGGGCTCGATGGTCGCCTACGCCATGCGGATCACCGATCTCGACCCGCTGTTCCACGGGCTGCTGTTCGAGCGGTTCCTCAACCCCGACCGCGTCTCGATGCCCGACTTCGACATCGACTTCGACGAGCGTCGGCGCGGTGAGGTGATCAAGTACGTCACCGAGAAGTACGGCGAGGACCGGGTGGCGATGATCGTCACCTACGGCACCATCAAGGCCAAGCAGGCGGTGAAGGACTCCAGCCGGATCCTCGGCTACCCGTTCGCCATGGGCGACCGGATCACCAAGGCGATGCCCGCGGCGGTGATGGGCAAGGACGTCCCCCTCAAGGAGGTCTTCGACCCCGAGCACAAGCGATACGGCGAGGGCGGGGAGTTCCGCGGGCTCTACGAAGCCGACGCGGACGTCAAGCGGGTGGTCGACACCGCGATGGGCATCGAGGGGCTCAAGCGGCAGTGGGGCGTGCACGCCGCGGGCGTGATCATGTCCAGCGAGCCGCTGGGCGACGTCATCCCGCTGCTCAAGCGGCCCGCCGACGGCGTGATGATCACCCAGTTCGACTACCCGACCTGCGAGAACCTCGGCCTCATCAAGATGGACTTCCTGGGGCTGCGCAACCTCACCGTCCTCGACGACGCCCTCGCCAACATCAAGGCGAACCGCGGCGAGACCGTCGTCCTGGAGCAGCTGGAGCTCACCGACGAGGCGACGTACTCCCTGCTCCAGCGCGGTGACACCCTCGGCGTGTTCCAGCTCGACGGCGGTCCGATGCGGGCCCTGCTCCGCTCGATGCGGCCCGACTGCTTCGCCGACATCTCCGCCGTGGGGGCGCTCTACCGACCGGGGCCCATGGGCATGGACTCCCACAACAAGTACGCGCGGCGCAAGACCGGCCGCGAGCCAGTGGAGGCGATGCACCGAGAGCTGGCCGAGCCGCTCGCGGAGATCCTCGACGAGACCTACGGCCTCCTGGTCTACCAGGAGCAGGTCATGGCCATCGTCCGCAAGGTGGCCGGCTACACGCTGGGCCAGGCCGACCTGCTCCGCAAGGCGATGGGCAAGAAGAAGAAGGAGATCCTGGACGCCGAGTACGTCCCCTTCTCCGAGGGCATGAAGGCCAACGGTTACTCCGACGCCGCGATCGCGACGCTGTGGGCCACGCTGCTGCCGTTCTCCGACTACGCCTTCAACAAGGCCCACTCCGCGTCATACGCCCTCGTCTCCTACTGGACCGCCTACCTCAAGGCCAACTACCGCGCCGAGTACATGGCGGCCCTGCTGACGTCGGTGCGCGACGACAAGGACAAGTCGGCCATCTACCTCAACGAGTGCCGGCGGATGAAGATCCAGGTGCTCCCGCCCGACGTCAACGAGTCAGCCGCCGACTTCACCCCGGTCGGCCACGACATCCGCTTCGGGCTCACCGCCATCCGCAACGTCGGGCACAACGTCGTCGACGGCATCGTGGCGGCCCGCACGGAGAAGGGCCGCTACCTCGACTTCAACGACTTCCTCGAGAAGGTCCCCGCGCTGGTCTGCAACAAGCGGGTGGTCGAGTCGCTGGTCAAGGCGGGCGCCTTCGACGACATGAAGCACAAGCGGCGGGCACTGGTCGCGATCCACGAGCAGGCCGTCGACCAGTACGTCGACATCAAGCGCAACGAGGCGATCGGCCAGGACTCCCTGTTCGGCGGCGTCGACGACACCAGCAGCGGATTCGGGGTGTCGGTGGCGATCCCCCAGGACATCGAGGAGTGGGACAAGACCACCCTGCTGGGCCACGAGCGCGACATGCTCGGCCTCTACGTGTCCGACCACCCGCTGCTCGGCCTCGAGCACGTGCTCTCGCAGGGCAGCGACTGCACGATCGGCCAGCTGATGCTGGACGAGGAGCGGCCACACGGCAGCACGATCACCATCAGCGGGCTGGTCACCTCGGTCCAGCGCAAGATCACCAAGCGCGGCGACAGCTGGGCCACGATCACGTTGGAGGATCTCGACGGCGCGATCGAGGTGCTGCTGTTCCCCAGCACCTACCAGCTGGCCAGCACCCTGCTGGTCGAGGACTCCATCCTCCGGATCAAGGGCTCGCTGTCGCGCGACAAGGACCAGCCCGAGCTGCGCGCCCAGGAGGTGACGCAGGCGGATCTGAGCGACGGACCCGCCGGCCCGGTCGTGATCAGCCTGCCCTCGACCCGCTGCACCGGCCCGGTCGTGGCCCAGCTCCGCGACGTGCTCGGGACCCACCCCGGTATCACCGAGGTACGGCTGCGACTCTTGACGCGTGACGCCACCAAGGTCATGCGCCTCGACGACCGGCTCCGGGTCACCCCGAGCCCGGCGTTGTTCGCGGACCTCAAGCAGCTGCTGGGTCCGGGATGTCTGACGGGCTGACCGCCGCCCCGACCCGGGAGTCCCTCAGCGCTCCGCCGGCGCAGCCGCGCCGGTCGGCGTGGGTGGTGGCGCCCGTCCAGGCGCTGGCCATCGTGGCGCTGTTCGCCGTGGTGGGTGCGCTGGCCGGCTGGCTCTGGTACCACGTCTGGGACGTGCCCACCGGGGTCGTGTCCGGCGGCCAGTGGTTCACCAGCGAGGCCGGGCTCCGCGACGACTTCTCCGGCGTCGCCTGGTACGTCACCATCGCCGTGCTGGCCGGGCTGGTGCTCGGTCTCCTCTGTGCCTGGCAGCTCGACCGCTCCGAGCTGGTCACCCTGCTCGCGGTGGTCGCGGGCTCGGTGCTGGCGGGCTACCTCATGCTCCGCGTCGGCCAGCACCTCAGCCCGCCCGACCCCCAGGAGGTCGCCAGGACCTCCACCGACGGCGCCCGGCTACCCGGCACCCTGCGCGTCGAAGCCTGGCCGCCGAGGGCGGCGTTCCCGTTCGGCGCGCTGGTCGGGCTGGCGATCGTGTACGCCGCCTCGGTCAGCCGGGCGCCGACCGAGGTCTCTGCGACCGATTCGGGTCTGGCAGGAGGAACCCACGGGTAGGCTCCCGCCGTCCCACTCGCGAGCTCTCCCGGCACACCCCTGGCACTTGTCACCCTTCGGAGGACGCCTTGTCCAGCACGCTCCCACCCCCGCCTCCGCCGGCCGGACCGCCGAGTGGCCCGCCGACCGGACCCCCGAGCGGCCCCCCGAGCGGGCCGCCCGAGTTCCTCGAGAGCGGAGGGGGCGGGCCCCTGCCTCCGGAGCCGCGCCGTGGCGGCATCCCGGTCAAGAGGGCACTCCTGGTCGGCGGCGGGGTCATCGGCGCGGTCGCGGTGGGCGTCGGTGCCTGGGCGGCGTACAGCTTCATCACCACCGGGCCGCAGCCGGCCGAGGCGCTGCCGGCCGACACGCTGGGCTATGTCAGCATCGACCTCGACCCGAGCGGCGGCCAGAAGATCGAGGCGCTGCGGACTCTCAACAAGTTCCCGGCCTTCGAGGACGAGGTCGGCATCGACACCGACGACGACATCCGCAAGGCGATCTTCGACGAGATCCAGGACGAGGCGGACTGCGACGGCCTCGACTACGCCGACGACATCGAGCCGTGGCTCGGTGAACGGGCCGCCGTCGCGGCCGTCGACATCGGCGGCGAGGACCCCGACCCAGTGGTCGTGCTCCAGGTCAAGGACGCCGACAAGGCCGACGCCGGCCTCGACAAGATCAAGGGCTGCAGCGACAGCGACGACGTCGGCTGGGCGATCAGCGGTGACTGGGCGGTGATCGCGGAGTCCGACGACATCGCCGACGACGTGGTCGCGGCGGCCGGCAAGGGCTCCCTGGCCGAGGACGAGGACTTCCAGAGGTGGACCGACGAGGCCGGCGACGCGGGCGTGGTCACGCTCTACGCCGGCCCGGAGGCCGGCGACTACTTCGCCGACCACGCGGACGACATGTTCGGCTACCCCCTCGGCGGGCTGGTCGACGACTACGCCTGCGACCTCGATCTGCCTGACTCGAGCGACGACGGCACCGCGCCGGGCGACAGCGGGCCCTTCGACGAGTGCGGTGGTCCGGAGCCCCAGCCGGAGGTCTCCGAGGAGCTCAAGCAGAAGCTGCGCGACTTCAAGGGCCTGGCGATGACCATCCGGTTCGACGACGGCGCCATCGAGCTCGAGGGCGCCGGCGACTCCAGCGTCGGACTGCCGGGCATCACCACCGCCGGTGGCACCGCCGACGTGGTGGAGTCGCTTCCCGGCGACACCGGTGCGGTTCTCGGCGTGGGCTTCGCCGACGGCTGGTTCGGCGACCTCGTCGACTACATGGCTCCCTACGTCGGCAGCGAGTCGGACGAGCTGATGGAGGAGCTCTCGGAGACGACCGGGCTGGACCTCCCGGACGACGCCGAGACGCTGGCCGGTGACTCGGCCGCCCTCGCCCTCGGCTCCGACTTCGACCCGGAGGCGTTCTTCAACTCCTCCGACGGGTCGGACATCCCGATCGCGCTCAAGATCAAGGGCGACCCCGACGAGATCGAGACCGTCCTCGACAAGCTCCGTGAGATGGCCGGGCCCGAGGCGAACGTGCTCGAGTCCGACGCGGACGGCGAGACGATCGTGGTCGGCCCGAACGCCGACTACCGCGCCGACGTGCTCAAGGACGGCGACCTGGGTGACAACGACGTCTTCCAGGACGTGGTTCGCGAGGCCGACGAGGCGCACACGGTGCTGTTCGTCAACGTCAACGAGTTCCAGGACGCCATCGAGGACGCGGCGGGCGAGAGCGACGAGGAGTTCGTCGAGAACCTCGAGCCCGTCTCCGGGTTCGGCATGACCGGCTGGGTCGACGACGGCGTCGCCCACGCAGTCCTGAGGCTCACGACCGACTGAGGCCTATATCTGCCACGATCGCCCCGGTCACCTCGATGAGGTCGGCCGGGGCGATCTCCACGTCCAGGCCGCGGCGGCCGCCGGAGACGTAGACGGTGTCCCACAGCTCGACCGTCTCGTCGACCACGGTCGGGTGCTGTCGCTTCTGGCCGAACGGCGAGATGCCGCCGGCGACGTACCCCGTCGCGCGCTCCGCCTCCCGGACGTCGGCCATCGCTGCCTTGGACGCACCGGCGGCCCGGGCCAGGGCCTTGAGGTCGAGCCAGCCGCTGACCGGCACCACCGCCACGACCAGCTGGCCGTCGACGCTGGCCACCAGGGTCTTGTAGACCCGGTCCGGGTCCAGCCCCAGCTCGTGGGCGGCCTCGAGACCGAAGGACTCCCCGCGCGGGTCGTGACGGTAGTCGTGCGCAGTGAACGCCACGCCGGCTGCCCGCAGGGCGAGGATCGCCGGCGTCACGTCGTGGGCTGGGTCAGTTGGGGCTCCAGCGCGTGCGCGCCACGTCCGTGGCCGGCAGGGAGGGCAGCACGTTCATCGCGCGCAGCTCGGTGCGGAGCAGGTCGGTGACCAACCGGAGCCGGTGGGCGGGGTCCTCGGCCTCGAGCAGGGCCTGCCGCTCGTGCAACGGCAGCGGGGCGCAGGCGGCCAGCGTCCAGGACAGGTACGACGGGTCCTGCGGCAGGTCGCCGGTGTAGGGGTCGTTCCGGATCTCGGCCAGCGCGGCCCGGTAGGCGGTGAAGACCTCCCGCGCCCGCTCCAGCAGGTCCTGGGGCACCGTCCCGCCCGTCTCTGGACGGTCGACCACCTGTCCCACCGGGAAGGCGCCGCTGGTGTCGAGCCGTTCGAGCTGGATCCGGTCCAGCCCCACCGCGACGATCGAGAAGGTGCCGTCCGGCCGCGACTCCACCTCGGTGAGCTGGACCCGGCAGCCGACCCGGAACAGCGACTGCGAGCCGTGCTCGCCGACCTCGTACCCCTCGCGGATCCCCACCGACCCGAACAGCCGCTGGGTCGGGTCCTCGACCCGCAGCAGGTGGTGAACGAGCGCGCGGTAGCGGTCCTCGAAGACGTTGAGCGGCACGCTCACCCCCGGGAAGATCACCGCGTTGAGCGGGAACATCGGGAGGGACGTGCTCACGTTCCCGAGGTTAGCCCCGCAGCCACGCGAGCACGGCGAGCACCCGCCGGTGCTCGTCCGGGGTCTGGTGCAGGTCGAGCTTGGTCAGGATCCTGGCGATGTGGGTCTCGACGGTCTTCACATCGATCACCAGACGTCCCGCGATCGCCTTGTTGGACAGCCCCTGCGCCATCAGCTCCAGGACGTCGCGCTCGCGTTCGGAGAGCCGAGCCAGCTGGTCGGCGAGCTCGTTGCGGCCGAGCAGGTGGCTGACCACCTCAGGGTCGAGCACGGTGCCGCCGTCGGCGACCGAGCCGAGCGCGTCCAGCAACACCCGGACGTCAGTGACCCGGTCCTTGAGCAGGTAGCCGAAGCCCCGGGGATGGGTGCGGGCCAGGTCGGTGACGTAGCGGCTCTCCAGCGACTGCGACAGCAGCAGGATGCCGAGGGCGGGATGCTCCTTCCGGAGCTCGAGCGCCGCCTTCGCACCTTCGTGGGTGTACGTCGGCGGCATCCGGATGTCCACGATCGCGACGTCGGGGCGGTGCTCGTCCACCGCCGCGGTGAGCTCGGCGGCATCGGCGGCCCGGGCCAGGACCTCGATACCCGCCTCGGTGAGCAGGCTCGCCAGTCCGTCGCGGAGCAGGGCCGAGTCGTCGGCGATGACTACTCGCACGGGAGGTCGGCCTCGATCGTCGTACCGCCGACGGCCGAACGCACCGAGAGCCGTCCGCGGGCCGTCTCGACCCGGTCGCGCAGGCCACGGAGCCCAGGCCCGTCCGGGTTCGCGCCACCGCGCCCGTCGTCGCTGACCTGGAGACGGAGGTGCCCGTTGCGTCGGCTGACGTCGACGCGGATGCTGCTGGCGCCGGCGTGCTTCTGGGCGTTGACCACGGCTTCACCGATCACCGACCAGGCGGTGAACTCCAGGCTCCGGTCCAGCCGCCCGGCCTCGACGCTGACCCGGACCGGCACGGGGGAGAGCCTGGCCATGTCGTCCACGGCGGCGGACAGCCCACCGTCCTCGAGCGCGGCGGGGTGCAACCCGTTGGCGAGGGCCCGCAGCTCGCGCACCGCCGCGCGGGCGGACTCGGCTCCGTCGGTGAGTGCCTGCTCCATCCGGCCGGGATCCCCGTTCAGCTGGGCCGACTGGAGCTCGAGAGCCAGGGCGAGCAGCCGTTGCTGAGCGCCGTCATGGAGGTCGCGCTCGATCTTGCGCCGCTCGGTGCGCTGGGCCGTGGCCAGCCGCTCGCGGGAGGCCGCGATCTCGCCGACCTGCCGGGCCAGCTCGGCGCGGAGCCGGGTGTTGTCCAGCTCGGCCGCCGCGAGGGTGGCCGCCCCGCGCACGGTCGCGGCGTCGGTGCGGTCGGGGTCGAACCCGACCCGCGCCACCACCCGGTCGTGCCGCTCGATGTCGACGTGCACCGCGGGCGTCGTCGGAATGCCGTCGGAGCTCACCCACGCTCCCTCGGCTCCCGGGTAGGCGACGATCAGGGCGGGATCCGCCAACGCATCGCGGAGCACCGCCTCGACGTCGATGCCGGCACCCTCGCTGGCCAGGGCGGCACCGACGACCCGGCGGGCGTCGTAGGCACGCCGGTTGAACCGACGGTCCACCTGGTCCTGCAGCGCGTGGCGGAGCGGGAACGCCAGACCGGCAGCCGCCACGGCGCCGACCGTGGCCGCCAGAGCGGGGGAGACCGGGCCGCTCGGTACGGCGCGGGCGCCCATCCACACGACGAACGCGTAGGTCCCCACCACGATCGTCGTGAGCAGGACCCAGGTGACCGTGGCGGCGACGATCCGCTCGACGTCGTAGAGCCGGTAGCGCAGCACCGAGAGCCCCGCGGCGATCGGAACCAGGGTGATGAAGCCCGAGCTGGCGACGACGGTCACGTCGTCGTGCTGGGTGAACGCCGCGACGAAGGCCAGCACCACGAACAGCGGAAGCGGGACCACGGCGAAGACCAGCCACAGCAGTCGACGTCGCTCGTCGCCATGTGCCCTCCGGAAGCGCAGCACCAGCGAGACCGCGGCGCAGATGAGACCGACGCCGAGGACGAGGACGAGGCTGCTCTTCACGTAGTCGAGGCCAGGTTGCAGGGCGGGGAGGGCAAGCGGGTTGTCCACCTCGTCGAAGGGCGCCTCGAACTGCTGCTCCGTCGGGATCGAGAACACCAGCGCGACCACACCGGCGATCAAGCGTGACCCGCCCGGCCATCCGCCACCGAGGGGATGCGTACTGCCCGTCCGGTGTCAGGAAGAGGATCACGGCCACCAGCAGCAGCCATGCGATCCACTCGCTGTCCGCCACCAGCGCGAACGCATGGCCGCCGGCCAGCGGACGGTCCGGCGAGCCGAGCAACGCATAGGTGGCGTAGCCGTCGACGGGACCGGCCATCATGATGCTGGCCGCCAGCAGGAGGAACAACCAGCCGACGGGGTGCCGGGGCTGGCTGAGCGCGATCACTGCCCCGACCGCGGCGGCCACCGCGACCGCGACGAGAAACAGCCAGCTGTAGCCGTGGGCGCCCGTGAGCTCCGGATGGCCGGCTCGGCGTTCGAGGTGGTCGAACCACAGCCCGAGCGCCGCCTCGGCCACCGTGATCGCCAGCAGGGCGACCACCAGCGAGGTCGCTCGACGCCGGGTCACCGACTCATGGTCGCAGCGATCTCGGGGATCGGCGTCAGGGCCAGCCCCGATCCAGGTCAGGGGTGTGCTCCGACGCGGCCGGCGGTCCCGGACCGCCACGGTGGAGCCATGACCACCACCAAGCTCGATTCCAGCCCTCTCACGACCTCACCTGGCGTCCCCCGACGGCGCACGCTCGTGCTGCTCGCCCTCACGTTCGTCACCGTCTTCGTGGCCGCCGTGGCCACCAGCGCGGAAACCGAGCCCGACTCCTCCCTGGCCACCATCGAGGCGGCGTACGACCAGAGCCACATGTTGATCATGGCCACCAGCTACGCCGGGATGGCGGCGTGCGCCATCTTGGTCTTCCTCGGCGTCGGAGTCCGGCTCGCGCTCAGGTCCAACCGCCCGGCGTGGACCGCCGACGTGGCGATGCTCGGCTTCGTCGTCATCGCGCTCACCGTCGCGTCATGGGCCGTCTCCGGACTGGCCGTCTGGCATGCGGTCGACCAGGGTGAGGACGCTTCTGTGCGCACTCTCAACTTCGTCGACACGTCGAACTTCCTGCCGCTGATGATGGGGATGATCTGCGTGTACGTCGGTGCGGGCGCCGCCGGGCTGATGTCCGGCAGCCTGCCGCGCTGGCTGGCCGTCGTCTCGATCCTCGTCGGCTGCCTGGCCCCGTTGGGCCCGCTCGGCTTCGTTCCCGCGATGCTGTTGCCGGTGTGGCTGATCGTCGTGGCGGTCGCTGTCCGGCTGGAGCCGTCGAACGCGACATGACGAGGACCAGACGCGGACCGCACGCGTCATGCGCCCTGGCGCTCACGCTGATGCTCGCCGCTGTGCTAGCCGGTGGGTGCGCCGACGACGACGCGGATCGTGACCGATCCACCGACCTGCCCCCGGCCTCGGCCACCGGCGTCTCGTCCACAGCTGAACCGGGCGCTGCGAAGGTCGTGCACGTCAACGGGCACGACATCTACGCGGAGTGCCGACCGGGCTCGGGGCCGACGGTCGTGTTCCTGCACGGGGCCGGCGGTCAGGGGTCGGACTGGAACCAGACCATCGACGCCCTGTCGGGCATCTCACCCTGCACCTACGACCGGTTCAACGTCGACAGCAGCGGACGCGACCAGCTGCGGCACAGCCCGGCCGAGGCCGCCGCCGACCTCGAGGGCGTGCTCGAGGCCACTGGGATGGAGCCGCCGTACGTCCTGGTCGCGCACTCCTGGGGCGGACTGCTGGCCCTCATCGAGGCGGGGCGCCACCCCGAGGACGTCGCGGGGCTGGTCATGGTCGACGCCACGCTCCCGTTCGAGACCGAGCTGGACCCTCCCGACCTGGCCGACGACGTACGGGCCGAGATGAATGCGTTCGAGCGCGGACTGGATGCCTACGACGGCTATGAAGCCAGTCGGGCCGTGGAGGAGCAGCTGCCGGACGTGCCGATGACCTTCGTCTTCGGAACCGAGCAGGAGCTCCCCTGGCCGACCCATGACTACGAGATCGCGCTGACCGGGTGGGTCGCCGCCTGGCGCCAGGGGCGCCTCGTCAGGTGCACCTGTGGACACGACATCCCGACCGAGGCGCCCGAGCTGATCGGCGAGGAGGTCCACGCCGTGGTCGCCGCGGCGTCGTAGTCCAACCAGCGTCGCGACGGCAGTCTCGGCTGGGGCACTTCGTAGAATCGGCGCATGATGCGCCGGATCGACCTGCGCGGTGAGCGTCCCGAGGACTACCGGGACGTGGTGCCGCGCGCCGACTTCGACATCGAGGCGGCGATCCCGGCGGTGCACGCGATCTGCGAGGCGGTCCGCACCCGCGGGCTCGAGGCCATCCTGGAGATGTCGGAGCAGTACGACGGTGTCACCCAGTCCGACATCCGGGTGCCGCCCGAGGCGCTGCACGAGGCGCTGGCCGGCCTCGACCCCGACATCCGGGCCGGGCTGGAGGAGTCGATCCGGCGGCTGCGGGCCACGTGCGAGGCCGAGCTGGAGCGGGACGCGACGACCCAGCTCGGGCCGGGTGCCCGGGTCACCCACCGCATGGTGCCGGTCGGCCGGGTCGGGCTCTACGTGCCCGGCGGCATCGCCCCGCTGGTCTCCAGCGTGCTGATGAACGTCGTCCCCGCCCAGGTGGCCGGGGTTCGCTCGATCGCGCTGTCCTCGACGCCCCAGAAGGACCACGGCGGCCTGCCGCACCCGACGATCCTCGCTGCCTGCGCGCTGCTCGGCGTCGACGAGGTGTACGCCGTGGGCGGCGCCCAGGCGATCGCGATGTTCGCCTACGGCGCCGGCGCCTGCGCCCGGGTCGACCTGGTGACGGGCCCCGGCTCGATCTGGACGGTCACGGCGAAGCGGCTGCTCAAGGGCCGGGTCGGCATCGACTCCGAGGCCGGGCCGACCGAGATCCTGGTCCTGGCCGACGAGACCGCAGACCCGTCGTACGTCGCCGCCGACCTGCTCAGCCAGGCCGAGCACGACCCGCTGGCCGCTGCGGTGCTGGTCACCGACTCAGAGCCGCTGGCCGACCGGGTCGCCGTCGAGCTCGAGGCCCAGGTGCTGGCCACCAAGCACACCGAGCGGATCCAGACCTCGTTGTCGGGCAGCCAGTCCGGGGTGGTGCTGGTCGACCACCTCGACCAGGGTGTGGAGGTGGCCGACGCCTACGCCGCCGAGCACCTCGAGATCCACACCGCCGACGCCGCGGACGTGGCGGCCCGGATCCGCAACGCGGGCGCGATCTTCGTCGGCCCGCACGCGCCGGTCTCGCTGGGGGACTACTGCGCCGGCTCCAACCACGTGCTGCCGACGGGCGGCTGCGCCTGCCACTCCTCGGGGCTGTCGGTGCGGGCGTTCACCAGGTCGGTGCACGTCGTCGACTACTCGCGCGAGGCGCTGGCCGAGGTCGCCGACCATGTGGTCACTCTGGCCGAGGCCGAGGACCTGCCGGGTCACGGCGCCGCGGTTCGCGTCCGCTTCGGGGGTTGAGTCGTGAGTGACTTCCCACCCCTGCGGACCGAGCTGCAGGGGCTCCAGCCGTACGGCGCCCCGCAGCTCGACGTGCCGGTCCAGCTCAACGTCAACGAGAACCCTTACGGCCCGTCGCCGGAGTGCGTCGCCGACATCGCGCAGGCCGTGGCGGCTGCCGCGGGCACGCTCAACCGCTACCCGGACCGCGAGCTCACCGAGCTGCGCACCGCGCTGGCGGCGTACCTCTCGAAGGACACGCCCCACGGAGTCGTCCCCGGACAGGTGTGGGCGGCCAACGGCTCCAACGAGGTGATGCTCCAGCTGCTCCAGGCGTTCGCCGGCCCGGGGCGGACCGCGCTGAGCTTCGCGCCGACGTACTCGATGTATCCGGAGTACGCCCGCGACACCAACACCGAGTGGGTCGTCGGGCACCGCGAGGAGGACTTCTCGCTCGACCTCGACCACGCCGGCTCGCTGATCGAGCGGCACCGGCCGGCCGTGGTGCTGATCCCGAGCCCGAACAACCCGACCGGCACCGCGCTCCCGCACGACGCGATCAGCGTGCTCTGCGAGACGGCCGGCGACGGCCTGGTGGTGCTGGACGAGGCGTACGCCGAGTTCCGCCGGGCTGGCGTCCCCAGCGGCTTGGAGCTGCTCCCCGAGCACCGCAACCTGGTGGTCACGCGCACCATGAGCAAGGCGTTCGCGCTGGCCGGGGCGCGGTTGGGCTATCTGGCTGCCGACCCGGCGATCTGCGACGGGATCCGCGTCGTCCGGCTGCCCTACCACCTGTCCGCGGTCACCCAGGCGGTGGCGCTCGCGGCCCTGCGCCACGAGAAGGAGCTGCTGGGCCGGGTGGACGACCTGCGCACAGAGCGCGACTCCACGGTCGAGTGGCTGCGCGAGCAGGGTCTCGAGGTCGCTGAGAGCGACGCCAATTTCGTGTTGTTCGGCGTCTTCGGGGATCGTCATGCTGTCTGGCAGGGGCTGCTCGACCGGGGCGTCCTCGTGCGCGAGGTCGGTCCGGACGGGTGGCTGCGGGTGTCGATCGGCACCCCGGACGAGATGAAGTCGTTCACACTGGCACTGACCCAGGTGATGGAGGAGCAGTCATGAGCCCCCGGAAGTCGAACAGAGTCGCACGCATCGAGCGGCAGACCAGCGAGTCCAAGGTGCTCGTCGAGGTCGACCTCGACGGCTCGGGCCGCCACGACGTCTCCACCGGGGTCGGCTTCTACGACCACATGCTCATCTCCTTCGCCCGGCACTCCCTGGTCGACCTCGTCGTCCAGACCGAGGGCGACACCCACATCGACGCCCACCACACCGTCGAGGACACCGCGATCGTGCTCGGGCAGGCGCTGCGCGAGGCGCTCGGCGACAAGTCCGGCATCCGCCGGTTCGGTGACGCCACCGTGCCCCTGGACGAGGCGCTGGTGCAGGCCGTCGTGGACGTGTCCGGGCGGCCGTACTGCGTGCACACCGGCGAGCCGGAGGGGCAGCAGTACGTCATTCTGGGGGCCAGCGACGGTCCGGGCTACCTCGGCTCCCTGACCAGGCACGTCTTCGAGACGCTGGCCTTCCAGGCCCAGATCGCACTGCACGTCCGGGTGCTGGCGGGTCGCGAGCCGCACCACATCGTGGAGACCCAGTTCAAGGCGTTCGCGCGTGCGTTCCGCGACGCGGTAGCGCTCGACCCGCGCGAGACCGGGATCCCCTCGACCAAGGGCCAGCTCTGAAGAAGAAGGTCGTCGTCCTCGACCACGGCTCGGGGAACCTCCGCTCCGCCGTACGCGCGGTCGAGCGGGCCGGGGCAGAGGTCACCCTCACCAGTGACCGTCGCGCCGCCGAGGACGCCGACGGGCTCGTGGTCCCGGGCGTGGGCGCGTACGCCGCGTGCATGGCCGGGCTGCGCGCGGTCGACGGCCCGCGCGCGATCGGGCGGCGGCTGGCCGGCGGCCGGCCGGTGCTCGGCATCTGCGTGGGCATGCAGGTGCTCTTCGAGCGCGGGATCGAGCACGGTGTCGAGACCGAGGGCTGCGACGAGTGGCCCGGCGTGGTCGAGCGGCTGCAGGCGCCGATCGTGCCGCACATGGGCTGGAACACGGTCTCCGCGCCGTCCGGCTCGGCGATGTTCGCCGGCATCGAGGGGGAGCGGTTCTACTTCGTGCACTCCTACGGTGTCCGGGAGTGGACCCTCGAGACCCACGGCCGCACCACCGCACCGCTGGTGACCTGGGCCGAGACCGGGTCGGTCGCCGGGGCGGGCGACCGCTTCGTCGCCGCGGTCGAGAACGGCCCCCTCTGGGCCACCCAGTTCCACCCCGAGAAGTCCGGTGACGCCGGCGCGACGCTCCTCCGGAACTGGGTGGGGTCCCTGTGAGCGACTCATGGCCTGGCGGGCCCTCATGAGCAAGGAGCGGGCCCAGCGGAGGGCGGAGCGGGAGGCAGCGGCGGCCGCGCGGGACGCCGAGCGGGCGGCGGCCACGGAGCGGCGGGCCCGCCGAGACGCCCGCAAGGAGAGGCTGACCGGCTGGGTGCCCAAGCCAGCGGCCCGACCGACCGGGCTGTTGGCCGAGAAGCGGCGCCGCCAGGTCGGCATGACGTTCGCCGTCCTGGTGGCCCTGAACCTGCTGGTCTTCGCGTTCAGCCGGGACTGGTACCTGACCGGGTTCACGCTCGTGGCCAGCGTGCTCGGGGCCCCGATCGTGCACATGATCCTGACCCGGAAGAGCTGAGGGATGAGCGACTACCTCGAGCTGCTCCCGGCCGTCGACATCGCCGGCGGTCAGGCCGTCCAGCTGGTGCAGGGCGTGGCGGGGTCGGAGAAGACGTTCGGCGACCCGGTCGAGGCAGCGCTGCGCTGGCAGCAGGCGGGCGCCGAGTGGATCCACCTGGTCGATCTGGACGCGGCGTTCGGTCGCGGTCACAACCGCGAGCTGCAGGCGAAGATCGTCGGCACCCTCGACATCCGGGTCGAGATGAGCGGCGGCATCCGCGACGACGAGTCGCTAGCGGCCGCGATGGCCACGGGCTGCCGCCGGGTCAACATCGGCACCGCCGCGCTCGAGCAGCCGCAGTGGTGCGCGCAGGCCATCGCGGCGTACGGCGACCGGGTGGCCGTCGGCCTCGACGTCCGCGGCCGCACCCTCGCCGCGCGCGGCTGGACCCGCGAGGGCGGCGACCTCTACGACGTGCTGGCCCGCCTCGACTCCCAGGGCTGCGCACGGTACGTCGTCACCGACGTCAACAAGGACGGCATGCTGCAGGGGCCGAACCTCGACCTGCTCCGCGACGTCTGCGCCGCCACCGACAAACCCGTGGTCGCGTCGGGCGGCATCACCGAGCTCGCCGACCTCGAGTCGCTCCAGGGGCTGGTCGCCGACGGCGTCGAGGGCGCGATCATCGGGACCGCGCTCTACGAGGGGCGGTTCTCCCTGGAGGACGCCCTGGCCCTCACCAAGGGCAACCCATGACGCTCGCCGTACGCGTGATCCCCTGCCTCGACGTCGACGGCGGCCGGGTCGTCAAGGGGATCAACTTCAAGGAGCTGCGCGACGCCGGCGACCCGGTCGAGCTGGCCCGCACCTACGACGCCGAGGGCGCCGACGAGCTCACCTTCCTCGACATCTCCGCCTCCCACGAGGGCCGCGCCACCACGATGGAGGTCGTGTCCCGGTGCGCCGAGGAGGTCTTCATCCCGCTCACCGTCGGCGGGGGTGTCTCCTCCGTCGAGGACGTCGACCGGCTGCTGCGCGCCGGCGCCGACAAGGTCGCCGTGAACACCGCCGCCATCCACCGTCCCGAGCTGGTCGCCGAGATCGCGGACCGCTTCGGCAACCAGGTCCTCGTCCTCTCCGTCGACGCCCGCCGCGCGCCGACGACCGACAGCGGCTTCGAGGTCACCACCCACGGCGGCCGCGAGTCCGCCGGCCTCGACGCGATCGCCTGGGCCGCCCGCGCGAGCGAGCTCGGCGCCGGCGAGATCCTGCTCAACGCGATGGACGCCGACGGCACCCGGGGCGGCTTCGACCTGGACCTGATCAGCGCCGTACGCCGCGAGGTCGGCATCCCGGTCATCGCGTCCGGCGGCGCCGGGCGGCTCGACCACTTCGCCCCCGCCGTCGAGGCCGGTGCCGACGCGGTACTGGCGGCGACGGTCTTCCACTTCGGCACCCTGCGGATCGGCGAGGTCAAGGCCGCGCTCGCCGAGGCCGGGCACCCGGTGCGCGCCTGAAGATCCGCGTCAAGCGGGACCAGGGGCAGACACCCCTGGTCCCGCGTGCGGTCAGCGCAGCTGGCCGCGGATCTCGCCGGAGGCGTACTCGGACGTGTGGACGTTCACGTACGCCGTGCGAGCCCCGATCGCCTCAACGAGCTCGAGGAACTCCCCGGCCAGGATCCCCTGTGCGGAGGGGCCGACGACCTCAGCCGCCGTCAGCACCCCCCTGATCGGGCCCGAGGTCGGACAGGCCTGCGTCCCGGCCGGTCCGTTGCCGAGGTTCGTGCACAGGAAGGCACTGATCCCGCCCGCCTGTGACGGACTGCCGAAATGTATGTGCGCCTGGGACACGGCGGTGGGCAGGCCGTCGTAGGTCAGCACGTAGGTGATCTCCTGGTTGCGCCTGTCGATGGTGGCCCGGAACGACCCGCGGCCCGGGCTGGACAACGCCAACGGAACCTCGCTGTAGCCGACGAGCGAGGCCCTCACCTTCTTTGGGCCGTCGTTCGCGCGGCGGGCGTCGCCCTGCGCGGCGACGGTTGTTGCTGCCAGCGCGCCGGCCGCAGCGGCGGCGAGAACGACGCGCATCCCCTGTCTGTTCATCTGATCCCTCCTTCGGGAGGTCGGTTGGGGGATCAACTCGCGATTGTTGTAGCGCGACAGATGGGGGTCAACGGAAGTGATCGGTGCTAAGAAAACCCTCACGAGAGGTGGTCCGCACTGCGTCCGCGAATAGCCTCCTGACGTGGACGACGACTACCGCACCCTCAACCAGGCCAACTGGGACGAGCGGGCGCCGGCACATGCGGCGTCGCCCGGCTACCACCTCGAAGAGTTCCGGGCCGACCCGGCGTACCTGTCCGAGGTGGTGACCTTCGACCTCCCGCTCCTGGGTGATGTCGAAGGGCTGCGCGGCGTGCACCTCCAGTGCCACATCGGCACGGACACGATCTCCCTGGCCCGGCTGGGCGCGCGGATGACCGGGCTGGACTTCAGCCCGGCCGCCGTCGCGCAGGCGACTGCACTGAGCGAGGAGCTGGGCGCGGGGGTCGACTTCGTCCAGGCGGACGTGTACGACGCGGCCGAGGTGCTGCCCGAGGGTGAGTTCGACCTGGTCTTCACCGGCGTCGGCGCGCTGAACTGGATCCCGAGCGTCGAGCGGTGGGCGGCGGTGGTCGAGCTGCTGCTCAAGCCGGGCGGACGGCTGTTCATCCGCGAGGGCCATCCGGTGCTGTGGGCGCTCGCCGACCCACTGCCGGACGGTCGGCTCGAGCTGGAGTACCCCTACGTCGAGCGTGAGGAGCCGATGGTCTGGGACGAGCGGGGCACCTACGTCGAGTCCGACGTCGAGTTCCAGCACACCGTCACCAAGGAGTGGAACCACGGCCTCGGCGAGATCGTGACCGCCCTGCTCGGTCACGGGCTCATGCTGGACGCGCTGGTCGAGCACGACAGCGTCCCGTGGGACCCCTTCCCCGGCTTCACCGAGGCGCTCCCCGGCGGCGAGCACCGGCTCGAGGACCGCCCGTGGCGGCTGCCGCACAGCTACACGATCAAGGCGCACAAGCCTGAATGAGACTCAGGCTCCGTGTACGTCGACCTCCCAGAGTTGTATGCGGGGCAAGCGCAGACCGGTTGCGGCTGATCCGGAGTGGCGCAACATCCTCTTCCAATCCGGCTTCAGCCGCCCTTGATGGAAGTCCGAATGAAGGCCGCTGAGTGGACGAAGGAGTGGATTGACTATGCGATCCTCTCGAACACCATTGTCGCCTGTATTCGGTCACCGCCACCAAGGCCCTTGCTGCCGGACGAGGCCGTGGTGATGGTGTGTAGTCGGTATCCGAGCGAAGCCTGAGCATTGAGCGCTTTCTCCAACTCAGTGAGGTTGCCCGACCCCGTGCCCCACAGTTTCTCCTTGAGGATGACCTGAAGGACCACATAACTCGCGCCTTGCGCTGCGGGACGAGGTTGAGCTCCCGCAACCGCGCCATCCTCGATCCTGCGAACAGCTCCGGCTATGCCGCCGCCCGCTTGAGGCTGCTGATACTGGTCGGTCCAGCCCTGGCCGTCCCACCAACGCTTGGTCCCAGTTCCCGAACCGTCGTCGTACCAGCCCGCTTGAGTGTTAGTCACGGTCTCCTCCTGTTGTCACGCTGGCGGCGAGCAGTTCGGCACATTGGTGAAGGGCGCAGCGCCGATCGGCGTCTCGGCCCCGGCAGGCATAGGCGGGGTGGCCCACCGCGTCCGGCATGTCACAGGCCGATTTTGTCGACTGCATAGGTCGCTTCTTCCACGGTGTACTGGTCGCCATATGGGCTCGAAAGTTGGTCGATGAGTCCTTGGCGGGAGAAGGAGGAGATGTCGAGATACAGCTTCGCTGAGCGAACTGCTTGCTCTTTCCAGTCGACGTCTAGCTGGTCGACGGCCCAGGTAGCGTCCTCGAGCTTGAATCCGTCGGCATAGTCCGATGAGAGCTGGTCGATGAGGCCTTGTCGGCTGAAACCTGAGATATCTAAGTAGTTCTGGGCACTCTCTAGCGCGTTCTCCATCGCCAGCGTGATCTCGGACCGGCTCGGGTCCTGCGGGAACGCATCCTCGGAGTCAGCTACGCCGTCATCGTCAGTGTCCTGGTGGTATCGGGCGTCTTGGGGGAAGTCGTCGAGCCGATCGGCAACTCCGTCGTCGTCGCTGTCCTTGCTGTACTTGGCGTCCTCTGGGAAGTCGTCGATGGGATCCGCGACGCCGTCCCCGTCCGTATCGACGTCCATCGGCTCTTGAACCTTGGGATCTTCGGGCAGGAAGTCGGCTTCGTCGGTCACGCCATCGCTGTCGGTGTCAACGGGCTCAGGCTCTGGCGTGGGCTCGGTGGTTGATGACGTAGGGGCTGAGGTGGCTGGCGATCCATCGGCATCGCCCGGCTCGGTGTCCGCCGCGACAACGTCCTGGTCCTGGTCGTTTTCCGCCCCGCCGCCTGTCGCGGCGGCCGCGATGACCACGATCAAGAAGAGAGCGGCGATGCCACTGAGGACGGGGTGCTGTATAAACCAGTTCTTGTGGCCAAGGGCGGGAGATCCCGCTGAGGTCGTAAGGCGCTCTGCAGGGGGTCGTGCCCCTACGAGATGATGGGTTGGCTGGTGGAGGGGCGCGGTGTGCTCTGTCCAAGCCACGCCGTTCCAGTACCTCTGCTGGCCTGGGACCTGAGGGTCAGGGAACCAGCCGGCCGGAGTCGTGTTGCTCATGAAGTTGTCCCCGTGTTCGCGACGATGCGTGTCGCCTGCACGCTAAACCGCGGATGAATCGCGATGCCATGCCTCGTCAGGACTATCTTGCGTGACTGTTGGGGTCAGATGGGAGCATGGAAGCCACGGTGGGCTGCGCGTCTTCTTAGGTGGCCATCTTTGTGGCCTTTCGCCTGTGGGCCCGCCCCCGATGACGACGCGGCGTATTCCGGTTGTCGATCGGACCGACTGGAGTGACCCGTACGTGCGGTCGCCTGACCCGTCCGGCTCATGCACACGATCAGGGGAGTAGCCCGGCTTAGGGGTTCACGGATCATCGATGCATGGATCGTTGTGCGCCGTACGTATCGTGCGATCGGCCGCCGCGCGCGGACCACAGTGACATTACGGGTAGCTCAACATGTCGACTGACGTACCTGCTGGCTGGTACCCGGATCCACAAGTCCCGGGCCAGCGCCGCTATTGGGACGGGACTACCTGGACCCAACACGTGGATACGCCAACGACGCCACCCCCGACACCGGCCCCACTGCCTAACGTGCCCCTGCCGACTGCACTCTTTTCCGCACGCCCTAACCCGTCACCTTCTGGGGCCAGCGAGTGGTGGAAGAAGCCATGGGTCATCGCGACGACCGGTTGCGCAGCCTTCGTCGTGCTGATCGCGGCTGTCTCCAACAACAACGACACTCCGGCGGCAGCAAACACGCAGCCGACCGTTACGGTGACGGCACAGCCGAGTGAGGCTGCGACTCGCGAGTCCGAAGCTTCCGAGGCGATCGGCGATACAGCAGCCTCGGAGCCATCCGCTACCCCCACCACCGATCCCCCGAAGACCAAGACAGGGAACGCCGCGAACTCCGGCAAGTGGACCATGCCCAACGAAGTCGGAAAGGATCTTCAAGCCGCGCAGGATCACATCCAGGGCGTCACAGACAACCCCTTCTTCTTCACCGACTCGGCGGACGCAACCGGCGCGGCCGGTTCCAATCCTCGACGTTGACTGGACTGTCTGCAGCCAGCGACCCGAGGCGGGCTCACCCTTCGGGGAGAACACGGAAATCGTCTTCTATGTCGTTAAGGACTGGGAGGACTGTCCCTAGCCCACCCGCGTCAGGCGCGCCAACTGCAACGGCAACCCACCCTGATGTCCCAGAGGCGCCAGCCGCAGGCTGACGGTCAGTCAGACAGGGGCGCCGACCGGCTTCCGCGACCCGGCGCACCACACGTACCGCTGTCTGGCTTGACGGTCCTAGTGTCACCCGCGCACCACTGGGCCCGTCTTGCAGCCCAACAGCGACGCCGAGCAGGCCGACCAACTCGTCGCCCTTCTGACCGGAACACACCGTCGGGACTGGGAACTGCGGCACTTCAACGAACTAGAGATGGACGGTGCCTGGATCAACGTCGCCGACTACGCCGTCAGCAACGACCTCCCGTTCTGGTGCGACGACATGGTGCTGCGCGGCCTGGCCCGCCAAGCGGGCTGCACGACCTTCGACACCATCGAGCTCGTGGAGGCTCTCGAAGCAGCCGGCGAGATCGACCCCGCCGCCGCCCGCACCGCCCGGGCCACCCTGCTCGTCGAGTTCCACGCGCTGCTGGAGTTCGACCACGCCCTTTTCCAGCAAGCCGCAGAACAGGACGGCTGGCGCGCCCGCGGCGTCGCCGCAGCCCTGACCCTGCCCGAGACCTGGAGTTCACCCGGCGACGTCATGAGGTTCCTCCATCAAGCTGCCGGAGAGAACGCAGATGCTGCATCCCACGACGAACTCCGCGACTGGGTTGCCGCCCCCGCGATCGGACTGGCCAAGCTCGGTGCCGACGCTCAAGGCGCCTCGCACAACCTCTCGCTCCTGCTCGGCAGCTTCCTCGCCCGCGACTGGATGACACCTCAGTTGTTGCCCGTCGTCGTCAAAGGCGTTCGCCAAGCGCTCCGGCAACGACCCGACGTCGCGGATCCCCTGCACGGGATGCTCGTGATGATGTATCGGCTCGCCGCGCAGGAGTTCAACGAGTCAGTTGGCAGTCACGTGCTCCTGCACTGGGCGCAGCACCTCGACAAGCGGGACAAGCACGACGCCACGATGATCGCCGCGAGGCGCGGATGGCACGGCGGTGCGCCATCATCTTCCGGGACGATGTCGCATCGCCCAGGTAAAGGCGCTTCGACAATCGCGCGCGTGCCTGACCCTCGCGCGAGATCTCGCTGACTGGCACTCCCGGATCTCGGCTGATCCGGACGTGGCATGGTCATGTGCGTCGACGTCCTTGTCGGCGGCGTTGTAGTGCGGATCGTCGCGTCCGACTGTCGCCCGATTTCGGCGCATCCCTCCCTCTGACCGTCGAAGTCGTGTCACGTTCCACTCGCGAAGCGTCTTCAGACTTGACTGTCGGTGGTCGCGTTTAGCGTTTGTCCCATGAGCGACGACCTGCCCGACCTCGATGCGAGTGGCCTCCTGGCCGCCGCGTCTGAGGCGGTGCAGGCTCGTCGGCTGGCCGAGGTTCGAGATCTGAAGATCCTGGCGCAGTGGGCGGCGGTTCATTCCGGCGAACCCTCTGACGTCTGGAACTCGATGGTGCAGATCGGTGGCGAGGGGACGCCGCAGGTGCAGGACTTCTGCCTGGGCGAGATCGCGCTGGCCCGTGGCACCGGGGTCACGGCCACGGCCAACGCGACGGCCGACGTCCTCGACCTGATCCACCGCATGCCCGCGACCTGGGCGGTCTGCGAGACGGGCGGAACCGAGATCTACATCGCCCGCCGGATCGCCAAGCTGTCGCGCCACCTCCCGGTTGGGGTGATCGCGGTGGTCGATCGGGCGGTGGCCCGGATCATCGCGCACGAGTCCGGTGGCCGGGTGCTCGCGGTGGCCGAGGCCAAGATCATCGAGGCCGACCCGGCCCTGCACGAGGAGCGGGTGGAGGCCGAGCGCCGGAAGCGCTACGTGTCGTCCTCGCGGACCGACGAGTACGGGCTGCGGACGGTCATTGCTCGGGTCGAGGCCGGCGACGCCATCTGGGTCGAGGCCATCGTGAACCGGGTCGCGGAGATCCTGGCGCCGCGCTACCCCGAGGCCACTGCCGACGAGTTGCGGGCCATCGCATTCGGCTGGCTGGCCCGTCCCGCGGAGCTGCTGCAGCTGCTGCTCGAGCACCGCGACGAGCAAGAGACCCTCGACCTCGAGCTGGAAGAGGAGCTGGACGACGAGCCCGCGCCGAGCCGCGCCACCGCGTTCCCGGCGGATCTGCTCGACGCGCTCCGCGACGTGGACCTGGCGCCGCTAGCACCCAAGGCGGTGCTCTACGTCCACCTCCACGAGGCCGCACTTCACGGTGCCACTGGCATCCCCCGGGTCGATGGATTGGGCCCGACCACGCTGACCGAGCTGCGGCGGCTGCTGGCCCGCACGGCGCTCACAGTGAAGCCTGTCATCGACCTCTCCGACCGGGTCCGCGCCACCGCCTACGAGCACCCCGAGTCCCTCAAGGAGCGGGTCCACCTGACCACCGGCGGCGACTACTGGCCATACGCCACGTCGACCGGACGCAACGTGGACTACGACCACCCGACCCCGCACGATGCCAACGGCCCGCCGGGCCAGACGGGCACCCACAACTCCGGCCCACTCGGGCGACGACATCATCGCTGGAAGACCCACGCCGGCTACCGCGCGAGACAGTGCGGTCAGGGCCGCTACGTCTGGCTGACCCCGCACGGACTCGCCTTCCTGATCGACCACCGGGGCACCCGCCGGATCAGCGAGAAGCACGCCCGGATGATCCTCGACGCACCACCCGGCGTGGACGTCTACCCAGGGGTGCAGATCGAGCTCAGCGCGACGAAACCGCGACCCTGAGCCCGAGCGCGACCAGCACCGTCCCGCTGACCGCCTCGAGCCGGCGGCGTACGGCGGACCTTCGGAACCACGCGCCGGCGCGGGCCACGAACGCGGCCAGCGTGAGGTAGAAGCACAGCTCGAGGCAGACCTGGAGCAGCGCCAGCAGTGCGGTGGTCGCGAACAGGGGCTCGTCGGCCGGCACGAACTGCGGGTAGAAGGCGATCATGAAGACGGCCGCCTTCGGGTTGGCCAGCTGCACCACCAGCCCCTCGAGGAACGCCTTGGCCGGACCCGGCCCGCGATCCTGGTCGGGGACGTCCGCGGCCGGCGCGTGGCGCCACGCGGCCAGCCAGGCCCGGACGCCGAGGTAGACCAGCACCCCGGCCCCGACCACCTTCAAGGCCCAGTACGCCGCCTCGGAGGCGGCCACCAGCGCGGCGAACCCGGCGGCCGCGGCCAGCGCCCACAGGTAGAGCCCCAGCTCCAGCCCGAGGACGAGCGGTACGGCGGTGCGCATCCCGTCCAGCGCGGTCCGGCGCAGGATCAGCGCCATCGCCGGCCCCGGCGACGCCGAGATCAGCAGCACGGCCAACACGAATGCCGGCAGCGAGATGGACAGGTGCATGGGGAGCAGGCTAGAAGCCCTTGTCTGCTACTCGCAGCCGAGTTACCGCCTCGGGCGGCCCGTCCAAGGTCACGTCACGCAGCTCTGAGCGCCCGAAGAAGAACAGCACCAGCTCCGAGGGCCGCCCGGCGGCCACGACGGGGTCGGAGCCGCGCCGGATCGTCGCCTCCTGGCCCGGCCGGTCGGTCCGGCGTACGACGATCGGGACTCCCGCCTTGCGCGTGGACAGCTTCGCCGAGCCCTGGAGCAGCTTCCACAGCTCGTCCTCGTCGGCTGCGTCGAGCGAGCGCGGCTCCCAGCCCGGCTCGGCGCGGCGCAGGTCCTCGTGGTGGACGAAGTACTCCAGCGTGTTGGTCAGCCGCTCGACGCCGGGCAGCCGGTACGGCGTGAGGCCGGGGTCGTAGAGCTTCTTGACCATCTCGGGGAACGGCTTGCGCGAGGCGCGGGCCATCGCCCGCTCGGTCAGCCCCTCCATCGGCGAGAACGTGATGCCGGCGGCGCCCCACATCGAGTTCTCCCGCACCAGCAGGTGCGCGACCAGATCGCGGGCGGTCCAGTCGCCGCACAGGGTCGGTGCGTCGGGACCGACGGCCAGGGCGGTGTCGCAGAGGGCGTGCCGCTCGCGGCGGACCAGGGGGAGGGTCACGTTGCTGAACGGTAACGGGTTCGTCCTGTGTCGGTGCCCGGGAATAGCCTGCGTGGACGCCCGGGTTCACCCCTGGGCCGGGGCGAGCCGGTGGTCGACGGAGAGAGCGTGGTCGGGTGAGCGAGTCGGGTGCTCCATCACCAGCACAGTCGCCGACGCAGCGGGCCGCCACCACGTCGCAGGGGTTCGCGGTCCTCTGGGTCGCGATCAAGCGCGAGCCGTGGATCTTCACCCTGTCGACCATCGGCAGCCTGCTCTTCGGCGCGCTGACCGTCGCGGACGCGTGGGTGCTCGGCTGGTCCACCGACCACGTGCTGCTGCCGGCCTTCGAGGACGGCGAGATCGGCGCCGGGCTCCTGGTCGCGGTCCTCGCGCTCTTCCTCGGCGTGGCGTTGCTGCGCGCGGTCGGCATCGTCGCCCGCCGGCTCGGCGCCGGCATCATGCAGTACCGCATGCAGGCGCACAGCCGCCGCGCGGTCACCCGCCAGTACCTCTCGCTCCCCATGGAGTGGCACCAGCGTCACCCGACCGGCGAGCTGCTCTCCAACGCCAACTCCGACGTCGAGGCCGCCTGGGGACCGATCGCGCCGCTGCCGATGGCGGTCGGCACCGTCGCGATGATGGTGATCGCCGTCGCGCAGATGTTCGTCGCCGACCTGGTCCTGGCCGTGGTCGGCCTGCTGGTGTTCCCGGTCGTGATCGTGGCCAACCTCGCCTACCAGCGCCTCGCCTCGCCGCTGATGACCCTTGCCCAGGAGCTCCGCGGCGAGGTCAGCGAGATCGCCCACGAGTCCTTCGACGGCGCCATGGTGGTCAAGACCCTGGGCCGCGAGGGCGAGGAGACAGACCGGTTCGCGGCCAAGGCCCGCGAGCTCCGCGAGGTCAACATCCGGGCCGGCCGGATCCGCGCAGCGTTCGACCCCACCCTGGCCGCGCTGCCCAACCTCGGCGTGCTTGTCGTGCTCGCCGTCGGCGTGAGCCGGGTGCTCAACGGCTCCACCGCGGCCGGCGACGTGGTCACCGTCGCCTACCTGCTCACCATCGTCAGCTTCCCGATCCGGTCGATCGGCTGGCTGCTCGGCGAGTTTCCGCGCAGCGTGGTCGGCTTCCGTCGGGTCAGCCGGGTCATCGACGCGACCGGCGAGATTCCCTACGGCGCAGAGCCGGCGCCACTCGGGTCGCGCGGCGCGCGGCTCGAGGTGCAGCACCTGGGCTACTCCTACGTGCGCGGCCAGCGGCTGCTCGAGGACGTCGAGTTCACCGTCGAGCCCGGCCGCACCGTCGCGATCGTCGGAGCCACCGCCTCGGGCAAGAGCACGCTGACCGCGCTGCTCGGCCGACTGGTCGACCCCGACCGCGGCCGGATCCTGATCGACGGCACCGACCTGCGCGACCTCGACCGTGGCGAGCTGGCCGGTGTCGAGGCGCTGGTGCCGCAGACGGCGTTCCTGTTCGACGACACCGTCCGAGGCAACGTCACCCTAGGCGCGGACGTGTCCGACGAGCAGGTGTGGGCCGCCCTGCGCGCGGCCCAGGCCGACGGGTTCGTCGCAGCACTGTCGAAGGGGCTCGACACCAAGCTGGGCGAGCGGGGCACCTCACTCTCCGGCGGACAACGGCAGCGCATCTCGCTGGCCCGGGCGCTGGTGCGCCGGCCGCGGCTGCTGGTCCTAGATGACGCGACCTCGGCGGTGGACCCCGAGGTCGAGGCCCGGATCCTGTCCGCGCTGCGGGACGACGAGACCGACGCCACCCTGGTCGTGGTCGCCTACCGCAAGGCCACCATCGCGCTGGCCGACGAGGTCGTGCACCTCCAGGACGGCCGGATCGTCGACCGCGGTACGCACGCGGAGCTGCTGACCCGCAGCTCGTCGTACGCCCGGCTGGTCAATGCGTACGAGCACGGCGACCACCCGTGCGATCCAGTCGAGCTGGACGAGCTGGCAGGGGAAGGATCCAGGTGACGACCCTGGCCGATCCCGGTACCGTCATGGACTCCGGCGAGGACATCGCCGCCCTTGACACGATCCGGCGCGGCATCGCCGTCAGCCCCGAGCTCACCGAGGGCATCCGCGGCACCCTCGCGCTGGCCGTCCTGGCCTCGGTCGGCCAGGTGATCGTGCCGATCGTGGTCCAGCAGACCCTCGACCACGGCCTCAACGGCCCCGGCGGGCCCGACGTCTCCTTCACGGCACTGATGGGCGTGCTCGCGGCGGCCGCGATCGCGGTGACCAGCGTCGCCTCGTACCTGATGACCAAGAGGCTCTTCACCACCTCCGAGCGCGGCCTGGCCACGCTGCGGATCAAGGCGTTCCGGCACGTCCACGACCTGCCGCTGCTCACCCAGAACACCGAGCGCCGCGGGGCCCTGGTCTCCCGCGTCACCAGCGACGTGGACCAGGTCAGCCAGTTCCTGGTGTTCGGCGGTCTGTTCTTCATCGTCAGCGTCGGGCAGGTGCTGATCGCGACGATCGTCATGGTCGTCTACAGCTGGCAGCTCGCGATCGTGGTCTGGGTCGCCTTTGCCCCGCTGTTCCTGTCGCTGCGCTGGTTCCAGCGCAGGCTGTCGACCGCATACGGTCTGGTGCGCAGGCAGATGGGCGCGATGCTCGCCGCGATCTCCGAGCCCGTCGTCGGTGCCGCGGTGGTGCGTTCGTACGCCGTCGAGGACCGCACCCAGGCCCGCATCGACGAGGCCATCGACGAGTTCAAGGCGGCCAGCACCACCGCGCAGAAGTACACGGTCGTGTCGTTCTCGCTCGGCGGCATCTCGGCCGGGCTCGCCAACGCCGGAGTGATCATCTTCGGCATCTGGCTGGGCTTCACCGGCGACCTGACCGCGGGCACCGTGCTGGCCTTCGCGTTCCTGGTGACGCTGTTCGTCGGCCCGGTGCAGATGGGCACCCAGATCCTCACCGACGCCCAGAACGCCATCGCCGGGTGGCGCCGGGTGATCGGCATCCTCGAGACGCCGGCCGACCTGGTCGACCCCGGACCGGACGGCGAGGTGCTGCCGCGCGGCCCGATCGACGTGCGCTTCGACCACGTGTCGTTCGCCTACCCCGGCGGCCCGCTCGTGCTGCAGGACATCGACCTCTCGATCGAGGCTGGGCGCCGGGTCGCCGTGGTCGGGGAGACCGGCTCGGGCAAGTCGACGGTGGCCAAGCTGCTGACCCGGCTGATGGACCCGGTCGAGGGCGCGGTGCTCCTCGACGGGGTCGACGTCCGGCGGATCGCGCAGGAGTCGCTCCGCCGCAGCGTCGTGCTGGTCCCGCAGGAGGGTTTCCTCTTCGACGACACCATCACCGCCAACGTCCGCTACGGGAAGCTCGACGCCCCCGAGGACGAGATCCGGGCCAGCGCCGCCGAGCTGGGCCTGGGCGACTGGCTGGCGACGCTGCCGGCGGGCCTCGACACCAGGGTCGGCCAGCGCGGCGAGTCGATGTCGGCCGGCGAGCGCCAGCTGGTCGCCCTGCTCCGGGCCCACCTCGCCGACCCCGACCTGCTGGTGCTCGACGAAGCCACCAGCGCGGTCGACCCCCAGCTCGAGATGCGGATCGGGCGGGCCCTGGAGAGGTTGATGTCCGGCCGCACCTCGGTCACGATCGCGCACCGGCTCTCCACCGCCGAGAACGCCGACGAGGTGGTCGTGGTCGACCGCGGCCGGGTCGTCCAGCGTGGCCCCCACGCCGAGCTGCTCACCGATCCCGACGGCGTCTATGCCGGGCTGCACGCCTCATGGGTGGCCCAACAGGGCCGCTGACCTGTGGGCAAGGGCCCGTTGGCAACTCCGCGGTGGATGGCAGCGTCGTCCACGTGGTGCGATGGCAAGGCGCCGGAGCCGCTGGCAGGCTGGGCGCCTTCCGAGCGACGGTAACGCCGCCAGCGTGCCGCGTGGGCGCCGCTGGCGCCGCCGTGGATTTACTAACGGGTCCTTAGTGAACGCGGGTCCCCCGCGACCTGCACAGGATGTGCACAGTTCGGACGGGACCGGTCTGAACCACTTTGCTCCGTGGCACCGTGGATCGTCAGGGGTCGATTGTCGCGGGAGGTGAGCCATGGCGGCGACCGCGAAGAAGCGGCGGGCGCGTGCAGTTGTCATCGACGACGCCACCGACATCCGCGAGCTGCTGTGCACCGTGCTCAGGCGCAGCGGGATCGAGGTCGTCGGCGAGGCTGGTGACGGCAAGGCCGGGGTGGAGGTGGTCCGCGCCGAGCGGCCAGACGTCGTGCTGCTCGACCTGGCGATGCCGGTCATGGACGGCGTCGAGGCGCTGCCGCTGATCCGCGAGCTGGTCCCCGACGCGCAGATCATCGTGATCTCGGCGTTCGCCGGCGCGGTCAGCGAGCAGGTGCTCGACTGGGGCGCCGACGGCTACCTGCAGAAGGGGACACCGCTGAAGGCGATCGTGGCCTACGTCGAGGAGAAGCTGGGGGCCTGAGCCAGGGTTGGCAGAATGTCCGGGTGACCCTCGACCCCGACCTCGCCGCACGCCTGAAGCGCTCGGCCGACGGGCTGCTCCCCGCGATCGTGCAGCAGCACGGCACCGGCGAGGTGCTGATGCTCGGCTACATGGACGACGAGGCGCTGGCCCGCACGCTCACCACCGGCCGGGCGACGTACTGGAGCCGGAGCCGGCAGGCGTACTGGGTCAAGGGCGAGACCTCCGGCCACCGGCAGTGGGTCCGCGAGGTCCGGCTCGACTGCGACGGCGACACGCTGCTGGTCACGGTGGACCAGGAGGGGCCGGCCTGCCACACGGGGACGAGAACCTGCTTCGACGCCGACGTGCTGCTCCCCGAGCAACCCAGGCAACCCGCGCACGATGGCTGAGCCGACGACTCGCCGCACGTTCGGTGCGGTGGTCGGCGCCGGACTCGCCGCGGCCGCGCTGGCCGCGGTGGCCGGGCACCAGCCCTGGGCGCACGGCAGCGCCCCGGGCGGCTTCGGAGAGCTCTCGGCCACCCGGGAAGCGGGGCGGGTGCCCGCCGCCAACGCGCTCGCGCTGGTCGTGCTGGCCTGCTGGGGCGTGCTGCTCGTCACCCGCGGTGTGGTGCGGCGGATCGTGTCGGTGGTGGCACTGCTCGCCGCGCTCGGCCTCGTCGCCACGGTGATCGTCGGCTTCGGCAGCGCGCCCGACGCGGTCCGCGACGCCTATGGCGACCTCGGCGTGGCCGACCCCGACGTCTCGCGCTCGGGCTGGTTCTGGGCCGCCGGGCTCGCCACCGTGCTGACCGTGCTGACCACGCTGCTCGCCGTACGCCTGGTCCCGACCTGGCCCGAGATGGGCCGGCGGTACGACGCACCGGCGGACCCGACCCCTGCCGACCGACAGAAAGCCGCCCAGGACCCCGAGGAGCAGGAGAACCTCGACCTCTGGAAGACGATGGACGAGGGTCGCGACCCGACGGCCTGACTGCATCCCCTTAGACTTCCCGCATGTCAGCGCACCACGGGAACACCCCGGCCGCCTGGACCGCCGTCGTCGTTGGCCTCCTCGGCTTCACCGTGGGTGGCGTCGGCCTGATGTTCGATCCGGTCAGCTACCCGGTGTTCTGGGTCGGCGTGGCGCTCACCGTCGCCGCCGGCGTGGTCTTCGTGGTGATGGACCGTCTGGGGATGGGCGACCGCTGACCACCGCCTTCGCCCCGCCCGAGCCGCCCGCGACCCGCGGTCGGCGGATGCTGGCGCCGGGCGTGACCATCGGCAGCCTGGCGCTGGCCACCTTGGCGCTGCACCTCCGCGACCCGCACGAGAGCGGGAGCTGGGGCTTGTGCCCCAGTGCGGCGATCGGCTTCTACTGTCCCGGCTGCGGTGGCCTGCGCGCGGTCAACGACCTGACCAACGGCGACGTCGGGGCGGCGTTCTCGAGCAACGTCGTCGTGACCTCCCTCATCCCGGTCGCGGTGGTGCTGCTCGCACTCTGGGCGGTCGACCGCTGGCGCGGGCGCACCCGCCAGGTCCCGTGGTCGCGACTGCGGCCGATCCTGCTCGGCCTGGTCGCCGTGCTGGTGGTGTTCGCGATCGTCCGCAACACCGGACCCGGCGCGTGGCTCGCTCCTTGACTCAGGTCAGTTGGTGTCGAAGTTGTAGTAGAAGTTGCCGGACGCGGCCAGGATGATCGAGATCACCATCCAGACCAGTGCGATCACGCCGATGACGACGCCGGCGGTCGCCAGGCCGCTACCGCCCTCGCCGCTGGTGGCGATCTCCTTCTTCGCGCTCTGGCCGAGGATGATCGCGGCGATGCCGGCCAAGCCGCAGCAGAGCAGCCCGAGGATGCCGGTGACCAGAGACCAGATCGCCTTCTTGTTGGTGCCCGGCACTGCCCCTGGCATCGGCGCGCCGTACTGCGGCGGAGGAGGCGGGGGCGGGTTGTCGTAGCTCACGTGCGAGGCTCCCTAAGGTCGGGCCGGGTCCGATCTCCGGCTCTGTGGTGGGCTCAGTGGTCCGGACCCTACCGCCGAGCCGACGGCTGAAAACACCAATGACAGACTTGGTTCCGACCAACGTCCCAACCACACCACCAGGCCTGCACCGGGCCCATCATCTGGGGGAGTCCCACATGTCCGCGCCCAGCGATGTGTTGAGTGACATCGTCGCGGGCGTCCGGACCGACCTGCGGGCACGGCAGGCCGAGACCAGCGAGGCCGACCTGCGCGCCGCACTTGCAGATGTCGACCCTCCGCGCGACGCGATGCCGCACCTGGCCGCGGCGGGCTCCAGCGTGATCGCCGAGGTCAAGCGGCGCAGTCCGAGCAAGGGCGACCTCGCTGAGATCGCCGACCCGGCCGCGCTGGCCCGCCAGTACGCCGCGGGCGGGGCGGCCGCGATCAGCGTGCTCACCGAGCGGCGGCGGTTCTCCGGGAGCCTGGCCGACCTCCGTGCCGTCCGGGCCGCGGTCGACACCCCCCTGCTCCGCAAGGACTTCATCGTCGACGGCTACCAGGTGCTCGAGGCCCGGACCGCCGGCGCCGACCTGGTCCTGCTCATCGTGGCCGCGCTCGACGACGACACCCTGCGCCGGCTGCACGACCAGGCCCGTGAGCTCGGGATGGCGGTGCTGGTCGAGGTCCACGACGAGCCCGAGACCGCGCGCGCCGTCGAGCTCGGCGCGGAGCTGGTCGGCGTCAACGCCCGCAACCTGAAGACCCTGGACGTGGACCCCGACACCTTCGGCCGGCTCGCGCCACTGGTGCCGGCCGACCGGGTGCTGGTCGCCGAGTCCGGTATCTCCAGCGCCGTCGACGTCAAGCGCTACGTGGCCGAGGGCGCCCGCGCGGTGCTGGTCGGCGAGGCCCTGGTCAAGGACGGCGACCCCGAGGGCTCGGTCCGCTCGATGAGCGGGATCACCGCGTGACCGCCTACGAGGCCGACGAGCGCGGCTGGTTCGGCGACTTCGGGGGCAGGTTCATGCCGGAGGCGCTGGTCGCAGCGCTCGACGAGCTCACCGTGGCCTGGCAGGAGGCGATGGCCGACCCGTCGTTCGGGTCCGAGTTCGACGCCATCCTGCGCGAGTACGCCGGCGTCCCGAGCCTGCTCTACGACGCCACCCGGCTCTCCGAGACCGTCGGCGGTGCCCGGATCCTGCTCAAGCGCGAGGACCTCAACCACACCGGCGCCCACAAGATCCGCAACGTCCTCGGCCAGGCGCTGCTGACCAGGCGGATGGGCAAGACCCGCGTCATCGCCGAGACCGGCGCCGGTCAGCACGGCGTGGCCAGCGCCACCGCAGCGGCGTACTTCGGCCTCGACTGCACCGTCTACATGGGCTCGGTCGACACCAAGCGACAGGCGCTCAACGTGGCCCGCATGGAGCTCCTCGGAGCGAAGGTGGTCCCGGTCGACTCCGGCAGCGCGACGCTCAAGGACGCGATCAACGAGGCCCTGCGCGACTGGGTGGCCTCGGTCGACCACACCGCCTACCTGTTCGGGACCGCCGCCGGCCCGCACCCGTTCCCCAGCATGGTCCGCGACTTCACCCGCGGGATCGGCGACGAGGCGCGGGCCCAGTGCCTCGAGCTGACCGGCCGGCTGCCCGATGCGATCGCGGCCTGCGTGGGCGGCGGCTCCAACGCGATCGGGCTCTTCACCGCGTTCCTCGACGACCCCGACGTCCGGATCCACGGCTTCGAGGCCGGTGGCGAGGGTGTGGACAGCGGGCGGCACGCCGCCACCATCGCGGCCAGAGACGCGGCGTCCTGCACGGCACCGGCGACTTCGTGCTCCAGGACGAGGACGGCCAGACGGTCGAGTC
>CAVVOE010000010.1:0-97750 GCA_963749865.1 uncultured Actinomycetota bacterium
GCTCGTAGATGGTGGCCAGTGACTCGGCCAGCTGGTCCTGACGGCCTCGCATGTCGGCCTGGCCGGGATAGTTCGAGCCCTCGGCCAGCCAGATCTTGAGGTCCCTCGACCCGGTGGCGTCCATGACGTCGATGCACTCGAAGTGGTGGTCGATCGCCTTCTGCCGGATCTTCGCGTCGGTGTGGGTCAGGGCGCCGAGCTTGTAGTCGTCGTCCTGGAAGGTGTTGGAGTTGATCGTGCCAAGCGCGACGCCCTGTTCTTCGGCGTACGCCCGGAGCGCGGCGAAGTCGTCGACCAGGTCCCAGGGGATGTGGAGCGCCACGCTCGGCGCGAGGCCGGTGAACCGGTGCACGGTGGCCGCGTCGGCGATCTTCTCCTCGACCGTGCGCGGCGTGCCGGGGCTCCCGAACACCTTGAACCGGGTGCCGGAGTTGCCGTAGGCCCACGAGGGGACCTCGATGCGTTGGCCCTCCAGCAGCGGGGTGATCTCTTCGAACGTCGTCATCTCACTCACTCACTTGGTCAGGATCCCGGAGCTGGTCACTGTGCTGTCTCATGGGAGGTGGAAGACCTCCTCCAGCACGAGGAACCCCTCGTCCGGCGCGGTGCCGTCCAGGCCCTCGAAGAACTCGGCCATCTCGGCCTGCCAGCGGCCGTTCACCTCGGTGCGGGCCATGCCCGCCTGAGCCGCTTCGAGCGATGGCGTCTCGAAGTAGCCGATCAGCAGCCCGTCGTCCCTGACGAACAGCGAGTAGTTGCGCCAGCCGGTCTCGTGGAGCGCGGCCAGCAGGTCGGGCCAGACGTGCGCGTGGCGTTCCTTGTACTCCTCCAGCCGGTCGGGCTTGACCTGGAGCTGGAAGCACACGCGCACGTCTGGTCCTCTGGTTGTCCGGCTCAGCGATCGACGACTTCTCAGAAGTCGAAGTCGCCGATGTTGTCGGCGTTGAACCGGTAGGGCTCACCGAGCAGCACGCTGCCGTCGGCCTCGACCGTGAACTCCCCGAGGTCGCCGGCGGTGAACGTGTCACCCTCGTCGCCCTTGATGTCGCCGTCGACCAGGGCCTTCGCGGCGTACGCCGCGAGGGTGCCCAGGTCACCCGGGTTCCACAGCGCGAACTCGGTGACGGTGCCGTCCTCGACGTACTCCCGCATCTGGTTCGGCGTGCCGAGCCCGGTCAGCGCGACCTTGCCCTTGGCGTCCGAGGTGGACAGGTAGCGAGCCGCGGCCGCGATGCCGACGGTGGTCGGCGAGATGATGCCCTTGAGGTTCGGGTGGGCCTGCAGCAGCGCCGCGGTCTTGTCGAACGACGTCTGGTCGTCGTCGTCCCCGTACACCGTGTCGACGAGCTGGATGTCCGGGTGGTCCGCGGCGAACTGCTCCTCCATGTCTGCGATCCACGCGTTCTGGTTGGTCGCGTTGGCGGCCGCGGACAGGATCGCGACCTCGCCCGCGTCGCCGATCTGCTCGGCGATCATGTCGACCTGGACCTTGGCGATGCCCTCGGCGGTGGCCTGGTTGATGAACAGGTCCCGGCACTCGGGGTTGACGTCGGAGTCGAAGGTCACGACCTTGGTGCCGGCGTCGCGGGCCTCGTTCAGCGCGTCGCAGATCGCCTCCTTGTCGTTGGCCGAGACGATCAGGGCAGCCACGCCCTGCTGTGCGGCGGTGTTGATGAACGGCACCTGCGCGTCGGGGCTGGCCTTGTCCGGGCCGACTTCCTGGTACTTGCCGCCGAACTCCTCGATCGCCGCCTTGCCGGCGTTGTCGCTGGTGTCGAAGTAGGCGTTCCCGAGGTTCTTCGGGAGGAAGGTGTAGGTGTCGCCGCCACCACCCCCACTGGCACTGTCGTCGTCGCCGTCGTCGCCACAGGCCGACAGGGCCAGGCCGGCCACGAGCGCGACGGCCGCGAGCGCGGACAGTCGTCGATTGCGGAGCTTCATGGTTGGTGCCTTTCCTCGGTGCTGGTGGATTCGTGATCCGGTGCTGCGGCGTCGGCCTTCCGACGCCCGGGAGGACGGAGTCCCCCACCTCTCGCCCGGGCCGTCAGGGAGCGGACCCGGCCGAGCAGACTGGTGGTCATCACGGAGAGCACGAGCAGCCCGCCGATGACGATGTTGATGACGTTGACCGTGTAGTTCTCCAGCCGCATGGCGCTGGAGATGACGCCGATCAGGAGCACGCCGGCGACCACGCCGTGCAGGGCTCCGCGACCGCCGAAGATCGACACCCCGCCGAGCAGCACGGCCGCGATCACGGAGAGCTCGAGACCGGTCGCGTTGTCGCCACGGGCGCTGCCGTAGCGGAGCGTGTAGTAGACGCCGGCGAACGCCGAGACCGCGCCGCACAGCACGAACAGCCAGAACTTGGTCAGCTCGACGTTCACGCCGCTGAAGTGGGCCGCCTCGGAGTTGAGGCCGATGTCGTAGACCCCGCGGCCGAACGACGTGAAGTGCAGCAGCCACGCGAACAGCACGAGCAGCACCACGAACGGCACGAGGACCACCGGGTAGCTCGAGCCCTCGCTGATCCGCTCCTTGGCCAGGTCGGTCCACTTGTCGGGGAAGTCGGTGACCGCCTCGGTGCCCAGGAGCCCGACCGCGATGCCGCGGTAGAGCGCCAGGGTGCCGATGGTGACGGCCAGCGACGGCAGCCCGACGTAGGCGACCAGGAAGCCGTTGAGCGCGCCGGCGACCATCCCCATCACGACGGCGAGCGCGGCGGCCATCGGGATCGAGAGGCCGGCGTCGTGGTGGAGCATCCCGACCGCGACGCTGCTCAGCCCGACCACGCTCGCGACCGACAGGTCGATCTCGCCGGTGAGGATGACCAGGGTCATGGGCAGTGCGATGAGCAGGATCGGGGCGGTGTCCAGGAAGAGGTAGTAGAGCGTCAGCGGGTTGTCGAAGTTGGCGACGTTGGCGTTGCTCCACGCGTAGACGAGGACCAGCAGCGAGATCACCGCGACCTCGGGGGTCAGGAGCGCCCGGCGCCACCAGGCGTGGGCGTGCGGGGCGTACGTGCGCTCCGCGGGCCGGTCGAGGACGGGGGTGGTCACTGGCGGTCCCTCGCTTCCACGAGCAGTCGTTCCTGGCGCATGGTCAGCACCCGGTCGAGCGCCACCGCGCCGAGGATCAGGGCGCCGACGACGGCCTGCTGCCAGAAGTCGGAGATGCCGAGAATGGGGAGGGACCGGTTGATCGTGACCAGGAGGAAGGCACCGATCGCGGCGCCCCACACGGTCCCGCTGCCGCCGAAGATGGCGACCCCTCCGATGACCGCCGCGCCGACGGCCTGGAGCTCGATCCCGGAGCCGGCCCCGGAGCTGACGGTGCCGTAGCGGGCGACGTACACGACGCCGGCCAGCCCGGCCAGAGCGCCCGAGGTGACGAACGCGAGCAGCACGCGACGGCCGACCTTGAGGCCGTAGAGGTCGGCCGCGTCGGGGTCGGAGCCGATCGCGTAGAGCTCACGGCCGGCCCGGGCGGTGTGCAGGACGTAGCCGACGATGATCAGCACCGCGACCGCGATCAGGGTGAGCACCGGGATGGAGAGCAGCTGCTGGGTGCCGAGCCGGGAGAAGCCGGAGGGCAGGTCGGAGGCGTTGATGCGGTCCGACCCGGCCCAGCTCAGGAATGCGCCGCGATAGATGTAGAGCGTGCCGAGCGTGATCACCAGCGCCGGCACCTTGCCCCATGCGACGAGCACGCCGTTGACCAGGCCGAGGGCGGCGCCGAACAGCATCCCGGCGAGGAAGACCACGACGATCGGCAGCCCCGGATGGTCGACGAACAGCTTGCCGGTGAGGTACGCCGCGAGGCCGAGCGTGGAGCCGACCGACAGGTCGACGTTCCGCGTGATGATCACGACGGTCTGCCCGACCGCGAGGATCAGCAGCAGCGACGGGGTCAGGAGCAGGTCGCGCCAGCCGGTGCTGCTGAACAGGAAGCCGTGGCTCTTGAGCGTGGTGATCACCACCAGCGCGACGAGGACGCTGAGCACCGCGATCTCGCGGGAGCGGAGCAGTCCGCCGACCACGCGCTGGGTCTGGGAGGTCGAGCTCGGCTCGACGAGCAGGTCGCTCATGCCGGCTGCACCTCCTTGGCGCCGTTGGTGGTGTCGTCGCGGTGGGTGGCGGCGTGCATGACGCGCTCGGGGGTGGCCTCGTCCCGGGACAGCTCGGCGGTGATCCGGCCCTCGCAGACCACCAGGACCCGGTCGGCCATGCCGAGCACCTCGGGCAGCTCGGAGGAGATCATCAGGATCGCGATGCCCTGGCCCGCCAGGTCGGACAGCAGCCGGTGCACCTCGGCCTTGGTGCCGATGTCGATCCCGCGGGTGGGCTCGTCGATGATCAGGAGCCTCGGCCGGGTGGCCAGCCACTTGGCGATGACCACCTTCTGCTGGTTGCCGCCGCTCATCGTGGTGGCGGCCATGTCGAGGGCGTTGGTCTTGACCTGCAGCCGCGCGGCCCACGGACCGCTGGCCCTGCTCTCCGCGGTGCCGGTCAGGACGCCCGCGGTGGCGAGGCCGCGGCGGATCACCGAGGCGACGTTGCGGGCCACCGAGCCCTCGATGACCAGCCCCTGCTTGCGGCGGTCCTCGGGCACGAAGGCCATCCCGGCGCGGACGGCGGCGCGCGGGTCGCGCTTCCGGACCGGCTTCCCGGCCAGCCGCACCGTGCCCGCGTCGTACCCGTCGACGCCGAAGACTGCCCTGGCGATCTCGCTGCGGCCGGCCCCGACCAGCCCGGCCAGGCCGACGATCTCGCCGGCGCGGACCTCGAAGCTGACGTCGTGGAAGATGCCGCCGCGCTCGAGACCGTCGACCTGGAGGACGACGTCGCCGACCGGCGCCACGGTCTTGGGGAAGAGGTCCCCCACCTCGCGGCCGACCATCTTGGCGACCAGGGCGTCCACGCTGGTGTCGGCGATCGGCTCGGTCCCGACGTAGGAGCCGTCCCGCATCACGGTGACCGTGTCGCAGAGGGCGAAGACCTCGTCGAAGCGGTGCGAGATGAACACCAGCCCACGGCCCTCGTCACGCAGGCCGCGGGCGACCTGGAACAGCCGCTCGACCTCGACGCCGCTGAGCGCCGCGGTCGGCTCGTCCATGATCAGCAGGCTGGCGTCGACGGAGATGGCCTTGGCGATCTCGATGATCTGCTGGTCGGCGATGGAGAGGCCGCGGGCCAGCCGGCGCGGGTCGAGGTCGACCCCGAGCCGGTCGAAGAGCGCCTTGGCCTCGGCGTACATCGCCGGGCGGTCGATCCGGCGGCCGCTGCGCAGCGGCTGGCGGCCCATGAAGATGTTCTCGGTCACCGACAGGTCCGGGAAGAGCGTCGGCTCCTGGTAGATCACCGCGATGCCCGCGGCCTTGGACTCGGCCGTGGAGCCGAAGTCCACGTCCTCGCCCTTGAACCGCAGCGTCCCCGCGTCCCGGCGGTGCACCCCGGCCACGATCTTGACCAGGGTGGACTTGCCGGCGCCGTTCTCGCCCACGACCGCGTGGATCGAGCCGGACTGGACGGTCAGGGTGGCAGAACGCAGGGCGCGGACGGCGCCGAACGACTTCTGCACACCCTCGAGCTCCAGCAGCGGGAAGCTCGGCGCCGATTGAAAGGTTTCATTCATCGAGCAAGACCCTAGGTGACGGCCATCACTGGTGGCAAGGGTGTGAACCCAGATTTTCGCTACAGTGTCGCCCGGCAACGTTTCAACAAGCAGTCCGCCGTCGTTCGGGAGGGTCCGTGGTCGCCGCTCGCAGTGCGTCGGTGAAGGACGTCGCCGCCCGCGCCGGCGTCTCCCTCGGCACGGTCTCCAACGTGCTCAACCGGCCCGACCGGGTCAGTGGCGGCACCCGGGCCCGGGTCGAGCGGGCCATGGCCGAGCTGGGTTTCGTCCGCAACGAGTCCGCCCGGCAGCTGCGCGCCGGCACCAGCCGGACCCTGGCCTACGTGATGCTCGACGCCGGCAACCCGTTCTTCACCGACGTCGCCCAGGGCATGGAGGCCGCGGCCGAGGCCGCCGACCTGTCCCTGATGCTGTGCAACAGCGGCCAGCGCGAACATCGCGAGCAGCAGCACCTCCAGCTGCTCCAGCAGCAGCGGGTGCAGGGGGTCCTGGTCACGCCGGTCGACCCGGAGTCGCCGCTCCTGGACGAGATTCGGCGCCGTGGCACGCCGGTGGTGATCGTGGACCGCACCCGCGACGACTCGACGTTCTGCTCTGTCGCGGTGGACGACCTGCTCGGGGGGCGGCTCGCCATCGAGCATCTGGTCGACCGCGGTCACGAGCGCGTCGCCTTCGTGGGCGGGCCGATGGCGCTCGGCCAGGTCCGCGACCGGCTCGAGGGATCGCGCGCGGCGTGGGCGGCCGCCGGACGTCCACGCGGAGACCTGACCGTGGTCACCACCGACTCGCTCGACGTCGCGGCCGGGCGGGAGGCCGGCGCCCGGCTCGCGGGGCTGCCGTCCTCGCGTCGTCCCACCGCGGCCTTCTGCGCCAACGACCTCACTGCGCTCGGTCTTCTCCAACACGCGATCGGCAACGGGACGCGGGTGCCCGACGACCTCGCCATCGTCGGGTACGACGACATCGAGTTCGCCGCCGCGGCCGCCGTACCGCTCTCGTCGGTCCGGCAGCCCCGCCACGAGCTGGGCCGCGCCGCCGCCGAGCTGGCGCTGGACGAGGCCCAGAACCCTGCCCACCACCACCGGCAGATCCTCTTCACGCCTGAGCTGGTGGCGCGCGAGTCGACGCGCTGACCGGCATACCTGCCATCACGGTGTGGGTGCCCTGGGCGCTCGTCTGACGCGCGATTCGCATCCAGCTGGTGCGCGTAGATCGCGCGCGAAGGGATTGTCCACAGGTGACGACCCCCCGCATTGCGGACGATGGCCGACGGTCCGAACATCGGGCCCATGCCCGCCCACGATCGCGACGAGCTCGACCGCGCCGAGCTCGAGCATCTCCTCGACCGCGTGCAGGACGGCGTGGTCTCGAGACGACAGCTGCGCGAGCTGGGGGCCCGCGACCACGAGATCGCGAGGCTGCTTCGACGGCGAGAGCTGACAGTCGCCCATGCCGGGGTCTATGTGAACCACACCGGCCCGCTGACCTGGCAGCAGCGGGCGTGGGTCGCCGTACTGGCCTGCTGGCCGGCCGCGCTCAGCCACCAGTCCGCGTGTCCCGGCGCCTCCCGCCAAGGTCCGGTCCACGTCGCCATCTGCGATCGGCGCACGGTCCGAGCTCCAATGGGCACGGTTGTGCACAGGACGGTCGAGCTCTCGGCTCGGGTCGACTGGATGAAGTCACCGCCTCGGATGTTGCCTGCCCACGCCGCCCTGGACCTTGCGTTGTCACAGGAGTCGGTGGCCGACATGTTTCGAGTCCTGGCCGATGCTCTGCAGACTCGCGAGCTGGCTGTGCGTGACCTGCGAAGCGCGCTCGCGTCGCGGCAACGGTGCAGGTCCCGAGAGCTGGTTGCGAGCCTGCTCGACGATCTCGATACCGGCGCCTGCTCGGTGCTGGAGCGCGGATACCTGGAACTCGAACGTCGGCATGGCCTTCCGACCGCTGATCGTCAGCGCATCGAGTCCCTCGGCGGGCGGCGGGTCTACCGGGATGCGCCGTACGTCACACAGGGCCTGAAGGTCGAGCTGGACGGACGAGCCTTCCACGACACTGCGTCTGCCCGGGACCGGGACGCCGAGCGAGACCTGGACACCCGCCTCGCGGACGACTCGGACACGGTCCGGCTGACTTACGGCCAGGTCTTCGATCGGGGGTGCACGACCATCCGCAAGATCGCAACCCTGTTGGAGCGTCGAGGTTGGCCAGGCCCATTCGTCACCTGTCCCGACTGCCCTTGACGCGCGTCATACGAGCTCGGCCAGGGTGTCCTCGACCCAGTCGGCGACGAACGCGTTGATGTGCGGCATGTGGTCGAGGCCGACATGCTCCGCGGCACCCTCCTCGACCGTGAAGATGCGCAGCTCCCGCTTGGGTGAGTTCACGGCCTGGTCGTAGGACTGATGGGCGTAGTCGACGGAGATCTGCCGGTCGTTCGCGCCGTGCGCGATCAGGAACGGGACGGTGATCTTGTCGACCACGCCGTTGAGGTTGACCCCCTCGGCGTACTCGATGAACTTCTCGACGTCGTCGAAGCCCCAGACCCAGAGCACGTGCTCCCAGTAATGTGGGACCGGGTTCTCGCCCTCGCGCTGGAGCCGCTTCTTCTGGACCTCGCCCCAATTGTGGTTGGCGCCCCAGACGGCGACGAACTTGAGCCGCTTCTCGAAGGCGGCCGCGCGCGGGCAGTAGTAGCCGCCCAGCGACCAGCCGGCCAGCCCGATCCGGTCGTGGTCGACGTCGCTGCGCGTCTGCAGGTAGTCGACGCAAGCGCCGGCCCAGTCCTCGGTCTCGATCCGCGCCTTGAGGTCCTGGAACCGCAGCGCCTCCCCCGACCCTGGGCAGTCGACCATCAGCACCGAGACGCCTCGCTCGCGCATCTCCTGCGGCCAGCCGGAGGTGTACATGTGCTCCTTGGTCGAGTCCAGCCCGTTCCACATGACCACGCAGGGCACCGGCTCACCGTCCCGGCTGGCGTTCGAGAAGTACGCCGGCAGGGTGGTCCCGTCGAACGGCACCTCGACGCGGGTGGTCGCCGGGTCGGCGATCTCGAAGACCTTCTCGAAGGCGTCGAGGGCCTGCTGGTAGAACGCCTTCCGACCGGGATCGGTGTTGCTCAGCATCCGCTCGGCCTGGCAGATGTACAGGCCGGAGCGGTACCACTGCTGCCCGGCCGTCCGCAGGTGTCCGGCCGCCTCGGAGGCACGCGCCTGGTCGGCGAGCTGGTCGGCGACGGCCTTCCACGACTGCATGAACAGCTTGCTGCCCGAGTCGACGTCCGCGGCCTCGCGGGCCGGCCGGCAGGCCCGGTCCACCTCGTCGATGGCGCCGCCGTTGTTCAGGGTGGCGCACACCCCGAGGTTCCAGACGTACTTGGGCCCGGTGAAGTACTCGAACATGCCGCCGACTGTGCCGGTCGCCACGCGCGCGGAAGCGGTACGTCGTGATGCTGAGCATCGGCGCGCGCGCTGGCCGGATCCTGGGACGTCCCTGACGTCAGCCGGCGCCGACGTCGAACGCCTCCAGCACGAGCTTGCGCACCTCGTCCGCATCGGCGAGCTCCAGGGCCAGCCCCGCGACGATGGTGCAGCGCTCGACGTCCAGCTGGCGCACCGCGGCCTTGACCCGGGGTACGGCGGCCGGCGAGACGCTCAGCTCGTGGACCCCCAGCCCGGCCAGCACGGGGATGGCCAGCTCGTCCGAGGCGGCCTCGCCACAGACCGCTACGTCGATCCGGACATGAGCAGCCCGGCAGACGTGGTCGATGAGCCGCAGCACCCCCGGGTCGAGCGGATCCGACAAAGCAGCGACGGCGCCGTTGCCCCGCTCCGCCGCCATGGCGTACTGGGTCAGGTCGTTGGTGCCGATGCTGACGAAGTCCACGTGGGGCAGGAACGCCTCCATCTTCAGGGCGGCCGAGGGCACCTCGATCATCGTGCCGACCCGGAGGCCCTCCGGGAGTCCAGCCGGACCGGCCGCCTCGGTGAGTACCTGCCGTGCCTCGATCAGCTCACCGGGCGTGGTCAGCATCGGGAACATGATGTCGATCGGGAACCGTCGCGCGGTCTCGCACATGGCGGCCAGCTGGTCGCGCAGGAGATCGCGGTGCTCGAGGCTCAGCCTGATGCCACGCTGTCCGAGGAACGGGTTGGCCTCCGCGGGCATCGGCAGGTACGTCAGCGGCTTGTCACCGCCGACATCGAGCGTGCGCAGCGTGACCCGCCGTCCACCCGTCGCCTTCGCAATGTCGTCGTAGACGCGCTGCTGCTCCTCGATGGTGGGGGCCTCCGAGCGGTCGAGGAACACGAACTCGGTCCGCACCAGCCCGGCGCCGTCGGCTCCGGCGAGGGTCGCGGCTCGGGCGTCCGCGACCGACCCGAGGTTCGCAGCCACGATGAACGGCGTGCCGTCGCGAGAGATCGCCGGCTCCTCGGCGAGAGCGAGCTGCCGAGCCCTGAGCTCAGCCGCTTGGCGGGCGCGCTGCCGATACTCCTCAACCAGCTCGGCCGACGGCGCGACGTACAGCTTGCCGGTGCTGCCGTCCACGATGACGGGGGTCCCGTCGGCCAGGTCCAGCACGTCGCGGCCGGCGGAGACGATCACGGGGATGTCGCGCGCCCGGGCCAGGATCGCGGCGTGCGAGGTGGGACTCCCCTGAGCAAGCACCACACCGCTGACCAGGTCCAGGTCGAGGGCAGCGGTCTCGGCGGGGGTCAGGTCGTCGGCGACCAGGACCCCAGCGCCCGTCATCCGCCGCGCCGCCTGGCCGGTGAGCGCCCGGAGCACCTGGTCGCCCACGGCGCGTACGTCGGCAGCCCGCTCGCGCAGGTATGAGTCGGGAAGCCGGGCCCACTGAGCCTCGACCTCGGCGAGACAGTCCGTCCAGGCGGAGACCGCTCCGACTCCCTCCCGGATCCGGCCCTTGACGTCGGAGAGAAGCTCGGCGTCTGCGAGCAGGGACAGGTGGGCGTCGAAGATGCCGGCCCTGGCCGCGCCCGCCTCCTTCACGGTCAGCACCTTGGCCAGCTCGATCTCCCGACGCGCGGTCGCCACGGCCTCGACGACGCGTCGCCAGTCGGCGGCGGGGTCGGCCGGCGCTTCCGGCTGCTGGTCCAGGACCGTCGGAGCGGCGCTGAGCCTGCGGACCGGGCCGATCGCGATGCCCGGAGAGGCCGGCATGGGTCCGCTGGCCGCCCGGTGGTCGGCCGGGGCCGCGGTGACAACCACGTCCTCGTCACTCTCGTCGAACCGCCGCGCCGCCAGCGTCAGGAGGTGCTCGACGGCTTCCTGGGCCTGATGTCCGGACGCGCGGACCTCGACCTCGTGTCCTCGTACGGCGGCGAGCGTGGCGACCCGGCTGAGACTGGCCGCGGGCACCGGGTCGGAGCCGGTGGTGAGGTTCCTCAGCTGGACCGACGCGTCGAGAGCGCGGACCTCGCTGACCAGCCGCGCGGCCGGGCGGGCGTGCAGGCCGTGCGGGTTCTCGACCGTGAAGATCCCCACCGCCTCGGCGGGTCGCGGCGCCGGCGTGACATCGGCGGTCGGTTCCGCCAGGTGTGCAGCCTTGCCCATCAACGCGTCCCGGGCCTCGGCGGCCACCTCCGCGCGGCTCGCGCCGCCCGCCGCGGCCACCGCGGCGACGACCAGCCCCTCGACGATGGGCGCCGGGGAGAGGGTCACCCGGTCCCGCGCAGTCGCGTCGTTGAGCAGGTCGAGCGCCAGCTCGGCACTGAGAAGGGCACTGCCGAGGTCCATCAGCACCACGACCCCTCCGGGACCGTCAGCGCGCTCGATCGCGGCGCTGATGCTCACCGCGTCGGTCCCCAACGTCGTCTCGTCCAGCCCGGCGGCGACCTCGATCCGCAGCGACCGACCGTGCAGCATCTCCTCGGCCAGCGCCACGGCCGCTCGGGCGAGCGCCTTGCTGTGCGAGACGACGACGAGACCCACCTGCTGGGCGGAGCCGGGGTCGGTCATGGTAACCGGGTCGCGGCTTCGAGGAGCAGGGCCACCGTCGTCGCCCCGGGGTCCTGGTGTCCCACGCTGCGCTCCCCCAGATAGCTCGCCCGGCCCTTGCGGGCCAGCATCGGCGTGGTCGCATCCCGGCCCGCCGCTGCGGCGTCCCTCGCGGCTTCCAGCGCGGCCGACAGGGGTACGCCGTCCGCGACGGCGCTGTCCAGCGCATCGACGGCGGGCGCCAGGGCGTCGTACATCGTCTTGTCCCCCGCACCGGCCTTGCCCCGGTCGACCACGCCGCCCAGGCCGGTCCGGAGCGCGGCGGCGAGGTCGGTGGCGGAGAAGCTGTCCGTGTCGCCGAGGGTCGTGCCCATGCGGAGGAAGAGCGTGCCGAAGAGCGGACCGCTGGCGCCGCCCACGGTCGAGACGAGCGTCATCCCGACCTTGGTCAGCAGGGCGCCGGCGTTCGCCGGTGGGCTCTCGTCCAGCGCGGCCACGGCGGCCGTCATCCCGCGGTCCATGTTGGAGCCGTGGTCGGCGTCACCGATCGCGGCATCCAGCTCGGTCAGGTGCTCCCGGTTCTCGGCCACCAGAGCGGCGAAGGACCGCACCCACTGGTCGAGGACCGCCGTGGTCACGCTCTCGGTCAAGGTCAGATTCCCCATCTCAACGCCGCCGTGTTGACAGGAGCGTCCCAGAGCGAGAGCAGCTCGTCGTCGACCTTGAGCAGTGTCACCGACGCGCCGGCCATGTCGAGGGAGGTGATGTAGGAGCCGACCAGCGACCGCGCGACCGTGACGCCGTGGCCGCCGAGGATCTTGTTCACCTCGTTGAACATCAGGTACAGCTCGATCTGCGGCGTACCGCCGAGGCCGTTGACGAATGCGATGACGGGGTCGCCCGAGCTGAACGGCAGGTCGGCCAGGATCGGCTCGACCAGCATCGCGGCGATCTCGCTCGCGGGCGCGAGTGGCAAGCGCTGGCGACCCGGCTCCCCGTGGATGCCGACACCCAGCTCCATCTCGTCCTCGCCGAGCTCGAACGTCGGCTTGCCGGCCGCCGGGACCGTGCACGACGTGAGGGCCACCCCCATGCTTCGGCCGTTGGCGTTCACCGTCCGGGCCACCTCGGCGACCTGGTCGAGGTCACGTCCCTGCTCGGCGGCAGCACCGGCGATCTTCTCGAGCAGCACTGTGACGCCGACCCCGCGACGGCCGGCCGTCCAGGTGCTGTCCTGCACGGCGACGTCGTCGTCGGTCACCACCGAGACGACGCGCGCACCGGTCTCCGCCGCGGCGAGCTCGGCGGCCATCTCGAAGTTCATCACGTCGCCGGTGTAGTTCTTTACGATGTGCAGGACCCCGGCCCCTCCGTCCACCAGCTTGGTGGCGGCCAGCATCTGGTCCGGGACCGGCGAGGTGAACATCTCGCCCGCACATGCGGCGTCGAGCATCCCGAAGCCGACGAAGCCACCGTGCAGCGGCTCGTGACCGGAGCCACCGCCGGAGATGAGGCCGACCTTGCCCTGCTTGGGTACGTCGCCGCGGTAGATGAGCTTGTTGTGGTGGTCGACCTGGAGGTCCGGGTGCGCGGCCTCGATCCCGAGCAGGGCCTCGACCACGACGTCGTTCGGGTCGTTGATGAGCTTCTTCATGACTTTCCTTCGGGCGGTTGGGTGTGGAGGAGGCGGTCAGCGCGCGGAAGCGGACTCGAGGTCGGGGGCGCCGAGATCCACGCCCTCGACGGGCGAGGCGTCGGCCGGAGTCCTGCTGAGCAGGACGAAGAGCAGTCCGGCGACCACCCCAGCGAGGAGCTCGGCCGCGAGGTAGACGGGCAGCTGGCCCCACTTGACCTCGCCGCCGGCGATCTGCTGGACGAGCATCGGGCCGAACGTACGGGCCGGGTTGATCGACGCGCCCGTGGTCGGTGCCACCGGGATGATGGCCGCGAACACGACCAGCCCGATCGCAACACCTGCGAAGCCCGCCGCCGCCTTGCGGTGGATGACTCCGAAGATCGTGAACACCAGGATGAACGTGCCCACGAACTCCGCGGTGAAGGCACGCGCCATGCTGACAGTGTCGGCGTCGTACGCCGCGACGCCCAGCCCCACGTCGCTGGCGGTCATGCCGAGCACGCCGATGATCGCGGCGGCTCCGACGATCGCGCCGACCACCTGGGCCGCGATGTAGCCCGGGACCTGGCTCCAGGGGAACTTGCCGGTCGCCGCGAGACCAACCGTCACCGCCGGGTTGATGTGATTGCCGCCGATGTGGCCGAGTGCGTAGACCGTGGCCACCACGATCGTGCCGAACGCCAGGGAGATCATGCCGAGGTCGGCCATGGTGAACGGGGCGTCGCCGTTCACGATCAGGGTGGCGGGCACCGAGCCCACGCCGATGAACACCAGAAAGGCGGTCCCGAGGGCTTCAGCGCCCAAGCGCTGGAACAGGTTGGTCTCGTCAAGCATCTGCTTGGTCCCTCTCGTGATTACCGAATCTGATTCGGTATTGTCGAATGTGATTTGGACCATACACGTGTGCTTCACTGACTGGCAATAGCCTTCACGAACTAGACGCCCGAGGAGAGAAGCGTCCGTTGATCCAGTCGATCGACCGAGCGATCCGGGTGCTCACCGCACTCCAGGGCGCCCGCCGGATGACCCTGTCCGAGCTCGCCGCCCGGCTGGAGCTGGCGCCCTCGACGACGCACGGGATCGTGCGCAGCCTGGTCGAGCACGGCATGGTCGTGCAGGAGCGCGGCTCGAGTCGCTACCAGCTCGGCCCGGCCGTGCTCCGGCTGGGCAACGTCTACCTCGACACGCTCGAGCTGCGGTCGAAGGCGATCCCCTGGGCCGAGGACCTGGCTCGTCGCACCGGCCTGGCCGTGCGGACCGGCGTGCTGCTCATCGACGACGTGGTGATCATCCATCACGAGCCGCGCCCCGACGGGAGTCGGCAGATGCCCGAGGTCGGCATCGTCATCCCGGCCCACGCCAGCGCCTTGGGCAAGGCCATGCTCGCCTTCCTGCCCGAAGAGGAGGAGCGGGTCCTCACCGCCGAGAGCCTGCGCAGCATGACCGGCGAGACGCTCACCTCACCAGAAGCACTCCGCGAACAGCTCGACGCGGTGCGCTCGAGCGGGCTCGCGACGGAGCAGGACGAGGCGGTGCTCGGCGAGAGCTCGCTGGCCGGCCCCGTGTTCGACTCGTACGGCCAGGCCGTCGGCGCCATCGCCGTCGTCATCCCCTCCACTGGGGACGTGTCCGACCACGAGGCGCGCGACTCGGTGCGCGAGGCGGCTCGGGCCGTGTCCCGCGAGCTGGGCGCCCTCTCGTGGCCCCCGCGCGCCGTCTCCTGAGAATGGGGTACCTCTCACGCAGACATGCCATGCTGACAGCCAGCAGTCATCCCAGACCTGATGGCGCTTCTCGCCGATGTTCGGAGCCTCCGTGACTGTTACTCACGACCCCCGCCAGTCCTACGCCGCCCACCTGACGCCCGCAGACATCGAGGCGATCGGACGCGAGCTGGACGCGCTGCGCGAACAGGTGATCGAGAGTCGGGGCGAGCGCGACGCGACGTACATCCGCCGGGTGATCGCCGTGCAGCGCGCGCTCGAGCTGAGCGGGCGCGCCGTGCTGCTGATGAGTCGGTCGCGGTCGGCCTGGGTGCTGGGCACGACCAGCCTCGCCTTCGCCAAGAGCCTCGAGAACATGGAGATCGGCCACAACGTCCTGCACGGGCAGTGGGACTGGATGCGCGACCCCAAGATCCACTCGTCGACCTGGGACTGGGACCACTCGTCCCCGCCGGCGCAGTGGAAGCGCGCCCACAACCAGACCCATCACAAGTACACGAACATCGTCGGCAAGGACAACGACCTCGGCTACGGCATCATGCGAGTGGCCGAGGAGCAGCCCTGGCAGCCGCGCCACCTGGTGCAGCCGTTCTGGAACTTCGTCACTGCGTGCATCTTCGAGTGGGGCATCACGATGTACGACGCCGACCTCGGCGACGCCATCCGCGGCAAGCGCGGCATGCCGGCCGAGACGAAGCTTCGGCTCCGCCAGGCGCTGCGCAAGGCCGGCAAGCAGGCGGTCAAGGACTACGTCGTGCACCCGGCCCTCTCCGGCCTCACCGGCAGGGGCTTCCGCCGTACCCTCGCGGCCAACGCCACGGCCAACCTGGCCCGCAACGTGTGGAGCCACTCGGTGATCATGTGCGGCCACTTCCCGGAGGGTGTCGAGACGTTCGAGCTCGAGGTCCTCGACGAGAACGAGACCCGCGGCGAGTGGTACATCCGGCAGATGCTCGGCTCGGCCGACATCTCGGGCAGTCCGTTCATGCACCTGATGACCGGCAACCTCTCCCACCAGATCGAGCACCACTGCTTCCCCGACCTGCCGAGCAACCGGTACCGCGAGATCGCCCCGCAGGTCGAGGACCTCTTCCAGCGCTACGGGCTCAGCTACAACGCTCGGCCCCTGGTCCGGCAGGTCGGCTCGGCCTGGCACCGCGTGTTCCGGCTGTCCCTGCCGAACGGCTGGCTGGAGGAGACCAACCGGCGCAACCTCGGCCCGCAGCTGAAGAAGCTGGGCCGCATGATCCGGCACGGGGACCCCCGACCGGCCTGACGCGAGGTATCCGCACCCGGCGGGTCGGCGGCGTCGCAGCCGAGGGTCCAGAGGGTCGCCATGGCGGGACGGTACGACGGAACCAGGACGCTATCTTCTCGTTGTGCTCCGTCGCTGTCTGCTGACCGCCGTTCTGCTGCTCGGTGCTGCCGCGCCGGCCGTGGCTGCCGGCGACGGCGTGGTGGTCCCGGTGCCGTCGACGCCGACCCTGGCTCCGGCGTACGTCGGGTCGCCGGCGGTCGCGCAGCCGGTGGGCGGCGTACCGAGGACGCCGCACAACCACTTCATGGCGCCCAACGGCGACTCGAGCATCCACAACGACGGGTGGCAGACCGACACCTACCGGCGGGCCGGTCCGCTCGGCGTCGCGCCGCAGACGCTGTCGGCCAGCATCAACGGGGTCTGCGGCTCGATCGGCTACGACAAGCGCGGGCGGGTCCTCTCCACGTGCGTCGGGGTGAAGCGGGCGCTGAACCTGATCGACCCGCAGACCCTCGACGTCATCGACGACTACGAGCTCCCGGGCACGCTCGCCGACAACGCCGGTGGCGGCGGGAACCCGTTCCAGGGCTTCAGTGGTGGTGCCTACTTCTACGTCGACCACCACGGCCGTGCGGTGATCGGCACCGCGGACGGCAGGTTCCTGGTCATCAAGCCCAAGCGGCGACGTGCTGAAGCTGAAGAAGACCTTCAACCTCGCGCCGCTCCTCCAGCCCGGCGAGGTGCTCAACTCCGGGCTGCCCGGGTCGGACGGCCTGCTGTGGTTCGTCACCAAGGAGAACGGCGTCGTCGGCACCCTCGACCTGCACAGCGGCCGGGTGCGGATCATCCGGCTCGGCTCCGGGGCAGTCGGCCAGATCGAGAACTCGATCGCCGTCGGCTCACGGGGCGAGGCCTACGTCGCCACGAACCGGAAGCTCTACCGCTTCTCCCACAACCGCCGCGGCAAGCCGGTCGTCGACTGGTCCATCGCCTATCCGAGCGGCGGCCCGGTCAAGCCGGGCCAGGTCGATGACGGCACCGGTACGACGCCGACCGTGATGCCCGGCGGGTACGTCGCGATCACCGACAACGCCGACCCGATGAACGTCGTGGTCTACCGAACATCGAAGAGGCGGTCGAACCTGAACCGGCTGGTCTGCTCGGTCCCGGTGTTCGGCAAGGGCGCGGGCTCGACCGAGAACTCGCTCATCGGCGCCGGCCGCTCCCTCATCGTGGAGAACAACTACGGCTACACCGGCCCGGGCGCGGTTCTGCTCGGTGGCTCCACCGTCCCCGGCTTCGCCCGCGTGGACATCAAGCGCAACGGCCACGGCTGCAAGACCGTGTGGACAAACAACACCGTTTCCGCACCCTCGGTGGTGCCCAAGCTGTCGCTCGCCACCGGCCTGATCTACGCCTACACCAAGCCCGCCGGCGACATCACCGACCCGTGGTACTGGACCGCCCTCGACTACCGCACCGGCCAGGTGGTCTGGAAGGTCCTGGCCGGCGCCGGTCCGGCGTACAACAACAACTACGCAGGCATCAGCCTCAGCCTCGACGGTACGGCGTACCTGGGTGTGATCCCGGGACTGGTTGCGCTCCGCGACGGACGCTGAGTGTCGTTGCCGGCAGTGCACGCCGACGCCCGGGCGGCCGCTCAGGGCGCCGGCAGCCCGAGCTCCTCGCGCAGGAAGGCGAGCCGGTCGACGCGCGCAGGGTCGGTGAGCTCGTGGTCGGAGTGCTCGTAGAACAGCACCTGGGCGTCCGGGCTGCTGGCCGCGAAGGCGTTCCGGACGTCCGGGCCGATGTAGACGTCCTCGCCGGCCCACTGGAACAGCACGTGCGACCCGAGGCGAGCGGTGTTGTCCACGGGGTCCAGCCCGGCGAACAGCGCGAGATAGTCGTCGCGCTCCTGTCCCTCGAGCCGCAGCCAGAACTTCGCGAACCAGTTGCCCATCAGCGCGTCGGGTGCCTCCAGCACCATCGCCGACACCCGGCGCTCGGAGGCGGCGAGGATCGCGCCGTACATGGCGCCGTAGTCGTGACCGACCAGGGCGATGCGGGAGTCGTCGACGGAAGGCTCCGAGGCGAGCCGGGCCAACGCCTTGCGCATCGCAGCGACCTGGTCCTGGACCAGGGTGACGTCGCCGGTCGTGCCGTCGGGGTTCGGCACCCAGGGGAAGTAGCCCTGGGGCAGCACGGACACGACGCCCTCGCGGGCCAGGGTGATGGCCTCGGTGAGGTACTCGCCGCGGTCGTTGTTGATCTCGCCCAGCCAGTGCAGGAACAGCACCCCGGCCGCGGAGTCCTGCTTCCCCTCGCGAGCCGGCCGCACGAGGTAGGCCTGGAGCGGCTGCTGGTGCCGGACCTTGATCGTGATGTCCTCCACCACCACCTGACCGGAGAGGCTGCTCCGCTCGTGGTGGCGAGGCGCTGCGGAGCCCGTCGTGGGAAGACCCGTCACCACCAGCCCCGTCATCGCTGCGACCGCTGCCGCGACCATGGCCGTCCTTCGTCTCATCACAGTCTCCCAAGCGTCAGTTGTAAAAACGGAGTTGCTCCTGACGAACGTAGGAGTGGGTAGCATGAAGCGTCAAGCAACTGACGCCAGATCGTGACCGAGAGGGTGGACGACCGATGGATGAGGCGCCGGCGGGGTTCCCGCGGGACTGGCTCGCGGATCCCGGTCTGCCGGCGACGGATGTGGAGCTGGCCCTGCTCCTCGTCAACTCCCTGGACCTGCTCGAGGAGCCGGCCGACCGCCTCGTGGACCTCACCTGGCTGACGGGCGCCTTCACCGCGGCGGGCCACGGCGACTGGGCCGCGGAGCTGTCCCCGGCCGACCTGCCGGCGCTGCGCGCCCTCCGGGACTCGTTGCGTGGCGCCTTCGAGTCCGACGACCCCGTCCAGGTCGCCTCGCTGCTCAACCCGCTGCTGGAAGCAGCGCGAGCAGTCCCGGTGCTCGTGGTCGACCCCGACGAAGGCCCGGCGCTCCGGGTCGGGGTGGGCCGACGGGGGCTCGCGGCGCTGGAGGCCCGGCTGCCGGCCGCGCTCGCGGCGTACGTCGTCGGCCACGGGACCTCGCGCCTGGGCGTGTGCCACAGCGATCCCTGCCGGTGTGTGTTCATCGACCGCACCCGCGCCGGCACCCGCAAGTACTGCTGCACCTACTGCAACGACCGTCACGCCGCGAGGGCCTACCGCCGCCGCAAGAGATCCTGACTCAGGAGGCCTGGACCGCAGCCGGGCTTCGATGGCAGCACCGCCGGCCCCCAGGGCGCACACACCTGGAGGGTGTGCGCCTCACTTCGACGGCTGCGGCGTCTTGCACTTGACCTTCGGGTTGACACCGACGTAATTCAGCGGCCCGGCCACGATGGTCAGCGCGGTGTCGCTGAAGCTCTTGCAGCTGACATCCCGGTCGTCGCCGAAGTAGCCCCGCTGGGCCGCGGCCACCACCCCGATCACCAGCCAGATGACGATGACGGCACCGATCAGGCTCTTCATGTGTCCCCCTCGGATCGCTCCGAGCCCGGTACCCCGCCCGGTGTCGGGCACACACCCACCCTCCGGTCGCGAGCGCCCACGTCCGGCGTCGAGCCTGCCGAACAGCCACCGGTGGGCCGGGTCGAGCACGGCCGCTCCGGCCCGCCGAGACCCTGCCCGGTGGGCTGGCTGGACCGATGCGCGGCGGCCCCCGCGACTGCGGTGCTTGCTAACGTCTCGGAGCATGGAGACGCCGGGCGAGCTCACCACCGACCAGATGCTGCGGTTCGGCAAGGAGTTCACGGCCGATCCACAACAGCGTCTCCTGCAGAACGCGTTGACCCGCAACGAGGTCGACGCCGTCGCCCTGGACCGCGCGCTCGCGGTGTCGGCGGAGCGGTCGATGTCGCACCAGCTCGACGACTGGGCGGCCACCAACCAGAAGCAGAGCGGTCGATGCTGGCTGTTCGCCGGCCTCAACCTGCTGCGCGTGGGGGCCGCCCGGAAGATGGGCCTGGTCGAGTTCGAGTTCAGCCAGAACCACCTGCTCTTCTGGGACAAGCTGGAGAAGGCCAACTTCTGGCTCGAGGGCGTGATCGCGACGGCGGACCGTGACGTGGACGAGCGCACGGTCGCCTACCTGATGGCGAACCCGATCGACGACGGTGGCCAGTGGAACATGTTCGTCGCGCTCGTCCGCAAGCACGGCCTCGTCCCGAAGGCCGCGATGCCCGAGACGGTGGCGTCGTCCTCGACGCGCCAGCTCAACCGCGACCTCAAGACCGTGCTCCGGCAGGCGGGCCGCGACCTGCGGCAACGGGCCGTCACCGGCGCGTCCGTCGACGACCTGCGGGACCAGAAGGACGCCACGCTGCAGACGGTCCACCGGATGCTCTCCCTGCACCTGGGCACGCCGCCGGAGTCGGTCTCCTGGCAGTGGATCGACAAGGACAAGGGGTTCCACCGGGACGAGACGGTCACCCCGCAGGAGTTCGCCCAGCGGTACGTCGACCTCGACCTGGACTCCTACGTCTGCCTGGTCGACGACCCCCGGCCCTCGAGCCCCCGCAACCGGGCCTTCACCGTGGAGCACCTCGGCAACGTGGTGAGCGGCGAGCCCGTGACCTACCTCAACGTCGACATGTCGCTGATCAAGCGGCTGGCCCGGGAGTCGATCGTCGACGGCACTCCCGTGTGGTTCGGCTGCGATGTCGCGCAGATGATGGAGAAGGAGGACGGCCTCTGGGACGCCCAGATGTACGACTACGACGCCGTCTACGGGACTCACACCGACTTCGGCAAGGCCGACCGGCTGGTGTGCGGCGCCACCGCGATGACCCACGCCATGCTGCTCACCGGTGTCGACGTCGTCGACGAGGGCGACGCCGCCGTGGCCAGACGCTGGCGGGTAGAGAACAGCTGGGGCACGGAGAAGGCCGACAAGGGCTTCTGGACGATGAACGACAGCTGGTTCGCCGAGCACGTCTTCGAGATCGCCGTGCCCCGCTCCGCGATGCCCCCCGAGCTCCTGCCGGTGCTCGACACCGAGCCGATCGTGCTGCCCGCGTGGGACCCGATGGGTGCCTTGGCCCGCTAGACCGAGTGCGTCCCGCGCGTCAGTTCGACCTCTCGAGCACAGTTCGGCAGCCGCCCCGGCACTGTCATGTCGACATGCGGCCGGTCACCGGCGACACCCTGATGCTCCCGTTCTCTGGGAGCAGTCAGCGGAGGTGATGAGCGAGCGTGTTCGCAGCCTGCCGGGCGGCACCCAGGGCGACGTACTCGGCGAACGGCGGGGTGCGGACCGGGACGCCGAGCAGCTCGGGGGCGAGCTCGCGGAGGGCTTCCGACTTCGAGCCACCGCCGACCAGAGTGACCTGCTGGACGTCGACACCCTGCCGCCGGATCGCGTCCAGGGCGCCGGCCAGGAGGCCGAGCAGTCCTTCGACCGCGGCGCGGGCGAGGTTCTCCCTGGTCAGGTTGGCCAGGGTCATGCCTTCGAGGGTGCCGGTCGCGTCGGGCAGGTTCGGGGTGCGTTCGCCCTCGAGGTACGGCGTGTAGCCGAGCCCCCCCGAACCAGGCGGCGCCGCGAGCGCCAGCGCGTCGAGCCCGGCGTGGTCGACGCCCAGCAGGGCCGCGGCCGAGTCGAGCACCCGCGAGCCGTTGAGGGTGCAGGCCAGCGGCAGGTAGTGGCCGGTGGCGTCGGCAAAGCCGGCCACCAGCCCGCTCGCGTCGTTCGTGGGAGTTGCGGAGACCGCCGCCACCACGCCCGAGGTGCCGACGGAGACCATCACCTCGCCGGGCTCGAGCGCGAGGCCGAGCGCGGCGCCGGCGTTGTCGCCGCAGCCGGGACCGAGCAATGTCGGACCGTCGACCCCCTCATGGGGGCTGAGTACCCGGGGCAGCACCAGGTCGTCCGCCTGCTCCCGACGCAGGGCGTGGGCGAGCAGGTCGCGGCGGTACTCGTTCGTGGTCGGGTCGAAGTAGCCGGTGCCGGAGGCCTCGGAGCGGTCCGTGGTCAGATCCTCCAGCCGGCCGGTGCCGCGGAGCCGCCAGGTCAGCCAGTCGTGTGGCAGCGCGATCGCCGCGATCCTGGCGGCGTGCTCGGGCTCGTGGTCGGCCAGCCAGCGCAGCTTGGTGATGGTGAACGACGCGACGGGGACCGAACCGGTGCCGCTCGCCCAGGCCTCGGCGCCGAGCTCGTCGACCAGCTGCCGCGCCGCAGCACCGGAACGGGTGTCGTTCCACAGGAGCGCCGGGCGCACCACCTTGCCGTCGCTGTCCAGCGCGACCAGGCCGTGCTGCTGGCCCGCGACGGACAGGGCGGCCACGTCGTCGAGCCCGCCGGCCCGGTCGATTGCCTGCCGCAGGGCCTCCCACCAGGCCTCCGGGTCCACCTCGGTGCCGGGCGGATGCGCGGCCGCGCCCTCGCGAACGATCGCGCGATCGTCGGGGTGGGCCTCGCGGTCGGCCTCGGGGTCGACCACCACGACCTTGCAGGACTGGGTCGATGAGTCGACCCCGACGACGAGCCTCACCGCACCTGCCGCCTCTCGCACCACGTCATCGTCCCCGATCGGAGTCGCTCCCGCTCACGCGGGACCCATCAATCTGCCCGCGGCGTCCAAGGCTTCCGGCCAGCGGAACTCGGCGACTTCCCGCCCAGCGCCGGACGCGGTTGACTCCTCGACATGCAGGAGGAGCGCACCCGAGTCGCGATCGTCGGCGCCGGGCCGGCGGGGATGCTGCTCGCGCACCTGCTGGCCGGCGAGGGCGTCGAGTCGGTCGTGGTCGAGACCCGGTCGGAGGAGTACGTCGCGTCACGGATCCGCGCCGGCATCCTCGAGCAGTCGACGGTGGACCTGCTGAGGTCGATCGGTCTGGGCGAGCGGCTGGAGCGCGAGGGCGACGAGCACCGTGGCATCTACCTGCAGTGGCACGACCGTGGGCAGGGCGTGCGGCACCACCTCGACTTCGTCGACCTGACCGGCCGGTCGGTGTGGGTCTACGGCCAGACCGAGGTGCAGAAGGACCTGGTCGCCGCCGCTCGGGACCGCGGGCAGGCGGTCCACTACGAGGTGGCCGACACCGCCCTGCACGACCTGACCTCCGACTCGCCGTCGGTGACCTTCACGTCGGCCTCGGGTGACCCGGTGCGGCTGTCCGCCGATGTCGTCGTGGGCTGCGACGGCTCGTTCGGCCCCTCGCGTGGCGCCATCCCCGACCCTTCCACCTGGGAGCGCACCTATCCGTACTCGTGGCTGGGCATCCTGGCGGACGTCGCGCCGTCGACCGACGAGCTGATCTACGCCTGGCACCCGGAGGGCTTCGCGCTGCACTCGATGCGGTCGTCGTCGGTGTCGCGGTTCTACCTCCAGGTCCCCAACGACACCGACCTGGACGACTGGTCGGACGACCGGATCTGGGAGGGGCTAGCCACGCGTCTGGGCCATGGCCAGGACGGCTGGTCGCTGGAGACCGGCCCGATCACCGACCGCTCGGTGCTGCCGATGCGCTCCTTCGTTCAGACCCCGATGCGGCACGGCCGGCTGTTCCTGGCCGGCGACGCCGCGCACATCGTGCCGCCCACCGGCGCCAAGGGGCTCAACCTCGCCGTCGCGGACGTCGCCCTGCTGGCTCCCGCGCTGGTCGCATGGCTGCAGAAGGACGACTCCTCGCTCGCCGACTCCTACGCCGCCACCGCGCTGCGCCGGGTCTGGCGCTGCACCCACTTCTCCTGGTGGATGACCACGATGCTGCACGCCGGCGACGATCCGTTCGACGAGCAGCTCCAGCTCTCCCAGCTGCGCTGGGTCACCTCGAGCGACGCCGGCGCCACCGGGCTCGCCGAGAACTACGCCGGGTTGCCGATCGGGTTCTAGAGTCGAGCAGATGAGCGAGACTTGGGACGCCGAGGCAGAGACCTTCGACGACGAACCCGACCACGGACTGCGAGACCCCGAGACCCGCGCCGCCTGGCGGTCGCTGCTCAGCCGGCACCTGCCTCCCGCGCCGGCCCGCGTGGCCGACCTCGGCTGTGGCACCGGGACGCTGAGCGTACTGCTGGCCGACGCGGGATACGCCGTCGACGGCGTCGACTTCTCGCCGGAGATGGTCAAGCGCGCCCGGGCCAAGGCCGGCGACCGGACGGACGTGTCGTTCGTCGTCGCCGACGCCGGCGCGCCACCCCTCGAGCCCGGGCGGTACGACGTCGTGCTCTGCCGGCATGTGCTGTGGGTGCTGCCCGACCAGCCGGCCGCGCTGGCTCGCTGGGTCGACCTGCTCAGCGACAGCGGACGACTGCTCCTGGTCGAGGGCTCGTGGCAGACCGGCGTCGGCCTGACCGCGGCCGCTACCGAGGCGCTGCTCGACCAGGCCGGTCGCGAGTCCACGACGTACGTGCTCGACGACCCCGTCTACTGGGGCGGGCCGACCGAGGACGAGCGCTACCTCGTGGTGGCCTGACCGACCTCGACGATCACGTTCGTCGCCTTCACCACGGCGGTCGCGGGCTTCCCGACCTCGAGACCGAGCTCATCCGCGGCGTCGCGGCTCATCAGCGAGACGATCCGGAAGTCGCCGCACGCCAGCTCGACCTGGGCCATCACGCCATCGCGCTTGACCGCGACCACGATGCCGGCCATCCGGTTGCGGGCGCTCGAGCTGGACGACGACCCGGCCAGTGACGCGATCAGCGGGGCCAGCTGTTCGGCGGGCAGCACCCGCTGGTTGGCCCGGCGCTGGAAGGTGACCTTGCCCTCGGCCTCCCACCGCCGCAGCGTGTCGACGCTGACGCCGACCGCCTGGGCCACCTCGCCGATGCGCAGGTACTCCGCCACGGGCGCAGCGTAGTCAGGCGCTCAGGAACGCCGGTAGACGGCGACCTCGGTCGCCTTCACCGAGAACGTCACGACCAGGCCGGCCTCGAGCGCGAGCTGGGCGGCGGCCTGCACGGTGACGTCGGCGTGCAACGGTCCCGCGTGCACCCGGATCAGGTCCGCCAGCGGCTCGACCTCGGTGATCGTCACCTCGAACGCGTTGCGCGGACTGCCCTCGACCGCCTCGCGGTAGACCGCGACCGCCGCGGGCCGGAACGTCGCGATCGCGCCCTCGCCGGATGTCGGCTCCTCACCAGCAACCAGCCCGTGCACCCGCAGCCCGGCCGCGGACTCGACGCAGCCGTCCCTCCACACCCCGGCCACCAGGTTCAGCCCGGCCAGCCGCGCGGCGAACGGGCTCCGCGGCCGCGACAGGACCTCCGAGCTCGTGCCCTGCTCGACCACCCGCCCGTCGGACAGCACCACGACCCGGTCCGCCAGCAGCAGTGCGTCCAGCGGGTCGTGGGTCACCACGACTGCCGTCCGGTCGGCCAGCACCCGGCGCAGCGTCTGCCGCAGCGCCGGAAGTACGGCGACGTCGAGCGCCGCCAGCGGCTCGTCCAGCAACAACAAGGACGGCTCCGCGGCCAGCGCCCGGGCCACGGCGACCCGCTGGGCCTGGCCGCCCGAGAGCTGCGAGGGCCGGCGCCCGGCCAGGTCGCCCACGCCGACCTCGTCCAGCCAGCGCTGGGCCGCGGTGCGGGCGGTCGCGCGCGGCGTACCGGCACTGCGCGGGCCGAAGGCGACGTTCTCCAGCGCGTCGAGGTGCGGGAACAGCAGCGGCTCCTGCCCGAGCAGCGCCGTACGACGCGCGTGCGGCGGCACCCGCACCCCCGCGGACACGTCCGTCAGCACTCGCCCGTCGAGCTCCACCCGGCCGGAGTCCGGTGTGACCAGGCCCGCCGTGACGCCGAGGGCGGTCGACTTGCCGGACCCGTTCGGGCCGAGCACGGCGAGCGTCTCTCCGGCAGCGACGTCGAAGGCCACCTCGACGTCGCGCTCGTCGACGGTGAAGGCGAGAGAGAAGGTCACAGCACGCTCCGGCCCTGCCGCGCGAAGCCGATCACCAGCACGGCGACCACGACCAGCACCAGCGCGAGCGCCACCGCGGCGTCCGGGTCGGTCTCACGCTGCAGGTAGATCTCCAGCGGCAGCGTGCGGGTCCGGCCCTGCAGGCTGCCGGCGAAGGTGATCGTCGCGCCGAACTCACCCAGCGCCCGCGCGAACGACAGCACCGCGCCGGACACGAGTCCGGGCAGCACCAGCGGCACCGTGATCCTTCGGAACACCGTCGTCGGGCCGGCGCCGAGCGACGCGGCGACCACCTCGTAGCGCTGCCCCGCGGTGCGCAGAGCCCCCTCCAGCGACACCACGAGGAACGGCAGCGCGACGAAGGTCTGGGCCAGCACCACCGCCACCGTCGTGAACGCGATCTCGAGACCGAGCGCGTCGAGCTCCGCGCCGAGCAGCCCGCGCCGGCCGAACGTGTACAACAGCGCGAGGCCGCCCACGACCGGCGGCAGCACCAGCGGCAGCAGCACCAGCGAGCGCAGTACGCCCAGCCCCGGGAAGTCGCGACGGGCCAGGACCAGCGCCATCGGCACCCCGAACAGCACGCACAGCAGCGTGCTCGCCGCCGACGTCTTCAGGCTCAGCCAGAACGCCGCCTGCGAGCTCTCGGAGGTGATGAGCGTGCCGAAGTCCGCCCAGTCGACGCGAGCCACGATCGCGACGAGCGGGAGCAGCACGAAGGCCGCCCCGATCAGCGCCGGGACGTACATCCATCGGGGCAGCCCGACGGGCCGCTGCGCGGTGAGCGGCGGCCTGCGGTCCTGGTCATGGCTTGGCGAAACCGGCCTCCTCGAGGATGGACTGCCCGGTGTCGCCGAGCACGAGCTCGACGAACTCCTCGGCCAGGTCGGCGTGCTCGGAGTCCTTCAACGCGACGATCGGATAGGTGTTCACGATGTCACTGGACTCCGGGAAGGGTACGCCGGTGACAGCGTCACCCGCGGCGGTCACGTCGGTGACGTAGACCAGCCCGGCGTCGGCCTCGCCGGACGTGACCTTGCCCAGCACGTCGGTGACCGACTGCTCCTCGCTCACCGGGCTGAGCGTTACCCCGGTCGCCTCCTCCGCCTTGACCGTCGCCGCACCGCACGGCACCTCCGGCGCGCACACCACGACCTTCACGCCGTCGTTCGCGAGGTCGGCGAACGACGCGATCCCGGCCGGGTTGTCCGGCGGCGTCACGATCTCCAGCGTGTTCGAGGCGAACGGCTGCGGGTCCTCGGCCTGGAGGTCCTCGCCGGTCAGCTTCTCCATGTTCGCCTCGTCGGCCGAGGCGAACACGTCGGCCGGCGCCCCCTCCTGAATCTGGGCGACCAGGTCCGACGACCCGCCGAAGCTGAACTCGACCCGGACCCCGTCGTGCTGCTCCTCGAAGACGTCGCCGATCCCCTCGAACGTCTTGGTGAGGGAGGCGGCGGCGTACACGGTCAGTGTGGTGTCCCCACCCTCGCCGGCCGAGTCGCCCGAGTCGCCCGAGTCCGAGTCGTCACCGCACGACGTGACGGCGGCCAGGAGCAGGACTGCACCGAGGACGGTGACCCAACGTGGCGTCATGGGTCACATCGAAGCACATGACCTAGGTATTACCTATGCACATCTCAACGGTCCGAGCGGGGTCAGGACGTGGTCGCAGCGCGTGGGATGCTCGTTGCCCCATGCAACCGTCACGACCGAGCCGGCTGCGCGGCCGCCGCGGGATCAGCTTCGCCGTACTCGCGGTCGCGGCCTCGTCGTTCGCGCTGCTCCAGTCGCTGATCGTCCCGGTGCTGCCCACCATCCAGGCCGAGTTCGAGACCACGCAGACGACCGTGACCTGGGTCCTCACGGCCTACCTCCTCTCCGCCTCGATCTGTACGCCGCTGATCGGGCGGGTGGGTGACGTGGTCGGGAAGACCCGGATGCTGGTCGTGGCCCTGGTCGTGCTGTCGGTGGGCTCCCTGGCCGCCGCGCTGGCGCCGAGCATCGGCTGGCTGATCGCCGCTCGCGCGCTCCAGGGCGCGGGTGGCGGGGTGCTGCCGCTGTCGTTCGGGATCATCCGCGACGAGTTCCGCGAGCGGATGACCATGGCGCTGAGCGTGATCGCCTCGCTGACCGCGGTGGGCTTCGGCGTCGGCATCGTGTTGGCGGGCCCCATCGTCACGGCGTTCGGCTACCGCGGCCTGTTCTGGCTGCCCATGGTGGTGACCCTGCTGGCGGCGCTGGCCGCCCTGCTGTTCATCCCGGAGTCGCCGGTGCGCACGCCGGCGCGGCTCCCCGTCGTCCCGGCCCTGCTCCTGGCCGGCTGGCTGGTGGCGCTGCTGCTCGGGGTCAGCCAGGGCAGCGCCTGGGGCTGGGGGTCGCCGACGGTGCTCGGGCTGTTCGCGGCCGGTGTGGTGCTGGTCGCCGCCTGGGTGGTGGTCGAGCAGCGGGTGCCGGTGCCGATGATCGACATGCAGATGATGCGGCGCCGCGGCGTGTGGACCTCCAACGTGGTGGCCGGCGCCGTGGGGTTCTCGATCTTCGCCTCGTTCGGGTTCCTCCCCCAGCTGCTCCAGACGCCGCCCGAGGCCGGCTACGGCTTCGGCGCCACGATCAGCGAGTCTGGTCGCCTGCTCCTTCCCTCGGCCGTGGCCAGCTTCCTGGTCGGCTTCACCGTCTCCTGGCTGATCCGCCGGGTCGGCATCCGCGTGGTGATCACCACCGGCCTGCTGGTGACCGGCTCGTCGTTCGTCGCCGTCGCGCTGTTCCACGACCACACCTGGCAGCTGTACGCCGCGACGACGGTGCAGGGGGTCGGCGCCGGGCTGGTGTTCTCGAGCCTGGCCGGCGTCGTCGTCGCATCGGTGCCTCCCGAGCAGACCGGCGTGGCCAGCGGCATGAACGCCAACATCCGCACCATCGGCGGCTCGATCGGCTCCGCGGTGATGGCCGGGATCCTCACCTCGCACCTGGGTCCCACCGGGTACCCGGCGGAGCGCGGCTACCAGGTCGGCTTCCTGCTGCTGGGGGCGGTGATGGCGCTGGCGTCGCTGGCCGCGATGCGGATCCCGGACAGCCGCCGGCAGACCACCGGCGGCGCTCTGGCCGACGCCGCCGACGGCGAGCTGGGGCTGGTCCCCGCCGCTGGTGCGGTCCCCCCGCGCGTCTAGACCCCGCGTAACCGGGCCCCTGCCACCGCGTTGAACCGACGTGTCCAGCCTCGCCTCCCCCGTGGCCGATCGGCCCTTCCAGCGGTTCGCCGACGGGTTCGGCAGGTTCTCGGCGGTGCTCAGCATCCTCGGGCTGCTGGTCGCAGTCGGCCTCAGCGTCCCGCCGTCGTGGTTCGACTTCGCCCGCGGTGGCGAGGAGGCCGCCGGTCCGGCGTACACGGACCTGACGCCGGCCGACCCGGTCCGGCTGGCCGTCGGGGGCGTGTCGGGCGTACAGCTCGTCGCGCCGCTGGTGAAGTCGCCGGTCGAGCCGCGGCAGGCCCTGCTCGACCCGCCTGACGACGCGCCGCTGGTCAGCTGGTGGAGCGGCAGCGCCCAAGCCGGCGCCCCGCACGGCCAGACCATCCTGCTCGGGCACGCCGCCGCGGCCGGCGGTGGGCTGACTCGGGTCGCCGAGCTGGTCGAGGGCGACTTCGTCGAGCTGCTCACCAGGACCGGCACCATGCGCTACGAGGTCAGCTCGGTGCGCACCTTCGACCCGGCGGCCATGGAGCGGGTCGGGCTCTCGCTGTTCAAGCAGGACGGCGGCGCCGGACGGCTGGTGCTGCTCTCCGCCGAGGCGTGGGACGGCGCGGCCTACCAGCGCTCGGTCGTGGTGACCGCGGCCCCGCTCGGCCAGCCGTCGAGCTGATCCCGGAACAACCGTCGCCGCCGGTGCGCTGCACCGGGCATAGAGCTCGACGACTACCGGGCCGCGATGGTGCGCGAGCGGCGAGTCGTCGTACGCCTCACGCCGACGCGGGCCTACGGCGCCCTGCGCTGAGCTAAACCTTCACCCCCTCGGGTGGCAGGTGACCCACCTCCGGTGGGGTACCTCGGGCGGACCACGACGAGGAGGGACGCATGGACCCCAAGGACGCCATCAAGGACACGGCCAAGGCGGTCGGCGACAAGGTGGAGGAGGTGGCCGAGGCCGCGGCGAGCAAGGCCGCCGCCCTCGCCGAGCTGCCGATCCCGGGCGCTCCGGGCAGCGAGCCGCCGACCGTGGAGGAACCCACCGAGCCGCGGGAGACCCCGCCGCCCAAGCCAGACCAGGCCCAGCCCGACCCGCACTCCCCGACCGGCGCGCCCCTGGCCGACCCTCCGACCGCATCCGCCCAGCAGGGCGCGTTCCTCACCACGGCGACCGGCGTCCGGCTCCGCGACAGCGACCACTCGCTCAAGGCCGGCAAGCGTGGTCCCACCCTGCTGCAGGACCACCACCTGCGCGAGAAGATCATGCACTTCGACCACGAGCGGATCCCGGAGCGCGTGGTGCACGCCCGCGGGGCCGGCGCGCACGGGGTCTTCGAGTCCAACGGCGCGGCCGCCTCGGTGACCCGGGCGGCGTTCCTGGCCCAGGGTGTCGAGACGCCGGTGTTCGTGCGGTTCTCGACCGTGCTCGGCTCTCGCGGATCTGCGGACACGGTGCGCGACACCCGCGGGTTCGCCACGAAGTTCTACACGACAGAGGGCAACTTCGACCTCGTCGGCAACAACATCCCGGTCTTCTTCATCCAGGACGGCATCAAGTTCCCCGACGTCATCCACGCCGGAAAGCCGCACCCGGACCGCGAGATCCCGCAGGCCCAGAGCGCCCACGACACCTTCTGGGACTTCGTCTCACTGCATACCGAGGCCCAGCACCACACGATGTGGAACATGTCCGACCGTGGGATCCCGCGGTCGTACCGGATGATGGAGGGCTTCGGGGTCCACACGTTCCGGCTGGTCGGCGCCGACGGCGGTACGACGCTGTGCAAGTTCCACTGGAAGCCGCGGCTCGGCGTCCACTCCCTCACCTGGGAGGAGGCCCAGCTGGCGGCCGGCGTCGACCCGGACTTCCACCGGCGTGACCTGTACGACGCCATCGAGTCGGGCGCGTACCCGGCGTGGGACCTGGGGATCCAGACCTTCCCCGACGTCGAGGAGCAGACCTTCGAGGGCATCGACCTGCTGGACCCGACCAAGATCGTCCCCGAGGAGCTGGCGCCGGTGCAGCTCGTGGGCACCCTGACCCTGAACGGGAACCCGACGAACTTCTTCGCCGAGACCGAGCAGGTCGCCTTCCACACCGGACACCTGGTGCCGGGCATCGACGCCACCGACGACCCACTGCTGCAGGCGCGGAACTTCTCCTACCTCGACACCCAGCTGACCCGGTTGGGCGGTCCGAACTTCAACCAGATCCCGGTCAACCGCCCGCACGCGCCGGTCAACGACATGCACCGCGACGGCTTCCACCAGCACGCGGTGCACGGCGGGGTGGCGCCGTACAAGCCGAACTCGCTGGACGCCGGCTGCCCGTTCTTCGCGGGCGCCGACGAGGGTGCTTTCGTGGATGTGCCCGTGCAGGTGCCGGCCGCGTCGAAGGTCCGCGAGGCACCGGCGTCGTTCGACGACCACTACAGCCAGGTGCGCCTGTTCTGGCAGAGCATGACCCCGGTCGAGAAGGAGCACATCGTGCTCGCCTACACCTTCGAGCTGGGCAAGTGCTACGAGCAGGCGGTCAAGGAGCGCCAGCTCCAGTGTCTGGCCAACATCGACGCCGACCTGTGCGCCGAGGTCGCCACCGGACTCGGCCTGCCCGCTCCCGAGCCCACCGTCGAGGTGCCGGACGCCGAGCCCAGCCCTGCCCTCTCCCAGGTCGGCGGCGAGTGGCCACCCGACGGGCGGATCGTCGGCATCGTCGTCGACCCCGGCGGTGACCTGGACGGGGTCGAGACCGTCCGCCGCACGCTGCTGGCTGCAGGCGCCCTGCCACTGGTCATCGGTCCGCACGGCGGTGAGGTCGACGGCACGGTCGTGCAACGCACTTTCGCCACCGTCCGCTCGGTCGAGCTCGACGCGATCCTGGTCGCCGGTGCGGCGCCCCCGGCGCCGGACGCCGTGGCGAGCCGGGACAGCAAGGCCGGCGCGGAGCAGGACGTCGACGCTGACCTGGATCCGCGGGTCGGGCTGCTGCTCGAGGAGTGCTTCCGGCACGCCAAGGTGATCGGCGCCTGGGGAGACGGGGAGACCGCCATCACGGCCATGGGGCTGGAGGAAGAGGCGGGCGTCGTCGTCCGCGACGAGGCGGCCGCCGTGCTCGCCGACGTCCAGCGGCTGATGGCCGGCCACCGGGTCTGGGACCGATTCGCGACGCGGCTCTGACCGTCGATCCCCTTTCGGGTGAGGTGTGTCCGGCGGCGGCTCGGGCACCGCTGGTGACATGGCCCTCACCTCGCTGTGGCAGGACCGCCACCCCCGCACGTCCCTCCCGCCCGCGGCGGAGGTCTCCGGTCACTTCGACGTCGCCGTCGTCGGCGCCGGCCTGACCGGTCTGACCACGGCCCTGCTGCTGGGCCGGGCCGGCCGGTCGGTGGTGGTGCTCGAGGCCGGACAAGTGGGCCACGGCACCACCGGGCGGAGCACCGCCAAGATCAGCTGCCTCCAGGGCGCCCGGCTGTCCTCGATCGCCCGCAAGCACTCCGACTCGCTCGTCCAGCAGTACGTCGAGGCGCAGCGGGAGGGGCTGGCGTGGCTGGACCGGTTCTGCGCCGACCACGACGTCGCCGTCCAGCGTCGCGACGCCGTCAGCTACGCGCACGGCGCGGAGGGCGAGCGCACGCTGCGCCGGGAGCTCGAGCTCGCCACCGGGGCCGGCCTCGCACCCGAGTGGGTCGACGAGCTGCCGCTGCCGTTCGCGACCCGCGGCGGCGTACGCCTGGCCGACCAGCTGCAGGTCGACCCGATGGAGCTGCTGGACGCCTTCTCGGTCGAGGCGGCCGCGCACGGCGTGCGCTTGGTCGAAGGCGCACGGGTCACCAAGGTGCGCGGCTCGGACCCGGTGCGGGTCACGACCGAGGCCGGTGACGTGCAGGCGGCACCGGGTGGTGGTGGCCACCAACATGCCGGTCCTCGACCGCGGCGGGTTCTTCGCGCGGATGAAGCCGCAGCGCTCGTACGGTCTCGCCTTCCGTACGCCGACCCAGGCCGTCGACGCCATGTACCTGTCGGTCGACCAGCCCTCCCGCTCGCTGCGGGACGCGCCGGACCCCGAAGGCACGCTGCTGCTGGTCGGGGGCAACGGTCACAAGGTCGGCGCGAACGTGGACACGACGAAGCGGGTCGAGGAGCTGCGCCGCTGGACGCTCGAGCACTGGCCCGAGGCGGAGGAGACCCACGCCTGGTCCGCCCAGGACTACGAGCCGCACCACGAGCTGCCGTTCGCCGGGCCGATCCTGCCCGGCAGCGACGAGATCCTGGTGGCCGGTGGCTACTCGAAGTGGGGCCTGACCAACGCGGTCGCCGCGTCCCTTGCCCTCAGCGGCCAGCTGCTCGGCGGGAACATGCCGTGGGCGGAAGCGTTCCGCACGTGGAGCCGGCACGAGGTGACCGGGCTGGCCACGGCGGCGCTGGTCAACGGCGAGGTCGGCCTGGAGCTGACCCGCGGCTGGATCGGCGCGGTCGCGAGCCGGTCGCTGCACGAGGACGGGGTCCGGAGGGTCTGCACCCACCTGGGCGGCATCGTGCGGTGGAACGACGCCGAGCACAGCTGGGACTGCCCGCTGCACGGCTCGCGGTTCGACCGGGAGGGCCCGGTGCTGGAGGGGCCGGCGGTCTGCGGGCTGCGGCGCTAGCTCCTAGAGATAGAGGCCGGTGGCCCCGCCGTCCTCGAGGCGTTCGGCGGCCACGGCGTGGACGTCGCGCTCGCGCATGACGAAGTAGGTCTCGCCGTTCACCTCGACCTCCGACCGGTGCTCGGGGTCGAAGAGCACCTTGTCGCCGGCCTCGACCGTGCGCGCGTGCGGCCCGACCGCGACCACCCGGGACCAGGCCAGCCGGCGGCCGCCCATCGCCGCGGTGGCCGGGATCACGATGCCGCCCGAGGACCGCCGCTCCCCCGCGTCCGGGTCCACCTCGACCAGGATGCGGTCGTGCAGCATGCGGATGGGCGTCTTGTCTGTCATGTCTCCGGTTTAGCGGGTGACCTTCCGGATCAGCATGAAGACCGCGATCGTGCCGACCACGCCACCGACCACCTTGAGGATGTTCTCGGTGCGCGGCTCGCCGGTGACCGGGTCGACGAAGAACGCCTTCAGGTCCGCGACCTCGCGGGTGACGATCGTCTTCGGGTGCGCGCGGTGGAGGAGCTCGTCGATCGTGCCGGCCAGTCGGTCCCGGGTCTCCTCGATGTCGCGCTCGAGCGCGTTCGGACCCTCGTCGCCCTTGCCTTTCGCCACGTGCCGGAGGCTATCAACCGGCCAGCGGCCGGGGACCCACGGTCCTGGGGTCGAACCCGAACGGCAGCTCGAGGCGGTGCGCCTTCATCAGCGCGTCGTCGGTGAGGAGGTGGTACGTCGGCCCGTCGGCCACCACGTTGCCGTCGCTGAGCACGACCGACCGCGGGCACAGCTCGAGCGCGTAGGGCAGGTCGTGGGTGACCATCAGCACGGTCACGTCGAGCGAGCGCAGGATGTCGGCCAGCTCGCGGCGCGACGCAGGATCGAGGTTGGACGACGGCTCGTCGAGGACCAGGATCTGCGGCTCCATGGCCAGCACGGTGGCGACCGCCACCCGGCGGCGCTGGCCGAAGGAGAGGTGGTGGGGCGGGCGGTCGGCGAACTCCGCCATCCCTACCTGCTCGAGGGCGCGACGCACGCGTGCAGTCGAGCTCGGCGCCGGTGAGACCGAGGTTGGCCGGCCCGAAGGCGACGTCCTGGCGCACGGTGCCCATGAACAGCTGGTCGTCGGGGTCCTGGAACACGATGCCGACCCGGCGCCGGATCTCCGGGACGTTCTCCTTGGTCACCGGCAGGCCGCTGACCGCGACGCTGCCGGCTCCCGCCGCGAGGATGCCGTTGAGGTGGAGCACCAGCGTGGTCTTGCCGGCGCCGTTCGGGCCGAGCAGCGCGACCCGCTCGCCCTGCTCGACGTGCAGGTCGACGCCGTAGAGCGCCTGGTGGCCGTCGGGGTAGGCGAAGGCGAGGCCGCGGACGTCGAGGACCGGGGTCACGGTCTCGGCATCCTTCCGGTGTAGCCGCGGCTGAGCATGGCGAGGTGGACCCGTTCGCCGCGCTCGTAGGAGCGGATGAACAAGGCGCCGGCCGAGCGGGCCAGCACCGGCCAGTGCCGCGGGTTGCGCGCGGTGAAGCCACGGGACTCGCGGGCGATCTTCATCCGGTGCATCTCGCTGGTGACCACGTCGAGGTAGCGCACCATGAAGCCCATGATCTGGACCAGCAGGTTCGGCAGCCGGAGCCGCTCCAGGCCGGCCAGCAGCTCCTGCGGCTCGGTGGTCGCGGCCAGGGTGAGGCTGGCCAGCACGCCCAGGGTCCCCTTGGCCAGCAGCCCCCAGGCGGCGAGCAGGCCGGACTCGCTCACGCTCAGGCCGAGCACCTCGGTCTGGGGACCGTGCGCGACGAACGGCAGCAGCACCGCGAAGACCACGAACGGCAGCTCGACCACCATCCGCTTCAGCAGGTACGTCGCGGGCACCTTCGAGACCGCGACCACCACCGCGATGACGGCCAGGTAGGCGGCGTACGCCGGGAACCACTCGCGCGGCGTCGCCACCACGACCAGCACGAAGCCCAGGAGCGCCAGGATCTTCAGGTGGGCAGGCGCGCGGTGGACCGGCGAGTGCGCGTGGAAGTGCAGCTGGTGCCCGTGCGGGCCGCCCACCTCAGGCCTGCTCGTCCGTCGGAGGGCGCCGCCGCACGGCGTACGTGACGGCGGCCGCCAGGCCCAGCACGACGAGCACGCCGATCACCCCGGTCAGACGGCCGTAGCCGCCCAGCAGGCCGTCGTGGGTCGTCGCGGTGTGGGCGAATCCGTGGTCCTCGGAGACCTTGGTCAGCCCGTCCGGGTCGCCACTGGCGAGGCTGCTCACGACGCCGGCCAGGACCAGTGCGACGAGGAGGACGGTGGCCGCGACGACCTTGGTGCTGGGGCGCCTCATGCCGCGGCCCTGCGGCCTGACGTGCGGACGACGAGCTCGCGCTTCTCGAGCACCGGCCGGGCGCCGTACACGAGGTCCGGGCGGACCGCGATGATGCTCCCGACCGCCAGCGCGGTGATCGCCCCCTCCCCGATGCCGATGAGCACGTGCACGCCGACCATCGCGGTCGCCAGGCTCCCGAGCGAGAGGTCGGCGGTGCCGCCGACGGCGTAGAGAAGCACGAACGCGAGAGCGGCCACCGGCACCGAGACGAACGCCGCCACTCCGGCCGTCGGCGCGACCACCGAGAGCCGTTTGGGCAGGACCGCCTGGAGCCCCTTGAACACCGACCATCCGACCACCACGGTGACCAGGCCCATCAGGTCGATGTTGGTGCCCAGAGCGGTGATGCCGCCGTCGGCGAAGAGCAGGCACTGCACGAGGAAGACCGTCGCCATGCACAACAGCCCCGTGTAGGGGCCGACCAGGATGGCGGCCAAGGCACCGCCGAGGAGGTGGCCGCTGGTGCCCGAGGCGACCGGGAAGTTGAGCATCTGGGTGGCGAAGACAAATGCCGCGACGAGGCCGGCGAGCGGCGCCGTTCGGTCGTCGAGCTCGCGGCGAGCCCCCTTGAGCGCGACTCCGACCACCACGGCCGCGACCGCACCGGTCGCGATCGACGTGGGTGCGTCCAGGAACCCGTCGGGTACGTGCATGCACTGCCTCCTCGGGCGGGGTCTAGGTTGGGAGCACCGGTGGCTTCTGATGCTTACCGTACGTTGTTGCATATTGTTCGCAACAGCGCCCCAATCCGGATTTGGACAGGACCTCACGTGACCGACCGACTCTCCCCCGGGGACACCGCCCCCGACTTCACGCTGACCTCCGACACCGGCGAGCAGGTCTCCCTCAAGGAGCTGCGCGGCCAGAAGGTGATCGTGTACTTCTACCCGGCGGCGATGACCCCGGGCTGCACGAAGGAGGCCTGCGACTTCACCGACTCGCTCGACTCCCTGAAGGCGCGCGGATACGAGGTGCTCGGCATCTCCCCGGACCAGCCCGCGAAGCTGGCCAAGTTCCGCGACCGCGACTCGCTGACCATCACGCTGCTCTCCGACGCTGACAAGGCGGTGATGAAGTCCTACGGCGCGTACGGCCTGAAGAAGCTGTACGGCAAGGAGGTCGAGGGCGTGATCCGCTCGACCTTCGTGGTCGACGAGGACGGCAAGGTCGAGCTCGCCCAGTACAACGTCAAGGCCACCGGCCACGTCGCGAAGCTCCGCAAGGACCTCGGGCTGGTCGCCTAGCCCGGTCGTCTAGCCTGCCGGTGCCGCGTCCGTAGCCCAATTGGCAGAGGCACCAGGCTTAGGACCTGGACAGTGAGAGTTCGAGTCTCTCCGGACGCACGCTCCCACCCCTAGAGTCCGGCCATGGACTCAGCGCTCACCACGGTCGGGCTGCCGATCGCGCTCGGCATCATCATGTTCGGGCTCGGGCTGTCGCTGACGCCGGACGACTTCCGGCGGGTGGCCAGGCATCCGCGCGCGGTGGCGGTGGCGCTGGGCTGCCAGCTGGTGCTGCTGCCGCTGGTGTGCTTCGGGCTGGTCAAGGTCTTCGACCTGCCGCCGCTGCTGGGTGTCGGGCTGATGCTGCTGGCGGCCTCGCCGGGCGGGACGAGCGCGAACCTGTTCAGCCACCTGTTCCGTGGCGACGTGGCTCTCAACGTCACGCTGACCGCGGTGAACTCGGTCATCGCGATCGTGAGCCTGCCGGTCATCACCAACCTCGCGATCGCGCACTACGATCTCGACGACAGCGTGAGCCTGCAGTTCGCGAAGGTGCTCGAGGTGTTCGCGATCGTCCTGGTGCCGGTGGCGATCGGGATGCTGGTCCGGGCGACCGCGGAGTCGTGGGCCGAGCGGATGGACAAGCCGGTGCGGATCGGCTCGGCGGTGATCCTGGCGGTGCTGGTGCTGGGCATCCTGGTCGACCAGCGCGAGAACGTCGGCGACTACCTCGCCGACGTCGGCCTGGCCGCGGCAGCGTTCTGCGCGATCAGCCTGGTCACCGGGTACGTCGTGCCGATGGCCGCAGGCGTCCGGGACGACCAGGCGATCGCCTCGTCGATGGAAATCGGCGTGCACAACGGAACGCTGGCGATCTTCGTGGCCGTCGAGGTGCTCGACTCGACCGAGATCTCGGTCCCGGCCGCGGTGTACTCGATCATCATGTTCGTCTTCGCCGCGATCTGGGGAACGGTGCTCAGCCGTCGGCTCCGAGGAGCTCCGCGACCTGCGGCGCCAGCTGCCTGAGCGCCCTGCCGCGGTGGCTGATCGCATCCTTGTCCGCGATCGAGAGCTCGGCGGTGGTCGGACCGGGGTGGTCGTCGGCGACGAAGACGACGTCGTAGCCGAAGCCGCCTGAGCCGCGAACCTCGCGGGTCACCCTGCCGGGCATCCGGCCCTCGACCACGAGCTCGCCGGCCGTGGGGTGACAGAACGCCACCACGCAGGTGAAGTGCGCTCCGCGCCGGTCGTCGGGGACGTCGGCCAGCTGGTGCAGCAGCAGCTCGTTGTTGCGCGCGTCCGACCTGGGCGGCCCAGCCCATCGGGCGGACAGCACACCGGGCATGCCATTGAGCGCGTCGACACATAGGCCCGAGTCGTCGGCCAGGGAGGGCAGGCCGGTGGCGGCCAGCCCAGCGCGGGCCTTGAGCAGCGCGTTGCCCTCGAACGTCGGCTGGTCCTCGACCGGCTCGTCGTACGACGCCACGTCGTCCAGCCCGAGCACGGAGACCGACGGGAGCTGCATACGAAGGATCCGCTCCATCTCGGCCAGCTTCTTGGCGTTGCGGGAGGCCAGGAACACACGACTCACGAGGAGAGCGACTCCTGCTGCAGCTGGGTCAGGTCGGCGCAGCCCTTCTCGCCCAGCGCGAGCAGCGCGTCCAGCTCGGCGCGCGAGAACGCCGCACCCTCGGCGGTGCCCTGCACCTCGACGAACGCGCCGGCGCCGGTCATCACGATGTTCATGTCGGTCTCGGCACGGACGTCCTCCTCGTAGGGCAGGTCCAGCCGGGGCGAGCCGTCGATGATGCCGACCGAGACCGCGGCCACCGAGCCGGTCAGCGGTTCGCCCGCCAGCAGCCCTTCGGACCGCAGGTGTGCGACCGCGTCGGCCAGGGCGACGTACGCCCCCGTGATGGAGGCGGTGCGGGTGCCCCCGTCGGCCTGGAGCACGTCGCAGTCGAGCTGGATGGTGTTCTCCCCGAGCGCCCGGTAGTCGATCACCGCCCGCAACGATCGGCCGATCAGCCGGCTGATCTCGTGGGTGCGGCCGCCGATCCGGCCCTTCACCGACTCCCGCTCGGAGCGGGTGTTGGTCGAGGCGGGGAGCATGGCGTACTCGGCGGTCACCCAGCCCAGCCCGGAGCCCTTGCGCCAGCGGGGCACGCCCTCGGCCGCCGAGGCGGCGCACAGCACCCGGGTCCGGCCGAACTCCACCAGCACCGACCCCGCGGCATGGTCCAGCCAGTGGCGGGTGATCGTCACCGGTCGGAGCTCGTCGTCGGCCCGGCCGTCAGCACGCGTCATGCGAGCGACCCTAGGACAAGGCAACCCGGAGCCGCCCGCACCGGTCGGCCTTCTGGGTCCGCGGCGACTCGGGCTACACCTCGATCCTGACTCGCACCCGGTCCGGCGAGCCGGAGGGCACGGTGCTCATCCAGTTCCCTGACGACAACGGCTGGGACCGGCAGACGATGCTCGAGTTCCTTGCCGGCGTGCATGTCGGGCCAGGTGCCGAGCAGGGCGTCGGCTGGCTACCGCTACTTCACCTCGGCCCGCAGGATCCGCCACATACCGATGCCCAGCGGCAGAGCGAGCCAGATGAACCCGGACACCAGCAGGTGCGACCACTCCTCGGTGCCGTAGAGGTTCCACTCGTAGATGTCGTCCTGCGCGGCCTGGAAGTCGAGCCACGGCGCGACCGAGTGGAACCAGTCGCTGATTGAGCCCAGCGCGGCGAAGACCCCGGGCAACACGAACCTGTAGACCACGAAGAGCACGATCGACGCGGGCGTGTTGAGCAGCAGCGTGGCGATGGCGAAGCCACCCACCATCGCCAGCGACTGGGTGACGAAGAAGCCGGCGGTGTTGCCGCCACTGAGCTGCCACGAGGTCTGGTCGGGCTGGACCAGCTCGCAGACGGCCGTGAACAGCAGTCCGATCACGAAGGCCGCCACCAGGTTGAGCACGGTGAGCAGCAGCGCGGCAACCAGCTTCGCGACCACCACCCGGGACCGCCGCGGCTCCAGAGTGAAGGTGACCAGCGCACTGCGCTGGCTCCACTCGCTGGTGACCAGCATGATCGCCAGGAACGGGAGCAGGAACGACATCATGTACGCCGCGATCCCGACGAAGTCGTCGAGGATGACCGGGTCGGTGCGGGCCAGCGTGATGCCCAGGGCGATGCCCAGCACGACGACCACGATCGAGATGATCGCCGCGAGCAGCCAGAAGCCGGCTCGGGTGTCGCGTGCCTTGCGCAGCTCGACCGCTACCAGCCGCGTGAAAGGCACGCGGCTGGTGGCGGTGATGTCGAGCTGCATCCCTACTTGAATTCGATGCGCAGCAGCCGCCAGATGCCGATCACCAGCGGGATGATCAGCCAGATCGTGCCGGAGGTGGCGATCTGGGCCCACTCCTCCCCGGTCGGTGAGTAGGGGCTGGAGATCAGCGGAGCCTGGGCGGTGTTGAACTCGATCCACGGCGCCAGGTCTTCGAAGGTGTCGCTGATCAGTCCCAGGAGACCCACCGCCGTGGGCAGGATCAGGGTGAAGGCGAAGTACGCCACGATCGCCCCCGCCGTGTTCATGATCAGCATCGCGAGAGCGAAGCCGACGAAGATGCCGATCATCGTGGACAGGAACAGGGCGTTGAACACCAGGCCCCCGTCGAGGGACCACGACGGGTCGCTCCCGGTGACGATGCCCAACAGCGTCCCGAGCATGGCCAGGACGACGGCGAGCACCATCACACCGACTGCGAGGGCGATGCCGGCGAGGAACTTGGCGAGCACCATGCGTGGTCGGCGTGGTTCCAGGGTGAAGGTCACCAGGCCGTTGCGCTGGCTGGCCTCGCTCGTCACCAGCATGATGATGACGATCGGCAGGAAGTACCCGAGGACGGCGCCGGGGATCTGGATGAAGTCCTGGAGGTTCTTGTCCGCGTCGTTGGCCGCGAACGCGTAGATCACCTCGATGATGACGACGAGCCCGAGGATGGCGATCACGAGCCAGCGGCCGGCTCGGGTGTCGAGCGCCTTGCGTATCTCGACCTTGACCAGCCGGCTCAGCGGGACGCGGGCGGTGCCGGCGATGTCGAGGTTCAGCGGTGCAGTGGTGGCACTCATGCCTGGGCTCCTTCGGTGGCAGCGGGCGCCGCAGCGACCGGCGCGAGCTCGTCGCGCTGGCTGTCTTCGGTGAGGGTGAGGAACAGCTCTTCGAGGCCTCCGTCGCCCGAGCGCAGGTCGGTGAGCACGATGCCGTGCTCGACCGAGACCCGGCCGACGTCGACCGGTGGAGCGTCGACCCGCAGGCCGCTGCCCGCGGGGGTCACGGTGACGCCCTTGTCGCGGAGCGTCTTGGCCAGCAGTTCGTTGTCGAGCGCGGTGACCAGGCTGATCTTGTGGTCGGCGTTCGCCAGCAGCTCGTCCTTGGTGCCGCTCGCGACGATCTTGCCCCGGCCGATGAGGATCATCTCGTCGGCGATCTGCTCGACCTCGTTGAGCAGGTGGCTGGAGAGCAGCACCGTGCCGCCGCGGTCGGAGTACGACTTGAGCAGCCCTCGCATCCAGCGGATGCCGGCCGGGTCGAGGCCGTTGGCGGGCTCGTCGAGGATCAGCACCGAGGGGTCGCCGAGCAGGGCGTGGGCGATGCCGAGCCGTTGCTTCATGCCGAGCGAGTAGTTCCGCAGCCGGCGCTTGGCCTCGGTCTGGTCGAGGGACACCAGTTCGAGCATCTCGTCGATGCGGGAGAGCGGCAGGCCCATGGTCTGGGCGCCGATGGTGAGGATCTCGCGGCCGGTGCGGCCCGCGTGCTGGGCGGAGGCGTCGAGGAGGACGCCGACGTGCCGGCCGGGGTTGGGGATGTCGTGGTAGAGGTGGCCTCCGATCGTGACCCGCCCGTGCGTGGCCGGGGTGAGGCCGACCATGACGCGCATCGTGGTCGTCTTGCCGGCGCCGTTGGGGCCGAGGAACCCGGTCACCCGGCCGGGCTGGCAGACGAAGCTGACGTCGTCGACGGCGGTGAAGGCGCCGTACTTCCGGGTGAGTCCTTCGACAATGATCATGGCACCCAGCCTGCCCGAGTCCGCCAGGGCTCCGCATCGGCAAAACGTCATGGAGTCGGACAGACGAAAGTAGGGGGCGGCGGCGACCCGCGGCGCCTGCGCGAGGACTCCGGTCCGCCTAGCCTGATCGGGTGGCAGAGGACTGCGAGCGTCCCGCGCCGGAGGCCTACCAGCCTCGGGTGTCGGTGTGGGGACACACCTGGCGCCTGGTCCTGGTGCTCTCCCTCAGCGCCGGCGGCTGGCTGCCGCTGGTGGACGACCAGTCCGAGGAGATGTGGGCCCTCGACGTGGGGCTCGGCCTGGTCGGCTACGTGCTGGTCTTCGGGTTCCGGCGCCGGTGGCCGGTGCCGATCGCGCTCGCGGTCGGCCTGCTCGCCGGTGCGTCCGCGATCGCCAGCGGCCCGGCCGTGCTGGCGGCGGTGTCGGTGGCCACCCGGCGGCGGTGGCGCGAGATCGCACTCGTGGGCTCCGTGGGCTTCGCCGCCGCACAGTTCTTCGTCACGTGGCAGCCGGGCCCCGGCGGCGAGCCGTTCTGGTTGAACCTGAGCATCAACGCCGTCGCCACCGCGGCCATGCTCGGGTGGGGCATGTACATCGGCTCGCGGCGCGAGCTGATCTGGACGCTGAAGCATCGCGCGGAGAGCGCCGAGGCCGAGCAGGAGCTGCGAATGGCCCAGGCCCGCGCCAACGAGCGGGCCCGGATCGCGCGCGAGATGCACGACGTCCTCGCCCACCGCATCTCCCAGGTCTCGATGCACGCGGGGGCGCTGGAGTTCCGCGAGGACCTCACGCCGGAGGAGGTGCGCACCAGCGCCGCCGTGATCCGCGAGAAGGCGCACGAGGCGCTCACCGACCTGCGTGGCGTCCTGGGTGTGCTGCGCAGCGCGGACGGCGAGGCGGCGCTGGTTCCACAGCCGACGTACGCCGACATCGACGACCTGGTCGTGGAGGCGCGGCTGAGCGGGCTGAACGTGGAGTTGCACGACGGCGTGACGGCGCCGGCCGAGGTGCCGGAGGCCGCAGGGCGGACGGTCTACCGGATCGTGCAGGAGGGGATCACCAACGCCCGCAAGCACGCACCGGGGACGCTCGTCGTCGTGGAGCTCACCGGCTCGCCCGAGGACGGCCTCGACGTGGTGATGCGCAACCCGCTCGGCTTCGGCAGCGCCACGCCCGGCTCCGGGCTGGGCCTGGTCGGGCTCTCCGAGCGGGCCGAGCTGCGCGGCGGCCGCCTCGAGGCGCGCCGCGAAGGCACCAGCTTCGTGCTGCACGGCTGGATCCCGTGGGCGGCATGATCACCCGCCTGCTGGTCGTCGACGACGACCCCCTGGTCCGCTCGGCCCTGGTGCTGATGCTCGGCGGCCAGCCGGACCTCGTGGTGGTCGGCGAGGCGGCCGATGGTCGCGAGGCGCTGCGGCGGGTCGACGAGCTGCGGCCCGGCGTGGTGCTGATGGACATCCGGATGCCGCGGATGAGTGGCCTCGAGGCGACCCGCGCTCTGCACCAGCGACCCGACCCGCCGCACGTGATCGTGCTGACGACCTTCGACGCCGACGAGCACGTGGTCGGGGCGCTGGCTGCGGGGGCGGACGGCTTCCTGCTCAAGGACACTCCCCCGCCGCAGATCCTCGAGGCGATCCGGGCGGTGGCGGACGGCGACCCGATGCTGTCCCCGTCGGTGACCCGCACCCTGATCGAGCGGATCCGCGACGACTCGGGCGACGACCGCGGCGAGGTGGCGCGGCTGCGCCTCGGGGTCCTCACCGAGCGCGAGCACGACGTCGCGCTCGCGGTCGGCCGCGGCCTCACCAACGCCGAGATCGCCCGCGAGCTGCACCTGTCCGTGCCGACCGTGAAGGCGCACGTCTCCCGGCTCTTCGACAAGCTCCACGTCACCAACCGGGTGCAGATCGCGATCTGCGTGCACGACGCGGGCCTGGTCTAGCCCGCCACGCAATCGGCCACAGACGGCGATGGCTCCGCGTACCGTCATCGCGTGGGCCTGCGTCACGTCGCCGTCGCGACGACCTTCGCATTGGTGGGCGCGACGCTCGCTGCGGGCCCGGCCCAGGCGAGGCCCGAGGTCGACCAGGAGGTCCGGGTGGCGCCGGCGGTCCAGGTGATCCAGCTCCGCGACGGCGACCACCTTCCGGCCACCATCTCGACCACTGTGCCCCCCGGTGGCACCTCGATGATCACCACGCCCACCCTCAGCAAGGACACCAAGTCGCTCACGGTGACCGTCAAGCCGAAGAATGGCGACGCAGTCGACGGGGACACCTACGACCGGTTCGTCAACACCATCGCCTCGCTGTCCAAGGGCCAGAAGCTGCTGGTCTGCACGATGATGTATCAGTCGCTCGTCACGCCCCAGGACACCTATACCGGCGAGTTCGAGGTGGACGCCTTCTTCGCCACCATCGCCGGGGCGGTGCTTCTCGCCTGCCTGCACCTGGCGGGACTGATCAAGCGATCCAGCGCCCAGGCCCGCTCGTCTGCCGCCGGCGGGAAGTGCGGTCAGGTTCGGCCGAGCCTGCCGGTGACGGTGCAGAAGGTCGCCGGCGGCTACTCGGTGAAGGGGTCGGGAACGCCGAAGAAGACCAAGAAGCCGACGCTGAAGGTCAAGTGCAAGGTGACCGGCGACCAGGTGCGCTACACGATCCGGGCCGCCAAGAAGGGCCAGTCGCTGCGGAAGGCCGGCGGCAAGAAGATCAGCGTCGGGATCATGAGCCCTGCGGACGCCGCGACCAGCGAGCCGGTCCAGGTCACCTTCTCCACGCCCTGAGGTCAGAGCTCGTAGACGGCTCCGGCCTCGGCCAGGTCAGCGGGGCCGTCCCAGACCTTCTGGGCCGCCGCGAGCATGTCGCGCGGGTCGTACCACGGCGGCACGTGCGTGATCAGCAGCCGGCCGACTCCGGCGTCCCGCGCGGTCTCGCCGCAGTCGGTGCCGGTGAGGTGGATCCCGGGCGGGTTGTCTGCCTCGTGGTGGAACGACGCCTCGGCGAGCAGCAGGTCGGCACCCCGGGCCACTCGGGCGAGCTGCGGGCAGCGACCGGTGTCACCCGTGTAGGCCAGCAGCCGGCCGCCCGAGGACACCCGCAGGCCGTAGGCCTCGACGGGGTGGTCGACGGGCGTCGCCTCGACGATGAACGGGCCGATCCGCACGGGCTCGCTGGGCATCCACGGCCGGAAGTCGAACTCGACGGTCATGCCGGGGTTCTCCGGCAGGTCGTAGGCGCGGGCCATCCGCCCCGCGGTGTCGAGCGGCCCGTAGACGGGCAGGCGGGGCTGCGCGCCGGCCGGGTGGTACTTGCGCAGCACGTAGTAGCCGCACAGGTCGAGGCAGTGGTCGGCGTGCAGGTGGCTCAGAAGCACGGCGTCGATCGACAGCGGGTCGGCATACCGGTGCAGCGCCCCGAGCGCGCCGTTGCCGAGGTCCATGACGAGCCGCCAGGTGCGACCCTCGTGCTCGGCCTCGAGGAGGTAGCAGGAGGCGGGCGAGTCCGGGCCGGCGTACGAGCCCGAGCAGCCGACGACGGTGAGCCTCAAGAGAGGCCGCCGGCGAACTGGCTCGCAGCCATCATCTCGGCGCCCAGGAACCGGCGGCCGATGGTCTCGAACTCTTCAGGCGCGCCGGTGGTCGAGAACGTGTACGACGGGTCGCCGGACGGGCGCATCAGGCCGGTGCCGGTGAGCATCTTGTAGACGTCCTTGGCGCACTCCTCCGCGCTGCTGACCAGGGTGACGTCGTCGCCCATGACGTAGGAGATGACGCCGGTCAGCAGCGGGTAGTGGGTGCAGCCGAGGATCAGGGTGTCCACGCCGGCCGCGGTCAGCGGGTCGAGGTACTCGTGCGCGACGGAGAGCAGCCCCTCGCCGCCGGTCACCCCCGCCTCCACGAAGTCGACGAACCGCGGGCAGGCCTGGGTGGTCAGGTCGATGTGCGGGGCGGCGGCGAACGCGTCCTCGTAGGCCATCGACTCGGCGGTCGCGTGCGTGCAGATCACGCCGATCCGGCCGGTCCTGCTGGCCGCGACCGCCCGCCGGGTGGCCGGCAGGATCACCTCGACCACCGGCACGTCGTACCGCTCCCGGGCGTCGCGGAGCATGGCCGCGCTGGCCGAGTTGCAGGCGATCACCAGCGCCTTGACGCCCTGCTCGTAGAGGTGGTCGAGACACTCGAGGGCGTACTCGCGCACCTCGGCGATCGGCTTGGGCCCGTAGGGCTGGCGCGCGGTGTCGCCGAGGTAGTGGACGGACTCGTGCGGGAGCTGGTCGATGACCGACCGCGCCACGGTGAGACCGCCGAACCCGGAGTCGAAGATCCCGATCGGGGCGTCAACGGCGGGCACGACCAGCAAGGGTAGGCGGCGTACCGCCCCATCGCACCGTGTCGTCGCGCACGTCACGCCCGCGACCCCTATCTTCCGATTGTCCTGACAACGAGCGGCCTGCGGAGCAGGCTGTTCCCATGGCGGACTCGCCTGAGCAGGAGCTCGTTGAGGCGCTGAGGCAGAAGGAGGCCGCGGAGGACGCCCTCCGCGACCTGCAGGCGCGCGTCAACAACGCCCAGCAGCTGGCCAACATGGGCGACTACGACTGGGAGATCGCCACCGACACGAACACGTGGTCGGACCAGCTGTTCCGCATCTACGGACACGAGCCGGGGGCCTTCGCACCGACGTACGAGCGGTTCCTGTCGATGATCCACCCCGAGGACCAGGAGCGGATCAAGAGGATCCACCAGAGCGCGTACGCCACCGGCGAGCCCTACGAGATGGTCGAGCGGATCGTCCGGCCCGACGGCGAGGTCCGGTACCTGTCGTCCAACGGCCAGGTGGTCACCGACGAGCACGGCAACCCGCTGCGGCTGCGCGGAACATGCATCGACGTCACCGACCGGGTGGTGGCCGACGAGGAGCGCGAGCGACACGCCGCCCGCGTCCACGAGGAGCAGACCCGCCGCCAGGCCGCGCTCGAGATCAACGACAGCGTGGTGCAGGGGCTGACCGCCGCGCTGTACGCGCTCGAGCTCGAGGACACCGACGCGGTCAAGGACTACGTACGCCGCACGCTCGACTCGGCGCGCGCGATCATCACCGACCTGGTCGGCCCCATCAAGGGCCCGATCGCCCCGGGCGACCTGGTCCGCACGTCACCGTCCTCGCTCGGCGAGTGACCGCCGGGCTTGGGACGTCATGCGGTTTGAGCGTCCGTGGCCCAAGAACGTATGACGTCCTGCCGCGAGTGGCATCTTGCCTCCGAGGTCGAGTCACGCGCGCAGGAGATCCCAGCCGAGGTGTCGTGGCCGCGAGCCACTGCGGAGCTGGTGGCGGCACCGCCGCTGGATGACCCCGGGGGGCCAGTCCTCTTCCTCACCGAGGTCGAAGACGCTCGTCGCGCGACCATGGAGGCGCTGGATCGAGCAGCCGCGACGGGTGCGGCGGTGGTCGTCGTCAGCCAGCCGCCGGGCGACGAAGCCTTGGCTGCCGGACTTCGCTCCGCCGGCTTCGTCAGGCACTGTAATTTCTTCGAAGGCACGGTCTGACGGCCTGGCGCCCATTCGTAGGCGATACTGGAGACGATGACAACTCCAGTAAGGCGGCATCTGGCCACTAGCCCGTTCCGGCCCGACCCCGTCCAAATCATTGAGCAGTACGCGCTGAACGACCTCGTCTCGCACGACTCATACGGGATGGGTCGAGTCGTGGAGGTGGAAGCAGCCGCGGTGACGGTCGACTTCCGCTCCCAGACGGTTCGCATCGCGAGCCCCTTCCACAAGATGACCAGACTGTAGAAAGACCCGCGACCAGCACGAACTTCAGTCGAACAGCCCGCTTCAGTCGAACAGCCTCGGCTGGGGTGGCCCGTGGGTGGGGTCGACGCCGTCGAACAGGCTGCTGACCGACTCACCGGCGTGGATCCGCTCGATGGCGGAGCCGAAGAGACCTGCGACGGAGCGGACCTTGAGCTCGGGCCAGTCCGCGGGCGCTGGGACCGTGTCGGTGGTGACGACCTCGGTGATCATCGGGTGCTCGCGAAGCCGCTCGATGGCCTTGCCGACGAACAGGCCGTGCGTGCAGGCCACCGCGGCTGAGGTGCAGCCGCGCTCCGAGAGCCGCTCGAGCAGCTCCACGATGGACCCGCCGGTGGCGATCTCGTCGTCGAGGATGATCGCGCGCCTGCCCTCGACGTCGCCGACGATCTCGTCGATGACGACCTGGTCGTCGGCCAGCCGCTTCTTCGACCCGGCGGCGACGGGAAGGCCGAGCAGCCGGGAGAACTGGGTGGCGGTCTTCGCGTTGCCGAAGTCCGGGGAGACCACGATGGCGTCCTCGAGGTCCTGGCCCTGGAAGTGGTCGGCGAGCACTCCGAGGGCGGTCAGGTGGTCGACCGGGACCGAGAAGAAGCCGTGCACCTGCGGGGCGTGCAGCGTCATGGTGATCACCCGGTTCGCGCCGGCCGCCACCAGGAGATCCGCGACCAGCCGGCCGCCGATCGAGAGGCGGGAGGCGTCCTTCTTGTCCGAGCGCGCGTAGGCGTAGTACGGGATCACCGCAGTGATCTGCTGGGCGGAGGCGCCGCGAGCGGCGTCGAGCATGAGGAGCAGCTCCATGAGGTGCTCCTGGGTCGCCGGCACCAACGGCTGGATGATGAACACGTCGCGCTGGCGGCAGTTCGCCTGGAGCTGGGCCTGGAGGCAGTCGTTGCTGAACCGGGTCAGCTCGACCGAGCTGAGCTCGACCCCGAGCGAGTCACAGACGGCGGTGGCGAAGGGTCGGTGGGCGCTGCCGCTGAAGACGACGATCTCGCGCAACTGCTCTCCCCGGTGACCGGCGGTGGCTACTCGACGTCGGGAGCGTAACTGCGCACGACCGGGTGTGCCATGGCACGTCCGTGCGGTGTCCGAGTGGCCAGCTCGTGCCGGGTGGGGAACGGGTTGAACCGGCAGCCCTGCAGCCCCTTCGACTGCTGCTGCATGACCGGGGCGAGCCGGCCACGACCGGGACAGTTGGCGTGGCCGAGGCCGAGCCAGTGGCCGGTCTCGTGGTTGACCACCATGTGCCGGTAGTCGCGCAGCGGCAGGTGCGCGGCGTTCCAGGCGGGTGAGGCGTTCTTCCAGCGGTCCTGGTTGATGATCACGTAGCGGCCCACCCGGCAGCTCCACATCGAGCTGCAGGCCGACGAGAAGCGCGACACCAGGCTGGCCTGGGAGAGCACCAGCGTGAACGCGCCGCCGCGCTTGACCGGCACGAATCGGATGCCGGCGGCGCGCCACCCGCGCGGGTCGTCGTAGGTCTGCTGCGCCAGGCTGCGGAACTCCTTCAGGCTCGTGGTGATCCTGCCGCGGGTCTCGACGTGGTAGCGGACAGTTCGGCGTACGTCGATCCGGTGCCTGACCCTCGGGGTCCGGTCCGTGACCACCTCCAGCGGCTGGTAGCCCGGCGACAGCACGGTCAGCCGGACCCGGAGCCGGGTGCCGACGTCCTCCGGCCTGATCTCGTACTTCCGGTCGGTCGCGCCCTCGATCAGCGTGCGACCACGCAGCCACTGGTAGGTCACCTTCGACGGCTCCGCGCTGTACCGTCCCGGCCGCGCGGCCAGCGTCTGCGTCCACCGCGCCTCACCGGCGACCTTCTGGCCGTGCCTGGCCATCAGGGTGGCCCGCTGCACCGGCCCGGTCGGCGCCGAGGTCGCGGTGCCACTGTCGCCGAGACCGTCGGTCGCCGTCACGGTCACCGACAGCGCGTGGCCGAGGTCATCGAGACCGGGCTGGTACGTCGAGCCCGTCGCCGGCACGATCGGCTGGCCGTCGCGCAGCCACTGGAATGAGTACGCCGTCGCGGCCGGCGCCCACTGGCCGGGATCGGCGGTCAGCGTGGCGGCGTACTCCGCCGTGCCGCTGATGCTCGGTGGCACGACCGGAGCCAGGGCTGCCTGGGCGGGGGCCGCGAGGAGGGTGCTGCCAGCAAACGCCAGGAGGACGGCGAGGAGGAGGCGTCTCATCGGGTCACGACGATAGCCGCGGGGGTCCACAATGCCGGGATGCACCTCGAGCTGATGACCACGGTGGCCGTGCCGGCGCTGCGCCACCGCCCACGTCGGGTGCGGCCACGGCGCCTCCACGGTGCCGATGGCGCAGGCGTTCCCGGCCTCGCACTGTCGAGCCGATGGCCGGCGACCGGATCGAGGACGACCTCAACCCAGTCGGGCGCGTACGACGGCGGGTTACTCATCAGCAGCAACGCCGACTCGGCGGGGCGTCACGCCCAGAGCTGGCCCTCGAGGGCCTCCTCGGCCTCGTCGATGGTGCCCTCGTAGGCGCCGGTGGACAGGTACTTCCAGCCGCCGTCGCAGACCACGAACGCGATGTCTGCCGCCTCCCCCGCCTTGACCGCCCTGGCGGCCTGGGCGAGGGCGGCGTGCAGGATCGCCCCGGTCGAGATGCCCGCGAAGATGCCCTCGAGCTCGAGCAGCTCACGCACCCGGCGTACGGCGTCGCGCGGGCCGACCGAGAAGCGGGCGTCGATCAGGTCGGCGTCGTAGAGCTCGGGGACGAAGCCCTCGTCGAGGTTGCGCAGGCCGTAGACCAGCTCGCCGTACCGCGGCTCGGCGGCCACGATCCGCACGTCCGGCTTGGCCTCGCGGAAGAAGCGGGAGACCCCCATCAGCGTGCCGGTGGTGCCGAGGCCACCGACGAAGTGGGTGACCGAGGGAAGGTCGGCCAGGATCTCCGGGCCGGTGCCCTCCTGGTGGGCGAGCGAGTTCGCCTCGTTGCCGTACTGGTAGAGCATCACCCAGTCGGGGTGCTCCTCGGCGACCTGCTTGGCGACCCGGACCGCCTCGTTGGAGCCGCCGGCCGCCGGCGAGGTGATGATCTCGGCGCCCCACATCCGGAGCAGCTGCCGGCGCTCCTCGGACGTGTTCTCGGGCATCACGCAGACCAGCCGGTAGCCCTTGAGGCTGGCCGCCATGGCCAGCGAGATGCCGGTGTTGCCGGAGGTCGGCTCGAGAATCGTGCAGCCGGGCCGGAGCCGCCCGTCCTTCTCGGCCTCCTCGACCATCCGCAGCGCCGGCCGGTCCTTGATCGAGCCGGTCGGGTTGCGGTCCTCGAGCTTGGCCCACAGGCGTACGTCGGCCCCTCCCGATGTCCACTGTGGCGACAGCCTGGGCAGCCCGACCAGCGGCGTACCGCCGACCGAGGCGAGGAGGTTGTCGAAGCGGGCCATCTAACCGCCGGCCACCGCCGGCAGCACCACGACCTGGTCGCCGTCGGTGAGCTCGGCCTCCAGCCCGCCGAGGAAGCGGACGTCCTCGTCGTTGACGTAGACGTTGACGAACCGGCGCAGGTCACCGTCGTCGATCAGCCGCTCCTTGATGCCCGAGTGCTTCGACTCGAGGTCGTCGATGAGCGCGCTGAGGTTGGGTCCCTCGCCCGTCACAGACTTCTCCCCGTCGGTGAAGGTGCGCAGGATGGTCGGGATCCGGACCTCGATGGCCATCAGGCTGAACTCCTAGCAGTTGGTTGGTCGCCGACGTCACCGGTGATCTCCACAGTTTCCTCGGTCACCTCGCCGTCGACGATCCTGTACGACCTGAACTCGACCGGGCCGTCGTTATTCCCCCCGTCCTGGTCGAAACAGTCGCGGGTGCTGACCAGCACGTAGTGGGCGCCGGGCTCCATGGCCAGCCCGATGTCGGTGCGGCTGGGGTAGGCCTCGGTCGCGGTGTGCGAGTGGTAGACGACCACCGGCTCCTCGTCGTTGGCGTCCATCTCCTTGTAGAGCTGGAGCAGGTCGGTGGAGTCGAACTCGTAGAACGTCGGGCTGCCGGCGGCGTTCACCATCTCGACCAGGCGCTCCGCGCGGTCGCTGCCCGCGGGGCCGGCGACGACGCCGCAGGCCTCAACCGGGTGGTCCCGCTTGGCGTGCGCGACGATCGCGTCGTAGGTCGCCCGGTCGAGTCTCAGCACCGTCCAAGGCTACGGGGATCGCGGCCCGTACCCCCGCGGCGGGCTCAGCGTGCGGACAGTGCCTGGACCAGGGACTCCTGCAGGTAGCCGACCCATTCATAGATCTCGTGCGCCTGCGACCGCGGATCGTCGTCGGGCAGCGAGTGCCAGTAGCCCTCGTCGCCCTCCTCGACCTCCAGACGGGTCGCGAGCGCGAGCCGGAGGTCGGTGAAGGAGCGCATCCAGGTCTCGGCGGTGGGCTGGTCGAGCTCGACGTCGATCATCAGCCCCTCCTCGGTCAGCTCGGGCGGCAGCCCGGCCTCCTCCAGCCCGTCGATGATCGTGATCGCGGAGTTCGCCTTGCCGTCGCGCAGGCCGCCCTCGGTGAACCGCCGGAACTCCGCCGCGGCCTCCTCGTCGCGCTGGTACGCCGTGGGGAACAGCCGGGCCAGCACCGGGTCCTCGGGCTCGGCGGTCGGCCCGCTGAAGTCCATGAGCGCCTCGAGCGGGTCTCTGTCGTCGCGCGGGACGGCGGCCTCGTTGCGGAGCAGCTCCACGAGCTGGGCGGCCAGCGAGCGCAGCAGGTCGGCCTCGAGGCCGGTGAAGTTGGCGATGAGGTGCTTGCTCCGGCGGTGGCGGGTGAAGCCGCTCACGGCATCACTGCTTGTCCAAAGTCGCCCACAGGCCGTACTCGTGCATCGCCTGCACGTCTCGCTCCATCTCCTCGCGACTTCCGGTGCTGACCACGGACTTTCCGTCCTGGTGGACCTCGAGCATCAGCTTCTCGGCCTTCTTCTTCTCGTATCCGAAGTACTTCTGGAACACGTAGGTGACGTAGGACATCAGGTTGACCGGGTCGTTCCACACGATCGTGACCCACGGGACCGCCAGCACGGTGATCTCGTCGGGGGTGCTCGTCGGCTCGACCTCGACGGGGGAAGCGGCGGACACGTTGCCCATGTTGCCACGCACCTAGGGTGACCTCGTGGGACCCACCTCGACCGCGCTGCTGACCGACCACTACGAGCTGACCATGCTCCAGGCGGCGCTCGCAGGCGGTACGGCGCAGCGGCGGTCGGTCTTCGAGCTGTTCGGGCGCCGGCTCCCCGAGGGACGGCGATACGGGGTGGTGGCGGGCGTCGGCCGGGCCCTGGACGCGATCGAGGCGTTCCGGTTCGACGACGAGACGCTGCGGGCCCTGGACGACGTGGTGGACGCTGCCACGCTGGAGTGGCTGGCCGGTTACCAGTTCACCGGCGACATCTGGGGCTATGCCGAGGGCGACGCCTACTTCGCGCACTCGCCCCTGCTCATCGTCGAGGCCAGCTTCGCCGAGGCGGTGGTGCTCGAGACGCTCCTCCTGTCGATCTACAACCACGACTCGGCCATCGCCTCCGCGGCCTCCCGGATGACCTGCGTGGCCGGTGACCGGCCGTGCATCGAGATGGGCTCGCGGCGCACCCACGAGGAGGCGGCGGTCGCGGCCGCCCGCGCGGCGTACATCGCGGGCTTCGCGACCACCTCCAACCTCGCCGCGCGGGCCCGGTACGGCGTACCGACCGCCGGCACCAGCGCGCACTCGTTCACGTTGCTGCACGACAGCGAGGAGGACGCGTTCCGGGCGCAGGTGACCTCGCTGGGCAGGGGCACGACGCTGCTGGTCGACACCTACGACGTCGCGGAGGCGGTCCGGCTCGGCGTCGAGGTCGCCGGCCCCGAGCTCGGCGCGGTCCGCCTCGACTCGGGCGACCTCGGCCTGCTGGCCGAGGAGGTGCGCGCCCAGCTCGACTCGCTCGGCGCCACGGAGACCCGGATCGTCGTGACCAGCGACCTCGACGAGTACGCCATCGCGGCGCTCGCCTCCGCTCCGGTGGACGGGTACGGCGTCGGCACCCAGCTGGTGACGGGCAGCGGCCACCCCACGTCCGGCTTCGTCTACAAGCTGGTCGCCCGCCAGAACGACGACGGGGTGCTGCAGTCGGTGGCCAAGAAGAGCGTCGACAAGATCTCGGTCGGCGGCCGCAAGTACGCACTGCGCCGGCGCTCGCGCGACGGGGTCGCGGAGGCCGAGGTGATCGGCATCGGCGCCCCGTCCGAGAACGACGGCGACGATCGAGAGCTTCTGGTCCCCCTGGTCCGCAGCGGCGAGGTGGTCGGCCGCGAGCCGCTGGACGCCGCCCGCGACCGGCACGCGGCGGCCCGCGCCGAGCTGCCGCCGGCGGCGCACCAGATGTCGCGCGGCGAGCCGGTGATCCCGACCGTCTTCGAGGGAGATCACGGCTGATGGCCCTGGTGACCTGCGACTTCTTCTCCGAGTCCCTGATGGTCGGGACCTCGGCCACCGTGGTGCTCCCCCAGGCCACCGAAGAGCAGATCGGGCTGATCGACGAGCCGTTCGACGGACCGCCACCCGTCCTGTACCTGCTGCACGGGCTCTCCGACGACCACACGGCCTGGCTGCGCTACACCTCCATCGAGCGGTACGCCGCCGCCCGGGGCCTCGCCGTCGTCATGCCGGCGGCCGGCCGCAGCTTCTACGCCGACGAGGCACACGGCCACCCCTACTGGACCTACGTGTCCGAGGAGCTGCCCCGGCTGGTCGGCCAGTTCTTCCGGGTCTCGCAGGACCCGGCGGACACCTTCGTCGCCGGTCTCTCGATGGGCGGGTACGGCGCCCTCAAGCTCGCCCTCACCCACCCCGGCCGCTACGCCGCCGCGGCCTCGCTCTCCGGCGCGCTCGACATCGCCCACATCGCCAAGCAGCCGGACCGCGACGAGCTGATCGGACGGGTCTTCGACCACCGGATCGGCCCCGGGGACGACCTGTTCGCGCTGCTGAAGTCGGCGCCGAGCATCCCGCCGCTGCACGTGTCCTGCGGCACCGAGGACTGGCTGGAGGGCGCCAACCGGAAGTTCGTGACGGCCGCCGAGGCTGCCGGTGCCGACGTCACCAGCGACTTCCGCCCCGGTGAGCACGAGTGGTCACTGTGGGACGCGGTCATCCAGGACGTCGTCGCCTGGCTGCCGGTCCGGCCCCAGGGCGCGGCCCCATTAGGGTCTGAACCGTGAAGTCCGCGCTGATCGTGGTCGACGTGCAGAACGACTTCTGTGAAGGCGGGTCGCTGCCCGTGACCGGCGGCGCCGAGGTCGCCATCGAGATCGCCGAGCTGCTGCGCGGCGGGACGGCGTACGACCACGTCGTGGCGACCAAGGACCACCACGTCGACCCCGGCGACCACTGGGCCAAGGAGCCGGACTTCGTCGACTCGTGGCCGGTGCACTGCCGGGTCGGGACCGAGGGGGAGGCGTTCCACCCCAACCTCGACCCGCAGCCGTTCGACGCGATCTTCCTCAAGGGCGAGCACGCCGCGGCGTACTCCGGCTTCGAGGGCAGCCACGACGGCCAGCCGCTCGCGGACTGGCTGCGCACACACGAGGTGACCCGGGTCGACATCTGCGGCATCGCCACCGACCACTGCGTGCGGGCCACCGCACTCGACTCGGCCCGCGAGGGGTTCGACACCACCGTGCTCGTCGACCTGTGCGCCGGGGTGGCGACCGAGACCACCGAGGCCGCCATGGCCGCCATGCACGAGGCGGGCGTGACCCTTGCTGGAGACTGAGGACCTGCTGGTCGAGCTCCGCCGGACCTCCGACGACCAGGGCGGCGCGCTCTGGCTGACCTTCAACCGCCCGGACTTCTTCAACGCGTTCAGCGGCGAGCTGTCCGTCGCGCTGGCGGAGCGGCTCGAGGACGCCGGGACGAACGACGAGGTGCGGGTCGTCGTCCTCACCGGCGCCGGGCCGGCCTTCAGCGCCGGTGCCGACATCTCCGGCGAGAACGCCGTCGAACGTTTCGACGTCCGCGCCCTCGACGCGGCCAACCGGATCATCCGGGCCGTCACCGGCTGCCCGAAGCCGGTGGTGGCCGCGGTGAACGGTGTAGCCGCCGGGGTCGGGTGCTCGACCGCGCTGGCCGCGGACCTCGTCGTCGCCACCGAGTCGGCCAGCTTCCTGCTCGCCTTCGCGCGGATCGGGCTGATGCCGGACGGCGGCACCTCGGCCACCGTGGCGGCGGCGATCGGCCGGGCGCGCGCGATGCGGATGGCCCTGCTGGGCGAGCCGCTCACCGCGCGGGAGGCGTACGACGCCGGGCTGGTCAGCCACGTGGCCACCGACGCCGATTACCCCGGGCTCGTCGACAAGATCGTGCGACGGCTGGTCAAGGGCGCACCGCTCGCGCAGGCGGCCACCAAGAAGGCGGTCAACGCGGCGACCCTCGACCAGCTCGAGCCCGCGCTGGAACGCGAGCGCACCGGTCAGACCATCTTGCTGCGGACCGACGACGCTGCCGAGGGCATGCTGGCCTTCGGGGAGCGACGCCGGCCCGTCTTCCGCGGGTCGTGAGCGTCGGTCAGGTGACCGTGATGTCGGCGCCCTGGTTGACCAGCTTCCAGTCGACGCTGGCGAAGTTGGCCGGGTCGATCGTGTGGTTGGTGGTGACCCAGTCGATCAGGAGCTGGCGGATCTCCACCTGCTGGTTGTAGATCACCGGCGCCGTCGAGACGGCCGGGAAGCCGCCACCGCCGGACTGGCGGTAGTTGTTGACCGCCAGCGCGAACTGCTGGGTCGGCGTCACTGCGACGTTGTCGTACTTCAGCTCGAGGATCCGGGAGCTGACCTCCTGGCCGATGTCGATCTTGTAGGTCAGCTTCTTGTCCAGCCCGGCCACCGAGTCGAAGTTGTAGTCGGGCGTGCCGTTGGGCGCGGCCGGGGTGACCGCGTTGGTGACGTCGGCCATCGGGAACGACGTGCCGGCGCCGACCTTCTTGAAGTAGCGCGCCGAGAACTCGAGGTAGTCCTTCAGCTGGGCGCCGGTGATCCGCACCGCAAGCAGGGTGTTGTCGTAGATGTACAGCCCGGCCACCTGGCGCACGCTGACCTGGCCGGCCGGGAACGACGCGGTCCGGCTGAACGGCGCGGCGATCGACAGCACCGGCAGGGTGGCGTCGGCTCCGGTGAGCCCGGCCTTGACCGCCTGCCCCTGGACGTACTGGACGAAGTCGATGATCGGGACGTCCTCGACCACGGCCCGGGCGGCCGACATCGCGGCCGTCGAGGTGCCGATCGGCGCGTTGACGTAGGTGACGACCTTGTCGTGCTGGGCGCGGACCGCCTTGGAGACCTTGCCGTTCTCCTTGGCGGTGCTGGAGTTGAGGAGCTGGCTGTGGGAGCGCACCAGCTTCCAGCGCTTCTTGCGCTGGTGCCACTCGACGGTCAGGTTCATCACCGCGAGCCGCATGCCCCAGTAGTAGGGCTCGCAGAGCAGCACCCGCTTGCCGGTCTTGGCGTTGGTGACGAAGCGCTGCGGGATCTCCTTGTGCGCGTGGCCGACCAGGATCGCGTCGATGCCGGGCACCTGCTCGGCGACCAGCGACGCGGCGTTCTCGGGGTAGGGCAGCGCGTTGCCGTACGACGAGGAGGTGTCGGCGCCGGAGTGGGCCGAGACGATGACGAGGTCGCAGCCCTTCTTCTTCAGCTCGGGGACGTACTTCGCGGCCTGCTCGACGAGGCCGGGGAACTCGACCTTCCCGGAGACGTTGGCCTTGTCCCAGATCGCGACGCCCGGGGTGACCAGGCCGAGGATGCCGACCTTGAGCCTGCGACCGGGCCCGATGCGGTACTTCTTGATGACGTAGGGCGGGAAGACGGGGCGCTTGGTGGCCGGGTCGACCGCGTTGGCGCCGAGCAGGGGGAACTCCAGCTGCGACTCGTAGGCGCGCAGCGTGTCGAGGCCGTAGTTGAACTCGTGGTTGCCCAGCGCGGCGGCGTCGTAGTGCATCTTGTTCATCGCCGCGGCCATCGGGTGCACGCCACCGGCGGTGATCGGCGCGATGCGCGCGTAGTAGTAGGCCAGCGGCGTGCCCTGGATCGTGTCGCCTGCGTCGAGGAGCAGCACCGGGCCGCGCTTGCGGAACTTCTTGCGCATGCCCTTCACCAAGGTCGCGATCTTGGCGAGGCCGATGTCGTTGTGCGCGGCGTCGTCGTACTCCTGGTTCTTGTAGTAGTCCCAGTTGAAGACGTTGCCGTGGGAGTCGGTGGTGCCGAGCACGGTGACCCGGACGCGGTGCCGCCGCTTGCCGCGCCGGCCCTCGCCGAGGTCGTCGTCGTCCGCGAAGGCGGGGCCGGCCAGTCCGGCGGCGGTCAGGGCGGCGGCGCCGGTGAGCACGCCGCGGCGTCCGGCCATCGAGGTGCCGAACGCCTCGACGTCGGGGTGGGGCTCGTGCTCTTCGACGGGTGCGTGGGAGTGGGGGTCGTGGGGACGAGGCATGGGCGAGCTCCCGAGGGTATGAGGGTTGCGGGCTGCGGCCCGCGTCAGGACCGGCCCGACGTTCTTATCAAACGGGCCGGACCGGGCGCTCAGCCGGGGTCCGGCTCCGGGCTCAGCACCACTTCTCGGCCAGGGCCCGGATGACGTTCAGGTTCCGGTTGGTGGCCACGCCGAGGTACTTCTCGACGCTGGCGTTGGTGAGGGTCGCCTCGTGGTAGTTGTCGCCGAGCAGCAGGTGCACCGCGCGGCCGCCGACCTTGGCCACCTCGTCGGTGGTGATCGAGTCCTCGAGCTTCTTGATCGCGGCCGCCGTGGGGGCGTCCTTGCACAGCGACACGTAGTGCCTGCCGCTGTGCCCGAAGGAGGCGGCCTCCTCGGCGATCTCGCGCAGCTCCCTCTGGGTGAACACGATCGTCGGCACCTTGAAGCCCGCCTCCGCCTCGAACGCTGCCTCGAGCGCGGCCTCGATCTTGGCCCGCGAGCGCAGCGTGGTGTCGAACCGGACGTTGCCGGTGTTGATGTAGGTCGCCACGGCGGTGAACCCGGCCGCCTCCACGGCCTTGATGATCGAGGCCTTGGGGAACTTCCGGTTCGCACCGAGGTTGATCGCCCGCAGGAAGCCGATGTAGGTCGCCACGGCGGGGATCATGCCACCCGGCTGGAAGCTGCCTGGCTGCCCAATTCGGTCGCGTTCGACCGCGCTGCGGTCGCTGGCCAACGGCGCGAAGCTGCTCGACGACCACCCGGCGCTGCCGGACGGCGAGTGAAGCACCGACGTGGTGCGGGTCAGCGGACCCGCACCACGTTGGTCTTCGCCAGCTTGTCGTGGACGGCCTGCTTCTTGTCGTCCCAGAGCGGCCACAGGACGTCGAGCAGGGAGTAGATGCCGGTCAGCGAGCCGACGAACGGGATGAGCCCGAGAATCCCGACGCCGAACTGGCCCAGCCACCGGAGCAGCACGGTGCCGAGTGGCATCCGGCCGGGCTGGTCGCGCAGCCGCACCCGGAGCCCGACGATCAGCTTGCCGGGCGTCGCCTGCTTCCACATCAGGAAGCCCACGTGGTAGCCGAACCCGACCACCAGCTGGATCCCGAGGACGAAGGCCAGCGGTCGGGCCAGGTCGCGCTGGAGCTGGGCGGTGTCGATGTTGCTGGTGTTCCCGGCCTCGCTGGTCCTCAGCACGTCGTCGAACCAGTCGCGGTAGATGTGGTAGGCGTCGCGGATCCAGGGCGTGGCGATGATGCCCGCGATGATCCCGACCACGATCGCGTCGAGGACGTAGGCCAGGACCCGCTGCCACCAGCCGGCCAGCGGCACGCCGTCCGGGGTGGCCGGGCGCGGCTTCGCCCCGGCGTACGTCGCGCCGTAGGCGCCGTAGGTCCCGGCGTACGCCGGTGCAGCGGCGTACTGATCCGCAGCGGTCGGCGGCTGGGCCGGCGCGATGTGCTCGGTCCAGCGAGTGCCGTCCCAGTACCGCAGCTGGGCGGGCTGCCCGGGCTGGGGCGGGACGGGATCGGGATGCCAGCCGGGCTGTGAGGTCACGGCCCGAGGCTAGTGTCCTCAGAGGTTCCCGCGGGCGTCTTGCTCGCGCTCGATGGCCTCGAAGAGGGCCTTGAAGTTTCCCTTGCCGAAGCCCAGTGAGCCGTGCCGCTCGATGAACTCGTAGAACACGGTGGGACGGTCGCCCATCGGCTTGGTGAAGATCTGCAGCAGGTATCCGTCCTCGTCGCGGTCGACCAGGATCTTGCGCTTCTTCAGCTCCTCGATCGGCACCCGGACCTCGCCGATGCGGGCTCGCAGCTCGGGGTCGTCGTAGTAGGAGTCGGGGGTCTCGAGGAACTCGATGCCGTTGTCGCGCAGGATGTCGACGCTGCGCAGGATGTCGTTGGTCGCGAGCGCGATGTGCTGGCAGCCGGCGCCGTCGTAGAACTCGAGGTACTCGTCGATCTGCGACTTCCGCTTCGCGATCGCCGGCTCGTTGAGCGGGAACTTCACGCGGTGGTTGCCGCTGGCCACGACCTTGCTCATCAGCGCCGAGTAGTCGGTGGCGATGTCGTCGCCCACGAACTCGGCCATGTTCGTGAAGCCGAGCACCTTGTTGTAGAACTCGACCCACTCGTCCATCCGGCCGAGCTCGACGTTGCCGACACAGTGGTCGATGGCCTGGAACAGCCGCTTCGGGTGCCCCTCGCGCCGGGTGACCGAGCCCTGCCTGGCGACGTAGCCGGGCAGGTAGGGGCCGCGGTAGCGGCTGCGGTCGACCAGCGTGTGCCGGGTCTCGCCGTACGTCGCGATGGCGGCGATCCGCACGGTGCCGTGCTCGTCGGACTCGTCGTGCGGCTCGACCAGGACGTTGGCGCCCATCGACCGCGCGTGGTCGATGCACTTGTCGACGTCGGTCACCTCGATCGCGAGGTCGACGACGCCGTCACCGTGCTTGCGGTGGTGGTCCATCACCGGGCTGTCGGGGGTGACGCCGCCCGTGAACACGAACCGGGCGCTCCCGCTGCGGAGCACGAAGGACTTGGAGTCGCGGTGGCCGTTCTCGGGGCCGCGGTAGGCCTCGAGCTCCATCCCCAGCGCGAGCTGGTAGAAGGTCGCGGCCTGGGTGGCGTTGCCGACCACGAAGCAGACGGCGTCCTGGGCCACGACCGGGAACGGGTCGTGGCTGGCGTCGTACTCGACGAGGCCGACGAGCTGCTTGAGCTGCTCGAGGGAGAGCCCGGCCTGGAGCTCCTCGTTGGTCAGGGCGGTGAGGGTCGACTCGCTCATGTCCGGATCCTCCCGGTCCAGCGCAATCTGTGCAACAGTACGACGACACACTGTGCAACTTGTCCAATCCGGAGCCGCAGATGGACGATCTCGACCGCAGTTTGATCGACCTGTTCGCCACCGACCCTCGCGTCGGCGTCCTCGAGGCCTCCCGGCGGCTCGGCGTGGCCCGCGGCACCGTCCAGGCCCGCCTCGACAAGCTGGTGTCCTCCGGCGTGGTCACGTCCTGGGGGCCGGACCTCTCCCCCGCGGCGTTGGGCTACCCGGTGACGGCGTTCCTCACCCTCGAGATCCGCCAGGACGAGCGCGCCGGCGGCGGTCATGACGCCGTGGGCGTCCACCTGGCTGCGATCCCCGAGGTGCTCGAGGCGCACACCATCACCGGCGCCGGCGACGTCATGGCGCGCGTGGTCGCCCGCTCCAACACCGACCTCCAGCGCGTGATCGACGCGGTGCTGGCCCTGCCGGCGATCGTCCGCTCCTCGACCGTGATCGCCCTCGCCACCCAGGTGCCGTACCGGGTGCTGCCCCTGGCTAGCCTGCCCGACTAGCCCACTCGCGGACCCGGTCGATGCGCTTGCGCAGCATCTCCGCGCTGGCGACCGCCGCGGCCGGGCCACCGCACTCCTTGCGCAGCGCGGCGTGGGTGACGCCGTGGGCCTGGCCGGTGCGGTGGTGCCAGGCGGCGACCAGGCCGTTGAGCTCACGACGCAGCAGGGCGAGCTGCTCGTGGGTGGTCAGCTCGGGGATCTCGGGATCGGGGCGAGCGGGCTGCTTCTTGCGGCGGTCGCTCTGTCGCTGGGCCAGCAGCTGTCGCATCTGGTCGGGCTCGAGCAGGCCAGGGATGCCGAGGAAGTCCATCTCCTCCTCGGAGCCGACGTGCACCTGGCCCTCGTGGCCGAACTCGGCGCCGTCGAAGAGCACCCGGTCGAAGTGGGCCTGGGAGCCGAGCGCCTCGAACGGCAGCCCGATCAGGTCGTCGGAGACTGGTTCGCCGGCCCGGGCCTGGGCCAGCAGGTCGTTCTCGGCGGCGAAGATGTCGTCCTCGCCGGTGATCCGGCGACCGAGGACGTGGTCGCGGGCGACCTCGAGCTCGGAGGCGTAGGTCAGCAGGTTCGGGACCGAGGGCAGGAACACCGACGCCGTCTCCCCACGGCCGCGGGCGCGGACGAACCGGCCCACGGCCTGGGCGAAGAACAGCGGCGTCGACGTGGTGGTGGCGTAGACGCCGACCGCGAGGCGGGGTACGTCGACGCCCTCCGAGACCATCCGCACGGCCACCATCCAGCGGCCCTCGCCGGTGGCGAAGTCGGCGATCCTCTTCGAGGCCCGCTTCTCGTCGGAGAGGACCACCGTGGGGGCCTCGCCCGAGACGGCCTTGAGCGCCTTTGCGTACGCGCGGGCTGAGTCCTGGTCGGAGGCGATGACCAGCCCTCCGGCGTCGGGGACGTGGCGGCGTACCTCCGAGAGCCGCGTGTCGGCGGCCGCGAGCACCGACGGGATCCATGACCCCTCGGGGTCGAGCGCGGTGCGCAGCGCCTGCGAGGTCAGGTCCTTGGTCAGCGGCTCGCCGAGCCGGGCGGCGATCTCGTCGCCGGCGCGGGTGCGCCACTGGAGCTCGCCGGAGTAGGCCATGAAGAGCACCGGCCGGACCACGCGGTCGCCGAGCGCCTCGGCGTACCCGTAGGTGTAGTCGGCCACCGACCGCCGGATCCCGTCATCGCCGGGGGCGTAGGACACGAACGGGATCGGGTTCACGTCGGAGCGGAACGGCGTGCCGGTCAGCGCCAGCCGCCGGTGCGCCGGCTCGAACGCCTCGCGCACGCCCTCGCCCCACGACAGCGCGTCGCCCGCATGGTGGATCTCGTCGAGGATCACCAGCGTCTTGAACCGCTCGGTGCGGATGCGGAGCGCGAGCGGGTTCGCCGCGACGCCGGCGTAGGTGACCGCGATGCCGAGGTAGTCCTGTGAGGTCCTGCCCTGGCCGGCGCTGTACGCCGGGTCGATCGGGATGCCGGCGCGGCTGGCCGCCTCGGCCCACTGGAGCTTGAGGTGCTCGGTCGGCGCCACGACCGTGACCCGGTCGACCAGCCGGCGGCCGAGCAGCTCGGCCGCGACCGAGAGCGCGAACGTCGTCTTGCCGGAGCCCGGCGTCGCGACCGCGAGGAAGTCGCGCGGAAGCCGCTCGAAGTACGCCGTCATCGCCGCTGACTGCCACGCGCGCAGCGGCGTCGCCGTGCCCCAGGCCGCGCGCTCCGGCCACGCCGGACCCAATGAATGAGCTGACCCCGGGGCGAGAGGAGCGGCGTCGTCGCCGCGGGTCACTCGGTGGAGCCCGAGTCGCCGGACCCGTCGTTGATCGACTCCCAGACTTCCTTGCACTCCGGGCAGACCGGGAACTTCTCGGGCGCGCGGCTCGGCACCCAGACCTTGCCGCAGAGGGCCACCACCGGCGTGCCCATCACCATCGCCTCGGTGAGCTTGGCCTTGTCGACGTAGTGGCTGAACCGCTCGTGGTCGCCCTCGTCGGTCGGGACCGTCCGCTCCTCGTGCCGGACGTCGGTGTCGACTGCCGTCCTGGTCCCGAACCCGATGTTGCTCACCCGGCCAACTCTACGGCGCGCGGCAGGCTCGCGAGCATTCGACCGGCCAGGCTGTGGATCAGTTGAGATCGGGGTCCACGGGACGCGTCGAGTGCCACGCCAGCTCGCCGGGCTGACGGCGCAGCACGTCGCGCCACAGCTCGGCCGGGTCGAGCCGGAAGGCGTCGACGGCCTCGCCCGGTACGACGTACCAGCTGCCTTCCTCGATCTCGGCGGTCAGCTGGTCCGTGCCCCAGCCGGCGTACCCGGCGAAGATGCGCATGCCGGCCAGCGAGCCGTTGACCAGCTCCACCGGTGTGTCGAGGTCGACCAGGCCGAGCAGTCCGTCGACCTCGCGGAAACCGACCGGCACGTCGTCGCCGTCGCGCAGCAGAGCGACCCCGAGCGCTCCCTCGGTGCTGACCGGGCCGCCGCGGAACAGCACCTCCGGCTCCGAGGCGATCTCGCCCCAGGTCTCGAGCACCTCGGCGACCGGGACGCCGGACGGGCGGTTGAGGACCACGCCCAGTGCCCCGCCGTCGTCGACGTCGAGCATCAGGATCACGGTGTCGACGAAGTTCGGGTCGAGCAGCTGCGGCGTGGCCACGAGCAGCATCCCGGCGCGTATCTCGGACGTCCGGTCGAGCATGACGACATCATCACCCATGCTCCCCGGCATCTGGCCAGCCGATAACGCGGACGACCCCGGCTCCGGCACTGGGGAGGGGAGGGAGCTGGTGCCGGGTCCGGGGCCGCCGCGATCGGGTCAGGCGGCGAGAGCCGCCTTCAGCCGACCCAGCAGGGTCGGCCGCTCGCCGTGCTCGAGGCTCTCGAGCACGTCGTACGCCGGCGAGGCCGCCTTGGCCTCGTCCTCGATGCGGGCACCGACGGCGGCCGCACGCGCGTCGTGCGCACTGGCGAGGCCGGCCATGACCGCGAGGAGCACGTGCTCCTTGGCCGCGGACTTCCGCATCATCTCGGCGGTCGCCTCGTCGCCCGGCCGGGCCCGGTGCTCGTCGAGGATGGCGCGGACGCCGGGCAGCTCGTCCGCCGTCGCCTGCCAGGCGCGCACGACGGCGGCCCGCAGGTCCATGGGCTGGTGGAGCTGCTCGCGCTCGATCCGGCCGGCGAGGCGGGTGTGCCACTTCAGCTGGAGGGCGCCGAGGAGCTCGAGCTGGTCGGCGAAGGTGGCCGGGACGCCGTCGACGTCTCGGGGAAGCTGTCCGTCGCGGCGCTGGTCGGCCGCGGCGATGACGTCGCGGAGCACGTCCCCGCGACGGTGGAAGGACGTCCAGGTCATGGGCAGGTCCCTTCTCTCGGTCCGGTCCGGTCGGACCGGGACTCACATACCGTGAGTACGTACCCAGAGTACGCAGACATACTCTCGGTATGCCAGCCGGGGGGCGGTGATGTCGCCCACGCCCACCGGCGACAGGACCCTCGCCATACCGACGGTAGGTCAGTAGCCTCACCGGATGCCCAAGTCGGTCGCCCGCCTCGTGCCCAAGGTGCCGAGCGTCCCGGGGGCCAGCCGCCGCCAGCAGTACTCGGCGTCCACCAAGCGCGCGCTGATCGAGGTCGCCGAGGGGCTGTTCACCGAGCACGGCTACGCCAACACCTCACTGGACGCGATCGTCGCGGGAGCCCGGGTCACCAAGGGGGCGCTCTACCACCACTTCAGCGGCAAGCAGGCGCTGTTCGAGGCGGTCTTCGAGCAGGTCGAGACCGACGCCTCCAAGACGATCAACAAGGCGCTCAAGGGCAGGAGGGACCCGTGGGAGAAGGCCCAGGCCGGCCTGCGCGCGTTCCTGGCGGTGGTCCGCGAGCCGCGCTACCGCCGGATCGTGATCCAGGAGGGCCCCGCGGTGCTCGGCTACGAGCGGTTCCGCGAGCAGGAGGAGCGCTCGACCTTCGCCACCGTCCTCGACATCGTCCGCTCGGTGCTCGGCGCCGGGTCGTGGGAGCTCGACGAAGCGATGCTCCAGACCTTCGCGCGGATCTTCTTCGGCGCGATGTCCTCGGCCGGGGAGTCCGTCGCGACCTCGGAGGATCCCGAGGAGGCGGCGGACCGGGTCGAGGCCGCCATCGGCTTCATCATCGCCGGCTTCCGCTCCCTCGCCGACGCCGGCGTCGGGCTGCCCGACACCCTCGCCGCCGAGGACGAGTCGTAGCGGAAAGCTACCTCGCGAACACGACGTTGCCGCCGTCCTGCGGCACCAGCTCGATCCAGGTGCGGCCGGCCGGCACCTCGAGCTTGCCGGCCTTGGTGGACAGCTCCAGCGGCGCGTCGAGCGCGGACTTGGTCCAGGTGCCGCGCACCAGCCGGCCGTCGTGGAAGATCATCGCCTGACCCTGGCCGGTGAACTGGGTCTCCGGCACCGGATTCCCGGCCGGGTCGCGGTAGCCCGCGTCGCCGACCTTGACCCGGAGCACCAGCACGGTGTCGGCCGGGAACTCGTCGCCGGCCTCGGCGTAGGTGTTCTCGTTGACGTAGGTGCCGTCCTGGAAGGTCCAGTTCGTCGTGTGGCCACCTGAGAAGCTCGCGGACAGCGTCCGCGCGGGCTGGCCGTTCGGGAAGTCCTCCGCGGCGCCCCACGGGAGGTAGTTGCCGGGCCGCTCCAGGTCGTCCTGGTCGACCAGGGTGGCGGTCTCGGTCATGTTGGTGAACAGGTTGTAGGGAGCGGAGCGGCTCGAGTCGCGGTAGAAGCCCTTGTCGCCCTCGGAGAAGAACGGGATGCCGGCGTCCTGGATCCGGTTGATCGTCACGTTCGCGGCGCCCGAGGTCACCATCGCACCGCCCGCCGGCGAGACGATGCCGATGTCGCTGGCGCGCATCGAGCGCACCGGGCCGACGTCGCCGGGGATCCTGGAGTAGTAGAACGCCGCGAGGCGGGTCATGCCGCCCTCGACGAGCTCCTCCACCACCAGGTCCGCCTCGCCGAGCCCCACCTGGGGGGAGCTGGCGTAGGTGTTGTCCATCTTGAGCACCATCACCGGGTGCTCCTGCGCGGCCTCGTCGTCCCCGGTCACCGGCAGTCCGGTCAGGGGCCAGGTCGAGTCCAGGATCGAGCCGGCGGCCACGCTCTGGGCGTCGGGGCCACTGCCGGCGGACTCGTCGGACCCGCCCCCGCCGCCGCAGGCGGCGAGCGCGAGAGACGTAGCGAGGACCGCCAGGGCGGTCCGGGCGGTCACGGTGTGACGCACGTGCGTACTCCGTTCGTGAGCTCAGTCGGTTCTCGGGGAAGTTCTCTACTGAACTGGTGGACTTCGATCGTGCTACCAGCCTGACTCCCACGCCGGGAGGCGCGCCGACGTTCCCGACACGCCGCCCCGACCGGTCTGGAGCGGTGGAACGCGGGTCAGCCGAGCTTGGCGCCGCCGTCGACGTAGAGGGTCTGGCCGGTGACGTACGACGCCTCGTCGCTGCACAGGAACGCCGCCGCGGCGGCGATGTCGGCGGGCTCGCCGACCCGGCGCACCGGGTTCGCCTCGGCGTTGAGGCGGCGCAGCTCCTCGGGCTCCATCTTGAGGCGGCGGGCGGTCGCGTCGGTCATGTCGGTCGCGATGAAGCCGGGTGCGATCGCGTTGGCGTTCACGCCGTACGGCCCGAGCTCGATGCCGAGCGTGCGGGTGAAGCCCTGGATGCCCATCTTGGCCGCGGAGTAGTTGGCCTGGCCGCGGTTGCCCAGCGCGGAGACGCTGGAGAGGTTCAGGATCTTGCCGTACTTCTGCTCGACGAAGTGCTTCTGCGCGGCCCGGGTCATCAGGAACGCACCGCGCAGGTGCACGCCCATGACCAGGTCCCAGTCCTCGTCGGTCATCTTGAACAGCAGGTTGTCGCGGGTGATGCCGGCGTTGTTGACCAGCACGTGGATCCCGCCGAGCTCCTCGACGACCCGCGCCACCGCAGCCTCGGCGGCGTCGGTGTTGCTCACGTCGGCTCCGACGCCGATCGCCTTCGCGTCACCCTGCAGGGGCAGCTTCGCGGCGGCGGCCGCTGCGGCGCCCTCGTCGAGGTCCACGACGGCGACCGAGGCACCCTCCTCCGCGAAGCGGGTGGCGCACCCGAAACCGATGCCCTGAGCAGCGCCCGTGATGACTGCGACGCGACCGTCGTATCGACCCATGGCCCAGCACCATAGGGGAACCCCGCCAGAGGACCCAGTCGAGGCCGGTCGAGGCCGGTCGAGGCCGGGCGGGGCCGGGCGGGGCCGGTTGCGGGTCAGGCCAGCGCGGTGCGCAGCCGGTCGCCGTACGCCGCCCGGTCGGCCGCGTCGGCGTACTTCGTGCGTGGCCAGAAGAAGCCGCGCAGCCCGTCCCCCTTGGTCCGCGGCACCACGTGCAGGTGCAGGTGCGGCACGGACTGGCTGACCACATTGTTCATCGCCACGAAGCTGCCCTGCGCGCCGAGGCCGTCGACCACGGCGGTGGCGAGCCGCTGCCCGGCGGCGAGGAACCCGTCCCGGAGCCCGTCCGGCAGGTCGGGCAGCGTCACGACGTGGTCGCGCGTGACCAGCAGCACGTGCCCCTTGAACACCGGCCGCTGGTCGAGGAAGGCCACGAACGCGTCCTCCTCCAGCACTCGCTCCGCATCGGTCTCGCCCGCGGCGATCGAGCAGAACACGCAGGCCGGGTCGCGCATGCGGCAAGACCTGGCCGCGCCTAGCGGGCCTTGCCGGCGACCGCGGCGGCCGCCCAGACCAGGTCGACGTCCGGCGCCATGTGCGCGAGGATCCGGCGCCCGGCGAGGAGCAGGTCGCGCACCTCCGGCACCGAGATCGAGTAGACGACCTCACCGTCGCGCCGGGTCGAGGCCACCATCTGCGAGCGCCGCAGGACGCTGAGCTGCTGGGAGAGGTTGCTGGCCTCGATCTCGACGTGCTCGCGCAGCTCGTGCACGGCATGGGGACGCTCGCTGAGCAGCTCGAGGATGCGGATGCGGGCGGGATGGCCGAGCGTGCGGAAGAGATCCGCCTTCGCTTGGTAGAGCGGTACGGCCATCACCAACCGAGCCCCCTTCATGGGCCACTGCGCCCCCGCACAGCACCCGAGATGGCCAGTGTGGCACATGAAAATCTCTTCAAGTACTGTTCTGTTCAGCGTCATGGGGATGGTCCCCTGCTCCGGGGACTGGAGGACTGCAGGAGTGGATCTGACCACCAACGACCAGAGGGCGTGGGCCCTCGCTCCGCATCTGGTGCTGGTCGGGTCCTCGGCCGGTTCGGTTGAGTGGATGAACCCCGAGACCGGCACCACCTGCCGGCTCGACCCGCAGGGGGAGTACGTCGTGCTGCGCCGGGTCGGCGACCGGATCATGCCGGTCGTGGCCGGCCAGATCCTGCACGACGAGGCAGCCTCGCTGTTCGAGGAGCCCGAGTCGGTCCGCGCCCGGCGGGCCGCTGCGCACGCGATCGTGGCCGTCGACGAGGGCGTCCGGGACTGAGGAAGCCCCACGCCCGGTAACGATTCGGGCTCGGCCGCCGCTCGCCGCGAACTCCGGGGGCGACGCCCGCATCACGCAAGTCGTGACGCCCGTACCGGCCTTGTGGCCCGACGCGAGGCTGCTGCCCCGGCAGCGGGTCCGTCCGGACCGCTTCGTGCTGGTCGCCGTCCTGGTCTCGACGGCGCTCCGGCTGCCGGGCCTGGGGGCCACCCCTGGGTCGGACGAGGCCGGCTTCCTGCTCGTGGCGCGGTCCTGGCAGCCGACCGCCGACAGCCTGTACGGGCACTACTGGGTGGATCGGCCGCCGGTGCTGCTCGCGGCGTACCGCTGGACGGACGCGCTGCTCGGCGACCTCGGACCCCGGCTGCTGGCGCTGCTCCTGACCGCGGCCCTCGTGGTCGCCGTGCACCTGCTGGCGACGCGGCTGACCGGCGCTGGGCCGGCGCGGGTGGCCACCGTCATGACCGTCGCCCTGCTGGCCGACCCGGAGCTCTCGGCCTGGACCGCCAAGGGCGAGGTGCTCGGTACGCCGCTGGTCGCGGTGTCCTGGCTGCTGGTCGTCCGCGCGCTCGAGGGCGGCTCGGCGCGGCTGGCTGTCGTAGCCGGGGCGTGCGCGATGACCGCCTGCGGGTTCAAGCAGAGCCTGGTGGGCGGGCTGGTCTTCGCGGTCGTGCTCCTCGGGGTCTCGGTCTTCTCGGGGCGGGTGCCACGTGGGCGGGTGGGCCTGGTGGGTCTGCGGTTCTCGGTCGGTGCCGCGCTGCCGGTGCTGGTCTGCGTCGCCTGGATCTCGGTCACTCCGGCCACGCTCGCCTCGGGGTGGTACCAGGTGGTCGGCTTCCGGGCCGACGCCTCCGCCGTGCTCGCCGCGAGCGACTCCCGGGCGCCGGTCGAGCGGGCGCACGAGCTGGCCCGGCTGTTCGTCACCTGCGGCATGGCGCCGGTGATCGTGCTCAGCGCGGCCTGCCTGCGTCGCTGGTGGTCCCGCTGGTCCGCCTTCTCCTGCGCCCTGGTGGCGGCCACGGTCATCGACCTGCTCGGCGTGGTGCTGAGCGGCAGCTTCTGGCACGCCTACCTGGTCCCGCTGGTCCCCGACGTCGCCCTCCTGGCCGCGCTGGCCGCCTCGTGCGCGCCGCCGTTCCGCTCGCTGGCCCGCTTCGTCGCCGCCCTCACCGTGGTGGCCGCGCTGGCGGCGTACGTCGGGTTCGCCCGCGACCGTCTCATCTCCCCGACGCCGTCCGGCCCGTGGCAGGTCGGCCACGCGATCTCGCTCGTCTCGGGGCGCGACGACACGGTGGTGAGCCTCTACGGCAGCGCCGAGCTGGTCGAGGCCTCCGGCCTGCCCTCGCCGTACCGCCACCTCTGGTCACTGCCGATGCGCACCCTCGACCCTGACCAGGACGAGCTCCGCTCGCTCCTTGCGGGGCCGGAGGCGCCGACGTGGGTGGTCGCCGTCCTGCCCTTGGACTCGTGGCACATCGACTCCGACCACCGGCTGCGCAACCTGCTGCTGGGCCGGTACCGGTTCATCGCCTCGCGCTGCGGCCCGGTGATCTGGGTCCGTGACGACGTCGTCCGCTTGTGGCCGGCGCTCAACTGCACGCTGGACTGACCGCTCTCGGGGGCACGGGACACTCAGCGACCACGCTGCATGGCCAGGCGGACATGGGTGCCCGGGCTCCCGTAGCCGTCGTAGCCACCGCGCCGCTCGAGCAGCTCGACGTGGAAGCCGGTGGGCAGGGTCATCGTGAACGCGTGGAACAGCTCGCCTGCGCCCCTGCGGTCGTACAGCAGCTGGTGGTCCCGGAGATCGTCCAGCGCGTGGTCGTCGAGCGCGAAGCGGGCGCCGAGGTCTGCGTAGTAGTTGTCCGGCACCGGCATCAGCGGCAGCCCGGCCTCTCGCAGGCCGCGGACGTGGGCCCGGACGTCTGACGTCGCGAACGCGACCTGGGTGATGCCGGACCTGACCGGGCGGTCGGTGGCCACGTCCTCGACCTGGAGCACCAGGCGAAGAGAACCGACCGCGGGACGGAAGGCCCGGCTGCGGAGCCTGCCGTGCGGCTCGATGAACTCCTCCACCGTCCCGGGCTCGAGGCCGAGGAGGGTGCGCAGGAAGGACACCTGCTCGTCGACGCGGTCGCCGGGCACCGCCACTGCGACGTGGTCGATGCCCAGGAAGCCTGGCCCGGCCGGGTGCGGGTCTCGCACCGGCTCGAAGTCGCCACGCCAGTCGTCCGGTTCACCCGGCGGCGCACTGACGAAGACGTGCAGACCGGACGGTGAGGTGATGCCCGCAAGGTGCGCCTCACCGGCCCCGCGGGTGCGGTCCACCTGGGGAAAGAGGAGCGCCTTGGCCCGCTGCGCGACGTCGGCCACCGGGCCGGCGACCACGCCCAGCGCCGGATCGGCCGCCGTACCGCCGTTGACCACCACGTGCGCGTCGCCGTTGCGCCACCACGCGACCGGCTTGGTGCGATGACGACCGGCGACCGAGAACCCGAGGGACTGCAGCAGCGTCGGCAGGGACGGCGTGTCCGGGATCTCGAGGAACGCCAGCTCCACGGACACCGGGGCAGCCGCCAGGGGTCGCGAACCGAGGCGGTCCTCGAGGAAGACCAGCGAGCGCATCCCGTCACGCGCGGTGCGGCCAGGGTCGGCCTCGCGGACCACGTCGCTGAAGACCTCCAGTGACACCGGGCCGGCGTAGCCGGAGTCGAGCGTGGCGGCCACGACGCCGGTCACGTCGAGGGTGCCTTCGCCCGGGAAGCAGCGGAAGTGGCGGCTCCACTCGAGCACGTCCATATCCAGCAGAGGCGCATCCGCGACCTGCAGGAACCCGATCCGGTCGCCGGGCATCCCGTCGAGGGCGCGACCGTCGTCGCCGCGGGACAGCAGGTGGAAGGTGTCGACCGCCAGGGTGACGGCTGGATGGTCGGCCCGGCGCACCGCAGCCATGGCCTGGTGGACGCGGTTGATGTGACGCCCCCACGCGAGCGCTTCGAACGCGATGGTGATGCCGTGCTCGCCCGCGATGTCACCGAGGGTGTGCAGCTGTCCCGCGGTGAGGTCGAGGTCGTCGAGCGCATCGTCCGCGACGTTGGAGCAGGCGAGGACGGTGGGGGCGCCGAGCTGAGCAGCGACCTCGGCCTTGGCCCGGAACCGGTGCACCACGGCCCGGAACCGCTCGGGCGTCACGCCCTCGACGTCGCGCACCGGCTGGAACAGGTCGACAGTCAGCCCCAGGCCCACGCAGCGCTGGGCCACCTCGCGAGGCGACAGGGGGCAGGCGATCAGGTCGTTGTCGAAGATCTCGACCCCGTCGAAGCCGGCCGCCGCGATCGCCTCCAGCTTGTCGAGGAGCAGACCGCTCAGCGACACGGTCGCGATGCCCTTCCTCACGCGGCCGCCAGCTGCACGAAGTGACGGGTCATCCGCTCGGCGTCCGGGACCCGGCCGGTGAAGTACTCGAAGGCGCCGACCGCCTGGTGGACGGCCATGCCACCGCCGGGGACGACTCGGCAGCCGCGCTCCCTGGCCAGCTTGAGCAGCTCGGTCTCGAGTGGGAAGTAGACGACGTCCGACACCCACAGGTCCGGTCTGACCGCGCTGTCCGGCACCGCCATGCCCGGGTGGCCGAGCATGCCGAGCGGAGTGGCGTTGACGAGGCCGCCCGCCTGGTCGAGCGCTGGCTCCAGGTCGGTGACCGCGCCGACCCGCGCGTCGCCGTACCGCTGGGCCAGCCGCACCGCGCAGGCCTCGGCGCGGCCTCGGTCCTTGTCGAGCACGGCGACGTGCGCCGCGCCCTGGTCGAGCAGCCCGTAGCCGACTGCTGCGCCGGCGCCGCCCGCCCCGACGAGCACGACCCGATCGTGGACGTGGTCGGGAAGCGCCTCGCCGAAGGCGCGGCCGTAGCCGGACCAGTCGGTGTTGCGGCCCAGCCGCCGCCCGTCACGGAAGACGACGGTGTTGGCCGCTCCCAGATCGGCGGCGTCGTCGGAGAGCTCGTCCACCAGAGCCAGCACCTCCTGCTTGAACGGGTGCGTGACGTTGAGCCCGTCGAACCCCAGCCGCTCCGCCCAGTCCAGGAGGTCGGGCAGGTCTCGCACGCCGAGCCCGAGCCGGGAGGTGTCGATCAGGCGGTAGCTGATGTCCAGCCCGCACTCCGCGCCCTCCCGCTCGTGCATCGCCGGGGTGAGCGAGGCCTGGATCCCGGCGCCGACCAGTCCGAGGAGGTACGACGTCTGGGTCGCGCTCACGCCACTCCGACCCGCACGGCGTCGTCGGCCGACCGCCGCGCGGGCCTGCCGACGTCGCTCGTCCGGAGGCGGTGGGTGTCGCGGGGACCGGTCGCGACCGCGATCGCGGAGATCACGCAGGCGGCTGTCGTGAACAGGGCGACCCGGATCCAGTTGTCGACGTCCCCTCCGAGGAGCGCGCCGGCGATCGTGGGCGTGAACCCGGCCAGCGCGAACCCGAACTGGGTGCCGATGGCCATGCCGGAGAGGCGCACGCTGGTCGGGAAGTACTCGGCGTAGGTGGCCGGCCAGACCGCGTTCGGCAGGGAGTAGACGATGCCGGCCAGCAGGACACCGAGCACGAACATCAGCACGACCTGGCCGTGGGCGATGGCTCCGAGGAACGGGATCACCAGGATGCCGCTGCCCAGCACGCCGGTGACGAAGACCGGCTTGCGCCCGATCCGGTCCGACAGGCGCGCCCAGAACGGGATGATCGCGATCGCGACGACGTTGGCGACGATCGCCAGCCACAGCATCGTGGTCTTGCTGATCCCGATGTCGTAGTCGTCGGACGTCGCGAGGTTGAGCGCGAAGACCGCGAACATGGTGTTGACCGTGGCGATGAACGCCGCGAGGAAGACGCGCAGGACGTCGTGCCAGTGGTCACGGAACAGGACCGCGAGCGGAGTGTGGGGCACCTCGTCGTCGGCCCGCTCAGCACGGAACTCAGGGGTCTCCTCGAGACGACGACGGATGACCAGCCCGGCCACGACGACGACCGCGCTGATCCAGAACGGGATCCGCCAGCCCCAGGACTGGAGCTGCGCATCGCTGAGGACCGCCGCCAGCGGCAGGAACACCGCGGGCGCGAGGATCTGTCCGCCCTGGGTGCCGCTCAGGGTGAAGCTGGTGAAGAAGCCGCGCCGGTCGTCGGGCGCGTGCTCGAAGGACATCGAGTTCGCACCGGCCTGCTCTCCGGCCGCGGAGAGCCCCTGCAGCACGCGGAGCGCCACGAGCAGGATCGGCGCGAGGATGCCGACCTGGTGGTACGTCGGGAGGCAGCCGACCAGGAAGGTCGAGATGCCCATCAGCAGGATGGTGCCGATCATCACCCGCTTGCGGCCCAGGCGATCGCCGATGTGCCCCATGATGAACGACCCGACCGGCCGCGCGACGTACGCGACGCCGAACGTCGCGAACGCGGCCACCGTGTTGGTCGTGTCATTGCCTTCCGGGAAGAAGATGTCCGGGAAGACCAACGCGGCGGCGGTGCCGTAGATGGCGAAGTCGTAGTACTCGAGGGCGCTGCCGAACCACGCGGCGATCGCGGCCTTGCCGGGGGTCCGCTGGGCGTCGTTGGCGGCGGGGGTCTGGGTCGTCATCGGTGCTCCGTTCGTCCGGTGCCCTCAGGCTGTGGGCGTAACGCCACCGTGCGTGACCGTCCTCACCTTGGCAAGCGCTTGCCATTTGTTGCCATAATGTGCCGGTGAGCTCCGGTTCAGGGCGTGGCATCGGCCGGCCGCGCCGCGTCACCATCACCGACGTCGCCCGGGAGGCCGACGTCGCGACCTCCACCGTCTCCCGGGCGTTCACGAACCCGGCTCGCGTCAACCACCAGACCCGCGACCACGTGCTCGCGGTGGCCGAGCGGCTCGGCTACGCGCCGAACCCCGCCGCCCGCGCGCTCGAGACGGGACGGACGAACACCCTGGCGCTGCTGGTCCCGGACATCACCAACCCCTACTTCGCCGGGGTCATCAAGGGCGGGGAGCGAGCCGCGGCCGACGCCGACCTGATCCTGGTGCTGGGCGACACGCAGGAGAACCCCGCCACCGAGGCCAGCCTCATCCGTCGCCTGGGCCCGGCCGTCGACGGGTTCGTGCTCAGCGCATCCCGGCTCCCCGACGCCGAGCTGCTCCGGGCGGCTGAGCTGAACCCGGTGGCCCTGGTCAACCGGGCCACTCCGGGGCTGGCCTGTGTGGTGGCCGACTTCGACTCCGGGACCCGGCAGATCGTCGACCACCTGGTCTCTCTCGGGCACCGGTCCTTGGTCTTCCTCGGTGGCCCACCCGAGTCGTGGTCGGGTGCCAAGCGGTGGGCCGGCTTACAGGTCGCGGCCGGCGAGCACGGGATCACCGCGACGAGGTTCGGCCCCTACGCCCCGACACTCGGTGGCGGTCCGGCCGCCGCCGATGCGGTCCTGGCCGCCGGCGCGACAGCCGTGGTGGCGCACAACGACATGCTGGCGATCGGCGTGATGCAGCGGCTGGCGGAGCGAGGCGTCGCCGTCCCGAGGGATGTGAGCGTCGTCGGCTTCGACGACATCGTCGGCGCGGAGTTCTGCTCCCCCACGCTCACGACGCTGCGCGAGCGCACGGCGGACGCCGGCGCCCGCGCGGTGGAGGCGGTCGTGGCGCAGGCCCATGCCCGCGCCGCGGCGCCACCCACGCGGGTGCTGCCGACGCAGCTGGTCGTCCGTGCGTCGACGGGCCCGGCACCACGTGGGTGACCGAAAAGGTGGAGCTGGCGGGAATCGAACCCGCGTCCTCGAGCGTCGAACCAGGTCTTCTCCGGGTGCAGTCTGCATTGACGTCTTCTCAGTCCCGGCGCTCGCACAGACACGTCGCCGACGGACTCAGTCAGGTTTGAGTCCCGGTCACCCCTCCTGACTGGAGGTGACCAGCAAGTCTCCTAGATGACGCCAGGGTCCGGGACGGAGACGGATGCCCGGTCTGACGCTTCGATCACCGCTCAGGCGGCGAGAGCGAAGGAACTGCGCTTAGCGTTGGCAGTTGTGTTTTCCAGCGGTCGTTTACGAGATGTCGCTGGCTCCTCGACCCGCTTCCCCTGGAACTGACGTCCCAAGTCGAAACCGATCAGCCCCTCTTGAGTTGTGCTTCTACTGTACGTGTTCAACCGATCCAGCTCGCCAGGGATTCCCGCCCGGGGCCGCTCAGCCGGTCGAGCAGGGCGGGGCGGCCGCAGAGCGAGAGCCCGATCGCCGCGGCCGGCCCGGTGACCTCCGGGCCGGTGCCGTGCGACCAGTCGAGGTCGCTCGCACGGAGCGTCAGCGCAGGCCGGCCGCGGTCCACGAAGCCGCGCCGTCCCCGGCCGCTCACCAGGAAGTCCAGCGAGGCGCGCCACGGCTCGACCGGGCGGTCGACCTCGATCCCCAGTGGTACGGCGATGTCGAGCCGGTGCACCAACAGGTCGGTGTAGGGGCCGAGCGCGCCGACGCCCGGCGGCGCGAACCGGTCCTCGGCGTGGTCGCGGAGGGTGGCCACGATCTCGGCGGGCGTCAGCCGGGCGGCGTACCGCGCCACCAGCGACTCACTGGCCCGGTGGAGGTTGCCGCGGGACCGGACCACTTCCCAGAGGAACTCCCGCACGCCCTTGCCGAGCGTCGGCAGCAGGTGCACGGCCACGTCCTTGACGGTCCACGCCTCGCACAGGCTGGGTGTCGCCCACTGCTCGGGAGTCAGCCCCGCGAGCAGGTCGGCGGTGGCGCGGCGCTCGAGCGCGATGACCTCGAAGAGCTCGTCCACGCAGGAAGTCTCGCAGCGGGGTCTTCTCAGTCATCGACCGAGCCCGAACAGCGCGACGCCGTTCTCCCAGCACACTGCGCGCAGCCAGTCGTCACCGAGGTCGAGACGCGCCAGTCCCTCGAGCTGGTGGACGTAGGGGTAGGGGATCGTCGGGAAGTCGGTGCCGAGCAGGATCTTGGGCTGCAGGTCGACCAGCCGCGGCACCAGCCAGTCGGGGTACGGCATGCCGAAGAAGTCGGTGAAGACCATGGTGGTGTCGAGCCGCACCCGCTCGTACCCCTCGGCCAGCCGCAGGAAGCGGACCACCTCGGGCGCCCCCATGTGCGCGACGATGATCGGCAGCCGTGGGTGCCGCTCGAGCAGTCGCTGCATCGACTCCGGCCCGGTGAAGTCGTTGCCGACCGGCCCCGAGCCGGCGTGCACGAGGATCGGCACCTCGGCGTCCTCGAGGAGCCCCCACACCTCGACGAGCAGCGGGTCGTCCAGATGGAACTCGCCCACCTGCAGGTGCAGCTTGAACAGCTCGACGCCGGCGCCGACCAGCTCCGCGACGTACGACGTGACGCCGGCCTCGGGAAAGAACGTCCCCGACCACAGCACCTCCGGCACGTCGGCAGCGAAGGTGCGCGACCAGTCGTTGAGGTAGGCCGCCACGCCCGGCTTGTGCGCGTAGGGCAGCGTCGAGAAGCGGCGTACGCCCATCGCCCGCAGCAGCTCGACCCGCTCCTCGTGCGACTGGCGGTACCGGATCGGCCACTCGCGGCCGATCTTGGGGCCTGCGCTGTCGAAGACCGCCCAGACCGCCTTCTGGATGTTGGGCGGCAGGAAGTGCACGTGCACGTCGAACAGCCCCGGCAGCCCGAGCCGCTCCCAGAACGCCCGGACCGGCGCGACATCCCCCGAGCGGTCAGTCACGCATTCCCTTGAGCTGACGACCCACGGCCTGCTCGGTCTCCCGGTTGGCCTGCCGCTCGGCCAGCGAGTGCCGCTTGTCCCAGGTCTTCTTGCCGCGCGCCAGGGCGATCTCGACCTTGGCCCGGCCGTTGAGGAAGTACAGCGAGAGCGGGACGACCGTGAGCCCCTTCTCGTTCACCCGCCGCTCGATCTTGTCGATCTCGTCGCGGTTGAGCAGGAGCTTGCGCTTGCGCCGGGCCGAGTGGTTGGTCCAGGTGCCCTGGGTGTACTCCGGGATGTGCACGCCGTGCAGCCAGGCCTCGCCCCGGTCGATGTCCACGAAGCCGTCGACCAGCGAGGCCCGCCCCTCGCGCAGCGATTTCACCTCGGTGCCCTGGAGGACCAGGCCCGCCTCGTAGGTGTCCTCGATGGCGTAGTCGTGCCGCGCCTTGCGGTTCTGCGCGACGACCTTGCGCCCCTGCTCCCTGGCCATCCGGTCATTGTCTCAACAGCGGGCAACCGGGTTCGGTCAGAGGTATCCCATCGGGTCCACGGCGGTGCCGTCCTGCAGCACCGTGAAGTGCAGGTGGCAGCCGGTGGACCAGCCGGTGGAGCCGGCGTACCCGACGATCTCGCCGCGGGTGACGTGGTCGCCGACATCGACGCGGTACGACGTCGCGTGGTTGTAGACGACGGTGAGGGCGTGGCCGTTGACCTTGCCGACGTCCACGTAGAGCCGGTTGCCGTAGACCGAGGAGTAGTAGCGGGAGATGACCTTGCCGTCCGCGGCCGCGCGCATCCCCTGACCGCACGAGACCCCGAAGTCGGTGCCGTCGTGCAGGCCCCAGTAGTGGTAGATGGGATGGACGCGGTAGCCGAACGGTGAGGTCACCGAGCCGTCGACCGGGGAGAGCAGGAAGCCGTCGTCCTGGCCGACGTAGCCGGTGCTGTGGTCGGCGGCGGCCGCGGCCAGGATCTGCTGCTTGATCTTGTCTTCCTGCTTCTTGAGCTTCTTCAGCTCCTCCAGGTCGTGCCGGCGCGCGCGCTCGGCCTTCCGCTGCGCCTTCTCGCGGGCCGCGACGGTGAGCGTGACCTCGTCCTGGGCGAGCAGCGCGGCGTTGGCCGCCTGGTCGGCCTCGTCCTTGAGCCGCTCGACGTTCGCGAGCTGCTGCGCGGCGAGGTCGGCCTGCTCGTCCGCGGCCTCCTCGGCCTCGCGCACCGCAGCTCGCTGCTCGCGCAGCGCGACCTCGGCCGCGTGGAGCTGCTCGAAGACCGTGTTCTGGTCCTCCAGCATCGTGTCGGCGTACTCCATCTTGCGGATCAGGTCCGCCGGGGTCTCGGCCTCGAGGTAGCCGGTCCACACCATCAGCTCGGGCGAGCCCTGCTGGTACACCGAGACGACCGAGCTCTTGACGGTCGCCTGCTGCGCGTCGAGGGCGGCCTGGGCGGCGACCACGTCGGCCCGGGCCTGCGCGAGGTTGGCCTGGGCGACCTGGAGCGCGGCCTGCATCTGCGCGTCCGCGGCCTGCGCGACCTCGAGCTCGGCCGCCACGTCCGCGGCATGTGCCTGGGCGTTGGCGAAGTTGGTCTGGGCGGTGGCGAGCTGGGCCTCGGCGTTCGCGAGGTCGGCCTTGGCCCGGGACACGGCCTTGCTGGCCTCCTCGGCCTCCTGCTGGACCTGCTCGATCTGCGTCTGGACCTGGTGGTGCTTCTCCTTGAGGTCGTCGGGCTCGCCGGCGTGCGCCAGGGGCACGGCGCCCGCGCCGAGAGTCACGACGAGCAGCAGGGTCGCCGAGGCAGGGCGGCCCACAGCGCCGGGGAAGTAGCGCATCTTGTACCTGACAGTCGGGGAAGTAACTGAACGGGACGCCCCGACGGTATGGGCCCGAGGTCAGACTTTGAGGTATTTGCGGGTCAGCAGGAGTGTCGGGAGCAGGGTCAGCAGCGGGCCGAGGACCGCGATCACGGCCAGCGCGGTCGTGTAGTCCTGGACCCCGATCCACGGCATGAACGAGATCGAGTCCGCGATCCGCTCGTGCACGCCGAAGTACATGAACGCCCCCAGCGCACCGCCCGCGAGGGCGACGCCGACCGCCGCGGTCACCAGCGCCTCGAGGAGGAACGGCAGCGCGATGTAGAGCGTGGACGCGCCCACGAGCCGCATGATCGCGATCTCCTTGCGGCGCGCGAACGCCGCCAGCCGGATCGTGTTCGCGACCAGGAGCAGCGCGGCCAGCAGCAGGAACGCCGCGATCCCCCACGAGCCGTACTTCAGCGCGCCGAGCCACTCGTAGAGCGGCTTGAGGGTCTCGCGCAGGTCCCGGATCTGGGAGACGCCGTCGAGGCCGACCACCGCGCTGGTGACGCCCTCGAACTTCTTCGGGTCCCGGAGGGTGATCCAGTACGACTCGGGCATGTCCGTCGCGGTCATCGCCGGGTTGGGGCCGTCGAACTGGTCGTCGCCGTAGAGCTCCCTGACCTTGTCGAACGCCTCCTCCTGCGTCTCGAACCGGTACGACGAGACCTCGGGGTTGGCCTCGATCGTCTCCTGCACGCGCTGCTTCTGCTCGTCGGTGGCCGCCCCGGTGCAGGCCGGGTTGGCGTCACCGTCGCGGCACAGGTAGACGGTGACCTGGAGCTGGTTGCCGAGGTAGCGGGTGGCGATGTCGGTCTGCTGCTTCATCAGGACGCCGAGACCCAGCAGGGTCATCGAGACGAACAGGGTCAGCACCACGGCGATGTGCATCGACACGTTGCGCCGAAGGCCCTGCCCGAGCTCGGAGAAGACGTTCCCGACTCGCATCAGCGAGCTGCCCCGTAGACGCCCTGGGCGTCGTCGCGCACGACCCGGCCGTCGTCGAGCTCGATCACGCGCTTGCGGAGCTGGTCGACGACGTGGGAGTCGTGGGTGGCCATCAGCACCGTGGTGCCGGTCCGGTTGATCCGGTCGAGCAGCTTCATGATCCCGGCCGAGGTGGTGGGGTCGAGGTTGCCGGTGGGCTCGTCGGCGATCAGGATCATCGGCCGGTTCACGAACGCCCTCGCGATCGCCACCCGCTGCTGCTCACCGCCGGAGAGCTCGTGGGGCATCCGCTCGCCCTTGCCGTCCAGCCCGACCAGCTCGAGGGTCTGCGGCACCACCTTCCTGATCTCGGCGCGGGACTTGCCGATCACCTGCAGCGCGAACGCGACGTTCTCGGAGACGGTCTTGTTCGGCAGCAGCCGGAAGTCCTGGAAGACGGTGCCGATCTGGCGGCGCAGCCGCGGGACCTTCCAGCCGGCGAGCCGGTTGAGGTCCTTGCCGGCGACGTGCACCCGGCCACCGGTCGACCGGGTCTCGCGCAGGACCAGCCGCAGCGCGGTCGACTTGCCGGACCCGGACTGGCCCACGAGGAAGACGAACTCGCCCTTCTCGATGTCCATGCTGACCTGGTCGAGCGCCGGCTTGCCCGCTCCGGGGTACGCCTTGCTGACCTTCTCGAACCGAATCACGTGGATCGAATGTACGGGACAGCGTTGAATCGGTACTTCTGCCGGTCGAGTCGGGCGAGTCGACCGGAAAAAGTGCCGACTCGACCGTCAGAAGTACCGATTCAACGACTCGGCGCGTCCACGACCCACCACGCGGCGTACGCCGGCAGCCACAGCACGCCGTCGCCGCCGACCTCGAGCACGTGACCGCCGAGCGCGTCGTACGGCGTGGTCAGGCCCGCCGCCCGGAGCCGGTGCAGGAGGAACGGCCGGCGCAGAGGGGTGACGTTGTAGAGCCCGACGAAGGGGCCGCTGGCGTGCTGGCGGACCACCGCGAGCACCCCGTCGTCGGTGTCCTGCAGCACAGCGGTGCCGGCCGACGCGTGCAGCTGGGGCAGCCCGGCGCGGACCCTGGCCAGGTGCGACAGACCGCTGAAGACCCGCCCGGGCACCGTCCGCAGGTCGTGCCGGGCGGCGGCGCGCGACCAGTCCAGCCGGGGCCGGTGCGCCCAGCGGTTGTCGTCCTCGTGCCCCTCCTCGGTCGCCCAGAGCGGGTCGTTGGGCTGGGCCAGCTCGTCGCCGCTCCAGATCACCGGTACGCCGCCCCAGCCCACCGCGATCGCGTGGGCCAGGAAGATCCGGGCGACCGCGCCCTCGAGCTCGGGCGACGGCTGACCCTCGTGCAGCCCGGCCAGGGAGGCGCTGGTCCCGCTGATCCGCCGGTCGCCGGTGTCCGGGTTGGCCTGGAAGACCATCCCCTCCGCCCACGTGCCGGGGAACTCGCCGGCGTACCAGTCGGAGAGGAAGTGCCGGTGTCCGGAGCCGGTGACGCCGGCGGCGTACGCGTCGGAGTCGTCGACGGCCCAGCCGATGTCGTCGTGACAGCGCACGTAGGTGATCCAGGTCCCGGTGCTCGGCTTGGCCGGCAGCGCGCCGAGTGCGTGCCGGGCCAGGATCGTGTTGCCGGTGGCGAGCATCGACCAGATCTGCACCATCAGGCTGTTGTGGTAGGCCAGGTCGCTGACCCGGCCGGCGTGCCGGCCGGTGCCGAGGTACTGGACCAGGTCGCGTGGCCCGACGATCGCCTCTGCCTTGAACGCCACCGCCGGAGCGGCGATCCGGGTCAGCGCGTGCAGCGCCTGGGTGATCGCGTGCACCTCGGGCTGGTTCTGGCAGCTGGTGCCCATCCGCTTCCAGAGAAAGGCGATCGCATCGAGCCGGAACACCTCGACGCCGAGGTTGGCCAGCCACAGGATGATCTCGGCGAACTCCGCGAGCACCGCCGGGTTGGACCAGTCGAGGTCCCACTGCCACTCGTTGAAGGTCGTCCAGACCCAGCCCTCGAGCTCGTCGTCCCAGGTGAAGTTGCCGGGCGCGAAGGCCGGGAACACCTCGGGCAGGGTCTGCTCGTACTGGTCGGGCAGCTCACGGTCGGGGAAGACGTGGAAGTAGTCGCGGTACCGCGACGAGTCGGGCTCGCCGGCCCGGGCGCGGGCCGCCCACTCGTGCTCGCGGGCGACGTGGTTGAGGACCAGGTCCATGACCAGGCTGATCCCCTGGCCGCGCAGGGTGGTCGCCAGGTCGCGCAGGTCCTCGATGGTGCCGAGGTCGGACCGGACCGAGCGATAGTCCTGCACGGCGTACCCGCCGTCGTTGTCGCCCTCGCGCGGCTGGAGCAGCGGCATCAGGTGCAGGTAGGTGACACCGAGGTCCTCGAGGAGGTCGAGGTGCTTGGCCACGCCCTTGAGGTCGCCGGCGAACCGCTCGGTGTAGCAGGCGTACCCGAACATCCCCGGCTGCTGGAGCCAGTCGGGGGTGAGCAGCCGTCGCTGGTCGAGCTGGTGCAGGTCCGCCGGCCGGTCCGCGTACGCCGCCGCGGCGGTCAGCACCAGCCGGGTGAGCAGGTCGCCCGCCACCTCCGGGTCGGGGTGGATCTCGGTGACCGCCGCCTCGAGGTCGGGCCAGTACCGGTCCACGCGGAGCGCGAACGCCTGGCGCCGGTCCGGGCTGAGCCCACCGGACCCCACGAGCGCGTCGAGCCCCAGCGCTCCTTCGAGCTGCGCGGCCGCGGCGGCGTGGATCTCGCGAGGTGCACTCATCCCTCGCATCCTCGCATCGCCCTAGGGTGATCGGCATGCGCCTGCCAGTCGGGTTCCTGCTGGTCGCGGGCCTGGCGACCGTGCTGGTGGTCGGCGGCGGGGTGCTCGCGCTGGGCGACGGCTCCGAGGACCCGGAGCCGCACGAGACGCCTTTCACCACCACCGCCCTCGCCGACTACGACACGACCACCGCGATCGTCACCCGCGGCCCCTTCTGCGACGCGATCGACGACCGCCAGGTCGACGCGTTGCTCGGCGCGGTGCCCGACGCGCGCGAGTGGCAGAACGGCGACGAGGTGGACCTCACCGGCACTGGCCAGTCCGATGTCGTGCACGAGTTCGGCTGCTCGTACGCCGTCCAGGACGTCGGGTCCGCCAGTGCCTGGGTCTTCGCTCCCCCCGTCGACCGTGCCCGGGCCGAGCGCCTGGTGCGAAGTGCCCAGAAGGGACCGGACTGCCGGACAGGCACGGGGCCGGCGTTCGGCGACCCGACTCTGGCGCTGACGTGCACCAACGACGACACCACGCGGGCGTCGTACCGCGGCCTGTTCGGTGACGCCTGGCTGGTCTGCGAGGTCGAGCTCGTCGCGACCTCGGACGTCGACCTCGTCGACGCGGCCGGGCGGTGGTGTGTCGGGGTGCTCGGGGCAGCCGCCACACAGCCTGGGGACTGACCCGGTCGAGCGGCACGACGCAGGTACCCGCTCGGATGGGCCAACCCCTCCGGAATGACTATGGCGTGCGGTCCCGGTCAGCCGTGACGCTGTTCAGGTGCGCATGCCCAGAACGCGAGCCATTGCTCCCCTCGTCCTGTCCGTCCTGGCCGCGGTGGTCCCCGGCGCTCTCCTCAGCTCTGCCTCCTCGACGTCCCCCGGGCCTTCGGACGGGCCCAGCGTGGACACCGGGCTGCCGTCGCCGGCCCACGGCGCGACGGCCATTCGGGGCATGGGCGACCGCATCGACGAGGTGGCGGCCGTGAACCACCTGTCCGCCTCCGAGCTCCGAGAGCTGCTGAAGTCCGACGCCACCGCCTGGATAGGTGCCGGTGGCCGGATCTACTACGTGGAACCGGCGCCCGACACCAGTGATCCGTCGGCGTCGGGGCCCGAGGCCGTGGCGCCGTTCCCGCTGCCCCAGACCTTCCTGCTGCACAGCAAGGCGGGCTCGAACCGGACCATCTACCTGGACTTCAACGGCCACACCGTCTCCGGCACCTCCTGGAACGCCCCATCCAGCGAGGGCGGCAGCAACCTGCCGAACGGTGCGCACCCCGCCTGGGACCCCGCCGGAGACGGTGCGGCGTTCTCGAACAGCGAGCGCGAGCTCGTGCAGGACGTCTGGCGCCGGGTCGCGGAGGACTTCGCCCCCTTCGACGTGGACGTCACCACCCAGGACCCCGGGGTCGCGGCCATCGAACGGACCGACGCCGCCGACCAGGTGTACGGCACCAGGGCGCTCATCACGCCGAGCACGCAGGCAAGGCAGTTCCTGTGCAACTCCACCTGCGGCGGGATCGCCTACCTCGACGTCTTCGACTTCTGGTGGACCGACCCCACCTTCGCGGACTACTACCAGCCGGCGTGGGTCTTCGCCCAAGGGTTCAGCAACAACTCCAAGTGGCTCGCCGAAGCTGTCAGCCACGAGGTGGGCCACAACCTGTCCCTGGGGCACGACGGCCTGACCAGCCCGGCGGCGGGCTACTACGACGGTGCGAACAACGACAACTGGGCGCCGATCATGGGCGTCGGCTACAACCAGCCCATCTCGCAGTGGAGCAAGGGCGACTACACCAACGCCAACAACACCACCCAGGACGACATCGCCCTGATGGCGGTGGCCGCCCGGATCCCGTTCCGGTCCGACGAGGCCGGAGGCACCACCGCCACCGCCGCGGCGGCCCTGCCCACGGGTTCGGCGTACATCACCAACCGCACGGACAAGGACGTGTTCTCGCTCGGCACCTGCTCCGGGAGCCTGACCCTCACGGCGAACCCGGTGGCCGTCAGCCCGAACCTGGACATCCAGATGCGGCTGCTGAACTCGTCGGGCGCCGCCGTGACGACGGCCAACCCGGTCTCGACCCGCGTCGACTACGACGTGGCGACCGGGATGAACGCCTCGATCTCGACGAGCGTCGCTTCGGGCACCTACTTCGTGGAGATCGACGGTGTGGGGAAGGGTTTGCCGACCGCGTCGTACGACGACTACGCCAGCATCGGCGCGTACACCCTCACCCAGACCGGGTGCGCAGCGAGCGGCGTGCCGTCGGCGCCGCAGAACTTCACCGCCACTCCGGCCGGCTCGTCCGCGTCTCTGGTCCTGAACTGGACCGCGCCGGCCAGCAACGGCGGCAGCCCGATCACCAAGTACGTCATCTCCCGGGCCGGGCAGCCCGACCTGGTGATCAACCCGGCGACCACGCGCACGATCAGGGGGCTGGCGTACAAGACCGGCTACACGTTCACCATCAGGGCCCGCAACGCCAACGGGGACGGTCCGACCGCGACGGCATCCGGCACCACCAAGGGCCTGCCCACCGCCCCGACCAGCGTCGCCGCCACGCGCAACACCGGGGCCGGGACGATCACGCTCAGCTGGCTCCCCCCTGCCGACACCGGCGGAGCGCCGATCCAGCTGTACCAGGTGCGTATCGACTTCGGGGAGTGGGTCGTCAAGAACTCCGGCACCTTCCGCAACCACACCTTCACCGGTGTGGCTGCCGGCGCGCACACCGTCCAGGTGCGGTGCCGAAACGCCCTCGGGTTCAGCCCGGCGGTGAACAGGACGATCTGAGGCCCGCGGGCCCCCGCACAACAACCACCCGATCGGGCCATTGACCAGTTCCATCCGGGCCATCTTGTCGTGCAGGTGTTGGCGGAGACGCCCAGCATGTTCAGAGTGGGCCCGGTCTTGCCCACTCGGGGCAAGCTCGACCATCGGGGGAGCTACCCGGAATGAACCTGAAGGCTCTGGCGTCGGGTGCGTCTGCGATCTTGCTCGCGGCCGCCCTGACCAACACCACCATCGGCAGCTCTGCGAGCGCCGCGGACCCTTCGGCCGACGCGGCTGCGTCGTCCGTCTCGGCCGACGACATCTCGCCCGGGGCCCTGCCGGACTCCAGCTTCGGCCCGGAGGCCCGCGCTCAGGCCATCGCGTCGTTCCAGCAGTCCGCGGCGAGCACGGCCAAGTCTCTGAACCTGGCCCCCGACTCCAGCCTGCGGGTCAAGGACGTCGTCAAGGACGCCAGCGGGGTCTACCACGTCCGCTACACGCGCACCTACCAGGGCCTGCCCGTCGTGGGTGGCGACCTCGTGGTCCACGACGCCGGCCGGGGCACCGCCGACGTGACGTGGGACAAGGCCGGGAACTTCCGCTCGGCCGACACCAAGCCGACCATCTCGCAAGCGGCCGCCGCGCAGGCGGCAGGCGCCCCGTCGGGCAAGGCCGAGCTGGTCATCTGGGCAGTGGGTGGTGGACCGAGGGTCGCGTGGCGCAGCGTCGTCCCCGCGGCCGACGGCCTGCACCGGGCGGTCGTCAGCGACGCCCGCACCGGCGCCGGGATCGTGAGCTACGACCTCGAGCAGACCGCGGACGCCACCGGCACCGGCAAGACGCTCTACTCCGGCAACGTGCCGATCCACACCAACTCGATCGCGGGCGGCTTCGAGCTGAAGGACCTGACCCGTGGCGGCCATCGGGTCACCACGATGAACAACACGACCACCAGCGAGAGCGGCACCCTGACCAACGCCACGAACACGTGGGGCAACAACGCCGAGAGCAACGCCCTCACCGTGGCCGCGGACGCGCAGTACGGCGCGGCCGTGACGTGGGACTTCTACCAGAGCCTGGGTCGCAACGGGATCCGCAACGACGGCGTGGGGGCGCGCAGCCGCGTCCACTACGGCAGCAACTACGACAACGCGTTCTGGAACGACGCCTGCTTCTGCATGTCCTACGGCGACGGTGACGACTTCGACCCGCTGGTGCCGCTGGACGTGGCCGGGCACGAGATGACCCACGGCGTGACCTCCAACTCCGCGGGGCTGCACTACTTCGGCGAGTCCGGCGGCCTGAACGAGGCCACCTCCGACATCATCGGCACGTCGGTGGAGTTCTTCGCCGCCAACGCCACCGACCCCGGTGACTACTACATCGGCGAGAAGATCGCCTCGTCCTTCCCGGGCGGCGCGCTGCGGCGGATGGACACGCCGTCCCTCGACGGGTTCAGCTACGACTGCTACACCCCGCTCATGGGTCAGGACGACGTCCACTTCACCTCCGGCGTCGCGAACCACTTCTTCTACCTGCTCTCCGAGGGCAGCGGCAGCAAGACCATCGGTGGCCGGGCGCACTCCAGCGCCGTGTGCGCGGGTCCGGCCGTCGCCGGGGTCGGCCGAGCCAACGCCGCGAAGATCTGGTACCGCGCGTTGAACGTCTACATGGTGGCCGGCTCGGACTACAAGGACGCCCGCGACGCCACGATCCGGGCCGCGCGAGACCTGTTCGGCGGGCCCAACGTGAACTGCCAGACGGTGATGAAGGCCTGGGCCGCGGTCAAGGTCCCCGCCAACACCTATGGCTGTGGTGGCCTGATCGACCGCACCTCCGGTCCCAACGTGGTCCGCAACCCGGGCTTCGAGCTCGCCACCAACGGCGCCCTGTGGACCCAGAGCCGCGCCGGCCTGGTCGGTGCGTTCGGGTTCCAGCGCTCCGGGGCCAAGCACGCCTACCTGCGCGGGCTGGGCACGGCCGGCACGGACATGCTGTCCCAGACGCTGACCGTGCCAGCCACCAACCCCAAGCTGGTCTACTACCTGCTGGTGGACAGCTCGGAGTTCGGGACCACGATCTACGACACGTTCAAGGTCCGGATCAAGCACGGCGCCACGACCACCGTGGTCCAGTCCTCGAGCAACGCGAAGTGGGACGTCAGCTACCACCGATATGTGGTGGACCTCTCGGCGTACGCCGGACAGAGCGTCACCCTGCAGTTCGTCGCCACCGAGGACTCGTCGGTCCAGTCGGGATTCCTGATCGACGACGTGTCGATCGCGCCCCGCTGAGGCGCAGGGCACAGCGCAGCTGAGCGGCGCCGGCCGGGTTGCACCAACCCGGCCGGCGCCGTTCGCGTTGCCCCGCGGCGGCGGCTGGTGTCAGCTGGACGCAGCGGCCCGCTCGGCGCCGCGGCGCCAGCGGATCCCCGCCTCGAGGAAGCCGTCGAGGTCACCGTCGAAGACGGCGGCCGGGTTGCCGACCTCGTAGCCGGTGCGCAGGTCCTTGACGATCTGGTAGGGGTTGAGCACGTAGTTGCGCATCTGGTCGCCCCAGCTGGCCTGCACGTCGCCCTTGAGCTCCTTCATCTGGGCGGCCTCCTCGGCCTTCTTCAGCGCGAGCAGCTTGGCCTTGAGGATCACCATGGCGCTGGCCTTGTTCTGGAGCTGGCTCTTCTCGTTCTGGCAGCTGACCACGATCCCGGTGGGGATGTGCGTCAGCCGCACCGCCGAGTCGGTGGTGTTCACCGACTGGCCGCCCGGCCCGGACGAGCGGTAGACGTCGGTGCGGACGTCCTCGTCGGGGATCTCGATGTCGTCGGTCTGCTCGAGCAGCGGCACCACCTCGACGGCGGCGAAGCTGGTCTGCCTGCGGCCCTGGTTGTCGAACGGGCTGATCCGCACCAGCCGGTGGGTGCCGGCCTCGACCGAGAGGGTGCCGTAGGCGTAGGGCGCGTGGATCACGAAGGTGGCCGACTTGAGCCCCGCCTCCTCGGCGTAGGAGGTGTCGAAGACCTCGACCGGGTAGCTGTGCTGCTCGGCCCACCGCGTGTACATCCGCATCAGCATCTCGGTGAAGTCGGCGGCGTCGACCCCGCCGGCCCCGGAACGAACGGTGATCAGCGCGTCCCGGACGTCGTACTCCCCGGCGAGGAGGGTGCGGACCTCGAGCACCTCGACCGCCTTGTGGATCTTGGCCAGCTCCTTCTCGGCGTCCTCGAGGGTCGATGCGTCGCCCTCCTCCTGCCCGAGCTGGACCATGATCTCCAGATCGTCTAGGCGACCGCCCAATGCGATGACCCGGTCGACCTCGCCCTGGAGAGCCGAGAGCCGGCCCGTGACGCGGGTCGCGTTCGCCTGGTCGTCCCAGAGGTCGGGCGCGGCGACCTGCACGCCGAGCTCGTCGATCTCCTTGCGCATGGCGTCGAGGTCGAGGACCTGCTCGATGGTGCTCATGGTCGCCCTGAGCTGCTTGATCTCGGCGTCGTAGTCGGGTCCTGCCACGAGGGGCAACGTTACTGCGCAGGACCCCGGCGCACCGATTCGTACGCCGGGGTCGCCGCGTCTCGCGGGTCAGAAGCTGCAGAGAACCTTCGGCGTGCCGACGGCGGCAATGCCGTTTCCGTTCTGGGTCTGGCCGATGGTGAGGCGGAACACGCCGGTCACGTCGGTCACCACCCGCTGAGCCTGGGTGAGCGTGTAGCCGCCGGAGTGCTTCACCACCCCGTCCGCGACCACGGTCAGGCTGACCGAGGAGCCAAGCGGGGACGCGTCGTCGATCCCGTAGACAGCGTCGAGCTGCTTGCAGTCGCGGTTGAGGTTGTAGTCGATCTGACCGGGGGCGATCGACCCCTTGAGCGAGCTGGGGTAGCTCACGGCGTTCATCCTGGCCATCCCCTCCTCGTAGACCCCCGCGGAGGCCACCGGGGTCAGCGAGTCGAGAGTGCGCCAGCCGAAGGCGGTGACCTTGGGCGTGGTGACCCGGCCGCCGCCGCGGTTCGGCCCGGCGGCCTTCAGCACGCGGTAGCGGCGCTCACGGACGCTGCCCACCTTGTCCTTGAACTTGTACTTGCCGGCCGCGCTGAGCGCAGCGTGGTCGATGGTCTTCCACTTGCGGCCTTCGTACTTGACCTGGAGGGTCACCTTCGACCCTGCCGCGGCCGGGCGGACGGTGCCCTTGATCTTGACCTTGTCGCCGACGACCACCTCGGTCCTGTTGACGTCGGCGGTGACGGAGTAGGCGCGCGCCTTCGCGTGGTGGGACGTGTGGCTGGGTGCAGCGTCGGCCGAGGCGAGGGCGGTCGCGCTGAGCGAGGTCGCGAGCACGGCGCTCGCGACGAGAGTGATGCGGTTCATGGTGGTGCCTTTCCGGTCTTGGGTGTTGACCGGTCTGATGCCACGGGAGGCCGTTCGGTTCGCGCGAGGTCGTTCAGGCCTTGCGGCCGAGCACCTGCGCGACGTACCAGTGCCCGTCGTGGCCCTTCCGCGCGGCGATCCCCATCAGTCGGAACGCCGGGTTGAGGATGTTGGCGCGATGGCCCGCTGAGTGCATCCAGCCGTGGTTCACCACGGACCTGCCGCCGCCGTAGCCGTCGGCCACGTTCTCGCCCGCCGTGTCGAGCTTGCAGTCGCGCATCACCGCCCCGAGGTCCTGGTGGAACATCTGCTCGCGCTGCGCCATCAGCGTCGCCTGCCGGACGGCCGCGCGCTTGAGGCAGTCGTTGGGCCTGAGCGCCTTCAGCCCGTGGTCGGCCCGGTGGGCGTTGGTGGCGACGAACGCCTGCTGGGCGTACTTGCCGGCCCTGGTCCGGGCGTCCGCAGACGGCGTACCCGCGCCGAGGAGGACGGCAGCGGTGGCGAGCAGGGCGACGAGGCGACGCATGCGATCAGGCTAGGTCGGACGCGGCTTCCACTTGAAGGAGACCTTCACGACGCCGTGGTCGCCGGTGCCGGTGGCCCGGTGGTCCTCCTCGTTGAGGTGGTCGTTGCTGATGGCCAGGCCGTCGAACAGCCAGCGCCGCCGCAGGCTGTGGTCGTAGAACTGCTCGCTGACCAGCACGTGGTCCAGCGACTCGCGCAGGTCCTGGTAGACGTGGGTGTAGTAGACGTCGCGGGTGTCGCGGTACTCCTGCAGGGTCTGGGCGGTGTAGAGCCCGATGTCCGCGCCGCCCTGGGACTCCCCCACGAGGTAGTTCGGCTGCTCGGTCAGGATGTTGATGGTGTTGCTGTGCTGGCCGTCGTTCAGGTCGCCGAGCACGAGCAGCGGCGTCTCGGTGCCCTTCATCACCTCGGTGAGCAGGACGCGGAGGGCGGTGGCCTCCGCCGTTCGCCGGATCGTCGAGATGGCGCCGCCGAGCGCGTTGCGGTGGTCGCGGTAGGTCTCGGGGTCCGCGTCGTACCACGTCTCGCCGTTGACCTGGGTCGGCAGCTTGGACTTCAGGTGGGCGACGAAGACCTCGGTGAGCGGCGGTGCGTCGCGCAGCGCGACCGAGAAGTGCAGCACCGGGCGGGAGAAGCCCGGGATGTGCACCACGATCGCCGGCGACTGCGGGTCCAGCGGGTCGGAGGACTCCAGCCGGACCGCCTCCGGGAAGTCCGAGATCCAGATGGGGTCGCCGTCGAGCAGCCCCTTGCGGACCAGGGCGGCGCAGACGATGCGGTCGCCGGTCGCCGGAGTCGCGAGGAGGTCGTAGCGGTCCCGGAGCGCCCGCCGGGCCAGCACCGTCTCCATCGCCTCGGCGTGCCAGAGCTCCTGCAGCCCGATCACGTCGGCCTCGACCGTCTCCAGCATCCGGGCGACCCATGAGACCTTGCGCTCGTACTCCGTCTTCGTCCAGGGCTTCTGGAACGGGTTCATCGGGAGCCCGGGCAGCTGGAAGTTGTAGAGGTTGAACGTCGCGACGCTGAACTCCTCGAGGTCCACCCCCTTGACGCTAGTCATCCACGCCGACGACCGCACTCCCCTCGGCGCCGATCGTGGCGTGCTCGGGTGAGCCCGGGATCGAGAGCGGCAGGTCGAGCGGGGCGTGCAGGCTGACCTCGACCCGGTCGCCCTCGACGCGGACGGTGTAGGAGAGGCCGGGGTAGCGGGCGTGGGCGCCGGCGTCCCGGAGGTAGGCGCCGACCGCGGCCCGGGCCTGGGCCGGTGTGAGCGCCAGCGTCTCCTCCGGCACGCCGCCCTGGTAGACGTCCTCGCCGGTCGCGCCGAGGTCGGCGCCGCGGAGTGCGGCACCGTCGGCCAGCGTGTCGAGGCCTTGCCGCTGGAGGTAGGCCGCGGAGCTGTCCACGACGAGCGCGACGACCATCGCGAGCAGGCCGGCGAAGCCGACGATGAGGACGGTCGCCTGCCCCCTTTCGTCACGGGTTCGCACGGTCCACCTCCTGGTACTGGCCGAGCGGCACGGTGTGCTCCGCGTCCAGCGCGAAGCTCGGCGCCTGGCCACCGAGCACCTCGGGCAGCAGCGGCAGGTCGACCCGGGTCGCGACCCGGACCGTGATGACCGAGGTGCCCTGGTGGCAGTCGTGGGGGTACGGCGTGCAGGTGACGGTCACGGTGAGGGGAGCCCCGCGCACTCCTTGGTCGGTCAGCGCCTGCCGGGCCGCCTGCTCGGCGCGGGCCTGGCCGAGGGCGTCGGTGGGGGCCAGGGCGTACGCACGACCGGCGGCGCGGGCGGCGCCGCTGACGCCGAAGGCGCCGTTCTGCACCTCGAAGACGCTCAGCACGATCCAGAGCATCGGGATCAGCAGCAGCACACCGAGCCAGGTCAGCTCGACCAGCGCGCTCCCCCGCTCGCCACGGCTCGCGCGGTGTTCCGATACTGGACCATGACCGACCTCGGCTTCACCCTCGAGCGCACCTATCCGGTCCCGCCGGACCGGGTGTGGGCGCACTTCACCCAGCCGGAGCTGATGGCGCGGTGGTTCTGCCCCAACCCGTCCCTCGAGACCGGCTGCACCCTCGACGTACGCCCGGACGGGGCGTGGCGCTGCGAGATGGGGCCGTACGCCGTCAGCGGGACCTACACCGAGGTCGAGCCGAGCTCCCGGCTGGCCTTCACCTGGGACTTCGCCCACGAGGACGACCCGCCGACCACGGTCACCGTCACGCTCACCCCCGAGGGCGCCGGCACCCGACTGGTGCTCGAGGACTCCGAGACTGCGCCGGATGTGGGCCAGGACGGCCACGAGGGCGGCTGGACGATCACGCTCCAGCGGCTGGCCGACCTGCTCGCGTAGCCGGGTCACGGGGGCTCCTCCACCGCGTGCCCGGTGACCTCCAGGTCGACCGCCGGGCCACCGATCCCGAGCGCGGGGACGCGGGCGTGCACGGTGACCTCGACATTCGTGCCGGTCTGCCGGGCCGAGACGTCCTGGGCGAACCGTCCCGACACGGCCCCGTCGATCTGCGCGCGGGTCAGCGCGGCACCGTCGGCCGGCCCGCGGTCGCTGGTGGCGGCGAGCCGGGCGCCCTCGGCGGCGGCCGACGCCAGGGTGTTGCGGACGTGCATCACCAGCGCGACCTGGATGATCCCGAGGACCACCGGCACCAGCACCACCATCACGAGGACCACGTCGACGACCGCGGCGCCTCGCTCGGTCCGGTGGCGCACTGCTATCTGACGGAGCCGAGGGCGCTCGACAGCATCGAGCGCAGCTGGCCCTCGGCCACGCCCCAGATCACCATCACCATGCCTGCGGTCATCACGGTGACGAAGACCCAGCCGGGGACGTCGCCGCGCTCGTCACGGGTCCGTGGCGCGGTGAGCTCCAGCCAGAGCCGGGCCACTGCCCTGGAAATGTGATCGTCCCAACTGTGCATCGTGCTTCCTTTCCCGAGAGGTTTGCTCACGGTGTCGTGAGCGAGAGTCCGACGACGCCCGGCCAGAACGCGAAGAGCACGGTCACCGGCATCACGAGGAAGACGACGGGAACCATCATCGCCACCTCCCGCCGGGCGGCGACCTCGATCAGCTCGCGGCGGCCGGCCTCGCGGACGTCGGCGGCCTGCGCGTGCAGCACGTCGGCGAGCGGCGTGCCTCGCTCGACCGCGACCGCGATGCCCTGGGCGAACCGGGCGACCAGCGGCAGCCCGGTCGTCGCGGCCATCCGGTCGAACGCCGCGGCCACCGGCTCACCGGTGCGGACGGCCGCGAGCACCTGGGCCAGATCGGACGACAGCTCGCCGCCGCTGCGGCGTACGACCCGGTCGAGGGCGGCGACCGGGCTCTCCCCGGCGGCGACCGCCAGGGCGAGGAGCTCGGCGATGGTGGGGAACTCGGCCAGGATGCGCCGCTCCCGCGCCTTGACCTGAGCGGTGAGGTGGTGGTCGCGGGCGAGCACGCCGACGACGAACGCCGTCACGCAGAGCAGCACCGCCGCAAGCACGCCGCCGGGATGGGTCAGCGCCTTGAGGAGGGAGTACGCCGCGGCGATCCCGAACGCGACCAGCCCCCAGACCACCTGCTGGACGCGGAGCTCCGGCACCGTCGACGCCAGGCCGGCGCACTCGAGCCTCCGCCGCACGGACGCAGCGCCACCGAGAACCCGCTCGACACCGTCGGCGGCGGTGCTGAGCACCGGTCCGAAGACCCCCTTCGCGGCGGAGGTCGTCGGGGTCGAGCGCGGTGTCAGCCGCGGGACGTCGCGGACGTACGGCAGCACTCGCGTCGCCAGCCGCGGCCGTCTGAGGGCGACGACACGGCTCGCGACCAGCAGCAGCCCACCGGCCAGCGCCGCGCCCAGCACGGCGCCCCAAGCAGCCGTGCTCATTGGAGAATGCGCCGTTCGACGGGGAGGCGCCCGATCCGCATCATCAGGCGGTACGCGACCAGGCAGAGCCCCGCGCCGACACCGAGGACCAGCGCCCCGGCCGGCGAGGCGTAGCGGCGGATCACCTCGGTCTGGAACGACATGAACAGCAGCACCAGCCACGGCGCGGCGACCGCGAGGCGGGCGCCGTTCACGGTCCACGCTTGGCGCGACTCGAGCTCACCGCGGGTGCGGACGTCCTCGCGCAGGTAGCCGGACAGGTTGCGCAGCAGCCGGCCGAGCTCTCCGCCGCCGACCTCGCGGGCCACCCGCAGCCCCTCCACGACCCGGTCCCCGACCGGGTCGGCCAGCCGCTCCTTGAGCCGGTCGAGGCTCTCGCTGAAGCGCCCGGTGACCTGGTAGTCGAGCGCGAACGTGTCGAACGCCGACCGCAGCGGCTCCGGGCCGCGGACGCCGAGCGCGGCCAGTGCGTCGGGCAGGCTCATGCCGGCGCGGATCGCGCTGGCCAGGTTGTCGACCGCCTCGGGCCAGACCTCTGCGAACTCCCGCTGTCTCCGCCGCGCCCGCCCGCTCACCACCGCCACGGGGAGGTAGCCGCCGATCAGGCCGAAGGCGAGCGCCACCGGCGGCGTGCTCGACACGACCTGCACCACGAGGGCGCTCACCGTCCCGCACACGACGCACAGGACGAGGAAGCCGCCGATCGAGACCTCACCCAGCCCGGCCCGGGCAAGCAGCTCGGCGGTCCTCCCTTCCTTGGTCCGCCGCTTCGGCTGGACAGGCACGAAGAACGCCGACCACATCAGCAGCAGCCCGACGCCGACCCCGAGCCCGACGAGCGCACCCATCAGGTGTCCAGCGGCCCGGTCAGGATCCGGTGCACGTCGATGCCGCGCCGTTCGAAGAGCTCGAGCCGCGGCGGCAGCCCGCCGGTGCGGCCCAGGTCGGTGCCCTTGCGCAGGAAGATCGGCTCGGCCTCGATGACGTCGTTCTCGACCCGACCGGGAATGCCGACGACCTCGTTGACCCGGCGTACGCCGTGCTCGTCGATGCCGAGGTGCAGCACCAGGTCGACACTGGCCGCGACCGTCGGCACCACGAACCGGGCTGAGATGTTCTCCCCCGCCAGGAGCGGCAGCGTGCAGGTCTTCACCAGCGCCTCGCGGGCGCTGTTCGCATGGATCGTGCACATGCCGGGCAGCCCGGCGTTGAGCGCCAGCAACAGGTCGAGGCACTCCTCCGCGCGCACCTCGCCCACGATCATCCGGCTCGGCCGCATTCGCAGCGACTCCTTGACCAGATCGCGCAGCCGGACCTCGCCGGTGCCCTCGAGACCGCTCTGTCTGGTCTGGAGCGCGACCCAGTCAGGGTGGGTGAACCTCAGCTCGTAGACCTCCTCGGCGCTGACCACCCGCTCGCCACCGGGGATGGCCGCGGCCAGGCAGTTGAGCATCGTGGTCTTGCCGGCCTGGGTGCCGCCGGCCACCAGGATGTTGAGCCCGGCGCGCACACTCGCCTCGAGGAAGGCCGCGGCGCGCGGGCTGAGGCTGCCCAGCTCGACCAGGCTCTGCAGCCGGTTCGCACGGAGCACGAACTTGCGGATGTTCACCGCGCTGAACCCCCGGCTGATGCCTTCCAGCACCACGTGCAGCCGGTGACCCTCGGGCAGCATCGCATCGACGAACGGCTGACTCAGGTCGATCCGCCGCCCCGAGCTCTTGAGCATCCGCTCGACCAGCTCCTGGACCTGCGCCCGGGTCAGCACCAGGTTGGTCAGCTCGTGACGCCCGTGCCGGGCGACGAACACCCGGCTGGGGTCGTTGATCCAGACCTCCTCGACGGCGGGGTCGTCGAGGTACGGCTGCAGCGGCCCGAACCCGCTCACCCGCGCGACCAGCTCCCCGACCACGCCGTCGACGTCGGGCACCGGCGCCACCACGCCGGTCAGGCTGCGCTCGTCGTGGTCGCGCACCACCGACTCCGCGATCCGGCGTACGACGCCCGCGTCCGCCTGCGGGTCGACGCCCTCGCGGCGCACCACCTCGCGCACGTGCGCGTCGAGCCGCTCGACCAGCGCGTCGTGCGCCGTCGCCTGGACGCCGGCATGCGTCGTCGTCATCGAACCCCGAGATTCCCGAGAAGGAGTCGTGCTGATCGCGACCGTAAACCGGACCTTGGCGCGGAGGGAAGAGGCAACTTCCGATCTGTGGAGGAACTGGTGCGGGTGTGGCTGATGTCGGCCGGTGGGACCGCTCAGCCAGCCAGCACCAGGTCCAGGCGTAGTCCGCGTTCGGCCGCGGTC
>CAVVOE010000011.1:0-1234808 GCA_963749865.1 uncultured Actinomycetota bacterium
TCATAACCCAGAGGTCGCAGGTTCAAATCCTGCCCCCGCTACAAGAGAAGCAGCAGGTCAGAGCCGGGTTCGCGGGTCACCACGGGCCCGGCTTCTGCTTTTCTGTGTCAGCACCTCGTCAGCAAACGCCGCGCGGACACGGGCCCTCATCGGCCGCATCGCGAACATCAGCGGAGGCTGGCGAAGGTCGGCGGAACGACGAGCCGGTGACCTCTCGTCCGATGACCCAGAGGTCACAATGCTCACCCGTGCTCGCCGCCCTGGGCGTGCGAGTTCACTTCGAGGCCTGGTTCGTCCAGGTCCTCGGGTCGCTCGACCGCACTGGGGTGAATCCAGAGGCTTCAGGTTCAAGTGCTGCCCGCGCTACAAATGGAGTCCGGTGCGGCTGCCTAGCTCATCGAGCGAGATGTCGTACGTCCACCGCGGCGTTCCTGGCCGACTTCATGCAGGAGTTCCGGGTGCACATCGAGCGGGTCCTCACGGTCATCCCACGATCGTGACGCTGATCGCGGCCGAGGGCCCATCGGAGTGGGACGCGGAACTCATCCGTCACGGCCGTGGGTCGGTGTGACAACTGACCCAGCAAGCCTGCGATCACCTGGATGGCCCTCCGCACCTGCGAGCGTGTTGCCGACGATCCAACCCATGCCGAACGCGCTGAGCAGGCCGTTGCCAGAGACGTAGCCATCCGACGAGGCGCCGGCGAGACCGCAGGCGGTGCCACCGGCGGCGTACAGGCCGGGGATGGCTTTACCGGTTGCATCGAGGACGCGACCCTGGGGATCGATGACTGCTCCGCCTTGCGAGGCGAGGATGCCATGGGTCACCCGGGCCAGGTGGTACGGCGCATCGAGGCGGCGGCGACCGGGCAGAGGCGTGAGCACGGAAGCAGTGTCGGCCTCCGACAGGCCGAGGCGTTGAGCGAGCTCGGGCAGCGTCGCGACATCGGCTATCGCGCCGGCAGCGAGGCTCTCCCGCATCATCTCCGATTCGCGGGTGACGGCCATGGCGGTCGCATCCGACACCAGGGCGGCCTTCACGTCGGGCTGCTGCTGCAGGATGCCGGACAGGGACGAGTAGCCGTGCGCCTCCTCGTCGACGAAGCGTTCGCCCCGCTGGTTGACCAGGACCGCTCCGTTGAAGGGCAGTCCCGGAGACACGCGGGTGCCGTGGCCGACAACGACGAGCCCGGAGCGCAGGGCGGCGCCGAGGTTGCGCAGGGTACGCGGAGCTCGGTGAGCCATGGCAACGCGTCCCCGGTGCTCGTGGCGACGCCGCCGTAGAACGGATTGCCGAGGGCAGCGAGGTGTTCCGAAACCAGCCGCTGGTTGCCTGCGAACCCGTCCACGGCAAGCACGGTCGCGGCGGCACGAACGTCCTCACGATCGCCGTTCTGCGAGACGACCATCCCCGTCACTGCCCCGTCCTCCCTGAGCAGCCCCACCGCAGGCGCCTCGTCGACGAAAGCCACGTTCGGCCTGGTGTCGAGCACGGCCCGCAGGTGGCGCATCAGCCGGCCACCACCCAACCGGCCGATGTCGGAGTGCAGCCGCGGCACCGACATCCCCGCCCGTGACAGGTCGACGCCGACCTCGACGGGGTAGCCCGAGTCGGCGATCCACTCCACGACCGCCGGAGCAGCTGCGCAGACCGCCTCCACGATGGGCCGCCACTCCTCGTCGCCGCTGGCGGCCAGGATGTCGGCGGCGTGTCGGGACGGGGAATCGTCGATCCCGGCGGCCCGCTGGAACCGGGTTCCGCCCGCCGCTAGGGATCCGCTCGAGATGGCCGCGTTGCTGCCCTCGCGGGTCGACTTCTCGTAGACCGCGACGATCAGCTCAGGGTCCTCCGAGGCCCGCAGCGCAGCCATGATCCCGGCAGCGCCGCCCCCGGCGATCGCGACGTCGACGTCGAGCTCGGTCATGCCAAGGCCGCCGGTACGCCGTAGAACGCCCGCGCCGCGTCGACCAGCGGCCGCGGCGGGTGTGCGCCGTAGAACCCGGCCCAGGGCACCTGCCAGCCCGAGACGACAACGGGTTGTAGGTTCCGCGTATCCGCGCTGTGCACGGTTGTAACGCCCGGCGGGCGCCCGGCGCAGGCTCGGAGGATGACGTGGACGGTGCACGCTCGCGCGGGACGCCTCGCGTCGTCGTCGTGTACGACTTCGGGAGCGCTGCGCCCAAGCGCATGCAGGAGGTGGCCGGCCGCAACGGCTGGGAGCTGCTGTTCGTCTTGGCCGACACCGACCACGCCCGATCGGTCAAGCGGGCCCTGGGGTTGTTGGGTCGGCCCGTGCTCGACTCCGCCGGTCGCGCGTACGAGGACCTGGTCGCTGACCTGGCGTCGCACGGACCGTCGGGGATCGTCACCTTCAGCGAGTACCAGCTCGGGTTCACGGCCCGCCTGGCCGAGTCGCTGGGCCTGCCCTATCAGACACCCGCGGAGGTCCGGACCCTCACTGACAAGTCGGCGCAGCGCGCGCGGCTGCGCGAAGCGGGGCTCGACGACCTCCGCAACCACGTGATCAGGCGACCCGAGGACGTCGACCGTGCGCTGGCAGTGGTGGGGCTCCCCGCGATCCTCAAGCCGGTCGTGGGTGTCTCCAGCCGCAACACCGCGCAAGTCACCATCGAGGACGAGCTGCGGCTGACCGTGCACCAGCTCCTGACCGGCGCGACCGGCCACGCAGAGTCGGCGCTCCTGCTCGAGGAGCTGCTGGTCGGTACGCCACACGAACCGCCGTGGGCCGACTACATGGCCGTGGACGTGATCGTGCTCGACGGCGACGTCGTACCGATGTTCGTCACCAACAAGTTCGCGCCGGCGCCGCCCTTCCGGGAGCGCGGCGGGTACGGCCCCGGCTCGGTCGAGGACGCGGCCCTCGTCCGCGAGGTGTGCGACCTGTCGTGCGCCGCGGTCGCCGCCGTGGGGATGCGGCGTGGCATCGCCGAGGCGGAGGTGAAGCTGACCCCGGCCGGCCCGAGGGTCATCGAGGTCAACGGGCGGCTCGGAGGATGGGTCGACGACCTGGCCCGGCGGATGGGGATCGCCGACCCGGTCGAGGTCGCACTGCAGTGCGCGCTCGGCCGGACACCCCCCGCACCCGACTGGGGCGGTGCGTCCGCGATGGCGTTCCACTACCTGCAGTACGCCCCGGACGGCGCCGTCCGCGTCCGGTCGTTGGACTCGCCGCGAAGGCTGCGCGCCCTGCCCGGGGTCGACCGGGTGTACGTCGGCGCGCGCCCCGGCGACGCACTCGACTGGAGGCAGGGCGCGGCCAGCAGTCTCGCGGCCTTCTGGGGCACGGCTCCCGATCTCGAGACGCTGGCGCAGACCGTCACGACCATCGAGTCGACCGGATGGTTCACCTGTGAGTTCGCCTGAGCCCGACCTCCTCGTGCTGGCGGTGCCGCGGGACCGCGCCGGCCGCGTGTCGCCGGTGGTGGTCGTGACCTCCGCAGACACGCTGCGCCACCCCGACCTGCCGCAGCCCGACGGCCTGGCGGTTCACGAGTGCCTCAACGCCCTGGGCCGGCTTCCTGGAGCGGTCCACCCCCTTGCGATGCTGCGCAGGGAGTGCGCGGTGCCTGCGCTGTGGTCCCGGGTCGCCGACTGGGACGCGCTCGAGGAGGCGGTGGTCGGGCTGGCCCGAGCCGGAGGGTGCGAGGCGGTCACCCTCGCCGTACCGCCCTACTGCGCCGAGGAGCTGGCCGGCGCACGGGAGGCACGCCCCGACCCGCTGGTGCTCGCCCGGGTGCCACGCCCGTCGCGCCAGTCCATGCTCGAGTCCGTGGCCCGTCAGGTGCGCGCGGAGTCGTCTGGGCGGACCCGGGACCACCTCGCGCTGCGCACCAGGGTGGCCCAGCTCGTCTCACGCGGACGCTGACCGAGCCAGGCCCTCCAGGAGGCCGTGCCGGTCGGTCTTGCCGTTGGCGTTGAGGGGCAGGCTCTCGCACGGCACCAGCCGCGGCAGCATGTAGCCTGGAAGCAGGCCGGCCAGCACGGTGCGGAGCTCACGCGCGCTCACCTCCGTCTCCGGGTGGCACGCGTAGAAGCCGACGAGCTGCCCGCCCGGGACGCTGGCGTCCAGGACCACGGCCGCCTCAGCCACCCCGGGCGTACGGCGGACCGCGTGCTCGACGTCGCCCAGCTCGACCCGGTGGCCGGCGACCTTCACCTGGTCGTCGACCCGGCCGAGGTGCACCAGCTCACCGTCCTGGGCGGCCACGCGGTCCCCGGTGCGGTACCAGTGCTCGGGTCCCGGCGCGCTGCCCGCGGGCAGCGCGACGACGTCGCCGTCCTCGATCGCCACGAACGCACCGGCATCGCGGGCGGGGTCGAGGTAGCCGTCGAACCGTTGCGACCCGCGCACCACCAACTCGCCCTCGTGGACAGCCACGGTCGCGCCATCGATCAGCCGGGTCTCGAGATGAGGGTGGCCGAGCCCGATCGGCACCGTGCCGTTCGTGGTGGTGGGCCAGGCGTCCGGCTCGTTCGACAGGCGGTACCCGCAGCAGGTCACGGTCACCTCGGTCGGGCCGTAGAGGTTCTCGATGCTCGTCGCCGGGGCGGCTCGTCGCCAGAGCGCGGCCTGCTCGAGGGTGAGCTGCTCGCCGGCGAACAGGCTCACCTCGAGGTCGGGCATGGTCGCGTCGCCGAGGGCGTCGAGCCGGCTGGCGAGGCTGATCACCGAGGGCACCGAGAACCAGTGCGTGACACCGTGCTCGGCCACGAACCGCGACGGGAACATCAGCTCGCGCTCCTGCGGCACCACGACCGTGCCCCCGGACGTCCACGGCACGAAGGTGGCGAGGACCGAGGGGTCGAAGGTCATGGCGAAGGTCTGCGCGAACCGGGTGTCCGGTCCACTGCGGCAGCTCCGGACCGCCCAGTCGAGGTACTCCGTGAGGTGCCGGTCGAAGATCGGGATCCCCTTGGGCTCACCGGTGGAGCCCGAGGTGAACAGGACGTACGTCGGGACCTCCTCGCTCCGGGAGACCTGCGTGGGCGGCCGCTGGTCGGCACCGTTGCTCGGGAAGACCTCGTCGAGGCTGCGCACGTCCACGTCCACGTCGGCGTCGGCGGTGTCGGCCTCGGTGAGCACCCACCCGGCGCCGGCCGCGAGGCCCACGGTGCGGTTGCGCGCCGCGGGGGTTGCCGCGCTCATCGGCACGACGGTGCGACCGCTGCGGAGCGCGGCCAGGTAGCCGACGTATGCCGCGGCCGTGCGCCCGGCCAACAGGCCGACGGCGCCGGCGTCGGCGACGGCCTCGATCCGCTCGACGACCCGCTCGACCCGCCCCGCCAGCTCGCTGTAGGTGAGCGACTGCCCGGCCGCCTCCAGGGCGACCCGGTGCGGGTGTCGGTCCGCGGTCCGGGCGAACCGGGTGTAGAGGCCGAGCGGGCGGGTCATCGGAGCGAGGCCTCCTCGAGGTCGGCCAGCCTCGTCAGGGCGCGGGCCACCAGTCCGGGCCGGGCCCGGCCCCTGGCCGTCGACTCGGTGACGAACCGGACCACCCGGGGCAGCATCGTCCACGCCTCGGCGCGCGGGCACCGCGGGTCGGGACCGGCAGCGTCTCCCGCGGCGCCGGGATGTGCGGACTCCCAGGCCAGAGCGAACGCGTGGTGCCCCGCCGCCGCCCACAGGTCATCGACGTCGGCCGGGCTGGGGTCGGACGTGGCCAGCTGCGCGGCGAGGTGCCGGCAGACCCGGTCTGCGCCCAGCAGCCACCCCGTCCCGGGAAGCCCCGGCTCGGGCACGCCCGGCTCACCGGGAGGGCGGCGGACGAGCCAGGCCGCCGCTCGGCGCGGCACGGTCCGGAGCGCGCCGAAGGCCAGGTCCGCGCGCGTCCACGCCCGGTCAGGGACCTCCTTGGGCCCGCCGTGCGCCGAGGGCACGTCCTCGACCGCGAGCCAGCCCGCGCCCGGCCGCTGTTCGCCCGTCGGCAGCAGGGCCTCGAACTCGTCGGTCAGGTGCCAGCGGCCCGGTGCCGGGTCGTCCAGGAGAACCCAGTGCGGCACGGCGGTCGAGCCTTCTCTGGCGACGCTCCAGGGGAGACGGGTGCCGTCCACCAGCAGCAGGACCCGGCCGTGCCGGACCAGCTCGTCCTCGATCTCAGACCGCGCGTCCGGCCACGAGTCCGCGCCGCGGAACTCCAGCCGGCTGCCGTCCGGCAGGGTGTCCAACGGCGGGTCGTGGTGGGAGAAGGCGTCGGCCCGGCCGCTGGCGTCCACGCGGGCGGCGAGTCGTACCGACCGAGCCAGCCACGCGTCGACGTCCCACTCCCGCGCGGCGTACGCGTGCAGGTTGGCGGTGAAGCAGGACAGCTGGCTCACGTGGCCTCCTCCACTGCCACGGCCAGCGCGACTGCCCCGACCTCGGCCAGCGCCGCCCAGCCGAGGGACCGCCACTGCCCGGCGCGCTCGTGCGCGCCGACGGGAACCGACCACGGGCGGCCCCGGAAGCCGTCACCGGTCGCCTTCACGCACGCCTCCTGGACCGACCACACGTGGGCCAGGTAGGCGGCGCGCTCCTCGGGCCGCAGTCGCCGTACGCCGGGCAGGTCGGCCTCCTGCAGGCAGCGGTGCAGCAGCCGGTCCGAGCACGGCTGCGCGACCTGGACGTCGACCCCCACCTGGCCGCGGGGTACGACGGCGGCGGCGACCCATCCGTGGCTGTGCGAGAGGCTGACCCCCACCTCGGGCCGCTGGGCGAGGCCAGGCTTGCCGGAGTCGAGGGCCACCAGGGGTGCGGCCGCGGCGGAGCCGTCGACCACGTCGGCCAGGAGGCGACGCAGCAGTCCGCGCGCCGCGAGCCGCTCGAGCCGGCGACGCGGGACCGCGTCACCCACCTGGGCGTCGTCGGTGTCGGTGGCGTCCCGGAGCAGCGCGTCGTCGGTGCGCTGCAGGGCCACGACGGCCGGCCCGCTCGCGAACCGCTCCTGGTCCGTCGTACCGGCCGTGGTCATGCGAGCAGCTCGTCGGCGTGCCCGGCGACCACGGCGAGCACGGCTCCCGTGGCGCCGCCCGCGGTGTCGAAGAGCTGGGCCTGTGCCAGCGCGGTGGTCATGGCCACTCCCGCGCCGTGGGAGCCGAAGGCGTCCGCGCCGACCAGCGACGAGCACTCCAGCGCGATCGCGGGCACCACTCGCCCCGAGTGCGCCTTGACCATGGCCGACCGGGCCAGCCGGTCGGGGTGCGGACCCAGGTCGCGGCACATCGCGTCGAGAGAGGCCCAGTCGACCAGGCAGCGGGCGAATCGCTCGCGCACGGCCGCGTTGTCCCACAGCGTCCGCTCGTCGTCCGAGACCCGGAGCTGCAGGTGCTTGCGCGTGGTCCGGAGCAGCCGGCGCGCAAAGGCGCGCCCCCACAGGGCACTCGCCGATCGCTCGTCGGCGACGTGGCAGGCGAACTCCGCCAGTGCGCGCCCGGGCCGGCCCACCAGGTGCTCGCGCGCGAGCGGTACGTCGTCCAGTTCGAGAGTCCCCAGGCCGGCGCCGGGGAAGTCGCGGGCCGGCTCGGCCGACCGGCGTACGCCGGGCAGGTCCACGGGCACCAGGGCCCAGGCGAAGCTCGTGAAGTGCCGGCTCCCGTCGCGGCGCGCCAGCACCAGCGCGTGCGAGCAGGTGGTGGTGTTGGTGATCCACCGCTTGCGCCCCCGGATCGTCGGGCTGTCCCCCTCGCCGGACAGGACCGTCTCGGTCGTCGCCAGGCTCGAACCGGAGCCGCTGTCGGTGACGGCCAGGGCCACCGAGACCTCGCCGTCCTCGCAGCGGCGCAGCACCGTCGCGGCGTGGCGGTGCGCCGCGGACAGCCGCCGCAGCAGTGGCAGGACCGTCGCGACCTGCACGCAGACCGACAGGGTCACGCCCATCCCGACCCGTTCGTCGAGCGCCTCCAGCAGGGCGCCCACCGGGACCGTGTCGCCGTGCTCGAGGGCGTCGACGACCTCGCGGACCACGCCCTCGCGGCCGAGGGTCGCCCAGACGACGCTCGCGTCGGGTGGGTCGGCATGGCCGGCGTCGAGCCCGGCGACGATCGTGTCGACCCGCTGGAGCAGGTCAGGCAAGGTGCGCGCCCGTGTCCATCAGGCTCAGCGACCCGGTGGCCAGCCGGAGCTTGTCGTCGGCGAAGTTGAGCGAGGCCGAGCGCAGGTCGCGCAGGGTGCGCTCCAGGCCGAGCTCGGAGTCGAGCAGGTAGCCGTAGCGCAGGCCGACCAGCTCCACCAGCTCGTTCACGGCCCGCCAGCACCGCTCGGCGGCGACCAGCTTGACCGAGTTGACCGTGGCCTGGAACGACGCGTCCGCGCGGGGCTGCCCCGACTCGAAGACCGACACGGTGTGCCGGAGGAGCCCGTGGACGCAGTCGAGGTCGGTCCGGACCGAGCCCAGCCTGGCCAGCCCGAGGTCGGGGAGCGGCTTGCCGCCGCCCGACCGGGCCTGCGCCCGCAGGTGCCGGTTGACGCGTGACAGTGCGCCGGTCGCGGCCCCCAGCCAGGCCGCCGCCCAGCCGATGTGGGCCGCCGGGATGAAGGTCGCCTTCGCGATCTCGGCGAACCCACCCGGCTCACCCACGCGGTTGGAGACGGGTACCTGGCCCCGGACCATCATCGGGCCGCTCTCGGTGGCCCGCATCCCCAGTGGGTTCCAGTCACCCCGGGGCTCGAGCTCGAGCGCCGTGCGGTCGGCGTACAGCAGGTCGACCTGGCTGGGGGAGTCGGCACCCGGCGACCTCATCGTCGCCAGGAAGGCGTCGGCGTGCCGGCCTCCGGTGACGACCGGCGCCATCCGATCGATGAGGACCCGTCCGTGCGCCAGCCCAGCCTTGCTCTGGGCCTCGAACAGCGTCGCCGACGCGGCGGGCTCGGTGGTGATCGACCCCAGGTAGAGGTCGCCCTTGGCAAGGGAGGGCAGGACCTCGTCCGAGAGCTCCGAGCCCGCATGGTGGATGAGGGTGAGCGCCTGCTGGCTGTGCATCGCGTAGACGAGCGCGACCGACATGTCCACCCGCCCGAGGGCCATCGTCACGTCGACGACGTCGGAGAAGGAGGCGCCGAGACCCCCATGCTCGGTCGGCACCAGCGCGCCCAGGAGCTGGGTGTCCCGCAGCGCGGCCAGGGTCCGGACGGGGAACGTCGCCGACCGGTCCGACTCGGGCGCCTCCTCGGCCGCCACCCGGGCCACGTCCTCCGCCAGCTCCAGCGGCTGCCGCGACATCACGCGACCCCCGTCCCGGTCGCGGCCATTCCGGTGCGGACCCGTTCGACGGCGGCGCACAGCGACCGCGCGGTCGCGAACGTCTCGTCGTTGAGGAACTCGTCAGGCACCTCGACCTCGAGCTCCGCCTCCAGGTCGAAGAGCAGCTCGATGGCGCGCATCGAGTCCAGGCCGAGGTCCCGGAGACTCCGATCGGGGTCGATGTCGCTGTCGCCGGCGTACTTGAGGTGCCGGCCGAGCACGTGCAGGACTCGCTCGTCCACTGGGATCACTTCCTTCTCGCGAGGCCGCCGAGGGCCAGGTCGCGGGTCTTCTCCGTCGCCCGGACCGGACGGCGAACCTGTTCGAGCCGGGAGCACGAGACGACGGCGTCGCCGTCGACCACCACCTCGACTGGCGCGGGATGGCTGAGGAAGCCGAGCAGGCTTGCCGTCAGCCCGTAGGCCCCGACGTTCGGAACGGCGACGATGTCCCCCGGCTCGAGGGCCGGGACAGTGGCGGACCGCGCCCAGGTGTCGAGAGGGCTGCAGAGGGGCCCGACGACCAGGGCGTCGTCCCAAATCGGCCGGTCCGGGTCGGGGGTGACCAGGTCGGGGATCATCGGGGGCACCCGGCGCATCCCGGGGAGCCCCCCGAGGTGGTTGATGCCGGACTCCAGGACCACGACGGGTCGGTCGTCGGAGCGCTTCACGTCGGCGACCCGGGTCACGAGCCGCCCGCACGTCGCCGTCAGGTGGCGCCCCGACTCGAACCAGATCTCCGGCCGGGCGTCCCGCCATCCCGGGAAGGCCGCGTCGAGGGCCGTCTCCAGTGCCGGGCGCAGCCCGGGGAAGGTGGGCAGCGTCCCCGCTCTGGCGAACGGCGCCGGGAACCCGCCCCCGAGGTCCAGCAGCCGGGGCTGCATCCCGAGCCCGTCCGCGACCGCGCGGGCCGACTCGACGGCGACGCACAGCTGCGCCACGAGGGCGGCCTCGTCGACGAGGTTGCTCCCGAGGTAGTAGTGGAGCCCGGCGAGGTCGCGGTCCGCGGGGCTCCAGGTGCCGGAGGTCAGCAGGTCGGCGTCGACGCCGAACTGCGACGTGCCGCCGGTCATGCCGAGACCCTGGCCGACCCGGGCCGCCTGGTTGACCCGCACGAGCACGTCGACGTCGCAGGCCCGCCGACCGGCTCGGTCGCGGAGTCGCTCGAGCGCACCGGCCGACTCGACCGAGAACGTGGACACACCGGCCTCGAGTGCGGCGTCGACCTCCGCGGCGGACCGGCCCGGACCGGTGCAGAGCACCCGAGCGGGGTCCGCGGCGGCCTCGAGCGCGACCCGGAGCTCTCCGGTCGAGGAGACCTCCAGGTCACAGCCCTGGCGCAGCAGCTCGGCCACGACACCGGGATGCGGGTTGGCCTTGACCGAGTAGAAGAGCCGGGTCCCGCCGGGGAGCTGGTCCCGGAGGCTCCGCACCGATCGGCGTACCTCCGCCAGGTCGTAGACGTAGGCCGGTACGGCGTGGGCGATCTCGGCGGGCAACGTCATGTCAGGCCACGACCTGGGCCGCCAACCGCGACCGGTCGACCTTGCCCCGGTCCGTCTGCGGCAGGGTGTCGACGACCACGCATCGCGAGGGCACCTTGCTCTCGGGCAGGAGCACGCGCAACGCGTCCAGCACCTCGTGCGGAGCCGCGTCGGTGACGGCGAAGAGGGTCGCACCGGTGAGCGCGTCCGCCCCGGGTACGACGCTCGCGGCCCGGACCCTGGGGATCCGGTCGGCGGCGGACTCGACCTCGGTGATGCTCACGCGGACGCCGTTCTGCTTGTACACGTCGTCGAGCCGGCCCAGGCAGTGGACCCCGCCGTCGGCGTCGACGAAGCCCGCGTCACCGGTGCGCAGGACCCGGACGAGGTCGTCGCCCACCGGGAACCTGGCTCGGGTCTGCTCCGGTGCTCCCCAGTAGCCGAGCATGACGTTCGGACCGCGCACGACCAGCTCGCCGGTCTGGCCAGTCGGCAGGCGGCGCCCCGCGGCATCGATGGCGTAGACCTCCGTGCCGTCGAGGGGGCGACCACTCGACCCCGGGTGCCGGAGGTCCTCGTCCACCTCGGTGATGCTCACCCGCTTGCACTCGGTCAGGCCGTACATGAGCTGCACGTGCAGGCCCGGAAGGTGCTGGCGGAGGCGGTCCGGCACGGACGCGGGCATCGCCGCTCCGGTGCTGGTGAGGAGCCGCAGCGACGCCAGCGCGGTCCGGCGCTCGGCGCGGGCGGTCTCGGAACCGCGCCCGACGCGCTCGCACAGGAGGTGAGCGAGCATCGGGACCGCCGGCAGCACGGTGATGCGCCGCTCGGCGAGGACCCGCACCAGGGCGTGGTTGGCCCGCTCGGGCTGCTCCACGTGGAGGGTGGCACCGGCGAGGGTGCAGAGGAAGAGCTGGTAGAGGCCGTAGTCGAAGGCCATCGGCAGGGCGAGCAGCACCCGGTCCCCGGCGTGGTAGCGCAGCCGGCGCTGGATCGAGGTCGCCGCGAAGACGACCTGGCTGTGGTCGCTGACCACGGCCTTGGGCTGCGCGGTGCTCCCCGACGTGTAGATGAGGCAGGCGGGATCGACGGCCACCACCGGGCTCGGCGCGTCCGGACCCGGTTCGTGCTCACCGCCGCGGGCGATCTCCGGCGTGTGCACAGGGACCCCGTGCCGGTCCGCGGTCTCTCCGAGCGCCGGGTCGTGCGTCACGAGCGCGGCGGGGCGGCAGTCGGTCAGCACGAACTCGAGGCCGTCCGGTGGCGTGTCGGTCCCCAGGACGACGAACGCCGCGCCGAGCCTGGAGCACGCGTAGACGAGCACGGCCAGGTCGACGCCCTGGCGCAGGCACAGCACCACGCGGTCCCCGCGCCCGACGCCGAGGGCGCCGAGCCGCCGTGCGCAGGCGCGACTCCGCTCGTCGAGCTCTCGGTAGGTGAGCTCCTCGCGCTCGTCGGACACGGCGACATGACAGCCCCAGGGGACGGCGGCCTTGTCGAGCATCTGGTGGATCAGCACGGCTACTTGCGGGCTTCCTGTGGTGAGGCGGGGCTGTGGGCGAAGAGGTCGACCAGGCCAGTGACGGTGAACAGGTCGGCCTCGAGGCTGTCCAACGCGGGAGAGACCGCGGTCTCTCCCTCGACCTTGTCCAGCACCTGGAGCAGCCGGAAGGACTGGAAGCCAGGGAGGTCGCGCAGGTCGTCGGCGCCCTCCAGCTCGTGGGGCTCCAGCCCCAGCACGTCGATGAGGGCGACGTGGACGATGCGCTCGACGCTGGCCCGGTCGGCGCCCTGTCCCTCCTCGGCGTCGTGCACGCGCCGCAGCTCGGCCACGTCGCGACGGAGCAGCTCGACCAGCTCGGCCGCGAGGACGTCGTAGCGACCACCGCCGGCTCGTTGTGCGCGACGCTGGACGATGTACGCGCGGGTGGCGAGGTCGCGCCAGGCCTGGTCGATCGCCGTGCGCCCGCCGTCGGCGTCGTGGCGGGCCAGCCACCGCGAGTGCAGGCGGCGGTCCCGCGCGAGCTGCCACACATCCAGCACGAGGGCGTCGCCGTCACCTCTGACGGCCAAGTCGACCAGTCGCTCGGCGTACACCGGGAAGAGCGCGACGCTGGCCTCGGCCGTCGCGAGCACGTCGTGGCGGACAGCAGGGCTGTGGGCGACGTCGTGGTCGCCCTCGAATCCCACGGTGTGGAGGAGCACGCCGCCGGCGACGAGCTGGCGCAGCTCCTCGCCGTCCAGCCGCCAGGCACCCGGGGTGGCCTCCCCCATGGGAGTGATGTTGGAGTAGACGTCGACGACGACGACGTCGGGACGGTCGATGGTCACCGCGAAGCTGTGCGGGGTGTGCTGGTGCCCGGCGATCGGCAGCCAGGTCGAGTCGTAGGCGTCGGCCACGGCGTAGCAATGAGACGTGCGGCTGGCGAAGTCGACCAGCTCCTCTGCGCTGCTCGGAGCGAACGGCTGGCCCGTGCGCGCGCCGAGGTAGCGCCGGGCTTCCTCGCGCCGCTGGTCGAGACCGGCTCGCAGCCACGGCCGGGAGACCGGGTCCAGGGACGGGAAGAGGAGGTGAGCGCCCAGGGCCTCGTGGCTGGCCGGTCCGCGCACCTCGTCGCAGAACAGGGCGAAGGTCGTCTGCAGGCAGTCGAGGTCCTCGCTGGCGACGCTCGCCACAGCCGGTCCGAAGCGATGCGGTACGGGCCAGGCCTCGGGCACGCGGATCCCTCCTCGGCGGTCGCTGGCACAGGGAATGTTCGTGGCGTCGGGACGGCCCCGTCCCACCAGCACCGACGGTGGGGCGCGCGCCTACAACGGGCATACAGGGGCGGGCGCCACGACACCGGCCACGGCACCGGCCACGGCACCGGCCACGACACCGGGCACGACACCGGCCTCGCCGCGGGTGTATCGCCGGTGTAGCACGCCGCCGAACCATCGTGAGGCAGGGCGGACCGTCGTCGTCCACCACCACCACGAGGAGACCCGCGTGACTGCTGCACCTGGTGCCCTGGAGTCGGTCGATCGCAAGAGCGCGTGGGACCCCCTGCAACCCACGGGTCTGACCTGGGAACAGCAGGCACACTTCGCTGAGCACGGGTGGGTGGTCCTGGACAGCGTCTTCACCGCGGACGAGTGCGCCTCCTACATCGCCGCCCTCGAGCGCGCCATGGAGCCGATCGAGCACCCGGTGGACGCACTGGGCTACCCCGGCCGCCAGGTCCAGTCGCCGATCGTGCACGACCCCTTCTTCCTGACGTGGTTCGCCGTACCGGGGCTGCTCGAGGCGCACCGCCAGCTGATCGGGGTCGAGAGCATCCGGCTCAACGACCACAAGGGGGTCACCAACCTCCCGCACCCGGACCGCCATGCCGTCCGGGCGGAGCTGCGCGACTTCACCCAGTGGGACTGGCACCGCGACTTCCTGCCGAAGTGGGGGCTGCGCCGGCGCGACGACGACCCGCGCCTGATCAACTCGGTGTCGGTCACGAGCGCCACGTTCCTCACCCCGGCCTCCCCGGAGCACGGCAGCACCGCGTTCCTGGACGGGTCGCACCTGGCGGAGGGCCACGTGCCTCCGCTCGGGAACGGCGAGCGCATCCACCAGGTCACCGCGCCCGCGGGGAGCGTGATCCTCTTCTCCGAGAGCCTCTGGCACTCCACGGTGCCGGTCACCGCCGAGGAGCCGCGCTACGTCATCTTCACCTGGCTGACCGCACCTTGGTTGGCGACCGACCCGGAGATGCAACAGGCGCTCCTCCCGTACGCCGACCGCCTGGCGGACCGTGAGCTCCGCGACCTCTTCGTGGCGCCCCGACCGCTGGACCTCACCGGTCTTCCGCGGGACGGCTGATGAGCGTCTCCGTCGGCCAGCGGCTGGCCGTGGACGGCGGCCGCCCCGTGCGGGATCGTGCGGTTCCCTGGCCGCGGTGGCCGGTCGCCGCGCCCGGCGCCGAGCGGAACGTGCTCCAGGTGCTGCACGGCGACCGCTGGGCCCTGACCGGTCCGATCCGGTCCTCGGAGCTGTTCGAGCGCCGCTTCGCGAGGGAGTTCGCAGCCTGGGTCGGGAGCCGGCACTGCGTGCCGGTGGACCATGGCTCCAGCGCACTCGTGGTCGCGCTGGAGTCGCTGGGTCTGGAGTTCGGGGACCGCGTGCTCGTCCCAGCGCTCACCTGGACGGCGTCGGCGACCGCGGCGCTGCGGGCCGGGCTGGTGCCCGTCCTCGTCGACGTCAACCCGGTCACGGGCTGTCTGGACGTCGACGGCCTGGACGCCTCGGTCGGGGCTCGCGCAGCGGTGGTCGTGCACTGGTCGCTGACGATGGCCGACATGCCGGCTCTGCTGGCCGCCGCGGGACCGGCCGGGATCGAGCTGGTGGAGGACTGCGCCCAGGCCCACGGTGCGGCGTTCGAGGGCCGTACGGCGGGGACCTGGGCCCGGCTGGGCTGCTTCAGCACCCAGCAGGGGAAGGTGCTCAGCGCCGGCGAGGGTGGCGCGGTCGTGACCGACGAGGCCGACCTGGCGGTGCGGCTGCAGGAGCTGCGGGCCGACTCCCGGAGCTACCGTCCGGACGTCGGCGCACCCGGCGAGCTCGAGACCGTCGAGAGCGCCACGGTCATGGGATCGAACTTCTGCCTCGGCGAGCTCGGCGCTGCGCTGCTGTGCGCCCAGCTGGAGGTCATCGACGAGCAGCAGGCGCACCGGGCACGCAGCTACCGGCACCTGTCGGCCCTCGTCGACGACATCCCGGGCGTGCGGCTGCACGCGCCCGACCCGCGGCAGACGGCGATGTCGATCTACGAGCTGCCGATCGTCTTCGACGAGCTGCCGCCGGGGGTGACCTCCCGACGGCTCGCGGAGATCCTGACCGCCGAGCTCGGCACCGAGTTCTACCTGACCGACGAGCCGCTGGGGACCAGCCGCCTGCTGCGCCCCTGGACCAAGTCGACGATGCGTCCGTTGGCCGAGGAGTTCATCCGGTGCAACCAAGGGCGGCGCTACCCGCACGCGGAGTTCTTCGGAACGCAGACGGTCGTGACCCACCACAGCACGCTGCTCGGAACCGAAGCGGACATGGAGAGCATCGGGTCCGCGCTCCGCAAGGTCACGGCCGCGCTGTGGTGAGACGGACCAGCAGGGTGAGCACCACCCGGCACGACGACGTCGTGGTCATCGGCGCCGGGGTCACCGGCGCCTCCATCGCCTGGCACCTCGCGCAGGCGGGGATCGGCTGCAGTGTCGTAGAGGCGACCGGCCCGGGGGCGGGGATGACGTCGGTCCAGGCCGGCGGGATGCGCACCCAGTGGTCCTCGCGGCTCACGTGTCGCCTGGCGCTGGAGTCGCGCAGCTTCTACGCCGACCTCGCGCAGCACCTCGACGTCGAGGTCACCGGTGGGCTGGAGGCGTGCGGGTGCGCGTTCCTCGCCCAGTCCCATGAGTCACTGGCCACGATGCGCGACCGCGTCAAGCTGCAGCAGGACGAGGGCGTGCAGAGTCGCCTGCTCGACGCCGAGGAGCTGACCGGCCTGGTCCCCGGTCTGCGTCCCGGAGCACTGCTCGGTGGGTCCTTCAACCCTCTCGACGGCTACTTCCGCGAGCCCATGACGCCGGTGCGCTCCTTCATGGCCGCAGCACAGCGGGCCGGTCAGGAGCTGGTTCCGGGGCGGGTGGTGGACCTGGTGCGCAGCGGTGCGGCGTGGCGGGTCCAGCTGGCCGACGGCACCGCGCTCACTGCCTCGGACGTCGTGGTCGCCACCGGTTGTGACACCGGCGACGTTCTGGCTCTCGTCGGGGTCGAGGTGCCGTTGCGGCGCTCCCCGCGGTTCCTCTTCTACACCGAGGCCGTCCAGGAGCGCTGCGTCCCGTCACTGCTCGTCTTCGAGGACGACGGGCTGGTCGTCAAGCAGCTGGCGGACGGCCGCCTGTTCGGTGCCGACCTGTCCTACGGCGCGCGCCGGCGACCGGGCGCGGGGGCGGAGGAGCGGTTGGAGTCCGACCTGCGCCGGTCGCTGTCGCTGCCCGAGCGGGTCCGGTTCACGTCGATCGTCGAGGGGGAGTACGACGTGACCCCCGACCAGCAGCTCCTGGTCGGTCCGGTGCCGCGCCGGCCGGGTCTGTGGATGACAGCCGGGCTCCAGGGGCGAGGCATGATGCTGGCGCCGGCGGTCGGACGGATGGCGGGGCAGGCGGTCGCCGCCGGTTGGACCGCTGCGTCCACGGTGGTCCCCGACGAGCTGCTGCCCGACCGATTCGCCGAGGGGTGGGCGAGCGACTTCGAGGCGCAGGTCATCTGACCTGTATCGACGGTGTAGGTGCGATAGCAACCATCGGGCGCATGCGGCGTCGACTTCTGGTCCTCGGGGCGACCACGATGCGCAGCAGAGCGTTCGCGACGTGGCAGGCGATGGGGCTGCACGTCACCCTGGTCGACGGCCACTCCACGTCTCGCTACGAGCACCAGGTCGATGACTCGCTCATGTGGGACGTGCGCGACGGGAGTGCGGACCTCGACGCGCTGGTCCGGCTGGCGGAGTCCGCGCACGCCGTGACCACGCTCGCGGACGACTCACAGCTCACCGTGAGCCACGTGGCTCAGGCCGTCGGCCTCCCGTCGATCGGAGCCACCGCGGCCGGCCTCGCGCGTTCCAAGTCGCACCAGCGAGCGATCTACGACGCGGCCGGGCTGCCGACGGTCGCGTGGCGAGAGGTTCGCGGGCCCGACGACCTCGAGGCGTTCTTCGGCTCACGGAGCGGGCCCGCGGTCCTCAAGCCGGTCGACGCCACCGGTGGCCTCGGTGCGCTCGCCGTCGACTCGCTGGCCGAGGCGCAACGCCTGCTGCGCGTGGTGCTCAGCCTCTCGCCGGCGAGCACCGCGATCGTGGAGGACCGGCTCGAGGGGGTCGAGGTCTGCGTGGAGGCCGTGGTGAGCGGCGGCGAGGTGGTCTTCGTCTCGGTGACCGAGGCCGAGCACCTCGACGGCCCCGGCTTCGTCTGCACGTGGGGGAAGTTCGGCGCACACCCGGAGTACGACGCCGAGGCGCTCGAGCAGGCCCGGATCCTCGTGTCGGCGCTGGGCCTGACCGACGCGCTGGTGCACGCGGAGTACAAGGTGGCCGGAGCTGGCTGGACCATCCTCGAGACGGCCTTGCGCCCCGGTGGCGGCTTCGTGCCCGAGATGACCGCCCGGTCCAGCGGCGTCAACTTCTACGACGCGCAGGCCCGGCTGGCGCTGGGGGAACAGGTGACACCGGACAATGTGCGCAGCGAGGACGCTGCGGCGCCGTACGCGCAGGCGCAGTACCTCGTCGCAACAGGGACCGTGCGCCGCGTCGTACCTCCCGCCGTCGTGGCCGAGGGCCTGCCCTGGGTCCGGGTCGTGGGCCAGCAGGTCCAGCCGGGGCAGAAGCTCCGCGAACCGATGAGCGACGGCGGCCGGGCCGGCTATGTCCTCGGCTGGGGCGAGGACCGTGACCAGCTGGCCGACCAGTTGGACGTGGCCGCCGACCGACTGTGCACCGGCATGGGGCTGACCCGCGTGGTCGGCTGCCGCGTGCCGGCCTGACCGAGGGGTGACTGGTGAAGGTCGGAGTGATGATCCTGCCCGAGTGGCGTTCGCGCCTGGCGGCGCAGATGTGGCGAGAGGTCGAGGCCATGGGCTTCGACTCGGGGTGGACCGTGGACCACCTGTCGTGGCGCAGCCTGAGCGACGGGCCGTGGTACGCCACGTTCCCCTTCCTGACCGTCGCGGCGACGGCCACCTCGCGGATCCGGCTCGGGACCCTGGTGACCTCGCCCAACTTCCGGCACCCCGTGCTCACCGCGAAGGACGCGATGACGCTGGACGAGGTGTCCGACGGGCGGTTCGAGCTCGGCGTCGGGGCCGGTGCGACGGGCGCCGGCGACGCCCAGGTCGTGGACGACAGGGTGCTCGACCCGGGCTCGCGGGCCCGCCGGTTCGAGGAGTTCGTCCGGCTCACCGACCGGCTCCTTCGTGAGCGGGTGGTCACGGCTCGTGGCGAGTTCTACCTGGCCGACCAGGCCCGCACCATCCCCGGTTGCGTGCAGCAGCCGCGACTGCCACTGATCGTGGCGGCCACCGGTCCGCGTGGCCTGCGGTTCGCCGCCGAGGTGGGAGACGCGTGGTCGACCTGCGGTCCGGCCGACGTCGCGCAGCCGTGTCCACCAGAACGGCTGATGGCCGCGGTGCGCGACCAGAGCCGGGTCCTCGACGAGGCGTGCGCCAGCACCGGTCGCGACCCCGGCTCGATCCGTCGTGTCGTCGTCACGACCGAGAAGACCAACGACATGACCCGCTCGCCCCAGCGCTTCCTCGACGAGGCCGCGCAGCTCGCCGAGCTCGGAGTCGACGAGATCGTCGTGCAGTGGCCCCGGGCGGAGGGGATCTTCGCGGGTGCGGCCGACAGCCTCACCCGCATCGCCGGCGACGTCCTGGACCGGGTGCAGTCGCTCTCGGCGGTCAGCTCCTGGCGAGCGTCGACTCCAGCAGCTCGCTGACCGCGGCGTGGGCGTCGACCACGCAGTCGGACCGGTTGCCCGGCTCGGGCAGGACATGGGTGTAGAAGGACACTCCCTCGCAGATGGGCCCGAGGACCCAGATGCGCTCCTCGGCGATGCCGTCGGCGTTCACCGGGTGGTGCCGGCGGTCGACGTCGACCGCACCGTGCACCGCACCGGCCCCGCCCCGGTAGGGCCGTAGGAGGCCTCGCGCGTACAGGTTGACCAGCAGGTCCGGCCCGGACCCGTCGGGGGGCATCGGCTCCAGGTGCCCGGCCAGCGCGGCAGCGACCTGCTCGGAGTGCGGACGGTCGAGGCCGGACGACACGAGGCGGGCGCCGGCGCCGACCGGCTCGACCACCGGTGCCGGGCCGAGCGGTGCCCGCACCACGCCAGACCGCATCAGGGCGACCAGCTCGGTCTGGCGGTCGGCGATCGGGCCGACCGCGATCCGGCGGAGCTGCGGGCCGTACACAGCGTTGAAGTGGCCCTGTGAGAGCAGGGTGAGGTTCCCGCCGCCGACGATGGCGCGGATGGTGTCGAAGGTGTCCTCGACGATCTCCAGCGCCGCCTTGACCGGACTGCCGTGTGGGTAGGCGGCGGCGGCCTCGAGGTCGGCCACGAGCTGGTCGAGCACCCACTGCTCGTACGCCGCGTGGTCGGTCAGGCGCATCCCGGCGGTTCCCGAGAACAGGCTGTGCACGTCCAGCTGTCCCCACCGGGCGCCCAGGGCGTCGAGCACGTCGGTCAGGGGCTCGAGCCGTCCGGAAGCGACGGCGCCAGCGGCGTTCTCGACCTGCGCGCGGAACGCCCCGTCGGCGAAGGTCCGCCAGTAGGCGACGAGCATCTCCGCCTGGATCAGCGGGAGCACCTCGGTCTCGAAGTCGACCGTCCGAGGACCTCGTGAGCACAGGCGCTCGACGGTCGCGTCGGTGAGCAGCACCGGCGCGTGTCCCAGGCGAACGCCGACGCGGTGCGGGCGTGCTCGCGCGGGGACCCCCGAGCGCGAGTGCAGCACGATGTCGGGCTCGCGGCCGCTGGGGACGTAGTCGAGCACCTCTCCACGCATCCGGAAGGCACCACCGCGGCCCACCGTCAGGCTGCTGACGAGGTCGAGAGCCGTGAGGCCGAACCCCGAGACCGAGACGCTCGCGCCCGGCTCGACCGCCGCGGCCCGCGGCGGGAGGGGGAAGGGTATCGACCCTCCCGGCAGGTCCGGCGAGCCCGGCTCCTGGCCGTACCCGATGGTCAGGAAGAGGTGGTCCGAGGTCACCGTGGCACGGCTGCGACAGATCACCACCGGGCGCCCGTCGTCGGCGATCCGCGCGTCGACGGCGACGTCGCGGTGCTGCACCACGCTGACCCGCTCGTCCAGGCCGGCCAGCAGGTCGTCGAGGAACCACGAGAGATAGCGGCCGAAGCTGCTGCGGGGCAGGAAGTCGGTCGGTCGCACGGCGCGGCTGGGTGCCGCGCCCGGCCGGTCCGCCACCCGCACGTCCTGCTGGGCGGCCCACTCGTAGAACGTCGGACCGGGGCGGTCGGGCTCGTCGGGCAGGCTGGCCCGGTCCGGGAAGATGGTCAGGTCGGTCCCGGGACAGTGCATGAGCAGGTAGTCCGGCTGGTCCACCGCGTGCACGCCTGCGCCGGTGCACGTCGGGTCCACGAGATGGATCTCCAGTCGCCGCGGGCCGTCCTCGCGGCCCACGAGCGAGACCAGCCGCTCGAGGACGCCGAGCCCGCGGGGGCCGAGGCCGACGATCGTGACGCGGTGGGGTGTGTCCCGCATGCTCGGCTACCGGGTCAGCGCCGGGACGCGACCGCGGTCAGCGCGCCCCGTGTGCTTGCTTCGACGACGCTGCTCACCAGGGCACCGATCTCCTCGGCCAGCTCCTCCTCCAGGTGCTGGACCCCGGCCGGCGCGGTGCAGGCCCGCTCCTCGGGGTGGTAGAGGCCATGCGTGGCGAGGTCGTCGGTGACCGCGTGCAGCCGGCGCACCAGCTGGACCGCCGCCGTCCGCCGGTCGACGGGGGCCCGGCGCGTGAGGAAGTAGCTGTCGTAGAGGAACGCGGTGTCACCCCAGTCCTGCCGCCGGACAGGGGAGGCGCGCAGCAGCGAGGCGCCACCGGGGACCAGCCGTTCGGCCACCCGGTCGTGCACCAGGTGCATGGTGCCGGTGGACCTGGTCAGCGGCCGCGCTGCGGCGCCGTCGCCCAGCAGCCGCCGGTCGTGCAGGAGGCGGCGGACGCCCAGGTAGTCCGGTGCCCAGCTGCCGCTGAAGCTGGGGTGCTGCAGCCGCATGCTCGGCCGGATCAGCCGGTGGTAGGTCTGGGTCGAGCACGACCCCGAGTAGAGGAGCATCTCGCTGTACCCGTCGACGTACCGCGCCCAGCGGGCCACCGTGACCTCGTCCAGGTCGGTCAGCGTCTCGCCGAGCTGGTCGAGCTCGGCGCCGCACGCGGCGAGGTGGTCCTCGACCTCGGCGCCCAGCAAGCGCCACAGCACGAAGCTGGCCTGGTGCCCGGTGATCCAGCGGAACCACGCGTGCTGGTCCACGTCCTCAGCTGCGACCGGCTCCACCGTCCGTCCGGCTCGTGGTCCCGGCCGGGCCAGCACCTCGAGCGGCTGCTCGGACCAGAGCCCTCTCGACGGGTCCAGCGGGTCTTCTGCGAGCGGCAGGATGAGCGGCTCCAGACCGTAGGCACGCCCGCCGAAGGCGTGCACGACCTCGCGGTCGTCGTCGTACGACGCGGACACCGCCCAGCCGTCCGAGGTGGGGTTCCGCACCGGGTCGCCGGTCACGCCGAGGGGACGTAGGTCAGCTCGAGCTCGAGGCCGTCGGGATCCAGCGCGTAGAAGCTCCGGATGCCGTCTGCGTCGACCACGATCTCGGTCGGCGGCTCGTCGGAGACGAAGGTGTAGCGCCCGGAGCGGCGCAGCTCGCTCCAGCGGGAGCGGTAGCCCTCGAGGTCCGAGGAGTCCGGCACGACCAGGCACAGGTGCTGGAACTGCGCGGTCGTCGTCGGCGGTGGGTCGACGGCTCCGCGGTCGATGAGGTGGAGCCGGAGGTCTCCGAGCCTGATCTCCGCCAGCCGCCGGATCCCGGGCAGGCGCCGCCGGGTCAGCTCGGAGAAGGTCGTCAGCTCCCAGGCCACCTCGGCGCCCAGGAAGTCGACGTACCAGGACAGGGCGTTGTCCAGGTCGACGGTCTGGACGCCCACGTGGTGGAACGCTGTCGGCCCGGTCTCGGGACCTCGCGCCAAGGTGGTGGTCGACGCCTCGTGCTGCATGTGTCACTCCCGACTGGTCCTGGAGACGGCTGATCGGCCTCGATCGCCATGCTGTGCGGGTCGCGTACGCCGCACATACACCGAATGTCCGGGTGCAGGCCCGCCCGCTGTGTAGGCCCCGCGTATGCCCGCCGTCGAGTGTCGAGACCTCCCGAGCCGGACCGGAGGGAGGCACCCATGCGTGAGCGCTCGAGCGGCGCCGTCGGTCCCCTCGTGGTCGTCTACGACTTCGGCAGCGCCCTGCCGCGGCGCATGGCCGCCGTCGCGCTGGCCCGTGGCTGGCAGCTCGTCTTCGTGCTCGCCGACTCCGACCACGCCCGGGCCATGAAGCGCACCCTGAGCCGGTTCGGCGAGGTCGTCGACGCGGGTGGCGACATCGGCGAGGTGGTCGCGCAGCTGCGCGACCACCGACCCGCCGGGATCGTGACCTTCAGCGAGTACCAGCTGGCGCTCACGGCGGTCCTCGCGGGCGAGCTCGGGCTGGCCTTCCCCACCCCCGACGACGTGCACGTGCTGACCGACAAGGCGGCGCAGCGAAGCCGGCTGCGCGAGGCGGGCGTGGACGACCTGCCGTGCGAGCTGGTGACGGACGCCGGAGAGCTGGACCGGGCGCTGTCCCGCGTGGGTCTGCCCGCCGTCGTCAAGCCGGTGGTCGGGGTCTCGAGCCGCAACACCTCCGTGGTCCGCACCCGTGAGGAGGCACGCGATGTCGTGACCGGCCTCCTCAGCGGCGGACCGGACGGGTCGGAGGCCCGCGAACCCGCTGTGGTGGTCGAGGAGTGCCTCGTGGGCCGGCCCACCCCGCCACCCTGGGCGGACTACATGGGGGTGGAGGTGATGCTCGCCGGCGGTCGCCCGACACCGATGTTCACGATGAGCAAGTTCGCCCTCGCGCCGCCGTTCCGCGAGCGGGGCGGGTACGGCCCCGGATCGTTCGAGCCGGCCGGCGTACGCGCGCAGGTGGAGGACCTGGCCTGCCGGGCCGTCACCGCCCTGGGCGTGCGCCAGGGAGTGGCGGAGGTGGAGGTCAAGCTCACGCCGTCCGGCCCCCGGGTGATCGAGGTCAACGGCCGCCTCGGTGGCTGGGTCGACGACCTGGCCAACCGCACCGGGGTCGCCGATCCGGTGGCGGTCGCGCTGGGTTGCGCCATGGGTCTCGAGCCCCCGCCTCCGGTGCGGGATGTGGACGAGCTCGCCTTCCAGTACCTGCTGCACGCACCGGTCGAGGCCACCCGCATCACGTCCATCCACGGGGTGGCGCAGCTACGCGGGCTGCCGGCCGCTGACCGGGTGTTCATCCGCGCCCGCGAGGGCAGCAGGGTGGACTGGCGGGCCGGTTCCGCGAGCAGCCTCGGCGCCGTGTGGGGCCGGGCCGCCAGCCTCGAGGAGCTGAGCAGTGCCATCGCGTCGATCGAGGCCACCGACTGGATCTCCTACGAGACGGAGTGAGATGACCGCGAACTGCGCCGGCGTGCCGGACGCTTGGTACAACCTGCAGGCCGACCTCGACCTCGAGCTTCCGCACGACATGCCGGCACCGGTGTCCGCGGGGCCGGTGCGGGTGTCGGTGCCGCCGTCCCTGATCCGGCAGGAGCGGTCCGGCCGTCGGTGGCACCCGATCCCGGACGACGTCGTCGAGGCCTACCGGCGCTGGCGGCCGACGCCGCTGCGCCGGGCGACCTCCTTCGAGCAGGCGATCGGGACCACCTCCGCCATCTACTACAAGTACGAGGGCGGCAACCTCAGCGGCAGCCACAAGCTCAACACCGCCGTGGCGCAGGTCCACTACTACGCGCAGGCAGGCGTCAAGGAGCTGGTCGTCGGCACGGGCGCGGGACAGTGGGGCACCGCGGTGGCCGCGGCCTGCGCCGAGCTCGGCCTGCGGTGCACGGTGTTCATGGTGCGCAGCTCCCGCGAGGCCAAGCCCTACCGGGGCGTGTTGATGAGGCTTCTCGGCGCGGAGCTCGTGGACAGCCCGAGCCGGCGTACGGCGGTCGGGCGTGCGGCCCTCGCCGAGGACCCCGGCCACCCGGGCACGCTCACGCTGGCCTTGGGTGAGGCACAGGAGCTGGCCCGGGACTCCGGCGCCAGCTTCTGCACGGGCAGTGGGGAGGGGTACTCACTCCTGCACCAGACCGTGGTCGGGCTCGAGTGCCAGGCCGAGCTCGGCCAGCTCGGAGTGACCCCGGACGTCGTCATGGCGTCGGTCGGCGCCGGCAGCAACTTCGGCGGGCTCGTGTTCCCCTTCCTGGGCGCGCAACTGCGCGGGGAGCTGGACCGCGAGGCCCGGTTCGTCGCCGCCGAGTCCGCCGCCTGTCCGACGCTGACGCGGGGCCGCTACGCCTACGACTTCGTCGACGCCTCGCGCAGCACCGCGCTGCAGAAGATGTACACCCTCGGGCACGACTACATGCCGCCCGGTATCCACGCCGGCGGACTGCGCTACCACGGGAGCTCGAAGCTGGTCAGCGCGCTGCTCCACCGCGGCCTGGTGTCGGCCCGGGCCCACACGCAGTCGGACGTCTTCGAGACCGCGGCGACCTTCCTGCGCACCGAGGGGGTCGTGCCTGCCCCGGAGAGCGCCCACGCGCTGCACAGCGCCGCACTGGAGGCACGGGCCCTCGACCAGGCCGGGGGCGGCGCCGTCCTCACCTGCGTCAGCGGGCACGGCCTGCTCGACCTGGGTGGCTACTCCTCGTTCCTCGACGGGCAGCTCACCGATGTCGACATCGAGGACGAGCTGGCCCGGTCACTGGCCCGGCTGCCGGCCGAGGCGCCGCAGCGGGCCGGAACGGCTGTCGTCGCCGGCCACGCCTGACGGCACTCGGCTCAGCCGACGGGCACGGCCAGGAAGGGCTCGTCCCGGGCCTCGACCTGGGCGGGGTGGCGGTTGGCGAGCCACTCCGGGCGCGGGTCCGCGACCTCGACCAGCTGGTTGGACATCGCGTTGTAGCGGACGAACAGGATGGAGCGGGGGCGACCGGACAGGTTCGGTGGCGAGCAGTGCAGCAGCCCGCTGTGGAACATGACCAGCGTGCCCGCGGGACCCTTGACCGAGGTCGTCGGGTGCTCGTCCATGATCGCCGAGAGCCGCTCGGGTGAGATCTGGTACTTGTCGCCGATCCTGGCCGTCTTCTCCCAGCCGGCCCCGTGCGTCGACGTCTCGGCCTGGAGATCGATGCGGTGGGTGCCCTCGACGACGAACATGGGACCGTTCAGCTCGGTCACGTCGTCCAGCAGGATTCCGGCGCTCAGGGCATTGGCGGTGGGCATGCCGTCGTCCCGCTTCCAGTAGAGGAAGTCCTGGTGCCAGGGCCAGGTGTTGCCGCCGAAGGCCTTCTTGGGGCTGACCTGGGTCTGGTGGATATAGACCGGCGACCGCAGCAGGTCCTCGGCCAAGTCGACCAGGCGCCGGTCGCTGGTCAGGTGCTCCAGCACGGGGCTGAGCTCGTGGACGCCGTACACGGCGCGGATCAGCGAGCTGTCGGTCTCCAGCAGGCGCTGGGGGATGTCCTCACCCTCGAGACGGGTCACCTCCGCCCGGATCGCGGCCACTTCCTCCGGAGAGAAGGCACCTTCCACGAGGGTGAACCCTCGCTCGTCAAACTCCCTGACCAGCTCGTCGTTGTCCATCACGCTGCTCCTCTCTGAATGCTGAGATCTTCTGGCCCCCGGTCCGGGGGCGGTCGCCCTCTGGCCGGCGGTCCGGCCGGCGGTACGTCAGGTCGCGGGCGACCTCGCGCACCGCCGCGTGCGGCTTCGAGGCCAACCGGGAAGCCACCCAGGCGAAGTCGTCGGCGAAGCGCTGCATCGACTCCTCGGAGTACAGCTGGTCGTTGAAGAACAGCACGCAGCGGTCGCGTTCGAGGCTGACGGTCAGACCGGGGCGACAGCCGGCCAGCTCGGGGGTCAGGTCGCCGGACCTGGGAACCGGCCGACGCTCGCCACCGGGTGACTCCGAGCCCGCCAGGACCGGGTTGGGCAGCTGGGTCATCACGAGGTCGCCGGCGACGACGTCGTCACCGCCCGCGGGCCAGGAGTGGAACGTGCCGTCGACGAGGTTGACGTCGGGCCAGGGCCGGACGGCCTCGAAGCCGGGGTTGGCGGCGGCGGCCAGCTCGGTGTAGCCGACCAGGTGCTCGCTGGACTGCTTGAAGCTCGCGTGCACGCTGCGCACCAGGTCGACCAGGGTCTGGTCGTCGGTGGGCTCGAGGACGACGTAGGGGTAGGTCGCCATCTGGAAGATCGTGGCTCGCTCGCGGACGTCGCGGCGTCCCGAGGCCGAGGTGACGACGATGGTCGCCCGCTTGCCGGAGACCAGGCCGAGGGTCAGCTGGTAGGCCGTGAGCAGGGCCAGGAACGGGGTCGTGCGGGCCAGCCACGCCGTGCGTCTAACGCCCTCGACGACATCGGGCCTGAGCGGGAAGAAGAGGTGGTGGCGGCGCTGGGCGTCGGCGTGCGGTGGGCGGAGATCGGGCAGCAGGCCGGGCTCGGCGAGGTGGGGGCCGATCCGCTCGCGCCAGAAGCCCAGTCGCTCCGGCGTGGCGCCGTACCGCTCCTGCTGCCGAGCCAGCAGCTCCGCCATCGACAGGGCGGGCGGGAGCGCGTCGGCCGCCCCGGTGCAGTGGGCGACCAGGTCCCGGAAGAAGACGTCGCAGGAGTGGCCGTCGGCCACGACGTGCGAGAACTGCGCGCTGACCAGCACCTCGTCGTCGGCGACCTGGGCGACGGTCATCCGCCACATCGGCTCGGCGGTGGCAGCGAAGGGCAAGGTGGACGCGGCCGCGAGCAGCTGCTCGCCGGCTGCGGTGCGGACCTCGACGTCCTGGTCACGCACGTCGTGCCACTCGAGCGGCACGTCGATGTCGTCGCGCACGCGCGCGGCCGGGCGCAGGCCGACGGCGTCGAAGACGAGCCGGAGGGCGTCATGTCGCCGCATGACCGCGCGCGCGGCGGCGGTGAGCAGCTCGCGGTCGACGGGCCCGCGCAGCCGGCGGCAGTCCATGACGAGGTTGCGTGACTCACCCGGCTGGTCGAGCGAGTCCGCGCACATCTCCTCCCACTGCACCTCCTGGGTGGGCGCGAGGCTAAGCAGCTCCGTCACGTGGCCGGGGCCTCCTCGGCCGGCTCGTTGACCGACGGGGGCATCGATCGCAGCGACCGCAGCGGGGTGAGGAAGCCGAGGAGGGGGACCAGGATGCCCCCGGTCGCGTAGATCAGCATCGCCGGGCGCAGGCCGATGACGCCGGCGACGTAGCCGCCGCCGGCGGCACCCACCACCCCCATGCCCTGCACCGCGAAGCGGTATCCGGCGGTGACGCGACCGCCCAGGCGTTCGGGTGCGAGCAGCTGGCGCAGGGTCCACTGCTGCACGTTCGCCGCCGTGAACACCACCGCGCCGGCGGCGTACGCCAGCCCGAGCACGCCGATGATCAGGCCGGTCGGCCCGTCGACCAGCGGGATCGCCAGGCCGGACGCGGCCGACAGCGACCACCCGCAGATGATCGTCCGGCCGACCCCGAAGCGCTCGCCCGCCCACCGAGCCAGAGCGGCCCCTGGGATGGCGCCCAGGCTGGCGACCGCGAACAGCGCGCCGATCGCGAGGGGCTGCAGCCCCAGCTCGCGGACGAAGTACAGCACCGTGACGGCCGCGAGGGCGGTGTTGAAGATCATGCCCAGGCTGGCCAGGAGGATCACCGGACGCAGGGTCCGCTCGTAGAGAAGGAACTGCAGCCCGTCGACCAGGGCCTGCCGGATGGTCGGCCGCTCCTCGGTCTCCTCACGCTGTGGTTCTGCGCCCTTCACCGAGCCGAGCAGCAGCGCCGAGACCACGAAGGTGAGCGCGTCGACGATGACGGCGATCGGCGCGGTGAGGACCTGGATCAGCGCTCCGGCCACACCCGGCCCCGCCCAGTCGGCTGCCGAGTAGCTCATCTGCAGGCGGCTGTTGGCGTCCACGATCCTGTTCCCGGGCACGAGGGAGGGGACGAAGGCGTAGTGGGCGATCTCGAAGGAGACGGCGCACGTGCTCACCACGAACCCGACCGCGCAGAGCAGCGGGATGGAGATGGCGTCGAGGGCCCACGCGACGGGGAGAGCGGTCAGCGCCAGGGCAGACGCGATGTCGGTCGTCACCATGACCGGCCGCCGCGGCAGCATGTCGACCAGTACGCCGGCGGGCAGGCTGAACAGCAGGAAGGGCAGGCTCGTCGCCGCTCCGACGATCCCGACCTCGAACGGGCTGGCGTCGAGGGTCACCGCGGCGAGCAGGGGGATCGCGAGGGCGGTGATCTCGCTGCCCATCAGCGAGACCGTGAGCGCGAGCCAGATGCGGTTGAAGGTGCGGCCCAGCCCGGACCCGGCCGGCAGCAGGCCGCGCAGGCGGCCGTCAGTTTCGCCCTTCACGGGCACCTCGAGGTCGGTGTCGGTCACGAGGCCGGCTGGTGCACGGCAGCGGTGTCGCGGCCCTCGACCAGCCGGAACAGGTCGTTGACGTCGTCGAGGAAGGCGTTCATGACCGCCTCGTCGGGGATCGTCGTGTCCAGGCGCTCCTCCATCTGGACGAGGAGCTCGATCAGCTCGAGCGAGGTGAGCTCGAGGCCGCCGTCGGCCAGCGGGGTCTCGAGCGTGATGTCGATGTCCGCGTTGGGATTCTCCGACAGGAGCTCAGCGAGGAGCTCGAGGAACTGCTCGGTGTCGGACATGTGCGCGCCTCCGGACGGCGAGGGGCTGCTGGTGGACCAGCACGTGGTCTCGAGCCTCGGCGGCGGGTATATACGCCACCTACACGGGACGCCGTCCGCATGGTCCCTGCCGGTCCGGCCACCGTAGGGTGAAAATGCCCCCTGACGACGCCATTCGACGAACGGGAGAACCGATGCCGGCACTGCCCACGATCCTCCGCACGATCAACATGGACTGTTCCGATCCGCAGGCCATGGCCCGCTTCTACGGAGGGCTGCTGGGCTGGGAGCCCACGGCCGTCGAGCCGGACTGGGTGCTGATGCGGGATCCCGACGGCGGCACGGGACTGTCCTTCCAGCAGACCGAGGGCTACGAGCCGCCGACGTGGCCCGAGGCTCCGGGGCAGCAGCAGAAGATGATCCACCTCGAGCTGCCGGTCCGCCCCAGTGAGGACGGCGACTACACCGAGGAGGAGGGACGCGTGGCCCTGGAGGAGGCTGCGCAGGCAGCGACCGAGCTGGGCGGGACGCTCGCCGAGCACCAGCCACGGACCGACATCCGCGTGATGCTGGATCCGTCAGGGCACCCGCTCTGCCTCTTCCTGGACTGACCCCGCGTCTGAGCCCGGAGCGGGGTCGGGGATTCCTGAGCCCCAGATCGCGAGGATGTCATCGGCCGCCTCGTCCGGGCGCGGCCGGTGGCCGGGCTGGCCGGGATAGCCGATCAGCGTCCGCACCTGGGGTGCCATCAGGTAGGCGCCGGCAACGACGTTGGACACCGCCTCGAACTCATGGGGTCGCCGGTCGTGGAGCTCGCGCAGGAACTGGTCGAGCCCCAGGCCCCGGCCGGATGCCTCGGAGAGGAGTGCGACGACCTCGCCGAAGACATCGCCGCGCAGGGCCAGGGCCTGCTCGAGCAGTGCCGGGTAGCCCTCGAGCTCACTGGGGCGGGGTCCGCCGCCGCAGAGGTGGTCGGCGACGGCGACCAGCGTCGCGGCCTCGTCGTCCCGCAGAGGCCGGACGGTCCGGCGCTGCGGCACGGACAGCTGTCCCGGTGCCGGGCCCCCGCCGCTCACGCGGTGACGACCCGGTCGCCCGCGACGGCGGCGATGTGGCGGCCCAGCCGCAGGGCGAGGGCCGTGATGGTGCTGGTGGGGTTGCACGAGCCGCTGGTGACGAAGATGCTCCCGTCGGCCACGAAGACGTTGTCCGTGTCGTGGGTCTGGCCGAACGGGTCCACCACCGACGCGGCCGGGTCCTTGCCCATGCGCGCCGTACCGAGCAGGTGGAACGAGGAGTCCGCGAGCAGGTCCTGCGACACGGTGCGCACCGCGCCTCCGGCGTCGTGCAGGTCCTGCATGCGGGCGACGGAGAAGTCCAGCAGGCCACGCGTGTTCTCGCTCAGTGAGTAGTGCACCGCCGGAGCCGGCAGGCCGTCCTCGTCCGTCAGGGTCGGGTGCAGGGTGACCCGGTTGCGCTCCTCGGGCAGGTCCTCGATGTTGGCGTCCCACAGGAGCGCGTGCGCGTGTGCGCGGGCGGCGTCGAGGAAGCCCTCGCCCCAGACCGCGTCGTACCCCAGCGGTCGCTGGGCCTCGATGTTGCGCAGCGGCCCCGGCATGGGCATGGCGTTGAGCTTGATGCCGCGCCGCAGCCCGTGCTCGGCCAGGCCGTCGTGGAACTCCAGGGAGTGCACGAGCTCACCGTTGGGGCCGCGCCACGACTCCAGGTCCGACTCGTAGTAGCCGGTGACGCTGGCGCTCGGGTGGAGCATGAGGTTGCGGCCGAGCAGGCCCGAGGAGTTCCCGAGTCCGTCGGGGTGGCTGGCCGAGGCCGACATCAGCATCAGGCGAGCCGTGCCGATCCCGTTCGCGCAGAGCACGACCGCGTTGGCGGGCTGCCACTGCTCGCGCCCCTCGCGGTCGACCCACACGACACCGGTCGCCCGTCCGTCGCTCCTGGTCTCGACCCGCCGGACTCGAGCTCCGGTGACGAGCCTGACTCCGAGCTGCAGGGCGTGCGGCCAGTAGGCCAGGTCGAAGCTCGCCTTGGCGCCATTGGGGCAGCCCCACTCACAGACCCCGCGACGGGAGCAGGCGGAGAGGGTCTTGTGCGGCTGGCTGGCGATCGCGTTGGAGCCCGGCCACCAGTGCCAGCCCAGCTTCTCGGCGGCGGCCGCAGCGGTGCGGCCGGCCGCACCCAGGGGAAGTGGCGGTAGGGGGTAGTCCAGGCCCGGGGGGTACGCCGGGTCGCCGGACAGGCCCGAGACGCCGATGAAGCGGTCCACCTCGGCGTAGTAGGGCTCCAGGTCCTCGTAGCTCACCGGCCAGTCCGCCGCGATGCCGTCGTTCGTTCGTACGCAGAAGTCGCTCGGTGTCAGGCGCAGCCACTGGGCTCCGAACAGGATGCTCGAGCCGCCGACGGCGTTGTACATCACAGGCGCGATGTCGGACTCGCTCACCTCGACGGGGTAGTCGGCCGGCAGTCGGCGCGCGTTGGGGTTCGCCGACCACTGGCTCTCGATCTGCAGCTCCCAGCCCGGGTCGTTGGTGGGGAACTGGCTCGGGTCGACCCAGTCGCCCTGCTCGAGGCACACGACGTCGAGACCGTTCCGGGCGAGCTCGTGGCTGGCAACCGCCCCGGATGGTCCGGCCCCCACCACGACCACGTCGGCGGCAGCGCTCATCGGGAGATCGACTCGCGGGTCGGCACCACCTCGCGTGCCTCGACGCACCCCTGTTCGGCCGCCAGCCGCCGCTGAGCCCCGCGGAGGACGTCGACGTCGAGGTCCGGCAGGTCCACGAACACGTGCTCCCCGATGCCCGAGGGCAGGCACAGGTTGAGGTGTCCGCCACGGTGCTCGTGCACGGACCACAGAGACTGGAACAGGACCTCGGCGTCGGTCTCGCTCCACGCGAGCTCCAGGCCCAGGTCTCGGAGCAGTGTGAGCACCCTGTTCGTCGACTCCTCGTCGAGGAGACCCAGAGTCCGGGCGATGCAGGCGGAGAGCGCCATGTCCATCGCGACTGCCTCGCCGTGGAGGATCCCGTGGTGCGAGGCGACCTCGAGATGGGGGCTGAACGTGTGGCCGAAGTCCATGGCCCGGCGGAACCCGTCCCACTCGAACACGTTGTCCGCGAGCTGGCTGAGCATGCCGTGCACCGCACGCCCGACCATCGTGCCGACCGCGGTCGCAGGTGCACGCAGCCTGGTGTCCACCATCGTGGGCCCTGCGGCCTCGAGCAGCGTGAACAGGGTGGCGTCGGTGACGATGGCGACCTTCGCGATCTCGGCCATCCCGTTCACCACGTGCCGGTCAGGCAGCGAGGCGACGAAGCCCAGGTCGAGCAGCGAGGCCTCTGGTGGGTGGAACGTGCCCAGCATGCTCTTGCGCCCGGAGTGGTTGACGGCGTTCTTGGTCCCGATGCCCGCGTCCACCAGGCCGATCAGCGTGGTCGGCACCTTCACGTGGGGCACTCCACGCCGGAAGACGGCCGCGGCGGTGCCGACCATGTCGGTGCACACGCCGCCGCCGACGGCCACGATCGGGCTGGTCCGGCGCAGGTCGATCGACGCGGCGTACTCGCAGATCTCGATGACCCCGCTGAAGGTCTTGGTCTCCTCGGTGCGCGCCAGGACCAGGGTGTCGAACCCGTTGGGGCAGTGCGTCGACAGGTAGCGCCGCAGCGTGACGCCGTAGAGCCGGTCGATCTCGGGGGTCACCACGACCAGCGGGTGCCGGGCGTCCAGCACGTCCGCCAGGGTCCGGTTGCCCGGGTCGAGCAGCCCGGTGGTCCTGATCACCGACTGGTGGCGGACGGCGACCGACTTCAGCACCGACACGCGGTCGTCGACGAGATGCAGTCGCCCCTGCGCGGTGGGCCTCATCGTGGTGCTACGTCCGTGCCGGCGGCAGCCTCGAACACGAACAAGCGCAGCGTGGTGTCCCCGATGTTGGCGAGCCCGTGGGTGCCGCCTGGTCTGTTGCGGACCACGTCGCCCGCCATGACCTGCTGCTCGTCACCGTCCAGGTGCATGAGCCCGTGGCCGGACAGGACCAGGTAGTACTCCTCCTCGTTCGTCCGGTGCTCATGCACCCCGATGTAGCCCTCGGGGTCGAGCTCCACGTAGTCGAGGAAGTGCATCGACGGCGCGATGTCGTCGCCGGCCGCGAACCGCCGGGCCGAGACCCCGGAGCCCCCGTGCGCGTCGGCCGGCTCCAGGGCGAGGTCACCGAGGCGCCACGTCCTGCTCGGCGCGCTAGTCACGGGCGCGTCCTCGAGTGGACTGGAGCTTGAGCTCGGTGACCGCGCCGTCGCGGGACTCCACACCGAGGGCCTCCAACACCGTCGGCTCCAGCGGTGAGAGTCCCGGCTCGCAGTGCGAGACGTTGGTGCATCGCAGGCACATGGCAGTCACCGTGCGGTCGCCGAGGACCAGCCGCTCACGGAGCGACCGCACCTCCGGGTCGTGCCAGATCTCGGGCAGCGAGCGCTCCATGATGTTGCCAAGGACGTGCTCGCGGAAGGCATCCTCGTAGCAGAGCAGGATGTCGCCGGACGAGGACACGATCAGCATCTCGCTTGGAGCGTGGCACGGCGTGTGCTGCATGAGGGCTGTCGCGTCGGGCAGGTGGGTCAGCGTGCCACCCCTGTTGGTCAGGGTGAGGTTCTCGCTGTACTGCAGCACCTGCCACTCCCGAGAGGGGTACTCGCCCTCCGAGTGCCGGGTGACATAGAAGTAGTCGATGCCGGACTCGCGCAGCTCGCGGTAGCGGCGGTCGTCGAGCAGGTCGCCGTTGGTGTTGAGCACCTGGAGCGCTTCGGGGAGCCGTTCACGCACGCGGGCCGCCAGCTTGTGCAGGTCGACACGCAGCAGCGGCTCGTTGTACAAGTGGTAGGAGAGCCGGCCCCGGAACTCGATCGCGACGAGCTCGTCGAGGGTGCGCTCGAAGATCTCAGGTGACATGCGCGCCGGTACGGGTGGCATCGGGATGAGTGAGACCGGACAGTAGGAGCAGGCGCGGTTGCAGCGGCTCCCGACCTCGAGCTCGATCACCGACAGGTGGTCGAGCTCGGACAGCTTCTCGATCGTCGCCGAGCCGAGCGCGTGTCCCACGAATGCCCTCCAAGGTGCGTTCAGACGTCACCTCAAGTCTTGTCAGCAGGGGTACTCGTGGCATACATCGCCGGTCAGAACGCGCGGGCCGTCACACCTTCGTCGAGCCCGACGAGCTGCGTGGAGAGGCGGCTCACCTTGGCGAAGGTTTCGGCGACCTGCGCCACCCCGTCCGGGGTGTCCAGCAACATCCGGTGCCCGAGGGTCAGGCACGTGCGGCGCGCCTCCTCGGCGTGAGGGAGGGGCGTCCCGGACAGGGCCAGCGACGCGACGTCGGCAGGGTCCCGGCGCCCGGGGTTCGCGCGCTCGGGGCACAGCAGCGGGTGCTGGTTGAGGGGCCGGTAGACGGGGTGGACCTCGAGGTCGCCCAGCTCGGCGCTGAGCGCGCGAGCGACCAGGTCGACCGAGACGTGCGAGAAGTCCTCGAGGTCGAGCCGGATGACGGTGTTGTAGTAGGTCGGCTCGGTGACCCGCTCGTCGACGGGCAGCACGTTCACCCCTGGCACGTCCTCCAGGAGCGCAGCGAGCTCCGCGGCACGGACGCGCCGGTATGAGTTCTCCGCGTCCAGGTGCGCAAGCCGGTCGCAGAGCACGGCCGCCTGGAGCTCGGACAGGCAGAGGTTGCGTCCCTGGACCTCCCCGACCTCCAGCAGCTCGAGCTGCCCGGGCCGGTCGGCGGCGTGGACGCGGCGGCCGTCGCTACGGAGCTGCTCCATTCGGTCGTGGAGCATGGCGTCGTCGGTGACGGCGACCCCGCCTTCGCCGGCAGTAAGGAGCTTCGACTGCTGCATGCTGAAGCAGCCGATGGCCCCGAAGGTCCCGACACGGCGGCCGCGCCACCGGGCGCCGTGGGCCTGCGCGCAGTCCTCGATGAGGGGGAGCCCGGTCGTCTGGCTCAGCTCGGTGAAGGCGTCCAGGTCGGCCAGGTTGTGGCCGAGGTGGACAACCATCACCGCACGGGTGCGCTCGCTGACCGCAGCCGCGACCGCCGACGGGTCGAGGGTCAGCGTCAGTGGGTCCACGTCGACGAGAACGGGTCGGGCGCCGAGGTTGGCCACCGAAGACGCGCAGGCCACCCAGGTCAGGCCCGGGACGACGACCTCGTCACCGGGCCCCACGCCCAGGGCCTGCAGGGCCACGGTCAGCGCGGCCGTTCCCGAGGTGACCGGGGTGCAGTGCGCGGCACCCAGGAAGCGCGCGAAGCTCGCCGCCAGCCGGCGTTCGTAGGGCAGCCGACCGTCGCTCGGCCCGCTCAGCGCCCACCGCGAGGACCGCAGCACGTCGGTGACGACTGCCTCGGTGCCGGCATCGGCACGCGGCCACGTGGGCCACGGCCGGCGACGTATCGGAGCGCCGCCGTGGATCGCGAGGTCAGCTGTCATGGGTTGCCTCCGGGTGGTCGGCAGCCGCGTCGACGGCATCGACGACGGCATCGACGAGATAGGGGCCGGGGGTGCTCAGTCCGCGAGCCAGCTCGACCTCGAGGTCGGCCACGGTGGTCGCGCGGCCGCCCGGCACTCCGAGCCCCGCGGCCACCATGGAGAAGTCGACCTCAGGAGCGCTGAGGGAGAACAGCTGGGAGCCGTCCAGGCGCTGCCGGGAGGAGCTGCCCTCGGCGTAGCGCCGACGCACCTGCTGGCGCAGGATCTGGTAGCCGCGGTTGTTGACCACCACGGTCAGACAGGTGAGCTGCTCGCGCGCCTGGGTCCACAGAGCCGGGAGGCTGAACATCGCGCTGCCGTCTGCCACCAAGGCGACGACGCGTCGGTCTGGCTCGGCCACAGCGGCGCCGACCGCGAGGGGGAGTCCGCCACCGACCGCGAAGCCGGGCACCGTCAGCAGCACGTGTGGCGCGGCGTTCTCCGTGGCCGACAACAGCGCCGGGCTCGAGGAGTTCGACTCGTCCACCAGCACCGACCCGCGAGGGAGGTGAGCGGACAGGGCCGCACCGACCCGGGCAGCGGTCAGGGACTCGCCTGCGGGCCTGTCCCCGGTGTCAGGCTCCGCGGTCACTGGGACCGGGTCGCTCGTCGTTACGCCCAGCTCCGCGAGCAGCCCGGTCACACCATCTGGCCCCGAGAGCAAGGACACCGTCGGGACCGCGTCCGGGAGGAGCCGACGGGTGTCACCGGGCAGGCCGAAGGCCGCCACGGGTGGCGGCGCGTCCAGCAGCACAACGGTCTCGACCCCTGCCAGCTGGGCACGGACCCCTGCTGCGTCCGCTGCCATCACCTCCGTCCGGGGTACGCCGGCTCCACGGGCGAGCAGAGTGGGGAACGCCGAGCGCAGAACCCGGGTGGCGAAGGACTCGCTGAGCGCAGCGAGGGCCCCGAGCGCTTCCTCGGTGATCAGGCTGGTCCCCACCACCAGCGCGGTCCGCTCTCCCCGGGCCAGCGCTGCCCTAGCCTCGTCCAGCGGGCTGGGGGGTGTGACGGTGGTGGCGGTGCGGGGGGACGGCACGGCGACACGGGGGGAGTCCGCCGTGGTGCCCTGCCGCCAGGAGACGGTCTCTGGGACAAGGAGTGTCGAGACGCCGGCCGGCGAGGCGACGGCCGCGGCGACGGCGTCCTGGGCAGCCCAGGTGGCATCGCCGCGCACCTCGCTCACCTGCTTCGAGACCGCTCCGGCCAGTGCGTCGGGGGCGCAGTCGAGCGGCCCCTCGAGCTCCGGCTCGGCGCTGGTCCCGACGAGGGTCAGGACGGGAGATCCTGCCTTGCGGGCGTTGTGGAGGTTCGCCAGCCCGTTGGCGAGGCCGGGCCCCTGGTGCAGCGCCACCGCGGCGGGGCGGCGGGCGAGCCGGGCGTAGCCGTCCGCGGCGCCGCTCGCGACGGTCTCGTGCGGGCACAGGATGGTGCGCATGCCTGGGTCGGCCTCGAGGGCGGCGACCAGACCGAGCTCCGAGGTGCCCGGGTTGGCGAAGCAGACGCTGATGCCGCTGTCGACCAGGGCCCGGACGAGCTCGTGCGCGCCGTCCTCGCTCATGCCGCCACGGCGCTGCTGAGCCGGGGGCTGATCTCCTCCAGCACGTCGAGTGAGCCACGGAACGGCTCGCTGCTCCGCGGCCAGAAGACCACCATGTCCGTGAAGCCCAGCTCGGCGAACATCTCCTCGGCTTCGACGAACGCCGACGCGGACTCCAGGACGCCGCTGAGCTGCTTGCCGGCCACCACGGTGCGCCGGATCGAGCCCGGGTCCCGGCCGATCTCGGCGAGCGCCGCGTCCAGGAGGTCGAGCTGGGCCTGCAGCCGCCCGCGGCCGTTGTCGAACCGCACTGGCTCGAAGAACCCGGGCTGGCCGAGGGTCACCCACGTGTCGGCGTAGCGCGCGGCGGTGCGCGTCGTACGCCGCCCCGCCGCGGCCACCGCGAGCGTGGCGCGGGAGAAGCCGGGTGCGAGCTGCACGCCACGGGCCGAGATGTGGTCACCGCCGAAGTCGACGCCCGTGCGGGTCATGAGGGTGTGCACGACCCGGACGAACTCGTCGAATCGTTCGGCTCGGTCACCGGCCGCGAGGGCGTCGCCCAAGGCGGTGGCGTCGTGGCCCAGCGCGCCCGCTCCCAGTCCGACGACGGCTCGGCCGCCGCTGATGTCGTCCAGCGTCATCAGCTCGTGGGCCAGCGACGCCGGGTGGTGGAGCGTCGGCCCGGCCACCAGCGTGCCGAGGGAGATGCGTGACGTGACAGTGGCGGCCGCGGTCAGGGTGGGGAGAGCGGCGAACCACGGGTGGCCCCGCAGCTCGCGCCACATGAGGTGATCGAAGGTCCACGCCTGCTCGAAGCCGAGCTCCTCGGCCAGTGACCAGCGTCGCCCGCCCGAGGACCACGCCTGGTCGGGCAGGATCACTACCCCGTGGCGCACGAAGGTCGCGACCGGGCGTGACGGGACAAGGCGGCCCGACCCAGCACGGTGGGCACCGGTTCGGGCATCTGGTCGTCGACGGTGGCAGAGAACCGCTGGGTGGCGAGCGCGACCGTCTCCCAGTCCTCGCCGGTCAGGATGGCCCGCTGGATCCGGCGCAGCTCCGGGCCCGGCTCGATCCCGAGCTCCTCCAGGAGCACGCGCCGCGCGTCGGCGTACGACTTGAGGGCCTCCGCAGTCCGTCCCATGGCGTAGAGGACGACGATCAAGCGGCACCACAAGCCCTCGTCCAGGGGGTGCTGCGCGGTCAGGTGACGCAGCATCGGCGCGAGGGTGGCGTGGTCGCGCAGGAGCATCCTGGCCTCGATCAGGTCGATGTCGACCTGGCGGCGCCGTTCCTCCAGCGCAACGAGCTTGGCCGACACCCCGGCGCCGAACTGGATGCCGCTCAACGGATTGTCTTCCCAGAGACGTGCGGCGCCGGCGAGCTGATCGGCGGCTCCGACGGCGTCGCGTTCACGCAGGCTGTCCCGACCCCCGTCGGCCAGAACCAGAAAGCGGTTCAGGTCGAGCTCCCCTTCGTCGACCTCGAACCTGTAGCCGCACGAGTGGGTCTCGACCCGATCCGGCTCCCCGCAGGACTCGAACACCGACCGGATCTGGCAGACGTAGGTCCGGATGTTCTCGACAGCCGACCGCGGAGGCTCGTCTGGCCACATGCCATCGATCAGACTCGCGACCGGTGTGATGCGACCACGGTTGAGCAGGAGGATGCCCAGCAGCGACTTGCGGAGCTGGCCGCTGATCGGAACGACTCTCCCTTCTTGTCGGACTTCCAGTGGCCCGAGAACTGAGAACTCCACAGAACTGTCTCCCCAACCAAGAAGCGGCACTGCCGCGATCGGAACCCTCTTCTGTCTGAATGACCCGTCCCCCATGAGGACGGATGACTAAACATGCACGCCCCTCCTGACGGCGTGTCGCGCTCCGGCTAGCCATGCGCCGGCTCGAGATCGGCGATCTCGACCGGCCGGGTGTCCCTGCCAACCAGGTACTCCGGGCGCGGGTGCTCGGACGGGGGCGGCACGTTGGTCACGTCGTTGTAGGTGACGATGGCAAGCGCGCGAGGCGAGGGCGACACGTTCGGTGCGGAGCCGTGCACGATCTCGGGTCCGAAGATGGCCACCGAGCCGGCCGGTCCCTTGACGCTCTCCATGCCGTGCTCGGCGACCATGTCACGCATGATCGCGGGCGTGATCGCGATGTCATCGGGGTCGAGGTGGCCGCCAGTGGCGTCGTGGTCGCGCGGGCCGACCAGCCCGCGACGGTGCGAACCCGGCAGGAAGATGACCGGCCCGTTGAACTCGGTGATGTCGTCGAGGAACACCGCCACGTTGAGCAGGTCGGGCCGGCGCAGCCCATCGGCGGCGCGCCAGGCGGCGAAGTCCTGGTGCCAGGCCCAGCCGGCGCCGGCGAACGGGGTCTTGGCGTTGATCTTGAACTGGTAGACGTAGACCTGGTCGTCGAGCAGCTGGTGGACCGGCTCGAGGACCCGCCCAGAGCGGACCATCGAGTCGAGCGCCGGCTGGCGCACGTGGGAGGCATAGACGGCCCGCACGGTGGTGCCGTCGTCCTCGAGCACGCGGTGTTCCCCGGGTGTCTCTCGATCGGCGTCGAAGCCTCGTCGCATGTCCTCGACCTCCCCATCGGAGAACACCGACGGGAGAAGCAGGAAGCCTCGGTCACGGAACTCGGTGACTTGCTGGTCGCTCAAACGCACGACATCTCCGTTCGCAGGGTTCGTCCCGCCCCGCGGGACCGGAGGTCTCGCCTGGGACAGTGGGGGACCGGACCGGTACGGCAGCGTCGGCGACGCCTGGCCCGAAGGAGTGGTGTTCCAGATGTATGGGGCACCCATACGCGCGGCGTACATCCTGGGTTGACACCGGTCACGGCCGTGGCCAGCGAGGCGTCAGCGGCACGAGGGGCGCAGGCGACGCGCGTGTAGGTGCAGCGTCTAGCGTCGGGCGTCATGGCTCGGCATCCCGCTCCCGGAGGTTCCCGCCGACAGCGGGCCGATGAACCCGTGGCGCTGTCCGGTGACCAGGCGCGGCGGATCTGGCTGCGTGCGCAGCGACTGGACTCCGCCGAGCCGTTCGGGCGCGGCCCGCACGCGACACCGGCCGCGGTCGCCCACCTCGGCTACGTCCAGCTCGACGCGATCAACGTGGTTGAGCGCGCTCACCACCACGTCCTGTGGACCCGGATCCCGACGTACCGCCCGCGACACCTCCACCAGGCGCAGTCCGACGAAAAGTCGGTCTTCGAGGTGGAGACGCACGCCCTCTCCTACGCACCCACCGAGGACTTCCGGCTGTTCCTGCCCGCGATGAGGCGGGAGCGGTGGAGTCCGCGCAAGCCGTGGAACAGCACCGTCAAGGACGAGGACGTCCGCAGAGTCCTCCGGCTGCTGCGGAGCCGTGGTCCGCTGCGCACCAGGGACGTCGAGGACGGCGTCCTCGTCGAGAAGGACTGGGCCTGGGCGAGCCGCAAGCCGTCCAAACGAGCTCTCGAGCTGGCACGTACCTGGGGTCTCGTGGTCGTCAGCGAGCGCGACGGGATGGAGATGACCTACGACCTCACCCTCCGCCACTTCGGCTGGTCCCGTGAGCCGCGGGCGGCCGCCGACAGCGCGGTGACCTCGTTCCGCCTCGATCGCGCCCTCCGTGCCCAGGGCGTGGTGAGCCTCGCCTCGGTGTGCCACAACACGGCGGCCGACAAGCCCGCCGTGCGTGAGCTGGTCGAGGCCCGGGTCCGTCGCGGGCAGCTGATGCCGGTGCGGGTCCAGGGTGCCGAGCGGGTCGCGCACTGGGTGGAGCCGCACACCCTCGACTCGATGCCGGCCCGGGCTTCCCGCCGGACGCACATCCTGTCGCCGTTCGATCCGCTTGTGATCCAACGCAAGCGGCTGGCCGCGTTCTTCGAGTACGAACACGTCTTCGAGGCCTACGTGCCTGCGCCGAAGCGGGTGCTGGGCTACTTTGCGTTGCCGGTGCTCGTCGGGGAGCAGATCGTCGCGGCGCTGGACCTGCGGTTCGACCGCGGGGCTCGCGCCCTCGAGGTTCGGCGCTGGACCTGGGTGGGGCCCGGGAACGAGCGGGAGCACGGTGCGGACGTGGGGGAGGCGCTGGGCCGCTTCGAGGCCTTCCAGCAGCTGGCCACCTGACGGTCCGAGCCGGTACGCCGAGCCGGTGCTCCGAGGCTTGTATGCGGTGCATATCTGACCTGACGAGTCTGGGGCTCGTGGATGCTGGGACCGGACCGACCGCAGCCGAGCAGGTGCTCGTGCTCGTCCTCGGCGGGTCGACCTCAGCCGGCTTGGAGCCCGTGGCCGCCGCGGCCAAGCGTCGGGGTCTGCGGGTGGTGGCGGTCTGCGGTGCCGAACCCACCACCAGGGTTCGCGCGTTCGTCGGAGCCCTGGACCGGTGGGTCGGCGTGGCGGACCCCGGCGACCCGGTTCTGGTCGCCGAGGCGGCGACGGAAGCGGCCGGCGGCCCACCGGCCGCGATCGCGGCGCGTGACGATGCGATCAGTGCGGTGGCAGCGCGCGCTGCGGAGCTCCTCGGCGTCGGTCGTCCGGGGCAGCGCGGCATCGTCCTCGCGCGCAACAAGCTGGCCGCGCGCGAGGCGTTCGCCGCGGCGGGGCTCGGGGGACCGGCGTTCGCGGCGATCAGCGCTGCCGACGAGGCGGCCCGGGTTGCCGCGGAGGTCGGTCTGCCCGCGATCATCAAGCCGCTCAACGGCACGGCCAGCCACGGGATCCGCCGGGTCGGCTCGGTCGAAGAGCTGCGCCGCGCGTACGTCGGGCTGACCGAGTCCACCCCTGGAGCGTTCGGCGGGATGTACGACCGGCCGGTCGCCGGCCAGGACGACGGCCGCGAGCTGGACCCGACCACCACGTTCCTCGTCGAGGGGCTCCTGCACGGCCCCGAGTACAGCTTCGACCTGCTGGTGCGAGACGGCCAGGTGGAGCGCCTGATGGCACTCGACAAGTTCCTGATCGCCGAGCGCTACCTCGAGTGTGGCTTCACCCACCCGCCCCTCGACCGGACGCCGGCCTGGCTGGAACAGGCCTGGGCGGTCGTCGAAGAGGCGGTGCACGCGCTGGGACTCGACAACACGGCCGCGCACGCCGAGATCATCGACGACGTTGAGCTCGGCCCCACCATGATGGAGCTCAACCCGGGTCGGTTCGGCGGCGGCGTGCTGCCGGCGATGATCGGCGAGACGGTCGGCCTGGACCTGCCCGAGGAACTCGTGTCGGTGCTGGTCGGTGCGCCGGGAGGCGCCGCGCGTGCGCCCTCTCTGGCGGCACCGGTCGCCAACCTCTGCTTCTACCCCCGTGACCCGGGCATCCTCGTGCGCGTCCGAGGGCTCGAGGAGATCGCGCAGTGCCCGGGCGTGGTCGAGGTCGAAGCACCGGCGACCCCGTGCCAGCTCAGCGGTGACGAGGAGGCCGGTCAGCTCAACGTCATCACCCAAGGACTGGAGACCCGGGCCGAGCTGCTCGCGACCTACCGAAGCATCGAGGCCCTGATCACCTGGGACATCCGCTGGGCCGGCTGGCGAGGCGTCTCGAGGCGGTCGACGCAAGCCGTCCCGCAGCACGCCCGGTGACCACGAGACTCCGACCGACGAAGGGTGACACCATGCTCGGCGCTGTCATGCACGCTCCCGGCGATGTCCGGCTGGAGGAGCGCGCTGCCCCGACAATCGAGCAGCCGACCGACGCCGTCATCAAGATCGCGGCCACCTGCGTCTGCGGGTCGGACCTGTGGGAGTACCGAGGCATCAGCGCGCTGGACGGGCCCACGCCGATGGGGCACGAGTACGTCGGTGTCGTCGAGGACGTCGGCAGCGAGGTGGCGACCATCAAGCCCGGCGACTTCGTGATCGGCTCCTTCTTCGCGTCCGACAACACCTGCGAGACCTGCCGCATCGGGTTCCACACCTCCTGCGACCGCGGCGAGTACGTCGGGGCGAACGGCGCCCAGGCGGAGCACCTGCGCGTCGCGTTGGCCGACGGCACCCTGGTCGCGCTCCCCGAACCGCCCTCAGACGACCTGGTGCCCAGCCTGCTCGCGGCGTCCGACGTCCTCGGCACCGGCTGGTTCGGGGCGGTGGCGGCCGGCGTCGGGACCGGCAGCACCGTCGTGGTCGTCGGAGACGGCGCGGTCGGGCTGCTCGCCGTCCTGGCCGCCCGCGAGCTGGGCGCCGAACGCATCATCGCGATGAGCCGCCACGAGTCGCGCCAACGGCTCGCCCTCGCGTTCGGCGCCACCGACATCGTGGCCGAACGCGGCGACGACGGCGTGAGCGCCGTCAAGGACCTCACCGACGGTCGCGGCGCCGCGTCCGTCGTCGAGGCCGTCGGCACCCAGGAGTCGATCATGCAGGCGATCCGCGCCACTCGCCCCGGCGGCCGCGTCGGCTACGTCGGGGTGGCGCACGACGTGGCCCTGCCCGGTGACGAGGTGTTCTACTCCCATGTCCAGCTCCTCGGCGGCCTGGCCCCGGTCCGCCGCTTCCTGCCGGACCTGGTCGACCGGATCCTCAGCGGCACCATCGACCCGGGCCAGGTCTTCGACCTCGAGCTCCCGCTCGCCGACGTCGCGGAGGGCTACCGCGCCATGGACGAGCGCCGCGCCGTCAAAACCCTGCTCCGGCCGTGACCGCTGGAGACCGTGAGACCCCGCCCGAGGCCGCTCGGCCTGCTTGAGCGAGGCGCCGACGACGTCCCACATCAGGCGGTTGGCCAGTCACCTCGTGTCCTCCTCGAAGTCGGAGGTCGTCGGCGTGCTGCCGGACCAAGGCAGCGAGACACCCGTCCGGGTCGTGCACGATCTCGCACTTGAGCAGCTCGTGCGCGGCGTCGCAGTTCATCGCGCGGTCGGCGGACGGTGCATGGCTACCTCTGGGCGGCTTCGGGATCTCGGTGGGATCACCAATCTTCACCTCTCACTTACCTGCGACCCCCAATGACCCCAGATCGGGGTACATGTTGGTGGCGGGGTTGAGGACGTGGCCCACCACGCGGGAGCCCCGCAGCAGGTAGAGTTTCGCGACTGCGAGCGGGATGTAGGCGACGTCGGCGGCCAGCTGGTCGTCGATCTGCTGGTAGATCGGGAGCGCCGCCTCGGTGGTGAGCGCCTCGGACGCATTGTCGATCAGGTCGCTCACGACGTCCGAGCGGTACCGTCCGTAGTCTTGGCCGTTGCTAGTCGTCGTCAGGTTGATCCGGTGGTCGAAGATCGGCGGGAGCACGGTCGCCGGGCTCGGCCAGTCGGCACCCCACGTCGCCCACATGATGTCGGACTCGTGAGCGGGGTCCTCCACCACCTCGTGGTATCGGCCGGGGAGCGGCAGCAGGGTGACCGAGAACCCGGCGCGGTCCCAGGCCTCCTGCAGGGCGGTGACCTGACGGTCCTGGGTGGCGTTGCCGCCGGGGTAGCTGAACGTCACGGCGAAGGGCAGGAAGACGCCGGCGCCCAGCAGCAGGGCGCGCGCGGCCGCCGGGTCGCCGGCTCCCGGCCCGGCGTACGCCTCGTTCGGATGGTGGCCACGCACGCCCGGTGCGACCACCGAGTACGCCCGCTCGTAGCGCCGGGTGCCACCGCCTGCGTCGATGAACCCGTCGACGTCGGTGGCCACCTTGAGGGCCTCCCGCACCCACCTGTTGGGGAGGCGCGCCGCGTGCAGGAGGAGGTACTCGACGTACGGCGAGGTCGGGTTGGCGGCCCGGCTCGCCGCGGTGCCGACGAGCGCACCGAACCTGGACGGCGGGACGTTGCGGTCGGTCACCGCGGCCCGGTCCGGACCGCGATCCTCTACCAGCCGGTCCGCGATCCTCTCGCTGGTCACCGACTCGGTCAGCACGATGGTGTCGGGTCGCGCCTGCCGGTTCCCGTCCGTCGCGGCGTCGTAGTGCGGGTTGCGGACCAGCGTGAGGCCGCGGCCCGGGCGGTAGTCGCCGGCCAGCAAGTAGGGGCCGGTCGCGAAGACGTCGTAGTTGGAGTCGGCCCCGCGGTCGAGGTCGGCGCGGAACGGGTCGAAGCAGCGCAGCGAGGCGACCGCCAGCGGGAAGTCGGCCCAGGCGCGATTGAAGCGGTAGGTGATCGACCGCTGGTCCGGCGAGCACGTCACGGCGCGATCGAACGCGGCGCGCGCTGAGGGCGACGACGCGTAGGGGCCTCTGAAGACGGGGTTGCCGTCCTCGTCGAGAGGCAGGTCAAGGTAGGCGAGCACGAAGGCCGGCCCGCCGGTCAGAGTGTCAGTGGCGAAGGCCCGGGACAGGCCGTACTTGAGGTCGGCGGTAGTGACCGGTCTGCCGTCCTGCCACGCGACGCCCTCCTTGAGGGTGAACGTCCACGTGCGCGCCCCGTCCGAGCTCGAGCCAGTGTCGGTGGCGAGGTCGGGGACAGGCGTCCCGGCCGCCTCCGGATCGCTGGTCACCGGGAACTGCACCAGGCTGCGGTACACGGTCCGCCCGAGGATGCTGATGTCGCGACCCACGTAGACCCTCTGCGGGTCCAGCGTGGGCAGCTCCTTCTCGGTCAGCCAGTGGAGCGTGCCACCCGTCGCCCCGTCACTCGTCCCGAGGTCCACGCCGCACCTCCACCACGTCCGCTGTGACCGCAGGATGTCGCCGCGCAGTACACCCGCGATACACGAGCCCTTCTCGCGGAGGAGCAGCTCAGCTGCGAAACAGCACCGGTGCAGGGGGTGCCGTTGACCAGGTCTGCGAGGATCCGGCCGATGGTGGGCGTGAACTTGAAGCCGTGGCCGGAGAAGCTGGCGCCGATGACGAAGTGGCCAGTGCGGTCCAGGACGAGGTCCTCGGTGCGGGTGGCGGTATAGGTGCAGCTGATGGGTTGGGGGCGGGGTAGATGCCGGGCAGTCAGTCGCGCGCGTAGCGCTGGGTTGAGGTAGAGGCATCGACAATCAGGATCGAGATGCCAGAGAAGCGGAAGAAGCACGACCGGGAGTTTCGTGAGGGAGCCGTTCGGATCGTCGAGGAGACCGGCAGTCCGATCGCGCATATCGCAGGCGACCTTGGGGTCAACGAGGGCACGCTGGGCAGTTGGGTGCAGGGTGATTGTGAGGCTCGCGGAGTCACGGCGAGCTGAGCAATGACGACTTCGAGGAGCTCAAGCGGCTGCGTGATGAGATCGCCGAGCTGCGCATGTCGATGATCTCGGTGGGGAGTCCCTGTGTTCATCTATCTTCGATTCATCTTCTCGATGTCAGTCGTCACCGTGAGCGGAGGGATGCGGCGCAGTGCGGCTTCGAGCTGTCGAGGCGGATGCGGATGGAGCGCTGCCACACTGCAGGTAGGGATGGGTGCTGTCGCTGATCCGACGCCGCGGGTTCGTGGGTCACCACGGGCCCGGTTCTGCTGTCTCAGGTCAGCACCATGTCTGCGGACATTTCGCCGTTGTGAGTGTGCGGGGAAGCGCCCGCCGCCAAGAATGGCGAAGGCTGGCGAGGGTCTGCGGAAGGTCGACCCGGGCGACCTCTTGGCCGTCGACCCAGAGGTCGTGCCCGCCCGCGGTCGCATGCTGGGCTGCTGCGGGTGCCCGTCGAGGGTCGACTGGAATCCAGAGGTCGCAGGTTCACAACCAGCCCCCGCTTCTAGCCGACATGCAGGTCAGAGTTCACTCTCAGCCAACAGTGACCCGGACACCGCCGAACAAGCGCGAAACTGACCGCTGGGGGGGCATGGCCACCCTCACCACCGCACGTCGAGCGAGCAGACCCCTAGCCCGACGTCGGTGGGGGGCTGCCCGCCCTCGTGTCGCCGACTGGCGACCCGCGGGCCGCGTCGTGAGCTACTCGGGTGCTGCGCGGCCGAAGTCGAAGACCGCGATCGGCTCCGAAGTGGGTCTGGCTGAGCCGCCACTCGGTTCGAGCGTGATGCTGGCGCCGTTGGCGTCGGCTGCATCGCCCGCGAGCACGACGGCCTGACCTGCCTGTCCGCGTGGCATCAGGCCGGCCGAGACGGTGCCCGACGATGGCTGGTCCAGCCAGAGCTGGTAGACCGTGCCGCGGGGCGGGGCGGGCATGTTCTCGGCGACCAGCACTGCCTGTCGAAGTGAGTCCGAGTGCCAGACGGTCACTGACCATCCCGCATCGGACTCCACCAGACTTTGCTTTGCGTCGGGTGCGTGCTGAATGGATGCCGCCGTGGTGTCGGGACTCGCGCCGTGTCGCCACGCTGTGGAGACTCCGACGACGCCAACGAGGAAGACCACCGCCGCCATGGTGATCAAGGACAGACGACCTGCTCGGGGCCGGTCGGGGTCGACCGACTCGCGCCATGCCCGGGACCGAGATGGGGGCGCCCCCGGCGGAAGCGGGCGCGCGCGGCCGATCCTGGTCAGAACCTTGTCGCGCACACCTGGCGACGGAACGGCGGGGCTGAGCTCAGCCAACCGACCAGCAGCCTCACGGAAACCATCCAGCTCGTCGAGGCAGTCGCGGCAGTGGTCCAGATGCTGCTCGAACCGCGCGCGCTCGGCCGGGTCCAGGGCATCGACGGCGTAGACACCAACGAGGAGATGGATCGATCCCTCTGGCGTCACGACATCTCCGTCCTCGCAAGCTCCTGGCTGGATCGTGCCCGCGGACGTGTCGGGGCTCGAGCATGTGTGTCGGCGTGACCCTCGACCAACCCGTCGACTGCCGAGGACTACTTCGTGTTGACCGTGCGTGCGGAGGTCTTGAGGTTGGTGCGCATGGACTTGCACGTCCTTCGGCTGTGCTGAGAAGTCCCTTGTTCATGGAGTAGTTCGACGCTCGGCACCGTGCGGATTGTTCGGCCGGCCTCGACGAGGGTCCCCAGTCGTGAGACCTGCGCCACCCCACACCGACCAATCGCCGGAACGACCTGTGACGAATCCCCGATGACAGCAATCGAAGACTGAGGGGAACGCACATGCGTACCAACCGATCCATCCGCACCAAGCTCGTAGCAGTGGCCAGCGTGGCCTTCATCGGTCTCGGCGTCGCCGCCTGTGGGGACGACGGCGACTCCGGTTCCAACAGCTCGTCCTCGTCGAAGTCGGCTCCCAAGCCGGTCGCGTCGCTGGACGCTGTCGCGGGAACTTCGACCGCGATCAAGCTCGACACGGGCTTCACTGACGCGCTCACTTCGCTAGGTCTCGCGCCCGGCGTCACAGGCGACGGCAAGCTCACCGACGACGGCTCGCTCGTCTTCCCGATCACCGGTGGCAACGTCACGGTCTTCAAGCCGGGCCAGGTCTCGCCGTACGTCATCGGCCAGCTCCAGCACGTCACCTCCGGGCTGACGCTCACTGCTGGCGACACGACGGTGAAGCTCTCCAACTTCAACGTCGACCCCGGAGTCTCGCGGGTCTACGGCGACGTCGAGGTCAACGGCGAGCCCGCGGCCTCCAGCGCGTTCCTGTTCCAGCTCGACGGCCGCACCCTCCAACCGCTCAAGACCGAGGGCACCGACGCGATCCTCACCGGCACCAAGGTGGAGATCTCACCCGTCGCGGCCGACCTGCTCAACCAGGTGTTCAAGACCGACGCCGTCACGGACGACCTCCTGGTCGGTATCGCCACCATCACGGTGGACACCACCGCCGGCGCCTGACCGGTCGCTCCTGATCCTGCCGTGGAGGGGCGGGCCCGGCGGCACCTCGTGTGCCGCCGGGCCTGTTTCGCGGATGCCGGACAGGCGGAACGACGGCGGTCGTGACCGCGTAGACGGTGTCTGACCTGCAGCTTCACAACGCCGGGAGGCGACATGAGTGCGACGGATGGCCAGGTGACCTGCGACCTGGTGCAGCCCTGTCGCGACGAGGCACCGGCTAAGTTCGCACTGCTGGCGGAAGTGCCAGTCGGGTTCCCGGTGACCGTCGTCGACCACGGCTCGCGCGAGGGTACGGATGAGGTTGCCTGCCGTCAGGGCGCGACCGTGAGGTCCTCGTGAAAGCACCCGCACCGCCCACTGACGCCTCGTTCTCCTCCCGGCTTCGCAGTGCCGCTGTGGCGGCCCGGGTCGGGATGGCGCTGGGCATCTGCTTGGGGATCGCTTTCCTCACCGGCTTGATCAGCCACTACGCGCAGAACGTCAGTCAGCCGATCCCGTTCCCCACCAGCCCGTCGTGGGGCTACCGGGTCACCCAGGGAGTGCACGTCATCACGGGGACGGCGTGCGTCCCGTTGCTGCTGGTCAAGCTCTGGACCGTCTATCCGAAGCTGTTCCGGCGGCCGCCGAGGGGGGCCCGGAAGCTCTTGCTCGAGGGACTGGAGCGCGCTTCCATCGGCGTGCTGGTGGCCTCTGCGATCTTCCAGCTCGGCTCGGGACTGGCGAACGTCACCGCGTGGTACCCGTGGAACTTCTCGTTCCGGCCGACGCACTACGCCATGGCGTGGATCACCATCGGCGCACTGGTCGTGCACATCGCCGTGAAGCTGCCGATCATCCGAGGTGCCCTCGCGTCGGACATCGACGACACGACGTACGACCGACCCTCAGCGACCAGGCCCGGCGCGCTGTCCCGGCGAGGACTGGTGAGGGCCACCTGGGTCGCGACCGGTGTCGCCGTACTCGCGACCGCCGGGAACACGGTGCCCTTGCTGCGCAAGATCTCGATCTTCGCCCCGCACTCGGGCGACGGTCCCCAGGGTCTACCGGTCACCAAGTCCGCGGTCGCGGCCGGTGTGACGTCGACTGCCCTGAGCGCGGCGTTCCGCCTCGAGGTGGTGAACGGCGACCAGACCGTGACGCTGTCGCGCGCGCAACTGCTCGAGCTGGACCAGCAGACCGAGACGCTGCCCATTGCGTGCGTGGAGGGCTGGTCCGCGAGCGGTGACTGGACCGGCGTCCGGCTGCGGACCCTCCTGAACATGGTCGAGGCGCCCACCGGCTCCGACATCTTCGTCACCTCGCTGCAGGCGAAGGGTGCGTTCCGGCGCTCGACGCTGCAGGGCAACTTCGCCGACGACGATCGCACCACGCTGGCGCTGATGCTGAACGGCGAGCCGCTGGCCATCGATCACGGCTACCCGGCCCGGATCATCGCTCCCGACCGGCCCGGAGTGCTCCAGACGAAGTGGGTCACCCGGCTGGAGGTGCTGACGTGAGGGCGCGACTGCTGATCGCGGCAGCGGGCGTCATCACCGGGTTGTTCGGTGCCTACCTGCTGCTCTCCCGCCAGAACCAAGACCAGCTGGTCAGCGCCGCGATCTGGCTGGCAACAGGCGTGGTGCTGCACGACTTCGTGCTGGCCCCGGTGGTCCTGGCCCTGGTCGCAGTCGGTGGCCGCCTGGTGCCGAGGAGCTTTCGCGCCCCCGCGATCGCCGGACTGGTCGTCCTGGGCACCGCCACGGTCCTCGCGATCCCGGTCCTCAGCGGCATGGGCGAGCGGGCGGACAACCCGTCCCTGCTCAATCGCAACTACCCGGTTGGCTGGCTGGTGCTGGCCGTGCTGGTCCTGGTTGCTGTCGTGGTCGGCGGACTGGTGCTCCGCGCGCGCCGCACTGCACGTTCGGCCTAGCATCCAGGCTGCTTGCAACAGAGTTGGTGTGTCGATGGAGGCGGTCCCGTGCACGAGTTGTCCATGGCCGAGAGCGTGATCGACGCAGTGCTGGCGCGCAGGGGCGACCGGCCCGTTTCGGTGGTCAGGCTGCGGGTGGGTCGGCTGGCCGGAGTGGTGCGCGGCTCCTGGGAGTTCTGCTTCGAGCTGGCCAGTGCCGGGACTCCTCTGGAAGGGGCCACGCTGGAGATCGACGAGCCCGAGGGTCGCCTGCACTGCCGCAGCTGGGGCGCCGTGAGCACCCGTGACGACCTGATCCTGCTCTGCGCGTGCGGCAGCGCAGATGTCGAGGTGGTCTCCGGCCGCGAGCTCGAGCTCGGATCGGTGGAGGTGGCCTAGGCCGCGGCCCTGACCGACAACGTCTCGTCGAGGCGTTCCGCAACCCCGAGCTCGAACAGCTCGGGACGGTGCGGTGCTCACGCTGCCGTCGGAGGAACGGATCGCCTTCTCCACCGACTCGTTCGTGGTGCAACCCATCGAGTTCCCGGGCGGGACGATCGGCCACCTCGCGGTGCACGGCACCGTGAACGACCTCGCAGTCAGCGGGGCCAGGCCGCAGTGGCTCTCGGCGGCGTTCGTGATCGAGGAGGGGTTCATGATCGAGCGGCTGAGGTCGATCGTGGCTGACACGAAGGGGGCCGCCGACGCGGCTGGCGTGCTCCACGACCGGGTCGGTGCTGCGGGCGGCACCCTGCAGGTCGAGGAGAACCGGACCGTAATGAGGCTGACGTGCGCGTGAGTGTCGTGGACGACCAGATGCTGACCCGTGAGGCGTCGTGGGCACGCTCAGGTCCGCGGGCATCGAGATCGTGACCGCCGTCGGTGACGTCCCCGCCTTGATGCAGTCCCTGGCCCTGGTCGCCACGCCCGACGCGGTCGTCCTCGATGTGCGACTCCCGCCGACGTTCACAACGAGGGGCTGGTCGCGGCGGAGGAACTTCGGCGCACCATGCCGGCGATGGCCGTGCTGGTGCTGTCGCAGTACGTCGAGGCCGAGTTCGCGACCCGTCTCATCCAGTCCTCCGACGGCGGCGTCGGCTACCTCCTCAAGGACCGGCTGCTCGATCCCGCCATGCTCGTCGACGCGTTGCACCGGGTCGTGGCCGGCCAGTGTGTCCTGGACCCGTCGCTGGTGGCCGACCTGCTGGCCCGGCGTACTCGCACGGCGTGCTCGACGGCCTGACCCTGCGCGAGATCGATGTGCTCAAGGGTGTCGCCGAGGGTCTCACGAACAGCGCCATCGGCGAGCGCCTCTTCATCTCGGACCGCACCGTCGAGGTGCACACCCAACGCGTCTTCGACAAGCTCGGCATCGCCGAGGACCCCAACCTCAACAAGCGGGTCTCGGCCGCGATCACCTACCTCTCCGCCATCGCAGGTTCCGGGTGACGTCTGTCGAACCTCGCCGGTTCGCCTCTCTCAAGGGACCCGAGAACTCCGGCAGCGAGGCCGCCGTGCTCGCCGTCGTCGCGGTTCGAAAGTCGACTCCTCGTGTTCCTTGGCTTCGGTGCCAGACCGGCCAGCCGCTCGCGCTCAGCTCTTGTTCAGCTCTTCGGCGAGCATCAGGAGGATGCCGCTGGGTCCGCGGAGGTAGGTGAGCTTGTAGACGTCGCCGTACGTCGCCACGCCGCGCAGCGGGTGGCAGCCGTGCCTCGCCGCGATCTCGAGCGCCTCGTCGAGGTCGTCCACCGAGAACGCGACGCGGTGCATCCCGATGTCGTTGGGCTGGGTCGGGTCCGTCTCGATCGCGTCGGGGTGGATGTACTCGAACAGCTCGAGGCGACCGTTGCCGTCCGGCGTCTGGAGCATGGCGATCTTGGCGTGGTTGCCGTCGAGGCCGACGGTGGTGTCGGCCCACTCACCACTGACCGTGTCCCGGCCGAGCACGGTCAGGCCGAGGTCGGTGAAGAAGGCGATCGTCTCTTCGAGGTCGCGGACGGCGATGCCGACGTTCTCGAGCTTGATGGTCATGAGTTCTACTCCTTGTGTTTGGTGCGGTTCGTGGCGTAGACGTTGGCCGGTGCCGGCAGTGCCGAGTCGACGGCTCAGTCCTGAGCCGTCAGCAGTACGAGCGGGATCTGACGGTCGGTCTGGTGGGCGTACTCCTCGTACAGCGGGAAGATGCCTACCATCCGGGGCCAGAGCGCCTCTCGTTCGGCTGGGGACGCCACGCGGGCCCGGCAGGTGAAGCGTCGGGTTCCCGCCTGGACCCCGACGCTGGGGTCGGCTTGAAGGTTCTTGAACCAGTCGGGGTCCTCGGCAGCGCCGCCCTTGGAGGCGACGAGGACGAAGTCGTCCTCCGAGGTGCCGTAGATCAGGCACGTGCGTCGCGGCCGCCCGGTGCTTCGTCCGGTGGTGGCGAGCACGAGCATGCGCGTCCCGTCCGCTTCGTGTCCCTCGGTTCCACCCGAGGCGAGGTAGGTCCGGGTCTGCTCGGCCACCCAGTCCCACTGCGAGTCGGTGGCGCGGTCAAGATCAGCTGCGACAGCCATGTCTGTTCTCCTTCTGTTGGTGCTTGCTACGAGGCCAAGTGGCTCGCGCTCCTACCTGTGAACGGAGCTGTCCCGCCGATCTCGACATTCCGGCTCGTGCGTTTTGGAGGTCTCGTTCATCGTGGCCCTCAGCCACCGCCCACCGGTGCCGATCGACGGGCTGGGGGTTGCCGAGCCCCGGAGACGGTTACATTCCCAACCGTGAACGTCGTCTTCGTCGAGCCCGCTTTTCCGCAGAACCAGCGGCGCTTCGTGGCCGCGCTCGCCGGGGTCGGAGCCAACGTCGTCGGCGTGGGCGAGTCGGATGAGTCCGACCTCGGTGAGGAGCTGCGCGGCCAGATGGGTGCCTACTACCGGGTCGACAACGTCACTGACGTCGGTCAGCTCAAGGCTGCGGTCGCCTGGGCACAGGACCTGATGTGGGTCGACCGGCTCGAGGCCACGGTCGAGTCCCACCAGATGGCGGCCGCCAAGGTCAGGGAGGCGCGCGGGATTCCGGGCACCTCGGTGCGCACGACCTGGCTGTGCCGGGACAAGCCGTCGATGAAGGAGGTGCTGCGACAGGCCGGCGTGCCCACGGCGGCGTCCACGGCGGCCGACACCGCGGACCAGGTCGTCGGCTTCGCCAACCGGGTCGGGTTCCCGCTGATCCTCAAGCCTCGTGCGGGCGCCGGGGCGCAGGGCACCGTCCGGGTCGACTCGATGGGCGAGCTCCACGCTGCGCTGGGGGACTTCGGGGACGTCGACTCCATCGCGGTCGAGGAGTTCGTCGAGGGTCACGAGGGCTTCTACGACACCATCGCCGTAGACGGAAAGGTCGTCCACGACTGGGCCACGCACTACTACCCCAACGTGCTGGAGGCGATGCGCCACCGCTGGATCTCGCCGCAGTTCGTGACGACCAACCGGATCGGGGACTTCTCGTTCTATGCCGAGGTCCGGGAGATGGGCACGCGGGTCATCGACGCCCTCGGCATCCCCACGTCGGCAACTCACATGGAGTGGTTCTACGGCCCCAAGGGCTTGAGGTTCTCCGAGATCGGGTGCCGTCCGCCTGGCGTCGGTGCGTGGGACCTCTACTCCGCCGCGAACGACGTCGACGTCTATCGGGAGTGGGCCAACGCGATCGTCCACGGCGCGCCCGAGCGGCCGATGACCCGTGCCTACTCAGCCGGCATCGTCGCACTGCGCCCGGACCGTGACGGTCAGATCCAGGGGTACTCCGGGATCGACGAGATCAACGGTCGCCACGGCGAGTGGGTCATCGACGTCCACCTGCCCGACCCCGGCACCCCCACTCAACCCGTCGAGGCGGGCTACATGGCCAACGCCTGGGTGCGCATGCGGCACCCCGACTACGACACGGTGCGAAGGATGCTCGACGACGTCGGTCAGACCCTTCACGTCCACGCCGGATGACCACAGTCCTGCTCGGGCCCCAACGCTTCCTGACCACGGCCGGGACCGTCGTGCGCTCCCTCCAGGCCGATGGCCCCATCGCGACCGTCACCGCCGGCTGGCGAGACCGCGAAGGCGACGACGCGGAGCTGGACGAGGTCATGGACGGGCGTACTCGCAACCTGGGCCTCTACCGCCGCCTGCTCGACGTACTCGAGGCCGACACGGACTTCAGTGCCGCAGCGCTGGCGCACCGGGAGGCGATGGACGAGCTCGCCGGCGTGTACTCCGTGCGGCTCCAGCGTGCCCTCGACAGCGTGTACGCCGTCCAGCGCCGGCTGGTCCGCGAAGACATGGCCGACGCCGCGCTGGCCGACGGCGTGCGCGTGGTGCGCTCGATCGACGACTGGTACCTCGACCTTGTCGACCAGCTGTACGTCGAGCTCGAGGCGGCCGCGCCGGTCTCGGAGAGCGAGCCGATCCAGCGGCATCGTGCGGAGATCTCGGAGCTGCTCGGTGGCGCGGCGGCTCTTGCGATCGCCGGAGGGCACGTCGGGGTGCTGCTGCGGTGCCTGAAGCTGTTCGGCGTGAACCCGCGACCCGAGCTGCCGGTCGTGGGGTGGTCCGCCGGGGCGATGGCGCTGACCGAGCGGATCGTGCTCTACAACGACAGCGGACCCCAGGGCGTCCGCGGTGCCGAGATCTGGGACCGAGGACTCGGCCGAGCGCCGCGTGTGGTCGCTCTGCCACACGCGCGGCGACGTCTGCGAATGGACGACGCGATGCTGCTGCGCGTGCTCGTTCGTCGCTTCGCCGATGCGAGCTGTCTCCTGCTGGACAACGGCAGCCGAGTCGACGTTGGTCCCGACGGCGAGCTGCCGACGGGTGCGCGGGTGCTCAGCGACTACGGCACGGTCGGCACCGTCGGCGGACTTCCGTGACCGCCGCCCAGGGCCGGGCGGCCGGCACCGACCGCAGGCTGGCGATCAACCGGCTGATGGACCGCCGACCCCTGGACCCCGCGCGGATCGACCGTTTCCTCGAGCGCCACGGGGCGCCGATCAACGAGGGTGCGCGCACGACGTTCCTCTGGCGCGGCGAGGCGGACGACGTCTGGGTGCGCCATCGCGTGGTGGGTCTTCCGGACCCCCTGCCGCTTCGGCGGATTCGCGACACCGACCTCTGGTACGTCACCACCGAGATGCCGGAGGGCTCTCGCGTCGAGTACAGCTTCGAGATCATCCGTGGCGAGCACCACGAGGAGTTCGTGAACGACCCGCTCAACCCCAAGCTGGCGCACGGACCGTTCGGCGCCAGCTCGGTCCTCGCCGCCACCGGCTACGAGGTACCCGACTGGTGTCTCCACGACGACGAGGCCCGTCCGGGGGAGGTCGTGGAGATGTCGATGGCCAGCAAGGCGCTGCGCCGGCAGGTGCACTTCTACCTCTACCGGCCGGCGAGGTTCCGAACAGTGCTCCGCTACCCGCTGGTCGTGGTCCACGACGGCAAGGACTACCTCGACTACGCCTCCGCCAAGACCGTGCTCGACAACCTGATCCATCGCAACGAGGTGGCGGAGATGGTGGTGGCCTTCGTGCCTCCGGGCAACCGCCTGGTGGAGTACGCCAACTACGCCCCCCACGCCCGGTTCGTCGCCCGCGAGCTCGTCCCCCACCTCACCGAGACCCTGCCCCTGGTCGACTCCCCGGAGGGCCGGACGTTGATGGGATCGAGCTTCGGGGGCGTGGCCTCCCTGTCCACCGCGGTCCGCTACCCGGGACAGTTCGGCTCGCTCCTGCTGGAGTCTCCGTCACTCGTCTTCACCGACATCGGTCACGAGCACGGCGGCGGCAAGGTCTTCGACCCGGTGGTCAAGTTCGTCAACTCCTACCGCGCCCGGCCGAGACGGGTGGTGGAGCAGATCTACCAGACGTGCGGGATGTACGAGCAGCTGATCACCCCCAACCGGTCGATGGTGGACACCTTCCGGGATGCCGGAATGGACGTGCGCTACGTCGAGGCGCGGGACGGCCACAACTGGGAGAACTGGCGCGACCGGCTGCGCGACGGGCTCAGCTGGCTGCACCCGGGGGACCAGAAGTTCGTCTACGAGTGAGGATGTGCGGATGAAGACCACCGAGCGCTGGTACTCCGACCGCATGAAGCAGGAGATCAGCTTCGTGCGCTGGGGGCACTACGGCACCCCGGTGCTGGTGTTCCCGACCGCCGGGGGTGATTCGGAGGAGATCGAGCGCCAGCACTTGCTCGCCCATCTCGGCGAGCTCGTCGATGCCGGCCGGATCAAGGTCTACTCCTGTGACAGCGTCGCCGGACGCGCGATGGCGACCGACGACGGGACCGTTGAGTACCGCTGCTGGCTGTTCAACCAGTTCCAGCAGGCAGTCGCCCACGAGATGGTCCCGGCCATCCATGCCGACGTGGAGGGTCCGCAGGACGTGATCGTGGCCGGCGCGTCGATCGGTGCGTTCAACTCGTGCGCACTGATCTGCCGTTGGCCGCAGCTCTTCCGCGCCGCGATCTGCATGAGCGGCACCTACGACGTGGAGCGCTTCGTGGGCGGCTTCACCGACGACCTCTACTTCTCCTCGCCCCTGCACTTCCTTCCCGGCATGGAGGGACCCTCGCTCGACGTGCTACGCCGGCGGTTCGTCTACCTGCCGTCCGGCACCGGCAAGTGGGAGGACATCGGCGAGTCGTGGCGAGCGGCCAAGGTGCTGGGCGAGAAGGGCGTGCCCAACCGGGTCGATGACTGGGGGCCCGACTTCGACCATGACTGGCCCACCTGGTGGAGCATGCTGCCGACGTACGTCGACCAGGCCCTGTCCGCGTGAGCTCTGGTCTCAGTGACCGGGTCCGCGAGCTGATGCCGCGGGCGCGTGAAGACCTCGCCCGGCTGGTCGCCCTGCGCTCGGTCGCCGACGCGACGATCGAGCCGGCAGAGGAGTGCGCGGCGGCCGCCGAAGCGGTGGCCGGGCTTCTGGTCGACGTCGGCGTGGGAGACGTACGAGCGGTCGAGACCGCCGACGGCAGCCTGGCGGTGGTCGGCCACAGTGCGGGCCCGCAGGGAGCGCCGACGGTGCTGCTCTACGCGCACTACGACGTCCAGCCGGCGGGCGACCCGGACGAGTGGCACTCGCCGGCGTGGGAGCTCACCGAGCGCAACGGCCGCTGGTATGCCCGCGGCGCGGCTGACTGCAAGGGCAACCTGGTGATGCTCCTGACCGCCCTCCGGGCACTTCCGAACCCCTGGCCGGTCGGGATCCGAGTGGTCTGCGAAGGGTCGGAGGAGATGTCCACGGGCGGGTTGGAGAAGCTGGTCCGCTCTGACCCGTCTCTCTTCACCGCCGACGTCATGCTGATCGCAGACGCGGGCAACGTCGAGCTAGGCACGCCCACGGTGACGACGAGCCTGCGCGGCACCGGCAGCGTCCTGGTCACGGTCGACACGCTCGAGAGGCCGGTCCACTCGGGGATGTACGGCGGTGCCGTGCCTGACGCACTGGCCGCGCTGATCATGATGCTGGGGACCTTGCGCGACGGCGACGGGGAGACGACGATCCGCGGACTCGACGCTTCCGCGCGTTGGGAGGGAGCGGACTATCCCGTCGACAGGTTCCGGGCGGACGCCGGGGTGCTGGACGGAGTGTCGATGCTGGGCAGAGGCACCGTCGCTGATTCCGTGTGGGCGCGACCTGTCGCCAACGTGCTGGCGATCGACGCCCCGCCGGTGGCGGGCGCCACGGCCGCGATCCAGCACACCGCGCGCGCCCTGGTCAACCTGCGGGTGCCCCCTGGCCAGGACGCCGCCGCCGCGCAGGAGCTGCTGGTCGATCACCTCCACGCAGTAGCTCCGTGGGGCGCTCAGGTGACCGTGGAGCGACGTACTCTCGGCGAACCCTTCGCCGCGCGCACGGACGGCCCCGGCTTCGCTGCGCTCGCCGACGCGATGGCCGAGGCCTTCGGACGGCCGCTCACCACCGCGGGTCAGGGCGGTGCCATCCCGTTGTGCAACGCCCTTCAGATGGCGCACCCGGACGCCGAGATCCTGCTCATCGGCGTCGAGGAGCCGGCCAGCCGGATCCACGCGCCGAACGAGAGCGTGGACCCCGGGGAGCTGGAGCGCGTGGCGACCGGCGTGGCCGGGTTCCTGACCGGTTTCGCGCGATCAGCTGAGCGCTGAACCCGACAAGCCGGGCCAGAAGCACTGCACCCTGGGCCGACACCTGGGGGGCAGGTGTCGGCCCAGGGGTGTCAGCGAATTCCTGACGCAGTAATCACCTCGACTATACATACGCCGACTTTCGCGACTTTGTCAGATTTCCCTGACACGCGGCTCGTGCGCCAAGTTCATGAGCGTGGGCTCCTAGCGTTGAAGCCGCGTCGGGAAGGGCGCAGCCCGGATCCGGCCGCTGCAAGAGCATGGCTTGGGGCGTGCCGGTCCTCCATGCCGTTCAACCGAGGAGGCACAGATGAAGCGCATGAAGTACGCCGTCGCCCGGATCATCCAGAACCGCCAGGGACGCGGGACCGCCGTCTGGTACGTGTGGTAGCTCCCCAGGTCCGACGCTGGTCGGCAGGTGCTCGACCGCCGACCAGCGCCGGGACACCTCGGCCGCCGGGGCCGCGCGGCCGCTTCCTCGCCGGCAACATGCAGGACTACGAGGAGGACCGGCTGGGGTTCCTGATGCGCAGTCAGCGCGAGTACGGCGGTCTGGTTCGGTTCGATCGACGCACCACGATCGTCAACGCACCCGTGCTGGCCCACGACGTGCTCACCGACCGAGCCGGGGTCTTCGCGATTCGCCAGAACTTCCTCCTCGAAGACATCCCCGAAGCTGAGCTGGAAGCGTGGCTGGGTGTGCGCCGCCTCCTCAACCCCGGCCTGCGACGTCCCGTGGCGGAGCGGTTCGCCCCGGTCGTCGCCGACATCGTTGACGAGGCCCTCTCGACCGTTGTCGGGCAGCGCATCGCCGCCACCCCGTTGCTCGAGCAGATCACGGCCCGAGCGATGGCCAGATACTGCTTCGGCCACGACGACGGGGGCGTGCCCGAGGCGGCCGGCCGACTGCTCGACGCCTTGGCTCAGATCGTCGGCAACCCGTTCGCGTTGCCGCCGAGCCTGCCCAGTCCGGCCCGGCTCCGGGTTCGTGGCCGGCTCCGGGAGCTCCGGCTCCTCCTCGAGCCCTTGGTGGATGCTCGCCTGCGTCATCCTGACCGCTTCTCGGACTACGCCGCGGCGGTGCTTGCCCAACGTGACGAGGGTCGCGGGCAGTCAGCCGACCGGATCCTCATGGTCTTGATCGGCACGATGCTCGCTGCTCACCGGGTGCCAGCAGCGGCCACGAGCTGGGCACTGATGCTGAGCCGCAGCGACCCGACCACGTGGTCCGCGCTCCAGCAGGAAGGTGTGGCCCTCAGCACCTGCCGGCCGGACGGCGACTTCTCACTGTCCGCGTTCCCAGCGGCCACGGCGGCGATCCACGAGTCGCTGCGGCTTTATCCCGCGACCTGGCTTCTCAGCCGGCAGGCCAGGACCGCTGTCGTGGTCGGTGGCTACCAGTTCGAGGCGGGCCACCACTTCCTGCTCAGTCCGTACGTCATACATCGTCACCCGGAGGTGTTCCCGGACCCCGAGACCTTCCGCCCCCAGCGATGGCAGCGGACCTCTGCCGCCATGCGCACCCACTTCCTGCCGTTCGGCGCCGGACCTCGTGCGTGTCCCGGCAGCCAGCTGGCGATGACGACGGTGGCCAGCACGCTGCTCACGGCCGCCCGGTGGGACATTCGCATTCACGGAGACGACGTACGCCCGGACCCGCGGACCACCCTGCTGCCCAGGGGCCTGGCCCTCGAGGTGGTGGGCCGCCCGGCGTTGATACAGGAAGCCGCAGAGCCGGAGTCGCCGCGGCCCGTCGCCCGCGGTCGGGTGAAACGTTCCCAGGCGCCCTGCCGCGAGATGCCCAGGACCTCGCCGATGGCGGCCCACGAAATACGGCGCGACTTCATGAGCTTGACCCAGTCGTGCACGAAGGCGTCCGCTTGCGCTGCACTTCGCACGATCATGGAGAACTTCTCCAGCAGCTCCTTCTGGGTCATCTCTTCCCAGGGCGGTCGCTGGACCTCACGTGTGCGCGCATCGGAGTGCAGCACGTCGTGATAGCCGTCGACACACTCGGCGCAGATCATGGCTCCATAGCCACCGGCGAACTTCGATCGCGGCCCACCGATCGTGCCGCAGAACGAACAGACCCGCCCCTCAGGGCTGAACTTGAGCACCGGACCTCTTCTCAGTGCGTCGCCGGTGATCTCGCTGGCCGGCGTGGCAGCTGGCGGGACGCGTTCTAGGGAGGCTACTCGTGCCGCGGACAAGATGAAACGGCCTGCGAGAGTCACTTGCGAACTGGGAAGCGCAAGGTGCCGCGCGACCTCGGCCGAGCCACTCAGAGTGCGGCCAGCTGCGCGCGGGTCGGGGCGTACGGCGTCAGCCGGAGCCGCAGTCCGGCCTCGGCCGGGGTGCGGTTGGCCTTGCGGTGGTTGCAGGGCGCGCATGCGGCCACGGCGTTCAGCCAGGTCGAGGTGCCGCCGCGGCTCTGCGGCACGATGTGGTCGACCGTGGAGGCGTGCCGGCCGCAGTAGGCGCAGCTGTGCCGGTCGCGGGCCAGCACACCATTGCGCGAGTAGCCCGCGGGACGGTGCAGCCAGTGCGCTCTGACATAGCGCACGAGGCGGATGACGCGCGGCCAGGGGTGCGGCCCGATCATCCGCTCGCCGTTCGGGACCTCGACCAGCGCGACCTCGCGGAACAGCATCCGGACGGCGTGCTTGAAGCTCACCTTGCCGAGCGGCTCGTAGGAGGCGTTCAGCAGGACCACGTGTTGGGCACTCACCGCTGAGATCTCCTCTCTTCGCTGTGGCTCGTGGTGGGTAGGGCCTTCCTGGGGGAATCGGGCAGCCTGGGTGGCCGGCGTCAGCGTACGGCGGAAACCGGCCGGCGGACGAGACCTTTGTGCCATGTCGGTCGCGGTCGACCCGGTTTCGCTGCCCTGCTTCGGCCGCCAGAATGGCCGGGTGAGCCGAGGGAGGCGGCCGGGGCCGCGCGCGTTCGACCCCGCGAGGGTGGGGAACCTGGAGACCGACGCCTGGGCGGCGTACTACCGGCACGAGTGGCGCACCTTCCTCAAGGCGGCGGTCGGGATGGTGGGTGCCGGCTTCGGCATGGGTCCGCTGCGGACCCTGCAAGGCGCCTGGTACGTGCTGCGGGCCAACCAGCTCTGGGCGCCCTACCCCGACAACGACCCCGACGCCGCGCGCGAGCAGATGCGCCGCTTCTACGCACTGGTGGTCCGTGCGACCGGCGAGCTGGACATCGACCCGGTGCGGGCCTCCGAGCTCGAGGTCGAGTGGTGGCGGCTGCACCGCGAGCACCAGCACGACGAGGGCACCGGGGAGCGGGCGCTGGTGCAGGCGCTGGTCGACCTCTACTCCTACGTCTACTCTGCCGACCCGGACGCGATGCGGCCGGCCGCCCAGGCCCGGGTCGACGCGATGGACCTTTCCGACCGGTGGGTCGAGGCCGGCTGCGACCAGAGCGACCCGCTGCTGGTCCGGGAGCGGCAGCGGCTGGTGGCGTCGTACACCGCGCTGCGGGCGGCGGTCTGAGTCGGAGTCGAGGGCTAGAGCACCTTGGTGCCGTACATCTCGCCGAGCGGGTCGGCCAGCAGCTCCAGCCGGGCGCCGTCCGGGTCGCGGAAGTAGATCGACGCCTCGCTCTCCACCAGGTACTCGACGCCGGCGTCGTCGAGCTTCCCGCGCAGGTGCTCCCACTTCTCGCGCGTGACCGAGATCGCCAGGTGGTGGAGACCACCCAGGACCTCGGCGTACGGGCCGAGGTCGAGGCCGGGCAGGTCGAAGAAGGCGAGCAGGTTGCCCTGGCCGATGTCGAAGAAGAAGTGGTTCGAGCCGGCGTAGTCGCGGTTCTCGAAGATCTCGGTGAGCGGGAACTCGAGGATGCCTTGGTAGAACTCGATGGTCCTGCGCACGTCGGAGCAGATCAGGGCGAAGTGGTGCAGGCCCCGCGCGCTGCTCGGCGGCCGCTCGGCCGACTCGTGCAGGAGGTCGCGCTTGATCTGTTCCCGCTCGGCCGCGATCGCGTCCAGGTCGATCGACGTCACTGATGTCCCCTCAGGTCCAGAAGTTGCTGTCCGGGACGGATGCCCGCGGTCATCCGACCGTACGCCGTCGGCGCGAGGCCCGCCGGGTCGACGCGGTCGGCCCGACCATCACACCAGCGCTCGCAGGGAGGCGGTCACCACCACCGCGACCAGCACGGAGAGCACGACGGAGTGTCCTCGCCACAGCAGCATGCCGCCGGTCAGCACCCCCACCGTGTCCGCACCCGCGCCGAGATGGCGGCCGTTCGCGAGAGCGGAGGTGACCACCAGCGCGGCCAGCAGCGCCGGTGCCATCATCGCGACCACTCCCATGAACGCCGGGTGCGGCTCGCGGCCGCCGAACACCACTGGACCGGCGGCCTTGACCACGGCGGTGGTCAGGGCCAGGCCCAGGATGGCCAGCCAGATCGTCATCGGCGCAGCCCGAGGAGCGCGGCCACCGCCGCGGCCAGGATCGGTACGCCGGGAGGCGTGAACGGCACCAGCGCCAGCGCGATCACCGCGCCGCACAGCGCCACGACCCGGCCCTTCGGGCTCCGCAGGTCCGCGATCAGGATGCCGAGGAAGAACGTGGGGAACACCGCGTCGAGACCCAGCCGGTCGGTGTCGCCGAGCAGGTCACCACCGAGCGCGCCGACGACCGTGCCGAGCAGCCAGGTGACGTACTGCGGCGCGGTCGAGCCGAACAGCAGCCAGCGGTCGAAGGTCCCGTCGCCCCGGTCGGCCAGTGCCCACGAGGCGTCGACGACCGGCTGTCCCTGGGCCGCGCGCTTCAGCGGTCCGCCCGGGAGCGAAGGCGCGAGCGCGGTGCCCATGGCCAGGAACCGACCGTTCATCAGCGTGCCCGCCGCCACCGCGGCCGCCGCCGTGCCCCCGCTCGCGAGCACCGCCAGCGCGGCGAACTGCGCGGAGCCCGCGAACACCACGGCCGAGGTGACGACGGCCTGCAGGGCCGAGAAGCCGGCCTGCCGGGCCAGCACGCCGAACGACATCGACAGCACGAACCCCACGACGGCGTAGGGGAGGCCCAGCCGGACCCCGGCCCAGAACGACTCCCGCACTGGCGTCACGCTAGGGGGAGGGACCGACAGGGAATCCTCCGACCCCCGCGAAGGTTGGTTGAACTGTGAAAAAGATCGGCTTCCTGTCCTTCGGCCACTGGACCGCCTCGCCGCAGTCGCAGACCCGGTCGGCGTCCGACGCCCTGCTGCAGTCGATCGAGCTCGCGGTGGCGGCCGAGGAGCTCGGTGCGGACGGCGCGTACTTCCGCGTCCACCACTTCGCCCGCCAGCTCGCCTCTCCGTTCCCGCTGCTCGCCGCAGCGGGCGCGCGCACGAGCCGGATCGAGCTGGGCACCGGCGTCATCGACATGCGCTACGAGAACCCTCTCTACATGGCCGAGGACGCCGGCGCGGCAGACCTGATCGCGGGCGGCCGGCTCCAGCTGGGCATCAGCCGCGGCTCACCGGAGCAGGTGGTCGACGGGTTCCGCTACTTCGGCCACGTGCCCGCCGAGGGCACCGACCACGCAGACATGGCGCGCGAGCACACGCGGGTGTTCCTCGACGTGATCGAGGGGGAGGGGTTCGCCGAGCCCAACCCGCGACCGATGTTCCCCAACCCACCCGGCCTGCTCCGCGTCGAGCCGCACTCGCCCGGGTTGCGCGATCGCATCTGGTGGGGCGCCGGCACCCGCAAGACGGCGGTGTGGACTGCCGAGCAGGGCATGAACCTGATGAGCTCCACCCTGCTCACCGAGGACACCGGGGTGCCGTTCCACCAGCTCCAGGCCGAGCAGATCCAGATGTTCCGCGACGCGTGGACCGCCGCCGGCCACCAGCGCGAGCCCCGCGTCTCGGTGAGCCGCAGCATCTTCCCGCTGGTGAGCGACCTCGACCGCGCGTACTTCGGGCACGACACCCGCGGCCGGGACCAGGTCGGGCACATCGACGGTGGGGTGGCTCGGTTCGGCAAGTCGTACGCCGGGGAGCCCCACCAGCTGGTCGAGGAGCTCGCCGCGGACGAGGCCGTCGCGGCCGCCGACACGGTGCTCCTGACCGTCCCCAACCAGCTCGGCGTTGACTACAACGCGCAGGTGCTCGAAAGTGTTCTGCGGTTTGTCGCGCCGGAGCTCGGCTGGCGCTGACGCGCGAACCCCGCCAGATGCGTGCCCACACGACGACATGGTCGTTGTTGACCCCGAGCGGCGGCGCTTGCGGACCCGCACGACCCAGGCACCGCGAGGTCACGCCGGTCAGAGAACCATTGCCACCGAGGACTAGACCGCGCTTGACCGAACGGCTGATACCCCGCGGAGTTCACCGATTCCGCCGCGGGCTGGGGGAAGTGAAATCTATCGTGAACTCGACCGTGACCGGGCTCGTCGCCGTACACCGCGACGTCTCGACTTCGACCAAACCGGGTGGGCTGAATGTCTGAGGAGAAGCGACGCGAGAGCGTGGGGCGCCTGGCGTCGGCCATCGCACTGCCCGAGTGGTCCTTGCGACGCAAGCTGGCGCTGGCCCTGACCATCCCGATGCTCCTGGCGGCCACGTTCGGCGGCCTGCGCGTGCACACCGAGCTGGCCCAGGCCGACAACTACTCGGCCACCGCCAAGCAGGTCACCGTGCTACGGCCCGCCGTCGAGTACCTCGCCGCCGCCGAGCGCGCCATCATCATCTCCCGCCAGCAGCCCGCGTTCGACGACCCGGCCCGGGTCAAGGCGATCGACGCCGTCGGGGAGGCGGGCAAGCGGCTCGAGGACACCGGCAAGTCCGCAGACCTCACCTCGGCCCAGCAGAACCGCCTCCAGAGCGTGCTCTCACTGAGTGTCCAGCTCCGTGACGGCAAGGCCTACATCTCGACCAGCCAGGCGGTGTCCCAGATCCGTCAGCTCCAGCGCGGTGTCACCCAGCTGATCGACACGATCGTCGCCGAGCAGATCGAGCCCGAGCCCAAGCTGGCCGCGCTGCAGCAGGCCCTCGACGGTCGCGTGTCGCTGGCCATGCAGCAGTACCAGGTCAACATCGCCGACCCGAACACCATCAACTTCGTCGACCTCGCCGCAGAGCTCGGCGTCGAGCAGGTCATCATCGACCGCCTGGGCTCCTACCTCGGCACCGACGACAAGTTCGTGCTCGCCCTCAACCAGCAGAACGCCGCGCACTTCGGCGTGGTCCGGAACAGCCAGCACAACCTCGGTGACACCGAGGCGTTCGAGCCGTACGACGACCTGAGCGCCGACCTGCTCAACGACATCGACGCCAACCTCTCCGATGCAGCCAGCGACGCGCGTGGCCTGGCCATCGCGAACGCCGTGGTCACCATCGCCCTGCTGCTCGCCGCGATCTTCCTGGCCCTGCTGATCTCCCGCCTGCTGCTGAACCCGATCCGCCGGGTGCGCGACGGCGCCCTCGAGATCGCCAACGAGCGGCTGCCCGAGATGGTCGCCCGGATCCGGGCCGGTGACGAGCCTGGTGACATCACGCCGATCGCGGTCACCACCCACGAGGAGATGGGCCAGCTGGCCCGCGCGGTGGACGACATGAACCGCCAGGCCGTGCACCTGGCGTCCGGCGAGGCCCGCCTGCGCTCGCAGGTCGGCGAAATGTTCTCCACCCTCTCCCGTCGCAACACCTCGCTGATCAACCAGCAGCTCGGCCTGATCGAGCGGCTGGAGAAGGACGAGGAGGACCCGAGCCGCCTCGAGTCGCTGTTCCGGCTCGACCACCTCGCCTCCCGGATGCGGCGTACGGCCGACTCGCTGATGGTGCTGGCCGACGCGCCGATGCCGACCAGCGACACCGACGCGCTCGCTCTCGGCGACGTCTTCCAGGCCGCGATGGCGGGTGTGCAGGAGTACCAGCGCGTCCAGATCGAGTCGTCGCCGGCGGAGAAGGTCAACGGCTCAGCGGCTGCCGACGTCGTGCACCTCATGACCGAGCTGGTCGACAACGCGCTCGCGTTCTCGCCTCCGACCGCGCCGGTGAAGATCTCCTCCAAGCAGGCCGGCGACAGCACCATCGTCGAGATCAGCGACGGAGGGCTCGGCATCGCGGCCGACGTGCTCAGCTCGCTCAACGAGGACCTGCGCTCCGGCGGCGAGGTCACCGTCGAGACCGCCCGCAGGATGGGTCTGCTGGTGGTCAGCCGACTCGCGAAGCGGCACGGCATCACCATCTCGCTGGCCCGCAACACGCGCGGCGGCACGACGGCGACCGTGCTGCTCCCGCCCGCGCTGCTGCGCGGCCGCCCGGCCCAGGGCCAGCCCAAGCAGCGTCCCGGGCTGGCCGGTCTCCCGTCGGCCCAGCCCGCCGCCCGGGTGGCTCCTGTGGCTGCTGCCGCTCCGGCGGTCGAGGAGATCACCAACGAGCCCGAGAAGAAGCGGCTGCTGCCGACCCGCGACCGGCCCGCACCGGTCGAGGCCGAGACGCCGTCGACCCCGGCTGCTCCCGCGGCCGCCGCTGCTGCGCCGCAAGCCCCGGCCGGCGACGTGGACCAGATCGAGGCTGCCATCAACGCCGTGATCCGGCTGCCCCAGCGCCAGCCAGGTGCCACCCGCACGGGCGGCGTGATGCCGGGTGCGGTCACCGAGTCCGGCGGCGGCTCGCTGTTCCAGCGGCCCAAGAGCAACGGCACCGGCCCGGGCGAGCCCGACGAGCCGGAGGCTCCGGCCGCCGAGGCGTCTGAGTCCGACGCCGTAGAGGCTGAGGCAGTCGAGACCGAGGCAGTCCAGAGTGAGGCTGTCCAGAGTGAGGCTGTCGAGAGTGAGGCTGTCGAGGCGGAGGTCGCGCTGGTCGAGGAGGACCAGGAGACGTCGGTCGAGGAGTCCGACGCCGCCGAGTTCGATGACGAGCTCGACGAGGAGTTCGACGACGAGGACGACGACGAGGACGACGACGACCCGGCCGACGAGGCGCCCAAGCCGAAGCTCGACCTGGCCGCGGTGGCCCTGGCGACGCTGCAGCACGCGGCCGAGGTGCGGGCCGGCACGTCGCTCGGCTCCGTCGTGGACACTCCACCCGTCGAGGCGCCGGTCGAGGCGCCGGCCTTCGAGGCACCGGCCTTCGAGGCACCGGCCGCCGAGGCGGCCGCCGAGAACTGGATGGTCGAGGCGTCCTCCAACGGCGTGCCCGCCGGGCCGCCGGCACCGGAGGCGGTCTACGACCTCCTCGACTCGCGCAGCCCGATGCCCGAGCCGACCGAGGACGAGACGCCGATCTTCCGCAACCTCCGGTCCAACTGGTTCAACGCCGACGGCACGGAGGGCACCTGGTCGACCTCGGAGATCGAGGCCGGCTGGGAGGCCGCCGAGCAGGTCGCCGAGACCCCCGCGCTCCAGCTGAGCGAGTCCGGCCTGCCGATGCGGCGGCCCGGCAAGCGGCTGGTGCCCGGCGGGGTCACGCCGGCCGCCGCCACCGTCGCCCGGGACCCGGAGGCGATCCGGGCCCGGCTGGCCGCTCACGCCGCGGGTGTGTCCCGTGGCCGGACCGCGGCCGTGGACGAGTCCGTTCCCGCACCGAGCACCGAGGAAGGCCCCGGATGACCGAGAACCTGACCCCCCAGATGACGGAGGGCGACGAGCGAGGGCTCGACTGGGTCGTCAGCAAGTTCGTCGACGAGGTGCCGTCCGCGGCCCACGCCATCCTGGTCTCGGCCGACGGACTGCTGATGGCCAAGAGCTTCAGCCTGCCCGACGAGCGCGCCGAGCAGGTCGCGGCCGTCTCCTCGGGGATGGCCAGCCTCGCGGTCGGCGCCGCCCGCCTCTTCGAGGGCGGCGCGGTGCTGCAGACCATCATCGAGATGCAGCACGGCTACCTGCTGCTGATGAGCGTCGGCGACGGGTCGCACCTCGCCGTGCTCACCGAGGACTCCGCCGACATCGGCCAGGTCGGCTACGAGATGGCCCTCCTCGTCGACCGGGTCGGCCGCATGGTCCAGGCCACCGCGCGCGTCCCGCTCAGCGGTCTCTGAGGGAGACCCGGGACCGTCATGGCACTGCCGACCCAGCCGTGGGAGCCGGACGACGAGGCGCCAGTCGCGCGCGTCGTCCGCCCCTACACGCTGACTCGGGGTCGGACCACCCCCAAGGTCGAGCTGCCGGTCGAGGCCACGCTTCGACTGCGGGAGGACGGGCTCCAGGAACCCGCGGACGCAACGCTGGCCCGCATCCTCCAGGTGTGTCACAAACGCTCGGTCGCCGAGGTGTCCGCACACGTGCACATGCCGATCGGTGTCGTCCGCGTCCTCCTGGGCGACCTCATCGAGCAGGGTCTCGTGCGCGTGCAGGCGACCCTGACCGCAGACTCGTCGCAGGACGAGCGACGAGAGCTCATCGAAAGGACCCTCCGTGGACTACGCACGCTCTAGCGCCGAGCGCGCCGCGGCGTCGACCAAGATCGTCGTCGCCGGCGGCTTCGGCGTGGGCAAGACCACTCTGGTGGGATCGGTCTCGGAGATCATGCCCCTGCGCACCGAGGCCCTCGTCACCAACGAGTCGGAGGGTGTCGACGACCTGGCCGCCGTCCCCACCAAGGCCACGACCACGGTGGCGATGGACTTCGGCCGGATCACCCTGGCCGAGGACCTGGTCCTCTACTTGTTCGGTACGCCGGGCCAGCGCCGGTTCTGGTTCATGTGGGACGACCTGTGCCTGGGCGCCATCGGCGCGATCGTGCTGGTCGACACCGCGCGTCTCGACGAGGCGTTCTCGCCGCTGGACTACTTCGAGTCCAAGGGGCTTCCGTTCATCGTCGCCGTCAACCACTTCGACAACGCCCAGCGGTACCCGCTGGAGGAGGTCCGCGCCGCGCTGGCCGTCCCCGAGCACGTCCCGATGATCGAGCTCGACGCCCGGGACCGGGAGTCCTGCAAGCAGGCGCTGATCCGCATCACCGAGTACTCCCTCGAGCAGCTCACCCAGTCGGTGGCCGCGCCGGCGTACTGAGTCGCCGCTGAACCCCGGCTCAGTGGTGGTGCTTCGGCTTCTTGGGGCCGTGGTGCTTGGGGCCGTGGTGCTTCGGCTTCTTGGGGCCGTGGTGCTTCGGCGGGTGCTTGGCCTTGCCTTGGTGGGGCGTCGAGTGGTGCCGTGCGTGGTGCGGCCCAGCGCCCCGGCCACCGCCGCTGCTCATCTGCGCCGGTGCTGCGACATCGAGCGGCTGGGCGCCGGGCTCGGCTGCGGCCGGGGGCGCCAGCCCGATGCGCGCCGAGGCGCCACCTGCGGCCCGCTCCGGCCAGGCGGACCATGTGGCGCCCGCGGCGCCGAGGACGGCGGCCACCGCCAGACCGGCCAGGACGCGCCGACGCCGGGGGCTGCGCCGCGAGCCACGATGGGCCACGGCCGGCGCCGGAGCGCCGTACGTCATGGCCTGGAGTCGGCTGGCGACCTCGGTGGCGGTCGGTCGGTGGGCGGCGTGGCGAGCGGTCATCGCCAGGAGGAGGGCTCGCCATTGCGAGGGAAGCGCGTCCGGGACGGCGGGCTGCCGGGTGAGCCGGGCCAGCGCGCTCTCCACCGACGAGCCGGTGTAGGCGCGCTCGCCGGTGAGAGTCTCGAGGAGCACGAGTCCCCACGCGTACACGTCGGCCGCCGTGGTCACCTGCTCGCCGGCGACCTGCTCCGGGGCCAGGTAGGCCACGGTGCCGACCACCGTGCCGGTGCTCGTGTGGTGGCGGGTGTCGTCGACGAGCCGGGCGATCCCGAAGTCCGCAAGCAGCGCGGTGCCGTCGTCGGCCAGCAGGACGTTGCCGGGCTTGACGTCGCGGTGCACGATCCCGGCAGCGTGCGCGTGCGCCAGCGCGGAGGCGATCTCGGCACCGATCCTGGCCAGCCGCGCGGGAGGCATCGGCTCCTCGAGCACGTCGGCCAGGGTGCGGCCCCGGACCAGCTCGAGGACCAGGAACGGGCGGTCGTCGTCGATGCCCGCGTCGAGGAGCCGGACCAGGTGTGGGTGGGACAGGCTCGCGAGCAGCCTGGCCTCCGCGACGAACCGGGCGCGGTCGGTCTCGTCCGCGGCCGTCTCGCGCAGCAGCTTCACCGCCACCCGGCGATCCAGCCTCGTGTCGGTTGCCTCATGCACGACGGCGACGCCACCAACCCCGAGGAGGTGGTGCAGCCGGTAGCGGCCGCCCAGGGTGACCGTCCCGAGCGCATCACCCAGAAGCGCCGCCACGTCGGTGCGGACCGTGTCCTGCTCGCGTCGTACTCGGCCCATCTCGCTCACGGTCGGCCGTGCTCAGCGGGTGGCCGCACTGGTGACGCCGAGGACCAGCAGCGCGCCGGCGAGCGCCGTGGCGAGCGGCTGCCGGACGACGCGCGTGGCGGACATGTCCACCCGGTTCCCAGAGCGGGCCGATCCGAATCCTTACGCGCCATGGCGGCAGGCCCGCGAGCGTGGATCCCCCAGATGCCCGCTCGCGGACCTGCCGACACCCCTCGGTTCCCAAGGCCGACCGCGGCGATACGCGGAGGCTGGGATCAGGCCCGACGCCCCAGCACTGCTGTGGCCACATCGATGAGCCGGGTCTGGGTGTTCCGTGCCTGGCGCCGCATCATGTCGAAGGCCTGGTCCACGCTGATCCCCTCGATGCGGGACAACGCTCCCTTGGCCTGCTCGATCACGATCCTGCTGTTGAGTGCGCCCTGCAGCTGCTCGGTCAATGCCTCCGCCCGCGCGATGCTGCGCTCCTGCAGGATGGCGATGGTGGCGACGTCGGCCAGCGACTGCACCACGCGGGCCTCGGTCGGCTCGAAGTGGGACACACCGGTGTTGAACAGGTTCAACGCTCCGATCACCTCGTCACGGAGCCGCATGGGGAAGGCGTGCACCGAGTTGAACCCGGCGTCGATCGCCTGGGGCGCGAAGCGTGGCCACAGGTCGGTGGCGTCTTCGAGGCTGGAGTTGACGACGGGTTGCCGGGTGACGAAGCACTCCAGGCACGGTCCCTCCTGCGCCTGCAGCTGCAACAGCTCCAGGATCCGGCCGGACTCGTTGGACGCCGCCATGAACTGGAGACTTCCTCGTTGGTCGGCCAGCACCAGACCCACGGCGTCCGCGCCGCTGACGAGCGCCGCGTGCTCGGTCAGGTTGACCAGGAAGTCGACCAGGTCGAAGTCGTCGACGAGGGTGTCGGCCACGTCGACGAAAAGGTCTGAGAGGGCTTCGGTGGAGATCATGGACGGATCTCTCTTTCGCTGGTGTCGTGGATCATTCTGCGTCATCCGGAGGCGTCGAGGGTGCGTCAGGCGGGTCCGTGCGGAGCGTGAGCGTGCGGCGGCCGGCGATGATGTCTGCGGCGAGATCGTGGAGGGTCACCCCTTCGGCGTACGCCGTCGCGCGCATCTGTGCGAGGGCGTCGCTGAGGCTGGTCCCGAGCTCGACCATCAGGAACCCCTGGGCCTGGTACACCTCGCTCCGCGAGGCCAGCGCCTCCCGCAGGTCGGGGTCGGGGTGACTGCCCCCTGGCGAGCTGTCGAGCAGCAGCTCGGTGGCCACCTCGGTGAAGATCAGGCACGCACTCAGCTCGTCGCCGACGATCCTGCGCGGACCACTGCCCAGGCAGGTGAGCACGCCGAACCGGACCGCGCCGAGCTGCAGGGGGAAGGTGAACACGGCCAGCATGTGCTCGCTCACCGCGGCCGGCGCGAAGCCGGGCCAGCGGCTCGTCTCCGCGCGCAGGTCCGGCACGAGCACCGGCCGGCCGGACGCGAAGACCTCCCGAGCGGGTCCTTCGCCGAGGTCGAACTGCAGCTCCTCCAAGCGGCGCAGGTGCAGGTCGGAGGCGGCCACCATGGCGAAGGTCCCTGCGGTGGTCATCAAGGTCACCGACACCCCGTCGAAGGCGAGCTCGGCCGCGGCCGCGTTGCACAGCCGTTGCAGGCCCATGGCTACGTCCGGGACCACGCCGGGCTCGGAGTCGAGCGTGGCCCGGGCGTGCGTCCGAAGACGCTCCCCGTGGTCATCGGTAATGCGGTGGTCGGCGATGGGTGGCCTCCTCGCCGGGGACTTCGGGCAGGCGTCTGTGTCAACCCGCACGACGTGACGAATCTACTCCATCGAGCAGCTGAGAGCGCAGGTCCGCGAGGAGCCTGGTCAGGATCCGGGAGACCTGGGCCTGGGTGAGCCCGACCTGCTCCGCAACCGCCGACTGGGTGAGGTCGTGGAGGTAGCGCAGCCTCAAGATCTTCCGGTCGCGCGGGCTGAGCCTGCGCCAGATCGGGGCGAGCAGGGCGCGGGTCTCGACCGCCTCTAGGGTTTCGAGACCGACGACAAGCGCGTCATGGAGTGGTCGGCCGTCCGCGCCCGAGGCGTCTGTGAGGGGGCGTGCGTTGAAGCAGTCCCGGGCCATCAGCGCAGCCTCGACCTCGCGAGCGGGCACGTCGAGGCGGTCCACCAGGTCGGCCACCGTCGCGGCGCCGTACCGCCGGTCGTCGAACCGGGGTAGGTCCTGCCGGTCGATCAGCAGCTGGACCTCCTGGACGCGGCGCGGCACCCGCACCGTCCAGCCGTGGTCGCGGAAGAGGCGCTTCAGCTCGCCCACGATCGTCGGCACCGCGAAGCTGAGGAAGTCGACTCCCCGGGAGGGGTCGAAGCGCTGCACGGTGAGGACCAGGGTCAGGTAGGCGGTCTGCTCGAGGTCGTCCTGGTCGAGGCCACGGTGGCGGTAGCGCCTGGACAGCGACCGGGCGACGCTGGCGTTCGCGAGCACGATCTGCTCCCTCAGCCGCTCCTGCTCGACCTCGTCGTCCGTGCTGCTCAGCCGGGTGAAGAGGTCGGCGGTGATCCGGGTTCGCTCGACCCGGGGCACCTCGACCGGAGCCGTGCCGACCCGGCGCGGCCGCAGCGGGACGGGCGAGATGGTCCAGCCGTCGTCCATGCGGGCACCACCTCGACTCCGATGCGCTTTGATGGCGTCATCGGGGTCTCGGACGACGTGTACCTAGCCTGCCACGTCCGGCCTGATTCCGTGAGGGTGCAGGCCGTAGATCGAGACTCTGACCCGCGGGACACTAGAACTCGTAGCCGTACGCGCGGAGGTCGGCCTCGAACAGCTCGGCCACCCGCTTCCTCGTCTTGTCGGTGTAGACGTCGCGGTAGTCCGGCCGGCCCGGGTCGATGTTCACGCTCTTGAGCTCGACCCGCTCCAGCCCGAGGTGGTCGAAGATCTGCTCGAGGTCGGCCTCCAGGCTCTCCTGGTGCCCGGTGAAGTCGGCCTGCTTCTGGTCGTTGTTGAGGAAGGCGACCTGTGGCTTGCGCAGCCGCGGGTGCTCGTCGGGCGCGTGCAGCACGAACGACTCGAAGTCCGGGTGCTTCTCGATGATCGAGGCCACGAACCGGTTGCGCTGCAGGTGGTCGAGGTACCGCTCGATGCCCTGCTCGGCCCCGTCGCGGAACCGCTCCATCATCCGCCACCACGAGAGCATCCGGGCCCACGGGTTGCGCACGAACCCCGCCGTCCAGTACGTCGCCAGCCCGGGCTCGAGCTGGAGCAGCCGGTCCAGCGGCGCGTGCCGGTTGGCCGCCGGGATCCGGCGTACGTCTCCGAGCGCGGCGGTCAGACCGTTGTCGATCGTGGACCCGCCGGTCTTCTGCACGTGCACGAAGAGGAACCGGTGCGAGTCGGAGATGAGCACCGACCCACGCTATCCGGGCAGTGGCGTCGGTCCCGCATGCGAGGCTGCGGCTGTGCGTGAGCTCGGTGACCTGGTCGTCGACCTGGGTGCGCGCGGGGATCGGGCGACGGCGGTCTACCGGGCGCTGCTCGACGCGGTGCGCAGCGGCCGGCTCGAGCCGGGGGAGCGGCTGCCGCCCACGCGGGCGCTCGCGAGCGACCTGGGGGTCTCGCGGACGACCGTCGCCACGGCGTACGACCGCTTGGTGGCGGAGGGGTACCTGACCGCGCGGGTCGGGGCCGGGACGTTCGTGGCCGACGCGGCCCGGCCGGTGCGCCCGCCACGGCGGGGCACCGACCTGGTGCCTCGACCGGGGTGGAGCCGCGGCCCGCACCCGACCAGCGGCTTGACGGCCAAGCCGCCATACGACTTCCGGGTCGGGATCCCGGACGCGCGGCTGTTCCCCTTCGACACCTGGCGGCGGTTGGTGACCGCCGAGCTGCGGGTCGGCGCCCACGACCTCGGGACGTACGCCGACCCGGCCGGCCACCTCCCCCTGCGCGAGGCGATCGTCCGCCAGCTCGCGCTGTCGCGCGGCGTCACCGCCGGGCCCGACGAGGTGCTGGTCACCCACGGGACCCAGCAGGCGCTCGACGTGGTGACCCGGGTGCTGGTCGGCCCGGGCGACGTGGTGGCGGTCGAGGAGCCCGGCTACCCGCTCGCCCGCGACGTGTTTGCGTCCTACGGCGCCAAGGTCGTGCCGGTCCGGGTCGACGTCGAGGGACTGGTGGTCGACGACCTGCCGGCGATGGCCCGCCTGGTCTTCACCACGCCGTCGCACCAGTTCCCCTACGGCCCACCGCTGTCGCTGGAGCGCCGCCGGGCGCTGCTCGACTTCGCGGGGCGGCACCGGTGTGCGGTGGTCGAGGACGACTACGACAGCGAGTTCCGGTTCACCGAGCGGCCGCTCGAGACGCTGCACTCGATGGACGACGCAGGCCGGGTGCTCTACCTCGGCACGTTCTCCAAGTCGCTGGTGCCGGGGCTGCGGGCCGGCTACCTCGTGGCGCCCGAGCCGCTCCAGGACGCGCTGCGCGCCGCCCTGCAGCTGTCGGTGGGCTACGTCGACGTGCCCGAGCAGGCGGCGCTGGCCCGGTTCCTCGAGGACGGGCTCTTCGCCCGGCACCTGCGCCGGGCGCGGGCGGCGTACGCCGAGCGGCGGACGCTGGTGCTCGAGGCGATCCACGGCCCGCTGTCCGGTCACCTCGAGCTGGTGCCGTGCCAGGCCGGTCTGCACATCACGTCGCTGCTGCGCGACCGGTCTGTCGACGACACCGAGGTGGTGCGACGGGCCGCCGAGCGGGGCGTGGTGGTCGATGCGCTGTCGTCCTACACCGTCGGTGGCGCGCCGCGCGGCATCGTGCTCGGGTACGGCGCCGCGGACCCGGCCTCGATCGGGCCGGGGCTGGAGCGACTGGTCACGGTCCTCGACGCCGGTCCCTGAGGGCCGTCCACGCGAGCGCCCCCGCCCCGATGAGCGCCGGGCCGAGGAGGTGGCTGCCGGTGAGCGCGAGCAGCCCGAGCGTCGCGACGAAGCCGACACCGGCCCCGCGCCGTACCCACGTGCCGTGCGGGAGCAGCTTCAGCGCGGCGGCGGTGCCCACTGCGTAGACGAGGGTGAAGGTGCCGGTGGTCATCAGCAGGGGCGCGTTGAGTGAGAGGTCACCGCCGGTGATCACGGCCAGCGAGGTGAGGCTGCCGAGCGCGACCACGGCCAGGGAGCGGCGCGGCACCTCGCCGGCGGTCGACCCCTGGGCCAGCCAGGCCGGCATCGAGCCGTCGCGGGCCAGTGCCGCACCCAGCCGGGCTCCGCCGGCGAAGTAGGCGTTGATGGCGCCGACCGAGAGGAGCACGGCGACCACGGTGATCACCGGGCGGGCGGCCTCACCGAAGCCGAGGACCAGCAGGTCGGACAGCGGTGCCTTGCCCGGGTGGCGGCCGAGCACGGCCACCGTCGCGAAGGCGACTCCGAGGTAGAGGACCGAGATCACCGCGATCGCAATCCCGGTGGCGCGGCCGATGTCGCGGGCCGGGTTGCGGTACTCGCCGCTCAGCGAGGTCACCACCTCCCAGCCGGCGAACGCCCACACCAGCAGCGCCGCCGCGGAGCCGACCGCGAGCCAGCCGTGCGGCGCGAAGGGAGTCAGGTTGCCGAGCTCGGCGTGGGGCAGAGAAACGAGGGTGGCGCCGGCCAGTAGCAGGCCGAGGACGCCGGCGATCACCAGCTGCACCCGGCCGGACACGCGCAGCCCGAACCAGTTCATCGCGGCCACCAGGGCGATGATGGCGCCGGTGGCCAGCAGCTGGGTGGAGCGGCCGCCGCCCGCCGCGTCCGCGACGTACGCACCGGCGAAGCCGGCCGCCGTGGGCGCGCCGATCGGGATCGCGAAGTAGAAGCACCAGCCCACGACCGTCGCGGCTCGGGCGCCGAAGGCTCTCCGCGCGTACGTCGACACGCCTCCGCCGTCGGGGTAGCGGGCGCCGAGCGCCGCGAACGTGGTGGCCAGCGGCACCGACACCAGCAGCAGCCCGGCCCAGGCCAGCAGCGACGCCGGCCCCGCCTCCTGGACCGCCAGCGCCGGGAGCGAGATCACGCCGGTGCCGAGCACCGCGCCGATGGTGAGCGCCGCGCCCTGGGACACGTCGAGCCGGCCGCCCAGCGCCCCCTGCGGGTTGATGGGCGTCGTGGGCGGTGCGACTGAGGCCATGGGTCGATCCTGGCCGAGTCAATGGCCCGATTGAGTGGCCAATCTCATGCGACTTGGTTGGGCCAATCCGGGGTGCTCGGGAGTTTCATCGGTTAGCCGACAAAACTCTCGCCGGGACGACAAAGTTTCATCGTCTCAGCGGGAGTTTCATCGGCTAGCCGATGAAACTCGCCTCGCGATCCCGCTCAGGCCAGGTCGGAGATCTTCTCGATCAGCGCGGTGGTCGAGATGGCCGGGGTGCGGGGTAGGTAGACCACCTCGCACACGTCCATGAACTCGTCGAACCGGCCCTTCCAGTCGTCGCCCATGACGAGCACGTCGGCGGCGTACTGCTCGATGTAGTGCCGCTTGAGCTCGAGGCTCTCCTCGACGAAGACCTCGTCGACCGGCTTGAGGGCGGCCACGATCGCGAGCCGCTCGGCCTGGCTGAAGACGGGCTCGCGACCCTTCTTGCTCAGGTTCAGCGCGTCGGAGGAGACGCCGACGATCAGCCGGTCGCCGTGCTGGGCCGCGCGCTCGATGACCCGGAGATGTCCGACGTGGAAGACGTCGAACGTGCCGAAGGTCAGGACGGTGCGGGGCATGTCGGGATTCTCCCAGCCTCCCCCGGTACACCAGAATCGAGGCCGATGACCACGACCACCACCACCGCACCCATGATCGCGAGCGATCCCGCCGCGGACGCGCTCCGCCGCGCGGGGCTGCGCCGGATGCGCACGGTCGCGACCGGCCTGCTGGTGGTGGCCGCGGTGGTCTACCTGCTGACTCGCGACCGGGACGGGTTCCTCGGCTTCGTCAACGCCGGTGCCGAGGCGTCGATGGTCGGCGCGATCGCGGACTGGTTCGCGGTGACCGCGCTGTTCAAGCACCCGCTGGGGCTGCCCATCCCGCACACCGCGCTGATCCCGCGGAAGAAGGACGAACTGGGCAGGGGACTCGAGGAGTTCGTGGGGGAGAACTTCCTCCAGGAGGCGATCATCCGCGACCGGATCGGCGTCGCCCAGATCTCGCGCCGGATCGGGGACTGGCTCTCCGAGCCGGTCAACGCGCAGCGGGTGGTCGACGAGGTGGCCGAGGTGGCGGCCATCGCGCTGTCGAAGGTCCGCGACGACCACATCGAGTCGCTGGTGCGCGACGCGTTGACCCCGCGGTTCCGCGAGGAGCCGATCGCGCCGCTCCTCGGCGGGCTGCTGTCGGAAGGGCTGCGCGACAACCTGCACCACGGCCTGATCGACCTCGCACTTGCCGAGCTGCACGGCTGGCTGGTCGAGAACCCGGACACCGTGGCCGAGGTGATCGGCGAGCGGGCGCCGTGGTGGGCGCCGCCACGGCTCAACGAGGCGGTGACCGGGCGGATCCACGTCGAGCTGGTCCGCTGGGTCGAGGACATCCGCGACGACCCGCAGCACCGCGCCCGGGTCGCCCTCGACTCGGTGCTGCACCAGCTGGCCGGGGACCTGCTGTCCGATCCCGCAACCCAGGCCCGGGCCGAGGCTCTGAAGGAGCGGATCCTCGACAACCCGGCCGTGATCCGCTCGGCCATCTCGCTGTGGGACGCGCTGCGGCGGGCGCTGACGACGTCACTGCAGGATCCGCGGGGGGCCGTACGAGCGCGGATGATGGTCGAGGTCGAGGCGTTCTCCGCGCGGCTCGCCTCGGACGCAGCGCTCCGGGAGCGGCTGGACGGCCTCGCGGCCGACGCTGCGGTCTTCGTTGTCGACCGGTACGGCGCCGAGGTCACCGCGGTGATCACGCACACCATCGAGCGCTGGGACGGTCGCGAGGCGGCGCGCCGGATCGAGCTGCACGTGGGCCGCGACCTGCAGTTCATCCGGATCAACGGCACCGTCGTCGGCGGGCTGGTCGGACTGGTCATCCACGCGGTGAGCGTGGCCCTGTCCTGAGTCCAGGATTTTGTATGTGCGACACGCCCGGGACGAGAATGGAGGCGTGACCGACTACAACGACGTGCCGATCGAGGAGGACTCGATCAAGCTCGGGCAGTTCCTCAAGCTGGCGAACCTCATCGAGTCCGGTGGCGAGGCCAAGCGGCTGCTGGCCGGCGGCATCGTGCGCGTCAACGGCGAGGTGGAGACCCGACGCGGCCGCCAGCTCGAGCGCGGCGACGTGGTGAGCGTGGCCGCCAACTCCGCCCGCGTGGGCGGCGAGCGCGAGTGGGAGTGAGTGCCTGAGCAGCCGACCGCGAGGAACGAGCGGACGGCGTGGGCTCGGGCAGGTCGGGCAAGCCCCACGACCGAGTCTGCGAGGTCGCGACGGGCGGGCCGAGACACACCGCAGCGAACGCAGGGACTGTCTAGTTCACGCCCAGCAGGTCCACCACGAAGACCAGCGTCTCGCCCGGCTTGATGACGGCGCCGGCGCCACGGTCGCCGTACCCGAGGTGCGGCGGGATGACCAGCTGCCGCCGGCCACCGACCTTCATGCCCTGGACGCCGGTGTCCCAGCCCTGGATGACCTGACCGACGCCGAGCCGGAACTTCAGCGGCTCGCCCCGGTTGTACGACGCGTCGAACTCCTCGCCCGTGGAGTGCGCCACGCCGACGTAGTGCACCTCGACGGACTGCCCGGCTGACGCCTCGGGGCCGTCGCCCTCGACGAGGTCGGTGACCACCAGGTCGGCGGGCGGCTCGGGGTCCACGAAGTCGATCTCTGGCTTCTCCATGCGCCCGACCCTAGCGAGCGGCAGATCAGCGGCCGCCGGCCACCCGCAGCGTCGTGCCGGTGACGTACGACGCCTCGTCGCTCATCAGCCAGGCGACCGCGTCGGCGACCTCCTCGGGCTCGCCGGCGCGCTGCAGCGGGACCAGCGGCGCCATCCGCTCCGGCCGGCCGGGCTCGCCGGCGTCCGCGTGGATGGAGGTGCGGATCAGTCCGGGCGCGACGCCGACGACGCGGAGCCCCTGGTCGGCGACCTCGTCCGCGAGCCCGAGGGTGAGTGCGTCGACGCCGGCCTTCGCCGCGGCGTACTGGACGTACTCCCCGGGCGACCCGCGGGTGGCCGCGCCCGAGCTGATGTTGACCAGGACCCCTCCCGGGCCGCCGTACGCCGTGGACAGGGCGCGCACCGCGGCCCGGGCGACCAGGATCGCCGTGGTCAGGTTCAGGTCGACGGTCCGGCGGATCACCTCGACCGGCGTCTCGGCCAGTGGCCCGATGTGGAACGTGGCACCGGCGTTGTTCACCACGCCGGTCAGCGCGCCGGCCGCCGCGAACAGCTCGTCGACGCCGTCCGGCTGGAGCAGGTCGCAGCGCACCAGCGCGCAGTCCGCTCCCGCCCCTTCCACGTCCGCCGACGTCAGCTCGGCGGCCGCGTCGTCGCGGGCGTACCCCAGCACCAGGTCGTGCCCGGCGCGCGCCAGCCGGTGCGCGATCGCGGCCCCGATCCCTCGGGTGCCGCCGGTGACGAGGGTGCGCGGGCGGCTCAAGTCTGGTGCACGTAGGAGTCGAGCTGGTCGCGCTCGAACTCCAGCTGGCTCATCTTGTGCTTGACCACGTCGCCGATCGAGACGATCCCGACCAGGCGGCCGTCGTCGACCACGGGCACGTGCCGGATCCGTCGCCGGGTCATGACCTCCATGAGCTCGTCCAGCGTCGAGCCCGGCGCACACGTCTCCACGACCTCGGTCATGATCGCGCCGACGGTGTTGTTGACGACCGTGCCGTCGTGGTGGAGGTGGCGTACGACGTCGCGCTCGCTCACGATGCCCTCCACCGTGTCGCCGTCGGAGCTGACGATCAGGGCGCCGACGTTGTGCTCGGCCAGCTTGGCGATCAGCTCGCGGACCCCGGCTTCCGGTGCGATCGTGACCACGCCGCGCTCCCTCTCTTCGTGGGGCTTGGCGTTGAGCACTTCGACGATCTTCATCGCGACCTCCCGGACGAGTTCGACCCCGACGGTAGCGAGCACACCCGTCGCTGAACAGTAGAACGTTCAGGACTCGGGATCGGTTTCCCCGGGGTCGGGGTCGGTATCGGGATCCGAGTCGGGGTCGGGGTCGGCGACGGCTCGTGGTCCGCGCGGCCGCAGCTCTGACACCGAGCCGGGCCCGGAGGGCTGCCAGTCCGGGTCCCCGTCGTCGTCGGGCATCGACCCGAGGAAGGACAGCGCCACGTCGTGCAGGTGCCCGTTGGTGGCCAGCGCGTTGCCGCCCCACGGCCCGTCCTCGCCGGAGAGCGAGGTGAACGTCCCGCCCGCCTCGCGCACGATCACGTCCAGCGCCGCCATGTCGTGCACCGCGAGCTCGGGCTCGGTGGCGATGTCGACCGCCCCCTCGGCCAGCAGCATGTAGGACCAGAAGTCGCCGTAAGCGCGGGTCCGCCAGACCCGGCGCATCAGCGAGACGAAGTCGTCGCCCTGGCCGCGGTCCTCCCAGCCGCGGAGCGAGGAGTACGACAGCGAGGCGTCCTCGAGGCGGCGTACGTCGGACACGTGGCACTGCGTCGCCTTGAGCAGCGACCGCCCGGTCCACGTCCCGGCGCCGGCCGAGGCCCACCAGCGGCGCTGGAGCGACGGCGCGGAGATCACGCCCAGCACCACCTCGTCGTCGACAGCCAGCGCGATCAACGTCGCCCAGACGGGCACGCCGCGGACGAAGTTCTTGGTGCCGTCGATCGGGTCGACGATCCAGCGCCGCTGGCTGTGCCCGGTGGAGCCCTGCTCCTCGCCGGTCACGGCGTCGCGCGAGCGCACCCGCGAGAGCGTGCGACGGATGCCCTCCTCGACCGCCTCGTCGGCGTCGGTCACCGGCGTCAGGTCCGGCTTCGACATCACGTGCAGGTCGAGCGACTTGAACCGGGCGGTGGTCAGCGAGTCGGCGTCGTCGGCCAGCACGTGCGCCAGGCGGAGGTCGTCGGTGTAGTCCTGCCCCCGATCCGACACGCCGGTCACCCTGTGCCGCACGATCTCTGCCGCAGCGCCGCCACGAAGCTCACCCTATGCTGCGCTGAACCTTTCCCAGCGGAGGTACGTGAACCCAACATGGAGATCAACGGGCTTCCCGTGCACGTCCTGGCGTTGCACGGGGCCGTCGTCCTCGGGCCGCTCTCCGCGATGGTCGCGATTGCCTACGCCGCCCTGCCTTCATGGCGCGACCGGCTCCGCTGGGTCGCTCTCGTCGCGGTGGTCGTCGGCGTCGGGGCGATCTGGGTGGCCTACCTCAGCGGCGAGAACTTCTTCGAGAGCAGCCGCTTCGACAACGTCAAGGGCGAGGCCCTCGAGAAGATCGAGAAGCACGAGGAGTACGCCGAGACCCTGCGGCTGATGGCCTCGGGCTTCGGGATCGTGACGATCCTGGCCACCTGGCTGCACGACCGGGTCGGGGTCGTGCGAATGGTGCTGAGCGCACTGGTCGTCGTCGGGGCTGTCCTCACCCTGATCTGGACGGTCCTCACCGGCGACGCCGGCTCCCAGGCCGTCTGGGGCAGCTGAATCGTCAGTAGGCCGGCTCGGATCGCGCCGCGAGCAGCCGTCGGAACGACGCCACCCGGTCGGGGTCGGCCCGCCCGGCGTCGACGGCCTCGTCCAGCCCGCACTCGGGCTCGTCGGTGCCGTGGGTGCAGCCGCGCGGGCAGTCCTCGGTCATCTCGTCGAGGTCCGGGAACGCCTCGATCAGGTGCTCCGGCTGCACGTGCGCCAGGCCGAAGGACCGGATCCCCGGAGTGTCGATGATCCAGCCGTCGTCGTCGGGGAGAGCGAGCAGGTAGGCCGACGTGGAGGTGTGCCGGCCTCGGCCGGTGACCGCGTTGACGATCCCCACCTCGCGCATCGCCAGGGGCACCAGCGCGTTGACGAGCGTCGACTTCCCGACGCCGCTGGAGCCGAGGAGCACGCTGACCCGCCCGGTCAGTCGCTCGAGAAGCGCGGACAGGTCGCCGCCGCGGTGGGTGACCACCCACGGCACACCCAGGGAGCGGTAGGTCGCCAGCAGCTCGTCCGGCGAGGCCAGGTCGGACTTGGTCAGGCAGAGCAGCGGCGCCATCCTGGCGTCGTACGCCGCCACGAGAGCGCGGTCGATCAGCCGGGGCTGCGGCTCCGGATCGGCCACCGCGACCACGACCACGAGCTGGTCGGCGTTGGCCACGATCACCCGCTCGACGGGGTCGTCGTCCTCGGCGGTGCGCCGCAGCGTCGTGGTGCGCTCCTGCACCTCGACGATCCGGGCGAGGGTGCCGTCCTCCCCGGACACGTCGCCGTCGACCGTCACCCGATCGCCGACCACCACGCCGCGCCGGCCGAGCGGACGGGCCTTCATCGCCATCACGACGCGCCCGTCCACGAGCAGCGTGAACCGGCCGCGGTCCACGGTGACCACCACCCCGTCGGCGGCGTCGTCGTAGGTGGGGCGCTCCTTGGTGCGGGGCCGGGTCCGGCGCCGGGGTCGGTCGTAGTGCTCGACGTCCTGGTCGGAGTACCGGCCGGTCGGCATCAGAACAGTCCGGCCCAGAAGCCGGCGAAGTCGGGGAAGGTCTTGCCCGTCGTCTCGACGTCCTCCACCAGGACGCCGTCGACGGCCGCTCCGACGATCACCGCGGCGTGCGCCATCCGGTGGTCGGCGTAGGTGTGGAACAGCCCGCCGTGCAGCGCGGCCGGCCGGAAGGACAGCCCGTCCGGGTGCTCGGTGACGTCGGCGCCCAGCGCCCCGAGCTCGGTCGCGAGCGCGGCCAGCCGGTCGGTCTCGTGGCCGCGGACGTGTGCGACGCCGCGCAGGTGGCTCGGTCCCGCGGCCAGCGCGCACAGCGCCGCCACGGCGGGGGTGAGCTCGCCGTGGTCGTGGAGGTCGACGTCGATCCCCTCCAGCCGCGGCGGCCCCACCACGCTGAGCCCTGCGTCGGCGAGCGTCACCCTGCAGCCGAGCTGCTGGAGCACGTCGCGCAGCCCATCACCGGCCTGGGTGGTCGCCTCCGGCCAGTCCCGCACCACCACGGTGCCGCCGGTGACCGCGGCCAGCGCCAGGAACGGCGCCGCGTTGGACAGGTCCGGCTCGATGAGGTGGTCGACCGGCTTCACGACTCCGGGCGCGACCGCCCAGCGGTTCGCCTCGCTGTCGTCGACCTCCACGCCGTGATCGCGCAGCATCGCCACGGTCATGTCGATGTGGGGGAGCGACGGCACCGGCTTGCCGTCGTGGCGTACGTCGACCCCCTCGTCGTAGCGGGCGCCGGCCAGCAGCAGCGCCGAGACGAACTGCGAGGACGCGGAGGCGTCGATCACCACCCGGCCGCCACGCACCGAGCCGGTGCCGCGCACGTCGAACGGCAGCGCGCCCCGGCCGCCCTCCTCGACCTCGACGCCGAGGGTCCGCAGCGCCGCCAATACCTCGCCGACCGGTCGGGTGCGCATGTGCGGGTCGCCGTCGAAGGAGACGAGGCCGGTGGACAGGCCGGCCACCGGCGGGACGAACCGCATCACGGTCCCGGCCAGGCCGCAGTCCACCGCGGTGTCGCGGTCGAACCGGCCCGGTGTCACTGCCCAGTCGTCTCCTGAGGTGTCGACGGCCGAGCCGAGCCCGGTCAGGGCCGTCGCCATCAGCAGCGTGTCACGCGAGCGCAGCGCGCGGCGTACGACGGACGGCCCGTCGGCCAACGCGGCGAGCAGCAGGGCCCGGTTGGTCAGCGACTTGCTGCCGGGCAGGGAGACGACGGCGTCGACCGGGCCGGTCGCGCGGGGTGCGGGCCAGGCGGTGCCGACGTCGGCCCCCAACTCAGGTGACCTTCGCCCTGGCCAGCGCCGCCTCGCGGCGCGCGGAGCGAGCCAGGTGGCGCGCCTCGCGCCGCGCGTCCTTGGCGGCACGGCGGGTCCGCCACAGCACGCCCGGCTGGCCCTCGGTGTCGCCGGAGGCGATGATCAGGCCGCCGAGCATCGAGACGTTCTTGAAGAAGTGGACCCGCTGGTTGGACCGCTTGGCCGGGTCCTGCTCCTCCCAGAACCGGTGCCCGGCCGCGGTGGTGGGGACCAGCGACAGAGCGAGCGCGGCTGCGGAGAGCCGGGGCGCCTTGCCGGTGGCCAGTGCGGCGCCGGCGACCAGCTGCAGGCCGCCGTTCAGACGCGCGAGGGCGACCGGGTCGGACGGGAGCATCGGCACCGCCTTCTGGAGCAGCGGCACCAGCCGATCGGTCACGGGCTGTGCGGGCGGGGCGACCTTGTCGGGGTTCCTCACGGCGTTGAACCCGCCGACCAGGAACATCGAGGCGAGCATCGGACGCGCGAACACCCTGCTGAAGGCCATGACCTCAGTCAAACATGTTCAGCCCAGCGTGACCCGGGTGGTGTTGTCACCCGTGGACGGATCGGTGAACCCGGCCCCCGGCGTCGCGGTGATCGTCAGCGTGGTGGGGGCGACCAGGGCCCCCGCGAGCATCTGGAGACTGCCGTCCCCGGCCATCCGGCAGGTGGCCGTGTTGACGGCCACCAGGTCACAGCGCGGGTCGAGGTTCACGGTCGCGGCGAGGCGGTCGGCGGTGACCGTGACCAGCCCGGACTGGGTGGGGGACAGCCCGGTCAGGTTCACGGTCACGACCGCGGCCGGACCGACCCCGGCGTGCGACGCGCTGATGTTCAGGTCGACCTCGTTGGGGTTCGGCACGTTCGCGGAGGTGGTGTCGTCGTTTCCGTCACCGTGACCGTTCTCGTGACCGTTCTCGTGACCACCGTGGCCATCCGGCTGGTGGGTGGGCTGATGGCTCGGCGTGTGCTGGGGCGAGGGATCGGTGGCGTGGTTGCCCGACGGGCTGTCGACCGGGATCGCGTTCGCCGCCGGGGTCGAGGTCGACGTCGGTGAGGGGACCGGCTTGCCCTGCTTGCCCGGCTTGGCGGAGCCACCTCCGGCCGCGTGCTGCGGCTTGGTCTGCACCCGAGGGGCGGCGATCACCTCCGGGTCGGTGCCGGTGCTGTCCGGGTCGCCGAACATGGCGGCGCCGCCGAGCACCAGGGCCGTGACGGTCAGCCCCGCCGCCGCCGTGCCGGCCAGGACCCTCACCGGGCCGCTCCGCAGGAGCTCCCCCACGAAGGACATGGCCGTCGGGGCCACCGCGATCGGGGTCGTGGAAAGGTACGCCGCCGCCGCGCCGCCCAGGAAAAGCGGGGCGAGCAGACCGCGCAGGTCGGTGTCGACCTCGACCAGCTCGAGGTAGATCGCGGTGCAGGACCGGCAGCACTCGAGGTGCGCGGACACCCGACTGGCCTCGCGCGCGGAGAGCCCGGCGCGGATGTAGGCGCCGAGGTTGGCGCGGGTGGCCTGACAGGCCGAGCGCGGCTCACCGGTGTCCTGCACGTGCATCGAGACGAACGCCTGACGCAGCCCCTCGCGGGCCCGGTGCGCCAGCTGGGAGACCGCATTGGGCGACAGGCCGAGCAGCGGCGCCACGGCGGCCGGACGCTGGCCCTCGACCTCGGTGTGCCACAGGACCAGCTGCCAGCGCTCGGGCAGCGACGCGAACGCCCGCGCCGCGGCCTGGGACTCGAAGCCGGCCACCGCGGTGTCGCTGAACGGTTCGCCCACGTCGAGGACGTGCTCGTCGTCGGTGGGGCGAGTCCGGGCCAGCGCGCGGTGCCGGTCGGTGTCGAGGCGGCGTACGGCGGTGAGCAGGTAGGGCCGGAACGCGACGTCTGGGCCGTCGCCGCGCACCAGCATGGGCAGCACCTTGGCGAACGCGTCGGACACCAGGTCGTCCGCGTCGCCGTCACGCGCGAGGGAGCGGGCCAGCCTGCGGGCGGCGTCGACGTGGCGCTCGAAGAGCACGCCGTACGCATCGGTGTCGCCGTCGCGGACCGCCGCGATGAGGGCCGCGTCGTCCCGGTCGTCGAGCACCTCCGTGGTGACCGTCACATGAAGTCAACGGTCCAACCGGCAAACGATCACGCCTCGGTCTGGACCACCGCGAGATTGGTCCGGCGAAACCGCGTCACGTCTTCTGGTCCCGGGCGTCTCTCATGTGCACCGGCCAACGAGCCGGCGGCAGGACCAGGGGGAGAACTGATGGGTAGGAGGGTGCCCAGGGTCTGGTCCGCCGCCGGCCAGGTCGATGCGCTGACCGGGCTGATGCCGTTCGACCACCTCAGGACCGCGTTGGGGGCGGCCCTGCTGGACGGTCGGCGGCTCCCGCTCGTCGTCGTGGTGGCGCAGCTCCCGAGCCCGACCCACCCGGTCGAGCACGCCCGGCGGCTGACCCTGGCCGGGGCGATGGCGCGGACCGCCTTCGGGTCGGCGCTCGCGGTCGGCCGGCTCGGCGTACGCCGGGTCGGCGTCCTCTGCGGCCGCGACGCCGACCTGGACGCCCGCGCCGAGCTCCTGGCGCGGATGCTCCGCGACGTACCCGCCACGGTCGAGGCCTTTCCCTTGGCCGGCAGCCCCGAGGTCGCCGACTGGACGTTGCGGGAGCTCAACCGCTGAAGCATCGTGTCGGCGGCCCTAGGCTGACCGCATGTGCGGCCGCTACGCGTCCAGCCGGCGCCCCGAGGACCTGATCGAGGAGTTCGAGGTCGTCGAGAGCAAGGTTCCCGAGCCCTTGGCGGCGGACTTCAACGTGGCGCCCACGAAAGAGGTCTACGCGGTCGTGGAGCGGCCACCCTCGAAGGAGTCCGAGGAGCCGCCCGAGCGGCAGCTCCGAGTGCTCAGGTGGGGGCTGGTGCCCTCCTGGGCCAAGGACGTCAAGATCGGCAACCGGATGATCAACGCCCGGATGGAGACGGTGGCCGAGAAGCCGGCGTACCGCCGTGCGCTCGCGGCCCGGCGCTGCCTGCTGCCGGCCGACGGCTACTTCGAGTGGTACCCCACCGACGAGAAGACGAAGGCCGGGAAGCCGAAGAAGCAGCCGTTCTTCATCCGGCCCAAGGACGGCGGCACCCTTGCGATGGCCGGCCTCTACGAGATCTGGCGCGACCCGGCCAAGGACGACGACGCCGAGGACCGCTTCCTGTGGACCTGCACGGTGATCACCACCGACGCTCCGGACGACCTCGGCAAGATCCACGACCGGATGCCGCTCATGGTCGAGCCCGACCGCTGGGCCGCCTGGCTCGACCCGCGCACCGACAAGGACTCCGTGCTCGACCTCCTGGTGCCGGCCGCGCCCGGGCGGCTCGAGGCCTACCCCGTTTCCACGATGGTGAACGCCGTGCAGAACAACGGCCCCGAGCTGGTCGAGCCAATCGAGCTCTCATGAGCCAGACCCGCGGCATCGAGACTCCGCACGGCGAGGCGCGGCTGGTCACCCACCGCGCGCGGTCGCCGTTCGTGACGCTGCTGCTCAGCCACGGCGCGGGCGGCGGGATCGGCGCGCGCGACCTGCAGGTGCTGGCCGACCGGCTGCCTGCCCAGGGCGTGAACGTGGTCCTCCTCGAGCAGCCCTGGCGGGTGGCCGGCCGCAAGGTCGCCACGGCGCCACCCACCCTCGACGCCGCACTGCTGGCGGCCGTCAAGGCACTGCGGGTGCGGACCCCGCTGGTGGTCGGCGGCCGCTCGGCCGGCGCCCGGTCAGCGGCCCGGTCGGCGGCCGCGCTGGGCGCGACCGGCTGCCTGGCCCTCTCGTTCCCACTGCACCCGCCGGGCCGACCGGAGAAGTCCCGGCTCGAGGAGCTCCGCGGCGCCGGCGTACCGACCCTCGTCGTGCAGGGCGAACACGACACGATGGGCCGGCCGGAGGAGTTCCCCGACGACCTCGACCACGTCGACTTCGCGGTGGTGCCCGGCGGCGACCACGGGCTGCGGGTGCCGAAGTCGGCCGGGATCAGCCAGGCCGACGCGATGGAGATCGTCGTGGAGTGCGCTCTGGAGTGGCTGGTGCGTGAGGTGGCCGGGCCGCGCGGCTGATCCGTGGAATGACCGGGGGAATGACCCCGGTCACGTCGGCGTTCCTCCACTGTGATCGCCGTGCTGGAGCCTCCTGCCACCCGCGTAGGCTGGGAGGCGATGACAGAGAGCCCCGAAAGCACAGACATCCAGGCGCCCGACGACCTGTCGGCGCTGGCGGAGACCGCCGACGAGGTGGACGTCGCCACCGAGACCCCCGACGAGCGCGTGCTCCGCTTCGAGCGAGACGCGCTGCCGTTCATCGACCAGCTCTACTCCGCGGCCATGCGGATGACCCGCAACCCCGCCGACGCCGAGGACCTGGTCCAGGAGACCTTCGCCAAGGCGTTCTCGTCGTTCCACCAGTTCCGGCCCGGCACCAACCTGAAGGCCTGGCTCTACCGCATCCTGACCAACACCTTCATCAACAACTACCGCAAGAAGCAGCGCCAGCCGCAGCAGTCGATGTCCGAGGACGTCGAGGACTGGCAGCTCGCCCGGGCCGAGTCGCACTCGTCCTCCGGGCTGAAGTCGGCCGAGGCGGAGGCGCTGGAGCACCTGCCCGACTCGCAGGTCAAGGACGCCCTGCAGCGGCTGCCGGAGGAGTTCCGGCTGGCCGTCTACCTCGCCGACGTCGAGGGCTTTGCGTACAAGGAGATCGCGGAGATCATGGAGACCCCGATCGGCACCGTCATGTCGCGGCTCCATCGCGGACGGCGCCAGCTGCGTGACATGCTGTCGGACTACGTACGCGCCAACGACCTGCTCCCGGCCGGACGCGAGGGAGGCGACTCGTGATGGGCACCCATGACGCTGAGCACCGCTCGGACGAGCCGTCCGCGAGCGAGTGCGCCGACTTCCTCGAGCAGATCGTCTACCTCATCGACAACGAGCTCGACGCCGCCGACTGCGCGATGGTCCGGGCCCACCTCGACTCGTGCAACCCGTGCCTGGAGAAGTACGACCTCCAGCGCACCGTGAAGGCCATCGTCGCTCGCTCCTGCTCCGAGGCGGCCCCGGCCGAGCTGCGCCAGCGGGTGCTGCTCCGCATCCGCGAGGTCCAGGTCCGCATCACCGACGTCTGAGCGCTGCCGCACCCGTGCGGTACTAGCATCCCGCCATGAGAACGGGGTTGCGCGCGGTCGTACCGCTGCGGCGTACCGCAGTCCTCGGCGGGCTCCTCCTGGCCGCCGGGCTGCTGAGCCCGGTGGGCCCGGCCCGGAGCGAGGAGCAGGAACGTCACCGCCCGCGGCAGGTCGCCCGCAAGGTGATGTTCGTCGGCAACAACTGGGCCGGCACGGCGACGGTCGTCGACGTCCGCACCAAGAAGCCGATCAAGACGCTCAACATCGTCCCCGACCGGGAGCAGGAGCTGGGCGCGATCCACGCCGCGCCCGACAAGCTCGCCTTCTACCTGGCCGTCCAGCAGGGCATCGGCGAGGGACACGACCAGTACGTCGACGACATGTTCACCACCCGCGACGGGCGTCTGGTCGTCGTCTCGCGGCCGAGCTTCGCCGACGTCGTGTGGATCGACCTGGCCACCGGCAGGATCGTGGCCGAGCAGCAGATGGACGGCTACCGCACCGACCACATGGCCGTCTCCCCGAACGGCCGGCGGCTGCTGGTCTCCGACTCGACGGCGAACACCGTGCACGAGTACGTCATGGGTGGCGTGGGCAAGAAGCGGACGGGCACCCGGCTGAGGACCTTCGAGTCCGGTGACACGCCGCACGAGAACAACTACTCGCGCAACGGGAAGAAGATCTTCCACGCGAGCATCGGCCGGGTCTACACGCCGGTCGACTACCCCGAGCTCGGCCCGGTCCCGGTCGGCGGCGTGCACGACGCGGTCAAGGCCAGCCGCTGGCTGGAGATCGTGGACAACACGTCCTTCGCCATCGAGCGGCGCTGGGACATGGGCAAGGAGCTGGCCGAGGCCGGCTACTCCGGGATGAGCTCGGCCGTCCGGCCGATGGCGCTGACCCCCGACGAGCGAACCGCCTTCCTGCAGGTTTCGTTCCTGCACGGGATCGTGGAGTTCTCCTTCGACGCGGTCGACCCGACCGGCGGGGGCGGCTACACCAGCGGCTCGCAGCCCGAGCCCGCCACCGGCGTCGTGAAGAGGGTCATCCAGCTGCCGGTCAGCCCCAAGGCGGCCGCGACGCCCCGGGAGGAGTACGTCCTCGACTCCGCGCACCACGGCATCGCCATCAACAAGCGCGGCACCCGCCTCTGCGTAGCGGGCACGATGTCGGACTACGCCGCGATCGTGTCCCGGCGCACCGGACGGCCGACGATCCTGGCCGGGCAGGCACGCTTCCTGCCGGGCCGGACGTACGAGAAGCCCTACTGGGCCACCACGAGTCGCGCCGACGGCAACTGCTGGGTCTCGATGAGCGGCAGCGACCTGGTCACGGTGATCTCCTACAAGAAGCGCAAGGTGATCGCCGAGGTGCCGGTCGGCCGGCACCCGCAGCGGGTCCGGGACGGGCTCGTGGACGGCCGGGTGCTGCGCGCCTGGGCCGCCGGTGGTGCCTCCTCCCTGCCCGACCTGTCCGACCTCCCGGCCACGCCGGCCCAGCTGCAGGCCGCCACCGACTGGCTGGCCGCCGCGATCGCCGCGATCACGCCGCACCTCTGAGGTCTGGGCCCGGCCGTCCGGGACAGTCACGAACGATCGGCAGGCCCGAACGCTGCTCCGACCTGCCTCTCGGTCGTGACCATCTCCGCGTGACGCCATTGCGCATCACAAATGACGTCATTATGGTGTCGTTGTGATGTCAGCGTGGGGCGGGGGCGGGCCGTGGCGGCTGCTGCGGCGGCGGCCGGACCTGGCCAGGCTGGTGGGCGCCGGACTGGTGTCGATGACCGGCGACTGGCTGCTCGCGGTCGGGCTGTCGTACGCCGTCTACGACCTGACCGGCTCGACCATGGCCTCGGCGGGGGTCTTCCTGACCTCTCTGGTGCCGCAGGTCCTGGCCGGACTGGTCGCCGGCGTGCTGGTGGACCGCTGGGACCGGCGCCGGACCATGGTGGCCGCGAACCTGCTGCTCGCTGTCGGGCTGCTCCCGCTCCTGCTCGTGCAGGGCCCTGGGCTGATCTGGGTGGTCTACCCGGTGCTGGTCTTCGAAGCGGTGGTGGAGACGTTCTTCGCGCCGGCCGAGCAGGCGATGCTGCCGCGGGTCGTCGACGAGTCGGAGTCGGCCGAGCTGGTCACCGCCAACGCCCTGAACGGCCAGGCCCACAACCTGGCCCGATTGGCCGGCGGCGGGCTGGGCGGCGTGCTGTCCGCGCTCGGCGGTATCCCCCTGGTGGCGCTGGCCGATGCCGTCACCTTCCTCGTGGCGGCCCTGCTGGTGCTGCGGATCCGTACGCCGGGCGCCGTCGCCCCGCGCGAGGCCAGCGCCGAGGAGCTGGTGCTCGGCCGGTTCGCGGAGCTCCGGCACGAGTGGGTCGAGGGCGCCCGGGTCGCGCTGGGCTCCCGGACCGTGCGGGTGCTGGCGACGTTCTGGCTGATCACGTCGTTCGGCGAGGGGATCTGGGGAACCCTCTTCGCGCCGTACGTGCGCTCGGTGCTGCACGGCGGCCCGGAGGCGCTCGGCATCATCAGCGGGGTCCAGGCGGTCGGCGGCGTGGTCGGCGGCCTGTTCGTGGCCACCTTCGGGGCCCGCTGGTCACCGCGGCTGATGCTCGGCGCCGGGGCGGTGGCGTTCGGGGTCGTCGACCTGGTCATCGCCCTCTACCCGCTGGCGTGGGTGGAGGCCTGGCCGGCCGGCGTGCTGATGGTGGTCGTGGGCCTGCCCGGCGCGATCACCAGCGCCGGGATGCTCACCCTGTTCCAGCAGCACACCGACGACCGCGAGCGCGGCCGGGCGTTCGGGCTGCTCCTGCTGGTGCGCTCGACCGCAACCGTGCTCGGCAGCCTCACCGCGGGCGTGCTCGGCGGCGTGCTCGGCATCGTGCCGGTGATGGCCTGGCAGGGCTGCGGCTACGTGCTGGCCGGGTCGCTGGTGCTCGTCCTGCTGGTCAGGGGCTCCGGAGACACCACGAGCCCCAGCCAGCCGGCTGAGGCTCGTCGCTGACCACGCGCGTCAGGCGTTGGGGCGCTTGCCGTGGTTGGCCTTCTTCTTCTTGCGACCGCGGCGCTTGCGTCCGGTCTTGCTCATGGTGACCTCCTGGGTCGATCGATCGCCCCAGTCTCTCAGGGCGTCACGAGGCGGGCGAAATCCTGGCCATGAAGCGCTCGGCATCGACGACCACTCGGGTGATCTCTCCGGAGGCCACGACCTTGCCGTCGGCGGGGTGCCGGGCCGACACCGTGAAGCGGTGCAGGCGGCCGTCGGCGTACGCCGTCGTGGCCGTCACCTCGACCTCGGCGCCGACCGGGCTGGCGGCGAGGTGCTCGAGCTGCACGCGGGTGCCGACCGAGGTCTCGCCCTCCGCGAGTGCGGCCTCGATCTCCGCGCAGGTGGCCGCCTCGCACCAGGCGAGCAGGCGCGGCGTGCCGAGCACGAACAGGCTTCCGGAGCCCATCGCGACGGCGGTGTCGGCGTCGGTCACCGTGAAGGTCAAGGCCGTCATGCGAGCTCCAGGCGGAACGCCAGGAGCTCGACACCGGGCATCGGTTCCCAGTCGCGTTCGGGGCAGCGGCCGAAGCCCAATCGGTCGTAGAGCCGGTGCGCCGCCTCCATCAGGGGCGTGCTCGAGAGGACCACCGCGACGGCGCCCTCCTCGCGGAACCGGTCGATCACGTGCCGCGCGAGCGCCTCGCCGACACCGTGGCCCTGGGCGTGCGGCGCGACCGCGAGCATCCGGAACTCGCCCTCGTCGGCGGCGCCGATCTCGCGCCACGGAGACCCCTCGCGGCACAGCGTGACCGTGCCCAGCACCTCGCGGTCGTCCGGCCCGACCGCGACCCACAGCTCGGCCTCGAGGTCGCGCGCCTCGGCGTTGCGCAGGTGGTCGGCGTACGACGACTCCGCGCTGCCGAGCAGCGGCTCGTACGCCGCGACGGTGACCTCGCCGACGGCGGCGTAGTCCTCGGGCCGGGCCCGCCGCAGGTGCATCAGACGCCGCTCAGACCCCGAACGTGGCCCGCGGGTAGCCCGCCGCCACGTCGGTGATCACGTTGACCAGGTAAGGCACGTCACTGTCGAAGGCGCGGTCGATGGCCGGCCCGATCTCCTTGGGGTCGGTGACGGTCTCTCCGCCCCCGCCCAGCGCCTGCACCACCGCGTCGTACGGCGTCCGCGGCGCGAGGTCCGCGATCACGTCGTAGCCGTAGAGCATCTGCATCGGCCCCTTCTCGAGAGCCCAGGCGGAGTTGTTGCCCATCACCATGACCACCGGAAGGTCGTGGCGGACCATGGTGTCGACGTCCATGAGCGAGAAGCCGGCCGCGCCGTCGCCGAGCAGCAGCACCACCTGCGAGGAGGGCCGGGCCAGCCTGGCCGCGATCGCCGCACCCGGCCCGGCGCCCAGGCAGCCGTAGGGGCCGGGGTCGAGCCAGCCGCCGGGTCGCTTCGGCTCGACGTACTTTCCGGCGAAGCTGACGAAGTCGCCGCCGTCCCCGATCACCACGGCGTCCTCGGCAAGACGGGGCACCAGCTCGCCGTAGATCCGGGCCGGGTGGATCGGGTCGGCCTCGGCGCCGAGCAGCTCGGCATCGCGCTCCGCCGCCGCGGCCACCGCGTCGGAGAGCGTGGTGCGCCAGGCCGACCAGTCCGGCTTCGCACCGCGCTCCAGGGCCGCCTGCAGCCCGTCGAAGACGGCGGTCAGGTCGCCGGAGGCGGACGCCGCCAGCTCGGCGTGGCCGGCCACCTGGCCGGGGGAGTCGGCGATGTGGACGACGCGCGCGTGGGTGGAGCCTTCTTCCTTGCCGCCGAAGACGCCGTAGCCGAGGCGGAAGTCCAGCGGCGTCCCGACCACCACCACGACATCGGCGCCACCCAGCGCGGTGCTGCGGGCCTTGGTCACCAGCAGCGGATGGCCGCCGGGCACGAGGCCGCGGCCCATGCCGTTGGTCAGCGTCGGGAGGCCGAGGTCCTGGACGAACCGCAGGGCGGCTTCCTCCGCGCCGTCGGCCCACACGTCGGTGCCGAGGATCAGCACCGGCTGCCGCGCCTGGGCGATCAGCCCGGCGATCCGGGCGAGTGCCTCGCCGTCGGGCTCGACCCGGACGCGCTCGGGCGGCGCCGGCGCCGCCCCTGACGCGGAGTTGAAGAACTCGTCCATGGGTACGTCGACGAACGCCGGGCCGCGGTGCGGGCTGCGGGCGGCCAGGAACGCGTCGTCCATCCCGGTCAGCACGTCGTCCGCGGTGGGGATGGTCCGGGCCAGCTTGGAGACGGACTGCACGATCGGCGGCTGGTCGAGCTCCTGGAGCGAGCCGCTGCCCCAGCGGTTCTGCGGGGCCCGGCCACCGACCACCACCATCGGCGAGCCGGCGAACTGAGCCTGCGCGATCGCGCTGACGCCGTTGGTCACTCCCGGCCCGGCCGTCAGGACCGCGAGCCCGGGCACCCGGGTCAGCTTGCCGGTCGCCTCGGCGGCGAACGCGGCGGTCTGCTCGTGGCGTACGTCCAGCAGCCGCATCGGCGGGTCGGCCTTCACCGCGCCGTCGTACATCGGGAACACGTGCGCCCCCGACAGCGTGAACATCGTCTCGACGCCGTGCGCCCGCGCGACGGCCACCGCGAGCTCGCCGCTGTGGCCCTCGATCCGCTCAGTCATGGCCTCACTCTTACAGGTGGCGAGGTCAGCGCGGCTGGGCGGCCTGCAGGTACTGCGGGTTGGTGGCGCGCAGCGCGTCCACGACGACCAGCAGCAGGTCGGAGCGGACCTCGGGCGGCCGGGGCCCGAGCGCGAGCTGGAGGTAGAGCGCCCGGAGGTAGGCCTCGGCGTTCCCGCCCTTGAGGTGCGGGTCGCGCTCGTCGTACGACGCGCGCGCGCCGGCGGTCGCGGCCAGCCGGGCGATCCAGGGCTCGATCACCTTCATCGAGACGATGTTGCGGCGCAGCACCGCCATCGTGGCCTCGGCCAGCCGGTCCGGCTCGCCGTTGCCGAACAGCCGGTCCACCGGCAGCAGGATCCGGTCGGCGATCACGTCGAGGACCACGGTCAGCTCGTTGGACGCCACGTGCGGGGACTGGGCCAGAGTGGCCAGGGCATCGGCCCCGTGCGCGACCGCGTGCGCCCAGCCCTTGTCGGGGACGAAACCGCGCAGGTCGCGCTCGCGCAGCAGCCAGGTCGCCAGTCGGTCGCCCCACTCGAGCACCTTGCTGCCTGGCACCAGCGGCCGCTGGTTGTCGCGGGCGATGCACTCGCCGAGGATCAGCGCGGAGAAGCTGCGCCGGAACACCGAGTCGGTGTCGCGGTCACCGAGCCCGACGCCGAGCCCGGCGGCCATCCCGTCGCCCAGGCCGGACAGCAGGTCGTCGTACACCCCGCGGGAGACCCAGGTGGCCAGCGTCGGGTACGCCGTCCCGTCGCGCGCCTCGGGGTCGGTGTCGCCGAGCATCCGGGTCAGCTCGGCGGTGAGGTCGTCGAGGGGCCGGTCCTGGGGAACGGCCAGTCCGGAAGCGGCTACCTGCTTCCAGTACTGCCCCGGCATGACTCCCATCCTGCCAAAGGATGCCGTGTCCTCGCCCACCAGGGGAGTCTTGTCTTAGGCACCGAAACGTGCTTGCCGGTAGGGCCATCGCCGGACCCCTACGCTGACCTGCGTGGCGTCCCTGATCGAGCTCGTCCGTGCCCACACGGACCTCGACGACGAGGATGTCGCCTGGCTCCAGCTGCTCCAGGCGGACTGGCAGATCATCGCCGACCTGAGCTTCGCGGACCTCCTGCTGTGGCTGCCCGACCGCGAGGGCCGGGGGTTCTGGGCCGGCGGTCAGATGCGGCCGACGACCGGCCCCACGGCGTACGTCGACGACGTGGTCGGCACCTTCGTCGAGGCCGGCCGGCGGCCGCACCTCGACATCGCGTACGCCGAGGGGCGGCTGGTCCGCGAGGGCGACCCGGAGTGGCGCGACGACGTCCCGGTCCGGGCGGAGACGATCCCGGTACGCCGCGGCCAGCGGGTGATCGCGGTGGTCGGACGGAACACGAACCTGCTCGGCGTACGCACCCCGAGCCGGCTGGAGCTCTCCTACCTCCAGACCGCGGCCGACCTGACCCAGATGATCGCCGGCGGCCACTTCCCGGTGCCCGGGCAGCGCAGTGCCCACGCCGACACCCCGCGGGTCGGCGACGGGTTCCTGCGCGTGGACGAGCAGGGCCGGGTCGTCTACGCGAGCCCCAACGCGCTCTCGGTCTACCGGCGGCTCGGCCACTCGGGGGACCTGGACGGGCTGCGGCTGAGCGAGGTCACCCGCGAGCTGGTGCCCGCGCGGCTGCGCCCGGACGAGGAGACGCTGAGCGCGGTGCTCGGGGGCCGCGCCAACCGGGACGCAGAGATCGGCACCGAGTCGGTCTCGCTCATTGTCCGCGCCATCCCGCTGCGCCCCCACGGGCGGCTGATAGGGGCGCTGGTGCTGGTCCGTGACGTGACCGACCTGCGCCGACGCGACCGCGAGCTGGTGACCAAGGACGCGACCATCCGCGAGATCCACCACCGGGTGAAGAACAACCTGCAGACCGTCGCCGCGCTGCTGCGGCTGCAGGCCCGCCGGATGGACAGCACGGACGCCAAGGCCGCGCTCGAGGAGGCGGTACGCCGCGTGGGCTCGATCGCGATCGTCCACGAGACGCTCAGCCAGGCCATCGAGGAGAGCGTGCCCTTCGACGACGTGGCCGACCGGCTCGGCGGCATGGTCGCGGACGTCGGCTCGGTGGGCGGCCGGCCACGGGTACGCCGCGAGGGCTCCTTCGGCGTGCTGCCCTCGGAGACCGCGACCACCGTGGCCATGGTGCTCACCGAGCTGCTGCAGAACGCCGTCGAGCACGCCTACCCGGACCTGGACTCCGCCGGCACCATCCTGGTCACCGCGGAGCGGGTCGACGAGCGGCTGACCTTCACCGTCGACGACGACGGTCAGGGACTGCCGGCCGGGTTCGACGCCGCCGACTCCAGCACCCTGGGCCTGTCGATCGTCGGCACGCTCGTGGAGTCCGAGCTCGGTGGGCGGCTCACGATCGGCCCGGCGCCGTCGGGTCGGGGCACCCGGGCCGCGATCGACGTACCCCTGCAGCCCCGCTGAGGGAGAACTAGGCGGTCCGCACCCGGGCCCGGGCGTTGCGGCGCTTGAGCGCCCGGCGCTCGTCCTCGCTCAGCCCACCCCAGACACCGTGGTCCTGCCCGGCCTCGAGAGCCCACTGCAGGCACTGTTCGCGCACCTCGCAGCGTCGGCACACCTGCTTGGCCTCCTCGATCTGGAGGATGGCCGGACCGGTGTTGCCGATCGGGAAGAACAGCTCCGGGTCCTCGTCGAGGCACGCGGAGAGGTGACGCCAATCCATGGCTGGGCTTTCCTTCTTTCCGGACAGTGTGGTGCGTCGTGTGGGGGCGTCTGTCTGAGGGCCCCGGATGGGGTGGCTGCTGGGCACAGCAGCAGGCACGACGTGACAACAGGACCACCCGTGCCCCTCCAGCGTGCCGAGAATTGGACCGTTACACAAGGGCATTCGCGGGTCTGGTGGATCACAGACGCCGAGACGACGAAATCCGTGGTCCCCGGCCGGCCCCTAGGCTCGGCGCCGTGCGCGAACCGAGGACCACCTCGCGGCCCCCGACACTGGTGGGAGCAGCGGTGCTGGTGGGGCTGGAGGGGCTGGTGCTGGTCGCCCTGGCCGTGCTGGAGCTGGTGAACGTGAGCTCTCAGCGGGTCACGCTCGCCGTCACCACCGCACTGTTCTTCCTCGTCCTCGGCGCCGGCCTGGGGGCCTGCGCCCGCGGGCTGTTCCGGGCCCGCTCCTGGGCCCGCGGCCCGGTGGTCGCCTGCCAGCTGATCGGGCTGCTGCTGTCGTTCAGCTTCTGGGGCGGGGGGACCACGCCCGCCGCCGTCGTCATCCTGCTGGCCTCCGCGCTCGCCCTCGTCGCGGTGCTCCACCCCGCCTCGACCCGCGCCCTCGCCGCCGCCGACGGAGAGGGTCAGGTCTGACTCTCGTCGACCTCGAGCGAGGTGCGCAGCTGCTCGAGGGTGCGCGACAGCAGCCGCGAGACGTGCATCTGGGAGACGCCGATCTCCTCGGCGATCTGGGACTGGGTCATGTTCTTGAAGAAGCGCAGCAGCAGGATCCGCTTCTCCCGTGCGTCCAGGCGGTCGAGCAGCGGCTTGATCGACTCGCGGATCTCGACGTGCTCGAGGTTCTCGTCGGCGACCCCGATCGCGTCGAGCATGGTCGCGGCGCCGTCCTCGGAGTCGTCGCTCGCGTCCAGGGAGAGCGTCGAGTAGGCGTTGCTCGACTCGATGCCCTCGAGGATCTCCTCGACCGAGCAGCCGATGCTCTCGGCCAGCTCCCGCGGCGTGGGGGAGCGGCCCAGCGACTGGGTCAGCTCGGCGCTGGCCGAGCCGATCTGCATTCTCAGCTCCTGGAGCCGGCGTGGCACCCGGATCGCCCAGCCCTTGTCGCGGAAGTACCGCTTGATCTCGCCGATGATCGTCGGCGTGGCGTACGTCGAGAACTCGACCCCGCGCCCCAGGTCGAACCGGTCGATCGACTTGAGCAGGCCGATGGTGCCGACCTGGACCAGGTCCTCGAACGGCTCGCCGCGGTTGCGGAACCGCCGAGCGCAGTGCTCGACCAGCGGCAGGTGGAGGTGGACGAGTGCCTCGCGGGCCAGGTCACGGGCCGCGTCGCCGGAAGGGCCGGACGCCGAGTCGTCGCGCAGCTGCATGAACAGCTCGGCGCTCTTCCGTCGGGTCGCCTCTACCCCGCCGGACGCTTCCGAGAGCTCGTCCTTCGTCGGGTTGTCCAACATGTCAACCAGTCATGTCAGGCGCGGTGTCCTGGAACGCTGATTGCATCGACAAGGTGATCGTGAACCGACTGTCGTCGGTCGACGCGGAGGCCTTGGTGGCCAGGGTGGTGAGCACCTGCCAGGCGAAGCTGTCCTCGTCCGGCGGGGTCGGCTGCCGCGACGGGACGCCCACCTGGACCGTCAGCTCACCGGGGCGCATGAAGAACTCACAGATCAGGTCCGAGCCGGGCTCGGCCTCCGGCAGCACCAGGGCGCTGGCCTCGCCGACCGCCATGCGCAGGTCCTCGATGTCGTCGAGGGTGAAGTCGAGGCGCGCGGCCAGGCCGGCGGAGGTCGTGCGGAGCACCGACACGTAGGCGCTGTCGGCGGGCAGTCGGAGCTCGACGTCGGCGCGCGCGTCGTCACCGGGTCCGGTCAGGGACATCCTGGTCAGTTCCTTCGAATGGGGTCGTGGTTGGAGAGTAGACCGTCCGCGCGGGTCATCGGGGGTCACCCCGGTGTGCGGCGGGCAAAAGTCGTCAGACCCGCCAGTCGTGCGCGCCGTCAGCGGGAAGCTCGGCCCGCTCGGCCGCCCGGAGCAGGCCGATCCTCTCGATCCAGCTCATCCCCTCGGACCACGCGCAGCGCAGGGACAGGTGGCCGTCCGGTTCCTCCACGGTCAGCAGCACCACGGCGCCGCATACGTTCTCGTCCGGATCGAGCTGCTGCTGGACCCCGAGCTCGTTGATCAGGTCTCCGAGCTCCCGTCGCTGCGCCAACGCAACCACTTCTTCCCGTGTCGTCTGCCCCAGATGCATCACTGGTGACCCGGTTCCCGAGGCGGCGGCCGCTCATGCGCGCACGGCGATGTTCGTCGCAGGAACTTCCCACGGACCCTGCGGTGGCCGTGCGGTGGCCCTGCAGTGGCGTCGGTCAGGCAGGCACGGCGTCCGCGCCGAGCTCGGAACGAAGCTGGTCGAGGATCCGCTTGAGCAGCCGCGAGGCCTGCATCTGCGTCACGCCGAGCTCGTTGCCGATCTCCTGCTGGGTGCGGTCCTCGACGAAGCGCATGTGCAGGATCCTGCGGTCCCGCGCGCTCAGGTGGCGGACCGCCGGGCCGAGCATCAGCCGCGCTTCGAGCGCACGCTCGTCGCCGTCCGCGTCGGCGGTCAGCTGGTCGATGGCCGGCCGGCCGTCCTCGGTCACCGGGACGTCGAGGGACACCGGGCGGAAGCAGCCCTCGGCCTGCAGCGCCTCGGAGACGTCCTGGACCGGCAGGTCGAGCTGCTCGGCGATCCGCTCAGCCGACGGAGGGGCACCGTGCTCCTCGCCGCGGTGGTAGGCGTGGATCACCTTGGACTGGATCTCCTGGACCCGCCGGGGCGGACGGATCGTCCAGCCCTGGTCGCGGAAGTGGCGCTTGATCTCACCCGAGATCGTCGGTACCGCGTAGGTGAGGAAGTCGCGGTTCTGGTCGACGTCGAACTTGTGGGCCGCCCGCACCAGCGCCATGCACGCCACCTGCTCGAGGTCCTCCACGGGGACCGAGCGGTTGCGGTAGCGGTGCGCGATGGCGTGCGCGACTCCGATGTTGAGGACGATGACCTGGTCGATGACCTGGTCGCGCCGCTTCCCCTTGAGCGTGGACGCCTCCTTGAGGAGGCGCGCGGTCTCCTCGCGGCGTACTGCTCGCGAGGGAGCTTCGTCAATCGCCGAGATCGTCATGCAGGGGCCCCTACCCCGGGCAGGAGTGGTCGGAAACCTGCAAATTTCGAATTCACCCTTGCGGGTGAGGTCGACGGTATCCGCAGGTCAGGGTGGCCTGTACGACGGTCTGCCCGGTCAGGAGCCCCTGGAAACGTGGATCCCGAAGGTTGGGGACATGCCACGGGCCCGGCCAGTCAGGCCGGGCCCGGTGCGGGAGACGAGCGCTCAGCCCTGCTTGTTACTCGGTCTGAGCAAGCTCAGCCCGAGATCTCTCCTAGCAGGGGTTCGTTCCTCACCCCTGCTTCGTCGCTTTGAAGATCCTGTCGATCTCGTCGATCTTGTCCAGCAGCTGCTGGGCGACGTCGGCGTCCATCTCACCCTTGGTGCCGCTGGCGCCGGCGAGCTTGGTGGCCTCGTTGACCAGCGTGTGCAGCTCGGGGTACTTCTCGAAGTGCGGCGGCTTGAAGTAGTCGGTCCAGAGCACCCAGAGGTGGTGCTTGACCAGCTCGGAGCGCTGCTCCTTGATGATGATCGCTCGAGTGCGGAAGTCCGGGTCGTCGTTGTCGGCGACCTTCTCGATGATCTTCTGGATGGACTCGGCCTCGATGCGGGCCTGGGCGGGGTCGTAGACGCCGCACGGCAGGTCGCAGTGGGCCGAGACCTCGATCGTGGGTGCGAACAGTCGTCGGAACATGCCAGTCCTTTCCGGTGGTCTCGGGGGTGTCGTACGTCGTGGCCTTGCGACACTACTCCGCGTGTCGGGCAGCCACGGACCGGTACCCGAGGACCGGAAGCGGACACCGCGGTGGGGGGTCGCCGTGGTCGCCGGTGACTCCATGCGGCCGCGGCTGAGGCCGGGAGACCGGCTGCTGGTCGACTACCGCCGGACGCCGGTCCCCGGGGAGGTCGTGGTCGCCCGCGCACCGGGCCGACCGGTCTCGGTCAAGAGGGCGTCGGAGCGGCGTGCCACCGAGCTGGGCGAGCCCGGCTGGTGGCTGCTCAGCGACAACCCCGACCACGGCACCGACTCGCGCACCTACGGCGCGGTCGCGGACGACGACGTGGTTGCCGTGGTGGTGATGCGGATCTGGCCGCTGACGACCCGTCGCGCTGTGCCAGACTCGAACAGTGCCTGATCCCACCCATCCCCTCGCCGGCGACCCGGTCTTCGACCTGCACGTGGGCGGCAAGATGGAGGTACGTTCGACCGTCGGTCTCGGGAGCCGCGACGACCTCTCGATGGCGTACACGCCCGGGGTCGCGCGGGTGTGCGAGGCGATCGCGGAGAACCCCGAGCTGACCCGGCACTACACGTGGATCCCCAACGTCGTCGCCGTCGTCACCGACGGCACCGCCGTCCTCGGGCTGGGCGACATCGGCCCGGCGGCCGCGATGCCGGTGATGGAGGGCAAGGCGGTGCTGTTCAAGGCCTTCGGGGGTGTGGACGCCGTCCCGATCTGCCTGGACACCACCGACGTCGAGGAGATCATCGAGACCGTCGTCCGGCTGGCGCCGTCGTTCGGGGGCATCAACCTCGAGGACATCTCGGCGCCGCGCTGCTTTGAGATCGAGGACCGCCTCAAGGAGCGTCTCGACATCCCGGTCTTCCACGACGACCAGCACGGCACCGCCGTCGTCGCGCTGGCCGCGCTCACCAACGCGCTGCGGCTGACCGGCCGCAACCCGGAGTCGACCCGCGTGGTCATCTCCGGCGCCGGCGCCGCCGGGGTGGCGGTGGCCCGGATCCTGCTCGAGGCGGGCATCAAGGACCTCGCGGTCACCGATCGCAAGGGGGTTCTGCACTCCTCGCGCGGCGACCTCACGCCGGTGAAGCGGGCGCTGGCCGCCATGACCGCCGACCAGACCGGACGCACCGGCGCGCTGGCCGACGTGCTGGCCGGTGCCGACGTCTACATCGGCGTCTCCGGCGGCACCGTGCCCGAGGAGCAGGTCGCGTCCATGGCGCCGGGGTCGATCATCTTCGGGCTGGCGAACCCGAACCCCGAGGTGCACCCCGACGTGGCCCACAGGTACGCGCGGATCGTGGCCACCGGGCGCTCCGACTTCCCCAACCAGATCAACAACGTGCTCGCCTTCCCCGGCATCTTCCGGGGCGCGTTCGACGTGCACGCGACCGCGATCACCGAGGGGATGAAGCTCGCGGCCGCCACCGCGCTGGCCGAGCTCGTCGGCGACGACCTGGCCGACGACCTGATCGTCCCGTCGCCGTTCGACCCGCGGGTCGGTCCGGCAGTGTCGACCGCCGTCGCGGAGGCGGCCCGCCGGGACGGCGTGGCCCGCGCGTAGTTTCAAGGCATGTTCGCTGTCTACGCCGAGTCCTTCAGCTCCGACGACCCGCTCTCCGGCCTCGTGGTCGGCGACCGCCCCGACCCCGAGGTGCCGGACGGCTGGACCACCGTCGAGGTGAAGGCCGCCTCGCTCAACCACCACGACCTGTGGTCGCTGCGCGGCGTCGGCCTGCGTGAGGAGCAGCTGCCGATGATCCTCGGCTGCGACGCCGCCGGCCTCGACGAGGACGGCAACGAGGTGGTCGTGCACGCGGTGGTCAGCAGCCCGGGATGGGAGGGCGACGAGACCTTCGACCCGAAGCGCTCGCTGCTGTCCGAGCGTCATCAGGGCACCTTCGCCACCCGGGTCGCCGTGCCGAGGCGCAACGTGGTGCCGAAGCCGGCCTCGCTGTCGTTCGAGGAGGCGGCCTGCCTGCCGACGGCGTGGCTGACGGCGTACCGCATGCTCTTCACCCGCGGGGGGCTGAGGCCGGGCGAGACCGTGCTCGTGCAGGGCGCGGGTGGCGGGGTCGCGACCGCCGCGATCGTGCTCGGCCGCGCGGCCGGGCTGCGGGTTCTGGTGACCAGCCGCGACGAGGCGAAGCGGACGCGGGCGGTCGAGGTGGGCGCGCACGAGGCGTTCGAGAGCGGCGAGCGGCTTCCGGTGAAGGTGGACGCGGTGATCGAGACCGTCGGCAAGGCGACCTGGTCGCACTCGGTCCGCTCGCTCCGCCCTGGCGGGCGGATCATCACCTCCGGCACGACCTCGGGGGCCGACCTCGAGGACGCCGAGCTGACCCGCACGTTCTTCCTCCAGCTCTCGGTGATCGGCTCGACCATGGGTACCCGAGACGAGCTGGCCGGGCTGACCAGGTTCCTCGACTCGACCGGGACCAGGCCGCTCATCGACCGGACCGTGCCGTTCGACGACGCCCGCGCGGGGTTCGCAGCGATGGCCGAGGGCAACGTCTTCGGCAAGGTCGCCTTCACATTCGGACAGAGCACCCGATGACGCGCACGCACCTGCTCACCGGCGCCGGCTCCGGCATCGGGTCCGTGATCGCGGAGCGGCTCCTCGAGCGCGGCGACGCGCTGGTGCTGCTCGCCCGGTCGACCGAGCGAGCGCACGACCTACGGGCCGATCTCCCCGACGCGACGGTGCTGGTGGCCGACCTGGCCGACGCCTCCGCCGTCGAAGGCATCGGCGACTCGCTGCCGCAGGCGCTCGACTCGGTCGTGCACGCGGCCGGTGTCGTCGAGCTCGGCCCGCTCGCCTCGCTGTCCACCGAGGCGTGGCAGTCCCAGCTCGCGGTCAACGTGGTCGCCCCCGCCGTCCTCACCCGGCTCTGCCTGCCGGCGCTTCGGGCGGCCCGGGGCACGGTGGTGTTCGTCAACTCCGGCCAGGGCCTGTCCGCGAGCCCGCAGTGGTCGGCGTACGCCGCCTCGAAGCACGGCCTGCGCGCCCTGGCCGACTCCCTGCGCGCCGAGGAGCAGGAGCACGGCGTCCGGGTGAGCACGGTCTATCCCGGTCGCACGTCGACGCCGATGCAGCAGAAGGTGCACGCCCACGAGGGCAAGGAGTATGTCGCCTCGGACTGGATCGACCCGGGCACCGTTGTCGACGCGATCATGCACCTGCTCGACCTGCCGGACGACGCGACGGTGAGCGACCTGACCTGCGGCCGCGCTAGCCGGGTACGCCCTCGACGCCGTGCAGTCGCGGGTGCTGAGGCGGTCAGCCGCGCGAGTGCCAGTTGAGCGCGCCGACCAGCACCATGCGCAGCTGGGTGCGGGCGGTCTCGACGATCTGCTTCTCGGCGCTGGGGCGGCCGACCGCGACCATGATCTGCTCGGCGGTCGCGACCATCGCGGTCACGATCAGGTTGGAGAGGACGCGCAGGTCCTCGGCCGACCAGCTCTCGGTGCCGGGCAGCCGGGCCAGGTCGGTCGCGAGCTCGCGCTCGCAGAGCTCGATCTCGTGGCGGATCGCCTCGCGCACCGACGGCGGACCGGCGGCCCGCTCGCGCGCGATGAACAGGAAGTGGGAGCGCTGCTGCTGGACGTGCTCGTAGAGCGTCTCGACCGAGCGGTCGACGATGTCCGCGTACGACGGGTCGCCGCGGCGGATGTCGCGCAGCATCGCGCGGAGCGAGACGAACGACTCGTCGACCAGCGCCAGGCCGAGGGACTCGATCGAGTCGAAGTGCCGGTAGAACGCGGTCGGCACGATGCCGACCTCCTTGGCCACCTGGCGCAGCGAGAGGGCCACCAGCGAGGAGTCCTCGCAGAGGTGGAGGGCCGCGTCGAGGATGGCGCGGCGGGTGCGCTCCTTGCGCTCGCCGCGGGACTCCGGGCGGCTCACCGGCACGTGGCCCCACATCCTAGTTGGTGCACGTGTGTTCACCCTCACGGCGGCAGCTGCTTGACCGTGACACCGGCGAGCCGTCATCGTTTCAGTGTACGAACGTTCACTGACTTTGACCGGAAGGAGGCACCCGATGGGTCTCGCCACCACCATCCTCCGCTCCCGAGCGGTCGCCGCGCTGGCCTCGCCGCAGGGCGTCGACCGCTACCTCGAGCAGGTCAACCCGATGTGGGCCGCCCACGAGGTCCGGGCCCGCATCGTCGACGTGCACCGCGAGGTCGACGTGCCCGGCCACCCACCGGTCGCCACGATCACGCTCCAGCCGACCTCGACCTGGCACGGCCACCGCGCCGGCCAGCACGTCCAGCTCGGCGTCGAGGTCGACGGCGCCCGCCGTACGACGCGGGTCTTCACGATCTCCAGCCCCGACTCCCGCCGCGGAGACCGGTTCACGGTCACCCTGCGGGCCAACCCCGACGGCGTCGTCTCGAAGTACCTGGTCGAGCGCGCGAAGCCGGGCACGATGGTCCACCTCTCGCAGGCCCAGGGCGAGTTCGTGCTGCCCGACCGGGTCCCCGAGCACGTGCTGTTCGTCTCCGGTGGCTCCGGCATCACCCCGGTGATGTCGATGCTGCGCTCGCTGCAGCGGCGCACCCACCGCGGCCGGGTCACCTTCGTGCACTACGCGCAGAGCCCCGAGCACCAGATCTTCGCCGCCGAGCTGGACGAGATCCGCCGCTCCGGCCACGGCATCGACCTCCACCTGCTGCACCCCGAGCTCGGCGACCCGAACCTGTCCCCGGCCTACCTCGAGCGGCTGGTGCCCGGGTACCGCGACGTGCCCACCTGGGCGTGCGGCCCGGCGCCGCTGATCGAGGCCGTGCGGGCGGCGTACGACGGGTCGGACCAGCTCCGCATCGAGTACTTCCAGCCGCCGCGCACCTCCGGCACGTCAGCCGAGGGCGACATCGCCTTCGCCAGGTCTGGCCAGGAGGCGCCGAACTCCGGCGCCACGCTCCTCGAGCAGGCCGAGGCCGCCGGGCTCACGCCCGAGTTCGGCTGCCGGATGGGCATCTGCTTCACCTGCACCTCGCGCAAGAGCGAGGGCACCGTCCGCAACGTCCTCACCGGCGAGGAGTCGTCGCTCCCCGACGAGGACATCCGCATCTGCGTCAGCGCCCCCGTGGGCGACTGCGTCGTCGAGCTCTGAGAGGAACTCCGATGAAGACCAACAACACCACCCTGACCGACGAGCAGCTCGAGAAGTTCGGCGAGGAGCTCGACGCCATCCGCCAGCGCGTGCTGGCCGACCTCGGCGAGGAGGACGCGGCGTACATCCGCAACGTCGTCAAGCGCCGCCAGCAGTTCGAGGTGGCCGGCCGCGCGCTGTTCTACCTGCCGCCCGCCTGGCCGCTCGCGGTCGCCGCACTGAGCATCTCCAAGATCCTCGACAACATGGAGATCGGCCACAACGTCATGCACGGCCAGTACGACTGGATGGGCGACCCCGGCCTCAACTCCCGGATGTACGACTGGGACACCGTGTGCCCCGGCGAGCAGTGGAAGTACAGCCACAACTACATCCACCACACCTACACCAACATCCTCGGCAAGGACCGCGACATCGGGTACGGCATCCTGCGGATGGACGAGGACCAGCCCTGGCGGCCCTACTACCTCGGCAACCCGCTCTACGCGTTCCTGCTGATGGTCTTCTTCGAGTGGGGCGTGGCCCTGCACGACCTCGAGGTCGAGAACATCGTCGCCGGCAAGCGGAAGCTCGAGGACAACAAGCCGCTCTACCCCGGCCTGATCCGCAAGATCCGCAACCAGACGCTCAAGGACTACCTGCTGTTCCCGGCGCTGACCGGCCCGCTGTTCCCGCTGACCCTCGCGGGGAACGCGACCGCGAACCTGGTCCGGAACATCTGGGCGTTCAACATCATCTTCTGCGGCCACTTCCCGGCCGGCGTCTCGACGTTCTCCCAGGAGGAGTGCGAGGACGAGACCCGCGGTCACTGGTACTACCGGCAGCTGCTCGGCTCGGCCAACATCACCGGCGGCCGGCTGTTCCACCTGATGTCCGGCAACCTGTCGCACCAGATCGAGCACCACCTGTTCCCGGACCTGCCGGCCCGCCGCTACCCGGAGCTGGCCGTCGAGGTGCGCGAGATCTGCGAGCGCTACGGCCTGGCGTACAACACCGGCCGGCTGTCGAAGCAGCTGTTCAGCGTGGCCTCCAAGATCTGCCGGATGGCGCTGCCGGACCGTACGCCGAAGCAGACCGCGCCGGAGCCTGTGACCGAGGACGCGTTGGCGGCCTGAGGGTTCCGCGTCAGACTGTGGGCATGACCACTGGACCCACCGACAACGGCGAACAGCTCTCGGGCGCCGAGATCGGCAAGGACGCCGTGCAGTCCACCGTCGAGGCCGCGGCGAACACCGTCGGGCAGGTGGCGACGATCGTGACCGCGGCCGTCCGCGACGTGGCCACCGCGATCGGCGACTTCGCGACCGAGGTCTTCGAGATCCGCGAGGCCTCCCGCAAGGCGGCCGAGGACGGCCCCGACGAACCGATCCCGGCCGTGGACGCCCAGCTCGAGGAGCAGGTCGAGGACTGACCCCGCCCCGGCTCACTCCTAGTGTCCTGTCAGCGAGATCCGCACACTAATTCCGCGGCCCAGGCACGCACCTGGCGGCGTTGCCGACGCTTCGAAGACGCCCAGTCTGCGTGCGCGCCGGGCGCCTTGCCATGCACGCACCTGGACCACGGGCTTAGCGCACGCATCTCGCTGACAGGACACTAGGTCGGTGGCTCCTGGAACGCACGGACCTCGATCCGGCCGCCGAGGGCCTTCGAGGCCTTGGCGGCCCAGTCGACAGCGGCGTCCTGGTCGGCCACCTCGATGACCCAGAAGCCACCGAGGTACTCGGGGGCCTCCACGAAGGGGCCGCCGACGGTGCTCAGCGACTCGCCCGTGTTGTCGACGGTGATCGCGCTCGAAGGTGGCATCAGCCCGCCGGCGAAGACGAACGCCCCGGAGGCGTTGAGCTCCTCGATGACCGCACCGGTTGCGGCCATGGCCGCCTCGAGCTCGGCCGGGTCCATGGTCTCCATGGTCGGCTCCTCGTCGGAGTCGTGCGGAACGGACAGCAGGTATTGGGTCATGCCCCTGTCGACCGGCCTGGCCGGCGGAACTCATCGTCGAGCCGACGAACCAGCTTCTGGGGTGCGCAGAACCGGTAGCTCTCGGTGACCAGCTCGGCCACCTCGGCCCAGTCGGTGTCGTCGTTGATCTCCATCCCCACGATCGTGGGCGACCACGGCGGTTTGTAGAACGGTCGCCCGGCGTGCACCAGCGCGAGCAGCTCGTCGCCGGAGGCCCGGAAGGTCAGCAGGGTCGTCGGGTCGGGGATGCCGGTGATGTCGCGGAACGACGACTCGTAGCCCGCCTGGGCGACCATGACATGGGCGAACGTCTTGGACCGGATCCGCCAGCGCACGCCCGTCCAGGCGTCCTCCTCGTAGGCCTCGGGAAGGGCCAGCGCCGTCGCGGCGAGCCGGGCGACGACGTCGCCTTCCGGCTCCATCCGGGGCGTCCTGGGCACGACGCGAGTCTGTCAGCGCGCACCGACGGCGCGCGTCCGTCACCCGAAGACGTGAGCGGCGGCAAGCTTGGGCAGGCCAAGGTGGAAACCCTGGCCGAGGTGGACGCCGAGCGCGCGCAGCCTGTCCAGCTGGGCGTCGTTCTCGATTCCCTCCGCACACACCCGAGCGCCTCGCCGGGCGGCCCAGGCGAGCACCGAACCGAGCAGAGCCCGGTGACGGACCGACTCGAGGTCGTGGACCACCGACATGTCCAGCTTCACGATCTCGGGTTCGAGAAGGTCGAGGCGCGCCATGTCGGAGTAGCCGGTGCCCCAGTCGTCCACCGCCACGAGCGCGCCGCGGTCCCGGTAGTCATGCAGAGCCTGCTGCACGGCAGTGAGCCGCTCACGGTCTGTGGGGGTGTTGGTGTGCTCGGTGACCTCGAGGACCAGGCCGGTCAGGTCGCCGACCAGCGCCGACCTGACCTCCGGGGCCGCGAGCGAGGTGATGTCGACGTTCACCGAGAGCAGCACGTCGGGCGGGGCCACCATGCGGGCGGAACCGATGGCCGCAGCCTCGAGCTCGGCCAGCCGGCCCAGCGTGCGGGCCTGTTCGAACACCTCCATCGGCTCCTGCCCGATGAAACGGCTGAGTGCCTCGAACCCGACCACCTGGCAGGTCGCCATCTCCACGATGGGCTGCAGGGCGATCCGCGGCTGGGGCAGCAGCAGATCAGCGGGTACGTAGGGCGCGATGCGGACCTGGTTGCGGCCGCCCCGCTTCGCGTTGTACAGCGCCTCGTCCGCGGCCGCGACCGCCACGGCGGGCTCGGTGTCCGGGTGCCAGGTCGCGACGCCAGCGGAGAACGTCTGACGGCCCGGCGTGCTCCCGAGCATTTCGAGGAGCCGCGCCCGGGCCGATTCGTCATCGTGGCCGGGCAGCAGGACCCCGAACTCCTCACCACCCAGGCGGGCCAACATCTCACCGTCCCCGAGGTGGCGGTCCCAGGCCGCGGTGGCTTCTTTCAGCAGCCGGTCTCCGGCTGGGTGGCCGTGCTGGTCGTTGTAGGCCTTGAAGTGGTCGAGGTCCAGCAGTGCGATGGTCAGCACCCGGTCGTTCTCACGCGCGGTCTGGCACGCGCGGTCGAGCTCGAAGTCCCAGGTACGTCGGTTGGGCACGCCGGTGAGCGCGTCCGACCTGACGAGGGCCGCCACCTGTGCGGCCTGGCCGCGGACGACGGTGAGCAGCCCGGCCATGCGGGCGATGACGAGCATGGAGAGCAGGAAGGAACCGACCGCGACCACGGGCCAGGCCGTGAGCTCGCCATCCAGCCCTTCTCCGATGAGGCTGGCCGGCGGCAGCATCAGAGCCCCGGTCAGGATCACCAGGCGCCGGGTCGGGTCGGCGACGTGGTCACGGCCCGGACCCGACTTGGTCAGATCTTGCCAGGAGCGACCCCACGTGGCGCCGGCCATGAGGACGTATCCGGCGTACCAGACCAGGTCGTTCGCCAGCTGTGACGCCACGTCTCCCGAGAGAAGGGTCGTGGCCGTGTAGAACGCGTCGCCGGCCAGGATCAACCCGAACGCGAGCATGAGGAGCCGGAACGCACTGCCGCGCGCGACGGTCTCGGCCCAGTACCGCGCCAGGATGCCCAGGAGCAGGATGTCGGCCAGCGGGTAGAAGGCACTGGTCAGCTTGCCCAGCGTGGTGAGGCCGGAGTCCGAGGCGATGGGAGCAAGCACGAAGACCCCCGCCACGACCGCCACACCGATCGCCACGATGGCGGCATCCAGCACCGCGTGCAGGTCGCCGCTGCCGGTGCGCCCGCGCCCCATGACGACCACGCCGGCGGCCATCAGGACGTAGGCGACGACGTAGGCCCCGTCGGCGGGGGCCGGGTAGGCCGTGATCCCCCAAGCGCCCTGCAGCGAGAACAGTGCGTCCCCGACCACCCAGCCCAGGAAGCCCGTGATCACGAGCATCCACCCGGTCGGATGTCCCGGCGCATTGCGGCGCAGCCCGACGAACGCCGTCGCGACGCACGCGAGGCCGAGGCCCGCGAAGACCCCGTCGCGGACGGCGCCCGACGGCAGCACCACAAGCGCCACGGCCGCGGCGGCCAGCGGCGCCATCAGCGCGATCTGTCGGGTTGAGAGGTGCACCGAACGATGGTCTCCACAAACCACCGACGATGGGGGAGATCCACGCAATTGCCACGTGAACACCGACGCGCCGGGCAACGGCCCGCGAGCACGCTCGCGGTCAGACCAGGCTGACCCGCAGGTTGTCGAGGCCCCGACCCATCTCGTACTGGACGCGGAGGCCGACCTCGCCCCGGCACTGCGGCAGGGGCAGCACCTTGTTCCCGCTGAAGGAGTTGCAGGCCGCCAGCGAGAGGCCCGACGTGAGCCCGGCGCGACCGCTCAGCACCAACGCGTTGGCCGTCGTGTCAGGGTCGACGCGCACCGCGACCGTCGTGTCGACGACCGGGTCGACCGGCCCCGAGCGGAAGTCCACGGCATTCACCTCGACGGGCTCGCCCACCCAGGACAGGCGCAGGTGCTCCCACGCCTCTGGGTCCTCGGTGTAGTAGGGCCACTCGTGCTTGGGGGCGTGCACCACGAACCCGTAGTAGGTGTTGTCGGTCGCCGCCGGCTGGATGCTGGTCCGGTACGTCTCGGGGATCAGACGGGTGTCCGCGCCGATCACGCCCCGGGCGTGGAGGCCGTTCATGACGGCGACCTGCATCTCGTCCAGGAGCCCTGTTTCGACCAGCTCGGCGATGACCACGTCGACGTCTCGAGGCAGGTCGACCGTCAGCGCGTCACCCTGGATGACCTCCACCACGCCGGAGTAGCCGTTGGCCGCCACCGTCTCCTCGAGACAACGGGCCAGCACGGGATCGACCTCGACGGCGTGGACGGTCGTGGCTCCGGCTGCGGCGGCGAACAGCGACAGGATGCCGGTGCCGGCGCCGACCTCGACCACCACGTCCCCCGGTCGCACCACCTGCTCGACTGCAGAACCGAAGGCGAGGGTGCGTCTGCGGTCCACGAGACACAGGTAGGGGTAGTCGGTGTTCGACCAGATGACGCCGTCCGGCTCGCCCATCTCCCTCGCTTCCACCGCTCCCGTGGTGGCGGTAACACTAGTGCCACGGGACGTCACCGGTCGGCGAGTAACGGCCTCACGTGCGGCTCTGCGCATGTACGGTGCCGGGCATGGCGTCCAGTGCGACGGCGACGCACCCCCAACGTCGGTTTCAGCGAACCGCCTTCGGCATCGCCGCGCTGGCGACGCTGTTCGTCATCCTGCTGATCCCGATCTTCCCCCTGTCGCTCCGGGAACAGGTCAGCGGCGTCGGTCTGCTGGTGGGCGGGCTGGTCGCGGGGGTGGCCACGCTTCGACGGGCCCGGCTCACCACGGGGGCCGCCAGCAGGCCCTGGCGACTGCTGGCGGCCGCAGCCGTCGTCGCCATCGCCGGCAACCTCTGGGTGACCGCGACGGGATCGGACCCGACCACCGACCCGAGCCTGGTCAGCATTGCGAGCATCGCGATAGCCGTGCTGCTCTCCATCGTCGCGGTGCTGAGCTTCCCCGTGGCCCGGCGCCGCGGAGCTGAGCTCGTGGTCACCCTCCTCGACGGCCTGGTCGCTGGAGGCGCCTTCCTCCTGATCGCCTCGGTCACCGCCTTCTCCAGCCTGCTGGACTCGACCACCAGCACGACGACCGCGGACCAGGTCACGGGAGTTGCCTTCCCCGTCCTCGACGTCCTCCTCGCCACGGTGGCGGTGCTGCTGGTCGTCCGGGCCGACCCTGCGGACCGGCTGATGCTGGTTCTGGTGGCTGGGGCGTTCCTGCTGTACGCCGCCTCTGATCTCGCGTACGCCGTCCGGACCAACCAGGGCGACTTCTACTTCGGGACCGTCCTCGACCTGGGCTGGATCCTCGGCTACCTGTTGGTCGCGATCGCCGCGGTCACGCCGATCCGCGTCGACCTCCACGAACGAGGGCGCATCCCGGCCAGCGTCGCCGACGCGCTCGGCACCACCCTGGTCTTCACGGTGCTGGTCATCGCCACGGTCGTGCAGGTCCTGTCCGGCGGCAGCGGCAGCCTGCAGCACGCCCAGTCGGCCCTCTGGGTGGTCATCGTGGTCGCAGCGGGGGTGCGCCAGATCCTGCTCACCGCCGACAACAATGCCCTGCGCCGGGGGTTGGAGCAGCGCGTCGAGGAGCAGACGGCCGACCTGAGGCGCCTGGCGCGTCAGAACGAGGTCCTCATCACCTCGGTGGGTGACGGCGTGTACGGCGTGGACGACCACGGTCGGGTCACCTTCGTGAACCCCTCCGGCGCCGCTGCGCTCGGCTACCGGCCCGAGGAGCTGGAGGGAAAGCGCGCGCACGACGTCTTCCACGCACCGAGCTCGGACGGCACGCCGTACCCGTGGTCCCGCTGCTATGTCTTCGAGGCGATCACGCACGGCCTGGTGGCGTCGGCCGAGGAGGACGAGTACGTGCGCGCGGACGGGTCGACGTTCCCTGTCGAGATCACGGCCGCGCCGCTGGTCGACGAGGACGAGATCCGCGGAGCCGTGGTCGTCTTCCGCGACGTGACGCAGCGCCGCGAGGTGGAGCGGATGAAGGACGAGTTCCTCTCCGTCGTCAGCCACGAGCTGCGCACCCCGTTGACGTCCATCCGCGGCTCGCTCGGCCTGCTGGCCGGCGGCCGGATGGGCGAGCTCCCGGACCGCGCCGCGCAGCTGATCGGCGTGGCCTCCCAGAGCACTGACCGGCTGACGCGGCTGATCAACGACCTCCTCGACATCGAGCGGATGCAGTCCGGCGCCCGCCCGATGGAGGTGAGCGCGCTGGACGCCCGCTACCTGCTCGACTCGGCTGTGCACCAGATCGAGGGCATGGGGACCGAGCTGGGTGTGCACGTCGAGGTCGTTGCCGCCGACGGCCGGGTGCTCGCGGACGAGGACCGGGTCATCCAGACCCTGCTCAACCTCGTCGGCAACGCACTGAAGTTCTCTGAGCGCGGCTCGACGGTGCGGGTCGACGCGTTCGAGGACGGAGCGGAGGTGCACTTCCGGGTCAGCGACGACGGCCGTGGCATCCCCGCCGACAAGCTGGAGTCGGTGTTCGAGCGGTTCCAGCAGGTCGACTCCTCCGACACGCGTCAGCAAGGGGGCACCGGGCTCGGGCTGGCGATCAGCAAGGGCATCGTCGAGCGGCACGGGGGACGGATCTGGATGGAGAGCGAGCTCGGTGTCGGCAGCACCGTGCACTTCACCCTGCCCAAGGCCGTGCGGATGAACGACCAGGCCGAGGTCCTGATCCCGGCCGCGACCGGGCCCGCGGTGCTCGTCTGCGACGACGACGGCGGCGTGGTCGAGCACTTCGTCGACATGCTGCGCGAGCACGGCTACCGGCCGATCGGCGTCACTGACGGTGCCCGCGCCATCGAGCTCGCCCGGTCCGAGCAGCCGTGCGCCGTGGTCCTCGACCTGATGATGCCCGGGACCACCGGAGCCCAGGTCCTGGCGACGCTGCGCGGCTCACCTGAGACCCGGGACATCCCGGTCATCGTCATCTCGGGGCTCGGGCCGGAGGCCGACGACGAGGTGGCCCGGGCCGCCGATGGCTGGCTGGTCAAGCCGGTCAGCGAGGAGCGGCTCGTGAGGGCCGTCTCACTCGTGCTCCACGATCACCACGACGGCCTGGTGCTGCTCGTCGAGGACGACGAGCAGCTGGCGGAGGTCGTGGCCACCCTGTTGACCGACGAGGGCTTGCGGGTGGTCCGAGCGACCTCGGCCGCCGAAGCCATCGCCCGAGGCCAGGAGCTACGCCCCGACGTCATCGTGCTCGACATCCGGTTGCCGGACGGCAACGGCAGCGAGGTGGTGACCGCGTTCAGCAAACGCTGGTCGCTGGCGAACACGCCGGTCGTCGTCTACAGCGCGGTGGATGTCGACCCGGTCGGGCGCGATGATCTGCGACTCGGCACGACGGTGTTCCTCACCAAGGGTCGGACCACTCCCGAGCAGCTGAGGGACCAGGTGGTCTCATTGGTGGGAGCGGTGGCGAAGCAGCACGGGGCGTCATTGGAGGCACAGCCAGAGGAAGAGTCACATGGCAGCTACTCGCACTGAGTCCCCCACCAGTGCGTCGACGACCCCCCAGACCGCGCGACGGGTCGGGGCCGACGTCGGCCTGAACATCTCGATCCGGACTGGCTCCGGCTCGGGCCGCACGCCGTTGTCGGCCTTCGACGCCGCGCTCCTGGATGCCGGCGTCGGCGACTTCAACCTCGTCACGCTCTCCTCGGTCATCCCGCCCGCCAGCCGGATCCGCCAGGTCCGCGGCTCGTTGACCGGCGCCCACGGCGACCTGCTCTTCTGTGTGCGCGCGGAGGCGTTCGCCGACCAGCCGGGTCACGCCGCCTGGGCAGGTCTGGGCTGGCTGACCGACGAGACCGGCGGTGGCCTGTTCGTCGAGCACCATGGGACCAGCGAGGCCTCGGTCGTCGAGCAGATCGAGCTGAGCCTGGCGGACATGAACCGGTCCCGCGGCGGCCGCTACGGGGCGATGCAGGTCACCCTGGCCTCCGCGGAGTGCGTCGAGGAGCCGGTGTGCGCTCTGGTCGTGGCGGCGTACCGCGTCACCTCATGGCACGACGGGACGGAACCTGCGTCCGCTGACCCCCCGCCCGAGAGCGGCCTGGTCTCCACCCCGCCCGGAGCCTCGCCCGCGCCGGCTTCCGGCCCCGGTGGGACCCACACGCAGCTGGCCGAGGACTGGATCGCGGAGGACCACCCGCTGATCGAGAACGGCTCGCGTGACGGCGAGCCTGCTCGGGTGGGCAGCTCGGCGCAGCCTTCGTCCGACGAGGCGGAACAGCCGGGTGTCGTGACGCGCCTCAGCGTCGAGAAGGAGGTCGACTACGCGACCGCCAAGCGTTTCTACAAGCTGTACGTCGCCACGTTCGGGGCCCTCGACACGGAGGCGGCCGGTCGCCAGCTGCTGACCCAGGCCGAGTTCCTCGAGGAGATGCTCGACCCACGGGTTCACAAGTACGTCGCGTGGGACCAGGACGACCGGGCCGTCGGTATGTCGACGTTGGCCACCGACGTCGCGACGATGCCCTGGGTCAGCCCGACGTACTTCGCTCACCGCTACCCGGAGCAGTCCGCGCGGGGCGCGGTGTTCTACCTGGGCTTCACCCTGGTCCGCCCCGAGCACCGAGGGCTCGGCGTGTTCCAGCTGATGATCGAGAACGTCATCCGGTACGTCATCGAACAGCGTGGGGTCGTGGCCTGGGACACCTGTCAGGCCAACGACGAGCGCGGCATGAACGCCACCGCCTTCCGGGCGCTGGAAGCGCTGGGCGAGGTGACCACCGAGGTCATCGACCGCCAGACCTATTACGCCGCGATCATGCACGGGCCCCGCAAAACGGCCACGCCTCACGACTAGCGTCCGTACGCTGGGGATCAACCCTCGCGAAAGGTTCCCGATGGCCCTGCCGACTGTCCTCGTCGTCGACGACGACCAGAACATCCGCGACCTGACCCAGCTGGCGCTCGAGAGCGTCTGCGGGTGGACCGTGCTCACGGCCGAGGGCGGGTTCGCGGCCATCGACATCTGCCGGGAACACCGACCGGACGCCGTGCTGCTCGACATGATGATGCCGGACATGGACGGGCTCACGACGTTCGAGCATCTGCAGGCCGACGAGAAGACGCGCGACATCCCGGTCATCCTCTTCACCGCCAAGGGCCGGCCGGGTGAGCGGCAGACGTGGGAGGAGACCGGCATCCGCGGCTTGATCGCCAAGCCGTACAACCCCATGACCCTGGGCGAGCGAGTCAGCGAGATCCTCGAGTGGAGCTACACCAAGGTCGCCCACTGACTCGTCGGTCGGTGGTGCTCAGCCGAACGACATCCGGAACGACGCCTGGCGGAACGACGCCAGCTGCCGGGCGCCTGACAGCCAGCCGAGCAGGCCGTCCGGGTTGATGTCCCACCGCGCCCGGGCCGGGAGCGCCTTCGAGGAGCCCTGCAGGGTGGCGGTCCGCTCGACCAGGCCGGTGTCCCCGATGCCCGGCTGCCAGGTGCCGCCCTTGAACGGCAGCCGCGGCGCCGCGCGCGAGACGTCGCGGAACCGGGCGCTGGCGATCGGCGTCCGGCCGACGGTGGCGCTCCACTCGGTCGTCGTCAGAGGACCGGTGTGCTCGGACTCCAGGGTGAAGTCGCACAGCCCCTTCGGGATCGCCCACAGCTCGCGGCCGCCGGCCACCGAGGCGGGCGAGTCGACCCAGATGTCGGTGATGGTCACCCGCCGCCCGTTCTCGTCGGTGCTGACCGGCCGGGCCACGAGCAGCTCGCTGTAGGTCAGCGGACTGCCCTCCTCGTAGGAGACGAACGCCGCGCCGTACACCCCGGCCGGGCGGAGCTCGTCGACCCGCTCCTTGACCCGGAACAGGGTCAGCCACAGCGACCCGACCATGTGCCACGGGGCCGCGGGGTAGGACACGGGGGAGACGGACGACTGGACCCATTCGATCTGCACGGTCACGGGAGCAGAATAGAACACGTTCTTGTTTGGCAGCCCGGTGGCGGTCAGGCGCTGGCCTGCTCCTCGAGACGGCCCGGCATCCGCCACCCGGCGGCCAGCCGGGACGGCACCAGCGGCTGACCGTCTCCGAAGAAGTCACAGAACTTCATGATCAGCGGGTCCCAGGTCAACGGGTCGACGTGGTCTGTGCCCGGGAGCCGGACGGCGTCCGCGACGTGGGCTCGCAGCACCTCGACGTGGATCGCGTGCGCCCTCGTCGACTCGTTGTCGATCGAGTAGTGACCCGATACCCGGCACTCGAGCTGGATCGGGCACTCGGTGACCCGGTCCGGCAGAACCAGGTCGGAGGGCTCCGGTGTCAGCCCGGCCGCCTCGAACTTGCGGGGCTCGTAGCGGTAGCCGGTCTCGAGCTTGTGCGGCGAGAGCTCCGGCGAACCGGTGAGCAGCGCCAGCCGGTCCACGTGGTCGACCAGGTCGGCCGGGGCGAGGTTGAGGACCGCCTCTCCGGTGCGCAGGAGGTTCTGCGTGGTGCGCGATGCGGCCCCCAGGCCGAGCATGGCGTTCTGCCCCAGCCACCACGCCGACGACATCGGTGCCAGGTTGGTGGTGCCGTCCGGGTTGGTCGAGGAGACCAGGACGACGGGGGTGCCGTAGTAGTGGACCTTGAGTGGAACGACTCGGTGCATGCATCCATCCTGGCGGCGTCAGCGGCGAGGTTCTGGCGAGAATCAGACACCGCGAACGCGGTCACGATGGTAGATTTCTGCCATGCGAACTACCATCGACAAGGCGGGGCGGATCGTGGTCCCGAAGTCCCTGCGCGATGCGATGCGCCTGAGCGCTGGGGCCGATCTCGAGATCAGCTACGTCGACGGCCGGTTGGAGATCGAGGTACCCGGACGCGACTTCGCCACCGAGGCGCGAGGCCCGTTCCACGTTGCGGTGGCCGACGGACCCATGCCCGTCCTGGACGCCGAGACCGTGCGCGATGTCCTCCAGGACGTACGCCGCTGATGCCTGGCGTCGCCTGCGACACCAGTGTCCTCTTGCCTGCACTCATGGAGTGGCACGAGGACCACGAAGTCGCCAGGACGACGGTGACGGGCGAAGTCACGGCCATGCTCACTGCCGTGCTCGCCGAGACCTTCAGCGTCGGGACCCGGCTGCCAGTGCCCTTCCGGGCGAGCGCCAACACCATGATCGGCTTGCTGGAGTCGCTTCCCTACCAGGCGGTGTCACTGTCCAGCCGACACGTGCTTCCAGCACTTCGTCGGATGTCGGGCTTTGGTGTCTCAGGGGGACAGATATACGACGGTCTGATCCTGGCTGCGGCCAACGAGCACGGTCTGACCCTGCTCACGCTCGACCGTCGCGCTCGGCCGACCTACGACGTGCTGGGTGGGGATGTGCGCTTCCTGCGCTGATCGCGGGGGTCAGTCATCCGGGTCGTCCAGCCGGGCCAGCCAGGTGGCCAGCCGCTCGACGGCGGTCTCGAACTCCGGGTGCACGTCGGTGAACTCGCTGAGCCGGTCGGCCAGCCAGGCCAGGGAGACCTCTTCGTCACCTCGACGCTGGGCCAGCTCCTCGATGCCGCGGTCGGTGAAGTACACGTGCAGTCCCAGCTCAGGCGAACGCCTGGGCCATCAGGTCCTTCTGCTCCTCGGCGTGCCGCTTGGCGGTGCCCACCGACGGCGAGGAGGACTCGGGCCGGGTGACCGGCGCGACCTTCGCGTCGACCTCCGGCCACACGTTGAGGGCGTAGTTGGGCCACGGGCCCATGTTGCGCGGCTCGTCCTGGACCCAGCGGACCGCCTTGAGGTTGGGGTAGCGGGCGATCTCGTGCTTGATGTCGTCGACCGGGCGCGGGTAGAGCTGCTCGACCCGGCCGATCGCGAACCGATCGCCGTCCTCGCGCTTGCCGCGCTCGACCATCAGGTCCCACGTGACCCGGCCCGAGCACAGCAGCAGGGTGTCGACCTTGCCCGAGTCGGCGTTCGCGTCGCCGATGAACGGACGGAAGGTGCCGTTGACGAAGTCGTCCGGCTGCGAGGCGGCCTCCTTGCGCTTGAGCATCGACTTCGGCGTGAACACGATCAGCGGGCGATGCGCCTCACCGAGCGAGTGCTGTCGCAGGAGGTGGAAGTACGACGCCGGCGTCGACGGCTGGGCGACCACGAACGCGTCGTCGGCGCACATGGCCATGAACCGCTCGATCCGGGCCGACGAGTGGTCGGGGCCCTGGCCCTCATAGCCGTGCGGCAGCAGCAGCACGACTCCGGACTCCTGGCGCCACTTGGTCTTGCCAGCGGTGATGAACTCGTCGATCACCGTCTGGGCGCCGTTGACGAAGTCGCCGAACTGGGCCTCCCACAGCACCAGCGCCTCGGGGCGCGCCACGGAGTAGCCGTACTCGAAGCCGAGAGCGGCGTACTCGGAGAGCAGCGAGTCGTAGACGTGGAAGCGCGCCTGGTCGTCGGTGAGGTTGGAGAGCGGTGTCCACTCGTCGGCGTTGTTGCGGTCAATGATCGTCGCGAACCTCGAGACGAAGGTGCCGCGCCGTGAGTCCTGCCCCGCTAGCCGCACCGGTCGGCCGTCCATGAGCAGGGCGCCCAAGGCGAGGATCTCGCCGGTGCCCCAGTCGATCGGTCCGTCGGTGATCGCCTGGGCCCTGCGCTGCAGCTGCGGCATCACCTTCGGGTGGACGGTGAATCCGTCCGGCGGGCTGACGTAGGAGTCCGCGATCCGCTTGAGCACCTCGGGCACCACCGCGGTCGCGGTCTCGCCCTGCGGCTTGTCGGGGTAGTCCGGCACCGTGGTCCACTCCGAGGGCTGGCTGGTCGCCTCGCGCACCTCGGTGAAGACCCGCTCCAGCTGCTGCTGGTAGTCGCGCAGCACCTGCTCGGCCTCGTCGATCGTGATGTCACCACGACCGATCAGGGACTCGGTGTAGAGCTTGCGCACCGACCGCTTCTGCTCGATCAGGTCATACATCAGCGGCTGGGTGTACGACGGGTCGTCGCCCTCGTTGTGGCCGCGCCGGCGGTAGCAGACCAGGTCGATGACGACGTCCTTGTTGAACGCCTGGCGGTACTCGAAGGCCAGCCGGGCCACCCGGATGCATGCCTCGGGGTCGTCGCCGTTCACGTGGAAGATCGGTGCCTGCACCATCCGGGCGACATCTGTGCAGTAGAGGGAGGAGCGCGAGGAGCCCGGCGAGGTGGTGAACCCGACCTGGTTGTTGACGACCACGTGGATGGTGCCGCCGGTGCGGTATCCGCGCAGCTGGGAGAGGTTGAGCGTCTCCGCGACCACGCCCTGGCCGGCGAACGCCGCGTCGCCGTGGACCAGCAGCGGCAGCACGGGGTAGGCCGCGCCCCGGTCGAGCACGTCCTGCTTGGCCCGCGCGATGCCCTCCAGCACCGGGTCGACCGCCTCGAGGTGTGAGGGGTTGGCGGCCACGGACACCTTGATGGTGTCGCCGGAGCCGGCCTCGAACTCGCCCTCGGCGCCGAGGTGGTACTTCACGTCACCGGAGCCCTGGACGGTCCGCGGGTCGATGTTGCCCTCGAACTCCCGGAAGATCTGGGAGTACTTCTTGCCGACGATGTTGGCCAGGACGTTGAGCCGGCCTCGGTGCGCCATGCCGATGGCGACCTCGTCGAGGCCCGCCTCCGCCGCGGCCTCGCAGATCTCGTCGAGCACCGGAACCGTGGTCTCGCCGCCCTCGAGGCTGAACCGCTTCTGGCCCACGAACTTGGTCTGCAGGAAGGTCTCGAACGCCTCGGCCTGGTTGAGCTTGAGCAGGATCCGTAGCTGCTCCTCGCGGGGGGGCTTGGTGTGCGGCTGCTCGACCCGCTCCTGGATCCAGCGGCGCTGCTCGGGATCCATGATGTGCATGTACTCGATGCCGGTGGTCCGGCAGTAGGAGTCGCGCAGGATCCCGAGGATGTGGCGCAGCTTCATGAACCGCCGGCCCTCGCCGCCGAACGAGCCGGTCGCGAACTCCCGGTCGAGGTCCCACAGCGTCAGCGCGTGGGTCTCGACCTCGAGGTCGGGGTGGCTGCGCTGGCGGTACTCGAGCGGGTCGGTGTCGGCCATCATGTGGCCGCGCACCCGGTAGGCGTGGATCAGCTCGAGGATCCGGGCCTGCTTGCTGATCTCGTCGTCGTGGGACGTCGAGATGTCGTTGCTCCAGCGGATCGGCTCGTAGGGGATCCGCAGCGAGCGGAAGATCTCGTCGTAGAAGCCCTCCTGGCCGAGCAGCAGCTGGTGCATCCTCTTGAGGAACTCGCCGGACTGCGCGCCCTGGATGACCCGGTGGTCGTAGGTCGAGGTCAGCGTCATCACCTTGCTGATCGCATTGCGCGCGATCGCGTCCTCCGACGCCCCCTGCCACTCCGGCGGGTACTCCATGGCGCCGACGCCGATGATCGCGCCCTGTCCCTTCATCAGGCGGGGGACCGAGTGGCTGGTGCCGATGCCGCCCGGGTTGGTGAGCGAGATCGTGGTGCCCTGGAAGTCCTCGACGGTGAGCTTGTTGCCGCGCGTCTTGCGCACGATGTCCTCGTACGCCGTCCAGAAGGCGGCGAAGTCCATCCGCTCGGCGCCCTTGATCGAGGGCACCAGCAGCTGCCGGGAGCCGTCCGGCTTCTGCACGTCGATGGCCAGGCCGAGGTTGATGTGGGCCGGCTGGACGAGGTTGGGCTTGCCGTCGACCACGTCGAAGCCGACGTTCATCTCCGGGGTGGCCTTGAGCGCCTTGACCAGGGCGTAGCCGATCAGGTGCGTGAACGACACCTTGCCGCCGCGGGCCCGCGCGAGGTGGTTGTTGATGACGGTGCGGTTGTCCCACAGCAGCTTGACCGGGACGGAGCGGACCGAGGTCGCGGTCGGGACGGTGAGCGAGACGTCCATGTTGGCCACCGTCCGGGCGGGAGCGCCGCGGAGGACGGTGTACGTCGGCTCGTCGCTGGCGTCGGACTGCTCGGCCGGCGGCTGCTCCTTGGGGACCGGGTTCGTGGTGCCCTTGGCCGGCTCGGCGGCCTTCGACTCCGGCCGCGGCTTCGCCTTGGGCTCCGGCTTCGACTCGGACTCCTTGGCGGCGGGCTTCTCCTCGGCGGGGGGCTTGCCGTCGGCCTTGGCCTGGTCCTCGCTCTTGTCCTCGCTCTTCTCGGCCTTCTTCTCGGCCTTCTTCTCGGGCTTCTTCTCGGGCTTCGGCTCGGGCTTCTCCTCCGTCGCCGTCGCGCTGCCTGACGGCGCGCCGTTCGTGGCCGGGGCGCCGTTGGTGGCCGCGCCGTCCTGCGTGCCGGGGTCGTGGGTGTGGAAGTAGTCGACCCACGTCTGGTCCACGCTGGCCGGGTCGGCCCGGAACCGCTCGTACATCTCCTCGACGAGCCACTCGTTGGCACCGAACTCCTCCGGCACGGTGGCCGACGAGGACGACGAGGATGTTGGTTCGGGCACGGCGTGTTTCGCCTCTTCCAGGTGTGCAGACGGGTGGGTGTCTTCCCTGCTCAACGTTAGTCCTAGGTCGGACAACTTTCACCACGAGTCCCACCGGTATCGGCAAGCGCGTGGAGCGCCGTGCTGCGAAGCCGGCTCAAGGGCGTCGCGCGTAGGCGAACAGCGTGTTCTTGACGAACCGATCGCGCTCGATCAGCCCGTCGAGGGCCCGCACCAGCGGGCGGGGCCAGGAGCGCTGCCCCATGGTCTCGGCGTAGGCCTGCGCCGAGAAGCCGTAATGGCACACGGCGGAGACGTCGATGGGCTCGAAACCGGCGTTCCGCAGCGCGAGGGCAAGGTTCTGCTCGTCGTAGATGTGCATGTGGCGGTTCGTGACCCGCCGGTCCGCGACCCGCGAGAAGCGCCGCCCGGGCAGCCGGGCCAGCCCGGTCCCGGCCACGTCGATCGCGCACCAGCGGGGGGTGCGCAGGAACAGGACGCCGCCGGGCCGCAACAGCTCGAACGCCTCGGTCAGGAAGGCGTTGGGATCGGGGACGTGGGCCAGGACGCACCACATGGTGACGGCGTCCACGCTGGCGGCGGGCTGCTGGTCCAGCGTCGCCGTGGTGACCTCGACCCCGTGCCTGGTGCTGGCATACGCGGCGGTGGTCGGCGACAGGTCGTTGCCTCGCACGTCGAAGCTGCCCCGGCCCTTGGCGCGGGCCAGGAACTCCCCGGTGCCGGCGCCGACGTCGAAGAGCACGGGTGGCCCCGGCACCGTGCCCCGACCGACCAGCGCATCGAGGCGGTCGAGGACGGCGTCCTGCGACCGGGTGTCCTCCCGCAGCCGCTCGGCGTAGCGGGTCTCGCGCTCGGGCTCGGCGTAGAGCTCGCCGACCGCCTCGGGTGTGGGCGGGTCGAGCACGAACACCATCCGGCAGTCCTGGCACCGGCCCACGTCGAAGCCGTGGCGGTCCGAGTGCCGCATCAGCCTGACTCGAGGCGATCCGCACGTCTCGCAGCTCGGCGGGGACATGGCTTCATCCTAAGAACCGCACAGCGCCGGAGCCCCGCGAGGGGCTCCGGCGCCGTGGCTATCCGGTGACCGAAGGCGGTCCGCTCAGAGAGCGACGACCCTCATGGCGATGTCGTACCCCGACCAGCACGCGTTGGTCGGCGAGTCGAGGTTGAACACATCGGTGTCCGGGGTGCCGTCGCAGAGGAAGCCCGCAATGGGCGTGTTCTGGAAGACGGTGCCCGGGTGGGTCTTGCTCCCGGTCTCGATGGTCCCGTCGTCGTCAAGGCCCACGTTCAGCGAGTCGTAGATGCAACCCTGCGGAGTGCTGTAGCAGGCAGCCCCGGTGCCGATCGGGTTGTAGCCGTAGTGGCTGGTGTTGTAGGCCACGCTGATCACGGCGCCGTCCGGAACAATGAGCTTGTAGGGCTTCAGCTTCCAGGTGACGGGGAAGGCCTTGCCGTTGTAGCAGGTCTGGTCCTTCTTGTTGTACCACTGGCCGCCGGGGCACTTCTGCAGGTTGGCGCCGGGCCGGTAGGGCACCGCGAAGGTCTGGGTCAGGCTCTTGATGAGCGTCCCCGGGACCACGGTGCCGTCGGGGCCGGGCACCGAGGGGCCGTAGATGTTGAGCGTGATCGGCACGGAACCCTTCAGGCTCGGGTCCGTGGTGGCGCAGTTGCCGCCGTTCCACGTCCCTTGCTGGCAGGCCCAGCTGCTCATCGTCACCGACACGGTGCTGAGCCGGCGATTGAGACCGGCGAACTCGACCTCGTCGCCGATCTCGTCGAAGGCGTAGGCCTCGCCGCCGACGCTGGGCAGGTTGGGTGCAAGGCTGCTGTCCGAGGCCTCGTAGATGGTGGCCGCGACGGCCGACGCCGGCGACGCGGGCGCGAGCAGCGCTCCGGTTGCAATGACTGCCGACAGCGCAGCGAAAATGGCGCGCTTCATGGGTCTCCCCCCGTAGAAATGGTGTCCCGAGTGCGTCGACGACGCCGACGCAACCCTCGCGTCCGTTTCGGACGCCGGGGTGAGTTAACCCTCCGCCGGTTGATGAGGTCAATGGTCTCTCCGGGTGGCTCACGGGTAGTCACTGCGGACATGCCAGCCGTAGTTCCCGGGCTTCTCAGGGCGGGCATGTGAGGCTTGCCCCCATGGCGCGACCGTTCCACCTCGTCGCGGCGCTCGTCCTGCTGGCCGGCGCCGTCGGCTGCGACTCCGGGGACGACATCGAAGGAGACGAGGAAGGGGCGCCGTCCGGTCGCGCGACCGACGCTCCCGCCGTCCCCACCGTGATCTCGATCGAGGGCGGCGAGGGGATGGACGCCGCTCACCAGACCAAGGTCATCGACGGGGTCACCGCGGTCGTCGACCCCTGGTTCGACGAGGCGTTCCTCGGCGACTTCCCGCGCACCGACTTCTCCCCGGCGTTCGCGGCGTTCACCCGCGACGCCGCCACGGACGCGCAGCGCGACCTCGACCTGCTGAGCAACGCCGGCATCGCCGACCAGATCGACTCGGCGACCGCCACCAACCGTCGGGTCCGGCTCGACGTGTTCGCGCCGGACGGCCACCCGCGCGGGGTCACGGCCAACTTCGTCCTCGACTTCGACACCAGGGGCGACCTCGAGCAGCGTCTGCGGGTGCACGGCGCCCTCTACCTGGCCAAGGACAAGGGCGAGTGGAAGGTGTTCGGCTACGACGTGGACCAGGCGGTGCCGTTGTGACCCCGAAGGGCGTGAGCGCCCGACCCCACCTGTGGCGGACGGCCCGGCTCCTCGTGCTCGCCGTGGTGGTGGCGGTGTGCGCCACCCTGGCGCCGTCGTCGACGGTCAAGCCCACCGACCTCGCGCTGATCAAGCTCAAGCGAGCGACCTCGGTCGACGTCAGCCCCGACGTGGTCTGGATCCTGGCTGTCGGTTCGGACGCCCGGCCGGGCGAGGACATGGCGCACACCCGCGGCGACGCGCTCCAGCTGGTGGGGCTGAACACCAAGACCGGTGCGGCGGCAGCGATCGGCGTACCCCGGGACTCCTACGTCGAGATCCCCGGTGTCGGCCACGACAAGATCAACGCCGCCCTCTACTACGGCGGCCCGGAGCTGCTCGGCGAGGCCGTCGGCAACCTGATCGGGATCCAGCCCGACTACGTCTTCGTCACCCGCTTCGAGAAGTTCCGCGCCATGATCGGGACGATCGGCGGCATCGAGGTCGACAACCCCATCGCGTTCGCCGACGACTCGCTCAAGCCGGACGGGTTCGCCGAGGGGAAGATCCACCTCGGGCCGTGGGACGCACTGTTCTTCGCCCGCATCCGGCACGACCTGCTCCGCGGCGACTTCGACCGCTCGGCCAACCAGCAGCGCGTGCTGCGCGGTATCCAGGCCAAGATCCACGAGCGCGCCGGCCGGCACGGCTTCATCGAGAAGGGCGTCCTCTCCGCGATCGAGAACATGGCGACCAACGCCTCCCCGGCCGAGCTCTACCGGTTGGCTAGGGCCGCGGCCGCGGTCAAGCCCGCGTTGATCACCACCTGCGTCCTCCTGGGCGGGATCGGCAGCATCGGCGGCGCCAGCGTCGTGCTGCCGTACGTCGACCAGGCCCAGCGGCTCGGCGACGAGGCCCGCGACGACGCGACACTGGAGTCCTGCGACTAGCTTGGCTCGACACGCGTCCCTCCACATACTTTGGGGTGGACGCCTCCGGGCCATCTTGACCACTTCAGGATCATCCGGAAGCACTACCGGCAGAGCTATGGCCGCTGCACCGTCGTCAAGAGCAGGCTGACCGGGAGCCACAGTCGGTGTGGGAGGTTTCGGGTTCGGCGCGAGGGCGCGGCCAACGGGGGGAAAGCATGTGCTTCGGCGAGCACGAGTGGGAGACGCACGGCCATTTCGCGGGGTCGGTGCCGCTGGGAGTGAGTCGGCGGAGCACCCTCAAGGCCGGGCTCGTCGGGATGGGCGGGATCGCCGTCTCGGGACTGTTCCCAGAGCTGGCGCGGGCCAGCTCCACCGCCCCGGCGCTGCCGAGCATGTCCGGGTTCGACGGCGCCGCGGTGTTCCGCACAGCGCAGCACATCCACGCCCGCGGCTCCGAAGGGCCCGCGAGCATGACCGCGCAAGCCGCGGAGGCGGCCAAGTGGGTGGATGCGATGTGGTTCACCGACCACGACTGGCGCGAGGCCGGTGTCGGTGCCCCGCGGGTCGTGCACTTCAACTCGCTGACCGCCGAGCCGCTGGGGCCGAACCCTGCTTGGCAGTGGCGACAGCGCAATGTCGGTTGGCTCGACCCCGGCTCTGGCGGCGGTATCGACACGACCCTGGTCAGCGCCAACGACCCGGACCCCCGGGGCGCGCTGTACGCACGGGCACTGAGCACGGCGAACTCCAGGGCGAGCGTGGCGTGGTACGCCGACGGCAGCCGTTCGCGCAGCAGCATGCGCACGCCGGCCCACGGGCAGACCTGGGAGCTCGAGGTCCTGCTGCAGGAGGCCGACCCCGACAACTGGGGATTCGTGCGAGTCGCCCTGTCCTACCACCCGGCCACCGGCCCGCGGCCGAACGCCTACTACTTCCTGGAGTACCGCTTCGGCCCGTTCGCCGAGCGCTCGTACTCCGTGGAACGACTGGATCTGGACAACGTCGACACCTCCGACGCTGACGGCGACGCGGGGACGTTCGTCCTGAGACCCGGAGAGAAGGCGCTGCTCGGCGTCGTCTGGGTCCCGCAGGCCCCCGGCGCCTACGTCACCCAGACCATGACCTTCACCGACGACATCGCGGAGCTGTTCCCGGGGATGGTGGCTCGCGACAACAGCATCAGGGGACTCTGGCTGGGCGCGAGCAGCGCCAACCAGGGCACCGCGCACGCCTGCTTCGACTACCTGAGGATGAACCGCCTGCGCGGACAGGCGCAGCTCGACGACCGCGACGCCATCGCGGCGGAGCTCGCAGGGCGGTTCCCCACCGTCAAGCTGTTGAACGGCTCCGAGCTCTCCTACGGCGGCCGGCATCGCCAGTGGCTGGGAGGGGAGGTCCGGCCACCGACGTACGGCGACACCGAGAAGGCGAAGGGGGCGCCGTCGCCGTCGACCAACGAGCTGGTGGCGATGATCCTGGCGGGCGGAGGAATGCCGATCGCCAACCATCCGTTCGGGACCGACCACAAGAGGATGCCCGAGGAGGTGGCGGCGGCCGAGACGAGGGCCTACGTCGCGGACCTGCTCGACAGCACGCCGGAGGAAAGGGTGCAGGGGGTCGAGGTCTTCTACCGGGAGCGTGGTGGAGGCTCCCTGGAGCAGCACCTGAGGCTGTTCCGCCTGGCGGTTGCCAATGGCCTGGTGCTCACCGCGACCGGCGCCTCGGACAACCACTGGGGCCGAACCGGTTCCTGGATCGAGGAGACCAACCACTTCATCACGAGCATCTGGGCGGACGACGTCGAGGAGACCTCCCTGCTGAGCGCACAGCGACGGGGTCGCGCCTACTGCTCCGAGCTCGGAAGCTTCAGCGGCCAGCTGGACCTCTCCCTCGACGACGACGTGATGGGGCAGATCGGCGTACGGCCCGAGAAGGTCACCCGGAGGCTGAACATCATGGCCACCCAGCTGCCCAAGCGGTCGTGGGTGGAGGTGTGGAAGATCCCCATCGGTGGGGGTCTCGATGCCGAGCCAGGTGGGGTGGTCGAGCGCATTCCAGACACTGCGTTCACCGGATCGACCGGATCGTTGGACGTCGACACGGACAACGACTGCGCCTTCGCGGTGACCGTGGCCAACAGGAAGGGCAAGAGGCTCGCCGGGACCAATCCGGTGTGGCACCTACGGTCCGAGCCGACCTCGTGGTCCATCCCTGAGGAGCGGAGGGCCACGGCGCCGCCCGCCTAGAGGTCGGCGCACCTCGCACCGCCGCCACCGCAGGGCAGGATGAGCCTGTGATGTGCTTCGCCGACCGTGGCTTCGTCTTCCTGTCGATGCCCAAGGCCGGGTCCACGGTGCTGCAGAAGCACTTCGCGCGGCACGCGATGATCCTGTTCCGGCAGCCGCCGGGGATGAAGCACATGAGCGCGGTGACCTTCGAGGCGGTGCTGGCGCCGTGGCTGGAGCGGTACGGCCACCCGCGCGACACCTACGAGACGATGTGCCTGGTCCGGCACCCGCTGGACCGGGCGGTGTCGTGGTGGAAGTACCGCGCCCGGCCGGAGGCACAGGGCCAGCCCAACTGGACCGGCGACCTCTCGTTCGCGGAGTTCGCGGACCGGCTGGTCGGTGGCGAGGTCCCACTAGGCACGTCGTCGAACTTCGTCACCGACGCCGAGGGCGCGGTGATCGTGCAGCGGATGTACCGCTACGAGCACCTCGAGGCTGCCACCGCGTGGATGTCGGAACGGCTGGGGATCGCGGCGCCGGTGCTGGAGGCCACGAACGTCTCCCCGGCGCGCGAGGGGGAGATGGACGCCGCCACGCGAGCGAGGCTCGAGGAGCACTTCGCGGCCGACCTCGCCGTCTACGAGCGGGCCATCTGACGCCTCTCGCTGCGGCCCGGCAAAGCAGGTCGCAGGGGTCTACCGACCTACGATGGCGGCCATGCATCCGGGCTTCCGACAGGACATCCAGGGGCTGCGTGCCCTGGCTGTCCTGCTGGTGATCCTGGACCACGCGCGGATCGGACCGTTCCACGGTGGGTTCATCGGCGTGGACGTCTTCTTCGTCATCTCCGGCTTCCTCATCACCGGGCTCCTGGTGTCCGAGGCCGAGCGCACCGGCCGGGTGTCGCTCCTCGGCTTCTACGCCCGCCGGGCCCGCCGGATCCTGCCCGCCGCCACCCTGGTGATCGTCGCGACGGTGGCGGTCGCCATCTACTACCTGAGCGCCGTCGAGGCGACGGCCACCATCGAGGACGCGCTCTGGGCGACGTTCTTCGCGGCCAACTTCAAGCTCGCGCGCGACGGCACCGACTACTTCCAGAACGACACCCCGCCCTCACCCATGCAGCACTACTGGTCGCTGGCGGTGGAGGAGCAGTTCTACATCGTCTGGCCGCTGCTCGTGCTCCTGCTCTGCCTGTACGCCGCCTGGCGGGTCCGGCGCAGCGCCGGCCAGCGCAGCCTGGGCCCGCGGGTCCGCGACCTCGGCGTGTCGCCCCTCGTGGTGATCGTCGGCGTCTCGTTCGCCTTCTCGGTCTCCTACAGCACGACGGACCCGGTCGCGGCGTACTTCTCGCCTTTCACCCGGGCCTGGGAGCTCGGCATCGGCGCACTGGCCGCCTGCCTGAGCACCCGGCTGATCCTGCTCAAGCCGCCGGTGCAGGCCCTGCTGTCGTGGGGTGGCCTGGCAGCCGTTGTCGTCGCCTCGCTCGTCTACGACGGCACCACCGTCTTCCCGGGGTACGCCGCCGCCCTGCCGGTCGTCGGCACGGCGGCGCTGCTGGCCGGCGGCCTGCGGGCCGCGTCGTGGGGGCCGCAGCGGCTGCTCGGCCTACCGCCGATGCGCGCGGTCGGCGACTGGTCGTACTCGCTCTACCTGTGGCACTGGCCGGCGCTGATCATCGCCGCAGAGGTCGTGGACGACTTGAGCCTGATCCGCCGGCTCGCGGTGCTGGCGGTCGTCGTGCCGCTGTCGGCGCTCAGCTACTACTTCGTCGAGAACCCGGTGCGTCGCGCGAAGCTGTTCAGGGTGCGGCGCCTGCGCGGGGTGCTGCTCTACCCGGCCGTCGTGGTGCTGACGCTGCCCATGCTGGCCGCCGCCAACACGGTGGTGAAGGACGAGCTCGACGGCGGCGGACCGCCGATCACGACATCCTCGTTCGGTCAGGGCTCCGGCAAGCCCGGTCCGGGGTTCAGCCAGGACCCGGTCGTGGCGCTGGTGGAGGCCTCGATCAAGGCGGCCCAGAACGGCTTCGAGATCCCCGCCGACCTCAAGCCGTCGCTGCTCGACCTCAGCGAGGACATCCCCGACCTCGGCAAGTGCCAGTACTTCCAGATCAACGAGGACCGGCCGCTGTGCCCACGCGGCGACACCGACGGCGACCGCACCCTGGTGCTGATCGGCGACTCCCACGCGCGGCAGTGGGTGCCGCCGCTCGACGAGCTCGCGAAGCGCTACGGCTACACGGCGTACTTCCTCATCCGCGAGGGCTGCCCGTCCTCCGACGTGACACCGTGGATGGTGCACGGGGGGCCGAGCACCGACTGCGAGGCGTTCCAGGAGTGGGCGCGCGAGCAGGTCGAGGAGCTGCAGCCCGAGATCGTGCTGCTCGGCTCGGAGGCAAATCGGCGCGGCTTCGCCGACGACGACGGCGAGGTCGTGGACGACGAGTCGACGATGGCGACCATGTACCGCGAGGGCATGGAGCGGGAGGTCGACTACCTCGAGCCCCATACCGACCGGGTGGTGGTGATCGGTGATCCGCCCGCCGTCGTCCAGCACCCGGGCCAGTGCCTGTCCGAGCGCGACGCCACGCTGAAGGGCTGCCTGTCCGAGGAGGACCAGGTCTCGCTCACCTTCATCGACTCGCTGCGCCAGGCGGCCGCGGCCAAGGGCGTGCAGTTCGTGGAGACCGCCGCCTGGTTCTGCGCCGACGGCCTCTGCCCGAGCGTGGTCGGCGACTACATCGCGCACCGCGACCGGACCCACGTCAGCCAGAGCTACGCCGGCTACCTGACCGACGAGCTCGAGGCCCAGATCCACCTCGACCCGGCGTACCCCGCCTCCACGTCGCCCCCCACCGGGGCCGCCCTCTCGACCACGTCCGGGACGCCGTGAGCGGTTCCACCCCCGCCCCGGCGCTCGCGCACCGGGACGACGTCCAGGGGCTGCGCGCGATCGCGGTGCTGACCGTGATCGCGTCGCACGCGTCGGTCCCGTTCCTCTCCGGCGGCTTCGTCGGCGTCGACGTGTTCTTCGTGATCTCGGGGTTCCTGATCTCCCAGCTGCTCTTCCGCGAGGTCGAGAAGTCGGGGCGTCTGTCCATCCCGGGCTTCTACGCCCGGCGGGCGCGGCGGATCCTGCCGGCCGCGACGCTGGTGACCATCGCCACGGTTGCGGCGTCGGCGATCTGGCTGAGCGCGGTCGACCTGCTGACCGTGGTCAAGGACGCGCTGTGGGCGGTGTTCTTCGCCGCGAACATCCACTTCGCCGAGGTCGGCACGGACTACTTCGCCCAGGAGGAGCCGCCCTCGCCGCTGCAGCACTACTGGTCGCTGTCGGTGGAGGAGCAGTTCTACCTGGTGTGGCCGGCGCTGCTCCTGGTCCTGGTGCTGCTGGCCCGGCGGCGGTCGTTGCCGCGCGGCCTGGTCCTGGCGGTGCTGCTGGTGCTCACCGGCGCGTCGTTCGTGTGGTCGGTGGTCAGCACGTCGTCGGACCCCCTGGCGGCGTACTTCTCGACGCCCGCGCGGGCCTGGGAGCTGGGGCTCGGCGCGTTGACCGCGCTGGTCGCGTCCTCGGTGGCCTCGCGGATGTCCTCGCTCGTCCGTGGGCTGGTCTGCCTGGCCGGCCTGGTGCTGATCGGCATCGCCTGTGTGGCCTACGGCGACCAGACGCCGTTCCCGGGCTCGGCCGCGGCCGTCCCGGTGGTCGGCTCGGCGCTGGTCCTGCTGGCCGGTGCCGGCGGACAGTCCGCGCAGCCGCTGCCGGTCCGCGCCCTCGGCGTACTCCCCATGCGGGTGGTGGGGGACTGGTCCTACTCGCTGTACCTCTGGCACTGGCCGGTGCTCATCATCGCGGAGCGCCGGGTGGGCGACCTGGGCTTCTGGCGGACGGCGCTTTGCGTGGCGGTGGTCTTCGTGCTGTCCGCGCTGACCTACCGGTACGTCGAGCAGCCGTTCCGGTCACCACGGCGGTTCCCGACCCGGCGGGCGCTCACGCTGTACCCCGCCGCGGTGGCGATCGTGGCCGCCGGCTCCCTGGGCGGGCACTACTACAGCGAGTACTCCGCGGGTGCCTTCGGCGACAATCCGCCGATCACCGTGGACGACTTCGGGGTCAAGGACCCGTCGAAGTTCGACCTGTCCGACGACCCGACCGCGGCGCTGGTGCAGGCGTCGGTGATCGCGGCCCGGCACCACATGGCGATCCCCAGCCAGCTGACGCCGGACATCCTCACCGTCCGCGACGACGAGCCGGACGTGGGCGCGTGCGACTACCAGAACGACTCCCGCGAGCTCTGCCCGCGCGGCGACACGTCGGCGGACCGGTCGATCGTGGTGTTCGGCAACAGCCATGCGCGGATGTGGATCCCGACCTTCGACGAGATCGGAGCGGAGCTCGGCTACACCACCTACTACTTCGTGAAGCCCAACTGTGCCGCCTCGCTCGTCACCGTCGGCGAGCTGGTCCCAGGGTCGCCGCCGTGGCCGGAGTGCGACGACTTCCGGTCGTGGGCGCTCGACCAGATCGCGTCCCTTCACCCCGCGCTGGTCGTCGTGGCCTCCAGCGGGCCGAACCCGGTGCTCTACGACTCCTCCGGCGACCGGATCCCCAAGGATCGCGTCGACGCCGCCGTCCAGGCGGGGTACGTCGACCTGTTCGGACGGCTCTCCACCACCGCCGACCGGAGCGTCCTGCTCCGCGACGTACCGAAGTCCGAGGACCTGCCCGACGAGTGCCTGACCGAGAAGGGGAACGACCTCGGTGACTGCCTGTTCTCGCCGTTGCCGGCGTCGGTCAACGACGCGGACATCTCCGTCGCCGCCGCCGACGAGTCAGGCACCGAAGTGGTCGACCCCACGCCGTGGATCTGCTGGGACGGCTCGTGCCCCGCGGTGATCGGCGACGTGCTGCCCTACCGGGACCGCGGCCACCTCACCACCGTCTACGCCGCTTCCCTGGCCGACGAGGTCACGGAGGCCCTGGGCCTCACGGAGGGGTAGTCACGGACGACTTGGCCCCGACACGCCGCTGGCCGGGGCCACAACGTCCGTGACTGTCCCGGCATGCTGGGCGGGTGGCCCTCGACCTGCCGTGCCCCTTCTGCGGGACCCAGATGTACGCCGAGCAGGCGCACAACCGGTGCCCGTCGTGCCTCTACATCGAGCCCTGCTGCGACGGCGCTCCCCAGCCGTGCCGGCTGCCGAGCACGCCCGTCGGTGAGGCCGCCGCCCCGTAGCCGGTCGAGGCGTCAGGAGGCGGACCGTCAGCCGAGGTCGCGGTGACGTGTCTGGTCGGGCGCGTTCGCGGTCACGCAGAACAACAGGCCGACGGGGTCGCGCAGGACGTGCCAGCCCCCGCGTCCTGCGCCGACATCGACAGCGCCGAGGTCGATCACCCGGCGTACCTCCGCCCCCAGGTGATCGGTGCCCAGGTCGAGATGGGCCCGCACCGGACCGTCGGCCTCGTCGAGTCGCTGGAACAGCAGCTGGACGGGGGAGCCGGCATCGTCGTGCCACTTGCCGGCGAACTCCCCGGCCGACGAGCTCACCCACCGCTCGCGCAGCAACGCGCGCCAGAACGCGACCTCGTCGTCGTGGCGCTCGGAAGGTGAGTCGATGCAGAGCTGGACCAACCTGGACCGGTGGCCGTCGGCCCAGGACACCGGTTCCGGGGCCACCCGCGCACTCTGCCCGAGCACACAGAAGGGCAGGCCGCCCGGAGACCGCAAAGTGGTCCAGCGCCCGGATCTGGCCACCAGCACCGCGCCGAGGTCGACGGCTTCGGTGACCGAGGCCGCCGGGGCTTCGCACTCCAGGTCCAGGTGCACCCGCGGCGGTCCGTCGATCTCTTGCAGATGAACGTAGGCCGCGCCCTTGGGTGGCTCGAAGCTGCGCAGCTCGGGGTGGTCTGGCCATGGTGGCCCGGTGGGCCAGCCCAGGACGCGGGTCCAGAAGTCGCTCGCCGAGGCGTGCCGCTCCTGGGGAACGTCGATGACGGTGTGCAACCAGCCCACGTGCCCTAAGCCCCGCTGGCCGGGCCGGCGTCCGCGGGCGGCGGACTCTGGCTCGAAGAGCCGTCGATGGGGTCAGGGGTGGTCATGACCTCGGGTAACCCGGGCACACCGGGCTCATTCTCCTTCGAGGACCCGTGCGCGGGCGGTCCACCTGACGATCTCGTGGGGATCAGCCTTCGCTGTCGCCTTCGATGACCACGACCTCAAAGGCGTCGTCGAGTCGGACGTCGACCGTTTCTCCGTCGGGCTTGGTGACCTCGACCTCGTAGGTGGCGCCGTTCTCCGAGTCGCTCTCGACGCTGTTGACGGTTCCGCCGCCGGTGGCGTCCAACGCGGCTCGCTCGGCCTGCTCGGCCTGCTGGTCGGTGTACTGGTGGCTGGCCGGGCCGTCGTCGCCGTTCCCGGCGACCGCGAACCCGCCGGCGGTGGCGGCGATGGCAGCACCGAGTACGGCGCCTGCCGCTATCACGCGCTTGCGCATGCTTCCTCCTTCTTCGGGGTCTCTGGCATGCCCAGCGTGAAGGATGGTCGCTGAAGGTGTGCTGAACGGTCCTCCTTTTCGTGCCAGCGGGCTTCAGCCGGCGTTCAGTGCGCGTTCAGCGGGGATGTGCCACGGTGCGGGGATGCGGGTCCTGGTCGTCGAGGACGACAAGCAGCTCGCGGCGGCCCTGCGGCGCGGCCTGGAGGAAGCGGGGTACGCCGTCGACACCGCGCTGGACGGCGCCGAGGGCGAGTGGTTGGCCACCGAGAACCGTTACGACGCCATCGTCCTGGACGTCATGCTCCCGCAGCTGGGGGGCGACGAGCTGTGCGCCAGGCGGCGCGAGGCAGGGGACTGGACCCCAATCCTGATGCTGACGGCTCGGTCCGGCCCCGAGCAGGAGGCGCAGGCACTCGACGCGGGCGCCGACGACTTCCTGGCCAAGCCCTTCTCGTTCGTGGTGCTGCTGGCGCGGCTCCGTGCGCTGATCCGCCGCGGTGCCGGTGAGCGACCCGCCGTCCTCGAGGTCGGCGACCTCCGTCTCGACCCGGCGGGCCACCGCGTCACCCGAGGAGAGACCCAGGTCGAGCTCACCCCGCGCCAGTTCTCCATGCTCGAGTTCCTGATGCGGCGGGCCGGCGAGGTGGTGTCGAAGAAGATGATTCTGGAGAACGTCTGGGACTTCGCCTTCGAGGGCGACCCGAACATCGTCGAGGTCTACGCCCGGCAGCTGCGGCAGCGGATCGACCTGCCGTTCGAGCGGGCCAGCCTGCAGACGGTGCGGCTGGTGGGGTATCGCCTCGTGGCGGACGCCTGACATGGCTGGACTCAGCCTGCGCACCAAGGCGGCGATCGTCGCCTCGTTGCTCTGCTCGGTCGTGCTGGCGGTCGGCGGCGTCCTCCTGGTCACCACGCTGGACCATCACCTGACCGCGAGCAGCGACGAGCTTTCGCAGTCGCGGGTGCGCGACCTCCTCGACCAGGCGAGCTCGGGCGAGCTGCCCGACGTACTGAGAAACGTGAACGACGACTCCGTCGCACAGGTCATCGCGGCCGACGGCTCCGTGTTGGCAGCCTCGCCCAACGTCGAGGGGCGAGGTCCCATCGTGGAGCCACGGGCCCTGCCTGTGGGGGAACGACGGACCATCGAGGCTCCCGACGACGACGAGACCGAGGTCTACCGGGTTTGGATCCAAAGCGGACCGACCCCGGACGGCGAGGTCACCGTGGTCGAGGGCTCCAGCCTCGAGTCGGTCCGTGAGGCGACCTCGACGGTCCGCCGGACACTGCTGATCGGTGGCCCGCTCGTGCTCGCCGTGCTGGCCCTGGTGATGTGGCTGGTGCTGGGTCGAACGCTCGCGCGGCTGGACCGGATCAGGGCGGAGGTCGACGCCATGGGACCAGACCGCCTCGACCAACGGATCCTCGATGACGACCGGACGGACGAGGTCGGGCGGTTGGCCACGACGATGAACCGGATGCTGGCGCGAGTTCACGGCGCGGCCGAGCGGCAGAGGCGACTGGTCGCGGACGTGTCGCACGACCTGCAAGGACCGCTGGCCGCGCAGCGGGTCTCGCTGGAACTGGCGCTCGGCGCACCCCACGCGATCGATGCCGAGATACTCAGAGCCGACGTCCTGGGTGCCACCAGCGAGATGGAGCGGCTGGTGGCCGACCTGCTGGTGCTGGCCGCCGCAGACGAACGGGCGCCCGCAACCGCAACGGCCGTCGACCTCGACGCCATCGTGCTCGAGGAAGCCGCACGAGCCCGCCAGGTCACCACCACCGTGGTCGACACCTCACGCGTCTCCGCGGGTCCGGTCCGCGCCAACCCCACCGAGCTTCGTCGAGTGGTCAGGAACCTCCTCGACAACGCGGTCGCGCATGCGCAGTCTCGGGTCGAGCTCGGCGTTGCGGTCTCCGACGAGAGCGTGCGGCTCGACGTGGTCGACGACGGGCCCGGCGTCCCGGCGGCCATGCGCGAGCAGGTCTTCGAGAGGTTCCACCGAGGCGACCCGTCCCGCACTCGTGGAGCGTCCGGTACCGGCCTGGGGCTGGCGATCGCCCGCAGTCTTGCGCAGCGCGCAGGGGGTCGACTCGAGATCGTTGACCACCCCGCTCCTGGTGCGCACTTCCAGCTCACCCTGCCCGTCCTCGCGGGCGAGCCGGCGACCGCGCAGCAGCGCTCGCCCGCACCGACGCCGACATCTCCTTCCTGAGAGTGCGCCGCTCAGAGGTCACGGCAGAGCTGCGCTGGCACAGGTCCGGTGCGGCCCCGCCCCATCGCAGGACGTGACTCTGCTGGCTCCCCTCTCACCCGAAGTACGTCAGCACGCGGTTTCATGAGATCCGCCCGCTGGGCTGTCGTTCCGTAGGCCTCCATCGGGAACCCCAGGAACACGACCTTGTACGGCCCGTCGGCGACGCTCAGGCCGTCGGGCTCGCCGGCGTCGTCGGTGAAGGCCGGAGTGGCCGGCGCAATGGGCGTGACCTGATCCTCGAACGCGGCGTTCAGCACGCTGTGGTCGATCGGGACCGTTCCGATGCCGTGGGTCACTCGGCGTCGTGCACGAAGCGTCGTACACCGTGGTCGTCCTGTCGCCCGTCGCGCTGACGTCGTAGCTGTCCGTCTGGTAGCCCTCGTTGGTCACGACCTCGTGGAACGTCGCGGTCTCGCCGGTGCGGCCGCCCTCCTGGGCGGACTCGGGTGCGACGCTGACGGCGTGCGCGGGCGCGATCTGCGTGGTGTGCGGACTGCCGGTGGTGACGACACCCTTGTGGCCCTTGACCACGATGCCGTCGTCGATGATCGCCGGAACCGAAGCAGGCACCTTGTTGGCGATGACCACCGAGAAGTGGAGATCGATGCTTCCACCTGCCGGGACGGTCAGGTCATGCCGACAGTGTCGCGAGAGGGCGCCTCGGTAGGAGCCGCCGTCTCGGGATCGCCTCCACGAGGATCTGGCAATCCCGGAGGACAGAAGTCATGTTTGGGTCGTACACGATGAGTCCTGGGTTGGGCAGTCTGACCGGGGTCCGATCCCGGTGGTGTGGAGCGACTGCAGCAGGGGTTGTCGTACGGGACGCGGTGTGTTTCCCTGAGTCCAGGTCACCCGGACCCTGTGCCCGATGTCGTCCCTCATGCACGCACGAGGGGTGGGCGTGAGCAGGGAAGTTGGGTGACTGTTTCACTCACAGCCTCAGGCCCGGGTGACTTATCACCTGGCTCCACCTGCCCCCGTCCCAGCGAACCGCGCTGGCGGATTGGACCGGGGGGTCAGCCAGCGCGGTTCGTTTCGGCTGGTCGCGTCACGGTGTGCTGTGAGACGGTCGACACGCGGCCGGGCATCCGGCTACCTTGCAGACGAGAACGCCCGTCGTGCTCCCCCCGGTTCGACGGGCGTTCGTGCGTCCAGGATCGGTCAGGACCCTGCCCCCGAGGCTGCCGAGCGCATCGTGCTGACCGGACGAGGCGGCGGCACGCTGGTGCGGGGCTCCGCCTGTCTGCCGATGCACGCCGGGACGTCGGATTGACCAGCGCGACTTCGGGCAAGACGGTTGTAACCGTGGTTGCATCCTCCGCTCGGGTGAGCTGGGTCGTCCTCATCCACCGAGTTCCTCGTGAACCCTCGTCGCCACGGATCGCCATCTGGCGACGGCTACGGACGTTGGGCGTCGCACAGCTCGGGGACGGGGTCTGCGCCCTGCCGGAGGACGCGCGCACCAGCGAGCAGCTGGAATGGGTGGCCGACCAGCTCCTAAAGGCTCGCGGCACGGCCCTGCTGCTACGCGGCGAGACCTTGGGCACCGCCGATGAGCGACACGTGATCAGGCTGATGGCCTCGGCCCGCGCAGCCGAGCACGGGGAGCTCTCCGACCGGGTCACGCATCTGCTGGAGGCCGGCCTCGATCGGGAGATCGAGCGCCGCCGCGTGCTCAAGAGCGTTCGCCGGGAGCTGCGCGCCATCCAGCGGCGCGACCACGTCCCGCCGCCGGAGCGCCAACGCGCATCCGTGCAGGTAGCAGAGCTGGGTCGGCGCTGGCTCGAAGCGCCAGAGGCGGCGACCCGGTGGGTGGCGCTGTGACGTGGGCGACCAGGGCCGGCGTTCACATCGACCGGGCCGCTTCGGCCTGGCTGATCAGGCGCTTCGTCGACGAGGCGGACCTCGAGGACGACAGGTACGACGCCCCGGAGGCTCCCGGTTTCGACGTCATGCTCAGAGGCCTCTCCATGACCCAGGACGACGAGCAGGTGCTGGCGCTGACCGGGCCGATCTTCGACGGCCTCTACGCCTGGTTCCACCGCGCGTACGTGCAGGGCCGCGAGGCACCGGAATGACACGTCGTCAGGTGCCCCTCAAGCCGGTCCGTCCGGCGGACGTGATCCCTCTGGGCCAGGCGACCAAGACCTGGTTCGCCATCTCGTTGCAGACCTTCGGTGGCCCGGCCGGCCAGATCGCGGTCATGCAGCACAAGCTGGTCGACGAGAAGCGGTGGATCGGGCAACGCCGGTTCAACCACGCCCTCAACTACTGCATGCTCCTGCCCGGCCCCGAGGCCCAGCAGCTCGCCATCTACACCGGCTGGCTGCTGAACGGGACCCGGGGAGGCCTGATTGCAGGCAGCCTGTTCGTGCTCCCGGGGCTGATCGCGCTACTTGTGCTGTCTGCGATCTACGTCGCCTACGGCTCCACCGAGCTCGTGACGTCGATCTTCGCCGGCGTGGCGCCCGCCGTCATCGCCATCGTGGTCCAGGCTGTCCATCGCGTCGGCAAACGCTCCTTGGTCCATCCTGTTCTGGTCGGGCTCGCGGTCGCGTCGTTCCTGGCACTCGCCCTGTTCGCCGTGCCGTTCCCACTCGTGATCCTCGCCGCGGGCGTCCTCGGATGGTTCGTCGGTCGCCGCAGTCCCGGGCTGCTCAGCGCGAAGGGTCATGCCGGCTCTGAAGGGACGGCTCCTTTGATCAGCGACGAAGAGCTGCACCACGTCCCGCCATCGCGTCGGCGTTCGGCCCTGGTGCTGGTCCTGGGTCTCCTGGTCTGGTTCGCGCCCGTCGCCGCCGTCGCCGTGCTGGTCTCCTCGACGTCGGTGTTCACCGACCAGGCGCTGTTCTTCTCCGGGGCCGCGATCGTGACCTTCGGTGGCGCCTACGCCGTCTTGTCCTACGTCGCCCAGCAGGCAGTCCAGGTCTACGGATGGCTGGCCCCGGGGGAGATGGTCCGCGGCCTTGCGCTGGCAGAGACCACTCCTGGGCCGCTGATCATGGTCGTGCAGTTTGTGGCCTTCCTCGGCGCCTACCGCAACCCCGGTGACCTGAATCCCTGGGTCGCAGCGGTGGTGGCCTCTCTGTTGGTGTGCTGGGTGACGTTCGTGCCCTGCTTCCTCTTCGTGCTGCTCGGCGCGCCCTACGTCGAGTCGCTGCGCAACAACCGGCATCTGTCCGCCGCCCTGACCGGAGTGACCGCCGCTGTGGTCGGCGTGATCGCCAACCTGGCCGTGTTCTTCGCCCTACACACCTTGTTCGACCAGAGCCGGCGCATCACATCAGGACCGCTCATGCTCGATGTGCCTGTGCCGGCTTCCGCAGATCCGGTGGCCTTCGCAATCACCGCCGTGGCGCTGGTCCTGATGTTCGCTCGAGGATGGACACCCCTTCGCACTCTCGGCCTGTGCGCGGTGCTCGGTGTCCTCACGACCGTCCCCGGACTGATCTGAGATGAGTCTCGCGGGCCGAACCCGGTCCGCGAGAGGCGGCCAGACCATGGGACTCACTCGGCTCAGACCTCGATGGTGGAGCCCATGGTGACGGTCCGGTCACGGGGCAGCCCGACGTAGTCGGCAGCATCCGCAGCGATGCCCGCCGTCGCGACGAACAGCCGCTTGCGCCAGCGCGCCATCCCGGGCTCGTCGCCGACCCGCAACGAGAACGTGGAGACGAAGTACGTCGTCTCATTCGGCTCCAGCTCGAGTTCGTCGCTCGTCTCGCAGGCGAGCCGGAGTGCGGCTGGGACGTCCGGGCTCTCGGCGTAGCCGCATCGCACCGTCACATGGACGATTCCGTCATCGGTCCAGCCCAACGGGTCGATCCGAGCGTCAGCAGCCTCGCGTTCTGAGGACTTGTCACGAGACCACCGACGCGCACGACGAGGGTCGCAGGTGTCGAGCACCAGCAGCCACCTCGCCGCCGGCCGGACCCACGGCCACTGGAATTCGACTCCCCTTGGCACATCGAGAATCATCGCCGTATGACGATGACAACGACCGCGGTCGCCCTGTGTGCCGACCATGGCATCGCCACCCTTCCCGTGACAGAGACCGAGCGCGCGCGATGACGGTCACGCTCGGCGCGCCGTCGTACCTCTCCGACGCCGATCGCCGGAGGTACGGGCGCCGCGCACAGCTCCTGGCCGCGACCTCGGTTGGATACAACGTGGTCGAGGCCGTCATCGCGATCAGCGCGGGCGTGGCCGCAGGCTCTGTGGCGCTCGTCGGTTTCGGGCTGGACTCCGTGGTCGAGGTCTCGTCCGGACTGGTCATCCTGTGGCAGTTCCGGCACGCCCTGCCCGAGGAACGGGAGCGACAGGCGCTCAAGCTGATGGCCCTCGCGTTCTTCGCGCTCGCGGCGTACGTGACGTTCGAGTCGGCGCGGGCTCTGGTCGCCGGTCACGTCCCGGACCATTCGCGGATCGGCATCGTGCTGGCCGGCGTCTCGCTCCTGGTGATGCCCGCGCTCTCGTGGGCTCAGCGCCGCACCGGCCGGCAGCTCTCGTCGGCATCCGTAGTGGCCGACGGCACCCAGACTCTCCTGTGCACCTACCTGTCCGCGGTCCTGCTGGCGGGGCTGGGCCTCAACGCCACCCTCGGCTGGTGGTGGGCTGACCCCATCGCCGGGTTCGTCATCGCCGCCGTGGCCCTCAAGGAAGGGCGTGAGGCGTGGCGCGGCGACAACTGCTGCGCACCGACGCCCGTCCGCGGCCCTGGGCAGGTCGATCTGTGCGGCTGCACACCCGGATGCACCTGCTGCTGATCGGTCGCTGCGGTGTTCACCATCGAACGGATTCTCCTCCTGACCGGGGCGGCGCTCGCACTCTGGGCGATCAGCTGCCTGCTGATGGTCCTCCTTGCGTCGCGACTGCCCGACGGGCTGCCGCGCCAGGTTGCGGAGTTCCTCCCCTCTTGTGTGACCACGGCCCGCGCGTTGCGAAAGCATCCCGACGTTCCTCGACGCGCGAGGGTCGCCCTCCTCGTCGCCGTGGTGTGGGTCGTGTCTCCGATCGACCTGCTGCCCGAGTTCCTCCCGGTCATCGGCCCCCTCGACGACGTTGTGGCGGTGATCCTCCTGCTGCGCTACGCGGCGCGGAGCATTCCCCGGGCCACCCTCCTGGCGGCGTGGCCGAGCGACCCGACGCTGCTGGATCGCCTTCTCAGCCGCGACCGGTCGATCCAACCGGAACCCTGATCCCGCTCACCGCCTCGCAAGAGCACCTGCCACGCCACGTCGCGCGCAGCGCTCAGGGGTCTTGTCGGACGTTGACGAACGGCGACCGCCCGAGGACACGGGTCACGATCACGCCACAGGTCGTCATGGAGAGCGCGATGCCGGCCAACACGACCAGCTGGAACTGGGCGGCCTCGGCGGGGCTGGCGCCGCCGAACAGCGCCCCGACGAACGCGCCGGGGAGCGTCACCAACCCGGTGGACCGGGTCTGGTCGAGGTTGGGCAGCAGCGACTCTCGGACCGCCTCCTGGCCGATGTCGAGGTGGGCCTCGGCCGGGGTGGCACCGAGCGCGAGCCAGCCCTCGATCTCGTCGCGTCGCTGCCGGGCGCCTCGCAGGAAGTTGCGTCCCGACAGGGTGGCGGCGCTCATCGCGTTGCCGATGATGATCCCCGCCGTGGCCACGAGGTAGCGCACTTGGAGGTCGACCAGGCCGAGCGCGAAGATCAGGACCAGCGAGACGGTGGCGCCGGAGACCACGCCCAAGACCGCGGCTCGACGACCGTGCCACAGCTCGCGCAGCCGTCCGGACGCGGTCCACGACGCAGTGGTCGCCATCAACACCAGAAAGGCGACGACCGTCCACTCGACCGTGAGGATGCCGCGCAGGAGCAGGGCGACCACCGTGAGCTGGACCGTCGCTCGCGCCATCGACCACAGCGGTGTCCAGCCCAAGCCGACCCCGGCGCTCCGGGCGATGGCGATCGTGGCCACCACCAGGACGAGCAGTCCGGCGCCGAACCAGGCGTACTCGGAGGGCGACGACACGCGCTGACGCTACCCGCGGCCGGTCGCCGCGCCCTCACGAAGGCACTCAGCCCGGCGTGGTGAGCAGGCTGTGCAGCGCCTCCTCCTGGTTGGCTGATCTGGGTTGGCGTCGCGGACCGCCGAGAGGACTGGGTCGATCTGCTGGTCGACGAAGGTCCACGCCTGGCAGTCCTTGGGTTCGAGGGTCGCCTGGACCCGGCCTGGGGAGGGCGCCCCCGGTAGGATTCGAACCTACGCTCCCGCCTCCGGAGCCCGAAAAAACGGCCCGGGGCAGTCGCCGAACATCGACGTTTCCGCAGGTCAGAGCCACAATTCGTAGATGGTTCACAACGGCACATAGTGGTCGTTCTCGGCTGTCGTGTGGCCCCAGTGAGGCCCGAGCGACCAGCCCGGCCGGCTACGAGTTCGCGTGCGGACGCACGAGAGCGGTGGCCATGAGGCAGCCGATCGCCAGCGCGACGAAGGCCCACGCATAGCTTCCCAACGCGTTGCCAGGAGCGTGCCCGCCCACGGCGCGAACGCCGCCGCGGCCAACACCGCGCCCGACAGGATGGCGTTGCGAGCTCCGAAGTCCTGCGTTCCCCACCGGTCGCTGACGGCGGTGGCCTGGATCAGCGTGAAGATGCCACGTGCGATGCCGGCAGCAAAGGACAGGGTGCAGACGACGGCGACCGGCTCGTGCACGACCGCGAGGGCCAGCGTCGTCAGGCTCGCTGCCGCCAGCGTGGCCACGGTGCGGGTCCGTGCCGAGACGCGGGTGAGTACGGGACTATAGAGGAGTCGACCGGCCACCTGCCCGGCTCCACCGACGCCCAGGGCCACTGCTGCCGCGGTGGTGCTCAGGCCATGCTGGGTGAGCAGCGGCACGAGGTTCACCACCACGGCGTACACGCAGAACCCACCGAGGGTCATCGCCGCGACCAGCAGGACGAACTCCGGTTGGTGGACGACCTGGCGTCGTGCGTGGTCCGCCCCCGGCTCAGACTCGGCTGGCCCGGTCAGCGATGTCCAGGGCGCGCGGAGACCCCACCAGTGCAAGGGGATGGTGCCGATGAGGACCACAGCCAGGACCGCGTAGGTCTGGCGCCAGCTGAGGTGGTCGACGAGAACCGCAGTCAGTGGCGCGAAGACCGTCGACGCCAGCCCCGCAACGAGGGTGACCGCGGTCAGCGCTTTGACGCGCTGGTGGCCGGCCCAGCCGGTGATGGCCGCGAACGCCGGGGCGTAGAGCGTCCCGGACATAGCAAGACCGGCGAGAAGCCAAGCCATTAGGAACAGCCAGAGCGTTGGCGCCGCCGCGATCGCGATCACAGCCAGGACGCCGAGAGCCGAGCCGGCCGTCATGACGGCGCGTGGACCGTAGGCGTCGATGTGGCGCCCAACCCTGATGCCCGACGCGGCGGCGACCAGCTGGGCCGCGGTGAAGCAGGCGACCAGCCAGGTCAGGGACCACTCTTCGGTTTCCCGGATCGTGGTGCTGAGCACCGGGAAGGCGTAGAAAAGAATCCCCCACGAGACGATCTCGGTCGCGCAGAGGACCGCCACCACACGGCGTAGCGGACCCCGCTCAAGGGCCGGGGTTGATGGGAGCGGCACCCCGGAGATCATGACCGCAGTCTGGCCGAGGGCCGCGCGAGCACGGCGGCGTGGGTCAGGCTCTTGCGCGCCGTCAGGAGCGTTGCGGGACGACCACGTCGTCGGCTTTGCTGCCGGCGTCGGGGTAGAGCGCCAGGGTGATCGCCACGCCGACGATCAGGCCGATCACTTGCATGCCGATGAACGCCGGCGCAGAGGCCGGGGCGATCCCGGCGAACGTGTCCGAGATCATCCGGCCGAGCGTGACTGCCGGGTTGGCGAAGGATGTGGAGCTGGTGAACCAGTAGGCCGCTCCAATGTAGGCGCCGACAGGGGTGCCGCGATGGCGCCGCGCTCGGTGCGGACGAGGGCGAAGATCAGGGCGATCAGTATGGAGGTGGCCACGACCTCGCGATGAGGTGGCCCCCGGAAGCCCTGTGCTTGGTCGAGAGCCCGGCGCTCACGTCGAACATCACGTTGGCGAGCAGGGCGCCCAAGATGCCGCCGATGATCTGCGCGACTGTGTACGCCCCGACATCGGGGAGGCTTAGGCCTGCTCCGGTTCGGCGTCCGAGGAACCAGTCCGCCAGGGAGACCACCGGGTTGAAGTGACCGCCGGAGACCGGCCCGAACAAGAGGATGAGGACGGCCAGCCCGAACACGGTCGCAGTGGAGTTCTCCAGCAGCTGGATCCCCACGTCATTCGGGGAGAGCTGCTCGGCCGCGATCCCCGACCCGACGACCACCATCACCCAGAGGCTGGTGCCGAGGAACTCGGCGAGCAGGCGGCGGGACAGCGATGGAGCCGAGGGTGGGGCTGAGCCGGCCGGTGCGTTGGTCACGACGGGGATCTTGACGCGCTGATGATTACTCAGTCAATATTGAGGCAATGAACGTTGAGTCAGTATCGATCGGACGACGGGCGGAAGCCTTCGCCGCGCTCGGTGACCCGGTGCGGCTGCGCATCGTCGAGCAGCTGGCCACCAGCGACGGACTCCCGTCCGACCTGGCCCGCGACCTGGGCATCGGCAGCAACCTGCTCGCCCACCACCTCAACGTGCTCGTCGGCTCCGGTCTCGTGCGGCGGCTGCGCTCCGAGGGCGACCGGCGGCGCACCTACCTCCAGCTGGTGCCCGACGCCGTACCGACCCTCGCCGGCCAGACCGTCGAGGTTCCTGCCCGGGTGCTCTTCGTGTGCACCGCCAACACCGCACGGTCACAGCTGGCCACATTGCTGTGGCACGCGCTCAGCGATATCCCGGCTGCTTCGGCCGGCACTCACCCCGGCAAGGCAGTCGACCCCGGCGCGATCGCCGCCGCCAAGCGGCACGGCCTGCGGCTGGCCAAGCGCACCCGCCCGCGCAACCTCGGCGAGGTCCAGCAGCCGGGGGACCTGGTGATCACCGTCTGCGACCGCGCGCACGAGGAGCTGGCCGATTCCACAGCACTGCACTGGTCGGTCCCCGACCCGGTCCCGGCCGGCAACCCCCACGCCTTCGAGGCGGCGGTGCGCGACCTCGACCACCGAGTCCACGGGCTGGCCGACCGCCTGTCCGCGGCGTCCTGACAGATCTCGGAGGAGACACCATGCCAGACGACGGCCACACGCGTGACGACATCTCGCTCGACCAGCAGGTGGCCCTCAAGAGGGCAGCCGGACGGCTGGCTACGGCGTACGACGGGGTGTTCAGCACCGAGACCATCGAGCGCTTCCTCCACACGTCCTACGACCAGTTCGGAGATAGCGCCACGGTCTCGAACTTCCTGCCCCTCCTCGCCGAGCGCTTCGCGAAACAGCAGCTCGATGCACTCGCGCGCGTCGAAGGGCACAGCACAGACGACAAGCCGATAGCGCTGTTCTTGTGCGTCCACAACGCCGGTCGCTCGCAGATGGCTCTCGGGTTCTTCGCGAAGCACGCCGCCGGCCGTGCAGTCGCGTGGTCCGGAGGCTCCACGCCGGCCTCCGAAATCAACCCCTCCGCCATCGCCGCTATGGCCGAACGCGGCATCGACATCACTGGCGAGTTCCCCAAGCCCTGGACCGACGAGGTCGTCCAGGCCGCCGACGTCGTGATCACGATGGGCTGCGGTGACGCCTGTCCGATCTTCCCCGGCAAGCGCTACGAGGACTGGGTCCTCGACGACCCGGCCGGCCAGGACGTGTCTGCTGTGCGGCCGATCCGCGACGAGATCGAACGACGGGTCCTCCATCTGCTGGACGACGAGCTCGGCATCCCGGTCGACCGGACCGCGGACCGACGCTCGGCTGAACCGTTGGCTTAGCAGGCGCCGCAGTCTTCAGCTGTGCCGTCCTCCTCGTCGTCTCGGCGGCGCTCGAGGAACACGGTGTCCCGCCAGACGCCGTCCAGCTGTGCGATCCGGCTGCGGACCGCCAGCGTTCGGTAGCCGGCCGAGTGGTGCAGCGCGATGCTCGCCCGGTTCTCGGGGAAGATCGAAGTCTGCAGCGTCCAGAGGCCACCCGCGTCGGCCTCGGTGACCTGGCGGTACATCAGCGCCTTGCCCACGCCCTGGCCTCGGACATCCTCTGCGACGTATACGGAGGTCTCGCCTACCCCGGCGTAGCAGGCACGCGTCGAGACCGCGTTGGTCGCCGTCCAGCCCACCACCCGGCCGTCGAGCTCGGCGACCCAGCGGTGCTCCGGCAGCCACTTGGTCCGCAGCTGGGCCACGGTCGGGGTCTCGGTCTCGAACGTCGCGTTGCGGGTCGCGACGCCCTGGGCGTAGATCTGCCTGACGACCGGCAGGTCATCGTCGGTCATCCCCCGAGTCGACACCGCCGCCGGCCAGTCGGTCGGGCAGCACGGCCTGGTCTCGGTCGTGCCCATCACCACGTCGGCTGCGTGGGGGAGTCCGGTGCAGCAGGACTGGTTGACCGAGACCATGCTGGTGCGGCCGACCCGGTCGACGATGAGGAACCCGACCTCCGAGAGCCTGCGTACGTGGTGGGAGCAGGTGGACTGGCTGATGCCGAGCCGCTCGGCGAGGTCACCGACTGTCAGCGAACCCGAGGCCGACGAGGCGACCGCGTGGAGCAGTTTGAGCCTGGTCGGATCGGAAATGGTCCCGAACCACTCTGCATAGGTCGACGCGACATCGTCGGCCAGTAGCAGGTCGGGGGAGTCAGCGCGCTCCACGCTGATGGTCTCGGCGGTCATGGCTCTATCGTATCGATCAACATCGATGGTTGCATTCATCGACTCGCATCGATACGATCGCTTCAATACATCGACAGTCATCGATATGAGGAGCTTTCCATGTCCCACCCCGTCGTGATCATCGGCGCCGGACCCATCGGCCTCGCGGGTGCCGCGCATGCGCAGGCGCGTGGACTCGACACCATCGTCCTCGAGGCCGGCCCCTCTGCGGGGGCCGCTGTGAGCGAGTGGGGCCACATCCGCGTCTTCTCGCCCTGGTCCGAGTTGATCGACCCGGTAGCGTCCACCCTCCTCGCCGGCACAGGCTGGGAGGCGCCCACTGCCACGGCGTACCCCACCGGTCACGACTGGGTCGCCGGCTACCTCCAGCCCCTGGCCGACGCCCTCGAGAAGACCGACGAGCTCGAGGTTCGCTACGGCCACCGTGTCGTCGGCGTGACCCGTTTCGGGCGCGACCGCCTCGTCGACTCCGGTCGCGAGGACGAGCCGCTCATCCTCCAGGTGGACACCGGCCACGGCATCGAGCGCATCACTGCCTCGGCCGTCGTCGACGCCTCAGGCACCTGGGGCGGACCCAACCCCCTCGGCGGCGACGGCCTCCCCGCACTCGGCGAGACTGCCCATTCCAACCGGATCAGCTACCGCGTCCCCGACCTCCGCAGCGAGCAGGGCAGGCAGAGGTACGCCGGCAAGCACGTCGTCGTCGCCGGCACGGGAGCCTCTGCCCAGAACGCGCTCGTCGAGTTCGCCCACCTCGCGGAATCCGCACCCGGCACCCGGGTCACCTGGCTGGTCCGTCGGCCCACAGTAGGCAACGCCTTCGGCGGCGGGGACAACGACCAGCTCGAGGCCCGCGGCGCGCTCGGCAAGTCCGCGGAACGCGCGGCAGGGAGCGGAGCCGTCAGCGCCCGCACCTCGTTCCGCTCCGCGTCGGTTGAGCAGCAGGACGACGGCCGGCTGACCGTCACCGACTTCGACGGCCAGATCGTCACCGATGTCGACGAAATCGTCGCGGTCACCGGCTTCCGACCCGACCTCGGCTTCCTGTCCGAGGTCCGGCTGGACCTCGACCCGGTCCTGCAGTCGCCGCGCACCCTCGCGCCGCTGATCGACCCCAACGTCCACTCCTGCGGCACCGTCTACCCCCACGGCGCCAAAGAGCTCGTCCAGCCCGAGCCGGGCTTCTACCTGGTCGGCATGAAGTCCTACGGTCGCGCGCCGTCGTTCCTCACCTTGACCGGCTGTGAGCAGGTCCGCTCCGTCGTGGCCGCGATCGCCGGCGACCACGAGTCAGCCGAGCGGGTCGAGCTCGTTCTTCCCGACACCGGTGTCTGCGGTGGCTCTGGGACGTTCGACGAGGCCGACCAGGGCGGCGGATGTTGCGCGCCTGCGGTGCCGGAGCTGATCACGATCGGGAATGTCGGATCGAACGGCTCCCGGTAACCCATCGGGAGCGATCCGCGGAGCGGTAGAGCGCCGTCAGGCGTTCCACCGCTCTGGCACGAACCGCGCGCCGAACGGGGCCGCAAGAGCGTTGCCCCGCCGCCCGACCAAGCAAACCCGCTTGCCCTGCTACGACTGCTGCGACTCCGACGAACCAGCGAACTAAGCCTCTGCGCGCCAGCCCGGCGCGCGCGCTCAGTCCTGCCCACCTTCGTCTATCCAGGAGCTTCGCCATGCCCGCCCACAATCAACCGACGCGGGCACCCGCGCGCGTCGCCATCGCCGCACTCGTCGCCGCTGCAGCCTGCTGGGGTCTCGGAACCGTCGTCAGCAAACAGGTGGTCGACGACGTCGCACCACTGACTCTGCTCCCCATCCAGCTCGCCGCCAGCAGCGTTCTGCTGCTCGTTGTCACCGCGGTGCGTCGCGAGCCGATCGCCCTGACCCCGCCGGTCCGCCAGCTCGCCGTGCTCGGGGTGCTCAACCCGGGCGCTGCCTACGCCCTCGGCCTGGTCGGCCTCACGACCATCACCGCCAGCATGTACGTGCTGATCTGGGCCACCGAACCGGTGGTGATCCTCGTCCTGGCCGCCCTGGTGCTGCGGGAACACATCTCATTCCGGCTCGCCGCCCTGGTCTCGGTCGCCGTCGCCGGAGTCCTCCTGGTCGTCTACCAACCCGGCGTCTCCGGCGACCTGGCCGGCATCCTCCTCACCACCACCTCGGTTGGGTTCTGTGGCCTCTACACAGTCCTGACCCGGCGCCTGCTACTCGACGACGCTTCCCTGACCGTGGTGATCGCCCAGCAGGCGGCCGCGCTCGTGTTCGCCGTCGCCCTAGCCACAGTCGTCGAGCTCGTGGGATCGAACGGTTGGGATCTGTCGGGGCTGAACGCCACCTCGTTGCTAGCTGCAGCCGTGTCGGGCGTCCTGTACTACGGCCTCGGCTTCTGGTTCTACCTGACGGGCCTCCGGCTCGTCCCCGCCTCCTACGCGGCGGCGTTCCTGCCGCTGATTCCGCTCTTCGGACTGGCCGGTGGCTACCTGATCGGCGAGCGACTTAGCCCGGTCCAATGGATCGGGACCGCCCTGGTCGTCACCGCCACCCTGGCCATCGCCGCTCGGCAAGCAGCCGATCCAGACACAGATCCGAGACAAACAGCACCGGACCTCGAACGTCCGCCTCACCACTGATGTCCGATCATCGCTGCCCACCGTTGCCTTTGTACGCAAAGGACAAGCGGCACGCACGCTACGGACCTCCGTGGCCGCCGCACGGGCGACGGGATGGCAATGCACGGCGGCATCAAGGTCTACCGAGGGTCAGGCGCAGCAGCGCGCCACTACGTCGAGGCTGACCGCTCACGTGCCGACGACTACTACCTTGCCGAGGGCACCGGGCTCGCCGACCGCTTCGTCGTATATCCCGACGGCCTCCTGCAACGTCCGGCCATGGACGGCGACACCTACGAGCGCTGGGTGGCGGGCTACGTCGTCGAGTCGTGCAAGCCGAAGGGTCGACTCCGGACCGACGACAACGCCGTGCGGTTCGTCGAAGTCGTCGTGAACGGTCCGAAGAGCTGGTCGCTGGCCGCGGCGGTTCATCCGGAGATCGCCGCGGCGTACGACGCGGCCCAGGACCGCGCTGCCGTCGAGATCCTTCGCTGGCTGGCCCAGCACTCCACCACCCGGATCGGCCCCCGAGGGCGCCAGGTCCAGATCCCCGTCGAGCAGCTCGAGGCCGCGCGCATCAGGCACTACACCTCCCGAGCCGGTGACCCGTACCGGCACACTGGCCGTCACCCGGTCGCCGGCTACGGTCCGAAAGGTCCACCGGACGTTGTCGCTCATACTCGACCTCGCGGTCCGCGACGGACGGCTCGGCCGCAACGTCGCCGAGAAGATCAACCTGCCGAGTCCCGTCCGCAAGGAGCAGCGGCACCTCACGATCAGCCAGGTCGAGCACCTGGCCCACGAGTGCGGCTACCCGTCGAACGCGAGCAAGCACCGGGCCCACGCCGAGGTGGCTCATGAGCCGTACCGGCTCGCCGTCCTCTTCCTCGCCTACACCGGCGTCCGCTTCGGCGAGATGGCGGCGCTCCGAGTGGGACGTGTGGACCTCGAACGGAGACGCGCCGTGATCGCGGAGTCGGTCACCGTGTCCAGGGCAAGGGACTCGTCTGGGGAACGCCGAAGACGCACCAGCGCCGGGAGGTGCCGCTCCCACGGTTCCTGCTCGAGCAGCTGGCACCCCACCTTGCCCGGCTGGAGCCGGACGACCTCGTGTTCACCGGGGTCCGCCGCGGCTCGCCGTTGCGGGCGGCCATCTTCCGCCGCGGTCACTTCGACGCCGCCGCAGCGGCCATCGGGATTCCCGGACTGCACCCGCACGAGTTCAGGCACACCGCGGCCAGCCTGGCCATCGCCGCGGGCGCCGACGTGAAGGTCGTCCAGCAGATGCTCGGCCACGCCTCCGCGACCATGACGATGGACACCTACGGCCACCTGTTCGAGAACCGGCTCGACGAGGTAGCCGACGCTCTCGACCGTGCGCGAGCGCAGTCGGAGGTCGACGAGGACCTGTGGAAAACCACGGCCGAAGAGGGCGAGATTCTGTGGCCTCGTGCGGCCCCAGCGAGGCCCGAAAGGGAAGTAACCGACCTGACGGAGTACAGGTCGAAACGCTTTTCCGCAGGTGAGACCCGGTCTCAAGAGGGCGCCCCCGGTAGGATTCGAACCTACGCTCCCGCCTCCGGAGGGCGGTGCTCTATCCCCTGAGCTACGGGGGCTCTGGGCGGGGACGACCATACCCGTCGGCCGTCCGCCGGAAGAAACTGGTGCGAGGCGTGCGACGAGCCGCCGATACCCTTGGCCGGTGACTCCCGAGCAGCTGTCCGCGGCGATCGTCGACGTGCTGGCGGCGCTGTCCGACGAGGGTGCCCTGAACCTCCCGGACGGTGTGCCGAGCGCGGTGACGATCGAGCGCCCGCGGGTCAAGGAGCACGGCGACTACGCGACCAACGTGGCGCTCCAGCTGGCCAAGAAGGCGGGCACCAACCCCCGTGCGCTGGCCGAGCTCGTGCAGGACCGGCTGCAGAAGGTCGAGGGCGTCTCGAGCGTGGAGGTCGCGGGCCCGGGGTTCCTCAACATCCACGTGGAGGCGGGCGCCCAGGGCGTGATCGCCGAGCAGGTGGTGGCGGCGGGGGAGACGTACGGCACCAGCAGCTCCGGCGCGGGCGAGAAGGTGAACGTCGAGTTCGTCAGCGCGAACCCCACAGGCCCGGTGACGCTCGCCAGCGCACGGTGGGCCGCGGTCGGCGACACCATCAGCCGTCTGCTGCAGGCCACCGGCTCCGAGGTGAGCCGGGAGTACTACTTCAACGACCACGGCGCCCAGATCGACAGGTTCGCCCGGTCGCTCCTGGCCAGCGCTCGCGGCGAGCCCACGCCCGAGGACGGGTACCCGGGCCAGTACGTCGCCGAGATCGCGACCGCGATCGTCGCAGAACGCCCGGACGCACCCGGCCTGCCCGACGACGAGGCGCTCGAGACATTCCGGGCCGCGGGCGTCGGCCTCATGTTCGAGGAGATCAAGCAGACGCTCAGCGACTTCCGGGTGCCGTTCGACGTGTGGTTCCACGAGAACGACCTCTACGAGTCCGGCGCCACCGACCGGGCCCTGGCCCGGCTCCGGGAGCTGGGCAACATCTACGAGAAGGACGGCGCGGTCTGGCTGGCCACCGAGAAGTACGGCGACGACAAGGACCGGGTGATCGTCAGGTCCAACGGACAGGGCGCCTACATCTCCGGCGACGCGGCGTACTACCTCGACAAGCGCGATCGCGGCTTCGACCGCTGCATCATCCTGCTCGGCGCCGACCACCACGGCTACGTCGGCCGGCTGATGGCGCTCTGCGCTGCGTTCGGCGACCAGCCCGGCAAGAACCTCGAGATCATCATCGGGCAGATGGTCAACCTGCTCAGCCACGGTTCGATCGTGCGGATGGGCAAGCGCAGCGGCAACATCGTCACGCTGCTGGACCTGGTCGACGAGATCGGCGTGGACGCCGCCCGCTACGCGCTGGTCCGCAACTCGATCGAGACCAACCTCGACATCGACGTCGACCTCTGGGCCAAGGCGACCAGCGACAACCCGGTCTTCTACGTCCAGTACGCCCACGCCCGCGTGAGCTCGATCCTCCGGAACGCCGGCGACCTCGGCCTGGTGCCCGAGTCGCACCCCGAGCTGCTCAGCCACGAGAAGGAGGGCGAGCTGCTCCGGGCACTGGCCGAGTTCCCGCGGGTGGTGCAGGGTGCGTCCGACCTGAGGGAGCCGCACCGGATCGCGCGGTACCTCGAGGACACCGCGGCGGCGTACCACCGCTTCTACGACAACTGCCGGGTGCTCCCGATGGGTGACGAGGAGCCGACCGACCTGCACAAGGCCCGGCTGCTCCTGGTCGATGCGACGCGCACCGTGCTGGCCAACGGCCTGGCCCTGCTGGGCGTCACCGCCCCCGAGCGGATGTGACCGAGGCATGACCCACGAGGCCGGCTGGGCCCACGCGCCCGGCGCCCTGCGCGCGCCGGCGTGGCTGCGCGCGCCGGCCGACCCGAACGCCCTGGTCGGCCACCTCTGGTCGCAGACCGCTCACAAGGAGGACGGCGTCCTCACCGTCGGCGGGGTCCGGCTCACCGACCTGGTCGAGGAGCAGGGCACCCCGGCGTACGTCCTCGACGAGGCCGACTTCCGGGCCCGCGCCAAGGCGTTCCACGACGCCTTCGCCGGCTACGACGTGTTCTACGCCGGTAAGGCGTTCCTCTGCACCGCGACCGCCCGCTGGGCGGCGGAGGAGGGGCTCGGCCTCGACGTGTGCACCGGCGGCGAGCTCGCGGTGGCCGAGCGGGCCGGGATCGACATGGCCAGGGTCGGCTTCCACGGCAACAACAAGAGCGAGGCCGAGCTCGAGCGCGCGGTCACCCTCGGCGTGGGCCGGGTGATCGTCGACTCCTTCCACGAGATCGAGCGGCTGGCCGAGATCGCCGAGCGGCTCGGCCGCACGACCCAGGTCATGGTCCGGGTCACCGCCGGCGTCGAGGCGCACACTCACGAGTACATCGCCACCGCCCACGAGGACCAGAAGTTCGGCTTCTCGATCACCAACGGCCAGGCCTTCGACGCCGTACGCCGGGTGCTCGAGGCGCCGTCCCAACGGCTGCTCGGGCTGCACTCCCACATCGGCAGCCAGATCTTCGACTCCTCGGGCTTCGAGGTGGCCGCCCGCCGGGTGCTCGCGCTGCACGCCCGGATCCAGGAAGAGCTCAAGACGGACCTGCCCGAGCTCGACCTCGGCGGCGGCTTCGGCATCGCCTACACGACCCAGGACGACCCCGCGGAGCCCAAGCAGCTCGCGGCGGAGATGACCGAGATCGTCGCCCACGAGTGCCGCGCCCTCGGGATCGCGGAGCCGCGGCTCAGCATCGAGCCCGGCCGCGCCATCGTCGGCCCGTCGATGTGCACGGTCTACGAGGTCGGCACGGTCAAGGAGGTCGAGCTCGACGGCGGCGCCACCCGCACCTATGTCTCCGTCGACGGCGGCATGAGCGACAACATCCGCACCGCCCTCTACGACGCCGACTACTCCTGCACCCTGGCCAACCGCGGCTCCGACGCGCCGCCGGTGCTGGCCCGGGTCGTGGGCCGGCACTGCGAGGCCGGCGACATCGTGGTCAAGGACGAGTTCCTTCCCGGCGACGTACGCCCCGGCGACCTGGTCGCGGTCCCGGGCACCGGCGCCTACTGCCGCTCGATGGCCTCCAACTACAACCACTCGCTCCGGCCGCCGGTGGTGGCCGTCCGCGACGGGCAGAGCCGGGTCGTCGTACGCCGGGAGACGCTCGACGACCTGCTGGCCACCGATGTTGGGCTGGGCCCGTGACCGGCAGACGGCTCAAGGTCGCGGTGCTCGGCTGCGGCTCCGTCGGCTCCCAGGTGGTCCGGCTGCTCCAGGAGCAGTCCGGCGACCTCGCGGCCCGGGTGGGGTCGCCGGTCGACCTGGTCGGCATCGCCGTTCGCCGCCTGGACGCTCCGCGCGAGATCGCCGTGCCCGAGGGGCTGCTCACCGCCGACGCCGAGGCACTGGTGGCCCGCGACGACGTCGACCTGGTCATCGAGGTGATCGGCGGCATCGAGCCGGCCCGCACCCTCATCCTCTCCGCGCTCGAGAACGGCGCCAGCGTGGTCACCGCCAACAAGGCGCTGCTCGCGGAGGACGGCCCGACGCTGTTCGAGGCCGCCGAGAAGGCCGGCCGCGACCTCTACTACGAAGCCGCCGTCGCCGGCGCGATCCCGATCCTGCGGCCGCTGCGCGAGTCGCTGGCCGGCGACACGGTCACCCGGGTGCTCGGCATCGTCAACGGCACCACCAACTTCATCCTCGACAAGATGGACAGCTCCGGCGCCGGGTTCGCCGAGGCGCTGGAGGAGGCCCAGGAGCTCGGGTACGCCGAGGCCGATCCGACCGCGGACGTCGAGGGCTTCGACGCAGCTGCCAAGGCCGCCATCCTGGCCAGCCTCGCCTTCCACTCCCGGGTGACCGCGTCCGACGTGCACCGTGAGGGCATCTCCGAGGTGACCGCCGCCGACGTCCAGTCGGCCAAGGACATGGGCTCGGTGGTCAAGCTGCTCGCCATCTGCGAGCTCCGCAGGAATCCCGGGGGAGACGACTCGGTCGCCGTTCGGGTGCACCCGGCGATGATCCCGAGGAGCCACCCGCTGGCCTCGGTCCGCGAGGCCTACAACGCGGTCTTCGTCGAGTCCGAAGCCGCCGGCCAGCTGATGTTCTACGGCCCCGGCGCCGGCGGCACCCCCACCGCCTCGGCGGTGCTGGGCGACCTGGTCACGGTGGCCCGCAACGTGCTGGCCGACAAGCGCGGCGCGGGTGAGTCGTCGTACGCCGACCGCGCGGTCCTGCCCATGGGTGAGACGATCACGCGCTACCACGTGGCCATCGACGTCGACGACAAAGCGGGCGTCCTCGCCACGGTCGCGCTGGCCTTCGCCGAGCACGGCGTCTCCATCCAGACGGTCCGTCAGGAGGGCCGTGGAGACGACGCCCAGCTCGTGGTGGTCTCCCACTCGGCCACCGACGCCCAGCTGGCCGCGACCGTCGAGCACCTCCGGGGCTTCGACATCGTCCGCGAGGTCACCTCGGTGATGCGGGTCGAGGGAGGCGACGAGTGAACCCGACGCTCATGCGCACCCACCAGTGGCAGGGTGTGATCGAGGAGTACCGCCACCTCCTCCAGATCCCCGAGGGCACGTCCGCCGTCACGCTGCGAGAGGGCGGCACCCCGCTGGTCCACTCGGAGTGGCTGTCCGGGGTGACCGGCGCCGAGGTCTGGCTCAAGGTCGAAGGCGACAACCCGACCGGCTCGTTCAAGGACCGCGGCATGACCGCGGCCATCTCGGTGGCCGTCCACGACGGCGCGCAAGCGGTCGTCTGTGCCTCCACCGGCAACACCTCCGCCTCGATGGCGGCGTACGCCGCGAAGGCCGGCCTCACCCCGCTGGTGCTGGTCCCCGAGGGCAAGATCGCGGCCGGGAAGATGGCGCAGGCGATCCTGCACGGCGCCCGGGTGATCATGGTCCGCGGCAACTTCGACGCCTGCCTCGGCCTGGCCAAGGGGCTGGCCTGGGAGTACCCCGTCGCGCTGGTCAACTCGGTCAACCCGGTCCGCCTCGAGGGACAGAAGACCGCCGCCTTCGAGATCGTCGACTTCCTCGGCGACGCCCCCGACTACCACCTGCTACCGGTCGGCAACGCCGGCAACATCGCGGCGTACTGGCTCGGCTACACCCAGTACTTCGACTTCGGCCTGGCCACCCGCAAGCCGCGGATGCACGGCTTCCAGGCCGAGGGCGCCGCGCCGCTGGTCACCGGCGAGCCCTTCCCGGACCCGGAGACCCGCGCGACGGCCATCCGGATCGGCAACCCGGCGTCCTGGAAGCTGGCATCGGCTGCTGCTGATGAGTCGGAGGGCCGGTTCCGGGCGGTCAGCGACGAGCAGATCCTGGCCGCCCAGCGCGAGCTCGCCGCAAAGGACGGCGTCTTCGTCGAGCCGGCGTCGGCCGCCGGGATCGCCGGGCTGCTCGCGGACGTCGCCCAGGGCGACTCGTACGCCGGCCGCACCGTCGTGGTCACGGTCACCGGTCACGGCCTGAAGGACACCGCCACGGCGCTGGAGGGGTTCGGCCCGCTGGTCGAGTCGGTGATCGACGCCGACGTCACCGCGGCCGCCGAGGCGGCCGGGCTGCGGTGAGAGTCCGTTGAAAGTCACGGTCCCGGCCACCTCCGCGAACCTCGGGCCCGGCTTCGACTCGCTCGGCCTGGCCCTCGATCTGCGCGACGAGCTCGAGGCCGAGCTGGCCGGCTCGGGGCTCGAGGTCGAGGTGATCGGCGCCGGCGCCGGCGTCGTACCCCTCACCGAGGAGCACCTCGTCGTCCGCGCCATGCGCAACGCCTTCGACGCACTCGGGGGGCAGCCGGCCGGGCTCCGGCTCACCTGCCGCAACTCGATCCCGCACGCCCGCGGCCTCGGCTCCTCCTCGGCGGCCATCGTCGGCGGGCTGGTGCTGGCCCGCGCGCTCAGCGAAGGCGGCGGGGAGCAACTCGAGGACGCCGCGCTGCTCGAGCTCGCGGTCGGGATGGAGGGCCACCCCGACAACGTCGCCCCCGCGCTGCACGGCGGCTTCGTCATCGCCGGGCGCGACGAGCGGGGCGAGGTGTACGCCGTGGGTTCGCCGGTCGACGCGCGGGTCGCTGTCGAGCTGTTCGTCCCGCCCGACCCGCTCTCGACCGAGCTGGCTCGCGGACTACTGCCCTCGACCGTCCCGCACGCCGAGGCTGCGGCCGATGCTGGTGCGGCCGCGCTGCTGGTCGCCGCCCTCGCGGGCCAGCCCGACCAGCTGTGGCGGGCCACCCGCGACCACCTCCACCAGGAGTACCGGCGACCCGCGATGCCCGCGTCGCTCGACCTCGTCGACCGGCTCCGGTCCCAGGGCCACGCCGCAGTGCTCTCCGGCGCCGGGCCGACCGTGCTGGCGCTGCTCCCGAACGACATCGGGCTCGCGTCGTGCTGCCCCCAAGGCTGGGAGCACCACCGGCTCGCCGTCGACACCCGTGGCGCCGTGGTCGGATAGCACGCTCCGGTTTGGTACCTTGGTGGCGCGCCGGTTCTCGGCGCGGCACCGCATCTGAGGTGCCAACCACCTCTTCCAATCTGTCGCTGACCCCTGTGTCCACCCCCCGTGGACGAGAAGGCTGAGTTGGCGTAGCGAAGGACAACATGACAGACACCCAGGACACCACCACTGACGCGCCCGCCCCGAAGACGGCGAAGAAGCGAAGTGGGGGTCTCAACTCCATGCTCCTGGCGGAGCTGAAGTCGATGGCCGGCGGCCTCGGCATCAAGGGCGCGGGCTCGATGAAGAAGGCCCAGCTGGTCGACGCCATCAAGGCCGCCCAGTCCGGCCAGTCCGACGGCCAGCCGGGCGGCGGCCAGGCCGACGGCGCCCGCCAGGCGCGGCAGCCGCGTCAGGAGCGTCAGGAGCGCCAGGAGCGTCAGGAGCGTCAGGAGCGCCAGGAGCGTCAGGACGACCGGCAGGACGAAGGCAAGGGCGACCGTCAGGACGGGTCACGTGGCGACAGGCAGCAGGGCGGCCAGCCCCAGAACCGACAGCAGGGCCAGCAGCGGGACCAGCAGCGGGACCAGCAGCGGGACCAGCAGCGGGACCAGCAGCGCGATCAGCAGCGTGACCAGCAGCGTGACCAGCAGCGCGATCAGCAGCAGAACCGCCAGCAGCGCGACCAGGGCCAGCAGAACCGCCAGCAGAACCAGAACGACAACCAGGGCGGCCAGGCCGACCAGGAGGACGACGGCGAAGAGGGCGGCCGCCGCAACCGGCGCCGCCGGGGTCGCGAGCGCGACCGCAACCGCGGGGGCGGCCGCAACGAGCCCGACACCACGATCCTCGAGGACGACGTGCTGGTGCCGGCCGCGGGCATCCTGGACGTCCTCGACAACTACGCGTTCGTCCGCACCAGCGGGTACCTGCCCGGCCCCGACGACGTCTACCTGTCGTTGTCGATGGTCCGCAAGTACGGCCTGCGCCGCGGTGACGCCATCGTCGGCCAGGTGCGCCAGCCCCGGGAGGGCGAGCGCAAGGAGAAGTTCAACCCGATGGTGCGGATCGACAGCGTGAACGGCGCCGACCCGGACGGCGCCAAGAGCCGCACCGACTTCACCACCGCCACGCCGGTCCACCCTCGCGAGCGGCTCCGGCTCGAGACGGGGGCGGACGACCTCGTCGGCCGGGTGATCGACCTCGCCGCGCCGCTGGGCAAGGGCCAGCGCGGACTCATCGTGTCCCCGGCCAGCGCCGGCAAGACCACGATCCTCCAGTCGGTGGCCGCCTCGGTGACCGCCAACAACCCCGAGTGCCACCTGATGGTGGTGCTGGTGGATGAGCGGCCCGAGGAGGTCACCGACTTCCAGCGCTCGGTCAAGGGCGAGGTGATCGCCTCGACGTTCGACCGCCCGCCGGCTGACCACACGACGGTCGCGGAGCTCGCGATCGAGCGGGCCAAGCGGCTGGTCGAGCTCGGCCACGACGTGGTCGTGCTGCTCGACGGGCTGACCCGGCTGGGCCGCGCGTACAACCTCTCAGCACCGACCAGCGGGCGCACCCTGGCCGGTGGGGTCGATGCGTCGGCGCTGTACCCGACCAAGCGGTTCTTCGGCGCCGCCCGCAACCTCGAGGACGGCGGCTCGCTGACGATCCTCGCCACCGCGCTGGTCGAGAGCGGCTCCGCGGTCGACGAGCTGCTGGTCGAGGAGCTGACCGGCACCGAGAACCAGCTCCTGCGGCTCAGCAGCGACCTGGCCGAGAGCCACGTCTTCCCCGCGGTCGACGTGGTCCAGTCCGGCACCCGCCACGAGGTGGAGCTGGTCGGCCAGCAGCAGCACGCCACGCTGGACGCCCTGCGGACCCGTCTGGGCGGCAAGGGTGCCGAGGACGGGTTGCGCGAGCTGCTCGACCGGCTGCGAGCAACGCACTCGAACGACGAGCTGCTGAGCGCCGCCCGCTGAGCGCCTGCTGAGCCTTCGGACGGGCCCTCCCGACCCCGTACGTACCTCCCACGACTGATTCCGCACTTCATCCCCGTTCTGCTGCGCGGATCGCGAAGTTCCGTTGATACTCAGAAACACGACGACCGGGGGAAGGACGGGCACGTGGCGCTCATCTTGGTGGCCGACGATGACGTGGACATTCGCGATCTCGTCGAGTTCAAGCTGGCGACACTCGGGCACCAGATCGTCACCGTCGCCGACGGCAGCTCGGCTGTCGATGCCTGTCGCACCTCACATCCCGACCTGGCCGTGCTCGACGTGATGATGCCGGGTCTGACCGGCCTCGAGGCGGTCCGCGAGATCCGCAACAACCCCGCGCTCAAGGACATCCCGGTGATCCTGCTGACCGCGCGCGCTCAGCAGTCCGACGTGCAGACCGGCTACGACTCCGGCGCCGACGACTACATCACCAAGCCGTTCTCGCCGAAGGACCTGGCCAGCCGGGTCGAGGCGCTCCTGTCCCGGGCCGGGTAGCGGATCAGTTTCGGTTGACGAGCAGGCGCCCGCGAGGAACGAGCGGACGCCGGGGGCTGGCGAAGGTAGAGCGAGGTGGCGCGAGCGAGGAACGAGCATCGCGACCAGGCGGGTAGAAATCACGGCGATCTGCGTCAGGAACGCACTGGACGTCGGTTGCGCAGGAGAGCCGGGGTCAGCTAGCTAGACAAAGAACCAGGTGCACCTCAGACCCCGCGAGGAGTTCGAACTACGCGGCGCGGGCCTGGCTCGCCGAGCTACGAGGCGGAGGGGCCGCGCTGGGTGGCTGAGCGCTGGGAGCCGAGTACGCTCGGAAGATGGGTCGCGCGACCACCGCTCCCAGTGCGCTGCATATCTCACGATAGTGCTCGCAGTCCGCTTGCGGGCGACCTGCTGGCAGCGCTCGCTGAGGCGCGATGCCGTGGCACGGAAGGTCTACTTCTGCGACCCACACTCACCCTGGCAACGGCCCGCCAACGAGAACACCAACGGGCTGCTGCGCCAGCACTTCCCCAAGCGCACTGACCTCTGGGTACACAGCGAGGAAGACCTCGCCTGGGTCCAGGACGAGTTCAACGACCGACCCCGCAAACGACTCGAATACGCTAAACCCTCAGAGCTGATCAACGACCTGTTGTTGCGTTGACCGGGTACCCGGTGAAACTGCCGCTTCCCGCATGAAACTCCGTACGGTCAGTGCCAGATTCACCGGGTACCCGGTGAATCCTCCCGCCGCCCAGCAGACGGGAATGTGACGCGTGTGCCGGGCGTTGACTACTCTGGACCGCTGGCTCCGGTTCACGCCCCGCTTCTCCGATGTGTGGCGACCCGGGGCACGAGAGAGGACGCCATGAAGAAGGACATCCACCCGGACTACGTGGACACCGAGGTCACCTGCACCTGCGGTAACACGTTCATCACCCGGAGCACGGCCAAGAACGGCATCATCCACGCCGACGTGTGCTCGAACTGCCACCCGTTCTACACCGGCAAGCAGAAGATCCTCGACACCGGAGGCCGCGTGGCCCGGTTCGAGGCCCGCTACGCCAAGAAGGCGCAGCCGAAGGACGCCGACAAGGCGGACGCGAACTCCTAGCTTCTCCGCAGCGCCGACCTGTGCCCGTCTGGGCGCTGGTCGGCGCTTGCGATTTCACCGGCTGATTCGAGAGAGGAGCGGCGATGTTCGAGGCGATCGACACCATGGCGGCTGAGCACGCCGCGCTGGAGCAGCAGCTCGGCGCGCCCGAGACCCATGCCGACGCGCGCCTCGCCAAGCGGCTCAACCAGCGGTACGCACTGCTGAGCCGCGTCCTGGCCGCCAAGAAGGAGTGGGACGACCTCGCTGGCGACCTCGATGCGGCCCGCGAACTCGCGGCCGAGGACTCCACGTTCGCCGACGAGATCGCGACGCTCACCGAACGCCGGCACGTCGCTGAGGAGCGGCTGCGGATGCTGCTGGTGCCCCGCGACCCGACCGACGACAAGGACGCCATCCTCGAGGTGAAGTCGGGGGAGGGCGGCGAGGAGTCGGCGCTGTTCGCCGGTGACCTGCTCCGCATGTACTCCCGGTACGCCGAGCGAAAGGGCTGGAAGGTCGAGGTCCTCGACGCCACCGAGTCCGACCTGGGCGGCTACAAGTCGGTGACCGTCGCGGTGAAGGCCAGGGGCACGTCCGAGCCGGGTGAGGCGCCGTACGGCCTGCTCAAGTTCGAGGGCGGCGTGCACCGTGTCCAACGGGTGCCGGTCACCGAGTCGCAGGGCAGGGTGCACACCAGTGCGGCGGGTGTCCTGGTGCTCCCGGAGGCCGAGCCGGTCGACGTGACGATCGACGAGAACGACCTGCGCATCGACGTCTTTCGCAGCAGCGGGCCGGGCGGCCAGAGCGTGAACACCACCGACTCCGCGGTGCGGATCACCCACCTCCCGACCGGGATCGTGGTCAGCTGCCAGAACGAGAAGAGCCAGCTCCAGAACAAGGAGCAGGCGCTGCGCATCCTCCGCGCCCGGCTGCTGGCCGCGGCGCAGGAGGAGGCCGACGCCGCTGCGAGCGACGCCCGCCGGAGCCAGGTCCGGACCGTCGACCGCTCCGAGCGGATCCGCACCTACAACTTCGCGGAGAACCGGATCTCCGACCACCGCACCGGCTACAAGGCGTACAACCTCGACCAGGTGCTGGACGGGGACCTGCAGCCGGTGCTGGACTCCTGCGTGCAGATGGACCTGGCCGACCGCCTGGCCGCCCTCGAGTCATGAACCCGCGCGGGGCCGTACGCCGAGCGGCGGCGCGCCTCGCCGATGCCGGCGTGCCCAGCCCCGAGCACGACGCCGCCGAGCTCCTCGCGCACGTCCTCGGCGTCGAGAGGTCCCAGATACCGCTCCTCGACGAGGTGCCGGCCGACGCGCAGGCCCGGTACGACGCGCTCGTCGCCCGGCGCGAGGCCCGCGAGCCGCTGCAGCACCTGACCGGCGACGTCTGGTTCCGTCACGTCCGCCTCGAGGTCGGCCCCGGCGTGTTCACCCCACGTCCCGAGACCGAGCTGCTGGCCGGCTGGGCCATCGACCAGGCACGGCACTTCCTGGGCGAGTCCCGCACTTCCGAGGCGAGATCCCGCCCGGGAAGTGAGGGAGTCCCCGGGGCCCCGGGGACTCCTGCGCCGGTGACAGCACCGAGGGTGGTCGACCTCTGCACCGGCTCCGGTGCCATTGCCAGGGCCCTGGCCGACGAGGTGCCGGACGCCTTGATCCACGCCGTCGAGCTCGACGAGGCGGCCTACGGCTTCGCCGCACGCAACCTCGCCGGCACTGGTGTCGACCTTCGCCACGGCGACGCGTTCACCGCCTTCGACGACCTGCTCGGCCAGGTCGACGTGGTGGTCTGCAACCCGCCGTACGTCCCGTTCGAGGCGTGGGAGTCGGTCGCCCCCGAGGCGCGCGACCACGAACCGCACCTGGCCCTGTTCTCGGGCGCGGACGGCCTGGACGCGATCCGGCGCCTGGCGGTTCGGGCTGCGGAGCTCCTGAGGCCCGGAGGGGTGCTGGGCGTGGAGCACGCCGACGTCCAGGGCGCGGCCGTACCGGCGGTGTTCGCGGCGACCGGCCGGTGGGCCGACGTGCGCGACCACCGCGACCTCGCCGGCCGTCCTCGGTTCACCACGGCCCGGCTGGCACCATGAGTCTCGTGCAGCGCTACCCGACCACCACCGACGAGGAGCGCGAAGCTGCGGTCGACGCCGCCAGCCTGGCCATCCAGCGCGGTGGCCTCGTGGTGCTGCCGACCGACACCGTCTACGGGCTGGCCGCGGACGCCTTCGACAAGGACTCGGTCCAGGAGCTGCTCGACGCCAAGGGCCGTGGCCGTGACATGCCGCCGCCGGTGCTGGTCTCGGCGGCGACGACCCTTGATGCGCTTGCGGTCCGGGTGCCGACCTGGGCCCGGACCCTGGTCGAGGAGTTCTGGCCGGGCGCGCTGACCCTGATCTGCCACGCGCACGCCTCGCTCCAGTGGGACCTCGGCGACACCCGTGGGACGGTCGCGGTCCGGATGCCGGACCACCCGGTCACCCTCGAGGTCCTGGAGCGCACCGGCCCGCTCGCGGTCAGCTCGGCCAACCTCACCGGCCGACCCGCGGCGACCGACGCCGACCAGGCCGAGGAGATGCTCGGCTCGGAGGTCGAGGTCCTCGTGGACGCCGGTACGTCGCCGGGCGGGGCGGCCTCGACGATCGTCGACGCCACCTGCACCCCCGGCCGGCTGCTCCGCGTGGGGGCGATCAGCCTCGAGCGGCTCAACGAGGTCCTGGAGCCGCTGGGGGCCGCGCTGCCCGACCCGGACGCGCCCGAGGACGCTCCCGAGGACGCCCCCGAGGACGCCCCCGAGGACGCCCCCGAGGACGCTGCCGAGGACGCTCCGGAGGACGCACCCGCGTGAGGGAGTACATCCTCGTCTTCCTGGTGGCCGCCGCGGTCACCTACCTGCTCACGGTCGTGGCCCGCGAGATCGCGCTGCGCGCCGGTGCCGTGGCCAAGGTCCGCGACCGTGACGTCCACGATGAGCCGATCCCCTACCTGGGCGGGCTGGCGATGCTCGGCGGCCTGGTCGCGGCCTACCTCGTGGCCCGCGAGCTGCCGTTCCTCTCGGCGAGCTCCCCGCTGGTCTTCCGCGACGCCGGGATCGTGCTCATCGCCGGCGCCCTGATCTGCGCGGTCGGAGTCCTCGACGACCTCTTCGAGCTCGACGCCCTGACCAAGCTCGGCGGGCAGGTGCTCGCGTCCGGATTCCTGGTCGCATTCGGTGTGCAGTTCGTCTTCTTCTCCGACGCGCAGGGCAACGTCTTCTCGCTGGATCCCGCCCAGGGCGCCCTCCTGACCGGGCTGCTCGTGGTGGCGACCATCAACGCCGTCAACATGGTCGACGGCCTCGACGGGCTGGCCGCGGGTGTGGTCGGTGTGGGCTCACTGGCCTTCTTCGTCTTCTGCTACAGCCTGACCCGGCTCAACGGCACCGACCGGGCCACCACGGCCGCGTTCCTCAGCATGGCCCTGGCGGGAGCCTGCGCCGGGTTCCTGGTGCACAACTTCCACCCGGCCCGGGTGTTCATGGGCGACAGCGGGTCGATGCTGCTCGGGCTGGTGCTGAGCGCGAGCGCGGTGACCCTCTCCGGCCAGTTCTCCCCGGACCAGCTCAACCAGGGCGCAGGCGGGTCGGCCGCCAGCCTGCTGCCGACCCTGCTGCCCGTCCTGCTGCCGATCTCACTGCTGATCGTGCCGCTGGCCGACCTCTTCCTCGCCGTCGTACGCCGGACGCGGGCCGGCCGCTCGCCGATGGCGGCCGACAAGCAGCACCTGCACCACCGGCTGCTCGAGATCGGCCACAGCCAGCGCCGGGCGGTCTTCATCATGTGGCTGTGGGCGGCACTGGTCGCCTTCGGCACGGTGCTGGCCAGCCTCTACAGCGGGCCGTGGGTGGTCGCCGCGCTGGTCGGGATGACGCTGGTCACCATCGCGCTGACCTTCCTTCTGCCCACGTTGCGCAGACCCCGGTTGCCTGTCCTCGAAGAAGGCTGAGAGGGTGGGGTACCACCCGGTTGTCAACGCTCCGGGACTTTGTGCTAGTTTTCACAAGCACCAGGACACGCCCTCGACCAGGACGGCCGCCGACCATGACGACTGCCCCGCTTCCCCGCATCCGGGGAGGGGTGCGCCGTGTTAGGTTCGCGCGATGGCCGGCACCGACCCAGAGGGCTCTGGCGCTGACCGGTCGGAGGACTCGGTCCTCCGCGGCCGGGACCTCATCGGGCTCGGTGGCCTGCTCGTCGGCGCCGTCGTGGCCGGCACGCTGCTCGGCATCCTCCTCGACAGCGCGGCCGGCACCAGCCCCGTGTTCACGGTCATCGGTGTCTTCCTCGGGATGGCTCTCGGCGCGCTCGGCTTCGCCCTGCGGGTCCGCTCGGCCGTTCGCTGACCCCGCCTCCGGGGTGGTGGCATGACCGAGCTGGCCGCCGGCACCGCCGTGGCCCCCCAGAAGAAGGCCTCGGTGCTCAAGGTCCTGCGCGACCAGCGCAAGACCGTCCTCGTCGCGCTCGGGCTCGCCGTCGCGGCGTACTGGATCATCGGCCAGCTCGACGAGTGGCGACTTGCGGGCTGTCTCGCGCTCGGGGTCGGCCTGGGGCTGGTCAACCACCTGGCCACCGAATACTGGCTGCTGCGCATCATCTCCTCCGGTGAGCAGCCCAGCCGCGGCCAGATGATCCGCGCGACCATGGTGCGGCTGGTGGGTCTCACCGCCGCCGCCGTCGCTCTGGCGATCTGGCTCTGGCCGGACGGCATCGGGCTGCTGCTGGGGCTGGCGATCTTCCGCCTGCTGGCCCTGATGATGACCAGCGTGACCTTGTTGAAGGAGCTGAAGAGCGAATGACCTCAGCACTGATCAGCGCCCTCCTGCCCGTCGCGGCCGAGGAGGAGGGTGGCGACTCCGAGATCACCATCGGCGAGCACGTCACCCGGACCCTGGGCGGCTTCACCTTCAACCTCGACACGATCTGGACCACCGGGATCGCGGCCGGCGTCGTGCTGCTGCTCGGGTTCCTGGCCCGTCGGGCGCTGACCAAGGAGACCGCCGACCACGTCCCGACCAAGATCCAGCTGCTCTGGGAGACGGTGGTCAAGGAGGTCAACACCCAGGTCGAGGACAACCTCGGCAGGGTGCACCCCTACGTCACGCCGCTGGCCATCTCGCTGTTCTTCTTCATCCTGTTCGCGAACTGGCTCGAGCTGCTGCCGACCGAGCTCAACCACGACACCCACCTGACCCCCGCCCCCACCGCGGACACCAACCTCACCTACGCGATGGCACTGCTGGTGATGGTCAGCGTGTGGATCTACGGCATCCGGACGAAGGGCGTCAAGGGCTACTTCAAGCACTTCGTCGAGCCGTTCCCGATCCTGCTGCCGCTGAACATCCTCGAGGAGCTCATCAAGCCGCTCACGCTGGCACTGCGACTGTTCGGCAACATCTTCGCCGGCGGCATCATGCTCGCGCTGATCGGCCTGATGCCGCTCTACCTGCTCTGGGCTCCGAACCTGGTCTGGAAGCTGTTCGACATGTTCATCGGCGGTATCCAGGCCTTCATCTTCGCGCTGCTGACCGTCCTCTACTTCGCGATGGCCGGCGCCGGCCACGGCGACGACCACGACGAGGAGCACGCCGAAGAACACGCGCAGGACCAGGACGCGCACGACGAGCACGAGGCCGAGGAAGGCACCCCCGTTCCCGCGACCTGACCGCCCGGTCGGGTCAGCACCAGAGGTAACCCCCGATGCGTCGCCAGCGGCGCGAGATATGAGGAGAGAAATCCATGGCAGCAACTGACACCGGAGTCCAGCTCGCTGGTGCCTTCATCGGCGGTGGCATCGCCCTCGCCGGCGGCGCGATCGGCGCCGGTATCGGTGACGGGCTCGCCGGTTCGTCCTACATCCAGGGTGTCGCTCGTCAGCCCGAGGCCCAGGGTCGACTTCAGACGATCTTCTTCCTGACGGTCGGTCTGTGCGAGGCAGTGTTCTTCATCAACCTCGCGTTCATGGCGCTGTTCGTCTTCGTGCTCGCCTGAGCGACCCCCCAGCACCGCTAGCAAAGGAAACTGACGATGGCAGGACAGCTCGTGGCTCCCACGGCCATGGCGAGCAACTTCCTCGTGCCGAACGCGACGTTCTTCGTCGAGCTCGCCGCGTTCGCGATCATGTTCTTCCTGCTGGCCAGGTACGTCGTGCCCCCGATCAACCGGGCGATGACGGCACGGCAGGAGGCGATCCGGCAGGAGTTCGCCGAGGCCGAAGAGGCCAAGCAGAACGCCAACAACGCCGAGGCGGAGTTCAAGGCGCAGATCGCGGACGCCCGCAAGGAGGCCGGCCGCATCCGTGAGGAGGCCCACGAGCAGGGCAAGCAGATCATCGAGGAGGCCAAGCAGCAGGCCCAGGCCGACCAGCAGCGGATCAAGGAGCAGGCGCAGGCCCAGATCCAGGCCGAGCGCCAGCAGGCGCTCACCTCGCTCCGGTCCGAGGTCGGCACGCTGGCGACGTCCCTCGCCGGGCGGATCGTGGGCGAGTCCCTGGAGGACGACGAGCGGAGCGGTCGCGTGGTCGACCGGTTCCTCGCCGACCTCGAGTCCCTGGAGGTCAGCAAGACCGCGCGGAACGGAGCGCCGTCCTGATGCTGCGCGGAGCCTCTGCCGAGGCGCTGGCCGAGCTGAGCCAGCAGGCCACCCGGACTCGCACCCTCGACGAGGCGGCGACCCTGGGCAGCCAGCTGTTCGGCGTGGCGTCCGTCGTACGCCGCGACGTCGCGCTGCGCCGGGCCCTCACCGACAGCTCGGTCGAGGGGGAGTCGAGGGCCGGTCTCGCGCAGGCGGTGTTCGGCAAGGCACTCGACGAGCCGGCCCTGAAGCTGGTGGGGGACGCGGCCGGCCGGCGCTGGATCGCCAGCATCGACCTGCCGAACGCCCTCGAGCGGGTGGCCGTGGCGGCCACGGTCCGCTCCGCGGGTGCCAGCGGCAAGCAGGTCGGCGACGAGCTGTTCGCCGTCCACCAGATGATCAACGAGAGCACGTCGCTGCGAGGCGCGCTGGCCGACAGCTCGCGCAGCGCCGAGGACCGCAGCGCGCTGCTGCTCGGCCTCCTCGACGGGAAGACCCTCCCGGCCACCGGCGTGCTGGTGGGACAGGCCGTGACCCGGGCGCAGGGGACCGTCGAGCACGCGCTCCAGGAGTACCTCGACCAGGCCGCGGAGGCGCTGGAGGAGGCGGTGGCCACCGTGCACACGGCCCGCGAGCTCTCCGCCGACGAGCAGCAGCGGCTGGCGTCGGCGCTCGCCCAGCAGTACGGCAAGGACATCCAGCTGCACGTGGTCGTCGACCCCGAGCTGATCGGCGGGCTCCGGGTCGAGATCGGTGACGACGTCATCGACGGCACCGTCGTCAGCCGGCTCGACGAGGCCCGCCGCCGGCTGGCCGGCTGACCCACCAACCCAGACCTGACGAAGAGACCAAGGACTAGACCCAATCAAGGGGCAAGGAACATGACTGAGCTGTCGATCCGCCCGGAGGAGATCCGGGACGCGCTCCAGAAGTACGTCGACGAGTACAAGCCGTCGGCGGCCGCCAAGGAGGAGGTCGGCACCGTCGCGACCGCCGGTGACGGCATCGCCCGGGTGTCCGGCCTCCCGTCGGCGATGGCCAACGAGCTCCTGGAGTTCGAGGACGGCACGCTCGGCATCGCGCTGAACCTCGACACCCGCGAGATCGGTGTGGTCATCCTCGGTGACTTCGAGGGAATCGAGGAGGGCCAGAACGTCCGCCGGACCGGCGAGATCCTCTCGGTCCCGGTCGGGGACGGCTTCATGGGCCGGGTCATCGACCCGCTCGGCACCCCCATCGACGGCCTCGGCGACATCGAGTCCGACGAGCGCCGCGCCCTCGAGCTCCAGGCGCCCGGCGTGATGGCGCGCAAGTCGGTCCACGAGCCGCTCGCCACCGGCATCAAGGCCATCGACTCGATGACCCCGATCGGTCGCGGCCAGCGCCAGCTGATCATCGGCGACCGCTCGACCGGCAAGACCACGATCGCGATCGACACGATCATCAACCAGAAGCAGAACTGGGACTCCGGCGACCCGGAGAAGCAGGTGCGCTGCATCTACGTCGCGATCGGTCAGAAGGGCTCGACCATCGCAGCGGTGCGAGGCGCCCTCGAGGAGGCCGGCGCGCTGGAGTACACCACGATCGTCGCCTCACCGGCGTCCGACTCCGCCGGCTTCAAGTACCTCGCCCCCTACACCGGCTCGGCCATCGGCCAGCACTGGATGTACGACGGCAAGCACGTCCTGATCATCTTCGACGACCTCACCAAGCAGGCCGAGGCCTACCGCGCGGTGTCCCTCTTGCTGCGCCGGCCTCCGGGCCGCGAGGCCTACCCGGGCGACGTGTTCTACCTGCACAGCCGGCTGCTCGAGCGCTGCGCCAAGCTCTCCGACGACATGGGCGCGGGCTCGATGACCGGGCTGCCGATCATCGAGACCAAGGCGAACGACGTGTCGGCGTACATCCCGACCAACGTCATCTCCATCACCGACGGCCAGATCTTCCTTCAGTCCGACCTGTTCGCGTCCAACCAGAGGCCGGCCATCGACGTTGGCATCTCGGTGTCCCGCGTGGGCGGTGCGGCGATGACCAAGGCGATGAAGACGGTCACCGGCTCGCTCAAGGTCGACCTGGCGCAGTTCCGCGCGATGGAGGCATTCGCCATGTTCGCCTCCGACCTCGACGCGGCCTCTCGCCAGCAGCTCGACCGCGGGCAGCGGCTGATGGCGTTGCTCAAGCAGCCGGCCTACTCTCCTTACCCGCTCGACGAGATGACCGTCTCGCTGTGGCTCGGCACCAGCGGCCGGCTCGACAAGGTCCCGACCGAGGACGTCGCCCGGTTCGAGAGCGAGTTCCTCGACTACCTGCGCCGCTCACATGACGAGGTCCTGTCCTCCATCCGCGAGTCCCTCCAGTTCGACGACGAGACCGAGAAGTCCGCCGCTGAGGCCTATGACTCCTTCCTGGACCAGTTCGAGACCTCCGAGGGCGGCTCGATCCACGTCGGCGACCAGGTCAAGGAAGAGGCGATGGAGGACGACGAGCTCGAGCAGGAGCAGATCGTCAAGCAGAAGCGGGGCTGAACCGGTGGGGATCGTCCAGGACGCGGGAGGTGAGCAGTAGTGGCGCTGTCGCTGCGTGAGTATCGCGCGCGGATCAAGTCGACGGAGTCGATGAAGAAGATCACGCGCGCCATGGAGCTCATTGCTGCGTCCCGCATCATCAAGGCGCAGCAGCGGGCCGCGGCCGCCGCTCCGTACGCCCGCGAGCTGACGCGTGCGGTCTCCGCGGTGGCGACGTTCTCCAACGTCGACCACCCGCTGACCAAGGAGGAGGAGAACCCCACCAGGGCGGCGGTCCTCGTCATCACGAGCGACCGCGGGCTGGCCGGCGCCTACTCCTCGAGCGTGCTCAAGGAGGCCGAGCGGCTCGGTGAGCGGCTCCGCGCCGAGGGCAAGGAGATCGACACCTACATCAGTGGCCGCAAGGGCGAGGCGTACTACCGGTTCCGGCAGCGCCCGATCGTCCAGTCGTGGACCGGCTTCAGCGACCAGCCGTCGTACGACGTGGCGGCCGAGATCGGCCGCACCCTCATCGACAGCTTCGTCAAGGACCCGGGCGAGGAGGGCGACGTCGACGAGGTGCATGTCGTCTACACCCGGTTCCGGTCGATGCTGACCCAGGAGCCCACCGCGATCCGGCTGCTGCCGCTCGAGGTGGTCGAGGCCGACGAGGGGAGCGGTGAGCGGCCCGAGTCGGAGGTGCTGCCGCTCTACGAGTTCGAGCCGTCGGCCGAGGCCGTGCTGGACGGACTGCTGCCGCAGTACGTCCAGAGCAGGATCTTCTACGCGCTGCTCCAGGCGGCGGCCTCCGAGCTCGCGGCTCGGCAGAAGGCGATGAAGTCGGCGACCGACAACGCGGACGAGCTCATCAAGAAGTACACCCGGGTGGCCAACCAGGCTCGTCAGGCCGGCATCACCCAGGAGATCAGCGAGATCGTCGGCGGCGTGAACGCGCTGGCCGACGCCCAAGCCGAGGCCCAGTAGCGGCCCAGTAGCGGCCCAGTAGCGGCCCAGTTCGTGACACAGAGGAGAAAGCCATGACCGCAACGGTCGAGGAGACCAAGGAGTCCGGCACCGGCGCCACCGGTCGGATCGCTCGAGTCATCGGGCCGGTCGTCGACGTGGAGTACCCCGTTGACGCGATGCCCGAGATCTACAACAAGCTCGAGACCGAGCTCGAGCTCGGTGGTGAGACGCGGACGCTCTCCCTCGAGGTCGCGCAGCACATCGGTGACGGCATGGTCCGTGCCATCTCGCTGCAGCCGACCGACGGTCTGGTGCGCGGGGCCCAGGTGGTCGACACCGGCGAGTCGATCACGGTGCCCGTCGGCGACGTGACCAAGGGCCACGTGTTCAACATGCTCGGCGACTGCCTCAACCTCGAGGAGGGCGAGGAGCTCGACGTCAAGGAGCGGTGGGGCATCCACCGCAAGGCGCCGGCCTTCGACCAGCTCGAGGCCAAGACCGAGATGTTCGAGACCGGCATCAAGGTCATCGACCTGCTCGCGCCGTACGTCCTCGGCGGCAAGATCGGCCTGTTCGGCGGGGCCGGCGTCGGCAAGACGGTGCTGATCCAGGAGATGATCGCGCGCGTCGCGAAGGACCACGGCGGTGTGTCGGTCTTCGCCGGCGTCGGCGAGCGCACCCGCGAGGGCAACGACCTCATCACCGAGATGGAGGAGGCCGGCGTCATCGGCCAGACCGCGCTGGTCTTCGGCCAGATGGACGAGCCGCCGGGCACCCGCCTGCGGGTGGCGCTGTCCGCGCTGACGATGGCCGAGTACTTCCGCGACGTCCAGAACCAGGACGTGCTGCTGTTCATCGACAACATCTTCCGGTTCACCCAGGCCGGCTCCGAGGTCTCCACCTTGCTCGGCCGGATGCCGTCCGCGGTGGGCTACCAGCCCAACCTGGCCGACGAGATGGGCACCCTGCAGGAGCGGATCACCTCGACCCGTGGCCACTCGATCACCTCGATGCAGGCGATCTACGTGCCGGCCGACGACTACACCGACCCGGCGCCGGCGGCCACGTTCGCCCACCTCGACGCGACCACCGAGCTCTCTCGCGAGATCGCCTCGCTCGGCATCTACCCCGCGGTGGACCCGCTGACGTCGACCTCGCGGATCCTCGACGCCAACTACATCGGGCAGGCGCACTACGACTGCGCGATCCGGATCAAGCAGATCCTCCAGCGCAACAAGGAGCTCCAGGACATCATCGCGATCCTCGGTGTCGACGAGCTCTCCGAGGAGGACAAGATCATCGTCTCCCGGGCTCGCCGGCTTCAGCGGTTCCTCTCGCAGAACACCTACGTGGCCAAGCAGTTCACCGGTCTCGAGGGTTCGACGGTGCCGATCGGCGACACCATCGAGGCGTTCAACAAGATCGCCGACGGCGACTACGACCACGTCGCCGAGCAGGCGTTCTTCATGTGCGGCGGTCTGGACGACGTCGAGCGCAAGTGGGACGAAATCCAGAAGAGCCTGTGAGGACTCATGGCTGACGCACTCACGGTGGAGCTCGTTGCGGCCGACCGGATGGTCTGGTCGGGCGAGGCCAACATGGTCATCGCGCGGACCGTGGAGGGCGACATCGGCGTCCTGCGCGGCCACGCGCCGGTCTTGTCGTTGCTGTCCGAGGCGATCGTCGAGATCACCGCCGAGGACGGGCACACCGTCTTCGCGGTGGCCGACGGCGGCTTCCTCTCCGTGGCCAACGACCGGGTCTCGATCCTGTCCGAGCACGCCGAGCTGGCCACCGAGGTCGACGTCGACGAGGCCCGTGCGCTGCTCGAGGACGCCAAGTCGGGACACTTCCGGGAGGGCAACGAGACCGAGCGGCGGATCCGAATGGCCGAGGCGCGCATCCGGGTGGTCGAGAGGGACTCGAGCTCGTCGTAGTCAAGGACCTTCTTGGGGGCTGAAAGGATGGACGGGTGCCGCTCTGGTTGGAGCTGCTCGACGCAGCCGGCCTGCTGGTGCTCCTCGTCCTGCTCTACGGCCTCCTGCTCGTCGTCCGCCGACGGGTCCTCTCGAGGCACGGGGGCACGTTCGAGCTGAGCCACCGCCTGCGGCCCGGCCAGGAGCCGGGCCGCGGCTGGCTGCTTGGCCTGGGCCGCTACTCCGGCGAGGAGCTGGAGTGGTTCCGCATCTTCACGCTGGCCGTGCGGCCGAAGCGTTCCTGGAACCGGGCCTGGCTCTCCTACGAAGACGTCCGTGAGCCCGAGGGGCCGGAGCGCACCGTCCTGTACCCCAACCATCTCGTGGTCGACTGCCGGAGCCCGCGGGGCGAGGTGGAGCTCGCGATGAGCCGCGAGTCGCTCACCGGCTTCCAGTCCTGGCTCGAGGCCCGACCACCCGGGACGGACTGGTCGCGCTGAGCCTGCCTTCTCGTGCCCCGGCCGTCCTCGCCGCGCGCAACGCCGTGGTCCTGGCCTTCCTGCTCAACGGCTTCCTGTTCGCCTCCCTGGTCTCGCGGATCCCCGACCTGCGCTCCGGGCTCTCGCTCTCCAACGGCTCTCTCGGGCTGCTCCTGCTCGCGATCGCCGGCGGGTCAGTGCTCGCCCTGCCCTCGGCGGGCACCCTGATCCACCGATGGTCCGCGGGATGGGTGGTGCGGTGCGGAAGCATCTTCGCGGCGTCCGGACTGCTGCTGGCCGCCGTCGGGGCCGGTCCAGCCGGGTTCGCGCCGCTCGCCGCGGCGGGGCTTTTCGCGTACGGCATCGGCGTGGGCGTGTGGGATGTCGCGATGAACGTGGAGGGAGCCGAGGTCGAGCGCGGCCTGGGCCGGTCGATCATGCCGCGGTTCCACGCCGCCTTCAGCCTCGGCGCGATCTCGGGCGCGGCCGTCGGCGTGCCCATGGCCGGGTTGTCGGTGCCCCTCGCCGCCCACCTCGGAGGGCTGGGCCTGCTGGCCGTCGTCCTCTGCTTCCGCGGGACCCGAGCGTTCCTGCCCGCGGAGGAGGAGCACACGTCGTCCGGCCAGGCCCGGAGCGCGTGGCTGGAGCCTCGCACGGTCGCGATCGGCGTCATGGTGCTGGCCTTCACGGTGGCCGAGGGGGCGGCGGGCGACTGGCTCTCGCTCGGGCTCATCGACGGCTACCACGTCGCCCACTGGGTGGGCGTCACCGGCTACGTGGTCTTCGTGACCGCGATGACGGTTGGTCGGCTCGCGGGTCCGGCGGTGCTCGACCGCTTCGGGCGCGCGCCGGTGCTCTGGGCCTCGGCGGGCGCCGCCGCCTCGGGCATCCTCCTCGTGGTGCTCGGCGGCCAGGTGGTCCTGGTGGGACTCGGCATCCTGCTGTGGGGGCTCGGCGCGGCGCTGGGCTTCCCGGTCGGCATGAGCGCGGCCGCCGACGACCCCGCCCGCTCCGCGGCCCGCGTCTCGGTGGTCTCCACCGTCGGCTACGGCGCCTTCCTCGCCGGCCCGCCGCTGCTCGGCTGGCTCGGAGATCGCGTGGGCACCCTCGATGCCCTGCTGGCGGTCGCCGCACTGATGGTGCCGGCCGCGCTCACCGTCTTCGCGGCTCGCCCTCGCCGGACGGCAGCCGCGCGATGAGCCGCACTGCGTCGTGCGGCGCATACCCCTTGGCGTCGTTGTCGAAGTAGACGTGGACGTCGCGGTCCTCCAGCCACGGCCGGACCCGCGCCGCCCAGGCGTCCAGGGCCGCGTCGTCGTACCCGCTGGTGTAGAGCTCGGCGTCACCGTGCAAGCGCACGTAGCGGAAGTCCGCGGTGTCCTCGTCGACCTTCGGCCACCGGCCAGCGGTGTCGGCCAGGACGGTGGCGATGCGGTGCTCGCGCAGGAGGGCGTAGGCGTCCGGCCTCTCGAAGGTCTTGCTGCGGAACTCCAGGGCGTGCCGCACCGCCCGGCCGTCGGGAGTCCGACGCGGGAGCTGGTCGAAGAACGCCGCCAGGCGGTCCGCGTCGTACTGGAAGGTCTCGGGAAGCTGCCACAGGACCGGCCCGAGCTTGGACCCCAGCTCGAAGACACCGGAGCCGAAGAACCTGGCCAGCGGCTCCTCGGCATCGCCCAGCCGCTTCATGTGGGTGATGAACCGGCTGCCCTTGACCGCGAACACGAAGTCGTCCGGCGTCGCGTCGCGCCACTTCCGGTAGGACTCCGGCTTCTGCAGTGCGTAGAACGACCCGTTGATCTCGATCGACGTGAGCCGGCTCGCGGCGTAGGCAAGCTCCTCGCGCTGGGGGAGCCCCTTCGGATAGAAGTCGCCTCGCCAGGGCGGGTAGGTCCAGCCCGACACCCCGACGTACGCGCGGCCGACCATGTTGGGGGAGTACCCACGTGACATCGACCACTCCACCTGGTCGGTCCGGGCGCGTCGGTTTGAGTGTCGCCCGCCGATCTGGGCACCGTGGGCACGTGCTTGCCCTGCTGATCATCGGTGCCGTTGTCCTGGCCGCCCTCGTCTGGGTCGGCATCCGTCTGCTGCTGGCCGGCCGACAGCTCGACGAGGTGACCCCTGAGGGCTCCACCCGGATCCCCGTCGCGCCATCCGGCAGCGTGGCCGCCAAGGTCGACTCGCGACTGCAGCGCGCCCGCGCGGCGGTGGAGACGCTGGTCATGCCCGAGGTCGAGCAGGACGAGCTGCACCCATCCGCGGGCGCCTTCCGTTACCGGGCCCAGACCTACGTCGTGCTCGGCCTCGGCCTGCTGGGGCTCGCGGCAACCCTGGTGATCGGCCTCTTCCTCGTCATGTGAGCGTCGGGCGAGGAAGCGCGCAGCGCTGACGAGCCCGACCCCCACCCACCAGTGATGACGCAGCGAGGGCGATGCGCGGGTGGGCCGGAGGACGGGGATGGTCGCGGCCATCAAGCAGCTTGGCCGCGGCGCGGCCAGCGCAACGCAATTGGAGCGTCAGCCGTGCGCCGCGACGCGCCGCTGCAGGCAGCGACCATCCCCGTCCTCCGGCCCACCCTCACGGTGCCGCGAGAGCAGACCCGGACCTACCGCTCCCCGCCGGGGACCCAGAGGACGTCGCCCTGCTCGCGGTTCGCGTAGCGGGCCAGGATGAACAGCAGGTCCGAGAGCCGGTTCAGGTAGGTCATGGCGAGGGGGTTCATCGAGTCCCCGTGCTCGTCGTACGCCGCCCAGGCCGAGCGCTCCGCGCGTCGTACGACGGTGCGGCACACGTGCAGCTGGGCGGAGCCTTGGGTGCCGCCGGAGAGGATGAACGAGCGGAGCGCTTCGAGCGACTCGTTGTAGTGGTCGCACCAGCCCTCGAGCCGGTCGACGTAGGACTGCTCGACGCGGAGCGGTGGGTACTCCGGGTCGGGGACGACCGGCGTGCACAGGTCGGCACCGACGTCGAACAGGTCGTTCTGGACGTGGGTGAGCACGGCGACCACGTCGTCCTCCAGTGACCCGACCGAGATCGCCAGCCCGAGGTGTGCGTTGGCCTCGTCGACGTCGGCGTACGCGTGCAGCCGTAGGTCGTTCTTCGACGCGACCGAGTTGTCGCCGAGACGGGTCTGGCCGCCGTCGCCGGTGCGGGTGTAGATCCGGGTCAGGTTGACCATGGGCGCACAGTAGCCGGGCATGCTCGACGGCGCGCCGAGCAACCTCCATGACCGCTGGCGCGTCATAGTGGTGTGAGTCACGCAACAGTGGAGCAGCCCGTGGACATCATCAGCGACGGACCAGTCCTCGTGCTGAGCGGTGACCTCGACGTGCGCAGCACCATGCGGGTGCGCACTGCGGTCCAGGAGCTGCTCGGCACCTACGACGAGGTCGCGATCGACCTCAGCGGCGTGGAGAGCGCCGATGTGACCGCGCTCAAGGTGCTCGCCGCGGCCACCGTGCAGGCGATCCGCGACGGGCACCATCTCACGCTGCGTGCCCCGTCGCCCGCCGTACGCCGGCTCCTCCACCTCTCGCACCTCGCCCGGATCGTCGAAGTGGTGCCGGCCGTCGCGGCCGATGTCGGATAACCCACATGCCGAGCCGGTTACCAACAAGTAGGGCCCGTCCTACCCTCGTGGAATGACCGAGAAGGACCCCTCCCCCCAGCGTCGGGCAGAGAAGGACAAGCCCTGGGTGATGCGGACCTACGCCGGCCACTCGACGGCCGAGGCGTCCAACGCGCTCTACCGCGGCAACCTGGCGAAGGGCCAGACCGGCCTCTCGGTCGCTTTCGACCTCCCCACCCAGACCGGCTACGACCCGGACTCGCCCCTCGCGCGCGGTGAGGTCGGCAAGGTCGGCGTGCCCGTGCCCCACCTCGGTGAGATGCGCAAGCTGTTCCGGGACATCCCGCTCACCGAGATGAACACCTCGATGACCATCAACGCGCCCGCGATGTGGCTGCTGGCCCTCTACCAGGTGGTGGCCGAGGAGCAGAACCCCGACGCGTCGCCGGAGGAGGTCGCCGCGCAGCTGGCCGGAACCACCCAGAACGACATCGTCAAGGAGTACCTCTCCCGCGGGACCTACGTCTTCCCGCCCGAGCACTCGCTCCGGCTGATCAGCGACGTCATCTCCTACACGGTCCACCAGATCCCGAACTGGAACCCGATCAACATCTGCAGCTACCACCTGCAGGAGGCCGGCGCCACGCCGACCCAGGAGCTCGCCTACGCGCTCTGCACCGCGATCGCCGTGCTCGACACCGTCCAGAGCTCCGGTCAGGTGTCCGACGAGGACTTCGCGAAGGTGGTCGGCCGGATCTCGTTCTTCGTCAACGCCGGCGTCCGGTTCGTCGAGGAGACGTGCAAGATGCGCGCCTTCGTCGAGCTGTGGGACCAGATCACCCGGGAGCGGTACGGCGTCGAGGACGCCAAGATGCGCCGGTTCCGCTACGGCGTCCAGGTCAACTCACTCGGCCTCACCGAGGCGCAGCCGGAGAACAACGTCCAGCGCATCGTGCTCGAGATGCTGGGCGTCACGCTCTCCAAGAACGCCCGCGCGCGCGCCGTACAGCTGCCCGCCTGGAACGAGGCGCTCGGCCTCCCACGGCCGTGGGACCAGCAGTGGTCACTGCGGCTGCAGCAGGTGCTGGCCTACGAGTCGGACCTTCTCGAGTACGACGACATCTTCGACGGGTCGCACGTGATCGCGGCCAAGGTGGCCGAGCTCGTCGCCTCCGCGACGGAGGAGGTCGACCGGGTCCAGGCGATGGGTGGTGCCATCGCCGCGGTCGAGTCCGGCTACATGAAGGAGGCGCTGGTCAGCTCGCACGCCGCTCGGCGCGCCCGGATCGAGTCCGGCGAGGAGAAGATCGTCGGGGTCAACATCTACGAGACCACCGAGCCGTCGCCGCTGACCGCGGACCTCGACGCCGCGATCCAGGCCGCCGATCCGGAGGCGGAGCAGGCCGCGATCGCCAGCGTCGAGGCCTGGAAGGGCCAGCGCGACGAGGGCGAGGTCGAGAAGGCGCTGGCCCAGCTGGCCGAGGACGCCAAGACCGACGCCAACCTGATGACCGCCACCCTGGCCGCCGCCCGCGCGGGCGCGACGACCGGGGAGTGGGCCGGGACGCTGCGCGAGGTGTTCGGCGAGTTCCGGGCGCCCACCGGGGTCTCCGGCGCCGTCGGCGCGGCCGAGGCCGGGGCCGAGCTGGGCGGGGTCCGCGACCGGGTCAAGCAGACCGGCGAGCAGCTGAGTGGTCGGCAGGGCGGGCGGCTGCGGCTGCTCGTCGGCAAGCCGGGGCTCGACGGGCACTCGAACGGCGCGGAGCAGGTCGCCGTACGCGCGCGGGACGCCGGCTTCGAGGTGATCTACCAGGGCATCCGCCTCACGCCGGAGCAGATCGTCTCCGCCGCGGTCGCCGAGGACGTGCACTGCGTCGGCCTGTCGATCCTCTCCGGCTCGCACATGGAGCTGGTGCCCGCGGTGCTCGACGGGCTCAGGTCCGAGGGCATGGACGCACCCGTGATCGTCGGCGGGATCATCCCCGACTCCGACGCCCGCCGGCTGGTCGAGGCCGGCGTGGCTGCGGTCTACACGCCCAAGGACTTCGGCCTGACCGAGATCATGGACGGCATCGTCGACGTGATCCGGAAGGCCAACGGTCTCGACTGAGCTGCCGGCTGCCGTCGAGTGACCCATTTCGCATGCTTTCCGGACCCGACCACGTGCCGATTGGGTCACTCGGCGCGAAACCCAGGGGCGTGACGGGGGTCACGACAAGCTAAGGCTGCCCTACGTTAGGCTGCCCTTCGTGGACAAGGTGCGCAAGCTGCCGAAGACGGAGTGCTGCGTCTCCAGGAAGAAGTGCGACCGCTGCCCGCTGCGCATGCTCAAGGAGGGCTCGCTGCCCCCCGGGTATACCGTCAGGAAGCGCAAGCTAGTCCGCGTGGACGGCAAGAAGGTGACCAAGAAGCGGCTACGCAAGGCCGCCTGACCCGGGAGGCCAGGGTGCCCGCTGCCCGCTTCGTCGAAGCGCTGAACGAACAGATCGGTCACGAGCTCGCCGCCCACAACCAGTACCTCGCGTGCGCCATCCACTACGACGCCGAGACGATGCCGCGGATGGCGGCGTTCTTCTACGGCCAGGCGCTCGAGGAGCGCGACCACGCGATGATGATGGTCCAGTACCTCATCGACATCGACGCCGACGTCGTGATCCCCGGCGTCGAGGCCCCGCAGACGAGCTTCACCGACGTGGTCGCCCCGGTTGCTCTGGCGCTCGAGCAGGAGAAGCGGGTCACCGAGCAGATCAACGGACTGCTCCGCGTCGCCCGCGAGGAGTCCGACTTCGCCTCCGAGCAGTTCCTGCAGTGGTTCATCAAGGAGCAGGTCGAGGAGGTCGCCACCATGACCGACCTGCTCGCCGTCGTGACCCGCAACCGCGACGACCTCGAGGACATCGAGGAGTACGTCGCGCGCGAGGCCGGCGGCGGCGACTCCGACCCCACGGCCCCCCGGGTCGCCGGCGCCTGAGGCAAGCCCTGCCAGACTTTCCGGCCATGGGCAGGGTGGTCGTGGTCGGGGCCGGTGTCATCGGCCTGTCGTGCGCGGTCCGGCTGCTCGAAGCGGGTCACCGGGTCGACGTCCTGGCCCGCGACCTGCCGCGCGAGACCACCTCGGCGGTGGCGGCGGCGATCTGCTACCCCTACCGCGCCTGGCCCCAGGAGCGGGTGCTGGCCTGGTCGCACACGTCGTACGGCGCCTTCGCCGCGATCGCGGCCGAGCACCCCGACAGCGGCGTGGTGCTTCGCGAGGGGACCGAGGTGGTTGGCCAACCAAGCGACGGGACCCGTGAGCGGCCGTGGTGGGCCGACGCGGTCCCCGACCTGCGCGAGACCGTGGAGGTGCCGTCCGGGTACGACGGCGGCTGGGTGTTCACCACTCCCGTCGTCGAGATGCCGGTCTACCTCGACTGGCTGGCGGGCCGGGTGCTGGAGTCGGGCGGCACCCTCACCCGGCTCAACCTGCACGGGCTGCCCCGCGCGGGCGACGTACCGGGCCATGGACCCGACGCGGTCGTGGACTGCGCCGGGATCGGCGCCAAGTTCCTCGCCGCGGACGACTCGGTGCACCCGGTCCAGGGTCAGGTGGTGGTGGTCGAGCAGGTCGGGCTGGAGCGCTGGTGGCTCGATGGCACGGCCGCCGGCGGCCCGACGTACGTCGTCCCGCGCTCGCGCGACATCGTGGTCGGGGGCACCGACGTCGAGGGGGAGTGGAGCCGTACGCCGTCGCCGGAGGTGGCCGCGGCGATCCTGCGCCGAGCGCTCCGGCTGGTCCCGGAGCTGGCCGGCGCCGACGTGATCGGCCACAAGGTCGGGCTCCGGCCGGCCCGGCCGGAGGTCCGGCTGGAGCGGGTCGGCGACGTCGTGCACTGCTACGGGCACGGCGGCGCGGGGGTCACGCTCAGCTGGGGGTGCGCCGGCGAGGTCGCGGAGCTCCTCGGCTGACGGTCAGCCGGGTGGCCGGGACGTTGCCGTCGAGCTCGGGCAGAAGGCTTCCCGAGGCGAGCCCGTGTGCAGCTCCTCGGGCAGGGTCACCCGGACGTCGTCGTCGAACACCCCGGCCTGGCCGGTGCGGAGCACGACGTCGGTGACGAACGACCCGGACCGTGAGGACAGCGACTCGCAGCCGCCCATCACCAGCGCCAGGGTCACCGTCGCCGTCTCGCCCGCCCCGATCCGGACGTCCTCGGCACCGTCGGCGCCGGTGAGCGAGGCGAGGTGGAACAGCCGCGGGTCAGCCTGGCCGGCGGCCAGACCGTGCACCGTGACCGGGAGCCGGCCGTGGTTGGTCAGCTCGAAGGTGTACCGCAGCGTCCCCGCGTCGGCGTACCGCACCTGCCGGATGGTCCGATCGGCCACCTGGAAGACCGCGGTGGCTTCGGTCCCGGTCACTGACGTGGGCCCGGACGCCTCGAGGTCGGGTGCGCTGCGCGCCGTGGCGATGCCGCCCGCCACCAGCAGCACGGCGAGCAGGCCGACGACGACGAGCGACCTACGCAGCACGGCGCCTCCGCAGCGCCCCGGCCAGGGCCAGCAGCCCGGTCAGCGAGACCAGCGGCACGGCGACCAGCGAGCCGGTGCCCAGCTCGGGGTCGACACCCTCGGCGGCCGCCGTGCGCGCCGACGGCTTGACCGGCTCGTCGAACCACGTGCAGCCGGGTGGGTGGTGCAGCGTGGCGTCGGCGCGGTCGTACTGGCTGCAGGTGAGGAAGCCGGCGTCCTTCACGACAAGACCCGGAGTGAACACCGAGCCGCCGGCGTCGCAGGAGGGTGGCGGCAGCGTGAAGTTCGAGGTCTGGGTGCCGCGCGAGTAGGTGTTGCCCTGCCAGCAGTTGCCCGTGCCCTCGTCGTCCCACCAGTGGTCGAGGCCGTTGTGGTGGATCGACCCGTCGGGTGCGATCCCCATCAGGTTGTCGGTGGTGTGGTCGTGGTGCGAGGTGTCGTAGAGCTTGGCCGGATCCATCTCGTCGCGCAGCGGCGCCGGCACCCAGAACTGCATGGTCCCGTAGCGCCAGTTGTCGTAGATCCAGTTGTGGTCGGTGGAGTTGAAGTTGCCGCCGGCGATCAGCACGCCGGTGCCGACCGGGGTCGGCACCACCGGGCAGACCGTGCCGTTGATGTAGCCGCGTTCGGCCATCGGCTTTGCGCACACCCCGCTGTCGACGTACGCGCGGTAGTAGTTGCTGTTGTTGGAGTAGATCTCGTTGTGGCTCCAGCGCGCGTGGTCCTGCGGCAGCCCCGGGTGGCCGGGGAAGAGCGAGTCGGTGGCGATCCCGGTGGCGTTGTCGAAGAACTGGTTGTCGTGGGCCCAGATCGAGTTCCCGGCCGTGCCGGAGTAGCCGAGCGTGTTGTGGTGGCTGAGGTTGTTGCGGATCTCGATCGCGTAGCGGACCGGGGTGAAGCCCGGGTTGTTCGCGTTCAGGTCCGAGCCGGAGCCGGGATAGAAGCCTGAGTCGCCGTTGTAGTAGGCCTCGGAGTTCTGGATCAGGCCGTGGTCGCTGGCGAAGGCGAGGACGCCGTACTCGTCGTTGCCGCGGGCGGTGACCCGGTCGATGAGGAACCCGTCGGTCTCCATGACGTAGAGGGCGTTGAACTCCGACTGCTGGACGGTCAGGTTCCGCACCACGCCCCCGCCGAGCCGGTCCATCCGGATCGCGTTCAGCTTGTGGAACCGGTTGTCGACCACGACGTCGGTCATCCTGCGGCCGGTGCCGACGATCTGGAGACCGCAGAACCGGCTGTCGCACCGGATCGAGCTGTTGTTGGGGGTCTCGTCGCCGAACGCCGCGATCAGGTTGAGGTTGTGGGGGCAGGCCCGCTGGTCGGCGTACGACAGCGCGATCGGGTTCGTCGTGCCGTCGGCGGCCGGCTCCCGCTCTGCTGCGTGGTCGTCGTGGTCGGCGTGGTCCTCGTGGTCGCTGGGTTCGGCCTGGGTGTCGGTGCGCTGCACCGTGCCGGGGTCGGGTGAGGAGATGCTGCCGATGTACTCGGAGACCTTGAGGGGGTTCTTGGACGCGGTGCCGAGGTGGGAGCAGTAGTCGCTGCGCTCGGTCCCGGCGTACTTCTTCTCGCGGTAGGTCCCGGGCAGCACGTAGACCGAGGTGTGCCGCTTGCGGACGCTGTCGATCGCGGTCTGGATCGAGCGGAACCGGCAGTGCTCCAGCATCCGCAGGTTGCGCTGCTTGACCCGGCCGTTCGGCATCTTCTTGATGGTCCGGGCGCTGCTGGGGCGGCAGACCACGCGAGAGCGCTTGTTGTGGTAGCCCCGGAAGTGCGGCACGTGGCCAGTGCCGTCGGGGAAGACGGCGGGGCGCTCCTCATGGGCCGCGGCGGGCGCGGAGGAGAGGAAGGCGAGACCGGCAGCGAGGCAGACGAGGACGGCGAGGCGGGCGACCAGGGACATCCGGGATCCTTTCGTCGCGGGTCCAACGGGTCGGCCGGGGCCGGGGTTACGACGCTGAACTCGCGATTCCGGCTCCGCCCCGGTCCGCCGGTAGCCTCGGGCGGGTGTCTCGGTCACGTCTGCTCGCCCTGGTGCTGGCCGCGTTCGCGGTCATCGCACTCGCCGGCATGGGCATCCGCGGGACCAGCTCGGCTGACGACTCGGGTGGCGTCGAGGACGCCTCGCTGGCCTCCGGACGCGAGGTGCCGGACGCTCGTTCGGCGCCGGAGCTGACGCGGCCCAACGTGATCATGATCCTCACCGACGACCTCGACACCTCGCTGATGAAGTACATGCCGAACGTCACCCGGCAGATCCGCGACCAGGGCGCCGAGCTCACGAGCTTCTACGTCGAGCAGTCCAGCTGCTGCCCCTCGCGGGCGTCCATCCTGTCGGGGCTGTACGCACACAACCACGGCGTGATCGGCAATGCCTGGCCGCAGGGCGGCTACGAGCGCTGGCGGGAGACCGAGCAGGACGACGACCTGCCGGTCTGGCTCGAACGGGCGGGCTACCGCAGCGCGCTGCTCGGCAAGTACTTCAACGAGTATCCCTACCACCCGGGCAGCCACCTCTCCGACCCCGAGAAGGCACGGCTCCGGGCCTACGTCCCGCCGGGCTGGCAGTCGTGGGCGGCGCCGGTCCAGGGGAACGCGTACGCGCAGAAGCACTACAAGCTCAACATCGACGGCCAGGTGGACGCGGGTTTCCGCGACGAGTACCTCGACTCCTGGCTCGGCGAGCACGCACTGTCACTGGTGGACGGGGCCGACGGCTTCGACTTCGCCGACGGCGGTCAGTTCGTCTACTACTCGTCGTACTCGCCGCACACGCCGTACGCCTATCCGCGGGAGCTGAAGGGATCGTTCGCGGATGCGACGTACCCCCGGACCCCCGACTTCGGCGAGACCGACGTGTCGGACAAGTTCGGCCTCACCCGCACGCGCGGGGCGCTGTCGACCGCCGACCTCGCGACGATCGACGAGACGTTCCGCAAGCGGATCCGGTCGGTGCAGGTGCTCGACCAGAACGTTGCGCGCCTGGTGCAGGCGCTGGCCAACCAGGACGCGCTCGACAACACCTACCTGATCTTCACCAGCGACAACGGCTACATCATGGGCAACCACCGTCGCGAGATCGGGAAGTACAACCAGTTCCAGGGCACGGTGCGAGTGCCGTTCTACGTCCGCGGCCCGGGGATCACCCCCGGCTCGACGTACGACGACGTCGCTGGGAACATCGACATCGCCCCGACCATCGCCGAGATCGCCGGCGCCTCCGCCCCGGCCGACGTGGACGGCGTCTCGCTGCTGTCGCGGCTCCAGGGCGGCCCCGAGCTGACCCGTCGCTACCTGCTCCTCGGGCGGGCGCTCACGCCGACGAACACCACGACCGCCAACGGGCTGGAAGAGGCCCCTGAGACCTACGTCGAGAGCAGCCGGTCCAGCGAGCTCAACGACTTCACCGGCGTCACCAACGGGCGGTACAAGCTGATCCGGTACACCCACCTGCCGCACGAGGAGCTCTACGACCTCAGGAACGACCCGTACGAGCTCAACAACCTGCTCGCCTACGACGAGGCGTCGTACCGCGCCATGACGCCGAAGGGCCGCGAGGCGGTGGACACGCTGCGCGCGGCGCTGGACCGGCTGACCGCCTGCTCCGGCGAGAGCTGCCGCTAGTGCCGTCGCCCGGTGAGAAGTTTCACCGGGTACCCGGTGAATCTGCCACCTCCCCCATGAAACTCCATGAGGGCAGCGCCAGTTTCGTGAGGGCAGGCGGCCCAACTCGTGCCCCGGCGGTGCACAAACATTCACTGAAGGGGAGTCACCTGGACTACCGCCGAGACGCTCAGCGGGCCGTGGATGTGCGGGAAGGTCTCATCGACGCCTGGCGCCGGCTGCTCTTCGACCACCGGTACGTCGAGCCGGTCGGTGTCGATCTCGAGCAGCACCAGCGGCTCCTCGACGTGGACGTAGAACCGCTCCCTGACGCCCTCCCACTGGTCGGCGCGGCTGGCGTGGATGAACCCCTCCTCCTCGAGGCTCACGCCCAGCGTGCTCGTCGTGTACCGGCCCTCGCGCTGCGCCCGCTCCCAGTCGGTCCTCGTAGCCACGTGGTAGATCAGCACACACAGACGCTACGGCCTGACCACCGCCGGTCGAGATTCTCGAGTCCACCGCGGACTTCACGTGGACTGACACCTGCTGGGTTGGGCGGCACGGTGCGGTGGTTTCGACGCGCGGTCGCGACGTGGTCGCTCAGTCGCGACGCTTGCTCAACCTGATCACGCTCACGCCGATCAGAACAGCCGGTGCTCGGGGTCGTCCATGCCGCGCAGACCGTCGTAGTCGACGACGGCGCAGGTGATGCCCCGATCCTCGGCGAGGACGCGCGCCTGCGGCTTGATCAGCTGGGCGGCGAAGATGCCACGGACCGGGCCCTTGGTGGTGAGCAGGGGCTCCCGGTTGAGGAGGTCCAGGTAGCGGGTGAGCTGCTCGACGCCGTCGATCTCCCCGCGGCGCTTGATCTCGACGGCGACCGAGGCGCCGTGGGCGTCGCGGCACATCAGGTCGACGGGGCCGATGGGCGTGGGGTACTCGCGGCGCACGAGGGTCAGCCCGTCGGCGAGGGTGGCGGGGTGCTCGGCGAGCAGCTCCTGGAGGTGCCTCTCGACGCCGTCCTTCTGCAGGCCCGGGTCGACCCCGAGCTCGTGGGAGGAGTCGTGCTGGATGTCCTCGAGCAGGATACGGAGCGTGTCGCCGTCCTTCCCGGTCACCGTCCACTCCACCTGGCCGTCCTCGGAGACGCCCTCGCGCACCGAGCACGGCGGCGACATCCAGTTGAGCGGCTTGTACGAGCCGCCGTCGGAGTGCACGAGCACCGAGCCGTCCGCCTTGATCATCAGCACCCGGCTCGCCATCGGCAGGTGGGCGGTCAGCCGGCCCGCGTAGTCGACCTGGCACCGGGCAACGACGAGCCTCACGGGCGCCGAATCTACATTGGGGCCTGTGCCCGCACAGACCAACCTCTACAGCGCCGACGTGGCGAGCACCGTCGCCTTCTACGAGCGGTTGGGCTTCGCCGAGACGTTCCGTACGCCGACCGACGGCGCGCCGATCCACGTCGAGCTGGTGCTGGACGGGTTCACGCTCGGAGTGGCGGATGTCGGGTCGGCGAGGCGGGACCACGGGCTGGACGTGGATGCCGCCGGCCGTGGAGCGGAGGTCTGTGTCTGGGTCCAGGACGCCGACGCGACGTATGCCGACCTCGTGCAGCACGGCGCGCCCAGCATGAGCGAGCCGCACGACTGGCTGACCAGCCTGAGGGTCGCGTGGGTGGCCGACCCCGACGGTCACCCGGTGGAGCTCGTGCAGAGGTGCTAGCCGAAGAACGCGTCGACCTCGTACCGGTTGGCCTCGAAGATCTCGATCTCCACGATCCGGTCCTCGCGCACCGTGTAGACGTTGACCCGGCGCAGGTCGAGCCGGTCGTCCCCGCGGACCACGACCTCGCGCACCATCAGCGCGACCCGGGTCGGTGACACCAGCCGGTCGAGGACCTCCACCTCTGCCGAGTGGTCCGCGGTGCGGTCGAGGAGCGCGTTGATCGCAGCGACCACGGCCGGCTCGCCCTCGTGGACACCGGCGTCCGGGCTGCGCCCCGGCCGGCGCATGACGACGTCGTCCGCATACCACTCGAACGCCGCGTCGGGGTCGCCGCGCTCCCACGCGGCGGCGTACTCCGCCATCACCTCGGTGGCGTCCACGAGGCGACGATAGGACGCCAGGGCCAGTCGCACATCCAGAACCGGCCCTCGTGCCGCCGTGCCGATTCGCCCATCTGCAGCCCGGTCGCGAAGATCTCCGTCATGGACGGCCAGCCTCCCGGCGACAAGCCGACGCATCTGGTCCGGCCAGCCAGGGCCGCCGACCTGGAGCACATCGCACCGATCGAGGACGCAGGAGGCCCGCAGTTCCAGGAGCACTTCGGCGCGGCGATCGAGCCGATCCTGCTCAGCCCGGCCACGGACGGCCGCGAGCGGGCGGCCGAGCCGGGGTTCCTCCTCGTGGCCGTCGCGGACGAGCACAGCCCTCCCGTCGGGTTCGTGCACGTGCTGGTGATCGACGGCTACGCCCACCTCGAGCAGATCTCGGTGCGGCCCGACCATCAGCGCCAAGGCGTCGGCAGGGCGCTCGTCGAGGCGGCCATGGCGGAGGCGCGGAGGCAGGGGTTCGACCGGCTCAGCCTGTGCACCTACCGCGACGTGCCGTGGAACGGCCCCTACTACGCGAGCCTCGGCTTCACCGAGGTGACCGACCTGCTGCCCTACCAGCGGCGGCTCCGGGACCAGGAACGCGACCTGCGGCTGGACGTCAACGGCGTGCGCGTGGTGATGAGCATCCCACTCGGGTGAACAGTCAGTAACCCAACCACTAGGCTCCGCGCCATGAGTGAGCAGGCCCAGGAGAGCCGGATCTTCAAGACCGTCGGCGTCGTCGGCCTGGGCACCATGGGTGCCGGGATCGCCGAGGTGTTCGCGCGCAACGGGTTCTCGGTCATCGGTGTCGAGCTGAACGACGAGGCCGTGGCCCGGGGCCGCCAGCACCTGGAGCACTCCACCGGTCGCGCGGTCAAGCGCGAGAAGCTCACCGAGGCCGAGCAGGCCGAGCTGCTGGGCCGGATCTCGTTCACCACCACGATGAAGGACCTGCACGAGGCCGACTTCGTCGTCGAGGCGGTCGTCGAGTCCCTGGAGACCAAGAAGCAGATCTTCGCCGAGCTCGAGGGCATCGTCGCTCCGGACGCGATCCTGGCCACCAACACCTCCAGCCTCAGCGTCACCGAGATCTCCACCGCCAACGCCCACCCCGGCCGGGTCATCGGCGTGCACTTCTTCAACCCGGCGCCGGTCCAGAACCTCGTCGAGATCATTCGCACCGTGGTCACCGAGCCGCAGGTGCTGGCGGACGTCAAGACGCTGGTCGAGTCGCTCGACAAGTTCCCCGTCGTGTGCGGCGACAAGGCCGGCTTCATCGCCAACACCCTGCTGTTCGGCTACCTCAACCACGCGGTGGCGATGTACGAGGGCAAGTTCGCCTCGCGCGAGGACATCGACGCGGCGATGCGGTTCGGCTGCGGCTACCCGATGGGCCCGCTGCAGCTGCTCGACCTGATCGGCCTCGACACGGCGTACGAGATCCTCGAGACGATGTACCGCCAGGGCCGCGACCGGCTGCACGCGCCCGCGCCGATCCTCAAGCAGCTGGTCACCGCCGGAATGCTCGGCCGGAAGACCGGTCGCGGCTTCTACACCTACGACGGCCCGGACAGCCCGATCACCGTCGCCGACGACCTGACGCCGTCCGAGGACGACAAGCCGCAGCTCCAGCACCAGATCAGGACCGTGGGCGTGGTCGGCACCGGCACCATGGCCGGCGGCATCGTCGAGGTCTTCGCCAAGGCGGGGTACGACGTGCTCTTCGTCGGCCGCAGCCAGGTCAAGGTCGACGGCGTGCTCGCCACGATCACCAAGAACTTCGACAAGCAGATCCAGCGCGGCCGGGCCGCCGAGGACGAGAAGGCCGCCGTCCTGGCCAGGGTCACCGGCTCCGCCTCCCTCGACGACCTGCGGGACGTCGACCTCGTGGTCGAGGCGATCGCCGAGGACCTCGCGATCAAGACCACGCTGTTCAACAACCTCGACGACATCTGCAAGCCGGGCGTCATCCTGGCCACCACGACCTCGTCGCTCCCGGTGATCGAGCTGGCCCGGGCCACCGAGCGGCCGCAGCACGTCATCGGCATGCACTTCTTCAACCCGGCGCCGGTGATGAAGCTGGTCGAGGTCGTCTCCACGGTGATGACCGACGACGACGTCACCGAGACCACCCGGGCGCTGTGCGACAAGATCGGCAAGGTCGGGGTCTCCTGCGCCGACCGGGCCGGGTTCATCGTCAACGCCCTGCTGTTTCCCTACCTCAACGACGCGGTGAAGATGCTCGAGGCGCACTACGCGACCGCCGACGACATCGACACCGCGATGAAGCAGGGCTGCGCGCTGCCCATGGGGCCGTTCGAGCTGCTCGACGTGGTGGGGAACGACGTCTCCCTGGCCATCCAGCGCGAGCTGTACCTCGAGTTCCGCGAGCCCGGCTTCGCGCCCGCGCCGCTGCTGGAGCACCTCGTGACCGCGGGCTACCTCGGCCGCAAGACCAAGCGCGGCTTCCGGGACTACTCCGGCCGCTGACCAGGGCCGGCCGGGCCATGGACAACCACCGGTCCGGTGCGGTGGTCTCAAGGGCATGACCTCCGTCCGTCGTGCCGCAGCCCTGATCGCCCCAGTTGTCCTGTGGTCCGGGCTCCTCGTCCCGGCCGAGGCCTCCCCGGCCACGCCCTCGACGGCACGGGCACAGTGCCAGCGGACCCTGCCGTCGTACCCGGTCCTGCAGCTGGGCGACCGCGAGCCGGCGGTGCGCACACTGCAGTGCTCGCTCAACGACCTCGGGCTCGGCCCGGTCGTGGTGGACGGCTTCTACGGGCGGCAGACCCGCAGAGCCGTCTGGCAGATCGTCAGCCACTTCGAGGGTGACCTGCCCGAGCACCCGTTCCGCATCAACAACGGCATGTGGACCCTGCTCTTCGGGTGCCAGCTGCCCGACCGCCAGCTGGTGCAGGGCGACCATGGGCATGCGGTCGTGGTCCTGCAGCGGGCGTTGCGGGCGGCTGGCGCCACGATCGTGGTCGACGGTGACTTCGGCGCGCAGACGACAGCGGTGGTCAAGCTGTACCAGCGGGCTCAGGCGATTGCCCAGACCGGCCGCGTCGAGAGGCGCACCCGCTTCATGCTCTGCCAGGGCGGCGTGATCGGCGCCCTCAACTAACGCCTGACCACCAGCTCCAGCAGGAGCGAGGGTACGGCGGGGTCGTCGGCGTCCACGACCGCCACCAGGTCGAGCCGGTCCGGCCGCTCCTCGGTCAGGGCGAGCCCCTCCACCTTGGCCACGGCGCCGTCCAGCAGCGGCAGCTCGACCACCTCGAGCAGCCGGTCACCGTCGAGCAGCGCGAGTGCGGAGCCGACCACCGGGCCGTCGTCGTAGGTCGACGGCGCGTCCTCGGCGGCGGCGCTCACCAGCACCAGCCCGTCGTCCAGCGCGAGCGCGTCGGTGACGGCCAGACCGACTCCGGCCACGGTGCCGAGGTCGTAGGAGCGCACTGCGCCGACCGGCACCTCGGGCGGGCCGCCCGAGACGGTGGCGAGCAGGGCGTCCAGCGGCAGATCGACGCTGGCGGTCGGCGCGCCGGCCGAGGGCAGGCCGCGCTGGAACCAGCGCAGTGCCCCGGCCACGACGCAGGCGCCCTCCAGGTTCAGCTGGTCCGGCGGCACGCCCAGCGCCTCGGCCACCTGCGCGTAGAGCCGGGTCAGGTCGGCCACCCGCACGTCGGCGGAGGGGGTCACCAGGACCGATCTCATCCGGGCCGGGGTCGAGCCCGAGCCCAGCGCCAGCACGGCGCCGTCGGGCAGCGGCACGACCGCCTCGAGGTCGGGCTTGAGCGCCTTGGTGCCGCTGGCCTCCTCGAAGTGGACCAGGCCTTCGACCGGCGGCAACAGCCGCACGGGCTCTCCCGTCCCTGCGGCCCACAGGCAGCCGTGGACGGTGTCGTCCTGCACCACCAGCCACCCCGCGCCGTACGACGCGATGCCTGACGCGGCCCGCACCGGCGTCCCGTCCGCGAACCGCAGCGGCGTCGAAGCCGCCACTCGGACCCACATGTGAGCATCGTCGCAGGGGTACTGCCCCGGGCATGAGCGTGGAGACAGGTCGCATCACCACCGACATCCCGGCCCGGCTGGACCGTCTGCCCTGGGCGCGGTGGCACTGGCTGGTCGTCATCGGCCTCGGAACCGTCTGGATCCTCGACGGTCTCGAGGTCACCATCGTCGGCTCCATGTCCGACGCGCTGAAGCCCGAGGGCAACGGGCTCGGCATGAACAGCTTCCAGGTCGGCTTCGCCGGCGCGTCGTACGTCGCCGGCGCCTGCCTGGGCGCGCTGTTCTTCGGCCAGCTCACCGACCGGCTGGGCCGCAAGAAGCTGTTCTTGGTCTCGCTCGGGGTCTACACGGTGGCGACCGTGCTCACGGCCTTCTCGATGAACCCGGCGTGGTACTTCGCCGCTCGGTTCCTCACCGGCACCGGCATCGGCGGGGAGTACGCGGCGATCAACTCGGCCATCGACGAGCTGATCCCGGCCAGGTACCGCGGCCGGGTCGATGTGGCCATCAACGGCTCCTTCTGGGTCGGCGCCGCGGGTGGTGCGCTGCTGACCATCCCGCTCCTCGATCCCACCGTCATCGACCAGGCGTGGGGGTGGCGGCTGGCGTTCGGCCTCGGCGCGATCCTGGCCGTCGGCATCCTGCTGGTCCGCCGCAACGTGCCGGAGAGCCCGCGCTGGCTGTTCATCCACGGCCGCGAGGACGAGGCCGAGAAGATCGTGCAGGAGATCGAGCGCCAGATCACCGAGGAGACCGGCAAGCAGCTCCATGACGTGTCCGAGACGATCACGATCCGGCAGCGGAAGTCGATCGGCATCCCGCTGATCGCGAGGACCGTCTTCACGATGTACCCGAAGCGGACTGTGCTGTGCTTCTCGCTGTTCGTCGGCCAGGCCTTCCTCTACAACGCGTTCTTCTTCACCTACGGCGACACCCTCACGACCTTCCTCGACGTCAAGCAGACCGGCTGGTACATCGCGGTGTTCGCCGCCAGCAACTTCGCCGGCGCGCTGCTGCTGAGCCCGCTGTTCGACTCGCTGGGCCGGGTCAAGATGATCACGGGGACCTACATCGGCTCCGGCGCGCTGCTCGGTGTCACCGGCTTCTTCCTCGGCGACTTCTCCGCCGTGACGCTGACCCTGATGGGTTCGATCATCTTCTTCATGGCCTCGGCGGGCGCTAGCGCGGCGTACCTCACGGCCAGCGAGATCTTCCCGATGGAGACCAGGGCGCTCTGCATCGCGTTCTTCTACGCCATCGGCACCGCCGCGGGTGGCATCGCCGGCCCGCTCCTGTTCGGCTACCTGATCGACAACGCCACCGCGTCCGGGGACATCTCCAAGATCGCGATCGGATACTTCATCGGAGCCGCGCTGATGATCGCCGGCGGGATCGTCGAGGCGTTCCTGGGCGTGAAGGCCGAGGGCCAGTCCTTGGAGAGCATCGCCCAACCGCTCACCGCGGAGGACGCCGACACCGGCTCGTCGGGGCCGGCTCCGCAGCCGACCCACGCCTAGAACGGAGCAGCGTCATGCCGATGCCACCACCCAAGCCGAGCACCGAGGGCAAGCGCGACCGCCAGGTGTTCCACGAGATGGGCCAGATAGTGCGCGCCCTCGAGGCGAACGGCCCACAGCGGCCCGAGCGGCTCGCGGAGCTGGTCGGCGCGGCGTACTGGGAGCACGATCGCTTCGACCGTGCCCTCGCCTTCGTGGTGCAGGACGGCTTGGCGCACCGCACCCCGGACGGGCTGCTGGCCACCACCTGAGATGCTGTCGGGCGTGGTCGACGACGCCCGGCTGGGCCGCCCGGAGGCCCCGACGTTCGGGCTCGACACCTTCGGTGACCTGGAGAAGGACGCCGAAGCTGCGCCGGTGCACCACGCGATCGCCCTGCGCCAGGTGGTCGAGGAAGCGGTCCTGGCCGACAGCGTCGGCCTCGACTTCTTCGGCGTCGGCGAGCACCACCGGCCGGACTTCTCGATCAGTGCGCCCGACGTGCTGCTGGCGGCGATCGCCGGCCGGACCCGCCGGATCCAGCTCGGCACGTCGGTGACGGTGCTCAGCTCGGAGGAGCCGGTGCGGGTCTTCGAGCGGTTCGCGACCCTGGACGCGGTGTCGAGCGGGAGGGCGGAGATCACCGCTGGGCGCGGCTCGTTCACCGAGTCGTTCCCGCTGTTCGGCCTCTCGCTCGAGGACTACGAGGTGCTGTTCGCCGAGAAGCTGCAGCTGCTCGCCGCGCTCCTCGAGGAGAAGCCGGTCAGCTGGCAGGGGTCGGTCCGCCCGCCGCTGGAGGAGGTCGAGCTGTTCCCGAAGACCGAGCGCGGGCTCGCCCTGTGGGTGGGCGTGGGCGGTACGCCGGAGTCGGTGGTCCGCGCCGCGTCGTACGGCCTCCCGCTGGTGGTCGCCGTGATCGGCGGCTCGCCGGACCGGTTCACCCAGCTGGTCGAGCTCTACCACCGCGCCCTGGCCCACTACGGCCACCCCACGCGGCCGGTGTCGATGCACAGCCCCGGCCACCTCGCGGCCACTGACGAGGAGGCGCGCGAGCAGCTGTTCCCGCACCAGTCCGAGGCGTTCACCCGGATCGGCCGCGAGCGGGGCTGGGGGCCGTACACGCGCGAGCAGTTCGACGACGGTGCCGGACCGACCGGCTCGCTCTTCGTCGGCTCCCCGGAGACGGTGGCCCAGAAGATGGCCTGGGCGATGCGGACCCTCGGACTGTCCCGCTTCCAGCTCAAGTACGCCGTCGACGGGCTGCCGCACGAGCTGCGCCTGGAGTCGATCCGGCTCTACGGCACCAAGGTGGTGCCGCGGGTGCGCGAGCTGCTCGGAGTCGAGCCGGCAGACTTCTGACCCGGCCTGGCCGGTAGCGACGGGTCTCGGTCAGGGCCACAACCGTAGGCTCGGGACATGGAGTGGCTCGTCGTCCTGATCCTGGTCGCGTTGGTGGTCGTCGCCGTCGTCGCGTCCCGGCGGAACAAGGAGCGGGCCCTCGAGCAGCGCCGGGCCGAGCTGGCGCCGGTCAAGCAGCTGGCCGACGAGGACGTGACCGCCCTCGGCATGGAGCTGCAGGACCTCGACGCAGAGCTGGCCGGCCGCGAGCTGGACGCGGGCGCGCGGGCCGACTACCAGCGGGCGCTGGACGCCTACGAGTCCGCCAAGGTGGCTGTGGACCGGCTGACCGAGCCCGACGACGTGCGCCACGTGACAGAGATCCTCGAGGACGGTCGCTACGCGATGGCCTGCGTGCTGGCCCGGGTGGCCGGCGATCCGCTGCCCACCCGCCGGCCGCCGTGCTTCTTCGACCCTCGACACGGGCTGTCGGTCGAGGACGTGGAGTGGACGCCCCCGGGCGGCGCGACCCGTCCGGTGCCGGCCTGCGCGCTGGACGCCGAGCGGGTCCGCGCCGGCGCCCAGCCGGACACCCGGCAGGTGATGGTGGGTTCGCAGCGGATGCCGTACTACGAAGGCGGACCCGCCTACGCCCCGTACGCCGCGGGGTACTTCGGCGGCGGCACGAACATGCTCTTCACCGGCCTGCTCGTCGGCTCGCTCATGAGCCCGGGCTACGGCTACGGCTACGACGGTGGTGGCGACTCCGGTGGCGACAGTGGTGACGGCGGTGACGGCGGCGGCGGGGGTGACGGCGGCGGGGACGCCGGCGGGGACTTCGGTGGCGGGGACTTCGGTGGAGGCGACTTCGGCGGAGGCGACTTCGGCGGCGGGGACTTCGGGGGCTTCTGAGTCCGACCCGGTCATGGATCGCCGGTGCGGGGCACTAGGTTTCGTCGGGTGATCCATGCGCTGATGGGCTTGCTCGTGGCCGCGGTCGTGGCGCTGCCGACCGGCACCGACGTCGACTACCAGCTCGGCGGGGCCGCGGACCCGCCCGGGAACGTCGGCATCGTGGTCCGCGACCGGACCGATCCGCCCGCGACCGGGCGCTACAACATCTGCTACGTCAACGGCTTCCAGACCCAGCCGGACGAGAAGCGGTTCTGGCGCAGGCACCCGCAGCTCGTGCTGCGCGACACCGACGGCCGGCCGGTGGTCGACGAGGCCTGGGGCGAGCTGCTGCTCGACGTCCGCACGTCGGCCAAGCGCAGGGCGCTGGCGGACATCGTCCACGGGTGGGTCAGCGGCTGCGCCAGGCACGGGTACGACGCTGTCGAGTTCGACAACCTCGACTCATACACCCGCAGTGACGGGCTGATCAGCCGGCGACAGGCGCTGCGGTACGCCGGGCGGCTGGTGAAGGTCGCGCACCACGAGGGCCTCGCGGCCGGGCAGAAGAACCTGGCCGGCTTCGACGGCACCGCGATCGGCTTCGACTTCGCGGTGGCCGAGGAGTGCGGTCGATACGACGAGTGCCAGCGGTACGTCGACGACTTCGGCAGCCAGGTCTTGATGATCGAGTACCGCTTCGAGGACTTCGCCGAGACGTGCACGGCGTACGGCGCCACCCACGCCGTCGTGCTGCGCGACCGCGACCTCAGGCCCGACGGCGTGCACGGCTGGTGCTGATCGTGGGAGAGGCGCTGCACACGACCGAGCTGGGGGGCCCTGCTTCCAAGGACGGGAGGAGCTGGGTGGTGTTCTGCCACGGGCTGTTCGGGCAGGGCCGCAACTTCACCGCGATCGGCAATGCGCTCGCCGACCAGCACCGGGTGCTGCTGGTCGACCTGCCCGACCACGGGCAGTCGCCGTGGAGCGAGCAGTTCGACTACCTCGCGGCCGCGGACCAGGTGTCGGACCTGCTGTCGGACGACGAGCCCGTCGCGCTGATCGGGCACTCGATGGGCGGCAAGATCGCGATGCTGGTCGCGCTGCGCCACCCCGAGCTGGTCGAACGGCTCGTCGTGGTGGACGTGGCCCCGGTGCCCTACGACCACGCCACCGAGTTCGCCGGCTACATCGACGCGATGCGGGCGATCGACCTCGATGCCCTGGAGCGCCGGTCCCAGGCCGAGGAGGCACTGGTCGGCGCGGTGCGCGACCCGACCGTGCGCGGCTTCCTGCTCCAGAGCCTGCGCCGCGACGGAGACCACTGGCGGTGGTACCTGAACCTCGAGCTGCTCGGCCGCGACCTCGACGCCATCACGGACTGGCCGGAGGGCGCGCTGGCCGACACCTCGCCGTACGACGGGCCGGTGCTGTGGGTGGGCGGGGCGGACTCGGCGTACGTCCACACCGACTACGTCGAGGCGATGGACCGCTGGTTCCCGCGCAACCGCCGGGTGACGGTCAAGGGCGCGGGCCACTGGGTGCACAGCGAGCAGCCGCAGGTCTTCGTCGAGGTGTTGAAGCGCTTCCTCGCCTAACGCTGCCGGGCTCGGTACGCCGCGACCGCGTTGCGGTTGCCGCAGGTCGTCGAGCAGAAGCGGCGGGACCGGTTGCGGGACAGGTCGAGCACCACGCCCTCGCAGGTGTCGTCGGCGCAGATGGCCAGCCGGGACATCTCGTCGGCCCGGATCACGTCGACCATCGCCATCGCCGACTCGACCAGGATCCGGGTGTCGAGCGGGGCCTGCTGGTCGATGGCGTGGATGTGCCAGTCGAAGTCGTCGTGCCGGGTGAGCTGGGGGACCGCCCGGGCCTCGCTGAGCATCTCGTTGACCAGGATCACGGCCTCGTCGCGGTCGGCGGTGAGCAGCGAGCGAAGCCGAGGCCGGATCGCGCGGACGGCGTCGAGCTCGGTCCGGGTCCGCTCGTGCCGGCCGGAGTAGCTGTAGTCGGCCCACACCTGGTCGAGGTCGGACACCGCGGTGAGGGTGTCCGGCTCGAGGGCGCTGTTGGCCAGCGAGACCGCGGCTTGGAGCGCCAGCTCGGTGTCATGGGTGAAAACCACGTTGACAGATTACCCCATTCGCTCGTAGTGTCATCTACCATGAGCACGTTGACCCATGACAACGGCCTCGGCGCCACCCCCCGCGGTGCCGGCCTGGGGTCCGGGTCGCGGCTCACCGCCGGACTTGTGCTGGCTGTGGTCTCCGCGGTCAGCTTCGGCCTGTCGGGGGCGCTGGGCCGCGGGCTGCTGGACACCGGCTGGAGTCCGGGTGCCATCACCCTGGTCCGCGTGGGCCTGGCCGCGGTGGTCGTGGCGCCGCTGGGGCTGCTCGCACTGCGTGGGCGGTGGGGGCTGCTGCGGAGCAACGCCCGGCTGGTGCTGGTGTACGGCGCGCTCGCCGTCGCGGGTGCCCAGTTCTGCTACTTCTCGGCCATCCAGCACATGCAGGTGGGGCCGGCCATCCTCATCGAGTACACCGCGCCCGCTGCGGTTGTCGCGTGGCTCTGGCTCCGTCAGGGTCAGCGGCCCGGTCGGCTCACACTGGTCGGCGCCGCGCTCGCAGCGGCCGGGCTGGTGCTGGTGCTGGACCTGATCTCTGGAGCCGAGCTCTCGCCGGTCGGCGTGCTCTGGGCCCTGGCCGCCATGGTGGGCTGTGCCGCCCACTTCGTGATCTCCGCCCAGGACGACAACGGTCTGCCGCCGCTGACCCTGGCCGGCGGCGGTCTGGTCGTCGGCACGCTGGCCCTCGGGCTGCTCGGCCTGGTCGGGGTGATGCCGCTGGAGGCGGGCACCGGCCCCGCGTCGTACGCCGGCCACCCGATCGCGTGGTGGCAGCCGGTGCTGGCCCTGGGGCTGGTCACGGCCGCGGTCGCCTACGTGAGCGGGGTCTCCGCGAACCGGCGCCTGGGCTCGCGGCTGGGCTCGTTCGTGGCGCTGCTGGAGGTGCTGGCCAGCGTGTGCTGGGCCTGGCTGCTGCTCGACGAGCTGCCGGGCTCCGTGCAGCTGTTGGGCGGCCTGCTGATCCTGGCCGGCGTGGTCGCGGTCAAGCTCGGTGAGCGGTCCGTCCTGACTCGCGGGCCGGCTCTGGCCTGAAGCCTGGGAGCGCGCGGCACGCGGTCGCGTCCAACGGTGGCGCGGCCTGACTGCCGGGCTGGCAGGCCGTGGCTGGGAGCCACGCCCCGGGGCCGCCGAGCCCTGGCGTGAGGCGCTAGAGTCGAACCCGTCGATGCAGGAACCGGGGGGCCTGATGACTGCCAGAGACGGTGCTGCCCTGCGCCTCAGCGAGCGGCTCGAGCACGACTCGGATGCGGGGTCGGTGGCGCGCAAGCTGGTGCTGCAGCTGCTCGCGACCCGGCCCACCACCGACGAGCTGCGCCACGACGCCGCGCTCGTCGCCTACGAGCTGGTCGCGAATGCCGTGATGCATGGGGACCCCGACGCCGACGGCACCGTCGAGCTCGTCTGCGAGCTCGAGGGCGACCAGCTTCTGGTGCAGGTGCGCGACGCCGGATCGCAGGGCACGGTCGAGCCGAATCCGCTCGAGCCCGGCAACGGCCGGGGCCTGGCCATCGTGGACGCGCTGTCCAGCACCTGGGAGGTGGACCGGTCCGAGGGCACCGTCGTCACCGCCTGGGTTCCGCTGGCCTGGCGATCGGCCAGCGGCGAATGACCGGTCTCAGTCGCCCAGCGTCGTGACGTAGTCGAGCGCGCAGATGGTCAGGATCCGCGCGGCGACGCTGCCGGGCGGGGCGACCAAGATGATCTCCGCGCCGTTGCGGCGCGCCATGGCCTGGGAGCTTGCGAGCACACCGATCGCAGGGCTCGGCATGAAGCTGACGTCGGTGAGGTCGATGGCCAGGTTCGACTCCAGCTCATCGGTGGCCTTGGCGATCGTGTCGCGCAGCTCGACGCTGGCCGGCCCGTCCAGTTCGCCGTGGGCCACGAGCAGGGCCCGGTCCTCGTCGAGGTCGAAGTGGAACGCGGGGGAGGTCACTTGCGCAGACTAAGCCACCTTGGGTGAATCCGACGCGGCTTGCTGACCTGACGTGAGGGATGGAGCAACGGCGCAGGCACGCTCGTCCCACGAGGGTGCGTCGTGTCGCCGTACCACTCGTCCTGCTGCTCTGCTCGTCACTGCATGCGCCGAAGACGGGACGTAGTCTGCCGACCCATCGTCGACGAGCCCGGCGCCGACCACCGAGTGGCTCACCGTGACGAGCGACCAGGCCGGTCTGCGTCGTTCGATCCTGCAGTCCGCCCGGGAGGTGACCGACTGCTCCGGCAGTCGGGACGCAATGCCTATGGACCTGCCGATGCCCACCGAGGGCATCACGTCGGTCGACTCCGCCCAGCTGTGCGCCTACTGGCGCGAGGAGGGGCCTGGCGGCTCACCTACACCGAGACGCTCGACGCGACGAGCGGGCAGGCGCTGATGGACGCGGTGTTCGCCGGCAGAAGGACCACGCCGAGCCGTGCCTGGAGTCCCGGGACACCGTGCAGGTCACCTGCACCGGCACCGGCCCTACGGCGACACCGGCCTGGAGCTCGGCGTCCTCGTCGACCCGTCGTGCCGCACCACGACCACCAGCGGTGTCACGGCACCGCTGCCGGGCCGGGTGCTGGAGCTGTTCCGCGACACCGGCCTCGCCTCGATCCTCTCCGAGCTGATCGGCCCGAGGGGCTGACCCGGGACACTAGACCCCGATCTGCAACCGTACGGTCACCACGTCGTCGAGATCGATCCCCTCGGCGTGGCGGATCCGGTCCTTGAGCGGCACGACGTACCGACCGTCCTTCGGCCACAGCGACGTCGCCCACGTGGTCTCGCCGATCGTCACGGCAACGGGGATCATCCCCCAGCCGTAGGTGATCGCCGCGGCGACGTCCTGGATGACCGCCGCGTCGTCCTCGGGCACCCAGACGAAGTGGTACGGCGCCGGCCCCCGCCACTCGAAGACGGCGTCGGCGAACTCGAGCTCCATCGTCAGCGGAGGCTCAGCGCTGGTCCTGCCGACGCACGAACACCTCGCGCGTGAGCATCATGATGGCGGCGGCGGTGGGGATGGCCAGCAGCGCACCGACCACGCCGAGCAGGGCGGCCCCGACGAGGGCGGCGATCACTGTCACTGCGCCGGGGATGTCGACGGACGCCGACATCACCCGTGGGTAGATGACGTAGTTCTCGACCTGTTGGTAGATGACGTAGAAGATCAGGCAGGCGATGCCCATCTTCGGGTCCTCGGCGAACGCGATCGCGACGACCACGACGGCGCCGATGGTCGCGCCGATCATCGGGATCACGTCGAGGAGGGCGACGACGAAGGCCAGCGCGACGGCGTACTCGCCGAGGCCGATGACGAACAGGAAGATCAGCGACGAGATCCCGGCGCACATGGCGACGATGAACGCACCGGACACGTAGCCGCCGACGCTCTCGATGATCCGGTTGCCGAGCCGGCTGACCCGGTCGCGGCGCGAGGCCGGAGCCAGCCGGTAGAGGGCGTTCTTGGTGGTCTCGAGCGAGGACAGGAAGTACAGCGTCAGGACCAGGATGATGAACGCGTTGAACAGCGCGCCGAGCACGGCCAGGCCGATGCCGAGCGCACCTCCGAACAGGGTCCCGACGAAGTCGCCGCCGGTGACGTAGTCGCGGGCCTTGTCGATGACGTCGTACTCGTCGTCGAGGTCCTTGACCGTCTGGTTGTCCTGCAGCTGGTCGAACCACGTCGGCGCCTGGTCGGTGAGCGAGCGCACCTGGTCGGTGATCACCGGCACGATCGCTACCAGGAACAGCACCACGGCGACCAGCACGCAGGCGATCACCACGACCACGGCGTATGCGCGCCGCATCCCGCGCCGCTCGAAGAACGAGACGGCCGGGTTGAGCCCGGCCGCGAGGAACAGCGACACCACGATCAGCATCAGCGTCGACCCGATGGCCGCGATGTTGGTCAGCAGCCAGTAGGCCAGCAGCGCGCCGGCGGCGCCGACGAAACCCAGGTAGAACGGCGCCCGGTGGTCGAGCGGGGGGCCGGGCTTACCGAGGTACGACGGCCCGCCGACCGCACCCTGGTCGTCGGTGTCGGCGTCGTCGTCGTCCTGCTCTGGTGCAGGCGGGTCCGCTCCGCCACCGGCCGACTGAGTGCTCACGACCCGCCGGTTCCCTGAACCCGACCAGCTCAGGCGTCGTCGTCGCCGAAGCCGGCGACGACGTCACGCAAGGACGCCAGCTGGGCGGTGATCGCGTCGCGCCGCTTGGCCAGCCGGTCCACCTCGGCCCGCAGGGCCGCGACCTGGCGCTGCTGCTCGGCGTCACCGCTGGAGATGATGGACTCGGCCTGGGTGTTGGCGGCCTTGACGATCTGGTCGGCCTCGCGCCGGGCGCGGTTCAAGGTGCTCTCGGCCTCGTTCTGAGCGGCGGTCCGCGCCTCGGTGGCCTGGCTGACCGCCTCGCGGGCCCGCTCCTCGGCCTGCGTGGCCCGGGCCTCGGCCTCCTCGACCAGTCGCTTGGTCTCGTCGAGTGCGGTCTGGTGGTGCTCGGAGGCCTCGCGGGCCAGCCGCTCGCGGTCGACGGCCAGCATCCGACGGGCCTCCTGCACCTCGCGGTCCACGGCCGCCTTGGACTGCTCGGCCTCACGTTGAGCGCCGGTGCGCAGCTCGCTGGCCTCCTGCTGAGCGGCCAGCCGGAGCTGGTCGGCCTCGCGCTGGGCGCTGGCGACCAGGTCGGAGGCCTGCGACTTGGCGTTGGCGCGCTCCTGCTCGGCCTCGGTCATCACCCGGGCGCGGTGGTCGTCGAGCTCCTTGGTGTGCACGATGCGCAGGTCCTCGGCCTCGCGGGCGGCGTCGGCCTTGATGGCCTGAGCGTCGCGGGTGGCCTGCTCGCGGATCTCCTCGGCGTCGCGCTGGGCGACCGAGCGCATCTCCGCGGCCTCCTCCTCGGCCAGCCGGAGCATCGCGCTGGCCCGGCCACCGAGCCCGGCGTACGACGGGACCTGGGCCTCCTCGGCCTGGCTGCGGGCTTCGGTCAGCGCCGTCTCCAGCTCGGCGATCCGGGCCTCGGCCGCGCCGGCCCGGCGGCCGAGCTCGGCGTGCTCGGTGGCGAGCTGACGCAGCCGGGTGTCGACCGCGGCCTTGTCGTAGCCGTTGCGGCGCACGGTCGGGATCGGCGGCGGCGGCGGGACGGTGGGCGCGGGCGTCGCGGGCGTCGCGGGCGTCGCGGGCGTCGCGGGCGTTGCCGCAGCCGCGGGTGCGGCGGGAGCGCTGCCGCCGGACTTCGGGAACGGGTTCTGCTCGGCGGGGGGCGGCGGGAGCACCGGCTTCCTCTGCACGGGGATCTGGCGGGTCGGTTCGGGGGCGGCCCTGACCGGGGCGGCGGCCACCTGCTCCTCGACCTCGGGCTCGACCTCGGCGACGGCGTCCTCGGCGTCCTCGGCATCCTCCGCGCCGTCCTCCTCCGCGCCATCCTCCTCCTCGTCCAGTTCGGCCTCGTCGGCCTCGTCGGCCTCGTCGGCCTCGTCGGTCTCGTCGGTGTCGACGACCGGCGGCTCCGGCTCGGCGTCCGCGGGCAGCGCCGGCATGACCTGGGTCTTCTCCGCGTCCGCGGGGTCAGCGGCGTCCTCCGCGACGTCTTCCGGCTCGTCGTCTGCGCTGAAGATGGACAGACCCTGGTCCTGGTTGCTCATGGTGGGGAGGAGCTCCTTCGCATGGGGACGCGTGAACTCGCCCATCCTCCACGATCGGCGGGGGTTTGGCACACCCGGTCCGGGCGAGCTGACGCGGACGTCGGCGGAGCCGCAGGTCAGACGCCGCGGAACCGGTTGATCGCGTCCTCGTGGCGGCTGCGGAACTCCTGATCGCGCACGCCGAGCCCCTCCTGGGGCGCCAGGCAGAGCACGCCGACTTTGCCCTGGTGGACGTTCTGGTGGACGTCGAGCGCGGCCTGGCCGACCTCGACGAGCGGGTAGGTCTTGGAGAGGGTCGGGTGGATCTTGCCCTTGGAGATCAGCCGGTTGGCCTCCCACGACTCGCGGTAGTTGGCGAAGTGGGAGGAGATGATCCGCTTGAGGTTCATCCACAGGTAGCGGTTGTCGTACTCGTGCATGTAGCCCGACGTCGACGCGCAGGTGGTGATGGTGCCGCCCTTGCGGGTCACGTATACCGACGCACCGAAGGTCTCCCGGCCGGGGTGCTCGAAGACGATGTCGATGTCCTCGCCGCCGGTCAGCTCGCGGATCTTCGCCCCGAACCGCTTCCACTCGCCCGGGTCCTGAGTGTGCTCGTCGGACCAGAACTGGTAGCCCTCCTCGTTCCGGTTGATGACCAGCTCGGCGCCCATGGAGCGGCAGATCTCAGCCTTGTCCTCGCTGGAGACCACGCACACCGGGGTGGCGCCGCCGTTCAGCGCGTACTGGGTCGCGAACCCGCCCAGCCCGCCCGAGGCCCCCCAGATCAGCACGTTGTCGCCCTGCTTCATGTCGCCTCCGTTCTTGGAGACCAGCTGGCGGTACGCGGTGCAGTTGACCAGGCCGGGGGAGGCGGCCTCCTCCCAGGTCAGGTGGGCAGGCTTGGGCATCAGCTGGTTGGCCTTGACCAGCGCCACATCCGCCAGGCCGCCGAAGTTGGTCTCGAACCCCCAGATCCGCTGCTGCGGGTCGAGCATCGTGTCGTCGTGGCCGTCGGGATCCTCCAGCTCCACGCTCAGGCAATGGGCGACGACCTCGGTGCCGGGCTTCCACTTGGTCACCCCCGGCCCGGTGCGCAGCACCACGCCGGACAGGTCCGAGCCGACCACGTGGTAGGGCAGGTCGTGCCGCTTGGTCAGCGGCGAGAGCCGGCCGTACCGCTCCAGGAAACCGAACGTCGAGACCGGCTCGAAGATCGAGGTCCACACGGTGTTGTAGTTGATCGCGCTCGCCATCACCGCGACCAGCGCCTCACCCGGCCCGAGCTCGGGCAGCGCCACCTCCTCGACGTGCAGCGACTTGCGCGGGTCCTTCTCGTTCGAGTCCATCCCCTCGAACATGTCGACCTCGTCCTTGCGGACCAGGGCGGCGCGGTAGGACTCGGGCACGTCGAGGTGGGCGAACTCCTCGGGATCGGCGCTCCCCCCATTCTCGGCGGCGAGGATGGCATCGAGGATCTGCTGCATGGGCGGAGGTTACCTGTCAGTAATGGAAGGTTTCGACTGCTTGTGACCTAGTTCGCGCTGCCTGGGCCCCGTTGCCGGAGGTTGGTTGGTTCCAACCAACCAGCCAAATTGGTTGGCTCCAACCAACCCCGGGCGCGGGCTCAATGCGCGAGCGCGGGCTCGACGAGCTCGACGAGGATGCCGCCGGCGTCCTTGGGGTGGACGAAGTTGATCCGCGAGTCGGCGGTGCCGCGGCGCGGCTCGTCGTACAACAGCCGCAGGCCCCGCTCGCGCAGGGTGGCGCTGACCGCGTCGAGGTCGGTGACCCGGTAGGCCATCTGCTGGATGCCGGGTCCGGAGCGGTCGAGGAACTTCGCGATCGTGGACTCCTCGTTCAGCGGTGCGAGCAGCTGGATGCACGAGCCCGAGTCGCCCACGGCCATCATCGCCTCGCGGACGCCCTGCTCCTCGTTGACCTCTTGATGGGCCAGTCGCATGCCGTACGTCGTGGAGTAGAACTCGATCGCCTCGTCGAGGTCGGGTACGGCGATCCCTACGTGGTCGATGGCCGTGAAGAGACCAGACGTGTCCGAGGTCATGCCGGGCATCGTTACAGAGCGATAACCAGCGAAGTAAGGTCGAAGCCAGCATCCGTGGCGAGGCATTCGTCACGTCGAGCCGCCAGTGAACAGTGGAGGTCCTGCCGTGTCCGACAACCCCTCAGTCATCGTCGCCGGCGCCCGTACGCCGATCGGACGCCTGCTCGGCGGCCTGAAGGACCTCACGGCCGCCGATCTCGGCGGGGTGGCCATCAGGGGTGCCCTGGAGAAGGCCGGCGTCGCCGCAGACCAGGTCGACTACGTGATCATGGGCCAGGTCATCCTGGCCGGCGCCGGTCAGAACCCCGCCCGCGGCGCCGCCGCGGCGGCCGGGATCCCGATGACGGTGCCCTCGATCACCATCAACAAGGTCTGCCTCTCCGGCCTCAACTCCATCGCGATGGCCGACCAGCTGATCCGGGCCGGCGAGGTCGAGATCGTGGTCGCGGGCGGGATGGAGTCGATGACCAACGCTCCCCACCTGCTGCCCAAGTCGCGTGAGGGCTTCAAGTACGGCGACACCGCGCTGGTCGACTCGATGGCCTACGACGCGCTCTTCGACCAGCTCACCCAGCAGGCGATGGGCCTCCTGACCGAGGAGGTCAACGGCGCCGCCCAGAACCTCACCCGCGAGGAGCAGGACGTGTTCGCCGCGCGGTCGCACCAGAAGGCCGCCGAGGCGTGGAAGAACGGTCTGTTCGACGACGAGGTCGTGCCGGTGCCGGTGCCGCAGCGCAGGGGCGAACCGGTGATGGTCACCACCGACGAGGGCGTGCGCGGCGACACGACCGCGGAGTCGCTGTCCAAGCTGCGTCCGGCGTTCAGCAAGGAAGGCACCATCACCGCCGGCACGTCGTCCCAGATCTCCGACGGCGCCGCCGCCGTCGTGGTGATGAGCAAGGCCAAGGCCGAGGAGCTCGGGCTGGAGTGGCTGGCCGAGATCGGCGCGCACGGCATGGTGGCCGGCCCCGACTCGGGCCTCCAGCTCCAGCCGGCCAACGCCACCGCGCTGGCCTGCCAGAAGGAGGGCATCGCGCCCAAGGACCTCGACCTGGTCGAGTTCAACGAGGCCTTCGCCGCGGTCGGCATCGCTTCGGCCCGCGAGCTGGGCCTCGACGACGAGAAGGTCAACGTCAACGGCGGCGCGATCGCGCTCGGCCACCCGGTCGGCATGTCCGGCACCCGCGTGGTCCTGCACCTGGCCCTGGAGCTGAAGCGCCGCGGCGGCGGTGTCGGCGCGGCCGCGCTGTGCGGCGGTGGCGGCCAGGGCGACGCCCTGATCGTGCACGTCCCGTAGAACCGACGGTCGGTCGGTGGGTTGATCGTGCGTGTCGCTCAAACAAGGTAGGGACCAGGAGGACGTCGACGACCTCGTCGCCCGCGCGCGGGAAGGTGAGTCCCGGGCGGTGGCGCGGCTGGTCTCGATGGTCGAGGACGGCTCGCCACAGCTGCGCGAGGTGATGGCGGCGCTGACGCCGCACGCGGGCCATGCCCAGGTCGTCGGCATCACTGGTTCGCCCGGGGTCGGCAAGTCAACCACCACCAACGCGCTCGTGAAGGCGCTCCGCGCGGCCGACAAGCGGGTCGGTGTGCTCGCGGTCGACCCGTCCTCGCCGTTCTCCGGCGGCGCCCTGCTCGGAGACCGGGTGCGGATGCAGGACCACGCGACCGACCCGGGCGTCTACATCCGTTCGATGGCGTCTCGCGGGCATCTCGGCGGCCTGTCCTGGACGACCCCACAGGCGCTGCGGGTGCTCGACGCGGCCGGCTGCGACGTGGTGATCGTCGAGACCGTCGGCGTGGGCCAGAGCGAGGTCGAGATCGCCGGGTTGGCCGACACCACGGTGGTGCTGATGGCACCCGGGCAGGGCGACGGCATCCAGGCGGCCAAGGCCGGGATCCTCGAGATCGGGGACGTCTACCTGGTCAACAAGGCCGACCGCGACGGCGCCGAGCAGGTACGCCGCGAGCTCCGCTCGACGATCGCGATGGGTGACCGGCCGGAGGGTGGCTGGAAGCCGCCGATCGTGCTGACGGTCGCCCAGTCCGGTCGAGGCATCGACGAGGCCGTCACCGAGCTGGACCGGCACCGCGAATGGCTGGAGGAGAGCGGCGAGCTGCAGCACCGGCGTACCCGCCGGGCCCGCGAGGAGATCGAGGCCATCGCCGTGGCGGCGCTGCGGGACCGCTGGGAGGGTGTGAGCGGCCACGATGACCTCGACGCGCTGGCCGAAGCCGTCGTCGCGGGGGAGAAGGACCCCTACGCGGCGGCCGACGAGCTCCTGAGCTGAGCTAGTGCCCCGCACTGAAAGTTCGGCACCCAATTCCGCACCCCGAGCACGCACCTCGCGGCGTTGCCGTCGCTCGCTGGACGAACAAGTAGAGCATCACTCCGGCGCCTTGCGATGCACGCACTCGGAGCACGGACTCCGGCACTGAACTTCCAGGGCGGGACACTAGCGTCGCAACGCTCGGTCGAGCGGTTCGTCGTCGTACAGCGTGCTCAGCTCGTGGTAGCAACGGCTCCAGCGCTGGACGCCGTCGATGTCCCTGTGCTCAAAGGCGGTGGCCGCCATCCGTGAGGCCAGCGTCATCGCGAACTCGGGGGCTCGGGCGAGGCTCGCATACAAGAGCACGAACGCTGAGCTCGGCATCGCCATCGACGGGACTCGCTTCTACCAGGGCTGACATCGGGGGACGTGTCGCATAGTCAACGACGTTCGGGGCCCGGCGTGATGGGAACCGGCGCTTCGTCTAGACAGGTCTCGGGTCGAATGACCCGGGTGGGTCATGGGTCCCTGCCCGATAGCCTCCCGTCGTGATCGCGCGCGGACCGATCACCCAGATCTGCTGGGTGACCGACGACCTCGAGGCGTCCGAGCGGCTGCTGACCGAGCAGTTCGGCACCGGCGCCTGGACCCGGCTCCCGGACATCGCCTTCGGCTCCGACACGACCACCCTGCGCGGCGAACCGGTCGAGTTCACCGCGCACATCTCGCTGGGGTACGCCGGCGACCTCCAGCTCGAGCTGATCCAGCCGGTGCGCGGCCCCAGCGTCCACGCCGAGTTCCTCGAGGCGCGCGGGCCGGGGCTGCACCACGTCTGCTTCGAGGTCGACGACCTCGAGGCGGCGTGCGCGTCCGCGGGGACAGCGGGCCTGCCGGTGCTGATGCGGGGCTCGATGATGGACGGCGAGATCGAGTTCGCCTACGTCGACGGCTCGGCCTCCGGTGCGCCGTACGTCGAGCTGGCGCGGGTCGGCCCGCGGATGCGGGAGTTCTACGACGCGGTGAAGGAGCAGTCGCGAGGAGGCTTGCAGTGAGCGACGACAAGGTCGCGGTCGTGACCGGCGTCGGCAAGGGCTCGCTGGGCGAGGCCACCGCCAGGGCGCTGGTCGGCCTGGGCTTCCGGGTGCTCACCTCGACCCGCACCTGCCCGACCACCGCTGACACGCACGCCCTCGAGCTGACCAGCCGCGCATCGGTCGAGGAGTTCGCCGGCTGGGTGCAGAACGCGACGGACCGGCTGGACGTGCTCGTCAACAATGCTGGCGTCCACCTCGACCTGCGCTCGGCCTGGCACGAGCCGCACGTGGTGGACGGTGCCGAGGTGCACTGGCGCACCAACTACCTCGGGACCGCCCAGCTCACCCGGCTGCTGATCACGTTGCTGCTGGCCACCGCCGCTGCCCACGGCGAGGCCCGGGTGGTGAACGTGGTCTCCAAGCTGCACAGCCGCGGCCGCAACGACGGGCTCGACGGCCACCTCACGCCGTACGACTCGTGGACGGCGTACGGCACCTCCAAGCTGGCACTCGTGCACGAGGCGCGCGAGATCGAGCGGCGGTACGGCGCCCGCGGGCTGCACGCCTACTCGGTGCACCCGGGCTCGGTGGCCACCAGGATCGCGGACCGCGGGCTGGAGACCGCGCCGCTACTCGGCCGGCTGCGCAAGCTCGCCGCACCACTGGAGCGGCGCGCGCTCAAGGCGCCCGACGAGGGAGCACGCACGACGGTCTTCTGCGCCACCTCGCCGCTGGCCGAGCCCGGCGGCTACCACCGCTCCTCCGCGCCGAGCACCCCGTCGGACGACGCCTTGGACGACGAGGCGGGCCGGATCCTGTGGGACAACACGACGCGCTGGGTCGACCACGGCTGAGGACCACCCCTAGAGCTAGAGGAGCAGGCCCAGCGCATCCACCGCGTTGTCGAATGGCTCCTGGAGGAATGGTGGCCACTCGTTCAGGCCGATGCTCGCGTCGGCCAATGCACAGGCGAACCCCAGGTAGTAGCCGGCCAGGGTCTCACTGTCCGGCTCGTCACCGGAGTCCGAGTCGTCCTGTGGGCGCGGGGGCCTCGGGTGCCTCGGCCACCGGTACGGCCCCAACGGGACGCCGGCTTCCTGCAGAGGGTCCGGCCACTCGCCCTGGATGGTCCGGTAGCCCCAGGCCAGCCGGACCAGCTCGAGCGCAGAACGCACGCCGAAGGCCTCGGGCGGCAAGGGCTGCGGGTTCAGCGCCGCATGCTTGGATTCCGAGAACCTCGACGAGCCGATCTCGAACTCGTCGATCGTGTCCCAGATGGCCGGCACGCGGCGAGCGATGACGGCGAAGAGGGCGCGGTTTTCTGCCATGAGGATCCTCAGGGGTCGAAGGGCACGCAGGAGTCCTGGCCCCATCATGTGGGGCGACGCTGCCGCCCGGAATGACCCGAATGTGCCATCCGTCGCTCGTCAGGTGGCGACGTCGAGCAGGCGACGCGGCTCGCTGACCAGGGCCGCACTGGCGCCGATGCCGGCGAAGAGGTCTTGGGCGGCCTCGAGGACCTGACGCGCCGGACGCCCGAGCTGCACCAGGCACCGCCCCTCGCCGAGCAGGCTCTGGGCCTGCTCGAGCCGGTAGCCGTACGTCGCCCAGGAAGCGGCAGCCTGGTGGTGCAGGTCGAGTGCGCCGGCGAGGTCGTCGTGTGCTTCGGCGAGGCTGGCGCGGGCGGCGGCGACGTTGATGTCGTAGAGCAGGAGGCCCGTCGGGCTAGCCTCGATCAACCGCTCCAGCAGCTCGACCCGACCGACGGCTGCGACGATGCGGGCGACCCGGCTCAGGCAGTCGACGACCGTGGCGGCCCCGGCCTCGTCGGCCACCTTCGTCAGCTCGTCGGTGAGCGCTGCGTCTTCGGAACCCAGCAGGCGGTCGCGCTCGACCGCCACGAGCAGCGCACTGACGTAGATGTCCAGCGTGGACCTGCGGGCGTCGGCCAGGGCTTCCGCGATGACCTGGTCCGCGTCGTCGCCCCGCACCAGGAGAGCTCGGCCCCAGGTCACGCGGAGGTTGGTCCACCCACGACTGTGGTCGGACCGCTGGGGGTGTTTGGTCGCCTGGACGCACACCTCGATCGCGTCGTCCAGGTGGCCGGCCATCACCAGGCTCTCGGCGAGCTTGCTGCTCGCATAGAGGTGGTGTCCCCACTCGCCGCTGAGCGCCGCCGCCTGGACCGCGGCCCGCTCGAAGGTCTGGGCCTCGGAGATGGAGGTGGCCACGTAGTGCGCCCCGGCGAGCATGTCGTTGACAAGGATCAGCTCCGAGGTCATCAGGTGCTCCTCGGCGAGCGACCTGGCCCGGTCGAGGTCCTCGAAGCCCTGCGCGTCACCACTCCAGACGCGGGCCGCGCCCCGCCCGCGGTAGGCACGGACGAAGTGTCGCTCTCGGGGCTCGGGAAGGGTCTCGATGATGTCCAGGGCCCGGTCGATCAGCGGGATCGCCTGCTTGTCCTCAGCGTTCATGATGTGCTGCTCGGCCACGAGCAGGTACCCGTCCGCGAGCTCGACGCCCGGAGGGTGACGTTCCAGGACGGCGACGGCGCCGTCCCGCAGCTCCCTGGCCTCGGCCAGCCGGCCGACGTCGTTCAGCACGGCGGCCAGCGAGAGTCGGGCGTGGGCGGCGAGCACCGGGTCACCAGACACCTCTGCGACCTCTGCGGCCTGGCTCAGGTTCGTCTCCGCCTCGTCGCTGCGACCGGCCACGGCCAACAGCTCACCGACCAGCAGCAGTCGTTCGGCCCGCGCCGGGCGGTCGCCCGGCGTGAGGTCGAGAGCCAGGGAGGCATGGGTGAGGGCCGCCGCGACGTCGGAGTGCCGGTCATGCGCGGCCGCGTGCACGTGCCACGTGGATGCGGACGCCGCCAGCCCACTCACGCGGGCGTCGTCCTCGCCGGCCTTGCGCGCCCACTGGTGCGCCGCCGCCAGATGGTGGGCCACCACGCTGCTTTCGCCGCTGAGGTCGGGCTGCGCGATGAGACCGGCGTGCCACTGCCCGACCGCCTCGTGCAGGCGCGCCCGCTCACTGCGCGGTAGCTGTGCCTGGGCGACGTCGGCGATCAAGGCGTGTGCGAACACGAACTCGGCCTGGCCGGCGACTCGGCTGGTTCGAACCCGACGCACGTACTCCCTGCGGACCAGGTCGGCCAGCGCGAGGTCGACCTCGTCCTGGCTCACGCCGGTGAGCACCGCCACGGGGCCGGACCAGAACGTGTGGCCGACCACCGCGGCGGCCTGCAGGACTCGTTTCGTCGGGCCGGACAGCAGGTCGAGGCGCGCCGCTATGACCGCCTGCACGGTGTCGGGGAGGCGGCCAGCCAGGGTGCTAGCCGAGGCAGGCTCCCCCGGGGAGGCGGCGGCCATGGTGACGAACTCGCGGGTGTAGAGCGGATGGCCGGCCGACTTGGCCACCAGGGAGGTGCGTACGTCGTCCGGCAGCTCGGCACCGCCGAGCAGTGTCTCGACGAGCTCGGCGGTCTGCCCGGGGGTCAACGGGCTCAGCCGCAGCATCGTGTGGTTGCCCAGGCCGGCGCCCCAGTCGGGCGTCGACTCGAACAGCTCGGGCCGGGTCGTGGCGATCAGCACGAGGGCGACCCCGGTGACGGTGTCGAGCAGGTGGGCGAGGAAGTCCAGCATGGAGGGATCGGCCCAGTGCAGGTCCTCGACCACCAGCACCAGCGGAGATCTGGCGGCGATCGCCTCGATGAAGCGGGTCCAGGCCGTGAACAGCTCCTCCCGCGGGGCGTCGACAGCGGGCAGCCCCACCAGGGGGGCCAGGCGCGCCACCAGCCACGCCTCCTGGTCGGCCTGGTCGGTGTCCACGACAACGGCGTGCACCACACTGGTCAGCTTGGCCTGAGCCGCGTGTGCGGCGTCGGAGTCGAGGACGCCCGCATGGGCCTTGACGATCTGGGCGAGCGCCGCATAGGCGACCGTGTCGCCGTACGGCGGAGTGCGGCCCTGGCGCCAGATCACCAGCTGCTCACGTCGGTCGACCCAGTCCGAGAAGGCCTGGACCAACCGCGACTTGCCGAGCCCGGGGTCACCCACGATCGTGACCAGCTGCACGGAGGAGTCACGGCAGGCACGCAGGTAGCACCGCTCGATCTGGACCAGCTCGTCCTCCCGACCGATCATCGGTATCGAGCGCCCCGGCAGCTCGCCGCCCGCGTAGCCGCGCAGACCGGCGACGCGCCACGCGCCGTCGACCGCCTCGCAGTCGACGACATGGCGGGTGGCCGAGTAGGTCGCGGCGTCGACCAGCGTGGAGCCCACTTCCGCGATGGTGGCCAGCCGTCGCGCCTCGGCCGTCACCGCGCCCGAGACGCCTGCCGAGGTGACCAGGGCCGGTCCGGTGGCGACCCCCAGCTTGAGCCCGCCGTCGGGGTCGGTGTGCCCCGTGGTCGGGCGTTCCGCACCGGCGTCCAGCACGGCCAGACCGGCGCGCACGGCGCGTTCGGGGTCGTCCTCGTGGGCCCGTGGGGCACCGAACCAGGCCGTGAAGCTCAACCCCTGCGCGGAACCGAAGGTCCCGCCGAAGCGTTCGACCTGGGCTCGCAGAAGATCGCCGTGACGGGAGGCGAGGGCGTCCAGGTCCTCGGGATCGAGCGACGAGGCACCCTCGAGCTCGGCCGTCAGCACGGTCACTGTCTTGCGCTCCCCGGACGCCCCGACCGTCGTGCTCGGGGATCTCGTTGCCTCGGCTGGGACCGCCGAGGGTCGGACGAGCGCCCCGACGGCCCGCAGCAGGCCGGCTTCGTCCTCGGCGAACGGGCAGTGCAGTGCGTCGAAGGGTGCCGGCAGATCGTCGATGCCGACGGCGCGGCTGCGCACCTGGACCAGCACATCGCGCTGGTTGCCCCGGCGCGCCTCGGAGTAGACCCACTCGGACGCGACCGACGCGGGTGTCCACAGGACCACGACCGCCGACGCAGACGCCAGCTCACGCTCGATCTTCTGGTGGTAGCGCTCGCCCGACATCAGGTGCCGGTCCCACCACACCGAGTAGCCGGCTACCTCCATCGCAGTGGCGAGCACCTGAGCCTGGTCGACGTCTTCGCTGGCGTAGCTCAGGAAGACGTCACCCACGACGCGTCGTCCAGACCTTCGCCCCCGCTGGGGTCATGCGCCGAATGTAACGGGTTGCGACTCTTCATGAGGCTGCAGGCGGCGCGCCGCCTGCAGCCTCACGGGCAACTCTGGTAACAGTAGAGGCGTACCTGTGCCCACTTCCCCAGCACTCAGGACGGATCACCATGAACAAGGGCGTGCTCGTCGTGCTCGTGGTCTTCTTCGGCTTCTGGCTCTTCACCGACCCGCACGGGCTGGCCGGCTTCACGGAGTCGACCGCGGACGCCGTCTCGGGCTGGGGCGAGAAGCTCTTCAACTCGCTCATCGAGTTCCTCGGCGACCTCTGAGCGGCCGCGCCAGCGTGAGCATGCTCGTTCGGATCACCGAACCGGACGTCGGTCGCTACCTGCTTCGCGACGAGGACGAGGTCGTCGTCGACGAGGTACGCCGGCACTGGATCGTCTACGTGCTGCCGGTTGCCGAGCTGTGGCTGGCGGTCGTGCTGATGTTCATCGGCAGCTTCGTCATCGAGCCCGCCGACCCCGGCGGCTGGCTGGTCCTGGTCGGGCTGGCGCTGACCCTGCACGCGATGTGGGTGACCATCCGCGAACGCCGCGAGTGTTTCGTGGTCACCAACATGCGGGTCTTCCGGCTGCACGGCGTGCTCTCGACCCACCGCGCCACGATGCCGCTGAGCCGGATCCTCGACATCACCGTCGACAAGCCGATCATCGGCCGGCTCCTCGGCTTCGGCCACCTGACCTTCGAGTCCGCCGCCCAGGACCAGGGGCTGCGCGAGATCAGGTACGTCGGCCGCCCCGACGAGCGGGACCTGAAGATCCAGCGGGTGGTCCAGGTGGTCGGGCTGCGCGGTCCGCGTACCCACCGGTAGCCGTCGCCCGCCGTTTCGCGTCGAGTGACCCAGAATGGTTGCCCGCAAACGTTTGTCCACAGCTCATTTGGGTCACTCGACGCGAACTGACCCGGCGCGCGACTGTCCCTGGGTGTCACTAGCGTCTGGTACGTGGTCACGGCGGACGACGTACGCGCGGTCGGGCTGGCGCTGCCGCGCGCGTACGAGCGGATGGTGCGTGGGCGCTGGAAGCTGCGGGTCGGGCAGATCGTGTTCGCGGCGTTCAGCAGGGACGAGACCGACATGGGGTTCGGCTACCCGAAGGCCGCGCGGGACGGGCTGATCGAGTCCGACCCCGAGACGTTCTTCCTGCCGCCGACGAGCGACCTGCGCTACCAGTGGGTCTGCGCCCACCTCGACCGGCTCGACCAGGAGGAGATGCGCGAGCTGGTCACCGACGCGTGGCGGATGTGTACGCCGAAGATGCTCCACGACCTGCCCGAGCTGCCTGCCCCGGCCGCGGCGGCCTGGGCAGCGATGGACGCAGGGGAGTGGGGTGAGCTGCGGCCGCTGCTCCACCCCTACCTGCACTGGCACGACGGCCAGGTCGAGCTGCGCGGACGCTCGCAGGTGCTCCAGCACCTGCAGCAGGTGCCGACCCCCCGTCCGCCCACCAAGGTCGAGGTGCGGGACGGGCAGGTCTACCGCTGGCTCCGCTGACCCGGGCCGACCCGACCGGTGGGAGCTCGCGTCGGACCTGTTCCTAGGATTGCCGGCATGACGCAGCAGCCGTTCACGCGCCCTGGCGCGATCGACCTCTCGGGGCTCAAGCAAGCCGGGACCGGCGCCGGGCAGGCCCCCGCGGGCGGTGGAGGAGCGGCGGCTGGCGGGTCGTCGTACTGGCTGGACGTCACCCAGGAGAACTTCCAGCCCACGGTCGAGGCCTCGATCACCGCGCCGGTGCTGCTGGTCTTCTACTCGCCGACCCGGATGCCCGAGAGCGCCCAGATGGCCCGCGACCTGGCGACCGTAGCGGAGGAGTACGAAGGCCGGTTCCTCGCCGGTCTGGTCGACGTGGACGCGCAGCCGGCGATCGCGCAGGCCGTGCAGCTCCAGTCGGTGCCGTTCGTGTTCGCTGTGCTCGACGGACGCCCACAACCGCTGATGCAGGACCTGGTCTCCCTCGACCAGCTGCGCGCGGCGATCAACACGGTGATGCAGCAGCTGACCGCGCAGGGCGTCACCGGCCGGCACCAGCCCCGGCAGGCCGGCCCGGTGCCGGACGCCGACGGGGCCGAGGACGGCGAGCCGCCGCTCGACCCGCGCTACGCCGCCGCCCAGGACGCCCTGGAGCGCAACGACTTCGACGGCGCGGTCGCGGAGTACCAGAAGCTGGTCGACGCCAACCCGGCCGACAGCGAGGCCGCGGCCGGGCTGGCCATGGCGAAGCTGCTCCAGCGCACGAGCGACGCCGACCCCGAGGCGGCCCGCGCGGCGGCTGACGCCAACCCGGACGACGTGGCCGCCCAGACCCTGGCCGCCGACCTCGACATGCTCGCCGGCAACGTCGACGACGCGTTCCAGCGCCTGGTCGAGCTGGTCCGGCGGACCGCCGGCGACGAGCGCAACCAGGCCCGCGAGCACCTGCTGGGTCAGTTCGCCGCGGTCGGCAACGAAGACCCGCGGGTGCTCAAGGGCCGGCAGGCGCTGGCCAACGCGCTGTTCTGACCCGAGCCAGCCCGCCGCCGGCCGCGGTGCAGCCTCAGCCGAGGCCGGACTCGGTGTACGCCGGGCCGCCGCCGGCCAGGTTCGCGAGGGCGGCCTCGATGCGGCGGGCGGTGAAGTCGGCACAGCGCTTGCGGACCTCCTCGACCGTGCAGAACTCCGCGTCCCGGATCTCGCGCTCCTGCCGCACCATGTCCTCCAACAGCCCGGGGTCGTGCTCGCCGCCGTCGAAGACCAGGCACAGGGCGTCGTCCCAGCCGCTCCACGGCGGCAGCCAGTCGGTGAGCAGCAGCCGGCCGGCCGGGATCTGCAACGCGAGCTCCTCCTCGACCTCGCGGGAGACCGCGAGCTGCGGCGACTCGCCGACCTCGACCACCCCGCCGGGCAGGTCCCAGTCCTGCTTGTAGGTGAGCCGGCACAGCAGCACCCGGCCGCCGCGATCGCGGACCAGCATCTGGCTGATCGCCCGCTTGCGCGGCAGGAAGGAGTTGAGCAGCGCCCGGAAACCCTCCGGCTCGTGTGCCGGCAGGTCGTGGGCCAGCCGCGCGTAGACGATCCGGTCGGCCGCCGCGCCCTCCACGGTCACCCCGCCCCGCATCACGCCCTCTCGGCGCAACCCCGACCACGTGGCCACCCGTTGCGCCGACTTGTCGTCGGGGTCGACCCAGGCCTCGACCCGGCCGTGCTCGGCCAGCGCCGCCAGCACGGCCGCCTGCACGTCCTCGATCGGCTGGCCGTCCGGCCACTCGAGCCGGGCCACGCCGTCGGCCACCGTGGTCACACGGACGGAGGCGGGATCGGTCACCCGGCCGAGGTTAGCCGTGCGGCGAACGCTCAGTTGGCGCGGACTCGCTCGCAGTTCTTCGAGACCTCGTCGAGCGACTCGTCGACGTACGCCGTGTCGGGGCCGTCGCCGCAGCCGACCTCGTCCATGGCGTCGTCGCGGGCGTAGAGGAAGTCGTCGTCCGGGCCGCCCTTGAGCCGGTCCTGCCCGACGCCTCCCTTCAGGTCGTCACCGCCGGCGTTCCCGAAGAGGCTGTCGTCGCCCCCGTTGCCGTCCAGGTTGTCGAAGGCGCCGCGGCCGGCCATGTGGTCGTTCCCGGCCCCGCCGGTCATGTAGTCGATGTCGGGACCGCCGAACATCAGGTCCCGGCCGTTGTCGCCGATCATGGCGAAGTTGAGTCCGCCACCGCCCCAGATGACGTCGTCGCCGTCGTTGCCGCGCAGGTAGTCGTCGCCGTCGGCTCCCTTGACCCAGTCGTTGCCGAAGCCGCCGTACAGGGTGTCGGTTCCACCACTCTCGGCACCGCCGAGGATCCGATCGTCCCCGTCACCCCCGAGCACAGCGTTCGAGCCCGTCCCCGTCTCCACCCGCAGCGCGACCGACGCGGGGAGGTCCCAGCCCTCGAGGTAGTCGTCGAGGTCGCCCATGCGAACCCGCACGAGGATGTCGCCGGAGAACGGGCAGCTGACGGCGGCACCGGTCGTCGCCGGCACCTCGTGGCAGAAGGAGGGGTAGTTGGCGAAGCTGGCGACGCCCTCGTCGCGGATCAGCAGCTCGCCGGTGTCCACCGTGAGCACCAGGTGGTTGGCCTGTCCGTCGCCGGCGATGACCACGAAGCCGTCCGACCGGGCCCGGATCAGCTCGCCGGCGGGGTCGGCCGTGGCGGCCGGTGTGGTGACGACCTGCGTGACGGCCAGCCCCCCGCTGGCGGCGAGCAGGAGTGAGGCGGTCAGGTTTCGAACACCGTGCATGAGCATCCCCCGTGAGCTGGCCGCCGGGCGCGACCGTCAGGTCCACCCTCACCGCGTCCAGCGGAAGAAGGCAATGGCTCAGATGGGCTAGCCGAGGGTCAGGTCCGGTGCCTGAACCACACGGTGGCCAGGGGCGGGACGACGATGTCGGCGTACGCCGGCTGGCCCCGGTGGTCACCGTCGACGGCGGTGATCCCGCCCAGGTTGCCGACCCCCGAGCCGGTGTAGATCTCGGCGTCGGAGTTGAGCACCTCGTCCCACTGGCCGGCCGCGGGCAGGCCGAGCCGGTAGCCCTGGTGCGGGACCGCCGAGAAGTTCGAGACGCAGACGAGGTCGGGCGACGACGCACCCCGCCGGATGAAGGTGAACACGTTCCGGCCGGCGTCGTTGGCGTCGATCCACTGGAAGCCGCCGGGGTCGTCGTCGCGCTGCCACATGGCGGCGGAGTCGGAGTAGGTGCGGTTCAGGTCGCGCACCAGCGCGTGGACACCGCGGTGCTCGGGGTGGTCGAGCAGCCACCAGTCCAGCTCGCGGGCCTCGGCCCACTCCGACTCCTGGCCGAGCTCGGCGCCCATGAACAGCAGCTGCTTGCCGGGGTGGGCCCACATGAATCCGAGATAGGCGCGCAGGTTGGCCAGCTGCCGCCACCGGTCGCCGGGCATCTTGCGCAGCAGCGAGCCCTTGCCGTGCACGACTTCGTCGTGGCTGATCGGGAGCACGAAGTTCTCCGACCAGGCGTAGACGAGCGAGAACGTCATCTCACCGTGGTGGTACGCGCGGTGCACCGGGTCGTGCTGCACGTAGCCCAGTGAGTCGTGCATCCAGCCCATGTTCCACTTGAAGCCGAAGCCCAGCCCGCCCGACGAGGTCGGACCGGTGACCTCCGGCCAGGACGTCGACTCCTCGGCGATCGTGACCGCACCAGGGGTGCGCTTGTAGACGGTGGCGTTCATCTCCTGGAGGAACTGCACCGCCTCGAGGTTCTCGCGGCCGCCGTACTTGTTCGGTGTCCACTCGCCCTCCTCGCGGGAGTAGTCGAGGTAGAGCATCGACGCGACGCCGTCCACGCGCAGCCCGTCCGCGTGGAACTCCTCGAGCCAGTAGAGCGCGTTGGCGTAGAGGAAGTTGCGCACCTCGTGGCGGCCGAAGTTGAAGATGTGCGAGCCCCACTCCTTGTGCCACCCACGCTGCGGGTTGGGGTCCTCGTAGAGCGGCGTCCCGTCGAACCGCGGCAGCGCCCACTCGTCGGTGGCGAAGTGCCCGGGCACCCAGTCCAGGATCACGCCGATCCCGGCCTGGTGCAGCCGGTCGACGAGCAGCCGGAAGCCGTCGGGGTCGCCGAACCGCGAGTCCGGGGCGAAGTACGACGTCACGTGGTAGCCCCACGAGCCCCCGAACGGGTGCTGCATCACCGGCATCAGCTCGACGTGGGTGAAGCCGAGGTCCGCCACGTAGCCGGGCAGCTCGTCGGCCAGCTGCTCCCACGTCTTCCCGCGGCGCCACGACGCGAGGTGCATCTCGTAGACCGACATCGGCTCCTGCACGTGCTGCTTCGACGGCCGGGCGTCCATCCACGCGGAGTCGCCCCACGTGTAGGACGACTCGAAGACCTTGGACGCCGTGTCGGGCGGGACCTCGGAGTAGAAAGCCATGGGGTCGGCCTTCTCGCGCCACTGGCCGTCAGCACCGAGCACGACGTACTTGTAGGCGTTGCCGGAGCCGACCCCGGGCACGAACAGCTCCCAGATGCCGGACTGGCCGAGCTGGCGCATCGGGTGCTCGCGGCCGTCCCAGCTGTTGAAGTCCCCCTTGACCCGGACCGCGCGCGCCGCCGGTGCCCACACGGCGAACGACGTCCCCGTGATGGGCTCGCCCAAGGGCGCGTCGTAGCGGTGCACCCGCGCGCCGAGCACGGTCCAGAGGAGCTCGTGGCGGCCCTCGTTGACCAGGTGCAGGTCCATCTCGCCCAGGGTCGGCAGGAACCGGTAGGGGTCGTCGACCACGTGCTCGTGGCCGTCGTCGTAGGCCACGGCCACGCGGTAGTCGGGCACGTCCTCCCCGGGCAGCACCCCGACCCAGACACCCTCGTGCTCGTGCGCCAGCTCGTACGTCGTGCCGTCGCCGTGCCGCACGGCCACCCGCTTCGCGAGCGGCTTGAAGACCCGGACCGTGACGCCGCCGTCGTGGGGATGCGGGCCGAGGACCGAGTGCGGGCCGCCGTGCTCGCCACGGACGATCAGCTCGAGCTGGTCTGGGGCCACGGGATGGGCAGCTGGGTGTGTCTGGCTGGACCGAGGGGGAGTCATGCTGCTCCGATCCTGGCCACGGCCTGGAGCGGGATCGCCACCCAGGACGGGCGGTTGCGAGTCTCGTAGACGGTCTCGTACACGGCCTTGTCCGCGACGTAGGCGTTGAGCAGCACCTGCTGCTCGGGGGTGGGCTCGCCGCCGGCGTACGCGTGGAGGAAGTGGTTCTTGTTGCGCTCCGACCACTCCTCGGCGCGGGTGTCGATCCGCTCGGCGTCGGTCTCGTCGCTGGTGCTGAGCGCGCGCTGGACCACCCGGGCGGCGTAGTCGAAGCTCCGCAGCATCCCGGCCACGTCGCGCCACGGCGAGTCCGGCAGCTGCCGCTCGGCCAGCGGCTTGGCCGGCTCACCCTCGAAGTCGACGATCTTCCAGCCCACGGAGGTGCGCAGCGTCTGGCCCAGGTGCAGGTCGCCGTGGATCTGCTGCACGTCGAGACCGTCGAGGTGGGCCACCTCGTCGAAGGCCACTCGCAGCCCCTTCGCGTGCTCCTCGAGCTCGGGCACGACGGCCAGCGCGGCGTCCAGCCGGCCGGTCATGCTCGCGGCGAGCTCGGCCGCCGCGGCGGCCGGCCACGTCTCGGTCGGGAAGTGCTTGCGCAAGGTCGCGTGGACTTCGCTCAGCGCCTCGCCGAGCCGGGTCGCCTCGCCGGAGAAGTCGCCGCCGGACTCGCTGGCGTGTACCTCGAGGTCGGCGAAGAGGGACCGGACGCTGGCCTGGGCGAGGTCCCAGCCGTCGCTGGCGGTGCGGAGGAACTGCTGGAGCATGGCCAGCTGCAGCACGTCGTCCTCGCCGTCGCCCAGCGACACGTCGAGCCAGCCGTAGAGCGCGGCCACGTGCGTGGAGCCGGTCCGGGTCAGCACCTCGTGGACGGCGATGTCCGGGTTCACGCCCGGGGTGACCTTGCGGAACACCTTCATGAGGGCGTCCTCGCCGAAGGCGACCGAGGAGTTGGACTGCTCGCCGGAGAACAGCGTGGAGTGTGCCTCCAGGTCCAGCTCGTGGCCGGGCAGCCGGTGGAAGCGAAGCCCGGCTTCCTCTGGCGCAGCGCCGGCGTCGAAGGCGCGCTGCCACAGGGCCATCGCGGCGCGGTCGTGGAGGGCGTCGTAGGCGTGTACCCAGCCGTAGTCGGGGTCCTCCCACCAGCCCACGAACGCGTGGTCGAGCCGGCCTTCGGGATGCACGTAGAACGACAGTGGGACCTGGTAGAGCTCGGTGCCGCCCTCTGCGTCGGCATAGGTCAGCTCGACGAGGTGGATGACCACCAGTGGGGGACCGCCGGGAACATGGCCGAGGTTGCGGACGTCGGTGACGGTGTACGGGCGTCCCTTCCCGCCGAACCACCGGGTCCGGTCGAGGTAGCCCGAGATCACGTCGGGATCGAGGTGGGGAGGAGTCATAAGAGCTGGCCCTCCTCGGGGTCGTCGCCGGGGGTCAGCCGGAACCAGTAGAAGCCGTAGCCACTCAGCGTGAGCAGGTAGGGCAGCTCGCCGATGGCCGGGAACTGGACCCCGCCGAGCAGCTCGATCGGCCGCAGCCCTTCGAACCGGCGCAGGTCGAGCTCGACCGGCTGGGGGAAGCGGGACAGGTTGTTGACGCAGACGATGATCTCGGTGGCGCCCTCGTCGGTGAGGTGCTCGCGGGCGTAGCTGAGCACCGACGGGTTGGAGCCGCCCAAGTCGGTGAACGAGCCGAGCCCGAACGCGTCGTATCGGCGCCGGGCCTGGATCATCCGACGGGTCCAGTGCAGCAGCGACGACGGGTTCTCCAGCTGCGCCTCCACGTTGACGCTCTGGTACCCGTAGACCGGGTCCTGAATCGCCGGGAGGTGCAGCTTGCCGGGCGTGGCCGAGGAGAAGCCGGCGTTGCGGTCGGGCGTCCACTGCATCGGCGTACGGACGCCGTCGCGGTCGCCCAGCCAGATGTTGTCGCCCATCCCGATCTCGTCGCCGTAGTAGAGGACCGGCGAGCCCGGCAGCGAGAGCAGCAGCGCGTTGAAGAGCTCGATCTGGTTCGTGTCGTTGTCGAGCAACGGGGCCAGCCGGCGGCGGATGCCGATGTTGGCCTTCATGCGGGGGTCCTTGGCGTACTCGTCCCACATGTAGTCGCGGTCCTCGTCGGTGACCATCTCGAGGGTGAGCTCGTCGTGGTTGCGCAGGAAGATGCCCCACTGACAGCGGGACGGGATCGGCGGAGTCTGGTCGAGGATCTCCGAGATCGGGAAGCGGGACTCGCGACGGACCGCCATGAAGATGCGCGGCATCACCGGGAAGTGGAAGCACATGTGGCACTCGTCGCCACCGGACTCGTAGTCGCCGAAGTAGTCGACGACGTCGCTTGGCCACTGGTTGGCCTCGGCCAGCAGCACCTTGCCGGGGTACTTCTCGTCGACGAACCGGCGCACCTTCCTCAGGAACTCGTGGGTCTCCTCGAGGTTCTCGCCGTTGGTGCCCTCGCGCTCGTAGAGGTAGGGGACGGCGTCGAGCCGGAAGCCGTCCAGTCCCATGTCGAACCAGAACGACACAGCGTCCAGGATCGCGTCGTGGACCGCCGGGTTGTCGAAGTTGAGGTCCGGCTGGTGGGAGAAGAAGCGGTGCCAGAAGTACTGCTGGCGGACCGGGTCCCAGGTCCAGTTCGACGGCTCGGTGTCGACGAAGATGATCCGGGCGTCCTGGTACTGGTCGTCGGTGTCTGACCAGACATAGAAGTCGCCGTACGGCCCGTCGGGATCCTCCCGGCTGGCCTGGAACCACGGGTGGGCGTCACTGGTGTGGTTCATGACGAAGTCGATGATCACGCGGATGTCGCGCTTGTGTGCCTCGTCGAGGAACTCGTGGAAGTCCTCGACGGTGCCGATCTCCGGGAGGATGTCGGTGTAGTCGGCCACGTCGTAGCCACCGTCGCGCAGCGGGCTGGTGAAGAACGGCGGGATCCACAGGCAGTCGACGCCCAGCCACTCGAGGTAGTCGAGCTTCTCGATCAGCCCCTTGAAGTCACCGGTGCCGTCACCGTTCGAGTCGCGGAACGAGCGGACCAGCACCTCGTAGAAGACCGCGGTCTTGAACCAGTCGGGCGTGCTGCCCTGCTGGTCGGGGAACGGGTCGGTGTCCGGCGGGGCCTCGGTGTTGACGTGGGTCGTCTGGACGCCGTTGGTCGCCTCGTCTGACGCTTCCGTGGCGAGTGGCTCGGTGGCCAGCCCGTCGGCGGTCGGCCGGGCCTCGGTGCCGGTCTTGGCCTTGGGGCTCACCCGCTGCTCCTCACGGTCAGGACATGGGCCGGCTCGTCGCCGGGGTCGAGGCGCACGAAGTTGTGCTGGCTCCAGCTCCAGTCCTGCCCGGTGATCTCGTCGCGGACGGCGAAGGTGTCCCCCCACGACATGCCGAGGGCGGGCAGGTCGAGGTGGACGGTGGTCTCGCGGGTGGCGTGGGGGTCGAGGTTGACGACCGTGATCACGGTGTCGCCCCCACCCGACGGCGGAGTGCTCTTGGAGAAGACCAGCACGTTCTCGTCGTCGCTGCTGTGCACCACCGTGTTGCGCAGGAGCTGGAGGGCGGGGTGCTCTCGGCGGATCTCGTTGAGCCGGGTGAGGTACGGCGCGAGCGTGCGCCCGTCGGCCGCCGCGCCGTCCCAGTCGCGGATCCGGATCTGGTACTTCTCGCTGTCGAGGTACTCCTCGCTGCCGGGCCGCACGGCCACGTGCTCGAACAGCTCGTAGCCGGCGTACACGCCCCAGCTCGGCGCGCCCATCGCGGCGATCACCGCACGGATCTTGAACGCCGCCGGCCCGCCGTACTGCAGGTAGGCGTGGAGGATGTCGGGGGTGTTGACGAAGAAGTTCGGCCGCATCGTGTGGTCGGACTCGCGGGAGACCTCACGGAGGTACTCCTCGAGCTCCCACTTGGCGTTGCGCCAGGTGAAGTAGGTGTAGCTCTGGTGGAAGCCGACCGCGCCGAGTCCGTGCATCATCGGCGGCCGGGTGAACGCCTCGGACAGGAACAGCACGTCGGGGTCGGTGCGGCGGATCTCCTTGAGCAGCCACTCCCAGAACGCCACGGGCTTGGTGTGCGGGTTGTCCACGCGGAAGATCCGGACGCCGTGGCTCATCCAGTGCTTGACGACGCGGAGCACCTCGCGGCAGATGCCGACCGGGTCGTTGTCGAAGTTCATCGGATAGATGTCCTGGTACTTCTTGGGCGGGTTCTCGGCGTAAGCGATGGTGCCGTCCAGGCGCGTGGTGAAGAACTGCGGGTGGCTGGTGACCCACGGGTGGTCCGGGGCGCACTGCAGGGCCAGGTCGAGGGCCACCTCGAGGCCGAGGTCGCGGGCCCGCTCGACGAAGGCGTCGAAGTCCTCGAGCGTGCCGAGGTCCGGGTGGACGGCGTCGTGGCCGCCGTCCTTGGAGCCGATCGCCCAGGGTGAGCCGGGATCGTCCGGCCCCGGGGTCAGCGTGTTGTTGGGGCCCTTGCGGTTGACCTCGCCGATGGGGTGGATGGGCGGCAGGTAGATCACGTCGAAGCCCATCTCGGCCACTGCGTCCAGCCGCTTGGCCGCGGTCTGGAAGGTGCCGCTGACCACCTTGCCGGCGGCGTCGAGCTGCGCGCCCTCGGACCGCGGGAAGAACTCGTACCAGCTGCCGAACAGCGCCCGCTGCCGGTCGGCGTACGCCGGGTAGGGCCCTTCGACCGTCACGAGCTCGCGGATCGGGTGGGCCTCCATGGCCGCCACCAGCGCCGGGTCCTGCAGCACGGCCAGCCGGGCGGCGGGCGGGCGGCCTGGGTCGCCCGCGGCCTCGATCGCGCCCTGCAGCACCTTGCCCTCACTGCTGGCCGCGTCGACCTGAGCGAGCACCTTCTCGCAGAGGACCCTGCCCTCCTCGAACATCAGCTCGACGTCGACGCCCGCGGGGATCTTGAGGCCGGCGTTGTGCTCCCACGTCGCGACCGGGTCGGACCAGGCGTGGATCTCGAAGGTCCAGGCACCGCTCGTGTCGGGGGTGACCCAGGCGTCGTAGCGGTCGGGGACCGACTCGTGCTTCGTCATCCGCACCGGTGGCCGCTTGGTGCCGTCAGGCGCGGTCAGCACCACCTCGGCGGCGAGCCGGTCGTGCCCCTCGCGGAACACCGTCGCGCGAACCGGGAACGGCTCCCCGGCGGTCGCCTTGGCCGGCTGTCGTCCGAGGTCGACGACAGGCATGACGTCCATGACGGGGATGCGTCCGACCATTTCACCAACCTAGCGAGACGGGATGGGCACGGGGCAAGGCGACCGTCCGCCCTGTACCCATGCCTACAGCCCGGTGACGGCTCCGTCTCGGCCGGTGAGAGCGCCGGGCCCGGGCATACGAGACGGGCGGATGCGTCCCCATGTCGCACCCGCCCGCAGACCCGGACAACGACCGTGACGTCAAGACGTCACGGTCGTCGCCCGCTCGCGGTCTAGCCCGTTACTCGAACACCTGCAGCTCGGCGGCGTGCACGATCGTGCCGCGATCCGACGCCGTCTTGCAGTCGGTGTTGTTGAGGGGGTCGTTGTCCTGCTCGCCGGCGTACCCGCCGAAGCCGGTGCACTGGTTCTCCAGCGCCACGAGTCGGACCGCGGCCGCCTGGACCGGGCTGGGCAGCGTGAAGCTGCGCAGGGTCAGGTCGGGAGCGACCGGGCGGGGCGTGACCGCCGGGAACGCGGTGTTCGCCGAGGTGAACACCCGGGTCCAGGTCGCCGAGGGCGACGAGCATCCGGTGGTGCAGACCTCGATCGCGAACCGGCGTAGTGCCGTGAACCGCGACCCGGAGTCGGGGTCGTCGGCCAGCGGGACCGGCGAGGCCTCGCCAGGAGCCGGCGTCAGCATCGCGCTGACCTGGACCCGCGAGATGGTGCTCGTGTCGCCGGCCAGGTCCACCGCGACCGACGGCTTGGACGCGTCGACGTTGTCCGCGGTCACGCCGCCCCAGTTGGTCGCCTCGGTGCCGTCGATGAGGGACTCGGCGTTCAGGGACCCCTCGGTGGCGGAGATCACCGTGGCGCCAGAAGCGGCCGCGGCGAGGTTGGTGGCATCGCCGATCTGCACCTCCTGGCTCGCACCGGACGCCGGCACGGTCAGGGTGAACCGCGTGGCGCCGGACGTCGGCGAGACGAACAGCATCCGGTAGGTGCCCGGCGTGAACGTGGCCGAGGTGGGCAGCTGGGTCGTGGTGTCGGTGTCGGCGACCGGGGTCGCGCGGGCCTCGTAGTCACCCACGTAGACGTTGCCGGGCTCCTCGGACCGGAACACCACCCGGCCTCCCTTGGTGCCGGGAGAGATGAAGCTGGGCGTCACGTTCTCGGAGTCGGCGTCGGGTGTGCTCGCGTTCTTGCCCATGCCGCGGCGCGCGAACGCCGCCCACATGGCCGTCACGTCGGCTCCGTCGAAGCGCATCTGGTCCGCGGCGATCATCGCGTCGCGGGCGTCGAGCATCGACGTGGTGCCCTGCTGGAGCAGGAAGGCGTCGAACACCAGCTGCACCCAGCGCCGGTTGCCCGGGCACTGGTCGGCCGCCAGCGGGCTGGCGTTCCGGGTGGCCTGAGCGCAGCGCAGCTGCAGCGCCTTGTTCGTGTAGGGGAACTGGGCGTTGTACTTCTCGACCAGCGCCTGCCGGACCTCCCACATGGTCCCGTTCCAGATCTCGCCGTCGGCGTGCACCTCGGGTCCGGTCAGGTCGAAGCCGTAGTCGGAGTAGTTCAGCGGGTTGTTGTTGATCGCATAGTCACGGATGGCCACGCGCTTGTTGCCGGTGGCGTAGACGCCGACCGCCCACTGGTTGCCGCCGTTCGCGTAGTCGTGGCTGAACATGTACTCGCCGGCGACCAGGTCGCCCCACGACTCACCCATGGCGCCGCCCTGCTCGGAGGTGAGGCCGTCATCAGGGCCGCCGACCATCCGGTTGCTGATCGCGTGGGTGTACTCGTGACCGACGATCCCCATGTCCATGCCGCCGTCGGTGCAGGGTGCGTAGAACGCACCGGCGATCGGCTGGAACAGGTACTGGTTGGTGATGCCGGGCACGCCGTCCTGGAGAGTGATCTGGTTGGCGTTGTCGCGGCCCAGGTAGCTCGGCGAACCGCCGGTGATCGCGCCGGCCTGGGCGTTGCCGATCTCCTGGTCGCCATCGGTGCCCCCGCGGCCCATGTTGTCCAGCTGCAGGTTGTAGTTGTCCTCGCTGAAGCCGAGGTAGTAGCTGAAGTCGTGCATGTTGTTGTGCGCGACGAACAGGTTGGTCACCGAGGCGAGGATGTCGTTGCCGCCCGGCACCAGCTGGGCCGGGTCGCACTTGGAGTTGTTCCAGGCGTCGGTGAACTCCGTCGTGTACTCACGAGTGGGGGAGTTCGGTGCCTGGGCGCTGCCGCCGGGGGTGAGCGGGCTGCCCCACGCCTCGTGGGTGTTGGCGTTGTTGCCGACCGTGGTCAGCGTCGGGGTGCCGTCTGCGAGGGCATCCCACGGCGCGGGCGCGGCGACGTTGCGCAGCTCACCGGTGGGCAGGTTGCACCGGCTGTCAGGAAGGATCCAGCAGCCGATCACCGAGTTGGTGGGGGTCTGCGTCGGAGAGTCGAGGGTCGGGTTGGCGGTGAAGAAGCGCCAGATCGGCGACGGCGTGTCACCCGTGGTGGGCGTGCCGGTGTCGTTGGTGCTCACGGTCAGGGCGTAGGCGCCCAGCACGACCGAGGCGGTGTCGAACGGGCAGACCTGCACGGCGTAGGTGCCGGCCGGCATGCCGTCGGGGTCGTCGTAGGTGGCGACCTCCGGGGAGGTGAGCAGGTCGGAGGTCTGGAGCAGACCGCTGGGACCGAAGAACTTCACCACCACGTCGTCGGCCGGGAGGGCGGTGGCGACCGCGTTGATCTGCTTGGTGAGGTCGTCGGTCAGCTCGAACGCGTGCTGGGGACCGCACTCGGTTGCGGTGATGGTGCCGGTGAAGACGTTGTTGTAGGCCGCGTTGTCGACCTGGTTGCGGCGGACCAGCACCTGGCCCGTCCGGGCGTCCACCAGGACGGTGAACGCGGAGGCCTGGCCGGCGCTGACGTCGACGACGTTCGCCTCGAGGACCGGACGCACCGCGCCGTTGGCCATGCCGAGAGCGCGCAGGCGCACCAGCTGCTTCTGTGCGAAGCCGGGCACGACCAGCCGGGTCCAGCCGTCGGTGACCCTGGAGGTGATCCTGGCCAGGTCAGCGGCGGGGATGGGGTGGCCGACGTTCGCCGCGGCGGCCAGCCAGCCCTGGAGCGGGGTCAGCGTCGCGGCCGGCGCCTGCGTGGTGGTGGCACGGGTGAGGGAGGACGACACGTAGTGGACGCGTCCGCGGGCCACGCCCACGGTGACCAGACCGCCGGTCGCCGCCGGCAGGGTGCCGAAGCGCTGCCGGAACAGCACCGCGCGGGCGCTCGTCCCGGTCAGCTGCTGCGAGCTGACCAGCTCCAGCGCACCGACCTGGGTCGGGGAGATCCCGAGCACCGCCGCGTGTGAGGAGAGCCAGGCGCGGGCGCCGGTGGCGGGGTTGCCTGGCGCGGCGCCGAGGTTCCCGGACGTCGGCAGGATCGAGGCCGGGGTGCCGAGTGAGTTCCAGCGGACATCCACCTTGCCCAGCTGGTTGGCGGCCTGCTGCTGGGCGCTCGTGGGCGCCGCAGTTCCTTGCAGGTCGACGTCGGCCAGGGCGGCGACCGGGTCGCCGATGGTGAGGGCATCTTCGGTGGAGGGTGCGCTGGGAGCGCTGGCAGCGGCCCGGGTGAGGGTCGCGGCGTCGGCAGGCAGGAACGAGAGCGCGGGGATCATGGCGGTGGCCAGAACCCCTGCTGTCGCGGTGAGGAGCCGGCGTCGGTAGGCCGGTCGGGTTGTCATAGCCGCCCTAACGGTCTATGGCGCCATGAGTTATGCGGGCCATGCGGAGGATAGTCACCGGCGCTGGGCTTGGAACGATCAAAGCAGAGGCGCTAGCGTCGGGCGGGTGCGTGCCATCCGTCGCTTCACCGTTCGTCCCGTGCTCCCCGACGCCCTGTCCGCGCTCGGCGACCTGGCCAACAACCTGAGGTGGTCCTGGCACCCGGCGACCCAGGACGTGTTCGCCTCGGTCGACCCCGACCGCTGGGAGTCGACCAGCCGGGACCCGGTCCGGATGCTCGGTGAGGTCGAGAAGGCCCGCTTCGACGAGCTGGCCGCGGACGGTGGCTTCGTCGAGCGGCTCGGCAGGGTGGAGCGCGACCTCGCGGCGTACCTCACCGAGGACCGCTGGTACCAGCGCCGGGTCCAGGACGGCCCCGCGGCGGTCGGCTACTTCTCGCCGGAGTTCGGCATCACCGCGGTGCTGCCGCAGTACTCGGGCGGCCTCGGCATCCTGGCCGGCGACCACCTCAAGGCGGCCAGCGACCTCGGCGTGCCGATCGTCGGCGTCGGCCTGCTCTACCGGCACGGCTACTTCAAGCAGGCACTCTCGCGAGAGGGCTGGCAGCAGGAGAGCTACCCGGTCCTCGACCCCGACGGGCTGCCGATCTCGCTGCTCCGCGAGCCCGACGGCACCCGGGCGACGGTCTCGATCGACCTGCCCGACGGGCCGCCGCTGATCGCCCGGATCTGGGTGGCCCGCGTGGGCCGGGTGCCCCTGCTGATGCTGGACACCGACGTCGAGGCCAACCCGCAGCACTACGTCGACGTGACCGACCGCCTCTACGGCGGCAACAGCGAGCACCGGCTCCGCCAGGAGCTGCTGCTCGGCGTCGGTGGGGTCCGGGCGCTGCGCGTGTTCAGCCGGATCACCGGCCACCCCGCACCCGAGGTCTTCCACACCAACGAGGGCCATGCCGGCTTTCTCGGCATCGAGCGGATCCGTGAGCTGACCGTGGCCGAGGACGGCCCGAAGGTCGACTGGGACACCGCGGTCGAGGTGGGCCGCGCCTCGACGGTGTTCACCACGCACACGCCGGTGCCGGCCGGCATCGACCGGTTCCCGCGGACCCTGGTCGAGCAGTACTTCGGCGAGGCCGGCGCCACCCCCGGCGTGCCGCTGGACAAGCTGCTGGGCCTCGGCACCGAGGACTACACCGGCGGCGACGCCACGGTCTTCAACATGGCGGTGATGGGCTTCCGCCTCGCCCAGCGCGCGAACGGCGTCTCGGCGCTGCACGGCCACGTGAGCCGGGAGATGTTCAACGGCCTGTGGCCGGCCTTCGACGAGGCCGAGGTCCCGATCGGCTCGATCACCAACGGCGTGCATGCGCCGACCTGGGTGGCGCGCGAGATGTTCGACCTCGCCGCGTCGCACGGTGCCTACACCGACTCCGACGACGTGGACGCGTTCTGGTCGGCCGTCGACAAGGTGCCCGGCAACGAGGTGTGGGCGGTCAAGCGGCAGCTGCGCGAGCGGCTGGTCCGCGACGCCCGACGGCGGCTGACCAAGTCCTGGCAGCAGCGTGGCGTGGCGAGCGCCGAGCTCAAGTGGATCGACTCGGCGCTCGACCCCGACGTGCTGACCATCGGCTTCGCCCGCCGCGCGGCGTCGTACAAGCGGCTGACGCTGATGATGCGCGACCCGGAGCGGCTCAAGAGCCTGCTGCTGCACCCCGAGCGCCCGATCCAGCTGGTGATCGCAGGCAAGGCGCATCCGGCCGACGACGGCGGCAAGAAGCTGATCCAGGACATCGTCAAGCTCTCCGACGACCCGGCGCTCCGGCACCGGATCGTGTTCCTGCCCAACTACGACATCGCGATGGCCCAGCCGCTCTACCCCGGCTGCGACGTGTGGCTCAACAACCCGCTGCGCCCCTACGAGGCCTGCGGCACCTCGGGGATGAAGGCAGCCCTGAACGGTGGCCTGAACCTGTCGGTCCTCGACGGCTGGTGGGACGAGTGGTACGACGGCGACAACGGCTGGGCGATCCCGACGGCCGACGGCGTCGACGACGTCGACAAGCGTGACGACCTCGAGGCGGAGGCGCTGTACGACCTGATCGAGAACGACGTCGCCCCGCGCTTCTACGACCACGACGCCGAGGGGATCCCCACCCGCTGGCTGGAGATGGTCCGGCACACGTTGAAGTCGCTCGGCCCCAAGGTGCTCGCCACCCGGATGGTCCGCGACTACGTCCGCGAGCTCTACGCCCCCGCCGCCGTCAACGCCAGGTCGCTGAACTCCGACTACGCGGGTGCCGCTCGCCTGGCCGCTTGGAAGAAGAGGGTCCGTGCGGCCTGGTCGTCGGTCCGCGTCGAGCACGTCGAGTCCTCCGGCGTCGGCGACGCCGCCGAGGTCGGCGCCGAGCTGAACGTGCGCGCCTTCGTCTCCCTCGGTGACCTCACCCCCGACGACGTCCACGTCCAGGTGCTGCACGGCAAGACCGACAGCAACGACGTGCTCTCCGACGTCACCGTCCGTGACCTGACCCTCAACGAGACCTACGACGGCGGCCGCTACCGCTTCGACGGCGACATCGAGCTCGACCGGGGCGGCCCGTTCGGCTACACCGTGCGGGTCATCCCGCGCAACGAGCTCCTCACCTCGGTGGCCGAGCTGGGAGTCGTGGCGGTCGCCTGACCCTCGCTCGACTGCGTCATCCCGGCGCCGGCAGGGTGCGGCCTACGAACGTGCCCGCGGGGTGAGTGGCGTACCGACGGTCGTCCCGGAGTCGGGCACGCCTTCGTAGTCAGGCAGCTCGGCGCCCGTTGACCGCACGCTCGACCAGGGCGGTGAGGGCCTCCATGTCGGGCTCCGGGCTCGGCTCGGCGTCCGGGTCGGGAGCGGCGAGCATCTGCACGTGCACCCGACCGATCTCCTGGTTGGCCTCGACGTACGCGCGCATCCGCTCCTCGTAGCCGGCGAACCCGGCCGCAGGGTCCCAGCCGGCGGCGGCGAGCTCCCCAGCCAGCATGTAGGCGCCGACCAGGGCCAGTCCCGTCCCGGCGCCAGACATCGGCGAGGCGCTGAACGCCGCGTCTCCGAGAAGCCCACCCGCCCGCTGGACCAGTGGTCCATCACCACTTGGGCGACCTGGTCGAGGTAGAAGTCCGGGGTGTCATCCAGGTGCGCGAGGATGCGAGGGGTCCAGCCGAAGCCGGCCATCTGCTCGCGCAGCAGCCGCTTCTGCGCTTCCACGTCGCGGTGGTCGATGTCGAAGTCGGCTGCGGGGAAGGACAACATGGCGAGCGCCCGGCTGGCGTCCTGGATGGGCCGCAGCCCTGCCGAGCGTCCCGCCTCCTGGTGGTCGATCAGCCAGCGGTCCAGCCCGAACTCGTTGGGCACGCTGTAGAAGGCCAGCACCAGCCCGAGGTGACGGACGAACTGCTCGCGCGGCCCGAAGACCATCGCCCGCAGCGCCGAGTGCAGCCCGTCGGCGCCGATCACGAGCTCGAAGCGCCGCCGGTCGCCGCTCGCGAAGATGACGTCGACCCCGTCCGCGTCCTGGGAGAGCTCGGCGATCCGGTCGGCGAAGACGTACTCGACCTCGTCGCGGGTGTGGTCGTAAGTACATCTCGGAGATCGAGTCCTGCGCGGAGACTTCTCCCAGGTGCTGGCAATTCGACATCCATCGAAGACGGTGACGCCATGATCGTCGCTCGGCAGGCGATCGTCGGGACTCAGTCGAGGTAGCCGGTCTCAGGGTTGATTCCGGCAAGGAAGTCTCGGATCGACCGGACCAAGAGCTCATCAGCGGGTTCCGCGTCGCGAGCGGGAGGCACTTCCCCTTCACGCACGAATGTCGCCGGAGAACCGACGGACAGTCCGTAGCCAGGGTTGGGGCCGGTCAGCCAGTCACAGTGCGTCATGCCGTCCTCGGTCGTGTGGATGCGGAAGTCCTCACCGTCGACGGTCAGCTTGCGGACCGGGCTGTGCGTGTTCACGAGCTCATCATCGGTGACCGGTCATCTTCGCTCGGGTGCGCTCGCCGATGTCCTGAACCCGCAACCGATGCCCTATCGTGGGGCTGTTGAAGGGATGGCTCCGCAAGCCGTCCTGGCCGCGCCAGATGTCGCGGCTTGTATCTCGTACTCCTGGTTTTCGGTTCGCTGGACATCAGCACAGGTGGATGTCTTCAGCGGCTTGAGGGCACAGTGCCCTCGGCAGAACAAGGGAAACGATCATGACTCAGGGAACCGTCAAGTGGTTCAACGCCGAGAAGGGCTTCGGCTTCATCACCCAGGACGGCGGCGGCGAAGACGTCTTCGTCCACTACTCCGCTATTCAGACCAGCGGCTACAAGTCGCTCGATGAGAACCAGAAGGTCGAGTTCGACCTCGCCGCCGGCCCCAAGGGTCCGCAGGCCGAGAACGTCCGCGTCGCCTGACTTCGCCCCGAAGGGCCCCGACCGCGCGTGCGGCCGGGGCTCTTCGTGCGTCGCGGCCTGCCCTCTGGCGGAGCTCGCAGAGCGCCAGATCCGGGCGCGCGTCGGCGTTCTGGTTGGCGGCGGAGCCCGTCGGTGGCCTTGTCACGGCGGCCCCGTCGGCTCTGCTCGCGTCCTCGCGACCCGCTCCGGTGTCATTTCGTAGGTGACCCACTGCTGAGCCTCGGCCACGCGGTCGTACAGCCGTCGCGCGGTGTCATTGTCGGCGCCGGTGATCCAGGTGACCACGCCCCACTCGCGCTCGGAGGCGAGAGCGCGCAGGTGCTCCAGGAGCGCCGCGCCCGCCCCGCTCGCGCGCCGGGTCGGGTCCACGAACAGATCGTCCAGGAAGCCGGCGGTGTCTCCCTCGAGCGGCCGAACGAACGCCCGGACGTGTGCCAGACCCACCACCTCGCCCCCGAGCTCGGCCACGAAGCATTCGAGCTCACCCCCCGCGGTCAGCCGGCGCCACAGGTGGTCGAGGTCAGGGACAGGCACCTCGTAGAACGCCGAGTAGCCGCGGTAGAGCTCCGCCCAGCGCTCCCGATCTCGTTCCACAACTGGCCTGACGACGATCGTCACTCGGCCTGTGTACCAGTTGCAGGGGTCTGGGCCAGATGGAGCTGCCCTCACCGCGGCTGATCGGGCGCTTTACCGGGGGGATCAAAGCGCGTGGTGCGGACGAGGAAGTAGTCGTTGACCACCCCGTCGTAGCCGTCCGCGTGGCTGGGAGCGGCGAGCTCCTGATGCCAGACGTGAGGCGGTTCGGCGTCAAGGACAAGCCCCGTCTCCTCGTGCAGCTCCCGGCGCAGTGCCGTCAGCGGCAGCTCACCGGGCTCGATGCCGCCGCCGGGGGCCGCCCAGACGCCCGTTGCGCCCGTCGGTACAGCTGGATGCGGGAAGCTGAAGCGGCACAGCAGGACACGGTCATCATCGGCCAGGATGACCGCCCGGACGGCACGTCTCAGCCTCGCCGTGGCAGGCGTCTCGTTCATGTGTGCAGATCCTCAGGGTGCCAGCCGCCGGGCCGCAAGCCGGTCATGGTCCGAGGCCCCTCGTCGGCAGTTCCGCGCACTGTCTGCGGCAAAAGGACGTCCGGGGGGCGGCGAAAGAATCGTCCTGCCGTTGACAGATCATGAGCCTCGTGGAGGACCAGCAGGCGCCGCAGGCGCCCGAGGGTGAGGCGAAGATCATCACGCTCTGCGGCTCGACCAAGTTCGAGGCTGAGTTCGCGGAGGTCAACCAGCGGCTCACGATGGAAGGTTGCGTCGTGATCAGCCTCGGAATGTTCAGCCTCCCCGAGCTGCCGGACTACGACTGGACAGCCGACAGCTCGAACCTGAAGGGGCGGCTCGGCGGCGTGCACTTCCAAAAGATTCGCATGGCTGACGAGGTGTACATCGTGGATCCGGGTGGCTACGTAGGTGAGTCGACCCAACGGGAGATTGCCTATGCGGAGTCGCTCGGCAAGCCGGTTCGGTATCTGAGTCGCGAGCGCTTGGCTCGAACGGGAGACGGCCGCCAAGAGTGAGTCCGACCCGCGACGCGCTCGCGTGCTTTAGTCATCAGCAACCCGGTTCTCTGCGATGAATCGAACAGGAGCAGGTGTCGTGGTGGATGAAGCGTTCTACTCGCATGCGAAGCTCTACGACCTGATGTTCCCCGGCGGCGGTCCCGCGGTCGACTTCTACCGTGCCGAAGCCGGTCGGACGGGCGGTCAGATACTCGAGCTCGGCTGCGGCACCGGGCACAAGCTGATCCCCATCGCGTCCGACGGGTGTTCGTGCGTCGGGTTGGATCTCTCGCCGGACATGCTCGCCGAAGCTCGTCGCAAGGCGGATGAGTGCGGCGTCGTGGTGGAGTGGCTACCGGGCGACATGAGGGCGTTCGATCTGGGCCGCACGTTCGACTTCGTGTTCATCACCGCCAACTCCTTGTTGCATCTGCACGAGATCGACGATCTGGTGAGCTGCTTCAGGTCGGTACGACGCCACCTGGCACCCGGAGCGCGGTTCATCTTCGATGTGTTCAACCCGAGCGTGAGGGTGCTGGCCGAGGCCGACGGCCACCGACGAACCAGGGAGTCGCTGTCGTTCACCGATCCGGATCGCGGCCAAGTGAGGGTCGATGTCGCGGAGACCTACGATGCGCTCGCGCAGGTGACGCGCGGGACGTGGCACCTCTCGACCGACTCCGAGCCCGACGTTGTCGTCGCGCCACTCGAGATCAGGAGCATCTTCCCCCAGGAGCTGCCGCTGCTGGTCTCGCTCGGCGGATTGCGACTTGTCGAGCGCTTCGGCGACTGGTCTGGGGCACCGTTCAGCGGCGAAGCGCCCCTTCAACTCTGCGTGTGTGAGTTCGCCTGACTGTGGACAGCTCGCGTTGGGCCGCTTGCGGAGGCGAGCCTCGCCCGATGAGTTCATCACCCGACCGGAGTCGACCCACTCACCGTCAAGGAGGAGCGATGCGCAGCGAGGCCATGGAGCAGCTGGACGTCCTGGTGGGGTCGTGGCGGACGACGATGCGGAACGCGTGGTTCTTGGAGCCGGCCGACCTGGAGGTGCCGGGCTCGGCGACGGTCGAATGGCTCGGCGATGCGTTCGTGGTCTTCCGCTGGACGATGGGAGGCGATGTCGGACCGGCCACGAGCGAGATGGTCCTGGTCCTCGGCCGCAGCGATGCGCGCGACGCCTACTCGGCGCTCTACCACGACGAACGGGGGGTCTGCCGGGTCTATCCCATGACCTTCGACGGCTCGCTCTGGACCCTGAGTCGCGAGGACCCCGACATGTTCCAGCGGTTCGTCGCTGACGTCGGGCCGGACCGGATCGCGGGCCGCTGGGAGGCGTCCGACGATCAGGGATCAACCTGGCGCAAGGACTTCGACCTCATCTTCGAGCGAAGCTAGGCCAGGTCAGACCTCGCGCAGCACCACCACGCTGCGGCCGCCCAGCCGCAGCCGGTCACCGGCCTTGACCGGCGTACCCAGTGGCAGCTTCGGGTCGCTCGAGAGCACGACCTCACCGGAGTGGACCCAGGCGTTCTCGGGGAGCATCCAGGGGACCGCGCGGTCGCCGGAGTTGAAGAACATCGCGAACGACGCGTCGACCTGCTGCTCGCCCCGCGGGCCGGGGGAGCGGAGCGGGGCACCGGAGACGAACATGCCCAGCGAGGTCAGCGTGTGGTCGTGCCAGTCGTCGCCGGTCATCTCACGGCCCGAGGGGTGCAGCCAGGCCAGGTCCTTCGGGCCGCCGCGGATGGTGGGCCGGCCCTCGAAGAAGTGCCGCTGGCGGAGCGCGGGGTGCTCACGGCGCAAGCGCAGGGCGGCCTTGGTGATCTCGTAGACGTCCAGCCAGGCGTCGTCGGGCCGCCAGTCGATCCAGGAGATCTCGTTGTCCTGGCAGTAGGCGTTGTTGTTGCCACGCTGGGTGCGGCCGCGCTCGTCGCCCGCCGTGATCATCGGTACGCCGTTGGACAGGCACAGCGTCGCCATCAGGTTGGCGGCCTGGCGCCGGCGTACGCCCAGGATCTGCTTGTTGGTGGTCTCGCCCTCGACGCCGTGGTTCCAGGACCGGTTGTTGTCGGTGCCGTCGGTGCTGTCCTCGCCGTTGTCCTCGTTGTGCTTGTGGTCGTAGCTGACCAGGTCGCGCACCGTGAACCCGTCGTGGGCGGTGACGAAGTTGACCGAGGCGTACGGCGACCGGCCGTCGTCGGCGTACAGGTCCGAGGAGCCGGCCAGCCGGGTCGCAACCGACCGGATGCCGGGGGAGCGGCCGTTCCAGAAGTCCCGGATCTCGTCGCGGAACTGGTCGTTCCACTCGATCCACGGCGGCGGGAACTCGCCGACCCGGTAGCCGTCCGAGGAGGCGTCCCACGGTTCGGCGATCAGCTTCACGTGCCGCAGCACCGGGTCCTGGCCGATCGCGACGAGGAGGTGGCTGCGCATGTCCACGGCGCGGCCGCTGCGGGTCAGCGCGGAGAGGAGGTCGAACCGGAACCCGTCCACGTGCATCTCGGTCACCCAGTAGCGCAGCGAGTCGAGGATCATCCGCAGTGCGAAGGGGTGGCTGGCGTCGACGGTGTTGCCGCACCCCGTGACGTCCCAGTACTTGTCGTGGAACGGGTCCCCGGGTCGCCCCGGCGGCACCCGGTGGTAGATCTTGTCGTCCTGGCCGCGGAACGACAGCGTCGGCCCCTCGACCCCGGCCTCCGCCGTGTGGTTGTAGACCACGTCGAGGATCACCTCAAGGCCGGCGTCGTGGAACGCCTTGACCATCGCCTTGAACTCGGTCACCTGCTCGCCGCGGTCACCGCTGGAGGAGTACGCCGCGTGCGGGGCGAAGAACCCGATCGAGTTGTAGCCCCAGTAGTTGGACAGGCCGCGCGCGGCGACGGCCGGCTCGGTCAGGAACTGGTGCACCGGCAGCAGCTCCACCGCGGTGACGCCGAGGTCGCGCAGGTAGTCGATGACCGCGGGCGACGCGAGGCCGGCGTACGTCCCTCGCAGCGGCTCCGGCACCCGGTCGTGCAGCTGGGTCATCCCCTTGACGTGCAGCTCGTAGATGACGGTGTCGCGCCACCGGCGCCGCTGGGGCGGGTCGTCACCCCACTCGAACCGGTCGTCGACGACCACGCTGAGTGGGACCTTGCCGGCCGAGTCCAGGAAGTCGCGGGTCTCAGGGGCGCCGACCGTGTACCCGAAGATCGCCGGGTCCTGGACCAGCTCGCCGCTGATCGCCCGCGCGTAGGGGTCCAGCAGCGGCTTCTGCGGGTTGAACCGCAGCCCCTGCTCCGGAGCCCACGGGCCGGCCATCCGGTAGGCGTACCGCTGGCCGGGCTCGACCCCCGGCACCGCGCCGTGCCAGATGCCGAGCGAACGCTCGGTGAGCCGGTGCCTCGTCTCGGTGCCGTCCTCGTCGACCAGGCAGAGGTACGCCGCCGTGGCCTCTGGCGCCCACACCGCGAAGTTGGTCGACTCCTCCGACCAGGTCGCGCCGAGATGGTGGTTGGTGCCCGGCCAGATGGGCGCCACCTCGTCTCGGGTCCGCCAGAGTCCGGGCACCCGGCGAGTCTATGAAGGGCCGCCCCGGCAGAATGCGCCGCATGGGTGAGTTCGCCAGGGAATATGTCAGCCTCGACGTGGCCGACGGGGTAGGCGTCATCCGCCTCGACCGGCCGAAGATGAACGCGATCAGCTTCCAGGTCCAGGCCGAGCTGAGCGACGCGGCGGCCGAGGCCACCGAGCGGTCCGACGTGCGGGCGGTGGTCGTCTACGGCGGCGAGAAGGTCTTCGCGGCCGGCAACGACGTCAAGGAGATGGCCGAGCTCTCGCACGAGGACATGCTCGGCCGGGGAGGCTCGGTGCAGTCCGCGGTCACCGCGGTCGCGCGCATCCCCAAGCCCGTCGTCGCCGCGATCACCGGCTACGCGCTCGGCGGGGGCTGCGAGCTGGCCCTGGCCGCCGACGTCAGGTTCGCCGCCGAGGACGCCCAGCTCGGCCAGCCCGAGGTGCTGCTCGGGATCATCCCCGGCGCCGGCGGCACCCAACGGCTGAGCCGGCTGGTCGGCCCGAGCCGGGCCAAGGAGCTCATCTTCACCGGGCGGTTCGTCAAGGCCGACGAGGCGCTGGCCATCGGGCTGGTCGACCGCGTCGTACCGAAGGAGCAGGTGTACGACGAGGCGGTGGCCTGGGCCGCCCAGTTCACCACGGGCGCGGCGCTCGCGCTCCGGGCGGCGAAGGAGTCGATCGACCGGGGCCTGGACGTCGACCTGGACGCCGGGCTGGAGATCGAGCGGGCCCAGTTCGCGGCTCTCTTCGCGACCGAGGACCGCACCACCGGTATGCGATCCTTCGTCGAGCAGGGGCCGGGCAAGGCCACCTTCGAGGGCAGGTGAGCGACAAGATGGTGGCTTCAGAGAACAAGACCGAGGCTTCGGGGACGTCGGGTGCGCCTGGGCCGGGGGCCCAGACCGTACGCCGCGTCCGGCTCACCCTCGCGCAGGTCCTCTGGCTGGTCTTCCTGGTCGCGGCGCTGTTCCTGGCGGTGGGAGCGCTGCTCATCGCGGTGGACGCCAACCGGGACAACGACCTGGTGAAGTTCGTGCTCGAGGGCGCGGACCGGGTCGACCTGGGCATCTTCTCCAAGGACAACGGCATCAAGCAGTTCGGCGGTGACAACGCCGAGACCAAGAACGCATTGCTCAACTGGGGGCTCGGCGCGGCGGCGTGGCTGGTGGTGGGGCGGATCGTCGATCGCCTCGTCCGACCGTGACAGTTCCGGTGTGAGGAAGGCGACTGCGGACGCGGTGTAACTGCGAGTGTCACGACGGTAACCTCCGGAGCACCATGAACATTCTTGTCTGTGTCAAGCACGTCCCGGACGCCACCGCCGACCGCAGGTTCGAGGACGACAACACCGTCGACCGGGTCGGCGTCGACGGGCTGCTGTCCGAGCTGGACGAGTACGCCGTCGAGCAGGCCCTCCAGCTGAAGGAGAAGGCTGCCGCCGGTGATGAGGGCGCGGAGGTCGAGGTCACGGCGTTGTGCGTGGGCCCGGAGAAGGCGGTCGACGCGGTGCGCAAGGCGCTGCAGATGGGCGCCGACAAGGGCATCCACGTCGTCGACGACGCCATCGCCGGCTCGGACGCCATCGCCACGTCGCTGGTGCTCGCGAAGGCGGTCGAGAAGGCGGGCTCCGAGACCAAGGTGGACCTGGTCATCTGCGGGATGTCCTCGACGGACGCCTCGATGAGCGTCGTACCCGCCATGCTCGCGGAGCGGCTCTCGTGGCCGCAGGTCACGATGGCGTCGGTCATCGAGTCCCAGGGCGACCAGGTCCGGATCAAGCGCGACGGCGACACCGCGACCGAGGTGATCGGCGCGTCGATGCCGCTGGTGCTGTCGGTGACCGACCAGTCCGGCGAGGCCCGCTACCCGTCGTTCAAGGGGATCATGGCGGCCAAGAAGAAGCCGCTCGACGTCTGGTCGCTGTCGGATCTGGGGGTCGACTCCGGCGACGTCGGGCTGAAGGTGGCCTGGACCGAGGTCGAGGAGACCACCGAGCGTCCGCCACGCAGCCAGGGCGAGATCGTCAAGGACGAGGACGGCTCCGGCGCCACCGCGCTGACCGAGTTCCTCGCGTCCAAGAAGTTCATCTGAGCCGCACACCCCGATACGGAGCGCTGACCACCCATGTCTGAAGTACTCGTCCTCGTCGACCACCTCGACGGAGCGGTCCGCAAGCCGACCTACGAGCTGCTGACCATCGCCAAGCGGCTCGGAGAGCCCTCGGCGGTCTACATCGGCGACGCGGGCAAGTCGTCCGAGGTCGCCGAGAAGGTCAAGAAGTACGGCGCCGAGAAGGTCTACGTCGTCGACGACTCGGAGATCAAGGGCTACCTGGTCGCCCCGAAGGCCGAGGCGCTCCAGCAGCTGGCCGAGAAGTCGTCGGCGGGCGCGATCCTGATCTCCTCCAACGTCGAGGGCAAGGAGATCGCCGGCCGGCTGGCGATCAAGCTCGACTCCGGCCTGATCACCGACGCCGTCGACGTGCAGGAGGGGCCGGTCACCACGCAGAGCGTGTTCGCCGGTAGCTACACGGTCACCGCGAAGGTCACCAAGGGCACGCCGATCATCACGGTCAAGCCGAACTCCGCCGCGCCCGAGGAGTCGGAGGGTGCCGGCACGGTCGAGGAGTTCTCGGCGGAGATCTCCGACGCCGCCAAGGGCGCCCAGATCGTGGCCTCCCAGCCGCGCAAGGCATCCGGTCGCCCCGACCTCAGCGAGGCCGCGATCGTGGTCTCCGGTGGTCGCGGCACCGGTGGTGACTTCACCCCGATCGAGGAGTTCGCCGACTCCCTGGGCGCCGCTGTCGGCGCCTCGCGGGCGGCCGTCGACTCGGGTTGGATCCCGCACAGCTTCCAGGTCGGGCAGACCGGCAAGACCGTCTCCCCGCAGCTCTACATCGCCGCCGGCATCTCCGGCGCCATCCAGCACCGTGCCGGCATGCAGACCTCCAAGACGATCGTCGCGGTGAACAAGGACGAGGAGGCCCCGATCTTCGAGCTCGTCGACTTCGGCGTCGTCGGCGACCTCAAGACCGTGCTCCCCGCCGCCACCGAGGACGTCAACAAGCGCAAGGGCTGAGCTCGCGACTGGCTTGCGTCATACGGACGGAGCACCCGCTTGCTCTGTCCGTATGACCTCCCTGGTCGAGGCCAGCCAGAAGCACGCGGACGCAGCGACCAGGGCGACCATGCCGCCCATCAGGCCGTACAGCACGTACAGCAGGACCCCGGCCACACCGACGTACGCCGCCCAGCGCAGCGCCGAGCGGCGGCCGAGGTGCAGCCCGCCGATCAGGGCCAGGGCGATCGCGGCCGCGATGAAGAAGCGAACCACGGAGTCGGTGCCCGGGTAGCTGCCTCCGGGCAGCCCCGGGAGGAGCACCCCCGGGGTGTAGGTGGCGGAGCACCAACCGTCGTAGTCGCAGTAGTTGGTGTAGTAGCCGGCGGTCAGGTAGCCGGGCGTGGCCGCGAGCGTGCGCCAGGGCAGCCCCAGGGACAGGACGGCCAGCGCCGTCCCGAGGAAGGTGAGCCCACGCGCGGACCTCAGCACGGCCTCACCGCCGCCCGGGGAGCACCCAGCAGTGTGCGACCGCGATCGCGACGGCCAGGGTCTGCGCGAAGCTGGTGCCGTTCCCGATGAACGGCAGCACGATCGCGACCCAGTAGAAGACCAGCCCGCCGGTCGCGATCGCCACGACGTCCCAGACCCGCCGCGGCTCGCCCTTCCAGACGAGCGGAAGCAGGTGGACGGCGGCCATCACGGTCGCGAACACCGCCCACGTGGTGTAGGTCTCGTACCCGGTCGAGTCGTTCTCCTCGACGACCAGACCCACGACGGTCAGCGCCACCACCAACACGCCGAGCCCGGCCCGGACCAGCTGGCTGCGGTCGACCGGCTGCTTCGGCTTCGCCACCGGCGCCGGCGGCAGGGTCGCGGTCGGCCGGGGATCTGTAGTCGGAGGCGACGGCGGCGGAGGCGCGCCCGGTGGGGGTGAGCCCGGCGGCGGCGTGCTGGGCGGCGGCGTGCTTGGCGGCGGCGGGATGTTGGGTGGGACCGGCGTGACGGGCTGGGTGGAGTCGGGTGGCTGGGTCACGCCAAAACCCTACGACGAGGAGCGGGTACCGACGCAGCGTGACGGACGTGCCGACGCCGGCGCTGGCGACCCTCAGCCACGAGCGGTTCTGGGAGGACGGCTGGGTCTACGAGCGCAAGCTCGACGGGCAGCGCTGCCTCGCGGTCCGCACCGGGCGCGGGACGAAGCTCTACTCCCGGTCCGGGCGTGACGTGACCGTGGCGTTCCCCGAGATCGCCGAGGCGCTGGAGGAGCAGGCCTCGACCGACTTCGTCATCGACGGCGAGGTGGTGGCCTTCGAGGGGTCGCGGACCTCGTTCGCCCGGCTGCAGCCGCGCATCCACGTGAGCAACGCCGAGAAGGCCCGGCGCAGCGGCGTACCGGTCTACTTCTACGTCTTCGACGTGCTCCGCGCCGACGGTGCGGACCTGCGCGGCGAGCCGCTGCTGGACCGGAAGCGGAGGCTCCGCGAGCTGCTCACCTTCGAGGGCCCGGTCCGCTACACCCCGCACCGTCGCCGGGGCGGCGAGGACTACTTCGCGCAGGCCTGCCGCCAGGGTTGGGAGGGCCTGATCGCGAAGCGCGCGGACGCGCCGTACGCCACCGGTCGCACCGACAGGTGGCTGAAGTTCAAGTGCGAGGCCGGCCAGGAGCTCGTGGTCGTCGGCTGGACCGATCCGGAGGGATCCCGGGTGGCGCTCGGCGCGCTGCTGCTCGCCTACCACGACGGCGACGACCTGGTGTACGCCGGGAAGGTCGGCACCGGCTTCTCCCAAGCCGTCCTGCGCGACCTGCACGCGCGGCTGACCGAGCTCGAGGTCGACGAGTCGCCCTGCACGAGGGGCCCGCTCCCGCGGAAGACCGTCCATTGGGCCGAGCCGAGGCTGGTCGCCCAGGTCGCGTTCACCGAGTGGACCCGCGACGGGCAGCTCCGGCACCCGCGCTACCTCGGGCTGCGCGATGACAAGAACGCGTCCGAGGTGGTGAGGGAGCAGTGAGCGACCGGGCCGAGGTGGCCGGCGTAGAGATCTCGAAGCCGGACAAGGTGCTGTTCCCGGAGGACGGGGTCACCAAGCTCGACGTGGCGCGCTACTACGACGCCGTGGCCGAGGTGATGCTGCCGCACCTGGCCGGCCGCCCGGTGAACATGGAACGGTTCCCCGACGGGCTCGGCCGGTTCTCGTTCTACGAGAAGAAGGTGCCCTCCCACTTCCCGGACTGGGTGCACACCGTCGAGGTCGACACCGCGGACGGGCCGCAGCGACAGGTCGTCGTGAACGACCGGCGGTCGCTGGTCTACCTGTCGCAGCAGGCGTGCCTCACGCCGCACACCTGGCTGTGCACCGAGAAGAACCTGGACCAGCCCGACCAGCTCGTCTTCGACCTCGACCCGACGCTCGACGACCTCGCCGCGGTACGCCGCGCCACCCGGCTGGTCGGGGAGCTGCTCGACGACCTCGGGCTGACCAGCTACCTGAAGACCACCGGCTCCCGTGGCTACCACGTGCTGGTCCCGCTGCGGCCGCGACTGCCCTTCGACGAGGTCCGCGCCTTCGCCCGCGCCTGCGCCGACCGCCTCGTCGAGAAGGAGCCGGAGCTGCTGACCGTGGAGCACCGCAAGGCCAAGCGCGGCGACCGAATCTTCGTCGACACCTTCCGGAACGGCTACGGCCAGACCGCCGTCCCGGCGTACTCCCTGCGGGCCCGGCCGGGGGCACCGGTCTCGACGCCGATCACCTGGGACGAGCTGTCGCGCGTGAAGCCGAGTCAGCACACGATCACGTCCGTACGTCGCCGGCTGGCCCGGCGCGAGGACCCGTGGGCCGACGTGCGCCGGCACGCGCAGGGGCTGTCGAAGGCGATCAGGAAGCTTCGCTAGCCGCCAGCTGCTCGTTGGTGACCCCGCTCAGCACCGACTCGTTCTCGTCGACCGTCGGGTCCCGTTCCGGGTCGGCGTACTCGTCGTTGACCTTGACCAGCAGCCAGTTCCGGGCGTTTCCGCCCATCCCGGTCCGGGTCAGTGCGAAGGCGCCCTCGAGCTTCTGCCCGGCGAGCACGAAGCGCAGGTGGCCCCGGTCCAGTGCGGGGCCGGGGTCCTCGGCCGGCTGGTAGAGGCCGGTGTCCCAGACGATCTTGGTCTGGACCCGGCCGTCGTCCGACTCGGAGCGTCCCTCGAGGTCGAGGTGCTCCATGCCGTGGTCCTCGACCTGCACGGCCAGCCGTTTGGCCGCCGGGTCGAGGGAGGGACCCTTGGGCACCGCCCAGGAGGCGAGCACGCCGTCCACCTCGAGCCGGAGGTCGAAGTGGAGCGTGGTGGCGTGGTGACGGTTGACGACGAACCGCAGCGGACCGGCCATCAGGCCCTCGTGAGTGCGAACGCCGCGGGGATCCTCGTGTCGGCGACCATCGTGAGGATCGCACCGGCCACGACCAGCCGCGGCCCGCGCGCGAACCACGCGATCGCGGCGCCGACCACCAGCATGCCGCCGGCGGCCAGGCCCCACAGTCCAGCCTGCAGGTACACCGGCACAGTCGATCCTCCTCGCGCCTATCCTCGCCCGTGTGAGCACCCAGGAGGTGTTGGACGCGGCGCGGCGCGCCCGCGAGGCCAGCCACGGCCTGGCCCTGGCCACGCGCGGGCGAAGGACGCCGCGCTGGTGGCCATGGCCGAGGCGCTGCTGGCTCGCTCGTCGGAGGTGCTCGAGGCGAACGCCGGCGACGTGGCCCGGGCGGAGGCCGACGGCACGCCGGCGAACCTCGTGGACCGGCTCCGGCTCACGCCGCAGCGGCTGGAGGACATGGCCCGCGGCCTGCGCGAGGTTGCCGCGCTGCCCGACCCGGTCGGCGAGGTGGTGCGCGGCAGCACGCTGGCCAACGGCCTCGAGCTGCGCCAGGTGCGGGTGCCGTTCGGCGTGGTCGGGATGATCTACGAGGCCCGCCCCAACGTCACCGCCGACGCGGCCGGGATCTGCGTCAAGTCCGGCAACGCGGTGCTGCTGCGCGGCTCGTCGTCCGCCCGGTCCAGCAACGCCGCGATCGTCGCGGTGCTGCGGGACGCGGCCGTCGCGGCAGGCCTCGACGCCGACGTGGTCCAGCTGGTGCCCGGTGACTCGCACGACTCGGTGAAGGCGCTGATGCGGGCCCGTGGGCTGGTCGACGTGCTGATCCCGCGCGGGGGAGCGGGGCTGATCCGGTCGGTGGTCGAGGAGTCGATCCGTGCCGGTGATCGAGACGGGGGTCGGCAACTGCCACGTGTACGTCGACCGGGCCGCCGACCTCGACAAGGCGCTGGCCATCGTGCTCAACGCCAAGACCCAGCGCACCAGCGTCTGCAACGCCGCCGAGTCCCTGCTCGTCCACGCGGCCGTGGCCGACACCTTCCTCCCGCGGGTCGTCGCGGCCCTCCAGGAGGCCGGCGTCACGGTCCACGGTGACGACGTGTTCGCGGCGTACGACGGGGTGGTGCCGGCCACCGACGAGGACTGGGGCGAGGAGTACCTGTCACTCGACATCTCGGCGCGCGTCGTACCCGACCTCGACGCGGCGATCGGGCACATCCGGCGCTGGTCGAGCCAGCACAGCGACGCGATCGTCACCGAGGACCAGGCCGCGGCCCGGCGGTTCACCGCGGAGGTGGACTCTGCGGCGGTGCTGGTGAATGCCTCGACGCGGTTCACCGACGGCGGCGAGTTCGGCTTCGGCGCCGAGATCGGGATCAGCACTCAGAAGCTGCACGCGCGCGGGCCGATGGGGCTGCCGGAGATGACCTCCACCAAGTACGTCGTGGTGGGGGACGGCCACGTCAGGTGACCAGTAGCGGCTCGCGGCTGAAGCATGGACGCCGCCACGCCAGGATTTAGCCGCGACACGCTACTAGGTAGGGTGTCGCCATGATTCTCGCCCAGAGCATCGCCGTGGCCGCCGCCGAGGTGGACCAGCGCATCAGCTTCGCCATCGGTGGGCTGTCGCTGTTCATCCTGCTCGGGCTGATGGCCGCGCTGATCGCCTTCGGTGGCGGGCGCGAGCACTCCTGACCTTGGGCACTCCGTGATCACCCCACGGAATCGTGGGCAGGGCAGCGATGAGAGCCCACGATCCCGCGGGGACCCCGAAAAGCGCACTCGCCGCGTGGGCGTGATGGGCGGCACCTTCGACCCCGTCCACCACGGGCACCTCGTCGCCGCGTCCGAGGTGCAGGCGTGGTTCGACCTCGACGAGGTCGTCTTCGTGCCCACCGGTGATCCCTGGCAGAAGTCCGAGCGGGTGGTGACGCCGGCCGAGCACCGCTACCTGATGACGGTGATCGCGACGGCGTCGAACCCAAGGTTCAACGTCTCGCGGGTCGACATCGACCGGGCCGGGCCGACCTACACCGTGGACACCCTGCGCGACCTGAAGCAGGCGATGCCGGACAGCGAGCTCTACTTCATCACCGGCGCCGACGCCCTGGCCGAGATCTTCACGTGGCGCTCGGCCGACGACCTGTTCGCGCTCGCGCAGTTCGTCGGCTGCACCCGGCCGGGCCACGACATGGACCCGCAGACGCTGGCCGCCATCCCGGCCGACCGGGTGACGATGGTCGAGATCCCCGCGCTGGCGATCTCCTCGACCGACTGCCGCGAGAGGACCCGACGCGGGGAACCGGTCTGGTACCTCGTCCCGGACGGCGTGGTCCAGTACATCGCCAAGCACCACCTCTATCCCTCTGATCCTGGAGATGCATGAGCACCCCACGAAATCGCGGGCTCCCCCCGCTTCGCTCCTTCCGCACACGATTCCGAGGGGACCCCGCAAAGACGTGACCGCCACCGACCACGCCGTCGAGCTCGTCGTGACCGCCGCGCGGGCGGCATCCGACAAGCTGGCGCAGCAGATCATCGCCTTCGACGTGAGCGAGCAGCTCGCGATCACCGACGCCTTCCTGCTGGCCTCGGCCTCCAACGACCGCCAGGTCCGCGCGATCGTCGACGAGGTCGAGGACAAGCTGCGCGAGATCGGCGCCAAGCCGATCCGCCGCGAGGGCCAGCGCGACGGCCGCTGGGTGCTGATCGACTACGGCGAGATCGTCGTGCACGTGCAGCACGAGGAGGAGCGGCAGTTCTACGCACTGGAGCGGCTGTGGCGCGACTGCCCGACCATCCCCCTGCCGGCGGACGTCACCGCCGGTGACTGACCTGGTCCTGCTGCGCCATGGGCGGACCGACTGGAACGCCGTGCGCCGGATCCAGGGGCACGCCGAGTCCCGGCTCGACGAGCTCGGCCAGGCGCAGGCGGCCGCGGTCGCGCCGGTGCTGGCCGAGCTCTCGCCGGCAGTGCTGTGGTCGTCGGACTCGGAGCGGGCCCGCTCGACCGCGTCGTACCTCGCCTCGGCCTGCGGTCTCACCCCGGTGTTCGACGCCCGGCTGCGCGAGTACTCGCTCGGCCCCCGCGAGGGGCTGCACCACCACGAGTACGAGGCCGACGACCCGGCCGAGTTCGCCGAGTTCCTGCGGGCCAACTACGACGCTGTCGCCGGCGCCGAGAAGTCGGTGGACGTCGCCGCCCGGATGACCGAAGCGCTCTCCGAGCTCGCGACGCTCGCCGGTCCGGACGGCGTGGGCGTCGCCGTCTCGCACGGCTCCGCGCTCCGTACCGCGATCGCCGCCCTCCTCGACTGGCCGCCCGCCCAGGAGCACACGCTGCACGGCATGGAGAACTGCGGCTGGGCCGTCCTGCGGCGTCGAAGCTCGTCGGGCCGCGTGGCGCCTCCTCGCCTACAACCGCACGGTCGCGCCCGATTTAGTCCGCGGCCACGCCGTTGGCTAAGATTCCGCGAGTTGTCCGCAGGGCTTCCACCTCGGACAACGCCTTGGGGCTGTGGCGCAGCTGGTAGCGCATCTGCATGGCATGCAGAGGGTCAGGGGTTCGAGTCCCCTCAGCTCCACCCATCGCTGCAGGTCAGACGGGGTTCGGCCCCATCTGAGGTCATCTCGGGGTCTCGCGTCGGGCGGGCGTTCGTGCCGAGACGTGCCCAAAGCGCGGCGCCGCTCGCATCGACGCCACCGACGAGCTCCCTCCCGGCCGCGGTGCAGGTGGCCGCCTGGTCCCGCGTGCGCGCCGGCGAGCTGTTCGGCCTGGCCCGCCGACTCTCTGTCGTCCTTCGGAAGCGGGTAGCGACGGGTCGAACCCGACCGGGTGCGTGTTTCAGCTACTGCGCCAGATACCCACCGTCGATGACGAGCTCCGAGCCGGTCATGAAGCTGGACTCGTCGCTGGCGAGGAAGACCGCGCCCTGCGCGATCTCGTCGGGCTGGCCGGCCCGCCCCATCGGGGTCTGGGACACGACGTAGTCGTTGATCGAAGGGTCCTGCGCCTCGGTCAGCGGCGTCACGATGAAGCCGGGGTGCAACGAGTTCACCCGGATCCCGTCCTTGGCGTAGGTGATGGCGGCGCTCTTGGACATGTTCCGGACCGCGCCCTTCGTCGCGTGGTAGGCGTGTGCTCCCGCAACCGCGGCGTTGCCCCAGATCGAGGAGACGTTGATGATCGAGCCGCCGCCGCGGCGCAACATCCCGGGCACCACCTCTCGCATTCCGAGCCAGGTGCCGGTCTGGTTGACCGCCACGACCTTTGACCAGTCCGCCAGCGTCACCTCGTGCGGCAGGTCGTAGGTGATGATCCCGGCGTTGTTCACGAGGACGTCGACGCCGCCCAAGGTCTCCTCGGCGTGAGCGACGACTCGCCGCCAGTCCTCCTCGCTGCTTACTTCGAGCTGGTGCCACTCCAAGTCGGGGTCGATGGTCGAGTGCTGCCCCCGGCCGGTTGCCAACACGGTGGCGCCCTCGCGTGCGAACGTCTCGGCGATGGCACGGCCGATCCCGCGTCCGGCTCCGGTGACCAGCGCTGTCTTGCCCTTGAGTCGGTCCATCACCGGAGTCTGCGTGTCTGCGCCGTCCTGTCTCTGTCGCAGTTCGGGACACCATGGGCGCCGGTCCGATCCCTAGCGTCACCGTCATGCAGCCACGCACCGCCCTGGTGACCGGTGGAGCCCAGGGTCTCGGGCTGGCGATCGGCAGCCGCCTCGTCCAGGAGGGGTACGACGTCTGGCTCGGTGACCTCGACGAGGCAGCCGTGACGGCGGCGGCTGAGGCGATCGGCGCGGCGGGGATCGCCGTGGACGTCACCGACGACACGGCGGTGCGGGAAGCGGTCGCTCGTTTCGACGACCGCCCTCTCGACGTGCTGGTCAACAACGCCGGCATCCTCACCAGGCGCGCCGCCGCCGACATCGACTCCGACGCCTGGAGCCGCGAGCTCGACGTCAACCTCGGAGGTGTCATGCGCTGCAGCCGGGCGGCCTTCGGGTCGTTGTCGCGCTCCAGACACGCGGCGGTCGTCAACCTCGCGTCGGTCGGGTCGACGTTCGGCCTCCCGCAGCGGCTGGCGTACAGCACGACGAAGTCCGGCGTGCTCGGCCTGACCCGCACGTTGGCGGCCGAATGGGGGCCGCTAGGCATCCGGGTCAACGCCGTGGCCCCGGGCTACATCGAGACCCCGATGATGCTCTCGGGTTTCGAGACCGGTGCGCTCGACCCGGTTCGGCTGCTCGACCGCACTCCGCTCGGCCGGTTCGGCACCGCCGAGGAGATCGCCGGCGCGGTCGCGTTCCTGGTCTCTGACGACGCGTCCTTCGTGACCGGCGCGGTGCTCAAGGTCGACGGGGGGCTCACCATCGACGGCAGCTTCCACGCGCGCGCGCACCCCGAACCGGTCCTGTCCCGCGCTGACCCGTTCTGACACAAGTCCTCCCAGCGGCGCGCGCCTAGTTTCACGGCCAACCACGACGAGCCGCGTCGTGCCCGGCAGGGAGGTAGCCCGATGAAGGTGGGCGTTTACGTCTTCGCGACCGATCTCGACCTCGACCCTGGTCCGCTCGCCGTCGAGATCGAGGACCGCGGCTTCGACAGCATGTTCTTCCCCGAGCACAGCCACATCCCGGTGGCCCGCGCTACGGCCTATCCCGAGTCCTACGGCGGTGGTGTCCTGCCGGACTTCTACAAGCGCACCTACGACCCGTTCATCTCGTGCAGCTTCGCAGCCGCCGCCACGACCACGCTCCAGGTCGGTACCGGCATCGCCCTGCTCGCACTGCGCGACGCCGTGCACACGGCCAAGGTCGTCGCGTCCGTCGACCGGCTCAGCGGCGGGCGGTTCGCCTTCGGGGTCGGGTTCGGGTGGAACCAGGACGAGTTCGAGACGCACGGTGTCGAGTGGAAGACCCGGCACCGCAGGGTCAAGGAGCAGGTCGAGCTGATGCGCGCGATGTGGACCGAGGAGGTCGCGGAGTACGACGGCGACCTGGTGAAGCTCCAGCCGAGCTGGTGCTGGCCCAAGCCGGTGCAGGAGCACGGCCCGCCGGTCTACCTAGGTGGGTCCGGGCCGGTCACCATGAAGCACGCGGCTGCGTGGGCAGACGTCTGGTATCCGACCCCGCCGATGGCCGACCCGTTCCTCGCGGAGTCGGTTCCTCGGTTCAAGGAGATGGTGGCCGAAGCCGGCCGCGACCCCGAGTCGGTGCCTGTCGGCTGTGCGCCCGGGACCTGCGACGAGTCCGGCCTGGAGGCGTTCCGGCGGAACGGGGTGTCACACGTCAACATCTGCCTGGCGGGAGAGACCCGAGACCAGATGCTCGAGAACCTCGACGCCCTCCAGAAGCTGCGCGTCTCGGTGCTGGGCCGCTGACCGGGGCGTGTCCTAGTGACCCATGTCTCAAAGCGACACAGCCCTGTGGACGGTCCCATTCCTACGTTTCCCCTGACGGAGCAGGACGTGCACGACATCACCGAGGGGGTCGCTGTCGATGGCCACCATCACTGAGCCGGCGCCCGAGCCCACTGCCGTTCGCGGTCGTCGTCCGCTGCGCATCCCCGCGGCGGGCATCCTGCTGGCGAACGTCGCCCTGGTGCTCGTGGGTCTGTTGATCCTGGACGTCGACCTGTTCAGCCGAGCAAGCCTCTCCACCCTGACACCGACGATCGGCGTCATGATCCTGATGGCGCTCGGTCAAGCATTCATCATCGGTACTGGCGGCATCGACCTGAGCATCCCGTCGACCGTCACGCTCGTCGGGATCATCGTGCTGAAGGCCGCCAACGGCGACAACGGTGCACTGGTCAAGGCGGTGCTGCTCGCCCTGGTCGTGTGTCTCGGCATCGGGCTGCTCAACGGGGTTCTCGTCGAGGTGACCAGGCTCAACGCCCTGGTCGTCACCTTGGCCACCGGGCAGCTGATCGCCGGCGCCACCCGGATGTACCGGGGGCCGGTGCTCGCGGTGTCCACGGTGCCGTCGCACCTCTCGGAGTTCGCCCGCAGCTCGCTAGGGCAGATCAGCATCATCCTCGTACTCGCGCTCGTGACGGCTCTCGCCATCGGGCTGTGGCTGCGCTTCCACACCTCGGGACGCCGCCTGGCGGCGAGCAGCGTCGCCAGGGCGGCTGCAGAGAACAGCGGACTCGCCGCCGCTCGGCAGCGGATCACCGCCTGGATGATCGGGACCCTCATCGTGGGTGTCGGTGCCGTCCTGCTCGCGGGCCGGATCGCCACGCCCGACCTCACCCTCGGACAGCCCTACCTGCTGACGCCGATCGTGGCGGTCGTCCTCGGCGGGGCCGCTCTGACCGGCGGACGGGTGCGGCCCGGCGCGACCGCGCTGGGCGCTGTCTTCCTCATGGTCCTCGAGCACGTCTTCCGGGTCCGCGGCTACTCCTCGGGGTTGTCGCTGGCCTTCCAGGGGCTCGTTCTCGGCGTCGGGCTCACTCTCGTCGCCACCTCGAGAAATCTCAGGTGGTCCTCGATCGCCGCGAAGCGCGGTGGCAACACCCGTGGCCAGTCCGTCCCGGACCAGGCCGTGACCCAAAAGAACCAGGAGTAACGCAATGAGCAACCTGATGCGCCGTTCCGGCGGCACGCGACGCGGAAGGAGGTCCGCGCTCGCGGCCGGCATCGTCGCGCTCTTGCTGGGGATCACCGCCTGCGGTTCGGACGATGGGGACGACGGAGGGACCGGCAGCAGTGGGTCCGGCGACACCAGCAGCGTCGACGTCGACTCGATCAGCGATGAGGCCGCGCAGGAGACGGTCACCAAGGCGATGCTGACCGACTCGGTCGCCTTCGCCGACCTCGACCCGACCGTCCAGGAGACGTTCAAACGCGCCACGATGGAGCTGACGGACGAGCAGCTCGACAAGGCATTCGAGTGCTGGTCCGGCACCACCTGTGAGATCGGCGACGGTGACGTCACGCTCGGCATCGCTGAGGCCTACGGACAGAACCAGTGGCGCAAGATCTCCAAGATGGAGGTCATCCTCCAGGCGCTGACCTACCCGGAGATCGGCAAGATCATCTTCACCGATGCGGCGGGTGACCTGGCGACGTTCCAGTCGAACGTCCGCAGCCTCGCGTCACAGGGCGCCAAGGCCATCGTCAGCTACAACGACTTCGGTGCTGCCGCCCTCCCCGCGTTCCAGGCCGCGCAAGCTCAGGGCGCGAAGATCTCGACGTACGTCGGCCCGGTGCCAGACGCCCCGGAGGACGCTCTCGCAAGCCAGGTCCACGGTGACACGTGTGCGATCGGAGAGGAGATGGCCAAGGTGGCCGAGGGCGACCTCGGTCTCACCGGCGAGGTCGCCATCCTCAACGGCACGCCGGGCAACCCCCAGGGAGCGAGCTGGAACAAGTGCTTCGAGGACGCCCTGACCGCGCTCAGCGTCGGCACCAAGCAGGACACCGACTGGACGCTGGCGGGAGCCTTCGACGCCGCCTCGGCCATCGTCAGCTCCGGCAAGACCTACAGCGGGATCTTCTACGACTACGCCGACCCGATCCCGCAGGTCATCGAGGCCTACGACAAGGCCGGTGTCAAGCCGCCGGCCATCGTCACCTGGACCAGCAACAACGGCATGGCCAAGGTCTGGGAGGAGGCGCAGGGGTCCGACCGTGAGTTCCCGGTCTATTACACCAACGCGCTGAACTGGCAGGGCCGCGTGTCGGTCACCTCGGTGATGGGCCTGCTCAACGGCGAGGACGTCTCCTCCGACATCGTCGTGCCGCAGCCCTTCGTGGAAGCCGTACCCGGCCTGTACGACGCCGAGCGCCCCGACGACTACCCCGGTCCGTCGGTGCTGATCCCGGACGACCTGATGACCCAGATGCTGTCGGCGGGCTGACCGACGCATCCCTGATCCGGCCGGGGACGGGAGCACACCTCCCGTCCCCGGCCGCTCGACCCGATCCGAAGGGGCCCTGGTGACCGAGAACATCCAGACCGCCGTCGCCGACCGCCGCGAGACCGCACCCAACGCCGATCCGCTGCTGACCGCGACCGGCCTTTCCAAGAGGTACGGCGCTGTGCAGGCGCTCTGGGATGTCAGCCTCACGCTGGGGCAGGGCGAGATCCACGCACTGGTCGGCGAGAACGGCTCGGGGAAGTCCACCCTGGTCGGCATCGTCAGCGGCACCGTCGTCCGCGACGAAGGACTCCTCGAGATCGCCGGCACCCCTGTCACGAGGGCCCGGCCCCGGGTGTCGCAGCGCGAGGGCGCGATCACCGTCTTTCAGGACGGCTCGCTCATCGGCGAGCTGTCCGTGGCGCAGAACCTGTACCTCGGCTCCGGTCCGGAGCAGCGTCCGTCGTTCGGACGGATGAACAGCTGGGCCGAGCAGCTGCTCAACGACTACGGATTCGACATCGACGTGTCGCTCGAGGCCTCGAGCCTTCCACCAGGGGACCGCCAGCTGGTCGAGATCGTGCGTGCCGTCGCAGCCTCGCCCAAGGTCCTGATCCTCGACGAGGCGACCTCGGCGCTCGACTCGCACGGCGTCGACATCGTGCTCGAGCTGATGCGGCGGGTCGCCGCGAGCGGCAGCGCGGTCCTCTTCGTCACGCACCGTCTGTCGGAGGTCATGCGCGTCGCCCATCGTGTGACCGTCCTGCGAGACGGCCGGTACCAGGGCACCCACGACGCCGCGACAACCACGCCCCAGAAGCTCGTCGAGCTGATGGCGGGTACCAGGGTCGACCTCGAGTTTCCCGACCGCACCGATGTCGAGGGTGCCCCCGTGCTCTCCGCCACCGGTGTGGAGGGTCTGGGCTTCGGACCTGTCGACGTCGAGCTGCGCTCCGGCCAGATCGTCGGGATTGCGGGGGCCGACGGCAACGGCCAGCTGCCGCTGCTCAAGGCGCTGGCGGGCATCGGAGACAACGGTGGGAGCGTGCTGGTCGACGGCAAGCGCCTGCGGTCCTACGCCGCGGCAGTCGACAACGGCGTCGTCTACCTCAGCTCGGACCGCCGATCGGAGTCCTTGTTCGGCGGCCTCACGATCGGCGACAACCTCGGGCTGGGCGTCCTCGACGACCTGTCGAGCGCGGGCGTCATGCGGACCCGCCGCGAGAAGGGCTTCATAGCCGACTCGATCGAGCGCTACCGGATCCGGGTCGGCCATGCCGGCCAGCAGCCTGCCGAGCTCTCCGGGGGCAACCAGCAGAAGGTTGCGCTGTCCCGCGTGCTGGCGATGAAGCCGCGCGTCGTCCTCATCGACGAGCCGACCCAGGGCGTGGACGTTCGGTCACGCCTGGACATCTACCGCTTCCTCAGGTCCATCGCGGACGCAGGCAGCGCGGTGGTCGTGGTCAGCTCCGACGCCTCGGAGCTGGCTGGTCTCTGCGACCGCGTCCTGGTCATGTCCCGCGGAAGGCTCACCGCCGAGCTACCGGGTCGGGGGGCCTCCGAGGAGAGCATCGTCGGCGCCTTCGCGGTCGAGCACGAGCTGGCCGCGGACGCGGAGGTCGTGGGCGAGGAGGCCGCGGCCGCGATCGCCGCAGACACCCCGGCTGTCCAGCGCCGCTCCTGGCTGCGTCGCACGTTCACCGCGGAAGGCATCCGGCTCATCGCGCTGGTCGTCCTGATGGTGGGGCTGGCGCTGTTCGCAAACTCCAAGAACGACACGTTCCTCACCGAGAACAGCATCTACAACGTCGCCCTGCTGGCTCTGCCGCTCGTGGCCGTCGCGGCCGCGCAGTACTTCGTGCTGCTCGTCGGCGGCATCGACGTCTCCGTTGGTGCGGTGATGACGCTCTCGGTGATCCTGATGTCAGAGTGGGCAGAGACCGGCGGCACCGCCAAGGTCCTCCTGGTCGGCCTGGTCGTCTCCCTGCTCCTGGGGGTGGCGGTCGGCGGCGTGAACGCCCTGCTCGTCGAGAAGGTCGGGATCTCCCCGGTCATCGCCACCATCGCCACCCTCGGTGTGGTCTCGGGCATCGGCTACATCATGCGGCCAACGGCAGACGGCCTGATCTCGTTCGCCCTGGCCGAGGAGCTGATGCTGAGGAAGGTCGGCCCGATCCCGGTCTCCTTGATCGTGCTGCTGGCGCTTCTCGTGGTCGCGGACATCTGGTTCCGGCGGACCGGCTCCGGGCTTCGGCTACGCGCTGTCGGGCTCAACGGGCTCTACGCGACCCGGCTCGGCATCGCCTCCACCCGACTGCGCGCGCTCTGCTACATGGTGTGTTCGGCCCTCGCGGGAGTCGCTGGTGTCATCCTCGCCGCGCAGGTCGGCATCGGAGACCCCAACGCCGGGAACGCCTTCACCCTGCTCGCTATCGCCGCTCCGGTCCTCGGCGGGGCCGCGCTCTCCGGTGGACACGGCTCACTGGTGGGCGCAGCGATCGGGGCCAGCATCCTGGTGCTCAGCCAGAGCCTGGTGACCGTGCTGGCGCTCGACGATGGGACCAGCTTCGTCTTCGCAGGGGTCTTGACGCTGCTGGCCCTGCTCTTCTCCGGGGAGAGCATCGCCCGGGTCCGTCGGCTGGTGCGCCAGCGCCTCGTTGCCCGCTCCTGAGCAGCTCTCCGAGTCCAAACCAGCCGCGGTCGACCTCACTGCTGCTCACGGAAGGGTCCGGCACAGCTCGTCAGGCCGTGACAGCAGGGTCAGCAGAGGCGGCTCGGAGCGCCGAGGCTCCCGATGGAGCAGCCGTCTCAGGATGCCGGGGTGGCCGTCGAGGTGGCAGTTGACCTGGCAGGCGACGTGGCAGTCGACGCGGTCGGGGCCGGCGCCTCGTGGTGCTGATGCGTGATCACGTCCGCCATCGTCGGCGGTTTGACGGCGGCGGCCTGCTCCTGGCGCTCCTGCTCGCGGTCGATCGCCCGTGAGTTCCTGGTCGCCTTGGCGACCCACATCCGCTGGGCCGACTCGGACATGTGGCAGAGGCCGGGGATCTGGGGGTACTGCTGGCACATCGTGGGGCCCGGGCGCGTCGTCGAGGTGGGAGCGGTCACCGAGGGCGCGCGGGTGCCCGAGAGGCCGACGGCCGCGAACAGCCGCCGGCTCTCGGCGCCGCAGGCGCCGCAGGAGACCGAGGTGGGGGGAGGAGTCGGTGTCCAGCACTCGGTGCGGGTCCCGCAGTCGCGGCACTGGTAGTCCACCAGGATCGCCATCGTCAGAGGCTCACTCGTAGCAGTACGGCGCCGGCTTGTGGTCGGTCCAGTCGTCCGGGTCGTGGGTGATCCAGATCGTGGCTTCTTCTGCCTCGGCGATCCGCTTGATCCGGCGCAGCGAGTCCAGCGCGACGCGGGTGTCCCAGTCGATGGGGAAGTGGTACTCCAGCTCGAGGGCCTTGCGCAGGTGAACGGCGTCGCCGGTGAGCAGGAACGTCTGGTTCGCCAGGCGCACCTTCAGGCTGAGCTCGCCAGGGGTGTGTCCAGGCATCGACAGGATGACCAGCGAGCCGTCGCCGAAGAGGTCGAGGTCGCATCCGGGCACCTCACGCCAGTCGAAGTCCTTGGTCCGCTCGATCTGGTCGGGCATGTAGCAGAACGCCGCGATCGGCGTGGGAAAGCGGGCGAAGGCCAGCTCGCCGGCCCCTGCGTAGTGCTTGGCGTCGGGGAAGAGGTGGGTGCCCCCGGCGTGGTCGAAGTGGAAGTGCGAGGCGATCACGTGAGTGACGTCGGAGGTCTTGTAGCCGAGGGCTTCGATCTGCTTGTCGACCGCCTGTTCCGGCGTACCACCGATGCCGAGCCCGTCGGCGAGCTCCTGGCCGTAGATCCCCACCGGGTCGGTGATCGCCTCGGGAGCGATGCCGGTGTCGAACAGCACCAGTCCCCTGGGGTGCTCGACGAGGAAGGATGGCATCGGGATCGTGATCATCCCCGAGAGCCCGTACATCAGGCTCGTGGAGTCGACCGTGAGGGTCGGACAGTCGAGCGCCCACATCTTGCTCGCGAATCCCAGGGACATCGGCTCGTCCTTCCGTGCTCGAGTGCAGTACGCCGAGCGTGCTGCGAGCGAGCCGGGCCGAGTCGTCCCACTTTGCGACAGGACCGGAACACTGTCGCAAACTCGCACACTCGCGGCGCCAGACCCGGCAGTTGGATCGAGTCATGACCACCGGCCAGATCGCGGCGCTCGTCGGCCCGGCGACCGTGGAGCTGCAGGAGTACGACGTCCCCGAGCCCGCGCCGGGCGCCGTCCTGCTGAAGGTTCGGCGTGCGAACGTCTGCGGCACCGACGTGCACCAGTGGCATTACGAGTCCTTGGTGCTCCGCGAAGCCGGCCTCGGCCACGAGTTCGTCGGCGAGGTCCTCGCGATCGGTGCGGGAGTCAGCACCGACTTCGCAGGCGAGCCGCTCGCGGTCGGCGACCGCGTCGTCCCCGTCTACTACCTGACCTGCCACAAGTGCCCGCCGTGCCTGCGGTCGGAGTTCAACCTCTGCCAGAACGGGCTCGCCGAGTGGAAGCTGAAGCCCGAGGTCACGCCGCACTTCCGCTCAGGCTTCGCCTCGCACTACTACCTGTTCCCGGGCCAGTACTTCTACAAGGTGCCGGACGAGGTCGACGACGCCACGGTTGCGGGAGCCAACTGCGGACTCGCCCAGATGCTGTTCACCATCGACGAGGTGGGCCTGGGGGCGGGGGAGACGCTGGTCGTGCAGGGTGCCGGCGGGCTCGGGCTGTACGCCGCGGCCGTGGCGCACGAGCGCGGCGCGCGCGTCATCGCCATCGACGGCGTCCCCGAGCGACTCGAGCTCGCGAGGGCCTTCGGAGCCGACGAGGTCATCGGCCTCGCGGACCACCCGGAGCCGGCCGACCGGGTCGCACGCGTCCAGGAGCTGACCGGAGGCGTCGGCGCGGACATGGTCCTGGAGGTCACCGGCGTTCCTGCGTCGTTCGTCGAGGCCATCGATCTGGCTCGCTCGGGAGGACGGATCGCCTCGGTGGGCAACCTGAACGCCGAAGCCTCCGTCACCATGACCCCCGGCATCCTGACGCGCAAGAGCGTCCGCGTGCAGGGAGTCCTGCGCTACCACCCGTGGTACCTGCACAAGGCCGTCCAATTCCTCGCCCGCCGCCAGCACCTGCACCCCTTCGAGGCGTTCTCGGACCGCTCCTACCCCTTGGACGAGGTCACCGAGGCGCTCAAGGCGGGCGAGAGCCGGTCGGTCGCGCGTGTCGCGATCGTCCCCTGAACTATCCCGCCACCGCCCGCCCTGAGAGGAACCACCGTGGACTTCCCTACCCAGCTCTTCATCGACGGTGAGTGGAGGGACGCCTCGGACGGCGCCACCTTCGACGTCATCGACCCGTCCACCGGCGAGGTCATCGCCCAGGTCGCCGACGCCACCGAGGACGACGTGCGCGAGATGATTGACGGCGCCGCGGCAGTGCAGGACCAGTGGGCCACTCTGCCCGCTGTGGACCGGGCAGCCATCATGCGGCGGGCGGCCCGGCTGTTCGACGAGCGCATCGACGACCTGGCCCGGCTCCTCAGCCGGGAGCAGGGCAAGCCGGTCGCCCAAGCGGTCGGGGAGATCCAGTACGGGGTCGGCTTCATCGACTGGTTCGCAGAGGAGGCTCGCCGCATCCACGGCATGACCATCCCGGCCACGACCCCGGCCAAGCGCATCATCACGCTCAAGCAGCCGATCGGGGTCACGGCCTGCATCACCCCGTGGAACTTCCCCTCCCTGCAGATCCTCCGCAAGCTCGGCGCTTGTCTCGCTGCTGGCTGCACGATGGTCCTGAAGCCCGCCGAGCTCACGCCGCTCTCCGCGCTCGAGATCGCGCGGGTCTTCCACGACGCGGGCCTGCCGCCGGGCGTCCTGCAGGTGGCACCGTCCAACGACGCCCCGAAGGTCAGCGGCGTCTTCATGGCGGACAGCAGGGTGCGCGCCATCTCCTTCACCGGGTCGACCGAGGTCGGCAAGATCCTCATGCGTGGGGCCGCCGACACCATGAAGCGGGTCAGCCTGGAGCTCGGCGGCCACGCGCCGTTCATCGTCTTCGAGGACGCGGACATGGACCTCGTCCTGCGCGAGGCGATCGCGGTGAAGCTGCGCAACATGGGCCAGACCTGCGTGTCGGCCAACCGGTTCTTCGTGCACGAGTCCGTGGCCGACGAGTTCAGCGAACGACTGGCCAAGGCTTTCGCCGCGCTGACGGTGGGCAACGCTCTCGAGGAGGGGACCGACGTCGGGCCTCTGGTCGAGGAGGCCGCGCTCGTGAAGGTCGAGGCGCACGTCGCCGACGCCCTCGAGAAGGGAGCGGAGGTGGTGCTCGGCGGCAAGCGCGCCGAGACCGCGTCGGGCAGCAACTGGTTCTTCGAGCCGACTGTCATCCGCAATGCCGACGAGACGATGCTGCTCGCCCAGGAGGAGACCTTCGGACCGGTCGCTCCGGTGTTCACGTTCACCGAGGAGGACGACGTGGTCCGGCGTGCGAACGACTCCGACTACGGCCTCGCGGGCTACTTCTTCACCCGCGACCTCAACCGCGCCATCCGTGTCGCCGAGCGGCTCGAGTACGGCACCGTGGGGCTCAACGACGCGCAGATCTCGGCTGTCCAGGCGCCGTTCGGAGGCGTCAAGCAGTCCGGCATCGGCCGGGAAGGTGGCCCGCTGGGCGTCGAGGAGTACCTGGACACCAAGTACCTCTCCCTCGGCGGTCTGTGACCGGGTCCGCGACGCGAAAGACTGGCCCATGGCCGACTTCACCTTCAGCGAGCTGACCCCGACCGCCTTCCTGAGGCGGTCCGCGCAGGTGTACGCCGAGCGGACAGCCCTCGTCGACGAGGGGCTGCGGCTGACCTACGCGGAGCTCTACGACCGCTGCCTGCGCCTCACGGGCGTGCTCGCGGCTCTGGGGGTCGAGCCCGGCGACCGCGTCGCCGTGCTGGCGACCAACAGCCACGTGCTGCTCGAGATGCACTACGGCGTCCCGATGCGGGGCGCCGTGCTGGTGCCGCTGAACATCCGGCTCTCCCCGGAGGAGCTGGTCTACATCCTCAGGCACTCCGGCTCGACGGTGCTCGTCGTCACCGAGGAGTTCGCCGACGTCGGACCCGCCGTCGCTGCGCAGACCGGGGTCCGCCTCGTGCAGGCCGGACCCGGCGGCGAGTACGAGCGGCTGCTCGCAGACGCCGAGCCGGCGCAGGTGCCGTGCAGCGACGAGCGTGGCCTGCTGGGCATCAACTACACCAGCGGCACCACCGGCCGGCCCAAGGGCGTGATGACCCACCACCGCGGCGCCTATCTGCAGAGCCTCGCGCTGCTGGTGCACGGGCGGATGGACGGCGAGACGTCGTACCTGTGGACGGTCCCGATGTTCCACTGCAACGGCTGGTGCCTCACCTGGGGCGTCACGGCGATCGGCGGGCTGCACGTGTGCCTGCGCAAGATCGACGCCGAGCGCATCTGGAGCCTGCTCCGGGACGAGGGCGTCACTCACTTCAGCGCCGCCCCCACCGTGCTGACGATGGTCGCCGACGCCGCGGGCGCCGCCGGTCCGCCGCTCGAGCGCCGCGTGGCGGTGCAGACGGGCGGGTCGCCGCCGTCGCCGACCTTGCTCGCCCGGATGGACAGGCTGGGCATGGACGTCACCCACCTCTACGGCCTCACCGAGACCTTTGGCCCGATCGGCATCAACGAGTGGCAGCCGCAGTGGGACGCCCTCGGCCCGGACGAGCAGGCCCGGCTGCGCGCCCGGCAGGGCGTCAGCAACGTCGTCGCGGAGCCCCTGCGGGTGGTCGACCAGCAGGGCTCCGACGTGCCGCGCGACGGCAGGACGCCGGGCGAGATCGTCGCCCGGGGCAACGACGTCATGCTCGGCTACCACGACGACGAGGCCGCCACGCAGGCCGTCTCGATCGACGGCTGGTTCCGCACCGGCGATCTCGCGGTGATGCACCCCGACGGCTACGTCGAGATCACCGACCGGGCCAAGGACGTGATCATCACCGGAGGTGAGAACGTCGCCTCGGTTGAGGTCGAGCGGGTCATCGACTCCCACCCGGACGTCGTCGAGTCAGCAGTCGTCGGCGCGCCCGACGAACGGTGGGGGGAGGTCCCGGTGGCCTTCGTGACCCGTCGTGCCGGGTCCGATCTCACCGTGGAGCAGGTCACCGACCACGTGCGGGCGCACCTTGCCGGCTTCAAGGTGCCCAAGCAGGTGCACTTCCGCGACATCCCCAAGACGTCCACCGGGAAGATCCAGAAGCAGGCGCTGCGGCAGGTCGTGCGGGACACATGACCGCGATGCTCACCGGGGTCGGAGTCACGAGCTTCGGCCGGCAGCCAGGCCCGGACTCCGTCCAGTGGCAGGCTGCTGCGGCCACGCTCGCCCTGGCCGACGCGGGCGTCGAACCGGACGACGTGGACACCCTGATCACCGGCTACTCCACCGTGGCCAGCCACCTGATGCCGGCGAACCTGTTCGCCGAGCGGTTCGGCATCCGGCCGGCTGTCGCGTTCGGCATGAGTGCGGGCGGCGCCACCGGGCTGGCGATGCTCGCCCAGGCCGCCAGGCTCGTCGCCACCGGCGCCGCCAGGCACGTGCTGATCGTGGCCGGCGAGGACAGGGCGAGCGGGCAGAGCCGCGAGGCGTCCACGCGGACGCTCGCGCAGGTCGGCCATGCCCGCTACGAGGTGCCGCTCGGCGGCACGGTCCCCGCCTACTACGCGCTGCTCGCCTCGCGCTACCTGTGGACCTACGGGCTCACGCCGGAGGCACTCGCGGCCTTCCCGGTGCAGATGCGGGCGCACGCGGCACGCAAGCTGGGCGCTCAGTTCCAGAAACCGATCACCATCGAAGACGTGCTCGCCTCCCGGCCGGTGGCCGAGCCGCTGCGGCTCCTCGACTGCTGCCCGGTCTCCGACGGCGGCGCGGCCTTCGTGGTCTCGGCCATGCCGACAGGGGAGCGGAGCCTGGAGATCGCCGGCACCGGCCAGGCCCACCGGCACCAGCACCTGTCCGCGCTCGAGCCAGGCGCCTCCGGCGCCGGCATCGCCGCCCAACGTGCGCTGGCCGAGGCCGACCTGTCCTGGGAGGCGGTCGACGTCTTCGGCATCTACGACAGCTTCTCGATCACCGTCGCAATGCTGCTGGAGGAGCTCGGCCTGGTCCCCCCGGGCCGGGCTGGGGCCTATGCGCGAGCCGGTGCCTTCGAGGTCGACGGCCGCTACCCGATGAACACCCACGGTGGTCTGCTGTCCTACGGGCACTGCGGCGTCGGCGGGGGGATGGCGCACCTCGCTGAGGTCGCCACACAGCTGCGGCACGAGCGTGGCGCGAGCCAGGTCGGCGGCTGCGAGGTCGGTTACGTCCACGCCGACGGCGGTGTGCTGTCCGCCCACGTGGGTGTCGTGCTGCGGAGGGGACCCTGATGGAGGGGCGTCCCGACTGGACGGGTGGAGAGCCCGTGCTGCTCCTCTCCGCCTGCGGCCGGTGCGGCAACCACTGGTACTTGCCCCGGTTGCACTGCCCCATCTGCGGCGCCCAGGACGTCGCCGACGCGCCGGCGGCCGGCGGCGGTCTCTGCGTCGCGGTGACCACGCTGCACATTACGGCCGACGACCAGGACGGCCCCGTGCGGCTGGCGCTCGTCGAGCTGGACGAGGGGCCGGTCGTCATGGGCCGCGTCCACGACGACGCGCTCGTGCCCGGCGACCGCGCGGCCGTGGAGTTCCGCTCCCTCGAGCACGACGGAGTGCTCGTCCCCAGCTTCGCCCAGGAAGGTCCGTGACCGTGAGCACCCTCGACTACTTCCACCGGCCGGACTCCGTCGCCGTCGTCGGTGCCTCCGACGACGGCGAGAAGATCGGCGGCCGCCCGCTGCGCTACATGCGTGAGTTTGGGTACGCCGGCACGGTCGTGGCCGTGAACCCCAAGCGCGACACGGTGCAGGGACTGCGGACCGTCCCTCGGCTCGAGGACTCGCCGGTCGTCCCCGACGTCGCGCTGATCGCCGTCCCGGGCCAGGCCGCGGTCGACGCTGTCCGGGTCGCTGCCCAGATGGGCACCAAGGGCGCTGTCGTCATGTCGTCCGGCTTCGGCGAGACCCAGACGGCAGAGGGGCTGCGGATGCAGGAGGAGCTGCTCGGCCACGCCCGGGCCGGCGGAATGCGCGTGGTCGGTCCCAACTCACAGGGGCTCGCCAGCTTCCACACCGGTGCGGTCCTCGGCTTCTCGACGCTGTTCACCGAGGAGCCACCCGCAGACGGACCGGTGGGGATCATCAGCCAGAGCGGAGCGCTCGCTTCCGTGCCGTACGGCATCCTGCGCCGGAGGGGGATCGGCGTCCGCTACGCGCACGGCACCGGAAACGACCTCGACGTCACCGCCGCCGAGCTCGCTGCCGAGGCCGCCGACGACCCGGACCTCAAGCTCCTGCTGCTCTACCTGGAGTCGGTCACCGATCCGGAGTCGCTCGTCGCCCTGGGCGAGAGGTCGCGCGCACGCGGCGTGCCCGTGGTTGCCCTCGTGGGCGGGCGGTCGGCCTCGGGCTCGCGAGCCGCCGCCTCGCACACCGGCGCCCTGGCCACCGAGCGCCGCGTGCTCGACGCCTTCCTCGAGCGCACCGGGATCTGGCAGGTCAGGAGCGTCAAGGAACTCGTCGCCGCGAGCGAGCTCTACCTCCAGGACTGGAAGCCGTCCGGGGACGGCCTCGCCGTCGTGTCGAACTCGGGCGCCGTCTGCGTCCTCGCCGCTGACGCCGCCGACGACGCGGGGTTGCCGCTGGCAGCGCTCAGCGGCGGCACTGTCACCCGGCTCAAGGAGGAGCTCCCTGCCTTTGCCGCGACGGGCAACCCCGTCGACGTCACCGCGGCACTCCTCACCGACAGCGGGCTGTTCGGCCGCGTGCTGCCGATCCTGGGCGAGGACACCGGCGTCGATGCGTGCCTCCTGGGCATCCCCGTGGCCGGCCGCGGGTACGACGTCGAGCGCTTCGCCCGCGATGCCGCCCGCTTCGGTGCGAGCGGGACGCCGATCGTCTGCGCGATTCCCCAGCCGAACGTCGCGGCGCCGTTCGTCTCGGCGGGTCTGCCCGTCTTCGAGGAGGAGGCGTCGGCGGTCGCCGCCCTCGCGCAGTACCTCGCCCACCGCCGCCGGATGGCTCGGGCGGACACGCTCCCGCGGCCGGCGGTGGGTGCGCGGACGAGCGCCGACACCGGCGGCCTCAACGAGGCCCAGAGCCTTGCCGCCCTGGCGGAGCTGGGGGTGCCGGTGGTGGCGCACGAGCTGGTCCGGTCCGCCGAGGACGTCGCGGCGGCGTTCGACCGGCTCGGTGCGGACCAGGTGGTCGTCAAGGGCAGCACCAGCCACGCCACGCACAAGTCGGAGCTGGGCCTCGTGCGACTCGGATGCCCGACCGGGCGGGAGGCCGCCGAGGCGGCTGGCGAGATCGCGGCTTCGGCCGCAACGCACGGCGTCGAGCTCGACGGCTTCCTGGTCGCCCCGATGGTGCGCGGGCTGCACGAAGGCCTCCTGGGTGCCAGCCTCGACCCGACGTTCGGGCCGGTGATGGTGCTCGGCGCCGGCGGGGTCTACGTGGAGGCGACCCCGGACACCCAGGTGCTCCTCGCCCCGTGCACGACAGAAGAGGTTCACGAGGCGATCGCCCGGCTCCGGCTCGCCCCCCTCCTGGCCGGCGTCCGAGGCGAGCCCCCCGTGGACGTGGATGCCTGGGCCAAGGCCGTCGTCCGTGCGTCCGAGGTCATGGCCGACCCCGGGTGCCCGGTCGCCGGCTTCGACGCGAACCCGCTGATGCTGCTCGAGGACGGCGTCGTCGCCGTCGACGCGGTGGTGCTGCGTCGCTGAGCTCGGGCCCGCCGCTCACGTTCCTGCGGTCTCGACCTCCACGATCGCGGCAACCACGTCGTCCTCGGTGACCGGGCGCGCCAGGTTGGCCAGATGCGGCGCCGTCATCGTGACCGCCGCGATCCCACGGATCTCCTCGTCGGTCGGGTCGGGCATGCCCAGGTCGCTCAGCGACACGGGCAGAAGGACGGAGCGTAGGAAGGTGCGCAGGTCAGCGACCTCGACTTCCGGCGCCAGCTCAGCGACCCGCTGCACGAGCGTTGCCCAGGCGACGTGCTGACCGTGCAGCGCCGAGCACGCGCCACGCGCCCGCATCAGCCCCCGGGTGAGCGAGTGCGCGAGGGAGAGACCGCCGTTCTCGAAGCCCATGCCGCTGAGCAGGACGACCGCCTCCACGAGGTTCTCCAGATCCGAGGTCACCTCGCCGCGCTCACATGCCGCCAGGCCGGCGGCGGCATGCGCGCGGACGGCGGCGTAGCAGGCGTCCGCGATCGCGGAGCCGACGAGCAACGGCCGGGTGCCGAGAGTGGTCACGCCGGTGCCGGCGGCGCAGGCGGCGGCCTCGAAGCGCTTGGCCACCGCGTCCCCGACTCCCACGCGCAGGAAGTGCGCGGGCGCCGCGGCGATCAGGGCAGTGTCGACCACGACCGCGTGGGGGTTCGACGCGAGCTGGTCGACCGAGACCATGCGGTGGTCGTCGTCGTACATCGCGACGGCCTTGCTGGTAGGGCTGTCGTTGGACGCGATGGACGGCACGGTGATGACCGGCAGGCCGAGGCGGAGCGCGACGGCCTTGGCCGCGTCGAGCGACTTTCCGCCGCCCAGACCCACCACCACCCCGGCGCCCACGTCCCGGACCGAGTCGGTGATCGCGTCGGACGCCGCCGCGGTGATCTCGCCGTCCAGCACCCGCACGGCCGGCGACAGTCCGGCGGCGGACAGGATGCCGGTCACCCGGTCACCGAGCAGGTCCCGGACGAACGGGTCGGTGACGAGCACCGGGCGCGGGCCGTATGGCGCGACCAGCGAGCCCAGGGAGTCGAGGGCTCCTGGGCCCTGGACGTAGCGGAGTGGCCCGGCGAAGATGCGCAGGCTCACACGCCCTCGACAACGGCGCGCAGGACGCGAGGCAGGTCGACGCCGTACTTGGCCTCGAGGTACTCCTGCGAGCCGCACTCGAAGAACCCGTCCTCGAGTCCGACGCGCACGACGGGGCGGAGCACGCCGGCGTCGAACATCGCCTCGGTGACGAGGGTGCCGAGCCCGCCGGTCTTCTTGTGGTTCTCGGCGATGACGAGACGGTCGTGGCGGGTCGCGAACTCGAGGACTGACTCGGTGTCGAAGGGCTTGATCGTGGGCACGTGCAGGACCGACGCCTCGACGCCCCGCGTGGCTGCAGCCGTGGCGGCGCCCAGCGCGCGTCCGGTCATGTAGCCGGTGGAGACGATCCCCACCGCGCCGCCGCCCTCGCGCAGCCGGGCGGCCTTGCCGGGGATGAACTCGTAGCTCTCCGGCAGCTCGACCGGCACGTGCCCGCGCAGCAGCCGGACGTAGACCGTGCCGGGTATGTCGGCGACCGCGCGCACGACCTGCCGGAGCTCGATCGCGTCGCAGGGGTCGATGATCGTGAGGTCCGCGATGCCGCGCATCATGTTCAGGTCCTCGGTCGCCTGGTGCGTGGCGCCGTACCCGTTCATCAGGCCGGGCATCCCGGCGAAGATCTTCACGTTCGCCTTCGAGTGCGCACAGGCGATCGCCACGAAGTCGTAGGCGCGCCGGGTGACGAACACCGAGTAGGTCGTGCAGTAGGCGATCTTGCCGACCTTGGCCAGGCCAGCCGCCGTGGCCACCAGGTTCTGCTCGGCCATGCCGACGTTCCAAAAGCGGTCGGGATGCTCGTCGCGGAACGGCAGGATGTCGCTGTAGCGGCCCATGTCGGCGGTGAGCGCGACGACCTCCGGTCGCTCCCGGCCGAGCGCGGCCAGCTCGGTGCCGAACGGTGCGAGCACGGTCTCCTTGTCGGGGACCTCGATGAGCTCACCCATGCCACGGGTCTGCCCGAAGACGGGAGTGCTGGTCATCGGTCGGCCTCCAGCTCGTCCATGAAGACACCCCAGTCCTCGTCGGTGACCCTCACGAAGTGTGCCCGCGGCCGCGACACGATCGACGGGATCCCGAAGCCGGGGGTCGTGCGCAGCACGATCGCCTTCGGCCTGCCGTCCCGCTCGCGCGACGCCGCCAGGGCGTCGGTCAGCGCCTGCATGTCGTTGCCGTCGACCTCCCGGGTGTCCCAACCGAAGGCACGCAGCTTGTCGGCGACCGGCTCGATGGCGACGGTCACCGGTCCGTCGGCCTGGATGCCGTTGCAGTCCACCAGCGCCACCAGGTTGTCCACACCGAACGTCGCGCCGCCCATGAGGGCCTCCCAGGTGGAGCCCTCGTCGAGCTCACCGTCGGAGAACTCGCAGAAGACCCTCGCGGGCGACCCGTCGAGCCGCAGTCCGAGGGCCATGCCCACTGCCTGCCCCAGGCACTGCCCGAGCGACCCGCCCACGACCTCGATGCCCGGTGTGACGTCGAAGGTGCTCATCGGTAGCCGGGAGCCGTTGAGGCCGTACGTCGGCAGCTCGTCCTCGTCGAGGTAGCCCGCAGCCGCGAGGACGGCGTACATCGCGATCGAGTAGTGGCCGGTCGAGAGCAGGAACCGGTCCCGGTCGGGCCACTCCGGGTCGCCGGGGTCGTGCCGCAGCTCGTGGAAGTAGAGCGCCGCGAGGGTGTCGGCGATGCCGAGCCCCTGTGCGATGTAGCCCTCGCCCTTGCCCCGGGTCATCCGCATCTGGAGCCGGCGCAGCTCGTGTGCGCGCTCCTCGAGAAGGGCGACGTCAGCCGTCGCCGGTGGGGACGTCCTGGTGACGGGCATGACGTCAGCCTCCTGGCTGGTCGCGATCCGGCCTTGTCCCGAATTGCGACAACGCCGTACAGAGATGAAGCGACCCCGCCTGCGCGGCTAGTGTCGAGCGCGCACGACACTAGAAGTACTGCGTGTCCGGGTCGAGCCGGTAGGCCTGCAGCTTGCGGTAGAGCGTGGAGCGCGAGATCCCTATCGCCTGCGCGGCCGCCACCTTGTTGCCGTGGTGCTGCCTGAGTGCCTGGAGGATCGCGCCGAGCTCGAGCTCCTCGATGGGCGTCAGCTGGCGCTTGCGGGAGTTGCCCTGGAGCTCCACCGGCAGTGCATCGGGGCTGATCTCGGGGCCGATGCACGTCGAGATGACGCCGCGGATCGTCGCGTCCAGCTGACGCAGGTTGCCCGGCCACGGCGCCCGCATCAGGCAGCGCAGGGCGGCCGAGGAGAAGCGCAGCGGACGCTCGCCCCGGTGCTTGTCGAGCATGGCGGCTGCGGTGGTCGCGATGTCCTCGTGCCGGTCACGCAGCGGCGGCACGGTCACCCGCCCGACGCCGATGGTGTCGACCAGGCGCCGCAGGGCGTGGCTCGGCTCGCCCCCGCCGGTGGTCATGGTCGCGATGATCCGCGGCTGTGGTCGGTCCCCCTCGCCCTCGTCGACCAGGCTGGCCGTCGCCGCTGCTGACTCGGCTGACAGCTGCTCGAGGTGACGGAGCACCAGCGCCGCGGGGCCCTCCTCGAGGACCGAGCGGAGCTTCGAGACGAAGCTGTCCGCGCCGCCCGTCCACCCCGCCGCAGCGTCCAGCACGGCGACGTCGGCCTCCGGCACCGGGGCGGCGGCCAGGACGGCCCGGGCGAGTGCGAACTTGCCGACCCCGGCCTCGCCCTCGATGAGGATGGGCACCCCCCTCGCGGCGAGACGGGTGGCGTGGGCGATTGCGGTGACCAGGGCCGGGCTCTGGCCGGGCAGGGACACAGTCGGGCGGGGGAGCGGGGCGTCCGGCGCAGGGGCGGCCGCTCGTTCGGGTCGGCCGATCTCGAACTCGACCAAGGCACCGATGACTGCGCCGTCACGCTCGACGGCCTGGCATCGGGTGATCTGGAACCCGCGGCCCGTCGTCAGGCCGGAGCGGGCGGCATCGGTGCGTGAGCCCATGGCCACGCCACGGACGTACTCCCAAAGCATCGCTCGGTCGATCCCCTCGAGCAGGTCGGTGACCTTGGGCCCGGCGATGAAGATGTCCTGCCCGACGGCCGCGATCGGTGCCCTCCGCGAGCCGATGGCCACGAGATAGGCGTCGAGCAGCTGTCGCTCGGCTGTCGTCGCCTGGGCCAGGAGCCGGCTCTCGACCTCCTGCGCGGTGCTGGTCATCAGCGGTGTGAGCAGCGGGTTGCCGGACGACGCGCGGCACGACAGGGTGACCACGGCCTCGAGCCGGCGGGTGATCGGGTGGTGCACCGGGACACCGACGCAGGTGAACGGACGCAGGGCGTCGGCGAGGTGCTCCGCGCCGCTGACCTGGATCGAGCCGCCCGCCTCGATGACGCTGCCGCACCCGTTGGTGCCGATCGACTCCTCGCTGTTGTCGAAGCCGACGTTGGCGTTGATCCGGTCGAACATGGGCACCACCGAGCGGTCCGGCACCCACCGGTGCACGAGTGTGGCCTCGTGGTCGGCGAGCAGGACACCGGCCTCCAGGCCGGCCAGCTGTTCGGCAAGTCTGGACAGCACCGGATCGGCCGCCAGCCGGAGCGCCGCTCGGGCGTGGTGGTCGCCCTTGAACGTCAGCGTCGGGTTCGCGAGCCGGGCGCCGCTGCGCAGTGAACGCCGCCAGGACTGCAGGACCTGTGGGCGTACCTGCTTCTCCAGGTGCCGAGGGATGACCCCGTCCGCGAGCAGGTGTTCGCGCGCCGCGTCGAGGCCTTTGGGCTCAGCCACAAGAACACCCGCCTCGTCCTAGAAGTACTGCTTGTCCGGGTCCAGGCGGTAGGTCTGGAGCTTGCGGTAGAGGGTCGAACGGGAGATGCCGATCGACTGTGCCGCGGCCACCTTGTTGCCGTTGTGCTGCTTGAGGGCGCCGAGGATGGCGCTGAGCTCGAGCTCCTCGATCGCGGACAGGTCGCGTTTGCGGGAGCTGCCCTGCAGTGCCAGCGGCAGTGCATCCGGACGGATCTCGGGCCCGAAAGCGGTCGAGACGAGGCCGCGGATGGTGGAGTCCATCTGCCGGACGTTGCCCGGCCAGGGCGCCCGCATCAGGCAGCGGAGGGTCGCCGAGGCGAAGTAGAGCGACTTGGCCCCGCGGTGCTTCTCGAGCAGGGCGATCGCGGTGGGCGCGATGTCCTCGTGACGGTTGCGCAACGGAGGGAGCGTCACGCGTCCGACGCCCACGGTGTCGACCAGCCGGCGCAGGCCCGGGCTGTGCGAGCCGTCAGTGGTGAGCGTGGCGACGATGCGCGGCGGCGCGACGAGCGCCTCGAGCGCCTCCAGGACGGCCGAGGTCGTAGCCGCCGCCTCGGGGGAGAGCGCCTCCAGGTGGCGCAGCACCAGCGCCTGCGGCTCGAGCTCGAGCTCCCGGTGCAACGTCGTCACGAACTGCCCGGGGCCCTCGGACCAACCAGCGGCCGCGTCGACGACGGCGATCTTGTCGGCGGGGACGCTGGCGGACGCGAGCACCGCGCGGGCCAGACCGAACTTGCCGACGCCCGACTCGCCCTCAATGAGCATCGGCACGCCCTTCGCGGCCAGCCGGGTGGCGTGCGCGATCGCGTTCAGCAGGGCAGGACTCTTGCCCGGCACGGCCACAGTCGGCTTGGGCAGGAGGGTCGGCCGTGGCTCGTCGCGGACCGGGCGGTCGATCTCGAACTCGACCAGTGCGCCGATGGTCCGGCCGTCGCGGACGATCGGCTTGCAGCGGGCGATCCGGAAGCGGTCCGAGCTCAACCCGGCCTCGACGGCGCTCTTCGAGGAACCCAGCGCCACCCCGCGCACGTACTCCCACAGCGCGGCGCGGTCGACGCCCTCAAGCAGGTCGGTGACCCGGGGGCCGGCGATGAAGATGTCCTGCCCGACGGCCGCAACGGGGGCGCGTCGGGAGCCGATCGCCACCAGGTACTCGTCCAGCAGCAGCCGCTCGGACGTCGTCGCCTGGGCCAGCAGCCGGCTCTCGACCTCCTGTGCCGTGCTGGTCATCAGGGGGGTGAGCAGCGGGTTGCCGGACGCCGCCCTGCAGTTCATCGTGATCACGCCTTCGAGGCGGCGGGTGACGGGGTGGTGCACCGGCACGCCGACGCAGGTGAACGGCTGGAGCGCCTCGGCGAGGTGCTCGGGTCCGGAGATCTGCATCGCCTGGCCGGACTCGATGACCGAGCCGACCCCGTTGGTGCCGATGGTCTCCTCGCTGATGCAGAACCCGACGTCGGAGTGGATCCTGTCCATCAGCGGCAGGATGCCTGCGTCGGACACCCAGCGCTGGACGACGACGGCGTCCTGGTCGCAGAGGAGGACCCCGGCGTCCAGGCCGGACAGCTCCTCGGCGAGCCGGGAGAGCACCGGATCCGCCGCCACGCGCAGCGCGGCACGAGCGTGGTGCTCGCCGCGGAAGGTCAGCGACGGGTTGGCCAGCTCGGCGCCGGAGAGCATCGAGCGGCGCCAGGACCGGAGCACGTCGGGACGGACGACCGTGGCGAGGTGGTCGGGGATCGTGCCCTGGGCGAGCAGGTGCTCCCGGGCGGCATCGACGACACGTGAGGACGCCATGACGTACACCTCCGATTCCCCCAGCGACTCTGCGCGCGACACGTCGGGGCCGAGCCCCTGTGAGGTCGGATACAGACTACGTCGTGGGTCACCCCCCGGTAACTGTCCCAATCTGGAACATCGGACGGTCCACGAGTCTCCCGCAGGTACTCCTGTCGGCTCGTCCCGCCGTCCTTGTCACGTCTGTGTCCCACCAGCCGTCGCACCCTCGTCCCGAAATGGGACAACCGCACCCGGTTGGCGCTCCGCAGAGTGAGCACGCCAGCCGGTGGTCACGACCGGCGGCTCCAGACGACGAGAAGGGACATGCGCGATGAGCGACGAGGTCAGGACGGAGGGCGAGGCCACCGAGGTCGACGCCATCGTCATCGGCTCGGGGTTCGCCGGGCTCTACAGCATCCACCGGCTGCGGAACGTCGACGGGCTGAGTGTCCAGGCGTTCGAGAACGCTGGCGAAGTTGGTGGTACCTGGTACTGGAACCAGTACCCGGGGGCTCGTTCCGACACCGAGGTCAACGCCTACTGCTACTCCTTCGACAAGGAGCTCTTCCACGAGTGGAAGTGGTCCGAGCGCTATCCGCGCCAGGAGGAGATCTGGTCCTACCTCAAGCACGTCGCCGACCGCTACGACCTGCGCCGCAGCATCCAGTTCGACACCCAGGTGGAGTCGGTGACCTGGGACGACGAGACCAGCCGCTGGACGGTGACGACCGACGACGGAAAGACCTGGCGCGCGCAGTTCGTCGTGGAGGCTGTCGGCCTTCTCTCGGCCACCAAGGTGCCGCACTTCGCCGGCATGGACCGGTTCCAGGGCGACATCCACCACACTGCGCGCTGGCCCATGGAGCACGTGGATCTCACCGGCAAACGGGTCGGAGTGATCGGCACCGGGTCGTCCGGCATCCAGGTCATCAGCGAAATCGCCGACAAGTGCGGTGAGCTCACCGTCTTCCAGCGGACCCCGCAGTGGGTCGTCCCGTCGAAGCACCGCCCGATCGCGCCGGGACTGCTCGACCAGATCGAGTCGGACTACGAGGGTTACTGGCGCGACGTCCTGTACTCGGTGACGGCATTCGGCTTCCAGGAGTCCGACGTCGCGGCCGAGGACGTCTCCTACGAGGAGAGGATCAAGCGCTTCGAGGAGCAGTACGAGCAGGGCGGCGGTTTCCAGTACATGTTCGCGGCCTTCAACGACGTCGCCGTCAGCCGAGTTGCGAACGCCGCCGCGACCGAGGTCATCGCCCGCAAGATCCGCGCGACGGTCAAGGACCCGGTCACCGCGAACCTGCTGATCCCGAGCGACCTCTATGCCAAGCGTCCGCTGTGCTGCGACAACTACTACGAGACCTACAACCGCGAGAACGTCAGCCTCGTGGACGTCCAGCACAACCCGATCGTCGAGTTCACCGAGCGGGGCATCCGGACCGAGGACGGGACCGAGCACGAGCTCGACGTGATCATCCTGGCCACCGGGTTCGACGCGGTCTCGGGCAACCAGCTCAAGATCCAGCACACCGGGCGTGGGGGCGTCTCGCTGCACGAGCACTGGAAGCACCGCCCCCGGACGCACCTCGGCCTCATGGCGCACGGCTTCCCCAACCTCTACATGATCTACGGCCCGATGGGTCCCTTCACCAACCAGCCCCCGCTGCACGAGGCCCAGGTCAACTGGGTGGCCGGCTCGATCAGGTACGTGATGGACAACGACCTCGGGTCGATCGCGCCCACCGCAGAGGCGGAGGAGGCATGGATCGCGGAGTGTGACGAGGGCGCCGCCGGGACGCTGTTCGCGGTCACCAACTCGTGGATCAACGGCTCCAACATTCCCGGCAAGCCGATCATCAACATGTTCTACATGGGCGGCTCGGGTGCCTACATGGACAAGATGGAGGACGAGGAGAAGGCGGAGTACAGGGAGCACTTCACCCTCGGGCACGCGCCAGTGCCGGCGTGACCTCCGGGTCGCCCGCTGGACGCTTGGCGTCGGGTCGGACGTGACCGTCGACCTCGAGCATCCGGAGGAGGTCCGTGAGATCGTCGCGCGGACCTCCTCGTTCATCCTGGAGGTCGTGACGCCACTCGAGGACGCTGCCGGCGGCGACATCGAGCGGGCCGGAGGTGACGGTCTTCGCCGGGAGCTGCAGGCAGACGCAGGTCGGCGAGGTTTGCTGAGCCCTCACGCCCCCGTGGAGCACGGCGGGCTGGGCCTCGGCATGGTTGACCGGGCGCCTGTGTTCGAAGCCGCGGGTCACTCCCTGTTCGGTCCCTTGGCGATGAACTGCGCGGCGCCGGACGAGGGCAACGTCCACCTGCTGGCCCACGTGGCCACAGCGGAGCAGCAGCAGGAGTTCCTCAGCCCGCTCGTCCAGGGCGAAATGCGCTCGGCGTTCGCGATGACCGAGCCGGCGCCCGGCGCCGGTTCGGACCCCACAGCCCTGCGGACCCGGGCTCGCCGCGTGGCCGGCGGATGGCGGGTGACCGGCGAGAAGTGGTTCATCACCGGCGCGGACGGAGCCGGGTTCTTCATCGTGATGGCCCGGACCGCAGGGGATCCCGGTGCCTCGCACGGCGCCACCATGTTCCTCGTGCCGGCCGGCACCGAGGGTGTGCGTGTCGGCCGGCACATCACGACGCTCGACCGGTCGATGGTGGGTGGGCACTGCGAGGTGAGGTTCGACGACGTGTTCGTGCCCGACGAGCGGGTCCTCGGCGAGGTCGACCGCGGGTTCGCCAACGCGCAGGTGCGTCTCGGCCCGGCCCGGATGACCCACGTGATGCGCTGGCTGGGCGCAGCCCGCCGCGGGCACGAGCTGGCACTGAGGCACGTGGCCGCCCGCGAGGCCTTCGGGGCCCGGCTCGCCGACCTCGGGATGATCCAGCAGCTGGTCGCCGACAGCGAGATCGACATCGCCGCGACCCGCGCCCTGCTGCTACGCGCATGCTGGGAACTCGACCAGGGCCACCGGGCCGCGACCTCGACGTCCATCGCCAAGACGTACGCCGCGGAGGCGATCGGCCGCATCGTCGACCGGGCGATCCAGATGTGTGGCGGGCTCGGCGTGAGCGAGGACCTCCCGCTCGCCCGCCTCTCCCGCGAGGTCCGGCCGTTCCGCATCTATGACGGCGCCTCGGAGGTGCACCGCTGGTCGATCGCCAGGCGGGCCGTCCACCGAGCCACGGCCGAGGCGGCAGCCACGTCATGACCGAGCTCACTCCGACCGAGCTCGACCGGCTGGTCGACCTGCTCCACGACGCCGGCGAGCCGGTTGCCGGGCCGCTGGCGGCGACTCTGCTCACCGGGGGGCGGTCGAACCTCACCTACCGACTGGACGACGGCGGCGCCTCGGCGTGGGTGGTCCGGCGCGCACCGCACGGCGGCGTCATCGAGTCGGCGCACGACGTGACGCGTGAGTACCGCGTGGTGGACGCACTCCAGGACACGGCCGTCCCCGTCGCCAGGACAGTCGTCTGCGACACCGAGGGCGACGCGCTGGGCGCTGCCTGTGCTGTCGTCGCGTTCGTGCCGGGGCTGACCGCGCGGAGCCTGGATGAGGTCGCGGGCTGGGACGACGCGACGTTCGGCCGGTGCGCGAGCGGTCTGGTCGATGCTCTCGCAGCGTTGCACGCAGTCGACCCGCTGGCCGTGGGGCTGGATGACTTCGGCCGCCAGGACGGGTACGCCGCACGCCAGGTCCGGCGGTGGTCCGGACAGTGGGAGAGGGTCGGGGCCGACGACCTCCGCGCGGACCGACTCCTCGCTTGGCTCGTCCGGCGGCTCCCCGAGCAGTCCCGGCTGGCGATCGTGCACGGCGACTACCGGGTCGACAACGTGCTGCTGGACGGTAAGGACCCCGGCCGGGTGTTGGCCATCGTCGACTGGGAGCTCTCGACGCTGGGCGATCCGGTCGCCGACGTCGCCACGATGTGCGCCTACCGGCACGAGGCCCTTGACCAGGTCCTCGGCATCGACGCCGCGTGGACCAGTCCGCGCTTCCCGACGCCGCACAAGCTAGCGGAGGATTACGCGTCCCGCACCGGATCGGACCTGCCGGAGCTCAGGTTCTACGAGGCACTTGCCTTCTACAAGCTCGCGGTGATCGCCCAGGGGATCGCCTACCGCCACTCCCTGGGGGTCACTGTCGGTGACGGCTACGAGCGGGTGGCGGCCAGCGTGCCGGTCCTGCTGGAAGCCGGTCTCGAGCTCGGGGCGGCCCGTGCCTGAGCTTCTCCGGACCGCCCTCGTCACCGGCGCCTCGCGCGGCATCGGTCGCGGTATCGCCGAGCGGCTGGCCTCCCGCGGCTTCGGTCTGACGATCGCTGGGCGCGACCCCGGCCGCCTCGGAGACGCCGCGGAGCAGCTGCGGTCCGCCGGTGCTCCGCAGGTCGTGACGGTGACTGGAGACCTCGCCGACCCCGACCACCTGGAACCGCTCGTGGCCGCGCACGCCGCGGCGTACGGCTCCATGTCGTGCCTGGTGCTCAACGCCGGTGTCGGCACGGCCGGGAGGCTCGCCGGGCTGTCGCCCCAGCGCTTCGACAAGACGATGGCAGTCAACCTGCGTGCGCCGTTCGCGCTCCTTCAGCACGCCCTGCCCCTGCTGCGCTCCGGAGCCGCCGCCGACCCGGTGCACGGCGCCCGGGTCGTCGCGCTGGCCTCGATCACCGGCGTCTACGCCGAGGCCGGCCTGGCGGCGTACGGCGCCAGCAAGGCCGCCGTGCTGTCGCTCGTGGAGACCCTCAACGCCGAGGAGTCCGTGCACGGCGTGACGGCCACCTCGATCGCGCCGGGCTATGTGGAGACCGACATGACCGAGTGGGTGCGCGACCGCGTGCCCGCCGAGGCGATGATCCCGGTCTCGGACGTCGTCGATCTCGTGGACGCCGCCGTCCGGCTCAGCGCACGGTCGGTCGTGTCTCGCCTGGTCATCAGTCGCGCCGGCGCGTCGCCGTACGGGGCGTAGGAGGAGGACGGATGAAGCTGCTCGAGGGCCGCACCGCGGTCATCACCGGCGGGGCCCAAGGGCTCGGCCGTGCGATCGCCGAGCGCTTCGTTGGCGAAGGGGCCCGGGTCGTGCTCGGCGACGTCGATCTCGTCGCGGCCGAGCAGACCGCGACGGAGATCGGCGCATCAGCGCTGGCCGTGCGGTGCGACGTGACCTCGGAGGAGGCCGTGACCGGACTGGTCGCCGCCGCCGAAGCCTTCGGCGGGGTGGACGTCATGGTCAACAACGCCGGGCTCCTGCGCGACGCCACGATGCGCAAGATGTCGCTGGATGACTTCCGACTCGTGCTGGACGTCCACGTGCAGGGGACCTGGCTCGGGACCCGGGCCGCGGCGGCGGTGATGCGCGAGCGCGGGTCTGGATCGATCGTCAACATGTCCTCGATCTCGGGAAAGGTCGGCAACATTGGGCAGACGAACTACTCGGCGGCCAAGGCAGGCATCGTCGGTCTCACCAAGGCCGCCGCCAAGGAGGTGGCACACGCCGGCGTACGGGTGAACGCGATCCAACCTGGTCTGATCCGCACATCGATGACCGAGGCGATGCGCGAGGAGATTTGGAAGCAGCGGTTGGCCGAGATCCCGATGGGCCGCTTCGGTGAGCCGACCGAGGTGGCGGCCGTGGCGGCCTTCCTCGCCAGCGACCTGTCCTCGTACATGACCGGGTGCGTCCTGGAGGTGACCGGTGGCCGGCACATGTGATGGCTTCGTCCACGCCGCGGTGCGCACCGCGGTCGGCCGGTTCGGCGGTGCTCTCGCCGGAGTCAGACCCGACGACCTGGCCGCGGTGGCGCTCACCGGCGTGCTGGCGCCGGTGCCCGGGGTCGACCTGGCCCGCGACGAGGGCATACGGCCCGGAGCCAGCCTCGAGTCGCTCGACGGACTCAGACCGGCCTTCCGGGCGGACGGGACGATCACCGCAGGCAACGCCTCGCCCCTCAACGACGGAGCTTCTGCCGTGCTGTTCGGGTCCGCGGCCGCAGCGGAGCGGATCGGCCGATCCCCCCTCGCCCGCGCTGCGGGCCGCGCGGCGTTCGCCACCGAGCCGCGGAAATGCGGCATCGCTCCGGTCCAGGCCGCCGAGCTGGCTCTCGGTCGGGCCGGGCTCGCGTGGTCCGACGTCGCGGCCGTCGAGCCGAACGAGGCGTTCGCCGCACCGTCCCTCGCGTGCGTCGACGACTGGGCGATCGACCCCGAGGTTGTCAACGCCAAGGGTGGGGCGATCGCCATCGGGCACCCGCTCGGAGCGTCCGGCGGACGCAGCCTCGGGACCCTGGCCCATCGGCTGCGGGAGTCCGGCGGCCGGTGGGGCGTGGCGGCGATCTGCATCGGCGTGGGCCAGGCGCTGGCCGTGGTCCTGGAGAATCTGTCCCGGCGGTTGGGTGGCGTCGCCGGGGGTCGATCTGGGCTGACCGACAACGTCAGCGAGGTCCGAGATCGTGGAAGGTGAGCGCACCGCTACGAGCGCCCCGACCTCCGCTTATGTCTGGTCGGCGCCCGTCCCGTACTTCCAATTCGACCAACAGGGCGTGGTCTTCAACATGTGGTACTTCGCTTGGTGCGATGAGGCCTCCGCCGGCTACCTAAGACATATCGGCGCACCGCACGATGCGCTGATCGCGGCCGGGCACGATCAGCACCTGGCTCACGCCGAGATCGACTGGATTTCGCCGTTGCGTGCGGGCGAGGGCGAAGTCTCCATCGCGGTCTCCACCGAGAGGGTGGGTACATCGAGCTTCGAGCTCGGATTCACCATTGGGGCGCGAGCCCGGGTCGGTCTGACAAGGCAGCTGGCACAAGCCCGCATCGTGTACGTGAACGTCGTAGCCGGCACGCCTACGCCACTGCCTCGTCAGCTCAGAACTGCCCTCGACGGGTGAATGGATCTCCACTGCCGGCGGTCATCGGGCCCTCACCGCAGCGAGCCATCACGGCATCCGATCGACATCGTTGAGGATCTGGACCGACTCCATCACCTCACCGGACTCGGTGGTCCGCACCATCACACTCCGACTGCGATGCAGATCAATACCAACGAGCTGCTGCCCTTCTGTCATCAGGGGCCTCCTTCGTCGTGTTGACGTGAGTACACCCCAGCACCCGCTGGGACCAGACGAGGAGCCCGGCCCCGCTCCTTCATCGCATCAGCGCCCCAGATACCGCTCTGACCTGCATGAACGCTCGAAGCAACTTCCGCATGGCATGCAGAGGGTCAGCGGTTCGAGTCCCCTCAGCTCCACCCGATAGCCACCCGGAGTTCGCGACCTCGACGAACCAATGACCGGCGACGCCGACCCGGAGCCGGAAGCTGCCGCCTGCCTAGGTGCGAAGCATTCGTATGCCCAGCGCGACCGCAACCAGCACGCCGCCCACGAACAGCGTCACCAGACCAACCCAGCTCGGGATCGAGTCGAGGGGTCCCCAGGCCAACAATGCCCCGAGGACCACAAGGACCAGTCCGCCGCGCAGTGCTCCGATGGGCGCGAACTTGGCCTGGGTCGATGCCATGGGGCCAGACCGTAGTCGACCGCCGAAAAGACCAGGTGATTGCTGCGGGGTCGGGGATCTCAAGGTCTCCCTCGGCCCTGCGGCGATGCGCACCACCAACCGTCATCGGCGGCCAGTTCCCCAGCGCCACCGAGCATGAGCTGAGCATGGCTGCTCGGTGAAAAGCGGCGGCGTACTGTGCTGGTGGAGGCGAAGCCCATGCACGAGCTGTCCATTGCGGAGAGCGTGGTCGACGCGGTGCTGGCGCGCACCGGCGAGCAGCGCGTGTCGGTGGTGCGGCTGCGGGTGGGTCGGCTGGCTGGGGTGGTCCGCGGCTCGCTCGAGTTCTGCTTCGAGCTCGCGAGTGCTGGGACGCCGCTGGAAGGGGCCGCTCTCGAGATCGAAGAGCCCGAGGGGCGGCTGCACTGCCGCAGCTGCGGTGTCGAGAGCAGCCGGGACGACCTGATCCTGCTGTGCGAGTGTGGCAGCGCTGACGTCGAGGTCGTCTCCGGACGCCAGCTCGAGCTCGGATCAGTGGAGGTGCACTAGGCCATGTGTGCGACATGCGGGTGCGGCAGCGACGAGGTGCGGGTCGACGGGCTCGTCCTCGCTGACCACCACCACACCGACCATGACCAGCACCATGACCATGACCACCACCACGGACATGGACATGGACATGGACACGGACATGACGAACTGCGCACACACACCGTCGACTTGGAGCAGCGCGTGCTGGCCCGCAACGACGAGCTGGCCGGCGACAACCGCCGGTGGCTGGCCGACCGGGGCGTGGTCGCGGTCAACCTGATGAGCTCGCCGGGCTCGGGGAAGACAACGCTGCTCGAGCGGACAATCCGCGAGCTCGGTCGTTCGGTGAGCGTCGTCGAGGGCGACCAGGAGACTACGTACGACGCCGACCGGATCCGCGCCGCCGGCGCCCGCGCGGTCCAGGTCAACACCGGCTCCGGCTGCCACCTCGACGCCACGATGGTGCACCAGGCGCTGGTGGCGCTGGCCCCCGAGCGGGACAGCCTCGTCGTCGTCGAGAACGTCGGGAATCTGGTCTGCCCTGCGCTCTTCGACGTGGGGGAGTCGGCCAAGGTGGTGGTGATCTCGGTGACCGAGGGTGACGACAAACCGCTCAAGTACCCTCACATGTTCGCGGTCGCCGACCTGGTCCTGGTCAACAAGACCGACCTACTGCCATACGTCGACTTCGACGTCGACCGGCTGACGGCCGACGCCCGGCGGCTCAAGTCTGGGGTCGAGGTCTTGACTCTCTCGGCGAAGACCGGGGCCGGTTTCGAGAACTGGTTTGGCTGGCTCTCGCAATTTAGGGTTGACTAACTCCGGGCCTGTGGGTGTCTTGTGGGAGTCACGTTGCGCACGAGGGCCAACTCAGATGGTCCCGGCGTCGATAGAGGCCCAGACCCCGCCCCGGAAACGGTGGTGGCTCGGTGCCTACAGCTGAGGCAGTCAAGGCGGAAGAAACGCTCATCCACGTTCTGTGGATCAACGCGGGGCTCAGCTGTGACGGTGACTCCGTCGCGCTGACCGGCGCGACGCAGCCCACCATCGAGGAGATCGCTCTCGGTGCGCTGCCCGGACTCCCACAGATCGCGGTGCACTGGCCCCTGATCGACTTCGAGTGCGGTCCCAACGGGGGCGCCGACGACTTCCTCGAGTGGTTCTTCAAGGCCGACCGGGGCGAGCTCGAGCCGTTCGTGCTGGTCGTCGAGGGCTCCATCCCCAATGAGAAGCTCCACGACGAGGGCTACTGGTGCGGCTTCGGCAACGACCCGGCGACGGGGCAGCCGATGACCACGAGTGAGTGGCTCGACCGGCTGGCGCCGAAGGCGACCGCGATCGTGGCGGTCGGCACCTGTGCCACGTACGGCGGCATCCACGCGATGGCGGGCAACCCGACCGGGGCCATGGGCGTGCCCGACTACCTCGGCTGGGACTGGAAGTCGAAGGCCGGCATCCCGATCGTGTGCGTGCCCGGCTGCCCCGCACAGCCCGACAACATGTCAGAGACGCTCACCTACCTGCTCTACATGGCCACCGGCCAGGCCCCGATGATCCCGCTGGACGATGAGCTCCGCCCGACCTGGCTGTTCGGACAGACCGTGCACGAGGGCTGTGACCGGGCGGGCTACTACGAGCAGGGCGACTTCGCCACCGAGTACGGCTCGCCGAAATGCATCGTCAAGCTCGGCTGCTGGGGTCCGGTGGTCAAGTGCAACGTGCCCAAGCGTGGCTGGATGAACGGCGTCGGCGGCTGCCCCAACGTCGGGGGCATCTGCATCGGCTGCACGATGCCCGGCTTCCCGGACAAGTTCATGCCGTTCATGGACGAGCCGCCGGGCGGCAAGCTCTCGACCACCGCGGTCGGGATGTACGGCAGCACAGTCAGGAAGCTCCGCCAGGTCACCACGCGGACGCTGAACAAGGAGCCCAAGTGGCGACAGCCGGGCGACAAGCTGACCACCGGCGCGAAGCGCACCTGGTGAGGACGGGGCAACGACGATGACTTCGACCATTCCCAGCCCGACGACGTACACGACCGACGACAAGAGCGGTCTCACCGAGATGGCGTGGGACCCCATCACCCGGATCGTCGGCAGCCTGGGCATCTACACGAAGATCGACTTCAAGCAGCGGGTGGTGGCCGAGTGCCACAGCACCAGCTCGATCTTCCGCGGCTACTCGATCTTCATGAAGGGCAAGGACCCTCGGGACGCGCACTTCATCACGAGCCGCATCTGCGGCATCTGCGGTGACAACCACGCCACCTGCTCCTGCTACGCCCAGAACATGGCGTACGGCGTGCGGCCGCCGCACCTGGGGGAGTGGATCGTCAACCTCGGCGAGGCCGCTGAGTACATGTTCGACCACAACATCTTCCAGGAGAACCTGGTCGGGGTGGACTACTGCGAGAAGATGGTCGCCGAGACCAACCCGGGCGTCCTCGAGCTCGCGAACAACACCGAGGCGCCGCAGGCGGCCGACCACGGCTACCGGACCATCGGCGACATCATGCGCTCGCTGAACCCGTTCACCGGCGAGTTCTACCGGGAGGCGCTGCAGGTCAGCCGGTGGACGCGCGAGATGTTCTGCCTCATGGAGGGCCGCCACGTCCACCCCTCAACGCTCTACCCGGGCGGTGTGGGCACGGTGGCCACCATCCAGCTGATGACCGACTACATCAGTCGGCTGATGCGCTACGTCGAGTTCATGAAGAAGGTCGTGCCGATGCATGACGACCTCTTCGACTTCTTCTACCAAGCCCTGCCCGGCTACGAAGAGGTCGGCAACCGGCGGATCCTGCTCGCCTGCTGGGGATCCTTCCAGGACCCCGAGCACTGCAACTTCGACTACAAGGACATGACCAACTGGGGACGCAAGATGTACGTCACCCCGGGAGTCGTGGTGGACGGCAAGCTGGTCACCACCGACCTGGTCGAGATCAACCTGGGCATCCGCATCCTGCTGGGGTCGTCGTACTACGAGGACTGGACCGAGCAGGAGATGTTCGTCGAGAAGGACCCACTGGGCAACCCGGTCGACCGCCGGCACCCGTGGAACCAGCACACCAACCCCAAGCCGCAGAAGCGCGACATGGACGACAAGTACTCCTGGGTAATGTCGCCGCGGTGGTTCGACGGCAAGGACTACCTCGCGCTCGACACGGGTGGCGGGCCGCTGGCCCGGCTGTGGTCGACGGCGCTCGCCGGCCTGGTCGACATCGGCTACGTGCAGTCGACCGGCTCCAGCGTGAAGATCAACCTCCCCAAGACCGCCCTGAAGGGTCCGGTCGAGATGGAGTGGAAGGTCCCGCAGTGGAGCAACACCATCGAGCGCAACCGCGCGCGCACCTACTTCCAGGCGTACGCCGCGGCGTGCGCGCTGCATTTCGCGGAGAAGGCCCTGGTGGAGATCCGGGCCGGCCGCACCAAGACCTGGGAGAAGTTCACGGTGCCGGACCAGTCGATCGGTTGCGGGTTCACCGAGGCGGTGCGCGGGGTGCTCAGCCATCACATGGTGATTCGCGACGGCAAGATCGCGAACTACCACCCCTACCCGCCCACCCCGTGGAACGCCAACCCGCGTGACTCCTACGGCACCCCCGGCCCCTACGAGGACGCCGTCCAGGGACAGCCGATCTTCGAGGAGAACGACAGGGAGCACTTCAAGGGCATCGACATCATGCGCACGGTTCGCAGCTTCGACCCGTGCCTGCCCTGCGGGGTGCACATGTATCTCGGGGACGGACAGGTGCTCGAGCGGACGCACTCCCCGACGCAGTCGGTCGGCGCCGAGTAGACGGGGACGACCATCGTCCCCGAACGAGCCCGTGACGACGCCCCTGACCTGAAGGCCAGCGGCGAGCGGATCGAAGCGCTGCTGAGCGCGAGCGCGACCGGAGGCGCGGTCGCCCTGGAGCGCGCCGAGGAGCTGGTCCGGCTCGTCGCAGACCTGTACGGCGCCGGGATCGAACGGATGATGGAGATCCTGCACGAGAGCGGCCGACTCGATGACGAGGTCCTCGCGGCCCTGGCCGCGGACGAGCTCGTCGCCGGGTTGCTCGTCGTGCACGGTCTGCACCCGTACGGGATCGAGGAGCGGGTCGAGCGGGCCCTGGAGGCGGTCCGGCCCTACCTCGGCTCCCATGGCGGTGACGTCGCGCTGCTCGGGGTCAGTGAGGAGGGCGTGGTCCGACTGCGGCTCCTGGGCAGCTGCGACGGCTGCCCGTCGTCCTCGGTGACCCTCGAGCTCGCTGTCGAGGGCGCCATCCACGAGGCCGCACCCGAGGTGTCCGCGATCGAGATCGAGACGGCAGCCGACACCGACCCGGGACCCCTCATCTCGGTCGGCTCCTTGTTCACCCGGCTCGAGACCTCGGGGCCCGCCATGGCGGGGCCGAGCTGGCAGTCGGTCCCTCAGCTGGCCCAGCTGCCCGACGGCGCGGTCGTGGTCGTCAGCGGCCCAACCGACCTGGTCGGCTGCCGGGTGGGCGCGGACGTCTACGTCTTCCACGACCGGTGCGCGCGGTGCCAGGCGAGCCTGGCGGGTGCGGTCCTGGCCCGGCGCCTGGGCGGTGACGGCGGAGATGCCCTGCTCACCTGCCCGAGCTGCCGCGCTCACTACGAGGTGCGCCGGGCCGGTGCATGTGTGGAGGAGCCCGACCTGCACCTCGGGCCGCTGCCGGTCCTCGTGGACGGCGACCGGGTGTCGGTCGCCCTGCCTGCGGTGGAGCCGGCATGACGAGCGGACCCTCGGGCCTGCCACTCGCGACCCTGCGGCGGATCCGGGAGACCCGGCCGGTCGTACGGGCCGGAGAGCGGTGTGAGATGTGCGCCCAGCCCATTCCCGACGAGCACCAGCACGTCGTCGGCCTCGAGAGCCGCTCGCTGATGTGCACGTGCCGCGGCTGTTACCTGCTCTTCAGCGACCAGCACGCGACGTTGCGCTACCGCGCGGTGCCCGACCGCTACCTCTCTTTCCCCGACTTCGTCTTCGACGCCGTGGCCTGGGACGAGCTCCAGATCCCGGTGAGCCTCGCCTTCGTCTTCCGCAACTCGGTCCAGGACCGCGTCGTCGCCTTCTACCCGAGCCCGGCCGGCGCCACCGAGTCCGAGCTCGAGCTGGCGGCCTGGGAGCGAGTCGTCGACGCGAACCCGTCGCTGGGCATCCTGCTTCCCGATGTCGAGGCGCTGCTCATCTATCGCTCCGACCGCGGGCGCGGGGAGTTCAGCTGCCTGCTGGTGCCCATCGACGTCTGCTACGAGCTGGTGGGCACGATGCGCGCCACCTGGCGTGGCTTCGACGGCGGCGAGGAAGCGCGCACCGCGATGGCGACGTTCTTCACCCGGGCCGAGTCTCGGGCGCGGCCGGTGTCCTCGGTCGCGGACGGCGAAGCGTCATGACCGACCTGCGGTTCGAGGTCCTCGACGTCACGGCCGAGCCGTACGCCGCCGAGCCTCAGCTCAAGGTCAGGCTCGGGATCAGCGAGTGGACCGACTCGCGCGTGCACGCCATCGCCCTGCGCTGCCAGGTCCGGATCGAACCCCAGCGGCGCCCCTACGACGAGGCAGAGCAGAACGGCCTGCGCGCCCTGTTCGGGGACCGCGACCGCTGGAAGGACACCTTGCGACCGTTCCTGTGGATGCACAGCAACACGACGGTCCAGGGCTTCTCCGGCACCACCGAGGTCGACCTGCCGCTGCCGTGCACCTACGACTTCGACGTGATCGGGTCGCGCTACCTGCATGCCCTCGGTCAGGGCGACGTCCCGCTGGTCTTCATGTTCTCGGGCACCATCTTCACCCGCGGCGCGGAGGGCTTCGGAGTGGAGCAGGTGCCCTGGGACCGCGAGGCGCACCACGGCATGCCGGTCTCGGTGTGGCGACAGATGATGGACTTCTACTACCCGAACGCCGGGTGGCTCCGGCTCGACCACGATGCGATGAGCGAGCTGGCCGACTACCGCGCCCGGCACGGGTTGACCTCGTGGGAAGAGACGATCGGGCAGTTGCTCGCTCGCCTCGACGAGCCGAGCTCGGCGGTGTCCTCGTGAGCGGCCCCGCGAACGCCCCCGCGAACGTGGACGTCGCCCGGCTGGTGGCCGATGCCGTGCTCTACGAGGGCTACCTCCTCTATCCCTACCGCGCGAGCTCCAGCAAGAACCACGCGCGGTGGCAGTTCGGGGTGCTGGGTCCGCCAGGCGTGGAGGGCCGAGGTCTCGGCGAGGAGTCCGCAATGCACCTCGAGTGCCTGCTGGACCCACCGGACGACCCCGAGTCGGCGCAGCTGATGGTGCACCTGCGGTTCCTGCAGCTCCAGCGCCGACGCATTCTGGATCATCGTGGTGACGAGGTGAGCCAGCTCACCGTAGGCGACGTCACCTGGCTGACATGGGACGAGGCGGTGGAGCAGGAGGTCTGCTTCACTCTCCCGCTGACCGAGCTGGCCGAAGGTCTGGACCGGGCCGTGTCGATCGGAGGCGACGTGGCCACCGAACCGCTCGCCGATGACCGTGGTGCGATCGCGGGAAGCGTCGAGCGCAGTCGCTGGCCGCTCTCGGCGTTGCTCCAGGCTGGCACGGCGTCGGTCGACGGTGCGCTCAAGCTGATCCTCGACGTCGCAAACGTCTGTCGCGATGGCGTGGCGACCAAGGAGGACGCGATGCGGCGCTCCCTCATCGGCACCCACGTCCTCATCGAGTCCCACGGCGCCGGCTTCCTCTCTCTGCTCGACCCTCCGGCGTCGGCAGCGGCCGCTGCCGCGGACTGCGACCAGCACCGCTGCTGGCCCGTGCTCTCCGGACTCCCAGGGGACACCGACCTGCTGCTGGGCCTGCCGATCATCCTTTACGACTACCCGGAGATCGCGGGCGAGAGCCCCGGGTCGCTGTTCGACGCCACCGAGATCGACGAGATCCTCACCCTGCGGGTGCTGACGATGACCGACGCCGAGAAGGCGGAGGCCCGCGCCACCGATCCCCTGGCGAAGGAGATCATCGACCGCTGCGACGACATGTCGCCGGAGACCCTGCAGCAGCTGCACGGCGCCCTGCGCTCACCCCGCGGCCCGGAGCCCGCGACCTTCGAGACCGACGTCCCGTGGTGGGACCCGGCGACGGACGCCTCGGTCCGGCCGGACAGCGATGCGGTCACGATCGCCGGCGTACGAGTGGCCCGCGGCAGCCTGGTCCGGGTCCATCCCAACCGCCGGGCCGACGCCCAGGACCTGTTCTTCGCGGACCAGGTGGCGCGCGTGACGGCCGTGCTCTCCGACGTGGACGGAAGCACGCACGTCGCGCTGGTCCTCGTCGACGATCCCGCGTCGGACCTGCACGAGGAGGCCGGCCGCTTCTTCTACTTCGCGCCGGACGAGCTCGAACCGCTGAGCGACCAGCTCCAAGAGGCCACACAGAGAGAGGAAAGCGGTCCATGAGAACCCTGGGATTCATCACGACCGGCGTCGCGATCATCGTCGTCGTCGGGGCGTTGGTGGTGCTCCTCATGTCCATCCCGGACATCCGGCGCTACCTGCGCATCCGATCGATGTGAGTCGGCGCCGACGAGAAGCCGACAGAGAAGAGAGGCAGCACCATGACCGAAGAGCCAGGGGAACACCTGGAAGAGGAGCCCCAGGAGGAGCGCGGTCCCGAGGGCTCGCGTGACACCGGCTCCGACGAGCCCGGGGCAGGTCCGGCCGACCGACCCGAAGGCAGGGCCGACGACGAAGGCGAGGACTCCGACACCAGCATCGACCCGGACTCGCCCGATGACGGTGCGCCGGACCTGCAGAGCGGAGGCTGAGATGACGACGATTCCCGACCCCGACAACCCGGACACCGAGAACACCACGGTGCCTCCATACGACGGTCGACGCGAGTCCGCCGACATCGATGACCAGGAGGAATCGGTGAAGGACGGCGCCAAGACGGCCGGTGCCACCGGGCCTGTCGAGGACGACGAGATGAAGGCGCCTGAACCCGAGGACGCCGAAGGGGGAGCCGTGGCCTCGCCAGCCGACGAGCAGCCCGCTCAGGGGGAGTCCGACGATCCGGGCGAGGGATCGGGTGCCACCGGCCCCGACCACGTCGGCGGAACAGGACGGGCGGAGGACAAGCCCTGACGATCCTCGTCGCCGGCATCGGCAACATCTTCTTCAGTGACGACGGCTTCGGTCCCGAGGTCGTCCGCCGCCTCACGCCCGACCCCGGCGACGGGGTCAGGGTGGTCGACTACGGCATCCGCGGCATGCACCTGGCCTACGACCTGCTCGACCACGTCGGGCCGTTGGTGGTTGTCGATGCCGTCCCGGGGCCCGGCGAGCCTGGCACGATCCGGGTGCTCGAGGTCGGACCAGCGGACCTCGGTGCGGGGGAGTTCGACGCGCACGGCATGAATCCGGTGGCGGTGCTGGGCAACCTCGAGATGCTCGGCGGGACCCTGCCACCGACGTACGTCGTGGGCTGCGTCCCAGCGACCGTCGAAGACGGGATGGGGCTCAGTGCGCCCGTGGCTTCGGCCGTCGAGGAGGGCGTCGCCGCGGTCCGCGCGCTCCTCGCCGACCTTCGGGTGGAGGTCTGAGATGTGCCTCGGGATCCCCGGCCGGGTGGTGGCACTGGCCGACGGCTATGACGACCAGGTCGCGCTCGTCGACGTGCAGGGCGTCGAGCGCCGGATCAACATCGGCATGCTCGACGCGGCCCCGCGACCCGAGGAGTGGGTGCTCATCCACATGGGGTTCGCCCTCGAGGTGGTCTCGGAGGAGGATGCCGCGCGGGCACTCGCCGGCCTCGAGATGCTTGGCCGGGGCACGGCCGGTCGGGTACGCCGGCGTATCGAGGTCGCCGGTGTCGTGCAGGGCGTGGGGTTCCGCCCGTTCGTCTACGCCACCGCCAGCGAGCTCGGCCTGACCGGTGAGGTGCGCAACGACAGCTCGGGGGTGGTGATCGAGGTGGAGGGCGACGACCACGCCGTCGAGGAGCTGGCCTCACGGGTGCGGCACCACGCGCCGCCCCTGGCGGTCGTCGAGGCGGTGACGGTCACTGACCTCGTGGTGGTCGGGGGTACCGGGTTTCGCATCTCCGGCACCTCGGTGAGCGGCGCCACGCGGACCCTGGTCTCGCCCGACGTGGCGATGTGCGCGGACTGTGCCGCCGAGCTGCACGACCCGACGGACCGCCGCCACCGTCACGCGTTCATCAGCTGCACCAACTGCGGGCCCCGCTACACGATCATCACAGGGCTTCCGTACGACCGCCCGGCCACCACGATGGCGCCGTTCGCCATGTGCGACGCCTGCCGGGCAGAGTACGACGACCCGGCCGACCGCCGCTTCCACGCGCAGACCATCGCCTGCTCCGACTGCGGGCCGACGCTGCGGCTGCACACCCCCGGCGCACAAGACAGCGTCGGGGGTGATGCAATGCGCGCCACCCGCGCGCTGCTGGCTGCCGGAGGGATCGTCGCCATCAAAGGGCTGGGTGGCTACCACCTGGCCTGCGACGCCACTGACGAGATGGCGGTCGCGGAACTGCGTCGCCGCAAGCTGCGCGGCGGCAAGCCGTTCGCCGTGATGGCTCGCGACCTGGACGTGGCCCACGCCGTGGCCGCCATCTCCCCTGCCGAGGAGGCCGTCCTGACGGGTCACCGCCGGCCGATCCTGCTGGTGCCCCGCCTGGCCGGCACCGGCGTGGCGGCCTCGGTGGCGCCGGGGAACCCGGACCTCGGCGTGTTCCTGCCCTACACCCCGCTCCACGAGCTGCTGCTCGCCGACGACCCGCTCGAGAGTTCGCCTGCCCTCCTGGTGATGACCTCGGGCAACCTCTCCGGCGAGCCCCTGGTCTGTGACGACGAGGAGGCGCTGGTCCGGCTCGCCGGCCTCGCGGACGCGTGGCTGACCCACGACCGCGAGATCCGCGTGCCGTGCGACGACTCGGTGGCGCGGTGGGTGGCCGGCGCCGAGCTCCCGATCCGGCGGGCCCGCGGCTACGCGCCGCTGCCGGTGGCCCTGCCGTTCTCCGTCGAACCGGCCCTGGCCGCCGGCGCCGACCTCAAGAACACCTGTTGCGTGGCCGACGGTCGGTACGCGTGGCTCAGCCAGCACCTCGGCGACATGGACGACCTCGCCACCCTCGACGCACTGCAGGCGACCGCCGACCACCTCGAGCTGCTCACGAGTGTCCTCCCCGAGGCGCTGGTGGCCGACCGGCACCCGGCGTACCGCTCCTCGGAGTGGGCCCGCCGCCGGGCCGCGGAGCGGCCGGTGCACACGGTCCAGCACCACCACGCGCACGTCGCCGCGGTGATGGGGGAGCACGGCGTCCCCCCGGACCGCACGGTGATCGGCGTGGCGCTCGACGGGACCGGCTACGGCACCGACGGTGCGGTGTGGGGTGGCGAGCTGCTGCTCGCCGACTACCAGGGTTTCCAGCGCTTCGCCCACCTCGGCTACGTGCCGCTGGCGGGTGGCGATGCCAGCGTCCAGCGCCCCTACCGGATGGCCTTGGCGCACCTGCGCAGCGCGGGGGTCGCGTGGACGCCCGACCTCGCACCCGTCGCGACCTGTCCGCCCGACGAGGCCCGGGTGCTGGAGCGGCAGCTGGAGACCGGGTTCGGCTGCGTGCCCACCTCGAGCATGGGCCGGCTGTTCGACGCCGTCTCATCCCTCGCCGGCGTCCGGCACATCGTCGACTACGAGGCCGAGGCGGCGATCGAGCTGGAGGGGCTGGCTCGGGGCGTCGACGTGGACGTGCCCTACCGCTTCGCCCTCGACGCGACCGGGGGAGACCTGGTCGCCGACCCCGGTCCCGTCCTGCGTGCCGTCGTCGCCGACCTGGCCGCCGGGACCGAAGTACCACTCGTCGCGGCGCGGTTCCACGCCGGCGTCGCGGGTCTGGTGCTCGACCTGTGCCGCCGCGCGCGAGAGCACACCGGGCTGGAGACCGTGGCGCTGGGCGGCGGCGTCTTCCAGAACGCCGTCCTGCTCACCGCGGTCCTGGCGGGACTGGACGCGGAGGGCTTCGACGTACTGAGGCCGCGGTTGCTCCCACCGAACGACGGCGGCATCGCCCTCGGTCAGGTGCTGATCGCCGCGGCCGTGGGCAGCGCCGGGTCCGCCCGCGTCCTCGCAGCTACGACAGGAGGAGAACTGTGACCACAACCCAGGCACCCGTCAGCCTGATCGGAGAGGAGCTCAGCGACGACCTCGCCTCGGCGTCCCTGTCGCTGGCCCGCAAGTTCCATGCCGGAGCCACGCTGTGGGTGATCTCGCCCCAGTGGGAGCCACATGCTCACCATGTGGCGGTCGAGTTCGTGCACCCGGTGATCATGGGCCTGCGTGCGCTCCCCTCGGTCGCGCTGGTCGACCCGGACCCGGTCGCCCAGGCCCGGGTCGCGACCAGGCCTGGCGACGTGCTCCTCGCCGTCGCCTCGGCCGACGACCCGCACGTCCGCGACGCGATGCGCCGAGCGCCCGCGTGGGGAGCGCACACGATCTGGATCGGCTTCGGCCCGCGGCCCGCCGCCGGCAGCGCCGACCACGTCCTGTGGGTGGAGTCGGACGACCCGATGGTCCCGGCCACCGGTCGGTTCGTGCTGATGTACCACCTCCTGTGGGAGCTGACCCACGTGTGCTTCGAGCACCCGGGCCTGCTCACCGTGAAGGACGATGAGTGCACCGACGAGGTCTGCGTCACCTGCAGCGACGAGGGCCGTCTCGGTGAGGTGGTGGAGTCGCCCGCCGCGGCGTTCGAGCCGGCGCTGGTGCGCACCGCGGCCGGCGAGGAGGCCGTGGACGTCTCCGTCGTCGGTGACGTCGCGCCCGGGGATCTGGTGCTGGTCCACGCCGGATCGGCCATCACTCGCGTCGACGATGAGATCGAGGTGCCGCGGTGAGCGACCTCAACCAGAACACCGACTTCCTCTACCCGTTCATCGAGGGGTCCGAGGACGACCCCGGGAGCCTGCTCGTCGACCTGGCCGCGTCGGCGCGGGGCAAGGCTGAGGTCAGCGCGCGCCTCCAGCAGGAGTCGCTGGACGAGTACGAAGCGCAGCTCCAGCTGGCAGGCGCCGAAATGGCGGACAGGTTCGCGCGCGGCGGTCGGCTCTACACCTTCGGCAACGGCGGGAGCTCGACGGACGCGGCGACCCTGGCGTCCCTGTTCTGCCGGCCCGCTCGCGGGCGCGCCGTCCCGGCGTGGTCACTGGCGGCGGACCAGGCCGTGGTCACCGCGCTCGGCAACGACGTCGGGTTCGAGCTGATCTTCTCCCGCCAGGTGATCGCGCACTCGAAGCCGGTCGACATCGCGATCGCCCTGTCGACGTCGGGCAACTCCGACGACCTGATCATGGCGCTCACCGAGGCCAAGAAGCGCGGGCTGCTCACGATCGGTTTCGCGGGGCATTCGGGGGGCTCGATGTCGACGAGCGAGGACGTCGACTACTGCTTCACGATCCACTCCCAGAGCATCCACCGGATCCAGGAGAGCCACGCCCGCGTGGGGTTCCGGCTCTGGTCGATCGTGCAGGAGCAGTCGCGACGACGCATCTCGGACCTGATGGCAGCGGGTCCGTCCCGGTCCGGAGGCAGCTCATGACGGCAGAGCCTGCGACCCACGTGGATCGCGAGAACCGGATGCTGCTCAAGATCGAGGAGTTCCGCAAGCGCCGGCCGCGGTTGATCGACGAGGTGATCACGTTGGCGCACGGCGCCGGCGGGAAGTCCTCCGCGGCCCTGACCGACAACGTCTTCGTCGAGGCGTTCCGCAACCCCGAGCTCGAACAGCTCGGGGACGGGGCAGTGCTCACGCTGCCGTCGGGGGAACGGCTCGCCTTCTCCACCGACTCGTTCGTGGTGCAGCCCATCGAGTTCCCGGGCGGGACGATCGGCCATCTCGCGGTGCACGGCACCGTGAACGACCTCGCAGTCAGCGGGGCCAGGCCGCAGTGGCTCTCGGCGGCGTTCGTGATCGAGGAGGGGTTCACGATCGAGCGGCTGAGGTCGATCGTGGCCGACATGAAGGCGGCCGCCGACGCGGCTGGCGTGCAGATCGTCACCGGAGACACGAAGGTCGTCTCCCAGGGGGCGGCCGATGGGTTGTACATCTCCACGGCCGGGGTCGGGGTGATCCCGGCCGGTCGCGAGCTGGGCGCCCACCTGGTCAGGCCGGGGGACCGGCTGGTGCTCTCCGGGACCCTGGGTGACCACGGGATGGCGGTGATGCTGGCCCGCGGCGACCTCGCCATCGAGGCCGACGACATCGTGTCCGACACCGCACCCATCTCCGAGATGGTCGAGGCGCTGCTGGAGGCCGCACCGGGCACCCGGTGGATGCGCGACGCCACCCGGGGAGGGCTCGGCACCGTGTGCAACGAGCTCGCTCAGACCGCCGGGATCGGGGTCATCCTCGACGAGGAGGCGCTGCCCGTGCAGCCCCAGGTCCTCGGTGCCTGCGACATGCTCGGCATCGATCCGATCTACGTGGCGAACGAGGGGAAGTTCGTCGCGGTGGTCCCGCAGGAGCAGGCCGACGCCGCGGTGGAGGCGCTGCGGGCGCACCCGTCCGGCAGCCGGGCCTGCACCATCGGCCAGGTCGTCGAGACACCGGCCGGGATGGTCGCGCTCCGCACGCCGTTCGGGGGCAGCCGGATCGTGGACATGCTCGTCGGCGACCCGCTGCCCAGGATCTGCTGACAGGAAGGTTTCGCCATGTGCCTAGGAATTCCGGGTCAGGTCGTCGAGATCACCGACCCCGAACAGCATCTCGCCAAGGTCGCCGTCAACGGGGTGCAACGGGTGATCAGCGTGCGGCTGCTCGCTGAGCAGGGGCTTCTGGTCGGCGACTGGGTGCTCGTGCACGTCGGGTTCGCGATGGCGAAGATCGACGAGCTCGAGGCCCAGCTGACCCTGGACCAGGTGCAGAAGATGGGTGCGGACTACGTCAACGAGATCGACGCGTTCAACTCCTCCCAGATCGCCTGACCGCCCGCCCACGACGGATGAATGAGGTGCCACGATGAAGTTCGTTGACGAGTTCCGGGACCCGGCGGCCGCCAGGGGACTGGTGAAGTCGATCACCCGGCTTGCGGCCGATGACGAGTTCAAGTTCATGGAGGTGTGCGGCGGTCACACGCACACGATCTACCGGCACGGGATCGAGCACATCCTCCCGCCCGGCATCGAGCTGGTGCACGGCCCCGGTTGCCCGGTGTGCGTGATCCCGATGGGTCGCGTCGACGACGCGATGTGGCTGGCCGAGCAGCCGGGCGTCATCTTCACGACCTTCGGCGACATGATGCGGGTCCCCGGGTCGCGGGGCAGCCTCCTCGACGCGAAGGCTCGCGGTGCCGACGTACGTTTCGTCTACTCACCCCTCGACGCACTCAAGATCGCGGTCGACAACCCGGAGAAGCACGTGGTGTTCTTCGCGGTCGGGTTCGAGACCACGGCGCCCTCGACCGCCGTCACCCTGGTGCGTGCCAAGCAGCTGGGCGTGCAGAACTTCTCGGTGTTCTGCAACCACGTCACCATCGTCCCGCCCATCCGCGCCATCCTGGAGTCGCCGGACCTGCGGCTGAACGGGTTCCTGGGGCCCGGTCACGTCTCGACGGTGGTCGGCACCCGTCCTTACCGGTTCGTTCCCGAGGTGTACGGCAAGCCGCTGGTGGTCGCCGGGTTCGAGCCGCTGGACATCCTCGCGACCGTGCACATGCTGCTGCAGCAGATCCGCGACGGGCGGTGCGAGGTCGAGAACCAGTACGGCCGGGTGGTCCGTGAGGAGGGCAACGTGGCGGCCCTCAAGCTGCTCGGCGAGACCATGGAGCTGCGGCCGCACTTCGAGTGGCGAGGGCTGGGGTTCATCTCCCAGAGCGCGTTGAAGATCAACGCCGGCTACGCGGAGTTCGACGCCGAGGAACGGTTCTCGATGCCCGGGATCCGGGTCGCCGACCCGAAGGCCTGCCAGTGCGGCGAGGTGCTCAAGGGGGTGATCAAGCCCTGGGAGTGCAAGGTCTTCGGGACCGCCTGCACGCCGGAGACCCCGATCGGGACGTGCATGGTGTCCCCGGAGGGAGCGTGCGCGGCCTACTACAACTTCGGGCGGATGCACCGCGAGGCCGCCGAGATGGTGGGCCAGACCGCCGGCGCATGACCGTTCCGCGGGGACACCGGCTCTTCGCGCAGTACGCCCACGCACCGAATGCGCTGGGCTACTGCGGCCCCGAGGGAGCGGCGGCCCTGCGCGCGGTCGCGTCCGGCGGAGGCGAGCACGTCGACGTACCGGCGCTGGCCCGGGGCTTCTCGGGCGCCTGGCCCTACCAGCAGGTGCTGGCCGAGCTCGCCGGGATCGACGACCCGCTCGACGAACGCGTCGTGCGTGCCTACTGGACCGGCAACGAGCTCACGGACCGGATCGCGAACGTCCGGTTCGGGACCGCCCTGCTCGAGCGGATCAGGCCCCAGGCCGGCCACTACTGGGCGCACCTCACCGACGACCTGCTCGCCGAGGCGGCACCGACGCACGCCTTCCACGTGTTCGGCGTCTACCCGTGGTCCCGGCTGCTGTCGACAGGGTTGCCCGAGCCGCTCAAGGTGCTCGACGCGTGCCGCATCGGCTGGGCCGAGGTGGTCGAGGTGGAGCCGGAGCAGCTGCTCGTCCGGATGAGGCACCTGACCCACGACGGCGGAGTCCTGGCCCTGGGCGCCGTCGTAGAGGAGCGGATCGGTCATCGCAGCGAGGGAATGTCCTTCATAGACCAGGTCGCACCGGGTGACCACGTCGCCGTGCACTGGGGCTTCGCCTGCGACCGGCTCACGGAGGAGCAGGTGGCCCAGCTCGAGCACTGGACCCGCTGGCAGCTCGACGCGATGCGCGGCCGGCAGGAGACCCGGAAGTCGAGCTGACTGCACGATCGGCCAGCTCTTGCTGCGAGAACCCTGCAGGCGCTCACCGGGTCATGGATCAGGAGAACAGCCTCCACTGCCCCTCGGAGACGACGTCGACTGCGCCGTCGACCACCCGGATGGCGGTCTCGTCGTCGATCGCGTACGCCGGACCCTCGATGCCGGCCGCCCAGCTCTCTGCCTCGGCCATCGAGTTGCCCGGCAGGTCTCCGTGACTCAGGTGCGGGCAGATCGAGAAGTCCACCAACCCCAGGGTGCTGTCGTCACCACTTGGTGGTCTCCACTGGATGAAGTCGTCACCGACCTGCGGGGTCATCACCATGCTTCCCGCGCTCAGCCCCACCCAGACCGTCTCGGGCAGCGACATCAGGAGGTCGGCCAGACCGGACTCCCGCATCCAGTGACACAGGTAGAGGACGTCGCCGCCGCCCACCAGCAGGACGTCCGCCTCCCGGACCTTGGGGACCCAGAGTGCGTCGTCGATGCTGGGCAGCGCGGTGAGCTCCAGTACGCCGACGGACTTCCAGCCCAGCTCGGTCATGGGGTTGTCGGACTGCCCGCTGATGAAGCGCCACGGTCCAGGACCAGGACCGACCATGGGGTGCGCGTACGCCGCGGTCGGGATGCAGAGCGCGGTGCACTCGGCGATCGGCTTGCCCAGCAGGCCGACCAGCGCGTCGTGGATGCTCGGGTTCTTGACGCCCGCGGACGTCAGGAGAAGCTTCAAGACACCTCCCAGGCTTCATTCTCGGCGCAATGGAGGCAACCGACAGCTGGCTGCGCTGACCAGGATCGACCAGCCGGCCGGCGAGAACTCATCGGCCTCGAGCCCGGAATCTGTTCTTCCGGCTCGACGGTCCTCGCTCGGGAGTAGGCTTTCTTCGTGCGCCGCCACGGTCTGGCGGATTCTCCGCGAGATCTCGGGTTGAACGGTCATGCCTGCTGGGGGTTCAGCGAGGTGGACGGCGACTTCTACGCTGCTGCGGTCGCCTTCCTGGACGACGGGCTGCGGCTCGGACAGCAGCTGATGTTCGTCGGTGGCTCGGCCGCCGAAGCAGTGCTCCGCGATCTGGAGCCGACCAGGTCCATGGTCGCCTCCGGCGAGGTGGGGATCATGCCGTTCGACGCCGTGTACCCAGGCGGGCGCCGGATGCCGTCCGGCGACCAATGGGCGGCGTACGCGCAGGCGACCGACCACGCTCTCGCCCAGGGCTTCACCGGTTTGCGCGTGCTCGCCGAGGTCACGTCGCTGGCCAGCGACCACCTCGGGACGTGCGAGGAGCATGCCGCGTGGGAGAGCTACGCCGATCGACGGATGGCGCACGTCCCGCTCGCGGCACTGTGCTGCTTCGACCGGTCCGTCGTCTCCGACGAGACTCTGGGCCAGATCGGATCGGCGCATCCGGTCAGCGACCGCAGGTTGGGGCGAAACGTGCCCTTCCACCTGTACGCCGAGGTCGACGCGCTCAAGCTCGCGGGCGAGGTCGATGCCACCTGCGCCGCCACTCTCCAGTGGCTGCTGGGCGCGGACGACGACGCGGGCGACCTGGTCCTGGACCTCGGTGACCTCGACTTCATCGACCACACCGGCATCACGACGATCGCGCGGCACGCCCAGCGGCTGGCGGAGGCGGGTCATCGTCTGACCCTCCGGGCCGAGCCGCCCATCTTCAGCAAGGTCTCGGGAGCCCTGGGCCTGGAGCTGTGAGGCTCCCGGGCCGGCCTCGTCAGGCCACGGCCTGGTCATCGAGCCGAGCCGACGCGACCTGGCCGGCACCGACGTGTCGCGTCGGGGGGTGATCCACAGGAGCGTGTTAAGTCGCAAAAGTCGGGTACGGGTTTCCGTGGAGGGCACCTCTGGGAGCCGGTACTCGCAGATCGAGGCCGGTTGGTGCTGTGAGGGACGTCGTCGCGGGGCGATGTCGACATACCCAGGGGAGCATCATGTCCACAGCCAGGATCGGCATGGGGGTGGCCGCCGGCTACCTGCTCGGCCGCACCAAGAAGATGAGGCTGGCGATCACGCTCGGGAGCATGCTGGCCGGGCGTCGGGTCGCCAGCAACCCGATCGGTCTCGTGCGACAGGCCAGCGAGGTCGTCGAGAAGAACCCGCAGCTCGCCGAGCTGCAGCAGCGGATCACCGGTGAGCTCTTCGACGCCGCACGATCAGCGGCGATCACCTCGGCCAGCTCGCGCCTGGAGTCCGCCAACCGGGCTCTGTTGTCGCGCAGGTCGAACGACGACGAGGCCGACGACGAGTACGACGACTACGACGGCGAAGACGAGCAGTACGACGACGCCGACGAGGACTACGAGGACGACGCCGACGAGGACGACTCCGAGGACGACGCCGACGAGGACGACGAGGACGAGTCCGACGAAGGCGATGAGCCGAAGGGCTCGCGGTCGCGCCGTACGTCCAGCCGGAGACCGGCGAAGAAGTCGCCGGCCAAGAAGTCGCCGGCGAGGAAGTCGGCCGCGAAGAAGCCGACGGCCAAGAAGTCGACGGCGGAGAAGTCGGCCGCGAAGAAGTCGACCGGCCGAAGAAGTCGCCGGCGAAGAAGTCGACGGCGAAGAAGTCGACCGCGAAGAAGTCGACCGCCAAGAAGTCCTCGAGCCGTTCGGGGTCGAGCACGCGGAAGTCGGCGAAGCGGGCGCCGGCCAAGAAGTCGACGGCCAAGAAGGCACCGGCGAAGAAGTCGGCCAACCGGCGCTCGTCGGCGAAGCGCTCCAGCTCGCGGTCGAGGAGCTGATCGAGATGGCGAGCAGAGCCAACACGGATGCGATGGACCGGCTCAAGGACGTCTCCCAGGAGCTGATGCAGAACCTCGGAGACCGGGCACTGAGCGCGGTCAACGACAAGGTCACCGGACTCACCGACCGCCTCGGCGAGGTCGCGAACGGTGGCCCGGTCGGCAAGGCGGTGTCCAAGGGTGCCGAGGCGTCCGCCAAAGGCGAGAGCTCGTTGGTCGGCGGCCTCAAGGGCGCCGTGTCCGGCGTGAAGGACAAGATCACCGGCGGCGGAGGCAAGAAGGATGACGACGCGACGTCGTCGACGAACATCATCGAGTCCATCGACGTGGGCGTGCCGATCAAGGTCGCTTACAACCAATGGACAGAGTTCGGCGCCTTCCCGAGCTTCATGAAGAAGGTCGAGGAGGTCGAGGCGGAGGAGGACGAGAAGCTCAGGTTCAAGGCGCAGATCTTCCTCAGCCACCGCACGTGGCAGGCCACGGTCCTCGAGCAGGTGCCCGACGAGAAGATCGTCTGGCGCTCGAAGGGCGAGAAGGGCCACGTCGACGGCGCAGTGACATTCCACGAGCTCACGCCCAACCTGACCCGGATCCTCGTGGTCCTCGAGTACTACCCGCAGGGACTGTTCGAGAAGACAGGCAACCTCTGGCGCGCCCAGGGCCGCCGCGCCCGCGCGGAGCTGCGGCACTTCCGGCGGCACGTGATGACCCGCACCGTGCTCGAGCCCGAGGAGGTCGAGGGGTGGCGCGGCGTCATCGAGGACGGCGAGGTCGTCGAGACCCATGAGGAGCACGTCGAGCGGGAGGACGAGGAGGCGGACTCCGAAGACCAGAACGACGACGAGGACTCTGACGACGAGGACGAGCCCGAGGACGAGTACGACGAGGACGAGCCCGAGGACGAGTACGACGAGGACGAGCCCGAGGACGAATACGAGGACGAGCCCGAGGACGAGGCCGACGACGAGGACGAGCCCGAGGACGACGCCGAGGACGACGACTACGAGGACGACGCCGAAGACCTGGACGAGGACGAGTACGAGGACGACGACCGAGTACGAGGACGACGACGAGTACGAGGACGACGAGCCGGAAGAAGAGCCGGCCAGGCGCCGCCGGGCCAGCTGACCCGGCACAGCGGTCGACCAACAGATCGGGGAAGGACACACCATGACCGTTCAGACATCCTCACGACGCAGCGGCGGGGGCTACCTCGAGCGTCCGGCACCGAGCGGGCTCGCCGACGTCGTCGAGATCATCCTCGACAAGGGCCTCGTCATCGATGCCTACGTCCGGGTCTCGCTGGTAGGGATCGAGCTGCTGACCGTCGACGCTCGCGTCGTCATCGCCAGCGTCGACACCTACCTGCGCTTCGCCGAGGCCACCAACCGTCTCGACCTCTACGACAAGGGCGGCAAGGACCTCACCGAGGCGATCGGGGACCTGCAGGAGCAGGGGGCGAGCAAGAAGGTCGGTGGCGCGGTGAAGAGTGTCAAGAAGGCGCTCACCGGCTCCTCGCGTGACGACGACGACGATGATGACGATGATGACGACCGCGAGGAGCGGCCGCGCAAGCGTTCGTCCTCGCAGCGGAGGCGCAGGGAGAATGCCTGACACCGCTGTGGCCGCTCCGGCGGGCTACTACTTCTACGGCGTGGCCCCGGCGGACGCCACCGTGCCGGGGCTGCTCGGTCTGGACGACCAGCCGGTCGAGTACGTCGAGTGCGACGGGCTGGCCGCGGCAGTCAGCCGGATGGCGCTGGACCGACCCCCCGGCCGCAAGGCGGAGCTGGTGGCGCACGCCCGGGTCGTCGACGCGCTCTCCGAGGCGGGCGCGGTGGTGCCGGTGCAGTTCGGGTCGGTGCTCGAGGACGACGAACGGGTCGTGCTCGACCTCATGCGCGGTGACCGTGACCACTACGCGGACCTGCTGGAGCGGTTCCGCGGGATGGCGCAGCTGAACCTGCGGGCCCGGTACGTCTCCGAACAGGTGTTGGCCGAGGTCGTGCGTGAGGACCGGGTGGTGGCCGAGCTGCGCAGCCGCACGCGGCACCTGCCGCAGGGAGCCGTCCATCCTGACCTGGTCCGGCTGGGAGAGGCCGTCGCCGGAGCCATGGAGACCAAGCGCCACGACGACGCAGGGATGCTGCTGGACTTCGTCGCGCCGTACACCGCGGACCGCGTCGTGCGTCCGGGCCGCGGGCTCGAGCACATCGTCGACGTCGCCGTGCTGCTGCCCCGCCACGAGATCGAATCGTTCGAGCAGGCGCTCGAGGACCTCGCGGCCGAGCTGCACGAGCGGATCCGGCTCCGGCTGACGGGCCCGGTGGCTCCGTACGAGTTCGTCAGCGGTGCGTCGTGGGACTGATCTCGGGGCTGCTGACCCTGCCGGTCGCGCCGCTGCGTGGAGTGCTCGCGGCCGCCGAGCAGGCGCGCCGCCAGGCCGAGGCGGAGTTCTACGACCCGGTGCTGATCCGGGAGCAGCTGGAGGAGATCGGCCGACGGAGGGAAGCGGGCGAGCTGTCCGACTCGGAGGCCACAGCGTGGGAGGACCGGCTCGTCGAGCGGCTGCTCGCGGGTCGTTAACGGGAGAGGTGAACGGGGATGGCTGGTGACGCGACCAGCTCAGGAAAGGCCCGCAAACAGGGGTCGGGGACCAAGCAGGGCTCGGGGAACAGGCAGAGCTCGGGGAGGAAGACCGCGAACGGCCGCTCCGGGAGCGGCGGCGCGCGGGCGGCCTCGAAGCCGCGTCCGAGGCCGACGCAGGTCGCCGCCTCGGCCGCTCAGCAGCTGCTCGAGCTGACGGGCCGCGAGGCGGAGGGCATCACCAGTCTCGACCGGACCGACGACGGGTGGAAGGTCCAGGTCGAGGTGGTCGAGCTCCGCCGGATCCCTGACACGACCGACGTGCTGGGGCTCTACGAGGTCCACACCGACGAGCGCGGCGAGCTCTTGGGCTACCAGCGACTGCGGCGGTACGCACGCAGCGCGGCGGCGGAGGACTGAGATGACGCAGACCTCGCACACCGCACCCACGACGAGGCCCTACGGGAACGCTTCGCTGGACCGCCCGGCCTACGGCCCGGCGCCGAGCAACCTGGCCGACATCCTCGAGCGCGTGCTCGACAAGGGCATCGTGATCGCGGGGGACATCCAGGTGAACCTGCTGGACATCGAGCTCCTGACCGTGAAGATCCGGCTGCTCGTGGTGTCGGTCGACAAGGCCGCGGAGATGGGCATCGACTGGTGGCGGACCGACCCGATGCTCAGCAGCAGCGCCGCGGGGCTGCAGCAGGAGAACGACGAGCTGCGGGCCCGCGTCGAGGAGCTGGAGGCGGGCGGGACGGACGCGTCGTGACCGTCGGCCGCTACCTCTTCGCCGTGGTGCGGGGGCTGGTCCCCGGGCAGATCGGTGCGGCCACCGGCCTGCGTGGGGTGCCACTGGACGTGGTCGGCCACGGCGACCTGGACGCGGTGGTGTGCGACGTCGACCTCGACGAGTTCGGGGAGGAGGCGCTGCGCTCCAACCTCGAGGACCTGGCCTGGCTCGAGGAGGTCGCCCGGACCCACAACGACGTCGTGGCGGTGCTGGCCGAGCAGGCGACGGTCGCGCCCATGCGGCTGGTCACGATCTGCGCGGACGACGACAGCGTGCGCCAGCGTGTCGAGCGGCTGGACGGGGCGCTGCACGAGGTGCTCGACCGGGTCGAGGGCAGGAGCGAGTGGAGCCTCAAGGTGTTCGGCGTCCCTGCCGCGAACCCCGAGCCGGCCCGCACCGGCGCCGGCGCGACGTCTGGAGCCGACTACCTGAGACGCAAGCGCGAGGCCGCCGAGCGTCGCCGCAACGTCCAGGCGGACCACGACCGCCTCGCGGAGGAGGTGTACGCCGCCGCGGCCGGCGCGGCCGTGGCCTCGCGGCGCCTGCCGGTGCAGGACCCGCGCCTGGTCGGGCGACCCGAGCCGATGCTCCTCAACTCCGCCTTCCTGGTGCCGTTCGACACAGCCGGCACCTTCGGGGAGGTCGTGCGCGCGAGCGCGGAGGGCCACCCGGACATCGAGGTCGAGCTCCGGGGCCCCTGGCCGCCGTACTCCTTCGCGGTGCTCGAGTGATGGGCGACCTGGTCGCCGAGTCGCGTCTCGCTGCGCCGGTGGCCACCGGCGCGGCGCAGATCTCGCTGGTCGACCTGCTGGACCGTCTCCTCGGCACCGGGGTGGTGCTGGCCGGCGACCTCGTCATCTCGCTGGCCGGCGTGGATCTCGTCCAGGTCCGACTCAACGCCCTCATCACCAGCATCCGCGCAGACCGTCCTGGCGCCGTCGTGACCGCGGAGGTGGGTGATGGCTGAGGATGCTCGCTCGCGTCTCACCCAGCGCCTCGAGACCGAGCCGGAGACCGTGGCCCGCGAGCTCTTCAAGCTGGTGCTGTCGATCATCGAGCTGGTCCGCCAGCTGATGGAGGCACAAGCGCTGCGCCGCGTCGACCAGGGCGACCTCACCGAGGAGCAGGTCGACGCTCTCGGTGACGGCCTGTGGCGGCTGGAGGAGGCGATGGAGGAGCTGAAGGCCCGCTACGACCTCACCACCGCCGACCTGAACATCGACCTCGGCCCACTCGGCACCCTGCTCTCGGACCACTTCTGACCACGATTCGAGGAGGCACCATGGCCATCGACAAGGACGTCGCTCGGGGTGAGCTCGTCGCCACCCTGCTGGAGAAGGTGCAGAACGATCCCTTCCCCTCCACGACGATGCTCGACCTGATCGAGGAGCTGCTGACGCCGGAGGAGGAGCCGGCGTACGTGGTCTTCCTGCAGGACAAGCTCCGCGAGGAGCGCTTCCCCAGCATCCCCATGCTCAACCGCCTGACCCGGCTGGTCGCGCCGGAGTGAAACCGGCGGCCGATCGTCGGTTTCCGCGAGGCGTGGCGCTCCTCGAGCGGCGCTGGACGGAGACGGTCGAGCGGGCGCGGACGTTCCCGGAGGAGCGGCTCCACCAGAACGTCGACGACGAGTGGTCGTTCGTCCAGACGCTGCGCCACCTCTGCTTCGCCACCGACGCGTGGGTGGCGCGGATGATCCTGGGCGACCCGGTCCCGTGGCACCCGCTCGACCGGCCGTGGGACGAGGCTCCCGGGTGGGAGGGCAACCCGTGGGACCGCGGCGCCCGGCCCGGCCTCGACGAGGTGCTGGCGATCCGGGCCGGGCGCCAGGCGCTGGTCCGGGGCGTGCTCGAGGGGCTGACCGATGACCGCCTCGCCGCCACGGTGACCCGGACCGAGCCGGGCTGGCCCCGGCTCGAGGAGTTCCCGCTCCAGGAGTGCCTGCTCATCGTCCCCAACGAGGAGTGGCACCACCGGCAGTACGCCGAGCGGGACCTGATCGCGTTGGAGCAGCCACGCTAGTGCGCGAGGTCGGTCACCAGCCCGGGGAGGGCCGCCATCCGGGTTCGGGATCCTCGCCGACCCGGCCATCAACGGCCTCGCGCAGCAGGTCCGCCTGGCCGGTGTGCCGCCCGTACTCCTCGACCAGGTCGTAGACCAGACGCCGCGCACTCACCGGCTGGCCCACCACCTCGGCCACGTGGATCTGCTGGTCGAGCCCACCGTCTCCGAGGAACGACGCGAATGCGGACCGGGCGCGGGCCACCGCCCCGTCGTACAGCGTGTAGAGCCTCTCCGGGGAGTCGGACGCGGCCGAGGAGAACTCCCAGTCCTCGTCGTCGTCCCAGCCGTTGTCGTCCCACGCCGCCGGCATGGGCGCGCCGGTGAGCTTGTGGGTGGTCGCGTAGTCCTCCTGCACGGCCAGGTGCTTCAGGAGTCCGCCCAGGGTGAGGCTCGAAGGCCCGAGCCGGGTGGCCAGTGCCTCGGCGTCCAGCCCGTCGGCCTTCCAGCGGAACGTCCATCGCAGCCGCTCGAGGGCGCCGAGCACGTGCTCGACCTCGCTGCCCGACAGCGGTGGCTCCCACGGGGTCAGGTCGTCGCTCATGGGGAGGACGCTAGGCGGCATTCCGGACGTAAGGCTTCCGGTACCGGGGTTACGGTGCTGGCGTGCACGACGACACCAGCCCCACCGCCCGGGCGCTGTTGGCCCTCGAGCTGGTGCAGGGCACCCCCGGCATCAGCGCCGAACGGCTGGGCGAGCGGCTCGGCGTCTCAGAGCGCGCGGCGCGGCGGTACGTCGCGATCCTGCGCGAGGCCGGCGTCCCGGTCGAGTCCGCCCGCGGGCCGTACGGCGGCTACCGGGTCGGCCGCGGGCTGCGGCTGCCCCCGCTGATGTTCACCGCCACCGAGGCGCTAGGCCTGGTGATGGCGGTCAAGGAGGCGCACGGCGGCACCCACGGCGACGACCCGGTGGCCAGCGCGGTCGGCAAGATCGTCCGGGTCCTGCCCGAGAACGTCGCCCGGCCGTTCGAGGCGCTGCGCCACGTGGCCGCGCGGCGTACCGACCCCGACCCGCCGCACCCCGAGACCACGGCGACCCTGGTGCGGGCCAGCGCCGACCAGCGCCGGGTCCGGATCGGCTACGCGCTCGGCCCGCACCGCGAACGCACCCTCCAGGTCGACCCGTGGGCGATCGTGGTCCGGCACGGCCGGTGGTACGTCCTGGGCTGGTCGCACGCCGCCGACGCCCGGCGCCTGTACCGCATCGACCGGGTCACCTCGGTCGACGTGCTCGACGAACTGTTCACGCCGCCGCCCGACCTCGACCCCCTGCGCGCGATCGAGGAGCAGCTCTCGCAGGGCTGGCCCTACACCGTCGAGGTCGAGATCGACGCGCCCCTCGACGAGGTCCGACGATGGATGCCGCGCGCGCTGGGCCGGACCGAGGCCATCGACGACGAGCGCACCCGGCTGACCGGCAGCACCGAGAACCTCGACTGGTACGCCACCGAGATCGCCGAGTTCCGTGCGGCCTTCACGGTCGTCGGCGGCGACGAGATCCGCGCCGCCGTGCGCCGGCTGGCGATGCGGCTGACCGACTCGCTGGGCTGAAGCTCACCCCGCCTCGCCGTTGTTGAGCGGGTCGCCCTCTGCCTTGGTGCACGAGGTGTCGCCGAGTCCGGCCGCGACCAGGTCGGTGAGCAGTGCCCGTCTGTCCTCCTCGAAGGTCGCATACCGAGCTCGAGGTGGAAGGCTCGGTCGCGCCGGCCCCACCGCCGGAGTCGGAGCCGCCGCAGCCCGGGCCGCTGCTCAGCCGGCTCCGGGGCGGGTGAGCCGCATGCGGAACTCGTTGCCGTCCGGGTCGGCCAGCTCGACGGCGCCGTCCCGTTCGCCCAGCCGGCTGGCGCCGAGGTCGACCAGCCGCTCCGTCTCCGCCGCAACGTCGCCGGCGACGAGCTCGAAGCGCTGCCGGTTGCGGCCGCGCTTGGGCGCCACCGGTGGGCCGCCCCACGCGACCTTGGTGCCGCCGCTCGGCGACTGGATCGCGGTCTCCTCGTTCTCGTCCCAGACGAGCGGCCAGCCCAGCGCCTCGGCCCAGAAGAGCCCGACCGCCCGCGTGCCGTCGCAGGCCACCTCGGCGAGGAAGCCGCAGCCGGCCAGGAAGCCGTTGCCGGCCTCGATCACACAGAACTCGTTGCCCTCCGGATCGGCCAGCACGACATGTTCCTCGTCCGGGAGCTGACCGACGTCGAGGTGGCTGCCGCCGAGCTGCAGGGCCGTCGCCACCGTCTGCTCCTGGTCGGCGGGGGTGGCGCTGGTCAGGTGGAGGTGCATCCGGTTCGGCCCGGTCTTCTCCGTGCCGCCCGGGACGAACCGCAGGCCGACCTCGGTGTCGGACCCGGGCAGCAGCGCACCGCCGGAGTCGTCGACGACCTCCCGGCCCAGGACACCGGCCCAGAACTCCGCCACCCGTAGCGGGTCGTGCGCGTCGAAGGTCAGCGCCAGCAGTCGCAAGGGCATCCCACGACGTTAGACCCGGGCCAGGAACTCCAGCACCCGCGTTTTGAGCAGCTCCGCCGCCTCGGCGTCGTACGACGCCAGCGAGGGGTCGGCGAACAGGTGCTGGCTGCCGGGGTAGGTGAACAGCTCGGCGTCGTCGACCTTCTCGACGATCTCGCGGGCGGCGTCGATGTCGCCCTCGTGGGCGAAGAACTCGTCGTCGTCCTTGCCGTGGATCTGGACGGGCACGCCGTCGGGCCACGGGCCGAACGCCCACTCGCCAGTGATGGGGATGCAGGACTCGAACAGGAGCGCCCCGGCCGCGCCGGAGCGGGTCTGAGCGAGACGCTGCGCCATCGGGACGCCGAAGGAGAAGCCCGCGTAGACCAGGCCTTCCGGCAGCCCGGCGGCGATCTCGTCGGCCAGGGCGTCGAAGTCGGGGGCGCCCTCGCCGTGTGCGTAGGCCGCTCCCTCCTTGATCGAGTCGAAGGTGCGTCCGTCGTAGAGGTCGGGAGTGTGCACGGTGTGCCCCGCGGCGCGGAGGTCGTCGGCGAACTCGGCGACACCCTTGGTGAGGCCTTGGATGTGGTGGAAGAGAAGTACGTCAGCCATGGCCACGACCGTAGGACGGGTTCCGGACGATCGGCTTCCGCATCGGCGAGCCAGGCCCGGCTTTCGCTGGGCGGAACCGCGGACTGCCAGGTCACGAGGTCGGGGGTACGTTCCGAGACATGGCTGCCAGGGCGCTTCCGCCGTTCCGCGCCGACCACGTCGGGAGCCTGCTCCGGCCACCGGACCTCCTCGACGCGCGCGCTCGCCACCGGGCCGGCGAGCTGGACGACGACGGTCTGCGTGAGGTCGAGGACGCGGCGATCCGCGACGTCGTCGCGCTCCAGCGGCACGCCGGGGTGCGGACCGCGACCGACGGCGAGTTCCGGCGTACGTCGTGGCACATGGACTTCATCTACCAGCTCGAGGGCGTCGACCCGACCGACCAGAAGCTCGCGGTGCACTTCCACAACAAGGCCGGTGACCTGGACTTCGAGGCGGCCGCGCTGAGCGTGCACGACAAGGTCCGGCTGGGCCACACCATCTTCGGCGATGCGTTCGAGTTCCTTCGCGGGCAGGTCGACGGCGACCAGGTCCCGAAGCTGACCATCCCCTCTCCGAACATGGTCCACTACCGCGGCGGCCGGGCGGCGATCGACGAGTCGGTCTATCCGGACCTCGAGCCGTTCTGGGCCGACCTCACCGCGGCGTACGCCGAGCAGGTGCGCCGGGTGGCCGAGCTCGGCTGCACCTACCTCCAGCTCGACGACACCAGCCTGGCCTACCTCAACGACCCCGAGCAGCGGGCCATGGTCGCAGCCCAGGGTGGCGACCCCGACCACCTGCACGAGCAGTACGTCGCCAACGTGAACGCCGCCGTCGCCGACCGGCCCGACAGCCTCCGCGTGACCACGCACATGTGCCGCGGCAACTTCCGGTCGTCGTGGGCGGCCGAGGGCGGCTACGACTTCGTGGCCGAGGTGCTGTTCTCCTCGCTGGACGTCGACGGCTTCTTCCTGGAGTACGACGACGAGCGGTCCGGCGGCTTCGAGCCGCTGCGCTTCGTGCCCGAGGGCAAGCAGGTGGTGCTCGGGCTGGTCACCACCAAGACCGGCGAGCTCGAGGACAAGGACGACCTGAAGAGGCGCATCGACGAGGCGGCGAAGTACGTGCCGCTGGAGCAGCTCTGCCTCTCACCGCAATGCGGCTTCTCCTCGACCGTCGAGGGCAACGAGCTGACCGTGGAACAGGAACGAGCGAAGCTGCGGCTGGTCGTGGAGACCGCCGACGAGGTATGGGGGTAGCGATGGGACTGCTGGACGGAGCCGCCTGGGAGGGCCAGGTCTTCAAGGGTGGCAAGTGGACCGACGGGCGCGGCGGCACGTACGCCGTCGTGGAGCCGGCCACCGGGGGCGACCTCGGCACCATGGGCCAGGCCGATGCCGACGACGTGGCGGAGGCCGCGGCGTCGGCCGCCGAGGCGCAGAAGGAGTGGGCGGCGCAGCCGCACACCGCGCGCGCCGCGGTCCTGCGCAAGGCCGGGGACCTGTGGGCCGAGCACGCCGACGAGATCCGGGACTGGAACGTCCGCGAGGTGGGCGCGATCCCGCCGATGGCGGACTTCGCCATGCACGTGGCGGCCGAGGAGTGCTACCAGGCCGCGGCCCTGCCCGGCCAGCCGATCGGCCAGGTGCTGCCCAGTGAGCAGCCGCGGCTGTCCATGGCCCGCCAGCTGCCGGCCGGCGTGGTCGCGGTGATCTCGCCGTTCAACGTCCCGATCATCCTCGGTATCCGGTCCGTGGCCCCGGCGCTGGCGCTCGGCAACGCCGTACTGCTCAAGCCGGACCCGCGCACCGCGGTCACCGGCGGCACCGTGATGGCGCGGATCTTCGAGGAGGCCGGGCTGCCGGCCGGCGTGCTCCAGATGCTGCCCGGCGGCAAGGACGTCGGCGAGGCGATGGTCACCGACCCGCACGTCCGGGTCATCTCGTTCACCGGCTCCACCGCGGTCGGCCGCTCGATCGGCGAGCTGGCAGGTCGCCACCTCAAGCGCGCGCACCTCGAGCTCGGCGGCAACTCGGCGCTGCTCGTCCTCGACGACGCGGACGTCGAGAAGGCGGTCGGCCTGACCGGCTGGGCGTCGTTCCTCAACCAGGGCCAGATCTGCATGACCACCGGCCGCTACTTCGTGGCCGACAGGATCTACGACGAGTTCGTGGACCAGCTGGCCGCCAAGGCGGGGCACCTGCCCGTCGGCGACCCGAACACCGAGCAGGTCGCTCTCGGCCCGGTCATCGACGAGGGCTCGCGCGACAAGATCCACGGCCTGGTCACCTCGAGCGTCGACCAGGGCGCCCGGCTGGCCGCCGGCGGTGAGTACGACCGCCTGTTCTACCGGCCCACCGTGCTGGCCGAGGTCCCGCTCACCTCACCGGTCTTCACCGAGGAGGTCTTCGGTCCGGTGGCACCGGTCACCCGGGTCTCCTCGGTCGAGGACGCGGTACGCCTGGCGGGTCAGAGCGACTACGGCCTCTCGCTCGGCATCGTCACCCGTGACGTGATGCGCGGCCTCGAGATCGCCGAGCAGATCCCGACCGGCATCGTGCACATCAACGACCAGACCGTGAACGACGAGGCCAACGTCCCGTTCGGCGGCGTCGGTGCCTCGGGGATCGGCCGCATCGGAGGTGCGGCCGCGAACATCGAGGCGTTCACCGAGACCCGCTGGATCACGATGCGCGGGGAGCCGGCCAGCTACCCGTTCTGAGACCCGCGGTTCGCCGACGCCTCAGGAGGCGACCAGGTCGGCCCAGGCCACGTGGGCCAGACGCTCCTGGTACTCGCCCACCAGGCCCGGCCAGTTGGTGGTGATCTTGCCGCCGTCGCGGTACCAGTTGTCGCAGCCGGCCCAGACACTCTGGACCAGCCGGGACTGCATCTCCTCGTCGTAGCGCTCCGCGACCTCGGGGCGCACCTCGAAGACCCGGTGCCGGGTGTCGGCGACCCGGCGGGCCACCTGCGCGATCCAGCCGGCCTGGGCCTCCATCATGCCGATGATGGAGCTGCCGCCGAGGTTGGTGTTGGGGCCGTAGATGCAGAACAGGTTGGGGAAGCCGGGCACCGCGACGCCCAGGTACGCCGTGGCGCCGTCCTTCCAGACCTCGTGCAGGTCCGCGCCGTCGCGGCCGGTGACCCGGATGGTCCGCAGGAAGTCGGTGGCGCAGAAGCCGGTGCCCCAGATCAGCACGTCGGCGTCGTGCAGCGTGCCGTCGGTCGTGCGCACGCCGGTCGGCTCGACCGCGGCGACCGCGTCGGTGACGACCCGCACGTGGTCGCGGTCGAGCGCGGGGTACCAGTCGTTGCTGAACAGGATCCGCTTGCAGCCGATGGGGTAGTGCGGCTCCAGCTTCGCGCGCAGCGCGGGGTCCCGCACCTGGCGCCGCAGGTGCGCCCTCCACACCTGCCGCATGGTCGCCAGGAACGGCGCGGCCATCGCCGAGTCGCCCCCGAGTGCCCGGTTGAGCAGCTCCGTGATGTGGAACGTCGCGCCGCGCTCGCCTCGCATCACCGCGGGGTAGCGGTCGAAGAGCCGGTGGTGGAACGGGCGGTACTCGGTGTCCGGCCTGGGCACGACGTACGGCGCCGAGCGCTGGAAGACCGTCAGCTCCTTGACCTGGTCGACGATCGCCGGGAGGAACTGGATCGCGCTGGCCCCGGTCCCGACCACGGCGACGCGGGTGCCGGCCAGAGGGACGTCGTGCCGCCACTGCGCCGAGTGGAACGCCGGCCCGGCGAACGTCTCCCGACCGGGGAGCTCCGGCACCACCGGGTGGGAGAGCTGCCCGACCGCGGAGACCACGATGTCCGCGTCGTACGCCGTGCCGTCGGCGGTCAGGACTCGCCAGCGCCTGGCGCGGTCGTCGTACGTCGCCTCGCAGACCTGCTGACCGGTGCGGACCAGATCGAGCAGCCCGGCGTCGCCCGCCGCACGCTGGAGGTAGTCGAGGATCTCGGCCTGTCCGGAGTAGCGGTGGCTCCACGCCGGGTTGAGCGACCAGGACCACGAGTAGAGCGGCGAGGGGACGTCGCAGGCCGCGCCGGGGTAGGTGTTGTCCCGCCAGACTCCGCCGACCGAGCCGGCCCGCTCGAGCACGGTGATGTCCTCGATGCCCTGCTGGCGCAACGCGCGGGCCGCGCCGAGCCCGCCGAAGCCGGCGCCGACGATGACCACCCGAGGCCCGTCCACGACCTCGAACCTAGGCCCTGACGGGTGTGCCCGGCCGGGACGGTCCACGGATCGTCAGCCCCGGGTCACGTCGAGGTCTATGCGATGGTCATCCCGCCGTCCACGGCCAGGGTCTGGCCGGTGATGTAGCCCGCGGCGTCGGACGCGAGGAAGACCACGGTCGCGGCCAGCTCTGCGGGGTCGCCCTTGCGGCCCGCAGGGATGCGGCCGAGCTGTCCGTCGAGGTAGCCGGGCGGGTACTGCTCGGTCATCTCGGACTCGAAGAAGCCCGGTGCGATCGCGTTCACCCGGATGCCCTTGCGCCCGGTCCACTGCTGGGCCAGGTCGCGGGTCAGCCCGATCAGGGCCGCCTTGGAGGACGAGTACGCCGCCTGGGGGAGCCCGCCGGTGGTCAGGCCGAGCACGGAGCTGATGTTGATGATGCTCGAGCCGGGCTGCATCACCCGGCCGCAGGCCTGGGCCATCCAGTAGCAGCCGTTGAGGTTGACGTCGATGACCTGGCGGAACTGCTCGGGCGTCTCGTGGGTGGCCGGCACCGCCGTGCCGATGCCGGCGTTGTTGACCAGCACGTCGACGTGCCCGAACTCCTCCATCGCCAGCGCCACCAGGTCGGTGCACGACTGCGGGTCGGCCACGTCGGTGCCTTGGGTCAGCGCCCGGCGCCCGGTGCGCTGGACGAGTGCCGCGGTGTCCGCGAGCCGGTCGACGCGTCGGGCGCCCAGGGCGACGTCGGCGCCGGCCTCGGCCAGCGCCTGCGCGAAGGCGACCCCCAGCCCGCTGGACGCACCGGTGACGACGGCGACCTTGTCGTCGAGGCGGAATCGGTCGAGGACGGGTCGGTCGGCCATGGTCCGGAGCCTAGTGAAGCGCGCATGCGGCACGATCTCCGCATGCGCGTCATCCCTGAGCCCGGCCAGGTGGTCACCGTCTTCCGCTCCCGGCTGCGTGCGGATGCCGACGCCTACCCGGACCACGCGGCCCGGATCAGCGCGCTCGCGCAGGAGATGCCGGGATACGTCGAGCACAAGGTGTTCACCGCCGCCGACGGCGAGCGGGTCACGCTCGTGACCTTCGCGGACCGGCCCTCCCACGACGCCTGGCGCGACCACCCCGAGCACCGGGAGGCGCAGCGAGCCGGCGTACGTGACTACTACGAGGAGTACTCGATCAGCGTCGGCCTGGTCGACCGGTCCAGCGCCTGGGCCCGGGACCGGCGGGAGAGGGACACCGGGGGGTAGTCGCGTCCCCGTCCCGCCGTCGTCCCGGGTGTTCTTCTGTGGGGGACCTCCACCGTCCCTCGCGTCTGGACACCTGTCAAGCGTTGTCTTGACGGGTGTCAACAAATGTCTGGACGCGTGTCAAGATATTGTGATGATCCCCTCGGCCAGGTCACGTCGGCCACCGGCCGACAAGTACGACGAGCGCCGCAACGAGCTCGCCGAGTCCGCGCTGCTCACGCTGGGCGAGCTCGGCTACGCGCGGACCAGCCTGCGAGACATCGCCAGCAACTCGCCGTTCAGCCACGGCGTGCTGCACTACTACTTCGCGGACAAGCTCGAGCTGGTCAGCTACAGCGTCACCTACTACAAGATGCGCTGCATCACTCGCTACGACGAGGTGGTCGCCGAGTCGACGACCGAGCAGGAGCTGCTCGACGGGTTCGCCGCCAAGCTGGTCGAGACGATCGTCCAGGACGCGCCGATGCACCGGCTCTGGTACGACCTGCGCGTCGAGAGCATGTTCGACGACCGCCTGCGCGAGGCGGTGCTCAGGATCGACTCCGCCCTGGAGGAGATGATCTGGCGGATCGTCAGCCGCTACGCCGAGCTGGCCGACCGGCAAGTGGGGATGGACCCGCCCTCGGCGTACGGCGTGCTCGACGGGCTCTTCCAGGCGGCCCTCCTCGGCCACGTCACCGGCAACCCGGCCGCGCTGCCCACCCTGGTCGACCAGGTGCACGCGCTGATGCCGCTGACCCTCAGCCCGCTGCCCCGGCCGGGGGCGAAACGAGTGGACGCCGTCCGCTAGTCTTGTCACGTGCCCAGGACCCTGCTCCTTACCTAGCCGCGCCGACGACGCACCCCGTCGACGCGGCCGCCCCTCGCCCTCGAGGGGCTTTTTTGTGCCCTACAGACAGACAGCCGAGCAGCAGGACCCGTTGAGCGAGGACACCCGATGGAGACCAACGAGCAGGAGCAGGCGTCGTACGACGTCCATGCCGTCCAGCAGAAGTGGCGGCAGGTATGGGACGGCCTGGACGCCTTCCGCGCAGGTAGCGGGCGCGAGGGGGCCGAGAAGCGCTACGCGCTGACGATGTTCCCCTACCCGAGCGGTGACCTGCACATGGGCCACGCCGAGGTGATGGCGCTGCACGACGTGATCGCGCGCTACTGGTGGCAGCGCGGCCACGACGTCCTGAACCCGATGGGCTGGGACTCCTTCGGCCTGCCCGCGGAGAACGCCGCGATCCGGGGCGGCGAGCACCCGGCGACCTACACCTACGCCAACATCGACAAGCAGTACGAGTCGTTCCGCAACTACGCGATCAGCTTCGACTGGTCGCGCCGGTTCAACACCAGCGACCCCGACTACTACACGTGGACCCAGTGGCTGTTCCTGAAGTTCCGGGAGCGCGGACTGGCCTACCGCAAGAACAGCCCGGTCAACTGGTGCCCCAACGACCAGACCGTGCTGGCCAACGAGCAAGTGGTCGACGGCCGCTGCGAGCGATGCGGCGCCGAGGTGACCAAGCGCGAGCTGACGCAGTGGTACTTCAAGATCACCGACTACGCGCAGCGGCTGCTGGACGACATGGTGCCGCTGGAGAAGACGTGGTCGGAGCGGGTGCTGACCGCCCAGAAGAACTGGATCGGCCGCTCCGAGGGGGCGCACGTCGACTTCGCGGTCGAGGGCGCTCACTATTCGGGCGAGCCGATCCGCGTGTTCACGACCCGTCCGGACACCCTGTTCGGGGCGACGTTCATGGTCGTCGCGGCCGACGCGGCCCTGGCCCAGCAGCTGGTCGCGCCCGAGCAGAAGCCGGCGCTGGACGCCTACCTGGAGGAGGTCCGCAAGTCCTCCGACATCGACCGGCTGGCCACCGACCGGCCCAAGACGGGCGTCGACCTGGGCGTCAGCGCGGTCAACCCGGTCAACGGCCGAAAGATCCCGGTGTGGGCCTCCGACTACGTGCTGGCCGACTACGGCACCGGCGCGATCATGGCCGTGCCCGGGCAGGACCAGCGGGACTGGGACTTCGCGGAGACCTTCGACCTGCCGATCATCCGTACCGTGCAGCCCTCGGAGGGGTTCGAGGAGGCGGGCGGCAAGGCGTTCACGGACCCCGGGCCGGCCATCAACTCGGCCAACGACGAGATCTCGCTGGACGGCTTGCCGATCCCGGAGGCCAAGAGCGCGATCATCACGTGGCTGGAGGGCAAGGGCCTGGGCCGCGGGACGGTCAACTTCCGCCTGCGCGACTGGTTGCTGAGCCGGCAACGCTACTGGGGCTGCCCCATCCCGATCGTCCACTGCGAGACCGACGGCGAGGTGGCGGTTCCCTACGACGAGCTGCCGGTGCTGCTGCCCGACCTGCGGGGCGCGGACCTGAAGCCCAAGGGCGTCTCGCCGCTGGCGGCGGCCGAGGACTGGGTGAACACCACCTGCCCGGTCTGCGGCGGCCCGGCCAGGCGGGACACCGACACGATGGACACCTTCGTGGACTCGTCGTGGTACTTCCTGCGCTACTGCTCGCCGCACTACACCGACGGGCCGTTCGACGAGGCCGCGGTGCGCGAGTGGTCGCCGTGCGACATCTACGTCGGGGGCGTCGAGCACGCGGTGCTGCACCTGCTGTACGCGCGGTTCTTCACCAAGGTGCTGCACGACATGGGGATGATCGACTTCGTCGAGCCGTTCTCTGCGCAGCTGAACCAGGGCCAGGTCATCAACCAGGGCAAGAAGATGTCGAAGTCCTTGGGCAACGGCGTCGACCTGGGCGCGCAGCTGGACGAGTTCGGTGTCGACGCGGTGCGGCTGACCCTGGTCTTCGCTGGTCCGCCGGAGGACGACATCGACTGGGCGGACATGTCGCCGGGCGGGTCGCTGCGGTTCCTGCAGCGGGCCTGGCGGCTGAGTGGCGACGTGACCGCTCCGGTCGGCGCGGCCGCGGCGTCGGGTGACGTCGAGCTGCGGCGCGCCACCGCTCGGGCGGTGCACGAGGCCGGCGACCTGATCGACGGCTTCCGCTTCAACGTGATGGTCGCCCGGGTGATGGAGCTGGTGAACGCGACCCGCAAGGCGATCGACTCCGGCTGCGGCCCGGCCGACCCGGCGGTCCGCGAGGCCGTCGAGGCGGTCACGGTCATGCTGTCCCTGGTGGCGCCGTACACCGCGGAGGAGATGTGGTCGCGGCTGGGCCACGAGCCGACAGTGGCGCGGGCCGGCTGGCCGGCGGTGGACCCGGAGCTGCTGGTCGAGTCGTCGGTGATCGCGGTCGTCCAGGTGCAGGGCAAGGTGCGGGCTCGGCTGGAGGTCAGCCCCGACATCGCCGCGTCCGACCTGGAGGCCCTGGCCCTGTCCGACCCCGCCGTCACCCGGGCCATCGAGGGGCGCGAGGTGCGCCGGGTGATCGTGCGCGAGCCGTCGCTGGTCAACGTCGTCGTCTGAGCTCCGTGCTGGGACGGGCCCACCGCTGGTCGAGCCTGTCGAGGCCACCCCAACCTCGCGTGGAACTCGCCACCGCGCGCGATGAGTCCAGCCACCGGTGGCAGTCTGAGCACCATGACCACTGACGTGCAGAACTTCACGGTCGGCGAGGGCGAGGACCTCATCACCTACGACGTCTGGGGCGACCTGACCGCTGGGACGCCGCTGTTCATGTTCGCCTCCCCGATGGACGCCTCCGGCTTCGGTTCGCTGGCCTCGCAATTCAGCGACCGGCCCGTCGTGACCTACGACCCGCGCGGCACCGGCCGCAACCCCAGGGGCACCAGCGACGTCGACCCGGCCATGCACGCAGAGGACCTCCACCGGGTCGTCGACGCGCTCGACGTGGGTCCGGTGGACGCGTTCGGCAGCAGCGGGGGCGGGGTCAACCTGCTCGCGCTGTGTGCTGCGCACCCGGAGGACGTCCGGGTGGCGGTGGTGCACGAGCCGGCGACGTTCGTCGGGCTCGCCGACAGCGACGTCGTGCTGAAGGCGATCGACGACATCAAGGCGACCTACGCCAGGGACGGCAACGGTCCGGCCATGGCGAAGTTCATCCAGCTCGTGATGCGCACCGAGGAGCTGCCGCCGGACTACCTCGACCAGCCCGCGCCCGACCCGGCGATGTTCGGTCAGCCGAGTGAGGACGACGGCAGCCGCGACAACGTGCTGATCCGCAACATGCCGGCCTGCACGGCGTACGAGGTGGACGTCGAGGCGCTCGCCCCGCTGGGCGGCCGGGTGGTGGTCGCCGTGGGAGCGGACTCGGCCGACGGCGCGGCGGCTCGCGGCGGTCGCGAGACCGCCCGGCGGCTCGGTCTGGAGGTCGCGAGCTTCCCGGGCGACCACGGCAACTTCTTCGACAGCTCCTACGGCGAGGCGACCGGTGTGGCCGAGGCCGCGGCGCGGCTGCGGGAACTGCTCGGCTGAGCCCGGGGGCTCACGTCCCACGACCCGCGAGGGGTTAGCCTCGCGTCCATGCCGGTCGTCGTCGTCACCGACTCGACGGCCAGCCTCTCGCCTGAATTGGCCGACAAGCGCGGCATCGTGGTCGTCCCGCTCCAGGTCGTGATCGGCGCGGACGTGTACGACGAGGGGTCCGAAGGAGCGACCCCCGAGCTCGTGGCCGAAGCACTCAAGGACTTCCGCCCGGTCAGCACGTCGCGGCCCACGCCGGCGGCGCTGCTCGAGGTGTACGAGGACTGCGCGCGCACCGGTGCCACCGAGATCGTGTCGGTGCACCTGTCCGCGGACATGAGTGGCACCTACGAGTCGGCCCAGCTGGCCGCCCGGGACGCCAGCGTGCCCGTCGTACCCGTCGACAGCCGGCAGGTCGGCGTCGCCACCGGGTACGCCGCGCTGTCCGCCCAGGACGTGGTGGACGCGGGCGGGTCCGCCGCGGACGCCGCGGATGCCGCGCGCGAGCGGGCCGGCCGGTGCCGCTCGCTGTTCTACGTGGACACGCTGGAGTACCTGCGCCGCGGGGGCCGGATCGGTGCGGCCGCCGCTCTGCTCGGCGGCGCGCTGGCGGTGAAGCCGCTCCTGGAGATCGCCGACGGACGGGTGGCGTCGCTGGAGCGGGTGCGGACCTCGGCCCGGGCGCTGGCCCGGCTGGAGGAGCTGGCGGTGCAGGCGGCCGGCTCCGCGCCGGTGGACGTCACGGTCGCGCACCTGGCGTCGCCCGACCGGGCCGGGCAGCTGCAGGAGAAGCTCTCGGAGCGGCTCGCGGAGAACCTCGACGGCCGCGAGGTGGGGTGCGGCGAGCTCGGAGCCGTCCTCGGCGCACACGTCGGGCCGGGGATGCTCGCGGTCTGCGTCGCGCCCCTTCTGTAGCCACTTTCCGTCCACAGGTCGCCCGCTCCGAGCGGTTGTCCACAGGCCGCGGCCTCGGCGCCGACGCCGGCCGTCGGATCTACCTAGGTTCGTCGCATGCGTACCCGCCGATCCGACCTCGAGCGTGACGCCGCCGTCTCGCGCCGGCTGGCCCAGCTCGGCGACGAGCTCTCCTCCCATCGTGGTGTCCGTCCCGCTCGGCCCGAGCTGCCGACGGCCGACCTCACCCAGGCGGCCTGGTGGGACGAGCACACCCGGCCGGCTGCGTCCCAGCGCCCGCCGGCGCCCCCGTCGCCGGTGCCCCGCCCGCTGCCGGGTGCCCCGCCGGCGCGGCAGCGGGCGGGGCGGCACGCCGCGCGTCCGCGCGGTCCCGCCCGCATCGGTCTCGGGCCGTCCCAGCTCGCGGTGGTGGCCGTGCTGGTCGCGGTTGCGCTGGCCGTGACGTGCTGGTGGCTGGTGCGTGGGTCGGCCCACCCAGCGTCCGAGCTGGCCGCCTCGCCGGCGCGCGGGCTGGTGTCCGCGTCTCCTGCGTTCGACCCGGTCGCGACCGGGGAGGACCCGACGGCGGACGCCGCCCCGGCCACCGTGACGGTCGACGTCGCCGGCAAGGTGCGCCATCCGGGCATCGCGGTCCTCGATGCGGGGGCCCGCGTGGTCGACGCGCTCGAGGCGGCCGGCGGCGCCAAGCCGGGCGTCGACGTGAGCGCCCTCAACCTGGCCCGGCTCCTGGCCGACGGTGAGCAGGTGGTCGTCGGCGTCCCGGCGCCGTCGGGAGCGGCCGCTGCCGCGTCGCCCCCGGCCGGGACGCCGCCCGGAGCTCCGGCCACGCTGGTCAACCTCAACACCGCGACCGAGACCGAGCTGGACACCCTGCCCGAGGTGGGTCCGGTGACTGCGGCGTCGATCATGGCCTGGCGAGACCAGCACGGCGGCTTCACCTCCGTCGACGAGCTGCTCGAGGTCGACGGCATCGGCGAGGTCACCCTCGGCAAGCTCGCCCCCTTCGTGACGGTGTGACCGACGGTGCTCAGGACTCGGCTGATGACTCGGCTGATGACCCGGCGCCCTCCCGCCGCCTCGATCTTCGGATGCCGATGCTCGGCGCCGCGGCCTGGCTCGGCGCGGTCGCCGGGACGCTCGCCCGTGGTGGCGTCCTGGTCGGAGTGCTCGCGGTGGTCGGCAGCGCCGCGGCCGCAGCCGCCCTGCTCGGTCGGCACCGCCCCGGCCTCGTCCGCGCCGTGGTCGGGCTGCTGCTCGTGGCGGTCGCGGCCGGCGCCGTGGCGGCGCTTCGGGCCGAGCGGGTCGCCCACAACCCCGTGTCCGCACTGGCCGACGAAGGCGCCGCGGTCATGGTGGTCGGCACGGTCGCCTCCGACCCGCACCCGGTCACCGGCGGCTTCGCTGACCAGGTCGTCTGGCGGCTGACCGTCCACGAGGTCACCGGTCGAGGGCGCACGCTGGAGCTCACCGCTCCGGTGCTGGTGATCGACGACCCGGACGGCTTGCGAGTGCCGCTCGGTGCCACGGTCCGGCTGCACGGACGGCTGGTCCCGGCCGATGATCGCGAACTGGCTGCGATTCTCCGGCCCCGTGGCGGCGCCGAGCTGGTGGCCGCGCCCGGCCCGTGGTGGCGGGCCGCCGCCACGGTCCGGCAGGCGTTGCGCGACTCGGTGGCGCACCGTCCGGCCGACCAGCGGGCGCTGGTTCCGGCGCTGGTGGACGGCGACGACGCCGAGGTGGACCCGGCGCTGCAGGAGTCGTTCCGGGCGACCGGGTTGACCCACCTGCTCGCCGTGTCGGGGACCAACCTGACGCTGGTGGTCGGGTTCCTGCTGGCGCTGGCGCGCTGGTGCCGGGTGCGCGGCCGGTGGCTGCACCTGGTCGCGGCGGCCGGGATCGTCGGTTTCGTGCTGATCGCCCGCACCGAGCCCAGCGTGCTGCGCGCGGCGGTGATGGGCACGATCGGGCTGGTCGCGCTCAGCTCCGACGGCAGGCACCGCGCGCTCCGTGGACTCGGCGCAGCGGTCGTGGTCCTGGTGCTGTTCGACCCGGCGCTCGCGGTGTCGGCGGGCTTCGCGCTGTCGGCGCTGGCCACCGGCGGGATCCTGCTGCTCGCGCCGACCTGGCGCGATGCGCTGGCCCGGTGGCTGCCTCGGTGGCTGGCCGAGGCGATCGCGGTCCCTGCGGCCGCTCAGCTCGCCTGCACGCCGCTGGTCGCGGCGATCTCCGGGCAGGTCAGTCTGGTCGCGGTGGTGGCCAACCTGCTGGTCGCCCCGGTCGTGGGCCCCGCCACCGTGCTCGGGCTGGCCGGCGGGGTGACCACGCTCGTCTCGGCGCCGGTCGGCCGACTGTTCGGCACCCTGGCGTCCTGGTGCGTGGCCTGGCTGGTGGCCGTGGCCGAGCACGGTGCGGCGCTGCCCACGGCCGCGGTCGGCTGGGGGACCGGCCCGGCCGCCCTCGTCCTGCTCACGGTGGTGACCGTCGCGGTGGCGCTGGCCGGGCCGTGGCTGCTCCGGCGACCGGTCACGGGGGTGGGCGTCGCCGTGGTCATGGTGGTGGCGGTGCTGGTCCGGCCGCCGGTGCTCGGCTGGCCGCCGGACCGCTGGCTCCTGGTCGCCTGCGACGTCGGCCAGGGCGACGCGCTCGTGCTGCGGGCCGGGGCCGGCCAGGCGGTCGTGGTCGACGCCGGCCCCGACCCGCGCCTGGTGGCCCGGTGCCTCGACCGGCTCCGGGTCGACCAGGTGCCGGCCCTGGTGCTCACCCACTTCCACGCGGACCACGTCGACGGGATCAGCGGGGTGTTCGCCGGCCGCGACGTCGGCGTCGTCCAGACGACCCGGCTGCTCGACCCGCCGGGTGGCGTCGACGAGGTCGGGGACGCCGCGCGGTCAGCCGGGCTGTCGCCGGTGCAGGCGGCGTACGGCACGACCTTCGCGGTCGGCCCGGTGACGATCCAGGTGGTCTGGCCGCTGCCTGACTCGCCGACCCACGGGCCGGGCGACGGGTCGACGGCCAACGAGGCGAGCGTGGTGCTGCTGGTCGAGACGGGCGGGCTGCGGCTGCTGCTGACCGGCGACGTCGAGCCCGAAGGCCAGGCCGAGCTGGCCCGGCTGCTGCCCGACCTGCGGGTCGACGTGCTCAAGATGCCGCACCACGGCAGCGCCCATCAGGACGGGCCATGGCTGCTCTCCCTCGACCCGGGCGTGGTGCTGGTGTCGGTGGGCGCCGACAACGACTACGGCCACCCGGCCGACTCGGCGCTGCGTCCGTTGGTCCAGGCCGGGGCCGAGGTCCGCCGCACCGACCAGGACGGCGACCTTGCCGTCGTCTCCGACCACGGGTCGCCGCGCGTGGTCACCAGCCGATGACCTGTCCGTGCGCCGCCCTAGAGTTGCCGCCATGACCGGCACCGACACCCCGCTCGGGCGGGTCACGCTGGTCACCGGCCGGGAGGAGTTCCTGGGCGAGCGGACCGTCATGGCGGTGCGCGACTCCGTGCGCGCGGCCGATCCGGAGGCCGAGTTCTCCGAGACCGCGGCGTCCGGGCTCACCCTCGCCACCTTCGGCGAGCTGGCCGCGCCGTCGCTGTTCAGCAGCGTTCGTTGCGTCGTGGTGCGCGCACTGGAGGAGCTGCCGGACGAGTCGGTGGACGGTCTGCTGGAGTACGCCGCCGCGCCGGCCGACGACGTCGCTCTGGTGCTGGTGCACAGCGGCGGCGCCAAGGGCAGCGGCGTGCTCGCCAGGCTCCGCAAGATCACGTCGGTCGACGAGGCGAAGTCGGCGGAGATCAAGCCGTGGGAGTTCCCCAGCTTCGTGGGAGCCGAGGTCAGGTCACACGGGGGTCGCATCGACAAGGAGGGAGCCGTGGCGCTGGTGCAGGCCGTCGGCCAGAACCTCCGGGCGCTGGCCAGTGCGGCCGACCAGCTGGTGGCGGACGCCGACGGGAAGCCGATCACGGTCGAGCTCGTGCGCCGCTACTTCGGTGGCCGCGCCGAGGGCAAGGCGTACCTGATCGCCGACGCCGCACTCTCCGGCAACCGTCAAGCCTCGCTGGAGGAGCTGCGCTGGGCGCTGGCGACCGGCATGTCGCCGACCTACGTGACGGCGGCTTTCGCGGGCACGACACGGTCGCTGGCCAACTACGTGGCGGCTCCGAAGAACCGCAAGGACTCCGAGATAGCCAGCGCGGCGGGCGTCCCGCCGTGGAAGCTCAAGGAGCTCAAGGGGCAGGCGCAGGGGTGGACCGAGGAGGGGCTCGGCGGCGCCGTCCGGGCGGTGGCCCAGGCCGACGCGGACATCAAGGGCGCGGCCAGCGACGCCAACTACACCCTCGAGCGCCTGGTGCTGACCATCACCGGGCTCCGCGAGCCGCGGTAGCGACACCGGAAAATGCAGAACGACCCGCCCGGACCGGGCGGGTCGTGCGAGGACGCCTCAGAGGGAGGCGGCCTTCTTGGCGATCGCGGACTTGCGGTTCGCGGCCTGGTTCTTGTGGATGACGCCCTTGGAGGCGGCCTTGTCGAGCTTCTTGGCGGCGTCCTCGGCCAGCGTCTTGGCCTCGGCGGCGTCGCCGGAGTCCGCGGCCTCGCGGAACTTGCGCACGGCGGTCTTCAGGCCGGTCTTGACCGCCTTGTTGCGCTCGTGACGCTTCTCGTTCTGCTTGTTCCGCTTGATCTGGGACTTGATGTTGGCCACAGGTGAACTCTCGGCTCGGTGGTGTCGGTGTGTTGGCTGGTGTGTCGGCTGGTGTGTCGGTGGGCGCGGCGGACGGGCCGCCAGCGCGACGGACCACGGTAACAGCGGGCCGCGCAGCCCCTCAAATCGTGACGAGGCCGCGATGATCAGGCCCATCCCCTCCGGTCGCACAGCCACTCCCAGCACACCTCGCCCTGCCAGCGCTGCGCGTCCCGGAGGAACGGCGAGGTCGGCGGGACGGGGTCGTCGGCGCTCTTGAGGAAGTAGCCGGTGATCAGCGCCAGCACCACGTCGACCGACTCGACCGGGACGGCCGCGAGCAGCGGGCTGCGGGCGATCACCGCGTCGACGTCCAGCCCGTCGCCGCGCGGGCCGATCAGCAGGAAGAGCGAGTCCAGCCACGTGGCGCCGACGAAGGGCCAGTTCCAGTCGCACAGCAGCGCCCGGCCGTCGCTGGTCAGCAGGAGGTTGTCGTCGCGGACGTCGGTGTGGACCAGGGTCTGGCCGGTCATCACCTCGGCATACCTCCTTGCCAGCGCGGCGGCCTCCTCGACGTGGCTCAGGTCCGGGCGGGCGGGGTGCAGGTGGTCCCAGTACGCCGGCCACTCGACGAACTCCTCGGCCGCATGCGGGAGCGCCAGTCCGGCCGGCGGTGGGGTGAGCACCGGGGCGGCGGCCGCCAGCATGTCGAGGCAGAGCTGCAGCTCGGCCGGCCGCCATGGGCGGCGCGGGGCCCGGGCGTCGACGTACTCGGTCGCGAGCACGAACCAGTCGTCCACGTCGATGGTCCAGAGCAGCCGCGGAGCGGGCGCGGCCTCCGGCAACGCGGCGAGCTTCCGGGCCTCCTCGCGGTAGGCGTCGGCGAACATCCGCTGAGCCTTGGTCGAGGCCGCCTTCACGAAGTGCCGGCTGGCGTCCTCGCACTCCAGCACCGACGCGAAGCCGGGCGTGAAGCCGCCGGTCTGCGAGGTGGCCGTGGCCACCGGCGAGCCGCAGCGTTGCTCGACCGCCGCCCTGACCGCCGGCGGCAGGTGTGCCCACTCGAGTCGGCGGGCGGTCCGGCCGTGCGGGAGGGGCGACGGGTACGGCACCCGCCCATCCTCCCGCCCGCAGGCGCGCACTACGACCGGGTTTCACGCCGCCCAGGGATACGGGTCCGGCGTCGGACCGCCGTCCCAGAGCCGACGCAGCGCCCGGGCGAGCCGCGACGGCCGGCGTACGACGCGCGTGTCGGCCGCGACCGAGACGAGGAAGCTCTCGCCCTTCGCCACGCTCACCGTGGCCGGGTCGTCGAAGGTGGCCAGCCCCGCCGCAACCGCGACCGCGGCGTACAGCGACCGCCGGGCGGTGCGCAGCACCGGGTTGTCGACCTCCGCCTCGAGCAGCCGGTGCACCCCTGGCTGGTCGCGAAGGGCCGAGCGCCAGGCGACGGCGACGCTCGCCTCGGGGGTGTCGGCGCCCAGCTCGAGCGCGACGTCGATGCGGGAGAGCAGCTGCCGCGACCAGTGGTCGTGCAGGGCGATCAGGAGCGCGTCGCGACTGCCGTACGTCGCGGCCAGCTCGGCGTCCCACGGCAGGGCGGGAGGCAGGACGGGGGAGTGGGCGGCACCGTCCTCGACCGCGCGAACCACGCGGATGACGGTGGAGCGGTGGCGGGTGGCGGTGGTCATGTCCATGACGCTAGGGATCCTTGGGCGTCCGGTCTGCCGCCGAGGGACGGGTCTTGCGCCACCGCCCAGGGGCGGAGCGGAGCGGTGGCTCCTCCGACCGGAGTCGGATGTGTCCGGCCGCGCTCGGCCCTACGCTCAGAGGGTGGACGTGCCGGGCTTCGTGCTGCGCATGAAGCGGCGCTGGGTGGCCAACGGGCTGCCCGACTACCCGTTGTGGATCGCCGGCCTGATCGACTCCGCGGCGCTGCTGACCGCGATCGTGGTCGTCTTCCAGCGCCAGGACGCGGTGCTGCCGGCGCTCGGCCTGGCCGCGCTGGCCGGTATCCCGTGGCTGGCGGAGATGTGGGGCCAGGCCTCGACCTGGATCGTGTTCGTGGTGCTGACCGGCGGCTCGGTGCTGGTGCTGATGACCGTCTACTCGGTCGAGTACGAGTTCGCGCCGTTCCTGCTCATCCTCGCGGCGGGCCACGTCACCGCGGTCGCGGGGCTGGTCCGCGGCGCCGTGGTGACGGCAGCGGGCGAGGCGGTCGTCGTCGCCGTCTGGCTGAGCGGGAACCTGGCCGGCCCCGAGGTCGCCATCTGGGCAGCGGGCATCGCGGTCGGCCTCGACATGGGCTTCGTGATGCGCTCCCAGCAGCTGCGGATCGACGCGCAGGCTCGTGAGCACTCGATCCGAGAGCACCAGGCGGTCCTGGAGGAGCGGCATCGGATCGGCCGCGAGGTGCACGACCTGGTCGCCCACTCACTGAGCGTGACGATGCTGCACCTGACCGCGGCCCGCCGGGAGGTCGAGGACGCCGCCGAGCAGGGCAATGCGGAGCACCTCGACGACGCCGTCTCAGCCCTCCGGGACGCCGAGCGGGTCGGGCGCCAGGCCATGGCAGACATCCGCAGCACGGTGGGCCTCCTCGGACAGGACGAGCAGGGGCCGATCGCGCCCATGCCCGGGCTCGACGACGTACCGGCCCTGCTGGCCGACTTCCGCGGAGCCGGCCTCCACGTGGCGTACGACGCGCAGGGCGACCTCACGCAGGTGCCCGCCACGACAGCGGTCGGCCTGTTCCGGATCATCCAGGAGTCGCTGGCCAACGTGGCCAAGCACGCTCCGGGCGCCCGCGTCCAGGTCCGCCTGGACGTGGACCGCGATCCCGGCGAGCTCGTGGTCACCAGCGACCTCCCGCGCGGCGCCCGCCGCAACCCCGGCGGCTCCGGCCTCTCCGGCATGTCCGAGCGGGCCGCCCAGCTCGGCGCCCGGTTCTCCGCCGGCCCCGCCGACCGGTCGTGGGTGGTCCGGGTCGAGCTGCCCCGTGGCGACCTGGCCACCGACGGCCACCTCTGCCCGCTGCCCCGGCTGACCGCGCCGTTCCGCCGCACCGTGCCGGGGCCGGCCACGTGACCGGGGACGACGAGGGGCTGGTCCGGGTCCTGCTCGTCGACGACCAGGAGCTGGTCCGCTCCGGCCTGCGCCGGATCCTGCGCCGCCGCGACGGGCTGGTGGTCGTCGCGGAGTGCGAGGACGGTGACGAGGTCGCCGCCGCCGTCGCCGAGCACCGCCCGGACGTCGTGGTCATGGACCTGCGGATGCGGCGTACCAACGGCATCGACGCGACCCGCGCCCTCCGCCAGGACCCGGACGCACCGCCGGTGCTGGTGCTCACCACCTTCGACGACGACGAGCTGCTCTCGGGTGCACTCCGCGCCGGTGCCTCCGGCTTCCTGCTCAAGGACAGCCCGGCCGAGGACGTCGTCCGGGCCGTCCTCACCGTGGCCGCGGGGCAGGCGCTGCTCGACCCGGCGGTCACCGCCCGCGTGCTGGACCGGTTCCGCGCCGCTCCGGACCCGGCGCCGGCGGCGCCCGACCTGCAGGCGCCTGAGGCGCTCACGGCCCGCGAGCGCGAGGTCCTCGAGCTGATGGGCCGGGGGCTCAGCAACAGCGAGATCGCGAGCACCCTGGTCATCTCCGAGGTTACGGTGAAGAGCCACATCGGCCGGATCTTCACCAAGCTCGACCTGCGCGACCGCGCCGCCGCGATCGTCTACGCCTTCGACCGCGGCCTGGTCTCCCCGGGCGGCGCGTCGTGAGGGAGTTCGCCCATCGGCAGCAGCTGCGGGTGAGCGGCGTGTACGGCGACCCGGCCGCGCTGGGTGCCGCGGTGACCGTGGAGCTGTGCGGCCACTGGGAGCACGACGGGCCATGCCGCTGGCCCCACCACACGAGCTCGACCGTTGAGCCCGACGGCACGGCCGAGGTCACGGTGCGCTTCGACGCCGAGGAGGCCGACGTGGCGGCCGTCCGCGAGCGCATCGTGGAGGCGCTGGGCGCTGGCGCGCTGATCGGCGCGGACGGCCTCGAGACGCGCTGGGGACCGGTGCGACTGGCGCCCTGAGGAATCGGACGACGCCCGGGTGCATGGGAGAATTCCGAGTACTCCCAGTTCAGACCTCGAGAGCGAGCCGAAGCCCTGTGAAGCCTGCACCGCCGCCCGGTCGCACCGACCCCGCGACGATCCGCAACTTCTGCATCATCGCCCACATCGACCACGGCAAGTCGACACTCGCCGACCGGATGCTGCAGCTGACCGGCGTGGTCGACGAGCGCAGCGCCCGGGCGCAGTACCTCGACCGGATGGACATCGAGCGCGAGCGCGGGATCACCATCAAGAGCCAGGCCGTCCGGATGCCGTGGACGGTCGACCCAGGCAACGAGCGGGGCGCCGAGGCCGGCACCTACGTGCTCAACATGATCGACACCCCCGGCCACGTCGACTTCACCTACGAGGTGTCCCGGTCGCTCGAGGCGTGCGAGGCCGCGATCCTGCTGGTCGACGCCGCCCAGGGCATCGAGGCGCAGACCCTGGCCAACCTCTACCTCGCGCTCGCGGCCGACCTCCAGGTCATCCCGGTGCTCAACAAGATCGACCTGCCGAGCGCCAACCCGGAGAAGTACGCCGAGGAGATCGCGCACATCATCGGCTGCGAGCCAGGAGAGGTCCTGAGGGTGAGCGCCAAGACCGGCGAGGGTGTCGCCGAGGTGCTGGACGAGATGGTCAAGCGCACCCCGGCCCCGGTCGGTGACGCCGACGCCCCGGCCCGGGCGCTGATCTTCGACTCGGTCTACGACACCTACCGCGGCGTCATCACCTACGTCCGGGTCATCGACGGCAAGCTCAGCCACCGCGACCGGATCAAGATGATGTCGACAGGCGCCACCCACGAGCTGCTCGAGCTCGGGGTGATCAGCCCCGAGCCGGTCCGGGCCGGTGAGATCGGGGTCGGCGAGGTGGGCTACCTGATCACGGGCGTGAAGGACGTCCGCCAGTCCCGAGTGGGTGACACCGTCACCACCCAGCACCACGGCGCCGCGGAGTCACTGGGCGACTACAAGCACCCCAACCCGATGGTCTACGCGGGCCTCTACCCGATCGACGGCGACGAGTTCGGAGACTTCCGCGAGGCCCTGGAGAAGCTCCAGCTGAACGACGCCTCCCTCACCTACGAGCCGGAGACCTCGGGCGCCCTGGGCTTCGGCTTCCGCTGCGGCTTCCTCGGCCTGCTGCACATGGAGATCACCCGCGACCGGCTCGAGCGCGAGTTCGGCCTCGACCTCATCTCGACCGCGCCCAACGTCGTCTACGAGGTCGTCATGGAGGACGGCTCCGAGCACGAGGTGACCAACCCGAGCGAGTTCCCGGAAGGCAAGATCGCCGAGGTGCGCGAGCCGGTCGTCCGCGCCACGATCCTGTCTCCCAGCGACTACATCGGCACGATCATGGAGCTCTGCCAGCACAAGCGCGGCACCCTGCTCGGGATGGACTACCTCTCCGAGGACCGCGTCGAGATGCGCTACACGCTCCCGATGGGCGACATCGTCTTCGACTTCTTCGACCAGCTGAAGTCCCGGACCAAGGGCTACGCCTCCCTCGACTACGAGCGCTCCGGCGACCAGGCGGCCGACCTGGTCAAGGTCGACATCCTGCTGCAGGGCGAGCCGGTCGACGCCTTCTCCGCGATCGTGCACAAGGACGCGGCGTACTCCTACGGCGTGATGATGGCCGCCAAGCTCAAGGAGCTGATCCCCCGGCAGCAGTTCGAGGTGCCGATCCAGGCCGCGATCGGGGCACGGGTGATCGCCCGCGAGAACATCCGGGCGATCCGCAAGGACGTGCTGGCCAAGTGCTACGGCGGAGACATCACCCGCAAGCGCAAGCTCCTCGAGAAGCAGAAGGAGGGCAAGAAGCGGATGAAGATGGTCGGCCGCGTCGAGGTCCCCCAAGAGGCTTTCGTGGCGGCGCTGTCGACCTCCGAGCGCACCTCGCGATAACGCCTGTCTCACCGGTCACTGGGGTCACGGCCGAGCGTTCGACACCCGCCCGGCCGGATGCTGCGGTCTCCCAAACAGGGGATATCCTCACCCGGAGGGCCCCTCGACCGTCGTCGGTCGCGCATCGTGGGGTGTTTCGGGAACGTTGGCTTGTGGGGAGCCGGCGCAGATAAGTGGGGGAACGGCATGGAGCCGAGCGACGCCGCGAGCAGTAGCGCGCGAGCGCACGAGCTGCGCGCGAGCCTCGGGGCCCGACGCGAGGTCGAGGCTCTGCTGGCCGAGGCCAGTGCGACGCGCGAGGCCGCCGTCGCTGACGCTGACGCCATCATCGAGGAGGCCCAGCAGGTCTCCGACCAGCTGCTGCGAGAGAGCCGCACCGAGGCCGAGCGGGTGTCCACGGACGCCCGGCTGCGGGCCGAAGGTGTGGTCTCGCGCGCCCGCAGCGAGGCCGAGGACATCACCCGCCAGGGCCGCGCCGCGGCGGACGCCGTCCGCGCCCGGGCCGAGGCCCAGGTCGAGGAGCACCGCCGCCGGGTGCGGGCGGAGCTCAACGAGCAGGTCACCCGTGAGGTCGCCGAGCAGAGCCGTCGGGAGCTGGCCCGGGTGCACGAGCGGCAGCAGGCGATGATCGGTGACCTCGAGGCCTCGGTGCGCATCCTCGGGGTCTCGATGGAGGCCGCGACGGCCAACATCGCCGAGATGCTGGCCGCCCTCGACTCGTTGCGCGCCCACACCGCCGAGTCACTCGGTGAGGCGGGCGTACCCCTGACCACGCCTCCCCGGCACGCCGAGCCCCTCGACCACCTCATCCGCTCCACCACGGGCTCGACCGTGGGGACAGGTCCGGCCGATACGGCTGAAGACGACCACGACACCGAGTTCGCCCACGACACTGACCACGACGCTGACCCCGACGGTGACGACTCGATCTTCGAGAACCCACGCCCCGGCAGCTCGGTCCCGACCTCGGAGTCGGTCTACGACGTGTCCGGCGAGCCGTCCTCGGACGACCCGGCGGACGAGGCAGACCAGGACGACCTCGACGAGATCGCCGCAGACGACCAGCCGCCACGCACCGCGACCGAGGCGTTCCTCCGCTCGGCGCACATCGACCATGGCGACCCGCCGCTGCCGCCGATGGGGGACGACCCCGACGTCAGCGCCCGCTACGCCCGCGAGGCCCGCGCCGCTGCCCGGGGGCGGGGGCGACGCGGCGAGGAGTCCGTCGAGGCCGATCCCCCCAACCCGGCCACCCAGCCCGCTCCCGGCAGCAACGGCAACGCCGGCCGCGACGAGCGTGAGGCCGCCGACGTGGAGGACACCGAGCGCGGCGAAGAGGCCGAGACTTCCGGCAAGCCGCTCGGGTGGCTGTTCCGCTCCTCGTCCTAGCGCTCCGCCGTGGCTGGGCAGGCAGAGGGCGCCACGCCGCCCTTCGGTCCGCTGGTGCCGACGTCCCGGCCAGCTCCTGCGACCCGTCCGCGCGGGCTGGTCGCCTTCCTGCTTCCGCTGCCGGTGGCCGCGGGTGCCGGCCTCGGCGTCGGGCTGGCGCCGCCGACGGCCCTGGTGGTCGCGGCAGCGGTCGCGTCCGCCCTCGCCCTCGTGTTCCGCGTCGAGTGGGCCGCGCTCGCGGTGATCGGCGCGGCCGTGTTCGAGGACTACCTCGACCTGGTCTCGCCGTGGGCCACCGAGTGGCTGGCCGTCGTGCTCGTGGTCGCGTGGCTGGTCCGGCGCGCGCAGGGGCCGCTGCACGGTCATCGGCTGCGCATCGCGGCGGTTCCGTCCGGGCTCCTCCTGCTCGCTGTGGGGCTCGCGTTCGTCGTGCACCCCCACGGCCGACCGGGGCTCGCGGTCTGCGCGACGTACGCCGGACTCGTCGTCGTGATGCTGGTGCTGGCCGACTGCCTGTCCGGCCCGCTCGCGCCGCGCCGGGCGGCTCGCGTCTACGTCCTGTCCTGTGTGGTGGCCTCGGTCTGCGGCATCGTCACCGCCGTCGTCTCCGAGCGACACCGAGTCGTGGGCCCGGTGGAGAGTGCCGACACCTTCGCGTTCTTCCTGGTGGCTGCGGTGCCACTCGTCGGCACGGTGCGGACCCGTGCCGGCCATCCGGTGTGGTGGGTGTGGGCGTGCTTCGCGACGATGGTCGTGGCCGGCGTCGGCACCCAGTCCCAGCCGGCGTTCGTCGCGCTGGTCGCGATGGTGCTGATCGCGGTGCTGACCGGGCTGCTGGCGCTGCGCTACGCGGGGGCGCTGCTCGCCGTGGTCACGACCGGGGTGGCGCTGGTGATCGCGGTGCTGCCGCTGCCCATCGGCCAGGCACTGACCGACCCGCAGAGCTACGCCGACGCCAACATCGCGCAGCGCAACCAGGTCCGGCGGGCCGCGCTGGACATGACCCGCGCCAGCCCGGTGGTGGGCCTGGGGCCGGCGGCGTTCCCGCTGTTCCACCAGGACTACGTCGACGCGGACAACGACGCCGCTGACCGCGGTCTCGACACCGCCTACAGCACAGTCCTCGAGGTCTCGGCCGAGCTCGGCGTACTCGGCCTGGTCGTCTTGTACGCCGTGTGGCTGCTCCCCGCCGTCCGCGCCCGCCGGCGCTGGCTGGGCGACCGGTCCCGTTTGACTGCGGCCTCGTTGCTGGCCCTCTACGGGCTGGTGACGGCGTCCCTGCTGGAGTCCGAGCAGTACGTCCTTCCGCTGTGGTTCCTGGCCGCGATGGCGCTCGCGCTGGGTCGTCCGGGGCGGCCGCGAACGCCTGTCTTCGGTGCCGACCTGGACAACAGGACGTCTGGACAGGTGGCCCCCAGATGGTGAATTCCACGGTGCTCTGGCAGGTTCGCCGGAGAAACTTTCCCCGGTGGCGGTGCGTCCGATGCGCAACGCGGGGGGCGCCGCCGGATTGGGGTTCGTGACACCCGCAGGAGAACATGGGCGTCACGCGACGGCAGGTGCACAGGGGGGTCTGGGCGCCAGTCGTCTCAGCACCAGCGTGGGGACAGCTATGGACGTGCGCGATGTGGGGGCAGCGCTGTGGCGTCAGCGACCCCTCGTCCTGCTCGTCCTGGTGATCACCGGCGCGGCTGTCGCGGTGGGGATCTTCCTCGCCCCGAAGTCGTACGCCGCCACGGCCACGATCAGCGCCGCGGAGGAGCCGGGCGTGGCCGACAGCGACGATCCCGACGCGTTGCGTGCAACCCTGGCGGAGCTCGCGAACTCCAGGGGGGTGGTCGACGAGGTCCGGGACCGGATCGCCGTCGACCGGACCGTGGAAGAGCTGCGTCGCTCCATCCAGGGCGACTGGGTCCGGGGCACGATCCTGGTCGACGTCACCGTCGAGGATCGTGACCCGGACACCGCCGCCGACATCGCCAACACAGTGGTGGCGGTCCTGGTCGACGGCGAGGTCACCGGCGAGGTGGCCGGACCATCGCTGGACCGCACGCTGGTGCTCACCGCCAGCGACCCGGCCGTCACCCCGGAGACCTTCAGCAGCCCGGACCTGCGCTTCGCCGTCGGCCTCGGGCTGCTGCTGGCTCTCGGACTGGCCACGACGGCCGCGGTCCTGCGCGACCGGCGTACGCACACGGTCGACGACGCGGCCGCGGTCGAGGACGCCGCCACCGCGCCCCTGCTGGCGCACCTCTCCCCGCCCAGCGACCTGACCGCCATGCCGGCGCTCAGGCCCGGCACCGCCGAGGCGGACCTGTTCCGGCACCTGCGGCTCGCCCTGGAGGCCCAGGCCGACGCGGGCTCGCCGCGGGTGGTGGTCGCTGCCATCGCCTCCGGCGACGTCAACGTGTGGATCGGGGCCAACGTCGCCCTCGCGCTGGCCGGCACCGGCCGCCGGGTGCTGCTGGTCGACGGCCGGATGGGGGAGCGGTTCGGCACACCGCTGGAGGAGGCCCCCGACACCCCTGGCCTCTACGACGTACTGCTGGGTGCCGACCTCGAGACGGCGATGAGCCCCGGCCCGGTGGACCTGCTCCAGGTGCTCCCGGCCGGGCGGTACGGCGAGGCCTCGATCCCCGAGCTGATCGCCCAACGCTTCCCGACGGTCATGGACTCCGCGGCCACCGGGTTCGACAACGTGGTCGTCATCGGGCCGCCGCTCGAGGTCTGCGACGACTCCCGGGTGATGGCCGTGGACAGCTCGATCGTGCTCGCGGTCGTCGAGGCCTCGGTCTCGGCCGGTGCCCTGCGCGCGCACGCCGACCGGATCCGGGCGGTGGGGGCCAGGTTGCTGGGTGTCGTCCTCGTCGGCAGGCAGTCCGACCGGACGGCCGCCTGAGATGGCCGCGGCCGCCAAGGCAGCCAGCATCCCGACCAACCGTCGGCTCCACGTCCTGCACGTCTCCGTCCCGACGTCCGGCGGGGTGGCGACCGTGGCCACCAGCTACGTGCGCGACCAGGTCGAGCGGGGCTGGAACGTCACCGTGGCCTGCCCCTCCCACGGAGACCTGGGCTATGCCGCCCGCGAGGCCGGAGCGACGGTCCGCTGGTGGCGGGCTGAGGCGGACGAGGGCACCTTCCTCGGCGCGGCGGCCCGGCTGAAGCGGATCGTGGCCGAGACCGGGCCGGACGTGGTGCACCTGCACAGCGGCAAGGCCGGGCTGGTCGGACGGTTGGTGGTCCGCGACCGCGTGCCGACCGTCTTCCAGCCGCACGCCTGGTCGTTCCTCGCGCCCCGCAGCCGAATCCAGGGCGCGTCGCTGCGCTGGGAGCGGTACGCCGCCCGCTGGACGACCGAGCTCGTCTGCGTGAGCACCACGGAGCGGCAGCTCGGCGAGAGCCTCGGTGTGCACGCACCGACGACGGTGATCCCCAACGGGATCGACCTGGTCGAGTACCGCCCGGCCGGCGCCCGGGACCGGGTCCACGCCCGCAAGCTGCTCGGGCTCGACGACGTCCCCACGCTGCTCTGCGTCGGCGCCCTGACCGTCCAGAAGGGCCAGCAGGACCTGCTCGCCGACTGGCCGCGGGTGCGGGCCCGGGTCCCCCAGGCGCGGCTGCTCCTGGTGGGGGACGGGCCCGACCGACGAGCCCTCGAGCGGCTCGCCGAGGGCATGGAGGGGGTCGTCTTCGTCGGCGCCCGCACCGACGTGCCGCTCTGGATGGCGGCCGCCGACGTGGTGGTGAGCCCGTCCCGGTGGGAGGGGATGGCCCTGGTGCCGCTCGAGGCGATGGCGTGTGCGCGCAGCGTGGTCGTCACCGGCGTGAACGGCGTCGTCGAAAGCGTCCCGGCCGGCGCGGGCGCGATCGTGGAGCTCGACGACTCCGCCGGGCTGGTGGCGGCGCTCGTGCGGCGACTGGCCGACCCGGCACTCGCCGAGGACGAGGGGTGGACCGGCCGCTCGCACGTCGAGAGCCGCCACGACGTGGCGACGTCAGCGCGTGAGCTGGCTCGCGTCTACCTGCGCCTGGTCGGCGTACGCCGCGGCCGATAGGGCGAGGCCGCCGCCGGCCACGCCCCCAGCGTGCCGCACCCGGCGCGCCAGGCCGAGCAGCAGCGCCGGCAGTGACTCGAGGCGGGTCCGGCGCAGCAGCCGTCCGACCGGGCCGAGCCGTCCGGAGATCGCGATCGAGAACGTCGTGCCCGGCCGGCCCACCGACCGGGCCCGGCGGGTGCGGAACTTGGGAACCGCCAACGGCAGGCCGCGCTCGTCGACCCGGGGCTGGGTCACCAGCACGCCGCCGGTCTCGACCAGCACGAGCACAGCGAGCAGGGCGGCCACGGGGAGCAGCGCGACCAGCGCGACCAGGGCGACCAGCACCTCGACCACGCGCTTGAAGGCGCGCACCGGGAGCCACGTGCCCCGGCGGTGCAGGTGCACGACGGGTAGTCCGCCGACCAGCTCGCGAGGGTGCCGGGCGTGCGCACGCACCGGCGGGAACCAGGCCGGGACGGCGTAGACCTCGGCCGGTGTCGCCAGCAGCCCTTCGAGGGCGGCGGTCTCGTCTTCCCCCGGCGGGCCCGGGAGTGCGACCACGACGGTGTCGACGTGGGCCTCGGTCATCGCCCGGGGCAGAACGGCCGCCGGCCCGAGCAGCGCCAGCGGCAGCCCGCGGGCCTGGGCGAGGCTGCTCTCGGCGCCGGTGCCGACGAAGCCGACCGGCTGCAGCCCGAGCTCCGGCCGCGCCAGCAGGGTCAGCGCCAGCCGGCGGGCCGTCGGGCCGGTCCCGACGACTACCACGCGGCGGCGGAGCCGGCCGGACCGGCGGAGGAGCTGCGTCCCGGCGTACACCAGCGTGTGGCCGAGCACGAGGCAGGCCAGCGCCAGCACCGCGAACGTCGCGGACGCCTCACCGGCCGTGACCGTCACCAGGGTCGCGGCGCCCGCGGCCACCATCAGGCCGGGCAGGTCCTCGACGATCGAGAGCACCAGACGCGGCCGGTGCAGGTCGGCGGCGCGGGCGACGAGGACGGCGACGGCGGTCGCGGCCAGGATCGGCACCGTGGACACGCGGGCGAGCCCGCCGGCGAGCAGGATCGCGGCGACGTCGGCAAGGGTCAGTGCCGGCCCGCAGCTGCCCAGCCACGGGACCTGACGGCGCACGCGCAAAACCACAGACTGCCCCCCACGAACATCTGCGTCGGCGCACCCCCCTGTGAATACGCCGTTCCGGCCATCAAACTCCTGCCTGGCCCCGCTTGTCCACGTCGGAGACGATCATCGGGTGCCCGACGTCACGCTCCCGGCCGGCGTGCTCGCCTTCGCCGAGCGTGGTCCGGACTGGGCGGGGTTCGTGGAGCGGCTGCCCCGCCAGGTGCGCGAGCTGACCGCCGAGTGGTCGCTGGAGGTCGACGGCGATCCGGCGTACGGCTTCTGCTCGCTGGTCGTGCCGGTCCGCAGGGACGGCGAGCCGGCGGTCCTCAAGCTCACCTTCCCGGACGTCGAGAGCGAGCACGAGGCGCTCGCGCTGCAACGGCTGGCCGGGGAAGGAGCGGTCCGGCTGCTGAGCGCCGACCCGCACCGCTCGGCGCTGCTGCTGGAGCGGCTGCACACGACCGACCTGGACTCGCTCCCCGTGCTGGACGCGTGCGAGGTGGTGGCCGGGCTGTACCCACGGCTGCACGTGCCGGCGCCGCCCCAGCTGCGGCCGGTGACGACGTACCTCGACCGCTGGACGCCGCAGCTGCGGGCGCTGCCCCGGGACGCCCCGATCCCGCACCGGCTCGTCGAGCAGACGCTGTCCCTCGTCGCGGACCTGCTGGTGGACGACGGGAGCGGGGTCATGGTCCACGGCGACCTGCACTACCAGAACGTGCTGGCCGGGGACCGCGAGCCCTGGCTGATGATCGACCCCAAGCCGATGCGCGGCGACCCGCACTACGAGCTGGCGCCGATGCTGTGGAACCGCTGGGACGAGGCGGTGGCCACGGGCGACCTTCGGTTCGCGCTGCGCAGGCGGTTCCACACGATCGTCGACACCGCCGGACTCGACGAGGAGCTGGCCCGGGACTGGGTCGTCGTGCGGATGGTCTACAACGCCGTCTGGGAGCTCGAGGACAACCCGGACCACCCGGACCGTGACTGGCTGACCATGTGCGTGGCGATCTGCAAGGCGGTCCAGGACTGAAACCCGGTTGCCGGGGCGGGGATCATGGAGCGGTGAGTGGGCAGGGCCTGGTGAGGTCGGTGAACGTCGGGCTGCCGCGCGAGGCCGCGTGGGCAGGGATCGGGCGTACGTCGATCGACAAGGCTCCGGTCGCCGGCCCGGTGGAGGTGCGCCGGTTCGGGCTGGCCGGCGACCAGGTGTCCGACACCAAGCACCACGGCGGGCGGGACCAGGCGGTCTACGCGTACTCGCGCGAGGAGCTCGACTGGTGGGCCGAGCAGCTGGGCGACGAGCTGCGCGACGGCGAGTTCGGAGAGAACCTCACCACGTCCGGCATCGACGTGGACGAGGCCGAGGTCGGGGAGCGCTGGCGGGTCGGGACCGTGCTGCTCGAGGTGGCCTCGGTCCGGACGCCGTGCAACGACTTCAAGGTCTGGATGGGCCGCGGCGGGCACGACAACAGGGCCTGGGTACGCCGGTTCGCCGAGCGTTCGCGTCCGGGCGCCTACCTGCGCGTGCTCCAGCCGGGCGTGCTGGCCGCCGGCGACCCGCTCGACGTCGTGCACCGCCCCGGGCACGGGGTGACCGTCTCGATGATGTTCCGGGCCCTGCGCGGCGAACCCGAGCTGCTGCCAAGGCTTCTGGACGTCGACGACCTCGCGACGAAAGTGCGGGCACGGGTCGAGACCATGGCTACCCGGCGGTAGCCCCGGTGAACTAGGTTACTGCGCAGCCTCGCCCCCCATGGTCTCGGAGTGACCAGCCAGGAGTAGCAATGCCGCGCAACATCGATCCGAGCTTCGTGGACAACCTCACAGCGAACTTCGCACAGCTGTTCCTGGACCGGGTAGCCAAGTCAGCGACCCTCGAGGCCTACCGCTACCCGAAGGGCGACGCCTGGGAGTCGATCACCTGGCAGCAGGCCGGCGACCGGGTCAGCCACCTCGCCGCCGGGCTGCTCTCGCTCGGCATCCAGTCCGAGCAGCGGGTCGGCATCGCCTCGTCGACCCGCTACGAGTGGATCCTCGCCGACCTCGCGATCATGTGCGCCGGTGGCGCCACGACCACCGTGTACCCCTCGACCAACGTCGACGACACGGCGTACATCCTCAGCGACTCCGAGTGCCAGGTGGTCTTCGCCGAGGACGACGAGCAGATCAAGAAGCTCACCGAGAAGAGGGCCGAGCTGCCCACCGTCGGCAAGGTCGTCACCTTCGACGGCACTGCCGACGGCGACTGGATCATCACCCTCGACGCCCTGGCCGACCTCGGTGAGAAGTACCTCGTCGAGCACCCCGACGCGATCTCGACGACGGTCGCCGGGATCGGTCCCGACGAGCTCGCCACGCTCATCTACACGTCCGGCACCACCGGCCGGCCCAAGGGCGTCCGGCTGACCCACAAGGCGTGGGTCTACGAGGGCGCCGCGATCGCGGTGCAGGACATCCTCCACGAGGACGACCTGCAGTTCCTGTGGCTTCCGATGGCGCACTCGTTCGGCAAGGTGCTGCTCTCTGCTCAGCTGGCCTGCGGCTTCGCCACTGCCATCGACGGCCGGGTGGACAAGATCGTCGACAACCTGGGCGTGGTGAAGCCGACGTTCATGGGTGCTGCCCCGCGCATCTTCGAGAAGGCGCACGGCCGGATCATCACCATGCAGCAGGCCGAGGGCGGGCTGAAGGAGAAGATCTTCAAGCAGGCCTTCAAGGTCGGCCTCGAGGTCGACCGCCGCAAGCGCGCGGGCCAGTCGGTGCCGCCGCTCTTGGGGCTCCAGCACGGGCTCTTCGACAAGCTGGTCTTCAGCAAGGTGCGTGATCGGTTCGGCGGCCGGGTGCGGTTCTTCATCTCCGGCGCCGCGGCGCTCAACCAGGAGATCGCCGAGTGGTTCAACGCCGCGGGCATCCTGATCCTCGAGGGCTACGGCATGACCGAGAACGCCGCGGGCGCCACGGTCAACCATCCGGACGACTACAAGATGGGCACCGTCGGCCCCGCGCTGCCGGGCAGTGAGGTCAAGCTCGGCGAGGGCGACGAGATCATGATCAAGGGCCCGCACGTCATGGACGGCTACCACAACCTCCCGGAGGAGACCGCCAACACCCTCACCGAGGACGGCTGGCTGCGCACCGGTGACAAGGGCTCGATCGACTCCGAGGGCTTCCTCACCATCACCGGCCGGATCAAGGACCTGTTCAAGACCTCGGGCGGCAAGTACATCGCCCCGTCGGCGATCGAGTCGAAGTTCAAGGCGCTGTGCCCCTACGCCAGCCAGTTCGTGGTCTTCGGCGACGAGCGGAACTTCTGCGTCGCGCTGATCACCCTCGACCCCGACGCGATGACCGGCTGGGCCGCCGAGAACGGCATGAGCGGCAAGGCGTACACCGAGATCGTGTCCTCCGAGGCGGTGCAGACGATGGTCGGTGAGTACGTCGACCAGCTCAACCAGAAGCTGAACCGCTGGGAGACCATCAAGAAGTGGGAGCTGCTCGACCACGACCTCTCCGTCGAGTCCGGCGAGCTCACCCCGTCGATGAAGGTCAAGCGCAACGTCGTCCAGGAGAACAACAAGGCGCGGATCGACGCCTTCTACACCGCCTGACCGGGCACCGGGCAGATTCACCGGGTACCCGGTGAAACTTCCGCTTCCCGCACGAAACTCCATGCGGGCAGCGCCAGTTTCACCGGGTACCCGGTGAAACCGCCCAGCGGGTGCACCCCCTGCGCACAGGGGACGCACAGGCTGTCGCTTCAACCTGAGGTCATGAGCGACCACAGCCACGCCCACGACGAGCTCGAGGACCACGACCGCGGGCTCGCCCACGACCTGCCGCAGATCGTCGAGAAGGAACGCCGGGCCTGGGGGCGGCGCGGGCTGTTCGGGCTGATGGGCGGGGTCGGCGCTGCCGCGCTGGTCGGCTGCGGCTCCGACGACAGCGACGTGACGCCGACCGACTCCAGCACGACGACCACCGAGGCCCAGGAGGGCCAGGCGGGCCAGGACGGGCCAGGCGGGCCAGGCGCCGGCAGGCGGCGGCCCGGGCGGTGGGGGCGCGCCGCCCGACGGCATGGGCGGCGACTCGAGCGTCGAGGTGGCCGACGGCGAGATCCCGGAGGAGACCGCCGGGCCCTACCCGGGCGACGGCTCCAACGGCGTCAACGTCCTGAGCGAGAGCGGGATCGTGCGCAGCGACCTCACCTCGTCGTTCGGCTCCGCGTCCGGCGTGGCCGAGGGCGTGCCGGTGACCGTGGACCTCCAGGTCTATGACCTCAACGGCACCAACATCAGCGCGCTCGCGGGAGCGGCCGTCTACCTCTGGCACTGCGACCGCGAGGGGCGCTACTCGATGTACTCCGAGGGCGTCACCGACGAGAACTACCTGCGCGGCGTCCAGGAGACGGCGGCCGACGGCAGCGCACGGTTCACCACCATCTTCCCGGCCTGCTACGACGGCCGCTGGCCGCACCTGCACTTCGAGGTCTACGAGAGCCTCGACTCCGCGACGACGTACAGCAACAAGATGCGCACCTCCCAGCTGGCCATCCCGGAGGCCGCGTGCCGTGAGGTGTACGGCGTCGTCGAGGGGTACGACGACAGCGTGAGCAACTTCGACGGCGTCAGCCTCGACACCGACGGCGTGTTCAGCGACGGCTACACCCTGCAGCTCGCGACCGTGACCGGCTCGGCAGACGAGGGGTACACCTTCAGCCTCAACGTGCCGGTCTGAGCTCGGGTCGGCACACTGGTCGGGTGCCGTCCGCCCTGCCCGAAGGAGAGCCGGCGCCGAGCGACGGCAGCCTTCCGGAGCCGGCGCTGGCCGGCGTGGGGGAGCGGCCGTTCGGGGTCTACGTGCACGTGCCGTTCTGCACGGTCCGCTGCGGCTACTGCGACTTCAACACCTACACGGTGGCCGACCTCGGGACGGCCACCGGTGTGCCCGGCGCCTCGCGGACGACGTACGCCGCCGCGGCGGTCGAGGAGGTCCGGCTGGCCCGGCGGGTTCTCGGCCGGCGGCCCGAGGCCGACACGGTCTTCTTCGGCGGTGGTACGCCCACGCTGCTCAGCCCGGCCGACCTCGGTGCGGTGCTGGCGGCAGTTGACGGAGAGCTCGGGCTCGCGCCCGGCGCCGAGGTCACCACCGAGGCGAACCCGGACAGCGTCACCAAGGCCGACCTGGTCGCCCTCCGGGAGGCGGGGTTCACCCGGATCTCCTTCGGGATGCAGTCCGCAGTCGACCACGTGCTCACCGTCCTGGACCGCACCCACGACCCAGCCCGGGTGCCGGACGTCGTCGCGTGGGCGCGCGCGGCCGGCTTCGAGCAGATCAGCCTGGACCTGATCTACGGCACGCCGGGGGAATCGGTCGCCGACTGGGAGACGTCTCTCGAGGCGGCGCTGGCCTGCGCGCCCGACCACGTCTCGGCGTACTCCCTCATCGTGGAGGACGGCACCGCGCTGGCCCGCCGGGTGCGCCGCGGCGAGCTGGCGATGCCGGACGAGGACGACCTGGCGGACAAGTACGCCGTGGCGGACGAGCGGCTCGGCGCGGCGGGGCTGCAGTGGTACGAGGTGTCCAACTGGGCCCGCGACGAGGCGGCCCGCTGCCGGCACAACCTCCTCTACTGGACCGGCGCGGACTGGTGGGGCGTCGGCCCGGGGGCGCACTCCCACGTCGGCGGGGTGCGCTGGTGGAACGTGCGGCACCCCGCGGCGTACGCCGAGCGGATCGCGGCCGGTGCCAGCCCGGCGCACGGACGGGAGCGGCTCGACGACGAGACCCGGCGGGTCGAGCGGGTGCTGCTGGAGCTCCGGCTGCGCGACGGGCTGCCCCTGTCGGTGCTCGACGCCGCGGGCCGGGCGGCGGTCGACGGGCAGGTCGAGCAGGGCCTGGCGACCGTCGAGGGGAACCGGCTGCTGCTCACGGCGCGGGGACGGCTGCTGGCCGACGGCGTGGTGCGGGACCTCCTCCCCTGAACCAGCCCTGAGATGCCCCTGAGCGCGCGGGATCCGAGGCTCTCGACGTCCTAAGGTGAGGCCATGACCACAGGTCCCGAGAACCCGCAGCCGGACCCGACCCAGCCCTACGGCTCCGTCCCGCCGCCCCCGCCGCCGCCACCGCCGCCACCGTCGCCACCGTCGCCGGGCTACCAGGGTTACCAGCAGCCCGGCCTCCCGGCCGGCGCGTACGGCGTCAGCTCGCAGGCGCCGTACGGCCTGCACCCGGTGACCGGCATCCCGTTCTCCGACAAGTCCAAGATCGTGGCCGGCTTGCTGAACATCTTCCTGCCGTTCGGGATCGGCCGGTTCTACATGGGCGACACCAAGACGGGCGTCCTGCAGCTGGTGGTCACCGTCGTCACCTGCGGCATCGGCAGCCTCTGGAGCCTGATCGACGGCATCATCATCCTCGCGACCGACAGCAAGGACTCGAACGGCTACATGCTGAGGAGCTGACTACTCCGAGGTGACGAAGTCGATCAGCTCCTCGACCCGGCCGAGGAAGGCCGGCTCGAGGTCGTCGTACGACGTGACCCGGGCCAGGATGTGCTGCCAGGCCCGGGCGGTGTCGGCCTGGGTGGCGTGCGGCCAGCCGAGGTGGGCGCAGACGCCCGTCTTCCACTCGACCGACCGAGGGATCTCCGGCCAGGCGGCGAGCCCGATCCGGTCGGGCTTGACCGCCTGCCAGACGTCGACGAACGGGTGCCCGACCACCAGCACGTGCGCGCCGACGGGGGAGCGGGCCACCTCGTCGGCGATCCGGCTCTCCTTCGAGCCCGGGACGAGGTGGTCGACCAGCACGCCGACCCGGCGGCCCGGGCCGGGCTCGAAGCCGCGCAGGTGACCGGCGAGGTCGTCGACGCCGCCGAGGAACTCGACGACCACGCCCTCGATCCGCAGGTCGTCGCCCCAGACCCTCTCGACCAGCTCGGCGTCGTGGCGGCCCTCGACGTAGATCCGGCTGGCCCGCGCCACCCGCGCCCGCGCGCCCGGCACCGCCACCGAGCCGGAGGCCGTGCGAGCCGGCTTGGTGGGTGCGTTTCGCACCGGCGCGCGCAGGATCACCGGCTTGCCCTCGAGCAGGAAGCCGGTGCCGAGCGGGAACGACCGGCGCCGGCCGCGCCGGTCCTCCAACGTCAGCGTGTCGAGGTCGCGGTCGACCGCCACGATCTCGCCGCAAAAATCACACTGGACCTCCTCGACCACCGCCCCGAGCTCGGCGGTGGTCTCGACGGCGCGGCCGCGCCGGGGCACGCGCCAGTCGGTGGCCAGGACGTCGGTCCCGTAGCGGTCAGGCATGCCCTCGACGGTATGCGCGGGCGCCGACACCGCCGGGCAGCACACGCCGTCGGTGGTCAGCCCTCGACCGAACCCTCGTCGCTCCCGTCGCCGCGCTCGGCGTCGTTGTCGTCCCACTGGTCGGGCTGCTTGCCCTCGTCGAGCAGCTCGCCCGGGTCGAGCTCGCCGGCGGTCTCCGCGTCGTCGAGCCCCTCGGCCAGCGGGTTGTCCTCCCCGGGCGTCAGGTCCTCGGGCAGGTCCTCGTCGCCGATGCCGCGTCCGTCGGTCTCGTCGGGTCCTTCGCTCATGCCTTCAAGTACCCGCTCAGACCAGTGGCAGCCGCTTCTGGCTGCTGGGCAGCTGCTCGTAGCCGCGGCGCACGGCGTCCGAGAGCCGCTCGCGCGGGTACGGCCAGTCCGCGGAGTCCAGGGCGTCCGCGAGCGGTACGCCGCGAGTGGCGAGGTCGCGGATGGTCTCGGCGACGATGCCGATCTCGTTGCGCTGCTCCTCGACGAAGTCGCGGTCGACCGGCGCGCCGTGGCCGGGGACGACCACCGATCCCGAGGCGGTCAGACCGAGCACGATGTCGAGCGAGAGCGGCCAGTCCATGGGGTAGCAGTCGCCGCCGAAGCCGGGCACCGGACGGGCCGGCTCACGCTCGCCGGAGCGCGGCCACACCGACTCCTCGACCAGGTCGCCGGCCAGCAGCACGTCCGCGTCCGGCACCCGCACGACCAGGTCGCCGCCGGTGTGGCCGCGCCCGGGGTGGACCAGCTCGACCAGCCGGTCGCCGAGGTCGAGGGCGACCGCGGAGGAGAACGTCGTGTCCGCCGGGACGATCTCGGTCGCCTGCACCTCCTCGCGGTGCGGGTCGGCGTGGTTCTCCGGATCGTCGTACAGCCCCTTGATCCGCTCGCCCGACGGCACCGTCCGCTCAGCAGCCACCTCGTGGGCATGCACCGGGACCGCGCCGTACGCCGACCGGAAGGTGCCGTTGCCGAAGGTGTGGTCGAAGTGCTCGTGCGTGTTCACCACCGCGACCACCTCGCCGGCGCCCAGCGCGCGGACGTCCTCGATCACCTCTTGCGCGGCGACGGCCGAGGCGTGGGTGTCGACGACGAGCAGCCCGAAGGAGCCGCGGACCAGGCTGACGTTCACGTCGAACCACTCGTAGCGGGAGACCCAGACATCGTGTGCGACCTCGGTGAACGGCACCCATCCAGACTATGGGTCTAGCAGATGTCCGCGTGCAGCTCACGTCGCAGCAGCACGCCGAGCTGCTCGACCGTGCGCGCCGGGCGGGAGAACCACAGCGACGCCCGGTGGCCACCCTGCCGGTCGATCCACGACAGCTCCGCGCCGTGGGTGGTCAGGTCGACCAGCGACGCGTCGAGCAGCTGCTCGGCCGGCGTACCCGTGGTCCGCGCCACGACCTGGCCGAGGTCCTCGCGGTGGCAGTCATTGGCGTGCTCGAGGGCGCGCTGGAGGTAGCCGCGGTTGAGCCTGAGTGCGGGGGAGTGGAACTCGCGCAGCGGCACCCGGCGCTGGTGGCCGTCTCCGCGGTGGAGCACCACGAAGTCGAGGTCGAGCACCACGTCGTGCCGCTCCTCGCCGCAGCAGGTGCAGCTCTCCAGCGGGCCGATCGCCAGCGTGCCGGTGAGCGTGAGGCTCAGCGACCGGTCCGGCCCGCCGCCCCGGCCGAGGCCGCTGACCAGCGTCACGAGCGCCGGGCTGCCGGCTCGGCCCGCGTCGGCCATCTCCGAGGTGGACCGGCAGGAGAACGTCGGCACGCCCTCCTCGTCGCGCAGACCGAGGTCGTCGTCGCTCCCGACCGCAGGGAACCCGTCCACGGCCACCTCTGCGCTCGCGGGACAGGAGAGGATGCTGCGGGCCAGCTCGGCGTCGACCTCGGACAACGGGAGCTCCTCCACGTCAGACAGTAACTAAGGTGAGCCTAACCTATCTTTGACTTCCCGCCACCGGCTGCCGCCGCCGAGTAGCATTGGCACTCCGGAACGACGAGTGCCAAGCAGTCCGAACGAGGCTCGGGAGGTGGCGATGCAGGAGGAACGGCGGCTCGCCGTGCTGCGCGCCATCGTCGAGGACTACGTCGCCACCGAGGAGCCCGTCGGGTCGAAGGCGCTCGTGGAGCGGCACGGCCTGGGCGTCTCGCCGGCCACGGTCCGCAACGACATGGCCGCGCTCGAGGAAGAGGGCTACATCGCCCAGCCGCACACCAGCGCCGGCCGGGTGCCCACCGACAAGGGCTACCGCCTCTTCGTCGACCGGCTGACCACGGTCAAGCCGATGAGCGTGGCCGAGAAGCGCGCGATCTCGACGTTCCTCGACGGTGCGGTCGACCTCGACGACGTGGTGACCCGCTCGGTGCGGGTGCTCTCCCAGCTGACCCGCCAGGTGGCGATGGTCCAGTACCCGACCCTGTCCCGCTCCACGGTCCGCCACATCGAGCTCGTCGCCCTGGCCCCGAACCGGCTGCTCGCCGTCCTCATCCTCAGCACCGGCCGCGTCGAGCAGCGCGTGGTCGAGCTCGGCTCCGAGCTGACCGACCTCGGGCTGTCCGAGCTCCGCACCCGGCTGAACGCCGCGGCGTCCGGCGAGGTGATCGCCGACGCCGTCGTCGCCGTGCGAGCGACCGTGCCCGCCATCGACGGGGTCTCGACTGCAGCGGTCGTCGAGGCGCTGGTGGACGCGATGGTCGACCACCGCTCCGACGAGCGGATCGCCGTCGGGGGCGCGGCCAACCTGGCGCGGTACGGCGACAGCTTCGACTCCGCCGTACGCCCCCTGCTCGAGGCGCTCGAGGAGCACGTGGTGCTGCTCAAGCTGCTGGGCGAGGCGTCCACCGGCGGTGCGGTGACGGTCACCATCGGCGCCGAGGGCCCCTACGAGCAGCTCTCGGCGACCAGCGTCATCACCACCGGCTACGGGCCCCACGACGAGGCGGTCGCGACCCTGGGCATCGTCGGGCCGACCCGCATGGACTACCCCGGGACGATGGCCGCGGTGCGCGCCGTCGCGCGCTACGTGTCCCGCATCCTCGACGAGGCCTGAGCCTCTCCAGCTTCTCGAAAGGAACCATGACCACCCCGGACCTGTACGCCCTCCTGGGCGTGAGCCGCGACGCGGACGCCGACACGATCAAGAAGGCGTACCGCAAGCTCGCCCGTCAGCTGCACCCGGACGTCAACCCCGACCCGGAGGCCCAGGCGAGGTTCCAGGAGATCGGCCGCGCCTACGACATCCTCGGCGACCCGCAGAAGCGGGCGGCGTACGACCGCGGCGGTGACCCGTTCGGCGGCATGGGCGGCTTCGGGCAGGGGGCCGGGTTCTCGTTCACCGACATCATGGACGCCTTCTTCGGCGGCCAGCCCGGGGGCCAGACCCGCGGGCCCCGTCCGCGCATCCGCCGCGGCCAGGACGCCCTGATCCGGCTCGAGGTCGACCTGGCCGAGGCGGCCTTCGGCGTCACCCGCGAGCTCAAGGTGGACACCGCGGTCGTCTGCTCGACCTGTCACGGCGAGGGCGCCGCACCCGGCACCCGCCCGCAGACCTGCGAGACCTGTCGCGGCGCGGGGGAGGTGGCGCACGTGCAGCGCTCGTTCCTCGGCGAGATCCGGACGCTACGGCCGTGCGCGGCCTGCCGCGGCTTCGGCACGATCATCCCCGACCCGTGCCGGGAGTGCTCCGGCGACGGCCGGGTCCGGTCGCGGCGCACGCTGAGCGTCAAGATCCCGGCCGGCGTCGACACCGGCACCCGCGTCCAGCTCGCCGACGAGGGCGAGGTCGGCCCGGGGGGAGGTCCGGCCGGCGACCTCTACGTCGAGATCCACGTCGCGCCGCACGAGACGTTCATCCGGCACGGCAACGACCTGCACTGCACGGTCACCATCCCGATGACCGCCGCCGCGCTCGGCACCACGCTCGAGCTGCCGACGCTCGAGGCCGACGTGGTCCCGCCCGAGGGGGCCAGCACCGACCTCGAGACCACCTTCGAGCTCGACGTCCGCGCCGGCACGCAATCCGGTTCCGAGCAGGTGCTTCGCGGGCGGGGTGTGCCCGGGCTGCGTGGCGGCCGCGGTGACCTGGTCGTCACGATCGCGGTCGAGACCCCGGCACGGCTGGACCCGCGCCAGGAGGAGCTGCTGCGCGAGCTCGCCGCGATCCGCGGCGAGGAGCAGCCCGCCGCCCGGCTCAGGCCCGGCGGCCGCAAGGGCGCGTTCGGCCGGCTGCGCGACGCCTTCAACCCCCACTGACGTGCCGCTGATGTCCCGCTGATGTCCGTGCACGTCCACCTGGTGCCGTCCTTGGCGGACGTGGGCGAGGGAGCCCAGGTCATCGTCGAGGGGCCCGAGGCGCACCACGCGGTGGCCGTACGCCGGCTCGCCGTGGGCGAGCCCGTCGTCCTCACCGACGGCGCCGGCCTGGTCGCCGAGTGCGAGGTGGCCGAGACCGGCAAGGCCCGCCTGGTCGCCGTCGTGCGGACGCTCGTGTCGGTCCCGCGGTCCCAGCCCGGGGTCGTCGTGGTCCAAGCGCTGCCCAAGGGCGACCGCGGCGAGCTCGCGGTCGAGCTGCTCACCGAGATCGGCGTGGCCCGGATCGTGCCCTGGGCCGCTGCTCGCTCGGTCGCGGTCTGGCGCGGCGACCGCGCGGCCAGGTCGCTGGCCAAGTGGCAGACCACGGCCCGCGAGGCGGCCAAGCAGGCCCGCCGCGCGTGGCTCCCCGAGGTCGCGCCGCTCGCCTCGACCGCCGACGTCGTCGCCCTGGTCTCGGCTGCCCCTCTGGCGCTGGTGCTGCACGAAGCCGCCACCGAACCGCTGCCCAGCGATGTGCCCGACGGCGTCGTCCTCGTCGTCGGCCCCGAAGGCGGGCTGGCTCCCGAGGAGCTCGCCGCGTTCGCCGACGCCGGTGCCCGGACCGTGCGGCTCGGCGCCGAGGTGCTCCGCACCTCCACCGCCGGCGTGGCCGCGGTCGCTGCCCTGATGAGCCGGACCGATCGCTGGCGCTAGCCCGCGAAACTCAGGCCACGAAGATGCAGAACGGGTGCCCGGAGGGATCGGCGAGCACGGAGAGCGGCTCGCCCTCGTCCGCCGTACGGTCCAGCAGGACGGTGGCGCCCAGCGTCTCCGCCCGGTCCCGATGGCGCGACAGCTCCTCGCGGCTCGTCACGGTGAAGTCGCAGTGCAGCTGCATCGGCACGTCGTGCTCCGGCCAGGTGGTCGGCGTCAGGCTGTCGACCTGCTGGAAGGCCAGCTGGCGGCGACCGTTCCCGTCGACGAGCACCAGCCAGTCGGCCTCGTCGAGGCCGTCTTCCGGCGGCTCGTCCCCGGGCCGGTAGTCCAGGCCGAGCAGCTCGCGGTAGAACTCCGCCAGCCCCCGGCAGTCGGTGGTGTCGATCGCGGTGTGCAGCAGTCGCGGGTACTCGGCCATGAGGCCATCCTTCACCGGGTCAGCAGCTGCTCGACCCGGGAGACCTCCTCGTCCAGCTCGGCGCGCTCGGCCGGGGTCAGGTCGCGGATCAGCTCGATGACGTCGACCCGGCCGTCGACCGGCCGCCAGAGGCCGACCAGCATCCCGTCGACGAAGACGGTGCTCGCCATCCCGCCGTTGGTGCCCATCCAGAGCTTGCGGGACTCCGGGGTGGTGACCCGGTCGCGGCCGGCGTGCGAGAGCCAGACGTTGTCGTACTGGCCCAGCAGCCGGACCGGCGCGGGTGCGTCCTCGTCCGCGATCTCGGTGCCGGGGAGGTCGTAGAGCAGCTTTCCGCTGCTGTCCTCGTGCTCGGTCGCGAGGTCGGGCAGCTGCTTGACGACCGGCCCGAGCCGGGTGACGCCGGACCACGCGGTGACGTCGGCGGCGGTGGCGGGGCCGTACGCCGCGAGGTACCGCCGCACGATCTCACCGACGTCGGGCTCCACCAGCGGCCGGCCGAGCCAGCGGTCGGCGTACTGGTAGACCACCCCGCCGCTGCCCTTCCAGGTGCCGCGCGGCGGACACTGCACCAGGGGCGCGGCGGACCTCGCCAGCTGGCCGAGCTTGGTCGCCGAGACCCCGGCGAACCGCTCCGCGAGCGCGAGGCCCAGTGCCTTCTGAGGCTGGGGGCCGTCAGCCAGCAGCGCCGACAGCTCTTCGAGGAAGGCGTGCCGGTCCACGTCGCGGGCCTCGCCGATGCTCTGGCTGATCGTGATCTCGCGCTCGTGCACCGGCGCGGTCCACTGCCGGAGCATCAATGCGTCGTCGGCGACCAGCAGGTGCACGGTGCCGCGCATGGCCAGGAACCGCACCAGCGTGCGGTCCTCGAGGCCGGCCGTGACGTCGGCCGGGTCGAACGACGTGAGCCGGGCCGCGAGCGAGAGGTACGGCGGCAGGTTCTCCTGCGCCTGGAGCCCCACCAGGTGCCGGATCATCTCCACGGGCGTCGCGTCGGTGCGGGCCAGCAGGTGCTGCCGCTGTAGCAGCGTGCGGTTGAGCCGCCGGGCCGAGAGCCTCAGGGCGTGTCCTCCCATACGTGGTGGATGCCAGCGCCGTCCAGTACGTGCACTGGCAAGGCGCCGGTGCGCTGGCAGACTGGGCGTCTTTCGAGCGCCGGTAACGACGCCAGTGTGCGTGCTGGGCGGCGCTGGCGCCGCCAGGGATGGGAGGACACGCCCTATGGCACCATGATCGTCTTGCTGTCCTCGGTCGGTCCGGAACCCTCGCCGTCGGACGGGTCGTCGGTCAGCGCCACGAACGAGTAGGTCCCCGGTGCCAGGCCGCTCAGGTCGACCGGCGACTGCCAGGGGTAGAGGTGGTCGCCCCAGCCCTCGGCCGTCGCGAAGCCGTCGAGCACCTTCGCGCCGGACTGGTCGCGGATCTCCCACGGCACCGTCGCCTCGAAGGAGTTCGCGACGCCGCTGGCCGTGAAGGTGCCGGTGACCGTGGCCCCCTCGGCGGGCTCGGTGACGTTCACGAAGGCGAGTACGTCGTTCTGGTCCGCCGCCTCGAATCCGGAGGCGGCGTCGAGGCCAAGGACCGGCGAACTCTTGCCATCGAGCACGAACTGCACCGGGAGTCGATCCGCGACGATGCCTTGGACCGTGTAGACGACCTGCTGGACGGCGAGCTTGGTCTCCTGGGCCGACATGGAGTCCGGTCGTTCTGCCCATTCGGCATCGGGGAGCGTGACCACGATCTTGTCGGGGCCGCTGGTCTCCAGCCGGAGCCCGCCCTCGGGAAGAAGGGTGGTGTAGTCGGGGTCGAGGGTGTCGCCGGCGGTCAGCAGTGCCAGCGCCTCGTCGGTCGGGTTGTCGACCTCGAGGCTGCGGAACTCGCGGTACAGGCGCGGTCCCTGCGGGGTGTCCCCGACGAAGTAGACCGGCAGTGCCACCGTCTCTGGGCCGCCGCTGTCGCTCGCCGACGGGGTGGCGGACGTGGGCGGCGGCTCGGTCGTCGGCTCGCTGGTCGTGGGCGAGGGGTTGCTGGTGTCCTGCGCCTCCGGCTCGTCCTCGGTGCCGCAGCCGGCCAGCACCACCACAGACAGGGCGGCGGCGAGCAGGACTTCGAGTCGGATCCGGGCGGGCGCGGTCATGGGGACCATCCTCGGTTGGGACGCGTGTGACTCGTGGGACCTAGCCGATCGTGATGGACCGCGTGTCGACGGTCGGGCCGCCGCCCTCGCCGCCGGAGGGGTCGTCGGTCATCGCGACGAAGGTGTAGCCGCCGGGCGGCAGGTCGGACACGTCGATCGGCCCGGTCTCCCAAGGAGTGAGGTGGTCCTCCATCGTGCCCTGCGCGAACCCGCGACGTACGACGGCACCGCCGGCGTCACGCAGCTCCCACGGCACGGTGCCTTCGAACGAGCTGGCCACACCGTCGGCGCTGAACGTGCCCTCGACGTCGCGGCCCTCGGTGGGGTTGCTGATGTTGACCAGGGCGAGCACGTCGAGCTGCGGGGCCTCGGTCAGTGGCTCGCTGGTCGGCAGGCCACCGACCTCCGCAACCGGGTTCCCGTCGTGCACGAACTGCACCGGCAGCCGCTCCCCGGCTGCGGCCTGGAGCGTGTAGATCACCTGCTGGAGCTGCAGGTCGCTGTAGGGGACTCCGTCTCGCGGTCGGGTCAGGGCCACATCGACCTCCACGCGGATGACCTCGTCCTCCACCGACGCGCCGAGCAGCTGGCCGGGCGACCAGTAGGTCTCGTAGTCGGGGTCGGTGGGCGCCTCGGCCAGCTCGGCGACCGCCTCGTCGAGGGCGGCGGGGCCAGGGCGCTGGTGGAACTCCCGGAACAGCCGCGGGCCCTGCGGGGTCTGCCCGACGTAGTAGGCGGCGACGGCATGCGTGCCGGACGTCGGGGTCTCGATCGCGGTCGGGTCCTTGCTCGGCCCAGGGCCCGGGTCGCTGGAGGGCCGCACCGCGATCGCGATGCCGGCGACCACGGCGGCGGTGGCCAGGACGGCCCCGCCGACGGCGTACCAACGCGCCCGCGAGGGCCGCCGGGTCTGCTGCCGGATCGCGACCAGGCGGTCGGTGGGCTCGACGTGCTCGACGGCGTCGTGCAGCAGCGTGGTGAGGTCGTCCATGTTTTTCCCGGGGTCCCCGCGGAAGCGTCGCCTGGAGGAGCGAAGCGGGGGAAGGTGGCGCTTTCGTGGGGTGGGCATCAGAGGTTCCCCTCGTCGAGGTGGCCGGCCAGCAGCTCCCGCAACGCGGCCGAACCGCGGGAGGCGTGCGCCTTGACCGAGCCGCGGCTGATGCCGAGGGTGTCGGCGATCTCGGCCTCGGAGAGCTCGAGGTAGTGGCGCAGCGCGAGCACCTCGCGCTGACGGGTGGGCAGGGCGCGGAGCGCGTCCAGGACGGCGGTACGCCGATCGCCGGCCAGGGTCGGCATGTCGGCCGCGTCCACCAGCCCGGTGGCGGGGTTCTGGCGGGCGACGTACCGCTCGACCACGCCCCGGTGCCGCAGCGCCGAACGCGATCGGTTCACCACGGTCTGGCGCAGGTAGGCCAACGCCTTGTCGGGGTCGCGCAGCGAGCGCCAGCGGCCGTGCATCGCGACGAACGCGTCCTGCACGACCTCCTCGGCCGCGCCCTGGTCACGGAGCAGCAGCACGGCCAGCCGCACCAGCCGGCGCCAGTGCGCGGCGTACAGCTGCTCCAGGGCGGTGTCCGCGTCCAGGCTCGCCTCCCGGGCCACGAGGGTGGGTGCTGCAGTCACGTCAGTCTGACGCGCGACTCGCTGATCTGGTTGACACGCGTATGGGACGATGCAAGGCGGAGGGAGGGTGCTCGTGGCGGACTGTCTGTTCTGCGGCATCGTGGCCGGTGACGTCGACGCCGACGTCGTGCACGTCACCGAGCGCGCGGTCGCGTTCCGCGACATCGACGCGCAGGCGCCCACGCACGTGCTGGTGGTGCCGCGCGACCACTACGCGGACGCCGCCGAGCTCGCGGCCGGCGACCCGCAGGCCCTCGCCGAGCTGGTCAGCACCGCAGCCGCGGTGGCCGAGGCCGAGGGTCACGACGACTACCGGCTGGTGTTCAACACCGGCGCCGGAGCCGGCCAGAGCGTCTTCCACACCCACCTGCACCTGCTCGCCGGGCGCTCGATGACCTGGCCCCCAGGGTGACCACCCCACGAAAGCGCGCCGGGGGCGCGTCCCGCGCGTGCGGTGCACGCTTCCGCGGGGACCCCGGAAAAGCATGAGGCCTTCGCTCTCTCGGATCCTGGTGGTGGCGGCAGCAGCGGCCCTCGTCGTCCCCTTGGCCGCGTCCTGCATGGACGCCGACGACGGCGACGGCCGGCGCGCCGGCGACCCCGGCTCGTTGCTGGAGGGGCCGAAACCGCCGGAGGTCGAGGCCCAGCAGCTCGCCTCGACGCCGAAGGGCAAGCTACTTCCGCTCCGCGACGGCGAGCAGCGGATGACGCTGGACATGCCGGCGTCGTACACGCCCTCCCCGCCGTACGGGACGGGCACCGACGACTACCGCTGCTTCCTGCTCGATCCCGGGCTCGACGAGGACGTGTGGCTGACCGGCAGCAACGTGCTGCCCGGCAACCCCAGCGTCGTGCACCACGTGATCCTGTTCAAGATCCCGGCGGACGCGGTCGGCGAGGCGGAGGCCAAAGACTCGGACTCCGACGACGAGGGGTGGACCTGCTTCGGCGGCACCGGGCTGCGCGGCGAGTTCGCCACCCTCGAGGACGCCAACTGGCTGGCCGCATGGGCCCCCGGCGGCGACGAGACCAAGGTCCAGGACGGTTACGGCGTCGAGCTCGAGGCGGGCTCCAGGATCGTGATGCAGGTCCACTACAACCTGCTCAAGGGGGCCTCGCCCGACCAGTCGTCGACCCAGCTGCGCTGGATGCCGGGCAGCACCGACCTCACGCCGCTGCACACGTTCCTGCTGCCGGCGCCGGTCGAGCTCCCGTGCCGCCCCGACCACGACGACGGCCCGCTGTGCGACCGGGATGCGGCGGCAATCGATGTGCACAAGCGGTTCGGCTCGGACGGCAACACCAACACGTTCCTGCACATCCTCTGCGGCACCGAGATCGAGCCCGGCAACACCACGACGTGCGACCGCCCGATCAGTCGCGGGATGACGGTGATCGGCGCGGCCGGCCACATGCACCTGCTCGGTCGCAAGATCTCTATCCAGACCAACCCCGACACCACCGACGAGCAGACCCTGCTGCGGATCCCGGTCTGGGACTTCGACAACCAGGGATCCAAGCCGATCGACCCCGTCCACCTCGACGCCGGCGACGTCGTGCGCGTGAGCTGCCAGCACCAGCAGTGGCTGCGGGACCGGCTGCCGGCCTTCGAGACCCAGCGCGAGGACCGCTACGTCATCTGGGCCGAGGGCAGCACCGACGAGATGTGCCTCGGCCTGCTCTCGGTGGCCTACGACGACGGCTCCTGAGCGTCAGTAGGACAGCGCCTGCAGCACCCGGAGCAGGGCGAAGAGCACCGGCAGCCCGAAGACCACCAGGAGCACCCACGCGGTGATCCGGTGGTAGGGCTTGGTGGCGTCGAGCTTGCCGGCGAAGTCGAGCAGCGCGCCGTCCGGCACGTGATGGGTCAGCCCCATCCGACGGGCGTCCGGGGGCAGGTGGCCGCCAGGGAACCACGAGGGCGGCGTGTTCTCGTCGCCGTACTCCTCGGTGTAGTCGACGTCGTCATCGACGGGCGGCATGCACAGACCCTACGTCTGGCTCCCGCAAACAAGGTGGGACCGCGCCGCGCCAACCCGTAACATGGAAGGGCTCCACTGCCGACCAGAGAGGCCTGCTCGCCCACACATGACTGACTCCACGAGAGATGTGGCGACGACGACCCCGCCGACCGCTCCCACAACTGCACGTCACTCCGTCGTCGTACCCAACAGCATCAACATGGTCAGCCTGCTGGGGCCCGGCGATGAGCACCTCGGTCTCATCGAGCAGGCCTTCGACGCGGACATCCACGTCCGCGGGAACCGGATCACCATCGAGGGCCAGCCGTCCGAGATCGCCCTCGCCGAGCGGCTGCTCGACGAGCTCGTCGCGATCATCCGCACCGGCCAGGGCGTGACCACCGAGACGGTCGAGCGGGTGCTGGTGATGCTGCGCGCCGAGACGACCGAGCGGCCGGCCGACGTGCTGAGCCTCAACATCCTGAGCAACCGCGGCCGCTCGATCCGGCCGAAGACGCTGAACCAGAAGCGGTACGTCGACTCGATCGACAAGCACACGATCACCTTCGGCATCGGCCCGGCCGGCACGGGCAAGACCTACCTGGGGATGGCCAAGGCCGTCCAGGCGCTCCAGTCCAAGGCGGTCAACCGGATCATCCTGACCCGGCCCGCCGTCGAGGCCGGCGAGCGGCTCGGCTTCCTGCCCGGCACGCTGAGCGAGAAGATCGACCCCTACCTCCGGCCGCTCTACGACGCCCTGCACGACATGGTCGACCCCGACTCGATCCCCAAGCTCCTGGCCTCGGGCACCATCGAGGTCGCGCCGCTGGCGTACATGCGCGGAAGAAGCCTCAACGACGCGTTCATCGTCCTCGACGAGGCACAGAACACCTCGCCGGAGCAGATGAAGATGTTCCTGACCCGGCTTGGCTTCGGCTCCAAGATCGTGGTCACCGGTGACGTGACCCAGGTCGACCTGCCGAGCGGCATCCACTCGGGGCTGCGGGTGGTCGAGGGGATCCTTGACGACGTCGAGGACATCAGCTTCTGCCGGCTCACCGCGCACGACGTGGTCCGCCACCGGCTGGTCGGCAAGATCGTGGCGGCGTACGACGACTTCGACGCTCGCTCGGAGCAGTCGGCGCAGCGCGGGCCGCGCACCACCGGCCGCTCGTGAGCGGTCAGCCGTGAGAGGTCAGCCGTGAACACCCCACGAAAGAGCGGGCTCCTCCCGCTGCGCTCCTCCCGCCCACTCTTCCGAGGGGACCCCGAAAAGCGATGAGCATCGAGGTGCTCAACGAGTCCGGGCACCAGCTGGACGCCAACCACCTCGTCGGGCTGAGCCGGTTCGTGCTCGAGCGGATGCGGGTGCACCCGCTGGCCGAGCTCTGCATCAAGGCGGTCGACGAGGACACCATGACCGGCCTCAACGAGAAGTGGATGGAGGGTGAGGGCCCGACCGACGTGCTCGCCTTCCCGATGGACGAGCTGCGGCCCGGGCTGGTGAACGAGGAGCCGGAGGAGGGCATCCTCGGCGACCTGATGCTCTGCCCGTCGGTGGCCGAGCGGCAGGCCACGACGGCCGGCCACTCGACCGACGCCGAGCTCGAGCTGCTCACCGTGCACGGCATCCTGCACCTGCTCGGCTACGACCACGCCGAGCCTGAGGAGCACCAGGAGATGTTCGGTCTCCAAGACCGGCTGCTCGAGGAGTGGCGGACCAGGTGATGGCCCCTTGATCGTGGTCCTGGCCGCGGCCCTGGTGCTGCTGGCCGGCCTGTTCTCCGCGGCGGACGCCGCCCTGACGTCGTTCTCCCGCGCCCGCGCCGAGGAGCTGCAGGCCGAGGGGCAGGCGGGCTCGCGCCGGCTGGTCACGATGCTGGCCGACCCGGCGCCGTACCTGAACACCGCGATCCTGCTCCGCCTGCTCTGCGAGATCTCCGCGATCGTGCTGGTGACGCGGGAGATGCTGATCGCCTTCGACGACTCGTGGTGGCAGACCGCGCTGGCCACGATCGGCGTGATGCTCGTCGTGTCGTTCGTGGTCATCGGCGTGGCGCCGCGCACGCTCGGTCGGCAGCACAACGAGCGGGTCGCCCTTTGGTCGGCCGCCCCGCTGACCTTCGTGACCTCGGTGCTGGGCCCGTTGCCGCGGCTGCTGATCCTGCTCGGCAACGCACTGACGCCGGGGAAGGGCTACCGCGAGGGGCCGTTCTCGACCGAGACCGAGCTGCGCGAGCTCGTCGACATCGCCGAGGCTTCGGCACTGATCGAGGCCGGCGAGCGGAAGATGATCCACTCCGTCTTCGAGTTCGGCGACACCACCGTGCGCGAGGTGATGGTGCCGCGCAACGACGTGGTCTTCGTCGAGCGGTACAAGAACCTGCGCCAGACGCTGTCGCTGTTCCTGCGCTCCGGGTTCTCCCGGGTGCCGGTGATCGACGACAACCTCGACCACGTGGTCGGCATCGCCTACCTGAAGGACATCGTCCGCCGCGACTTCGAGGCCCCCGACGTGGAGTTCACCCAGCGGATCGAGTCGGTGATGCGGCCGGTCTACTGGATCCCCGAGTCCAAGCCGATCGACGCGCTGCTGTCGGAGATGCAGGCCCGACGCCAGCACATCGGCATCGTGGTCGACGAGTACGGCGGCACCGCCGGCCTGGTCACGATCGAGGACCTGCTCGAGGAGATCGTCGGCGAGATCACCGACGAGTACGACGAGGAGGAGATCGAGACCGAGACCCTCGACGACGGCTCGATCCGGGTCTCGTCGCGCTACCCGATCGACGACCTCGACGAGCTGTTCGGCTTCGACGTCGACGAGGAGGACGTCGACTCGGTCGGCGGCCTGATGGCCAAGCACCTCGGCCTGGTGCCGATCCCGGGCTCGCAGGTGGTCGCCCACGGCCTGCGCTTCACCGCCGAGGAGACCGCGGGCCGCCGCAACAAGATCGGCACCGTCCGCATCGCCCGGGTCGAGCCCAACGGCGCGGACTCGCCCGCCGACGTACCCGCCAAGGAGGCCGTCCATGACTGAGCCGTCTCCCCCTTTGTCGGTAGAGGATCACAAGCTGGTCACTCTGGCCCGCGGCGCCCGAGCCCGCACCGGCGGACCCGAGGGCGCCGCAGTCCGTGACTCCGAAGGCCGCACGTACGCCGCCGCCACCGTCTCCCTTCCGTCACTCCAGGTCTCCGCCCTCGGCGTCTGTGTCGCCATGGCGGTCTCCTCCGGCTCGCGTGGCCTCGAGGCCGCCGTGCTGCTCGGCGACAACGAGCAGGTCTCACCACTCGACCTCGAGGTGCTCCGCGACTTCGGCGGCCCGGGCGTGACCGTCCACGTCGGCGACCCGCGAGGCACCATCGGCATCTCGACGACGACCTGACCCATCCGGACCCGGAATCCGGAGGCCAACACTCGGTAGTAACGTGCGTCGGGTGACTCGACCAGGCACAGCATGGGAGTCCCACGAGGCAGCGGTGGCGCGGCTCAAGGCGTCGTACGACGCGATTCCGGCGGGGTCGCCGGTGCGGCTGGCGAAGAAGACGTCCAACCTGTTCCGGCCGCGGAGCCGCAACGCCACCAAGGGCCTCGACGTCAGCGGCCTCGACGGCGTCATCGAGGTCGATGCCGCGGGCCAGCGGGCCGAGGTGCAGGGCATGTGCACCTACGAGCACCTGGTCGACGCCACGCTCCCGCATGGACTGATCCCGTACGTCGTCCCACAGCTCAAGACCATCACCCTGGGCGGGGCGGTGACCGGGCTCGGCATCGAGTCGACCAGCTTCCGCAACGGACTGCCCCACGAGTCGGTCGAGGAGATGGACGTCTTCACCGGCGCCGGCGTCGTGGTGACGACCCGGCCCGGCCCCGAAGGTCAGCACAGCGACCTGTTCGACACCTTCCCGAACTCCTACGGCAGCCTCGGCTACGCGACCCGGTTGCGGATCAGGCTGGAGCGAGTCCCGGACCGGGTGGAGCTCCGGCACGTGCGCTTCGACGACGTCGGCCTGCTGGCCAAGACGGTGGCCGAGATCGTCGAGACCCGGGAGTACGACGACCTGCAGGTCGACGGCCTGGACGGCGTGGCCTTCCAGCCGGGCGAGTACTACCTCACCCTGGCCCGCTGGCTCTCCCCTGACGCCGAGGGGTCGGAGGCTTCGAAGCTCGCTGCCATGGCACCTCAGCCACCGACGAGCGACTACACCGGCCAGCAGATCTACTACCGCTCGATCCAGCAGCGCGGCTCGGCCGGGATCGGCAAGGACCTGCTGACCATGTACGACTACCTGTGGCGCTGGGACACCGACTGGTTCTGGTGCTCGGGCGCCTTCGGCGTACACAACCCGGCGGTGAGACGGCTGTGGCCCAAGCGCTGGCGGCGCAGCGACGTCTACCACCACCTCATCGGCCTCAACCACCGCACCGGCTTCATGGACTTCGTCGACCGCCGCAAGGGCCGGCCCCAGCGCGAGCAGGTGGTCCAGGACATCGAGGTGCCGGTGGAGCGGCTCGAGGAGTTCCTGGCCTGGTTCGACGCCGAGGTGGGCATGCGCCCGGTCTGGCTGTGCCCGCTGGTCAGCCCCGGCACCAGCACCGGCGCCCAGTGGCCGACCTACCCGCTGCACCCCGGCACGACGTACGTCAACGTCGGCTTCTGGGGCACCGTGCACGTGGGTCCGGACGCGCCGGACGCTCCGCGCAACCGCGCGATCGAGGCCAAGGTCCAGGAGCTGGGCGGCCACAAGTCGCTCTACTCCGAGGCCTTCTACGACCGCGCGACGTTCGACCGGCTCTACGACGGCCCGCACCTGGCGGCAGTGAAGCAGCGCTACGACCCCGACGACCGGCTCCTGAGCCTCTACGACAAGGCGGTACGCGACCGATGACCACGCTCACGCTGAACAAGCTCTCCATCGCCGAGGCGCTCAACTCGATGCTCAAGGAGCCGCTGCCGCTGCGGTTCACGGCCTACGACGGCAGCGCGGCCGGTCCCGAGGACTCGTCGTACGGCATCCACCTGGCCACCGAGCGCGGCCTCAACTACATCCTCACCGCGCCCGGCGACCTCGGCTTCGGCCGCGCGTACGTCGCCGGCGACCTCGAGGTGCTCGGCGTGCACCCGGGCGACCCCTACGAGGCGTTCCGGCTGATCCAGAGCAAGCTCAACTTCCGGCGTCCCTCGCCCGCCGAGGCGGTCACGCTGCTCCGCTCCCTCGGCATCTCGCACCTCCTGCCGCCGGCCCCGCCGCCGCAGGAGGCGCCGTCCCGGCTGCGCCGCACCTTCGAGGGGCTTCGGCACTCGCTGGGTCGCGACGCCGAGGCGATCCACCACCACTACGACGTCTCCAACGCCTTCTACGAGTACGTCCTCGGCCCGTCGATGACCTACACCTGCGCGGTGTTCCCGACCGAGGACGCGACGCTCGAGGAGGCCCAGACCGAGAAGTACGACCTGGTCGCACGCAAGCTGGACCTGCAGCCCGGCCAGCGGCTGCTCGACGTCGGCTGCGGCTGGGGCGGGATGGTCCGGCACGCCGCGCGGGAGTACGGCGTCAAGACCCTCGGCGTCACGCTTTCCCGGGAGCAGGCGTCCTGGGCGATGGAGAGGATCAAGGACGAGAGGCTCGACCACCTCGCCGAGGTCCGGTTCATGGACTACCGGCTGGTCGACGAGACCGGCTTCGACGCGATCTCGTCGATCGGCCTGACCGAGCACATCGGCGTGAAGAACTACCCGGCGTACTTCGGCTTCATGAAGGACCGGCTGCGCCCGCAGGGCCGGCTGCTCAACCACTGCATCACCCGCCACGACAACCGCTGGCGGGAGACCGGGCAGTTCCTCGACCGCTACGTCTTCCCCGACGGCGAGCTGATCGGCAGCGGCAAGATCATCACCGAGGTGCAGAACGCCGGCTTCGAGGTGCAGCACGAGGAGAACTTCCGCGTCCACTACGCCAAGACGCTGGCCGGCTGGTGCCGCAACCTGGCCGAGAACTGGGACGCCTGCGTCGCCGAGGTCGGCGAGGGCACCGCGCGGGTCTGGGGTCTCTACATGGCCGGCTCGCGGATCGCGTTCGAGCGCAACGAGATCCAGCTCCACCACGTGCTCGCGACCAAGACCGACGAGGACGGCGTGAGCGGTTACCCGCTCCGGCACGGCTGGAAGGTCTGAGCGGTCCTGACGACCAGCGCGAGGTTGCGACGCTGCCACGGCTAGCGTTCTCTCAGTGAGCACCCGGGCCCGGCAGTACGACGCGCGCGTCGAGCGTCGCGACGAGCTGTCGCCGCACCTGGTGCGGCTGACCCTGGCCGTCGACCCGGCGTTCACGTCGACCGGAGTGCCGGACGAGTGGGTCGGGCTGGTGGTGCCCGGGCAGTTCCAGAGCCGCTACTACACCGTGCGCTCGTACGCCGACGGCGAGCTGGTGGTCGACGTGGTGCTGCACGACGTCGGGCTGGTCACCGAGTGGGTGGTGCGCGACGACTGCGTGGGGTCGACGGTCACGATCACCGAGCCGAAGGCCTCCTTCGACCCACCCGACGGTTCCGAGTGGCTGATGCTGGTCGGCGACCTGACCGGGCTGCCCGCCATGGCCCGGATCGCGGAGTCCACTCGGCTGCCGATCCGGATCTGGGCAGAGGTCGCCGACGCGCTGCCCGGCTACCTCCCCGAAACGGCGGACGTCACCTGGCTGGAGGCACCGTCGGGGACCAGCCGGCTGGCCGAGGTGGTCGAGTCGATCGCGTGGCCGGCCGGCGCCGGGTACTTCTGGATGGCCGGCGAGTCGGCGCAGATGCGGGCGATCCGGAAGTACCTCATGCGCGAACGCAAGCTGCCCGCGTCGGCGTACGACGTGATGGGCTACTGGCGCTCGTCCACCGGCCGCCAGCCGCGCGCGGTCGACCCCGGGCCGATCTGGCGCGCCGGCAAGGCAGAGGGGCTCTCCGACGAGGAGATCTGGGCGCGCTACGACTCCACCCAGAAGATCCTGAGCTTCCCCGCTTCGCTCCTCCAGCCAGGATCTTCCGGGGACCCCGGAAAAGAGTGAGGCGCGATCGTGAGCCAAACCTTCCGGTCCGGCTTCGCGTCCTTCGTCGGCCGCCCCAACGCCGGCAAGTCGACGCTCACCAACGCGCTGGTCGGCTCGAAGATCGTGATCACCTCCGACAAGCCCCAGACCACCCGGACGGTCGTCCGCGGAATCGTGCACCGCGACGACGCCCAGCTGATCCTCGTCGACACTCCGGGGCTGCACCGGCCGCGCACCCTGCTGGGCGAGCGGCTCAACGACCTGGTCCGCACGACCTGGGCCGAGGTGGACGTGGTCGCGGTCTGCTTCCCGAGCGACGAGAAGATCGGGCCGGGCGACCGGTTCATCGTCACCGAGATGGCCAAGGTGCGGCGTACGACGAAGGTGGCGGTCGCAACCAAGACCGACCTCGCCACGCCGCAGCGGATCGGCGAGCACCTGCTGGACATCGCCCGGCTGGGTGCGGAGACCGGCACGCAATGGGCGGAGATCGTGCCCGTCTCGGCCGTGGCCGGAGACCAGGTCCAGCTGCTGGCCGACCTGCTGGTCGGGCTGCTGCCGGAGGGGCCGCCGCTGTACCCCGACGGCGAGCTCACCGACGCGCCGGAGGAGCTGATGGTCGCCGACCTGATCCGCGAGGCCGCGCTCGACGGTGTCCGCGACGAGCTCCCGCACTCGATCGCGGTCGTGGTCGACGAGATGGGGCTGCGACCGGACCGGCCCGCGGACAAGCCGCTGCTCGACGTGCACGCGAACCTCTACGTCGAGCGCGACTCCCAGAAGGGGATCGTCATCGGCCACAAGGGCGCCCGGCTCAAGGCGGTCGGCACCCGCGCGCGGACGTCGATCGAGGCCATGTTGGGCACGCCGGTCTACCTCGACCTGCACGTGAAGATCGCCAAGGACTGGCAGCGCGACCCGCGCCAGCTCAGGAAGCTGGGGTTCTGATGGGCGACGTTCCCGCGCCGGTCGCCGCCTGGCACGCCATCGCCGAGGCTCGGGACGCCGCCGGGCTGGCCGACCTGCTGGCCGACGACGTGGTGTTCCACTCACCCGCGGTGCACTCGCCGCAGGAGGGCAAGGAGCTCACCACGGCCTACCTCTCGGCCGCCGTGGTCGTGCTCGGGCCCACGCTCGTCTACCGGCGCCAGTGGTACGCGGACCGCAACGCCGTCCTCGAGTTCGAGGCCGAGCTCGACGGGCTCACCGTCCACGGCATCGACATGCTGCAGTGGAACGACGAGGGGAAGCTGACCGAGTTCACGGTGATGGTGCGGCCGTTCAAGGGGCTGAACGTGCTGATGGAGAAGATGGCCACCGAGCTGTTCAGAGATCGAGGCTGACGCCTGCTTCCTGGAGGGACTTGTCCCAGAGCTTCTCCGCCAGCGCGTCGTCGCTCGCGAAGCGGCTGAGCCTGGCCGCGCCGACCGGGCCGCGCCACTCGCCGAGCCAGGTGGAGCCGGTGAAGGAGCCGGGCTCGGCGTCCGTGGCGGCGTACATCACCGGCCGGGCGCCGGCCAGGGCGGACTGGAAGACCACCTTGGTCCAGATCGGGGCGGTCCAGCGGATCGGCGGGATCGCGCCCAGGCCGTCACGGCTGGCCACCAGGTTGGTCGCGGCCACGCCGGGATGCGCAGCCGTGGCGGTGAGACGGGAGCCCGCCGCGGAGGCGCGGCGCTGGAGCTCGCGGGCGAAGAGCAGGTTGGCGAGCTTGGTGTTCCCGTAGGCCTCCTGCGGGCTGTAGGTCGCCTCCGGGTTGCCCTCCAGCACGGACTCGTTGCCGGCGTGGTGGGCGACCGAGGAGACCGCGACCACGCGCGGACCCTGCGCCTCGAGCAGGCGCGGCAGCAGCCGGGCGGTCAGCGCCACGTGCCCGAGGTGGTTGGTGCCGTACTGGAGCTCGAAGCCGTCAGCGGTCTCGCGGTAGCGGGGCGGCGTCATCACGCCGGCGTTGTTGACCAGCAGGTCGACCGGGCGATCGACCCCTTCGGCGAACCGGCGCACGGACTCCAGCGAGGCGAGGTCGAGCTCGGCGACCTCTGTGTCGCCCTTGATCCTGGCCGCGGCCTCGTCGGCCGCCGCAGTGTTCCGGCACGCCAGCACCACGGTGGCGCCGTGCCCGGCGAGGTGCTTGGCCGTGTGGAACCCGATCCCGGAGTTCGCGCCGGTCACCACGGCCGTCTTGCCGGTCAGGTCGGGCAGATCCTTCTCGGTCCAGCTCACCCCGCGCACCCTACGCAGGGTCGGGCGACCAGCAGCGGCCGTAGGTCTGTCCCGCCTGCCACTGGTCCTTCGTGGGCCACTCGTAGCCCCACTCGTAGTCCAGCGCGTCCGAGGCGATCTCGCGGGCCGCTTCGGCGCAGACGTCCTGGCCCGCCTCCCGGACCGCGTCCTGTCCCGGGTAGCCGCCGCCCTTCGCCTGCTCGGCGAGGTCGATGACCTGGATCGCCTTCCAGGAGTGGTCCTCGCGGCAGAGCACCTGGGAGAACGCCGGTGTCCCGGGCTCGGCGGTGCCGCACATCGCGAACTCGGCGCGGCCCGCGGGCGTCGCCAGCGCCTCCGACACGTTGTGGTCGAACTTGGCCAGGGTCCGGTCGCCGGTGACCGCGATGGCGTCGCAGCGGTACCAGTCGGCCCCGGCGTCGGACTCCTCGATGGTCGGCGTGAACCACACCGGTCGCAGCAGCGAGAGCCGCAGCTGCTCCGGAGTCGCGCCGACGTACGCCGCCAGCTGGGGTGGGCAACGGTTGGCGACCTGCTGGCGGACGGTGTCGGAGTCGATGGCCAGCAGGTGCCCGTTCGCGACCAGGTCGAGCTGGCCGATCGCGAAGGTCTGGCTGGTGTGCCCCTTGTCGCAGGACGCCGCGGTCTCGGAGTTGGTGGGCGCCAGCGCCTCGTCGTAGGAGAGCCGGTAGCAGGCGCCGAGCGCGGGCGGCGTCGGCGCCGGCGTCGGGCTCGCCGTGGGGGTCGGGGAGGCGGAGGGCGTGTCGTCGGCCGCCGGCTCCGGCTCGGGCTCGTCCGACGTACACGCCGAGAGAGCCAGCGCCACGACCGCCAGCAGCGCCGGCCGCATCATGCGGTGGTCGCCGCCCAGCAGACCGAACGGCGGTTGCCGGCCTTCCACTCGCCCTCGTGGAACCACGTGTAGCCGAAGTCGTACTCGGGCGGGTAGCCCAGCCAGCTGCCGACCCAGTCGGAGCAGTAGTCCCTCGTGGTCACCTCGACCAGGCGGTCGCCGGGATAGGGGTCCTCGGGGTCGCCGACCTTGATCGCGGTGACGGCGCGCCAGGTGTGCGGTTCGGTGCACGGCACCTTCGGCGCGACGTTCACCGCCGCGCCGTTGACGCACGCCATCCAGTCGTCCGGCGGCGGCTGCTCTCCGAGCAGCCCGGCCGCGGTCTCGGGGAGCGCGGCGTACGTCTTGCTCTCCTCGCCACCGCCGACGACGTCGCACCGGTACCAGCGCGCGCCCTTGTCCCACGCCTTCTCCGACGGCCGGAACCACGCCCAGCTCACGATCGTGCGCATCACCGTGCTCTCGTCGGCACCGAGGAACTTCTCGAACTTCTGCGAGCAGGTCTGGTAGGCGAACGCCCCCAGCTCCTGCGCGTCGTACTCGACGTCCTGGAGCTCCTCCGGCAGCTCGCCCACCGCGAACGTCTCCGCCGTGTGCTCCTTCGTGCAGTCCACGGTCCGGGTGGCGTTGCTGGGCTGGCCGGCGTCCTCGGGAGTCAGCACCCGGCAGGCGCCGAGCTCCGGCGCATCCACCGCGTCGACCTGGGCGGGGTCGACGTTGTCCGGAGGATCGTCGTCGCCGCACCCGGCGAGCACGGCCAGGACTGCACAGATCACGGCCAGCCTGGAGAGACGTACGGCGCGAGCGCGCACAAGAGACCTCCCCTCGCCGGAACCGACACGAGCCTACCGAGGGCCCGGTCACCGTTCAGGCCATCAGCAACGCGGCCAGCGTCCCGCCGAGCTCGTACGCCGCCTCGGTGTGCGACTCGGTCACGTCGCCGACCACCTCCAGCACCTCGGCCGCCTGGGTCCACGGCAGCGCCTGGACGATCGACAGCACCGAGCGCACCGCGCCGGTGGTGTCGTAGCGACCGTGCACCCACAGCCCGAACGGCTTCTTCCCGCCGGAGCCCGGGCTCGCCGAGCCGTCGTCGCTCAGCGCCCCGCCGGCCTCGAGGAAGATGGTGTCGAAGAAGTGCTTGAGCGCGCCGCTCATGTAGCCGAAGTTCGCGGGGGTGCCGAGCAGGTAGCCGTCGGCGGCGAGCACGTCCCCGGCGCCCGCCTCTAGCGCCGGCCGGACGACGACCTCGACGCCCTCGATCGTGTCGTCGTTCGCGCCCGCCACGACAGCGTCGGTCAGCGTCCGGACCGTGTCGGTCGGGGAGTGGTGGACGACGAGCAGGCGGGCCACGCTCGCGAGCCTGCCCTACCGTCTCCTCGTGACCAACCTGCTCGAGCTGTTCGGGAGCGAGCTCCCGGTCCTGGCCGCGCCGATGTCGGGCGGCCCCACGACGCCCGCGCTGGTGCTCGCGGCGACGGGGGCCGGCTCGGCCGGCTCCCTCGCGGGCGGGTACCAGACAGCGGAGGCACTCGCGGCGCAGGTCGACGAGGTGCGGGCCTCGACCGGCCAGTACGGCGTCAACCTGTTCGCCCCCAACCCGGTCGCGGTGGACCGGGCGGCGTACGCCGCCTACCGCGAGCTGCTGCTCCCGCTGGCCGAGTCCTACGGCGTCGACCTGCCCGCGCAGCCCGTCGAGGACGACGACCACTGGCAGGCCAAGGTCGACGTGCTGGTGGACGCGGCGCCGCCCGTGGTGTCGTTCACGTTCGGGCTGCCCGAGCCCGGGGCCGCAGCGGCGCTCAGGAACGCCGGCTGCACGCTCGTGCAGACCGTCACTTCCCCCAGGGAAGCGCTCCAGTCGCTCGAGGCGGGGATGGACGCGCTGATCGTCCAGTCACCCGACGCCGGCGGCCACTGGGGCACGTTCACGCCGGCGCAGCCGCCCGAGCGGCTTCGGCTCCCCGACCTGGTCCGCGCCGTGCGCGCGGCCGTCGACCTTCCGGTGATGGCCGTGGGCGGCGTCGGCACCAGCGCCGACGTGGCCGCCGCGCTGGCAGCCGGCGCACAGGCAGTGGCGGTGGGCACCCTCCTGCTGCTCGCCCATGAGGCCGGCACCAACCCGGCCCACCGGGCCGGTTTCGACGGCGATCGTGGCGACCCGGTCACAACGACCGCGTTCAGCGGCCGCCCCGCCGGGGGGCTGCCCAACGCCTTCCTCGCGGCGTACGACGGACGCGGGCCGCTGGGGTACCCGGCCCTGCACCACCTCACCAGCCCGATCCGCAGGGCCGCGGCGGCCGCCGGCAACCCCGAGCACGTCAACCTGTGGGCCGGCGCCGGCCACCGCCACGTCGAGGCTCGCCCGGCGGCCGAGATCCTGCAGGACCTGGCCCCGTGACGGGGGTCAGGTGGCCATCATCAGGATCATGTCGCGGTCGTAGGTCCGACCGTCGTGCTGCTCCATGAGGTGCGCGTTGGTGAGCTCGACCAGCTCGTCCTCGTCCTGGCCGACGATCGTCTCGCCACACGGGCACTGGATCCGGGTCTTCACGGTGCCACTGTCTCACGGGGTTTGCGTCATACGTTCCGAGCAACCGGGTGCTCCGTCCGTATGACGTCCCCGGTGGGTGAGGTGGGAGGTCATACGGACGGAGCAGACGGGTGCTCCGTCCGTATGACGCAAGGAGGCGAGCGACGGGGCGAGCGGACCCGCTATGGTGAGCGCGTCATGACGCGTCGCCTCCTCCTTGGCTGCCGCAGCGAGGTCTGAGCCCAAGCCGGACCCCCTCGCTGCGGAGTGTGTGCGCGACCGGCCTTCAGACCCCGGCCCACAGGGCCAGTCCAAGCGAGGAACCCATGACCATCCCGCCGCAGAAGCCCAGCTCGATGCCCTACGCCCGCTACCGGCCGTTCGAGCCGATCGTCCTGCCCGACCGCACTTGGCCGAACGCCGTCATCACCGAGGCGCCGCGCTGGCTCTCGACCGATCTCCGCGACGGCAACCAGGCGCTGATCGACCCGATGAGCCCGGCCCGGAAGATGACGATGTTCGACCTCCTGGTCCGGATGGGCTACAAGGAGATCGAGGTCGGCTTCCCGAGCGCCAGCGAGACCGACTTCGCCTTCGTGCGCCAGCTCGTCGAGGGCGACCGGATCCCCGACGACGTGACCATCTCGGTGCTCACCCAGGCCCGCGAGGACCTGATCGAGCGCAGCGTGCAGTCGCTGGTCGGCGTACCCCGCGCCAACATCCACCTCTACAACGCGCTGGCGCCGCTGTTCCGCCGCGTCGTGTTCCGCGCCAGCAAGGACGAGATCAAGGACATCGCGGTCCGGGGCACCCAGGCGGTGATGAAGGGCATCGAGAGCTACCTCGACACCACGGTGATCGGCTACGAGTACAGCCCCGAGATCTTCACCGGCACCGAGCTGCCGTTCTCGGTCGAGGTGTGCGAGGCGGTCAGCGACGTGTGGCAGCCCGAGGACGGTCGCGAGATCATCCTCAACCTGCCGGCCACCGTCGAGATGGCCACTCCGAACGTGTACGCCGACCAGATCGAGTGGTTCTCCCGCCAGCTGACCCGCCGCCAGAACACCGTGATCAGCCTGCACCCACACAACGACCGCGGCACGGCGGTCGCGGCCACCGAGCTGGCGATGATGGCGGGCGCCGACCGGGTCGAGGGCTGCCTGTTCGGCCACGGCGAGCGCACCGGCAACGTCGACCTGGTCACCCTGGCCATGAACCTGTTCAGCCAGGGCATCGACCCGATGGTCGACATCTCCGACATCGACGAGATCCGGCGCACTGTCGAGTACTGCACCCAGCTGCCGGTGCACCCGCGGCACCCCTACGCCGGCGACCTGGTCTACACGGCGTTCTCCGGCTCCCACCAGGACGCCATCAAGAAGGGGCTCGAGGACCTCGACCGCCAGGCCGCCGAGCAGGGCGTGCCGGTCGGGCAGCTGCCCTGGGAGGCGCCGTACCTCCCGATCGACCCGCACGACGTGGGCCGCACCTACGAGGCCGTGATCCGGGTGAACAGCCAGTCCGGCAAGGGCGGCGTCGCCTACATCCTCAAGGCCGAGCACAAGCTCGACCTGCCGCGCCGCGCCCAGATCGAGTTCAGCCGGGTGATCCAGGAGCGCACCGACACCGAGGGCGGCGAGATGACGCCCGACGAGATCTGGGCGGTCTTCCGGGCCGAGTACCTCGACCGGGAGACGCCGCTCAAGCTCAACTCGGTGCACACCTCCTCCGCGGCGGGGGAGAAGGACGCGCTCTTCGTCAACGTCTACGTCGACGGCGAGATCCAGTCGCTGGAGGGCGAGGGCAACGGGCCGCTCTCGGCGTTCGTGGCCGCGATCAACGGGCTGCCGGCGGAGTACGACGTCAGAGTCCTCGACTACGCCGAGCATGCCCTTTCGTCGGGTGGCGACGCGGTCGCCGCGGCGTACGTCGAGTGCCTGGTCGGCGACACGATCTACTGGGGCGTCGGCATCGACGCCAACATCGTCACCGCCTCGCTCAAGGCGGTGATCAGCGCGGTCAACCGCGCTGCCGGCTGACCACGGGATGGCTCGGACGGGTCATGGCTGCGAACGTGTCGTGACCCCTACCTTCGGGTCAGGACCTCTTCCGGGCGGGGTGCGGCCGCTGGGAGAGGAGCACCAGGGTGCGGGTCACGAGTGCGAGGCGTCTGGTGGCGATGGCGGCTGCCGCTGCGCTGGGGACAGCCGGCCTCGTGCTGGCCACGACCCCGGCAGCGGACGCGGGGCCTGCCACATACAGCAACCCGACGGCGATCACGATCAACGACACCGCGGATGCGACGCCGTATCCGTCTGGCATCACCGTGTCAGGCCTGGCGGGGACCATCACCGCCGTGACGGTCACCCTGACCGGTCTCTCCCACGGGGCCCCGGCGGACGTCGGAGTGGTTCTGGTGGCCCCCAACGGTGATGCGCTCGCGCTCATGGCCCGCGTGGGTTCGGGCTCGGGCACCGTGGAGCTCAACAACGTCGATCTCACGATCTCCGACAGCGCCGCAGATCTTCTCCCTCGCTCGACGAACCCGGTGAGCGGTACCTACAGGCCCGCGAGCTACAGCGGGAGCGCCGAAGTGTATCCGGCGCCAGGTCCGGGCGGGGCCTACGAGCACCCGGCCGTTGACGGCACCGCCACGTTGTCCTCGGTCTTCGGAGGCGACGAACCCAACGGCACCTGGAACCTGTTCGTCAGGGACTTCGCCGCGGACTTCGATGGGTCGATCGCCGGCGGGTGGTCACTGAGCATCACGACGACGGCGCTGCTCCAGGACGGCGGGTTCGAGGCCGCGACGGGGAACCCCCTCGACAGTCCCGCCTGGACCGAGGCGGACAACCAGGTCGGCTCACCAATCTGCAACAACACGAACTGCCTCACCGGAGGTGGCGCGTCCCCGCCGCGGACCGGCAACAACTGGGTCTGGTTCGGTGGTGAGCCTGTTGCCGACCACATCTCGAGCATCTCCCAGGCGTTCGCGATGCCGGCTGGCAACGCTGCGCTCACCTACTGGCTCCGCAACGGGACGGTGTCCGCGCCGTTCGACGCGGTCCTTCTGGTGAAGGTCGACGGCGCGACCGTCAAGGCGCACACGGAGGAAACCACCGCCGAGGCGGCCTACAGCCAGCAGATCGTCGACCTGTCGGCCTACGCCGACGGGGCCAGCCACACCCTGTCGTTCGAGTTCGACAGCAATACAGGAGCAGCCACCAGCAGTATGGTCGTGGACGACGTGAGCATCGACCTCGTGACGGCGACGCCATCTGTCGATGCCACCGAGCCGACCTCGCCGAACCAGTCTCCCTTCCCCCAGGTGAAGGGCACGGCCGAGGAAGGTTCGACAGTCACGCTGTTCACCAACGACACCTGCTCGAGCCCCTCGATCGGATCCGGCTTACGCAACGACTTCGAGACCATCGGCATCCAGGCCGAGGTGTTCGTGAACGACACGACCACGATCTACGCCAGGGCGAGGAAGGCCGGGCAGCTGGACTCGGCCTGCTCGGCGACCTTCGTGTCGTACACGCAAGACTCGACCGCCCCCGACCCGGTCACCTTGAGCAGTGTCACGCCGGCCTCGCCGAGCCCGAGCACGACTCCCACGGTCAAGGGGACCGCGGAGGCGGGAACAACGGTGAAGCTGTACACCACGGCGGCGTGTACGGGGTCACCTGCCAAGACCGGTTCGGCGGCGGCGTTCGCCTCACGCGGGCTGACCGCGACGGTGACCGTCGGCAGCACCACCACGTTCAAGGCGACGGCGACGGATGTGGCGGGGAACACCTCGGCGTGCTCGACCAGCTCGGTCACCTACGTCCAGCAGGACGCGACGTCGCCGCCCGTGCCGCCCGTGGCGCCGGAGACGACGCTGACCAAGACACCGAAGAAGAAGGTCAAGACGGCCAGGAAGAAGGCCAAGGTGTCCTTCTCGTTCTCATCCTCGGTCGCCGGAGCCAGCTTCCAGTGCAGCATCGACGGCAAGGCGTTCGCGCCGTGCAGCTCGGGTCAGAGGTTCAAGCTCAAGGTCGGCAAGCACACGTTCGCGGTGCGCGCGGTGGCCTCGGGTGCGGCCGACGCGACTCCGGCGACGTACCGCTTCAAGGTGAGACGCAAGCGGTAGATGCCCCCTAGGGTTTCATGTGGTGCCATTGGGTCATGGCGTCCCTGATCCGCGTGCGAGACACTCATGGGCGGTCTCGGCGGTCGCGGCCGACTCGGTGGAGGGCCGGCGTCGTCTGTCGTCGGTTACATGGGAGAGCTGGGTAGATGTCGCCCTTGAGACGACTGCTGGCGGCGTGCGCGATCGCGGCGACCGCATCCGGTCTGCTCGTGACGCCGCTGCTCACGGCGCCGGCGAGCGCGGCAGAGCTCCTCCAGGACGGCGGCTTCGAGGCCGCGACCGGCGATCCGGCCAACAGCCCGTCCTGGACCGAGGCGGACAACCTGCGCGGCTCACCGCTGTGCACCCCATCCTTCTGCGGCAGCGCCGGCGGGACGTCGCTGCCGCGCACCGGCAACAACTGGGCCAGGTTCGGCGGCGTGGACTGGTCTGGGCACACGGCCAGCATCTCCCAGTCGGTCACCATCCCGGCCGGCACCGCCACCCTGTCCTACTGGTACCGCAATGGCCAGGTGGCCTCTCCGTTCACCGCAACCCTGCAGGTGAGGGTCGACGGGACCACGGTGCAGACCAACACCGAGGCGTCCTCCCCGCAGAGCTCCTACAGCCAGCAGACCGTGGACCTCTCGGCGTACGCCGACGGCGCCAGCCACACCATCGCGTTCGTCTACGCCAACAACGCGACCGGCACCAACCGGATGATCATCGACGACGTCAGCCTGGACCACACGGCGCCGACGGTGACGGCCACGCCGACAGTCACCGAGACGGTCCCGGCCTCACCGTCGAGCTCGACGACACCAAGGGTGAGGGGCATCGCCGAGGCCGGCTCGACCGTGACGCTCTACGCCAACGACACCTGCACGAGCGGCCCGCTCGGCGCGGGCCCGGCCTCCGACTTCGAGGGTGCCGGGATCACCACGACCGTCCCCGCGGACGCGACCACCACGATCTTCGCCAACGCGTCGAAGTCCGGCCAGACCACCTCCGCCTGTTCGTCGACCTCGGTCTCCTACACGAACGACTCGACCCCACCGGCGTCGGTCGTGCTGACCCAAATCACGCCGGCCTCGCCGAACCAGAGCACGACCCCGGTGATCCAGGGCACCGCCGACCCGGGGTCCACGGTGAACCTGTACACGACGGGGGACTGCACCGGTTCTCCGGCGGCCACCGGCACGGCGGCCGCGTTCAGCTCGCCGGGACTGCAGGTCACTGTGGCGCCGGACAGCACGAGCACGTTCCGGGCGACCGCGACGGACTCCGTGGGGAACACCTCCCCGTGTTCGACCAGCTCGCTCACCTACCAGAGCGACTCGACCGGGCCAGTGCCGGTGATGTTCACGGGCTCGACGCCGGCCTCGCCGGACCCGAGCACCACCCCCTTGATCAGGGGCACCGCCGAGCCGGGCTCCACGGTGAACCTGTACCTGACCCCGGACTGCACGGGGGCGCCGGCGGCGACCGGCTCGGCGGAGTCGTTCGGTTCGCCGGGCCTGCAGGTCACCGTGGCGGTCGGCAGCACCACGACCTTCACGGCCAGGGCGACGGACGCGGCGGGAAACACCTCGGCCTGCTCGACCAGCTCGCTGACCTACATCAACGACTCGACCGGGCCGGCGCCGGTGACGCTCACCGGCTCGACGCCGGCCTCGCCGAGCCCGAGCACCACCCCGCTCATCCAGGGCACCGCCGAGGCGGGGTCCACGGTGAACCTCTACGCGACCGGGGACTGCACGGGCGCGCCGGCGGCCACGGGTACGGCGGCGGCGTTCGCATCGCCGGGCCTCGCGGTCACGGTGGCTCCGGACAGCACCACCACCTTCACGGGCACGGCCACCGATCCGGCGGGCAACACCTCGACGTGTTCGTCCAGCTCCCTGAGCTACACCAACGACTCGACCGAGCCCGCGTCGGTGGACCTGACCGGCGTGACGCCGTCCTCGCCGAACCCGAGCACCACCCCGTCGATCCAGGGCACCGCCGAGGCGGGGTCCACGGTGAACCTCTACGCGACCGGGGACTGCACGGGCGCGCCGGCGGCCACGGGTACGGCGGCGGCGTTCGCCTCACCTGGGCTGCCGGCCACTGTGGCGGTCGGCAGCACCACGACCTTCACGGCCACGGCGACGGACCCGGCGGGGAACACCTCGGCCTGCTCGACCAGCTCGCTCACCTACCGCAGCGACCTGTTCGACGGTGGCTTCGAAGCCGCCACCGGGGACCCCGCCGACAGCCCGTTCTGGACCGAGACGGACTCCCTGACCGGGTCGCCACTGTGCACGATTGCGACGTGCTCGACGGGAGACGGCATCACCGCTCCACGCACGGGCAACGCGTGGGCGTGGTTCGGCGGCATCGACGGTCCGCTCGGCGCCGGCCAGGCCGGCAGCGTTTCGCAGCAGCTCGCCATTCCTGTCGGCGCCGCCTCCCTGACCTACTGGTACCGGAACGCCTCGGAGGAGCTGCCGTTCGACGCGCAGCTGCGTGTGCAGGTCGACGGCACGACCGTGAAGACCCACACCGAGGCCTCGCAGCCGGATCCGGCCTACGTCCGGCAGTTCGCCGACCTGTCTCCGTACGCGGACGGTGCGCTCCACACGATCTCGTTCAAGTACACCAACGGCGTGCAAGGGCTGAACAGCATGCTGGTGGATGACGTGGGCCTGAGCACCGTCCCGTCAGCGCACACCGACATGCCGACCGTCTCCGCGACGGTCCCGGCCTCGCCGGCGAGCTCCACGAACCCGCCCCGCGTGTTCGGCTCGGCCGAGACCGGGTCGACGGTGACGCTCTACGCCAACAGCTCGTGTTCAGGTCCGGCGCTGGGTGTCGGGACGGCGGTCGCCTTCGCGAACGACGGGATCACCGCGACGGTGCCTGCGAACGCCATCACCACGATCTTCGCCCAGGCGTCCGTGGCCGGAAAGAGCGACTCCCCGTGCTCGGCGACGTTCGTGTCCTACACGCAGGGAAACCCGCACACCACCACGCCCGAGACCACACTCACCAGGACGCCCAAGAAGAAGGTCTTCACGAAGAAGCGGAAGCGCGCCGTGGTGTTCGCCTTCGCCTCGACCGCGCCCGGCGCGACGTTCCAGTGCAGCATCGACGGGAAGGCGTTCAAGGCGTGCACATCGGGCCGCAAGTACAAGCTCAAGGTCGGCAAGCACACCTTCGCGGTACGCGCGCTGGCGACGGATCTGACCGACCCGACCCCCGCGACGTACGGCTTCAAGATCAAGCGCAAGCACTGATTGGCGGTTACTGGCTCGTAACCTGCGCGCACCGGGGCTCGTTGGCCGCACATGCGGCGTTCCCTCACTGGCCTGGTCGGACTCGTCGCGACGGGGACCCTCGTCGCGACGCTCACCCCCTCCGCGGCGGCTGGCGACCCCCCGAGTCCTGCTCCGCGCCCCGCAGCGAAGGCCGGGGACGCCTACGGCAACCTCTGGAACATCCTGCCGCCGGGCTCCAATGGCAACGTGACGGCGCTGGACATCGCCTCCGTGATGGGGACCACGGCGACGCCCACCCAGCCGCCGCACTTCGCCGACCAGCTGGAGATGTACGACGCACTGACCACGCGCGACCCCGGCAGCATCGGCCTGGCCGACATCGAGCAGCTCTACAAGCGCGAGGACTTCACCCCTGCCACCGTGGTCAGCACCAAGACGCCCAAGACGGGCGTGACCATCCAGCGTGACGGGTTCGGCGTCCCGTTCATCACCGGCGCGACGTTCAACGACGTCGAGTACGGCGCCGGGTACGCCGCGATCGAGGACCGGATGTTCCTCATGGACGTGCTGCGGCACACCGGCGCGGCGCGGATGGCCGAGTTCGTCGGCAACACGCCCGGCAACGTCGCCATGGACCAGGAGCAGCTGCGGTCGGCGTACTACACCCCCGCCGAGGCCAACGCCCAGATCGAGAAGGCGGCCGCGGACGCCGGTGCCTACGGACAGAAGCTGCTGGGCGGCGTGGACGCCTTCCTGGCCGGCATCAACCAGGCCCAGCACGACCTGTGCCCGATCATCGCGGCGCCGACCTGCCCGACCGAGTACGTCGCTCTCCAGAAGACGCCCACCGACTGGACCCGTGCCGACATCGTCTACATCGCCTCGCTGGTGGGCGGCATCTTCGGCAAGGGCGGCGGCAAGGAGGTCGCGAACGCGAAGTGGTGGCAGGCGCTGAAGGCGAAGTTCGGCAAGAAGCAGGCGCTGAAGATCTACACCGACCTGCGCGAGAAGAACGACCCCGAGGCACCCACCACGTCCAGCAAGCGCGCGCCGTACGACGGAGTCGCGTTCGACCCGAGGCGGCCCGGGGTCGCGCTGCCCGACCGGGGCGGCGCCACTGCGCCGGGGAGCGGCGCCACCCTGCGCGGCTCGACCCGGGCGCCCGCCCCCGGGACGGTCCAGCCGCGGCTCGACCTGCCCGGCGGCGTGTCGGTGGACCTCTCCGAGCTCGGCGCGCACGGGATGAGCAACGCGCTGCTGGTGACCGGCAAGGAGTCGGCGACCGGGAGGCCGCTGGCCGTGATGGGCCCCCAGACCGGCTACTTCGCGCCACAGCTGCTGGTCGAGCAGGTGCTCAGCGGGCCGGGCATCCAGGCCCGCGGCGTCGCGTTCGCCGGCACCAACCTGTTCGTCCAGCTCGGCCGCGGGATCGACTACGCGTGGTCTGCCACCTCTGCCGGCAGCGACAACATCGACACCGTCGCCGAGAAGCTCTGCAACACCGACGGCTCCAAGGCGACGGTGAGCTCGACCGGCTACCGGGTCGGCAAGAAGTGCATGCCCATGCAGTCCGACGTGCACTCCGAGACCACCACCCCGAACCTCACGGCACCGGCCCCCGCGGCGACGTACAGCTTCCAGGTGCTGCGCACCCGGCACGGCATCGTCCAGCAGCGCACCACGGTCGGCGGGACGCCTGTCGCGCTGGTGGCGCAGCGGTCGACGTACGGCCACGAGGTGGACTCGGTGCTCGGCTTCAGCCAGTTCAACGACCCCGGATACGTGCACGACGCGAAGTCGTTCCAGCAGGCGGCCAGTCACATCGACTACACCTTCAACTGGTTCTACGCCGACTCGCGGGACATCTCCTACTACTCCTCCGGGCTGCTGCCGAGGCGGTCGAAGAAGGTCGAGCCGGACCTGCCCCGCTGGGCGGGCAAGAAGTACGACTGGAAGGGCTGGCTGTCGTTCAAGAAGCACGTCCACCAGACCAACCCCAAGCGCGGCTACCTGGTCAGCTGGAACAACAAGCCGGCGCCTGACTTCTCCGCGGCCGACGACAACTGGAGCTATGGCGCGGTCTACCGGTCGCTGGCGCTGGAGAAGCGGCTGCTGTCCAAGATCAAGGGCAAGCGCAAGACCGATCTGCCCGGCATGGTCGGCGTGATGGCGGCCGGCGCCACCGCGGACTCGCGGGCGGCGTACACGCTCAAGTGGCTCCTCAAGGTGATCGGCAAGGACCCGAAGAACGCAGCCGCGGTCGCGCTCCTGAAGTCGTGGCTCAAGTCCGGCGCGATGCGGGTCGACCGCGATCGCAACGGGGCCTACGAGCACCAGGCCGCGATCGCTCTGTTCGACGCCTGGTGGGAGGACGGCTCGCGGTCGGTGGCCTTCGACGCGCTCTCCGGCCGGCTCGGCCCGCTGGTCCACGACCTGCCGCAGATCCTCGACGACCACCCGCGGCTGGGGCAGGGCTCGTCGTTCAACGGTGTCGCGTGGTACGGCTACCTCTCCAAGGACCTCCGCTCGGTGCTGGGCAAGAAGGTCTCGGGGGCGTACTCCACCGCCTACTGCGGCAAGGGCTCCCTCAAGGCCTGCCGGACGACGCTGCGTCGCTCCCTGGCCGACGCCGTCGATCGCGTGCTGCACAAGCAGGGCAAGTCGTCGGTGGACCAGCTGACCTACGACAAGCACGAGGACGACATCCGCTCCACTACAGCGGGCATCGTCGGTGCCCGCCCCATCGACTGGCAGAACCGGCCGACCTTCCAGCAGGTGATCGAGTTCCTGACCCACCGGTAGCGCTGACGTCGGCGACATCCCGACGCCGGCAGGATGCGGCCTCAGCCTTAAGTCATGGCCCGCACATTCGCCGGGCTTTGCACAGACGTAGGCGATGTGAGTTGGGCAGGACGCCCTGCAGCGACAGGAGGGCTACCGGGGGTGCCACGAAAGTGGTGTCGATGCTCGCCAGGGGTCGTGTTGAGGCGGCGGCGGAAGGTGCGGTTCATGGTTTCCGGCGCGCCGAACCCACAGGTCTTGGCGATCTGCTGGACCGTCCGGTTCGTGGTTTCCAACAGCCTGCACGCTGACTCGAGGCGCACGGCTTCCACGTGGTCGGCGGCGGTGGCGCCTACGGCGGACTTGAAGACCCGAGTGAACTGTCGCTCTGACAGGTTGAGCTTGCGTGCAAGCGCGGCCACGGTGAGATCCTCGGCCAAATGGTCGCGCAGCCACGACAAGAGATCACTCACTGGCGCGGTGCCTGCTGCCTGCGCGGCCAGGAGGCTGGAGAACTGCGCCTGTCCACCCGACCTCTGGAGGTAGACGACGAGGCGCCTGGCGACCATGGCGGCAGCACTGTGCCCGTGATCCTCGGCAACGAGCGCGAGCGCCAGGTCGATACCGGCAGTGACTCCGGCCGACGTCCACACGTTGCCATCCCGGACGTAGATGGCGTCGGCATCGACGGTGACACTCTCGTAGCGCTCGTTGAGAAGCTCGCATGCGTCCCAGTGAGTGGTTGCCCGACGACCCTCCAGCAGTCCGGCGGCGGCGAGAACGAAGGCGCCTGAGCACACAGACGTGACGCGACGTGCATCGGCCGCGAGCCGCCGTACGTGATGGAGCAGATCCTCGTCCGCGAACGCGGTATACATGCCGGTGCCACCGGCCACCATCAGCGTGTCCACCGGCCCCATGACGTCGCTGATCCGCGATGACGCGAACTCCAAGCCACAGCTGGCCATCACCGGGCCACCTCGAATGGTGACCACCTCGGTGCGGTACGCCGCCCCCTCGACGAACCGGGAGGCGGTGGAGAAGACCTCCAGCGGTCCGGTGACATCGAGGATCTGCGCGGCGTCGAAGGTGACTATGACGACCCGCGGCACGCTCATCCAGCGTCCATGCGTTCAGAGTAGGCCCGTCGCGTCATGACTGACATCGTCAACTCTGTGTCCGATCGAAGTCATTGCGGATGACCGGGGCGACCCGCACGCTGAAATCTGAGCGTTGTGACTGGTCACGCTCCCGCCCCCCATCGAAGGAACCTTGTGAATACCGTGGCGCCGCCCAGCATCGAAACGTCGTACTACCTTTCACGCGGGGGACAGGACTTCGGCCCCTACGCGCTCGGTGATATCCAGGCAATGGCCTCTCGACACCAGCTGAGCGGCTCCGACGTCGTCCGCCGGACTGCGGACGGACGAGCGTTCCCTGCTCGCGAGATTCCGTGGGTGTTCTCTTCGAAGTCCTGGCCGGCTGCTGTCGTCCTCTCCCTCGTCCTGGGCACATTCGGAGCGGACAGGTTCTACCTGGGTCACGTTTGGCTCGGGCTGGCCAAGCTCTTCACTCTGGGGGGTCTCGGGATCTGGTGGCTGGTGGACCTCGTCCTCATTTCCATGCGTCTGGTCAACGACTCGGAAGGCCGACCACTATGAGGGGCGCGTCGATCACCGAGAAGCTCGCACGCGCATCGGCAGCACATCCTTGGCGCGTCGTCGCGGCTTGGGGTCTGGCGCTGATCGTCTCTGTGGCGGCCATCGGTGCCCTCATCGGGTCGGCGTTCACATCGGATCAGAGCCTCACGACGAATCCCGAGTCCATGAGGGCGGCCCAGGTGATCGGCGAGAACTTCTCGCAGGATGACCGCATCGACGAGGCCGTCATCATCTACTCGTCTCAGCTGACCACCGACAGTGCCGAGTTCAAGACCTTCGTCGCGGACGTGCGGTCTTCGATCGAACGCTCCGGTGTCGACACCGTGCGTGATCCCTACGCTGACGGTGAGTCCGGGATCTCCGAGGATCGGCATGCGGCCGTAGTGACGCTGGTGCTCGGCCACGACGCGGACTTCGAGAGCGTTCTCGGCACGGTCGTTGCTGGGGACTCCGATGCGGGGTTCGAGGTCGACATCACGGGTGGCAAGACCCTCGACCACGACTTCACGGAACTTTCCGAGTCCGACCTCACGAACGGCGAGCTCAAGTTCGGGCTGCCTGCAGCCATGATCGTGCTCGTCCTGGTGTTCGGAGCACTCGTCGCTGCGTTCATCCCCATGAGCATCGCGATCCTGTCGATCATCGTGAGCGTTGCGATCTCGTCGGTCCTCGGACAGTTCACCCCCTTGTCCTTCTTCATCGTCAACATGATCACTGCGATGGGGCTTGCGCTCGGCATCGACTACAGCCTTTTCGTGCTCTCGCGCTACCGGGAGGAGCGCTCGTCCGGCCGGGACAAGATCGAGGCGATCGTCACGACCGGCGGGACCAGCAGCAAGGCGGTTCTGTTCTCCGGCAGTGCCTTCGTCGTGGCCCTGCTCGGACTGCTCCTGGTCCCGGACACGACGCTGCGCAGTCTCGCGCTCGGCGCCATCGTCGTCGGGGTGGTCACGGTGATGGCTGCTCTCACCTTGCTGCCCGCCCTGCTCTCCCTGCTGGGGGACCGGATCAATGCGTTCCGTCTGCCGGTCGTCGGCCGGGACCACCCCGCGAAGAACCCGTTCTGGACCAGAGCCGCGGGCGCCGTCGTACGCCGACCGGCTACGACGCTGGCCGCCGGCGTCCTGTTGCTGCTCGCGATGGCTGCACCACTGCTGGGGCTTCAGACCGGCAACTCGGGGGTCAACTCCTTGCCGGATGACACGTTCTCCAAGTCCGGCGTCCTCGCTCTCGAGCGGAGCTTCCCGGGCGCCGGCACGACCGATCCCGCACAGGTCGTCATCTCAGGCAACGTCACAGGCACCGACGTGGCCGCCGCGATCGTGAGGTTCGAGGCGTCGATCGCAGACGACCCAGACTTCGGACCCTCACATCAGCAGGTCGCGGACACGGGCCGGGCAATCCTGATCAGCATCCCGCTGGAGGGCGACCCTGACCACACCCAGGCCCGCGCAGGGCTGGAACGGCTCCGGACCGATCTGATCCCAGCCGCGTTCGACGGCACAAATGTCGACGTGCTGGTCGGCGGCACCACTGCGGAGAACGTCGACTACACCGACGTCATCAACCACTGGCTGCCGATCGTGCTCATCTTCGTCCTCGGGCTGAGCTTCCTCCTCCTCACCCTCGTCTTCCGATCCCTGGTGCTGTCGGCCACGGCCATCGCCCTGAATCTGCTCTCGGTCGGCGCGGCGTACGGGCTGCTCGTCCTGGTCTTGCAACACGGCCTCGGCGCGAACCTGTTGGGCTTCCAGCAGGTGGAACGCGTGGAGGCCTGGGTGCCGGTCTTCCTCTTCTCCGTCCTGTTCGCGCTCTCGATGGACTACCACGTCTTCCTGCTCAGCAGGATCAAGGAGCGCTACGCCCAGACGGGCGACACCACGGAGGCGGTCATCCACGGGATCGCATCAACTGGACGCATAATCACCGGAGCCGCCGTGATCATCATCGTCGTCTTCGCCGGGTTCGCCGCGGGCCAGCTCGTCATGTTCCAACAGATGGGCTTCGGGGTAGGAGTGGCCCTGCTCGTCGACGCCACGCTCATCCGCATGGTCGTCGTACCCGCCACGATGACCCTTCTCGGCCGCTGGAACTGGTACCTGCCGAGCTGGCTGAACTGGCTACCCGAGCTCCATGTCGAAGGAAGCGCGTTTCCCCCCACGTCTCCCGCTGTCGTGCCTTCTCCCCAAGCCGTACCGGTCTGAGTACAGCCGGCCGCTCGGCATTGGCGGCCCCAGCTGGCCGCTCTCCGGGCGTCCAATCGACTGACCGGAGCTCGGCCCGCGGCGCTCCGCATCGCAGGGGAAGGACGCACGCTTCGCGGCATGGTCGGGCTCCGCCCGCGGGCATGAGCGCGCGTCTGCAGTGCAAGGTGCGCATACCGGGCCTGTACGTGGCCGCATCCAGCGTCATGCCTGACGCTCACGGTCTGCCGCGTCCGCATGGAGGGCGTACCCGCCTTGAACCCGGTATGCGCACGACGACTTTAGGTCGTCCCGCGCAGAGGCTCCATCGGCGCCAGCAGGCTCGGGCTCCGCCCCTCGCGCGGCACGAGGTCGCTTCGTGAGGTTCCTGCGACGATCGGACCTGTGCGCAGGGTTGATGGAAACGATCGGTTGGGGAACCTCTCCGACGACCGAGTGACCTTGCGCCCTTGGCATCGAGATGATGCGCAGTTCATGGCGATAGCAAGCGCCGACCCCGAGATCCGGCGCTACAACGGCGTTCACGACCGACAAGGACGCCCGGCCCCTGCACTCTCGATCGAAGAGGCCGAGAGGACTATCGACCGATTCACGACGAACTGGCAGCAGTTCGAAGGGACCGGCCGTCCCAACGGCGTGGCGTTCGCCATCGCCGACACCACATCTGGACAGTCGGTCGGGTGCTGTGGCGTCGATGACTGGACTGGGGAGGACGTGGCGCAGTTCGGCTACTGGATCGCTCCACCGGCCAGAGGACAGGGGTACGCGACTCGGGCGGCCATCCTCCTGGCCGGCTGGCTGTTCGAGCGAGGCGCGGCCCGGGTCTTCTTGACCATCGTTGCGGACAATCACGGGTCGGCCGCGGTAGCGCGTCGGGCGGGATTCGAACATGAGGGAACCATGCGCGACTACGGCATCTGGCAGGGCCAGCGCTGTGACGTGATGGTGTTCGCCGCTCTCGCGACCGAATGGGCGCCGTGAGCACAACCCTCGCGGCATGGTCCGGCTCCGCCCGCAATGCGGCATGCGAGTGCGTCTCAGACCAACGAGTTGATCAGCTGTTGGTACGTCTCCTCAACGTCACCCTCGCTCGTCTGGATCGCCACCGCATCGGGTCGTTCGGCGATGAGGTGCTCAAGTGCTGCGTGGTAGCGCACCAAGACCTCGTCACCACCCTCGCTAGCGACGATGGCGCGGACTTGGGCGTGCCACGGATCCTCCGGCTCATCTTCCCCTCGGTGGTTGAACCGCCCTACAGCCTGGTCGACGTCAGCCATGAGAAACCGCTCCACGAAGCGTGCAGCGGACGAGCGGGCACATCCCTCGATTCGAGCGAGTTCCGCCGGCTTGGCGATGAGCTGCGGTAGGACGACGTCATGTCCGCTTGATAGGTACGCCTCGATCATCGCGAGGGCTGCTGGACGGATCAGCGACCCCGCCATACCGAAGTCGTCCGACCAACCACCAACCAGCGTTCGCAAGATGTCGATGTCGCAGTTGAGGACTCCCGGATGGTCGGCGACATACCGTCTGGCGATGGTGGACTTGCCGACCCCGGGAGGCCCGTTGAGATGGATGAGGTCCGCCACGTTCGCAGACCCTAACTCCACGCACAGACCGCCTGACCGCCATCGGCACGATCGACCGCGCGAACGGGCGGCATGGTCGGGCTCCGCCCGCAGTGCGGCAGATCCGCGCGCGCCAGCGCGCACTCTATGCGGCAGGAGCGGACGTTACGGGCCGGCGTTGAAGATCGCCCAGATGAACAAGGCGAACAAGGCGACTAGACCCAGGATGAACAGAACCGTCCCTTAGACCGCGCATCCGAGAAGGCTGCGCTAGCCACGGTCGATGACCCACCGAGCACGTCCCGCTGCGGATCGACACCTCCTGTCGTAGGAGGTCCCCGACCGAGCTGCCGTCAGTCGGGGAGCCAGGTGACCCGCTCGAGGTCCGAGGAGAACTCGACTGTTCTCAGGTACTCGAGCGTGCGCTCACTCGTATCACTCGTAGCGCAGACCTCCAAGCGCTGTGAGCCGATGACCTCGGACCTCACCGGCGGCCGTCCCCAGCACGGTTCGCTCAGGGGTTCGGTGCCCTCGGGGTACTGGGCGACGCTAAAGGTGTCCATCACATAGCCGTCGTCGAAGAGCACCCAGTAGGACAGCCTCCAGAAGCGGTCCCGGTGGCCCCGGGCACCTAAGTCATCGACACTGATGGGCTGGAGGAAGTAGAACTCCTTGCTGCGGTTCGCGCTCCCCTCCGGCAACGTGGTCGGCAGGAGCGCGGGGTACTGGAAGTCGCCGATCAGATTGTCGTACACCCACGACCTCGGATGTCCCGCGGCCAGGGCGTTCGACGGCTTCGGCTCGCCCCGGTCGCTCCACGGCGTGGTGACCTGAACGACGCCGAGACCGGTCAGCACTGCGACGGCGACGGCACCTAGCCCGAGCCACTTCACCAGACGCATGTCGGGAGTGTAGGGGGTCGTCCGGATTGGACCGGACGTGTGCGCAAACCGGATATCGACGGCTCAAGCGCCTGACCGGACAGCGGCCGTTCCGCGGCATGGTCGGGCGGAGCGGTGGCATCGTGAGGGCCGTGAAAGACGCGGATGACCTGGTGGCCGTCGAGCTGACTGAGATGGAGCGCAGGATGCTCTTCATCGGTCTGTTCGACTGGGGTGGCCCCGCCTACTGCGGGGATTCGTTGGCTCAAGCCCTGGGGTTCCGCGATGTCCAGGACTTGTACGACGAGGGCTATCCGCTGGCGGAAGCCATTGGACGCGGTGAGCCCCAGTCCCGTCGAAACTGGACGCGGGCGTTGGCGTCACTAGAAGTGATGTTTGGAAGCAGTGTGCTCGGCAGCGGTGAGTGGGGCGCGGTCCACGGATACGACGAGGACGAGTTGTACGTCGCCCTGCAGGCTCTACGGCGCAAACTACCCACCTCTCCGGGCTACCTGCGTCGATAGCTATGACCATCGTCGGACGAAACGCCCGACCATCGGCAGACATCCGTGCGGATCCGCCCGACCGCTTATGAGCGCGCGGTTGTATCACTCGTCACGCGGCGTGCCTGCAGGCGACGACACTCTTCGCGATGGGTCGGCTCACGTCCGCCGGTGGAAGGTGTACTTGCCGGTGGGGAGCTTGGTCATCCTGTACGTCGGGTCGTGGGCGCGGGCGTGGTGTTTGGGGCAGATCATGATGCCGTCGCGGTCGGTCTTGCCGCCCTGGCTCCAGGGGATGGGGTGGTGCATGTGGCACATGCATGGGGGCCATTCGCAGCCCTCGATCTCGCAGCCGCCGGCCTCGATGATCTTCACGAGGCGTTGGGCCTCGGTGTGGAACCGGGTCTTGTGGCCCAGGTCGAGGACCTGTGACTTCCCGCCGAGGACAGCGGGGATGATCGCGGCCTCGCAGGCCAGCCGGCGGGCGAGCCCGGGGGAGATGGTCTCGCCGGTGTCGAGCCTCGCGGCCTTGAGCCCGCCCATCAGGGTGTCCAGTGGCATGAGGACCACGACGGTGGCGGTGAGGCCGCCGGCCTTGGGCAGCTTGTTGACGGGGTAGCGCTGGATCATCTCGGCGAAGGCCTGTCCGAGCCGCTCCGGGGTGGGGCGGCGTTCGCCGAGGGGTCCGTTGCTGGCTTGGTGTTTGGGGGCGGCGAAGGCGTGCAGGGCCTTCTTGAGCATCGCGCCGGTCAGGGCGGAGTCGAGGGTGAACCGGCCGTGCAGCTTGCCGTGGCCGTCGTCCCACATGGTCAGCCGGGTCGCGGCCTGGGCGTCGCGTTCCTCCTTGTCGAGGAGTTTGGCTTCGTGGGCGTCGGCGAGCTCGGGGTCGATGACCTCGAGCAGCCGGCGGCCCAGGATCTTCAGGGTCTTGGCGTCGTGGTGCGCGGCCTCGCTGAGGAGGTGGCGCTCGGCGTCAGCGAGGAGGTCGGGGTCGAGGCCATCGGGGAGCTGGTCGACCGCCCGGGTGATGACCTCGGCCTGCTCGACATGCACCTTGCCCTCAGCGAGGGCTGCCCTGGTCGGCTGGTGGGACTCCAGCCCTTCGGCGAGCCGCATGGTCCGGTGCGCCTGAGTCTTGGTGAGGGTGGCGCGGTGGGCCAGCCAGTTCGCGGTGGAGGTGGCACCGGTCTGCCCGGGGACATCGATCTGCCCGGCGTGGGCCAGCAGTCGCGCCTTCAGCTCGGCCAGCTGCGACTCGGCGGCGAGCACCTCGTCGATGGTGGCAGTGGCCTCGGCCGCGTCCATCGACCACAGCGGCACGTCCGCGACGGAGGCCAGGTCGGTGCGCACGCCAGCGATCGCACGGGTCACCCGATGCGGGTGGTGGGCGATCGCGGTCATGGGTCCATTCCAGCACCGGCCACCGACAGCCGAGGGCCCAGAAACCGTTATTCCACAAGGGATTCCGGGACTGTGACCCAACCGTGACCAAGAGTCCGACGCCGGACGTAACGTCATCAAAATCGAGCACCCGTCTCCACGATTCGTATGACGTCCCGAACCCAACCGCGCGGGCACCGCAGCCGCACCGCCGGCGGCAACCCGATAGCCAGCCCGCCTTTGGCCCTCGCCGGGGCTATCAACCCCGCCCACCCAACCGCAACAAGCAAGCCCGAGATTGACAGCCCCGGTGAGGGTCAGACACTCGGCTGTCGGGTTGCCGCAGCCTCACCGGTCCCAGTACGCCGCTGCGGGGCATCTCGACGAGTTCGATGAGCGGTGGTGCGTCGCAGAGTAGGTGGCGGTGGCTTCGAGGCTCGTCGCTGGCGCTCCTCGCACCTCAGCCAGCGTGACGACCTTCAGCCGGCGTGCGTAAGCCGTTCGGACCTCACCAGCGGCAGCTTCACCGTGAACGTCGAGCCCTGCATGTGACCAGACTTCACGTCGATGCTGCCGCCGTGGCCGGAGACGATGGCGGAGACGATCGACAGGCCGAGGCCGGTGCCCTGGATCTGGCGGACCTGGGCGGTGGACGAGCGGAAGAAGCGCTGGAACAGGTCGCCTTGCTCGTCGGTCGGGATGCCGATGCCGGTGTCGCGCACGGTGATGATGGCCTGGTCGTCCTTGGTGCCGACACCGAAGCCGACGGTGCCGCCGTCCTCGGTGAACTTCACGGCGTTGGAGAGCAGGTTGATCATCACCCGCTCGAGCTGGGCGCGGTCGCCGAGCACGGGCACCATCGACACCGGCCGGTCGACCTCGAAGGTGAGATGCCTGCCGTTGAGCAGCGGCCGGATCGCCTCCTCGATCGGGGCGACGGTGGCGGCGAGGTCCACCGGGTCGTGCCGCCACTGCACGGATTCTGAGTCGAGGCCGCTGAGCATCAGCAGGTCGTTGATCATCGAGATCAGCCGCTGGCCGTTCCGGTTGATGGTCTCCAGCAGCGGGAGCTGGGCGGGCAGCGGGGCCACGATCGAGCCGTCGGTCATCATCTCGGTGTAGCCGACGATGCTGGTGACCGGCGTGCGCAGCTCGTGGGAGACCGTGGAGACGAACTCGTTCTTGGCCTGGTCGAGGGAGCGGAGCCGCTCGACGGCGGTGCGCTCCTTGTCGAGCGCGGCGATCAGCATCTCCTGGCTGTGCCGCTGCTCGGTCACGTCGCGGGCCACGCACAGGTAGCCGCTCTGGGCGGCGAACGCGTCCTGGGCCACCGACAGCGTCATGGAGACCAGCTGCTCGCCGCCCGCCTTGGTCACCCAGGTCCAGTCCCGCGCCCGGGTCTCACCGTCGCGCCCGAGGCCGCGGACCAGGATGTCGAAGGCCTCGTCGAGGGTGTCCGCGCCGGTCCGCTCGAGCAGCTCGGAGCCCTTGAGCAGCCGGTGGAACGGCTCGCCGACCAGCTCGTCCCGCTCGTAGCCGAGCAGGTGCTGGATGCCGGAGTTGGCCACCGAGACCCGGCCGGCGGTGTCGATGCCGACGATCGCGGTGGTCAGCGACGCCTCCATCAGGTGGTTCACCAGGCCGGCCGTGGTTCGCTCGGCGGTCACGTCGATGCCGGTCATCACGGCGTACATCGCGTTGCCGTGCTCGTCGCGGACGATGTTGGTGTTCCAGACGATCCGGAGCTTCTTGCCGGTCTTGGTCAGCGCGTCCGACTCGCGCACGATCGGTACGCCGGAGCGGTTCGGCCACATGAACAGCGCCTCGACGTCGTCGGCCTCCGACGGCGTGATGCCGGTGTCCCAGACCTTGCGGCCGAGCAGCTCCTCCTCGTCATACCCCGTCATCACCGAGGTGGCTGCGTTCACGCGGACCACGATGCCTTCGATGTCGGTCACCATGATGATGCAGTTGGTGGTGTCGAGCGTGGCGTTGGTGAGCGTCTGTGCGGCCTCGAGACCGTGTCGCGCGTCGTACTCGGCCGTGACGTCGAGAAGCTGGGCCGCGAAGAACGGCTCGTCGCCGCTGTCTCCCAGCGAGGAGATCTGGAGCGTCACCTGTCCGGTCCGGGCGAACGTGAGCGGCCCCTCGACCCGCCAGCCGTCGAGGGAGCCGGCGATCAGGTCAGGGAGCGTCTCCTCGAAGTCCTCGCCGACTGCCATGACGTCGGTGATCCGGAGGCCGAGCAGGGCCTCCTCCGTGCCGCCGAGGATCCCCAGCGCGGTCTCGTTGAGGTCGACGATGACCAGGTCGTGGCCGGTCTCGTCGGGCTCGAGGAACGCCATGCCGACCAGGGACTCGGTGAAGTTGCGACGGAACAGCTTCCCGTCGGCGGTGATCCGGTCGAGCAGCAGCGTGTTGCGCTGGACCGCGATGCCCAGAGGGATCACCAGCAGGGCCGCGCAGGCGAGGTAGCCCTGGGTCAGCGCGCCGCCGGTCAGCGCCGTGAACCGGTCGGTGTTGATGCCGTCGCCGAAGGGGCCGAATCCGCCGGCCGTCTGCGAGGTCACGAAGATCCCGAGCAGCGCCAGCTCCGCGCACGCCACCCGCAGATCGAAGCGGAGCGCCGCCCAGGCCAGGAACAGCACGGGCGCGAAGGTCAGCGTGGAGCTCGCGCCGGGCACGAAGGTGAGCACGCCGGCCCCGCTGAGCAGCAGGATCTGGACGACCAGCTCGAGCCGGCCGCCGGCCCAGTGGTTGTCGGTGATGATCGCGAGCGGCACCAGCAGCAGCACTGCGGACAGGTGGGCGGTGAACGCCGTGGCCAGCGACGGCGCCAGCGGGTCGATCGTGAGCACCCGCGACGAGAACGCTCCGCCGAGCACGACCAGCCCGCCAGTGAGTGCGGCCGCGCCCAGGAGCCGCACGAACTCCTCCTGGTCGTGGAGGTCCGGACGCCGAGTGCCGCTCCGGGTCAGGACCAGGACGGCCGCCATCGCCGCAACGGTCTCCAGCAGCGCGTGCACCAGGCTGAGCCGGGCCCCGCGGTCGCCGATCTGGTCACCGGCGAAGAACGCCACGAACAGGAGCCCGCTGAACACCAGCCACCGCGACCGCGGACTGAGGGCGAGCGCGATGATCGCCAGACCCGAGGCCGGCCAGAAGGTCGCGACCGCCTCGCCGTCCGGCGCCAGGCGCACGGCGATGGACGCAGCGGCGACCACGCCCACGAGCAGGGCGACCGCGGCCGCCCAGCCGAGGGGTCGCTCGGCGGGATGGGTCACCCCACCAGTCTCGGACACCACGCCTGTCCCGCGCGGCAACTTCGCGCATCTGCTCCGCCCCCCGCATCTAGGCTGGAGGGCATGTTGGTCTCCGAGCGCATCGGCCAGTTCTTCGTGGACGCCGGCTCGGGGCGCGACCGGCTGGAGTACACCGAGTACGGCGCCGGCGACCACTGGGTGGTGCTGGTGCACGGCCAGCTGATGCCGCGCCGGATGCACCAGCCGCTCGCCCGGGCGCTGGCCGCCGAGGGGCTGCACGTGGTCACCCTCGACCTGCTCGGCCACGGCCGCTCCGACCGCCCGGCCGACCCGCTCGTCTACTCGATGACGGCGTTCGCCGAGCAGGTGGTCGCGCTGCTCGACCACCTCGAGGCACCCGAGGCGATCATCGGCGGCACGTCTCTCGGCGCGAACGTCTCGCTCGAGGTCGCCGACATCGCCCCCGAGCGGGTTCGTGGCCTGATCGCCGAGATGCCGGTGCTCGACAACGCTGTGGAGGCCGGGATCCTCGCGTTCGCCCCGATCATGTTCGCGGCACGGTTCCTGCCATGGACCGTGGACGGGCTGCGTGCGGTGACCCGGCCCATCCCGCGCGGGATCGTGCCGTTCTGGGCCGGGATCGTCCTCGACACCCTCGACCAGCGCTCCGAGTCGGTGGCGGCGGTGGTGCACGGCCTGTTCTTCGGCCGGATCGCGCCGTCCTCGAAGCGACGTCGTCAGATCTCCGCGCCCGCCCTGGTCGTCGGGCACCCGGCCGACCCGATCCACCCGGCCGCCGACGCCGCGATGCTGGCCGAGGAGCTCCCGAACGCCCGGTTCGTGCGGGCCCTCAGCATCCTGGAGTGGCGGTTCTGGCCGGAGCGCCTGAACCACGAGGCGGGGGAGTTCGCGCTCGAGGTGTGGGAGCAGGTGCCCGCCGCGACACGCTCGCGCGGACGGCGTACGCCTCGCTAGACCCCTCACAATGGGGGAGTGCCTCTTTACCGCGACGAGGCGATCGTGCTGCGCACCCACAAGCTGGGTGAAGCGGATCGCATCATCACGCTGCTGACCCGCAGCAACGGGCGGGTGCGCGCGGTGGCGAGGGGCGTACGCCGGACCACGTCGAAGTTCGGCTCCCGCCTCGAGCCGTTCACCCACGTCGACGTCCAGCTCGCCGAGGGGCGCAACCTCGACACCATCACCCAGGCGGAGACCCACGACGCGTTCGCGGCGCCCCTGGGCGCGGACTACGAGCGGTACACCGCCGGCACCGTGATGCTCGAGACCGCCGAGCGGCTGGTCACCGAGGAGAAGCAGCCCTCGACGCAGCAGTTCCTGCTCCTCGTCGGCGGGCTGCGGGCGATGGTCGGCGGTGAGCGACGACCCGGCCAGGTGCTCGACTCCTACCTGCTCCGGTCGCTCGCGGTGGCCGGCTACGCGCCGTCGTTCGACCACTGCGCGCGCTGCGGCATCGAGGGACCCCACCGCTGGTTCAACCCGTCCATGGGCGGGATGCTCTGCGCCACCTGCCGGGTCCCGGGCTCGGCCGGCCCGGCACCGCAGACGATCACCGTCCTGGGCGCGCTGCTGGCCGGTGACTGGCCGGTGCTCGAGGTCGCGGATCCGCGCCATCTGAGGGAGGCCAGCGGCCTCGTGGCGGCCTTCCTCGCCTGGCACGTGGAGCGCGGGCTGCGCTCGCTGGCGTACGTCGAGCGCTGATCTGGAACGCTGGGCCGGTGCGCCGTACCGTCCGACCGCCGACCCCGCACCCGTCGGGAGCCCGGCCGCCAGACCTGCCCCGGGAGCTGGTGCCGCGGCACGTCGCGATCGTGATGGACGGCAACGGCCGCTGGGCGAGGCAGCGCGGGCTGCCGCGGACCAGGGGCCACGAGGAGGGTGAGTCCTCGCTCTTCGACGTCGTCGAGGGCGCGATCGAGGTCGGCGTGAAAGCGATCTCCGCCTACGCGTTCTCGACCGAGAACTGGACCCGGTCGCCCGACGAGGTCCGCTTCCTCATGGGCTTCAACCGGGACGTGATCCGGCGCCGCCGCGACGAGATGCACGAGCTCGGCGTGCAGGTGCGCTGGGCGGGCCGGGCGCCCAGGCTGTGGCGGTCGGTCATCAAGGAGCTGCAGGTCGCCGAGGAGCTGACCCGGCGCAACGACGTGCTGACGCTGACCATGTGCGTCAACTACGGCGGCCGGGCCGAGCTCGCGGACACGGTCCGCTCGATCGCGCGCGAGGTCGCGGCCGGCCGCCTGAACCCCGACCGGATCGACGAGCGCACGGTCGCCCGGCACCTCTACGTCCCCGAGCAGGCCGACGCGGACATGGTCTGGCGCACGTCGGGGGAGCAGCGGCTCTCCAACTTCATGCTGTGGCAGGCGGCGTACAGCGAGCTGGTCTTCACCGACGTGCTCTGGCCGGACGTGGACCGCCGCCACCTGTGGGCCGCGATCGAGGAGTACGCCGCCCGGAACCGGCGCTACGGCAGGGCCTGATCGGCCCGGTCTCGGAGGGCTCGACCACTGCCTCGGGAACCCCGATTTCACCCTCACGCGCGAGTCCGAGGTGCGAACCTTCTTGTCGTGAGGGGTCGCCTGAGAGAGGACCTCCGGCGCCTGTGGCTGGAGCCGGGAGACCCCCGCCTGCTCCAGCTCGGATTCAGCCTGCTGTACCTGCTCGACATCACCCTGCGCGTGGTGGGCGGCGTGGAGCTCCTCACCGGCCCGCTCCTCGGCCTGGTGCTCGTGCCCGTGGTCTGGGTGGTCACGCTCCTCGTCCCGTGGCGGCTGGCGCCCGACTGGTGCCGGCTGGTCCTGCTCGTCCTCGACTTCGGGCTGGTCGGGCTGAGCCGCCTGGACCCGCTGGGCGGCTCCGCGCTCCTGGTCGTGCTCCCGGCCCTCTGGCTCGGCTTCGTGTACGGCGTCCGCGGGGCCGTCGTGACCGGCGTCTGCACCGCGCTGCTGGTGATGGGGCCGGGACTGGTCTACATCGGCCCGACGGGGATCAACCTGTCCCGCTCGGTCACGACCACGGTGCTCTCGGTCGTCGTCTCGCTGGCCCTGGCGAACGTCGTGCAGCGGGTCCGCGGCGGGCAGGAGCTGATCGAGCTGCAGCGCCGGGTCGGGGAGGCGATCCTCGACACCGTGGACGTCGGCCTGGTGCTCCTGGACGGGAAGGGCCGCTACCTGACCATGAACCGCCGGCACCACGACTTCATGCGGCTGGCCTTCCCGAACGGGCACCGGGGCGTGGCCGGCCAGATCGGCGAGGTCTACCACGAGGACGGCGAGACGCTGGTCCAGCACGAGGACATGCCGACCTACCGGGCCACCCAGGGCGAGGAGTTCGACGACCAGCTGATCTGGGTCGGCTCGGACCCGCTGACTCGCCGGGCGCTCTCGGTCTCCTCGCGCGTCGTACGGGAGGGGAGCGGGCGGTTCGCCGGGGCTGCTTTGGCCTACAAGGACGTCACCGACTTCATGCGCGCGCTCGAGGTGAAGGAAGAATTCGTCGCCTCGGTCTCCCACGAGCTGCGCACGCCGCTCACGTCGATCCACGGCTTCACGAGCCTGGTCCTCGAGCGCGACGACCTGCCCGGCGAGGTCAGGCACCAGCTCGGCGTCGTCGTGCGGAACGTCGACCGGCTCGACCGGCTGGTCGCCGACCTGCTGCAGACGGCGCAGGTCGAGCGCGGCCTGGTGCACCTCGAGCGGGCGCGCACCGACATCGCGGCCCTGGTCCGGCAGTCGGTCGAGGCGGCCCGGCCTGCGGTCGAGAGGGCCGGCCTGACCTTGACGGTCCGCGTCCCCAAGCACCTCGTGGTCATGGTCGACCCGCAGCGGTTCAGCCAGGTGGTGGACAACCTGCTGTCCAACGCCGTGAAGTACACGCCGTCCGGTGGCCGGATCGAGGTGGACCTGTCGGTCACCCACGAGCGGGTGGAGCTGGTGGTCCTGGACACCGGCATCGGGATCAGCATGCGCGACCGCAACCACGTGTTCAGCCGCTTCTTCCGGAGCCGGCAGGCCGCCCAGCAGTCCATCCAGGGCATCGGGCTGGGTCTGAGCATCACCAAGGCGATCGTGGACAGCCACGGCGGACGGATCGAGGTGGAGAGCGAGGTCGGCCGTGGTTCGACGTTCCGCGTCCGGCTGCCGCTGGACGTCCCGGCCGGGTCGGTCACCAGCCGCCGGGGCGGCGAGCCCGTGGTCACGGTCTGAGGCTTTCTCTGCCCTGAACGGTTGACCGTGACTTACCGTTAGTTGTAACTTACGGTAAGTCATGACGAACGCATCCACCATCCTCACCGCCCTGGGGGACCCGACCCGGCAGGCGATCCTCGACCTGCTGCTCGAGGGTCCGCAGCCGGTGGGCGAGCTGGCCGCACTCCTGCCGGTCAGCCGGCCGGCGGTCTCCCAGCACCTCAAGGTGCTCAAGGACGTCGGGCTGGTGGTCGACCGGCAGGAGGGGACCCGGCGGGTCTACCGCTTGGACCCCGCGGGGCTGGCACCGGTCCGGGAGTACCTCGACCGGTTCTGGCGCCGGGCCCTGGTCGCGTTCGCCGAGCACGCCGAGCAGCACGCACGAACCGACGCCCAGCCGCCCCAGGAGGACCAACGATGACCCAGACGATCCAGCCGATCCGCCAGAGCGTCTCGGTGCCGCTCGACCCGCAGCGCGCCTTCGACCTGTTCGCCTCGGACATGGCGTCGTGGTGGCCGGCCGACCACCACATCGGCGAGACGCCGATCGACGAGATCGTGATCGAGCCCTTCGCCGGCGGCCGCTGGTACACCCGGCACCAGGGCGGCGAGGAGACGTCGACGGGCTTCGTCACGGCGTACGACCCGCCGCGCGGCCTGACCATCACCTGGCAGATCGGCGCCGACTGGGCCTACCACGACGACCTGGTCACCACCCTCGAGATCCGGTTCACGCCCAGCGACGACGGCCGGACCCTGGTCGAGCTCGAGCACCGCGACCTCGACGCGTACGGCGAGGCCGCCGCGCAGATGCAGGAGACCTTCGAGAGCCCCGACGCCTGGGGCCGGACCCTCGAGGAGTTCGCCCGCGTGGCGGGCGAGCGGGCCTCCCGGAGCTAAGAACAGTCCGGGCAGCTGCCGAAGATCTCCAGCGTGTGGCTCACCTCGGAGAAGCCGTGCTCGGCGGCGATCGCCCGGGTCCAGCGCTCGACCGTTGGCCCCTCGACCTCCACGGTCCGGCCGCAGCCGCGGCAGACCAGGTGGTGGTGGTGGGTGTCGGAGCAGCGCCGGTAGATCGCCTCGCCGTCCTCGGTGCGCAGCATGTCCACCTCGCCGGCGTCCGCGAGCCGCTGGAGGGTGCGGTAGACGGTGGCCAGCCCGACCGGGTCGCCGCGCCGGCCGAGCAGGTCGTGGATCTCCTGGGCCGAACGGAAGTCGTCGAAGGACGCCATCGCCTCGACCACGGCCAGGCGCTGCTTCGTCGGCCGCATCGGCGCGCCGTCAGTGCTCGTCATAGTGCTCTCCGTGTACGGCGTGCCGGTGGCCGTCGTGCACGTAGTCGACGTGGTCGCCGTGGCGCACCGCGACGTGGCCGCAGTCCGGCCCGTGCTCGTGGGCGTGGGCGTCGGCGGTCTCGTGCTCCGCGGGCTGCAGCGGCACCGCGGGGAACGGCGCCCGCAGCCGCTGCCGTCGCCGGAGCCAGATCCCGAGCGGCCAGGTCACGCCGAACCCCGCCAGCGACAGCAGCACGATCGTCGGGCCGGGCGCGACGCGCGCCTCGTACGACGCGAACGCCGCCACCACCAGACCACCCACCGAGGCCAGCACGCCGAGGGTCATCGCGGCGGTGAGCGTCGTGCGGAAGGACCGGGTCAGCTGCTGGGCGGTCGCGACCGGCACCACCATCAGCGCCGAGACCAGCAGCAGGCCGACGGTGCGCATCGCCACGGTCACGCTGACGGCGGCGAGCACGGCGACCAGCAGGTTGTACGCGCGGACCCGCAGCCCGGCCACCCGGGCGAACTCCTGGTCCTGGGCGACCGCGAACAGCTGCGGGGACAGCCCGACGCACACGACGACCACCACGGCCGCCAGGGCCATCGTGACCAGCACATCGGTCGCCGAGATCGTGGTGATCGACCCGAACAGGTAGGACTGCAGCCGGGCCGCGCTCTGCCCGCCGATGCCGGTCAGCAGGACGCCGCCGGCCAGGCCGCCGTAGAACAGCAGCGCGAGCGCCACGTCGCCGTTGCTGTGGCCGCGCTCGCGGATCAGCTCGATCAGGGCCGCGCCGAGCACGGCGACAGCGACAGCCGTCCAGGTGGGGGAGGTGCCGGTGAGCAGGCCGAGGGCGACCCCGGTGACCGCGACGTGGCCGATGCCGTCGCCCATCAGCGCCAATCGGCGCTGCACCAGGTAGGTGCCGACCGCGGGCGCAGCCAGCCCGGTGACGGCCGCCGCGATGAGCGCCCGCTGCATGAAGGCGTAGGTGAACAGGTCCATCAGCTCTCGTCCCTCCCGAACGGTTCGAACGGCTCGAACGGCGAGGCGACGCGCGGTGTGTGGTCGCGCCGGGTCGCGTCGGGATGGTGGTGGTGCGCGTGCGGCTCGTCGAAGTCGGGGTGGTGCACGGCGTGGTCGGCCAGCGGCGCCCCGTCGTAGGCCACCCGCCCGTCGCGCATCACGACCGACCGGTCCACCAGGCCGGCCAGGGGGCCGAGCTCGTGGGCGACGAGCACGATCGTGGCGCCGCGCTCCTTGAGCCGGGCCAGCGAGGTGGCGAGGGCGAGCTGGTTGGGCAGGTCGACGCCCGCGGTGGGCTCGTCGAGGAAGAACAGCTCGGGCTCGCCGGCCAGCGCCCGCGCGATCAGGGTGCGCTGCTGCTGGCCGCCCGAGAGCTGGGAGACCCCGTCGTGGGTCATCGGGGTCAGCCCGACGACCGCGATCGCATCCTTGATGGCGTTGCGGTCGGCCAGGGACAGCGGCCGGAGCAGCCGGCGCCGGGTGAGCCGCCCCGAGGCGACCACCTCCCACACCGAGGCCGGCACGCCGGACGCCGCCCCGACCCGTTGGGGGACGAAGCCGATCCGACGCCAGTCCGCGAACTCGTCGAACGGCGTACCGAACAGCTCGAGCGAGCCCGCCGTGAGCGGCAGCAGCCCGGTCAGCGCGCGCACCAGCGTCGACTTCCCGGAGCCGTTGGCGCCCATCAGGGCCACGAACTCGCCGGACGCGACGGTCAGGTCGACGCCACGCACCACGGGCCGGCCGCCGATCGCGACCGTCCCGCCGGTGAGCACGACGGGAGCCGTGTCTTTCATGGTCGGGGACATCCGTTCGCCTCCTCCAGCGCCGCGAGGTTCTCGCGCATCAGCGAGAGGTAGTCCTCGTCGGCCGTGTCGTCGCTGAGCCCTTCGATCGGGTCGAGCACCGCCGTCGCGACGCCGACGTCGTCGGCCAGCGTGTCCGCCAGCCGCGCACTGACCAGTCGCTCGGAGAACACGGTGGTGATCCCGTCACTCTTGATCAGGTCGTGCAGCCGGGCCAGGTCGGCCGGTGTGGGCTCGGCGTCGGGGGAGAGGCCGGCGATGCCCTCGATGTGCAGCCCGAACCCGCTCAGGTAGCCGAACGCGTCGTGCGACACCACCACCGTGTCCCGCGCGCAGCCGGCCAGCCCCTCCTCGTAGTCGCCGGCGAGCCGGTCGAGGTCGGAGACCAGCGCGTCGGCGTTCTCCTGGTACGTGCTCGCGTGGTCCGGGTCGATCTCCGCCAGCGCGCCGGCCACGGCCTCGGCCAGCGTCGCCATCAGCGCGGGGTCCTGCCAGAAGTGCGGGTCCTTCTCATCCGCGTCCTCCTCGGAGTCCCTGAGCTCGACCACATCGGCCACGTCGACCACCTCGCCCTCTGCCACCTCGCCGACGGCGTCGTCCACGGCCGGCTGGAAGCCGTGCTCGAGCAGGACGAGGTCGGCGTCGGCCACCTCGGCCGTCGTCCTGATGTCCAGCTCGAGGTCGTGCGGCTCCTTGCCCGGCTCGGTGAGATTCGTGACCTGGACGTCGGCGCCGCCCACGCTCTGGGCGACGTAGGCCAGTGGGTAGAAGGCGGCGGCCACCGTGACCTTGCCGTCCGCCTCGTCCGAGAACGCTGCGCAGCCCGTCGCCCCCAGCACGAGAGCGAGGACGAGCAGCAGTCGCATGAGAACGATTCTCAGATAGTTGAGAATCGTTGTCAAACTGGACCACCGTCCGTCGAGCTTGTCGAGATGACCGCAGGGTCGGCTCCCAGCCCTCGTTGCGGGTGGTCTCGACAAGCTCGACCGGCGGTGGTCGGCATAGGTTGTCAGTGTGCTGGTGATCAGTCGGTTCCGCGTGCCGGTCGAGGACGGCGAGGCGTTCCGGGCCGAGCTCGCCGCGGCGCACGCCGTCCTGGCCGAGCGGCCGGGGTACGTCGAGGGGCGGGTCGGCCGCAACCTCGACGAACCGACGCTGTGGGTGCTGACCACGCGCTGGGAGAGCGTCGGGGCCTACCGCCGAGCGCTTTCGTCCTACGACGTGAAGCTGCACGCCGTCCCGTTGCTCAGCCGAGCAGTCGACGAGCCGAGCGCCTACGAGGTCGTGGAGCCCGGGACCGTCCTCAATATCGAGTCGACGCGATCGTTAGGCTGACCACTTCAGCGCACGACAAACGCCAGACCGGCAGCCAGCCGGCCGTGACCAGCAGGGAGATCCACAGTGGCCAAGCCACCCACCTCGACCGTCGACCTCGTCGTCTCCCTCGCCAAGCGCCGGGGGTTCGTCTACCCCTGCGGCGAGATCTACGGCGGCACGAGGTCCGCCTGGGACTACGGACCGCTGGGCGTGGAGCTGAAGGAGAACATCAAGCGCCAGTGGTGGAAGTCCATGGTGCAGCAGCGCGACGACATGGTCGGCCTGGACTCCTCGGTCATCCTGCCCCGCCAGGTCTGGGAGGCCAGCGGCCACGTCGACACCTTCATGGACCCGCTCACCGAGTGCCAGTCCTGCCACAAGCGGTTCCGCGCCGACCACCTCCAGGAGGAGGTCGCGGAGAAGAAGGCGCGTCAGGGTGAAGACGTCGATCCCGACGACGTCGACCTCTCGACCGTCCCCTGCCCCAACTGCGGCACTCGTGGCGCCTGGACCGAGCCGCGCCAGTTCTCCGGGCTGCTCAAGACCCACCTCGGCGTGGTCGAGGACGAGGGCGGGCTGCACTACCTGCGCCCGGAGACCGCGCAGGGCATCTTCATCAACTTCGCCAACGTCGTCACCAGCTCGAGGATGAAGCCGCCGTTCGGGATCGCCCAGATCGGCAAGAGCTTCCGCAACGAGATCACGCCAGGCAACTTCATCTTCCGGACCCGGGAGTTCGAGCAGATGGAGATGGAGTACTTCGTCAAGCCGGGCGAGGACAAGGAGTGGCACCAGTACTGGATCGACGAGCGGACCCGCTGGTACACCGACCTCGGCATCGATCCTGACAACCTGCGCCACTACGAGCACCCGCAGGAGAAGCTGTCGCACTACGCGGTGCGGACCGTCGACATCGAGTACCGCTTCCGCTTCCAGGGCTCGGAGTGGGGGGAGCTCGAGGGCATCGCCAACCGCACCGACTTCGACCTGTCCACGCACGCGAAGCACTCCGGCCAGGACCTGTCGTACTTCGACCAGGCCGCCAACGAGCGCTACACGCCGTACGTCATCGAGCCGGCCGCCGGGCTCTCGCGCAGCCTGATGACCTTCCTGGTCGACGCCTACCAGGAGGACGAGGCGCCCAACACCAAGGGCGGTGTGGACAAGCGGGTGGTGCTGCGGCTCGACCCACGGCTGGCGCCGGTCAAGGTCGCGGTGCTGCCACTGAGCCGGAACGCCGACCTCTCGCCCAAGGCGCGCGACCTCTCGACCGAGCTGCGCAAGGTCTGGAACGTCGACTTCGACGACTCCGGCGCGATCGGCCGCCGCTACCGTCGCCAGGACGAGATCGGTACGCCGTACTGCGTCACCGTCGACTTCGAGACGCTCGAGGACAACGCGGTGACCGTCCGCTCCCGCGACACGATGGCGCAGGAGCGGGTGTCGATCGACGGGATCACGTCGTACTTCGCTGAGCGATTCGTCGGCTGCTGATGCCACCCGCGCTGCACAATGGCGGGGTGCTGAGACGAGTCGCGTCGTCCCTCGCTGCCGTGTTGCTGGCCGCCGGCGTGCTCGCGGCCTGCTCCGACGACGACAAGGGCCCCGACGTCGGTGACTCCGCCGGCCCGAGCGCGACCGAGTCGGAGAGCGCGTCCTCCGAGCCCTCCCTGGCCGTTCCCGGCGGCGTCGCGCTGAGCCCGCAGGGCAGCCAGCTCGAGGTGGGCGACACCGCGACCGTCGCCTACGAGGTCAAGCAGGGTGTGGTCGGCGTACTCGACATCCGGGTCACCCGGCTCGAGAAGACCAGCTTCAAGAAGTCCTTCGTGGGCTGGGACCTCGACCCGGGCCAGAAGAAGGCCAACCCCTACTTCGTGCGGGCCACGATCACCAACCTCGGCGAGACCGACCTCGGCGAGCGCCGGGTCCCGCTCTACATCGTCGACGGCGAGAACACCCTGGTCGAGGCGACGACGTTCGCGAGCGCGTTCAAGCCCTGCGAGCCCGGGTCCTTCCCGAAGAAGTTCCGGCCGGGCAAGAAGACCAAGGTGTGCCTGGTCTTCCTGGCCCCCCGGAAGGGCGAGCTCACCGCAGTGAGCTTCCGGCCGACCCAGGAGTTCGACCCGATCACGTGGACCGGCCCGCTCGAGAAGCCGAAGCCGCCCAAGCCACCGAAGGGCAAGGGCGACAAGGGCGACAACGGCGACCAGGGCGACCAGGGCGGCTGACCGTCCCGCAGTGATTGGGCACCGCCGTCGGCGCGGCGGACAATGACCGTATGACCGGACTCACCCTCGGCCCGCTCCACGTGGCGACGCCCGTGGTGCTCGCGCCGATGGCGGGGATCACCAACGCGGCGTACCGCCGGCTGTGCGCCGAGCAGGGGGCCGGGCTCTACGTCTGCGAGATGATCACCAGCCGCGGCGTGGTCGAGCGGGACAGGCACACCCTGGGCATGCTGGTCTTCGACGAGCTCGAGACCGTGCGGTCGGTGCAGCTCTACGGCACCGACCCGGTCTACGTCGGCAAGGCCACCGAGATCCTGTGCGCGGAGTACGGCGTGGCGCACGTGGACCTCAACTTCGGCTGCCCGGTCCCCAAGGTGACCCGCAAGGGCGGCGGCGGGGCCCTGCCGTGGAAGCGCAAGCTGCTCGGAGAGATCCTCGAGCACGCGGTGGCCGCGGCCGCGCCGTACGCCGTGCCGGTGACGATGAAGACGCGCAAGGGCATCGACGAGGACCACCTCACCTACCTCGACGCCGGCCGGCTCGCCCAGGAGGCGGGCTGCGCCGCGATCGCGCTGCACGCGCGGACCGTCGCGCAGGCATACTCCGGCACCGCCGACTGGGAGGCGATCGGCCGGCTGGTCGAGCACGTCGACATCCCGGTCCTCGGGAACGGCGACATCTGGGAGGCGGACGACGCGCTGCGGATGGTCGAGCAGACCGGGGTGGCGGGCGTGGTCGTGGGGCGCGGATGCCTGGGCCGGCCCTGGCTGTTCCGCGACCTCGCCGCCGCTTTCGAGGGCGATCAGGTCGCCACGCTGCCCACGCTCGGGGAGGTGGCCGGCATGATGCGCCGCCACACCGAGCTGCTGGCGCAGCACCTGGGCGAGGAGCGCGGCTGCGTCGAGTTCCGCAAGCACGTGTCGTGGTACCTCAAGGGGTTCGCCGCCGGCGGCGAGCTGCGCCGCGAGCTGGCCATGGTGACCTCGCTGGCCGAGCTGGACGAGCTGCTGGCGCGGCTGGACTGGTCGGAGCCGTTCCCGGTCTCCGAGCTGGGCGCGCCACGGGGCCGGCAGGGCTCGCCGCGCGACAAGGTGGCCCTGCCCGAGCACTGGCTCGAGGACACCGACGGCACCGGCTGCGGGCTCACCGAGGACACCTCGGAGACCACCGGCGGGTGAGATCCCGCTTACACGATCGACTCACTCGATGTTCGATCTCACGCTCAACCGCGTCGGTCGCCGTGACCTGGACCACCCGGACCGCGAAGTCAAGGATTGGCTGCCTCCCTCCAGATGTGGTTGATTGGTGAATTGCGTCGGCCGTGACCTGTTCGTGACATTCGGCCGGCGCACGACTGTGCCCCCGACCCGCAGAGGATCAGCGCCGTGGCCGACCATCGCCACAAGCGGGAAACCGAAGCCCGCCGCAAGCCCAAGGCCCTGGCCGTCATCGGCCCGCTCGCCGTCCTGGCGACCGCCGGCGCCGTCACCATCGGCGTCGTGGTCGCGGACCCGGCCGCCTCCGACCTGGCTCCCCTGAGCACCGCCGCGGCGCAGCTGTCCCCCACCGTGGACCGCGGCGAGTCGCCGATCACCCGGGCGGAGAACCGCGTCAACGCCACCGCCTCGCGCGACTTACCCGCGTCGTTCATGTCGAAGGCCGCCATCGCCGCCGCGATCAAGGGCGCGAAGAAGCAGCAGTGGACCACCGACGACCTCAACATCTGGAACCAGCCGGGCGACAAGGCCGAGCAGCTGGGCGAGCTGGAGGCCGGCAAGAAGGTGCTGGTCACCGGCCGCGAGATGTGGGGCCGCACCGAGATCGTGCTGAAGGGCGAGTCCCGCTGGGTGACCGACGGCTACCTCTCCGACGAGAAGCCGGCCGGCGTCGGCGCCGGCCTGTCGATGCAGCCCTGCCCCGACGGCAGCGTCGAGAGCGGCCTCACCGACCGCGCGGTCTACGTCTACCGGTCGGTCTGCAACGCGTTCCCCGAGATCACGTCGTACGGCGGCTGGAGCAGTCATGGCGAGCACGGGAGTGGTCGGGCGATCGACATCATGGTCAGCGATGTCGGGCTCGGCACCGCGATCGCCGAGTTCCTCCGCGCGCACGCCTCCGAGCTGAACCTGTTCGACGTGATCTGGCGCCAGCACATCTGGACGCCGGTCCGCGCCGGCGAGGGCTGGCGGTACATGTCGTCGCGGGGCTCAGCGACCGCCAACCACTACGACCACGTGCACGTGTCCGTCTACTGATCATGCTGACCTAGAGTCCGGTGCTGATGGACAGCACCGACCTCTACGACGAGCACGACCGCGAGCGGATCGTCGCGGAGCCGCCCAAGCGGGTCGAGGCGCCGGAGCGCACGCCGTACGAACGCGACCGCGCGCGCGTCGTGCACGCGGCGGCCTCGCGGCGGCTGGCCGCCAAGACCCAGGTGCACGGACCGCAGATGGACGACTTCGTCCGCAACCGGCTCACCCACAGCCTCGAGGTCGCCCAGGTCGCTCGTGACCTGTCGCGAGCGCTGGGCTCCCAGCCGGACATCGCCGAGACCGCTGCGCTGGCCCACGACCTGGGGCACCCGCCGTTCGGGCACAACGGCGAGCAGGCGCTGCACGAGCTCGCCGGGCCGTGCGGCGGGTTCGAGGGCAACGCCCAGACCCTGCGGCTGCTGACCCGCCTCGAGGCGAAGACCTTCGACAAGTCCGGACGCTCGGCCGGGCTCAACCTCACTAGAGCGACGCTCGACGCCTGCACCAAGTACCCCTGGGGATCGTCCGAGGGGCGGCGCAAGTTCGGGGTGTACGACGACGACGTCCCGGTCTTCGAGTGGATGCGGAAGGGTGCTCCGGTCTTCGGCGGCGAGCCGCTGAAGTGCGTCGAGGCGCAGATCATGGACCTGGCCGACGACGTCGCCTACTCGGTCCACGACGTCGAGGACGGAGTGGTCGCGGGCCGGGTCGACCTCACGGCCCTCGACGTGGCCGCCGTCGGCCAGACGGTCCGGGGGTGGTACCTGCCGCACCTTGACGACGACGACGTCCGCTACGCGCTGGCGAACCTGCAGACGCTGGACAGCTGGCCCACCGGGCCCTACGACGGCTCGCGGCGCAGCCTGGCCGCGCTGAAGAACCTCACGAGCGACCTGATCGGCCGCTTCTGCGGCGCGACCCAGTCCGCGACGTTCGAGGCGGGGGACGGCCCGTTCGTGCGCTACCGGGGCGACATCGTCACCCCGGTGCCGACCCTGCACGAGATGGCGGTGCTCAAGGGGATCGCGGCGCACTACGTGATGCAGGCCGAGGACCGAGTTGCCCTCATGTCGCGGCAGCGGACCGTGGTCTCCGAGCTGGTCGAGGCGCTGCTGCAGCACGCCCCCGACGCCCTGGACCCGTCCTTCGCCGACGACTGGGAGTCCGCCCCCGACGACGCCGGCCGGTTGCGGGTGGTCATCGACCAGGTCGCCTCGCTGACCGACGCGAGCGCCGTCAGCTGGCGGGACCGGCTGGTGGGTGCACCGGGAGTCCCGGCGTGACGCTGGTCTGGCTGCCCTTCGACCCGTCCGAGCTGGTCGACCCGCCGGACTCGATGACCTACGAGGTGGTGGACCCGACGGCGTCGGTCCCGGACTCGGTCGGCGACGTCGAGATCTATGTGCCGCCGTACGCTGTCGGGTCGAAGGTGGCCGAGGTGATCCCGCGGATGACCTCGCTGCGCTACGTGCAGACGCTCACCGCGGGCGTCGACAACATCCGACCGGCGATCCCCGCCGGGGTCACCCTCTGCAGCGGCCGGGGCATCCACGACACCTCGACGGCCGAGCTGGTCCTCACCCTGGTCCTGGCCTCGCTGCGCGGCGTGCCGTCGTTCGTGCGCGCCCAGGACCGCCACGAGTGGACGCCCGGCTGGCACTCGGCGCTGGCCGACCGCGAGGTGCTGCTGGTGGGGTACGGCGCGATCGGCGCGGCGGTCGAGGCTCGGCTCGCGCCATTCGAGTGCTCGGTGGTGCGGGTGGCCCGCTCCGCGCGCGACGGCGTGCATCCGATCTCCGACCTGCCCGACCTGCTGGCGTCGGCCGACGTCGTCGTGCTCGTGCTGCCGCTGACCGACGACACCCGCGGGCTGGTCGACGCGGCGTTCCTGGCGGAGATGAAGGAGGGCGCGCTGCTGGTCAATGTGGCTCGTGGGCCGGTGGTCGACACCCCCGCGTTGGTGAGCGCCCTGCAGTCCCGCCGGATCCGGGCCGCCCTCGACGTGGTCGACCCCGAGCCGCTGCCCGCCGACAGCCCGCTCTGGGACTGCCCCGGGCTGCTCATCTCGCCGCACGTCGGCGGCTCGAGCAGCGCCATGTGGCCCCGCGCGTACCGCCTGGTCCGCGACCAGCTGCACCGGATCGCACGCGGCGAGGAGCCTGTGAACATCATGTCGGGCGACTACTGACCAGGTCATAGGGTGGCGATGTGGCAGGCCGGATCCGCGAGGAGAGCATCGCCGAGGTGCGCGAGAAGGCCCCCATCGACGAGGTGGTGTCTCAATACGTCACGCTGAAGAACGCCGGCGGCGGCTCCCAGAAGGGGCTGTGCCCGTTCCACGACGAGAAGACCCCGTCGTTCAACGTCAACTCGTCCAGGCAGACCTTCCACTGCTTCGGCTGCGGCGAGGGTGGCGACGTCATCTCGTTCCTGATGAAGATCGACGGCCTGACCTTCATGGAAACCGTCGAGCGGCTCGCGGACAAGTACGCCGTCGAGCTCAAGCGCGAGGAGGGCGACGGCCACGACGACCGGCCCAAGGGTCCGGCGCGCGGCAAGCTGATCGAGGCGCACCGGGTCGCGCAGGAGTACTACGCCGAGCAGCTGCTCACGCCGGAGGCGCAGCAGGCGCGGCAGTTCCTGACCGAGCGCGGGTTCGACGGCGCGGTCGCAGAGACCTTCGGCCTGGGCTTCGCGCCGCGCGACGGCGACGCGCTGTTCAAGCATCTCCGCAGCCGCGGGTTCACCCAGGAGGAGCTCGTCGCCGGCGGCCTGGCGGCGCTGAGCCAGCGCGGCGGGTCGCCGTACGACCGGTTCCGCGGTCGCCTGCTCTGGCCGATCCGGGAGGCGAGCGGCGAGACGATCGGCTTCGGGGCGCGCCGGATCTTCGAGGACGACCGGATCGACGCGAAGTACCTGAACACCTCCGAGACGCCGATCTACAAGAAGAGCACGGTGCTCTACGGCATCGACCTGGCCCGGCGCAACATGGCCCGGTCCGCACAGGCGGTCGTGGTCGAGGGCTACACCGACGTGATGGCCTGCCACCTGGCCGGGGTCGGTACGGCGGTGGCCTCGTGCGGCACGGCGTTCGGCGACGACCACGCCAAGGTGCTGCGGCGGTTCATGGCCGACCACGAGGAGTTCCGCGGCGAGGTGATCTTCACCTTCGACGGCGACGCCGCCGGGCAGGCGGCCGCCCTCAAGGCGTTCTCGGGCGACCAGAACTTCGTCTCGCAGACCTACGTCGCCGTCGAGCCGGACGGGCTCGACCCGTGCGACCTGCGGATCAAGCAGGGCGACGCGGCGGTGCGCGAGCTCGTGGCGCGGCGGGTGCCGCTCTACCGCTTCGTGCTCACCAACGTGGTCGCCAAGTACGACCTCGACCGCGCCGACGGCCGCGTGGATGCGCTGCGCGAGAGCGCCCGGCTGGTCTCCAGCATCCGCGACCGGTCCAAGGTCGACGCCTTCGCCCGCGAGATCGCCTCGATGGTCGGGGTCGACGTCGAGGACGCCCGCACGGAGGTCCGCCGAGCCACCACTCGCCGGCCCGCGGCCCGCTCCCGACCCGGCGCGCCGGCGGTGGAGGAGACGGTCGCCGAGCGGCCGCGGCAGGAGCTTCCCCACCTGCGCGATCCGAGGTTCGCCATCGAGCGGGAGACGCTCAAGCTGGTCCTCCAGCACCCGATGGCTATCGGCCGGACCACGACCGAGGTCGGGCCGGAGGACTTCATCCACCCCACCTACCGCGGGGTCTGGGAGGCGATCACCGCAAGTGGCGGGCCGGTAGCCGGCGCGGGCGACGCGTCATGGTCGGGGCTGCTCCGCGACGCAGCCCGCGACCCTGCGGTTGCTTCGGCGATCACCGAGCTGAGTGTCGAGTCGCTGCCCACCGCCAAGGAGCCGACCGCCGACTACGTGCTGCAGTACGTCGTGCGCCTGCTCGAGCTCACCGCGCTGCGCCGGATCGAGCAGGTCAAGTCGAAGATGCAGCGGACCAACCCGGTCGAGCACACCGACGCCTACAACCGGATGTTCGGCGAGCTGGCCGCCCTCGAGGAGCACCGACGCAAGCTGCGCGACCGGATCGTCGGCACGCCGTGAGGCTGCGCCGCTCCGCCCCGCCGGTCGACGTGGCCGCGGGGGAGAAGGTCCTGGCCTTCGCCGCCTCGCCGTCCGGGGTCGTGGCCGGGACCCGCTCCGCGCTCTACCTCCCGGAGGGCCGCCGGATCCCCTGGGAGCAGGTCGAGGCCGCCGACTGGGACCTCGACTCCGAGACGTTCCACGTGTCGGAGGTCGGCACCTGGGGCGAGCCGCGTCCGTCGTACTCCTTCGTGCTCGAGGAGCCCGCCCGGCTGCTGCAGCTGGTCCGGGAACGGGTCTCCTCGACGGTCGTGCTGCAGCGTCACGTCCCCATCCGCGGCCAGCGCGGCGTCCGGGTGATCGCCCGCCGCGCGCCCACCGGTGACCGGGCACTGACCTGGCTGTTCGAGTACGACGAGGGCGTGGATCCGGACGACGCTTTCGTGGCGCAGGCCGCCCAGGAGGCCCTGATGACTGCCCGCGACGAGGTGGGCGATCGCTGATTTCATCGGCGACTGCCGCCCTTGCTAGGGTTTGCGGGCTGCAACCCGATCCCCTGTAGCTCAACTGGCAGAGCATTCGGCTGTTAACCGAAGGGTTGCTGGTTCGAGTCCAGCCGGGGGAGCAATGCGGCCCGACGCGCGTCACACCGTCGTGGTCGGCTGACCGACCACGACGGCTCCCGCCTTCGAGGACGCTCAAGCCAGCTGGCTCACTCGCAGCGGACGACCTGGTCCGTCGGGTCGTGCCGGCAGTGGTCGCGTCCGGGGCCGGCATCGCCGTTCTCGTGCACCACGGCCACGCCGGGGTCGAGGAGATCCAGGGTGTCGGCTCCCTTGCCGCCGCTGAAGAGGTCGTTGCCGCTGTCGCCGCGGAGGCCGTCGTCCTCGGTCGCGCCGTACAGCCTGTCGTCGCCGGCGCCGCCGCGGAGCTGGTCGGATCCGGCGTCGCCGTTGATGAGGTCGTTCCCGTCGCCGCCGCGGAGCACGTCGCTGCCGCCGAGCCCGCGCAGCGTGTCGTTGCCGCCCAGGCCGCAGATCACGTCGGTGCGCGACGTCCCCTTGATCACGTCGTTGCCGGGCGTTCCCGTGATGGTGCATCGAGGGCGCTTGCCGAGCAGGAGGCTCAGGCCGGGTGAGTCGGCGGGGGCAGCCGCGGCGGCGGCCCGGGCGCCGACCGAGCCGCGAGCGGAGGCCCGGGCGAACGAGCCGGGCAGCTGGGCCGGGCTGATCACGTCGAGAATGCCGTTGCCGTCGAGGTCGGCCAGGGCGACGTCGGTGACGCGGGGCCGCATGCCGTAGCGCACCTGCCGCGCGTCGAACTCGCCGTCGCCCAGGCCCGCGTGGACGGCGACGTCGCTGCCCGTCTCGTTCGCGACGACGATGTCGAGAATCGTGTCGCCGTTCACGTCGCCGGCCGCGATGCCCACCTGGTTGCGGTAGCCGTTGGCCTCCTCCCCGGGAAGGAACCGCACGCTCGGGAAGGTCGCGGAGCCGTTTCCGAGCAGTACCACGGTCCCGTCCTCGAAGGCGTTCGAGGCCACGTCCACGTCGTCGTCACCGTCGAGATCGGTGACCACGAGCTCACGGTGGCGTGCGCCCGTCGTCGTGAACACGGGTGCCGCGAAGTCGCCGTCGCCGGTGCCGAGCGCGACCGCGATGTCGTCGTTGGTGGCCAGCGCCGAGCCGCCCACCAGGTCGGCGACGCCGTCCAGGTCGACGTCGGTGACGGCGGTGTCCCCGGTGAACAGGGTCATGGTCACCAGCCGCTCGTCCGTGAAGCCTCCGCTGCCGTCGTTGATGCTCAACGACACCTTGTCGACGTCGTCGAAGGCGGCGCAGTCCTCCTCGTTGCCCACGACCTGGTCCAGGTCGCCGTCGCCGTCGACGTCCCCGAGGGTGAGGTGGTCGCCGCAGGTCGTGACCGTGCGGGTGGTGGGCGCGGCGAACCCGCCGGTTCCGTCGTTGAGCGCCGTCGCCACCACCTGGGACCGGTAGTAGCCGGCCAGCCAGGTCAGGTCGGCGTCGCCGTCCTCGTCGACGTCCGCGATGTTCAGGGAACGCGGGTCCGTCTCGCTGGAGAGTTGGTCCACCTGGGTCAGCGCGCCACTGCCGCTGTTCGCGAGCACCCGGATGCCCGGCTCGCCGAAGAACCCGCCCACGACTGCCGCGACATCGATGTCGCCGTCGCCGTCCACGTCGCCGGTCGCCACACCCACCGACGGCGCGAACAGGTCCCCACCTGGGGGCGCGGCGAACGTGTCGTCCGCGAGCAGGCGGTGGGTCACACCGGTGCCGATGTCCCTCGCCGGCACCAGGACGTCGGGGCGCCCGTCGCCCTGCAGGTCGGCGATCGCGAGGGCCATCGGGTTGTTGCCGGTCACCGCCGTCTCGGGCGCCGCGAACGTGCCGTCGCCGTTGTTGCGCTGCACGGTGAGGTTTCCGCGGATGCCACCGCCGCCGCCCACTCCCACGATGTCCTGGTCGCCGTCGTCGTCGAGGTCGGTCACGTCGACCGTCAGGTTCGGGGCGTCGTACGCCGTCACGGCGAACGTGCCGGTGCCGTCGTTGGTCAGCACGGCGTCCTCGAACGTCGCGCCACCGGCGACCACCAGGTCCAGGTCGCCGTCGTCGTTGAAGTCGCCCCCAGCGAGGTTCGGGGACCCCACGCCTCCGTTGGTCGCCAGGTCGAACTCCTGCGGGTCGGCGTCCGGTGCGAAGGTGCCGTTGGCTCGCTGCTCCAGCACGTGCAGGTCGTAGCGGTTGGTCTCCTCGTTGAGGCGGGCGGCGGCGAGGTCGAGGCTGCCGTCGCCGGTGACGTCGCCGATGAGCACGTCGTGCACCCGGAAGCCCACCCGCGTGGACTCTGCTGTGAAGGTGGCGCCACCGCCGTTGCGGAGCACGGTCACCGTGCTGTTCGGGTACTCGTTGTAGTTGGCCAGCACCAGATCGGTGTCGCCGTCCTCGTCGAGGTCTCCGGCGGTGATCCGCTCGGGGGCGAAGCCACCCGACGCGGTGGTATGGCTGAACCGGCCGGCCCCGTCGTTGAGGAACAGGTCGACGACGTCGTTGTCGTAGCCGTTGCCGATCGCCGACACCGCAAGGTCGACGTCGTCGTCACCGTCGAGGTCCGCGGCGACGATGTCGGTGGACTTCTCGGTGGTCGGGTAGCTCTGGGTCGCCCCCAGGGTGCCGTCGCCCAGGTTGAAGGTCACGGTGATCGAGTTGTCGAAGAAGTCGTCTCGCGCCCAGGCCGCGTCGGCGAGCCCGTCACCGTTGAGGTCCGCGCCCGCGACCGCGGTCGGGTAGCGGCCGACGTCGTACCCGACCCAGGTCGTGAACCGGGAAGCGTCCCCGGGCTGTGCGGCCTGAGCGGGGCTGACCGGCACGAGCAGCGTGCCGCCGAGGAGCACACCGGTGAGGAGCGCGAGAGGTCGAAGCATGGGGAACCTACCGAGAGTCGAGTGAGGGTTGTGCCCGCAGTCTGTGGCACCGGCAGGCCGGGTCATAGAGACGTGAACGGACTCTCATCCGAAATGGCTCAGGGCGACGGTTTCCGTGATCAGTCTGCCCACCCCTTCACCCGTTCCGGCGAGCCCAGGTGGGCCATGTCGACGTGGGCTGAGCTACGAGTCCCGTCGTTCGGCCCGGTGCCGCGTGGCGCCCGATCCGGTCGCGACCTCCACGGCTGAGCGCGGATAGGGTCTGATCGCGAGGCCGAAGGCCTCGGATCTGGAGAACAGTGAACCAGGGGCGGTAGCTCAGTCGGTCAGAGCAGAGGACTCATAATCCTTGGGTCGTGGGTTCGAGCCCCACCCGCCCCACCAGCCCCACTACCGGTCGCCGCTGGCTCCACGTCCTCGGCGCACGCGACTTCGGCCTCTCAACGCCGCGGCCGTCCGGCTCGTGTTCGCCGAGTGCCTGACGACCGTTCCCCGCTGCGAGGTCCCGCTGCGCCCCGGCGAACTTCGGATGCGGAGCCAGGACGAGGGCGGCCAGTGGTCGTGTGTGGTGCAGCACCGGCGCCCGGCGAGCTGAGCAGCCACATCGGGACGTTCCCGGCTGAGCGGGTGCGGCTCGACGGCGTGGACCGGATCCAAGGTCGCAGCAGCCCGTTGCCACGTCGACCCCGAAGACGGGGAAGGGCCTGACCAGGCTGATGGTCGGAGAAATGAGTCATCCGGGGCATTGATGAACAACCCCAGGAGGGATCGACTGAATGATCCCCGTCAACCCAGGAGACCGCCATGCGAGTTCGACCTCAACGAATATTCAGCCACCTCACCTACGCAAACGCCATGTCCACTCTCGCGGTCGTCCTCGTAGTCGGCACCGGCACCGCCTACGCGGCCAACACCGTGTTCAGCACCGACATCGTCAACGGCGAGGTCAAGACCGCCGACCTGGCCAACGACGGCGTGACCTCTGCGAAGATCCTGAACAACTCGGTCTTCTCCGGGGATGTGCGCGACGACACGCTCGCCAACGGGGGTCTGAGCTCGGTTGACCTCGCGGCCAACTCGGTCGCTTCGAGCGAGATCGCCGAGGGTTCGATCGGCAACAGCGAGATCGCCTTCGGTGCCGTCGGTACCGATGAGATTGGCTTCGGTGCGGTTGGCAGATCCGATCTCGCGACGATAGAGCGGTGGCACTACATCGGCGACCCCGGCGAGCCTGCGTTCGAGTCCGGCTGGTCGAACTACGACTCGAGCGCCTCGCACAGCGGCGCGACGTGGCAGCACGCGGCCTACGCGAAGGACCACGAGGGCTCGATCCACCTTCGAGGGTTGGTCAAGGGTGGCACCATCGGACAGCCCATGTTCCGCCTGCCCCTCAGTTACTGCCCGTGGTTCTACCACGCCTACGGGGTCATCGCGAACAACGCCACGTCACGACTAACGGTCACCTACGCCACCACGGACAACAATTGCTGGGTCTACGTGGAGAACGGTTCGAATGCCTGGGTCTCCCTCGACAATGTCACGTTCCAGGAGTACCCGCTGGAGATGCGCGCGACCTCGGCCCAAGGCGCGGCCGTCACTGAGCCCTCGACGCTCCCCGGCTCCCCGCCGATCCACGGACCGGCGCGCATCGTGCCCAAACGATAGCCGCCCACAGCAGCGAACGTCCTCCGCACCAGCTCGGCGGAGGGCGTTCGTCGTCTGGCTCAGGTGCTGACGAATCGCTGACCTTGCCATTCTGCACGGCGCGTTCCCAGTCGCGGCCGATCTCGAAAGCGTTCCGTTCGCCGGCTCCAGCGTCGACCTGCCGGATACGCTGCACCTCGTCGTGGTCGCCGTCGACGCCAAGGGCGAGCGCGACCAGACCGCTGTCGAAGTCGTCGTCGGGCACGCAGTCGGCTTGGACGCGGCCATCCCCCACCCGTCCTTCCGGATCGAAACTCACCGCCGAAGTGCGGCGGCCTTCGCGGTGAGGTAGCGCTGCTCCGGCAGGCTGGTCGTCCTGCGTGCAGCCCGGCGGAAGTGTTCCGTGGCCCGCTCGCCGTCGCCGAGCCTCTCGTAGAGATGGCCGCGCACGGCATCGAGCCGATAGCTGCCCTTGAGCTGCCCATCGAGGGGATCGAGCAGTTCCAGCCCGACCGCCGGGCCGTGCACCATCGCGGCCGCCACCGCGCGATTGAGCGTCACCACCGGACTGTCGACGACCTTGGCCAGCAGCTCGTACAGGCGCAGGATCTGCTGCCAGTCGGTCCGCTCCGCCGCCGACGCCGTGTCGTGCGCCGCAGCGATCGCTGCCTGCAGCTGGTACTCGCCGACCACCCCGCCGGCCATGGCGCGAGTGACCAGCACGACTCCCTCGGCGATCTGCTCGCGGTTCCACAGCGAGCGGTCCTGCTCCGCCAACGGCACGAGCTCGCCCACCGGACCGGTCCGTGCCGGACCCCGCGCGTCGGTCAGCAGCATCAGCGCCAGCAAGCCGGTCACCTCGCCGTCGCCGGGCACCGCCGCGGCCAGCATCCGGGTCAGCCGGATCGCCTCGGTGGCGAGGTCGACGCGGATCAGGTCGGCGCCCGCAGTAGCGGCGTACCCCTCGTTGAACATCAGGTACAGCACCTTGAGCACCGCCAGCAGCCGCTGCGCGCGCTCCTCGTCGCTCGGCATTCCGAACGTCTCGCCGCCCAGGGTCTGCTTCGCCCGGCTGATCCGCTGCGCCATCGTTGCCTCGGGCACCAGGAACGCCCGGGCGATCTCGGCGGTGGTCAGACCGCCGACCGCCCGCAGCGTCAGCGCGACCGCCGAAGCTGGCGTCAAGGCCGGGTGGCAGCACAGGAACAGCAGCCTGAGGGTGTCGTCGGTGTCGCCCACCTCGGGCCTGTCGTCGGTCGTCGCGGCCCGTTCCCGCCGGCGGCGAGCCTGCTCGCTGCGGTGGATGTCGGTGAGCTTGCGCCCGGCGGTCTGCAGCAGCCAGCCGCGTGGGTTCTCCGGGATGCCGTCGCGTCGCCAGTGCGTGGTGGCCGCGATCAGCGCCTCCTGGACAGCGTCCTCGGCGAGGTCGAAGTCGCCGTACCGGCGGATCACGATGCCGAGGACCTGCGGCGCGAGCTCGCGCAGCAGGTCCTCGAGCGCGTCCGGCGTCGTCACACCTCGTCGGACCGCGACCACATCACCTGGCGGACCTCGATCCGCTGCCGCAGCGGTACGCCGTCGGGCCCCGGCACCGACGACACCAGCGCCGCGATCTCGAGCGCCCGCTCCTCGGACTCGACGTCGAGCAGCTGGTATCCGGCCAGCACCTCCTTCGCCTCCGGGAACGGGCCGTCGGTGATCACCGGCGCACTGCGTCCGTCGGCACTGACGGTCCTGGCCAGCTCGGGCGCGGCCAGCGCGTTCATCTCGACCAGCTCGCCGTTCGCGGCCAGCTCGTCGTTCAGCCGGGTCAGGAACTCCAGGTGCGCGTTCATGTCGGCCGGGTCCCACTGGTCCATGGGCGGGACGCCGAGCTCGCTGTCGTGCCGGGTGAGCAGCAGGAACTTGGTCATCGCTGGTCACCGTACGCCTTCGACAGCGTGCTCTCCTCGGCGAGCTTCATGGTGTGCTCCTTGATCTGTTGGTGGTGTGTCGCCGTCTGAACGGAGCCATGGGTCACGGCTCTACATCGGCAACCGCCGTGTGACTCAGATCACAGCGCCGTCGCGGTCAGTTGCACCACGACGCGGAGCCCCCCGGCGGCTCGGGGGGTGAGCGTGAGGGTCCCACCGTGGGCCCGGGTGATGCTCTTGACGATGGCCAGCCCGAGGCCGACCCCTGCGTGGTCGGTGCGGATGCGTCCAGTGCCGCGCTGGAATGGCTCGACCAGCCGGTGGAGCTGCTGAGCGGAGAGCTTCTCGCCGGTGTTCTCGACGGTGAGGAGCACCGTGTCGGACTCAACCCTGGTCGCGACCCGCACGGTGCCGCGCTCCGGCAGGTTGTGGACGATCGCGTTGTGCACGAGGTTCGTCGTCATCTGCAGAAGTAGCGCGTGAGAGCCGGTGGTCGGTGCGATGTCGCCAGAGGTCTCGACGGCGACGCCGCACTTCTCGGCGAGCGGGAGCAGCGTCTCGGTGGCCTCATCGACAAGCAGGGACAGATCGACCGGTTCGCGGCTGAAGGAGCGTTGGTCAGCGCGGCTGAGCAGGAGGAGTGCTTCGGTGAGGTCGATCGCTCGGGTGTTGACGAAGTGGAGGCGTTCAACCAGCTCGCCGGTGTCGCGGTTCGGATCCTTGCGGGCCACGTCGAGAAGGGTCTGCGTGATCGCCAGCGGCGTGCGCAGCTCGTGGGAGGCGTTGGCCGCGAACCTCTGCTGCTCGGCGACCTGCGCCTCGAGCCGCGCGAGCATGGTGTCGAAGGCATCGGCGAGCTCACGGAACTCGTCGTTGCGGCCTTCCAGCTGGATCCGGTGCGAGAGCGACCCGTTCGCGGCCAGGCGGGTCGCATTCGTGAGCCGAGTCAGAGGCGCGAGCATGGCGCCCGCGAGGAGCCATCCTCCCAGGAGGCCGAGCGCGAGCAGGAAAGCCATCGCCCACGCCGCCTTCGGGACGAAAGCTCGCTGGAGGTCCGAGCGGGTGGGACTGAAGCCGCCAGGGCCGGTCACGACCTCACGGTCGGGCACGTAGCGCAGCAGGAACACCCACACGACAGCGAGCAGCAAGACGCCGGCAATCATCAGGAACGCCGCGTAGCTGAGGGTGAGCTTGAGGCGAACACTCAAGCCAGGGGTCCTAGCCACGTTCGCGTCCCAAGCCGCTGGCGCCTGGTCCTGTGTCGATGCGGTAGCCGACTCCCGCCACGGTGGCGATGATCCCGGGTTGGCCGAGTCGCTTGCGCAGCGCGGAGACGGTGATGCGCACGGCGTTGGTGAACGGGTCCACGTTCTCGTCCCAGGCGCGTTCCAAGAGCTCTTCGGCACTGATGACGCCGCCTTCGGCAGCGACGAGGACCTCGAGCACGGCGAACTGCTTCCTGGTGAGCGGGACGTAGCGGTCGTCGCGGTAGACCTCGCGGCGGAACGGATCCAGACGCAGGCCCGCGATCTCGCGCACAGGTGGCCTGTTGTGAGCGCGCCTGCGGTCGAGTGCTCGGAGCCTGAGCACGAGCTCTCGGAGCTCGAACGGCTTGGTCAGGTAGTCGTCGGCACCGAGCTCGAACCCGGAAGCCTTGTCATCGAGACGGTCGGCAGCGGTGAGCATCAGGATCGGCATGCCGTCGCCGGACGCCACGATCCCCTCGGCGATCTCGTCACCTGAGGGCCCGGGAATGTCGCGGTCGAGGAGGGCGATGTCGTAGGCGTTGATGCTCAGCAGCTCCAGCGCGGTGTCACCGTCACCTGCGATGTCCGCCGCGATCGCTTCCAGGCGAAGCCCGTCACGGATTGCTTCGGCCAGATAGGGCTCGTCCTCGACGATCAGCACCCGCATGCCTCGACGCTAACGACCTGGCGCATATCGCCGGCATATCGAAAACCAGATACGGGCTGGCAACACCGCGCTGCCTTCACTGAAGGCATGACCCACAACGACCCGGGCCGAGCAACATTCCGTCGGTCACCGACGGTCCTGGTCGCCGGCCTGCTGGTCGTCATCGCGGCGATCACAGCCGCCCTCGGCCACCAGCTGCTGGCGTCCTCGTCCTCGACCGCCGCACCAGCCATCGATGTCCTTCGCAGTGAGCTTCGCAGTGAGCTTCGCAGTCAGCATCGTGGTGGGCACGGCGAGGCGGCTGGCGCCGTTCCGGACGGCGCGACCGTCTTCGACGACGACGTTCCGGCCGTGTCCAACCTCGATCCCGCTCTGCTCGATGCCCTGCGCCGAGCTGCCACCGATGCCGCGGACGACGGGGTCGAGCTCTACGTCACGAGTGGCTGGCGCTCCCCGGAGTACCAGGTGCGGCTACTCCATGAGGCGGTCGCCGAGTACGGCTCAGAAGAGGAGGCCGCCCGATGGGTGGCCACCCCCAACACGTCGGCTCATGTGTCGGGGGACGCGGTCGACATCGGGTCATCCGACGCCACGGCGTGGCTCTCCAGGCACGGCGCGGAGTACGGGCTGTGCCAGATCTACGGCAATGAACCCTGGCACTACCAGCTGAGCCCCGAAGCGAGCGATCACGGCTGCCCGACCATGTACGCCGACCCCACGCACGATCCGAGGATGCAGCAGTGACCAAACCGCTCGGCCCACGAGCGGGGTCAGGTCCAGACCGCGCACGGCCACCGGCCCGACGTGTGTCCCCCCAGCACGTCGGGCCGGTGACGCGTCTAGTCGGAGTCGGCTGCCGGTCCCGTGGTGTAGATGGCCAGCGACCCGCTCTCGGTCGATGCCGGCGCAGGACGGTGTGACGGCTTGGTTCCCCCAACGATCATGACGAGCTGTGTCCCCCAAGATGTCTGGCGCCACGCCAGATCGGTCCTGAGGCTCGAATACCCCTCGCGGGCGGCGGCCACACCCGCCAGGCGACCGGCCTAGACAGCTCACGAGGGGTCAGATCGATCTAGCCGCTGCTGGTTCGCCGCGAGCGCAGGTAGACGATCAGCAGCACGATCGGCAGTCCGACGGTCCAGATCGTCAGCTCGACCGTGCCCACCCCACCGGCGAACGCGGCCACGAAGAGCACCGCCGTCCAGACCACGAAGGCGAGCAGGAGGTGGACCAGGATCTTGGCCATGGTGCGTCTCCTAACCGTTGGTCGTCCACGACCACATGCCTGAGGAGAAGACCTTGCTCTCGTTCACAGGGTAGTAGGCGCCGATGCAGCCGTACCTCGGGATGCAGTTCTCGAAGAAGCCCTGCCGGTAGACCCGCTTGCCGTGGCTGATGGTCTGGTTGAACGAGTTGTTCAGCCCGCGGTAGCGGTACTGGGAGTCGACGTCCTGGGCGCGCTCGATCACACCGTGGAGGTCGGTCCGGTCCTGGCTGAGGTTCCAGCACCAGCTGGTCTCGGTGATGAACTTGAAGGCCGTGAAGCCGAGCGTGGTGGTGGTCTTGTTGGTGACGGTCAGCGTCCGGCACCCCTGGCCGCTGGGCAGCCCGCCGCCGCCGGCGTCGAGCAGCGGGCTCCCGTTGGTGGTCTGCGGCGTGCCGATGGGCTGCGGCTGACCCTTGATCGTCTCAGTCGCGGTCACGTGCCCCCGGGCATCGAGGTCCTGGACCACGATGGTCGTGGTGTACGTCGCCGGCGCGTCGACCCGCGTCTGTCCGTCGGCGTGTGCCGGCGTGGCGCCCTCGGCCAGCAGGCAGCTGCTGACCACGAACGCGAGTGCGAGGCCCGGGAGCCTCAGAGTTCCCTTCATGTGGTGGTTCCTCCCATCTCGTGAGCCCGATGAGCCCGACGCCGCGGGAGGCACCATGGAGGTCGCAGGAGGGGGCGTGGGTTCGCAGTGTCACGCGAGCACCTCTTTCCGACGATGGACGAAATGCCCATCATCAGTGGACGGCCGGTCCGTGAACAAGAAGTCCGGGTCGACCTGGAGGAACCTCGCGATGCGTAGCGCGGCCACGGGCTCGAGGGTGTCGACCTCGCCACGCAGGAGGCGACCCATGTAGGCGTGCGACTTGTAGCCCGCCGCGCGGGCGAGCCGGCGCTGCGAGACGTCCTGCACGACCATGAGGGCCTTGAGGCCCTTGAGGTTGTGAAGTCGCATGCACAGCTCCCGAGTGGCTGCCTGATGGGTCGACGGGAACGTATATCACTGCTGCTCAATATGTCCAGTACCAATTGACACTCGGCGTGTCGCTGGTGTCCACTTGGTCGGGGCACGCGGCCGGGCCGGCTGCCAGCACGCCCGGCGTGACCTGCACGAACAGCCGAGGCGGCACGGCGATACGTTGGTGCCCACTGGCAGGGCAGTCGGAGCCGAGGATCAACGACGGTGGAGGTCGGATGGGTCAGCTGTGGGACCTGGTCCAGGCCTACGTCGACCGGCACGGCACCTCCGAGCGCCAGCTGGCGAAGCGACTCGGGTACTCCTCGTCCGGTGTCTTCAGCAACTGGCGCGAGCCCAAGCAGCTCCCGAGCGCCCAGGCGTTGGCCCGCTTCGCCGGACTGTCGGGAACGCCGTACCAGCGCGTCCTGGACGCGGTGCTCACCGACGCCGGATACCTGCCCGAGCCCTCGATCACCGATGAGGCGATCCAGCTCCGCCGTACGCCCACCGGCGGTCGCACCCGAGGACAGCAGCGCAGCCGGGTCGCCTCGGCCGGCGAGGAGAGCCAGGACCCCGACGAGTCCTGAGCCACCCCTGCCCGGCGTGTCGGCGGACCCGCCTACGGTCCGCGCATGCGTCCCGTCGAGCCGGCCCGAACCAGCCGGGCGCACCACCCCTGGCGTCGGTTCGCCGAGCAGACGGACTGGTCGTTGAGGTGGGCCGAGCTGCCGCAGGGCGTGATGGGGCTGACCTGTCACCGGACCCGGACCGTGACGCTGGCGCTCGGAATGAGCCAGGCCGAGCGGCGGTGCACGATCGCCCACGAGACCGAGCACATCGAGCGCGGTCCGGTGCCGCCCCACGAGGAGGTGCGCGAGGAGCTGGACATCGACCGGAGGGTGGCCGCACTGCTGATCCCGAGCCTGCCCGAGGTCGTCGACGCCCTGGCGAGCGCACACGGGCAGGTCGAGACGGCCGCCGATGCGCTGTGGGTCGACGACTACCTGCTCCAGGTCCGGCTGGCCTCGCTGACCACGGCCGAGCGCGCGTACGTCGACCGACGGCTGGATGGCCTGTCCGGAGGGGCCTGACACCCCCCAACCGGGTCATGGCCTGATGGACGCCGCGGTGGCACCGTCCCGAGGAGGAAGGCGGGTGCCATGAGGTTCAGGTCCGAGGTCACGTCCAGCGGTCAGGTCTTCGCGGTGGCCGGGACGAACACCGTGTCGTTCGGGGTGGTGGCGCCCGACGGGGCGCAGCACGGGCTGAAGGGGTACGCCGTGGGGCGCCGCGACGTGGGCGCCGACGAGTGGCAGGTCATGGACGGGTTCAAGGTGTTCCGGAGCGTGGTGCCGCGCCCCACCAAGAACCTCCGGGTCAGCACGACCGACCACCCGGTGCAGAGCTTCATGTGGGACGACTTCCTGGCCGAGCCCGACCGCCTCTACGAGTACGAGTTCCGGCCGGCCAAGGGAGTCCCGGGCGCCCTGAAGTACGACGACCCGGCGATCCGGATCGCGGTGCGCACCGAGCCGCTCTTCGGCGGCACCCACGACGTGTTCTTCAACCGCGGGGTCGCGAGCAGCCAGTACTACGTGCGCGAGTTCGGCACGAAGCGGATCGACGAGCTGGACGAGGCTGACCAGGCCCGGGCGCTGGCCTGGCTGAGCCGAGACCTCGACGACGCGCTGCTGGGGTTCATCGACGACTGCAAGCCGGGGGACCGGCTGTTCGGCAGCTTCTACGAGTTCCACTACGAGCCGGCCGTCGCCGCCTTCGCGCGGGCCATCAGGCGCGGCGTGGACGTCAGGCTGGTCGTGGACGCCAAGGAGAACCAGCACCGGGAGGATGGCAGGCTGGTGCCGGCGTTCCCGCGCGAGGCCAACCTGGCCGCTCTCCAGCGGGCCGGCATCCCGATGGGCCATGTGGTGCTCCGGGAGGCCCGCAAGTGGGAGATCTCGCACAACAAGTTCATGGTCCGGGCCCGCAAGGGTCAGCCCGCGAGCGAGGTGTGGACCGGCTCCACCAACCTGTCCCGCGGCGGCGTGTCCGGCCAGACCAACGTCGGCCACTGGGTCCGCGACCGCGCCGTCGCGGCGGCGTACCACAAGTACTGGACGCTGCTCTCCGAGGACCCCGGCGCCCGTAGCGGCGAACGGGGGGCCGAGGCCAGGAACGACGAGTTCAAGAAGGCCGTCCTGGCCCTCTCGCCGGTCAAGGCGCAGGACTTTGACGCGCGGCAGCCCGGCGTGACGCCGGCCTTCAGCCCGCGACCGGACCTGGACCTGCTCGACCGCTACGCCAAGGCCCTGGACGACGCGAAGCGCCAGGGCTGCATCACCCTGGCCTTCGGTGTCGGACCGGGGATCAAGGCCGTGCTCCAGGACAACCCGAAGACCGGGCCGCTGGAGTTCCTTCTGCTGGAGAAGAAGGACCTGCCGAAGAAGCCGAAGAAGGGCAAGCCGCCCGAGAAGTTCGTCCGGCTGAACTCGACCAACAACGTCTACTCGGCGTGGGGCTCCTACCTCCGTGACCCGGTCTACCAGTGGGTCCGCGAGACGAGCACGATCGAGCTCGGGCTCAACACGCACGTGGCCTACATCCACTCGAAGTTCATGCTCGTGGACCCGCTCGGCGAGTTCCCGCTCGTGGTCACCGGGTCGGCCAACTTCAGCGTCGCCTCCACCCAGGACAACGACGAGAACATGCTGATCATCCGCGGCGACCACAGGGTGGCCGACATCTACTACACCGAGTTCAACCGGCTCTTCAACCACTACTACTTCCGCAGCGTGGTCGAGGACATCGGCCGGCGGCGCACCAACTCCTCCACCGCTGCCGGGGCGAACCGGTTCCTCGACGAGAGCGACGGCTGGACGGGGAAGTACAAGCCCGGCTCGTTCCGCGCCAAGCACCTCGACCTCGTCGCGTCGATGGCCGGATCGCAGCTGCTCCCCACCAGCCCGGCCGGCCGCGGCGAGCCGTCTCTGCCGGTCCGGCCGACCCGGGCTCGACAGGCCGAGTTCGAGGTGTACGCCGACCGCGCCGGCAAGTACCGCTGGCGGCTCCGGGCGTCCAACGGACAGGTCGTCGCCCAAGGTCAGTCCTACGCCACGCGGGCCGCGGCTCGCCAGGCGGTCGACGCCGTGTGCCGCGCGGCCACCTCGGCTGCCGCGCCCTGACCTGAGCATCGCGTTTCCGCAGGTCAGCCGGGGAATCCGGATGGCCCAGACAGGTCACTCGCCGGGGCGCAAGTAGGCCACCTGACACCCGTCAAGGCGGACCCGGACAGGCCATGTCGCGGAAGGCCCCGGCCCTGACAGGCTCCACCCATGACCGGTGCCGAGGGGTTGCTCATCGTCCTCGGCGTGGTCTCGGGCGGATCGGTTCTGGTCTTCCTGATCGTGAAGCTCACCGACCGCTGGTAGCCACCGGCTTCGACCAGGACCCGGACCGGTGATCCTCAGAAGCCGTGGGCCAGCCCCCACGCGACCGCCTGCGCCCGCCGGGCGACGCTGATCTTCTGGTAGATCTGGCGCACGTAGGTCTTCACCGAGTTCACGCTCACGAACAGCTGGTCGGCGATCTCGAGGTTGCTCAGGCCGCGGCAGATCAGCTCGAGCACCTCAGCCTCACGGGTGCTGAGGTCGGGCCTGCCGTCGGGCGTGCCGACGAGCCGGCTCGGCGTCGGCGCGACGGTCTCACCTCGGTGGACGGCGGCCACGGCCTCGGCCAGGTCGGATCCGGTCGCTGTCTTCGACAAGAACCCGCGTGCACCAGCGGCCAGCGAGCGCCGCACGCTGGAGGGGCTGCTGCTCCACGTGAACACGAGCACCGGCGCCGCGGTCAGGCCGACCACCAGGGTCAGGTACTCCTCGAGCTGGACGGTCCGGCCGACGGGGTCGCAGAGCAGGACGTCGACGGCGGCCTCCTCGGCGTCCCGGGCGATCGCGACCACGTCGGTCGGTGGTCCGGAGCGGGACAGCAGGCCGTGGACCCCGGAGACGATCAGCTCGGACTCGTCGTAGATCCCGACCGCCAGGCGCGACCCGTTCCGCCGAGCTGGCCTGGCCGCATTCATGATGAAGCGAATCTAGGCACACCCGAGACGGTGCCCCCTCTCGTTGGCCTCACCCGCAGGGGTGAAAGTGCGAGGTCAGAGCTCGTCGTCGATGAGGTACTGGCCGTCCTCGAAGGTGAGCTGGAGGACCACGTCGTCGGTCTTCGCCGGTCCGGGTGGCTTGTCGTAGGTGTAGGTGTAGCTCACCTCCAGCGAGTCCGGGTCGGCCGAGATGTCCTTGATCTCGGCGCTGCGGACCGACCCCCAGAACTCCTCGTAGCCGTCGATGCCGTTGCTCTTCTCCTGGAAGGCCGGCGTCAGCATGTCGAACGCCGCGCGCGGGTCCCTGACCACGGTGTCGATGTAGGTCCGGACGAACGACTCCATCCCCTCCGCGGTCGGCTGATTGGTGTCCTGGGAGGCCGAGGGCCCGCTGGAATCGGCCGACGGGCCCGAGGGGGAGTCGCTGCCGTCGTCACCGTCGCCGAGCCCCAGCCAGAAGGCGACGGCCATGGCCAGCAGCACTGCGAGGCAGGCGAGCGCCACGACGAACCAGGACCGCCGTCGCTCCCGCGTTCGCGGGACGTCTGCCGGTGGTGGCGCGGGCTCGGCGGTCGGTTCGGCGAGCGGGATCACCCGCGTGCCGGCGTCGGCGTCGTCGTACGACCGGGTGCGTGGGGCGTCGGCCCGGCCGGGCTCACCCAGGCCGATGTCGGAGAGCCCGCCGACCGGGGTCGGGACCGGGTCGGTCACCGGGCCGCCTTCGAGGAACTGCTGGGCCGACACGATCGGCCATCGCCGCGCCGGGTCGCGGGTCATGGTCGACAGGAGCACCGGCGCCAGCCACCCGGCGGACTCGGTCCGGGGCGGCTCCTCGTGGACGATCCGGTAGAGCGCGCCGAGCAGGTTGTCACCGATCTCGTACGGCGGTCGCCCCTCGAGCGCGTGGAACAGTGTCGCCCCCCACGACCACACGTCGCTGGCCGGCGTCGCCGGCTGGCCGGAGGCCACCTCGGGGGAGAGGTAGGCCGGTGACCCGGTCACCAGCCCGGTCTGGGTCAGCGACGGGTCGGCGTCGGTCCGGGCGATGCCGAAGTCGGACAGCTTCACCTGACCGTCCGGTGTGACCAGGATGTTGGAGGGCTTCACGTCGCGGTGCACGATGCCGGCGCCGTGCGCGGCGGCCAGCGCGCTCGCGGTGCTCGCCAGGATCGGGGCCGCCTCGTCGGGCGTGAGCCGGCCGCGCTCGCGGACCAGCTCGGCGAGGTTGGTGCCCTCGACGTACTCCATGACCAGCCACTGCTGGTTCTGCCCAGTGCTGGTCTCCTCTACGAGGTCGAAGACAGCGACGACGTTGGCGTGGTTCAGCTTGGCGGCGAGCTTGGCCTCTCGCTCGGCGCGCACGGCGTCGGGGGTGATGCCACCGGGTGCGACACCGATCCTCTTGAGCGCGACCGTGCGGCCGAGGACGTCGTCGCGGCCCCGCCAGACGGCGCCCATGCCGCCGCGGCCGATCTCCGCCTCGAGCGTGTACCTGCCCGCGATCACCGTGCCGATCAATCTGCGTCCTCCTCGCAGCGGTCCACAGTAGGGGTACCCCGAGAACCCCGAGAACCGGTTCGCTGGGACAGCGGACGATGCGCGAGGATTGCCAGCGTGCCCACCCCCTCGAATCCGGTAGATCCCGGACTCCTCGACGACCTCGTCTGGCGCGGCCTGATCGCGCACTCGACGGACCTCGACGCCCTGCGCGAGGCCCTGACGGCGGGCAGCGTCCGGTTCTACGTGGGCTTCGACCCGACCGCGCCGAGCCTGCACATGGGCAACCTGGTCCAGATCGTCACGGCGATGCGGCTGCAGCGGGCGGGGCACACGCCGTACGTCCTGGTCGGCGGGGCCACCGGCCTGATCGGCGACCCGAAGGACTCCGGCGAGCGGGTGCTCCACTCCGCCGAGACCGTCAAGGACTGGGTGGAGCGGGTCCGCCGGCAGATCGAGCCGTTCCTGTCCTTCGAGGGAGCGAACGCCGCCACGATGGTCAACAACCTCGACTGGACCGAGGGCCTCTCGGTCATCGACTTCCTGCGCGACATCGGCAAGCACTTCCCGGTCAACCGGATGCTGGCGCGCGACGTGGTGCGCACCCGGCTCGAGGCCGGGATCAGCTACACCGAGTTCTCGTATGTGCTGCTGCAGTCGATGGACTTCCTCAACCTCTTCCGCGAGCACGGCGTGACGCTGCAGTTCGGCGGCTCCGACCAGTGGGGCAACCTGACCGGCGGCGTCGAGCTGGTCCGTCGCGCCGACGGTGGCCACGTGCACGCCTTCGCGACGCCGCTGATCACCAAGGCGGACGGCACCAAGTACGGCAAGACCGAGGGCGGTGCGCTCTGGCTGGACCCCGAGATGATGCCGCCGTACGCCTTCTACCAGTTCTGGCTCAACCAGGGCGACGCCGAGGTGGGCGACCTGCTGCGGGTCTTCACCTTCCTCTCCCGCGGCGAGATCGAGGCCTTGGAGGCCCAGCACGCCGAGAAGCCGTTCCTGCGGGCCGCGCAGAAGCGGCTGGCCGCCGAGGTGACCGGGCTGGTGCACGGCGCCGACGCAACCCGCCGGATCGAGGACGCCTCCGCCGCGCTGTTCAGCGGTGGCTCGCTGGTCGATGCCGACCCCGACGTCCTCGTGCAGGCGCTCGCGACCGCGCACCCGCTCGTCACCGACGCGGGTGGCAAGAGCGTCACCGACCTGTTGGTCGAGTCGGGCCTGGTGCAGAGCCGGGGGGAGGCCCGTCGCGCGGTGGCCGAGGGCGGCGCGTACGTCAACAACGAGCGTGTCGACGACCCGGACCGGGTTCCCACAGCGGACGACTTCCTCGGGGGCAAGGTGCTCGTCCTGCGGCGCGGCAAGAAGAGCTTCGCGGGCGTCGCGGCCCCGTGACCTGGCTGTCCGACCTGGAGAGCCGGGCGAGGGAGGCCCTGCCGGCACCGGTCTTCGAGTACCTCGCCCAGGGCGCCCGCGACTCGGTGAGCACCCTCGAGGCGCCGCGGGGCTGGGCCGAGTGCCGGTTCCTGCCGCACGTCCTCCGGGACGTGACCGAGGTCGACCTCTCGGTGCCGCTGCTCGCCTCGCCCGCCCGGGTGCCGTGGGGCATCGCGCCGACCACTCAGCAGAGGGCGGTCCACCCCGACGGTGAGCTGGCGATGGCCCAGGCCACCGCGGCCGCTGGAACGGTCATGGTGCTCTCCAGCAATGCGGGCACGACCTTCGCCGACATCGCGGCCACCGGGGTGCGCTGGTGGCTCCAGGCCTACCTGCCCGCCGACCGCACCCTGGCCGAGCCCCTGCTGGCCCGCGCCGTCGACGCCGGGGCCGAGGCGATCGTGCTCACCGTCGACACCCCTGTGGTCGCGACGAAGTACGCCGCCGGCGACCAGGTCGTCTGGGATGTGGTCGACCCGGAGCTGCTCCGGGTCAACTTCGACCCGGAGTACGAGGACGCACCTGGCTCCGAGAAGGCGACCGACCTCGGACCGCACGACCTCGTCTGGCTCGCCGAGCAGACCGGGCTGCCCGTCGTCGCGAAGGGCGTGCTCCGGGCCGACGACGCCCGCCGCTGCGTGCAAGCAGGCGCCGCAGCCGTCTGGGTGTCCAACCACGGCGGCCGTCAGCTCGACCGGGCGGCGTCCACCGCGACGTGCCTGGCCGACATCGTCAGGGCGGTCGACGGTGAGGCGCAGGTCTACGTCGACGGCGGGATCCGCAGCGGTCTCGATGTGCTCGCAGCCCTGGCGCTCGGCGCCGACGCGGTGTTCCTGGGCCGGCTTCCCCTGTACGCGCTGGTCGAGGGCGTGAGCGGTGTCGGTCGGATGCACGCCGACCTGCGCGAGGAGACGGTCGAGGCGTTCCGGCTGGCCGGCTGCCGCACGGTCGCCGATGCCCGCGGAATCGCCGTGCCACCAGCGGCTCCGTAGGCTGGGGGACTGTGCCCGAGAACCGTCGTCCCCAGCGCGCTCAAGGCTCGAACGGCGGCCAGAAGCCAGCCGGCGGCCGGGCTGCGCCCAAGGGTCGCGGTGGCCGCCCCCAGGACAAGCGCCAGGACCGGCGCCAGGACCGGCGCCAGGACGGGCCCGACCGCCGACCGGGGCCCGAGAAGGCCGCGCGCACCAAGGAGCAGGCGGCCTACGACGGACCGGACCTGCCCGAGGGGATCACCGGCGACGAGCTCGACCGCTCGGTGACCGCCCAGCTCAAGGGGCTGCCCGAGAAGCTGGCCGCCCGGGTCGCCCGGCACCTGGCCGCGGCCGGCCTGTACATCGACCAGGACCCCGAGCTCGCGTACCGGCACGCCCTGGCCGCCCGCGGCCGCGCGCCCCGGCTGGCCGTGGTCCGCGAGGCCGCCGGCGAGGCGGCGTACGCCGCGGGTCACTACGCGGAGGCGCTGGCCGACCTGCGCGCCGCCAAGCGGATGAACGGCGCGACGGCGTACCTCCCGATCATGGCCGACTGCCACCGCGCCCTGGGCCAGCCGGACCAGGCGGTCAAGCTGGCCAAGAGCCCGTCGGTGGCGTCGTTCCCGCCCGCGGCCAAGGCCGAGATGACCATCGTCGAGGCGGGGGCCCGTCGCGACATGGGGCAGGTGGACGCGGCGCTGCGGATCCTCGAGCAGGCGCCGCTGAACTCCAAGTCGCGCGACCCCTGGGTGGTCCGGCTGCGCTACGCCTACGCCGACGCGCTGGCCGAGGCCGGCCGCGGTGAGGAAGCGCTGGCCTGGTTCCACCGCACCCAGGCGATCGACGCCGACGAGATCACCGACGCCGCCGAGCGCGCCGCCGAGCTGGAGAAGGCCGCCGGCGCCTAGGTTGGTGGGTTCCAACCCACCTGTGCAGTTGGTTGGTTCCAACCCACGGAGGTTGGTTCCTCCCGCGCGGGTTGGTTGGTTCCAACCCACGCGGGTAATTGGTTGGTTCCAACCACTCAGCGCGCGAGGATGCTGACCTGGGAGCGGGCGCCGGCGTCCTGGGTGGCCCACTGGAGCCCGTCGCGGTAGGCGATCCGCACCCGGTCGATCTCGACCACCCCGGGAGCGTCGCCGACGACCTCGAGCACGATCTCGTCGCCGCCCTCCAGCGTGGCGCCCTCGGTGGGGCCGAGCTCGGCGCAGAAGCTCTCCGGCGTCGTGGTCACGTTGACCGAGCCGCCGTGGCACACATGCGGGACGATCGTGACCGGGACGGGCGAGGTGGCGAAGACCCGGACGCCGGAGACGCGCAGGCTCCGGTCGAAGTCGGCCGGCGTGCCGAACACCCCGACGTACACCGACTCCGTGACCGGCGTGGACGCGACCACCTTCGTGTCCACGGTGGGAAGCGGGTCGGGGTGAGTGCTCACCCAGCCGATCACGGCCACCAGCACGGCCAGCACCAGGACGTACGCCGTGATCCCCCAGCCGCGCCGGGACGGCGACACCGCGAGCACGCCCGGGGGCTCCGGTGTGAGCGACGTCATGGCCGGAGGCTAGTGGGTGCCGGATGTCCGGACGGGTACCCCAGAGGTGATTGACGTCGTCAAGGACCACGCGGTGTACTTCCCTTCACCCCATTGCCCATCTCGGGGGCATGGTCTCCGGAAGGAGTGAGCGTGCTGCGATTCTCGGGTGCAGGCGTGAGCGACGCCGGGCGGGTGCGCCCGCACAACGAGGACTCGGGCTTCGTGGGGCCCTACGTCGCCGTGGTGGCCGACGGGGTCGGTGGTGCCGCCGCCGGCGAGATCGCCTCGGCCACGGCGGCGTACGGCGCCAGTGCCGTGGCCCTCGCGCGGCTCGGCCGGCGTCCGGAGCTGGTCCTCGCCGAGGCCTACGCCGCGGCCGCCGCCGGGGTCCGGATGGGCGTCCAGCGCGATCTCGAGCGGCTGGGCATGGCCACCACGCTCACCATGGTGGTCACCGACGGAAGGCACATCACACTCGGGCACGTCGGCGACTCACGCGCCTACCTGCTCCGCGACGGCGTGCTGCGCCAGATCACCAAGGACCACACCTACGTCCAGCACCTCATCGACACCGGCCAGCTGACTCCCGACGGCCGGGCCACCCACCCCTGGCGCAACGTCGTGCTCCGCTCGGTCGACGGCGACCCCGAGAGCGGCGGCCTCGACGTCACCCGTCTCGAGGCCGCGCAGGGCGACCGGCTGATGCTCTGCAGCGACGGACTGACCGACCTGGTCGACGAGGGCCGGATCGCCCGGGTGCTGGCCACCACAGAGGCCGACGAGGCTGCGGCCGAGCTCACCCACCTGGCCCTCGAGGCGGGCGGCCGCGACAACATCACCGTCGTGGTCCTCGACCTCGTCGACGGACCGCGCGTGGTGGGCGACGGCACCCTCCTGGGCGCGCTGCGCGACCCCCACAACGTCGTCGACCCGGCCGCGGTGCACCTGCGCGAGGTCCGCAGCGCCTGATCGTTGCGCCGCTCACACTCGCCCCGCTGACCGGTGGCGCTCTGGGACACTCCTGGACGTGACCGACATCGAGCGCCCCGCCCTGGAGGGCACCGTCGCTGTCCGCGACGGCCGGCGGCTCAGCTTCGCCGAGTTCGGCTCACCGCGGGGCGCCGCCATCGTGTGGATGCACGGCACCCCCGGCTCGCGGCGGCAGATCCCCCTCGAGGCCCGGTGGTACGCCGCCGAGCACGGGCTGCGGATCATCGGCGTGGACCGGCCCGGCATCGGTTCCTCGACGCCGCACCTCTACGGCCGGATCGGAGACTGGACCGGCGACCTCGAGCTGCTGCTCGACGCGCTGGCCATCGACACCTGCCGGCTGATCGGCCTCTCCGGCGGTGGCCCCTACGCGCTCGCGGCGGGAGCCAACCTCCCCGAGCGGGTGCACGGCGTCGGCGTCCTCGGCGGCGTCGTGCCGACGCGCGGACCGGACGCCATCGACGGTGGAGTCATCCAGCTCGCGGTCCGGCTCGCCCCGCTGCTCCAGGTCGCGCGGGCGCCGCTCGGAGTCGCGATCACCGCCGGCATCCGGCTGGTGCGACCGCTGGCCGGCACCGCACTCGACCTGTACGCCGCGGTCCAGCCGCCGGGGGACAAGAACCTGCTGTCCCGCCCGGAGTTCAAGGCGATGTTCCTAGACGACCTGCTCAACGGGAGCCGGTTCCAGACCTCGGCACCGCTCAACGACCTGCTGCTCTTCACGCGTGACTGGGGCTTCACCGCCGCCGACGTGACCGTGCCGGTGCGCTGGTGGCACGGCGACGACGACCACATCGTCCCCTACCGGCACGGCGAACATCTGGTCTCGCGGCTGCCGGACGCCACGCTGACCACGATCGACGGAGAGAGCCACCTCGGGGGCCTGGGCATCGCCGAGGAGGTCATCTCCACGCTGATGGAGCTGGGGCCGCGTCGGGTGCGGCGGCCCCGGAGGTCGCAACCCGGCTCCTGACCAGACCGGCCAGCGGGTTGGCGCCGTTCGGCATCGAGGCCTGCTTCTTGCGACCTACCCTCCCTTTGGGAGACACAAGATCTTGGGGACGCAGGTGACACAGACACACGGGGACTACTCGGCCCAGGTTGAGCTGCTCGACCGGCTGGTGGACGCACCTGCGACGCCACCACGGCGGCGCTCGCCGTACGTCGCGCTGGCCTTCGTCGTGGTCGCGGCCGCGCTGGGCGTCGCGGTGGTGCTCACGCGCGACGGCGGCCCGTCCGGCCCGCCCCACCCGGCGACGTGGGACGCCAAGGTGCAGAAGTACGTCAACTTCGTCGAGAAGAAGCGCGGCCTGGACTTCAAGCACCCCGTCTACGTGGACTTCATGCCCGCCAAGGAGTTCAGGAAGCAGGTCACCAGGGACCGTGCCGAGCTGTCCGGCGACGACTTGGAGGAGCTCGACAGCATCACGGGCATGTTCCGGGCGCTCGGGCTCTTCGAGGGCGACGTCGACCTCTTCGACAGGGTCAACGAGCTGCAGGGCAAGAGCATCATCGGCTTCTACTCCTACGACGACGAACGGCTCCGGATCAAGGGAACCAAGATCACGCCGGCGGTGGAGTCGACGATCGTGCACGAGCTCACCCACGCCCTCCAGGACCAGAACTTCGACCTCGGCAAGCGTTTCCAGGAGCTCGACAAGGCCGACGACACCAACGCCTCGGCCGCGTCGGAGGGGTACGACGCGCTCGTCGAGGGCGACGCCAGAGGCATCGAGACCAAGTGGCGCGACAGCCTCTCCGACAAGGAGCGCAAGGCGCTCGACCAGGAACAGGCCGACAGTGTCCAGGGGTTCGAGTCCGCGTCGAAGGGCATCCCGGAGGTGCTGAAGACGCTGCTGGCCGCGCCGTACGACCTGGGCCAGGCGCTGCTGGCGGTCGCAGATCAACAGGGCGGTTCCCGGGCGGTCGACGACCTGTTCCGCTCGCCGCCGAGCACCGAGGAGCAGCTGCTCGACCCGTGGGCGTTGGTCGCGGACCACCAGGGCTACCTGTCGGTGCCCGACCCGGCCGTGCCGGACGGCGAGAAGGCGTTCGAGGACGGCGCCTTCGGTGCGGTGGGCTGGCTGCTGGTGCTGTCCGAGCGGCTGCCACCCGAGCAGGCGCTGACTGCGGTGGACGGCTGGGGTGGCGACGCGATGGCGGCCTACGACAGCGATGGCGTCAGCTGCGTGACCATCAACTACCGGGGCGACACCGAGGCGGACCTCGGGCAGATGCAGAGCGCCCTCGGGACCTGGGTGGCCAAGGGGCCGAAGGGCTCGGCCAGCGTGACCCGGGAGGACCTGACCCTGGTCCTGCACTCCTGCGACCCGGGCAAGGACGCCACCAGGGTGTCGTCGGGCAAGTCGGGGGAGGCGGTCGCCCTGGCGCTGACCCGCACCTACCTCTCGCTCGCAATGGTCAAGGGCGGGCTCGAGGTCCCGGTGGCCCGCTGCGGGGCGGACCGGCTGGTCCGGCTCCACCCGGTCGAGCAGCTGAGCGCCGGGAAGGTCGACAAGGCCCAGATGCTCCAGGCCCTCGCCCCGTGCCGGAAGCAGCCCTGACACTTTCGTTGGTCCAGCTGCTGGTTTACAGCCGCCCCATGCGTCACAATGGCCGCACAACTACACCACTGTCGTTCGTACGACGTCCTGTCACTCCAAGACAACGAGCCCGCTGGGGAAGGCGCAGCTCGTGGCCTTAGGGATGAAGGAGACGCTGATGTACGGACCCCGCATGATGCTCGGGCCCCAGGACAACGGGCCCAAGAGCACCCGTGGTGTGCTCTACGTCCACTCGGCGCCCTCGGCGCTGTGCCCCCATGTCGAGTGGGCGGTCGGCGGCGTGCTCGGCACCGCCGTCAACCCGTCGTGGATCCCGCAGCCGGCGCAGTCCGGCAGCTACCGCACCGAGCTGTCCTGGAGCGGTGACGCCGGCTCGGCCGCCGCGATCGCCTCGGCGCTGCGCGGCTGGAACCACCTGCGCTTCGAGGTGACCGAGGACCCCACCGCGACCACCGAGGGGCAGCGGTACTGCTACACCCCCGACCTCGGGGTCTTCCACGCCATGACCGGGCTGCACGGCGACATCGTGATCCCGGAGGACCGGCTCAAGGCCGCGGTGGTCAAGGCGGCGCTGGGCGACACCACGCTGCTCACCGAGATCGACAAGCTGCTCGGCAAGCCGTGGGACGACGAGCTCGAGACCTTCCGGCACGCCGGCGAGGGCGCCCCGGTGCGCTGGCTGCACCAGGTCGTCTGAAGCGGTCCGGGCTGGAACCCGGCCCGGCTGTCAGTGGCGGTGCCGCCGGTGCAGCCGGAAGTGGTCGGCCGGTAGCTGGCCCTCGGTGATCACGCCGTACCCGTCGTCGACCGAGAGCTTCGCGCGGATCGTGAACCTCCCGTAGCGCGTCGTGTAGCGGCACAGCTTGTACTTGCCGCTGCCCGACTCGGGGTCGTAGCCCTGGAGGAACGCTGTCGCGGCCACGCTGGTCTGGCGGGGGTCGCTGATGAAGACCTCGAGCCCCCAGATGCCCTCCGGCGGCGTGATCGAGTAGCTGAACGTGTAGGTCCGGCACCCCTTCTTCAGCACGCCGGGCGTGCCGGTGACCGAGCCCCACTCGGGGTGCACGGTCAGCCCCTCCAGCGGGTCGGGCTTCATCGCGGCCGCAGGCCCGGACGGCAGCGCGAGCGACAGCACCGTGGCGACGGCGGCTGCAGCGAGCGCTCTTCGGAGCACCTGGACCCCCTGTGGGACGACCCTCTCTCAGGGGCCCAACGAGACCCGGCGAGGACGGTTACGGGACGGGGGTGCGGTGAGGAGGTTTCACCGGGTACCCGGTGAAACTTCCACTTCCCGCACGAAACTCCGTGACGGCAGCGCCAGATTCACCGGGTACCCGGTGAATCCGGAGGTCAGAGCGGGATGTTGCCGTGCTGGCCCTTGCGCACGCCGACCGCCTGCACCGCGTCGTCGATGGCCCGCGCGATCGCCGAGCGGGTCCGCGCCGGCTCGACGACCTCGTCGACCACGCCGATCTCGACGGCCCGGTCCACGCCGCCGGCGATCCGCTCGTGCTCGGCCGCCAGCTCGGCCTCGACCTGCGGACGGATGTCGGGGGTGACCTCGGCCAGCTTGCGCCGGTGCAGGATCCGGATCGCTGCGACCGGACCCATCACGGCCACCTCGGCTCCCGGCCACGCGAAGACCTTGGTGGCGCCCAGGGAGCGGGCGTTCATGGCGATGTACGCGCCGCCGTACGTCTTGCGGGTGATCAGGGTGACCCGTGGGACCACGCACTCGCCGAAGGCGTGCAGCAGCTTGGCGCCGCGGCGCACGACGCCGTCCCACTCCTGGCCCACGCCGGGCAGGTAGCCGGGGACGTCGACCACGACGATGAGGGGTACGCCGAACGCGTCGCACATCCGGACGAACCGGGACGCCTTCTCGGCCGACAGCGAGTCGAGGCAGCCGCCGAGCCGCAGCGGGTTGTTGGCGACCACGCCGACGGTGCGCCCGCCGAACCGGCCGAGCACGGTCGCGATGTTGGGCGCCCACTTGGCGTGCACCTCCTGGGCGGTGCCCTCGTCGAGGATCGACTCGACCAGCGGGTGCACGTCGTACGCGCGCTTCTTGGACTCGGGGAGCACCGCGTCGAGGTCGCGGTCCTGGACGTCGTCGACCACGAGGCTGCCCTGGGCGCCGAGCAGCGCGGCCACGGTACGGGCGCGCTGCAGCGCCTCCTGCTCCGACTCGGTCAGGATGTGCACCACGCCGGAGCGCCGTCCGTGCGGCTCCGGACCGCCGAGCCGCAGCATGTCGACGTCCTCGCCGGTGACGGAGCGGACCACGTCGGGCCCGGTCACGAAGATCCGGCCCTCGGGGCCGAGGATCACGATGTCGGTCAGCGCCGGGCCGTACGCCGCGCCGCCGGCCGCGGGGCCGAGCACCACCGAGATCTGGGGGATCTTGCCGGAGGCCTGGGTCATCGCGTGGAAGATCCGGCCCACCGCGTGCAGCGACAGCACACCCTCGGCCAGCCGGGCGCCGCCGGAGTGCCAGAGCCCGATGATCGGGACGCCGTCGGTCATCGCCCGGTGGTAGGCGTCGACGACCACGCGGCAGCCGACGTCTCCCATCGCGCCGCCCATGGTGGTGGCGTCGGAGCAGAACCCCACGACGGGGGAGCCGTCCACCTTGCCCACCGCGGCCAGCATGCCGGAGTCGTCGTCGGGGGTGATCAGCTCGAGCGACCCCTCGTCGAAGAGCGCGGTGAGCCGCTTGACCGGGTTGCGGGGGTCCTCCTCGCGCGGCAGCTTGGCCTTGCCGGGCGACGGGCTGGGCGCGGGCGGCGCGGCCTGGGTGGCCGTCACCTCAGACGCTCCCGAAGGCCACGGCGACGTTCGCGCCGCCGAACCCGAAGGAGTTGTTGAGGGCCGCGATGTCGCCGACCGGCAGGTCGCGGGCCTTGGTGGCGATGTCGAGCTCCACCTTCGGGTCCTGGTCGTCGAGGTTGATCGTGGGCGGCACGAGCCGGTGGTACAGCGCGAGCACGGTGGCCACTGACTCGAGGGCGCCGGCGCCGCCGAGCAGGTGGCCGGTCATCGACTTGGTGCTGGTGACCACCACCTGCGCGACGTGCTTGCCCAGCGTGGCGTGGAGCATCAGCCCCTCGGCGATGTCTCCCAGTGGCGTGGACGTGGCGTGCGCGTTGACGTGGTGGATCTTCTCTGGCCCGATCTGCGCCTCCTCGAGGGCGCGCAGGATGGCCCGGGAGCCGCCCCGCCCCTCGGGGTCGGGCTGGGCGATGTCGTGGGAGTCGGCGGTGATGCCGGCGCCGAGTACCTCGGCGTAGATCCGCGCCCCGCGGGCGGTGGCGTGCTCCTCCGACTCGAGCACCAGCACCCCTGCGCCCTCGCCGAGCACGAACCCGTCGCGGGCGGTGTCCCACGGCCGGGACACGGTGGTCGGGTCACCGGGGTTCTTGGAGAGCGCCATCATGTTCGCGAACGCCGCCATCGGCAGGGGGTGGATCGCGGCCTCGCTGCCGCCGGCCACCACCACGTCGGCCCGGCCCAGCCGGATCGAGTCGATGGCCATCGCCACCGCCTCGTTGCCGGACGCGCACGCCGAGATCGGCGTGTTCGCCGCGGCCCGGGCGCCCAGCTCGAGGCTGACGTTGGCGGCGGGGGCGTTCGGCATCAGCATGGGTACGGCGAGGGGCGAGACCCTGCGGGGCCCCTTCTCCTTCAGCGCGTCGTAGTTGCTGAGCAGCGTGTGCACTCCGCCGATCCCGGTGGCCATCGCCACGCCGAGCCGGTCCCGGTCGAGGTCGTCGCCGGCCTCGGCCAGCCCGGAGTCCCGCCACGCCTCGAGGGCCGCCACCATCGCGAACTGGGTGACCCGGTCCATTCGTCGGGCCTTGACCCGCTCGAGGACCTCGGTCGGCTCGACCGCGGCCACGCCGGCGATCTTGACCGGCAGGTCCTCGACCCAGTCGGCCTCGATGTGCCGGACGCCGGAGCGCCCGTTGACCAGGGCGTCCCACGTGCTGGGGACGTCGCCGCCCACCGGGCTGGTGGTCCCCAGCCCGGTGACGACGACTCGGGTGCGACTCATTGCTGCTCGCTTCCGTGCGGTTGAGGTGGGTTCAGCCCTGGTTGGTCAGGACTGGGCGCGCTCGATGAACGCGACCGCGTCACCGACCGTCTTGAGGTTCTTCACCTCGTCGTCGGGGATCGAGACGCCGAACTTCTCCTCGGCGGCAACGACGACCTCGACCATGGACAGGGAGTCGACGTCGAGGTCGTCGACGAAGGACTTGTCGAGCTGGACGTCATCGGCATCGATGCCGGCGACCTCGTTGACGATCTCGGCGAGGTCGGCGCGGATCTCCTCAGTGGTTGCCATCTGGCGTTTTTCTCCTCTTGGTTGGGTGGTGCGGGTCCGTGGGTTGGGTCAGGGGAGCACGACGACCTGGGCGGCGTACGCCAGCCCGGCGCCGAAGGCGATCAGCAGGGCGGTGTCGCCGGACCTGGCGTCGCCCTCGGCGTACATCCGGTCCAGCGCGAGCGGGATCGAGGCGGCCGAGGTGTTGCCCTGCTCGGCGATGTCGCGCGCGATCTTGACGGTCTCGGGCAGCTTCATCGCCCGGGCCATCGCGTCGGTGATGCGCATGTTGGCCTGGTGCGGGACGAAGCAGTCGAGCTCGTCCACGCTGATCCCGGCGCGGTCGAGGGCCTGCTGGCCGATCTTGGCCATCACGAACGACGCCCAGCGGAAGACCGGGTTGCCCTGCATGACCAGGTGCGGCATGACCGGCCGCTCGGCGGCGATGACGTCGCGCCAGTCCTCGCGCTGCTGGATCAGGCCGTACTGCTCGCCGTCCGAACCCCACACCACCGGGCCGATGCCCGGGGTGTCGCTCGGACCGACCACCGCGGCGCCGGCGCCGTCGGCGAAGATGAACGCCGTCCCGCGGTCGCCCACATCGGTGAGGTCGGAGAGCCGCTCGACGCCGATGACCAGCGCGTAGCCCGCGCTGCCGGCCCGGACCATGTCCGCACCGAGCGCGACGCCATGGCAGAAGCCCGCGCAGGCGGCCGAGATGTCGAAAGCGGCGGCCTGGTCGGTGCCGAGGTCGTAGGCGATTGCGCTGGCGACGGCCGGGGTCTGGAACATGTGGCTGACGGTCGCCACGATCACGCAGTCGATCTGGCGTGCGTCCACCCCGGCGCGCTCGAGCGCCTGCTTGGCCGCCTCGACGGCCATGAACTGCACCGTCTCCTCGGGGGTCGCCCAGCGGCGCTGCTTGATGCCCGACCGCTGCTGGATCCACTCGTCGCTGGAGTCGATGGCCTCGATGACCTCGCTGTTGGGGATCACCCGCGAGGGCCGGTAGGCCCCGATGCCGTAGATGCGCGCGTGGGCGGCGCCGGTGGCGCCCTCGATCGTGGTCATGCCATGCCTCCTGCGGGGTGGAGCCGGATCAAGGGTTGGCCGGGCGAGACCAGGTCGCCGTCCTCGACCAGCCACTCGACCACCTGGCCGCCGTGGGCCGCGGTCACGACGATCCGCTCGCGGAGGCTGGCCACCTCGCCGATCGCGGAGCCGGACGACAGCACGTCCGCGTCCACGGCCTCGGGAGCCATGTGGAAGGTGCCCTTGGCCGGTGAGACCACCATCCGCCAGGTCGGGCTGCTGTCGATCTCGGCGAACTCGCCGTGCTTGTCGCAGAACGCGCGGGCTTCGTCCAGCTGCTCGGGTGCCTTGAGCGCGAAGGTCTCGACGCCCCGCAGCGCTCGCTTGGCGATGCCGGTCAGGGTGCCGGCCGGGGGCATCTCCAGGATGCCGGTCACGCCGAGGTCCTCGAAGGCGTCCATGCAGAGGTCCCAGCGGACCGGGTTGGCGATCTGGCCCACGATCCGGCGGAGCACGTCGCGGCCGTCGTGGACCACCTGGCCGTCCTTGTTGGAGACGAACCGGGTGCGCGGGTCGTGCACCGACACCGAGCGGGCCAGCGAGGCGAGGTGGCCGACCGCCGGCTCCATGTGCTGGGTGTGGAACGCGCCGGCCACGCTGAGCGGAGCCAGCCGGGCCTTCTCCGGCGGCTCGTCGGCCAGGGCCTGCAGCTGCTCCATCGTCCCGGCCGCCACCACCTGGCCGGGACCGTTGTCGTTGGCGGCGGTGAGCCCGTGCTTCTCGATGACCGCGAGCACGTTCTCCCGGTCCCCACCGAGGACCGCGGTCATGCCGGTCGCGGTCACGGCGGCGGCCTCGGCCATCGCCTTGCCGCGCTCGCGCACCAGGACCATCGCCTGCTCGGCGGTGATGACCCGGGCGCCGGCGGCGGCGGTGAGCTCGCCGACCGAGTGGCCCGCGACCGCGCTCACCTTGCCGAAGGCGTCGGTCGGGTGCGGGAAGATCCCGAGCGCGGCCACCAGTCCGGTCGCGACCAGCAGCGGCTGCGCGATCTCGGTGCGCCGGATCTCCTCCGCGTCGGCCTCGGTGCCGTAGTGGACGAGGTCCAGGGAGGCGACCGTCGAGAGCCACTCGAACCGGTTGCGGAACTCCGGGTCCTCGAGCCACGGGGTGAGGAAGCCGGGACTCTGGGCGCCCTGTCCGGGCGCGACGATCACGAGCACGGCTTCACTCTGCCCTCCACCCGGGTTCGGGCTCGCCTCCGACTCCCACGAAACTGCGCGGAGCGTCTTTGTAGGGTTCCTACAAAGACTCGACAGTACGCCCAGACTGCCTTCCGAGCACGAGCGCGATCTGAAGGGTGAACGCGTCGCGGGGCTGCCCGGGGGTCAGACCGGTCAGGTCGGCGACCTGACGCAGGCGGTAGCGGACCGTGTTCGGGTGGACGAACAACGCCCGTCCCGCGCCCTCGATCGACGAGCCTCGGTCGAACCAGGCGGTGAGGGTCTCGATGAGCGCGCCCCGGGCGTGCAGCAGCGGCAGGTAGACGTCGTCGACGAGCGTGCGGCGGGCGTGGCCGTCGCCGCCGAGGGCGCGCTCGGCCAGCAGTTCGGCGCTGAGGACCGGGCGAGGGGCGTCCGGCCACCCGGCGGCGGAGCGGTACGCCGACACCGCGGCGCGCGCAGACACGGCGGCGCCGGCCAGGTCGGCCGCGACCGGCCCGACCACGACGGGACCCTCGCCGAACAGCTCCGCGATCATGCCCGCGCCCTGCCGGGGGTCGGCCACGCCGCCGAGCAGGACCACCAGCCGCTCGCCCTGCACCGCGCACAGCGCGTCCATCCCGGCGGCCGCCGCCGTGCGGCGTACCTCGTCGAAGACGTCGGTCTCGGTCCGGCGGGCCGGGACCGCGCCGAGCACCACGCAGGCGGTGCCCCGGGACTTCCAGCCCAGTGCGCTGGCGCGCGAGAGCACGGCCTCGTCGGTCTCGGCGCGCAGCACCGCGTCCACGACGAGGGCCTCGAGCCGGGCGTCCCAGGCGCCACGGACCTCCGCGGCCCGCGCGTAGACCTCCGCGGTGGCGAACGCGACCTCGCGGGCGTAGCGGGAGATGGCCCGGCGCACGTCGGCGACGTCGTCAGCGGAGACGACGTCCTCGACGTTGCTCTCGACCACCTCGATCGACAGCTTCACGAGGTCGACGGTCTGCTGGAGGGTGATCACGCCGGCCAGGGCACGGGGGGCCGCACCGAACACCGACGTCGCGACCGCGGGGCCGCCTTCCCCGTCATCGGTCTGGCCGCCGGCCCCGAACCAGTCGACGAAGCCGCGGATGCCGGCCTGGAGGATCATCCCGACCCACGACCGGTCCTCGGCGCTCAGCTCACGAAACCACGGAAGGTCCTCGGCCATCCGCGACGTGGCGGCCGTGCTGAGCCCGCCGACCGAGCGGCGCAGCTCGTCGGCGACCCGGCTCCGCGGGTCGGCCGTACGACGGGGGCTCACGCCCTGAATCCTGTCACCCGGACCGGCCAAGACCCCCCGAATGGGGGATGCGGACCACCCGCTGGATGGTGCAGCAGCGCCGGAATCCCCTGCAAAACAAGGGAATCGCGACCAACACGTGATGAACAGTGCTTGCTTCTGCAGGCCGGGACTGGGTTGAATCCTGCGGGAAGCGCGGGGCCACCGGGTCCTGCCCGGGAGGGGGATCCGTGGCGACGCTCCAGCACGAGGCCCGGCACGAGATCCAGTTCCTGACCGTCCACGGGCACCGGCGGGCGTTCGTCAAGGCGGGCGACGGCCCGGCCCTGCTGCTCCTGCACGGACTGGGCTGCGACCACACCACCTGGGAGCCGGTCATCGACGCACTGGCGCGCCGCTACACGGTGATCGCCCCCGACCTGCTCGGCCACGGGCTCTCCGACAAGCCGCGGGCCGACTACAGCCTCGGCGGCTACGCCAACGGCATGCGCGACCTGCTCACCGTGCTGGGCATCGACCAGGTGACCGTGGTCGGCCACAGCTTCGGCGGCGGGGTGGCCATGCAGTTCGCCTACCAGTTCCCCGAGCGCACCGAGCGGCTGGTCCTGGTCGCTTCGGGCGGCCTGGGCCCCGAGGTCACGCCGGCCATTCGGGCGATCACCACCCCGGGCTTCCACCAGGTGATGGGGCTGCTCACGCTGCCGGGCATCCGCCACCTCGGCAAGGCCGGCCTGATTGCGCTCTCCCGCACCGACCTCAAGGCGGCCCGCGACCTCGATGAGGTCGCCGAGATCTACGACTCGTTCAAGGACCCGGCGGTCCGCGCGGCGATCCGGCACGTGGTCAGTGCCGTGGTGGACTGGAAGGGCCAGATCGTCACGATGGCCGACCGTGCCTACCTCACCGAGGCGATGCCGATGGCGGTGATCTGGGGCCGCGACGACCGGGTGATCCCGGTCCGCCACGCGAGCAACGCCGCGGCGCTCGCGCCCAACGCCCGCGTCGAGGTGATCCCGCACGCGGGCCACTTCCCCCACAAGGACCACCCGCAGCGGTTCGCGAAGATCGTCCACGAGTTCATCCGCTCGACCCAGCCCGCGACGTACTCCCGGTCGCGGTTCCGCAGGCTGCTCAAGAGCGGTCAGACGGTGTCGGTCAGCCCGGTCGCACACCTGCGGGACGCCAGCGCCTGACTCGTGACGGGAGAAGTTTCACCGGGTACCCGGTGAAACTCCCGCTCACCTGACGAAACTTCGTGAGGGAAGCGCCAGTTTCACCGGGTACCCGGTGAAACGCCCCGCTGGGGCGCCTCAGGCGTCCCCGCCCTCCTGCTTCACATCGGACACCGCGGTGGGGTCGTCGATGCGGTACTCGGCGAAGGCCTTCTCCACCTTCTCGCGGTCGAGCTCGCCGGCGTCGGCGAGCGCCTGGAGCGCCTGGACGACGACCGACTGGGCATCGATGTGGAAGAACCGGCGGGCGGCCGGGCGGGTGTCGGCGAAGCCGAAGCCGTCGGCCCCGAGCACCCGGTAGTCGCCGGGCACCCAGCGCGCGATCTGGAGGGGTACGGCGCGCATGTAGTCCGACACCGCGACCACCGGGCCGGAGACCTCCGCCAGCCGGTCGGAGACGTACGCCGTGCGCGGGCTCTCGCCTGGGTGCAGCAGGTTCCACTCCTCGGCGGCGGTGGCGTTGCGGGCCAGCTCGTTCCAGGAGGTGACCGACCACAGGTCGGCCTGGACGCCCCAGTCCTCGGCCAGGATCCGCTTCGCGTCGTCGATCCACGGGTAGCCGACGCCCGAGGCCAGCAGCGTGACCCGAGGCCCCTCGCCCTCCGCCTTCGCGGTCTGGTGCATGCCGCGCAGGATGCCGTCGAGGTCGACGTCGTCCGGCTCCTTCGGCTGGGCGACCGGCTCGTTGTAGACGGTGAGGTAGAAGATCACGTCCTCGCCGTGCGGGTGCGCCTCGGTCTCGCCGTACATCCGGACCAGGCCGGACTCCATGATGTGCGCGATCTCGTAGGCGAAGGCCGGGTCGTAGTGCACGACCGCCGGGTTGGTCGCCGCCAGCAGCGGCGAGTGGCCGTCGGCGTGCTGGAGCCCCTCGCCGGTCAGGGTGGTGCGACCAGCCGTCGCGCCGATCAGGAAGCCGCGCGCGAGCTGGTCGGCCATCGCCCAGATCGAGTCGCCGGTCCGCTGGAAGCCGAACATCGAGTAGAAGATGTAGAACGGGATCATGTGCTCGCCGTGGGTGCTGTACGCCGACCCCGCGGCGGTCGCCGAGGCAAGCGCGCCGGCCTCGCTGATGCCCTCGTGCAGCATCTGGCCCTGCGCGGACTCCTTGTAGGACAGCAACAACTTCCGGTCGACCGCTTCGTACTGCTGGCCGCCCGGGTTGTAGACCTTCGCGCTCGGGAACATCGAGTCCATGCCGAAGGTGCGGTACTCGTCGGGTGCGATCGGCACGATCCGCTGTCCGATGTTGGGGTCCTTCATCCAGTCCTTGAGCAGCCGGACCGTCGCCATCGTGGTCGCGACCTTGTTCTTGCCCGAGCCCTGCTTGAGCTCGTCGTACATCTCCTTGCCGGGCAGGATCAGCGACTTCGCGCGGACGACCCGCTTGGGGATCGACCCGCCCAGCTGACGGCGTCGCTCGAGCATGTACTCGATCTCGGGCGAGTCCATGCCCGGGTGGAAGAACGGCGCGGTGCCGGTCGCGTCGTACGTCTCCTCGATGTCGCGGTCGCTCATCGGCAGGTAGAGCCGGTCGCGGAACTTCTTGAGGTCGTCCTTCTTGAGCTTCTTCATCTGGTGGGTGGCGTTGCGGCCCTCCAGGGCCTCGATCGTCCATCCCTTGATGGTGTGCGCGAGGATCACCGTCGGCTGACCGGTGTGCTTCGACGCGGCGTCGAAGGCGGCGTAGACCTTGCGGTAGTCGTGGCCGCCGCGCGGCAGCTTCTCGATCTGCCGGTCGCTCATGTGCTCGACCATCTTGCGCAGCCGCGGGTCGGGACCGAAGAAGTGCTCGCGGTTGTAGGCGCCGTCCTCGACCGAGAAGTTCTGGAACGCACCGTCGGGGGTCTTGTTCATCTGGTTGACCAGGACGCCGTCGACGTCCCGGGCGAGCAGCTCGTCCCACTCGCGGCCCCAGATCACCTTGATCACGTTCCAGCCGGCGCCGCGGAAGTTGGCCTCCAGCTCCTGGATGATCTTGCCGTTGCCGGTGACCGGGCCGTCGAGCTGCTGCAGGTTGCAGTTGATGACCCAGGTGAGGTTGTCGAGCTCCTCGCGGGCGGCGATCCGGATCGCTCCCAGCGACTCGGGCTCGGCCATCTCGCCGTCGCCGAGGAAGGCCCAGACGCTCTGCTGCGAGGTGTCCTTGATGCCCCGGTTGTGCAGGTAGCGGTTGAAGCGGGCCTGGTAGATCGAGTTGATGCTGGTGAGCCCCATGGAGACGGTCGGGAACTCCCAGAACTCCGGCATCAGCCGCGGGTGGGGGTACGACGAGAGGCCCTTGCCCACGCCGTGCTGGACCTCCTGGCGGAAGCGCAGCAGCTGCTGCTCCTCCAGCCGGCCCTCCAGGAAGGCGCGGGCGTAGATGCCCGGCGAGCCGTGGCCCTGGATGTAGATCTGGTCGCCGCCGCCGGGGTGGTCCTTGCCGCGGAAGAAGTGGTTGAAGCCGACCTCGTAGAGGCTCGCTGCCGACTGGTACGTCGCGATGTGGCCGCCGACCTCGAGGCCGGGCCGGTTCGCGTCGGAGACCATCACCGCGGCGTTCCAGCGGATGAACGCGCGGATCCGCCGCTCGATCTCCTCGTCGCCGGGGAACCACGGCTCGCGCTCCGGCGGGATGGTGTTGATGTAGTCGGTGCTGCGCAGAGCGGGCACCCCGACGTTGAGCTCGCGCGCCTTCTCCAGCAGCCGCAGCATCACGTAGCGCGCCCGATCGCGGCCGCGCTCGTCGACGAGCTGGTCGAACGAGTCCAGCCAGTCGCTGGTCTCGTCCGGGTCGATGTCGGGGAGCTGGGTGGGCAGCCCCTCGTGGATCACCGTCGTGGGCGAGCCGCTGGTGGTGGCTCGGGTGGCTCCGTCGGCAACTGAGTCGGTGGATGTTTCCTCGGTCACCTGCTCATCGTGTCACGGTTGCACCAGCCGGACGACGCGCGATCTCGCTACCGGTGGGTACCACCTGGTTGCCCCGCTCAACCAGTCAGGCGGGTGTCGACGCCCTGTGCGGCAGCCGTCGCTTGCGCCCGCCGCACAACTCGGGTGGACTACTGCTCATTCGGACCCCCGCGGCCGCGGGGGTCCGGCCCGGGTGCGCGACCAGCGGCCCCGACAACGAGGAGGACGGCGTGAGCTCGACCGAGGGTGGGAGTTCCACCCAGACGGGTACTCCCGGTGCCGCCGAGCGGCTCGGGTTCAAGCCCGGCATGGTCATCCAGGAGCTCGGCTGGGACTCCGACACCGACGACGTGCTGCGCGTCGCGATCGAGGACACCATCGACGCCGACATGGTCGACGGTGACTACGGCAACGTGGTCGACGCGGTGGTGCTGTGGTGGCGCAACGAGGACGGCGACCTCGTGGACGGCCTGGTCGACGCGCTGACCGACCTGGTCGGTGGTGGCGCCATCTGGCTGCTCACCCCGAAGGTGGGCCGGCCGAATGCGGTCGACCCGTCCGACATCGCAGAAGCGGCCCCCATCGCCGGGTTGTCGCAGACCACGACGGCCGCGGTGAGCAAGGAGTGGTCGGCCACCCGGCTGATCGCCCCCAAGACACCCGCGTGACATCCTGCACGACGTGTCTTCCCTCGCTCTCCCGTCACCTCTGGACAAGCTCGCCTCCAAGGCGGCCTCGACCGGCTACGGACTCAAGGTGCTGGCCGGCTCGGGGATCATCCGGCCCTACTCGCCACTGACCCTGGCCAAGGCCGGGCGGGTCCTCCAGCAGTGGGGGACCGGTCCCGCCGGCGGCTTCCTGGCCATGGCCACCTTGATGCCCGACCGGGTCTGGGTGGTCGACGAGCGCGGCGACCTCACCTTCCGCGAGGTGGACCAGCGCACCAACGCGCTGGCCCGCGCGCTGACGGGGCTCGGCGTCGGCGAGGGCGACTCGGTCGCGCTGATGGCCCGCAACCACCGCGGCTTCGTCGAGGCCACGGTGGCCGCCGCCAAGCTGGGCGCGGACCTGATCTACCTCAACACCGCGTTCGCCGGCCCGCAGCTGGTCGACGTGCTCGAGCGCGAGGACCCCACCGTCGTGATCCACGACGAGGAGTTCACCGGCATGCTCGAGAAGGCGGACGTCGAGCAGCGGGTGCTGGCGTGGACCGACGAGGAGTCGGACGTCGACACCCTCGACTCGCTGATCGACGGGGAGTCCGACACCTCGGCCGTCGCGGCCCCCGAACGCCACAGCCGGATCATCATCCTGACCTCCGGCACCACCGGCACCCCCAAGGGCGCTCCCCGCAACGAGGCCGGCATCGACGCGGCGATCTCGCTGCTGTCCCGCATGCCGCTCAAGTACGGCTGGACGGTGCACATCGCGGCCCCGCTGTTCCACACGTGGGGCTTCGCGCACATGATGCTGTCGCTGCTGCTGGGCCACACGATCGTGCTGAAGCGGAAGTTCGACCCGGAAGCCGCGCTCGAGCTCACCGACGAGCGCAAGTGCGACGAGGTGGTCGTGATCCCGGTGATGCTCCAGCGGATTCTGGCGCTGTCCGACGAGACGCTCGACAAGTACTCCCTCGACACGGTCAAGGTGGTGGCCGCCTCCGGGTCGGCGCTGCCGGGCGACCTGGCCCTGACCTGGATGGACCGTTTCGGCGACAACCTCTACAACACCTACGGCTCGACCGAGGTCGCCTACGCCTCGATCGCCACACCGGAGGACATGCGCACCGAGCCCTCCACGGCCGGCAAGCCGCCGTGGGCGACCGTCGTGAAGATCTTCGACGACAAGGACAACGAGGTCGAGCCCGGGGAGTCGGGCCGGATCTTCGTCGGCAACAGCCTGCTCTTCGAGGGCTACACCGGGGGCGGCCAGAAGGACATGATCGACGGGCTGATGTCCTCGGGCGACGTGGGCCGGTTCGACGAGGACGGCCGGCTTTTCGTCGAGGGGCGCGACGACGAGATGATCGTCTCCGGCGGCGAGAACGTCTTCCCCAAGGAGGTCGAGGACTGCCTGGCCCGCCACGACGCCGTGGTCGAGGTGGCCGCGATCGGCGTGGACGACGACGACTTCGGCAAGCGGCTGCGCGCCTTCGTCGTGCTCCGCGACGGGGCCGACGCGTCCGAGGACGAGCTCAAGTCGCACGTGAAGGACAACCTGGCCCGCTACAAGGTGCCGCGCGAGATCATCACCCTCGACGAGCTGCCTCGCAACGCGACCGGCAAGGTGCTCAAGCGCGAGCTGTCCGAGTACGACGAGGAGGGCAACCCGGGCTCCGAGGGCTCCGAGGGCTCCGCGGGCTCCGACGGGCTCCGCGGGACTCCGAGGACTCCGACGACTCCGGGGCCTCCGGGGACTCCGGGGACTCCGAGGGCAACAGCTCGGACTCGGGCGACGAGTGACCGGACTCTCGTTGGGTGGGCCGGCGCCCGACTTCACGCTGCGTGACCAGTTCGGCCAGGACGTCACCCTGTCGTCGTTCCGCGGCCAGAAGGCGGTGGCGCTGGTCTTCTACCCCTACGCGTTCTCCGGTGTCTGCACCGGCGAGATGGCCGGGATCCGCGACCGGCTGGCCGACTTCCTGACCTTCGACACCGAAGTGCTCGGCATCTCGTGCGACCCGGTGTTCGCGCTTCGCGCGTTCGCGGACGCCGACGGCCTGAACTTCCCCCTGCTCTCCGACTTCTGGCCGCACGGGGAGGTGTGCCGGGCCTACGACGTCTTCGACGAGCGCAGCGGTTCACCGCGCCGGTCGTCGTACGCCGTGGACCGCGAGGGCGTGGTCCGCTGGGCCGTGCACAACAAGAGCTCCGAGGGGCGTGACCTCGACGAGCACCTGCGCCAGCTCAGGGCGCTGGTCTGACCCCTGGCATGGTCCGGGCGGGTGGTGCGGATCATGGTCTGGACCAGTTGATAAATAATCCATCTGCGGGTTTGTGGCGGAAAGTCGGGGGCAGTAACTTATGCCCCGTTGAGCCGCTGGTGACCCGAGACGCCAGCGGCTCAACCTCCATTTCGGGAGTTTTTCGCGGCGCCCGCCGGCTCCCGTAACCTGTCGCCCGCCAATGGCACTCGACGGGCGTATAGCTCAGCGGTAGAGCTCTGGTTTTACAAACCAGCGGTCGGGGGTTCGATCCCCTCTGCGCCCACCGGTCTCCGCGCCAGTTGGGTAACCAGCGGTCGGGGGTTCGATCGCTCAGTTCCCTCCGCGCCCACCGGTCTCCGCGCCAGTTGGGTAACCAGCGGTCGGGGGTTCGATCGCTCGGTTCCCTCCGCGCCCACCGGTCTCCGCGCCAGTTGGGTAACCAGCGGTCGGGGGTTCGATCGCTCGGTCCCCTCCGCGCCCACCGGTCTCCGCGCCAGTTGGGTAACCAGCGGTCGGGGGTTCGATCGCTCGGTCCCCTCCGCGCCCACCGGTCTCCGCGCCAGTTGGGTAACCAGCGGTCGGGGGTTCGATCGCTCGGTTCCCTCCGCGCCCACCGGTCTCCGCGCCAGTTGGGTAACCAGCGGTCGGGGGTTCGATCGCTCGGTTCCCTCCGCGCCCACCGGTCGCCGCGCCAGTTGGGTAACCAGCGGTCGGGGGTTCGATCGCTCGGTTCCCTCCGCGCCCACCGGTCGCCGCGCCAGTTGGGTAACCAGCGGTCGGGGGTTCGATCGCTCGGTCCCCTCCGCGCCCACCGCTCCACGGCTGGCCAGGAGACCCGCCACGACCGTTCCGGACCGGCCGTAGCGAATCGCCGGCCGGCACGGACCCTGACGGACTGACGATCTCGGCGGGATCCGCGTCGACACTTGTTCGGTGCCCGATGCGCGGCGTCGGGAAACCCGACCCATCCGATCGGTCGAGGACTCCGAAGCCCCAGTGGTCCGGCTCACACCGAGCCGGTCGTAGAGGGAGAGAGCACCCCGATGAGTGACACGAGCAGAAGGAAGTTCCTGGCCGCGACCGGCGCCGGCGTGGCCGCCGGGGCCGTGGTCGGTGTGGGAGGCGGTGCGGCGCAGGCCGCGACCGCGCGCCACGGACACGCCGCTACCGAGGCCGTCGTGGCCTACGTGCAGGACCCGAAGGCGGGCGTCCTGCACCTCATGGTGGGCGAGCGCGAGGTGATCGTGGAGGACCACGACCTCGTCGCCCGCATCCTCAACGCGGCGGGAGGCAAGTGAGATGTCCTCGCACCGCGAAGCACCCGAGATCAGCAAGGACCCGGTGGCCGACAGCACCGACGTCTACGCCTTCGTCAGCCCTGACCGTCCCGACACGGTCACGCTGATCGCCAACTACATCCCGCTGCAGAAGCCGGACGGCGGCCCGAACTTCTACGAGTTCGGCGACGACGTCCGCTACGAGATCAACGTGTCCAACAAGGGCACCGCTGCCGCCGACGTCGTCTACCGGTTCGAGTTCACGACCCAGATCCGGAACAAGTCGACGTTCCTCTACAACATCGGGCCGATCGGCAAGCTCGACGACCCGAACTGGAACCGTCCGCAGCACTACACCGTGACCCGGATCCAGGGGAAGAAGAAGACCGTGCTCGGGACCGGGCTGGCCTGTCCGCCGGTGAACGTCGGCCCGCGCAGCACCCCCAACTACGGCTCGCTCGGCGCCGCGGCGGTGCACGACCTGCCCGGCGGCCTCAAGGTCTTCGCCGGCCAGCGGGCCGACGCCTTCCACGTCGACCTGGGCAGCGTGTTCGATCTCGGCGCGCTTCGGCCGTTCAACGCCGCGCACCTGATCTCGATGCCGAACATGGGCGGTCGCAACTCCGTGCAGTCCTACAACGTGCACTCGATCGCGCTCCAGGTGCCGATCGCGCAGCTGACCAAGGGCGGCGCCCCGAACAGCCCGGGCGACGCCAACGCCACCATCGGCGTCTGGTCATCGGCCAGCCGGCAGAAGTCGAAGGTCTTCGATTCACGGCAGGGCAAGTACGTCGGGCACGGCCCCTTCAAGCAGGTCTCCCGGCTGGGGAACCCGCTGGTCAACGAGGTGCTGATCCCGATGGCCGAGAAGGACGAGTGGAACGCGCGGCCTCCGCGCAACGACGCACGGTTCGCGACGTACGTCGACCACCCCGAGCTGGCCGGCCTGCTGCCGGTCCTCTACCCGGGCGTGTTCCCGAAGCTGAAGGTGTACTCGAAGTCGCGGGCCGACCTGGACGCGATCCTGCTCACCGGCATCCCGTCCGGCGTGGTGCCCGGGTTCCAGAACTTCACCGGCGCCACCAAGGCGGACATGCTCCGGCTGAACGTGGCCATCCCGCCGACCCCGGCCAAGAAGGCGAACGCACTCGGGCTGGTGGCCGGTGACGCGGCCGGGTTCCCGAACGGCCGGCGGCCCATCGACGACGTCGTGACCATCGAGCTGCGCGCGATCGCCGGGCTGACGATCCCGCTGGTCGACCCGTCGTACACCCCCGACGGCGCTGCCGCGGCGGTCACCGACGGGACCAAGGACACCAACGCGGGGCTGCTCAAGACCTTCCCCTACCTCGGGCTTCCGGGAGGCGGCTACCAGACCAAGCCCGGGAAGACGAAGGCGTCATGACCCACGCCCACCCGCACCAGGACGAGAACCCGCACGCGGGCCAGGGCTCGGTCCTGCTCGACATCGGCGGCGACATCGGGGCGCTCGTGGTGACCATGCCGGCCGCGATGCTCGGGGAGGAGGTGGAGGTGGTCACCGGGCTCGAGCCGACTGGCCTCCACCGCCCGCACGTCGCGGTGGTGCCGCGGTCGGTCGACGGTGGCACCCTGCCGTCGCTGGTCTTCCCGGAGCTGGTGGAGGGGAGCTACGCGCTCGTCCCCAAGGGCACCGACGACGTCCGCCTGACGGTGGACGTGCGTGGGGGGCAGGTCACCTCGGCCACCTGGCCGGGCTGACCTGGGGGGCCTCTAGTCTGCGGGGGTGGTTCCGACCACTCCCGCAGACGAGGGGCTCGTCGCCGCGATCCGGAGCGCGCTCGGGGCGGTCGGCGACCCGAACGTGGCCGCGCAACAGCAGGCGTACATGAAGTCGGCGATGCCGTACTTCGGCATCCCGTCACCCCGGCTCAACGCCGAGCTGCGACCGCTCCTGCGAGACTGGCAGCCGACGTCCCGGGACCGGTGGGAACAGACCGTGCGGGCGCTCTGGGACCAGGCCGCCCACCGCGAGGAGTGGTACGCCGCGATCGCGGTGGCCCGGCACCGTCGTGCCCGCGGGTGGCGCGACCCGACCACGCTCGACCTCTGGCGGCACCTGGTCACGTCCGGCGCCTGGTGGGACGTGGTCGACGACGTGGCCACCCACCTCGTGGGGGAGGTGCTGGCCGCCCACCGCAGCGCGGCGACCCCGGTCGTCGACGGCTGGGCCACCGACGAGGACCTGTGGCTGCGGCGTACCGCCGTGATCTGCCAGATCGGCCATCGGGGCGACACCGACCTCGACCTCCTGCGCCACGCGGTGGAGGCCAACCTGGACGACCCGTCGTTCTGGCTGCGCAAGGCGATCGGCTGGGCGCTGCGCCAGCACGCGCGCACCGATCCCGACTGGGTCCGCGCCGAGGTGGACCGCCTCGGCGACCGGCTGTCCGGGCTCTCGCGCAGGGAGGCGCTGAAGCATCTCTGACGGCCGGTGGGTCCGGGCTGGGTTGGGTGCCCCCGTGGCGACGTGGCAGGGTTCGGTTTCGTGGCAGATTCAGTCGCCGAGCGGCTCGCGGGTCAGCACGTCCTGCTGACCGGCGTCACCGGCTTCGTGGGTGAGGCGCTGCTGCACCTGCTGCTCACCGAGGTGCCCGACGTCCGCATGTCGGTGCTGGTGCGGCCCAAGGGGTCGATCAGCGGCGCGGACCGGGCCGCCAAGCTGCTCGAGAAGCCGGTCTTCGCCGAGGTCGTGGAGGCCGCAGGCGGGGTCGAGCCGCTGCTGGCGGCCCGGGTGGCAGTGCTCGAGGGCGACCTGGCCGACGTACCGCCGCTGCCGACCGACATCGACGCGGTGGTGCACTGCGCCGGCGACGTGTCGTTCGACCCCCCGGTCGACGAGGGGTTCACCACCAACGTGGTCGGCGTCCGCGACCTGCTGGACCGGATCGACCGGGCGCAGGCCGAGAGCGATCGCGACATCCACTACGTGCACATCTCCACGGCGTACGTCGCGGGCCGACGGCGGGGCAGCATCCCCGAGGCGCCCGTGGAGCACGACGTCGACCTCGAGACCGAGCTCGCGTGGGGGCTGGGCCAGCGCCGGGCGGTCGAGGACCGCTCGCGGGAGGCCGAGCTGCTGACCAGGGAACGGAAGAAGGCGGAGAAGGAGCACAGCCGGGCCGGCCTGCTCACCGCGGCTCGCGCCACCGAGGCCGCCCGCAGGCAGTGGGTCAAGGACGAGCTCGTCCGGATCGGCACCGAGCGAGCCCGCAGCCTGGGCTGGACCGACTGCTACACGTTCACCAAGGCGATGGGCGAGCGGGTCGTGGAGCGCTGGGCCGGTCAGGTGGACAGCCCTCGTCGTGCCTCGGTCGTCCGGCCCAGCATCATCGAGTCGGCTCTCGAGCGGCCGCACGTCGGCTGGATCGAGGGCTTCAAGATGGCCGAGCCGCTGATCCTGGCCTACGGCCGCGGCGAGCTCCCGGAGTTCCCGGCCGCCCCCGACACCATCGTCGACATCGTCCCGGTCGACCACGTCGTCTCCGCGATCGTCGCGGTGCTGGCGCACCCCCCGGAGCCGGCCGAGGTCGGCTACTTCCACGTCTCGAGCGGCGACCGGAACCCGCTCACCTTCAACGTGCTCTACACCTCGGTGCGCACCTACTTCGACCACCACCCGTTCACCGCCGGCGACCGCGGCGCGGCCCGGCTGCCGGAGTGGCGCTTCCCGGGCGCCCGTTCGGTCGAGCGGCTGCTCTCGACGAGCGAGAAGGCCTGGAAGGTCGCCGACTACATGGTCGGGCACGCCCCGCGCAGCGATCGCGCCCGCGACCTGGCGCGCAAGCTGCACCAGCAGGGCCGGCGGCTGGAGTTCCTGCGCCGCTACCTCGACCTCTACATGGAGTACGCCACCGCGGAGCTGCGCTTCTCCGACAAGCGGACGATGGGGCTGTACGCGTCGCTCTCGCCCGAGGACCGGACGACGTTCGCCTTCGACACCTCGGTGGTCGACTGGGAGCACTACTTCGTCGACGTGCACTGCCCGGCCGTCACCGCGCCCGTACGCCGGCTCGACGAGCTCCGCGCGCTGCGCAAGAAGCCGGCCGCGAACGCGCTGCGCCAAGTGGGGTCGACCGGCGAGGGGGTCGCGGCGTTCTTCGACATGGACGGCACCCTGCTGTCCTCCAACGTCATCGAGACCTACCTGTGGGTCCGGCTCCGCGAGCTCGACGGCGGGGAGCGGCTGGCCGAGCTGGGCCGGATCGCCTCCAAGGTGCCGAACCTGGTGCAGGCCGAGCGGCGCTCGCGCAGCGACTTCCTGCGCGGCATCTACCGCGAGTACGCCGGTGCCCGGCTGGCCGACCTCGACGCGGTGGCAGACGAGCACCTCGCCGACCACATCCTGTCCCGGCTCTCGCCAGACGCCGTACGCCGGATCAGGGAGCACCGGGCCGCGGGTCACCACACCGTGCTCATCACCGGCGCCATCCGGCCGCTGACCAGGGCGCTCCGGCCGCTGTTCGACCACATCGAGGCCGCCGACCTGGCCGTGGACAGCCGCGGCGTGTGCACCGGGTTCCTGGCCTCCTCACCGCTGGTGGGCGAGTCGCGGGCGGCGTGGATGCAGTCCTACGCCGCCGAGCAGGGCATCGACATGACGGCGTCGTTCGCGTACGCCGACTCGCACTCCGACCTGCCGCTGCTCGAGGCGGTGGGCAACCCGGTCGCCGTGCGGCCCGACGTGGCGCTCTACCGGCACGCCCGGCGCTCGCACTGGGACGTCGTCGACTGGGGGAGCCCGACCGGCTCGATCCGGATGCTCGACCCGGCGGGGGATCGCTCATGATGCTCGCTGTCCGAGAAATGATCAGCATGTTCCGCAGCCTGCCGCCGGACTTCAGTCAGGGAGAGGTGAGCGGCCGATGATGCTCGCACTGGAGATGTTCCGCAGCCTGCCGCGCACGGTGGCCGGCAAGGCGGTCGGCAGCCGGATGCCCGGCATCCTGTCCGGATTCGCCGCGCCGCTGCGGCTGGTCACCATCGACGCCCCCTCGGTCGACCGGCCCGGGTGGGCGCGGCTGCGGTCGCGGCTCTCCGGTATCTGCGGCTCCGACCTGGGCGCGCTGTCGGGGAAGACCTCGCTCTACTTCTCGGCGGTGGTCTCGCTGCCGTTCGTGCCCGGTCACGAGGTGGTCGGTGAGCTGCTCGAGGACTGCGAGGACCTGACGGCCGGCACCCGCGTGGTGCTCGACCCCGTGCTCACCTGTGCGGCCCGGGGCGTCGAGCCGTGCGAGAACTGCGTGGCCGGCCACACCAACCGCTGCTCGAGGATCACCGTCGGCCACCTGGCCCCAGGGCTGCAGACCGGCTTCTGCAAGGACACCGGCGGCGGCTGGGGCCAGCAGCTGGTGGCGCACCGCAGCCAGATGCACGTCGTCCCGGAGGGCTGGTCGGACGAGCAGGCGCTGCTGATGGAGCCGCTGTCCTGCGCGGTGCACACCGCGCTGCGGGCGGGCGTCAGCCCAAACGACCGGGTCCTCGTGTCCGGAGCCGGCTCGGTGGGGCTGTTCGCGACGCTCGCGCTGCGCCAGCTCACCCCGGCCGGCGAGATCGTCGTGGTGGCCAAGCACGGCCACCAGCGCGACCTGGCCCTGGAGTTCGGTGCCACCGAGGTGGTGCAGCCGGACGAGGTGCTGCGGCGGGTACGGCGCTCGACCGGCGCGTTCCAGCTCAAGCCGGAGTTCTCCGCGCCGTACCTCCTCGGCGGCGTCGACGTCGCCGTCGACGCGGTCGGGAGCAAGCAGTCGCTGGAGACCGCGCTGAACGCGACTCGCGCCGGCGGTCGGGTCGTGCTGTCGGGGATGCCGGCAGCCGCCGACCTGAGCGCGGCGTGGTTCCGCGAGCTCGAGGTGGTCGGGACCTACGCGTCGTCGCAGCAGGAGGTCGATGGTCGCGGGGCGTTCGACATCGCCGCCGAGCTGGCCGAGCTCGACCCCGTCGTACGTCTCTCGAAGTCTGTCGCGTCCTACCCGCTGCACCGGTGGCGGGAGGCGCTCGACCATGCCCATGCGGCCGGCCGGCTCGGTACGGTGAAGGTTGCCTTCGACCCCAGGAGTTCACAGTGAGTCGCCCCCATGAGTAGGCCCGGATTCGTGCTGGAGGTCGACGACCGGACCCCGCCGATGGTGGTCCACGAGGGTCTCGGGTTCCGGCTGGAGAGCTTCCCGCTCGGCACCCGCGTCGTCTACCCGCCGGAGTCCATCCCGACCGTGCCCGACGTCGACGAGGCGATCCAGCACGCGCTGCTCAACCCGAGCGACTCCGAGCCGCTGCCGGCGCTGCTCAAGCCGGGAATGCGGCTGACCATCGCCTTCGACGACCTGTCGATCCCCCTGCCGACGATGAAGGCGCCCGACATCCGCGGCCGGATCATCGAGGCGGTGCTCACCATGGCCGCCGAGGCGGGTGTGGACGACGTGAAGCTGATCGCCGCCAACGCGCTGCACCGGCGGATGACCGCGTCCGAGCTGAAGCACATCGTCGGCGAGCGGGTGTTCCGCTCGTTCTACCCGCAGGGCGACCTCTACAACTTCGACGCGGAGGACCGCGACGAGCTCGCCCACCTCGGCACCACGGACAAGGGCGAGGACATCGAGATCAGCAAGCGGGCCGCGGAGTCCGACCTGCTGGTCTACGTCAACGTCAACCTCGTGGCCATGGACGGCGGCCACAAGTCGGTCGGGATCGGGCTGGCGTCGTACAAGTCGCTGCGCCACCACCACAACGCCAAGACGATGGTCCACTCGCGGTCGTTCATGGACCACACGCAGTCAGCGATGCACCACTCGGCCTGGCGGATGGGGCGGGTGATCAAGGACCAGGTGAAGGTCTTCCAGATCGAGACCACGCTCAACAACGACGTGTTCCCGCGGCCCTACGACTTCCTGATGAAGCGCGAGTGGGAGTGGTCGGTCAAGGACCAGGCGTCGATGCTCGCCGTACGCCGCGGGCTGGCGGTGGCGCCGCCGAAGCTCAAGCACAAGATGTTCCACGACCTCCGCTCGGTCTACGGGCTGACCGGGGTGAACGCCGGCGACGTCGAGGCGGTGCACGAGAAGACGTTGGAGAAGGTGCACCAGCAGCACCTGGTCGAGGTGCAGGGCCAGTCCGACGTGCTGGTGATGGGGGTGCCCTACCTCGGCCCCTACAACGTGAGCTCGTCGATGAACCCGATCCTCGCCACCTGCATGGGGCTGGGGTACTACTTCAACTCCTACCGCGGGCAGCCGGTGGTGCGGAAGGGCGGCGCGGTGATCCTCTACCACCCGCTCAACGAGGGCTTCAACCAGCTGCACCACCCGTCGTACGTCGACTTCTACGAGGAGGTGCTCGCCGAGTCGACCGACCCGGCGGTCGTGGGGGAGAAGTACGAGCAGCAGTTCGCGCAGGACCCGTGGTACATCCACCTCTACCGCACCTCGCACGCCTACCACGGAGTCCACCCCTTCTACATGTGGTACTGGGCGGCGCACGCGATGGACCACGTCGACGAGGTGATCTGGGTCGGGGGCGACCGGCGCGCCGCCGCGCGGCTGGGCTTCCGAGCCGCCTCGACGCTGCAGGACGCCCTGGAGATGGCGTCGGGGACCGTCGGGACCTCGCCGTCCATCACCTACCTGCACAACCCGCCGCACCTGCTGGCCGACGTCCGATGACCTCGTTCCTCTCCGGCACGGCGTCGGACCTGCGGCGTACGGCGCGGGGCTGGCGCTGGGGCAGGCGCTCGCAGGTGCCCAGGTCGGCGGAGCCGTACGTGCTGCCCGCCAAGCAGACCGTCTTCCCGAGCGACTGGTCGCGCACGCGGCCGGCCGTGGCCGTGCGCGAGGTGGCTCAGAAGGCCGGGCTGGAGCCGCTGTTCCGCTCCCAGGTGCGGACCAGGGTCGAGGGCCTCGACGTGCTCGACCGGATCGAGGGGCCGGTGATCTTCGCGGCCAACCACGCCTCGCACCTCGACACGCCCCTGATCCTGCTCTCGCTGCCCGACGAGTGGCGGCGCAAGACCGGGGTGGCAGCCGCGGCCGACTACTTCTTCGACACCTGGTGGCGAGCGGTCGGCTCCTCCCTGTTCTTCAACACCTTCCCGATCGACCGCCGCGGCGGCTCGATGGCGACCACGCCCGGGGAAGTGCTGGCCGACGGCTGGTCGCTGGTGATCTTCCCCGAGGGCACCCGGTCCAAGGACGGCTGGATGGGGAACTTCCGGATGGGGGCCGCCTTCCTGGCCCACGAGCACGGCGTCCCGGTCGTGCCCGTCGCCCACCGGGGCACCTTCGCCGCGATGCCGCGCGGCCAGGGCTGGCCGTCGCCCGGCCGCCGGCAGCTGACGATCCGCTTCGGCGAGCCGCTGTCGCCTTTGGCCGGCGAGTCCGTGCGCGAGTTCGCGCCGCGGATCAAGTCCGCGGTCGCGTCGCTCCTCGACGAGGACCGGACCACGTGGTGGGAGGCCCGCCGCCGTTCCGCCGCGGGCGGCACCCCCGACCCGGGCGGCCCCGAGGTCGCCCAGTGGCGACGGGTCTGGGAGCAGTCCGAGTCCCCGTCGTCCGACGCCCAGCCCGGCGGTCGACTGCGGGCGTGGGCACGGAGCCGCTGAGCGGTCCGTCCCCGGATGAGGGTTGTCTCACGGCCGCCTCATCGCTGGCTCACGAGGCTCCCCGACCTTGGTGCTCGACCGGATCACCGAGATCCGGGACCTACGGGAGGGACCCAATGAACAAGCTCGTCACGCTCGCCACCGGCACCCTGGCCGCCACCGGCCTTGCCGTCGCACTCACCAGCCCGATGGCCGCGGCCTCGCACGGAGGTGGAGGGGACGACGTCCGCGTCTCGGGCTCGTGCTCGGCCGGTGGCACCTGGAAGCTCAAGGTCAAGACCGACGACGGCGCGCTCGAGGTCGAGGGCGAGGTCGACACCAACGTGGTCGGCCAGACCTTCGCCTGGTCGTTCATCGACAACGGCACCCGCGCTGCCGCCGGCAAGGCCACCACCGCCGCTCCGAGCGGCTCGTTCAGCGTCGAGCGACGGATCGCCAACCAGCCCGGCACCGACAAGGTGGTCTTCCGGGCCACCCGCGCCGGCAACGTCTGCACCGGCAGCATCGCCTTCTGATCTCCCCTGCGGACTCGGGTCCCGGACGCTTGGGCGGACCCCGGCGGCACTGCCGCCGGGGTCCGATCGCGTCACGTGCGCCAACGACGTCAGACGGACGGAGCACCCGTCTCCACGGTTCGGATGACGTCCCGGGGCCGGCCAGGCTGGAACCGCAGCCGCACCGCAGACACACGAACGAGGGTCAGCTGTTGAACCGGTAGCCCATGCCCCGCACGGTGGCGATGGTCTTGGGGCCGAACTTCTTGCGCAGGTAGCCGATGTAGACGTCGACGACGTTCGAGCCGGGGTCGAAGTCGAAGCCCCAGACCTTGTCGAGGAGCTGTTCGCGGGAGAGGACCTGGCCGGCGTTCGTCATCAGGGTCTCGGCCAGGGCGAACTCACGGGCGGAGAGCTCGAGCTCGCGTTCGCCGACGGTGGCTCGGCGGGTGCGTACGTCGAGGCGGATGCCGCCGGCCTGCAGGACGTCGTCGCGCGCGGAGCCGCTGTCCGGGGCGGAGCGGAGGCGGAGCCGGATGCGTGCCAGCAGCTCGGCGAAGCGGAACGGCTTGGGCATGTAGTCGTCGGCGCCGCCCTCGAGCGCGGAGACCGTGTCGGTGACCGAGTCGCGGGCGGTGAGCACGATCACCGGGAGCTTCGACCCCTGGGAGCGGAGCTGGTCGAGGACCTCGAACCCGTCGATGCTCGGCAGCCCGATGTCGAGGACCATCAGGTCGAAGTCGCCGCTGAGGGCGTGGTCGAGGCCGACCCGGCCGTCCGCGACGCTGGTGGTGCGGTGGCCGTCGGCCGCCAGACCCTTCGCGACGAAGGACGCGATGCGCTCCTCGTCCTCGACGATCAGGATGCGGGCCACAGCGAGAACTCCTCCTCGGTCTCGTCCTGACTACGGTCGTCGGGCTCGGTCGGTTCAACGCCGGGGATCGGCAGAATGATGACGAATCGCGCACCGTGTGGCTGCTCGTCCTCCAGCGACACGGTGCCACCGTGGGCACGCGCGATCGCGCGGACGATCGAGAGGCCCAGCCCGAACCCCTCGTCGGTCTCGGGAACGGCGCTGCGCCCGAACCGCTCGAAGATCTGCTCACGGTCCTGCGGGGCCACGCCGGGGCCGGTGTCGCGCACCCAGAGCCGGGCGGTCAGTCCGTCGTACGACGAGCCGAGCGCGACCTCGTCACCGGACCCGGTGTGCTTGACCGCGTTGTCGCAGAGCTGCAGCAGCGCCTGGGTCAGCCGTTGTTCGTCGACCGGCACGGTGATGCTGGCCGTCTCGTCGAGAGTCCAGGTCCGGTCGCCCAGGCCGCGCGCCTTGGCCAGCGTGTCCACGGTCAGCCCGGTCAGGTCGACCGGACGCGGGGTGACGAAGTCGGGGCGGTCGCTCTTCGCCAGCAGGATCAGCTCCCCGACCAGCCGCGACATCCGGTCGATCTCGTCGAGCAGCAGCTCGCGGGTCTCGGCGATCTCCTCGGGGTTGCCCACGTCCAGCAGCTCGAGGTGCCCGCGGAGCACGGTGAGCGGGGTCTTCAGCTCGTGGCCGGCGTCGTCGAGGAACTGGCGCTGCCCGACGAACGACGCCTCGAGCCGGTCGAGCATCCGGTTGAAGGTCCGGGTCAGCGCGCTGATGTCGTCGTTGCCGGTCTCGGGCAGCCGCCGGGACAGGTCGGAGTCGTTGATCTCGTCGGCCGTCTCGCGTAGCGAACGAAGTGGGGCCAGCAGCCGGCCGGACTGCACGGCGGCGAAGCCCACCACCAGGAGCACCGAGAGGGCGGCGACGGTCGCGTAGGTGCGCATCGTGTCGTGCAGCCCGGCCCGGCTCCGGTCGACGAAGACGACCACGACCAACGCGGCCGTCCGGTTGCCCTGCTGGACGGTCTGCACGTCCAGGGCGAGCGCACCGAACTCGCTGTTGATCTGTGCCGAGCCGTTGGAGTCCACGATGCCGGCGACCGCGTCCACGAAGCGCGGGTTGCCGGTGACGTCGTCCCACTTCGGCGACTGCAGCTGGGGCCCGCCGTCCCACCACCCCACGAGCAGCTCCTCGTCGGCGGGCACGTTGCGGTCCATGAAGTTCCGGACCACCTCGCGCGGGCTGGTGAACGGCTGTCCGGTGCCGGGATCGACGCCGTTCTCCTGGAGTGCCGCCAGCTCGGCGAACTCCTGCTTCACCAGATCTGCGTTCTGGTCGTTGACCCTGCCGAGCTCGATCAGGTAGACGATCGCCCCTGCCCCCGCGAGCGCGAGGATGGTGAGCAGCGCGACTGCGGCGGTGATCCGCAGACGTACCGACGCGCCCGACCGGACCGGCCGAGCGCGTCCCGAGTCGGGCTCGCGGTCAGTCGTCGCCGCCGCCACCGTCGTCACCGCTTCGGTCGTGGCCGCTGTCGTCCTCACCGCTGGTGTCGCTGCCACTGCTGCCGCTGCCACTGCTGCCGCTGGTGTCGCTGCCTGAGCCGCTTGTGCCGCTGGAGCCGCTGGAGCCGCTGCCGCTAGGCCGCTGGAGCCGCTGCCGCTGGAGCCGCTGCCGCTGGAGCCGCTGCCGCTGGAGCCGCTGCCGCTGGAGCCGCTGCCGCTGGAGCCGCTGCCGCTGCTGCCTGAGCCGCTCGTGCCGCTACCGCCGTGCCCGCTGTTGTCGTCGCCGCCGTCGGCGTCGTCGTCAGAGCCGGAACCGGACCCGGAGCCAGAACCGGAACCGGAGCCGGACCCGGACGAGCCCGAGCCTGGGCCCGAGCTGTCGTCACCGTCGTCGTCGCCGCTGCTGCCATGGCCACTGGAGCCGCCGCCCGAGCCGGAGTCGTCCGCACCGTCGTCACCCGAGCCCGGGCCGGAGCTGTCGTCGCTCGAGCCAGGTCCCGAGTTGTCGTCGTCCCCGTCGTCGTCCCCGTCGTCGTCGTCCTCGACGTCGTCGGGACTCGGGGTCACCACGTCGACCTCGGGGGTGTCGTCCTCCGGCTCGTCCTCGGTCGAGGGCGTGGGGGAGTCGTTCTGGCGGATGATCAGCGTGTCGCGCGGATCGGAGTCGTCGGCCGCGGACGCGACCAGCGTGCCCGCCACGAATGCTCCCAGCGGCAGCATCAGGGCGAGCGCGGCGAAGATCCTCCAGAAGCTGCGCATGACACAGATGATCATCCCTCAACGTGGGCCGCTGGTGAGAGCCCCATGAGAGGGTTCTCATCCCGGCCGGACCGGTTGCCCCCGCCAGGCGCCGCCGGGTGCCGTCGTACGCCGCCCGCGGGACGACCGAGCGGGACTAATGTGGAACGGGCCAAAGGTCCGATCCCAAACGTCTGGCACCGTCTCGAGGAGGCCGTCCGTGCTCGTCCCGTTCAGCGTCTCTGACTTCATCGACCGCGCCGTGCAGGTGTACGGCGAGCGCACCGGCGTCGTCGACGAGCCCGACCAGCCCGCCCCGTCGCTCGGCGACCTCACCTACGCGCAGATCGGCGACCTGGCGCAGCGGCAGGCGGCGCACCTCGACGACCTCGGCGTGGGCTTCGGCGACCGCGTGGCCGTGGTCAGCCAGAACAGCGCTCGCCTGTTCACGTCGTTCTTCGGCGTCTCCGGCTTCGGGCGGGTGCTGGTGCCGGTGAACTTCCGGCTCCGTCCCGACGAGGTCCGCTACATCGTCGAGCACTCCGGGGCCCGCGTGCTCTACGTCGATCCGGAGCTCGACGACTCGCTCCAGGACGTGACCGCCGAGCACCGGTTCGTCCTCGGCGACGACGAGCAGCTCTTCGCCCCCGAAGGCGCCGACCCCAAGCCGTGGGAGCACGAGGAGAACGCCACCGCGACGATCAACTACACGTCCGGCACCACCGCCCGGCCCAAGGGCGTGCAGATCACCCACCGCAACATCTGGACCAACGCGGTCACCTTCGCGCTGCACGCGGGCGTCACCGACCGCGACGTCTACCTGCACACGCTCCCGATGTTCCACGCCAACGGCTGGGGGATGCCGTTCGCGATGACCGGCATGGGCGTGCCCAACATCGTGCTCCGCAAGGTCGACGGCGCCGAGATCCTGCGCCGGGTCGAGAAGTACGGCGTCACGGTCATGTGCGCCGCGCCGGCGGTTGCGGCCGCCGTGCTCGAGGCCGCCCAGACCTGGGAGGGCGAGATCCCGGGTCGTGACCGGGTCCGGATCATCATGGCCGGTGCCCCGCCGCCCACGAAGACCGTCGTCCGGGTGGAGGAGGAGCTCGGGTGGGAGTTCATCCAGATCTACGGCCTCACCGAGACCTCCCCTTTGCTCACGGTCAACCGCACCCGCGCCGAGTGGGACGACCTGTCCAGCGAGGAGCGCGCGACGAAGCTGGTCCGCGCCGGCATGCCAGCGATCGGCGTGAGCCTCAAGGTCGAGGTCCCCGAGGACGACGAACATGGGACCGGCGAGGTGCTGGCCCGCTCGAACGTCTGTCTCGAGGGCTACTGGGAGCAGCCCGAGGAGTCCGAGCGTGCGTTGAAGGACGGTTGGTTCCACACCGGTGACGGCGGCAGCGTCGGCGAGGACGGCTACCTGTCGATCTCCGACCGCAAGAAGGACGTGATCATCACCGGCGGCGAGAACGTCTCGTCGATCGAGGTCGAGGACGTGCTCTTCTCCCACCCCGCCGTGGCCGAGGTCGCCGTGATCGGTGTCCCGGACGAGAAGTGGGGCGAGACCATCAAGGCCCTCGTCGTGCTGGCCGAGGGCGAGGAGGTCTCGGAGGCCGAGCTGGTCAAGTGGTGCAAGGACCACGCGGCCGGCTTCAAGGCTCCGACGTCGGTCGAGTTCCGCGACGAGCTGGCCCGCACCGCCACCGGCAAGCTGCAGAAGTTCAAGCTCCGCGCGCCGTACTGGGAAGGGCGCGAGCGCCAGGTCAACTGACGCGTTCCACTAGCCTCGCGGCGTGCCCACGCTGAGCGACCTCGTCGAGCTGCTGCACGGCTGGTACCCGCCGGCGACGGCCGAGTCATGGGACGCGGTGGGCCTGGTGGCCGGTGACCCCGACCAGGACCTGACGAAGGTGCTGTTCGCGGTAGACCCCGTGCTGCCGGTGGCGCGGGAGGCAGCGGAGTGGGGCGCGCAGCTGCTGGTGGTGCACCATCCGCTGTTCCTCAAGGGCGTCCACGGCGTGGCCCGCTCGACGCCGAAGGGCCGGACGCTCGGGGTGCTGCAGGACGCCGGCTGTGGGTTGCTGACTGCGCATACCAACGCCGACCAGGCGGTGGGTGGGGTGTCCGAGGCGTTGGCCACGACCCTCGGCCTGAGCGACATCGAGCCGATCGCTGCCGGAAGCAACGAGCGGCTCGACAAGCTGACGACGTACGTGCCGGCGGCCGACGCCGACCGGGTGCGGGAGGCGCTGGCCAGAGCCGGTGCGGGCGTGATCGGTGACTACGACAGCGCGTCGTTCTCGACGCCGGGGGAGGGCCGGTTCCGGCCGCTGGCGGGCGCCAATCCCACCATCGGCGAGGTGGGCGGCCTCGAGGTGGTCGACGAGGTCCGGATCGAGTGCGTGCTGGCGCGAGCGGCCCGGCCGGCCGTGGTCGGGGCGATGCTGGCCGCGCACCCCTACGAGGAGCCGGCGTACGACGTCGTGGAGCTGGCCGACCCGGGCGTGGCGGAGACCGGGTCCGGCCGGATGGGGCAGGTCGAGGAGACCACCCTGGCCGGGTTCGCGCAGCGCGTCGCGGACGCCCTGCCGCGGACCGCACAGGGAGTGCGGGTGGCGGGCGACCCCGACCGCACCGTGCGGAAGGTCGCGGTGTGCGGCGGCGCCGGCGACTTCCTCCTCGACGACGTACGCCGCAGGGACGTCGACGCGTACGTCACCAGCGACCTGCGGCACCACCCGGCCAGCGAGTTCCTCGAGCACGGTGGGCCGGCGCTGGTCGACGTCTCGCACTGGGCAGCCGAGTGGACCTGGCTGCCGGTGGTGGCCGGGAAGGTCGGCGACGCGCTGGGCGATACGGTGGAGACCCGGGTCAGCACGATCTGCACGGACCCGTGGAACGCACGAACAACAGGAGAAGAGCGCTGAAAGCCGACCCCGCCGCCCAGCTCGCCCTGCTGGACCTCCAGGAGCTCGACTCACGCACCGACCTGCTGCGCCACCAGCGCGAGACGCTGCCCGAGCTGGCGGAGATCGCCACGCTCACGGCCAGCCGGGCCGAGCTCGACGGCAAGCGACGGGACGCGCAGATCGCTGTCGACGACCTGACCGCCGAGCAGGCCAAGGTCGACGCGGACGTCGAGCTGGTCAAGGCCCGGCGCCAGCGCGACCGGGACCGGATGGACCAGGGGCTGATCACCAGTCCCAAGGACCTCGAGCACATGCAGGGCGAGCTCGAGTCGCTGCAGCGACGGATCACCAGCCTCGAGGACGACGAGCTCGAGGTGATGGCCCGGCTCGAGGACGCCCAGCAGGAGCTCGACTCGCTCACCGCCCAGGTGGCCGCCGCCGACGAGCGGCTGGCCGCGCTGAGCAGCGCCCGTGACGCCAGGACCCAGCAGCTGGACGCGGACCTCCAGCAGATCGCCACCGACCGCGGTCCGGCCGCGGCGGCGCTGCCCGAGGACCTGCTCGCGCTGTACGACCGGCTCCGGGCCTCCAAGAACGGCGTCGGCGTCGGCGCCCTGCGGGCCCGCGAGTGCGGCGGCTGCCGGCTCTCCCTCGACCCGTCCGAGCTCGCCGCCATCCGGGCCGCGGCGCCCGACGAGGTGATCCGGCACGAGGAGTGCCAGCGGATCCTGGTCCGCACTCCCACCTCAGGGCTGTGATTTCCCCACGAAAGCCTCCGGAAGAGCGCTACGCGCGGGGGCGCACGCTTCCGCGGGGACCCCGAAAAGCATGAGCGAACCCAGGTCCGTCATCGTCGAGGCCGACGGCGGCTCGCGCGGCAACCCCGGCCCCGCGGCGTACGGCGCGGTGCTGAAGGACGCCGCGACCGGTGAGGTGATCGCCGAGGACGGCACCACGATCGGGGTGGCCACCAACAACGTCGCGGAGTACTCCGGGCTGATCGCCGGGCTCAAGCTGGCCGAGGAGTTCGCCCCGGACGCCGACATCGAGGTCCGGATGGACTCCAAGCTCGTCGTCGAGCAGATGTCCGGGCGGTGGAAGATCAAGCACCCCGGCATGCGGCCGCTGGCGATGGAGGCCAACCGACTGGCGCCGTTCGGAACGACGTACACCTGGGTCCCGCGCGAGCAGAACAAGCACGCCGACCGGCTGGCCAACGAGGCACTCGACGGCAAGCGCAGCGGCGTGACCGCGGCCGGTGCCGCGCTCGTCGACGAGCCCGACACCGAGTCGGCGGTGGACGAGGTCGAGGCCAAGCCCACCCGTGGCTGGGGGCCACCGGCCGGCCCGGCGACCACGCTCGTGCTGGTCCGGCACGGGGTGACGCCGCACACCGCCGCCAAGAAGTTCTCGGGCGGTCTCAAGAGCGCCAACCCCGGGCTCAGCGACGAGGGCCGCGCCCAGATCCGGACCACCGCCGACTGGCTGGCCCCGATCGCCGAGGGCATCGACGCAGTGGTGTCATCGCCCGTACGCCGCACGCTGGAGTCGGCGGAGATCATCGCGGAGACCCTGGGCATGACGGTCGACATCGAGCCCGGCTTCGCGGAGATGGAGTTCGGGACCTGGGACGGCCTGACCTTCGCCGAGGTGGCCGACCAGGACAAGGCGGGGCTGGACGGTTGGCTGGGCTCGCTGGAGAACCCGCCGCCGGGCGGTGAGTCGTTCCGGCAGGTCGAAGAACGGGTGCTGGCCGGCCTCGACCGGATCCTGGCGGAGCATCCCGGGAAGACCGTCGTGGTGGTCAGCCACGTGACCCCGATCAAGACGCTGGTCGCGAAGGCGCTGGACGCGCCGCTGCAGTCGGTGTTCCGGATGGAGCTGAGCCCCGCCTCGGTGAGCGTGGTGACGTTCTACCCCGAGCTCAACGGCCACGCCCGGGCATCGATGCGGCTCTACAACGCCCGGCCGCCGGGCGACGACGCGTTCTCGCCCGCCGCTTCGGCCTGGTGAACCCCGTCGAGTGACGCGAAAGTGCTCTCGAAAGACGCGATCCACAGCACTTTCACGTCGTTCGACGGGAGCCCTCGCGCTTGCGCCGCTTGCCCTCGTGCATGGCGACCACCCGGGCGATCGGGATCTCGTGGCCCTCGGCCACCAGGTCCGCCGGCAGCCTCTGGGGTGAGGCCATCGCGGCCGCCCAGGCGTCGTCGTCCGGCAGCCGCTCGACCGCGGTCCGGATCGTGAAGTCGCCGGGCCGAACCTGCTCGAGCTCCTCCCAGCTCACCGGGAACGACACCGGCAGGCCCGGCCGCACCCGCGGGCTGTACGCCGCGACCACGGTCGCGCCGCCGGCCCGGGTCGAGTCGACGAACACCTTGCCGCCACGCTCCTCGCGGACGAACTCGGTGGTCGCCACCACCGGGTCCAGCGCCGCGGCCCGGGCCGCCAGCGCCCGCGTCGCCGCCGCGACGTCCGGGATCTCGGCGTCGCCGGTCAGCGGCACGAAGACGTGCACCCCCTTCGCACCGCTGGTCTTCACCCCGCCGGCCAGCCCGGCGTCGTCCAGCGCCTGCCGGACCAGCAGGGCGGCGGCCACCGCCTGCCGGAACCCGTCCAGGGGTTCCACGTCGTCCGGCGGGTCCAGGTCGAGGATCAGGTTGGTCTGACGGTCGGCGTCGACCCGCAGCAGCGCCGGGTGGTACTCGACCGCCCGCTGGTTGGCCAGCCACACCAGCGTCCGGCGGTCGTCGCAGACCGGGTAGCGCACCTCCCGCTTCGACGCGTTGGCCCAGACCGTGGTCGACCGGATCCAGTCCGGGGCGTACTTCGGCAGGTTCTTCTGCATGAACGCCGCCTGCCCCAGCCGAGCCCGCACCACCGAGAGCGCGCGGTCCCGGAGCTCGGGGAGCATCCGCTCGTGCACCGCGTCCAGGTAGGCGACCAGCTCACCCTTGGTGGCGCCGGCGTCGTCGAAGACCGGCTGGTCGAGGTGTGAGAGCTGCACCCCGGCCAGCGTGGGGGCGTCGTCCGAGCGCTTGGCCATGCCACTCAGTCTGACTCAGCCGGAGCGAAGACTCAGAGGTCACTGACCACGACGTCGAGCTGGGTGGCGCCCCTGGCGCCGCCGGTGACCTCGACGGTCCAGCCGAGGTCGCGCAGTGCCTCGGCCAGCCGGGCCGGCGTGCGCGGGTTCGCGCCGTCCTCGAGCAGGGCGCGGACGATCCGGCCCTTGGTCGCCTTGTTGAAGTGGCTGACCACCTGGCGTCTGCCGCGCACGTCGTGGAGCACGCGGACGGTGGCGACCCGCGGCAGCCCGGCCGGCCGCCAGAACGCGGCGTACATCCCGCTGCGCAGGTCCACCAGCAGCCCGTCGCCGACCAGCTCGGTGACCACCGGGCCGAGCGCCGCACGCCACACCCCGGCCACCGAGCCCGGGCCGGGCAGGACCGCGTCGCCGGAGAGCCGGTACGCCGGGATCCGGTCCGCCGGCGCGACCAGCCCGAACAGGCTCGAGGTGACCCGCAGCCGCGAGGTGGCCCGGCGCCGGGCGGCCGTCGACAGCGTGCCCAGGCCGAGCGCGTCGTACAGCACCCCGGCATAGACCGCGTCCGCACGAGTGGTGGGGGCGGTGCGGAGTGTCGCGTTGCGCTGGACGAGCTCGAGCTGGGACTTGGGTACCTCCAGCACGGCGGCCGCCCGCACGGGGTCGCCCTCGCAGAGCGAGACCAGGGCGTCCAGCACCTGTTGCCGAGCCGGTGTGAGGGACGGGGACGACAAGGCGCCGAGGTCGAGCGGCTTCCCTCGCCGTGGCGCCGTCTTTCCCTCGCTCGGCGGCAGCAGGATCAGCACAGCGAGCAACATTAGGGTGGAGGACATGTCCAGCAGCCGCGTGGTCCGGGTCCGGCCTGCCGAGGGCCGTGCAGGTCTCGAGGCCGCACCGCAGGTGCTGCGCGACGGCATCGCCGAGATCCAGCGCGAGCTCGAGGTGAGTCCGGAGTTCCCGGCCGAGGTGCAGGCGACCGCCGAGGCGGCGGTCGCGAACCCGCGGCTGCCCGACCTCGACCGCACCGACCTGCCGCTGGTCACCATCGACCCGGCCGGCGCCAAGGACCTCGACCAGGCGCTGCACCTCGCGCGCACCGACGACGGCTACGTGCTCCACTACGCGATCGCCGACCTGGCGGCGTTCATCACCCCCGGTGACGCCGTCGACCTCGAGGCGCACAAGCGCGGCCAGACGCTGTACGGCGCGGACAGCCGGGTCCCGCTGCACCCGACGGTGATCTCCGAGGACGGCGGCTCGCTGCTGCCCGACCAGGACCGCCCCGCTCTGCTCTGGACGATCACGATGGACGGTGAGGGCGAAGGGACCGACGTCCAGGTCGAGCGGGCCGTGGTGCGCTCCCGCGCGCAGTTCGACTACCCGGGCGTGCAGCAGGCCATCGACGACGGGTCCGCCGACGAGTCGCTGATGCTGCTCCGGGAGGTCGGCGAGCTCCGGCTCAAGCGGGAGCAGGCCCGCGGCGGCGTCTCGCTCCCGCTGCCGGAGCAGGAGGTGGACACGGCGGGGTCGGAGTGGGAGCTCACCTACCGCGACCTGCTGCCGGTCGAGGAGTGGAACGCCCAGATGTCGCTGCTCACCGGCTTCGCGGCGGCGTCGCTGATGATGTACGCCCGCGTCGGCTTCCTGCGCACGCTGCCGCCGCCGCACCCTCGCGACCTCCAGCGGCTGCACCGCACGGCCCACGCCCTCGGCGTCGAGTGGCCCGCCGAGCTGATCTTCGCCGACTTCATCCGCGGCCTCGACTCGTCCAAGCCGCAGCACGCCGCGATGATCTCGGCCTGCACCCTGCTACTGCGCGGCAGCGGCTACGTCGCCTTCGACGGGGAGACCCCGGCCCAGCCGCTGCACAGCGCGCTCAACGCCGAGTACGCCCACGTCACGGCGCCGCTGCGCCGGCTCGGTGACCGCTACGCCTCCGAGGTCTGCCTCGCGCTGTGCGCGGGCGAGGAGGTGCCCGCCTGGGTGCACGCCGCGCTGCCCGAGCTGGCCAAGGAGATGCAGGAGTCCTCCCAGCGCGCGAACCGCTACGAGCGGATGGTCCTCGACCTGGTCGAGGCCGGGCTGCTCCAGCACCACGTGGGCGAGAGCTACGAGGCGGTCGTCGTCGACGTCAACGAGAAGGACCCGACCCGCGGAACCGTCACCGTCGCCGAGCCCGCGGTCGAGGCGCCGGTGGTCTCGACGTCCGAGGTGCCGCTCGGCACCGACGTGCGGGTGCGGCTCACCACCGCCGACGTGGCCCAGCGCAAGGTCGAGTTCACGCTCGAGTAGCTCGGCTCGGCAGGTGGCTGAGCGTTCAGCCGGTGGTGGCCACGAACACCCGCAGCTCCTCGTCAGGGGCATCCCAGGCCGCCCGGAACGCCGGGTGCAGCGGGAGCTCGTCCACCTCGGCGGGGTCCGCCCACACGTGCGCGACCGATTCGGACAGGTGGGTCAGCCGCACGGGAGCGGCGGGCACCGCCAGCACGGTCTCGTACTCCCAGCCGCCACAGCTCGCGACGTACGACGAGCGCACCTCGACGTCCCGGCCGCGGATCGCCATCTCCTCCCGCGCCTCGCGCAGCGCCGCCTGCACGGCGGACTCGCCGCGTTCGCGCGCACCGCCGGGGATCGACCAGGTGCCGCCCTGGTGAGCCCAGCGCGCCCGCAGCTGGAGCAGCACCCGCCCCTGCTCGGCGAGCAGCAGCCCGGCCGCGCCGCGGCGCCCCCAGTGCGCGTGCCCGTGCGCGCAGGTGGCCCAGCTCATTGCTCTGCAGGTCGGACCAGCTCGACCAGGTCGGCGATCGAGTCGACCACTCGCGTGGGGCGGTACGGGAACCGCTCGACGTCCTGGGGCCGGGTGGAGCCGGTGGTGACCAGCACGGTGCGGAGGCCGGCCTCGAGGCCGCTGATGATGTCGGTGTCCATCCGGTCGCCGACCATCACCGTGGTCTCCGAGTGTGCCTCGAGCCGGTTGAGGGCCGAGCGCATCATCAGCGGGTTGGGCTTGCCGATGAAGTACGGCTTCTGCCCGGTCGCCGTGCTGATCAGCGCCGCCACCGACCCGGTGGCCGGCAGCGAGCCCGCGGGCGAGGGGCCGGACACGTCCGGGTTGGTGGCGATGAAGCGCGCACCACCCTCGACCAGCCTGATGGCGCGGGTGATCGACTCGAACGAGTAGGTCCGGGTCTCGCCGAGCACCACGTAGTCCGGGCTGCGGTCGGTCATCACGTAGCCGATGTCGTGCAGCGCGTTGGTCAGCCCCGCCTCGCCCACGACGTACGCCGAGCCGCGCGGGCGCTGGTCGGAGAGGAACTGCGCGGTGGCCAGCGCCGAGGTCCAGATCGACTCCTCGGGCACGTCGATGCCGCTGCCGAGCAGCCGGGCGCGAAGGTCGCGCGGGGTGTAGATCGAGTTGTTGGTCAGCACCAGGAACCGCAGCCCGCTGGTCTTGAGCGCCTCGATGAACTCCGGACCTCCGGGGATCGGCTCCTCCTCGTGGACCAGCACGCCGTCCATGTCGGTGAGCCAGGTGTGCACCGGCCGCGGGTCCTCGGTCATGGCTGTGATCCTGCCAAACCCGGGCCTGGCCGAGTTTCATCGGCTAGCCGACGAAACTCTCGCTTGGACGATGAACCTTCGTCGTCCCAGCGCGAGTTTCATCGGCTAGCCGATGAAACTCTCACTCAGGCGCCGAGCTCCAGCGCGTGCGACCCGCGGCGGGCCTTGGCCCGCAGGTAGCGGTGGTTGGACGCGGTCAGGTGCACCGCGGTCGGCACCCGGCGTACGACGTCGAGGCCGTGCGCGGACAGCTGCTCGGCCTTGTCGGGGTTGTTGGTCAGCAGGGCCAGCCGGTCCACGCCGAGTGCGACCAGCATCTGGGCGGCCGCGGTGTAGTCGCGGGCGTCGGCGGCGTACCCGAGCGCGAGGTTGGCGTCGTAGGTGTCCAGGCCGCGGTCCTGAAGCAGGTAAGCGTCCAGCTTGGCGTAGAGCCCGATGCCTCGGCCCTCCTGGCGCAGGTAGAGCAGGTAGCCGCCGACCGCCTCGATCCGGCCCACCGCCTCGTGCAGCTGCGGGCCGCAGTCGCAGCGCCGGCTGCCGAGCACGTCACCGGTGAGGCACTCCGAGTGCAGCCGGACCAGGGGTACTTCGTCCGGCTCGCCCAGCACGATGGCCAGGTGCTCGAGGCCGTCGACCAGGCCGTCGAACGTGACCACGTCCGCCACCGTCTCGACCTCGCCGACGCGGACCGGCAGCGTGACCCGGGTGCGGACGGCGGCGGGGCTCACCACGCACGCTCCGAGAAGCGGGCCGACAGCGCGTAGCGCAGCAGCACCACGTCCCCGATCGACCGGCTCTCGACCAGCCGGGCCCGGCGACCGCCCGAGAACGGGAACCGGCCGGCGCCGACGAACCTGGTCGCCTCCGGATGACCCACGAAGACCGGAGCGACGACCAGCTGCAGCTCGTCGGCCAGCCCCTCGGTCAGGAACTGGGTGTGCACCTCGCCGCCGCCCTCGACCATCAGGCGGCGCACCCCACGGGCGTGCAGGTCCTCGCTGACCCGGCGCATCCGCACCGGCCGGCCGCCGTCGATCACGGTCGCCAGCCGGGACAGCTGCTCGGCGGCCATGTCGACGGTGTCGCTGGCGCAGTAGACGAGCTTCGGGCCGGTGCCGACGGTGAAGAACCGCGCTTCCGTGTCGAGCTTGGCCCGGTTGGTGACCGTCACCTTGAGCGGCTGCGACGGTCGTCCCGCCGTACGCCGGCGCGCGACCCGCTCGGGGGAGCGCACCTGCAACCGGGGGTCGTCGTTCCGCACGGTGGCCGCGCCGACCAGGATCGCGTCGGCGCCCGCGCGCACGTCGTCGACCCGCTCGAAGTCGGCGTCGTTGGAGAGCAGCAGCCGCTGGTCGCTGGCATCGTCGAGGAAGCCGTCGAGGGACATGCCGCACGACAGCAGGGTGTAGGGGCGGTCAACCACGACGGCTCCCGAGCACCAGGAGGCCGGGCAACGTGGCGACCATCGCGAGCACCCCGAACGTCACCGAGACCGAGAGCCCCACCGCGGCCGAGGAGCCGAACGACGAGAAAGCCCAGGCCGCCACGCCCTCCCGCGGTCCCCACCCCGCGACGTTGAGCGGGACGGCCGCGCCGAGCAGCACCAGGGCACCGATCGGGACCAGCTGCCACGGGGTCAGCGCGACCCCGGCCGACTCCGCGGCCACCAGGAAGATCACCAAGTGCCCGGCGACCGCCAGGGCGGACAGCAGGAGCACCGCTCCGCCCAGGGTCAGCACGGCGGCCAGCGCGGCCAGCGCGGCCCAGCGCCAGACACCGGGCAGGAGCAGCGCGCCGACCAGCGCGACCTGCACCACCTGACCCAGTCCGCGCTCCCAGAGCACGCCGCGCCAGCCGTGCCGGACGCCACGGTGCACGTCGCCGACCACGCCACCAGGCACCGTGGCGTTGATCAGCTGCGAGCGGTAGTACGCGAGGTACGCCGTCCGCAGCGGCACCCGCTCACCGACCCGCGCCGACACCAGCGACCAGCGCAAGGCACAGCACCAGGTCGTCCCGGCCGTGACCACGAGCGCCACCAGCACCGCCCAGGGGCTGGTCGCCATCAGCCCGTCGACGAACGGCCCGGTGCCGAGCTGCCAGACCAGGAAGCCGAGCACGAGGAGCCCGGCAGCGACGCGGAGAACCCGACCACCGCTCATCGAGCTTCTGGAGATGGCCGCAGCCTCGGCCCCACGCTGCGGGGGTCTCGACAAGCTCGACCAGCGGTGTTCGGCTCGGGTGCCTGCCCGGTCGGCGGTCCTCACCGCACGCGCTCCAGCACCGTCGCCACCTGGGCGGCGGTCCGCGACCACGTCTGCAGGGTGAGCCGGCGCAGCCCGGCCGAGCGGCGCAGCCGGCGCCGGCGTCGGGGGTCCTCCAGCCAGCGGCGCAGCGCGCCCGCCAGCGCGTCGGGGTCACCGGGCCGCACCAGCAGCCCGGGGTGGCTGCCGTCGTCGCCGTGGCCGAGGGCTTCGGGTACGCCGCCGACCGCGCTGGCGATCACCGGCAGCCCGTGGGCCAGCGCCTCGGTCACCACCATCCCGTAGGTCTCGGCCTGCGAGGCGAGCACCAGGGCGTCCGCGCCGGCGTACGCCGCGCCCACGTCGTCGTGGCGCAGCGCACCGGAGAACACCACGCGGTCCGCGATGCCGGCGTCGGCGGCCGTCTTGCGCAGCTCGTCGACGAGGTCCGCGTCGAGGTCGAGCGCGCCGACCAGCGTGCACCGCCACTCGAGGTCGCGCAGCCCGGCCAGCGCGGCAAGCAGCACGTCGTGCCCCTTGGGGCGGGTCACCGCCGCCACGCAGAGCAGCTCACCGCCGGCGTCGGTGCCGGGCACCGGGTCCGCGATGTCCACGCCGGGCACGGCGACGTGCAGCCGTCCGGCGTCCAGCCGGTACTGCTCGACCAGCCACCGACGGGTCCAGTTGCTCGTCGTCACCACCGCGGTCGAGGCGGCCAGCAGCTCGCGTTCGAGCGGTGTCTGGAACGGCATGTGCACCAGCGGCACGAGCCGCAGCCGGGCCGCGTCCGCGAGCAGCACCTCGGCCCCGGCCGACCCGACCAGGCCGTCGACCAGCACCACGGCGTCGTCCGGCAAGCCGGGCAACACCGCCGCGAGCGCCTCGGGACCGTCCACCTCGTGGGTCCGCACCTCCCAGCCCAGCCCGACCAGCCCGGCCAGGACCCGGCGGTCGTAGATGTTGCCGCCGCTCGGTCGCTCGGCGAAGCCGCTGGGCACCACGAGATGCAGGGTCATAGCGGCCGCTCGTAGCTGGCCCAGGCGACGTGCGACTCGTGCAGGGTGACCACCAGCTGCGTCAGCTGCTCCTCGCCCGCGAGCCGCTCGGCCAGCCGGTCGGCGACCCACCTGGCCACCGCCTCGGTCGAGGTGTTGGTGCCCTTGAACTGGTCCTCGTCGTCGAGGTTGCGGTAGTTCAGCGCCGCGAGCACCTCGCGCAGCTCGGCGGAGGCTCGGCCGATGTCGACCAGGATCCCGTCCGGGCCGAGGTCGGGCCCGCGGAAGGTGGCGTCCACGACGTACGTCGCGCCGTGCAGCCGCTGGGCCGGCCCGAACACCTCGCCCTCGAAGCTGTGCGCGATCATCACGTGGTCGCGGACGGTCACACCGAACATCAGGACTCCTGCGCTCGATCGGCGGCGGGGTAGGTGATCGTGTGACAGAGCGCCGGGCGGCGGCCGGTGCTCAGCTCGGCCATCAGCTCCGGCAGCTCCTCGAAGGCCGAGGCGCCGGTCAGCAGGGCGTCGTACGCCGGGTCGCCGAGCAGGTCCAGCGCCAGCGCGAGCCGCTCGTGACGGGTCCGCCGGTGCCGTCGGCCCAGCGCCACCTCGCCGACCTGGCTGGCCCGCAGCCGCAGCCGTCCGGAGTGGAACGCGCCGCCGAGGTCCAGCCGGACCGGGGTGTCGCCGTACCAGCTGAGGTCGATCACCTCTCCGTCGGGCGCCAGCAGCTCCAGTGACCGCTGCAGCCCGGCCTCGGTGGCGCTCGCGTGGACGACCAGATCGCGTCCACCCACTGCTTCGGAGGGATGGGCGAATGCCACGTCCAAGGAACCGGCCACCTCGGCGCGGGTCGGGTCGACGTCCACCAGCGTGACCTCGACGCCGGGGATCTGCGCGAGCAGCCGGGCCACGCAGCAGCCGACCATCCCGGCCCCGACCACCGTGACCCGGTCGCCGAGCGCCGGTGCGGCGTCCCAGAGCGCGTTCACCGCGGTCTCCACGGTGCCGGCCAGCACCGCCCGCTCGGCCGGCACGTCGTCCGGCACCACGGTCACGTCGGCCGCCGGGACGACGTAGGCCGTCTGGTGCGGGTGCAGGCAGAACACGGTCCGTCCCAGCAGCTCCGCTGCACCGGCCTCGACCACGCCCACGCTGAGGTAGCCGTACTTGACCGGTCCGGGGAAGTCGCCGTCCTGGTGCGGCGCGCGCATGCGCTCGTGCTGGTCGGGAGGTACGGCGCCGCGGAAGACGAGGGTCTCGGTGCCGCGGCTGACCCCGGAGTGGAGGGTGCGGACCCGCACCTGGCCGGGGCCGGGCTCGGCCACCACGACCGGCCGGATCTCGCCGCGGCCGGGGGCGCTCACCCAGAAGGCCAGCTCGTCCACCTCACCCACCGTGCCACCCCTTCTGGTCATCAGCGAGCGCCCGGCTGTGAACCCGGGCGGCCGGCCGTTCGTGTTCCCGTCGTACTCGAAGACACGGAGGCACGGTGCGTCAGGTTCACACCAGTCCGGCGAACCTCGTGACCGGTGCCCGGTTCGGTTTCGCCGCCGCGGTCGGGGCCGCCGCGCTGGTCGACGGACCGCGCTGGCTGCTCGGCGTACTGGTCACCGTCGCGCTCCTGACCGACCTGGTCGACGGGCGCATCGCGCGGATGACCGGCACCACGTCCGAGCGCGGCGCCCGGCTGGACCAGGAGGCCGACGCGGTGCTGATCCTGGTGCTGAGCGCGGTCGTCGCCGCCGACCTGGGCTGGTGGGTGCTGGCGATCGGGCTGGCGCGTTACGCCTTCGGCGCCCTGTTCGCGCTGGTCCCGGCGCTGCGTACGCCGCCGACCGCGTCACGGTTCTGGTGCAAGACCGTCGCTGCCCTGGTCGCGGTGGTGCTGGGAGCCGTGGCCGTGCTGCCGCTGCCGGACCTGGCCGGCACCGTCGCCGTCGGGGCGGTCGCGGTGCTCCTGGCCGAGTCGTTCCTGCACGAGGCCGTCGACCGGTGGCGCGCGCCGTGGTCGCCGCTGGTCGTGCCGTACGGCACCGTGCTCGCCTTCCTGGTCGTCTGGCTCGCGCTGGTGGCGCCGACCGACCGCGACCACCTCACCGTCCAGGCCCTGCTGCGGCTGCCGCTCGAGGTGCTGGTCGTGGTGGCGCTCGCGCTGGTGCCGTGGGCCCGGCTGCGGGTGGCCCTGGCGGCCGGGTCCGGGCTGCTGCTCGCGCTGCTGCTCCTGGTCAAGGTGCTCGACCTGTCCTTCAACTCGGTGTTCGACCGCGACTTCGACCCGGTGGGGGACTGGTACTACCTCGGCCCGGGCGTCGGGGTGCTCGGCGACTCGATCGGCGCAGGCTGGGCCCGGGCGGTGGCGGTCCTGGCCGGACTGGCGACGCTCGCGGTGCTCGTCGGCCTGCCCCTCGCGATGGTCCGGCTGGTCCGGGTCGCGGCCGGCCACCGCAAGCTCTCACTGTCCGCGGCGACGGCGTTCGCGACCGCCTGGATGCTCTGCCTCGCGACCGGTGTGCAGGCGGTGCAGGGCGCACCCGTCGCCTCCACCAGCGCCGCCTCGCTCACGGTCGACGAGGTGCAGCTGGTCCGAGCCGACCTGGCCGACACCCAGGAGTTCTCGCGCGAGATCCAGACCGACGCGTACGCCGGCGCCGACCCCTCGCGGGCCCTGGCCGGGCTGCGGGGCAAGGACGTGCTGGTCGTCTTCGTGGAGAGCTACGGCCGGGTGGCGGTGCAGGACACGTCGTACGCGCCGGGGATCACCGAGGTCCTGGACCGCGGCACCCGCGAGCTGGCAGCCGCCGGCTACCGGTCGCAGAGCGCCTTCCTCACCTCACCGACCTTCGGCGCGGGCAGCTGGCTGGCCCACTCCAGCCTCCAGTCCGGGCTGTGGGTGGACAGCGAGCGGCGCTACCGGCAGCTGCTCGGCGCGGACCGGACCACGCTGACCAGCCTGTTCGGCGAGGCCGGCTGGCGCACCGTCTTCGACGTGCCCGCCAACACCCGGGACTGGCCGGAGGGCGAGGACTTCTACGGGTTCGATCGGTACTACGACTCACGCAACGTCGGCTACGAGGGGCCGAAGTTCGGCTACGCGCCGGTGCCCGACCAGTACACGCTGCTCGACTTCCGCCGCCGCGAGCTCGACCCCACCGACCGGCCTCCGGTGATGGCCGAGATCGACCTGGTCTCCAGCCACCACCCGTGGGTGCCTCTGTCGCCGACGGTTCCGTGGGACGAGGTCGGCGACGGCTCCGTCTACGACGGGCTGCCGGAGCAGGGCGAGTCGTCCAAGGAGGTGTTCGGTGACCCGGAGGCGGTCAAGCGGGCCTACGGCGAGTCCGTCGAGTACTCCTGGGAGACGTTGACCTCCTGGCTGACGACGTACGACGACCCGAACCTCGTCCTGGTCGTGCTCGGCGACCACCAGCCCCACGGCTACGTGAGCGGCGAGCACCCCGGCCACGACGTGCCGATCACGGTCATCGCCCAGGACCCGGCGGTGATGGACCGGATCGCCGCCTGGGGGTGGCAGGACGGCCTGCGTCCCGCACCGGACGCCGGCGTCTGGCGGATGGACGAGTTCCGCGACCGCTTCCTGGCCGCCTTCGGGGACGCTGGCTGAGAACCCGGGCTCAGCCGTCGAGCTCCAGGACGGTGGCGCCGGTGCTGCTCCGCACCTCCACGTTGACCACGTCGGCGGCATCCGCGGCGGTCGCGGCGGCCAGGTGCATGGTCTTGCCGGGGAGCCCCTTCCACGACGCGACCTGCTCGCTGCTGCCATCGGTGCGGGTGACGTACATGGCGTACGTCGGCGGCGCCTCGTCGTGGTACGGGTGGCCCTCGGAGTCCTTGTCGGAGTAGCTGCAGGTCAGGTCGAGCCGGGTGCCCCAGCCGACCTGGGTCAGCGAGACCGAGCCGGAGATCGGCTCGGCGCCGACCGGCAGCATCACCAGCGGCGCCGCCGTGGTCGGGCCGGCCGTAGGCACCGCAGTGGGCGGGGTCTCGTCGTCACCCATCGTGGCGACGCCCACGGCGCCGATCGCAATGGCGGCGGCCGCGGCGACCAGGCCACCGGTGACCCACGCGCGCCGGCGCTGCGACCGGCGAACGCGGCGCACGAGCGCGGGCAGCAGGGTGTCCGGCACCGGCGTGGGCAGCTGCTTGGGGTCGAGGATCTCGACCGGCACCCGGGCGAGCAGCCCGGGCAGCCCGGCCAGCTCGCGCACCGACTGGGCGCACGTCGGGCAGCCGGGTAGGTGCCGCTCGAACGCGGCTCGGTCCTCCGGCGAGAGAGCGCCGAGGATGTAGGCGCCGTCCTCGTGCTCGTGCTCACAGGTGCTCATCCCCCCACCCCCATCTCCTCCAGGGCGAGCCGCAGGGCCCGCAGCGCGTAGTGGGTCCGGCTCTTCACCGTGCCCTCGGGAACGCCGAGCCGGCGCGAGGCCTCGGCCACCGACCGGCCGCGGTAGTAGCACTCCATCAGCACCGCGCGGTGCTCCGGTGAGAGCTGGGTGATCGCCTCGGCGACGACCCAGGCCTGGAGCAGGGTGTTGGTCTGGTCCTCCGGGTCGCCGTTCTCGGGCACCTGGTCGACGTACCGCTCGTTCTGGTACCTCTTGCTCCGCCACTCGTCGATGACGATGTTGCGGGCCACGGTGAACAGCCACGACCGGACCGACCCGCGGGCCTCGTCGAGCACCTCGTAGTGCTGCCAGGCTCGCAGCAGCGTCTCCTGGGCGACGTCCTCGGCCCGGACCGGGTCGCTCGTCAGGTGCAGGCAGAACCCCCACAGCGCAGCCGCGTGCTCGTCGTGCAGCTGCTGCATCAGTGCGGTCGGGCTCTCGGCCATGTCCTCGGGCACACCTCCACCCCACGTACGGATGACGTGGGGTGGAGGTTCAGTCTGCACCCGGCGTGCTCAAGAGCGCCGCGCGATCCTCGGGACGATGATCGCGGCCGCGACCACGTGGGTGAGCACCAGGCCGGCGGTGCTGACGGCGCCGTCGCCCCAGGCGACGTCGGGGACGCAGGACAGGACAGTCAGCGCGCCGGCGACCCGGAAGAACGTCGGGCGGCTCGTGTGCCGCGCGATGGCGACGCCCGCCACGGTGGCCAGCAGGACCATCTGGGCGAAGCTCAGCAGCGGGAGCTCGCCGTCGACCACGCTCAAGGTGTGGCCGGCGGCCTGGAAGGCGCCGGCGATGACCGTGACGGCGACGGCCGCGACCACGCCGGTGGCGAGGCCGCGCTTCCAGGTGACCCGGCCCGCCTTGCGGTCCTGGACGGTCGTGCGGGCGGTCGTGCCGGGGGTCGTGGTGCGGGTGAGGGTGAACGTGCTCATGTCGCTCTCCAAGGTGTGGGGGAGCGACTCCGTGCCGCTCCGTCACCCTCTCCACGAGCGGGCGTACGCCGATACGACAGGCGCGTCGAGCCTTCTTTTGTCGAGCGACGTCTCGGGGCGGCGTCGGCCCCGAGAAACGGCGCCCCGTCTGTGGGGCGGGGCGCCGTCCGGTCGGCCGCTCGGGGGACGTGCGGATCCGACGTTCTACTCCCTACCTACGAGTAGTGTCCCTCAACGGTTCAGGGCGGTCTGGACCTCTGCCCTCCACGACACCGTCGAGATGAGGCGGTTGAAGCCCGGCGCCCCGGATACTGTCGGCCACACACCTTCGAACGGGGGCTCCATGATCATCACCAAGCTCGCTGCCACACTCTGTGGCGTCACGATGGCCGCGCTCGGGCTGGCGGCCCCCGCGCAGGCCGGCGAGTGGAGGGGCGTGGACCCCGCGCACGACGTCGCGGCGTACAAGTGCGCCCCGGCCTGCCACTGGAAGGACACCCCCGGCAACGGCAGCGCGGACATGGTCTCCCAGAAGGTGACCTACCGGCACAACTCGATCCGGATCGCGGTGAAGCTCCGTGACGTCGACCGGTCGGCCAGCTTCGCGCTGTCGAGCATCCTGGCGAAGACCGAGCGAGAGGGCCGCTACTACGGCGTCATCGCCGCGTTCTCGCCCGGCGAGACCCCGCGCGTGGTCATCCGGAACCCGCACGGCACGCCGGTCGACTGCGGTGCCGCGACGCCGCGGCTGTCCGGCAACACGATCAAGGTGGTCGTCCCGGCCCGCTGCCTGCACTCGCCGACCTGGGTGCGCTGGAGCGGCTACATGCGGGTGATCTTCACCGGCGACCTGGACAACGGCGGCAAGTACGAGGGGTTCTTCGACAAGTTCCGGACCAGCAGCGACACCCCGCTGAACAAGAACACCTTCGAGTTCTCCCGGCGGATCTTCCGGGCGGCCTAGTAGTCACCGCAGCCGGCGGCGGTCGTCGGCCAGCCGCACGGTGCGGCCGGACTTGTCGAGGTAGCCGAGCAGGGCCAGCGCCACCCGTCGGCTGGTGCCCAGCGCCTGGCGCGCGGCGCTGGTGGTGAACGGCGTGTCGAGCCCGGCCAGCAGGTCGAGCGCGAGCTCGTCCGCGCCGGCGAGCAGCACCACTCCCGGGGCGGCGCGGAGCACACGACCCTCCCGGTGCAACCGGGCCGCCGCCCCGTCGTCGAGCCCTAGGTCGGCCAGCGTCGCGGCGTCGGGCGCCTCGAACGGCGAGTCGGCCAGGTGCTCCCGGAGCCGGGCCAGCGCAGCCTCGACTCCCGGGTCCGGTGGCGGCGGCTCCGGCACCTCCGGCGCAGCTGGGACGGGTTCCGGGGCCGGCGCCTCACCGCTCAGCACGCGGGCCCGTCGTACCGCGTCGCCCCGCCGGGTCAGCGCGGGAGGGGAAGAGTCGAGAACCCGCACCCCCCAGACAGTGCGGCTGCCGGGGTCGCGCAGCACCGCGCGGTCGCCCTCCCTCAGCGGCACCTGCTCGGTCAGCCGGACCCGGGCGAAACCGTCGCCCAGCGCACGGAACCGCACCTGGTGGGAGGCCGACCCGACGTGGAGGACGGGTTGCTCTGGAGGGTCTCCGTCGCCGGTCAGCCGTACGTCGACGACATCGGTGTGCGTGAAGGCGCCGGCGGTCACCAGCGCGCGGCCGCGAGCGATCGAGCTCGGGGCGTGGCCGCCCAGATCCAGCGCCACCCGGGCCACCCCGGAGACGTGGCCGCGGGGCACCTCCAGCGACTCGATGCCGCGGATCCGGACCAGCTCGTCGCCCAGGGCCAGCTTGTCGCCGACCGCCACCGTCCCCTCGGGCAGGGTGCCGGTGACCACGGTGCCCGCTCCCCGGACGTGGAACCGTCGGTCCACCCACAGACGCACCGGAGCGTCCGGGTCGGGGGCCGGCACCGTGGCCAGCAGGCCGGCCAGCGCCTTGCGCAGGTCGTCCAGACCGGCGCCGGTGCGGGCGCTCACGACCACGTCCGGCGCGCCGGCCAGAGAGCTCGCGGCGAGCCGCGCGCGCGCCGCGCGCAGCGCCTGCTCCGGCTCGGCCAGGTCGGAACGGGTCACCGCCAGCAGCCCGTGCTCGACCCCGAGTGCGTCCAGCACGGCCAGGTGCTCCTCGGCCTGGGGCATCCACGGGTCGTCGGCCGCCACCACGAACAGCGCCACCGGCACCGGCCCCATCCCGGCCAGCGCGGTGCTGATGAACCGCTGGTGGCCGGGCACGTCGACGAAGGCGACCTCGCCGCACCCGGGCAGCTCGGTCCAGGCGTAGCCGAGCTCGATGGACAGCCCGCGCCGGTGCTCCTCCTCGAGCCGGTCGGGGTCGCGCCCGGTCAGGGCCCGGATCAGGGCCGACTTGCCGTGGTCGACGTGGCCGGCGGTGACCACGACGTGCATCAGCCGCTCCCGAGCACGGCCCGGACGGCCGTCACCAGGAGCTCGTCGTCCTCCGGGGGTACGGCGAGCAGGTCGAGCAGCAGCCGGCCGTCGTGGACCCGGCCCACGACCGGCGTGGCGCTCACCCGCAGCCCCTCGGCCAGCCGCTCAGGCAGCGCGACGGCCGCGCTCTCGAGCTCGACCCCCGGCGCACCGCCGCCACCGACCCTTCCCACCGACTCGACGGCGTCGGCGCCGACCGCGGCAGCGATCAACCGGGCCCGCTCCAGGAGCTCGGGGCCGGTCGTGGCCAGGGCCCGGGCCGTCGGGGTCGGCCCACCGGTCAGCGTTGCTTCGAGCGCGGCCAGCGTCAGCTTGTCCACGCGCAGCGCCCGGGCCATCGGGTGCCGGCGCAGCCGCTCGACCAGGTCGGCCCGGCCCAGCACCAGCCCGCACTGCGGCCCACCGAGCAGCTTGTCGCCGGACGAGGTGACCAGCGCCGCCCCCTCGCGGAGGACGGTCGTGGCGTCGGGTTCGTCGGGGAGCCGGGGGTGGGGCTGCAGCAGGCCCGAGCCGGTGTCGGCCACCACCGGCACCGGCAGCTCGGCCAGCTCGGGAAGCCCCACCGAGGAGGTGAAGCCCTCGACCCGGAAGTTCGAGGGATGCACCTTCAGCACGAACCCGACGCTGTCGTCCACGGCGCGCTGGTAGTCCTCGAAGCGCACCCGGTTGGTGGTCCCGACCTCGCGCAGCTCGGCGCCGAACGACTCGACCAGCTCCGGGATCCGGAAGCCGTCGCCGATCTCGACCAGCTCGCCCCGGGCGATCACCACCCGACGGCCGCGAGCCAGCACCCCGGTGGCCAGGCCGAGCGCCGCGGCGCCGTTGTTGACCACGTGCACCGCTTCGGCGGCGGGCACGGCGGCGGCCAGGGCGGCCAGCGCCGCAGCGCCGCGCCGGCCGCGGCGTCCGGTGGCCAGGTCGAGCTCGACGTCGGTGGAGCCGGCCGCGGTGCTGATCGCCTCGACCGCGGCCGCCGACAGGGGCGCGCGGCCCAGGTTGGTGTGCACGACCACGCCGGTCGCGTTGACCACCGGGCGCAGCGACGAGCCCGGCGCAGGCAGCGCGTCGAGCACGGCCTCGACGACGGCCTCGGGCGCGAGCGCCTGCCGGCGTACGGACTCCAGGCTGTCCGTGACCGCCGCCTTGACCCGCTCCCGGCCCAGCCGCCGCGCAGCGTCCTCCAGCCGCGGGTCGGCGAGAACGGTGTCCGTGCGGGGTACGGCGCGGCGCGGGTCGGTCACCCGCTCAGGAAACCAGAGGTCAGCCCGACGGTGGTTGGCGGAGGCGGACGGGAATCGAACCCGCCTGACCGAGGTGCTCGGCCACAACGGTTTTGAGGACCGCGCCCGTCACCAGACGAGGTACGCCTCCGCGCTCACCCTAGGGTGTCGTTTCTCCGCGCTCGGCGGGGGTTACTGTCGGCTCGTGGCGCAGTTCCTGGGGTGGCCGCTCCTGCGACAGGTGACCGGTCGCGACAAGCTCGGGCGTGGTGCCGCCGCGCAGTCACCGCGCAGTCGCGACCTCCAGCCCCGCACCGTCACCGCCGACCGGGTGGTCGACTCGGTCTGCCCGTACTGCGCCGTCGGGTGCGCCCAGAGGGTGTTCGTCAAGGACGAGAAGGTCGTCCAGATCGAGGGCAACCCCGCCAGCCCGATCTCCCGCGGCCGGCTCTGCCCCAAGGGCAGTGCCAGCAAGCAGCTCGTGACGAGCCCGACCCGGGTGACCAAGGTCCGCTACCGCCGTCCGCACGGCACCGAGTGGGAGGACCTCGACCTCGACACCGCGGTCGACATGATCGCCGATCGGGTGATCAAGACTCGCAAGCAGTTCTGGGAGTGGGAGGACGAGAAGGGACAGCGGACCCGCCGCACCCTCGGCATCGCCAGCCTCGGAGGAGCGACCCTCGACAACGAGGAGAACTACCTCATGAAGAAGCTCTACACGGCGCTGGGCGCGATCCAGATCGAGAACCAGGCCCGGATATGACACTCCTCCACGGTTCCCGGTCTGGGGACCTCGTTCGGCCGTGGTGGGGCCACCACCTTCCTGCAGGACCTCGCGAACGCTGACTGCATCCTCATCGAGGGCTCGAACATGGCCGAGGCGCACCCGGTCGGGTTCCAGTGGGTGATGGAGGCCAAGCGCCGCGGTGCGACGGTGATCCACGTCGACCCGCGGTTCACCCGGACGTCGGCGGTGGCGGACCTGCACGTGCCGATCCGGGCCGGCAGCGACATCGCGTTCCTGGGCGGGCTGGTCAACCACGTGCTGCAGAACGACCTCGACTTCCGGGAGTACGTCGTCGCCTACACCAACGCGGGCAACATCATCGACTCCGACTTCCGGGACACCGAGGAGCTCGACGGGCTCTTCTCCGGCTTCGACCCCGAGACCGGCCACTACGACCCGGAGTCGTGGGGCTACGTGCCCAACAGCGAGGCGGACGTCGAAGAGGAGGAGCGGCGGGACTCGGAGTACGCCGACAGCGGCGGCGCCCAGGAGTCGCACCAGGCCGCTCGGGCGGAGAGCCACGGCTCGGGCGGGGCGCCGGTCCGGTGGAAGGGACGCCGCGACGAGACCCTGCAGGACCCGCACTGCGTCTTCCAGATCCTCAAGCGGCACTTCGCCCGCTACACCCCGGAGATGGTGCAGGCGGTCTGCGGGATCGAGCCCGAGCAGTTCCACCAGGTGGCCAACGCGCTGACCCGCAACAGCGGCCGCGAGCGGACCACGGCGTTCGCCTACGCCGTGGGCTGGACGCACCACAGCGTGGGCGCCCAGATGATCCGCACCGCCGCGATCCTCCAGCTGCTGCTGGGCAACATCGGCCGCCCCGGCGGCGGGATCATGGCCCTGCGCGGCCACGCGAGCATCCAGGGCTCCACCGACATCCCGACCCTGTTCAACATCCTGCCCGGCTACCTGCCGATGCCGAACGCCGCTCAGCACCAGAGCCTCGACGAGTGGGTCCGCGACGACGAGGGCAAGACCGGGTTCTGGGGCAACATCCGCTGCTACGCGGTCAGCCTGCTCAAGGCCTACTTCGGAAACGCCGCCACCCCTGAGAACGACTTCTGCTTCGACCACCTGCCCCGGATCACCGGCGACCACTCGACGTACAACACGGTCAAGGCGATGATCGAGGGCCGCTGCAAGGGCTACCTCCTGGTGGGGGAGAACCCGGCGGTCGGCTCGGCCAACGGCAAGATGCAGCGGCTCGGTATGGCCAACCTGGACTGGCTGGTGGTCCGCGACCTGCAGCTGATCGAGTCGGCGACGTTCTGGAAGGACGGGCCCGAGATCGAGACAGGCGAGCTGGTCACCGAGGAGATCGGCACCGAGGTGTTCTTCCTCCCCGCCGCCAGCCACGTCGAGAAGGCCGGCTCGTTCACCCAGACCCAGCGGATGCTCCAGTGGCGGGACAAGGCGGTCGAGCCGCCGGGCGACTGCCGCAGCGAGCTGCAGTTCTACCACGAGCTGGGCCTGAGGATCCGCGAGAAGCTGGCCGGGTCCACCGACGAGATGGACCGTCCGCTGCTCGACCTGGCCTGGGACTACCCCGTCGACGACGCCGACGACCCGGACGCCACGGCGGTGCTGCGCGAGATCAACGGCGTCGGCCCGGACGGCGCCGCGCTGTCGGCGTACACCGAGCTCAAGGACGACGGCTCGACCTCGTGCGGCTGCTGGATCTACTGCGGCGTGTACGCCGACGAGGAGAACCAGGCGCGGCGCCGGAAGCCGCACTGGGAGCAGGACTGGGTTGCTTCCGAGTGGGGCTGGGTGTGGCCGGCCAACCGCCGGATGCTCTACAACCGGGCGTCGGCGGCTCCGGACGGCACGCCGTGGAGCGAGCGCAAGCGCTACGTCACGTGGGACGCAGAACAACACAGATGGGTCGGGCCGGACGTCCCCGACTTCGTGCCGGACCGTGCGCCGGACCACGTGCCGGAGGAGGGGGCCAAGGGTCCCGACGCGATCGGCGGGATCGACCCGTTCGTGATGCAGACCGACGGCAAGGGCTGGCTGTTCGCGCCGCTGGGTGTCGCGGACGGGCCGATGCCCACCCACTACGAGCCGCCCGAGTCACCGGTGCACAACCCGCTCTACGGGCAGCAGAACAACCCGGCCCGTCGCAAGCTCGACCATCCGTCGAACCCGATCAACCCCAGCTTCAGCGACACCTTCCCGTACGTCTTCACGACCTACCGGCTCACCGAGCACCACACCGCGGGGGCGATGAGCCGGACCCTGCCCTACCTCACCGAGCTGCAGCCCGAGCCGTTCTGCGAGGTGTCGCCGCGGCTCGCGGCCGAGCGTGGGCTGGAGAACGGCGGCTGGGCCACCATCGTCACCGCGCGCACCGCGATCGAGGCACGGGTGCTGGTCACCGAGCGGCTGCGGTCGCTGCGGCTAGGCGACCGGTTCGTGGAGCAGGTCGGGATTCCCTACCACTGGGGCCGCAACGGGATCAGCCAGGGCGACTCGGCCAACGACCTGGTCAACGTGACCATGGACCCCAACGTCTACATCCAGGACAAGGTCGGCACCTGCGACATCCGGCCCGGTCGTCGACCTCGCGGTCCGGCTCTGCTGGAGTACGTCGAGGGGTACCGCCGCCGAGCCGGCGTGGACATGGAGCATCCCGAGGACGGGGGAGCGGACGGATGAACATCTTCTCCGAGCGCTCGCTGTTCGGGCGGCTCGACGACGTGCAGGGCGATGCCGGGTACGACGACGGCCACCCGCCACGGATGGGCTTCTTCACCGACACCTCGGTCTGCATCGGCTGCAAGGCCTGCGAGGTGGCGTGCAAGGAGTGGAACGAGGTGCCGGAGGACGGCTACCTGCTCACCGGGATGTCCTACGACAACACCGCCGCGCTGGGGGCCAGCACCTGGCGGCACGTGGCCTTCGTCGAGAAGCCCCTCGACGTGCCCGCCACCGATCTCGGGATGCCCGGCGTGGGGGCGCCGAGCGACGACGGCGGAGTGCGCTGGCTGATGTCGTCCGACGTCTGCAAGCACTGCACCCACGCCGGCTGCCTCGACGTGTGCCCGACCGGCGCGCTGTTCCGCACCGAGTTCGGCACCGTCGTCGTACAGCCCGACGTGTGCAACGGGTGCGGCTACTGCGTCACGGCGTGCCCCTACGGCGTGATCGAGGTCCGGAAGGGCGACGGGCGCGCCTTCAAGTGCACGCTCTGCTACGACCGGCTCAAGGAGGGCCAGACCCCGGCCTGCGCCCAGGCCTGCCCGACCGAGTCGATCCAGTTCGGCGAGCTGGACGAGCTCCGCGAGCGCGCCGCCCAGCGGGTCGAGGAGCTGCACGACCGCGGGGTGGAGGTGGCCCGGCTCTACGGCGCCGACCCCGAGGACGGCGTGGGCGGCGACGGCGCGTTCTTCCTGCTGCTCGACGAGCCGGAGGTCTACGGGCTCCCGCCCGACCCGGTGGTGCCGACGCGCTCGCTGGGCTCGGTCTGGAAGCACGTCGGGTACGCCGCGGCCACGGTCGCCGGCCTCGGCGTCGCGTCGTTCCTCGGGAGGCGTCGATGAGCCGGCGCGGCGAGGCCTCGATGGTCCCCGAGATCGAGTTCGAGTCCTACTACGGCCGGCAGATCATCAAGACGCCGCCGTGGAAGACGCCGGACGTGCCGCTCTACCTGTTCCTGGGCGGGATGGCGGGGGCGTCCGCGGTCCTGGCCGAGGGCGCGGCGCTGCGCGACCTGCCCGCCCTCGAGACCGTCACCCGTGGGGCGGCCGCGGCCGGCGCCGGACTGGGCACCGTCTTCCTGATCCACGACCTCGGCCGGCCCGAGCGGTTCCTCTACATGCTGCGGGTGCTCAAGCCGACCTCGCCGCTGTCCGTCGGCTCGTTCATCCTGGCGCCGTTCGCCACCTTCTCGGCGGCCGCGCTCGGCTCCCGGCTGACCGGCTGGTTCCCCAGGCTGGGACGGCTCTGCGGCGCCGGCGCCGCCGCGTTCGGCCCGGCCCTGGCGACCTACACCGCCGCCCTCCTGGGCAACACCGTGGTCCCGGCCTGGCACGAGGCGCACCGCGAGCTGCCCTTCGTCTTCGGCGGCTCCGGCGCGGCTGCCGGTGGCGGCCTGGCGATGGTGCTGGTGCCGGTCGCGCAGAGCGGCCCGGCCGTGCGGCTGGCGCTCGGCGGGGCCGCGGTCGAGCTGGCGGCCGTGGAGGCGATCGTGCGCCGCCACGGCCTGGTGGCCGAGCCCTACGAGGAGGGCCGGCCGGGACTGCTGATGAAGACGGCCCGCGCGCTCACCGGGTCCGGCGTCGTGCTCTCGCTCCTGGGTCGTCGCTCCCGGGCGGTCCGCGCGCTGGCCGGGGCGGCGTACGTCGCCGGGAGCGTCACTCTCCGGTTCGGGATCTTCGAGGCCGGGCTCGCCTCGGCCCGCGACCCGAAGTACACCGTGGTCCCGCAGCGCGAGCGTCTTCGTCGCCGTGCTTCAGTGTCCAGGTGAGTGTCACTGCACCAGTTCGGCTGACCCAGTACGCCGCCGGCGGCGGCTGCGCGTGCAAGGTCCCGCCCGGCGAGCTCGAGCACCTGCTCGCGGGCCTGGTGCCCGCGGCGGGGGAGGACCTGCTGGTCGGGGTCGAGTCCGGCGACGACGCCGCCGTGGTGCGCCTGGACGCCCCCTCGAACGGGCAGAGCCGCGCCGTGGTGCTGACCGCCGACTTCTTCACCCCGGTCGTCGACGACCCCTTCGACTGGGGACGGATCGCCGCCGCCAACGCCCTCAGTGACGTCTACGCCATGGGCGGCGAGCCGCTGGTCGCGGTGAACCTGCTGGGCTGGCCGCGCGACCGGATCCCGTTCGACCTCGCGGCCGAGGTGCTGCGCGGCGGGGCCGAGGTGGCCGCCGGGGCCGGCTGCCACCTCGCCGGCGGGCACAGCATCGACGACCCGGAGCCGAAGTACGGGCTGGCCGTCACCGGGATCGCCGACCCGTCCCGGCTGCTGCGCAACGACACCGGCCGGGCCGGCGTACCGCTCACCCTGACCAAGCCGCTGGGCGTCGGCGTCCTCAACAACCGGCACAAGGCGACCGGCGAGGTGTTCCCGGAAGCGATCGACTCGATGACCCGGCTGAACCGGGACGCCGCTAGCGCCGCTCTGTCCGCGGGCGTCACCTGCGCGACCGACGTGACCGGCTTCGGCCTGCTCGGGCACCTGCACAAGCTGTGCCGGGCCAGCGGCGTCACGGCGGTCGTCGACTCCTCGGCGGTGCCCTACCTCGAGGCCGCGCGGTCCTCGCTGGCCGAGGGCTACCTGCCGGGCGGTAGCCGCCGCAACCTCGACTGGGTGCGCCCGCACCTCGACGCCCACGTCGACGAGGACGAGCTGCTGCTGCTGGCCGATGCGCAGACCTCGGGCGGGCTGCTGGTGGCTGGCGAGCTGCCTGGCCACCCGGTCATCGGCGAGCTGGTGGCCGCCGAGGACGGGGTCACCGTGCGGGTGCGCTGACCGCCGGCGTCGTGCCGGTCTCCTCGGGGACGTCGTCGCCGCCGAGGTCGCGGACGATGAGCACCAGCGCCACCAGCAGTCCGACGGCGAGGAACCCGACGACCGCCCAGCGGGTGCGGAACCGTGACCTCATGACCTGCTGGGTACCCGGCTGCGCCCCGGTTCTCACCAGACGGTGAACGGCACGACGGCGACGGGGTTGTCGAACTCGTCGGTGCGCACGCTCACGCCCGCCGACCAGACACCGGGAGCCGGGATGGTGAGCTCGGCGCGGTACGCGCCCGGACCGGTCTCGGTCAGAGTCGCGTCGCCGAGCGACAGGTCGTCGTTGCGGACGGTCAGGGTCGGCGGCGCGAACGGGGTCAGCGGCTGCCCCTCGACGTCCAGCAGCGCGAGGGCCAGGGTCACGGTGCGGCCGGCCTCCCGGTTGACCGTGAGCCGGACCGTTCCGGCCGCGCCCAGGGCGACGCTGGTCGTGACCGGACCCGACGGCGCGGCGGCCGGAGTGGCCGTGGAGTCCGGCGACGGCCAGGTGTAGGCCGCCCCGCCCAACAGCACCAGCGCGGTCGCGGTGACGGTCACCGCGAGCAGGCGGCGCGGCACCGAGCGCGCTGCGGCGGCCGTCGCGTACGCCCCGAGCAGGAGCAGGCTCGACGGCCTGGCCACTCCGTCAAGCCAGGTGAGCCAGTCGGTCAGGCCGCCGAGCCCGCGGCCCGCGCCTGCCAGCTCGTGGAGGGGCGCCAGGAGGACGGCCGCGACCAGGCCGGCGTTCCAGACCAGGTCCGGGCGTCGGCTGGAGGCGGGCCGAACGGCCATGACGAGCGACGTCAGCAGACCGAGTGCCGCGACCCCGCCCGCCGCCGAGCGCACGGCAGTCACCGATGCCGGCGAACCGGTGTCGTCTCTTGACGCGGGAGCTCCCGCTGACGAAGCGCCGACCGAGAAGGTGAGGGCGCCGCTCACCCGGTGACCGTCCTGCGAGATCACCTCCCAGGCCACCACGACGGTGCCGGTGCCCGGGTCCTCGTCCGGCGTGACGATGAGCCTGTTGTCCTGGACCTGGGCGGAGACCGCCCAGTCGCTGCCGTCGGCGCGGAAAGCGTGCACCGCGCCGCCGTCGAGCCGGACCGGCTCGTTGAAGGTGAACACCACGTGGTTCGGTGCCTGCGCGACCACCGCGCCGGCCTCCGGGTCGGTCGAGAGCAGGCTGGCGTGCGCCGCCGCCGGCGACCCGGTCAACCAGACCAGGGCACCGGCGACGGCCCAGGGGCCGAGGGTGGCGAGAAGCCGTCGGGTCACGCGCGTCCTCGGGTGCGCGCAAGCGCCACCCCACCGAGCGCGAGACCGAGCAGGCCGGCGCCCAGCCCGAGAATGCCGAGCGCGTTTCCGCCGTCGTCGTCGGGATCGCTGGAGTCGCCCGCTCCCGAGGCCGCCTGGACGGTCGCGGTCTGGCCCTCGGAGGTTTCGGCCGCACCGTGGACGCCACCGGTGTCAGTGACCTCGAACGCCGGAGCCGGGTGCTCGAGCTCCTCACCGGACTGGCCGGCCGCCGGGACCTCGGTCCACGCGGTCTCGCCCTGCTCGCAGCTCTGGACGGTCGGGAAGACCAGGGTCTGACCGGCCGCGTCCTCGGGAATCTGCAGCGAGACCTCGAAGGCGTCGCGCTGCCCGTCGGGCAGCGGGCTCTTCGCGGTGTAGACGATCTGGTCGACCTTCTCGGTGATCTCGTCGCCGTCCTCGGCCGTGATCGGGGTGTCCAGCTTCGCGGTCACCTTCTCGACGTCGTAGAAGGGGTTGCGGGTCGGGGTCGCCTCGATGACCGAGTCGGGCAGCTTGATCGCGACCTTGGTGGTGGCCGAGCCGTCGCAGCCGTGGGGGACGCTGAAGGTGAGAACCGCGTAGCTTCCCGCGGCGGTGCCGCTCGGGGTGACCGTCACGTGTGCAGAGGCCGGGTCGGCCACGCCCAGGGCGAGGACGGCCGCGGCGGGGACGATGGCGAGGACTCGCAGGTGCTTGTTCATGGACTCTCCTTGGATGAGTGAGCTGTCAGTGGCTGAGGTTGTGGGTGCCGGTGGTCAGGAGGCGTCGAACCAGAGGGACAGTGCCGGGACCCGGCGCAGCACCAGCCGGTCGAGCAGCAGCACGACCAGGAGCGAGACGCCGAACAGCGGCAGGAACAGGCCGAGACCGACCAGGCCGACCACCAGCAGGGGCGTGGCCCGCACCGGCATCCGTCCACGGGGTGCTCCCACGCGCTCGGTCCCACGTGGGCGGCGTCGCCACCACATGAGGGGGCCGGTGACGCACATGAAGGTCACCGCCAGGCACATCAGAGCGGCGCCCCAGAACGACCACATCCCGAGGCTGCGGCCCTCGTGCAGCCCGATGCCCTGCGAGACCACCTTGGCCAGCAACGGGTAGTCGTCGAAGCCGTACGTCGACTCGACCTCGCCGCCGTACCGTCCGACGTGCACCGTCCTCTCGTCGGACGGCGCGTCGAAGGCGTACCCGATCACCGAGAAGACACCGGTGGTGTCTTCCGGCGCCGGGAGGGCCACCGTCATCGGGTGCCGCAGTCCCTGGCGGTCCGCCACGGCGATCGCGGTGTCGACGTTGGCGACGCTGCGCTCGCCGTCCCGGGCCGGCGCGTCGGGGACCGGGGAGTCGCCCTGGGCCCACGGCACGTCCTGCTGATGGCCGTGCGGCAGCGACTCGTCGAGCGTTGACGTCGGGTTGCTGAGTGCGCCCGGGTCGGTGCTCCACATCGACGAGCCGCGTTCGGTGGCGAAGGTCTGCACCTTCTCGCCCCAGAGGCCCGTCCAGGGCAGGCCGGTGACCAACAGCGTGAGCAGGCCGGCCCCGGCCACCGCGCCGACCAGGCCGTGTCGGTACCGGAGCGCCGCACCGCGGCGTTCGGCCTTACGGGCCCGGCGTCGGCCGCGCCAGCCGCGGACGAACAGGTAGTAGCCCGTCAGTGCCATCACGAACGCCCAGCACGCGCCGAGCTCGATGACGTGGTCGCCCCACCGCCCGGCCATGAGCTCACCGTGCAGCCGGATCGCGTACCCCGACAGCGTCTTGTCCGGGTCGAGAGAGCCGAGGACGTGGACCTGGTACGGGTCGACGTACACGTCGCGTCCGGCGCCGTCGGCGGTCGTGACCGAGACGATCGTCGGGCTCTGGTCGTCGCGTGGCTCGGCCAGCGAGACCGCCGTCGAGCCCGGATAGGCGTGCTCCACGGCGGCCAGCTGGCTGATGTAGGGCTGGGCGATCCCGCCGCTTGCGTGTGTGTCGACCTGGTACAGGTCGGAGTGGACGAGGGGTTCCAGCTGGAACCGGAACAGGTAGATCAGCCCGGTGGTCGCCAGCAACAGCAGGATCGGGACCACCAGGAAGCTGGCGAAGAAGTGCCAGCGCCAGACGGCCCTGAACCAGCCCGACGCCCCTCGCCGGGCGCCTGGTCCTCTGGTGGGGTCGCCCGGTGGTCCGCCGGGCTCGCTGGGTTCGCGTTCGGGCGCGAGTACGTCGGTCATGCCTCTCCTCGAAGGTCGAAACGGCGATGAGCCCGCGCCGGCAGGAAGCCGCGCGGGTGGGGAGAGCGCAGGGACCCGCGCCGCGGAGTGCGGCGCGGATGGCTGGGCTCAGATCGCGAGGAGAGGCGGCCCGCGCCGCGAGGCGGGCCGCGTGAGGAGCAGCTGCCGAAGCCGGGCGGACACCAGTTCAGCCGCGTGCGACGGCCGGGCCGGCGGCCGAACTGCCACCGGCAGCACCGGGCGGACCAGGGCCAGCACCAGCTCAGCCGTGATGGACAGCACCGTGAACAGGCAGCGTTCGCCGTGCGCCAGCCACAACGCGACCAGGGCGGCGGCGACCAGGTGGGCAACCATCATCGGCGCGTGTGCGGAGAGGTCAGCGACCAGGTGGTGGATCGGCAGCGTCGGCGTGGTTGCGGGCTGTGCGCTGGTCCCGACGAAGGCATCCTGGAACGAGCCGACCCGGTGCCCGTCCACCACGGGCAGACTGCCCATCCCGGTGTCGCGGGGGAGCGCGGCGCCCACCGCCGGCTTCGGGTCACCGACGTGCCCGGCGGTCAGCGTCAGGCACAGGTGGATGAACGTCTGGCCGCCCACCATCAGGATCAGCATCCGCAGCCGCGACGCGGGTCGGGCCAGGAACGGCACGCTCACGACCACCGTTCCCGCGAACAGGAGCGCCAGGAACGCCGTGCCCGGCAGCAGGCCGTTGGCCATCACGTGACCGGCCAGGCCCAGGAAGAACGCGAACGTCCCGGCGAAGAGCGCGCGCAACCACAGGGCGACGCTGTCCACGCGGGTCTCCATGGCCCCGACATGGTCGCACGGTCGAGGCCAAGGCGGACCCGGGTGTCGAACTCAGCTGCGCGACCAGCATCAGGCTCGGCTGGTCGGCTCGCTGCCTGCCGCGACCTCTCAGTGGCGTTGGATACCCACCAGCGCGCTGTGCAGACGCAGCTCGTCCCGAAGGCGGTACGGCACCGGCGTGCCGTCCGCGCCGAGGCGGACGACGTACGCCTCCAGCGCCGCGACGAGATCTCGTCGGGCGGCATCGATGGCGCTGGTGCCGTCGCGGCGAAGCGCGTACCGGTGGCGGACGTGTTCCAGCGCGGCCCGAGCCCGCACCATGTCGTGCCAGAGCTGACCCGGCGGCGACGTCGTCGGATCCTGATATTGCTGTGTCACCGCGGGCCCCACTCTCCAGGACGTCAGAAAGGTCTCGGGCGGGGTCCGGGCCCAGCGCAACCGCCGGGACGCTCGTGCGCCCAGCCGTGCGCGATCAACGAAAACCAGTGAACGCTCGTGCCGGAGCCCTGTCAACGACTGGATGTGGCGTGCCGCGGACGGTGGTTGACACCTCTGCTCCGGGGGAGTTCACTGAAAGTCCGTTGCTTCAGCGCTGAGATCCTCCTGCGCTGAGCAGGGCCCGGACCCCGCCCGCGAGAGCCGGGGGGCGCCCGTGCACGACGACTCAGATGGCCTGAGAGGCCAGCGGAGAGCACCGGGTCGAGCTCACGACGGCCACCTCCGCATGTGGGGCACCACCCATCGCTCCGACCTCCTGCAGGTCTGCGCGCCGCTCTGCGCGATGTGCGAAACGGGACTGACCGCGGGACACCCCCATCTGGTTCGCGTGGCCCAGGGGTACCTGATGTGTCTGTGCCAGAAGTGCTACGGGGCAGTGACGAGGGCCGAGGGCCGATTCGACCAGCAGCCCGGGGCTGATCGAATCGTCTCGATCGCGCCGTTCGAGTGGCCGCTGAAGGTCGCGGGGGACATCGAGCTCGCGAACGGCATCACGCTGCTGGTGCGGTCCTCGCTGCGCGACCGGCTGGTCGCCTGCTGGAGCGCGCCCCACGAGGTGGTGGAGGTCGCGTTGCCCCCCGGTCTCTGGCCGCGGCTGGTGGCGGCCAACCCGGCGGTGTCGATACTCCGGGTCGACGTCGAGACCCTGCTGCTGCGTCACGTGCCCGGGGCGACAGGAGCCGACGAGTGCTTGCTCGTCCCGACGCGTCTGTGCGAGGACGTCTTCGGCTCCCTCAGGATCGGTCAGGGTGCCGGACACGAGCACGACCGGCTGACCGCTGCGCTTGACGACCTGTGGACCCAGGCCGCGGCACAGACGCGGGCCAACGGTGTGGCCCACCATGCCGACGAGGCTTCTCGGGAGCTCCGTGCGGACAGCTGAGCACCGATCCCGGTGATCAGCCGACCGTGCGCTTGAGGCTCCTGACCAGCCGGTCGCCGTCGTACCACCTCACGGTGAGCTCGTGTCGGCCGGGGGGCAGAGCGGCCTTGAGCACGAAGTGGTCGGCGCCGTGCCGGGTGTAGATGCTCACCGCGTCGACTCGCTGGCCGTCGAGGAGCGCGACGACGGTCTCGCCGGCGGCCGTGGGGCAGCCGTCGGCCCCGATGCCGGCCACCTTCGGGCAGCGGTCGTTGACGTCGAAGATCGTGTCGCTGTCGGTGTCGGGGCAGCCTGCGCCGGCGCTCGGTCCCTTGTCGGCGGGGCAGTTGTCGGCGACGTCAGGAACGTGGTCCTGGTCGCGGTCGGCGATGACGGTGGTGCGCTGGACCGTCAGCGTGTAGTCCGTCGGGTCGAGGATCTCCTCCGGGTCGACGGTGACTGTGAGGTCGCGTCGTGCCCAGGGCACCAGCACCTGCACGACGTTGGTGTCGTCGGCGCCCTGGACGACCTGCTGGGAGGAGCCACCGCCCACGTGGAGACCCAGGACGGCGTCGCCCTGCCAGGTCAGCGTGGCCAGCACCGAGGACTGGTGGTCGATCGGGACGTTGACGTAGTCGCGGCTGTCCACCGTGCTGATCAGACCCACGCCCAGCGTCGAGTCGCTGGGGAGGAAGGAGCCTGAGCCGGCCTCGTAGGTCTCGGTCGTCACCGCACCCGCCACCGGGGCGTCACGAGTCTCCGGGCCGATCTTCGGCGCGGCGAGGTCCAGGTCGCGCGCGTTCGGCGCCAGGTCGTCGTTGGCCACCCAGTCGTTGGAGCGGGCGTGGTAGCCGGTGACGGCGTAGACGTTGTACGGCGCGTCGATGGTCTGGTCGGCCAGGTAGTCGCGGCGCACGTGGAAGGTCACCGTGTTCCTGGTGGTGTCCCAGGTCGCGGTGCCCTCGGGGAGGTAGTAGCCGGTGCCGTTGTCCATCACCACGGGCTGGCCGTCGAGGCTGCCGGTCGGCACGAACGAGTCGAGCCGGCGTCCGTCGATGGTCAGGCTGTAGGCCACCGGCGAGGTCCCGACGGCGACCGGCCACAGCCTGCCGACGTTGATGACGGCGTCGACCGCGGTCCGGCTGACCGTGACCCGCAGGTCCTTGATGTCGGTGACCGGCGAGTGGGCGTCGCCGGAGCCGTCGGTCACGTTGCCGGCGAACGACGTCGGCTGCGGGGCCAGGGGGACGTTCTGGGCGGCCCCGCTCACGGTCAGGCGGCCGGCCTGCCCCGTGACGTTGACGAGCTTCAGGTCCGGCCGGGTGGTGGCCACGGCGGTGGGCATGAAGTCGCCCTCGGCGCCGGGGACCAGCGACAGGTCCGGCTGCGGGCAGTCGCCCGGTGCGCCCGTGGAGGAGGCGTAGTAGTGGTCGGCGGGGTGCTGGATCTGGAAGGAGTTCAGCCCGTCGCCCTCGACGTCGTTCGGCTCCAGCCGGTCACGACCGTCCACCGCGTGGTCTCCGTTGACGTCGAGGTAGTTGCTCATCCGCAGCGCGAACCCCTCGACGTCGAGGGTGGAGACGCACTTGTTCACCAACGGCGGGTCGGTGCTATAGGCCATGATGTCGTTGGTCGGCGTCGGGCCCCACGGTCCGTCGGCGCCGTCGCCGACGTGGCCCAGCGTCAGGCAGTGGCCGAACTCGTGGCTGACCAGGTCGAAGAGCGGGAAGAAGTCGCTGAAGCCCGGGACCGGGTCGACGGCGCCGTTGACCGCGAAGCAGACGTTGCCACCGACACCACCGCAGTCCTCGACGTAGATGCCGCCCGGCTCGCCGCCGTGCTCCTGGAAGCCGTCGCGCGCCGTCCAGGCGTCCAGGCTGAAGGGGTTCGACACCGCGGTGCACGGGACGCCCTGGTCGTCGTACACCCCGAGCTCGGCGCCGAAGGCCGTGGGGTCGATGCCGATCCCGATGCCCCCGGCCGGGTTGGAGACGACCACGACGATCTCCGGGTCGACCAGGTCGACCGGGTCCTCGGGCAGGCCGTCGGCGTCGACGGGCACCAGCTGGGTGCGCACGTCCATCTCGAAGCCCTGGGACAGCCAGGGCAGGTCCATGTGGTCGGCCAGGTAGTGCAGCCCGTCGTCCCACATCTTGACCGCCTGCGTGGCCACGCGCAGGTCGCGCTCCGCCGCCGGCGAGACCGGGATCAGGACGACGACGTCGACCTTCGGCGAGTCGAGCGCGTTCAGCCCCACCTTCATGTGGAAGCAGTGGTTGTCCGGGTTGATCGGGTCCCGGTCGACGACGCAGCCCGCGGGCACCTGGCCGTCCCCGAAGTGGGGCCCGGTGTAGAACTCCTTCGGGTCTCCCTGCGCGAACGGAACCACGACGAACCCGACGGCGAGGACGACGACGGTCACCAACAGGCGACGAACAGCTGGCACGGCAGACAAACGACCACCGCCACGCCGCGTTACGTCGCTAGGAGATCCTGCGGTGGAACGACGCCATGGCCAGCGCGTAGGCGACCACGAGGATGCCCAGGCACCAGGCGAGCGCGATCCAGAGGTCGGTGCTGACCGGCTGCTGACTGAACAGGTCTCGGATCGCGTCGACGATCGACGTCGCCGGCTGGTGCTCGGCGAAGGAGCGCAGCGGCCCGGGCATGGTGCCGGTGGGCACGAAGGCCGAGCTGACGAACGGCAGGAAGATGATCGGGTAGGAGAAGGCACCCGCGCCGTCGACGGTCTTGGCGGACAGGCCGGCGACGACGGCGAGCCAGGTCAGCGCCAGGGCGAACAGGGCCAGGATCGCCGCCACGCCGAGCCACGCCGGGACTCCCGCCGGCGAGCGGAAGCCGATGAGGACGGCGACGAGCACGACGATCACGAGCGAGACCAGCGTGGACACCACGGAGGTCAGCACGTGCGCCCACAGCACGCTCGAGCGGGCGATCGGCAGGGACTGGAACCGCTCGAAGATGCCGCTCTGCAGGTCCATGAAGAGCCGGTAGGCGGTGTAGGAGATGCTCATCCCGATCGTGATCAGCAGGATTCCGGGCAGCATGTAGTTCACGTACCTGTCCGACCCGGTGTCGATCGCGCCGCCGAACACGTAGACGAACATCAGCATGAGAGCGATCGGCATGATCGCGACCGTGAGGATGGTGTCCAGGCTGCGGGTGACGTGGCGCATGGATCGGCCCAGCAGGACGGCGGTGTCGCCGAAGAAATGTGTGGTCATGGCTGTTCCTTGGTTGGTTCCGGGTGGTCAGTTGTCCGTGCGGTCGGCGCCGACGATGGCGAGGAAGATGTCCTCCAGGGAGGGCTGCTTCTCGACGTACTCGATCTCCATGGGCGGGAAGAGCTGCTTGAGCTCGGCCAGGGTGCCGTTGGCGATGATCCGTCCCTGGTGGAGGATCGCGATCCGGTCCGCGAGGTTTTCGGCCTCGTCCAGGGTCTGCGTGGTGAGCAGCACCGTCGTGCCCTGCCGGGCGAGCTCCTTGACGCTGTTCCAGACCTCGAGCCGAGACTGCGGGTCGAGCCCGGTGGTGGGCTCGTCCAGGAAGATCACCGGCGGGTTGCCGACGAGGCTCATGGCGATGTCCAGGCGGCGGCGCATCCCTCCGGAGTACGTCGACACCGGCCGTTCCGCCGCGTCGGTGAGCTGGAACCGCGCCAGCAGCTCGTCCGCGATCCACCCGGCGTCCTTGAGGTGACGCAGCCGGGCCGCGAGCACCACGTTCTCCCTGCCGGTGAGGATCTCGTCCACGGCCGCGAACTGCCCGGTGAGGCTGATGGACTCCCGCACGTACGCCGGCTGCGTGGCGACGTCGAACCCGTCGACAGTGGCCGTGCCCGCGTCGGGCTTGAGCAGCGTGGACAGGATCTTCACGGCCGTGGTCTTGCCGGCGCCGTTCGACCCCAGCAGCGCGAAGATGCTGCCCCTCGGCACGTCGAAGTCGACGCCGCGCAGCACGTGCAGGTCCTGGTAGGACTTCTCGAGACCCTGCACCCGGATCGCCTGGCCCTGCTGTGTCGTCATCAGACATCCCTCTCTTCAGTGCCGGTGTCAGATCCCGGGTCCGCTCCGGTGTCCTCGCCGGTGGCGCGCTCGATGGCGTCGTTCAGGCGGGCCCGCTCCTTGTTGATCCACTGACCGTCGGAGTAGTTCGCCACGAACGCCTCGACGAACTCGGCCGGGTCGTCTCCGACGATTTCCCGGATCGGCGTGCCGTTCGCCGCGCTCGCCTCGAACAGGTCGACGAGGTCGCCGTACATCCGGATCAGGACGTCGCCCTTGGCGATCCCTCCGGCGTACATCAGGTACCGCTCCACCGCCTCGGCAGCGGCGCGGTAGTTCGGGGGGAGCTGGGTGATCCTGGCCTGGTACTGCCGGTACTGCCGCTTCTGCTCGAGCGACCCGGTGACCAGCTCTATCCACTTCGCTGCCATGACTATCGGCTTCCTTCTCGGAGCTGTGAGAGACGTTCTGTGAGGAAGCTCCAGGTCCTCCAGAACTCTTCGAGCTGTTCGCGTCCGTGAGCGTTGAGGGAGTAGACCTTGCGCGGCGGCCCCTTCTCGGAGGGGACCTTCTCCACGTCGACCAGGCCGCGCTGCTCGATCCTGATCAGCAGCGCGTAGACGGTGCCTTCGGCGATGTCGGAGAAGCCCTGCTCCCGCAGCCAGGCGGTGATCTCGTAGCCGTACGCGGACCGGCCGGACAGGATCGCGAGCACGATGCCCTCCAGCGTGCCCTTGAGCATCTCGGTCACCTGCTTGCCCACGGGACACCTCCCTCAACTACTCAGTGTCGTTGACTACCAGTAGATAGTAACACTGAATAGTGGCGGCACAAGTCGGCTCCGACTCGGCCCCCGGTGGACTGGCCTAGCGCTGGAACACCAGCAGGTTGCTGGTCTCGAGCTGGGGTCCGTCGTCGAGGTGGGGCAGCGCTGCCTCGATCCTGGAGAACCCCGCGTCGACGACCTCCTCGCTCATCAGCTCGAAGACCGAGACGGCTCGGAGCTTCAGCTTCTCGACGTCCTCGGCGAGGCTCGCCGAGCGGACCCAGGTGACTTCATCGTGAGCGACGAGCGTCCACCCGGCACCGGCGAAGTCACCCTTCACCTCGTCCTCGGACCGGAACTGCGCCGCGTCGGCGTCCCTCCACTCGGGCATGACGCGGAACCACCAGACATCGGGCATCCGGTCGGAGAAGTTGGCCTGGACGAAGAGCTTGCCGCCCGGCCTGACGACCCGGTGCAGCTCCTGGGCGGCGGTCTCACGATCGACCACGTGGTGCCAGACGTAGAACAGCAGGGCTGCGTCGCACGAGGCGTCCGGCAGCGGGACGTGTTCGGCGGACCCAGCCGCGTAGGTCACGGCGGGATGGGCGGCGTGGGCCAAGGCCTGAGCACGCATCCTGTCCGAGGGCTCGACACCGTGGGCCAGGCCGAAGGCGCTGGCCAAGGAGGGGGTCATCCGGCCACTGCCCGAGCCCAGGTCGAGCCAGACCAGTGGCCGGGTCTGGGGCAGGTGGCGACCGAGCGCGTCCATCCAGGTCTGCAGTGCATCGGACGACATCTCTCGACCGGGCACGTAGACCGAGTGCAGGCGCGCGTCGTAGTCGACCTTCCCCATGCGAGGGAAACCTACGCGCCGTGGTCACCGAGCTCTGCGAAACAGACTGCCCACTAGTGTCCTGAATCAGAAGTCCGTAGGCGGTAGGCGTGCTCAGAGTGTGTGCGTCGCCAGGCGGCGGAGCGCCGGCAGACTGGGCGTCTTCCTAGCGACGCCAACGCAGCGAGGTGCGTGCTATGTGTGCGCGTAGCGCACACGGACTTCTGATTCAGGACACTAGACTCTGCGGACAATGGAACCGGCGCCTTGCTCCTATCACTGCACGCCCGGCTGGCGAGGGAGGGGTCCCGTTGGCTACCAAGTCTGAGAGTGACACCCAAGCAGGTGCCGCCCACCGAGCCGTCGACCTGACGAGCGAGTCGGACCAGGGCCGGGCCTCGGCCGAGGAGTCCGCCCGTCGGCATGCCGAGCAGGCCGACCGAGCCGAGCTCGCCCGGCGGGCGGCGGAGGGACGGGCCGAGGCGTCGATCGCCGCTGCCGCCGAGGCCGCGTTGGCCCGGGGCGAGGCGGAGGAGGAGGCGCAGCGGGTCGCGAAGGCCGCCGCCGAGGCGTTCGAGGCGCGGCGTCGGGCCGAGGTGCGCGTCGCCGAGCTCAACGTGGCGCTGGCCGTGACCCGCGCCGAGCAGGACGAAGAGATCCGCACCCTGGTGGAGGCTCGCAAGGCCGCCGAGGAGGCCGCGACCGCCCAGGCCGAGGCGCGCGCCCGCGCGGAGTCCGCCGCTGCCGAGAGCGCCACGGCTCGCCTCGCCGCCGACCAGGCCGCCGTGGCTCACGCTCGCGATGCCAGCGCGGCCAACCGGGCGCTCCAGTCGGCCGAGCGGGGGGCCCGAGACCTGATCGTGGCGGCCGAGGAGATCGCCCGGTCGCTGATCACCGAGGCCCAGCAGCGCGCGCGGGCCACGATCAAACGCACCGAGCGCCGGGCCCAGGACGCGCTGGCCCTGGCCCAGCAGGCGTCGTCGGAGGCCGCGACCGCCGCGCAGGCCGCGCACGACGCACACGCGGCGGCGGAGCTGGCCCACACGGCCCAGCGGGAGGCCCACGACTCCTCGGCCGACCGAGCCCGCGAGGCGCACGAGGCGCACGCTCGCCGTACCGAAGCCGAGGCGAGCGCCGCCGACCACGCCGACCGGGCCCGGGCGGCCGCGGAGGCGCTGAACCAGGCGCGAGAGCTCGCCACCGAGGCCAACCTGGCTCGGGCCGCCGCCGAGGAGGCGACGCTCGCGCAGACACAGCTCGCGGCCCAGGCCCAGGAGGCCCGCACCGAGGCCGAGTCGGCGCTCACCCGGGCCGCCGAGGACGGCCGGGCCGCCGCCGCGGCTCTCAAGGCGGCCGAGACCATCGCCGGCGAGCGAGCCGAGCAGGCGGCCGCCGCTTCGGCGGCTCAGCAACAGGCTCAGGAGAGGGCCGTGACGCTGGCGGCGGAGGCGGCCGAGGCCCATCAGTCCCGCAAGGCCGCTGAGGAGACCGCGCTCGAGCAGGCCCAGCAGGCGGAGGCTGCGCACGCGTCCCGACTTGCTGCCGAGAACAAGGCCGACCAGTCGGCCCGGGATCGCGAGCTGGCCGAGCTGGAGGCGATGGCCCAGTCGGTCACCGCCACCGAGGCCCACCGGGCCCGCGTCGACGCAGAGACAGCTGCCCGGACCGCGGCAGAGGCAGCAGAGGAGGCCGCGGCCCGGCGTACCGAGGCCGAGGAGGCCGCCGAGCGGGCGGCGGTGGCCCTCGAGGTCGCCCAGGAGGCCGCCCGGGTCCAGGCCGGGCAGGCGATGGCCGCGCACGACGCACAGGTGCAGGCCGAGCAGGCGGCGGCCGCCCAGGCCGATCTCGCCCGGGCCGCCCACGACGGACTGGCGGCAGCCGAGACCTCCGCCGCCGAGGCAGCGGCTCGACTGGGCCAGGCCGAGCTGCGTGCCGCCGAGCAGACGGAGGCCGCGGCCCAGGCCCTGGCCGACCGCGGCGAGGCCGAGGCCGCGGCCGCGGAGAGCGCGCGGTCGGCGCACGCCGCACACGACGGTCGCAAGAAGGCCGAGCAGGCTGCCACCCGGTCGATCGCCGCCCGCCATGCCGCGGCCGAGGCCGCGGAGGCCGCCGAGGTCAAGGCCCAACGCGCCCACGAGGCCCGCGAGGACGCCGAGCGGGCCGCCGCGGAGCAGGCGTGGCTGGCCCGCGAGGCCCACGAGGCCCGCGCGACCGCGGACGACGCGCTGGCGGCGCTGGCCGGCGAGCGGGCCGAGGCCGAGTTCACAGCGGCCGAGCAGGCGCGGCTGGCCGCGGAGTCCATCGAGACGCGCGCTCGCGCGGAGGCCGGCCTGGCCGAGGCAACCACAGCCGCCGAGCAGGCCGTGACCGCCCGCCTCGAGGCCGAAGCGGCCGCGCTGGAGTCCGCGGTCCTGGCCGCGGAAGCCCTTCAGGCTGAACAGGCCGCCCACGAGCGGGCGGCCTCCGAGGCGGCCGAGGCCACCGCCGCCCACGCCCGACTGGCCGAGGCCGAGGAGGTGGCCCAGTCCTGGACCTGGCTCGCCCAGCAGGCTCAGGAGGCACAGGCCACGACAGCCGAGGAGGCCAACGCTGCCGCCGCCGAGCGGGCGGCCGCCGAACGCGCCGCCATCGAGCAGCTGCAGGCCACGGAGAGCGCCTACGAAGCGCGCCGGCTGGCCGAGGAGGCCGGCGCGGAGGCTGCGCGGGCGGCCGAGCGCGCACATGCCGCACGCTCGCAAGCGGAGGCCGCAGCCGGAGACCAGGCCGAGCGGACCCAGCGGGCGCTGGCGGCCGAGCAGGCTGCTCACGAGGCCGCGGAGTCGCAGGCCGTGGCTGCCCGAGCCCAGGCCGAGGTCGCGCAGGCGCAGGCGGCCGCCGCGGAGGCGCAGGCCGCGCAGACGCAGCGACAGGCAGAGGTCGCCGAGCAGGCGCGGCTGGACGGGGTCGAGGCCGAGCGGCGGGCCGCCGCGTCCGCGGAGGCGGCGCGCGCCGCTCACGACGCCCACGCCGCCGCGGAGCGAGCCGCGGCCGAGGCCGACGCGGCCCGCGAGCGGGCAGTCGAGGACGCCAGGTCCCAGGCCGAGGCGGCTGCGGCCGCCCACCAGGAGATGAGCTCGGCGGCCCAGGTCGCGAGCGAGCAGGCCGCGCTGGCCGAGCAGGCGCACCGGTCCCGTCGGGAGGCCGAGCAGGCCGCGGCCGAGCAGGCCGAGCAGGCCGAGCAGGCCGCCGCTGCCGAGGAGTCAGCCCGAAAGCGTGTCGAGCAGCTGGCCCTGCAGGCCGCCGATGCCCACGCCGAGCGGGAGCGGCTCGAGCGCACCACCGCCGAGCACCTGGCGGCGTACGACGCGGCGCGCGACGCCCTGCGCGAGGCCGAGGAGCTGCTGGCCGACGCCATCGGTCGCCGTGAGCTGGCGGAGGCCGCAGCCGCACAGTCGGCCAGCGACGCCGAGTCGGCGCACACCGCGCGGGCGGAGGCGGAGCACGCCGCCGCTCGGGTCCACGGGCGCGCCGCCGCCGAGGCGGCCGAGGCCCACCAGCAGCGTCGGGAGGCCGAGCAGGCCGCCGCCGAGCTCGCCGCCCAGGCGGCCAGCGCCGCGGGCGACAGCGAGTCCGCGGCGCGTCACGCGCGGGTGCAGGCCGAGGCCGCCTCCGAGGCCCAGGCCGCCCGGGCCGAGGCCGAGAAGAGGGCCGCTGACCAGGCCGAGCTGGCCCGGCAGGCCCTGGCCGACCGCAACACCGCCGAGCAGGCCGCCCTCGAGGCACAGCGAGCCCGGATGACGGCCGAGGAGGAGGCGCGCGGCCACGCCGAGCGGGTCGAGCTGGCCGTGCGGGGTCGCGCCGAGGCCGAGTGGCGCAGCGCCGAGGCCCTGGCCCGGCTCAAGGGAGCCCCCGACAAGTCCGACAAGTCCGACAAGACGCTCCAGCAGCAGGTCGAGCAGCTCACCGCACAGGTGGAGGCCCTCCTGCTGCGAATGCGCGACCTGGACGACGGCGACGACTGACGGTGATGCGCGCGGCGGCCTTCAGGCCGCCTCCGTCGCCGTGTGCGCTGCCGAGGTGGCGCTCGGCGTCATGGTGTGGAGGGGCCGAGGCCGGATCCTGAGCTTGGCGCTGCTGCCGGTCGAGCTCGTCTTCTGGATCGGGTTCGCGCTTCCGTTCGGACCCGGCCTCGGGTTGGGACGAGTAGCGCTCAGCCTGCCGCGCCGGGTCGGGCGTCTGACGACGGAGGCCGCTGACTAGTTCTCGCAGGTCTGGGGCCTGGGTGCGGACGGGCTGGCCTGTAGGCCGGGTTCTGTCCCCGGGTCCCTCGCGGTCACCGGGGGGCGACCATCCATCTACGGGTGCCGTTGCCGACACCCTCCAGCGGTCTACCCGCGTACTCGGGCGGGCCGCCCTCCGACATACGCGCGCCCGGTGCCCGAAGGCGCCGGACTTCTTGACCTTGCTCCAAGTGGGGTTTGCCTAGCCGGCCCGGTCACCCGGGCCGCTGGTGGTCTCTTGCACCACCGTTTCACCCTTACCTCCGTGCCCGAAGGCACGGCGGCGGTCTGCTTTCTGTGGCACTGTCCCGCGGGTCACCCCGGGTGGGTGTTACCCACCACCTTGCCCTGTGGAGCCCGGACCTTCCTCGGCGGCGTACCACGGGGTACGCCGACGCGGTCGCCCGGCCAGCCCGTCCGCACCCACGAGGGTAGTGGATCGGGCGGGGCGCGGACGAGTCAGAAGGTTGGTGGTGGGTACTCCCGAGGCATGGAGCGCCAACGGTTGTTCTTCGTCGTGGTGATCGGGGCCCTGCTGGTAGTGCTGGTGATCTTGGGAGTCGTCGTGCTGGTCCTCGGCGACGACGACGACCAGGGCGGCAACATCAACGAGGACCCGTCGCCGAGGTCGGCGCCGCTCAGGCCAGTCGGGTGAGCTCGACCGAGACGTAGCAAGCGGGGATGCCCACGGACCGAAACCCCCCGGCAGGATGTCGAGCAGGGACTACCGGTCCTCGCCGCCGATGTCGAAGGTGACGCCCTGGTCGAGGTAGCTGGCCTGGCGGGCTTCGACCCCCGACCAGGTCGGGTGGCCGGTAGGTTTCTGGAGCATGGCGTACTGGTACTGCCTCAAGCACCGCGCGGTCGAGGGTCAGGACGGCTGCGACTACAAGGACCGGCTCGGCCCCTACGACACCGAGGCCGAGGCCTCGCGAGCGCTCGAGAAGGTCAAGGAGCGCAACGAGGAATGGGACAACGACCCCAACTGGCACGACTGACCTCGAGGCCGACGACCACTCATGGCGATCCCTGCTGGCCGCCAGGCCTCCCCATGGCCGTTCGTGGCGATGATCGGCATGGCCGGCTGCTTCTTCATCTACGCCGCCAGCGGGCTGCTCGCGCCGTGGTACGGCGTGGTGTTCCTGATGCTGGTCTGGGTGGTGCTGTTCGTGGTCGGCACCCGCTGGTGGACTCCGCACCCGAAGCGGACGCTGCTGCTCCCGCTGATCGCGGTCGTCGTGTGGTTCGCGGTGCTGTCGCTGGGTGAGGCGGTGTTCGACTGGACTGCCTGAGGACTACTTCGGTCGGACCCTGAGGATCACGTCGTTCCCGCCGCCGTTGTCGGTGGTGACGAGCAGGTCGCCGTTCGCGGCCTGGACGACCTGCCGGATCCGGCCGTACATCTTCAGGGCGCGCGGCTGCCGGACCCTCTGCAGGTTGCCGTTGCCGTCGAAGGTGAGGAACAGGACCCGGCTGGCCTTGAGGCAGGCCACCGCCAGCGCGCCGTCGAAGGCGCGCCACTTGGAACCGTTGACGAACGAGCCGCCGGACGTGGCCAGCGTCGAGCTGCCGGAGTGCCACTTGGCGGGGATCTGGTCACCGGGCAGGGACGGGTCGGTCATGGGGACGGACTCGTTGTAGCCGGGCACCGGGTTCCAGCCGTAGTCGCCGCCGTTGACGAGCAGGTTGACCTCGTCGTCGCGGGTGCTGCCCTGCTCGATCGACCACAGCGTGCCGTCGGCGCGCTCGGTCACCCCCTGCACGTTGCGATGCCCGTAGGTGTGCACGTAGCGGCGCGACCCGGTTGCGGCGGCGTACGGGTTGTCCGGCCAGGGAGCGCCGGTGAACCGGTCCAGCCGGAGCGTCTTGCCGCCGAGCGAGTCGGGGTCCTGCGGGTTGGTGCCGATCGCGGCGTCTCCGGTGCCGACCAGCAGCGACCCGTCGCTGGTCACGATCAGCCGGCAGCCGCCGTGCCGGCCGGAGCTGGTCGGGAAGCCGCCGACCAGGTCCTTGTCCTTCGTGGCTTTGCGCAGCTTCTTGTCGAGTGTCCAGGCGGAGACGTGGACGTCGTGGCCGCTGTCGCCGGTGAAGCCGCCCTGGCAGGTGTAGATCCGCCGGTTGGTGGCGAAGTCGGGGTCCACCTCGAGCCCCATCAGCCCGGTCTCGCCGGACACCCAGACCGAACGCCGGGGGAACTTCACGCGGCGTACCTTGCCGTTGCGGAACACCGACACCGTGGCCCGGTCGCGCTGGGTGAAGATCAGCGCGCCGCCGGGCAGCGACCGGACGTCCCACGGGTGGTCGAGATGCTTGACGACCCGGGTGACCTTGAGCTTCGGCACCGGCTTGCGGTCGGCGTGGAAGCCCGGCGGAGCGGCGGTCTGCGCCGCGGCCGTGGCTGGGACCGCGGGGACGAGCACGGCCATGACGAGCGACAGCAGCACCGGACGCATACCCGGGACCGTACTCACTACGGATGAGACCGCGACGGCGGCCACTCCCGCTTGATCAGCCCGTACACCCATGAGTCCGAGACCTCGCCGTTCACGATGCAGTCCTCGCGTAGCGTGCCTTCGCGCACGAACCCGAGCTTCTCCAGGACGTGAGCAGATGCCGCGTTGCGGGTGTCGGCCTCGGCCTGGACCCGGTTCAGGTCCAGCGCGTCTAATGCCCACTGCAGCAGTCCGCGCGCGGCCTCCGTCGCGTAGCCGTGGCCCCAGGCCGCATCGTCGAGGCAGTAGGTCAGCGACGCGCTGCGATGGTCCGGGTTCCACCGGCTCAGACCGCACCAGCCGAGGAATGCTCCGTCGGAGCCGCGGTCGATGGCCAGCCGCGCCCCGCTGCCTTCCTCCGCGAGCTGCCGGCACGTGGCGATGAAGCGCTCGGCGCGCGCAGGTTCGCTCCAAGGCGGCGCGTCCCAGTAGCGCAGGACATGGGCTTTGCTGTGCAGCGCGAAAAGAGCATCGGCGTCCGCGCTGGTGAAGGGGCGCAGTCGCAGGCGAGCGGTGTGCAGCGTGGGAGTCGGCAGGGGCACGCGTGCGATGGTGCCTCGTCTGGGGGATGGCGAGCCACGAGATATGCGTGGCCGACGTTTGCGGAAACCACACTGTCGGTGGTCGATGAAACAGTTGGACCGGTCGAGCTGAGGAGTGACAAGACATGACCGGAGTCGAGGACGTGACACCCGCGGTGGCCCTCAGGAGTGTCGAGGACCGGGATCTCGACGTGTTCTTCGACCACCAGGCGGATCCGCAGGGGGTCGAGATGGCGGCCTTTCCCGCTCGCGACAAGGACCAGTTCGCGGCGCACTGGGCGAGACTCCGCGCCGACGACACCAAAGTCGTGCGCACCATCGTTGCGGACGGCATGGTGGCGGGCAACATCGGCAGCTGGCAGGACAACGGGCAGCAACTGCTCGGCTACTGGGTCGGACGCGAGTATTGGGGCCGCGGCGTCGCGACACGGGCGCTCGCCCTGCTCGTGGACGAGGTGTCGATCCGGCCGCTGTACGCCCATGTCGCGGTGCACAACGCCGGCTCGATCCGCGTCCTGGAGAAGTGTGGCTTTCGGCGCGATCGCGAGCAGGAGGCGGAGGCGCCTGCGCCCGACGACGGCATCGAAGAGCTCATCTTCGTGCTGAACCCCTGAGTTCTGCGCAACATGGCGCCCGGCGAGCCTCGGTCGACGCCCAACGCGCTGGCAGGACAAATCACGTCGAGCCGTTGCTCGCGTGGTGCCGGTATCGCAGGGCGACCGCCCCCGACCGGAACTCATGGCGATCCACGAGCTCGAGCTGGATGCGCTCGCGCAGACCAGCGAGCAACGTCGGCCCGTGTCCGGCAAGCACCGGCTGCACAAGGAACTCGTACTCGTCGATCAGTCCCAGATCTGCCAAAGCCAGGGGGAGCGTCACGCCACCTACGAACAGGCCATCGCCTGGCTCCTGCTTGAGCCGTTGAACCGCTTGCCCCAAGTCGCCTTCCACCAGCTCGGCATTCCAGTCGACCACGCTCAGCGTGCTCGAGACGACGTACTTCTTCGTCCGGTCGATGGTCTCGGCGAACGGGATCTCCCACTCACTCATCCAGTCAGGCCACGTGCCCGTGGCCGGTCGCCGCCACGCCGACTCCATCATCTCGTAGGTCACCCGGCCGAACAGCAGGGCATCGGCCCGCTCCATCTCAGCGGTCCAGTAGCGCATCGACTCCTCGTCGGGGGGTGGCCCTGCCTCGTGATGGCAGCAGCCGTCGAGTGTGACGTTGATCGAGTATCGAAGTGGTCTCATCTTGTTGCTCTCGCTTGATGCGCGCAGCGCGTTTCCGCCGGACCGTACTCGGACCACTGTCGGCGCCAGTTCTCATCGGCGCCCGATCCCACCCACTCAGCACCGCGCGTACTCGTTCGACCACTACAAGTCGGGGAGCCTTGATTTGGTTCGATTCTTCGTGGGCGGCTCACGTGCGCCGGTGGAAGGTGTACTTGCCGGTGGGGAGCTTGGTCGTGGTGCATGTGAGTCATGCCCGGGGGTCAGTCACAGCCCTCGATCTGGCCGCCGCCGGCCTCGATGGTCTCGACGAGGCGCTGAGCGTCGTTGTGGAACCGCGTCTTGTGGCCCAGGTCGAGGACCTGGGAGGGGCCGCCGAGGACGGCGGGGATGCTCGCGGCCTCACAGGCGAGCGGTCGGGCGAGGCCGGGGGAGATGGTCTCGCCGGTGTCGGCCGAGGGTCTTCAGGGTCTTGGCGTCGTGGTGGGCGGCCTCGGCGAGCAGGTGGGTCACGGCCCGGGCGACGAGGTCGGGGTCGAGCCCGTCGGGGGGCTGGTCGACCGCGTGGGTGATGACCTCGGCCTGCTCGACGTGGACCTTGCCTTCAGCGAGCGCGGCCCTGGTCGGGTCGCGGGCCTCGAGGGTCTTGGGCGAGCCTGGTCGTCCGGTGGGCGGCGGGTCTGGTGATCCGGTGGCGGGCAGCGAGCCAGTTCGCGGTGGAGGTGGCACCGGTCTGCCCGGGGACATCGATCTGCCCGGCGTGGGCGAGCAGTCGTGCCTTCAGCTCGGCCAGCTGGGCCTCGGCCGCAAGCACCTCACCCAGAGTCGCCGCGGTCTCGGCAGGGTCCATCGACCACAACGGGACGTCCGCGACGGAGGCCAGGTGGGTGCGCACGCCGGCCACCGCACGGGTCACCCGGTGCGGGTGGTGGGCGATCGCGGGCATGGGTCCATTCCAGCACCGGCTACCGACATTCGATGGCCCAGAATCTCTTTGTCCACAAGGGATTCCGGGACTGTGACCCAACCGTGAGTGGCGCCGGACCAGTGGCGGTGGTTGCGTTGCGACGTCGTACGCGCGGAGACCCGTCTCCACGAGTCGCATGACGTCCCGGGGCCAGCCACGCTGGAGCCGCAGCCCCACCACCCGCCCTCAACGACAACCGCTCACAACCACCCATTGCCCTCCGCGATGAGCACGGCCTCGGCGCGGTTCGAGGCACCGGTCTTGCCGATGGCCGCGGACAGGTGGTTGCGGACGGTGCCCTCGGAGAGGTGCAGCTTCCTGGCGATGGCGGCAGCTGAAGAGCCGTTCCGGGCCGCGCGCAGCACGTCGGTCTCGCGCTGGGTGAGCGGTGACTCGCCGGCGACGAGCGAGTCGGTGGCCAGCGCCGGGTCGACGACCCGCAGGCCGGCGTGCACCCGGCGTACGGCGTCCGCGAGCTGGGCGGCCGGGGTGTCCTTGACCACGAAGCCCGCCGCCCCGGCCTGGAGCGCGCGGCGCAGGTAGCCGGGCCGGCCGAAGGTGGTCACGATCAGCACCCGGGTGTCGGGCGACGAGCGGCGTACCTCCGCGGTTGCCGAGATCCCGTCGAGCCCGGGCATCTCGACGTCGAGGAGCGCCACATCGGGGTGGTGTGAGAGCACGGCGGGCAGCACGAGATCACCGGCGCCGACCTCGGCGACCACCTCGAGGTCGGACTCGAGGCTGAGCAGCGCCGACAGCGCGCCGCGTACGAGCGCCTGGTCGTCGGCGAGCAGCAGGCGGATCGGAGAGCTCACGCGCGCACCACGGACAGCGAGAAGCCGGGGGAGAGCTCGCGGGTGACGACGCTGGCGCCGACGTCCGCTGCTCGCTCGCGCAGCCCTTCCAGGCCGGAGCCGTGCCCGTCCGGCGACGGCTTCGCGAGCCCGTCGTCGACGACCTCGGCGCGGGTCGAGGTCAGCCGCACCTCGCAGCGGGTCGCGCCGGAGTGGCGGATCACGTTGGTGACGCCCTCGCGCACGGTCCAGGCGAACAGCTCGCGCAGGTCGGAGGGCACGTCCTCGGTGGAGTGCGGGAGGTCCGCCTCGATCTCGGCGGCGGTGAGCGCCACCCGGGCGCGGACCAGCTCGCCGGGAAGCGTGATGTCGCGGTAGCCCTCGACCGCGCGGCGTACGTCGGTGAGCGCGTCGCGGCTGAGCCGCTCGAGATCGGCGATCTCGGCCCTCGCGCGTGAGACGTCGACGTCCAACAGCTTCTGCGCGAGCTCGGCCTTGACCGTGATCACGGTGAGCGAGTGGCCGAGGATGTCGTGCAGGTCGCGGGCGAACCGGGTGCGCTCGTTGTCGACGGCGAGACGAGCGTTCTCCTCGTGGGCCACCACCAGGTCGAGGTTGCGGCTCATCACCGCGCGCAGGCCGAAGACCGCGACGGAGGCGGCCATGATCCCGAACGCCGTCCCGACCTGGCTGCCCCAGTCCTCGCGGGCGCCGAGCGCGATGGTGCCGACCGTGAGCGCCACCACGATGGGCGCGGTCACCCGGAACGGGAAGAGCATCACGCAGGCGACGCTGACGTAGACCACGCAGGCCAGCCCGGGCTCGCCCACGAAGAGAACGGTGAGCGCGCCGAGGACGACGAGCGCGCCGACGTAGCCCAGCGCCCAGCCGAGCCGCGGCTGCAAGGTCAGGCGCCGGCGGTCGGCGCGGGCTCGGACCCACAACGACATGTAGACCGTCGCGAAGGCGACCGTGGTCAGCATGCCGAGCACGCCGGCGGCCTCGTCGCGCCGCGACCAGCCCTCGAGCAACGGGTTGAGCAGGAAGAAGAGCCAGATGCCCGCGAACAGCGGACCGCCGCGGCCGACCGGGGTGACGAGCTGAGGCTCCGTCTCCCGGTCGGCCGGCCGGCTCTGGCTCACAGTCAGCACCGTAGTCACACGCGAGCGGTGTCCTTGCCCATCCGCCACGCCGCGCCGCACACGAAGACAGCGAGCCAGCCGAACGCGTTGACGACGGCGTACCACGGCAGGTCCCCGGTCAGCGGCGCCCGCGTGATCACCGCCACGCCGAACATCGGGGTCCACTGGGCGACGTGCCACAACGCGCTGGTGTGGTCCTGGATCGGGATGAACACGGTCCCGAGGAAGGACAGGATCGCGAGCCCGGGGCCGAGGATCTGCATGGCGTTCTCGCCGGGGACCAGGTAGCCCACGAAGACACCGAGGGCCGCGAACACCAGCGTGCACAGCACGCCGAGCACGGCGCACGCGAACCAGCGCTCGGCGGGCATGTCGGGCTTGCCCTGGAGGACGCCCGCGAGGTTGACCACGGCGACCGCGATCGCGCCCATCACGACGGCGACGATCGCCTTCATCAGGATGTACACGACCGGGCTGAGCGGGGTCAGCCGCAGCTGACGGGACCAGCCCATCGCGCGCTCCATGGCGACCATGGCGCCGGCCGCCGCGGCGGTCAGCGCGGCGCCGTACAGCGCCATCGAGACCATGACGTACGCCGCCACGTTGCCGTGGCCGGCCCGGTCGTTCCAGCCCTCGCTCCCGCCGAAGGACAGGAACAGCGCCGCCGGGAAGACCAGGGTGAAGAACATGGTGCGGCGGTTGCGGAGCACCCGCTTGAGCTCGATGCCGAGGATGGTGCGGTTGAAACCTCCGAACGGCGGGACCTTCCGGGCCGTGGCGTCGATGGCGGTGGTCATGACTTCTCCTCCTGGGTCAGGGTCAGGAACGCGTCCTCGAGACCCTTGGACATGACCTCGAGGTCGCGGGCGTCGGTCTCGGTGAGCAGGTAGCGGGCCACGGCGTCGCTGTCCTTCGCGTGCACCAGCACGGTGTCGCCGCGGACCTCGACGCCGTCCACGCCGGCGATCGCGGCGATCCGCTCGGAGTCGGCGTGGGGGAGCGTGGCGCGGACCGCGCGGCCGGCGGTGAGGGCGCGGATCTCCGAGCCGGTGCCGTCGGCGACGATCCGGCCCTGGCTGATCAGCACGATCCGGTCGGCGTACTGGTCCGCCTCCTCGAGGTAGTGCGTCGCGAACAGCACCGTCCGGCCCTGCCCGGCATCCCGGCGGATCGCCGACCAGAAGGTACGGCGGCCCTCGACGTCCATGCCGGTGGTCGGCTCGTCGAGCAGCAGCAGGGCCGGGTCGGGGAGCAGCGCCATCGCGAACCGCAGCCGCTGCTGCTCCCCACCCGAGCACTTGGCCACCTTGCGGTCGGCGATTCCGGTGATGCCCGCGTTCTGGAGCACCTCGTCGACCGGCCTGGTGTCCGCGAACAGGCTGGCCGTGTACTGGACGGTCTCCCGCACGCTGAGGTCCTTGATCAGCCCGCCGGTCTGCATCACCGCGGAGACCAGACCACGGGCGATCGCCTGGCGTGGCTCCAGGCCGAGCACGCTGACGTTGCCCGTCGTGGGCTGCGAGAGGCCGAGCACCATGTCGATCGTCGTGGTCTTGCCCGCGCCGTTGGGCCCGAGGAACGCCACGATCTCGCCCTGCTGGAGCTGGAGGTCGATGCCGCGGACGGCGTGCACGTCACCGAAGGACTTGGCCACCCCCGAGAGCGAGACCGCGGGCACTCTCGTCGTGGCGTCGGTCCTGGAGAGCTGGGTTGTTGTCATGCCTCCAGCGTCATGGGTGCGGAGTCTCCGTCCCTGGCTCGGGCGTCACGACGGCGGCGTGACATTTGTCAGTCACACCGGTCCCACGTCCGTCAGGTTTCACCGGGTACCCGGTGAATCTGGCGCTCCCCTCACGGAGTTTCATGCGGGAAGTGGAAGTTTCACCGGGTGCCCGGTGAAACTTCCCGCTCAGGTGAAGCTTCCCGCTCAGAAGGTGTGCTCAGGCCCCGGGAAGGTGCCGGCCTTGACGTCGTCGGCGTACGCACGGGCGGCGTCGAGGAGTACGCCGTGCACGTCGGCGTACTGCTTCACGAAGCGGGCCATCTTGCCGGTGCGCAGGCCGAAGGCGTCCTGCCAGACCAGCACCTGGCCGTCGGTCTCGTTGCCGGCGCCGATGCCGATGGTCGGGATGCGCAGCTTGCGGGTGACCTCGCCGGCCACGTCGCCGGGGACCATCTCCATGACCACCGCGAAGGCGCCGGCGTCCTGGACGGCCTCGGCGTCGGCGAGCACCCGGGCCGACGTCTCGCCGCGGCCCTGGACCCGGTAGCCGCCGAGCGCGTGCTCGGACTGCGGGGTGAAGCCGATGTGCGCCATCACCGGGATGCCGCCGCGGGTGAGGTGCTCGATCTGGGGGACCATCTCGACGCCGCCCTCGAGCTTCACGCAGTGCGCGCCGCCCTCCTTCATGAAGCGAACGGCGGTCAGGTAGGCCTGCTCGGGGGAAGCCTGGTAGGACCCGAAGGGCAGGTCGCCGACCACCAGCGCGCGCTGCGTGGAGCGTGACACCGCACGCGTCAGGGGGATCAGCTCGTCGACGGTCACTGGCAGCGAGGTCTCGTTGCCGTAGACGTTGTTGGAGGCGCTGTCGCCGACGAGGAGCACGTCGATGCCGGCTTCGTCGAAGGTCTGGGCGGCGTACTGCTCGTAGGCCGTCAGCATCGTGAACTTCTCGCCGCGCTCCTTCATCTCCCGGAGATGGTGGGTGCGCACCTTCCGCACCGGGGCCGGGGCACTCGAGGCCGTGGGGCCGGTGCCGTACGGAGCCGTCTCTTCGCTCATCGTCGAGCACTCCCATCGGGTCGTCTCGCGGCTCCCTGATGGAGTCCACGGACTATGGAAAGGCTAACGACGTACGTGCCGGTTGCGGTCTGTGTTTGTGGTCACGCCGCGGCGTCGGCGGCCGCCTCGAGGTCGGCGACCACGATCTTGCGCATCCGCAGCATCGCCTCGGTCGCGGCGGTGGCCCGGGCCGGGTCCGGGTCCTCCATCAGCTCGTAGAGCCGGCGCGGGACGATCTGCCACGACAGGCCGAACCGGTCCTTCAGCCAGCCGCAGACCGACTCCACGCCGCCGTCGGCGGTCAGCGACTCCCAGTAGTGGTCGACCTCGGCCTGGTCGGCGCAGGTCACCGAGAACGAGATCGTCTCGGTGAAGCCGGCGTGCTCGGGGCCGCCGTTGATGGCTCGGAAGGTCAGCCCGTCCAGGGTGAACTCACCGGCCATCACCGTGCCCGGCTGGCCAGGGCCGGACTCGGTGTAGCGGGCCAGGTGGCCGACGGAGGAGTTCGGGAAGATCGAGGTGTAGTAGGCGGCGGCCTCCTCGAGCTCGTCGTCGAACCAGAGGCAGGGGCTGATGGTCGCGCTCGCGGCGAGTGTCATGTCGGGACAGACCGGGCGGCGTACGCCGACTCATCGAAATGGCGCTCTCTAGACTCGGAGCGTGGACTTCTACTCGGCCTACGCGCACGGGTTCGCCCGAGTCGCCGCCTGCACGCTGCCGGTGGCGATCGCCGACCCGGCCGCCAACGCTCGTGCGGTGCTGGCGCAGGCCAAGGAGTGCCATGACGACGGCGTGGCGGTCGCGGTGTTCCCGGAGCTGTGCCTGACCGGCTACGCCATCGACGACCTGCTGCTGCAGGACACGCTGCTGGAGGCCACCCTCGACGCGATCGACGACGTGATCCTCGGCAGCGCCGACCTGCTGCCGGTGCTCGTCGTCGGCGCACCGCTCGTCCACGGGAACCGGGTGCTCAACTGCGCCGTCGTCATCCACCGGGGACGGCTCCTCGGGGTGTCGGCGAAGTCCTACCTGCCGAACTACCGAGAGTTCTACGAGCGCCGCCACTTCGCTCCGGCCGACGACCGGCGCGGGTCCACCATCGAGCTCAGCGGCGCCGAGGTGCCGCTCGGACCCGACCTGATCTTCAGCGCGACCGACGTGCCCGACCTGCGGCTGCACGTCGAGATCTGTGAGGACATGTGGGTGCCGGTGCCGCCCAGCGCCGAGGCCTCGCTGGCCGGGGCGACGGTGCTGGCCAACCTCTCCGGCAGCCCGATCACGGTCGCCCGCGCCGAGGACCGCCGACTGCTGGTCCGCAGCGCGAGCGCGCGCTGCAACGCCGCGTACGTCTTCGCCGCCGCGGGCCAGGGCGAGTCGTCCACCGACCTGAGCTGGGACGGCCAGACGATGATCTACGAGTCCGGTGAGCTGATGGCCGAGGGGCCGCGGTTCCCCGAGGAGGCGGTCCGCATCGTCGCCGACGTGGACCTCGGCCGGCTCCGCCAGGACCGGCTCCGGCAGGGCACCCACGACGACAACCGGCGTACCCACGAGGACCGCGTCGCGGCCTTCCGGACCGTGGAGTTCCAGCTCGACGCCCCGGCCGGCGACATCGGGCTGCGGCGGAAGGTGGAGCGGTTCCCGTTCGTCCCGGACGACCCGGAGCGGCTCGCGCTCGACTGCTACGAGGCCTACAACATCCAGGTCTCCGGGCTCGAGCAGCGGCTCACTGCCATCGGCCAGACCTCGGGCAGCCAGCCGAAGGCGATCATCGGGGTCAGCGGTGGGCTCGACTCGACGCACGCGCTGATCGTCACCGCCAAGGCGATGGACCGGCTCGGCCGCCCGCGCTCGGACATCCACGGCTTCACGATGCCGGGGTTCGCGACCGGCGACACGACCAAGTCGTACGCCACGCGCCTGGCCAAGTCGCTCGGCATCACCTTCGAGGAGCTCGACATCACCGCGGCCGCGCGGCAGATGCTCACCGACATCGACCACCCCTTCGCGGAGGGCAAGGAGGTCTACGACGTCACGTTCGAGAACGTCCAGGCCGGGCTCCGCTACGACTACCTGTTCCGGCTGGCCAACCACCGCGGCGGCATCGTGGTCGGCACCGGCGACCTCTCCGAGCTGGCACTGGGCTGGTGCACCTACGGCGTCGGCGACCAGATGTCGCACTACAACGTGAACGCCGGGGTCCCGAAGACCCTCGTGCAGCACCTGATCCGCTGGGTGGCGGGCAACGGCGAGTTCGACGACGAGACCAACGAGCTGCTCGGAGAGATCGTCGAGCAGAAGATCACTCCCGAGCTGATCCCGACGCGCGAGGACCAGCTGCCGCAGTCCACCGAGGACTCCGTCGGCCCGTACTCGCTCCAGGACTTCTCGCTCTTCCGCGTCCTCCGCTTCGGCGACCGGCCGTCGAAGATCGCCTTCCTGGCCTGGCACGCGTGGCACGACGAGTCGGCGGGGGACTGGCCCCCGAACTTCCCGGACGAGCGGCGTACGTCGTACGACCTGGCCACGATCCGGAGCTGGCTCGAGGTGTTCATCACGCGGTTCTTCGCCAGCCAGTTCAAGCGCTCGGCGCTGCCCAACGGGCCCAAGGTCAGCACCGGCGGCACCATGTCGCCCCGCGGTGACTGGCGGATGCCCTCCGACGCCCAGCCCACCGCCTGGCTGGCCGAGCTGGAAAACGTACCGACGAAGTAAGACCCCCCGGCGCGTGGGCCGTCGAGTGACCCGGACTGCAGGTCCGCGGGTCGCCCCGGCCTGCCAAATGGGTCACTCGACGGTCCCGGCGTCAGCCGGGAGCCCCCGCCCCTAGGCTGGCGCCATGGGCAAGCAGGAAGACTTCGTGCTGCGCGCGCTCGAGGAGCGGGACGTCCGGTTCGTGCGGCTGTGGTTCACCGACGTGCTCGGCTTCCTCAAGTCGGTCGCGGTGGCTCCGGCCGAGCTCGAGGGGGCGTTCCTGGAGGGGATCGGGTTCGACGGGTCCGCGATCGAGGGGTTCGCCCGGGTCTACGAGTCCGACATGCTCGCCAAGCCCGACCCGGCGACGTTCCAGATCCTGCCGTGGCGGGGCGAGGGGCCGACCACGGCGCGGATGTTCTGCGACATCGTGATGCCCGACGGCAGCCCGTCGTACGCCGACCCTCGCTACGTCCTCAAGCGCACGCTGGCTACCGCGGCCGAGAAGGGGTTCACCTTCTACACCCACCCCGAGATCGAGTTCTACCTGTTCAAGGACGTGCCGGTTGACGGCGCGGAGCCGGTGCCGGTCGACCGTAGCGGCTTCTTCGACCACACCGCCCAGTCCAAGGGCTCTGACTTCCGCCGCGAGGCGATCACGATGCTCGAGTCGATGGGCATCTCGGTCGAGTTCAGCCACCACGAGGGCGGGCCGGGCCAGCAGGAGATCGACCTGCGGTACGCCGACGCGCTGTCGACCGCCGACAACATCATGACCTTCCGCACCGTGATCCGGGAGGTGGCGCTGAGCCAGGGCATCTGGGCCACATTCATGCCCCAGCCGTTCACCACGCACCCCGGCTCGGGGATGCACACCCACGTGAGCCTGTTCGAGGGCGACCAGAACGCCTTCTACGAAGCCGGGTCCCAGTACCAGCTCAGCAAGACCGGGCGGCAGTTCATCGCCGGCATCCTGGCGCACGCCCAGGAGATCAGCGTCGTCACCAACCAGTGGGTGAACAGCTACAAGCGGATGATGTTCGGCGGCGAGGCGCCGTCGTACGTCTGCTGGGGCCACAACAACCGCAGCGCGATGATCCGGGTCCCGATGTACAAGCCCCTCAAGGGCCAGTCCACCCGCATCGAGCTGCGCACGGTCGACGCCGCCTGCAACCCCTACCTCGCGTTCGCGGTGGTGCTGGCCGCGGGCATGGACGGCATCGCGAAGGACATGGAGCTGCCCCGCGAGGCCGAGGACGACGTCTGGTCGCTCACCGAGCGCGAGCGGACCAGCCTCGGCATCGAGCCGCTGCCCAAGAGCCTCAACGAGGCGATCGAGATCGCCGAGAGCTCCGAGCTGCTGGCCGAGACGCTCGGCGAGCACGTCTTCGACTTCTTCCTGCGCAACAAGCGCGCCGAGTGGGACGAGTACCGCGGCCAGGTCTCCGCCTTCGAGCGCGACCGGATGCTGCCGGTCCTGTAGCCCGCCGATGCCCGCCTACAGCCCCGACCGGGTGACCCGGCTGCGCCTCGTGCTGGCCGTCGTCGTCGCGCTCGGGGCCGTCGTGATGCTGCTGGCGGCCCTGATCCTCTGGGACGACCCGACCGACCCCGGCGGGATCGTGGCCAGCACGCTGGCCGTGCTGCTGCTGGCCTCCGGCGGGGTCACCTTCCTCCTGCTCAACGACGCCGAGCGCCCGGCCAAGGTGGGCACCGTCGTGACCGGCGTCCTCTGCCTGCTCTCCGGCGTCGGGCTGGCCGGCACCTGGCTGGCCTTCATGCTGCCGGTGGTCGGCCTCGGACTGCTGTTCCTCGCCCTGATCCCCGACGACCCGAAGGCCACCCCATGAAGACCACCCCACGACGTTCTCCGGAGGAGGCGCTGCGCGCGCCGGCCGGACAACGACGCGGGGACCCCGGAAAGGCGCAGATCCTGGTCGTCCAGCCCGAGCTCGACGACCCGCCGCACCTGTTCGGCAGCTGGCTGGAGGAGGCGGGCGCGACGCTGGACGTGGTCCACCCGTACGCCGGCGACGCGGTCCCCACCCTCGACGGGTACGCCGGCCTGCTCGTGATGGGCGGCGCGATGAGCGCGAACGACGACGAGGTCCTCGACTGGATCGGCCCGGTGAAGGAGCTGATCCGCGACGCCGTGTCGGAGCAGGTCCCGACGCTCGGCATCTGCCTCGGCCACCAGCTCATGGGTGCCGCGCTCGGCGGCCGGGTCACCCCCAACCCGCACGGGCAGCAGGTCGGGCTGATGCCGGTCGGCTGGACCGAAGCGGCCGCGCAGGACCGGCTGTTCCGGGGGCTGGCCACGCCGCGGCGTGGCGTGCAGTGGAACTACGACCTCGTCGTCGAACCCCCCGCGGAGGCGGTGGTCCTGGCCCAGACGCCCGACGGCGAGGTGCAGGTCGCGCGCTTCGGCCCGACCGCCTGGGGCGTCCAGCTGCACCCGGAGGTCGACGAGGTCATCGTCGCCACCTGGGTCACCGACTCCGAGCGCATCGAGCTGGCCGACCGCGGCCTGGACGCCGAGCAGCTGCTCACCGACATCAAGGAGGCCAGGGAGGAGCTCGACCAGGCCTGGGCCCCGCTGGCGGCGGGCTTCGCCGACGTCGCGCTGGGTCCACCGTGAGCAGACAGGACAGTCACCCCACCACCACCAAGGGCAACCTGTCCCGCCTCGGCTTCCAGGATCCCGACCAGGCTGAGGAGCACCTGGCGCTCATCTCCGTCGCGGCCGACCCGTTGGTCGCGCTCATCGCCCGGACCGCCGACCCCGACCTCGCGCTGGCCTCGCTGGTGCGCCTGGTCGAGCAGGCCGGCGCCGCCGAGGCCGAGCCGCTGCTGCGCGCGCTGGTCGACGACGAGGGCACCGCCATGCGGCTGCTCTCGGTGCTGGGCGCCAGCGAGGCGCTGGCCGACCACCTGTGCCGCCACCCCGAGCACTGGCGTGAGCTCACCGACCCGACCCTGGGCTCGACGCGCCCCGCGGCGTACGCCGTCCGCGAGGACCTGCTGCGCGCGGTCGGCGCCGACCCCCGGGACGACCGGCCGTCGGCGACGAAGCCCGACCAGGATGCGGTGGACGCGCTCCGGGTCGAGTACCGCCGGCTCCTGCTCCGCCTCGCCTCCCGCGACCTCACCCACCACCTCGGCGTCGACGACGCCGCCGCCGAGCTGTCCGACCTCGCGGCCGGCACTCTCGACGCCGCCCTGGCCGTCGCCCGGCAGCGCGTGGCCGACCACCTGGGGGAGGACGCCGCCCGCAGCGCCCGCCTCGCGGTGGTCGCGATGGGCAAGTGTGGCGGACACGAGCTCAACTACGTCTCCGACGTCGACGTGGTCTTCGTGCACGAGCCGGTCGACGGCGCCGACGAGAGCGTCGCCCTCAAGGCGGCCACCGCGCTGGCCAGCCACCTGATGCGGGTCTGCTCCGAGAACACGGTCGAGGGCACGATCTGGCCGGTCGACGCGGCGCTGCGACCCGAGGGCAGGTCCGGCCCGCTGACCCGCACGCTGGCCAGCCACCAGGGCTACTACGAGCGGTGGGCCAGCACCTGGGAGTTCCAGGCCCTGCTCAAGGCCCGCGCCGTGGCCGGCGACCTCGACCTCGGGAGGCAGTACGTCGCCATGGCCCAGCCGATGGTCTGGCGCGCGGTCGAGCGGGAGGGGTTCGTCGAGGACACCCAGGCGATGCGCCGCCGGGTGATCGAGCACATCCCGGCCCACCACGCCGAGCGGCAGCTCAAGCTCGGCTCGGGCGGGCTGCGCGACGTCGAGTTCGCGGTGCAGCTGCTCCAGCTCGTGCACGGGCGCGCCGACGAGTCGATCCGGCCCTCGACCACGCTGAGCGCGCTGGCCGAGCTCACCCGGGGCGGGTACGTCGGCCGTGAGGACGGCGAGGCGCTGCGCGACGCCTATGCCTTCCTGCGGACCCTCGAGCACCGCATCCAGCTGTTCCAGCTGCGCCGCACCCACGTCGTACCCGAGGACGAGCGGTCGCTGCGCCGGATCGGCCGGAGCATGGGCCACACCAAGGACCCCGTCGCCAACCTCGACCGGGAGTGGCAGCACCACCGTCGCGAGGTGCGCCGGCTGCACGAGAAGCTGTTCTACCGTCCGCTGCTCACCGCGGTGGCCAAGCTGGAGCGCGACGAGGCCCGGCTCACGCCGGAGGCAGCGGTGCAGCGGCTGGCCGCGCTCGGGTTCCACGACCCGGACGCCGCGCTGCGCCATCTCGAGGCCCTCACGGCCGGGGTGACCCGCACCGCCAACATCCAGCGCCAGCTGCTGCCGGCGATGCTCGACTGGTTCGCCGAGGCCCCCGACCCGGACGCCGGGCTGTTCGGGTTCCGCAAGCTGAGCGAGTCGCTGGGCCGGACGCCGTGGTACCTCAAGACCCTCCGCGACGAGGGCCAGGTCGCCGAGCGGCTCGCCAAGCTGCTCGCGACCTCGCGCTACGTCTCCGACCTGCTCGAGAAGGAGCCGGCCGGCGTCCGGATGCTGGGGGAGGACCTCAGCCCGCTCGAGGCGGAGCCGATCGTCGAGGAGATGCTGTCCGCGTCCAGCCGGCGCGACGATCCCGAGGAGGCGGTGCGCGCGATCCGCGCCGTACGCCGTCGCGAGCTGTTCCGGGTCGCCGCGGGCGACACCCTCGGGCTCACCGACGTGGCCGACGTCGGCGCGGCCCTGTCCCGCATCACCGACGCCACCCTCGAGGCCACGCTCCGGGTGGTGACGGCGGCGGTGGTCGAGGCCAAGAAGCTCGGCGCCGCGCCGGCGCGGCTGGCCGTGATCGCGATGGGCCGCTACGGCGGCTTCGAGCTGTCCTACGGCAGCGACGCCGACGTGCTGTTCGTCCACGAGGCGGAGGAAGGTGTCGACCAGCACGAGGCGTCGTCGTACGCCCTCGCCGTGGCCAACGAGCTACGCCGCCTGCTTGCGCTGCCGGGCGGCGACCCGCCGCTGGTGGTCGACGCCGACCTGCGCCCCGAGGGAAAGCAGGGGCCGCTCTCGCGCAGCCTCGAGTCGTTCGAGGCCTACTACGCCAAGTGGTCCAAGGTGTGGGAGGCGCAGGCCCTGTTGCGGGCCGACGCCGTGGTGGGCGACCCGGGGCTGCGGCAACGGTTCGTGGAGCTCATCGACCCGCTGCGCTACCCCGAGGCCGGGCTGTCCGACGAGGACGCGGTCGAGGTACGCCGGATCAAGGCCCGGGTCGACGAGGAGCGGCTGCCACGCGGCGCCGACCCGAACAGCCACCTCAAGCTCGGCCGCGGAGGGCTCGCGGACATCGAGTGGACGGTGCAGCTGCTGCAGATGCAGCACGCCGCGACGCTGCCGGCCCTGCGCACCTCGCGCACCCTCGAGGCACTGTCCGCCGCGCGCGAGGCCGGCCTTCTGACGCATGGGGACACCGAGGTGCTGGTCCGGGGCTGGCGGTGGGTGAGCCGGGTCCGCAACGCGATCGCGCTGGTGCGCGGCCGGGGCGGCGACCAGCTCCCGCACGACATCCGCGAGCGGGCCGCGGTGGCGAACGTGCTCGGCTACCCGGCGGGCGCCACGGACAAGATGGTCAACGACCACCTGCGCACCATGCGGGTCTCGCACCGGGTGGTCGACCGGGTGTTCTGGGGATGACCGTCGCTCCGGCCGGGCTCAAGCTCCGGGTCCACCAGGAGGAGGCGCTCGCTGCCCTGTCCGGCGCCTGGGCCGCGGGCCGCACGCGGGCCTGGGTGGCCCTGCCCCCCGGCGCCGGGAAGACCCTGGTCGGGCTGCTGACCGTCCGCGACCGGGTCGCCGCCGGCGCGGTCGGCAAGGCCGTGGTGCTGGGCCCGAACACCGCGATCCAGGGCCAGTGGGCCGCCCAGGCCACCGCTCTGGGGATGGATGTCGGCACCGACCGCTCGCTGGGCCCCCAGCTCACCGCGCTGACCTACCAGGCGGTGGCCGTCTTCGACCCCGACGACGAGGTCGACGACGACGGCCAGGAGACGGTCACCGCGACGCAGCCACCGCCGATCGAGCCGGTCGAGATCCCCGCGGGCGTGGCCCCGGTCGGGCCGCCCCCGCTCCTGGACCGCCTGCACGAGAACGGTCGCGCGTTCATCGAGCAGCTCAAGAACGCCGGGCCGCTGCTGCTCGTCCTCGACGAGTGCCATCACCTGCTCGAGGTGTGGGGCCGGTTGATCGGCGAGCTGCTCGACCAGCTGCCCAACGCGATGGTCCTCGGCCTGACCGCGACGCCGCCCGAGGCGCTGACCGCGGACCAGGCAGTGCTCGTCGACGAGCTGTTCGGCGCCCCGCTGTATCGCGTCTCGATCCCGGCAGTGGTCAAGGTCGGCGACCTGGCGCCGTTCGTCGAGCTGGCCTGGCTGACCACGCCGACGCCCAGCGAGGACCAGTGGCTGGCCGAGGAGGCTGAGCGGTTCCGCGAGCTGATCACCCAGCTGACCGACCCGTCGTTCGGTTCGTTGCCGTTCCTGCAGTGGCTCGACGCCCGGTTCGTGGCCAGCCGCTCGCCGTGGCTGACCCTGGTCAAGGAGCAGCCGGACGTGTGCCGGGCGGTGCTGCGGCTGCACCACGTCGGGATGATCGGGCTGCCCAGCGGGGCGCGCATGCAGGAGGAGCACCGCTCAGCACCGACCGCCGACGACTGGGTGCTGCTGGTCGACGACTGGCTGACGGGGCGGCTGGTGAAGACCGGGCTGGCCCAGGACGAGCAGGTGGTCGAGGCGGTACGCCGCGCGCTCCCGTCGGTCGGCTACCAGTGGACCAAGCGCGGCATCCGCCGCGGTCGCAGCCCGGTGGACCGGGTGCTGGCCCGGTCGGAGTCCAAGACCTCCGCGGTCGTCCAGATCTGCAACCACGAGCACCTCAACCTCGCAGAGCGGATGCGCATGCTCGTGCTCTGCGACCACGAGCGGGCCGGGGCCACGCTGCCCGCCGACCTCACCGGGGTGATCGACCAGCAGGCCGGCTCCGCCCACGCGATGCTGGTGGCGCTGGTCGAGGCGCCCGAGACCAGTGGGCTCAACCCGATGCTGGTCACCGGCAAGACCGTCGCCGGCGCGGCCGCCACCCTGACGGCGTTCCTGGCCTGGCTGCCGGACCGCGCGCTGGCCGGGTCATTGCGCGTCGAGCCGCTGACGGGAGTCTCGACCGTGCAACAGGTTGTCGGCCCATGGGAGCCGCGGCAGTGGGTGGCCTTCGTGACGTGGTACTTCCAGGACGGCCACTGCCAGGTCCTGGTCGGCACCCGCGGGCTGCTCGGCGAGGGCTGGGACGCCAAGCGGATCACCGGCCTGGCCGACGTCACCGCGGTCACCACGATCACCTCGGTCGTGCAGACCCGCGGCCGGGCCCTGCGCACCGACCCGCTGTGGCCGGAGAAGGTGGCGGTCAACTGGTCGCTGGTCTGCGTCTCCGACCAGCACCCGAAGGGCGCCAACGACTGGGACCGGCTGGTCCGCAAGCACGCGGGGTACTTCGGCATCGATCCCCAGGGGCAGATCGTCGACGGCGTCGCCCACCTCGACCCGACGTTCTCACCGTTCGTGCCGCCTCCGGTCGCCGAGTTCGACGCCGCCAACGCCCGGGCCGTGGTCCGCAGCGAGCAGCGCACCACCATCCGCGAGCAGTGGCAGGTGGGCCAGCCGTACGTCGACACCGCGGTCTACGGCATCCGCATCAAGGAGCGTGGCGTCCCAGGCGGCTTCGGCTTCGGGCTGGGCAGCGGTCCTGCCGACGTCGTTCTGCGCCCCGACGCCGCCGAGCTGCGCGGCATCCGCAGGCACCGCACCCGCGACCGGGCCACGTCGCTGCTCGTCGGCGCCGGCGTCCTCGCCGCCCTGGTGGCCGGCGTGGCGGGCGCGCCCCTCGTGCTGGCCGGCGGGGTGCTGGTCGGCCTGGCTGCGGCGTACGCCCGGGTGCGCAGCCATCTCCGGCACGGCGAGGAGCTGCTGCACGCCGCCGAGGAGGCGCCGTCGGTGATCCGGATCGCGTCCGCAGTCGCCGACGGGCTGCTCGCCGCCGGGCTGGTGCGTCGGGGCGCGGACTCGGTCGAGGTGGTGCTGGACCAGGAGGGCGAGTACCGCTGCGTGCTCCACGACGTCGACGAGGTCGAGGCGGAGACGTTCGCCACCGCCCTCGACGAGGCGGTCTCGCCGATCATGCTGCCGCGGTACCTGCTTCCTCGCTGGGTCCGCACCAAGCGTGACGTCGATGGCCAGGTGCCGTGGTGGCGCAAGCTCTTGGCCGGCTTCGGTCGGCTGAAGCCCGACGGCGTGGTCTGGCACGCCGTCCCGACCGTGCTCGGGGTGAACTCCGAGCGCGCCGCGGCGTACGCCACGGCCTGGGACCACTGGGTCGGCGGTGGCGAGCCCGTCTACACCGGCTCACCCGAGGGCCAGGGCATCCTGGCCGCCCAGCAGGCCACCGACCCGTTCGCGGCCAGCACGGTCATGCGGCGCCAGTGGGCCTAGTGTCCTGTCGGCGACAGACACTAGGCCTTCGGCCCGTCCACGTTGTCGAGGAGCTTGCCCAGTAGCCGCCTGAGCTGCTGCCCTTCGCCGGGGGAGAAGCCGAGCGAGGTGAACAGCTCGTTGGGCACATGGGCCACCTGGTCGCGCAGCGCCCAACCCCCATCGGTCAGCTCGATCAGCACACGTCGCTCGTCCCTCGCGTCGCGGCGGCGTACGACGTGTCCGGCCGACTCGAGCCGCTTGAGCAGGGGAGTCAGCGTCCCGGAGTCGAGGCGCAGTCGCTCGCCGAGCGCGCCGACGGCCAGCGGCTCCGCGGCCTCCCAGAGCGCCAGCAGCGTGAGGTACTGGGGATAGGTGAGCCCGGCCTCGGCGAGCAGGTCGCCGTAGCGGCGCGTCACGGCCCGGGTGGCGGCGTACAGCGGGAAGCAGAGCTGGGCGTCGAGATCGAGCTGGCGGTATTGGCGTGGCACAGGTCTCAGCATACCCGAATTGCACAATTCAATTGTGCACAATAGAATCATTGGCATGAAGACTCTCTACACGACCTCGGCCGTCGCCACCGGTGACGGCCGCAACGGCCATGTGACGTCCCTGGACGGCCACCTCGACGCGCCGGTCCGGACGCCGAAGGAACTCGGCGGCGCAGGCGAGGCGACCAACCCGGAGCAGCTGTTCGCCGCCGGCTACGCCGCGTGCTTCCACAGCGCGCTGAAGCTGGTCGCGGCGAAGACCGGCGTCGACACCTCCGACTCGGAGGTCGTGGCCGACGTCTCGCTCGGCGCCCTCCAGGCCGGCGGGTTCGGGCTCGCAGCCGACATCGAGGTCTCGCTCCCGATGCTGGACCGCGAGACTGCCGAGACCCTGGTGGCCCAGGCCCACCGGGTCTGCCCGTACTCCAACGCCACCCGCGGCAACATGCAGGTCACCCTGGCCGTCGCCTGAGGCTTCGGGCACTATGCCGGGACGGCAGACTGGGCGACATGACTGCCGACGACACCACCAGCGCCAAGGCTTCCGAGCTGCTCCGGCTGCACCAGGATGAGACGCTGCTGACCGTCGTGAACGTCTGGGACGTGGTCAGCGCGAAAACCGTCGCCGCCGTCGACGGGACCAAGGCCCTGGCCACCGCCAGCCACTCGATCGCCGCGTCGTTCGGCTACCCGGACGGTGAGCAGATCCCGCTCGACCTGATGCTCGATCAGGTCGGACGGATCGTGAAGGCGACCGAGCTGCCGGTCACCGCCGACCTCGAGGGCGGGTACGGCGACGCACCCGAGACCATCCGCCGCGCGATCGGGCTCGGCGTCGTCGGCGCCAACATCGAGGACCAGCTCAAGCCGATCGGCGAGGCCGCCGGGCAGGTCGAGGCGATCATGAAGGTCGCCGAGCAGGAGGGCGTGGACTTCGTCCTCAACGCCCGCACCGACGCCTTCTCACTCAACCGCGAGGGCGACCGGGCCGAGAACCTCGCGAACGCCATCGAGCGCGGCCGCGCCTACCTCGACGCCGGCGCCCCGGTCGTCTTCGTGCCCGCGAGGCTCTCCGAGGAGGAGATCCTCGCCCTGGTCGACGCGCTCGGGCCGCGAAGGCTCACCACCATCGGCGTTCCCGGCAGCCCGTCGCGTGACTGGCAGCAGGAGCACGGTGTCGCCCGCACGTCCTACGGTCCGATGTCGCTGAACGTGGCGCTCACTGCCCTCCAGCAGCTGGTCGAGGAGGTGCACCGCGGCGGAGGTGTGCCGCCGTCGATGCGCCTCCTGGCCTGACCGACCGGCCCGTTGCAAGGTTGCTGCAACGACGGCGTACGACGGTGCTGCCATGACCATCACGCACCCCGTCGACCGCCTCCTCGCCGAGATCGGAGAGGGTCGCATCACGGCCGACAGCTGGACCGATGACGCCCGGCTCGACGCGACCGTCCCGCACTGGCGGTTCGAGTGCGAGGGCGCCCGGGCCGTCGCGGCCGAGCTGTCCGGCTGGTACAACGTGCCGACCACCGTCGAGTCCGTCGTCCGCCGCGACATCCCCGGTGGCGAGGCCGTCGAGCTCGACCTGAGCTGGGTCGAGGACGGCGTGCCACACGCCGCCCACCAGGTGCACCTGTTCACCGTGGACGGCGACCGGATCAGCCGGGACACCGTCTTCTGTGGCGGCCGTTGGCCGGCCTCGCTACTGGCGGAGATGGAGGCGGCTCGTGTCCACTGAGCTCGTGACCCCCTACGTCGCCGAGAGCTTGGACGAGCTGATCGCCAGAGCCACCGACCGGGCCGAGGTCCGCACCTCCGACGCCAAGTCCGGTGCCCGTTTCGAGACGTTGCGAATCGACGGCATACCCCACTTCCTCAAGGTCCTGTCGGCCGAGGACGACTGGATCATGCGGGTCACCGGCAACACGTCGAACTGGGAGTTCAAGGCCTGGCAGGCCGGCCTGTACGCCGAGACGCCGGCGGTCATCGACCACACCATCGTCGGCATGGCCCTTGAGGGGACCGGGCCCTCGGCCCGGCTGTCGATCCTGATGTCCGACTGCGGCAACGACCTGGTGCCGCCGGGCGACGATCCGGTGCCGCTCGACCACCACGTCGACTGGATCGACCACATGGCGGCCATGCACGCGCACTTCCTCGGCTGGCGCGACCAGATCGGGTTGCAGGAACTTTCGCGCCGCTGGCTGTTCTTCGCACCCGAGACGATCGCGCCCGAGCTCGCGCTGGCGGAGGTCCCGGGCCCGGTTGCCGTCGCGCACCAGGGGTGGGGGCTGCTCGCGGAGCGGGCGCCGAGGCTGCACGACCTCGTCAACGCCGTGCATCGTGACCCCGACGCGCTGAGCGACGCCCTGCGCGCCACCCCGCTCACCTTCGTAGCGGGAGACTGGAAGCTCGGCAACGTGGGCCACCGGCCCGACGGCAGGACCGTCCTCATCGACTGGGCCTACCCGGGCGAGGCACCGCCGTGCTGGGACCTGACCTGGTATCTCGCGCTCAACCGGGCCCGGCTCCCCGAGAGCAAGGAGGCGACCATCGCCCGCTACCGCGAGCGGCTCGAGGCCCACGGCGTCGCCACCGACGACTGGTGGGACCGCCAGCTCGGGCTGAGCCTGGTCGGGATGGCCGCGGTGTTCGCGTGGGAGAAGGCGGTTGGCGACCAGGCCGAGCTGGAGTGGTGGGAACGGGCCGCCCTGGACGGCGCCAGGTGGATGTGAGCGACTCGACGGGGTACGCCGGCATGGCCGGCTCGTGGGCCAGCGGTGCCGCCCTCGCCTACGGCCCGCTGGCCCGGCACCTGGTCGCCCGCGCGCCGGCGCCGCTCGGCGGCGCTCTCGCCCTCGACGCCGGCGCCGGGTCGGGCGTTGCCGGTGACGCGCTGCGCGCAGGCGGTGCCTTGGTGGTGGCCGCGGACCGTGAGTTCGACATGGCGGCGTACAGCGCGGCCGCGGGACCAGCCGTTACAGCGGACGTGACGGCGCTGCCGTTCCGGAACGACTCGTTCGAGATCGTGGCCGCGGCGTTCGTGGTCAACCACCTGCCCGACCCCTCGGCGGGCCTGGCCGAGCTGCGCCGGGTGACCCGGCCCGGAGGTGCGGTGCTGGCCTCGACCTTCTCCGGCAACCGGTCGGTGGCCAAGCAGGCGCTAGACGTGGTGGCCGCCGACTACGGCTTCGTCGCACCGGACTGGTACCTCGGCGTCCGCGACACCGCACAGGGGTTCGAGGACCCGGTCTCGGTCGAGCGAGCGGTGGCGGCCGCGGGGTTCTCCCAATGGACGGTCACCGAGGAGACGCTCGACATCGGCCTCACCGACCCGGCCGACGTGGTCCGCTACCGGCTCGGGATGCCGCACCTCCACCGGTTCGCTGCCGGCCTGGCCGACGACGTACGCGCGGCGTTCGTCGCCGACGCCGTCGAGGCAGTACGCCGGACCGGCGAGGGGTTCGCCCCCTTGGTGATCGAAGCCGTGGCGGTGGCCTGACTCAGGCCAGTCGCGCAGCGGCCACGCGCCGGAACGCGTCCGCGTGCTCCGCCGCCTCGCGGGCGACGTGCTCGGCCAGACGGTTCGCAGTGGCCCGGGCGTGCTCGGATCCGAGTGCGTCGGCCACGTCGGCGGCCAGCCACCAGCCCTCGAGCGCCGCCACACCGATGAGGGCGTCGAGATCCGCGTCCAGGACGACCTGGTCCACGGACTGACCCAACCGGGCCTGTGCGGTGGCGCGGACCAGCCGTCCGAGCACGGCGTACCGCGCGTCCCCGCGCTGCTCGGCCCCGGCCACGACCGGCTCGGCGGCGGCGAGGGCGGCCGTGGCATCCTGCTCGGCGAGGGCCAGCCTGGCCAGCAGCAGCAGCCGGCGCTGGTCGAACCGCCACTTGTTGTGGAACCAGCGGGTGCCCGACTCGGCCTCCGCCACCGCGAGCCGGTCCGCGGCCCCGGACCTGTCACCGGCGCGGAGCAGGCAGTCCGCCACATCGAGGTGGCACTGGGCGAGGATCTCCTGGGACCCGGCCAGCCCCAGGCCGGTCAGCGCCAGCTCCTCGGCGCCCGGGTCACCGAGATTGCGGAGGATCCAGCTGCGGTAGGTGTGCTGCACGCCGGCGTACCGCACGCCGGTGCCGCGTCGCTCGAGCTCGTGCTCCAGGTGGATCAGCACCCGGAGCGCGTCGGCGCTCCGACCCAGCAGCCCGTAGGCGTGCGCGGTCATCTGCAGGGTGTGCTCGACCCAGTACCCCTGGGCGCCGCGGCGGGCCTCGGCCCCGAGCATCGGCTCCAAGGTGGCCAGCCCGTCGACGGGCCGGCCCTGGTGCACTCGGAGCACGCCCCTCCAGGCCGGCAGCCCGAGCTCGCTCGGTGCGCCCGCGGCCTCCTCGAGCACCGCGTCGGCCCGGCGGAGATCGCCGTTGCCTCGGTGACCGAAGGCGACCGCGATCAGGCTGCTGGCCCGGACCGTCGGGTCGGTGGTGGCCTCGGCCGCAGCCCGGCCGAGCCGGATCGCACCGTCGAGGTCGTGCCGGTTGCGCGCCGCCCAGGCGCGCAGCTCGAGGGCCTCGCCGGTCTCGTCGGTTGCCATCGCCACCACGGCGTCCGCGTCCGCGCCGTCCAGGTCACCGCGCGCCATCCGCACCCGGCTGCGCTGCAGCCGCAGTGCGGCGCCGTCCCGGAGCCCGACCGCCTCGTCGAGGAGCCGTTCCGCGCCCAGGAGGTCGAGCCGCGCCAGCGCCAATTCCGCCGCCCGGCTCAGTCCTGTGGCGGCCAAGGCCCGGTCGCCGCCCTCGCGCGCGTGCCTGGCCAGGTCGAGCGGTGGAGCATCCGGACGGGCCCGCAGCAGCTCGGCGGCCTGGCGGTGCAGCCACGCCCGGCGGGCCGCCCCGGCCTCTGCCGCCATCGCGAGGCGGACCAGCTCGTGCCGGAACGCCAGGCTGCCGTCACGCTCGGCCAGGAACGCCTGCCGTACGCCGAGGTCCAGGTGCTCCAGCACCTCCAGCGGCGAGACCCCGAGCACGGCGGCCAGCAGCTCGAGGTCGATCGCGGCGCCGAGGACGGCGGCCGCCTGCAGCGTCGGGCCGGCCGGCCCGACCCGGCGCAGCCGTCCGGCCACGGCATCCTGGAGCGAGCTGGGCACGGCTTCGCCCTCGTCGGCGTCCGCTCGCGCCAGCTCGATCAGCAGCAGCGGGTTGCCGCCGCTGCGGCCCAGCAGCTCCGCCGCGCGGTCGGTGCCGACCAGCGCGGCCGCCTCCGCGGCGTCCAGCGGCGGTACGTCGAGGGTGACGTCCGACTCGACGGCCGCGGCGGCCCGGTCCCGGAGCAGGACGACAACCAGCAGGGGGAGCTCGCGCCGGCGGCGGACATGGGCCAGCCACGCCCACGTGACCGGGTCCGCTCCGTCCGCGTCGTCGAGGACCAGGGCGGTCCCGGACCCGCCCGGCAGTGAGCGCACCGCGTCGTCGAGGTGGGCGAAGACCCTCAGGCTCAGCGCGTCCGGGGTCGCGCCCGGCCCGGGCAGCCCGGACGTGCCCGCCCACACCTCGGGCGCGGGGTCGACGAGCCGTCCGGCCAGCGCGTCCAGGACCGGCTGGAGGGCGAGCTCGTCCTGCTCGGCGCGGCCGCGGAGCACCACCGCTCCTCGGGCCCGGGCGAGGGTGGCCCAGCGGTCGAGCAGCGCCGTCTTCCCTACGCCCGGCTCGCCGCTGACCAGTACGACCCGGGCACCGGCCGACGACCTCTCCAGCTCGGAGTCCAGGACGCCGAGCTCCTGGTTCCGGCCGACCAGCCCACTGGGTGCGGGCGGCTCGGAAGGCGCGACGTCCTCGCGCAGCAGCTCCTCGTGGAGCGCCCGGGTCTCGGGGGCCGGGTCCACGCCCAGCTCCTCGGCCAGCAGCTCGCGCACCCGGGCGAACTCGGCCAGCGCCGACGCCGGCCGGCCCGCGGCGGCATGCGCCCGCATCAGGGTCCGGAGCGCGGCCTCGTCGTAGGGATCCGCGCGCAGTGCCTCGCTCGCATGCGCGGCCGCGTCGCCGATCTGGCCGGTGGCCAGGGCCGCGGTGGCGGCCACCCGGCGAACCTCCGCGACCTCGGCGTCCGCCGTCGACCGCGCAGCCGTGGTCCACTCCGCGTCCGGTTCGTCGGAGAGCAGGACGCCGCGAACCAGCGCCAGCGCACCCTCCGCCGCGGTGCGGGCACCCACGAGGTCGCCGGCGGCGGCCCGGCGGCCGGCCTCGCGGGTCAGCGTGGCCAGCTCGTCGACGTCCCACCAGTCCGCGGCCAGTGCGTAGCCTCCGTCGCGACGTACGACGTGGTCGGCTCCCACGGCGGTCCGGGCCCGGCTGACCAGGACGTGCAGGTCGCGTTCCGGCTGCGCCGGCCGCCCGCCCGGCCACACCGCCTCGACCAGGCTGTCCGTGGCGACCGTGCCGCCGCGCTCGAGGGCCAGCCTCTTCAGCAGCGTGCGGGTCTGCCTGCTGCGCAGCGCGTCGAGGTCGGCGCCGTCCAGCCGGAACTCGCCGAGCAGTCGCACGCCCAGCCGATCGGCCATCCCGACATTGTGCCGCCTGCGCGGCCCGGTCAGTCCTTCGCGTAGTTGGAGGCGCCCCACCAGTCGACGACCACGACCGGCTCGTCGCCCACGACCCAGGCGTCGTGGCCCTGGGGGAGTGCGGTCACGTCGCCGGCGTGGGCGTCGAGCTCGGTGCCGTCGGCCATCTGGATCCGCAGGGTGCCTTGCACGTGGTACTGGAAGTGCGGGGCCTCGCACAGGTCGGTGCCGGCGATGGGCTTGACGTGGTCGGACCAGCGCCAGCCGGGCTGCAGGGTCAGCCGCCCGATCTGGGTGCCGGCGACGTCGACCAGCTCGACGAGCCCGTGCTCGAAGGTGCGGGTCTCGTCGGGGCTGGCGAAAGCCTTGTGCTCGGTCTTGGCGGTGGTCGTGGTCATGGCGTCTCCTCGCCTGTCGTGGTCACGACGCGTCCGTCGCGTCGTGGGTCGAGGGTCGCCCGCGGCTCTTGCAGCCACCTTGCAGCCCGCTGCAAGCGGCGGGGGCGCCCGTTGCTCGCGGACTAGTGTCCTGAGTCATGACCGACCTCGAGGACCGGTTCCGGGCGGCGGCCCAGGCCTGCGAGGACGCGGTGGTCTGGCACCGGCCGCGAGGTCCGGCGGAGACCTTGAGGCTGCTCGCCGAGGCCGCCGACGAGCTCGAGATCGACGAGTGGGACCGCTACGGCGACAAGGGTGCCGTCGGCCGGCTCGAGGCCGATGTCGCCGAGCTCCTGGGCAAGCCCGCGGCGGTGTTCTTCGTCAGCGGCACGATGGCCCAGCAGGCGGCCCTTCGGGTCTGGTGCGAGAGGCGGCGCTCTCAGCGCGTCGCGATCCCGGACCTGGCCCACCAGCTCCGTCACGAGACGGACGGGCCGCGGCTGCTGCAGGGCTTCCGCTTCGAGACCCTGACCGAGGGCTGGGAGACCGCGACGCAGGACTCGCTGCGCGGGATACCGGGGCACCGCGACCTCGGCGCGGTCCAGCTCGAGCTGCCGCTGCGCGAGGCGGGCTGCCTGCTGCCCACGTGGGAGGAGCTGTCGGCGTTCTCCGGGGCGGCCCGCAAGCTCGGCGTCCCGTTCCACGTCGACGGCGCCCGGCTGTGGGAGTCGCAGCCGTTCTACGCCCGGCCGTTCCCGGAGATCACCGAGCTGTTCGACAGCGTCTACGTCTCGTTCTACAAGGGGCTGCGGGCGATGGCCGGCGCGGCGGTCGTCTGCGACGAGGACCTGGCCGTCGAGCTGCGTGCGTGGCGGCAGCGGATGGGCGGGACCCTGTTCGGGATGACGCCGTACGCCCTGTCCGCGCTGGCCGGCCTGCGCGACGAGCTGCCGCACCTGGCCGACGCGGTCGCCTGGGCGAAGGCGTTCGCGGGCCAGCTGGTCGAGAGAGGGCTGCGGCTGCAGCCGGACCCGCCGCACACCAACACCTTCCGGGTCTTCGCCGACGGCGACGCCGACACGATCACCGAGCGCGCCGTGGAGTTCATGGAGAAGGAGAAGATCGTGCTCTGCGGCGGCTGGTCGGCGGCGCTCGCACCGGGGGCGGCCTGGACCGAGGTGACCATCCAGGGCGCGGCGCTCGACAAGGAGCCGGCCACCGTCGCCGGGTGGTACGCCGATCTCGTCTCCTAGTGCCCTGTCAGCGAGATCCGCACACTAATTCCGCGGCCCAGGCACGCACCCGGCGGCGTTGCCGACGCTTCGAAGACGCCCAGTCTGCGTGCGCGCCAGGCGCCTTGCCATGCACGCACCTGGACCACGGACTTAGCGCACGCATCTCGCTGACAGGACACTAGCGCCGGGTACCGCGCCCTCGGCGCACGACGGATAGTGTCGGATCCGAGGAGGGGCGGATGGCGGAACCCACGGCGAGCGTGTTGGACGACGCGTCGGTGGTGCCTGTCTTCTTCCTGTCCGACAGCACCGGAATCAGCGCCGAGACGATGGGCAACGCGCTGCTGATCCAGTTCCCCGACGCGCGGTTCGAGCGGACGCTCTTCCCGTTCATCACCACGGTCGAGGAGGCCAGGCGGGTGGTCGCGATCCTCGACGAGGCGATGGACGGCCCGGTCACCCCACTGGTCTTCACCACGGCGGCGGTGGACACGGTGCGCCACGAGCTGGCGAAGACCCGGGCGCCGGTCATCGACTTCTTCGAGCTGCACATGAGCCGGGTCGAGGAGATCCTCGGCCTTCGCGGCCTGCACGAGGCGGCCCGGCTGCACGGCGTCGGCGACATCCGCCGCTACAACGATCGGATGGCTGCGATCGAGTTCACCATCGAGCACGACGACGGCCAGAGCGTGCGCAGCCTGGAGAAGGCGGACGTCATCCTGATCGCGCCGTCACGCTGCGGCAAGACGCCCACGAGCATGTATCTCGCGCTCCAGCACGGCCTGTTCGTCGCCAACTACCCGCTGGTCGACGAGGACCTCGACCAGGCCGACCTGCCCGGGCTCCTGCGCGACCACGTCGCCCGCTGCGTGGGGCTGACCACGACCGTCGAGCGGCTGAGCCGGGTCCGCAACGAGCGGCGGCCGGGGTCGCGCTACGCGTCGGTCGAGCAGTGCCGCTGGGAGCTGCGCCGGGCCGGCGAGCTGTACGCCGCGAACCGGGTCCCGGTCATCGACTCCGCGTCCCGCTCGGTCGAGGAGATGGCCACCCTGATCGTCCAGATCGTCACCAAGAACCGGAAGAAGGCAATGACATGACAGCCAACGTTCGGTGGTTCTCCGACCTCGGCATGGACGACCTCGAGGAGGTCGGCGGCAAGAACGCCTCCCTCGGCGAGATGGTCTCCAACCTCGCCGAGCTCGGCGTCCAGGTGCCCGACGGCTTCGCCACCACCGCCGCGGCGTACCAGTCGTTCATCGGCGACACCGGACTGGCCGAACGGATCAGCGGCCTGCTCAAGGACCTCGACACCGACGACGTCCGCCGGCTCGCCGAGGTCGGCAAGGAGATCCGGGGCGCAGTCATCGAGCAGGAGTTCCCGGAGGACGTCGAGGCCGACGTGCGCGAGGCCTACGACCGGCTGGTCGAGGAGTCGGGCGAGGAGCCGTCGTTCGCGGTCCGGTCGAGCGCCACCGCCGAGGACCTGCCGGACGCGTCGTTCGCCGGGCAGCAGGAGACCTTCCTCAACGTCCGTGGCATAGAGGCGGTGCTGACCGCGATCCGCGAGGTGTTCGCCTCGCTCTACAACGACCGGGCGATCGCCTACCGCGTGCACCACGGCTTCGAGCACGAGGCGGTCTCGCTCTCCGCCGGCGTACAGCGGATGGTGCGCTCCGACGTCGGCGCGTCCGGGGTGATGTTCACGATGGACACCGAGTCGGGGTTCCAGGACGCGGTGTTCATCACCTCGGCGTACGGCCTCGGCGAGGGAGTCGTGCAGGGTGCGGTGAACCCGGACGAGTTCTACGTCTACAAGCCCGCGCTGCGCGACGGCCGACCCGCCGTGCTCAAGCGCGGGGTGGGGGACAAGGCGACCAAGATGGTCTACACCGACGACGCCACCGTCGGCCGGACCACCGAGTTCGTCGACGTCGAGCAGGCCGAGCGGCGCAGGCTCTCGCTCACCGACGACGAGGTCGAGGAGCTGGCCCGGCACGCGCTCACCATCGAGGACCACTACGGCCGGCCGATGGACATCGAGTGGGGCAAGGACGGCGTCGACGGCGGCCTCTTCATCCTCCAGGCCCGCCCCGAGACCGTGCTGTCGCGGGCCACCGGCACGCTCGAGCGGTTCAAGATCGACGCGTCCGTGACCAAGGGCGCGGACGTGCTGGTCGAGGGCCGCGCGATCGGCCAGAAGATCGGCGCCGGCGCGGCCCGGGTGCTCTCGTCGGTCGACCAGATGAGCGACTTCACTCCGGGGGAGGTGCTGGTCGCCGACATGACCGACCCCGACTGGGAGCCGATCATGAAGCGCGCCGCCGCGATCGTGACCAACCGCGGCGGCCGCACCTGCCACGCGGCGATCATCGCGCGAGAGCTCGGCATCCCGGCCGTGGTCGGCACCGGCTCGGCGACCAAGGAGCTCACCGACGGCCGCGAGGTCACCGTCTCGTGCGCCGAGGGAGACACCGGGCTGGTCTACGAAGGGCTGCTGGACTTCACCGTCGAGCGGACCGAGCTCGACGAGATGCCCGACATCCCGGTCAAGATCATGATGAATGTCGGTACGCCGGACCAGGCGTTCGCGTTCTCGCGCCTGCCGCACCGCGGGATCGGGCTGGCCCGGCTGGAGTTCATCATCAACCGGCAGATCGGCATCCACCCCAAGGCGCTGCTCGACCTCGAGCGCGACCCTGATGGTTCGCAGGGTTCGCTCGACGACGACCTGCGCCGCGAGATCGAGGGCATCATCGCGGCGTACCCCGGCCCGCGGGAGTTCTTCGTGCAACGCGTCGCCGAAGGCGTCTCCACCCTGGCCGCCGCGTTCGCGCCGTACCCCGTGATCGTGCGGATGTCGGACTTCAAGTCCAACGAGTACGCCAACCTGCTGGCCGGTCCGGCGTACGAGCCCGACGAGGAGAACCCGATGATCGGCTACCGTGGCGCGTCGCGGTACCTCTCGGAGGAGTTCGCCGACTGCTTCGCTATGGAGTGCGAGGCCCTGCGGCACGTGCGCGACGACATGGGGCTCACGAACGTGTGGGTGATGATCCCGTTCGTCAGGACTCTCGCCGAGGCGAGCGGCGTCATCGCACTGCTGAAGGACCACGGGCTCGAGCGCGGCGAGAACGACCTCAAGGTCGTGATGATGTGCGAGATCCCGTCCAACGCGGTGATCGCCGACCAGTTCCTCGAGCACTTCGACGGCTTCTCGATCGGCTCCAACGACATGACCCAGCTGACCCTCGGGCTCGATCGGGACTCGGCGCTGGTCGCCGCAGGCTTCGACGAGCGTGACCCCGCGGTGCTGTACATGCTCGAGCTCGCCATCAAGGCCTGCAAGAAGGCGGACAAGTACGTCGGCATCTGCGGCCAGGGGCCTTCGGACCACCCCGACCTGGCCCAGTGGCTGCTCGAGCAGGGCATCGAGTCGATGTCACTGAACCCGGACACCGTGGTCGACACCTGGCTCCGGCTGGCGGGCCAGAAGACCGAATAGCGGTGGCTGAGGTGCGAGGCCGGCCCCGGCTCGTCGCTGGCGCTCCTCGCACCTCAGCCACCGGATCTGAGCGGCCGCCGCGTGCGTGACCGGCGGCCGCTCGCCTGGCTTCAGGCCTCGATGGCCTCCCGCTCGCTGCTGCCCTGAACTGTGTCGACGCCGCCGATCTCGATCCGGCGCGGCTTGGCCTTCTCCGCGACGGGGACGATCAGGCGCAGCACGCCCGCGTCGTACGACGCCTCGATGCGCTCGAGGTCGAGGTTGTCGCCCAGCACCAGCTGGCGGCTGAAGGCACCCCGCGGGCGCTCGGTCGCGAGTGCCTCCCAGTCGCCGTTGCGGGCCACGCGCTCGGCGCGCACGGTCAGGACGTTGCGCTCGACGTCGAGGTCGATGCTCTCCTTGGCCACGCCGGGCAGGTCGAACTCGATGACGAAGCGGTCGCCCTCGCGCCACGCGTCCATCGGCATCACGACCGGACGGCTCGTGGTGCCGAGCAGCTGCTGGGCGAGGCGGTCGAAGTCACGGAACGGGTCGGTGGTGCGCAGCATCATGATGTCCTCCTGGTCTGTTTCCGGGGAGTCCTGATGGACTCACGATGTATAACGTCTGTTACAAGTTTGTTGTATTCCAGATCCGAGGTATTTTCAAGCCCACGGATCAGATTTTTTTGGCGAGGCGAGGAGGTCCGGTGGCGGCGCGGGAGCAGGGCGTCTTCGCGATCTCGGTCGCGGCCCGGATGGCGTCCATGGAGATCCAGAACCTCCGGGTCTACGAGCGCCGCGGCCTCGTCGACCCCGACCGCACGGCGGGCGGCACCCGTCTCTACAGCGCTTCGGACGTCGACCGGCTGGTGCGCATCGGCGAGCTGCTGGCCGAGGGACTCAACCTGGCCGGGATTGCGCGGGTCCTCGAGCTGGAGCACACCGTGGTCCGGCTGCGCGCCGAGAACGCCCGGCTCCGAAGCTAGCCCGGCAGGATCGCAAACGCCCGGACCGGGAATGTCGACATGCCGGCGACCTTGGCCGGCACGGCGGAGAACGTCGCGCCCCTGGTCGGCAGCTCGGAGAGCCCGGTCAGGTGCTCGACGACCGGGATCTCACGGTCGAGCAGCAGCGTGTGCACCGGCCGTCGGCGGCCCCGAGTGTCGTCGATGTTGACCGAGTCGATCCCGACCAGCACGACCTCGGCGTCCGCCAGCCACTCGGCGGCGTCGGTCGCGAGATAGGGGTGCTCCGGAGCGCCGTACTCCTCGGTGCCGAAGCGAGCAGACCAGCCGGTGCGCACCAGCACGGCACAGCCCGACGCGTCGAGTCCGTCGAACAGGGACAGCTCGGCGGCGCCGGTCGCCGGGGCGTCGACCACGACGGCGGGCAGCAGGGCGCACTTCTCGAGCGGGAGCCCACTCAGGTCATGACGGCCGCGGTGCCGGTGGCCGGGAGTGTCCAGGTAGGTCCCGGTGTTGGAGACCATCTCGATCCGGCCGATGGAGAACTCGGTGCCCTCGTCGTACACCTCGTGCGAGGCGTCGAACGACAGGTGCTCGGTGATCACCGGAGCCGGCAGACCCGGATAGGTGATCAGCCCGTCGGTGATGGTGTGGCTGAGGTCGACCAGTCGACGCATCCGTGCATCCTGCCAGTGCTGAGCGCTCCATGTCTGGGTACCCGTCGCGCATGGCCACCACCAAGACCCGGGCGTCCACCGACGCCATCGTCCTCCTCAAGGAGGACCACAAAGAGATCCGGCGCACGTTCGACCAGTTCGAGAAGGCGGGGGAGAACGCCGAGAAGCGGAAGGGCAAGCTCGTCGACCAGATCATCGAGCTGCTCACGGTGCACACCTACATCGAGAACGAGGTCATGTACCCGCGGGTGCGTGAGCTGCTGCCCGACCTGGAGGACGACGTGCTCGAGTCCTACGAGGAGCACCACGTCGCGGACGTCCTCGTGATGGAGCTGGCCAACATGAAGCCCAGCGACGAGCGCTTCGACGCCAAGACCACGGTGCTCATCGAGAACGTCCGGCACCACATCGAGGAGGAGGAGCAGGAGTGGTTCCCCAAGGTCCGCGAGGGCCTGGGCCGCAAAGCGCTCCAGGACATCGGTGCCGACATGCTCGAGGCCAGGAAGAAGGCACCCCGCAGGCCTTCTCAGCCGAGCGCGCTGAAGAAGACGCTCGACGCCGTCATTTCCTAGTGGAGGACTGACGCTAGCGTCCTGAATCAGAGGTCCGTAGGCGGTAGGCGTGCTCAGAGTGTGTGCATCGCAAGGCGGCGGAGTGCCGGCAGACTGGGCGCCTTCCTAGCGACGCCAACGCAGCGAGGTGCGTGCTATGTGTGCGCGTAGCGCACACGGACTTCTGACTCAGGACGCTAGGCACCCAGGAGCTGCTCGAACGGCGTGACGTCCTCGAACGGGTCGGCCGCCCTCAGTCGCGGCCTGCGCAGCACGGCGTCGGCGAGCTCACCCGCGGCGCGCTCGATCCGAGCCGACAGCCCGCGCGAACCGAACTCCTCGCTGGCCGCGAAGACCGCGGTCGGCAGGGGCGCCGCGCGCAGGTAGGAGAAGAGCGGCCGCAGCGCGTGCTCGAGGACCAGCGAGTGCCGGGCGGTGCCGGCGGTGGCCGCCATCAGCACCGGCGTGCCCTCGAGGGCCCCGGGCTCGAGCACGTCGACGAACGACTTGAACAGCCCGGAGTACGACGCGCTGAACACCGGCGTCACCGCGATCACCGCGTCGGCCGCGGCCACCGAGGCAACCGCGTCGGTCAGCGCGCCGGACGGGAACCCGGTGAGCAGGTTGTCGGTGATCGCGTGGGCCAGGTCGCGCAGCTCGAGCACCTCCACGTCGACCGCGGCCCCTCCCGCCTCGAGGGCGGCGACGGACGCCGTGGTGACCTGGTCGGCCAGGATCCGCGTGGACGACGGGTTGCTCAGCCCTGCGGTGACGACCACGAGCCTGGTCATGCCGACACCTCCTCGAGGTCGCGCGTGGCGACGAGCGAGGCGTGGGTGGGAGCTTCCGGCACGTGCGCCGGCTTGAGCGCCGCGAACTCCCTGCGCAGCACCGGTACGACCTCCTCGCCGAGCAGGTCGAGCTGTTCGAGGACGGTCTTGAGCGGCAGGCCGGCATGGTCCATGAGGAACAGCTGGCGCTGGTAGTCGCCGACGTACTCCCGGAAGCCCAGGGTGCGCTCGATCACCTGCTGTGGTGACCCGACGGTCAGCGGCGTCTGCTCGGTGAAGTCCTCCAGCGAGGGGCCGTGGCCGTAGACCGGCGCGTTGTCGAAGTAGGGCCGGAACTCGTTCACGGCGTCCTGGCTGTTCTTGCGCATGAACGCCTGTCCGCCGAGGCCGACGATCGCCTGGTCGGCGGTGCCGTGGCCGTAGTGCTCGAAGCGCTGCCGGTAGAGGCGCACCATGCGCTCGGTGTGCGAGGCCGGCCAGAAGATGTGGTTGGCGAAGAAGCCGTCGCCGTAGTAGGCCGCCTGCTCGGCGATCTCGGGGGAGCGGATCGAGCCGTGCCAGACAAAGGGCGGTACGCGGTCCAGCGGCCTCGGTGCGGACGTGTAGCCCTGCAGCGGCGTGCGGAACTTGCCCTCCCAGCTGACGATCTCCTCGCGCCAGAGGCGGTGCAGCAGCGCGTAGTTCTCGATGGCCAGCGGGATGCCGTCGCGGATGTCCTTGCCGAACCAGGGGTAGACCGGCCCGGTGTTGCCGCGGCCCATCATCAGGTCCACCCGGCCGTCGACCAGGTGCTGCAGCTTGGCGTAGTCCTCGGCGATCAGCACCGGGTCGGTGGTGGTGATCAGCGTGGTGGCCGTCGAGAGGATGATCCGCTCGGTCTGGGCGCCGATGTAGGCGAGGGTCGTCGTCGGTGCGGACGCGATGAACGGCGGGTTGTGGTGCTCGCCGGTCGCGAACACGTCCAGCCCCACCTCCTCGGCCTTCTTCGCGATCTCGACCGTGGCCTTGATCCGCTCGTGCTCGGACGGCGTCCGGCCCGTGGTCGGGTCGGGCGTGACGTCGCCGACGGTGAAGATCCCGAACTGCATTGCGTGCTCCTCAGGTCGTTGCAGATGCAACTACCTGAACCGATTCGGGCCCCCGGACATTCCCGGGGCGCCGACCGGGCCACCCCCACCATCGGGGTTGACATGGGCGGGCCATGCGGGGTGGCCCCTCCGGGTGGTTCTGCGGCCCGGCCCTTCCGTACTGACCTGCAAACGCTTACGTTTCTCTCGAGGACGTGAAGCCCCCTGGGGAGGGAGCGCGACGCACGCGAGCAGACCCTTGCCCGTGCCCGTCGCGAGGCCACACGGAATCAGCAGGCGCGTCATCGCCTCCATGCGGTGACGCGCCGGCGAGCACGGCCCCTTCCCGGTGTCCACCGGGGAGGGGCCGTTCTGCACGCCGGACCTACCCTGTCCCCATGACGCTCAGGGGCCGGGCCGCGCTCCTGCTCCTCGCACAGGTCGTCGCCGCGTCGGCGCTGGTCGCCGGCTGCGGTTCGGACCCGTCCTGCGCCGACGTGGACAGCCTCGAGCGGAAGCTCGGATCCATGAGTCCGGACGACCCGGACTTCAACGGTGTCAACGAGGACCTCGAGCTGGCCCAGGCGGACTGCAACGCCGGGGGTGGCGGCTACTGACCCGAGGAGTAGCCGCGCAACGCGTCGAGCAGCCGGTCGACGTCGGAGTCGTCGGTGTACGGCGCCAGGCCGACCCGCAGGCCGCCGTCCTCTCCGAGGCCGATCCGCCGGGCCGGCTCGAAGGCGTAGAAGGTGCCGGCCGGTGCGTTGATGCCGAGCGCGGCGAGGTGGCGCGCGACGTCGCCGGCATCCTGCCCCTCGAAGGTGGCCAGCACCGTGGGCGTCCGACGAGTCGCCCGGGAGTGCAGGGTGACCCCCTCGATCGACCGCAGCCCGTCCTCGACGCGCTCGCGGAGCCGGTCTTCGTGGGCCTCGAGGGCAGCCGCCGACGCCTCGAGCCGCTCGCGTCGGGTGGTGGCGGGGCCGGGGGCCAGGTCGGCGAGGAACTCCACCGCCGCCGTCGCCCCGGCCATCAGCTCGTAAGGCAGGGTGCCGAGCTCGAAACGCTCCGGCACCCGGTCCGACGCCGGTGCGAGCTTGTCGGGGTGGAGCCGCTCCAGCAGCTCGGGCCGGCCCGCCACCACGCCGGCGTGGGGGCCGAGGAACTTGTACGACGAGCAGCCCAGGAAGTCCGCTCCCGAGTCGGCCAGCGACACCGAGGCGTGGGGGGTCAGGTGTACGGCGTCGACGTACAGCCAGGCTCCGGCCGCGTGCACCAGGTCCGCGACGGCCGGGAGGTCGGGACGCGTGCCGATCAGGTTGGACGCGCCGGTCACCGCCACCAGTCGGGTGCGGTCGGACAGCGCCTGGTCCAGCGAGGTCATCGAGAGCTCGCCCGTCTCCGGCTCGAAGTCGACCCAGCGCACCGTCGCGCCCACCGCCTCGGCCGCGATCACCCAGGGACGCACGTTGCCGTCATGGTCGAGCCGGGTCACCACGACCTCGTCGTCCGGGCCCCACTCCTTGGACATCGCCCGGCTCAGGTCGAAGGTCAGCTGGGTGAAGCTCCGGCCGAACACCACCCCCTGGGCGGTCGCGCCCAGGAGGTCGGCCAGCGCCTCCCGTGCGCCGACGACGGCGCGTTCGGCGTTCTCCTGTGCGACGGTCAGGTCGCCGCGGTTGGACAGGGGCCCGGCGAGCGTTGCGCGCACCGCCTCGGCCACGACGTCCGGGGTCTGCGACCCGCCGGGACCGTCGAAGAAGGCCAGTCCGCTCTCCAGCGACGGGAAGTGGGCGCGCACCTTCGCCACGTCGTACTCGGAGGTCATGCGCCCAGACTAGGAGGCCTGCGTCGTGCCATCGCGCTCGAGGCGGCTCGGGAGTAACGTCGCGCGAGTCGACACCCCGGACCCCTCAGGAGGAGCGATGTTCGTTCAGGTGATCAAGGGTCGGGTCTCCGACCCCTCGGCAATGAAGGCGCAGCTCGACCGGTGGCACTCGGAGGTCGCCCCGGGTGCGGACGGCTGGCTGGGCAGTACGGGCGGAGTCGCCGACGACGGGACGAGCATCGCGGTCGTCAGGTTCGAGTCCGAGGAGGCGGCCCAGCGCAACAGCGACCGCCCCGAGCAGGGTGCCTGGTGGGAGCAGATGGCCACGACCTTCGACGGCGAGCCGACCTTCCAGAACCACGCGTTCGTCGACGTCGACACCTACGGCGACCCGGACGAGGCGGGCTTCGTGCAGGTCATGCAGGGTCAGGTCAGCGACGGCGAACGCGCCCGTGAGCTGATGTCGTCCGACCCCACGGACTGGGGGAGCTTCCGCCCGGACATCCTCGGCACCTGCTGGGCCGGCTCCGAGGACGGCAGCTGGACGATGACGATCTACTTCACGTCGGAGGAGGCGGCCCGCGAGGGCGAGCAGAAGACCGCGCCTCCCGAGACCGCGGCGATCATGGAGGAGATCAACTCGCTCGCCGTCGGCGAGCCCACCTTCATCGACCTGCGCGACCCCTGGCTGATGTCACCGAGCTGATCGCTCAGCGGCGGCCCGCCTCCGACCGGGCGATCCGCAGGGTCGCCTTCGCGGAGGCGGCCGCCAGCTTCGCGCCGTGGGAAGCCGTCGTCACCCCCGCAGGAGCCGGAGGCCGGCCGGGCGTGAAGAGCCAGGTCTGGAACAGGTCGTCCAGCTGCTGGCCCGAGATCTGCTCCGCCAGGGCGATGAACTCCGGTGTGGACACGTTGCCGTTCGCCCGCGTGCGCGCCCACGACTTCAGGATGCGGAAGAAGTCGGTGTCGCCGACGGTGTTGCGGAGCACCTGCAGGGTCATCGCCCCGCGGAAGTACACCGGGAACTCGAACAGGTGGTCCGGCCCGGGGTCGCCGATGGTGATCTGCCACCACGGGTGGTCCTCGGGGATGAAGTCGTTGTAGTAGAAGTCGAAGAGCTGCTGGGCGGTCCCCAGGCCCTCGTGCTCCGACCACAGCCACTCGGCGTACGTCGCGAACCCCTCGTTGAGCCAGATGTCCTTCCACCGGTGCACGGCCAGGCTGTCGCCGTACCACTGGTGCGCCAGCTCGTGGACGACGACGTTGTCGCCGCTGAACGGGTCGCTGAAGAAGGCCTTCGAGTAGATCGGCCGGGTCTGGGTCTCCAGGGCGAAGCCGAGCCCCTCCACGTCGTCGACGATGCCGCCGGCGTCGCGCCACGGGTAGCGGCCGAAGTAGCTGCCCAGGACGCGGAGGATCTCGGGCTCGCGTGCGAAGGAACCGGCGGCGATCTCACCGGGCGGCGGGGGTCCGTCGTCGGCGGTGCCCACGATCCAGTCGTTGGCGTTGCCGGGGCTGCCCGCTGGCGCGCCGGACGCGGTCCAGCCGTCGGGGCCGGACTCGAACGAGGTGCTGCCCTCGCCGGTGGAGACCACGACGTCGTCGACGAACAGCCCCATGCCCTGCACGACCTCGTCGCTGACGTAGGAGATGGACAGCTCGACGGTCGAGCTGGCGTAGTCCCCGAGGTCGACCTGCCACTGCTCCGGGCCGTCACTCGCACCGCTGCGGGCCCACCACTCTCCTGTGCTGCCGTCGGCCGTGCAGGTCCCGGCCGCCTGGTCGACGGTCTGGTAGTGCTCGGTGATGAACGGGTGCATGTCGGGCCAGGTGAGGCAGGAGAAGCCGGTGTCCTGAGTGGTGTGGTTGTTGAGGTCCCGCAGGGTCGTCCAGTCGTCCTGGCCGACCGTGTGCACCTCGACGAAGGCGAAGTCCCAGTCCGGCTCGGTGTCGCGAAGGACCGTGAAGCCGACCGTGGCCCCGCCCGCCGGCACCGTGATCTGGTGCGTGAGCCGCTTGTAGGAGTTGTCCGCCTGCTGCGAGATGGCGAAGTGCGTGCCGGTCGGCGGCGTCACCAGTGGATCGAACAGGTCGGGGTCGATCGCGTCGTAGAAGCGGATCCCGTTCGTCTTGTACGCCGTGGTGTCCCACTCCCCGACGTCGACCGTGGCGAGGTAGCTGGCCATCGGAGCCGGTGCGTCCCACGTCCACGTCGTCCATCCCGCGGCGGTCTCCTGGTCCACCAGCTTGCCGTTGGCCACGACCTCGCGGCCGTCGGGGACGGTCACATGGAAGGTGTACGACGCCTTGTCGGTGGGGTGGTCGTTGACCGGGAACCAGGTGGCCGCGACGTGCGGCTGCCCGGCGACGTCGAAGCCGTCGTCGGTGGCGATGAAGCCGGCGCCCTCCAGCCGCTGCGGCACGCCGTCGTAGCGCACCCGCACCGTGAACCGCTCATCCTTCTTGAGCCGCCGCTGCGGCGTGATCCTGAGCTCCTGGCCGGCGCGTGACCAGGTCGCCGGGTCGCCGTTGACGCGCACGTTGCGGACGGTGAGATCGATGAAGTCGAGGTTGAACCGGGACAGCTTCATCGTGGCGCGCGCCTGGATCGTGGCGACACCCCGGAGCACGTCGGTGGCCGGGTCGTAGCGGAGGTCGAGGTCGTAGTGCCCGACGTCGTACCCGCCGTTGCCGTCGAGCGGGAAGTAGGGGTCGCCGGCACCGGGCGCGCCGGGCGCGGCCGCCTCGGCCTGCGGTCCCGGCCGGCTGGTCTCGCCGGCCACGGCCAGCGTCGTGGCGGCCAAGGTCAGGCTGGCGGTCAGCGCGGTGAGCGACAGCAAGCGGGAGGCCTTCATGGCGATCTCCAGAGGTCCGATGCCAAGACGGCCCGGTCGGCCCGGTCGGCCCGTCCTGCCCCACTGAATGCCCAAGGGCCGGTCTAGTCAACCCCGGGCGCTCAGCGTTCGAGCGTGTAGCCGAGGCCGCTGCTGGTGAGCAGGTGACGCGGGGCGGCCGGGTCGTCCTCGAGCTTGCGGCGCAGCTGGGCGGCGTACACGCGCAGGTAGTGGTGCTCGCGCCGGTAGCCCGGCCCCCAGACTTCGCGGAGGAGCTGCTCGCGCGGCACCAGCCGGCCGACGTTGCGCGCGAGCACCTCGAGGAAGGCCCACTCGGTCGGTGTGAGCTGCACGTCGGTCCCGTCGCGGCGCACCTTCTTGCGGGCCAGGTCGACGACCAGGTTGCCGACCACCACCTCGCTCTCGGTGGGCTCGGCGCTGGCCGCCCGTCGTACGGCGGCACGCAGGCGGGCCATCAGCTCGTCCATCGCGAACGGCTTGGTGACGTAGTCGTCGGCGCCGAGGTCCAGGGCCTCGACCTTGTCCTCCCCGTGCTGCCGGGCGGACAGCACCACGATCGGGACCGAGGTCCAGCCACGCAGCCCTGCGATCACCTCGGTGCCGTCCAGGTCCGGCAGCCCGAGGTCGAGCACGATCACATCGGGATGGGTGGTGGCCGCGGCGTCCAGCGCGGCCTTGCCATCGGCCGCGGTGACCACCTCCCAGCCGTGGGCGCGCAGGTTGATGGCCAGCGCCCGGGCCAGCGCCGGCTCGTCGTCGACGACCAGGACCTTGTGCTGGGGCGCCGGGCTCACGACGCGGCCGCCCGGGCGTCGGTGCCGGTGCGGGCGCGGGGGAGCGAGAGCACCATGGTCAGCCCGCCGCCAGGGGTGTCCTCGGCCGACAGGGAGCCGCCGATTGCCTCGGTGAGGCCGCGCGCGACGGCCAGCCCCAGCCCCAGGCCTCCGGGGGTGGTGTCGCCGAGCCGCTGGAACGGCTCGAACATTCGCTCGCGCGCCTCGGGCGGTACGCCGGGACCCTGGTCGACCACGATCACCTCGACCGAGTCGGGCAGCACGTGGGCCAGCACCCGGACGGGTGCTCCGCCGGCGTGACGGACGGCGTTCGCGACCAGGTTGGCGACCACACGCTCCAGCAGCGCGGCGTCGGTGTGCACCACCGGGGCCGGCTCCTCCACCTCGAGGAGGACGATGCCGGGGTCGTGTCCCGCCACCGCGAGCGGGAGCACCTCGTCGAGGCTGCGGGTGCGCAGCACCGGGTGGAGGAGACCGCTCCGCAGCCGCGACAGGTCGAGCAGGTCGTCGATGAGCCGCTCCAGCTGCTCGGCCGACGCACCCACGGCCGTGAGCAGCTCGCGCCGGTCGTCCTCCGACAGTCCGGGCGCGGTCAGGCCGTCGATCGAGGCCCGCATGGTGGCCAGCGGTGTCCTCAGGTCATGGGACACGGCCCGCAGCAGCGTGGTCGAGGTTGCCTCGGCGCGCTCGATGTTGGCGGCGCGCTCGTCACGCTCCCGGAGCCGGCGGTACTCCAGGACCAGCCCGGCCTGGACCGCGAACGCCTCCAGGACCCGCTGGTCCGAGGCCCGCAGCGGCTCGCCGCACAGAGCCAGCACGTGGTCGTCGTCCACCCGGACGCGCGTGTCGCCCTCCTCGGGAGTCGAGGCGCAGGGGTCGCCCGACGACGCCAGCACGAGCCAGCCGGCCGGGCCCCGCTCCAGGAGCGAGACGGCCTCCTGGCCGAACGTCTCGCGGAGCCGCTCGACCACCGCCTCGGCGGTGTCCTGCCCGGTCAGCACCGACCGCGACAGCCCGCTCATCGTGGCTGCCTCGGCGCGGGCGCGGAGCGCCTCGCCGGCGCGCCGGGACGCCCGGTCCACGACCGTGGCCACGGCAGCGGCCACGGCGACGAACACGGCCAGCGCCAGCACGTTGCGCGGCTCGGAGACGGTGAACGTCCCGACCGGGGGCGTGAAGAAGTAGTTCAGGACCAGGAACCCGACCACGGCGCCGACCAGTGCCGGCAGCAGCCCGCCCACGAGCGCGACGGCCACCGTCGAGGCCAGCAGGGTGAGCATGGCCAAGCGGCAGCTGGTCGGTGTCGGCGAAGCTGTGCAACACCCAGGTGAGCAGGGTCGGAAGGGCCACCGCCCCGACCCAGCCGGCCACCTGCCGGCCAGGGGAGAGCGGGGAGAGCAGCGGCCGCGACAGCACCCGGCGCGCGACCTGCTCGTGGGTGACCAGGTGTACGTCGATCGCCCCCGCCAGCGAAGCGATCCGGTCGCCCGTCGTACCGGTGAACAGGCGGCGCAGCCTGCCGTGCCGGGAGACCCCGACCACGATCATCGTGGCGTTGGCGCCGCTCGCGAAGTCCACCACCGCGGCGGAGACGTCCTCGCCGACGACCGAGTGGAAGGTGCCCCCGACCGACGCGACCAGCTCCTGGGCGCGGTCCAGACGGCGCTCGTCGGCGCTGCGCAGCCCGTCGGTGGCGATCACGTGGGCGGCCAGCAGCTCCGAGCCCGCCGCGCGCTGGGCCAGCCGGGCGCCGCGCCGGATCAGGGTCTCGCTCTCGGGACCGCCGGTCACGGCGACGACGATCCGTTCCTTGGCCGGCCATGGCTCCTGGATCCGGTGCGCGCGGCGGTAGTCGTCGAGCTGGTCGTCGACCCGGTCGGCCAGCCAGAGCAGGGCCAGCTCGCGGAGCGCGGTCAGGTTGCCGACCCGGAAGTACGACGTCAGCGAGGCGTCGACCTGCTCCGGCTTGTAGACGTTGCCGTGCGCCATCCGGCGGCGCAGCGCGTCAGGTGACATGTCGACCAGCTGGATCTGGTCGGCCTCGCGCACCACCTGGTCGGGGACGGTCTCGCGTTGGCGGACGCCGGTGATCCGCTCGACCTCGTCGTTGAGGGACTCGAGGTGCTGGATGTTGACCGTGGTGATGACGTCGATGCCTGCGGCGAGCAGCTCCGCGATGTCCTCGGCGCGCTTCTCGTGCCTGCTGCCGGGGACGTTGGTGTGCGCCAGCTCGTCGACGACCACGACGGCGGGCTGCCGGGCCAGCACGGCCTCCACGTCCATCTCGGTGAACGTCGAGCCGCGGTAGTCGAGCTCGCGCCGCGGCACCACCTCGAGACCCTCGACCTGCGCAGCGGTCTGGGCGCGCTCGTGGGTCTCCACGAAGCCGACGACCACGTCCGTGCCGCGGCCCAGCCGCCGCTGCGCCTCTCCGAGCGCCGCGTAGGTCTTGCCCACGCCCGGCGCGGAGCCGAGGTAGACGATCAGGCGCCCCCGGCGTCGGTCCACGCCTCCCATTGTGTGCCTCAGGCCTTCGGCGCGGCTTCGAGTACGGCGATGTTGAGCTGCAGCACGTTGACGCGCAGCTCGCCGAGGATCCCCCAGGTCCGGCCCGAGGTGTGCTCGTCCACGAGCCCGCGGACCTCGTCCTCGCTGAGCCCGGTCGCCTCGGCCACTCGGGGCACCTGGAGGTCGGCGTACGCCACCGAGATGTCGGGGTCGAGGCCCGAACCGGATGCGGTCACCGCATCCGGAGGTACCTCGCTCTCCGATACGCCCTCCCGTTCTGCGACCTCGGCCCTGCGCTCGGTGATCGCGTCGATGAGGGCGGGCTCCTCCGGGCCGAGGTTGGAGCCGTACGACGACAACATGTCGTAGCCGTCCCCGGCTGCCGAGGGCCGGGGTCGGAACAGGTCCGGGTTGTCCACCCGCTGCCCGATGATCGCCGAGCCCACGGCCTGGGCCGGGTCCTCGGTGTGGCTGCCGTCGGCGGCCACGAGCGAGCCCCGGGCCTGCCACGGCGCGGCCACCCGCCCGAACCCGTAGACGGCCACCGGGTAGGCGACGCCCAGGAGCACGGTGGCGGCGACGAGCAAGCGCAGGCCAGCCAGGCTCTGGCGCCACAGGTCGTAGAGCAGCTTCACGTTTCCTTCCCCTTCACAGGCCCGGGATCAGCGAGATCACGACGTCGAGCAGCTTGATGCCGACGAACGGCGCGACCAGCCCGCCGAGGCCGTAGAGCAGCAGGTTGCGGCGCAGCAGGTCCGCGGCCGACGAGGGCCGGTAGCGGACCCCGCGCAGAGCCAGGGGGATCAGCGCCACGATGACCAACGCGTTGAAGACGATCGCACTGACGATGGCGGACTCCGCTGAGGACAGCCGCATGACGTTGAGCACGTCGAGGTCCGGGAAGGCCACTACGAACATCGCGGGCAGGATCGCGAAGTACTTCGCGACGTCGTTGGCCACCGAGAACGTCGTGAGCGCCCCGCGGGTGATGAGCAGCTGCTTGCCGATCTCGACGATGTCGATCAGCTTCGTGGGGTCGGAGTCGAGGTCGACCATGTTGCCGGCCTCCTTCGCCGCGACCGTCCCGGTGTTCATCGCCACGCCCACGTCGGCCTGCGCCAGCGCGGGCGCGTCGTTGGTGCCGTCGCCGCACATCGCGACCAGCCGGCCGCCCTCCTGCTGCTTCCGGATCAGCGACATCTTGTCCTCGGGCGTGGCCTCGGCGAGGAAGTCGTCCACCCCCGCCTCGGCGGCGATCGCCTGGGCCGTGATGGCGTTGTCGCCGGTGATCATCACGGTGCGGATGCCCATCGCGCGCATCTCGTCGAACCGCTCCCGGATGTCCGGCTTGACGATGTCCTTGAGGTGGACGACCCCGAGGAGCCGGCCAGGCCTGGTTCCGTTCCGCTCGGCGACCACCAGCGGCGTACCGCCAGAGCCGCTGACCCGCTCCACCAGCTCCTCGATCTGGCTGGCCACCGGACTGTTCGCGGGTGCTCCGGTGGAATGCACCCACCTCTGGACCGCCGAGCCCGCGCCCTTGCGGATGGACCGGTCGGGCAGGTCCAGGCCGCTCATCCGCGTGGTGGCGGAGAACTCGACCAGAGTCGCTCCCTTCGGCACGTCGCGCCGCTCGCCGACCAGCTCGACGATGCTCCGGCCCTCGGGCGTCTCGTCGGCCAAGGACGACAGGAGGGCCACCTCCGCCAGCTGGTCCGGGGACACGCCGTCGACCGGGAGCAGCTCGGTGGCCCGCCGGTTGCCGAGGGTGATGGTGCCGGTCTTGTCGAGGAGCAGTACGTCGACATCGCCGGCCGCCTCGACCGCCCGGCCGGACATCGCCAGCACGTTGCGCCGGACCAGCCGGTCCATGCCGGCGATGCCGATCGCCGAGAGCAGAGCGCCGATCGTGGTCGGGATCAGGCAGACGAGCAGGGCGATGAGCACCAGGATCGACTGCCGGGCGCCGCTGTAGTCGGCGGCCGGCCACAGCGTCGCGCACACGACGACGAAGACGACCGTGAGCGCGGTCAGCAGCACGTTGAGCGCGATCTCGTTGGGGGTGCGCTGGCGCTCGGAGCCCTCGACCAGGGCGATCATCCGGTCCACGAAGGACTGTCCGGGGTCGCTGGTGATGCGGACCACGATCCGGTCGGACAGGACCGTCGTCCCACCGGTTACTGCGCTGCGGTCACCTCCCGACTCGCGGATGACCGGGGCCGACTCGCCGGTGACGGCGGACTCGTCGACCGAGGCGACGCCCTCGATCACCTCGCCGTCGCCCGGGATCGGTTCACCGGCCGCGACCACGACCACGTCGCCCTGGCGCAGGCTGGTGCTCGGGACCTCGTCCGACGGGAGCCGGGTGAGGTTGCCGGTGTACTTCAGGGTGTCGCTGGCACCGCGGACCCGGCGTGCGGTGGTCTCCTGTTGCAGGGCACGCAGGCTCGCCGCCTGGGCCTTGCCGCGGCCCTCGGCCACCGACTCGGCGAGGGTGCCGAACAGGACGGTCAGCCACAGCCACACCGTGACCAGCCAGCCCATGGTGCTCGGATCCATGAGAGAGAGCAGGGTGGTCGCCACGGCGCCGATCTCGACGACGAGCATGACCGGGGTGCGGACGAGCCGACGGGGATCGAGCTTGCGGATGGCGCCGGGCACGGCCGCGACGAGCTGTTCGGCGGTCAGCACGCTGGTGCTGGGTGCGGGTTTGTTCACGAGAGGGACTCCGCGACGGGCCCGAGGAAGAGTACGGGCACGTAGGTCAGGCCGACGACGACGAGGGCGACGCCGGTGAGCAGGCCGACGAACAGTGGCCGGTGCGTGGGCAGGGTGCCCGCGCTCGCGGGCAGCCGCTTGGCAGCCGCGAACCGACCGGCCAGGGCGAGGACGAGGACCATCGGCACGAACCGGCCCAGGAGCATCTCGAGCCCGAGCAAGGTGTTCCAGAACGGCGTACCGGACGTGAGGCCGGCGAATGCGGAGCCGTTGTTGTTGGACGCCGACGTCACGGCGTACAGCGCCTCGGAGAAGCCGTGTGGCCCGGAGTTGAGCATTCCGGCGGGGCCGTCGTCGAAGGAGACGGCGACCGCGGTCCCGGCCAGCACCAGGATCGGCGTGACGAGCACGTAGAGGGCGACCAGGACGATCTCGCGCTGCCCGATCTTCTTGCCGAGGTACTCCGGCGTCCGGCCGACCATCAGCCCGGCCAGGAAGACCGTGACGATCGCCAGCATCAACATGCCGTAGAGGCCGGAGCCCACGCCGCCGGGGGCGATCTCGCCGAGCATCATGTTGAACAGGGCGACGCCGCCTCCGGGTGCGGTCAGCGAGTCGTGCATGGCGTTGACGGCCCCGGTCGAGGTGCCCGTCGTGGCCGCGGCGAACAGGGCCGAGGACGCCTCGCCGAAACGCACCTCCTTGCCCTCCATGGCCCCGCCGGCCAGCTGGGGAGCGGTGCCTGGGGCTGCCATCTCGGCCCAGGTCAGCAGTCCCACCGCCACGGACAGCAGCAGTGCCATCACGCCACCCACAGCAATGCCCTGGCGGCGGTCCTTGACGATCAGGCCGAACGCCCAGGCCATCGCGAACGGGGTCAGCAGGATCAGGTAGATCTCGAGCAGGTCGGTGAACGGCGTGGGGTTCTCGAACGGGTGGGCGGAGTTGACGTTGTAGAAGCCGCCGCCGTTGGTGCCCAGCTCCTTGATCGCCTCCTGGCTGGCGACCGGGCCGCCGGTGAGGGTCTGGCTGCCGCCGGTGAGGGTGCGCATCACGTGTTCGCCGGCGAAGTTCTGCACCGCGCCGAAGACGACGAGCAGGCAGGCGGCCACCAGCGAGATCGGCAGCAGCACCCGCACCACGGTCCGGACCAGGTCGGCGAAGAAGTTGCCGACCCGGCCGTCGTGGTCGGTGCGCGCGAGACCGCGGGCGAACGCAGCGGCCACGGCCATGCCCACCCCGGCGCTGACGAAGTTCTGGACGGTCAGGCCGGACATCTGCATCAGGTGGCCGGTCGCGGCCTCCCCGGAGTACCACTGCCAGTTGGTGTTGGTCACGAAGCTGACCGCGGTGTTCCAGGCGCCGTCCGTCGGGAGCGCGGAGAAGCCGAGTGAGAGCGGCAGGTGCTGCTGCAGCCGGCCGAGCGCGAAGAGCGCCAGGATGCCGACGAGGCTGAAGCCGAGCACCGACATCGCGTAGCTGCGCCAGTGCTGGTCGGTGTCGGGGTCGACGCGCAGCACTCGGTAGGCCAACCGCTCGGCGGCCAGGTGGTTGTCGCTGGTGTAGATGGCTGCGAGGTAGCGACCCAGCAGCGGCACGGTCAGGGCCAGCAGCAGCACCAGGGCCGCGATCTGGCCGAGCGCGGGCAGGGCTTCGCTCATGAGGCTCAGCTCTTCCCGAGACGGCCCAGGACGCCGACCAGCAGGGCCAGCCCCACGAACACCGCCAGCGTGATCAGGACGTAGAGGACGTCGCTCATGAGTCCTTGGTACGACTGGTTCCCGCCGATCAGGGCCCTCCTTGACGGTTCCCTGACGGTCCGGACGCCGACGTTGACGGGTTCAGCTCGCTGCCGTCACCGGGCAGATGACCTACGGCGGACTCCCGACGGGCCCAGCCCGGCCGCAGTCCTGGGCTCGCCGCCCGACCCATCGCTCATCGGACCCACAGCTGACTCAGCAGTGGGGCGATGGTCTGGGCGCCCTCGACTGGCCCGAGAAACACCGAAGGCAAGGGACGCTCCAGCAGTTCCCGAACCCACTCATGAGCAAACCGATCCTGACAGGACACTGGCGTCACTCGACCGGCGCCTCCTTGAGGAGGTCGAAGCGGAGGTGGCTGGTGGGTCCGGCGAGGAGGGGAACGGTACGACGCTGACGCCAGAGCACCGGGCGGCCGTCGGTGCCGCGGGCGAGCTGGTAGCGACGCTCGAGGCGGAGCCCCTGGTACGGGACGGCCTGGGTCTCGAGCCAGTGGCTGGCGGACCCGGGCGTGGCGGCGATCAGCTCCGACGTGGGTCCGGGACGGACCTGCTCCTCGGCTTCGTTGAGGTCCGCGACCCGACCCTGCTCGAACACGTCGCGGACCGGGCCGCTGGTGGCCGCGACGGTCCGGTAAGGGAACCAGCTCTCCGGGAGGGTCGTCGACGGCTGCCACGAGAAGTCGCGGGTGCCGGAGTGGGCCGCGTCGGCCAGCGCCTGGACGGCGTCGACGCCGACGTTCTGCTCGCGACCGCCGACCCGCATCTCCACCCCCCACAGCAGGTTGGCGTCCTCGTCGACACCGAAGGCGACGTCGTCCAGCACCGGCCCGGTGACGGGGTGCGCGACCGGCCAGACGACCAGGCTGGAGTCGTCGAGCCCGGCGGTGCGGAACAGCGACCACGGCCCGGCCGGGAGGTCCGGGTCGGCCGGTGGCGGGGGCGTGCCCGTGGGCACGAGCACCTGGTGCTCCTGGTCGAAGGTGTTGCGCACCCACACCTGCGACAGGGTGACGACCGCACCGATGCCCGGCGCATCCGCCCCGCCGTACGGCGCGGGCACGGGCGCCATGAACCAGTCGCTGCTGTGGCTGCTGACCAGCTCGATGAGCAGCGCGGTGGCCAGGTGCGAGCGGTCCGGCGGGTAGCCGCCGATGTCCACGGCGTGGTCCTCGATCTGGAAGACCCGCGGCAGCGGCGCACCCGGATACTGCAGCCGCATCGGCACCACTTCGGACGACGGGTGGTCAGGCACCGTGACGAGTGGCTGGTCGCCGTCGACGGTGTACCAGTCGACGTCGCCGCCGGTGTGGTGGCTGACCGAGAGGGTCGCCGTGCCGGCCGACAGCGTCAGGTCGTGGCCGAGCGTGTGTGGGTCCCAGCTGTCGCGCAGCTCGGCGGGAAGGTCGGCGAGCAGCGGGTGGTCCTCCGGCACCAGCCCGCGGCGCCAGGCGGCCAGGCCGTCCACCTCACCGGTGAAGGCGTCGTCGTACGGCGCCGGCAGCGGTTCCTTGAACCGGCACTTCTTCCGCTTGGCCGCGGACAGTGATCCGGCGACCGCCCGGCCGATCCGGATCCGGCGCCCGGGCGTCCACCAGTCCGCGGCGGTGCCCTCGATGATCGCCTCGACGGGGACGACGGTCGGGTCCAGGCCGTCGACCGCGTCGATCGCGGTGTGGGCGACGGTCATCCGCACCGCGACCGGTGCACCGGCGTCCTCGCCGGCATGCTCCCCGAGCTGCCACTGCCGACCGAGCATCCACAGCGGGTCGGCCACCTCGGTGGCGAACCCTCTCTGCAGGTCGCCGTAGGGCGGCAGCGGCTCCAGCCGGCGCATCCACTCGAGGCCGAAGCTCACAACGCCTCCCTCGTCAGGGTGCAGGCCGACGAGCCGGCCGCCTCGACGACGGCGGTCGGCAGCCCGATCGACAGCCGGTCCGGGGTGGCGCTGACCGACCGGGCGCGGGCCATGTCGCGGGCGGTCAGAACCGAGCGCCTGGCCTCGTCGACGTCCACGCCGCTCGACAGGTTGCTCGGCACCACGAGCAGCACGGCCTGCGGGGCCCGGGCCCGGGGTGCGTCGTAGCCGAACGCGGTCCACGTGGTGTGCCGCGGCGCGGGCACGGTCTCTCCCCAGGCGTCGAGGCGTACGACGCCACGCCCCTTCGCCTTGCCGACGGCGGGGCCGATGGCGACTCTCGTGACCAGGTCGCCGGAGATCCCGTCCGCCGTCGGCTCCGGTGCCGTCCACGGCTCTGAGTCGGAGCCGGCGGCCCGCCAGGTGTTCGCCGTCTGGAGCAGGGCGGCCTCCACCTTGGCCAGCGCCGGCCGGACCGCTGCGGTCACCGGCAGCCAGTCGTCCAGCCAGCCTTGGTCCGCGGTCGTGGTCGGCGGGTCGTCCGGGCAGACCAGCGGGAGCGACTGCTGGGTGGCCACCAGGATCCGGATGCGCTCCGCCAGGGTGTCGGCGTCCGCGGCCGCGTCGGTGGCAGCGGCGCCGATCCGGTCCAGCCGAGCCTGCAGCGTGATCGCCGCGGCGGCCGGGTCCTCGTCGAGACCCCACTGGCGCAGGTCGGCCGGCGTCGCGGTGGCGATGCTGTCGCCCAGGTCGTCCGCCATCGTGCGCAGCCGGCCCAGCCTGGCTCGAAGGATGTCGGCGGCGTTCGGAGCGTGGGCGTACGGCTGGCCCAGCATCGAGGCGAGCCGGGCCACGGTCTTCAGCGCCGCCGGGCCCGTTCCCTTCGCGTCACCGCCGATCCGTGCCTGCACCAGCGCGGTCACGGCGGACGGCGGCATGACGAGCAGGTCGACGACCTTCAGGCCGACGTCGCGCAGGGAGACGGCGCCGGCCGGACTCGCCCAGGTGAGCGTCTTGGCGCCGCCGACCTCGGCCCGGAGGAACCGCGCGAAGGCCGGGTCGGCCACCTCGACCGGATGGGTGCCGGTGCTCTCCCACGCGTCGTCGTAGCGGATCACGAACGACACGTCGGTGCGCACGGTGCCTCCCTCTCGCGGCGTGCGCAGCAGCCGCAGCTCAGGTGGCGCGCCGAGACCGGCGGCGGCCTCGAGCGCCTCCGCGGCGGCGTCGGCCCGTCCGGACACGACGTCGTGGACCGCGTCGGTGACGAGCAGGTCGGCGTAGGCGTCGAGCGCGGCCCGCAGGTCGTCAAGGCTCGCTGGCGAGAGCCCTGCGGGCAGGCTGGCCGCGTCGAGGACGGCCTGGCCGTCGCACACCCGGCGGCCCGCCCACTCGGGCCGGGCCGGGAACTTCTTGCGCAGCTCCAGCACGTGGTTGGGCTCGGGGAAGCGCCGCTCGATCTCGCGGCCCAGCACCTCGCCCAGCGGGAGGCCGGTGCGGACCTGGTCGGCCAGCTCGGCCGCGGCCCGCACCGTCGTGGACGACAGCGTCATCTGCCAGCGCGTGTCGGTGTCGTCGTGCACGACGTGGTCGCGCAGCACCGCGGCAGTCAGCGCCTGGGAGTACGACGGAGCGTGCACGAGCCCGGCGCGGGTGGGCGGCGTCGGGTCGTCGGAAGGCGAGAGCGAGTCGACCCAGCCGTAGGCGCCCAGGATCGGCTCCGCGCCGACCGCCGTGAGCTGGCGCAGCCGCCGGGTCGCCGCCGCGGTCAGCCACACGTCGGCCCGGTGGCCCGCCGTGTCGAGCACGCCGGTGAGCACCGACTCGGTCACGGAGGAGTCGGTGCCGATCAGCCGGCCCACGGCCTCACGGACGTCCTCGAACTGGCGGACCACGGCGTCGTACCTCGGCAGCTGCGGGACGGTGTTCCCGTTGACCAGGTCGACGGCCTTGCGCGGCAGGTCGCGGACCAGGCCGAGCCCGTCGAGCTCGGTCGCGTCGTTGAACATCCGCTGCGGGTTCTCCAGCGGCACCAGGTACGACGTCGGCCGCGGATCGGGGACCTGGTCGGAGAAGAGCCGGCAGATCTCGATGTCGGTGAGCAGCAGGCTCTGCCGGACCAGCCGGGCCAGCGCGTGCGGCGACCGGTCGTCGAGCATCCAGTGCGAGCTGAGGTCGTTGATCTCCGCGAGCTCACCCCAGCTGCTGTTGAGGTAGTGGTCCATCGTCTTCTGGTAGTCCGGGTGCACCTCGTCGGGCCACGGCTCGACGAACAGCAGGGGGGAGTAGCGGCGTCGTGGGGCATGCCGGAGCTCGTCGAGCAGCAACGCCGCCTGGTCGTCCCAGCGGGCCACCACCTCGGCGGGGTCGATGCCCTCGATGACCGCCTGGAAGGCCGCCCAGAGGACGGTCGCCGGGAGGTTGCGGGAACCGTACTCACGCGCGGTCGGGGTCTGCGCGAGCACCCGCAGCAGCCGCTCGGCGTCGGCGTCCTTCGCGGTCAGGTCACCGTCGGCGACAGCGGCCAGCACGTCGATGTGGTTGATCCCGACGCTCACCTGGGCGCCCTCGAAGGGCGGGTCGTCGGCGGCCTGGGTCCACTGCCGGTAGAAGCTGGTCGGCAGCACGCCGTACGGCAGGTCGCCGACGCGCAGCACCGGGAAGGGCCCGAACGGGTGCAGGTGCCGGCCGGCGTACTCCCCGAGGCGGTAGACGTCCTCACCGAGGTCGCCGATGTCCTTCAGCGACCGCTGCCAGAGCACCGGCCAGAGCGCCCGGACGAGCGCGCTCGCGGTGTCGTGCCGGGCCCGGTCGGGGGCGGGAACTCCTTCCAGCAATGGCCTGCCGGTGAGCGCGGTCAGCCCCGCGACGTCGCCGAGCGGCTGCCTGGCCACGCCGAGCCACGGCGCGGGGTCGCGGCCCAGGTCAATCGTGGGCTGACCGTCGACGGTGTTGGTCGGCGTCAGTGGCGCCAGCGTGCCGAGCTGCCCGGCTGCGGCGTGCGCCTCGAACACCTGTCGCGCGAGCGGCTCCTGGTCGCTCTGGGTGAGGCCGATGCAGAGCAGCGTGTCGAAGAACGGCCTGGCCTCGTCGAGCGTGATCCTGACGGCCAGCCCGACGGCCTCCGCCTCGCTGTAGGAGTTCCACCAGGTCCGCGGGATGGTGCCGTCGGGACCGGGCTGGATCGCCGCCAGGCCGAAGGTCCCGAGGATCTCGTCGTGCCGCGGCTCGAGGGTGGCCAGCCTGACCCCGTCGCCCCAGATCTCCAGCTGCTGGGGAAGGCCGAGGACGGGGCCCACGACGCCGGGCGCGGCCTGCGGATCGACCGTGAACTCGCCGTCGGCGCGGTCGACGGCGACCGTCCTCAGCAGGTACGCCGCCCGGGCGCTGCCGACCCGACCTGCCAGGGAGGCGAACGCTGCCTCCGCCTCGGGGGTGGCGAGGTCGCCTTGGCAGGCGGTCCAGAAGCCGGCCACCTGGTCGGCCTCGTGCTCGGTCGCGGCCCGGCCGCCGACCGGGAGCGAGACCGGGTCGGGCTCCACCCGGACCAGCAGCTGCCACTTGGCGTCCTCGGTGCCGGGGGCGGCGTCATCGGCCGGCGGGAGGAACCGGGTCTCGAGGCGCACCGGCAGCAGGACGGCGTACTCCGGGTCGGCCGGCAGCGGCTGGACCGGGACCGGCGACAGGACCTGGTCGAGCAGCTGGTGAGCGCGGCCCAGCTCGAAGGTCAGCTTCTCGAGGTCTCCGGCCAGGTCGCCGGCGTTGCGGGCCGCGTCCTGGTCGCCGGGGTCGGCGAACCGGTTGGGGTCACCGACCTTGAGCCAGGCGGGGACGGCTTCGAGCCGGTCGACCAGGTCGGCGATGGCGGCCTCGGTCTCCTCGACCAGCTTCCGGATCTCGGTGCTCTCGCCGACGATGGCGCTCTGGCTCACAGGAGGTTCCCGAAGAAGGCGCGGACGGGTTCGTAGAGGGTGTCGTGGGCGTACTGCCCGCCGTCGGTCATGAGTGCCTCCGCGGCGCTTGGTTTGCGGAACCGGTAGCCGGGTGGCGGCTCCTCGAGCACCAGCCAGTGGTCGGAGACCGCCGACGGTGGCAGCGGGAAGCCGAAGAAGACCAGCTCGGGGTCGAGGTTGCCGGTGAGCACGGGGTGCACGCGCGGTCCGCCGGTGACGTCGGGTGTCGTGGTCCAGCGGACCGCCTCCGCGACGGCGGGGGCGAGGTAGACCTGGGTGTGGGGGTACTCGCGGAACAGCTCGGTCTGCAGCAGCAGGACGAGCATCGGCCCCGTCGTACCGCGTTGGTGCGACGAGTGCCCGAGTGCCGACCCCTCGAGCCAGTTCGGTGACAGCGCCGGGTCGAGGACCGAGACGATGTCCTTCTCGGCGGACTTCGACCCGTCGTCGCTGATCCGCTGCCAGAACCGGCGCAGCGGTGTCCAGCCCGCGATGACCGGGATGTTGCGGCGGCGCAGCTCGCCCAGGGACTGCCCGTTGGCGCCGACCAGGAAGGCGTCGACGAAGGCGGGGTTGGTGGCCAGCGCCAGGACCCGGTCGGTCGGAACGTCGGCCGCGCCGGGCAGCAGCCAGTCGGGTGCGTTGTCGCGCAGGAACGACCAGAACGGGATGTCCAGCTCCAGGGCCAGGTCCGGCGGAGCGAGGCGCGGCTCGCGCAGGCCGTTGATCGGGCCGAGCACCCGGTCGACGACGACCGGGTTGAGGTGGGGGTTGACGCCGTCGACGATGGTGCCGGCGGCGTCCTCGATGCCGATCGGACGACAGTTCACGTGCGGCCGGCTGCCCCCGATGATGTCGACGATCTCGGGGGCTGCGCCCCGGACGATGTCAATGATGCCTTCGGCGCTGCGGTGGTCGGCGGGGTCGGCGTGCTCGCCGCCGTGCTCCTGGTCACTCCGGGCGACGGCCTGGAAGGCCCGGTCCAGGATGTCGAAGGGGAACTCGCCGAACTGTTCGGCGATCCCGTCGGGGTTCTCAGCGATGGCGTCCGGCACTCGCTCCTGGCCGGCCGGCGGCTCCGGGGTCGGCGGACAGGTGGTGGCGGCCACGCCGATCAGCCCGCCGACGTCGGTGGCTCCGTCCTTGGCCGCTCTCGCGACCGGGCTGCGCGGCCGGAGCAGCCGCTTGGCGGCGGAGGAGAACAGGGCGGGCACCAGGCTGGCCGTGCGGCCGCTCAGCTCGCCCAGGACGGTGCTGCCCGGGGTGGGCAGCCGGCCGAGCATGGGGGAGAGCACGGCGAGCGCGGCCACCGGCTCGTCGGGGACCCGCCGGTCCCACTGCGACCGCGCGGCGCGCAGTCCCACGCCAAGGTGGCGGACCCGCGCCGCCGCCGTGGCGATGGCCCCGGCCTGCGCGGAGGCGCCGTCACTGATCCGGTCCTGCCAGGCGATGGCCGCCCAGGCGCCGAGCCCGGCGACGCCGCGGTGCCGCGGGTCGTCGTGCAGCTGCTCGCGCCAGCCGGTGAGGTCGGCCGGCCTGGGCTCGGCGCCCGGGACGGGCGTCCACGGGTCGTCGTAGCGCGGCAGGCCGAGCACCCACGGGTCACCGGCCTGCCAGGGCAGCCGGGCGCGGTCACTGACCTCGGTCGCAACGTCGCCGTCGAGGAGGGTCTCGACGGGTGGTGTCGGCCTGGTCAGCGCGCCGCCCAGGGTGAGCACCTGCGGCCCGGCCGGGCCGGCGGAGACGGCGGCGACGCCGAACGCCTTCAGGTTCAGCTCCGCCATCTCGGCGGTCGACATCGGTGCCAGCCGCTCGGCGATGGTCTTGAAGTCGTCCGGGTCGGTCTTGGTGCGGAAGCTCCACGAGTCGTAGCAGGGCAGGTCGAGGTCGCCGGGGTTGCCCACCCACTGCGGGACCGGGTTGCTGCCGTCGATGCGGAAGGCCGGCACGAGGGCGGCGGTGTACTGGGTGTCGGCGGTGAGCGAGTGCGGGCTCAGGATCCGGCCGACCGAGGAGCCGTCGGGGAGCTCGTGGACGTGCGCCCAGGCGGCCGACCTGGCGAGGTCGTGCTGGGCGAGGAGCGCGCCGACGACGTGGACCTGGTCGCCGTGCACCGCGACCTCGGTGGCGGTCTCGCCGACGACGAGGACCAGCCAGGGCCGGAGCCCCCCTGCGCCGCCACCGGGGTTGGCCTGGGGGGTGTAGCGCCACGGCAGGTCCGGGTCGCCGAGCTCGACGAAGGCGACCGTGGTGCTCTCGGCATTGGTGTTGCCGGGGCTGGGGGTGCGCACGCGCACCGCTCCGCCGGCCAGGCCGTGGATGTCGCCGGGGCCGCTCAGCACGAACTTCGCGGTGGCCGCCGCCGGCGCCCCGCCGTCGGAAAGGGAGACAGGGAGCCCGGCCACGAGGCGGCCGGCGACGAAGGACGCCGGACTGGCGGCCAGGCTGGTCATCCCGGGGCGTCGCCAGGGGCGGAACTGCTCGACGGCCATGTCGCGTCCCCTCAGATCCCGGCCAGACTGATCGGCTGGTCGAAGTCGGCCTGGGCCAGCACCGCACCGCCGCCGACCTTGACGGCCTGGAAGGCCTGCGTCTGGCTGTCCTGCTGGGCGCTCCCGGCCATCCAGGTGGCGGGGCTGACGGTGACCTGGGGGTCGCGGGTGGCGACGGCGGCCGCCTGGTCGCGTTCCCGGACCATCGCCAGCGCACCGGCGCTGAACGCGAACCTCGCCTGGTTGGCCAGCGCCGAGAACGAGGGCAGGTCGTCTCGTCGTACCTTGACCACGACCTGGATGTCGTTGTCGGCCAGCCGGGCGTTGCCCGCGACGGTGGTGCCGGTGACCTTGAGACCGGCGGGCAGGTCGTCGTACGTCGGTCCGTTGAGCGACTCCGCGGCGGACAGGGTGATGAACGACCCGGGCGCGAACCGGTCGAGGACCTTCTGCCCGGCGAGGACCGGCGAGGTCAGCGTCGCTGTCACCTTCTGGGTCGAGCCCGTCGGGGTCCCGGCGACCCGGTCGATCGGTGTCTCCAGCGGGACCAGGTGCTGGCGCCACTCGACGCCGTTGCGTGCGGTCACGACCGCGAACTCGCCGTCGGCGTCGACCGGGGCGAGCAGGACCATCGGGTCGGCGCCGCCGAGGCTGCGCAGGTTGCGGGCGGCCACCTCGCCGGCCACGACGTCGACCGCTCGCACCGGCGGGGTGGCGTCCAGCGGCCGCGCGTCGCCGAAGGTCCAGGTGTCGTCGAAGCTGAAGTCCTTGAGGAACGTCTCGACGGTGAGCCGGCCCGCGATCGTCATCGGCCCGGGGGCGTCGAGGGTGCCGCTGAGGGTCACGCCAGCGAACGTGTGGCCGAGGAACCGCACGTCGAGTCCGGCGGCCAGCTGGGCGTGGATGTGGAACGGCGTGAACTGCACCAGGGCGTCCACGGCGATGAAGCCGTTGAGGGACGCGATCCCGGCGTCGTACCCGACGTCGAGGCGGCCGCCGAGCTGGAGGGTGTTGGAGGTGACCGCGACGTACCCCTCGGCCTTGAACCGCAGCCCGGGGAGCGGGTTGTCGAGCGAGAAGCCGAGCCGCTTGAGCGGCCGCAGCTGGGCCGGCTCGGGGCGGAAGCCGGGGTAGAAGCCCCCGATGCTGAGCACGGTGTAGGCGACCGGCCCCCAGCTGGTGGCGAAGGCCAGGTCGCCGTACACCGTGAAGACGCCGAGGGCCCCGCTGTCGATGAGGGCGGCGTCGATGGTGGCCCGCTCCTGGGCGAAGTCCAGGGCGCCGGCGATGTTGGCGTTCAGCCGGATGACCGGGTCGATGCCGGCCCTGATCACGCCGACGATGGCGATCCGGCGCGGTCCGGGCAGCTCGACAAGGACCCCGAGGTCGGCGGAGACGAAGCCTTTGCCGGCCACTTCGAGCCAGCTGAGCCGGAACGTCGGCCCGGCCACGATGCTCCCGACCGAGGGCCGGAACAGGTCCTCCGCCGCCTCCAGCGTCGCCCGGGCGTCCTTGCCGATGTCGAGCGGGAACAGCACCTTCGCGGCGCTCCCGTCGCCGATCCGGGCCGACAGCGCGTCGGTCGACAGGGTCCGGTTGATCCCCACCACGCCGCCGATGCGGCCGATCTGGATGCCGAACCCGAGCTGGATGCCGGGGGTGAACCCGGCCCCCAGCACGGCGAGGAACGACGGCTCGCCGTCCACCTCGCGCAGGCTCGCCAGAGCCGCTGCCTGGGCGAAGCCGAGGTCTGCAGTGAGCACCCCGGACAGCCCGTCCGGAAGCACGACCAGCGTGCCGCCGCCCTTGACCGGGCCCGCTTCGAGCGCGGCGACGAACGCGTTGGGCGGGAGCGGCCCGAGGACCAGGAGGCTGCCGTCGTGGGGATCGACGAGCGTGACGCTGGGGGAGTGGACCTCGACATGGAGCGGGCCGAGGGTCGCCTCGAGGTCGAGGGCCCGCGGGCCGGTCAGGTCGGCGTCCTGGAGCAGTTCGGCGATGGCCGGGACGGGCACCGCGTCGGCGAGCGCGGCCCCGATGTCGTCGGCGAGCGCGGTCAGGGCGGTGCGCAGCTGTTGCTTCGCGCCCTCAAGGGCCGGTCCGGCGGGCCCGGCCATCAGGGCGTCGAGGTTCTTGGCCTTCTGCACCAGGTCTGCGGCCGCCGGAGGCGGCGCGGGCAGCGCTCGCTGGAGCAGGCGCTGGACCTCCTGGGCATAGTCCTGTGCCTTCATGGGGGCTTCCTCGGCGGAGCGGCATGCCGCTGGCAGGACCGCTCCGGGGTGTGGGGTGGCGCGAGTCTAACCACGGACCGCCGGGGCGGACAGGCCCCGGGACCAGCCGTTTCCCGGCGGCGTGTCGATGTCTTCCCAGCACGGCATCCACGGGCGCCATTGACCTGTATGTGCAGGTCACGGGCGGTTGCGGCGTGTCGGTCGAGCCGGGCTGAGAACCTGGCACACCCGAGCCTGAGCGCGGCGTTGGGTCAGATCTTGAACGTCACGATCGCGACCTGGATGTTGTTGAGCTGAGGGAAGATGCCGCCGGTGAAGTTGCATGCCTTGCCCTGGATCACGTCGTCATCGATCACGCGGACGCCGGAGAGCATGATTCCGTCGGGCAGGTCGGAGGCGACTGAGAAAAGGATCGCCTCGCCGACATCTGCCCCGGGCACGGAGATGCCGACGTCGCGGCAGCGGCCGGTGGCCACGAAGCCCGAGTTGAGGGTGATGGCGCCGTTGGACTGGCCGCCCGCCAGGTCGAAGGCCGTGATCGATTCGCTGGCGATCTTCGATGACCCGACGGAGTTGTCGCCGAGCTCGGAGTTGGTAACGGCGCCGGTGTCGATCTCCGCGGCCCTGACGGAGCCGGTGGCGAGGTCACTGGACGTGAGCGAGTTGTCGAGGATCTCGTCGCTGTCGATCGCGTTCGCGGAGACCTCGGAGCCGTTGACGGCGTCGGTGGCGATCTCCCCCGACTCGACCGAGGCGAAGCCGAGATCGGCGGCGCCCAACGAGGCGTCGAACACCTTGGAGCCGTTGATCGCGTCCGCCGCCAGATCGTCGCCCGTGAGCGAGGCGTCGAGGATCTTGGCACTGGTGACGGAGTCGGACTTGAGGTCCGAGCCGAACACGGCGCCCGGCGCGATTTTGCTCGAGGTCACCGCGTCGACGTCGAGGTCAGCGGTCTTGACCTCACCGTTGACGATGTCGGTGCTGAACACGGTGTTGGCCGCATAGGCCGTGCCTGTTCCCAGTGCGATCGTGAGAGCGAGGAACGAGCACACGTTCGCGAACGTGAGTCCTCTGAGCAACCTGTGGACCATGACGGTCTCCTTCGAGATGGGTCGAAACGAGGTCGCGCCGAGCACGACTCGATGCGTGCCCGGCGTACCTGCTGAAGTTCGACCCCGCCTGGAGTCGACGCTCGAACCTAGTCCTCGGGTCCCGCGCCGGGCCAGCGTCCGTCGCCATCGACGCGGCGATGACCGCTCGTGCGGACCATCTCCACGTGGCGCTGAGACCTCGGAAGGGGGCCGTGATCTGTCCGCCATGTATCAAACCCGTCGCCGCGGTGACACCGCGCCCGCGCGATATCCGCACCTCCATGCCCAAGACAAGACTTGTGACCCCCGTCGGGCTGTCCTGAGATGGAGGCGTCTACGACTGAAGGGGGTCGGTCACAGTGGACTGCGCTGCCGCGAGCAACCAGTGGATGGCGCACGACCACTCCGACCTCCTGCGAGGCGCGGGGGGCGTCACGGCCGAGGCCGGCGCTGGCGGGTTGGCGCTGCCGCGGGCGCTGTCCGTGAGCCGGTGGCAGCGTGGCCGGGCGACCCCGTGACGACCTCCCAGGTTCCCGCCAGCAGTCCCGTGCCGGTTGCGCCCGCGCCGGGGTTCGACCGGGTGGTGGTCGGCTCGGTTGCCACCAGCCGGCGCTGGTGGCCGACCTGGCGACGGAGCAGGTGGCGCGCACCGGGCGCCGTGAGCCTGATGATCGCGGACCTTGTCGTCGTGTGTCTGAGCCTGACCCTCTACCCGCCGGCGTCCGCCGCGGCCGCGGCCGCGTACCTCGGCGTCACCGCAGTCTGCCTGACCTGGTTCGGCACGTACCGGGCGAGGTTGACCTGGTCGGTCCTGGACGACCTGCCGGCGCTGTGGTCAGTGGTGGCCTGCAGCGCCCTGGTCGAGCAGCTGGTGCCGGCGATGTCGGGTGCGTCGGTGTCGGGGCGCGGTCTGGCCACGCGGTTCCTGGTCGCGGCCACGCTGCTGTCAGTCGGCCGCGCGGCGGCCTGCTGGGCGGTGCGCGAGGCGGGGAGGCGCGGGGTCATCGCGCAGCCGGCTCTCGTCGTGGGTGCGGGCGCTGTGGGCCGACAGCTCGCGCAGGCCCTGCTGGAGCAGCGGGAGTACGGCCTCGTCCCGATCGGCCATCTCGACGAGGAGGGCAGCACGGCCACCGAGCCGCCGTTCCCTCTGCCCCGGCTCGGTGGCTACCGCGACCTGGCTGAGTGCATCCGGCGCGAGAACGTGCGCACCGTGCTGGTCGCGTACGGCCGCGCAGAGACCCAGGACGCCATTTCCGCCGCCCGCCATGATCCGGTGCTCGTGGAAGCAGTACGCACGTGCGACCGCCTGGACTGCGAGATCTACTGCGTCCCCCGATTCCACGAGCTGCACCGCCGGAGCCGGGACATGGACGAGGTCTGGGGGGTCGCGCTGGTCAGGGTCCACCGAGCGGTGTGGCGCAGCGCCGCGTGGCGGGTCAAGCGCGTGCTGGACGTGATGGTCGCACTGGTCCTCCTGGTTCTGCTCTCACCTCTGCTGCTCGTGATCTCGTTCGCGATCCTGGTGGAGGTCGGACCCGACGTGCTGTTCCGCCAAGTGCGCGTGGGCTTGGACGGACGACCCTTCACCCTGCTCAAGTTCCGGACCCTGCGGCTGCCCGAGACCGAGCAGGAGAGCCTGGTCTGGTCGGTGGCCGGGAAAGTGGGGGTCGGCCCGGTCGGCCAGCTGCTCCGCGCCACCTCTCTCGACGAGCTGCCGCAGCTGGTGAACGTGCTCAAGGGTGAGATGAGCATCGTCGGGCCCCGTCCTGAGCGGGTCCATTTCGTGGAGGAGTTCACCCGCTCGGTCCCCGGCTACGTGGAACGACACCGCATCCCGGCCGGGCTCACCGGGTGGGCCCAGGTCAACGGGCTGCGCGGCGACACCTCGATCGAGGAACGGGCGCGCTTCGACAACTACTACATCCAGAACTGGTCGCTGTGGTTCGACCTGAAGATCATCGTGCGCACCGCGGCGTCGGTCCTGCTCGGGCGCGGCTCGTGAGCGCCCGAACCGCAGCCCCCGACCTCGCGTACTCGGTCCAGATCGTCCGCGACCCGGCCGAGGCACTGGCCCTCGCCGCGGAGTGGGACCACCTGGCCGACCGGTGCGGCGCCGGTCCGTTCCCACGTCCGGACTACGCCTTGTCGTGGTGGCAGCACGTCGGCTCGGCGGCGCCCCGCAGCCGGCTCTTGATCGTGGCGGTTCGGCGTGGTGGGGTCATCGTCGGTCTCGCGCCGCTGCACGAGCGTCACGTCGGGCCGCTCACGGTGGCCCGCTGGCTGGGCCACGGATTGGGCACGGTGGCCGAGGCACTCGTCGCGCCGGACGGGCACGAGAACGACACCGCACGCCGACTGTGGGAGGCAGTCCTCGACGGGCCGACCACCGTGGCTCAGCTCGTCGAATGCAGAGAGCACCGGTCTGGCCTGCACGTGCTCGGGTCGGGTCTTCGCGGATGCTCGGCGGAGATCCGGGTGAGGGACGCGTGCCCGATCCTGGAGGTGACCGGCGACACCGAGCAGCACCTCGCCGGGCCGGAGCGGCGCCGGATCCGGCGCACCGTGCGCGTGGTCCGCCGTCGCCTGGCCGAGGCGGGTACGACGTTCCGCGTGGAGGTCGCCTCGGACCTCGACCACTTCGAGGCGCTGCTGCCCTCCATCCGGTCGGTCTTCGACGCGGCGGAGCTCGTCCAGCCGCGTCAGCACCTGCTGCGTCCCCCGTGGGGCGACTTCACCGTGGACTACCTGCGCACGTCCATGGCTGCGCGCCGAGCGCTGGCGTTCGTCGGCCACCTCGACGAGCGGCCGGTGAGCTTCGACCTCGTGCTCCTGTCCGGCCGGACCATGCACGCGTGGATCTGCCGGTTCGACCCGGCCACCGCCGCGCACTCGCCGGGTCACCTGCTGCGGGCGGCCGCCTTGGACTGGGCCGTCGCGCACGGGTACAGCCGGATCGACCTCCTCCTCGGGGACTCGGTGCACAAGCGCCAGTGGGCAACCGGGTCCTACGCCACACTCGACGTCACGGCCGGACGCCGGGCGGTGCTGCCCGCCGCCAAGGTGCTGCTGCGCACGGCCGCGCGACGCCACGCCGACACGCGGCGCGGAGACCACGGGTGAGCACCGTGGAGCTCGTCCTGCTGTCCGGGTTGGGTCTGGCCGTGGCCGGGGCGGCCCTGGTCGCACTGACCGTCCGGCCGCAGCGCGGTCTGATCGTGCTGGCCGCCCTGCTGCCCTTCGACGGGCTGCTGCTGCTCGTCCCGGGGGGCGAACGTCTCGGCCCCTGGAAGGAGGTCGCCCTGCTGCTCGTGGCGGCGTCGGCCCTGGCGGCGCCTGCCTCGGCCCGTCGCCGCCGGGACGGGGCCGGGCGGCCCACCGTGAACCGGTCCTGGGTGTTCGCCGCGGTCGCGTTCGTGGTCCTGACGGTGACGGTGACGGCGACGCGCCTGCTGACCGGGGCGTTCACGGGTGCCGACCCGGCGCCGAGTGCTCTGGTCGCACTGGTAGGTCTGAAGGTCGACTTCTTCTACGTGCTGGTCCCGCTGGTGCTGTGGCGCTGCCCGTTCGACCGGGCGGAGCGCGACCGACTGGTCTCGGTCCTGATGGCGACCGGGGTCGTGGTCGCCCTGGTCGGCGTGGCCCAGCAGGCGGCCGGCCCGGAGCGGCTGCACGCGCTCGGCTACGAGTACAACGACGCCATCCGGTTCTCCGGCGGGTTGTTGCGGTCCTTCTCGACCTTCACCCAGCCGTTCTCGTTCGGCCTGTACGTGATGGTGGTCGTGCTGGTGGGCCTGCCAGTGGCCCTGGCGGACCGGACCCGGCTCCGCAACCGCTTGTTCCTGCTCGCGACCCCGCTGCTGGTCGTGGGCATGGTGACCTCGGTGGTGCGGGGGGCGCTGCTGGGACTGGTGGTCGGGGTGGGGTTCCTGGCGTGGTGGCGGCACCGCGGACTGGCGCACACGTTGGTGCCGGTCGGGCTGGTCACGCTCGCGCTCCCCGCCGCGGTGCTGGGGCCGCTCGCGTCCGGCACCAGTCTCGGCGAGCGGACCACCGGCTGGTCCCAGATCGGAGGCCTGGTCGTGGACGCGCCCCTGGGACATGGTGCCGGCGCGACCGGGGCGGCCGCGGCCAAGGCCGTCGAGATGGGCGCTGCACCGCATCAGGTGCTGGTCAGCAACGGTGCGCCGTACCAGCCCGACAGCTACTACGTGAAGACGCTCCTCGAGCTCGGTCCACTCGGACTGTGGCTGCTCCTCCTGATCGTGGCGGCCGCGCTTGCGGTTTCGGTCGGTGCGGCTCGTTCAGGGCCCGTACCCGACCAACCCCTGGCCGCAGGCGTGGCCGCCACCCTGGTCGCCGCGGCCGCGGCCTCTCTGGTGTCGACCTACCTGGAGATCTTCCCGCTCGACTTCTACTTCTGGCTGCTCCTGGGGGTGCTGCTGTGTCTAGAGCCGTCGTCGAGATCAACGCTCTGGCCCTGCGCCCGGGGGGAAGCGGCGTCCAGACCTATATCCGTGAGCTCCTCGTCGCGATGAGCGCCGCGACCACGGCCGAGCTCGTCGCCCACGTGCAGGACGACGCCGTCGGCGAGCTCCCGCCGCAGGTGCGGCCCGTGCCGCACCCCCGCTCGGACGGCGTCCGACGGGCTGCTGCCGGACTGGCCCTGCGGCCTGCGTCCGGCTCACTCGTGCACGGCCTGGACGTCGACCTGCCCGGGCGTCGGCCACGAGGACCGTGGGTGACCACGATCCACGACCTCTCGGTCTTCGACGAGCCGTCGGCGCACGCCCGCGTGCGCAGCCGCGGCGAGCGCGCGCTGATCCGACACGCCCTGCGCCGGGCCGACGCGTTGGTCGCGGTCAGCGCGTTCACGGCCGAACGAGTCCTGGCCCGGTTCGGCCGTCACTGCAGCGTGACGCCGCTGGCCCCGCGTCCGGGGCTGGCGCCGCCGTCCGACGAGGTGCTCGCAGAAGTCCGGCGGCGCTACCAGCTGCCCGCCGACGCGGTGCTGGCCGTCGGGACCATCGAGCCTCGCAAGCGGGTGGACATGCTGGCCCGCGCCTGCCGCGACGAAGGACTGCCGCTGGTGCTGGCCGGCGCGGTGGCGCGCGGTTGCCGGGTGCCAGCCACGGCTCGGCACCTGGGCTACGTCCCCGCCGCCGACCTCCCGGCGCTCTACCGCGCCGCGGCAGCGGTGGCCTACGTCTCGTGCTACGAGGGGTTCGGCCTTCCACCCGTCGAGGCCATGGCCTGCGGCGCCGCCGTGGTGGCCACTCGGGTCGGCGGACTGCCGGAGGTCGTCGCCGCCGCCCCGGGCGAGCCGGGTGCTGTGCTGGTCGCGGTGGACGACCTGCCTGGGTTGCGTGGCGCGTTGCGCTCGGTCGTACGTGACGGGGCCCACCGGGCCGCCCTGCGCCGGGCCGGCCCGAGGGCAGTGTCAGGGCTGTGCTGGGACGCCACCGCGCAGGCGACCCTGGCGACCTACCGCGAGCTGGGGGTGGCGTGCTGACCGCTCCAGTCGTCGACCCGCCCGCCGAGCGCGGACTGATCAGCAACGCCGGGGCGCTGCTGGCCAGCCGGATGGTGCGCGCCGGTCTCGGGTGGGGCGGCACCGTGCTGATCGTCCGCTCGCTCTCGGTGGACGAGTTCGGCCGGTTCACGCTGATCTTCACCGTGCTCGGCCTGATGTCGGTGGTCACAGACCTGGGCACCGGCCGGGTGGCCGTCCGCGGGATGCTCGACGACACGGGTCGCGATCCGGGAGCGTTCGCAGGCACCTACGTGGTGCTGCGGACGATGCTCGGCGGTGTCGGCTACGTCCTGGCCCTGCTGGTCGTCGTCGCGCTCGGCAGCCCCGCCGAGGTCGTGGCGGCGACCAGCGTGGCTGGGATCGTGGTCGTCCTCGCGACGCCGTCGCGGGCCCTCGACGTGGTCTTCCAGGCCCGGCTCCGGCTGGGCACGGTCGGTACGGCGGAGTCCGTGGGGACGTTGGCCCAACTGGCGCTGGTCGCGGCGATCGCCGTGGCGGGCGGCTCCCTGCTCCTGTTCACCGTCCCGTTCGTGCTGGGCGAGCTCGTCGTCCTGCTCTGGAAGGCGCGGGCAGCGCATCGCGCGGTCCGACTACGGCTGCACGTCGACCTGGCGCTCTGGCGTGAGCTGCTCCGCGAGGCACTGCCACTGTCGGCGGGGCTGGGGCTGGCCGTCGTGTACTACCGGGTCGACGCCCTCCTGCTCGCCGAGATCTCCGGGTACGAGGCGGTGGGCCTCTACGGGGTGTCCTACAAGTTCATCGACGTGATGCACTTTGCGTCCACGGCGGTGACCGTCCCGTTGCTGACCCTGCTCGTGCGCAGCTGGCCGCACGACATGGTGGGCTTCGGTCATCATCTGCGGCGCGGCGCCATGCTGCTCGGACTCCTCGGCGGCTGGGCCCTCACCGGGCTGGTCGGGTTCGCCGAGCCGCTGAGCGCCCTGTTCTACGGAAGCCACTACGCCCAGGGTGCCCAGGCCACCCGGGTCCTGGCCGTCGCCGAGCTCGTCGGCTTCTTCGTCGCCCTCGTGCTGGTCTGCCTGATAGCGGCCGGACGGCACCGGCACTACGCGTGGGTGATGCTGGCCGGGCTGGCGCTCAACGTCGGACTCAACCTCGTGGTGATTCCCAGGGCCGGCTATGTGGGCGCCAGTGTGGTCACGCTGGTCACCAACGTCATCGTGCTCGTGCTGCTGGGCGGGTTGCTCGTCGGGCTGCCCGGTCGAGGCTCCTGGCGGTTGTCAAAGCTGGCCGCCGTACCGCTGGCCGTCCTCGCGGGTCTGCTGGCCGGGAGACTGGCCGACGACGTTCTGCCCTGGCCGGTGGCGGCCGCGTGCGGCGCAGTGACCTACGGCGCCGCCGCCGCGGCGCTGGGACTCACCGCAGCGGCGGGCCTCGGTCCGGGCTGGACGCGGCGGTCAACGGCGGACCAGACGGCGGACAAGGGGCCGGCATGAACCCCCGAATGGTCGCTCTCACCGGCACGGGCCAGGTGTCGGGGGCCGAGCGCGTCCTGGTCCGGGCGCTTGTCGCCGCCACGGAGGCGGGCTGGCAGGTCAGCTGCCTGGCCCCACCCGGACGGATGACCGAGGAGCTGGCCGGAGCCGGGGTCGCCCACGTACCTGTCCCCGAGCTGGCTCCATCGGGGCTCGGCACCGCGGCCCGATGGATGGCGGCGGCCGGTTCCCTGCGCGCCGAGGCCGCCCGAGCCGACCTGGTCCTCGTGAACAGCCTGAACGCGCTACCCGCGGCTCGGCTCGCGCGGTGCCGGGCTCCGGTCGTCTGGCTGGCGCACGACGTCCTGCTCCGGGGGGACCGGCTGCGGGCCTTCCGCTGGTGCCGTCCGGCCCTGGCGCACGTGGTCGCCGTCTCCGAAGCCGTCGCTGCGCAGCTGGGCAACCGGCAGCCGGTGACAGTGGTCCACAACGGTGTGCCGATCCCCTCGTCGCATGTCCGGAGCGCGGCACCCGGCGCGCTGGTAGTGGGGCTCAACGCCGTGCTCACGCCGTGGAAAGGCCACGAGGTGCTGCTCGACGCGGCCGCGCACCTGGAGCCTGGGGTCCGGTTCGAGCTGATGGGTGGAACGCTGGCTGCGGACGCGGGGTACGCCGAGCGGTTGCGGGAGCGGGTGGCTCGCACCGAGGAGCTGCTGCCCGGTCGGGTCCGGCTGCTCGGTCACGTGCCAGACCCGCAGCGCAGGATGCGCTCCTGGTCGGTGGCGGTGAGCGCCAGTGTCGAGCCCGAGGCCTGTCCGCTGTCCGTGCTCGAGGCCATGAGCCTGGGCATCCCGGTCGTGGCCACCGACCACGGGGGAGCACCAGAAGTTCTCGCAGGAACGGGCCTGCTGGTCCCGCCCGGCGACCCGGTGGCGTTGGCGGGGGCGGTCGCGCGACTGCTCAGCGACGTCGAGCTGTGGGACCGGTGCCGCGAGGCCGGACTGGCCCGGGTGCGGGCTGCACACCGGCTCGACCAGCAGCTGGAAGAACTGCTGTCGGTGCTGTGGCACGTCGCGCGGGCTCGACCCACCGGCTCTCGGGCGTTGATGGGAGTCCGTCCATGAGAGTCCTGTTCGTCAACGAGAACATCGGGGGCCACGCGAGTGTGCACGCCCATCTCCGTGCGGCGTTGCGGGCGCACCCCGAGGTGGAGGCCGAGTTCCTCGACGTGCCTGGTCCTTCCTGGGCCCGGCGACTGGTCGGAGCGCAGGTGCCCGGCCTGGCCCGGCTCGACCTGGATCTCCAGCCCGCGCGAGCCCAGCTCGCGTTGAGCCAGTGGGTGCGTCGTACGGTGCTGCCCCGGCTCGGTGAGTTCGACGCTGTGCACGTCTACACCGCCAACGCCGGACTTCGGCTGTCGACCGAGCTCGCCGCGATGCCGACGGTGGTGTCGGTCGACGCGACGAACGTCACCAACAGCACCCGGCTGCCCTACCGCCGCCCGACGAAATTCACACCGGTGACCTCCCGGTTCATCCGCCGCTTCGACCAGCGCGTCTACGACGCGGCGACCCTCGTGGTCGCCAACACGGCATGGGTGGCGGAGTCGCTGCGCTGCGACTACGGGGTCACCGACGACCGCCTCCGGGTCCTGCCGTTCGGTGTGATGGCGCCGGCCTTCGGCCCCGGCGCCGCCCCCGGTACGCGCCGGGCAGGGCTGCCGCAGCTGGTGTTCGTGGGCCGCCAGCTGGAGCGCAAGGGCGGGAACCGGCTTCTCGCCCTGCACCAGGCCTACCTGGCCGACCGGTGCGAGCTGGTCCTGGTCACTCCGGAGCCCGTCCCCACCGGGAGGAACGTCCGGGTCGTTCGTGACGTGGTTCCCGGGTCCCCCCGCTTGTGGGAGGTGCTGCGCGAGGCGTCGGTCTTCGTCTTTCCCAGCAGCATCGACCAGGCACCCAACGTGGTGATCGAGGCGCTCGCGGCCGGGCTACCGGTCGTCGGCCTGGAGGTGGCGGCCATGCCGGAGATGGTGCCGCCCTCGGCCGGCCGGCTCCTGGCACCGGATGACGACGCCGGGCTGGTCGACGTGCTGTGCGCCCTGGTCAGCGACGCCGCACTCCGAGTGCGTCTCGGGGCCGCGGCGCGTGAGCACTTCCTCACCCGCTACGACGCGCGGGTGTCCACGCAGCGGCTGGTCCAGGTGCTGCACGAAGCAGCCAGCCTGCACCGTCACGGCCAGGCGGTGTCGGCATGAGCGCCGTGCGGTGGTCCGCCGCGCGGTCAGCGGTCTCGGCCGTGGCGAGGCTGTCACTCAACCGCGCCGGACGGGGCACCGCGGTGGTGCTGGCCTATCACGACGTCGTGGCCGAGCGACGGCCGGCGTCCCGCTGGACCGTTTCCGCCGACCAGCTGCGCTCGCACGTGGTCCTGCTCCGTCGGCTCGGGCACCGGATCGTCCCGCTGAGCCTCCTCAGTGGCCTGCTCCGCATGGGGGCCCCGGTCGGTGGGCTGGCCGCCATCACCTTCGACGACGCTCTGGCCGGCGTGGCTCGACACGCCGCTCCCGTGCTGGCCGAGCTGGACGCGCCCGCCACCGTGGCGGTCGTCACCGGTGGCCTGGGCCGTGATCCCGCCTGGTGGCCGGGATCGGGCCCGGTGATGTCCGTGCGTGACCTGCACGAGTGGGTCGCGGCCGGGCTCGGCGTCGCCGCGCACAGCCGGACCCACGCCTCGCTGCCCGGGTTGAACGCGGTCCGCCTCCGCGCCGAGGTGAGCGGTGCTCGGACCGAGCTGGAGGATCTGACCGGGCACTCGGTCGATGCGTTCGCCTACCCCTACGGTCATCACGACGAGAGAGCGCGTCGCGAGGTCGCGGACGCGGGGTACGCCACGGCGTACACCTTCCTCAACGGTCGGGTCACGGGCGCCGAGGACCCGCACCGGCTACCTCGCCTCACGATGGGGTGCCACGTCGAGGCGTGGCGACTGGCCTACCACCTCGGCCGGGCTCCGGGAACCTGGCCGGACCACCAGCAGCAGGCGGTCACCGGCGTGGAGGCCCTCACATGAGCGGGGTCCGGCGTTACGCGTCCGGGTCCGCGGCGGCGGCAAGGCGTGACCGCAGCGCCGGGGTGAGTCGGCGCTCCCGCGCGACGATCGCGAGCAGGCTCTCGAGCAGGAAGACCCTGTCGGTCTCGGGGGCACCCCGGTGCGCCGCGGTCCAGTCGACGACGCCGGTCACCTCGTCGCCATCGACCAGCAGGTTGCCCAGCCACAGGTCGCCGTGCACCAGCACCGTCCCGTCGGGACGTGCGGTCAGTCGCTGCAGTCGCGCGAGCTGCTCAGCAGCTCGCGCGGTCCACGTCACCAGCTCGTCCTCGTCCAGGTGTCGGACGACCAGCGGACGCCCGCTCAGCCACGTGGTGAGCGTGGCCTGCGCGTCCGGCAGGTCCACCAGCCTTGGCGCCAGCCCGAAGCCCACCGACTCGAGCTCGCGCAGCGCCGCCGTCTCCGCCGCGGGAGGGGCGCCGTGATAACGCTTCTCGAGCAGGGCCGGCGGGTCGCCTCGGATGAGCTTGACCTCCTCACTGTCCCGGTTCGCGATCTTGCCGATCACCCTCGACCGGTCGGGCCGCAGCCCCGGCTTGGCGGCGACCACCACCCATGCAGGAGCCAGCGCTGCGATCGTGCTCGGCGAGAGCCTGGGCAGCTGGCCGAGCACCACTCCGCGGGGGCCATGGACATGGCTGAGGCTGGCTCGCGTCACCGCCTCGACGGCGTGCCCGGCCAGCACGTCCATGGCCGTGCGCGGGTGCGCCGACGAGCGCAGGAGCACGAAGTGCTGCTGGACCTCGAGACCAAGCGATCGCAGCAGCCGACCCAGCCCGTCGGCGCTTCGACCCGTGGCGACTCCCCGAGGTCGGCGCATCGCGAGGTCCGCCGCGCGCAGCGGGCTCCGCAGGTTGTCGATCACGATCAGCAGTCGTCCCGCGTCTCCGGCCAGCCGGGCCGTCGCATCGCACAGAGCCCGCTCGGCGAGCGGGACGCCGTCCAGACAGATCCACTCGTATCCCCCGTCCCCGCTCGGACGGCTCGACACCAGCGCGCCGCGTGCAGCCAGCTCACCGCGCGCTCGATCGCGACCACCGTCGAGGAGCAGGACCCGATCCCCCGGCTCGACGTCGACCAGGTCGACCCACGTCGCGTCGAGGCCGGCGGAGGGCACGGCTCGGAGTGTACGGGCGCCGCACCGCGGGGAGCGGCCTCGTGATGGCCGGGACCCGTCTCGGCACCCTGCTCGCCGCCGTGGCCGGCGCGGCGACCTGCGCGGCGGGACTCACCCTGCTCCCTGGGCCGCTCGTGACAGCGCTGGGTGAACGAGGCGTCGCCGTGGTGAGCGGCGGCGGGACCGACGCCGCGCCCGACCAGCTCCGTCCGAACCAGCAGCTGAACGGCGCCGGGGTCGGCTTCAGCCCCGGCTTCGAGCTTCTCGACGCACCGGCCGAGCGTAGGCGTGATGACCTCGCCCGGATCCACGCCCTCGGGGCCGAGCGGGTCCGCGTCGACATCAGCTGGGCACGGATCGAGCCGCGCGCGGGTCACTACACGTGGACCACCACCGACCGAGTGGTGCAGGCCGCGCGGGAAGCAGGGCTGACCGTGCTCGGCGTGCTGTGCTACGAGCCGCGCTGGGCTCGGACCCACGACGACGCAGGCGCCCTGCAGCCCGTCGACCCGGACCGCTTCGCCAGGTTCGCGGAGGCGGCCGCCCGTCGCTACGCCGACACCGTCGAAGACTGGGAGATCTGGAACGAGCCGAACACCGAGCGGTTCTGGCCGTCGGGACCCGACCCAGCGGCGTACGCCCGGGTCGTGGAGGCGGTCGCGCCCCGCCTGCGCACTGCCGATCCCGGCGCCACCGTGGTCGCGGGGGCGCTGGCGCCGGCGGAGGCGGCTGCCGATGGCTCGGAGATCCCGCCCCAGGACTTCCTGGCCGGGGTCTACGACCACACCACCGGCACATCGGCGTTCGACGCCGTCTCGGTGCATCCCTACAGCTACCCCGCCAGACCGACCGGGGGGCAGCCGTGGAACCTCTTCGGCCACCTCGACGACCTGCGCGACCTGATGGTTGGGGCCGGGGACGCGGACGCGCGGCTCTGGATCACCGAGTACGGCGCACCCACGGGCCGTTCGGACCGCGCGGTGAGTCCCCGCCGGCAAGCCGATCTGCTGGTCGCTGCGTACCGCGCGTGGCGCCGGCTCGACTTCGCGGGTCCGCTCTTCTTCTACTCCTTCCGCGACGCGGGCCGACGACTCGGCCACCCGGAGGACAACTTCGGAGTCGTGAGGTACGACGGCCGGCCCAAGCCCGCCTATGCCGCCGTGTCCCGCCTCCTGCGCGCCATCGACCCACGAAGAGGAGACAGCCGTGGATCTCGCTGAGCAGCTTGCTGCCGTCTGGGCTCGACGGGGCGTCGTGCTCGCCACCGCCCTGCTCGCGGCCACCGTGGTCTTCGCGTGGCGATCATCGCTGCCGCCGCGCTACGAGTCGACGGCCACCGTCCAGGTCCGGCTGCCTGCCGCGAGTGCCGGGGACCCGGCGGTGGAGGTCGACTACTACGCGCGGACGGTGGTGGGGCTCGCTACCAGCCAGCAGGTGGTGGCCACCGCTCTGAGCCTGGCCGGCCGCGACGACGACCTGGCCGATGCGGCGCAGCAGGTCTCGGCGGAGACCGCCGACGAACCGGGCTTCGTCGTCCTGCACGGCTTCGGCTCGTCAGCCATCGACGCGACCAGGCTGGCGAACGCACTCGCGACCGCGGTGACCGGGCGGGTGGCCGAGGACCAGCGGCAGGACTTCGCATCCGACCGGGCCAGCCTGAGTGCCGCCATCGCCGAGATCGACACGAGGCTGGCGCAGACGCCCGCGGACGAAGCGGAGTCCCTCGCCGCGTTGAACGGGGAGCGAGACGCACTCATCGGCGCGCTACGCACGGCGGCGAGTGGCTCCCCGTGGCAGCTGCGCGTCGCGGAACCCGCGCAGATGCCGAGCGCCGCCGCCGGCCCGAACCCGGCCCGGGAGGCCGGGCTCGCATTCCTGGTGATCGCCGTGCTGGTGGCCGAGGCGATCGTCGTACGCCGGAGGTGGCGCGGTCAGCTGTCGGTGCGGGATCCCGCAGGCAGCGTGACCGAGGCCCACGGGCTCCCCGCGGTCGTCGTACCACCCTGGGCCGGACCCGAGGCGGTGGCGCCCCTGCTCCCCGCGGTGAGCCCAGCCCGGGTGGTGACAGTGCTGCACAGGTCGTCTCGCCCCGCGGCGTGGACGAGTGTGCTGCTCGCCACTTTGTTGGGGAGACGACAGGACGTCCTCCTGGTCGACGGCTGCCCCACGCGACCCTCCGTGCACGTCGAGCTCGGACTTCCGCCCTCCCCGGGGCTGACCGACCTGCCTCGGCAGGAGCGTGCGCTGCGCGACGCCCTGGATGGCCTCGCCGGCTTCGACGGGGTGCGCGTGCTGACCGCCGGCGACCCGCGTCGTGCCAGTCGTGCACCCGGGGCCCTGGCCCGACTGATCAAGACGGACCCGGCGGACTTCGTCGTCGTGGCGGGCGCGTGGGATCGATGGGAGGAGCTGGCCGCCGTCTTCGGGGAGCTCGGCGGTCCGGTCCTGCTCGAGCTCGACCTGCGCACCGCGACGCACCCACGGCTGCGCACCGAGCTGGAGGCGCTGCGCGGGCTCGGCGCCGAGATCGCGGGCGTCGTGGTGGTGGACTCGGTACCGCGCCGGCGTCGCCGAGCGCGCCGACCGGCTCGTCCAGGCAGAGACCTGGCATCCGTCCGACGAGAAGGCGAGTGAGCGATGAGGGTCCTGGTCGTCCATGAGCGGTTCACTGAGGTGGGCGGCTCCGAAAAGGTCACCGCCCAACTGGTCCGGGCCTTCCCGGGGGCTTCGGTCTACGTGTCTGTCGCCGGTCCGGACGGACGGCCCGACGGCCTGGATGGCGTCGCCGTACACACCCATCCGTTCCTGCAACGGCTGTACCGAGGCGGCGGGTACGCCCACCTGCTGCCGCTGCTCCCGTGGGCGATGCGGCACGCCGAGCTGTCCACCGACGGGATCGCGCCAGACGTGGTCATCACCTCACATCACGCCTTCTCCCAGCGGATCCGGCCCGCCGCAGGAACCCCGCACATCAGCTACGTGCACACGCCGGCCCGGTGGATGTGGGACCCGACGATGCGCGCCGGGGAACTCGGTGGTCGGATCGGGGGACACGCGCTGACGCTCTTCGCTGCCAGCCAGCGGCGAGGGGACCGCCGTGCTGCCCAGCGACCGGACCGGCTGCTCGCGAACTCGACCGAGGTGGCCGAGCGCATCGCCCGGTGGTGGGGCCGCGAGAGCACGGTCGTCCACCCACCAGTGCGGACCACGTTCTTCACCCCGGACCCGTCAGTCCCCCGGGAGGACTTCTTCCTTCTGGCCGGCCGGATGGTGCCGTACAAGCGTCCCGAGGTCGCCGTGGCGGCAGCCCGGAAGGCAGGCGTGCGCCTCGTGGTGGCCGGCGACGGCCGGGCTCGGGGCGCCGCGGAGCAGGTGGCCGGCCCCGGCGTCGAGTTCCTCGGCAAGGTGACCGACGAACGACTGCGCGACCTCATGCGCCGAGCGCGCGCCCTGGTCTTCCCGGGGCACGAGGACTTCGGCATGGTGCCGGTCGAAGCAATGGCCTGCGGGACGCCTGTCGTGGCGCTGGCCTCGGGTGGTGTGCTCGACACGGTGCGGGATGGTGTCACCGGGTCACTGGTGCCACCCGTTTCGGGAGGAACCGGAAAAGACGGACAGGTCGCCAGCTTCGTCACCGCACTTCGCGACTTCGACGACGGCTCGTACGACGCCGACAAGATCCGTCGTCACGCCGAGGGGTTCTCCGAGGACAGGTTCCGGCACGAGGTCCAGCAGGTCGTGGAGGAGGTGCTGGCCGGCGCCGGGTCTCAGTCCCGAAGCACGTAGTCGAGACTGGCCACCACATCGACTGTGCCGTTCTTGAGCTGGGCCAGCTTGAGGCAGGTCTTCGTGATCGCCTCGCCCAGCTTCTTTCCACTCGTCGCCTCGCCGGCCAACGCTCGCATCAGCGCCACTTGACCCGCCACCAGAGGCGCAGAGAGCGACGTGCCGGACCACTGGCCGTAACGGTCGTCCGGCAGGGGCCCGACCAGCCCGGAGCCCAGGGTGGCGACGTCGACCCAGCCTCCCCGGTTCGAGAAGCCGGCCAACCTGGCCCCGGAGTCGTCGGTTGCGCCCACCGACCAGACCTCCGGCACCGACGCGGGGAACTGGGGCTCGCTGCTCGCCCCGTTGCCGGCCGCCGCGACGATGACGACCCCTGCTCGCTTGGCGGCCTCGAGCGCCTGCTTCATCACCGCCGAGTCAAGCTTCTCGGCCGTGCCGAAGCTCAGGTTGATGACGTGCACGTCAGCTGCGACCGCGTCGAAGACCGCCTCCGCCACCGAGAACACGGTGCCGCTGCCGTCGCTGTCCAGCACCCGCAGCGGCAGGATGTTGGCGTCCGGTGCGACCATGGTCACCATCCCGGCGACGAACGTGCCGTGCCCTACGGCCTCGTCCGGTTGCCCGTCACCGTCGCTGTCGAGCGGCGCTGCGTCGTTGGCGGAGTCGGCCGCGTCCCCGTCGTCGTCGACGTAGTCGAAGCCCGGCAGCACCTGTCCCGCGAGCGCCTCGTGGTCTGGGTCCACCCCGGTGTCGAGGACGGCGACCGTGGTGCCGGCGCCGGTGCCGCGCTGATGCGCGTCGCCCAGACGCAGGACGGACCGGGCGGGCTGGGCGGACCAGTCGGCGGCGGTGGCGGTGCCGCCCCCGTCAACCGTCCAGGAGTGGAACTGCTCGTCGTTGAGCGTCACCGTGCGGTCCACCTCGGCGTAGCGCACGCAACGATCGTGTTTCATGCGGTCGACCAGCGGCTTCAGCGAACCGGCGTCCTTCTGGTACTTGGGATCCCGGGCGTGCGCCCGGTAGATCAACCGCGAGGCCAGCACCCGGTCGTCCACGATGAGCTGGTGCGTCGCGGCCACCCGATCGACAGTGCAGCCGTAGTCCCCTTTGACCTTGACCACCAGTTGTGGCGGCTCGGGGGTGGACGGGGCAGCGAACGTGTTCGCCGTCGGCGCGACAGCCAGGACAGCCGCGAGCAGGGAGGCGGCGGGGAGCCCGGCGACCCGGGTCCGCCACGTCCTGCCTGCCGTCGTGGGGGCAACTGTGGTGGTCATCGAATCTCCTAGACAATCTCAGGTTCCGAGAGACGGTGGGACGGTGTGGCCACAAAGGCCAGCGAGGCCCAGTGGTAGGGGTGCGGGTTCTGGACGGCCATGGCCCGTTGAGCCGTGCGCAGTGCGGCCGCCGGCGATGCGCCGTCCGACAGCTCGGCATGGAAGGTCGACATCAGCTCGGCCGCACCCTCGTCATCCAGCACGCGCTGGCTGACCACGACGCCGCGCGCTCCCGCGGCGAGCCCGGCCCACGCCAGGCCAAGGGGTTCCGCGGCATGGATCCCGCTCTCCCCGGACTCGCAGGCGCTCAGCGTCAGCAGCGCGCCGTCGAGGTCGAGGTCGAGGAGGTCGGTGCAGCTGAACCAGCCGTCCGCCAGGCGTAGTGCGGAGAACATCGGGTTGTCGGGCCGGTGCAGGCCGTGACACGCGAGGTGCACGTGGCCTGGCCCTGGCAGTGCTGCCTTGAGCGCGGCAGCCGTGGCCTGGTCGCCGGCGAGCACCCGGGCATCGGGCACGACGGCCAGGATCCTGTCCGCCTCCACCGCCACCATGGGCGCCTGCTCGTCCGGAACGGTGACGATCAGAAGGCCGGCGCCGGCGCGCGGCACGTCGGGGGGCGGTCCGGCTACGGATCGCACGGTCGGTGACAGGCTGAGAGTCCAGTGCTCGAGGACCGCGGCCGTGCCGTCGTACAACGCAGCGAACGGGACGTGGTGAAGCGCTTTGTGCGGTACGACCGTCAGCTCGTCCATCCCCGCGGCGGCCACGTCGTCGAGCCACTCCTGCACGGGACGTAGTAGGACGTCGTACAGATCGGCCAGGATCCGGCGGGTGCTGTCTTCGAGTGCCGCCGCATGGCGCTGTGTGAACGCTCTTCCCAGGTCGAACCGAGACCACTGACCGGCCAGGCCGCGCAAGAGCTCGTCGACACGAGTCGTCGCGCCGGTCAGCCGCGACGTCGTGACCTGCCCGCCGACCACGGCGAAGCAGACGACGTCGGCGCCGCTGACGTGGTAGGCCAAGGTGGGTGACACCTGCGCGAGCGAGCCGTGAGCTGTCGCCCCAGCGTCAGCGGCTCTGGGGCGGCGATTGTCGCGCAGCGCCTGGCCGAGCCGCTGGGTGCCGATCCGAGCCTCCAGCTGCTGAACGCGGCCCCACAACGCCGCACGGTCGCGTGAATCAAGTGTGTGCTCAAGCGCGCTGTAGGTCGCACTGAGGTCATCGCGGAAGTCGTCCCCCGACTGGACGGGCACGCTGCGCCGCGAGCCCGCGCGCAGGTCGCGCAGGGTCTGGGCCTTGGCGGAGTCGCTGACCACGAGCGCCTCAATCACGTCCTCGTCCCGTCCGCGGGTCACCAGGGCGTGGACCAGCGCGTCGTGGGCGGCAGTCGCGTCGGTGCGGGTCGCCACCCGCAGCAGAGGGTCGACGTGGCTGGGACCGTGCAGGTCGACGCGGGCGACGGTGGCGCGCAGCTCGCCCACAGCGTCGTCGAGCCGGCCGGCGCGCCTGGCCGCGTCGGCCCGGCGCACAGCCACCCCGTCCACCAAGGATGGTGTGCCGAGCTCGGCGACCAGGTGGGCGGCCTGATCGAGCAGCGCGCCGCGAGCAGTCTCGTCGGCGAGGTCGGACTGCAGCAGCAGCGCCCAGGCGCGCGGAGCGTTCCAGCCGCCGGCGCCCAGCGCAGCGGCTGCGGCCGCCAGGAGCGCGGGGGCGCGGGGGTCTCCGTGGGCCGCGGCGACCTGTGCCGACACGAGGTCGGCCCGCGCGTGGTACTGCTCGTCTCCGATCTGGTCGAACAGCCAAGCCGCGGCCAGGGACTCCTCTTCGGCCTCCACGAGCCGGTGCGCGCGCAGGTGGACCGCGGCGAGGGTGAGCCTGGCGAACGCCGCGTCGTGGGTGAGGCTGGCGGCCTCTGCCAGCCGGAGCGCTTGACGGGCCGACTCGGCGGCCTCGGGCAGCAACCCGGCCTCGAGCTGGAGGCGCCCCAGCTGCAGGTGGACCCGCACCTCCTCTGCCGTGGCGCCCAGCGCAGCCAGCTCCGACCGGGCTCGGTCGAGCGCGCGCAGGGCGTCCACGAGGGCTCCCGTGTGCATCTGGGCCTCGGCCAGGTGGGTGGCACACTTGGCCGCCCAGAGAGGGTCGCCGGCCGCGCGGAACTCGCGCTCCGCCTCGGCCATCACCGACAGAGCCTCGCGGGCGCGACCAAGAGCCAGGAGCTCGATGCCGCGGTTGGCGCGCTGCTGGGCGACCTGAACCGCAAGGCCGAGCTCGGCGTAGCGCCGTTCGGACTCCTCGTAGCATCGAAGCGACTCGTCGTGGTGTCCCAGGAAGCTCTGGGCAACGCCCATGTTCCCCAGGACGGCGGCCTCGATGGTGGCCGCCAGTGTGGCATCGTCTTCGCTGGCTGCGGCGTCGGCCAAGCTCGCCTGGAGCAGCTCCCCGACAACCAACGCCTCGCGGTGCCGGCCGAGGTCGTCCAGGATCTGCATTCGCCCGAGGTCGGTCCGGGCCGCCTGCAGGGGCCGTCCGTCCGCCAGCCACAGCCGGCGGGCTTCTGCGATCAGCTCCAGCGCGGCGTCGAGCTCGCCCCGCTCGGCCCGGAGCCGTGCGTGCGCGTAGGAGACGCGAGCCTCGAGGTCGCGCGCGCCGGCCTGCCGGGCCGCGTCGACCGCGGTCGGAACCAGCTGCCCGGCGCGGGCAGGGTCTCGGTGCAGCAGCGCCTCGATCTCCTCGGCCAGCGCGGCCACCTCGGCGCGGTCGGACTCAGATGGCTTGGCGGACGTGGTCACGGTGCCTCGCCGAGGGCAACCGCCACCACCACGGAGAACTCGCCGTTGCTCAGGGTCAGCCGACCGGGAGCCGGAGGACACGGCTCGAAGCCGAAGCGCCCGTGCTCGTCCCCGTCGACCGAGCGCAGCGTGAACTCAGGCGTGGTCAACTCGGCGGCAAAGACGGGCGCAGCGCCGTCGTCCGCCATCAGGACCTGCCCCTCCAGCCTGACCAGGCCATCCGTCTGGGGGCTTACGTCGACCACGACGTCGACGACCGGGCTGGTGTAGGCGAAGTGGGTGGTCCCGGGCCCCGGGCTGCCGCGCACGGCTGTGCGTGGCCGGTCCCTGCGACTGTCGAAGACCAGCTGTCCGATCATCGGCTGCGGATCGCTGGCCGCAGGTTCGCCACCGGCACTCCAACGGCGGAAGTGCTGGTTCAGCCGCTGTCGCACCAGCGGAGGAGCGGACTGGAGCCGGTGTCTGCTGGTGTCGGCCAGAAACGTCTGCAGCCAGGTCACCGTGCGGGTCAGCTCCGCGTCGCCGGCTGCCACCACGGCCTCCACCTCGGCCGCACGTTCGTCGTCCAACCGACCCTCCAGCCAGTCGACGAGTGTGCGGAGGCGGGGATCACCGGACTCGGACACTCAGTCCTCCTCGAGGACCGCGCGCAGCTTCTCCAGGCAGCGCGCCCGCATCGGTCCGATGCTGCCGATGGACCGGCCCAGCCGAGCGGCGACCACCGAGTACGTCGGCTCGCGGCTGTCGAGGTAGAGCAGGTACAGGAGCTCTCGACACGGCGACTTGAGCCGCTCGAGGGCGTCGACCAGCACCGACATCCGCTCCCACTCGGACAACGAGTCGGCGGTGTGGGCCCGGTCGGTGGATCGCTGGTCCGGTGCGACCGTCGCCCCTGCTGATGCCGGCGCCTCCCGTTCCAGTCGACGCCTGGTGCGCCAGATCTGGCGTCGGGCCACGGTCATCAGCCAGCTCGCGAGCCGGTCTTCGTCCCGCAACGACTCGAGGGAGTCGAGCAGGCCGACGAACGTGGTCTGGGTGACATCCGCCGCGTCGTTGACACTCAATCCGCCGTCGCGCGCGGCCGAGTAGATCAGCGACTCGTAGCGGCGGACCAGGATGTCCCACGCGTCCGGATCCCGGTTGCGGCAGCGCTCCAACAACTCGGCATCGCTGGTCGCGCTCTCGACCGGCGCCCACACCGGCTGGCCGCCACTGGGCGATGCGTGTGCACTGACGACCGGACCTGGCTGCATCGTCCCCCCGTGTTCGATACCTGGGTCAGTATGGGACTGGTCGCACACGTCGGGCAAGCGACGATCACGGGTGGCCTGCATCCGGCCGCGAGCCGGCCAAGCTGCGCCCACTGGGCCTACGTCGCCACGCTAGGTCCGCACGCCGCACCAGCGGCGACCGCCTCTCGGACACCTGCCAGGTCGCCATGCCAGTACGGCGCCACGATGGAGCGATTCACCACGGCAGGTGGCAAACCTCAAGTGGTCCGGCCGCCTGAGTCTGGGGCTATCGGCCTTGCATCGACACGCGGCCCGAGCTGGCATCTCGGCCTTGCGCGAGCAGCCCCGCATCTGGCGCTGCCTGTTAGCTCGCGAGGGATCCGCTGAAGATCTGCCAGGCGAGGGCGGACTTCGCCGCGAGGCTGAGCACGAGGTAGGTCTTCTCGCCGAAGGCGTAGCTGGCCCAGGGGCCGACTCGTCGGTACTGCAGCCATTGGTTGAGTGCGAAGCTCATGAAGAACACGAAGAGTGAGGCGAAGATCCCGAAGACGAAGCCGGGGGTGTCGTCGGAGCCGAAGATGTTGAGCGAGATGGCGATCCAAGGCCCGGCGCCCGCGACGCAGCCGAACCAGAACGGCAGCATCGTGGTGGTGGTGCGGTCAGGTGGGTTCATCTGCTCCTGGAGCCAGCCGAACAAGATCATGGAGATGTTGGTTGCGGCGATGGCGATGATCGCGGTCAGCTGGGTGATGCCGGCGTACATGGCGATGAGCAGGATCATCACGGTGGCGCTGAGCGAGTACTCGATCCAGCGGAACCGGTTGATCCCCGCCCTGAGGTCGCTCTCGTAGCGTCCGCGCATCGCGGTGGCGGTCAGGCCGTGGTCGATGGCGGCGAGTGCCAGGAACAGTGCGATGGCGGCACCGACGCTGACGTCGAAGGCGTTGCTCGGCTCCGGTAGGTCGCTGCCGGGTGGCCCGTCCGGGTAGGCGGTGCTCAAGGAGATCGCGAAGTCGGACGTCAGCACGATCACCGCAACTGCCTGTGCGGCATGGAGGATGGTGAGCCCGATGTTCCAACGCCTGAGGTTGCGCAGGCGGCCATCGTTGACGTCGGTCGTGCCGCCGGTGTTGCTCACATGGTTCTCCAGGCTCTGGTCTGCACGATCGTCATGCTGGGTGTGACGAGTGGTACCCGAAGGGCGGTGACGTCAGCGACGGCGGCGATCAGCTGGCAGAGGCCTCGAACCGAGATGGCTCCGGTGGCTCCCTCATACGGCGAGCCGTCGTTGGGCACCGGCACCTCGAGCCCGAAGTAGGGGCCGGAGCCTCGGGTGTCGACAGCGCCTGAGATGAAGGCCAGTCCGACAGCGCCACCTCAGGATCCAGGTCGGTGGACTGGCCGGTGGCGCTGGCGAGATCCCAGGGTGTGCATGGCGAACTCGGCGATCTGCCAGTCAACCTGCCGGGGGTCGGCCGAGTGTCCGGCCTCGTGCCACACGCGGATCAGGTCGTCGGCCGCCGACCTGAAGGTCGCGGCCCAATCGGAGCCGAGCGGCACGTCGACCGCTGATCGAGGGCCCGGGACAGCGCGGCCACGGACTGGATGGGTTGGTGATGCCGCCGCCTCGGCTCCACGACAGTCACGAGTTCCTGCGTGTCGGACACGGCTGGCTTCGAGAGCATCGGCGCACCCCTTGCCTGGCACTGCTGGCCCGGCAACCGGAGCCTCGCTGCGCCATCTTCCCGTCGACGGTGCTGGGGCGACGAGGCGGTCCCCAGAAACGACTGACCCGCCCGTCACGGGCGGGCCAGTGCGCGGAGGTCAGGCGATGCCTGCCAACGCTCAGTCGGCCTTGATCGCGGAGACATCGAACTCGAGCTCGACCTTGTCCGACACCAGGACGCCGCCTGTCTCGAGCGTGGCGCTCCAGGTGAGACCCCAGTCCTTGCGGCTGAGGGCCGCGCCGCCCTCGAAGCCGATCCTGAGGTTGCCGTAAGGGTCCTTGGCGGAGCCGGTGTACTCGAACGGCACGCGGACCGGCCGGGTGACGCCCTTGATGGTCAGGTCGCCGGTGATCGTCCACTCGTCACCGTTGTGGCCGACCGAGGTCGAGAGGAAAGTGATCTCCGGATGCCGTTCGATGTCGAAGAAGTCCCCCGAGCGAAGGTGGTCGTCGCGCTGCTGCTGGCCGGTGGCGATGCTGCTCGCGACGATCGTGATCGAGACGAAGGACTTGCTCGGGTCCACGGTGTCGACGTGGGCGGTGCCGGAGAACTCGGTGAACGAGCCGCGGACCTTGGTCACCATCGCGTGCCGGGCGACGAACCCGAGACGGGTGTGTGCGGGGTCGATGCTGTAACGGCCGGAGATGTCCGCGAGGACTGCGGTCGGAGGATCGGAAGTGTCGACTTGATTGGTCATGTTGACTCCTGTGGGATGTGGGTGCGTGGTTGCGGTCAGTGCCGGACCTCGTAGACGGCGTTGAACGGCGTCTCCGCCGCCCGCCGGAACCGGGTGAAGCCGCCGTGCTCCGTGACCTCCCTGGTCCGGGCCTCGCCGGCCTGGGCGCCGAGCGCGAGCCCGACCTCCTGGCTGCGCGAGTTGGGCACGCAGATCATCGTGGAGGCCGAGTAGAAGATGCGGCCCACCGGGTTGAAGTTGTCCTCCATGCGGTCGGCGGCGTTCGGCTCGACGAGGAGCCATGTCCCGTCGTCGGCCAGGGTCGAGCAGACGTGGGACGCCACGCCGACCGGGTCGCCCATGTCGTGGAGGCAGTCGAAGAGCGTCACCAGGTCGTAGCCCGTGCCCGAATAGCTGGTCGCGGTCGCGACCTCGAAGGTGCACCGGTCGGCCACGCCGGCATCCGCAGCCGCCTTGCGGGCTGCCTCGATGGACGGGGCGTGGATGTCGCTGCCGACGAAGGTCGCGTTCGGGAAGGCCTTCGCCATCAGGATCGTCGAGGCGCCGTATCCGCAGCCGACGTCGGCGACGAGGCCGCCGGTCTCGAGTTCGGCGACGACACCGTCCAGAGCCGGAAGCCAGTTGTCGACCAGGTTGCCGATGTAGTTCGGTCGGAAGAACCGGTCGGTGCCCTCGAAGAGGTTGTGGTTGTGCTCGCCCCAGCCGACCCCCTGGCCGGTGCGGAACGCCTCGGCGATCAGGTCGACGTCCGCGATCGTCGAGGCGGCGACCTGGAGGCCGCCGGGCGCGAAGATCGGGTTGTCGGGACTGGTCAGCGCGAACGCCTGCTCCTCAGTGAGCCAGAACTGCTGGGTCGCCGCGTCGTACTCCGCATAGCCGCTGGCCGCTTGCGCGGCCAGCCACTCGGCCACGTAACGCTCCGGGTAGCCCGTCTTCTCGGCAAGCTGCGCCGGGGTCACGGGCTGGCTGTCGCCCATCGCGACGTACAGCCCGAGCCGGTCGCCGACGAGCACGGTCGAGGCGTGGAGCACCGCTCCGAGGTCGCCGGCGAACCGGCCGACGAACTCATTGAGCCGGTCTTCGTTGATGGTCATGAGAGGACTCCTTCAGGTGGTGTTTCGAGGGCGACGCCCACCATTCCGGGACGGGATAGCGGTGCCGTAGCGGCCGGATAGCCGGAGCAGGCACGATGGGTCAGGTGGAGATCGACCTGCTGGGCAGGTTTGCGGTACGCCGGTGCGGCCGCACGGTCCAGGCCGCGGAGTTCGGCGGTCGGCGCGTGCGCGAGCTGGTCCGGATCCTCGCCGCCGAGCGCGGGCGCGTGGTGTCCCGGGACGCCCTGATCGACGCGCTGTGGGGGGACCAGCTGCCGGCCGATCCCGCCACCAACCTCAACGTGGTCGTCAACCGAGCCCGCCGCGCGCTCGGACAGTCCGACGTGATCCAGACCGTCAGCGGTGGCTACGTGCTCCAGGACGGGGCCGAGGTCCGCGTCGATGTCGAGCGCTTCGAGGAGCTCGTCGGGAAGGCCCGAGCATCCCGGGCGCGAGGAGACGACCTCACCGCGACCCGAGCGGCGCAGGCGGCCCTGAACCTTTGGGACGAACCCCTTGCCGAGGACGCGTACGCCGACTGGGCTCAACCGCACCGCGACCGGCTCGAGCGGCTCCACCAGGACGCGCTGGAGATCGGCGCGGACGGACTGCTCGCCTCGGGAAACCCCCGAGAGGCCGTCGCTCTCGCTGCGCAGGCGGTGGGACGCCAGCCGCTACGGGAGGCGGCGTATCTGCTCCTGGTGCGAGCGTATGCCGCCGAGGGCGACCAGGCCGCGGCGGTCGCGACGTACCTCGACCTGCGGCGGATGCTGGCCGACGAGCTCGGCATCGATCCCTCGCCGGAGGCGGTGGCCATCTACGAGCAGCTGCTGAGCGGGACGCTGCCGGCCCGCCCGGTGCCTCCCCGGCCACACTCGCCACGCTCCGACGAACCCCCACTGGTGGGCCGTGACCGCGAGCTCGGCGAACTGCTTGAACTGGGCGCCCGCGAGCGGACCGCGGTCGTCTCCGGTCGCTCCGGGGTGGGAAAGTCACGCCTTCTCGACGCGCTATGCGCTCAGGCGTCGCGGCCCGTGCTGCTGGCCCGTGCGGTCCTTCCGGAACGCGGGGATCCGTGGGGCCTGGCGCGGTCACTGGTGCAGAGCCCACCGGCGGCCGCGCTCGACCTGCACCGGCTGCTCGGTGCCACCACCCTCGCCGCCCTCGCCGACATGGTGCCCGGCCTCGAGGAGACGGGACCGCCGGTCGACCCGCAATCACGGCGCGCGCTGGTCAAGCAGGGTCTCCTTCGGATCATCGAGGCGACCGCACCCTCGCTGCTTGTCGTAGACGACCTCCAGTGGGCTGACTCGAGCAGCCTCGAACTGCTGGCGCTGCTCGCCGGACGGAGCCCCGACGTGGCAATGGTCTTCGCCTACCGTCCCGAGGAGGTCGCCGAGGACTCGCCGGTCGCCCGGTTCCTGACAGACGTTGGGGAGAGCCGACCGGTCGACGTACTGCTCGGTCCGCTCGGCATCGATGCCCTGCGCCGTCTGGTCTCCTCGTCGGCCGTCGCCGCCGCGCTCGGCGAACACACCGACGGGACGCCGTTCGCGGTGCTGCAGGTCGCGCGCAAGCTCGAGGCCGAGGGCCTGCTGCAGCGCAACGCGGCCGGCGGCTGGGTCGCGGTCGAGGAGCCCGAACCGGACCGGGTGCGCGACCTGGCCCGCGCAGGCCAGCGGGACGCTGTGTGGCGCCAGTTCGAGCGTCTCCCGCGCGATGCGCGGCGACTGCTGGCCGCCTTGTCCTTGCTGGCGCGTCCGGTGCCGGCCCGGCTGCTGTCGGCTGCCTGCGCCGTGTCGGTCGACGACGCGATCAGGATGCTGCGCGACTTGTCCCGGAACCACCTCGTGCACCATGACATCGAGGGCTTCCGCGTCGACCACGACCTCGTGGGCGAGACCATCGGTGAACGTCTCGATCCAGTGGAGCGGGCCGGGCTGCACCAACGCCTCGCCGACGCGCTCGCCGGTGATGAGGGACCGGTGGACGAGCGGGCGCGGCACCTGGCCGGTGCCGGGGACTCCGCGGCCGCCGCTGCGGCGTACGCGACGGCGGCGAAGGCGCGGATGGATCGTTTCGCGGACCACGAGGCCGAGCAACTGGCCTCCGAGGGACTTGCGCTCCAACCCACCCTCATCGTCCGCACCTCCCTGCTGGAAGTTCGTGCGGAGACGCTCGCCCGCAAGGGTGAGCTGGAACCGGCCCGCGACGACCTGCGTGCGGCGCTCGCCACGGCGAAGTCGGGCCCGGTGCGCTCCCGCTTGTTGACCCGGCTGGCCCAGCTCACCTTTGGCGCGGAGGACCTGCTGCGCGCCTCGGAGCTGGCGGACTTGGCGCTCGCCGAGGCCGGTGACGACCTCGGTGCGCGGGCACGTGCCATGTACGTCCGCGCGCTCGTCGACCTGAACCTCGACCGGAACGCACTCGCCGACGCGCGTTTCGACGAGGCGCTCGCCCTGTTCACCTCCGTGGGTGACGCCGCGGGCGTGGCCGACATCGTCGAGGCCCGGGCGATGACCACCTTTGGCAGCGGAGACATCACCGGGGGCATCGAGCAGTTCGACCGCGCCGCCAAGCTGTTCACCGACAGTGGCAACCTGCTCCGCGCGGTGTGGCCGCGGTCCACCGGGGGGCACGGCCTCCATTTCGCCGGTCGTCCGTCGGAGGGACTCGTGGAGACCAGTGCGGCTCTCGAGCTCTCGCGCCGCCTCGCGTACGCCGAGGGCGAAGCGATGACGTGCTGGCACCATGCCGAGGTGCTGGTCGGGTGCAGACGAGCGAACGAGGCCCTCGAGGTCGCCGAGGCCGGGCTGGCCCTCGGCCGGCGTATCGGACACCGCGGTTCGATGGCCACCACGTCGCTTGCGGTGGGCGTTGCCCATGCCGCCCTGGGCGACCACGCAGCCGCCATCGCCGCGTTCCAGGAGAGCCTGCGCATCAGCGGCGAGAGCTTCGTGATGTTCCGGTGCTGGGGCCAAGCCAGGCTGGCGCAGGTCCTGCTCGAGCAGGGCCGCCTGGACGAGGCTGCAATCCACATCGACCGGGCCCTCGCGGCGGGCCCGGACCTGGCCCGTTACGAATCCCGCCTCGCGCGCTGCGAGCTCGCGGTACGGGGCGGCGACCACGACGCGGAAGCCCTCATCGAGGAGGCACTCGCGATTGCGGTCAGGGGTGGGCACGCCGTCACGGCGACCCGCCTGCAGCAGCTGCGGGAGCTCATCACCTCACCCCGCTGACCGGCGACGGCACGGCAAGCTGCAGCGGCCACCCGCGCCGGCAAGGGCCGCACCGGGGCCACGGACGAATGAAAGCGCGACCCCTGACGCTGGAAGACGATGAGAGATGTCGTGGTACTGCCTGACTCACCCATGCTGACTGCGCAAACGCCGAGATTCCCCGGCCGTTCGTACCGGGCTTGTAGCAGATTGACTACTCTCGCAGTAGTGCTGGAGTTGAAGATGGCTGTTCTCTAGGTCCTTTCATCGCGGCTGGGTACATCACTCGCGGTGGTCATGGCCACGGTCGCCGTGCGTGTCGCGGTGACGCTCGCGCGCCGCTCCTGCCTCTCCAACTCATGCGTCCTCGGAGGCTGACTCCGCCTCAGGCATTCGTAGCGTCGAGCAGTTTCCACAGCAGTCGTCGGAGTTCGCGGTGTCCGCGCTCGCCGAGGAGCTCGGTCACCTGCTCTTCGAGGGCCTCGATCGTCTGGCGACCGGCGGCTACTGCGCCTCGGCCCCGCTTGGTGAGCACGATGAGCTTGGCCCTGCCGTCGTCGGGGTCTGGACGACGCACGACGTACCCCATGTCGGCCAGCTCGTCGACGAGTTCGGCCATGGACTGAGGGGTCATGTTGGCCTTCCGGGCGAGCTCGGTGAGCCGGGACCCGTCCGGAGAGATCTGGGCGAAGACGGCGGAGTGCTTGGGCTTCTGCGGATAGCCGGCACCGACCACGCCGTCGACGATCTGGAAGCCCAGCAGGCTGTAGGCCTGGCCCAGCATCGAGACGGTGTTCAGGTCTTTCGCCATTGACAACTCCGGATCCCGCAGAGTATTCAGGTTACCTGAATAATTTCTAGCACACTCCGCTCGGAGCGTTGGCTTCTAGGCAAGAGGGGCGATCACCATGACGCAGACTGAAGTGGGCACGTTGCCTGCTGACACGATTCCCGTCTGGTTGAGCCGCGCCGGTGCGGTCTGTCTGGCGGCCGGCATCCTCGGAGCCGTCAGCGGCATCTTCGTGGCGGCGTTTCCGGCCCAGGTGTCCGAGGAGAGGTTCAGCTATCCGCTCACAGCGGGCGGGTTCAGCGTCATCCAGATTTGGTTCTTCGTCCAGCATCTTGGTCTGCTCGCCGGCATCGCGGCACTCGCCCGCGCGGCGGTCATGGCCCCAGGCCGCAGCGCAGGTTGGGGCAGCGGCCTCGCCGTCTCGGGCATGGCACTGCTAGCGGTCACCGAGTTGATCGCGATCACGGCACGCAACTCGACCTATCCCGGCGACGGCACCGGCCTTCTCGACGTGCTTTACGGGGTTTCCAGCGTGGCAGTTGGTGTGGGACTGATCTTGGCTGGCATCGCGGTCCGCCGTCGGGGACGCTGGACCGGATGGCGCGGGGTTGTTGTGTTGGTCGCAGGCATCTTCGTGTTCGTGCCGATGATGCCTGCATTGATGGGACCGTTCGTTCTCGCGCGCCTCGCGATCACGGTCTGGATGCTGCTCTTCGCGGCCCTCGGTTACGCGCTCTGGAAGGCGGACGAGCGATGAACGGCGCAGAAGGACCGGCGGCCCGTGAGATGCCGATCATCCATCGGATCTTCCGGCGCCAGTTCGCTGAGGTGCACGCCCTGGTGCAGGAGGTGCCCTCAGCCGAGGTCATGCGGGTGCATGCCGTCGCCGACCACCTCGGGTTCCTGCTCGACGGCCTTCACATGCACCACACCACTGAAGACGATCTGATCTGGCCGAAGCTGCTCGACCGCGCGGGGCTCGACGCATGGCTCGTGGAGCGGATGGCGGAGCAACACCAGCAGATCGACGTGTCGGTTGCCGAGGTCCGAGCGGCGATGTCGGCGTGGCGCTCGGATCCGACGCCGGCGACGTCCTCAGCGCTCGCCGACCGCCTCGGGGAGTTCCTCGTCGTCCTCGAAAACCATTTGGACGAGGAGGAGCAGGTCGTTGTGCCGCTGATCGACCGGCACCTGAGCAAGGCCGAGTGGCAGGACGTCGGGGAGCGTGGCTTCGAGAAGTTCACTCCGGCTCAGCGGTGGATCGCCACCGGGCAGTTGGTCGAGGTCGCGACGCCCGAGGAGGTGGCGATGATGTTCGGCCAGTTGCCGCCGCCGGTGAAGGTGCTCTGGCACTTGATCGGCAAGCGCAAGTACCGCAGGTACATCGGGCCGGTCCGCGGCGGACAGCTGGTGTGAACCGGGGGACTCCGTGACCAAGGCGGCCGCAGTCTGCTCCCTCGTGCTCGGGTTGGGCTTCGGCCCTACGGGGCGCGTACGGCACCTGGTTCTACGCGCGGGAGGGCGAGGTGTGGACGTTCCTCGGCTTCCCGACGTACGGCAACGGGCCGTTCGAGCGCTGGGGACTCCCGCCCAGCACCGCGCTGCTCGTCGGCTTCGTGGCCGTGTGCATCGCCGAGGTCGTGGTCGCGGTCCTGCTGTGGCGCGACGCCACGACCGCCCGATGGCTGGCCCTGGCCCTCCTGCCTGTCGAGTTCGTGTTCTGGATCGGCTTCGCGCTTCCATTCGGACCGCTTCTGGGATTGGCGCGCACCGCGCTGGTGGTCGCCGTCCTCGTGTCCGGGGGACTGACTCCCGTCGCCTCGGAGTGACGCGGGTCAGGTCCGCACTGTCTGGGCGATCCCTACGCCAAATGCCGATGGCCCCGGGGGTCCCGGGCCATCGGTCCGGCGAGGAGGACCTTCGAGTGGTGTCGACGTCGGGTGGATCCTCACAGCGTCCCGAGGGGCCGGTCACCAGCAAGCCGCAGTGGACCACATGTGCGCGGCGGTCAGGGGGCAGGTGAACCGGAGCGGAGCCACCTCGGGGTCGCGTTCGAGCTCCTGCCGGAGTCTGGCGCAGCGATGGTGGGAGATTCCCTGCGCGACCGAGACAGGCGAGACCATGCGCCTGCCCGGCGCCGTGATACGGGTCGTGGCCCAGGATGACAACGCGCACCTTGGCGTACGCCGGTCAGCTGGAACGCACGGGACACCTTCTCGGCAGGCGGATCGACGCCGGTGGTCGCATCCCGCACCCCGATGGCGCCGCGAGGGCTAGGTGGACGCGCGCAGGGGTACGGGAAGGGAGCTATCACCGCGACGAAGGAGCCCCAGATGTCAGACGACAAGCAGGCCGCCAAGGAACTGGTCGAGACGCTGAAGGACGGCGAGCGAGGCTTCGCCACCGCCGCGGAGCAGCTGCGGGAAGGTGATCGAGCCGAGTGGGCCGAGACGCTGCAGCGCCTGTCGGAGCAGCGCGCGGGGTTCCACCGCGAGATGGTCGAGATGGGCGTGGACTATGGCGACGACGTCGACGAGAGCGGGACCGTCGCCGCGGCTCTGCACCGCGGGTGGATCTCGCTCAAGGACGCCATGAGTGGTGGCGACGCCGGCAGCATCCTCAAGGCTGCCTTGACCGGCGAGGACCACGCGGTCTCCGAGTACGAGAAGGCGCTGGAGCAGGACCTCAGTCCAGGTTTCCGCGAGGTCGTGAGTCGACAGCATGAAGCGGTCCTCGGTGCCCGCGACGAGGTCAAGGCTCTCCAGGCCGCGGACTGACCCGAGTCCGGCAGTGCCGGCCGACACGGTCGCGATCCTGGCACGGCATCAGGTGGCAGCGATCGCGGAGTTCGTGGATGGTCCTCGAGTGCGGTGGTTGCTGAGGCTGCTCCGACACGAGGCGCGCGGGCTTCTCGCGGCAGTCGCGACCAGGTTCGTCGGCCGAGCCTGGTTCTCGCGCTGGTCGAGGGCGAGTCCCAGGTGTGGGCTATGACGTGCCGCCGACGTCTACTCCGGTGAGGCCGAGCCCGCCGCCGGCGACGTGCACGCTACCAATTCTCTGGCCGGGACGTTGCTCGGCGTCGACGTGGCGGTCTGCCTCGTGCGCGCGATGGGCAGTGTGGACTTCGATGCCGATGTCGCCGATCTCTCAGGCATTCGGCAACACGTCCTTCACCGCGTCGACCATTTTGGCCAGGGCGGGACGGTCGTCACCGCCGCTGGCCCAGGCAGGGTCCTGCGGCAAGGGCCCCATCGGGTCGGCGTCCTGGGGCGTGGTCGCTCCCGGAGCCAGGGCGCGGCGAAAAGCCTCGTCCAGTCCGACCAGGCTGCGTCCCCGCGGCAGCAGCTTCAGGAAGTCGGTGTCCGCGACGACCATGTCGTGGTGAAGGCTCTCGACCAGTGCCTCGACCGTCGCTCGGGGCACGTCGGTGAGGCTGCCCACCAGGGTCCCGACCAGCGCAGTCGGCAACAGGGGCACACTGACCTGGCGCCGCTCGAGCCCGGCGTGCTCGGTGTAGGCCTCGAGCAGCGCGCCATAACGCAGTTGGACCGGTCCTCCCACGTCGAAATGGCGCGAGGGACCGGCGTACTCCAGCGCACCCACCAGAGCCTCGAGCACGTCGACGGTCGCGATCGGCTGGACCATGGAGTCCATCCACGACGGCACTGTGTGCACGGGCATCCGCTCGCTGACCTGCCGGATGATCTCGAACGAGGTGGACCCACTGCCCAAGAGCACCGCCGCGCGCAGCACCACGACGGTCGCGGGCACGTCGCTGAGGATCTGCTCGACCTCGAGGCGCGACTCGATGTGCTCGGAGATCTCCGACTCGGCGACGTCCGGGACGATCCCTGAGAGGTAGACCACCCGGCCGACGCTGTGGGCCCGTACGCCGTCGGCGAGGTTGTTGGCTGTCTGGCGGTCGTTCTCGGCGAAGTCGTCCCCGCCCATGCCGTGGATCAGGTAGTAGACCGCGTCCACGCCATCGCACGCGGCTGTGACCTGCTCCGCATCGAGCGCATCCATGACCACCGTCTCCACGCGCTCGCCCCACCACGGCGGCTCGCGATCGGGGTTGGAGGTCGTGGTGCGCACCGCGTGGCCGCGGTCCAGCAGCAACGGCACCAGCCGACCGCCCACGTAACCGGTCGCACCGGTCACCAGAACCTTCAACTCGTCCTCAGCTCTCCAAGGGAGATCGACCTCCGCGCCAGTAGAAACGTGCGTGAGGCACGCCGGCGCCGCAGGCTCTGCACGCCGAGCATATACACCACGTGGTCGCTCGTCGGATCGTGCAGGAGGCGTACAGCACCGACGCGACCGCGTGAGCCAGCGGCCCTGGTGTTGAGGGCCCAGCGGAGGCGTCCCGGCGAGTACCTCGTCGTCGTCGAGAACCTGATCAGCCACGACGACGGGCAGCGGATCTCCATCACGGATGGCGGGGATGCCCCGAGTGGCGGACTCGGTGGCCGGACGACGCTCCTCCGCCCGCGGAGGAGCTTGGCGTGTCGTCAGGAATGCTGCGTCCAGAGGGCGAGTCCGAGCGGATCTTCAAATCTGATTCGAAGCACTCTTGCCCGGGCCACACCACGGCCGCACCAGGATGCATGTGACCGACAGCGGCCCCTGACCTGAGAGGGTCGGAGATATGTGTCTTCCCTGGTCAGGGGCTGCTTTTGATCGCGTCACCACGGCGGGGCCGCAGGTACATCTGTGCGAACTCAGATGTCGTAGTAGAGCTCGAACTCGTGCGGGTGCGGCCGCAGCTGCACGGGCGCTATCTCGTTGGTGCGCTTGTAGTCGATCCAGGTCTCGATCAGGTCGGGTGTGAACACGTTGCCGACGGTGAGGAACTCGTGGTCGGCCTCGAGGGCGTCGAGGACGGCGCCCAGCGAGGTCGGGACCTGGTCGATCTCGGCCATCTCGTCCGGCGGCAGCTCGTAGATGTCCTTGTCGATGGGGGCGGCCGGCTCGACCTTGTTCCTGATGCCGTCGACGCCGGCGAGCATCAGCGCCGAGAACGCGAGGTAGGGGTTCGCCGACGGGTCGGGGAACCGGGTCTCGATGCGCTTGGCCTTCGGGTTGGAGCCGGTGATCGGGATCCGCACGGACGCGGAGCGGTTCCGTGAGGAGTAGACGAGCGAGATCGGCGCCTCGAAGCCGGGGACCAGGCGGTGGTAGGAGTTGACGGTTGGGTTGGTGAACGCCAGCAGCGACGGGGCGTGCTGGAGGATGCCGCCGATGTACCAGCGGGCGGTGTCCGAGAGCCCGCCGTACCCGGTCTCGTCGTAGAACAGCGGCTCGCCGTCCTTCCACAGGGACTGGTGCACGTGCATGCCCGAGCCGTTGTCGCCGAAGATCGGCTTCGGCATGAAGGTGACGGTCTTGCCGGCCTCCCAGGCGGTGTTCTTGATGAGGTACTTGAACTTCATCACGTCGTCGGCGGCCTTGAGCAACGTGTCGAACCTGTAGTTGATCTCGGCCTGGCCGGCGGTGCCGACCTCGTGGTGGGCGCGCTCGACGTGGAGGCCGCTGGCCTCGAGGTTCTTCACCATCGCGTCGCGCAGGTCGCTGTAGTGGTCGTACGGCGAGACGGGGAAGTAACCGCCCTTGAACCGGGTCTTGTAGCCCCGGTTGTCGTTCTCCGAGCCCGAGTTCCACCAGCCCTCGACCGAGTCGATGTGGTAGTAGCCCTCGTTGTGCGTCGTGGAGTAGCGCACCGAGTCGAAGATGTAGAACTCGGCCTCGGGCGCGAAGAACGCCGTGTCCGCGATGCCGGTCGTGCCGAGGTAGGTCAGCGCCTTCCGCGCGATGTTGCGCGGGTCGCGGGAGTACGCCTCACCGGTGATCGGGTCGTGGATGAAGAAGCTGAGGCAGAGCGTCTTGGCGACCCGGAAGGGGTCCAGGAACGCCGTGGTCGGGTCCGGGAACAGCGCCATGTCGGACTCGTTGATGGCCTGGAAACCCCGGATCGAGGAGCCGTCGAACGCGAGACCGTTCTCGAAGACGTCCTGGTCGAAGGACGACACCGGGACGGTGAAGTGCTGCTCGATGCCGGGCAGGTCGACGAAGCGCACGTCGACGAACTCGATCCCCTCGTCCTTGACGTACTTGAGCAGCTCTTCGCTGTTCTGGAACATGCAGTTCTCCTTGGCGCTGTTGAGGTCCAGCGCAACCTACGCAGGGGCAGTTTCTCGACCGTATCGCGATTGTTTCGGCCGTGTAACAGGTGCTCAGCCCGAGGACCCAGGGCGTACGCCGGGCGCCACAGCGGTCCTGAGAGGCTGGGGGAGTGGAGACCGCGACCTGGGCCCGGCGCATCCTCGCGCTGGTCGTCGACTGGTTCGCGTCCACCCTGGTGGTCATCCTGCTGCTTGGCGGCGTCGACCAGTGGGCAGGCGACAACCGGGCCGGCTTCTACGTGCTGGTGGTGTTCGTGCTCGAGTCGGCGCTGTTCACCGGGCTGAGCGGCGGGTCGTTCGGCCAGGTCGCGACCCGGCTCCGCGTCGTACGCGCGAACGGCGACCCGCGCCCGATCCCGCTGCACCTCGCGCTGGCCCGCCAGGTGCTGATCGCACTGGTGATCCCGCCGCTGGTCTACCAGCCCGACGGCCGCGGGCTGCACGACCTGGTCGCCGGCAGCGCCGTCGTCACGCTCCAGACATTCCGGTCCCTGGCTGGGCGCGGCTCCGTACAGTCGTAGGGAACCCCGCGCCCGCTTGGAGATCACGTGAACGTGACCGTACGACGCTTCCTGGCGACCGCCGCCGCCGCGACCCTGCTTGCATTCGCTGGCTGCGGAGCTGACGGCTCCGGTGGCCAGAAGGCCTCGGACGAGCCCGCTTCGGCGTCGTCGGCGACGGCCGACGCGAGCAAGGAGGCCGGGCAGCCACTGAGCGCTCAGGAGTTCACCGACGTCCTTGAGACCGCTCTGGACAAGGCCACGACCGCGCACGTCAGCGTGGACCTCGCCGCGATCGGCTCCGGCGAGGGGGAGGCGGACTACACCGTCTCTCCGCCGGAGCTGGCGATGAGGCTGGCGATGCCGGCGTTGGGTGGCGGCGAGGTCGAGGTGCGCCTGGTGGACGGCACCTTGTACCTGAAGAGCGCCGCCCTGGGAGACAAGTGGGTCTCCAGCTCGCTCGACGGCGGCCCCCTGGGCGCGCTGGGTGGTCAGCTCGACCTGACCAAGCTGTTCGAGACGTTCGCCGGCGCGGTCACCTCGGCGACCGACCAGGGCGCAGACGACGTCGACGGAGAGTCCCTCGACCACTACATGACCGAAGTCGACGCCAAGAAACTGCTCGACTCGGTGCCCGGAGCCTCCGCCGCCGGCACTCAGCTGCCCGACTCGCTGACGCTGGACTGGTGGTTCGACAGCGACGGGCTGATCCGCAGGTTCTCCGGCGACTTCGGCGGGGCGACCGTCGCCGTGACGCTCTCCGACTGGGGCGGTGACGTCGTGATCGAGGCGCCGCCCAGCGCCGAGGTCACCACGATGCCCGAGAGAATGGCCGGCTAGAGGTAGTTCTGGGCTCAGCGGCCCCGCAGGTTGCCGCGCAGCCCCTTCATGCTGGTCGGCACCGGTCCCTTGGGGATCGGGATGTTCGAGCGCTGGGCGTCGAGCGCCTTGAGCCGGTTGAGGATGTCGGTCATCTCCGCGGGCTTCACCTCGCGGCCGAGCTTCTGGATGGAGCGGGCCAGCTTGGGCAGCGGTATCTCACCCTCGCCGTTCCCGCAGATGACCTCGTGGATCGGGACCTCGGCGGCGACCCGCTCGTGCTTGCGTCGCTCGGTGATGAGCAGCTGCCGGACCCGGCTGTTGCTCTTGCCCTCGCCGATCAGCACGATCCCGGGCGGCCCGACCACGCGGTGCACGACGTCCTGCTGCTTGTCGAACGCGATGGCCGGCTCGGTCTTCCAGCCGCGGCGCAGCATCCGGAGCGCGGCCGCGGCCGCGCCGGGCTGCCCCTCCATCTGGGCGTACGCCGACCGCTGGGCTCGCCGGCCGAAGATGATCAGGGCCGCGAGCGAGCCGAACAGCAGGGCACCGACGACCGCGATGGCCTTGCCGAGCAGGCTGTCGCCGCTGGGCAGCAGCACGAAGAAGACCACGAAGCCGAGCGCGCCGACGATCAGGAAGGCGCCGAGGATCCACAGACCGATCCGCGGGTCGGTCGTCTTCGACATCCGGTAGGTCTCGCGGAACTGCTGGATCCGGCCGGTCTTGTCGGCGTTCGATCCAGTCTCCTTCTTCTCCTTGGCCATGCGGCGGCGCTGCCTATCTATCGGTGTGGTGCGAGGGGAGGGTCAGGCGGAGACGCCCTGGCGGGCGTCCATGGCCTGACGGTACAGCCGGCCCGCGCGGTAGGACGAACGCACCAGCGGCCCGGACAGTACGCCGGAGAACCCGATCTCCTCGGCCTCGGCGGCCAGCTCCACGAACTCCTCGGGCCGGACCCAGCGCTCGACCGGGTGGTGCCGCACGGACGGGCGGAGGTACTGGGTGATGGTCACCAGCTCGGTGCCCGCCGCGTGCAGGTCGCGCAGCGCCTGGGAGACCTCCGCGCGGGTCTCGCCCATGCCGAGGATGAGGTTCGACTTGGTCACGAGCCCGAAGTCGCGGGCCTGGGTCAGCACGTCGAGCGAGCGGTCGTAGCGGAACGCGGGCCGGATCCGCTTGAAGATCCTCGGCACCGTCTCGACGTTGTGCGCGAGCACCTCCGGACGGCTCTCGAAGACCTCACGCAGCAGGTCCGGCTTGCCGTTGAAGTCGGGGATCAGGTTCTCGACCCCGGTCCCGGGGTTCAGCTCGTGGATGGCGCGCACCGTCTCGGCGTACAGCCAGGCGCCGCCGTCCTCCAGGTCGTCGCGGGCAACACCGGTGATGGTGGCGTAGCGCAGCTCCATCTTCTGCACCGACTCGGCCACCCGACGCGGCTCGTCGCGGTCCAGCGGCTCCGGCTTGCCGGTGTCGATCTGGCAGAAGTCGCACCGCCGGGTGCACTGGTCGCCGCCGATGAGGAACGTCGCCTCCCGGTCCTCCCAGCACTCGAAGATGTTGGGGCAGCCGGCCTCCTGGCAGACCGTGTGCAGCCCCTCGGACTTCACCAGCGACTGCAGCTCGGTGTACGCCGGCCCCATCTTCGCCCGAGTCTTGATCCACTCCGGCTTGCGCTCGATCGGGGTCTCGGCGTTGCGGACCTCGAGGCGGAGCAGCTTGCGTCCCTCCGGGGCTGTGGGGGCTTGGGTCACGGCGTCAAGCCTACGCGGGTGACCCACCGCACCCCGAGTCGGCGCTTGCCTATTGGTATCCCAACGGTTACCTTTCTGGCATGGACGTGTTCGGGGCGCTGGCCGACCCGGTCCGGCGCTCGCTGCTGGCCGACCTGGCCGGCGAGCCGCGCCGCGTCGTCGACCTCGCCGCGGGCCGGCCGATCAGCCGCCCGGCGGTCAGCAAGCACCTGCGGCTGCTGCTGGAGGCGGGCGTGGTGACGGTCGCCGACCGGGGCCGGGAGCGCTTCTACGCGCTGGACCGGTCCGCGCTCGGCCCCGTCGCGTCGTACGTCGGGGCGCTGGCCGTCCGGCCGCTCCCCGAGCAGGCGCTCGACGCCCTGGCCACCGAGGTGCACCGGGCCGGCCGAGATCGGCGTAGGACCACCCAGCCCACCAGGACAGAGGAGACGGCATGACACCCACCGGCACCATCGAGCTGCGCGAGGGCCAGCACGTGCTCGTCCAGACCCGCGAGTTCAAGGCCCCGATCGAGGACGTGTGGGCGGCCGTCACCGAGTCGGACCGGCTGGCCCGCTGGATCGGCGCGTGGACCGGCGACCCGGCGTCCGGCAGCGTGCAGTTCCGGATGCTGTTCGAGGGCGAGGCGCACTCCGGCGAGGAGATGGAGATCCGCGTCTGCGAACCCCCGCGCCGCCTGCACCTCACCTCCCGCGTCGGCGACGAGGTGTGGCTGCTCGAGCTGGACCTCACCCATGCCGACGGCGTCACCACGCTGACCTTCAGCCAGCCCGGCGTCACGCGGGAGCAGGTGGGCGCGGTCGGTCCGGGCTGGGACTACTACCTCGACCGGCTCGTCGACGTCGAGACCGGTGCCGACCCGGCTCAGCGCGACTTCGAGCGCGACTACTACCCGTCGACGGCGGCGCACTACACCGAGCAGTTCTGAGCGCGGCCGCCTGGGACGGGCTCCCGCGGCCGGCCGGCACTTGTAACTGACCGATATGACATCTGGCCTGCGCGAATTCACGCAGGCCAGTGATCTGAACAGTCAGTTACAAGGGCTCGGGCTCGCGGCCGCTGTCCTTCGTATACTGTATGGGCACGCGGTGGGCGCGTGACCAGTGTGGCGGAGGTGCACGGTGACCGGTCTGTCCGACTCGATCGGCGCCCGGCACACCAGCCTCAGCGACCAGGTGACCGCCGAGCTGCGGCGCCGGATCATCGACGCGCAGTACCGTCCCGGCGAGCGGCTGACCGAGGACCGGCTGGCGGCCGACTTCGGGGTCTCCCGCAACCCGGTCCGCGAGGCGCTGCGCGTGGTCACGGCCGAGGGGTTCATCGAGGTGCAGCCCCGTCGCGGCGCGGTGGTGGCGACCCCCGACGAGGAGACGATGCGGGACCTGTTCCTGGCCCGGTCGATGATCGAGCCGCTGGCCGCGCGGGTGGCGGCCGAGCGCGGCACCGACGCCGACCTGGCCGGGCTGCGCGAGCTGCTCGACCACGCGCGGGTGGCCACCGAGCAGGGTGACTTCGACCGGGTGGCCGAGCTCAACACCGAGCTGCACCGCGCCGTGGTGGTGATGTCCGGCAACCGCTGGCTGGCGCAGTTCTCCACCTCGATGTACCGCTACGTGCACTGGGTCTTCCGGCTCGGCGCACCCCGCCGGGCCACGCACTCGTGGGAGGAGCACGTCCGGCTGGTCGAGGCGCTCGAGGCGCACGACCCGGACGCGGCGGAGCAGGCGGCGGCCGAGCATGTCCGGGCCGCCGAGACGGCCGCCCTCGAGGGAGCGGGACATTAGGGCGTGTCTGCCAATTCGTGGTGGATGCCGGCGTCGTACAGACGCGCGATGGCAAGGCGCCGGCGCGCGCGCAGACTGGACGTCTTCGAAGCGTCGGCAATGCGGCCAGCGCGCGATCTGGGCGGCGTCCGGCGCCGCCAGGGATTGGCAGACACGCCCTAACGCCCCACCGCGTAGCCCTGGGCGCCGCGCGAGGTCGCGGCCGCCGACAGCTCGCCGGTGTCGGAGTCCCGGGCCACCGCGCACAGCCGGCCCAGGATCCAGTCGCCGGCGCGGACCAGGCGGTGGCCACGGGCCTCGAGCTCGGTCAGTACGTCGGGGCCGAGCCGGTCCTCGGCGACCAGCTCGCCGGGGTTCATCTCCCGCGGGTAGAACGAGCTCGGCACCGAGGTGGTGTGGAACGACGGCGCCTCGATCGCCTCCTGGAGGCTGCGGCCGCCGACCAGGTGGTGCAGCAGGAACGGCAGCTGCCACTGTTCCTGCTGGTCGCCGCCCGGGGTCCCGCAGGCCAGCACCGGCCGGCCGTCGCGAAGCACCATGGTGGGGGAGAGCGTGGTGCGCGGGCGCCGGCCAGGGGTCAGCGTGGCCGGCAGCCCCTCGTCGAGCCAGAGCATCTGCAGCCGGCTGCCGAGGCAGAAGCCCAGCTCGGGGATCGTCGGGGAGCTCTGCAGCCAGCCACCGCTCGGCGTGGCCGAGATGATGTTCCCCCACCGGTCGACCACGTCGATGTGGCAGGTGTCGCCGCGGGTCTGGCCGTCCCACGAGACGGTGGGCTCGCCCAGGCCGGCAGCCTCCGGGGTGTCGGTTCCCCCGTGCACGTGCGCGGCCAGCACCGGTGGGCGGCCGCCCGGGGAGCCCGGCCGCAGCTCGGCCGAGGCGCGGTCGCCCACGAGTGCCCGCCGCGCCGTGAGATACGCCGGGTCGAGCAGCTCGGCCACGGTGACCGGCGATCCGTCGCCGAACCAGGCCTCGCGGTCGGCCAGCGCGAGCTTGAGCACCTCGGTGATCGTGTGGACGCCGTCCGCGGTCGCGGGGTCGAGCGCCTCGTCGGGCAGGTCGTCGAGCAGGGCCAGCGACTGGAGCAGCACCGGTCCCTGTCCCCACAGGTCGGTCTTCGCGACCTCGACGTCTCGGAAGCGGTGGGTGACCGGCCGCTCGTACGACGCGGACCAGCCGGCCAGGTCGGCTCCGGTCAGCACGCCCGCGTGGTCCGCCCCGCTCGAGTCGCGGAACGGCAACCGGCAGAAGGCGTCGATCGCCTCGGCCACGAACCCCTCGCGCCAGGCGCGGCGCGCGCCGTCGTACTGCACCTCCCGGCCGGCCCCGGCGGCCTCGCCCTCCGTGACCAGGCGCTCCAGCACGGCGGCGTGCTCGGGGTTGGCCACGAGCTCCCCCGGGCGCGGGAGCCGGCCGCGCGGCAGCCACCGCGCCGCCGAGGTCGCCCAGTGCTCGCGGAAGAGCTGCTCGACCCGGGCCACCGTCGCCGCCGCCGTCGGCAGCAACGGGTGACCGCCGCGCGCGTACCCGATGGCGTAGGACAGGACCTCGCGCAGTGGCCGGCTGCCGTGGTCGCGGCCGAGCATCAGCCAGGCGTCCACCGCCCCCGGGATGGCCGCGGCGAGCAGCCCCGAGCCGGGTACCAGGTCGAGGCCGAGGCCGAGGTAGTGCTCGCGGGTCGCGCTGGCTGGCGCCGTCCCCTGGCCGCACAGCACTCGGGGTGTGGGGTCGTCCGCGGTCGCGAAGATCGCCGGCACCTCCCCGGCCGGCCCGTTGAGGTGCGGCTCGACGACGTGCAGCACGAAGGCGCCGGCGATGGCGGCGTCGAACGCGTTGCCGCCGGCCTCGAGCTCGGCCATCGCCGACTGCGAGGCCAGCCAGTGGGTGGCCGAGGCCATCCCGAACGAGCCGCGCAGCGTGGGCCGCGTGCTCAGGATGCCGGTCACGCGGTTGAGTCTCCCGTCTCGATGGCGCGCACGTCCGGGCCGGTGCCGTCGTCGGCGACCAGGTGGCAAGCCACCAGCCCGGTCCGCTCATCGGGTCCGGCGCCGCCCACCTGCCGGAGCTCGGGCACCTCGGTCCGGCACCGCTCCTCGGCGACCGGACACCGGGTGTGGAAGCGGCAGCCGCTCGGCGGATCGAGCTGGCTGGGCAGCTCGCCGGAGAGTACGACGCGGCGCCGGCGCCGCTGCTCGCCCGGGTCCGGGACCGGGGCCGACGACAGCAGCGCCTGGGTGTAGGGGTGTCGCGGTCCAGCGAAGACCTGCTCGCGGGCGGCGACCTCGGCGACCTTGCCGAGGTACATGACGACGACGCGGTCCGCGAGGTACTCGACCGCCGCGAGGTCGTGGGTGATGAACAGGCACGCGAAGCCGAGGTCCCGCTGCAGGTCGGCCAGCAGGTTCAGCACGCTCGCCTGCACCGACACGTCGAGCGCGCTGGTCGGCTCGTCCGCCACCAGCAGCCGCGGCTGCGTGACCAGGGCCCGGGCGATGCTGACCCGCTGCCGCTGCCCACCGGAGAGCTCGTGCGGGTAGCGCTCGGCCACCCCGGCCCGCATGCCGACGCGTTCGAGCATCGCCCGGACCCGGTCGCCGCGCTCCGACCGCGGCACGCCGTGCAGCCGCAGTGGCTCACCGACCACGTCGGCGACGCGCATCCGCGGGTCGAGGGAGGACGCGGGGTCCTGGAAGACGATGGACACCGTGCGTCGATGCGGGCGCAGCGCCCGCCTGGAGAGGGCACTGACGTCGACGCCGTCCAGCAGGACCTGCCCCGAGGTGGGGTCGAGCAGCCGCACGATCAAGCGGCCGACGGTCGACTTGCCCGAGCCGCTCTCGCCGACCAGGGCGACCACCTCGCCCGGCCCGACGTCGAGCGAGACGCCGTCCACGGCGTGCACCGGGCCGAAGTGCTTGACCAGGTCGACGACCTCGCAGACGGGGTCGGTCATCGCTCCACCTCGCGGGTCCCGGCCGGGTGCCAGCAGGCCACGTCGTGGCCGGTCGCGGTGCCTTCGGCGGGCGCCAGCGGCGGGCGGCGCGACGTGCAGGTCTCGTCGGCGGCCGGGCAGCGTTCGGCGAACACGCAGCGGTCCTCCGGCTCCGCGACCACCGGGACCAGTCCCGGGATCTCCTGCAGCCGGTGGTCGGCTCCGCCGGAGGTGCGGGCCGTGGGGACCGCCCCGAGCAACCCGACCGTGTAGTGGTGTCGCGGTCGGGCGAACAGGTCGTCGATGTCGGAGCGCTCGACCACGCGGCCGGCGTACATGACGAGCACCCGGTCGGCGACGTCCGCGACCACGCCGAGGTCGTGGGTGATGAGCACGACGGCCGCGCCGAGCCGGTCGCGCAGGTCACGGAGTACGTCGAGGATGCCCGCCTGCACCGTGACGTCCAGGGCCGTGGTGGGCTCGTCCGCCACCAGGACCTCCGGGTTCCCGGCCACGGCCATCGCGATCATCACCCGCTGCCGCAGGCCGCCGGAGAGCTGGTGGGGATACTGCCGGAGCCGCTCGTAGGGGTTGGCCATGCCGACCAGGTCGAGCAGCTCGGCCGCCCGGGCCCGCGCCGCGCGCCGGTCCAGCCCCTCGTGCAGCCGCAGCACCTCGGCGATCTGGCGACCCACCGTGAAGACCGGGTTCAGCGAGGTCATCGGCTCCTGGAAGATGTAGGCGATGCGCCTGCCGCGGACCTGCCGCAGCTGGGCCGCCGGAGCACCCACGAGCTCCTCGCCACGCAGCAGCACGCTCCCGTTGACGGTCGCGCTCCTGGGCAGCAGCCCGGACAGTGCCGTGGCCATCACACTCTTTCCGCAGCCCGACTCGCCCACGACGGCCAACAGCTCGCCGGCGCGGGCGTCGAACGAGACGCCGTCAACCGCGTGGATCGCGCCGTCCTCGGTGCGGAAGCTGACTGAGAGGTCCCGTACCTGCAGGAGCGGCTGGTCCGCCGCCGCGTCGGCCACGGCGCTCATCGGCGAGCCGCCCGGGGGTCGAGGGCATCGCGCAGCCCGTCACCGACCAGGTTGAACGCCAGGGTCAGCACCGCGATCGCCACCCCGGGGATGACCGCCGTCCACGGGGCGCTCGAGATGGACTGCTGCGCCTCCGACAGCATGGTGCCCAGGCTGGGCGACGGCGGCTGGATGCCGAGACCCAGGAACGAGAGCACCGCCTCGCCGAGGATCGCCGCCGGGATCGCCACGGTGGCCTGCACGATCAGCACGCTGGTGGCGTTGGGCAGCACGTGGCGTACGACGACCCACAGGTCGCTGGCGCCCTCGGCGACCGCGGCCGCGATGAAGTCGAGCGACTTCAGCCGCAGGGTCTCGGAGCGGGTGACCCGGATGATCCCGGGAATCTGCGAGATGCCGATCGCCAGGGCGGCGTTGCCGAGCGAGGCCCCGCGGATCGCGGCGAGGCCGACCGCCAGGATGAGGAACGGGAAGGCCAGCACCACGTCGGTCAGCCGCGAGACGATCGCGTCGAGACCGCGGAAGTAGCCGGCCAGCAGCCCGAGGGGCACCCCGACCGCCAGAGCGAGCACGACGGACAGCACGCCGACCAGCAGGGACGCGCGGGCGCCGTACAGGATCCGCGAGAGGATGTCGCGGCCCAGGGAGTCGGTGCCGAGGAGGTAGCCCGGGCTCCCCGGGGGGCTGAACGAGTCGTCGAAGTGCGCCTGGTCGGGCGGGTACGGCGCGATCACGGGCGCCAGCACCGCCGCGAGCACCGCGATGGTCAGCACGACCAGGCCGGTCATGGCCAGCGGGCTGCGCCGGAGCCGACGCAGCAGCCGACCGCGCCGGGGCCGGGCCGCGGCGGGGCCGGCCGGGGGAGCGCCAGGCGGCTCCTCCGCGGGCATGGTGTCTGCAACAGTCACGAGGCTTCTCCGGACACCCGGATGCGCGGGTCGATGAGCGAGTAGAGCAGGTCGACCAGCAGGTTGATGACGATGTACGCCGTCGCGGTGATCAGCACGACCGCCTGGATGACCGGGTAGTCGCGCTGGAAGACCGCGTCGATGGTGAGCTTGCCGAACCCGGGCAGGGCGAAGATCCGCTCGGTCACGACCGCGCCCGAGATCAGCGCGCCCAGCTGCAGGCCGACGATCGTGACCACGACGATCAGGCTGTTGCGCAGTCCGTGCACCCACACCACGCGGCGCTCACGCAGCCCCTTGGCCCGGGCGGTGCGGATGTAGTCGGTGTCGAGCGCGTCGAGCATCGAGGACCGGGTCTGCCGCATGATCACCGCCGCGAGCTGGATCCCGAGCACGACGGCCGGCAGGACCAGGTGCTCGAGGTTGGCGAGGGGGTCGTCCCGAAAGGACACGAACCCCGACGCGGGGAGGACGCCCAGCGCCACCGAGAGCCAGAGGATCGCCATCAGCCCCAGCCAGAAGTTCGGCACCGACAGCCCGAGCAGCGCGAACCCGTTGGCGAGCCACTCGGCCACGGTGCCGCGGCGTACGGCGGCGACCACCCCGGCCAGGACCCCGATGACCGAGGCCACCAGCAGGGCGAGCAGGGACAGCTCGAGGGTGACCGGCAGGGCGCTGCGCAGCAGGTCGCTGACCGGGGTGCCGGTGCGCACCGACGTTCCGAGATCGCCCTTCAGGCTGTTGGTCAGGTAGTGCCAGTACTGCACGGGCACCGGGTCGTCGAGGCCGTACCTCGCGCGGATCGCCTCGATCTGGGCGGGGTCGTTCTGCTCCCCGGCCAGGGCCCGGGCGGGGTCGCCGGGCAGCGCCCGCACCCCCGCGAAGACGACCATCGTGGAGAGCACGAGCGTCACCGCGGACTGACCGAGCCTGTGGAGCAGGTAGCGACCCATCGACAGCGATTACTTCGCGTACCCGGCGAAGCCGACCCGGATGATCCCGTCCGGGTACACCTGGACGCCGGTGATCTGCTTGCTCACCCCCGTCAGGTTGCGCTGGCGGTAGAGGTAGATCAGCGGGTCGTCCTCCTGCAGCACGGCCTGCACCTGTCCGTAGAGGTCGGCGCGGTCCTGCACGTCGTCGGTCTGGCGGGCCTGGGCGAGCAGGTCGTCGACCTCCGGGTTGCTGTAGCCGGCGACGTTCTGGGAGCCCTGGGTGCCGACGAAGTTGGTGATGTTGGCATCCGGGTCCACCCGCCCGGACCAGCCGAGCTGGAGGACCTGGAACTTGCCCTGGTCCTGCTCCTCGAGCAGCGTCGTGAACTCCAGCGGGTGGAGCTCGAGCTCGAAGCCGCCCTCCTGCACCATCGCCTGGAGCGCCTGGGCGAGCTCCAGCGCGTCCGGGGTGTTGGTGACCAGCATGTCCAGCTTGTACGGCGTCGGGACGCCGGCCTCCTCGAGCAGCTGCTTGGCCCGGCCGGGGTCGTAGGAGCGGCACTCCTGGGCGGCGTCGGTGCTGAACTGGCTCTCCGGCGAGATCGGTCCGCACGCGGTGTCGAACTGCCCGTTGAAGACCGTCTGCACCAGCGACTCGCGGTCGACGGCGTACTCGAACGCCTGGCGGATCGTCGGGTCCTGCGCGTAGGGCTGGTCGACGGTGCCGGGCGGCTCCCCGACTCCCGCGGTGTTGCCGACGTTGAACGTGATCCCCTGGTAGCCCAGCGATGCGGTCTGCAGCAGCGACAGGCTGTCGTCGGACTGGATGGTGGAGACGTCGTCGGTGCCGACCGTGTCGGCCACCTGCACGTCACCGCTCTTGAGGTTGGCCGCGCGGATGCTCGAGTCGGTGATGATCTGGTAGACGATCTTGTCGAGGTGCACCTTGTCCGCGTCGTAGTAGTTCGGGTCCTTCACCAGCGTGATCGAGTTCTGGGGCACCCGCTCGGAGAACTTGAACGGACCGACACAGACCGGGTCGCTGCCGAACTTGTCGCCCAGCTTGGTGAGCTGGGCGGGGCTCATCACCATGCCGGCGCGGTCGGCCAGGGCCGCGGTCAGCGGCGCGAAGGGCGTCTTGAGATGGATCACGACGGTGCTCGGGTCGGGCGCCTCGATCGTGTCGATCGGGCCCAGCTCGGTGACCCGCGCGCTCTCCGGGTTGGTGAGGTCGCGCTCGAGCGAGGTCTTCACCGCCTCGGCGTCGAGGTCGGTGCCGTCGGCGAACTTGACCCCTTGGCGGACCTGGATCTCCACGGTGAGGCCGTCGTCGCTGATGGTCGGGAGCGACTCGGCGAGCTGCGGCACGATCTCGGTGTCCGCGTTGATGTCGTAGAGCTTCTCGCACATGGCGTGGAAGACGTAGCGGCTGTAGAAGGACCCCGCGAGGGTGGGGTCCAGGAAGTCCGGCTCGGCCGAAAGCGCCATCGTGAGCGTGCCGCCGTCCTTGGCGTCGACGGCCTCGCCGCCGACGTCGGTGCTCCGCTCGCTGGACGGCTCGTCGTCGCCGACCGAGGAGCAGGAGACGAGCACCATCACAGCGGCGACCGCCGCTCCGATCAGGGTGATGCGTGGGGTCTTGAGCATGGCCTGCCTTCCCGAGATAGACCGACTTCCGTTCAACGTATGTTGTATACGAGCCCGAACGGAAGAGGGTTCAACCAACTCTCTGGAGGACAGGTACCCGCGGTGGCTACGGTCGGACGAGCTCGATCCGCGGCTGGGCGGCCTCGGATCTCCTGGCCGGGTCGGGCCGGGGCTCGTAGTCCGGGGTGGCGTCGTACGCCGCCCAGGCGAGCAGCTCGGCCAGCCGGGTCTGGAGGACGGGCAGCACCTCGGGTACGCCGATCGGGCGACCGGTCTCGAGGCTGAGCGTGGTGACGCCGGCGTCTGCGATGCCGCAGGGGACGAACCGGTCGTACCAGCCCAGGTCGACGTCGCAGTTGAGCGCGATGCCGTGCATGGTCACGCCCTGGGACACCCGCAGCCCGATGGCGCCGACCTTGCGCTCCTGGCGCAGCTCGTCTCCGCGCAGCCAGACCCCGCTGCGACCGGGCACCCGCGCGGTCGCGACGCCGAAGTCCGCGCAGGTGGCGATCATCGCCTCCTCGAGGCGGCGTACGAAGTCGACGACCAGCACGTGCTCGGGCAGCCGGACGATCGGGTAGGCCACCAGCTGGCCGGGGCCGTGGAAGGTGATCTTGCCGCCCCGGTCGACCTCGATGACGGGGGCGCCGCCGCTGTCCGCGGGGCGCTCGTGGGGCTCGGTGCGTCTGCCGGCGGTGTAGGTCGCCGGGTGCTCGAGCAGCAGCACGGTGTCCGGCCGCTCGCCCGCCACCACCTCGGCGTGGATGCGGCGCTGGAGCTCCCACGCCTCGAGGTAGTCCACCGCCTCGGCCCCGATGCCCACGACCTCGAAGACGGAACCTTCCACGTTTGCGACCCTACTCGGCGCTGGTAGGACTGGAGGTCATGACCATCCTCTCGGGAACCAGAACCCTCCTCGCCGGGCTCGCCCTGGCCGTCTCCGGAACCGTCGCCCTCGCGCCGTCCGCGTCCGCGGTGTCGCAGGCCAGCGCGGAGGCGCAGTTCAGCGCGGCCGGCATCGGCTGGACGTCGTCCGGCGGCTGCACGAACCCCAACAACCCCACCTGCACGTCGTTCGAGGGGATCCGCCAGGCCACGATCGACGGCGCGATCACGCTCAGGAACGCCAGCGGCTGCGGGCTGACCATCACCGGCGGCACGGAGACCGGACATGCGGGCGGCACCTACAGCCACGCAGCCGGCTACAAGCTCGACTTCTCGCGCACCACGTGCCTGACCTCGTGGATCCACGGCACCTACACCTACATCGGGCTGCGTGGCGACGGGGCACCGATGTACGAAGCCGCGTCGGGCAACATCTACGCCGACGAGGGCAACCACTGGGACGTCACGTACTACACCTGCGGCTGCTAGAACCTCTCGCCCAGGAACTCGAGCTGGGCGGGCAGCATCCGCCGCCAGTAGCCCGGCGTGTGCCCGCCCGGCTCGAACGTGCTCGTGACCTCCGCGTCGTCCGGGAACCCCTCCACGTAGTCCTGCACGTCCCGGTAGAACGGGTCGCCGGTGCCGACGTCGACCCGGACCGGGATGCCCTCGAGGTCGGCCTGGCGGTCGAAGACCTCCTCGCGCTCGTACTCCGCGGCGTCCGCGAAACCGGCCGAGGACGCGTCGCTGGCGTCACTCCACAGCGCCGGGCTGCAAGCAACCACTGAAGAGACCCGCTCCGGGCCCAGGAGCCCGCCCAGGCGCAGCGCGCCGTAGCCACCCATCGACCAGCCGATCAGACCCATGCGCGAGGTGTCGACACCCCGCTCGGCCAGGAGCGGCAGCAGCTCGTCGACGACCATCCGGCTCGCGTCCTCGCCGTCCGGGCGCGGGTGCCAGTAGGTTCGGCCGCCGTCCGCGGCGACGATGGCGAACGGCGCGCCGCCGTCCTCGACGTACGCCGCCAGGTGGCGGTCGATCCCGAACTGCGGCCCGGTCAGCGTGGTGTGGTCGGCGCCCAGGCCGTGCAGTGCCACGACGCACGCACTCGGCGGCTGGCCCGGTGGCCGGATGATCGACCACCCCGTCTCGACGCCGCCGCGCGCCGCGGAGAGGAAGGAGCCTTTTTCGATCGGGCCGGGCTCGACGTCGGGGATGGTCCCGTCCTCGCCGTTGAGGCCGAGGTTCGCCTGGAGCCACGGCCGGCCGGGCAGCACGCCCCGCTCGATGCCGGCGCCGACCGCGCCGACGCCCACGACAGCCGCGCCGCCGAGGAGGAACATGCGTCGGGTCGGCACGTCCGCCAGTGTGCCTGTGGATGACCTCGGCAGAGCGTCGGCTCGGCGGGGTAGACCTGTCGTCATGTCTCGGATGACGCTCCTGTTGGCCGTCGCGGTTGCCGCCGCGAACCCACCCGCTGGCGTGCCGCTGGTCGGGCCTGTCGACACCACCGCAGCGAAGGCACCCGCCGGGCCAGCGCCCGTGGTCGTGTTGGCGGCTTGGGACGACCGCCGGGCCGAGGCCTGGGCACGCGGTTCGCCTCGGCTGCTCGCGAGGCTCTACACGCCCGACTCGGTGGCCGGTCGTGACGACCGGACGATGCTGCGGGCCTGGATGAGGCGGGGCCTGAGCGTGCACGGGCTCCGCACCCAGCTGCTGTCCGTCGACGAGCTGGCGCACACGCGCTCGACCTGGACCCTGCGCGTCACCGACCGGCTGGTGGGCGGGGTCGCGGTCGGGTCCGGAGTGCGGCTACCCCTGCCGGCCGACAACGCGTCGACCCGCACCGTCCGGCTGCGGCTGGTCGACGGCCAGTGGCGAGTGGCGGAGGTGAGGCCCTAGGACAGAGCCGTCCTCAGCACCTCGAGCACGTCGTGGTCGCGGAACTCATAGCCGGAGGCTTCGAGCGCGGCCGGTACGACGTTGAGCGAGCCGAGCAGCTCCGGTGCCATCCTCCCGGCGCCGATCCTGATCGCAAACCTCGGCACGGTGGCGAACGACGGCCGGTGCAGCTGGCTCGACAGTGCCTCGGTGAACTCGGCGTTGGTCGGTGTCTGCGGGCAGCAGACGTTGAACGGCCCCGACGCGTCGTCGTGCTCGGCCAGGTGGACCACCGCGCCCACCCAGTCGCGCAGGGAGACCATCGGCATCCGCTGCCGCCCGTCGCCGAGCCTGCCGCCCAGGCCGGCGAGGAAGAGCAGTCGCAGCTGCTTCAGCGGCTCGCTGCGCCGGTCCATGACGGGGGCGGTGCGCAGCACGCACAGCCGCGCGCCGGCCTCGGCCGCCGGCTCCGCCGCTGCCTGCCACTCCCGGGTGATCGAGGTCAGCAGGGCGTCGCCGCGGCTGTCGGCCTGCTCGTCGAGCACCGGGTCGTCGGAGTTGTCCCCGTCCTGGCTGCGGTCGCCGTAGTAGGAGATGCCGTTGCCGGCCAGGAACGCCGGCTTGCGTTCCGATCCACCGATCGCCTCGGCCAGCACCCGGGTGGTGGTGACCCGGCTCTCGCGGAGCTCGCGTGCCCACTTGTCGGAGTGCGGGTTGCCCAGCGTCGGTGCGCCGGCGAGGTTGACCACCACGTTGGCCGCCTCGACTTCGGCCCGGTCCAGGTCACCGGCGTACGGGTCCCACGAGGACTCGTCGCCACTCCTGGCCGCTCGGCGGACCAGGGCGGTGACGCCGTGCCCGCGCGCGACCAGGGCCTCGCGCAGGTGCGTGCCGAGGAACCCGGACGCACCGGCGAGGAGGACGTGGACCACGTGGGACCAGTACCCGTCAGACCTCGAAAGAGCCGGCCTCCAGCCGTCGTTTGACGTCCTGGAGGAACCGACCCGCGTCCGCACCGTCGACCAGTCGGTGGTCGTAGGTCAGCGCCAGGTAGACCATGTAGCGCACCGCGATCGTCTCGCCGAGGTTCGGGTCGTCGATCACCACCGGCCGCTTCACGACGGTTCCCGGCCCGAGGATCGCCACCTGCGGCTTGTTGATGATCGGGGTGTCCCAGAGGGCGCCCACGCTGCCGAGGTTGGTGATCGTGAAGGTGCCGCCGGAGAGCTCGTCGGGGCCGATCTTGTTGGTGCGGGTGCGCTCGGCCACGTCGGCGATCTTCTTGGCCAGTCCGGAGATGGACAGGTCGCCCGCGTCCCGGACCACCGGTGTGATCAGGCCCTTCTCGGTGTCCACGGCGAACGCGAGGTTCTCGCGGTCGTAGTAGGTGATCTCACCGGCCTCTGTGTCGATGGTCGCGTTGAGCTTCGGGTGTTCCTTGAGCGTGTCGATCGCGGCCTTGGCGAAGAACGGGAGATAGGTCAGCTTCACGCCCTCGCGGGCCAGGAACTCGTTCTTCGCCGACTCGCGCAGCCGCGCGATGTTGGTGACGTCGACCTCGACGACCTGGGTGAGCTGGGCCGAGGTCTGCAGGGAGTCGACCATCCGCTCGGCGATGATCTTGCGCAGCCGGCTGATCTTCTCCTTGGTGCCCCGGCGGGAGTCCGGCGTGACCGCCGGCGCTGCGGGGGCGGCCGCCGGCGACGTACCGGCCCCGGTCGGGCCACTGGGCGCCGCGGCCGCCGGCTGGGCAGCATCCTCGGCCGCGCGGGCCGCCTCGAGGACGTCCTGCTTGCGGATCCGGCCACCCACGCCCGACCCGGTCACCGACGACAGGTTGACGTTGTGCTGGGCGGCCAGCTTGCGGACCAGCGGGGTGACGTAACCGGCCCCGTCCTCGGAGCCGCTGGAGGTCGCGGGGGCCGGCTCCTGCTTCGGCTCCTCCTTGGCCTCGGGCTCCGGCTCGGGCTCCTTCTTCTCCTTCGGCTCTTCCTTCTCCTCGGGCTCGGGCTCCTTCTTCTCCTCCGGCTCCTTCTTCTCCTCCGGCTCCGGCTCCTCGGACTCCGCTTCGGGCTCGGACTCCTCCTCGGGCTCCGACTCGGCCTCCTCGGCCTGTTCCTCGGCGCGCTCCTGGGCCTTGTCCTCACCGCCGCCGCCGGTGTCGTCGCCGCTGCCCTCGGCGGACTCGTCGCCGGACTCGTCGCCGGACTCGCCACCGGACTTGCCACTGGACTCGTCGCCGGACTCGCCGCCGGACTCGTCGCCGGACTCGCCACCCGACGGCTCACCCGAGCCGATCAGCGCCAGCTCGGCGCCCACCTCGACGGTCTCGTCCTCCTCGACCTTGATCTCGAGCAGGGTGCCGGCGACCGGCGAGGGGATCTCGGTGTCGACCTTGTCGGTGGAGACCTCCAGCAGGGGCTCGTCGACGGCGACCTCGTCGCCGACCTTCTTCAGCCAGCGGGTGACCGTGCCCTCGGTGACCGACTCTCCGAGCTCAGGCAGCGTCACCGGCGTGGAGTCGCCGCCAGACGACGACTTCCCGGACGATTCGTCTGCGGTCTCACCTGGCGTCTCCGACTCAGCCTCATCAGACGAATCGTCGTCAGTGGAGTCGTCGGAGGAGTCGTCCCCCGACGATTCGTCTGCGGTCTCGCTGGTGGTCTCTGCCTCGGACTCGTCAGACGAATCGTCGTCGGAGGAAGACGAGTCGTCGTCGTCGGAGGACGAGTCGTCGGAGGACGAGTCTTCGGAACCGGAGTCGGAGCCGCCGCCCTCACCCTCGTCGCCGATCACCGCGAGCACCGCCCCCACCTCGACGGTGTCGTCCTCGTTGGCCTTGATCTCGAGCAGGGTGCCGGCGACCGGCGAGGGGATCTCGGTGTCGACCTTGTCGGTGGAGACCTCCAGCAGGGGCTCGTCTACGGCGACCTCGTCCCCGACCTGCTTGAGCCAGCGCGTGACCGTGCCCTCGGTCACGGACTCGCCCAGTGCCGGGAGGTTGACTTCGGTGGCCATGGAGCTCCTTCGCTCGTGGATCGCTCGGTGTGGCTGGGGTGGTGGGCTGGTCGGATCAGGAGTGGGCGTGCAGTGGCTTGCCGGCCAGGGCCAGGTGCGCCTCGCCCAAGGCCTCGTTCTGGGTCGGGTGTGCGTGGACGAGCGGGGCCACGTCCTCCGGGTACCCCTCCCAGTTGTAGATCAACTGAGCCTCGCCGATGAGCTCTCCGACCCGGTCTCCCACGAGGTGGACACCTACGACCGGGCCGTCCTTGCGGCGGACCAGCTTCACGAACCCCGAGGTCTTGAGGATCTGGCTCTTGCCGTTGCCGCCGAGGTCGTAGGTCAGTGTCTCGACCGCGTCGGCGCCGTACCGCTCGCCCGCCTGCGTCTCGGTGAGGCCGACCGAGGCCACCTCGGGGTGGGAGTAGGTGACCCGCGGGATGCCGGTCTCGTCGATCGGCGTGGGGGAGAGGCCGGCGATCTCCTCGGCCACGAAGATGCCCTGCTGGAAGCCACGGTGCGCGAGCTGGAGGCCGGGGACGATGTCGCCGACCGCCCAGACGTTCTCCAGGTTGGTCCGGCAGCGTTCGTCGGCCAGGACGAACCCGCGGTCCATGCCGACACCCTGGTCGTCGTACCCGAGCCCGTCCGTGGCCGGGCCGCGGCCAACCGCGACCAGGAGCAGCTCGGCCTCGAGGACCTCGCCGCCCTCGACGGTCACGGCCACGCCGTCGTCGGTGGTCTTCACGCTCTGGAAGGGCGTCCCGGTCCTGAAGACGATCCCGCGCTTGCGGAAGGCCCGCTCGAGGGTCTTCGACGAGGCCTCGTCCTCCAGCGGGACCAGCCGGGGCAGCGCCTCGACGATGGTGACGTCGGCGCCGAAGCTGCGCCACACGCTGGCGAACTCGCAGCCGATCACGCCGCCGCCGAGCACGATCACCGACGCCGGCACCCGGTCCAGCCGGAGCGCTTCCTCGGAGGTGATGACCCGGTCGCCGTCGATGTCGAGGCCGGGCAGGGACTTGGGGTAGGAGCCGCTGGCCAGCACCACGTGGTCGGCGGAGTAGGCCTTGCCGTCCACGGTGACCTCACGAGGGCCGGTCAGTCGGCCGGCCCCCTCGATCACGGTGATGCCGCGGCCCTTGACCAGCCCGGTGAGCCCCTTGAACAGCCGCTCGACGACGCCGTCCTTGTAGGAGTTCACCGCCGACATGTCGATGCCGTCGAGGGTGGCCTTGACCCCGAACTGCTCCGAGTCGCGGGTGCTGTCCGCGACCTCGGCCGCGTGCAGCAGCGCCTTGGTGGGGATGCAGCCGATGTGGAGACAGGTGCCGCCGAGGTTCCCCTTCTCGACCAGACCTACGCGCAGCCCGAGCTGGGCGGCCCGCAAGGCGCAGGAGTACCCACCCGACCCGGCTCCGAGGATGAGGACGTCGAAGTCGGACACGCCGCCATCTTTGCACTCGGGGCACGGCGGGCGAACCCGCGCCTGCTGCGCGCCGCGCCGCGGGCGCTGCGCAGCGTTGCCGTCGCTCGTAGATGGGCCTGCAGCGACGTCGCTCCGGCGCCTTGCGCAGCATCCCGCGGACACGACGCTCGCGACGCCGCGGCCTCGCCCGCCGCGCCCCAGCACCGCGTGTCCACACCGCCCCGAGGGCCGGGAAGGCACACTTGTCCCCATGTCATGGATGGACCGGTTCCGAGGCCGCGGCCGAGCGCGGACGAAGGCGCCGGCGCGCGACGCGTTCCGCACCGGGTCGACCCGGGTGCGCGCGTCCGACAACGTGGACCAGGACCACCTGAACCAGTTCGTGCAGGGCCACAAGGGCGTCGAGGGGTTCGTCGAGCCCCGCACCGCGGTCAGCGACGTGACGCTGCTGCTGGTCGCCCACGACGGCGAATGGACCCGGCGCCGGGTGCCCTCCGTGGACTGGGCGCACAAGTTCTGCAACCGCCACCAGGTGCCGTCGTACGACGCAGCCGTGGTCGGCATCCCGCAGCGGATGCGCGACTACAACCGTCGCAAGAAGCTCGAGGGCGGCTAGTGCATCGGCCGGCGAGAGTTTCATCGGCCAGCCGATGAAACTCGCACTGGGACGACAAAGCTTTGTCGTCCAGGCGAGAGTTTTGTCGGTTAGCCGATGAAACTCGCGACTCAGGCGCAGAGCGCCCGCGCGTAGTCCACGAGGGTGGCCACCGCGAAGCCCGTGCCACCCGGGGTGACGTGGCCGTAGGCACCACCGGAGTTGTACGACGGGCCGGCGATGTCGAGGTGCGCCCACGGCAGCCCCGCGGTGAACTCCCGGAGGAACGCCGCCGCGAACAGCCCACCGCCCCACCGGATCCAGTCGTGCTGGGCCAGATCGGCGATCCTGCTGCTGTGGATCCGCTCGTCCATGAACTCGGGGATCGGCATCGGCCAGTGCTCCTCGCCGGCGACCTTCGCGGCGTCGAGCACGCCGTCGACCACATCGGGGGAGCCCATCACGCCCGCGATCTTGTCGCCGAGAGCGACGACCATGTGGCCGGTCAGCGTGGCCACGTCGAGGATCACGTCCGGCTTCTTCTCGGTGGCCAGCACCAGCGCGTCGCCGAGCACCAGGCGACCCTCGGCGTCGGTGTTGAGCACCTCGACGGTGGTGCCGCCGTACATCGTCAGCACGTCACCGGGCCGGACGGCCGAGCCGGAGACCATGTTCTCGGCCATGGGGGCGAACGTCGTCACCTTGAGCGGCAGGCCGAGCCGGGCGATCGCGAGCGTCGCCTGGATGACCGCGGCGGCGCCGGCCATGTCCGACTTCATGTCGCTCATCCCGGAGGCGGGCTTGATGGTCAGGCCACCGGAGTCGAAGGTGATGCCCTTGCCGACCAGAGCGAGGTGCGTGGCCGCGCCGCGGGGGGCGTAGGTCAGCTCGACCAGCCGCGGTGGCGCCGCCGACCCGCCACCGACGCCGAGGATGCCGCCGCAGCCGAGCTCGGCGAGCTGCTTCTCGTCGCGGACCCGGATCGACACCTTGGGGCCGCGCCCCTTCGTCACGGTCTTGACGGCGGACTCGACCGCTGAGGCGAAGTTCGGAGGCGTGAAGTCGCCGGGCGGCGTGTTGACCCAGTCGCGGGTCGCGGCCACGGTCTCGGCCACGACCCGCGCCTCCTCGAAGGCCTGCCCGAACTCCTTCTTCCGCGCCGACGGGCTCAGCACGACCACCTCGCCGGGCGCTTTGCTGGCCGAGGCGTCGTCCGACTTCTTCTTGTACGCCGAGTAGGTGTAGCCGCCCAGGAAGAACCCCTCGCTGACAGCGCGCACCAGCTCGACCGAGTCCGCCGGCAGCGCGATCGCCACCGACGCGGCATTGGTGACCGAGCGGGCCGCGGAGCCGGCCGCGCGGCGTACGACGCCCGGCTTCGGCGTCTCGCCCTTGCCCAGCTTGCCCAGGCCGACGATCACGAGCAGCGGCGACGACAGCTTCTTGCCCGTCGGCACCTTGACCACCTCGCCGACCTTCCCGGCCACACCGAGCGAGGCGAGCAACGGCCGGAAGGTGCGGCCGTACGCCGACGCGACGTCCTCGCCGCCCGGAGCGACGCTCAGCCCACCATTGGGTCCCTTGCTGCCCTGCACCACCCCGACCACCACGGCGTCGCAGCGGGTCTTCGCGGGGCTGGCGTGGCGGAGCGTGTAGGTACTCACCGCGGCAGGATAGTCGCGGTAGGTTCCGGTCATGGACGGCACAGAGCCTGGGTCGGACTCCTCACCGCTGACCTCGCCGCTGCACGAGCGGCACGTCGCACTGGGCGCCAAGTTCGCCGACTTCGGCGGCTGGTCGATGCCGCTGGAGTACTCCACCGGGGTGGTCAAGGAGCACACCGCCGTCCGGGAGGCGGTCGGCATCTTCGACGTCAGCCACCTCGGCAAGATCACGGTCGTCGGTCCTGGCGCAGCTGACTACGTCAACGCGACGTTGAGCAACGACCTCGCCCGCATCCACCACGGCCAGGCGCAGTACACGCTGTGTTGCGACGACGCCACGGGCGGCATCGTCGACGACCTGATCGCGTACCTCGACAACGACGACCGGGTGCTGCTGGTCCCCAACGCCGCCAACACCGCCGAGGTCGCCCGCCGGCTCGCCGAGGGGGCGCCCGAGGGCATCACCATCAAGGACCGGCACCGCGACTACGTCGTGCTGGCCGTCCAGGGCAACCGGTCCGACGAGGTGCTCGAGGCTCTCGGCCTGCCGGCCGGCCACGACTACATGTCGTTCGTGGAGGCACCCGTCCCGGGTGAGCACCTGAGCGACCAGGGCGTGGTGATCTGCCGTACGGGCTACACCGGCGAGCGCGGCTACGAGCTGATCGCCTCCAACGACGTCGCGCTGCCGCTCTGGGACGCCCTGATGGAGGCCGGCGAGGAGCACGGCATGCTCGCGTGCGGCCTGGCCGCCCGCGACACCCTGCGCACCGAGATGGGCTACCCGCTGCACGGGCAGGACATCTCCCTCGACACGACGCCCAACGAGGGGCGGCTCGGGTGGGCGGTCGGCTGGAAGAAGCCCGCCTTCTGGGGTCGCGACGTACTCGTCAAGGAGAAGGAGGAGGGGCCGAAGCGCATCCTGCGCGGCATCGTGTCCACCAGCCGAGCGATCCCACGGCCCGGCATGCGCGTCTCGCTGACCGCGGACGTCGCCCTCGGAGAGGTCACGTCGGGCACGTTCTCGCCGACCCTGAAGAAGGGCATCGGCCTTGCCCTCATCTCCACGGTCGCCGCCCCCGACGCCGAGGTCGGCGTCGACGTCCGCGGCCGCCGCGAGATCTTCCAGCTCACCCAGCCACCCTTCGTCGAGCCCTCGGTCCGCTGATGTCCGGTCAGGGGCATTTGTCGTGAACCTGCCAGAGCAGCCACCCACGTTCCGCCCACCCTCCGCGGCCGAGCGTCCCTGGACCTGGCGGCTAGAGGACGCGTCCGGCTCCGAGGTCGACGTGCCTTCCGAGTACGCCGGACGCCGCTTCGCGTCCCAGGCCGACGCCGAGTCCTGGGTCGGCGAGATCTGGTCCGACCTGGCCGAGGTCGGCGTCCACGCGGTCACGCTGCTGGAGGCGGACCGGGTCGTCTACGGCCCGATGTCGCTGCACGCCTGAGGGCTACGTCCGAGGCCGCGAAGGAAACCGGAGAACGCGCCCTCAGACGCGCCCTAGGCTCACCGCATGCGCGCGGACGCCGACTTCATGGTCTACGTGGCCGCGCGCTGGCCCTCGCTGGTCAAGGAAGCGGTGCTCCTGGGCTGCCCGCCCGAGCAGGCCGCGGAGGCGGCCACCGACGCGCTGAGCCGGTGCCGCCGCGCGTGGGGCAGGGCCAGCCGGGAGGAGGACGTCGACCAGCTCGTACGACGGGAGGTGGGCGCGGCGGTCGCGCGGCGGCCGAGGACCGAGGAGGGGACGAGGGAGCGCGCGGCGCAGGAGCTGCTGGTGCTGGCTCCCCCCACCCTGGACGACTTCGCTCGCCAGGAGGGGGTCAATCGACGACGCGTGCTCAGGCGGGCAGGGGTCATCGCGGCCCCGCTGCTCCTCGTCGCCGCCGGGGCGGGCGCCTACGTCGTGACGGACGGGGACGAGCCCCCGAACGGGAACCGGCAGGAGGAGCTCGAGCAGGCGGCGATCACGAGGGAGGAGAACCCCGCGCCCGGTGTGGTGTGGTACGCCGACGACCGACTCCACCTCGAGCACGTCGTGCTCGCAGTCGAGGGCATCCGCCAGATGACCGCGGTCGGCACCGGGGTGGTGTACGGCGACGACGAGGGCCGGGTCGTGTACGCCGCCGACGACGGCAGCCGCGAGGTCCTGGGCCGGACCGGCGAGGACGGTCGGATCGCCGCGGCCGACGAGAACGGGTGGGCGGCCTGGGTCGACCCCGGCGGCGACCGGCCGGCCATCGTGGTGAAGGAGGCGGCCACCGGGAACGCGGTCGGTCGCTTCCCCGTCGACGACGACGCCAAGGTCGTCGCGGTCGACGGGAACGCCGTCTACGTCACCGATGAGTCCGGCGCGCACGCCCTGCTGCCCGACGGGTCCGCGGAGTCGCCGGTGACGCCGGCGCTGCTCCTCGACGTACGCTCCCGGATCCGCGTCTTCCAGCTCGACGACGACACCATCCAGGTCGTCCAGTCGATGTTCAGCATCCGGTTCGAGCTCCCGGGTCGTGGGGCGGTGCTCTCCCCGGACGGCAACACCGTCGCCACTCGACTGCCCGGCTCCGACAACCAGATCGCGGTCTACGACACCCGCAGCGGCGACGAGCTGGTCGACGGCCTGAGCAGTGACGACGCCACGCTCGCGTTCGCCCCCGGAGACCGCGGCACCATCAGCTACATCGTCGCCCCGCACGGGCTCACGCCCGGCCGCGAGCTTGAGCTCAGGACCTGCGACCTGGCCTCGGCGCTGTGCCGGATCGCGGCCCGGATCCCCAACACCGGCGGTTCGCCCGTGCTGGCACGCTGAGGGGATGCAGCAGACCCACGAGTTCCGCCAGGTGGACGTCTTCGGCTCCGCACCGCTCACCGGCAACCCGGTCGCGGTGGTCCACGACGCCGACGGACTCGACGACGCCCAGATGCAGCAGCTCGCGCAGTGGACCAACCTCTCCGAGACGACCTTCCTGCTCGCGGCGACCACAGAGGGCGCCGACTACCGCCTCCGCATCTTCACGCCGAGCCGGGAGCTGCCGTTCGCCGGCCACCCGACCCTCGGCAGCGCGCACGCCTGGCTCGAGGCGGGCGGTACGCCGAGGGGCGCGGCGCTCGTGCAGGAGTGCGGCGCCGGCCTGGTCACCATCGAGCAGGGCGAACGGCTCGCGTTCGAGGCACCGGCGCTGTTGCGCGACGGACCGGTCAGCGACCAGGACCTCGACCACATCACCCATGCGCTGGGGATCACCCGCGCCGACGTCGTCGACAGCAAGTGGGTCGACAACGGCCCCGGCTGGGTCGGCGTACTGCTCGAGGACGCGCACGCCGTGCTCGCACTGCGTCCCGATCTCCGGGCCCTCGGCGATCTCGACGTCGGTGTCGCTGGACTCTGGCCGGACGGGTCCGGCGACGCTCAGCTCGAGGTGCGGGCGTTCGACCGGTCCACCGAGGACCCGGTCACCGGGAGCCTCAACGCCAGCCTCGGTCAGTGGCTGGCCGGCACCCGCCTCCCGGAGCAGTACGTCGCGGCCCAGGGCACCGCCATCGGCCGGGCCGGCCGGGTGCACGTGAGGCGGGTGGGGGAGACGGTGTGGGTGGGAGGAGACACCCGCACGGTGGTCCGCGGCGAGGTGTCGCCCGGCGACTAGATTCGGAAGCGTGCATCAGTACCTCGACCTCCTCACCCGGATCCTCGATGAGGGCGTCGAGAAGTCCGACCGCACCGGCACCGGCACGCTCTCCGTCTTCGGCCACCAGATGCGCTTCGACCTCACCCAGGGCTTCCCGCTGGTCACCACCAAGAAGGTCCACACCCGATCGGTCTTCGCGGAGCTGCTGTGGTTCCTCCGCGGCGACACCAATGTCAAGTGGCTCCAGGACCGCGGCGTCACCATCTGGGACGAGTGGGCGGACGCCGACGGCGACCTCGGCCCGATCTACGGCTACCAGTGGCGCTCCTGGCCGACCCCGGACGGCCGCCACGTCGACCAGATCAAGCTGGTCCTCGACCAGATCGGGCGCAACCCGGACTCCCGCCGCCACATCGTCAGCGCCTGGAACGTCGCCGACATCCCGGACATGGCCCTCGCGCCCTGCCACACGATGTTCCAGTTCTACGTCGCCGAGGGACGGCTGAGCTGCCAGCTCTACCAACGCTCGGCCGACGTGTTCCTCGGCGTCCCGTTCAACATCGCGTCGTACGCCCTGCTCACCCACATGGTCGCCCGGGTGACCGGCCTGGTGGTCGGCGACTTCGTGCACACCTTCGGCGACGCCCACCTCTACCTCAACCATCTCGAGCAGGCCCGGCTCCAGCTCACCCGCGACCCGCGGCCGCTGCCCACGCTCAGGCTCGACCCGTCGGTCACCGAGCTCGACGCGTTCGACCTCGAGCACATCGAGATCGAGGGCTACGACCCGCACCCGGGCATCAAGGCCCCCATCGCTGTATGACGATCACGCTCATCGCGGCGGTCGCTCGCAATGGCGTGATCGGCAACGACGGCGGCATCCCGTGGCACCTGCCGGCGGACTTCGCGCAGTTCAAGGCGACCACGTTGGGCCACACCCTGGTGATGGGCAGGGCGACGTACGAGTCCATCGGCCGCCCGCTCCCAGGCCGCACCACGATCGTGCTCACGCGCGACCCCGACTGGCACGCCGAGGGGGTGCAGACCGCGGCGAGCATCGAGGAGGCGCTCGCGCTGGCCGAGGGCGACGTGTACGTCGCTGGAGGCGCCGCGGTCTACGAGGCGGCGCTGCCGTACGCCGACGTGCAGCTGATCAGCGCGGTCGACCTCGAGCCCGACGGCGACACGTTCTATCCGGCGTACGACCCCCGGGAGTGGGTGGAGACCTCCCGGGAACCGCACGCCGGCTTCGAGGTCGTGCGGCTCAGCCGAAGGTGATGACGCGGACGCCCAAGCCGCTGACGGACACCGGGCTGGAGCTCTGGTTGCAGGCCCGCACCGTCGCCTGGTTGGCCGCGGTCACGCGCAGGGGCTGGAAGATGACGTCGCCCGGGGAGACGCTGCCGGTGAAGGTCAGCAGCGCCGCCTGCCCGACCTGTGCCCCGCTGACTCCCAGCGGGAGGTTTGCGCAGCTGTTGGCACCGAGGTCGTACGAGATCGAACCGGCGGCGTTCGCGCCGAGCAGGTCGCTCAGGGTGAGGCTGTTGTCACTGACCTCCGAGGTTCCGACCGAGCCGCTGGCGAGATCTGAGGCGTTCAGCGACTCGTTGACGATCTCGCCCGAGTCGATGCTGGCGTCTGCGATCTCGCTGGCGTCGACAGAGTTGTTCGCGAGGTCGTCGGCCGTCAGTGACTCGTTCTGCACGGCGGCGCTGTTCACTGCGTCGTTTCCGAGGTCCACGCGGCCGATCGTGCCGTCGAGGATCTTCGAGCTGTCGACGGCGTCGGCGTGCAGGTCGCTGACCTGGACGGCGCCCGGTGCGATCTTGCTCGACAGGACTCCGTTGTTGACGAGGTCGGCTGCCCTGACCTCGCCGTTCTTGATGTCCACGGACAGGATCGACTCGTTGATGATGTCGGAGGACCCGACCGTGTCAGCGGCGTAGGCGGTCCCGGTGCCAAGGGCGACCGTGAGAGCGAGGAACGAGCACACGTTGGAGAACGTGAGCCCGCGGAGCAACCGGTGAGCCATGTCGGCCCCCTTTTCGTGAGCCCAGGCCTGGCGCTCGCCGGCGGCGCCGGCGCCGCGACGACGCCGCGACGACGCCGAGCGACGAGCTGTCCAAGGAGTCGACGTCACCTGGAACGGGGCTCAGACCCTAGTCGTGGTCACTGGTCGCGGCCGGTGTCGCCAGCAGGTGGCAGCTCGACCGGCAGCTCGACCGGCGCAGCCACGAACCGATGCCCGGATCGCGGCCCCGCGGCCGATACCCTGAACTCATGACCGCAGCGCCTTCCGCCCCGTTCGGCCGCGTGCTGACCGCGATGGCGACGGCGTTCAAGGACGACGGGTCGGTCGACCTCGCCGGCACCGCGCGCATCGCGCAGCATCTCGTCGACCACGGCCACGACGGCGTCGTCGTGTCCGGCACGACCGGGGAGTCGCCGACCACGACGGTCCCGGAGGACGGCGAGATCCTGGCCGCGGTCAAGGACGCCGTCGGAGACCACGCCAGCGTGGTCGCCGGAGTCGGCACCAACTCCACCGCGCACTCGCTCGAGCTGGCCCAGCAGGCCGAGAAGATCGGCGCCGACGGGCTGCTTCTGGTGACTCCTTACTACAACAAGCCCGGCCAGGCCGGCGTCCTCCACCACTTCCGCACCATCGCCGAGGCGACCTCGGTCCCGGTGATGCTCTACGACGTACCCGGCCGCACCGGCACCCAGATCTCGCTCGAGACGTACGCCGCCGTGAAGGAGCTCGACACCGTCGTCGCGGTCAAGGACGCCGTCGGCGACTTCGCCCGCGGCGTACGCCTGCGTGACATGGGGTACGCCGTCTACTCAGGTGACGACGTCAACAACCTGGGCTGGCTGGCGCACGGCGCAGCGGGGTTCGTCTCTGTCGTCGGTCACGTCGCCGGCGACCAGCTGCGCGCGATGGTCGAGGCCTTCGACAGCGGTGCCCACGGCCGGGCGCTGGAGATCTTCACCGGCCTGCTGCCGGCGGTCGATGCGGTGATGGGCGTCGCCAACTACGGCGCCACCACCGCCAAGGCCGGCCTGCAGCTGCTCGGGGTGCTCGACAACCGCAACGTCCGGGGCCCCCTGGTGCCGCTGGACGACGACGAGGTGGCTGCGCTGCGCGCCGGCCTCGAGGCGTCGGGACTCATCTAGCGTCCTGAATCAGAAGTCCGTGTGCCGTACGCGCACACCTGGCACGCACCTCGCTGCGTTGGCGTCGCCAGGAGGACGCCCGGTCTGCCGGCGCTCCGCCGCCTGGCGATGCGCACACTCTGAGCACGCCTAACGCCTACGGACTTCTGATTCAGGACACTAGCCACCGACCAGCAACCGGCCCCGTCCGGGAGGACGAGGCCGGCCGCTTGTCGCAGGTGCGTCGGAAGGTGGTTACTTCTTCGGCTTGAGCTTCACCGCGAAGTCGTCCTGGCTGGGCGCGACGGCTGCTGAACCGAGGTACTTCGCGGTCAGCGTGTTCCGGCCCAGCTTGAGCTTCTTGGCCTTCTTCTTGGTGATCTTGATCTTGACCGTGCCGTCGGCGTCGAGGGTGCCGGTGCCGAGCAGCTTGCTGCCCTTGAAGACCTGCACGGCCCCGGTCGGGGTGGCGCCGGACGCGGAGCTCTCGACGACGACCTTGAAGGACTCGCCCCTCATGACCCGCTTGGGCTTGGCGTGGCCCGTCGTGGTCGACGTCGCGAGCACCTTGCTGACGCAGTCGGTCACCGTGACGTTGTCGACGTACCAGCCGTCCTGCCCGCCACAACCGTCGCGACCCATGTCGAACCTGAGCCGCACCTGGTCACCGGCCTTCACGCCCAGCTTCGCCAGGTCCACGACCGTGGTCCCCCAGGATCCGGTCGGCTCCCCACCGTCGGTGCCGGTGAAGCCCGGCTGACCGCCGAGCGGGTTCGTCGCCCGCAGCACGTCGTTGTAGGGGTTGAAGAGAAACGCCGTGGTCGGGATCTGCGAGAACGCGCCCTCGTTGATGCTGACCTTGACGTTGCCACCGTCGAAGCGGAACTCGGTGGCGATGTAGTGGTCGAAGGACAGCTTCGGTGCGGTCAGCGTGTCCGGCATCGTGATCACCGGGCTGATGATGGAGTCGCGCGAGGAGAAGTCCCCCTCGGCCTGGGTGCAGTCGCCAGCGTCGGGATCGTCCACGCCGCGGACCACGCCGGTGGTGTGACCGCCGGGCGGGGTGGAGTCGGCCACCCACGGAGTGCTGCCACCACCCGGGAAGACGATCTCCGACTCCTTCTCCCACCCGCTCAGACCGTCCTCGAAGGCCTCCGTGTAGAGGGCCTTGGTCGACGTGTTCGAGCCGCAGCTGACGGGAGCGTTCTTCTTGAGCAGTGGCTGGAAGTTGCACTGCACCGGCTCGCTGCGCAGCTGTGTGGCGGCAGCGGCGTCGGTCACCGCCGCGCAGTCGGCCGCCGTGATCGGGGTGGCGGGCGTCGGGCCCGCGTCCGGGGTGATGTCCATCTGGTTGATGGGCTCGCCAGTCAGGTCCGTGCACGAGGCGTCCAGGCTGTCGGCCAGCACCTCGAAGTCCGACAGCGGGGTGAGGTACGCGGTCTGTGCCTGCCAGAACAGGTTGGCTGCCTTGTCGAGCCCGATCGCCGGAACCGTCACGCCGTTGTAGGTGCCGCCGTCCACCAGCAGGGCGAACGTGTGGTTGACCACGCCGGAGTTGGTGTGGACCCCGCCCGCGTCGTCCGGCGTGCAGTGGTACTCGGCGTCGCTCACCTTGCCCGGGTCGCCGTAGCACGTCGGGTCCCACATGTCGCGGATGGCACCGCCGAACGCCGGGTCGGACTCACCGGAGAGCCACCGGTAGGAGTTGTCCACCGGGTCGGCCGCGATGCTGCGCATCGTGGCGTTCACGCCGGTCGCGGCCTTGATGGCCGCACCCTTGTCCTGGGTGATCATCAGCCCCGGGATGCCGGCCGAGCCGGACATCGGGGTCGGTGGGCCCGCGACGTTCTGGCCCACGATGATGCCCGTGGCGCCAGCCGCCTCGGCGTTGTCCGCCTTGATGTCGAAGCTGCAGGTGCCCCGGTCGACGTAGACGAAGTTGCCCGCCACCGCGCCGGCGTTCGTGAGCGCGGTGCAGCCGTCGAGCGGAGCGCCGACGACGACGTCGTCGGTGATGCCGGGGGTACCGATCACCGGCCCGAACGACGCTGGAGCCGCGTCGCAGTGGCCGGCGATCGACGCCGGGGCGTTGATGAACAGCTCGACGTCGGCCCGCGTGAAGGCCGAGCAGGTTCCCGCGGTGCGCGGCGTGTCCGGCGTCTCGTTGTGGCGGGCGTTGATGATGTCGACGGTCTCACCCCAGATGTCGGAGTAGGCCTCGTTCATCGCGCCCGGCTGCCACTGGTAGACCAGGCCCGACGTGTACTCGGTGTAGGCGTGGCCCCACTCGTGCGCGACCGTGTCGTCGGCGCTCACGCCGCTGCAGTAGTTGGTCGTCACGCCGTTCCAGTTGGCGTTGGGGCAGTTGATCCGCGGGTCGTTGTTGACCGTCCGCATGACCGACCCCTGGTTGTCGTAGGAGTCGTAGTCGAAGGCGTTCTTGTACAGCCAGTAGGACTCGCCGGTTCCGAGCACCTCGTTCTGCTGGTCCTGGTCGAGACCGTCCGGGAACGGGTCGCCCTCCTCCCAGACCAGGTTGTCGGGGTAGGTCTCCTCGTAGAGCTCGCGGTCCAGCTCCTCGTGGATCATGGAGTAGCGGTTGAGGACGCTGCCGCTGACGGCGTCGACGAAGACCATGTCGCGCACGTTGCGCTGGTTGGTCACCTCGACGGCGTACGCCAGGGCGTTCGGGCCCGGCACGCCCCGGACCGCACCGACGCGGTAGACGTAGAGCTTCGTCGACGCCGCCTCGATGCCCGTCAGGTCAGTCGTACCCTCGGACGCGCCGGGCGGGCTCTTGCGGACCGTGGCCAGGGCGCGCGCGCCGGCCTGGGCGGCGGAGAGGCGTGGGGTCACCCCGAGCTTGAGGTCGGGCGCGACGAAGCCGTTGACCGAGGTGAGCTGGCCGCCCTTGTCGACCTGGGCGTGCAGCTCGCCGCCGAAGACCGGGACGCCGCGATGGGCCTGGGCGAACTCCACGGTCCAGCCGTAAGCGGTCTTGCGCACCCCGGACTCGGTCAGGTCGCCCGCCGTGGTGCCGAAGACGCCGGCGAACTTGTCGAGATAGGCCCGCGACTTGGCGGCCGCGTCCTGTGCGGACCGACCCGAGGTCCCGGGCATGAGGTCCTCGCGGGACCGCAGGAACGACACCTCGCCGGTGGCCCGGTCGCGGGTGGCGAACACCTCACCCTCGGCCTGGCCGCGGATCTGGGCGACAAGCGAGCCGTCGCCGGCGCGGGACGCGGCAGCCGGGGCTGCGGCCGAGGACTGGAGGACCGGGACTGCTGCCAGCCCGGCCCCGAGCATCGCAAGGCAGACGCCCTGCTTGAGAAACTTCACGAGATCTTCGCCTCCGAGGGAAATGTTTCCGTGGTCGGCGCGCGGGCAGCCGTGAGTGTTCCCCAGGAGGCGCCCGATCGCCTGCGCGCACCCTAAGCACGGGATGACCACCCCCGCTAGGCCCTCTTCGATGAGAAATCTTGGTGACGACACGCATTCATGTGGTGCATGTGACTGGTGTGGCGATTGCCTAGGGTGTTGGTGTGGCGACCCGTACGTCTTCCCCGCCGGGTTCGCGCAGCAGGAGCGGCTCCTCGAGCGGCTCCTCGGTGCGAGCCCGGAGTACCCGGAAGCAGAGCAGGACCTCGTCGAAGACGAAGAGCAAGAAGTCGACGAGGCGGCCTGCCGCGCGCGGCGGTGCTCGGGGCGGTGCTCGAGGCGGCAAGAGCGCCAGCCGCAACCGCCGGCCGGCCCCGCGCGCGGTCCGCACCGGCAGGGGACCGGTGGCGCGGTTCTTCGACGTGGTCTTCAGGGCGGTCGCGGCGGTCTGGCTCAGCGTCGCCCACGGCATCGGCGCGGTGGCCCGGGGGATCGGGCACGGCGCCCGGGACCTCGATCCCGAGCACCGCCGTGACGGCGTCGGCCTCCTGACGTTCGCGCTGGCGCTGATCACCGCGGCCGCGGTCTGGTTCCAGCTCGGCGGCCCAGTGATGGGGGCGGTCCGGGTCGGGGTCACAGGCTGTGTCGGCAAGGTCGGCTGGCTGGTGCCGCTGGCCCTGCTGGTCGTGGGCTGGCGGAACCTGCGCGACCCGATCCACAACGGCCCGGCCGGACGCCAGGTCGTCGGCTGGAGTGCGCTGGCCCTGGGCATGCTGGGTGTCGTCCACGTCGCCGAGGGCAACCCGCAGCCCGTCTCCGGTGACGCGGGCCCGCTGCGCGAGGGCGGCGGCGCGATCGGGTACGTCGTCTCCTCCCTGCTCCTGGACCTGCTGCGCACGCCGTACGTCGTGGTGCCCGTGCTGCTGCTCCTGGCCTTCTTCGGCGTGCTGGTCATCAGCGCGACCCCTCTCTACAAGGTGCCCTCGCGGCTGGCCGCGGCGCGCGACAAGGCGCTGGGCCGCGAGCGGGCCGACGACGCCGGCGACACCGCCACCACAGGGACCCGGCCGATGCGCGGGCGCGGCCGGCGTACCGACCTCGACATGACCGACGAGATCGACCCCTACCTGGGCGACCCGGCGTACGACAGCCCGGTGCTGGAGGACCGGGAGCGCCGCAGGCGCCGGCGGAAGAACCCAGCCGAGGATCCGGACGCGACCCAACCCGACCACAACCCTGTACCTGCTGAAGTGGAGCGCAACGAGGCGCTCGAGCCGCCACCGCACTCACCCCTGCCCGAGCGGGTCGAGCAGCTCGCGCTGTCCGGCGACGTCGTCTACCACCTGCCCGGCAACAACCTGCTCAAGGCGGGCTCGCCGCACAAGCCGCGCACCAAGGCCAGCGACGACGTGGTCGGCCGGCTCACCACCGTGCTCGAGGAGTTCGAGATCGACGCGCAGGTGACCGGCTACACCAGGGGTCCGACCGTCACGCGCTACGAGGTCGAGGTCGGGCAGGCGGTCAAGGTCGAGAAGGTCACCGCGCTCTCCAAGAACATCGCCTACGCGGTGGCCTCGGCCGACGTCCGCATCCTCAGCCCGATCCCGGGCAAGTCCGCCATCGGCATCGAGATCCCCAACACCGACAAGGAGATCGTCTCTCTCGGCGACGTGCTCCGCTCCGGCACCGCGCGCGGCGACCACCACCCGATGGTGGCCGGGCTCGGCAAGGACGTGGAGGGCGGCTTCGTGGTCGCCAACCTCGCGAAGATGCCGCACCTGCTGGTCTCCGGCGCCACGGGCTCGGGCAAGTCGAGCTTCATCAACTCGATGATCTGCTCGGTGCTGATGCGGGCCACGCCCGACGAGGTCCGGATGATCATGGTCGACCCCAAGCGGGTCGAGCTGAACGCCTACGAGGGCGTCCCGCACCTGATCACCCCGATCATCACCAACCCCAAGAAGGCCTCCGAGGCCCTGGCCTGGGTCGTGCGCGAGATGGACATGCGCTACGACGACCTGGCCAACTTCGGGTTCCGCCACATCGACGACTTCAACAAGGCGGTGCGTGGGGGCAAGGTGCAGGTGCCGCCCGGCAGCGAGCGCGAGCTGACGCCGTACCCCTACCTCCTGGTCATCGTCGACGAGCTCGCCGACCTGATGATGGTGGCGCCGCGCGACGTCGAGGACGCCGTCGTCCGGATCACCCAGCTGGCCCGGGCGGCCGGCATCCATCTGGTGCTGGCCACCCAGCGCCCCTCGGTCGACGTGGTCACCGGGCTGATCAAGGCGAACGTGCCGTCGCGGCTGGCCTTCTCGACCTCGTCTCTGGCCGACAGCCGGGTCATCCTCGACCAGCCGGGCGCGGAGAAGCTGGTCGGCCAGGGCGACGGGCTGTTCCTGCCCATGGGTGCCTCGAAGCCGGTGCGGGTGCAGGGCTCCTGGGTCACCGAGGCCGAGATCCACGCGGTGGTCAAGCACTGCAAGGGCCAGCTCGAGCCGGTCTACCGCGAGGACGTCACCGCGCCGACCGCCAGCAAGCGCGAGCTCGACGACGACATCGGCGACGACCTCGAGCTGGTGATCCAGGCCGTCGAGCTCGTGGTGTCCACCCAGTTCGGCTCGACGTCGATGCTGCAGCGCAAGCTGCGCGTCGGCTTCGCCAAGGCCGGCCGGCTGATGGACATCCTCGAGAGCCGCGGCGTGGTCGGCCCGAGCGAGGGCTCGAAGGCCCGCGACGTGCTGGTCAAGCCCGACGAGGTGGATGCCGTGATCGCAACGCTGCAGAGCGGAATCTAGGGAGCTGCGATGACCGACCTGCTGAGCCCCGACACCGACCCGGACGGCGACGTCGAGGACACCGCGGAGCGGCCGGCGCTGCTGGCTGCCGATCCCGCGCACCCGGGATGGACGACCATCCCCGACGAGCCGGAGGCCGACGAGGTCATGGTCCGCCGCAACGGCCGGGTCTCGGTCGGGCTGGCCGGGGTGACCGCGCTGCTCGCGGCGGCCTACTTCGCCCGCGCCATCACCGAGTTCGCCGGTGTCCTCGACTGGGTGCTGTGCCTCGCGCTGACCGCGCTCACCTGGGCGCACGTCTTCTCCTTCCTCGACTCGCGGATGCCGCTGCTCGTCGCGGACAGTCACGGGGTCCGGATCCGACTGGGCCGGACCTGGCGCGGGATGGCGTGGTCGGACCTCGAGGAGGTCGAGCACGCGCCGCGGCGCGGCCTGCTCCGTGACGGGCGGCTGGTGCTGTTCCCGCGCGAGCTCGAGGGCGAGCTGGCGATGCTCGGCCCGGCCGGTCGCCGGCACGCGCGGATGAACGACCGGATGCACGGCGCGCCGTTCGCGCTGCCGCTCGGCCTCACCACCCGGGTGCTCGGTGCGCACCACGACCTGACCGGGGCCCTGGCGCAGCTGGCTGAGGGTCGCTGCGAGATCGTCGAGGTGGTGCCGGACCCGGGCGAGGACGAGCTGCCCGGTCTCGAGGACTACTTCGAGGACGACTTGGAGGACACCGCCACGGCAGGCGGCGACCCCGACGACGGCGAGGAGCTCGAGGAGCCGGAGGTCGTCGTCCCGCCCGCCGCCGCGGTCGTGGCCAGCCCGACCCCGAGCCCGCTGCGCGACGTACGCCCCGCGGTTCGCGCCGAGACCGAACGCGAGCGCGAGTGGGACACCGACACCCAGTCCGTCGAGATCCCCGCGATCCCGCACGCGACCACCACGTTCGTCATCGACGACCTGGCCTCGTTGCAGGTGGTCGACCCGGTGATCGGGCCCCAGCTGGCCCGTGCCCGAGAGATGCTGCGGCTCTCGATCGACCAGCTCTCCGAGCGCACCCGGATCCGCCCGCACGTCATCGAGGCCATCGAGATCGACGACTTCGCGCCGTGCGGCGGAGACTTCTACGCCCGCGGCCACCTGCGCACCCTGGCCCGGGTGCTCGGTGTCGACGTGACGCCGCTGCTCGCGACCTACGACGAGAAGTACGCCGACGCGCCCATCGACCCCCGCCGGGTCTTCGAGGCCGAGCTCGCCACCGGCCGACACGGCCCGATCCGCGGCGTGAAGGGCGGCCCGAACTGGTCGGTCATCGTCGCCGCCGTGATGACGGTCGTCCTGGCCTGGTCGGTCGCCCGTCTGGTCATGGACCACCCGGGCACCGTGTCGCCGTCGGCGCCGAGCCTGGCCGACGGTTCGGCCGGGCTGACCAGCGGCGGGCAGGCCACCGCCGCCGCGCCGGTGCCGGTGGTGCTCACCGCAGCCGGGGGCGGCGCGCACGTCGTGGTCCGCGACGGAACCGGCAAGGTCGTGTTCACCGGCTCTCTCGCGTTCGGCCAGTCCCGCACCCTCCAGGTCTCGCCGCCGGTCCGGATCCAGTCCACCGACGGCTCGCTCGAGGTCACGGTGGACGGCCAGCGCCACGGTGCGATGGGCAAGACCGGTGAGCCGGCCCAAGACGTCTTCACGGTTCGTTGACTCGCTTGTGTTGTCGGATGGGTGGGGCTGGGTCTGCGCTCGTGGCTCTCCGGCTCCCGGCCCTGCGGGCCGGGGCCGCCCGCGCCGACAGGCAGCGGCGCGTCGCGGGCAGTGGCCCGCGCTCCAATTGCGTAGCGCTACCCGCGCCGCGGCCAAGCTGCTTTAGCGCCGCGGGCGGCCCCGTCCCGCAGGCCCGGGTCCGGACGGTCCTCGTTCCGCCTACACGGGTGGTGGGTGGGGCGTCGGCTCGTCAGCGCGCAGCGCTGACGAGCCGACGCCCCCCTACTGACGTGCAGCCGAAGTTGCGGCCGTCTGGGCTGTGTTCGTGGGGGCGGGAGCCTCTGCGTCGCTAAAGCGGTGGCGTGGCGCGGACGCCTGACGTAACCACGACGCAACTCACCCGCGACACGGCATCCGCCCTGTCGGCGCAGAGGCTCCCGCCCCCACGAACACAGCCAACGGGAGCCGAGAACGCAGACCCAGACCCCAACCCACCCGCCCAACCCACGTCAACCGCCGCAGGCGATTCGCCGTACGACTACGGGGTGGGCAGACTGAACGGGTGAGTCAACTGTCGGTCGCGCTCGTCACGCTGGGGTGCGCGCGCAACGAGGTGGACTCCGAGGAGCTCGCCGGGCGGCTGGCCGCGGACGGGTTCCGAGTGGTCGCCGATCCGGCCGCGGCGGACACCGTGCTGGTCAACACCTGCGGCTTCGTGGAGCAGGCCAAGAAGGACTCCGTCGACGCGTTGCTCGAGGCGGCCGACCTCAAGGGCGAGGCGGGTGGCCCGCAGTCGGTGGTCGCGGTGGGCTGCCTGGCGGAGCGGTACGGCGCCGAGCTGGCCGACTCCCTGCCCGAGGCCGACGCGGTGCTCGGCTTCGACGACTACCCCGACATCGCGGCCCGGCTGCGGGCGATCGTCGCGGGGGAGCGGCCGCACCCGCACACACCCCAGGACCGGCGTCGGCTGCTACCCATTGCGCCTGTGGAGAGGGCTGCGGCGATCTCGACAAGCTCGATCAGCGGTGGTCCGGCGGCTGCCTCTCGCGTGCGGCTCGAGGCCGGGCCGATGGCGCCGCTCAAGCTCGCCTCGGGCTGCGACCGGCGCTGCACCTTCTGTGCCATTCCATCCTTCCGCGGCTCGTTCGTGAGCCGGCGGCCCACCGACGTCCTCGACGAGGCGCGGTGGCTGGCCGGCGACGGGGTCCGAGAGCTGTTCCTGGTCAGCGAGAACTCCACGTCGTACGGCAAGGACCTCGGCGACCTCCGGCTCCTGGAGACGCTGCTGCCCGAGCTGGCCGCGGTCGAGGGCATCGAGCGGGTCCGGGTCTCCTACCTCCAGCCGGCCGAGCTGCGGCCCGGGCTGCTGGAGGCGATCGCGACCACGCCCGGCGTCGCGCCGTACTTCGACCTGTCCTTCCAGCACGCCAGCAACACCGTGCTGCGGCGGATGCGAAGGTTCGGTGACCCGGAGAGCTTCCTCGGCCTGCTTGACCGGGCCCGGTCGCTCGCTCCGGAGGCCGGGGTGCGCTCGAACGTGATCGTCGGCTTCCCGGGCGAGACCGAGCGGGACCTCGAGACGTTGTGCGACTTCCTGGTCGCGGCCCGGCTCGACGTGGTGGGTGTGTTCGGGTACTCCGACGAGGACGGCACCGAGGCCGCGACGTACGACGACAAGCACGACGAGGACGAGGTCCGCTCTCGCACCGCCCACGTCGCCGACCTGGTCGAGGAGCTCACCGCCCAGCGCGCCGAGGAGCGCATCGGTGAGGAGATCGTCGTCCTCGTCGAGGAGGACGGCGGCCGCGAGACGGTCGGCCGCGCCGCCCACCAGGGCCCCGACGTCGACGGCACCACCTCGCTGTCTCGGCGGGCGACCGTCGGTGACATGGTGCGGGCCGTGGTGGCCGAGACCGCGGGGGTGGACCTGGTGGCGAGACCGCTGTGACCGAACCCCGGGCGACGCCGGCGGAGAAGCCGAGCAACCTCAACCTGCCCAACTTCCTCACCACGATCCGGATCGTGCTGGTGCCGTTCTTCGGCGCCGCGCTGCTGATGGACGGGGGCGACTCCGTCACCTGGCGGCTGGTGGCCTTCGTGATCTTCGTGGTCGCGATGATCACCGACAAGATCGACGGCGACATCGCCCGCAAACGCGGGCTGGTCACCGACTTCGGCAAGATCGCCGACCCCATCGCGGACAAGGCGATGACCGGCATGGCCTTCGTCGGGCTCTCGGTCATCTTCGAGAGCCCGTGGTGGTGGGCGGCCACGATCGTGGTGCTGGTCCGTGAGTGGAGCGTGACCGTGCTCCGGCTGTCGGTCCTGAAGAAGGTCGTCATCGCGGCCGACAGCCTCGGCAAGCTCAAGACCACCTTCCAGGTGATCGGGCTCAGCGGGCTGGTGCTGCCCCTGCGCGATCCCGACCTCTCCGGATGGATGGAGACGCCCGGGAATGTCCTCTACTACCTGGCCGTGGCGTTCGTCGCGGTCGCCGTGGTGCTGACCGTGGTTTCCGGAGCGCAGTTCTTCATCGGGGTCTGGCACCAGCGGCAGGCACTCCGCGGCGAACCACAACATGGCCCGTCCTAGTCATTTATGACCGTCTTTCCTTAGACCGGGCCCCAAGACTTGACGGGGTTCTGATCGTCGCCCACAGTTCACCCACTGCTCGGCCTCCCGGCCGTCAGTGATGCGTTTACTGTTCCCGCGTTCGGGATCATCTGACCCCATCGTCGACTCCGATCGAGCCTCCTTCCCCGCCTCGATGAAGTCGTCTCACCACTTATCGGAGACCCTTCATGCCTGCACCCCGGTCGCATCGTCGCGCCCGTCTAGCCGCTCTCGTCTCGGTCGTCCTGGCCGTCACCGGCTTCCAGTTCTTCCTCGCCCCAGCCGCGCAAGCCGTGAGCGGCACCATCGTCATCAGCGAGGTCTTCGGAGCGAACAGCGCGACGAACCTCTACAACCAGGATTACGTCGAGCTGCACAACATCAGCGGCAGCACGCAGAGCCTGGCGGGCATGTCCGTGCAGTACCGCTCTGCGACCAGCGGGGGCGGGGCGAGCTCCGGGGTGAACCTCTCGGGTTCGATCCCGGCCGGCGGCTACTACCTCGTCGGTGGTGCCGCGACTGCCGGCGGAAATTCGATCCCGACCCCGGACGGCAGCAACAACGCCATGAACATGTCGGGCACCGCTGGCGTCATCATCCTCGCTAACACGACGACGTCGACTCTGCTGACCAACGCTCAGATCGGCGCCGGGCCGTCCATCACGGGCACTCCGGGCACGAACAGCCTGATTCAGGACCTCGTCGGCTACGGAACAACTCCCGACCGTTACGAGACGAGCCGAGCGCCCGCGCCCGGCAACACCACGGTGATCAAGCGTTCCGCTGGTGACACCGACAACAACTCCACTGACTTCACGGCGAGCGGAACGGGCGACCCGACGCCTGCTGGCCCTGCTCCATTGGATGGCACGGACCCCGGTACGCAGAACAGCATCGAGGGCAGCCCGATCACCCCGCTCAACATGGCGGCGACCGGTGGCACCGCGCCGTACCACTGGACCGACCCGACCACCTCTCTCCCGACCGGGCTGAGCGTGAGCGACGGCGGCGTCGTGTCCGGCACCCCCACGACCGTGGCTACCTACCCCGTCACCCTTCACGTCACCGACAGCGCCGGGTCGCCGGCCGCTGACGACGTGTCGTTCACCTGGAACGTCACGCCCAGCGGCGTCATCACGCCGATCGCCGACATCCAGGGCACGAACACCGGTACGTCGCCGATGGCCGGGCAGACCAGGACCACGCAGGGCGTGGTGACTGCGAAGTTCCCGACCGGCGGGTTCAACGGCTTCTACATGCAGACACCCGGTGCGGACGCCACCCCCGGCGCGTCGGACGCGATCTTCGTCTTCACGCCGACCTTCGACGACTCCACGCTGGACATCGGTGACTCCGTCGAGGTGACGGGCCCGGTTTCCGAGTTCACGACCTCCGGCGCGAACACGCTGACCGAGATCACCACGAACGTCGTGACCGACATCGCCCCTCTGGGTGCCGTGGTCGCCAAGACCGTGATCCCCGGCACCGACTGCGCGCTGCCCGGCACCGCCTGCCTGACTCTCGCGCAGGCCGACGCGGCCAAGGAGGCGAGTGAGGGCGAGGCCTTCCAGCCCTCCGGCACCTGGACGGCGACCGACGTCTTCGACGGCTCGGCGACCAACCCGTCCGGCTCGGGCAGCTCCAGCTTCTTCGGTGAGATCGGCCTGGCCGCCAACAGTGCCCTCCCGCTGATCTCCCCGACCGAGGTCATCGACGCCCAAAACACCGCTGCAGTCGCGGACCGCAGCGCGTACAACAACGCGCACCGCGTGGTTCTCGACGACGGCTCCAGCACGACGTTCTGGAACACCGCGAACACCGCGGCCGGTCAGAACTCGCCCCTGCCCTGGTACACCCAGGCCCACCAGGTCCGGGTGGGCGCCGAGGTCACGTTCCCGCAGCCGGTGATCCTCGAGAACCGGTTCGGTTGGAAGGTCCAGCCCACCACCACGGTGTCCGGTGCTCCCACGGCCGCGCAGCCGCAGTTCGAGCAGGACCGTCCGGCCACCCCGGAGGACGTCGGCGGTGAGCTCAAGCTGGCCACGTTCAACGTGCTCAACTACTTCACCACGCTGGGCGAGGACTACGACGCCGGCCCCGGCACCTGCACGGCCTTCGTCGACCGCGCGGGCAACCCGATTGCTGTGAACAGCTGCTCGGGAGATGGTCCCCGCGGTGCCTGGAACACGGCGAGCTTCCTGCGTCAGCAGGAGAAGATCGTCAACGCGATCAACACCATGGACGCGGACATCGTCTCCCTCGAGGAGATCGAGAACAGCCGCAAGGTCGACGACATCGCCAACCGGGACGAGGCAGTCGGCGCCCTGGTCGACGCGTTGAACGCCGACGCCGGCAGCACCCGGTGGGCCTTCGCCCCGTCCCCGGCCCCGGCGGACCTGCCGACCGAGGCCGAGGAGGACGTGATTCGCACGGCGTTCATCTACAACCCGGCCACGGTCGACACGGTGGGCATCTCGAAGATCCTGACCACGTCTGCGGCGTTCAGCAACGCCCGCGAGCCGCTGGCCCAGGCCTTCAAGGCCGAGGGCGCGGACGACGCTGACGCCTTCGCCGTGATCGTCAACCACTTCAAGTCCAAGGGTTCGGGCGCCGACGACGGAACGGGCCAGGGCAACGCCAACCCCGACCGCATCGCCCAGGCCCAGGCGCTGGAGACGTTCGCGAACTCCTTCGCCACCGAGCGCAGCGTGGACGCGGTCTTCCTGACCGGTGACTTCAACGCGTACTCGCAGGAGGACCCGATCCAGGTGTTCACCGACAACGTCGGCGACCTCTGGACCAACCTCGAGTCGACCGACGACCCCGAGGAGGAGAGCTACTCCTTCGACGGTTCCTCCGGCTCGCTCGACCACGTCATCGCCAACGCGGCGGCCGAGGCCATGGTCACCGGCGTGGACATCTGGGAGATCAACTCCAACGAGACCGTGTTCAACCAGTACAGCCGCTACAACTACGTCGGCACGGACCTCTACAACAACGGCCCGTTCAGCGCCTCCGACCACAACCCGGAGGTCGTCGGGATCAACGTGACCCCGCCGGAGCCGGCCACCCGCCAGATCCAGATCCTCGGCACGAACGACTTCCACGGTCGTCTGCTGAACGACTCGACCGCTCCGACGGCCGGTGCCGCGGTGCTGGCGGGTGCCGTCAAGCAGCTGCGTGCGGCGAACCCGGACACGGCGTTCGTGGCCGCAGGTGACCTGATCGGTGCCTCGACGTTCGAGTCCTTCATCCAGAAGGACAAGCCGACGATCGACGCTCTCAACGAGGCCGGGCTGGACGTCTCGGCGGCCGGCAACCACGAGTTCGACCAGGGTTACAACGACCTGGTGAACCGGGTGATGGCGCCGCACGACGTGGACACCAACCCGTACGGCGGAGCCGAGTGGCAGTACATCGCCGCCAACGTGCGCAACAACGTGGACGACACCCACGCCCTCGCCCCGACCTGGACCCAGGACTTCGGTTCGGTGAAGGTCGGCTACGTGGGTGCGGTCACCGAGCACCTGCCCGAGCTCGTCTCGCCGGGTGGCATCTCCACGATCCACGTCACCGACATCGTCACCGAGGTCAACGCAGCCGCGAACGACCTCAAGGCGGACGGCGCGGACGTGATCGTCATGCTGGTGCACGAGGGCGCTCCCAACACCAACTGCGCGAGCATCGGTGCGCTCGGCCCGGAGACTGACTTCGGGTCGATCGTCCAGGGAGTGAACGACAACATCGACGCCATCGTGTCGGGCCACACCCACCTCGCCTACAACTGCTCGTTCGAGGTGCCCGGCTGGGCGGGTCGTGACGTGACGCAGCGTCCGGTGGTCTCGGCCGGCCAGTACGGCATGGCGCTGAACCAGATGGTCTTCACCGTCGACACCGCCTCCGGCGACGTCACGGCCAAGACCCAGGCGCTACTGCCCCTCAAGGCCGCCAACGGCGGTCCGTTCAACTACCCGGCCGACCCGGCCACGACGACGATCGTGAACAACGCGGTGGCGGCCTCGAACGCCCTCGGTGCCGTCGAGCTCGGCCAGATCGCCGGGCCGCTCAAGCGGGCCAAGTTCGCCAACGGCACCACGGAGAACCGAGGTGGCGAGTCCGACCTGGGCAACCTGGTCGCGGAGGTCCAGCGTTGGGCCACCGAGTCGCCCACAGCGGGGAGTGCTCAGATCGCGTTCATGAACCCGGGTGGTCTGCGTGACGACATGCTGGGTGTCGACGTCTCCGAGGCGCCGAACCCGGAGATCCCGGACGCCTACCCGCGCCCGCTGACCTACAAGCAGGCCGCTGTGGTCCAGCCGTTCGCCAACACCTTGGTGAACATGGACCTGACGGGTGCGCAGATCAAGACGGTGCTGGAGCAGCAGTGGCAGCCGGTGGGCTCGTCGCGTCCGTTCCTGAAGCTCGGCATCTCCAAGGGCTTCGTCTACACCTCCGACCCGACCAAGCCCTCGGGCTCGCGGATCACGGGGATGTGGCTGAACGGCACACCGATCGTCCCGGCGACTGTGTACTCGGTGACGGTGAACTCGTTCCTGGCCACCGGTGGTGACAACTTCCTCGAGCTGAACAACGGTGCGGGGAAGCAGGACACCGGCCAGACCGACCTGGAGGCCATGGTCGATTACATGGCTGAGTTCGCCAACACCGACGAGGGCGACGACCCGCTGCCGGTGCCGTCGAAGCAGAACGGTGTGGGCGTCGCGTTCCCGGTCGGTGCCCCGGCGGGGTACGGGCCCGGTGACCACGTCACCTTCAACGTGAGTGGCTGGTCGTTCACGAGCGCCAGCGACCCCCGCGACACCGCGGTGGACGTCATGCTCGGTGCCACCAACCTCGGCTCGTTCCCGCTCGACAACACCCCACCGTCGGCGAACCCCGCGTTCGACGACACGGGCAAGGCCGCGGTCGACGTGGTGATGCCGAACGTTCCGCCGGGTGCGGCCGAGCTGCGGCTGGTGGGAGCCATCACCGGCACCGAGGTGACCGTGCCGATCCAGGTCCTCAAGCCTGCGGCCACGGTCGTCGCGGACGACGTCACAGCGCCGTACGGCACGGTGATCCAGATCGTCACGTCGGTCACGGGTGTCCCCGGGCAGCGTCCGACCGGCACGGTCGAGGTGTTCGAGGGCAGCACGTCCCTCGGGACCGCCACCGTGCCCAGGTCCGGCAACGCGGTCGTGCGGCTCGCCGCAGGATCGGTCGCGCCGGGCGTGCACAACCTGCGCGCGGTGTACTCCGGTGACGGCGCCTACCGGGAGGGTGAGGACACGCTCACGCTGACGGTGACCAAGGCCACGCCGACGGTCAACGCCGCCGACGTGACCAGGTCGCTCGACAAGCCGGTCCCGGTGAAGGTCACGATCAACGCTCCGGCGGGGGTCACGCCTTCGGGCCAGCTCACCGTGTCCGAGGGGGGCATCGAGCTCGCCACGGCGACGGTGTCCACCAGGACGACGACGGTGACCGTGCCGGCGGGTGTGCTCGCCGTGGGCGTGCACACCCTGGACGTGGCCTACTCCGGTGACGCGAACCTGGCGCCCGGATCGGACACGGCCACCGCGACCATCACCAAGGCGGGCTCGACCATCACGGCCGCGCCCGTCCCGAAGAAGCCCAGGGTCGGCCAGCCCGTCACTCTGAACGTCTCGGTTGTCGGCAAGGACGGCAGCCAGGCGACGGGTGACGTGCAGGTCTCGGTCGACGGCGGGGCGCCCATCCAGGCGACCCTGGTGAACGGGTCGGCCGCGGTCGACCTCGGTGCCTTCGCCAGTGACGGGGTCAAGTCGGTCGAGATCGACTACCTCGGCAGCGACTCGCTGCTGGACAGCACGAAGACCATCACCATCACCGTGCGGCCCTGACAGAGGCCACTCGCAGCAAAGCAGGCACGGGGGTCCGGCTCAGCCGGGCCCCCGGGCCGCGCGCTGACGCAGGTCGGCGTCGGCCAGGTGGAACGTCGCCTGCACGAGGGCGAGGTGGCTGAAGGCCTGCGGGAAGTTGCCGACCATCCGCTCCCGGACCGGGTCGTACTCCTCCGACAGGAGGCCGACGTCGTTGAGCAGGCCCACCAGCCGGTCGAACAGCGCGTGCGCCTCGTCGGTGCGGCCGGCGGCGGCGTACGCCGAGACCAGCCAGAACGAGCAGGCGACGAACGGGTGCTCGTCGCCGGCCAGGCCGTCCACGCCGGTCTCGGTGCGGTAGCGGAGCACCAGCCCTTCGTGGAGCAGGTCCTCCTCGACCGCGCGGATGGTGCCGAGCACGCGGGGGTCGTCACCGTCGAGGAAGCCGACCAGGGGCAGCACCAGCAGCGAGGCGTCGACGTCGGTCGTGTCGTAGTGCTGGACGAACGTGCCGCGTCGGGCGTCGTACCCGTGCTCGAGGACGTCGGCGCGGACCTCGTCGCGCAGCCTCCGCCACGCCTCGAGGGGCCCCGGGAGGTCGTAGTCCTCCATGGCCCGGACCGCGCGGTCCAGGGCGACCCAGACCATCACCCGCGAGTGGGTGAACACCCGCGGCTCCCCGCGGATCTCCCACAATCCGTGGTCCGGGTCGCGCCAGCGCCCGGCCAGGTTCGCGACGAGCGCGCGCTGCAGCGGCCAGGCCTCGTCGCTGGGCATCCCCTCGGCCTGGCGCACCTTCTCCAGGGCGTCCATGACCCAGCCGAGGATGTCGTGCTGGGTCTGGACCACCGCGCCGTTCCCGATCCGCACCGGGCGGGAGTCGGCATACCCGGGGAGGTGGTCGAGGGTGACCTCAGGCAGCCGCGGCGACCCGTTCACGGCGTAGAGCACCTGCATCTGGCCGGGGTCGCCCGCGATGGTGCGCAGCAGCCAGGAGCGCCAGAGGTCTGCCTCCTCGGTGTAGCCGGCGCGGACCAGCGAGCTCAGCGTCAGGGCTGCGTCGCGGAGCCAGCAGTAGCGGTAGTCCCAGTTGCGCTCGCCCCCGAAGTCCTCGGGCAGCGACGTGGTGGGCGCGGCCACGATGCCGCCGGTGACCTCGTCGGTCATCAGGCGGAGCGTGAGGAGCGAGCGGCGGACCACGTCGGGGTGCCGTACGTCGGCGGTGCAGCGGCCGGCCCACTCCTCGTCCTCGGCGACGGTGACGTCGATCCGGTCGTGCGCGGCGCCCAGGTCCACTGGCTCGGCGTACGACGGGAACCAGGTCATCGAGAACACCAGCTCGTCCCCCTCCGCCACGTCGAACTCGTCGTTGTGGGAGCCGTCGCGGGCGGTGGGGAGCCGGGGGCCGCGGAGCACCAGCTGGTCCGGACCGCCGATCGCGGTGATCACCTTCTCGTCCTCGATGGTCATGCGGCGTACCCACGGACGGACCCGGCCGTAGTCGAGCCGGACCCGCCACTCGTGCCGCATCCGGACCGTGCCGCGGACCCCCTTGAGCTTGCGGACCAGGTCGGCCCGGCCGTCGTTGCGCGGCATCAGGTCGGTCAGGGTCACCACGCCGTGGTCCGTGGTGAACGTGGTCTCGAGCACGGCCGAGGAGCCGACGTAGCGCCGCTCGGCGGCGTAGATGCCGTCGGGGACCAGCTGCCAGTGGCCGTGGTCGTCGGTGCCGAGCAGGCCGGCCAGGCAGGCGGCCGAGTCGAACCTGGGCAGGCAGAGCCAGTCGACGGAGCCGTTGGTGCCGACCAGCGCCGCCGTCCGCCGGTCGCCGATCAGCGCGTAGTCCTCGATCGGCAGCGCCACACCACGACGGTAGCGTCGGGGGAGTGGAGGCAGCAGAACGCGTGCACGCGCTGCTGCAGGCGCGGGGCGAGACGGTGGCCACGGCTGAGTCGCTCACCGGCGGGCGGCTGGCGGCCGCGCTGACCGCCGTGCCCGGGGCGTCGCGGAGCTACCTCGGCGGCGTGGTCGCCTACGCCACCTCGGTGAAGGAGGTGCTGCTGGGCGTGCCCGACTCCCTGGTCGCCGAGCACGGCGCGGTCTCCGCCGAGTGCGCGTTGGCCATGGCCCGGGGCGCCACCACGGTCACCGGGGCCACCTGGGCGGTCGCCACAACGGGCGTGGCCGGGCCCGACGCCCAGGAGGGCCACCCGCCCGGCACCGTGCACGTCGGCCTGGTCGGCCCCGGGGTGTCCACCGCGCTGGCCCTGGAGCTGGTCGGCGGTCGCGAGGCGATCCAGGACCGGACCTGCCTCGAGGCGCTGTCGGCGCTGGCGGGAATGCTGGGCACTCCCAAACCGGATGAGCCTCGGGAAGAAGGGGCGCTCGGGTAGCGTTGACCACCTGAGGCGATCAGAAAGGAGACGCGCATGGTGTTGTTCCGCCGGCTGCTCGGCGATGTGCTCCGCGCCCAGCGGATGCGCCGCGCCATGACCCTGCGCGAGGTCTCCGCCGAGGCCCGGGTCAGCCTGGGCTACATCTCCGAGATCGAGCGCGGCCAGAAGGAAGCCTCGTCGGAGCTCCTCGCCTCGCTCTGCTCAGCCCTCGACCTCCCGCTGTCGGCGGTGCTGCGCGAGGTCTCCGACCTCGTCGCGCTGGAGGAGTCTCTGGTCGACGAACGGTCCAGCACCGAGGTTGTCGCCAGCGCAGCCTGACGCGGGCTTGTGTCCCGCACTTTCGGTGCGAGGCACTAGGTTGTCCGCCGTGACGACGCCCAGGCGACTCATCGCCCTCCTCAGTGCGCTGTTCCTGCTCCCTCTGCTCGCGGTCACCACCGCGACCTCGACCGCTTCTGCCAGCGCAGGAGACCGTCCCCTGTTCACGCCCCTCGGGGGCTTCCGACCCGGCCCCGGCGCCGACGTGCGCGTGCGGCCGCACGAGTTCCGGGCCTTCCGCGTCGACCTGGCCGGCGTACGTGCTGCGCTGGCCGGCGGCGGGACCCACCGGCTCGCCGTACCCGCTCCCACCGGCGAGGTGGCGACGTTCACGGTCACCGAGGACTCGGTCATGGCGCCGGAGATGCAGGCGGATCACCCCGAGATCCGGACCTACGCCGGCCGCGGGCCCGCCGGCAGCAGCATCCGGCTCGACGTCACCCCGATGGGCTTCCACGCCTTCGTCCGCAACCCCGACGGCCGGAGCTGGTACGTCGACCCCGCCGAGAACCGGCGCGGTGAGGACCGCGTGCTCAGCTACGCGGGCGGCGCGGTCCCGGCCGCCGACCGGAGCTTCGTCGAGCGCGAGCTGCAGCGGCACGCGGCCGTTGCCGGCTCCGGGGACTTCGCACCCAGCGCCGGCGGCATCGTGTCGATGCGGACCTACCGGCTCGCTTTCCTGACCGACAGCACCTATGCCGACTACTTCGGGTCCGCCAACGTCCTCGCCGAGAAGACCACGCTGGTCAACCGGGTCAACGAGGTCTACAACGACGACGTCGCCATCAGGTTCGAGATGGTCACGGGCACCGACACCAAGCTCAACCTGGACACCCCCGCCAAGGAGACCGGCCCCAACGGCCCTTGCGGCGCCAACCCCTGCTTCACCCCCGACGAGCTCGAGTTCTGCGACAGCCCGACCCTGGACCGCAACGAGTTCGTGCTCGGCCAGATCATCGGGGCCGAGAACTTCGACGTCGGCCACATCGGCCTGGGCAAGGACGGCGGCGGCATCGCCGGCCTCGGCGTCGTCGGCGGTCCGTTCAAGGCCGACGGCTGCACCGGCCTCCCCGACCCGACCGGTGACTTCTACGCGATCGACTACGTCGCCCACGAGCTCGGCCACCAGATGGGTGGTGACCACACCTTCAACGGCAACCAGAACCCCAACAGCAACTGCGGTCCGTTCAACCGGGCCGCCGATCCCTACACGGTGCAGGTCGAGCCGGGGTCGGGCTCCTCGATCATGGCCTACGCCGGCATCTGCGGCTCGGACAACCTCCAGCCGCACAGCGACCCGTACTTCTCGTTCGCCAGTGTCGACCAGATCAACGCCACGACGTCGGCGACGAACCCGCCGACCGACGACGTCCAGGAGCAGCAGGTCGTCAACTTCACCGGGCTGAACGCCGGCGAGGAGATGACGATCTCCTGCGCCACCGGCTGCACGCCGACCAACGTGACCTACACGGGCACCGCGGTGGACATCGCCGCGTTCAGCTCGGCTGTCACGAGCGCAACCGGGTCGCCCGCCGTGGTCTCCGGGTACGACGGTGACACGGCGCCGGGCGCGGACGGCTTCACCGCTGACTGGACGGCCAGCACCGACATGCCGACGCTGACGGTGACGCCGGCCGGTGGCGCGACGTTCACGACGTTCACCGGCACCATCTACAACGGTGGCCCGTGGACCAACCAGGGTGTGGTGACGGCGACCAGCAACAAGCTCGCCGGTCGTCGCCGCTCCCGGCGACAAGACGGTCCCGACCCGGACGCCGTTCACCCTGACCGGCACGGGAACCGACGCCAACGGCGACGCGCTCACCTACATGTGGGAGCAGACCGATGCCGGCGGGCCCAACGGCACCCCCTTGGTGCTCACGCCGGCCAGCGGCACCGGCGGGAACCGCAAGATCGACGGGCCGCTGTTCCGGCAGTTCGGGGTCGCGGCCGTCGTCAGCGACGACGACTCACTGCTCTACAACTCGCCGGGGGAGAACCTGGCCGGCACCTCGCCCAGCCGGACCTTCCCCGACCTCGCGCAGATCCTGGCCGGCAACACCAACGCGGCCACGGGCACCTGCCCCGTGGCGGTCGTCGGGCAGCCCGTCCCGCCGGCGGTCACCGACTGCTTCTCGGAGTTCCTGCCGACGAGCGACTGGGTCGGCAACCCGTCCAGCCCGAGGGTCATGCACTTCCGGCTGACCGCGCGCGACGAGTTCACCCCTGACGCCGCGGCCGACCACGCCGGTGGCCTGTCGTCCGACGACGTGGCGCTCACGATCGACCCGGCGGCGGGACCGTTCCTGGTCACCTCGCTCGGAGGCGGTGGGACCGTTGCGGGTCGGGTGCCCGTCACCTGGGACGTGGCCGGCACCAACACCGCGGCGATGGCCAAGAACGTCAGGATCAGCCTCTCCACCGACGGCGGGGTGACCTTCCCCACCGTGCTGGCCGCCTCCACCCCCAACGACGGGTCCGAGTCGGTCCCGCTGCCCAACAGCACGACCAGCACGGCGCGGATCAAGGTCGAGGCGGTCGGGAACTACTTCTTCGACATCAACGACGCGAACTTCTCCATCGCCGCCGCCAACCACCTCGGTGACGGCAAGGGCAAGTTCAAGAGCCCCAAGCGATCTAGCAAGCGGGTCGCCGAGGCCAAGGGCAAGGCGAAGTTCAGCTTCGCCGCCAACGGCGGGACCCTCCCGAGCGGCAGCGCGTCGTTCAAGTTCAAGAAGGGCAAGATCGCCTTCACCGGTGACGACGTCGTCACCGCGGGCGTCATTGGCAACAAGCTCACGATGGCGGTGCACGGCACCAACAAGGGCAAGACCGGTTTCACCCTGGTCGTCGTGGCCGTGGACAAGGGCGGCAAGGACCGGATCCGGGTCCGGATGCGAAACGCCGACGACAAGCTCGTCTACGACTCGATGCCCGGCAAGCGGCCCGGGGCCAAGCCCAGGACCAGGATCAAGGGCCACATCGACGTCGTCTGACGCTCACGCAGACAGCGGCTGGCAGGACGGACACCAGTACGACGCTCGCACCCGTCCTGCCGGCCCCTGCATTGCCACGACCACCGGCGTGCCGCAGCGACGGCACGGCGAGCGGTCGCGACGGTAGACCCACATCCGCTCGCGTTCGCGCAGGTCGCCGGTGGTTGACTGCACCGCCCGCTCCTTGTTCAGCGCGAGCATCTGGTGCGCCCGCCGGACCAGTCGGGGCAGGTCGCGGACCTGGCCGACCGGGGTCTCGGGGTGAACGCCCGCGATGAAGCAGAGCTCGGCGGCGTACATGTTGCCGATGCCGGCCAGGTTGGTCTGGTCGAGCAGGGCCTCGTGGACGGACCGGTCAGGGTCTGCGCGGAGCCGGCGCAGAGCCTCGCTCTCGTCCCAGCCGGGGCCGAGCAGGTCGGGGCCGAGGTGGCCGACGATGCGCTCCTCGTCTTTGCGGTCGACCAGCTCGACGATCCCCAGCGAGAAGCCCACCGCGACCGCGCTGTCGGTTTCGAGGACGACCCTGGCGGTGTGCGCAGGTCGCGGCCAGCGCTGTCCGGCCCGGAGCACCTTCCAGGACCCCTCCATCTTGAGGTGGGTGTGCAGGGTCCACCGCTCGGTGCCCCGATCGATGCGGGTGAGCAGGTGCTTGCCCCAGGAGACGGTCTCGACGACGGTGGCGCCGGCCAGGTCGGCAGTGGCGTGCTGCGGGACCCGGAAGTCGGTGGCCACCAGCCCATGGCCGCTCAGGGCCCGGTCGAGGAGCTGGGCGGTGCGGTAGACGGTGTCGCCCTCAGGCACTGGCGGTCACAGCCGGGACCAGGCCGGGGTGTCCCGCACCCCGGGCACGTATCTTGCGGCGTTGCCGTCGCTAGCTGGACGAACAAGTAGAGCGTCGCTCCGGCGCCTTGCAATACACGCACCCGGAGCACGGGCCACGCACGGCCAGGTCCCGGCTATGACCGCAACCTCAACCCTCGGGGAGTGGCCACGAACCCGGCCGCGTCGAGCGCCTCCCGCAACGGCGTCGAACCGCCCCCCAGCAGGGCGGCCCCGTCGGCGCGCTCGACGGTGAGCCGGCCCAGTGACCCGCGTCGGGCCGCCTCGGCCAGCGACGCGGTGGCAGGGGTGAGCCGTTCGGCGTCGTCACTCCAGGTCAGGAGGGTGCGGCCGCCGCGCTCGACGTAGAGCGTCAGCTCGCCGTCGACGAGCACCACCAGCGCGCCGGCCTTGCGGCCGGGCCGGTGCCCGCCCTCGCTGTCGGGCCAGGGGAGGGCGGCGCCGTAGGGGTTGGCCGGGTCGGTGGCCGCCAGGCAGACCGCGTCCGGCTTGGCGTTGTCGTCCACTTCGCTGAAGGTCCGCAGCCGGTCGATGGCCCCCGCCGTCCCGAACTGGGCCGCGCCCAGCCCCTCGACGAAGTAGCCGCGCCGGCAGCGGCCGGCGTCCTCGAACGCCGAGAGCACCTTGTAGACGGCCGCGAACCCGCCCGGCTGCCGCTCGCTGACCACGGCCCCGCGGATCACGACGCCGTGCCGGTCGAGCAGCCGCTCGGCGGCCGCGTGGGCGCGGCGGGTCGGATCGGTGTCGAGGGCGGGGAGCAGCGCCCAGCGGCCGGCGGTCTCGGGCGGGCCGGTGCGGAGCCCGGTGGCGCCGTGGCGGGTGGTGGAGGCCATCCGCGGGCGGGCCGGTGGTCGCTTGGAGCGGTGGCTGGGCGTGCCGGAGCGGGTGAGGGCGCGGAGCGGGGTCAGGGTGTCGTTGCTGACCCGCCCGGCCCACACGAGATCCCACAGGGCGGCGCTCAGCGCCTTGTCGTCGGTCGAGCCGACCTGCTGGGCCAGCTGCCGGAAGAACCACGCCCCGCCGGGAGCCAGCGCGTCGAGGACGGCCTGGTGGAGCTCGCTGTGCTGGAAAGGCTCGTGCTCGGGCAGGGTCAGGGGCGCCTGGTCGGCCAGGTGCACGCTCACCCACCCGTCGGAGCCGGGCAGCGAGGCATGACCGGCCCACAGCACCTCACCGGCGGCGGTCAGCTCGTCGAGGTACGACGGTTCGTAGTCGCGCACCCGGGCGGACAGGACCAGCGGCTCGAGGGCACTGGCCGGCACGGGTGCACCGGCGAGCTGGTCGATCACCGAGACCACGCCGTCGACACCGCGGAGCTTGCCGCCGACGTGCTGCCAGGCGCCGAGGAACCGGCCCAGGGCGGCCGGTGGGACCGGCTCGACCTCCTTGCGCAGCCGGGCCAGGCTGCGCCTGCGCAGGGAACGGAGCACCTCGGCGTCGCACCACTCCAGCCCCGAGGCGCCGGGGCGGAACTCGCCGTCCAGCACCCGGCCCTGGGCACCGAGCCGCTGGAGGGTCAGCCGGACCACGGCGGGGCCGAGGCCGAACCGGGCGGCGACGTCGTCGGTGGTGAACGGCCCGTGGGTGCGGGCGAAGCGGGAGACCAGGTCGGCGAGCGGGTCGTCAACGGGTTCGGTGAACGCGTCGGGCGTGCCGGGCGGGACCGCCACGCCCAGGCCGTCGCGGAGCCGGCCGACGTCCTCGATCGCCGCCCAGCGCGGCTCGCCGGCCACCCGGACCTCGACCGCCCGACGGGTGGCGGCCAGCGTGGCCAGTGCCTCGTCGGCGTCGACGCCCTCGGCGCACCGAGCTCGCACCTCCTCGATTGAGAGCGGGCCGAGCAGCCGGAGCAGGTCGGCCACGCCCTCGGCGCCTCGCGCCTTGCGATCGGCGGTGAGCCGCTGCAGCTCGGCCTCGACCTCGGCGAGCACCTCGGGGTCGAGCAGCTCCCGGAGCTCAGCGCGGCCGAGCAGCTCGGCCAGCAGCCCCTGGTCGAGCGAGAGGGCGGCGGCCCGACGCTCGGCGATGGGGGAGTCCCCCTCGTAGACGAACTGGGCGACGTACCCGAAGAGCAGGCTGCGCGCGAACGGGCTCGGGGACGCGGTCGAGACGTCGGTGACCTGGACCCTGCGCTGGTCGACCGCCCGCATCAGGGCGACCAGCGCGGGCAGGTCGTAGACGTCCTGGAGGCACTCGCGGACCGCCTCGAGGACGATCGGGAAGGAGGGGTACTTGCTGGCCACCTCGAGCAGCGCGGCACTGCGCTGGCGCTGCTGCCAGAGCGGGCTGCGGCGGCCGGGGTCGCGGCGAGGGAGCAGCAGCGCGCGAGCCGCGCACTCGCGGAACCTCGACGCGAACAGGGCCGAGCCACCGACCTCCTGAGTGACGAGGTCGTCGATCTCGTCGGGGGCGAAGACCACCACCTCGCCGCTGGGCGGTTCGGCGTCGGTGTCGGGGATGCGGATCACGATGCCGTCGTCGGAGGCGACCGCCTGGCCGTCGATGCCGTAGCGCTCGCGCAGCCGCGCGTTGATGGCCAGCGCCCAGGGCGCGTGCACGGGGGTGCCGTAGGGGGAGTGGACCACCAGCCGCCAGTCGCCGAGCTCGTCGCGGAACCGCTCGACGAGGAGCGTCTGGTCGCTGGGGACGACCTGGGTCGCCTCGAGCTGCTCGTGGAGGTAGGAGACGAGGTTGCCGGCGGCGTACTCGTCGAGGCCCTCCTCCTGCGCGCGCTGCTCGGCCTTGTGCTTGGGCATCGCCGCGAGCTCACGGGTGAAGGCGCCGACCGCCTGTCCCAGCTCGGCGGGCCGGCCGAGTGCGTCGCCCTTCCAGAACGGCAGCCGGCCGGGTACGCCGGGCGCCGGCGTCACCAGGACGCGGTCGTGGGTGATGTCCTCGATCCGCCAGCTGGTGGCCCCGAGCGCGAAGACGTCGCCGACCCGGGACTCGTAGACCATCTCCTCGTCGAGCTCACCCACGCGCTTGCCGGGCCCTTCGCCTCCGACGAGGAAGACGCCGAACAGGCCGCGGTCGGGGATGGTGCCGCCGCTGGTGACCGCGAGCCGCTGGGCGCCGGGCCGGCCGGTGAGGGTGCCGGTGACGCGGTCCCACACGATGCGCGGCCGGAGCTCGGCGAACTCGTCGCTGGGGTAGCGGCCGCTGAGCAGGTCGAGGACGGCGTCGTACGCCGAGCGGGGCAGCTTGTCGAAGCTGGCCGTCCGCTTGACCAGGTCGTAGAGGTCGTCGACCTGCCAGCTGTCGAGAGCGGTGGCCGCGACCACCTGCTGGGCCAGCACGTCGAGCGGGTTGGCCGGGACCCTGAGCGACTCGATGGCGCCGCTGCGCATCCGCTGGACGGCCACCGCCGTCTGGGCGAGGTCGCCGCGGTGCTTGGGGAACAGCACGCCGCGGCTCACCTCGCCGACCTGGTGGCCCGCTCGGCCGACTCGCTGGAGGGCGCTGGCCACGCTGGGCGGGGACTCGATCTGGACGACCAGGTCGACCGCCCCCATGTCGATGCCGAGCTCGAGGCTGCTGGTGGCCACCACCGCGGGAAGCCGGCCGCGCTTCAGGTCGTCCTCGATGAGCGCACGCTGCTCCTTGGAGACCGAGCCGTGGTGGGCCTTGGCGATCACCGTCTCCGCGCCGGTGGTGGAGCCACTCTGGGCGATGATCTCGGCCGGGCTCTTGTGGGCCTCGGCGCGCTCGCCGGTGGCCCGCTCGGTGGCGATCTCGTTGAGCCGCGCGGTCAGCCGCTCGGACAGCCGCCGGCTGTTGGCGAAGACGATGGTGCTCTGGTGCTGCTCGATCAGGTCGACGACGTGCTCCTCGACGTGCGGCCAGATGGACTGCGCCCTGGCCGGTTCGCCCCCCTCCCCATTGACACCGCCCTCGTCATAGTCGCCGGGCTGGGTCATGTCCTCGACGGGCACGACCACCTGGAGGTCCCACTCCTTGGTGCTGGGCGGTGCCACGATCTCGACCGGGGCCGCCCCTCCCAGGAACCGCGCCACCTCGTCCAGCGGCCGCACGGTCGCGCTCAGCCCGATCCGCTGGGCCGGCTGGTCGAGCAGCGCGTCGAGCCGCTCCAGGGTCACCGCGAGGTGGGCGCCGCGCTTGGTGCCGGCCACTGCGTGCACCTCGTCGACGATCACCGTCTCGATGCCGCGCAGGCTCTCGCGGGCCTGGCTGGTCAGCATCAGGAACAACGACTCGGGGGTGGTGATCATGATGTCCGGGGGCTGGGTGACCAGCTTGCGCCGGTCGGCGGCCGGGGTGTCACCAGACCGGACCCCCACGGTCACCTCGGGCACCTTCTGGCCCAGCCGCTCGCCGGTGTGGCGGATCCCGGTCAGCGGGCTGCGCAGGTTGCGCTCGACGTCGACCGCCAACGCCTTGAGCGGGCTGACGTAGAGCACGCGGGTGCGCCTGGACCTGTCCTGTGGCCGGTCGCTGCTCAGCAGCCGGTCGAGGCTCCACAGGAACGCGCTGAGCGTCTTGCCCGACCCGGTCGGCGCCACCACCAGCGCGTGCCGACCCGCCTCGATCGCCTCCCACGCGCCCACCTGGGCCGCCGTCGGCTCCGCGAACGCCGCCGCGAACCACGCGCGCGTGGGCTCGCTGAACCGCTCGAGCGCAGGATGGACGGCGGACATGTCGACAAGTCTTGCTCACGGCACCGACATCGGCCTCTCGACTAGGTTGGCACGATGAGCCAGTCGCCGGAGGACGCCGACAGAGCAGCCGACGCCGAGCGCATCAACCGCCGGGCCGAGCTCCTGCCTGAGGAGCAGGCCGCGGGCAGCGACGACCCCGAGGCGCAGGCGGCCGAGATCCTCGAGGAGTCCGAGGAGCGCACCGACGACCCGGCCGGCACGCGAGCGGAGTCGACGCAGACGCCGGGGCAGGACCACACCTGAGCAGCGTGGTCACTGCCACTAGGGCCTGCCTGCCAATTCCTGGCGGCGCCGGACGCCGCCCAGATCACGCGCTGGCGGCGTTGCCGACGCTTCGAAGACGCCCAGTCTGCGCGCGCGCCGGCGCCTTGCCATCGCGCGCCTTGGCCACGTCGGCATCCACCACGAATTGGCAGACACGCCCTAGGGTCGGGCGCATGGCCACTGTCCTCGGAGCCAACCAGTACGGCAAGGCGGAGAACCGCGTCGTCCGCATCGTCCGCGGCACCCCGCGGCACGAGATCCGCGACCTCCACGTGTCGAGCTCGCTGCGGGGTGAGTTCAGCGACGCGCACATCACCGGCGACCAGGCCGCGGTGCTGCCGACCGACACCCAGAAGAACACCGCGTTCGCCTACGCCAAGCTGCACGGGATCGACTCGATCGAGGACGACGCCCTGGCCCTGGGGCGGAGGCTGGTCGGGGCGTGCCCGGCGGCGAGCGCTGCCCAGGTGCGGGTCGAGGAGTACGCCTGGGACCGGATCGGCGACCACTCGTTCGTGCGCCGCGGCGGCGCCCCACCCGCCGGGGACGCCTGGCTGCACGTGCGGGGGTTCTGCTGATGGAGACCACCAGGGAGGTGCTGCTGGGCTGCCTGTCCGTGCCGCGCTGGGCCGACGACGTCCTGGCCGGCCAGCCGTACGCCGACAGGCAGGCGCTCATCGCAGCGGCGGACGAAGCCGCCCGCGAGCTCACCGACGAGGAGCTCGACCAGGCCCTATCGGGCCACCCCCGGATCGGGGAGCGCGGCGGCGCGCAGTCGCAGCAGGAGCAGTCGGGCGTCGACGCCACCCAGGGCGAGACCGCAGCCCGGCTCCAGGCCGGCAACGCGGCCTACGAGCAGCGCTTCGACCGGGTCTTCCTCATCCGGGCAGCCGGTCGCAGCGCCGAGGAGATCCTGGCCGACCTCGACCGGCGGCTCGAGAACGACGACGCCACCGAGCGCGCCGAGACCGTCGACAACCTGCGCCAGATCACGGCGCTGAGGCTGGAGCAGGCGCTGTGAGCACGCTGAGCACCCACGTCCTGGACACGGCGAAGGGCCGCCCGGCGGAGGGCATCGCCGTACGTCTCGAGACCCGCGCCGGAGACCTGCTCGGCGAAGGCGTCACGGACGCCGACGGCAGGGTCGGCGCGATCGGCCCCGAGCAGCTGGAGCGCGGCGCCTACGTGCTCCGCTTCGACATCGGCCCGTACGTCGACGGGTTCTACCCCGAGGTGGTCCTGGTGTTCACCGTCGCCGACCCGGAGCAGCACTACCACGTGCCGCTGCTGCTCAGCCCCTACGGCTTCTCGACCTACCGTGGCAGCTGACCCCCAGAAGGTCGACACAGTCATCCGGGCCCGACGCGCGGTCGTCGGCGGGGAGGAGATCGCCGCCTGCGTGGCGGTGACCGGCGAGCGGATCACCGCGGTCACGTCGTACGACGACCCGCCGGCGGCCGCGCGGAACGTGACCCTCGAGGACGACGAGGTGCTCCTGCCCGGCCTGGTCGACACGCACGTGCACGTCAACGAGCCCGGCCGCACCGAGTGGGAGGGCTTCGCCACCGCCACCCGCGCCGCCGCGGCCGGTGGCGTCACCACGATCCTCGACATGCCGCTGAACTCGATCCCGCCGACCACCACCGTCGCGCACCTCGACGAGAAGCGCGCGGTGGCCGAGGGCCAGGTCCGGGTCGACGTCGGCTTCTGGGGCGGTGCAGTGCCCGGGAACCTGCCCGACCTGGCGCCGCTGCACGAGGCCGGCGTGTTCGGCTTCAAGTGCTTCCTGCTCGACGCGGGGGTCGAGGAGTTCGGCCACCTCGAGCCGGAGGAGTTCGCGCTGGCCATGAAGGAGACCGCCCGGATCGGCGCGCTGATGATCGTGCACGCCGAGGACGGCCACCTGCTCGACGAGGCCGCGCTCGACGGAGCGCACTACGCCGGCTTCCTGGCCTCGCGCCCGCACGTGGCCGAGGACAGCGCGATCGACCTCGTCATCGCCCAGGCGCACGAAGCGGGTGGCCGCGCCCACGTCGTCCATCTGAGCAGCTCCGACGCCCTCCACGCGCTGCGGGCGGCTCGCGCCGGCGGCGTCGACGTGAGCGTCGAGACGTGCCCGCACTACCTGACCTTCGACGCCGAGCACATCGCGGACGGCGCCACCGAGCTCAAGTGCTGCCCACCGATCCGCGAGGCCGCCAACCGCGAGGCGCTCTGGGCCGCCCTGACCGCAGGCGACATCGACTTCGTCGTCTCGGACCACTCGCCGTGCACCTCCGAGCTCAAGCAGCGGGGCGACGGCGACTTCGGCGTCGCGTGGGGCGGGATCGCCTCGGTCCAGCTCGGGCTTTCCGCCGTGTGGACGGGAGCTCGCGCGCGGGGCTCGTCGCTGACCGACGTGGTGCGGTGGACGGCCACCGCGCCGGCGGACCGGGTCGGGCTGGCCCACAAGGGTCGGATCGAGGTGGGTGCGGACGCCGACCTGGTGCGGTTCGCACCCGACGAGGAGTTCACGGTGGACGTCGAGAAGCTCCACCACCGCAACCCGGTCTCGGCGTACGCCGGCCGCCGGCTGGCCGGCGTGGTCCGCGAGACCTGGCTGCGCGGCGTACCCGTGACCGACGCTGCCCCCCGCGGGCGACTGCTGAGGAGAGGCGAGCGATGACCTACTACGTGCCCCGTGGCGGGCTGCCGCCGCAGACCGCGCTGACCACGGACCGGGCGCGGTTCACCGAGGCGTACGCCGTGATCCCGGCCCGCACGCTCAGCGACATCACCTCCTCCTACCTGCCCGGCTGGTCCGGCATGCGGATGTGGGTCCTGGCCCGGCCGTTGAGCGGCTTCGCCGAGACGTTCAGCCAGTACGTCGTCGAGGTATCGCCCGGCGGCGGCTCCGACCAGCCGGAGGGCGACCCGGCGGCCGAGGCGGTGCTCCTGGTGGTCGACGGCGCGCTCACCCTCACCCTCGACGGGACCGCACACGCGCTGGAGCCGGGCTCCTACGCGTTCCTGCCGCCCGGCACGCAGTGGACGCTGCACAACCCGAGCGACGCCACGGCGGCGTTCCACTGGATCCGCAAGGCCTACCACCGGGTCGAGGGCACCGACGTGCCTGACGCGTTCGTCACCCGCGAGCAGGACGTCGCGCCGATCGAGATGCCCGGCACCGACGGCGCCTGGTCGACCACCCGGTTCGTGGACACCGCGGACCTGCGCCACGACATGCACGTCAACATCGTCAACTTCCAGCCCGGCGGCGCGATCCCGTTCCCGGAGACGCATGTGATGGAGCACGGCCTCTACGTGCTCGAGGGCAAGGCCGTCTACCTGCTCAACGAGGACTGGGTCGAGGTGGAGGCCGGCGACTTCATGTGGCTGCGGGCGTTCTGCCCCCAGGCCTGCTACGCCGGCGGCCCCGGCCCGTTTCGCTACCTGCTCTACAAGGACGTCAACCGGCACGTGGGCCTGACGCTCTGACCCACGATTCGTCTGCGGGGCGACGTGTCTTCCACGGGCGGGCGGGCACAGACGAATCGGGGTGGAGGCTCGTAAGGTAGAGCGGTGGCCGGCGTAGTGGTGAACGGAGAGCCGCGTGGGCTCGGGGGAGTGCCCCTGCACACCAACGCTCTGGACTTCCTCCGCGACTGCGGGCTGACCGGGGCCAAGGAGGGCTGCGCCGAGGGTGAGTGCGGCGCGTGTTCGGTCATGGTCGCCCGCCCGGCGCCCGACGGGTCCGAGGCCACCGAGTGGACGGCGATCAACTCCTGCCTGGTCCCGGCGGCGGCGCTGGACGGCCAGGAGGTCGTCACGTCGGAGGGGCTCGGCACCCCCGAGCAGCTGCACCCGGTCCAGCACGAGATGGCCGTGCGCGGCGGCTCGCAGTGCGGCTACTGCACGCCCGGGTTCGTGTGCAGCATGGCTGCGGAGTTCTACCGGTCCGGCCGGGCCCCAAGCAGATCAAGCACAGGCAACGGCACCGGGCCGCATGACGACCAGTACCACGGCGAGAACGGCTTCGACCTGCATGCGATCAGCGGCAACCTGTGCCGCTGCACCGGCTACCGGCCGATCAGGGACGCGGCGTACGCGCTGGGCTTCCCGGCCGCAGACGACGGCCTCGCGACGCGGCGTACGGCGGCGCCTCCCGCGCCGGCCGCCACCCAGCTGCACGACGGCGAGGCGGCGTACCTGCGCCCGGCGACCCTGGCCGAGGCGCTGCAGCTGCTCCACGACCACGAGGACGCCGTGGTGGTCGCCGGCAGCACCGACTGGGGCGTCGACGTCAACCTCAAGGGCGCCCGGGCCGGGCTGGTGGTCGGCATCGACCGGCTCCCGGAGCTGCGCGGGTTCAGCGCGACGGAGGCCGAGATCCGGATCGGCGCCGGCCTGACGCTCACCGAGGTCGAGCGGCGCCTGGACGGCCGGCTGCCGGTGCTGCTCGCCCTGATGCCGCAGTTCGCCTCACCCTTGATCCGCAACGCCGCCACCCTCGGCGGCAACCTCGGCACCGGCTCGCCGATCGGCGACGCCCCGCCGGTGCTGCTCGCGCTCGAGGCGTCGGTCGTCCTCGCCTCCACCGAGGGTGAGCGGACGGTGCCGCTGGCGGAGTACTTCACCGGCTACCGCGAGTCCGTACGCCGCCCGGGCGAGCTGATCACCGAGGTGGTCGTGCCGCTGCCCGCCAGCGAGGTCACCGCCTTCCACAAGATCGCCAAGCGGCCCTTCGACGACATCTCGTCGGTCGCGATCGGCCACGCGATCGACGTCGTCGACGGGGTCGTGCGCAAGGCCCGCATCGGGCTGGGCGGGGTGGCCGCCACGCCGGTCCGGGCCCTGGCCGCCGAGGCCGTGCTCCAGGGCAACCCCTGGCACGCGGAGACCGTCGAGGCCGCCGCCGAGGTGCTGGGCGGCGAGGGGACGCCCATCTCCGACCAGCGGGCCAGTGCGGAGTACCGCGCGGCGATGCTGGGGGAGTCCCTCCGCAAGCTGTTCTCGGAGGCCTCGTCGTGACCACCACCGAGTCCGCTCCGGTGACCAGCCCGCTCAGCCGGCGCCCCGACAACCCCGTGGTCGGCGAGACCATGCCCCACGAGAGCGCCGCGCTGCACGTGACCGGGCTGGCCCTCTACACCGACGACCTGGTCGGCCGGATGCGCGACCCGCTGCACGCCCACCCGGTGCCGGCGCCGCACCCGCACGCGCGGGTGACCAGGCTCGACGTCGACGCGGCGTACGACGTGCCGGGCGTGGTCCGGGTCCTGACGGCCGCCGACGTGCCGGGCGTGAACGACGCCGGCGTGAAGCACGACGAGCCGCTCTTCCCCTCCGAGGTCATGTACGTCGGCCACTCGGTCTGCTGGGTGCTCGGCGAGACCCTCGAGTCCGCGCGGCGTGGGGCGGCGGCGGTCGAGGTCGAGTACGCCGAGCTGCCCGCGCTGATGACCGTCGAGGAGGCGATCGCGGCGGAGTGCTTCCAGGGCGCGCTGCCGACCATGACCCGGGGCGACGCGGCCGCCGGCCTGGCGCGGGCGACGCATGTCTTCGAGGGCGTGACCACGATGGCCGGCCAGGAGCACTTCTACCTCGAGACGCACGCGTCGCTGGCCACCGTGGACGAGAACGGCCAGGTGTTCGTCCAGTCCAGCACCCAGCACCCGACCGAGACCCAGGAGATCGTCGCGCACGTGCTGGGCGTCCCGAGCCACCGCGTGACCGTGCAGTGCCTGCGGATGGGCGGCGGGTTCGGCGGCAAGGAGATGCAGCCGCACGGGCTCGCGGCCGTAGCCGCGCTGGGCTCGACCCTGACCGGGCGGCCGGTGCGGCTGCGACTGAGCCGCCAGCAGGACATGACGATGACCGGCAAACGGCACGGCTTCCACGCCACGTGGAAGGTCGGCTTCGACGGCGACGGACTGATCACCGGGCTCGAGGCGACGCTGACCTCCGACGGCGGCTGGAGCCTGGACCTGTCCGAGCCGGTGCTGTCGCGGGCGCTGTGCCACATCGACAACGCCTACTGGATCCCGGACGTGCTCGTGCACGGCCGTATCGCGCAGACCAACAAGACCTCGCAGACCGCGTTCCGCGGCTTCGGCGGGCCGCAGGGGATGCTGGTGATCGAGGACATCATCGGCCGCTGCGCACCGGCCCTGGGCATCGATCCCGCCGAGCTGCGGCGCCGCAACTTCTACGTCGACGGGCAGGCCACACCCTACGGCCAGCCGGTGCGGCACGCCGAGCGGATGGTGGCGGCCTGGGAGCAGGTCTGCGAGTCCTCGGGCCTGGCCGCGCGGCGGGAGGAGGTGGCGGCGTTCAACGCGGCGCACCAGCACCGCAAGCGCGGGCTGGCGATCACGCCGGTGAAGTTCGGAATCTCCTTCAACTTCACGACCTTCAACCAGGCCGGCGCGCTGGTGCACGTCTACAAGGACGGCTCGGTGCTGATCAACCATGGCGGCACAGAGATGGGCCAGGGGCTGCACACCAAGATGCTCCAGGTCGCGGCCACCGCGCTCGGGCTGCCGCTGGAGAAGGTACGGCTGGCGCCGACGCGCACCGACAAGGTGCCGAACACCTCGGCCACCGCGGCGTCGGCCGGCGCGGACCTCAACGGCGGCGCGATCAAGGACGCCTGCGAGCAGATCATGACCCGGCTCCAGCCGGTGCGGGCCGAGCACCCCGACGAGTCGTGGGAGCAGATCGTCGCGGCGGCCTACCACCAACGCATCCAGCTCTGGGCGTCCGGCTTCTACAAGACCGAGGGGTTGAGCTGGGACGCCACCACGATGACCGGCTCGCCGTTCAAGTACTTCGCGTACGGCGCGGCCGTGTCCGAGGTCGAGGTCGACGGGTTCACCGGCGGCTACACGACCAGGCGGGTCGACATCGTCCACGACGTCGGCGACAGCCTCTCGCCGCTGGTCGACCTGGGGCAGATCGAGGGCGGGTTCGTCCAAGGTGCCGGCTGGCTGACCCTGGAGGACCTGCGCTGGGACACCTCGGACGGCCCCGGCCGCGGGCGGCTCACCACGCAGGCGGCGTCGACGTACAAGCTCCCGTCGTTCTCGGAGATGCCGACCGAGTTCAACGTCGCGCTGCTGGAGCGGGCGCACGAGGACGGCGCGGTCTACGGCTCCAAGGCGGTCGGCGAGCCGCCGCTGATGCTGGCGTTCAGCGTCCGCGAGGCGCTGCGCGACGCCTGCGCCGCCTTCGGCGCACCCCGGGCCACGGTCGAGCTGGCCTCGCCGGCCACTCCCGAGGCGGTCTACTGGGCGCTCACCGCTGCCCGCACCGCCGCCCGTGAGGCGTCCTCGTGACTACCTGGTGGCAGGCGGTTGCGTCGCTGCGCGCGTCGCGGGAGCCCGGCGTGCTGATCACCGTGACGGAGGTGCGCGGGCACGCACCGCGCGAGGCCGGCGCCAAGATGGTCGTCTCCGCGACGTCGACGTGGGCGTCGATCGGCGGGGGGAACCTCGAGGAGGAGGCGGTACGCCGCGCGCGGGAGCTGATCGACTCGGGCGAGTCGGTGCCGGCGTCGTTCACCGCGAACCTCTCGGACAAGGCACCGTTCCAGCACGGCGTGCAGTGCTGCGGCGGCGAGGTGACGGTGCTGCTCGAGCCGCTGGCCGTCGCTCCGTCCGTCGCGATCTTCGGCGTCGGCCACGTCGGCCTCGAGCTGGCCCGGGTCCTGGCCCGGCACGACGTCGACCTGCACCTGGTGGACTCGCGGGAGTCGCACCTGACCGACGCCGAGCTGGCGCCGCTGGCCGACTCGGTGGCCGCGGTGCACACCCACCTGGTGCCGGTGATCCCTGAGCTGGTGCTGGGCGAGCTGCCGCCCGGCACGCGGGTGCTGGTGCTGACCCACGACCACGCCGAGGACCTCGCGATCATCGACGCCGCGCTGCGCTGCGACCACCTGGGGTCGATCGGGCTGATCGGGTCGTCGGCGAAGTGGGCTCGGTTCCGGTCCCAGCTGGTCGCCGCCGGGCTGGCCCCCGAGGTCGTGGACCGGGTCGAGACGCCGATCGGCCTCCCGGGCGTGACGTCCAGCAAGGAACCCGCCGCGATCGCCGTCTCGGTGGCCGCGGCCCTCCTCACGTCGTTCGAGCGCGAGAGCGCTCGACGCTCGTGACAGTCTTCCGCGGCACCTTCCTCGACACCCCGCGCAGCCCGTTCACCGGCGGGCAGCTGCGCGCGGAGTCGGACCTGGCGATCGTCGTCGAGGACGGTGTGATCGTGGCCCGCGAGCCGTTCACCGACTCGGTGCACGGAGCCGACTACGTCGACCTCCGCGACGGGCTGGTGCTGCCGGGGTTCGTGGACACGCACGTCCACTTCCCGCAGGTGCGCGCGATCGGCGGCCTCGGGATGCCACTGCTGGACTGGCTGGAGAAGTGCGCCCTGCCCGAGGAGGCCCGCCTCGCCGACACGTCGTACGCCGCCTCGGTCGCGACGGACTTCGTCTCCGGCCTGGTGCGGGCCGGGACGACGACCGCGCTGGTGTTCGGGTCGCACTTCGCGGGGGCGGTGGACGCCCTGTTCACCGAAGCGACCCGGGTCGGCCTGCGGGTCACGTCCGGGCTGGTGCTGTCCGACCGGATCCTGCGCGAGGACCTGTTCACCACGCCCGAGCGCTCCTACTCCGAGGGCCTGGAGCTGGCCAAGCGCTGGCACGGCCAGGGGCGCACGCGGTACGCCGTCACCCCGCGGTTCTCCCTCTCCTGCTCGGACTCGCTGATGGAGTCGGCCGGGGCGCTGCTGGCCGACGGGCAGGAGCTGTGGTTCACCTCGCACATCAACGAGAACGTCGAGGAGATCGAGGGCGTGCGGCAGCTCTTCGGCTGCGACTACACGACGTCGTACGAACGCTCCGGGCTGCTCGGACCGCGCTCGGTGCTGGCCCACAACGTGCACCCGACGCTGCCCGAGCTGATGTCGCTCGGCCAGCACGGCGCCGCCGTGTCCCACTGCCCGACCTCGAACGCCGCCCTCGGCAGCGGCCTGTTCCCGCTGGCCTCGCACCTGGCCCTCGGTGTCCGGGTCGCCCTCGGCTCCGATGTCGGCGCCGGGACCGGCTTCTCGCTGTACAAGGAGGGGCTGCAGGCCTACTTCGCCCAGCAGCTGCTCGGCCGCGAGGGCCACCGGCTCTCCGCGCGGCACCTGCTGCACCTGGCCACCGCCGCCGGCGCCGACGTGCTCGGGCTGTCGACGGTCATCGGCGACTTCTCGGTCGGCAAGGAGTTCGACGCGCAGTGGCTGCGGCCCGCTGCGTCGTCGACGCTCGACGTCGCCCTGCAGCACGCGGACTCCCACGACGACGCGCTGGCCAAGGTCTTCGCGTTGGCCACGCCCGCCGACGTCGCCGCCGCGTGGGTGGCGGGGGAGCAGCTGGCTACAGAGCCCGCGTGACCCGCGCTTCGTCACCCGTGGCCAGCAGGTCGAGCAGTGCGCCCCTCAGCAACGCCAGCGCCCGGGTGCGCTCCGCCTCGCCGGCCTTCGTCCGACGTACCGCTGCCGGCTGCGCCTGGGCGAGCACCTCGAGCCAGTCCTCGACGGTCTGCCTCGCGAAGCCGGCCCAAGGGCCACCGGGTTCGACGAGCGAGCGGGCGTACGCGTCGACCCAGAGCACCAGCAGGCGTCGGTGCTGCGGCGCGGCCAGCCACTCCCACAGCGTGGCCGTGACCGCGTCGAGGCCGTCGCCCGCGACGCCCCGGAGCGCCTCGAGCTCGTCACGGCGGGCTCGGGCCAGCAGCTCGCGCACCAGACCGTCCTTGGAACCGAACAGGTAGAGGAGCACGCGCGGGCTGCTTCCGACGGCCAGGGCCAGGGGGCGGAGCGAGAGCTCGGCGAGGCCGTGCTCGAGCACGTACTCGTAGGACCTCTCCAGGAGCTCCTCGCGCCTCGCCGTCACCCGCGCTAGCCTAACTGAAACAGTCGTTTCAGTCGGAGGATCTCTCATGGGTGTCGTGGTCCGACCCGCCGACCAGCCCGGCGACCTGGGGTGGATGGTCTGGCAGCACGGGGACGTGTACGCCGCCACCCTCGACTGGGACACCTCGTTCGAGGCCCTGGTGGCCGGGATCGTGGCGGACTTCGCCGCGGCGCCGCCCGACCCGCGACTCGGCGGCTGGATCGCCGAGCTCGACGGCCGCCGGGTGGGGTGCGTGCTCTGCGTCCCGTCACCGTCCGACCCGGCCGTCGCCGTGCTCCGGATCCTGCTGGTCACCCCCGACGCGCGCGGCGCCGGCGCCGGAACCGCCCTCGTCGAGACCTGCGTCGCGCACGCCCGCGCAGCCGGCTGTGCCTCGGTCACGCTCTGGACCAACGACGTGCTCGCCTCGGCCCGCCGGATCTACGAGGCGGCCGGCTTCGAGCTGGTCGACAGCGAGCCGCACCGCTCCTTCGGTCACGACCTGGTCGGCCAGCACTGGCGGCTGGACCTGGCGGCGGGTCAGGCCACGGTCGCCCGGACCAGCAGGTAGTCGTACCGGACCGAGCCCGACTCGGCGTACTCGTCGCGGAAGAACGTCGTCAGGTCCCGGGAGTACCCAGCGCGCTGCTCCGGGTCCAGCCCGGCGAGGGTCACGACGACCGGCGGGAAGCTCGTCAGGTAGAGCTCCGCGAGCTCCCCGGGCCCTCCGTCGAAGTCGAGGTCCACCGCGGCGTCCTCGGTGACCAGGTCCACGCGGTCCCCGAAGAGCGCGGCGACGTGGTCCGGGTCGCCCCAGTCGGTCGGGGCGGGCCCGGTCGGGGGCGCGGGCAGGTACGGCGCCAGCACGTCGAAGAACCGCCCGGCGCCGCCGCCGGCCGTCCAGTTCGCCATGGCCACGGTCCCGCCGGAGCGACAGACCCGGACCAGCTCGTCGGCGGTGGCCTGGTGGTCGGGCGCGAACATGGCGCCGATGGCTGACAGCACGACGTCGTAGGAGCCGTCCGCGAACGGCAGCGCGCTGGCGTCGGCGGTCCGCCACTCGATGTCGAGCCCACGTTCGCGCGCGATGCGCTCGCCGATCTCGAGCAGCTCCGGGGCGAGGTCGGTGGCGGTGACCCGGGCGCCGGTCTCCGCCGCGGGCAGGCTGGCCGCCCCCGTGCCGGCGGCCACGTCGAGCACCCGGTCCTGCGGGCCCAGCCCGCTCCACTCCACGAGTCGGCGGCCCTGCCCGAGGATCAGGTCACTGATGCGTCGGTACTCGCCGCTCTCCCAGAGGGCACGTGCCGCGTCACTTGGCCGAGGGTCCTGACTACCCATCCACCCATCGTGGAGCCCCGCGGCTCCCGGCGCAAAAGTCCGCTCCGAGACCGGGCTCAGCGGGTCAGGCGGTGCCGGGCGGCGCCGAGGATGCGGGGCACGGCGCGCCGGTGGACGGGCCCCACGACTGACCACACGGCGCGGCCGGCCGGGTTCCGGTAGCGCACCAGCGTCGTGACCCGCGCCCACTCGGGCGAGGCCTCGAAGACCAACCGGGCCTCGAGGTGCCACGACGAGGTGCCGAGGACCAGCCGGGCGGGCGCCCGGTCCAGCACCTGCCACCCGGCGACCCGGTCGCTCTCGTCCACCGGTCCCAGGCGGAGCTGGAGCAGCCCTCGCCAGGCGGCCTGTTGGGCAGGCACCGCCCTCCCGGGCACCGGCTCGAAGGCGGCCCGGGCCCACGCCTCGGCGCTGAAGAACCTCGGGCTCGCCGCCCGGAAGGCATCGGCGTAGTCCGCGTCCGGCAGCACCGACCGGGCGCTCGTGCCGACGTCGACGGGAGTCAGGGTGGCCATGCTCCACGACACCATCCGAACCGCCGGCTGCGCGTCCACCCTCGGTCGGAGATCCGCCGCAGATGGTCCCCGGACGGGGCTGACAAACCCGGAGAGCGCAGTCGGTGAACATTTGTAGGGTCTACGCCGTGACCGAGCCGATGATCTCAGCGAAGGGGCTGCGCAAGTCCTTCGGCGACTTCGAGGCGGTCAAGGGCATCGACGTCGAGGTCCACCGCGGGGAGGCGTTCGGGTTCCTCGGGCCGAACGGCGCCGGCAAGTCCAGCACCATGCGGATGATCGCGGCGGTCTCACCGGTGAGCGGCGGCGAGCTGCGGATCCTGGGCCTCGACCCGGCCGTGGACGGGCCGGCCATCCGGGGCCGGCTGGGGGTCTGCCCGCAGGAGGACACCCTCGACACCGAGCTCAACGTCCGCGACAACCTCTACATCTACGGCCGTTACTTCGGGATCCCCAAGGACGAGGTGAACCGGCGGGCGGACGAGCTGTTGGACTTCGTCCAGCTGACCGAGAAGGCCAAGAGCAAGGTCGAGGACCTCAGCGGCGGCATGAAGCGCCGGCTGACCATCGCGCGCAGCCTGATCAACCGGCCCGACGTGCTCCTGCTCGACGAGCCGACCACCGGCCTCGACCCGCAGGCGAGGCACGTGCTGTGGGACCGGCTGTTCCGGCTCAAGCAGTCCGGCGTCACGCTGGTGATCACCACCCACTACATGGACGAGGCCGAGCAGCTCTGCGACCGGCTCGTGGTGATGGACAGGGGCGTGATCGTGGCGGAGGGCTCCCCGCTCGAGCTGATCCGTCAGCACTCCACGCGCGAGGTGGCCGAGCTGCGGTTCGGCGTGGCCGCGGAGGGGGAGACCCACGACGCGCTGGCCGAGAAGGTCAAGGACCTCGGCGACCGGGTCGAGGTGCTGCCCGACCGGCTGTTGGTCTACACCCGCGACGGCGACGGTGTGATCGCCCAGGTCCATGAGCGGGGGCTGCAGCCCGTGGCGACGCTGGTGCGCCGCAGCACGCTGGAGGACGTCTTCCTCCGCCTGACCGGCCGGACGCTGGTGGAGTGAGGCTGATGGGTGCAGGCTCGGAGCTGCGCGTCACCGGCTCGACCAGCGGTGGTCGGCTTTCGACCAGAGACGGTGTGAGCCGCCAGGTCGACTACTGGGCCACCGTCTACAAGCGGACCTGGCGCGGGTCGGTCATCACCTCGTTCGTGTCGCCGCTCTTCTACGTGCTGGCGATGGGCGTGCTGCTCGGCGGCTTCATCGAGGGTGACCCCGACGTGCTCGAGGGCGCGACGTCGTACTTCGACTTCGTGGTGCCCGGCCTGATCGCGGCCCACGCGATGCAGACCGCGGTCGGCGAGACGACGTACCCCGTCATGGGCATGATCAAGTGGCAGCGGATCTACGACTCGATGCTCGCCACCCCGCTCGGCTGCCGCGACCTGGTCGCGGCGCACCTGAGCTTCGTGGCTTTCCGGCTGGCCACGACCTGCGGGGTCTACACCTTGGTGCTGGCGCCGTTCGGCGTGTACGCCACGTGGTGGGGACCGGTGGCGGCGTTCGCGAGCCAGCTCCTGGTCGGCATGGCCTTCGCGGTCTGGGTCTACGGCTTCAGTGCCCGGCTCCACTCGGAGGAGGGCTACGGCATCCTGTTCCGGCTAGGTGTCTTCCCGATGTTCCTGTTCTCCGGTGCGTTCTTCCCGATCAGCAACCTCGGCGACGCCGGCGCGTGGGTCGCCCGGGTCACGCCGCTGTGGCCCGGCGTCAACCTCTCCCGGATGTTCATGCTCGACCACGTGATCTGGTGGGTGGCTGCCGTGAACGTCGCCGTCCTGGTCGTGCTGTCGCTGGTCGGCTGGCGCTGGGCGGTCACCGGTCTCGAGAAGAGGCTCGTCTCATGAGCGCAGTCGACGTCTCGCCGCTCGGGCCGGTGCGTGCCACCCGGCTCCTGGTCGAGCGCAACTACATCGTCTACCGGCAGGCCTGGAAGCTGTTCCTCACCGGCTTCTTCGAGCCGTTCTTCTACCTGCTCTCCATCGGCATCGGCGTGGGCGCGCTGATCGACACCTTCGAGTTCAACGGCCAGCAGGTCGGGTACGCCGACTTCGTCGCGCCCGGAATGCTGGCGGCCTCGGCTTTCAACGGCGCGCTGATCGACGCGACCTTCAACACCTTCTTCAAGCTGCGCTACCTCAAGCTCTACGACCAGATGCTGGCCACCCCGCTCACCACCTCCGACGTGGCGCGCGGCGAGATCGCGTGGAGCCAGCTGCGTGGTTCGTCCTACGCCGCGGCGTTCCTCGTGATCATGACCGCGATGGGGCTGGTGCACTCGTGGTGGGCGGTCCTGGCGTTCCCGGCGACGCTGCTGATCGGGTTCGCGTCGAGCGCGGTGTGCATGGCGCTGACGACGTACATGACCTCGTGGCAGGACTTCGACAAGATCACGCTGGGCCAGCTCCCGCTCTTCCTGTTCTCGGCCACCTTCTTCCCGGTCACCGCGTTCCCCGAGCCGGTGCGCTGGGTGGTGGAGTGCACGCCGCTCTACCGCGGCGTCGTGCTCTGTCGCGAGCTCACCACGGGTGCGCTCTCATGGGGCTCCGTGGTCTCGGTGGTCTACCTGGTCGCCCTGGGGCTGGCCGGGCTGCTCGTCGTACGCCGCCGGCTCGACCGCCTGCTGCTGACCTGAGTGGCGGCCTCGAGGGGGAGGATTCACCGGGTACCCGGTGAAACTTCCACTTCCCGCACGAAACTCCATGACGCCAGCGCCAGATTCACCGGGTACCCGGTGAATCCGGCCGAGGGGGGGCGCCCCGACCCGGACGCGTTCCTGGCGGCGCTCGCGGTCCCTACGGCGTGAGCCCCAGGGTGCGTCGTCGATTCCTGCGGGGCACCTGACCCGACTCAGTCCAGGACCTTGTGCACGATGTCGCAGAACTCGAAGTCCGGCTCCCACGTCGGCCAGTGGCCGCGCTTGCTGATCACGGTCTCGTCCAGGACCTCGCCGCCCGGCTGGCTGTCGCCGAGCGTGTCGTAGGTCGTGTCCAGCTTCAGCACGCCCCACTCGGCGAGGACGGTGCGTCCCTTGTCGTTCTTCACGACCAATGGCGCGCCGGACGTCAACGAGCGGAAACGCCAGACATCGCCCTTGAGATGGGTGGCCTTCACCTCGCGGAATCGGGACTTGCCGGACACGTAGGCCTTGCGACCGTTCGCCGGATTCGTCCACACCTCGCGGTAGCGGCTGCGGTTGTCGTCCAGGAACGCCTGCCCGTGGGAACCCGGCACGTTGTAGATGACATCGAACCCCTTGACGCGGCCCTTCACCTCGAAGGTGAGACCTTTGCAGTCCTTGTCCTTGAACTTGTAGGGGACGTTGTACGGGCCCGAGCTGTACACGTGGCCGCGCGGCTGTTGTGCCTGGCCCGGACCGGCCCCCACCGTCCCCAGCAACGATCCGGCAAGGACGACTCCGCAGATCAGGACGAGTAGCTTGCGCATCATGGGTCCCCCAAACCTTTGGCCGGACCGGACCCGAGCGCGATTCGGCGGTCGATGTGGCTCCCTGTCTAGCCCTCTCCCGCGACGAGCGCAACGTTCGTGACGAGAATTCGGTTGCTACAGCGTGAGGCTCCACAAGGCGGTGTCGATCCAGCGGTCGAACTTCCACCCGACCTCCGGCAGCACGCCCACCCGCGAGAAGCCGCAGGCCCGGTGCAGCGCCTCGCTGGCGTCGTTCGGCAGCGCGATCACGGCCAGCACCTGGTGGACGCCGTCAGCGCGCAGCCGGACCAGCAGCTCGTCGTACAGCAGCCGCCCGAGGCCCCGCCCCCGCGCCTGCGCGGACAGGTAGACCGAGACCTCGCGGGTGCGGGCGTATGCCGGCCGCGGGCGGTACGACGACGAGTACGCGTAGCCCACGACCTCCTCCTGGGAGTCCGCGACGAGCACGTGGTCGCCCGGCTCGGTGCTGGCCAGCCGCTCCTCCCAGTAGGCCATCGGACGCGGGTCGAGGTCGAAGGTCGAGATCGCGGTGCGCACCTGCTCGTCGTAGATGGCCGCGATTCGCGGGAGGTCGGCAGGATCTGCACTGCGCACCGTCACGGGTTCCATGATGATGTGCCCATGATCGAGCCCAGCATCGAGCCCGACACCAAGGACTGGACCTGGGTCCTCCGCGAGCCCTGTCCGGAGTGCGGGTTCGTGGCCGATGAGCTCGACCGCACAGAGCTCGGCCGGCTGCTGCGCGACAACGCCGTCGGCTGGACGTCCGTGCTGGGCCAGCCCGACGCCACCCAGCGACCGGACGAGACGACGTGGTCGCCGCTCGAGTACGCCTGCCACGTCCGCGACGTGCACCGGATCTTCCTCGAGCGCGTCGGGCTGATGCTCGACCAGGACCAGCCCACGTTCGCGAACTGGGACCAGGACGAGACCGCGGTCGCCGGTCGCTACGACCTCCAGGACCCAGCGGTCGTCGCGCCGGAGCTGGTCGCGGCCGCCGAGGCGATCGCGTCCCGCTACGACGCGCTCCTCGATGCGCCCGACGAGCTCTGGTCGCGGCGCGGGTTCCGCTCCGACGGCTCGGAGTTCACCGTCGACTCGCTGGCTCGCTACCACCTGCACGACGTGCTGCACCACGCCCACGACGTCCGGGCGCTCGCCTCCCGCGCGACCGCGGCGGCGTACGACGGGGACGCGGCGACGTTCAGCGAGGCCGTGGCCCAGCTCAGCGACGAGGTGCGCGCGGAGCTGGACTGGCTCGCGGGAGCGGTCGGGCCCGGGGGAGCGGTGCTCGAGATCGGCAGCGGCGGCGGCCGGGACGCCGTGGCGCTCGAGGAGCGCGGGGTGCGGGTCCGGCGCACCGATGTCTCGTCGGGGTTCGTCGAGCGGCTCCGCGAGCAGGGGTATGCCGCCGACGTGCTCGACCCTCTCACCGACGACCTCGGCGGGCCCTACGACGGCGTCTGGGCGTGCGCCTGCCTCCTCCACGTGGCCCGGACCGACCTGCCCGCGGTGCTGCGCCGGCTGGCCCAGGCCACGCGGGTGGGCGGCGCCCTCGCCGTGTCGCTCAAGGAGGGCGACGGCGAGGAGTGGTCGGTGCACGGGTCGGTGCGGGCGCCGAGGCGGTTCGTCTACTGGCGCGCCGAACCGCTCCGGGCGGTCGTCGAGGGCGCCGGCTGGCGGGTCGAGGAGCTGGACTCCCGGATCGGCCACAACGGGCAGCCGTGGCTCATGCTCCGCGCGTCTCGCACCGCGACCTGACCTGCGGCACTCCGCGGCCGTACGCCGACGGGTTGCGACCGATCCGAGGCTCCTAGGCTGGGCGACGTGAGGCACACCGAGTTCTGGTCGCGGATGGCGGAAGCTCTCGGGCCGGCGTACCACCAGGCCTGGGCACGCCAGTTCGTCATGGCCGAGCTGGGCGGGCGCACCGCCCAGGAGGCGCTCGAGGCCGGCGTACCGCCCAAGCAGGTGTGGGCCGCGGTCTGGCGAGCCCTCGACCTACCCCCCTCGGCGCGGTGAGCACCGCGGACGTCGCCGTCATCGGCGGCACGGGCTTCTACTCCTTCCTCGAGGACTCTCCTGACGGCATCGACGAGCACGCCGTGACCACGCCGTACGGCGACCCGTCCGCGCCCGTCGCCGTCGGCACCGTGGCCGGCCGGCGGGTGGCGTTCCTGCCGCGGCACGGGAAGCAGCACGAGTACCCCCCGCACGCGATCCCGTACCGCGCCAACCTGTGGGCGCTCCGTTCACTGGGGGTGCGCCAGGTGCTCGCGCCCTGCGCGGTCGGCGGGCTCTCGCCCGTCGTGGCGCCGGGCGACGTGGTGGTCCCCGACCAGCTGGTCGACCGCACCACGGCCCGGGTGCCGTCGTACGTCGAACGAGGGGCGGTCCACCTGCCCTTCGCCGACCCGTACTGCCCGCACGTCTCCGCCGCCCTGGTCGGCGCCGCCCCGGACGTGCGGCGCGGCGGCACGATGGTGGTGATCGAGGGGCCGCGGTTCTCGACCCGCGCCGAGTCCCAGTGGTACGCCGCTGCCGGCGGCACGCTGGTCAACATGACCGGAGCGCCCGAGGCGGCGCTCGCCCGGGAGCTGCGGATGTGCTACGCCGCGCTGGCTCTCGTCACGGACATGGATGCCGGTGTCGAGGGGGAGGGCGTCGGCCAGGCCGAGGTGTTTGCGCGGTTCCGGGAGAACCTCGAGCGGCTGACCGCGCTGCTGGGCACGGCGATCGCCGCACTGCCCGAACCGGACGGCTGTGCCTGCTCGACCTGGGCGGACGGGCTCGAGCTCACCTACGAGATCCCGTAGGCCGAACCTTCCGGCGTGTCGGGACCCGATCGAACACCTGTTCGGGCTAGTTTCTGTCCACAGGTGCGACGCAGGAGGGGCTTCTCCACAACCCGACGACCGGTAGGACCGGATGTCGGCGGCCCTCCCTAGCGTCGAAGGAGCACCTCATCCCTCACGACCCAGGAAGGCACCGCACATGGCTGCAGACCGCGAAAAGGCGCTCGACGTCGCCCTCGCCAACATCGAGAAGCAGTTCGGCAAGGGATCGGTGATGCGGCTCGGCGACGACACCCGCGCCCCGCTCGAGGTGATCCCGACCGGCTCCATCGCCCTCGACGTCGCCCTCGGCATCGGCGGCCTGCCCCGCGGCCGGGTCGTGGAGATTTACGGTCCCGAGAGCAGCGGAAAAACTACCGTCGCCCTCCACGCGGTGGCCAACGCTCAGCGGGCCGGCGGCATCGTCGCGTTCGTCGACGCCGAGCACGCGCTCGACCCCGACTACGCCAAGGCCCTCGGCGTCGACACCGACGCGCTGCTGGTCTCCCAGCCCGACTCCGGTGAACAGGCGCTCGAGATCGCCGACATGCTGATCCGCTCGGGAGCCCTCGACCTGATCGTCATCGACTCGGTGGCCGCCCTGGTGCCGCGGGCCGAGATCGAGGGCGAGATGGGTGACAGCCACGTCGGCCTCCAGGCCCGGCTGATGAGCCAGGCGCTGCGCAAGATGACCGGCGCCCTCAACAACTCCAACACGACCATGATCTTCATCAACCAGCTGCGCGAAAAAATCGGCGTCATGTTCGGCTGCTGCTCGCCGGACACCCTCGTCTCCCTCGCGGATGGCACGAAGAGGCGGATCGATCAGATCGTGCGGCAACAATTGCCAGTCGAGGTCATGACCTACGACGTCGACACCGACACCGTTGTCGGCCGCAAGGTGGTCAACTGGTTCGACAACGGTCCCACCGAAGAATTCCTCCGGTTCGCGGTTGCCCGTCCCATGGGTTCGGGTAGGCCGATTGGCTTCGCCCTGACGTCCAACCACCTTGTCCGTACCCCTGGGGGGTGGCGAGAGGCCGGCGAACTGATTGTTGGCGACAGGGTCATGCAGTCGGTCCCGCACTACCTGTCCGACCAGCAGTGGCAGTTCGTGCTCGGCGGTCTCATGGGTGATGGGGCCCTGTCTCCGAGCCAGAACGGACACGCGGCGCGGCTGCGCTGGGGTCACGGCAAGAAGCAGGCCGCATATGGCGACTGGAAGGCTTCGATGTTCGGCAACGTAACGGTGTCCCGGACGACGAATCCCAAGGAGGCGGTCTTCCACGACGTCCAACCGCTAGTTGAACTTGCCGAGCTCCGCCGCGTCGTCTACATGGGCAACGGCAAGAAGACAATCACCAGCGACTACCTCAAGGCGCTGACGCCCCTCGGACTGGCTGTCTGGTTCATGGACGACGGCACCTTCACGGTGCGTTCAAAGGGCCTTCAACAGCGCACTCAGGGTGGATCGGGCCGTGTGGAGATCTGTGTCGAGGCCTTCACCGCCGGATCTCAACAGCGGATCGTTGAGTACCTGCGAGACACGTGGGGGATCAACGTGAGGTTGCGTCACGCGGGAAGGCGCAAGATTGCGTTGTTGCAGTTCACAACGGCCGCCTCTGCTCAGTTCCTCGAACTGGTCGCCCCCTTCATCCACCCGTCAATGGACTACAAGCTGCTGCCGCACCTGCGTGGTCGCTTCGCTGTCGAGCCCAAGTTCGCCGAGCCGACGCAGCAACTAATGCCCCTGCCGATCCTCTCGATCAAGTCGCAGGTTCCGTCGACAGGGCGTGACCACCGTTACGACATCGAGGTCGAGGGCACCCACAACTACTTCGCCGACGGGGTGATGGTCCACAACAGCCCCGAGACGACCACCGGCGGCAAGGCGCTGAAGTTCTACTCCTCGGTCCGCCTCGACGTGCGCCGGATCGAGACCCTCAAGGACGGCACCGACATGGTCGGCAACCGCACCCGGGTCAAGGTCGTCAAGAACAAGGTGGCCCCGCCGTTCAAGCAGGCCGAGTTCGACATCATGTACGGCAAGGGGATCAGCCGCGAGGGCGGCCTGATCGACGTCGGGGTCGAGGCGGGGATCGTCCGCAAGGCCGGTGCCTGGTACACCTACGAGGGCGACCAGCTCGGCCAGGGCAAGGAGAACTCGCGCGGGTTCCTGCACGACAACCCCGACCTGGCCAACGAGATCGAGAAGAAGATCCTCGAGAAGCTCGGCGTCGGCCCGACGGTGGCCGACGAGGAGGCGGCACCGGCCGAGCCGGTCGGTGTCGAGGACTTCTGATCCGAGAAGGAGCTGCGCAGTGACTTCCGGACAGGCGCCCGGGTCGACCTCGGGGTCGACCGACGCCTGGACCGGCGGCATAGAGCGGGGAGTTCGGGCCTGGGTGGGCGACCGCCCGGCCGGACCCCCGCTCGAGCCAGCATCCGATCTCCCACCCGATCCCCACGCCGACGGACCGGACGCCGACCCCGAGTCGGTCGCGCGGGCGATCCTGCTCGACCAGCTGACCGGCCGGGCCCGCAGTCGCAAGGAGCTCGCCGACAAGCTGGCCGCCAAGCGGGTGCCGGACGAGATCGCCACCAAGCTCCTCGACCGGTTCGAGGAAGTCGGGCTGGTCGACGACGGCGCCTTCGCCCGCACCTGGGTCAGCCAACGCCAGGCCGCCGGGGGTGGCGGCAAGGGGCTGGCCCGCCGGGCGCTGGCCCACGAGCTGCGCCGCAAGGGGGTGGACGACGAGGCCGCTCGCCAGGCCCTCGACGAGCTCGATCCGGCCGCCGAGGAGGCCGCCGCCCGCGAGCTGGTCCGCCGCAAGCTGCGCTCGCTGTCCCGGGTCGACGACACCACCGCCACGCGTCGGCTCGTCGGCATGCTGGCCCGCAAGGGCTACCCCTCCGGCCTGGCCTTCGCCGTCGTCCGCGACGCCGTGGCCGACCGCGAGGGCGAGCTGCTGATCGACTCTGCCGAGCCCGACCCGGACGCCCTCGACTCGCTCTGACTGACGGCGGCGCCGTCGCCGACCGGTGCCTCGATCGCCTCGACCACGGCCGCGGTGGTCCACGCCTCGCCCCCTCCGCGGGCGGCGACGAGGTACGACGCGATCGAGGCGTCGTCCCAGCCATGGGTCTCGCGCAGCCCGGCCGCGATGGACCGGAGGTAGGCGGCGCTGGGTGACGCGATGGGCAGGTCCTGGAGGTCACCGTTGGTGATGGTCAGCAACGGGATGCCGTCGCGGGTGTCGACGCGGAGCACCGTCTCGTACCGGCCGGGTCCCAAGCGGTGCAGCTCGTCGATCTCCGGGAGCGCCGCCACGATCGCCCCGGCAAGCTCGCCGCCGGGTTCGTGCCGCATCTCCTGGGCCGTCAGGTCCGCGAACTGCTCCGCGGTCAACAGCCGGGCGCGGGCGGCCACCGAGCCCTCGCCGTCCGGGTCGAAGAAGGCCATCCCTCCTCCCCAGACACCGGACTCGCCGGCGAAGACCAGGGCACCGGGCGAGCTCGAGGCTGAAGGCCTCCGCCGGCTCGGTCGAGTCGCGGCAGCCGGCGTACGTGCGGCTGCCACCGTCCGGGCGACCTCCGGCCAGGTAGCAGCGGAACCGGTCGGTTCCGAGGTTGGACCCGTAGGCGACGTACCAGACCTGGTCCACGGCGCTCAGCCCGGGAGCGGCGGCTCGTCGAGCGCTGATCTCGCCTCCTCGAGCAGGATCCGCTGCGCGCCCTGGCACCACCTCGGCTCACCGCAGCGACCGTCAGTCTGCCCTTGGCCCCGAGCCGCCGCAATGTCAGTCACCGCTGCCACCCGGGGCCGCGATCAGGGCTGCGACGGCGGACAGGTACCGGCGATGGCCCGGCCTTCGCCAGAATGACCCCCGTGCCCCCGGACAGCCCCATCCACGTCGTGGTCCTCGACCGCGGCCGCGAGCTGTCCGGAGCGGTGCGCGGGGGCGAGTCATGGGCGGCGGCCGCACGGCGTACCTGCGCGAGCATGCACACCGAGCCGGAGCCGGTGGACCTGTCGGGGGAGACCAAGCGGTTCGTGGTCGACCACGACACCCGGGTGGCGATCCGGGCGATGACCCGCGGCGACCTCGACGACGTGGTCCGCTGGCGGTCGAGCGCCGAGGTCCAGCGCTGGTGGTCGCCCGGGGAGCTGGACTCGAAGGACAAGATCACCGAGAAGTACGCACAGCGGATCGACGGGCTCAGCCCGACCCGGATGTGGGTGGTCGAGGTCAACGGCCGGTCGGTGGGGTTCGTGCAGGACTACCGGATCGGCGACTACCCGGAGTACGCCGTGCTCGGGCCGGACCCGGACGCGATCGGCGTCGACTACGCGATCGGGGCCGACCAGTGGCGGGGCCGAGGGCTCGGGCAGCGGGTGCTGTGGGCCTGGATGCGGCGGGCCCGGGCGCGGTTCCCGGAGGCGACGACGTTCTTCGCCGCGCCCGACCACCGCAACGCCGCGTCGCTGCGGGTGCTGGCCAAGGCCGGGTTCACCGAGGGGCTGTGGTTCGACGAACCGCAGGAGAACGGCGAGGTGCACACCGTGGTCGGGTGCCGCCTCGACGTCGCGACGGTCATCGGCTGACTGTCGACACGCGCTGAGCCGGCCCTAGTCTGGATGGGTGCGCGTCGACGTCGTGGGCGCTCCCACGGTCACGGGCCCGGACGGGGTGGTCACCGGGTCCCAGCTCGGCGGCCGGCGGGCGCACATCCTCCTCGCAGCGCTGGCACTGGAGGCGGGCGCGACGACCTCGTCGGGCCTCGCGGAGCTGATCTGGAGTGGCCGGCCGCCGGACACCTGGCCGGTGGCCCTGCGCGGGGTCGTGCGTTCGCTTCGCACTGCGCTGACCGCCACCGGCGCCGGTGACCAGGACGTGGTCGTCACCGTGCCGGGTGGCTACCGGCTCGCTGGTGAGGTCGAGGTCGACGTGGTCGCGGCTGCCGACACGCTCAGGGCCGCGGAGGAGCTGATCCGATCGGGGCGGTACGCCGCCGCCGGGAGCCGGGTCGAGCCGTTGACCCGGCTGCGGGGTTCCGACCTGCTGAGCGACGAGGACGCCGAGTGGCTGGCTCCGCACCGTGCCCACGTCGACGACCTCGCGCGTCAGGCCTGGAGGCTCGCGGTCTCCGCCGCCGGTCTGGCCGGTGACCAGCTGCGAGCGGTGACGGCGGCCCGGGACTGGGTCGCCGCGGCCCCGATGGACGAACCGGCCCACCGGGCGCTGATCGAAGCCCTCGACGCGGCCGGTGACCGGGCCGGTGCCCTGCACGCCTTCGAGTCCTGCCGCACCCTGCTCGCCGACGAGCTGGGCGTGGACCCCACCCACGAGACCGTCGCCGCCTACCTGCACGCGCTCGGCGAGCCCTCGTCGGTCCCGCGGTCCAGCGTCCCGCGTGTCGCCACGTCGTTCCGCGGCCGCAGCACTGAGTGCGCAGACCTGTCGACGCAGCTGGAGGGACCGGGGCTGGTCTCGCTCGTCGGCAGGGGAGGGGTCGGCAAGAGTCGACTGGCCACGGAGGTGCTGCGCGGCTCGACCGGCCACCCGGGCGGATGCCGATGGGTGCCGCTGGAGTCGGTCGTGGAGGACGCTCTGGTGCTCCCGACGGTCGCACTGGCCCAGGGTGTGGTCCTCGGGGCGGCGGACTCGGCCGAGGCGGTGGTCGCCGCCCTGGCCCCGCTGGGCCGGACCGTGCTGGTCCTCGACGGAGCGGAGACCGCACTCGACGGCGTGGCGTGGGTCGCCGACGAGCTCACCCGCCGCTGTCCGCAGCTGACCGTGCTGGTCACCAGCCGGGAACCGCTGGGGCTGGAGGGCGAACGCGTGGTCTCCCTCGCGCCCTGGTCGCTGCCGGACCAGGACGAGGCGACCGTCGACCACCCGGCCATCGCTCTGCTGCTGGACCGGGTTCGCGACGGCGGGGGAGACCTGCCGGACGACCAGGCGACCGGGCCGTTGGTCCGGAGCCTCCTGCAGCGGTGCTCGGGTCTCCCGCTGGCGGTGGAGCTGGTGGCCGCGCAGCTGGCCGGGACCTCACCGGGCGACCTCGCGGACCAGCTCGACGAGCTGCTCGTCAGCGCCGAGGATCCCGTGCGCGCCCTGGCCCGGAGCAGCTACGCCTCGCTCTCCACCGAGGAGGCGGCGGTCTTCCGCCGGTTCGCGGTCCTCGACGGCACGGTTCCCTTGTCGATGGTCCGGGCGGTGGTCTCGGACGACCAGGTGCACCGCGTGCGGGTGCTGCGGGTCCTCGGGAGCCTGGCCGGCTGCGGGCTGATGCGGGCCGACCGGGCCACCGAGCGGTGGCGCTGGACCCAGGACGACGAGCTGCACCGGTTCGCCCGTGACCTCCTGGCCGAGCGGGACGAGGGCCCGGCGACGTACGCGCGCCTGGCCGTGGCGGTGCGCGCCCTGCTGCCCAACGACTCGAGGTCACCGCCAGGAGGCTTCGCGGAGGCCGTGACCGACGTGCTGCCCTCGGTCCGGTCTCTCTTCGCGGCCGGTACGTCGGGCCGGGCCGACCCCGCGGCGTGTCTCGAGCTCGCGTTCCGGCTGCATCGCTACTGGGCGGCGACCAACGTGGGCGAGGGCAAGCTCTGGCTGGGTCGGCTGCTGGAAGCCACTGAAGGCCTTGGCGCGGACGCCGTTCCGTACGCCACCTACGCACTGGGCTACCTCGAGTACTGGTCTGGTGACACCGACCGCGCGATCTCGCGGCTGCGCAGCGCCGCGGACCTCCTGACCGGCCTCGACGACACCTACGTCGCCCGTGCGCTGGTCTTCCTCGCCGGCCTGCTCGACGACACCGACCGGCCCCGCGAGGCGATAGCGACGCTCCGTGAGGCGCTCGCCATCGTGACGGAGTTCGAGCCGGCGGCGCAGATGCCCGCCGTGATGGGGCTGGGGAGCCTCCTCTCCGAGCGTGGTGACCCCGAGGCCGTCGAGCACGCCGTACGCGCCATCGAGCTGTGCCAGGCACCCGGGACCACCGAGCAGCTGACCATCGCGCTCCCTACGGCGGCGATGATCTGCTGGCAGGTGGGCGCCGTCGAGCAGGCCCAGGCGTACGTCGACGAGGCGATCCCGCTGCACCGGGAACCGCGCATCTCGCGCGTGCAGCTCTACTCAGCAGCTGCGGGCCTGGCGCTCGGTCGGGGCGACCTGGCGGCCGCTCGGGAGCTGGCCGGCACTGCGGACCGCGAGGGGACCGAGCTCGGCGTGGACCGTGAGCTGCCGCTGGTCCGGTGCATCCTCGCCCGAGCCCGGCTCGAGGCCGATGACGTCGACGGAGCCGCCGAGGCCGCTACCTCGGCCCTCGAGGGTGGCCTGGCGCTGGCGCACGGCCATCCGCTGGCGGTCGGCCTGGAGACGGCCGCGCTCGTGCTGGCGGCCCAGGGAGTCGGCACCGAGGAGGAGCGGCACCGGCTGCTGGCCACCGCGGTTGAGATTCGGGCCCGCGGCGATCGACCGGCCCCCGCCGGACTCCGGCTCGCCGTGGAGCCCTCGGGCGAGGTGGAGGAGCCCCGAGCCGCGGCGCGGCTGGCCGTCAAGCTCCTCACCCCGTGAGGCGTTACCGCCGCATTACCGCCGTCGGGTGTGCTGGCCTCCGACCGCGGGCCGCCGGCCCGCCCAGCTCGGAGGTCTCCCCATGTCTGCCCAGACTCATCCAGCCCAGACTCATCCAGCCCAGACTCATCCAGCCCAGACTCGTCCGTCCCGTCGCTGGCGCCTCGGCCTCAGCCTCCTGGCGTCCGCTGCCCTGGTGGCGCCGACCGCCTCATCGGTCGCCGCTCCGTCCGGGCCGGCACACCGCCCCGCGCCTGCCGCAGCGGCCAAGACGGCGCCCGGGCCGGCTGGTCCGACGATCGTGGTGGAGCAGCAGGCGCAGTACTCCGGGTACGACCTGGCCACCGACCCGGTCAGTGGTACGTCGTACCTCGGCTGGATCTCCTCCAGCACCGCCTCCGGGGGGTTGCGCGACGTCCATCTGTGCGTGCTGCCGGCGGGGGCCACGGGCTGCGCCGGCGGCGTCCTCACCAACGTGCTGGGCTCCTCCAGCGCGTCCGGGCTACAGGTCGAGGTGACCGGACCGGGGGTCGCCGAGCTGGTGTGGTTCGACCAGAACGCCGGCGGCGGACTCGTCAGTGCGACCTACGTCAACGGCGTGCTGTGGGCGCCGACCCCGGGCGGCGCCGCTCCGAGCTTCGGCCAGCTGCTCGACGTCGTCACCGGGCCCGGCGGCCTCTGGGCGGTGACCTCGAACGCCACGGGCGACCAGCTCCAGGTCCGGCAGGGTCTCAACGGCGTGCCGATCGACATCGCTGCGCCCTGGATGGTGGGCAACGCGCAGCTGGCCTTCGCCGGTGCCCAGCCGCAGCTGCTCATCGCGAGGTACGGCGCGGTGTCCGAGCCCGTGCAGTACGCCACGGGGGTGCCCTGGAGCGGCTTCCAGCCGATCCCGAAGACCTGGAACGTCGGCATCTTCAACGACATCGTCGGCACCGCGCGCGGGGTCCGCGTGATCACGTCGGAGGCCAACGCCGACTACCGGCCGGTCGTCTCGAAGGGGAAGGGCAGCTCGTTCGGCAAGCCGTCGCTGATCGGTGACAGCGAGAGCTGCCCGCCCTACGCCCTCGACCTGGTCACCGACGCCAGTCGCCGGGTCGCCGGCGTGGTCCAGCACTGCGACCAGCTCAGCATCTACAACCTGGCCGACACCAAGCGCGCCGGCATCGTGCGGATGCCGACCGGTGGGACCAGCGCGGGCGGCCCACAGCAGATCACCACCACGGCCAGGGGCATGGGCTGGGTGGCCTGGGGGATTCTCAGCGAGCCCGCCGGCTCCGGCAACACGCTGCTGGTGCGGGAGATCCGGCTGCCTGCGGAGATGACCGACAAGGCCGACCGAGCCCGCGGCGGCAAGGTCACCGTGATCGCGCCGGTCTCGTGCCTCCCGGTCTCGAGTGCCAAGGCCAAGGTGAAGGCCAAGGCGGCCAAGGGCTGGGGCGTGGCCTCGCGCTCGCTCAAGCTGGACGGCAAGAACGAGGGCAGGAGCGTGTCGATCGACGGGTCCAAGCTGGCCGCCGGCAGCAAGCACACGCTGGTCGGTACGGCGGTGTTCAAGAAGGGTGGCCAACGGTCCACGGCGACCAAGCGCTACTCGTTCCGCGCCTGCTGACCTCCTCGACGGCCCGGCGGCCGTTGTGTCCTAGGTTGTGTCCCGTGACCCTCCGACTCCCGCCGGGTCCCGTCGACCTGGCAGCCATCCCGACCGACGAGACCCCTGGCTTCGACGGCGACAAGGCCGAGGGGAAGGCGGCACTGCTGGCGCTCGGCGACGAGCTGTCCGACCTCCAGGAGCGGCTCTACGCCGAGGGCTCGGCCGACGTCGGCCACGGCCGGGCCGTGCTGCTGGTGCTGCAGGGGATGGACACCTCCGGGAAGGGCGGCGTGCTGCGGCACACCGTCGGGCTGGTCGACCCGCAGGGCATCCGGATCAGCTCGTTCAAGAAGCCGACCGAGGAGGAGCTGGAGCACGACTTCCTCTGGCGGGTCCGCAAGGCCCTGCCCAGCAAGGGGATCATCGGCGTCTTCGACCGCAGCCACTACGAGGACGTGCTGATCGTGCGGGTGCACCAGCTGGCCCCCGAGGATGAGATCGAGCGCCGCTACGACCTGATCAACGCCTTCGAGGCCGAGCTGGCCGGTGCTGGGATCACGATCATCAAGTGCATGCTGCACATCTCGGCCGACGAGCAGAAGGAGCGGCTGCTGGCCCGCCTCGAGGACCCGACCAAGCACTGGAAGTTCAACCCCGGCGACATCGACGAGCGCGCGCACTGGCCGGCCTACCGCGAGGCGTACCAGATCGCGCTGGAGCGGACCAACACCGAGGTGGCGCCGTGGTACGTCATCCCGAGTGATCGCAAGTGGTACCGCAACCTGACGATCGGCAACCTCCTCCACGAGACCCTGACCCGCATGAACCCGCAGTGGCCCGCGGCCGACTTCGACGTCGAGGAGCAGAAGCAGCGGTTGCAGCGAGAGTCGCCCCGCTCTTGATCCCCACGGTCGCGGTCACCCGCTACGTCACGCCGCTGCGCGAGGGCGGCAGCCTGCCCGGGATCGTCGAGGCGGACGACCTCGGGACCTATGTCTGCAAGTTCCGGGGCGCCGGCCAGGGGCTGCGGGTGCTGGTGGCCGAGGTGGTCGTGGCCGGGCTGGCCGAGCGGATCGGGCTGCGTACGCCGAGGCTGGTGGCGCTCGACCTGGACCCGGAGATCGCGCGCTACGAGGCCGACGAGGAGGTCCAGGACCTGCTCAACGCGAGCGCGGGGTTGAACCTCGGCGCCGACTTCCTGCCCGGCTCCTTCGGGTTCGACGGCCACGTCCCGGCCGGCAGCACCGACCCGGCCCGGGTGCTGTGGCTGGACGCCTTCGTCGCGAACGTCGACCGGTCCTGGCGCAACCCCAACCTGCTGCTGTGGCACGGCAACCTGTGGGTGATCGACCACGGCGCGAGCCTGTACTTCCACCACGGCTGGTCCGGCGGGGTCAGCGATCCGACCCGGTTCGCGGCCCAGGCCTGGAGCGCCGACGACCATGTCTTCGGCGCCCACGCCGCCGAGCTGCCGTCGATCGACGCCGAGCTGCGCGGCGTGCTCGCCCCCGACGTCTTCGCCGACGTGCTGGCCGAGGTGCCGGACGGCTGGCTGGAGCCGGTCCCCGGCGCCGACGAGCCGGCGGCGGTGCGTGCGGCGTACGTCGAGTTCCTGACCGCCCGGCTCGGCACCCGTGAGTGGCTTCCCCGGGCGGCCGCATGACCGACCGGAAGCTCTCCTACGAGTACGTCGTGCTCCGGTGTGTCCCGCGCGTGGATCGCGAGGAGTTCCTCAACGTCGGCGTGGTGCTGCACTGCCGGATGGCCGACTTCCTCGACGTCGCCTGGCACGTGGACCGCGACCGGCTGCTGGCCTTCGACCCGCGGACCGACGTCGACCAGGTCTGCGAGTCGCTGGCCTTCGCCGAGGCGGTCTGCGCCGGCCACCCGACCGCCGGCGCCCCCGCCGCCGAACCGCTGACCCAGCGGTTCGGCTTCCTCAGCGCACCGCGCTCGACCGTCGTCCAACCCGGCCCGGTCCACGGAGGCGTGACCGCCGACCCCGCCCGCCAGCTCGAACGCCTCCTCGAACAGCTCGTGGGTTGAGTCGGGACTTCCGCCGGTTGAATCGGGAGTTCCGCCGTGGCTCGAGCCGCGAAACTCCCGATTCAACCGGCGGAAGTCCCGACTCAACCACTCAGACGGGGACGAGCTCGACCGCGCCCACGGCGTAGCGGGCCAGGATGGTGCGGGCCAGGTTGGGGTGCGCGCCCAGTGGCTCGGAGACGGCGACGGCGCCGGCCTCGAGGGCGAGCTCGGCGGCCCGGTCCGGCAGGAAGCCGGGCGCCAGGAACAGCGAGGCGACCGCGATGTGCCGACGGCCCTCGCCCCGGAAGGCACGCACCGCCTCACCGGTGGCCGGCGGCGCGCTCGAGGCGTACGCCGCGGTCACGGGGAGCTTGTGGTGGGTGCCCCAGAGCCGGCCCAGGCGAGCCACAGCCTGGTTGGCCAGCGGGTCGCTGGTGCCGGCGGCGGCCAGCACCAGGGCGTCGAGCTCGCGGATCCGGGCGGCCTTGAGCGCCTCGCGGAGCCGCTCGTCGAGCACCTCGAGGAACGACGCCTCGAGGCCGAGGATCGAGGTGGCCTGGATACGCACGTGCGGGAGCCGCGCCGATGCCTCGGCGACGGCGGACGGGACGTCCACCTTGGCGTGGTAGGCCTCCGTCAGGAGCAGGGGTACGACGACGATCTCGTCGTGACCCGCCTTCACCAGCCGGTCCACGACCGTCTGGAAGTCCGGCCGGGACAGCTCCAGGAAGGCGGCCTCGACCTTGAGGTCCGGCCGCATCGCGCGGACCTCGCTGACCAGGGCCTTCACCGTGGCGGCGGAACGGCGGTCGCGGCTTCCGTGGGCCAGTGCGACCAGGGCAGGAGCGGCCATCTCAGGGCCTCCCTTCTCGGTTGTGCATCCGAACGCGGTTCATGAATGGATCCCGCACTCGGTCTTGTTGGTGCCGGCCCACCGGCCGCTGCGGGCGTCCTCGCCCGGGGCGACGCGACGGGTGCACGGAGCGCAGCCGATCGACGGGTAGCCGTCGTAGACCAACGGGTTGACCAGCACCCCGTTCTCGGCGATGTAGCGCTCCACCTGCTCGTCGCTCCATCGCGCGAGCGGGGAGACCTTGACCTTGCCCTTCTTGGCGTCCCAGCCGATCACCGGGGCGATCACGCGGTTGTGCGTCTCGGCCCGGCGCAGCCCGGTCGCCCAGGCGTCGTACGACGCCAGCGCCTCGGTCAGCGGCTTCACCTTGCGCAGCGCGCAGCACAGGTCGGGGTCGGTCTTGTAGAGGTCCTTGCCGTACGCCGCGTCCTGCTCGGCCACGCTCTGGACGGGCGTGATCGTGAGCAGGTTGACGTCCAGCGTCGAGGCCACGGCGTCGCGGGTGCCGATCGTCTCGACGAAGTGGTAGCCGGTGTCGAGGAAGACCACGTCCACGCCCGGCACCACCTTCGAGGCCACGTGCGCGAGCACCGCGTCGCCCATCGACGACGTCACGCAGAACCGCTCGCCGAAGGTGGCCGCGGCCCACTCGATGATCGTCTCGGCCGGCGCGAGCTCGAGCTCCGCGCCCCAGTGGGAGACCAGCTCGCGCAGCTCCTCGGGGGAGCGGCCGACGGTCTCGATGCCGCGCGAGGCGTGGGCGGTCCGGGTGGTCGCGGCGGTCATGAGGGTGCCGGCCCCGAGGTCGTGGGGCGGACCAGGCCGAGCATCTTCAGGGAGAAGGCCCGCAGGCAGCCCCGGCACTCCCACGAACCGTGCGTCTCGTCGTGCGGCCACAGGTCCTGCTCGCCGCAGTACGGGCAGTGCTGGGGGAACGCGCGCTCGCTCATGCCGGCGCCGCCTCGAGGGTCTTCTCGCCGCGCAGCAGCTCCTCGTCCGCGCGGGCCACCCAGGTCGCGAACGACTCGTCGGCCACCCGGTCGGCGAGGAAGTTGGAGACCACGACGGTGACGTAGTCGTCGAGCCCCTCGCTGGTCACCTTGTGCGCGCGCAGCTTGCGGCCGAAGTTGGCCTGCAGCCCGGTCGCGCCACCCAGGTGCACCTGGAACCCGCCGACCTGCTGGCCCTCGTGCATCACCAGCTGGCCCTTGAGGCCGATGTCGGCGACCTGGGTGCGGGCGCAGGCGTTGGGGCAGCCGTTGATGTTGACCGTGATCGGCACGTCCAGCTCGGGGAAGCGGTGCTCCAGCTCCTCGACCAGGTCGCGGGCCCGGGCCTTGGTCTCGACGATGGCCAGCTTGCAGAACTCGATGCCGGTGCAGGCCATGGTGTTCTGCCGCCAGTACGACGGCCGGGCCGGCATCCCGATGCCGTCCAGCGCCGCAGCCAGCGGCTCGACCCGGTCCGGCGTGACGCCGATGAGCACGATCTTCTGGTACGGCGTCAGGCGGGCCCCCGCGACGCCGTACTCCTCCATGAGGTCGGCCAGCTCGATCAGCTTGGTGCCGGAGATCCGGCCGGCGATCGGGGCGATCCCGATGTAGAAGTTGCCGTCCTTCTGCTCGTGGACTCCGACGTGGTCGCGGTGCCCGACGGGGGAGGGCGGCGAGTCGCAGGTGACGAGCTCGCGGCCGAGGTACTCCTTCTCGAGCACCTCGCGGAACTTCGCCACGCCCCAGTCGGCGACCAGGAACTTCAGCCGGGCCCGGGAGCGTAGCCGCCGGTAGCCGTAGTCGCGGAAGATCGCGGTGACGCCCTCCCAGACGTCCGGCACGTCCTCGGTGGGGACCCAGACCCCGAGCTTCTGGGCCAGCATCGGGTTGGTGGACAGGCCGCCGCCGACCCAGACGTCGAAGCCGGGGCCGTGCACCGGGTGCACGGTGCCGACGAAGGCGACGTCGTTGGTCTCGGGGGAGACGTCGTGGCTCGGGTGGCCCGTGAGCGCGGTCTTGTACTTGCGCGGCAGGTTCGAGTACTCCGGGTTGCCGATCGCGCGGCGCTTGATCTCGGCCAGCGCCTCGGAGCCGTCGATGATCTCGTCCTTGGCCACGCCGGCGACGGGGGAGCCCAGGAACGGCCGGGGCGAGTCGCCGCACGCCTCGGTGCTGTCGAGTCCCGCGTCGTCGAGGATCTGCCAGATCGCCGGCACGTCCTCGATCCGGATCCAGTGGAACTGGATGTTCTCCCGGTCGGTGACGTCCGCGGTGTCCCGCGCGTACTCCACCCCGATCTCACCCAGCGCCCGGACCGTCGCCGCGGGCATCAGCTGGCCGTCGGAGCGGACCCGCATCATGAAGAACTCGTCGTCGAGCTCCTCCTCCTCGAGCATCGCGGTCTTGCCGCCGTCGAAGCCCGGCGCGCGCTGGGTGTAGAGGCCCATCCAGCGGAACCGCCCCCGCAGGTCGGCCGGGTCGATCGAGTGGAAGCCGCGCTTGGAGTAGATGTGCAGGATCCGGTCCCGCACGTTGAGCGGGTCGTCGTCCTTCTTGGACTGCTCGTTCTTGTTCAGCGGCTCGGTGTACCCGAGCGCCCACTGCCCCTCACCACGCTTGGGGCGCGGGATCTCGGTGTGGGCCGCCTTGCGGGCGGAGAAGCGGAGATCGGACATGCTCGGTGGGAGCCCTTCGCTGGGTGGCCGCGCGCGACGGTGGGCGCGAGCTGGGAGAACTGGACAGCGGCGGTTCAGCGAGACCGACAGATCATGCTGCGGGTGCGCCCGTAGTCCACGTGGCGGCGGGCCACGAGGTGCGCACTCGTTGCAGCGGAGACCATGGGCATGAGTCTCAGCCCGTGGACCGTCGTCCCACAAATGCGAATCTCGTGATGTGAGACGCCTGTCCACCATTCGGTACGACGCGACGGTGTGACGGCGGCCGACGTGACCGCCGCCACACCTGCCGGCGGGGCTCAGGGCCGGTCGACCAGCCTGCGCAGCACCGTCTCGGCGGGCCCCGCGTGGCCCCGACGCTCGAGGGCTCCCGCCGCGGCCGCGGTGCCGACCCACGTCAGCGTCCCGACCGCCAGCGCGACGAGCGTGGTCGACCCGTGCCCACCCAGGTGGAGGGTCCAGGGCATCAGCACCACGGTCCACACGACCGACTGGGTCAGGCAGCCGGACAGCGACCGCCGGCCGAGCGCCACGACCGAGGTGACCGCACGCCCGTGGTCGGACGGCGCGAGAGCCGGACGGCGAGCGGGGCGAACGCCGCGGCGTACCCGGGACCGCCGTACTCACCGGAGATCCCGTGCAGGTTGGCGAACCGGTCCACGGTGGCCGCGTCGACGTGCAGCCAGCCGGCACCGACCAGGGCGTAGGGCAGGCCGCCGAGGAAGGCGGTGCCGAGGCCGGCGACCGCGGTGACGCGGAGCAGGCGCAGCTGCCGCACTGGGTGCTCGAGGATGCGGTGCTGGGCTGCCCAGCTGCCGAGCCAGACGACCACGATGAAGGGCAGCACGGTCAACGTGTGCACCGGCCACTCCATCAGCCGGTGACCCATCGCGGAGAAGAACGAGTCGGCGGCCAGGGAGTCGTTGGGGCTGTTCACGAGCCGGGCGTGGCCGCCCGCGAACCCGGCGACGGCGCCGAGGGCGATGACGGCCGGCGCCCGACAGGAGGCCAGACCGCCAGTCATGGTGGGCAAAACCCCACCCCTTCCTTCTAGGGTGTCGACATGGCCGACCAGAACCTCGACGCGCTGACCAGCTCCGCCTACCAGCAGGCCCTCGAGGTGATCGCCTCGGTCGAGCCGCGGATCGCCGAGGCGACCAAGCAGGAGCTGGTCGACCAGCGCGGCTCGCTCAAGCTGATCGCCAGCGAGAACTACGCCTCGCCGGCGGTGCTGCTGACCATGGGCACCTGGTTCAGCGACAAGTACGCCGAGGGCACCATCGGCCACCGCTTCTACGCCGGCTGCCAGAACGTCGACACCGTCGAGGCGCTCGCGGCCGAGCACGCGCGCGAGCTGTTCGGCGCGCCGTACGCCTATGCGCAGCCGCACTCGGGCATCGACGCGAACCTGGTGGCGTTCTGGTCGATCCTGGCGCACCGCGTCGAGGGGCCGTGGCTGGAGACGGCCGGCGCCAAGAACGTCAACGACCTCACCGACCAGGACTGGGAGAAGCTCCGCCACGAGCTCGGCAACCAGCGGCTGCTCGGCATGAGCCTGGACGCCGGCGGCCACCTCACCCACGGGTTCCGGCCCAACATCAGCGGCAAGATGTTCCACCAGCAGCAGTACGGCACCGACCCGGAGACCGGGCTGCTCGACTACGACAAGGTCGCGGCCACAGCGCGCGAGTTCAGGCCGCTGATCCTGGTGGCCGGCTACTCGGCGTACCCCCGCCGGGTGAACTTCGCCAAGATGCGCGAGATCGCCGACGAGGTCGGCGCGACCCTGATGGTCGACATGGCGCACTTCGCCGGCCTGGTCGCCGGCAAGGTGTTCACCGGCGACGAGGACCCGGTCCCGCACGCCCACATCACCACGACGACCACGCACAAGTCGCTGCGCGGCCCGCGCGGCGGGCTGGTGCTGGCCACCGAGGAGTTCGCGCCGTCGGTCGACCGGGGCTGCCCGATGGTCCTCGGCGGCCCGCTCTCGCACATCATGGCCGCCAAGGCGGTGGCCCTCGCCGAGGCCCGGCAGGACTCGTTCCGCGGCTACGCCCAGGACATCGCCGACAACGCCAAGTCGCTGGCCGAGGGCTTCCTGACCCGCGACGCCAACCTGGTCACCGGCGGCACCGACAACCACATCGTGCTGCTCGACGTGTCGTCGTTCGGCCTCACCGGCCGCCAGGCCGAGTCCGCGCTGCTCGACGCCGGCGTGGTCACCAACCGCAACTCGGTCCCGTCCGACCCGAACGGCGCCTGGTACACCTCCGGCATCCGGCTCGGCACGCCGGCCCTCACCACCCGCGGCTTCGGCCACGACGAGTTCGACGCGGTCGCCGAGCTCATGGTGCACGTCCTGCAGAACACCCAGCCCGGCACCACGAAGGACGGCAGGCCCTCCAAGGCGTCGTACGTCCTCGCCGAGGGCGTCGCCGACAAGGTGAAGGACGCCTCGGCCGAGCTCCTCGAGAAGCACCCGCTCTACCCCGGGCTCACCCTCGCCTGAGCAGCAGCCCGGCGTACGTCGGGTCACCCCTGCCAGCGGTACTCCACCTCGGGACGGCCGCTGCCGCCGTACCTCGGCTGACGCTCGACCCGGCCGCTGTCGGCGAGGTGTTCCAGATAGCGCCGGGAGGTGACTCGGGACGCGCCGACCAGGGCGGCGACCTCGGTTGCGGAGAGGCCCGACGACGCCTCGCGGAGCGCCGCCGTGACCTCGCGCAGCGTCTCGGCGCTCATTCCCTTGGGCAACGCGGTGCTGGTGGTGCGCAGCGAGCCGAGGAGCGCGTCGACGTCCTCCTGGTCGATCTGCTCGGCTTCCAATGAATCAGCCAGTGAGGCGCGGTAGGCGGCGTACTGCTCGAGCTTGGCGCGGAAGGTCGCGAACGTGAACGGCTTGAGCAGGTAGAGCACCACGCCCTGGGTGACGGCGTTGCGTACCACGTCCGCGTCGCGGGCCGAGGTCACCGCGATCACGTCGCATCGATGGCCGCCCGCCCGCACCCTCTGGAGCAGCCCGAGGCCGTGGCCGTCGGGTAGGTGCATGTCGAGCAGGACCAGGTCGACGAGCGGGTCGCCGGCGAGGAACCGCGCCGCGTCGTGAGCCGAGCGGGCGGTGCCGGCCAGCTCGAAGCCGGGCACCCGGCCGACGTACTCCCCGTGCGCCTCGGCGGCGGTGGCCTCGTCCTCGACGACGAGCACGCGTACGTCGCGGGCCCCGCTCACCGCGGCACCCCCACCGGCGGCAACGTCACGGTGAAGCGCGCACCGCCGAGCTCGGAGCGGCCGATCCCCACGTCGCCGCCGTGCCGGCGCGCGACCTGCGCGACCAGGGCCAGGCCGACGCCGCGGCCGGCCTCGTCGGAGCCCTTCGTGGTCCAGCCCCGCTCGAGGGCGTGGGCGACCGCCTCGTCGTCGAGGCCGGGTCCGCTGTCCTCGACGCTGACGACGACCGCGGAGCCGTCGCCGCCGAGCTCGACCCGGACCCGGCGTGCGTCGCTGGCGTGGGCGCCGGCCAGCGCGTCGAAGGCGTTGTCGACCAGGTTGCCGATGACGGTCACCAGGTCCCGCGCGCCGACGTGGCTCTCGGGCAGGGTGCCCTCGATGCGCAGCTCGATGCCGCGCTCGGCGGCGTCGGCGGTCTTGCCGAGAAGCAGGGCCTCGACGACCGGGTCGCCGACCGCGCCGACGACCCGGTCGGCGAGCAGCTGCGCGACCTGGAGCTCCTCGGTGGCGAAGTCGACCGCCTCGTCCGCGCGGCCGAGCTCGATCAGCGACACCATCGTGTGCAGTCGATTGGCCGATTCGTGGTTCTGGGCGCGCAGGGAGTTGCTGAGCTCGCGGACCACGTCCAGCTCGCCGGTGACCGCGCGCAGCTCGGTGTGGTCGCGAAGGGTGACCACGGCACCGACGTCCGCACCCTCCCAGGACGCGGGGGAGGAGCTGACCACGAGCACGCGGTCACCGGCCAGGTAGATGTCGTCGGCCCCGGCAGTGCGGGTCAGCGCGGCGGTGACCAGAGCGGGCGCGAGGCCCAGGTCGGCGAGCGGGCGCCCGACCACGTCGTCGGGCAGGTCCAGCAGCCGGCGTGCCTCGGCGTTGACGAGCTGCACCCGGCCGTCGGTGTCGAGGAGCAGGAGTCCCTCGCGGACCGCGCCGAGCACCGCCGTGTAGTACTCGTACATCCGGGTGATCTCCGCGGCCCCCAGCCCGTGCGTCTGGCGGCGCAGCCGGCGGCCGACCAGCCAGGTGCCGGCCAGGCCCACCCCGAGCACCAGCAGCGCCGAGATCCCGATCAGCGCAAGGTCGTGGCTGAGCTGTTCGTCGATCGAGGCGATGGTGATGCCGACCGACACCATCGCGACGACGCGGTCGCTGCCGTCGTCAGCGAAGACGGGCACGACGGCGCGCATCGAAGGCCCCAGCGTGCCGGTGAACTGCTGGGTGAACGTCCTCCCGTCGGGCGCGGTGCCGACGTCGCCGACGAACTCCTGGCCGATGTTGTCCGGCTCGGGGTGGCTGTAGCGGATCCGGTCCATCGACATCACGACCACGAAGTCCACGTCCGCGTCGCGGTGGACCCTTGCGGCGTAGGGCTGGATGACCGAGCTGGGATCAGGCGTCTCGAGCGCCTCGGTGATCGTGGGGGAGTCGGCGACGGCCCGCGCGACGGACACCGCGCGGTCGGTGGCGGTCGCTCGGGCGTCGCGCCGGGCGTCGTACGCCGCCAGCGCGACCGAGACGATCACGAGCACGAGCACGACGAGCACCTGCAGGAGCAGCACCTGCCGGGCCACCGAGAGGTTGCGCCCGCGACGTCGTACGCCGGTCGTCACGTCCGGATTGTGACACCGGTCTCGCGAACTCAACGACCACAACGGTGACCGGGGTCACACCTGCGCCGACTCTGAAGGCATGCGTCGGGAGGACCGGCGCCCTCTCTCAGGAGGCAGCATGTCCCAGGCAACACACACGGGAGCCGGCCCGAAGAACCGGACCCACTACCTCTACATCGCGGTGGTCGTCGCCGTCGCCCTCGGCATCCTCGTCGGCGTGGTCGCGCCTGACTTCGCCAAGGAGCTCAAGCCGCTCGGCTCGGGTTTCGTCGACCTGATCCGGATGATGATCCAGCCGATCATCTTCTGCACGATCGTGCTCGGCGTCGGCTCGGTGGCCAGCGCTGCCCGGGTGGGCAAGGTGGGCGGCCTCGCACTCGGCTACTTCATCACCATGTCCACGGTCGCGCTCGTGATCGGTCTCGTCGTCGGCAACCTGATCAAGCCCGGCGACGGGCTGCACCTGGACGACGCCACCGCGAGCGCCGGCCAGGAGCAGGCGGCGGCCGGCCACGGCAGCACCGTGGACTTCCTGCTCGGGATCATCCCCGACTCGATGCTCTCCAGCCTGACCAGTGGGGAGGTGCTCCAGACCCTGCTGGTCGCCCTCCTGGTGGGCTTCGCGCTGCAGCGGATGGGCACGGTCGGCCAGCCGATCCTGCGCGGCATCTCGCACGTGCAGCGCCTGGTCTTCCGGGTGCTCGCGATGATCATGTGGGCCGCGCCGGTCGGCGCGTTCGGCGCGATCGCCGCGGTGGTCGGTGAGACCGGCCTGGACGCGCTGAAGAGCCTTGCCGTCCTGATGGTCGCCTTCTACGTCACCTGCTTCGTGTTCGTCTTCGTCATCCTGGGCACGGTGCTCAAGATGGCGTCCGGGGTCAACCTGTTCAGCCTGCTGAGGTACCTCGGCCGGGAGTTCCTGCTCATCCTGTCCACGTCGTCCTCGGAGACGGCCCTGCCCCGCCTGATCGCCAAGATGGAGCACGCCGGGGTCGACAAGACGACGGTCGGGGTCGTGGTGCCCACCGGCTACTCGTTCAACCTCGACGGGACCGCGATCTACCTGACCATGGCCTCGCTGTTCATCGCCGAGGCGCTGGGCGACCCGCTCTCCATCGGCGAGCAGATCTCGCTGCTGGTCTTCATGGTCATCGCGTCCAAGGGCGCCGCCGGCGTCACCGGTGCCGGCATGGCCACCCTGGCGGGCGGCCTCAGCTCGCACCGGCCGGAGCTGGTCGACGGCGTCGGCCTGATCGTCGGCATCGACCGGTTCATGTCCGAGGCCAGGGCGCTGACGAACTTTGCCGGCAACTCGATCGCGACGGTGCTGGTCGGTCACTGGACCGGCAGTCTCGACCGCGGGCAGCTGGACCGGGTGCTCGCGGGTGACGACCCGTTCGACGAGACCACGATGCTCGACCCCGACGAGGAGGGTCTCCCGCCCGAGTCGCCCGTGGTCACCGAGAGGGCACCGGTCTCCACCGGCGCCTGATCCCCATCGGGTTGGCCAGCTCCTCCGAGCTGGCTGGCCACGCCGGCCCGCTGTGCCCTCGACGAGATCGAGGGCACAGCGGGCCGGTTCGCGCTGGCGTGCGCTCCTGGGATGCAACTCTCCGATCACTCCAGGACCAGCGTGGGCGTGACCCGTTCGCGCTGGTCCGCGACGACGTCGATCGAGCCCGCGGCGCCGGCGAAGTCCCCGGTGCCGCCGAGCACCGCCAGGCTCCCCTGGTGAGACTTGTGGAAGTCCAGGCGGCCCTGCGCGGCCAGCGTCCCGCGGCCGGGGATGCGGAGCGTCGTGGTGAACAGGGCCGCGCGCGGGCCGGCCAGGTCCGCCCGCGCGACGAGCCAGCCTCCCCCGCTGAGGGCACCGCGGAACATCAGCGCGTCGCCAGCGCTCGGTCCGGGCTTGCCGTCGTCGGTGACGGCGACGGGGGAGGACTCGCGGAACTCGAGCGTGAGCGTCTCCGCCGCGCGAGCGGAGTGGCTGGTGCCCCAGGTGACCGCGGTGAGTACGACCGCCGCGGAGGCCGCGGCGCTGACAGCAGTGCGTGAAGGATTCATGCCTCGAGGCTGGTGGCCGTACCGGCACCCGCGCATCCGTCCGGGGAACGGTCCGGCTGTCCGATGGGAGGAGTGGCCTCGTCCTCGGGACGGAAGCCCTCGGCTTCGGCGACGACGAGCCTCCCGACATGACCCGGCGGCAGCGAGCCCTCGACGCTCTGCTCGCGGTCCTGTGCCTCGGCTGGGTCGAGCACCAGGTCTGGAACGCGTCCTCGGACCCGGAGCTCGCGTTCGAGCAGCCGGTCCCGACATCCCTGCTGTTCGCCGTGGCGTTCGCCGCGGTCGCGCTCCGGCGTTCCCACCCGCTGGTAGCCGGCCTGACCTTCGCGGCCGGGATCGGCCTGCAGGCGCTGCTGACCCTCGACTTCGCGGCCAGCCCGGCGATGTTTGTCGCCGCCCTCCTCCTGTTGTGGGGGGTGGGCGGCCACGGGGAGCGGCGGCCGGGGCTGGTGACCCTGGCGACGGTGATGGGTGTGCTGATCGCGCGGAACATCCTCTCCCCTCCCGACACCGAGCTCGACCTCGGGAACGCACTGTTCTTCCACGCGGTCCTGCTGCTGGCGTTCGTCGCCGGGGCCTACCAGCGCAGCCGGGGCCAGGCCGCACGTCTCGAGACGAGCTGGCTAGCGTCGGACGAAGGCCACCAGGGTTCCGACGACCTCAGCCGTTCCGGCGGTGCCGCCGAGGTCCCGCGTGCGAGTGCCGGGCTCGCGCAGGCTGTGGCGCACCGCGTCCATCAGGTGGCCGGCCGCCTCGGCCTGCCCGAGGTGGTCCAGCATCATCACCGCCGACCACACCGTCCCGATCGGGTTGGCGGTGCCCTGCCCGGCGATGTCCGGCGCGGAGCCGTGCACGGGCTCGAACATCGACGGGTGCTCGCGCGTCGGATCAAGGTTCGCGGACGGCGCGATCCCGATGCTCCCGGCCACGGCCGCGGTCAGATCGCTGAGGATGTCGCCGAAGAGGTTGGACGCCACGATCACGTCGAACCGTTCGGGCTCGAGGACGACCTTCGCGGCGAGGGCGTCGATCAGCTCCTGGTCGCAGCGGACGTCGGGGTGCTCGGCCGCGCGCTCTCGGACCACCTCGTCCCAGAAGGGCATGGTGTGGATGATGCCGTTGCTCTTGGTGGCGGAGGTCAGGTAGCCGCGCCGGCTTCGGGCCAGGGCGAAGGCATGGTCGACGATCCGGGTGACGCCGGCCCGGGTGAACACCGACTCCTGGATGGCCATCTCGTCCGGGAACCCGCGGTTCAGTCGCCCCCCGATCTCGCTGTACTCGCCCTCGACGTTCTCGCGCACCACCACCAGGTCGAGGTCGCCGGGGGACACCCGCCGCAGCGGGCTGGTCATCCCGTCGAACAGGACGATGGGACGTTGGTTGACGTACTGGCGGAACTGCCGACGGATCGGGATCAGCAGCCCCCACAGGGAGACGTGGTCGGGCACACCCGGCCAGCCGACGGCGCCCAACAGGATGGCGTCGAGGTCCGCGAGCTCGTCGAGTCCGTCGTCGGGCATCATCATGCCGGTCTCGGCGTAGCGGCGGCACGACCAGTCGTGCTCGACGTAGGACAGGTCGAGGGCATGCACCTCGGCGAGGGCGTCCAGCACACGTCGGGTGGCGCCGACGACCTCCGGGCCGATCCCGTCGCCTGGGATGACCCCGATCTGCTGGCTCATCGGCCGGTCAGACCAGGCCGATCGCCGAGGCCATCACCGGCAGCAGGATGATGATGAGGATCGCGCCGATCACGTCGAAGGAGGCGCCGGTGCGGATCATCGTGGTGATGCGCACCGCTCCGGAGCCGTAGACCACGGCGTTCTGTGGAGTGGACACCGGCAGCATGAACCCGAACGACGCCGCGAAGGTCGCGGCCAGGGCGGGCACGAACGGGTTGATCCCGGCAGCGACCGCGATCGGGATGATGATCGGCACGACGACCGCTGCGGACGCGGTGTTGCTCGTCGTCTCGGAGACCAGGATGGCCAGGGCCACGGCGAAGACGGTGATCATGAAGGTGCTCGACAGGCCGAGCCGGTCCGAGGCACCGTTGCCGAGCGTCTCGGCGAGGCCGGTGGACTCCAGCAGGCTCCCGAAGATGATGCCGGTTCCGAACAGGACGACAGTGCCCCAGTCGATGCTGGCGGCATCGCTCCAACGCAGCGTGAACTCGCGCTCCTTCCACTCGGTCGGGAGCAGGAACAACAGCGAGGCCCCGAGGATCGCGACGATGCCCTCGTCGAGACGTCCGCTGACGGTCTCGTAGGTGCTGGACTCGGTGCCGGCGATGACGGCGACGATTCCGGGGACGATCCACAGCGTCACCGTGACGCCGAAGGCGATCAGGGTGTTGCGCTCCGCCACCGACATGCGGCCGAGCTCGGCCTTCTCGGCAGCGACGTACTCCTCGACGCCCTCAAGCCGGCGGGTCTCGGGCCGGTTCAGCAGGAGGATGATGACGCCGAGGGCGACGAACATGATGGCGCAGATGGGCAACGCGGTCATGACCCAGTCGAGGAACGAGATCTTCTCGCCGGTCGCCTCCTCGATCAGTCCGCGTCCGATCAGGTTGGGCGGAGAGCCGACGGGGGTCAGGAGGCCGCCGACGCTGGCGCCGTAGGCCAGCATCAGCATCAAGGCGGCGCCCACCCGGAGGCGCAGCGGGTCGAAGTCCTCGGCCACCTCGCCGCGCGACTGCAGCAGCTTGGCGATGACCGCGAGGATGCCGATGGCCGTCGGCAGGAGCATGGCGACGGTGGCGGTGTTCGACACGAACGCCGACAGCATGGCGGTGATCGCTCCGAACGCGATCACCACGCGCACGGTGGACCGTCCGACGCCTGGCAGGTTGAGCATGAACATCGCGAACCGCTTGGCCACGCCGTGCTTCAGCATCGCCTGCGCCAGGATGAAGGCGCCGATGAAGGTGAAGACGGTCGAGGACCCGAACGGGACGAGCGCGTCGTCGGCGGAGGCCACGCCGAGGATCACGATGGCGCAGATGCCGATGAAGCCGCCGACCGGGATCGGGACCGGCTCGGTGACCCACAGCACGATGACGCCCACCAGCACTGCGGCGAGCCGGTGCTGTTGCTCGTCCAGGCCGGTGGGGAGGAGCAGGAAGATCACCGTGGCCAGGGGCGCGAGGACCAGGCCGACAGTGCGGCGGCCCTTCTCGAAGGCCTGCTCGCGCTCGGAGAGCTGTTGCTCTCCGAGGCTGCGGTAGGTCGCGGTGTCGAGGAACGCCTTGTCGACGTCGGTGCGGTTGGCGTCTTCGCGAGCGGTCGTCATCGGATCGCCTCCAGGATCGGACTCCGTGGCCCGGCGTGACCCGGTGTGGCCTGGCTCACGCACGCCCCGTACCCACGTTCCCCGGCTCCGACACGGGTGCACTGTCGTGCGGCGCCGGCGTCTCCGCGACCGGCCCGCGCGTCGCCGTCAGCTGCGGGCGGGTGCGGCCGGGCTGTCCACGAGATCGAGCGCGTAGCGGGCCAGGGCAGCCCGGTCGGCGGCGACCCGCTGGATCTCCGGCGTCAGCGGGGCGTCGAAGAGGTCGAACGGCACGGTCGACAGGCCGGTCATGATCAGCAGGCACAGCGCGTGGCTCCGGCGTACCTGCTCCTCGGGCACGTCGCAGCCCTCGTCGCGCAGGCCGGCGACGTACGCCGTCACGATCGCCTCGTCGAGCTCGGCCAGGTCCTCTGCGCCGCGCCGGCCCAGCTGGACCTCGCCGACCAGGAGCTGGGTGAGGTCGAACCCGGCCGGTGCGCCGCCCCAGAAGCCGAAGTCGATCATCACGAGCTCGTCGTCCCGCTCGCCGGCCAGCAGGTTGTTGGGGCAGGCGTCGCCGTGGCTGAGCAGGGAGGGGAGCGCGTCCGCCTCGGCGGCCAGCTCCACCGCCCGCCGGCCGGCCGCACGGAGTCGCTCCCTGAGCTCGTCGTCGAACGCCGCACACAGGGGGTGCTGCCAGATGTCCTCGCCGAGCAGCAGCGGCAGCACCTGGACGCCGACCCGGCCCTCGACGTAGGTCCCCAGCGTCCAGTCGACGTGCCGCAGCTCGGCGAGCGGGGCCAGCTCCCGGCTCCCGGAGAAGCGCCCGAGGAGGTACGCCGCGCGCTCGTACCGCTGCCGGTCCCACGTCGCCGCGCGGGCCGGCACCTCCTCGATCCAGATCGCCGACGACAGCGCGTCGAGGTCGAAGACGCCCAGGGCTCGCGGGACGGACAGTCCGTCGGGGAGCCGGTCCGCGATGTCGGACCGGTAGACGTCCGCCTCGGTCCGCCACGGCACCGTGCTGCTCGCCAGCTCGCGGAACTCCTCGGGCACGAACTCGAAGAAGGGGTGCCGCTCCCACGACTGCACCAGCTTCACGAAGATCCGGAACGGCGCCTTCGCCCGCGAGGTCGCCGCGTGCCCGGCCACCCACCACCGGCCTCCGGTGGTGATCGCGGGGAGGTCGTAGTCGACGGGCTCGACGCGGGTGTCGAGCAGCTCCACGTCGTCCTCGTGGAGGAGCTGCGCGACCATGGCGGCCAGCTGCTCGTCGCTGACGTCGGCGGCGCCCAGCTGGTCTCGTGATCCCACGGGAGAAACGTAAGGTTACCTGTCTAGTTCGTCAAGGTGGGCAGCGTCCGCTCCACGATCCCGCGCAGGTCGCCGCCGGCCAGCGCGCCGAAGGTCCCGTCGTACGACGAGCCGAGCCGGGACGCGCAGAACACGTCCGCCACTTCGGGTGGCGAGAACCGCACCAGCAGCGAGCCCTGCAGCACCGCCGCCATCCGGCCGGCCAGGCGGCGGGCGCCGACCTCCAGGGCGACCGGGTCGCCCATCAGCTCGCCGAGCAGCGCGAGCGTCGAGTCGATGGCCGCGTCGAGCCCGGCGTCGGCACCGCGGGCCAGCCCCACTTCGGTGATCCACGCCTCCAGGGCCTCGGGCTCGCGGCCGAGTGCGCGCAGCACGTCGAGAGCGTTGACGTTGCCCGAGCCCTCCCAGACCGAGTTGAGCGGCGCCTCGCGGTAGAGCAGCGGCATCAGCGACTCCTCGACGTACCCGTTGCCGCCCAGGCACTCCAGCGCCTCCGCGGTGAGGGCGGGGGTGCGCTTGCAGACCCAGAACTTCGCCAGCGGCAGCGCGATCCGCCGCAGCGCCGCTTCGTGGGGGTCGGCGAGGTCGTCGACCGCCGAGGCCAGCCGGAGCGCCACGACGGTGGCCGCCTCGGACTCGACGGCCAGGTCGGCGACGACGTTCTGCATCAGCGGCTTGTCGACGAGCAGCGAGCCGAACGCCGAGCGGTGCGCGACGTGCCACGACGCCTCGGAGACCGCCCGGCGCATCAGGCCGGCCGACCCGAGCACGCAGTCGAGCCGGGTCGCGGCCACCATCTCGATGATCGTGCGGACGCCGCGGCCCTCGTCACCGAGCCGCAGCGCGACGGTGCCGTCGAACTCGAGCTCGGACGAGGCGTTGGACCGGTTGCCGAGCTTGTCCTTGAGGCGTACGACGTCGAGCTGGTTGCGGGTCCCGTCGGGCAGCACCCGGGGGACCACGAAGCAGGTGACGCCGCCGGGCGCCTGGGCCAGCACCAGGAAGACGTCGTTCATCGGCGCCGAGGTGAACCACTTGTGGCCGTGCAGGGTGTAGGTCCCGTCGGGCCGGGGCCTCGCCTCGGTGACGTTGACCCGCACGTCGGAGCCGCCCTGCTTCTCGGTCATGCCCATGCCGCACAGGGCGCCGAGCTTCTCCGAGACCGGCCGCAGCCCGGGGTCGTAGGTCGTCGACGCCAGCAGCGGAGTCCACTCCTTGGCCAGCGCCTCGTCCACGCGCAGCGCCGGGATCGCGGCGTACGTCATCGAGATCGGGCAGCCGTGCCCCGGCTCGGTGTGCGACCAGGCCAGGAACCCGGCCGCCCGGCGCAGGTGCGCGTCGGGGTCGCCGTCGGCCTGCCGCTCCCACGGCGTCGCCGCCAGGCCGTGGCCGACCGCCCGCTCCATCAGCCAGTGCCAGGCCGGGTGGAACTCGACCTCGTCGACCCGGTTGCCGTAGCGGTCGTACGACGTGAGCTCGGGGTGGTGCTCGTTGGCCAGCCGGCCCTGCTCGCGGGCCTCCGCGGTGCCGGCCTCGGCGCCCAGCGGGAGCAGCCCCTCGAGCACCTCGGCGGAGCCGTGCCGCACGACCGCCTCGCTCAGCGCGAGGTCAGCGGCGACGACGTTGTGACCGACCAGTGGCGGCACCTGGTTCGAGGCCGCCCGCAAGGTTGCGCGGTTGGGAGTCCCCATGGCTCTACCGTAGAGCCCATGGTGGCGGAGCCCCTGCGGAACTCCGCCCCCGCCGAAGCGGAGGACAGGCCCTGGTGGCGCGGGCCGCTCGACACGCTGTGGCGGCTGGTCGTCACCACCGTGAGCTCCTGCCTGCGCTACCGGGTGACCGGCCTGGCCGCCGAGGCGGCGTTCTTCGCCGTGCTCTCGGTGCCGCCGCTGGTGTTCGGCCTGGCGGGCGGCATCGGGTACGTCGCGAACCAGTTCGACCCCGGCCAGGTCGACCAGATGCGCGACGCGGTCATCGACTTCTCCGGCCGGCTGCTCACCGAGCGCGCCGTCGACAAGGTCATCGAGCCGACCCTGAACGACGTACTGCGTGGCGGACGGTTCGACATCATCTCGCTCGGCTTCGTGCTGGCCCTGTGGTCGGGGAGCCGGGCGCTGAACGTCTTCATCGACACCATCACCGTCATGCACGGCCTCGGTGGTCACCGCGGGATCATCCGGACCCGGGCGCTGTCGTTCCTGCTCTACGTCCTGGCGCTGGTCACCGGCATCGCGGCCATCCCGCTGATGGTGGCCGGGCCGAGGCTGGTCGACGACGCGCTGCCCGGCCGGTTCGACTTCCTGCTGAGCTTCTACTGGCCGGTGGTCGGCGTGATCTGCATCTGTTTCCTGGCCACCCTCTACCACGTGTCGGTGCCGGTCCGGACCCGCTGGAGGTTCAACCTGCCCGGCGCGGTCTTCTCGCTGGTGATGTGGATCGGCGGCAGCTACCTGCTGCGCTGGGTGCTCACGGTCACCGCCACCGACTCACGGTCGATCTACGGCCCGCTGGCCGCGCCCATCGCCGTACTCCTGTGGCTCTACGTGGTCGCGATCGCAGTCCTGATCGGCGCGGCCGTGAACGCGGCGTTCGACAAGATCTTCGTGGGGGAGCGATAGCGCCTCGGATGGGTGAGGGCGTTCGGCTGGGCGTGCTCAGGGTGCGCGCAGCGCAAGGCGGCGGAGAGACGGCAGACTGGGCGTCTTCCGAGCGACGGCAACGCAGCGAAGTGCGTGCCATGTGTGCGCGTAGCGCACGACCTCGCCCATCCGGGGCGCTAACGTCAGCGACGTGTCGGAGGCGAGCACCGAGTCGTGGCCCAAGGGGTCGACTGGTCGCGGACAGGTCTCGCTCCCCGAGCGGTCCCTGTCGCCGTGGTGGGCCCTCGGCCGGCGCGTGCTCGCCGCGGTGGGGATCCTGGTCGGCACCGTGCTGCTGGTGTACGTCGACCGCACCGGCTACGTCGACAACAGCGATCCACGCAACGAGATCAGCGTGGTCGACGCGATCTACTACACGACCGTCACGCTGAGCACGACCGGGTACGGCGACATCGCGCCGGCCGACGACCGGGCCAGGCTGATCAACGCGTTCGTCATCACTCCCGCGCGCATCGCGTTCCTGGTGCTGTTGATCGGGACCACCCTCGAGGTGCTCGCCTCGCAGGGCCGGGAGATATTCCGGATCTCACGCTGGAGGAAGCGCATGGGGCACCACGTCGTCGTCGTCGGGTACGGCACCAAGGGCCGCAGCGCGGTCGAGACGCTCGTCAACAACGGGCAGGACCGCGAGTCGATCGTCGTGGTCGACCCCGGCCAGCCGGCGCTGGCGGACGCGCACGCCGACGGCCTCGCGGTGGTCACCGGCGACGCCACCCGGCGCGAGGTGCTGCGCCGGGCCGGGGTGGCGGACGCCGACCAGGTGATCATCACGACCAACCGCGACGACTCGAACGTGCTGGCGATCCTCACCGTCCGCCAGCTCAACCCGGACGTGTACATCGTCAGTTCGGCCCGCGAGCACGAGAACGCCCCGCTGATGAAGCAGTCGGGAGCCAACTCGGTCATCACCTCCTCCGACGCGGTCGGCCGGCTGCTCGGCGTCTCGTCGCTGTCGCCGACGCTGGGCTCGGTGATGGAGGACCTGCTGACCTACGGCGAGGGGCTCGAGGTGGCCGAGCGCGACCTGCTGGTCTCCGAGGTGGGCAGGCAGCCGCAGTCGCTGCCCGACCAGGTGATCGCGGTGGTGCGCGACGAGAAGGTCTACCGCTACTTCGACCCCGTGGTCACCCAGCTGGCCCGCGGCGACCGGCTGGTCGTCGTTCGCCCCGCCAAGGAGCTGCCGTGGGCACCCCGCCCCGGGACGCACGACGAGGAGCTCTCCACCGACGAGCCCTAGCCATTATCGAACACCTGTTCGAATCTGTGTCACCATTCCGACATGGCGGGCGGCATGGGCGGCGGCTGGAGCAAGCGGGGCACCGGCGTGCCCCTCGCCCAGCGCGTGCGCGGCGACCGGCCTGAGGAGCGGGGTTCGGCCGACCCCTGCCCGGCCCGGCACTGCTGGGTGGCCGGGGCCGTCGACGCCGAGGGGGTCAAGCGGCCCGGGCTGCTGCTGGAGTGGCGCCAGGCCGGCGGCCGCTGGGAGGGCCGGGTCACCTACGTCGCGCGGCTGCGGCCGCTCGAGGCGAACGGCGGCTGGCTGGTGGTCGAGGAGTGGCTCCCGGCCGAGCTGCTCACGCCGCTCTGAGGCCGGTCCGCAGAAACGTCCCCGAAATGAGTCGAACCGCTGGAGTCTCGGGTCACCAGCGGTTCAACGAGTGGAACGTTAGAGGAGAAATCCCTGCTCAGGGAAGTCCTTCCGGCCCCATTGGCCACAAACCCCCCGAACGGACTATCCAAATTATCCGTCCGGCTCAGTCGCGGGCCAGAGGTCAGTGCCCGGCCGGGCCACGGAACCGGCCCAGTCGGCTCTCCTGGCGCTGGCGCTGCCGGACCAGCCGCTGCCGGCGGAGCCTGCGCACCAGGAGCGGGTCGTGCGCCAGGGCGCCGGGCTGGTCGATGATCGCGGTCAGGGCGCGGTAGTAGCCCTCGGGCGTGAGGCCGAGCCGCTCGCGGATCGCGGCCTCCTTCGCGTCGGCGTACTTCCACCACTCACGCTCGAAGGTCAGGATCTCGCGCTCGCGCGGGCTCAGCTCGACCATGGGCCAAAGCCTCTCAGAGCCATCGGGGCGGCGCCGAGCCGGGGCGGCGTGTGACCGGCGTCTCAGGCGCCCGGTAAAGAGTTGGTGACAGCCGCCGTCACCATCCACGAATGGGCAACAGTCGGGGGTCGGTGGAGCACCCCGAAAACCCCCTCTGACCTGCGAAGACATCAGGCTTGTTACTCCGGCGTGGATGTTTCCACCGAAACCCCGGAGGGCATAGGTTTCGTACGCAGTCGGACCATGGGGGGTCGGCTACGACATGGGGGGCTATTCGGTATGACGGTCTACTTCGGGAGTCCGGAGCGCAACACCGAGGACCCGCTGATCAGCATCGTGGTGCCGGCGCTCAACGAGGCGCTGAACCTCTCGGTCGTGCTTCCGCAGCTGCCTGAGGTCCACGAGGTCATTCTCGTCGACGGTGGCTCGGTCGACGGCACGGTGATGGCGGCCCGGCGGGCGATGCCGGGCATCGTCACGGTGCTCCAGGCGCGCAAGGGCAAGGGCAACGCCCTGGCCGCCGGGTTCGCGCGGGTCACGGGCGACATCGTGGTGATGTTCGACGCCGACGGCTCCGCCGACCCGGCCGAGATCGCCCGGTTCGTCGACGCGCTGCGGGCCGGCGCGGACTTCGCGAAGGGGTCGCGGTTCACCGCGGGCGGGGGTTCGGCCGACATCACGACCATTCGCCGCCTGGGCAACCGGTTCCTCAACGGCATCTTCAACCTCGGCTTCCGGACCCGCTACTCCGACCTGTGCTACGGCTACAACGCGTTCTGGGCCGACCTGGTCCCGCTGCTCGACCTGCCCGACCACAGGCGGCCGGGCCCGGCCAACGGCAAGATGCTGTGGGGCGACGGCTTCGAGATCGAGACCGTGATCAACTGCCGCTTCGCGGCCGCGAAGGTCTCGATCACCGAGGTCCCCTCGGTCGAGAAGCTGCGGATGTTCGGGGAGACGAACCTGCGCGCCGTCCAGGACGGCCTGCGGGTCCTCAAGACGCTGTACTCCGAGTGGCGCCGCTCCCGCCAGATCCGCCGGATGGAGCGCAAGATCGCCCAGCCGACGGTCGCGCGGACCGCTGCCAAGGAGTCCATCGCCGCTTGACGCGAGCCGCCCGGGCCCCGATCCACCCCCATGTGGACCGGGGCTCGGGGTATTTCGGCGCCCCACGCCTGCGGCCAAGCTGCTTCGGTCTCAGTCGCCTGCGTGCCGTCGTACGGTCGAAATCGTCCGGTCCGAGCCCGGCCGATCACTGATTCCACACGGTGCGCCTCTTGCCAACCTCATGGGCCCGCGGGCATGCTGGTGCCTGAGCGCGGGTCGTGGGGGTCCGGGCTCGAACCAAGGAAGCATGGTGGGGAAACCTTGTTGCTTGGGGGGAAGACGCGCGTGGAGCTGTCCACGTCGTCTCGAGCGGAGAGCACGGTGGCGTCCCAAGGGGCGCCACCGCGCATCCATGTCGTGCGGATCCCGCCCCCGGTCGACCCACCCGCCGGCGATGCGGCCGAGCTGACGACGGCCGCCTGCTGACCGTCTCGGTAACGCTCGCCTGACCGGATTGGTCATGACCGGCGACTTCTGCGGTTCTTGAGACTCGTGGGGTCGCTGCGGTGGATGCTCGGGGGGCCCATGTCCCTACCCCACGGGGAGCCCTCCACATGCTCATGAAGAGAATTGTCGGCGCAGCAGTCGCCGCAGCACTGCTGTTCGCCATCCCGGTGCCAGCGCACGCCGACGTGTACCTCCCGAACCAGGTCGCGCAGGACTTCGCCGGCAGCACCGGCGGCTGGCACAGCACCACCGCGTTCGAAGGCCCGTGCGACGTGAGCCTGCTCTGCCCGACGGTCGTCAACGGTTTCGCCGCGGGGGGTGCCGACGGCAACGGTTTCCTCAGCACCAGGTTCGGCAGCCTCCTCACGACCACGGCCGGCACGTCCACCGGCGTCTGGGAGAGCCCGGCCTTCGTCTATCACGGTCTCGGGGGGACGACCCCGGCCCAGGTCACCTTCGACCTCAAGATGCTCTCCGATGTCGGCGCCCTGCTCGTTGCCTCGGTGTCGAACAACTCCAGCTTCCGCGTGGACCTCGTCGACCAGGGCACCGGGAACCAGATCAGCGTCGTGCCGCCGACCACTCTGTCGGCGAGCACGGCCTGGACCGCCATCCCGACCGCGTCGGTGAACCCGAGCCTGGTGCAGCTCGAGCACTCCTACACGCTCAAGATCAGCACCAGCTACAGCTCCGGCGTCGCGGTCGACGCCCAGGGCACGGTCGGCTACGACAACGTGCGTCTGACCACGCGCGACCAGAACGGCAACAGCACGGTGGTGCCCGTGGTGGGCCCGAACGGCGGCAGCGGGATCACCACCCGCAAGGAGCTCCGCAAGCTGGCCAAGACCTTCATCCTGCCGGACACGGCGAAGGTCGTCGGCAACAAGCTGAAGATGAAGCTCCGCTGCCCGGCCAAGGCCGCACCGCTGCCGTGCAAGATCCAGGTCACCGGCCTGTCCGCCGGCAAGTTCTCCAAGGCGGCCACCGCCCGCAAGGTCGCCAGCATCAAGGCGAACAAGAAGAAGAAGGTCAAGATCCGGATCAAGCAGCAGTACGTGGCGTCGTACCAGTCCGCCAAGAAGATCTGGGTCAAGTCGACGGTCCGGGTCGGCAAGATCCGGGTCACCGTGCGCAAGCGGGTGAAGCTCGTCTGACGAGCTGACCCTCTGGTCCCATGACGGCCCCTCGCCCGCACTGCGGACGAGGGGCCGTCTGGTGCTGCACACTCCTCCCATGAGCCAGCCCGCGGCCCCGCCTCCGCCGTCCGTGCCCTACGGCCCCGACCCCTCGGACCCCGGCCAGCCGGCGACGTTCTCGCCCGACGTCACCGCCAAGGGCGTCGGCAACACCGCGGTCAAGTGGGGCCTGCGCATCCTGCTCCCGCTGCTGATCCGGGCGATCTTCCGCGCCATCTTCCGCCGGTGAGCTGATCCGTCTCGCTCAGGACAGGATCAGCGCGGACACCAGCCCCACCACCACGAACGCGATCGCGGCCCCGGCGAACCCCGCGATCGGCCAGCCCACGAACGCGCCCGCGAGCAGCCCGAGGCCCAGCGCGACCCAGACACCGATGCCTGGCCCTTCTTCTCTCACCGGCACGCTGAAATCGTGTCACAGGGTGCTTCAGAGGCAGGCGATACTGGGTTTGAACCAGTGACCTCTTCCGTGTCAAGGAAGCGCGCTACCACTGCGCCAATCGCCCGGGATGGAGTTGTTGTTCGAGGTGGGTACGGGATTTGAACCCGTGTATACGGATTTGCAGTCCGTTGCCTCGCCTCTCGGCCAACCCACCGTGGATGGGTCTGCCGAGACCCGCTCCGAGCGGACGACGAGGCTCGAACTCGCGACCTCAACCTTGGCAAGGTTGCGCTCTACCAACTGAGCTACGTCCGCCTGCCTCCGAGGACGGTTCCCACCCTCAAAGTGCGTCAGAACCTTAGCCGATGCTCTCGGGCGTACAAACTTGGCGCGCCCATGGCCGGGCGCCTCGCACCTCAGCCACCGGCGCAGCGGAGAATGCAGTGGTGCGCGCGTGGGTCAACGGGACGATGCTGGCGGACCCGACCGGGCCGGCGGTCGCGGTGAGCGACCACGGGCTGACGGTGGGGGACGGGGTCTTCGAGGCAATCAAAGCAGTGCGCGGGCGGCCGTTCGCGCTGAGCCGACATCTGGAGCGTTTGAAGAGGAGCGCGGTGGGTTTGGGGCTGCCCGAGCCGGACCTCGAGGAGGTACGCCGCGGCGTGGGCGAGGTGCTGGCGGGGACGACCGACGAGCTGAGCCGGATCCGGATCACCTACACGGGAGGTCCGGCGCCGTTGGGGTCGGGGCGGGTCGACGGGAAGCCGACGCTGGTCGTGGTGGCGGCGCCGCTCGACAAGGCAGCGGAGAGCACCCGGGTGGCCACGGTGCCGTGGCCGCGGAACGAGCGCGGGGCGCTGGCGGGGCTCAAGACCACGTCGTACGGCGAGAACGTGGTCATGCTGGCGTACGCCAAGGAGAGGGGCGCGGGGGAGGCGGTGATGGCCAACCTGGCGGGCAATCTCTGCGAGGGCACCGGCTCCAACGTCTTCTACGTCGTCGACGGTGAGCTGCGGACCCCGAGCCTCGAGAGTGGCTGCCTGGCCGGCGTGACCCGGGCCCTGGTCCTGGAGTGGTACGGCGGCACGGAGGTCGACGAGCCCATCGACGTGGTACGCCGCGCCAGCGAGGTGTTCCTCGCCTCGACCACCCGCGACGTCCAGCCGGTCAGCGCCTGGGACGACGTCGAGCTGCCGGTGCCGGGACCGGTCACCAGGGCTGCCCAAGACGCCTGGCGAGAGCAGGAAGGCACGATGCTCGAGGACCTCGACGGATGAGTTAGAGTCGGCCGCTGCAAGGGCGATTGGCGCAGTGGTAGCGCGCTTCGTTCACACCGAAGAGGTCACTGGTTCGAACCCAGTATCGCCCACCGACTCGCCCGCGGCGTTCGTACCGGCGGCGCCGCGCGGGTACAGACAGGCGTGACGCGCTACGGCTTCCACGCCAGCCACGAGCAGATTCCCTCGCGACAGCTGCTGGCCGACGTGCAGCGAGCGGAGCAGGCCGGCTTCGAGGTGGCCATGTGCTCCGACCACTTCTCTCCGTGGAGCCGCCGCCAGGGACAGTCCGCGTTCGCGTGGTCGTGGCTCGGAGCGGCACTGGCCACCACCGACCTCACCTTCGGCTGCGTCAACGCCCCTGGCCAGCGGTACCACCCGGCGGTCGTGGCCCAAGCGGTCGCCACCCTGGGCTCGATGTTCCCCGGCCGCTTCTGGGTAGCGCTGGGCAGCGGTGAGGCGAGCAACGAGCACATCACCGGCGACAGGTGGCCGCGCAAGGAGGTCCGCACGCAGCGGCTGGAGGAGTGCGTCGGCGTGATCCGGAGGCTGCTGGAGGGCGAGGAGGTCACCCATGAGGGGCTGGTCACCGTCGACCGGGCTCGGCTGTGGGAGCTCGCTGACCCGGTCCCTCGACTGGTCGGACCGGCGGTGTCGCTCGAGAGCGCCGCCCGGGTCGCCGCGTGGAGCGACGGCATGGTCACCGTGAACCAGTCGCCGGACCAGCTGCGGCGGATGGTGGACGCACACCGAGGCGCCGGAGGCACCGGTCCGCTCGCGCTGCAGGTCCACCTCTCGTGGGCACCGACGCAGGAGGAGGCCGAGCAGATCGCCCACGAGCAGTGGCGCAGCAACGTCTTCGGCGAGCCGGTGGCGTGGGACCTCGAGACGGTGGAGGCGTTCGACCTGGTGTCGGAGGACGTCACGGTCGAGAAGGTCCGCACGGTGGTCGACGTCTCCGCCGACCTGGCCTGGCACCGGGACCGGCTGGCCGAGTACGCCGCGCTGGAGTTCGACGAGATCTACCTGCACCACGTCGGGCAGTCGCAGGAGCGCTTCATCGACGCCTTCGGTGAGCACGTCCTGCCCGAGCTGAAGGAGGCCTGAGGATGGTGCGAAGTGTGAGCACCGGCGACCTCTGGTGGAAGAACGCCGTCATCTACTGCGTCGACGTCGAGACCTACCACGACTCGGACGGCGACGGCATCGGCGACCTCGTGGGGCTGACCCAGCGCATCGACTACCTGGCGGAGCTCGGGGTGACCTGCCTGTGGCTGATGCCCTTCTACCCGACGCCGGACCGCGACGACGGGTACGACGTCACCGACCTGTTCGGCGTCGACAGCCGGCTCGGCACCCACGGCGACCTCGTCGAGCTGCTGCGCACCGCGAACGACCGTGGCATCCGGGTGATCGCGGACCTCGTCGTCAACCACACCTCGGCGCAGCACCCGTGGTTCAAGGCCGCCCGGAGGAGCAAGGACAACCCCTACCGCGACTACTACGTCTGGCGCGCGGACCCACCGCCGGACACCTCGGCCAAGGTCGTGTTCCCGGACAAGGAGGACAGCATCTGGGAGCTCGACGAACGCACCGGCGAGTGGTACCTGCACCACTTCTACTCCCACCAGCCGGACCTCAACTTCGCCAACCCCGAGGTGCGCGACCACATCGCGAAGTCGATCGGGTTCTGGCTGGAGCTGGGGCTGTCGGGCTTCCGAGTCGACGCGGTGCCGTTCCTCATCGCCGACGTCGACACCGCCGGCGACGACGTTCCGGGCGACCCGCACGCCTACCTGAAGGAGCTTCGGGCGTTCCTCGGGAGACGCCGGGGCGACGCGATCCTGCTCGGCGAGGTCAACCTGCCGCACAAGGAGCAGCGGGCCTACTTCGGCGGCTCCGACGGCGACGAGCTCACCATGATGTTCGACTTCATCGGCATGCAGGCGATGTACCTCGCGCTGGCGCGCCAGGATGCCCGGCCGCTGGCCAAGGCACTGAAGGCGAGGCCGAGGATCCATCCCGACTGCCAGTGGGCGACGTTCGTGCGCAACCACGACGAGCTGACCCTCGACAAGCTGTCCGAGGAGGAGCGTCAAGAGGTCTTCGCCGCCTTCGGACCCGAACCGGAGATGCAGATCTACGGCCGCGGCCTCAAGCGACGCCTGCCGACCATGCTCGACGGCGATCCGCGTCGCATCCGCATGGTCTACAGCCTCCTCTTCAGCCTCCCGGGCACGCCGACGCTCTACTACGGCGAGGAGATCGGGATGGGCGAGGACCTGCAGGCCGAGGGCCGGATGGCGGTGCGTACGCCGATGCAGTGGTCGCCCGGACCCAACGGGGGCTTCTCCACCGCGCCGGCGCGTCGCCTCATCCAGCGCCTGGTACCCGAGCCGTACGGCGCCGAACGGGTGAACGTCAGCCACCAGAAGCGTGACCCGGACTCGCTCTGGACCTTCCTGCGGGCGCTGATCCAGACCTACCGCAGCTGCCCGGAGCTGGGCTGGGGCGACTTCCAGGTGCTGCGGCAGGGGCACCGCCAGGTCCTGGCGCACCAGTGCACCTGGCAGGGCTCGTCGACCGTGGCGCTGCACAACCTGTCGCCTCATCCGGTCACCACCCGGCTCGAGCTGGAGACCGACCAGCCCGTCCGGCTCGACGACCTGTTCGCGCACGAGTCGACCCGGCCCGACCCTGACGGCAGCGTGGAGCTGGCCCTCGACGGCTACGGACACCGCTGGCTGCGAGTACGCCGGGACGAGCCGGGTGCGGTCTGAGTGGGTGAGCGTGCGCCGTCGCCCGGCTCAGAAGCTGTCGGGGTCGGGCAGCCCGTAGTTCACGTAGTACCAGACCGCCGAGGTCAGGATCACCGCGATGAAGAGCGTGAACAGCAGGCCACCCGCCACCGGCAGGAACCACCCCGGGGCCCGCTTGGCCCGGACCGCGGCGATCTTCACCACGACCGCTCCGACCACGGTGCAGCCGAGGACGCCGTGGGTGACGGTGCGCGCGCCCACCTTCTCGCCGCTGTGCAGATGCCCGTACTCGAGCCCGAGCCCCCACAGGCAGTGGTAGACGACGAAGGCGCCGAGCAGGAGCGCCAGCCCGCCCGCCGCCCGGTGTGCCTTCCCGAGCCAAGGCGGCGCGGTGATCGGCAGCTTGCCGTAGATGATCAGCGCGCCGAACAGCTGGCCGAGCACCAGAACGGCGATCACGGTGGTCACGACCACCTTCATCTGGATCACCGTGTGGAACCCCAGCGTGGTCGTGCCGTCCAGGGTGGGGTCGTGCAGCCGTCCGAACACCCCGACGACCACGGCGACCGCCGCCCCCGCAGCGAAGGCGGTCAGCGGCACGGCCATGCCCTTCGGAGCGGCGTCCGTCGTGTCTGCCATGGGCCAACCATCCTGTGCCGAGCCGCACTTGGGAAGGGCACGTGGCCCAGCCCGCCGAGCGGGTGAGGGCACGCCGTGAAACCCGGGGGCGCCAGCCCTGAGTCCGTCGTTACGATCGAACGCATGTCCGACCTCAAGATCGCCCTCGTCCACGCCGGTGAGCGTGAGGAGCGGGCGGTCACGACGGGCACCAAGGCGTGGGAGCCGTTCCGGGACCGACGGAGAGCGTGGTCGCCGCGCGGGTGAACGGCGCGCTCAAGGACCTGTCCTACGAGCTCCAGGACGGCGACGAGGTCGAGGGCGTGGCGATCGACAGCCCCGACGGCCACGACATCCTGCGGCACTCGACCGCGCACGTGATGGCGCAGGCGGTGCAGGACCTCTACCCGGACGCCCGGCTCGGGATCGGGCCGCCGATCCGCGACGGCTTCTACTACGACTTCGACGTCGAGACCCCGTTCCACCCGGAGGACCTCGAGAAGATCGAGACCCGGATGCGCAAGATCGTCAAGGAGGGGCAGCGGTTCTCCCGGCGGGTCACCACCGACGCGGACGCGCTGAACGAGCTCCAGAACGAGCCGTACAAGGTCGAGCTGATCGGGCTGGCGGCTGCGGGAGGTCTCGACAAGCTCGACCAGCGGGCTGAAGGAGCGTCCGCGGAAGTGGGCGGCGGCGAGCTGACCATCTACGACAACATTCGCCGCGACGGGGAGGTCGCCTGGAGCGACCTGTGCCGCGGCCCGCACCTGCCGACCACCAAGCGGATCCCGGCGTTCAAGCTGATGCGCACCGCGGCGGCGTACTGGCGCGGCGACGAGAAGAACAAGCAGCTCCAGCGCATCTACGGCACCGCCTGGGAGTCCAAGGAGGCGCTCGACGAGCACCTGCACCGGCTCGAGGAGGCCGAGCGCCGCGACCACCGCAAGCTCGGCCGCGACCTCGACCTCTACTCCTTCCCCGACGAGCTCGGCTCCGGCCTCGCGGTCTTCCACCCCAAGGGCGGCGTGATCAAGCGGGAGATGGAGGAGTACGTCAAGCAGCGGCACATCGAGGAGGGCTTCGAGTACGTCGGCACCCCCCACATCAGCAAGGAGGGGCTCTTCCACACCTCCGGCCACCTGCCGTACTACGCGGACGGCATGTTCCCGCCCATGGAGTTCGAGGGCGCGAACTACTACCTCAAGGCCATGAACTGCCCGATGCACAACCTGATCTACCGCTCGCGCGGTCGGTCCTACCGCGAGCTGCCGCTGCGGCTGTTCGAGCTCGGCAGCGTCTACCGCTTCGAGAAGTCCGGCGTCGTGCACGGCCTGACCCGGGTCCGCGGGCTCACCATGGACGACTCGCACTCCTACGTGACGGCCGAGCAGGCGCCGGACGAGATCAAGCACCTCCTGAACTTCTGCCTCGGCCTGTTCCGCGACTTCGGCCTCGACGACTTCTACCTCGAGCTGTCCACCCGCGACGACGCGAACCTCGACAAGTTCGTCGGCGAAGACGACGAGTGGGCGGTGGCCACCCAGGTCCTCGCCGACGCGGCTGCGGAGTCCGGGCTCGAGCTGGTGCCCGACCCGGGCGGGGCGGCGTACTACGGCCCCAAGATCTCGGTCCAGGCCCGCGACGCCATCGGGCGGACCTGGCAGATGTCGACGATCCAGTACGACTTCAACCAGCCGCGCGGCTTCGAGCTGGAGTACCAAGCGGCCGACGGCTCCCGCCAGCGGCCGGTGATGATCCACTCCGCGAAGTTCGGCTCGATCGAGCGGTTCCTCGGCGTGCTCGTCGAGCACTACGCCGGCGCCTTCCCGCCCTGGCTGGCGCCGGTGCAGGTCCAGGGGATCCCGATCGCCGAGCGGCACGTCGACTACCTGTGGGACGTCGCGCGGCAGCTGACCAAGGCCGGCATCCGCGTCGAGGTCGACGAGTCCGACGAGCGGATGCAGAAGAAGATCCGCAACGCCCAGCTCCAGAAGGTGCCGTTCATGATGATCGCGGGAGACGACGACCTGGCCGCGGGTGCGGTCTCGTTCCGCTACCGCGACGGGCACCAGGACAACGGCGTCTCGATCGAGGAGGCCATCGCCCGGGTCGTCGCCGCCGTGGAGTCGCGCGAGCAGGTGTGAGCGGCGCGCCATGAGCGACCTCCACGACTTCTTCGACGAGCCGGTCGCGGCGTCGTACGACGACGACAGCGAGCGGTTCTCGGCTGAACATCTGGCACTCGAGTGCGGTTTCCTTGCTGACCTCGCCGGGGAGGGCGGGAGCGCCCTGGAGTTCGCCATCGGCACCGGCCGGGTCGCGCTGCCGCTGATGCTGCACGGGGTGCCGGTGCATGGCATCGACACCTCCGAGGCGATGGTGGCCAGGTTGCGGGCGAAGCCCGGCGGTGAGTACATCCCAGTGACGATCGGGGACTTCGCGACCGTCGACACGGGCGAGCGGGAGTTCGACCTCGTCTACCTGGTCTTCAACACCATCGGCAACGTCGCGAGCCAGGACTCCCAGGTGGCGACCTTCGAGAACGCCGCTCGGCATCTGCGGCCCGGCGGCTGCTTCGTGGTCGAGACGCACGTGCCCGGCGTGCTCACCGCCCAGCACGACCACCGCTACCAGGTCTTCAGCCACACCGACGGGCACCACGGGATCGACGAGTACGACCCGGTCACCCAGCTGATGTGGTCCCACCACTACACGCGCACCGAGGACGGCTCCTACCGCCGCAACAGCGTGCCGTTCCGATACGTCTGGCCGGCAGAGCTCGACCTGATGGCCCGGCTCGCCGGGATGCGGCTGCGCGAGCGGTGGGCGTGGTGGGACCGGGCGCCGTTCACCGCCAGCAGCGACTCCCACGTCTCGGTGTGGGAGAAGCAGTGATGCGGCGCGCCGGCACCGCGCTGCTGGTTGCGGTGCTGGTCGCCCTGCCGTTCGCCGGCTGCGGCGGTACGCCGGACGACCCCGCCGCCGAGCCGGCCGCCGCGAGCCCGTCGGCGTCCGCGTCGGCGACGGCACCCACTGCGCCGCCGGTCGACCAGAAGGAGCTCGAGCGGACCAAGAGCCTGGTCAAGCTGGCGGCCGCGGCCCAGGAGCAGGCCGCGAAGCTGAACGCCGCCGCCGTCTCGGTGCCGCCTCGCGACGGCCCGGTCCTCGGTGCCGACATCAGCTGGCCCCAGTGCCCGCCCGGGCATGGGCATCCCCTACAAGGAGACGTCGGGCCAGCCGATGCCGCTCGCCGACGCCGAGTACGTCGTCATCGGGCTCACCAACGGCCCCGGCTTCCACGCCAACCCCTGCCTGGCCGACCAGGTCGCCTATGCCCGTGAGGGTGGGCTGCTCGTCGCGGCGTACTCCGTGATCAGCTGGCCCGACGACGCCGCCCAGGAGCAGTACGGCGGGCTGCGCGAGGCCGGCTACGCGCAGGCGCGGTTCAACCTGGAGTCGATGGCGACCGCCGGCCTCGACTCCCCGATCGTGTGGCTGGACGTGGAGCAGGTGCCGCACTACGAGTGGTCGACCAGCACCGACGCCAACGCCGAGGTGGTGCTCGGCGCCGCCCAGGGCTACCTGGAGGCCGGCTACCGGGTGGGGGTCTACTCGACGCCGTACATCTGGGAGTCGATCGTCGGCGACCTCAGCCTCGGCGTACCGGAGTGGCGGGCGGCCGGCCAGACCTCGCGCGCCGAGGCCGTGAGCCGCTGCGGCCCGGACTGGGTGATCCAGGGCGGCGAGGCGGTGCTCGGGCAGTGGGTCGAGGACAGCCGGGACCGCAACATCACCTGCCCGGGCGCCGAGGCGCGGCTGGGGGAGTTCTTCGCCGCCCTCTGAATGTGACGTGATGTCGCGCGTATCCCTTGACAATGCGACACGGTGTCGCAGTAATAGAGACATGACCGCGACGGGCTACTACGACACCCTCCGCACCCTCAGCGAGGCGTCGGTGCAGCAGCACTTCGACGCGTTCGTCGACATCGCCTGGGACGACCCGGCGTACGCCGTCGACCCGCACGACCAGCGCTGGATCCTGCCCGAGGCCGACGTGCTCGGCCGCACCGACTGGTACCGCTCGCTGCCGAGGGACGAGCAGATCCGGGTCGGGCTCTACCGGCAGGCCAACGTCACCAAGGTCGGGCTGCAGTTCGAGCAGGTGCTGATCGCCGGGCTGATGAACTTCGCGTTCACGCTGCCCAACGGCACCCCGGAGTTCCGCTACGCCACCCACGAGGCGACCGAGGAGTGCCACCACACCCAGATGTTCCAGGAGTTCGTCAACCGCGCCGGGGTGGACGTGGCCGGCGCGCCGCGGCTGTTCAGGCTCCTGGGACCGTTCCTGCCGCTGGCCGCCAACCGGGTCCCGGTCGGGTTCTTCATCGGCGTGCTGGCCGGCGAGGAGCCGATCGACCACGTCCAGAAGTCGATCCTGCGCTCTGCTGATGGAACCGGAGGCCACCAGATCCACCCGCTGCTCCAGCGGATCATGCAGATCCACGTGGCCGAGGAGGCCCGGCACATCGGCTTCGCCCACCAGTACGTCGAGCACCGCGCGCCGCGGCTGCGGCGCCACGAGCGGTTCGTGCTGTCGCTGGCCTTCCCGGTGATCATGCGGTGGCTGTGCGACGCGATCCTGGTGCCGAGCAAGCAGGCCCGGAAGGACATGGGCATCCCGCGGTCGGTGGTCAAGGACGTCTACTGGCGCCGGCCCGAGTCGCGGCGGATGCTGCGCGACCTGTTCGCCGACGTGCGGATGCTGGCCGAGAACGCCGGGATGATGAACCGCGTCTCGCGCCTGCTCTGGAAGCTGCTCAAGATCGACGGCCGGCCCTCGCGGTTCCGCAGCCAGCCGTCGTCGGCGGCCGCCTGACTTTCCGAGCCCATGCCGTACGTCGTCACGCAGTCGTGCTGCAGCGACGCGTCATGCGTCGTCGCGTGCCCGGTCAACTGCATCCACCCCGCCCCCGGCGAGCCGGGCTTCGCCGAGGCCGAGATGGTCCACATCGACGCCTCGACGTGCGTGGGATGCGGCGCCTGCGTGACCGCCTGCCCGGTCGGGGCGATCGTCCCCGACCACGCGCTCACCCCGTCGCAGCGACCCTTTGTCGCACTGGCGGCGGAGTACTACGACGCCTTCCCACACGCGGACCGCACCCCGGTCGCGCTGGTGCCGCCTCCCCGACGGCTGCGCCGCCCGGGGCCGTTCCGTGTCGCGGTCGTCGGGGCGGGTCCGGCCGGGCTGTACGCCGCCGACGAGCTGCTCAAGCATCCCGAGGTGAGCGTCGACGTGCTCGACCGGCTCGAGGTGCCGCACGGCCTGGTCCGGTACGGCGTCGCCCCTGATCACCTCGACACCCGAGGCGTGACCAAGCTGTTCGCGGCGATCGAGCGGCAGCCCGGGTTCCGCTACCGGCTCGGGGTGCAGGTCGACTCGCCGGCGGACCTCGAGGGCGAGTACGACGCAGTGGTGTGGGCGACGGGCTCGAGCGCGGACCGGGGGCTCGGCGTACCGGGGGCGGAGCTGCCCGGCGTGGTCGGCGCGACCACTCTTGCGGCCTGGTCGAACGGCCACCCCGAGTTTCGGGACCTGTCGCTGGCCGGGGTGGGCCGGGCGGTGGTCGTCGGCGCCGGGAACGTGGCCCTGGACATGGCCCGGCTGCTCGTCGGCCCTCGCGTCGGCGCCCGCGAGGTCGTGGTCCTGGGGCGCCGCGGTGTCGAGGTCGCGGCCTTCACCACGCCCGAGCTGATCGGGCTGGCCGGCCTCGGCGAGGTCGACGTGCTGCTCGACGGCTCGCCGCCGACCGGGACCGGGGAGCGGGCCCGGTTGCTGGCCGACCTTTCCCGCCGTACGCCGCGTCCGGGCCGGCCCCGGATCGTGCTCCGCTTCCACGCCCCGGTGGCCGAGGTGCTCGGGACCGACCGGGCGTCCGGCGTACGCCTGGCCGACGGCGGCGTGGTCGACGCCGACCTGGTCGTGACCGCGATCGGCCACGAGTGGACGCCGCTGCGCCACGACCGCGGCCGGGTCCGGCCGGGCGTGTACGTCGTGGGCTGGGCCAAGCGTGGGCCCACCGGGTTCATCGGCACCAACCGGTCGTGCGCCGAGGAGACGGTCTCGATGCTGCTGGACGACCTCGACGCGAACCTCAGCGGCCCCACGAGCCACACTGCCCGGGCGAGTCTGGCACTTCCTGGGTGAGATCCTGCCCGGGAAGTGCGGGAGTCCCCGGGGCCCCGGGGACTCCCGCAGTCCGCGGGAACCGCGGATACCCTGACGACATGGCGGGCAAGACGGACGGGCGGCAGCTGCGCTGGGACAGCCACAACGCCGCGCGCCGCGAGCACATCCTCGACGCCGCCATCGGCGTGCTCGCCGACGCGGAGCCGGGCACCGAGGTGCACGTCCAGCAGATCGCGGACCGCGCCGGGCTGAGCCGGACCGTCGTCTACCGCCACTTCGCCGATCGCGCCGACCTCGACGCCGCCGTCCAGGGCCGCGCCCTGGAGCTGCTGCGCGGCGAGCTGGTCCCGGCGCTGTCCTTCGAGGGCACGCCGGTCGACATCATCCGCCGGATCGTCTCGGCGTACGTCGGGTGGGCCAGCGAGCACCCGTCCCTGCACGAGTTCGCCCAGGCGGACCCGCCCGGCCCGGGCGTCGGGCAGATGGAGCGGGCGATCATGCAGATCGCCGGCCAGATCGAGGACCTGATCAACGTCGGCGTCCACGTCCTGCAGGTGCGGCTCGACGAGGACGAGGTGGCCGCGCTCGACCCGCTGGTCTTCGGCCTGGTCGGGGCCGTGTTCACCTCGACCCGGCGCTGGCTGTCGAGGTCCGGGCAACAGCCGCCGCGCGAGAAGTTCGTCGAGCTGGTCACCGAGGCGGTCTGGCTCCAGATCGCCGGCATGGCCAGGCAGCGCGGCGTGGAGCTCGACCCCGACGTACCCGTCGAGCAGCTGCTGGACTCCGCGCTCGACGGAGCCTTCGACGGGGCCACCGGGTGACGGCTGACGAGCCCGTCGTCCAGGCCGGTGTCGGCGAGGCCGACGAGCTCGACCGGCTGTGGACGCCGCACCGGATGGCCTACATCCGCGGCGAGAACAAGCCCATCGACGCGACGTCGGGGGAGTGCCCGTTCTGCCGGGTGCCCTCGCTCTCCGACGAGGAGGGGCTGCTCGTGCACCGGGGCGACACGGCGTACGCCGTGCTCAACCTCTACCCCTACGCCCCCGGCCACCTGATGATCTGCCCTTATCGGCACATCGCCGACTACACCGAGACCAGCGACGAGGAGACGGCGGAGATCGCCGCGATGACCAAGCGCGCGATGCACGTCATCCGCGAGGTCTCCGCCGCGGGCGGTTTCAACATCGGCATGAACCAGGGCCACATCGCCGGCGCCGGCATCGCCGCGCACCTGCACCAGCACGTCGTGCCGCGCTGGCCGGGCGACCAGAACTTCATGCCGATCATCGGCCGGACCAAGACCCTGCCCGAGCTGCTGTCAGACACCCGCGACCTGCTCGCGCGGGCCTGGGGCTGACCCGCGGCCGGCCGGTCAGCGCTTGTGGTCGGTCAGCTTCGCCATCGACGAGGTCGAGTCGTTGGAGGCCTTGGCGCGCTTGTCGGCGCGTTTCTCCTTGATCGACTTCGTGGACTTGGCGGACTTGCTCTGGCGCGGCGACTTGTCGCTCATGCGGGATCCTCTGGTCGGAAGCCTGGGCGGCTCCGTGGCTCGACGGTACTCCCCATGGGCACGACCCCTGGTGACCCGATCGCGTCATTGCGGCGGGCACCCCGGGCGAGGATCGTGAAGGGCCAGCGGCGGCGCCGCCCGGACGCTGCCCCGTCCCAGGAGACCCCGCCATGTTCGCTCGCACCTCGACCTTCTCGGGAGACGTCTCGGCCCTCGACCCCGGCATCGCCTACGTGCGTGACGAGGTGATGCCCGCCGCCATGGCGATGCCCGGTTGCGTCGGCATGTCGCTGCTCGTCGACCGCGCGTCCGGGCGCTGCATCGCGACCAGCTCGTGGATGACCCACGAGGACATGGAGGCGTCGGCGGAGCGGTTCGGGGCGATGCGGGCCCGTGGGGCAGAGATCCTCGGCGGTGCCCCGACGGTGTCGGAGTGGGAGGTCGCGGTCATGCACCGCGACCACCGGTCGGCCGAGGGCGCGTGCTGCCGGGTGACCTGGGCCCGCACCGACGACATGGACCAGCTGCTCGAGACGTTCCGCACCGAGATGCTCCCGATGATCGAGCAGGCGCCCGGCTTCTGCAGCGCGAGCATGTTCGTCGACCGGGCCCACGGCCTGACCTGCGGCACCGTCACCTTCGACTCCCGGGAAGCGCTCGAGGCCACGCGCGAGCGGGCCACCGGGCTCCGGGAGCGTGCCCAGGGCATGACGTCGCTGGAGTTCCTCGACGTGGCCGAGATGGACCTCGTGCTCGCCCACCTGCGGGTGCCGGAGCTGGTCTGAGGATTGTGAGGCCCGGCCCGGGGCGGCGGTAGCCTGCCGCCACCATGCTCGACCGCTTCAAGGCCTTCTGGCAGGGCGTCGCCCTCGCGCCGTTCGTCAACCTGTTCGTCAGGCTCGGGATCAGCCCTGACGTCGTCACGCTGGTCGGCACCCTCGGCGTAGCGGCCGGCGCGCTGGTCTTCTTCCCGCAGGGCTGGCTGTGGCAGGGCGTGCTGGTCGTCACGGCGTTCGTGTTCAGCGACCTGATCGACGGCGCGATGGCCCGCAAGGTCGGCCGCACCGACACCTTCGGCGCCTTCCTCGACTCCACGCTGGACCGGATCGCCGACGCCGCGCTGTTCGGCGGCATGGCGCTCTTCTTCGCCTGGCAGGTCGAGGACCGGCTCTACCTGGTGCTCTCGCTGGTGTGCCTGGCCATGGGCTCGGTGACGTCCTACGCGCGGAGCAAGGGCGAGCAGCTCGGCTTCAACGCCAAGACCGGGCTGGCGGAGCGACCGGACCGGCTGGTGGGGCTGCTGGTGCCGACGTTCTTCGGAGACGTGTTCGGGCTGCCGATCCTCTACGAGGTCGCACTGTGGCTGATCGCCGCGCTGAGCACGATCACGGTGGTGCAGCGGGTGCTGCTGGTACGCCGCCAGGCGCTGGCCGCGGCGCGCACGCCCTAACCCACCGGGACGCCCAGGATCGACCCGACGTTCTCCGGGGAGAAGTACGCCGCCGGTGAGACGGTGCCGGAGACGACGCCCGCGAACCCGTCCATCGCCACCTGGTTGCCCGCGGCGGCGCCGAGGAGCGACAGCATCTCGGGCGGCGGCGGCTCGAGACTGGCGAGCTCCGCGGTGAACTCGTAGAGCGGCAGCCGCAGGTCCCGGTCGGCCAGCCACGGCACCATCGCCGCGTCGTACTCCAGCTCGCCCCGCAGGTACGCGTCCAGCGCCCCGGCGCAGAGGTCGGCGTCGACGAACGCGTTGCTCATGCCCTGGGCCGTGATCGGGTCCTTGCTGCACGACGCGTCGCCGACCAGCGCCCAGCCGGGGCCGTACGGCGTGCGCACGAACGCCGGGAGGGACCCGCCCAGGAACGGCGCGACCCGGCGCGCCCGGCGCACCCGGTCCGCGAGGCCGGGCGCCGTCTCGAGGGTGGCCAGGAAGTTGCCTTCCACGTCCGCCTTGTAGTCGGCCGCCTCGGCGTGCGGCCAGCCGGCGACCACGACGGTCTGGCCGGCGTTGGTGGCCACCGCGGCGAACCCGCGGTGCGGCCGGATGAACACCTCGAAGCCGTCGGTCGGGAGGTCCTCGAAGTAGGTGTAGTAGCTGTACTGCTGGCGCGCCTTCTCGTGGGTGTTCGCGGCGCCGACGGCCCGGGCGACGTGGCTGTTCCGCCCGTCCGCCCCCACGACGACCCGCGCGGTGATCTCCTGGCCCGACGCCCGCACTCCGACGACCCGGCCCTGCTCGACCAGGAGCTCGTCGACGTTGACCGCCTCACGCACCTCGGCACCGGCGCGACGAGCGGCCTCGACGAGGAGGTGGTCGAGCAGGTGGCGCCGGGGCGCGTACGACGTCGAGTGCCCGTCGACGGCCGGGGGCGTGCCTTTCAGCGTCATCGGGCCGAAGTCGAACGACCACGTCTCGACCGGCGGGCAGCCGGTGGCCCGCACCTCGTCGAGCAGCCCCCACCGCTCGAGCACCGCCACGCCCACCGGCGTGATCACGTGCGTGGAGAGCGTGTCGCTCGGGAAGGTGGCCCGGTCGAGCACCAGCACGCGGTGGCCGCTGCGGGCGAGCAGCATGGCGGTCGAGGAGCCGGCGCACCGTGCGCCGACGACGATGACGTCGTAGTCGGTGTTCATTCGGGACCTCCTGGGTCGGTCCCGTCACAGTGGCCGCATCGGCACGCCGGGGCATCGGGGGATCCCCCTAATCAGCACCCGCGTCCTCGGGGACGCCGCCGCTGTGTCGCACGGCGTACGCCGCCGCCTCGCTGCGGTTCCGGAGCCCGAGCTTGGCCAGGAGCCGGCTGACGTGGTGCTCCACGGTCTTGGGGCTGAGCACCAGGCGGTCGGCCACCTGACGGTTGCTGAGCCCCAGGCTCAGCAGCTCCAGCACCTCCGCCTCCCGCGCGGTCAGCACCTGGGACGACCGCGCTCCGGCGAGCCGGACGCCGAGCGAGCGCAGCAGCGCCGCGGCCTCGTCGACGTACCGGGTCGCCCGCAGCTCCCGGAACGCATCCAGCGCGCGGCGGGCCTCCGCCACCGCGGTCTCCCGGCCGTCGTCGGCGCACGCTCGCGCCAGCTCCATCCGGGCCCGCGCCGACTCGAGCGGGAGCTGGGCCCGGGCGAACAGGTCCATGGCGTCGCGCAGGTGGGAGCCCGCTCCGGCCTCGCCGTCGGCCATGGCGATCCGCCCGCGGGCGAGCGCGATCACCGCGGCGACGTACGGCGCGTCCGCGTGGCCGAAGCGGCCCAGCCGCACGACGACGTCGCGAGCGTCGTCGAGCCGGCCGGCCACCAGGTGCACGTCGACCAGCTGGGACAGCAGCGGCACCGCGGCCAGCCCGGTCTGGCCGACCGCGCCGAGAGCCCGGTCGAGGATCTCCTGGGCCCGGGCCGGGTCGCCGGCAGCCAGGGCCAGGGCCGCGCGCGGCCGGGCGCTGTCGACGTCCTCGGGCAGCTCTGCCAGCAGCGCTGCGGCCTCCTCGAAGCGCCCCTGCCGCACCCGGAGGTCAGCCAGCCGCGCCGCGGACGCCAGCCCCAGCCGGCTGCGGCTCAGGCTCCACAGCCGGATGCCCTCGACCAGGGACCGCTCGGCCTGGGGCCATCGCCCCGCGGCCGTCATCACGCCGCCGAAGTGGGTGTGGCAGTACGCCGAGACCCCGGGCAGCTCCAGCCGCTCGGCCAGCGCCGTCCCCACGCGGAGCCACTGGTCGGCACGGTCGACGTCGTAGGCGACCTCGCAGGCCGAGAACAGCTGGCAGAAGATCTCCTCGATGCCCACCGGGCTGGCGACCTCGCCGGCCGACACACCGGCCAGCGCCTCGTCGAGGAGCTGCATCCCGTCCGCCACGTGGTCGCCGTGCACCAGGCTCGCCCCGTAGTACGACATCGTGATCAGCAGCAGGACGCCGTCCCCAGCCTCCTTGGCGGCAGCCATCGCGTCGAGGTACAGCCCCTCCTTGCGCGGCCGGTCGGGCTCGAACATGCCAGAGGTGAGCGCGACCCAGCCACGCTCCCGAGCGCCCGCGCCGTCGCCGAGGCGCCGAGCCCGCGCGAGCCACCCCTGCGCGACCGCCCAGTCGCCGCGGAACGCTCCGTGCAGGTACGCGACGTCGCGGGCCACCCGGATCGCCGAGACGTCGTCCCCGAGCGAGCGGTATCCGGCGTACGCCTGCTCCCAGCAGTCGATGACGGTGTCGTGGTCGAGGCGCAGGTAGGCAGCGCGCCCTCGAAGCTCGAGCTCGTGCGCTCCGGTCGGGCCCGGCGGTCCGTCGTCGGGCCCGGCCGCGACCTCGCCGTCCACGATCGCATGGTGTCACGAAGCGCACACCCCGTTACCCGCCTCGGCGAGCGGTCCGGGGATGCGTGAGGACCGAGCGCGCGAGCCTAGGATGGAGGCATGGCTGAGCAGCACCCCGAGGAACCCGTCACCGGCACCACCCGCGTGAAGCGCGGCATGGCCGAGATGCTCAAGGGCGGCGTGATCATGGACGTCGTCACGGCCGAACAGGCCAAGATCGCCGAGGACGCCGGCGCCGTCGCGGTGATGGCGCTGGAGCGGGTCCCGGCCGACATCCGCGCGCAGGGCGGTGTGTCGCGGATGAGCGACCCGGACATGATCGACTCGATCATCGAGACGGTGTCGATCCCGGTGATGGCCAAGGCCCGGATCGGTCACTTCGCCGAGGCGCAGGTGCTGCAGAGCCTGGGTGTCGACTACGTCGACGAGTCCGAGGTGCTCACGCCGGCCGACTACGAGAACCACATCGACAAGTGGGCCTTCACGGTGCCGTTCGTCTGTGGCGCGACGAACCTCGGCGAGGCGCTGCGCCGGATCACCGAGGGCGCGGCGATGATCCGCTCCAAGGGCGAGGCCGGCACGGGTGACGTGTCCAACGCGGTCACCCACATGCGCACGATCCGCCGGGAGCTCCGCCGACTGGGCGGCCTCGAGGAGGACGAGCTGTACGTCGCGGCGAAGGAGCTGCAGGCGCCGTACGACCTGGTCAAGGAGGTCGCCCGCCGCGGCAAGCTGCCGGTGGTGCTGTTCACCGCCGGCGGCATCGCCACCCCGGCCGACGCCGCGATGATGATGCAGCTCGGCGCCGAGGGCGTCTTCGTGGGCTCGGGCATCTTCAAGTCCGGCAACCCCGCGGAGCGGGCCGAGGCGATCGTCAAGGCCACCACCTTCCACGACGACCCCGACGTGGTCGCCAAGGTCTCCCGGGGCCTGGGCGAGGCCATGGTCGGCATCAACGTCGAGGAGCTGCCGCAGCCGCACCGGCTGTCCGAGCGCGGCTGGTGACGTCCAGGCGTCCTTTGCGATTGGGCAGTTGGAGGCCGCCTGACCAGCCGAAAGGTCCCCCCCAGTAGTCATTCTCACTACCGCTCGGGGGCCGTTCGGTCATATTCGGCCGTCAACCTCGGGAATCGTGTCATACCCCGTGGGGTTCCCCGTCCAGACTCTTGAAAACGACGTAGAAGCTTGGTCGCTCCGACCGACGTGGGGCCGTCGTCAAGAAACGGGAGTCATCGTTATGCGCAGGATCAAGACCAAGAGGACCAAGATCGCCGTTCTGGCCACCGCATTCGTGGTCGTCAGCGCCGGCGCCGCGTTCGCCTTCTGGACCACGGGTGGTTCGGGCACGGGTGCCGCCGACACCAGCACCTCCCAGGACGTGACCATCGTCCAGACCGCCTTCCCGGCCGACACCCTCTACCCGGGTGGTTCCGCGGTGGCACTCTCGGGCACGTTCAACAACCCGAACCCGGGGCCGATCCACGTCAACCAGGTCACCGTGGCCATTGACCCGGCCTGGTCCGTCGGCACCTCCGGCCCGACCTGCACGGCCTCCGACTTCGTGCTGGTCCAGCCGACCGCCACCAACGCCGACGTGCTCGCCGACGACACCTCCACCTGGGGCGGCGCCTCCATCCGGATGCTCAACCTCGGGACGAACCAGGACAACTGCAAGAACGTCCAGCCTCCGTTGCTCTACACCAGCAACTAACCAGCTCGAGACTTCGTCGGCGGCCCGGATGTCCGGGCCGCCCGCGAAGCCCAGCCTGGAGGGGTCATGGGACGAACGCGACGCCACGCGGTGGTGATCGGCCTCCTGGTCGGCCTCCCGGCGACGCTGCTCGGCGGTCTCCCGGCGACAGCGTGGCTCGCCGACCAGCAGCTGTACACCGGCGGGTCTGCCTGGTCCGACCCGCAGACCAACGGTGCGCAGGTCGCGTCCGCACCCTTGGTCAGGATCAGCGGGACCGCCCGACGGCTGCTCCGGCCCGGCGTCGCGTCGCGGATCAACCTGAGGTTCGCGAACCCCGGCCGGAACGCCGTCACGCTTCGTCATGTCAGCGTCACCATCAGCAGCATCGACGCCCCGAAGGCCGATGCCGGCCATCCGTGCACCCTGACGGACTTCCGGGTCCGGCCGATGCGGGCGAGGACGTTGGTCCTGCCCGCTGCTGGATCCACGGATCTTTTTCGCCTGGGCGTTCCCTGGCGGCAGTGGCCACGCCTGAAGATGCGCAACCGGCCGGTGAACCAGGACGGCTGCAAGGACGCCAGTCTCACGCTCAAGTATCGCGGCTACCGGGTGTGGTGACCGTGAAGGTCGTGTCGAGGCCCGCCGCGCGCGGCGCGGTCCCGCTGCTCCTGGTGGCCTCGCTCGTCATCCTGGGCGGTTCGGCGACGGCGTACTGGGGCGCGTCGGGAGCAGGATCGGGCTCCGCGGACACCGCCACCACGGCCTCCCTGACCTTGACCCCTGCGACACCCACCGCGCAGCTGTTCCCGGGGGGTCAGGCGACCGTGGTCCTGACCGTCAACAACCCGAACGTCTCCAGCGTCCGGATCGGATCCCTCGTCCGTGACACCGGTCAGGGAAACAACGGCTTCGCGGTGGATGGCGCGCACTCGGCCTGCGGCCTGGCCGCGCTCTCCTTCACGAGCCAGACCAACGGTGGAGCGGGGTGGACCGTTGCCGGCAACGGGTCCCTCGTGATCACGCTGACCAACTCGCTCGCGATGACGAGCAACGCGGCCAACGCATGCCAGGGCGCCTCCTTCACCGTCTACCTCTCGGCGACGCCGTGAAGCGGCACCTGGGGGCCCTGGCCATGGCGGTGGCGATGACCGTCCTCGCGGGCGCGGCGTGGGCCTACTGGAGCGCCGACTCGGTCCCCGGAGGCAACGGCGCGGCGGCCGCCACGAGCGTCAACCAGGGAGCCACTCCCACGGCGAGCGCGGTCGCGCAGTCGGTCACGGTGAGCTGGGCGGCCACCACCCTGGCCAGCGGCCCGGCCGTGAGCGGCTACGTCATCAAGCGCTACGACTCGGTCACCCTGGTCGCCCAGACGATCCTGGGTGCCTGCACGGGCACGATCACCGCCACCTCATGCGTCGAGAACAACGTGCCCCCCGGCGTGTGGCGATACAGCGTGACTCCGGTGATCGGAACCAACTGGCAGGGTGCCGAGAGCGCAATGAGCACCCCGGTGACCGTCGCGGCGCTCGACGTCACGGCGCCGACCAACGGCCTCTCGCTCTCGTCGGTCAGCGGCGGTGCGTTCCTGAGCGGGACCACCGTGTACTACCGCGGTAGCGTCGCCGGCGGCTTCCGGGTGACCAACGCGGTGAGCGACGCCGGCTCGGGTCCGGCGAGCAGCACCACCGGGTCGTTGACCGGCACCTCCACCGGCTGGACGCACACCGGGTCGGCGGTGTCGACGCCGGCCGGCGGGCCCTACGAGTCCAATCCCTTCACCTGGGGGGCGGCCACCAGCACGTCACCGCAGGTCGTCGTCACCGGCCGCGACGTCTCCGGAAACGCGACGCCCGCGACGCTGAGCATGCTCAACGACTCGACCGTCCCCACCGCATCGGTGAGCTATCCGGACGGGTTCAGCACCGGCCGCTCGGTGTCGGTCACCTTCTCCGCCAGCGACGGCGGCTCCGGGCTCAACACCCGCCAGCTGCAGCGTGCGTCGGCCCCGCTGACCGGGGGCTCGTGCGGCAGCCTGGTCACGTTCACCAACCTCGGCCCGGCCGCTCCGACCTCGCCGTACGTCGACACCAACCTGGCGGGCGGCACCTGCTACAAGTACCAGTACGTCGTCACCGACCGGGTCGGCAACCAGCAGATCGCCACCAGCGCCAACGTCGCGAAGATCGACTACGCCGGCGCGGTCAACGCGACCGCCGGCCTGCTCAGCCACTGGCGCCTCGGAGAGGCCTCGGCCACGTTGACCTCGTCCGACTCCTTCACCGGGACCAACGGCACCGCCCTGACCGCGCGCAGCGGCGAGATCGGCGCCTCCTGGACCAACCCCAGCGGCAACTCGAACATGATCATCGGCACGCAGAACCGCGCCTACCGCAACGCCTCCGGCTACTCGATCATGTACGCGTCGCCCACCCCGTCCAGCGCGGACTACTCAGTGGAAGCCGACCTCTACTACAAGGGCGTGTTCGCCGCCAACGCCGCCGGCGTGATCGGACGCTTCAACACGGCCAACACGTCCTTCTACATGGCCCGTTGGGAGAACGACAACACCTGGAACATCGTGAAATGGTCCAACGGAGCCCCGACCTGGTTGGCCACCAGCCCCACCCAGTCGGCACTGGTCGTGGGCGAGACGTACCGGGTGAGGCTCGAGATGAGCGGCACGACCAACACGCTGCTCAGGCTCTACGTCAACGGGGTGCAGAAGGCCAGCGTCACGGACTCCTCCTCGCCGTTCACGGCCGCAGGCAAGGCCGGGCTGATGGCCGGGGAGACCGGTGACGCGGCGCAGACCGACGCGACCGGCATCCAGTTCGAGAACTTCCAGGTGAACACCTCGACCTACCCGCGCGCGGCGGACAGCAAGGGCAGCAACACCGGGGACTACAAGAACGGCGTGACCCAGGGTGCCGCCGGGGCGCTGGCCGGTGACACCAACACGGCTGCCCAGTTCGACGGCGTGAACGACTACGTCCAGATGACCGGCTCCACGGGGATCCCCGTCGCGGCAACCAACCGCTCGGTCGAGGCGTGGTTCAAGACGACCAGCTCGGCACGGCAGGTCATCTTCGACTACGGCAGCATGACGGCCACCCAGCAGTACGGCCTGTGGATCAACGCCGGCGGCACCAGCATGACGGCCTGGGGATTCGGAAACGGGAACGACAAGGTGTTCACGATGCCGGCCGCTGTCAACGACGGCGCCTGGCACCAGGTGGTCCTCACCTACAACGGCACCACGCTCACGCTCTACATCGACAGCGTCGCGCTCGCGACCCAGGCCGCGACCCGATCCACGGTGATGGACGCCTATGGCTTCGGCATCGGCGCGGTCATCAACCCCACCAACGCGAACTCGGGCGGGTTCTTCACCGGCTCGATCGACGAGGTCTCCTTCTACACCACAGTCCTGAGCCAGGGGACCGTCACCGACCACTACCAGCTGGCTACCGCCGTGGTCGACACCAGCGGGCCGACCGGCGGCTCGGTCGACGCCAGCGGCCTGGTCGGCACCGGATCGCGCTACTCGACCTCGACCACGCTGAGCGTGGCCCTGGCCAAGGGCACCGACCCGAGCGGGCTGGCCGCGACGGGAGCCGAGCTGCGCCGCGCCACGGCCACGCTCAGCGCCGGGGACGGCACCTGCGGAACCTTCGGCAGCACCACCCTCGTCGCCACCGACCCGACGTCGCCGGTGTCCGACCCGGTGACCGACCAGGCCTGCTACCGCTACGACTACGTCGTCCCGGACACCCTCGGCAACACCACGACGTACGCCAGCCCGAGCATCAAGGTCGACACCACCGCGCCCGCGGCTCCCAGCCTGGCCTTCTCGGCGTTCACCAACACCTGGTGGCCCGGGTCCGGCACCACGGTCTACTACCGCTCGGCGGCGGCCTCGGGCTCGGTCACCACGACCGCGTCCGCGACCGACGCCGCCTCGGGCATCGCGAGCTACAGCTTCCCGGGGCTCGGCACCAACTGGACCTCGACGCCGGGCACCCTCGGGGTGAACACCTACTCCTGGTCGGGCGCCCCGGCCGCGCCGGGCACCAAGAACGCCACCGCGACCAACAACGCCACCCTGACCTCGGCGAACGCGCCGTTCACGCTCACCGCGGACGACACCCCACCGACTGCCGGCACGGTGACGTACGCCGACACCACGCAGACGAGCACGACCGTCAGCGTGGCCTTCACGACGGGCACCGATGCGGCCTCGGGGACCGGGACCCGGCTCCTGCAAAGGGCGTCCGCCCCCCTCAGCGGAACGACCTGCGGCGCGTACGGCGCGTTCGCCACGATCGCCGGGGGCACCAACCCCGGCAGCTCACCGGTGGTCGACACCGTGTCGACGACTGCCTGCTACAAGTACCAGTACGTCGTCTCCGACAACGTCGGCAACGCGCACACCGCCACCAGCGCCAGCGTCGTGAGGGTGAACATCCCCTGCGGCGCCCAACTGCTGGGCAACCCAGGGTTCGAGAACGGCGCGGTGACGGCTCCCTGGACGGCGAGCTCAGGCGTCGTGACCAACGGCGGAAGCGTCGCCGCTCGTACCGGCACCTGGAAGGCGCTGCTCGGCGGCAACGGCACGGACACCAGTGAGACCGTTTCTCAGGACGTCTATCTCCCGCCGAACTGCACGGTGAGCCTCACCTACTGGCTGAGGGTCACCACGGCCGAGACGACGCATCCGTTCGACTTCTTCAGGGTCCAGGTGACCAGCGGTGGCACCACGACTGTGCAGACCTACTCGGACACCGACGCGGGCGCGTCGTACGTGCAGCGGACCGTGGACCTCTCCGCCTACGCCGGTCAGACGATCACGCTCACCTTCCTCTCTGACGAGGACAGCGGCCTCCAGACCAGCTTCTGGCTCGACGACGTCGCCCTGACCACCACCGACACGACCGGACCCAACGGTGGGTCTGTCGACGCGAGCGGGCTGGCCGGCACCGGTTCGCGCTACGCGACCTCGACCACCTTGAGCCTGGTCCTCGACAAGGGCGGTGACCCGAGCGGTGTCGCCGCGACCGGCAACACGCTGTCACGGGCGAGCGCGACCCTCACGGGCGGCAGCTGCGGCAGCTTCGGCACCTACACGCTGGTCACGGGTGGGACCGACCCGGTGTCGCCCAAGAGCGACACCGTCTCCGACCAGGCCTGCTACAGCTACCGGTACGTCGTGAAGGACACGCTCGGGAACTCGACGACGTACACCAGCCCCGGCATCAAGGTCGACCTGACGGCACCCGCGGCGCCGTCGCTGGCGTTCTCGGTGTTCACCAACACCTGGTGGCCGGGCTCCGGCACCACCGTCTACTACCGGTCCGCGGCTGCCTCCGGCTCGGTCAGGGTCACCGGGACCGCGAGCGACGCGGCGTCGGGGATCGCGAGCTACGCCTTCCCCGGGCTCGGCACCAACTGGACCTCCACGCCGGGCGCCCTCGGGGTCAACACCTACAGCTGGTCCGGCGCGCCGGCCGCTCCCGGCACCAAGCAGGTCACGGCCACCAACAACGCCGGTGGCACCTCGTCGAGCTCACCGTTCACCATGACGGCGGACGACACGGCACCGACGGCCGGCACCGTCACCTACACCGACACCACCCAGTCGAGCACGACGATCAGCGTGGCCTTCACGACCGGCACCGATGCGGGCTCGGGGGTCGGGACCCGGCTCCTGCAGCGGGCCTCCGCCACCCTGACCGGCACCACCTGCGGCAGCTACGGGGCGTTCGCGACCATCTCCGGCGGCACCAACCCGGGCAGCTCACCGGTGGTCGACACCGTGACCACCGGCAGCTGCTACAAGTACCAGTACGCCGTCTCCGACAACGTCGGCAACACGCACACCGCCACCAGCGCCAGCGTCGTCAAGGTGAAGCTGAGCTACTTCGACACGGTCTTCAACACCAGCGGCCTGCTCAACTACTACCGCCTCGGCGAGGCCACGACGTCCGCCGACTCGATGACCGGAACCACAGGGGCGACGCTGCAGAGCCGCAACGGCGAGACCGGCGCGTCCTGGACCAAGCACGCGGTGTCCACGACCGACGCGGTGATCACCAACGCAGGCCGGATCCGGAAGAGCGGCACCAACACGATGGGCGCGCTCTACTACACCTCCGCGGTCCCGGCGTCCGCTGACTACACCGTCGAGGCGGACGTCCGCGTCGCCTCCACCGTGACGAACGACATGGCCGGGGTGGTCGGCCGGCTGGACACCGCCAACACCAACGGCACCTACTACTACCTCCGCTACGAGCAGACGAACCTGGTGTGGGTCCTCTACAAGGTGGTCAGCGGCACGTGGACCTGGCTGGGGCAGTCCGGCACGCAGACCCTCTCGACGGGAACGACGTATCGCGTGGCCCTCGACATGACGGGGACCTCGATCCGGGCGCTCGTCGATGGCACGCAGGTGGTTTCGGTCACCGACTCCAGCATCACCGCGGCCGGTCGAGGTGGCATCGCCCTCGGCTTCCACGGGTCGGCCCCGACGACGGTGACCGACTCGACCGGCTACCACATGGACAACTTCCGGATCAGCCCGGAAATGGCGGACGCGAAGGGCACCAACGACGGCGACTACCTCGGCGGGGTCACCTTGGGTGACGCCGGGGCATTGAGCGACGGCGACACCGCGGCGCTCTTCGACGGCGTGAACGACTACGCGAGCGTGGCTCGCCAGATCTCCGGCAACATGTCCATCGAGCTCTGGTTCAGGTCCACCCAGGGCATCGGCACCGGCACGCAGTGGTGGAACGGTGCAGGGCTCGTCGACGCCGAGGTCGGGGGAGCGGCCAACGACTTCGGCATCTCCCTGCGGTCCGACGGCAGGGTGGTCGCGGGCGTGGGCACACCCGACCTCTCCATCATGTCTGGCACGGGCTTCAACGATGGCAACTGGCACCATGTCGTCTTCACCCGGTCCACCTCCGGCACGTTCATCCTGTACGTCGATGGCAACATCCAGGCGTCCGCCGTGGGCCCCACCGCCGCCCTCACCTCCAACCCGAACATCAACTTCGGGCGGATCGCCAGCGGCGGCAACTACTACCTCGGCCGCCTCGACGAGGTCGCGATCTACAACACCGTGCTCTCCGGGGCCACGGTCACCGCCCACTACTCCGCGGCCCCGTAGGGCGTGTCTAGTCGACCCGGACGTCGGACCCGAGCACCGAGCGGGGGCCGAGGTGTCCGTCCGGTCAGACCCGCGCCGCCGTTCGGCTGATTCGAGGCCGAACGCCGGATCCGGGCTGCCCATCATGGCGTCCAATGGTCACCGGTCGTCACCGGTCCGGGCATGGGGCCCAGCTGGGAGGATTCGCGATGGAGACCTTGCTGGTGCCCGGCGCGCACCTCGAGCTGGCGCCGGTCTTCCTGCTCGCGGCCGTGCTGCTCGCCGTGGCCATCCGCCGGATGGCGCGACGCCGGCGTGCAGGTGGCGACGCGGGTGGTGAGTGAGGAACCTCTTAGTGCCCCGCACCGAAAGTTCGGCACCCAATCCCGCACCCCGAGCACGCACCTCGCGGCGTTGCCGTCGCTCGCTGGACGAACAAGTAGAGCGTCGCTCCGGCGCCTTGCGATGCACGCACTCGGAGCACGGACTCAGGCACCGAACTTCCGGTGCGGGACACTAGGCTTTGCCGATGTCCTCGCGGCGGCCGATCGGTGTGCTTGCCCTCCAGGGCGACGTCCGCGAGCACCTGCGGCTGCTGACCTCGCTGGGCGTACCCGCCGTCGCCGTACGCCGCGAGTCCGAGCTGGCCGAGGTGGCCGGCCTGGTGCTGCCGGGCGGGGAGTCGACCACCATGATCCGGCTGGCCCGGACCTTCGAGCTGGTCGAGCCGCTGCGGACGCGGATCGCCGACGGGATGCCGGCCTTCGGGACCTGCGCCGGGATGATCCTGCTCGCCGACCGGGTGCTCGACGGGATCGCCGGGCAGGAGACGCTCGGTGGCCTGGACATGACGGTGCGGCGCAACGCGTTCGGCCGCCAGGTCGACTCCTTCGAGGAGGACATCCACATCTCCGGGCTGGACGAGCTCGTGCACGCGGTGTTCATCCGGGCGCCTTGGGTGGAGTCGGTGGGCGACGGGGTCGAGGTGCTCGCCACGGTCGAGGCCGGACCGGCCGCGGGTAGGATCGTGGCGGTCCGTCAGGGCCCGCTGATGGCGACGTCGTTCCACCCCGAGGTGGGTGGCGGCTCCCGGCTCCACCGGATGTTCGTCGATCTCGTCGCCCAGCACACGCACGCGTAGAAAAGAGGTACACCCATGTCGGGCCACTCCAAGTGGGCGACCACCAAGCACAAGAAGGCGGTCGTCGACGCCCGCCGCGGCAAGATGTTCGCGAAGCTGATCAAGAACATCGAGGTCGCCGCGAGGATGGGCGGGGGAGACCCGGCCGGCAACCCGACGCTGTACGACGCGATCCAGAAGGCCAAGAAGTCCTCGGTCCCCAACGACAACATCGACCGCGCGGTCAAGCGCGGCTCCGGCGTGGAGACCGGCGGCGCCGACTACCAGACGATCATGTACGAGGGCTACGGGCCCAGCGGTGTCGCCCTGCTCATCGAGTGCCTGACCGACAACCGGAACCGCGCCGCGATGGAGGTTCGCACCGCGATGACCCGCAACGGGGGATCGTTGGCCGACCCGGGCTCGGTGTCGTTCCTGTTCAACCGCAAGGGCGTGGTGATCGTCCCGGTGTCGCAAGAGGGCAAGGAGGTCAGCGAGGACGACATCCTCGAGGCCACCCTCGACGCGGGCGCGGACGACGTGAACGACCTCGGGGAGAGCTTCGAGGTGGTCTCCGAGCCGACCGACCTGGTCGCCGTCCGCTCCGCGCTGCAGGCCGCCGGCATCGACTACGACTCGGCCGAGGCGTCGTTCGTGCCGGACATGGAGGTCGAGCTCGACCAGTCCGCCGCCGCCAGGATGTTCCGGCTGGTCGAGGCGCTCGAGGACCTCGACGACGTGCAGAACGTGTTCGCCAACTACGACGTCTCCGACGAGGTCATGGAGGCGCTGGACGTCTGAGTCCTGCTCTGCGGTCAGGCGCTGTGGGGCAGCGCCGCCGAGCTGCGCGCTGCCGGGAACGAGTAGGTCGTCGTCGGTCCGTCAATCTCGCGGTGCGCGTCCGGGGTGGCGCGGGCCACCATCCGGGCCACGGCCCGGTTGGTCGTGGAGCTGAAGACCTCGACCTGCTCGACTCCGTAGCGGGCGAGGTCGTCCATGACCGCGGCGGCGAGCGTCGTCCCGATGCCACGGCGGTGGTGCCGGTCGGCGACGACGATGGCGATCTCGGCCCCGGCGGCGTCGGACAGCCGGACCCACAGGCCGTGCCCGACGAGCTCCTCGCCCAGGAAGGCGAGCAGTGCCCCGCCCGCGGGCCGTTCGGGCAGCAGCGCGGTCAACAGCCTCTGCGACGGCGAGCCAGACAAGCCGGTGAGGAAGCGCGAGTACGCCGATGCAGGGGAGAGCCTCGCCAGGAGCTCTGCCAGCAGATGGGCGTCGGCGCCGGTCGCGGCCCGGACGCACGGCTCGGCCACGGAGGCGATCAGCCGGTGGGGACCGTGTTTCATGAGGACTCCTCTCCCTTGCGGTAGAATCTGTACGAACGATCGTACTATTAGGTTCCCTGACGATGGCAAGCGAATTTTCCAGGAGTCGCAGCACATGACCGATGCCCCCAGTACCGGCACCAGCACCGCTACCGACGGCCGCGTCCGCCGGGGTGACGAGACGCGGCGTACCGTGCTTCGCCGCGCGGTCGACCTCGCCTCGGTCGAGGGGCTCGACGGAGTCACCATCGGCCGGCTGGCGGACGAGCTGTCGATGAGCAAGAGCGGTCTGTTCGCCCACTTCGGGTCGAAGGAGGCGCTTCAGCTCGCCACGATCCGCGCCGCGCGCGCGATCTTCTCTCTCGCGGTCGTCACGCCCTCCCAGGCGAGGCCGCCCGGGTTGGCCCGTCTGCGCAGCCTGCTCGGCGGGTGGCTCGACTACTCGCGTGGCCGCGAGTTCCCCGGCGGCTGCTTCTTCTCGCGCGCGACCCACGAGTACGCCGCCCGGCCCGGCCCTGTCCGCGACGCGCTGCGGGAGGTGGAGCGGGAGTGGCTGGCCGTGCTCGCCGGCACCATCGACGAGGCGCGCGACCGGGGCGAGGTCGGCCCCGACGTCGACTCGCGGCAGCTGGCCTTCGAGCTCGACGCCTACCTGGACTCGGCCAACCTCCAGTCGCTGCTCGAGGGCGACCAACGCGTCTACGACCTCGCGCAGGCCGCCGTCGAGTCCCGGCTGGACGCGGTCGCCACCCGCGAGGGCTAGTACCGCGACCGGCAACGATCGCCCGCTTCGCGCCGCCCAGGCGGCACGCTGGCGGCGTTGCCGTCGCTTGGAAGACGCCCAGTCTGCCTACGCGCCGGCGCCTTGCCATCGCACCACCTGGTCGACGCGCAGCAGGGCGACCCTTGCCGGTCACGGCACTAGGCGAACGCGCCGCCCATCCCGAACGCTCGTTCGGCGAGCCTCCGACCGATGAGCCGGTGCGCATCGGCGTCCGGGTGCAGCGCGTCGGGCAGGGGCAGGTCGTCGTGGTCCTGCTCGCCGTACAGCGTGAGCCCGTCGAGGTAGTGGATGGCCGGGTCCTCGGACCTGCGCTGCTCGACGACGGCGGCGAGCTCCTCGCGGATGACCTGCAGGGTGAGCTTGCCGGCGGCCACGTCCGCGGGGTCGCCCGTCGCGCGGAAGTGCACGATCCCCTCGCGGAGCGCCTCGACGTCGAAGGTCCCCGGGCCGGGCGTCTCCTCGTGGATCGGGCAGAGCACGGGGGAGACGACCAGCAGCGGCGCCGTCGGGTGCCCGTCGCGGATCGTGTCCAGGAAACCGTGCACGGCCGGCCCGAAAGCGCGGCGCCGCATCAGGTCGTGGTTGACCACGTTGATCCCGATCTTGACGCTGACCAGGTCGGCCGGGATGTCGCGCATCGCGCGGGCGGTGAACGGGTCCAGCAGGGCGCTGCCGGCCAGGCCGAGGTTGACCAGGTCGACCCCGCCCGCGCGGGCGGCCAGCGCCGGCCAGGTGGTGCTCGGGCTGTCCGCGACCGAGCCCTGGCTGATCGAGCTGCCGTGGTGCAGCCACACCCGCCGCTGCTGTGGTGCCGGCGACACGGGCGCGTCGGTGCGCAGCTCGACCAGGTGGGTGGCCTCGTTCCACGGCAGCCACAGCTCGACCTCCTTGTCGCGCCCCGGCAGCCCGACGAACCGCGCCGTCCCGACCCGGCCCGGCCGGGTCTCGACCACCCCGGTCTCCAGGTCGGTCACCACCACGTCACCCTCGGGCTGGGTCGTCTGCGCCAACAGCTCGCCGTCGACCAGGAGGTCGTAGAAGCAGTCGGGCCGCGGCGGGACACCGGCGTACGTCGTCACCATGCGCAGCGTGTCCAGCTCGACCTGCGTCGCCTCGGTCCGGAACACCAGCCGGACCCCCGAGGGCTGCAGCTCCGCCGCCAGCACCTGCGGATCCGCGCACTGCGCTCGCGCCCGGGCCGGCAGCCGGTGGGGGAGAAGACCTCGCTCGGTGCGTTCGAGCTCGAGGGCGCCGCGGACCAGGTCCTCGGTGATCGGCGTGGTCATCCACTCCACGTCCACAGCCGTACCCAGAGCCGCTCACTGGAGGCGAGCGAGAATCCTGATGGAGCGGCCTGCGCAATAGCTCGTCCGGACTATGTTCGCGCGCCATTTCTGGCGATACGTTGCCTGCTCAGCGGGGTTCGTTCTCGGGAATGGAGGACCCTATGCACTCGCAAATCCGCGATTACCGGGTGCCGTTCAACGCTCCATCAGCAGGCGTCGCTGATTGGATCTATGCGAACGTCGGGGCTGGGTGAGAACCGGCACCGGCGAACACGATGGACGAGACCGCGCACGAGGTGTCCGCACCGACTGAGCAGGAGCGCGCTGACTCTCTGCAACTGGCTACCGAGGTCGCCAGATGAGCAAGCTGACCGGAGTCGTGTCGCCGGACCGGCTCAGGGCCTACTTCTTCTGCGGGGGCGAGTACGTCCGCTACGACGTCGCATCCGACCAGGCCGACGCCGGCTATCCGCTGCCGATCGCCGGCAACTGGCCAGGGCTCTTCGAGTCGGACATCGACGCCGCGGTGCCTTGGCCGGATGGGTCGGTCTACTTCTTCAAGGGCGAGGACTACATCAACTACGACTGGGCCTCGGACAAGGCGACCGAGGGATACCCCAAGCGGATCGCCGACGGCTGGCCGGGCCTGTTCGAGTCTGGGATCGACGCCGCGGTCCTGTGGTCCAGCGGCAACGCCTACTTCTTCCGGGGAGAGCAGTACATCCGGTGGGACATGACGGCTGACCGGGCCGCCGATGGCTACCCGAAACCGATCTCGCAGGACTGGCCCGGACTGTTCGAGGATTCGATCGGCGCCGCGTTGATGTGGCCGAGCGGCGATGCCTACTTCTTCAAGGAGCTCGAGTACTCCAAGTACGACCCAGCCGCCGACCGGGTAGCCGACGGTTACCCGAAGTCGATCCAGGGCAACTGGCCCGGTCTCCGTCTGTCGCCCACGCAGGCCGGGCTTGAGTTCCAGGATGCGACGGACGCCGACACGACCGTTGCCCAACCGGCGGCCACGGACTTCTCGTTCACGCTCCAGCCCAGCGAGGACCCACGCGCCCGGATCGTCCGGTGCTGCTCGGAGGCGCTGGCAGATGGGCAGATGGGCCAGTTCGACCGGCATGACTTCTACAGCTCATTCATCTCGTGCGGCATCGAGCCCACGCCCGAGAAGGCCGAGGCGCTGACCAGGGTCAGGACGAGCTGTGCGATGTTCGTCCGCGCCGTCCTTCACTGGAGCGGCCTGCGCGCGAAGGGACCCTACGTCCCGGGCACCGGCATGTTCACCTCGATGGGCAACGTCAGCCTCGGTCACCAGAGCTTCGTCAAGTACGACGGAAGCAACCAGCCCCATGCCGGCGACTACTTCTTCATCGCCAACCGCTCCGACGGAGTCGACGGCCACACCGGCATCTTTATCGAGGAGCTCGGCAGCGGCCACTGGAGGACCGCTGAGGGCGGCGGTGGCGGCGACACGGACGGCACCTTGTGCCGGTTCACGGAACGGCAGTTCAACGGCACCACCTTCGCCAACGACGCCAGGCGCATCGTCGGCTGGTTCGACTGCACACAGATCGGCGTCCCCGCCTAGACCGAGCAGGAAGGACAGAAGACATGGGACTCAGCAGCACACTGGCGGGATTCGTCGCGCCGGATGGCCAGAAGGCGTACTTCTTCGTCGCCGATTCTTATGTGCGGTACGACGTCGCGGCCGATGCCGCGGACTCCGGCTATCCGGCGAAGATCGCGGACAACTGGCCGGGACTCTTCACCGAAGACATCGACGCGGCACTGTGCTGGCCCGACGGCAACGTCTACTTCTTCAAGGGCGACCAGTACATCAAGTACGACTGGGCGGCAGACAAGGCGGCGGCCGGCTACCCGCTGCCGATCGCGGAGATGTGGTCAGGTGTCTTCGAGTCCGACATCGACTCCGCCGTTCGGTGGCCCGGCGACGTTGCGTATTTCTTCAAGGACGCCGAGTACGTCAAGTATCTCCTGGTCGAGGACAAGGTCGACGGGTCCCCACGGCTGATTGCGGACAACTGGCCGGGTCTCTTCGAGGCCGGTATCGATGTCGCACTCATGTGGCCGAGTGGCAGCGCGTACTTCTTCAGTGGCAGCAGCGAGTACTCGAAGTACGACGTGGAGGCGGACAAGGTCGCAGACGGCTACCCGCAGCCGATCGAGGGCAACTGGCAGGGACTGCACATTCAAAGCACTCGTGGGGGCCTGCGGCTGGACAGCTCCAGTGACCAGTCCGGCGGTGGGTCCGGTGGTGCGACGCCGACTGTCACCACCGGATCAGTGCGGGACTACTTCCCCGAGTTCAGCAAGCCGCTCGAGGGCCGGATCCCCTACATGTACCAGGACATCAAGGGCCTGGTCACGGTGGCGGTCGGCAACCTGATCGACATGCCCGAGGACGCGGCGGCCCTGCCCTTCTTGCACAAGGACACCCAGGTGCCCGCCACCAAGGAGGAGGTCGTCGCCGAGTGGCACCTGATCAAGCAGGCGCCCGGGCTGGCCCAGGGTGGGCACCGCGCTGCGGAGAAGATCGCCACCCTCGTGCTGTCCGAGGCCGCGATGGACGACGTCGTACGCCGCAGGTTCGACACCAACGAGACCCGGTTGGCGAGCTTCTACGCGGACTGGGCCAGCTGGCCGGCCGACGCTCGGCTCGGGGCTCACAGCATCGCCTGGACGGGTGCCTACTTCCCGCACAAGTGGCCGAACTTCAACGCCGCGGCCAACGCCGGCGACTGGGCGGCCGCAGCCGGACACTCACACCTGGATGAGACCGGAAACCCTGGCCTCAAGGAGCGGAACAAGGCAAACCACCAGTTGTTCACCAATGCCGCGGCTGTCATGACGCAAGGGCTCGACCGCTCGAAGATCTACTACCCCACCGCGCTCTAGAACCAATCAAAGGAGTCAAGAAAATGGCATTTCCACTCAACGATCTGGGCAACGCGCTGACGACACAGATCTACCAGACCGTGATGGGCGGCGACGGCAACGTCAAGCCGCCGGACGACACGTTCTTCACCTGGTGCACACCTGGCCTCGCGATCAGCGCGAACGATCTCGACTTCAGCTCCGAGGGCATCTTCTCGGCACCTGACGCCGAGACGCAGAACAAGCGCGTCCTGCACGCGTACAACCTCGCAATGCTGATGGACTTCATCCCCGACATCCGCCTGCCGTACAGCAATGAGTTGCAGGCGGGAATGTACAAGCCGGATGCCGAGAGCCACCTCAGCGAGATCTACCGTCAGATCCTTCGGTTCTCCAAGGTCGCGGACTACCCGCTGACCGAGGAGCAGCAGGCGAAGCTGGACAAGTTCCAGGCCCTGCTGTGGGAGCGGAAGATGGTCAAGGACCTCGTCACCGACGAGGAGAAGGAAGTCACCGAGCCGTCGGCGATGATGCGGGCGTACAACGAGTTCATGTCGAAGTATCTCGACGCCACCACCGAGTACAACAGCAAGCGGGCGGCGGCCGCTGGTGCGGTCGGGCCCGAGGGCAAGCAAGCGTCCGCAGACTGGATCCTCAACGCGCAGAACTACTACCTCAAGGTCAAGGCGGCGGCCGACGCCTGGACCAGCGGCGGCTACCGCAACCAGGTCGACGACATCAACGCCTACATCAACCAGACAACCCAGCGCAGCCTGAGGTTGTGGAAGCAGTCGCTGATCGAACGCTACGACCAGGCTCAGATCTCGACGCCGGAGGTCGGGGTTTCGTTCCCGTACACCACGCTCGTTCCGGGCGACATCGCCAACTCCGACGGCTGGACCACCATCGGCGTCACGCACAACCACACCGAATGGGCCAAGGACAACACGGAGACGTCCTGGAAGGCCGGCGGCAGCGTGAACTACGGGCTGTTCTCCGTCGATGCGAACGGCGGGCGGAAGAGCTCGGAGTACAACGAGACTCACGCCGTCCAGGACTTCAGCATGACGATGGATCTGACTCAGGCCGTGATCGTCCGGGCCGGTTTCTACCCCGAGTGGTTCGCGAACCGCGGATGGATCTTGCGCAAGGGCGAGGGCTGGATGTTCGACAAGATGCCCTCCGACGGCTCGCGGCCGCCTGACGGTGAGTTCGTCGGCTACGCGACGCAGGCGATCTTCCTGCGGAACCTGGAGATCAAGTCGAAGGACTTCGTCTCCGCATACAAGGCCACGAAGTCACAGGTCGACGTCGGCGGCAGTGTCGGCTGGGGTCCGATCAAGCTGTCCGGTGAATACCACAAGTCCGAGAGTCACGAGGACTTCGAGTCGACCGAGGACGGCGAGACCCTGTCGGTGAAGGGCATGCAGATCGTCGGTTTCATCAACCACCTGATCGGCAAGGCGCCGAACCCGCTGGACGAGCTCGAGGAAACCGAGTTCGTCTGAGCGACAACGGCCGGGTTGCGGCAACACGGCCGACGGCACAAGGAGGCAGCATGGCCGGCATCGATGCAAAAGTGGTCCTCGGGTTGGCGGGGAAGATGGGTCATGTCTTCGTCGACGAGGGGGCCTATCAGGCGTTCCCGCTTGCGCCTATAGGGCTGAAGGCCGACAGCCTGCGCGCGCTCGTGGCCGACCCCTTCGGCGCAGGCGCGAATGCCCACGCCCAGTTCTCGCTCCTGGTGAACGAGATTCCGTCCGGCCCGTTGTGGCAACCCGAGGACTCTCGGTTGTGGGACGTGTACGGCGAGATCCTGACCGACGCGGAGCTGTTGGAGGAGTCTCGTACACCGGAGCAGGAGAAGGCATACGACAAGGCTTTCAACCTGCTGTACGACGACGAGGGAGGGCTTGCTGCGCCCAGCCCGAAAGTGGTCGCGTACGAGCGGTACCGCGACGCCTACCTGGCTGCCGCCATCGAGTACAACAACCGCAAGGGTGAGGCATCGATGGCATCGGCCGACGCCGCCGTCAAGGCCGCCTGGGACGCCGATGAGTCGAAACTGCGGACCGCGGTCGAGGGCGCCAATGCAGCATGGTCCGGGCCGGGCAAGCGGGCCGAGGTCGAGGAGGCCCGCCGGGTGCTCCGCGACCTCGGGTCGGACTCGCCATACGTGGCGTGGGCGGGTTATCGCAAGCTGTTCGACCCGGAGCTGCCGGAGATCTTCTTCCGGACGTCTGTTGAGGGCCTGTCCTACGTGCCGACCGGCTACGTGCCGACGGATGTCTCGGACGTGGCGTGGCCACGGATCACGGTCACCGCCGACGAACTGGGCGTGCTTGCTGACTCGGCACCGGAGGAGCTGCGCACCAGGTTGGGGACCAGCGGCGATGCCGGCATCGCCATGGTGTCGTTCGAGTACTCCTACGTCACCGTTGCCCGTCCGTGGTTCAGCCCGTCGCTGTTCGACTCCAAGAGCTGGCGGTTCCGCGATCCGGGGCGGGTGCTGTCCGATGGTGGGTCGCCGCCGAAGGGCGAGTGCACGGCCTACGTCACCGGCCTGGTGCTCGCGCGCAACATCACGGTGCAGCACAAGGCCGAAGCAGGTGGCGCTGCTCCCACTGTCGACCTCGGCTTCCTGCCCAGTCTGACCCTGGTGAAGTCCGCAGAGTTCCACACGCTTCGCACAGCCGAGGTTGCGCCCCCGGCGGCGGAACGGCTGCGGATGGTCGTGCTGGACGATCCCGCCGCGTGGGCAGCCACACGATCCGCTACCGAAGCCGCCGAGCCCGTCGCGGTGGCCGAGCCGCTCGCAGCCGCCATGCCCGTGACCGCGCTGAGCAGTCATGCACTGATCGCATCGCGGCTGCGGGTCGCCGACCTGATCCCGTCGTTGCGGAGCGCTGACATCCTCGTGCGGCCGATCGAGACGGCGCCCGCGGAAAGCACCCCCCTCACAGAGACCACCACTGCGCCGGACGAGATCTACGTGCTCGCCCTCCAGTGCAGGCTGCTGCCGAAGTCCCCCGCGTCCCCAGGTCCTGACGGTGGGCCTGAGCCCGGCGAGCCCTACACCGTGGTCGCGGGCGACACGCTGGCCAAGATCGCGAAGAGGCTCTACGGCAACGGCGCTCAGTGGCAGAAGATCTACGACGCCAACCGGACCGTCATCGGTGACGACCCCGGCGTGATACGCGTCGGCCAGAAGCTGGTCATCCCATGAGCAACGAGGCCGACCGCGACGTGATCGGTCCCGATCCGACCCTCATCCGTCCAGGCCAGCGGCTCCAGGTGCCCTGACCGGCGACAACACCAACGGAGGAACAACCATGAGCAACGACGGAACCTCGCCGCTCGCCGTCCCCGCGTCGAAACAGTGGAACGACGTCGACCGGCCGGTGGACTGGCAGCTCCACGTCTACGGACTCGTCGTACACACGACGGGGAGCGGTCTCCCGGAGAGCGCGCGCAAGAAGGGCATCTCCCACACCGATCGTGCGGTGGACCACTACTCGGAGTCGCACGGCTGCCACTACGTGAACGGGTGGGGCGGCGCCGAGGCCGGGGAGCTGCTCCAGATGGCCAACGAGAGCGAGCAGGCCATCGGCGTCGGCATGTCCAACCCGGATGACCCCACCAAGGACCAGAAGCTCTCCGTGGAGAAGGGCGACTGGGAGGGCGACCTGCCGGCCGTCCTGGTCAAGCACTGGCACGAGCGCTGGCCCGACAAGGAGAACCCGATGCAGCTGTTGCCGGGGACGAAGACGGCGAACTCCTGCTACATCCACTGCGAGTGCGTGCCCTGCGTCTACTACTACGACGGCCCGCTGACCACCGATGCGACGCCGCTGAGAGAGGGCCTGCGCTTCACCCAGGCCCAGCACGACACGGTGGCCGCGCTGGCCGTGGACATCGCCGAGCGCAACGGCTGGCCGACGGACCAGCAGTGGTGGCGCACGCCGCGGCTGCTCGGCCATGAGGACCTGTCCCCCATTGCTCGCTGCGACCCCAACGGCGGCTGGGACCCGGGCGGGCTGCGCGACGAACCGTACTTCGACTGGGACTACGTCTACGCGAGGATCGAGGAACTGCTGGCCGGTGGTGGTGTGCTGCCTCCGCCGGTCGAGGACCCGATGCCGGAGGAGGAGCCGGTCTCCCCGTTCGCCGTGCTGGGTGACTCCGTCGACCAGTTCGTCTCGCTGGTCAGCGCGGGGGACGAGGCCGGCGCCGTCGCGATCGCGTTCGAGGCGGGGGTGCAGGAGTCCAAGGAGCTCACCAACCTGCTGTTCTTCGCCCGGCACCCTGAGATGAACGGCCGCAAGATCGAGTCCGATGAGACGGACCTCGCCGCCGAGTGGATCGCCATCCGGGACGACGTCGTGGACCCCGAGCTGGCCAGCCGATCAGGCGGCTGACACCGACGGCGAACCACGACTTCGGGGCCGCCGCGATCGCGGCAGCGGTCCCCTCCAGTCCGAGGGCGGTGACTGCAGTCGGCCTGCCCCTGCTGCCCGGGCCGCGTGTCGCGACGCGGATGGCGGCCGCACACCGTTAGCGTTCCGTACGAACACCTGTTCGGACCAACAGCGGGCGGAGGCCTCCCCATGCGCGTGCTCGGCATCGACCCCGGCCTGACGCGGTGCGGCGTCGGCGTGGTCGAGGGGGAGACCGGGCGTCCCCTGCGCCTGGTCGACGTGGGCGTGGTCCGCACCGCGGCCGACCTGCCGGTGGCGGAGCGGCTGCTCAGCATCGAGCGGGCGCTCGACGCGTGGCTCGAGGAGCACCGCCCCGACGTGGTCGCGGTGGAGCGGGTGTTCGCACGCTCCGACGTCAGCACGGTGATGGGCACCGCGCAGGCCAGCGGGATCGCGTTGGTGTGCGCGGCTCGCCGTGGCCTGCGGGTGGCCCTGCACACGCCGAGCGAGGTCAAGGCCGCGGTCTCCGGCAACGGCCGGGCCGACAAGGCGCAGATCGGCCTGATGGTGACCCGGATCCTGCGGCTCGATGCGACCCCCAAGCCGGCCGACGCCGCCGACGCGCTGGCCCTCGCGATCACCCACATCTGGCGGGGCGGCGCCCAGGCCAGGATCGAGGCAGCGATGGCGAAGGCAAGGGCATGACTCCTGACCTCAATGCCTGCTACGCGACGCCCCACGGGCGCTCTGCGGCGTTGCAGGCCCTTGACAGACAGCCCCGGTATGCCTTCGAGCCTGCGCCTTGCGGAGCATCCCGTGGATGCGCCGCTCGCGACGGCCTGAGGTCAGGAGACCTGCCCTGATGATCGCGTTCGTGAAGGGGCCGGTGGCCCAGGTGACCCTGTCCAGCGCCGTGCTCGAGGTCGGCGGCGTCGGGCTGGAGCTGATGTGCACGCCCGGCACCCTGGCCACCCTGCGCACCGGACAGGTCGCGACCCTGCCCACGACGATGGTGGTCCGCGAGGACTCGATGACGCTGTTCGGCTTCCTCGACGAGGACGAGAAGGCGGTCTTCGAGCTCGTGCAGACCGCCTCGGGCGTGGGCCCCAAGCTCGCGCAGGCGATGCTCGCCGTGCTCAGCCCCGACACCCTGCGCCTCGCGGTCGCGGGCGACGACGTCAAGACGCTCACCAAGGTGCCCGGGATCGGCCAGAAGGTCGCCCAGCGGATCATCCTCGAGCTCAAGGACCGGCTCGGCGCACCGGTCGCGTCGACGACCAACGGCGTCGCCCGGACGGCGGACGCCTGGCGCGACCAGGTCCACCAGGGGCTGACCGGCCTCGGCTGGCCGGCCCGTGAGGCCGAGCGGGCGCTTGACGCGGTGGCCGACCAGGCCGGCGACCGCCCCGACGTCGGCGCCCTGCTGCGCGCGGCCCTCCAGACCTTGAGCCGCGCATGATCACCCCACGAAACTGTCCGGTGAGCGCGCTGCGGGCGGTCGGCTCACCCTTCCGCAGGGACCCCGAGAACCCATGACCGACTTGACCACCCCGGAGGCCGAGGTCGACGAGCGCGCCATCGAGGCCGCGCTGCGGCCGCGCACCCTCGACGAGGTGATCGGCCAGCAGCGGGTCCGCGACCAGCTGGGCCTGGTGCTCGAGGCCGCCCGGCTGCGGGACCGCGCCCCCGACCACGTGTTGCTCTCCGGCCCGCCCGGCCTCGGCAAGACCACCCTGGCGATGATCATCGCCACCGAGGTGGGCGTCCCGCTGCGGATCACCAGCGGACCGGCGCTGACCCATGCCGGAGACCTGGCCGCCATCCTCTCCGGCATGAACCACGGCGACGTGCTCTTCGTCGACGAGATCCACCGGATGTCCCGGGCCGCCGAGGAGATGCTCTACCTCGCCATGGAGGACTTCCGGGTCGACGTGGTCATCGGCAAGGGCCCCGGCGCGACGGCGATCCCGCTGGAGATCCCGCCGTTCACGCTGGTCGGGGCGACCACCCGCGCCGGCCTGCTGCCCGGGCCGCTGCGCGACCGGTTCGGGTTCACCGGCCACCTCGAGTTCTACGACACGCCGGAGCTGGAGCGGATCGTGCACCGCTCGGCCGGGTTGCTCGACGTACCCACCGCGCCCGACGGGGCCGCCGAGATCGCCTCGCGCTCGCGCGGCACCCCACGGATCGCCAACCGGCTGCTGCGCCGGGTCCGCGACTTCGCGCAGGTTCGCGCCGACGGCACGGTGACCCTCGACGTCGCCCACGCCGCGCTCGACCTCTACGAAGTGGACGAGCTCGGCCTCGACCGGCTCGACCGGGCCGTGCTCGACGCGCTCTGCCGCCGCTTCGGCGGCGGTCCGGTCGGCCTGTCCACGCTCGCGGTCGCGGTGGGGGAAGAGCGCGAGACGGTCGAGGAGGTCGCCGAGCCGTTCCTGGTCCGGCAGGGCTTCCTCGCCCGTACGCCGCGCGGTCGGGTCGCCACCGCGGCGGCGTGGCGCCACCTGGGACTGACTCCACCGGCGGTCCACGAGCCCACCCTCTTCGAGGAGTGATGCGCCCCTCACTCCCGATGCGGCATTAGGACGGGCCCGCCGTAGACTTCCCCCTCGTGCAAGAAATCGTCCCGGTGCTGACCCTCGTCGGGTTTGCCCTCCTGCTCTGGCTGCTGCTCGTGCGGCCACAGGCTCGCCGGCAACGGGAACTTGCGCGGATGCAGTCCGCGTTGGAGGTGGGTGACGAGGTGATCCTCACCTCGGGCGTCTTCGGGACGGTCCGGGCCCTCGACGAGCGCGTGGCGCTCGTCGAGATCGCCGACCGCGTGACCATCAGGGTCGCGCGTGGTGCGGTCGGGCAGGTGGTCCAGGAGGCCGACAGCACCACAGCGGCCGACGCGGCGCACACCGATGATGGGGAAGTCTCGGAGGAGAACTGAGATGGCACGCAAGACCGCCCGGCCGGGACGCACCCTGGCGGTGTTCTTCCTCGGGCTGGCGATCGCCTTCGGGCTGGTGGCCCTCGCGGGCAGCTGGAAGCCCGAGCTCGGCCTGGACCTCCAGGGCGGCACCAGCATCCGCCTGACCCCGAAGGGGAACCCGAGCGCCGAGGCGCTCGGCGAGGCCCGGAAGATCATCGACCAGCGCGTCAACGGCTCCGGCGTCACCGAGGCCGAGGTGACCGTGCAGGGCAACCGGTTCATCGTCGTGGAGATCCCCGGTGACAGCCGGCGCGACCTGGTCGACACCGTGAAGCGGCAGGCCCAGCTGCGGTTCCGCGTGGTCGCCTGCTCCGACTTCAACCCCGGACCATGCGCGAGCAGCGGCGCCACCCCGCAGGACCCGACGCAGCCGGACCCCGCACCCGGCACCGGTGTCACCGCACCGGCCACGCCGACCCCCGGTGACACCGCCGCTCCGTCCGACGCCCCGTCCGATGCCCCGTCCGATGCCCCGTCCGATGCGGCCACTCCTTCCGGCTCGGCCAACCGCGCGCCGGTCAGGTACGACGGCGAGAGCGCGAGCGCCGACCCCACCGAGAGCCCGGCCCCGTCGGACGGCGACACCGCCTCGACCGAGCCCAGCGCGGGCCCGACGCCCTCCGGCGTACCGGCCACCCCGGCCCCCGAGGGCGGCGCCGACGTGACCGACCCGCTGAAGTGGATGGACAACCCGAACCCCGAGGCCGTCGACGCGTACAACAAGTTCCAGTGCCCCCCGGACGGCACACCGGTCAACGTCGAGGACGACCCGAAGAAGCCGCTGGTCACCTGCGAGTGGGACGCCGAGAACCAGGTCGCGCAGAAGTACCTGCTCTCGGCCGCGATGATCGAGGGCACCGAGCTCGACTCCGCCGACGCGGTGATCCCGCAGAACGAGGTCAACTACGTCGTCAGCCTCGACTTCGACGGTTCAGGGACCGAGAAGTTCACCAAGATCTCCGAGGCCCTCGTCGGGACGGAGAAGCAGTTCGCGATCGTGCTCGACGGCCAGGTGCTCTCCGCGCCCACGATGGACGCGCTGATCACCAACGGCCAGGCCCAGATCTCGGGCAGCTTCAGCCAGGCCTCGGCCAAGAGCCTCGCCACCAGCCTCAAGTACGGCGCGCTGCCCGTGTCGTTCTCCGACTTCAGTGTGGAGACCGTCGGGCCCTCGCTCGCCGGTGACCAGCTGACGGCGGGCATCACCGCGGGCATCTTCGGCCTGATCCTGGTGATGCTCTACTGCCTGTTCTACTACCGCGGTCTCGGCATCGTGGTGGTCTCCTCGCTCCTGGTCGCGGGTGGCGCGACGTACGCGATGGTGCTGCTGCTCTCCAAGACCGCCAACTTCACGCTCACCCTGCCCGGCATCGCCGGCCTGATCGTGGCGGTCGGCATCACCGCCGACTCCTTCATCGTCTACTTCGAGCGGATCCGCGACGAGATGCGCGACGGCCGGTCGATGCGGGTCGCGGTCGAGGCCGGCTGGGTGCGGGCCCGGGCCACCTGCCTGGCGGCGGACGCCGTCTCGCTGCTGGCCGCCGTGGTCCTCTACATCTTCGCGGCCGGCGTGGTCCGCGGCTTCGCGTTCGCGCTCGGCCTGTCCACGCTGATCGACCTCGTGGTGTTCTTCTGGTTCACCAAACCGCTGGTCTCGGTGCTGGCCCGGCTCACCTTCTTCAACGGCGGCGGGAGGCTGTCCGGGCTCAGCGCGCAGACGCTGGGTGTGGACAAGATCGCCCCCGACCGGCCGCGCGTGGCGGCCGCCACCCGCACGACGGCCCCGACGACGGCCCCGACGACGGTAGAGGGAGGCACGGCCTGATGGGCAGGATCAGCCGGCTCGGCAACCGCCTCTACACCGGTGAGCGGTCGGTCGACTTCGTCGGCCGCAAGTGGCTCTGGTACGTCATCTCGGGCGTCATCGTGCTGCTCGCCGTCCTTGGCCTCTACGTCAAGGGGCTCAACTACGGCATCGAGTTCACCGGTGGCACCCAATACAAGGTGAGCAACCTCGCCGAGTCCCGGGTGACGCAGGACAACGCCGACAAGGTCCGGGACGCGGTCGGAGAGCTCGGCCTCGAGAACGCGTCGCAGCCGGTGGTCACCACCTCGGGCGACAGCTCGCTCCTGGTGCAGACCGAGGAGCTCACCGACGAGGAGAGCGCCGAGGTCACCCAGGTGCTGATCGACACGCTGGGCGTGTCGAGCGACGACATCTCCCAGGACCAGATCGGCGCCAGCTGGGGCAACGAGGTCAGAGACCGGGCCCTCCTCGGCCTCGTCGTGTTCCTGGTGCTCGTCATCTTGTTCATCTGGGCCTACTTCCGAGAATGGAAGATGTCGGTCGCCGCGATCGTGGCCCTCGCGCACGACGTGATCATCACGGTCGGGGTCTACGCGCTCTCCGGCTTCGAGGTCAGCCCCGCGACGGTCACCGGGCTCCTCACGATCCTCGGCTTCTCGCTCTACGACACCGTCGTGGTCTTCGACAAGATCCGCGAGAACACCAAGAACCTGCGGGCCACCCGCACGACGTACGCCAAGGCCGCGAACCTCGCGGTCAACCAGACCCTGGTGCGTTCGATCAACACCTCGCTGGTGGCGCTGATCCCGGTCGGGGCGATCCTCTACGTCAGCGCCGTCCAGCTCGGCGCGAGCTCGCTGAAGGACCTCGCGCTGGCCCTGTTCGTCGGCATGGCGGCCGGTGCGTACTCCTCGATCTTCATCGCGACTCCGCTGCTGGTGCACCTGAAGTCCAACGAGACCGAGATCGTGATGGCCGAGCGCCGGGCCAAGGCGCGCGAGCGCCGCCAGGCCGACCGCTACGCGTCGGTGCCGGTCTTCAAGGAGGACATGCCCGTCGTCGACGACCCGGAAGCCGAGCCCGGTCGCGGCGGGGTCCTGGTCGAGGACCGCGACGCCTTCGACGACCTCGACGACTACGACGAGAACGCCACGCCGCGACCGAGTGCCGCTCCCGAGGCGATGGGCCGCGGCCGTACGGCGCCGGCCTCCCAGCGGCCGGTCGGCGAGAGCTCGGCGTCGCGGCGGCAGCAGCCGACCCGGCAGCCGCGCTCGAAGCGCAAGTGACCGCAGCCGCCCGGGAGGCGCTGGAGCGACTCGTCCTCGACGTCCCCGACTACCCCGAGCCCGGCATCGTCTTCAAGGACATCACCCCGCTGCTGGCCCACCACGAGGCGTTCAGCACCGTGGTCGACGCCCTGGGGGCGGCCGGGCGCGACGGCTCCGGCGCGACCGCGGTCGACAAGGTCGTCGGGATGGAGGCGCGCGGGTTCATCCTGGCTGCGCCCGTCGCCCTCGCGCTCGGCGCCGGCTTCGTCCCGGTCCGCAAGGCCGGCAAGCTGCCCCGCGAGACCCACGCTGTCTCCTACGCGCTGGAGTACGGCACGGCCACCCTCGAGGTGCACCGCGACGGGGTGGCCCCGGGGGAGCGGGTGCTGCTCGTCGACGACGTGCTGGCCACCGGCGGCACGGTGGCGGCGACCCGTGAGCTGGTGGAGGCGTGCGGTGGGACCGTGGTCGGCGTCGCGGTGCTGATGGAGCTGAGCTTCCTGCCCGGCCGGGAGACGATCGGCGACCTCCCGCTGCTCACGCTCATGACCGTCTGACCGCGCGTAGGCTGGGTAGGTGACCGAGGAAAGCACCGAGCAGGTCACCGCACCACCCGTCGAGGAGGCCGAGAAGCCGGCCGAGCGGGTCCGGACGCGGCGCAACCCCGCGCGCGCCGAGGAGCGCGGCGAGGGGGCGCCGGCCAGCCCCGGACCGGCCACGACGCGGTCGATGCGCGCCCGACTGGCCCGCGTCGCCACCCGCAGCCAGCCCGGCAACCCGGTCCTGGAGCCGCTGTTCCGCGCGGTGCGCGCCAACCACCCGAAGGCCGACCTGGCCCTGCTCGAGCGCGCGTACGGCATCGCCGCCGAGATGCACGGCAGCCAGATGCGCAAGAGCGGTGACCCCTACATCACCCACCCGCTCGCGGTGACCACGATCCTGGCCGACATCGGCATGACCGAGCCCACGCTGGTGGCCTCGCTGCTGCACGACACGGTCGAGGACACGCCGTACACCCTCGAACAGGTCCAGGCCGACTTCGGCGACGAGGTGGCCCAGCTGGTCGACGGCGTCACCAAGCTCGACAAGGTCAAGTACGGCGACTCCGCGCAGGCCGAGACCATCCGCAAGATGATCGTCGCGATGTCGCGCGACATCCGGGTGCTGGTCATCAAGCTCGCGGACCGGCTGCACAACATGCGGACCCTGCGCTACGTCCGGCAGGAGACCCAGGAGCGGGTGGCCCGCGAGACGCTCGACATCTACGCCCCGCTGGCCCACCGGCTGGGCATGAACACCATCAAGTGGGAGCTCGAGGACCTCGCGTTCGCGACCCTGCACCCGAAGATCTACGACGAGATCGTGCGGATGGTGGCCGAGCGCGCTCCGTCTCGCGACCAGTTCCTGGCCGAGGTCATCACCGAGGTCGAGAAGGACCTGCGCGAGGGCAAGATCAAGGCCACGGTCACCGGCCGGCCGAAGCACTACTACTCGATCTACCAGAAGATGATCGTCGGCGGCCGCGAGTTCACCGACATCTACGACCTGGTCGGCATCCGCATCCTGGTGGCCGACGACCGCGACTGCTACTCGGTCCTCGGCGTGCTGCACTCACGCTGGAACCCGGTCCTGAACCGGTTCAAGGACTACGTCGCGATGCCGAAGTTCAACATGTACCAGTCGCTGCACACGACGGTGATCGGGCCACAGGGCAAGCCGGTCGAGATGCAGATCCGCACCTTCGCGATGCACCGGCGCGCGGAGTACGGCGTCGCCGCGCACTGGAAGTACAAGGAGGACGGCCGGGCCGGCCTCGACACCGAGAAGCTCGGCGACCTCGACGACATGAACTGGGTCCGCCAGCTGATGGACTGGCAGAGCGAGTTCGAGGACCCGGGCGAGTTCCTCGAGTCGCTGCGGTTCGAGATCAACCGCGCAGAGACCTATGTGTTCACCCCGCGCGGTGACGTGATCGCACTGCCGTCCGGGGCGACCCCGGTCGACTTCGCGTACGCCGTGCACACCGAGGTCGGCCACCACACCATCGGTGCCCGCGTGAACGGCAGGCTGGTGCCGCTCGAGTCGACGCTCGAGAACGGCGACGTGGTCGAGGTGTTCACCTCCAAGGCGCAGAACGCCGGCCCGTCCCGTGACTGGCTCGGCTTCGTCAGGTCACCGCGCGCCCGATCCAAGATTCGGCAGTGGTTCACCAAGGAGCGGCGCGAGGAGGCGATCGAGCAGGGCAAGGAGCAGATCGCCAAGCTGATGCGCAAGGAGGGGCTGCCGCTCAAGCGGCTGATGTCCCACGAGTCGCTGATGCTGGCCGCGGCGCACTTCAAGATCGCCGACGTCTCGGCGCTCTATGCCTCGGTCGGCGAGGGCAACCTGTCCGCGCAGGCCGTCGTACGCCGCGTGATCGAGGAGCACGGTGGCACCGAGGGCGCCTCGGAGGACCTGGCCGAAGCGGTCACGATCACCGGCCGCCGCGGCCGGGCCAAGCCGGCCAGCGGCGACGCCGGTGTCATCGTCAAGGGCGCCCCCGACGTGTGGGTGAAGCTGGCCAAGTGCTGCACGCCGGTGCCGCCCGACGACATCCTCGGCTTCGTCACCAAGGGCGGCGGAGTCTCGGTGCACCGCCAGGACTGCACCAACGCGAGCTCGCTGCGCAACCAGCCCGAGAAGCTCCTCGAGGTGGAGTGGGCCCCGACCGGCCAGTCGACGTTCCTCGTCAACATCCAGGTCGAGGCGCTCGACCGCGCCCGGCTGCTCGCCGACATCACCATGGTGCTGTCCGACGCGCACGTGAACATCCTCAGCGCGAACCTCTCCACCACCCGCAACCGGGTGGCCAAGAGCCGGTTCACCTTCGAGATGGCCGAGGCCAAGCACCTCGACAACGTGCTGAAGGCGGTCCGGTCTGTGCCTGGTGTGTTCGACGCCTACCGCGTCACGCAGTGAGGCGACGTACGCCGTGACCGGCGGCCGGCGCCACGGTCTCCCGTGACGCCGACCCGCCGACATTGCTCCGGTGCGGGTGTCAGTTGTTCTTGCGCAGCGTCTGCCAGCTGAGCAGCATCCGGTCGGCCTGGCCCGCCGTGAACTCGTCGAGGCACGGGTCGTCCCCGTAGCTCATGAAGTTGTGCACCGGGTCGGTGCCGGGCTGGGGGCAGGTGTCGTCGGACTCCTCGCAGAAGAAGATGTTGACTCCGTCGTCCTGGTACGGCGTGTCGCTGACGGCGTCACCCGGGTAGCTGCACGCGTTCTGGAAGGTGTGGTACAGGTTCAACCAGTGGCCCACCTCGTGGGTCAAGGTGTCACCCTCGTTGTACGGCGCGGCGTTGCCGCCGGGCAGGCTCTCGTTGAGCACGACGACTCCGTCGCGCTGCTTGGGCACGCTCTTCGGGAAGGTGGCGTAGCCCAGCAGTCCGGGCGGGTTGAAGTCGGTGACGTAGATGTTCAGGTCCCGCCAGCCGCCGACGTGCAGGGCCTTCTTGGCCGCGATGTCGTCGCTGTTGTCGAGCCAGTGCCAGTCGTACCAGTCGTCGTTGGCCGTGTAGTCGAGCCCGGCGAGCACGAACCGGAAGTGGGTGTCCGCCGAGGTGGGCGAGGCGAGTCCCGCGAACGCGTCGTTCAGGACCTGCATCTGCTGCCGGACCTGCCTCGGCTTGACGCCACCACTGCCGCTCGCGCGGGTGATGACGTGCACGTAGGTGTTGATCGTGATGTCACCCAGCTTGGCCGCGCTGGTCAGCTTGCCGCCCCTTCGTGCGGCCTGGACCTGCTGCTGGAAGCTCTGCTCCATGGCCGCGAACTGCTCCGGCGTGAGCGAGTTCGGGTCCTGTCCGTTCATCCCGGCCATGACCCTGGCCTCGGGATCTGCGATGCACGCGGCATCCGCGTGACCGGCCTGCTCCGCCGGCGCCGCGACCGCTTCGACGGTCGGCGCCGCCCCCATGACCGAGAGCCCGACCGCGGTGCTACCCGCGATCACTATTCGAGAAGCCCATCCGGGCCTCAGCGAGAAGTGCATGTGTTTCCCCCTCTGACTGTGTAGGACTGGAGGTCACACTCCACGCACAGGTAGGTCAGCGCAATACCCATCGGGAAGGTTTGTCGGGGACGGCCCCGCTCACGGCCCCTGGGGCCCTGTCATGATCTGCGGGTGACCCGGTGGTGGCTCCTGGCGAGCGCCATCGTCGCCGAGGTCTCCGGCACCCTCGCGCTGCGCGGCGCCCTCGACCACCCGTGGCTGTTCGGCGTGACCGTCGTCGGTGAGACGACGTCGTTCTTCCTGCTGGTGAAGCTGCTGCAGCGCGGAATGCCGCTCGGCGTGGTCTACGGCATCTGGAGCGCGCTGGGCGTCGCCGCGACGGCGGTGCTGTCGTCGGTGCTGTTCGACGAGGCGTTCGCCTCGCCGATGGTCGTCGGCCTGCTGCTGATCGTCGGCGGGGTGGTGCTGGTCGAGGCCGGCTCGCACCCGGACCCGCGGGGCCGGGCGTGAGCTGGGTCTATCTCGTCGCCGCGATCCTCATCGAGGTGGCGGCGACGCTGTCGCTGCGCGTCGCCTCCGGCGGCCGCCGGACGTGGTACGCCGGCGTCGTGGTCGGCTACGTCCTCTCGTTCGGGCTGCTCGCGCTGGCGCTCGACGCCGGGATGGGCATCGGCGTCGCCTACGGCATCTGGACCGCCGTCGGCGTGGCCCTGACCGCCGTACTCAGCCGGCTGCTCTTCAACGAGCCCCTCACCCGAGTCATGACGCTCGGCATCTCCCTCATCGTCGCCGGCGTCGTACTCCTCGAGATCGGAGGTTGAGTCCGGACTTCCGCCGGTTGAATCGGGACTTTTGACGGTTCAATCCGGCGTTTCGACCGGCGGAAGTCCGGACTCAACCACGCTCAGGAGTAGTCGGCGGAGACGCGGCGGGCCATGTCGAGGAAGGACTGGCGGGAGGCGAGGTTCTCCTCGAGCTCTTTGACCAGCTTCTCGTTGCCGGATGAGCGGGCCTCGGCCAGGTCGGCCTCGACCTGGGCGATGGCGGCCTCGAGCTGGGTGACCATGTCGTCGGCGCGGGCGGACTTCTCGGGGTCCGAGCGCCGCCACTGCTCGTCCTCGAGGGAGCGGATGGCCTGCTCGACGGTCCGCAGTCGGGCTTCCAGCTCCTTGATCCGCTCGCGGGGGACCTTGCCGGCCGCCTCCCAGCGCGCGGCGATCTCGCGGAACGAGCGCTTGGCGGACTCCAGGTCGGTGACGGGCAGCAGCGCCTCGGCGTCGACGAGGAGCTTCTCCTTCAGCTCGGCGTTGGCGGCGTACTCGGCGTCGAGCGCCTGGTTGGTGGCGTCCCGGGCTCCGAAGAAGGTGTCCTGCGCGGCCCGGAACCGGCGCCACAGCGCGTCGTCCACGTCCTTGGGCGCGGGACCGGCGGCCTTCCACTGCCGCATCAGGTCGCGGTAGGCGCCCGCGGTGGGGCCCCACTCGGTCGAGTCGGCGAGCGACTCGGCCTCCTTGACCAGCCGCTCCTTGACCACGCGGGCGGCGTCGCGCTTCTCGTTCTGCTCGGCGAAGTGCGACTTGCGGCGCCGGGTGTACGACGTCCGGGCGCTCGAGAACCGCCGCCACAGCGCGTCGTCGGACGCGCGGTCGATGCGGGGCAGCGCCTTCCACTCGTCGAGCAGCGTGCGGAGCCGGTTGGCCCCGGCCCGCCAGTCGCTGCCCTCGGCGATCTTCTCGGCCTCGGCGACCAGCTTCTCCTTGGTCACCTTGACCTCCGCCGTCCGCTGCGCGCGCTCGGCCCGGCGGGTCTCCCGCTGACCTTCGATCACCGGGCGCAGCGACTCGAGCCGGGCCGCCAGGGCGGCCAGGTCACCGACCGCGTTGGCGTCGGCCACCTGGGCCGAGACGGTCTTCACCGACTCGATCGCCTCCTCGGGCGACAGCACGCCGGAGCGGATCCGCTGCTCGAGCAGCTCGACCTCGAAGGCCAGGGCCTCGAACCTCTCGGTGAAGAAGGCCAGCGCCTCCTCGGGCGTGCCCGCGGGATACTGCCCGACCGTGCGTTCGCCGTCTGCGGTGCGGACGAAGACATTGCCGTCCTCGTCGACGCGGCCCCATTCGTGCACCGACCCCTGGCTCATCACTGCGGCATGTTAGTCAAAGTCGATGAGGGGACCACCGCCCGCCCGCAACCGATGCGGGGCTGTGACCTCGACACCATTACGGTGGACCGGTGCTGATCGCCGGCTTCCCCGCAGGTCCGTGGGGCACCAACTGCTACGTCGTGGCGACGGCTCCCGGCTCGGAGTGCGTGGTCGTCGACCCCGGCATGGAGGCCACCGAGGGTGTCGCGCGGGTGGTGGAGGAGCACCGGCTCAAGCCCGTGAGCGTGCTGGTCACCCACGGCCACGTGGACCACATGTTCTGCGTCGCGCCGGTCTCCGGCACGTACGACGCCACGGCCTGGATCCACCCCGGCGACCGGCACCTGCTCACCGACCCGATGTCCGGCATGTCCCGCGAGAGCGCCCAGCTCATGCTCGGTGGCGACTACTCGTGGGAGGAGCCGGACGACGTGCGCGAGCTCGGCGACCTGCAGGAGCTGGAGCTGGCCGGCGTCCGGTTCGTGGTCGACCACACGCCCGGCCACACCGAGGGCTCGGTGACCTTCCGCTCGCCGTACCCCGACGCGGACGAGGTCTCCGAGGTGATGTTCTCCGGCGACCTGCTGTTCGCCGGCTCGATCGGCCGCACCGACCTGCCCGGTGGCGACCATCCCACGATGCTGCGCAGCCTGGCCACCAAGGTGCTGCCCCTGGCCGACGACATCGTGGTGCTGCCCGGTCACGGCGAGCAGACCACCATCGGCCGGGAGCGTGCCACCAACCCGTACCTGCGAGATCTCGCAACCATCGAACCCGACCACAGCGCAAAGTAACCACGGATGCATGACAAGCCCACCCCGCTGAGCGGGTTCCCCGAGCTGCTGCCCGAGCACCGTTCCGTCGAGCGGCAGGTGATCGCGAGCCTGTCGCGCAGCTTCGAGCTGCATGGCTACGCCAACATCGAGACGCGGGCGGTCGAGCCGCTCGACCGGCTGTCCAAGGGCGGCGAGATCGACAAGGAGATCTACGTGCTCCGGCGCCTGCACGCCGACGAGGGTGCGGGGGACTCCGGGCTGGGACTGCACTTCGACCTCACCGTCCCCTTCGCGCGCTACGTCCTGGAGCACAGCGGCAAGCTCGAGTTCCCGTTCCGCCGCTACCAGATCCAGCCTGCCTGGCGCGGCGAGCGGCCCCAGGAAGGTCGCTACCGCCAGTTCACCCAGGCCGACATCGACGTGGTCGGCCGCGACGAGCTGCCGTTCCACTACGACGTCGAGATCGTCCGGGTGTTGGTCGAGGCACTCGACGCGCTGCCGCTGCCGAACCTCTCGGTCCAGGTCAACAACCGCAAGCTGATCCAGGGGTTCTACCGAGGCCTGGGCATTGCCGACGTCACCGCGGCGATCCGGGTGATCGACAAGCTCGACAAGCAGCCCGCCGAGGCCATCGCCGCGATGCTGGTCGAGGACGCCGGCGCGACCGAGGAACAGGCACGGCGCTGCCTGGAGCTGGCGCAGATCCGGGTCGCCGACACCTCGTTCGTCGCCGCGGTCGAGGCGCTCGGCGTCCAGGACGAGCTGCTGGCAGCCGGCCTCGCTGAGCTCGCGGCAGTGATCGAGGGGTGCGAGTCCGCGGTGAACGACCACGTGACCGTCGAGGCGAACCTCCGCATCGCTCGCGGCCTGGACTACTACACGGGCACCGTGCTCGAGGTCTTCATGGCCGGCTACGAGCACCTCAAGTCGGTCGCCGGAGGTGGCCGCTACGACGCCCTGGCGAGCGACGGCCGTACGACGTACCCCGGTGTCGGTGTCAGCTTCGGCCTCTCCCGCACCCTGGTCCCGCTGTTCGCCGACGGCGTCCTGGCTCCAGGTCGGAAGGTGCCGAGCGTGGTGCTCGTCGCCCTGGTCGACGAGGAGTCCCGCGGCACCAGCGAGGCGGTGGCCACGGCTCTCCGGGCGCGCGGCATTCCGACCGAGGTCGCAGCCGCCGCCCAGAAGTTCGGGAAGCAGATCCGGTACGCCGAGCGCCGGGGCATCCCTTACGTCTGGTTCCCCGGAGAGCGCGACGAGGTCAAGGACATCCGCAGCGGCGACCAGGTCGGCGCTGACACCACGACCTGGACTCCGGAGGAGACCTAGTGGTGCGCCTCCTGTGTAGCTGCGCGCTTCGCGAGCCCATGCCACGCACCTCGCTGCGTTGCCGTCGCTCGCTAGACCATCAAGTATGGCGTCGCTCCGGCGCCTTGCGATGCACACGCCCTGAACACGCCAAGTACACAGCTACACAGGAGGCACACCACTCGTGATCCGCACCCATGACGCGGGCTCCCTGCGAGCCGAGCACGCGGGCCAGACGGTCACGCTGGCCGGCTGGGTGGCCCGCCGCCGCGACCACGGCGGCGTCACCTTCATCGACCTGCGCGAGGCCAGTGGTGTCGTGCAGGTGGTGGTGCGCGACGAGTCCGTCGCCCACCAGCTGCGCAGCGAGTTCTGCGTCAAGGTCACCGGCGAGGTCGGGCTCCGGCCGGAGGGCAACGCCAACTCCGAGCTGCCGACAGGTGACATCGAGGTGGTGGCCGCGGAGCTCGACGTTCTGAGCGCGGCCGCGCCGCTCCCGTTCCCGATCGACGACGCCCAGTCGTCCGGGGGCGACGTGGGGGAGGAGGTGCGGCTGAAGTACCGATACCTCGACCTGCGGCGTACTGCGCCCAACGAAGCGATCCGGCTGCGCAGCCGGGTGAACAAGGCCGCCCGCGACGTGCTCGACGGCCGCGGCTTCGTGGAGGTCGAGACGCCGACCCTGACCCGGTCCACGCCCGAGGGCGCCCGCGACTTCCTGGTGCCGGCCCGGCTGCGGCCCGGCAGCTGGTACGCGCTGCCGCAGAGCCCTCAGCTGTTCAAGCAGCTGTTGATGGTGGCGGGCCTCGAGCGCTACTACCAGATCGCGCGCTGCTACCGCGACGAGGACTTCCGGGCCGACCGGCAGCCGGAGTTCACCCAGCTCGACATCGAGATGAGCTTCGTCGAGCAGGACGACGTCATCGCGGTGGCCGAGGAGGTCCTCGCCGAGGTCTGGTCGCTGGTCGACCACGACCTGCCGCGCCCACTGCCACGCATGACGTACGCCGACGCCATGGCCCGCTACGGCACCGACAAGCCAGACCTGCGGATGGGCCTGGAGCTGGTCGAGTGCACCGAGTACTTCAAGGACACGCCGTTCCGGGTCTTCCAGGCGCCGTACGTCGGTGCAGTGGTGATGCCCGGCGGTGCCGGCCAGCCCCGCAAGCAGCTCGACGCCTGGCAGGAGTGGGCCAAGCAGCGCGGCGCGCGAGGTCTTGCCTACGTGCTGGTCCAGGAGGACGGCGAGCTCGGGGGTCCGGTCGCCAAGAACCTCTCCGACGAAGAGAGGGCCGGGCTGGCCGCGCACGTCGGCGCACGGCCGGGCGACTGCGTCTTCTTCGGGGCCGGGCTGCCCAAGCCCAGCCGGGCGCTGCTCGGTGCTGCGCGGCTCGAGATCGGACGCCGAGGCGGCCTGATCGACGAGGACGCGTGGAGCTTCCTGTGGGTGGTCGACGCCCCCCTCTTCGAGCCCGCCGACGAGGCGACCGCGGCCGGTGACGTCGCGGTCGGCGGTGGCCAGTGGACCGCCGTGCACCACGCCTTCACCTCACCTCAGGACCTCGAGACCTTCGACCAGGACCCCGGCACCGCGCTGGCGTGGGCCTACGACGTGGTCTGCAACGGCAACGAGATCGGCGGCGGCTCCATCCGTATCCACCGCGAGGACATCCAGAAGCGGGTGTTCGCGGTGATGGGCGTAACCGAGGCGGAGGCGCAGGAGAAGTTCGGCTTCCTCCTCGACGCCTTCTCCTTCGGCGCCCCGCCGCACGGCGGCATCGCGTTCGGATGGGACCGGATCGCCGCGCTGCTCGCGCACACCGACTCGATCCGCGAGGTGATCGCGTTCCCGAAGTCCGGGGGCGGCGTCGACCCGTTGACCGCAGCGCCCGCTCCGATCACCGCCGAACAGCGCAAGGAAGCCGGTGTCGACGCCGTTTCTGCGGACGATCTTTCCCACGGGGGCGGGGAGACAGCACAACAAATCGGTTGACGCTGAGATCAGATTGTTACCCCCAGATCGTTCGCCCCCGGGTCGACTTTGCATAGAGTCACCGGCGGCGCGTGCAGCGCTCCGGCGACGTGGTGTCGTCGGTCCCAGAGGTCCCGAGCCGCTTCCGCACTCCCGAGGTGAGCATGACGACATCGATGAGTCCAGACCTCATCGATGACCACGGCATGAGTGCCGAGCCGCAGCTGCCAGAGGGCGAACACCGGGTTGCGGGCCGCTCTCCCACCCAGATCGCCCTCGGTCGGCTCCGCCGGGACCCCATCGCGGTGATCTGCTTCGTCATCGTGGTGTTGTTCACCCTCGTCGCGGTCTTCGCGGGGCCGCTCTGCAGCCTGTTCGGTGTCTCCACCGACACCGTCCAGGCCAGTGAGCGGGTCGACCTGGTGACCGGGCTGCCACTGACCGGTCCGCCCAACCACGGCTTCGACTCGAACCATCCGTTCGGCATCTCGCCAGGCACGGGCAACGACAACCTGGCGTACTGGATCTACGGCTGCCGCACCTCGCTCTTCCTGGCCTTCATGGCAACGCTCGCCGCGACGATCATCGGGGTGACCCTGGGGCTGATCGCGGGTTTCATGGGCGGGGTCGCGGACGCAGTCATCTCGTTCTTCACCGACCTGTTCTTCACGTTCCCGTTCCTGGTCGCCGCGCTCGCGATGGCGCCGATCATCGCCGACCGGTGGGGCACGAACATCGAGCTCTACGAAAAGCTCACCTTCTGGACGCTCGTCATCATCCTGGTGATCTTCGGCTGGATGGGCATGACCCGGCTGATCCGTGGTGAGGTGCTCTCACTGCGCGAGCGGGAGTTCATCAAGGCGGCGCGGGTGCTCGGCGTCCCGACGCACCGCATCCTGATCCGCGAGATCCTGCCCAACCTCATCGCGCCCATCGTGGTGTCCATCTCGCTCGGACTCCCGGCCTTCGTGTCGGCCGAGGCGGGCCTGTCGTTCCTCGGCATCGGCGTCCAGGGCCAGCCGTCATGGGGCCAGACGATCAACACCGCCACCAACTACTGGGAGATCTACCCGCTCTTCCTCTGGGAGCCCGTCCTCGGGATCACTCTCCTGGTCGTCGCGCTCAACCTGCTGGGCGACGCGATCCGGGACGCTTTCGACCCGAAGACCCGGCGCTGAAGCGCCTCCAACACGTCGGCCACGCGGTGCGCGTGTCTACGACAAACAAGAAAGGCTAGACATGAAACGCAAGAAGGCGTTCGTCGCCGCCGCAAGCGTGGCGGCGCTGACCCTTGGTCTCGCGGCCTGCGGGGGCAGCTCGGACGACGACAACAGCAGCGGACCCTCGAAGGAGTTCACCGAGGGTGCGAGCTCGGGCGGCGACAAGATCCCGGACGCGACCGGGCCGGCTCCCGAGGTCGAGGGCGCGAAGACCGGCGGCGAGATCACGGTCCTTGCTCCTGACCCGGACGACGGACCGACGACGCTCGATCCGGCCAGCCTCTGGTCGGTGACCAACAACGCGATCGCGCAGGACATGCTCTTCCGCTCGCTCACCCAGTTCCGGCGGGACGCCGAGACTGGCAGCTACGTCCTGGTGCCCGACCTGGCCACCGACCTGGGGCAGCCGAACGACGACTTCACCGAGTGGACGTTCACCCTCAAGGACGGCATCAAGTGGGAGGACGGCTCCCCGGTGACGGCCGAGGAGGTCGCGTTCGGGATCAAGCGGTCGTTCGACGAGGAGACCTTCCCGACCGGGCCGGGCACGGCGTACTCGAACCCCTACTTCCTCGGCGGTGAGGACTACACCGGTCCCTACACCGGCGGCCAGGACTTCCCGGCCGTCACCACCGAGGGCAACGACATCATCCTGAAGATGGCCACGCCGTTCTCGGAGATGGACTACTACGGCATCTTCCCGGCGATGGGCCCGGTGAAGCTGGACGCGGCGTCGCCGCCGGACTACGGCCTCGCGCCGATGTCGACCGGCCCGTACAAGATCGAGAAGTACGTGCCCAACCAGGAGCTCGTGCTGGTCAAGAACGACCAGTGGGACCCCGACACCGACCCGGCCCGGCACCAGTACGCCGACAAGTACACGTTCCAGTTCGACGTCGACCCCGCGGTGGCCGGCCAGACCGTGCTCAGCGGGAGCGGTGCCACCACCATCGTCACGTCGTTGCTGGGGACCGACTACACCAAGGCGCTCCAGGACGGGCTCGACTCGCAGGTGGACGTCGGTCCGCAGCCGTGCACGAGCATGAGGATGCCCAACTTCGAGAAGATCCCCGAGCTCGAGGTGCGGCAGGCCATCGCCTTCGCCTACCCCTACGAGGATGCCTGGTCCGCGGCGGGCGAGCTGCCCGGGGTCACGCTGGCCAACGGCGCGACCAACGAGGACCTGGGCTTCGGCATCCTGCCGCCAGGGATGGCCGGCCGCGAGGCGTTCAACCCGGAGATTGACGGCGAGACGATCCAGTACGACCCCGAGCACGCCAAGGAGCTGCTGGCCAAGGCCGGGTTCGGGCCGGGTGAGTACGAGCTCTCGTGGGTCTACGACTCCACCGCACCGCAGGGCAAGGCGGCGGCGGACCAGATCAAGCTCGGCTTCGAGAAGGCCGGCTTCAAGGCCAAGCCCTACCCCTACGGCGGCGGCAGCCTGTACGACGTCTGGACCGACCCGGACAACGCGCTGTACAAGAAGATCAACCTCCTCGGTACCGCCTGGTGCCAGGACTGGCCGTCGGCAGCGACCTTCCTGCCCGTCATCGTCGGCAGTGGTGGTCCCTACAACACCGGCAAGTTCACGGACCCGGCCGTCGACGCCGAGATCGAGCGCATCCAGACCGAGGTGCCGATCGAAGAGCAGGCCGAGGCCTGGGGCGCGCTGGAGCAGAAGGTGATGACGGACTTCATGCCGATCATCAACGTCGGCTACAGCCAGGTGATCGCCGGCATCGGGACCGGCCTCGGTGGCTTCGCCAACGACACGTCGGTGGGAGGTGCACCCAACTACCGAGACATCTTCGTGAAGTGACCCCGGTCACTCGACGGGTCTCGCAGTAGCAGCCACGCCGAGTCGGGTGGGGACTCCAGTCCCCACCCGGCCGGCGTGGGATCTCCTTGGGAGAGGAACTCTCGATGTTCGCGTTCCTGGTGAGGCGGATCATTTCCGGCTTCCTGATCATTGTGCTGGTCTCGCTGGCCGTGTTCACGCTGTTCTTCTACGGCCCGAAGAGCCCCGCGCTGGAGCTGTGCCGCCGCGACACGAACAACCGCTGCGGTCCGACCTCTGCCAAGCTGGAGGTCTACGAGGAACGGCTCGGCTACAACAACGCGATGCTGTCCGAGTACGCCAAGTGGGCCAAGGGGCTCGTCGCCGACCGGACCATCACGATCGGCACCAAGCCCTACGACTGTGCGGCGCCATGCCTGGGCATCTCCTACCGGGACCGGACCTCGGTCAGTGACCAGCTCAAGGACCGGTTCCCGGTCACGCTCAGCCTCGCTGTCGGTGGCTCCATGCTGTACCTGCTCATCGGGGTGAGCGTGGGTGTGCTCGCGGCCCGAAGACGAGGGACGACCACCGACAAGGCGCTGGTCTCGTCCACCCTGATCTTCAGCTCGGTGCCCTACTACCTGGTGGCACTGCTCAGCATGCTCATCCTCACCATCTCCACGAGTCTGTTCCCGAAGGTGGAGTACCACAGCCTCTTCAGCAACCCGCTCAAGTGGTTCGCGGGCCTGATCCTGGTCTGGCTGGTGCTGGGGCTCTACGGCTCGACTGCCTACACCCGCTACTCTCGCGGCGCCATGGTCGAGTCGCTCGGGGAGGACTACGTCCGGACCGCGGTCGCCAAGGGACTGCGCATGCGCACGGTCGTGGTCAGGCACGCCCTCCGGTCGGCCCTGGTTCCGGTGGCCACGATCTTCGGGATCGACTTCGCCTTCCTCGTCGGAGGCACGGTGTTCACCGAGAAGATCTTCGACCTCGAGGGCATCGGCAAGTGGGGTCTGGACGCGACCTTCATCAAGGATCTGCCGGTGGTGCAGGCGACGTCGCTGATCCTGGCGGTAGCAGTGGTCGCCGCCAACATCGTCGTGGACATCGTCTACAGCTGGCTCGACCCGCGAGTGAGGCTCTCGTGACGCTGCTCTCCGAGCCGAGGGACTCCGACCCGTTCCTGGTCGTCGAGAACCTCACCGTGAGGTTCCCGACGGCGGACGGCCTGGTCCACGCGGTCACCGACCTGAGCTACAGCGTCGACCGAGGGAAGACGCTGGGCATCGTCGGCGAGTCGGGCTCCGGCAAGTCGGTGTCGAGCATGGCCATCCTGGGCCTGCACGATCCCAAGAGCGCCCGGGTCGCGGGCTCGATCCGGGTCGGGGGCACCGAGGTGGTCGGACTGGCCACCGAGCAGCTGCGGCGTCTGCGCGGCAACTCGGTGGCGATGATCTTCCAGGACGCCCTGGCCGCGCTGCATCCGTTCCACCGGGTCGGGAAGCAGCTCTCCGAGGCCTATCTCGTGCACCATCCCGATGCCAGCAAGCGCGATGCCCGGCGCCGCTCGATCGAGATGCTCGAACGGGTCGGGATCCCGCAGCCCGACGCCCGCGTCGACGAGTTCCCGCACCAGTTCTCCGGCGGCATGCGGCAACGGGTCATGATCGCGATGGGGCTGATCAACAACCCCGCGCTGCTCATCGCCGACGAGCCGACCACGGCGCTGGACGTCACCGTCCAGGCCCAGATCCTGGACCTCCTGCAGGACCTGCAGCGGGAGTTCGACTCCGGCATCGTCATCATCACCCACGACCTCGGCGTGGTGGCCGAGATGGCCGACGACGTCCTCGTGATGTACGCCGGACGCGGGGTCGAGTACGGCCCGTGCAAGGAGCTCCTCACCCATCCCGAGATGCCCTACACCTGGGGCCTGCTGTCCAGCGTCCCGAACGTCGGAGGCGACCCCGCGGCGCGGATGATCCCGATCACCGGGAACCCGCCGAGTCTGCTCTCCCCGCCATCGGGATGCCCGTTCCATCCCCGCTGTGCACACATCCAGAAGGTGCCCGGCGACCTGTGCCGGACCGTGCTGCCCGATCTCGTGCCCGGTCCCCGGGGAGGCGCCCACCTCAAGCGCTGCCACCTCGTCGACCCCGAGTCGATCTACGAGGAAGAGGTGCTGCCCGAGATCGCGCCTGATCTCGTCGAAGTCGTGGGAGAGAGCTGATGTCTGGTCAAGACCCCGACCGGGGAACCTCGCCGGCCCCACCTCCCGAGGCGGTCGTGGAGGAGCACGAGCTCGACGCGTCGGCCGCTCCGCCCGAGTTCGAGGAGCTGGTGGCGCAGACGCACGCGGCTGCCGAGCTCGATCCGCGCGCCGAGCCCGTGCTGAGCGTCGAGAACCTCAAGATGCACTTCCCCATCAGGTCATCGCTGATGCGCCGCACCATCGGCCACGTGCAAGCCGTCGACGGCATCTCCTTCCAGGTCCCTGAGGGCGGCTCACTGGGGCTGGTCGGTGAGTCCGGCTGCGGCAAGTCGACCACGGGCCAGCTGATCACCCGGCTGCACACGCCCACCGCGGGGTCGATGATGTTCATGGGACACGACCTGGCCACCCTCAGCGCCCGGCAGATGAAGCCGCTGCGCAGCGAGGTCCAGATGATATTCCAGGACCCCTACAGCTCCCTCAACCCGCGGCACACGGTCGGCTCGATCGTCGGCAGTCCGCTCAGGGTGCACAGCGTCGTGCCGAAGAACCAGGTCCTGTCCCGCGTCCAGGAGCTCCTCGAGGTCGTGGGTCTGAACCCCGAGCACTACAACCGCTATCCCAACGAGTTCTCCGGCGGCCAGCGACAGCGGATCGGGATCGCGCGCGCGCTGGCGCTCCAGCCGAAGCTGCTGATCGCCGACGAGCCGGTCTCCGCCCTCGACGTGTCGATCCAGGCCCAGGTCGTCAACCTGCTGCAGGACCTGCAGCGCGAGTTCGGGATCGCGTTCCTCTTCATCGCCCACGACCTGGCGGTCGTCTGGCACTTCTGTCCCGAGGTGGCGGTGATGTACCTCGGCAAGATCGTCGAGACCGGCGACCGCGACAGCATCTACCTGCATGCCCACCACCCCTACACCCAGGCGCTGCTCTCCGCGGTCCCGGACGTGAGGCAGGCGGCGATCGGCGGCCGACGGGAGCGGATCCGGCTCACCGGCGACGTGCCGAGCCCGATCAACCCGCCGTCCGGCTGCCGGTTCCGGACCCGGTGCGAGCTCGCCCAGGAGATCTGCGCCAGGCACGAGCCTCCGCTGCTCCAGATCGGCCCTCGGCACAAGGTGGCCTGCCACTTCGCCGGCGAGATCGGTCACCACCCGGCTCACCCGATCACCGCGCCGCTCTACGCCGAAGAGGCCGGCGGCGGCTTGAACGAGGCCGGCGCCCGGATCGCCGAAGCCGCGGGGAATGTCGCGTACGCCGACCGCTGGTTCGACCTCGAAACCGGCACGGTCGTCTCGGCGACGAACGGCGGAGGCCGGAGGGTCGCCGAGGTGAGCCCGGACAGCGGCCAGGATCTCCCCTCGGCGCCGTGATCGGCCCGACGTTCGAGCGAGGATACGCCGACGTTCGGCCGATGTTCGGCCGACTGATCGAGGTGGGGGAGAAGGGCACTTCCCTGAGACCAGATCGTTACCGCCTCGCGACTTGCCATGAGGTCCGGGTCACATAGAGTGCCGTGAGCCGGTGGGGCCTCGGCCCCAAGGACTGAGCCTGCGGGAGGAGACCACGTGTCGCTCACCTCGGACCTCGAGGCGCACGGCGACGACGCTGTCGCGGACGTCCACGGCGACGGTTCTGGGAAGGTCACCGGTCGCTCCCCGATGCAACTGGCGCGGGCTCGGTTCCGCTCCGACAGGCTCTCGATGATCTCGTTCGTGGGCTCGACCATCATCGTGCTGTGCGCCATCGCCGCGCCGATCCTCGTCGCGGTCGACGTGCTCAACCCGAACGAGTTCCACCAGAACCTGTTGTCGAGCGACGGGGTCAACCCCCAGGGCAGCTTCGGCGGAGTGAGCTGGGACCACCCGCTCGGCATCGAGCCGTCCACTGGGCGCGACCTGCTCTCTCGCCTGATGCTGGCGATGACCTGGTCACTGGGCATCGCGCTGACGGCGACCCTGATGACGGTGACCATCGGCGTGGTGCTGGGCATCGTGTCCGGGTTCTCCGGAGGCTTCATCGACGCCACGGTCGGCCGGTTCATCGACCTGACCCTGTCGTTCCCCGTGACCATGATGCTGCTGGCCCTGTCCGCACCGGCGGTTCTCCTGCTCCGCACTGACGTGGCCGACCTGCCCGGCTTCGGGCTGCTGCATGACCGCGACCGGGCCAGCGGGTTCTACGTCATCCTCATCCTGGCGCTGTTCGGCTGGCCACCGGTGGCCCGCGTGGTGCGTGGCCAGGTGCTGTCGATCCGCGAGCGCGAGTACATCGAGGCGGCCCGGCTCATGGGCGCGTCCCGCAGGCGGCTCTACTTCAAAGAGGTCCTCCCGAACGTCTGGGCCCCGATCCTGGTGTTCTTCACCCTGCTGGTCCCGGCCTACATCTCTGCCGAGGCCGCCTTCAGCTTCCTGGGGGTGGGGATAAAACCGCCCACGCCCACACTGGGCAACATCCTGGCCTACTCGGTCAGCTTCACCAGTGCCGATCCCACGTTCTTCTTCCTGCCCGGCGTCCTGCTGGCGCTGACCGTCGTGCTCTTCAACCTCGTCGGCGACGGCGCCCGGGACGCCCTCGATCCAAAGACCCATCGATAAGACTCAGCGTCCAGCGACGTTACGAGCGCTGGCCGCTGTTTGACGCCGGACTTTCGGCGCGACCCACCAGAATAGGAGACAGTTGAATGAGGATGAGCAAGAAGCCGTTTGCCGTCTTGGCGGCAGCAGCACTTGCGTTCTCGCTGGCCGCGTGCGGCGGTGACGACAACGACAATGACGACTCTGGCGACAGCACCACTGGCGGCGGCGGAGAAGGCACCAAGGGTGGCACCGCGATCTACTACAACGGGGTGCGCAACACCGAGCACTGGGACCCCCAGCGCATGTACATCGGTCGCGACCTCAACAACTCCGGCCGGCTGTTCTACCGCAGCCTGGTGGCGTTCCCCGCGTCCAACGACCCGGAGGAGTCTTCGACCCCGGTGGCTGACCTGGCCACCGACGCCGGCACTCCCAACGACGACGCAACCGAGTGGTCGTTCACGGTCCGGGACGACGTCAAGTGGGAAGACGGCCAGCCCATCACCTGTGAGGACTTCAAGTACGGCGCGTCGCGCAACTTCGCGACCGACGTGATCATCGGTGGCCCGTCCAACTACGTGTTCACCTACATGGACATCCCGACCGGGGACGACGGCCTGCCGGCCTACAAGGGTCCCTACACCGGTGAGGGCCAGGACCTGTTCGACCAGGCAGTCACCTGCGACGGCCAGACGATCACCTACCACTTCAAGAAGCCGTGGCCCGACTTCCCGTTGTCGATGGCTTCGCTGCGCTACCTCGACCCCTACCGCGAGGACCTCGACAAGGGTGAGGCGAACAACTTCGTCGTCATCTCCAACGGCCCCTACAAGCTCGAGGGTGGCTGGACCGAGGGCACCGGTGGCACGTTCGTCCGCAACGAGAACTGGGACGAGGCGACCGACCCGATCCGCAAGGCACTCCCGGAGAAGTGGGAGTTCCGCGAGGGCGACGAGGACGAGGCGATCTACGAGCAGATGTTCGCCGACTCCGGTGACGCGCAGTTCGGTGTGACCGAGCGCAACGTCCCGCCGACGTTCTTCGGCCGGATCCCCGAGGCTGGGGACCGCTACACCGACGTGGTGTCGCCGTTCAACTACTACATCCTGCCGAACTTCAACTCGCCGGTCATGTCCGACCCCGCTTGCCGCGAGGCGCTCAAGCTGGCGACGAGCCGTTCCGCCTACATCCAGGCCGGCGGTGGAGAGCAGGCGTTCTCCCCGGCGGACACGATCGTGAACCCGGCCACGCCGGGCTACACGGCGAACCCCGCATTCGCGGACATCCCCGACGAGGGTGACCCCGACGGGGCCACGGCCGCGCTCGAGGAGTGCTCGGCGCCGAAGCCGGTGAAGATCAAGTACACCTACTCCGGTGGCACGCCGACCTCCGACAACCAGGCCGCTGCCCTGAAGGACGCTTGGGACAAGGTCGGTTTCGAGACCGAGCTCGACCCGCTGGAGGACACCTACTACTCGGTGATCCAGAAGCCCGACGCGGACTTCGACGTCACCAGTGCTGGTTGGGGTGCTGACTGGCCCTCGATCGGCACGGTGATCCCGCCGCTGTTCGACAGCCGGATCAACCTCACGCCGGAGTCCAACCAGAACGACTACGGCAACTACAAGGGTGGTCCTGAGGTCGACCAGATGATCGACGACGCCTACGCCGAGGCCGACCTCGACGCTGCCAACGAGAAGTGGGCCGCGCTGGACGCCAAGCTCGGCGAGGACATCGCCTACATCCCGCTGGCGGTCAGGAACTTCAACTTCCTGCACGGCTCGAAGATCACGGGCTACGCCAACAACCTCGCAACCAACGGCTACCCCGACCTCGCCACCATCGGCGTGGAGAGCTAGCCAGCACCACGTAGCACCAGCCCGACGGCCGGGGTCGCCCAGCGTCCCCGGCCGTCGGTGCCACGTGGGTATAGATTTCCGATCGTCAGGGAGGGTCAGTCGTGATCGCCTACGTCATCCGCCGCTTGGTTGCTGGGGTGCTGCTCATCGTGGTGATGAGCCTGGTCACCTTCGCCCTGTTCTTCGCCTCCCCGATCAACCCGGCGGACTTCGCCTGCGGCAAGAACTGCTCCGTCGCGCAGAAGAAGGTGACCGCGGCGGCGCTCGGCTACGACGACAACTTCATCAACCAGTGGGGCAAGTTCGCCAAGGGTGTCGTCGTCGGTCGAGACTTCCCCGACGACCCCAAGCTCGAGAAGACCGCACCCGAGACGATCGCCCGCTGCCCGGCCCCCTGCCTGGGCTACTCCAAGGAGCGCACCTCGACGGTCACCGACCTGATCAAGCAGACACTGCCGGTCTCGATGTCGATCGCGATCGTGGCCTTCATCTTCTGGATAGTCGGGGGCGTGCTGCTCGGTGTGATCGCAGCGCTGCGGCGCGGCACCGTGGTCGACCGCGGCCTGGTGGGGATGTCACTTGTCCTCTACGCCTTCCCGACGTTCTTCGTGGGGCTGCTCCTCTACAAGTTCGTGGCGATCCAGTGGGGCTGGGTGGAGGTGCCCCGCTACACCACGATCGCCGAGGGCGGCGTGTCCGGCTGGCTCTCCAGCCTGCTCCTACCTGCCATCACCCTGGCCGTCTTCTTCATGGCGGCCTACGTCCGGATGACGCGCGCCTACGTGCTGGAGTCCCTCTCGGAGGACTACGTCCGCACCGCTCGGGCCAAGGGGCTGCCCAAGCGGACGGTGACCTACAAGCACGCCCTGCGGGCCGCCCTCACTCCCATCGTGACGATGGCCGGCCTGGACTTCGCCGGCCTGATGGGCGGCGCGATCATCACCGAATCCGTCTTCAACTACCCCGGCATGGGCAAGCTGGCGGTCGCGGCCAACAACGACTTCGACCTGCCGACGCTGGTCGGGCTGGTGCTGCTGCTCGCCTCCTTCGTCATCATCGCCAACATCATCGTCGACCTGCTGTACGCCGTCATCGATCCTCGAGTACGGCTCTCCTAGACCCTCCGAAACCAGAAGGGCCACCGTGGCGGACCTGCACAACGACACCAGAAGCTTCCTCACCGTCGAAGAGCTGAGGGTGCACTTCCCGACCGCTGACGGCATCGTCAAGGCCACCGACGGGCTCAGCTTCGAGCTGGCGAAGGGCCAGACCCTCGGGATCGTGGGCGAGTCGGGATCCGGCAAGTCGGTCTCGAGCTCGGCGATCCTGGGGCTGCACCGCGGGAGCAGTGCCCTGGTCAGCGGCCGGATCCTGCTCGACGGGACCGACCTGCTCGCCCTCACCGACGAGGAGATGCGGCTGCGTCGCGGCAAGGACGTGGCGATGATCTTCCAGGACCCGCTCTCGGCGATGCACCCTTACTTCACCGTGGGCAACCAGATCGGCGAGGCGTTCCGGGTCCACAACAACGTCAGCAAGAGGGCAGCGCGGTCCCGGGCCATCGAGATGCTGGACCGGGTCGGCATCCCGCAGCCGGACCGGCGGGTCGACGACTACCCCCACCAGTTCTCGGGAGGCATGCGGCAGCGGGCGATGATCGCGATGGGGCTGATCAACAACCCGGGGCTGCTGATCGCCGACGAGCCGACGACCGCTCTCGACGTGACCGTCCAGGCCCAGATCCTGGACCTGCTCCAGGACCTGCAGCGGGAGTTCGACTCGGCGATCATCATCATCACCCACGACCTCGGCGTCGTGGCCGAGATGGCCGACGAGGTGCTGGTGATGTACGCCGGTCGAGCCGTCGAGTACGGCCAGTGCAAGGAGATCCTCACCCACCCCGAGATGCCCTACACGTGGGGCCTGCTCTCGAGCGTCCCCGACGTGCAGGGTGACACCGAGGCCCGCCTGATCCCGATCCCGGGCAATCCTCCGAGCCTGCTCACCCCGCCGAGCGGGTGCCCGTTCCACCCTCGCTGTGCGCACCGCGACAAGGTGCCCGGCGACCTGTGCCGGACCAGCCGACCCGAGCTGCTGCCCGGTGGTCGCGGCTCGGGGCACCTCAAGGCATGTCACCTGGCGAATCCTGACGAGGTCTTCCAGAGGGAAGTCCTGGTCGAGATCAACCCCGAACTGGCGCAGGAGAAGTGATGGACCCGGCGACGGAGGCCGACGAGGCCACCAACCCTGAGCAGGACCCTGAGCACGACACTGAGCACGACACTGGGCACACCACCCTGGGCATCGACCCAGAGGCGGTCTTCGACCCGCACGCGATGTCGCAGAACCCGGAGGACGCCAAGCCGATCCTGCAGGTGGAGGAGCTGCGGAAGTACTTCCCGGTCAAGTCCGGCGGCCTCATCAAGCGCACCGTCGGGCACGTCCAGGCGGTCGACGGCGTCTCCCTCGAGGTGGTCGAGGGTGGCTCACTGGGCCTGGTCGGGGAGTCCGGGTGCGGCAAGTCGACCACCGGCCGGCTGGTCACCCGGCTGCTGGCGCCGACGGGCGGGTCGATCCGGTTCGACGGCCAGGAGATCGCCTCGATCTCCAACCGGGGGCTCAAACCGCTGCGCCGCGAGATCCAGATGATCTTCCAGGACCCCTACACCTCGCTGAACCCGCGACACACCGTGGGCGCGATCGTCGGGGCGCCGCTGGAGATCCACAAGGTCGTGCCCAAGAAGCAGGTGCTGCCGCGGGTCCAGGAGCTGCTCGAGATCGTCGGCCTCAACCCTGAGCACTACAACCGCTACCCCCACGAGTTCTCCGGCGGTCAGCGGCAGCGCATCGGCATCGCCCGGGCTCTCACGTTGCAGCCGAAGCTGCTGGTGGCCGACGAGCCGGTGTCCGCCCTCGACGTCTCGATCCAGGCGCAGGTGGTGAACCTGCTCCAGGACCTGCAGCGCGAGTTCGGCATCGCGTTCCTCTTCATCGCGCACGACCTGGCCATCGTCCGGCACTTCTGTCCTGAGGTGGCCGTGATGTACCTCGGCAAGATCGTCGAGATCGGGGACCGCGAGAGCATCTATCTGCACGCCCACCACCCTTACACCCAGGCGCTGCTGTCCGCGGTGCCAGACGTGAAGCAGGCCGAGCTGGGTGGTCGCCGCGAGCGGATCCGTCTCTCCGGCGACGTACCCAGCCCCATCAACCCGCCGTCCGGTTGCCGGTTCCGCACCCGATGCCCGATCGCCCAGGAGATCTGCGCGAAGGTCGAGCCGCCGCTGCTCCAGATCGGCGCCAAGCACAAGGTGGCCTGCCACTTCCCGGGCGAGATCGGCCAGCACCCCAGGGAGCCCGTGACCACCACGCTCCTCGGCGTGGACGCGCAGGGCAACGCCGACCCGACGGCGGACGTGGAGACCGAGAAGCTGACCAAGCCCGGGTACGCCGACACCTGGTACGACCTCGGCAGCCGGTCGATGACGAGGCCCGTTGGGCGAGGCTGACGGGCTCTTCGAGAGCGGCTCGCTCCGAAAGCCCACCGCCGCGGCGGGTGGCGGTGCGCTGAGCTCGGCCGCGCACGCGGCCGCGCCGCTGGCCGTGCGGATGCGGCCGCGCACGCTCGAGGAGCTGGTCGGCCAGGAGCAGCTGCGCGCGCCCGGGTCGCCGCTGCGGCAGCTGGTCGAGGGCGACCAGGCGATGTCGCTGCTGCTGTGGGGTCCGCCGGGGACCGGCAAGACCACCATCGCGGCCATCCTGAGCCAGCAGACCGACAGGCACTTCGTCGAGGTCTCCGCGGTCTCGGCCGGGGTCAAGGAGGTACGCGCCGCGATCGACGCGGCCCGGGCGGAGCTGGTCGCGACCGGCCACGAGACGGTGCTGTTCGTCGACGAGGTGCACCGGTTCAGCAAGGCTCAGCAGGACGCCCTGCTGCCCGGGGTCGAGAACCGCTGGGTCACCCTCGTCGCCGCCACCACCGAGAACCCGTTCTTCTCGGTGATCTCGCCGCTGCTCTCGCGCAGCCTGCTCCTGCGGCTGGAGTCGCTCACCGACGACGACATCCGAGCGGTCATCGACCACGCGCTGACCGACGAGCGCGGGCTGGCCGGGGCGTACGCCGTCGACGAGGACGCCGTCGACCACCTGGTCCGGCTGGCCGGCGGTGATGCCCGGCGTGCCCTGACCTACCTGGAGGCGGCGGGCGGCGCGGCATCGTCGCGCGGGAGCACGACCATCGACCTCGCGACCGCCGAGACCGCGGTCGACCAGGCCGCGGTGCGCTACGACCGGCAGGGCGACCAGCACTACGACGTGACCAGCGCGTTCATCAAGTCGGTGCGCGGCTCCGACGTCGACGCCGCCCTGCACTACCTGGCCCGGATGATCGAGGCGGGGGAGGACCCGCGGTTCATCGCCCGGCGGCTGGTCATCCTGGCCAGCGAGGACATCGGGCTGGCCGACCCCACCGCGCTGCCCACGGCCGTGGCGGCCGCCCAGGCCGTGCAGCTGATCGGGATGCCCGAGGCCCGGCTCAACCTGGCCCAGGCCACGATCGCGCTGTCGGTGGCCCCCAAGTCGAACGCCGTGATCACCGCCATCGAGGCCGCCTCGGCCGACGTCCGGGCGGGCAAGATCGGCCCGGTCCCGGCGCACCTGCGCGACGCCCACTACCAGGGCGCCAAGACGCTGGGCCACGGCGCGTCGTACACCTACAGCCACGACGAGCCCTTCGGCGTCGCGGAGCAGCAGTACGCCCCTGACGTGGTGCTGGACGCCGAGTACTACCGGCCGACCTCGCTGGGTGCCGAGGCGGCGATCAAGGAGCGCTGGGAGCGGGTCCGCCGGATCATCCGCGGACTGTAGGGTCGGTTTCCATGGCGTGGCTGCTCCTGACCGTCACCGGCGTGCTGGCGCTGCTGGTCCTCGCGCTCGTGCTCCTCATCCTGCGGTTGCGCGGCCGCCTGGTCGCCGTCGAGCAGGAGCTGCTGGCCCGCCGTTCCCCGTCGAGCGACGCGAACGTGCTGCGAAACGGCCTCCCGGACAGCACTTTCACGTCACTCGACGAACCACAGGGCGCCACCGACTACGTCATCACCCAGGTGGGTGAGCCAGTGGTCGAGGAGCCGGTGCCGTCCGTGCCCGGGCCGGTCTTCGCCGATCTGCTGCTCAAGGAGACGGTCGTGCAGACGGCCTCGCTGTTCCACGGCGTTCGAAGGGCGCTCTCGCCGGAGACCCGCAACCGGATCCGGTTCCACATGCGCCAGGAGGTCAAGCGCTCCCGCAAGCAGCGCCGAACCGAGCTCCGCGAGGTGCGCCGCGAGTGGGCGGCCCGACAACGCGCGGCGATGGCGGCCGAAGACGCCCCTGAGGGCACCGCCGCATGAACCGCGGGCTCTGGTTCGTCGCCGGGGCCGGGGCCGGGATCTACGTGATCATCCGCGGTCGCCGTGCGGCCGAGGCGCTGACCGTCGACGGCCTCCAGGACCGGCTCAACGGCCTCGCGGTCGGCGTCCGGATGTTCCGCGACGAGGTGGCCGAGGGGAAGGCCGAGGCCGAAACCGAGTTGCGCGAACGCTTCGCTCTCGCGCCTCATGGACACAAGGAGCTCACCACCGGACAGGAAGAGGAGGGCAGGAGCTGATGGAACCGTCGATGAGCACAGCCGAGATCAGACGACGCTTCGTCGCGCACTTCGAGAACGACACGCGGTGGGGTGCGCACGCCGCCGTACCCTCCGCCTCGATGCTGCTCGACGACCCGACGCTGCTGTTCGTCAACGCCGGCATGGTGCCCTTCAAGCCCTACTTCCTGGGCCAGGAGACACCGCCGTACCAGCGCGCGGTGAGCGTGCAGAAGTGCGTGCGCACCCCCGACATCGAGGACGTCGGCAAGACCACCCGGCACGGCACCTTCTTCGAGATGTGCGGCAACTTCTCCTTCGGCGACTACTTCAAGGAGGGCGCCATCGAGCTGGCCTGGGACCTGGTCACCAAGCCTCGCTCGGAGGGCGGCTGGGGGCTCGAGGAGAGCAAGCTCTACGCGAGCGTGTACGTCGACGACCTCGAGGCGCTGGAGCTCTGGCGTAAGGTCACCGGGTTCCCGACCGAACGCATCCTGCGGCTCGGGAAGAAGGAGAACTACTGGTCGATGGGCGTGCCCGGGCCCGGGGGCCCGAGCTCGGAGATCCTCTACGACCGCGGCCCCAGCCACGGCCCCGACTTCACCCCCGACCAGCTCGGCCCGGACATGCCGGTCAAGCTGGAGGACCGGCTGCTGGAGCTCTGGAACCTGGTGTTCATGCAGGAGGAGCTCTCGGCCGTCCGGGCCAAGGACGACTTCGACGTCACCGGGCCGCTGCCCAAGCAGAACATCGACACCGGCATGGGCCTGGAGCGGGTCGCGTTCCTGCTCCAGGGCGTCGACAACATGTACGAGATCGACGTGATGTTCCCGGTCGTCGAGCGCGCCCAGGAGCTCACCGGCCGGGCGTACGGCGCCGACCACGAGGACGACGTCCGGTTCCGCGTCGTGGCTGACCACATCCGCAGCTCGCTGATGCTGATCGGTGACGGCGTCACACCGGGCAACGAGGGCCGCGGCTACGTGCTGCGCCGGCTGATGCGCCGCGCGATCCGCTCGATGCGGCTGCTCGGCTGCGAGGACCCGGTGCTGCCGGAGCTGCTGCCCATCAGCCGCGACAAGATGGGCGAGACCTACGACGTCCTGCACCGCGACTGGGAGCGGATCTCGACGGTCGCCTTCGCCGAGGAGGACGCGTTCCGGCAGACGCTGCGGGCCGGCACCACGATCTTCGACACGGCGACCGCGGAGGTGAAGCGGGCCGGCGGCACCGAGCTCTCCGGTGAGCGGGCGTTCGCCCTGCACGACACCTACGGCTTCCCGATCGACCTGACCCTGGAGATGGCCGCGGAGCAGGGACTCGACGTCGACGAGGTCGGCTTCCGGCGGCTGATGCAGGAGCAGCGCGACCGGGCCCGGGCGGACGCCCGCGCCAAGAAGGGCGCGCACCGCGACGCCACGGCGTACCGCTCGGTCGCGGACTCCCTGGGTACGCCGGTGGAGTTCACCGGGTACTCCGAGGTGGTCTCCGACGGCTCGGTCAGAGCCCTGGTCACCACCGACGGCGTGGTCGACAGTGTCCGCGAGGGAGACGAGGTCGAGCTGGTCCTCGACCGCACGCCGTTCTACGCCGAGGGCGGCGGCCAGCTCGCCGACCAGGGTGTCGTCGAGCTGTCCAACGGTGCCAGGCTGCGGGTCAACGACGTGCAGTCGCCGATCACCGGGCTGATCGTGCACCAGGCGACGGTGCTCAACGGCGAGGTGACGCCCGGGCTGGAGGCGCACTCGCTGGTCGACCTGCAGCGCCGGTTGTCGATCTCCCGCGCGCACACCGCGACCCACATGGTGCACAAGGCGTTCCGCGAGGCGCTGGGGGAGACCGCGACCCAGGCGGGCTCGGAGAACGCGCCGGGCCGCTTCCGGTTCGACTTCTCGGCGGCCGGCTCGGTGCCCCAGTCGGTGATGGCCGACGTGGAGGCCCGGGTGAACGACGTGATCCTCGACGACCTCGCCGTGCACGCCGAGGTGATGAGCCAGGCCGATGCGGTCAGGTCCGGTGCGATGGCGCTGTTCGGCGAGAAGTACGGCGACCGGGTGCGGGTGATCTCGGTCGGCGACTGGGCCCGCGAGCTGTGCGGCGGCACCCACGCGGGGAGCTCGGGGAAGCTCGGCGTGATCAAGCTGCTCGGTGAGTCGTCGATCGGCTCCGGCGTACGCCGGGTCGAGGCGCTGGTCGGAGCGGACGCCTACCGGTTCCTGGCCCGCGAGCACGTGCTGGTCGCGCAGCTGTCCGAGGCGCTCAAGGCGCGTCCCGAGGAGCTGCCCGAGCGGGTCAACGACATCGTCGAGAAGCTGCGCGCGGCCGAGAAGGAGCTGGAGAAGGTCCGGGTCGGCCAGCTGCTGGCGCGAGCGGGTGAGCTGGCGGCCGGGGCCGAGCAGGTCGGCGGCGTCGCGGTGGTCGCGACCTCGGCGCCAGGCGCCGGTGGCGGCGACGTGCGCACGCTCGCGCTCGACGTGCGCGGCCGGCTCCCCGTCGGCCAGCCCGGGGTCGTCGTGGTCGTCGGCGAGGCAGACGGCAAGGTCTCGGTGGTGGCCGCGACGAACGACGAGGCGCGCGCCCGCGGCCTCAGCGCCAACGCGCTGGTCCGGGCGGTCGGGCCGCTGGTCGGCGGAAAGGGTGGCGGCAAGGACGACGTCGCCCAGGGTGGCGGCACCGACGCGTCGCGCATCGACGAGGCCCTGGCCCTGGTCCGCTCCGAGGTAGCGAAGGTGGCCTCCTGACCGGGCGGTCGGGAGAGGCGTGAGGCAGGGCGTACGGCTCGGCCTCGACCCCGGCGACGCCCGGGTCGGGGTGGCGCGCAGTGACCCCTCCGGGTTCCTGGCCACCCCGGTCGAGACGGTGCCCCGGGGCCGGGGTGACCTGACCCGCATCGCAGCGCTGGTCGTCGAGGAGCAGGACGGCGACCCGGACCGGGTGCTCGAGGTGGTGGTCGGGCTGCCCCGGTCGCTGTCCGGGGGCGAGGGTCCGGCCGCGGCGAAGGTCCGCGAGTGGGCGGCCCGGCTCGCCCGGACGGTCGCTCCGGTCCCGGTGCGGCTGGCCGACGAGCGGCTCACCACCGTGAGTGCGGAGGCTATGCTGCGCGACCGAGGGCGTTCGGGAGCCAAGCGCCGGGCGGTGGTCGACCAGGCCGCCGCAGTGGTGATCCTGCAGCACGTACTGGACACCGAGCGAGCCAGCGGCAGCCCGCCGGGAGAGATCATCGAGGGGACCGACTCAGCATGACCGACATGGAGAGCCTGCTCGGGGAGCAGACCCCCACGCCGGCCGGGGGCCGGCGAGCCCAGAAGAGCCGCCGCCGCGGCCCCGGCTGCCTGATCGCCCTGGTGATCCTGGCTGCGCTGGCGGCCGGCGCCTACTACGCCGTCTCCACCGGGGTCGACAAGATCAAGGACCAGTTCGACTCGGCCGCTGACTACTCCGGCCCGGGCAGTGGCGAGGTCGTCTTCCAAGTCAAGTCCGGCGACACCATCGCCGTGATGGGGCGGGGGCTCAAGGACGCCGGCGTGGTGGCGTCGGTCGACGCCTTCATCGAGGCCGCCGGTGCCAACCCGCAGTCGGGCACGATCCAGGCCGGCTACTACGGCCTCCAGAAGGAGATGAAGGCCTCCGACGTGGTCGACATCCTGGTCGACCCGGACAACATCGTCACGACGAGCGTGACGATCCCGGAGGGGCTCCGGGTCCAGGACGTGGTCGCGCTGCTGGTCAAGAACACCGACTTCAAGAAGGCCGAGTTCGACGCGGCGCTGCAGGACCCGGAGGCGCTCGGGCTTCCGGCGTACGCCGACGGCAACCCCGAGGGCTACCTGTTCCCGGCCACCTACGCCTTCGGCCCGGAGGAGAAGCCGGCCGACATGCTGCACGACATGGTCGTGCGCTGGCAGCAGGCCGCCACCGACAACGACCTCGAGGCCGGCGCCGAGGCGCTCGGCTACACGCCGCAGGAGATCATGACCATCGCCAGCCTGATCGAGGCCGAGGGCCGCGGCGACTACCGCACCAAGATCTCGCGGGTCATCTACAACCGGCTGGAGATCGAGCCCAACCCCTCCGCCGGCTACCTGCAGATCGACGCGAGCGTCAACTACGCGCTCGACCGCACCGGCTCGACGGTGATCACCGAGGCGGACAAGGAGTCGGTGGCGGACTCGCCCTACAACACCTACACGCAGAAGGGGCTGCCGCCCACCCCGATCGAGGCGCCGGGCGACGACGCGATCCAGGCGGCTCTGCACCCCGAGGAAGGCCCGTGGTTCTTCTACGTGACGGTGAACCTCAAGACGGGCGAGACCAAGTTCACCGACGACTACGACGAGTTCCTCGAGTTCAAGCAGGAGTACCAGGAGTACTGCGACACCCAGTCCGACCGGTGTTAGGGCGTGTCAACCGATCGCAGGCGGCGTCAGCGCCGCCCAGGCGGCACGCTGGCTGCGTTGCCGTCGCTCGGAAGGCGCTCAGCCTGCCAGCGCTCCGCCGCCTTGCCATCGCACCACCTGAACGACGCTGGCCTCCGCCTGTGATCGGTCGACATGCCCTGGGGCGCGCATGAGGTGCGCGGTCCTGGGCGACCCGATCAACCACTCGCTGTCGCCGGTGATCCACCGCGCGGCGTACTCCGCGCTGGGGCTCGAGGACTGGCGCTACGACGCCGAGGTGGTCAGCGTCGGCCATCTGGCGGCCTTCCTCGACCACCTCGACCCGGGCGAGTGGCGGGGGCTGTCGCTGACCATGCCGCTCAAGCGTGAGGCGGTCCCGCTGCTCGGCTCGTACGACGAGTGGGTGGCGGCGACCGGGGTGTGCAACACGGTGCTGCTCGAGCTGGATGGGAGCCGGCACGGGCTCAACACGGACGTCACGGGCGCGCTGATGGTCCTCGGCGAGCACGAGGCGTCCGTGGAGCGGGCCGTGGTGCTGGGCGGCGGGGCGACCGCGACCTCGATGCTGCTGGCGCTGGCCGAGCGGGGGATGCGGCGGGCCACACTCGCGGTCCGCGACCCCGACCGCGCGGCCGACACCGCGCGCGCGGTGGCGACGCACGGGTCCTCGCCGGCCGTGGACGTGGTGTTGCTCGACGAGGCGACGGTCCTGTCCGGTGACGTGCTGGTCTCGACGGTGCCGGCCTCGGCCCAGACGCCCGAGCTGCTGGCCGCGGTGGCCGACGTGCCCCTGGTCTTCGACGTGGTCTACGAGCCGTGGCCGACCCCGCTGGCCGTGGCGGCCGGCCGGTCCGGTCACACCGTGCTCAGCGGGCTCGACCTGCTGGTCGCGCAGGCGGTCAACCAGGTGGTCGCGATGACCGGCCGCTTCGACGTGCCGGCCGGCGCCATGCGCCGGGCCGCCGAAGAAGAGCTGGCCGCCCGAGCCGCACGATGACCGACCTCTACCCGGTGACCGCCATGGTCGCCGGGGCCGCGGGGCTGGCCGCCGGCCTGCTGGTGCCGCGGGCGATCGCGTGGCTGCCCGAGCCGGAGCCCGCCGAGCCCGACCCGGTCGAGGAGGTCGCCGACCCGGAGCCCGTGGAGCCGAAGGAGCCGTACGCCGACATCGGCGCACTGCCCGGGCTGGCGTGGAAGACCGCCCTGGCCTCCGGCGTCTGCGCGGCGGCCCTGGGGCTCGTCTTCGGGTGGAACATCTCGCTGCTCGTGGTGCTGCCGCTGGTGCCGGTCAGCGTGGCGCTGACCGTCATCGACTGGCGGACCCGGCTGCTGCCCACCCGGCTGATCGCGCCGGCGTACGCCGTGACCGTCGTGGCGGTCCTCGTGGCCTGGCTGGTGGACGGTCGAGATCTCCACGACCTCGAGCGCACGGCGCTCGGATGGCTGGTCTACGGCGGCATGTTCTTCCTGTTGTGGTTCGTCTACCCGCGCGGGCTGGGGTACGGCGACGTCCGGCTGGCCGGCGTGCTCGGCCTGGCGCTGGGCTGGGTGGGCTGGGCCGAGCTGCTGCTGGGCATCTGGTCGGGTCTGCTCCTGGGCGGGATCCTGGGCGGGCTGCTCTCGCTGGTGCTCCGCAGGCGGGACTACCCGTTCGGCCCGTTCATGCTGTTGGGCGCGCTCCTCGGCGTCGTGCTCGGACAGCCCGTCCTGTCCGCGCTCTACGGCTGAGAGAATCATGGACGTGACTCCTCGCCACAGGGCCTGCCGCGCGACGCCCCACGGGCGCTGCCACCCCACGGAAGACGCTCGCTGCGCTCGCGCTTCCGCGGGGACCCCGGACAAACCAGCGGCGTTGCCGTCGCTCGATGATGGAGCTACAGCGCCTTCGCTCCGGCGCCTTGCGGAGCATCCCGTGGATGCGCCGCTCGCCAAGACCCTGCGACGAGGAGGCACGTCCCCGTGACCTTGCGCTGGCTGACCGCGGGGGAGTCCCACGGCCCGTCCCTCGTGGCGATCCTCGAGGGGCTGCCCGCCCATGTGCGGGTCACCTCCGACGACATCCGCGACGCGCTCGGGCGGCGCCGGCTGGGCTACGGCCGCGGCGCGCGGATGAAGTTCGAGCAGGACGAGGTGACCCTCGTCGGCGGCATCCGGCACGGCGAGACCCAGGGCGGCCCGGTGGCCATCCAGGTCGGCAACACCGAGTGGCCCAAGTGGGAGACGGTGATGGCCGCCGACCCGCTCGACCCCGAGACCCGCGCGGCACTCGAGGGGTCGGCCCGCAACGCGCCCCTGACCCGGCCCCGGCCCGGCCACGCCGACCTGGTCGGCATGCAGAAGTACGCCTTCGACGAGGCCCGCCCCGTGCTGGAGCGCGCGTCGGCCCGGGAGACCGCCGCGCGGGTGGCACTCGGCCGGGTGGCGTCCAACTTCCTCGACCAGGCCGTGGGCGCGCGGGTCGTGTCGCACGTCATCGAGCTCGGCGGCGTCCGGGCTCCCGACGGGCTGTGGCCCGGGCCCGACGACGTCGCCCGGCTGGACGAGGACCCGGTCCGGTGCCTCGACCCCGACACCAGCAAGCAGATGGTCGAGCGGATCGACCAGGCCCACGACGACGGCGACACGCTCGGCGGGGTGGTCGAGGTGGTCGTGCACGGGCTGCCGCCCGGACTCGGCTCCCACGTGCACTGGGACCGGCGGCTCGACTCCCGGCTGGCCGGCGCGTTGATGGGGATCCAGGCGATCAAGGGCGTCGAGGTCGGCGACGGGTTCGCGCTGGCGGCCACTCCCGGCTCGCTGGCGCACGACGAGATCGTCCCGACCGACGAGGGGATCCGGCGGGCGAGCGGCCGTTCCGGCGGCACCGAGGGCGGCATGACGACCGGCGAGGTGCTGCGGGTCCGGGCGGCAATGAAGCCGATCTCGACCGTGCCGCGCGCGCTGCGGACCGTCGATGTGGCCACCGGCGAGGAGGCGGTCGCACACCACCAACGGTCCGACGTGTGCGCCGTACCTGCCGCTGGGATCGTCGCCGAGGCGATGGTCGCGCTGGTGCTGGCCGACGCGGTGCTGGAGAAGTTCGGCGGCGACTCGGTCCAGGAGACCCGCCGCAACGCTGAGTCCTACCTCGACACCTTGAGGTTCAAGTGACGGCACGCGTCGTGCTGGTCGGCCCGATGGGCGCGGGCAAGACCACCGTCGGCGTGCTGCTGGCCGAGGCCTGGGGCGTGTCCGCACGCGACACCGACGCCGACGTCGAGGCGCTCGAAGGGCGCACCATCTCCGACATCTTCGTGGAGTCCGGTGAGGCGCACTTCCGCGACCTGGAGCGGAAGGCGGTGGCCGAGGCGCTGGCCACCCACGACGGCGTGCTGGCGCTGGGCGGGGGAGCGGTGCTCGACCCGGCCACGCGCGAGCTGCTCGCCGGGCTGCCCGTGGTCTTCCTCCGTGTCGGCCTCTCCGACGCGGTCAAGCGGGTCGGGCTCGGCTCCGCGCGGCCGCTGCTGCTGGGCAACGTGCGCGGCCGGATCAAGGCGTTGCTCGACGAGCGGACGCCCGTCTACGAGTCGTTGGCCACGGTGGTCGTCGACACCGACGGTCGGACGCCCGACGAGGTGGCCGCCGAGATCGTCGAGGCCCTGACATGACCGCGATAAGGGTCGCCACCGCGTCGCCGTACGACGTCGAGGTCGGTCACGGCGTCCTCGACCGGCTGCCGGCGCTGCTCGGCGACGGCGTGCACCGCGTGGCGTTGGTGCACGCGCCCGGGATGAGGGTCGACCTGCCCGGCCTCGAGGTGCTCGAGCTCGAGGTGCCCCAGGGTGAGGCGGCCAAGACCGCGGCGGTGGTGGCGGACTGCTGGGAGCGGCTCGGCGCGGCCGGGTTCACCCGCTCCGACGCCGTGGTGACGATCGGAGGCGGTGCGACGACGGACCTGGGTGGGTTCGTGGCCGCGACCTGGCTGCGTGGCGTCCGGGTGGTTCACGTGCCGACCTCGCTGCTCGCCATGGTCGACGCCGCGGTGGGCGGCAAGACGGGCATCGACACCGGGGCGGGCAAGAACCTCGTCGGCTCCTTCCACGAGCCCGCCGGGGTGCTCTGCGACCTCGACTTCCTGGCCACGCTGCCGGCCGCCGAGCTGGTCAGTGGCCTGGGCGAGGTGGTCAAGTGCGGCTTCATCGCCGACCCCGAGATCCTCGACCTCGTCGAGAAGGACCGCACGGCGGCCCTCGACCCGGCCTCCGACGTGCTCGCCGAGCTCGTGGAGCGTGCCGTCCGGGTCAAGGCCGAGGTGGTGGCGGTGGACCTGCGCGAGACCGGCGGCGTCGGCGGCCACCCCGGACGCGAGATGCTCAACTACGGGCACACGCTGGGCCACGCGATCGAGAAGACCAGTGGCTACACGGTCCGGCACGGCGAGGCGATCTCGATCGGCATGGTGTACGTCGCGGAGCTGGCCCGGCTGGCCGGACGCCTCGACGACCAGACGGCCGCCCGGCACGCTGCGGTGCTGGCCTCGCTGGGGCTGCCCACGGCGTGGTCCGGGGCGACGTTCGACGAGCTGCTCGCGGTGATGCGAGTCGACAAGAAGGCCCGGGGGGCGACGCTGCGGTTCGTGGTGCTCGACGGCCTCGCGCACCCGGCGGTGCTGGCCGACCCGTCCGAGGAGCTGCTCCGCACGGCGTACGACAAGGTGGCCGCGTGAGCGTCGTCCTGGTGCTGAACGGGCCCAACCTCGGGCGGCTCGGCCGCCGCCAGCCCGAGATCTACGGCACCACCACCCACCGGCAGCTGGCCGACCTGTGCCAGCAGTGGGGGCAGGCGCTGGGGCTCGAGGTCCGGGTGCGGCAGACCAACCACGAGGGCGAGCTGCTGGACTGGCTCAACCACGCCGCCGACGAGGAGCTGCCGGTGGTGCTCAACGCCGCGGCCTGGACCCACTACTCCTACGCCCTCTTCGACGCCTGCGCCCAGCTCACCGCGCCGCTGGTCGAGGTGCACATCAGCGATCCGCAGTCGCGGCCGGAGGAGTTCCGGCACACCTCGCTCGTGACCCCGCACGCGCTGGAGGTCTTCACCGGGCACGGCATCGACGGCTACCGGATGGCTCTGGAGAAGATCGCCGGAACGCCGATCGCCTGACGCACGTCCGATCGTGAGATCGGACGGCGCCCGGGAGGTCGGGATGGACAGGAACGTGACGCTCAGTGTCCGCTGGCTCCTGGTGGCGGGGCTGGTCGCCCTGGCCCTCGTGGCGGCGTACCTCGTCGGGGACGCGCGCGGCGCGCCGGCCCACGCCGAGGACTCCTCGGCGACACGCACCGTGTCCGTGACCGGCGTAGGGCACGTCTCGGTGGTCCCTGACCAGCTGGGCTTCGACGTGAGCGTCCAGGTCACGCGCGACGACCTGAACACCGCGCTGAACGACGGCAACGCCGCGATGCAGGCGGTCGTCGACACCCTGAAGGCGGCGGGCGTCCCCGACCAGGACGTGCAGACCACCAACCTGTCGATGGACCCGCAGTACACGCACCGGCGCGGGCAGCCGTCGACGTTCCGGGGCTACCGGGTCAGCGAGACCGTCAGCGTCGTGGTCGAGGACCTCGCCCGGGCCAGCGAGATCGTCACCGCCGCGGTCAACGCCGGCGGCACCGGCGTCCGGCTCGACGGCCTGCGCCTGCAGGTGGGCGACCCCGAGGCGGCGGTGAAGCCGGCCCGCGCCGACGCGTTCGAACAGGCCCGGGCCACGGCCGAGGAGTACGCCGCCGACGCCGGCCTGGAGCTGGGCGAGGTGGTGAAGATCAGCGAGGACGCGGACCAGTCGTACTCCTACGACGAGCGGGCCTCCGCGGCCTACGCCGCCGACTCGGCGTCGATCCCGATCCAGGCGGGCCAGCAGGACCTGACCGCCTCGCTCGTGGTGGTCTTCAGGCTCATCTAGGCCGCTGCTCCGGAGGTCGCAGCGCCGTGGCGACGGCGGCCAGGACGCCGAGCTCGGCGCCGCGGTCGAGCAGCGGCTGCCACTGGTCGCCCAGCCGGGTGCGGCCGGCCGCGATCGAGGGCTCGACCGCGGCCTCCTGGAAGGCCATCCGCGGGACGCCAATGGCCTGGCGCTCGGCGGTCGCGGCACCGACCAGGAGGGCGCCCTCGCGGTCGCGGCCCATGTCGAAGAGCACGCAGGCGAAGTCCTCGCTGCTGGTCAGCACGGCGTCGGGGATGTCGTCGGCCAGGACCGCGGGCAGCATGCCGGCGAACACCTTGTAGGCCTCCTGGTGCCGGCCGAGCTGGCGCAGCGTGCAGGCGCGGTTGTTGCGCACGCCGGTGCTGGCCAGCTGGTCGCCGAGCCGGTCGGCCATCTCGAGGGCGGCGTCCTGGAAGGCCAGCGCCGCCTCGTGGTCGCCGGCGTCGGTCTGGACGAGCGCGTAGTTGACGAGCGACCAGAGGTGCGGGGTCGAGTCCCCGCCGTGGGTCCAGGCGTGCATGAGCAGCGGTGCGGCCTCGGCCGGCCGGCCCTCCCAGTAGGCGGTCGCCCCCAGGCAGAACAGCGCGTGGCAGCTGACCGGGGCGAGTGCGTCCACCGACGCCGGCGACAGCTCCAGGACGCCGAGCAGGTCGGCGGCGGCGCGGACGAGCTCGGCCGAGCGCTCCTGGTGCCCGGTGACGCGGTACAGCTCGGAGAGGTGCAGCATCAGGTCGGCCCGGCGTACCGGCGAGCCCCCGGCGCCGAGCTCGAGGTGGCGGTCGCCCCAGGCCCGCGCGTCGTCGTACTCCCCGCGCAGGGTGCCGACCTGGTAGACGACCGTCGTGGTCAGCTCCAGCTGGTCGTCGACCCACGAGGGAGACCGCCCCGACCAGGACGGCATGGCGCTGAGCTGGTTCATCGTGGTCTCGACCTCGACGTAGCGCGACTCGACCGCGCTCAGGTACGCAGCCCGTTCGTCGGCCGTGCCGTGCCGGCGGGGGTCGAGCACCAGGGCCTGCGCCCGTTCCAGGTCCACCTCGACAGTCAAGCCCAGAGTGACAGGCAGGGCCAGTGAAGAGCGGCTGCCGTTGCGGGAAATCCGGTGTCCTCTGACTAGACTGCACCGCTGGTCCGCGACCGATCCGCCGACCCCATCGACATCTCGACGAGAAGGCTGAACCCCGCGCATGGCAACGACGAACGACCTCAAGAACGGCATGGTGCTCAACCTGGACGGCCAGCTGTGGCAGGTCATCTGGTTCCAGCACCACAAGCCCGGCAAGGGCGGCGCGGTCGTGCGCTCCAAGCTGAAGAACGTCGAGTCGGGCAAGACCGTCGACAAGACCTTCAACGCCGACGTGAGGGTCGAGGTGGCCAACGTCGACAAGCGCACGATGCAGTACCTCTACAACGACGGCACGTCCTACGTCTTCATGGACACCGGCACCTACGAGCAGGTCGAGATCGTTCCCGACATCGTCGGTGACGCGTCGAGCTACCTCCTGGAGAACCAGGAGGCGATCGTGGCCAGCAACGACGGCCGGGTCCTCTACATCGAGCTGCCGGCGTCCGTCGAGCTCGAGGTGACCTACACCGAGCCGGGGCTGCAGGGTGACCGCTCCACCGGCGGCACCAAGCCGGCCACCGTCGAGACCGGGGCGACCGTCTCGGTCCCGCTGTTCATCACCACCGGAGAGCGGATCAAGGTCGACACCCGCGACGGCTCCTACCTCGGCCGCGTCAGCTCCTAGTGGCGGCCCCCTAGTGGCAGCCCGCTCCAAGGCCCGCAAGCGCGCCCTCGACCTGCTCTACGCCTCCGAGCTGCGGGGCGAGTCCGCTGCCGACGCCCTCGACCGCGCGATCGAGGAGGGCGAGGGGCCGACGAACGAGTACACCGCGGACCTGGTCCGCGGGGTGGTCGAGCACCTGACCCGTATCGACGAGGTGCTGGCGTCGTACTCCGAGGGCTGGACCCTGGACCGGATGCCCGCGGTCGACCGCAACGTGCTCCGGCTCGGCGTCTTCGAGCTGCTGTACGTCGACGACGTGCCCGACGCGGTCGCCGTGAGCGAGGCGATGGCGCTGGTCCGCGACCTCTCCACCGACGAGTCGCCGCAGTTCGTCAACGGCATCCTCGGCGCCGTACTGCGCAACAAACCATCGCTGGTGTGACCCGGGCTGGCCGATAGTCGCAGACGTTCGGCACACGGTCCGCGCCGGACCGCTTGTCCCGAACGTCTGCGACTATCGAGGGCGGGCTTCCCATAGGGCACTGTTGACGGCATGAGCGACGCGCAGCAAGTGGACCTGGTGGTCATCGGGCTGGGGCCCGGTGGCGAGGCGCTGGCCACCGCGGCCGCGAAGGCGGGGCTGAAGGTCGTGGCCGTGGACAAGCACCTGGTCGGCGGCGAGTGCCCGTACTACGGCTGCATCCCGACCAAGATGATGGTCCGGGCCGCCGACCTGGTGGCCGAGGCGGGCCGGGCCGACGAGCTGTCCGGCGACGTCACGATGGCCTCGAGCTGGACGCCGGTCGCCGAGCGGGTCGCCGGGCAGGCCACCGACCACTGGGACGACCGGGTGGCCGTCGAGCGGCTCGAGGCCGCCGGGGCCACGGTCCGCCACGGCGTGGGCCGCCTGGCCGGGCCTGGGCGGGTGGTCGTGCGGGCACCCGACGGGCAGGAGACGGCGTACGCCGCCGACCGGGGCGTCGTCCTCAACCCGGGCACCCGGCCGTCGTGGCCAGGGGTGCCGGGGCTCGAGGGCACGCCGTTCTGGACCAACCGGGACGCCGTGCAGGTCACCGCGCTGCCCGGGACCCTCGTCGTGCTCGGAGGCGGGCCGATCGGGTGTGAGCTGGCGCAGGTCTTCTCCCGCTTCGGCGTGCAGGTCACCGTGGTCCAGCACGGACCTCGTCTGGTGCCGGCCGACGAGCCCGAGGCCTCCGCGCTGCTGGCGGAGGTCTTCGCCCACGAAGGGATCCGGGTGCTCACCGACACCGAGACCACCCAGGTCGCCTACGAGCACGGGACGTTCACGCTGTCCCTGGCCGACGGCCAGCGGCTGAGCGCCGACAAGCTGCTCGTGGCGGCCGGCCGCAAGACCAACCTCCAGGACCTCGACCTCTTCACGGTCGACCTCGACCCGTCGGTGCACACGCTGGAGGTGGACGACCGGATGCGGGTCGCGGGTGTCGAGAAGCTGTGGGCCATCGGGGACGTCACCGGCAAGGGGGCGTTCACACACGTGTCCATGTACCAGTCCGCCATCGCCCGCCGCGACATCCTCGGCGAGGACGGCCCGCCGGCGGCGTACCACGCGGTCCCGCACACCACGTTCACGGATCCGGAGGTCGCCGGAGTCGGCCTGACCGAGGCTCAGGCCCGCGAGGCCGGCCTCACGGTCCGGACCGGCAGCACCAAGCTCGAGGAGTCCTCGCGCGGCTTCACCCACGGCCCCGGCGCCCGCGGGCTGGTCAAGGTGGTCGAGGACGCCGACCGTGGCGTGCTCGTCGGCGCCACCGTGGTCGGCCCGGCCGGAGGCGAGATCCTCGGCCACCTCGCGGTCGCAGTGCACGCCGCGGTCCCGGTGGACGTGCTCCAGTCGATGATCTACGCCTACCCGACCTTCCACCGGGCCATCGAGAGCGCACTGGCCGACCTCTCCTGACCGCATGCCTCCCCCCGTGTTCGGGTATCGGAGTCGGGGGGTAGGGAGGCATGACGATGAGCAGCATGAGCACCCGCGCGGAGGCGACCGGACGCCAGGCCGAGCAGAGCGAGTGGATCGACCGCGCCGCCCGGATCGGCCTGGTCGCCTACGGGCTGGTCCACCTGGTCATCGCCTGGCTGGCCGTCCAGCTCGCCCTGGGCGACAAGGAGGGCTCGGCGGACTCGTCGGGCGCCGTGCAGCAGCTCGCCGAGCAGCCGTTCGGCCAGGCCCTGGTCTGGGCCGTGGGCATCGGCATGTTCCTCCTGGCGGTCTGGCAAGGACTCGAGTCGGCCTTCGGCCACCGCACCGAGGAGGGCTTCACCAAGGTCCGCAAGCGCGTGACCTCGGCCGGCAAGGCGGTCATCTACGTGGCGGTCGGCATCACCGCCCTGCGGGCGGCCACCGGTTCGGGGAGCTCGGGCAAGAACGGCACCGACTCCATGACCGCGAAGGTCATGGACTGGCCCGGCGGCCAGGTGATCGTGGGCGCGGTCGGGCTGGCGATCATCGGGATCGGCGGCTACCTGGTCTACCGCGCCTGGACCGAGAAGTTCGTCAAGCACATCAACGCCGAGGGCCAGAGCGGCTCCAGCGGCACGGCGTACGTCTGGTTCGGCAAGGTCGGCTACACCGCCAAGGGCGTGGCGTTCGGCATCGTCGGTTCGCTGTTCCTGTACGCCGCCCTCACCCACGACGCGAAGAAGTCCGGCGGCCTCGACCAGGCCCTGCACAAGGTGCTGCAGCAGCCGTTCGGGCCGTACCTGCTGATCCTTATCGCCCTCGGCATCGGGTGCTACGGCCTGTTCTGCTTCGCCCGCGCCCGGCACTTCAACGACTGACGCGGCGCAGCTCGTCAGCGAGGCGGACCGTCCGTCGTCGCCTTCTCGTCGAGGACCTCGACCTCGTCACCGACGCGCAGCGTCGCGCCCGGGGTGAGCGGCACCAAATTCATCCCGAACCACACCGCGCCGTCCCAGCGGCGGTGCTTGGCCAGCGTGTACGTCGGCTCCTTGCGGCGGACCGCGGTGTTCTCGTCTGTGGTCGGGATCGCGCAGCGGTCGCAGCCCTTGACCAGCCGGAACTCCGCGGCGCCGACCCGAAGCCGGCGCCAGCCGTCCTCGGCCCACGGGAGCCCGCCGCCGACGACCAGGTTGGGCCGGAACCGCACCATCGGCAGCGGCCCCTCGTCGGCCTTCTCACCCGCGGCGATCAGCTCGTTGAGCGCGGCCAGCGACGCCTCGGTCGTGAGCAGCAGCGGGTAGCCGTCGCCGAAGTGCATCGGCACCCCGGAGCCGGCGTACGCCGGGTTGGCCTGGCGACGGTTCGGGTCGTCGGCGAAGACCAGCCGCACCGACGCGTCCAGCACCTTGCTGAACCACGCGTCCGCCTCCTGGCCCGCCGGGGTCGCCCCGAACGGCGCCCGGCCGAACACGGTCACGTCCAGCAGCCGCCCGGCCGCCGGGCGGGCCACCACCAGGTCGTCCTGGTCGGGGGCGCTGACCTCGAGCCCGCCGTCGGCGCGCAGCCGCGGGTGGATCAGCAGCATCTCCCGGTGCTCGCGGGCGGTCACCGTCTCGCCGGTCTCGTCGACCAGCATCCAGCGCCGGTCACCGGCCAGCCCCCACCGCTCGACCACCGCGGTCTCGAGCTCCTGGCCGCGGCAGGACTTCAGCGGGAACCGTCGCAGCTCGGTCAGGGACAGCTCGGGCACCGCCCCATCGTCTCAGGCCAGCGCGCCCACGGCCGCAACCGCGGCGTCCACCTCGTCGGGGTCCGTCACGATGCTCGGGCCCAGCCGGGTGTACGACGTGCGGTACGGCGTCGCGCTGGCCACCACGCCCTGCTCGCGCAGGCTCAGCACCGCGTTCCCGGGCATCACGCCGGGGACGTCGAAGCAGACGATGCCCGCCGACACCGCCGGGTCCAGGGGCGTGACCAGCGAGACCCCGGTGCCGGACAACCCCTCCTTGAGCTGGGTGGCCTGCTCGACGGTGCGCGCCACCGCCCGGTCCCGGCCGACCTGGCCCATGAAGCCGAACCCGTCCGCGAGCGCCCACCGGTGCTCGAACGAGTGGTAGCCGCCGGCGGTCATCCGGCCCGAGCCGGCGTCGGGGGTGAAGGACGGGATCAGCTCGGACAGGTGACCCCAGTCCCGGCCCCACAGGATCCCGGTGCCACGCGGGCCGAACAGCCACTTGTGCGTGCCCGCGGCCAGGAAGTCGCAGCCGAGGTCGGGCAGGTCGACGTCGACGGCACTGAAGCCGTGCACGCCGTCCACGCACACGACGTACTGGTCGCGCGGCACCCGGCTCAGCCCGTCGAGCGCGGCGCAGATCTCGGCCACCGGCACCCGAACGCCGGTGCTGGAGTGCACCCAGGTGATCGCGACCACCTTGGTGCGCGGGGTGACGCCCGCGACCAGCCGGCCGACCATCTCGTCCACGGTCGCTCGGGCCGGGTCGTCGTAGAGGGAGACGCGGGTCAGCTCCGCGCCGGTGCGATCGGCCAGCAGCCGCAGCGCGTCCTCGGTCGAGTAGAAGTCGTGGGTGGTGGTCAGCACCTCGTCGCCCGCGGCCAGCCGCAGGCCGCCGTACATCGTGGCGATGCCCATGGTGGTGCTGTCGGTGAGGGCGTACTCAGCGGGCTGCCCACCGGCGTACCCCGCCGCCCCCACGCGCACCGCCTGCTCGAGCTCCGTGGCCTGGAGGAGCACCTCCTCGGTGTCGGTGCCGAGTCGGTCGCGGTAGCCGGCGATCGCGGCGTCCAGGACCTTGGTGTGGGGGGAGAGGACGAACGCCGCGAACTGCGCCAGCTCGGTGTCGAGGTTGAACTGCGCGCGCACCGACGCCCAGTCCTGCGGGTCGAGCTCGGTGTCGATGGCCTCGTCGGGTGCGGCAGGGACGGGGGCGGCGGGCTGGTCGTCGTCGGAGTCGCAACCGGCCAGCACCGCGGCCGCGCCGCCGGCCAGGCCCGCGCCCAGGACGGCGCGTCGGGTCGGGTGGTTCACCGCTTCATCTTGCGGTGGATGGTTGGGTGACGCCATGACCGGGACGGAGTCGACGCAGGACTGTGACGTGGTGGTGCTGGGGCTCGGCCCGGGCGGGGAGTACGCCGCGCGCAAGCTGGCCGAGGCCGGGCTCGACGTGGTCGGCGTCGACGAGGCGCTGGTCGGCGGCGAGTGCCCCTTCTGGGGCTGCACGCCCTCCAAGCTGATGGTCCGGCCCGCGGACCTGCTGGCCGAGGTGCACCGGGCGGACCGGCTCGCCGGCGACGCCACCGTCCGGCCGGACTGGTCGCTGGTCGCGGCCAGGATCCGGGAGGCGAACCACGACTGGACCGACCACCACCACGTGGCGCCCCTGGAGGAGGCCGGGGTCAGGATCGTCCGTGGCCACGGCCGGCTCACCGGCCCGGGCGTGGTCAGCGTCGAGCAGGACGACGACAGCACCGAGCTGCGCGCCGCGCGCGGGGTGCTGCTCGACACCGGGACCCGCCCGCTCCGGCTGCCGATCGACGGGCTGGAGCGGACGCCGTACTGGACCAACCGCGAGGCGATGAAGGTCACCGAGGTGCCCGACCGGCTGATCGTCGTCGGCGGAGGCCCGAACGGGCTCGAGCTGGCCCAGGCCTTCTCGCGCTACGGCGCCCGGGTCACGCTGCTCGAGTCGGCGGACCGGATCGCCACCCACGACGAGCCGGAGGCCGCGCTGGCGCTCACCGCCGTCTTCCGCGACGAGGGCATCGACGTCCGCGTCGGTGTCGAGATCGAGCGGGTCGACCACGACGGCGAGTTCCACCTGCGGGTGGACGGGGAGACCCTGGACGCCGGCCAGCTGCTGCTGGCAGCGGGGCGCAGCAACAACATCGACGACGTCGGCCTCGAGACGGTCGGGCTGGACCCGGCCGCGGACCACGTCGAGGTGGACGAGCGCCTGCGCGCAGGGGAGCGGCTGTGGGCGGTCGGCGACATCACCGGCAAGGGTGCGTTCACGCACGTCTCGCGCTACCAGGCCGCGGGGGCGGTGGCCGACATCCTCGGCAAGGGTGGGCCGGGCGCCGACTACCGCGCGGTCTCCCGGGTGACCTTCACCGACCCGGAGCTGGCCTCGGTCGGCCTGTCCGAGCAGGAGGCCCGCGAGGAGGGGCGGACCGTCCGGGTCGGGCTGGCACAGGTCGAGAGGTCTGCGCGCGGCTGGCTGCACGGCCCGGGGACGACGGGCGTGGTCAAGGTGGTCGAGGACGCCGACCGCGGCGTGCTGGTCGGCGCCACGGTCCTGGCGCCGTACGGCGGCGAGGTGATCGGGATGCTGGTCACCGCCGTGCACGCCGAGGTGCCGGTGCAGCGGCTGCGCACGATGCACTTCGCCTATCCCACCTTCCACCGGACCATCGAGGCGGCGCTCAAGCGGCTGGGATGACGGCTGCGTGACCGGACCAGACCAGTCCTCGCTACGTTAGAAACGCCGCCATCGCGGGTAGGGACCGGGCTGTGGCCGGTCCCCGAGGCGGTCACGAGGAGGAGCCCCATGTCGCAGTCTTCGCACCACCTGTCCGACGACACCAGCGACCGGCTCTACACACCCGAGGAGCTCGCGTCGTACGCCGCGGCGGAGGAGCAGCCCGACGGCCAGCCCGACTGGTCGCGGGCGGCCCGGCCCAGCGGCCCGCCGACCGCGGCGACGTACCGCCCCGACCCGCTCAGCGACCCGCTCCCTGCCGAGGTGGAGCACACGGTGATCCGGCCGCGGCCGGTGCTGGCCCACCCGCCGGTGAGCGGCCCGCCGAGCGGCCCACCGTCCGGTCCGCCGTCCGGTACGCGGTCCGGTCCGCCCAGCGGCCCGCCCACCGGTCCGCCGCCGCCGCCGCCGGTCCGCCCGGCCGGTGGCCCTCCGGGCGGCCCACCCCCGTCCGCGCCGCCCTCAGCACCCCCCGCGCCGGCGGCCGAGCCGCGCCGGTTCATGACTGCCACCGACTTCCTCGAGCGCCGGGCCGACGCCGCCGAGCCCGGGCCGGCGACCTGGGGCTGGCGCGGCCGGGTGCGCCGCTGGAGCGGCGGGACGATCACACCTCGCATGGGGCCGGCCGAGCGCGCCTACGAGCAGGACCGAGCGCTGATCCAGAAGGACTTCGACGGGCCGGTCACGATCGCGTTCATCAACCCCAAGGGCGGCGCCGCCAAGACCACCGGCGTGCTGGCCGCGGGGTTCACCTTCGGCACCGTCCGCGGCGGCGGCGTGGTCGCGTGGGACAACAACGAGACGCGCGGCACCCTCGGCATCCGCGGCGCCCGCAGCTCGCACACCAAGACCACCAAGGAGCTGCTGGCCGACCTCGGCAAGTTCAACGACGTCTCGCAGTCCCGGATCGGCGACCTCGGCTCCTACGTCCGCTCCCAGGGCGACGCGCACTTCGACGTACTCGCCTCCGACGAGAGCGCCAACGTCACCGGCCAGATCCACGCCGACGACTTCAACTCGGTCCACCAGCTGATGATGCGGTTCTACCGGGTGATCCTGGTCGACACCGGCAACAACATGCGCGCCGAGAACTGGCTGGCCGCGGCCGACGCCGCCGACCTGCTGGTGGTGACGTCGACGGTCCGCGAGGACACCGGCTACAGCGGCCTGTGGATGCTCGACGCGCTCCAGGACGCCGGCTACCAGAACCTGAAGTACAAGACCATCACCGTGCTCTCCGACCCGTCCGCCACGGTGGACAGCAAGCTGGCGGCGGACCTGGTCGACGTCTACCAGCAGCGCACCCGGGGGGTGTACCGCGTGCCCTACGACCCGGCGCTGGTGGCCGGTTCGGTGTTGCCCTACAACCAGCTCTCCCAGGGCACCCGGATGTCCTGGCTGCGCGCCTGCGCCGGGATGGCTTCCGCCCTCTGAGCGCGGGTACCGGGCCGTCGTGCGCGCGATCGTCTACCACGAGAACGGCCCGTCCTCCGTCCTGCAGCTCGTCGACCGCGAGCCGCCCGAGCCGGGGCCCGGAGAGGTGCGGGTGCGGCTGGTCCGGGCCGGGGTGAACCCCACGGACTGGAAGTTCCGCGCCGGCGCGATGCGCGGGTTCGACGAGGTGACGCCCGGCCACGACGGGGCCGGCGTCGTGGACGCGGTCGGTGCCGACGTCGCGGGCCTCGCGGTCGATGACCGGGTCTGGGTGGTGCTGGGCCAGCACGAGCGGCCCTCCGGCACGGCCGCGGAGCTCACCGTGCAGCCGGCCGCGCGGGTGCTCCCGCTGCCCGACGAGGCGTCGTACGACCTCGGCGCCTGCCTGGGCGTGCCGGCGGTGACCGCGCACCGCGCGCTGACGTCTGGCGACGGCGGCCCGGAACGGCTCGGGGTCGGCGCCATGGACGGGATGACGGTGCTGGTGCAGGGCGGCGCCGGAGCGGTGGGCAACGCCGCCATCCAGCTGGCCCGGTGGTCCGGGGCGACCGTGGTCACCACGGTGAGCAGCGCCGAGAAGGCGGCGCTGGCCACGGCGGCGGGCGCGCACCACGTCGTGAACTACCGCGAGGAGGACACCGAGGGGGCGGTCCGGGCGGTGGCACCCGACGGCGTGGACCTGGTCGTCGAGGTGGCGCCGGCGCAGAACAACGACCTCGACGTGGCGGTGACCAAGGTGCACGGGACGGTGGCGATCTACGCCAACAACGGTGGGAACGAGCTCGCCGTGCCGCTGAGGGAGACCTTCTCCAAGAACCTGCGCTACCAGTTCCTGATCCTCTACACCCTCGACGAGAGGTTCGTGAAGGCCGCCTTGGACGATGTCGCGGAGGCGGTACGCGCGGGCGCGCTGCGGGTGGGGGAGGACGCCGGGCTGCCGCTGCACCACTTCCCGCTGGACCAGACCGCGGCCGCGCACGACGCGGTCGAGAACGGCGCGGTCGGCAAGGTGCTTCTCGATATCGCGGCCGGCTGACCGCACTGGGGTCCGCTACGAGGTCGATCCCGAGGGCAACATCTGGCCGTCGCCACCTGACCAAACGCCGAGTCGGGGCTACTCATGATGAGTAACCCCGACTCGGCAACTCTTGACACGCGTCAAGTGTGTTGGCTGGAATCTGGCCGGTGACGAGCGCACCGGTGCAGCCACCCGTCAAAGTCGTGCAGTGGGCGACCGGCGGGGTGGGCAAGGCGGCGATCGAGGGGGTGCTCAGCCACCCGGACCTCGAGCTCGTCGGCTGCTGGGTGCACTCGGCCGAGAAGCACGGCCGGGACGTCGGCGAGATCGTCGGGACCGGCCCGGTCGGGGTGGCGGCCACCACGAGCGCCGAGGAGATCCTGGCGCTGGACGCCGACTGCGTGGTCTACAGCCCCTTGGTGCCGAACGACGAGGAGGTGGTGGCGCTGCTGCGCTCCGGCAAAAGCGTGGTGACGCCGGTCGGGTGGATCTACCCCGACCCGGCCAAGGTCGGCCCGCTCGAGGAGGCCTGCCGTGAGGGCGGGTCGACGCTGCACGGCACCGGCATCCACCCGGGCGGGATCACCGAGCGGTTCCCGCTGATGATCTCGGCGGTGAGCGCCCGGGTCACCCACGTGCGGGCCGAGGAGTTCTCCGACATCCGCACGTACGGCGCGCCGGACGTGATCCGGCACGTGATGGCGTTCGGCGGTACGCCGGAGGAGGCACTGGCCAGCCCGATGGCCTCCCTCCTGGGCGGCGGGTTCCGCTCGTCGGTGCGGATGGTGGTCGCCGAGATGGGCTTCGACGCCGATTTGCGCATCGAGACCATCCAGGAGGTCGCGGTCGCCACCGCCGCGATCGACTCGCCGATCGGGGCCATCGAGCCGGGTCTGGTCGCGGCCCGGCGGTTCCACTGGCGCGCCTTGGTCGACGGCGAACCGGTCGTGACCGCCACCGTGAACTGGCTGATGGGGGAGGAGCACCTCGACCCGGACTGGAGCTTCGGCCCGGAGGGGGAGCGCTTCGAGGTCGAGGTCACCGGCGACCCGAGCGTGAAGCTGACCTTCAAGGGGCTCCAGCCCGAGACCGTGGAGGCCGGGCTGGTCCGCAACCCCGGCATCGTCTCGACCGCCAACCACTGCGTGAACGCGATCCCGTACGTCGTCGCCGCCGAGCCGGGCATCAAGACCTACCTCGACCTGCCGCTCATCGCCGGGCGCGCGGCCCCCCAGGTCGGACGGGGCAGGTGAACGTTCCGGTGATCCTCGACAAGTTCCGGCTCGACGTACTGGTCCACAACACCGGCGGCACCCGCGGACCATCCCTCCGGAGGGCAGCGTGCCGGGTGTCGATGGCACCGGAGGGAGCGGTAGGGTCGGCGCCGACCGACATCCTTCAACGGGCCGTCCAGAGAGGCGGACAAGGAGGTCTGAGCACTGATGGGTGCCCAACCAAGCCCTGCTCGACAGGAAGCGTCCCCCGCAGCCGGGGGCCGGACGGTCCTCGACGACCGTGACATCGCGCGGGCGCTGACCCGCATCTCCCACGAGATCCTCGAGCGCAACAAGGGCGCCGGCGACCTCGTCCTGCTCGGCATCCCCACCCGCGGCGTGCCCCTGGCCCACCGGATCGCGGAACGCATCGCGGCCGTCGAGGGGTACGACGTCCCGGTGGGGTCGCTGGACGCGACCATGTACCGCGACGACCTGCGGCTCAAGCCGGCCCGGGCGCTGCTGCCGACCGAGATCCCGCCCGGCGGGGTCGACGGCAAGGTCGTGGTGCTCGTGGACGACGTGCTGTTCAGCGGCCGCACCATCCGCTCCGCGCTGGACGCGCTGAACGACGTGGGCAGACCGGCCGCCGTGCGGCTGGCGGTGCTGGTCGACCGCGGCCACCGCGAGCTGCCGATCCGCGCGGACTTCGTGGGCAAGAACCTCCCGACCTCGCTGGTCGAGCGGGTCCGGCTCAGCGTCGCGGAGATCGACGGGACCGACGAGGTCACCATCGAAGGAGCGGCGCGGTGAAGCGGCACCTGCTCAGCGCGGCCGACCTGACCCGCGACGACGCCGAGCTGGTCCTGGCCACCGCCGAGGAGATGCGCTCGCTGGCGGACCGGCCGATCAAGAAGCTGCCCGCGCTGCGCGGCCGCACGGTGGTCAACCTGTTCTTCGAGGACTCCACCCGCACCCGGATCTCGTTCGAGGCCGCCGCCAAGCGGCTCTCCGCCGACGTCATCAACTTCGCGGCCAAGGGCTCCAGCCTCAGCAAGGGCGAGAGCCTCAAGGACACCGCGCTCACCCTCGAGGCGATGGGCGCGGACGCGGTCGTCGTCCGTCACGGCGCCAGCGGGGCCCCGCACCGGCTCGCGCACTCCGGCTGGGTCCGCTCGAGCGTGGTGAACGCCGGCGACGGCACCCACGAGCACCCCACCCAGGCGCTGCTCGACGCGTTCACGATGTGGCGCCACCTCGGCGAGTCGAAGCCGGGCGGCCTCGAGGGCCGTCGGGTCGCGATCGTGGGCGACGTGCTGCACAGCCGGGTGGCCCGCTCCAACGCGCTGTTGCTCCGCACCCTCGGGGTCGAGGTCACCCTCGTGGCGCCGCCGACCTTGTTGCCGGTGGGCGTCGAGAGCTGGCCCGTCGAGACGTCGTACGACCTCGACGCAGTGCTGCCCAAGGCGGACGCCGTGATGATGCTGCGGGTCCAGCGCGAGCGGATGGGCGCGGCGTTCTTCCCGACCGCGCGGGAGTACAGCCGCCGCTACGGCCTCGACGGCCGCCGGATGGCCGCGCTCCAGGACCACACGATCGTCATGCACCCCGGCCCGATGGTCCGCGGCATGGAGATCACCGCCGACGTGGCCGACTCGGCCCGCTCGGTGATCGTCGAGCAGGTCACCAACGGCGTCGCCGTGCGGATGGCCGTGCTCTACCTGCTGCTCGGCGGTTCCGAACCGGCAGTTGGTGGGGTGGACCTGCTGCTCGGAGACAGGGTTGAATCCCGGGAGCCCGCGGTCGGAGGAGACGAGTGACCAGCTACCTGATCAAAGGCGTCCGCGTCCTCGGTCGCACTCCGGGCGACCTGCTGCTCAAGGACGGCACCATCCACGACACGTACGTCGATGCGGGGGACGGTGTTGAGGTCGTCGACGCGACCGGGCTGATCGCGCTGCCCGGCCTGGTCGACCTGCACACCCACCTGCGCGAGCCCGGCCGCGAGGACGCCGAGACCGTCGAGAGCGGTACGGCGGCCGCCGCGCTGGGCGGCTTCACCGCCGTGCACGCGATGGCCAACACCGAGCCGGTCGCCGACACGGCCGGCGTGGTCGAGCAGGTCTGGCGGCTGGGCCGTGAGGGCGGCCACTGCGACGTGCGCCCGGTCGGCGCCGTCACCGTCGGGCTGGCCGGCGAGCGGCTGGCCGAGCTCGGCGCGATGGCCGACTCCGCGGCCCGCGTGCGGGTGTTCTCCGACGACGGCAGGTGCGTGAGCGACGCGGTCCTGATGCGGCGGGCGCTGGAGTACGTCAAGGCGTTCGACGGCGTCATCGCCCAGCACGCCCAGGAGCCCCGACTCACCGAGGACGCCCAGATGAACGAGGGCGAGCTCTCCGGCCGGCTGGGGCTGGCCGGCTGGCCGGCGGTGGCCGAGGAGGCGATCATCGCCCGCGACTGCCTGCTGGCCGCCCACGTCGGCTCCCGGCTGCACGTGTGCCACGTCTCGACGGCAGGCTCGGTCGACATCATCCGCGACGCCAAGCGCAAGGGCTGGAACGTCACCGCCGAGGCCTGCCCCCACCACCTGCTGCTGACCGACGACCTGGCCGCGACGTACGACCCGATCTACAAGGTCAACCCCCCGCTGCGCTCCAGCGCCGACGTCGAGGCGCTCCGCGAGGGCCTCGCGGACGGCACCATCGACGTGGTGGCCACCGACCACGCCCCGCACCCCCACGAGGACAAGGACTGCGAGTGGGCCGCGGCGGCGTTCGGGATGCTCGGCCTGGAGACCGCGCTCTCGATCGTGCAGGAGACCATGGTCGACCCCGGTCTCCTCGACTGGGCCGGCGTCGCCGACCGGATGTCCTACGCGCCCGCGCGGATCGGCCGGGTCCACGACCACGGCCAGCCGCTCGAGGCGGGCCAGCCGGCCAACCTGGTCCTCTACGACCCGTCCGTACGCCGCGCGGTCGACCCGACCGAGTCCGCGTCGCTGTCGCGCAACACGCCGTACGCCGGGATGGAGCTGCCCGGCCGGGTGGTGGCGACGTTCCTGCGCGGCCGGGCCACGGTGCTCGACGGCAAGCTGCAGTGAGCCGCGAGTCGGTCGGCGGGCATGGTCGGGATCGCGAAGCTGCGGGCCGTGGTGCTGGACTGCCCGGACCCGGTGTCGCTCGCCGAACCCCGAGCGGCCCCAGCACTTCCACATCGACGTGACCGTCGACGACATCGACACCGCCGAGCAACAGGTGCTCGGGCTGGGCGCGACCAAACACGCCGTCCAGCCCGCGGCCGAGACCCCTGAGAACGGCGACCACTGGCGGGTCTACGTCGATCCCGCCGGGCATCCGTTCTGCCTCTGCTGGGACTGACGGCCGCTCTCGAGCGGGCGGCCGGCGCCGAGCCGTACTGACCCGCGGCTCAGTACTGGACGCCGCCCCGCGGGAGGTGCATAGTCCCGCGCATGCGCATCCGTTCTCTCCTGGCCGCCCTGGCGGCTCTTCTCTTCACGCTGCTCGCGGCCTGCGGTGGCGACAGCGACAGCGGCAGCGACGACAGCGCCGGCGACGACGAGCCGACCTCGGCCGAGAGCGAGGGCGGCGAGGGCGTCTGCGCCGGGGATGTCTCCGACCTGCTGGCCCAGATCTGCGACAAGGGCACGCTGACGGTCTCCACCGACCCGGCGTACCCGCCGCAGTCCTCGCTCAACGAGCAGACCGGCGAGTACGAAGGCTTCGACATCGATGTGGCCACCGAGATCGCCACGCGGCTGGGCGTCGACGTCGCCTGGGAGGCCCCCACCTGGGACATCATCACCGCCGGCAGCTGGAACGGCCGCTGGGACACCACCGTTGGCTCGATGACGCCGACCAACGAGCGGCAGGAGGTCCTGTACTTCACCGAGCCCTACAACTACACGCCGGCCGTGGTCGTCGTCAGCGCCGACAACGACGACGTGAGCGACATCAGCACCGACCTCGACGGCAAGAAGGTCGGCAGCTGCTCGCCGTGCACCTACTCGGACTTCCTCGAGAAGAAGCTGAGCATCGAGGGCTACGAGTTCGACTTCGTCATCGACGACGCCGAGATCTCGGGCTACGACACCGACACCACCGCGCTGGAGGACCTTGTCAACGGCCGCCTCGACGCCGTCATCACCTCGGTGACGACCGCCCAGGGCTACATCGACGCCGGCAACCCGGTGAAGATCGTGGGTGACCCGGTGTTCTACGAGCCGCTCGCGGTGGGCTTCGACAAGAGCGCCGACCCCTCGTCGGAGAGCCTCTACGAGGCCGTGGACGGGATCGTCCACGAGATGCACGAGGACGGCACGCTGACCTCGCTGTCGGAGGAGTGGTACGGCCTGGACCTCACCACCCAGCAGTGACCTGGAACCAGTCCGGTGGCTGACACCTGGGAGCGGGTCCAGCTCAGCTCCGCACGGGTGCCCTTCCGGCTGAAGGTCGCGTTGGTCTGGGCAGTGCTGTTCGCTCTGCTCGCGTTCTTCGGGAACGCCGCAGGCTTCGACACGCAGTGGATCCGGGACAACATCCGCTACATCCTCGGCGGGCTTCGGTACACGATGGTGATCGCCGTCAGCGGCATCGTGCTGGCGATCGTGCTCGCGCTGCTCGGTGCCCTGGCCCGCATCTCCCGCAACCCGGTGGCGTACGGCGTCGCGGGGTTCTACGTCTCGTTCTTCCGCGGGACCCCGCTGATCGTGCAGATGTTCCTGCTCTACCTGGCGCTGCCGCCGGTGGGAAGGAACCTCGCGGCTGAGTACACCTGGCTGCCCGAGGGGTTCGACCAGGCCCTGATCCTCGAGGCGGCCACTGCGGGCACGCTGGCCCTGGGTCTCAACTACGGCGCCTACATGACCGAGATCTTCCGGGCCGGCATCCAGTCCGTCGCAGGTGGCCAGGGCGAGGCCGCCGACGCGCTGGGCATGACCTACGGCCAGAAGATGCGCAAGGTGGTGCTGCCCCAGGCGTTCCGCGTGATCATCCCGCCGACCGGCAACGAGTTCATCGCGATGATGAAGGACACCGCCCTGGTCTCTTTCCTCGGTGTCACCGTCGCCAGCGCCGAGATCTTCCGCCGGGCCCAGCTGGTCGGCAAGTCCGACTTCAAGAACCTCGAGGCTTACGTCGCCGTAGCCCTCGTGTACTGGGGGCTCACGGTGCTGTTCACGATCTTCCAGTCGCGTCTCGAGAAGCGGATCGGGCGCGGGTACGACCGCACCCATGTCGCGCGGGCCATGGCTGCTGCGTCGCAGCAGGGCCAGCCCCACGGCGGAGGTCCCGTCGGATGAGCGCCGACGTGGTGGTCCGCATCGACGGGCTGCACAAGAGCTTCGGCCACCTCGAGGTGGTCCGCGGGGTCGACATGGAGGTCCACCGCGGCGAGGTGGTGGTGATCTTCGGCCGCTCCGGCTCGGGCAAGTCCACGGTGCTGCGCTGCGTCAACTTCATCGAGGATCCGACCGAGGGCTCGATCGAGGTCTCCGGCATCCGGCTCGAGGGCGGGCACCGCACCCGGCGCAAGCGCGAACAGATCCGCCAGCTCCGGCTGCGCGTGGGCATGGTCTTCCAGCAGTTCAACCTGTTCCCCAACATGACGGTGCTCGACAACATCCTGTGCGCGCCCCGCTGTGCCGGAGCGAGCACCGCCGAGGTCACGAAGCGCGCCAAGGACCTTCTCGACCGGGTGGGCCTGGCCGACAAGGCCGATGAGCACCCGATCCGGCTCTCCGGCGGCCAGCAGCAGCGGGTCGCCATCGCCCGCGCGCTCGCGATGGAGCCCGACGTGATGCTCTTCGACGAGCCCACCTCGGCGCTGGACCCGGAGCTCACCGGCGAGGTGCTCTCGGTGATGAAGACGCTTTCTACCGAGCTGCACATGACGATGATGGTGGTCACCCACGAGATGGGCTTCGCGCGCGAGGTGGCCGACCGGATGGCGTTCTTCCACGAGGGCCGGATCCTCGAGCAGGGCACCCCCGAGCAGCTCATCTCGGCCCCGGCCAACGCCGAGACGCGCGCCTTCCTCGACGCCGTGCTCTGACCCCGACAGGTGCAGTCACATCTGTCCCACCTGTCAGAAGTTTCACCGGGTACCCGGTGAATCTGGCGCTGACCTCATGGAGTTTCGTGCGGGAAGCGGAAGTTTCACCGGGTACCCGGTGAAACTTCTCCCGGCCACCAGCCCCCAGCCACGAACTCGCCGCGGGACGGCGTCTCGGAGGGTGGCGGCCCGCTGATAGGGTCGCCGGTGACCGACATCCTTTAACCACCGTCCCGTGAGGCGGAGAAGGAGAAGGCGCAAGTGCCCCTGCCTGCCCCTGCGATGCTCGTCCTCGAGGACGGCCGCACCTTCCACGGCGAGGCGTACGGCGCCGAGGGCGAGACCTTCGGCGAGGCGGTCTTCAACACCGGCATGACCGGCTACCAGGAGACGCTCACCGACCCGTCGTACCACCGCCAGGTCGTGGTGATGACCGCGCCGCACATCGGGAACACCGGCGTCAACGGCGAGGACGCCGAGTCCGGGAAGATCTGGGTGGCCGGGTACGTCGTCCGCGACCCCGCCCGGGTCCCGTCCAGCTGGCGCAGCCGGCGCAGCCTCGACGACGAGCTCCGGACCCAGGGCGTGGTCGGCATCTGCGGCATCGACACCCGGGCGCTGACCCGGCACCTGCGCGAGCGCGGGGCGATGCGGGTCGGCATCTCGTCGACCGAGAGCGACCCGTCCGTGCTGCTCGAGCGGGTCCGCCAGCAGGACGCGATGGCGGGCGCCGAGCTCGCCGGCGAGGTGTCGACGGGGGAGACCTACGTCGTCCCCCCGATCGGCGAGAAGCGGCTCACCGTGGCCGCCCTCGACCTCGGCATCAAGTCGATGACCCCGCACCGGATGGCCGAGCGCGGCATCGAGGTGCACGTCCTCCCGGCCACCTCCACCGTCGACGACGTGCGCGCGGTCGGCGCCGACGGGCTGTTCTACTCCAACGGGCCGGGCGACCCGGCCGCGACCACCAGCCAGGTCGAGCTGCTCCAGGACGCCCTGGCCGACGGCATCCCGTACTTCGGGATCTGCTTCGGCAACCAGCTGTTCGGCCGAGCCCTGGGCTTCGGCACCTACAAGCTCAAGTACGGCCACCGCGGCATCAACCAGCCGGTCATGGACCGCACCACCGGCAAGGTCGAGGTGACCGCGCACAACCACGGCTTCGCGGTCGACGCGCCGCTCGACGCACCCACCGAGACGGCGTACGGCGTGGCAACGGTCAGCCACGTCTGCCTCAACGACGACGTGGTCGAGGGACTGGAGCTGCGCACGCCGGAGGGAGCGCTCAAGGCGTTCTCGGTCCAGTACCACCCCGAGGCCGCCGCCGGCCCGCACGACGCGGCGTACCTCTTCGACCGGTTCGTGGAGTTGATGCATGCCTAGGCGCGACGACATCCACAGCGTGCTGGTCATCGGCTCCGGGCCGATCATCATCGGGCAGGCGTGCGAGTTCGACTACTCCGGCACCCAGGCCTGCCGCGTGCTGATGGCCGAGGGCATCCGGGTGGTGCTGGTCAACTCCAACCCGGCCACGATCATGACCGACCCGGAGTTCGCCGACGCGACGTACGTCGAGCCGATCACCCCGGAGTTCGTCGAGAAGGTGATCGACAAGGAGCGTCCGGACGCGCTGCTCGCGACGCTGGGCGGCCAGACCGCGCTGAACACCGCGATGGCGCTCGACGAGGCCGGCGTGCTGGAGAAGTACGGCGTGGAGCTGATCGGCGCCTCCATCGCCGCGATCGACCGCGGCGAGAACCGGCAGATCTTCAAGAAGATCGTCGAGGACCTCGGCGGCGAGGTCGCCCGCAGCGCGATCTGCCACTCCATGGACGACTGCTTCGCCGCAGTGGAGGAGCTCGGCTACCCGGTCGTCGTGCGGCCGTCCTTCACGATGGGCGGCACCGGCTCCGGCATGGCCCACGACGAGACCGACCTGCGCCGGATCGCCGGCGCCGGCCTGCAGGCCAGCCCGACCACCGAGGTGCTCCTGGAGGAGTCGATCCTCGGCTGGAAGGAGTACGAGCTCGAGGTCATGCGCGACGCCAAGGACAACGTGGTGATCGTCTGCTCGATCGAGAACCTCGACCCGATGGGCGTGCACACCGGCGACTCGATCACCGTGGCTCCGGCGATGACGCTGACCGACCGCGAGTACCAGAAGATGCGCGACCTCGCGATCGGCATCATCCGCGCGGTCGGCGTGGACACCGGCGGCTGCAACATCCAGTTCGCGGTCGACCCGCGCGACGGCCGGCTGGTCGTGATCGAGATGAACCCGCGCGTCTCGCGCTCCTCCGCGCTGGCCTCGAAGGCGACCGGCTTCCCGATCGCGAAGATCGCGGCCAAGGTCGCGATCGGCTACACCCTCGACGAGATCCCGAACGACATCACGAGGGAGACACCCGCGAGCTTCGAGCCCACCCTCGACTACGTCGTGGTCAAGGTGCCGCGGTTCGCCTTCGAGAAGTTCCCGGCCGCCGACCAGCAGCTCACCACCCACATGAAGTCGGTGGGCGAGGCGATGGCCATCGGTCGCAACTTCACCGAGGCCCTGCAGAAGGCGCTGCGGTCGCTCGAGAAGGCCGACGCGGTCTTCGACTGGCACCAGGAGTGGGTCGACCTCGACAAGGAGGCGCTGCTCGACGAGATCCGCACGCCCCACGACGGGCGGCTGAAGAAGGTCATGGACGCGCTGCGCGCCGGCGCCACCCCGGACGAGATCTTCGCGGCCACCCACATCGACCCGTGGTTCGTCGACCAGCTGCTGCTGATCAACGAGGTGGCGGCCGAGGTCACCGCGGCGCCCGAGCTCAGCCCGGCGGTCCTGCGCAAGGCCAAGCGGCACGGCTTCTCCGATGCCCAGATCGGCAAGATCCGCGGCATGACCCCGGACGTGGTGCGCGGTGTCAGACACGCGCTCGGCATCCGGCCGGTGTACAAGACCGTCGACACCTGCGCGGCGGAGTTCGCGGCGACCACGCCGTACCACTACTCGTCGTACGACGAGGAGACCGAGGTCGCGCCGCGCGAGCGGCCGGCGGTGATCATCCTCGGCTCGGGGCCGAACCGGATCGGGCAGGGCATCGAGTTCGACTACTCGTGCGTCCACGCTGCGATGGCGCTGGGTCAGGATGAGGGAGGGGCCGGCTACGAGACCGTGATGGTCAACTGCAACCCGGAGACCGTCTCGACCGACTACGACACCTCCGACCGGCTCTACTTCGAGCCGCTGACGCTCGAGGACGTGCTGGAGATCGTGCACGCCGAGCAGCAGGCCGGCCCGGTCGCCGGCGTGATCTGCCAGCTCGGCGGCCAGACGCCGCTCGGCCTCGCGCAAGGGCTGGAGGACAACGGCGTTCCGATCGTCGGCACCTCGCCGGGTGCGATCCACCTGGCCGAGGAGCGCGGTGCCTTCGGGCGGGTGCTGGCCGAGGCCGGGCTCCCCGCGCCCAAGCACGGCCTGGCCACGTCGTTCGCCGAGGCGCGGGCGATCGCGGCCGAGATCGGCTACCCGGTGCTGGTCCGGCCGTCGTACGTCCTCGGCGGCCGGGGCATGGAGATCGTGTACGGCGACGAGGCGCTCGAGGGCTACATCGCCCGCGCGACCCAGGTCAGCCCGGAGCACCCGGTGCTGGTGGACCGGTTCATCGACGATGCGGTCGAGATCGACGTGGACGCGCTCTACGACGGCGAGGAGCTGTTCCTCGGCGGGGTGATGGAGCACATCGAGGAGGCCGGCATCCACTCCGGCGACTCCTCGTGCGCGCTGCCGCCGATCACGCTGGGCGACTCCGAGATCGAGCGGATCCGCGAGGCCACCGAGGCGATCGCACGCGGTGTGGGCGTGCGCGGGCTGCTGAACATCCAGTACGCCCTGGGCGCCGACATCCTCTACGTGCTGGAGGCCAACCCGCGGGCCAGCCGCACCGTGCCCTTCGTCTCGAAGGCGACCGCGACACCACTCGCCAAGGCGGCGGCCCGGATCATGCTGGGCGAGACGATCGCGGGGCTGCGGGCATCCGGGCTGCTGCCCGCGACCGGCGACGGCGGCACCCTGCCGCCCGACCAGCCGATCGCGGTCAAGGAGGCGGTGATGCCGTTCAACCGGTTCCGCACCCCCGACGGCCTGCAGGTCGACACCGTGCTCGGGCCGGAGATGAAGTCGACCGGCGAGGTGATGGGTCTCGACGCCGACTTCGGCTCGGCCTTCGCCAAGTCCCAGGCCGCGGCCTACGGCTCGCTGCCCCTGCCTCAGCAGAAGGACCGGGCGGGCCGGGTCTTCGTCTCGATGGCCAACCGGGACAAGCGGATCATGATCTTCCCGATCAAGGTGCTGGCCGACATGGGCTTCGAGATCCTCGCGACCCAGGGCACCGCCGAGGCGCTGCGCCGCAACGGCGTCGCGGCCACGATCGTGCGCAAGCACTTCGAGGGCCCGGGTGAGGGCGAGCAGCGGACCACCGTGCAGCGCATCCTCGACGGCGACATCGACCTGGTGGTCAACACCCCGCACGGCTCCACGGGCGGCGGCTCGGCGCGCATCGACGGCTACGAGATCCGCACCGCGGCGGTGATGGCGAACATCCCGTGCATCACCACCGTGCAGGGGCTGGGCGCCGCCGTCCAGGGGATCGAGGCGTCCATCCGCGGCTCGATCGGGGTGCGGTCGCTGCAGGACTGGTTCGGGTGACCGTCTACTCGACCGTGTTCGACCACGCCCTGACCCGGCTCGACGCCGAGAAGGCACACCGGCTGGGCTTCCGCGCGGTCCGGGCCGCCCTGCCGGTGCTGGCGCGCCGTCGTACGCCGGGGCGACCCGTCACGGCCATGGGGCTGACCTTCCCCAACGTGCTCGGTCTGGCCGCCGGCTTCGACAAGAACGCCGTGGGCATCGACGCGCTCGGGGCACTGGGCTTCGGCCACGTCGAGGTCGGGACCGTCACCGGGGAGCCGCAGCCGGGGAACGAGAGGCCGCGCCTGTTCCGGCTCACCGCCGACCGCGCCGTGGTCAACCGGATGGGCTTCAACAACGACGGCGCCGAGGTGGTGGCCGCCCGGCTGGCGCTCCGGCGGTCCCGGGCCGGCCGCCGACCGGGGCCGGTCCTCGGCGTGAACATCGGCAAGTCGAAGGTGGTCCCCGAGCAGGAGGCGGTCCGCGACTACGAGAAGTCGGCCCGGCTGCTGGCCCCGCACGCGGACTACCTGGTGGTCAACGTCAGCTCGCCCAACACCCCGGGGCTGCGCAACCTCCAGGCCGTCGACAAGCTCGAGCCGATCCTGACCGCGGTCCGGGGCGTGGCGGGCGACGTGCCGCTGCTGGTCAAGATCGCACCCGACCTGGCCGACGAGGACGTGCTCGCCGTGGCCGACCTGGCGTCGGCCACCGGGCTCGACGGCATCATCGCCACCAACACCACGATCTCGCGGGACGGGCTCGCGTCGACCCCCGAGCAGGTGGCCACCGTGGGTGCGGGCGGGCTGTCCGGCCCACCGCTGGCCGGACGGGCGGAGAAGGTGACCCGCATGCTGCGCGACCGGGTGGGCGACGCGCTCACCCTGATCGGGGTCGGGGGCATCACCACGGTCGAGGACGCGCGGGCCCGCCTCGACGCCGGGGCCGACCTGCTGCAGGGCTACACGTCGTTCGTCTACGAGGGGCCGGGTTGGCCCCGCCGAATCATCAGGGGACTTTCGTGACGTTCGGAGAGCGCTTCGTCGCCGCCCTCGAGGCCCGGGGTCCGCTGTGCGCGGGGCTCGACCCGCACGCCGGGCTGCTGGCCGAGTGGGGGCTGCCCGACGACGCGCGCGGGCTGGAGCGGTTCGCGCTCACCGCGGTGGCGGGGCTGGCGCCGTACGTCGCGGTGGTCAAGCCCCAGTCGGCGTTCTACGAGCGGTTCGGCAGCCGCGGCATCGCGGTCCTGGAGCGGGTGATCGCGGAGTCCCGAGCGGCCGGCGCGCTGGTGCTGCTGGACGTGAAGCGCGGCGACATCGGCTCGACGACGCAGGCGTACGCCGACGCGTACCTCGACCCGTCCTCGCCGCTGGCGGCGGACGCGATCACGGCCAGCCCCTACCTCGGCTTCGGCTCGCTGGACCCGATGGTCGACACCGCGCGCAAGCACGACGCGGGGCTGTTCGTGCTGGCGCTGACCTCCAACAAGGAAGGGCCGGAGGTCCAGCACGCCCGCACCGAGGACGGCCAGATGGTCGCCGGCCGGGTGCTCGACCACCTGCGCGCCCTCAACACGGGGGAGGAGCCGCTCGGCTCGTTCGGGGCGGTCATCGGCGCGACCATCGGCCAGAGCGACCTGGACCTCGACGTCAACGGCCCGATCCTGGCCCCCGGCTTCGGCGCCCAAGGCGGGACCGTGGCGGACCTCCGGCGGATCTTCGGCAGCGCGGTCGCCGCGGTCACGCCCAGCTCCTCGCGCGAGCTGCTGCGCCGCGGTCCGTCCGTCGAAGCGATGCGCGACGAGGCCCTGCGCCTCAATGACGAGCTCCGGTCCGCTCAGGGCTGAGCTGTCTGCCGTCAGCGGGGGCGTCATGCGGGTCGGTCGCCTGGTGGTCCGGGGTGTATGACGTCGGCGGGGGCGTCATGCGGGTCGGTCGCCTGGTGGTCCGGGATGTATGACGTCAGCCCGAGGGCCAACCGAGGGTGGGCCATGCTGTGGCCCATGGGGGTGCGCACCGGACGGGGAAGGCGGCCACCCCTGGTCGGGTCGGTTCTGGTGCTGTCCCTGGTTTGGGCGGGGCTGGCCGGCTGCGCGGACCAGCAGGAGAAGTACTGCGACGCGGTCAAGGACCACCAGCAGGAGCTGGGCGAGGTGCTGGGCGACGGCAGCCCCAACGCGCTGCTGACGGCGCTGCCGATCTTCCGGGACCTCGCGCAGGAGGCACCCGATGACATCCGCGACGAGTGGCGCACGGTCATCGACGCCTTGGAGGGTCTCGAGGACGCGCTGGACAAGGCCGGTGTCGACCCCGCGACGTACGACCGCGAGCACCCGCCGGAGGGGCTCGACCAGGCCGACCAGGATGCGATCGACGCCGCCGCCCGGCAGCTCACGGACGAACAGACCGTGGCCGCCCTCAGCGGAGTCGACCAGCAGGCCAAGGACGTGTGCGGGACCCCCCTCCAGGTGTGACCTCACCTGCATGCGGTATCGGCCTCCGCGCGATTGCCGCCCGCGCGCGAACGTGGCTATGTTGAGCAGCACTCTCCCTCCCCCTCGAGAAGCACTAAGGACTCCGGACCGTGGCTCTGCCCCCGCTCACTCCCGAACAGCGAAAGGCGGCCCTGGAAAAGGCCGCAGCCTCTCGGCGAGAACGTGCGGAGATGAAGAACCGGCTCAAGAACGCCGGCGCCTCGATCTCCGACGTGCTCGCGGAGGGCCAGAGGAACCAGGTCATCGGCAAGATGCGGGTCATCGACCTGCTGCAGTCGATGCCAGGCCTGGGAAAGGTCCGGGCCCGGCAGACCATGGAGCGGCTCGGCATCGCCGAGAGCCGCCGGGTGCGCGGCCTCGGCACCAAGCAGGTCGCGGCGCTGGAGCGCGAGTTCGGTTCCTGAGCTCGGCGTACGGCGAGCCGAGTGCGGGTGCGCCCGGCCACCGGGCAGGCTGACGCCATGACCGAGCCGGACCGGCGCCGCCGCCTCGTGGTGCTGGCCGGCCCCACCGCCGTCGGCAAGGGCACCGTCGCGGCCGACATCCGCGAGCACCATCCGGAGGTCTGGATCTCGGTGTCGGCGACCACCCGCCGGCCCCGGCCGGGGGAGGTGAACGGCGTCCACTACTGGTTCGTCTCCGACGAGGAGTTCGACCGGATGATCGCCGAGGACGACCTGCTGGAGTGGGCCGTGGTGCACGGGACCAACCGCTACGGCACCCCGCGGCAGCCGGTCGACCTCGCGCTGGCCTCCGGCCACCCGGCCATGCTCGAGATCGACCTCCAGGGCGCCCGTCAGGTGCGCGAGACGATGCCCGAGGCGTTGTTCGTCTTCCTGGAGCCCCCGTCGTGGGAGGAGCTGGTCCGCCGCCTGGTCGACCGCGGGACCGAGGAACAGGCCGAGCGGGAGCGCCGCCTGGCCACCGCCCGGGAGGAGATGGCCGCGCGGACGGAGTTCGACGTGAGCATCGTCAACCGCGAAGTTCACGCTGCCGCGGAGGAGTTGGTAGCCTTGATGGAGCTCGACTCCGCGAACTAGGCGTTCGCTCCGAGCGGCGTGGCCCCACCGGGCCGCTGCCCACCAACGATCACCTGCTGCGAGGCTCACGCGTGTCTGCCCCCCACATCGAGGCCGAGGGTGTCACCAACCCCTCGATCGACGACCTGCTCACCAAGACCGACAGCAAGTACAAGCTGGTCCTCTACAGCGCCAAGCGCGCTCGGCAGATCAACGCCTACTACTCCCAGCTCGGCGAAGGGCTGCTGGAGTACGTCGGCCCGCTCGTCGACACCCACGTCCAGGAGAAGCCGCTCTCGATAGCGCTCCGCGAGATCAACGACGACCTGCTGACCTGCGAGGACGTCGACCCGGCCGAGCTGGCCGCCGAGGAGGCCGCGGCCAAGGCCGCCGCCGCCGACGCGGGCGACTCGTAGGGGAGTCCCCTGAAGAGGCTCGTTCTCGGGGTATCCGGCGGCATCGCGGCGTACAAGGCCGCCGAGCTGCTGCGCCGGTTCACCGAGTCCGGCCACGACGTCACCGTCGTGCCGACCGCGGCCGCCCTGCAGTTCGTGGGCGCTCCGACCTGGGCGGCGCTCTCCGGCAAGCCCGTCTCGACCGAGGTGTGGGAACGCGTCCACGAGGTCCCGCACGTCCGGATCGGGCAGGCCGCGGACCTGGTGGTCGTCGCGCCCGCGACCGCCGACCTGCTGGCCAAGGCGGCGCACGGCATGGCCGACGACCTGCTCACCAACACCCTGCTCACCGCCCGCTGCCCGGTGGTGTTCGCGCCGGCCATGCACACCGAGATGTGGGAGCACGCCGCGACCCAGGCCAACGTGGCCACGCTGCGCGAGCGGGGCTGCCTGGTCATCGAGCCGGCTGAGGGCCGGCTGACCGGCGCAGACTCCGGCAAGGGACGGCTGCCCGAGCCCGACGAGATCTTCGACGTCTGTGTCGATGTGCTCGCCCGCGGAGTGGGCCCGCTGGACCTTTCCGGCCGCCAGGTCGTGGTCTCGGCCGGGGGCACCCGCGAGTACCTCGACCCGGTGCGCTTCCTCGGCAACCGCTCCTCGGGGCTCCAGGGCTACGCGCTGGCCCGCGCCGCCGGCTCCCGCGGCGCCGAGGTGACGCTGGTCGCCGCCAACACCGCTCTGCCCGACCCGGCCGGCGTCAAGGTGGTCCGCGTCGAGACCACCGAGCAGCTGCGCGCCGAGGTGCTGGCCGCGGCCGCGTCCGCCGACGCGGTGGTGATGGCCGCCGCCCCCGCCGACTTCCGGCCGGTGAGCGTGAGCGAGGCCAAGATCAAGAAGGCCGACGACGGCACCGCGCCCGGCCTCGAGCTCACCCAGAACCCCGACATCCTCCGCGAGCTGAGCGCCACCCGGCCGCGCGCCGGTGCGGTGATCGTCGGGTTCGCGGCCGAGACCGGTGACCAGGCGTCGTCCGTGCTCGACCTGGGCCGGGCCAAGCTGGCCCGCAAGGGCTGCGACCTGCTCGTCGTCAACGACGTGAGCGGGGGCGCCGTGTTCGGCAGCCCCGAGAACGAGGCGGTCATCCTGGGCGCCGACGGCTCGGCCACCGAGGTGGCCCGCGGCTCGAAGACCGCCCTGGCCCACGCGATCTGGGACCAGGTCGTCGCCCGTCTCCCTGAGTGAGGACGGCATCCACGATTCGGGACGGGCTCCCGCGAATGGTTAGGCTGCGCGCCGTGACTGGACGACTTTTCACCTCCGAATCCGTGACCGAGGGGCACCCGGACAAGATCGCCGACCAGATCAGCGACTCCGTCCTCGACGAGATGCTCCGACAGGACCCGCACAGCCGGGTCGCGGTCGAGACCCTGCTGACCACCGGCCTCGTGGTCGTGGCCGGTGAGGTGAGCACCACCGGGTACGTCGACGTGAAGCAGGTCGTCCGCGACCGGATCCTCAAGATCGGCTACGACTCCTCGCTGAAGGGCTTCGACGGCGCGTCGTGTGGCGTCATGGTCGCGATCGGCGGCCAGTCCGGCGACATCGCCCAGGGCGTCGACACCGGCCACGAGTCGCGCACCGGCTCGGTGGACGCGATGGACAAGCAGGGGGCGGGCGACCAGGGGCTGATGTTCGGCTACGCCTGCGACGACACCGACGTGCTGATGCCGCTGCCGATCGTGGTGGCCCAGCGGCTCGCCGAGCGGCTCAGCGAGGTCCGCAAGGACGGCACGCTGCCCTACCTGCGCCCGGACGGGAAGACCCAGGTCACCATCGAGTACGACGAGGACAACCGTCCGGTCCGCGTCGACACCGTGGTCCTCTCCACCCAGCACTCCGAGGACACCGAGCTCGACACCCTCGAGGCCGACGTGAAGAAGCACGTCATCGATGCGGTGCTCGACACCTTTGAGCTGCCCTCCGAGGGCTACCGGCTCCTCGTCAACCCGACCGGCCGTTTCGTGGTCGGCGGCCCGATGGGTGACGCCGGCCTGACCGGCCGCAAGATCATCGTCGACACCTACGGCGGCATGGCCCGCCACGGTGGCGGGGCGTTCTCCGGCAAGGACCCCTCGAAGGTGGACCGCTCCGCGGCGTACGCCATGCGCTGGGTGGCCAAGAACGTCGTCGCCGCGGGCCTGGCCCGGCGGTGCGAGGCCCAGGTCGCCTACGCGATCGGCAAGGCCCAGCCGGTCGGTGTCTTCGTCGAGACCTTCGACACCGGCACCGCCTCCAACGAGGCGATCCAGCGGGCCGTGCTCGAGGTCTTCGACCTGCGCCCGGCCGCGATCATCGCGGACCTCGACCTGCTCCGCCCGATCTACGCCCAGACCGCGGCGTACGGCCACTTCGGCCGTGAGCTGCCAGAGTTCACCTGGGAACGAACGGACCGAGCTGACGCGCTCAAGGCGGCCGTCGCCGGCTGAGTTCAGGGTTGGGTCTGGTGGCTCGGCTCGTGGGTCACCTGGTCGGCCCGGCCCTGCGGGCCGGGCCCCGCGCCGGCAGGCGATGCCGTGTCGCGGGCGGCTGGTCCCAGCGTGGTTGTGTTGCGTGCGCCCGCGCCACGCCACGCTTTAGCGACGCGGGGCCCGGCCCGCAGGTCCGTGCCGCCCGTCCAACCCTCACCTCCTCTTCACTGGTGGGGAGGGCGTCGGGCTCGCCAGCGCTGCGCGCTGCCTCGCCCGACGCCGCTCCACGGCGGGGGTGGCGGCTGGTATCCATGGGCCGTGCCCGGAGCTGAACATGACGAGTCCAAGGAGCAGCAGGTGCTCCCGGGGCTGGTGCGTGCCCGGGTGCGGCCGACCCGCCGGACCACACCGGCTCCGGAGTCGCTGGCTGAGGTGGACCCGGTGGCCCGGGTGCTCGTCGACGTGCCCCTGGCCCATCTGGACCGTTCCTTCGACTACGCCGTGCCCGCCTCGATGGCTGATGACGCGCAGCCGGGCGTGCGGGTCAAGGTCCGGTTCGCGGGCCGCGAGGTCGGCGGCTTCGTCATCGCGCGGGGGGCCGCCTCGGAGCACGCCGGGTCGCTGACGCCGCTGCGCCGCGTGGTGAGCCCGGAGCCGGTCCTCGCACCGGCGGTCGCGGCGCTCGCGGCCGAGCTGGCCGAGCGCTACGCCGGCACCCGCTCCGACGTGCTGCGGCTGGCCGTGCCGTCCCGCCACGCCGCGACCGAGCAGAAGGACTCGGTCCCGGTCGTGGCCCCACCGGCGTACGACTCCGCCGCGGCCGGGGCGGCGTGGTCCGGCCACGGCCCCGCCGACGCGTTCCTGGCCCACCTGGCCGGGGGTGGGTCGCCCCGCGCGGTCTGGGGCGCGGCCCCCGGCACCGACTGGCCGCTCCTGGTGGCGCACGCCGTCGCCGCGGCCGTGGCCTCGGGCCGGGGGGCCCTGCTGGTGGTGCCGGACGGCAAGGACGTCGGCCGCGTGGACGCCGCCCTCGGCACCGTGCTGGGCGCGGACCAGCACGTCCTGCTGACCGCCGATGCGGGTCCGGCCAAGCGCTACCGCGACTTCCTGGCCGTCGCGCGCGGCCGTCGCAGGGTGGTCGTCGGCACTCGAGCCGCGGCGTTCGCGCCCGTGGCCGAGCTCGGGCTCGTGATGATCTGGGACGACGGCGACGACCTGCACGCCGAGCCGCGCGCGCCGTACCCCCACGCCCGGGAGACGCTGCTGCTGCGCGCGGAGCGTGAGGGCGCGGCCGCGCTGGTGGGGAGCTTCGCGACCAGCGTCGAGGCCGAGCAGCTGGTCCGCTCCGGGTGGGCGCACCAGCTCGCGCCCTCGCGCGACGAGCTGCGGGCGCGAGTGACCGTGACGGTCGCCGGTGCCGACGAGCACGCCCTGGCCAGGGACCCGCTGGCGCGAGCCACCCGGGTCCCGACCGAGGCGCACCGCACCATCCGCGCGGCCCTGGCGACCGGCCCGGTGCTGGTGCAGACCCCCCGCAGCGGGTACGCCGCCGCCCTGGCCTGCGAGCGCTGCCGCACCCCCGCCCGGTGCCGGGTCTGCTCGGGGCCGCTGGCCCTCGGATCCGCCGCCGCGCCGCCGACCTGCCGCTGGTGCGGCCAGGCCGATCCCGACTGGTCCTGCGCGGAGTGCGGGCACCGCGGCCTGCGGGCGCCGGTGGTGGGGAGGACCCGGACCGCCGAGGAGCTCGGCCGCGCCTTCGCGGGCACCGTGGTCCGGACCTCAGGCGGCGACCGGGTGCTCGCGTCGGTGGCTGCCGAGCCGGCGATCGTGGTGGCCACCCCGGGTGCCGAGCCGGTCGCGGCGGGCGGTTACGCGGCCGTCGTCCTGCTCGACACCTGGCTGCTGCTCGCCCTGGCCCACCTGCGCACCGAGGAAGAGGCGCTGCGCCGCTGGGCGAACGCCGTCGCGCTGGTCCGGCCCGGTGGCAGCGCCGTGGTCGTCGGCGACCCCGCCCACCCCGCGATCCAGGCCCTGGTGCGCTGGGACCCGACCGGCTTCGCGGCCCGCGAGGCCGCTCAGCGCCGCGAGGCGCACCTGCCACCGGCCTCCCGGCTGGCCACGATCACCGGCGAGCGCGGCGCGGTCGACGACGCGCTCACGCTGCTGGCGCCCCCTCCGGGCTTCGAGCTGCTCGGCCCGGTCCCGTTCGGCACCGACGGGGAGAGCCGCGCGGTCGTACGCGTCCCGTGGGCGCACGGCTCGGAGCTGTCGCGCGCCCTGGGCGAGCTGCAGCGGGTGCGTTCGGCCCGCAAGCTGGACGCGGTCCGGATCCAGGTCGACCCGCCCACCCTGTGAGCCCCCTGCAAGACTTGTGCGGTGATTCAGCCCATCCGCCTCTTCGGGGACCCGGTGCTGCGGCAGCACGCCGTCGAGGTCGTCAACTTCGACAAGGAGCTGCGCAAGCTGGTCGAGGACCTCACCGACACCATGCTCGACGCGCCTGGGGCCGGCCTCTCGGCGCCGCAGATCGGGGTGGGGCTGCGGGTGTTCACCTGGAACGTCGAGGACGAGGTGGGCCACCTGGTCAACCCCGTGCTCGACCTCTCCGAGGAGGAGCAGTTCGGGCCGGAGGGCTGCCTGTCGATCCCCGAGCTGGCCTTCGACTGCCGCCGCGCGCTCTCGGTGGTGGCGAAGGGGTTCGACATGCATGGCGAGCCGCTGACCATCCAGGGCTCAGAGCTGCTGGCGCGCGCGCTCCAGCACGAGACCGACCACCTCGACGGCGTGCTGTTCATCGACCGGCTCGACGACGAGACCCGCAAGGCGGCCAAGAAGGCGATCCGCGAGGCCGAGTGGTTCGGCCTCGACACGCCGCGGGTCAAGGTCTCGCCGCATCCCACCGGCGGGCTTGGGCTCTAGTGACCCCGCGCGAGATGTCGGTCTGCTTGGCGTGCCTGGTGTGCGTGCAGTGCTAGGCGCCGGCGCGACGACGCTGTTGGCCCATCATCGAGCGACGGCAACGACGCAATGTGCGTGCAATGGGTGCGCGAAGCGCACCGAGATCTCGCGTGGGGTCGCTAGGTGAGGCTGGTGTTCGCCGGGACGCCGGAGGCGGCGCTGCCCAGCCTGCAGGCGATCGCCGACTCGCACCACGACCTCGTCGGCGTGGTCACCCGGCCCGACGCCCCCGCCGGCCGCGGGCGGAAGCTGACGCCGAGCCCCGTGGCGCGGCTGGCCGAGGAGCTCGGCGTACCGGCGCTCAAGCCTGAGCATCCGCGCGACCCGGGGTTCCAGGCCGCGCTCCGCGATCTGGCCCCGGACTGCTGCCCGGTGGTGGCCTACGGCGCGCTGCTCCCGCAGAGCGTGCTTGACATCCCGAGCCAGGGGTGGGTCAACCTGCACTTCTCGTGCCTGCCCGCCTGGCGGGGCGCGGCGCCGGTGCAGCACGCGATCTGGGCCGGCGACGAGGTGACCGGCGCCACCACGTTCCGCATCGTCAAGGAGATGGACGCCGGACCGACGTACGGCGTGATGACCGAGCGGGTCCGCGACACCGACACCGCCGGCGACCTGCTGGCCCGGCTGGCCGAGGGCGGCGCCGGCCTGCTGGTGGCGACCCTCGACGGGATCGAGGACGGCAGCCTCGAGGCCCGGCCGCAACCCGCGGAGGGGACCAGCTACGCCCCCAAGATCACCGTCGCGGACGCCCACGTCGAGTGGGACGAGCCCGCCCTGGGCGTGGACCGCCGGATCCGCGCGTGCACGCCGGCGCCCGGCGCCTGGACGACGTACGACGGTACCCGGGTCAAGCTCGGCCCGGTCACCCACACCGAGGAGCGGCTGGCCCCGGGAGAGCTGCGGGTCGGCAAGGCAGATGTCCTGGTCGGCACGGCCACCACCGCGGTCCGGCTCGGCGAGGTGAAGGCGTTCGGCGCCCGGCAGATGCCGGCCGCGGACTGGGCCCGCGGCCTCCGGCTGGCCGGCGAGGGCATCCGCTTCGAACCCGACGAGCCGGTCTCCCGCGTCGAGTAGCGTGGAGACGTGACCGAGGCTCCCTCCAGGGTCGCGACGCCCGAGGACGTCGACGACATCTGCATGGGCCTGCCCGAGGTCGAGCTCGGCACCTCGTGGGGCGACAACCCGACGTACAAGGTGCGCGGCAAGGGGTTCCTCATGCACCGCCCGCCGGGCCGGACCGCGGTCGACCCCGAGACCGGGGAGTGGTACACCGACCTGCTGGTGATCCACGTGCCGAGCGAGTCCGAGAAACGCGCGCTGGTCGACGACGAGCGGCTGCCGTTCTTCACGATCGACCACTTCAACGGCTACAACGCCGTGCTCGTCCAACAGTCGCGGCTCGGCGAGGTCAGCCGCGCGGAGCTGGCCGAGATCATCACCGACGCGTGGCTGACCAAGGCGCCCAAGTCGCTGGCGAAGGCGTTCCTCGCCGATGGCTGAGCCCCGGTCTCGGGCTCAGCAGCGGGGGACGGGCCCTACGGGCGCGCCCCCAGCCCCCGGTGGACGCAAGATCGTCCTCGACCCGGCCCGCGCGGCGGCGCTCGACGTGCTCAAGGCGGTCCGGGTCGACCGCGCCTACACCAACCTGGTGCTGCCCGCCGTGATCCGCCACTACCACCTCGAGGGCCGCGACGCGGCGTTCACCACCGAGCTGGCCTCGGGGACGATCCGGCGCCGCGGGACCTACGACGCGATCCTGGCCGCCTGCACCGACCGGCCGCTGTCGAAGGTCGAGGCGAAGGTCCTCGACGCGCTGCGCGTCGGCACCCACCAGCTGGTCTCGATGCGGGTGCCCGACCACGCCGCGATCAGCACCACCGTCGACCTGGTGCGGGCGCGCGTGAACACCGGCGCCGGCAACTTCGTCAACGCCGTGCTCCGATCGGTGAGCGAGCACGACCTCGACACCTGGATCGACACGGTGACGCCGGACCAGCGGACCTCGCCGACCCGGTACGCCGCGCTCGCGTACAGCCACCCGGAGTGGGTGGTCAACGAGCTGCGCGAGGCGGTCGGGATGGGAGAGCTGCACGCCCTGCTCGACGCCGACAACGAGAACCCGAAGGTCACCCTGGTCGCCCGGCCGGGCCGCTCCACCCGGGAGGAGCTGCCCGGGGAGCCGACGCCCTACTCGGCGTACGGCGTGGTGATGGACGGTGGCGACCCGCGCTCGGTGCCGGCCGTCGCCGAGGGGCGCGCGGCCGTGCAGGACGAGGGGTCTCAGCTGGTCGCCCAGGCGCTGGCCTCGGTCCCCCTGGACGGTCGGGACGAGCTGTGGCTGGACCTGTGTGCCGGGCCCGGCGGCAAGGCGGGGCTGCTGTCCGCGCTGGCCGCCGAGCGGGGCGCGCGGCTGGTCGCCAACGAGCGGCTCCCTGCCCGGGCCGGTCTGGTCCGTCGCACCCTGACCTCGGACGGTGACCTGGTGGCCGGCGCGGTCGGCATCGTGGCCGCGGACGGCACCCTGGCGCCGTACCGCGCCGGAGTCTTCGACCGGGTGCTCGTCGATGCCCCGTGCACAGGGCTCGGCGCGCTGCGTCGCCGCCCCGAGGCTCGGTGGCGACGCAAGCCCGACGACCTCCTGCAGCTGGTCATGCTGCAGCGCCAGCTCCTGCGTGCGGCGCTCGACCTGGTCCGGCCCGGCGGCGTGGTGCTCTACGCGACCTGCTCGCCGGTCATGTCCGAGACGTCGATCGTGGTCACCTCGGTCAACGGCGCCCGCTCCGACGCCGAGCTCGAGGACCTCACGCCGCAGTTCACCTCCGTGCCCCGGTCGGACGGGCCGGTCCCCGGCACCGTGCAGCTCTGGCCGCATCGCCACGGGACGGACGCGATGTTCATGGCGCTCTTCCGCAGGGCGGCCTAGCGTCCCGCTTCAGTCCAGGACGTGGCGCAGGTACTGGCCGGGCGTCTCGAGGTACCGCTTCCAGTGCTGGACCAGCTCGAGCTCGTCCCACGTCGTACGCCGGTAGCCCCAGTCGCCGACCTCCAGGATCGTCGCGCCCGGCAACGCGGCGAGCACGGGGGAGTGCGTCGCACACAGCACCTGGCCGGCCCCTTCGGCGAGGTCGTGGAGCACGGCGATCAGTGCGAGGGTCGAGCTGAACGACAGCGCCGCCTCCGGCTCGTCCAGGCAGTAGAAGCCGGGGGAGTCGAACCGGGCCCGCAGCACCTCGAGGAACGACTCGCCGTGGCTCATCTCGTGGAAGCTCGGGCCCTCGTGTTCCTCGGAGTACGTGTACCAGCCGTGCATGGTCTCGGCGCGCAGGAAGAACCCCCACCGCGACGCTCCGAGCCCACGCTGCAGCCGCAGCGCGCCGCTGAGCGGCGACTCCGTCGGCCGCGTCGAGTGGTGCCCTTGGGTCGACCCGCCCTCGGGCGACAACCCGAAGGCCATCGCGACGGCCTCGACGATCGTGGACTTGCCCGAGCCGTTCTCGCCGACCAGGAACGTCACGCCCTTGTCCAGAGTCAGCCCTTCACTGAGCAGCTGGTCGACCGCGGGGACCGAGCGGGGCCACTCTCCTGGCGTGAGCGCGGCGTCCGGTCCGGCCGAGATCCGGACCACCGGCGGCTGGTCGAAGAGCTCCACGCCGTCACGCTACGGCCGCGCGGCCCGTCGTACGGCTAGCGTTTCAGCATGGCCACCGCGAAGTCGCCCTCGGTCGAGGTCGAGGTCGACAACCGGGTGGTGCGGGTCAGCAACCCGGACCGGGTCTACTTCCCGGAGAGCGGCGCGACCAAGCTCGACCTGGTCGAGTACTACCTCGCCGTCGGGCCCGGCATCGTCAACGCCCTGCGGGAGCGGCCGTGCATGCTGCACCGGTTCCCGAAGGGGCTGGCCGAGAAGAAGGTGCACCAGAAGCGGCTGCCCGCCGGCGCGCCGGACTGGGTCGAGACCGTGCAGCTCTACTTCCCGCGGTGGGGCCGGACCGCCGACGAGCTGTGCGTGACCGAGCTCGGATCGGTGATCTGGGCGGTGCAGATGTCGACGGTCGAGTTCCACCCCTGGAACAGCAGGCGCGCGGACACCGAGAAGCCCGACGAGTGGCGGATCGACCTCGACCCCGGCGACGAGTGCGACTTCGCGACCGCCCAGCGGGTCGCGCACGTGGTCCACGACGTGCTCGACGAGCTCGGCGCGGTCGGCTTCCCCAAGACCTCGGGCGGCAAGGGGCTGCACGTCTACGTGCGGATCCACCCCGAGCACGGCTTCAAGGACGTACGCCGCGGCGCGCTGGCCTTCGCCCGCGAGATCGAGCGCCGTACGCCGGACGACGTCACCACCGCCTGGTGGCGCAAGGACCGCGACCCGAAGAAGCTGTTCGTCGACTACAACCAGAACGCGCGCGACCACACGATCGCGGCGGCGTACTCCGTGCGCGGGCTGCCCGACGCCCGGGTCTCGACGCCCATACGCTGGGACGAGGTCGACGACGTGGACCCGCACGACTTCACGATCTTCACCGTCCCCGACCGGTTCGCGAACCTCGGCGACCTGCACGACGCCATCGATGAGCACGTCTTCGACATCCGACCGCTCCTGGAGTGGGCGGAGCGTGACGAGGCGGAGGGCGCGGAGACCCCGGACGAGCCTGCCGAGGACCAGGAGGAGGCGTGAGCGGCCCGGACGCGAGGCGCGAGCTCACCTGGGCCGAGGTGGCCGAGCGGCTGGCCCCCTCGCGGACCTACTGGCTCGCCACGACGAACCGCGACGGTTCGCCGCAGGTGGCTCCCGTCTGGGCTGTCGTCGTCGACGACACCGTCCACGTCTACTCCGAGCGGTCCACGGCCAAGGCCCGGAACGTCGCTCGCGACCCGCGGGTCGCGCTGCATCTCGGGGACGGCGAGGACGTGCTGATCGTGCATGGTCGACTCGAGGACCTCGGGCTGCCGCCCGGGCAGCCGGCCGTGATGGCGGCGTACCGCGCCAAGTACACCCAGCCCGGGGACCTCGCCTACCTCCCGGACGCCGATCCCGCCTTCGACGTGCTGTGGGCGTTGCGCCCGACCTCGGCCCGCACCTGGACGCTCGAGAGCTTCGAGGACTCGCGCCGCCGTTGGCGCGCCGACTGAGACCACCTGACGGGTCAGCCCTCGACGTGGGCCTTGAGCGCGTCGAGCATGGTCTGCCAGTTCTGGCTGAACTGCTCGGCCTGCTCCTCGCTCTCGTTGCCGTCCTGGGTGAGCCGGAGGTGCGTCCCGCCGTCGGTGGAGGTCAGCGTGTAGACGAGGGTGTGGTAGTTCTCCGGCTCGTCCGGCTGGCCCATCATCGGGCTGTAGTGGGTGACCGACAGGACGCTCGGCTCGTCGTAGGTCAGCACCTCGCCCTTGTCCTGGTAGGGGCGGCCGTCGTACTCGCCGTTCCACGTGATCGGGCTGCCGACCTCCCACGTGGTCTCGACCTGCGAGCCCTGCATGTACACCGCGATCTGGTCCGGCTCGGTCAGGGCGGCCCACACCCGCTGCGGGGTGGCGGCGACGTCGGTCTCTGCAGTGGCTTCGAACCCGGCCATGCGTGTCAGCTCCTCGGAAAATTGTATGACTCACTCATACAATAGCCAGATGGCCGCGTCCGTAAACCCCCGGCTGGAGAACCTGCTGGCCTCGCTGTCGATGAACCTGGCGGAGGAGTCGCAGTCCGCGCTGGAGCGCGCCTCCGGGCTGACCGGCAGCGCAACCCTGGCCCTGCTGGCGCTGGAGGAGTTCCTCGGCGACGCCCATGTGGGACGACTCGCCGACGTCCTCGGCCTGACCCACTCCGGCGCGGTGCGGCTGGTCACCCAGCTGGAGGCCGAAGGACTGGCCGTACGCCGGACCGGCATGGACCGACGCCGGGTCGAGGTGCGGCTCACCGGCGCCGGACGGCGTCGGGCGCGCGCGGCCCGGGCGGCCCGCGACCAGGTCATCCACGCGGCGATCAGCGGACTCGGCAGGCAGGAGGGCGAGAGCCTGGAGCGGCTGCTGGACAAGGTGGTCCGGGCGCGGGTGGCGAGCCGCGTCGAACGCCGGAAGGCCGGCGAGTCGGGGGCCTGGTGGTGCCGCACCTGCGACTTCGCGGCCTGCGGACGACCCGAGGGCCGCTGCCCGGCCCAGCTGACCGCCGCGAAGACCTTCAGTCCCTAGGCTGGGCCCGTGGCCATCCAGATCACCCCGAGCATCCTCAACGCGGACTTCGCGCGGCTCGGCGACGAGGTGGCCCGGATCGGCAGCGCGGACTGGGTGCACGTCGACGTCATGGACAACCACTTCGTCCCGAACCTGACGTTCGGGCCGACCATGGTCGAGGCGCTGTGCAGGAGCACCGACGTACCCCTCGACGCGCACCTGATGATCGAGGACCCCGACAGCAATGCCCTGGAGTACGTCGAGGCGGGCTGCGGCTCGGTGACCTTCCACGTGGAGGCGGCGGGCGCGCCGGTGCGGCTGGCGCGGGAGATCCGGGCCAAGGGAGCCCGCGCGGCGATGGCGCTCAAGCCGGCCACGCCGATCGAGCCCTACGAGGAGCTGCTTCCCGAGCTCGACATGCTCCTGGTGATGACCGTCGAGCCCGGGTTCGGCGGGCAGAAGTTCCTCGACCTGTGCCTGCCCAAGATCCGGACCGCCCGCCAGCTGATGGACAAGCACGGGGTGGAGACCTGGCTGCAGGTCGACGGCGGCATCTCGCTGGAGACGATCGAGCGTTGCGTCGAGGCCGGGGCAGACGTCTTCGTTGCGGGTTCGGCTGTCTACTCGGCCGACGACCCCGACCGGATGGTCGCCGAGCTGAGGGCCGAGGCGGAGGCCGCGGGCGGGTAGCCTCCGACCATGACTCCGGAGGAGGCCGGCGCGATGGAGTGGTACGGCAACCTGATCCTCACCGACGTACTGCCCTGCCCCGTGTGCGGCTCCGCCGTCGCGAACATGTCGTCGTCCGCGCTGCGGCACAAGCAGTGGCACGAGCAGCGCGGCGAGGCTTGAGCCAGCCCGCTCCGCCGTACGACCTGATCGGCGACGTCCACGGCTGCCGCTCCGAGCTCGAGACGCTGCTGACGAAGCTCGGGTGGGAGGACGACCACCACCCGGGCGGGCGCACCGCGGTGTTCGTCGGCGACCTGGTCGACCGCGGCCCGGACACCCCTGGCGTGCTCCGTCGGGTCATGGCCATGGTCGACGCCGGCACCGCACTCTGCGTCCAGGGCAACCACGAGGCCAAGCTGGTGCGTGCGCTGCGCGGGGGCGACGTCCGGGTCGCCCACGGGCTGGCTCAGTCGCTGGAGCAGCTCGCCCGTGAGCCGGCCGAGTTCCGGGAGCGGGCGCGGGAGTTCATGGCCGGCCTGCCCTACCAGCTCTCCCTGGACGACGGCCGTCTCGTCGTGGCGCACGCCGGGCTGCGGGAGGACCTGCACGGGGTCGACTCCGGCCGGGCCCGCTCGTTCGCGCTGTACGGCGACACGACGGGCCAGCGCGACGAGTACGGCCTGCCCGTCCGGCTGCCCTGGCAGGACGACTACCGCGGGGGCGCGACCGTCGTCTACGGCCACACTCCCGTCCTCGAGGCGCGCTGGGTGCACAACACCATCTGCCTCGACACCGGCGTGGTCTTCGGTGGCCGTCTCACCGCGCTGCGCTACCCCGAGCGCGAGCTGGTCGACGTACCGGCCGAGCAGCAGTGGTGCGCCCCCGGCCGTCCCCTGGCCTGAGCCGGTCGGTTCGCGTCGAGTGACCCAATTGGCAGGCCCTACGCCGTGGAAGACATGCAGACCGGGTCACTCGACGGCGACTCGGGGAGGCCGTGTGGGCGGGATCACGGGCGCTCTCGCTGGTGGCCTGTGGCAAACTCTTTTCGACGAGTTGAAAATGCTCGCGTGCTCTGGGGTCGGTGAAATCCCGAACCGGCGGTGACTGAGCGGAGTTGCTTCATCGCTTCGCTCAGAAGTCCGCGACCCGGTCACAGCCAGTGACCGGTTGACCAGGTGAAGCTCCTGGACCGACGGTCAAAGTCCGGATGGGAAGTGCACGCAGGCGTCGTCCGCGCACACCAGATGCGCGTCCGCGCCGTCGCCCTGGAGTCCGTGAGCCGGACCGGGAGCAGACGATGAGCTTCAGCCCAGCCGAGCAGGCCGCGATGACGCGCGCCCTCGAGCTGGCCGCTTCTCCCGGCGTACCGCTCGGCCCGAACCCGCGGGTCGGGTGTGTGCTGATCGACGCCACTGGCGCCACCGTCGCCGAGGGACACCACCGCGGCGCCGGCCACCCCCACGCGGAAGCAGACGCACTCGCGCAGGCGGGGGAGCGAGGCCGCGGTGCGACGGTCGTGGTCACCCTCGAACCCTGCGCGCACACCGGCCGCACCGGCCCTTGTGCGGCCGCGCTGCGCGAGGCCGGCGTCCGCCGAGTGGTCTTTGCGCAGGCCGACCCCAACCCGGTCGCCGCCGGGGGCGCGCAGCTGCTCCGCGAGGCCGGTGTCGACGTCGAGCAGGGACTCATGGTGGACGAGGCCCGGGCGCTCAACGAGGTCTGGACGTTCGCGGCCGAGCACGGCCGGCCGTTCGTCACGTGGAAGTTCGCCACCACCCTCGACGGGCGCAGCGCGGCCGCCGACGGGACCAGCCGCTGGGTGTCGGGACGCGCGGCCCGGCTGGACACGCACCGGCTCCGCGCGCTGTGCGACGTGGTCCTGGTCGGCACCCACACCGTCGAGGTCGACGACCCGCAGCTCACCGTCCGCGACGCGCAGGACCAGCCGCTGCCGCCCGACCGCCAGCCCCTGCGCGTGGTGATGGGGGAGCGTGACCTCCCGGGGACGAAGCGGGTCTTCGACGGCCACGCCGAGACCCTGCACCTGCGCACCCGGGACCCCGAGACCGCACTCAAGACGCTCTTCGACCGGGACCGGCAGCACGTGTTCCTGGAGGGCGGCCCGACCCTCGCGGCGGCGTTCCTCACCGCCGGACTGGTCGACGAGATCGTCACCTACGTCGCCCCGATGCTGCTCGGCGCCGGTCAGCCCGCCGTGGCCGACCTCGCGATCACGACCATCGCCGACGCGCTGCGGCCGGTGGTGACCGACGTGACCGTGCTGGAAGGACTCGACGGCGAGCAGCCCAACGTCCGGATCATCATGAGACCAGGAGACCGCTGATGTTCACCGGGATCGTCGAGGAGCTCGGCACCGTCGCCGGGGTCGAGGACCAGGGTGACGCGGTCCGGCTCACCATCCACGCCCAGCACGTCCTGGCCGACGTCCGGCTGGGTGACTCGATATCGGTCAACGGCTGCTGCCTCACGGTCGCCGAGCGTGACGGCGACACGTGGACCGCTGACGTGATGCAGGAGACGCTCGACAAGACCTCCCTCGCCGGCGTGCAGCCGGGCGACAAGGTCAACCTCGAGCGCGCGGTCACGCCGACCACCCGGCTCGGCGGCCACATCGTCCAGGGCCACGTCGACGCGGTCGGAGTGGTACGCCGCCGTACCCCCAGCGAGCACTGGGAGGTCGTCGAGGTCGAGCTGCCGCCCCCCGATGAACGAGGGAGTCTGGGGCGCTACCTGGTCGACAAGGGCTCGGTCACCGTGGACGGCGTCAGCCTCACGGTGGTCGAGGCGGGGCCCGACGGGTTCACCGTGAGCCTGATCCCGGAGACCCTGGCCCGCACGACACTCGGGAGCCGCACGGTGGGCGACCGGGTCAACCTCGAGGTGGACGTCCTCGCCAAGCACGTCGAGAAGCTGCTCGAGAGCAGGAAGGAACAGTCATGATCACCCCACGAAACTGCTCGGAGGGCGCGCTGCGCGCGGCGAGCTCACACTTCCGCGGGGACCCCGAGGAGAAGCGATGACCGAGCCCCAGCACGTCGGGATCCGGATGGACTCCATCGAGCGCGCCGTCGCGGACATCGCCGCCGGCAAGGCGGTCGTCGTCGTGGACGACGAGGACCGCGAGAACGAGGGTGACCTGATCTTCGCCGCCAGCAAGGCGACCCCGGAGCTGATGGCGTTCACCATCCGGCACAGCAGCGGCGTGATCTGCGCGCCGATGCCCGGCGCCATGCTGGACCGCCTCGAGATCCCGCTGATGACGCCGCACAACAAGGACCGGATGCGGACGGCGTACACGATCTCGGTCGACGCCCGCGACGGCGTGACCACCGGCATCTCGGCATCCGACCGCGCGCACACCGTGCGGGTGCTGGCCGACTCGGCCACCGAGCCGTGGGAGATCACCCGGCCCGGCCACGTCTTCCCGCTGCGCTACCGCGAGGGCGGCGTGCTGGCGCGCCGCGGCCACACCGAGGCCGCGGTCGACCTGGCCCGGCTGGCCGGGCTCACGCCGGCCGGCGTGCTCGTGGAGCTGGTCAACGACGACGGCAGCATGAAGCGGGCCCCGGCGCTGCGGGCGTTCGCCGACGAGCACGGGCTGGCCATGATCTCGATCGAGGACCTGGTGCGCTGGCGCCGTCGCAACGAGGTGCTGGTCGAGCGGGTCGCCGAGACCCGGCTGCCGACCACGCACGGCGACTTCACGGCGTACGGCTACACGATCACCGTCGACGACTCCGAGCACGTTGCCCTCGTGTACGGCGACATCTCAGGCTCCGAGCCGGTGCTGACCCGGGTGCACTCCGAGTGCCTCACCGGTGACGTCTTCGGCAGCGACCGCTGCGACTGCGGCCCCCAGCTCGACGAGGCGATGGACCGGATCGTGGCGGAGGGCCGCGGCGTGGTGGTCTACCTGCGCGGCCACGAGGGACGCGGGATCGGGCTGGTCGCGAAGCTGCAGGCCTACCAGCTCCAGGACGGGGGACGCGACACGGTGGATGCCAACCTCGACCTCGGGCTGCCCGCCGATGCCCGCCACTACGGCGCGGCCACCCAGATCCTCAAGGACCTCGGCGTCGGCACCGTCCGGCTGATGACCAACAACCCCGACAAGGTCACCAACCTCGAGGAGTACGGCATCACCGTGGCCGAGCGGGTGCCGCTCACCCCGCACCCCAACGACCACAACCTCGCCTACCTGCTCACCAAGCGGGACCGGATGGGCCACGTGCTGCCCGACCTCGACCTGCCCACGCTGGACGCTGCTGAGGTCCGTCCGTGACTGGCGAGGGTGGCGCGGTCGTCGAGCCGTTCGACGCCAGCGGCCTCAAGGTCGCGGTGGTCGCGGCCAGCTGGCACACCCAGGTGATGGACGGACTGCTGGCCGGTGCGGAGCGGGCACTCGCCGAGCACCAGGTCACCGACGCCCGGGTGGTGAGCGTGCCCGGCACCTTCGAGCTCCCGGTCGTCGCCTCCGCGCTCGCGCAGGAGGGGTACGACGCCGTGGTGGCGCTCGGCGTGGTGATCCGGGGCGGCACGCCGCACTTCGAGTACGTCTGCTCGGCGGCCACCGACGGGCTGACTCGCGTGGCGCTGGACCACACGGTCGCGGTCGGGTTCGGCGTGCTGACCTGCGACACCGAGCAGCAGGCGCTGGACCGGTCCGGGATCGAGGGGTCGAAGGAGGACAAGGGCTACGAGGCGACAGCGGCCGCCCTCACCACGGCGCGTGCCCTGCGCGAGCTCAGCGAGCGCTGAGCCACTCGTCCTTCAGCAGCGCGTACATCATCCCGTCCAGCCACTCGCCCCTGCGGTGCAGGGAGTCCTGCTTCGTGTGCTGCTCACGACGCATGCCCACCCGCTCCATCAGTCGCCACGACGACTCGTTGTCGGCGAAGCACATGGCGATCACCCGGCGTACTCCGATGCCCTCGAAGGCGATCCGCAGCAGCGCCCGCACCGCCTCGGTGGCATAGCCCTGCCCGACGTACGCCGGGTCGAAGACGTAGCCGATCTCGGCCATCGTCCCGGCGGCCTCGTCGCGTACCTCGAGCTGGGACCAGGGATCACCGACGTCGAGCTGGAGATCGCCGATGAGCGCATCGTCAAGATCGACCACCAGCTGGCTGTCCAGCCGCTTGACGAAGTGGCGCTCCCACTCCTCTCGGCCCGTCGGGTACACCGTCAGCCACTGCGCGACGTCCGACCGGCTGCGGTAGGCGAACATGGCCGCGATGTCGTGGATGACCGCGGGCCGGATCGAGAGCCGGTCGGTGCGGACGGGCCAGTCGAGATCGGCGATGGTGCGGGGCACGCGCCCATCCTGACCCGACCACGCGCGGACACGCGACCGGTCAGCCGGGCAGGGGCAACTAGGCTGGCCCGTCGTGAAGACGTTCGAGGAGCTCTGGACCGAGCTCTCCGAGAAGGCCAGGACCCGTCCCGACGGTTCCGGCACCGTGCGCCAGCTCGACGCCGGCGTGCATGCGATCGGCAAGAAGCTGGTCGAGGAGGCCGCGGAGTCCTGGATGGCCGCCGAGCACGAGGGCAAGGACCGCGCGGCCGAGGAGATCAGCCAGCTGCTGTACCACGCCCAGGTGCTGATGCTGGCCACGGGCCTCGAGCTCGACGACGTCTACGCACACCTCTAGGACGGAATCCAGTGTCCCTCCTCCGCATCGCCGTCCCCAACAAGGGGTCGCTGGCCCAGTCCGCCGCCGAGATCCTGCGCGAGTCGGGCTACCGACAGCGCGACGACGCCAAGCAGCTCACGCTGACCGACGCCGAGAACGACGTCGAGTTCTTCTACCTGCGCCCGCGCGACATCGCGCTGTACGTCGGCGAGGGCACCCTCGACGTCGGCATCACCGGCCGCGACCTGCTCCGCGACTCGGGCGCGAAGGCCGAGGAGGTCCTGCCGCTGGGGTTCGGGCGCAGTCGCTTCCGCTTCGCCGGCCCGGCGGGCAGGTACGCCGAGCTCGACCAGCTGGCCGGGGCCCGCATCGCCACGTCGTACGTCGGGGTGGTGGAGGCGTTCCTCCAGGAGCGCGGCATCGAGGCGGAGGTGGTCCGGCTCGACGGCGCGGTCGAGACGTCGATCCAGCTCGGTGTGGCCGACGTGGTCGCCGACGTGGTCGAGACGGGCGGCACGATGCGGCAGGCCGGGCTCGAGGTGTTCGGCGAGTCGATCCTCGAGTCCGAGGCGGTCCTGATCACGCGCTCGGGCGATGTGCCTCCTGGCTTCGAGATCTTCCGGCGCCGGGTCGAGGGCGTCCTCGTGGCCCGGACCTACGTGATGATGGACTACGACATCGAGCAGGGGCGGGTCACCGACGCGGTGGCCCTGACGCCCGGCATCGAGGGCCCGACGATCGCCCCGCTCCATCGCGAGGGCTGGGTCGCGGTGCGGGCGATGGTCCCGCGCGACGGTGCCCAGCGGCTGATGGACGAGCTCTACGAGCTCGGCGCGCGGGGGATCCTGCTCACGGACATCCATGCCTGCAGGCTCTGAGCCCCCGGCCCTGCCGGCGCTGCCCCGGACCTGGCGACCGCTCGGCCCGCGGGTGGTCGGCATCGCGATCACCGTCGCGCTCGGCACCATCTGCGTGACCACCTGGTACACCTTCGACGAGGAGACCCGCGGCAGGTTCACGGTCTTCCAGCGCGGCACGCTGATCTTCTTCGGGCTGCTGTTCTGCGTGCTGATGTACGCCCTGCTCCGCTCGCGCGCGGTCGCCTACCCGGACCGGCTGGTCGTGGTGAACGGCTACCGCCGCCACGAGTACGAGTGGCCCCAGATCGTCGCCGCGCGCCTGCCGCCGGGTGCCCCCTGGGTCACCCTCGACCTCGCCGACGGAGAGACCGCTGCGGTGATGGGCATCCAGGGCTCAGACGGCGACCGCGCCCGCGTGGCCCTGCGTGAGCTCAAGGCCCTCGTCGCCGCCGCCTCTGCCGCCCCCTGACCGCGCCGAGTCGGGGTTACTCATGACGAGTAGCCCCGACTCGCGGTGGGTGGGGCGTCAGGGGAGGACGCGGAGGCCCCAGGAGGCGGAGAACTCCGCGCCGGGGGACAGGACGACGAGGTCCTCGCCGGTGACGAAGGCGTTGGCCTGGGCGGTCATCGGCTCGACTGCGACGGAGCGGCGACGGGTGCCCTCGGCGTTGTCGTCGCCTGTGTAGACCATCAGCCACCGGTACGCCGCGTCGACCCAGAGCGCCACCGCGTGGCCGGCCGCGGGGTCGCGCAGGGTCACGGTGGTGCGGCCGTCCCCGTCGCGGGCCAGGTCGGTGAAGGCATGGTCCAGCACCACGTCCCCGATCGGGCGGCCCACCCGGAAGTCGGCCTCGGTGCCGTCGACCGGCTCGCGGCCGGTCGGGAGCTTCCGCTCAGGGTCGCTCAGCGAGCGGGTGGCCGCCGGCAGGGTCAGCTCCCAAAAGTCGCACGGGCCCGGGCCGACCGTGAGGTACGGATGGGCGCCCTGGCCGTACGGCGCCGCCGTCGCGGCCAGGTTGCGCGCGGACTGGGCCACCGTGAGCCCGTCCGCGGACACGTCGTACACCACCCGGAGGTCGAGGCTCCACGGGTAGCCGCTCTGGGCCATCAACCGGTAGCGCAGCGTGACGGACCGCTCGGTGTGCTCCTCCGCCGTCCAGGCCACCCAGCGCACGAGACCGTGCGAGGCGTTGTGCCGGCCGGGCTCGGTCAGCGGCAGCTGCAGGTCGCGGCCGCCGAACGAGTACGCGCCGTCGGCGATCCGGTTCGTCCAGGGCATGAGCAGCTGGCCTCGGCCGCCGGATGACATCTCGTCCTCCGCGAAGCCGTCGACCAGCGCTCGCCCGTCGTGCTCGAGCAGCCGCAGCGCACCACCGCTCTCGGTCACCACCGCCCGGTAGCCATCGCCCGAGATCTCGTACTGCTCACCACTGGGTGCCACCACCCGCGACAACCTACGGGCCGGCGTCGAGCTCACGGCAGCGCGATGACAGGCGGCTGAGCACCCGACCCGTCCACCAGCACGTCCGCGCGCTCCCTTGTGCGTTCGCGGGCGAACAGCGCCCGCTCGTCGACCATGAACTGCCGCCAGTGCTGCTCCATGGCGGCGCCGTCGCGCGCGATGCCGCGCGCCAGCCGCAGCTCGTCGTCGACCTCGACCCAGACCAGCACGGTGACGTACGCCGCGATGGCGGCCGCGCCACTCCCGACGCCCTCGACCACCAGCCAGGGCGCGGGCGGCACCGCGACCGTCCCGTCGTAGCGGCCGAGAAGCCAGTCGTACCGCTCGTAGCTGCCCGGACGTCCTTGGGCCAGCGCCTCGACGACGGCGGTGAGCTGGCCGCCCACGGCGTCGAGCCCGCGCCAGCCCGCCATCAGCTCATCGCCCTGGATCAGCTGCGCACCGGTCCGGTCCGCCAGCGCGGCGCCGAGGGTGGTCTTGCCCGAGCCGGCCGGACCGTCGACGCAGACCAGCCGACCGGCGCCCAGCGTGGGCGGTCGGGACGACGCGAGCTCGAGGACGACGGCCCCGACGTCAGAAGGCGAGCCCGTGGCCACGGTAGGTCCGGACCTCCTCGGTGAACCGGGACCCGGACAGCAGCTGCACCGAGTTGGTGTGCTCGAACGGCTCGCCGGCCTTGGCGTGCCGGAACCACACGAGGTCCCCGATCGCCAGCAGCCCGGCCGGGTGACCGGTGAGCGGGGTCTGCACCTCGCCGGCGCCCTCGAGCCCGGTCAGGTGCAGGCCAGCGGGGGCCCAGGGCGTGGGCGCGCGGTCCCTGCCGGCCGGCCCGGAGGCGATCAGCCCGCCGCCGTGCACGGTCGCCATCTGCGGGGACGGACGTCGGGTGACGGGCAGCCCGAAGAACGCCGCCGGCCGCGCCGCGAAGGACTGGTAGTGGTCGAACAGGGTCGGCGCCAGCAGCCCCGATCCGGCCGCGACCTCGGTCACCACGGGGTCCGACACGGTGGCCTCCACCGAGCCGGTTCCTCCGGCGTTCCAGAACTCGAGCTCGGCGCCGGCCGTCCGCAGCGCGTCGGCCACCTCGCGGCGGCGGATCTCCAGCTGGGTCATCGACATCGACTTGATCCGGCGTACGACGGCCGAGCGGGCGCGCTGGCTGGGCACCTCGTCCTGGACGCCGGCGACCTGGCCCTCGTAGGTCATCGCCCCCACGAGCCGGAAGCCGTGCCGGGCGCCGACCTCCTTGGCCAACACAAGCACGTCGTCGGCGTCGTAGAGCGGCGAGCGCTTCGGGCCGACGTGCTGTCGGCCGATCCGCAGCCCGGCGTCGACGTCGATGGCCACCCGGACCGGCACGGCCTGCGACGCCCGTACCGAGTCGACCGCCTCGAGGTGGGCTACGGCGTCGACCATCAGCGTGATCCTGGCCGCCGCGGACGGCGAGGCGACCAGCCGGGCCAGGGCACCGCGGTCCACGGTCGGGTAGGCGACCACGATGTCGCCGCTGATGCCCTGCTCCTCCAGCCACAGCGCCTCGGGCAGCGTGTAGGCCAGCACGCCGCGGAAGCCGTCGCGGGCCAGCACCCGGCTCAGCAGCGCCGGCACCCGCACCGACTTGGAGGCGACCCGGATCGGCGTTCCGCCGGCCCGCCGGACCAGGTCGTCGGCGTTCGCATCGAAGGCGTCGAGGTCGACCACCATCAGCGGGGTCGCGAGCGGCGCCTCGTGGGCGGCGACCGCGTCGTTGAGCCGCGTCCAGAGCCGGTTGCGCTCGACGCTGGAGGCAGAAGCGGTCATGCTTTTCGGGGTCCCCGCGAAAGGGCGCGTCCGCCGCGCGCAGCGCCCACCGCGCAGTTTCGTGGGGTGATCACGTGATGCCGCGCTTGCGGAGCAGCGCCTCGATCTCGGCCATCTCGGGGTCGACGTCGGCGAGCACCGGCTCGGCCTTGGCGCCGCGTCCCTTCGGCAGCTCCTTGCCCGATCCGGCCTTCGAGGGCCCGGAACCCGGCTCAGCGGTCGCGCCACGGTTGGCGATGAAGCCGGCCACCACGAAGCACACGACCGACACACCGCCGAGGATCAGCCCGAGCCAGGTGAACGGGTTCCACGCCAGCCCGCCCACCCAGTCGCCGACCGCGTCGACGATCCGGGTGACCATGCGGAGCGAGTTGGTGAGCAGGAGGGCCAGGGGGATCAGGGTGAAGCCCGCCCCGCGCAGGGCGGAGGCGAGGCCGCGGTTGCGGAACGCGTAGACGGTCCAGCCACCGCCCAGCAGCGTGAGCGCCAGGGTCAGTGCCCCCCAAGCCACGTCGTCCACGCCTCCAGCGTAGAGGGACCGCGATGAGCGGCTCGGGCGGAGACCACCTACCGTGGGGACGTGGAGCCAGCAGGGCAGCGGCTGCTCGCCGGCGCGGGTGCCCCGGACGACGACGGCGCGGCCGACTCGGCACTGGAAGCCGCGCTGGCGGCGTACGACGCGGACCCGGCACGCGAGCCGGAGGTGCTCCTCGCACTGGCCGACGCCCGAGTGCTGGTGCCGGTGGTGGCTGCACTGGGGGAGAGCGAGACCGGGCCGGACGGGCTGGTGCGCGACAAGTCCGCGGACCTGGCGACCGTCCTGATGCGCGGCGCTGATGGCCGGCTGGCCCTGCTCGCGTTCACCGGGCTGGCGGCCATGGCCCGCTGGGACCCGGACGCCCGGCCGGTGCCGGTGCCCGCTCGGACAGCGGCGCTGGCGGCGCTCCAGGACGGGGCCGAGGCCCTGCTCATCGACGTGGCCGGACCGGTGCGGTACGTCGCTGCAATTGGCACGCCGTCGGAATAGTCGGTTACCATCGAGCGTTGACCGATCAGTGCTCTCCGGAGCACCGATCACAAGCGGATGCCAGCGGCCCTCGGCTGCCTGGCCTCCCACCCGCATCGACCGCCCAGCTCCACTCAGCTCCACTAGGTCGTCGGGTCTGGTCCTGGTGGCTCGTCCACGTGCGCTCACCGAGCACGCGCAGACGGGCGATGACTGGCCTCCGCTTGCGACGCGGAGGCCTTCTGTCATTTCTGAGCAAGTCTTGAGGAGCCCTCCGGCCCTAGTCACCAAACGCAGGAGGACACATCAGCACTGATCTTCGTATCAACGACCGGATCCGAGTACCCGAGGTCCGTCTCGTGGGGCCCAATGGCGAGACCGTGGGCATCGTGCCCACGGACCAGGCGCTCAAGCTGGCCCAGGAGGCCGACCTCGACCTCGTCGAGATCGCACCGCAGGGCAAGCCCCCGGTCTGCAAGCTCATGGACTACGGGAAGTTCAAGTACGAAAACGCCCAGAAGGCCCGTGAGGCCCGCCGGAACCAGACGAACGTGATCATCAAGGAGATGAAGCTTCGTCCCAAGATCGACCAGCACGACTACGAGACCAAGAAGGGTCACGTCGTGCGGTTCCTCAAGGCCGGCGACAAGGTCAAGATCACGATCATGTTCCGCGGTCGCGAGCAGCACCGCCCCGAGCTCGGGTTCCGGCTGCTCCAGCGGCTCGCGGAGGACGTCACGGAGCTCGGCTTCGTGGAGTCCGCCCCCAAGCAGGACGGCCGCAACATGATCATGGTGCTCGGCCCACACAAGAAGAAGGCCGAGGCCAAGGTCGAGCAGCAGCACGCCAAGGAGGAGCGCATGGCAGAGCGCGCCGCCGAAGCAGCCGAGGAGGCCGCGGAGCGCGCCACCGCCCGCGCCGCCGGACCAGTGGCGCAGAAGAGGGAGCGCGGCCGCTCCGAGAACCTGGATCCAGAGATTGAGGCATGACCGAAGTCAGGACCCAACCGGGAACTGCCTGAACCTCCGGACTGAGCCGCCAACTCACCCAGACGCACCAGCACCACCCGCGCCGTACACGACGGCGGTACGACGTACGAGGAGAGACACATGCCCAAGAACAAGACGCACTCCGGCGCCAGCAAGCGCTTCAAGGTGACCGGGTCCGGCAAGATCCGCCGGCTGAACGCCAGCCGCAAGTCCGGCGCTGCGTTCGCCTCCGCGCCGACGACCGGCAGCCGCCGCAAGCACCGCCGCAACGCCGGCGAGGTGGACGTGGACAAGGCCGACGTCAAGCGCGTCAAGAAGCTGCTCGGCCGCTGACCCACTGACTCGAACCATCACCTAGGAGTGAGATAAGACATGGCACGCGTCAAGCGGGCAGTGAACGCCCAGAAGAAGCGCCGGACCACCCTCGAGCGCGCCAGCGGCTACCGCGGGCAGCGCTCACGGCTCTACCGCAAGGCCAAGGAGCAGGTCACCCACTCGCTGGTCTACAGCTACAACGACCGGCGCAAGAACAAGGGCAACTTCCGCCGCCTGTGGATCCAGCGGATCAACGCCGCGGCCCGCGCCCAGGGCATCACCTACAACCGGTTCATCCAGGGCCTCGGCCTGGCCGGGGTCGAGGTCGACCGCAAGATCCTGGCCGACCTCGCCGTCAACGACATCGCCGCGTTCAACGCGCTGGTCGAGGTGGCCAAGGCCGCCCTCCCCGAGGACGTCAACGCAGCCAGGGCCGAGGCCTCAGCCTGACCACCCCACGAAACCGTGCGATGAGGCGCTCCGCGCGGAGCGCACGCTTCCGCGGGGACCCCGGAAAGACATGACCACATCGCCTCTCAAGGCCGGCAACGCCCGGCTGAAGGAGATCCGGAAGCTCAGCCGCCGCTCGGTACGCACCGAGCGGCGGCTCTTCCTTGCCGACGGGCCGAAGGCCGTCGAGGCCGCGGTCGAGGCAGGCTGCGTCGACGAGGTCTTCGCCCGGGCGGAGACCGACCTGGCCGACCTGCCGGACGGCGTTCGCGTGACCCGGGTCGAGGACCGCGCACTCGAGCTGCTGTCCGACTCGGTCAGCCCGGCCGGCGTGGTGGCGCTGTGCCGGTACGTCGACGTACCGCTCGCGGACGTCGTGTCGAGCGCCCGGCTGGTGGCGATCTGCGCCGACGTCCGGGACCCCGGCAACGCCGGCACCGTCATCCGCTGCGCCGACGCCGCCGGCGCGGACGGCGTCGTGCTGGCTGGCCACTCCGTCGACCTCTACAACCCCAAGACGCTGCGGGCCAGCGTCGGCTCGCTGTTCCATCTCCCGGTGGCCGTCGAGCCGTCGGCCACGGATGCCGTCCGCGCGGCGAAGGAGGCCGGGCTCATGGTGCTGGCTGCGGACGGCGCCGGCGAGGTCGGGCTGTACGACGCCGCGTTGGCCGGTCCGACCGCCTGGCTGTTCGGCAACGAGGCCTGGGGGCTGCCCGCCGAGCTGGCCGCCCTGGCCGACCACCGGGTCGCCATCCCCATCCACGGCCGCGCGGAGAGCCTCAACCTGTCGACCGCCGCCGCGCTCTGCCTCTACGAGTCCGCCCGGGCCCAGCGCCCATGACAGGCTGACCCCCATGCCCACCCGCCCCGCGCAGGCCGTCGTGGACGCCCTGCCCGACGGCGTGGTGCTCGCGGGGGCGGACGGCCGGGTCACGATGATCTCGCAGGTCGCTGCGACCATGCTCGGCGTATCCCTGGACTGTGTCGGCCAGCCGCTGGGTGACGTGCTGGCGCTGCGCGACCAGGACGGGAACGCGTGGTGCGCGCACAACCGGCCCTACGACGGGCTGCCCACCCGGACCGCCGTACCCGAGCAGTCCTGGCTCCTGGCGAACGGCACCGAGGTGCTCGTCGCCGCCAAGATCCACCGGCCGGCGCTGCATCAGCCCGTCTCCGACGTCGCCGTCACGATCCGCTCGGGGCGCGGCCGGGCCCGGCTCGACCGGGAGCGCTCCGACCTGGTCGCCACCGTGGCCCACGAGCTGCGCTCGCCGCTGACCGGTGTGAAGGGCTTCGTGCAGGCGCTCCTGAACCGCTGGGACAAGCTCAACGACGAGCAGAAGAAGCTGATGCTGACGACCGTCTCGGCCGACTCCGACCGGCTGACGCGGCTGATCGCCGAGCTGCTCGACGTGGCCCGCATCGACACCGGCCGGCTCCAGCTGCACCCCCGCAACTGCGACGCCGGCCTGCTGGCCCGACGGATCGTCGACTCCGTGTCGGCCGGCACCGCGCGCCCGATCGACCTCGTGGTGGCCGACGACCTGCCCGAGATCCACGCCGACCCGGACAAGTTCACCCAGGTGGTGACCAACCTGGTCGAGAACGCCGTCCGGCACGGCGAGGGCACCGTCCACGTGACCCTCGTGCCGCTCGGCCCGGGCGAGCTCGGCGACCAGCCCGGCGTCCGGGTCACCGTCGACGACGAGGGCGAAGGCATCCCCGTGGAGATGCGCCGCCGGGTGTTCACCAAGTTCTGGAAGGGCGGCAAGCGCGGCGGCTCGGGCCTCGGCCTCTACATCGTCGGCGGCCTGACCAAGGTGCACGGCGGCACCGTGTCGATCAGCGACGCGCCCGGTGGCGGCGCCCGGATCTCGGTCGCCTGGCCGTCGGCGCTGCCGGACGTCTGACGGCTGGCCGGTCTCGCCGGCTGCGCCACAACCTGCACACAACCTTCACGAGTCCCACCCACGTCCTGGGTGCCCGCGCTCCTACGCTCGCAGGATGGAGACCCGACGGGTCCTCGTCGTCGAGGACGAGCCGGTGATCAACGACGCGGTGGCCGACCGGCTGCGAGCCGAGGGGTTCCACGTCGACCAGGCCTACGACGGGCCCGGCGCGGTGGCGCAGTGTGCCGAGGTCGCTCCCGACCTCGTGGTGCTGGACGTGATGCTGCCCGGCTTCGACGGCCACGAGGTCTGCCGACGCATCCAGGCCGCGAACCCGGTGCCGGTGCTGATGCTCACCGCGCGCGACGACGAGGCGGACGTGCTCGTCGGGCTGGCCGTGGGCGCGGACGACTACCTCACCAAGCCCTTCCGGATGCGCGAGCTGGTCGCCCGGGTCCGCGCCCTGCTGCGGCGCGTCGACCGCGCCGCCGAGCTGGCCGCCCGCCCGTCGGCCCGCCTGGTGGCCGGCGACCTCGTCGTCGACACCGGCACCCGGCGGGTCAGCGTCGCCGGTGACCACGTGCGCCTCACGCCGACGGAGTTCGACCTCCTGGCGCGGCTGGCCGCCACGCCGGGCGAGGTGCTGACCCGGGAGCAGCTGCTGGCCGACGTGTGGGACTGGCCGGACGCCTCCGGGACGCGCACCGTGGACAGCCACGTCCGGGCCCTGCGCGCCAAGGTCGGCGCCGACCGGGTGCGCACGGTCCACGGCGTCGGCTACGCACTCGAGCCGCCCGGCGAAGAGTCATGAGCTCGCCCCTTGCGCCGCTCACGACGATCAAGGTCAAGCTCGGCCTGCTGGTCACGGCGAGCGTCCTGGTCGCGGCCCTGGTCGGCGTGCTCGCGAGCAGTGCCGAGGTACCCGTGCTGCTCGCCGTCCCCGTGACCGTGGCCCTGGCGCTCGCCGTCACCCAGCTGCTGGCCGTGGGCATGACCTCGCCGCTGCGCGAGATGACCGAGGCCACCCGACGGATGGCCCGCGGCGACTACCGGGGCCGGGTCCGAGCCGACTCCTCCGACGAGATCGGCGAGCTGGCACGGGCGTTCAACCAGATGGCCGCCGAGCTCGCGACCGTCGACCGTGAGCAGCGCGACCTGGTGGCCACGGTCTCCCACGAGCTGCGTACGCCGCTGGCCGCGCTCACCGCCACCCTGGAGAACCTCGCCGACGGCGTCCGTCCCGCCGACGCGGCCAACCTCGGCGGGGCCGTCGACCAGGCCCAGCGCGTCGGCGCCCTGCTCGGCGACCTCCTCGAGCTGTCCCGCCTCGAGGCCGGGGTGTCGCCGCTGCGCCTCGACATCGTCGCGCTCGAGACCCTGGTCGACGAGGTGCTCGCCGACCTCGTCCCCACCGGGCGCGGCGTCTCGTTCGACGTCCAGGTCCCTCACGATGTGGAGGTCGCCGCCGACCGCACCCGGCTTCGCCAGCTGCTCACCAACGTGATCGACAACGCGGTCCGGCACAGCCCCGAGGGCGGTCGGGTCGCGGTCCGGTACGCCGCAACGCCCGACCGCTGGAGCCTCGACGTCTCGGACCAGGGGCCTGGGGTTGCGCCGCACGACCGCGAACGCGCGTTCGAGCGGTTCGGGACGCTCACGTCGCCTGACGGCACCACGGGGGGCACCGGCCTGGGCCTCGCCATCGCCCGGTGGGTGGCCGTGCTGCACGGCGGCACCGTCCGGTTCGCCGACCCGCCGCCGGGTGCGCCCGGCGCCCTGCTCCGCCTCGACCTGCCGATCCACCCGGGTGCAACCGCACAGGAGGTCCCCATGCCCACCACACCCCTTCCTCCGCCACCCCCGCCGCCGCCGATCCACCCCGGCCACGTCGGGGCGGCCGTGGTCCCGGCGCCCGTGCTCGACCCGCTGTTCGGCAGGTTCTGGCCGGACGCCGTCAGCGGCCACCGCGGCGTGCTCGCGGCCGCGCTCGGCGTCGGGCTGCTGGCCGGGCTCCTGCTGCCGAACCGCCCCTACGGGCTGGCGCTGTTCCTGGTCGCCGCGGCGGCCGGCGGAACCGTGGCGTACGCCGCCAAGCACCGTCGCGAGCCGTTCACGCTGACCTGCCTCGGGCTCAGCGCCCTCAGCATCCTGCCGGTGATCCTCCTCGACGCGCACTGGGTCGGCGTCCTGTGCCTGCTGGCCGGCGCCACCGCGCTGATCGCCGGCGTGACCAGGCCGCACCGGTTCCTGGCCTTCGTCCTGGCCGGGATCTGCTGGCCGCTGGCCGGCCTCCGCGACCTGCCCTGGGTGGCCCGGACGCTGCGTGAGACCACCGGTCACGACCGGGCACCGCGAGTGCTCGTGACGGGGCTGGTGTCGGTCGTGGTGGTGCTGGTCTTCGGGCTGCTCTTCGTCTCCGCCGACGCCGTCGTCGAGAGCTGGGTCGACACCGTGCTCCCGGACCTGAGCCTGGACTCGGCGGTGCTCCGGATCTTCGTGACCATCGCGGTGGCCGGCCCGACCCTGGCCGCGGCGTACCTCGCCCTCAACCCGCCCAGGGTCGACGTCTGGGGGCTGCCGGCCCGTCGCACCCGCGCCCACCGCTGGGAGTGGCTGGTGCCGGTGCTGCTCGTCGACGCGGTGTTCGCCCTCTTCGTCGCCGCCCAGCTCAGCGTGCTGTTCGGCGGCCACGACTACGTGCAGCGCACCACCGGTCTGACCTACGCCGAGTACGTCCACGAGGGCTTCGGCCAGCTCACCGTGGCCACGCTCCTCACCCTGGTCGTGGTCTGGGCGGCCGCGCACTGGGCCGGCGACCAGCTCGGCGACCGGGTCTGGCTGCGGGGCTCGCTCGGTGTGCTGTGCGCGTCGACGCTGGTCGTGGTCGGCTCGGCGCTCCACCGGATGAGCCTCTACCAGGACGCCTACGGCCTGACCCGGCTCCGGCTGGTCGTCTACGTGTTCGAGGGCTGGCTCGGCCTCCTCGTGGTCGGCGCGGCGGTGGCCGGGCTGGTGCGCTGGGGTGTCTGGGTGCCGCGGTTCGCGCTGGTCACCGGCGTGGCCGCGCTGCTGGGGCTGGCGGCCCTCAACCCCGACGCGCTGATAGCGAGGCAGAACCTGGACCGGTACGCCGACTCCGGCCGGGTCGACTGGTTCTACCTGCGTGGCCTCTCCGCGGATGCCGTACCGGTCTTCGAGGACCGCAGCGAGACCGAGGTCCGCTGCGGGCTGCCGAGGTACTGGTCCCAGGACGACGACTGGCTCGCCTGGAACCTGGGGCGCAGCCGGGCCTCGTCCCTGGTCGAGGACGGACCGGACCCGCTGGCCGCCGCGCTCGCGACCGCGTCGCCGAGCCGGGACGACGTGACCACCACCGACTGCCCGGGCAGCTAACCCGATCGCCGGGTCCGGTGCCCGGTTCCTAGACTCGTCCCCGTGTCCGGACCGAACACCGACTTCGACCCCGTGGAGGTGGCCGCGTTGAAGCCCGAGGAGGTCGAGGCCGCGCGCGACGCCGCGCTGGCCGCGATCGCGGGCGCCGCCGACCTCGAGGCGCTCAAGCAGGTTCGGATAGAGCACACCGGCGACCGCTCGCCGCTGGCCCTGGCCAACCGCGAGATCGGCGCGCTGCCACCCCAGGCCCGCAAGGAGGCCGGCCAGCGGGTCGGCCGGGCCAGGGGAGCGGTCCAGCAGGCCCTGGCCGAGCGGCAGGCGGTCCTGGAGGAGCAGCAGGAGCAGCGGATGCTCGCCGAGGAGACGGTCGACGTCACACTGCCGACCGACCGGGTCCCCAAGGGGGCCCGGCACCCGCTCACCACCGGCTCAGAGCTGATCGCCGACATCTTCCTGGCCATGGGCTGGGAGGTGGCCGAGGGTCCCGTGCTCGAGGCTGAGTGGCTCAACTTCGACGCCCTCAACCTCGGCCCCGACCACCCCGCCCGCACCATGCAGGACACGTTCTGGACCGACCCGGCCGAGGACCACCTGGTCCTGCGCACGCACACCTCGCCGGTCCAGGCCCGCACCATGCTGTCCCGCCAGCCGCCGATCTACGTCGTCTGCCCGGGCCGGGTCTTCCGCACCGACGAGTACGACGCCACGCACAGCCCGGTCTTCCACCAGGTCGAGGGACTCGCGGTCGACGAGGGGATCTCGATGGCCCACCTCAAGGGCACCCTCGACCACTTCGCGACCGCGATGTTCGGTGAGGGGATCACCACCCGGTTCCGGCCGTCGTACTTCCCGTTCACCGAGCCGAGCGCCGAGGTCGACCTGGTCTGCTTCGTGTGCCGCGGGGTCAACTCCGAGGAGTGCCGCACCTGCCGCGGCGCGGGCTGGATCGAGTGGGGCGGCTGCGGCGTCGTGAACCCGCGCGTCCTGCACGCCTGCGGCATCGACTCCGAGCGCTACTCCGGCTTCGCCTTCGGCATGGGCATCGACCGGACCCTGATGTTCCGCCACGGCATCGAGGACCTGCGTGCGCTCTTCGAGGGTGACGTCCGGTTCACGACCGCCTTCGGGACCGACCTATGACCACCCCACGAAACCGCCCGGATGCGGCGCTCCGCGCGGGGACCGCGCGCTTTCGCGGGGACCCCGGATGAAGGCGCCCGTCGCCTGGATCCGTGAGTACGTCGACCTCCCCGAGGACGTCACCACGGAGCAGCTCGCTGCCCGGCTGACCATGCTCGGCCTCAAGCTCGAGGCGATCGTGAAGCCGGGCGAGCAGGTCCGGGGCCCGCTCGTGATCGGCCGGGTGCTCACGATGGAGGCCGAGCCCCAGAAGAACGGCAAGACCATCAACTGGTGCACCGTGGATGTCGGTGCCGCCAACGGCTCAGGTGACCCGCAGGGCATCGTCTGCGGCGCCCACAACTTCGCGCCGGGCGACCTGGTCCCGGTGATCCTCCCCGGCGGCGTGCTCCCCGGGAACTTCGAGATCTCCGCCCGCAAGACCTACGGGCACGTCAGCTCCGGGATGATCTGCTCGGCCCGCGAGCTCGGTCTCGGCGAGGACCACGAGGGGATCATCGTGCTGCCCGAGGGCGCCGGCGAGCCCGGCGCGGACGCCCGCCCGGTGCTCGGCCTCGACCAGGAGGTCATCGAGTTCGAGATCAACCCCGACCGGGCGTACGCCCTGAGCCTGCGGGGCGTGGCCCGCGAGGCGGCGCTCGCCTTCGACGTTCCATACCGCGACCCGGCCCAGCGCGACGTCCCCGAGCCGAACGCCGACGGCCACCCGGTCGTCATCGACGACGCGAGCGGCTGCCCGGTCTTCGTCGCGCGCGTGGTCAGCGGCATCGACTCCGACGCGGCCACGCCGGACTGGATGGCGCAGCGGCTCACCCTCTCCGGGATGCGCCCGATCTCCCTGACCGTCGACATCACCAACTACGTGATGCTCGAGCTGGGGCGCCCGATCCACGGCTACGACGCCGACAAGCTCCGGGGCCCGATCCGGGTCCGCCGCGCGACCGCGGGCGAACGGCTCACCACCCTCGACGGCGTCGACCGCGCCCTGTCGACCGAGGACCTCGTGGTCACCGACGACTCCGGAATCATCGGCCTGGGCGGCGTCATGGGCGGCCAGACCACCGAGATGTCCGAGACCACCACCAACGTGCTCGTCGAGGCCGCGCACTGGGACGCCGTCTCGATGTTCCGCACCGGCAAGCGGCACAAGCTCACCTCCGAGGCCGGGAAGCGCAACGAGCGCGGCGCGGACCCGGTGATCACCCCGGCGGCGGCGGACCGGGTGGTCGAGCTGCTCGTGAAGTACGGCGGCGGCACCGCCGAGCCGGGCGTCACGGTGGTGGGCGGGGCGCCGCCGCGCGCCGCCATCCCGATGGCGGCCGACCTGCCGGCCCGTATCTCCGGCATCGAGATCGCGGCCGGGACGACGGTGACCAACCTGCGGGCCGTCGGCTGCGAGGTGGTCGAGGGCGAGCCGCTGCAGGCGGTACCGCCGCCGTGGCGCCCCGACCTCACCGACGCCTACGACCTGGTCGAGGAGGTCGCCCGCGTCGTCGGCTACGACCGGGTCCCGTCGGTGCTACCGCGCGAGGCCGCCGGCCGTGGCCTGACCCGCGAGCAGCGGCTGCGGCGGCGGATCGGCCGCACCCTGGCCGGCGCGGGCTGCGTCGAGGTGATCAGCTTCCCGTTCGTCGGCGAGGCCGCCTTCGACCAGCTCGGGCTGGCCGCCGACGACCCGCTCCGGCACACGGTCCGGCTGGCCAACCCGCTCTCGGCCGAGGAGCCGTCGTACACCACGACGCTGCTGCCCGGCCTGCTCCGCGCCGCCGCCCGCAACCTCGGGCGCGGCGCGCCCGGGGTGTCGCTGTTCGAGACCGGGACCGTGGCCTTCCCGGTCGACCGCGGCCCGGCGCCGATCTACGGCGTCGACTGGCGGCCCAGCGACGACGAGCTGGCCAAGCTGTTCGACGCGCTGCCCGAGCAGCCGCTGCACCTGGCCGTGGTGCTAGCGGGCGAGCGCGAGCGGGCCGGCTGGTGGGGCGCGGGCCGCACGGCGGGCTGGGCGGACGCCATCGGACTGGTACGCCGCCTGGCCGACGAGCTCGGCGTCGAGGTCGAGGTGACCGCCGCCAGCCGGATGCCCTGGCATCCCGGGCGCTGCGCCCTGGTCAGCGCCGGCGGCGCCGAGCTCGGCCTCGCCGGTGAGCTGCACCCCCAGGTCTGCACGGCCTTCGGGCTGCCCCAGCGCGCGGCGGCCGTCGAGGTCGACCTGGACGTGCTCATGAGCCACGCCGTCGACGTCGTGCCCGGCCCTGACTTCTCGACCTTCCCGGTCGCCAAGGAGGACGTGGCGCTCGTCGTCCCGGCCGACCTGCCGACCGCCGAGGTGGAGGCCGCGCTCCGCGAGGGAGCGGGGGAGCACCTCGAGTCGATCCGGCTCTTCGACGTCTACACCGGCGACCAGGTCGCCGCCGGGCACAAGTCGCTGGCCTTCGCGCTGCGGTTCCGGGCCCCCGACCGGACCTTGACCGAGCACGAGACCGGTGCGGCCCGCGACGCCGCGGTCGCTCTGGCCGCCGAGCGGTGCGGTGCGGTCCAGCGCTGAGCCTGGCCCACGGCTGGCATTGTCCTTCTCGTGACCGACCTCCGGCTGCTCGACGAGGTGTCCTGGCAGGGCACCCCGCTGCCCGGCGGCCGGACCCACGCCCTGCTGGCCGCGCTGGTCGCCGCGGGCACGCAGGTCAGCGAGGGACGGCTGGTCGACGAGGTCTGGGGCAGCGACGACGTGCCGGCCAACCCGGCCAAGGCGCTCCAGGTCGTGGTCTCCCGGGTGCGCTCACAGACCGCTCCCGAGGTGGTGGTGCGCACCGACCACGGCTACCGGCTCGGGCTCCTTCCCGACGCGGTGGACGCCTTGGTGATGAAGAACGCGGTGATCGGTGCTCGCGAGGCAGAGGGGAGCCATGACCTGGTCCGGGCGCGCGACCTGGCCCGGTCGGCGCTCGCGTTCCCGGAGCCGGGTAGCGGCGGAGAGGGGCCACTCGGCCTGCTGCGGGCCGCCGCGGTCCGGCAGCGCACCGTCGGGACCGCCGTGCTGGGCCGGTCGCTCTCCGGTCTGGGCGACCACGGGGAGGCACTGGGACTGCTGGCGCGGTCGGGGGCCGAGGACGAGGCCAGCGTCGCCGCGCTGCTGCGCTCGACGGCGGCCGTGCACGGCGCGCCGACCGCCCTCGAGACCTACGAGCGGCACCGCGCCGACCTGGCCGACCGGCTGGGCATCGACCCGGGCCCGGCGCTCCGGGCCGTCCACGCCGAGCTGCTCGCAGCGGACCGTCCGGTCCGCGAGGGGCTGCGGTTCGAGGCGACCTCACTGGTCGGGCGCGACGAGGACATCCGCGCACTGCGGGCCGCGGTCCGCGAGGCCCGGGTCACCTCGATCCTCGGCCCCGGCGGCCTGGGCAAGACCCGGCTGGCGCACCTCCTCGGCCGCGAGTCGGAGCAGCCGGTGGTCCACTTCGTCGAGCTGGTCGGCGTCTCCTCGCCCGAGGACGTGGTCGGGGAGGTCGGCTCCGCGCTGGGTGTCCGCGACTCGGTGAGCGGCCGGCGGGTGCTCACCCCGCAGCAGCGCAACGACGTACGTGCCCGGGTCGCCCAGCTGCTCGACCAGGCCCCGACGCTGCTGATCCTCGACAACTGCGAGCACGTGGTCGACGCGGTGGCCGAGCTGGTCGCCTTCCTGGTCGCCTCGTGCCGCCAGCTGCGCGTGGTCACCACCACCCGTGCGCCGCTGGCCATCGCGGCGGAGCGGGTCTTCGCGCTCGGCCAGCTGGCCGACGCCGCTGCTGCCGATCTCTTTCGCCAGCGCGCGTCGGCGGCCCGGCCCGGCGTACCGCTCGAGGACGACGCAGTGCGCAACGTCGTACGCCGCCTCGACGGGCTGCCACTGGCGATCGAGCTGGCCGCGGCCAAGGTGAGGGTGATGTCGGTCGAGGACATCGCCCGGCGGCTGGACGACCGGTTCACGCTGCTGCGTGGCGGCGACCGGAGCGCGCCCGACCGGCACCAGACCCTGCTCGCCGTCATCGACTGGTCCTGGAACCTGCTCACCGAGGGGGAGCGGCAGGCACTCCGCTGGCTGTCGGTCTTCCACGACGGGTTCACCCTGACCGGCGCCGGCGAGCTGCTCGGACACGATGCCCTCGACGACGTGCAGTCGCTGGTCGACCAGTCGCTGCTCACCGTGGTCGACGCTGCCGGCACGGTGCGCTACCGGATGCTCGAGACGGTCCGCGAGTTCGGCCGGATGCAGCTGGTCGGTGCGGGCGAGGACGACCAGGCCAGGGACGCACACCTGGCCTGGGCCCGTGCCTACGCCGCCCGCGAGGCGGAGCAACTCCAGTCCTCGACCCAGGTCGAGGCGATGCGAGCGCTGCTGGCCGAGGAGAACAACCTCGCCGACTGCCTCCGCGAGGCTCTCACCGTCCGCGACCAGTGGACCGTCGCCCAGGTGATGGCCGCGCTCGCGACGTTCTGGACCATCAAGGGCGACAACACCCGCGTCATCGCGATCGCCGCGGCGGTGGACGAGGCGCTGGACGGATGGCAGCCCGCTCCCGACCAGGTCGACGTGGCGGTGTCCGCGGCGGCCATCACGGCCATGAACACCGAGGTGGGCGAGATCCTGGCCGCGCCGTCCTGCCTGGCGCTGCTCGACCGGTACGGCGACCAGGCGACCAGCCCTCGGGTGCGCAGCCTGGTGCAGGTGCTGCGGGCCCTGGACCTGTCCGATGTCGACGGCATGCTGGCCCGCCTCGACGCGATCGGCGACGGACCCGACCGCGAGGCAGCGGGGCTGGCGCGGATGTGGGCGGCCCACCACCGCGAGAACGCCGGCGACCCCGAGGGCGCGATCGAAGAGGCCGAGCGAGGGCTGGCCACGGTCCGGGACGAGGACGGTCCGTGGATCGGCGCCCTGCTGCGCACCCTTTTGGCTGGGCTCAACGCGCAGCTCGGCAAACGCGAGGAGGCCGCGTATTACGCATTGGCCGCACTGCCCGACCTGGACCGGCTCGAGGCCAACGACGACTCGATCCAGGTCCGCACGCTGCTCGCGACCCACGCGATGAGCAAGGGCGATCTCGCCGCCGCGGAGCGATATCTCGACGAGATCGAGCTCCTGAGCAGCATCAGGTCGACCTTCGGCGGGCTCTTCGTCAGCGGCATGACCCGCGCCGAGCTGGCCCTGGCCCGCGGCCAGGTCCAGGAGGGGCTGCGGCTCTACCGGCTGGCCGTGTCGGAGCTGCGCTCCATCAGCTTCCCGGGGATGGGCGAGCCGACCGGCCTGGAGCCGTGGGCGCTCTTCGGTGAGAGCGCCGGCCTCACGGCGTACGCCCTCCACAGCGACGGCGACAGCGACGAGGGCAGCGACCTCTTCGAGGCGCTGCGGGCCAAGGTGGTCCGGGTGCTCGACCCGGACCGCCCTCACATGGACTACCCCGTGGTCGGGCTGGTGCTCTACGGGCTCGGGGCCTGGGGGCTGTGCAAGGACGCCATGCCGGTCGAGGACGCCGTCCGCCTGCTCGTGCTCGCGGACCTGTTCGCCTACGCCCGCTACACGATCACGATGAGTCCCGAGCGGACCGGACTGAGGGCCGAGGACAAGGCGCCCGGGCTGATGGCGACGCTGCGCGCGGAGTACGGCGAGCGCAAGGGCCCGGCCCTCCTGCCGGAGGCCCGGGCCGTCGCGTCGCGGATCGCCCGCCCTACCTGATCCCGCGGCCGATCAGGTCGACCGACAGTCCGGGCTGCTCGCCGTCGGTCCGGTCCAGCAGGAGCCGGCCGGTGCGCGGGCCCACCCGCCTGGGCGCGAAGGCGACCAGGATCTCCACGGACCGCCCCGGACGGAGCCGGACCCTATCGAGCCCCGCGGACGTCCCGGTCAGCTCGAAGCGCCCACCGAGCACCGACACGTCCACGACGATCGGGCCCGTCCCCGGCGCCCCCGGGTTGCGGAGCGTCAGCACCCGCACCGCCCGGTCACCCACGGGGACCCGGCCGAAGCGGAGGACGCCCGTCGACAACCGGAGCCGGGTCGCGGGAGTCCGGACCGGCAGCACCGTCAGGGCGCCGGCATCGGCCCGCGACTGGTGGCCGGCTCGGTCCGTGGCCACGATCTCGACGGCGTACGTCACCGGGTTCCCGGACGTGTTCTCCGGGGCGGAGAAGAGGCCCTCGTACCTCGGGTCTGCGGGCGGCGCGAACATGTCCACCCGGGTCTGTGCGCCGCCGGGCGCACGCACCAGTGCGTACACCTCCGCGACCGCGCGGTCGTCGGTCGCCGTGGCGCGCAGCCGCGCCAGTCCCGACCCGACCAGGGTGGCCGGGACGATGGCCACGCGGGTCAGCTCCGGGGCCTGGTCGACCCGAGCCGCGACCTTGACCGAGCCGGCCGACTCCGTGCCGGGCTGGCCGATGTCGTCCAGCGCGGTCACCTCGACGCTGTAGCTCGCCGGCGAGAACCGGGTGTTCGCGGGCAGGGTGAGGTCACCCTGGTAGCGCGATGAGCTCAGGCCATCCATCGGCACCTGGGTGGTCGTGCCGTCGGGTGCGGTGACGACGGCGTACACCTCGGACACCGCCCGGTCATCGGTGGCGGACGCCTCGATGCTCACCTGGCCCCCCGTGGCGGCCAGTGTCGTCGGCGTGAGCAGGGTGTCGAAGACGTCGGGGACCTCGTCGAAGGGTGGCGGGCCCTCGACCGTGACCGACCCCGCCTCGGCGGAGCCCGGCGCGCCGTCGTTGTCCACCGCGACCACGGTGACCACGTGCTCCTTCGGTGTGTCGGTGTCGTTGTTGACCGGTGCGGTCCATGCGACCTCGTACGGCTCGTCCACCGACGGCTGGGTCATGGTCAGTGAGGTGACCGATCCGTCGGGGTGGGTGATGTCGGCGTGCACCTCGACCACCGATCCGTCGGGATCCGTCGCATCGGCCCGGATCGTCACGTCTCCTCCGGCGGGCGGAAGGGAGACGGGGGTGACCGATGGGTTGGACACCACCGGCTCCTGGTTGGGCACCGGCGCGACGGTGATCGCTGGTCCGTCCGTGAACGCTGACTGGCCGGCGTCGTCCAGGGCGGTCGCCTGGGTCGTGTAGGTCACCGGAGCCGTGCGCGAGGTGTTCGCGGGGGCGGTGAAGGTGCCCTCCCAGTTGAGGCTGCTGACGCCCGCGAGGTTGATCGTCGTGCTGCCCTCCGGGCCGGTGACGGTGACGAACACCTCGGACACCGAGTGGTCGTCATCGGCGCTGACGCTGAACAGGACGTCCCCGCCGTCGGAGCCGAGGTCGGTGGGGGTGACCGAGTTGATCCCGACGTTGGGCGCCTGGTCGAACTGGGGCTGGCCCTCCTGGTCGATCGAGCCGACGATCTCCAGGACGCTCCCGCCGTCGTTGCCGGTGGCGGACATGTCGACGCCGTGGTTGATCGGGTCGTTGGAGAAGTTGGCCGGGATGGCCACGTCACCCGACCACACGTCCGACCCCGGTGCCGTCCGGGTCATCGCGCCGCCGGCCTGCCCTCCGCTGAACAGGTTCACGGTGAACCCGGCCTCCGCGATCCCGACCGAGCTGGTGATCGTCGCGCTGATGGTGACAGTGCCGCCCTCGGGGCCCACCTGGGACGGGTTGATCACCACGTTGCTGATGACCGGCGTCTCCAGCTCGGGCACGTTCGGGTCGACCACGATCGACGGCCCGTCGTCGGTGCCCTCCTGGCCCGCGTCGTCGAAGACGTGCGCGACCACGGTGTAGCCCACGACGTTGGGCTCGGTGTTGGCCGGGATGGTGATGAACCCCTCGTAGTCCGACGGCGAGAACAACGTCATCGGGACCGTCGTGGGGCCGTCGGGCCCGGTCACCACGGCGTAGACCTGGGAGATCGCGTGGTCGTCGTGGGCGGTCGCCTGGATCCTGACGTCGCCACCGCCGACCGGCAGGAACTCCGGGCTGACCTGCGTCACCTCGACGGTCGGCGGCTGGTCTCCCGTCGCCGCGGCGTCCTGGGCGATCGAGCCCGCCAGCAGCAGCTGGCTGTTCCCGTTGTTGTCGATCGCCGTGATCTCCACCTCGTGGGTCACGGCGAAGTCGTTGTTGTTCGGCGGGATGGTGACGTCCACCCCCCAGATGTCGGAACCGGACGGCGCCATCGCGCCCCCGCCGTCCGTGCCGGTCGCGAAGTGGATCAGCACCGAGGCGCTCGCGATCCCGTCCGGGCTCTCGATCAGGGCACTCACGTTCACGGTCCCGCCGCCCGAACCGACGCCGGGCGGGTTGAAGGTGACGTTGGAGATGACGGGTTGCGAGTCCGCTTGTGCGGCCGCCGGGACCAGGGCCCCCAGGAGTGCCGCCAGGGCCACCCCGGCGGTCCGCGCCAGCAGCGGTCGGCGCCGGCGCTGACGACGGGTGACGGGAAGCGGGACGGGTGTCGACATCGTTGTCTCCAGGTGGTCGGCCTACGACGACGGCCCGAGCCCACCTCGAGTATGCCTAGACACAAGCCCGCGCAGCCATAGGCTGCGCGGGCCAATTTGATGAGCTCTATCGACGACGTGTCACATCTTGCGGCTGTAGGACCGGACCGCGAGGGGCGCGAAGATCGCCACCACGATCGCGAGACCGAGTACCGCCCAGCCGACCTGCGCGGTGACCTGGCCGGCGTTGGCCAGGTCACGGATCGCGGAGATCACGTGCGAGACCGGGTTGACGTCAGCGAAGGCGCGCAGCCAGCCCGGCATCGTCTCGGTCGGGACGAACGCGTTGGAGAGGAAGGTCAGCGGGAACATCACCATCAGCGAGATGCCCTGGACGCCCTGGGCGCTGCGGCCGATGGTGCCGAACCACGCGAAGATCCAGGCCAGCGACCAGCCGGCGAACACCGCGAGCACGATCGCACCGAGCACGCCGAAGAACCCACCGCCGGGCCGGTAGCCCATGGCGAAACCTGTCGCGAAGGTCAGCACCGAAGCGAGCAGGTAGCGCAGCATGTCCGCGACCATCGGGCCGGCCAGTGGCGCGATCCGGGCGATCGGCAGCGACTTGAACCGGTCGAAGACGCCCTTGTCCATGTCCTCGCGGAGCTGGACGCCGGTCGCCACGCACGCGGTCAGCACGGTCTGGCCGATCAGGCCGGTGATGATGGTCGGGAGGTAGTTCTGCACGTTCCCGGAGATCGCGCCGCCGAAGATCCCGGCGAACATCGCCGTGAACAGCAGCGGCTGGATGGTCACGTCGAAGAGCTGCTCGAAGTTGCGCTGCATCTTCTTGATCGCGCGCCAGGCCAGGGTCATCGTCTGGCTGAAGGTCTCGGCGACCGACGGCCGGACCGCGAGGTCGCGGGCGCCGATGTGGGTCGTGGCGGTGACGGTCTCCTCGACCGTGGTGGACAGCAGCGTCATCGGGCCGGCTCCTTCTCTGCGTCGTTGGCTTCCTGCGTGTCTTCGGCCCCGTGGCCGGTGAGGGCCATGAACACCTCGTCCAGCGTCGGTTTCTGCACCGTCGCGGAGGTGATCAGCAGCTCATGCTCGCGCAGCCCGATCAGGACGTCGGCTGCGCGGTTCGGGTCGGGGAGCGGCACGTTGATGCCGCCGGCCTCCGGGGTGAGTACCGGCTCGTCGCCGACCACGCGGCGTACGACGTCCACAGCTTGGCCGGACTGAGCCGGGTCGAGGAGCCGCAGCTGGAGCGTCGAGGAGCCGACCTGGCCCTTCAGCTGGTCGGAGGTGCCCTCGGCGACCTTCACGCCACGGTCGATGACCGCGATCCGGTCGGCGAGCTGGTCGGCCTCGTCGAGGTACTGGGTGGTCAGCAGCACCGTGCAGCCCTGGGCGACGAGGTCACGGATGGTCTCCCACATCTGGCCGCGGGTGCGCGGGTCGAGGCCGGTGGTCGGCTCGTCGAGGAAGATCAGCGGCGGCCGAGCGATCAGGCTGGCGGCCAGGTCGAGCCGGCGGCGCATGCCGCCGGAGAACTGCGAGATCGGTTTGTCCGAAGCTTCTTCGAGACCGAACCGGCCGAGCAGCTCCTCGGCGATGGTCCGCGCCTTCGACGAGGGCACGCCGAGCAGCCGGCCGAACAGCCAGAGGTTCTCGCGGGCGGTGAGGTTCTCGTCGACCGAGGCGTACTGGCCGGTGACTCCGACCAACTGGCGCACCACGTGCGGGTACTGCTTGACGTCGACGCCGAAGATCTGGGCGTCGCCATCGTCCATTGGCAGCAGGGTCGCCAGCATCTGCAGCATGGTGGTCTTGCCGGCGCCGTTCGGCCCGAGCACGCCGAAGACCTCGCCGCGGCGTACTTCGAGGTCGACACCGTCGACGGCCCGCAGGGCGCCGAAGGTCTTCACGAGGCCGCGCGCCGAGACGGCCAGCTCGGTCGTGGGGGAGGAGTTGGTGTTCATGGCCCCGACTGTGGGGCTCGCCGGTTTCAGCGCACCTTCACGCCGGTTTCACGGCCGCCTCAATGGGTTTCACGCAGCCCTGGGTCACTCCTCGCTCGAGGCAGCCCAGAGGTTGATCCCGGAGTCCACGGCGTCCTGCTCGATCGCGTCGAGCTCCTCCCGGGAGATCTCGAGGTTGTCGAGGACCGCGAGGTTGTCGTCGAGCTGCGCGACGCTGCTGGCCCCGATCAGGACCGAGGTGACCCGCTCGTCGCGCAGCACCCAGGCCAGCGCCAGCTGGGCCAGCGACTGCCCGCGCCCGTGTGCGATCTCGTCGAGGTGGCGGATGTGCGCCAGCGCCTGGTCGGTGAGCAGACCCGGGTCGAGCGACTTGCCCTGGGCGGCCCGGGAGTCCTCCGGGATGCCCTCGAGGTAGCGGTCGGTCAGCATGCCCTGCGCCAGCGGTGAGAACGCGATGCAGCCGACGCCCTCCTCGCCCAGGACGTCGAGCAGGGACGGCGAGCCGTCCTCGACCCAGCGGTTGAGCATGGAGTAGGACGGCTGGTGGATCAGCAGCGGGACGCCCATCTCGCGCAGCAGGCCGGCGGCCTCGCGGGTGCGCTCGGCGCTGTACGACGAGATCCCGGCGTACGTCGCCCGGCCGGACTGCACCGCGGTGGCCAGGGCTCCCATCGTCTCCTCCAGCGGCGTGTCCGGGTCGAACCGGTGGCTGTAGAAGATGTCGACGTGGTCCAGGCCCATCCGGGCCAGGCTCTGGTCGAGCGAGGCCAGGAGGTACTTGCGCGAGCCCCACTCGCCGTACGGCCCGGGCCACATGTCGTAGCCCGCCTTGGTCGAGATGACGAGCTCGTCGCGGTACGGCTTGAAGTCCTGGGCGTAGATCGCGCCGAAGTTCGTCTCCGCCGCGCCGTACGGCGGCCCGTAGTTGTTGGCCAGGTCGAAGTGGGTCACGCCGCGGTCGAAGGCACGGCGCAGGATCGCCCGCTGAGCCTCGAGCGGCTTGTCGTCGCCGAAGTTGTGCCACAGCCCCAACGAGACCGCCGGCAGCTGCAGCCCCGAGCGCCCGCAGCGCCGGTAGGCGTGGTGCTCGTAGCGGTCGTCGGCGGCGCGGAACGGCGGAGGGATCATGACGGCATGTCTACCGGCCGCCGTGGTCAGTCCAGCGGCTGGTCCAGGATCTTGGCCACCTTCTCGTAGGTCTGCCGGTCACCTTCGACCCGGATCCGGTCGCCGTTGCCGGGCCCGGCGACCAGCGCCGGGTCGCGGTGCCACAGCCAGGTGTCCAGGTCGGCCGCGGTGCCGCTCAGCGTCGCGGTCGGGGCCGGCCCGTCGTCGACCAGCCAGAGGTCGTCCTCGTCCTCGTAGACCTTGCCCTCAGGCGTCGTCCCGGAGAACTTGCCCAGCGCGACCAGCAGCTCGGTCCCGGTGTCGGTGAGGTGCACCGCGAACGTCTCGCCGGTGCGCTCGAACTTCCCCCACTCCGGCTCGCCGCCGTACATCACGCCGAGCACCTCGGCCACGCCGTCGTCGGCCAGCGCCGGGTCCAGCGGCGTGATCGGCAGCCCGGCCGCCAGCTCGGCGTCGATGCGGTGGATCGCGGCCTCGTGGGCCTGCCGGCGGAGGGTCGTGGCCACCCGGTTGTCGCCGGACCAGTGCCAGGCCTCGTCCTCGGGGTCGGCCTGCTCGAGCGCGCCGACCAGCGCTGCCGACTCGCGGTCGAAGTCGGCCAGCACCTCGGCGTAGGCCTCAGGACGCTCCACCGAGCCCTCCTGGACGATCCGCGGGTCGTCGGCTGCGGCGGGCCGGTGGACGATCACGCCGGACCAGAACCGCTGGACTCCGGTGAGGTGCCAGAGCAGGTCGGCGCCCTCCCACTCGGGGCAGGTCGGCACCCGGGCACTCGGGTCGCAGTCGGCCAGCACCGCGCGGAAGCGGGCGGACTCCGTGCGAATGTGGTCGAGGTAGGTCGGGTACTCGAGTCGAGGCACGGTTGCGACGCTAGCGGCCCCGGCTCCCGGCCGGCTCGGGAGTTTTCACCGGGTACCCGGTGAAACTTCCACCTCCCGCACGAAACTCCATGACGGTAGCGCCAGATTCACCGGGTACCCGGTGAAACCGCACCCTGCTGAGTTCGTATGTGCATGCAGGGTTATGTATGATCATGCAAATGAGCACGAGGGTGGCGGTCGCCGGAGCCAGTGGGTACGCCGGCGGTGAGCTGCTGCGCTTGCTGCTCGCCCATCCCGAGGTCGAGATCGGCACCCTGACGGCCGGCAGCAACGCCGGCGAGACGCTGGGCAGCCTCCAGCCGCACCTCGTGCCGCTGGCCGACCGGGTCCTGGAGGCCACCAGCGCCAAGACGCTGGCGGGCCACGACGTGGTCTTCCTCGCCCTGCCGCACGGCCAGTCCGGGCCGATCGCGGCCGAGCTGGGAGCGGGGGTCGTGGTCATCGACTGCGGCGCCGACTACCGGCTGGCCGACCGGGCGGCCTGGGAGCAGTTCTACGGCGGCACCCACGCCGGCACCTGGCCCTACGGCCTGCCCGAGCTCCCGGGCCAGCGGGCGCGGCTGGCGAACGCGAAGCGGGTGGCGGTGCCCGGCTGCTACCCGACCGTCTCCACCCTCAGCCTGGCGCCCGCGATCCAGCACGGCCTGGTCGAGAACGACGTCGTCGTGGTCGCCGCCTCCGGCACCAGCGGCGCCGGCAAGGCGGCCAAGCCGCACCTGCTGGGCAGTGAGGTCATGGGCAACGCCAGCGCGTACGGCGTCGGCGGCGGGCACCGGCACACCCCGGAGATAGTCCAGAACCTGAGCGCCCTGACCGACGACGAAGTGCGGGTCAGCTTCACACCGCTGCTGGTCCCGATGCCCCGCGGCATCCTGGCCACCTGCAGCGCGAAGCTGCACGACGGCGTCACCAACGACGACGTCCGGGCGGCGTACGAGAAGGCGTACGGCGACGAGCCGTTCGTGCACCTGCTGCCGGAGGGCCAGTGGCCACAGACCAAGTCGGTGACCGGCAGCAACGCTGTGCACCTGCAGGTCACCGTGGACGCGGCCGCCGGCCGCCTGGTCGCGGTCGGAGCCGTCGACAACCTGGCCAAGGGCACCGCGGGCGCTGCCGTCCAGTGCATGAACCTCGCCCTCGGCCTCGACGAGGCCCTGGGCCTGAGCACCGTGGGGCTGGCGCCGTGAAGCTCTTCCGCTACCCCGAGACCCTGGCGGTCGTGAAGCTCGGTCCGGGCGCCGAGGTCCCCGCCTGGGCCGAGTCGTCCTCGATCTTCTCGGTCACCGCGACCGCCACCGAGACCTCCGTGGTCTGCGCCGCCCGCAGCGTGCCCAAGAAGTCGGTCCACCAGCGGCCGTTCACCGCGTTCGAGGTCGAGGGACCGCTCGACTTCGCGCTCACCGGCGTCCTGGCGGGGCTGCTCGCACCCCTGGCCGCCGCGGAGATCAGTGTCTTCACGCTCTCGACCTTCGACACCGACTGGATCCTCGTCCCCGGTGACGACGCCGACCGGGCCGAGGAGGAGTGGCGACGATCGGGGCACGTCGTCGAAGCAGCCGTCCCCGTCACCTCCTCCAGGAAGAGCAGATCGTGAGCGTCACCCAGCCCCGGGGCTTCCGCGCCGCCGGCGTACCCGCCGGACTGAAGAGCACGCCAGGCGCCAAGGACGTCGCGCTCGTCGTCAACGATGGCCCGGCGTACGACTCGGCCACGGTGTTCACCGCCAACCGCTGCAAGGCCAACCCGGTCCTCTGGAGCCAGGAGGTGGTCAAGGACGGCACCGTCCGCGCCGTGGTCCTCAACTCCGGCGGCGCCAACTGCTACACCGGCCCGGAGGGCTTCCAGACCACCCACGCCGTGGCCGAGCAGGTCGCCGGACACCTCGGGATCGGAGCGATCGACGTGGTCGTCTGCTCGACCGGGCTGATCGGGCTCAAGAACGACCGCGGCCGCCTGCTCACGGGGGTCGACGACGCGTACGCCGCCCTGTCACCCGACGGCGGGCTGCAGGCAGCGGAGGCGATCATGACCACCGACTCGGTCCGCAAGCAGGCCGTGGTCGAAGGCGGTGGTTGGTCGGTCGGCGGCATGGCCAAGGGCGCGGGCATGCTCGCCCCGCAGCTGGCCACCATGCTCGTGGTGATCACGACCGACGCCGTGGTGCCGGCGAGCGACCTCGACACCGCGCTGCGCCGGGCCACCCAGGTCTCCTTCGACCGGCTCGACTCCGACGGCTGCATGTCCACCAACGACACCGTCACGGTGATGGCCAGCGGCGCCAGCGGGATCACCCCGTCCTTGCCGGACTTCACCGAGGCGCTCACCCAGCTCTGCACCGACCTCGCGATGCAGCTGCTCCGCGACGCCGAGGGCGCCGACCACGAGATCGCCATCACCACGCTCAACGCCGCCACCGTGGGCGACGCGCTCGAGGTGGGCCGGAGCGTGGCCCGCAGCAACCTGTTCAAGGCCGCGGTGTTCGGCAAGGACCCCAACTGGGGCCGGGTGCTGGCCAGCATCGGCACCACCCAGGCGGCGTTCGACCCCGCCGACCTCGACGTCGCCATGAACGGCGTGTGGGTCTGCAAGGGCTCCGAGCCGCACGCCGACCCGACCACCGTCGACCTGTCCGCGCGTGAGGTGACCGTGACCATCGACCTCAAGGCCGGCGGCGAGCGGGCGACCGTCTGGACCAACGACCTGACCCACGCCTACGTCCACGAGAACAGCGCCTACTCGTCATGAACGACAACAGAATCAAGGCAGATGTCCTGGCCGCGGCGCTGCCCTGGCTGAAGGCCTACAACGGCAAGATCGTCGTCATCAAGTACGGCGGCAACGCCATGACCGACGACGTCCTCAAGCGGGCCTTCGCCGAGGACATCGCCTTCCTCCGGTTCGCGGGCTTCAAGCCGGTCGTCGTGCACGGCGGCGGCCCGCAGATCTCCCGGATGCTCGACAAGCTCGGCATCGAGTCGGAGTTCCGCGGCGGACTGCGGGTGACCACGCCCGAGGCCATGGACGTCGTCCGGATGGTGCTGGTCGGCCAGGTCCAGCGTGAGCTCGTCGGCCTCATCAACGACCACGGCCCGCTGGCCGTCGGCCTGTCCGGGGAGGACGCCGGCCTGTTCACGGCCAAGCAGACCAACACGGTCGTCGACGGCGAGGAGGTCGACCTCGGTCTGGTCGGCGAGGTCGTCGACGTACGCCCCGAGGCGGTGCTCGACATCATCGAGGCAGGCCGGATCCCGGTCGTCTCCAGCGTCGCGCCGGATGTGAACGGCACGGTCCACAACGTCAACGCCGACTCTGCCGCGGCCGCTCTCGCGGTCGCGCTGGAGGCCGAGAAGCTGTTGGTGCTCACCGACGTCGAGGGGCTCTTCCTCGACTGGCCGACCTCGCAGGACGTGATCGGCGAGATCAGCCCCGAGTCGCTGGCCGAGATCCTCCCGAGCCTCGAGAGCGGGATGGTCCCGAAGATGAAGGCCTGCCTCGACGCCGTCCAGGCCGGCGTCTCCCGGGCCACGGTCGTCGACGGCCGCGAGCCGCACGCCGTGCTGCTGGAGCTGTTCACCAAGGAGGGCGTCGGCACCCAGGTGCTGCCCGACGTCGAGACCAAGACCCGCCGGGCGCGGGCCGCGCAGGAGGCGGCGTCATGAGCACGTTCCAGGAGCGGTACGCCGCCAGGTACGAGCAGTCGCTGATGAACACCTTCGGTCCACCGAAGCTCACCCTGGTGCGCGGCGAGGGCGCGCACGTCTGGGACGCGGACGGCCGGGAGTACGTCGACCTGCTCGGCGGCATCGCGGTCAACGCGCTCGGCCACGCCCACCCGGCCCTGGTCTCCGCGATCAGCGAGCAGCTGCAGACCCTCGGCCACGTCTCGAACTTCTTCGCTTCGGAGCCCCAGATCGCGTTGGCTGAGAAGCTGCTGGCCCTCCTGGACGCGGGCCCGGGCAAGGTCTTCTTCACCAACTCCGGGGCCGAGGCGAACGAGGCTGCGCTCAAGCTCACCCGGCGCACCGGCCGGACCCACGTGGTGGCCGCCGAGGGCGGCTTCCACGGCCGGACCATGGGCGCCCTGGCGCTGACCTCCAAGGCGGCCTACCGCGAACCGTTCGAGCCGCTCCCGGGCGAGGTCAGCTTCGTGCCGTACGGCGACGAGCAGGCCCTGGCCGACGCCGTCACCGACCGGACCGCCGCGATCCTGCTCGAGCCGCTCCAGGGCGAGGCGGGTGTCGAGGTGCCGCCCGAGGGCTACCTCGCCGCCGCCCGGCGGATCGCCGACGAGCACGGCGCACTGCTCTGGCTCGACGAGGTGCAGACCGGGATGGGCAGAGCTGGGCGGTGGTTCTGTCATGCGACGTCCGGGGTCACGCCGGACGTCGTCACCGTTGCCAAAGGCTTGGGCGGCGGCTTCCCGATCGGCGCGTGCATCGGTCTCGGCGCGGCCGGCGACCTGCTCCAGCCCGGCAACCACGGGACCACCTTCGGCGGCAACCCGGTCGCCTGCGCGGCCGCGCTCGCGGTGATCGGCACGATCGAGTCCGAGGGCCTTCTCGAGCACGCCAGCGTGCTCGGCCAGAAGCTCCGCGACGGCCTGGCCGCCGACGCGCGGGTCACCGAGGTCCGGGGCGAGGGGCTGCTGATCGGGCTCGACCTGGCCGAGGAGAAGTCGGCGGAGGTGTTCGCGGCGGCTCTCGAGGCAGGCTTCATCGTCAACAACCCCACGCCGGGTCGGGTCCGGCTGGCGCCGCCGCTGGTGCTCACCGAGGCCGACGCCGCGGCGTTTCTCGACGCGTGGCCCCGCATCCTGGACGAGGCTGGCGTCTCGTGACCTCGACCCAGAAGATCCGGCATTTCCTGGCCGACGACGACCTCTCACCGGCCGAGCAGGCGCAGGTCCTCGACCGCGCGGCCGCGCTCAAGGCCGCGCCGTACGACGCGCGTCCCTACGACGGGCCGCAGTCGGTCGCGATGATCTTCGACAAGCCGACGCTGCGCACCCAGGTGTCGTTCGGGGCCGCCATCGCCGAGCTGGGCGGCAACCCGATGCTCGTCGACGGCAAGCTGGCCGGCATCGGGGTCCGGGAGTCCGTCGACGACGTCGCCCGGGTGCTCGGCCGGCAGGTGTCGACGATCGTGTGGCGCACCTTCGCGCAGGCCGACCTCGAGCTGATGGCCGAGCACTCGGGCGTCCCGGTCGTCAACGCGCTGACCGACGAGTTCCACCCCTGCCAGCTGCTCGCAGACCTGCTCACGGTGCGCGAGCACAAGGGTGACCTGGCCGGGCTCACCGTGACCTACGTGGGCGACGCGGCCAACAACATGGGCAACTCGTGGCTGCTGGCCGGCGTCACCGCGGGTCTGCAGGTCCGGGTCGCGGGTCCCGACGGCTACCGGCCCAGCGACGCGATGTTCGAGCGGGCCAACGCGATCGGCGCGCAGACCGGGGGATCGGCGACGGGGTCCGCCGACCTGGTCACCGCCGTCACCGGCGCCGACGTCGTCGTCACCGACACCTGGGTGTCGATGGGCATGGAGGAGGAGAAGGCCGCGCGCGAGGCCGTGCTCGCGGCGTACTCGCTGACCACCGAGCTGCTGGCCCGGGCCGCTTCGGACGCGATCGTCCTGCACTGCCTGCCGGCCTACCGCGGCAAGGAGATCGCTGCCGAGGTCATCGACGGACCGCAGAGCGTGGTCTGGGACGAGGCCGAGAACCGTCGGCACGCGCAGAAGGCCGTGCTCACCTTCCTCATGGAGGCATCGGCGTGACCGAGCCCCATGTCACCGCGCTGCGCCCCGGCACCAAGAACGCGCGGCACCAGCAGATCGTCGACCTGGTCACCCACCACGAGGTGCGCTCCCAGGGCGAGCTCGCGGCGATGCTGGCCGAGCAGGGCGTGAGCGTCACCCAGGCCACGCTCTCCCGCGACCTCCTCGAGCTGGACGCGGTGAAGATCCGGGCCGCCACCGGCGCGCTGGTGTACGCCGTCCCGGCCGAGGGCGGCGACCGACGACCCGCGGCGCCGGGGGAGACCGCGTCCGGACAGGCCCGGCTCACGAAGCTGTGCGGCGAGCTGCTGGTCTCGGCCGAGGCCAGCGCCAACCTGGTCGTGCTGCGCACCCCTCCCGGCGCCGCCCAGTACCTCGCCTCCGGCTTCGACAAGGCCGAGCTGCACGAGGTCCTCGGCACCATCGCCGGCGACGACACCGTGCTGGTGATCGGCCGTGACCCGTCCGGGGGCGACGACCTCGCGCGCCGCTTCCTGGAGATGGCCGCGCAGACCCACACGAACGGACACCCGGGATGAGCACGCAATGAGCAAGGTCCTCACGACACTGCCGAAGGGCGAGCGCGTCGGCATCGCGTTCTCCGGAGGCCTCGACACCTCGGTGGCGGTCGCCTGGATGCGCGACAACGGCGCGATCCCGTGCACCTACACCGCCGACATCGGGCAGTACGACGAGCCGGACGTCTCCGGCGTACCGGCACGGGCCCTCGAGTACGGCGCCGAGATCGCCCGCGCCATCGACTGCAGGGCCCCGCTGGTCGAGGAGGGGCTGGCCGCGCTGGCGTGCGGCGCCTTCCATGTCCGCTCCGGCGGCCGCGTGTACTTCAACACCACGCCGCTCGGCCGCGCGGTCACGGGCACCATGCTGGTCCGCGCCATGCACGAGGACGGCGTGGACATCTGGGGCGACGGCTCGACGTTCAAGGGCAACGACATCGAGCGGTTCTACCGCTACGGCCTGCTGGCCAACCCCGAGCTGCGGATCTACAAGCCGTGGCTGGACGCGGACTTCGTGCACGAGCTCGGCGGCCGGGCCGAGATGAGCCAGTGGCTGACCGAGCACGGGCTGCCCTACCGGGACAGCCAGGAGAAGGCCTACTCCACCGACGCCAACATCTGGGGCGCCACCCACGAGGCCAAGACGCTCGAGCACCTCGACGTCTCCCTGGAGACCGTCGAGCCGATCATGGGCGTGAAGTTCTGGGACCCCGCTGTCGAGATCGCGCCCGAGGACGTCACCATCGGCTTCCACCAGGGCCGGCCGGTGTCGGTGAACGGCGTCGACTTCGCCGACCCGGTGGCGCTGGTGCGGGAGGCGAACGCCGTCGGCGGCCGGCACGGCCTGGGCATGTCCGACCAGATCGAGAACCGGGTCATCGAGGCCAAGTCGCGCGGCATCTACGAGGCGCCCGGCATGGCGCTGCTCTGGATCGCCTACGAGCGACTGCTCAACGCCATCCACAACGAGGACACCGTCGCCAACTACCACGCCGAGGGCCGCCGCCTCGGCCGCCTCCTCTACGAGGGCCGCTGGGTGGACCCGCAGGCCCTGATGCTGCGCGAGTCGCTGCAGCGCTGGGTGGCCTCGGTGGTCACCGGCGAGGTGACGGTGCGGCTGCGGCGCGGCGAGGACTACACGGTGCTGCGCACCGACGGGCCGCACTTCTCCTACCACCCCGACAAGCTCTCGATGGAGCGCACCGACAACGCCGCCTTCGGGCCGACCGACCGGATCGGCCAGCTGACGATGCGCAACCTCGACATCGCCGACTCGCGCTCGATGCTGGAGCTGTACGCCGCCCAGCCGCTCGACCAGGGCCAGGTGCTCGTCGAGCACGGCATCCTGCTCGGCGCCCTGCCCGCGGGCGGCGGGGACCGGATCACCGACAACCCCGCGCTGGAGGGTGACCTGGAGGACGAGGCCCTCGACAGCGCCGCGATGGAGTTCGGCACCGACTGATGACCGACTGAAGGGAGGGGCATGAGCGAGTCCACCAACGCCGGCAAGCTGTGGGGCGGCCGGTTCGCCTCCGGACCGGCACCGGAGCTCGAGGCGCTGTCCCGGTCCACGCACTTCGACTGGCGGCTGGTGCCGTACGACCTGACCGGCTCGCGAGCGCACGCCCACGCGCTGCATCGCGCCGGGCTGCTCACCGACGCCGACCTGGTGACGCTCGAGTCGGGGCTGGACGCCCTGGCCGCGGCGTACGACGCGGGCACGCTGGCCCCGTCCGACGAGGACGAGGACGTGCACGGCGCCCTGGAGCGGCTCCTGCTCGACGAGGTCGGCCCGGGAGTGGGCGGCCGGCTGCGGGCGGGGCGCTCCCGCAACGACCAGATCGCGACCCTGCTGCGGATGTTCCTGAGGGACCACGCGCGGGCCATCGCGGAGCAGGTGCTGTCACTCGTGGACGCCCTGGTCGCCCAGGGCCGCCGGCACCTGGGCGTGGTGATGCCGGGCCGCACCCATCTGCAGCACGCCCAGCCGGTCCTGCTCACCCACCACCTGCTGGCGCACGCCTGGCCGCTGGTCCGCGACGTCGAGCGGCTGGCGGACTGGGCGGCCCGGCTCGACTCGCCGTACGGCTCGGGCGCGCTGGCCGGCCAGTCGCTCGGCCTCGACCCGGCTGCCGTGGCCGAGGAGCTCGGCTTCGCGTCGTCCAGCCCGAACTCGATCGACGGGACGGCGGCCCGCGACTTCGTGGCCGAGTTCGCCTTCGTCTGTGCCCAGCTCGGCGTCGACCTGAGCCGGCTGGCCGAGGAGCTGATCCTCTGGTCGACTCGCGAGTTCGGCTTCGTCCGGCTCCACGACTCGTGGTCGACGGGGTCGAGCATCATGCCGCAGAAGAAGAACCCCGACATCGCCGAGCTCGCCCGCGGCAAGTCCGGTCGGCTGGTCGGGAACCTGATGGCGGTCCTGACCACGCTCAAGGCGCTGCCGCTGGCCTACAACCGCGACCTCCAGGAGGACAAGGAGCCGGCCTTCGACTCGGTCGACACCCTCGAGGTGCTGCTGCCCGCGCTGACCGGGATGGTGGCGACGCTGCAGTTCGACACCGACCGGATGGCCGAGCTGGCGCCGCAGGGGTTCTCCCTGGCCACCGACGTGGCCGAGTGGCTGGTCCGCGAGGGCGTCCCGTTCCGGGTCGCGCACGAGGTGGCCGGAGCGTGCGTGCAGCGCTGCGAGGAGCTGGGCTGCGAGCTCGACGAGCTGACCGACGAGCAGCTGGCGGAGGTGTCTGCGCACCTCACGCCGACGGTGCGCGAGGTGCTCACCGTCGAGGGCTCGGTGGCGTCGAGGGACGGTCGTGGCGGTACGGCGCCGGCCCGGGTCGCCGAGCAGCTCGACGAGCTCTCCGCCGCGGTCGAGCGGGTGCATGGCCGTCTCGCCTGACCTCCGCGCCCTGCTGGCCGGGCCGGTGCTGGAGGTCGCCCCGCGGCTGCTGGGTGCCGAGCTGCGCCACGTCTCCACCGCCGGGACCGTGGCGCTGCGGCTGACAGAGGTCGAGGCCTACGACGGCGCGAACGACGCCGGCTCGCACGCCTACCGCGGGCGGACCAGACGGAACACGGTCATGTTCGGCCCGCCCGGGCACCTCTACTGCTACTTCACCTACGGCATGCACGTCTGCTGCAACGTGGTCACCGGCGTCGAGGGCGCCGCCAGCGCGGTGCTGCTGCGGGCGGGGGAGGTCGTCGACGGGCTCGAGGTGGCCCGGTCGCGTCGTCCGGGCGCCTCGGACCGCGAGCTGGCCCGCGGTCCGGCGCGGCTGTGCAAGGCGCTCGGCATCGAGCTGGCCCACGACGGCACCGACCTGGTCGCGGGCCCGGTCACGCTGACACCGGCACCCGGTGCGGTCGCCGAGGTCTCCACCGGGCCCCGGGTGGGGCTGCGCGGGGACCCCGACCGGCCCTGGCGGTTTTGGGTGACCGGTGCGCCGACTGTGTCCGGGTACCGGCCCGCCGCCCGCCGGAGGCCACCAAAGGGGGCCTGACCTGCGCTGATGGCCGATGGGTCACTCCGATTTGGAACGCGCTCCGGCCTCGTCTAAGGTTGCATCTCGCCGCAGGGATGCGGCGGAAACCTCGGGAGCCGGTTCGATGGACAAGGCTCCGAAACGAGCGGGGATCCGCATGTCCCGGCGGCCGGGTCCACCTCGACTCGCGAGCCGGCAATCAAGTTGACTCGCACGAGGCGGAACGGTAAGTTTTGTCAGGTTGCCCCGGAGCCGGCTGAGAGGCCGGAGCTGGTGCGCGTCTGATCTTTGAGAACTCAACAGTGTGTCATAGTCGACGAATTAGTTTGTAATGCCCTGTCCCGTCGACCCTCGGGTCGGCGGACAGATTTCTTTGGTGAGACAATGATTCTGACAATTTTGTCAGTGATTTGTTCCCGCCAGGAGGCATCTCTTCTTCCGTCTTCGGCGCTTGCGTCGAGGCGGTAATTTTTTTCTACGGAGAGTTTGATCCTGGCTCAGGACGAACGCTGGCGGCGTGCTTAACACATGCAAGTCGAGCGGTAAGGCACCTTCGGGTGTACACGAGCGGCGAACGGGTGAGTAACACGTGAGTAATCTGCCCTTCACTTCGGGATAACCGCCGGAAACGGTGGCTAATACCGGATACGACGCACTCTCGCATGGGATGTGCGTGGAAAGTCTTCTCGGTGAAGGATGTGCTCGCGGCCTATCAGCTTGTTGGTGGGGTAATGGCCTACCAAGGCTTCGACGGGTAGCCGGCCTGAGAGGGTGACCGGCCACACTGGGACTGAGACACGGCCCAGACTCCTACGGGAGGCAGCAGTGGGGAATATTGGACAATGGGCGAAAGCCTGATCCAGCAACGCCGCGTGAGGGATGACGGCCTTCGGGTTGTAAACCTCTTTCAGTACCGACGAAGCGCCAATAACGGTGGTGACGGTAGGTACAGAAGAAGGACCGGCCAACTACGTGCCAGCAGCCGCGGTAATACGTAGGGTCCGAGCGTTGTCCGGAATTATTGGGCGTAAAGGGCTCGTAGGCGGTCTGTTGCGTCGGGAGTGAAAACTTACAGCTTAACTGTGAGCGTGCTTTCGATACGGGCAGACTTGAGGCATTCAGGGGAGAACGGAATTCCTGGTGTAGCGGTGAAATGCGCAGATATCAGGAGGAACACCGGTGGCGAAGGCGGTTCTCTGGGAATGTCCTGACGCTGAGGAGCGAAAGTGTGGGGAGCGAACAGGATTAGATACCCTGGTAGTCCACACCGTAAACGTTGGGCGCTAGGTGTGGGATCCATTCCACGGGTTCCGTGCCGCAGCTAACGCATTAAGCGCCCCGCCTGGGGAGTACGGCCGCAAGGCTAAAACTCAAAGGAATTGACGGGGGCCCGCACAAGCGGCGGAGCATGCGGATTAATTCGATGCAACGCGAAGAACCTTACCTGGGTTTGACATATGCCGGAAAGCTCCAGAGATGGAGCCCCTTTTGTCGGTATACAGGTGGTGCATGGCTGTCGTCAGCTCGTGTCGTGAGATGTTGGGTTAAGTCCCGCAACGAGCGCAACCCTCGTCCTATGTTGCCAGCGGGTAATGCCGGGGACTCATAGGAGACTGCCGGGGTCAACTCGGAGGAAGGTGGGGATGACGTCAAGTCATCATGCCCCTTATGTCCAGGGCTTCACGCATGCTACAATGGCCGGTACAAAGGGCTGCGATATCGCAAGATGGAGCGAATCCCAAAAAGCCGGTCTCAGTTCGGATTGGGGTCTGCAACTCGACCCCATGAAGTCGGAGTCGCTAGTAATCGCAGATCAGCAACGCTGCGGTGAATACGTTCCCGGGCCTTGTACACACCGCCCGTCACGTCACGAAAGTCGGCAACACCCGAAGCCGGTGGCCCAACCCTTGTGGAGGGAGCCGTCGAAGGTGGGGCTGGCGATTGGGACGAAGTCGTAACAAGGTAGCCGTACCGGAAGGTGCGGCTGGATCACCTCCTTTCTAAGGAGTATGTGGCCATGAACGCCTCAGCCATCAGGGCTGGGGCTGATGGTGCTGCTCACTAGTGGAATCGTCGACGAACGACCTCGGTCCTCGTGACCGTCTGCTCAGTACTGCTGTCTCCTCGGAGTCAGCGTGGAACCTGCAGCCGGCCCGGAGGCTCGAGGTCCTGGCACACTGTTGAGCTTTGAGAGATCAGGCAACTGGTTGTTCTCAGCCACCCTCGGGTGCGCACCGCACGCGGAAGCGAGCGGGCGGCCAGGCGGGCATGCACATTGAATCCTTCATAGTGGACGCGAGCATCTTCGCGGCATTCCTTCACCAGGGGATGTCGCGTTTTCGGTCGCTCTCAACCAAAACTGAACGTCTGCGATTCGCTGTCGCGGCGGGCGGGAGAGCGACCGGTCTTTGTAGCAGCAAGTATCGAGTTCAGCTCAGACGACGACACGTGTTGTCTTCGTTGAGTGTTTGTGTGACAAGCTACGAAGGGCACATGGTGGATGCCTTGGCATCGAGAGCCGAAGAAGGACGTAGGAGCCTGCGATAAGCCCTGGGGAGTTGGCAACCGAGCTGTGATCCGGGGATGTCCGAATGGGGAAACCCAGCTGGAGTCATGTCCAGTTACCCACGCCTGAATATATAGGGCGTGTGGAGGGAACGTGGGGAAGTGAAACATCTCAGTACCCACAGGAAGAGAAAACAACAGTGATTCCGAGAGTAGTGGCGAGCGAAATCGGAAGAGGCCAAACCGCTTCTGTGTGATAGCCGGCAGGCGTTGCAGTTGCGGGGTTGTGGGACCACTCAGGTCGATCTGCCGGTCGACCACGAAGTCATAAAATTCAAGTGAAGTTGAAGCCCGTTGGAAAACGGAGCCGTAGAGGGTGATAGCCCCGTAAGCGTAATCTTGAATCTTCGGAGTGGTATCCCAAGTAACACGGAACCCCTGAAATTCCGTGTGAATCTGGCGGGACCACCCGTTAAGCCTAAATACTCCTCGATGACCGATAGCGGACAAGTACCGTGAGGGAAAGGTGAAAAGTACCCCTGGCGGGGAGTGAAATAGTACCTGAAACCGTGTGCCTACAATCCGTTGGAGCTCGGCCCTTGTGGCTGGGTGACAGCGTGCCTTTTGAAGAATGAGCCTGCGAGTTTGCGTTGTGTTGCGAGGTTAACCCGTGTGGGGAAGCCGTAGCGAAAGCGAGTCCTAATAGGGCGACGTAGTAGCACGATCAAGACCCGAAGCGAAGTGATCTATCCATGGGCAGGTTGAAGCGCGGGTAAGACCGCGTGGAGGACCGAACCCACTTAGGTTGAAAACTGAGGGGATGACCTGTGGATAGGGGTGAAAGGCCAATCAAACTTCGTGATAGCTGGTTCTCCCCGAAATGCATTTAGGTGCAGCGTTGCATGTTTCTTGCCGGAGGTAGAGCACTGGATAGCCAATGGGCCCGACCAGGTTACTGACGTTAGCCAAACTCCGAATGCCGGTAAGTGAGAGTGCAGCAGTGAGACTGCGGGGGATAAGCTCCGTAGTCGAAAGGGAAACAGCCCAGACCATCAGCTAAGGCCCCTAAGCGGTGACTAAGTGGAAAAGGATGTGGAGTTGCAATGACAACCAGGAGGTTGGCTTGGAAGCAGCCACCCTTGAAAGAGTGCGTAATAGCTCACTGGTCAAGTGATTCCGCGCCGACAATGTAGCGGGGCTCAAGTCATCCGCCGAAGCTATGGCATTCAGACAATAGTCAAGCCTTCGTGGTTCAGACGTCTGGATGGGTAGGGGAGCGTCGTGTCGCGAGCGAAGCCTCGGAGTGATCCAGGGGTGGACGCGACACGAGTGAGAATGCAGGCATGAGTAGCGAATGAGGAGTGAGAAACTCCTCCGCCGAATGATCAAGGGTTCCAGGGTCAAGCTAATCTGCCCTGGGTAAGTCGGGACCTAAGGCGAGGCCGACAGGCGTAGTCGATGGACAACGGGTTGATATTCCCGTACCGGCAAAGTAGCGCCCATGACGAACCTGGTGATGCTAACTGCCCGAAATAGTCGGCACTGAACCCTTCGGGGGGATGGCCGGCTAACTAGCGCAGGACCCGAACCAGTAGTAGTCAAGCGATGGGGTGACGCAGGAAGGCAGCCCAACCGTGGCGATGGTTGTCCACGGCCAAGAGTGTAGGGAGCCACCTAGGCAAATCCGGGTGGCATGTTCCTGAGACTCGATGGGGAGTCCGCATGGACGAAGTGGGTAATCCTATGCTGTCGAGAAAAACCTCTAGCGAGCTACGCGCCGCCCGTACCCCAAACCGACTCAGGTGATCAGGTAGAGAATACCAAGGCGATCGAGTGAACCATGGTTAAGGAACTCGGCAAAATGCCCCCGTAACTTCGGGAGAAGGGGGGCCGGATCCGTCAATGCCCTAGCGGCAGGCAGCGGTGATGGCCGCAGAGACCAGGCCCAAGCGACTGTTTACTAAAAACACAGGTCCGTGCGAAGTTGTAAGACGATGTATACGGACTGACTCCTGCCCGGTGCTGGAAGGTTAAGGGGACGGGTTAGCCTCACGGCGAAGCCCAGAACTTAAGCCCCAGTAAACGGCGGTGGTAACTATAACCATCCTAAGGTAGCGAAATTCCTTGTCGGGTAAGTTCCGACCTGCACGAATGGAGTAACGACTTGGGCGCTGTCTCAACCGTGGACTCGGCGAAATTGCACTACGAGTAAAGATGCTCGTTACGCGCGGCAGGACGGAAAGACCCCGGGACCTTTACTATAGTTTGGTATTGGTGTTTGGTTCGGCTTGTGTAGGATAGGTGGGAGACTGTGAAGCTTGGACGCCAGTTCAGGTGGAGTCAACGTTGAAATACCACTCTGGTCGTACTAGATGTCTAACCTAGGTCCGTAATCCGGATCAGGGACAGTGCCTGATGGGTAGTTTAACTGGGGCGGTTGCCTCCTAAAATGTAACGGAGGCGCTCAAAGGTTCCCTCAGCCTGGTTGGCAATCAGGTGTTGAGTGTAAGTGCACAAGGGAGCTTGACTGTGAGACAGACATGTCGAGCAGGGACGAAAGTCGGAACTAGTGATCTGGCCACGGCATGTGGAAGCGTGGTCACTCAACGGATAAAAGGTACCCCGGGGATAACAGGCTGATCTTCCCCAAGAGTCCATATCGACGGGATGGTTTGGCACCTCGATGTCGGCTCGTCGCATCCTGGGGCTGGAGTAGGTCCCAAGGGTTGGGCTGTTCGCCCATTAAAGCGGCACGCGAGCTGGGTTTAGAACGTCGTGAGACAGTTCGGTCCCTATCCGCCGCGCGCGCAGGAAACTTGAGAAAGGCTGTCCCTAGTACGAGAGGACCGGGATGGACGAACCTCTGGTGTGCCAGTTGTTCTGCCAAGAGCACGGCTGGTTGGCTACGTTCGGAAGTGATAACCGCTGAATGCATCTAAGCGGGAAGCACGTTTCAAGATGAGGTTTCCCACTACATAAGTAGGTAAGGTCCCCAGCAGAACACTGGGTTGATAGGCCGGAGGTGTACAGCAGTGATGCCCAGCCGACCGGTACTAATAGACCGAGGGCTTGTCCCACAAACACTCAACCAAGATCACACGGTTGACTTGAGCTAGCGCACAGACTGCTCGCGTCCACGAAGGAATCCAGACAACTGGATAACGCCTCACAAGGCAATGTAGCTTCGGCTGCTCATGGGTGAAGACACCTCATGGGCGGGCCGGCAAGAGTTACGGCGGCCTTAGCGAGAGGGAAATACCCGGTCCCATCCCGAACCCGGAAGTCAAGCCTCTCAGCGCCGATGGTACTGCAACCGGGAGGTTGTGGGAGAGTAGGACGCCGCCGGACATTCTCATCGACAGGGGCACCTCCTCCGGGAGGTGCCCCTGTTGCTATTTGGCGTGCTGTTCGGGACCAGTCGCCGTCCACGAACCGTCCACAGGCACAGCCGCCGACGCCGTCCTGCACAGCCTGACCCCGCAGTCGCCGGCGCTGTCCGCAGCGCCGGGAAGCGTGGTCCCCGGAGGTGATGTGCAGATGACAGCACACAAGACCGAGCGTTCCGACGTGGTCGACGACCAGGGCGAGAGCGCCAACGAGGTGCGGCTGGTGGGCCGGCTGGCCGCCGACCCACAGCTGCGCGAGCTGCCGAGCGGCGACTCGGTGTGGAACCTGCGGGTGGTGGTCGCGCGACCGCTTCCGTCTGGCAAGGAGAAGCCACGCCAGCGGGTCGACTCGCTGGAGTGCGCGGTGTGGACGGGCCGGCTGAAGAAGAACGTCGAGGGCTGGTCGGCCGGCGACGTGGTGGACGTCTCCGGCGCACTGCGGCGGCGGTTCTTCCGCGCGGGCGGGGCGACGGCGTCTCGGGTCGAGGTGGAGCTGACCCGAGGGAGGGTCATTCGTCGCGCAGGGAGCGGATGAGCACACCCACACTGGGCTTCGGCTGGAACGACGTGGCCTTCTCCGGGAGCAACCGGTCGTCCGCGGCGATCTTGAGCACCAGGTCGACGTCGGGGGCGGGCATCAGCACCGCCACGCTGTCCTTGCGCAGGTGGTCGAGGGTGGCGTCGACGGAGTGGTGATACTCGATGCGCTGGGGTCCGCGGGGCAGGGCGGGCACCAGGTCGTCGTGGAGCTGCTCGACCGCCGCCCGGTCCTCCGGCAGATTCAGCTTGACGGTGGCCCAGGCGCGGCCGTCGGTGGCGGCCAGGGTGGCCGGCCCGAGGGCCTGCACCGCGGCCGGGCGGTCGACCAGGTCGAAGCCGGCGCCGACCACCTCGGCCGCGGCGGCCAGGTCGTCGAGCCCGACGCCGGTCAGGATGCGGTGGATCGGACCCAGGAAGAGCGGGGTGTCCTCCTGGTCGACCAGCATGGCCAGGCCGCGGTCGTTGGGGCCTCCGGGGGAGCGGCGCTGCATGCGCAGGTAGGCCGCGTAGCGGTGGTGCCCGTCGGCGATCAGGGCCCGGCTCCGGGCCAGCCCCCGGTCGATCGAGGCCAGCAGCTCTGGGTCGCGGATCGCCCAGACCCGGTGCCGCTGGTCGTTGCGGTCCACGAAGTCGTCGACCGGCAGGTCGGCCATGACGCGGTGCACGATGGCGCGCACCTCCGCGGGGGCGCGGTGCACCAGCAGGATGGGCGCCGGGTTGAGGGCCAGCTCGGTCATCCGGTCCGCCAGCTCGTCGGCCTGCACGGGATGGATCCCCTCGTGCGGGAGGACGGCCCGGTCCTCGGGGCCGGTGGCGCGGTGGGAGATGTCGAGGGCACCGACCAGGCCGCGGACGGTGAGGCCGGCGGCGGTGTACTCGTGCAGGTAGAGCGCGGGTTCGTCGTCCCGGCGCAGCTGCCCGCGTTCCTGCCACTGCGCGAGCCGCGCGGCGACGGCCCGGTACGGTCTCGCGAAGAGACGGCCGGAGGTGGGGTCGCCGATGCGGCGGGGGCTCAGCCGGACCCCGTGGAACGGCGCCAGGCGCAGCGGTCGCCCCACGTAGGGCGGGATGACCACGGCACCGGGATCCATCGGCAAATCCTAGTGCCCCGACCCCAAGGCTCCGTGCGCTTCGCGCACACAGAGCACGCACCTCGCTACGTTGGCATCGCTAGAAGTGCGTCCAGCAATCCAGCGCTCCGCCGCCTTGCGATGCACGCACTCTGATCACGCCAAGCGGGACGGAGCCTTGGGGGCGGGGCACTGTCCGGACCACATGAGGAGGTCGGGCCTTGACGGCGAGCACGTGGCTGGGCAGCTCGGACGAGCCGCTGGTCCGCCGTTACGACCTGGCCATGCTCGACCTCGACGGCGTGGTCTACGTCGGGCCGGACGCGGTGGCCGGTGCGCCCGAGCGCGTCGCCGCGGTGCGGGAGGCCGGGATGCGGGTGGCCTTCATCACCAACAACGCTGCTCGTCCGCCGGGCCGGGTGGCTGCCCACCTGCGCGAGCTCGGCGTCGAGGCCGCCGAGACCGATGTCGTGACGTCCGCGCAGGCGGCGGCCAGGCTGCTCGAGGAGCGGCTGGGCGCAGGGAGCCACGTGCTGACGCTGGGCGCCGACGGGCTCACCGAGGCGTTGTCGGCGGCCGGGCTGGTCCCGGTCGGGGTGGGGGCCGAAGCGGAGGCGGTGGTGACCGGGTACGGCCCGGAGGTGCGCTGGCGCGACATCATGCGGGCGGCGGTGCGGATCCGCGACGGCCTGTGGTGGGTGGCCTGCAACACCGACCTGACCATCCCCACGGCGTACGGCGTGGCGCCCGGTCACGGCGTGCTGGTGGAGACCATCCAGAGGTTCAGCGGGGTCGAGGCCGTGGTGGCCGGCAAACCGGCCCGGCCGCTGCTCGACGAGACGGTCCGCCGGTGCGGCGGCGAGCGACCGCTGATGGTCGGCGACCGGCTGGACACCGACATAGAGGGGGCCCACGCGGCCGGCGTCGACTCCTTGCTGGTCATGACCGGGGTAACGGGGCTGGCTGAGCTGGTGGCCGCGCAGGAGGAGCACAGACCAACGTTCGTCTCGGCAGACCTGGGCGGGCTGCTGAGCGCCCATCCGCCGGTGGAGCTCGGCGACAAGACAGCCTCGGTGGGGGGCTGGGCCGCACGGAGCGACGACATGAGTCTACGCGTGAGCGGCGACGGAAGCGCCGACGACTGGTGGCGAGCGGTGGCGGTGGTGGCCTGGGACCACCTCGACCGGTGTGGACAGGCGATCGTGATCCAGGAAGTGGAGCCTCCGGGGTAGCGTTCGCGTCATGAGCGACCCCGGCGTCGACGTTCCCGAGCCAGACGAGCAGGCGGATGGCGAGCCCGAGCCCGGGACGCCCGCCCGGGTCGACGAGGTGATCCGGGCCGTCGAGGAGCTCGAGGAGCGGCCGATCGAGGAGCACGTGGGCGTCTTCGAGAGCGCCCAGGTGCAGCTGCGGCGGGCACTGGACGACCCGGGTGACGACGGACAGGCCGGCGGGGCCGAGCACCCGGACGACCACCCCGGACACGCCTGAGCCGGACCCCAGGAGGCCGAGGAGTGCCGCCGCGTCGGCTCCGGCTGGACGCCGAGCTGGTACGCCGCGGGCTGGCCCGCTCGCGCGAGCACGCCGCCGAGCTGGTCGCCGCCGGCCGGGTGAGCGTGTCCGGGGGAAGCGCGACCAAGCCCGCCACCCAGGTGACCACGGACGTCGCGATCGTGGTGGCCGATGACCCGGATCGCCCCGACTACGTCTCGCGCGGCGGCCACAAGCTGGCGGGCGCCCTGGCGGTGTTCGGGCCGTTGGGCCTGTCCGTGGCCGGCCGCCGGTGCCTCGATGCGGGCGCGTCGACCGGCGGGTTCACCGACGTGCTGCTGCGCGCCGGCGTGCGGGAGGTGGTGGCGGTGGACGTCGGCTACGGCCAGCTGGCCTGGTCGCTCCGGTCCGACGACCGGGTCCACGTGCACGACCGCACCAACGTCCGGGAGCTCACCACCGACCTGATCGGCGGCCCGGTTGACGTCGTGGTGGCGGACCTGTCGTTCATCTCGCTGGGGTTGGTCCTCGAGCCGCTGGTCGGGGTGACCGACCCGGTCGGCGACCTGGTGCTGATGGTGAAGCCCCAGTTCGAGGTGGGCAAGGAGCGGGTCGGCAAGGGCGGGGTGGTGCGCGACCCGGCGCTGCGCGCGGAGGCGGTGGCCACGGTCGCGGAGCGAGCGGCCGGGCTGGGCTGGGGTGCGCGAGGGGTCGCGCGCAGCCCGCTGCCGGGCCCGTCCGGGAACGTCGAGTTCTTCCTGTGGCTGCGGCGCGGGCCGGCCGAGGTCTCCGAGGACGACATCCACAACGTGGTGCTGGCCCTGCCCACTACCGGGGGTCCGGTCTGAGAGGCTGGGAAGCGATGAGCACGAGCGAGCAGACGGACGCGGGCGCGACCCGCCGGGTGCTGCTGCTCTCGCACACCGGGCGCGACGCGGCGCGCGACGTGACGATCAGCTTCTGCAAGGCCCTGACCGAGCACGACATCGTGGTCCGACTGCTGGCCCAGGAGGCCTCCGACCTGGGGGTCGAGGCGTCGGCGTACGACCCACCGATCGAGGTCGTCGACGGCGACACCGACCTGGCCGCCGACTGCGAGCTGGCGGTGGTCGTGGGAGGTGACGGGTCGATCCTGCGGGCCGCCGAGGTGACCTGGGAGAGCGGGACACCGGTCCTGGGCGTCAACCTGGGTCACATCGGGTTCCTGGCCGAGGCCGAGGTGGACGACGTCGAGGACGTCATCGACGCCATCGTCGAGCGGAAGTGGACCCCGGAGGACCGGCTCGCGCTCGACGTACGCGCGTTCCGCGACGGTGAGCTGGTCACCCACACCTTCGCGCTCAACGAGGCCAGCGTCGAGAAGGCCGCACGCGAGCGGATGATCGAGGTCATCGTCGAGATCGACAACCGGCCGCTCTCGCGCTGGGGCTGCGATGGTGTGGTGCTGGCCACGCCGACCGGCTCGACGGCCTACAACTTCAGCGCCGGCGGGCCGATCGTCTGGCCGCAGGTCGAGGCACTGCTGATCGTGCCGCTGAGCGCGCACGCCCTGTTCGCCCGGCCCTTGGTGGTGGCGCCCGACTCTCTGCTCGCGGTGGAGGTGATCGCGCGCACCGACGGCGCAGGTGTGCTGTGGTGCGATGGCCGGCGGGCGGTGGACCTGCCACCCGGGGCCCGGATCGAGGTACGCCGGGCGGACCGGGCGGTCCGGCTGGCCCGGCTGCACCAGGCGCCGTTCACCGACCGGCTGGTGGCCAAGTTCGACCTCCCGGTCCAGGGGTGGCGCGGCTCGGCCGAGCGCCGCCGCCGCGCCGAGGAGGAGTAGCCCGTTGCTCGAGGAGATCCGGATCGGCCAGCTGGGCGTGATCGAGTCCTCCCGGCTCGAGCTGGGCCCCGGCCTGACCGTCATCACCGGCGAGACCGGCGCCGGCAAGACCATGGTCGTCACCGCGCTCGGGCTGCTGCTGGGCGGCCGGGCGGACAGCAGCATGGTCCGCACCGGCGCCGGCGGCGCCCGGGTCGAGGGCGTGGTCGACGCCCGCGGGCTGGCCGACTTCGGCGCCGCTGTCGACGACGCGGGCGGCGAGGTCGAGGACGGCCACGTGGTGCTGGCCCGCAACGTCTCCGGTGAGGGCCGCTCGCGGGCCTGGGTCGGCGGTGCCTCCGTCCCGGTGTCCCGGCTGGCCGAGGTGGCCGAACCGCTGGTGGCGGTGCACGGACAGGCCGACCAGCACCGGCTGCTCCGCCAGCGGACTCAGCGCGACGCTCTGGACCGGTTCGGCGGGCCGCCCGTGCTCGCGCTGGTCGAGGCCTGCACAGCGCTGCACGCCCGGCTGGAGGCCACCGAGCGCGACCTCGACGAGGTGGTCGCGAGCGCCCGCGAGCGGGCCCGGGAGGCCGACCTGCTCAGGTTCGGGCTCGGCGAGATCGAGGCGGTCGATCCCAGGCCCGGCGAGGACGCACAGCTGGCGGCCGACGAGGCCCGGCTGGGGTACGCCGACGCCCTGCGCACCGCCGCCGAGCAGGCGCGCGAGGCGCTGTCGAGCGAGAGCGGCGACCCCGACGCGCTGGGCGCCACCTCGGCCGCGCGCACCCTCCTGGAGGGCGTCCGCCAGCACGACCGCGAGGCCGGCGCGCTGGCCGACCGGCTGGCCGAGATCACCTACCTGCTTTCCGACCTGGCCGCCGACGTGGCGTCGTACGCCGCCGGTGTCGACGCCGACCCGGCCCGGCTGGCCACGGTCTCCGAGCGGCGGGCGGCGCTGACCGCGCTGACCCGCAAGTACGGCGAGACGGTCGAGGAGGTGCTGGCCTGGTCCGAGACCTCCGCGGCCCGCTTGCTCGACCTCGACGGCACCGACGAGCGGATCGAGGCGCTGCGGGCCGAGCAGCGGTCGCTGCGTTCCGAGCTCGGCGACGTGGCGCAGACCCTGTCCGCGGTCCGCACCGAAGCAGCCACCCGGCTGTCGCAGGAGGTCACCGCCGAGCTCGCGCTCCTGGCGATGCCCGACGCCCGGCTCGAGATCACGGTCACCCAGCACGACGCCGCGGCGCCCGCTGCCGACCCGCCGCCGAGCGGCAGCCCCCTCCGCGTCGGGAAGCGCTGGCTCAAGCACACCGCGAGCGGGGTCGACGAGGTCGAGTTCCTGCTCGCCGCCAACACCGGCTCCGAGCCGCGGCCGCTCCACAAGGGCGCGTCGGGCGGTGAGCTCTCCCGGGTGATGCTGGCCCTGGAGGTCGCGCTGGCCGGGACCAGCCCGGTGCCGACGTTCGTCTTCGACGAGGTCGACGCCGGCGTCGGGGGCACCGCCGCGGTCGAGGTCGGCCGCCGGCTCGCCCAGCTGGCGCGGACGGCCCAGGTGCTGGTCGTGACGCACCTGCCGCAGGTCGCGGCGTACGCCGACCGGCACGTGCTGGTCGAGAAGGCCAGCGACGGCTCGGTCACCAGCGCCGGGCTGACCGTCCTCGACGGCCCGGCCCGGGAGCGGGAGCTCTCCCGCATGATGGCCGGGATGGCCGAGTCCGACACCGCGCTCGCCCACGCCCGCGAGCTGCTGGAGGTCGCCGCGCCGGCCAGGGCGCTGTCCTGACAGACTGAGCCCCGATGTTCGACCGGGCTCGCGGCAGCGCGCCGTGCGACGCGGAACGCGTCCCGAGCGGAGACGTTGAGGTGGCATGAAGTTCAACGCGCGCAAGGCGTCGCTGACCCAGGCCGGCGTCACGGGGACCGCCCGGGTCGGGACGCCGACGTCGAGCGTGCTCCCGCTGCTGCGCCCAGGGGACATCGCGGTGATCGACCACGTCGACCTGGACCGCGACACCGCGACCGCCCTGGTCGAGGCGGGGGTCCGGGCGGTGGTGAACGCCGCGCCGATGATCTCGGGCCGCTACGCCAACCTCGGCCCGGAGGTGCTGGCCGAGGCCGGGGTGCTCCTGGTCCACCAGGTCGGGAAGGACGGCATCGGCCGGATCCAGGACGACCAGCAGATCCGGCTCCTCGACGGCGTGGTGTACGCCGTCCTCCCCGACGGCCAGGACGAGGAGATCGCCTCTGGACGCGCGATCGACCTCGACGAGGTCCACCACGAGATGGACCGGGCGCACGGTGACCTGGTCGCCCACATCGACGCACTGGCCCACCCCACCGGCGACTCCCCGCGCCGCGAGCAGGAGCTGCTGCTGGGCGGGCGCGGGCTGCCCGACACCACCACGCAGCTGGCCGGCCGCCCGGTCGTGGTCGTGGCCCGGACCGACCACGCGGACCTGCAGGCGATCGGCCCGTTCGTGCGCGAGCAGGCGCCGGTCGTGGTCGCGGTGGGCGCCTGCGCGAACGACCTTCTCGGCCTCAGCTGGGCGCCAGACGTCGTCGTGGTCACCGCGGGCGACCCCGGCAGCATGCCCTCCGCGGACGCCCTGCGGGTGGCCACCGATGTCGTGCTGATGGCGCCACGCGGCTCCAGCCTGGCCGAGCAGGCCACCATCGAGGCAGTCGCCTCGGCGCCGCACCTCGTCGACTCGTCGGCCACCGCCGAGGACCTCGCCCTGCTCCTGGCCTACCACCACGACGCCGCCCTGATCGTCGGAGTCGGCCTGGGAGCGCGGCTCGAGGACTTCCTCGGCGGCCAGTCGGCCGCCCGGACCAGCAGCTTCGCCACCCGGCTCAAGGTCGGCGACCGGCTCGTCGACGCCGCCGCTGTGCGCGCGCTGTACGCCGGCCGCCCCGCCTCCGGTCAGGTGGCGCTGGTGGTGCTGGCCGGCATCGTTGCGCTCATCGCCGCGATCTCGGTGACCCCGGTCGGGCATGACTGGGCCCAGAACATCGTCGACTACCTCCAAGGGCTGACATGAACACCCCACGAAAGCGCCCGGAAGGAGCGCTCCGCGCGGAGGCCGACCGCTTCCGCGGGGACCCCAAAAACATATGATCCCGCTCCGCCAGCACCTCGCGTCCCTCGTGGCCGTGTTCCTCGCGCTCGCCATCGGCATCGCCCTCGGGGGCGGCGTGCTGGGCGACTCCGACGAGCCCGACGGCGACCGGCCGGTCAGCTCCTCCTCCACCACCGAGCCGGCTCCGGTCTCCGACGACCTGGCGGCGTACGGCGACGCGTTCGCGGGCGAGGGCGCGGCCCGCCTCTACGCCAACGGCCTCGACGGCCACGCAACCGCGATCCTCACCATGCCTGATGCGGACTCCGCGCAGGTCAAGGCCCTGCAGGAGCAGATCATCGCGGCCGGCGGCGCCATCACCGGCACCTACACCGTGGGCGAGGCCATGGTCGACCCCGAGGAGACCGACCAGATCGACAGTGTGGGCACCGATCTGACCACGCAGCTCGCCGACCCGCGGATCGACACCACCGCGCCGACGTACGACCGGATGGGTCAGCTCCTCGCCCTCGCCATGGCCACCAACCAGATCTCGTCGGTGCGCGCCGACCTGGCCGCCGTCACCATCCGCCAGACGCTGGCCGCCGCAGAGCTCCTCATCTCGCCGAGCGACGTTCGCAACGCCCCGCTGGTCCTGGTCGTGCTGCCGCCCGGTGACTCGGGCTCGGAGTCGAGCCTGGCCGCCCGCACGATCCTCACCGGGCTGGTCAACGGGCTGGCCAGCCAGTCAGCGGGCGTGGTCGTGGTCGGTGACGGTGACTCCGCCGACGAGGGCGAGCTCGCCGTGCTGCGGGAGAGCGAGCTGACCGGTCCGGTGTCGACGGTCGACGGCGTCGAGACGATCATCGGCCAGGTCACCACGGTGCTGGCCCTGGTCGCCGTGGTCTCCGGGACGGTCGGTTCCTACGGTGCGTCGGGTTCGGACGGAGTCGTACCCCTCGGATAGCATGGAGGTCCATGAAGCCCCCCATGCCGACCAAGCATGTGTTCGTCACCGGAGGGGTCGCCTCCTCCCTCGGCAAGGGCCTGACGGCTTCCAGTCTCGGCCGGCTGCTCCGCTCGCGTGGCCTCCACGTGACCATGCAGAAGCTCGACCCCTACCTCAACGTGGACCCCGGGACCATGAACCCGTTCCAGCACGGCGAGGTCTTCGTGACCAACGACGGCGCCGAGACCGACCTCGACATCGGCCACTACGAGCGGTTCCTCGACACCGACCTCGGCCAGATCGCCAACGTCACCACCGGGCAGGTCTACTCCGAGGTGATCGCGAAGGAGCGCCGGGGTGACTACCTCGGCGACACCGTCCAGGTGATCCCCCACATCACCAACGAGATCAAGGACCGCATCCTCGCCATGGGGGGCACCACCGCCGAGGGCCAGCACATCGACGTGGTGATCACCGAGATCGGCGGCACGGTGGGCGACATCGAGTCGCTGCCGTTCCTCGAGGCGGCCCGGCAGGTGCGCCACGACATCGGCCGCGACAACTGCTTCTTCCTGCATGTCTCGCTGGTCCCCTACATCGGCCCCTCGGGCGAGCTCAAGACCAAGCCGACGCAGCACTCGGTGGCCGCGCTGCGCCAGGTCGGCATCCAGCCCGACGCCGTCGTGTGCCGCGCCGACCGGGAGCTGCCCGACTCGATCAAGCGCAAGATCTCGCTGATGTGCGACGTCGACCAGGAGGCCGTGGTCACCGCGGCCGACGCCGCCTCGATCTACGACATCCCCAAGGTGCTGCATCGCGAGGGGCTGGACGCCTACCTCGTACGTCGGCTGGGGCTGCCGTTTCGCGACGTCGACTGGACGGTCTGGGACGACCTGCTCCGCCGGGTGCACCACCCCAAGGAGGAGGTCACGATCGCCCTGGTCGGCAAGTACGTCGACCTGCATGACGCCTACCTGTCGGTGGCCGAGGCCCTCAAGGCCGGCGGCTTCGCGCACGAGGCCGAGGTCAAGATCCGCTGGATCCCCTCCGACGAGTGCGACACGCCTGCCGGGGCGTCCCGGCACCTGCACGACGTCGACGCGGTCTGCGTGCCCGGCGGCTTCGGCGTACGCGGCCTCGAGGGCAAGATCGGCGCCCTGACCTATGCCCGCACCAACCGGATCCCGACGCTGGGCCTGTGCCTGGGGCTGCAGTGCATGGTGATCGAGTACTCCCGCAATGTCGCCGGGCTCGAGAAGGCCGACTCCACCGAGTTCGACCCCGACAGCCCGGAGCCGGTGATCGCGACCATGGAGGAGCAGCTCGCGTACGTCGAGGGCGCCGGCGACCTGGGCGGCACCATGCGGCTCGGCCTCTACCCCGCGCTGCTCAAGCCCGGCTCCATCGCCCGCGAGGTGTACGCCGAGGAGCGGATCGACGAGCGGCACCGGCACCGCTACGAGGTCAACAACGCCTACCGCGACACCCTCGAGGAGGCTGGGCTGGTCTTCTCGGGGACCTCGCCGGACAACAACCTGGTCGAGTTCGTGGAGCTCTCGCGCGACGAGCACCCCTACTACATCTCGACCCAGGCCCACCCGGAGCTCCGCTCGCGCCCGACCCGGCCGCACCCGCTGTTCAGGGGGCTGGTCGGCGCCGCGATCGAGCGCCAGAAGGAGCTCCGCTTCCCGATCGACGAGACCGGTCTCCGCCGCGAGCCCGTCGACGTCGACTAGGGACACGGCCTAGCCGCGACGAGTCTCTTCGCCGCGAAGCGGGCACGCATTCGTTCAGCCGTCAAAGGCAACACGCGCAGCGGCACGGTCGAAGTCAGCGAGCCGCCAAAGCCGCTTCAGCCTGTCTGAGGCGCCACGCACGTGCAGCGTTCGACCGACGTCGAGGGCGGCGGTTGCGACGGCTCGCATGCCGGACACGTCGGCGAAGGTGAGCCCGGAGACGTCGACCACCCACGGCTCGCTCGCCGTGGCCCTCAGTGCGGGCCGAAGCACGAACGATGCATAGACATCAAGCTCCCCCGAGAGGACCCAGCAGCCGTCGTCGCCGGCGACCAGCTTGAAAGGCTCCCGGTCGATGTCTCCGGCAGTCACCGGGTGCGTGCAGATCATCCCCAGGATGGTGTCGGGCGGGAACGAGCTGCGGCGGTAGACACACAGCACCGTCGCGTCGACCTCGGAGACGACGCGGTCCAGCAACACCTCGAAGCCGAGGGCTTCGTCGCGGGATCGTGCCACCGGAGGCAGCCAGTCCATGTCGGCGGCCACCCGGAGACGGCTGTAGCCCTCGTCGAGAGCCTTGGCCGCCTCTTGTCGGAACATGGCGAACATTCGCTCTGGTTCGAACGCGCCCCGGTCGAGGACGTCGACGTAAGGGTCGGCCGCGATGGCGGCGAACTGCCGCAGTCGCTGTTGCGCGGGTGAGTCCTGCGGGCCGAACGTGACTGCCTTCTCACCGTGTGCGTCACCTTCGGACAGGAAAGCCGCGACGAGGTCGGCGTATGCGCGGTCCTCCTCGAGCACGAGGCAGATGTGGCCACCCCCCAGCCCCGGCCCACCCGGCTCAGGCGTCCCGTTCATCGGGCCAGCTCCGTCCACACAACCTTTCCACGCAATGCCCTGTCGATGCCCCAACGGTCCGCGAGGGCATTGACCAGGTGGAGGCCCCGTCCTGAGGCCGCGGCCCCGGTGACGGCTCTGATGACCGGGACATCGGGGCTCTCGTCGGCGACCTCGATGCGCACTTGATGTCCGACGAGTCGCACCGTGATGGAAAAGGTGGATCGTGCGTGCAGCACGGCGTTCGCCACGAGCTCGGCGATCATTACCTCGGCGTCCTCGAGGGTGACGCCACGGAGTCCACGCGCCTGCAGCGCTGTGATCGCAAGTCGGCGCGCTTCGGATGTCATCGCAACCTCAGCCGGGAAGTGCCAGACGCGCTCGAAGGGCGCGCTGTCGAGCGCTGAGGAGTGCAGCGCGCAGACGGCACGCAGGCCGTGGGCACTGTCGGTGTCGACGAGCATGCTGGGATACGCGCACACCAGTGAGGCCCCGGTCTCCTCGAGAAGGCCGCCCCAGGCCGCCTCGAGCTCGATCGCCTCCGGCACCCGACCCTGGTCCCAGAGCAGGCCGACCATCTCGCCGAAGGCACGGACCGGCCCCCGAGCAGTGGCGGATCGGACCAGGCCGCCGATGACCTCGTCGAACGCGGTGAGATCGAAGGACTCGCCGGGGGTGAGCCGTTGCAGGGTCTCAGCGGCGTCGAGCATGATCAGAGAGCCCTCACGGCGGGCTTGGTCGAGGCTGACGCCGGCTGCTCGCATCCGGTCCTCGAACAGGAGGCAGTGGTCGACGGTGGCCAAGACGATCACGATGCCCCCGGCGGCCAGGTGCCGGGCGTGGAGGTCACCGGCGACCTCGGCGAGCTCGGCGTCGCTCTCGGCGAACAGGACGGCGTGCTCAACTGCTTCGTGCTGGTGAGAAACGCTCACCGTACGACTCTAGGGCCTATCGCGCGCCGATCCACCGAAATGCTCGTCCAGGGCACGTCAAGGGCACGTCAAGGGCACGCCAAGGGCGGCGGCCGGCGGACACTGAATCGGCGCCGGGCGAGTAGCCGAGCGGACCCGGACAGAACATCTAGTGCATGTCTCCCAATTTCTGGTGGCGCCGGACGCCGCACAGATCACGCGCTGAGCGCGTTGCCGACCCTTCGAAGACGCCCAGTCTGCGTGCGCGCCGGCGCCTTCCCAGCCCGCGCCTGGGCGACGCCGGCATCCACCACGAATTTTGGGAGAACACCTAGGTCTCGTCGCTTGGTTCACGGTGACCCGCGAGGTCTGGTCACCACAACCTCGTAGGTCAGCGGTCGCGGGACGACTCAAGCTCGCGGGTCAGCGTTCAGGAGCGGGCGTCGAGGACCCGGGTGAGGGTGTCGACGGCGATCTGGAGCGCGGTGCGGATCACGGGTGGTAGCCCGTCGGTGTCGGCGACGTCCTGGGCGCGCTCCAGCCACGCCTCGTCGCAGGTGGTCGGCCGCATGTGCCGGACCAGGCTTCCCAGCGCCAGCAGCCCGCCGCCGGACACCTGCGCGACCTCGTCGAGGTAGCGATGCGCCCACGGGACCAGCAGCTCGTGCTGGACCGGCCGCCAGAAGCACTGGGCGAAGTCGATCAGCGGCTGGCCGGCCGGGACGGCGCGGTCGCGCCACACCCGCGCCCAGGCCTCGGCCTTGGCCTCCTCGGTCGGCCGAGCCGCCGAGACGCCCCAGGCGCGCACCTGCGCGTCCGGGTCGGGGTCGCGGGCCAGCAGCTCCTCGACGGCCGACTCGTCGTACCGCCCCAGGGAGGCGCGGCGTACCTGCACCCGCCACGCCAGGTCCACGTCGTCGACCGCGGCGTCGTCGAGGAGCTCGAAGTGCTCCGGCGACGTGGCCGCCCAGGCCAGGGTGTGCAGGGCGGGCGTGCGGTGCTCGGGTTCGTCGGCGCGCCCCGCGGCCACGTCGGCCAGCCGAGCCAGCCGGCGCGGCACCATCACCGCGGGGCTCCATTGCTCCGCCGCCCTGAGCGCCAGTGCGAGGAACGGCTCGACCACGCCGGGGCTCTGCTCGGTCGCGAGCACGGTCAGCACGCAGTCGAGGAAGTCGCCGGTCGACAGCTCGCCCTTGAACAGCATGTCCCAGGCGGTGCCGACCGCCAGCGCCCGGTTCACCGGGTCCGGGAGCCGCGACGCCTCGGCCAGCAGCACCTCCAGCGACCGCTCGTCGGTGCGCACCGAGGCGAAGGTCAGGTCGCCGTCGTTGAGCAGGTGCAGGTCGGCGCTCGGCAGGTCGGGGAGGAACGTCGTGGTGCCGGCGGTCTCCACGGCGCGGACGTCCACCGGCTCGAGGCCGCCGGCGGTGCGGCGGTACGAGCCGATCTGCAGGGCGTGCGAGCGCGGCTCGCCGCCGTCGGGACTGGAGGTGAGCAGCGTGGTGCCCAGCAGGCTGATCGTGTCGGTGCCGGACCGGTCCATCCACGCGCTCGTCCAGGCAGTCAGGTCGCGATCTGCGGCCGCTCCGAACGCGCCCATCAGGTCGTCAAGGGTCGCGTTGCCCCAGGCGTGCTCGGCGAAGTACCGGCGCAGCCCCTCGGTGAAGGGCTCTTCGCCCAGCAGGGCCATCAGCTGGTGCAGCACCGCCTGGCCCTTGTAGTAGGTGATCGCGTCGAAGCTGGCGAACGCGTGCGCGACGTCCGGCACCGCGGTGCGGATGGGGTGGCTGGCCGGCCCGGTGTCCTGCCCGTAGGCGGGGATCTGCTCCTCGGCGAGGAACGCCGCCCAGGCGTCGGTGAACTCGGTCGCCGACACCGAGGCCCAGGTCGAGGCGAACGAAGCGAACGCCTCGTTCAGCCACACGTCGTCCCACCAGCGCATGGTCACCAGGTCGCCGAACCACATGTGCGCCATCTCGTGCAGTAGCACGAGTCCCCGCCACGCGCGCTGGGAGTAGGTCGGCGGGACGCGGTGGAGCACGGCGTCTGTCCAGGTGACGCAGCCCCAGTTCTCCATCGCACCGCCGAAGTCGGGCACGAAGACCTGGTCGTAGCGCTCCTGCGGGAACGGCTGTTCGAACCGCTCGCCGAAGAAGGCCAGCCCCTGCTCGGTGAGGAGGAAAAGCTCCTCGGCGTCCCGCTCGAGGAAGGTGCGCAGCGACTGCCGGCAGTACAGGCCCAGGTCGTGGCCGCCGCGCTGCTCCCGGAGCTCGTGGAACGGCCCGGCGTTGACCACGACGACGTACGTCGAGAGCCTCGGCGTGTCCTCGAAGATCCAGAGCCGACCCCCGTCGTCGCGGTCGAGCACCACCTCCGGCGCGCAGTTGCTCAGCACCGTCCACTCGGTCGGGGCGCTGACCTGGAAGCCGTGCACCGCCTTGAGGTCGGGCTGGTCGAAGCAGGCCCACGCGTTCCGGGCGCCGTCGGGCTCGAACGTGCTCCACACGTAGACCAGCTTGTCCTGCGGGTCGACGCTGCGCAGGATCGCGTTCCCCGACCCGGTGTCGGTCTGCACCGAGGAGACGACCAGCACGTTCTCTGCGGCCAGCGACGGCAGCGGCAACCGCCCGTCGGCGTGCGTGGAGACGTCGAGCTCGACGTCGTTCAGGGTGGCCGACAGCACCTCGCCGACCACGTCGACGAACGTCGACTCACCCGGCCGGTGGCAGCTGAAGCTGACCGACGACGTGGCCTGCCAGCGGTCGCCCTCGACCAGCTCGCGAATGTCGACGCGGATGTCGTAGCGCTCCACCTCGATCAGGCCGGCCCGGTCCCGAGCCTCCTGCTCGGTGAGGCTGGCGGGCTCGGTGCCGGGGTCGGTCATGCCCGAACGGTAACCTCCGCGACATGGCCGGCCCTGCTGATGACCCGGTGCAGGACGTCCCGGAGGACTGGCCGGTCCAGGACAGCGAGGACCTCTACCGCTCGGAGCTGCCGTTCGCGCTGCGGGCCGACCGGGTCCGGCACCCGGACCAGCCAGACGAAGAGCCGTTCACCCGGGTGGTGCTCGAGCACCCCGGCGCGGTCGTGGTGCTCGCGGTGGACGACGAGGAACGGGTCTTCTGCCTGCGTCAGTACCGCCACCCGGCCCGGATGCGCATGCTCGAGCTGCCGGCCGGGCTCCTCGACGTCGCAGGGGAGGAGCCGCGCGCCAGCGCCGAGCGCGAGCTGCTCGAGGAGGCCGGTCTCGAGGCCGGGTCGTGGACCGGCCTCGGCACGGCGTACAGCTCCCCGGGGATCTCCGCGGAGCGGATGCACTTCTACCTCGCGCGCGACCTGCGGTCCGGCGACCGCGGCGACTTCGTGGCCGCCCACGAGGAGGCCGACATGGTGACCCTCTGGGTGCCGTACGCCGACCTGCTGGCCGCCTGCCTCGACGGCCGGGTCGAGGACGCCCCGGTCCTCATCGCCGTGCTTGGTGCCTACCACCGGGGGCTGGTCGGCCGCGACGGATGACCAGCCCGAAGAGGTAGGGATCCGGGTGGCCCTGACGTACGGTCTGCGCGTGACAGGCACCTCCGGGCGGCAAGGTGGGCGCCGGCGGTGAGCGTCCTCGCTGGAGTCACCGGGACCGCGGGTGCCGTCCACGCGGTCTTCCGCAACCGCGACCTGCGCCGGGTGCAGCTCGCGCTGCTGGCCTCGCTGGTGGGCGACGGCGCCTACGTCACCGCGGTGACCGTGTGGGCCTACGGCGAGGGTGGGGTGCGCGCCGTGGGTGTGTTCACGGCCGCGCTGATGACGGCCTCGGCGGTCCTCGCGCCGGTCGGAGGCGCGGTGGCCGACCGGTTCTCGCGGCGGGCCACCCTCCTGGCCTGCGACGGCGTGCGCGCCGCTCTGGTCGCCTCGGCCGCGCTGTGTCTGAGCCTCGAAGGACCGCTCCCGGTCTACGTCCTCGCCGTCGCCGCCGGTGTGCTCAACGCCCCCTTCCGCACGGCCCAGCGCGCCTGGATGCCGACACTGACGACGACCCCGCGTGAGCTCACGGCGTCCAACGCCACGAGCAGCACGCTCGAGAGCCTCGCGGTCTTCGCGGGCCCGGCGCTCGGCGGCCTCCTGCTCGCGGTCTCCGACGTGAGCGTCGTGTTCTGGCTGAATGTGGCCACCTTCGTGGTGTCGATGGTGCTGCTGCTGGGCGTGCGCGAGCGCCGCTCGTCGGCCCGGGTCGAGGGGGCCACCGGCAGCGAGGGCACCCTGACCCAGCTGGTCGCGGGCTTCAGGCTGCTCGGCGCGGATGCGGACCTGCGCAGCGTCACCGCCCAAGTGGCCGGCCAGACGTTCGTGGGCGGCGCGGCCCGAGTGCTCCTCGTCGTACTGGCGGTCGACGTCATGAAGACCGGGCCCAGCGGCGTGGGGCTCCTCGATGCGATCATCGGCGTCGGTGCCATCGCCGGCGGCCTCGTGGCACTCGCCCGGGTCGAGCGGCAGCGGCTCGGCCGCGATCTGGCCCTGGGCGTCGCGACCTGGGCCGCACCGCTCGGGCTGGTCGTGGTCTGGCCCCACCCGGTCACGGTCGTCGCCATGTTGCTCCTGCTCGGTGTCGCCAGCCCGCTGGTGGATGTAAACATCGACACCATCGTGCAGCGGATGACTCCCGACGCCCTGATGGCCCGGGTCTTCGGCGCCCTGGACACCTGCTACATCAGCACGAAGGCCCTCGGCGCGGTCGCCACTCCGCTGCTCCTGCACCTGCTCGGGCTGCGCGTCACTTTGGTCGTCGTCGGGGCACCGGTGCTGCTGCTGGCCCTCGCGTCCTGGCCACGCATGGGCCGGCTCGACGGCCGGCTGGTGCCGCCTGCCGGCCTGCCGCTCCTGCGCGGCGTGCCGTGGTTCGCGATCCTGGCGCCGGCTGTCCTGGAGTCGCTGGCCCGCGGCCTGCGCGAGCAGCAGGTGCCGACCGGCACCACGGTGATCACCGAGGGCGAGACCGGCGAGGACTTCTACGTCATCGAGAGCGGCTCGGTCGAGGTCACCCAGGAGGGCCGGCACCTGCGCGACCAGGGACCGGGCGAGTACTTCGGCGAGATCGCGCTGCTCAACGACATCCCGCGCACGGCGACGGTCACGGCCACCACGGACCTGGTGCTCAGGGTGCTCGACCGCGAGGTGTTCCTCGGCGCGCTCTCGGGAGACGGTGCCGGGATGGCGAGCGACGTCGCGGCTTCGCGGCTGCGGCACACCGGGTAGTGCCCCTGCACCCGAACATTCGTCTCCCCGCTCCGCGTTCCGGTCTGCGTCACCACGCCTCCAAGTGCCCGCCGGCACCTGACCCGGACGGGCCATGGCGGGCCACCCCGACCAGTGGTGGGATGAGCACGTCTCTGACGAGGGCGGGGCTTGGAGGGGGAGCGGCGCGCATGATCCTGTGCAGCAGCTGCGGCTCCCAGTGCGCTGACGGCGCCCGATTCTGCGCCTCGTGCGGCACGCCCGTGCGCGGGGCGGTCGAGGCCGCCCCGGCTGCGGCCCCGGTCTCGGAGCGCCGGACGACGACGGTGCTGTTCGGTGACCTGGTCGCTTTCACGACCCTGTCGGAGACCCAGGACCCCGAGGACGTCCGCGAGCTGCTCAGCGAGTACTTCGCGGGTGCCCGCACCGTGGTGGGGCGCTACGGCGGCACGATCGAGAAGTTCATCGGCGACGCCGTGATGGCGGTCTGGGGGGTGCCGGTCTCGCACGAGGACGACGCCGAGCGTGCGGTCCGCGCCGGGCTGGACCTGGTGGCCGAGGTCGCCGCGTTCGGTGCGCGGGTCGGCGTCCCCGACCTCGCCATGCGGGTCGGGATCCTGACTGGCACGGTGGCGGTGACGCTCGGCGCGGTCGGCGAGGGCATGGTCGCGGGCGACGCCGTGAACACGGCGGCCCGGATACAGGCGGCCGCGGAGCCCGGGACGGTCTGGGTTGACCACGAGACCCGCGGGCTGACCGTGGCGGCGGTCGCCTTCACCGACATGGGGGCGCACGAGCTCAAGGGCAAGGCCGAGCCCGTGCGTCTGCACCGGGCCGACGCCGTGGTGGCCGCCGTCGGGGGAGCGCAGCGCGTCGACGGCCTGGAGGCCCCGCTGACCGGTCGCGACGCTGACCTGCGCCGGGTCAAGGAGCTGTTCCACGCGACCCAGGCCGACGGCCGGGCCCGGATCGTGCTGGTCGAGGGCGAGGCCGGCCTCGGCAAGAGCCGGCTGGGCTGGGAGTTCGAGAAGTACGTCGACGGGTTGGTCGACCCGGTGCGCTGGCATCGCGGCCGGTGCCTGTCCTACGGCGACGGAATCGCCTTCTGGGCGTTCGCGGAGATGGTCCGGTCACGGCTGGGTCTGCTGGAGGACGACGAGCACTCGGTGGTCGAGGCCGGGCTCCGGTCCGGTGTCGACGCCGTGGCCACCTCGCCCGCCGAGGCCGACTGGCTGGTCTCGCGGCTGGCCGGGCTGCTCGGGGTGGGTGACGGCACGGCGTACGACCGGACCGACCTGTTCGTTGCGTGGACCACGTTCCTGGACCGGGTCGGTGGCGAGGTCCCGCTCGTGCTGCTCCTCGAGGACGCCCAGCACGCGGACGCGGGTCTGCTCGATCTCATCGAGCACCTGCTCGAGAGCAGCCGCGCCCGGCTCTTCGTGCTGCTCCTGGCCCGGCCCGAGCTGCTCCACGAGCGCCCCTCATTGGCCGCGGCCCGCCGGGCCACGGTGCTCAACCTCCTCCCGCTGCCCGACCCGGCCATGGAGGCGCTGGTCGGCGCGTTGGTGGCAGAGCTGCCGCCGCGGGCCCGGTCGGCGATCGTCGCGCGGGCCGACGGGGTGCCGCTGTACGCCGTCGAGACGGTGCGCTCCCTGGTCGACCGCGACGCCGTGGTCGCCCGGGACGGTCGCTACGTGTTCCAGGACCACGACCACGCGCTGGTCGACCTGGCCCAGTTGGCCGCGCCGACCAGCCTGCGCACGCTGATCGCCGCCCGCCTCGACACGCTGGGGCCGGCCGAGCGGCGTACCGTCCAGGATGCGAGCGTGCTGGGGATGGCTTTCCGCCACTCCGCACTCGCGGCCCTCGCAGACCTGGCCGAGGAGGATCTCGACCGGCTCTTGTCGGTGCTGGTGCGCAAGGGCGTGCTCACCACCGAGGAGGACCCGCGCTCGCCTGAGCGGGGGCAGTATCGCTTCGTGCAGACGCTCGTGCGGGAGGTCGCCTACGGCACGCTGGCCCGCAAGGACCGTCGGTCCCGGCACCTCGCGGCCGCCGCGCACCTGGAGAGCGACGACGCGGGCGAGGCGCTGGCCGGGATCATCGCCCAGCACCTGCTCGACTCGCTGACGGCCACGCCCGCCAGCGACCCAGGGCGACCGGAACTGGCCCGACGCACCAGGGTCCTGCTGGCCGCGGCCGCAGAGCGGTCGGCGTCGCTCGGCTCCCCGCGGGAGGCCCTCCGGGCGGTGCTCGCGGCCCTTGAGCTCGATCCGCAACCGGCCGAACGCACCGCGCTGCAGGCCCGCGCCGGGGAGGTCGCCTGCGCCGCGGGGGAGCACGCGCTGGCCGACGAGCTCGCGACCCTGGCCGTCGCCGGGCACCTGGCGGCGGGGCAGGTGTCCGAGGCCGCCTTCGCGGCGCGCGTCCGAGCCGAGTCGCTGAACGCCCGCGGCCGGCTCACCGAGGCCGCCGAGGTGGCCCGGGCCGCGTTGACCTGGCTCGACGAGAGCTCCCCGGTGTTCATCCGGTTCCGGCTGCTGGCCGTGCTGGGCACCAGCATCCGGTGGTCGGACCCAGAGGAGTACCGGCGGACGGGGTTCGAGCAGCTGAAGCTGGCCGAGGAGCTCCAGGAGCCCGGCGTCCTCGTGGACTCCCTCAACAAGCTCGCGATCATGGCCGTCGACTCCGGTGGGATCACGGCGTACATGGCGCTGGAGGAGCGCTGCGTGGCGCTCTCCCGCGCGGGCCGCCTGCCGCGCCGGCTGGCTCGCTCCCTGACCAACCTGGCCTCCGAGGTCTATCCGCGCGACCTCGCTCGGGCCCTGGAGCTCGTGGTCGAGGCCGTCGAGGTGTCCCGGCAGGTGGGCCAGGCCGACGGCATCGACGTCGGCCTGACCAACGCTGCCTGCACCTGGTGGCTGGCCGGAGAGTGGGACCGGCTGACCGTCGAGCTGGAGGAGCGGCTGGACGGCGGGACGCTCACCGGCTGCGAACTGCTGATGGTGGTGCTGGCCCAGGTGCGGCTGGCCCGTGGTGAGCCCCGGGTGCTCCGTGAAGGTCTCCCGGACAGCGAGGACCCGTGGGAGCAGCACGGCAAGGAGCTGTACGCCGCGCTCTGCCGTGAGCACGACGGTGACCTCGCCGGCGCGGCGCGCGCGGCGGCCGCCTCGGCCAAGGCCACCTTCGCCGACCTGGACGCGGACGCGCTGGACGACTTCGAGGTCGGCTGGGCCCCGGTGGTCGAGCTCCTCCTCCGCGCCGGGGACCTCACCGGAGCCGCGGCCGCCGTGGACCTGGCCGCGCCCCTGCTCGGCGGCCGTGGCCGTGCGCTCACCCTGGCCGAGCACGCCCGGCTGCGCGGCACGATCGCGGCCGCCCGGGGCGAGAACCCCGAGGCCGACCTGCGCGCGGCCGAGCAGGCGCACGCGGCGTACGGCGCGCCGTACCTTCTGGCCCGGACCCGGCTCGAGCTCGGCCGCTGGCTGGCCGGCCAGAGGCGCCACGACGAGGCGGACCCGCTCCTGGCCGCGGCGCGCGAGACGTTCGTAAGCCTCGGAGCGGCACCATCGGTCGCCGATGTCGACGCGCTGCGCGCGACCGCCACCCCGGTCGGGGTGTGACCGGCTCCGGCGGGCGTTAGGGTCGGTCTCGTGCTGATCGGAGTCCCCAAGGAAGTCAAGAACCACGAGTACCGCGTGGCCATCACCGAGATCGGGGTGCACGAGCTGGTGGCCCACGGCCACGAGGTCGTCATCGAGAAGGACGCCGGCGTCGGGTCGTCGATCAGCGACGACGAGTACGTCGCCGCGGGCGCCCGGATCGTCGACACCCCGGAGGAGGCGTGGGGCACCGACGGCGGCGTCGACATGGTGCTCAAGGTCAAGGAGCCCATCGCCGAGGAGTACGACCGGATGCGGGAGGGGCTGGTGCTCTTCACCTACCTGCACCTGGCCGCGGACAAGCCGCTGACCGAGGAGCTCATCAACCGCAAAGTCACCGGGATCGCCTACGAGACCGTGCAGCTGCCGTCGGGCGGGCTGCCGCTGCTCTACCCGATGTCGGAGGTCGCCGGCTGCCTGGCGCCCCAGGTGGGAGCCCACTCGCTGATGAAGGCCGAGGGTGGCCGCGGGGTCCTGATGGGCGGCGTCGGTGGTGTGGCCAACGCCAAGGTGGTCATCATCGGCGCCGGCGTGAGCGGCCAGAACGCCGCCAACATCGCGCTCGGGATGGGCGCCGACGTCACCCTGCTCGACACCGACCTGGACAAGCTGCGGATGTCGTTCTGGCGCTACAACAACCGGGTGCACGGGCTCGCGTCGTCCAAGCTGGCCATCGAGCAGCAGGTCACCGAGGCCGACATGGTGATCGGCGCGGTGCTGATCCCGGGTGCGGCGGCGCCCAAGCTGGTGTCCAACGAGCTCGTCTCACGGATGAAGCCGGGCTCGGTGCTGGTCGACATCGCGGTCGACCAGGGCGGCTGCTTCGAGGACACCCACCCGACCACGCACTCCGACCCGACCTTCCAGGTGCACGGCTCGATCTTCTACTGCGTGGCGAACATGCCCGGCGCGGTGCCGCACACCTCGACCTACGCCCTGACCAACGCGACGATGCCGTACGCCGTCGCGCTGGCCACCAAGGGCTGGGAGCAGGCCTGCCGCGACGACCACAGCCTCGCGTTCGGGCTCAACACCCACGCCGGCCAGCTGACCAACAAGCCGGTCGGTGAGGCGGTCGGGATCGAGGCGGTCAGCCCGGACGAGGTGCTGGCGTAGGCGTGTCGCCCGCGGCCTCGGCCTCGCGGACCATGGTCAGCACGGGCTCGCCCGGCGGGGCACCGACCACGTCGGAGCTGGGGCGGGCGGTCCGCACCTACCTCGACCACCTGACGGTCGAGCGCGGGCTCGCGGCGAACACGCTCACGTCGTACCGCCGGGACCTGCGTCGCTACCTCGAGCACCTCGACCGGCAGGGCGTGACCAGCCTCGACGGGGTGACCGAGGCGACCGTGTCCGGCTTCCTCGTCGCCCTTCGGGAGGGCGACGCCGACCACCCGCCGCTGAGCTCCACCTCGGCGGCCCGGACCGTGGTGGCGGTCCGAGGCTTCCACAAGTTCGCGCTGGCCGACGGGCTGGCGACGGCCGACCCGGCCAGCGCCGTGAAGCCGCCCGCCCCGGCCAAGCGGCTGCCCAAGGCCCTGCCGCTCGCCGACGTGGAGGCGATCCTCGAGGCGGCCGGCTCGCCCGGCACCACCCTGGCACTGCGCGACCGGGCGCTGCTCGAGCTGCTCTACGGCACCGGCGCCCGCATCTCGGAGGCGGTCGGGCTCGACGTCGACGACCTCGACACCGTCGACCAGGCCGTGCTGCTGCGCGGCAAGGGCGGCAAGGAGCGGATCGTGCCGGTCGGCTCCTACGCGCTCGAGGCCATCGACGGCTACCTGGTCCGAGGCCGGCCGGAGCTGGTCTCCGCCGGGAAGGGAACGCCGGCGATGTTCCTCAACGCGCGCGGCGGCCGGCTCTCGCGGCAGTCGGCCTGGGCGGTGCTCGTCCGGGCCGCCGAGCGGGCCGGGGTCACCCGGGACGTCTCGCCGCACACCCTGCGGCACTCCTTCGCCACCCACCTGCTGGACGGCGGCGCCGACGTACGCGTGGTCCAGGAGCTGCTCGGCCACGCCTCGGTCACCACCACGCAGGTCTACACGCTGGTCACCGTCGACAGCCTGCGCGAGGTGTTCGCCAGCGCGCACCCGCGTGCCCGGGAGTGAGCGCGGTGTGCAGGAGTCCCCGGGGCCCCGGTGACTCCTGCACTTCCCAGGCAAGATCTCACCCGGGAAGTGCCAAAGTCCCCGGGGCCCCGGGGACTCCTGCAGCCGCGAGTGACCTCTCATGACGCGGCTGCGGGTGCAGGAGGGAGACAGCCCCGACGACGTGTACGGCGCGGTGGTCGACTGGGCGGCCGCGCAGGGGCTCGAGCTCTACCCGCACCAGGACGAGGCGCTCCTCGAGCTGCTCTCCGGGAGCAACGTGGTGCTCTCCACGCCGACCGGCTCGGGCAAGTCCCTGGTGGCGGTGGCGGCCCACGCCGCTGCGTTGGCCAGGGACCAGGTCACCTACTACACCGCCCCGATCAAGGCGCTGGTCAGCGAGAAGTTCTTCGACCTGTGCCAGGTCTTCGGCACCGACGATGTGGGGATGCTCACCGGCGACGCGTCGGTGAACGCCGACGCCCCGGTGATCTGCTGCACCGCCGAGATCCTGGCCAACATCGCGCTGCGCGAGGGCAGGCAGGCCGACGCGGGGCTCGTGGTGATGGACGAGTTCCACTACTACGCCGAGCCCGACCGCGGCTGGGCGTGGCAGGTGCCGCTGCTGGAGCTCCCGGACGCCCAGTTCCTGCTGATGTCGGCCACCCTCGGCGACCTGTCCGACCTCGCGGCCGACCTGGCCCGGCGTACCGGCCGGGAGACCGCGATGATCACCGAGGCCGAGCGGCCGGTGCCGCTGACGTTCAGCTGGGTGCTCACGCCGCTGGCCGAGACGCTGGAGGAGCTGGTCACGACCCACCAGGCGCCGGCGTACGTCGTGCACTTCACCCAGAAGGATGCCGTCGAGCACGCCACCTCGCTGCTGCAGGTGGCCTACCTGCCGAAGCCGCCCCCGGCTCTTGCCGAACGGCTGGCCGGGGTGCGGTTCGCCGCCGGCTTCGGCAAGACGCTCGCCCGGCTGCTCAAGAAGGGGATCGGGGTCCACCACGCGGGGATGCTGCCGCGCTACCGCCGGCTGGTGGAGCAGCTCGCCCAGGCCGGCCTGCTCACGGTGATCTGCGGCACCGACACCCTCGGCGTCGGCATCAACGTGCCGATCCGGACCGTGCTCTTCACCGGCTTGGCCAAGTTCGACGGGCGCCGGCAGCGGATCCTGCGCACCCGCGAGTTCCTCCAGATCGCCGGGCGCGCGGGTCGGGCCGGATTCGACACCGCGGGGTACGTCGTCGTGCAGGCGCCTGAGCACGTGATCGAGAACGAGCGGGCCAAGGCCAAGTCCGAGGCCAAGAACGCCGCGCTCAGTGCGGCGAAGCTGGCCAGGAAGAAGTCCAAGCCGCACCTCAGGAAGCCGCCCGAGGGGACCATCGTCTGGACCGAGCAGACCTTCGACAAGCTCGTGGCCGGCGTCCCCGAGCCGCTGGTCTCCCGGATGCGGGTCGACAACGCGATGCTCGTGAACGTCCTCGCCCGCGAGGAGGACGCGTTCCCGGTGCTGCGCCGGCTGCTCACCGACAACCACTCCGACCCCCGCGAGCAGCGCCGGCTGGCCCGGCGCGCGCTCCGGCTGGCGCGCTCCCTGGAGCGCTCGGGGATCCTGACCAGGCTCGACGAGCGGGACTCCTTCGGTCGCCAGTACGTGCTCACCGTCGACCTGCCCGACGACTTCGCGCTCAACCAGGAGCTCGCCCACTTCGCCCTGGCGGCGCTGGACGTCCTGGACCCGGAGGCGGAGAGCTACCCGCTGGATGTGCTCTCCGTGATCGAGGCGGTGCTCGAGCCGCCCCGCCAGGTGCTGTGGGCCCAGCAGCACGAGGCCCGGGGCGAGGCCATCGCCGCGATGAAGGCCGACGGCATCGAGTACGACGAGCGGATGGCGCTGCTCGAGGAGGTCACCTGGCCACGGCCGCTGGCCGAGCTGCTGGAGGCGACGTACGAGCTCTACCGCGAGAGCCACCCCTGGTTGGACCCGGAGGCGCTGGAGCCCAAGTCGGTGGTCCGCGAGATGTGGGAGCAGGGGATGGGCTTCACCGACCTCGTTGGTCGCTACCAGCTGGCCCGGTCGGAGGGGCTGGTGCTGCGCTACCTGACCGACGCCTACCGCACGCTGCGCCAGACCGTGCCCGAGAAGCACCGCTCGCCGGAGCTCGACGAGCTGGTCGAGTGGCTGGGCGAGACGGTCCGCCAGACCGACTCGTCCCTGCTGGACGAATGGGAGGCGCTGGCCGACCCGGCGCACGTGCGACCGGACGTGGCCGACCACGCCCCGCCGCCCCCGCCGAGGCCGATCTCCGCCCAGGCCAGGCCGTTCGGCGTGATGGTGCGCAACGCCCTGTGGCGCCGGGTCGAGCTGGCCGCCCGCGACGACGTGAGCGGTCTGGCGGCCCTCGAGGCCGCCACCGCCGAGCTGGCCGACCCGCCCCTGGAGGTGGTCATGTCGCGGGCGGCCTGGGACGCGGCGCTGGAGCTGTACTACGCCGACCACGACGAGATCCGCCTCGACGCCGACGCTCGCGGACCGGCGCTGCTCGCCGTCGAGCAGACCGGCCGGCTGTGGTCGGTCCGCCAGACCCTGCACGACCCCGCCGGCGACCACGACTGGGTGATCGACGCAACGGTGCACCTCGACGCCTCCGACTCGGCCGGGGAGGCCGTGGTCCTCGCGACCGCGCTGCGTAGGCTCGACGGATGACGGATGTGCAGGTGACCAACAACGAGGCCGAGCAGCGGTACGACGCCCGGGTGGACGGCGAGCTGGCCGGGTCGGCGTACTACGAGACCGCCGACGACCTGATCGTGTTCACCCACACCGAGGTGGACGACGCCTACGAGGGTCACGGCGTGGGTTCGGCGCTGGCCCGCGCGGCGCTGGACGACGTGCGCGCCGACGGCCGGCGCCAGGTGGTCCCGCGCTGCCAGTTCATCAAGGGCTGGATCGACAAGCACCCCGACTACCAGGACCTCCTGGACAGCTGACTTGTCCACAGGACTGTGCACAGCGGCGCGACTCCTGTGCACGGGAGCGGGGCGGAAACCACCGTCCGTCCACAGATCTCGAAGGTTCTTGGGGGTATCCAGGAAACCCTTGTAGGGCACGGAGATCCGGTCCTAGAGTCCGGGCGCGTCGGCCACAAGTCGCCGTGTCGACAAATTAGGTTTGCTCAGGAGAGACAGCCGAGCACAGCCAGGGTGGAGGGACATGTCGATGAGCGATGGCGCGCACCGGTTCGGAGGACGTTTCGGACGTGGATCAGCCGCTCCGGAGCTGCCGCCTCGGATCGAGACACCTCCCGCCCCCGACCCCACCGGACCGAGCGATGCCATGCCCTTCCCCTCGATCGACACGGCCATCGCTCCGACGGACACGGCTCCGGCCGACGCGGCACCGGCCTACACGGCACCGGCCGACACGACACCGGCCGAGATGGCACCGGTCGACGCGGCACCGGTCGACACGGCACCCGCTGAGACGGCCCCGATCACCGAGCCTCTCCCGTTCCAGCCCCGCGCCGCCGAGCCCGAGCCGCCGGTCCAGCCGCTGACCAGCGGGGAGATCGGCCCCACCGGCCGGCCGATGCCGGTGATCCCGGAGCCGAAGCCGCTGGTCACCCACGGCCGCGCCCGGGTCGTCTCGATGTGCAACCAGAAGGGCGGGGTGGGCAAGACCACGACCACGATCAACCTCGGGGCGTCGCTGGCCGAGTTCGGCCGCAAGGTGCTGCTGGTCGACTTCGACCCGCAGGGCTCGCTCTCGGTCGGTCTCGGCCTGAACCCGCACGAGATGGAACTGACCGTCTACAACCTGCTGATGCAGAAGGACGTGACGCTGCACGACGTCGTCGTGCCCTCCGGCGTACCGGGGATGGACCTGCTGCCCTCCAACATCGACCTGTCCGCCGCTGAGGTGCAGCTGGTCCACGAGGTCGGGCGTGAGCAGACGTTGATGCGGGTGCTGGCGCCGGCGATCGACGAGTACGACGTGGTCCTCATCGACTGCCAGCCCTCGCTCGGCCTGCTGACCGTCAACGCGCTCACCGCCTCGCAGGGCGTGATCGTGCCGCTGGAGTGCGAGTACTTCGCCCTGCGCGGCGTGGCGCTGCTCAAGACCACCATCGACAAGGTCCGCGAGCGACTCAACCCGGTGCTGGAGATCGAGGGTGTGCTCGGCACCATGTTCGACGGCCGGACCCTGCACAGCCGCGAGGTCATGGAGCGGCTGGTCCAGGCGTGGGGTGACAAGGTCTTCCACACCGTGATCCGCCGGACCGTGAAGTTCGCCGACTCCTCGGTCGCCGGCGAGCCGATCACGACCTACGCCTCCGCCTCGGCCGGCGCCGACGCCTACCGCCAGCTCGCGAAGGAGGTGCTCAGCCGGTGGCCCGACGAGTGAGCCTGCCCTCGGCCGACGACCTCTTCCGGGCCACCGAGGAGGCCAACGCCAAGGAGAGCCAGGCGCGTCGCGGGCCGGTCCGCGCCGTCCCGGACGAGCCCGAGGATGCCGACGCCCGGCGCAAGCCCAGCGGCCGGGTCAAGCACGACGAGAAGATGACGGTCTACGTCACCGCGGCCGAGCTGCTGGAGATCGAGCACGCCCGGCTGGCGCTGCGCAGCCGGCACGGCCTGGCCGTCGACCGCGGACGGCTGGTGCGCGAGGCGATCCACCTCGTGCTCGCCGATCTCGAGCAGAACGGCGAGGCGAGCGCGCTGGTCAGCCGGCTCAACGAGGAATGACACTTCTGGACGTCGAGCCAGCTGAAGCAGCGGAGGCGGCCGGCTTCGAGGTGCGGCTCGACAACTTCGAGGGCCCCTTCGACCTGCTGCTGAGCCTGATCTCGAAGCACCGGCTCGACATCACCGAGGTCGCCCTCTCCCAGGTCACCGACGAGTTCATCGCGCACGTCAAGGCGGCCGGCTCCCCTGGAAATCCCGACCAGTGGGATCTGGAGCAGACCTCGTCGTTCCTGCTGGTCGCCGCCACGCTGCTCGACCTGAAGGCGGCCCGGCTCCTGCCTCAGGGCGACGTCGAGGACGAGGAGGACCTCGCGCTGCTCGAGGCTCGGGACCTGCTGTTCGCGCGGCTGCTCCAGTACCGCGCGTTCAAGCAGGTCGCCGGGGTGCTCCAGGAGCGGCTGGCGGGGGAGTCGAAGCGGCACCCCCGCTCGGTCGGGCTGGAGGAGCGCTTCGCCAGCCTGCTGCCCGAGATAATCATTGGGATGGAGATCGGGCGATTCGCGTCGCTGGCAGCGCGGGCGCTGGAGCCCAAGCCGGTCCAGGAGATCGCGCTGAGCCACCTGCACGCGACCCGGGTCAGCGTGCGCGAGCAGGCCGCGATCGTGGTCGAGCGGCTGCGCCGGCAAGGGGCGATGACGTTCCGGGCGCTGTGCGGCGACTCACCGGACACGCTGACCACGGTGGCGCGGTTCCTCTCGCTGCTGGAGCTCTTCCGAGAGGGCGCGGTCGGCTTCGACCAGGTCACGCCGCTGGGCGAGCTGACCATCCGCTGGACCGGCGAGGACGACGCGGACGCCGGCGAGCTGGTGACCGACGAGTTCGACGGCGCTCCGCCCGAGGCGCCCCAGCCAGAGACCCCGGAGGCAGAATGACGACCGTGACCGAGCCTCAGCAGACTGACGAGGGCCAGGACACGTTGGTCGACGTCCCGACCGCACCGCTGCCTCCGTCTCTCGAGGCGGTGCTGATGGTGGCCGACCAGCCGCTCGACGCCGTGGCGCTGGCGACCGCTGTCGGCTACCCGGTCGAGGAGGTCGTCTCCGCCCTGCAGCTGCTGGCCGAGGAGTACGACGAGCAGGGCCGCGGCTTCGAGCTGCGCAACGTGGCCGGCGGCTGGCGCTTCTACACCCGTGAGGCCTACGCCGCCGTCGTCGAGGGCTTCGTGCTCGACGGCCAGCAGGCCCGGCTGACCCAGGCCGCGCTGGAGACGCTGGCCGTGGTCGCCTACAAGCAGCCCGTCTCGCGGGCGCGGGTCTCGGCGATCCGGGGCGTCAACGTGGACGGCGTGATCCGCACGCTGCTGAACCGCGGCCTGGTCGAGGAGGCCGGCGAGGACGAGTCGACCGGCGCGCACCTCTACCGGACCACGAGCTACTTCCTGGAGCGGATCGGGGTCGAGTCCATCGAGGAGCTGCCCGAGCTGGCGCCGTACCTCCCCGACCTCGACGACATGGAGGACGCGCTCGAGTCGGTGGCGCGGGGCAACCCCCACGACGGGAACGGCAACGGCGAGCCGCACGGGCCCACCCCGCCGGAGGGGCCCAGCACCGAGCCGGACGGCGGCACCGAGCCGACGTGACGTCCGCTCCCGAGGACGACGGGCTGGTCCGGCTGCAGAAGCTGCTCGCTCAGTCCGGGGTGGCGTCGCGGCGGCGCTGCGAGGAGCTGATGCTGGCCGGGCTGGTGGAGGTGGACGGCGAGGTCGTCACCCGGCTCGGCACCAAGGTGGACCCGCGGACCGCGGTGATCCGGGTCGAGGGCCGGCGGTTGCCGCCAGCTTCCCCGCACGTGTACCTGGCTCTGAACAAGCCGCGCGGCGTGGTCTCCACGATGTCCGACCCCGAGGGGCGGCGCACCCTGTCCGATGTGGTCGCCGACCGCCCGGAGCGGCTCTTCCACGTCGGACGGCTCGACACGGACACGTCGGGGCTGCTGATCCTGACCAACGACGGCGACTTCGCCCAGCGGCTCGCGCACCCGTCGTACGAAGTGGACAAGACCTACGTCGCCGAGGTGGCCGGCGACGTCGCGAAGGCCACGCTGCGCCGGCTCCGCGACGGCGTCACCCTCGACGACGGCCCGGTCACGGTCTCGGCCTCGCGGATCGTCCAGCGGGGGAGCGGCAGGACGATCGTCGAGCTGGTCATCCACGAGGGCCGCAACCGCATCGTCCGCCGGCTGCTGGACCACGTCGGCCACCCGGTCACCCAGCTCACCCGGACCCGGATCGGCCCGGTCGCGCTGGGTCAGCTCAAGTCCGGCGAGCTCCGCGACCTCACCAACGACGAGCTCGGCGAGCTGCTGGACACCGCTCAGCTCTGACCCACCGCTTGCCATCTATATCGAGAGACGATATAACGGATGTCGTGCGAGACCACAGCTCGGAGCCCGATCCGCAGAGCCTGCTTCCCCTGCCGCCCGCCGCGATGTACATCCTGGTGGCGCTGGCGGAGGCGCCGAGCCATGGCTACCGGATCATGTCCGAGGTCGAGAAGCTCTCCGGCGGCGTCATGCGCCTCGGCCCGGGGACGCTCTACGGCACCATCAAGCGGCTGCTGGGCCAGGGGCTCATCGTGGAGCTCGACCAGCGCCCGGACCCGGAGCTGGACGACGAGCGGCGCCGCTACTACCAACTGACCGCCCTCGGGACAGGCGTCGCCACCGCCGAGCTCGAGCGGCTGACCACCCTCGCCCGCGCCGCCGGCAAACGGCTCGTGGGCAGACCCCAGCTGGGACTGTCATGACACCGCGTCATCGACCCACTCGGCTGCTGAGCCGTGGCCTGCTGCGGATGATGCCGCGGTATCTCCGTGAGGAGTACGGCGCCGACATGGTCCAGCTCACCCTCGACCGCCGCACCCACTCGGCGGAGCCCGTCTGGCGACTGTGGCCAGCCCTTGTCTGCGACACCGCCGTGGTGATCGTCAGGACCAGATCGGAGCAGCTCATGATCCCCTTCCGCGCCCTCATCCTCGGTGTCGCACTCGCGATTGCCGTCTTCGCCGTGCTCAGTGGCGACCCGCTGATCGGGCTCGCGGTGGCCGGGATCGCCTGCGTCGGTGCGCTGGTCCTTCTCGGTCGCCGGCGCCAGGTCACGGGCACCGGTCCCGACCAGGGTGTGAGGGCGCCCGGCTGGGCCCCGTGGGCGGTTGTCGGTGCGCTCCTGTCCACCGGGTCCCTGGCGGGGGTCGCGATCGCCGGTGAGCAGGAGCTGTCCGGTCCGGCGTGGATGAGCATCATGGGCACGCTGCTGGTGGGGCTGACCGCCCTGGCGACCGGGCTGGTTCTCGCAGCTCAGCGGGCGATCCGCTGACGGCTACCGTTGTCGGCATGACCACGGTTCCCCCGGCGCTGGAGCCGTACGTCACCTCACTGGTGGCCTACGACAGCGACCTCGGGGCGCCCGGCGTGCACCGGGGGCTGCCGACCACGAGCCTGACGTTCGTGCTGCCGGTGGGGGAGCCGCTGGACGTGGGCTGGGGCGACGGGACCGCCCGGGAGCGGCGTTGGTCGACCGTGTCCGGGCTGCACGCCCAGCCGGCGGCGATCCACCACGACGGCCACCAGCAGGGGATCCAGCTCGCGCTGACCACGGCGGGCGCGCGGGCCTTGCTCGGCGTACCGGCCGCCGACCTGGCGGGGGAGCTTCTCGACGTGGGCGACGTCGCGCCCGACCTGGCCGACCTGCCGGAGCGGCTGCAGGGCGTGAGTCTCGAGGAGGGGCTGGCCGTGCTGGCCAGAGCGCTGACCGCGGCCCTGAGCCGGAACGGCGAAGCGGCGCCGCGGGCAGAGGTGGGCCGGGCGCTGGCCGGGCTGACCCGGGGCGAGCGCGTGGGCGCCGTCGCCGAGGAGGTCGGCTACAGCCGGCGCCGCCTCGGCACCCTGGTCAAGGAGGAGACCGGGCTGGCGCCGAAGGAGTACCAGCGGGTGGCCCGGTTCCAGGCGTCCCGGGCGGTGCTGGGCCGTCGGCCGCTGGCCGAGGTGGCGGCCGAGTGCGGGTACGCCGACCAGGGGCACCTGGCGCGTGAGTGGTCCGAGCTGGCCGGCTGTGCCCCGAGCACGTGGCTGCGCGAGGAGTTCCCATTCCTCCAAGACCACGAGGTGCCGGACCAGCCAGAGTGAGTGGCATGAACGCAGCGGACATCAAGCTCTGGCACTCCATGGCCTTCGCGGACGCCGACAGGATGATCGAGTGGCTGACCGCGATCGGCTTCACCGAGCACGCCACCTACCGGGACGAGAACGACGCCTCGGTGGTGGTGCACGCGGAGTGGCTCTGGCCCGGTGGTGGCGGGATCATGTTCGGCTCCAGGCGCCCGGACGGCGCGATCGACAACGTGGGCCGCTCCGCGGCGTACCTGGTCACCGACGACCCCGACGCGGTGTTCGACCGGGCCGTGGCGGCCGGCGCGGCGGTCGAGCGCGAGATGGCCGACCAGGACTACGGCGGCCGCGGTGGCGGCGTCGCCGATCCCGAGGGCAACCACTGGTCGTTCGGCGACTACCAGCCCCAGTAGCCTTCGCCCGTGGCGGTCAGGGCGGTGCGGGGTGCGACCCAGCTCGACGCGGACGACCGCGAGCACATGCTGCGGCGGGTCGCGGAGATGGTGCTCGACGCCATGGAGGCCAACGGCCTCGAGGTCGACGACTTCATCTCGGTGATCTTCACCGCGACGTCCGACCTGGTCTCCGAGTTCCCGGCGTACGCCGCCCGCCAGCTCGGCTTCGGCGAGGTCCCCCTGCTGTGCGCCCGCGAGCTCGAGATCGAGAAGTCGATGCCGCGGGTGGTGCGGATGCTGGCGCACGTCGAGACCGACCTGCCGCGAGCGGACATCACCCACGTCTACCTGCACGGGGCCGCGGCGCTGCGCAGGGACCTGACCCGGGTGCGAGCGACGCCGGACCAGCCCGATGAGTGAGCTCACCGGTCCGGTGGAGATCGTCGGCACCGGCCTGCTCGGCACCTCGATCGGGCTGGCGCTCCAGCGGGCGGGGGTCGAGGTGTTCCTGTCCGACGAGTCCGCCGACCATCTGCGGACCGCTTCGGGTCTGGGGGCGGGCCGGCCGGCCACCGCGGCGGACCGGCCGCAGCTGGTCGTGGTCGCGGTGCCGCCCGACCACCTCGGGCCGGTCATCCGGCGGGCGCTGGAGCTGACCGCGGCGTACGGCGCGGTGGTCACCGACGTCGGCAGCGTGAAGTCCGGCCCGCTGGCGATGGTCGCGGACCTGGCCGGCGTGGAGCGGTACGTCGGCGGCCACCCGATGGCCGGCAGCGAACGGTCCGGTCCCCTTGCGGCGAGCGCCGCCATCTTCGACGGCCGTCCGTGGGCCGTGACGCCCCACGAGCGCTCGGATGCCGACGCGGTGGCCCTGGTGGAGGCGCTGGCCCGGCTGTGCGGCGCCGTACCGGTGCGGCTGAGCCCGGTCGAGCACGACCGCGCGGTCGCGCGCACCTCGCACATCCCGCACCTGCTCGCCGCGCTGGTGGCCGGCCGGCTCGCGGACGCGCCCACCGACCACCTGGCTCTCTCCGGGCAGGGCGTCCGCGACGTCACCCGGGTGGCCGCCGGCGACCCCGCGCTCTACGGACAGATCGTCGCCGCGAACTCCGAGGCGGTGCTCGACCTGCTCGCCGAGGTCCGGGACCGGCTGGACGCCGTGATCGGGGCGGTCGAGGCCGCCGACCGGGACGCGCTGCGCAGCGTGCTCGAGGAGGGGGTGGCCGGCACGCGGGCGATCCCCGGCAAGCACGGCGGCCCGACCCGGCCGACCCGCTCGGTGTTCGTGTCGGTGCCCGACCACCCGGGAGAGCTGGCCCGGCTGTTCGCGGACGCCGGCGACAGCCAGGTCAACATCGAGGACGTGCACATCGACCACGACCCGGGCCGCCCGGTCGGGCTGGTGGAGCTGCTCGTCGACGAGGAGCGCGCCGAGCATCTGCTCGCGTCCCTCGAATCGAAGGGTTGGGTGACCCACAGATAAGGTGGTCGGTCGTGAGCAGTGGCGCCCCCGGGATCGTGGTGGCGATCGACGGCACCTCCGGGTCGGGCAAGTCGAGCACTTCGCGCGGGGTCGCCGACCGGCTGGGGCTGCGCTACCTCGACACCGGCGCGATGTACCGCGCCATGACCTGGTGGATGCTGCGCGAGGGCGTCGACGTCCATGACCCGGAGGCGGTCGCCGATCGCTGCTCGGAGCCACGGATCGAGAGCGGCACCGACCCGCTCGCGCCGACGATCACCGTCGACGGTGAGGACGTCGCCGTCGCGATCCGGCAGCCGGACGTGAACGCCGCCGTCTCGCCGGTCAGCGCCGTGATCCAGGTCCGCGCCCGGCTGCTCCAGGTCCAGCGGGGCGCCATCGAGGGAGCCCTGGCCGGCCCGGGGATCGTGGTGGAGGGGCGCGACATCGGCTCCGTGGTGTGGCCGCAGGCGCCGGTGAAGGTGTTCCTGTCCGCCGACCCGGCCGCGCGCGCCATCCGCCGGGCCGCCGAGGAAGGTGGCTCCGACGTCGAGACGACGCGCGAGTCACTGCTGGCGCGGGACCAGATCGACTCGGGTCGCACGGTGTCTCCGCTGGTGATGGCCGAGGGCTCCGTGCACATCGACACCACGGCGTACTCGCTCGACGAGGTGGTCGCGCAGGTCGTGGCCCTGGTGGAGCAGCGCGACGCGGTCGGGAGCGACGCGTGACCCGCTCGTCCGAGCTCCCGCCGAGCGCCCGCTGGCACCCGGCTCGCTACCTGTTGTACCCGCTGCGCCCCTTTGCCCGCACGGTCATCCGGCGCCGGATCAAGGTCCGCATCGTCGACGGCGACAAGCTCCCCCGCCAGGGGCCGGTGATCATCGCCTGCAACCACGTCGGCGTGGCCGACGGGCCGCTGGTGGCGATCTTCGCGCCGCGTCCGGTGCACGCGCTCACCAAGCAGGAGATGTTCAAGGGCTTCATGAAGGGGTTCCTGATGGGCGCCGGGCAGATCCCGCTGGACCGGTTCCACCCTGACCCACTGGCGGTGAAGCGGTGCCTGCGGGTGCTGCGCAGCGGCAACGTGGTCGGGATCTTCCCGGAGGGCTCCCGTGGGTCAGGAGAGTTCGAGCGGTTCCACACCGGCGCGGCGTACCTCGCCATGGTCACCGGAGCGCCGATCGTCCCGGTCGTGCAGTTCGGGACCCGCGACCCCGGCGCGGGGAGCAGCTCGCTGCCGGCCAGGGGCGTCACCGTGGACATGGTCATCGGCGACCCGATCCAGCTGGAGGCCGTGCCGTGGCCGCGACGCAAGTCAGACGTTGCGGCTGCGTCCCTGCGGCTGCGCGAGCAGCTGATCGCGCACCTCGACCACGCCAAGACGGTCACCGGCCGGAGCCTGCCCGGGCCGCTGCCCGGCCTCGAGACCGACCCCGACCCCGCGACCGGCGTCACCGACGCGGAGGCGATGTGACCGAGGCCCTGCCCGACGCCGGGGAGACCCTGGGCCCGGTCCCCGTGCTGGCCGTCGTCGGCCGGCCCAACGTCGGCAAGTCGACCCTGGTCAACCGGATCATCGGCCGCCGGGAGGCGGTGGTCGAGGACGTCCCGGGCGTGACCCGCGACCGGGTGTCGTACGACGCCAACTGGGCGGGCCGCGCGTTCACCGTGGTCGACACCGGCGGCTGGGACCCCGACGCCCTCGGCATGGCGGCCGCGATCAGGGCGCAGGCCGAGGTCGCGGTCACCCTGGCCGACGCGGTGCTCTTCGTGGTCGACGCGACGGTGGGGATCACCGACGACGACGAGACGGTGGTGCGGACCCTGCGCAAGAGCGGCAAGCCGGTCGTGCTCGCCGCCAACAAGGTCGACGACCAGCGCACCGAGGCCGAGGCCTACGGCCTCTGGAACCTCGGGCTGGGGGAGCCGTACCCCGTCTCCGCCCTGCACGGCCGCGGCTCCGGCGACCTCCTGGACGCCGTGCTGGCAGCGCTGCCGGAGCCGCCGCCGGAGCGGGACGCCGAGGTCGGCGGGCCGCGCCGGATCGCGATCGTCGGCAAGCCCAACGTCGGCAAGTCCTCGCTGCTCAACAAGCTGGCCGGCGCCGAGCGGGTCGTGGTCGACAACGTCGCCGGCACCACCGTGGACCCGGTCGACGAGCTGGTGGAGCTCGGGGGCCGGAGCTGGCGGTTCATCGACACCGCGGGCATCCGCAAGCGGGTCAAGGAGGCGTCGGGGCACGAGTACTACGCCTCGTTGCGCACCACCACGGCGATCGACCGGGCCGAGGTGGCGGTGCTGGTGCTCGACGGGTCGCAGTCGATCTCCGAGCAGGACCAGCGGATCGTGCAGACCGTCCGCGAGGCCGGGCGGGCACTGGTAATCGCGTTCAACAAGTGGGACCTCGTGGACGAGGAGCGGCGCTACTACCTCGACCGCGAGATCGAGCGCGAGCTGGTGCAGGTGCAGTGGGCGCCGCGGATCAACGTCACCGCGCTCACCGGCTGGCACGTCGACCGGCTGGTGCCCGCGCTGGACAAGGCGCTCGAGGGCTGGGAGACCCGGGTCTCGACGGGTGCCCTGAACTCCTTCCTCGGCCGGCTGGTCGCCGAGCACCCGCACCCGGTGCGCGGGGGCCGGCAGCCCAAGATCATGTTCGGCACCCAGCCGTCGGTCGCACCGCCGACGTTCGTGCTGTTCACCAGCGGCAAGCTCGAGGCGTCGTACGAGCGCTACATCGAGCGCCGGCTGCGCGAGGAGTTCGGCTTCGTCGGCACGCCGATCGTGCTGCAGCAGCGGGTTCGGGAGAAGCGGCGCCGGTGAAGTATTAAGGTCGGGCCATGGCCGTGTCCCCCCACGTTCGTGCTGGCCTCCTGCTCATGCTCGCCCTGGTGCTCGTCCTGACGGGCACCCGGCTGGCCACGTCGACGGCGTCACCGTCGCCGCAGCAGCGGGACGGGACGCTGATCGACTTCAACCGCAGGGACGGCAAGGCCGTGCTGCCGTGGACCGGCGACGACATGCCGGCCGCGCCGTCGTCGTTCCGGAGGTTCGTGCGGGGCGAGCTCAAACGCATCTGGCGCGACGAGCTGGGACAGACTGCGGCTTGCAAGACCTCGCCGGTCATCACCCTGGACGCGCTGCGCACGGACGGCTTCGCGCTCGGTGACGTGGCCACCCGGCCGCGGCGCAACTGCGAGACCGGCGGCGGCTACATCGCGATCTGGGCGATCCGCAAGGGCGCCTGGAAGCAGGTGATCGGCACCCAGGAGGCCGTCGAGTGCCGGCGACTGGAGAAGTTCGACATCCCCGCGGAGATCGGGATCGACCAGTGCTACCAGGGCAACGACGTGGTGCCCTACAACCACCCATGAGCATCCGCCTGCTGTGTGCCGGCGCGCTGGTCCTGGGCTGCGCCTCGCTCTCGACGCCTGCATCCGGCGTACGCCCCGAGCCGGCCAAGCCGGTCGCAGGCACCCGCTGCTCGGAGTTCCCGGCCGACAACTGGTGGCACGCCGACGTGTCGAGGCTGCCGATGCATGCCAGCTCGGGCGCGTGGCTCTCGCACATGTCGACCGACGTCACGCTGCACCCCGACTTCGGGCCGTCGTACGGCGACGGACCCAACTACGGCATCCCGATCACGGTGGTCGGCAAGAAGCACCGCAAGGTCAAGGTGTCCTTCGACTACTCCGACGAGAGCGACCACGTGCGCTACCCCCTGGGCAGGGACACCAAGATCGAGGGCGGCCGGGGCTCGGACGGCGACCGGCACGCGATCATCGTGGACAAGAAGAAGTGCAAGCTCTACGAGACCTACGCGACGTCGTTCTCCGACGGCCGCTGGCACGCAGGCTCGGGCGCGGTGTGGTCGCTCAGGAAGAACAAGCTGCGTCCCGACGGCTGGACCTCCGCCGACGCGGCGGGGCTGCCGATCCTCCCCGGACTGCTGCGGTGGAACGAGGTCAAGAAGAACCGGATCGACCACCCGATCCGCTTCACCGTTCCCGAGACCTCCCAGTCCCACCTGTGGCCGGCCCGGCACGACGCGGGCTCCACGTCCTCGCCGGACTACCCGCCGATGGGCGCCCGCTTCCGGCTCTCGCCGTCGTACGACGCCTCGGGTCTGTCGGCGTACGCCCAGAACGTCGTGGCGGCCATGAAGAACTACGGCCTCGTCCTCGCCGACAACGGCTCGGCGTGGTACTTCCAGGGCGAGCAGAACGCCGCTTGGCCCGACCAGCTGATCGAGGACCTCAAGACCATCCCGGCCTCGGCGTTCGTCGCGGTCGACACCTCGTCACTGATGGTGTCGCCGAGCTCCGCCCAGGTTCGCTGACCTACCCACCGGGCGCTCCGCGGTAGTGGTGTCCATCGTCTGCTCACGAATGCGCTGAGTGGCTCACGAACCAGCCGGTGGATCTCGCTCGACCCGGAAGTGTTCGTACCCCGACAGGGTGATGCCGTGCCTGCCGCCGACGCACGCGGTGGGTATCAGGTAGTAGTTGAAGTCCCCATCGATGACGAAGAAGTGATCGATCTCGTCCGGGTCACAGACCTCCCTGACCCGGCGTGTCTTCGACAGCATGACTACCCACTTACCGGATTGCTTGATCCGGGTCGTTTTGACCTGCACCCGCAGGACGTCCCTGTCGCGAATCGCCACCAGGTCGTACCTGGAGGGCTCCAGCGGCCACGAGACGTCGTATCCGCACATGGAGAACCAGGCCGCGGCGAGGAGCGAGCCCGACCGGGGAAGGTTCTGCAGGTCCGCACGCGGCAGCAGCCACTCGTCCGGGCGTGGTTTGGCCGCGCGTCCGAAGTGACTGGCGTCGATGCCCAATCGGGCGGCGTGTCCTTTCAGGGCACTCGTGCTAGAACCGCCTGACAACCCCAGCGCGACGGTGACCTGGCTCCACGATGTGGAGGCGGCGACAGCCGACGCCAAGTCGGCTTCGGTCCATCGTCGCTGACCAGTGAAGTGAGTGGTGTCCAAGCCGAGCCGCTCGGCTTGGCGTTGGACCGAACGGCTGGCTGCCGACGACGTCGCCTTCAGGCCCAGGTGACGGAGCACGCCTCGCCAAGAGTGTGAGGCCGCGACGGCGGCCGCCAACTGTTCGTCGTCATAGGTGCGCGGAGCCATTGGGGACAAGTAGCATGATTGCGCCACCCAAAGTGAGTCACCACGCCGTCGGGCTGACAGGATTTGAACCTGCGACCCCTACACCCCCAGTGTAGTGCGCTACCAAACTGCGCCACAGCCCGAAGCCTCGCGAGAGGCCAGCGAGCAGGCTACCGGACAGGGGCGGGCGACCCGGAATCGCCTCGAAGGGGACGCCAACTGAGCCGCCCGGTTAGCCTGACGCCCGTGAAACCTCGTCAGTTCTCCCACGAGCTCTCCCAGGACCACCGGCTGCTGACCCTGCACGGAGAGGTGGACGAAGGTGCCTGCATCGAGCTGCGCGCCCTGCTGGCCGCCGCGACCGAGGAGCTGAACGGGGAGCTGACGGTCGACCTCACCGACGTGGACTTCTTCCCGAGTGCGGCCATCGGCGTGGTGGTCGCGGCCCAGAACAACGCCCGTCGCAAGGACGCCTCCATCGCCCTGGCGGCAGCCAAGGGCACGATCGCCCAGCGGGTGCTGACCATCTGCGGCCTCGACCACCGGGAGGTCTGACCGCCGCGCTGCGGGCATACGATCACGGCATGGACGTTCGCGCGCGGTTCAACGTGAACGTCTCGGGGCCCGATGACGGCCCGGTGCTGCTGTTCGCGCATGGCTTCGGCTGCGACCAGTCCATGTGGCGCCTGGTCGCCCCGGATCTCGCCCGCGACCACCGGGTCGTGCTCTTCGACTACGTCGGGTTCGGCGACTCCGAGGTCGAGGCGTACGACGCAGGGCGCTACGACACCCTGGCGGCCTACGCCGAGGACGTGCTCACGATCTGTCACGAGCTCGACCTCCGCGCCGTGACGTTCGTCGGCCACTCCGTGTCCGCGATGATCGGCGTGCTGGCCCAGCGGGCCGAGCCCGACCGCTTCGCGACGCTGGTGCTGGTCGGGCCCTCGGCCCGCTACCTCGACGACCACGGCTACCAGGGCGGGTTCGGCCGGACTGACATCGACGACCTGCTCGAGCTCATGGAGAGCAACCACCTCGGCTGGCAGGACCCCCTGGCCTCGATGGTGATGGCCAACCCCGACCGTCCGGAGCTGAAGGCCGAGCTGGAGGCGAGCTTCTGCCGCACCCGGCCCGACATCGCAGCGCAGTTCGCGCGGGTCACCTTCCTCGGCGACAACCGCGACGACCTGCCCCACGTGTCGGTGCCGACCCTGGTGCTGCAGAACCGGCACGACGCGATCGCACCGATGTCCGCCGGCGAGTTCGTATGCGATCACGTTCCCGACAGCCGGCTCGTGGTGCTCGAGGGGTATGGCCACTGCCCACAGCTGAGCGCGCCGGCCCAGACGTTGGCGGCCATCAGGGAGTTCATCCCGACGTGAGCGACGCGCCGTCCGAGGCCGCCTTCGAGCTCGCGCCGTGCGGGTACGCCGTGCTCGACCCCTCGGGGCTGGTGCTGGAGGCGAACGCAGAGCTCCTGCGCCTGGTCGGACGCTCGCGGGAAGACGTGGTGCACCGACGCACCCTGCCCAGCCTCGTGTCCGTGGGCGGCCGGATCTACTTCGACACCCACCTCTTCCCGATCCTGCACGTCGAGGGGGCCGTCCACGAGGTCGCCCTGGACCTGGTCCACGCGGACGGGACCCGGGTCCCGGTCCTCCTCAACGCGAGCTTCGACCCGGACCCGACCGACCCGTCGCGGTCGCGGATCCGCGCGATCGTCATGGAGGCCCGCGACCGGCGCCGCTACGAGATCGACCTCCTCGAGGCGGTGCATGCCGCCGAGGCGGCAGGGCGGCGAGCCACCGAGCTGGCGCAGACGCTGCAGCAGACCTTGATCCCTCCGACTCCGCCGCAGATCGACGGCCTGGAGGTGGCGGCGAGCTACCGGCCGGCCGGCGACGGCAGCGAGGTGGGCGGTGACTTCTACGACGTCTTCGAGGTCGCGGACCAGGAGTGGGTGCTCGTGATCGGCGACGTCCGCGGGAAGGGCGTCGAGGCCGCGACCGTGACGGCGTTCGTCCGGCACACGGTGCGCGCGCTGGCGGTGCAGGTGCATGACCCGGCCGAGCTCCTGCACGCGCTCGACCGGCTGCTGGCGGCGCACCCGTCGGAGCGGTTCTGCACCCTGGTCGTGGCCCGCCTGCTCCGTGAGGGCGGCGACTGGGTCGTGCTGGGGAGCGTGGGTGGTCACCCTCTGCCCCTCCTGAGGCGACCGGACGGCACGACCAGAGAGGTGGGGGAGCCGGGCAGCCTGGTCGGGGTCCTGGACGAGCCGCGGTTCACGACCTTTCGCCAGGTCCTCGCCGACGACGTGTTGCTGCTCTACACCGACGGCGTCGTGGAGGCCCGGCGCGACGGGGAGCTGTACGGCGAGAAGAGGCTGGTCGACCTGGTCGCGGACGGCCCGCCCGACGTCCACGACCTCAGCCACGCGGTCGTCGAGGCCGTGCTCGAGTACCAGCGCGACGACGCCCACGACGACATCGCGGTGCTGGCCGTCCAGCGTTCACCGGCGTCGAGCGGGTGACCGTGGCTCGGCGTACGGCCTAGGCGTCAGGCGGGCCGGTCACTCGAACCGCACGGCCCCGCACTCGACGCACTCGAACCGTCTGATCGACTGCCCGTCCTCGAACTCCTCGACGCGCAGCTCCCAGCTGTGCTCCATCGGAGTGTGGGTTGTCGCCAGTGCGGTCATGAGGTCTCCGCCGGGATCGTGAGTGGGGTGGGACTCAGGGACCGGTGCCCAGTCCCTCCCCTTCCCATGTCCGGCAGCGGTCGGGATCTTTCAGGCCAGCGGCGAGACTGAGCGGCCCACCCCTTCGGGTGAGCCGTTACGGGCGGTAGCGTCGCCGCCGGCGGAGAGGAGCCCGGATGGACGACTACCAGGCCCAGGATGCGGTCGGTCTGGCCGCGCTGCTGCGGGAGAAGCAGGTCAGCGCCGAGGAGCTGGTGGCGGCGGCCCGGGCGCGGGCCGACCAGGTCAACGACCGGATCAACGCGATCGTGGTGGACGTCGACCCGCTCCGGACGGATGCGCAGGCCGGCCCCGGTGCGCCGTTCGCAGGGGTGCCGTTCCTGCTGAAGGACCTCGGTCAGGACCTGAAGGGGTACCCCACCAGTGGCGGGTCGCGGTCGCTGGCCACCACCCCGGCGGCCGAGAACAGCACCGTGGTCCAGCGCTGGCTGGACGCCGGCCTGGTCGTCTTCGGGAAGACCAACACCCCGGAGTTCGGCGCCAAGGGGGTCACCGAGTCGCACCTGTTCGGGCCGGCCCGCAACCCGTGGAACACCGACCACACGCCGGGCGGCTCCTCGGGTGGCGCGGCCGCTGCGGTGGCCGCCGGCATCGTGCCGTGCGCGGCGGCCAGCGACGGCGGTGGCTCGATCCGGATCCCGGCCTCGGCCTGCGGGCTGCTCGGCCTCAAGCCGTCACGGGGGCTGGTGCCGTCCGGCCCGCTGGTCCAGGAAGGCATCATCGGGACGTCGACGCACGGCGTCATCTCCAGGTCCGTGCGCGACACCGCGGCGATGCTGGACGTCCTGGCGGGCCCGGCGCCGGACTCGCCGTACCTGATGGCCGTGCCCGCGACGCCGTACGCCGACGAGGTGGGCCAGGACCCCGGGAAGCTGCGGATCGGCCTCTGCACGGCGAGCGCGATCAACCCGACGCCCGATCCCGAGGCGGTCGCCGCGGCCACCGGGGCCGGTGAGCTGCTCGAGTCACTGGGCCACCACGTCGAGCACCTCGACCGGGCGCCGTTCGACGACGAGGCCCTGGCCCGCGACTTCCTCACCACCTGGTTCGTGTACGCCGCGACCTCTGTGGCCGAGGCGAAGGCGTTGAGTGGCTCCGGCGACAGCGGCTTCGAGCCCGACACGCTGGTCATGGCCGCGCTCGGCCGGGCCACCCGGCCCGTGGACCTGGTCCGGGCGATCGAGAACCGGCAGGCCCACGTACGCCGGCTCGCCGAGTTCCACACGTCGTACGACCTCCTGCTCACGCCCGGCACCGCGCTGCGGCCGCCGAGGATCGGCGCATTCGACCTGCCGCCGGCGATGCAGAAGGCGCAGCAGGCGCTGGTCAGGGCGCGCGGCGCCGGGCTGCTGCGGTTCACCCCGATCGTCGAGCAGCTGATCAGCGAGAATCTCGGCTGGGTGCCCTACACCCAGCTGGCCAACCTCACCGGTCGCCCGGCGATGAGCGTGCCGCTGCACTGGACGGCGGACGGCCTCCCGATCGGCACCCAGCTGGTCGGCCGGCTCGGCAGCGAGGGGCAGCTGCTCCGGCTGGCCGCCCAGCTCGAGCAGGCCCGGCCATGGGCGGACCGTCGGGCGCCCTTGTGACCCGGCCTCACTCGCGCAGCTGCGAGGCGAGGGGACAGTCGAAGGGTTCGGGGACCCCGAGGCCGACCGTGTTCAGGTAGCGGACCACCGCGGCATACGACGCGAGCAGGCCCAGCTCCGTGTACGGGATGCCGCGCTGCGTGCAGTAGTCACGCACCAGTGGCCGCACTTGTCGCAGGTGCGGGCGCGCCATGCTCGGGAAGAGATGGTGCTCGATCTGGAGGTTGAGCCCGCCCATGACAGCGTCCAGGAACACGTTGCCGCGGACGTTGCGGGACATCAGGACCTGCCGGTGCAGGAAGTCCACCTTGGCGTCCTTCGGGACGATGGGCATCCCGGTGTGGTTCGGGACGAACGAGCCACCCAGCAGGACGCCGAACACGGCCAGGTACACGCCGACGAACGCTGCTGCCTTTCCCGGCGGCAGGAGGAGCACGAGGAGCGCGACGAGCCCGCCGATCCGCAGCCAGATCAGCACGGCCTCCAGCCAGCGATACTGGTCGCGCCGCCGCGACCCGGACCGTCTCCACAGCTCCCGCACGGCGTCCACGTGCAGGCTCAGGCCCTGCAGGGTGAGCAGCGGGAAGAGGAGCCAGCCCTGGTGCCGGGTGAACCAGCCGAGGGCGCCCGTGCGACCGGCCGCGTGATCCGGGGTCATGGCGAGCAGGCCGGGCCCGATGTCGGGGTCACGGCCCACCTGGTTCGGAGCGGCGTGGTGCCGTGTGTGCTTGTCCTGCCACCAGCCGTAGCTGAGACCGACCACGGCTCCGGAGAGGATCCGTGCGGTCCAGTCGTTCCACGCCGGGCTCACGAAGATCTGCCGGTGTGCCGCGTCGTGGCCCAGGAACCCGACCTGGGCCAGCACCGCACCCAGGGCCGCGGCCAGCCCGAGCTGCCACCACGAGTTCCCGACCAGCACCACGGCCACCACCAGCCCCGCGATCGCCAGGGCCATAACCATCAGGTAGGTCCAGTACCAGCCCTGGCGGCGCCTCATCAGGCCGCTCGCCCGCACGAGCCGGGCCAGCTCGGTGTAGGAGCTGGCGGTGGGCGACGCCGCAGGGCCCTGGGAGTCGCGGGTCAGCTGTTCGGTCACGGGCCCTCCGGCGAACGTGGAGACGCGCCATCGAGGACCAGGACGACTGCGGTACCTCAGGGTACCCACTGCGGGGCAGCCTCAGCGGCCTCGCAGAGCGGGGCGGCCAGCCCGCGCCCCGTTGACCCGTCTCCTGTGGCAGGTCCACGATCCGAGACGCCCCACATCTGGACGTGACGGCGGTCACGGACGGTCGTTGGACATTCAACTCAGGGGGGCGGGTCCCCGCCTGCCCCGGCCACTCATCTCGGGGTGATCGCATGACGCTGCTGGAGCACGAGACCCACGACGGCGAGACCGAAGCGCAGGGGATCGGCCGGCGCAGCTTCGTCGGCTACGTCCTGGGCGGGACCACGCTGGTCGCGGCCGCCGACTTCGCGCTCGGTGGTGGCCCGGCGCGGGCGGCCGCGGGCAGGGTGTCGGGGCCGCAGATCGCAGAGATCTACGACCTCAACGACTTCATCGACGACTCCTGCCGGCCCACGGCCAACCTGGTCGTGGTCGCTGTGCACCCGGACGGGACCGCGTCGTTCGCGCTGCCCCGGTCGGAGAACGGCCAGGGGATCATGACGTCGACCGCGATGATCATCGCCGAGGAGCTGGAGCTCCCGGTCGACAAGGTGAAGGTGACGTTGGCCGACGCCCGGCCCGAGCTGGTCTTCAACCAGCTCACCGGCGGTTCGTCGACGACCACGTCGACCTACACCCCGATCCGGGTCGCGGCCGCCGTGGCCAAGGGCGCCCTGCTCGAGGCCGCGGCCATCCAGCTGGGCTCCGAGGTGGACAGCCTGGTGGCCAAGGGCGGCGTGATCCAGGCGCCGAACGGCGCGAAGGCGACCTACGGCGAGCTCGCCAGGAAGGCCGCGGCCAACCGGACCCGCCAGGTGGACGTCACGCTCAAGGACACCGGTGCGTTCCGGGTGATCGGCGCCGGCCAGAACCGCCTCGACGCACGCGACGCCGTGACCGGTCAGAAGACGTTCACCACCGACCTCAAGGTCAAGGACGCGCTGCCGACGATGGTCTGCCGGGCGCCCACGCTCAACGGCACGCCGAAGCGGCTGCTCAACCGCGAGGAGGTGGCCGCGCTGCCCGGGGTCCGCACGCTCGCTGTCGTCGACACGGGCGTCGCCGTACGCGCCGACACCTTCGGTCAGTGCATCGACGCCATCCGGGCGATGCGGGTCGAGTGGGCGGCCGGTCCGGTCGCCGGGCAGTCGGACGCCGACATCGAGGCCGAGCTGAGGGGGGCCGAGCTGCCGATGGCGCCGGTGCCCGACAATCCGCTGGCCCAGACCGTCGACGAGACGTTCACCTTCTACTTCCGCAGCAACTCCGCCCTCGACACCAACGCTGCGGTCGCCGACGTTCGCGCGGACCGGGCGGAGATCTGGTCGGCGCTCAAGACTCCCGTCGCCGCGCAGGCGGCGATCGCGCAGGCGGTCGGGCTGCCCCAGGGGAAGGTCAAGGTGCACGTCATGCAGGGCGGCGGGTCGTTCGGCCGCCGGCTGTTCTTCGACGCGGCCCTCGAGGCGGCCAAGATCAGCAAGGCGATGGGCAAGCCGGTCAAGCTGATGTGGCACCGCGCCGACGACGCCCGGGTGGGCCGGATGCACCCGATGGCGACCAGCCACGTGCGGGCGACGTACGCCGGCGACCAGCTCCTCGCCTTCCAGCAGAGCCACACCAGTGTCGAGACCGACTACCGGCACGGCCTCGGCGAGATGCTCACCGCGGCGGGGGCCAGCCTGCCGGGCGGGCTGGGCAACCTGGGCTTCGCGGAGGGCATCTTCGCGATGACGGCGTTGCTGCCCTACGACTTCGCGATCAAGAGCCAGCAGCTGAACGAGGTCGACGACCGGTTCAACACCGGCAGCATGCGCAACATCTACTCGCCCGACGTGCGCACCGCGGCGGAGCTGGTGATCGACCAGATCGCGGGGAAGCTGGGGCAGGACCCCTACCAGTTCCGCCATCGGCACCTCAGCGACGACCGCGTGCGCGCCGTGCTGGACACGGTCGCCCAGGCCGGGCAGTGGGGCAAGCCGATGGAGCCCGGCACCGCGCAGGGGATCGCGATCCACGAGGAGTACAAGGGCGCCACCGCCTGCCTGGTCGAGATCGACTGCCGGCCCCGGACGGTGAACCGGAAGGTCCGCGACGCGGTCACCGGGCCGCGGGTCACCCGGGTCACCTTCGCCGTCGACGCCGGGCTGCCGATCAACCCGCGCGGCCTCGAGGCGCAGATGCAGGGCGGCATCAACGACGGCATCGCCCAGGCGCTCACGTCGAGCATGCACCTGCGTGACGGGCACTTCCTCGAGGCCAGCTGGGACAACTACTTCTACACGCGGCAGTGGAACACCCCGCCGAAGGTGCAGGTGATCGTCATGCCGCCGACCACCGGCGTCCCCGGCGGCGCCGGCGAGGCGGGGGTGGCCGCCTCGATGGCCGCGGTGGCGTGCGCGTACGCGCGGGCGACCGGCAGCGTGCCGACGTACTTCCCGATCAACCACCACGACCCGCTGCAGTTCAAGGTCAAGCCGTACGTCCCGCCGCTCCCGCCGTCGCCGGTCAACGGCCTGAAGAAGACCTACTGAGGAGGCCCGGCCATGCCCAAGCAGACCTTCATCCTCAACGGCAAGCCCGTGACCGTGAACGTCCACAACGACGTCCGCGTGCTCTGGGTGCTCCGCGACCTGCTCGGGGTCACCGGGCCGAAGTACGGCTGCGGGATCAACGTGTGCAAGGCCTGCACCTCGCACATCAACGGCCGGGCGTTCAACCCGTGCTCGGTCCGGGTCGGTGACCTGAGGAAGACCGACCGGGTCACCACGATCGAAGGGCTGCCCCGGGAGTCCAAGGGTCCCGGGCTGCACCCGATGCAGCAGGCCTGGCTCGACCACGACGTGGCGCAGTGCGGCTACTGCCAGCCCGGCCAGATCATGGCCGCGGTGGCGCTGGTCAACAAGGTCAAGCGGGAGAAGCGGAAGATCAGGGAGAAGGACCTCGACGCGATCCGCAACATCTGCCGCTGCGGCTCGTACACCCGGATCCGTGAGGCGATCGAGCAGGGTGCCCGGAAGATGAAGTAGAGGGCGGCCGTCGGGAGGGTCACCCCTGGCTTGGTTGGATGGGGCGCGTGACCTCATCTGACCTGCCCGGGGACCAGTCCGGAGACTTCACCGGCGAGTTCGTCCGGCACCTCGGCGTACGCATGACCGAGGTGTCCGGCGACCGGGTGGTGGCCGAGTGGGAGGCCGCGCCCAAGCACCACCAGCCGTACGGCATCGTGCACGGCGGCGTGCACTGCTCGGTGATCGAGACGCTGGCCAGCTTCGGCGCCGCGACCTGGCTGGGCGACCAGGGTCAGGTCGTGGGCGTCAACAACAACACCGACTTCTACCGCGCGGTCCGCGACGGAGTGATGACCTCGACAGCGACGCCCCTGCACCGCGGCCGGATGCAGCAGGTCTGGGCAGTCGAGACCGTCGACGCCGAGGGTCGCCTCGCCGCCCGCGGGCAGGTGCGGCTGCAGAACCTCTACCCCCGGGCTGACCCGCCCGGCTGATTTTGGGGTAACTCACCGTTCGGTGTGCTGCTGCTGCGTTCGAACGCCATGGAAGCTCACCGAACGGTGAGTTACCCCAAGGGTCAGCCTCGCCGCGGGCGCCGGAGGAGCACGGCGACGGTGGTGCACGACTCGCGGGCGGCTCGGTCCCCGCCGGCGAGCGGTCGCGGGGAGTCGCTCCGATCAGCCCATCGACTTCTGACCGTCGATCGCCTCGCGGATGATGTCGGCGTGGCCGGCGTGCTGGGCGGTCTCGGCGACGATGTGCACGAAGACCCGGCGGGCCGACCACGTGGAGCCCGGCGTGAACCACGGCGCCTTCGGCAGCGGCTGGCGGGCGTCGAGGTCGACCGACCCGACCAACGAGTCGGTGGCGGCCGCGACGGCGTCGTACTGCTCGAGCAGGCCGGTCAGCGTCTCGCCCTCGAGCATCCGGAAGCCGTCGGCGTACGCCGCGACCTCGGGCGGCGGGTTGGACCAGTCGACGTTCGCCCAGTCCAGGTCGGGCTGCTCGGCCGGCCCGTCGGTGAGGAAGCGCGCCCAGGTCTGCTCGACCTGCGTGACGTGCTTGACCAGGCCGCCCAGGGTGAGCTCGCTGATCGTCGAGCGGGTGCGGGCCTGCTCGTCGGTGAGCCTCTGCACCGTGAACCGGAACAGGCCGCGGTGCTTCTGGAGGGTCTCGAGCAGGTCGGCGCGCTCGGCGGCGAGGTCGGTCATGGGCTGAGTCTGGGTGGTGGTCATGGCCCCACGCTAGGGACCCTTGCGGTCAGTTCCTGACCGCAAGGGCGGTGAGTGTCAGCCTGCCTCGGGTTCCGCGATCCCGCCGTGGATGGGCCGCACGTCGCCGCCGGTGCCGACCCAGCCGAGACCCGGCTCGAGACGGCGTACGACGCGGGCCGGGTTGCCGGCGACCACGGCGTGGTCCTCGACCTCGCCGCGCACCACGGCACCGGCGGCCACCACGACGTTCCGGCCGATCCGGCTGCCGGGGAGGATCACGGCGCCGTGCCCGATCCAGCTGCCGGCGCCGATCACGACAGGCTGGTGGGTGCCGAACTGCCGGCCGATCGGGATGTCCGGGTCCTGGTAGCCGTGGCTGGCGTCGGTGATGAAGACGCCCTGACCGGTGAAGACCTCGGCACCGAGCTCGACGTACTGGTGCGCAGTGATGGTCGCGCGCGCGCCGAGCACGCAGCCGTCTCCGATCACCAAGGCCCGGTCGGAGAGGCCAGGGTCACCAACGCCGTACCCCGCCGCCAGCGTCGCCTGCCGGCCGACCAGCACGTCGCGGCCCAGGTGGATCGATTCGACGTTCTGCAACGTGGCCGGCGGGAAGTCGATGCAGCTGCCCACGCCGAAGCTCCCGAAGCGGTCCGCCAGCGCGGTGCCGGGCACCACCTCGCCGGCCCGGTCCGCCCAGCGCAGGGCCACGAGGACGGCCCGGTTGAGAAGCCGGCGGGTGCGAGGCATCCGGTGACCCTAGCGCTCCAGCTCGGTCAGCGCGGGGCAGCGACGGACTCATCAAGCGAGGCCGAGGCGGCAAGCTGATCCAGGCGCTCAGGCGCCGTCGAGGCCGTTGAGCAGAAGGAAGAAGAACAGCACGCCAAGCCCGGCGAAGAGCAGGCCGACTGCGACGCCGATCCACACCGACCTGCGGGTGGTCGACGAGGCACCGCCCAGTCCGGGCAGCAGGAAGCCCACCACGGCGCCGACCACGGCCATGCCACCGAGCTGGGCGGGGAGGATGAGGTTCTCGGTGCCCTCGCCGTCGAAGGCGAGGGCGGCCAGCGGGAGGCTGATGATCCCCGCCGTCAGGAGCAGCACGAGCGCGGAGAGGCGCTGCACGCCGGGGGCGGTGCGGGCGTCGGTCATCTGTCTCCTGAGGGTCGCGCGAAGTCGCCGGCCGAGCCCGGGGTCCCATCATGGCGGGTTTCGTGTTTGGATGCCGGGACAAACCTCGTCGTACCACTCGGAGGAATTTCCGTCATGCATCCACCTCGTCGAATCCTCACCGCGATCGCCGTTCCGGCGGTCGCCCTGTCCCTCGGGCTCACCGTGGCCCTTGCTCCCGGAGCGGGCTCCAGCCCGCCGCAGGAGCGCGCGTCCGGCACCTCGGGCGCCAAGGCCTACGCCAAGAAGGCCAAGAAGAAGGACTACGTCAAGCTCGACCTCCTCGCCCTCAACGACTTCCACGGCAACCTCGAGGCGCCGACGGGGTCCAGCGGCCGGATCAACAACACGGCAGCGGGCGGGGCCACCTACCTCGCGAGCCTCCTCAACAAGGAGCGCAAGAAGTCGCGGGCCGCGGGCGCCACCCCGCTCACCGTCGCCGCGGGTGACCTGATCGGCGCCAGCCCGCTGCTCTCGGCCGCGTTCCACGACGAGCCGACGATCAAGGCCATGAACATGATGCACCTCGACGCCACGTCGGTGGGCAACCACGAGTTCGACGAGGGCGTCAACGAGCTCCTGCGCATGCAGAAGGGCGGCTGCCTCGCCGACGGCACCGGCCTGAACGGCCAGGACTCCTGCCCCGGCACCCAGAACTTCGACGGCGCCGACTTCAAGTACCTCGGCGCCAACGTGTTCTGGAAGAGCGGCACAGGTCACAGCCGGCCCACGCCGTTCAAGCCCTACCAGATCTTCAAGGTGCAGGACCAGAAGGTCGCCTTCATCGGCATGACCCTCGAGGGCACCCCCTCGATCGTCAGCGCGTCCGGCATCGCCTCCGTCGACTTCCGCGACGAGGTGGAGACCGCCAACGCGCTGGTGCCCAAGCTCAAGAAGAAGGGCGTCAAGTCGATCATCGTGCTGCTGCACGAGGGCGTGACGCCCACCGACGCCACGGCGTACAACAGCTGCAGCGGGGTGAGCGGGGCCGGCCTGGCCATCGCCCAGAACCTCGCTCCGCAGATCGACGCCGTTGTGAGCGGTCACACCCACCAGCCGTACAACTGCGTGGTCAAGGACCCGAAGGGTCGCTCGCGGCTGTTCACCAGCGCGTCGTCGTTCGGCCGGATGGTGACCAAGCTGCACTTCCTGATCGACCCGAAGACCCGCGACATCGTCCGGCCGGCGGCGTACGCCGAGAACATCGTCAACGCCAACTCCGAGGGCCAGAAGCAGTCGAAGAAGGTCCTCGGCCTGATCTCGGCGTTCAAGACCCTGGTCCTGCCGATCGAGAACAAGGTCATCGGACGCATCGCGACCGGCACGACGGTGACCCGCACCACGGACCGCACCACCAACCCGTCCGCCTTCCTGGACGGCGGGGACGACTCGGCCCTCGGCAACCTGATCGCGGACGCCCAGAAGGCGGATACGACGGTGGTGCGCAACGGCGTCGCCCCGGTCATCGCACTGATGAACCCGGGCGGCATCCGGAACGACCTCACCGAGAACGCCGCGGGTGACCTCACCTACGGATCGGCTTTCTCGGTCCAGCCGTTCAACAACTTCGTGGTGTCGATGGACCTCACCGGTGCTCAGATCAAGGCGCTCCTCAACGAGCAGTGGAACGGGAACAACGAGAGCAGCGCGTCGGGGAACAAGATCCTGCAGGTCTCCGGGCTGACCTACACCTGGGACCGCGACCTGGCCGCAGACCCCAACACCGACGCCCTGGTCGGGGACGTGCTGTTCGACGCGGACGGCAACCCCGCCACCGCCGGTGACAACACGCCGCTGGTCGACACCCAGACCTACCGGGTGGTCGCGAACAACTTCCTCTCCGACGGGGGGGACAACTTCGCGACGTTCAAGTCGGGCACCAACAAGCTCATCGGCGGGCTCGACATCGACTCGCTGGTGAAGTACGTGACGGCGCGTGAGCCGGCTGGGGTCACGCCCACGCCTACCGACCGAATCAAGTCGATCAACTGATCGGCATCCGTCACCGCTGAAAGCAGACGGGGGACGACCGGCGCCAGCCGGTCGTCCCCCAGTCTTTTCCCGAGACCGCCCCCAGCGGACAGGGAGCCCACTAGCCTGACGGCGCCCCCCAGGGTCCCGACGGACCCCCGGCCATCACACCCTCGGGAGCCACACCCTCATGACCGCTGCCCCCACCCGCCGCACTGCCACCCTCGGCGCCATGCTTGCTGCCGCCGTCGCGGGTTCCGCGGGTCGGGCCGCGGCCGACCCTGTCGACGACCTCGACGACCACACCCCACGTCGGCACGACGGGACGGACAAGCTCCTGTCCCCGGCGGACCGCCACCTGGTCAGCCGGTTCTCCTACGGGATCACGCCCAGGCTGGCCCGCGACGTACGCCGTGCGGGCGGCGCCCAGGGCTGGTTCGAGCGGCAGCTGGGCCCGAAGCTGATCAAGGACAAGCCCACCGACAAGATCGCGCGCTGGTGGCCCAGCCTGCACCGCGTCCCCGCCGACCTCTGGAACCGGCAGAGCGAGGGCATCGAGGGCGGCTGGGAGGTCATGGACGACTACGCCCGTTGGGTGCTGATGCGCAGGATCAGCTCGAAGCGCCAGCTGCTCGAGGTGATGACCGAGTTCTGGGAGAACCACCTGCACGTGTCCGCGGTGGGCGACGCGCAGTTCGTGCACCGCGTGGACTACGGCGACACGATCCGCAAGCACGCGCTGGGCCGGTTCGACCAGCTGCTGATGAGGACCGCCACCCACCCGGCGATGCTCATCTACCTCGACGCGGCCGAGTCGACCAAGGAGCACCCCAACGAGAACCTCGGCCGGGAGCTGCTGGAGCTGCACACCGTCGGTGCCGGCAACTACTCCGAGCAGGACGTGCGCAACTCGGCGCGGATCCTCACCGGCTACTCGGTGGACTACTGGGAGAGCTGGCGGCCGCTCTACAGCGACGACGACCACTACGTCGGCCGGGTGAAGGTCAAGGGCTTCCGCGACAAGAACGAGAAGGCCGACGGCAAGGCCACGACGGCGGCGTACCTGCGCTACCTGGCGCACCACAAGGACACCGCCCAGCACCTCGCCTACAAGCTCTGCGTGAAGTTCGTCGACGACAAGCCGTCGAAGGCGCTGGTGCGGCACCTGGCCAAGGTCTACCTCGAGAACGACACCGCGATCGTCCCGGTGCTCAGGGCGCTGGTGGCCTCGCGCTCCTTCCAGCGAGCCCACGACAAGAAGGTCCGCGACCCGGGCGAGGACGTCGTGGCGACCTACCGCGTGCTCGGTGTGAAGATCCGGCCGCCGGTGGGGGAGGAGGCCGACGGCTCGGCCCTCCAGTCCCTGGTCTGGCAGGCCGACTCCATCGGGATCGCGCCCTACGGCTGGGGGCCGCCCAACGGGCAGCCCATCGACAACGACTCCTGGTCCTCGCCGGCCAGGCTGCTGGCCTCGATGCGGTTCCACATGGGCGCAGCCGCCGGGTGGGCCGACCAGGCCACGACGTACCGACAGCCCGAGCAGTGGTTGCCGGGGCGGCACCCGCGCTTCGACGAACTGGTCGACCACCTGTGCCAGCAGCTGCTGCACAGGCCGTCGTCGAAGAAGCTGCTCAAGGCCTGCTGCATCGCGGTCGACGTGAAGCCGTACGAGCCCATCGACAAGGAGCACGGGCTCGTGCAGTGGAACTTCGCGGCGCTGCTCATCACCATCCTCGACTCTCCCGACCACTTGAGCCGGTGACGCGATGAACACCACGAACCCCACCCGCGCCCCTCTGGAGGGCGGTGCCTGCTGCGAGGAGTACGCCGCGATGCGGGTCGCCGTGTCGCGGCGTGGACTCCTCACCGGCACCCTCGCGCTGGCCGGCGCGACGACCGTCCTCGGCTCCGCCGTCGTCACCGCGTCGCCGGCCAGGGCCGTGAGCGCCTCTTCGGTGCTCGTCGTGGTCTCGCTGCGCGGGGCGGCCGACGGCCTGTCGCTCGTCGTACCGCACGCGGACCCGGCCTACTACGCCGCCCGGCCCGGGATCGCGATCCCGTACGCCAGCCTGCGGGTACCGGACCCCACCTTCGGGCTGCACCCCGCGATGGAGGTCCTGGAGCCGCTCTGGCTGAAGGGCGAGGTCGCCGCTGTCCACGCCACCGGGCTGCCGATGGCCAACCGCTCGCACTTCGCGGCGATGGAGGAGATGGAGGACGCCGACCCCGGCTCCAGCTCCCGCGTCGGATGGCTGAACCGGCTCGTGAGCGGCACACCGGGCGCCTCGCCGCTCCAGGGCTTCAGTGCGGGGACCAGCACGATCCCGACGTCGCTGGTGGGCCCCGCGCCGACCATGTCCGCCGGCGGCGTCGACGAGGTCGAGCTGCCGGGGGACGACGACGAGGGTCGCCGCCGGCAGTCGCTCGAGGTCATGTGGAACCGCGAGAAGTCCACGCTGGGGCGCAGCATGAGGACGACCTTCGAGGCGATCAGCGCCTTCGGGCCGACCCGGGCCGCCGAGGACACCAGCGACACCTACCCGGGCAGCTCGCTCGGTCAGTCGCTGGCCACCGCTGCGCAGATCATCCGCGGAGATGTCGGCGTCGAGGTGATCACCGTCGACCAGGGCGACTGGGACATGCACACCGACATGGGCGGCGTCGACGGCGGCTGGATGTGGGACAACGCCGAGGACCTCGCATCGTCGATCGTGGCCTTCTTCGCCGACCTCGGCACGCAGCGGGACAAGGTCACCTTGGTGACGCTCAGCGAGTTCGGCCGCCGGGTGGAGGAGAACGACAGCGGCGGCACCGACCACGGCTACGGCAACGTGATGTTCGTGGCCGGCGCCGGCGTTCGCGGCGGCTACCACGCGCGGTGGCCGGGTCTGGCGAACAGCTACGACGCCGACCTCACGGTGACCACCGACTACCGCCAGGTGCTCGCGGACATCGTGTCGAAGCGGTTCAACGCCTCGGTGGCCCAGGTCTTCCCCGGGCTCTCGTGGCAGCCCACGGGAGTGATGCTCTGACGCGCCCCGTGTATCAGCCTGGGCCCGAACTGGGTACCAGAAGGACGATGGGGGTTGTGCCTGAGCTCGACGAGTCCTCTTGGGGGGCGTCCGACGTCGTCGCGAACTTCGCGACCGACGGGCACACCGACGCGGGCGAGGCGGCGGCGCTGGCCGCCGTCCGCGACCAGACGCACGGCGACGTGCTGGACATCGGGGTGGGTGGCGGCCGCACGACCGGCCTGCTGAAGCCCCGGGCACGGTCGTACGTCGGGGTGGACATCTCTGCGGAGATGCTCGGCCTGGCCCGGGAGCGGTTCCCCGACGCGGACCTCCGCGAGGGCGACGCCGCCGGGCTGGCGGGGCTCCCGGATCAGGCCTACGACCTCGTGATGTTCAGCTACAACGGCCTGGACGCGCTCGACCACGCCGACCGCGCGACGGCGCTCGCGTCCATGGCGCGCGTGACCAGGCCCGGCGGCCGGGTGCTGTTCTCCAGCCTCAACCTGGACGGGGTCAGCTTCGACGAGCGGCCCCTGAGGGTGGCCGGCGGTCCGCTCAGCCCGCGGTTCCGTTACCACGTGGCGCACGCCGCCCGGCACCCCGGCTCGATGGTGCGGTCGATGGTCAACTACCACCGCACCAGGCGAGCGGCCGAGGACGGCCGCGGTTGGGGGATGCGGCCACTGCGAGCACACGAGTTCCGGTTCGTGGTGCACTTCGCGACGATGGAGGAGACCGTCGCGGAAGCGCGGGCCGCTGGGCTCCACGTCGTCGCGACGTACGCCGACGACGGGACGCCGGTCGACCCGCACTCAGCGCACACGACCGCCGACTACGTGCACTTCGTGTGCGTACGCTCATGATGTGCCGGACCGACCTGAGCCCCTGACCCCACTCGACGAGAGCTGGGAGCGCGCGCTCTGCGTGGTCGCGCACCCCGACGACCTCGAGTTCGGCGCGGCCGCCGCCGTCGCCCGCTGGACCGGGCAGGGCAAGTCCGTCGCCTACTGCATGGTGACCAGCGGCGAGGCCGGGATCGACGGCATGGAACCCGACGAGTGCCGACGGGTCCGCGAGGAGGAGCAGCGCCGCTCGGCCGAGATCGTGGGCGTGGAGACCGTGGAGTTCCTCGGCCAGCCCGACGGGGTCCTCGAGTACGGCGTCCCCTTGCGCACCGTCATCACCGCGTCGGTCCGGCGGAACCGGCCCGACATCGTCATCACCGGCAACTTCCGCGACACCTGGGGTGGGGCCAACCTCAACTCGGCCGACCACATCGCCACCGGCCGGGCCGTCCTCGACGCGGTCCGCGACGCCGGCAACCGCTGGGTCTTCCGCGACCAGGTGTCTGACGGGCTCGAGCCGTGGGGCGGCGTACGCGCGGTCTGGGCCTTCGGCTCCCCGCAGTCCGCCCACGGTGTGGAGGTCACCGACACCTTCGACGCCGGCGTCGCCTCGCTCGAGGCGCACCGCGCGTACATCGACGGGCTGGGCTGGGAGCACTTCGACCCCCGCGAGTTCCTCGAGGGCGGCGCCCGGGCGGCAGGGCAGCGGCTGGGCGTCGCGTTCGCCGCGTCGTTCGAGGTGTTCCCGATGGGGTGGGGGGAGTAGCCGAGCCCGGAACCGTTAGGTTTCAGCGGCCGTCCCATCGTGCCGGCGTCCGGACCGGTCCGGCCGGTCGTTGACACCCGTCTGGGGCGTCGTCACCATGAGGCCGGACCCCACCACAGGAGACTCACCGTGAAGCGCATCCTCACCGCCATTGCTGCGGCAGCCCTCGGCCTCGGCCTGCTCACTGCTTGCGGTGACGACGGCGGGAGCAGTGCCGGCGGCGGCGACTACTGCGACGACCTGAAGGCGGCCAAGAAGGAGATCGACTCGCTCCAGGGCGGCGACTTCGGCAGCCTCGAGAAGACCACGGACCGCATGCACGACCTGGCCGACGAGGCGCCCGACGACCTGAAGGACGACTGGGAGATCCTGGTCAAGGGCGTCGACAAGCTCGTCGCCGCGCTCAAGGAGGCCGGTCTGACCGACGAGGACATGGCCAACCTGCAGAGCGGCCAGATCCCCGACGGGGTAGACATGGACGCCCTCCAGGACCTGATGACCGAGATCTCGTCCCTGGACACCGAGGAGTTCACCAAGGCGAGCGAGAACATCAACAAGCACGCCAAGGACGAGTGCGGGGTCGACCTGCAGACCTGAGGTCGGCCGTCGGGCAGTTTCACCGGGTACCCGGTGAAACTTCCACCTCCCGCACGAAACTCCATGACGGTAGCGCCAGATTCACCGGGTACCCGGTGAAACCTCCGGCGGGACGCAGGGCAGCCCAACCGGACCGTTCGCGGTCACTGCCGTCGTGACAGACTTCTGGGCACCGTGACGACCTCCCTGCTGCTGCTCGTGCTCGCGCTGGCACTGGTCGCGGCGTGCGGGGTGTTCGTCGCAGCCGAGTTCTCCTTCGTCACCGTCGACCGGGCCCAGGTCGAGCGGGAAGCGGCCGCCGGCGACTCGGGGGCCCAGGGGCTCCAGAAGGCGCTCCGCTCGCTGTCCACCCAGCTCTCCGGCGCCCAGGTCGGCATCACGGTGACCAACCTGGCCATCGGCTACCTCGCCGAGCCGTCGGTCTCCGACCTGATCGACGGTCCTCTGGACCGGCTCGGCGTGCCGGAGGGCGCGGTCACGCCGATCGCTGCCGCGACCGGGCTGCTGTTCGGCACCTTCGTGACGATGATCTTCGGCGAGCTGGTGCCCAAGAACCTCGCGCTGTCCAGGCCGATGGTCACCGCCAAGGCCACCCAGCGGTTCCAGCGCACGTTCACGGCCGTGATGAGAGGGCCGATCCGGGTCCTCAACGGCTCCGCCAACGCCGTCGTACGCCGCCTGGGGATCGAGCCCCAGGAGGAGCTGCGCTCCGCCCGCAGCTCCACCGAGCTGGCCTCGCTGATCGCCCGCTCGGCCTCGGTCGGCACCCTCGACCCCGACACCGCCGAGCTGATGGAGAAGTCGGTCGAGTTCGGGTCCCGGACCGCCGGCGAGATCATGACGCCGCGGGTGCGCACCCTGACCCTCGACGAGAACGACCGCGCGATCCAGGTCATCGAGCTGGCCCGCGAGTCGGGCCACTCGCGGTTCCCGGTGCTGGACAGCGAGGACACCGTGGTCGGCACCGTGCACGTGAAGAATGCCGTGGCTCTTCCCGTGCACGAACGCGCGACCACCCGGGTCAAGCACCTCATGGTCAGGCCCATCGTGGTCCCCGACTCGCTCCGGCTCGACCCGCTGCTCGCGCTGCTGCGCAAGGACGGGTTCCAGCTCGCAGTGGTCCTCGACGAGTACGGCGGCCACGCCGGCATCGTGACCCTCGAGGACGCCATCGAGGAGATCGTCGGCGACATCGCCGACGAGCACGACCGGCTCGGCGACCAGGCCCAGCGCCGCCGCGACGGCTCGTGGCTGATCTCCGGCTTGCTGCGCCCCGACGAGGTCGAGGACCTCACCGGCGTGGAGCTTCCGGAGAGCGAGGACTACGACACCGTGGCCGGGCTGGTGCTCCGGGTGCTGGGCCGGGTGCCGTCGACCGGCGACATGGCCGAGGTCGCCGTACCCGAGGTGCACCCCGACGACGACGCCCCCCGGGAGCGGATGGTGACCCTGACCGTCGAGCACATGGACGGCCTGCGGATCGACCGGCTCACCCTGCGGCTGCTCGAGCCCGAAGACCGCCAGGGGGAGCGGCCGTGAGCGGCGGGACCGCGCTGGTCGTCGCCGTGCTGCTGCTGTTCGGCAACGCGTTCTTCGTCGGCGCCGAGTTCGCGCTGGTCTCGGCGCGCCGTACCCAGATCGAGCCGCGGGCCGAGGCCGGCTCGCGGATGGCGCGAACCACCCTGCGCGCGATGGAGAACATCTCGCTGGTGATCGGCGTCAACCAGCTCGGCATCACGGTGTGCTCGCTGGTCCTCGGTGCGGTCGGCGAGCCCGCGGTCGCCCACCTGGTGGAGCCGGCCTTCGAGGCAGCGCACCTGCCGCACTCGCTCCTGCACCCGGCCTCGTTCGTGGTCGCCCTCTCCATCGTGGTCTACCTGCACGTCGTGCTCGGCGAGATGATCCCCAAGAACATCGCCCTGGCCGGTCCCGACCGCGCGGCCCTGGTGCTCGGCCCGCCGATCTGGGGCTTCGTCACCGTGCTCCGCCCGGTGATCGTGGTCATCAACGCGGTCGCGGCAGCCATCCTGCGGCTGTTCGGGGTGCGGCTGATGGACGAGGTGTCCTCGACCTACACCCGCGAGGAGGTGGCCGCGCTCGTCGAGGAGTCCCGGGGCGAGGGGCTGATCGAGCCGGAGGAGTACGACCGGCTGGCCGGCGCCCTGGGGTTCACGGAGAAGCCGGTGGCCACCGTGCTGATGCCACCCGAGACGCTGACGACCGTACGCCGCGGCTCGACCGCCGCCGACGTCGAGACGTTGTGCGCGACTACCGGCTTCAGCCGGTTCCCGGTCGAGAGCGAGGACGGCGAGCTGCTCGGCTACCTGCACATCAAGGACGTGCTGGAGACCGACGAGGAGCGCCGCCGGAGGGTGATCGAGGACAAGTGGACGCGGCCGTTCGCGACCGTCGGCGCGGACGACCTGCTGCACGACGCGCTGGAGACGCTGCAGCGCCGGGGCGCGCACATGGCCCGGGTCGTCGACCGCGACGGCAGCACGCTCGGCGTGGCCACCCTCGAGGACGTGATCGAGGAGCTGGTCGGCGAGATCCGCGACGCGGCTCACCCGGTCTGATCGGCCGGGTGGCGCGCGGTGCGTCGTCGGTGCGGTGGTGACGGGCACTAAGGTGGCCACGAGCCCGGTGCCCCTCCGGGCGGGACGGCGAGTGTAGAAGAGCAGGCTCCCTTGGCAACCGACGCGAACTCTGCTCGTGCGCCTCGGGACACGCGCGTCTGGACGATCCCCAACCTGCTGAGCATGGCCCGGTTGGCCGGCGTTCCGCTGTTCCTGTGGCTGGTCCTCGGCCCGGAGGCCGACGGCTGGGCGCTGGTGGTGCTCATGGTCTCGGGGGCCACCGACTACGCCGACGGCTACCTGGCCCGCAGGCTCGACCAGACCACCGTCCTCGGTCAGATCCTCGACCCGGTCGCCGACCGCCTCTACATCCTCGCCGTCGTCGTCGGGCTCGCGCTGCGCGAGGTGATCCCCTGGTGGCTCGCGATCTCGCTGCCGCTGCGAGACCTGCTGATGTGGGGCTTGGTGCCGCTCCTGCGCACGCGGGGTTACAGCTCGCTGCCGGTGCACTTCCTCGGCAAGGCGGCGACGTTCAACCTGCTCTACGCCTTCCCGCTGCTGCTCCTCGGCGACGGCGACGGCGTGGTGGCGCGGCTGGCCGAGGTGTTCGGCTGGGCGTTCACGTTCTGGGGGGTCGGGCTCTACTGGTGGGCGGGCGTCCTCTACGCCTGGCAGGTCTACAAGCTGCTCACCACCACCGAGCCTCGCAAGGCACCGGCGAGGGAGGGTTAGTGTCCGACCGCACCACGACTCGCGAGCGGGAGCAGGAGCTCCCGGACCGCGTCACGATGCCGCTCCTGGCGCTGGTCACCCGGGAGGCGGTCGACCAGGACTACGTCCACGCTGCCCGGCAGCGTGCTCAGCGGGGTGTGACCGGCGCTCCTCCGCGGTCCGGGCACCGCGGCGCCGCCGTGACCGCGGCCGTGTTCGGACTGCTGATCGCCCTGGCCGCCATCCAGACCGCCCGGAACGCGGATGTGAACAAGGCCAGTCTCGACGCGCTGGTGGACCGGATCGACGAACGCAAGGCCGACGTCTCGGAGATGCGGCAGCGCATCGGTGCGCTCCAGGAGCAGAACGCCGACCTGGAGGCGGACAACTCCCGCGTGCGCGGCCAGCTGGCCGAGGCCACGGTCGACCTGGGTGCCCTGGAGATCAGCACCGGCTTCGTCGCGGTCCGCGGCCCGGGGCTGCGGATCACGGTCGCGGACAGCTCCGACCAGAGCGCGGACGGCCGGGTCCGGGCCACCGACCTGCGCCGGCTCGTCAACGGGCTCTGGCAGGCTGGCGCCGAGGCGATCGCGGTCAACGGCCGCCGGCTCACCGGGGTCTCGGCGATCGTGCAGTCCAACATCGCCATCCAGGTCGGCGGCGGGCCCCTGTCGCCGCCGTACGTCATCTCGGCGATCGGGGACAGCACCCTCGCCTCCCGCCTGGACGCCAGCACGTCCGGAGCGCAGTTCCGGGCGCTGGCCGCGCAGTTCGGCTTCCAGGTCGCGCAGAATGAGGACGAGCTCCTGCTCCCGGCCGCTCCCGAAGCCCAGCTCCGGCTGCGCTACGTCGAGCCGGCGAGCGGGCCACCCGACAAGCAGGAGGACGTACCGTGATCGCCGCGCTGGGGCTGCTGGTCGGAATCGTGCTCGGCCTGGTGCTGCGCCCCGACGTACCTCTGGCTCTCGACCCGTACCTCCCGATCGCGGTGGTCGCGGCCCTTGATGCGGTCTTCGGTGGGCTGCGCGCCTACCTCGACGGCATCTTCGACGACAAGGTGTTCGTGATCTCCTTCGTGAGCAACGTGGTGATCGCCGCCGGCATCGTCTTCCTCGGCGACAAGCTCGGCGTCGGTGGCCAGCTCTCGACCGGTGTCATCGTCGTCCTGGGGATCCGGATCTTCTCGAACGTTGCGGCGATCCGGAGGCACCTGTTCCATGCCTGAACCGGACCTGCCCACCACCCCCCACCCGGAGAGCCACGCCGAGCGGGACGAGCCCACCGAGGCGACGTGGCCCGCCGTGGAGCGCCGCCAGGACGGTCGGAGCCGGTTGTGGCGCGCGGTCGCGCGGCCCAAGCGGAGCCAGATGGTGGTCGGTGTGCTGCTGGCGCTGGTCGGCTTCGCCGCCGTCACCCAGGTGCGGTCCAACCAGGTCGACGACACCTACGCGGGGCTGCGCGAGCAGGACCTCATCGACATCCTCGACGGGCTGGCGGACACCACCCAGCGCGCGCAGAGCGAGATCCAGCGCCTCGAGGAGCGCCGCGACGACCTGCGCTCCGACACCAGCGCCCGGCAGGCCGCGCTCGAGGAGGCCCGGCAGCGGGCCCAGGTCCTCGGCATCCTGGCCGGCACGGTCCCGGTCCGCGGGCCGGGCGTGACGATCTCCATCGACGAGGTCAAGGGGCAGGTCGAGGTCGGGCCGTTCATCGACATGGTGCAGGCGCTGCGGAGCGCGGGTGCGGAGGCGATGCAGGTCAACCACGAGGTGCGCGTGGTCGCCCAGACCTCCTTCGAGGACGGGGCCGGCGGCCTGCTGGTCGACGGTCGCCTGCTCGAGCCGCCGTTCACCATCGACGTGATCGGGCGGGCCGACGCCCTGGTGGCCTCGCTCCGGTTTCCTTCTGGTCCGCAGGACCAGTTCGAGGAGGACGAGGGCGCGGAGATGACCTTCGAGGAGCTCTCGACGGTGGACGTCGAGACCACTCGAGACCCGGCCGAGGCTGACGTCGCGGAGCCCCAGCAGTAACGTTCCGGACGAACTGCCCCGTTCTCAGAGGAGACCGCGTGTACCCCGACGACCTGACCTACACCACCGAGCACGAGTGGCTGCGCCAGCCCGGCGAGCACGACGGCTCGGTCCGCGTCGGGATCACCCACTACGCCCAGGACCAGCTCGGCGACATCGTCTACGTGTCGCTGCCCGAGCTCGGCGACCAGGTGGAGGCCGGCAGCACCTGCGGCGAGCTCGAGTCGACGAAGTCCGTGAGCGACGTCTACGCACCGGTCTCGGGCGAGATCGTGGCCCGCAACGAGGCGCTCGACGCGACTCCCGAGCTGGTCAACAACGACCCGTACGGCGGCGGCTGGCTCTTCGAGGTGGTGCCGAGCGACCGCTCGCAGCTCGATGGCCTGCTCGACGCCGCGGCGTACGAAGCGTCCCTGGGCTGAACGAGCAGTCGACCGCGAGGAACGAGCAGTCGACCGCGAGGAACGCGCGGTCGACGTCGCGAGCGAAGGATGAGCAACCCCCGCGGCTGAGGAACGAGGAACTACGGGGCGCGTCGAAACGACCGCAGCGAAGCCCCAGACTCAACGGAGCGGCGTTCCTACTTGATCGGCCAGCGACGGCTGATAGGTTCGCTGGCACCGGCGGCCTCACCCTCAACCTGAGGGTTCGAGCCCCGAACCAGACCGAGCTGTTGGTGAGTACTGGAGGGAGCACGCGGTGCCGTTCTGCACCAACTGCGGGCACAAGAACCCGGACGACGCGCGGTTCTGCTCGCAGTGCGGGACCCGGCTCGTGACCTCCTCCGACGACACCACGACCAACCCCGTGGTCCCGGGCGAGCCGGTGGGGGAGTCGACCGCGACCATCCAGCTCGGTGGCGCCGGCGACCCCAGCAAGACCGAGACCGGCGAACGCGCGCTCAACCCGGTCGACGCGGCCGCGGTCGACGCGCTCCCGGCCGGGCACGCACTCCTCGTCGTCCAGCGAGGCCCCGGCTCCGGGTCGCGGTTCCTCCTCGACGAGGACATCGTCCGAGCGGGCCGGCATCCCGACAGCGAGATCTTCCTCGACGACGTGACGGTGTCGCGCCAGCACGCTGAGTTCCACCGGCACGGCGACACCTTCACGGTCTCCGACGTCGGGTCGCTCAACGGCACCTACGTCAACCGCGACCGCATCGACACCGTGCAGCTGACCGACAGCGACGAGGTCCAGATCGGCAAGTACCGCCTCGTCTTCTTCTCCGGGCACTAGCTCGCCGTGCCCACCGAGTCCTCGCCTGCCGCGACCTCGGCCGCTGACGGCGCGCGGATGAACATCGGCGAGGTGCTCGAGCTGCTGCGCGAGGACTTCCCGTCGATCTCGATCCCGAAGATCCGCTTCCTCGAGGAGAAGGGGATCGTCACCCCCGACCGCACGTCGTCGGGGTACCGCAAGTTCTCCCGCGCCGACGTGGAGCGGCTGCGCTACGCGCTGCTGCTCCAGCGCGACCACCACCAGCCCTTGGCCCGGATCGTCGAGATCCTCGACGCCATCGACCGCGGCCTCGAGCCACCGCCGCTCGTCGACCTCACGCCGACGGTGCCGGACGTCGCGCTCTCGGCCGACGGGCTGCCCAGTCCCCAGTCGTTCCGCCGCCACGACGACCTGCGGCTCTCCCGCCGCGAGCTGCTCAAGATCGCCGAGGTCTCCGAGGAGCAGTTGGCCGAGCTCGAGCGGTACGGCCTGGTCGGCGCCCACAAGGGCACCAGCCACTACGACTCCGACGCCCTGGTCATCTGCACCACCGCCCGCGAGCTGGCCGAGTTCGGCCTCGAGCCCCGGCACCTGCGGGCCTTCAAGACCGCGGCCGACCGGGAGGTCGGCCTGGTCGAGCAGGTGCTGGCCCCCCAGCGCCGCGCGTCCGACCCCGCCGCGTCCGCGCGCCGGGAGGACACCGTGTCCCAGCTCGCGGCGCTGTCGGTGCGGATGCACGCGACGCTGGTGCGGACCGGGCTGCGGAGGCTGTGACCTCACCCCTTCGGGCCCGGTCGGGCTGTGTGCGCGGGAGTAGGGTTGTGGCGTGCGCGAAGTGGATGTGATGGGCGTCCGGGTCGAGATGCCGTCGAACCAGCCGATCGTGCTCCTGCGCGAGGTGACCGGTGAGCGCTACCTGCCGATCTGGATCGGCGCGGTCGAGGCCACCGCGATCGCCTTCGCCCAGCAGGGAGTCGTGCCCCCGCGGCCACTGACCCACGACCTGCTCAAGGACGTGCTCGAGGCCACCGGCAACGAGCTCGACCAGGTGCGGATCACCGAGGTCAAGGACGGCGTCTTCTTCGCGACCCTGGTCTTCGGCTCCGGCGCCGAGGTCAGCGCCCGGCCGTCGGACTCCATCGCGCTCGCCCTGCGCACCGGCTCGAGGATCTTCTGCGCCGAGGAGGTGCTCGACGAGGCCGGCCTCGCCGTACCCGCCGAGCAGGAGGACGAGGTCGAGAAGTTCCGCGAGTTCCTCGACCAGGTGACCCCGGAGGACTTCGAGTCGCGCTGACTGCCGGCGCGGCGGGGTAGTCCGTGACGTCAGAGTTGTGGAGAACGGTGTTCGGACGACGGTTCCGTCACGGACTACCGCAGCGAACCCTCAGGCTCCACTTGAGGGTGAGACACACCGGGCGTCGGTCGTTGACCCGTCCTCCGGGCCGCCGTACCGTGAACTGTCCTCGTTGTAGTTCCATGGGTGTGACCTGTTCGGGACTACCCTGACGAGACCGGACCCGCTGAGGAGAACGCGTGAACGAGCAGGACGAGAACGCCGAGCTGCGTGACACCGTCGACGCGGGGCTGGCCGTCGAGGCGGCCGAGGAGCAGGGGCTGCTGTTCACCGAGGACGTCTCGACGCTGCCGAGCGACCTCGGCTACCGCGGTCCGACCGCCTGCAACGCCGCCGGGATCACCTACCGCCAGCTCGACTACTGGGCCCGCACCGGCCTGGTCGAGCCCACGGTCCGCGGAGCCTCCGGCTCGGGCACCCAGCGGCTCTACTCCTTCCGCGACATCCTGATCCTCAAGGTGATCAAGCGGCTGCTCGACGCCGGCATCTCCCTCCAGCAGATCCGCACCGCGGTCCAGCACCTGCGCAAGCGCGGCACCGACGACCTGACCCGCGTGACGCTGATGAGCGACGGCGCCTCGGTCTACGAGTGCACCAGCAACGACGAGGTCATCGACCTGCTCCAGGGCGGCCAGGGCGTCTTCGGCATCGCCATCGGCGGCGTCTGGCGCGAGATCGAGGGCACCCTCGCCGAGCTGCCGAGCGAGCGCGCGGCCGAGGACGCCGAGCCGACGCCGGGCGACGAGCTCGCCGCCCGCCGCGCCGCGCGCACCGCCGGGTAGCCCGGTCCGAGACGACCGCAGGCCTGTCGCCCGAGTGGCGGCGGGCCTTAGTCGTACGTCGGCTCGGCTGGGTACCATGACAGCGCTGACCATCCCGCACGGGAGAGTCTCCGGTTCGCACGACAACAGGGCCGGAGCGCCGAAGGGGCAAATCCTCCCCGGAACCTCTCAGGCGCCAGGACCGTGCGGGACAGGCAACTCTGGAGCAGCACAGGTGGTGTGACAGAGGGGGAGGGCCCGAACAGACCCGTTCTGAGGAGCCCAGCCCAGTGTCAGACCACCCCTCGCTCGCCGAGCTCGAGGCCGCACTTCCCTTCGTGGACCGGCACATCGGCCTGCGCCCAGAGGACATCGAGACGATGCTGGAGAAACTGGGCTTCGCCTCGCTCGACGCGCTGATGGAGGCCGCGGTGCCCGGCGGCATCCGCTCCAGTGCCGACCTGGAGCTGCCGGCCGCGCAGACCGAGGACGCCGTCGCCCGCGAGCTGCGGGCGATCGCGGCCGAGAACAACCCGGCCGAGGCGATGATCGGCCTGGGCTACCACGCCACGATCACGCCGCCGGTGATCCGCCGCAACGTGCTCGAGGACCCGAGCTGGTACACCGCCTACACGCCCTACCAGCCCGAGATCTCCCAGGGCCGGCTCGAGGCGTTGATCAACTTCCAGACCGTGGTCGGCGACCTCACCGGGCTGCCGACCGCCAACGCGAGCCTGCTGGACGAGGGCACGGCGGTGGCCGAGGCGATGACCCTCGTACGCCGCGCGAACCGGAAGGCGACCGGGCCGTTCGTCGTCGACAGCGACGCGCTGCCGCAGACCATCGAGGTGGTCCGTACCCGCGCCGAGGCGATGGGCATCGAGGTGGTCGTGGCCGACCTCGCGGACGGCGTGCCGAGCGGTGACCTGTGCGGCGTCCTCCTGCAGTACCCCGGCGCCTCCGGGCGGATCCTGGACCCGCGCGAGCTGGCCGAGGACGTCGCGGCCCGCGGCGGCAAGCTCGTCGTCGCCGCCGACCTGCTGGCCCTCACCCTGCTCGAGTCGCCCGGCGAGCTCGGCGCCGACGTGGTCGTCGGCTCCACCCAGCGGTTCGGCGTCCCGCTCTTCTACGGCGGCCCGCACGCCGGCTACATGGCGGTCGCCGCCGGCCTCGAGCGGCACCTGCCCGGCCGGCTGGTCGGCGTCAGCGTCGACGCGGAGGGCCGTCCGGCGTACCGCCTCGCCCTGCAGACCCGCGAGCAGCACATCCGCCGTGACAAGGCGACCTCCAACATCTGCACCGCCCAGGTGCTGCTCGCCGTGGTCGCGAGCATGTACGCCGTCCACCACGGCCCGGAAGGGCTGCGCACGATCGCCCGGCGCACCCACCGTTGCGCGGCTGTCCTGGCCGCAGCGCTGCGCGAGGCGGGGGTCGAGGTCGTGCACGGTTCGTTCTTCGACACGGTCCTGGCGAAGGTGCCCGGCCGCGCCACGGAGTTCGTGGAGAAGGCACGCGTGGCCGGCGTGCACCTGCGGCTCGTGGACGAGGACCACGTGGGGGTCTCCTGCTCCGAGCGCACCGACCTGGCGCTGGTCGCGACGGTGCTGGCGGCGTTCGGTGTCGAGGACCGCATCCTCGACGACCTCACCGACGTGGACACCCGCACGCCGGACGCGGTGCCGGTCGAGCTCGTCCGTCGCACGCCGTTCCTCGAGCACGAGGTGTTCAACACCCACCGCTCCGAGACCCAGATGCTGCGCTACCTGCGCCGGCTCTCGGCCCGCGACTACGCCCTCGACCGCGGCATGATCCCGCTCGGCTCCTGCACGATGAAGCTGAACGCGACCACGGAGATGGAGCCGGTCTCGCTGCCCGGCTTCGCGGACCTGCACCCGTTCGCGCCAGTCGAGGACGCCGCCGGCTACCTGCGTCTGGTCGAACAGCTCGAGGGGTGGCTGGCCGAGGTGACCGGCTACGACCAGGTGTCGATCCAGCCGAACGCCGGTTCGCAGGGCGAGCTGGCCGGGCTGCTCGCGATCCGCGCCTACCACCGCGCCCACGGCCAGCCCGACCGCAACGTCTGCCTCATCCCGTCCTCCGCGCACGGCACCAACGCCGCCTCCGCGGTGATGGCCGGCATGCGCGTGGTCGTGGTGAAGGCCGCCGAGGACGGCGCCGTCGACCTCGAGGACCTGCGGTCGCAGTGCGAGGCGCACAGCGAGGACCTCGCGGCGATCATGGTGACCTACCCGTCCACGCACGGCGCCTACGAGGACACCATCACCGAGCTGTGCCAGGTGGTCCACGACCACGGTGGCCAGGTGTACGTGGACGGTGCGAACCTCAACGCGCTTCTCGGTTTCGCCAAGCCGGGCGAGTTCGGCGGGGACGTGTCGCACCTGAACCTCCACAAGACCTTCTGCATCCCGCACGGCGGTGGTGGCCCGGGCGTCGGCCCGGTGGCGGTGCGCGAGCACCTCGCGCCGTTCCTCCCGTCGCACGGCATGCATCCCGAGACCGGCAAGCGCGAGGGGATCGGCCCGATCAGCGCGGCGCCGTACGGCTCGGCGGGCATCCTGCCGATCTCGTGGGCCTACATCCGGCTGATGGGCGGCGCCGGGCTCACCCGGGCCACGGCGGCGGCGGTGCTGAGCGCCAACTACGTCGCCGCCCGGCTCGCAGAGCACTTCCCCGTCCTCTACCGCGGGCACGGCGGGCTGGTCGCCCACGAGTGCATCCTCGACGTGCGCGGGCTGACCAAGGACACCGGCGTGACCGTCGACGACGTGGCCAAGCGGCTCATCGACTACGGCTTCCACGCGCCGACGATGTCGTTCCCGGTCGCGGGCACCCTCATGGTCGAGCCGACCGAGTCCGAGGATCTCTCAGAGATCGACCGGTTCTGCGACGCGATGGTCGCGATCAAGGCCGAGATCGACCGGGTCGCCGCGGGGGAGTGGAGCGCCGAGGAGTCGCCGTTGCGCGGCGCGCCGCACACCACCCGCGCGCTCGCCGGGGCGTGGGAGCGCGCGTACGACCGGGAGCTGGCCGTCTTCCCGTCCGGCGTCGACCCGGACAAGTACTGGCCGCCGGTGGCCCGGATCGACCAGGCCTACGGCGACCGGAACCTGGTCTGCGCGTGCCCGCCACCGGAGGCGTTCGCGGAGTAGCTGTGCCGGGCGACGTGCCCGGCACCTGCCTGACTCGTGACGAAGGCGAACGAGTAGCCGACATTGCCGCTCTGGCAGTCGATCTCGAACCCGTCTTCCTTCACCCGGATCACCACGCTGCTGAGTGGCTTGACGTCGACCTTGCCCGGACCTTGACCGTCACGGTGCCGGGCGTGAGGTAGCTCGAGTCGCACGCGTAGTAGACCAGCGTGAAGGTGCCGCGGGCGTTCGGGCTCGCCACCACCACCAGGTCGCCGTCCTCGACGAACGACTGCGAGAGCTTCCGGGGCAGGTTGGGATCGAGCCGGCACGCCTGCAGCGAGTCGCCGTCGGGGTCGCCGTCGTTGTCGGTGGGATCGATGAGCATGCCCTCGCCCGCACGGAGGGTCACCGCGTCGGGATGGGTGACCGGCGGTGACCCGGTCGCGGCGTACGCCGACGGACCGATCAGGGCGGCGGCCGAGACCGCCGCCAGCCAGGCGGTGCGGGCACTAGCCCGCGGAGCGCCATGCCTGCGCCAGTCGCGGAGACAGGCTCGCCGAGCCCGCCGGCCGGCGCTCGCCGACCCGCAGCTTGATCCCCTTGACGTGTCCGGTGCCGCAGAACAGCGTGCCCTTGCGGTTGTAGGCGACCCAGTCGATCTTGGTGCGCTGCACCTTCAACGTGACCGCGCTCTTGCCCGGGATGAGGACCTTGCCGTCCGGCGAGCCTGACGTGAACGAGCCGTAGAGGAACCGGACCTTGAAGTCGAACGGGTTCTTCACCCTGATCTTGCCCCGGCCGACCGGGGTGACCTTGATGTCGGGCAGATCGGCCACCGTGACCGTGATGGTGCCCGGGACGAGGTAGCTGAAGTCGCAGGTGTAGTAGGTGAACGTGTAGACGCCCGGCTTCGCCTTGGGGCTGGCTCCCACGTCGACCTGGTCGCCGAAGAAGCCCACGTCGAGACCCTTGTAGTGCTCGGTGCCGAGCCGGCAGATCGTGAGCAGGTCGTTGTCGGGGTCGTGGTCGTTCTTGATCGGGAACACGGAGGTGAAGTTGCCCTGCAGCACGGTCACGGAGTCGGGCGCGGTGACCGGTGGGCTGCCCGTGGCCGCCTGCGCGGTCGGTAGGGAGAGCAGCCCGGCCGACAGGCCGAGACCGATGACGAGGAGCGCACCCAGAGCGCGACGAGGCTTCATGCGCGGGAGACTACGTGGCGCCGCCGGACGAGTCACGCAACCCGGCGGGGCCACGGCTGGAGTCGGTCAGGTGGTGACCGGCGGGCGCCGCCAGCGGCCCGCGATCGCTGCTCCGATGAGGAGTCCCGCCACCACCGGGTAGACCGCGAACGCGACGTAGGAGAGGCCGAAGGTGGTGTGCTCCCACAGCTCGGGCACGTCGTCGAGCCGGCGCACGTAGGACGCAAAGTCGAGGAAGACCCACGCCGCAGGTGCCGCGCCGAGGACCAGGCCGGCGAGCAGCGGACCGAGGCCGGAGATCCGTCCGGCCGCGGCGGCGACCAGCAGGCAGCCGGCCGCTGCGCCGAGCGCGATCATCGTGCGGTCGGGCAGAGCCCCGTCGAGGAGCTCGACGGACGCCGCGGTGTTGGCGCGGTAGAAGCCGAAGTCGAGGGCGCCGTAGGCCCCGAGCACCGCCAGGAAGGACAGCAGGACGCTGCCCATGTGCCGGTTGGCTCCCAGGCCCCGGCCGCGGCGTACGACGACCGGCTCCGGCTCGCGCTGGATGGCCTGGGTCGGCTCCTCGTCGAGCGGGTGCACCTGCTCGGGCTCCGTGGCCGGGTCAGTCCCGTGGTCCATGGTTGCGCTCATGCTCCGAAAGTACGCCGATCGGGCCGCCGGATGGCGTTACTGCGCCGGCGACACGCTCGACATGTTGAAGTCGGGGATCCGCAGCGCGGGCGTCGCCGTGCGCGAGAAGTAGTCGTCGCCCCACTCCCGGCTGAAGCTCGGCACCGTCCCGGACGCGTGCGAGAACCGGCGCAGCAGGTCCACGGGGCTCTCGTTCCAGCGGAAGTTGTTGACCGCGCCGGTGATCTCGCCACCCTCGACCAGGTAGACGCCGTCGCGGGTCAGCCCGGTGAGCAGGAGGGTCTGCGGGTCGACCTCGCGGATGTACCACATGCAGGTCAGCAGCAGCCCGCGCTCCGTGGCGGCCACCAGGTCGTCGACGCCGCCGGTGGCTCCGGCCACCTCCAGCACGAGGTTGTCGATGGCCGGCGTGGCCGGTTGCTTCGTCATCTCGGCGGTGTGCCGAGTCTGACGCAGCGCGGTCAGCCGGCCACCGCGGATCCAGTCCGTGCGGCCCAGCTCGAGGCCGTTGTCGAACACGGAGGTCTCGTTGGACGACGCCGCGGCCACGGTGAACGGTGCGCACTGCAGGCCGGCGTACGCCGGGTCGGAGTGGAGGGTGACCTCGGGGCGGACGAGGTCCTCGCCGATCCGGGTGCCTGTAGGCCGGCGGCTGTAGACCGACTGGCCCTCCCAGGCGCTACGGGCGTCGGCCACCCAGTAGGCGTAGACCATCAGGTCCGCCAGGGCGGTCGGCGGCAGGATCGTGTCGTAGCGGCCGGCCTCGAGGTCGACCTTGCGCTTGCCCCACGCGAGCCGCTGCGCCAGCTCCTCCTCCGCCGCCAGCGGGTCGACGTCGTCGAAGTCGCGGGTGGCCCGGCCGACCCAGGCACTGGTCGTCAGGTCGGCGGTCTTCCCGGTGCAGGCGAAGTGTCCGGTGGGCTGGACGTGGCGGAGCCGGAGGCCGCTGGTCGAGCCGAGGTAGGTGGTCGTGACCCGGTGGTCGACGAAGCCGTAGAGCACCCGCCCGGCCGAGCCGGCCCGGCCGAACGCCTCGCCCAGCGCAGGGGCCACGTCGTCGTACACCTCGATGCCGGTGCTGCCCGGCTCGTCGGCCCAGTCGGGGGAGGTGCGGTCACCGATCAGCTCGTTGGCGTCCTCGGCCGGTGACGCCTTGCGCGCCGTCGCGTCGGCCGCCCGGACCAGCTCGTCGACCTCGGCCTGGGTGGTGGCACTTCCGGTCACCGAGCCGACCGACACGCCTGCCGCCTGCCGCACGAACGACACGACCGTCACCTCCACCCCGTGCATCACGCCGTTGGTGGTCAGCGTGTTGTTGGCCCAGCGCAGGTTGGCGCTGGTCGAGTCGCGGACGATCGTCACGCAGTCGTCGGACATCGACGCGGCCAGCGCGTGCTCGACCAGGGACTGCGGGCTGATGCCGTGCGGTCGGGTGCTCATCGGCCGCTCTCCTGGGTGGTGTTGAGGATCCGGATGTCGCGGAACAGCGAGGTCGGGCAGCCGTGGCTGACCGGCGCGACCTGGCCGGGCTGCGCCTTCCCGCAGTTGGAGGCGCCTCCGAGCTGCCAGGTCTGCGGCCCGCCGACCGCCTCCATCGCGCCCCAGAAGTCGGTCGTCGTGGCCTGGTAGGCGACGTCGCGGACCTGCCCGGTGAGCTCGCCGTGCGTGATCTTGTAGAAGCGCTGCGCGGTGAACTGGAAGTTGAAGCGCTGCATGTCGATCGACCACGAGCGGTCGCCGATGACGTACAGCCCGTGCTCGACCTGGGAGATCAGCTCGTCGGTGCTCGGCCCGTCCTCGGCCGGCTGCAGCGAGACGTTGGCCATCCGCTGGATCGGGATGTGACCGGAGGAGTCGGCGAAGGCACAGCCGTTGGACCGCCCGTCCTGCCCAGAGTTCAACGTGGCCTCGGGCTTCATGTGCGCCATATGGCGATCGAGCTGGTAGCCGACCAGCACGCCGTTGCGCACGATGTCCCAGCTCTGGGTCTGCACGCCCTCGTCGTCGTACCCGATGGTGGACAGGCCGTGCTCGACGGTGCGGTCGCCGGTGACGTTCATGACGTTGGAGCCGTACTGCAGCGTGTTCAGCTTGTCGTAGGTCGCGAACGACGTGCCGGCGTAGTTGGCCTCGTAGCCGAGCGCCCGGTCGAGCTCGGTGGCGTGGCCGATCGACTCGTGGATGGTCAGCCACAGGTTGGAGGGGTGGATGACCAGGTCGTAGCGCCCGGCCTCGATGCTGGGCGCCTTGAGCTTCTCGGCCAGCAGCTCGGGCATCTCGTCGAGCTCGGTGTCCCAGTCGTAGAGGCCGGTGGTGAGGTACTCCCAGCCGCGGCCGACCGGGTAGGCGATGCTGCGCATGGAGTCGAAGGTGTCCGCGCCGGCGCCCATCGCCTCAACCCCCGGGTCGACCCGGACCCGCTGCTGGGTGGTCACGGTGCCGGCGAGGTCGGCGTAGTACTTGTTCTCCATCACCTGCCCGACGGAGGCGGTGGCGTGGTCGACCGCCGCACCCCGGCGCAGCCGCTCGGTCCAGTCGATGAGCAGCGCTGCCTTCTCCGCGATCGGCACGTCGAACGGGTTCACGTCGTACGACGAGACCCAGGTGACGTCGGCGTACACCGGCTCGGGAGCGATCTCTACCGGCGAGCTCGTCATCTCGGCCGCGACCTCCGCCACGGCCACCGCGGTCTCAGCGACCCGGCGCGCCTCGTCCGCGGTGAGCACCACGCCGGACGCGAACCCCCAGGATCCGCGGTGGATCACCCGGACCGCGAAGCCCACGTCATCGGCGTCGAGCGCGGTCTGGAGCACGCCGTCGCGCACGCCGAGGTGCTGGTGCCGGATCCGCTCGAAGCGGAAGTCCGCATGGCCGGCCCCCAGCTCCTGCGCCCGGCCGAGGGCGACCGCGCCGAGCTCGCGGTAGGGGAGGGCGGTGAAGCTCGGATCGATCTCCGGCATTGCTCCACCCTAGGGTGCTGCCCATGTCGTCCTCCGGTCCCTCCTGGCTCGGAATCGGGGCCCAGCGCAGCGGGACCACCTGGTTCACCGACCTGCTCACCCAGCACCCGGACGTCGGGCTCGGCACCAACGGCAAGAAGGAGCAGCACCTGCTGCACAAGGTGGCCGACGGCGCGCTGCCGGCCACCGCCTACCTCTCGCTGTTCCCCACTGACGGCGTACGCCGCGGGGAGTGGACACCGCAGTACCTCCGGCACGCCTCGGCGCCGGCCGCCGCGGCCCGGCTGGTCCCGTCCGCGCCCGTTCTGGTGCTGCTGCGCGACCCCGTCGAGCGGTTCCGCTCGGCGATGCGGCTGGCAGCCACCCGGGCCGCCGCGGGCAACCCCTCGCCGTGGCCCTACCCGGTCCCGATCACCATGCAGACCTTCACCGGCTTCTACGCCGACCAGCTGGCCGGCTGGTCCGCGGCCGTGGGCCGCGACCGGATGGTGGTGATGGTCTACGAGCAGGTGCGCCGTTCCCCCCAGGCCGCCGTCGACGACGTGTGGCGCCGCCTTGGCCTCGACCCGGTGCCGCTGGCCCACGTCGACGAGGCATCCGGGTCCAGCAGCCGCGCGGACTGGGACTGGCCGGAGGGGCTCCGCGAGTCGCTGCAGGTGATGTACCGGCCCCAGCTGGCCCGGCTCGAGTCCGAGTGGGGCCTCGACGTCAGCGACTGGACGTCGACCCGCTGACTCGCCGCGACCATCCCGGCGTCAAGCCCGGCCGACGACGGTCCAGGTCCAGACAGTCAGGTCGAACGGCCCGTCGGGGAGCTTGGAGCGGCAGTGCTCGCGGAGGGCCTCGATCTGCTCGGCCGAGCGGGTCGCGAGGTAGTCGCCCGCCGACCCGGCCGGCTCCTCGAACGGCCCCCACCAGTCCTCGAAAGACGCCAGGCCGATCGTCACCGAGATCCAGCCGTCCACCTCCACGGCGAGCCCGGCTTCCGTCATGAGCCGCGCCAGGTCACCCTGGTGCGAGCCGGGGGACGCATCGGCCTTGCGGCGCGCGCCCGGGTCGAGCTCCTGCGCGCACTCCCAGAACAGGGACAGCGGCCCACGACCGCCGCCGTGGTCCCAGACGCAGGCGACGACCAGGCCACCGGGCTGGGTCACCCGAGCCATCTCGGTGAGGCCGCGGACCGGGTCCTTCATGAAGTGCACGACCAACTGGGCCCAGGAGGCCGCATAGGCGTCGTCGGCGTAGGGCAGCTCCTCGGCGGTGCCCTGCCGGACGTCGACACCCGGGCAGCGGTCACGGGCTGCGGCGACGAAGCCGGGCGTGGGGTCGATCGCATCCACCCGGTCCGCGCCAAAGCGGCGGACCAGCTCGGCAGTCAGGATGCCCGGCCCGCAGCCGACATCGAGGTGACGACCCTCGACTTCCCTCAAGACATCGGCGAACAGAGGCGCCAGGGGCTCGGAGAACCGCCCCATGAACCGGGCGTAGGAGTCGGCGTTCCCGAAGGCCACGGGGACGACTCTAGGCCGACTCTAGGCCTGGCGGCGCGTGTCCTCGTCCGGTTGGGTCCGGGCAGTCGCCTCGTCCTCGACGAGCTCGTCGACGGCAGGGTCCATCCGCCAGAGTGCCTCCGCCTCGGGCGGCTCGGGGGCGCGCCGACTGCGCGGCGCTCGACCGACGATCGGCTCGACCTGCGCGGCGTCCTCGACCAGCTCAGGCGCCTGGATCTGCCGCACCGACTCGTCGACGCTCTCCAGCGGCGTGAGGTCGTTCTCGGTCACCTTCAGCGCTGTGAACCGGCGGGCCTGCACGAGGACATTGCCCTCCACGGTGCCGACCGCCTCGTTGTACGCGGTGACGGTGCGTCGGATCGCACGGCCGAGCGTGTCGAAGCGGTTGCCCAGCAGGCCGAGACGTTCGTGCAGCTCGCGGCCCAGCCGGAAGACCTCGGCCGAGGTCTCGGCCAATGCGGCCTGCTTCCAGCCGTACGAGACGGCCCGCAGGAGTCCGATCAGCGTCGTGGGCGTCGCGATCACGACGTCGCGTGCGCTGGCGTATTCGTGGAGATTGGGCATCCGGTCGAAGGCGGCGAAGAAGAACGCCTCGCTTGGGAGAAACAGGACGACGAACTCGGGAGTCTCGCCGGCCTTCCAGTACTTCTTGCTGGAGAGCTGGTCGACGTGAGTGCGGACGTGCTTGGCGAAACGCTCGAGGTGCCCGGCCTGCTGTTGCTCGTCGTCGGTCTCGGCTGCGTCCAGGAACGCGCTCAGCGGGACCTTGGCGTCGACGAAGATGTGCTTGCCGCCGGACAGGTGGACCTGCATGTCAGGGCGCAGGATCTTGCCGTCCGACTGGTTGGTCAGCTGGAGGTCGAAGTCGCAGTTCTCGACCATGCCGGCGATCTCCGCGACGCGCTTGAGCTGGGTCTCGCCCCATGATCCGCGGACCTGGGGCTTGCGGAGCGCGGTGACCAGAGAAGCGGTCTCACGGCGCAGGGCCTCTCCCGTGTCACGGACTGAGCGGACGTGCGCCTGCAGGTCAGTGGCCATCGAGACGCGCTCCTTCTCGACCTCCGTCAGCCGGATCTGGAACTTCTCCAGGCTGGCGGCGACCGGCGCGAGCAGCTGCTCGGTGGCCTGCAGGCGTTGCGCCGTGACGGCGTCAACCGCCTTGCCCTGCCGCTCGGCGGTCTCGCTGGACAGGACCCGGAACTGGTCGAGCATGGCCTGCCGATCGGCGGCGATCTCGGCGACGCGGGTCGCGGCCGCGTCGCGCTCGGCCTCTGCCCTGGCCACCTGGGCCTGGACGTGCGCCACCATGGCCTCGCCCTCGGCCGCGCCGGTGCGCGCCTCGGCCGCCTCGGTGCGGGCCTCCGCCGCGTCGGCGCGGGCGTTAGCCAGCTCCTCCCGGGCTCGGGCCAGCTCACGCTCGTCGCGAGCGGACGCCAGCGACCGGCCCAGCCAGGCGCCCACCAGCCCGCCTACGACCAGCGCGAGGAGCACGAGTGCGAGGACCGTGAGTGACGCCATGCAGGCATCGTCACCCAGACCGCCGACAGTTCTCGCCTGACGCTCCGAGCGCACCCGAGTTCGGTGATGAGAGGGGTGGACCAGCCACTCGAACGTGTGTTCTAATAGAGGCGGCGCGAAGAGCAGGACGCGACGTCAGCAATCTAGCGAGGAGCGCACTCGCAGTTGCCCGGGATCGGGCCTCTGACCTCGACGGTGAGCACGAGTCACGGTGGGCAGGTCCCCGTGCTACCCCGTCAGTGCAGGAGCACGTCCTTGACCAGTGAATTCGCCATCCGTGGCGTCAGCGCCGTGGACGACCTCGGCGTGGCCGCAACCTTGGCGGCTGCGGGGGAGGCGATGGCAGCCCGGCATGCCGCGGAAGTTCGCGCGCTGGAGATCGACCTGCACTTCGCCGCGCTGCATTGCTCCGATCCGGGGCCGGTTCTCGCCTTTCGCACGCTGGCCGAGCTGGAGGCCGGCCGCAACAAGCTCGTCCAGCTCGGCGGGGACGGGACACCGCAGGTTCAGGACCTCCCGATCTGCGAGCTGGGGATTGCCCGCGGTGTGCACGCAACCGCGGCCCGCCACCACCTGGCGGACGCGCTGGACCTTGCCCACCGTCTCCCCGGCATCTGGGCCGCGCTCCGGGCCGGTCGTGGCGAAGTGTGGGTTGCGCGCAGGGTCGCGGCCCTGTCGCGCCACCTGGACCGTGAGCAGGTCCGACAGGTCGACGCCGCAGTCTCCGCTGCACTCGAAGAGTCACCGGGTCGGGTCCTGACCATCGCGGAGGCCGCCGTGATGCGTGCTGATCCTGAGCACGCTCGGCGCGTCGACGACGAACGGCGGCGGCGCCGCTGCCTGGTGCTCGGGCGCTCCGATGACGAAGGTCTGCGCAAAGTCTTCGGACTCATCGACGCCGGCGATGCCGCATGGCTGGACGCCATGCTCGAGCGCGTCGCTGATGCGCTGGAGTCGCGCCCGGACCTGTGCCCGCACCCCGAAACCTGTCGCGACGAGCTCCGCGCCGAGGCTCTCGGGTGGCTGGCTCACCCCGACGACGTCATCGCCCTCCTGGGCGGGACCTATCGATGCGCGGGGGCCCAGACCGACGGCGTGCACGCGGACGAGACGGCGCCCTCGCCGACCCGTCAGCGCGCGGTCGCCTACGTGCACGTGAGCGAGATCGCGGTGGCGGCTCTTCTGGGTGGCCAGACCCCCGACGTGCTGGCGAGGGTCGAGCAGCTCGGCCCGATGCTGACCGATCAGGTGCGCAGGCTCGTGGGTCACGCCCACATCGACCTGAAGCCGGTCATCGACCTCAACTCGGGACGGTCGGTCAACGGGTACGAGCACCCAGCCGACGTGGTCGAGCGAGGCTTCCTCCGCGCCATGGGCGACGTCTTCCCGCACGCGCAGTCCCAGTCACGGCGTCTCGACAACGACCACCCAGTGGCCTACGACGACACGGGGCCACCCGGTCAGACCGGTGACCACAACCACGCCCCTCTGGGGCGGCGACATCACCGCGCCAAGACCCACCTTGCTTACCGGGTCACCCAGCTCGGCGCGGGGCGCTACGTGTGGCGAACCCCGCACGGTCTCTGTCGCCTGGTCGACGGCACCGGGACCCACGTCATCGACGCGGCGACCGCACAGCGGCTCATTGACGGCAGCTGACCAACAGTCTTGTGAAGCCGACGGGCGCCCGGTCTCGTCGCAAGGCGGTCAGTCGTAGCGGACCGTACGACGGGCCGAGGTGAAGCCGTACAGCGCCAGCCCGGCCTCGCGGGCCAGGGAGGCGGCCAGGCTGGTCGGCGCCCCCACGGCGACCAGCGCGCCGGCGCCGGCCGCGACCGCCTTCTGGACGAGCTCGAAGCCGGCCCGGCCGCTGACCAGCAAACAGGCCTCGGCGGTGGGCAGGCCGGCGACCACCCGGGCGCCGCTGACCTTGTCGACAGCGTTGTGGCGGCCGACGTCCTCGCGGACGACGAGGAGCTCGCCCTCGGCGGTCGCGAGCGCAGCGGCGTGGACGCCTCCGGTGGCGTCGAAGACCGACTGCGCCGCGCGGAGCCGCTCGGGCAGGCGACGTACGACGTGCGGGTCCGGAAGCGCGCCCGTCCACCGGCCGGCGACGGGCGCGGCGAGCGCCTCCGCGATGGTGTCCTTCCCGCAGACCCCGCAGGCGGACGAGCCGGAGCCGGCATGCCGGTGGCCGGGGTCGCGGGTCGGTGGCTCGCCCAGGGTCACCGTCACCACGTTGAACTCCTGCTCGGGGGTCAGGTCGGCGTCGGTGCAGTAGGCGATCGTGCGCGGAGGAGCGGTGACCAGCCCCTCGTGCACCAGCCAGCCGGCGGCCAGCTCGAAGTCGTGGCCGGGCGTCCGCATGGTCACCCACACCCGACGGGGTGCCGCCCCGGGCCAGGCCAGCCGGATCTCCAGCGGCTCCTCGGTGGCCAGCCGGTCCTCGTGGCGCCGTTCGCCCTCGCTGCCGAGCTCGTGCACCCGGGTCCGGACGGTGGGTCCGGGACGGCGAGCCTTCATCGGTGCGGGTACGCCTCGAGCACGGCGAGCTTGCGGGCCAGGGTGTCCGCCTCGTCGACCAGCCGTCGCCGGATGGACAGGTCGAGGTCGCCGTCGGCGATCAGCGCCTCGCAGCGCGCCAGGGTCTCACGGGTCATCGAGGTCCGCGGGAAGAACTGTTCGGCCGCGTCCGCGAGCACCCACCCGCTCCGGGCCTTCACCGTGTCGGGAAGGTCGGCGAAGTAGCGCTCGACGTACGCCGCCGTCAGCTCCTCCTGCCCAGCCCGCCAGAAACCGAGCCCGACCGCCTCGAGCTCGTAGTTGGGCAGGTCGGTCTCGCCGGTGAAGCACGACCAGGCCCACGCCTTCGCCTCGGCCGTCGGCATGGACGAGCGTGCGCGCGCGTGCTGCACGCGGGCGGCGGCGGTCGGCTCGGCAGCGAGCTGGCGGTCGAGCTCGTCGAGCTCGACAGCGCCGAGCGTGGCCAGCCGGGCCAGCACCCGCCAGCGCAGGTCGACGTCGAGCGGTACGCCGTCGGGCAGCTGCGCGCCGTCCAGCCACTCGCTCAGCGGCCCGGAGTCGGGGCAGGTGGCGATGGTGGCACGGAACGCGGCCAGCTGCTCCTCGGAGGCGGGTGCCGCGGCCTCGAGCTTGCCGCGGGCGGCGGCGTGCAGGCGGGCGACTGCGGCCTCGGGGTCGGGCTGCAGTGGGAGCACCCAGCCGTAGACCCAGGCCATGGTCCGGCGGCGGGAGTCCTCGGTGTCCTCCACCGGGAGGCTGGCCTCGACCAGCTCGAGCACGTCCACCGGGTCGACCGCGGCGTTGTGCAGCGCGCTGCGCACGTTGCTCCACACCCCGGCGCGCAGCTGCGGGTCGGTGACGCGTGGGAGCAGTGACTCGAGCGCGTCCATGGTGACCTGGTCGGGGATCAGCAGCGCCCACGTGTCGTTGTAGGGGTCGAGGACCACCGGCCGGTCGCCGGCGTCGAAGGGCGTCTCCGGCTCCTCGATCTCGAGGACGTGGTCGGCCCAGGTGCCGTCCTCGGCCGCCACGACGGCCCGGAGCCGGTGCGGACGGTCGGCGGGATGGTCGGCCGGCGGCGTCCGGCGTACGACGCCCGCCGCGCGGTCGAGCTCGATCCGGTCGGGGCCGGCGGTGCGCAGCCAGCTGTCGGTGAAGGTCGACAGGTCCATGCCGATGGCGGAGGCGCCGGCCCGCTCCCAGCTGTCGAACAGGTCGTGCATGGTCGCGTTGCCGAACCGGTGTCGCTCGAAGTGGTCGACGGTGCCCCTGAAGAACACCTCGTCGCCGAGGGTGGCGTTGATCTGCCGCAGGATCGCGCAGCCCTTGGCGTAGGAGATGCCGTCGAAGTCCTGCAGCGCCGCCCGGGCGTCGACGGCGCCGTTGCCGGCCACCGGATGGGTGCTCGGCCGCTGGTCGGCCACCAGCCCCCACTGGCGGCGGGCGTAGGAGTTGTCGACCCACACGTCGGCGTACTCGGTGACGTCGGCGGTGACCCGGGCGCCGAGGTACTCGGCGAAGGACTCGTTGAGCCACAGGTCGTCCCACCACGCCGGCGTGACGATGTTGCCGAACCACTGGTGGGCCATCTCGTGCGCGATCGTGCTGGCCCGGGCGATCCGGAGGCCGCGGGTGACCCGGCTGGTGAAGACCAGCGGGTCACGGAAGGTGACACAGCCGGGGTTCTCCATCGCACCCGCGTTGAACTCGGGCACGAAGGCCTGGTGGTAGTCACCGAACGGGTAGCGGATCCCGAACAGGCGGTGCAGCTCGTCGAAGCTCTGCCGGGTCAGCGTGAACAGCTCATCGGCGTCCTTGTCGAGGTCGGCCGCGATGCTGGCCCGCGCGCTCAGCCCGAGGGGGATGCCGTCGTGCTCGTCGCGGAGGACGTGGTACGGGCCCGCGACCAGGGTCACGAAGTACGTCGACAGGGGCTGGCTCCGCTCGAACTCCCAGACCCCTTTCTCCACCTGCTGGCCGGGCGCGTTGCCGACGACCACCCAGTCCTCGGGCGCGCGGACGTGGAGGGTGTAGGGCGCCTTGAGGTCGGGCTGGTCGAAGCAGGCGAAGATCGTGGGCGCGGCGTCCATGAAGGACATGCCGTAGACGTAGTGCCTGCCGTCCGCCGGGTCGACGCTGCGGTGCAGCCCCTCGCCGTCGTTGCGGAACGGCATCGTCGCCTCGACCACCAGCTCGTGCTCGCCCTCGGGCAGCTCGAGGGGGAACCGGCCGCGCTCCAGCAGGTCGACGTCCAGCGGCCGCCCGTCCAGCCGGACGGCGCGCAGGCTGACCGGCTTGAGGTCCAGGAACGTTGCCCCCGCACGGCTGGTGAACCCGATGGTGGTGAGCGAGCCGAAGGTCGCATCGTCGGAGGCCAGGTCCAGCGCGACGTCGTACGACGTCACGGCCAGCAGGTCCTTGCGGGCCAGCGCCTCGGTGCGCTGGAGGGAGGCGGATGGGCTGGGCACGAAGTCAGACTAGGCGGACGGCACCCAGCGGCGGCAGGCTGGCTATGGCATTTCCCGCCCCCGACCAGGCGGCATCGGCATGCCCCCGGTGGTGTCGGAGATCACCCCGCCGGCGGTTTGGGTTGGCCCCCTACCGGCCAGTACTCTGTAAGAGTCGCAAGCGCGATCTAGTCGTTACAAACCAGAGTTGTCGATCGCCCCTGAACCGGGGCCGAAGGAGTGAGTCCCACCATGTCCGCGCAGTTCTACCTGGCCCGTCTCGTCGACGAGGGCCGCTACGACCGGGGTCTGCACCGCGCCTCGCTGCGCCACAGGGTGCTCACCCGACGGGAGCGGCGCCGGCTCCGGGCCCTCGAGGGCCGCAAGCACTGATCCTCGCCTGATCACACCGCGGCAGCACCCCCCGAGCGGCCCGGTGGCCGGGCGGCGCCCCCGCAGGCCTCGCCCAGCGACGGACCCCGGGCCCTGGTGGCTCGGGGTCCGTCGCGTTGCGGGGGAAGGGAGCCCGCACACACCCCACGCAAGTCGGTCGGGCGCGACCATTCAAGGGGAGCCGTGTCCCGGGCGTGTCGCCGGCAGCCGCTCTGCTTCAGGTGGTGGCAGGCTGGCGGCATGGCAGCCGAGCCGGGACCGCAGCTGAGTGACCAGACCCATCGCAGCATCGACCTCCACCAGATCGGCGAGCACCGCTGGAAGGCGACCAACAGCCGCGGAGGCGGGGTCTCCATCGGGCCGGGCGAGGACCCCGACTTCACGCCCGTCGAGCTGCTGCTCGCGGCGCTGGTCGGCTGCGGGGCCGCCGACCTGGACTACATCGCCGGCAAGCGTGCGCCGTTCGAGACCTTCTACGCCCGTGCGGAGGGACACAAGGTGCGCGACGAGCAGGGCTCGCACCTGGTCCAGCTCAAGGTCACCTTCGACGTGACCTTCCCCGAGGGCGAGGGCGGCGACGCAGCCCGCGAGGTGCTGCCACGCACGCTCCAGCAGATCGAGGACCGGCTCTGCACCGTGGGGCGCACGGTCGCACTCGGCGAGCCGGTGGCCTACGTCGCCGGCGAGGTGACGCCGATGCCGGTGCTGGGGCCGGGCACCGACCCCGCCGGCGTCGACACACCTCCCTCGGACGGATGACGACCAAGCCCTGGCAGGAGATCCCGCGCCAGGACGGCCGGCGGTTCGTGGTCACCGGCGCCAGCGGAGGCATCGGGATGGAGACCGCCAAGGCGCTGGCCGATCGCGGTGCGCACGTCGTACTTGCGGTGCGCAACCTCGACCGGGGCCGGGCGTCCGCCGACCAGATGGACGGCGATGTCGAGCTCGGCCTGTTGGACGTCGCCGACCTCGCCTCCGTGCGGGCGTTCGCCGAGAGCGTCGGTCCGGTCGACGTGCTGGTCAACAACGCTGGCGCGCTGGCGCTGCCGTACGACACCTCGCCCGACGGGGTGGAGCTGCACCTGGCCACCAACCACCTCGGCCACTTCGCGCTCACCAACCTGCTGCTGCCGCGGCTGACCGACCGGGTGGTCGTCGTGGGCTCGCCGTCGCACCGGCACGGCGAGCTCGACGTGGCCGACCTGGGCTGGACCCGCCGTCGCTACCGCCCTTACGCGGCGTACGCCGACTCCAAGCTGGCCAACCTGCTCTTCATGGCCGAGCTCCAGCGACGCCTCACGGCGGCCGGTTCCACCCTGCGGGTCACCGGCGCGCACCCGGGCTCCACGGCCACCGGCATCACCGGGTCGACCGGCAGCCGGCTCAAGACGTTCGTCGGCAGGCATGGCATCAAGCTGGTCGGGATGGCGGCCTGGCAGGGCGCGCTGCCGACGCTGTACGCCTCCACGATGGACGTGCCCGGCAACACCTACGTCGGCCCGCACCGGTGGCGCGAGATGAACGGCTGGCCGACCGGCGTCGGGCGCAGCCAGCGGGCGCTCGACCCGGACCTGGCCAAGGAGCTGTGGGCGGAGTCGGAGCGGTTGAGCGGCGTGAGCTTCCCGCTCCAGTCTCCCTGACAGCGCACTAGCTAGCCGATGCTGACCGACTCGATGTCGACGTCGGTCAGAGGTCGGCCGTCGCCGGGGCCGTTGCTCTCGTCGGTGCCGCCGGCCGCCAGCTGCACGATGGCCTGCACCGTGGCTTCGTCGACGCTGCCGAAGACGGTGTACTCCGGCGGGAGCGGGCTGTCGTCGTACACGATGAAGAACTGCGAGCCGCCGGAGTCGGGGGCGGCCGTCTTGGCCATGGCGAGGACGCCGGGGCCGTAGGTCTCGGACCCGTCCACCTCGTCCTGGATCGTGTAGCCCGGGCCACCGCTGCCCGAGGCGGTGGGGTCGCCGCACTGGAGCACGTAGATCCCCGAGGTCGTCATCCGGTGGCAGTGGGTGCCGTTGAAGTAGTTCTGCTCGGCCAGCGAGACGAAGGAGTTGACCGTGCAGGGCGTGCGGTCTGCGTCGAGGCTGAACGTCATGGCGCCGATCGAGGTCTCCACCGTGGCCGTCACCACACCGCTGACGGTCGGCGTGCTCGGCGGCGGCTCGTTGTCCTTCGACGCTGGGAGCTGGTCAGCCGGGTAGTCGCAGGTGACGTCGGAGGCGGGGGCCGAGCTGCCGGAGCTGCCGGAGCCGCTGGGGCTCTCGCTGGGCGCGGCGCTGGTCTCGCTGGGCGTGTCCGTGGCGGTGTCGTCGCCGTCGTCGCCGTCCCCGCAGCCCGCGAACGCGGCGGAGCAGACGAGGAGGAGCACGGGGAGCAGGCGCTTGGGCATGCGCTCGATCGTAAGGGGCAGGCTCAGCCGTTCCGGCCCCGGGCCGCGACCGGCCAGGCTCGCAGGCTGCCCTGCTCCTCGACCCAGATGTCGTCGGCGAGGTTGACCGCGGCGCAGCAGTGGTTCGGCACGACGTCGACCTGGCTGCCGACCTGGGGGAGGGGAGCGCCGGCCAGGTCCACCACCGCGTGGTGCTCGGCGAGCTGGACGACGCGGGCTTCGGGGTGGTCGGGCAGCCGCCCGAACCCGGTGCTGTACGCCGCGCGGTCGGCCGCCAGCGCCTTGCTCCCGGCGTCGAGCACGGCGTGGCCGCCGGCGTGGCTGACCACGGTGGCGCGACAGGACAGCGCGATCGACTCCGGCGGCATGCTGCCGAGCTCCCACTGCTGCGCGTCGCCGAAGACGTAGACGCCCGGCCGGGCCTCGGTGACGACCCCGGTGTCCAGGTGCGCCCAGCTCGGCGTGGATCCGCCGCTGACCACCGACACCTCCAGCCCCTCGGCGACCAGCGAGTCCCGAGCCACGGCCAGGGCCCGCGCCTCGTCGGCCGCGGCGGACGCTCTCGCGTCCGGGTCGTAGCTGTGACCCGGGAACGTGAACACCCCGCGCACCCGCAGCCCCGACCGGGCCGCCGCGATCGCGACCGCACCGGCCTCGGCCGGCACACACCCGGTCCGGTGCTGGCCGCTGTCCACCTCGACGACCACCTCGACGCCGTACGTCGCGAGCAGTCGACCGGCCCGGGCCGCCCCCTCGACCGAGTCCACGCCGATGGCCACGGTCGCCTGCTCGGTCAGCCTGCGCAGCCGCTCGGCCGAGCGGCTGTCCACCCAGACCGGGTAGGCGACGAACAGGTCGGTGCAGCCGTGCTCGGCGAAGACCACGGCCTCGCCCAGCGTGGCCACCGTCAGTCCGACCGCCCCCGAGCCGAGCTGGAGCCGCGCCACGTCCGGCGACTTGTGGGTCTTGGCGTGCGGCCGCAGCGCGACCCCGCTGGTCGCGGCCCACTCGGCGGCGTGGCGGAGGTTGCCGTGCAGCCGGTCCAGGTCGACGCGGAGGTACGGCGTCGTGGGGGTGGCCGTCAGAACTCCTCGTGCGTGTCGGGGTCGCCACCGAACAGCCGGCCGTCCGGCCGGGCCAGCGCGTTGATCGCCTCGACCTCGTCGTCGGTGAGCTCGAAGCCGTCGAGGTCGAGGTTCTCGCGCTGGCGCGACGGCGTCGCCGACTTCGGGATCGGGAGGTTGCCGAGCTGGAGCTGCCAGCGCAGCACCACCTGACCGGGAGACACGCCGTGCGCCTCGGCGGCGGCCGCGACCACGGACTCGGAGAACGGCGCCTGCCGCTTGCCCATCGGGCTCCACGACTCGGTGAGGACGCCGAGCTCCTCGTCGGCCGCGCGCATCTCGGGCTGCGGGAAGTACGGGTGCAGCTCGATCTGGTTGAGCACCGGTGTCACGCCGGTCTCGTCGATCACGCGCTGCAGGTGCTCGCGGGTGAAGTTGGAGACGCCCGGCGAGCGCACCAGCCCGTCGTCACGCAGCTGCACCAGCGCCCGCCAGGTCTCGTGGTACTTCCGCTCCGCCGGGTTCGGCCAGTGGATCAGGTGCACGTCGATCCGCTCGAGCCCGAGCCGCTCCAGCGACTCCCGCGTGCTGGCGATCGCGTCGTCGTACGCGTGGTGCCGGCCCGGGATCTTGCTGGTCACCACGATCTCGTCACGGTGGACTCCGGAGCGGCGGATCGCCTCGCCGACCTCCGACTCGTTGCCGTAGTTCACCGCGGTGTCGATCAGCCGGTAGCCGTTCTCCAGCGCACTGGTGACCGCCGAGATCGCGTCGTCGCCGCGCAGGCCGGCGGTGCCGAAGCCGATCGGCGGGACGGTGGTGCCGTCGTTGAGCTGGCGTGGGGAGGTCGCAAGGCCCATGCGAGCAAGGTATCCATGTGTCGATGACCACCCTCGAGCCGGACTGCGGGCGCTGCGTCGGCCTGTGCTGCGTCGCGCTGCCGTTCCGGGCCTCGCACGGGTTCGCCTTCGCCAAGGACGCCGGTGCGCCGTGTCGGCATCTCGACGGCTCGCACCGCTGCTCGATCCACGCGTCGTTGCGCGAGTCCGGGATGGTCGGGTGCACGACGTACGAGTGCTTCGGCGCGGGGCAGCACGTCACCCAGGTCGTGTACGACGGAGCCTCGTGGCGCGACCACGCGGACGGCGGCGAGGAGATGTTCGCCGTCTTCGCCGTGGTGCAGCGGCTCCACGAGATGCTGGTGCTGCTCGGGCAGGCCGCCGCGCTCTCGCCCGGGCCGGGCCTGGACCGGTTGCGGGTGCGGGTCTCCGGTCACACCGAGGGTCGCCCGGAGGACATCCTCGAGGTCGATCTGGACCGCCTGACCGTCCTGGTCGGCGAGGCGCTGCGGACCGTGAGCGAAGCGGTGCGCGGCGACGGTCCGTCGTACGCCGGACACGACCTGGCCGGCCGCGACCTGCGCGCCACTGGCCTCGCGCGCGCCGACCTGCGCGGTGCCGTGCTCATCGCCGCAGACCTGCGCGGCGTCGCCCTCGACCGCACCGACCTCCTCGGGGCGGACCTGCGCGACGCCGACCTGTCCGGCGCGGATCTCTCGACCGCGCTGTTCGTCACCCAGCCGCAGCTCAGCTCGGCCTGCGGCAACGCCACGACCGTCCTGCCCGCCGGTCTCCGTCGGCCTCCCGCCTGGGGATCATCCCGACCCAGCGGGTGACTGCGCTCCGTCGTCCGGCACCGGCTCGTGGTCGGGATGCCCCCGGGTGCGCTCGCGCTCCTTCATCTCCGCCTCGTAGACGTGCCGCTTCCCCTCGATCAGCTCGTCGCGGGCGGCCTGCTCCATCGCCTTGAACTTCGAGTAGTACGTCTCGTCGTACTCCTCGACGATCTGGAAGGTCCAGCGCCCCTGCAGCATGTTCTGACCGAGCAGGTCGCGCTCGAGCCGGGCGGCGACCTCCTCGTGGCCGGCGTGGCGGAACAGGTCGACGGCCGCACCGAGCGCCAGGTCCGCGGTGCCGGTGCGGCGGTGGAAGGCGTAGAGCAGGCCGCGGGCCTCCTCGACCGCCTCGAACGACTCCGAGAGCTTGCCCAGCGCTTCGACGGTGGCGTCGCTGACTCCCTCCGGGCGGGTGTGCTCCGGGAGCTGCCGACTGTCGTCCGGCTCCTCGGCCCTGTCCTCTTCGGTCATCCCAGCACGTCGGCGGCCTGCACGGCGCCGTGCTCGTCCTCGATGGCGTCGGCCAGCTTCTTGACGTCCTCGTCCGGGACGTCGACGCCGGCCTCGGAGAACCCGTCGCGCAGCTCCTGCTCGACGGTGCTCTCCGTGGCGCCGTCCTGCCAGGATGTGACGCGGTCCACGACCGCCTGGATGGCCTCGAGCTCCTCGCTGCTGCGTGTGTCGGTCATGAGGCGCCAGTACCCACTACGCGGCCAGGGAGGCGTACCGCCCCTCGTGCTCGAGCAGCACCTCGTGGGTGCCGCGCTCGACCACCCGGCCGTGGTCGAGGACCACGATCTGGTCGGCGCCTCGGACGGTCGACAGGCGGTGGGCGATGGTGATCGTGGTTCGGCCGGCCGCAAGGGTGTCGAAGGCCTCCTGCACGGCGCGCTCGGTCTCGGTGTCGAGGGCGCTGGTCGCCTCGTCGAGGACCAGGATCCGCGGGTTCCTCAGCAGGGTGCGCGCGATCGCGATGCGCTGCTTCTCGCCGCCGGAGAACCGGTGGCCCCGAGAGCCGACGACCGTGTCGTAACCGTCCGGCAGCGAGACGACCAGGTCATCGATCCGCGCCGCCCGGGCTGCCGCCTCGATCTCGGCGTCGGTGGCGTCGGGTTTCGCGTAGCGGAGGTTCTCACGGACCGTCAGGTGCAGCAGGTAGGTGTCCTGGCTGACGATGCCCACGATCTCGGCGAGGTCGGCCAGCCGGATGCGTCGTACGTCGACGCCGTCGATCGTGACCCGGCCCGAGGTCGGGTCGTGCAGGCGGGCCACCAGCGAGCCGAGGGTGGTCTTGCCCGACCCGGTCTCGCCGACCAGCGCCAGCGTGGTGCCGGCGGGGATGTCGAGGTCGACGTCGGCCAGCGCCGGGACGTCCGCGTCGGCGTAGGAGAAGCCGACGTGCTCGAAGCGCACGTGGCCGCGCACGGCGGCGGGGTCGAGGTCGACCGGGTCGGCCGGCTCGTCGATGTCGACGGGAAGGTCGAGGTACTCGAAGACGCGCTGGAACAGCGCCAGCGAGCTGACCACCTGGACGCCGGTGTTGAGCAGCCCCATCAGCGGCCGGAACAGCTGGCCCTGCAGAGCGGTGAACGCGATCAGGGTGCCGATGGTCATGGTGCCGGCGGTCATCGGCAGGCCGGCGCTCAGGTAGATCACCGCCGGGATGGCGGCGAAGATCACGCTCATCGTGGCCATCCGCCAGCGGCCGGCCAGCGACGCGCGCAGCTCGAGGTCGATGAGCCGGGCAGAGGACTCGGTGAACCGGCGCACGAGCGCGGGGCCGGCGCCCATCGACTTGGCCAGCTGGACCCCGCTGATGGACAGGCTCTCCTCGATGGTGACGTTGAGGTCGGCGAGCTCTCGCTGCTGGGCGGTGGTGATCTGGCGACGCAGCTGCGCAACTCGGCGGCTGAGCCAGATCGCGGGTGGCATCACGACGAGCGAGATCAGTGCCAGCCGCCAGGAGAGGACGGCCATCGCGACGGCGGTGGCAACCGTGGTGGTGAGGTTCGAGGCGATCGACGTGGCGGTCGACGTGACGACGGACTGCATGCCGCCGATGTCGTTGGTGATCCGGGACTGCACCTCGCCGGTGCGGGTCCGGGTGAAGAACGCGATCGACTGCCGCTGCAGGTGGGCGAAGACATCGGTGCGCAGCGCGTGCATGACGCGCTGCCCGACCTGGGTGCTGACCCAGGTCTGGACCACGCCGAGCACCGACGTGACAGCCGCGACCGCGACCATGCCGGCGGTGAGCATGACCAGCAGGCGCACGTCCTGGTCGCGGAGGGCGACATCGATGATGCCGCGGAGCAGGAACGGCGACGCCAGGCCGACCACTGACGAGGCGACGATGATGGCGACGACGCCGAGGACCGACCAGCGGAACGGCGTGAACAGCCGCGCGATCCGGCGCAGCGAGACCTCGCGGGCCTGCTGCCGCTCGGCGACGGTGGGCTGGTCGGGGGTGCGGAACCGGCCCCGTCCGGCGTTCAGGGTGGTGGAGTCCAAGGCTGGACCTCCTTCGAAGTGTGGGAGGCATTAGTGAGGTTACCTCAACATGAGGTTACAACACCAAGCCTTGCTAGTCTGTTCCCGTGACCCCGGACGAACCGGAGCTGCCGGCCGACGGGCTCGGTGACGCGTTCGGGGCGGTCGCGCGCCGGCTCCGGGCGGCGGCGATGGCCGCCTTCGCGGCGTACGACGTGACGCCGTCGCAGGTGCGGGCCATCCGGGTGCTCGCCCAGCACGGGGGAGTGCGGTCCTCGGAGCTGGCCCAGCACCTCGGCATCGCGCCGCGGTCGGCCACCGAGGTGGTGGACGCGCTCGAGGCGAAGGGGCTCGTGGCGCGGTCGCCGGACCCGGGGGACCGCCGGGCCTCGCTGGTCGGGCTCACCCCGCGCGGGCGCGAGCTGTCCGAGGAGGTGCGCCGGGCCAGGGGAGTGGAGTCGGAGAAGATGTTCGAGCGGCTGACCACGACCGACCGGGCCGACCTGGCCCGGATCCTGCGCAAGCTGCAGGACTAGCGCACGCCCTAGTAGCGCCAGCGCCCGTCCGCCTGCGCCGCCTCGACCTCGCTGATCCCCGGCGGCCGCATCCGGCCGGCCTCGGTGAGCTCGCCGACCTTCCGGACATTGAGCTCGGACCAGTTGCTGCGTGGCCGCCGGGGGACGTACTTCTGCAGGTACCAGGTGTCGTCCAGCGCTCGCCGCTGCCCGGAGATCCAGCCCCAGCACAGCCCGACGTCGACCGCCTCGTCGCTGGTCAGCGAGGGGATCCCGGACGCGACCTTGGCCAGCTTCAGCCAGACCCCGGCCTGATGGTCATGGTGCTCGGCAAGCCAGGCGTCGAACTCCTCGGCATCGCGGAACGGACGGATCTCGGCGCCGTCCTCGCCCGGCAGGCTGGGCACTAGACGGGCGGCTCGTAGAACTCCGGGATCGCCCCGTGCGGCCGGCCGAGCTCGATCGCGCGGCGGACGACGTCCGGGGCTGCCTTTTCCACGGCGCCGCTGTCGAACGGCGGCTGCGGGTCGTACTCGATCACCAGCTGGATCGCCTCCGCCGTCCTCCTGTCGGAGAGCCGCTCGGCCAGGACCAGCGCCATGTCGATGCCCGACGAGACCCCGGCCGAGGTCATGACGTGGTGCCCCTCATCCACGACCAGGCGCTCGTCCGACCGCGCTGCGCCGAGCTGCGGCAGCAGGTCGAGCACCGAGAAGTGTGAGGCAGCCGGCGCGCCCTCGAGCAGCCCAGCGTGCGCGAGCAGCATGGAACCGGAGCACACCGAGGTGGTCCACGTCGTCGTCGGATGCACCCGTTGCAGCCAGGGGATGAGCGGTCCGCCGAGCGCTTCAGCGGTCCCCGGTCCTCCTGGCACCACGACCACGTCCGGCTCCGGGCAGTCGTCGTACGACGTCGTGGCGACCAGCTGCATCACGTCGACGTCGGTGCGGACCGGACCGGCCGACTCGGCGACCAGCTCGAGCTGTACGCCGGGGAGGAACCGCAGCACCTCCATCGGTCCGACCGCGTCGAGGGCGGTCATGCGGTCGTAGAGGACGAAGGCGATCCGGAGCTCGCTCACGTGAGCCAGCGTCGCAGACGCCTCACCCCGTCGCCACGTGGAAAAACTTCTGCAACCGCCGCCGCGCGCCGATCGGGGCGTCGATCCGGTCCAGCGCGAGAAGCGCGGCACCCACGATCGGGGGGGCCTCGACCATCCGAGGGACGGCGTACGGCGCCTGCACCTCGAGCAGCCGGGTGATCTCGTCCATCAGTGCTGGGTGACCGGCGGTGAGAACGCCACCACCGAGCACCACGTCGATCGGCTCCTCGGCGACCCCGAGCCGGCGGATCGCGGTGGCGGCCAGGGCCACCACCTCCTCGGCCTGGCGGCGCACGACGGCCGCGGCCACCTCGTCACCCGCCGCGGCGACCGAGAAGAGCAGGGGGTTCAGCTCCATGCACCGGTCCTCGGACAGCGCGCCCAGGTGCACGGCCTCGATCAGCTCGGCCATGGAGGCGAGGCCGACGTGGGCAGGGAGCGTGGTGCGGAGCGCGGTCTCGGGTCCGCGGCCGTCCTCGGCCCGGGCCGCCCACCACATCGCCTCCTGCCAGAGATGCCCGCCCCCGCCCCAGTCACCGGAGATGTGGCCAACCGCGGCAAACCGCACCGTGGTCCCGTCCGCCAGCACGCCGGTGCAGTTGATCCCGGCGCCGCACACGACGGCCACACCGTGTGAGGTGTCGAGGCCGGCCCGGAGCAGTGCGTAGGTGTCGTTGACGACCTCACAGGACGGCGCCCAGCCGGCCTCGGCGATCGCGCGCTCGAGCGCATCGTGCTCGGCGGGGAGGTCGGCGTTGGCCAGACAGGCGGCCACGTGCCGCACCGAGACCGAGCCGGCCCGCGACAGCGCGTCGGCCACCGCGGGTGTGATCGCGGCGACGGCCGGCCCGGCCCCGATGCGGTGCGGCCGGAACGGCCCGCCACGCGCGCTCCCCAGCAGCGCGCCGTCCGCGGAGACCACGCAGACGTCGGTCTTGCTGTTCCCGGCGTCGATGGCCAGGACCCCCTCGACGGCACCAGCGATCAGGCCCACGGCAGGTGCTCCCGATTGTGCGCGAGAAGTCGGTCTGTCAGACCCTCGGCGAGGTCGGCCTGGCCCACCAGCGGATGGGCGAGCAGGGCCTCGAAGACCCGTTGCCGCCCGCCGTGCACCGCAGCGTCGAGGGCCAGGTGCTCGTACGCCGTCACGTGCGCCACGAGACCGGCGTACAGCGGCTCGAGCGGTTCGAGCGAGACCGCGCGCAGACCAGAGCGGTCGACTCGGGCCGGCACCTCGATCACGGCATTGTCGGGCAGGAAGGGGAAGGTGTCGCCGTTGCGCAGGTTGACCACGTGGGTCGAGGCCGGCCCGTCGCCGAGCAGCGCCGCGGCCAGCTGCACGGCGGCCTCGGAGTAGAACGCCCCGCCCCGCTCGGAGAGCAGCTCCGGCTTCTCGTCGAGCGCGGGGTCGGCGTACAGCTCCAGCAGCCGACGCTCGATCTCGGCCACCTCGGCGGCTCGCGAGGGCGCAGCGAGCTGCTCGCGGACCACCTCGTCGTGGGCGTAGAAGTAGCGCAGGTAGTACGACGGCACCACGCCCAGCGAGCGCAGCACCGGTGGCGGCAGCCCGACCGACGAGGCGATCTCCTCGACGTGGGCCGCGAGCAGGTCGGGCAGCCGGTCCACGTCGTCCACGCGGACGGCCCGTTCCCAGGTCAGGTGGTTGAGCCCGACGTGGTCCAGCTCGACCGCGGCCGGGTCGACTCCGAGCATCGCGGCGAACCGTCGCTGGAAGCCGATCGCGACGTTGCACAGCCCCACCGCGCGGTGCCCCGCCTGCAGCAGCGCGCGGGTGACGATCCCGACCGGGTTGGTGAAGTCGATGATCCACGCGTCCGGGGCGGCCTTGGTGACCTGCTCGGCGATGTCGAGGACCACGGGCACCGTGCGCAGCGCCTTGGCCAGCCCGCCGGCGCCGGTGGTCTCCTGCCCGACGCAACCGCACTCCAGCGGCCAGGTCTCGTCCTGGTTGCGGGCCGCCTGGCCGCCGACCCGGAGCTGCAGCAGCACCGCGTCGACACCGTCCAGCGCCGGCTCCAGGGATGTCGACGTCACCAGCCGGCCGGGGTGACCGAGCCGGTCCAGGATCCGGCGGCCGACCCCGGCGACCAGCTCCAGCCGGTCCGCGGCCGGGTCGACCAGCACCAGCTCGTCGACCGGGAACAGGTCTCGGAGCCGGCCGAGGCCGTCCACGAGCTCGGGGGTGTACGTCGACCCGCCGCCGACGACCGCGATCTTCACGGATGCCTCATCCCTTGACCCCTGTCAGTGTGACGCCCTCGATGAAGGCCTTCTGGGCCAGGAAGAAGAGCGCGATCACCGGCGCCATCACCAGCAGCGTGGCGGCCATGGTGAGGTTCCAGTTGGTGTGGTGGGCGCTCTTGAACGTGCTCAGCCCATAGCTGAGGGTCCAGGCGCCGGGGTTCTCGCTGGCGTAGATCTGCGGCCCGAAGTAGTCGTTCCAGCAGTAGAAGAACTGGAACAGCGCCACCGCGGCGATCGCCGGACGGCACATCGGGAGCACCACCCGCCAGAGCACCTGGAACTCGCCGGCGCCGTCCACCTTGGCAGCGTCCAGGTACTCGCGCGGCACCGTCACGAGGAACTGCCGGAGCAGGAAGATCGAGTAGGCGTCGCCGAAGGCCAACGGGACGACCAGCGGCCAGAGCGTGCCGGAGAGATGGAGCTGCTTGGCCCACACGAGGTACATCGGGATGATCACCACCTGGGGCGGCAGCATCATCGTGGCGATCACCATCATCATCGCGAGCTGGCGTCCCCGGAACCGGAAGTGTGCGAGCGCGTAGGCGACCGGGATGCTCGAGCACAGGGTCAGCACGGTGCCGCCCACGGCGTAGAGCAGCGTGTTGCGCCACCAGGTCGGGAAGCCGGGCGTGTCCCAGACGTCGACCAGGTTGTGCCACTGGAAGGGGTCTGGCCAGAGGTCCCGGGACAGCGACTGCTGGTCGGTCATCACAGCCGTGAGCACGACGAAGACGAAGGGCAGGACGAAGAACAGCGTGCAGGCGATCGCGAACGCGTGCACCGCCACCCACTCGAGCGACGTGCGCACCCGGGGGCTCACGAGTCACCCCCGAGGAACACGCTGCCGCGACGCATGAGGACGGCCGCGAAGGCCATGCTCAGCGCGAACAGGACCAGCGCGATCACACACGCCGAGCCGATGTCGAACCGCTGGAAGCCCAGGTTGTAGACCAGCTGCGGCAGCGTGAGCGTGGACTTGTCCGGGTAGCCCGGCTCGAACTGCTGCCCGGAGCCCTGGATGTGACCGCTGGCCACCTCGCCCGCCACGATCGGTTGCGTGTAGTACTGCATGGTCGCGATCACGCCGGTGACCACCGCGAAGCCGATGATCGGCCGGAGATGGGGAAGCGTGACGTACCGGAACCGCCCGACCGCGCCGGCGCCGTCCAGCTCGGAGGCCTCGTAGAGCTCCTTCGGTACGTCGAGCAGCGAGGCCATGAAGATGACCATCAGGTCGCCGATGCCCCACAGTGCCAGCAGGGTGAGCGCGGGCTTCGACCAGGCCGGGTCGTTGAACCAGCCGGGCTCGGGCAGCCCCAGCCGGGCCAGGATCGTGTTGACCGGGCCGGTCCCTGGGTTGAGCAGGAAGACGAAGGCCAGGGTGCCGGCCACCGGGGGAGCGAGGTAGGGCGCGTAGAAGGCCGTGCGGAGCAGGCCCGCGCCCCGCTTGATCCGGATGACCAGCATGCCGACGCCGAGACCGAAGATCACCCGCAGGGTGACCATCACCAGCACGAACCACACGGTGTTTCGCAGCGCCGGCCAGAAGAACGGGTAGTCCTGGAAGACGTACCTGAAGTTGTCGAGGCCGTCGAAGGTCGGCGGGCTGAACCCGTCGTAGTCGGTGAACGAGAAGTAGACGGTCGAGAGCAGCGGGTAGAGGAAGAACAGCCCGGTGCCCAGCAGCCACGGGGAGAGGAACGCCAGGTTCCGCATCCGCTCCCGGCGACGCCGGCCCCGCGCCGTGAACGAGCGGGGCTCGCTCCGGCGCGGCGCGGGCGCCGTGGTCGTGGTGGTCACGGGCTGGTCTCTGTCGTACCGGTCCTCCCTGCCCTGGCCTAGTTGCTCTGCTCGATGTCGGTGTCGATCTGTTCGGCCGTGTCACCCAGCCCGGCCTGGAGGTCGGTCTGCTTGCCCGACTCGAAGGCGTAGCCGAGGTCCTGAAGGGTGAGCTGGTAGGCCCCGCCGTTCGGGCTGGCCGGCGTGGTGTTGCTCGCCGGGTTGGAGGCGATCTCGATGAACGTCTGCATGGCCGGGTCCTGGCTCACGTCCGGCGAGGCCAGCGCGTCCATGGTCGAGGGCACGTTGTGGATCGCGTTCGAGAAGTCCACGACCGCCTGGGTGTCGGTGGCCAGGAACTGCACGAACCGCCAGGCGGCGTTCTGCTTCGCGCTGGTGCTGGCGATGCCGACGATGGTTCCGGTGATGTAGCCCTTGCCGTAGCTGTCGACCTGGTCGTCGGGGACCGGGAACGGCGCCACGCCGAAGTTGAGGTCCGGCGCGTCGGCCTCGATCATCCCGGCCCGCCACTCACCGTCGATCGCCATGGCGACCTGGCCGGTCATGAACGGGTTCTTGGCGCCGAACTCGTCTCCGAACGTGGCGCGGTACTTCTCGAGCTTGTCGTACCCGCCCAGCTTGTCGACCAGCGCCTTCTGCCACTCCATGGTCTCGGCGAACGCCGGGTCGGCGGCGACGTTGGAGGTCCCGTCGTCGGCGAAGTACGTCGGCGACCACTGCGCCGCGAAGTGGGTGATGGACGACTCGTAGCCGTGGTAGTTCGGCATGAAGCCGAGCTGGGAGTAGGAGTCGCCGCTGGCCTGGGTCAGCTTCACGGCGTCCGCGTCGAACTCGGACATCGTCTTCGGCGGCTCGGTGATGCCGGCCGCTGCGAACGCGTCCTTGTTGTAGTAGAGGCCGTAGGCGTCGCTGAGCAGCGGCAGCGCGCACTGGTTGCCGTCGTACTGCGTGTACTGCAGCTGCGCCGGCGGGAAGGTCGCCGCCGGGTCGATGTCGGACTTGGCCATGAAGGGCGACAGGTCGACGAACGCGCCCGAGGAGCAGAACTGGCCGACGTTGTCGGTGGTGAACGACGAGACCACGTCGGGTGCCGACGAGCCGCCCGCCCGCAGCGCCTGGTTGATCTTGTCGTCGGTGATGTTGCCGACCACCTTGACATGGATGTTGGGGTTGGCGTCCTCGAAGGCGTCGATGGTCTTCTGGATGGCCTCCACCTCGCTGTCCGCGCTCCAGCCGTGCCAGAACAGGATCGTGGTCTCCGCGTCCGGGTCGTCGTTGGAGCCGCCCTCGGAGGAGCCGGTGCAGGCGCTGACGGCCAGTGACAGGCCGAGCGCGGCCGTGGCAGCCGCCAGTCGCCGTCGGGTGGATGTGGTCATGGTTCGCTCCTGGTGACGGGCCGGGCCGGTGCGGTGCGGCGTTGGATGGTGTCGAAGACCTCGTTGCGGGTGGCCGCGAGGGCGGTCTGGAGGGCCCCGGCCAGCACCGGGTTCTCGCCCACGGCGGCCAGCTCGAGCCGAGGGCGGGTCAGCGCCAGCGAGCCGACCTCCTCGGCGATCAGGTCGCGCAGCCGGGTGCCGCCCGCGGTCAGCACGCCGCCGGCCAGGACGACGAGCGACGGGTCGACCACCGACACGACTGCGGCGATGCCCAGCGCGAACCGCTCGGCCAGGGTGGCCAGCAGCTCGTCGCCGGCGCCCGGCGTGGTGAGCGCCCGGGCCACCGCGGCCTGCGGTGTGGAGGCGCGCAGGCCCAGCGACCGGGCCAGCGCGAGCACCGAGCGGCCGCCGGCGAGCTCCTGGAAGCCGCCGGCGTTGCCCCGGCGTACGTCGCGCACCAGCGGAGTGCCGGGGAGCGGCAGGAAGCCGACCTCCCCGGCGCCTCCGGTGGCGCCGCCATGGACCCGGCCGTCGATCACGACGGCCGCGCCCAACCCTTCGTCCGCCCACAGCAGGACGAAGTCGTCGACCCCCTGGGCCAGCCCGGTGCGCATCTCCGCGGTGGCGGCCAGGTTCACGTCGTTGTCCACGTCGAGCGGCATCCCGAGCTCCTGCGCCAGCCGCTCCAGCAGGTGCGGGTCGTGCCACCCCGGCAGGTGCCGCGCATAGCGCAGCTGCCGGTTGGCGGGGTCGAAGGCACCCGGAGTGCCGATCGCGAGCCGGTGCAGCCCGCCGCGGGTGATGCCCGCCGAGGCGGCGGCACCGTCGACCGCGTGCAGCACGTGGGCGACGGCGTCCGTGCCTGTCTTGCGTGGCGTCCTCAGCTCGTAGTCGCCGACGGTCCGGCCGGTGATGTCGGCGACCGCGGCCAGGATGCGCGTCGGGGTGACGTCCAGCGCGGCGACGTGGGCGGCGTCCGGATTGACGGCGTACAGCTGGGCGCGCGGGCCCGGGCGGCCGTGGCTGTTGCCACTGGTGATCACCAGCCCGGCGACGGCCAGCCGGGTCAGCAGCTGGGCGGCGGTCGGCTTCGAGAGCCCGGTCAGCTCGCCGAGCCGGGTGCGCGAGAGCGGACCGTGCTCGAGCAGCAGGTCGAGCGCGGCGCGGTCGTTGATCCCGCGGAGCATGCTCGGGGTGCCGGGGTTCACGACGCCTTCCCCAGGCTGAGCTGGGCCGCCGCAGCGAGGATCGCCGCTGCGGTCATGTCGAGCGCGGGCTCGTCGGTCTGCCAGGCGCGGACGTCGTCGACGTACCGGCTGCCCTGCCCGTCGAAGGCCCGGTACGACGGACGCGAGCAGTGTCTCATCGCGTCCTGGAAACCCCCCAGGCCACCCTCGAAGTTGCCAGCCCCGTTCGGTCCGTTGACCACGGCGCCCAGGTCGGGGGCCTCGGCGAGGTTGGCGACCTGGTGCTGCATGCAGCGGGGGTAGGACGAGCCGATCCCGACCATCGCGCTGACGCCCCACGGGTTGCCGCCGAGCAGCCAGGTCCGGACGTTGGTCGCGAAGCCGCGGAACCGGTGGCTGCCGGTCAGCCGCTGGTAGAGGGCGACGGTGGCGACCAGGCCGAAGCTGTGGCTGTTCGCGTCGAACTCGGTGACGTCGACGGGCGCACCGAACGGGCCCTGCCTGGCCTGGTGCACACCGAGCCGCACCTGCCGGGCGATGTCCTTGGTGAGCCGCTGCCGGCCCAGCTCGAGTGGGCCGTGCGGCACCGCGGCCATCGCATCGGCCAGGCTGGCGTGGGCCAGCGCGCCGACGTCGTACAGGTTCAGCGTGTCGCTCGAGCGGACCTTCAGGTAGCGCTTCGCCCAGTGCGCAGCGGCCACGACGTACTCCGATGCCGGCTCGCCTAGCCGATGGGCGGCCCGGGCGATCTCGGCGGCGCCGAGCTCCATGTCGTCCTGCCACACCGACTCCGGGTAGAACGCGTGCGGCAGCGCGGTCACCAGCTGTCGCGGGGGAGTGGCGGTGTCGGCCCGCGCGAACAGGGTCTGGGCCTCGTGCAGCAGCTCCCTGGCCCGGGCCGGGTCCGGCTCCTGCTGGGCGCCGAGCGCGAAGGCCGCAGAAACCCTCCCGGCGAGGTTGGGGCTGATCGGCTCGCCGGCGGGGGCGGCGTCGAGCACCGGCCGGTGTGCGACGTAGCGGTAGTGCGGGTCGGTGTTGGCGTCGTCGGCCTGCGGCAGCCGCCACAGGTCGTGGTCGCCGGCGAAGGTGCCCTGCCTGTTGCCGGAGCCGACGCCGACCTGCAGGTGCAGCGTGCCGGACTGCTCGTCCCACATCTTGTCCAGCCACTCGAGGCCGTAGCGGGCCTCGTCGACCAGCTGGCTCGGTGCTCGCTCGCCCAGCAGCCGCGCGCTGCTGAACAGGACCACGTCGTTGTACGCCGACGAGTGGGTGAACTTGAGGTAGTCGCCGGCGTCGGCCCAGCCGCCCTCCACGTCGACCGGGCCGCCGATCCTGGTGAGGTCGGGGTCGGTGATCACGTCCTCGCCGCGGACCATGTGCGGCCACGCGTAGACGCCGGCCTGGGCGTCGTTCAGGTGCGCCGGCTGCCGGTCCAGCGGCCCGGCGACCTGCTGGTCGCCGTCGCGCTGGTTCTGGTCGAACGCCACTCCATAGCGGACAATCAGCCCGTACAGGTCGTCTGCGCTCGCGATCCGGAACGACGGCGAGGTGACCCGGACCGCTCCTTGGGTCTTGATCCGGTAGCGGCCCTTCTCGTGCAGCGCGCTGAGGTCGAGCTGGTAGATGGCCGGGTAGGTGGTGCTCCAGCTCCCGGCCGGACGGCTCGGGACGGAGCCGCGGAGGACGACGCGGCCGTGCTCGCCCACGACGGTGAACGTCGTGCGGGCGAGCGGACGGGACGCCATCAGGGTGGCCTGCTTGGTCTCGCGCGGCAGCCAGCCCTGCTGGTTGACCCGCAGCTCGGCCTTGGTCGAAGCCTGCTCTGCGGACGCCGCGGACGCCGGGGCCGCCGGTGCTCCGGCCAGGAGAGAAGCGACGATCGCGAGCGCCGCAGTCTGGATCCCTGTTGCCATGGTCCCCACTAGTTAGATAGGAAAGTTTCCTAATAGTGGGAGATACTGGCATCGGGGCTCCGGCTCCGCAAGACCCTTGTGCAGAAGAGGTGGCGAGATGGACGTGGTGGTGCTCGACGACGCGGAGTCGGTCGGCGATCACGTCGCCGGCGTCGTTCTCGGCGCAGTCGAGCGGGATCCGTCTCTAGTGCTCGGCGTCGCGACCGGCGGCACGCCGCTGCCGGCGTACCGCGCGCTGGCGCGGGGGAGCGGGGACTGCTCGGGCGTGCGGGTGGTCGCTCTGGACGAGTACGTCGGGCTGCCAGCCGCGCATCCGGCGTCGTTCGCGGCCTACGTCGAGCGCGAGATCGCCGGGCCGCTCGGCATCCCGCTCGAGAACGTGGCGGTTCCGCAGGGGAGTGGTGCGCAGCTGGAGCGGGGCATCACCGAGCTCGGTGGTGTCGACGTCCAGGTGCTCGGCATCGGCCGCAACGGCCACCTGGCGTTCAACGAACCGGGCTCGGCGCTGGACTCGCGGACCCGGGTCGTGGCGCTGAGCGAGTCCACGCGCCGTGACAACGCGGCGTCATTCGGTGCCGAACCGGTGCCGACGCACGGGGTCACCCAGGGGCTCGGCACCATCCTCGAGGCCCGGCACCTGGTCCTGGTGGCCACGGGTGTCGCCAAGGCGGTGGCCGTGGCTGCCGCGCTCACCGGAGCCACCACGCCGGACTGCCCGGCGTCTGTCGTCCTTCTCCACCCGCGCGTGAGCGTGGTGCTGGACGAGGCCGCGGCCTCAGCCCTCGACGGGCGGTGGCTCGTCGAGCGCACGGAGCACGACCGCGTCCACCATCCACAGCTGTAGCGCCCGGACCTCGGCAGCACCGAGGCCGGCGATGTCGTGGAGCCACACCCGGGTCTCGATGCCGGAGACCGACCGCAGCGCCATGGCCAGGCGCTGCAGCCCGTCGTCCCCGAGCTGGTCGCGGAGCGGCTCGAGCGCCTCGGCGTACCAGGCGATGGCCCGGCCCTGTCGTAGCGGGAGGTCGTGCTGCGCGTCGCCGAGCGAGAGGCGGAGCATGGTGCGCTGCAGGTGCTCGGTGCGGTCGATGGTCTCGACCAGCCCGCTCGTCACCGCGGCCACTCGCTCCCGGACATCGCTCGGGGGCGGGTCGGGCAGCAGCGAAGCGGTGGCGGTCTCCGGGAACGCCGCGGCCAGCAGCTCGCCCTGCGAGGCGAAGTAGCGGTAGGCGGTGGTGCGTGAGATGCCGGCCGCCTCGGCGGCGTCCTCCACCCGCGGGGTGTCCCCGCTCTCCATCAGCTGCCGGGCAGCGGCCAGCAGCTGGTCGTGCGTGCGCAGCTTCTGTTGCGTGCGGCCGGCCTCCACGTAGTCCCTTGACACAGCTCTCATGGTATGCCAGTTTCATCATGGGACGCCAGTCCCACGAAAGGAGAGCTGACATGGGTGGCGTGGAGACTGCGAGCCGGGCCGTGGTGCGACGGGCGGGCGAGGGGGAGAAGTCCTGGTTCTTCGGTGGCGGCGTCTGGACGTGGAAGCTCGACGCGGGTGACACCGGCGGCGAGCTGAGCGTGGTGGAGGTGGCGATGGACGCCGGCAAGCGGACCCCGCTGCACACCCACCCGATCGCGGAGTCGCACTGGCTGCTGGAGGGGGAGTGTCGCTACCGCATCGACGACGAGGACATCGACGTCGCCGCGGGCGACTTCGTCATGGTGCCGGCCGGCGTGCCACACGCGTTCCTGGTCCTGAGCGAGCACGCGCGGATCCTGTCGATCCAGACGCCGTGCGCCTGCGAGCCGTTCTACCGCGGGGCGTGCGAGCCGCTCGAGGGCTCGGCCAGAGAGACCGACTTCGACCGGATCGCGGAGAGTGCGCGGGCGCACGGGGGCATCGAGATCGTGGGGCCGCCGCCGTTCTGAGCCGGACGGTTACCGTCGTGGCATGCACGACGAGCAGCGGGTGGTCACCGCCAGCAGGGTGATCGAAGCCGCGCCAGAGGTGGTCTTCGAGCTGATCGCCGACCCGGCCCTGCAGCCGGCGTGGGACGGCAACGACAACCTGCGCTCCGCCGTACCAGGCCAGCGAGTGCGCGCCGTGGGCGACGTGTTCACGATGACCCTGAGCAAGGGATCGGTGCGGGAGAACCACGTCGTGGAGTTCGAGGAGGGCCGCCGGATTGCCTGGCGGCCGTCCGAGGTCGGCGCCGAGCCGCCCGGGCACCTGTGGCGCTGGAAGCTCGAGCCCCGCGGCGACGGCACCACACTGGCGACGCACACCTACGACTGGACGCAGCTGACCGACGAGAACCGGCTGGCACGGGCCCGGGCGACGCGGACCGAGAACCTGACGGCCTCCCTGGACCGGCTGGCGGACGCCGCCGTGCGACGCCAGGCCAGTGCCGGCCTGCCCGACTTGTTCGCCGGCATCTCGGTCGCCGACTACGAGGCGGCCCAGGAGTGGTACGAACGCCTGTTCGGACGGCCGCCGACGTTCCACCCGAACGACTCGGAGTCGGTGTGGGAGGTCGCCGCGAGCCGCTCGGTGTACGTCGAGCACAGGCCCGAGCACGCCGGGCACGCGCTGGTCACGCTGTTCGTCGACGACCTGGCCGACCGCGTGGCGGCCATCGGGGCGCGCGGTATCGAGCCGCACCTGGACGAGACCTATGACAACGGCGTCCGCAAGGTGACCTACCGCGACCCCGAGGGCAACGAGATCGGCTTCGGCGGGTGAGACAAGCACCGGCAACAGGAGTAGCGTCACTCGAGTTCGATTCCTCGACGCCGACGGTGGACCCGTCGTACGAGGAGGTGGGGGAGTGGCGAAGGTCTCTCGGCTGCTCGGGCCACTCCTGCTGGTCTGCGCATTGCCGCCGGTGGCGCCCGCCGCATCGGCAGCGGAGCCGTCAGCCGCGCAGGATCTGAACACGCCACTCCTGTTCGTCGAGAACCAGGGGCAGGTGGGGTCCGAGTACCGATTCGTCGTCCAAGGCGCAGAGACCAGCGCGTTGGTCGGCACGGCGGGGATCAAGCTGGTGTTCGCGCCGAAGGTCGACAGGTTCAGCAACGGTCGCCTCGTGGATGGTTTGCGACCGTTCGAGCCGGGCCTCACGGAACCTCCCCAGGAGATCGATCTCGAGTTCGTCGGCGCCAACGCCGCGACAAACCTGCGCGGCGAGAAGCGGTCGAGCACGGTGGTCAGCTACCTGCATGGTCCCGCCGACAGCCGTCGGACGGGCATACCCAGCTATGAGTCCGTGGTCTACGACGACCTGTGGCCCGGTATCGATCTTGTGCTGTCCGGAGAGACCGGCCGGCTCAAGTACAGCTTCCTCGTGGCTCCGGGCGCGGATCCGGCTGACGTGGGGCTCGCCTATCATGGAGCGACGCTGGCCGTGTCCGACAACAAGCTCATCGTCTCGGCCGGTGCCGTGTCGTTCTCGGACGAGGCCCCGTACGTCTACCAGGTCCTGGACGGCAACAAGGTCCAGGTAGAGGCGTCGTACGCGCAGGCCGGCCCGGACAGCCACGGCTTCAGCGTGGGGGCATACGACGAGAGCAGCCCGCTCGTCATCGACCCGGTTCTGCCCGTATACGCGGGATTCATCGGCGGCGCCGACTTCGACCAGGCGCTCGGTGTGGCCGTTGACTCGTCCGGCGCGGCGTACGTGACCGGTGAGCTCTTCTCGGCAGTCACGTTCAGCAGTGACGCCTACGTGGCCAAGATCGCGCCCGATGGCCGCTCGCTCGTGTACCTCACCATGCTCGGTGGCGACAGCTACGACGGGGGGTTCGACGTCGTCGTCGACCCCGGCGGCAGTGCCTACGTGGTGGGCGCCACCTTCTCCGACGAGCGGTCGTTCCCGGTCGAGACCGGACCGGATCTCTCCCACAACGGCTCCTACGACGCGTTCGTCGCCAAGCTCGATCCGGTCGGCTCGGGACTGGTGCTCTGCGGCTACCTCGGGGGAACCGACATCGACTTCGCGGAAGGCATCGCGGTAGACGCCGGCGGCAACATGTACGTGGAAGGACCGGCGAACTCCCAGGACTTCCCGGTCAAGGTGGGACCCGACCTGACCTTCAACGGCGGGTACGACACGTTCGTCACCAAGGTCAAGGCCAGACCCAACAAGGCGACCGTCAGGTCGAACCTCGAGTTCTCGGGCTTCATCGGCGGCGGCGGAGACGACATGGGCAACCTCCCCGGCGTCCTGACTGCCGGTCACATCGCCATCGACGCTCAGAGAAACGTGTACGTGAGCGGGATGACCACCTCGCTTCAGAACACGTTCCCGACCGGACACGGCTTCGGCGCCATCCCTGGCGCGGACCGGACCCACAACGGCGCCCTGGATGCGTACGTGGCCAAGGTCAGGGCGAACGGAAGGGGGCTCCTGTACGCCACGTATCTCGGCGGCAAGGGCTTCGACACCGCTTTCGGCATGGCGGTCGGCGCGGATGGCAGTGCGTACTTCACCGGAGACACCGAGTCGACCCAGAAGACATTCCCGGTGACGGTGGGTCCCGACCTCACCTACAACGGGCTCACCGACACCTACGTCGCCAAGCTCCGGCCCGCGGGCACCTCCTTCGCCTACGTCGGGTACCTCGGCGGCAACGACTTCGACCAAGGCCTGGGCGTGGATCTGGACGCCAGCGGGAACCTCTACGTCATCGGCCACACCTACAGCTCCGAGGACACGTTCCCTGCCGTGGTCGGCCCCGACCTGTCCTTCAACGGAGCAGGAGACGCCTTCGTCGCGAAGGTCGTCCCGAACCCGAGCGCACGCCGGGTCGAGAGGAACCTCGAGTTCTCGGGGTACGTCGGCGGCTCAGACCTGGATGGGATCTTCTGGATCCGCGTGGACTCCTCGAACGACATGTACGTCGTGGGGATCACCGCGTCGACCGAGTCGACGTTCCCCGCGGGCGATGGCATGGGCGACCTGCCGACCTTCGACGGAACCCAAGGCGGCTTCTTCGACGGATTCGTCGTCAAGTTCTCGCAGTCCTGAACGAGTGAATCCCAAACTGGTACCATATTGGTATGGCTCAGTCCACGCAGATCGCGGTGCGCCTCGCTGACGAGCTCGTCCAGTACGTCGACCAGCTCGTGCGCGACGGTGCCGGCTCGCGCGCAGCAGTCGTCACGCGGGCGCTCAGCCTGTATCGGCACCAGCTGAGGGGCGAGGAGGACGCGAGGATCCTGGAGGACTCCGGCGACTACGACGACTTCGACGGCCTGGCTGCCCACGCGTCACTCGACAGCTGATGCGCGACATCCACGTAGCGCACCTCGACAAGGCCCGTCCGGTCGTGGTGCTGACACGTGAACCGGTGCGGGCCGCGATGCGTCGAGTCACGGTGGCGCCAATCACCACGAGGGCCAAGGGGCTGAGCACCGAGGTATCGGTAGGCGCGGCCAACGGTCTCGACCAGGCGTGCGTGGTGAGCTGCGACAACATCATCACGATCGACAAGGCGACGCTCGGTCGCCAGATCGGGTTCCTGTTCGAGCACCAGGAGCGCGAGCTCACGGCTGCGATCGTCAGCGCCTTCGCCCTGCGCACAGACGACCTGATCTGACCCCCGGGGGAGGTGCATGCGGGCTCCGTCTCGCGCACATCTTGACATAATGTCACTTATCGGCGATTCCCCAACCAGGAGGCGAGGTCGGTTCAGCCGCGGGTCAGCTGCAGCGGGTCGGCAGCCCCCGACACTTGTCCGGGAGGCAGATCTCCGTGTCACACGTGAGGAACTTCGTCCGAGCGTGGCCCCCGACGCTGCTCACAATGATGAGCAGACTGCGGTCCGGCGGCGTTTGCTTCAACGGCCCGCCCCAGTAGTAGAACTCGAACCTGCCGCCCCTTCTCGGGCCCGGGACGCCACGGTCGGCCGGGCCACGCGACGCGGTGTGCGGTCGACTGGACGGTGTCCCCGACGGCGGGCCAGGTGTCGGTGCGCTTCCCGACCCGGTGCCTGCGCACCCGGGATCGTGCCGCGCCCGCGAGGGTGCGCATGGCCTTCCTGGCCATCGCCGGCCCCTCCGGTCCGGTGGGCGCCGAGTCCGTGCCCGGCGACAACTCCCGGTTCGGAAGCGACGCCAAGTCTCGCTACACCCGCTGGATCCACCGCTGAGGTCAGGGCGGTCAGGACCGGCGAGCCCGCTTCACCTCGTCCGCCACCGCCCACGCATCGCCCACCGGGCCGACGTGCCCGAGCTTGTCCGGGTTGACCACCGAGCGGATCGTCTGGATCCGGCCGTCGAGGACGTCGAGCATCAGCGTGCCGACGACCTTGCCGTCCCGGTCGCGCAGGATCGCGCCGGGCTGGCCGTTCAGCTCGCGGCGTTCCAGGCTCGCCTCGACACTGGACAGCAACGGGAAGTTGACCGCGAGCACGCGGGCCACCTTGTCGGCCCCGATCACGCTCCTGGCCAGCGCGGGGGCCTTGCCTCCCCCGTCCCCGACCATCTGGACGTCGGCGGCGAGCAGCTCCCTCAGCCCTCCGACGTCGCCGTCCCGGAGCGCGTCGAAGAACCGCGCCGCCAGCTCCTCGCGTTCCCTGCGGTCCGCCTCGAAGCGCGGCCGCCCGACCTCCATGTGACGCCGCGCGCGCACCGCGAGCTGGCGGCAGGCCGCCTCAGACCGGTCGACCGCCGCCGCGATCTCCGGGAAGCCGAACGCGAACACATCGCGCAGCACGAAGACTGCACGTTCCAGCGGCGAGAGCCGCTCGAGCAGCAGCAGTGCCGCCATGGACACCGAGTCCGCCAGCTCGGCCGAGCGCGCCGGGTCCTCGTAGGGGTCGGTGAGCAGCGGCTCGGGGAACCACTGCCCGACGTAGGTCTCCCGTCGCACGCGCGCCGAGCGCAGTACGTCGATCGCCACCCGGGTGACCACGGCCGAGAGGAACGCCTTGGTCGACGTGGGCACGGTCGCGGAGGACTCGAACCGCAGCCACGTCTCCTGCACGGCGTCCTCCGCCTCCGCGACGCTGCCCAGGATCCGGTAGGCGATCGCGAACAGGAGTGGCCGGAGCTCCTCGAACTCCTCGTCCCGGGTCATGGCTGCCCAGCTCCCGACAGCTCCGCCCTGAACCCCTGGCGCCACGTCGGGTAGCGCAGCTCCCAGCCGAGCTCCCGCTTGGCCTTGGCGTTGGCGAACCCACGACCCTCGGTCATGATCCCCACTGCCATCTCGCCGGCCAGCGGCCTGGCCAGCCACGCAGGCACCCGAAGCGGTCGCTTGGCGCCGGCGCACTTGGCCAGATGGGGCAGCCACTCACTCACCGGAGCCGGCTCGTCGTCGACGATGTTGAAGACGCCCTGAGCGCGCTGCTCCACGGCCAGGACGGTGGCGGCCGCGGCGTCGTCGATGTGCACCCACGAGACGTAGCCGGTGCCCCGCCCGATGATCGGCAACAGCCGCTTGCGCACGAGCGCGACCTGCTCATCCCAGGCCCCCGGCCCGTAGAACCCGCCGTAGCGCAGCACCGCCCCGCCCGCCGCGACGACCGCCTGCTCGAGGTGGGTGATCGCCTTCGTTCCCTCGGTCACCCACAGCGGGTCCTCCTCGGTCTTCACCCAACCGCCGTCGCGGCCGCCGTTCATGCTCGCGTGGCTCTGCGCCACGACGTGTGAGACGCCGGTCGCTTCCGCTGCGGCCAGCAGGTGGTCCATCCCTTCGCTGCGCAGCCGGTTGGTGCCGGCGAAGAAGCGGTCGGGCTTCCTCGGGTTGGGCTTTCCGGCATGCGCCTGGGACAGGGCCGTCATCTGGTTCACGATCGTGTCCGGCCGGGCCGCGGCCACGGCCTCTCCCACCGCCGCCGCATCCAGCCCGTGCATCACGACGCCCTCGGCCCCGAGCTGCTCGAGCAGTCCCAGCTTGGCCGGGTTCGTCGTCGTCGCGGTCACGTGGTGGCCATGCTCGACCAGTTGCGGCACCAGCCGCCGCCCGAGCACCCCACTGCCGCCTGCCACGAACACCCGCATCTCGTCACGCTCCCATCCCGTATCGGCTCTCGCCACCGAGACGAGACAGCGGGACGGCCCGTGACATGCCGGGCCAGGAGCGCCCGGAGACGGCTGCCGGTCGTCAGGCCGCGCGGCGAGGCCGACCTGGCCCGCGCTTGGTCGCGACGACCGTGCCGTCGATCAGGATCTGCCCGCCCCAGACTCCGTGTGGCTCACCGCGCTCGAGGGCCGCGGACAGGCACTCCTCCCGGACCGGGCAGGCTGCGCACAGCTCCTTGGCAAGTTCGAGCGGCCGACCATGAGTGGCGAAGAACAGCTCCGGCCGGCGCTGGCACGGGTACGGCAACACGGTGGCGGCACTCCCTCATTCTGCGGCTGGACCACCTCAGACTCGGCGTCTGAGGTAGTCCCAGACATCAGGAGAAGTCCCTAATTCGGAGCCTCTGAGGGGGCGCGGTCAGCCCGCGACGTACGCCGCGAGGTGCTTGCCGGTGAGGGTCTCCTTCTTGGCGACCAGCTCGGCAGGCGTCCCCTCGAAGACCACGGTGCCGCCGTCGTGGCCGGCGCCGGGGCCGAGGTCGATGATCCAGTCGGCGTGGGCCATCACCGCCTGGTGGTGCTCGATGACGATCACCGACTTCCCGGAGTCGACCAGCCGGTCCAGCAGCGCCAGCAGCTGCTCGACGTCGGCCAGGTGCAGACCGGAGGTCGGCTCGTCGAGGATGTAGACCTCGCCCTTCTCGGCCATCTGCGCGGCCAGCTTGAGCCGCTGCCGCTCCCCGCCCGAGAGGGTCGTCAGGGGCTGGCCCAGACTGACATAACCCAGCCCCACGTCGGCCAGCCGCTCGAGGACCTTGTGCGCGGCCGGCGTCGCGGCCGCACCGTCGCCGAAGAAGTCCAGGGCCTCGGCCACCGGCATGGCCAGCACCTCGCTGATGTCCTTGCCTCCGAACGTGTACTCCAGGACCGCCGCCTGGTAGCGCTTGCCCTCGCACTCCTCGCAGGTGGACTCCACGGTGGCCATCACGCCGAGCTCGGTGAAGATGACACCGGCGCCGTTGCACGCCGGGCAGGCGCCCTCGGAGTTGGCGCTGAACAGCGCCGGCTTGACGTCGTTCGCCTTGGCGAAGGCCTTGCGGATCGGCTCCAGCAGTCCGGTGTACGTCGCCGGGTTGCTGCGCCGGGAGCCCTTGATCGCACCCTGGTCGATGACCACGACACCCTCGCGGCCGGCGACCGAGCCGTGGACCAGCGAGCTCTTGCCCGAGCCGGCCACGCCGGTGAGCACGCACAGCACGCCGAGCGGGAGGTCCACATCGACGTTGCGCAGGTTGTGCGTCGAGGCCTTGCGGACCTCCAGGGCGCCCGACGGCTCGCGCACCGACTCCTTGAGCGCCGCCCGGTCGTCGAGGTGTCGGCCGGTGATGGTCGCGCTCTTGCGCAGCCCAGCGAAGGTGCCCTCGAAGACGACCTCGCCACCGGCGGTGCCGGCGCCCGGGCCGAGGTCGACGACGTGGTCGGCGATGGCGATCGTCTCGGGCTTGTGCTCGACGACGAGCACGGTGTTGCCCTTGTCGCGGAGCTCGAGAAGGAGCTGGTTCATCCGCTCGATGTCATGTGGGTGCAGCCCGATCGTCGGCTCGTCGAACACGTAGGTGACGTCGGTCAGCGAGGACCCGAGGTGGCGGATCATCTTGGTGCGCTGCGCCTCTCCCCCGGACAGTGTCCCCGCCGGGCGGTCGAGCGAGAGGTAGCCCAGCCCGATCTCCTCGAACGAGTCGAGCAGGTGCTGCAGCCCGGCGAGCAGGGGTGCGACGCCCGGCTCCTTGACGCCCCGCAGCCACCCGGCGAGGTCGCTGATCTGCATCGCGCACACGTCGGCGATGTTCTGGCCCTTGATCTTCGACGACCGCGCCTCCTTGCTGAGCCGGGTGCCGTCGCACTCGGGGCAGGTCGTGAAGGTGACCGCCCGCTCCACGAAGCGGCGTACGTGCGGCTGCATCGCCTCGACGTCCTTGGTCAGCATCGACTTCTTGACCTTGGTCAGCACGCCCTCGTAAGTGAGGTTGACGCCCTCGACCTTGATCTTCTGCGGCTCGCCGTACAGGAGCTTCTTGAGGTCCTTCTGCGAGTACTTCGCGATCGGCTTGTCCATGTCGAGGCCGGCGCCGCTGAAGATCCGGCCGTACCAGCCGTCCATGCTGTAGCCGGGCACCAGCAGCGCACCCTCGGACAGCGACTTCGTCTCGTCGTAGATCGCGGTCAGGTCGAAGTCGTTGAGCGCGCCCATGCCCTCGCACTTGGGGCACATGCCGCCCTGGTAGACGGCGTTGCGGACGACGGACGTCGAGCCCTGCCCCTTGTCGGTCTTCATCACGCCACTCGCCGTCCGGGTTGGCACGTTGAACGCGAACGCCGTGGGCGGCCCGATGTGGGGCTTGCCGATCCGGCTGAACAGGATCCGCAGCATCGCGTTGGCGTCCGTCGCGGTGCCCACGGTCGAGCGCGGGTTGGCCCCCATCCGCTCCTGGTCGACGATGATCGCCGTGGTCAGGCCGTCGAGGTGGTCCACCTCGGGCCGCGCCAGCGTCGGCATGAAGCCCTGCACGAAGGCGCTGTAGGTCTCGTTGATCAGCCGCTGCGACTCCGCGGCGATGGTGCTGAACACCAGCGAGCTCTTGCCGGAGCCCGAGACGCCGGTGAACGCCGTGAGCCGGCGCTTCGGGAGCTCGACGCTCACGTCCTTGAGGTTGTTCTCGCGGGCGCCCTGCACGCGGATCAGGTCGTGGCGGTCGGCGGCGGCCTGCTTCGTGGGCATCGGGCCTTGCTCCTCTGTCGGTCGGGGCCGCCGCGAGTGCGGCGGCCCCATGTCTACCGGATCGGTACGACGGCTCAGTCCGACGCGTCCTCCCACCCGAAGCCGTCCGGGTCGGTGAAGGCCCCGGCGTCGCCGACGACCACGATCCGGTGCGAACCGCTGCCCTCGGGCGCGACGCCGGCGTTCTTCGCCGCGGCCTTCCGGGTGTAGAGCGCCAGCTTCACCGCCGAGCCCGGGGTGTCGAACTCGGCGTACTTGCTGCCGTAGCTCTTCCCGACCTCCAGGCCGCGCCCGGCGTAGAACTCCTTGGTCGCCTTGACGTCGTCGACGCCCAGCAGCAGGACCACCTCGTCGACCTCGCGGGTCGGCGGCCCGGTGTCCTTCTTGGAGGAGGACGCGACCGTCCAGATCGTGCCGTCCGGGGCCTGTACGGCGCCGCCGTAGCCCCAGAAGCTCTTCTTGGGCGGCTTCAGCTCGGTGGCGCCGGCGTCGAGGGCGCTCGTTGACCAGGGTGTCGACGGTGCTCGGCTGCGAGACGACCAGGGACAGCGTGAACCCGCGGAAGCCGGTGGTCGGCTCCTGTGACTCCCGGACCTCGAGCGTGTCGCCGAGCTCGAAGGCTTCCTTGTAGAAGACCTCGGCGGCCGCCGCGTCGTCGACCTCGAGGGTGATGGACTTGATGGTGGTCATGTCACTTCAGCTCCTGGATGCGGACCTGGTTGCCGGCCGGGTCGCGGAAGGCGCAGTCGCGCATGCCGTACGGCTGCTCGGTCGGCTCCTGGATGACCTCGGCGTCGCTGCCCTGGACCCGCTCGAAGGTGCCGTCGAGGTCCTTGGTGGCCAGCAGGATCCAGCCGTAGGTGCCCTTGGCCATCATCTCGTTGATGACGCGCCGCTCGTCGTCGGTGATGCCGGGGTCGGCGGCCGGCGGGGCCAGCAGGATGGAGGTGTCGGGCTGGTCGGCGGGACCGACCACGATCCAGCGCATCTTGCCGTCGCCGACGTCGCTGCGGACCTCGAAGCCGAGCACGTCGCGGTAGAAGGCCAAGGTGGCGTCCGGGTCGTCGTGCGGGAGAACTGTGGTGTGAATGGTGATGTCCATGGCCGTCACGCTAGGTGCGGCTCGGCGCGGGCGCTTCTCGATTCCTGATCGGTCTCGTCACCTGCTTGGCGATGCACGCGGGCATCCCCAGCGTGGCCTGCGCCCCCTGCTCGCGGTAGACGCTCGGTGGCACGCCCACCAGCTCGGTGAAGCGGGTGCTGAAGGTGCCCAGTGACGAGCTGCCGACCGCGAAGCAGACGTCGGTGACGCTGAGGTCGCCCTTGCGCAGCAGCGCCATCGCGCGCTCGACGCGACGCGTCATCAGGTAGGAGTACGGCGACTCGCCGAACGCCTTCTTGAACTCGCGGCTCAGGTGCCCGGCCGACATGTGCACGCCGCGCGCGAGCGCCTCGACGTCCAGTGGCTCCGCGTAGTCCCGGTCGATCCGGTCCCTGACCTTGCGCAGCAGCTTCAGGTCGCGCAGCCGCTGCTCCTCGGTGGCGCTCCGGGTCACGTCTTGATCGTGCCATGGCGATGAGTCGTATCTGGTCCGGAGGTCAGTACTCCTAGATGGCGACACCGGAGGAGGTAGGGCCATGTGGGACACCGTCCAGACCAACCAGACGCACCTGCTGCGCGACCTGCCCTGCCCGCGGTGCGGCCACGAGGTGCACACGTTCCTTCCGTGCGGCGAGCACTGTGCCTGCGAGCCGGTCGTGATGCCCGGCTCGGTGCGGCTCGCGGCCTGAGGTTTCACTCCTCGAAGGCGCCCAGCCACTTTCTGAGCAGCCGCTCGAGGTCCTGGCGCTCCCTGGTCGGTGAGCGGGGCCAGCAGCCGGTGCTCGTTGGCCAGGTGCGCGGTGAAGGCGTCGTCGATCACCCGCAGCCCCGCCTCGGTCAGGGCGACCACCCGGCCGCGGGCGTCGTCGTTGCTGATCCGGCGGGAGACCAGGCCGGCCGACTCGAGCCGGTCGATCCGCTTGGTCACGGCGCCGGTGGTCACCATCGTGTGCCGGGCCAGCTCTCCCGGCGCCAGCTCGTACGGCGCGCCGGCGCGGCGCAGCGCCGCGAGTACGTCGAACTCCCCCTCCCCCAGCCCGAACTGCCGGAACACGACCATCAGCTCTTCGCGCAGCCGGTCGGCCAGGCGGTGCAGTCGGCCGTAGACGCCCTGCGGGGTGACGTCGAGGTCGGGGCGCTCCCGCCTCCACTGCTGCTGGATCCGCCCCACGTGATCGAGATCATCAGCCACGGAGGGGAATATATCTTCTCGGGAAGCCATTAACGCTTCCGTGGAAGCAAAATGGCTCGCCGTCACCGCGATCGCGCCCGTCGCCTGGGGTGCGAACTACGTGGTCACGCGCCAGCTGCTGCCGGTCGACGCACCGCTCTGGGGCTCGGCCCTGCGGGCGCTGCCGGCCGCCCTGGTGCTGCTCGCGGTGGCCCGCTCCCTGCCCCGCGGCGTCTGGTGGTGGCGCTCGGCCGTCCTCGGGACCCTCAACATCGGCGCGTTCTTCCTGCTCGTCTACGTCGCCGCCCAGCTGCTCCCCTCCAGCGTGGCCGCGTCGGTGATGGCGCTCGCCCCGCTGGCCATGGCCGGCTTCGCCTGGGTGCTGGTGGCCGAGCGGCCCACCAGCCGGGTGCTGGGCGGTGCGGCGGCGGGCATCGTCGGCGTCCTGCTCCTGGTCGGCGGCGCCACCGGAGGTGTCGACCCGGCCGGCGTCGCCGCCTCCTTGGCCGCCCTCACCCTGTCCTCAGCCGGCGCGGTCCTGGCCAAGCGCTGGAACGACGGCACGCCGCTGGTCGCGATGACGGCCTGGCAGCTGCTCATCGGCGGGCTGCTCCTCGGTGTGGCCGCGACCGCGGTGGAGGGCGCGCCACCCGTCCCCGACGCCGGAGCGGCGGCCGGGTTCGTCTTCACCAGCCTCGTGGCGACCGCGCTGGCCTACCTGTGCTGGTTCGCCGGCCTGGCCCGGCTCCGCGCGGCGACCGTCGGCGTGGTGGGCCTGCTCAACCCGGTCACCGGCGTGCTGCTCGGCGCCCTGGTCGCGCACGAGCAGTTCACCCTGGCCCAGGTGGCCGGGATCGGGCTGGTGCTCGCCGGCATCCTGGCCGCCTCCCGGTCCGGCACGCCGAAGCACGAGCCGGCTGTCGAGCCGATGACGGGGCGGGGAGCCGTCGTCCTGGTCGGCGCCCACTAGTGGCGCCCACTAGCCCTGCGGACCATGGCAACGGTGCGCGCAGGGGGCAAGGGTGCGTTGGTCGTGGTCGACGTCCAGGTGGGCGTGGTCGACGGCGCCTGGGAGGCCGACCGGGTGGTCGGCAACGTGGCGCGTGCCGTCGAGCGAGCTCGAGAGGCGGGCGTCCCGGTGGTCTGGGTGCAGCACCAGGACGACGAGCTGGTCCCGGACACCGCGCCGTGGCAGTGGGTGCCCGAGCTGCGGCCGGCCGACGGCGAGGCCCGGGTGCCGAAGGAGTTCAACTCCTCCTTCGAGCAGACCTCGCTCGAGGACGAGCTGGAGCGCCTGGGCGTCTCGCACCTCGCTCTGGCGGGTGCGGCCACCAACTGGTGCATCCGCGCGACGGCGTACGCAGCCTTGGAGCGCGGCTACGACCTGACCCTCGTCGCCGACGCCCACACCACGGGCGGCCTGTCGGCCGAGAGCGTGGTCGAGGACCTCAACACGGTCATGCCATGGGTGTCGTACGCCGACGTCAGCAACACCACGGCAGCCGCCGAGGAGCTCGACTTCTCCTCGTTGGCCTGAGCGCCAGCGCGCTTCAGCGCTTCTCCAGCACCGCGAGGTCCCGCTCGGCGTACCGCCGGTGCCACCACTCCTCGGCCAGGATGGCGCCGAGGCACCGCGACACCTCGTAGGACTCGCTGGCCGGGTAGCCGCTCCCCTCGACCGGTGTCGTCTGTTCGCCCAGCCGTTCGTCGGTGAGCGACTCGACCACCTCGCGCACGGTGGCCATCCGGTCGGCGCGCAGGGCCAGCACCTCGTCGAGCGAGGGCCGGGCGCTGAGGTCGCGTGGAACACCCTCGATCTCGCCCATCTCGTCGTGCGGCAGGTCGAGCGGGTCGTAGGGGGACGGGTCGAGGAGGAGAGCCCGGCGCACCCACGCGTCGGTGGCGAAGACGAGGTGGCGCTGGGTCTCGATGAAGGACCACTCCCCGTCGACCCGCTCGTGGAGGAGCTCCTCGGGCAGCTTCCGGGCGCGGGCCACGGTCTCGGCCCACAGCTGCTCGAGCACCGGCCAGGCCTCGCGGTAGCCGTCGGCGTCGGCCGGTGAGAGCAGTGCGTACTCAGGGTGCCGGCGGGCCAGCTCGGCGTGCCAGAGCGGCATCACGTCGATGCCGTTGACCAACAGCTCCCCGACCTCGCCGTCCACCGCGAGCGACGGCGCCCAGGCGCCACGGATGACGACGTCGCGCAACACGACGTTGTTGAACCGTGCCCCGCTGAGGTCGACGTCATGGAAGACGGAGCCGGACAGGTCCTGGTGGCGGTACTCGACCATGTCGCGAGCATGCCACCAGGCCGTGGTTCCCAGCTCCTGGGCGGCACAGCCCGGGCCCGGCAACCGGACCAGACATACCCCAGATGGTGGACATGGCCCGTTCGGACTATCCGGCCGCCGAACGATCAGTCCGAATGTGGGCGAAAAGTGGATGTTCGCGGCGATTCTCCGCACAACGGCCAGTCCGGAATGTCACCGTCGAGTGGACATCCCAACCGTTGAGGCAACTTTCTCGGGGAAGGAGGAGGACCCATGTGGGACACCGTTCAGACCAGTGACAGCCACCTCTCGCACGACATGCCGTGCCTGCGCTGCGGCCACGCCCTCCACACCTTCCTCTCCTGCGACGACGGATGCGACTGCCAGCCCGCGCGGATGCCGGGCGAGCAGCAGCTGGTCACCGTCTGACCCGTCCGAGCGGTACGTCGACGGTCGCCACCGTGGCCAGGCTCGGCGCTTCCGGCCGCCCGTCGTGAACCTCTCCGCGCGACCACTGCAGGTGCAGCTGCTCGGGCTGGAGCTCCAGGACGGCGAGGTTGTTGTCGTACCACGGCCCCTCGGTCAGCTCCCAGCGCAACGGAGAGCGCGGCACCTTGTGGCCGAGCAGCCGGCCGGTCGGGCGGGCCTTGCCCAGCGCGGCGACCTTGAGGAAACCCTTCATGACCCGAGGGAGCGGGTTGCGGATCGGTGAGCAGGTGGCCTGCACCACCCGGCTGCGGAGCTTCCGGCCGGTCGCGGGGTCGGCCCAGGCCTCGGCCACATAGCTGTGGTGCACGTCGCCGGACAGGAAGGTCACCGAGCGCGGCGCCGTCCCGCGGGCACCGGCAGCGACCTCGACGGTCATCCTGGCCAGCTCGACGAAGCCGTCCTGGAACGCCGCCCAGTGCTCGAGGTCCGCGGTCGTGCGCAGCCACTCGCCGACCCGGCCGCCCAGCCGCCCGAACCGGCCCTCGGCCAGCGCCTCACCCAGCGCCTCCACATGGTGCAGCGCGGGGCCCAGGAGCACCGGCAGCGAGGTGCCCACCAGCAGGTGGTCGACGTCCCCGCGCATCCGCTCGTCGAGCCAGGCCAGCTCCTGGTCGTCCAGCATCGAGCGCTCCTCGGGCTGGAGCACCCGTGCCGCCCGGGAGTCGACGACCACCAGCCGGGCCTGGCTGCCGAAGTCGCGGGAGAAGCTCCAGCGGTAGGACTCCGGCTCCTGGTCGGCCCGGTCCGCCAGCCGGTCGAGCTCCTCGGTGATGTCGAGCTCGACCTCGCCGTCGTACGTCGCGATCCGCTGCCACAACGCGTCGTCAGCGCGGTCCTCGGGGCGGAGGTTGCCGAGGTGCTGGTAGACCCAGTAGGAGCCGAGCCCCGCCACCACCCGCTCGTGCCACCAGTCGGTGGCCTCCATCGCGAGCCGCCAGTCGTGGCTGGTGTTCCAGTCGTCGCGGATGTCGTGGTCGTCGAAGATCATCGCGCTGGGCAGGGTGGACAGGAGCCAGCGGTTGGCCGGGTCGCTCCACGCCAGCCGGTAGAGGTGGGCGTACTCCTGGTAGTCCTTGAGCTCGGTCCACGGCGGCTGTGACGGGTCGCGCCGCGCGGCGATGAACTCCTTCATCAGCGGGCTGGTGTCGTCGGCGTACACCTGGTCGCCGAGGAAGACCACGAGGTCGGGCCAGTGGTTCGGCTCGCCGGTCTGCCCGGCCATCCGCAGCGCGTAGGCCCGCAGCGCGTCCACGCCGAAGTCGGCCGTGCCCTGCTCGTCGTGGGAGACGCTGACCCGGCACGAGCCGAACGCCAGCCGCAACGGCTTGCCCGGCTCGAGGGTGGGGATCACCGAGGGCGGGAACTCCGGGACCTCGGGCGCGTCGGGCGGCCACACCGGCGTGCCGTCGACGAGCACGCGGTACGGCGTCGGGGTCCCCTCCGGGAGCCCGGCCACCTCGACCAGGGCGTAGTGGTGGCCGTGCGCCCCGAACGTCCGGGCCCGGGCGATGACGTCGCCGGCCTCGACCACGACCTCGGCGGCCTCGGCGGTCTCCAACCAGATCGTCGCGCTGGTGGTGTCGACGTACCGCAGCAGCGGGCCCAGCCGCAGCGGACCGTCCGGCAGGTCGTCCAGGCCGCCCATCACTACCCCTCTTCGCCGAGGGCCACGGCCGTGATCATCGCGAGGTCACAGGTTGATCTGCACCTTGATCGCCCGCCGCTCGTCCATCGCCCGGTAGCCCTCGGCGACCTCGTCCAGCGGGAGCGACAGGTCGAAGACCCGGCCCGGGTCGATCCGGCCGGCGGTGACCAGGTCGAGCAGCTCGGGCAGGTAGCGGCGCACCGGTGCCATGCCGCCGGCCAGCCCGACGTTCTTCTGGAACATCCGGCGCACCGGAAGCTCCACCCCGTGGGGCACGCCCACGAAGCCGACCGTCGAGCCGGGGCGCGCCACCGCGAACGCCGTGCCCATCGCGTCGTCGGTGCCGACGCACTCGAGCACCGCGTCGGCGCCCACTCCCGCGGTGATGTCCTTGACCCGCTGGGCGCCCTCCTTGCCGCGCTCCTCGACCACGTGGGTGGCTCCGAACTCGGTGGCGATCCGCTGCCGCGGCTCGTGACGCGACATGGCGATGATGGTCTCGGCGCCCATCACCGAGGCGGCCAGCACCCCGCACAGGCCGACCGCGCCGTCACCGACCACGACCACCGAGCCGCCCTCCGTCACGCGCGCCGAGGTAGCGGCGTGCCAGCCGGTGGCCATCACGTCGGTGAGCGCCAGCAGCGAGGGGTACGCCGAGGGGTCGGGCGCGCCGTCGGTCTTCACGAGGCTGCCGTCGGCCTGGGTGACCCGCGCGTACTCCGCCTGGCCGCTCGCCGTGCCGTCGACGTTCACGCACGCGGACTGCACCCCGGCCAGGCAGTGCGGACAGGTGTTGTCGCAGTGACAGAAGGGGACCACCACGAAGTCTCCTGCCGTGAAGCCGGAGACGTCGGAGCCGACCTCCACCACCTCGCCGATGCACTCGTGGCCGATCGTGGAGCCCGGGTCGACCGGGTTCTCGCCGCGGTAGGGCCACAGGTCGGAGCCGCAGATGCATCCCGCGGCGACCTTCACGACGGCGTCGGTCGGCAGCTCGATGGCCGGGTCGGGGACCTCTGAAACGCGGATGTCGCCCGGGCCGTGGATGGTCGTGGCACGCATGAATGGCATCCTTGCAGGGGCCCGAAACGCCGGAAGGACGCTGCTTGCAGTATCTCACATATGAGTTACCGTGGACGCATGACCGAGGGGTACAAGGGCCGGATCGGGAGCATCATCCGCGACGCGCGCAAGCACCGCGGGCTGACCCAGCAGCAGCTCGCGGAGCGGCTGAGCACCAGTCAGAGCGCGATCAACCGGATCGAGAAGGGGCACCAGAACCTCTCCCTCGACATGCTGGCCCGCATCGGCTCCGCTCTGGACTCCGAGATCGTCGCGCTCGGCGCCGGCCCCACCCATCTCCGGGTCACCGGCCCGACCCGGCTCTCCGGGGCGATCGACGTCAAGACCTCGAAGAACGCCGGGGTCGCGCTGCTCTGCGCCACCCTCCTCAACCGTGGCCGCACCACGCTGCGCAAGGTCGCGCGCATCGAAGAGGTCAACCGGCTGCTCGAGGTGCTCAACAGCATCGGGGTTCAGACCCGCTGGCTGAACGCCGACAACGACCTCGAGATCGTGCCGCCCAAGGAGCTCGACCTGCGCTCCATCGACGAGACCGCGGCGCGTCGTACCCGCTCCATCATCATGTTCCTCGGTCCCCTCCTGCACCGCGAGGACGTCTTCGAGCTGCCGTACGCCGGCGGCTGCAACCTCGGCACCCGCACCGTCGAGCCGCACATGTACGCGCTGCGCCCGTTCGGCCTCGAGGTGAAGGCGACCGACGGCGAGTACCACGCCCAGGTCAACCGGGCGATCGAGCCGCAAGCGCCGATCGTGCTCACCGAGCGCGGTGACACCGTCACCGAGAACGCGCTGATGGCGGCCGCGCTGCACCCGGGCGTCACCGTCATCCGCAACGCATCGTCCAACTACATGGTCCAGGACCTCTGCTTCTACCTGCAGACGCTCGGCGTCACCGTCGACGGCATCGGCACCACGACGCTCACCGTCAATGGCGTCGCCGACATCGACGTCGACGTCGACTACGCACCCAGCGAGGACCCGATCGAGGCGATGTCGCTGCTGGCCGCGGCGATCGTCACCCAGTCCTCGATCACCATCCGCCGGGTCCCGATCGAGTTCCTGGAGATCGAGCTGGCCACCCTCGGCGAGATGGGCTTCTCGCACAGCCGCTCCGAGGAGTACGACGCCCGCAACGGCCGCACCCGCCTGGTCGACATCACCACACAGCCCTCCGAGCTGCACGCGCCGCTGGACAAGATCCACCCGATGCCGTTCCCGGGCCTCAACATCGACAACCTGCCGTTCTTCGCGGTGATCGCCGCGGTGGCCCACGGCCAGACGCTGCTGCACGACTGGGTCTACGAGAACCGCGCCATCTATCTCACCGAGCTCAACAAGCTCGGCGGGCAGGTCAAGCTGCTCGACCCGCACCGGGTGATGATCGAGGGCCCCACGCACTTCTCCGGCGCCGAGATCGTCTGCCCGCCCGCGCTCCGTCCCGCCGTGGTGATCCTGCTGGCCATGCTGGCCTCCAAGGGCACCTCGGTCCTGCGGTCGACGTACGTCATCCACCGCGGCTACGAGGACCTCGCCGAGCGCCTCAACGAGCTCGGCGCCAACATCGAGCCGTTCCGCGACATCTGAGCCCACGATGGCTGAGGTGCGAGGAGCGCCAGCGACGGGCCTCGAAGCCACCGCAGGGAAGCGCTGACGCAACCAAACCGCCGGTCGAGCCTGTCGAGACCGCCGACGCCTGCCCTGGCAGCCGCCCCTGCCCACATCTCGACAGGCTCGATGGGCGGTGGGCAGTTCCAGCCCCCTCTCACCGGGCTTCGAGGCTCAGGCGCAGAGCGCCTTCGCACCTCAGCCACCGTCGGGGAGCTCTATCCGAAGAGGGTCTCGACCCAGGCCTTGGCGGGCGCCTTCGCCGCTGGCGGAGCGGTCATCTCAGCGGTGATCCGCGGCATCGGCATGGTGTGCTGGCCGGCATGGCGGTGCCAGTCCTGCTCGGCCTCGACCAGGCTGCCGAGGTCGGCGCGGCGGAGGTAGACGCCATGCCCGTCGGGACAGGCGTTCACCTCACCGTCGCCGACAGGCCGCGACTCCATGGTCGTGCCGCACACTGGGCAGGCGAGCTCTGCGTCCACGTCACCGTCCATGTCTCGAACCTAGCGCGCCGGCCCGCGGGCCGTTCCTGTGCCTCGCCGCCCGGGGGCCGCTCGGCCATACTGCTCGCTGTGACGGCGCCGACGACCGGGTTCGCCTACCTCGACGAGGTCGTTGGCGACCCGGTCGGCGTACTCGCGTTCGCACATCGCGGCGGCGCCTACCACCCCGAGATCGAGGGGCTCGAGAACACGCTGGCGGCGTTCAAGCACGCGGTCGCGCTCGGGTACGACTACCTCGAGACCGACGTGCACGTGACCGCCGACGGGGTGCTGCTGGCCTTCCACGACGCCGTGCTCGACCGGGTCACCGATCTCGAGGGCGCGATCGCGGACCTGACCTTCGAGGACGTCCGCCACGCGCTGGTCGGTGGGCGCGAGCAGGTGCCCACGCTGGCCCAGCTCTTCGACGAGTTCCCGCGCGCCCGGTTCAACATCGACCTCAAGTCCGAGGGTGCGTCCCGGGCGCTTGCCGCGTTCGTGCAGGAGCGTCAGGCGTGGGACCGGGTGCTGGTCGGATCGTTCAGCCCCCAGCGGCTGGCCGAGTTCCGCCGGCTCACCGAGAACCGCGTCCCCACGTCGGCCACCCCGGTCGAGGTCGCGATCTTCCGCTTCGTCCCGAGCGCCAGGCTCGCCGACTGGCTCACCCATCGGCGCGTCGCGGCCCTGCAGGTGCCCCACAAGAAGGGACGCTGGACCATCGCCAGTCCCGGGCTGGTACGACGTGCGCACGCCACCGGCAAGCACGTGCACGTCTGGACCGTCGACGACCCCGAGGAGATGAGGGAGCTCCTCGACCGGGGTGTCGACGGCCTGTTCACCGACCGGACCGATCTGCTCAAGGACGTGCTCACCGAGCGCGGCCAGTGGAGGGAATGAGCATGACGACACAGACTGGCGAGTTCGCCGACCTCGGGCCGCTCAACCGGGCCAAGGAGCAGAGGTCCTGGTACTGGTACGACTGGGCGAACTCCGCCTACTACACGACGATCCTCACGGTGCTGTTCGGGCCGTACATGATCGACGTGGCCGGGCGGGCGGCCGGCTGCGTGGACCCGGACGAGAACTGCGACAAGACCGTCAGTCTGTTGGGCCTGGACCTGGCCGCAGGCTCCCTGCCCTTCTACCTGACCAGCTTCGCGACGATCCTGAGCGCGTTCATCCTCCCGATCGTGGGCGCGATGGTCGACCGCTCATCGCGCAAGAAGTGGCACATGGCCGGCTTCGCCTGGGCCGGCGCCTTGTGCGCCTCGACGCTGTTCTTCATGAAGGGCGAGAACTGGCAGCTCGGTGCCGTGGCGATCGTCTTCAGCAGCGTGCTGGCCGGCTGCTCACTCGTGAGCTACTCCGCGATCCTGTGCGACATCTCCACCGAGGACGAGCGCGACCGCGTCTCGTCTCGGGGCTGGGCCTTCGGCTATCTCGGTGGCGGGGTGCTGCTGGTCATCAACCTGGTGGTGGTGCTCGGGAACGACGCGATCGGACTGAGCACGGGCATGGCCGTTCGCATCTCGCTGCTCTCAGCAGCGGTGTGGTGGGCCGGCTTCACGATCATTCCGTTCGTTCGCCTGCGCAACCGTGCGCCGATCAACGTGGTGGCGGAGTCGGGCACGTTGTTCCAGCGCAGCTTCGGGCAGCTGTTCACGACGCTCCGCGAGATGAAGCGCTACCCGATGACGCTGACCTTCCTCGTTGCCTACCTGTTCTACAACGACGGCATCCAGACCGTGATCTACAGCGCGGCCGTCTACGGCTCCGAGGAGTTGGACTTCGGTCAGAGCGTGCTGATCGGCACCATCCTGCTCATCCAGTTCGTGGCCTTCGGTGGCGCACTCTTCTTCGGCCGGCTGGCCGGCAGGTACGGCGCCTACCGCGCCATCTTGTGGGGCACCTTCGCCTGGATGGTGATCGTCGTGTCGGCGATGTTCCTGCCCGTCAAGAACCTGCCGCTGTTCCTCGCGGTCGGGGTGGCCATCGGCGTCGTCCTCGGCGGAACCCAGGCGCTGTCGCGCTCCTTCTTCAGCCTGCTGATCCCGCGGGGGCGCGAAGGCGAGTACTTCGCGCTCTACAACGCCTGCGAGCGCGGCACCTCGTGGTTCGGGGTGCTGCTGTTCGGCGTGGTCTTCCAGGTCACCGGCTCCTACCGCCCGGCGATCGTCTCGCTGATCATCTTCTTCGTGCTCGGCGCCTTCTTCCTGCTCCGGCTCGATCCCCAGCGCGGCATCGCCGAGGCCGGCAACTCGGTCCCCGCGACCGTCTAGACCGCCCCACCCGGACCGCGCGGGGGACAGTCAATGAGGTTCGCGTCGGTTTCCCGGCGTGTCGCACACCAGAACGTCACGGACCATCCCCCCGTGTGACAAGATGTGCTTGTCACATGTGTCTAGGGCCACCGGCGGGTCACCGCGCCAAATCGCGGGAATCCTGGGGGGCTGGGTACCGTTACCTAACCGACGGCGGATTTGTCAATGGTGGCGGAAGCGAACCTTTGACTGGTACGGACCGTCTCTTCTACATACGGGGAAATCACCAGAGTTTGGGAGGTGCCTTCATGGCGGAGCGCACGCTACGCGGGGCGCGGCTGGGAGGCCAGAGTTTCGAGGACGAGCGGGGCATCGAGTTCGCCGCGCGCCAGCAGGTCGGCTACCGCTGTCCGCGGGGCCACGAGTTCGAGATCACGATGTCCGTGGAGGCCGAGATCCCGGCCGTCTGGGAGTGCCCGCGCTGCGGGGACGAGGGCGAGAGCACGGCCGGCATCGAGCGTGAGGTGAAGGCCGAGAAGCCGGTCCGCACGCACTGGGACATGCTGCTCGAGCGGCGCTCGGAGAAGGAGCTCGAGGACATCCTCAAGGAGCGGCTCGAGCTGCTTCGTGGCGGCGAGATCGGCCCCGCCCACCTGCACCGCGCCAACGCGAAGAAGCGGCGCGCCTCGGCCTGAGGCGCTGGCCGGCTACTCATCCACCACCTCGCCCCGGATCACCGGCCCGTCAGGGCCGGGACCGGGGCGTCGTGCTGTTCCGGGACCGGGGGCCCCAGCCGGGCCCATGACCACGAGCCGGTTCGCGACCAGCCCGGACAGCACCCGACGGAACGCGGGCCGGGTGAACGGCAGGATCATCAGGATGCCGAACGCGTCGGTGACGAAGCCCGGCGCGAGCATCAGCGTCCCGCCGACCAGGATGAGGGCGCCGTCGGCCAGCTCCCTGGCCGGCATCCGGCCGCTGTCCAGCGCCTCACGCAGCGCCCGCCAGGCCCGGGACCCCTCGTGCCGGACCAGCCAGGTGCCGAAGATGCTGTCGAGGACCAGCAGCAGGATCGTCCACCACGGCCCGATGGCCTGGCCGACCTGGATGATGACGTAGATCTCGACCAGGGGTACGACGACGAACAGGACCAGCAGCAGCCAGCCCAGCCCGCTCCGTCGGCGGCGGGCCATCATCGCTTCCGCCGGAACACCCGGCGCAGCTGGTCGCGGCGCTCGCGGAGCCCCCAGCGGGTGATCCGCCGCAGCGACTCCGTGGCCACCGCTCCGCTCATCTTGGAGTCACCCCGCACCCGCTCGACGAACTCGATCGGCACCTCGCGCACCGTCAGGCCGGCCCGCAGACACCGGGTGACCAGGTCGGTCTGGAAGACGTAGCCGGTGGACTGCACCGTCGAGAGGTCGATCTTCTCGAGCGCGCTGCGGCGGAACACGCGGAAGCCCGCGGTCGCGTCCCGGACCGGGATGCCGAGCAACAGCCGCACGTAGAGGTTGCCGCCGCGCGACAGGGCCTCCCGGCGCGCCGGCCAGTTGACGACCGAGCCACCGGGGATCCAGCGCGAGCCGATGACCAGGTCGGCGCCCTCGGAGCCGAGCCCGGCCAGCGCGTCCAGCAGCCGATGCAGCTGCTCGGGCTGGTGCGAGCCGTCGGCGTCCATCTCCCCGATCACGTCGTAGCCGGCGTCCAGCGCCCACGCGAAGCCCGCGAGGTACGCCGCGCCGAGGCCGCCCTTGGCGACCCGGTGCAGCACGTGCACGGCGGGGTCCGCGGCCGCGAGCTCGTCGGCCAGCGCACCGGTGCCGTCGGGCGAGTTGTCGTCGACGACGAGCACGTCGACCGAGGGCTGGGCCTCACGGAGACGGCTGACCACCCACGCCAGGTTCTCGGCCTCGTTGTAGGTGGGGACGACCATGACGACGCGGCCGAGCGGCGACTCCATGATCAGCCTCCCAGGGTCGACGAGGAGGCTGGCTGGGGCTCCTCGTGCGGGGCGTCGTCCGGCTCCTCCTGCTGGCTACGACGATACGGGAGCAGCACCAGCAGCAGGCCGAGGACCGACAAGCCCAACGCGACCCGCCCGGTCCACGGTCCCAGCCGCATCGCGGGGGTGAGCGCGTCACTGAGCCCGACCCGCTCGACCAGCACGCGCCGGGTGCGCGGCTCGGCGGTCACGACGACGTGCCCGTCCGGCGCGATCACCCCCGAGACCCCGTTGGTGGTGGCCACGGCGACCCAGCGTCCGGTCTCCAGCGCCCGCAGCCGGGTGATCGCGAACTGCTGGTCGATCTGGTCGGTGTGGATGAACGTGGCGTTGCTGCTCTGGACGACCAGGAGCTCGGCGCCGCGCTGGAGCTGCGCGTAGATCCCGTCGTCGTAGGCGATGTCGAAGCAGATCGCGTCCGCGGCCTCGACGTCACCGATGCGCAGCGGCTCGTCGCGCGTCCCGCTCAGCATGTCCCGGCCGACCTCGCGGAGCCGGTCGAAGAACTGGTAGTGGGTGAACACCGCTCGCCCCGGGATGTACTCGCCGAACGGCACCGGGTTCCGCTTGGTGTACCGGTCACCGGCGCCCGTCCCGGAGTCCCACACGATGCCCTGGTTGAGGACCTCGTCCGGTCCGGCGTCGACGATCGCCCCGACCAGGATCGGTACGCCGATCGCGGAGCTGGCGGCCCGGATGCCGGAGTTGATCTCCTCGTCGTCGAACGGGTCGACCGCGGTGGAGTTCTCCGGCCAGAGCACGAAGTCGGGCCGCGGCGTCACGCCGTCCTCGACCTGCCGGGCGAGGTCGACGGTGGCGTCCACGTGGTTCCGGGTGACCTGGCGGTGGTCGTAGAGGATGTCGTCGCCGTTGCCGGGCACGTCGCCCTGGACCACCGCCACGGTCACCTCGTCCTCGGCGTCGAAGGACCAGGGCACGACGGCGGGCACGGCGAGCACCGCGATCAGCCCGGCCAGGCACAGCGCCGCGCGCCGGCGGCCCCCCTCCCCCGCCACCGGGCCGGCCAGCAGCCAGGCCAGCAGCGCCCCCATCAGGGCGAGGAGGAAGCTGACCCCGACCGCGCCGGCGTACGGCAGCGCCTCGGCGACCGGGGTGTCCACGACGGCGAAGGCGAGCCGGCCCCACGGCATCCCGCTCAGCGGCCAGCCGCTGCGCCAGACCTCCACCGCCGTCCACGCCGAGGCGAACCACAGCGGCCACCACCGGTGCCGCTGCAGCAGCGTCGAGAGCGACCCGAGCATCGCGTAGAACAGGGCCTCGAGGGTGGACAGGGTGATCCAGGCCGGGATGCCCACGGCCCGCATCCACCAGATGTGGGTGAAGAAGAACGCCGCGCCGAAGGCCAGCCCGACCACGAAGGCGGCGCGCAGCCGCAGCCCGCGGGTCGCCAGCGCGAAGCCGGCCACGGCCGCCGGGATGACCCAGGCGACCGCGACCGGCTCGAAGGCCACCGAGAGCACCAGGCCCGCGCAGGCCGCGAGGAGGCTCCTTCGCAACACACCACAAAACTACCGAAGCAGAAGGGCGGAGGGGTCCCGCACGCCTTCGGTCCAGCCCGGCTCGCGACCGGCTGTCGTGGTCAGGCTGTTGTCTAGGGGGAGCGGGCCCCTCCGTGCCCTGCTCTCGCGGAGACCGTCGGAACCTGTCGTCGGGTCTTCGGGCGATGGCACGTCACCCTCGGACCCGGCCACCCGGAAACCGGCGCTCCTGCCGCGATCTGCATGAGCGGACGGCCGTTACCCAACTCCCCCGCGGCGGTTCCGTCAACACCCCGCTGACCTGCGCGAATGCGGAAAGGCGCAGGTCAGCGGCCATGCTCCGTTCACCCGCAGCTCACAAATTTTCCGACCCGTGGCGGCGTGTCGTCGGCCGGACCAGACCACCGGCCCGTCCTTCTCACGAATCGGACGAAGGCACCACCACGGTGCCGGTCGCCGTGGTAGCGAGCAGTGGCTCGTCGAGCAGCGCGGCGGCGCCGGGGCGGTCGTCGGTGGGAGCGCCGCGGGCCACCACGTGGACGGACAGGTCGATGGTGCGCGACCGGGTGCCGACCCGGGTGAGCGTGCAGGTGATCTCCAGGACGTCGCCGGCCCGCACCGGGGCCAGGAACTGCACGTCGGAGTACGACGCGAACAGCCCCTCGTCGCCGTCGGTGCGGATGCACATCTCGGTGGCCACGTCGCCGAACAGCTTGAGGCTGTAGGCGCCGTCGACCAGGTTGCCGGCGTAGTGCGCGTCTGAGAACGGCACGTAGCGGCGGTGCACGACGGTGGTGCCGACCTCGGGCATCAGGCCGCGGCTCCGTGGTTGGACGGCGCCAGGCGGTGGACGAGGAAGGACGCCACCTCCCCCGGCGTCGTACCGCGGGTGAAGACGCGGTCCACGCCGAGCTCGCCCGCCATGGCCTCGTCGAAGCGCGGGCCACCGACCACCAGCAGCGGTCGCCGCTCGGCGGGGAAGGCCTCGCGGAACGCCGCCGACATCTCGCGGGTGTTGAGCAGGTGCGCGTCGCGCTGGGTGACCACCTGGGAGACGAGTACGGCGTCGGCCTTCTCCGCGCGCGCCCGCTCGACCAGCTGCGGCACCGAGACCTGGGCGCCGAGGTTCACGACCTTGAGCTCGCGGTAGTACTCCAGACCCTTCTCCCCCGCGAAGCCCTTGATGTTCATGATGGCGTCGATGCCCACGGTGTGCGCGTCGGTGCCGATGCAGCCCCCCACGACGACCAGTCGTCGGCGCAGCTTCCGCTTCACCGCGGAGTTGACCTCCTTGGGGGTCAGCAGCGGGTAGTCGCGCTCGACCACCTCGACCTTGCTGGTGTCGACGAGGTGGTTCACCCGCCCGTAGACCACGAAGAAGGTGTGGCCGGGCCCCATCGCCCTGCTGTGCGCGACCAGGGCAGGGTCCATGCCCATCTTGTTCGCGAGCTGCAGGGCAGCGCCCTCCGCGGCCTTGGCCAGGTCCCCCTCGCCGCCGATGGGCAGCGTGAAGCTGATCTGCACCATGCCGTCGCCGGTGGTGTCGCCGTACGGCCGGACGATGCTCATCGGGCCTCCTCCAGCAGCTCGCTGGCCGGGTTGTAGTACGCCGAGGACTTCTTCGCGACGCCGTCGAGGCCGCGGCCGGCGTCGGCCGGGCGGCGCATCAGGCCGAAGGTGCCGTCGGCGATCGCGTCGAGCAATGTGTCGTCGACGATCCGCTCGAGCAGGTCGACCGACTCCCCCAGCACCTGCCTGGCGCGCTGGGCGATGAAGCCGTCCGGCGGCGGATGGAAGTCCTCGTGCAGGTCACCGGTGGCGTCCAGGACGTAGCGGACGTTCTGCAGCGCGATGTCACGGTCGGACAGCCACGGCGTGACGACCGCCTCGGTCATCATGCCGACCAGCAGGATGCCCTGACCGGTCAGCGAGCCGACCAGGTTGAAGAACCCGTCGAGCAGGTTGCCCCGGAACACGTCGCCGGTCATGTGCCGGGTCGGCGGCATCCACTTGAGCGGCGCCTCGGGGAACAGCTCGCGGGCCAGCAGCGCGTGCGCCAGCTCGAGCCGGAACGAGTTCGGCAGGTCCGGGTCGATCTCGAAGGCGTGGCCCAGCCCGAGCTGCCAGTCCTCGAGCCCGGCCTCCTTGGCGAAGTACTCGTTGAGCAGCTGGCTGGTCGTCACCGTGTGGGCGGCCTCGACGGCGTCGGCGGTCGTGAGGTAGTTGTCCTCGCCGGTGTTGATGATGATCCCGGCGCGCGCGTGCACCTGGCGGCTGAACCGCTGGTCGACGAAGGTCCGGACCGGGTTGATGTCGCGGAAGAGGATCCCGTACATCGAGTCGTTGAGCATCATGTCGAGCCGCTCGAGCCCGGCCAGGGTCGCGATCTCGGGCATGCACAGGCCGGATGCGTAGTTGGTGAGCCGGACGTAGCGGCCCAGCTCCGCGCTCGACTGGTCGAGGGCGGCCCGCATCAGCCGGAAGTTCTCCTGGGTGGCGTAGGTCCCGGCGAAGCCCTCGCGGGTCGCGCCCTCGGGCACGTAGTCGAGCAGGCTCTGCCCGGTCGACCGGATCACCGCGATCACGTCGGCGCCCTCGCGGGCCGCCTGCTGGGCCTGCGGGATGTCCTCCATGATGTCGCCGGTCGCGACGATCAGGTAGATCCACGGCGTGCGCGGGGCGTCGCCGTGCCGTTTGATCATCCGGTCGCGCTCACGGCGGCGGGCGTCGATCCGCTTGAGGCCGGCGCCGACCTGCTTGCGGGACGCGGCCGTCGCGCGGGTCGCCTCGCGTCCTTCGGGGACCCGGAACGTCACGGAGCCCGCACCGGCCTTCTGGGCCAGCGTGGCGCAGGTCCTCGGCCTCGCCGCGGACCAGTGCGTCCCAGACCGGCAGGGCGACTCCGTGCTCGAGCCCGACGTCCGCGCGTACGACGTCCAGGAGCCGGTTGACCCACGGGATGCCGTCGCCGTCGGCGCCCTCGAGCCCGGCCATCCGCAGCGTCGCCCGCTCGACGCTGACCGTCGTGTGCCGCTGGGCCATCGTTGACGATCGGCTTGCCGGCCTTGCGGGCCAGGGCCCTGGCCTTGCGGACGGTCACCGGGTCGAGCGCGAGCTTGCCCTCGCGGCCTGCGGCTCACGGTGCCGACCTCCAGCCGCCGCTCGAACAGTGCGCGGACGCCCGGCTGCGCGCGCAGCAGCTGCATGGCGTAGTCGGCGTGGCCGGGCACGTAGCCGTTGCCGACCAGCATGGTCACGTCGGCGGCCAGCCCCTCGGCGCCCAGTGCGGCGGCGGAGAAGGACGTCGCCATCGAGAAGAAGATGACGGTCCCGCCCGGCGAGGTGGCCAGGATGGCGCCGCCCTCGCAGCCGGGGACGTCGACGCAGACCACGGTGACGTCGGCCGTCTCCCCGGCCGCCGACGTCACCGCGTCGCGCAGCGCGACCGGGTCCCGGGCGTCGGCAACCACCACGTCGTCGGCGAGGCCCGACTCCCGCAGGAGCGCGGCCTCCGCCTCGTTCGGTACGACGCCCACGGTGCGCCGGGCGCCGGCGTCGCGGGCGGCGGCCAGGCTGAGCGAGCCGGACTTGCCCGCCCCGCCGATCACGGCCACCACCGGCTGGTCGTACTGAGCGACCACCCGGTGGGTGAGCGCCGGCGCGCCGCACACGTCCATCACCGCCAGGCTCAGGTCGGCAGGCAGGTCGTCGGGGATCCGGGCAGCGATCGAGCGGCCGAACAGCACGGCGTACCCGTCGCACGGCACCTGCTCGGACCGGCCGTCCCAGCGGGCCAGGCCGTCCTCGATCACCAGCGGCGTGAGGGTCAGCGACACCAGGGTCGCGACCCGGTCCCCCACCCGCAGGCCCGAGCGGCGGGACTCCGGGGCCCGACCTCCTCGACCGTGCCCACGAGCATCCCGCCGGAGCCGGTCTCGGGGTTCTGCATCTTGCCGCGGGCCGCGACGATGTCGAGGACCGCGCGGCGTACGCCGTCTCGCTCCTGCCGTCCACGGCGTGGGTCCGCTCGAGCTGACGGAACGACGCCGCGTCGAGGTTGAGCCGCTCGACGCGGATCCGGACCTCGTCGGACCACAGCTCGCGGCGGGTGTCCAGCCGCTCGGCCGCCTGGGGCAGCACCACCCGGTCGTCCAGGACCCGGTGCAACCCGGTCGGATCGCTGGCGCGCACGACGTTTCTCCTCAGTAACATGGACGCTGGTTGTCCAGCCTGGCGGGAGGATTTGCGGTGTCGTCTTTGGACAGGCCGCAGATCCTCCACCTACAGTGGCACAGTGACCATTGAAACGTCCATCGGGCTCGGAACCGGTCAGCCCTACCCCTACCAGCGTGTCGAGCTGGTGGAGCCGGACTGGACCCGATTCCCCGGCTGGAAGGACGTCACCGCGGCCGACTGGGAGTCGGTCCAGTGGCAGCGCGCGCACTGCGTCAAGAACCTCAAGCAGCTGCGTGAGCTGCTCGGCGACCTCGTCGACGAGCGGTTCTACGCCGACCTCGAGCGCGACCAGGCCGAGCGGGCGACCATGTCGATGCTGGTCCCGCCGCAGATGATGAACACGATGGCCCCGCGCGACGGAGCCGAACGGGCCGGGCTCCCTGACCGAGGCCTTCTACGCCGACCCGGTGCGCCACTACATGCTGCCGGTCTTCAGCGACCGCCGCACCGACTGGCCCTCGCACCCGCACGCCACCCGGGACTCGCTGCACGAGCACGACATGTGGGCCACCGAGGGGCTCACCCACCGCTACCCGACCAAGGTGCTGGCCGAGCTGCTGCCCACCTGCCCGCAGTACTGCGGCCACTGCACCCGGATGGACCTGGTCGGCAACTCCACCGCGGTCATCGAGAAGCTGAAGTTCGTCGGCAAGCCCAACGACCGGCTCGGCGACATGCTCGACTACCTGCGCCGCTACCCCGGGGTGCGCGACGTGGTGGTCTCCGGCGGCGACGTCGCCAACATGCCGTGGCCGCGACTGGAGTCCTTCCTCACCGACCTGCTCGAGGTCGAGAACATCCGTGACATCCGGCTGGCCACCAAGGCGCTGATGGGTCTGCCGCAGCACTGGCTCCAGCCCGAGGTCGTCGAGGGGATGACCCGGATCGGCACCATCGCCCGGCAGCGCGGGGTCTCCGTCGCGATCCACACCCACGTCAACCACGCCAACTCGGTCACGCCGTTGGTGGCGAAGGCGACCCGGGCGATGCTCGACACCGGCATCCGCGACGTCCGCAACCAGGGCGTCATCCTCAACGGCGTCAACGCGGACCCGCACGCGCTGCTCGACCTGTGCTTCGCGCTGCTCGACGGCGCGCAGATCATGCCCTACTACTTCTACATGTGCGACATGATCCCGTTCTCGGAGCACTGGCGGGTCTCGGTCGCCGACGCGCAGCGGCTGCAGCACGCGATCATGGGCTACCTGCCCGGGCTTCGCGACGCCGCGGATCGTCTGCGACGTGCCGTTCGTCGGCAAGCGCTGGGTGCACCAGCTGGCGTCGTACGACGACGTGCGCGGCATCTCCCACTGGACCAAGAACTACCGCACCTCGATCGAGGCCGAGGACCCCGAGGCGCTCGACCCGCACCTACGAGTACTACGACCCGATCCACACCCTGCCCGCCGAGGGCCAGGCGTGGTGGGCCGAGCACGGCTCGCTGGACGAGTCCGCGCTGCGCGCCGCCGAGATGGCCGAGGCGTCGCGGCGTACGGCGGCCCTGCAGGCGTACTGAGCGGCTCCCTCCTGACGTATTCTCGGCAGCGGATACCTCGGCCCTCGTCCCTCTTGGAGTGCGCATGCGTACCAAGCTGCTGCTGGGCGTCCTCGCCGGCGCGGTGGCCTTCCTGCTGGCCACCAACCCGGTCATCGCCGACGCGGCCCGCCAGGTGACCGGCCATCAGATCGCGAACGGCACCGTCACGGGCAAGGACGTCAAGAACCGCTCGCTCAAGGCCAAGGACCTCAAGGCCGGCGTGCTGACCGACGACCTCGCGCAGCTGAAGCGCGTTCGCCGGGCCGATCCCCGACGTCCCGGCGAACGTGCCCTACCCCTTCGCCTTCCTGGGGCCGGCCGTGGCCGTGCAGGTCGGACCCGACCAGGCCATCGTCGCCAGCGGCACGGCCACGCTCGGCCTCGACGCCGGCACCGCCGCCGTCGACGTGGCGCTGTGCCGCATCCCCGACGGTGCCCAGGCCGTGAACGGTCCGCAGCCGTTGGGCGGCGCTCTTCCGGCGTGTCGTCCGGGATCGCGACCGGGACCGGCCGCGACCGTCGGTCGAGTGCCAGCGCGGCCGAGTCCGGAGCTGGGCGGCACGTTCTTCGTCGGCATGTGCGCGCGCAGCGGCGTCGCGCTGAACAACAACGACACCGCGTCCGGCTTCGTCGAGGTCGTGGACCTCGACGGCCGTCTCGATCACCGGTCCCTGACGAGCAGCCCCGTCAGCCTCCGGTGACGGGCCGGTTCTCGTAGTAGGTGGACAGCACGATGGTCGTGCGCGTCGAGACGTTCGCCGCCGCCCGGATCCGGGCCAGCAGGTCCTCGAGGTCACTGGGCTTCGCGAGCCGGACCTTGAGGATGTAGGACTCGTCGCCGGCGACCGACCAGCACGACTCGATCTCCGGGACCTCCTCCAGGCGGGCCGGGGAGTCGTCGGGCTGGGAGGGGTCGATCGGGCGGATCGAGATGAACGCGGTGAGCGGCAGCCCGATCTCGTCGTGGTTGACGGTGGCGCCGTAGCCCAGGATCAGGCCGCGCTGCTCGAGCCGCTTGACCCGCTGGTGCACCGCGGAGGTGGACAGCCCGGTGGCCTTGCCGAGGTCGGTGAAGGACATCCGGCCGTCGGCGGCCAGCAGCTGGAGGATCTGCCGGTCGGTGGCCTCGAGGGTGGAGGACGTCACGGCCGCAGCTAGTCGGGTGCTCTGACAGGATGCGGCCGTGACCAGATCCGCCCGGACATCGCAGAGCCGCTGATGCTCCTCGACTCGGCCTCGATGTACTTCCGGGCCTTCTTCGGGGTCCCCGAGATCACCGACGACGAGGGCACGCCGGTCAACGCCGTGCGCGGCTTCATGGACTTCATCTCCCGGCTGGTCGAGCAGTACGACCCCGATCAGCTGGTCTGCTGCTGGGACAACGACTGGCGGCCGGCCTGGCGGGTCGACCTGCTGCCGACGTACAAGACCCACCGGGTCGTCGCCGAGGTCGCGTCCGGTCCCGACATCGAGGAGGTGCCGGACCCGCTCGAGGTCCAGGTGCCGGTCATCCTCGAGGTGCTCGACGCGTTCGGGATCTGCGTGCGCGGCGCGGACGGCTACGAGGCCGACGACGTGATCGGGACGCTCGCCACCGGGGCCGGCGGCCCGTCGACGTGGTCACCGGTGACCGCGACCTGTTCCAGGTCGTCGACGACGCGGCCGGGGTCCGCGTGCTCTACATCGCGCGCGGCGTGGGCAACCATGAGCGGGTCGACAACGCGTGGGTACGGGCCAAGTACGGCATCGACGCCGCCCAGTACGCCGACTTCGCGACGCTCCGCGGCGACGCCTCCGATGGCCTGCCGGGCGTGGCCGGGATCGGGGAGAAGACGGCGGCGACGCTGCTCGGCCGGTTCGGCGACATGGCCGGGATCATCGCGGCGGCCGAGGACCCCGACTCCGACATGGGCCCGGGACCGCGCGGCAAGGTCAAGGCGGCCGCCGACTACCTCGCGGTGGCCCCGCGCGTCGTCGCCGTGGCCCGCGAGCTCGACCTGGACCGGACGGGTCTGGACCGACCGGTCACGCCCCGCGATCCTGACGGGTGGCCGGCCTGGCGAGCGGTACAACCTCGACGGGCCGGCACTTTGCTCACAGCGCTGTCCGAGAGCGCCCGGCCGGCCCGCGCTCGTGCGAGGCCCTGGACCCGCTTGACCGCGACCGAGCCCCGTAGGGTGGGGCCATGTCCCGGATCGCTGTCGTCGGGGGCCACGGCCAGGTGGCCCGGCACCTCCTCGTCGCGCTGCGCCGCTCCGAGCACGACCCGGTCGCGCTGGTACGCCGTGAGGCGTACCGCGACGAGCTCGAGTCCCGCGGGGCCGAGGTGCGGCTCCTCGACATCGAGCGTGCGGACGCCGACGCCTTTGCCGCGGCGTTCGCCGGCTGCGACGCGGTGGTGTTCGCGGCGGGCGGCGGGCCGGACGGCAACAAGGAGCGGAAGCGGACGGTGGACCTCGAGGGCTCCCTGAAGTCGGTCGAGGGCGCCCGGAAGGCCGGCATCGAGCGGTTCGTCCAGGTCTCCGCGATCAACGTCGACGACCCCCTGCCCGACGACACGCAGGAGGTGTGGCGGGCTTACGTCGAGGCCAAGCGCGACGCCGACGCCGCACTGCGCGACACCGACCTGGCCTGGACGATCATCCGGCCAGGCCGGCTGACCGACGACCCGGCCACCGGGCTGGTCGCCCTCGGGCCCGACGTGGCCCGTGGCGACGTGACCCGGGCAGACGTGGCCGCGGTCCTGGCCGCGGTGCTGGACGAGCCGGCCACGGTGGGCAAGCAGTGGAACCTGGTGAACGGCGAGACGCCGGTCGCCGAGGCGGTGCGTCAGTCGTCGCCCAACCCGGAGTAGGCCACCACGCCGCGGCGTACGGCTGAGACCACGTCGCGCGCGGTCTCGCGCAGCGGACCGTCACCGGCGGCGTCGGCCACCTGCCCCGCCAGGTCGAGGAGCTGTTTCATCCAGCGCACGAAGTCGCCTGCGGCCAGCTCCACGACGTTGAGGACGTCGTCGAGCTCGTCGCCCTCAGCCCAGCGGTACGCCGCCCAGGCGAACCCGGCGTCGGGCTGGCGCAGGAAGTCGAGGTGGTGGTCACGCTCCAGGGCGTCGAGCTGGCCCCAGAGCTTGACCATCTCCTTGATCACGTCGCGGGTCCGGCCGCCCGGCACCCGGGGCGGCGAGGCGTCGTCGGGGCGCCGGGCCTCGAACACCAGCACCGACAGCGCGGCCGCGAGCTCCGGGACGGTCAGGTCGTCCCACAGTCCGGTGCGCAGGCACTCCGCAGCGACCAGGTCGAGCTCGGAGTACAGCCGCATGAGGCGCCGCCCCTGGTCGGTGACCGTCACCTCGGGGGCGCCCTCCTCCCCGGGCCCGCCCGCGAGGTAGCCGAGCGCGGTCAGCACCTCGCACACGCGGTCGAACTGCCGAGCCACCGTGTTGGTGCGGTTCTCGACCCGGCGGCGCAGCGTGGCCGCGTCGCGGTCCAGCTTGAACCACCGCTGGGCCCAGCGGTCGTGGTCCTCGCGGTCCGGGCAGGCGTGGCACGGGTGGGCCTGCAGCTTCCTGCGCAGCTCCTGGATCTCACGCTCGACGCCCGAGTCGGCCATCCCCGTCGCGAGGCCTCCGCCCGCCTGGGAACGACGCCGCGTCGGCGGAGGGGGGGCCAGGCCGTGGGTGCGGGTCCGCAGTGCCGAGGCCAGGTCGCGGCGCATCTGCGGGTTGCGGCCGTTGAAGGACTTGGGGACCTTGACCTGCGCCACGGCCTCGACGGGGACCGGGAAGTCGATGATCGCGAGGCGGCGGGCCTGCCGGTCCGCGGTGACGACGTAGGGGCGCGGGTTGGTCTCGTCCCACCCGTTGTCGACGACGACGGCGTACCCGGCGAACTTGCCGGTCGGCACCTCGATCACGTCACCGCGCCTGAGGTGGCGCAGCGACTCGATCGCCTCCTCGCGCCGGTCGGATCGTCGTGCCTTGCTGGCGCCCTTCTCGACCTCGGAGATCCTCCGGCGGAGCCCGGCGTACTCCATGAAGTCGCCGAGCTCGCAGCGCGCGGCCTCGGCGTACCCGGTCAACGCCTCCTCGCCCTTGCGCAGCTGCCGGGCCAGCCCCACGACAGCCTTGTCGGCCTGGAACTGGGCGAAGGACTGCTCGAGCAGCTCGCGCGAGGTCTCGCGGCCGTACTGGTCGACCAGGTTGACCGCCATGTTGTACGACGGACGGAACGACGACCGCAGCGGGTAGGTCCGGGTCGAGGCCAGTCCGGCCACCTCCCGCGGGTTCATGCCCGGCTGCCAGAGCACGACGCCATGGCCCTCGACATCGAGCCCGCGGCGGCCGGCGCGACCGGTGAGCTGGGTGTACTCCCCCGGTGTGATGTCGGCGTGCGTCTCGCCGTTCCACTTGGTCAGCTTCTCGATGACCACCGTGCGGGCGGGCATGTTGATGCCCAGGGCCAGGGTCTCGGTCGCGAAGACCACCTTGCACAGACCACGCACGTAGAGCTCTTCGACGACGTGCTTGAACGCCGGCAGCATCCCGGCGTGGTGGGCTGCGAGGCCGCGGGTCAGGCCGTCGAGGAAGTCGTGGTAGCCGAGGACGTGGAGGTCCTCCTCGGGCAGGTCCTGGCAGGCCGCCTCGACGTAGGCGTAGATGGTGTCCCGCTCCGCGGGCGTGGTGAGCCGGACGCCGGCATTGAGGCACTGCTGGACGGCCGCGTCGCAGCCGACCCGGCTGAAGACGAACACGATCGCCGGCAGCAGCCCCTCCCGGTCCAGCCGGTCCACCACGTCGGCACGGCTGGGGATCCACACGCGGCGGCCGTTGCCGACGTTGCGCCCGTCCTTGGAGAACTTGGTCTTCGAGCTGCCCGGCTTGCCCTTGCGCGGCGAGCGGCGGTCACGCATCAGCCGGGTGCTGGCCCAGTCGTCGCGGGCGATCTTCATCAGCTCGCCGTTGACCGGGGCGCCCTCGTTGACGAACCCGGCTGCCGCGTCGACGTCGGAGGAGGCGAACAGGTCGAGCAGCCGCTTGCCGACCATGACGTGCTGGTAGAGCGGGACCGGCCTTCGCTCCTCCACGATGGTGGTCGTCTCGCCGCGGACGGTCGCCAGCCACTCGCCGAACTCCTCGGCGTTGCTCACGGTCGCGCTCAGGCTGACCACGGTCACCGACTCGGGGAGGTGGATGATCACCTCTTCCCAGACCGCGCCTCGGGACCGGTCGGCGAGGTAGTGCACCTCGTCCATCACCACGTAGCCGAGGCCGAGCAGGGTCCGGCTCCCGGCGTACAGCATGTTGCGGAGCACCTCGGTGGTCATCACGACCACCGGTGCGTCGCCGTTGACGACGTTGTCACCGGTCAGCAGGCCCACGTCGTCGGGGCCGTAGCGCTCGACCAGGTCGTGGTACTTCTGGTTGCTCAGCGCCTTGATCGGGGTGGTGTAGAAGCACTTGCGGCCGGTGCTGAGGGCGAGGTGGATCGCGAACTCGCCCACCACCGTCTTGCCGGAGCCCGTCGGGGCAGCCACGAGCACTCCGCGCCCGTCTTCGATCTCCTGGCAGGCGCGGAGCTGGAAGTCGTCGAGCGGGAAGTCGTAGAGGGCGCCGAAGTCCCGGACCACCGGGTGGTCCTTGTGCTTCCGGTGCGCCGCGTACCGCTCCGACGGGGACAGCTCGTCGGTGCTCACCCACCCAGCCTAGGTGTAGACGGTCAACGCTCCTGGGGCGCACTGCACGGTGAGCGGCAGGTCCCCGAACCGCTCTCCGTCGGCGTACGTCGTGATGCCGGGGCTGGCCACCGTCACCGCGCGGACCAGATGGTGCTCGTACTGCGGGTGCGTGATGTGGGTGCCGCTGAACAGCTTCGGGTAGGTCCGTACGAGCGCCCCGCGGCTCATCGGCTTGATGATCACCACGTCGAGCATGCCGTCGTCGAGGAGCGCTCCCTCGGTGATCCGCAGCCCGCCCCCGAACGACGGACCGTTGCCCACCGACACCATCATCGCCTCGATGGTGAGCTGCTCCCCGTCGAGGTCGAGCGTGTAGTGCAGCGGCCGGAACACCCGGAGCTCGGAGAGCGTCGCGAGGTTGTAGCGCATCTGTCCCTTGGGCCAGGTCATCCGGTTGGCCCGCTCGTTGACCAGTGCGTCGAAGCCGGCGCACAGGACCGTCGCGAAGTACTTGCTCCCGCTCCGGGCGAGGTCTACCTGGCGCGTCGTACCCCTGACCACGATGTCGGCGGCGGCCACTGGATCCTTGCGTGGCAGGTCGAAGTAGCGGGCCACGTCGTTGCCAGTGCCCGCCGGGACGATCCCGAGTGGCGTCCCGGTGTCGGCCACCGCCTGGATCCCGAGGTGCACCATCCCGTCGCCACCCAGCACCACCAGCGCCTCCACGCTGTCCCCGACCGCCGCGCGGGCCAGGTCGAGCGCCTCGTCCGCGTCCCGCCCGCTGAGGTCGCGCACGGTGAGGCCGGCCTCCCGGAGCCGCTGCAGCACCGCCCCACGCGCCCGCGCTCCTTTGCCCATACCCGACGTTGGGTTCGTCAGCAGAGCGATCTCGCGGGTCACGCGCGCAGACTAGGGCACGGGCTGCCCGGGACCGCTGCGCTGAGCACGACCGGCTCGCGGTGTCGGCGCGCGCGAAGGGTGGGTTGGAACCAACCAAGTCAATGAGTGGGTTGGTACCAACCAACCTTCGGGGGGTTGGTACCCACCAACCTTCTGGGTTGGTGCCAACCGATCTCGCCGGTTGGGTGGTTCCAACCCACCCTCCGCGCACAGGTATGCCTCCGGCTGGCTGCGCGGACGTGCCTGTGGAGAACCAGAGGTGCCTGCCTCCGTACGGGGAAGGCTGACAGACATGTCATCCAGCCCTTTCCTACTTCCGGATCACGTTGACTACGCCGAGATCCTCACCGACGCGGCAGTGCACGTGCTCGAGACTCGTGGCGTCGCGCGCTTCAGCGTCTCGGCGATGGCTCGTTGGATGAAGGTGAGCCCGGAAGCCGTTCTGAACATCTACTCACGAAGCAGGGCCATCGAGGTCGTGACCATCTGCTTCTGTCGGCGGTGGTTGCGCTGGTCGATGAGCGATGTCCGATGGATCATGTCGGAACCGGCATGCCCGCTGCGCCTGCCGACGTCAGCTGCCGAGAGGCACGGAGTGCGCGTCCTACGCGCGCTCGACGAGCTCGCCGAAGGCGAGCGGGTCGCGGGCAACGCCTTGCCTGCGCAACACCTGGCGGGAGCCCGCAAGGAGGAGGCGGAGGTCTTGCGTTTCAGGTTGGCCCAGCTCAGCCCCGCCCAGCTGCACACACCGGTGTCGGAAGCAGACCTATGGGGTGTGCTGTCCTTGGCGCGCGGGCTCCGGTCGAGCCTGGCCGATCATCCTGCACCCATGAGCTGGTCCCAGGCCTGTGAGCTGCTCGGGCAGGCGGTCAGGGCTGTCGCGAGCCCAGCCCCAGGTGCGCCGACCACACCACCGGGTCAGCACCCATCGCACGAGCCAGCCGCGTGAGAGCCTCGAGCACGCGGTCGGCGGACCACGAGGTGCCCGGGGCCGCCACCGTCGCGCGGCCGGCGCGAGTGACCAGCAGCACCTGGCCGTGCTGCCAGGTCTGGTGCACCCGGGTGCGAGTCGCCTCGTCGAGGACGGGTGCCGGGTAGGCCTGGTCGACGGCCAGCAGGTCGCAAGGCAGCGTCTCGCCGGCCGGGCTGGTGAGGTACCCGGCAACCAGGTGTCCGACAAGTCCCTCGTCGGTGGCCCAGGAGACCGGCCCCTCACCCAGCCAGTCCGGCAGGTCGAAGGGGTCGAGGTCGGTCACAGGGTCGAGACCTCGTCGTCGTCCCACTGCTCAGTCGAGTTCGCGCCGCGCCGGCGGGCGCGGTCGATGAGCCGGGCGATGATCTCCGCGACGGCGAACAGGATCAGCATGGGTACCGCGAGGAACAGCATCGAGAACGGGTCGGTCGACGGCGTCGCCACCGCGGCGAAGACGAAGGTCCCCACGACGATCCAGGGCCGGTAGCGGCCCAGGGCCTTTCCGGAGACGACGCCGGCCAGGTTGAGCATCACCACGAACAGCGGGATCTCGAAGGCGATCCCGAAGACCAGGAACATCCGGGTCGTGAAGGTGAAGAACCTCCCGAAGTCGACGAGGTTGGTTGCGTCGGCCGGGGTGAAGTTGATCAGCACCTCGATCGCCTTGGGCAGCACGTAGTAGGCCGTGGCGACACCGGCGAAGAAGAGGGGTCCCGCGACGGCCGCGAAGATACGCGACCACTTCCGCTCGCTGGGATGCAGCCCAGGCAGGATGAAGGCCCAGATCTGGTAGAGCCAGTAGGGGCTGGAGGCGATGAGGGCCGCGACGCCGCACAGCTTGAGCTGGAGGAGCAGAGGCCCGGTGACGTCGTTGACGACGATCTGGGTGCTGACATCGTCGGGCAGCCGGTCGACACCCTTGTCGTAGGGGACCCGGATCAGGTCCGCGAGCTCGTCGTAGAAGAAGAGGGCCACGCAGAACAGTACGGAGACCACGAGCACCGACCGGATCAGCCGGGCCCGCAGCTCACGCAGATGGTCGGAGAGCGCCATCCGCCCGTCCGGGCCCACCGGGTGATGCGGGCTCCCCTTGAGGAACCCGGCCAGGCGTTTGATCAAGGGGCTGGGGTCAGGCCGTCTCGCCGCGGTTGATCTTCTCCGCCTCGGCGTCGAGCTCGGCCTGGCGCTGGGCGAGGTCACGCTGCTTCGCCTCGAGCTCCAGCTGGGCCTGGGTCTTGCTGGCCTCGGAAGCCGCGTCATCGTCGTCGTCGTCCATCAGGCCCTTGGTCTCGGCCTTGAAGATCCGCAACGCGCGCCCGCTGCCGCGGGCCAGCTCCGGGAGCTTGGCGGCGCCGAACAGCAGGATGAGGACAGCCAGAATGAGGAGCAGCTCGGGTGTGCCGAGTCCTCCGATGAGCAGAGGGGTCATGTTGTCCTCACATGGTGGTTGCGGTACGGGTTCAGCCTACTCGCCCATCACTCGTACAGACTGAGCGCCCGCTGTGCGGCGGCCATGAAAGTGTCGGCGTACGTCGCGGGCGACACGACTGTCGCGTGCGGTGCCAGTCGCAGCATCAGCCGGGTCAGCCAGCGCTCGTCGGCGACGAGCAGGACGACCTCAATTCGGTCCTGGCCGACCTCCCGGATTTCCTCCACCGGGTAGTAGTCGGTCATCCAGCGGGCGTCGGGCTCCAGCAGCAGGGTCACCGGCGTCACGTCGGACGACTGGCTGAAGATCCCGTCGCCGAGGTCGCGCGGGCCCTCCTGCGGGGTCTCCACCGGGTCGTCGAGCACCTCGGCGCGGTCGATCCGGTCCAGGCGGAACAGCCGAGGTGCCTCCGCGCTGTGGCACCAGGCATCCAGGTACAGGTGTCCTTCGGCGGTGACCACGCCCTTGGGGTCCACCACCCGCTCGGACTGCTCGTCCCGGCTCGGCACGTAGTAGCTGAGCCGGACCTGGCGGCCGCGGTCCGCGGCGGTCTGGAGCTGGGTGGCCAGCAGCCCGAGGTCGGTGTCGACGGCATTGTCGCCGGGGTCGATCTGGGCCGCCGCGCTCTCGGCCGAGCCCTGCGCGGCCGCGGCCTCGAGCTTGCCCAGCGCCCGGTCCACGACCTCGCGGGTGTCGTCCTTGGCGCCGTTGCGCAGCGCCCGCAGCGCCACGATCACCGCTGACGCTTCGGTGGGGCTCAGCCGCAGCGGCCGGGCCAGGTAGTCGGCGTTTGACACCTTGATCACGCCGTCGGCCCGCACGCCGTCCGGTCCCTCCAGGGCGTCGATGTCGACGTCGATGAGGTCGTCCGGGTAGCCGCCCGGCAGGCCGCACATGAACAGCACCTTGAGGTCCCGGAACAGCTGGTCCGGGTCGACCCCGAGCGCCCGGGCGGCCTCGTCGACCCGGACCTCGCCGTGCGCGTGCAGGTACGGCACCAGGGTCAGCAGCCGGGCGACCTGGTCCTTGGCGCTGGCCAGTGCGCTCACGGGCCGTCGCCCGGGGCCACCCCGACGGCCTGGCCGAGGCGGCGTACGACAATCTGACGCAGCAGCGTGGGCTCCTCGACGTAGACGTCGGCGCCGTATCCGAGCACCTCGTCGGCCAGCCCCACCGACCCCCGCTCGAGCACCAGCCGGTCCCACGTCGAGTCGGTGTCCGGCCCGGGCACGCCCTCCTCCACCCGGTCCGCGCCCCGCCGCAGCGTGTGGCCCGCGCCCTTGCGGACCAGGAGCACGGCGCGCATCGTCGACGGCTCGGGAGCCAGTCGCCGGGCCACCTCGCTGACGTCGGTGCCGGGCGGGATCTCGTAGGACCCGGGCCGGCCCTGCTTGACCGCCTTGCCGTGGACCCGGGACAGGCGGAAGATCCGCTCGGCCTGCCGGTCGGTGTCGAAGCCGACGACGTACCACCGCCCCGAGTAGCGGGCGACGCCCCAGGGCTGGAGATGGCGGGTGCTGACCTCGGTCTCACCCGAGCGGACGTAGTCGAAGACCACTGGGGTGCGCTCCTGGGTGGCCTCCCAGAACACGTCGAACGACGGCTCGTCGGCGCTCAGCCGCGGCTCCACGATGTCGAGGGCCGTCAGGTCGACGTCGACCCCCAGTGCGGTGAGCTTGCGCACCGCCTCGGTGGTGGCCTCGGCCAGTCGCGCGTGCTGCCAGACCTTGGTGGCCAGCCCCACCACCGCGGCCTCGTCGGCGGCCAGGCTGATGTCAGGCAGCGCGAACTCGTCGGGACGGATCCGGTAGCCCGGCTCGTCGTCGAAGAACGCGTCCATCTGCCCGACCTCGATCGGGACCCCCAGGCTGCGCAGCTCGTCCTTGTCGCGCTCGAACATCTTCTCGAACGCCTCCGGGCCGGACTCCGAGTAGAGGATCTCCCGGATCCGTTCCTTGGCGACGTAGTGGCGTTGCACGAGCAGCATGATCAGCAGGTTGAGGAGCCGCTCGCTCTTCCCCGCCGCCATGTCCCCGATCCTGCCACCTCCAGATGGCCGGACCGGGCAGGGCGTGTCCCAGTGGTCAGGCCGCAGCCAGGATGTCGATCATGAAGATCAGCGTGGCGTTCGCCGGGATGCCGCTGTCGGGGCTGCCCTCGGCGCCGTACCCGAGCTCCGCCGGGATCGACAGCACCACCCGCGAGCCCACCGGGACGCCTTCGAGGGCCTGGTCCCAGCCCTTGATGACCTGGCCGGTGCCGATGCCGAACGTGGTCGGGTCGCCCTGGCCGTCCTCGCCGAAGTTCTCGTCGAAGGGCTTGTCCTCGCCGAAGGCCTGGCCGAGGTAGCGGACCGCGATGGTCTGTCCCTTCTTGACCCGCGGTCCGGTGCCCTTGAGCAGCTGCACGCGGCGCAGGTCGTCGGTCGGCTCGGGGACGCCTTCGAAGCTGAAGCCGGTGACCACGCCCTTCTTGAACTGCGGGGTCGGCATCCAGTCGGGGTACGCCGAGCGCTCGCCTTCCGGCTTGTCCAGCACCTGGGAGACCAGGTCCACCACGACGAGCACGGTGTCCTTGTTGCCGATCCCGAGCTGGGAGTTGCCGCTCGGCCCGAACGCCTCCTCCGCTGACGCGGTGACAGCGAGCCGCGACCCGATCTTGGCGTCACGGATGCCGGCCAGGAACTCCGGCAGCTGGTTGTTGACGGTCAGCAGCTCGGCCCGCTTCTCCTTGTGGGTGCTGAACACCTCACGCTGGGAGAGGCCGTTGCCGATCCACAGGTGCGCCAGCACGGCGTCCTGGCCCTTGAGCACCTCGCCGTCGCCCTCGGTGATCGTCTTGGTCTCGATCTTCCCGGCGTCCATGGCGGACTTCCACTTCACCTCGGGCGCCGTCCCGACGTCGCCTGAGATGGTCACGGCGTCCAGCCGGTCGGAGGTCTTGCCGGCCCCCGGGAACGGCTCGTCGCCGGGGTCGTCGTCACCGCAGGCGGTCAGGAACAGCCCGCTGCAGGCCAGCAGGGCAGGGATCAGGGCAAGCCGACGACGAGCAGGAAGCACGGGCGGAACCCTAACGGGCCACCCTGAGAGTTCTCACATCCCGGTGGGCCCCGCGAGCGCGCCGTCGGTGGGGATCACATCCCGTCGATCAGCCGCTGCACCCGCTCGTCGTACGCGCGGAACGGGTCCTTGCACAGGACGGTGCGCTGGGCCTGGTCGTTGAGCTTGAGGTGCACCCAGTCGACGGTGAAGTCGCGGCGCCGTTCCTGGGCGCGGCGGATGAACTCGCCGCGCAGCCTGGCCCGGGTGTTCTGGGGCGGGACCGACTTGGCCTCGAAGATCTTCAGGTCGCTGGTCACCCGGGCCACTGCGCCCCGGCGCTCGAGCAGGTAGTAGAGACCGCGCCCGCGGTGGATGTCGTGGTAGGCGAGGTCGAGCTGCGCGATGCGGGGATGGCCGAGCGGGAGGCCGTGCTTGGCGCGGTAGCGCTCGATCAGCTTCCACTTGATCACCCAGTCGATCTCGCGGTCGACCAGGCCGAGGTCGTCGGACTCGACCGCCTTGAGCCCCCGCTCCCACAGGTCGAGGGCCCGCTCGATCGTGGGCGTGCTGATGCCGCGGCGATCCACGAAGTCGCGGGCCTTGCCGAGGTACTCCTGCTGGATCTCGAGCGCCGACGCCTCCCGGCCGTTGGCGAGCCGCACCTTTCGGCGACCGGTCACGTCGTGGCTGATCTCACGGATGGCGCGGATCGGGTTCTCCATCGTGAGGTCGCGCATCACCACGCCCTCCTCGATCATCCGGAGGACCAGGTCGCAGGAGGCCACCTTGAGCATGGTGGTGGTCTCGCTCATGTTGGAGTCGCCGACGATCACGTGCAGGCGGCGGTACTTCTCGGCGTCCGCGTGCGGCTCGTCGCGGGTGTTGATGATCGGCCGCGACCGGGTGGTGGCGCTCGAGACGCCCTCCCAGATGTGCTCGGCGCGCTGGGAGACCGAGTACGACGCGCCGCGGGGCGTCTGGGTGATCTTGCCCGCGCCGACCACGATCTGCCGGGTCACCAGGAACGGGATCAGGACGTCGGCCAGGCGGCTGAACTCGCCGGCCCGGCCGACGAGGTAGTTCTCGTGGCAGCCGTAGGAGTTGCCGGCGGAGTCGGTGTTGTTCTTGAACAGGTAGATCTCGCCGGCGATGCCCTCGTCGTGCAGTCGCTGCTCCGCGTCGAGGAGCAACCCCTCGAGCACCCGCTCCCCCGCCTTGTCGTGGGTGACCAGCTCGACGACGTCGTCGCACTCAGGCGTGGCGTACTCCGGGTGGCTGCCCACGTCGAGGTAGAGACGGGCGCCGTTGCGCAGGAAGACGTTGCTGCTGCGACCCCAGCTGACCACCTTGCGGAACAGGTAGCGGGCGACCTCGTCGGGGCTGAGCCGGCGCTGGCCCTTGAACGTGCACGTGACGCCGTACTCGTTCTCGATGCCGAAGATCCGCCGGTCCACACCGCAACCCTACGGCCGCGAAGGCGACCGCGTAGGCAACCGGCGCTGGTCGAGCCTGTCGAGACCGCCGCAGCGGCGCTCAGACCGGCTTGTCGTCGCCGTCGGTTTCCCCACTGTTGGGAGGCGGCGGGGCCACCGGCGGCAGGTCCTCCTGGACCGGGTCCTCGAGCGGGGGTACGTCGCCGCTCTCCTGGTCGGTGGGGTCCTTCGGGTCGTCCGGCGTGGCGTCGGTCGACGCGGTGCCGGGCGGGTGCTCGGCACCCTCCTCGACGGGGTTGGACTCGGTCGGGCCCCGGTCGCCGAGCATGGACTCGAGCCGGTAGGGGCCGATCCGGCTGAACTTGCGCGGCTGGGCGCGGGTCCGGTCCAGGACCGCGACCTCGAGGTCCTTGACCGGGATCACCCGGTCGTCGGGCTCGCCGCGCTCGTTGGTCGAGCGGCCCAGCGCCGCCACCGCCAGGGCCAGCGCATCGGGCAGCGTGGCGCCCTCCTGGTAGTGCTCGGACAGGTAGCCCGCCACCACGTCCGCGGCGCCGCCGATCACCGCGAAGCCGTGCTCGTCGGCCACCTGGCCGTCGTAGGTGAGCCGGTAGAGCTGGTCGTCGGCCGCAGTGTCGCCGATCTCGGCCACGAAGATCTCGACCTCGTAGGGCTTCTCGCCGCCGCTGGAGAAGATGGTGCCGAGGGTCTGGGCGTAGGCGTTGGCCAGCCCGCGCGCGGTCACGTCGCGTCGGTCGTAGGCGTAGCCGCGCATGTCGGCGAGGCGTACGCCGGCGATCCGCAGGTTCTCGAACTCGTTGTAGCGGCCGACCGCCGCGAAGGCGATCCGGTCGTAGATCTCGGAGATCTTGTGCAGCGCCTGGGAGACGTTCTCGGAGGTGAGCAGGATGCCGTCGGCGTACTGGACGGCCACCATCGACCGGCCCCGCGAGATGCCCTTGCGCGCGAAGTCCGCCCGGTCCTTCATCAGCTGCTCGGGCGAGACGTAGAACGGCATGCTCATGACAGGTCACCCCCGATGGTGCCGGTGGTACCGGTGGTCAGCGGGGCGTTCGGACCGTCGGGGCGGATCATCCGGGCCGCGAGCATCCGGTCGGCCACGTCGGCGACGTCTTCGTCGGTCAGCCGGCGGCCGCCTTCGACGGTGATCAGCTGCACCACCGGGAAGATCCGGCGGGTCAGGTCGGGGCCACCGGTGGCCGAGTCGTCGTCGGCGGCGTCGTAGAGCGCCTGGACGACCACCTCGACGGCTTCGTCCAGGCCGAGGTCGGGACGGTAGAGCTTCTTGAGCGCGCCACGGGCGAACAGCGAGCCGGAGCCGACCGAGTGGAACGCGGTCTCCTCGTAGCGGCCGCCGGTGACGTCGTAGCTGAAGATCCGGCCCTGGCCGATGTCGAGGTCGAAGCCGGCGAAGAGCGGGACGACGGCCAGGCCCTGCATCGCCATCGCGAGGTTTCCGCGGATCAGGGCGGCCAGCCGGTTGGCCTTGCCGTCCATCGAGAGCGTGGTGCCCTCGATCTTCTCGTAGTGCTCGAGCTCGGTCTGGAACAGCCGGACCATCTCGACGGCCACGCCCGCGGTGCCGGCGATCCCGACGGCGGAGAACTCGTCGGCCGGGAAGACCTTCTCGATGTCGCGCTGGGCGATGATGTTGCCCATCGTGGCGCGCCGGTCACCGGCCACCACCACGCCGCCGGGGAAGGTCGCGGCGACGATCGTGGTGCCGTGCGGAGCCAGGTCCCCCGCGTTGCCCTGCGGCACCGCCCGGCGAGAGGGCAGCAGCTCCGGAGCCTGGTCGGCGAGGAAGTCGGCGAACGAGGAGACGCCCGGCTGCAGGAAGGCAGCGGGCAGGCGGGGGTCCTTGGTCACTCGCCGCCCTTCTGGATGAACGACTTCACGAAGTCCTCGGCGTTGGTCTCGAGCACGTCGTCGATCTCGTCGAGGATGGCGTCGATGTCGTCGTCGAGGGCCTCCTTGCGCTCGGCGACGTCACTCTCGGTGACTTCCTCGGTGGTCTCCTCCACCTCAGACGCCTTGCGCGGCTGCTTCTGCTCCTGGGCCATGCCACGACCCTATCGACAGACGGCAACGTACGCAGGGACCTGACATTCGCTCGTCGAGCTTGTCGAGATGTCCGCAGGTCGGCGCCCGGCTCTTGCGGCGGCGGTCTCGGCAACCTCGACCGGCGGTTACCCCGGTCTACCTGGTGAGCGCGGCGACCAGGGCCTCGGCCGTGTCGGAGCGGTCCAGCAGCTCGCCCACGTGCGCCTTGGTGCCTCGCAGCGGGTCGATGGTCGGCACCCGCTGCAGCGACTCGCGGCCGGGCAGGTCGAAGATCACCGAGTCCCACGACGCGGCGGCCACCTCGGAGGCGAACTTCTCCAGGCACCGGCCCCGGAAGTAGGCCCGGGTGTCCTCGGGCGGGTCGTGCATGGCGACCTCGATGGAGCGCTCGTCCAGCAGCCGCTCGATCCGGCCGGCCTGCGCCAGCCGGTGGTAGAGCCCTTTCTCGGGGCGGATGTCGGAGTACTGGTAGTCGATGAGCTGGAGCTTGGCGTCGTCCCACTCCAGACCGTCACGCTGGCGGTACTGCTGGAGCAGCTTGAGCTTGGCCACCCAGTCCAGCTCGGACGCACAGAGCATCGGGTCGCGCTCCAGCCGGTCCAGCACCGACTCCCAGCGGGCCAGCACATCGAGGGTCTGGTCGTCGGCGTTCGCGCCGAGCCGGTCCTCGACGTACTTGCGGGCCAGGTCGAGGTACTCCAGCTGCAGCTGTACGCCGGTGAGCGTGCGGCCGTCGGTGAGCGTGACGGTCTGCTTGAGCGTCGGGTCGTGCGAGATCGCACGCAGGGCCGAGACCGGGCCGTCGATGGTGAGCTCCTGGGTGATGAACTTCTCCTCGATCATCGACAGCACCAGCGCGGTGGTGCCGACCTTGAGGTACGTCGACACCTCGGCCAGGTTCGCGTCGCCGATGATCACGTGCAGCCGGCGGTACTTCTCGGGGTCTGCGTGCGGCTCGTCGCGGGTGTTGATGATCGGGCGCTTGAGCGTCGTCTCGAGCCCCACCTCGACCTCGAAGAAGTCGGCGCGCTGGCTGACCTGGAAGCCGTGCTCCCGGCCGTCCTGGCCGATGCCGACCCGGCCCGCACCGGTCACCACCTGACGGCTGACGAAGAACGGAGTCAGGTGCCGCACGATGTCCGCGAACGGCGTCGAGCGGCGCATCAGGTAGTTCTCGTGGGCGCCGTACGAAGCGCCCTTGTTGTCGGTGTTGTTCTTGTAGCAGACGATCGGGGCGCCGCCCGGCAGCTGGCCGGCCCGGCGGGAGGCGTCGAGCATGACCAGCTCGCCCGCCTTGTCCCACCGCACGATGTCGCGAGGTGTCGTCACCTCGGGCGTGGAGTACTCGGGGTGTGCGTGGTCGACGTAGAGCCTGGCGCCGTTGGTCAGGATCACGTTGGCCAGCCCGAGGTCCTCGTCGGTGAGCTGGGTCGGGTCGGCGATCTGGCGAGACATGTCGAAGCCGCGGGCGTCGCGCAGTGGAGACTCCTCCTCGAAGTCCCAGCGCGCCCGGCGGGCCTTCACGGTGGCCGAGGCGTAGGCGTTGACCACCTGCGAGGACGCGACCATGGGGTTGGCCAGGGGCTGGCCGACCACCGAGATGCCGTACTCCACCTCAGTGCCCATGACTCGTCGCACAGACATGCGTCCAGCGTACGGGTACGCCGCGTCTACCTTGGGTCACATGGGCTGGTGGTCGGAGCGGGTGGTGCCGCGGGTTGCGGACCGGAGTCTGTCCGCTCCCCCGATCATGCGCCTGCGCCGCGAAGTCTGTGCCGGAATGTCCGGGCGGGTGCTGGAGATCGGCTTCGGCAGCGGGCTGAACGCCGACGCGTATCCGGCGGCGGTCTCGTCGGTGGACGCGGTCGAGCCGTCCGACCTTGCGTGGCGGCTGTCCGCGAACCGGCGCTCGAGCTGCCGGGTGCCAGTTGAGCGGGTCGGACTGGACGGGCAGCGGCTGGCCGCCGCGGATGCGTCGTACGACGCCGTCCTGTGCACGTTCACGCTGTGCACCATCCCCGACGTCGAGGCTGCCCTGACCGAGGTGCGCCGGGTGCTCCGGGCGGGCGGGACGCTGCACGCCCTCGAGCACGGCCTGGCCCCCGATCCCGGCGTCGCGACCTGGCAGCGTCGGCTGGACGGGCTGCAGGGTCGCCTGGCCGGCGGCTGTCACCTGACCCGCGATGCGCCGGCGCAGGTCGAGGACGCCGGGATGCGCGTCGAGGATCTGGACCAGGCCTACCTGCCCGGCCCCGGCATCTCGAAGCCCTGGGCGTTCGTCTCCCGGATGACCGCGACCCGGCCGTGAGCGACGACCACTCCGACCGCGCGCTCACGGCGGCCGGGGAGCTCGGCCTGGCGCACGAGGTGACCCGCCACGGGCCGGTGCGCTCGCTGGAGGAGGCAGCGGCCGCGCGCGGGGTCGAGCCACACCAGGTGGTCAAGACCATGGTGGTCCGCGTCGCCGAGGGCGAGTTCGTGTTCGTGCTGGTGCCCGGCGACCGCGAGATCGCCTGGGCCAGGCTGCGTGCCCTGCTCGGTGTGAACCGGCTGACGATGGCCTCCGCGGAGGCGGCGCACGACGTCACCGGCTACGTGCGCGGCACGATCACCCCGCTGGGCAGCCTGACCTCGCTGCCGGTCGTCGCGGACGCCTCGCTGGAGGGACGGATCAGCCTCGGTGGTGGCGGACCCGGCGTGGCACTGCTCGTCGACGCTGCCGAGCTGACGACCGCGCTCAGCGCCGCGGTCGCGGATGTCACCGACGTGGGCCAGGCCGTGTCTCCCTAGCCGAACGGACCGCCGGGGTCGAATCTCACCCGCGTCTCATCGGACTTGGCATAGGCGTCGCTCTGGATGAGCCCACGGCGCGGGTCGATCTGACCCGAGCGGCCGCTGGCCCACCAGTAGACGACGGCGAGCGCGACGCAGACGGCGCCGACCACGATCCAGAACACCATGCCGACCTCCGAGCTCCGAGAGTGTGCCTGTACAGACGCTCCGCGCCGACAGGGAGTTCCCGACGGAAGGCTACAGGTACTGACCCGTGTTGGGCACGGTGTCGATCGAGCGGCCCGGCTCGGTGCCCTGCTTGCCGGTGATGAGCGTGCGGATGAACACGATCCGCTCGCCCTTCTTGCCGGAGATCCGGGCCCAGTCGTCGGGGTTGGTGGTGTTGGGGAGGTCCTCGTTCTCCTTGAACTCGTCCACGCACGCCTGGAGCAGGTGCGAGACGCGCAGGCCGTGCTGCTGCTGGTCGAGGAAGTCCTTGATCGCCATCTTCTTCGCGCGGTCGACGATGTTCTGGATCATCGCGCCGGAGTTGAAGTCCTTGAAGTACAGGACCTCCTTGTCGCCGTTGGCGTAGGTCACCTCGAGGAAGCGGTTCTCCTCGGTCTCGGTGTACATCCGCTCGACGGTCGCCTGGATCATCCCGCCCACGCAGGCATCGCGGTCACCACCGAACTCGGTGACGTCGTCGGCGTGCAGGGGCAGGTCGGGGGTGAGGTACTTCGAGAAGATGTCGCGGGCCGACTCGGCGTCCGGCCGCTCGATCTTGATCTTCACGTCCAGCCGACCCGGGCGCAGGATCGCGGGGTCGATCATGTCCTCGCGGTTGGAGGCGCCGATCACCAGCACGTTCTCGAGGAGCTCGACGCCGTCGATCTCGCTCAGGAGCTGGGGCACGATGGTGTTCTCGACGTCGGAGGAGACCCCGGAGCCGCGGGTGCGGAACAGCGAGTCCATCTCGTCGAAGAACACGATCACCGGCGTGCCGGCGCTGGCCTTCTCCCGGGCTCGCTGGAAGACCAGGCGGATGTGCCGCTCGGTCTCGCCGACGTACTTGTTGAGCAGCTCGGGGCCCTTGATGTTCAGGAAGTAGGACTTGCCCTCCTGGCCGGTCTTGGCCGCGACCTGCTTGGCCAGCGAGTTCGCGACCGCCTTGGCGATCAGCGTCTTGCCGCAGCCGGGCGGGCCGTAGAGGAGCACGCCCTTGGGCGGCCGGAGCTGGTGCTCCTTGAACAGCTCGGGGTGCAGGTAGGGCAGCTCGACCGCGTCCTGGATGGCCTCGATCTGGCCGCGCAGGCCACCGATCGACTCGTAGGCGATGTCGGGGACCTCCTCGAGGACCAGCTCCTCGACCTCCGACTTGGGGACCTTCTCGTAGACGTAGCCGGCGCGGACGTCGAGGAGGAGGGAGTCTCCGGCGCGGATGGTGTCGGCCAGCAGAGGCTCGGCCAGACGGACCACGCGCTCCTCGTCGGCGCTGGCGATGACCAGCGCGCGCTCGCCGTCGGCCAGCAGCTCCTTGAACATCACCACCTCGCCGACCTCTTCGTAGTCGAGGGCGGCGACGACGTTGAGCGCCTCGTTGAGCATCACCTCCTGGCCGGGCCGCAGCTCGTCGAGGCTGACGCTGGGGCTGACGTTGACGCGGAGCTTGCGGCCGCCGGTGAAGACGTCGATCGAGTCGTCGTCGTTGCGGCCCAGGAAGGTGCCGAACCCGGCCGGCGGCTGGGCCAGCCGGTCGACCTCCTCCTTGAGCTTCATGATCTGGTCGCGGGCCTCGCGCAGGGTCTGCGCGAGCCGCTCGTTCTGTGAGGTGACGGCGGCCAGCGAGCGCTGCGCGTCGGCGAGCCGGAGCTCGAGCCCACGGGAGCCGGTGGGGGCGTCGTTCAGGCGCCGGCGCAGGTCGGTGACCTCGGCCTCCAGGAAGCGCACCTGGCTCACGAGCTCGTCTGGAGTCCTGCTCCCGCCGGAAACATTGTCCGAAGTCATCAGTGTCACCTCCTGTGCTTCACGACCCTACTCGCGTAGAACGGTCGTCCAAGTGGATATCCGGGCGGTGTTGGTCACGAAATAGACACCACCGAGGTTGCCTCGAGGTTGCACCGTGCGTGCGCTCCTACGACGGCTTCAGCCTTCGGCCGGCTCCGTCGGCACTCCGGGAGGACGTGGACCGGCGTAGTCGGGCCCGTAGGCGCCGGGAGCGGGGCGCCGCTTCTTGAGGGGCGGCTTCTGCCCGGGCGCCATCCGGCGCGCGGTGACCAGGAACGCCGTGTGGCCGATCATCGAGTGCCCGGGGCGGACGGCGAGCCCCTCGACGTGCCAGTCACGGACGAGCGACTCCCAGGCAGCCGGCTCGGTGAAGCCGCCGTGCACGCGAACGGTCTCCACGAACCGGGACAGCTGGGTGGTGGTGGCGACGTACGCGCAGAGGATCCCGCCCGGCCGCAACGCGCCGGCGGCGGCTTCGAGGCACTCCCAGGGGGCCAGCATGTCCAGGACGATCCGGTCGCACCGCTCGCCGGAGTCCGGTAGCAGCTCGGCCAGGTCGCCGAGGTGCAGCGCCCACGCCGGGTGGCTCGGCCCGTTCTCGTGGCCACCGAAGAACTGCGTGACGTTGCGCCGGGCGACCTCGAGGAACTCCTCACGGCGCTCGTACGACGTGACCCGGCCGCCCGGGCCGACCGCCCGGAGCAGCGAGCAGGTCAGGGCCCCGGAGCCGACCCCCGCCTCGACGACGTGCGCGCCCGGGAAGACGTCGGCGAGAGCGACGATCTGCGCGGCGTCCTTGGGGTAGATCACGGCGGCGCCGCGGGGCATCGAGATCACGAACTCCGACAGCAACGGCCGGAAGACGAGGTACTCCCCACCTCCCGAGGAGGTGACGGTGAACCCCTCCTCGCGGCCGATCAGGTCGTCGTGCTCGAGGTGACCCTTGTTGGAGAAGAACCGCTTGCCGGCCTCGAGGCAGAAGTTGTGCCGGCGACCCTTGCCGTCCACGAGCCGCACCCACTCACCCGCGCGCAGCGGGCCGCGGTGCACCCCCGACCATTCCGGTGAGTCGTCGAGCTCGGCCACCCCGGGAACCTACCGAACGCCGTCAGCCCAGCTGACCGAAGAAGCTCGTCAACGCATCGGGGCGGCGGACCGGCGCCGCCTGGGCGGTGCATCACCGGTGCCGGTCGGCAGTCGCCAGTCGACCACGTCGAGACCGTTCGGGCGAGCAGCGCCGCGGCCGCGACCCTCATGACTCCGGTGCGGCCCGGAACGCCTCGTCCACGTCGGCGGTGGTGAGCACGCCGTACACCGAGCCGTCGTCCTCGACCAGGAGGTACTCGGTGGCCGGGGCCCGGGTGATCGCGCGGACCAGGTCCTCGCCGGCGATGCTGACGGGCAGGGAGAGCCCGTCGTCCACGCCGCGGGTGACGGTGGAGGTCGCCAGCCAGGGGCGGCGCTCCTCGGGGGTGGCCATCAGTGCGGCCTCGTTGACCACGCCGACCGGTCGGCCGCTCCCGGTCACGGTGACGATGGCGCCGGCCTGCGCCTCTCGTGCGCGGCGTACCGCCTCGGCCAGGGGCAGGTCCTCGGGGACGGAGAGGGTACGGCGGGCCAGGTTGCGGGCCACCAGGTGGGGCAGCCGGCGCCGGATCCTGGCGGTCTGCAGGGCAGAGGTGGCGCCGTTCCAGAGGAAGAAGCCGATGATCACGGCGAGCACGAAGTCGACCACCGACGGCTGGGTCCCCCAGATCGCCCGGCGCGCGAACGGCCAGGCCAGGACGGCGATCGCCGTCACCCGACCGCCCCACGCGGCGACGACGGTGCCGCGGTGCAGGCTGCCGGTCAGCTTCCAGACCGCGGCCTTGAGCACCCGGCCGCCGTCCAGAGGCAGTCCCGGCACCATGTTGATCACGCCGACCACGAGGTTCCCGTAGGCCAGGCCCTCCACCACCATGAGCAAGAGGCCGTCGGGCACGACGAACCACAGCCCCAGGGCGACCAGGCCCACCGCCAGCGAGGTGATCGGCCCGACCACCGCGATCCAGAACTCCTGCCGCGGCTTCTTCGCCTCCGCCTCGATGTGCGTGAGCCCCCCGAGGAAGTGCAGCGTGATCGCGGAGACCGGGAAGCCGTAGTGCTTGGCCGCCAGCGCGTGCGAGGCCTCGTGGAGGAGCACCGAGAGGTAGAGGACGATCGCGAACGCGAACCCGGCGACGTAGGCCCAGGCCCCGAGTCCCGGGTGCTCCTGCTCGGCCCGCGGTGCGACCGCGACCGCGATCACCCCCGCGATCACGAACCAGGACGACGACACCAGCACGTCGCTGCCCGCGATGGTGCCGATCTTGAACGTGCCCGGTGGCCGCGGCGCGCGTGGGTTCGCCTGGGGTCCGGACACGCAGCAACGCTAGCCGACCACCTCGCTGCCGACCGTGACCGTCGGTGGGCGCGGTTACGGTGCGGCCATGGCCGTCAGCGCGCTCTCCCCCAGCCGCGCCGGCGACTTCCTGTCCTGCCCGCTGCTGTTCCGCTACCGCACCATCGACCGGCTGCCCGAGGGCTCATCCCCCGACGCCGTCCGCGGGACGCTCGTCCACCAGGTGCTGGAGGACATCTTCGACCTGCCGGCGGGCGAGCGGACGCCCGCCGCCGCACACGCCCTGCTCGAGCCGACGTGGGCCGCTCTGCAGGACCGGTCGGAGCAGACCCGCGCGGTCGCCGCCACCCTCGACGAGCCGGCCTGGCTCGAGTCGGCCCACGAGGTGCTCGACCGCTGGTTCGTGCTGGAGGACCCCACCCGGCTCGAGCCCGCCGAGCGGGAGGCGTTCGTCGAGGCCACCCTGGCCAACGGCCTGACGTTGCGCGGCATCATCGACCGGCTCGACCAGGCTCCCGACGGCGCTCTGCGAGTGGTGGACTACAAGACGAGCTCGTCGGTCTCGGAGGGTTTCGAGCAGAAGGCGCTGCTGCAGCTGCGGATCTACGCGCTGATCCTCTGGCGCAGCCGCGGCGTGGTGCCGCGGATGCTCCAGCTGGTCTACCTCGGCGCCACCAGCGAGATGGTCCGCTACGAGCCCGACGAGGCCGACCTGCTCGCCACCGAGCGCAAGGTCGAGGCGATCTGGGCGGCCATCGAGGAGGCCAGGCGGACCGGTGCGTTCGAGCCCAACCCCGGACGCCAGTGCGACTGGTGCTCGTTCAAGGCCCACTGCCCCGCGTGGGGCGGCGAGCTGCTGCCGATGCCCCCGCCGCCGTCCCGCTGGAGCCTCCTCAAGCGCGCCGTACGCCGACGCTGGTGGCGGGTCCGGCGTCGGTTGCGACGTCGCCGCTGACCTGTGGAGGAGGCGCCTGCCGGCGGATCGCTCCGGCGTACAGTGAAGTCGACGTCGACGCGACAGGAGGCCGGAGTGAGCGACGCCCAGACCTGGACGCTCATCGCCGGCGTCTTTGCCCTCATGGTCACGATGATCGGGATGACGTTGCGCGTCGTGAAGGCCGAAATCGCGGTCCTCGGGACGCGGATCGACCACCTCGACCAGGACGTTCAGGTCATCATGACCCGACTCATGGAGAGCTGAGCGCCAGCAGCTCCTCGACCGTCAGCCCCTCCAGCGTGTCCCGGAACACCCGCCGCGGGCCGTCCAGCACCGGCACGTGGTTCTCGACCACCAGCACCAGGCAGCCGGCCTGCTCGGCCGACTTGGCGCCGGTGTTGGAGTCCTCGATGGCCAGGCACTCCTCGGGCGGTACGCCGAGCGCGGCCGCGGCGGTGAGGTACGGCTCCGGGTGCGGCTTGCCGTGCTCGACCTGCTCGCCGGTGACCACGACCCGGAACGTATCCGGCGGCAGGTGGGCGAGGATCGGCGCCACGAACCGGCTGTAGGACATCGTGACCAGACCGCACCGGACTCCGGCCTCGGCCAGCGCGGCGATCAGCTCGACCGCCCCCGGCCGCCACGGCACCGAGTGGTCGACCATGGCCACCACCCCGTCGAGCAGCTCCTCGACGATCTCGTCGGGCGAGAGGTCCAGCCCCATGACGTCCTTGATGTAGCGGCCGGAGGTGACCAGGTCGTTGCCGACCAGCTGCAGGGCGTGCGCCTCGCCCCACGGGGCGCCGTACTTCTCCGCCATGGCGTACTCGGTCGCGATCCAGTACGGCTCGGTGTCGACCAGGGTGCCGTCCATGTCCCAGAGGACGGCCCGCATCACGCTCTCCCCATGCCGGGTCAGTCGTCGGGGTCGTAGCCGAGGTTCGCGGAGAGCCAGCGCTCAGCCTCCGCGAGGGTCCAGCCCTTGCGCTCGGCGTACTCCTGGACCTGGTCGCGGCCGAGCCGGCCGACCACGAAGTACTGCGACTGCGGGTGGCTGAAGTACCACCCGGAGACCGCCGCGCCGGGCCACATCGCCATGCTCTCGGTCAGCTCGATGCCGGCGTTCTCGTGCACGTCGAGCAGCTCCCAGAGAGTGAGCTTCTCGGTGTGCTCCGGGCAGGCCGGGTAGCCGGGGGCCGGCCGGATGCCGGTGTACTTCTCGGCGATCAGCGCCGCGTTGTCGAGCTCCTCGTCGGGCGCGTGTCCCCAGAACTCGGTGCGGACCCGCTCGTGCAGCCGCTCGGCGAACGCCTCGGCCAGCCGGTCGGCGAGCGCCTCGAGCATGATCGCCGAGTAGTCGTCGTTGTCGGCCTTGAACGCCATGATGCGCTCCTGCGACCCGTGGCCCGTGGTCACCGCGAACGCACCGACGTGGTCGGCCAGCCCGGTGTCGTGGGGGGCCACGAAGTCGCCGAGGGACCGGTTGGGCACCCCTTCGCGGTGCTCGCCCTGCTGGCGCAGGTTGTGCAGGGTGGTCAGCACCTCGCTGCGCGACTCGTCGGTGTAGACCTCGATGTCGTCGCCACGGGCGTTGGCCGGGAAGAAGCCGAAGACCGCGTTCGCGGTCAGCCAGCCCTCCTCGACGACCCGGTCCAGCATCGCCTGGGCGTCGTCGTAGAGCCCGCGGGCGGTCTCGGCGGTCGTGGGGTTGTTGAGGATGTCGGGGAACTTGCCCTTCATCTCCCAGGCGTTGAAGAAGGGCTGCCAGTCGATGTAGTCCCGCAGCTCGCCGAGGTCGTAGCCCTCGAGCACGTGGATGCCCGGCTCCTTCGGGACCGGCGGCTGGTAGTCCTGCCAGTCGATCGGCGTCCGGTTGGCCCTGGCCTGCTCCAGCGTCACCATCGGCCGGTCGTGCTTGGCGGCGTGGCGCGCGCGCAATGAGTCGTAGTCGTCGCGGATCGTCTCCATCAGCGCAGGCCGCCGCTCGGCGCTGAGCAGCGCGGCGAGCGTGGGCACCGACCGCGAGGCGTCCTTGACCCAGACCACGGGACCGTCGTACTTGCCGTCCACCTTGACCGCGGTGTGGGCGCGGGAGGTGGTGGCCCCGCCGATCAGCAGCGGGATGTCGAAGCCCTGGCGCTGCATCTCGGAGGCCACGTTGACCATCTCGTCCAGGGAGGGTGTGATCAGCCCGGACAGCCCGATCGCGTCCGCGCCGATCTCGGTCGCGGTGTCCAGGATCTTCTGGGCCGGCACCATCACCCCGAGGTCGATGACCTCGAAGTTGTTGCACTGCAGCACCACGCCGACGATGTTCTTGCCGATGTCGTGCACGTCGCCCTTGACGGTGGCCATCACGATGGTGCCGTTGGTGTCCTTGGCGGTGGCGAGCTCGGGGTTGTCGAGCTTCTCCTGCTCGATGAACGGGATCAGGTAGGCGACGGCCTTCTTCATCACCCGGGCCGACTTCACCACCTGCGGCAGGAACATCTTGCCGGCGCCGAACAGGTCCCCGACGACGTTCATGCCGTCCATCAGCGGCCCCTCGATCACCTCGATCGGGCGACCACCACGGTCCGCGATCTCCTGGCGGAGCTCCTCGGTGTCGCTCTCGGCGTACGCGTCGATGCCCTTGACCAGCGCATGGGTGATCCGCTCACCCACCGGGAGCGAGCGCCACTCCTCGGCCGCGGCCTCGACGACCTCGCCCTGCCGGTTGTGCTCCTCGGCGATCTCGAGCAGTCGCTCGGCCGCGTCCGGGCGGCGGTTGAGGACCACGTCCTCGATCCGCTCGCGCAGCTCGGGCTCCACCTGGTCGTAGACCACCAGGGCACCGGCGTTCACGATGCCCATGTCGAGCCCCGCGTTGATCGCGTGGTAGAGGAAGACCGCGTGGATCGCCTCGCGGACGGGGTTGTTGCCGCGGAACGAGAAGCTCACGTTGGAGATGCCGCCGGAGACCTTGGCGCCGGGCAGGTTCTCCTTGATCCAGCGGGTCGCCTCGATGAAGTCGAGGCCGTACGACGCGTGCTCCTCGATGCCGGTCGCGACCGCGAACACGTTCGGGTCGAAGATGATGTCGTCGGGCGGGAAGCCGACCTCGTCGACCAGGATCCGGTACGCGCGCTCGCAGATCGCCTTGCGTCGCTCGAGGTTGTCGGCCTGGCCGTCCTCGTCGAAGGCCATGACGACCGCGGCCGCGCCGTACTTGCGGCACAGCCGGGCCTGCTCGCGGAACTTGTCCTCGCCCTCCTTCATGGAGATGGAGTTCACGATGGGCTTGCCCTGGACGTTCTTGAGCCCGGCCTCGATGACCTCCCACTTCGAGGAGTCGACCATCACCGGGACCCGGCTGATGTCGGGCTCGCTGGCGACGAGCCGGGTGAACCGGTCCATCGCGGCGACGCCGTCGATCATGCCCTCGTCCATGTTGATGTCGATGACCTGCGCGCCGTTCTCGACCTGCTGCGCCGCCACCGACAGTGCGGTGTCGTAGTCACCGGCCTTGATCAGGTTGCGGAACCGGGCCGAGCCGGTGATGTTGGTGCGCTCGCCGACGTTCACGAACAGGCTGTCCTCGGTGATCGCGAACGGCTCCAGCCCGGAGAGGCGCAGGGCCGGCTCGAGACCGTGGGTGGCGCGCCGCTCCTTGCCCTCCACCGCCGATGCGATGGCGGCGATGTGCGCGGGCGTGGTGCCGCAGCAGCCGCCGACCAGGTTCACGTAGCCGGCCTCGGCGAACTCCGCGATCACCGCCGCGGTCTCGTGCGGAGCCTCGTCGTACTCACCGAAGGCGTTGGGTAGCCCGGCGTTCGGGTAGCAGGAGACGAAGGAGTCGGCGATTCGGGACATCTCGGCGATGTAGGGGCGCATCTCCTTGGCCCCGAGCGCGCAGTTGAGGCCGACCGCGATCGGGTTGGCGTGCCGGATCGAGTCCCAGAACGCCTCGGTGACCTGGCCGGACAGCGTGCGGCCGGACGCGTCGGTGATGGTGCCGGAGACGATGACCGGCCAGCGGCGGCCGTACTCCTCGAAGACCGTCTCGACCGCGAAGATCGCGGCCTTGGCGTTGAGGGTGTCGAAGATCGTCTCGATGAAGAGCAGGTCGGAGCCTCCGTCGAGCAGCCCGCGGGTGGCCTCGGCGTACGCCGCGACGAGCTGGTCGAAGGTCACGTTGCGGGCGCCGGGGTCGTTCACGTCCGGCGAGATGGAGGCGGTGCGCGTCGTCGGTCCGAGCGCGCCGCCGACGTAACGTGGCCGGTCGGGGGTGCTCACCTCGTCCACGACCCGGCGGGCCAGCCGCGCGGCCTCGAGGTTGAGCTCGTAGGACAGCTCCTCCATGCCGTAGTCGGCCAGCGAGACCGCCGTGGCGTTGAAGGTGTTCGTCTCGATGATGTCCGCGCCGGCCTCGAGGTACTCGCGGTGGATCCCGGCGATGATGTCGGGCTGGGTGAGGGTGAGCAGGTCGTTGTTGCCCTGCAGGTCGCTGGGCCAGTCCGCGAACCGCTCGCCGCGGTAGCCCGCCTCGGACGGGCGGTCACGCTGGATCGCGGTGCCCATCGCGCCGTCGATGACCAGGATCCGCTCCTGGAGGGCAGCCGTCAGCGCCTCGGTGGCGTCTGGGCGCCACTCGGCGGCGGGCTGGCTCACGTGACCTCCTCGGGTGGGCCTCAAGCCTAGGAACAGCGTCCGAGGTCTGGACGCCATTCCCGAATCGTGGCACCGGGCGGCGCGGGCCCGGAAATCCTCGCCACACACCTAGACTCGAAGCGTGATAGAGCTGGAGGAGATCGACGGCTTGGTGGACCCCGTCGTCATCGCGGCCTTCGAGGGCTGGAACGACGCCGCCGACGCCGCCTCCTCCGCGGTCGACCACCTGATGCGGGTCTGGAACGCGCGGGTGGTCGGTGCGATCGACCCCGACGAGTACTACGACTTCCAGGTCAACCGGCCGCTCGTCGGCACCGACCCGGACGGGCGCCGGCGAGTCACCTGGCCCGGCACCCAGATCGCGATTGCGTCGCCGCCCGACCTGGACCGCGACATCATCCTGCTGCGGGGCATCGAGCCCAACATGAAGTGGCGGATGTTCTGCGCCGAGCTGCTCGCCGCGTGCGACGACCTCGGGGGCCGGCTCGTCGTCACGCTGGGTGCGCTGCTGGCGGACACGCCGCACACCCGGCCGATCCCGATCTCCGGGACCGCCACCGAGCTCGAGCTGGTGGACCGGCTCAAGCTCGAGCAGTCGACGTACGAAGGTCCCACCGGCATCGTCGGCGTGCTCCAGGACGCGTGCGTGCTCCTCGACATCCCGGCCGTGTCGTACTGGGCCGCCGTGCCCCACTACGTCGCGCAGCCGCCCTGCCCCAAGGCCACGCTCGCGCTGCTCGGCCAGCTGGAGGACCTGCTCGAGACCAGCATCCCCCTCGGCGACCTCCCCGAGGACGCCCGCGCCTGGGAGCGCGGCGTCGACGAGCTGGCCGAGGAGGACGAGGACGTCGCGGACTACGTCCGGTCGCTCGAGGAGACCCGCGACACCACCGAGCTGCCCGAGGCCAGCGGCGAGGCGATCGCGCGCGAGTTCGAGCGGTACCTCAAGCGCCGCCAGGGCGAGTAGCGCGTCTCGCTCCCGGGCGGTTTCACCGGGTACCCGGTGAAACTTCCGCTTCCCGCACGAAACTCCGTGAGGGGAGCGCCAGATTCACCGGGTACCCGGTGAATCCTGCGACGCGTGTGACAGCAGGGACTGGCAGCCAGCTACAGCGCCAGCCCCAACGCCGCGTCCAGGAGCGCATGGATGGTCAGCGCGGCATCCGCGTCGGTGGTGTCGGCCAGGTGGCCGGTGCTCCCCAGGGTCGCGTCCACCCAGGCTTGGACCGCGGCCACCGCCCGCGGGGCGTCGAGGTCGTCGGCCATCGCGGCCAGCACCTCGGTGACCACCGGGCCGGCCGGTGCGCCGGCGCCCAGCGAGAGGGCCCGCCGCCAGTCGGCCAGCGTGTCGACGGCGTCCCAGAGCTCGGCGTCCTGCCACTCCCAGTCGGAGCGGAAGTGGTGGCGCAGCAGCACCAGGCGGATCGCCATCGGGTCGACGTCGCTGTTGCGGAGGGCCGAGACGAAGACCAGGTTGCCCTTCGACTTCGACATCTTCTCGCCGTCGTAGCCCACCATCCCGGCGTGGCTGTAGAGCTTCGCGAACGGGCCGGACGGGTCCGCGACCTGCGCGTGCCCCGCGCACATCTCGTGGTGCGGGAAGATGAGGTCGCTGCCGCCGCCCTGTACGTCGAAGCCGAAGCCGAGGTACTCGCCCGCGATCGCAGCGCACTCGATGTGCCAGCCCGGCCTGCCGGGGCCGAGCGGGCTGTCCCAGGAAGGCTCGCCGTCACGGGGGCCACGCCACACCACGCAGTCCAGCGGGTCCTTCTTGCCGGGCCGGTCGGGGTCGCCCCCGCGTTCGCCGTACAACGCGAGCATGGTGCCGCGGTCGTAGTGCGACTCCTGGCCGAACGCCGGGTCCGCGGTCACCGAGAAGTAGAGGTCGTCCTCGACCCTGTAGACCGATCCGGCGTCCTGCAGCCGCTGGATCAGGGCGACCGCGAGCGGGATCGACTCGACCGCACCGATGTAGTGGTCGGGCGGGAGCACCCGCAGCGCCTGCATGTCCTGCCGGTACAGCTCGGTCTCGCGCTCGGCCAGCTCGGTCCAGTCGACGTTGACCTTGGCCGCCCGCTCCAGCAGGGGGTCGTCCACGTCGGTGACGTTCTGGACGTAGACCACCTGGTGGCCGGCGTTGCGCCAGGCCCGGTGCAGCAGGTCGAAGCCCACATAACTGGCGGCGTGGCCCATGTGCGTGGCGTCGTACGGCGTGATGCCGCAGGCGTAAAGCCGGGCCGGCCCGTCCGGCGCGGTGGTGACCTTGGTGCCGGTCGCCGTGTCGAACAGCGCCACCGGAGGTCCCGCCACCGGGAGCTCGGGCACCTCGGGGGACGACCACGCGCGCATGCCCGAAGCCTAAGGGTGCGAGGTCAGAAGGGCGGCCACGGGATCGCGGGGTAGGAGCCGCGGGGGGCGGGCATCACCGCGCGTTCCGCCAGCCGCCGGCAGCGCGTCACGGCGGCGTCGATCTCCGGGTCGGTGAGGTGCAGGGAGAGGTCGTCGCCGAGCGAGCCGGCCAGCGCCTTGCCGACGCGCAGCACCTCATCGAGGTCGGCCTCGGGAACGGGCTCGCCCAGCCAGCCCCACAGCACCGTGCGCAGCTTGTGCTCGACGTGGAAGGCGACGCCGTGGTCGACGCCGTACCGGTGCCCGTCCGCCATCTCGAGCACGTGGCCGCCCTTGCGGTCCGCGTTGTTGATGACGACGTCGAAGATCGCCATCCGCCGTAGCGGCTCGCTGTCCTCGTGGACCAGCGAGATCGGACGGTCGCGGCCGTCGACGCCGTCGAAGACGTGCCGCCAGCCGGATGGCACCGCGCCCTCTGCGATCAGGGTGACCGCCTCCTGGTCGGGGTCGGGCTCCCGCCAGAGCTGGACCATCCCGGCGCCCTGCGGTCCGTCCCTCAGCCACGTGGGCGGGACCACGTCCCAGCCGAACGCCTCGGACACGACGTACGCCGCGACCTCGCGGTCGGCCAGGGTGCCGACCGGGAAGTCCCAGAGCGGCCGCTCGCCGGAGATCGGCTTGTAGACGACCCGGTCCTCGCCGATCTGCCCGAGGAAGGTGGCATTGGAGGCCGGCATGATCCGGCCGTGGAGGACGAGCTCGCCGGTCTCGAGCTCCGCCGAAGGAGCTGAGCTCACCGAGGGTTCACGGGTCCCGTCGCCGGAAGCCGTTGGCGCGCACGCACAGGTGGCCATCGGGGTCGATCGGGTTGCCGCAGAACGGGCAGCTCGGCCGGCCGGCCTCGAGCACCTGCTCGGCCCGCCTGACGAAGGCCCGGGCGCTGCCGGCGTCGATCCGCACCAGGAAGACCTCGTCCGGCTCGGGCTCGGTCAGCTCCTCGTCGACCTGCTCGGGGCTGACCACGGCGGCCTCGGTGTAGGGGAACACCTCGATGACCACCCGCTCGTCGCCGGGGTCCCAGGACAGCGTTATGGTGCCGGCGCGGAACTCCTCCTCGATCGGCTGCTCGAGCGGGTCGGAGTCCTCCAGGCCGAGCGGCGCGACCGCCGGGATCACCGCCTCGGTGCTGTCGCTGGCCATCACCTCGTCGAGCAGCTGGTCGATCCGCTCGCTGAGCGCGGCCACCTGCTGCTTCTCGAGCGAGACGCTGATGATCCGCGCGCCACTACGCGCCTGCAGGAAGAAGGTGCGCTGCCCGGGCTCGCCGACGGTGCCGGTGACGAAGCGCTCCGGCGGGTCGAAACCGTGGATCAAGGGCATGGCTTCACCCTAGGCGGGCGACCTAGGGGCCGACGGAGGGTCCGGCACCGCCTCCGACGGCCGCGTCCTGCGCCTTCTTGCGACGGCTCTTCTTGGCCGGCGGCTTCAGCCACGACAGGTCGCCGGCGTGGGTGTTGGTGGCCAGCACGTACGGCCGGGTGCCGGTGTAGCGCACGATCGACACCGACGCCGGGTCGACGTGGATCCGCTGGAACAGGTCGAGGTGCATGCCCAACGCGTCGGCGAGCACGGACTTGATGATGTCGCCGTGGCTGACCGCGACCCAGACCGCGCCGGCTCCGTGCTCGGCCTCGTACCACGCGTCGAGGCGGCGTACGGCGGAGACCGCCCGGGCCTGCATGGTGGCCATCGACTCGCCTTCGGGGAACGCCGCGGCGGACGGCTGGGTCTGCACGATCTTCCAGAGCGGCTCCTTGGCCAGCTCCCTCAGTGAGCGGCCCTGCCAGGCGCCGTAGTCGCACTCGGTGATCCCGCGCTCGGTGGCTCTCGCGGGCGCCCCCTGCTGCGCCTTGAGGATCGCCCGTGCGGTCTGCCGGCACCTCTCGAGCGGGCTGGTGACCACCGCCACCAGGGGCACCACGGCGAGCCGCTCCGCGGTGCGCTCGGACTGGGCGACACCAGTGTCGTCGAGCCGCACACCCGCCGTACGACCGGCGAGGACGCCGGAGGTGTTGGCCGTGGTGCGGCCGTGTCGCACCAGGATCACCGTTGCCACGCGCCAGACATTACGGGGGCCAGCGTCTACGGGGGCTACCGTCGTGCTCGTGATCGTCGACAGCGCGCTCTACCGCAAGGGCCAGCGCATCGAGATCGACTGCTTCCCGCACGAGTTCGAGAAGCTGCGGGCCGAGGCCACCGAGGACGGCGACTTCGTCTGGGTCGGCCTCTACAAGCCCAGCGAGGGCGAGCTCGACGACGTCGCGCAGTCGTTCGGGCTGCACCCGCTCGCGGTCGAGGACGCGCTCAAGGCGCACCAGCGACCCAAGCTGGAGCGGTACGCCGACAGCATGTTCCTCACCCTCAAGACGCTCTGGTACGTCGACGCGGAGGACGCCGTCGAGACCGGGGAGATCAACCTGTTCGCCGGTAGCGACTTCGTGGTCACGGTCCGACACGGTCGCGGCTCGGAGCTGCACTCGGCCCGCTCCCGGCTGGAGGGTCAGGAGGCGGTGCTGACCCACGGGCCGGCGGCGGTGATCTACGCGGTCTGCGACACCGTCGTCGACGGCTACACCGATGTCGTCGCAGAGCTCGAGGTCGACGTGGACGAGATCGAGGCGTCGGTGTTCTCTCCGGCCCGGACCGACGACTCGACCCGGATCTACGTGCTCAAGCGCGAGATCTCCGAGGTGCGGCGCGCCGTACTCCCCCTGCGCGAGCCGATGCGGAAGTTCGCCGATGGCGTGGTGCACGGCGTGGAGCGTGAGGCGGGACCGTTCTTCCGGGACGTGCTCGACCACCTCAACCAGGCCGCGGAGGTGATCGACGGCCTCGACTCGCTGCTCTCGACCGCCTTCGACGCCCACCTGGCCCGGATCACGGTCCAGCAGAACGACGACATGCGGAAGATCTCGGCCGGCGTCGCGCTCGTGGTCGTGCCGACCCTGATCGCCGGCGTCTACGGCATGAACTTCGACCACATGCCCGAGCTGCGCTGGGAGCTGGGCTACCCGTTCGCGCTGGTGCTGATGATCGCGGTGTCCGCCGGACTGTGGGCGCTGTTCAAGAAGTCCGGCTGGCTCTAGCCCCTACCCCCGGGAATTCACCACTTGATGTAACTCACCGTTCGGTCGGCTTCTGCAGCGTTCGAACGCCATGGAAGCGAACCGAACGGTGAGTTACTGCTGTCGGCGGCGCTCAGGTCGGGCTGAGCACGCCCGACCCGAGGAGCACCAGCAGCAGCACGCCGAGGCCGACGCGGTACGGCACGAACCACGCGATCGTGTGGTGGGCGACGAACCGGAGCAGCCAGGCGATCGACGCGTAGGCGACCACGAAGGCCACCACGATGCCCACGATCGCCTCGCCGGCGCCGATGTCGCCCGAGAAGGCATCCTTGAGCTCGTAGACCCCGGCCGCGAACAGGGCCGGGATCGACATGAAGAAGCTGAGCTTGGTGGCGGTGACCCGGTCCAGGCCGCGGAACAGCCCGACCGAGATGGTGGCGCCCGATCGCGAGATCCCCGGGATCAGCGCGACCGCCTGGGCCAGACCGATGGTGATCGCGTCCACCATGCCCAGCGAGCGCTCGGGCCGGTCCTGGCGGGCCACCAGCTCGGCCAGCCACATCACGCCGCTCCACGCGATGAGGGCGATAGCCACCACCCACAGCGAGCGCAGGTCCCCGGTGATGAGGTCCTTGGCGAGCAGGCCGGCCACGCCGACCGGGATGGAGGCGACGATGACGTACCAGCCCATCCGGTGGTCGAGCTGGCCGCGGTACTCCGACCGCACGAGGCCGAGGGTCCAGGCCCGGATGATGTTCCAGATGTCCTTGGCGAAGTACACGACCACCGCCGCGATGGCGCCCATCTGGATGACAGCGGTGTAGCCGGTGACGGCCGGGTCGTCCACCTCCAGTCCGAGCAGCTTCTCGGCGATGGTCAGGTGGCCGGTGCTGGAGACCGGGAGAAACTCGGTCAGTCCCTCGACCACTCCCAGGACCACGGCGTCGAAGTAGTTCACGCGACAGCAGGGTACGGACGAGCGGCGAAGGGAACGGCCATCGGGTCGTTCTCCGTGATCCGGCCCTCGGTTGGCTACGGTGTGCCTCGTGCAGCACAGGTCCCTGGGTCGGTCCGGCCTCGAGGTCTCCCGGCTCGGCCTGGGCCTGATGACCTGGGGCAACCAGACCGACGAGCACGAGGCTCGCGAGCAGCTGACCGCCTTCGTGGACGCGGGCGGCACGCTGCTGGACACCGCGCACACCTACGGCGGCGGCGCTTCCGAGGAGCTGCTCGGCAGACTGCTCGGCGACGTGGTGCCGCGCAGCGACGTGGTCGTGGCCACCAAAGCCGGCGTGGGCATGCGTCGCGGCAACCGGGTCATGGACACCTCGCGCGGCTACCTGCTCAACAGCCTCGACCTGTCGCTCGAACGCCTCGGACTCGACTCGGTCGACCTGTGGCAGGTGCACGTCTGGTCCGACAAGACACCTATCGAGGAGACCCTGTCCGCGCTCGACACCGCGGTCTCGTCCGGACGCGCGGCGTACGTCGGGGTCTCGAACTGGTCCGGTTGGCGCACCGCGCAGGGCGCCGCCTGGCAGAAGGCGGTCTCCGGACGGGCCCCCCTGGTGTCGACCCAGGTCGAGTACTCGTTGCTGCACCGCGGTATCGAGCACGAGGTCGTCCCGGCCGCCATCGAGCTCGGCCTCGGGATCCTGCCCTGGTCGCCGCTCGGGCGCGGCGTGCTCACCGGCAAGTACCGCACCGGCACGCCAGCCGACTCGCGCGGCGCCTCGGACATGTCACAGTCCGTCGACACCTACCGCGACGAGTCGTCGTCGTACGTCGTCGAAGCGGTGGTCAAGGCGGCCGAGGGGCTCGGCTGGAGGCCGCTCGAGGTGGCACTGGCCTGGGTCCGCGACCGGCCGGGGGTCACCGCGCCGATCGTGGGCGCCCGGACCTCCGCCCAGCTGCGCCAGGCCCTCGCCGTCGAGGAGCGCACCCTGCCCGGCGAGCTGATGGAGGCCCTCAACGACGTGTCGGTGGAGCGGGCTTGACCGGCCCGCAGGCGCAGGGGTCACGGCTGGGCCGTGGCGTGGAGTGGGAGTTCGACAAGGTGACGTTCTCGCGTGAGTTCCCGCGCAACGTCGTGACCAAGGTGCTGGTCGAGCGGGCCGAGCACGGCGGCTGGGAGCTCGACCGGGTGCGGATCGCCGCCGACGGCACGCGCCGCATCGTGCTGAGGCGCAAGATCATCCGGGCGGTCCGCACCGCCTGACGGCGGCGTACAGCCGGAGTTCAGGCTGGCTTCAGCGATCGTGCGCCACGGTCAGGTCATGACCACCCTTCGCACAGCTCTGACTCTCGGGCTGGTCGCGGCCGTCACCGGCGTCCTGGCCGCCTCCAGCATCACGTCGTCGGCCGACGAGGCCCGCAGCACCGCACCTGCCTTCGATCCGACGCACTTCACGAACCCCGTCAACAACGCGTACTTCCCCCTCACCCCTGGCCTCGTCACCCGGCTGCACGGCACCGACGGCGAGGAGAGATTCGTCGAGAAGGTGCGGATCACGAACCGCACCAGGACGATCGCCGGGGTCGTTGCGGTCGTCGTACGTGATGTGGTCCGGCGCCCGGACGGGACGCTGGCCGAGGCCACCGACGACTGGTACGCCAACGACGACCAGGGCAACGTCTGGTACCTCGGCGAGGACACCGCGACCTACGACGAGCACGGCAACCTCGAGGACCGCGCGGGCTCCTGGGAGGCCGGCGTGGACGGCGCCGAGCCGGGCATCATCATGCCGGCCGACCCGCGACCCCCCACCGCGACGAGGATGGAGTTCGCGAAGGGAGAGGCCGAGGACCAGGCCTGGGTGGTCCAGCGGCTCGGGCAGGTCCGGACACCCGGGGGCCGGTTCACCGACGTGGTGCGCACCCTCGAGTGGAGCCGGCTGGAGCCGCGGGTCGTCTCGCAGAAGTTCTACGCCGCGGGGCTCGGCATCGTCGAGGAGCAGGACATCGCCGCGGGCCACGAGCACTTCTGGCTGGTGCGATGAGTCCCGAGCCACGCCTAGGGCAGCCACACACCTAGATGTCGTCGAGGAACCGGTCCAGCACGCGCACCCCGAACTTCAGCGCGTCGGTCGGCACCCGCTCGTCGACGCCGTGGAACAGCGCGGTGAAGTCGAGGTCGGCCGGCAGCCGCAGCGGCGTGAAGCCGTAGGAGCGCATCCCGAGCTTGCGGAAGTGCTTGGCGTCCGTGCCGCCGCTCATGAGGTACGGAGCGACGATCGCGTCGGGGTCCTCGGCCAGCAGACTCCGGTGCATGGCGTCGACCAGCACGCCGTCGTACGGCGTCTCCCAGGGCTGCTGGTTGGACAGGTAGGAGACGTCGATGCCCTCGCCGATCAGCTCGCTGAGGGTGTCGAAGAACTCCTCCTCGTGCCCGGGCAGCGAGCGCGCGTCGACGTGGGCCGTGGCCTCGGTCGGGACCACGTTGACCTTGTAGCCGGCCGACAGCATGGTCGGGTTCACCGTGTTGCTGATCACCGCGCCCAGCATCCGAGCGGCACCGCCGAACTCGTCGACCAGGCTGCGCGCGTTCTCCGGCGTGACCTCCGTGCCCGCGAGCTCGGCCACGGTGCCGAGGAGGACCTCCATGGTCGGCGTGAGCCGGATCGGCCACTCGTGCGCGCCGAGCCTGGCCACCGCCGCCGCGAGCCGGGCCACCGCGTTGTCGTCGTTGACCATCGAGCCGTGGCCGGCGCGGCCGCGTGCGGTCAGCTTCATCCAGGCCATGCCCTTCTCGGCCGCCTCGATCAGGTAGATCCGCTGGTCGCGCACCGTGGTGCTGAAGCCCCCGACCTCGCCCACCGCGTCGGTGACGCCTTCGAACTCCTCGCGGTGCTCGTTGATGAGCACCTCGGCGCCCCGGTGGCCGCCGGCCTCCTCGTCGGCGGTGAAGCACAGCGTGATCGGCCGCTCGGGCACCCGGCCGTCCCGCTGCCGCTGGCGTACGACGGCGAGGAGCATGGCGTCGAAGTCCTTCATGTCGACCGCTCCGCGCCCCCAGAGGTAGCCGTCGTCGATCTCTCCGGAGAACGGATCCACCCGCCAGTCGCTCGCCTCGGCCGGCACGACGTCCAGGTGGCCGTGCAGCAGCAGCCCGTCGCCGTCCTGGCCGCCCCAGCGCGCCATGACCGACGCCCGGCCCGGCTCGGACTCGTAGGTCCGGGTCTCGATCCCGACCTCCTCGAGCAGCCCTGCGACGTACTCGGCAGCCTTGCGCTCCCCCGGCCCGGAGTCGTCGCCGAAGTTGGTCGTGTCGATCCGGATCAGGTCGCGACACAGGTCGACGACCTCCGACTCGGCTGGGCTCTCCTGCCCTTCAGCGGCCATGTTCCGAGCATGTCACGGACCCCCGTTCGGCACCCTCCGGCGATGCGAGAGCGGGGGTCCTTCTTTGCTATCGTTCCGGGCGCACTCGTCCGGGTGGCGGAATTGGCAGACGCGCTAGCTTGAGGTGCTAGTGCCCTTTAACGGGCGTGGGGGTTCAAGTCCCCCCTCGGACACCATCGCAACGAGCGTTTGCGCAGGTCACCGGCCAGAACACGGGTCACACGCGTCAACGGTTCACACGCGCGTGGGGAGCAAACGGTCCTCCTGGACGCCGAGCCCGAGCTGGCCGTAGGCGTTGCTTCCCCAGCACCACAGGGTGTGGTTGGCACGCAGTGCACACGTGTGGTCGGCTCCGGCACTGAACGAGGTCCAGCCGTTGGCGGCGCCAACCTGGTGGGGTGTCGTCCGGCCGGTGGTGTCGCCGAGTCCGAGCTGGCCCGCTGCGTTGCCTCCCCAGCACCACAGGGTGTGGTTGGTACGCCGTGCGCACGTGTCTCGGTGGCCGGCGCTGAGGCTGTCCCAGGCAAGGACGTCGCCGACCTGGCTGGGGAGGGTCCGAGAGGCGGTGTCGCCGAGTCCGAGCTGCCCCTGCCCGTTGTATCCCCAGCACCAGAGGGAGTGGTCGGTGCGGATGCCGCAGGTGTGGTAGCCGTTGTTGGAGCTGAGAGCGGCCCAGTCGGTGCCGACCTGGGTGGGAGTGGTTCGGTCCGTGGTGTCGCCGAGCCCGAGCTGGCCGTAGGCGTTCCACCCCCAGCACCACAGGGTGTGGTCGGTGCGGGTGGCACAGCTGTGCGAGTCACCGGCTTGGGCGTGAGACCAGTCGGTGTCGGTGCCGACCTGGGTGGGGATGGTTCTGTTTGCCGTGTCGCCCACGCCGAGCTGACCATTTGCGTTGTTCCCCCAGCACCACAGGGTCTGGTCGGTGCGAACCCCGCAGGTGTGGCCGTAGCCGGCGGCGCTGACGTCGACCCAGTCCATGCCGGCGCCGACCCGGGTGGGAGTGTTTCGCTGGATGGTGTCGCCAAGCCCGAGCTGGCCGAAGGCGTTCGACCCCCAGCACCACAGAGAGTGGTCGGTGCGGGTGGCGCAGGTCTGGCCCGCCCCGGTGCCGAGCCCGGCCCAGTCCTTGTCGGTGCCGATCCGGGTGGGGACGGCTCTCGGATGGCTGCCACCGAGACCTAGCTGGCGAGTGTTGTTGCGTCCCCAGCACCACAGCGAGTGGTCAGTGCGAATGCCGCACGCGTGGTAGGCGCCGGCGCTGACCGCTGACCACACGGGTCCCGTGCCCTGACGAGCCGCTGGTCCCCGACCGGCAGACGCAGGTCCGGAAACCGTGAAGAGCAGTCCGACCACGATGACCACACAGGTGGCCGTGACGAGGACGATCCGACGAGCCATGGTGTGCCCCTTGCGTGCGTTGCGACCGTCTGACGCAGGCGACGCAAGTGTCTGGGCGGGGTCTGTCTCATGGCGGATCTTGGCTGCACTGGACGTTAGTCCTGATCCATTCGGAGGTCGAGCGAGCCAAGAGTCTTGAATCATTCAAGTAAATGCGCTTGAGTGAGGTCATGACCTCGCCCGCGGCCGCGCAGCACGAGCAGACGCTGCGTGCGGCCGGGATGCGGGTGACCCAGCAGCGGGTGGCGGTGTTGGACGCCGTGTGCCGGCTGCCGCACGCGGACACCGAGTCGCTGATCGGCGCCGTACGCGCCGAGACCGGGGAGATCAGCCACCAGGCGGTCTACGACGTGCTCAAGGCGCTCACCCGGGCCGGGCTCGTCCGCAAGATCCAGCCGCTGGGCACCGTCGCGCGGTACGAGAGCCGCGTGGGCGACAACCACCACCACGTGGTGTGCCGCCGCTGCGGCACGATTGCCGACGTCGACTGCGCCGTGGGCGATGCTCCTTGCCTCACCGCGTCGCAGAGCAACGGCTTCGTGATCGACGAGGCCGAGGTCATCTACTGGGGCTGTTGCCCCGACTGCGCGACAGCTTCCCCCTTCCAGTGAACGCCCCTCCGAAAGGTTGCAGATGAGCGAGAGCCAGGACCCCAACGTTCCCCACGACAGCGCGCAAGGGGTCGATCGCAAGGACGGAGCTCCCGAGCAGCACGACGGTGTGACCGAGCACGGGAGCGAGAGCGAGAACCCGGCGATCGACTCGCCCCAGCCCAAGGCGGGGCGCCCGCACACCAACCAGGACTGGTGGCCCAACCAGCTCGACCTCAGCGTCCTGCACCAGCACTCGCCGAAGGGCAACCCCTTGGGCGCTGGCTTCGACTACTCGGCGAATTTCGCCGAGCTCGACGTCGAGGAGCTCAAGCAGGACCTCAAGCAGGTCCTCAACACCTCGCAGGACTGGTGGCCGGCCGACTTCGGCCACTACGGCGGCCTGATGATCCGGATGAGCTGGCACGCGGCCGGCACCTACCGGATCGAGGACGGCCGTGGCGGTGCCGGCGACGGGAGCCAGCGGTTCGCGCCGCTCAACAGCTGGCCCGACAACGCCAACCTCGACAAGGCCCGGCGGCTGCTCTGGCCGGTCAAGCAGAAGCACGGGCAGAAGATCTCGTGGGCCGACCTGCTCGTCTTCGCCGGCAACGTCGCGCTCGAGGACATGGGCTTCGAGACGTTCGGCTTCGGGTTCGGCCGCGAGGACATCTGGGGGCCCGAGGAGGTCATCTGGGGTCCCGAAGACACCTGGCTCGGGGACGAGCGCTACAGCGGTGAGCGCGAGCTCACCGGGCCGTTCGCCGCGGTCCAGATGGGGCTGATCTACGTCAACCCCGAAGGGCCGAACGGCGAGCCGGACCCGATCAAGGCGGCCCGCGACATCCGCGAGACGTTCAAGCGGATGGCCATGAACGACGAGGAGACGGTCGCCCTGATCGCCGGCGGTCACACCTTCGGGAAGACCCACGGCGCCGCGTCCGGCGACTACGTCGGTCCCGAGCCGGAGGGATGCCCCGTCATCGGGCAGGGCCTGGGCTGGGTGAACACCTACGGCACGGGCAAGGGCCCCGACACCATCACGTCGGGCATCGAGGTGACGTGGACGCCCACGCCGACCCAGTGGGACAACAGCTTCTTCGACACCCTGTTCGGCTTCGAGTGGGAGCTCACCCAGAGCCCCGCGGGTGCGCACCAGTGGGTGGCCAAGGACTCGGAGGAGATCGTCCCCGATGCCCACGACCCACAGAAGAAGCACAGGCCGACGATGCTCACCACCGACCTGAGCCTGCGCATGGACCCGGAGTACGAGAAGATCTCGCGCCGGTTCCACGCGGACCTCGACGAGTTCCAGCTGGCCTTCGCCAAGGCCTGGTACAAGCTGCTGCACCGCGACATGGGCCCGGTCTCCCGCTTCCTCGGCCCGTACGTCGCCGAGCCGCAGCTCTGGCAGGACCCGGTCCCAGCCCATTCGGGCGATGTGGTGTCCGACGCCGACGTCGCCGACCTCAAGACCCGGGTCCTCGACAGCGGTCTCTCGGTCGACCAGCTGGTCCGTACGGCGTGGGCCTCAGCAGCCACGTTCCGCACCACCGACAAGCGCGGCGGCGCGAACGGCGCCCGGCTCCGCCTCGAGCCACAGCGCAGCTGGGCCGCCAACGACCCGGCCGAGCTGGCCACTGTCCTCGACCGGCTCGAGAAGGTCCAGCAGGAGTTCAACGCCGGTGGCGGTGCCCAGGTCTCGCTGGCCGACCTGATCGTGCTCGCCGGCTCGGCAGCGGTGGAGAAGGCGGCCCGGGACGCCGGTCACGACGTGACCGTGCCGTTCACCCCTGGCCGCACCGACGCCAGCCAGGAGCAGACCGACGTCGAGTCGTTCGCGGTGCTCGAGCCGCGCGCCGACGGCTTCCGCAACCACCTCCACGAGGGCGAGAAGCTGCAGCCGGAGACGCTGCTGCTCGACCGGGCGTACCTGCTCGAGCTCTCGGCGCCCGAGATGACCGTCCTCGTGGGCGGCCTGCGGGCGCTGGGCGCGAACGTCGGCGGGAGCCGGCACGGCGTGCTGACCGACAAGCCCGGCACGCTCACGAACGACTTCTTCGTGAACCTGCTCTCCCCCGGCACCGAGTGGAAGGCCTCCGAGTCCGAGGAGAACGTGTACGAGATCCGCGACCTCGCCAGCGGCGAGGTGCGGTGGACGGCCACCGATGTCGACCTCGTCCTGGGCTCCAACTCGGTCCTGCGCGCGGTCTCCGAGGTCTACGCCAGCGAGGACGCCAAGGAGAAGTTCGTGGCCGACTTCGTGGCCGCCTGGACCAAGGTCATGGAGCTCGACCGGTTCGACGTGTCCTGATGTCCTCCGCGTGACCTTCCGGCAGTGACATTTCGGCTGGGCTTCGTCACCGGCGCAACGCCGGACAAGTGGGCCGGCACCTGGCGCGAGCGGCAGCGTGAGCCGATCGAGCTGGTGCCGGTCACCGAGGAAGTCCAGGAGCACGGCATCCGGACCGGCGCCCTCGACATGGCGCTGGTCCGGCTGCCGGTGGACCGCGACGGGCTGCACCTCATCCCGCTCTACGAGGAGCTCCCGGTCGCGGTCATCGGCGTGGACAGCGAGCTCACCCTGCTCGACGAGGTGACCACCGAGGACCTGGCCGGCGAGCACCAGGACTGGACCGGCCTCACCGTCCGCGAAGCCGTCGAGACGGTGGCCGCCGGCACCGGTGTGCTCGTCGTACCGATGTCGGTGGCGCGGCTGCACCACCGCAAGGACGTCACCTACCGGACCGTCAGCGACCTCCCGCCGGCGCAGGTCGGCCTGGCCTGGCTGGTCGACAACGACGACCCGCGCATCCAGACCTTCATCGGGATCGTCCGGGGCCGCAGCGAGCGCAGCTCGCGCGGCTGACTACCAGCTCGTCGCCAGCGGGCGGCCCTCGGTGAAGCCGGCGGCGGACTGGACGCCGATCAGTGCGCGCTCGTGGAACTGGGACAGGTCGTGCGCGCCGGCGTACGTGCAGGCCGAGCGCACGCCGGAGCAGATCTCGTCGATGAGGTCCTCGACGCCCGGGCGGGCCGGGTCGAGGTACATCCGCGAGGACGAGATGCCCTCCTCGTAGAGCGCCTTCCGCGCGCGGTCGTACGCCGACTCGGTGGCGGTGCGGTTCGCGACGGCGCGGGCCGAGGCCATGCCGAAGGAGACCTTGTACGCGCGGCCGGATGAGTCTTCGAGCAGGTCGCCGGGTGACTCGTGGGTGCCCGCGAACCAGGAGCCGATCATCACCGAGGAGGCCCCGGCGGCGAGTGCGAGAGCGACGTCCCGAGGGTGCCGGACGCCGCCGTCGGCCCAGACGTGCTTGCCGAGCTCGGCGGCCGCGGCCGCGCACTCGAGGACGGCCGAGAACTGTGGTCGCCCCACCCCGGTCATCATCCGGGTGGTGCACATGGCACCGGGCCCGACGCCGACCTTGACGATGTCCGCCCCGGCGTCGATGAGGTCGCGGGTCCCTTGGGCCGAGACCACGTTGCCGGCCACGACCGGCACCGAGGGCGACAGCCCACGCACCGCTCCGAGCGCCTCGACCATCCGGTCCTGGTGCCCGTGCGCGGTGTCCACGACCAGGCAGTCCACGCCCGCCGCCAGGAGCCGGGACGCCTTGTCCGCGACGTCGCCGTTCACCCCCACGGCCGCGGCGACCCGCAGGCCACCGGTCCCGTCGACCGCGGGTGCGTAGAGCGTCGCGCGCAGCGCGCCGGTCCGGGTGAGCAGGCCGACCAGCCGGCCGTCGTCGTCCACGCCGACCGCGACGCCGGCGTGCACGGCATCGATCTTGTCGAAGGCCTCGCGCGGGTCGCTGTCCGCGGGGATCGTCACCTCGGCCGGGCGCATCACGTCCTTGACCTGCGCGAACCTGTCCACGTCGGCGCAGTCCTCGGCGGTCACCAGCCCGAGCGGACGGCCGTCCTGCACGACCACGGCGCAGCGGTGCGCCCGCTTCGGCATCAGCCCCAGCGCCTCAGCGACGGTCTGAGCCGGCGCCAGCTCGATCGGGGTGTCGAAGACCAGGTGCCGCTGCTTGACCCACGCGACGACGTCCGCGACCACCGGGATCGGGATGTCCTGCGGGATCACCGCGAGGCCGCCGCGGCGGGCCACGGTCTCGGCCATCCGCCTGCCGGCGATCGCCGTCATGTTCGCGACCACCAGCGGGAGCGTGGCGCCGGTGCCGTCGGAGGTGGTCAGGTCGACGTCGTACCGGCTGCTGACCGAGGAGTGCCGCGGGACCATGAAGACGTCGTCGTACGTCAGGTCGTGGGCGGGCTCGCGGTCGTCGAGGAATCGCACGTGGGCGAATCCTACGGCGCACCCCCGCCTAGTGTGAGATCCGTGGCTCTCGTCGATCCCGGAGACCCGGCCGCCCTCGTGGTCTCCGTCCGCAAGGAGTTCGCCGACCGGTACGGCGAGCCCCCCAGCGCAGTGGGCCGGGCGCCCGGACGGGTCAACCTGATCGGGGAGCACACCGACTACAACGCGGGGCTGGTGCTGCCGGTCGCGCTCCCGCACGCGACGTACGCCGCGGCACGGGCGCGAGCCGACGACCTGGTCCGGATCACGAGCCTCCAGGAGGACGAGGCCTGGGAGGGCACCCTCGGCGAGCTCGGCCCGGGCTCGGTCGAGGGGTGGGCGGGGTATGTCGCCGGCGTGGTCTGGGCGCTCCGCGAGACCGGCCACGAGGTGCCCGGGGTGGACCTGCTCGTCGACAGCCGGGTCCCCGTGGGCGCCGGGCTGTCGTCGTCGGCGGCCCTGGAGTGCTCGGTCGGGATCGCGCTGCTCGGGCTGCTCGGGGTGGAGCTGACCGACGAGGCGAGGCGGGGCCTCATCGACGCCGCCATCCGGGCCGAGACCGAGGTCGTCGGGGCGCCCACCGGCGGCATGGACCAGACCGTGGCGGTCCTCGGCGAGCAGGGCGCGGCGCTGCTCATCGACTTCGACACCCACGAGACGACCGCCGTGCCTCTGGACCTGTCCGACCACTCGCTCCTGGTCACCGACACCCGGGTCTCGCACGCGCTGACCGACGGCGGCTACGGCTCGCGCCGGGCCGACTGCGAGGAGGCGGCGAAGGCGCTCGGCGTCGACGCCCTCAGGCAGGCGACCTCCGAGGACGTGGCCACCCTCGAGGACGACCGGGTCCGCCGCCGCGCCACCCACGTGGTGACCGAGATCCAACGGGTCAGCGGCACCGTCGCCGCGCTGGCTGCGCGCGACTGGGACGAGGTGGGCCGGCTCTTCGACGCCTCGCACCGGTCGATGCGCGACGACTTCGAGATCTCCTGCCCGGAGCTCGACTGCGCGGTGGCGGTCGCCGTCCAGGCCGGCGCCGTAGCGGCCCGGATGACCGGGGGTGGCTTCGGCGGATCGAGTGTGGCCGTCGTACCCGACGAGCGGGTCGAAGCGGTGATGCGAGCCGTGGACGCGGCCTTCGTCCTCGAGGGCTTCCGCTCCCCCGCGCACCTGCGGGCGGTGCCGTCGGGGGGCGCGAGCGTCGAGCCAGGTTGAGTCGGCGTACTCAGCCCCGATCGGGTACGCCGCCCGGTGTGGGCCCCCGGCGGCCACCGCGACAGTTCTCGACATGACGAACTCTCCGAACTCCAGCCGCAACACCGCCGCCTTCTTCGCCCAGGCCGGCATCTCCTTCGCCATCGCGCTGCTCGCGATGCTCTTCGCGATCCTGTACCTGCCCGTCGACCCGTGGGTCCGGGCCTTCCTCGGCCTCGGGACGCTCTTCCTCACCACCTCGTCGTTCACCTTGGCCAAGTGCATCCGCGACGCCCAGGAGTCGCAGTCGGTCGTGACCCGCCTCGACCAGGCGCGCGTCGACAAGATCCTGGCCGACCACGACCCGTTCCGGACGGTGTCCTGAGCCCTTCTGGGTACGTGGTTGACTCAGGCAGGAGCACCCGATACCCCGCTCGGAAGGAAGTTCCCCGTGGCCAAGAAGAGCCCGCTCGGCAAGATCAAGGACGTGGCCGACCTGGCCGCCGCAGTCGTGACCGAGACCGTCAAGGAGACGGTCAAGGACCCGGTCGGCACCGGCCAGAAGGTGGTCGGTACGGCGGTGGGTCAGGCGGTCGCCGCGGCTGGCGCCGTGAGCTCCAAGGTCCCCAGTCGCCGGCGGAAGGCTGCCTCGAAGGCGGCGCCGAAGCCGGGACCGGTGGCCGAGCGGCAGGAGGAGCCGCGCAAGACCGAGGGCGACCCGGTCAAGCCGGTCAAGGAAGCGCCTGCCAAGAAGACAGCCACCAAGAAGACAGCCGCCAAGAAGACAGCCGCCGAAGAAGGCACCGTCGAAGAAGGCACCGTCGAAGAAGGCGGCCGTGACCGCTCCCGCCAAGGCGGCCGCCAAGAAGACAGCGGCCAAGAAGACACCGGCGAAGAAGGCTCCGCCAAGAAGGCTCCAGCGAAGAAGGCTCCAGCCAAGAAGGCTCCAGCCAAGAAGGCTCCAGCCAAGAAGGCTCCAGCCAAGAAGGCGTCCGCCCTGGCCGCGGTCGACGACAACACGATCACGACGCCGGTCGGCACCACCGGCGCGGACCTGGCCATCAACCCGGACACCACCGAGACCGACCTCCAGCAGGTCGGCACCGAGCCGCTGGTGGACCCGTCGCTGACCAAGCAGGTCAAGAGCGAGGCCGAGACCGCCGCCCGCGCGTCCGACGTCGACAAGGGCTGAGCGGGTGGACCCCCGCGTGATCCTGACCCGCGGTGTCAGCACCGGGCTGCGCCTGGGTCGCGGCACCGCCGACCGCGTGGTCAGCCTGGCCGGTCCGCCGCTGGGCCGGCTCACCCACCGGGTCGTCTCCCGGGTCCGCCGACCCGCGCCGAGCACCACGACCACGTTCACCCCGTCGAGGCGGGTCGCCGAGCCCGCGCCCGAGGAGACCAGGCCCTCCCCGGCCAGCGTGGCCCGCAACATCGGCCCACCGCGCCCGACCGCGAAGCCGCCCCGGCCGGCCAAGCCCAGGAGCGTCCCCGGCGCGAAGCTGCCCCCACCGCGGCCCAGCACGCCATAGTCAGCGGGTGAGCCTGCCCGACCCGGCCGTCGTCGTCCTCGTCGGTCCCTCCGGCTCGGGGAAGTCGACCTGGGCCGCGGCGCACTACCGGCGCGTCGAGATCGTGTCCTCCGACGCGCTGCGCGGCGTGGTCGGCAGCGGACCGCACGACCTCGATGCCACCGCGGACGCCTTCGACCTCCTCGAGCGCGTCGTCCTGGCCCGCACCGGGCGCGGCCTCAGCACGGTGGTCGACACGCTGGGCACCGACGAGGCCCGCCGGCGCTCCTGGCTGGCGCGGGCCCGAGAGGTGGGGCTCCCGGCCGTGGCCGTCGTGATGGAGACGCCGGAGGCCGAGTGCCGGCGCCGGAACAGCGCGCGTGACCGCCCGGTCCCGGCCCCCACCCTGGCCGCGCAGCTGAAGCGGCACCGGGAGCTGGTCCCGCACCTCGAGCTCGAGGGCTGGGACGTCGTGCACACCGTGGCGGCGGGCCAGGTCGACCAGGCGGCGCTGCCGACCCAGATGGAGCGCAGCGAGGAGCGGCGTACCTCCCAGGGGCTGAAGGTCGTCCTCCAGGTGAGCCGGTTCCCGTGGGGCGAGGAGCCGCTGGGCTGGCTGACGGGCGTGGCGCAGGCCGCCGACCAGGCCGGCTTCTCGGGCCTGTCGGTGATGGACCACCTGATCCAGATCCCGCAGGTCGACCGGGCCTGGTCGTCGATCCCGGAGCCCTGGGTGACCCTCGGCGCGGTGGCCGGGCTCGGCACCGGTCTCGAGCTGGGCACCCTGGTCACGCCGGTCACGTTCCGCGCGCCCGGCATCACCGCCAAGGCCGCGGCCACCCTGGACGTGCTCACCGGCGGCCGGGCCTTCGTCGGCGTGGGCGCCGGCTGGTGGGAGCGGGAGCACGCAGCGTTCGGGCTCGGCTTCCCTCCGCCGAAGCAGCGCCTCGACGACCTCGAGCGCGGGATCGAGACCATGAAGGCGCTGTGGGCGCCCGGGACCAAGGCGTACGACGGAGAGCGGGTCAGCCTCCCGGAGACGACCTGCTACCCGCGGCCGGCCGGCACCATCCCGGTCATCGTCGGGGGCACCGGCCCGCGCACCCTCCGGATCGCGGCCACCCTCGGAGACGCCGCGAACGTCCCGTCGACCCGTCCCCAGCTCGACGAGCACGTCGCCGCGCTGCGCCGGCACTCAGAGACCGTGCGGATCACGGTCCTCGACCTGCCCACCATCGGCACCGACCGCGAGGACGCCTGGGCCCGAGTCGAGCGGCTCCGTGGCCGGACCCTCGCGGCGGCGTACGCCCAGCGCACCCACGCGGGCACGGTCGCCGACCAGCGCGACCGGTGGGGCGGGCTCGCCGAGCTGGGCGTCGACACGGTGTTCCTCGGCGTCGCCGACCTCGAGTCGGGCGACGACGTCGAGCGGCTGGCGGGGCTGTGCCGGTAGACCCCGGTGAGAGTTTCATCGGCTAACCGACGAAACTCCTGCTGGGACGACAAAGCTTCATCGTCCAAGTGAGAGTTTCATCGGCTAACCGATGAAACTCGCGCGGCTCACTTCAGCTCGGTGCTGGACAGGCCCAGGACCCGGCGGGCCACGATCAGCTGCTGGATCTGCTGGGTGCCCTCGAAGATGTCGAGGATCTTGGAGTCGCGGGCCCACTTCTCGAGCAGCTCGCTCTCGCTGTAGCCGACCGCGCCGCACAGCTCGACGCAGGACAGCGTCACGTCGGAACCGACCCGGCCGGCCTTGGCCTTGGCCATCGACGCCTCGAGCGAGTTCGGGCGGCCGTTGTCGGCCATCCAGGCCGCCTGGAGCATCAGCAGCCGGGCGCCCTCGAGGTCGCTCTCCATCTGGAGGAACTTGGCGGCCGCGGCCGACTGGACGTGGGCCGGCCGGTCGTAGTCGACCTCTACGCCGCCGTCCGCCAGCAGCTCGCGGGTCAGGTCCAGCGCGGCCGCGGCGCAGCCGATCGCCATCGAGGCGACCAGCGGACGGGTGTTGTCGAAGGTCGCCATGGCGCCGGCGAACCCCTGCTTGGGGTCGACCTCCGCGGAGCCGAGGAGGTTCTCCTTCGGCACCCGGCAGTTCTCGAAGATGATCGTGGCGGTGTCGGAGGCCCGGATGCCGAGCTTGTGCTCGAGCCGCTCGACGCGCATCCCCGGCGTCCCCTTGGCGACCACGAACGACTTGATCGCCGCCCGGCCGAGCTCCCGGTCCAGGGACGCCCACACCACGATGTGGTCGGCCCGGTCCCCGGAGGTCACGAAGATCTTCTCGCCGTTCAGGACGTACTCGTCGCCGTCGAGCACCGCGGTCGTCTTGATGTTCGCCGAGTCCGACCCCGTGCCCGGCTCGGTGATCGCCATGCCGGCCCACACGCCGTCGAAGCGCGCCAGCTGCTCGTCGTCGGCGACGGAGGCGATGGCCGAGTTGCCCAGCCCCTGTCGCGGCAGCGAGAGCAGCAGCCCGACGTCGCCCCAGCACATCTCCTGGATCGACATGACGGAGGCGAGGTTGGCGCCGTTGGTGACCGAGCCGTCGCCCTTCTCGTCGCGGCGTACGCCGGTCGCGCCGGCGCCCTCGGACGCGCCCGACTCGGCCAGCCCGTCGATCATCGCCGCGAGCATGTCGAGCTCCTTGGGGTACTCGTGCTCGGCGAGGTCGTACTTCCGCGAGATGGGCCGGAGCATGTTCATCGCGACCTGGTGGGCCTGGCCGGCCAAGGCACGGAACTTCTTCGGGTCGTCCAGATTGATGGGCATCAGACCAGCACCGCGCCTTCCATGACTCCGACGGCCCGGAGGTCGCGGTACCACCGCTCCACCGGGTGCTCCTTCACGAACCCGTGGCCACCGAGCAGCTGCACGCCGTCGAGCCCGATCCGCATGCCGTGGTCGGCGCACGCCTTGCGGGCCAGCGCCACGGCCTGCGAGAAGTCCTTGCCGGCCGCCGCCCGGCCGGCGGCCTTGTAGGTCAGCAACCGCATCGCCTGGAGCTCGATCGCGATGTTCGCGACCATGAACGCCACGGACTGGCGATGTGCGACCGGCTCCCCGAACGCCTCCCGCTCCTTGACGTACGGCGTCACGTAGTCGAGCACGGCCTGGCCGGTGCCGACGGCGAGCGCGCACCAGGCCAGCCGCGAGAGCCGCACGCACTCGGCGTACGTCGACCCGTCGGTCGCGCCGAGCACGGCGCCCTCGCCGACCTGCACGTCGGTCAGGGTCAGCTTCGTGAGCGAGGCCGCCCGGACGCCCATGGCCGGATCGGCCTCCACGGCCAGCCCCTCGGTCGAGGACTCGACCAGGAACAGGACCGGCTGCCCGTCAAGCGATGCGCCGACCACGAACAGCTCGGCCTCCGCGCCGCGCGGGACCAGGGCCTTCACGCCGTTGAGCAGGTAGCCGTCGCCCTTGCGGACCGCCGTGGTCTGCGGAGAGAGCACGTCGAAGAGCACCTGCGGCTCGGTGAGCGCCAGCGCGGCGACCGGCACGTCTTCGCCCGCGAAGGCCGGCAGGTAGGTCTGCTGCTGCTCGTCGCTCCCCCACAGCCCGATCGCGGTCGCCACCGAGCCGGGCGCCAGCGTCGCGACCGCAAGCCCCATGTCGCCCTTGGCCAGCGCCTCCGCGACGAGGGTGCCGGCCATCGCGGAGCGCTCCTCGGAGACGCCGCCGAGCTCTTCCGGGAGGCCCAGGATCGGCAGCCCGATCTCCAGGCTGGCCGCAAGCAGCGCCTCTGGCGCCGCGCACTGCGCGTCGGCGTCCGCGGCCGCCGGCCGGACGACCTCGGTGGCGAACTCGGTCACCACGTCCACGAGCAGCTGCTCGTCCTCGGTCGGGGTCAGGTCGAACTGTCCGCTCGCCTTCGCCGCCGGGGGCCGCACCCCCGCCTTGCCCCGGGAGCCGGCCCGCGCGAAGGTCCGGCCGGCCTTGGTGATGGTGGTGAAACCGCCGCGGGTGACCGTGAACACCGCCTGCTCCGCCTGCTTGCGCAGCCCGAGCCGGTCGAGCAGGTCGGTCTGGGCGAGCCGGCTCAGGCCGGCGACGAGGTAGCCGATCGGGTCACGTGTCTCCGACGAGGCGACTCCGTGCTTGCCGCCCGGGCGCAGGTTGGGAAGCAGGGACATGCCCCAAATGTAACTCTGAGTTACACAACGGGCTACAGATGGTGGCGTGCGGCCGGTCACACCGTGGAGCTTGGGGGGCCGTCAGGTGAGGTCACGCCGGATCCGCCAGAAGCAGAAGCCGCTCAGCAGGGCCGCCAGGACCAGCAGCAGGCCGGTCTCGATCAGCTGCAGCGGCCAGAACCGCGACGCGGGCTGGTACTCGACGTGCTGCCGGTAGCCCTCGGCGGCCAGCCGGTCGAAGCAGGCCTGGCTGGCCGAGGTGGTCTGCCCCGGCGGCGTGGCGCAGTCGCCGGTCCAGGACGGCAGCTGGTCGACGACTCGACCCGAGCTGTCGACCGTGCGGTTCGAGGTGATCCAGGCCCCGGGGCTGTCGATGGAGATCTCCATCCGCTCGATGATGATCCCGTCGGGCGGGTCCGGCCGGCCCGAGAGCTCGGTGATCTTGTCGCGGGTGAGCTCCGCGGTGACCTGCTTCGGGGCCATGAGGTGTCCCTGGACCACGGCCGGGAGCAGCAGCTGGACGCCGACGACGAGCACCAGGGTGACCGCCATGGCGGGGACCGAGCGGCGCACCAGCAGCCCCGCGGTGACACCGATGACCAGGGCCAGCACGGTCATCCCGACCGGCACGACGCCGCGGGCGCTGAACAGCGCCGGCCACATCCGCGGGACGCTGATCATCCCCGGGTCTGAGTACCCGTGAGCGACCGCGTCGTCGATCGGTCCGCACCACCAGGTGAGGGCCAGCCCTGCCAGTCCCACGATCGCGGCGCCGATGCAGGCGACGCCGAGCTTGGTGGCCAGCCAGCGGGTGCGGGTGATGCTCTGGGTCCAGACCAGCCGGTGCGTCCCGGCCTCGACCTCCCGGGCGATCATCGGAGCACCCCAGAACACCCCCACGACGGCCGGGAGGGCGTAGACCAGCCAGGTGCCGGCGTAGAAGGTCGTCGTCTTGGCACGATCAGCACTCAGCCGGTCGAAGAAGCTTCCGCCGGCCTCCCGCCAGAGGTCGGCGAGCTGAGGTCCGGTGACGCTGAGGACGACGAGGCCCGCGGCCAGGGCGCTCAGCAGGACCAACGCGGACACGCGGAACTGCCGCCAGGTGAGCCAGATCATCGCAGTGCCTCCAGCGCGGGGCGGCTGCTGCCGGTGTCGGAGCGGCCCATGTAGGCGAGGACCAGGTCCTCGAGGGTGAGTGAGGTGACCTGCCAGGCCGGGTCGTGGATCGGGGCCTCGGTCCTGACGAGGTACGTCGACTGCCGGTCGGTGTGGCTGGCCGAGATCACGTCCTGGTCGGCAGGGAGGGTGCTTGCCTCCCGTCGCGGACCGGTCAACCGGTGGTGGGTCGAGAGCAGATCGTCGATGTCCCCGGCCACCTGGACCCGCGAGTCGACCAGCACCACGAGGTAGTCGCAGGCCCGCTCGACGTCGGAGACCAGGTGGGAGGAGAGCACCACGCTGAGCTCCTGGTCGGCCACCGCCTCCATCAGGTCCTGCAGGAACTCCCGGCGGGCCAGCGGGTCGAGGCTGGCCACCGGTTCGTCGAGCAGCAGCAGCTCGGGGCGCTTGGCGATCCCGAGCGTGAGCGCCAGCTGTGCGCGCTGGCCACCCGAGAGCCGCCCGGCCCGCTGCTCGGGGTCGAGGCGCAGCCGTTCGAGCCGCTCCCGGGCCAGGGCGGCGTCCCAGCCAGGGTTCAGATGGGCGCCGAGACGGAGGTGGTCGGCCACGCTCAGCCCGGCGTACGTCGGGGTGTCCTGGCCGACGAACCCGACCTTGGCTCGCTGCGCGTCGGCCCCGGTGGGCCGGGCACCCAGCACCTCGATCTCGCCGGCGGACGGCGTGAGGATGCCCACGGCCAGGTTGAGGAAGGTGCTCTTGCCGGCCCCGTTGGGCCCGACCAGTCCGACCACCCGCCCGGTGGGCATCTCCAGCGTGCAGTCCGAGAGCGCCCAGCGGCGCCCGTACTTCTTGCCGAGCCCGTGGGCCGCCAGCACGGTGCTCACGCGGTCTCCTGGTTCACCGCGGAGCGAAAGGTGGCCAGGAACAGCGCCTCGATGCTCTCCTCGTCGAGCCCCGCTCGGCGGGCCTTGGCGAGCCACTGCTCCAAGCTCAGCCGCAGCGGCCCGTGTGCGGCGAGAGAGTTGTCGGTCAGCGTGCGGGTCACGAAGGTCCCCACCCCGGGCCGCGCCGAGACGAGTCCCTCGTGCTCGAGCTCGCGGTAGGCCTTGAGCACGGTGTTGGGGTTGATCGCCAGCCGTCCGACGACATCCTTCACGGTCGGAAGCTGGTCCCCCTCGCTGAGCAGGCCGAGCCTCAGCGCGCGGCGTACCTGCTGGACGAGCTGGAGGTACGGCGAGACCCCGGATCTCCCGTCCAGGTGGAACTCGATCATGGCGCCGCTCCATTCATCTAGGTAACTAGCACTATAGACATATGACGACGTACCGCGCCAGGCCCACGACCACTGGGCGGGAGACCTAGGATCTGCGCATGCCCGACGTGTCCTCGGAGACCGTGCTCGCGCCGTACGGCCCGCTGCCCGACGGCGGCACGGTCCGCCCGATCACCCGCTGGGGCGAGGCCGTGATGCACCGGCCGCAGCAGCGGGTGACGGCGTACGACGAGGCGCTGGCCGGACTGGTCGCGGACATGACCGCCACGATGTACGCCGCCGACGGGGTCGGGCTGGCGGCCTGCCAGATCGGGGTGGACCGGGCGGTGTTCGTCTTCAACTGTCCCGACGAGTCCGGCCAGCGCACCGCCGGCGTGGTCTGCAACCCGGAGCTGACGCTGCCCGAGGGGCGGGAACGCCAGCTCGACGAGAGCGACGAGGGGTGCCTGTCCTACCCCGGGGCCTTCGTCGAGTGCGCCCGCCCCGACCACGCGACGGTCACCGGCACCGGGCTGGACGGGTCTCCGGTCGAGTTCAGCGGCGACGGCATGCTGGCCCGCTGCCTCCAGCACGAGACCGACCACACCCGGGGAACGGTCTTCGGCGACCGGCTGCCGACCAAGCTCCGCAAGAAGCTCCAGAGGGCGATGGAGAGGGCGGCCGAGGACTACCCGCCCGACTGGCCGGCGGCGACCTGAGCTACCCCCGCCTCGCGGCGACGTAGCAGGCCACGGCGGTCGCGGCCGCGACGTTCAGCGAGTCGATGCCGGCAGCCATCGGGATGGTCGCGCGGCGGTCCGCCGCCTGCTCCCAGCGCGGCGAGAGCCCGTGGCCCTCGGAGCCGAGCACCAGCGCGAGGCGGTCCACGCCGGCGACCGCGGCCTCCACTGGTACGGCGTCGCCGGCCAGCGTGAGCGCCACCGTCGTGAAGCCGTGCTCGCCGAGCGCCGGCAGCGCGCCGTACCACTCCGGCAGCCGCGTCCACGGCAGCGCGAAGACCGCCCCCATCGCCACCTTGACCGAACGCCGGTAGAGCGGGTCCGAGCAGCGCGGGGAGAGCAGCACGGCGTCGAACCCCAGCGCGGCGCCGGAGCGGAAGATCGCGCCGACGTTGGTGTGGTCGACGATCTCCTCGAGCACGAGCACCGACCGGGCGCCCTCCAGCACCTCCTCGACCGAGGGAAGCGGACGGCGTTCCAGGGAGGCCAGCGCGCCACGGTGGACGTGGAAGCCGGTCACCTCCTCGGCCAACGCCTCGGAGACGACGTAGCACGGCGCGTCGGCGCTGCCCAGCACGTCGGCGAGGCCGTCCAGCCAGCGCGGAGCCATGAGGAACGAGCGCGGCCGGTACCCGGCCTCGACCGCGCGGCGGACCACCTTCTCGCCCTCGGCCAGGAACAGCCCGTGCTCGGCCTCGAGGTGCTTGCGCAGCTCCACGTCGCGCAGGTCGCGGTAGTCGGCCAGCCGCGGGTCGTCGGCGTACGCGATCTCGATCCGCTCAGCCACGGTCCGCTCGCGCCACCGCCACCACGTCGCCGACCACGATGATCGCCGGGGGCCGCACCGCCTCCCGCTCGAGGTCGGCCCCCAGCTCGGACAGGGTCGAGTACACGGTCCGCTCCCCCGGCATGCTGCCGTCGCAGACCACGGCCACGGGGGTGTCGGGCTTGCGGCCGCCGGCCAGCAGGGCGTCGGCGATCGCGGGCGCGTTCTCGACGGCCATCATCAGCAGCAGGGTGCCGTGCAGCCGTGCCACGGCGTCCCAGTCGGTGAGCGAGTCGGCGTGGCCGGGCGGCAGGTGACCGGAGATCACCGTGAAGTCGTGCGCGACGCCGCGGTGGGTGACCGGGATGCCGGCCAGGGCAGGTACGGCGATCGGGCTGGTCAGGCCGGGCACCACGGTCACGGGTACGCCGGCGGCCCGGCACGCCTCGACCTCCTCGAAGCCGCGGCCGAAGACGAAGGGGTCACCGCCCTTGAACCGGACCACCCGCTTCCCGGCCCGGAACCGGTCCACCAGGATCCGGTTGATCTCCTCCTGCTGGGCGGCGCGGCCGCGTGGCAGCTTGGCCACGTCGATCAGCTCGACGTCCGCGGGCAGCTCGCCGAGCAGCTCGCGCGGGGCCAGGCGGTCGGCCACCACGACGTCCGCCTCCATCAGCGCCTTGCGCCCGGCCACCGAGATGAGCTCCGGGTCACCGGGTCCACCGCCCACCAGCACCACACCGGGCGACCGGTCGCGCTGGTGCCGGGCCACGATCGTCCCCTCGCGCAGCCCCTCGAGGATCTCGTCGCGGACCGCGGCGCTGCGCCGCGGCTCGCGGTTGCCCAGCACGGCGACGGTGACACCGGCGTGCCGGCCCACTGCCGGTGTCCAGGCGCTGGCCCGGGTGGCGTCGTCCGCCCGCACGCAGAAGACCCGTCGTCGTTCGGCACCCGCGCTGACCGCCTCGTTGACCGCCGGGTCGTCGGTGGCGGCGATGACATACCACGCGCCCTCCAGGTCGTCGTCCTCGAAGCCGCGCCGGTGCCAGGTGATCTCCCCCGCGGTGGCCAGCCCCTCCACCGCCGGGCTCACCTGCGGGGAGACCAGCACGACGTCCGCGCCGACCGCGATCAGCTGCGGCACCCGGCGCTGGGCCACGTGGCCGCCACCGACGACCAGCACCCGGCGGCCGGCCAGGATCAGGCCGGCGGGGTACGGCGGCGGCTGGTCCACGGCTCCATCATCGCGGTTGCGGGTACCACGCCCGTGACGCCTGCCCAGTGCGCGGACTACGTTCGGCAATGTCCCTCAATCGAAGGAGCCTCGATGACCCTCGACCGCCCGGTCAGCCCCGATCCCTACGACCTGCTGCCTTCTGTCGCGTCGTTCACGGTGACCAGCGAGGACGTCACCGACGGGCAACCGCTCAAGGACGACCAGGTCAACGCCCACGGGGACAGCTCCCCGCAGCTGTCGTGGTCAGGGTTCCCCGAGGAGACCAAGAGCTTCACGGTCACCTGCTTCGACCCCGACGCCCCGACCCCCAGCGGCTTCTGGCACTGGGTGCTCGTCGACCTGCCCGCGGACTGCACCTCGCTCGACGCCGGCGCGGGCGCTGAGGACGCCGACCTGCCCGGATCGGCGTTCATGTGCCGCAACGACGGCGGCTCGAAGGCCTTCATGGGCGCCGCTCCCCCGGAGGGCGACCAGGTGCACCGCTACTACTTCGTGGTGCATGCGGTGCAGGAGGAGGCACTCGGCGTCGACTCCGACGCCACCCCGGCCGTGGTCTCGTTCAACCTGGCCTTCAAGACCGCCGCCCGCGCGATCATCCACGGGACCTACCAGCACTGAGGGGATCGCCGCTGGGCGGTGCTCACCCGAGTGGAGGACGTCAGCCCCGATGAGGCGCAGCGCCGCGTCGACGCCTGGCTGGCCGAGCAGGAGGCCACCAGTCCGGCATGATGCGGGCGTGACCAGCACCCTTCCCGCGGAGCCGCCGACCCGGCCGACGGAGAGGCGCCGGTCGCTGGTGTGGCTCCCGGCCCTGGTCCTGCTGGCCACCGTGGCACAGCTCGCGGTGGCGACGTTCGTGCCCGGGATCGAGCGCTTCGAGGACAAGGCCTTCGGCGCCCGGCTCGCGGCCTACCCCGCGATGATGCTGCTGGTGCCGGCGATCTGGTGGCTCGTGGTCAAGCGCCGTCACCCCGAGGCGACCCCGCCGTACGTCGCGTTCGCTCTGGTCATGCTCGGCTTCCTGGTCGACACCACCGGCAACAGCCTGGACCTCTACGACACCGTCGTGTGGTGGGACGACTCCAACCACTTCGTGAACTGGTTCTTCCTCCTGTCCGGCATCGGGCTGATCATCGCGACCAAGCTGGAGCCGCGGTGGGCGCAGGTGCTGCTGGTCACCGGGCTGGGCTGCCTGCTCGCGCTCGGGTGGGAGCTCGGCGAGTGGTACACGTTCATCCGGCACGGCACCGAGCTCGACACCGCCTACGAGGACACGCTGGCTGACATGACGCTCGGATCCATCGGCGCCTTCCTCGCGGCCCTCCTCGTCGCGCGGGTAGCCTCGCGCCGGTGACTCGAGGGCTGTACGCCGCCGTCGCGACGCGGGCCTTCCGGCGGTACTCCACCTATCGGGCCGCCACCCTGGCCGGGATCTTCACCAACTCAGTCTTCGGCGTCATCTACTCCTACGCCTACCTCGCACTGTGGGACGCCAACCCCCACGCCGGCGGCTACGACGCGACCGATGCGGTCACCTACGTGTGGCTCGGCCAGGCCCTCCTCATGACCGTGGCGCTGTGGGGCGGTGGCACGACGGACGACCTGATGGAGCGGATCCGGTCCGGCGACGTGGCGATCGACCTCTACCGGCCGGTCGCGCCCGTCGCCTGGTTCCTGGCCGGAGACCTCGGCCGCGCGGCGTACCACCTGCTCACCCGGGGGCTGGCGCCGACGCTGGTGGGCGTGGCGCTCTTCGACATCGCGATGCCGGGCTCGGCTCTGCACGCGGTCGCGTTCCTGGTCTCCCTGCCGCTGGCCGTGACGGTCAGCTTCGGGCTCCGGTTCCTGGTCGCGGCCTCGGCCTTCTGGGTGCTGGACGCCTCCGGCCTGAGGGTCCTCTCGGGGGCGGTGGCGATCTTCTTCAGCGGGATGATGCTGCCGCTCGTCCTGTTCCCGGGCTGGCTCGGCACCCTCGCCGAGCTGCTGCCGTGGTCGGCGATCATCCAGGTGCCGATCGACATCTGGCTGGGCGAGTACGACGGGACCGCCCTGCTCGGGGCCCTGGCCTTCCAGGCGATCTGGATCGTGGTCCTGCTCGCCTGCTGCGAGCTCGTGCTCCACGCGGCCACCCGCAAGGTGGTGGTCCAGGGTGGCTGAGGCCTTCGTGCTCACCCGCCGCTACGTCGACATCGCCTGGCTCTGGGTCCGGGCGGCGTGGGTCTACCGCGTCTCCTTCGTCACCCTCGTCGTCGCCAACGGTCTGATCACCGGTCTGGACGCCGTGGCCATCTGGATCATGTTCGCCCACCTCGACCTGCTCGGAGGCTTCGGACTGCACGAGGTCGCACTGCTCTACGGCGCCTCGTCGTTGGGCCTGGGTATCGCGGACACCCTGATCGGCAGCGTGGAGCGGGTCGGCGAGTACGTCCGGACGGGACGGCTCGACCAGATGCTCACCAAGCCGCTGCCGGTGCTGCTCCAGGTCTGCGCCGACCAGTTCACGCTGCGCCGTCTGGGCCGGATCACGCAGGCGTCCGTCGTGTTCGCGTGGGCCGCCACCTACGTGGACTGGACGCCTGCGCGGGTCGCCGTGGCGGTCATGATGGTCGTCTCCGGCGGCGCGGTCTTCTTCGGGCTGTTCGTGGCGTTCTCGTGCATCCAGTTCTGGACCAAGGACGCGTCGGAGTTCGCCAACGCGTTCACCTACGGCGGTGGCACGCTCACGCAGTACCCGCTCACCATCTACCCGACGGAGCTGATGCGCTCCCTCACCTTCGTGGTGCCGGTGGCGTTCGTGAACTGGTATCCCTGCCTGTTCCTGCTGGGCCGGGACGACCCGTTCGGCATGCCGGCGTGGCTTCAGCTCTGCTCGCCCGTCGCCGGCGCGGTCAGTGTGGGCGCGGCCCTCCTCGCCTGGCGGACCGGCCTGAACCGCTACACCTCGACAGGAACCTGACGTGCCGCTCATCGACGTACGCGACCTGGAGCGGACCTTCGTGGTCCGCAAGCGGGCCCGCGGCCTGCGTCGGGTGACCACGACGGTCCGGGCCGTCCACGACCTCACCTTCGCCGTCGAGCCCGGTGAGATGGTCGGCTACATCGGCCCCAACGGCGCCGGCAAGTCCACCACCATCAAGATGCTCACCGGGATCCTGGTGCCGACCAGCGGTCACCTGCGGGTCGACGGGCTGGAGCCGCGCCGCGACCGCGTCGAGCTCGCCCGCCGGATCGGGGTGGTGTTCGGCCAGCGCACCACCCTGTGGTGGGACCTGCCCCTGCGCGACTCCTTCGACCTCCTGCAGAAGATCTACCGCACCGAGCCGGCCCGGCACCACGACAACCTCGAGCGGTTCCTCGACCTGCTCGACCTCCGGGACCTGCTCGACACTCCGGTGCGCCAGCTCAGCCTCGGCCAGCGGATGCGCGGTGACATCGTGGCCGCGCTCCTGCACGACCCCGAGATCCTCTACCTCGACGAGCCGACCATCGGACTCGACGTGGTGAGCAAGGGGCGGTTGCGCGACTTCCTGCGCACCCTCAACGCCGAGCGCGGCACCACGCTGCTGCTCACCACCCACGACCTGCAGGACATCGAGGCGCTGTGCCGGCGGGTGATCGTGATCGACCACGGCAGCGCGGTCTACGACGGCACCCTGGCCGGGCTGCACGCGCTGGGTGGCTCCACCCGCACCCTGGTGGTCGACCTGGTCGACGAGGCGGCACCGATCGACGTGCCGGGCGCGACCGTGCGCCGGGTCGACGGCCCGCGGCAGTGGCTGAGCTTCCCGACCGACAGCTCGGCCGCGCCGATCGTGGCGGCCGTGGTCGCGGCGTACGACGTGGCGGACCTGTCCGTGCAGGAGCCGGCCATCGAAGACGTGATCCGGGAGCTGTACCTGCGCTAGCGCGGAGCAGTCGCGCCTTCGGCGGCCGTGGCGACCGCGGTGCGGCTCAGGATCAGGACAGCCCGGTCGTCCTCGCCGCTCTCGACCTGCCCGATGATGCGGTGCGCCGCCCCGCCGAAGCCGGAGCCGATGGCGTCCCGCGCGGTCCGTTGGAGCCACGCGATGCCGGCGTCGATGTGGCTGCCGCGGGCCTCGACCACGCCGTCGGTGTAGAACAGCAGCGCCTCGCCCGCGAACAGCTTGCCCTCGCTGGCGTGCAGCTCCGGGTCGGGCAGGACGCCGAGCGCGGTGCCGCGGGCGTTGTCGATGACCCACTCGCTCGAGGGCAGGTCCCAGCGCAGGGCGGGCGGGTGGCCGGCGCTGGTGATCTGGTAGGTGCCGTCCTCGAGGTCGACGAGCAGGTGCACGGCGGTGGCGAACGACTCGTCGTCGCCCTGCCGGAGCAGGAAGTCGTTGGCGGCGCGGAACATGTCGGTCGGTGGCAGAGCTCCGATCAGCCCACCGAGCGCGCCCGCGAACTGGAGGGCCGCAGGACCGGCGGCGGTGCCCTTGCCGCACACGTCCACCAGGATCACCTCAAGCCGACGCCCGTGCCGCAGGTCGGCCACCAGGAAGTCCCCGGCGTACCCGACGCCGTGCGAGGCGAGCATCGCGCTCTGGGACTCCCAGCCGTGCGGCAGGGGCGGGATCCGGCCGTGGACGTGGAGCCGCTCCTTGAGGTCCGAGAGCAGCGACTCGCTGAGCGTCGCGGGCAGGCCGCTCCGCTGGCGGCCGGCCACGACCAGCACCAGCACGACGGCGAGCAGGAACTCGGCCATCGCCACTCCCCGAGCGACCGTGATCGGGCCGCTGTCGGCCAGCGTCGCCACCCCGGCCGCGGCGTCCACGGCGGCGACCGCGACGAGCGGCCGGAACCGGAGCACCAGCGAGGCGACCAGCAACCACACGAAGTACGCCGCGAGCGGCATCCACTCCGGCTGCACCCTGGACACCACGAAGGACAGCCCGATGAGGCCGAGCAGCGCCAGCGCGACGTACGCCTGGCTCTCGGACGTGCCGCTGCGCCACGCGTCAACCCGTGAGCGCAGGTAGCCAGCCGCCCGGACAGCCATGCAGCAAGGCTACTCGCGCCGCGCCTAGACGCTCGGGCCGTGACCGCGAGCGACGTGCGTGTCCGCCGCGCGGGTGCGGCGGACGTCGAGGCGCTGCTGGCCGTGTCGACCGGGCTGTGGCGGGAGGACGCCGGCACCCACGACCCCGAGGTGATGAACACCGACTGGCCGGCCCAGCACGGCCGGGCGTCGTTCGCGTCGCTGGTCGACGACCCGGACCGGGTCGGGCTGATCGCTGAGTGCGACCGCGACCTGGCCGACGGGCTGATGGGCTCCTTTCCCGAGCTCACGCCGTACGTCCGGCAGCGCGAGGCGCGGCTGAACAGCCTCTGGGTGCTGCCCGGCCATCGGGGCGCCGGGGTCGGCGGGGTGCTGGTGGAGGCCTTCCTCGACTGGGCGCGCGAGCGCGGCGCGCCGTACGTCGTGGTGAGCGCCTTCGCCGCAAACCCGACCGCGATCCGGCTCTACGAGCGGCACGGGTTCGGCTCGCACACGGTCACGCTGCGGCGGCCCGTCTGAGCGGCCCGTCTGAGGGGTCCGTGCCGGGTCAGCTCCGGAACCGCGCCGCGACCTCGTCGCTGAGTGCTGCCTCGATCCGCTCGGCCATCCAGGGGCCCATCCGGGGCAGCTCGGCCCGAGGCCACCAGCGCACGTCCACGGACTCGTCGTCCGCGACGTAGGGCTCGCCCGCGATCCAGGTGCAGGCGAAGGTGAGGTCGAGGTACATCGCGCGGTCGCCGTTCGAGTAGGTGTACTTCCCGCTGGCGCTGGTCATCGCCAGCCGGTCCACGCGGATCTCGACGCCGGTCTCCTCCAACGCCTCGCGGCGTGCGCACACGGCCGGCTCCTCGCCCGGGTCCACGATGCCGGTCACGGGCGTCCACTGGAGGTCGTCGGACCGCTGGACGAGCAGGAGCTCGTCTGCGCGCCGCACCACGGCGGTCACCCCCGGCATCCAGAGCGGGTCATGGCCGATCTTCTCGCGCAGGGCGAGGACGAACTCGGGGATGGGCACCGCGTCAGCCTAGGCGGGCGCGCGGTCTTCTCCGGCCAGCTCCAATCGCACGCCGGGGTAGATATCGACCCCTAATGGAGCGTCGAGGATCATCCGGGCGTGCTTCGCACTGATCCGTCGGGTGCCGCGGTGGTCGACGAGGAAGCCGAGCCCGTGTGGGGTCAGCCAGGCGTACCGGCCCTCTCCGCACTGGCGCGAGCGGTAGCCGGCGTGGGTCTTCCAGCGGTGATGTCGTCGGCCCAGGGGACCGGAGTTGTGGGTGCCGGTCTGACCCGGTGGACCGGTGTCGTGGAAGGGCACCGGATGGTCGTAGTCGACCCGTCGCGAGGTCGAGGTCGCGAACGGCCAGTAGTCGCCGCCGGTGACTAGGTGGACGCGCTCCTTCAGGGACTCGGGATGCTCGTAGGACGTGGTCCGCACCCGGTCGGACAGGTCAAGGACGGGCTTGACGACCAGTCGGGTGCGCGCCAGCAACCCCTGCAGCCCGCTCAGCGTGAGCGGGCCGAGCCCCTCGACCCGGGCGATGCCCCCGGCGGCCTGGACCGCCGCCTCGTGGAGGTGGACGTAGAGAACAGCCTTGGGGGCCAGCGCCGAGAGGTCGATCTCGCGCAGGGCGTCGACCAGGTCCGCGGGGAACGCCGTCGCTCGGCTGGGCTCGAGGTCCAGCTCTTCCTGCTCATCGCGGTGCTCGACCAGCAGCCGGAGCAGCTCCGCAGGGCGGGCCAGCCAGCCGAACGCGATCGCGCGCAGCTCCTCGGCGGTGGCGTCCGGGTGCAGCGGCGCGATGATCTCCGCGACGCGGGTCACGATGGCCTCGACCCACACGACGTCACCGGCCTCGCAGCGGGCGATGAGGGTGCGCAGCCCGAACTCGTCGGTGCGCGAGGACGACACGTAGCGCCGGCGTCGCTCGGCCTCCACGCGCTCGTCGTGGAGCGCCGGGGTCGGCCTCGATGATCTTGGCCTCGGTCACCGCGAGCACCCGGCCGCCGGACTCGTGCGCGATGATCCGTGCCACCGCCCGGTCGACCACGGCCATCGCCGCGGCCGGCAGGTGGCGGGAGAGCTTGGCGACCCGGCGCGCGACGTGGATCTCGGCCCCGCCCGACTCGCAGACGACCCAGGTGTCGGGCATGCGGTGGATCAGGTCGAGGGTGTCGGCGAGCGCGTTGGCCGTCGCGGTGACACCGGTGCCGCGCGCGAGCGCGATCTCGCCCAGACAGAAGTCGAGCACGCCGGGGGTGCCCTCGCCGCCCAGCTGCCCGAGCCCGTCCGAGTCGTGAGTCGGGTCGCCCGAGTGGAGGGCAGCCCACTGCGCGAGCACCTGCAGGTCGCGCACCTCGGCCAGCCGACGGACCCGCACCGCCTCCGACGACGCGTCGAGCAGGCCCGCCGCGTCGAGGTCGAGAAGGTCGTCGTCCATGGCAATCACGCTAGACCCGACCACCGACACCCGCCCTTCGCGCAAAGGCGATCGTCCACGATCCTGCGTGAGGGGTACCGCCACACGCTGAGTGTCGTGGGCCGCTCAGGGGCAGTTGATGGCGGCGGGGTCGCCCGGGTCGAGCTGGGCGGGGTTGTCGGTGTCGGCGCCGCAGTCGATGAGAGTGTCGGTGCCGCCGTCGGTCGCGACCAGGGTGTCGCGTCCGGCCAGGCCGAACAGGCTGTCGGCGCCCTTGCCGCCGGTGAGCCGGTTGTCGAGGCCGTTGCCGGTCAGGGAGTCGTCGCCGGGTCCCCCGATCACCCGTTCGGTCGCGACGCTGAGGTGGTCGCGATGCCTCGGGAGTCCGTCTGTGTCGTTGCCGTCGTTGCGGGCGCCAGCGCCGACGGTCACGGTGACGCCGTCAGGGTGGTCGGCGTAGGTGGCTGTGTCGGTGCCGAGGCCGCCGCTGAGCAGGTCGGAGTCGAGGCCGCCGCTGAGCAGGTCGTCGCCGTCGCCACCGCTGACCACGTCTGCACCAGCGTCGCCGGACACGGTGTCCTCGCCCTCGCCCCCGGCCGCGACGTCGTCACCGTCCGCGCCGTAGACGGTGTCGTCGCCGGCAGTCCCGCTGAGCTTGTCGTTCTCGGTGCCGCCGTCCAGGGTGTCGTTGCCGGCTCCGGCGATGATCCGGTCCGCCCCGGGCCCGCCGACCAGCGTGTTGTCGGCCGCGTTGCCGGTCAGGTGGTCGGCTCCCGAACCGCCGGTGAGGTTCTCCACGTCGGCGCCGACGGTGTCGCGTGCCCCGGCGGGTCCGTCCTCGGCCGACCCGTCGTCACCGACACCGCCGGTGAGGTCGGCGCGGACTGGGAGGTCGTGGTCGGCGTAGCTGACGGTGTCGACTCCGGTGCCACCACAGAAGGTGTCCGCGCCGTCGAAGCCCTGGAAGGTGTCGTTGCCGCCGAGGCCGGCGATCACGTCGGGTCCCGGGGTCCCGGTCAGGGTGTCGTCGCCTTGCGTGCCGGTGATCGTGGCCGTCCGGCCCAGGCAGTGGGTCACCAGCGGCCCCCAGGAGCCGAGTTGGTAGGGGCCGACGAAAGTAGCGGTTTCGGTGCCGTCCGCGCGCATCTGGTACATCCCGAAGATGCCGTCTTCAAGGTTGTTGGACGCGATCCTGGTCCCGTCGGGTGAGAACTGAGGGTCTGCCTCGATGCTGGCGTTGTTGGTGAGCCGGGTCTGGCGGGTGCCGTCGGCGTTTGCCAGGTAGATCTCCTGGTTGCCGTCTCGGTTGCTGATGAAGGCGATCTTGTCGCCCTCGGGGGAGAAGGCCGGGAACTTGTTGTCGAAGCCAAAGGTGCTGACCAAGGTTCTGCGGCGTGTGCCGTCGGTGTTCATGACGTGGATGTCCAGGTCGTCGTTAGCGACGCGGCGGTCCCTAGTCATCCAGGCGATTCGGGTGCCGTCGGGGGAGAACGCCGGGTAGATGTCGTTTCCATTGGAGTCGGCGGTGAGGTTGGTTTGGCCGGTGCCGTCGGCGTTCATCACATAGATCTCATAGTTGCCATCGCGTTGGCTCGCGAACGCGATCTGGGTGCCATCGGGCGAGAACGTGGGCCAGCCGTCTTCGGCCGGGTTGGTGGTAAGGCGGGTCTGGCCGCTGCCGTCGGCATTCATCACGTAGATCTCGCCGTTGGCATCGTTGGCATCGCGCCTGCTGTTGAACACGATCCGGGTGCCGTCCGGTGAGAACTCTGGGGCAGCTTCAAGGGAGGGGTCGGTGGTGAGGCGGCGCAGACCGGTGCCGTCGGGGGCCACCGTGTGGATGTCGACGATGCCCGCCACCCTTGCCGTCATCACGATTGGTCCGTTCCGTCCGGGCGTCACCGCTGTGGCCGGCGTGGTGGGCACCACCAGTCCGACCAGGACAGTGGCCAACGCGACCAGGCCGAGCGCGGACGCCCGGCGGTGCGCCGCGCGGCAGGCGGTACGCCCTGCCTTCCCGGTAGCGAGCACGTCCAAAGTATCGCCGAAGACGCACTCATCTGCCGCGACCAGGATGCGTCCCTCTGCGAGGGCGTCAGCGGGAACCATTCGACTGACGGCCGCAGGTCGTCGGGCCATGAGCCGTGTTTCCAACATGTGCGTGCTTCGGACCTGGTGCCTTGGGCCCTGAGTCAGGCCAATGGTGCCTTCAGGGACAGTCGTACGCCGCACCGCTCCCCCGCGACGTCAACCTCGAACCGCCCGGCCGCCAACGCGTCCGAGGTCACCGGTCCTTCCGAGCGGAGATAGGCGAGGCCGACCGAGGCGCCGACCGTCTCGCCCCAGGCGGCGCTGGTGACCTGGCCGGCCGGCCGGCCGTCGCGGAGCAGCAGCTCGCCGCCCCACAGCATCGGACCCGGGTCGTCGACGACGAACGAGACCAGGCGGCGCCGGGGCCCGCCCCAGACCATCCGGTCGCGGAGGGCCTCGAGTGCCTCTCGCCCGAGGAACGGCTTGTCGCCCTTGAGCGCGGTGGCGAAGGTGAGCCCGGCCTCGACCGGGGTGTAGTCGGGTGAGAGCTCGCGCGGGAACGCCCGGTAGCCCTTCTCCAGTCGCAGCGACTCCAGCGCGTTGTAGCCGGCGTCCACCGCCCCGCCCGACGAGAGAGCGTCGTAGACGTCCAGCGCCCGGGCCACGGGCACGGTCAGCTCCCAGCCTGGCTCGCCGACGTAGGTCATCCGGGTGGCGCGCACCTCGACCCCGGCGACGTCCATGGTCCGGGCGGTGCCGAACGGGAAGTCGGACCAGCCGAGCAGCTCCGGCGCGGCCGGCCCCATCACCCCGAGCACGGTGTGGTCGTCGGTGACGTCGTCCGCGACGATCCCGCCCTGCCGGCGCAGCCAGTCCAGGTCGCGCACGGTGGTCGCCGAGGACGAGACGATCCAGAAGGAGTCCGCTCCGTCGCGGGTCACCGTGAGGTCCGCCTCGTAGCTGCCGCGCTCGTTGAGCCAGGGCGTGTAGACCACGTGACCGACGGGGACGTCCACGTCGGCCGCACACACCCATTGCAGGGCGGAGAGCGCATCGGGTCCGGAGACGACGTACTTGGAGAACGACGTCTGGTCGAAGATGGCGACCCCGGTGCGGCAGGCGCGCTGCTCCGCGGCCGACGCGGCCAGCCAGCCCGGCCTGTCCCAGCTGTAGCCCAGCGCGCCGCCGAAGAACAGCGGCCGCTCCCAGCCGTTCTTGGTGCCGAAGACGGCGCCCCTCTCCGAGAGCCGGTCGTGCAGCGGCGAGAGCCGGAGGTCGCGGGCGGTGACCGGCTCGCGGTTCGGCCAGGGCAGCGCGTAGTGCAGCCCGAGGGTCTCGACCACCCGGTCGCGGAGGTACGCCGGGTCCGCGGCCCAAGGGCCGAACCGCCGGACGTCCACGCCGGTGAGGTCGGTCGTCGGCTCCCCTTCGACCACCCACTCGGCCAGCGCCCGGCCGGCGCCTCCGGCGGAGGCGATGCCGACCGAGTTGAACCCGGCCCCGACGAAGTAGTTGTCGAGCTCCGGCACCCGGCCGAGCAGGAACTGGTTGTCCGGGGTGAAGGACTCGGGGCCGTTGTAGAACTTGCGGATCCCGGTCTCGGCCAGCACGGGAACTCGGCGCACGGCCTCGTCCATCAGCACCGAGAAGTGCTCCCAGTCCTCCTCGAGGAGCTGGAACTCGAAGGGGTACGGCAGGTCGTCCGGCGCGCGCCACGGCTTGGCCTCCGGCTCGAAGCCCCCGACCACCAGCCCGCCGACCTCCTCCTTGAAGTAGGTCCAGCCGTCCGGGTCCCGCATGATCGGCAGGTCCGGGTGGGTGCCCTCGACGGCGTCGGTGACGACGTAGAAGTGCTCGCACGAGTGCAGCGGGACGGTCACGCCGACCATCGCGCCGAGCGCGGCGGCCCACTGGCCGGCGCAGCTGACGAGCACGTCGCACCTGACGTCGCCCTGATCGGTCTCGACAGCGGTGACCCTGCGTCCGTCGCACGCGAAGCCGGTGACCCGGACCTTCTCCACGACCGTGGCGCCGCAGGTGCGGGCGCCCTTGGCCAGCGACTGGGTCAGGTCGGTGGGGTTCACCTTGCCGTCGCCGGGCAGCCACAGCGCACCGAGCAGGTCGTCGACCTCCATCACCGGCCAGAGCTCCTGGGCGCGCTCGGGGGAGACCAGCTCGCAGTCCATGTCGTACGCCGCCGCGTTGGCGGCCGTCCGGCGCAGCTGGACCATCCGGTCCTCCGTGCGCGCCACGATCACGCCGCCGACGTTGCGGTAGCCGGTCGCCAGCCCGGTCTCCGCCTCCAGCGCGGCGTACAGCTCGGCGGAGTACTGCACCAGCCGGGTCCCGCTCTCGGACGCCCGCAGTGGCCCGACCAGCCCGGCCGCGTGCCAGGTCGACCCGCCGGACAGGTGCCCCTGCTCGAGCAGGAGCACGTCGGTCTTCCCCAGCTTGGTGAGGTGGTAGGCCACCGACGCACCGATGACCCCACCGCCGACGATCACGACCTCGGCGCGGTCGGGAAGGTCAGCCACGCGCGACATCCTCGAGAAGCCGTCGCAGGTGCGGGCCCCTGAACGTGGCCTCAGCCTTGTCGAACCGCTCCATCCCCCAGGCGTGGAAGTCGAAGTCCATCGAGCTGGTCGCGGCCTGGATGAACCCCCAGAGCGACCAGCCGTACGCGCTGCAGAGCGCCTGCAGCCGGACCCGGGCCAGGTCGGCGGGAGACGGCCTTCCGAAGTAGGCCTCCGTCCAGGCCTCGGTCATCTCCGGCGTGAAGTCGCACTCGGTCGAGGTGTTCCCGAGCTCGAAGGACGCATCATTGTTGCCGCTGTACTCGTAGTCGATCAGCCAGCCGCGCTCGCCGTCGTCGAGGTAGTTGGCGGCCAGCAGGTCGTTGTTGCACGGCACGGTCGGCCGGGGTGCCACGGCCAGCGCGCGCCGAACGTCGGCCCACGCGTCGGCATGGTCGTCGTAGGTCGCCGGCAGCGGGAAGCCACGCTCGCGCACCGTGGCCAGGTAGCCCGCCTGGCGGGCGAACATGTCGAAGTCGCCGACGAAGCGCGGAGCGGCGTGCAGCCGCCGGCAGGCGTCCGCGGCCCGGGTCATCACCCCGGAGTCGGCGAAGTCCTCGTTGTCGAGGGCCCGGCCCGGCAGGAAGCCGATGACGAGCATCCCGAGGTCGGGCCGGTACTCGATGACCGGGGCGCCCACGCCGGCCTCGCCCGCCCTCGCGGTGTTCGCGTGCTCCGCGTCGCGGTCGATCCCGAGCAGCGCGGCGTCGCTGGACGAGCAGCGCACCACCAGGTCGAGTGGCGGGCCGTCGTCGTCGGTGGTGACCCGGACGTTGTGGTTGGTCAGGCCACCCGGCAGCTCAGCGGCGTGCCAGGACCGCCCCGCCAGGGTGGCGAGGCGGTCCAGGTCAGGACTCACCGGTGCAGCGGTCAGACGTCGTAGACCTCGGCGACCGTTGGGTCGATGTTCTGGATCGGCCCGGTGAACCACTTCTTCGCGGAGGTTTGCCACCACAGGGTGAGCAGCAGCACCGCGCCGATGGTGACGATCGGCGAGTAGTTGACGAACTTCCACTGGAAGTCGGCGGCGTCGCTGAACGGGTTCCCCCCGGGCACCGTGGGCATCATCAGGTAGAGCAGGACGATCACGATCTCCGCCACCGCGATGAGGTTCATCCACTTGTACTTCGAGCCGTTGTTCCAGGCGCCCACCTCGAACGAATCGCCCATTCGCCAGCGCAGCCAGATCGGGATGGCGAACGCCGCGTAGAGCCCGATCACCGCGATCGACGTCACCGCGTAGAACGCGACCGGGATGATCAGAGGAGCCTCCTCGGTGCCGATGTTCACCTCGATCAGCGCCGGGAGGGTGATCAGCGCGGCCACCACCGCGACGCCTATCACCGCGTTGGCCGGCACCCGGGTGGCCGTCAGCTTCGACCAGACCCCGGACGCGGGGATCGCCCGGTCGCGGCTGAACGCGAAGGTCATCCGGGACGCCGAGGTCAGGCAAGAGGTGGCACAGAAGAACTGCGCCGAGGCGGAGATGAACAGGACCAGGGTGGCCCAGTTCTTGTCCATGGCATTGACGAAGATGTAGGCGACACCGCCACCACCGACCCCCGCGTTGTCTGGAACGCCGTCCGCGTTGTTCGGGATCGCGAAGACCACACACAGCAGCAGGATGTAGCCACCAATCAGCGAGTAGAAGATCGAGCGCCAGATCCCCTTGGCGGCCGCCATCGAGGCCGACGAAGTCTCCTCGGAGAGGTGCGCGCAGGCGTCGAAGCCGGTGATCGTGTACTGCGTGAGCAGGAAGCCGAACGGCACGATCACGAACCAGAAGCTCAGCGTGCTGTTCTCTCCGTTGAAGTAACCCGAGTTGTTGAACCGCTCGGTGAACACGTAGCTGAAGGACTGGTGCTGGTCCGGGACCAGAATGAGGATCAGGACGATGACGGAGGCACCGATCACGTGCCACCACACCGAGACGTTGTTCATGACGGCCATCAGATGCGAGCTGAAGATGTTCAGCACCGCGGCCAGAGCCAGCACGATGACGAAGATGATGAACACGCGGGTGAGCGAGTAGTCCTCGGCCCACGACTCGGAGTATGTGGTCAGGGTGAGATCGATGAACGTCGCGCAGCCGTACGAGACACCGGCCGTGACCGCGACCAGACCGATCAGGTTCAGCCAACCGGTGAAGAAGCCCGCGGCCGCGCCACCGAGCTTGGACGCCCACCAGTAGATTCCACCCGAGGTCGGGTAGGCCGAGACCAGCTCGGACATCGTGAACCCGATGATCAGAATGAAGACGCCGAGGATCGGCCACGACCAGGAGATCGAGATGGGGCCACCGTTGTTGAAGCCGGCTCCGAAGTTGGTGAAGCAGCCGGCCAGGATCGAGATGATCGAGAACGAGATCGCGAAGTTCGAGAATCCCGACCACGACCGGTTGAGGTCCTGCTTGTACCCGAGCTTGGCGAGGAGCGCTTCGTCCTCGTTGTGGATCTGTGGCTCGTCGACTGCCATACCCGCCCCCTCGTGCGCTCGTGAACCCGTGAGTTGGCCAGAAACTAGCCCCGCGCCGGGCGGGGTGTAAACAGTCGCCGAGAAAAAGGTATGAACTCAGACCTTTATGGCCGCCGAAGATTGACAGCCGCGTGAGCCGGGACTGAGCATGACCGCCATGACCGCGACGCCCCAGGGGTCGGCGCAGCATCACCTCCCGGAGGCGGTGCTCCGGCCGGTGCGCGGGCACCATGCGTTCGAGTCCTGCGTCGAGCAGCTCGCGACCGCGATCCGGCTGGGTGTCTATCCCCGGGGCAGCGCCCTCCCGGCTGAGCGGCTGCTCGCCGAGCGGCTCCAGGTCTCCCGGGCGACCCTGCGAGAGGCGATGGCAGCGCTCCGCCAGGCCGGCCTGGTCGAGACCACCCGCGGCCGCCTGGGCGGGACCGTGGTCACCCTCAAGCCCGGCACGCCGTCCGCGAGAGCGGCGGCCCGGATCACCCCTGCGCGCCGCCGGGACTGGCTGGACGCGCTCGACTACCGGCGGATCGTGGAGCCGGGGGCCGCGGCGCTTGCGGCCGGGCGCGGCCTCGACGACGTACGGCTGGCGCAGCTGGAACAGGCCCACACCGAGGTCTCCTCGGCCCGCAGGCCCGCGGAGCACCGGCAGGCCGACTCACGGTTCCACCTGACCGTCGCCGCGCTCACCGACTCGCCGCGGACCGTGGAGGCGGTGACGTCGGTGCAGGCGACGCTGCACGAGATGCTGCTGGCCATCCCGGTGCTGGAGGCGAACATCGCCCACTCCGACCGCCAGCACGCGCGGCTGGTCCGGGCGATCGTGGCCGGGAAGCCGGACCGGGCCCGTCGGGTCATGGAGGAGCACTGCGACGACACGGCCGCGCTGCTGCGCGGGCTCGTGGGCTGACGGCCGAGAATGGGAGACCGCATGGAGACCGGGCTGCGCAACGAGCGGCACCTGAGCATGAACGACCTCGTGTCCCGCATCGGGACCGGATCGATCGACACGGTGGTGGTGGCCTTCACCGACATGCAGGGGCGCCTCCAGGGCAAGCGGCTGCACGGACGCTACTTCGCCGAGCACGTGGTCGAGCACGGCACCGAGGGGTGCAACTACCTGCTGGCCGTCGACGTCGACATGAACACCGTCAGCGGCTACGCGATCTCCTCGTGGGAGCGCGGGTACGGCGACATGGAGTTCGTGCTCGACGAGCGCACCATTCGGCTGCTGACCCACCTGCCGGCCACCGCGATGGTGCAGTGCGACCTGGTCTGGCTCGACCACTCCCCCGTGGTCCAGTCGCCGCGCAGCATCCTCCAGGCCCAGCTCGACCGCTGCGGTGACCAGGGCTGGGCGGCGCTGGCCGGGACCGAGCTCGAGTTCATCGCGTTCGACACGACGTACGAAGCAGCGGCGGACCTGGGGTACCGCGCACTCACGCCGGTCAACCAGTACAACGTCGACTACTCGATCCTCGGCACCAGCCGGGTGGAGCCGCTGCTGCGGGCGATCCGCAACAGGATGTACGACGCCGGGCTCGACGTGGAGGGCGCCAAGGGCGAGTGCAACTTCGGCCAGCACGAGATCGGCTTCCTCTACGCCGACGCGATGACGACCGCCGACAACCACGCCGTCTACAAGACCGTGGCCAAGGAGATCGCATCCCAGCAGGGCAAGTCGATCACCTTCATGGCCAAGTACAACGAGCGCGAGGGCAGCTCCTGCCACATCCACCTCTCGCTCCGCGGCACCGACGGGTCGCTGGTGTTCTGGGACGCAGACAAGAAGGAGCGCACCCCGCTCTACGACCACTTCATCGCCGGCGTGCTGGCCACGATCGCGGACTTCACCCTGCTCTACGCGCCGAACATCAACTCCTACAAGCGGTTCGCGGCCGGCTCGTTCGCGCCGACCACGATCGCCTGGGGTCTGGACAACCGCACATGCGCGGTGCGGCTGGTCGGCCGCGGCGCGGGCGCGCGGATGGAGAACCGGATCCCGGGCGCCGACGTGAACCCCTACCTCGCGCTGGCCGCGATGCTGGCCGGAGGGCTGCACGGCATCGAGCACGAGCTGCCGCTGGAGGACGAGCTGGTCGGCAACGCCTACGCCTCCGACAAGCCGCAGGTGCCGCACACGATGGCGGAGGCGCGGGAGCGGTTCGCCGGCTCGTCGCTCGCGCGGGAGGCGTTCGGCGACGAGGTCGTCGACCACTACACGAACATGGCCGACGTCGAGCTCGCGGCGTACGGCGCCGCGGTCACCGACTGGGAGCTGCGGAGAGGGTTCGAGCGGCTGTGAGCACAGAGGTCAAGGACAGCTACTTCACGGTCGTCAACCCGGCGAACGAGCAGCCGGTCACGGACGTGTCCCTGACCGACCTGGGCGGCACCGACGCCGCGATCGCCGCGTCGCACGAGGCGTTCCAGACCTGGCGCGGGGTGGCGCCGGGCGACCGGGCGGCGCTGCTGCGCCGGTTCGCCGCGGTCGTGGACGCCCACGTCGACGAGCTGGCCGAGCTGGAGGTCCGCAACGCCGGCCACCCGTGGGGCAACGCGCGGTGGGAGGCCGGCAACGTCCGCGACTGCCTCAACTACTACGCCGGGGCGCCGGAGCGGCTGTTCGGCCGCCAGATCCCGGTCGCCGGCGGCACCGACGTGACCTTCCACGAGCCCTTGGGCGTCGTGGCGGTGATCGTGCCGTGGAACTTCCCGATGCCGATCGCGGGCTGGGGCTTCGCTCCTGCCCTCGCTGCCGGCAACACCGTGGTCCTCAAACCGGCCGAGATGACCCCGCTGACCGCGATCCGGATCGGCGAGCTGGCCCTGGAGGCGGGGCTCCCCGAGCACGTGCTGAACGTGCTGCCGGGCAAGGGGTCGGTGGTCGGCGAGCGGTTCGTGACCCACGAGCTGGTCCGCAAGATCTGCTTCACCGGCTCCACCGAGGTCGGCAAGCGGATCATGGCCGGCTGCGCCGAGCAGGTGAAGAAGGTGACCCTCGAGCTGGGCGGCAAGAGCTCCAACATCGTCTTCGCGGATGCCGACGTCGCCGCGGCCGCGGCGTCGGCGCCGTACGCCGCCTTCGACAACGCCGGCCAGGACTGCTGCGCGCGGTCTCGGATCCTGGTGGAGCGGTCGGCGTACGACGAGTTCCTGGCCGGCCTGGAGAAGGCGGTCTCGGCGCTGCGGGTGCTCGACCCGTCCGACGAGTCGTCCGAGATGGGACCGCTCGTCTCCTCCGGGCAGCGCGACTCCGTCCAGTCCTACCTCGACGAGGTGGACGTCGCGTTCGCCGGGTCGAAGCCGGACGGCGCCGGCTGGTGGCTGGCCCCGTCCGTGGTCACCGTCGACGACCCGGCCACCCGGATCTGGCGCGAGGAGGTGTTCGGCCCGGTCGTGGCTGTGATGCCTTTCGACGACGAGGCGGACGCTGTCGCGAAGGCCAACGACTCGGAGTACGGCCTGTCCGGCTCGATCTACACCAACGACCTCGGGCGCGGGCTGCGGGTGGCACGGGCGGTCGAGGCCGGCAACCTCTCGGTGAACTCGCACAGCTCGGTGCGCTACTGGACGCCGTTCGGCGGCTACAAGCAGTCCGGCCTGGGCCGCGAGCTCGGCCCGGACGCGCCGATGGCCTTCACCGAGGAGAAGAACGTGTTCATCGCACACGGGGAGGCCTGATGCCCGGACGCATCCAGGACCGGGTGGCGGTCGTCACCGGCGGTTGCTCAGGCATCGGACTGGCGACCGTACGCCGGTTCGTCGAGGAGGGCGCCAGGGTGGTCATCGGCGACCTGTCCGACGACCGAGGCGCCGAGATGGTCGAGGAGCTGGGCGGCGCCGGCGTGGCGACGTACGTGCACGTCGACGTTACCGACAAGGACGAGGTGGACGCGCTCTTCCAGGCCGCCAAGGACGCCTACGGCTCGGTCGACATCGCGTTCAACAACGCCGGCATCAGCCCGCCGGAGGACGACTCCATCCTCGACACCGACCTGGCCGCGTGGCGGCGGGTCCAGGAGGTCAACCTGACGAGCGTCTACCTGTGCTGCAAGGCTGCGCTCCCCCACATGCTCGAGCAGGGCCGCGGATCGATCATCAACACGGCGTCGTTCGTCGCGGTGATGGGCGCCGCGACGAGCCAGATCTCCTACTCGGCGTCCAAAGGTGGCGTGCTGTCGATGACCCGCGAGCTCGGCGTGCAGTTTGCCCGGCAGGGGGTGCGGGTCAACGCGCTGTGCCCGGGGCCGGTGAACACCCCGCTCCTCCAGGAGCTGTTCGCCAAGGACCCGGAACGCGCCGCGCGTCGGCTGGTGCACATCCCGATGGGCCGGTTCGGCGAGCCCGAGGAGATGGCCTCGGCGGTGCTGTTCCTCGCCTCGGACGACTCGTCGTTCATGACCGCCAACACGTTCCTGGTCGACGGCGGCATCACCGGGGCCTACGTCACGCCGCTGTGACCGTGTCATGAGTGCACCGCTGATCGGTCTGACCACCTACCGGGAGGACGCCCGGTGGGGCGTGTGGGACCAGCGCGCCGACCTGCTGCCCTCGCAGTACGCCGCGGCGGTGGTCTCGTGCGGCGGCGTCCCCCTGCTGCTGCCGCCCGTGGACACCGAGGGCGCGGCCGACACGGTGGTGGCCCGGCTGGACGGGCTGGTCATCTCCGGCGGCGCCGATGTCGACCCCGCGCGGTACGACGCCGACCCCCATCCCCGCAGCGCCCGCTGGCGCCCGGACCGCGACGCCTGGGAGCTCGCCCTGCTGGACGCCGCCGAGGCCGTCGCGCTGCCGGTGCTCGGGGTCTGCCGCGGCATGCAGGTGATGGCCGTGCACGCCGGCGGCCACCTCGACCAGCACACGCCCGACCTCGTCGGCCACGACGAGCACAGCCCGGGCGGTGACGTGTTCGGCACGGTCCCGGTCCGGACCGCTCCCGGCAGCCGGATCGCCGGGCTGGTCGGCGATTCGCTCACCGTGAACTGCCACCACCATCAGAGTGTCCGCGAACACCCGGGCTTCGTGGCCTCGGCGCACGCCGACGACGGCACCCTCGAGGCCATGGAGGCCGAGAGCAGCGGCCGGTTCTGCCTGGCGGTGCAGTGGCATCCCGAGACCGCGGCGGACGTGGGGCTGCTGGCCGGACTGGTGCGGGCCGCGGCGGCGTACCGGGCCTGACCGTGAAGATGCGCCGGCGCCGCGAGCCGGTCCTGATCAGCGCGCACCGGATGGGTGCAGGAGGCGATCGGTCGCGGGAGAACTCGCTGGCCGCGCTGGAGGACGCCGTGGCGCTCGGAGTCGACTACATCGAGTTCGACGTGTGGCGACGCGACGACGGCTCGTTCGTGGTCGCCCACGATCCCGCGCACGACGTCGGACTCTCCTACGACGCGGTGCTGCACGCGATCGGCACTCGGGCCCTCGCCCACATCGACCTCAAGTTCGTCTCACCGGGAGAGGCCTACGACGCCGGCCGGGCGTGGGAGGTGGACGCCGCCGGTCGGGCTTTCGAATCGCTCGGCCAGGACCGAATGATCGTCACGACGGGCCACGACCGCGGCGTACGAGCCGTGCGCGACTGGGGCGACGCACAAGGGCTGGAGCTGCGGGTCGGCCTGTCCCTGGGTCGCTCCGTGCGCCGGATGTCCATGCTGCGGCGTCTCGACGTACGCCGCTCGGAGCTGTTCCCAACGGTCCGGATCCGGGAGTCGCGCGCGAACCTGGTCGTGGCCCACCACACCCTGGCCAGGCTGGGCGTCGCGGCCTTCGCCAGGCGACGAGACCTTCCGCTCCTGGTGTGGACCGTCGACACCCCCCGCGGGCTCCGCTACTGGCTGCGACCGGGCCGGGCGTGGCTGGTCACGACCAACCACCCCGGCCTGGCGCTGGAGATGCGTTCCGGCCTCAGCCGGTGGCGCACTTGACGAGGTCGTCCTGGATGTCGGCGATCGCCTTCGCGTCGTCCTCGTCTCCGGTTGCGTCCTCGTCGCCGTCGACCAGCGCCTGGAGGGCGTCGTCGGACAGGTCGGAGTCGTGCAGCGCCTTGGCGATGCAGTCGATCACCTCGTCGCTCGCTTCGCTGGTCAGCGCACTGAAGGAGTCGCTGTCCTTCAGGGCGTCCGCGATCTCGTCCTCGGACGGTCGGCCGTCGCCGCCGCCACATGCGGCGAGCACGGCCAGCAGGGTGAGCATGGCAACGATCTTCTTCATCTGCTGCTCTTTCGTTCGGGGCGGCCGCGTCACCGGCCGCCGTCCGGGTCCGACCGGAGCCTGTCGGGTCCTCGCAGCCGTGTAAAGGCCGCGGGACAGGGTCGGGACCGTGGCCGGCCGCCCGGGGTCCACAATGTGGCCATGGCCACGCGCACGGACCCGGAGACGGTGACCGACGTACTCGGCGAGCCGTACCTCGCCGAGACCATCGAGCTCCCACCTGACACCGAGGGCGCGGTCGTCGCGACGCTGGTCAGCCGGCGAACGGCCGGGCCGACGACCAAGGCGGTGCTGCACCTGCACGGCTTCGCCGACTACTTCTTCCAGACCGCCTACGCCGAGTGGTGGACCGAGCGCGGCTACGACTTCTACGCCCTCGACCTGCGCAAGTACGGCCGCTCCCTGCGCCCCCACCAGACCCCGAACTTCGTCACCGACCTCCGCGACTACTACGTCGAGATCGACGCGGCCTGGCAGCGGGTCACCGAGCGCGATGGTCACACCGAGGTGGTGATCTCTGCTCACTCCACCGGCGGGCTCGTGGTCGGGCTGTGGGCCGACGACCGACGGCCCGCCGCGCTCGCCGGTGCGCTCCTGAACTCGCCCTGGACCGACCTTCAGGGAAGCGCCCTGCTCCGCGTCGTCGGCACCCCGATCCTCAAGCAGCTCGGCGCCCGCCAGCCCATGCGCGAGATCAAGCGGCACGTGCCCGGCTTCTACACCCGCAGCCTGCACAAGGACCACGACGGCGAGTGGGACTTCAACCTGCTCTGGAAGCCGCTCGAGTCGTTCACGGTGTACGCCGGCTGGCTGCGCGCCGTCCGCGAGGGCCACGCCCGGCTGCACCGCGGGCTCAGCCTCCCCTGTCCCGTGCTCGTGCTCTCCTCCGGGCGGTCCACCCTGCCTGAGGAGATGGGCGAGGACGTCCACGGCACCGACGTCGTGCTCGACGTCGTGCAGATCCGCCGCTGGGCGACCTCCTTCGGCCCACACGTCACCTACGTCGCCCTCGAGGGTGCCCGCCACGACGTCGTCCTGTCCCGCGAGGAGCCGCGGGCCCGTGCCTACGACGCGATCAGCACCTGGATGACGGCTTGGGTCGATCCGCCGGCCCGGTCGCTGCTGTAGGTCAGGTGGGGTCGGGTTGCGTCATAAGGATGGCGCACCCGTCTCCACGGTTTGGATGACGTCCCGGACGCAACCCGCTGGGACCCGCTGACCTGACGCTCACACGCCCGGGAGCTCGTGGACCAGGCCCTGCACGAGGTCGAACGTCGCGCGGTCGGCGGCGGCGATCAGGCCGCCGGTGGGCGGGTCGTCCTGCGGGCGGTAGCGGTGTCCGTCGAAGGTGCCGACGAAGCCCCCGGACTCCTGGAGCAGCAGCGAGCCCGGGGCGTGGTCCCAGGGGCTCACCTTCCGGTAGAGGGCGTAGTCGGCCTCGCCCTCGACCAGCTTGGGGTAGTCGACGCCGCAGCAGACCCAGGTCAGCTCCAGGGCGCGCAGGTCGCCGAGCGCACGGCCGAGCCAGCGCCGGCGAGAGGTGACCCCGCGGAGCTCGTCTCCGGTGGGCGGGCGGACCAGCCTGTGACCGTTGCGCCAGGCGCCGCCGCCGCGCTCGGCGACGTACGCCGCCTCGAGCTGGGGCTGCCAGATCCAGCTTCGGACCACGTCGCCGTCCCGGAGCTCGGCGGCCATCACCGCGTGCAGCGGCGAGCCGGCCACGAAGTTCTTGGTGCCGTCGAGCGGGTCGACGGTGAACGCGTGGTCCGCCGCCCGGAACCGCTCCTCGACCGTGTCGTCCGACGAGGTCGCCTCCTCGCCCAGCACCAGTGCGCCTGGATACGCACGTTGCAGCGCCTCGGTGATCCGGACCTCGGCCTCGCGGTCCGCGACGGTGACCAGGTCTCCCGGGTTCTTCTCGTCGATCTGCTCTTCCGAGAGCGTCCGGAACCGCGGGGTGATCACCTCCGCCGCCACGTCCTGGAGCAGCTGGAGGACCTCCTGGGTGTTCACGCCCCGAAGGGCGTGCCGTCGAACCGCTCCCGGGTCACGAACTCGGCCACCGGCTGGCGGCGCAGCTTCGTCGGCTGCCTGACCGGTCTGCCCAGCGGGACGACCGCGGCCACGGCGTACGGCTCGGGGATCCCGAGCAGCTCCTTGACCTGTGGCTCCTGCGCGACCGCCATGGTCGTGAAGGTGCCGCCGTACCCCTCGTTGCGGGCGGCCAGCAGCACGTTCCAGACCAGCGGGTAGACCGAGGCGCCGCTGACCAGCCCGACCCGGTCGAGCTCCTGGTCGGTGGCGGCCACCGCGCCCAGGTCGACGCAGACCACCATCACGACCGCAGCGGTGAGCACCGGAGTGATGAAGTACGACGGCACGTCGGTCGCGGCGATCTCCTCGGCCGACGGGCCGGGCGGGTGCAGCGGGTTCCAGGGCGTCTCGCCGGCAGCGGACTGCGCGACGTAGCGGCGTACCGCCGGCTCGTTGAGCTCGGCCAGCGCCTCACGGGTCGCCCGATCGGTGACGAGCACCAGGTGCGCGCCCTGGCGGTTGCCGCCGCTCGGCGCGAACCGGGCGTGGTCGAGGATCCGCGCCAGGACGTCGTCGGGGAGCGGGTCGTCGGTGAACTCCCGGATCGCCGCGGTGGTCCGCATGACCTCGTACAGCTCCATGGTCCTAGTCTTCCAGCCGTGAACCCAGTGACTGGACTCTCCCTCGGGCGCATCATCGTGGGCGCCGTCTCCTTCGCCAGGCCCAGCATCGCCGCGAGCATGTTCGGCCTCGACATCGCCGGCAACCCGCAGGGCCCCTACCTGGCCCGGCTGTTCGGTTCCCGGGAGATCGCCATCGGCACGGCGACCCTGCTGGCCCGCGGCAAGACCCGCCGCAACCTGGTCCTCGCCGGCATCGGAGTCGACCTTGCTGACGCCGCCACCGGTGTGCTGGGCATCCAGGACAAGAGCGTTCCGGTCCGGTCCGGAGTGATGCTGATCGCGCCGGCGATCGGCGGTGTTCTGTCGGGCCTCGCCGGGCTGCGCGCCTCGCGCTCCTGACCCTCCTCGCGGGGTTGGTTTGTTCCAACCCACGACAGGAGTTGGTTGGAACCAACCAACTCCTCGAGTCAGCCGACCAGGAAGACGAGCAGGGCGACCACACCGACCACGACGATCACGCCGCGAAGCACGGGGCTGGGCAGCCGGCGGCCGACGGTGGCTCCGAGCTGGCCGCCGATAACGGAGCCGACCCCGATGAGGGCCACGATCTGCCAGTCCACGTCGGCGAGAAACACGAACAGCAGCCCGGCGACGGCGTTGACGATGGCGGCGAGCACGTTCTTGAGCGCGTTCAGCCGCTGGAGGTCCTCCGCGATGCCGACGCCCATGATCCCCATCAGCAGCACGCCCTGGGCGGCGCCGAAGTAGCCGCCGTACACACCGGCCACCAGCACCGCCGGCCACACCCACCAGGCGCCCAGGACCGGGTTGCGGGGCGTCGCTCCGGGGGCGTCGTGCCGGGCCGCCACCCAGCGCGAGATCCGGGGCTGGAAGACCACCAGCAGGATCCCCAGCCCGACCAGCGCCGGGACGATCGCTGAGAACGCGTCTTCCGGCAGGACCAGCAGGAGCACGCCGCCCGCAAGCCCGCCCAGCAGCGACGCCACGCCGATCCGGAGCACCCGGGTGCTCTGGCCCTCGAGCTCGCGGCGGTACCCGACCACCCCCGACACCGAGCCCGGCACCAGGCCCACGGTGTTGGAGACGTTGGCGGTCACCGGGGGTACGCCGAACGCGAGGAGCGTCGGGAACGTGATCAGGGTTCCCGACCCCACGACGGTGTTGATGGTTCCCGCGCCCAGGCCAGCCAGGCCGATGGCGACGGCTTCGAGCGGCGACACGCCCCCGAGGCTACGAGGCGGGCGGCCCCGTGGGCGGCGGCGGGTCGTCCGGCGCCGGCGGCGGGGGCGGAGGCGCTGCGCTCGACTCCCCCGGGTCGGACGCGCCGGGGTTGGCGGCGCTCTCGGCCTCCGCGATCGCGGCGGCGACTGCCTCGTTGGCCTTCCTGACCTCGTTGTCCGCAAGCGCGCCGCTGCCCTCGAGACTGGCCGGCTCGCGGCTGCCCATGTCGACCCGCACGCGGGGGCCGCCGGAGTCCTTGGGGATGCCGGCGATCTCGTGGACCGACGAGCCGAGTCCCTCCAGCGCCTTGGTGATCTCCGAGGGGATGACCCACACCTTGTTGGCGTCGCCCTCGGCGATCTTGGGCATCATCTGGAGGTACTGGTAGGCCAGTAGCGACTGGTCCGGCTGGCCGTCGTGGATGGCCTGGAAAACGGTCTGGATGGCCTGCCCCTCACCCTGGGCCCGCAGGATCGAGGACTCCCGGTCGGCCTGGGCCCGCAGGATCAGCGACTCGCGGTCACCCTCGGCGTTCAGGATCGCGGACTGCTTGTTGCCCTCCGCGGTGAGGATCGCGGACTGCCGCTGGCCCTCGGCGGTGAGGATGAGCGCGCGCTTGTCCCGGTCGGCGCGCATCTGCTTCTCCATCGCGTCCTTGATCGACGGCGGCGGGTCGATGCCCTTGATCTCCACGCGGTTGACCCGGATCCCCCACTTGCCGGTCGCCTCGTCGAGGACGCCGCGCAGTCCGTGGTTGATCTCCTCACGGCTGGTCAGCGTCTGCTCGAGGTCCATGCCGCCGACGATGTTGCGCAGCGTGGTCATGGTGAGCTGCTCGACCGCCTGGATGTAGTTGGCGATCTCGTAGGTCGCCGCGATCGGGTCGGTGACCTGGAAGTAGATGACCGTGTCGATCGAGACCACCAGGTTGTCCTCGGTGATCACCGGCTGCGGCGGGAAGCTCACCACCTGCTCGCGCAGGTCGATCAGGTAGCGCACCCTGTCGATGAACGGCACGACGATGTTCAGTCCGGCCGGCAGGGTCTGCTTGTACTTCCCGAACCGCTCGACGATCCCCGCGCGGGCCTGCGGCACGATCCGCACCGTCTTGGCCAGCAGGGTGACGACGAACAGGAACAGCAGGACCAGCAGGACGAGCACGATGATGGCGCCCATGGAGTACTCCTTCGCGTCTGGTTGAGCGGGAGGGTCCGGTCAGGACTCGATGCTCGGTACAGGATGGACGTACGCCGTGGCTCCGCGGATTTCCAGGACCTCGACGGTGCTGCCGGGCTCGATGACGAGCGTCTCGTCGTACGGCTTGGCGGTCCAGAACTCACCGGCCAGCTTGATCCGGCCGACCTCGAGCCCGGTGATCCGCTCCGTGACCACGCCCTGGTGCCCCACGAGCTTGCCGTGGCCGAGCGACAGCTCCGGACCGCTGTGCATTCTCTTCACCAGCTGCGGGCGCACCAGCGCCAGGCAGGCGACCGAGGCGACCGCCGCAGCGATGGCCGAGACCGCGAAGCCGGCGCCCAGGGACACGAGCATCCCGACGAGCGCGCCGACCGCCAGCATCAGAAGGATCAGGTCCATGCTGGCCAGCTCGGCGACTCCCAGCAGGATGGCGATGCCGAGCCACACGGCAGGGAGGTGGTCGCCGATCCAGTCCATGGCGGGGACCCTAGTGGAGTGTCGCGGCTAAATCACGGTTGGCGCGACGCCCAGGCACCCACCTCGCGGCGTTGCCGTCGCTTGCTGGACGACAAGTAGAGCATCGCGATGGCGCCTTGCGATGCACGCACCCGGACGCCGCCCCAAGCCGCGCTTCAGCCGCGCTTCAGCCGCGCTTCAGCCGCGACACTCCACTAGTACGTTTCGCTACCGCTGTGGCGCCGCTGCCTGCGCCGCGCCGACCAGCGCCCCGCGGTGTGCTGGAGCACCAGGGGCATCGCGAAGGTCTCCGAGAGGTGCTGCTCGGTCAGCACCTCGTCCAGCAGCCCCGAGGCGACCACCCGACCGCCTCGCAGCAGGAGCGCGTGGGTGAACCCGGGCGGGATCTCCTCCACGTGGTGGCTGACCAGCACGGTGGCCGGTGAGTCGGGGTCCATCGCCAGCACGCTGAGCGTCGAGACCAGGTCCTCACGACCGCCGAGGTCGAGCCCCGCGGCCGGCTCGTCGAGCAGCAGCAGCTCGGGGTCGGTCATCAGGGAGCGAGCGATCTGGACCCGCTTCCGCTCCCCCTCGCTCAGGGTGCCGAAGGTGCGGTCGGCGAGGCTCTTGACGCCCAGCTCCTCGAGCAGCTCCCCCGCCCGGTGGTGGTCGAGGTCGTCGTACTGCTCGCGCCAGCGGCCCACCACGCCGTACGACGCCGAGACCACCACGTCGCGAACCTTCTCGCCACGCGGGATCCGCTCGGCCAGTGCGGCGCTGGTCAGCCCGATCCGCGGGCGCAGCTCGAACACGTCGACGATGCCGAGCACCTCCTCGAGGATGCCGGCCACCCCGGCGGTCGGGTGCAGCTGAGCGGACGCGACCTGGAGCAGCGTGGTCTTGCCGGCGCCGTTGGGCCCGAGGACCACCCAGCGCTCGTCCTCCTCGACCGTCCAGTCGACGTCGTCGAGCAGCGTGGCGCGGCCTCGGCGCACCGTCACCCCGGCGAACTCGAGGACGGCGGCCATGGCGGCAACCCTACTGACCGCCACCGGTGGATCCGGGCGTAACGTCACCGCGCATGGACGGCGCCGGCGTTGCACTGCCGGTGGCCGTGCGGCTGGCGTGGTGGGGGACGGCGTGGCTGCGCGGCCACGTGGTCGCCGACCACCTGATCGACGCGGTCGTCGACCAGGACGCCGTCCACCTGGTGGCCTACCCTGAGTCGGTCGCCGAACCGCTCGTGACCGGCCTGGGCCGGCTGCGGGCGGCGGGCGCCGACGCGCTCGGCGCCGCGCTGCCGGCCGAGGGCGACCCGGTCGGCCTGGGCGGCCCCGCGGCGTTCAACGCGGCCGCGCTCGAGGCGGGCGAGGCGGTGGTGGCCGTCGACGCGGCGGCGTTCGCGCTGAACGGGCTGGTGCCTGCCCGCGTCGGCGCGGCCGTCACCTGGCACGTGCTGCCCGCCGAGCGCCGCCAGCTGCCCGACGTCGGGGAGGCGGACCGGGCCCTGCGCGCGGCCCTGCCCGAGGCGGCGGACGCGCTGGCCGCGCTGGAGGTGGCGCGCTGGCGGCCCGAGGTCGTCGACCGGCTGATGGATCTCCGGCACCGACCCCGAGTGGTCGCGCCCCCGGGCGTGCCCGGCCGCTGCGCGGAGCTCGCCGCCCGGGGCCTGCAGGCCCTCGACATCGTCGCGCTGGCCCTGGCGGACGACGGCGGTGCGCTGACCGCCCACGAGGCCGAGGCCCGGCGAGCGGCGCTGGTCCCGCTCGGCCGCGCGGGCCGCCGGGCGCTGGTCGCCGCGGCGTCCCCCGAGGTCTGGCCACCGGACTGAACTCCGGCTCGGGCCGGCTCAGGCCGGCGGGCGGTCGAGGACCAGGACCGCGGGGTCCTCGGGCCGGCCCGTCCACTCCCACACGTCCTGGTGGCGAGCCGTGTCGCCGGGCTCCACCACACCTCCGGTGAGCACGACGACCCCACGAGCCTCGTCATACGCCATTCCGAAGGCCTGCCGTGGCGGCAGCACATCGCGCGCAAAGGTCTCCCACCGGTCACCCGTCCAGCGCCACACGTCGCGGTTCTCGCGGTCGAGGTCGCTCCCCCCGGCCAGCAGGATGCCGAAGTCCGGATGGGCGAGGGCCTGGGCATTGACCAGGGGCCCGGGGCCGCCCGCGGCGTCGTCGAGGGTCCAGGCACCGTCGGCCCACACCCACGTGTCGCCCAGCGCGGCCGGAAGCGCCTCGTCGGCCACCTGGTGCCCGCCGTAGACCAGGAGCTGCCCATCGTCCGTGGCCACCATGGCCGCCGGCCAGCGGCCTGGGACCGGACCGCTCGCGGACAGCTGGGTCCAGGCTTCCCCATCCCACGCCCAGGCGTCGTCCCGGATCGCGCCGGGCTCCGCATCGGCACCGTTGCCGCTGTAGAGCACCACCGCGTGGCTGCTCGGGTCCCAGGCCAGCGACGCGGCCGCCCGGGCGGCGGGCGCGCTGGCGGCGGGCGCGCTGGCGGCGAAGCGGCGCCAGGCGGTGCCGTCCCACTCCCAGGTCTCGTCGGAGACTCCGGCCGCGTCCTCTCCGCCGTAGACGACCACAACGTCGCGGACCGGGTCGTGGGCCGCGGCGAAGAAGCTGCGGGCCGTCGGGCCCGGTCCGGGCGCCTCGACCTGGGTCCACGCGGCACCGTCCCAGCGCCACAGGGGCATCGGCCCGGTGTCCCGGATCCCCTCGGGTGGCCCGGTCAGCAGCAGCACGCCCTCGGCTCCGGGCGCCGGCAGCAGCGCGTGCGACGCGCCGATGAGGGGGCCAGCGGTTTCGCCGGCCTCCGACGGGCTCGCCGCCCCGGTCGACCGGCCGGCCGGCCCGTCGTTCCCGGAGCACCCCGCCACCAGCGCGCACCCGGCGAGCATTGTCAGCAGCCGCAGCTTCACATGCCCAAACTGCCGTCCCGACGACGCGGACCGGTCACGATCCGGTCACGAGTCGGAGGGCTGGAAGACGCCCAACACGTTGCCGCTCGGGTCGCGGAAGTGGAAGCGGCGGCCGCCGGGGTAGTCGTAGGGTCCCTCGACGACCTCGCCGCCGGCCTCGGTGACCGCGCGCTGGCTGCCCTCGAGGTCCTCGGAGATGAGCAGGACCAGCGGGCTGGCCCCTCGAGCGTCGCCGACCGTGAGGCCGCCGACCTCGCCGTCGCCGTCGGGTGCCTGGATGCCGGCGTAGGAGTCGCCGTAGTCGGCGAACTGCCAGCCGAACGCGGTGCCGTAGAACGTCTTGGCCGCCGCGACGTCGTCGACGGTGATCTCGACGTAGTCGATGGAGTGATGTGTGTGCCTCATGCCACCCACCTTGGACCCGACCACCGACAGTGCCCTGGCGGCGCTACCGTGACGAGCGATGAACGACCACCGTGGCGCGAAGCCGGAGACGCTGCTCATCACGCTCACCGGCAAGGACCGGCCCGGTGTCACCTCGGCGATCTTCGCGACCCTGTCGCGGGCCGGGGTCGAGGTCGTCGACATCGAGCAGATCGTGCTCCGGCGCCGGCTGATCCTCGGCGTTCTCGTCACCATCCCCCGGGACTGGAAGAGGCTCCGCGACGCCGTCGAGGCCAGCGCTCGCGAGCTGGGCATGAACGTCGAGATCGACCGGGGCACCGGTGACAACAGGGCCAGGCGGGGCGGCCGCTCGCACGTCACGGTGATCGGTACGCCGCTGAAGGCCACTCAGATGGCCGCGGTGGCCGGCCGGATCGCGGACAGCGGCGCGAACATCGACCGCATCGAGCGGATGGCGCGATACCCCGTGACCGCGATCGACCTGCACGTCTCCGGCGTCGACACCGATGCCCTGCGCTCCACCCTGGCCGCCGAGGCGGCGGTGCAGGGGATCGACGTCGCCGTCCAGCCGGCCAACCTCCAGCGCCACGGCATGCGGCTGATCGTCATGGACGTCGACTCGACGCTGATCCAGGGCGAGATCATCGAGATGCTCGCCGAGCACGCGGGCTTCCGCCACGAGGTCGCGGAGGTCACCGAGGCGGCGATGCGCGGCGACCTCGACTTCGAGGACGCGCTCCGCGAGCGGGTCAAGCTGCTGGCGGGAGTGGACGAGTCGGCGTTCGACGCGGTGTACGACGCGATCGTGCTCACCCCGGGCGCCCGCACGCTGGTGCGGATCCTGCGCCGGCTGGGCTACCGGTTCGCGCTGGTCTCCGGCGGCTTCAGCCAGATCACCGACCGGCTGGCCGCCGACCTCGGCATCCACTTCGCCCGCGCCAACGAGCTCGAGGTCGTCGACGGGAAGCTCACCGGCGAGATCGTCGGTGACGTCGTCGACCGGGCCGGGAAGGCGCGCGCGCTCCGAGAGTTCGCCGCCGAGCTCAGCCTCCCCGAGGCCGCGGTGATCGCCATCGGCGACGGCGCCAACGACCTCGACATGCTCAACGCCGCCGGGCTCGGCATCGCCTACAACGCCAAGCCGGTGGTGCGCGACGCCGCCGACACCGCGGTGAACGTGCCCTACCTCGACACGATCCTCTACCTGCTCGGCATCTCCCGCGAGGAGATCGAGGCCGCCGACCTCGAGGAGGGCATCGTCACGCCGGCCCCGCCGGTCTGACCAGCCTCGGCCGGGCTTCGTCAAGTTTCACCGGGTACCCGGTGAATCTGGCGCTGACCTGCCGGAGTTTCATGACGCCAGTGGAAGTTTCACCGGGTACCCGGTGAATCTGGCTGTCGGCCGCGAGCCATCGACAGGTCAGCCGCGGCCCACGTGGTAGGCGATCACGCTGGCCGAGGCCTCGTCGAGGTCGCTCCAGTCGCCGTCGAAAGAGAACACGGCAAGGGCACTGGTCGGGAAGCCCAGGGCCATCTCGTTGCCGGCCTCGTCGTCACCCTCACCATCGTCGAGCAGCGCGGCCAGCGTCGCCATCGCCGGGTTGTGACCGACCACGACCAGCGTCAGGACGTGCTCGTCGGTGCTGCGGATCAGGTCGAGGGCGCTCTCGGTGCCGGCCTCGTAGAGCGCATCGTCGGGGGTGCCCTCGAGATCCCATCCCCCGCCGTCGTTGACCGCCTCCCACGTCTGCTGGGTGCGCACCGCGGCCGAGACCAGGGCCTGGTGCGGCTCGACGCCGCGGTTGGCCAGCCACTGCCCGGCCTCGGTGGCGTCAACCATCCCGCGGTCGCTCAGCTGGCGCTCGAAGTCGCTCGGGCCGGACTGTTCCGCCTTGGCGTGCCGCATCACCACCAGGGTCTTCACGGCGAGAGTGTGCCACGACGCCTCGCACCGTGCCCTTGGGCGTAACGCTCACGCCCTAGGGTTGCTGCCATGCCCGGTGGACCCCTGATCATCATCGGCGGCGCGGAGGACAAGCTCCGCAGGCGCCGCATCCTCCGGGACTTCGTGGCGGCCAGCGGCGGCCCCGAGGCACGGATCGCGGTCATCCCCACGGCCTCCAGCCTGGGCGAGGAGATCGTGGACGTGTACGACGCCCTGTTCCGGGCCGAGGGCGCCGCCGAGGTGGCGCTCGTACGACCGGAGAGCCGCGAGCAGGCCGGCGACCCGGACCTGGTCGGCATCCTCGAGAAGGCCACCGGGATCTTCCTGACCGGCGGCAACCAGCTCAAGCTCAGCTCGATCATCTGCGGGACGCCGGTCGGCGACGCGATCGTCGCCGCGCACCACCGCGGCGCGGTCGTGGCCGGTACGTCGGCGGGCGCGTCGATCCAGTCCAGCCACATGCTCGCCTTCGGTGTCGGCGGGACCACGCCCAAGCAGCGGATGACCCAGATGGCGGCCGGCCTCGGGCTGCTGCCCGGCACGGTGATCGACCAGCACTTCGAGCAGCGGAACCGCTACGGACGGCTGCTGATGATCGTGGCCCAGTCCCCGCAGCTTCTCGGCCTGGGCGTCGACGAGGACACGGCGGCCGTCGTCCGGGACGGCGTGCTGAGCGTGGTCGGCCGCGGCGCGGTGACCATCCTCGACCCGAGCAACATCACCACCAACGCCTTCGACGCCAAGCGCTCGACGGCGATGCTGGCCAGCGGGGTGGTGCTGCACGTCCTCCCGCAGGGCGCCAGCTTCGACCTGGCCGCCCGAAGGCTGCTGCCGTTCGAGACCCACGTCGACCCGCTGGAGGCAGCGGAGATCGAGGAGGCCGGCCGCGACCTGCGCCAGATGGCCCGCGACATCGCCGCCGGCGACGCCTCCCCGACCGTGCTGCGCAGGAGGCTCCTGCGGCGTACCCGCAGGTCCGCATCCCGACCCTCGGCCCAGCCTGTTGAACCGCCACTGGACGGAGACCACGCATGACAGAGAGGCCCACGCCCGACCTCGCCATCCTCGAGACGAGGGTCTACCGCGGCGCGAACGTGTGGTCCTACGAGAAGGCCATCCACCTCGTCGTCGACCTCGGCTCGCTGGAGAGCTTCCCGACCAACACCATCCCCGGCTTCACCGACCACCTGCTCGAGATGCTCCCCGGGCTGCGCGACCACTCCTGCTCGCGCGGCAAGCGCGGCGGCTTCGTCGAGCGGCTGCACGAGGGCACCTGGCTGGGACACGTCACCGAGCACTGCGCGCTGGCGCTGCAGCAGGTCGTCGGTCACGACATCCGGCGCGGCAAGACCCGCCAGGTCAAGGGCGAGCCCGGCCACTACAACGTCGTCTTCGGGTACGTCGACGAGCAGGTCGGGCTCGCGGCCTCGCGGCTCGCCGTACGCCTCGTCAACCACCTCGTCCAGCCCGACCCGGAGCTGGACTGGGACGAGGAGCTCGAGGCGTTCATCCTCCGTGCCGAGCGGACGGCGTTCGGCCCCTCCACCCAGGCCATCCTCGACGAGGCGGTGTCGCGGGACATCCCGTGGATCCGGCTCAACCAGTACTCGCTGGTCCAGCTGGGCCAGGGCGTGCACGCCAAGCGGATCCGGGCCACCATGACCTCGGCGACGTCGGCCATCGCGGTCGACATCGCCTCCGACAAGGACCTCACCACCCGGCTGCTGGGCGCGGCCGGCCTGCCGGTGCCCAAGCAGGAGTCGGTGCGGACCGCCGACCAGGCCGTGCGCGTCGCGGAGCGGATCGGCTACCCGGTCGTGCTGAAGCCACTGGACGGCAACCACGGCCGCGGCGTCTGCCTCGACCTGATGAGCGAGGCGGACGTCCGCGAGGCGTTCGAGATCGCCAAGTCGGAGTCGCGGCGCGGGGTGATCGTGGTCGAGTCGCTCATCATCGGCAAGGACTACCGCTGCCTGATCATTGACGGGCGGGTCGCCGCGATCGCCGAGCGGGTCCCGGCCTCGGTCACCGGTGACGGGACCTCGACGGTCGAGCAGCTCGTCGACACCGCCAATGCGGACCCGCGCCGCGGCGTGGGCCACGAGAAGGTCCTGACCCGGATCAAGGTCGACGACGCCGCCGTCCAGCGCGTCCACGACCAGGGGCTCGAGATGACCGACGTACCGCCCGAGGGGCTGATGGTGAAGCTCGCGCTCACCGGCAACATGTCCACCGGTGGCATCTCCATCGACCGCACCTACGAGGCGCACCCGGAGAACGTCGAGATCGCCGAGGAGGCCGCCAGGATGGTCGGCCTCGACATCGCCGGCATCGACTTCATCTGCCCCGACATCACCGAGCCGGTGCGGGAGACCGGCGGCGCGATCTGCGAGGTGAACGCCGCTCCGGGGTTCCGGATGCACACCCACCCGACCATCGGGGAGCCGCAGTTCATCGCCAAGCCGGTCGTGGACATGCTCTTCCCGCCCGGGGCGACGTCGCGGATCCCGATCGTCGCGGTCACCGGCACCAACGGCAAGACGACCACCTCGCGGATGATCAGCCACATCTTCAAGGGCATGGGTCGCAAGGTCGGCATGACCTCCACCGACGGGGTGGTCATCGACGAGCGGCTGGTGATCCGGGCGGACGCGTCCGGTCCGCGCTCGGCCCGGATGGTCCTGCAGAACCCGCGGGTCGACTTCGCGGTCTTCGAGGTGGCCCGCGGCGGGATCCTGCGCGAGGGGCTCGGATACGAGCGCAACGACGTCGCCGTCGTGCTCAACGTCCAGCCGGACCACCTCGGCCTACGCGGCATCGACACCGTCGAGCAGCTCGCCGACGTCAAGGCGGTCCTGGTCGAGGCGGTGCCGCGCCACGGGCACGCCGTCCTGAACGCCGACGACCCGCTGGTCAGGGAGATGCGACGCCGCTGCTCGGGCCAGGTGGTGTGGTTCTCGATGGAGGACCCGGGCTCGGAGACCCGCGACATGATCGACGCGCACTGCCGCCGCGGCGGGAAGGCGCTGGTCCTGAACCCCTCCGAGCGTGGCGAGATGATCGTCGTGAAGCACGGGCCGCGCGAGATGCAGCTCGCCTGGACCCACCTGCTGCCCGCCACCTTCGCCGGCCGGGCCCGGATGAACGTCCAGAACGCCCTCGCCGCCGCCGCCGCGGCGTTCGCGGCCGGCGCGCCGCTCCACGACATCCGCCAGGGACTGCGGTCCTTCTCGACCAACTACTACCTCTCGCCCGGCCGCCTCAACGAGGTCGAGGTGAACGGCGTCAACGTGATCGTCGACTACTGCCACAACGCGCCCGGCATGAAGATGCTCGGCGACTTCGTGGACCGCGTCGGCGACTCGCTCGAGGCCTCGCACGAGCTGGCCCGCCCCTCCCGGATCGGCGTGATCGCCACCGCCGGCGACCGCCGTGACCAGGACATGAGCGAGCTCGGCCACATCGCCGCCCAGCACTTCGACGTGGTGATCGTGCGCGAGGACGTCGCCCTGCGCGGCCGGGAGCGCGGCGAGGTGGCGGCGCTGGTCGCCGAGGGCGTCCGGACCGCGATGGCCGAGGGCGCCCGCTGCAAGCAGCTGGAGACGGACCTCGACGAGATCGAGGCCGTCCGGCACGCCATGACCCGCGCCAACAAGGGCGACCTCGTGGTGATCTGCGTGGACAAGCACGCCGAGGTCATGACCGAGCTCGAGAACTGGTCGCCCCAGGCCCAGGCCGGCGCCAGCGTCACCCCCGACGCGCCCGCCGCCGACCCGGACTACGTGCCCGCCGAACCGGTCACCGCGGACGCGTGAGAGGCGTCGGCGCGAGCAACCTTCACCTTGTCCCGCAGCGTCTCCGGGCTGTCCGGCGTACCCCCGTGCTCGGCCAGCCAGGCGTAGACCTCCTCGCGCTCGGCGTGGCACATGAGCCCGACCACGTCGCCCGGCTTCGCCTGCGCGACGAGGGCGGCGAGGCACCCGACCTCGGTGTCGTACGCCGCGACGTCGGTGACGCCGACCCGTTCGGCGCCGGCGCGCATCAGGGCCTCGAGCTCGTGGCTGGTGCGGCCGCGCAGGTAGCGCAGCTTGTGGCCGATCGCCATCACGTCGCTGTCGCGGGCGCCGATCTCGCCGAGCATCTCGATCAGTTCGTCGGTGCGGTCACCCACTGCGCCGAGGCCGAGCAGCAACCGGCGGCCCGGGCGGCGGACGCCGTTCATGATCTCCAGCAGCGCCTCGAGGCCGGCCTCGTTGTGGGCCAGGTCGATGACGACCGAGATCTCGCCGGGGACGGAGAAGAAGTTCATCCGGCCCGGGTTGTGCTCGGGGTCCGGGCGGAAGGAGCGCAGCCCTTCGATGACCACCGAGCGGGCGATGCCGATGGCCAGCGCGGCGGAGGCGGCGGCCAGGGTGTTCTCGACGTTGAAGCGGGACAGCCCGGCCAGGGTCATCGGGACGTCGACCAGCTCGACCATGGGGTCGGGGTCGCGGTTCGGCGTGAGCACGGAGATCCAGCCGTCGATGACGGTCGTGGCCCGCCCGCCGGACGAGAGGATCTCGCGGATCGCCGGTGAGCCGGGGTCGCGGGAGAACACCCACGGCTGCGCCTTGATCGTCGAGCGCATGGCGAACACCCGCGGGTCGTCGCCGTTCAGGACGGCCCAGCCGTCCTTGCGGGTGATGTGGGGGACCACGCCCTTGACCTCGGCGAGCTGGTCGAGGGTGTCGATGCCCTGCAGGCCGAGGTGGTCGGCGGAGACGTTGGTGACCACCGAGACGTCGTTGCGGGTCAGCCCGATGCCCTTGAGCAGGATGCCGCCGCGGGCGGTCTCGGTCACCGCGAGCTCGACGTTCGGGTGGGCGAGGACCCGGCCGGCGCCTGACGGTCCGGAGTAGTCCCCGGCCTCGACCAGCTCCCCGTCGACGTAGATGCCGTCGGTGTTGGACCACCCGACCAGCCGGCCGTCGGTGCGCCCGATGTGCGCGATCATCCGCGACGTCGTGGTCTTGCCGTTGGTGCCCGTCACCGCGACGACCGGGACCTTCGGCGTGATCGTGTGCGGCGCCGCGCCGAGGTCGGCGGCGGCCACCCGCGACGCGGCGGCGTCCACGACCGTGTCCACCTCCCCGCCCGGGACCGCGTCGAGCACCTCGGCGATCGCCGTACCCATCACCTGGGCGCGCTGCCGGTGCCGCCACGGGAACGCCACCACGATCTGGTGAGCGTCGCTGGTCGGCCGCACGCGCACGGCGAGCCGGGTCGCGCCCGACTCGGTGGCGATGGCGCGCACGAGGCGCGCGACCGCGCGCAGCGCGAACCGCTGGCGGAACCCGGAGTCGGGCGCGCCCGGCCGCGCGTTCTTGAGCCCGATCCGCTGCGCGAACCGCCGCGCGGTGTCCTCCGGGACCGCCGCCAGTCCGCTGATGTCGAGGGTCAGCTTGATCGCGGCCCGCGGGAAGTAGAGGTTCGGACCCTCGAGCACCCGCAGCTCGACCAGGGACTCGGGTGCGTCAGCCACGCCAGGGACGTTACCCAAGCGGGTGGGTCCCGCCGTCTACCCAGCGGCCAGCCGACGCAGCTCCACGTGGTCGCCGCCCTCGGCGAACGCTCGCACCACCTCGACCAGGTCGGCCTCGTCCTCGGTCTCGAGCAGGTAGAAGCCCACGATCTGCTCCACCGTCTCCGCGAACGGGCCGTCCGTCACGACGGCGGAGCCACGGCCGGTGTTGCGCATGGAGACCGCGCGCTCCGACGGCTCGAGAGGAGCCGCGGTCACGACCCGGTGCCCCCGCGCAGCGAGGGCCTCGTTGAACCGCTGGTGGTTGGCCAGGCCGAGCTCGTGCTCGCTCTCCGGCAGCTCGGCCCACTCCGCCTCTGGAGCGGGCAGGAGCACGAGAAAGCGGCGGGTTTCTGACATGGTTCCTCCTCGGTCGCGGATGCGTCACCGCGATGACGGGCCAGCACGTCGGAGATCGACAGTCTCACGCGCCCGTCGCGTGGAAGCCGCCGTCGACGTGGACGATCTCGCCAGTGGTCGCCGGGAACAGGTCCGAGAGCAGCGCGCAGATCGCTTTCGCGGTCGGCTCGTGGTCGGCGTTGTCCCAACCCAGCGGCGCGCGTGTGGTCCACATGTCCTCGAGGTCACTGAAGCCGGGGATCGCCTTGGCCGCGAGGGTGCGGAGCGGGCCGGCGGAGACCAGGTTGACCCGGATGCCGTCCGGACCGAGGTAGCGAGCCAGGTAGCGCGAGGTCGACTCCAACCCGGCCTTGGACACCCCCATCCAGTCGTAGGCCGGCCACGCGACGGTCGCGTCGAAGGTCAGCCCGACCACAGATCCACCCTCGGACATCAACGGCCGGCAGGCCTGGGTCAGCGACTTCAGGGAGTACGCCGACACCTGGACCGCCTGAGCGACGTCCGGCCACGGCCCGTCGAGGAACTTGCCGCCGAGCAGCGTCTCGGGGTTGCCGTAGGCGATCGAGTGCACGACTCCGTCCAGCCCGTCGACGTGCTCACGCACGGCGTCCGCGAGGCCGGCGAGGTGCGACTCGTCGGTCACGTCGAGCTCGAGCACCGGCGGCTCCTGCGGAAGCCGCTTGGCGATCCGGCGGGTGATGCCCAGCGCGCGGCCGAAGTTCGAGATCAGGACGGTGGCGCCCTGCTCCTGCGCGTACTTCGCGGCCGCGAAGCCGATCGAGCTGTCCATCGTCACGCCCGCGACGAGGACGCGCTTGCCGTCCAGAATCCCGCTCATCAGTGCCCCATTCCGAGTCCACCGTCCACGGGGATCACTGCCCCGGTGACGTACGCCGCCCCGTCGCTGGCCAGCCAGGTCACCGCGGCGGCCACCTCCTCAGTTGTCGCGTACCGCTGGAGCGGCACCTGCGCCTTGATCGCCGCCTTCTGCTCATCGGTCAGCACGCCGGTCATGTCGGTCTCGACGAACCCCGGCGCGACGACGTTCGCCGTGATCGACCTCGAGCCGAGCTCGCGCGCGATCGAGCGCGCCATGCCGACCAGCCCCGCCTTGGAGGCGGCGTAGTTGACCTGGCCCGCCGAGCCCAGCAGACCGACCACCGAGGAGACGAAGACGATCCGCCCGCGGCGCAGCCGCAGCATCCCCTTGGCGGCGCGCTTGGCCAGCCGGTAAGAGCCGGTCAGGTTGGTCTCGATCACGCTCGACCAGTCCTCCTCGGACATCCGGAGCAGCAGCGTGTCATGGGTGATGCCGGCGTTCGCCACCAGCACCTCGACCGGTCCGTGCGCCTCCTCGACCTGCGCGAACGCCGCCTCCACCTGCTCGGCGTCGGTCACGTCGCAGCGCACGTCGAGGGCGCCCTCGGGTGCGCCACCGCTACGGGTGGTCACCGCGACCTGGTCGCCCTGGGCCAGGAACGACTCCGCGATCGCCCGCCCGATCCCCCGGTTGCCGCCGGTGACCAGCACTGACCGGCCCCGGGTCTCGCTCTCCTCGGTCACTCGCTCGACGCTAGTGCTTACTCCGAAGTACGCCGAAAGCGGGGCCACCAGCGCCGCCGCCGGGGCTCGGGGCCGGTGGCCACGATGCTGGGCGCGAGGTCGGAGCGATCGCCGGCGTACATCGCCTCCCACCAGCGGACGCCGCCGGCGATGAACGAGTCGAGGTCCAGCCGCCGGCCGGACCCATCGTGGACCGAGACGTCCGCGAACCACACCCGCAGGTCGAGGTGGTGGACCCCGCCGAGGTCCTGGAACAGCGTCAGGTGGTGGCCGCCCGGGCCGCGCAGAGACAGGTCGAGGCTGAGACGGTGCTGCCAGCTGCGGTAGTCCCGCTCGCTCCGCGCAGAGTCGACGAACTCCCACCCGTAGACCGGCCCGCCGCCGTGCCGGCGCAGCAGCCGGTCCAGCCCCTCGACGTCGAGCGGGATCACCGGGGCGGCGGCGTCGTCCCAGGTGCCGGCGCGATACGACGCCACGACCCGTGAGCAGCCGGTGAGCCGCAGCGTGCGGCGGGGGTCGGCCGACTCGGCGCCGGACTCGTCCCGAGACAGGACCGTGAACAGGACGTCGACGCCGGCCGCCGGTTCGTCGATCGTGAGGTCGTGCCAGTCCGCCTCGTTGAGGGCGACACCGAGGCCTTCGATCTGGCTGGGAGCGAGGGCCGTGGCTACTCGTCGTCCTCGAGGCGGAAGCCGACCTTCATCCCGACCTGGAAGTGCTCGACGGCGCCGTCCTTGATCTGTCCGCGCACCTCGGTGATCTCGAACCAGTCGCAGTGCCGCAGCGTCTTCGCGGCCCGCTCGACGCCATTGTGGATCGCCTGCTCGAGCCCCTCGGGCGAGGTTCCGACGATCTCGGTGACGCGGTAGGTGCGGTTGGTCATGTGGGACCTCTCTCGCTGTCGTTTCGGCGACTGTACCGACGTACAGTGGCGGTATGGCCCGGGATCGCAGCCGTGAACCCGAGGCGTTCCGCATCACCTCGGCAGCGGCCAGCCGCAACGCCGACATCTCCGCGCGGCAGAAGCGGTACCTGTTCTCGATGGGGATCCGCACGGCCTGCTTCGTCGGCGCGATCATCGCCTCGATGGCCGGCATCCACTGGCTGTGGCCGATCCTGATCGCGGCCGCCCTGGTGCTGCCGTACGTCGCCGTGGTGATGGCCAACGCCGCCTCGAGCAAGGGCGACGGATTCGCGCTGGTCGACCACGGGGCCGGCGGCCACCAGCTCGAACCGGGCCCCGAAGGTCGTTGAGATTTATCCGGGTCGATCCGGTTTGAATCCCGGCGACGACGTGGAACACTTTGCTTGCCGTCCGGACTCGTCCGGCGGTGTGGTGCCGGACAGCTCTCCCCGTGGTTGGCCGGCACCACTTTCATGTCCGGACCCGGTTTCCCGGCCACATGACTGACATCTGCTCGGCCAGGGGCTGCCAGCGCGCCGCCGTCTGGGCGCTGCGCTGGAACAACCCCAAGCTGCACACCCCCGAACGCCGCAAGGTCTGGCTCGCCTGCGAGGACCACAAGGCATCGCTGTCGGACTTCCTCGGCGCCCGCGGCTTCCTCAAGGAGGTCGTCGAGCACGTCGAGGGTGCTGACGAGAGTGTCTGAGGTCTGGACCGGTCGGGTTTCCCGTCGAGTGACCCGAACGGCACGTTCGCAACCGTTTGCCCACAGGACATATGGGTCACTCGACGAGAAAACTGGAGGCGGGAGCGCTACCCGCCGATGGCCGACATCGGCCGGTCCGGCTGCAGGAACGTCGGGTCGTCGATGCCGTGGCCGGGCTTCTTGGTCGCCATCGCGGCCACCCAGCGCTCGGCCAGCTCCTCGTCGGTGGCGCCGGCTCGCATCGCCACCCGCAGGTCGGACTCCTCGCGCGCGAACAGGCAGTTGCGCACCTGGCCGTCAGCGGTCAGCCGGACCCGGTCGCAGCTGCCGCAGAACGGACGCGTCACCGAGGCGATGATGCCGACGGTGGCCGGGCCGCCGTCGACCAGGAACAGCTCGGCCGGTGCGCTTCCGCGCGGCTCGACGGCCGGCATCAGCACGTAGTGCTCCTCCAGCGAGGCCAGGATCTCCTCGGCGGTCACCATCTCGTCGCGGCTCCAGCCGTGCTGGGCGTCCAGCGGCATCTGCTCGATGAACCGAAGCTCGTAGCCGCGTTCCAGGCACCACCCGAGCAGCTCGGGCGCCTCGTCGTCGTTGACCCCCCGCATCAGCACGGCGTTCACCTTCACCGGGCCGAGCCCGGCGGCCTGGGCGGCCTCCAGCCCGGACACCACGTCGGCGAACCGGTCGCGCCGGGTGATCTCGGTGAACGTGTCGGACCGGGTGGTGTCGAGGCTGACGTTGACCCGGTCGAGGCCGGCCTCCTTGAGGGCCGCGGCGGTCCGGGCGAGGCCCAGGGCGTTGGTGGTCAGCGAGGTCTCGGGGCGCGGCTCCAGGGCGGCGGTACGGCGCACGATGTCGACCAGGCCGCGCCGCACCAGCGGCTCTCCCCCGGTGAAGCGGACCTCGCGCACCCCGAGCCGCTCGACGGCGATGCCGATCAGCCGGACCACCTCGTCGTCGGTGAGCTGCTGGTCCTGGGGCAGCCAGTCCAGCCCCTCCTCGGGCATGCAGTAGGTGCAGCGCAGGTTGCAGCGGTCGGTCAGGCTGACCCGCAGGTCGGTGGCGATCCGGCCGTAGGCGTCTGAGAGCGGTTGCACATCCCCACCTTACGTTTCGGGGGGTTGGACGTCCGCTCGGTAGCGTGGCGGGGTGGGCTCGTTCCGCTTCCTGCTGAGCCGGCGCTGGATCGTGTTCGCGCTGGTGGTGGCCGTGCTGGCGTACGCCGCGTGGTGGCTGGGCGGCTGGCAGTTCCGACGGCTCGACGACCGCAAGGCGGACAACGCGGTGGTCCGCGCCAACGAGCACCGCGACGTGGCGCCGGTGGACGACGTGCTCTCCCCGGACGCCGACCCGTCGGACGCCGACGAGTGGCGGGTGGTCAGCGCGACCGGGAGCTACGACGCCGCGCAGACGGTCGTGGTGCGCTACCGCAACCGCGACGGCGCCCAGGGGATCGACGTCGTCGTACCACTCGTGACCGGGGACGGCACCGCGCTGCTGGTCGACCGGGGCTGGCTGGAGACCAACCCGAGCGGAGCCGACCGAAGCGACATCCCTGACCCCCCGGCGGGCGAGGTGTCGGTGACGGGGTACGTCCGCGCCAACGGCACCGGCGACAGCACGCGGGTCTCGGACCTGTCCGCGCGCTCGATCAGCAGCGACGAGATCGGCCCGGCCATCGGGCGGGCGGTGTACGGCGGGTTCGTGGAGCTGCGCTCGGAGGACCCGGAGCCCGAGGTCGCCCTCGAGCCCGTGGAGCTGCCGGAGCTGAACAACGGCCCGCACTTCTTCTACGGGCTGCAGTGGTGGTTCTTCGGGCTGCTGGCCCTGTTCGGCTTCTGCTACCTGCTGTATGACGAGTGGCGCAACGGTCCTCGCGGAGAACGGCTGACCCGGCCGCAGAAGAAGCCGCGACCCAAGTCGAAGGCCCGGCTCCAGGCCGAGGCGGCCAAGCGCCAGATCGAGGCCGAGAAGGCGGCTCAGAGGGCGCGCAGCGCTCCGCCGTCGACCGGGAGCATGGCGCCCGACACGAAGGACGCAGCCGACGACAGCAGGAAGGCGGCAGCCCGGCCGAACTCCTCCGGTTCCCCCTGACGGCGCAGCGGAATCCGCTCCGCGGCCTCGCGCCTCGCGGCCTCCGGATCGCCGGTGGCGGCGTCCAGCTCGTCCAGGCGCTCGGTCGCGACGCGCCCCGGGAGCAGCCCGTTGACCCGGATGCCACGCGGGCCCAGCTCGTCGGCCAGCGCCTTGGCCACCATGGCCAGACCGGGGCGCAGACCATTGGAGATCGCCAGGCCTGCGATCGGGCTGCGCACGCTGGAGGAGAGCACGAAGACGATCGAGCCGCCGTCTCCCAGCTCGGCGGCGACCTCGCGGGCCACCCGGACGGCGCCCAGGAACACCGCCTCGAACGACGCCGTCCACTGCTCGTCCGTCACCTCGGTCACCGAGCCGGTCGGCGGGCCACCCACGCTGATGAGGGCGCCGTCGAGCCTGCCCCAGGTCCGACGAGCGGCCTCGACGAGCCGGCCGGGGGTCGCCGGGTCGGCGTTGTCGGCGGCCACCGTGACGGAGCGTTCCCCCAGGGCCGCCGCGGCCGCGTCGAGCGAGTCCTGGTGCCGCCCGGAGAGGACCACGCGCGCGCCCTCCGCGACGAGCACCTCGGCCGTGGCCCGGCCCAGCCCGCGGGCGCCGCCGGTGACGACGTAGACGTGGTCAGCGAGGTCGAGGTCCATCTACGCGGGCACGTCCTCGACGAGCTGGGTGCGGTAGAGGTCGGCGTACAGGCCTCCGGCACGCAGCAGCTCGGTGTGGGTCCCGGACTGGACGATCCGGCCGTCGTCGACGACCAGGATCAGGTCGGCGTTGCGGACCGTTGAGAGCCGGTGCGCGATCACCAGCGAGGTGCGACCCTCGAGCGCGGCGTCCAGTGCGCGCTGCACGGCGGCCTCGGACTCGGAGTCGAGGTGCGCGGTGGCCTCGTCGAGCACGACGATCGCCGGCGACTTGAGCAGCAGCCGGGCGATCGCGAGCCGCTGGCGTTCGCCGCCAGACAGCCGGTAGCCGCGGTCGCCGACCACCGTGTCGAGCCCGTCAGGCAGGCCGCGCACCAGCGTCGCGATCTGGGCGGCCTCAAGGGCGGCCCAGACCTCGCGGTCGCTGGCACCGGGGTTGGCGTAGAGCAGGTTGGTCCGGATCGTGTCGTGGAACATGTGGGCGTCCTGGGTGACGTACCCGACCACGTCCTCCAGCGACTCGAGGCTGACGTCGCGCACGTCGTGGCCGCCGACGCGAACCGCGCCCGAGTCGACGTCGTACAGCCGGGCCACCAGGTGCGTGATGGTGGTCTTGCCGGCGCCCGACGGACCCACCAGGGCGACCATCTGTCCGGGCTCGGCCACGAACGAGACATCGTGGAGCACCTGGACGTGGTCGCGGGACTCGACGCGGGCCACCGCCTCGAGCGAGGCCAAGGAGACTTCGTCGGCCCGCGGATAGGTGAAGGCGACGTGGTCGAACTCGAGCCGGCTCGCCTGCCTCGGGAGCGCGACGGACCCGGGCTTCTCCTCGATCAGCGAGGGCAGGTCGAGCACCTCGAAGACCCGCTCGAAGCTCACGAGTGCGGTCATCACGTCTATGCGGACGTTGGACAGCCCCTGGAGCGGACCGAGCAGGCGGAGCAGCAGCGTGGCCAGCGCCAGCATGGTGCCGACGGTGAGGTCGTTGCTGATCGCGAGCTGGCCGCCGACGCCGTAGACGAGCGCGGTGGCGAGCGCGGGGACGAGCATCATGGCCGCGCCGAAGATGCGGGTGGTCACCGAGATGCGCACCCCGAGGTCGCGCACGACCGCGGCCTTGTCCGCGAACAGCTCGTCCTCCTCGCCGCGGCGACCGAACAGCTTGAGCAGCATCGCGCCGCCGACGTTGAACCGCTCGGTCATCACGTTGCCGAGGTCCGCGTTGCCGTCCATCTGGCTGCGGGTGAGGCCGGCGAGCCGGCCGCTGACGAACCGGCTGGCGAGGAAGAGCAGCGGGAACATCGCCAGGCACAGGAGAGTGACCTGCCAGCTGAGCGCGAGCATCGTGATGCCGACCACCACGACCGCGATGCTGTTGGCGACGGTGCTGGACAGGGTCGAGGTGAAGGCGCGCTGGGCGCCGATCACGTCGTTGTTGAGCCGGGAGACCAGGGCGCCGGTCTGGGTGCGGGTGAAGAACGCGAGCGACTGGCGCTGCACGTGGCCGAACACTCGCGTGCGCAGGTCGTAGATCAGCCCCTCGCCGATCCGGCTGGAGAGCCAGCCACCGACGACGCTGAGCACGGCGCTGAAGACCGCCACGCCGGCCATCCCGAGCGCGAGCCACGCGACCAGACCGCCGTCACCCTTGAGGATGCCGTCGTCGACGATGCGCTGGACCAGCAGCGGCGTGACCACGACCATCGCGGCGTCGACGACGGTGAGAGCGAGGAAGCCGGTGATCAGCGCCTTGTGCGGGCCGGCGAACCGGAACACCCGGGCGACCGTGCGGCGCTCGATCTTGTTGTTGATCACGCTGCGGTCGGAGCGCAGGTGACGCCAGGCGACGCCCGGCCCCGCACCGTGCACTCCGGACATGTGGCTACTCCTGGCTCTGTCTCATCAACGGCTCCAGCTCGCGGAACCGGCGCGTCTGCGCCTCCCGCTCGAGCCGACGCTGCGTCTCGAGGTCCTGCTGGGCTGCCGACTGCAGCAGCCTCTTGGTCTCGGTGACCGCGCCGGGCACCGGTGCGGTGAGCGCGTGGGCGAGATCGGCAACCGTCGTCTCCAGCTGGTCGGCCGGCACGGCGGTCAGCGCCAGCCCGATGGCGACGGCCTCGGTGGCCCCGACCATGCGGGTGGTGGCGCAGATCTCCAGCGCTCTCTGGTAGCCAACCGCCTCGACCAGCGGCTTTGTTCCCGTGAGGTCCGGCACCAGGCCGAGCGCCGGCTCCTTCATGGAGAACTGGGCGTCCTCGGCGACCACCCGCAGGTCGCAGCTGAGCGCCAGCTGGAACCCGGCCCCGATGGCGTGCCCCTGCACCGCCGCGATGCTCACGAACCTGGGGTCGCGCAGCCAGGTGAACCCCTGCTGGTAGCCGTCGACCGCCTTGCTGATGGCCTCGTCGTCGAGCTGCAGCAGGTTGGCCACGTCGCCGCTCCCGGGGTCGAGCATGGCCCGGTCCAGCCCCGCGCTGAAGCTCTGCCCCGCTCCTGTGACCACGACGACTCGCACCGTCTCGGGCAGCTGCTCCCCGATCTGCGCCAGCGCGTGCCACATCGCCGGTGTCTGGGCGTTGCGCTTGTCCGGGCGGTCCAAGGTCACGGTGGCCACCGTGCCGTCGGGGTCGCTGACCTCGAGGTGCAGCCCCGCGGCGGTGATCTCCTTGGCACTCAAGGTCATGCGAAGAGCGTAGGTGGTGCCGCCGACCGTTGATTCCGGACTTCTGCCGGTTGAGTCGTCACTTTTGCCGGTCGAGTCCGGAGTTGAGTCCGGGCTGGACCGGCAGAAGTGCGGAATCGACCGGCGGAAGTCCGGAATCAACCGGCAGAAGTCCCGATTCAACGTCCGGGGGAGGTCAGGCCAGGGCGACCAGGTCCGCGTAGTCGGGGTTCCAGAGGTCCTCGACGCCGTCGGGGAGGATCAGGACCCGGTCGGGCTCGAGCGCGTGCACGGCCCCCTCGTCGTGGGTGACCAGGATGATCGCGCCGGCGTACGAGCGGATGGCGGCGAGCACCTCCTCGCGGGAGGCGGGGTCGAGGTTGTTGGTGGGCTCGTCGAGCAGCAGCACGTTGGCCGAGGAGACCACGAGCGCCGCCAGGGCGAGCCGGGTCTTCTCGCCGCCCGAGAGCACCGAGGCGGGCTTCGAGGCGTCGTCGCCGGAGAAGAGGAACGAACCCAGGACCGAGCGGGCCTCGGTGTCGGTGAGCTGGGGCGCGGCGGACTGGAGGTTCTCCAGGACCGTGCGGGCGATGTCGAGGGTCTCGTGCTCCTGGGCGTAGTAGCCGACCTTGAGGCCGTGGCCGGGGATCACCGCACCGGTGTCGGGCTGGTCGACTCCGGCCAGGATGCGGAGCAGCGTGGTCTTCCCGGCGCCGTTCAGGCCGAGTACGACGACCCGTGAGCCGCGGTCGACGGCCAGGTCGACGTCGGTGAAGACCTCGAGCGAGCCGTAGGACTTCGACAGCTCGGCCGCGGTGAGCGGCGTACGGCCGCACGGGGCCGGGGCCGGGAACTTGATGCGGGCCACCCGGTCGGCCCGCCGCTCCCCCTCGACGCCGGCCATCAGCTTCTCGGCCCGCTTGAGCATCGACTGCGCGGCCTGCGCCTTCGTGGCCTTGGCGCGCATCCTGTTGGCCTGGTCGGTGAGGGTCTTCGCCTTGTTCTCGGCGTTGACCCGCTCCCGCTTGCGCCGCCGCTCGTCGGTCTCCCGCTGCAGCAGGTAGGCCCGCCAGCCCATGTTGTAGACGTCGACCTCGGCCCGGTTGGCGTCCAGGTGCAGGACCCGGGTCACGGTGGCGTCGAGCAGCGCCGTGTCGTGGGAGATCACCACCAGGCCACCGCGGTAGGCGCGCAGGAACTCCCGGAGCCACACGATCGAGTCGGCGTCGAGATGGTTGGTCGGCTCGTCGAGGAGGAGCGTCTCGGCGCCCGAGAACAGGATCCGCGCCAGCTCCACCCGCCGCCGCTGGCCACCGGACAGAGTTCGCAGCGGCTGGGTGAGCAGCCGGTCCGCAATCCCGAGCGACGATGCGATCTGCGCCGCCTCCGCCTCGGCGGCGTACCCCCCGCCCGCGTGCAGCTCGGCGTCGGCCCGCGCGTAGCGCTTCATCGCCCGCTCGCTCGCGGCTGGGTCCGACGACCCCATCTCCGCCTCGGCCGCACGGAGCCGGCGTACGACGTCGTCGAGGCCGCGCGCGGACAGGATCCGCTCGCGCACGGGCAGGTCGAGGTCGCCGGTGCGGGGGTCCTGGGGCAGGTAGCCGACCGGGCCGGTCGCGTCGACCCGCCCGGCGGCCGGCAGCCCCTCGCCCGCGAGGATCTTGGTCAGGGTGGTCTTCCCGGCGCCGTTGCGCCCGACCAGCCCGACCTTGTCACCCGCTGCGACCCGGAAGCTGACGTCTGCCATCAGGAGCCTCGCCCCAGCGCGAACTTCCAGCTGGTGAGCGGTGATCATGGCTCTGGTTACTGTATCGACGTGCGTTTCAACCCGAAGGCCGACATCAGCGGCGGCCGGGTCTCCGATGTTCGCGGCGGCGGCGGCCGGGGCGGCGGGATGGGGAATCTGCCGATCGGCAGCATCACCGGCGGCGGCATCGGCACCACCATCCTCGTGATCATCGTCTTCGTGATCATGCAGTTCGCCGGGGGCGGTGGCGGCGGGGGCGGTCCGGTCGAGACGACCAACCGCTACGAGCGGTGCCTCAGCGGTGCCGACGCCAACCGGAGCGCGGACTGCGCGCGCAAGGCGGTCGAGCTGTCGCTGGAGAACTACTGGGCGGAGGTGCTCCCCCAGCAGACGGGCACCCAGCTGCGGCCGACGCAGGTCATCACCTTCACGGGCGGTACGTCGACCGGCTGCGGCGCCGCGAGCAGTGACGTCGGCCCGTTCTACTGCCCGACCGACCAGACCATCTACCTCGACACGACGTTCTTCCAGGAGGTGCTGGAGGGTCAGCTCGGCGGACGTGGCGGCGACTTCGTCGAGCCGTACGTCATCGGGCACGAGTTCGGCCACCACATCCAGAACCTGCTCGGCACGATGGGCCAGGTCCGCACCCAGTCCGGCCCGGACAGCGACTCCGTGCGGCTGGAGCTCCAGGCCGACTGCTACGCCGGCATGTGGACCAAGGGTGCGACCGGTACGACGGACAGCAAGGGCATCAAGATCTTCGCCGAGATCGACCAGGCCGACATCGACGAGGCGCTGGACGCCGCCAAGACGGTCGGCGACGACCGGATCCAGAAGCAGGGCGGCGGCGACGTCAACCCCGAGCAGTGGACGCACGGCTCCTCCGAGGAGCGGGCCCGCTGGTTCACCACCGGCTACACCGCCTCGGACATCCAGGAGTGCGACACCTTCTCGGAGTCCTCGCTCTAGGTCGGTGGTTGCGTCGTTCCCGTCGAGTGACCCAATTGACAGGTGCTGCGCATCGACAGACCTGCCGATCGGGTCACTCGATGGGAAAGGACGCAACCCCACCCGAAGCCTCAGGAACCCTCGCTGACCTCGTAGATCTCGTCGGCCACGAGACCGTGCGCCTCGCGGTGCACGGTGGTCGCGGTGTCCGCGTCCGGGGCCTCGACGAGGCAGAAGATCTTCCCCTTCTCCTCGTCCACCCAGTAGCGCTTGTAGTCCACGCCGTACTGGTCCTGGGTGGCCACGTCGGCCTGGTGCGCCTTGGCGACGTCGGCGGCGCTCACCTTCTCGTCCATGTGGTGCACGTCCATGTAGAGCGGCATCGTGCGCTCCTTTCCTGTAGTCCATCCGGGTGATGTTGGCGCTCCTCCAGGAGTGCCACAGTGAGCATCGACCCCCAGGACGGCGCAGGCCATGACCGGGCAACCGGCGTACTTGATCGAGGCACCAGTGGACACAGCCACGAGCACCGGCGACCCGCTGCGGACGGCGCTCGAACGGCTCACGATCGCGGGCGCGATCTTCCTGCGCGCCGAGTACCGCGAGGCGTGGGCCTACCAGGCCCCTGACGGCCGCGAGACTGCACAGTTCCTGGCCCCCGGCCAGGATTCGGTCGCGTTCTTCCACCTCATCGCCGAAGGCCGCTGCTGGGTCGAGGTCGAGGGTGAACGGCACTGGGCCGAGGCCGGCGACGTGATGGTCCTGCCGTACGGGCACGGCCACCGCGTGGGCGGTGTGGAGGAGGCGGAAGTGGTGCCGGTCACGGCCTTCCTCCCGCCCCCGCCGTGGCCGCAGATGCCGGTGATCCGCTACGGGCAGGACGGCAGCCGCACCGACGTGATCTGCGGCTACCTGCTCAGCGACGACGTCCTCTTCGACCCCACGCTGGCGATGTTCCCACCGGTCTTCGTGGTCCGGCCGCCCGACGGGCCGGCGGCCGACTGGGTGCGCGCGAACATCGACTTCGCGGCGCAGATGACCACGCTCGGCGCTCCCGGGTTCGGGGAGATCTCCAGCCGGCTGCCGGAGCTGCTGGTCATCGAGGTGCTCCGACTCCACCTGTCGACCGCGCCCGCGTCCACCCACGGGCTGGTGGCGGCCCTTCGCGACCCGGTGCTGCGCCCCGCGCTCGCCCGGGTGCACGCCGAGCCGGCCGCCAAGTGGTCGGTGGCCTCGCTCGCCGCGGCGGCGTCGGTGTCACGGTCGGCGCTCGACGAACGGTTCCGCAGCGTGCTGGGGCTCTCCCCCATGCGGTACGTCGCCCAGTGGCGGATGCACGCGGCCCGCGACCTCCTGCTCTCCTCCGACCTCACCGTGTCCCAGGTGGCCCGCCGGGTCGGGTACGACGCGGACGAGGCCTTCAGCCGCGCCTACAAGCGCGAGTACGGCATCTCTCCTGCCCTGTGGCGGATCCGCAGCCGGGCCGTCCTCTGAGCCGGCCTACGGCCCGACCAGCTCCTCGATCTGCGGGAACTGTCGCTGCAGCGCGCGCAGGTACGGCGCCACCGCCGGGTGTCGGTACTTCCCGGCCAGTGCGCCCTCGCCACCGGCCACCCGGGCCAGCGCCCACTCGGCGCGGCTCAGCGCGGTGAGCACGGCGCTCACCCGCGCGCCCTGGGCGGCCTGGTCGCGAGAAGCGAGCCCGTCCGGGAGGCCCAGCAGATAGGCGTCGAGCAGCGGCTCGAACTCCTCGCGGGCGCCGAGCATGAACAGGCCGAGATCGGCTCCGACCGGGCCGGTGCCGAGGCTGCCCCAGTCGATGGCCAGCACCTCGTCGCCGTCGCGGCCGGGCAGGTTCACCGGCGCCGGGTCGCCGTGCTGGCTCACCTGGGGCAGCGAGTCGAGCTCGTCGAGCAGCGCGCCGCGACGTTCCCACAGGTGGTCGGCGACGTCCGCGACCGTCGTACGGGCCAGGGTCGGCCAGCCGCCCCGGTGCTCGACGCGCGCCATCCGGTCCCGCAGGGCCCCGCGGGCCAGCCACGGGTGGTCGCCGAGGTCCGCCCCGGCGAACCGGCCCAGCGCCACCGCGCAGAACAGCCCACTGTTCGCGGCGTCCTCCACCCAGTCCTGGACCAGCGTGATCCCCTCGTCGTCCTCCTCGACCGAGGTCAGGCCGATGGCGCGCAGCCCCGGCGTCGCGTCGAGGCCGACCTGGGCGGTCACCAGGTCGGCGGCCCGCCTCCAGAAGGCGAAGTGGCGCGGGTCGCTGAGCTCGGCCGGGTCGTGCTCGGTCGGAGCGGCCAGCCGCTTCACGACGACTGCCCGGCCGCCGAGCACGGTCCGCCAGACACCGACCGTGGACGTGCCGGTGCCTCCGGGCAGCGGGTGCCACCCCGGCTCGGGCTGCCACATGGCTCGCACGCTAACCGATGTCGCGGCTCCGGAAGCGCCACCACGCGGCGACGAGGCAGCCGGCCGCGAGCGCGGTGAGTGCCAGCGCGGGCGCCGGCCTGAACGCCTCGACCGGCATGGCCGGGCTGTGGTCGTACGGCGACAGGCCGGTCACCCAGCCGGGAAGCTCGAGCAGGCCGCCGAGCTGGCCGAGCACGAAGAACAGTCCGACCAGGCCCCAGCCGATGACGGACCAGCCGCTGCGGACGGCGTACAGCAGCGCGGCCAGCCCGGTGACCACCCACACCGCGGGCAGCTGGGCCAGCCCGGCCTCGACCAGTCCGCCGACGTCGCGGCCGAGTCCGACGCCGGTGGCCAGTCCGGTGACGGCGAGCAGCCAGGCGGCCCCACCGAAGGCGACCACGAGGCCGGCGACCAGGGCCCGGCTGCGAGAGGTGGCGGTGGCCAGCACCTGTTCGGTGCGGCCGTCGTGCTCGTCCGTGGTCCCCCGCACGACGACGGACAGGCCGAAGCAGGTGATCACGACTGCGGACATGGACAGGACCGCGGCCAGCAGGGCGTCCCCCAGGGCGCCGGCGCCGCCCCCGATGCTCTCGATCAGCCGCCGGCCGGCGTCGGTGTCGAGCAGATCTCCGACGCCGGGGGCGATCGCTCCGAGGACGGTCCCGAGGGCGGCCACCCCCACGGTCCACCCCAGCAGGGCAGGCCGGTGCACCCGCCAGGTCAGCGCCATCACGTCCGCGAGCTGCGGCGACCCGTGCGCGGGTCCCGGACGGGCCGGGAGCAGCCCCGAGCCGAGGTCGCGGCGGGCCTGCAGCACCTGCGCAGCCCATACCAGCACGCCGGCGAGGACGACATACAGCAGCAGGACCCACCAGCGCGGGTCCGACCACGCCGAGAGCCGGGTGTTCCAGCCGAACGGCGTCAGCCAGCTCAGCCACTCGGCGTTCACATCGCCGACCGCACGCATCAGGTACAGCCCGGCCAGCGCGGCGCCCGCGATGCCGAAGCAGGTCCGGCTGCTGGCCGCGAGCTGGCAGGCAACCGCGGTGACCGCGACCGCGACCAGCCCGGTGCCGGCCCAGCTGGCCCCGAAGCCGACCGACCCGGCCACCGGCAGCCCGCCGGCGATGTCCGCCAGCGCGGCCAGGCCGCCCACGCCCAGGGCCAGCACCGCACCCTCGAGCACCGCAGCGGCCAGCAGCGCGTCCCGGCCGATCGCGGTCCCGCCGAGCAGCTCCGCGTGGCCGGACTCCTCCTCGCCGCGGGTGTGGCGGCGCACGACGACCACGAACATCAGCGCCAGGATCACGGCGTACAGCACGGTCACCTTGGTCATCGCGAGCTCGCCCAGGCTCTGCTCGTCGAGGATGGGGCCGTACAACGCGACCACGGCCGGGTTGGTGTTGATCGCCTCGGCGGCCCGGACCTGGTCGGCGGTGCTCTCGTAGAGCGTCCCGGTCGCCGCGGCCGAGGCATAGACGACCAGCACCAGCAACGCCGTCCAGACTGTCACCAGCAGCCGGTCGCGGCGCAGCGCGTGGCGGGCGACGAGCAAGGAGCCGGCGTACCTCTGGTTCATGCCGGTTGAGTCCGGTACGCGTCGAGGAACAGCTCCTCCAGCGTCGGAGGCGCGCTGGTGAGCGCGGTGATGCCGCCCGCGGTCAGGCTCCTGAGCACCTCGGGGAGGCCGTCCGGATCCACGGTGAGGCTCAGCGCCGTGCCGTCCACGGACAGGTCCTGCACCCCGGCGAGCCCGGCGAGGCCGTCCGGGACCCGTTCGACGGTGGCGGTGATCCGGCTGCGCCGAAGGTGCCGCAGCTGGTCCAGGGTGCCGGACTCGACCGCCCGGCCCTCGCGGATGATCGTGACCCGGTCGGCGAGCCGCTCGACCTCGCTGAGGATGTGGCTCGACAGCAGGACCGTCGTGCCCTGCTGCACGCGCTCGGCCACGCAGTCGGCGAACACCTGCTCCATCAGCGGGTCCAGACCGGAGGTCGGCTCGTCGAGGACCAGCAGGTCGACGTCCGCGGTCAACGCGGCGACCAGGGCCACCTTCTGGCGGTTCCCCTTGGAGTACGCGCGGCCCTTCTTGGTCGGGTCGAGGTCGAACCGTTCGAGCAGCTCCTCGCGGTGACCGGCGGCCGGGTCGGCGCCCCGCATCCGGAGCAGCATGTCCACCGTCTCGCCGCCGGAAAGGTTCGGCCAGAGCGCCACGTCGCCGGGCACGTAGGCCAGCCTCCCGTGGATCGCCACCGCGTGCCGCCACGGGTCCTGGCCGAACACCGTCGCCGTACCGGCGTCGACCCGCAGCAGCCCGAGCAGCGCCCGGATGGTCGTCGACTTGCCGGCGCCGTTGGGGCCCAGGAAGCCGTGCACCTCGCCAGGTGCGACGCTCAGGTCGAGACCGTCGAGGGCCCGGTGCGGGCCGAACGTCTTGACCAGGCCCCGGACTTCGATCACGTTGTCAGCCACGGTCTCGACCATACGTTGTTTTCAGATATTTCTGAAACTTGTAGAGTGTGGGCTGTGACACCCGCCCAGCAGTCGTCGGTCGAGCGGATAGGCGGCGCCCTCACCCAGGCCGGACTGGCCAGGCTCCCCTCGCGGGTGTTCGCCGCGCTGCTGGTCGACGACGACGGCCGGATGACCTCGGCCGAGCTCGCCTCGGCCCTGGGCGTGAGCCCCGCGGGTGTGTCCGGGGCGGTCGGCTACCTCGAGCAGCTCGGGATGCTCCGCCGGGAGCGGGAGCGCGGCTCCCGCCGGGACGTCTACGTCGTCGACGACGACGCCTGGCACGACGCGATGATGCGCCACGACCAGATCTACGGCCCGATCAGGGCCTCGCTGGAGCACGCGTTGAGTGCTCTGGGCGAGGACGCCCCAGCGCACCGGCGGCTGGCGCTGACCCGTGAGTTCCTGGTCTTCCTGGAGGACGAGTTCGACGCGCTCGGCGAGAAGTGGGAGAAGCGCAAGGCACAGCTCGGCCTCTGACGGGGCTGCGTGAGCCGACCTCAGCGCGTGATGCAGACGGCGTACGCGGTCACCCGCCAGTTGCGGTCGAAGCCGGTCTGGTCCTCGAACCCGGTGACCTGGGTCCTCGTCAGGGCCGCGTCGGCGCTGATCTCGTCGAGCGGCACCTCGCCGAGCCCCCCGACGACCTCGCCACCGGTGCCCACCAGGTGCTTGCCCGCCGGGCAGCTCACACTGGTGCGCGCGAACTCGTCCGACCCGGCCACAGTGGTGGCCGAGACGCGCTGCAGGCCGCTTGGCGCGACCGCGCAGACTGCGTACGCCCTCACACTCCAGTTGGAGTCGGTTCCGCCCTCCTCCTCACGCCCCCTCGCGGTCACCGTGGTCAGCGCAGCGTCCGGGCGCATCGTCTCCAGCACGACGGGGCTGGTGTCCAGGTTGCCATCGCCAATGGCAGCGCCGGCGCCCAGCACCCGCTTGCCGGCCGGGCAGGTGACCGTGGCCGTCTTCGCTTCCTGGGAGTCGGAGGGGCTCGCAACGGAGACCACCTCCTGGCCGGGGAACGGGGTCGTGCAGATCGCCTGCACGGTCAGTCCCCAGTTCTCTTGGGTCTCGAACGGATGGGTCAGCGCGCCGACCTGCGCGCTCGAGGACGTCGGGGCGAGGTCATGGAGCCCGAGCCTGCCGAGACTCCCGCTCAGGTCACCGCCGACGCCGCTCGCCGCCTGGCCTGCCGGGCAGCCCGCGCCCGTCCACACGCCGGAGGAGAGGTGCCCGTCCCGGTTGACGACCCTGGTCTTCAGCTGCGCGCTGTCGGCGCAGATCGCGTACGCCGTGAGGCTCCAGGTCGCGTCGTTCCCGGTGCCGTCCTCGAAGGCGCTGATGTTCGCGTTCGTCATGTCGAGGTCGGGGAACACGGCGTCGAGGACCACCTGACCGTTGGGACTGTTGATGGTGCCGCCCAAGCCGATGACGGACTTGCCCGCAGGGCAGGGCGCGGTCACAACCTTGTTCGCGACTGAGTCCGTCGCGCCGGTGACCAACACTCGCTGCAGCCCTGGGATGGGGTCCGCGCAGATCGCGTGGGCCTTGATGCTCCAGGTCGCCGAGGTGCCGGTCTCGTCCTCGAGCGCGTTGACAGTCACCGCGGTCAGCCCCGGATTGGGCAGCTGCCCGTCGAGCAGCACCTGGGAGGGCGCTCCGAGGATCTCCGCCCCGCTGCCGAGCAGCCGCTTCCCGCCCGGGCAGGTCGCAGCGACGCTCCTGGTGCCGGCCGAGGTCGAGGCGCTGGTCGCAGTCACCAGCTCCAGTCCTACCGGCGCGGTCGCGCAGATGATGAACGCCTGCAGGTACCAGTTCGCCGTTGTCCCGTCCGCGTCCTCGTTCGCGTGCAGGGTCACGCTGGTCAGCGCCGAGTTCGGACGCAGGACGTCGAGGAGCACCTCGCCGCTCCCTGGCGTCGTGTCGCCGCCTGCACCGATGACCCTGGTCCCCGCCGGACAGGTCGCCGTCAGGCTCTTGGCCGCCGATGTCGTCGCGGTGAACGGCGACACCCGGACGAAGCCCGTCAGCGCGGCGTCCGCGGGGCCCGCGGGACCGACCAGCGTGAAGCCCGCCGCCAAGGCGAACACCAACAGCGCGCGCAGGGCTGCTCGCCGCACCCTCATCCAGACCAGCTCCTCGAGTCCATGGGGGTGGGCACACCTTCGCGGATCACGAGTGCGGCGGTCAATGACTCAGGCGTTGACGACGTCGACCCGCGCCGAACAGGTCTCGACCACCGCCTGCTCGAGCACGCTCCGCTTCGGGTCGGGCACTGCGAGCCACGGCCCGACCACGTGGAGGCCGCGCAGCCGCGGGTCGGCCAGCACCTCGTCCACCGCGGCGTGGTCACCACCGGTCGCCACCACCCCGGTGTCGGCCAGGATCCGGGCCGCGTGGTCGGCCGCCGCCTCGTAGGCCTGCCGGGCCTGGTTGTCCCGCCGCCTGGCGAACCGTTGCTGGCTCTGCCCGCCCGCCTTGGTCCGGCCCTGCACATGCCGCTGGCCGACCTTGGACTCGACCGTCCGCTCCCCCGCCAGCCGAGCCACCGCGAAGCCACCCTTGCGCACCAGGAGCACACCCCAGTCGGCCGGGATCTCGAAGGCCAGGCCGAACGCCGAGGGGTCCGGCAGCCCGGCGTACGACTTGCCGAAGGGCAGCCGCGCCTCGAACGTCGAGCCGTCCGACGCCGAGCCGGTGAGCGCGCCGTCCGCGACCGCCAGTCCGGTCTCGCCGTGCCGACCGCGGAAGTTCAGCACCCAGCGCTCGAACCGCTCGCGCGAGACGAAGACGACGGGCACGCCCCCGACGCTAGTGGAACCGGACCGGCCGACCTCCCGTCAGACGAGCATGCGCGTCCACGTCGCTGCGCTCGTCTGCCTGGTCGCGGGGTCGTTCGCGTTCGCCGGCTGTGGCGATCAGCCGGGCACTGCTGGCCGTGGCCCGGGCCAGGCTGCCCCGCCGGCTGCCTCGCCCACACCCGGGCTCCCCGAGGTGGTCGAGTGGGACGGGGACGGATGGGGCCCGCCTATCACCCTTGACCTCGACGGGCGTCGCGTCGACCTCGACCCGTGGACGACGTGCTACCGCAAGGGGTGTGCCGACGGGGCCCCGGAGCCACCGTTCGTCGACGTGGGTGAGCGGCACAGCGTGGCGTTCTCCTTCCCCGACTCGGGCTGGACGTTCGACGCGACCTTCCGCAACGGTGACTACACCGACTGTCCGCGTCAGATCACCGTTCCGGTGCGGCAGACCAGCGACCACACCTTCGAGATCACCCCCGCGGGCCCGGCGGGGCGATGGTTCGTCGACGTCTTCGGACGCGGCGAGGGCGGCGACGTGATCACCACGTTCAGCTGGACGACCCACCAGGACGGCGCGCTGCCCGGTCCGGCATCCGGGTCGGCAGCGGTGCTGGCTGACCACGACGGCGAGCTGGACAGCTACGGGGTCGAGGTCTACGTCCGGGACCTGGCCGAACAGCCCAGGCGTGCGTCGGCGACCGTGACGGTGACCAGCGCCGAGGGTCGCTCCGTGACCCTGAGCCCCCCGTGGGACGAGCACTGCAACGCCGAAGGCACGCTGGCGTTCACCGCTTCCGACGACGAGGGCCGCCGGGCCACTGCGCTGGGCAGCGGACCGTTCACCTACGACGTGGCGCTGACCATGGACGGCACGACGTACCACGGGGTCGCCGAGTGGCCGACCGAGGAAGCCGAGGACACCGCGCCACACGCCCCGCTGACGTGGACACCGGCGCTGCCGGCGTACCGAGGCTGAAGGCCAGGTCTCACCCGCCGTTGCGGGCTCGCAGGCTCAGACGTTGAAGCCGAGGGCACGCAGCATCTCGCGGCCGTCGTCGGTGATCTTGTCGGGGCCCCACGGGGGCATCCAGACCCAGTTGATGGCCACGTCGTTCACCAGGCCCTCGAGGGCGGAGTTGGTCTGGTCCTGGATCACGTCGGTCAGTGGGCAGGCGGCCGACGTCAGCGTCATGTCGAGGACACAGTTGTGGCCCTCGTCGAGGTGCACGCCGTAGACCAGGCCAAGGTCGACGACGTTGATGCCGAGCTCGGGGTCGACGACGTCCTTCATCGCCTCGGTGACGTCCTCGACGGTGACGGTCGCGGTCCCTCCACCCGTGGCTTCCGGGACCTCGGGCAGCTCGCCGTGATCAACCATTGCTTGCCTCCAGGGATTGGGCCGTGGCGTCCTTCCAGGCCATCCACGACAGTAGTGCGCACTTGACGCGCGAGGGGAACTTCGCGACGCCGGCGAAGGCGATCCCGTCCTCCAGGACCTCCTCGTCCGGCTCGACGGCCCCCTTCCCCTGCATCAGGGCCAGGAACTCGCCGTGGATCCTCATCGCCTCGTCGACGCTGCGGCCGATGACGAGGTCGGTCATCACCGAGGTGGCGGCCTGGGAGATCGAGCAGCCCACGGCGTCGTACGACACGTCCTCCACCACGCCGTCGGACAGGTGCACACGCACGGTCACCTCGTCACCACACGTGGGGTTGACGTGGTGCACCTCCGCCTCGAAGGGCTCACGCAGGCCCTTGTGGTGGGGGTTCTTGTAGTGGTCCAGGATGATCTCCTGGTACAGCGAGTCGAGGTCCATGGCTTCACTTCAACTTGAAGTACGAGCGGGTGTATTCCAGGCCCTCGACGAGCGCGTCGATCTCGGTCGGCGTCGTGTAGAGGTACGACGACATCCGGGTCGAGCTCTGCACGCCGAACCGCGCGTGCGCCGGCTTGGCGCAGTGGTGGCCGGCCCGTACCGCGACCCCGCGGGTGTCGAGCACGGTGGCCACGTCGTGCGGGTGCGCACCCTCGAGCTCGAACGAGATCGCTCCGCCGCGCTCGGCCGCGGACAGCGGCCCCAGGATGGTCAGGCCAGGGACGGTCTGCAGCGCCTCGAGTGCGTAGGCGGTGATGGCCTGCTCGTGCGCGTGCACGGCGTCCATGCCGAGGTGGCCGAGGTAGTCCAGCGCTGCCCCGAGGCCGACCGCCTCCACGATTGGCGGGGTGCCGGCCTCGAACTTGTGGGGCACCGGGGCGTACGTCGACCGCTCCATGGTGACGGTCTCGATCATCTCGCCGCCGCCGAGGAACGGCGGCAGCTGGTCGAGCACCTCGCGGCGCCCCCAGAGCACGCCGATCCCGGTCGGGCCGACGCACTTGTGGCCGGTGAAGGCCAGCAGGTCGGCGCCCGAGGCGGCCACGTCGACCGGCAGCTGCGGGACGGCCTGCGAAGCGTCCACGACGACGAGCGCACCGACCTCGTGTGCGCGCTCGGCGATCTGCGCGACGGGGTTGATGGTGCCGAGCATGTTGGACACCCAGGTCAGCGAGACCACCTTGGTGCGCTCGGTGATGAGCTGGTCGAGGTTCGACAGGTCGAGCCGGCCGTCGTCGGTGATCCCGAACCAGCGCAGCGTCGCACCCGTCCGCTCCGTGAGCAGCTGCCACGGCACGATGTTGGAGTGGTGCTCCATCTCGGTGATGACGACCTCGTCACCCGGGCCGACCTGGAAGGGGCCGGGCCAGGCCAACGTGTTCGCCGCCAGGTTGAGCGCCTCGGAGGCGTTCTTGGTGAAGACCACCTCGTCGCGGTCGGGTGCGTGGATGAACGTGGCCACCTTGTCGCGCGCGCCCTCGAACGCCTCGGTCGACTCGGCACCCAGCTGGTGCATGGCCCGGGCGATGTTGGCGTTGTGCCGCTCCAGGTGGTCGACCATCGTGTCGATCACGACCTGCGGCTTCTGGCTGGTGTTGGCGCTGTCGAGGTAGACCAGCGGATGTCCGCCCGCGAGCGTTCGCTCGAGGATGGGGAAGTCCTTGCGGACCACCTCCAGCTCGGGCAGCAGCCCGGGCAGCTCGGGCAGGGTGGACATGCTCAGACCGCCGCCCGGACGTACTTGTCATACCCCTCGGCCTCGAGCGCCTCGGCCAGCTCGGCCCCGCCCTGCTCGGCGATCTTGCCGTCGACGAACACGTGCACGAAGTCGGGCTCGATGTAGCGCAGGATCCGGGTGTAGTGGGTGATCAGCAGGACGCCCTTGCCCTCCTGCTCACGGAAGCGGTTCACTCCGGCGGCCACGATCTTGAGCGCGTCGATGTCGAGGCCGGAGTCGGTCTCGTCGAGGACTGCGAACCGCGGGTTCAGCAGCTCGAGCTGGGCGATCTCGTGACGCTTCTTCTCGCCACCGGAGAAGCCCTCGTTGACGTTCCGGGTGCCGAAGGACGGGTCGAGGTTGAAGTTCTCGAGCGCGGCGTTGACGTCCTTGACCCAGGTGCGCAGCTTCGGCGCCTCGCCGTCGAGCGCCGTCTTGGCGGTGCGCAGGAAGTTGGAGACCGAGACGCCGGGGACCTCGACGGGGTACTGCATCGCGAGGAACAGCCCGGCCCGGGCGCGCTCGTCGACCGACATCGCGAGGACGTCCTCGCCGTCGAGGGTCACCGAGCCACCGGTGACGTCGTACTTCGGGTGACCGGCGATCGAGTACGCCAGCGTCGACTTGCCCGACCCGTTGGGACCCATGATCGCGTGCGTCTCGCCGCTGTTGATGGTGAGCGTGACGCCCTTGAGGATCTCCTTCGGCCCGTCCTCGGTGGAGACGGAGACCTTGAGGTCCTTGATCTCGAGCTTGGTCGTCTTTGCGGGGTCCCCGCCGAATTGTTCGTCGGAGGAGCGAAGCGGGGGAGGCGAAGAATTCGGTGGGGTGCTGATCATTGCGGGGTGACTCCGTTCAGGGTGGTGGTGATGTCTACGTAGATGTCGCCGCCACGGACTTCGGCCGGGAACGTCGCGACCGGCTCGGTGGCGGGCAGCCCGGTGGGCTTGCCGGTGCGGAGGTCGAAGCGCGAGCCGTGCAGCCAGCACTCGACCGTGCACTCGTCGACCTCGCCCTCGCTGAGCGCGACCGAGGCGTGGGAGCAGATGTCCTCGACCGCGAACACCTCGTCGCCGTTGCGGGCGACCGCGATGTCCTGGGCGCCGAGCGTCACCGCGAGGGCCTCGTCCTCGAGGACATCGGTCAGGGCGCAGGCTCGTTCGAACGTCATCCGGGCAGCCCCTTCAGCACGTTCTTGGCCAGCTCCGCCTCGACCGTCGCCTTCAGCGACTCCTCGATCTCGGGGACGGCGATCTTGCGGATCAGGTCGTTGAAGAAGCCGTGCACCACGAGCCGCCGGGCCTCCGCTTCCGGGACGCCGCGCGACCGCAGGTAGAACAGCTGCTCGTCGTCGAACCGGCCGGTCGCCGAGGCGTGGCCGGCGCCGACGATCTCGCCGGTCTCGATCTCGAGGTTGGGCACCGAGTCGGCCTGGCAGCCGTCGGTGAGCACGAGGTTGCGGTTCTCCTCGTAGGTGTCGATCCCCTCGGCCTCCTTGCGGATCAGCACGTTGCCGATCCAGACCGTGTGCGCACCCTCGCCCTGGAGGGCGCCCTTGTAGGTCACGTGGCTCTTGGTCCGCGGGGCGGTGTGGTCGACGAAGAGCCGGTGCTCGATGTGCTGGCCCTCGTCGGCGAAGTAGAGGCCGAGCATCTCGATCTCGCCGCCGGGCCCGTCGTACGACGCCGTCGTGTCGTGCCGGACGACGCTCCCGCCGAAGGTGACCGCGACGTGCTTGAGCGCCGCGTCGCGACCGACCTTGGCCGACTGGGTGCTGTGGTGCACGGCATCGTCGGCCCAGTCCTGGATGGTGACGTAGGTCAGCCGGGCGCCGTCGCCGAGCACGATCTCGGTGGTGTCGGCCCAGGTCGCGCTGCCCTCGAACCGGACCACGACCGTCGCCTTGGCGTGCGCGCCGACCTTGACCAGCAGCTGGCGGGCTATCGCCTGTTCGCCGCCACGGCCGGTGACGGTGACGAGCACGGGCTCCGCGAGCTCGGTCTCGGCCGGTACGTCGACGGTGAAGACCCGCGGCGAGGCGTCCCAGACCCGGGCCGCGACCCGGTCGGTCGGCACGAAGCCGGACAGGCCACGCTCGGAGTCGGCGACCTCGACGTTCCCGGCGGTGACCCCCGCGGGCACCTCGAGCTTGGTGTCGTAGTCGTCACCGTCGAGCGGCGCGTCAGCCTGCAGGCCACGCATCCGCTTGAGCGGCGTGAACCGCCACACCTCCTCGCGCCCGGTGGGGACGGGGTGGTCGGACAGGTCGAAGGAGCCCACCGGGTGAAGGTGGGAAGAAACATCGAGTCCCACTAGCCGACGGCCCCTTCCATCTGGAGCTCGATCAGCCGGTTGAGCTCGAGGGCGTACTCCATCGGGAGCTCCTTGGCGATCGGCTCGATGAAGCCGCGCACGATCATCGCCATCGCCTCGTCCTGCTCCATGCCTCGCGACATCAGGTAGAACAGCTGGTCGTCGGAGACCTTGGAGACGCTCGCCTCGTGGCCCATCGACACGTCGTCCTCGCGGATGTCGACGTAGGGATAGGTGTCCGAGCGGCTGATCTGGTCGACCAGCAGCGCGTCGCAGAGCACGTTGGACTTCGAGCCGTGCGCGCCCTCGTTGATCTGGATCAGGCCGCGGTACGACGTCCGGCCGCCGCCGCGCGCCACCGACTTGCTCAGGATCGAGGACGACGTGTGAGGCGCGGCATGCACCATCTTGGCGCCGGCGTCCTGGTGCTGGCCCTCGCCGGCGAACGCGACCGACAGCGTCTCACCCTTGGCGTGCTCGCCCATGAGGTAGATCGCGGGGTACTTCATCGTGACCTTGGAGCCGATGTTGCCGTCGACCCACTCCATCGTGGCCCCGGCCTCGCAGGTGGCGCGCTTGGTGACGAGGTTGTAGACGTTGTTGGACCAGTTCTGGATGGTCGTGTAGCGGCAGCGGCCGCCCTTCTTGACGATGATCTCGACGACCGCCGAGTGCAGCGAGTCGGAGGAGTAGATCGGCGCCGTGCAGCCCTCGACGTAGTGAACGTAGGCGTCCTCGTCGACGATGATCAGCGTCCGCTCGAACTGGCCCATGTTTTCGGTGTTGATCCGGAAGTAGGCCTGCAGCGGGATGTCGACGTGCACACCCTTCGGCACGTAGATGAACGAGCCACCGGACCACACCGAGGTGTTGAGCGCGGCGAACTTGTTGTCGCCGACCGGGATGACGGTGCCGAAGTACTCCTTGAACAGCTCCGGCTGCTCGCGCAGCGCGGTGTCGGTGTCCAGGAACAGGACGCCCTGCTCCTCGAGGTCCTCACGGATCGAGTGGTAGACGACCTCCGACTCGTACTGAGCGGCGACGCCGGAGACCAGGCGCTGCTTCTCCGCCTCGGGGATGCCGAGCTTGTCGTAGGTGTTCTTGATGTCCTCGGGGAGGTCGTCCCACGTCGCGGCCTGCTTCTCGCTGGAGCGGACGAAGTACTTGATGTTCTCGAAGTCGATGCCCGACAGGTCCGAGCCCCACGTGGGCATCGGCTTGCGGTGGAAGAGCTTGAGCCCCTTCAGGCGCAGGTCGAGCATCCACGCCGGCTCGTCCTTCTTCGTGGAGATGTCGCGGACGACCTCTTCGCTCAGGCCGCGCTTGGCCGCCGCACCGGCGACGTCGCTGTCGGCCCAGCCGAACTGGTAGCGACCCAGGCCCTCGAGCTCGGGGTTGCGCTCCTCGATGGAGGTCATGAGGTGACCTTCTCCTTCTGGTGGGTTTGGGGCAGGTCTGGGATGCAGGTGGTGCAGACGCCGTCGCCGTGCGCGATGGTCGCGAGCCGCTGGACGTGGCGGCCGAGCACCTTGCCGATGGCCTCGGTCTCGGCCTCGCAGAGCTGCGGGAACTCGTGGGCGACGTGGGAGACCGGGCAGTGCTGCTGACACAGCTGCTCACCCGCCATCGGCAGCGCCCGCACGGCCGCGGCGTAGCCCTCGTCGGTGAAGACGCTGGCGAGCACCTCGACCGGGCTCAGCTCGGGGCGGGCCATCGCGACCTCCCCGAAGCGGTCCTCGATGAACGCGACGCGCTGGTGCGCGAAGGCCTTCACCGCCTGGTCACCGCCGGTCTCGTGCAGGAACCGGAGTGCCTGGACCGCGAGGTCGTCGTACTGCTGGTCGAAGCCCTCGCGCCCGCGCTCGGTGAGCGCGAACACCTTCGCGGGGCGTCCGCGGCCGCGGTGCGCCTGGGCGCGCGGCTCGCGTGCCTCCACCGCGCCGTCCTCGACCAGCTGGTCGAGATGGCGGCGTACGGCGGCGGGCGTGAGGTCCAGCCGCTCGCCGAGCGCCGCCGCGGTGGACGGTCCTTCGACAAGGATCGACCGGGCCACGCGATGCCGCGTCGACCGGTCTTCCTCGAATATCACAACACCAGTGTGCCGTTAATGGAAAGGGGAGTTCAAGGAAGGTGACCCTTACCTGACTCTGACGGTCCCCCACGCCCTCCCAATCTAACCGGGGATAGCCTCCGGTTCATGGTGGGATCGATCCTCGGCAACCGCGTCCGTCGGGTCGAGGACCCCGAGCTGATCGACGGTCGCAGCACCTTCGTCGACAACCTCCGGGTCCCCGGCACCGCGCACGCCGTCTTCGTCCGCAGTCCCCTCCCCCACGCCACCCTCAGCAACCTCGACACCTGGAACGCCGAGCAGGCGCCCGGTGTCCTGGCCGTCCACACCGCGGAGACCCTCGGCACCGGCTGGGTGCCGTCGTTCGCCGGCGTCCACGAGCTGGTCGGGCACGGCCCGCTCGCCGACGGGGTCGTGCGGTACGTCGGCGACCCGGTCGCGCTGGTCGTGGCCGAAACCCGCGCCCAGGCCGTCGACGCGGCCGAGCTCGTGGACGTCGACTACGACCTGCTCGACGCGGTCATCGACATGGAGGAGTCGCTGGCGCCGGGGGCGCCCCTGCAGTTCCCCGAGGTCGGCAGCAACATCGCCCAGTCCGTGCGCGCGATCCATCCACCCGACGCCGGCGACGTGCTGGCCGGCGCCGACGTCGTGGTGCGCGCCCGGATCGAGAACCAGCGCGTCGCGGTGGCGCCACTCGAGGGCAACGCCATCCTGGCCGACCCGCGGCCGGACGGAGACACCCTGCTGACGGCGTACGTCGCGACCCAGCACCCGCACCTCACCCGGGACCTGCTGGTGAAGTACACCGGCCTGGAGCCGCACGAGCTGCGGGTGGTGGCGCCGCACGTGGGCGGTGCGTTCGGCGGCAAGGCCGGCATCACCTTCACGCACGGGGCGGTCGTGGCGGCCGCGCGGGCGCTCGGCCGGCCGGTGGCATGGACCGAGACCCGCAGCGAGGCGATGCTCTCGATGCACGGCCGCGGCCAGGTCCAGTTCGGCGAGCTCGGCGTGGACCGCGACGGGCGGATCGTGGGGCTCCGGGCGCGGGTCATCGGCGACTGCGGGGCGTACGCCGGCTTCGGCGGCACGCTGGCCGTCGGGCCGACGCACATCATGGCCCAGGGCCCCTACGAGATCCCCCGGATCGAGTACGCCGCGATCGCGGCGATGACCAACACCGCGCCCAACGGCGCGTTCCGAGGCGCCGGGCGGCCCGAGGCGGCCGCGATGCTCGAGCGGCTGATGGACCTCGCCGCCCACGAGCTGGGGCTGGCACCCGAGGAGCTCCGGCGCCGCAACCTGATCCCGAAGGACGCCTTCCCGTACAAGACGCGGACCGGGATGACCTACGACGTCGGCGACTACGACGCCTCCCTGCAGGAGGCGCTCCGGGTGGCCGACGTGGACGCGCTGCGCGCCGAACAGCGGCGCCGGGTCGACGCCGGTGACGAGAAGCTGCTCGGCATCGGCGTCTCGACGTACGTCGAGATCACCGGCTTCGGCGGCAAGGAGCTGGGCAGTGTGCGGATCGAGCCGGACGGCTCCGCCACCGTGATGTCCGGGACGTCCGCGCACGGCCAGGGCCATGCCACGTCGTTCGCGATGATCGTGGCCGACCGGCTGGGCATCCCGGTCGAGCGGATCCACTACGTGCAGTCGGACACCCGCGCGGTGGCGACCGGCGGCGGCACCGGCGGCTCGCGGTCGCTCCAGCTCGGGGGCAGCGCGGTCGCCGCGGCCGCCTCGGCCGTCCACGACCAGGCCCGCGACCTCGCCGCCGAGCTGCTCGAGGCCGCGCCCGAGGACGTCGAGCTGAGCGACGACGGGTTCGTGGTCTCCGGGGTCCCGGGCACCGCGCTGGACTGGGCCCGCCTCGCGGCGGCGGCCGCCGAGCGCGAGGCCGAGCTGCACGCGCAGCTCGACGTGCCGCAGGACGGCGCGACGTTCCCGTTCGGGGCGCACGTGTCCGTGGTCGAGGTGGACACCGAGACCGGCCGGGTGGTGCCGCTGCGCCACGTCGCCGTCGACGACTGCGGCCGGGTGCTCAACCCGGTCATCGTCGAGGGGCAGCAGCACGGCGGCATCGCGCAGGGCATCTCGCAGGCGCTGTGGGAGCAGTTCCTCTACTCCGAGGACGGCCAGCCGCTGACCTCGACGTTCGCCGACTACCAGCTGCCGACCGCCGCCGACACGATCTCCTTCGAGGCCTCCAACACCGAGACGCCGACCCACCTCAACCAGCTGGGCGCCAAGGGCATCGGCGAGTCGGGGACGATCGGCTCGACGCCGGCGGTGCAGAGCGCCGTGGTCGACGCGCTGCGCCACCTCGGCGTGCGGCACGTCGACATCCCCTGCACACCGGAGCGGGTCTGGCGGGCGGTGCAGGACGCTCGCGCGGGCTCGCTGCCCGACCCGTGGCGGGAGCCGCCGGCGGCCTTCGACACCCTCGAGGTGAAGCGGGGCGACGCGGACGGGGGTGTCGAAGTGTGATGGACATCAGCGTGATCCTCGACAACGGCCGGCCCTGGCCGGAGATCCGCGAACTTGCCCAGGCGGCCGAGGAGCTCGGTGCCTACGCCGTCTACCTCTGCGACCACTTCATGGGCCACACGGATGACGACACGGTCACCGACGAGGGGATGCTCGAGTCGACGACGCTGCTGGCCGCGCTGGGGCCGCTCACCAGCCGGGCCCGGCTGGGCGCCATGGTCCTCGGCGGCAGCTACCGGCACCCGGCTGTCGTCGCGAACCACATCACCGCCCTGGACCACGTGAGTGGTGGCCGCGCCATCGCCGGTCTGGGTGCCGGCTGGCAGGTCAACGAGCACGCGGCGTACGGCATCGACCTGATGTCGCCCAAGGACCGCTCCGACCGGTTCGAGGAGAGCGTGGCCGTGGTCTGCGCGCTGCTCCGCAACGACCGCTCGACCTTCGAGGGCCGGCACTTCCAGCTGCACGACGCCCCCAACCGGCCGGCGGCCCTTCAGGAGCGGGTGCCGGTGCTGGTCGGCGGCGGCGGGGAGAAGCGGACCATCCCGACGGCCGCGAGGTACGCCGACGTGTGGCACATCTGGGGCACCCCGGAGTCGTACGCCGCCAAGAGCGCGAAGCTCGACGAGGCGTGCGCCAAGATCGGCCGCGACCCCGCGGAGGTCCGGCGAGCGACCGGCTACTCGTTCGATCCCGGGACCGACGTTGGCGCGGCGGTCGATCCCTACCGCGCCGTGTGCGACGAGTTCGTCGTCTTCGACTGGTGGGACCGCCCGGTGGACTCGACCCTGTCGGACCTGCGCGCGGCGCTGGGCTGAGCCAAACCTAGACTCGCCGTCGTGCCTGAGCCTGCGGTCGTGGTCGACGGGCTGGTCATGACGTACGGCGCCACCACCGCGGTCGACTCCCTCTCGCTGACGGTCGCTCGCGGCTCGATCACCGCGGTCCTCGGCCCGAACGGCGCCGGCAAGACCACCACGCTGGAGACCTGCGAGGGCTACCGGGCGCCGCAGCAGGGCTCGGTGCGGGTCCTCGGGCTGGACCCGCGGCGACAGGCCCGCGAGCTGCTCCCCCGGATCGGCGTGATGCTCCAGGACGGCGGCGCGTGGAGCGGCGCCCGGGCGCCGGAGATGCTGCGCCACATCGCCGCCCTGCACGCGCAGCCGGTCGACCCCGTGGTGCTCGAGGAGCGACTCGGGCTGGGCGAGTGCGGGCGCACGCCCTATCGCCGGCTGTCCGGCGGGCAGAAGCAGCGGCTCGGCCTGGCCATGGCGCTGGTCGGGCGGCCCGAGGTGGTCTTCGTCGACGAGCCGACCGCCGGGCTGGACCCGGCCGTGCGGCGTACCGTCTGGGAGCTGTTCGCCGAGCTGCGCGTCGACGGGGTGACCGTGGTGCTGACCACGCACTACATGGACGAGGCCGAGAAGCTCGCTGACCGGATCCACATCATCGACCACGGCCGGCTGATCGCGTCCGGGACGCCCATCGAGCTGACCCGCGGCGGCGCCATCTCGACGATCCGCCTCGTGGTGACCAAACCGTTCCCGCCGGGGGCTCCGGAGTCGCTCAAGGCGGCCCTGGGCCCGGAGATCGAGGTGGTGCTGCTCGACGAGCTGAGCCTGCTCGTCACCGGCCCCGCCGACGCCTCGACGCTGGCCAAGGTGTCGCGCTGGTGCGAGGAGAACGGCGTGCTCCCCGAGTCGCTGACCCTCGGCACCCGCAACCTCGAGGACGTCTTCCTCGAGCTCACCGGCCGGGAGCTGACACCGTGAGCACCTTCACGCCTGCCCCCGGTGCCGCGCCGCTGTCGCGGATGGTGCTCGCCCAGGCGCGGATGGAGTCGCGGCTGATGCTGCGCAACGGCGAGCAGCTGCTGCTCGCCGTGGTGATCCCGGTGATCGTGCTGATCGGCATGGTGCGTGGCGCCGGCCGGCTGGGCCTCGACTACGACCACCCGGTCGTCGACGTGGTCACGCCCGGCGTCCTGGCGCTGGCGGTGCTGTCGACGTCGTTCGCCTCGCTGGCGATCGCAACCGGCTTCGAGCGGCGGTACGGCGTGCTCAAGCGGCTCGGGGCGTCTCCGCTCCCCCGCGCCGGGCTGCTGGCCGGCAAGGTCGGGGCGCTGCTGCTCATCGAGGTCCTCCAGCTGCTGGTGCTGTCGTCGGTCGGCGCCCTGCTCGGCTGGGATCCGGTCGTCTCGGCCTCCTCGCTGGCCGGCGCCGTGCTGGCCGTGCTGCTAGGCACCGCCGCCTTCGCCTCGCTCGGGCTGCTGATGGCCGGCGCGCTGCGAGCCGAGGCCACCCTGGCCGGCGCCAACCTGGTCTATCTCCTGCTGCTGGCCGGCGGCGCCGTCATACTCCCAGCGTCGGCGTACGGCGCCTTCGGGGACGTCGCGGCGTGGCTGCCCAGTGGCGCTCTCGGTGAGGCGATGCGGTCGGCGTTCCTCGACGGCTCCGTCGCGTGGCGGGACCTCGCGGTCCTGCTCGGCTGGGCCGTCGTCGGCACGATCGCCACCGCGAGGACCTTCTCGTGGGAGTGACCCCCCACCTGTCGGGGCAGCGCTGGGTCCGCCCCCTCGCGTGGGCCACCCTGGTCGCGAACATCGGCATCGTGGTCACCGGCGGCGCGGTCCGGCTGACCGGCTCCGGGCTCGGCTGTCCGACCTGGCCGCGGTGCACGGACGAGTCGTTCCGGCCGCACGGCGCGCTGGACTTCCACCAGGCGATCGAGTTCGGGAACCGGACGCTCACGTTCGTCCTGAGCGCGATCGCCGTCGCGACGTTCGTCGTCATGTGGCGCACCGGCCGCCGCGACCTGCGGGCGATGGCGTTGATCGCCGGGCTCGGCATCCCCGCCCAGGCGGTCGTCGGCGGCATCACCGTGCTCACCGACCTCAACCCGTGGGTGGTGGCGTTCCACCTGCTCCTGTCCATGGCGATCATCGGGGTCGCCGTACGCCTGCTGTTGTCGGTCGAGGCTCCTCTGGCTCCTGCGCACCGCGGCCCGACGGTCGTCCTTGCGTGGGCGGCCTTCGCGGCCGCGTGGGCGGTCCTCTACGTGGGCACCGTGGTCACCGGCTCCGGTCCGCACGCCGGAGACGTCGACACCGAACGCAACGGCCTCGACCCGCTCCAGGTGAGCCAGGTCCACGCCGACCTGGTCTTCCTGTTCGTCGGACTCACCCTCGGCCTGCTGTTCACCCTCCTGGCCGCCGGCGCTCCCCCGGCCACCCGTCGGGCGGTCGTCGTCCTGCTCTGCGTCGAGCTGTCCCAAGGTGCGGTCGGCTTCGTTCAGTACGCCACCGACCTGCCCGAGGTGCTCGTCGGCTTCCACATGCTCGGCGCCGCGCTCATCTCGGCGTGTGTCACCTGGGTGCTGCTGCGGGTGCGGCACCCGATCGCCTGACGCCGCGAGGGTCGACCAGCTTCGCGTTGTGCCGCACCATCCCGGTGGGCATCCGCCTGGCCTTGGACCCCGGCGGGACGAACATGCGGGTGCCGCGCTCCTCGCCGGTCTTGGCGGTCTCGACCTCCGCCGGGTGGGCGCGGGAGTAGTCGTCGCTGCGGACTCCGGTGACCTGCCAGGAGACCTTCAGGCCCGCCCTGCCGCCCGCGATCCGGAACTGGCCCTTGCTGATCTCGCTGGCGACGTAGACCGGTGCATGGCCACCGATGCACGTCAGCTGGTAGCGGAAGTCGCCGTTGAGCTTGGACACGTAGGCCGGGAGCGCGACGGTCGCCTCCCCGGCGCCGTCGAGGACCACGGTGCCGTCGTAGACGGTCTTGCGGTCGGGCGACTCCACGCCGGCGTGGGTCAGCCACCGGTTCTCCGGGTCCAGCGGATGGTCGATCCGCGAGGCCGAGGCCGGTCGCGTCACGGTTCCGGTGACGTTGACGTCGCCGTCGAAGTAGCCGGCGGGGTTGCCGTCCGCGAAGATCCCGGTGTCGCCGCTGAGGGCGTACGCACCGTACTGCTGACCGGAGCCGTAGGTGCCGATTTCTCCGCTGCCGTAGACCCCGTAGAAGCCACTGCCGAACACGCCGTACTGCTCGCCAGACGCGTCGAGCCCGAACGAGTCGTCCCCGGTGCCCACCGCCTCCACTCCGACGGGGCCGGAGCCCCGGACGCCGATGTCGGTGCCGAAGGCCCGGACGCCGAACGTGCCGCTGGCGAACACGCCCTGGGTCGAGACCCCGATGCCCTGGGCCCAGACGCCGCCACCCCGGCCGCTGAACCAGCCGCCGAAGCCACCGTCGACCGTGTTGGCGATACCGCGGAATGCGCCTGAGCTGGCGTCCGTCGCACCGAGGGTCGCCCGAACGACCCCTCCGCCGGCCGGCACGCCTTTGACGTCCAGCGGAGCGCCAGGGGCGTTGGTGCCGATGCCGACCCGGCCGTTGGCCTGCACCCGCATCCGCTCGGTCGGGGTCCCGCCGGTGGTGGCCGTGGTCTTCACGATCAGCGGCGCCGGGTTCTTGGTGCCGATCCAGTTGCTGCCGGTGGTGGTGACGCCGGAGTTGCCGCCGAGCGTCCAGGCGTCCGTCACCGGCGCGGCCGCCGCCTCGGACGAGACGGCAGCTGAGACGCCGAGGACCCCGGCGGCTCCGGGCACCGCCAGCAGGAACCTGCGCGGGAAGCGGCGCTCGGCCTCGTCGGACAAAGGTTGGGCAGGACGGCGCATGCGGACTCCTCAGCTCGGCTCTGGTGCCTCACCGTCGTCCCGGAGTCCGATGGGCCCCTCGAGCATGCACTGACCGGGGCGGAAAAGCATCTGTTTCTGCTGGCGAAATCGTCTCCCGGCGTGCCGAGAACCCGCTCACCCCAGGGAGGTGTAGACCTCCTCGAAGTCCGACGCCACCCGGCTCTGCAGGTACCGCTTCACCTCGACCCTGGCCTGCCCGGCAAGACGCGGTCCGAGCGACGGCTCCGAGAGCACGCGCGACAGCGCCGCAGCCGTGGCCCGGACGTCGCCTGGCGGTACGACGAGCGCCGACTCGTCGTGGGTGACCATGTCCGCGATGCCGCCCATGTGTGTGGTGACAAGCGGGGCGCCGAGGGCCATCGCCTCGAGCACGGTGGTCGGGCAGGGGTCGGGCCACCTGGAGGGCAGCACGGCGGCCCGGGCGTGCGCGAAGCCGGAGACGACCCGGTCGTGGTCCCACCTGTCCTCGGCCCGGGCGCCGGAGGGCAGCGAGGCGAGGTCCATGGCGGCCCGCCCGACCAGCACCAAGGGAGGACGGGTGGCGGGGTCGAGAGCTGCGTACGACGACAGGAGCGTGTCCGCACCCTTCTGGTCCGACAGGTCCCCGGCGAAGAACAGGTAGTCGCCGTCGGGCAGCGCGGGGTCACGAGGTGGCGAAGAGGAGAGCAGCGAGTCCGGGACGAAGTTCGGCACCACCTGCCACCGCACCCCTTGCTCCGGCAGCTGGTTGGCATGGCCGACGAACGTCGAGACCGGCGTGAAGACGTCCACCAGGCGGTTCCGGATCGGCCGGCCGGTGCGCACCATCGACTGGATGACCGGGCCGCGGCCGGCGCCGTACCAGTCCGTGGTGCACGAGAAGCACTTGGCCAGGCCGGGCCCGGAGCACGGAGAGCCCTGGTACATCAGCCGCTTGGTCGGGCAGACGTGGCTGTAGTCGTGCAGCGAGTAGACCAGTGGGAGCCGGCGGGCGGCGGCCAGCGGCAGGTAGGAGTTGATGATCCAGTTGTGCGCGTGCACGACGTCCGGCCGCACCGACGCGACCAGGTGAGACAGGGCCCGCGAGACATGAGGATCGGGCAGGGGCAGCGCCAGCGGCCGGTCCGCGGTGGGGTACAGCGCCGGCACGCGCGCACCGACGTTCGGCAGCGCATGCACGGTCACGCCCGGGTCCGAGACGGGTGGCTGCCCCACGTCGAGACACGCCACGTGCACCTCGTGGCCCCGGGAGGCGAGCTCGAGGGACAGGTTGCGGACGTGCCGTTCCTCACCACCGATCACCGGCGGGTAGAACTGCGCCAGCATCAGCACCTTCATGAGTCGAAGGTGTCGAAGGCCCGCGCCCGTCGTTGCTCGGCCAGCTCAGCGATGTCGGAGCGGTGGCCGATCCGGCTGCGGAAGTACCACCACGCGGTGGTGGACAGGCAGGTGACGATGCCTGCGGCGCCGCGGAATCCCGCGGCGTCACCGCGCAGTCCGCGCCCGAGCTCCCGGCGTACGCCGCGGGTGAGCACCGAGCGCACGTACCAGCGCTCGGCCGACGTGCCGTCGACGGTGCCGACCACGGCCACCATCGCCGCCTTGGACACCCCCTCGGCGTGCGAGCGCGAGCGCAGGTAGGCCCAGGTGGTGCGCGCCTCGGTGACCCGGTGGTGCACCCGCGCCCGCGGCTCGAAGACCACCCGCGCCCCAGGGATCTGCTGGCCGATCCGGATGCAGAACTCGGTCTCCTCGGTGCCGAGAGGGATCAGCCCGATCCGGCCCATCTCCTCGTCGAAGTGGCCCACCCGCCCGAAGACCTCGGCCCGCACGGACATGTTGCAGCCCCACAGGTTCCGCACGTCGGTGCGCTCCCTGGGCTGGCCCCGGTAGGTGCACCCGACGATCCAGTCCAGCTCCGGCGGGAGGTGGTCGGGGCGACGCGTGGGCCACACCGGGATGGCCATGCCGCCGACAGCCATGACGCTCTCGTCGTCGTACGCCGAGACGAGCTGCTCGATCCAGTCCGGCTCGGGCCGCGCGTCGTCGTCGACGAAGGCGATGATCGCGCCCTTGGCCTGGGCCACGCCGGTGTTGCGGGCGCCGGACGCACCTGCGGTCCGCGGGTTGTCCAGCACGCGTACGGCGGGGAACTCGTCCCGGGCCCGGGCCAGCAGCTCCTCGTTGTGGTCGACGACCAGGATCGTCTCCAGGGGTGGCACGGTCTGGTGCGCCAGCGCGTCGAGGCCGGCCACGATGTCGTCCCACCGGTCCATGGTGTGGGCCGCGACGACGACTGATACGTCAGTGTCCCTAGGCGGCGTGTGCCTGCTCACCGCGGGTCCCCCGCGCTCCGCGAGCGGGTGCAGCAGCCCGGAACCTGGGGCAGGTGCACAGCGCACAGTCGGTCCCGCGCCGGTAGTGCTCGTGGGCGCGCCCCTGGTGACCGCACCGGCAGTCCGGCGGGTCCGACCCGCGAGAGGGCAGGTGGAGCACACGGCGAAGCTGCACCCGGCACCTCCTGTCGCCGCGACGAACCGACGGGACCGATCACTTCGAGTCTGACAGCGCCACGGCGCACGTGGGAGCGGTTTGGCGAAATGACCTGCTCACCCCGCCTGTGACCAGGCGACCAGCGCCTCGTAGGTCCGGGTCGGCCGGAGCTGCTTGTCGAGCAGCGTGTACTCCTGCGGGTCCCACGGCGTCGGGTGCAGGGCGTACCAGGAGAAGATCGGCACGTACGGCACGCAGGTGGCCTGCTTGAGCGACTGGGTGAGGTACTGCGCCCGGAGCTCGTCGGGCACCGCCTCCCGGCCCTTGCCCGAGCGGGTGCTGTAGCCGAACTGGGTGATGTAGATGGGTAGGTCCTCGTCCCCGTGCCTGGCCATCACGTCGTGCAGCCCCATGAAGCCGGTGAAGTTCTCGTCGTAGAGGCCGAACGGGTTGCGTTCGTAGCGCTTGCCCGGGTCGACCGAGTCGGGAGCGTGGTCACCCGCGAAGGGGTGCGCGCCGACCATGTCGAACGGACTGGCCTTCAGCCCCAGCTGGTCGAAGCCCTTGTAGACCCACTTCAGGTAGCCGATGTCGTTGCTGGCGAGCCCCCCGCTGACCACCTTCGTCTGCGGCGAGACGGTGTGTACGGCGGTGTAGGTGACATCCAGCAGCCGCGCGAACTCCAGGGGGTCGGGGCCGGTCGGCCACCACTTGTTCTCGTTGGGCTCGTTCCACACCTCGAGGTAGTCGACCTTGCCGTTGACGTGCCTCATCACCTTGGTGACGAACGCCGCCCAGGTCTCCAGCTCAGCCTCGGACCGCGGTGCCTGGCGCTCGTGCTCCGGCTCGTCCAGCGCCCAGTCCGGCATGCCGACCAGCTGGAGGCGCACCTGGAGACCGGCCGAGCGAGCCGCGCCGATGGTGCGGTCGATGTACTCGAACTGGATCGGTACGTCCTCGCGCGGCTGCATGGTGCGGAACGAGCTCGTCGTGGAGATGACCTCGGCACCCGCGGCCCTGGCCAGCCCCACCAGCTGACGAACCTCGTCGAAGGTGCGGATCGGGCGCGCGGGGTCGCCGGTGGCGGACTGGACGTTGAGGTCGATCTGCGGCCCAGGCTTGGAGGCGGTCGGCTCGCAGGTGGGCACCGGTGCGCCGGGCTCGAGCAGTCCGTTCGCCTCGGAGGTGCTGATGCCGGTGCTGTCGTCGCCTCGGGTGGTGGTCCAGACACCCACCCCGCCGACGGCCAGGACCAGCGCGGCGCCGACCAGGACCTGGCCGAGCGCGCGACCCGACTCGGTGCGATGCCGCGCGGGCAACGGCGACCGCCAGTGCAGGCCGGCGAAGGCCTGCCGCAGCCACGGGACGCCCAGCGCCATCTCCACTCCCATCGCGATCAGCCACCCGACGCACAGACCACGGGCACCGCCGATGATCCCACCTGCCATCGCCCCGACGACCTCAAGGACGAGCGCGGTTCCGGCCAGGCGTGTCGCGAGCGCGAACCTCCGCTGCGTGCGCCAGAGCGTCACCAGGTGGTCCTTGAGCACCATCCAGAGCCCTGCTGGCACCAACAACGCCAGGATCGCCCAGGAGTGACGCGAGTACTCCCCGCCGAAGATCAGGAGCACCGGCTCACCCAGCACCCACGCACCCACGCAGAGCAGCGCGCTGAGCGACAACGCTGCCGGGATGGTGCGCTCCATGCTGCGCCGGAACTCCTCCTCGGTGACGTTGGCGCCGTGCGCGAACAGCGCGGTGGCGAGCAGGTACGGCGGCAGGAAGACGAACGTCGCCATCAGCCAGGCGATCGCGAACTCGGCGTTCTGGACCGACCCGAGGGTGAGGGCCGCGACGACCGGGACCATCTGGGAGCCGGCGGCCAGCGCCAGGCTGAGCGCGTGGTTGCGCAGGGCCAGGCCGATGAACCCGCGGATGTCGGCCAGGAGCGGCGGGCTGGTGCGGTCGTGGCGAGGCAGCCGGAGTCGCCACAGCGTGAACGGGATGGACGCGACCAGGGGCAGGACCCAGCAGACCTGGAGGACGTGCGCGTCGGTGAACCCCAGCAGCAGGAGCAGCGCGGTGATCGGGAACCTCAGGCTCGAGGCGACCAGGTTCCGCGAGACCTGCAGCCCGGAGCGCTTGAGCCCGAGACAGGCGTCGTCGACCACCAGCGCCCAGGCGAAGCCGGCCGTCCCGAGCACGAAGGTCACGCCTCCGATCGGGTTGCCGAGCGCGTCCGCCAGGTTCGACGAGAGGACCGGGGAGCAAGCCACCACCACCCCGGCGGCCACCGCCGACGAGACGAACACGACCAGCAGCGAGCGCAGCACCAGGGTGCGCTGCCGGGCCGGGGCCTGGCCGGGCAGCTCGGAGATCAGCATCGTGCTGTGGCCGAGGGTGGTGACGATCCCGAGCAGGGTCTGGGCGCTGATCGCGGCCGCCGCGATGCCGACGTCGTGCGCGTCCACGAGCCGGGCGACGAGCACCCAGAACACCAGCCCGAGGGCCGCCGAGAGCACCTGGGCGGTGAGCAGGGAGCGGAACGGCGACCAGATGCCGGTCGCGACCGCCCGGGCGGTGGCGACGTCGTCGCCGTACGGCTCGGCCATCAGGGCGTGTCACCGATGGCGGGGGGCGGGAGCACGCTGTGGTCGAGCAGCCCGTGCCAGGCCGACCAGACGGCGAGGCCGATGGTGGCCGCGACGACGAGCGCGATCGGGACCCCCCACGCCCAGCTGGACACCCGGCCGCGGCCGATCGGCTCGGGCCGTTCCGACAGGTTGACCAGCACGTAGAGAACAACGGCCGCGGCCATCATGCCGCCCAGCGGGTTGAACCCGGCCAGCACGCCGACGGCGCCGAGGACCATCACGGCGGGCAGGGCCACCGCGGGTCGCCACACGTCCCGGGCCCGGAACCGCCGTGGGTCGAAGAGCCTGCCCCGCAGGGCCAGGCCGATCAGGAGCAGGACGCCGGTGGCGGCCACCTGCCAGGGCGTCCATCCGCCCGGGAGGCCCGGGGGGTCGCGGTTCTCGAACGTCTGCTCGGCGTGCCGCAGCGGGCGGACGTCGTAGACCTTGACGGGCCCGTCCAGGATCAGGTCGAAGCCGGGCTGGTCCTCGAACTTCTGCACCTGGTCACGCTTGATGGTGTTGGCGTCCTTGCCGTAGCCGCAGCTGGCCTCGAAGAAGCAGCCCGACCGCACCGTCTGCCCGACCATCCGGGTGTCCACGACGATGAAGTCGACGTCGTTGTGCAGGATCAGCTCGAGCACCTGCTGGTCGACCGAGTGCGCGATGAACAGCGGCGTCATGCTGTCGAAACCGGCCGGCTGCGTGATCGTGGTGACCGGCCCGAAGTTGGGCAGCACCCGGTCGAACGTGGCGTCGGCCGCGACCCGCGAGTCCTGGGGGAGGTAGGTCCCGACCCACTGGGAGACGGCCACCGTCTCGGCGTCGATGGACCGCTGCTCGGCTCCGGCGAGGTACGGGCCGGGGACCCGCTGCCAGTCGGGACCGCTGCCGATGAGGGTGCCGCCCATGATCAGCACGACCAGGCCGGGCACGACCAGGCCGCCGTACGTCGCCAGCCGGGGGGCCAGCCAGGCGCCGACCACCAGCGCCATCGCCATCGTCACGAACGTCGAGGCGCGGTCAGCCACCTCGGCCGCCGAGGGCGCGAACCGCGCCACCTGGAGGCAGGGGTAGGCGACCGCGATGGCCAGTGGGACGTACCGGGCCCGGGTGGGACCGAGGGTGCCACGGCGCCACGCCAGCCAGGCGGCCGGCGCCAGCATGCAGCACCACACGAGGATCGACCCGGCCATCACCATGACCTCCCAGGTGGGGGCCGCGGCCCCGTCGCTGGACGCGCCGACCTCGCGGCTGCCGCTGCCGTCGAGTGCGGTGAGCAGCTCGCTGCTGGCGACGTCGAAGATCGGGCGCAGGTAGCTGATCAGCAGGGGTGCGATCACCGCGGTCCACGCGAGAACGACCACGGTGCCGAGCTCTGCGGTGATCACCGTCAGCTTGGCCCGGCGCTCCTCGCCGCCGCGCCAGAAGAAGAAGGCGAGCACCCAGAGCAGGATCAGCATCAGCCAGCTGGTCAGGTGGTGGGTGATCGCGAGTCCACCCAGGCACACCTGGACCGCCACCAGCTCCTTCCACGGCCGCTCCTGCTCGGAGTCGAAGGCGCGGACCAGGAGGTAGAGCGCTGCCATCAGCATCGCGATCGCGACGGTCTGGTAGCTGAACTGGGAGTTGAAGAAGTAGAACTGCGCGCTGCCGGCGTAGAGCAGCACCGTGGCCGCCCCGACCTGGGTGGACCGGCCGATCCGGCTGGCCAGCAGGAACAGCGCCAGGATGAAGACCGAGCGCGCGGTCAGCACGACCAGGAGCTGGCACACGATCAGTGGCAGGCCGGTCAGCCAGTGCACCCCGGCGGTGGCGAACTCCAGCCCCGGGTAGTGCGGTGAGACCGGCAGCATCGTGTTCGGGTAGAAGAAGCTGTGCTGGTCGACCATGTCGACGAGCGTGGTGACGTGCAGGGTCTCGTCGAACCGGGTCGACATGATCGGGTTGGTGAGGAACCACGAGCCGTACATGATCAGGCCGAACGCGAGCGCGGCCCCGAGCCGCTGGTGACCGGTCCGGGTCGGCGCGAGCAGCAGCCACGCGAACGGCACGATGATCGCGACGAAGCCGACGTACCAGAGCCCGATCGCCGTGGCCTCGTCGCCCTGCCAGCCGTAGTAGTAGCCGATGACCTGGATCAGCAGGCCGGTGCAGGACAGCAGCGTGGCCAGGGCCTCGAGGCGGCGCGGGCTGGGCGTCTCGTCCTCGGGCACGGCGGTGCGCTGGTCGACTGCGGTGGCCATACGCCCTAACTCCTACCGAGCCACGATCGAGTCATAAGTATCCGCCACACCCGCCACACACGTCTCCCAGGTGGGCAAAACCGCCGGGTCGGGCAGCAGCGGGTCCTCGAGCTGGTGCTCGATCGCGCGTGCGACCTCCTCAGCGCTCGCACCATGGTCGACGCCCACCGCCCAGCCGAGCTCCGCGAGCTCGGTGAGTCCCGACGTGCGGCTGACCACGGCGGGACGGCCGGCGGCCAGCGCCTCCATGACCGCGACCGGATGTGCCTCGTAGTCGCTGAGCAGCGTCATCACCCCGGCCCGGGCCAGCGTCTCGCCCATGAGCGCACGGTCCACCGGCGGGATGAACCGGACGGTGACCCTGTCGGCGACCCCGAGCTCCTCGGCGAGCGCGAGCAGCTCGGGCTCGAAGGGCCCGGAGCCGAGGATCTCGAGGCGGGCGTCGCGGCGGGTCTTGAGCAGGTAGGGCAGCGCCTCGACCGCCTTGTGGTGCCCCTTGTAGCGCTCGAGCCGGCCCACGCTCACCACCAGCCCGGGCTCCGGCTCCACTGCCGTGCGGACCGGGGGCAGCGACCCGCCGTTGCGGATCACGGTGATCGCGCCCTCCGGCAGCCCCAAGATCTCCTCGAACCGGCGGGCCTCGAAGACCGAGACCCCGACCAGCGTGTGCGCCCGGCGCAGCAGCGGCGACAGGATCCGGAACTGGGTGCGCCGGGCCCGCTCCCGGAACGCGCTGCTGTTGCCGCCGGTGTGGAAGGTGAGCAGGAACGGCGTACGCCGCACGATCGCGGCGATCATCGCCAGGGGCGGCACCAGGGTGTGGATGCCCTGCACGTGGACGAGGTCGTACCTGGTGCGCAGCGCCGCCCAGAACAGCCCCGGGCTGAAGTACCAGTCCCGGCCGGCCGGGAAGGCGCGAAACCGGCGGACGACGTAGCCGTCCACCTGCTCACGCCGGGGCAGCCTCCCGCTGCGGTCGGTGGTGAGCAGCTCGAGCTGGTAGCCGAGCGCCGCGATCCGCCCTGCCACCTCGGCGACGTGCGACTCGATGCCACCGATCTCCGGCTGGCTCCGGGTCGCGATCATGCCCACGCGCGTCACGCGGGCAATGGTCCCAGAGCCGCCTAGTGGGCTGAGGGAGATTGATCCAGCAGCGCGTTGTCGAGCGCGGCGTTCCGCCGCACCCTGGCCCGCTCGGTGCGCAGCGTCCGGAGCACCCGGAAACCGTCGGAGAAGGTGCGCAGGTTGGTCTCGCCGTGCAGCCGTCGCAGCTCGACGCTGGGCACCTCGGTGATGGTCAGCCCGGCGCTGGCGAACCGGCAGTTGATGAGCGTCTCGATCTCGAAGCCGTCGCCCCAGAGCATCGCGGCACCCGCCGGCGACACCAGGGCGTGGTCGGGCAGGTCGAGCAGCGGGATCAGGTCGGACCAGAACGCGTTGTAGCCGTAGCAGAGGTCGGTGAACCGGGTCCGGAAGGAGGCGTTCATCCAGGTGTGCAGGAACCGGTTGCCCATCCGGCGGACCCGGGTGATGTCGGCGCTGCCGCCGCCGGCGCGGAACCGCGAGCCCTTGGCGAAGTCGGCGCCCTCGATCAGCGCCTCGACGAACCGGGGGATCTCCGTCGCGTCGGCGGACCCGTCGGCATCGAACATGACGACCACGTCGCCGGTGACCTTCGCGAACCCGGCCGCGAGCGCGTTGCCCTTGCCGCGGCGCGACTGGCTGAGCGTGACGATGCCGGGCAGCAGCTCGCGCGCGGTCTCGACGGTCCCGTCGACCGAACCGCCGTCCACCAGGATCACCTCGTGGACGGCGGGCAGCGTGGGCAGCACCTCGCGGAGGTTCTGCGCCTCGTTGAGGGCGGGCACGACCACACTGATGCGCGGGTCGGCAGGCCGGTACGGCGCGGGCGCTGCCTCGGCGAGACCGGCCCGCCCAAGAGTGGGAGACCCCACGTCGTCCTTGAAGCTGGTCATGCCGGCGACCCCCCAGTCGTGACCTGCCCGAACGTGCCCGGGTAGTCACGCGCGGCTTGCACAGGCTGATGATTCGTTACCCGGTCTGGACCGGGAGGATGCATGAGAAAGAGCGGGCCGCCCCTCAGCGGGTCAGCAACGGGTCGAGGGCGACGGCCACGAAGAGCAGCGAGAGGTAGAGGTTGGAGGCGTGGAAGAGCCGCATCGGCTGGATCGCGGTGAGGTCCTCGGTGCCCTTGGTCCGGGCCCACATGCGGTGGGCCTCGAGAAGAAACACGGCCCCGAGCAGTGCAGCCGCGAGGGGGTAGACGACGCCGGTGCCGGCAACCGGCCACAGGGACAGCGACACCGCCACCATCACCCAGCTGTAGACCACGACCTGGCGGCCCACCTCGCGAGCGGGAGCCACGACCGGCAGCATCGGGACGTCGACTCCTCCGTAGTCCTCGCGGTAGCGCAGAGCGAGCGCCCAGGTGTGCGGCGGGGTCCAGAAGAAGACCACTGCGAACAACACGATCGGTGTCCAGGCGATCGAGCCGGTGACGGCGGTCCAGCCGATCAGCGCCGGGAAGCAGCCGGCCAGGCCGCCCCAGACGATGTTCTGGGTGGTCCGGCGCTTGAGCAGCATCGTGTAGCCGAACACGTAGAACGCGTTGGCGGTCAGCGACAGCGCGGCCGAGAGCGGGTTGACCCACACCAGCAGCACCACCGTCGACAGCACCGCGAGGACGACACCGAAGACCAGGGCGGCCCGCGGCGACACCAGGTGGCGCGGCAGCGCCCGGCGTCGGGTGCGGCGCATCTGCTCGTCGATGTCGCGGTCGTAGACGCAGTTGAACACCGACGCCGAGCCCGCCGAGAACGTGCCGCCCACGACCGTCGCCGCGACCAGACCGAGTGGGGGCACGCCCTTCGCGGCGAAGAACATCACCGGGACCGTGGTGAGCAGTAGCAGCTCGATGACCCGTGGCTTGGTGAGCCCGACGTACGCCGCCACGACATCGCGGACCGTGGCCCGCTCCACCGGCACCACCAGGCTGCGATCCGCCGTGCGATCCGCAGTGCGCGGGACCGAGTGGCCGACGTAGGTCACGGAACCTCGAATGGGCTGGAGTTGGGCTGATCGGAATGGGCACTGAGCCGGTGTGAGTCTAACCGCGGCCCTGAGTAGGGTCGGTAGTGCCGTCAAGCGGGCCCGCAGGCCGTCGAGAGGAGCGCAGTGAGCACGACACCGAAGATGGAGTGGGGCGAGCTCGACGACAAGGCCGTGGACACCATCCGGGTGCTGGCGATGGACGCCGTCCAGAAGGTCGGCAACGGGCACCCGGGCACCGCGATGAGCCTGGCGCCGGCGGCGTACCTGCTCTTCCAGAAGGTGATGCGACACAACCCGGCCGACCCGCACTGGCCGGGCCGGGACCGGTTCGTGCTGTCGGCGGGCCACTCCTCCCTCACCTTGTACCTGCAGCTCTTCCTGGGCGGTTGGGGACTCGAGCTCGAGGACGTCAAGTCGCTGCGCACCTGGGGCAGCAAGACGCCCGGCCACCCGGAGTACGGCCACACCGCCGGCGTGGAGACCACCACCGGTCCGCTCGGCCAGGGCATCGGCAACGCGGTCGGCATGGCGATGGCGGCCCGCCGCGAGCGCGGCCTGCTCGACCCCAACGCCGCTGAGGGCGACTCGCCGTTCGACCACCGCATCTTCGCGATCTGCTCCGACGGCGACATCGAGGAGGGCGTCTCGGCCGAGGTGTCGGCCATCGCCGGCGTCCAGCGGCTCGGAAACCTCACCGTCATCTACGACGCCAACCGGATCTCGATCGAGGACAACACCGACATCGCGCTGGCCGAGGACGTCGCGGCCCGCTACGAGGCCTACGGCTGGCACGTGCAGACCGTCGACTGGACCCACGACGAGACGACGTACGCCGAGGACGTGCCGGCGCTGCTGGAGGCGATCCGCAAGGCGGACGCGGTCACCGACCGGCCCAGCTTCATCGTGCTCCGCACGATCATCGCGTGGCCGGCTCCGGACGCCCAGAACACCGGGAAGGCGCACGGGTCGGCCCTGGGGGACGAAGAGGTCGCGGCGACCAAGAAGGTGCTGGGCTTCGACCCCGACCAGACCTTCGAGATCCCGCCGGGAGTCCTGGAGCACACCCGTGAGCTGGTGGCCCGCGGCAAGGCGGCCCAGGACGAGTGGGACGCCGAGTTCCGGCACTGGACCACCAAGCCGTCGGCCGACGTCGCCCTCTACGACCGGCTGCAGACCCGAGCCCTCCCGGTCGGCTGGGCCGACGACCTGCCGACCTTCGAGGCCGACGCGAAGGGTGTCGCGACCCGCAAGGCATCGGGGGCGGCCATCAACGCGATCGCCGAGAAGCTGCCCGAGTTCTGGGGCGGCTCGGCCGACCTGGCCGAGTCCAACAACACCACGATCGAGGGCGCGCCGTCGTTCCTGCCGCCGGACCGCGGTACCAAGATGTGGCAGGCCGATCCCTACGCGGGCCGGGTGCTCCACTTCGGCATCCGCGAGCACGGCATGGGCGCGATCCTCAACGGCATCGCCGTGCACGGCGGCACCCGGGTCTTCGGCGGGACGTTCCTCACCTTCTCGGACTACATGCGGCCCTCCGTCCGACTCGCAGCGATCATGGGACTGCCGGTCACCTACGTGTGGACGCACGACTCGATCGGGCTGGGCGAGGACGGGCCGACCCACCAGCCGATCGAGCACTTCGCCGCGCTCCGGGCCATCCCGGGCCTGGACTTCGTGCGTCCCGCGGACGCCAACGAGGTGACCGCCTGCTGGAAGGCGATCCTCGAGCACACGGACCGGCCGGCGGGGTTGGCGCTGAGCCGCCAGAACGTTCCGGTCTTCCCGCGCGGCGAGGACGGCTTCAGCGACACCTCCAACGTGCACCGCGGCGGCTACGTGCTGCTCGACGCGGAAGGCTCAGGCGGCGCACCGGACGTGGTGATCGTCGGCACCGGCTCCGAGGTGCAGCTGGCGGTCGAGGCGAGGAGCATGCTCGCCGAGGACGGCGTGGCCGCCCGGGTGGTGTCGATGCCGTGCCGCGAGTGGTTCGACGCGCAGGAGTCGTCCTACCGCGAGACGGTCATCCCGCCCACGGTCAAGGCCCGGGTCTCGGTCGAGGCCGGCGTGGCGCAGGGCTGGCGGGAGGTCGTCGGCGACCACGGCCGGATCGTCTCCATCGAGCACTACGGCGCCTCCGCTGACTACCAGCGGATCTACACCGAGTTCGGGATCACCGCCACCGCGGTGGCCGACGCCGCGCGGGACAGCATCCACGTGGCCACCAGCTGACATCAGGAGGAACCATGACCGACCGACTGCAAGCCCTCTCCGACGCGGGCGTCTCCATCTGGCTCGACGACCTCTCCCGGGAGCGGATCGAGACCGGCAACCTGGCCGAGCTGATCAAGGACAAGCACGTCGTCGGGGTGACCACGAACCCGACGATCTTCGCCTCGGCCATCGCTGAGGGCGAGCGGTACGACGACCAGGTGGGCAAGCTGGTCGCCGACGGTTCCGACGTGACGAAGGTGATCTTCGAGGTCACCACCGAGGACGTCCGCAACGGCTGCGACATCATGACGCCGGTCTACGAGTCCACCAAGGCCGACGGACGGGTCTCCATCGAGGTCGAGCCCGACCTCGCCAACGACACCGACGCGACCATCGCCTCGGCCCAGAAGCTGTGGCAGGCCGTGGACCGGCCCAACGTCTACATCAAGATCCCGGCCACCGAAGAGGGGCTCCCGGCGATCACCGCGGGGATCGCCGAGGGCATCAACGTCAACGTGACGCTGATCTTCAGCGTCGAGCGCTACCGCGGAGTGATGGACGCCTACCTGAGCGGCCTCGAGCAGGCCCGCGATGCGGGGCTCGACCTGAGCCGGATCTTCTCGGTCGCGTCGTTCTTCGTCTCCCGCGTCGACACCGAGGTGGACAAGCGGCTGGATGCCATCGGCTCCGACGAGGCCAAGGCCCTGCGCGGCAAGGCAGCGGTGGCCAATGCGCTGCTCGCCTACGCGGCGTACGAAGAGGTGCTCGCAAGTGACCGCTGGAAGCAGCTCGCCAGCGCCGGCGCCAACCCCCAGCGGCCGCTGTGGGCCTCGACGGGGGTGAAGAACCCGGAATACCCCGACACGCTCTACGTCACCGACCTCGTGGTGGCCGACACCGTGAACACGATGCCGGAGAAGACGCTCGACGCGTTCGCCGACCACGGCGAGGTCAAGGGCGACCTGGTCACCGGCCAGGGTGCCGAGGCACAGCAGCTGTTCGACCAGCTCGACGCAGTCGGGATCGACCTGCCCGACGTGTTCCGCGTGCTCGAGGAGGAGGGCGTCGACAAGTTCAAGAAGTCCTGGCAGGAGCTGGTCGAGACCGTCGAGAAGCAGATGGAGCAGGCCTAGTGCCAGACGCCCCGGTCGACGTCACCACCACGGAGGCCTGGGACACGCTTCGCGCCCTCGCGGACCGCTTCACGCCGAGCCTGCGCGCCTGGTTCGCGGAGGACCCCGACCGGGTCGATGCCCTCACGTTCACCGCCGCCGACCTGCATGTCGACCTGTCCAAGAGCCTGGTCACCCAGCCGGTCCTGACCGCGCTGCTGGCCCTGGCCGAGCAGGTCGGTCTGGCCGAGCGGCGGGACGCGATGTTCCGCGGCGACCACATCAACGTGACCGAGGACCGCGCGGTCCTGCACACCGCCCTCCGGCTCCCCGAGGACGCGACACTCGAGGTTGACGGCCAGGACGTCGTACCCGACGTGCACGAGGTGCTGCGCCGGGTCTACGACTTCGCCGAGCAGGTCCGCTCGGGTGCCTGGACCGGGGTCACCGGCGAGCGGATCCGGACCGTGGTGAACATCGGTATCGGTGGTTCGGACCTCGGCCCGGTGATGGCGTACGAAGCCCTGGCGCCCTACCGCATGGACGGGCTTGAGTGCCGGTTCATCAGCAACATCGACCCGACCGACGCGGCCACGACCCTGGCCGGGCTGGAGCCAGCCACCACGCTGTTCATCGTCTCCAGCAAGACGTTCGGCACCCTGGAGACGCTCACCAACGCCCGGCTGTGCCGGCAGTGGCTGCTCGACGGCCTCCCCGACACCGACCGGGGCAAGGCGGTGGCCCAGCACTTCGTCGCGGTCTCGACCGCCCTCGACAAGGTGGCCGACTTCGGCATCGACCCGGAGAACGCCTTCGGCTTCTGGGACTGGGTCGGCGGCCGCTACTCGCTGGACTCGGCCATCGGCACCTCGCTCGTGGTCGCGGTCGGTCCCGAGCGGTTCGCCGAGCTGCTGGCCGGCATGCACGCGATGGACGAGCACTTCCGCACCACCGAGCTCGCGCGCAACGTGCCGGTGCTGATGGGGCTGCTGAACGTCTGGTACGCCGACTTCCTCGGGGCCCAGACCCACGCCGTGCTCCCCTACGCCCAGCTGCTGCACCGGTTCCCGGCGTACCTCCAGCAGCTGACCATGGAGTCCAACGGCAAGGGGGTCCGCTGGGACGGCAGCCCGGTCACCGCCGGGACCGGTGAGGTGTTCTGGGGCGAGCCCGGCACCAACGGCCAGCACGCCTTCTACCAGCTGATCCATCAGGGCACCCGGCTGATCCCCGCGGACTTCATCGCGTTCGCCAACCCGGCGTACCCGCTCACGGACACCGGTGACGGCAAGAGCAGCGACGTGCACGAGCTGTTCCTGGCCAACTTCTTCGCCCAGACCCGCGCCCTGGCCTTCGGCAAGACCGCCGACGAGGTCCGCGCCGAGGGGACCTCCGAGGACGTCGTACCGGCGCGGGTGTTCACCGGCAACCGGCCGACCGCCTCGATCATGGCGCCGGAGCTGAGCCCGTCGGTCCTGGGTCAGCTGGTCGCGCTCTACGAGCACATCACCTTCACCCAGGGCGTGGTCTGGGGCATCGACAGCTTCGACCAGTGGGGGGTCGAGCTGGGCAAGCAGCTGGCCCAGCAGATCAGCCCGGCGGTGGCTGGTGACGACGAGGTGGCCGCCGAGCAGGACCTCTCGACGCAGGCGCTGATCGCCTACTACCGGAAGCACCGGAGCTGATGGCGCCGCGTGTGAACCCGCTGCGGGACCCGGAGGACCGCCGGCTGCCGCGGATCGCCGGCCCGTGCGGGATGGTGCTGTTCGGAGTCACCGGCGACCTGTCCCGCAAGAAGGTGATGCCGGCGATCTACGACCTGGCCAACCGCGGGCTGCTGCCGCCCGGGTTCAGCCTGGTCGGCTTCGCCCGGCGTGACTGGGCCGACCAGGACTTCGCCGACATCGTCCACGACTCGGTCAAGCAGCACGCCCGCACCGAGTTCCGCGAGGAGACCTGGCGGCAGCTGGCCGAGGGTTTCCGGTTCGTCTCAGGCAACTTCGACGACGACGTCGCCTTCGACAACCTGCACCGCACGATCGAGGAGCTCGACCGGGTCCGCGGCACCGAGGGCAACCACGCGTTCTATCTCGCCATCCCGCCGACGTACTTCAGCACCGTCGCCCAGCAGCTCAAGGAGCACCGCCTGGCCCAGCCGGACGGGGAGTCCTGGCGCCGGGTGGTCATCGAGAAGCCGTTCGGCCACGACCTGGAGTCGGCGCGGGAGCTGAACGCCGCGCTGATGGAGGTGTTCCCGCCGAACTCGATCTTCCGGATCGACCACTACCTCGGCAAGGAGACGGTCCAGAACATCCTGGCGATGCGGTTCGCGAACGAGATGATCGAGCCGCTCTGGAACTCCAACTACGTCGACCACGTGCAGATCACGATGGCCGAGGACGGCGGCATCGAGGGCCGGGCCGGCTACTACGACGGCATCGGCGCGGCGCGTGACGTGATCCAGAACCACCTGCTCCAGCTGATGGCCCTGGTCGCCATGGAGGAGCCCACGTCGTTCGAGGCCCAGTCGCTGCGTCACGAGAAGCAGAAGCTGCTCGCATCGGTGCGGCTGCCGCGGCGGCTCGACCTCACCACCGCGCGCGGCCAGTACGCCGCGGGCTGGTCGGGCGGCCGCAAGGTCCCGGGCTTCCTCGAGGAGGACGGGGTCCGCAAGGCCTCGCACACCGAGACGTTCGCCGCGGTCACGCTGCACGTCGAGAACCGGCGCTGGGCCGGGGTGCCGTTCTACCTGCGCACCGGCAAGCGACTCGGCCGGCGGGTCACCGAGGTGGCCGTCGTCTTCAAGCGGGCGCCACACCAGCCGTTCAACGCCACGGCCGTCGAGGAGCTCACCCAGAACGCGTTCGTGATCCGGGTCCAGCCCGACGAGGGCGTGACGCTGCGGTTCGGCTCCAAGGTGCCGGGCTCCTCGATGGAGATCCGCGACGTCAACATGGACTTCGTCTACGGCGGCTCGTTCACCGAGTCCTCGCCCGAGGCCTACGAGCGGCTGATCCTCGACGTACTGCTCGGCGACCCGCCGCTTTTCCCCCGGCACGAGGAGGTCGAGCTGTCCTGGGAGATCCTCGACCCGGTCCTGGACTTCTGGGGTCGCAAGGGGAAGCCCGAGGCCTACCCGTCCGGCACCTGGGGGCCCGCGTCGGCGGACAAGATGCTGGCCCGCGACGGCCGGGACTGGAGGCGGCCCTGATGATGATCGCGCTCAGCGACACCGACTCCGCCGGCATCGCGGCGGAGTTCCGGCGGGCCCGCACCCGGGCCGGCAGCCCGGCGATGGGCATGGTGCTCACGATGGTGATCGTGGCCGACGAGGAGCACGCCGACACCGCCATGGAGATGGGCCGGGAGGCCTCCCACGAGCACCCCGCCCGCGTGCTCGGAGTGACGCTGGGCGACGGTCGCGGCGCGTCCCAGGTCGACGCCCAGGTCGGCACCGGGTCCGGCTGGACCGGCGAGACCGCGCTGATCCGGCTCAGCGGCGAGGTGGTCAAGCACCCCGACTCGGTGGTGCTCCCACTGCTGCTCCCCGACTCCCCCGTCGCGGTCTGGTGGCCGACCAACCCGCCGCCCGATCCCGCCAGCGACCCACTGGGCCGGCTGGCCCAGCGCCGGATCACCGACTCGGCCAACGTCTCCCGGGGCGGGGCGCAGGCGCTCCGCGGCCAGTGCAAGGCCTACACGCCCGGCAACACCGACCTCGCGTGGACCCGGCTGACGCCGTGGCGGGCACTGCTGGCCGCCGCCCTCGACCAGCACCCGCTCAAGGTCACGGCGGCGTCGGTCTCCGCGGAGAAGGTGAACCCGAGCGCCGACCTCCTCGTCGCCTGGCTGCGCAACCGGCTCAAGGTCGACGTCGCTCGGCGTACGTCCAAGGGGCCGGGCGTCACCGCCGTGGAGATGGAGACGGCTCAGGGCCCGATCCGGATCGCGCGGCCCGACGGCCGCCTGGCGACGTACTCCTCCCCCGGCCACCCCGACCGGCCGATCGCGCTGCGGCGGCGTGACGTCCACGAGCTGCTGGCCGAGGAGCTGCGCCGGCTCGACGAGGACGACGTGTACGCCGCCGTGGCCCGGACGATCACCAAGAGCAGGTCCTGATGACCACACCCCCTCGCATCGAGGTGCACGAATCCGCCGACTTGCTGGCGACGGCGGTGGCCGGCGAGCTGCTGGCGCGGCTGGCCGACGCCCAGACAGGCGGCGAGCCCCACGTCGGGCTGACCGGGGGCTCGATCGCGGACGCCGTGCACCATGAGCTGGGCCGGCTCTCCGCGGTCTCCGAGGTGGACTGGTCCCGGGTGGTGTTCTGGTGGGGCGACGAGCGTTTCGTCGAGCCCGCGTCGGACGACCGCAACGAGCGACAGGCCCGCGAGGCGTTCCTCGACCTCGTCGACGTCGACCCGGCCAAGATCCACCCGATGCCGTCCACGGAGTCCGCTGCGTCGGTCGAGGAGGGCGCAGTCGCCTACGGCGACGAGGTCCGCAGGCACGGAAGCGGCGACTTCGAGGTCCTGATGCTGGGGATCGGGCCCGACGGGCACATCGCCTCTCTGTTCCCCGGCTTCCCCCAGCTCGACGTGGACGACCGGATCGCCGTACCCGTGACCGACTCACCCAAGCCGCCCCCGGAGCGGATCAGCCTCACCTTCGCGGCGCTCAACCGCGCGAAGTCGGTCTGGTTCCTGGTCAGCGGCACCGAGAAGGCCGAGGCGGTCGCGCGCGCCCTCGCCGACGGCACCGACCCCCACAACTGCCCCGCGGCCGGCGTCACCGGCGTCGACGAGACGATCTGGTTCCTCGACCGCCCGGCAGCCTCCGCCCTCTAGCCGCTGACCCGCGAGTCGGCGTTCCTGCTGACGAGTAACCCCGCGAGTCGGCGTTACTGCTTATCAGTAACGCCGACTCGGCTTGGGCTGAAGTCCAGGAACTGTCCACAGAGGCGCCCCACCGAGGGCTTATCCACAGTTCCGCAATGTCACCGGTGGCGGTGCGGGTCAGTGGCCAGAACTCAGGGCATGGACCTCAGCCGATGGGCACACGAGCCCTTCCTAGATGAACGCTGCCCGCTTCCACTCGACGTGCCGTTCACTGCTCCGGTGGCCCGAGCCCTCGGCGTGCGTAGGCATCACCTGACGTGGCTCTGCCGTCAAGGACTGCTACGTCAGGTGCTGCCCGGTGTGTACGTCGCGGCGCAGGTGCCGGACGCCATCATGATGCGAGCGCAGGCGTTGGCGTTGGTCGTCCCCGACGACTGCGTGATCGTTGATCGGCACGCGGGCTGGCTGCACGGCGCCGAGATGGTGCTCGCGCCCAACGAGCACATCAATGTCGCGCCCATCAGGATCTTCAGACCTTCGGGGCATGGGCGCCTGCGCAACGGCCTCGCGGAGAGCGGCGAACGGAACCTGCTGCCCTTCGACATCATGGAGGTACGCGGCCTCGCGGTGACCACGCCCCTCCGCACCGCTTGGGACCTCGGCCGCGTCCGCTGGCCGGAACGAGCTCTCGCGGCCCTGGACGCGATGCTGAGGCTCGGAGTCTTCACTCACGACGAGCTGCTGGCCGGCATCGAGCGCTTCCGGGGCCAGCGATGGGTGACCACCCTGCGTGCGTACGCCCCCTTGGCCGACGGCCGGGCCGCATCCCCCGGCGAGTCCGTGCTGAGGCTCCGCTGGATCGACACGGGGCTGCCTCGACCCACTCCGCAGTTCGAGGTGTGGGTGGACGGCGTACTCATCGCGGTCCTCGACCTGGCCCACCCGGAGCTCGGCTACGCCGCCGAGTACGACGGCGAGGAATGGCACACGTCGCCCGAACAGCGCGACCACGACCGGTGCCGGCGCGAGGCGGTCGAACGGCGCGGTTGGGTGGTGGACCCGTTCACGAAGCAGAACGTCTTCGGCCGCCACGCGGACGCGCCGGAGCTGTTGTTCGCCGGGGTGGCCCGGGCCCGTGAGCTGCGCCGCACGCGCGTCCTTCTCTGAAATCGCCGAGTCGTCGTTACTGCTCATCAGTAGCGCCGACTCGGCCGGTTACTCGTCAGCAGCTACGCCGACTCGGCCGGTTACTCGTCAGCAGCAACGCCGACTCGGCGCCGCGATGGGTGTCAGAAGATGATGTCGCCGGACTTGCGGCGGGAGCGGAGGAGCTCGAGGGCCTCGTCGAGGATGGTGGCCGCCTCGGCGTCGGAGCGGCGCTCCTTCACATAGGCCAGGTGGGTCTTGTACGGCTCGATCTTGGGGGCCGGCGGCGGGTTCTCGGAGTCCACGCTGGCCGGCAGGCCGCACTTGGGGCAGTCCCAGGTCTCCGGCGGCGCGGCCTCGACCGCGAACGTGACCACCGAGCGGTGGCCGTGGGAGCAGAAGTACGTGACCGCCTGGCGGGGGGCAGCCTCGCCCCGCTCCGCCTCGCCCATGGGGCCGGCGCCGACCCTGCTGCCGCGAATGGCGTTTCCTCCACCAGCCATCTCGCGCCCTCCTCAGCCCCGGTAGGCAAGCAGCAGGCCCAGACCGATCACACACGCGAACCAGATGATCCCGATGCCGACCGTGAGCCGGTCGAGGTTGCGCTCTGCGACCGACGAGCCGCCGAGGGAGCTGGACACGCCGCCTCCGAACATGTCGGACAGGCCGCCGCCGCGGCCCTTGTGCAGGAGGACGAGCATGATCATCAAGAGGCTGGTCGCGATCAGGATGATCGTGAAGAGGAGATCCACGGCCGCGATCCTACGTCACGAGAGCGGATCGCCCGAAAGGGTGATCACAGGACCGGCATGTCGTAGTACCGGCAGATCCCGCCGAACTCGTCCGCCTGGAGACTCGCGCCCCCCACGAGGCAGCCGTCCACGTCTGCCTCGGCCATGATGCCGGCCACGTTGGCGGCCTTGACCGAGCCGCCGTAGAGGATTCGTGCGCCGTCCGCCGCCTCGTCGCCGTAGGCCTCCCGCACCTTGCCGCGGATGGCCTCGCAGACCTCCTGGGCGTCGGCCGGCGTCGCCACCTCGCCGGTCCCGATCGCCCAGACCGGCTCGTAGGCGACCACCAGCCCGGCGACCTGCTCGGGCGTGAAGCCGGCCAGCGAGCCTTCGACCTGCGAGAGGCAGTGCCCGACGTGCTCGCCCGCCTGCCGGACCTCGAGCCCCTCGCCCACGCAGACGATCGGCGTCATCCCGGCAGCCAAGGCCTTGTGCGCCTTGGTGTTGACCAGGTCGTCGCTCTCGCCGTGGTGCTCGCGCCGTTCGCTGTGACCGACCACGACGTAGGAGCAGCCGAGCTTGGCCAGCATGCCTGCCGAGATCTCGCCGGTGTAGGCGCCACCGTCGTGCTCGGACACGTCCTGCGCGCCGTACCGGATCTGCAGCCGGTCGCCGTCGACGAGGGTCTGGACGGAGCGGATGTCGGTGTACGGCGGGACCACGGCCACCTCGACCCGCCCGAAGTCGTGCTTCTTGTCGTCGAGGGTCCACGCCAGCTTCTGGACCAGGACCACCGCCTCCTGGTGGTTGAGGTTCGACTTCCAGTTGCCCGCCATCAGCGGGGTGCGGGTCTGCGCCATGGGCCCCAGCCTTCCAGTCAGTCTTCGAGCACGGAGATGCCGGGCAGCTCCTTGCCCTCGAGGTACTCGAGGCTGGCGCCGCCACCGGTCGAGATGTGGCCGAAGGCCTCCTCGTCGAAACCGAGAGTGCGTACGGCGGCCGCGGAGTCGCCTCCTCCCACGACGGAGAGGCCGTCCACCTTGGTCAGCGCGTCGGCCACCGCCCGGGTGCCGTCGGCGAATGCCGCCGTCTCGAAGACCCCCATGGGGCCGTTCCAGAAGACGGTACGGGCGCCCGCCACGACCTCCGCGAACGCGCGGGCCGACTCGGGACCGATGTCGAGGCCGAGAGAGTCGGACGGGATGGCGTCCCCGGCGACCACCTGCGGCTCCGGCTCACGGTCGTCTGAAGGGAACTCGGTGTCGACGACGATGTCGGTCGGCAGCAGGATCTCGACGCCGGTCTTCTCCGCCCGGCGGAGGTACTCCCGGCAGGTCTCCACCTGGTCGTCCTCGAGCAGGCTCTTCCCGACCTCGTGGCCCTGGGCCTTGAGGAAGGTGAAGACCATGCCGCCACCGATCAGCAGGGCGTCGGCCTTCCCGAGCAGGCTGTCGATGACCCCGAGCTTGTCGGAGACCTTCGAGCCGCCCAGCACGACGACGTAGGGCCGCTCGGGTTCCCCTGTCAGCCGCTTCATCACCTCGAGCTCGGTGGCCACGAGCTGGCCCATCGCGTGCGGGAGCCGCTGGGCGACGTCGTACACCGACGCGTGCTTGCGGTGCACAGCCCCGAACCCGTCGGAGACGAAACCGTCGGCCAGCTCCGCGAGCTGGTCCGCGAAGCCACCGCGCTCCTCGTCGTCCTTGCTGGTCTCGCCGGCGTTGAAGCGGACGTTCTCGAGCAGCGCGACCTGTCCGTCCTCGAGGCCGGCCACGGCCTCGCGGGCGGCGTCGCCGACGGTGTCGGTCGCGAAGACCACGTCCTGGCCGAGCAGCTCACCGAGCCGTTCGGCGACCGGCCGCAGCGAGTAGCGGTCCTCCGGCTCGCCCTTGGGCCGGCCGAGGTGAGCCGCGACGACCACGCGGGCTCCCGCGTCGGCGAGCTCCTTGATGGTCGGGACGCTGGCCCGGATCCGCCCGTCGTCGGTGATCCGCGAGCCGTCCAGGGGCACGTTGAGATCCGACCTTACGAGGATCCGTTTGCCCGAGACGCTCCCTCCAAGCTGTTTGGCCAGCCCGGCGTACTCCCCCACAGTTACAGAGTCTCGCCGACGTACTTGATCAGATCGGCGAGGCGGTTGGAGTAGCCCCACTCGTTGTCGTACCAGCCGACCACCTTGACCTGGTTGCCGATGACCTTGGTCAGTGGCGCGTCGAAGATGCAGGACGCCGGGTCGGTGACGATGTCGCTGGAGACCAGCGGGTCGGTCGAGTACCTGAGGTAGCGACCGTCGGCGGCCTTCTCCATCGCGGAGTTGACCTCCTCGACCGAGGTCTCCCGGCCGGCCTCGAAGGTGAGGTCGGTGGCGGAGCCGGTCGGGACCGGGACGCGCAGGGCGTAGCCGTCGAGCTTGCCCTTGAGGTCGGGCAGGACCAGGCCGATCGCCTTGGCGGCGCCGGTCGAGGTCGGTACGACGTTGATGGCTGCCGCCCGGGCCCGGCGCAGGTCCTTGTGGATGTTGTCCTGGAGGTTCTGGTCCGCGGTGTAGGCGTGCACCGTGGTCATCAGTCCCTTGACGATGCCGAACTCGTCGTTGAGGGCCTTGGCCATCGGCGCCAGGCAGTTGGTCGTGCACGACGCGTTGGAGATCACCGTGTGCGCGGCCGGGTCGTAGTCCTCGTGGTTGACGCCCATGACGACGGTGAAGTCCTCGTTGGACGCCGGCGCGGAGATGATCACCTTCTTGGCGCCGCCGTTGTCGACGTGCGCCCGCGCCTTGGTGGCGTCGGTGAAGAAGCCGGTGGACTCGACGACCACGTCGACACCCTCGTCGGCCCACTTGAGGTTTCCGGGGTCGCGCTCGGCGAAGACCTTGACCACCTTGTCACCGACCGCGATCTGGCCGTCGCTGGCCTGCACGTCGACGTCGAGGCGGCCGAGGATCGAGTCGAACTTCAGCAGCGGCGCGAGCGCAGCGGGGTCGGTCAGGTCGTTGACCGCGACGATCTCGAGGTCGAGGCCTTCGTTCTGCTGGAGGGAACGGACGGCGCGGTAGAAGTTGCGGCCGATCCGGCCGAAGCCGTTGATGCCGACGCGAACGGTCACTGCTGCTCCTGTGGGTTGTCTGGATCGTTCAAGTCGACCCTACCGACCGCTACTCCTCCGCGAGCATCTCAGGGGTCAGCGAGGCCTCGGTGTCGGGGATGCCGAGCTCCTCGGCGCGCTTGTCGGCCATGGCCAGCAGCCGGCGGATCCGGCCGGCGATGGCGTCCTTGGTCAGCACCGGGTCGTGCAGCTGGCCGAGCTCCTCGAGCGAGGCCTGCTTGTGCTCCAGGCGCAGCGCGCCGGCCATCTTGAGGTGGTCGGGGATCTCCTCGCCGAGGATCTCCAGCGCCCGATCGACGCGCGCGCCGGCGGCGACCGCGGCCCGTGCGGAGCGGCGCAGGTTCGCGTCGTCGAAGTTGGCCAGCCGGTTGGCGGTGGCCCGGACCTCGCGCCGCATCCGGCGCTCCTCCCAGGCCATCAGCGACTCGTGGGCGCCGAGGCGGGTCAGCAGCTGGCCGATCGCGTCGCCGTCGCGCATCACCACCCGGTCCACGCCGCGCACCTCGCGGGCCTTGGCCTGGATGCCGAGCCGGCGGGCCACGCCCACCAGCGCGAGTGCCGCCTCGGGCCCGGGGCAGGTGACCTCGAGCGACGACGACCGGCCCGGCTCGGTGAGCGACCCGTGGGCCAGGAACGCGCCCCGCCAGGCCGCGACCGCGTCGCAGCCGCCGCCGGACACCACGGCCGGCGGCAGCCCCCGGACCGGGCGGCCGCGCTGGTCGAGCAGGCCGGTCTGGCGGGCCAGCGCCTCACCCTGCTTGGTGATCCGCACCAGGTAGCGGCTGCCCTTGCGGATGCCGTTGCCCTGCACCATCACGACGTCCGACTCGTGGCCGTAGACCTCCGAGACGTCGGTGCGCAGCCGACGCGCGGCCGCGCCCGTGTCGAGCTCGGCCTCGACCACGATCTTGCCGTTGACGATGTGCAGGCCACCGGCGAACCGGAGCATCGAGGCGACCTCGGCCTTGCGGCAACAGGTCTTGGTGATCTGCGTGCTGGCCAGTTCGGACTTCACCTGTGCCGTCATCGCCATGTGGCGATCCTCGCACGCACGTCAACAACCTCGGATCCTTGTCGGTACCGCGGTTTCTAGACCGTTCCGCCGATGATCCTCGAGTACGCCGCAGCCAGCTTGACCGGGTCGTGACGGGGGGTGCCAGGGGCCTCGGCGACGTCGTCGAAGACCAGCTGGGCGCCGTACGCCGCGGCCATGTGCTCGAGCTCGGCCAGCTCCTCGGGACCGAGGTTCTCGTCGGCCAGGACGGTGTGCACCCGGAGGTCGGGAGCGTGCTCGGCCAGCACGCGCAGGTGGTCGGCCGGGCCGAATCCGGAGGTCTCCCCGGCTTCGGCGGACAGGTTGAGCACCACGACCACCTTGGCGTCGGTGCTGACCAGGGCGTGGCGCAGCGCGGGGACCAGCAGGTGCGGGATCACCGAGGTGAACCACGAGCCCGGGCCCAGCACCACCCAGTCGGCGGCCTCGATCGCCTTGAGCGCCTCCGGTGCGGCGGGCGGGTCCGGCGGCACCAGCGCGATGGAGTCGATGATGCCTTGGGTGCTGGCGACGTCGACCTGGCCGCGCACGCTGGTCAGGGCCTCGGGGTCGCCGGGCACGAGCCCGCGGACGTCCGCGGTGATGTCCATCGGGACGAGCGCCATCGGCAGCACCCGCCCGGTGGCGCCGAGCAGCCGGCCGACGTAGTCGAGGGCGTCGACGTGGTCGCCGAGCAGCTCCCACAGCCCGACGATGAGCAGGTTGCCGATCACGTGGTCGCGCATCTCGCCCTCGCCTGCGAACCGGTGCTGGAGCACCCGCGACCAGGTGACGCCCCACTCGTTGCGGCCGCACAGCGCGGCCAGCGCCATCCTCAGGTCCCCCGGCGGGAGTACGCCGAACTCGCCGCGCAGCCGGCCGGACGAGCCGCCGTTGTCGGCCACGGTCACCACGGCGGTGAGGTCGTCGACCACCAGCTCGTCGACGAGCAGCCGGAGCGCCGAGAGCGAGGCGTGCAGGCCGTGGCCACCGCCGAAGGCGACCACGGCGACCGCCCGGTCGGGCACCAGCTCGTCGGCGGGACACGGTCACTCCCTCCCCAGGTCGCGGTGGTAGGCCCGGGCCTCGATGCCGCGCGCCTGGAGGCGGCGCACCACCTCCTGGGTGACGGTCACGCTGCGGTGCTTGCCGCCGGTGCAGCCGATCGCGACCTGGGCGAACCGCTTGCCCTGGCCGAGGTAGCCGTCCGCGACGCCGGCGATCAGCTCGACCCACCGGTCCACGAACTCGGCGGCCCCGTCCTGCGCCATGACGTAGTCGGACACCTCGGGGTCGAGGCCGGTGTACGGCTGGAGCTCGGGGATCCAGTGCGGGTTCGGCAGGAACCGCATGTCGGCCAGGAAGTCGGTGTCCACCGGGATGCCGTACTTGAAGCCGAAGCTCACGACGCTCACCTTGAGCTGGACCGTCTGCGGCGTTCCGAACTCGGCGGCGATCCGGTCGGTGAGCTCGTGCACGTTGAGGGCGGACGTGTCGATGATCAGGTCGGCGTCGCCGCGCAGCCCGGCCAGCACCTCGCGCTCGCGCTGGAGCCCGTCGAGCAGCCGGCCGTCGCCCTGGAGCGGGTGCGGACGGCGGGCCGCCTCCTGGCGGCGTACGAGGACCTCGTCGGTGGCCTCCAGGAAGACCAGCGTGGCGTGCCGCCCGCTGGCGCCCTGCGCGAGGTGGGCGGCCAGGGAGTCGAAGAACGCGCCGGAGCGGACGTCGATCACGACGGCGATCGGCTGGGTCGGGCCGCGGCTCTCGTCCACGAGCCGGATGACGTCCTTGAGCACGCCGGGCGGCAGGTTGTCGATGACGTAGAAGCCGAGGTCCTCGAGCTCCTTGGCGGCGGTGCTCCGGCCGGCCCCGGTCATGCCGGTGACCACGACCAGCTCGCCGGGCATGGCCGTCGCGTCCTGGGGGGTCACGTCTCGTCGACGATCTCGCCGGTGGCGGTGTTGACGGACGGGGTCACGGAGACAGTCTGGCGAGTGCCGCTGGCGACGGCCACTGCATCCTTGATCGCCGTCGCCGTGGTCGGCCCGATGCCGGGCACCTGGGCGATCTCCGCGACCTCGGCCTCACGGAGCTTCTTGAGCGACCCGAAGTGCTTCAGCAGCGTCTTGCGACGCACCTCGCCGAGGCCGGGTACGTCGTCGAGCAGGCTCTCCACCATCGACTTCGAGCGGCGCGAGCGGTGGTGGGTGATCGCGAAGCGGTGCGCCTCGTCGCGGATCCGCTGGAGCAGGTAGAGCCCCTCGGAGGACCGCCTGAGGATGACCGGGTCCTCCTGCCCGGGCACCCAGACCTCCTCCAGTCGCTTGGCCAGGCCGACGACCGGGATGTCGACGATGCCGAGCTCGTCGAGCGCCCGCTGGGCCGCGGCCACCTGCGGCGGGCCGCCGTCGACGACGACCAGCCCGGGCGCGTACGCGAACTTGCGCGGCCGCCCGGTCTCCGGGTCGACCAGCATCGGGCCCGAGAGGAGTGGATCAGGCTGCTCCGCTTGCGGGGCACCCTGATCCGCCCTCGAAGAAGCTTGTCCCTTGGCTTGCTCGTCGAGGAGACGTCGGAACCGTCGGGTGATCACCTCGTGCATCGACGCGACGTCGTTCTGACCGTCGACGCCCCTGATCACGAAGCGGCGGTACTCGCTCTTGCGGGCCAGGCCGTCCTCGAAGACCACCATCGAGGCCACGACCTCGGTGCCCTGGAGGTTGGAGACGTCGTAGCACTCGATGCGCAGGGGTACGTCGTCGAGCTCGAGGGCCTGCTGGATCTCCTCCAGCGCGCGGTTGCGGGTGGTCAGGTCGCTGGCGCGCTTGGTCTTGTGCAGCGCCAGCGCCTCCAGGGCGTTGCGGGCCACGGTCTCCTGCAGCGTCTTCTTGTCGCCGCGCTGGGGCACCCGGATCTGGACCCGGCTGCCGCGGAGGTCACCCAGGAGCTGCTCGAACGTCTCGACGTCAGGCGGCAGCGCGGGCACCAGGATCTCGCGCGGGATCGAGTCGCCCCCCTCGTCAGGCAGGGTGCCGGCGTAGAGCTGGAGCAGGAAGTCCTCGATCAGCTCGGAGGTGCCGCCCTCCTCGACCCGATCGGCCACCCAGCCGCGCTGGCCACGGATCCGGCCGCCCCGCACGTAGAAGATCTGCACGGCCACCTCGAGCGGGTCCTCGGCCAGCGCGATCACGTCGGCGTCGGACCCGTCGCCGAGCACCACGGCCTGCTTCTCGAGGGCGCGGTTCATGGCGCCGAGGTCGTCGCGGAGCCGGGCCGCCTTCTCGTAGTCCTGGCGCTCGGACGCGGCGTACATCTCCCGCTCGATCCGCCTGATGAACGGTCTGGTCTGCCCGGACATGAAGTCGCAGAAGTCGTCGACGATGGCGCGGTGCTGCTCGGCGGAGATGTTGCCGACACAGGGTGCGGAGCACTTGTCGATGTAGCCGAGCAGGCACGGACGGCCGATCTGACCCGACCGCTTGAAGACACCGTTGGAGCAGCTGCGCATCGGGAAGACCCGCAGCAGGATGTCGACCGTCTCGCGGATCGCCCAGGCGTGGCTGTACGGGCCGAAGTACTTCGTGCCCCTGCGCTTGGCTCCGCGGCCGACCATCACTCGCGGGAACTCGTCGCCCACGGTCACCGCGAGCCACGGGTAGGACTTGTCGTCGCGGTACTTCACGTTGAACCGCGGGTCGAACTCCTTGATCCAGGAGTACTCCAGCTGGAGCGCCTCGACCTCGGTGTTGACCACCGTCCAGTCGACGCCGGCCGCGGTGGACACCATGGTGGCGGTGCGGGCGTGCAGGTTGCCGATGTCCTGGAAGTACGACGAGAGGCGCGCGCGCAGGTTCTTCGCCTTGCCGACGTAGATCACCCGGCCCCGCGCGTCGCGGAACCGGTAGACCCCGGGCTGGGTCGGGATCGACCCGGGCTTGGGTCGGTACGACGCAGCGGGCACGTCTCAACCCTACGAGCCGGGGCCGACACCCCGGCCTCGGCTCACACGAGGCTGATCTGGTCGCCCGAGACGGCGATCTCCTCCTCGCCGAGCGCGAAGGTCGCCGGACCCTCCACGACGTCCCCGGTGTCGATGTCGTACTTGCTGCCGTGGCAGTCGCAGTTGATGGTGCCGTCGGAGACGCTGGACACGACGCAGCCCTGGTGGCTGCAGATCGCGGTGAAGCACCTGAACTCGCCCTCGGCGGGCTGGGTGACCACGACCTCCTGGTCGGCGAAGATCGAGCCGCCACCCACCTCGATGTCCGACGTCGAGGCCAGCGGCTCGCCCGCCGGGGCGGCGCTGCTGCCCGCGCCGTCGCTGGGTGGCGCGGCACTCGACGACGAGGCCGACGGGGTCGACGAGCCTGACGCCCCGGTGTCGGTCGCGGTGTCCGGGTCGTCGCCGCTGCACGCGGCCAGCAGGGGAACGCCGACACCGGCGGCGGCGAGGCCACCCAGGGTGCGACGGGAGATCTTGTCGGTGGTCATGACGGCGGGTTCCTCTCGCCTGAGCTGAGTCGAACGGGTCGTTGAATGTGACACTACCTACGGTCTACGCGACGCACATGAGGATGGGCTGTGAGCCCGATGAGACCTGTCTCATGAACGGAGGAGCCGGGCCAGAGGTTCAGAACAGGGGTTCAGGCGGACTTGCGAGCGCGCCGCTTGGGCGCGGCCTTCTTGGCGGCCGGTGCCTTCGGGGCCGGCTTCTTGCGCGCCGGCTGCTTGGCCTCACGCCCGTCGAGCAGGGGCTTGAGGAAGTCGCCGGTGAAGCTGTCGCGGTTGTCGGCCACCTGCTCCGGGGTGCCCTCGGCGACCACCATGCCGCCGCGCGAGCCACCCTCGGGCCCCATGTCGACGATCCAGTCGGCGGTCTTGATGACGTCGAGGTTGTGCTCGATGACCAGCACCGTGTTGCCCTGGTCGACCAGCCGGCCGAGCACGAGCAGCAGCTTGCGGATGTCCTCGAAGTGCAGCCCGGTGGTCGGCTCGTCGAGGACGTAGACGGTGCGGCCGGTCGAGCGCTTCTGCAGCTCGGAGGAGAGCTTGACGCGCTGCGCCTCGCCGCCGGACAGGGTGGTGGCGGGCTGCCCGAGCCGGACGTAGCCCAGGCCGACCTCGACCAGCGTCTTCATGTGCCGCGAGATCGCCGGGACGGCGGCGAAGAAGTCGACGGCCTCCTCGATCGGCATGTCGAGGACCTCGGCGATGGTCTTGCCCTTGTAGTGGACCTCGAGCGTCTCGCGGTTGTAGCGGGCGCCGTGGCAGACCTCGCACGGCACGTAGACGTCGGGAAGGAAGTTCATCTCGATCTTGATCGTGCCGTCGCCCGCGCACGCCTCGCAGCGGCCGCCCTTGACGTTGAACGAGAACCGGCCCTGCTGGTAGCCGCGCATCTTCGCCTCGGGCGTCGACGCGAACAGCTTGCGGATGTGGTCGAAGACGCCGGTGTAAGTCGCGGGGTTGGACCGCGGGGTGCGGCCGATCGGCGACTGGTCGACGTGGATCACCTTGTCGACGTGGTCGGTGCCGGTGATCCGCTGGTGGCGGCCGGGGATCGCGCGGGCGTGGTAGATCTGCTTGGCCAGCGAGGTGTAGAGGATGTCGTTGACCAGCGTGGACTTCCCGGAGCCCGAGACGCCGGTGACGGCGACGAACAGGCCCAGCGGGAACGTGACGTCGATGTTGCGCAGGTTGTGCTCGCGGGCGCCGACCACGGTGAGCTCGCGGCCCACGGTGCGCGGCCGCCGGATCGGCGGGACCGGGATCTCGCGGCGACCGGAGAGGTACTGGCCGGTGATCGAGTCGGGGTGTCGCAGCAGGTCGTCGACGGTGCCGCTGTGCACGACCTGGCCGCCGTGCTCGCCGGCGCCCGGGCCGATGTCGACGACCCAGTCGGCGGACTCGATGGTGTCCTCGTCGTGCTCGACGATGATCAGCGTGTTGCCGAGGTCCTTCAGCCGGACCAGGGTCTCGATCAGCCGATGGTTGTCACGCTGGTGGAGCCCGATCGAGGGCTCGTCGAGGACGTAGAGGACACCGACCAGGCCGGCGCCGATCTGGGTGGCCAGCCGGATCCGCTGGGCCTCGCCGCCGGACAGGGAGCCGGACGGGCGGTTGAGAGAGAGGTAGTCGAGGCCCACGTCGAGCAGGAAGTTGAGCCGCTCCTGGATCTCCTTCAGCACCCGCTCACCGATCTGGCGCTCGCGCGCGGAGAGCTCCACCTCGCTCAGGAACCGGGCCGTCTCGTTGATCGGCAGAGCGCAGACCTCGGCGATGTTCAGGCCGCCCTGCCCCGAGTCGTGCAGGGCCATGTCGCCCAGGGTCACCGCCATGGACACCGGCTTGAGCCGGCTGCCCCCGCACGCCGGGCAGTCGACCTCGCGCATGAACCCCTCGAACCGCTCCCGGCTGGTGTCGGACTCGGCCTCGCGGTGGCGGCGCTCGATGTAGGTGCGCACGCCCTCGAACTCGGCCCAGTAGGCGCGCTCGCGGCCGTAGCGGTTGCGGGTGACGACGTGGACCTTGGTCGGGTGGCCGTCGAGGATCGACCTCTGCGCCGTGGCCGGGAGGTCCTCCCACGGGGTGTTGAGGTCGAAGCCGAGCTCGTCGCCCAGCGCGCCCATCAGGCGCAGGAAGTAGTCGGCGACGTGGGCCTGGCTCCACGGCTGGATCGCGCCCTCGCCGAGGGTGGCCTGGGCGTCCGGGACGACCAGCTCGGGGTCCACCTCCATGCGGGTGCCCAGCCCGGTGCACTCCGGGCAGGCGCCGAACGGGCTGTTGAACGAGAACGACCGCGGCTCCAGCTCGTCGGTGTCGATCGGGTGGTCGTTGGGACAGGCCATCTTCTCGCTGAACTTCAGCTCACGGCCCGGGTCCTTCACCGGCAGGTCCACGAGGTCGAAGACCACGAGCCCACCGGCCAGGTTGAGCGCGGTCTCGACCGAGTCGGTGAGCCGGCGCTTGCTCGACGCCTTGGCCGCCAGCCGGTCGACCACCACCTCGATGGTGTGCTTCTTCTGCTTGTCGAGCTTCGGAGGGTCGTCCAACGTGTGGATCTCACCGTTGACCCGCGCCCGCGAGAAGCCCTGGGTCTGCAGCTGGCGGAACAGCTCGATGTACTCCCCCTTGCGGCCGCGGATCACCGGCGCCAGGACCTGGAAGCGGGTGCCCTCCTCGAGGGCCATCACCCGGTCCACGATCTGCTGGGGCGTCTGGCGCTCGATCGGCGCGTGGCAGACCGGGCAGTGCGGGCGGCCGGCGCGGGCGTAGAGGAGGCGGAGGTAGTCGTAGACCTCGGTGATGGTGCCGACCGTCGAGCGGGGGTTCTTGCTGGTGGACTTCTGGTCGATGCTCACCGCAGGCGAGAGGCCCTCGATGAAGTCGACGTCGGGCTTGTCCATCTGGCCCAGGAACTGGCGGGCGTACGCCGAGAGCGACTCGACGTAGCGGCGCTGGCCCTCGGCGAAGATCGTGTCGAAGGCCAGGCTGGACTTGCCGGAGCCGGACAGCCCCGTGAAGACGATCATCGAGTCGCGCGGGAGGTCGAGCGAGATGTCCTTGAGGTTGTGCTCCCGGGCGCCCCGGATGATGAGCTTCTCCTGCACCGAAAGAGTCCTCGTCCCTCGTGTCGTCGTTCGAACAAACGTTCGCAAGCCTAGCGTCCAGAGACAAGCCGCCGCGCCGCCGATCTTGCTCAGTTCCGCGTGGTTCCGCGTCTGGTCGCAGCCTCTCACGGGCCACCGACAGCCACCGCGACCGCGCCGGATCGTTGACACCGGCAACGCTCCCGCTCACAGTGGGCCATGGTCTTCGCAACACGGGGTACACCGTGCGCATCACCTTGACCATCGCGCTGGCCATCGCGCTGCTCGGGCTGGTCGCGCTGTCGCCCACGCCGCCGGCATCGGCGGTGGTGTCGCCCGGTCCCGGCGGCCGCATCGCGTACATGGCGGGGAGTTTCTCCAGCAACGTCTACACGATGAAGCCCGACGGCAGCGACAAACTCAACCTCACCAACTTCGACTTCAACCGCGAGCCGTCGTTCTCTTCGGACGGAAGCCGGATCGCCTTCGCCCGGAGCCTGGGCGACAACTTCGACATCTACGTCATCAACCTCAACCGCTCTGGTCAGACCCGTCTCACGACGGACGCCGCGACGGACAACAATCCCGCCTTCTCACCCGACGGCACGCGGATCGCCTTCGTCAGCGAGCGCGACGGCAACCGTGAGGTCTACGTCATGAACGCCGACGGCAGCGACCAGACCCGCCTCACCACCACCGCGGAGAGCGAGTACGACCCCACCTTCTCCCCCGACGGCACCAAGATCGCGTTCGTGAGCCGCCGCGACGGCAACTACGAGATCTACGTCATGAACACCGACGGCACCGGACAGACCCGGGTCACCAACGACCCGCGAGATGACACCGACCCCGACTTCTCCCCCGACGGCACGAAGCTCGCCTTCGCGAGCGATCGCGCTGGCCACGCGGACGTCTGGCTGATGAACGTCGATGGCACGGCCCCGACCAACCTCACGAGCGACTCTCCGAACCCGCACTACAACACGCAACCCTCGTTCTCCCCGGACGGCACCCAGATCGCGTTCACGAGCCTGCGCGACGGCAATGAGCAGGTGTACCGCATGAACGTCGACGGCACCGATCAGACCAACCTCAGCCACAGCGGCGGCTCCGTGTCGTACCCGTCGTGGGGTCCGGCCCTGGGAACCTGCCTGCATCAGACGGCCACGACCGTGGGCACCTACGGCGACGACATCCTGAAGGGAACTCCTGGACCGGACGTGGTCTCGGGCCTCGACGGCGATGACACCCTGCGTGGCTTCGACGGCGCCGACGTCCTCTGTGGGGGCGCCGGCTTCGACACCGTCACCTACGCCGAGCGGGACGAGCCGGTCACCGCGAACCTCACCGGCGGCGTGGGCGACGACGGGTCGGCCCGGGACGGACCCCTCGGGGCGCGCGACACCATCAGCCCGGACGTCGAGCGTCTGGTCGGGGGCTCGGCAGGCGATGTCCTGACTGGAGGGCCTTTCGCGAACAGGTTGGCCGGCGGCCCCGGCGACGACACCTTGCTCGGCGGCAGCGGCGACGACACCCTGACCGGGGGTGAGGGCGACGACATGCTCAGGGGCGACTCCGGTGACGACGCCGTCAGCGGTGGCACCGACAACGACTCGGTGTTCGGCAGCAGGGGTGACGACGTAGTGAGCGGCGGAGCGGGCGACGACCTGCTCAACGGCGGCCTCGACGCCGACATGATCAACGGCGGAGCCGGCACCGACGCCGCTTCCTACGCCGACCACCCGGCCGAGGTCACCGTGACCATCGGCGCCGGCGTCCACAACGACGGCAACGCCACCGACGGGCCGGCCGGTCAGCGCGACCACGTCAGCGCCGCCACCGAACGGCTCAATGGTGGGCCCGGCGACGACTCCCTGACCGGCAACGCCCTGGACAACCGGCTCGTCGGAGGGCTGGGCGCCGACAGCCTGTTCGGGTTGGCCGGACGCGACACCCTGGTCGCCACCGACGGCGCCGACGACCTGGCCATCGACTGCGGCGCCGACGACGACGACCCCGCCCAGGTCGACCCCATTGACCCCGCGCCCGTCAGCTGCGGGTAGCAGGATGGGGGCATGCCCGACCTCACGCTCCTAGAGATGCTCGACTCCGGCACCCGACGGCTGGTCCGCTCCGTGGACTCGATGGCCGACGACCAGTGGCCACAGCCCAGCCTGCTGCCCGGCTGGACCCGCGGCCACGTCGTCGCGCACCTGACCCTGAACGCCGAGGGGCTGTCCGCCGCCTTGGAGGGCGTGCACGAGGGCCGCGCCGTGCCCATGTACGACTCCGACTCAGTGCGCGACTTCGACATCGCCGCCCTTGCGGGCGAGGCGCCCTCGGTCCTTCGCGACCGCTTCCTGGCGTCCACGACCGCGATCGGCGAGTGGATCGAGGAGCTCGCGGACAACCTGGCGGAGCACGCGATCGAGCGAACCCCCGGCGGGCGGCGGTTCCCCGCCGGTGACGTGGGCACGATGCGGGTCCGCGAGGTCGAGATCCACCATGCCGACCTGGGACTCGACTACACGGCCGCAGACTGGCCGAGCGAGTTCGTCGTACTCCTCCTGTCGACGCGCGCCAGCCACCACGACGGTCCCGGCTTCGCCGCCCACGCCACCGACCTCGACCGCTCCTGGACCTTCGGGTCCGGCGGTCCCACCGTGTCGGGAGTCGATGCGCGATCCAAGCCGCTTCTTGAGCAGGTGCGCCAGCAGCTCGTGACGCCGTTGATAGAGGGTGCGCATGCGCCGGATGTGCCGCTCGAAGTGTCCCGCCATGATGAACTCGGCCATCGCCGCCTGTAGTAGTTACGGAGACGTCATGTCGGCGAGGATGCGCGCGCGACGAAACGCTTCGATCAGTCCAGGCGGCACGACCATGTAGCCGAGGCGCAGCGCCGGGAACATGATCTTGCTGAGCGTGCCAACGAAGATGACGCGCCCGTTCGGATCCATCGTCCAGAGCGGCGCCAGCGGCCGCGAGGCGTAGCGCAGTTCGCTGTCGTAGTCGTCTTCGAAGATCCACGCGTTCGCCGATCGCGCCCACGCCAGGAGCGCTTCGCGTCGCGCCAGGCTCATCGTCACGCCCAGCGGCAACTGCCGCGCCGGCGTCACGTAGGCCAGTCGTGCGTTGGGTGCGGCCTCGATGCCCGCCTGCACCTCGATGCCGGACTCGTCGACCGGCACTGGAACGATCCGTGCCCCATTCACCACGAGCGCGTGTTGCGCGCCGATGTAGCCCGGATCCTCGATCCACACCGCGTCACCGGGATCGAACGCCAGGTGCGCACAGAGATTGATTGCCTGTTGTGAGCCGGCGCAGATGAGGATCTGGTCCTCGCTGCAGAGCAGGCCGCGAGCCGATCGCAAGTACTGGCCAATCGCGCGTCGCAACGGTCCATACCCGAACGGGTCGCCGTATCCGAGCGCGCGAGGCGAGCTGCGCCGCCAGGCGCGCGACAGCAGCTTCTGCCAGGTCGCGACCGGAAAGAGATCGAGGGCTGGAACACCAGTGCGAAACGCGCGCGGCGTTTCCATGATGCCGTGGTAGCCATCGAACGACATCTGCGCCATGCGCAGGCCGCGACGCGAGAGCGAGGGCGGTGCCGCGTCGACGCGCCGCAAGACGCGGACCGCCGGTCGCCGAACCGGCAGCACCCGCGCACTCACGCGATTGACGCGCCCGAGCGCACCATCGAGGTACCCCTCCTTGCGCAGGTGCTCGTACGCCAGCATCACCGTGCTGCGCGCGACGGCGAGATCGCGCGCCAGCGATCGCGACGACGGCAGCGGCGCGCCGGTGCGGAGGCGGCTACTCTCGATCGCGGTTCGAATGCCGACGTAGATCTGCTCGGACAGCGGCGTGCTGGATTGACGGTCCAGCGGGATCAGCAGGATCGCGCTGCTCGGAGTGGGCGCTCGGTGAGCTGCGGAGAACATGGGGTGCTGCCTCAGATTACGACGTCAGATTGGTCGGCGGGCCCGACTGGTCTGGTCAGCGTGTCACAACTGGAACCACGGGCAGTATGGGGGACGGACACGGAGACCACGGAGGAAACGGACGGTAGGCCACGGACAACACGGGAGGACACGGACAGGTAGGCCACGGATTACACGGAAGACACGGACAGGTAGGCCGCGGACAACACGGAGGACACGGACCGATAGGCCACGGACAACACGGAAGACACGGACAGGTCGGCCACGGATTACACGGAGGACACGGACAGGTAGGCCACGGACAGCACGGAGGACACGGACAGATGGGCCACGGACAGCACGGAAGACACGGGCAGGTCGGCCACGGGTTACACGGAGGACACGGACAGGTAGGCCGCGGACAGCACGGAGGACACGGACAGATGGGCCACGGACAGCACGGAAGACACGGACAGGTCGGCCACGGGTTACACGGATCGGGACGGGAATGGATGCAACATCACTGCGCCGGCGCCGTTCGTCCTGCGCAAGCGGATGCAGGCCACCGTATACCTACGTTTCGTCACACGCGATAGCGCAGACCACTTCTCACGCGTCGAGCGGCCGTGCCGTTTGGCCCGCTCGTCGGCCCCTATCATCGCTGCCCATGCGCACGCACATGATGTTGATGGTTGTCACCGCCCTGTCGATCGCTCCGGCCACGGCACGCGGACAAGGCAACGCGACGGCGACTGTGTCCGGCCGCGTGCTGGATCCGCAGCAGCTCGCCTTGCCAGGCGTCACGGTCACCGCCCGATCCCCGCAGCTGCAAGGCGCGAGGACGGTGGTCACCTCGGGCGGCGGCGACTACATCCTCGCCCTCCTTCCTGCGGGGACCTACGAGCTGACGTTCGAGCTTTCGAGTTTTGCTCCGCGCACGGACCGCATCTATCTCGGTCCAGGCGAAACCAAGACGCTCAACATCGCCTTGTCGGTGTCGGCGGTCAGCGAAGTGCTCACCATCACCGCTGCGCGGACGCATGTCTCCGAGAGCGCACCCGCGAGCACCAACATCACCGGTGCGCTGCTCGAGCAACTGCCGACGACTCGCACGATCCTCGATGCGGTGGCGTTCTCGCCGGGGGCGCACAGCACGGGACCGGATCGCGCGACGTCGTTCTCAGGCGCGTACTCGTATCAGAACCTGTTCTTGATCGACGGAGTGATCGCGCAGGACAACCTGCGGAGCAGCCTCTACAACCTGTACATCGAGGAGGCGGTGCAAGACACCGCGATCTTGACTGGCGCGGTTTCGGCGGAGTTCGGCCGCTTCGGCGGCGGCGTCGTCAACACGATCACCAAGTCGGGTGGCGATCGGTTCAGCGGTTCGTTTCGGACCACGCTGACGAACGACAAATGGACGGCGCTGACGCCGCTGCCAAACGACAGCCGCATCAACAACGTCGTGCCGACGGTCGAAGCCACGCTTGGCGGGCCGGTCCAGCGTGGCCGCACGTGGTTCTTCCTCGCCGCCCGGCACACCGATCCCAAAGTGACGCGCCGGACGGCGTCGTTCACGAACATCCCCTTCCTCGAACGCCGCCTCGAGCGTCGCTTTCAAGGCAAGCTGACCTATGGCCTGACGGCCAACCACACGTTCCGCGGCGACTACATGCGGATTCAGCGTGAAGAGGAAGGCAACGCGTTTCCGAGCGCCCAAACGGTCCTCGATCTCGCCAGCTTGGTCGATCGGCAGCTGCCGCAGGACATGGTGTCGATCCACTACGCCGGCATCCTCTCGCCGACGGTCTTCGTCGAGGGACAGTTCTCGCAGCGGCATTTCTCGTTTCAGAACTCCGGCGCCCGCTCGACCGACCTGGTCGAAGGTGCGCTGCTGATCGATCAGGCGCGCGGCAACCTGCGCTACCACGCACCGACGTTCTGCGGTGTCTGCGGTGACGAGAAGCGCGACAACCGGAACGTGCTCGTGAAGGCCATTTACTTCATGGATGCCGGACCGGGCTCGCACGCGATCGTGACCGGCTTCGACAGCTTCGACGATCGGCGGTTCGCCAACAACCACCAGGCCGGCAGCGACTATCGCATCTTCGGCCTCACGTCGATCATCCGAGGGACGGAGATTTATCCGGTTCTCAGCGGCAGCGACGAGACCACGTTCATCGTGTGGAATCCGATCCTCGAGGAAACGCGGGGCACCTCGTTCCGGACGCACTCGGCGTTCGTCAACGACCTGTGGCGGCCGACGCAGCGCCTGCAGATCAACCTCGGGTTCCGGTTCGACAAGAACGACGGCAAAGATAGCATCGGGCGCGCCGTGATTCGTGACAGCGCGCTCAGCCCGAGGGTGTCGGCGACGTGGGATCCGACGGGCAGCAGCCGATGGAGCGTGTTCGCCGGCTACGGCCGCTACGTGACGGCGATCGCCAACTCGATTGCCGATAGTCAATCGCCCGGCGGACAACCGGCCAGTTTCGTCTGGGAGTACCGCGGACCGTCAATCAACGTCGACGAGAACGTGGCCACGCCGGTCGGCCAGAACCAGGCGCTGCGAACGATGTTCGACTGGTTCTTCGCCAACGGCGGCACCAATCGTCCGCCCGACGATCCGCCGTCGGTTCCCGGTCTCACCGGCGTCATCGCCGCGCGGCTCGCCTCGCCGAGCGGACGCGAGTCGACGTTCGGGGTCGCTCGTTCGCTCGGACAGCGCGGCTCGATCCGCGTCGATGCGATGTTCCGGAGGTATCAGGACTTCTACAGCAACAGAACCGACACCACCACCGGCAAGGTGACGGATCCCTTCAATCGCACGTTCGATCGCGCAATCATCGAGAACACCGGGAACGTCAGGAGCGACTATCGCGCGTTGAACGTCGCGGGCCAGGTCCTCCTCTGGCGGCGGCTCACTGCTGGCGGCAACTACACGCTCTCGCGCGCGTTCGGCAACTTCGAGGGAGAGACGTCAGCCAGCGGACCAATCACGGCGGCGGTCGACTCCTACCCGGAGGACAAGGAGCCACGGTGGAATAGCCCCGACGGTCGCCTCGGGATCGATCAGCGGCACCGCGGCCGCCTCTGGTTCGTCTACAACGTGCCGCTTCCGGCCGTCATCGGATCGCTGGATCTGGGATTTCTGCAGGTGGGCGCCTCGGGCACGCCGTACGGCGCGGCGGGATCGATCGCGACCGGCGCGTTCGTCCCGAGCGCCGGCTACGCCAACATCCCGGCACAGGTGACGTACTTCTTCACGCCGCGCGATCAGTTCCACACGGCCGCGGCCTGGCAGTCGGACCTCTCGGTCAACTATCGCCGCCGGGTGACGCGCGCCGAACTCTTCGCCCGCGTGACGCTGCTCAATCTGTTCAACGCGGATGCGATCGACAACATCAACGCCATCAACACCGCCATCCTCACGCGCGCCACTCGCCCGACGCTGCCGGCGTTCAACCCGTTCACCACCCAGCCGGTGCAAGGCGTGCACTGGGACTACGGGGCGCAGTTCGGTCGCCCGACGAGCCGGATCGCGTACCAGACGCCGCGCACGTTTAACATGTCGGTGGGGGTGCGGTTTTAGTTCCGTAGGTCGGAGGTCGTGGGGCGTGGGTCGGGGGCCGGGGACAGAGGGTGTAGACAGGCCGTCCCAGAATTGCCGGTCCAGCAATTGGCTAGGCACCGCGCAGACTGCACAGGTTCAGTGAGTTAGCCGCCAACGTTGCAATCTGCGATGAGCGATGCTCGGAACCAGTGCAGAAACTGCGAGGTGCTTCTTGACGATCATCCGGAATCATCGCGATCTCGACGTGTGGCAGGCGGCGACGAATCTCGCCGTAGCGGCTCACAATGTCCCCAGAAGATTCCCTGCAGAGCACCGCTTCGAACTCGCTTCACAGATCAGGAGAGCTGCAGTCTCCGTCCCGAGTAACATCGCAGAAGGCCACGCGCAAAGAACCGACAAGATCTTCTTGCGCCATGTCTGGTTGCTCTGGGATCGCTTGCGGAACTCGAAAGCCAGATCGAGATTGCGGAACGGCTTGGCCTCCTGGATGCCGCAACCAAGTCAGATCTGCTCACACATACTTCGCGTACGGGCCAACTTCTGCACGGCATGCGGCGCCCGCTCGCCAAGCGGACAGCCGCGAAACGTCCGCCGCCAAAACCCCTAACGGTCAACGGCCCAGGGTCTGCGGCCCACGGCCCACGTGGCAACCTTCGCCGGCGGCGACCCGTCAAAGAGCCATGCTCCAAGATGTCCGCTTCGCGCTTCGGCAACTCAGACGAACACCGGTCTTTGCCGTGGTCACGGTTTTGACATTCGGCCTCGGCATGGGCGCCAACGCCGCGGTCTTCAGCGTCATGAACGCGGTGGTGCTCAAACTTCTGCCGGTTGGAGAGGCGGATCGCCTCGTCTTTCTTCATACGTCGCGGCAGCCAAACCACGCGTCTCAGACTGGATTCGACAACACCTCGTTGTCTGTATCCGGTCTTCGAGCAACTGCGTGCAGAGCGGCGCGCGTTCTCCGAGCTGATGGCCTACGTGCCGCTCGGCCTCAATCAGGTCGCGGTGCGGCATCCGGAACCAGGCGGAAACAGCCTTGGCCGAGATGGTCACCGGCAACTTCTTCTCCGGTCTGCGCGTGACGATGGAGCGCGGGCGCGGCTTCACGATGGACGACGAGAGCGCAGCACACCCAAACGCGATGATCAGCTACGGCTATTGGACGCGACGCTTCGCGCGACGCGCGGAGCGCGGTGGGCAGCACGCTGTTCGTCAAAGGGCTACCCGTTCACGATCGTCGGCATCACGGGTCGGCGTTCTCGGCCTGGGGCGAGGACGGTCGACGACGTGTGGGTGCCGATTCAGCTGCGGCCGGAATTGAAGCCGTGGGGCCGTCGCCCGATTCGAACGACACTTCAACAACAGTCCGAACTGGTGGTTCCTGCTGACCGTCGGCCGGCTTGCCCCCGGCGTCACAGCCGAACAAGCTCTGGCCGTCGCGCAGCGGAAATTTGTCCGCGCCGCCTACGCCCAGCCGGCATTCCGCCCAAGGGAGAAAACGCGCCGCAGCTGTCGTTCTCGTCGACGCGCGGCATGCTGGGACTCGCGATCAGTACCGTCAACCTCTAAGCGTCCTGATGGCCATGGTGGGATTCGGTGCTCCTGATCGCCTGCGGCAACATCGCGCTGCTGCTCGCGGCGAGAAACGCGGCAGCCAGCGAGAGTTCAGCCTGCGTTCGGCGCTCGGCGGCAGCACGCGGCGTTTGTTGCGCCAATTGTTGGCCGAAAGTGCCATCCTGGTCTGCGCGGGCACGATCGTCGGGTGGGTTATCGCGGTCTGGGCTACGAGGGCACTGGCAACTCTGTCGGCGCTCGACGTTGTCCTTGCGCCCGACATGACCGTGTTCGTCTACACGCTGGGCCTCTCGACCTCGCGGCCCTGGCTTCGGGCTCGCACCGCTGCGTTCCGCGCGCAATGCGCCACTCGGGCTCGTGCTGAAGGCGACTGCACTCAACACGACCGCCGATCGCTCGCGATGCGCGGCACCCGCATCGTCCTCGCCGCGCAGATCGCATTGTGTGTGGCGCTGCTCGTCGGCGCGGGCTTGCTCGTGCGCACGCTGCAAACCTGAACGGCGCCGACCTCGGATTTCGCGCATCAGGCCTGTTGGTCTTCGGCGTCACACCGCCTTCGTCGGTGCGAAGCAGCGAGGCCGCCTGGTCACAGTTCTACGAGTCGCTGCAGGCGCGATTGCGCGAGACTGCCCGGCGTGGAAGCGGTGACGTTGATGGGGAATCGGATCGGATCCGGCTGGAGCAACAACACCATCGCCATCGTCGATAGCGCGAGGGTGACGGGCCAAGAGCAGCGGATGCGATGGAACAACGTCGGCCCGGACTACTTCCGCGTGCTCGGCACGCCGATCCTGCTCGGCCGCGACTTCAGGGAAGCGGATCTCCGCGGGCAGCCATCAGTGATCGTGAACGAGGCGTTCGCGAAGACCTATCTGCCGAACCGGCAGGCGATCGGACACACGGTGTCGCTCTCGACGCGGCCCGATGCGCGGCATACACGATCGTCGGGGTCGCCGCGAACAGTCGCTATACCGGGGTCCGCGAGTCCGAACGTCCGATGGCGTACTTCTGTACTCGCAGTGCCAGCGATGTCGGAGTTGCACGTGGAGCTCCGCGCGAGCGGCGATCCGGCGCGCCTGCTGCCGGATATCCGTCGTGTGGTGGCCGAGCTCGGGCCCGATCTGCCGCTGCTCCGTCCGATGACGCAACAAGCGCAGTTCGCGCAGTCGTTCTCGAACGAGCGGATGTTCTCGCGCCTGGCCAGCGCGTTCGGCGTGCTCGCGGCGCTGCTCATCGCCACCGGTCTCTACGGCACGCTCTCGCTACCGCGTCAGCCGCCGCACCCCGAGATCGGCATCCGCATGGCCCTCGGTGCGCGCCGCGGCGACGTCGTGTGGATGGTCGTCCGCGACAGCCTCGTCGTCTGCGCCATCGGCATCGTTGCGGGCCTGCCGCTGGCGATCGCCGGATCCCGCTACCTCGAAACGATGCTGTACGGTTTGACGACACGCGATGTCATCTCCTACGCCGGCGCCGTCGTCGCCGTGGCGCTATTGGCCCTTGTCGCGAGCCTTATCCCTGCACGCCGGGCTGTCTCGGTCGATCCGATGATTGCGTTAAGAAGCGAGTGATGGCCGTCGGTCTCGGGTCGCGGGTAACGGTTCGCGGGTCACGAAGAACACGAGGACACAGTTCGCGCGTCGCCATCCGATCGTCGGGAAAGACCACCTTCGTGACGCTCGAGGACGTGCACTGGATGCAAGCGGCGGAGAACTATGTCGAGTTGCACACCGGGACGGGGCGGCATTTGCTGCGCGTGCCGCTCGGCACGCTGGAGGAATCGCTCGATCCGGGAACGTTCCTGCGCATTCATCGATCGCTCGTCGTGAACGTGCACCAGATCAAGGAACTTCAACCCGCCTTTCACGGCGAGGACGTGCGTCATCCTGCACTCGGGAACACGCCTGCAGTCGAGCCGCACGAATCACGACCCAATCAGCAAGTGGGCGTCTAATCCGTTCTGAATTGGAGGGAATCAACGGGGCGGGGGCGCGGGTCGCAGCCACCTCCCTCTATTAAAAGGAGGAGGACCCGCGGGAGACGGGGTCATTCGCGGCCAGCTCAGCAGCAACGATCCAGAGCACCGTCCAACAAACCAATGGTATGGATTCCAAGATCGAACTGGATTGATGAAACCCGTGTGATCTGCGACCTGGCAGGCTGATCGCGCGTGTACGCCAGTCGACGCTTCGCAACTTGCGACCAATCATCCGTACCTGCTTTCTGTCAGTTCTTCCCACCACACACTCGACCGACAACACACCTCTCGCGCGCGTGGCTGAGCGGCGTTGCTCTTGCTCAACGCTGCTATCTGACTAACACGAAGCGGTGAATCAGTTCGTCCCAACTCGCGCGGGACGAACGATGGAGGGAAAAGTTATGCGTGTTCGAATCGTGCTGGCCATGATCGTCGTGCTGGCCTCGCGGCGGGTGCTGCTGCGCAGACCACGACGGGAACGATCTCGGGACGAGTGCTCGACTCACAGGGGCGGCGCTGCCCGGTGCGACCGTGACGGCGAAATCGCCGAACCTGCAGGGCACCCGCGAGACGGTCACGTCGGCGAACGGCGACTACATCCTGACCGCTGCTGCCGTCGGGCCCCTACACGATCACGTTCGAGCTGAGCGGCTTCCAGACGCCAGCAGCGCACCGTCGTGCTGGCGCCGACGCAGGTCCTGCCGCTCGAGGTGACGCTGGGCCCGGCGCAGGTCACCGAGGAGGTGCAGGTCGTCGGCCGCGCGGCCGACGTGCTGACGCAGACGGCGCAGGTCGCCACGAACTTCACGCAGGAGCTGATCGCGACGCTGCCGACCGTCCGCGACATCAACGCCATCCTGCTGCTGGCGCCGGCGGTGCATCCGACCGGACCCGGCGGCGCCTTCTCGATCGCCGGCTCGGTGTCGTTCGAGAACCTGTTCCTGGTCAACGGCGTCACCATCAACGAGAACCTGCGCGGCCAGGCGTACGACCTCTACATCGAGGACGCGATCCAGGAAACGACGGTCGCCACCGGCGGCGTCTCGGCCGAGTTCGGCCGCTTCAGCGGCGGCGTCGTCAACATCATCACCAAGTCGGGCGGCAACCGGTTCTCGCGGCTCGCTTCCGCGACACGCTCAACAACGACAAGTGGCGGACGCTGACGCCGTTCGAGACCGCGCGTCGCGGCGACCGACCGCCGCGAGCCTGCGCCTCGACAAGGTCGTGCCGACCTACGAGTACACGCTCGGCGGACCGGTGATCAGGGATCGGCTGTGGTTCTTCACCGCCGGCCGCATCCAGACGCAGTCGCAGGGCGCGCACGCTCGTCGGCACCGCATCCCGTACACCTTCACCGAGCGAGCAGCAGCGCTACGAGGTCAAGGGCACCTACTCGCTCGACCTCGAATCATCGCTTCCAGGCGAACTACATCAAGATCGATCGACGAGCAGATCAACAACACCTTCAACCAGAACCTGTCGATGGACCTGCGCAGCCTCGGCACCCGCGAGCTGCCGCAGGATCTGTTACCGTCAACTACACCGGCGTCCTGACGCTCGAACCTGTTCGTCGAGGGCGCTACTCGCAGCGCACGTTCAGCTTCATCGGCGCGGGCGCCAAGTCGACCGACCTCGATCGACGGCACGCTGCTGATCGACAACAGCCGCGGCGGCACGCGCTACTGGTCGCCGACACTTCTGCGGCGTCTGCACGCCGGAGGAGCGCGACAACGAGGACATCTTCGTCAAGGCATCGTACTTCCTGTCGACGCCGCGGCGCCGGCTCGCACAACCTGACGTTCGGCTACGACAACTTCAACGACATCCGCATGCGCCAACAACCACCAGTCGGGCAGCGACTACCGCATCCTCAGCGCCGGCGCGATCCTCCGCGGCACCGGCGCCGGCGCGAGCGATCTATCCCGCTGTTCCTCGGCGACGGCACCACGATCATCCAGTGGAATCCGATCTCCGATCGACAGCGCGGGCTCGAACTTCCGCACCCACTCCGCGTTCTTCAACGACACCTGGCGCGTCAACGATCGCCTGACCGCGAACCTCGGCGTGCGCTGCGACAAGAACCACGGCGAGGATCAGCAGGGCAACGTCGTCGCCAAGGACAGCGCGTTCAGCCCGCGCCTCGGCGTCGTGTGGGATCCGAGCGGCGACGGCAGCTGGATCGGTGACCGGCAGCGTCGGCGAAGTACGTCGCGGCGATCTCCAACAGCGTCGCCGACTCGTCGTCGGCGGCCGGCAACCCGCAGACGCTGCAGTTCATCTATCGCGGGCCGAGCATCAACCCCGATCCGGCACGGCGCCGCTGGTCGCCGACGCCGGAGGCGATCCGCGCAGGTGTTCGACTGGTTCATCGCCAACGGCGGCGCCAGCCTGCCGCTGCGCGAGCACCCCGACCATTCCCGGCGTCACGCCGCAGATCGCCGACGGCTCGTCAGTCGCCGAACGCGTGGGAGTACGCCGACCGGCGTGAACCGGCAGTTCGGCAGCCGCGCGCGCGCTGCGCGCCGACTACGTCGTATCCGCAACTACGCGACTTCTACCTGCGTCAGCCGACACGACGACCGGCACGCGTGTCAGCGATCCGATCGGCCGGCCGCTTCGACCTCGCGCTGATCGACGAACGCGACCGACGGCTGCTGAAGCGCCGACTATACCGGCGCTGCACGCTCCAGGGCACCTACCGGTTCGGACGCACGCACCGACGTCGGCGGCAACTACACGCTGTCGCAGCGCCTGGGGCAACTTCGACGGCGAGACGTCGCCAGCGGCCCGGTCGCCGTTCGACTACCGCTATCCGGAATACAAGCAGGAGTCGTGGAACTACCCCGACGGCGACCTCGCAGTCGACCAGCGCCATCGCGCGCGGCTGTGGCTCAACTACAGCGTCCGGAGTTCGTGCCGGGCCTGACGCTCAGCGTGCTGCAGGCGCTCGAGAGCGGCGTGCCGTACGGCGCCGTCGAACACCAACGGCGTCGATCCGCGGCCGTACGTCGACGAACCCGGACAACGCCTACCTGACGCCCCCGGCGTCGACGGCGACGACCTACTACTTCGGTCCGCGCGACGAGTTCCGGACCGAGGGCCAGCGCCGTACCGACTTCGCGGCCAACTACGCCTAGCGCAGGTTCCAGGCGCGAGCCGGATGCAGCTGTTCGCGCAGCTGCAGGTGCTGAACGTCTTCAATCAGTTCCAGCTGTGCGCCTGCGGCAGCACCGTGTTCGGCACCGGCAGCGCGGCCAACGCCGGCGGCGTCAACACGCAGCGCATCGACACGACCGTGCTGACGCCCGGCACGACCGCGTCGCGCTTCGCAACGTTCAACCCGTTCACGACGACGCCCGTGCGGGGCGTGAACTGGGACTACGGCCCGGACTTCGGCAAGGCGCTCAACCGGTTCGGCTACACGACGCCGCGGACGTTCCGGATGTCGTTCGGCGTGAGGTTCTGAGCACACGAGAGCCTGGGACTGCGGTCGCGACGGCGACCGCAGTCGCCAACACGCCTCCAGTACAATCGAAGGTCATCATGACCTTCGATCCTCAGCCCTACATCACGCGCTTGCTGGGCCTCGTCGGCAACGACGACCCGATGCAGATCCTGTCGTCAACGCCAGCGCGGCTCTCCTCGGCGATCGCACGAGCGAACCGAGCCACGCGGGCGGTGAAACCGGCGCCGTCACGATGGTCGATCGACGAGATTGCCGCCCATCTGGCGGACGCCGAGCTCGTCGGCGGTTACCGCCTTCGCATGATTGCGGCCACGAATGCGACGCCGATTCAGGCGTTCGATCAAGATCAGTGGGCGAAGGCCTTCAACTACGCCTCGTGCGACGCTGGAGAGTCGGCACGGCTCTTCGCAGCGTGTCGCGCCGGCACGCTGCGCATGCTCGCCCGACTCTCGCCTGAGGTGTTCGACCACCATGGCGTGCACGAAGAACGCGGCATCGAGACGATGCATCACCTGCTTCGGCTCTACGCCGGCCACGACAGAAATCACTTGGCACAGATCGAGGCGATCCTCGCGACCGCCGGCGACGTGAGCTACTCGCCTGTTCCGCAGAAGCCAGACATCCCCCTCGACCTCGTGGACAAAATCGACTTACGGGTTGGAACGATTGTGGATGTCGCGGAGGTAGCGAATGCCGAACGGCTGATGCGGCTGACCGTCGACTTCGGCGAGACTGCCCCACGATCGGTCATCGCTGGGATTCGTCAAGAACGCGCCAATCCCCAGGCGCTCATCGGCCGCCAAGCGCTGTTCTACTGCAACGTGCCGCGGCGCACGATCCGCGGACACGAGTCGCAGGCCATGCTGTGCGATGTCGGCTACGCGGACGGTGTGATCCCGGCGCTCTTGGAGCCGGAATGGCCAGTCCCGAACGGGGTGCGAGCGGGCTAATGCCGTCCCGCGGCGTCCTTGCACTGATCGTGCTCCTCAGCGCCGCGGCCTCGGTCGCACAAGACGGCTCGCGAGGCTGGCGCCGGGAACCGGACATGCTGACACCGCGTGCGGCACACGCCGTAGCCGCAACCGCGGATGCGATCTACGTCTTGGGTGGTACTGGATCGGACGGCACACCGGTAATGGACGTGGAACGCTTCAACGGCAAGGCCTGGACGCGCGAGACCTCACTCCCAGGCGAAGGCGTCAACGCGCCCGCTGCGGCCGCGATCGGCGATAGCCTCTTCCTCATCGGCGGATTCGGCACGACGACGAATCGTCCGGTGACGAGCGTGCGTCGGTATCACACGAAGAGGCGTGAATGGAGTGACGCGAGCCCGCTCCCAGCGCCGCGCGGTGGCCATGCCGCGATCGTCATGAACGGCCGCATCCACGTCATCGGCGGCGGCAACTCAGTATCGACGATCAGCGATCACAGCATCTACGATCCGCAGACGAACGCGTGGATCGACGGCGGGCCGCTACCGCGAAGTCTCGGTAGCCCCGCGGCGGTCGTGCTCGGCTCGACGCTGTACTCGATTGGTGGCCGGAGTGGTCCCAACGACTTCGGCGACGTTTACGCCTACGATTCGGCGACGCGCGCCTGGACACCGGGGGGCTCGATCGATCCGCGCGGCACTGGCGGCGCGGTGGCGATCGGCACGTCGATCTACTACTTTGGCGGGGAATCGCAAGGAAAGGCGATGGTGCTCGACGAAGTCCTCCGGCTTGACGCCCGAGCCACGGACTGGGCCACCGACACGCGCATGCCGACGGCCCGCAAGTTCGCCCGCGCCGTCAGGTTCAAAGACCGCGTGTTCGTCATCGGCGGCAGCACCACCTACGGGCGAAGTCACGCGTCACCAGGATCAGCCGTCGTCGAGAGCTTCGGACGGTAAGACGAAGGGCACGCCACGGATGTCACCGACAAGCGGGTAAGGCTAAGCCACGGATGACACGGACGACACGGTAGGAGCTAGGCCACGGATGACACGGACAACACGGTAAGGGCTAGGCCACGGATGACACGGACAACACGGTAAGGGCTAGGCCACGGATGACACGGACAACACGGTAAGGGCTAGGCCACGGATGACACGGACAACACGGTAAGAGCTAGGCCACGGATGACACGGACAACATGGTAAGGGCTAGGCCACGGATGACACGGACGACACGGTAAGGGCTAGGCCACGGATGACACGGACAACACGGTAAGGGCTAGGCCACGGATAACACGGACAACACGGTAAGGGCTAGGCCACGGATAACACGGACAACACGGAATGAAGCGCGGAGAAGAGTACCCAAACACCGCCCAGTTACCCACGGTACCCCACCCTTCCGTGTACTCCGTGTCATCCGTGGCGAGCTGACCGTGTTGTCCGTGTCATCCGTGGCGAGCCGTTACCCGTGTTGTCCGTGTTGTCCGTGTTATCCGTGGCGTAGCTCTTACCGTGTCGTCCGTGGCTGCGGACGCGCGTCTACCTCAGTGGTTGTGGTTGATACAGCTGGATCAAGTTTCCGCAGGTGTCGGCGCAGATCGCCAGGCTGATCGGGCCTTGGGCGGTCGGCGCCATGGTGAAGACGACGCCCAGACTACGGAGACGCTGATGTTCCTGTTCGAGGTTGTCGACCTCGAACGCGGTGGCCGGGATCCCTTGCTTGAAGAGGCCTTCTTGGAACGCCTTCCCGACTGGGTTGGCATTCGGCTCGAGTGCGAGTTCGACATTGGTCGGGTCTTGTAGAGAGACGACGGTAATCCAGCGGTAGTCGCCGACCGGGATGTCGTGCTTCTTCACGAAGCCGAAGACTTCAGTGTAGAACTTCAGTCCCTTGTCTTGATCGTCGACCATGATGCTCGTCAGCTTGATTCGCATGACGTGAGTCTGACGGATCCTCAGTTCCCGCGCTTCTCCAAAATTGCGAAGGCTGTGCCCATTAAGCTGAGGCAGCCGGGAAACAATTCCGTCGGCACGATCCCCGGCACCGTGATGAACGCGCGCGCACGACGCCGGTACGCCGACGGCGGCATGCCGACGCGCCGTGCGAACAGATCGCTGAAGCTGCCCATGCTCGAGAATCCGACATCCATGCAGACGTCGGTGACCGAGCGATCGCCACGCGCCAGCAGCCGCTTGGCGCGATCGAGCTGCGCCTGGATCCGATACTGATGCGGCGTGTCGCCGAAGAGGGCGTTGAATTTCCGAATGAAGTGATACGGCGACATCGCCGCCGCGCGGGCCACGTCGTCGATGGTCAGTCGCTGGTCGTGCACTTCGCTGAGCAGATCGCGGGCGCGACAGAGCCGGACGAAGGTGTCGGTGGAGAGCATACGCGCTACTTCGTGCCGCTCGCGGGGTCGACGTGAACGGGATACGCCTGCTCGCCGGCGAGCACTTTGATCGGCAGGCGATTCTCGCGGAGCGGGATCGGACAGGTCGTGTACGGATTGAACGCACACGGCGGGTTGTAGGCTTGGTTGAAATCGAGCACGACCGAACCATCGTCTTGCAGATCCGTGTACAGGAAGCGCGCGGCCTCGTAGGTCTCCTGGCCGCTCGACGCGTCCTTGAAGACGATGTAGAAGCGCTTCGGCCGCGTCGTGAACGGCCGGATCTGCAGCGTCTGTCCGAGGAGCGTGAAGGTGATCATGCCTTCGCTCTTGTACTCGTCCACCTCGCCGAAGGTGTTCAGCACTTTGATTTGTTGCGGCTGCGGATCGGGAACGAACTTGCCGATCACGCGGTACTGCAGATCGATCGGGAACCAGGTGAAACCAAGGAATCCTTTCGCGATCGCGCTATTCGGATCGCGGACGCGCAGCGATCTCGTCTCGCCGCTCACGTGGACGACGAGGCGCACGTCGCCGACGATCAACTCGTCAGCCTTCGGCTGCCGATCATCGCGCACGGTGATCGGCTTCGTCACCGGCTGTCCGTTGAGGGTGACCGTGGCGCCTGACGCCGGCTCGAAGGTCACAGCCGTCTCGTTGCGAACGAACCGTCCGAGCTGCGGCGGCACGGATGCCGGCAGCACAATTGCGTTCGTGGTTGCGCTGCCTGCCGTGTTGGGACCAGGTTGCAACTGATGCAGTCCCGCGATGACGACCCACTCACGACGGTAGTCGCTCTCATGCTTGGCACGCCACTTCTCAGTGACCGCAACCGGCGATTCCGCCGGCGGAGCGGCGGCGGCCGATTCACCCGGTCGCTCGCGGCAGCCGCCAACGAATCCGAGCAGCGCCATCACGGCGAACGCCGTCATCACAGTGGGTCCAGCAGTCATCGTGCTTTTCAGATCCTACCTCGGACGACGGGCTCGACGGCGACGGGCTATCCCGACAATGGTCACTGGACAATTCTGGACAAGTCTTGACCAGTCTTGACATGTTTTGACAGGCTTTGACATGGCGTAGCATGTCATCGCATGGACTCATTGTTGGCACTGGCGTCGGCGCACGGCGATCGATATCTGGCGAACATCCGTGAACGGCACGTTGGCGCGACGTTGGACGGACCGGCGCTGCGCGCGCTGCTCGGCGGCGGCCTGCCCGGCACCGGCGTCGATGCGAGCGCCGTCATCGACGCGCTGGGCAAGGCGGGAGCCGACGGCACAGTCGCGACGCAGGGCCCGCGCTATTTCGGATTCGTCGTCGGCGGAAGTTTTCGCGCCGCGACAGCGGCTGACTGGCTGGTCTCGGCGTGGGATCAAAATGCCGGGATCTACGCGCTGTCGCCGATCACATCCGTCGTCGAAGAGATCGTGACGAGCTGGGTCGCCGATCTTCTTGGACTCGAGGGGCAGTGGAGTGCTGGGTTCGTCACCGGCGGCCAAATGGCCAACTTCACCTGCCTGATCACGGCTCGTCATCATGTGCTCGAGAAGGTGGGATGGAATGTCGAGCGCCAAGGCTTGCCCGGTGCGCCATCGATCGACGTCATCGTCAGCGAGGAGGCGCACTACTCGATCGGTACGTCCCTGCGCATGATGGGTCTGGGTACGGATCGCGTGCAGCGCATACCGACCGACGATCAGGGACGGATGCGTCTTGATGCGGTCGAAGCGGCTCTCTCTCGCAGCACTGGCCCCTGCATCGTCTGCATGCAGATTGGGAACGTGAACACCGGTTCGTTCGATCCGATCGCGCCAATCATCGCCGCGGCGCGCCGGCGCGATGCGTGGGTGCATGTCGACGGCGCGTTTGGGGCCTGGGCGGCGGTATCCCCCTCACGGAAGCACCTCGTCAACGGGATGGCGCAGGCGGACTCGGTGGCCACCGACGCGCACAAGTGGCTCAACGTGCCGTACGACTGCGGCATCGCGCTCACCGCGCATCCGGAGACGCATCGTCGCGCGTTCACGGTGCCCGCTGCCTATATCCAAGAGACGAAGGAGGCGCGCGATCCGCACGAGTTCACGCCCGAAGAGTCACGTCGCGCACGGGCGGTCCCGATTTACGCGGTGTTGCGCGCGCTTGGGCGACAGGGGATGACGGAGCTCGTCGATCGCTCCTGCGCGCTCGCACAGCGAATGGCAGCACGGCTGTCGGCTCACCCGAAAGTGGCCGTCCTCAACGAAGTGGTGCTCAATCAGGTGCTGGTGCGCTGTGTTCCTGCCACACGCGAACCAGCCGATGCCGACGCCTTCGTGGACGCCACGATCGATGCCGTGCAACGAGACGGCACCTGCTGGCTCGGGGGCACGACGTGGAAAGGCGCTCGTGCGATTCGGATCTCGGTGTCGAACTGGTCGACGACGGAGGCGGATATCGATCGGTCGGCAGACGCAATTCTGCGCGCACTCGATCGCGTTCAGCGCTGACAGACCGAACAGAAGAAGGTCGAACGGCTTCCCTGCACGCGGCGCCGGATCACGCCGGAGCAATCAGCTTTGAGACAGCGTTGACCCGCACGGTCGTAGACCAGGAATCGGCCCTCACGATACTCGCGCGCCGACTGTCTGGCAATCGCCTCTTCGAGCACGCGCTTGATCGCCGCGGCAAGACGATGGGCCGCCTCGCGTGGTTCGCCAGCGGGCGTCGCGAGAATCGACGCCTGCCGGCGCGGCAACAGGCCGGCGAGGTGCAGCGCCTCGCTGGCGTAGATGTTCCCGACGCCGGCAACGACCCGCTGATCCAACAGTGCGGCTTTCAGGCTCGTCTTCTTGCCGCGACACGCCCGTGCCAAGGCGGCGCCGTCGAAATCAGCGGACAACGGCTCCGGACCAAGGGCGCTCAAGACCGGATGGTGCGACATCTTCCCCGCCGCCACGAGCTCCATCATCCCGAATCGCCGCGGATCGTTGAACACGACCGCCCGCCCAGATGACAGATGGAAGACGACGTGATCGTGCGCGTCGAGTCCCACCAGGGCACGCGCGGCTCGTGTTCGTGGGCGCTCGCGAATCACGCGAAACGACCCGGACATGCCGAGGTGCATCAGCAGCGTCTCGCCGGACGAGAGCGAGCCCACCAGGTACTTGGCGCGCCGAGCCAGCGCAGTCACGGTCTGACCGGTGAGTCGCTGGACGAACCGGCGTGGGAACGGCCGCCGCAGATCGGGCCGCCGCAGATCCACGGCTTCGATCCGTGATCGCACCATGCTAGGGGCGAGCTGGCGGCGCGTCGATTCAACTTCGGGAAGCTCTGGCACGTCACTCAGAATAGCCTGAGCGCGGTGATTCTGACCGGCACGAGTTCAGAACACGAACTTGAGCGCGAGTTGCACGACCCGAGGATCGGCCGCCGCCGTGATCGTGCCGAACGCCGCCGATCCGACCACGGTGTTGGGCGCGAGAAACTGCGGCGTATTCGTGGCGTTGAAGACTTCAGCGCGCACTTCGAGCGCGCGATCGCCTGAGAGGAGGCGACGCATCAGCGCCAGATCGAGATTGCGATAGCCGGGACCGCGAACCGGATTGCGCGAACTGGTGCCGATGGTGAATGCCGGCGCTGAAGCGAACGCGCTGGTGTTGAACCACTGGCTCACCGATCGCTCGTCAGCTGGGAGAGCAGGATCACCGACCAGATTGGGACGCTGCGTCCCAAACCCGGCGAACGCGTTGTTGTTGGTCGTCTGCGTGACGGCCAATGGCATGCCCGATTGCAGTGTCAGCACCGCGCTTACCGTCCAGTCGCTCACGAGCGCGCCAAGGACACCGCTGGGGGCGGCGGCTCGGCCGCCACCGAACGGCAGATCCCACACCGCCGAGGTCACGAAGACGTGCGGGATATCGCCGGTCGAGTAATCGCGCTCCAGCCGTCGGTTGAAGCTGTCGGCCACCGGAAAGTTTGCGACCGGTCCAGTGAGAATCGATGCGTCAAAGACCGACGATGCATCGTCGCGCAGTGTCGATCGCGTGTAGCTCACCAGATACGAGAGCCCGCGCGAGACACGCTGTTCGAGCTTGGCATACGCGCCGTGATAGATCGTCGTCCCGACGTTGTTGCGATAGAGGCTGACCGTGGTGTGTTGCGGATACGGCTTGAGCAATTGCGCGACCGGAATCGTCGGATCCCCGAGAGACGACGAGCGCGGGATGATGCCAAAGTATGGATTCGGCACGCGCTGCAGGAGGGCTGCTCCCTGTGCAAGCTGCTCGGCGGTGAGCTGATTGAGATTCGTATCCGGCAGTCCGACCCGGGTGATCTTCGATCCGACGTACGCGACTTCGACCGCGATGCTCGACGAGAGCTGACGTTGGGCGGACGCGTTCCACTGCTGCACATAGCCAGAGCCCAGGTCCCGATCGACGGAAAACACGCCCTGGCCGATGCCGGCGTTCGGCGCCAGTGCCATCGGCGCGACGCTCGGGCCGGCCGCCAACGTGAACGCCGGCGTGATGTTGTCCAACGTGCGCTGCGACACGGTCTGCAGAAACGGAAAGACCGGCGTGGTGAATGGTGTCGTGATGCCTGCCATCTCGATCCACACGAGGCCATAGCCAATGCGTGCGACCGTGTTGTCGGTCAGGCGAGCCACCGCTCCCAGTCGTGGACCGAAGTTCAGCTTGTGCAGTTGACGGGCCGCGCGCGGATTCCCGTCGCGACCGAGGTACTCGAGCTGCTGCGTGTCGAGGTTGAAGACCGCCGCCTGATTGTTCTCCTCCGTCGAGGGAAAGTTGAGCGTGTAGCGAACGCCGGCGTTGATCGTCACGCGATTGCTCACCCGCCAATCGTCCTGGACGAAATACTCCTGGATGTGCGCGCGATTCCGAATCTCGTCCTGTTGCAGATCGATCGAGAACTGCTGCACGTGTCCAAGAAGAAAGCTCGCGAGCGGCGTGCCGGTGTTCGCCGTTCCAGGCACGTCGCTGAACAAGTTGCTGAAGGTGAAGACCCCGTCGGCGACGGAGGCTGGAGCACGTTGAGGCGCGCCCAGCGCAGGTCGGCGCCCGCTTTGAGGGTGTGCCGCCCTTTCAGCCAGGTGAGCGTATCGGCGATTTCGATCACGCCGGTGCTGAAGTCCGAGGCGGTGTTCGCCGGAGAACCGAGTTGCTGATAGCCGGCGATGAGGAATGTGGGCAGCGTGTTTGGGAATCTCGCCGTCGCGGGAATGCCCGGCAAACCCAAGGCCGCGGACGCTGACGTATCCAATTGCGCGGCCGATCGGCCGACCGAGCGGCGTGTGTCGCCTACGCGAAGTGCATTTACGAATGTGCTCGAGAACACGCGTTGATAGCTGGAGGCGAACGACCAGGCCGTGGTGCCCTGCGGACCGAGCGTTCCAGACGTGAGGCCACTGCCATCCGGCAAAGGCGTCACGGGCGTGAAGTGCTCGTGAAACCGCGTCAGCCGGCCGAACAGCTGATCGCCTGCTGTCACCTGATGATCGACACGCAGGCTGACCTGATCCTGATCGACGCGCTCGTTCCCGGTGCGCCGGTAGTTGTTGGCGGTCCCGCTGCTCGTCGGAAGCGGGTATCGTTCGAGGAGCGCACGAGCAACTGGATCGATGCGATCCGAGGGGATGGTATTGCCAGCGAATGCCGTCCTCGTGACGCCGCCGGCACGGCAACGGTCGTGGCCGGATCGAAGATCGCGGGCACGCGCCCGCCGATCGCTTCGTTGAACACTGCCCTGCCGCTGCAGCAGCGGTCGGCACCGTCGAGATCACCGTTCGGCCGATGGTCTGGCGCTGTCCCTGATAGTCGGCGAAAAAGAACGTCCGATCCCGACGCAGCGGCCCGCCAAGAACGCCGCCGAACTGATTCCGCCGAAAGAGCGGCTTCACCGGGTTGCTGCGCGCGAAGTAGTTGCGTGCATTCAGCGATTCATTGCGCAGGAACTCGAAGGCTGTTCCCCGCACCGCATTGCTGCCTGATTTCGTCGTCAGGTTGACCACGCCGCCATTGAAGCGGCCGAATTCCGCCGAAACGCTGTTGCTTTCGATCTTGAACTCCTGGATCGCGTCGACGTTTGGGAAGAACGCGACCTGACCGGGCTCCGGTTGCAACACGGAGATGCCGTCGAAGAGATATTCGTTCGTGCGCGGTCGTCCGCCATTGATGCGCGGAAGCGGGGCTGCCGGTGGCGGTGGCACGGCGACGCCAGGAGCGAGCGCGGCGAGCGCGATGAAACTGCGGCCGTTGAGGGGAAGCTCGACGATCTTGCGGTTGTCGATGACGTGTCCGAGACCTGAGGACCCGCTGCGCAGCACCGGCGCGTCGGCCCGCACGGTGAGCGTCTCGTTGACGTTGCCGGCCTCGAGCCGGAGATCGACGCGAACGCTCTCACCCGTGGCGACGCGGATGCCGTCGCGCACGAGCGTCTTGAAGCCACGCAACTCGGCGCGGATCTGATAGCTGCCGGGCAACAAGCCAGGCATCGCGTAGCCGCCGTCGTCGCCGGTCACCGCGGTGCGCGCCCGAGCGGTGGCGACATCGGTGACGGTGATCGTCGCGCCGGGTACGGACGCGCCTCCCTGATCGATCAGCTGCCCCGACACCGTGCCCGCCCCCACCTGCGCGCCAACGGTGAGTCCGGCTCCCGACACCATCCCGACGACCAACACCAGTACCCATCGTGCCCGCATCACGCCTCCGGGCACTGACTGTAGTCCGTATCAAACCGTCGATCAAATCGACCTAATTCGACCTATTCAGCTCTATCATTGACGGATGCCACCACTGACCATCCGAGCGGCCGCCGCACGCCTTGGCGTCGGCTATTCGACGTTCAAACGCTGGGTGCATGCCGGGCGGGTGCGAACCATTCGGACCGATGGTGGCCATCACCGGATTACCGACGTAGAGTTGGAGCGTCTCACTGCGCATCATGCGCCGCCGTCGGCGCCACGGCGTCACGCGAGCGCCGCGAACCCCGCGAACCCCGCGAACCCCGCGAACAATGATGAGACGCTGGCGGGGCTGAGTGCCCGCAATCGTCTGCATGGGCTGGTCGAGGAAGTGAGAATCGACGGCCTGCTCGCGCAGATCCGCGTACGCGTCGGCGATCAATGGCTGACCGCGGTGATCACTGCAGATGCCGTGAAGGCTCTGAAACTTCGACGCGGTGACGAGGCGATCGCCGTGATCAAATCGACGGAAGTGATGATCGCCCGTGCCGCCCATCGCGAGGAACGACCTACGGCACGCGTTCGCCGACGGCGCGGCTAGCGATCACCGCCGCGGCCACGACCTCCCGCTGGTGTCGCCCCTCGTCCCAGTTGCGTCGGCGCGAAGGCAAAGCTGGCTTCGTGCGCGGACGCGAGCTTCTCTAATCGCGCGACCACGTCCGGCAACTGCTTGGCCAGATCGAATTTCTCCGACGGATCAACGTCGAGGTTGTAGAGCTCCGCGCCCGTCGACGGAACATCGACCGAAGCGCCGCCTTGCAACTGCTGTTGACGGCCGGCGAGGTGCAGCTTGTACGATCCCTGTCGCACGGCAACCAGACGGCTACCGTAGTAGAACAGCTCTTTGCGGGGGCTCGAACCACCCTTCTTCAACGTCGTCGACAGATCGACGCCGTCCATCGGGCGATCGGTGGGAGCGTTCGCACCGGCAAGCGTGGCGAATGTCGGCAGCAGGTCGAGCTCGGAGCCCATCTCGGTGACGACCGCCTTCGCGACGGTGCCCGGCCACGAGAAGATCGCCGGTACGCGCACCCCGCCTTCCCAATTGCTACCCTTCGCGCCTCTCAGCAATCCAGCGGATCCACCCTGTTCGAGATACGGCGCCCACGGTCCGTTGTCGCTCATGAAGACGACGAGGGTGTTGCGTTCCAACTTCAACTCGCGCAGCGTCGCCACGATCCGTCCGACATTCCAATCGATCTCTTCGACCACGTCCCCATACCGGCCGCGCGCGCTCTTGTTCTGGAACTCCGGTGTGCCAAACAGCGGCATGTGCGGCATGTTGTGCGCGAGGTAGACGAAGAAGGGACGCGATTGATGCTTGCGGATGAAATCAATCGCTTCATCGGTGTAGCGCTTGGTCAAGGTGACCTGATTCGCCGGCCGCTCGATCTCTTTTTCGTTGCGCAGCAGCGGGACCTTGAAGAATTCGAGCTTCGGGTCCATGTACTGGCGGAAGTTTTCGTCGCGACTGATCGTGGGATCGCGGTCCATGTCGTTGGAGTAGGGCACACCAAAGTAGCCATCGAAGCCCTGACGTGTCGGCAGGTACTGCGGCAGGCTGCCCAGATGCCACTTGCCGATGGCCATCGTCGCGTAGCCCCGCGTCTTCAGCATTTCGGGAATGGTGATCTCTTCCGGCTGCAGTCCTCCTGGCGAGTCTGGAAACAGCACACCACCCGTCAGGCCGACGCGCGCGCCCAGCCGTCCGGTCATCAATTGCGCGCGGCTCGGCGTGCAGACCGGCGCCGCGTAGAAGCTCGTCCACCGCTGCCCCTCTGCCGCCAGCGCGTCGAGCACTGGTGTACAAAGCGTCGGATGCCCATAGCTGCCGAGATCGCCGTAACCTTGATCGTCCGTGAAGATCAGGACGATGTTCGGAGGCCGCGAGGTTTGCTGCGCGGAGACACCCAGCCCCGTACCGGCGAGCGAGGCGAGCACGACGATCAGGACCGAACAACCAACGACAAACCATCGACCGGTGGACAGCATGGCTGAACGGTGCCTCATTCGAACTGAAACCGCAACTGTAGAACACGTGCGCTCCAGCAGCAACGCTAGCGCGTTCACCGTGAGTAGAGTTCAATAGGGTCGGTTGGGAGCACGCATGCGCACAAAACGCTTCACCCGTTTCGTCGTTCTCCTGGTCGCCTCCGGATCGACACTCGTGGCCCGGCAGGACGGGGCCGTAGTCCCGTTCGGCGGGGCCGCGAATGGACTGGCCGGTCTACCGCGGCGACCCCAAGGGCAACCAGTACTCGCCGCTGGCGCAGATCCACGCCGCCAACGTGCACCGTCTCGAACGCGCCTGGGAGTACAAGACCGGCGACGCGAACCAGCGGTCGACGATGCACGCCAACCCGATGGTGGTCGACGGCGTGATGTACGTCACCACGCCGAGCCTGAAGGCGGTGGCGCTTGAATGCTGCGACGGGCAAGAGATCTGGGTCTTCGACCCGGCGAGGTACAACAACGGCAACGTCGTCCGGCTGAGAAACCGCGGCGTCGGCTACTGGAAGGGGGCGGCGGCGATCGCATCTTCCACTTCGTGCGCGATCGCGTCTACGCGATCGACGCGAAGACCGGCGCGCTCGATCACGACGTTCGGGACCAAGGGCTTCATCGATCTGCGGCAGAACCTCGGCGTCGACCCGGCGTCGGCGGTCATCGAGATGACGTCGCCCGGCGCGGTCTACAAGAACATCCTGATCATCGCGTCGCGCGTCAACGAGAGCTACGACGCCTCGCCCGGCCACATTCGCGGCTACGACGCCGTGACCGGCGCGATGAAATGGATCTTCCACACCATCCCCAGAGAGGGCGAGTTCGGCCACGACACCTGGAAGTGGGTCAAGGGAGAGAACTACGGCGGCGCCAACGCCTGGGGCGGCGTGACCATCGACGAGCAGCGCGGCTGGGTGTTCGCGGCCACCGGCTCGGCGACCGAAGACTTCTACGGCGGGTTCCGCAAGGGCGACAACCTGTTTGCCAACACCGTGCTGGCGCTGGACGCGACTGACCGGCGAGCGCAAGTGGCACTTCCAGACCGTCCGTCACGACATCTGGGACTACGACAATCCGCCGGCGCCGATCCTCGTCACGCTCGGGTCCGGTCCGGCCGCGAGAGATGCCGTCGTGCAGCTGACGAAGATGGGCTTCACGTTCGTGCTGGATCGCGACACCGGCAAGCCGCTGTTCCCGGTGCAGGAAATCCCGGTGCCGCGATCGGACGTGCCGGGCGAGGAAACGTCGCCGACGCAGCTCGTTCCCATTGAAGCCGCAGCCGCTGGTCCGCCAGAACCTGACCGAAGCCGATCTCACCAACATCACGCCCGAAGCGCACGCCCAGGCGCTGAAAGACTTCCGGCGCTACCTCTCCGGGCCGATCTACACGCCGCCTAGCCTGCAGGGCACGCATCACCACGCCCGGTCATCTCGGCGGCAGCGGAGTGGCACGGGGGAGCTTCGACCCGGTGCTCAACATGCTCTACGTCAACGTCAACGAGGCGCCGACGATCAACCGGCTCCGGCCGGTGCACGATGCGCCCGGGACTCGGCCGCGGACCCGGTGGCAGCTGGGGCGCCAGATCTACGACCGCACGTGCGCGGCCTGCCATGGCGCCGCGCGCCAGGGCACGCCGCCGCACACGCCCGCGCTGTCGATCTCAAGCGACCGCGCAGGAGATCGAGACGGTGATCGCGCAGGGCCGCAACGGCATGCCCGCATTCAGGCAGTTCCGCCGCGCGGAGCTGAGCGCGCTCGCGGCGTTCCTGAAACGCCGCCCGGCGACGCCGCGACGCGACCGGGCCGGTGACCCGCTTCCCGATCGCTTCACCGATCGACGGCTACCCGCTGTTCCTCGATCCGCATGGCGTGCCGGCGATCGCGCCGCCCTGGGGCACGCTGAACGCCATCGATCTCGTCAAGGGGGACATCGTCTGGAAGATGCCGCTCGGCGAGTACCCGGATCTCGTCAAGAAGGGCATCCGCAACACCGGCACGCTCAACTTCGGCGGCGCGGTGGCCACGGCGGGCGGCGTGATCTTCATCGCCGCGACCGCCGACGAGAAGATCCGCGCGTTCGAGAAGCAGTCCGGCCGGCTGCTGTGGGAGCACCAGCTTCCCGCCGGCGGCTACGCCACGCCGAGCGTCTACATGGTCGACGGCCGGCAGTACATCGTCATCGCCGCCGGCGGCAGCGGCAAGAACGCGACGAAGTCCGGCGACTCGATCATCGCCTTCGCGCTGCCGCAGGACCGCCGCGAGACGGCGCGACTAGCGCGAGCGCAGCGGCGCCAGCGGCTGACGGGTGGATCAACCTCTTCGACGGGACATCGCTGAACGGCTGGGTGCACATGAACGGCGCCCACCGTTTCACGGTCGAGGACGGGGCCATCGTCGGCAGGACGGTGGAGAGCAGCGCGAGCATGAACTCGTTCCTCTGCACGCTGCAGGAGTTCGACGACTTCGAGCTCGAGCTCGAGACCACGATCGATCCGGTCACGAATTCAGGGCATCCAGATCCGGACGCAGGTGCGGCCGGTCGCGATGCAAGGGCGCCCGTTCGAAGCGGCAGCCGGCCGGGTCAACGGCCCGCAGGTCGAGATCCGCCGCACCTACAAGGGACTGCCGGCCACCGGCCAGATCTACGGCGAGGCGATGGGCACCAACTGGCTGACCGTCCCAGCAGAAGATCCAGGAGGGACATCCGCATTTCGTCAACGACGGCTGGAACAAGGTGCGCGGGCGCGGGCCCGAGGCGCGATCCGGAGCGGCACTCGTGTACGACGAGGAGCGCGACCGGATGCTGCTCTTCGGCGGGATCGGGGATGCAGCGCTCGGCGACCTGTGGGAGCTGACCTTCGACTGACGCCCGTGCCGCCCGGGTCCGGAGTCAGTCGGACGAGGTGCGCGCGGCGTGGAGGAAGGCGAGCGAGCTGCGCCGGCCCGTGAGCCGACCCTCGGCGTCCAGCGGCGGCAGCAGCGGGATGTCCGCGTCGTCGAGCGGCGGGGCGCCGCTCCAGGGCTCCGGCTCCAGGCGTCGCTCGCCAGGGTTCGGCAGCGCCGCCAGGTCGGCCGTGACCGGGATCCCGACGTCGTCGCGCTGCTCGAGCGCCGCGATGTCCACCCACGTGAGGTCGCGCTCCGGGCCGGGCCGGCCCAGCAGGTAGCCCTGCCCCGCCGTGATCCCGAGGCCGCCGCGCGGTTCGCAGCTGGCTGGACGTCTCGACGCCCTCGGCGATCGTCGTCGCGCCCATCCGGTGCGGCGACCTCGACGATCGAGCGGAGGACCGAGTGGGTCCGTCGTCGCCGGCCCGCTGGACGAGCGACAGGTCGATCTTGACGACGTCGAAGCTGGAACTGGCTGAGCAGGCGCAGGCCGGCGTTGCCCGCGCCGACGTCGTCCGCGGCGACGCGGACGCCGGCGCTCTGGACGCCAGCGAGCGATGTTCCGGAGCCGCTCCGGGTCGCGGATCGCCTCGCGCTCCGTCAGCTCGAGGACGACCCGCCCGGGCGCGCATCCCGTGGCGGCGCAGGATCGACAGGAACGCCGTCGGCGCTGAACTCCGGCGCCTCGAGCGTCCGCGGCGAGACGTTGACGCTGAGGCTCATCGAGTCGGACGAGCTCGCGCGCGCCGCGCAGGACGACGTCGAGCGCCGCCCGGTCGAGGTCGTGGACCCGGCCCGCGATCTCCGCGGCATCGAACAGCGCGCCGGTGTGGGCGAACGTCGACTGGCCTTCGGGACGCGGACGAGGCCCTCGTAGCCGATGACCCGGCCGGTGGTGAGGTCGACGATCGGCTGGTAGACCGGGGTCAGCGTGCCGGCCTCGATGACGGCCGAGATCGCGCTCGAAAGCTCGGCGCGCATGCCCTCGTCGACGTGCCCGTGGTCCTTCTCCGGGTCGTAGATCGTGACCACCGTGCGGCCGGCCCGCTTGCCGCGGTACAGCGCGGCGTCCGCCTGCGGCGTGAGCTCCAGGCGCGTCGTCCCGAACTCGGGGCAGGCCGTGACGCCCGGCCGAGAACGAGATCGGCGCAGCGGTACGTCGCCGGCGACGCGGTCCTCGAGGCCTCGGGCGAGGAGGCGCCGTGCGAGCACGATGGCGCCGCCGGCGTCGGTATGCGGCAGCAGGAGCGCGAACTCGTCGCCGCCGACCCGGAAGCGCGGCGTCGGTGTGGCGGATCGTGGCGCTGATCAGCGCGCCGACCTCGGCCAGCAGCTGGTCGCCGACCGCGTGGCCCTTGGTGTCGTTGATCGCGCTTGAACTCGTCGATGTCGATGAGCACCAGCGAGAACCCGGTCCCGTAGCGGCGGGCGCCCTCGACCATCCGGGCGACCGCCTCCTGGAACGCCCGGTGGTTGCCGAGGCCGGTGAGGCTGTCGCGCAGCGCCGCCTCGCGGGCGCTCTCGTACAGCTCGCGGAGTCGCGACCGCGACGCCTCGAGCTGCGCCGGCCGGCCGGAGGATCTGGCGGGCCATCCAGATGGTGAACACCGATGAGTAGCAGGAGCATCGCGCCCAGCGCGGCGAGCGCCTGCACGGGCAGGGCGACGAGCGGGATCGGCGCGGAGACGACCACCTGCCAGCCGTCGATGCCCGGGCAGGTCCACGGCCGCTGCGCCCGTCCGAGTCGTGGGCGGCCATCGTCGCGAGGTCGAGCACCTCGCCCGGGAGGGCGCCGGGGTCGAACGGGCCGCTCGATTCGGCGAGGACCGGCCGGTGGCGTCCGCCATGCGCAGGACCCGCCCGGGCAGCTCCGCCTTGCGGGGTGGCCGCGACGAGGAGCGCGGGCACCGAGACGGCGGTCACGACGGCGTCCGGTCCTGGGCCGATCTCGGACGTCTCGACGACGAGGATTCGGGCTGCGATCGCCCGGCAGCGAGGCGAGCCCCGCCACGAGGACGCCGGCCGGCAGCTCCCGAGGTCGACCGTTGGCCCGAACTCGGCCCGGACACCCTTGCCGGTCAGCAGGGTCGCGGCGAGGACGGTGCTCCCGGGCGCGATCGACGAAGCTGGCGAGCCGATCGGAAGCGAGCTTCCGCACAGCCGCGGAGGCGTCCTGGGCAGCGGCCTTGAGGATCGCCGGATCGTGAGAGGAGTCCTGGGTCTGCTCGCGCAGGACGGCGATCTCGCGCTCGACCTCGACCGCGGCGGTCGTGCGCCTGGTCCGCGAGGCGATCGTGGTGGGCGACGCGCGCCTCCTCGGCGACGGCCCGCACGAGCGGCGAGACCGCGGCGATCGGCAGCACGGCAACCGCGATGAGGGTCAGCGCGAGCCGCAGCTTGACCAGCCGCAGGCTGTCGCGGCCGTCCAGGATCGGGTCGCGCGGGACATCGTGGTGCTGCGAATCGGGCTGCAATGCGACCTCGGGACAAGGCGGGGCACGCCATGTCCGGCGTGCCTGCACAGCAAGCCGCTTGCAGGGGCGAACGGCACCTACCCGTTCGTCACCGTGGCCATCGGGACGCTCGGGTCAGGGTCGGTCTGGGTCGGCGGGCTGCGGTCACCGGCGTGAAGCTGCTCGCCGGGCTCCGGTGCGTGCACCTGGACTCCTCCGAGATCGCGCGCCTGCGAGCTCGGCGCGGAGCTGGTCCGGCGTGCCCGCGAGGATCGGATAGGTGCCGTAGTGGATCGGCATGACCCGACTCGACGCCGAGTAGCTCGACGGCCAGCGCGGCCTCGCGCGGTCCCATGGTGTAGTGCCCGCCGATCGGGAGGATCGCGAGGCTCGGCGCGTACAGCTCGCGGATCAGGCGCATGTCGCCGAAGACGTTGGTGTCGCCGGCGAAGTAGATCCGACTGCCGTCCTCGAGCTCGAGGACGAAGCCCGCAGGCTCGCCGAGGTAGCGCGGCGTCCCCTGCGCGTTGTCCCAGTCGCCGGCCGAGTGGTCGGCCGTCGTCATCGTGACCTTGATCCCGCGTGCGTCGATGGTGCCGCCCTTGTTGAACCCGATCGACATCGTCCGGCGCCGGGTAGATGCTGTGGAGCCAGAGCTGCAGCTCGTGGATCGCGGGCCAGGCGGGCCGCGTCCGAGCGGCGATCGGCATCGCGTTGCCGAAGTGGTCGCTGTGGCCGTGGCTCACGAGCATCACGTCACACGCGTCGACGGCGTCGGGCGGATTTCGGGCTCAGCGGGTTCGCGAACCACGGGTCCAGCAGGATGACCTTGCCGCCGGGCGTCCGGATCTCGACGCAGGCGTGCCCGTACCAGGTGATCGTGGTTCGGCCGGATTCCATGCGCAGCACCTCCGTCGCCAATCGTAGATCGGCGCGCTTCGGGTGAGATGGGGTCGAGATCCCCGTGAGCGCCTCTGACGGCCGATTTCTCCGCTATTCGTAACGGTTGCATGACAGATCCGGTCTCGGCTGGCAGAATTCGCTCGAACTTCCCGGGTCTCCCCAGCCGCGGCGGTCGCTGCCTGGCAGTGGAGGTTCGCCCAGCAACTCCGTCGCGATGACGTGCTGCCTGACGCGGCGCGCGCCATCGAACGGCGGTGTCAAATCGTTGCCCCGCGCCTCCGCGGGGCTCCAGGCAGAAAGGAGCACGGGTAGCGCTTCGGCGTGCCCATCCCCATCTATGCGCAGATCCATCCGCGCCATCGCGGCGGCCCTCGTCGTCGCGCTCATCCTGCCGGTGGCGACCATGGCCGCCTGGCCCGTCGCCAATCGCTACTCCTGGGTGAGCCAGGGCTACCACAGCTCCCACAAGGCCAACGACATCGCCTCCGTACTCGGGGACCAGGGTCGTCCCGATGCGAGTCCGGTCGGGTCGTCTTCGCCGGGTGGAAGAGGAACTGCGGTGGCTACCAGGTCTGGGTGTCCCACGGGAACGGCCTGTACTCCGCCTACTACCACCTCCGCTCCGAGGCCGTCTCGAAGGGCCAGTGGGTATCCAAGTCGAAGACCCAGCTCGGCCGCGTGGGCGAGACGGGTTGCGCGACCGGGCCGCACCTCCACTTCGAGGTCTGGCGGGGCTTCCCATGGGCCAGCGGCTCGTACCGCGTGAACCCCTGGAGCTACATCAACGAGGGGACCTACTTCCCCTACAAGTACCGCTAGCCGCGGGGCGGCAGCCGTCATCGACGAGGGGCTCGGTGCCGGGGCGCCGGGCCCTTCTCGTTGGGACCCGAGGCCGCCGACTAGACTCGCTCGATGCCCGTGGAGCGGCTCGGCGAGAGCCTGGCGCTTCATCAACTGGACGGTGCTGACGGCCCTCGCGGTCGGCACGTTCGCGGCCGTCGTCGCGGGCCGGTTTCTGACCGACGCGACGCGCGGGCTACCTCGCCTTCACGGCGATCAGCGCGGCGGCCTTCGCGCTCCTGGCGTGGGCCGCCGACGGCGGCCTGCCGCCGGCTATCCGCGGATGTGGCGTGTCGCGGCGGCTCGAGGGGCCGACGCGCCGGACGCCTCGGCACTGGCTGCGCTGCCGGCGCATCGTCGTACGGCGTCGCGATCCAGCGCGGTCGGCCGCGCCATGCCCGATCGCCCTGGCCGGGCGGTCGCCGCGGCGTTCGTGAGATGTATCGCGGCGCACTGTCGTGGGGCGGCGAGCGCGCTCGGACGCAGCCTCTTGCTGTTCGTCCAGCTGCCGGCGCTGGCCGCCGCACTCGGCGGCGTCTGGGCCGCGATGGTCCTCGGCCACTGGTACCTCGTCACCCCGAAGCTGCCGGAGGCGCCGCTGGTGCGCTTCGCGCGGTGGCTGGACGCTCGTCGCTGGCGATCCAGCTCGTGCTGTTCGTCGTCTGGCTCGGGCGTCGGGGCGGGCGCGAACGGGCACGCCCGGCTTCGGGGTCCTCGTCGAGCTGCCGTGGGCGCTGTTCGTCTGGCTGCGGCTGCTCGTCGGACTGGTGTTCCCGCTGATCGTGAGCTGGGCGGCGATCCAGACCGCCGGTCGCGCTCGATGGAGTCCGCGACCGGTCTCCTGTACATCAACGTCGGCACGATCGCGGCCGGCACCATCCTCGCGGCCGGGCTGTACTTCGGTGCCGGGCTGCTGGTCTGACCAATGAAGGAGACGATCCAACGTGAAGGGCGACACGAGCTGGTAGCCCGGAGCAGGTCGACCTCGACTGGATCGAGGCGACCGGACGCCCGCCGCACCCGGTGTTCCTCGAGATGGAGGACGCGGCGTCCGGGCTCAGGAGCATCCCGATCCTCGGCCGCGATAGCGGTCGGGCGCTGGCGGTCTTCGCCGCCGGGCGGCGCCGGATCGTCGAGGTCGGGACCGCGATCGGCTACTCGACGCTGTGGATGGCGCTCGCGATGCCGACCGACGGCCGGATCGTCACGATCGACCCGGATCGCGGCCCGAACCGACCGGGCGCGCGAGTTCTGGCGGAGCGCGGGCGTGCCCGACGACCGGATCGAGGTCGTCAACGCGCCGGCACTCGACGCGTTCGCGGCCGGCACGCGCGGCTCGGCGGGCCCGTTCGACCTCGTCTTCATCGATGCGCTCAAGGAGGAGTACCAGGGCTACCTGGACGCGCTTCGATCCCCGCCTTGCCCCGGGCGCGTTCGTCGTCGCGGACAACGTCCTGTGGAGCGGTCGGACGTCCGGTGCGCCGGCCGTCGCGCGACGGCGACGGCACGGCCGAGCTCCGCGAGTTCTGCGCCCGGGTCTCGGCCGATCCGGCATTCGAGACGGCGATCCTGCCGATCGGCGACGGGCTGCTCGTGGCGACGCTGCCGGCCGTGACGCGGCGCGGTTGATCCGCGTCCGCGTCCGCCTGTTCGCGATGCAGCGCGAGCTGGCGGGCACGCGCGAGGTCGAGCTCGACCTGCCGCCTGGGCGCGACGATCGAGGACGCCTGGGACGGCGCTCGTCGGGCGATTCCGGCGGCTCGCGCCCGGCCGCGTCGGCGGTGCGCTTTGCGCGCAACGGCGCGTACGCCGACGCCGACACGGTGCTCGCCGACGGCGACGAGGTGGCGATGATCCCGCCGGTCAGTGGCGGCTCCGACGCGGCCGCCGGGCGGGACGCCGAGCCGGGGCGGCGTCCGGATCCTCGAGATCCGCGAGCGAGCCGTTCGGGCCGGACATCCTCGCCGAGCTGTCGGCGCCGCGTGGCGACCCTTGATGACGGCGCGGTCGTCGGATTCCTCGGGCGTCACGCGCCGGTCGCCGGGTACGCCCGCGCCGGGCCAGGAGGCCGAGGCGGCCCGGCACGCCGGCCGATCCGTGGAGGCCCTCGACGTACGAGGCGCTCCCCCGATGGCCCTGGCCGTGATGGCGCGAGATCGCGGACGAGATCGAGGAGCGGTTCGGCGTGATCCGGGTCGCCATCGTGCACCGCGAGGGCGAGGTGCCGCTCGGCGAGCCTCGGTGGCGATCGTGACGGCCTGCGCCCCGCATCGCGACGCGGCCTTCGAGCCGCCCGCTACGCGATCGACGAGACCAAGGCCCGGGCCCCGATCTGGAAGGCCGAGCAGTTCGCCGACGGCCACGTCTGGATCGGCGAGCCGCCGCCCGCGAAGGTCCGCCCGAAGGCTAACCGGCGGGCAAGGAAAACGCCGCCGGGGGTGCCCGGCGGCGTTCGGCGCGCGGGCGTGCGCCGCGGATGTGGTGCAATAGACGGCGCGATGGTTTAGCCGATGAGGGCGGCGACCTCGATCTCGGGGACCTCGAGCCGCGTCGTCTGCCGGCGGTCGTGGTCCGCCGTCGACGTCCAGCAGGTAGCCGATGCCCTGGAAGGTCCGGATCCGGCCCGGCTCGCCCGGCGCGGCGCCGAGCTTGCGGCGGACGCGGCTCACCCAGACCCGCAGGTACTGCAGGTCGTCGCGGTACTCGGGACCCCACACCTTGGTCAGCGACGTGCGCAAGCCGCTGATCGTGTTCACTCCGAAGTCGCTGCTGCGGGCGAAGTCGGCCCGCTCGCCGATCGACGCGCTCACGCACGGCAGCTTCGAGGAGGTGCTCGACGACCCCGTCGTTTCCGACGACGATGCCGGCGACGTGCAGCGGGTCGTGCTGGCGAGCGCCAAGGTCGCCCACGAGGCGCTTGCCCGGCGCGACAGCGAGGGCTCACCGGTCGCCGTGGTCCGCGTCGAGCAGTTGTACCCGTGGCCGTACGACGGCCTGGCCGCCGTGCTCGAGCGCTACCCGGCCGCGCGCGAACTGGTGTGGCTCCAGGAGGAACCCGAGAACATGGGTGCGTGGAACTTCGTCAAGGGCCGCCTGTACGAGGCGCTCGGCGACGAGTACACGATCAAGCGGGTCAGCCGGCCCGAGTCGGGCAGCCCCGCCACCGGCAGCCACGGCGTCCACGTACAGGAGCAGGACCTGATCCTGTCCGCCGCGGTCACCATCGCCACCGACTCGACGTCCTAGGCGTCAGAACCGACGCGCATCGCGTCGAGTGCGGGGGTCGGGCGGTCAGCGCAGGGGGAAGCCGACAATCGCTTCGAGTTCGGCGATAGCGGCGTCGGGCTCGTCGACCTTGATGGTTGCGATGCCGAGGGCGCGGGCCGGCTTCAAGTTCACGCCGAGATCGTCGAGGAACACGGCCTCGGTCGCGTCGACGCCGACCTGCGCCAGCGCCAGCGCGTAGAACGCCGGCTCCGGCTTGCGGATACCGACCCGGCTCGACTCGACGACGACGTCGAACAGGTCGTCGAGCGGTTGGCGAGTGGCGTCGTCCATCGGGGTCGTGTTGTTGGTGAGCAGGGCAGTGCGGAGCCGGTCGTGGCACCGTCGCACCGCCTCCACCATCGCTGGCCGCAGCGTGACGTCGAGGCAGGCGAGAACCCGGGTTGCGTCCACTCGGTGGCCCGCGGCCTCGGCCTCGGCTTCGAACGCCACGCAGAAGGCATCGGCGTCGAGCTCGTTGCGCTCGAGACGGGCCCAGGCGTTGGTGTCGGCGTCGGTGGCGTTGAGCCGGCGCAGGAAGCCGGCGGGCAACCCCTCGGCCCGTTCGTAGGCGGCGAATCCGTCGAACGGGCTCGTGGTCAGCACGCCGCCCATGTCGAAGAGCGCGGCCTTGATCGCCATCGAGGGTCAGCCGGCGAGCATGTCAGTAGCGACCGCTTCCCACAGCTCGGTCGACAGGCGCAGCGAGTCGGTGTCGACGCGCTCGTTGTCGCCGTGGAACATGGCGCCGTACTCCTCGAACGTCGTGCGGCGCGTGAACAGGCCGAAGCCGTAGGCGGTGCGGCCGGCCCGCCGGAAGAACCGCGAGTCGGTGGCGCCGACGGTGAGCATCGGGACCAGCGCGCTGTCGGCGTAGAAGCGCTTGGTCGTGCGGGCGAGCGCGTCCCACAGGGGCGTGTCGATCGGCGACTCGGTGGACGGATCGTCGTGGTACGACACGATCTCGACGGCGTCCCAGAGGTCGCCGATGGTGTCGGCGAGCAGCCGGCGCACGTCGTCGCCCGACTGGCCGGGCAGCGTGCTTATGTCGAGCTCGAGGTCGATCGTGTCGGGGATGACGTTCGTCTTGATGCCGCCGTGCACGACCGTCGGCGCGATGGTCGTGTGGGTACAGGCGTGGAACTGGCGGGCGAGACCGACGGGCAGGGTCGGCACTGCTCGTCGAGGGCGTCGGCGTCGAGCAGGGCGCGGCGAACTCGGGCGGGAAGTCCATCGACCGCACGAACCGCTGCCACGTGTCGTGCAACACTGCGTCGGCGGCGCGGACCGGCGACAACCGGCGGACCACCTCGGCTGCCTTCACCAGCGCGTTGTCGGTGCGGAACGGCTGCGATGCGTGGCCCGGCGTCCCCTTGACGCGCAGCGTGCACCACCACGTGCCCTTCTCGCCGACGATGACGGGGAGCTTCACGCCACTGCCAGACGGCAGCGGGATGCCGCCCGACTCGGTGATCACGTAGTCGGCCACCACCGCGTCGAGCTCGTTGGCGACGAGGTGCTCGGCTCCGTAGATGCCGAGGGCCTCCTCGTCGGCGACCGCGAGGTACACGAGCGTGCCCGCCGGCGTGAAGCCCCGTGACGCCAGCCGGCGCACGGCAACGGCCATCGACGCCGTGAGGTTGAGCATGTCGACTGCGCCCCGCCCCCACACCTCGCCGTCGACGAGTTCGCCGCCGAACGGGTCGCGCTGCCATCCGTCGGCATTGGCGGGGACGACGTCGGTGTGTCCCATCAACAGCAGCGTCGGTGCCGTTGGGTCGCGTCCCTCGATGCGCGTCACGAGGCTGGCGCGACCGGGCTGCCGGCTCGAACACTCGACGTCGAGTCCGCTGGTGCCGAGGAACTGCCGCGAGCGTGTCGACGCTGCGCGCCTCGCCGCCCGATGTGACCGTGCCGTCGTTCACGCACGCGTTGCGGATGAGGTGCTGCAGGAGGTCGGTGACCTCTTGTGTCGGGTCGTCGTGTGCCGCCATCGTTGGCAGCGTACGTGGGCGCGTTGGAAGGCATCCTTCGATGTTCCGTCGAACTTTGATTGACTAACGCCTCGACATGGCTGGGAAGCATCTTGTGGTAGACGGTTCGAACATCGCGACGGAGGGCAGGACCTCGCCGAGCCTGGCGCAACTCGACGACGCCGTGGACGCGCTGCGGAGTGACTTCGGGTACGAGCGCGTCAACGTGATCGTCGACGCGACGTTCGGTCACCGCATCGAAGCCAAGGAGCGCGCGCAGTACGAGAACGCGGTCAACACGGGCGCGCTCATCACTCCGCCGGCCGGTGCCATCGGGCGCGGCGACGCCTTCGTGCTCCAGATCGCCGACAAGTCCGGGGCCGACGTCCTCTCCAACGATTCGTTCCAGGAGTTCCACGGCCAGTACTCGTGGTTGTTCGACGAGGGTCGTCTGATCGGCGGCAAGCCGGTGCCCGGTGTCGGGTGGGTGTTCGTGCTTCGCGCTCCTGTGCGGGGACCGCTGAGTCGCAAGGCCGTGCGCGCCGCCAAGGACGCGGCCCAGACGAGTGGAGCCGAAGAGGTGAAGGAGGCCGCCAAGCAGGCGGACAAGCAGGCGGCCGCGCCGGCGACCAAGCCGTCCGGCCGCTCGGGCGGACGCCGGGGCAGCGGTGCGGCGAAGAAGGCCGCGGCGCAGCGCGTCGTCGACGAGGCGCGCGCCACCAAGCAGGCGGCGGAACAGGTGGCCGAGATCGCGGTCGAACGGGCGGTCGGTGCCGCCGATGTCACTGTCCCGCGCGGCAGCCGGCCACGCCGCCGCCGGACCGGTCCCGCGCCCGAGCCGACCAACGAGCCGCTGAACTACGCGGGCTTCGTGATCGACCACCCGATCGGCTCGATCGTCGAGGGTGAGGTCGAGAGCTTCTCGTCCCACGGCGCCTATGTCGTCGTCGGTCCGGCGCGGGCGTACGTGCCCCTGAAATCGATGGGGGATCCACCACCGCGCAAAGCGCGTGAGCTAATGAAACTCGGGGAAACTCGTGCGTTCCTGGTCGAACGGTTCGACCCTGAACGGCGGGGCATCGATCTCGCTCTGGCGAGCATCCCCACCACACAGCCCGACAGCGGCGATCGTGCCGCCAAGGCGGCCGCTTCGGCGGCCGGAACACACAGGCAAGCAACCGCCGAGGAGGCGCACGTGTCACCAGCCAAGAAGGCAGCGGCCAAGAAGACCACTGCCAAGAAGGCGCCGGCCAAGAAGGCCACAGCCGCCAGGAAGGCGCCGGCCAAGAAGGCGCCGGCCAAGAAGGCGACCGCCGCCAAGAAGACGACCGCCAAGCGGGCTCCCGCGAAGAAGGCGACCGCCGCCAAGAAGACGACCGCCAAGCGGGCTCCGGCCAAGAAGGCGACCGCCGCCAAGAAGACGACTGCCAAGAAGACGACCGCCAAGCGGGCTCCGGCCAAGAAGGCGACTGCGGCCAAGAAGACCACCGCCCGGAAGACCACGGCCAAGAAGGCCCCGGCCAAGCGCGCCGCCAAGAAGTAGTCGGCGGGCGGCCCGGGCGCCGCCCGCCCCTTCACCTGCCTACCGGTTGATCCACTTCGGTGGGCGCTTCGCCAGGAAGGACGCCATGCCCTCCTGCGCGTCCGCGGTCTGGCTCGACGCGGCCATGAGTTCCAGCGCGTACGCGTACGCCTTGGCTTGGTCGAGGTCGGTCTGGGTGTAGAAGCCGCCCTTGCCGAGCGCCTTCGACAGGGCGCTGCCCCGGGTGGCGCGCTCCAACAGGTCGACGGTCTCGGTGTCGAGGCGATCGCTGGGCACGACGCGGTTCACCAGACCCCACGAGAGCGCCGTCTCGGCGGTGATGGCGTCGCCGGTGAGAGCCATCTCGAGGGCGCGCTTGCGCCCGATGTTGCGCGCCACCGCCACCAGCGGGGTGTGGCAGAACCAACCGCCCTTGCCACCGGGGATGGCGAAGCCGGCGACGTCGGCGGCCACGGCCAGGTCGCAGCTGGCGACGAGCTGGCATCCGGCCGCGGTGGCGAGCCCGTGCACGCGGGCGACGACCGGCTGGGGGATCGACTGGACGATGTCCATCAGCTCGACGCACGTGGTGAGCAACGCGCGCATGGACACCAGGTCGGCGCCCGCCATCTCGGAGAAGTCGTGCCCCGCCGAGAACACCGGTCCGTTGGCGGCGAGCACCACCCCGCGGGCGTCGCTGGCGCCGGCGTCGCTGAACGCGTCGATGAGCTCTCGCATGTGCTCGGACGACAACGCGTTGCGCCGTTCCGGGCGGTTCATCGTGATCGTCGTGTACCAGTCGCTGCGTTCGACGAGGACGTGCTCGTGGTTCATCGCGTTCGATCCTCTCTGCCCATGGCGTAGAACTCGGCGTTGGGGCGCAGGTCGGTCACGTGCGCCATGCGGTTGGCGAGGGCGAACAGCGCGGTGACGGCGCCGATGTCCCAGATCTCGTCGTCGTCGAACCCGGCGGACCGCAGGCGCTCGCGCTCGGCCTCGCCGACCTCGCCGGGCCGGGTGGCCAGCAGCACCGCGAAGTCGAGCATGGCGCGGTGGCGAGGCGGGAGGTCGGCCTTGCGGTGGTTGACCGCCACCTGGTCGGCGATGAGCGGGTCCTTGGCGCGGATGCGCAGGATGGCCCCGTGGGCGACGACGCAGTACGGGCAGTCGTTGGCGGCGCTGGTGGCCACCACGATCATCTCGCGTTCGGCCCGGCTCAGGCCGTCGTCGCGCTCCATGACCGCGTCGTGGTAGGCGATGAACGCCCGGAGTTCGGCGGGACGGTGGGCGAGGGCGAGGAAGACGTTGGGCACGAATCCCGTCTTGGCTGCGACCTCGTTGATGCGCGCCCGCAGGTCGTCGGGAAGATCGTCGACGGCAGGGACGGGAAACGCGCTGATGGCCATCCCCAGCAGTATCCCGCGCCGGAGGCGCACCCCTATCCTCCACACGATGCGGATCGCGACGTGGAACGTGAACTCGCTCAACGCCCGGCTGGCTCGCGTCGAGGCATGGCTCGACGAGTGCCAGCCCGACGTGCTCTGCATGCAGGAGACGAAGCTGGCCGACGATGCGTTCCCCGCCCTGACGTTCCAGGCCATGGGCTACGACGCCGTGCACTACGGCGAGGGCCGCTGGAACGGCGTCGCCATCCTGTCCAGGGTCGGCATCGAGGAACCGCGCCGGGCTTCGCCGGCGACGATGCGGTGCCGAACAACGAGGCCCGCCTCGTGTCGGCCACGTGCGGCGGCGTGCGGGTCGCGAGCGTGTACGTGCCCAACGGTCGCTCACCCGACCACGAGCAGTACGGGGTGAAGCTGGCTGGCTGGCCGGCTGCGCCAGCACCTCGACGCCGCCTGCGATGCGACGGGCGACGTCGTCGTGTGCGGCGACTTCAACATCGCTCCCGAGGATCGCGACGTGTACGACCCGAAGGCGTTCGTCGGCGCGACCCACGTGACGCCCGACGAGCGCGCCGCGCTCGCCGACATCGAGGCTGGGGCCTCGTCGACGTGTTCCGGCGCCACCACGACGACGCCGGCCTGTTCTCGTGGTGGGACTACCGGGCCGGCAACTTCCACAAGCACCTCGGCATGCGCATCGACCTCATGCTGGCCTCCAAGGCGCTGGCCGAACGTTCGCAGTGGGCGCTGATTGACCGCAACGCCCGCAAGGGCAAGCTGCCGTCGGATCACGCGCCGCTCGTCGGTGGACTTCGCCCTGTGACCACGGCCGATGACGGTCGACGCGGCGCCGAGCGCGGCGACGAGATGGGCCGCTTGGCTGCCGCCCTGCGGGCGGTGATCGAGCGCTTCGTCGCCACCAGCGCGCCCGTCGACGTGTTCGCCGGCGTCACCGCCGAGTTGGAGCGCATCGCCACCGAGCTCGGCCGCCTACCCGCAGGCCCACCTGTACGGATTCTCCGAGGCGTCGACGGCCGGCGACCCGCTGGCGCCGCTCGAGTACAGCCCGCTGCTGGGTCGGTGCAACCCGCTGGCGCCGCCGATGCACATCGACGCCGTCGATGGGCGCATCGTCGGCAGCGTGACGTTCACGGCCGCGTACGAGGGCCCGCCCGGCTGCGTCCACGGGGGGTACGTCGCCGCCGCCTTCGACGAATTGCTCGGCGTCACCCAGTCGCTGGCGGCAGCCCCGGCATGACCGGGCCGGCTCATCGTGCACTACCGCAATCCGACGCCGCTGTACACCGAGCTGCGCTTGGAGGGGACGCTCGACAACGTGAGCGGGCGCAAGACCCTGTGCTCCGGGCGCATGTGGGCGGGTGACGTGCTCACGCGCCGAAGCCGAGGGCCTGTTCATCGCCGTCGACTTCGAGAAGCTCATGAAGCTGCGTGACGACCGGGCCCGCCCACGCTAGCCAGCCAACCCCCCCCCCCCCCCCGACGAACTGGCGACGATTCGTTGCGTTCTCCCGAACACATCGTCGCCAGTTGGGAGGAGAGAGAGCCGGGGGGGTGGGTTAAGAGTCCGCGCCGATCACGACCGTCCATGGGCGGACGCGCCACGACGTGACCAGGCCGTTCTCGACGTAGGGATCGTGCCGGGCGAAGTTCTCGGCCGCCGATGCGTCGTCGCCCTTGAACACCAGCACGGCGCCGTCGGGGGGGTCGGCCAGCGCGCCGGCCATCACCAGGTCGCCGCGCTCGTGGGCCGCCCGTCCGAGGGCGAGGTGGTCGTCGCGCAGCGCGGCGCGGCGCTCCATGTAGTCGTCGACGAGGTCGTAGAGCAGCAGCCAGTACATGGAGTGATCCTGCTCGATGCCCGGCGGCCCGTCACGCCGTCCAGTCAAAGAGCCACTCGCCGAGCGAGACCACGCCGACCCAGATGACGGCCGCCAGTACTGGCGCGGCCAGCACCGCCGGCGGATGGTGGCGCCGGGCGACGGCGGCGACGAACAGCGCCACCCACACGACCAGCAGCGCCGCCGCGGCCGGCCAGGGCACGACGAGACCCGAGACGAGGAACACCGGGAACAGGGCGAGATGTAGCGCGAAGCCGACGACGACCATGGCCATGTACTACGCCGCGCCGCCGCCGGCCGGGTGCACCAGCGCGGCCGGCCACGCGGTGCCCTTGGGGTCGCGCCCCTCCCTCTCGGAGATCGCCCACTCGACGTCGTCGCACACCCACACGACCTCGTTGCCGTCGTGCAGCCGGGGTCCGGCCAGGAAGTACACGACCTCGGTCCGGCCCGAGCCCGTCGGATCCTCGACCCTCACCCGGTCGCTGAACTGGTTGACCACCTGAGACCGCTAGGACGCGCCCGCCCGTCGCCGCAGCGCGAGGGTGCCGCCCATCGCCGCTCCGGCCGTCAGGGGCACGGAGAAGGGCGCCGGGCACACGTCGAACGGGGCGCGGATCACGAGCTCGACGTTGAGGTCGGTCGGTGCCCCGATGGCCGCCGGGTTCATCTGCGGGTCGTTGGCCGCCAGCTCCCGGGAGATCGACGCCAGGCCGAGCACGGTGCGATCGGCGTGGTTGGCGGTCGGCGCGCCCGCGTGCTCGAGCACGACGCAGAAGATCGAGATCGTGCCGTCGCAGTTGGCGACGATCTCGACGGTGCGGGCGTGCTCGGGCCAGTCGACGTGAGCGGCCGTCGTGATCTCCCAGAACCCGCCGGTGCGACCGCTCGGGTCGGGCACGGGGGTGATCTGGTTTACGTGCGTGTGGCCGTTGACCCACGCGACGACGTTCGGGAAGCGGCTGAGCAGGGCGCGTAGCTCGGTGAACGTCTTGCGCTGGTCGCCCGGCAGGTTGACGTCGGGGACCGGGTTGCCCATCGTGAACTGGTTGTGGTGGCTGAACAGCACCACCAGCTGGTCGGCGTTGCCCGTGTTCACCAGCACGCCGCCGGCGTCGTAGTACTTCGAGCTCGCGCCGATGAGTCGCTGCTCGAGCCAGGTCAGCTGGGCGACGCCGATCGAGCCGTCGGCGTACCCGCCGTGGTTCACCGTGTCGAGGGAGATGCCGAGCACGCTGGGAGCGATGGGGAACGTGTAGTAGAGCCGCTTCGACTGGATCATGTCGGGCGTGTAGCCGTGGCCGACGGGCCGGGCAACGGCGGCACGTTGAGGTGCGACTGCACCCACTCGGGGATCGAGACCGACCGGCGGCGCAGGTCGCGGGTGACGAACCGGACCACCGCCCGGCAAGGTGACGAGCGTGAGCAGCTGAGCCGTCGCGCTCTGCAGGTCGGGGGGGCGGGCAGCGGGTTGACGATGGGCTTGATGGCACCGACCGAGACGGGGTGCAGCCCCCGCAGGCCGCCGGGGTAGACGCCGTTCAGGTTGCCCTGCATCAGGCAGTCGTGGTTGCCGTAGACCGAGTACCAGCGCATCGCCAGGCCCGGCGACGTGAAGCCGCGGATGGCGTCGTCGAGCAGGCCCTGGATCGTCGGGAAGCCGTGGGTGGTCTTGTACTTGTCGCGGCTGGCGAAGCGCAGCGGCGCGTTCGGGTGCCAGTACTCGCGGTCGTAGAACAGCAAGCCCTGCGTGCCGCGTTGGCCGTCGTCCTGCACGCCCTCGTAGCGGCCCATCTCGCCCGAGTCAGGAACGACCGAGCCGCCGTCGAGGATGTCGATGAACCAGTCGAGCTCGTTCTGCTGCTGGTTGTCGATGTTGTCGCCCGTCGACACAGCGCAGTCGAACTCCCGGCCGCAGACCGGCCCGGCGGCGACCTGGTTGATGCGATGGACCATGGCGGTACCGACCTGAGTCGTCAGTGTCTCCTGGGGCCGGTACGCGCTGGTGAGAATCCCGCCCAGTCGGTCGGTGAACTCGACGCGCGCCGGGCTCTGAGCGTCGATGACGTGCACGTCGGTGAGGTGGACGATCGACGCCACCGCCTGGCGGCGGTCCTCCCGGCCGGGCAGCGCCGTTGCCAACTCCTGGCGGAGCATGATCGGGTACTCGGGCCCGACGAGCAGGCTGCGGTAGCCGGTACCGGGCGGCTTCATGACGCTCGACTCGAGCGTCGTGCCCGCCGGGTTGACGGCCATGGCCAGGGTGCGGCGCGACGCCGCCGCCCGGGCCGGCGTCCACAGATCGCCGACCCATCCGGCCGCGGCGGCCGCCGCCGCCATCCGGCTCAGAAAGGCGCGCCGCGAAAGAGGTGTGCCCGCATATCTCCATCGTTGTCATCCCCCCAGATGCGTTCGAAGCTTCGCCAGCCCGCCGCCGAGCGCGAGGCGCAGGTCGGATCGGGCGACGCCGAGGTCGTGCCCCAGTTCCTTCATGGTACGCACCGGAAGTCCGTCAAGTCCGAATCGCGCCGTCAGGACCTGTCGTTCCAGAGGGTCGAGACCGTCGAGGAGGTGCGACGCCAAGGCGTGGAGTGACACCAGGTCGTCGTCGAGGTCGGCGTCCAAGTCGGCGGGCCCGGCGTCGGCGTCGTCGCCGTACGGCCATCCGTCATCGCTGGGCCAGGTGTCGCCGTCGATCCATGTGATCGAGCCAGCCATGGCCAATCTGTAGCGGGCGGGCAGGACCTCGTCAACCGCCACCGTGGGTGGCGATGTAGCGCTCGACCAGTGGGGCCTCGGCCTCGAGGTGCTCGCGCAGCCCGGACACGATCGCCTGCTCGACCAAGCGGCCGACGAAGGGCGTCTTCACGGTGAGGTCGCCCTCGGCGACGCGGCGGGTCGTGTCGTCGGAGATGGCGGTGAACGAGTACGTGCCGGAGCAGCGGAACCGGTCGGCGTAGTTGTCGGGGATCATCCGGAACTCGACGTGGTGAGCATCCAGGTCGTGGCGCGACTCCTCGACCCACGTCAGCTTCTTCGGGTCGAGCACCCGGCGCACGGCCGACGAGAGGTCGCCCGTGAAGCGGTACTGCAGCCGGAGCAGCACCGTGTCCCCGTCCTCGCTCCGCGAGAGGACCTCGGGCCGGCCGAGCTTCGGCAGTTCTCCGACCTGTTCGTAGAGCTCGGGCTCCGTGAACGCCCGGGCGACCGCATCGATGTCGCCCGCGATCCGTTGCTCGACCCGGAAGCGCACGCCCGATGTCTACCCGGCCGTCACCGGACGTGCTCGGCGATCACCGACAGGACGTCTTCGCCGAATCGGGTCGCCTTCACTGGGCCGATACCGGCCACGGCAAGCAGCCCGCGCTGGTCGTCGGGGCGCCGCCTCGCCAACTCGGCGAGCGTGGCGTCGGGGAAGATCACGTACGCCGGCACATTGGCGGCCCGGGCCGCGTCAGCCGCCAGGCCTTCAGGGCGTCGAACAGGGCGACGTCGCCCGGGTCGTCGAGACCCGTACGGCCGGTCTTGGCGCTCGCTGCGCCTCCAGTGAGCGCGGCCGCGAGTGACCGGCAGGTGCTGGCGCCAGTCGGCGGGACTCGCACCGGCGGCCATCGCCGCCAGCACGGGGGCCAGCTCGTCGAGGAACGGCGACCGGCTCCGTTTGGACACGCGCGCCCCTGAAGCGTGCGTTCGGCCGCCCACGAGAGCCACAGGGCGTCCTCCGCCCTGGTCGTGGCGACGTAGAACAGGCGCCGCTCCTCGTCCTTGGCCTCCTGCGTCTTGGCGAAGGAGATGGGTACCAGCCCGGACTCGAGTCCGCAGACGTGCACGATCGGCCACTCGAGCCCCTTGGCGGCGTGGAACGTCGTGACCTCGACGGCGTCGCCGCCCGCCGTACCGCTGTCGGCGCCGACGGTCGCCGTCAGCCATGACTCGAACCCGGCGGCGGTGGCGTCGCGCTCGGCTGCGCTGTACTCGTTGGCCAGCCGCAGCAGCTCGGCGAGGTTGTCGCGCCGGATGATCTCGGCGTCGGACAGGCTGCTCCTCGGCATCGTCGCCGCCCGCGTCGTTCGCCGCTTCGAGCGCCGCCAGCCCGGCACGCCAGGCCACCCGGCGACCGGCGGATGGCGCGGAGCGCCTCGCGGATCTCGGGGAGCTCGGGGAACGGCGGACCACCCCGGATGCGGAACGGGATGCGCACGGCTCGGAAGGCCTCGGCGAACAGCACGGTCTGGGCGTTCGTGCGCACGAGCACGGCCTGGTGCGACCACGGCCGGCCGGGACCGTGGCAGGTCGAGGACGCGCCGAGCGACGCCGCGCGCCTCGGCGCGGTCGTCGACGAAGCCGGTGATCGACGGCGTCGGTCCCGGCCCGCGGAACGCCCGGAGCCGTACGCCGTGCCGCGATGCCGGCTCGAGCACCGCGTTGGCGGCGGCCAGGATCTGCGGCGTCGAGCGGTAGTTGCGGCCGAGCTGCGACGACGCCGGCGCCGGGGAAGCGGCGCGGCGAAGCCGCGCGAGGCAGCGTCGGGGTCGGCGCCGTTCCACGCGTAGATGGCCTGGTTGGGGTCGCCGACGACGCACAGGTCGGCGCGCGTCGCCGCAGCCAGCGCGTCGAGCAGCCGGAACTGCAGCGGGTTGACGTCCTGGAACTCGTCGACGAACAGGTGGCGGAACCGCCAGCGCTGCGCGGCGGCGAACGTCGGCGTCGGTCTCGATGCGCGTCGGCGCACCGGCCGAGCAGGTCGTCGAAGTCGACGAGCCGCCGCTTGCGCTTCTCCTCCTCGTAGCGGCCGTAGACGCGCGGCGATGCCTCGGCGCCGGGCAGCGGCGGCGTGCGCCCGGCGGCGGCGGCCGCGGCGGCGTACGCCGTCGGGCGCGACGATGCGGGCCTTCGCCCACTCGATCTCGGCGGCGACGTCGGCGGCGGCATCGCGGCCGTCGCGCCCGGCGCCGGCGCGAGCAGCCGGCACGAGGAGCCGGACCTTGCGGTCGAGCAGCGTCGGGCGGCTGCATCCGGCGCTCGGCCCACCGGCGCGCGCAGCTGGGCGTAGGCCATGGCGTGGAAGGTGCCGGCGGCGACGTGATCGCGGAGCCCGAGGGCGCGCAGCCGGGTCGGCAGCTCGCCCGCCGCCTTGCGGGTGAACGTGAGGGCGAGGACGTGGCGGGGGTCGGCGCCGCCGGTGGCGCACCGGTAGGCGATGCGCCGGGTGAGCACCCGGGTCTTGCCCGACCCGGCCCCGGCGAGGATGCACAGCGGCGCGGCGGCCGGACGTCACCGCGGCGCGCTGCGCGTCGTTCAGGCCGGCGAGCAGCGTCCGGTTCCATGCGGTCGGACACTACGCGAGGGGTGTGACCGCTCGGCGCTGCGGGCCGGGCACACTACGGGCCGTGGTCGACGTGTCCCCGAGCGGTTCGAGGAGCTGGTGGCCGATGCCCTCGACGCCATCCCGGCCGACGCTCGGCCGGCTCGATGAGCAACGTGGCCGTGGTGGTCGAGGACCGGCCCAGCGTGCGAGGCCTGCTCGGCCTGTACGAGGGGGTGCCGCTCACCGCGCGCGGCAACGACTACGGCACTCGGTCGGCATGCCCGACCAGATCACGATCTACCGGCGAGCCGATCTGCGCCGTGTGCCGCACCGAGGCCGAGGTGGTCGAGCAGGTGCGGATCACCGTCGTCCACGAGGTCGCCCACCACTTCGGCATCGACGACGCCCGCCTCGACGAACTCGGCTGGGCATAGCGGCCCGTCGGGAACGTCCAGCACTACGCTCCGGCCGTGGCGTTCCCGAGGAAGCTGCTGAACGAGGCGAGGACGTCGTCCTCGACCTGCGTCCCCACTGGTGGTTCATGGCCGAGCCGACCGTCGCCCTGCTCGGCGCCGTCACTGCTCGGCATCGTCGTGCTGTCGCCGCCGGCGACAGCGACGGCACCGGTTGGGACATCCTGAAGTGGGCCGTCGGCATCCTGATCGTCGCCTGCCTGGTGTGGTTCGCGCTCCGCTACGCCAAGTGGGTCACCACCAACTTCGTCGTCACCAGCGATCGGGTGATCTACCGGGTCGGCGTCATCGCCAAGCACGGCATCGAGATCCCGCTCGAGCGCATCAACACCGTGTTCTTCAACCAGACGATCTTCGAGCGCATGCTCGGCGCCGGCGACCTGTCGGTCGAGTCGGGCGGCGAGACCGGCAAGCAGACGTTCTCCGACATCCGCAAGCCGTCGGCCGTCCAGAACGAGATCTACCGCCAGATGGAGGCCAACAACACCCGCATGTACTCGGGCCGCTCCGGCATCGTCGAACCCACGGCACCAGCGCTCCACGGCGCCGTCGCATCGAGTGCAGCCGCGCCGTCACGGCCCCGTCGCCGATCTGTCGATCCCCGAGCAGCTCGACAAGCTCGACGACCTCCGCAAGCGCGGCGTCATCACCGAGCAGGAGTTCGCGAGCAAGAAGGCGCAGCTGCTCGAGCGCATGTGACCGTGGCCGCCGCCGACAGCGTCACCATCGATGCCGCGGGGCGGGAGGTCACCGTCACCTCGCCCGGCAAGGTGTTCTTCGCCGAGCGCGGCGAGACCAAGCTCGACCTCGTCGAGTACTACCTGGCCGTCGGCGAGCCGCTGATGCGGGCGATGGGCGGCCGGCCCGACGCTGCTGCAGCGGTTCCCGAACGGCGCCGAGGGCACCGTCGTTCTTCCAGAAGCGGGTGCCCGAAGGACGCGCCCGACTGGCTGCAGACGACGGTGGTCAGCACGCCGAACGGCACCACGTCGCGGGCGCTGGTCGCCGCCGACCTCGCCCACGTCGTGTGGGCGGTCAACCTCGGCTGCCTCGGCTTCCACGTGTGGCCGTCGAAGGCCGCCGATCCCGAGCACGCCGACGAGCTGCGCCTCGACCTCGACCCGACGCCCGGCGTCGACTTCGACGCACGTCCGCGCCGCGGCCGCCGAGGTGCGCGCGCTGCTCGACGAGCTCGGCATCGACGGGCTACCCGAAGACCACGGGCAACCGCGGCCTGCACATCTACGTCCGGCTCGAGCCGCGGTGGGACTCGTACGAGGTGCGGGCGGCGGCGGTGGCCGCGGCCCGCGAGCTGGAGCGGCGGCGGCCCGACCTCATCACCGCCGCGTGGTGGAAGGAGGAGCGGGGCGAGCGGGTGTTCATCGACTTCAACCAGAACGCGCCGCACAAGACGGTGTTCGGCGCGTGGTCGGCCCGGGCCCGGTCGGGCGGTCAGGTGTCGACGCCGGTGCACTGGGACGAGATCCCCGACATCCACCCCGACCAGCTGACCATGGCGACCGTGCCCGAACGCCTCGAGCGTCAGGGCGACCCGTGGGCGCGGGATCGACCAGCGCCCCCAGTCGATCGAACCGTTGCTCGCGATGTACGCACCGCGACATGGAGAACGGGCTCATGGACGCGCCGTGGCCGCCGGTCTACCCGAAGCAGCCGAACGAGCCACCGCGGGTTCACCCGAGCCGGGCCCGCAAGACCACTGAATGAGGGTCGTGAGTCTGGTGCCATCGGCGACGGAGACGTTGCTGGCCTGGGGCATCATGCCGGTGGCGGTCACCCGGTTCTGTGAGCAGCCGACGCTGAGGGCCGTGGGCGGGACCAAGGACCCGCACGTCGACGAGATCATGGCGCTGCAGCCCGACCTGGTCGTGGTGTGCGAGGAGGAGAACCGTCGAGAGGACGCCGTGGCGTTGGCGCGGCGGGGGTGGCGCTGCACAACGTGTCGATCCGAGCCGTCGACGACGTGCGACCGCAACTCGCTGCGCTGGCGGCGGCCGTCGGGATCGACCCGGGGCCTCCTGTCGATCTCGGGCTCGACGCCCGCCGGTGTCGAGCGTGCGGGCGTTCGTGCCGATCTGGCGGCGGCCGTGGACCACGCTCAACGCCGACGACGTACGGGTCGTCGCTGCTGGCCCGGCTCGGCGTGGCCAACGTGTTCGCCGCCGGCGACGAGCGCTATCCGGCGACGACGCTCGCCGACGTGGCCGCCGCGATCGGGCCTGACATCGTGATCGCCCCGTCGGAGCCCTACCCGTTTCGCGAACGCCACCGCCCCGAACTCGAGGCGGTGGCGCCAGTGGTGTTCATCGACGGCCAGGACCTGTTCTGGTGGGGTGTCGCACCCCAGAGGCCCTGCGCCGGGTGCGGGTGCGACTAGACGAGGCGGTCGTCGCGGACGATGGTCGTGCGCGGGCTGTGCCGCCAGCTGTCGATCATGAACAGCGACAGCAGAAGGCCGATACCGCCGATCACCATCAGGATGACGCCGACGGTTGACAGTTCGATGCCGGAGACATCCGCTTCGACAGCGAACGTCAAGATGGCGCCGACGGCGATGAGAAAGATGCCGACTCCGATGCCCATGGTGGGACTTCCTCCTGAAGAGACACGCCCCGGAAGGGGTTCGTTGACTCCCTAGAGATTCCCGGCTCCGAAGCGAACCAAACGCTGGCCGCGGTCGGTTTGTTGACCGAGCGGTCAAGTGAACGGGAGGATGACGGGATGCCGGGACCGCTCGCAGGACACAAGATCATCGAGATCGCCGGGATCGGCCCGGGGCCGTTCTGCGCCATGGTGCTCGCCGACATGGGCGCCGACGTCGATCCGCGTCGACCGCGCCCAGAGCGTCGCGCGGCGGCGACCCCGGCGACGCCGCCGGCCGACATGCTCAACCGGGGCCGGCGCTCGATCGGCGTCGACCTCAAGAACCCCGACGGCGTCGAGGCCGTGCTCGCGCCTGGTCGAGCAGGCCGACGCCCTCATCGAGGGCTTCCGGCCCGGCGTCGCCGAGCGCCTCGGCATCGGCCCCGACGTCTGCCTCGCCCGCAACCCGAAGCTGGTCTACGGCCGCATGACCGGCTGGGGCCAGGACGGGCCCTACGCGCACGACCGCCGGCCACGACATCAACTACATCGCGCTGGCCGGCGCGCTCGCCCACATCGGCCGGCCGGGCGAGGCGCCCGTGCCGCCGCTCAACCTGGTCGGCGACTTCGGCGGCGGCGGCATGCTGCTCGCCTTCGGCATCGTGTGCGCGCCTGCTCGAGGCCGCAGCGCTCGGGCGAGGGCCAGGTGGTCGACGCCGCCATGGTCGACGGCGCCGCCGCTGCTGATGACGATGTTCCACGCGCTTCCGGGCCATGGGCATCTGGGACGACGACGCGGGGCACGAACCTGCTCGACACCGGCGCCCACTTCTACGACGTCTACGAGACGCGCCGACGGCGAGTACGTCTCGATCGGGTCGATCGAGCCGCAGTTCTACGCCGAGCTGCTGCAGCCTCACCGGCCTCGAGGGCGAGGAGCTGCCGTGGCAGCATGGACAAGGCCGCAGTGGCCGGCGCATGAAGGAGCGGCTGGCCGACGATCTTCAAGACCAAGACCCGCGACGAGTGGTGCGCGATCATGGAGGGCACCGACGTGTGCTTCGCCCCGGTGCTGTCGATGAGCGAGGCGCCGCAGCACCCGCACAACGTCGCCCGCGGCACGTTCGTCGAGCGTCGCCGGCATCGTGCAGCCGGCGCCCGCCCCGCGCTTTCAGCCGCACCGCCGGGGTCTGCAGCGGCCGCCCGCCGCACGCCGGCCAGCACACCGACGAGGTGCTCGCCGACTGGCTCGGCCTCGACGCCGAGCGCATCGCCAAGCTCCGGGGCACCGGCGCCGTCGCTGAGCCGGAGCGGTCGATAGCGTGCCGCGCATGGCGACCCTGGTCTGCTTCCACGCCCACCCCGACGACGAGTGCATCGCCACCGGCGGCATGATGGCCAGGGCCGCGGACGACGGGCCACCGGGTCGTGCTGGTGGTCGCCACGCGGGGCGAGCACGGCGAGGTGGCCGACGGCTTCCTCGAGCCCGGCGAGCCGCTCGGCGATGCGGCGCGTCGCGGAGACCGACGCGCTCGGCCGAGGTGCTGGGCGTGCACCGCGTCGAGTTCCTCGGCTACGTCGACTCCGGGATGATCGGCACGGCCGACAACGACGAGCCAGGCTCGTTCTGGACAGGCCGACGTCGAGGAGGCCGCCGGGCGGCTGGCCGCCGATCCTCGCGCGAGGAGGAGGCCGACGTCCTCACCACCTACGACGACGACGGCGACTACGGCCACCCCGACCACATCCAGGTCCACCGGGTCGGGCGCGCGGGCGGCCGAGCTGGCCGGCACGCCCCGGGTCTACGAGTCGACGATCAACCGCGACCACGTCGTCGAGCTGATGGCCGAACGGCCGGCCGATGGCGGGCGTCGACGTCGCCGGACGGCGGTCCCGACGGACTTCGACGTCGACCGTTCGGCATGCCCGAGGCGCGGCATCACCACCGCGGTCGACGTCGGCGCGTACATCGACCGAAGCGGGCGTCGATGCGGCCCACGCCAGCCAGATCGCCGAGGACTCGCTGCTTCCTGAAGATGCCCGACGACGCGTTCACCGACCGCCTTCGGCACCGAGTGGTTCATCCGCCGGGCGCGCCCCCGGCGATCGGAGCGACGACCTGTTCATCATCGCTGATCCCGATGCCGATGCTGGACCCACACCGGCTTCGCCCAGCAGCTCGTGTTCGGCGCCGGGCGCGCTGCGCCGGCTCCCCGAGCTCGCTGCGCACCATCGGCGTGCGGCGGGTGCTGCTGGTCACCACCGCGGGGCGCACGGCGTCCGACGACGGGAGCGGCGTCGTCGCGCCGCTCGGGCGCGTCGCTGGCGTCGACGTTCGCCGAGGTCGAGTCGCACGTGCCCGCGCCGCTCGTGCAGCGGGCGGTGCAGCAGGCGCGGCGCGACGGCGTCGACGGCGTCGTGTCGTTCGGCGGCGGCTCGTGCGCCGACCTGGGCAAGGCGGTGTGCTTCTTCGTCGAGCAGGAGGCGGGGACTCCCGGGCGCCTCGTTCGCCGACCGCCCGGCGCTGCCGCACGTCGCGATCCCGACCACCTACTCGGGCGCCGAGCTCACGCCGTTCTTCGGCATGACCGACCCGGCGCACGCCGCACCAAGACCGGCGCCGGCGGGCCGACCGATCGCGCCGATCGCCGCCGATCTACGACCCGGAGCTCACGCTGTCGACGCCGCCCCGGGTCAGCGCCGAGACGGGCATGAACGCGCTCGCCCACTGCGTCGAGGCGGCGTACTCGCCGACGCCGCACGCCCGAGGCCGAGGCGGTCGCCCTGGCCGGCGCCGCGCGGATCGTCGCGGGCCCTGCCGCTCGTGGTCGACGACCCGGACGACGTCACGGTGCGGGCGTCGATGCTCGAGGGCGCCGTGCTCGGCGGGCCGGTGCCTCCAGAACGCGACGATGGGCGTGCACCACGGCTTGTCCCAGCTGGTGGGCGGGCGCACCGGCATCGCCCACGGCCTGGCCAACGCCGTGATCCTGCCGCACGCGATGCGCTTCAACGCCGACGCCGTCCCCGACGAGATCGCCCGCATCGGCGCCGCCATCGGCGCCCCCGACGACGCCGGCCGGCGGCCATCGCTGCCCTCGTGGCGCGCCTCGGGCTGCCCGCCGCCTGGGGGAGTGCGGCGTGACCGCTCGAGGACCTCGACGCCGTCGCCCGCTCGGCGCCAGGCAACGGCAACGTGCGCGCCAACCCCCGCCCGGTCACCGAGGACGACGCCCGGGCGATCCTCGCGGCGGCGTTCTAGGCCGTCGGATGGCCAGTGAGCACCGCGCCGGACAGCCCGCACTGGCGGGGGATCAACCACCTCGCCCTCGTCACCACCGACATGGACGCGACCGTGCGCTTCTACCACGGCGTGCTCGGCGCCCAGCTGGTCGCCCACCTCGGCAACGCAGCCGTTCCGCCACTACTTCTTCGACGTTCGGCCCCGAGCAGACGGTGGCGTTCTTCGAGTACCGCGGCTGGCGCTCGAGCCGTTCGCCAGGCCCGGCCGGCGTGCCCGACCCGCGCAAGATCCAGTTCGACCACCTCTCGTTCAACCTGCCCGACGAGAAGGCCCTCGAGGACCTGCGCGATCGGCTCAAGAGCCACGGCTGCGAGGTCACCGACGTCGTCGACCACGGCTTCGTGCGGTCGATCTACTTCACCGACCCCAACGGCATCGCCCTCGAGGCGTCGTGGTGGGTCGTCGACGCCACCGGGCGCGACGCCGACTACGGACCGACGAGCGCTGTTCTCCGACCCCGACCCGGTGCCGGCGGTCGTCGAGCTGATGCGCAGCGGCGAGCTGGCCATCGACGCCGAGACCCGGCTCGCCGGCGGACGACATCGTCGACCCGGTCTGAGCCCGGTCCGGTCGCAGGTACTCTGTGACCCGGTACGCCGGTCAAGTCGAGGAGGATCGATGAAGCGGATGCTGCCGGTCGAGGAACTCGCCCGCGACGAGCGGTTCGAGCGCATCCGCATCGAGGACGTCGTCTTCGATCCCCGCAACGCCGTCGTACGCGCGAGAAGCGCCGCGGCAACGGCTTCAACCCCGAGCGACCCGAGGCGCCCGACGGCGCCCGCGGCCTGATGCACGGCATCTTCGTCGGCGAGATCCAGGCGCTCGAGGGCGCCGGGCGCACGTGCTGGGACTTCGACACCGGCGACGGCCGCGACGAGGCGCCGTTCGAGCTGAAGCTCGACATGGCCCGCCAGTGCTGGGACGAGGCCCGCCACGTCGAGATCTCGGTGAAGCTCACCGAGCACATGGGCTCCGAGATCGGCGAGTTCGCCGAGCAGACGCTGCTCTACGAGGCGGCCTGCAACGCCGACCCGGTGCTGCGCCTCACCGGCGTGAACCGGGCGCTCGAGGGCCTCGCCATCGACGTGTTCAACACGATGCGCGACTTCGGCACGGCCATCGGCGACCCGGTCCTGTACTTCTGCGAGGACTGGATGCTGGCCGACGAGGTCACCCACGTGAAGATGGGCTCCGACTGGCTGCGCCGCCTCACCGCGAACGACCCCGAGCGCCGGCAGCAGGCGCTCGACTTCCAGCGCACGGTCGACAAGCTGTTCAGCTTCGGCGGCTTCCGCGGCGAGGAGGAGGAGAACCCGATCCACCTCGCCCGCAAGTTCCGCGCGCTGGCCGGCTTCACCGACGACGAGATCAGCCGAGCTGGTCGACGTCGCCGCCGAGGCCTACGCCGAGGCCCAGGCGATCGCCGTGGCCGCCAGGCCGCGGCTGCCGGACCGCGCCAGCGCCGGCTGACGTCGTCACGCTCGCAGCCGCTCCTGCGCGACCTCCACGAGGGGTGGGCGTGGTTCGTCGTCATCGGCAACGGGCTGGCCGGCGTGTGGGCGCTCGGCCGCCCACTGGCTGCCGCGCGCCTGCGCACCCGGGCGCTGTGGTGGTTCGCCGTCGCCGCCGAGGTGGCGATCTTCGTGCAGGTCGCGCTCGGCGTCGGCCTGGTGCCGGCGAGGACATCGAGCCGCCGCAGTTCCACATGTTCTACGGCTTCGTCGCCATCATCGCCGTCGGCATCCTCTACAGCTACCGGACGACGTCAGTGGGTGCGCGAGCGCGTCTACCTGCTCTACGGCCTCGGCGGCCTCTTCCTCATGGGCCTCGGCATCCGCGCGCCATGCTGCGTGGGCACGACCGTGACGAGCCGTGACCTCGCAGCGCCTAGAGGTGCACCACCGGGCAGGTGAGCGTGCGGGTGATGCCGTCGATCATCTGCACCCGGCTCACGACCATCTTGCCCAGCTCGTCGACCGACGTCGGCCTCGGCGCGGGCGATCACGTCGTAGGGGCCGGTGACGTCCTCGGCCGACGACGACGCCGTCGATGTCGCCGACCTCGATCGGCGACCTGGGCGGCCTTGCCGACCTCGGTCTGGATCAGGATGTACAGCGCTGACCGCCATGGGTGTCGTCCTCCTCGTGGGCCCCGGGGCGGGCGCATCGTAGTGCCGGCGGCTCCGTCAGGCGACCGGTCAGGACGCAGCCAGGCGCTTCTCGAGGGCGCGGAGCTCGTCGCGGAGCTCGTCGGGCAGGCGCTCGCCGATGGACTCGTAGTGCTCCTCGATCTGCGGGAGCTCCTCGCGCCAGCTCTCGGCGTCGACCGTGACCAGCTCCGCCAGGGTCTCGTCGTCGAGGTCGAGGCCGGCGGTGTCGATGGCGTCGGGCGTCGGGACCCGCCCGATCGGCGTGTCGGCGTCGCGCCGGTGCCGGCGACGCGCTCGAGGACCCACTTGAGCACCCGGCTGTTCTCGCCGAAGCCGGGCCACAGGAACGTTGCCGTCGGCGTCCTTGCGGAACCAGTTGACCCAGAAGAGCTTGGGGCAGCTTGTCGGCGTCGGTCGCCTCGCCGATCTCGAGCCAGTGGGCGAAGTAGTCGCCGATGTTGTAGCCGCAGAACGGCAGCATCGCGAAGGGGTCGAAGCGCACCTCGCCGACGGTGCCGGCGGCGGCGGCGGTCTTCTCCGAGGACATGATCGAGCCGAGGAACACGCCGTGCTGCCAGTCGAAGGCCTCGGTGACCAGCGGGACGTTGGTGGCCCGGCGGCCGCCGAAGAGGATGGCCGAGATCGGCACGCCCTGCGGGGTCCTCCCACTCGGGGGCGATCGACGGGCACTGCGACGCCGGGCGCGGTGAAGCGGGCGTTGGGGTGGGCGGCCGGCGCGTCGGCGACTCGGGCGTCCAGTCGTTGCCCTTCCAGTCGATGAGGTGGGCGGGCGGCTCGTCGGTGAGGCCCTCCCACCACACGTCGCCGTCGTCGGTCTCGGCGACGTTGGTGAAGATGCAGTTGCCCGTCAGCGTGCGCGATGGCGTTGGGGTTGGTCTCTCGCCGGTGCCGGGGGCGACGCCGAAGAAGCCGGCCTCGGGGTTGATGGCGTAGAGCCGGCCGTCGTCGCCGAACTTCATCCAGGCGATGTCGTCGCCGACGGTCTCGACCTTCCAGCCGGGCAGGGTCGGGATCAGCATGGCCATGTTGGTCTTGCCGCAGGCCGACGGGAACGCGGCGGCGACGTAGCGCTTCTCGCCGTCGGGCGGCGTGACGCCGAGGATGAGCATGTGCTCGGCCATCCAGCCGTCGTCGCGGGCCATGGTCGAGGCGATGCGCAGGGCGAAGCACTTCTTGCCGAGCAGGGCGTTGCCGCCGTAGCCCGAGCCGTAGGACCAGATCTCGCGGGTCTCGGGGAAGTGGACGATGTACTTGTTGTCGGCGTCGCACGGCCACGGCACGTCGGGCCGGTCGTGCCGTCGGCAGCACGAGCGGGTAGCCGACCGAGTGGAGGCAGGGCACGAACTCGCCGTCGCCGAGCACGTCGAGGGCGGCCTGGCCCATGCGGGTCATGATCCGCATGTTCACGGCGACGTAGGGCGAGTCGGTGAGCTGCACGCCGATGTGGGCGATGGGCGAGCCGAGCGGGCCCATCGAGAACGGCACCACGTACATCGTGCGGCCCCGCATGCGCCGCGGAAGAGCCCGAGCAGCTCGTCCTTCATCTCGGCCGGGGTCGCGCCAGTTGTTGGTGGGGCCGGCGTCGATCTCGTCGGTCGGAGCAGATGAAGGTGCGGTCCTCGACCCGGGCGACGTCGCCGGGGTCGGACAGGGCGAGGTAGCTGTTGGGCCGCTTGGCCTCGGTCGAGCGCGCTCGAACGTGCCGCCGTCGACGAGCAGCTGCGCAGAGGCGGTCGTACTCCTCGTCGGAGCCGTCGCACCAGTCGACGCCGGTCGGGCTCGCAGAGCGCCGGCGGCCTCGTCGACCCAGTGCGAGCAGCTCGGCGCGTTCGTGGTCGGCGCGGTCGTTCGCGTCGGTGCGATGCGGTCGCGGTGATGGGGCCTCCGACGTCGGTCGGCTCGGGCGTCGCGGCCGTCGGTCGGCGAACCCCGGGGTGCCCATGTCGACCTCGGAGCCGAGCCGCAGGCGCGTGGCCCGCCCCTCGCCGTCGAGGTCGAAGATGACCCGCTGGCCCTGGCGGAGCATGCGGAAGACCGAGCCCGACGAGGGCGTCGCCGGCCAGGTCGTACTCGGACAGGTCGGTGTCGCACATGACGACGCCGTCACCGGTGCCGGGGTCGTAGGACTTGATCACACCTTGCACGTGGCGGCTCCCTCGTTCGACCGGCGGACCTCGTCCACGCTACCGGGGCGTCGATCGACCTGCCATGTGGACCGACGCCGGTCGGGCTCGCGGTCAGGCCTCGACGGCGCTTGATGCGACGGCCTTGGTGACCTTGCCGGCCTTGATGCAGCGGTGCACACGTCGAGCCGCTTCGGGGAGCCGTCGACGACGGCCCGGACCCGCTGGATGTTCGGGTTCCAGCGCCGCTTGGTGCGGCGGTGGGAGTGGCTGAGCTGCATGCCGAACGACGGCTGCTTGCCGCACACCTCACAGATCGATGCCATCGACGGGAACCTCTGCTCGACGCTCGGGACGTCCGGGGACCGGGCACGCTACGGGCTACGCCCAGCGGCGTCAGCCGAGCCCGGCGACCGGCTACGGGCGATCCCGGGTGACCGCATCGGCTCGCCGCCATGACGACGCGGCCGCTCGGCGCCGACGAGCCTGCGCGCCGTCGTGCGTCGCGGCCTTCCGCGACGCGCTGCGCTGCCCACCAGGACGGCGATCAACCGGCTGAACGTCTACCCGGTGCCCGACGGCGACACCGGCACGAACATGGCCCTCACCCTCGAGTCGGTCGTGGGCGAGCTCGACGGCGGCCGACGCCGACCTGGCCGCGACGTGCAAGGCGATCAGCCACGGCTCGCTCATGGGCGCCCGGGGCAACTCGGGCGTGATCCTGTCGCAGATCCTGCGGGGCCTCGCCGACGCGTGTCGCGAGGCGCGACGCGGCTCGACGGGCCGACGCTGCGCCGCCGCGCTCGCCGGCCGCGTCCGACGGCGGCCTACGGCGCGGTGATGCGCCCGGTCGAGGGCACGATCCTCACCGTCGTGCGCGAGGCCGCCGAGGCGGCCGAGGTCGCGGCCGGCGAGCCGGCGGCGTCGCTGGTCGCGGTGGTCGACGCGGCCGCGAGCGCCGGGCGCCGACGCCCTGGCCCGCACGCCCGAGCTGCTGCCGGTGCTCGAGCAGGCCGGCGTGGTCGACGCCGGCGGCGCCGGGCTTCCTGCTGCTCCTCGACGCGCTGCTCCACGTGCGTCGACGGCCGGCCGCTGCCCGAGCCCGGCCGAGGTCGACGAGCCGACGTCGCCGGCCGCCATGCGACCACGCCGACGCCGGCGACGAGCGACGGCGACGTCGGCGACCTCCGCTACGAGGTCATGTACTTCCTCGAGGCGCCCGACGAGGCCATCCCCGCCTTCAAGGACGTGTGGGCCGGCATCGGCGACTCGATCGTCGTGGTCGGCGGCGACGGGCATCTGGAACTGCCACATCCACACCGACGACATCGGCGCCGCCATCGAGGCCGCCCTCGACTGCGGCCGGCCCCGCAACATCCGGGTCACCGACCTGCATCGAGCAGGTCGAGGAGGAGCGCTGGGTGCGCGAGGGCGCCGAGGCGTCGCCGCCGAGCCGGCCGCACGCCCTCGAGCCCGTGGCGACCGCCGTGGTGGCGGTGGCGACCGGCGACGGCATGCGGCGCATCTTCCACTCGCTCGGCGTGCAGCGCGATCGTGACCGGCGGCCAGTCGATGAACCCGTCGACCGCGCGAGCTGCTCGAGGCGGTCGAGGCCGCGCCGGCCGACGAGGTCGTGATCCTCCCGAACAACAAGAACATCATCCCGGTGGCCGAGCAGGTCGACGACCTGACCGTCGAAGCCGGTGCGGGTCGTGCCCGACCCGGGGCGTCGCCGAGGGCGTTCGCCGCGCTGGTGGCCTACGACCCCGAGGCCGCCGGTCGACGACAACGTCGACGCGATGGCGCGACGGCGGCCGCGCCGTCGTGGCCGGCGAGGTCACCCGGGCCGTGCGCGACTCGACCTGCGACGCCGGGCCGATCGCCGAGGGCGACTGGCTCGGGCATCGGCCGCGAGCGGCATCCGCGTCGGTCGACGCCGACCTGGCCGAGGCGGCGTGCGGCGCTGCTCGACGAGCTGCGTCGACCGACGACCACGAGATCGTCACGCTCATCGAGGGCGAGGGCGCGTCGCCGGCGACACCCGGCGGATCACCGAGTGGCTGGCCGAGCACCGCCCCGACGTCGAGGCCGAGGTCCACCACGGCGGCCAGCCGCTCTACCCGTACTTCGTCGGCATCGAGTAGTGCTCGGCGCGGCGCGGTCGTGCGGTGACGGCGGGCGCGATGTCGAGGTGCTGAGGCGACGATTGCGCCGAGTTCGCCAGCGACTACGCCGACCTCTCGCTCTACGGCCGCGATCGCCGCCGGCGCGGCCGACGATGCCGACGTCGGCGGCCTCCTGTCCGCTGCCCGCCGCGGCCAGGGCCGGCCCGTCCTGCTCCTGGCGGCCGTCCACTCGCTGCTGCTCGCCGGTGCGCAGCACCCGCTCGGCCGGTTCTATCCGTGCCTGACGGGCGACTCCGTCCCCGACTGACGAGCCCTTCCCTGCGTTCCGTTCGTCCTGCGGCGATCACCGTGACCAGCTGACGGCGCTGATCGTCGACCAAGGCCACCCAGACCAACGAGCTGAACCGGTCGATCGCGTTCGCGACGATGCTGGCGGCGGCCACGTCCGACGAGCCCGACCGTCCCGTCGCCGTGGTCGAGCTGGGGGCGTCGGCCGGGCTTATCCTCCTGTACGACCGCTACCGGCTCGAGATCGGCGACGCCATCGGCGGGCGACCCCGATTCGCCCGTGCGGCTGGCGGCGCGCCGCGTCGGAGCGCTGAGCCCGCCGATCGTGTGCCGGGCGCCGGTCGAGGCGCGGGTGGGCATCGACCTCGAACCGGTGGCCGTGTACGACCTCGCCGCCGTGCGGTGGCTCGAGGCGTGCCTGTGGCCAGAGCAACGCGAGCGCGTCACACGGTTCCGTGCCGCCGTCGAGCTGGCGCGGACGTCGCCGCCCGCCGTCGTGCCGGGTGACATGGTCGACACCTTGTCGTCGGTGGTCGACGGCATGCCGCCCGACAGCCATGTCGACGTGTTCCACTCGTGGGCACTGGTGTACGTCGAGCGCGCGCGGCGCGACGACCTGGCGACGGCCATCGCAGCCATCGCCAGCACCGGGCGCCGGTCAGCTGGGCATCGGCGGAGCATCGTGGCGTCGTGCCGGGCATCGACGATCCGGGGCCGAGCACCGAGGAGGGAACCAACACCGTGCTCGGCCTGGCGCGGTGGAGGAACGGCGCGGAGGCTGGCAGCCGGCGCCGTCGCCGGTGCCACCCCCACCTGGCGTGGTCGAGTAGCTCTGATGGCGCGCTCCCTTCTCGCACTGGCCGACATACCCGTCACCGAGCTCACCCGGGTCACCGCTAGCGACGCCGAAGGCGCTCGCCGAGGCGTTCGGCATCGAGACCGTGCTCGACCTGCTCACCCACTACCCGCGGCGCTACATCGACCGGACCCGCAGGCGCCGATCCGGCCGACCTGCGGCATCGGCGACGAGGCGATGGTGCTCGTGACCGTCGAGCGCATCGTCGAGCCGGCGCACGCGCGGGCCGCCGGCAAGGCGCTCGTCACCGTCGACGTCACCGACGGCTCGGGCCACCTGCGGGTCACGTTCTTCAACCAGCCGTGGCGGCGAGCGGCAGCTCCCGGCGGGCACGCGAGGCGATCTTCTTCGGCAAGGTCGACAGCTACCAGGGCCGCCGGCAGATGACGAACCCGGTGGTCGACCTGGTGGGCGACCGGACCGGCCGGATCATCCCCGTCTACCCGCAGTCCGAGAAGCACCGCGCTGACGACGCTGGGACCAGGCCCGCTGGATGGAGGAGGTCGCTCGAGCGGGCCGGCGAGTTCGCCGAGCCGGTGCCCGAGGCCGTGCTCGACCGGCTCGACCTCGTCGAGCGCACCGCGGCCTTCCGCGGCATCCACGCGCCCGAGGCGCTCGCCGAGCGCGACGAGGCCCGCGCGCCGGCTCGTGTTCGACGAGCTGCTGCGGATCCAGCTCGCGCTCGTGCTGCGCAAGCGGGCGCTCGAGCGCGACGGCAAGGGCATCCGCACACGCCGTCGAGCGGCGACGCTCGTGCGCCGCTTCCACGAGCGCCTGCCGTTCCCGCTCACCGGCGCGCAGCAGCGCGCCATCGCCGAGATCGACCGCCGACCTCGCCGGCCCGCACCCGATGCACCGGCTGCTGCAGGGCGACGTCGGCTCGGGCAAGACCGTGGTCGCCGTCGAGCGCGCTGCTCGTCGCCGTGCAGGGCGGCCACCAGGGCGCGCTCATGGCGCCGACCGAGGTGCTGGCCGAGCAGCACCACCTCGGCGTGCGGGCGCTGCTCGAGGGCATGCACGGTCGGCCGACGACGACAACCTGTTCGGCGAGCGGCCCGCTCCGGGTCGAGCTGCTGACCAACCGCACGACCGCGGCCGAGCGCGACGCGCATCCTCGCCGGGCTCGCGGCCGGGCGAGGTCGACATCGTCATCGGCACCCACGCGCTCATCCAGGAGCGGCGTCGCGTTCCGCGTCGCTCGGCGTCGTGGTGATCGACGAGCAGCACCGCTTCGGCGTCGAGCAGCGGGCCGCGCTGCGCGAGCAAGGGCGACGGCGGCGTCACGCCCGACGTGCTGGTGATGACGGCCACGCCGATCCCGCGCACCGCGGCGATGACCGTCTACGGCGACCTCGACGTGTCCGTGCTCGACGAGATGCCGCCCGGGCCGGCACGCCGATCGACGACCATCTGGGCGACGGTGCCGCCGGCGAGCTGACGCCGAGCGAGCTGGCCGTGTGGGCGCACGTGCGCGACGAGGTGGCGGCCGGCCGCCAGGCCTACGTCGTGTGCCCGCTGATCGAGGAGTCCGAGAAGCTCGAGGTGCGCTCGGCCGAGGAGACCTTCGAGCGGCTCGACGGCCGGGCGAGCTGGCCGGGCTGCGGCTCGGGCTGCTGCACGGGCGGATGCCGGCGGCCGAGAAGGAGGCGGACATGGACCGCTTCCGGGCCGGCGAGCTCGACGTGCTGGTGGCCACGACGGTGATCGAGGTCGGCGTCGACGTGCCCAACGCGACCGTGATGGTCGTCCTCGACGCCGACCGCTTCGGCATCGCCCAGCTCCACCAGCTCCGGGGCCGGGTCGGCCGGGGCGCGCGACCGGTCGTGCGTGCTACCTCGTCGGCGCGAGGCGTCGACGCCCGAGGCCGAGGCGCCGGCTCGCGGCGCATGGTCGCGCACCGACCGACGGCTTCGAGCTGGCCGAGGTCGACCTCGACCTGCGGGGCGAGGGCACGATCATCGGCGAGCGCCAGAAGGGCCGCAACGACCTGAAGCTGGCGTCGCTGCGCCGCGACCGGGAGTGGGTCGAGCGGGCCCGCGAGGTCGGCGTTCGAGCTGGTCGACGCCGATCCCGGGCTGGCCGACCACCCCGAGCTGCGCGACGAGGTCGAGCTGTTCCTCGACGAGGACGAGCGCGAGTTCCTCCTCAAGTCCTGAAGGGCTCGAACTGGGCGCGGTACGTCGGAGGTGCCGTGGAGTCGTCGCCCTCGGTGGCGACCGCGGTCGATTCCTCGGCCGGCGTCTGCTTGGTGGTGCACGACTCGCCGGGACGTGCCGTCGCTGCTCGATCTGAGCTTCGCCCTTCCCGAGCCCTGGTGACGTCGACTGCGCATCGCACGTGGTTACGCCGTCGCGCTCGACCTAGCTGCCGCCTGGTCGCTGGCGCCGTCGGGCCGAGCCCGTCACGATGCCGAGCTTCGTCGAGCGCCGTCGGCGCTCGCGCCGACCAGGCCGGCGATGGCTCCGAGCAGCAGCCGCCCGGCGCCCGACTGCCCCACTGACGACGAAGCCGTCGTCGAGCGCACGGGCAGCCGGATCCGATCGGTCGCACTGGACTGCCGTGATCATCGCCGCAGACCGAGCACGTCCAGCCGTGCCCGGCACCGGGGCCGGTCGCTCGAACCGGGCGACGCCGTCGGCGAAGCCCTCGGCGAAGATCGTCTCGCGGCCGAGGCGGTCCTCGTTGGCGAGGGCGGCGTCGAGCCCGAGGCCGAGCCCGTCGTAGACGCGACGGCGGTCGTTCACGACGCACGTGCCACGGGAACGCCGCGATCGCTCGGCCAGCTCGACCGCGGCGTCGAGCGCGGTGCCGTCGGGCACGACGCGGTTCACGAACCCGATCGCGCTCGGCCTCGTCGGCGTCGAACTCGCGGCCGGTGAGGATGAGGTCGAGCGCGCGGCCGAGCCCGACGATCCGCGGCAGCCGGTAGGTGCCGCCGTCGATGAGCGGCACGCCCCAGCGGCGCTCGAGGCACCCGAAGCGGGCCGCCGTCGCCGGCGACGCGGAGGTCGCACCACGCCGCCAGCTCGACGCCGCCGGCCACGCACCAGCCCTCGATCGCGGCGATCACCGGCTTCGACAGCTGCAGGCGGGTCGGCCCGAGCGGGCCGCGTCGGGCGCAGCGCGGGCAGGTCGTGCAGGTTGGCGCCGGCGCAGAACGCGGTCTCGTCGCCGGTGAGGACCGCGACCCGCGCGTCGTCGTCGGCGTCGAAGGCGAGGAACTCGTCGTGCAGCCGCGCCGCCGTGGCGCAGTTGATCGCGTTGCGCACGTGCGGGCTGGTCGATGCGCACGATGCGGACGGCGTCGCATGGCGCGTCCATCGGCGCGCGACGTTACGGTTCGCGCCGATGCGCGTCGGTGGCGCGGGACCGCCGGGGGCCGGCGGCTGGTCGCGCCGCGCGGGCACCGACACCCGGCCCGACGTCGCGACCGGGTGCGGGAGGCGACGTTCAACGCCCTCGGCTGCCTCGGCGCCGTCGAGGGCGCGCGCGGTGCTCGACCTGTTCGCCGGCTCGCGGCGCGCTCGGCATCGAGGCGCTGTCGCGGGGCGCCGCCCACGCCACGTTCGTCGAGCACGACCGCGCGGCCCTCGCCGCGATCCGCGCCAACCTCGAGGCCACCGGGCTCGCCGACCGGGCCGACGGTCGTGCCGCGCGACGCCGTCGGCGTACCTCGCGACCGGCCGCGCCGACCGTTCGACCTCGCGCTGCTCGACCCGCCGTACGCCTTCGACGGCTGGGCCGACGCTGCTCGCGCGCGCTCCCGGCCGACGTCGCCGTGGTCGAGTCCGACCGGGCCGATCGACCCCGGCGACGGGCTGGGAGGTGGTGAGGGCGAAGCGTACGGCAGTACGGTTGTGGCGATCTTCCGCCGCAGCTCGCCGCCAGCTGACCAGGAGAGCCGCACGTGACCGTCGTGCTCTACCCGGGCTCGTTCGACCCCTTCCACAACGGGCACCGCGAGCTCGTCGAGACCGCCGCCTACCTCTTCGACGAGGTCGTCGTCGCCGCCATGCGCAACCCGCAGAAGGGCGAGCCGCTCTTCACGCTCGACGAGCGCAAGGAGATGATCGAGGAGTCGCTGGCCCACCTCGACAACATCCGGGTCGTGTCAGCTTCGCCGAAGCTCGTCGTCGACGTCGCCAAGGACGTCGGCGCCGACTTCATCGTCAAGGGCCTGCGGGCGACGTCCGACTTCGAGAACGAGATGGCCCAGGCCCAGATGAACCTCGCCGTCTCCGGGCGTGCACACCCTGTTCCTCCCGTCGGCGTCGGCCAGCTCGTTCATCGCGTCGAAGTACATCCGCGACATCGCCCGCTTCGGCGGCGACTGTCAGCAGCATGGTGCCGGAGCCGGTCGCCAAGCGCCTCGAAGGAGAAGTATCGCGACGCCATGAGTCAACGACGACGAAGCCGCACGCGGCCGACCGCGAGGCGCGCCCGTCCGCGGCGGCAACCGCTACCAGCCACCCGAGGCCGAGGCGCTGCTGCGGCGGGTCGTCGAGATGATCGCCGGCGCCCGGCCGATGCCGCTGTCGTCGTCGGTGATGATCAACAAGGACGAGGTCCTCGAGCTGCTCGAGGAGGCGATCGCCCGCCTGCCCGACGAGCTGCGGGCCGCCCGCTGGCTGCTGAAGGAGCGCGAGGAGTTCCTCGCCAAGGTCCGGCGCGAGGGCGACGACATCCTCGACCAGGCCCGCGCGCGGGCCGAGCGCATGGTGCAGCGCACCGAGGTCGTGAAGGCCGCCGACCAGCGGGCCCGCCAGATCGTCGAGCGAGGCCGAGGACGAAGCCCGCCGGCTGCGCCTCGAGTGCGAGGACTACTGCGACCAGAAGCTGGCCAGCTTCGAGATCGTGCTCGAGCGGCTGCTGAAGACCGTGGCCGCCGGCCGGGCCAAGCTGCAGGGCAATCCGCTCACCGGCGAGGTACCCGCGTCGGTCGGGCCCGACGGCCAGCCAGCCGGCGACGACCGCTCGCGGCCGGGCGTTCTTCGACCAGGACACGTAGTGACGTGCCGGCGCGGCCCGCTCGTCGTCGGCGTCGCCGACCTGCTGCGGCGCCCCGGCTCGCAGCGCGAGGTCGCGGCGTCGCCGGTTCGCTCGACGGCCTCGCCGTCTCGTCGGCGCGCGTCCCCGCCGACGGCGCCGGTCGACGGTCGACGTCGTGCTCGAGTCGCATGTCCGACGCCGTCGTCGGCACCGGCGACGGTCGCGGCGCGCCTGGGGGGCGAGTGCCGCCGCTGCCTGCGGCCGGTCACCGGCGAGGCTCGACCGCGAGTGCAGGAGGTGTACGAGCGGCACCCGGTCGAGGGCGAGACCTACGGCTCGACGGCGACACCGTCGACCTCGAACCGATGGTGCGCGACGCCGTGCTGCTCGCGCTGCCCCTCGCCCCGTGTGCGCCGACGACTGCGCTGGGCCCGACCCGGACCGCTACCCGGTCGACCGACGACGGCGCCGTCGACCCCGCTGGGCGAGCCTGGGACGCGACCTCCCGATCCTCGCTGGGCCGCCCTCGACGAGCTCCGTTTCGAGCGCACGGATCGGAGGGGAATGGCCTAACCGGCCGACGGTGCGACGACGGCGCTCGCTGAAGGCACGGTGCCGCCCACGTTCGGGAATTGGCAGGACGGCAGGTGGCGACGAGGGCCGGCCAGCAACCCGACTGGACCGGCTCCGTATCGCGCCACCCGGGACATCGAGGAAGTTCCGATGGCCGTCGAAGAAGAAGACCACGAAGGGGGCGGCCGCAGCCGCGAGCGTCCTGCTTGCCTCGCCTGCCCGCCGCCGCATCGTGTACCGGGTGCGGCGCGTCGCAAGCTGCCCCACGTCGTGTGCGGAAACTGCGGCCGGTACCGCGGCCGCCAGGCGCTCGACGTGGAATGAGCACCTCCTCGCCGCCTTCGGTGCGGCCTGGCCGCCATCCGCCGAGGCGAACGGCCACGCCCCCGCTTCGGCGTCGTACGGGCCGAAGCGCCGATCGGGCCCGCCGGTATCTGGCCGACGCCTGCGTCGCCCGCTAACCTCGACGTTCGCGCCGGCCTGGTACCGGCGGTTCTGCTCCCGCCGCGGATCGTCTCGCGATGGCCGTCCCCAAGAAGAAGACCTCCAAGGCCAAGAGCCGTAGCCGTCGGGCCTCGGCCTGGACGCTGAAGCCGCCGCCGCAGCGTCTGCCCCCGGTGCAACGCTGCCAAGGTGCCCCACGTGGTGTGCGGCAACTGCGGCTGGTACGCCGGTCGCAAGCCATCGAAGGGACTGATCTCCCCCCAGTAGGGTCATCCCTTTGCCGATTGCGGTAGACGCGATGGGGGGCGACAAGGCCCCGGATGAGATCGTCGCCGGGCTCGCCGGGCCGCCAGCCGAGCTCGGCGTGCAGTCGTGCTGGTCGGACGCCCCGAGGAGCTCGGGCGACGCCGGCGATCTGGAGGTCTTCGCCGCCTCCGAGGTCATCGCGATGGACGCCGACGCGGGCGTCGAGCGTCCGCACGATGAAGGACTCGTCGCTGGTCCGTGCCGCCGAAGCAGTGCGCGACGGCAGGGCGTCGGCGATGGTGAGCGCCGGCAACACCGGGGCCACGATGGCCAGCGCCCTGCTGCGGATGGGCCGCATCAAAGGCGTGGGTCGGCCCGCCATTGCGACGCCGATCCCCGTCCCCGGCGGTACGCCGACCGTGCTGCTCGACGCCGGCGCGAACGCCGAGTGCCAGGCGGAGTGGCTCGTCCAGTTCGCCCAGATGGGCGCGGTGTTCGCCCGCGACCGGTACGCCATCCCCGAACCGAGGGTGGGACTGCTCTCGATCGGCGAGGAGGCCGACGAAGGGCAACCCGCTGTCAAGGAGACCCACGCCCTGCTGCGAAGGCGACGGGCTGCCGCGGCGGCGCCGGGTTCGTCGGCAACGTCGAGGGGCGCGACATCATGACCGACGACGTCGACGTCGTGGTCACCGACGGATTCACCGGCAACGTCGCCCTCAAGACCCTCGAAGGCGGGCTGCGGGCGATCGTCAACGCGCTGCTCGGCGTGTTCGCGTCCTCGGACGAGGCCACAGGCGCGCCGAGGTGCTGATGCCGGCGCTGCTGCCGATCTACGCCGACCTCGACCCCGACAGCCACGGTGGCGCGATGCTCCTCGGCGTCGACGGCGTCTGCATCATCAGCCACGGGTCGTCGTCGGCGACGGCCATCGTGAAC
>CAVVOE010000012.1:0-611223 GCA_963749865.1 uncultured Actinomycetota bacterium
GGGTGGTCGCGAGGCGGCCCGCGCAGCGGAGGCGGCCTCGCTGCGCCGGCTCGAGCGCGACATCCACGACGGACCGCAGCAGCGGCTGGTCCGGCTCTCCATGGACCTCGGCCGGGCCCGCGCCCAGTCCGACCCGGAGCGGATGCGCGAGCTCATCGACCAGTCCCTGGTGCAGGCCCGGGAGACGGTCGACGAGCTGCGGTCGCTCTCCCGGGGAATCGCGCCGCCCCTCCTGGTCGACCGCGGCCTCGCTGCCGCGCTGGGCGAGCTGACCGTGCGCGCCCCGATGCCGGTCGAGGCGACGATCGACGTACCGGACGGGCTGCCACCGCACATCGAGACCGCGGTCTACTTCGTCGTGGCCGAGGCCCTGACCAACGTGGCCAAGCACAGCGGGGCGACTCGGACGACGGTCGGCGTCTGGATGGAGACCGGCGGCGTCGAGGTCAGGGTCGAGGACGACGGCACCGGTGGCGCGCACCCGGCCAAGGGCAGCGGCCTGGCGGGGCTGCAGCAGCGGGTCCTGGCGGCGGACGGCCGGCTCGGGGTGAGCTCACCCGAGGGTGGCCCGACCGTGGTCAGCGCCTGGCTGCCAGTGTGAGGGCATGACCACCCGGAGCAGCCTGAGGATCGTGGTCGCCGACGACTCCCTCCTGCTCCGGGAGGGGCTGCAGCTGCTGCTCGCCGAGGCCGGCCACGTGGTGGCGGCGGCCGTCGGTGACGGCCCGGCGTACGTCGCGGCCTCCCTCGAGCACCGCCCGGATGTCGGCGTGGTCGACGTGCGGATGCCGCCGACCCACACCGATGAGGGGCTGCGGGCCGCGGTCGAGCTGCGTCGCACCTGGCCGGGGGCGCGGATCATGGTGCTCTCGCAGTACGTCGAGCTGTCCTACGCCGACGAGCTGCTGGCCTCGGGCGACGGAGGGGTCGGGTACCTGCTCAAGGACCGGGTCAGCGACCTCGACGACTTCCTGGCCGGGCTGGCCACCGTCGCCGAGGGGGGCACCGTCCTCGACCCGCAGGTCGTGGCTCAGCTGATGACCCGGCGCCGCGATCCGCTCGAGGGGCTCACGCCCCGCGAGCGGGAGGTGCTCGGCCTGATGGCGCAGGGGCGCTCCAACGCGGCCATCGCCGAGTCGCTGGTGGTCACCGAGGGCGCGGTCGAGAAGCACACCCAGCGGATCTTCGCCAAGCTCGGCCTGCTGCCCGACGACGGCCAGCACCGGAGGGTGCTGGCCGTCGTGCGGTTCTTGCGATCCGGATGACTGATCAGGGGGTTGGGCGCGCCCCCCCGCCGGAACGGCTCCCGATCACGATGCCGTTCGTAGAGCCGTCGATCCTGGTGAAGACGACGGTCGACGGGTAGTCGGCCAAAGCCGAGTAGATGGTGTTGGCCGCGCCAGCCTGATTCTGGCAGAGCAGTTGCGGAGGCGCGGCGGTCAGGGTCACGATTCCAGATGCGGCGTTGGCCGAGTTGCCAGCGTTGGCGGTGTTGTAGCCGAGAGCTTCGTGGACCGTGTTGGCCGCGCTTGCCTGGATCCAGCACGCGACGTTCGCGTCGTTGGTCCACAGCGTCGTGTACGTCACGTGGTAGGTGCCGGGCGCTAGTCCCGTGAAGGTGTACGTGTGATTCAGCGACACTGCGCCCGGGGCGAGGCGGAACCGGGTAGACGTGGTCTGGTAGGCCGAGGCGGGCAGCCCATTGAGCTGGGTCGCGTTGGCGGCGAGGGTGGCGGTCTGGGCGTTCTTCACCGAGAGGTTCGGCGCGGCCTTGTTGACGATCTTGGTCGCGATCTTCTTGACCTTTGACTTTGTGATCGCCGGGCCGGCCACGGCCGTCCCGAACGAGCCCAGGACCAGCGCCACGACGGCGACGAGCACGAGGAGCGGGAGCGACTTGGTGCGCTGCTTCATGAGTTTCCCTTCTAGGTGTCCCCGAGGTCAGCGACGAGGCAGGCTCCGTCAGGGACGGTCGGAGGCTGGACCCCTAAGGGCTGCGTTAACGCAGCCACGAGCCATGCTTCTCCTGGCCGACGAAGTTCGCCTGACCAATACGGTCTACCCGAATCTGGCCCAAAGGGGTGGTAGACAACACCTGCACCAGGTTCAGTCGCCGGCGTACCGCACGCCAACCTGGCTGCGGAGCTCGTCCATCTGCCGAAGGATGGTCACCGTCTGCGCGTGCGGCACCAGCGGGCTCTCGAGCAGCCCCTCGGCCAGGCAGCGCTGGAACTCGATCGCCTCGTGCGCGTAGCCGCGGCCGATCACTGGCTCGGCGCCGTCGATCCGCATCGGCTTGCCGTGCTCGGTGAAGTCGTTGCTGCCGCCGGTGGCCGTGGGGGTGTACGTCGCGCTGGTCGGATGGTGGAAGTCCTCCAGCACCAGCCGACCGCGGTCGGTGGCGATCTCGGCCCGCCGCGAGGACCACGAGGTCATCGACGCGACCATCGTGGCGACCGCGCCACCGGCGTACCGCCCGGCGATGGCGACGTCCACGTCGACGCCCGACTCCGAGAGCACCGCGGTCGCAGTCAGGTCCTGGGCCTCGCCCAGCAGCAGGTGGGCGAAGGTGAGCGGGTAGATGCCCATGTCGAGCAGCGCCCCCGCGCCGAGCTCCACGTCGAGCAGCCGGTCGGTCGGCGGCGCGTTCACGACGAAGCCGAGCTCGGCGTGCAGGTGGTGCGGCGTGCCGAAGGCGCGCTCGCGCAGTCCGTGCTGGACCGCACGGACCACCGGGTGGCATGCGCTCCACATCGCCTCCATGAGCAGCCGCTCCTTGCGCAGCGCGAGCGCGAAGAGGTCCTCCGCGTCCGGGGCGCGCAGGGTCAGCGGCTTCTCGCACAGCACGTGCTTGCCGGCCGTCAGCGCCGCCGAGACGTGCGCGGCGTGCAGCGCGTGCGGGGTGGCGACGTAGACGGCATCGATCGCTCCGTCGCCCAACAGCCCCTCGTAGGAGCCGTACGCCGCCCCGGCGCCGTGCTCGCGAGCGAACGCTGTGGCCCGCGCCTGCGAGCGGGAGCCGACCGCCGTCAGCTCGGCGCCCGTCACCAGCCGGAGGTCACGGGCGAAGGAGCCGGCGATGCGTCCGGGCCCGAGAATCCCCCAGCGGGTGACCGTCATGCGGCCGAGTCTGTCGTCAGCACGCCGTCCAGGCGATCCCGCACACGCCGGGGGCGCTGAATGACATCGGTGTGATTCCTCGCCTAACATGACCAGCATGGATGCGGCGAACGTCGGGCGCCCCGACGCCGGTCAGGCGGGGGAGCAGCCTGCCCTCAGTGACCGCGACCGCGAGATCCTCGAGTTCGAGCGGCACTGGTGGAAGTACGCCGGTGCCAAGGAGACGGCAGTCCGCGAGAAGTTCGACATGTCCTCGACCCGCTACTACCAGGTCCTCAACGCCCTGATCGACCGCCCCGAGGCCCTCGCGGCCGACCCGCTGCTGGTCCGTCGGCTGCGCCGGCTCCGCGCCGCCCGCCAGCGTCAGCGCTCGGCCCGCCGGCTCGGCTTCGAGATCTGACCCGTGGACGCTCGGCGGTTCGCGCGCGACGAGCGCGGCGTGGTCTTCCCCTCACCGGTGGTGATCCTGAGCGTGGTCGCCGTGGCCATGGCCGGCGTCGCGTTCGTCGCGACCCGCGACAGCGCGCCGGACGAGAAGGACATCACCACGATCTCCCAGCCGGAGCCGACGCCGTCCGCGACTCCGGACCCGACGCCCAGCAAGCCGGCCAAGCCGAAGAAGCCGAAGGTCGACCGCTCCAAGGTCTACGTCGTCGTCTTCAACAACTCCAACGTCACCGGCCTGGCCGGCGGAGTGGCGGCGAAGGCCACCCAGATCGGCTGGCAGGTGGTCGGCTCCGACAACTGGTACGGCACCATCCCGGCCTCGACCGTCTACTACCCGAAGCGGCTGGAGCGGGCCGGCAGGCTGCTGGCCCTCGACCTCGGCATCCAGCGCACCGCGCCCGCCGTCGACCCCATGCGGCTCGACCGGCTCACCGTGATCCTCACCGGCCCGCTCGACTGACCCCGTCCGGGCCACCACACCGTCGGATGTGGTGGGCTGGGCCCATGGAGTTCACCTCGGCGGAGGGCGAGCAGAAGTACGCCGCCGTGGTGCGGGCCGCCGCCGAGACCATCGTCGGGCTGGACTTCGACGGCACCCTCGCACCGATCGTCGAGGACCCGGCCGAGGCACACATCCATCCCGACGCCGACGAGGTCCTGGTGGCCCTGGCCGAGCAGGTGCTCGCGGTCGCCGTGGTCACCGGGCGGCCCGCCCGCCAGGCCCTCGACCTCGGCGGACTCGAGCGGGTCGGCAACGCGATCGGTGACGCCGGCAAGGAGCTGTACCTCTTCGGCCAGTACGGCAACGAGCGCTGGAGCTCGACCAACCGCCGGGTGATCTCGCCCCGGCCGCCGCCCGGGCTGGCGTCCTTCATCGCGGAGCTGCCCCGGGTGCTGCGCCGCCACGAGGCCGGGGACGCGCACATCGAGGAGAAGGGGCTGGCCGTCGCCGTACACACGCGTCGGCTGCCCGACCCGGAGCGGTCGTTCGAGGCTCTGCTGCCGGTGCTCGAGGAGCAGGCCGCGCGCTACGACCTCGTGGTCGAGCCCGGCAAGCAGGTCATCGAGGTCCGGTCGCCGGGGATGCACAAGGGGCTCGCGGTGCAGAGGCTGGTCGACGAGCTGGAGGCCGGTGGCTTCGTCTTCATCGGGGACGACCTCGGGGACCTGGAGGCCTTCGAGGCGGTGGCCGCGCTGGCCGGCGACGGCCTGGCCACCCTGCTGGTCTGCTCCGCCTCCGACGAGGAGAGCGCCCTGGCCGACCGGTCCGACGTGCTCGTGCACGGCCCGGACGGCGTGCTGGGCCTCCTCCGCCAGCTGACCGTCGACGCCGCCGCACTGCGCGCATAGCGTCCTAGGGTGAGCCGGTCTGGGCCGGTCGCGCCTCGGGGGCCCCAGTTACGGCGTTCCCGGGTGCGGAGCATGCCCGTACCGCGACCATGGTGGGGTGCTCCCCCGGGCCCGCCCTGCGGTGGTGATGGCGCCGCTGGTCGTGGCGATCGGTGGCTACGTCCTCCTGCCCCAGGGGTCGGCTCGCGACATCGCGTTCGCCGGGTTCGGACTGGCCTGCGTCCTGGCCGCGTTCGCCGGGCTGCACCACAACGCGCCCCGCCGTCCGACCGGGTGGCTCCTGGTCACCGTCGGCTTCCTGGGCTGGGTGGTCGGTGACGCGCTGTACTCGATCCAGGGTCTCGTGGGCATCACTGCCTACCCGGCCCCCTCCGACGCCTGCTACCTGGTCGCCTATGTGCTGATGGCCGCCGGCTTGGTGGTGATGGTGCGCCGCCGTGGCGGCCACGGTGACCTGGCTGCGGTGCTCGATGCGGCCATCCTGGCCACCGGGGCCGCGGTGGTCGCCGGTGTCTTCGTGGTGGCGCCGATCGCCGAGGACTCGAGCCTGACGCTGCTCGCCAAGCTGACCAGCACGTTCTACCCGTTCGCCGACATCCTGCTCCTGGCGATCCTCGTGAGGTTCTGGGCCACTCCCAGCGCGCGCACAACCGCCTTCCGGCTCCTGGCCGCCGCCCTGGCTCTGGTCTTCGTGGGCGACGTCTACTTCAACGCGACGACCATCCTGACCGGCGGTCTCATCTCCCAGCTCGGGAACGACGTCGTCTGGATGGCCGGCTACCTCCTGATCGCCGGTGCCACGTGGGACCCGTCGATCCACGAGCTGGCCGAGCCGGCCCCCGGCCTCGAGGACGTGGCCGACCCGACCAAGCGGCTGATCGTCCTGACCGGCGGCCTGCTGCTCCCTGCCCTGACCCTGCTGGTGGACGGCCTGACCGGGGACCTGAGCGCGTGGCCCATCGTCGTGTGCGGCTCGGTGCTGCTGTCCGTCCTGGTGCTGACCCGGATGGCGGGACTCCTCACCGTGGTCCGGGCGCAGGCCGTCCAGCTGGCCGCGCTCGCCAGGTCCGACGCGCTGACCGGCGTCCCGAACCGGCGTACCTGGGACTTCGAGCTGTCCCGGGCCTGCCAGCTGGCTCGCGACCGTGGCTGGCCCCTGACCGTGGCCCTGCTCGACCTCGACCACTTCAAGGCCTACAACGACGCGTACGGACACCCCGCCGGCGACCTGCTGCTCAAGGAGGCGACCGCGGCGTGGAGCCGCCATCTCCGGGAGGGCGAGGTGCTGGCCCGCGTCGGAGGCGAGGAGTTCGCTGTTCTCCTGCCCGGGCACGACGCCGAGGCCACCCGTGGTCGGGTGCTCCAGCTCCTGGCCAGCACGCCGGGCGGCCAGACCTTCTCCGCCGGCGTGGCGACCTGGTGCCCCGATGTCGAGCCCTCGGTGACGATCGCCGAGGCGGACCGGGCGCTGTACAACGCCAAGCGAGGTGGCCGGAACCGTATCTGCCTGGCCCCGAACGTCCCCTTCGGGACGGTCCTGCCCAGGCCGCGCATCGCCCTGCAGCCGATCGTGGACCTCCGGACCGGAGAGATGGTGGCGGTCGAAGCGCTGAGCCGCTTCCCCGACTCCCCACCGCATCCCGTCTTCGAGCAGGCCCGCGCCATGGGCCGGCTGGTCGAGCTCGAGTCGACCGCCATCAGCGCGGCCCGGGCCGTGGCCCTGCCCGGGCTGCTCCTCACGATCAACCTCGACATCACCTCGTTGCCCTCGCCCCGGATCCGAGCGGCGCTGTCGGGGGACCTGACTGACCTCGTCCTCGAGGTCACCGAGCACACCCACAGCCCGGCCGACCCGGAGGTTCTGGCCGCCGTGCAGGCGGCGGTGCGCGACTACCGGGACCGCGGGGCGATCATCGCGGTCGACGACTGGGGCACCGGCTACTCCGACATGGCTCGCCTGGAGCTGTTGGAGCCCGAGATCGTCAAGGTGGACATGTCAATCGTCCACGACCTCGACTCCGCCCGCCACCGGGCCCTGATCGGCTCCCTGCTGGCCTGGGCGGCCCGGCGCGGCGCGCGGGTCTGCGCCGAGGGGATCGAGACCGGGGAGCAGCGCGAGCGGCTTCGCGACCTCGGCGTCCACCTCGGGCAGGGCTTCCAGGTCGGACGGCCCGGGGAGGCGGTCGCGCCGGTCGAGACCGAGGCCACGGCCACCTGAGCCGGCTGAGCCTGTTCGCCCTGGACGAACGCCGGAACACCGGCCCCGCCCGGGAAGTTGAGCCCACATGACTCAAGCCGCGCTCCCGGTGCTGTTCCTCTCCGACCTGGTGGTCCTGCCCGGCATGGTCGTCCCCATCGGGCTCGACGACGCCGCGCAGGCGGCGGTGGACGCCGCCCGCGCCAGCTCGGACGGCGAGCTGCTGCTCGCCCCGCGGCTCGAGGACCGCTACGCGTCGTACGGCGTGGTGGCGACGGTCCAGCGGGTGGGCCGGCTGATGGGTGGCGGCCCGGGCGCAGTGCTGCGCGCCGGGCCGCGGGCTCGCATCGGCTCCGGAGTGACCGGTCCCGGCGCCGCGCTCTGGGTCGAGGTCGAGCCCGTCGAGGAGACCGTGAGCGACCACGCGCGAGAGCTGGCCGAGGAGTACAAGCGGCTCGTGGTCGCCGTGCTCCAGCGCCGCGAGGCCTGGCAGGTCATCGACACCGTGCACCGGATGACCGACCCGAGTGCGATCGCGGACGCGGCGGGGTACGCGCCGTACCTCTCCGACGAGCAGAAGCGCGAGCTGCTCGAGACCCCCGACGTGGAGCAGCGGCTCGAGACGGTGATCGCCTGGACCCGCGACCACCTCGCCGAAGCCGAGATCGCCGACAAGATCGGTGACGACGTCCGCGAGGGGATGGAGAAGTCCCAGCGCGAGTTCCTGCTCCGCCAGCAGCTCGCCGCGATCCGCAAGGAGCTGGGCGAGGGCGAGCCCGAGGGTTCCGACGACTACCGCGCCCGGGTCGAGGCCGCGGAGGTGCCTGACGACGTTCGCACCGCCCTGCTGAAGGAGGTCGACAAGCTCGAGCGCTCCAGCGAGCAGAACCCGGAGGCGGCCTGGATCCGGACCTGGCTGGACACCGTCCTCGAGCTGCCGTGGGCGGTCACCACCGATGACGTCAACGACGTCTCCGGCGCCCGCGAGGTGCTGGACGCCGACCACCACGGCCTCGACGAGGTCAAGGAGCGGATCGTCGAGTACCTCGCCGTCCGCGCCCGCCGCGCCGAGCGCGGCCTCCAGGTGATCGGCGGCCGCGGCTCCGGAGCGGTGATCCTGCTGGCCGGTCCGCCCGGTGTCGGCAAGACCTCGCTCGGTGAGTCCGTGGCTCGTGCCATGGGCCGCAACTTCGTCCGGGTCGCCCTGGGTGGCGTGCGCGACGAGGCCGAGATCCGCGGCCACCGGCGCACGTACGTCGGTGCGCTGCCCGGCCGCATCGTCCGCGCGGTCAAGGAGGCCGGCTCGATGAACCCCGTCGTCCTCCTCGACGAGGTGGACAAGATCGGCGCCGACTACCGCGGCGACCCGGCGGCCGCGCTGCTCGAGGTGCTGGACCCGGCCCAGAACCACACCTTCCGCGACCACTACCTCGAGCTCGACCTGGACCTGTCCGACGTGCTGTTCATCGCCACCGCCAACGTGGTCGAGCAGATCCCGTCCGCGCTGCTGGACCGGATGGAGCTGGTCACCCTCGACGGCTACACCGAGGACGACAAGGTCGCGATCGCCCGCGACTTCCTGCTGCCCCGGCAGCTCGAGCGCGCCGCCCTGACGGTCGACGAGGTGATTATCACCGACGCGGCGCTGCGCGAGCTCGCGGCCAACTACACCCGCGAGGCCGGCGTACGTCAGATGGAGCGGCTGCTGGCCAAGGCGCTGCGCAAGGCGGCGACCAGGCTCGCGATCGGCGATGTCGATCTGGTCGAGGTGGACGAGCCGGACCTCAAGGAGCTGCTCGGCCGGCCGCGGTTCACGCCCGAGTCGGCGGAGCGCACGGCGGTGCCCGGCGTGGCCACCGGCCTTGCCGTGACCGGCCTCGGCGGTGACGTCCTCTTCATCGAGGCGTCGGCCCACGACGGCGCGGCGGGACTCACCCTGACCGGCCAGCTCGGCGACGTGATGAAGGAGTCGGCGCGGATCGCACTGTCGTTCGTGAGGGCACACGCGGCCGAGCTCGGCGTGGACCCGGCGTTCTTCGACCGGGCCGTCCACGTCCACGTCCCGGCCGGCGCCGTACCGAAGGACGGCCCGTCCGCGGGCGTCACCATGGTCACCGCGCTCACCTCGCTGGCCACCGGCCGCCCGGTGCGCTCGGAGGTCGGCATGACCGGCGAGGTCACGCTCAACGGCCGGGTGCTCCCGATCGGCGGGGTGAAGCAGAAGCTGCTCGCCGCCCAGCGGGCCGGCCTGACCGAGGTGTTCCTGCCCCTGCGCAACGAGCCCGACCTGGACGACGTGCCTGCCGAGGTCCGCGACGCCCTGACCGTGCACATCGTGGGCGACATCCTCGACGTCGTCCGCGGTGCACTCACCCCCGAGGTGGAGCCTGCTTCGGCCGTGGCCTGACGGGCGGTGGGGATAGTCGTTGACGTTGGGCACAGCCTCCGCGCCGGAGGGTGTGTCCGGAACGTCAACGACTATCCGTCCATGCGGCGAGTTCGTCCACATCGCGGGACTCGAGTACGCATCCTGAGACGGCCGGCCCTAGAGTGGCTCTTGCTCATCCAGAGGGACTGAGGGAAACGGCCCTGAGAAGTCCCGGCAACCGCCGCCACCACTCCGGTGCGGACCTGGTGCCAAATCCGTCCGGAGCGAAGGTCGCCCGGAAAGATGAGGAGGTCACACGTGAGCACCGCTGTCGCAGAGACTCTGTCCACTTCGAGGGGGGAGCTCCGCGAAGGAGCGTTCGGCCACGCCCGGGCGCTGTCGTGTCGAGAGTGCGGGCACCAGGTCGACCTCGGACCGTTCTACGCCTGTCCCGAGTGCTTCGGACCGCTGGAGATCGCCTACGACTTCCCGCGCGTGACCCGCGAGGAGATCGAGGCCGGCCCGCGCAACATCTGGCGCTACAAGGCGCTGCTGCCCGTGCCCGATGACATCGAGCAGAGCCCCAACACCGAGCCCGGCTTCACCCGGCTGCTCCAGGCGCACAACCTCGGCCGAGAGCTCGGCATCGCCAAGCTGTGGGTGAAGGACGACTCGACCAACCCCACCAACTCATTCAAGGACCGCGTGGTCGCGTGCGCTCTGAGTGCCGCGCGCGAGCTGGACGCCAAGGTCTTCGCCTGTCCCAGCACCGGCAACCTGGCCAACGCCGTCGCGGCCGCGGGCGCCCGGGCCGGCATCAAGACCGTGGTGTTCATCCCGAGCAACCTCGAGAAGCCCAAGCAGGTCAACTCCGCCGTCTACACCGAGCAGCTGGTCGCTGTGAACGGCACGTACGACGACGTCAACAAGCTCGCCTCTGAGATCGCCGGCGAGGAGGAGGGCTGGGCGTTCGTCAACGTCAACGTCCGCCCCTACTACGCGGAGGGCTCCAAGACCCTCGGCTACGAGATCGCCGAGCAGCTCGGCTGGCGGCTGCCCGACCAGATCGTGATCCCGGTGGCCAGCGGCTCGCAGCTGACCAAGGTGGACAAGGCGTTCCAGGAGCTGATCGAGCTCGGGCTGGTCGAGGACAGGCCCTACAAGGTCTTCGGCGCCCAGGCCACCGGCTGCTCCCCGGTGAGCACCGCGTGGAAGGACGGCGTCGACGCGATCCGACCGGTCAAGCCCGACACCATCGCCAAGAGCCTGGCGATCGGCAACCCGGCCGACGGCGTCTACGTGCTCGACATCTGCAAGCGGTCAGGAGGCGCGGTCGAGGACATCACCGACGAGCAGGTCCGAGACGGCATCGTTCTCCTGGCCCGGACCGAGGGCATCTTCACCGAGACCGCCGGCGGCACGACCGTCGGTGTGCTGAAGAAGCTCGTCGAGACGGGCCAGCTCGATCCCTCGCTCGAGACCGTGGTCATCAACACCGGCCACGGGCTCAAGACGCTGGACGCCGTGTCCGACCGGGTCGGTGCCGCTGTCACCATCGAGCCGACGTACGCCGCGTTCTCGGCCACCGGCATCGCCTGACCCAAGCCGCCCTTGCGGAATTTGACCCGTCACTGACTCGTTCGGGCCATGTCGCCCGGTGGGCGACATCAATACCGTCTTGACTGAGCAGCAGTCACCACAAGCTCGGGGGACGGGGAAGATCGTCATGCGAGTTGTCCTCTGGGGGGCCGGGGGACTCGTGGTCCTGTCGGCTGCGGCCAGCGCACTGTTGATTGCGTCCCCGGAGACGGCGGCCGCCCCGACATGCACCAAGACGCTCGTCACCTCGGGTGCGTGGACCACGGGTACCAACTGGGCGCCCACCGGCGTGCCGACGGCCTCGTCCTACGTCTGCATCCCGAACGGGTTCACAGCAACGCTGTCGACCGCCAGGACGGTGGACGGCGTTCGCATCGAGGGCATGCTGGACGGGACCGGCACCTTGACCATCTCGGACACCGGCACCGCCAACCCATCGGAGCTGGACGGGAGCGTCACCGACACCAGCCTCGCGCTCCTGGCCGGCGAGCTCCTGGTGGACACCGCGCTGATGTCGGGGTCGGGGTCGTTGACGGTGGTGTCGGGGGCGTCGATGTCGGTGACGGATGCGGACTTCGACTATGGGTTGGAGCTGTCGGGGTCGCGGTCGTTGGTGAACAGCGGGAGCGTGACGTTGACCGGGGTCTCGACGACGGGCAACGTGCCGTTGTACCTGAATGGGCCGGGTGTGGTGGTGACCAGCCATGGGTCGATGGAGCTGGCCGCCGGCGCCGACATCGTGGGGTCGGGGTCGTTGGTCAACTCCGCGACCGGCTCGATGACCAAGACCACCGGTGCGGCGACCAGTGAGGTCACCACGGTGGTGGAGAACGACGGGTCGATGTCCTCTGCGGTGGGGATGTTGGTGGTCGACGGCGGCGGGACGCCGGGGGCTTCGACGGGTTCGTTCGGGAGCGCGGCGGCGGCCTCGACCCGGGTCGGTGGCGTGGTGCTGGGTGATGGGGCGAAGCTGCTGGGGCCGACGGCGGCGGGGTCGGGCCGGGTGCGTATCGACGGCAACCAGGTGACGCTGGCGTCGGGGGCGACGGTGGCCGCGACCGGGCGGACCGGGTTCGACGGCAGTGTGACCGGGGCCGGGTCGTTGACGGTGGCGTCGGGTTCGATGCTGGTGGACACCGCGCTGATGTCGGGGTCGGGGTCGTTGACGGTGGTGTCGGGGGCGTCGATGTCGGTGACGGATGCGGACTTCGACTATGGGTTGGAGCTGTCGGGGTCGCGGTCGTTGGTGAACAGCGGGAGCGTGACGTTGACCGGGGTCTCGACGACGGGCAACGTGCCGTTGTACCTGAATGGGCCGGGTGTGGTGGTGACCAGCCATGGGTCGATGGAGCTGGCCGCCGGCGCCGACATCGTGGGGTCGGGGTCGTTGGTCAACTCCGCGACCGGCTCGATGACCAAGACCACCGGTGCGGCGACCAGTGAGGTCACCACGGTGGTGGAGAACGACGGGTCGATGTCCTCTGCGGTGGGGATGTTGGTGGTCGACGGCGGCGGGACGCCGGGGGCTTCGACGGGTTCGTTCGGGAGCGCGGCGGCGGCCTCGACCCGGGTCGGTGGCGTGGTGCTGGGTGATGGGGCGAAGCTGCTGGGGCCGACGGCGGCGGGGTCGGGCCGGGTGCGTATCGACGGCAACCAGGTGACGCTGGCGTCGGGGGCGACGGTGGCCGCGACCGGGCGGACCGGGTTCGACGGCAGTGTGACCGGGGCCGGGTCGTTGACGGTGGCGTCGGGTTCGATGCTGGTGGACACCGCGCTGATGTCGGGGTCGGGGTCGTTGACGGTGGTGTCGGGGGCGTCGATGTCGGTGACGGATGCGGACTTCGACTATGGGTTGGAGCTGTCGGGGTCGCGGTCGTTGGTGAACAGCGGGAGCGTGACGTTGACCGGGGTCTCGACGACGGGCAACGTGCCGTTGTACCTGAATGGGCCGGGTGTGGTGGTGACCAGCCATGGGTCGATGGAGCTGGCCGCCGGCGCCGACATCGTGGGGTCGGGGTCGTTGGTCAACTCCGCGACCGGCTCGATGACCAAGACCACCGGTGCGGCGACCAGTGAGGTCACCACGGTGGTGGAGAACGACGGGTCGATGTCCTCTGCGGTGGGGATGTTGGTGGTCGACGGCGGCGGGACGCCGGGGGCTTCGACGGGTTCGTTCGGGAGCGCGGCGGCGGCCTCGACCCGGGTCGGTGGCGTGGTGCTGGGTGATGGGGCGAAGCTGCTGGGGCCGACGGCGGCGGGGTCGGGCCGGGTGCGTATCGACGGCAACCAGGTGACGCTGGCGTCGGGGGCGACGGTGGCCGCGACCGGGCGGACCGGGTTCGACGGCAGTGTGACCGGGGCCGGGTCGTTGACGGTGGCGTCGGGTTCGATGCTGGTGGACACCGCGCTGATGTCGGGGTCGGGGTCGTTGACGGTGGTGTCGGGGGCGTCGATGTCGGTGACGGATGCGGACTTCGACTATGGGTTGGAGCTGTCGGGGTCGCGGTCGTTGGTGAACAGCGGGAGCGTGACGTTGACCGGGGTCTCGACGACGGGCAACGTGCCGTTGTACCTGAATGGGCCGGGTGTGGTGGTGACCAGCCATGGGTCGATGGAGCTGGCCGCCGGCGCCGACATCGTGGGGTCGGGGTCGTTGGTCAACTCCGCGACCGGCTCGATGACCAAGACCACCGGTGCGGCGACCAGTGAGGTCACCACGGTGGTGGAGAACGACGGGTCGATGTCCTCTGCGGTGGGGATGTTGGTGGTCGACGGCGGCGGGACGCCGGGGGCTTCGACGGGTTCGTTCGGGAGCGCGGCGGCGGCCTCGACCCGGGTCGGTGGCGTGGTGCTGGGTGATGGGGCGAAGCTGCTGGGGCCGACGGCGGCGGGGTCGGGCCGGGTGCGTATCGACGGCAACCAGGTGACGCTGGCGTCGGGGGCGACGGTGGCCGCGACCGGGCGGACCGGGTTCGACGGCAGTGTGACCGGGGCCGGGTCGTTGACGGTGGCGTCGGGTTCGATGCTGGTGGACACCGCGCTGATGTCGGGGTCGGGGTCGTTGACGGTGGTGTCGGGGGCGTCGATGTCGGTGACGGATGCGGACTTCGACTATGGGTTGGAGCTGTCGGGGTCGCGGTCGTTGGTGAACAGCGGGAGCGTGACGTTGACCGGGGTCTCGACGACGGGCAACGTGCCGTTGTACCTGAATGGGCCGGGTGTGGTGGTGACCAGCCATGGGTCGATGGAGCTGGCCGCCGGCGCCGACATCGTGGGGTCGGGGTCGTTGGTCAACTCCGCGACCGGCACGATGACCAAGACCACCGGTTCGGACATCAGCACGGTCGAACCTCGCCTCGACAACTTCGGGACGATCCGGTCGCTCACCGGCGTCTTCGACTTCAACGGCGCCTTCCCGGCGATGACGGGTGGCAGGGTGACCCGCGGAACCTACGTGATGGTCTCGCCCGGTGCGATCGAGCTGCCGGGTGACGTGACCCGCAACGACGCGACGATGCGGCTGGACGGGGCGAACGCCGTGCTGCAGGACAGCGCGTCCGGGGACGGGCTCGACAACCTCACCCGGATCGGTCCGAGCGGCTCGCTGACCCTGGAGAACGGACGCCAGCAGGCGATCGGGGCGCTGACCCAGGAGGGCGAGGTCGTGGTCGGTCCGGGAGCGGACAGCCGCCTCAGTGCGCCGTCGTTCACCCAGACCGGTGGCACGACGACGCTGCAGGTCACGGAGTCTTCGCTGCAGACCACCGGCGCCACGAACGTCTCCGGCGGGACCCTCCGCGGGATCGGCACGGTCACCGCGGGGGGTGCGGGACTGTCGGTCCAGGGGACAGGCCGGCTCGCCGCAGGTGTCAACGGCGTCGGGACCCTCAGCGTCGCGGGCGACTTCGCGTTCACCGGGACCGGGACCCTGGCGGTCGACGTGAACGGTACGGCGATCGGCACCGTCGACCGCGTCGCGGTCACGGGAGCTGCGGTCACCAGCGGGGCGCTCGACATTGACACGGGATTCACCCCGGCGCTCGGCGACACCGCCCGGATCCTCACCAGCACCGGCACCCGCACCGGGACGATCAGCAGTGCCACCGGCGGTGACCTCCCCGGGGACATCTCGTGGGCGGCGGCGTACGCGCCCGGCTCGCTGACCCTGAAGGCCGCCCGGCCCAAGCTCTCGGTGGCCGACGCGACCAAGGCCGAGGGCAACGCCGGCACCGCGCCGCTGACGTTCACCGTGTCGCAGTCCCAGCAGCTGCTGGCGGCGACCACGGTGACGGCGCAGACCGAGAACGGCACCGCGACCAGCGGCGGCCACGCGGTCGGCGGTGGCGACTACACCGCCACGACCCTCACGGTCACGGTGCCGCTGGGGGCGACGTCTGCCACCGTCTCCGTCCCGGTGGCCGGCGACGCGGTCTACGAGCACACCGAGGACTTCGAGCTGCGCTTGTCCGGCCCTGGGAACGCCACCCTCGCCGACGGTGACGCGGTCGGCACCATCACCAACGACGAGTCGGTGCCGACGCTTGCCCTGGCGGCCGCCACGGTGATCGAGCGCGACCCCGGCGACTCCGCGGCGAGCGCGAGCGTCACGGCCACGCTGTCCGGTGTTTCGGCGTTTGCCACCTCGGCCGGGTGGTCCACGAGCAACGGCACGGCGTCCGCTGGCGACTACACCGCATCCTTGGGCACGCTCAACCTCGCACCCGGGACCACCACGGCAAGCGCTCTGGTGCCGGTGACGGGGGACCTCGCCACGGAGGCCGACGAGACCGTGCTGGTCTCCCTGACCAACGGGCTCCCGGCTGGTGACGTGACGCTCGGGGCTCCGGCCACGGCCACCATCTTGGACGACGATGCCGCGGTCTCGGTGTCACCGGCGTGGCTCGCGGAGCCGCCGACCGGCACCGCGCTCATCACCGTGCCGATCACTCTGTCGCACCCGAACCCGCGGCCGGTGTCGCTGACCTGGGCCACCGCCGACGGGACCGCGGTTGCGCCCGGCGACTACACGGCCAGAGGACCGACCCCGATCACCTTCCAGCCCGGCACCACCAGCCGCACTGTGCAGGTGTCGGTCAACGCCGACGCGATCGCCGAGGTCGACGAGACGTTCACCGTGAGCCTTTCGTCCGTCGTCGGCGGCCAGGCGGGCACCACCACGGCGACAATGACCATCCAGCCAGGCTGCACGAAGAGCGGGACGGTCGGCGACGACCTGACCCTCAAGGGAACCCCGGGCAACGACGTCCTTTGCGGCCTGGGCGGCAACGACACGTTCCTGCCGAGCGGCGGCAACGACGTCGTCTACGGGGGGTCACCCTCGGGAGACGCCGGCGTGGACACGATCAGCTACAACGTCGCCACGTGCACCGGGCTCGTCGCCGATCTGTTCCATGCCGAGGCGACCAGTGCCGGCGCGAACTGCACCGGGACGACGCAGATCTTCGGCATCGAGAACCTCACGGGCTCCCCGAACGACGACGTCCTGCGTGGCAACGGACTGGACAACACGATCCTGGGTCTCGCCGGTGACGACAGCTTGCTCGGAGACATGGGCAACGACGTACTGAACGGCGGCGCGGGCCTCGGTGACTCGGCGAGCTTTGTTCGCAACAGCCTCGTGGAGGACCCCAATCACCTCCCCATCCAGGGCGTGGATGCCAACCTCACGTCCGGATCGGCCACCGGAGCCGGCGCCGACACGATGACCGCCATCGAGGGCCTGTTCGGCACCCAGCTGAAGGACACGCTGACCGGAAACACCGCCAAGAACACACTGTCCGGCCTGGGAGACGATGACATCCTGTGGGGCCGGGCCGGCGAGGACATCCTCTTCGGGCTCGAGGGTGCGGACACCATGCACGGCGAAGCGGGGCTCGACCGACTGTTCGGCGGCGACGACGTCGACTTCCTCTTCGGCGAGGACGGCAGCGGGGACCGGCTCTTCGGCGAAGGTGGCTTCGAAAACGTGGCCAACTTCAACGGAGGTGCGGGAACCCACGACTTCTGCGGCCAGGGGAGCGTCGAGGCGGATGGGGCGGTGGCCGGTCCGGGGTGCGAGAACAACTGAGACGGGTGCCACGGGCGTACGACTCTGCTGGCAGAGTAGGAGCGTGACCGCATCCGTCCGCATCCCGACGATCCTGCGCACCTACACCGAGGGCGAGTCGGAGGTGACGGCGGACGGCGCCACGCTGGCCGAGGTCCTCGACGACCTCGACGCCAGCTACTCGGGCATCAAGGGCCGGATCCTCGACGACCAGGGTGAGCTGCGCCGTTTCGTCAACGTCTACGTCGGCAACGACGACGTGCGGTTCCTCGACAACCTCGAGACGCCGACACCGGACGGCACCCAGATCTCGGTGATCCCAGCCGTCGCAGGAGGCTGAGCCGGCACGCACAGGAGCCGGGACCTCGACATGTCGAGGTCCCGGCTCCGTGCTGCGTCAGTTGCTGGTCAGTCTCCTAGGTCGGGGCCGCTGGTGGCCGACCCCTCGTCGACCTGGTTGAGATGGGGACGGGCGTTCGGCTCGTCGTTCTTCTGCGGGGTCGGCTTGCCCGTCAGGTCAGGGTTCGGGTTATCCGGCTGCGTGCCCAGCACGAAGGAACTGCCTGAGGATCCGCCCGAGACGGGCGCCGGCTGGTTGCCCAGCTTGAAGTCGCTCGGCTCATGCGTGAGCTTGGTGCCAGGTGGCGGCTGGCCGTCGCCGTCGGCCAGCCCCCAAGCGATGGCTGGTCCCGCGCCGACCGCTGCGAGCAGGACGACTCCCGCGGAGACCACCGCCGCCGAGCGTCGCTTGCGGAGACGTCTGATGGCGAACATTCAGCACACCACCATGAGGGAGAACGGCAAGTCGGCGGTGGACCCGTCACTGTTGTTGGTGTCGACGAACACTGCCTCGGCGTTGCCACTCCGGTCCGCGACGTTGACCTCGCCGAGGGCGGATCCGCCCCCGGCCGGGCCGATGGTGGCGGTGAAGGCGCAGGAGCTGATGTTGCGGGCGAAGTCGACCTCGTAGGACCCCGTTGCACCGACCCGTCCCGAGGTGACCGAGCCACTGCTGTTCGCCAAGGTGCCGTCGGCGTTGACCTGAGCGAAGAGGACGCCGATGTCCTGGTTGGACAGCTGGAAGTCGACGATCTCGCCGGAGTCGATGGAGTTGTCCGCGATCTCCGTCGCCTGTACGGCGTCGGTCTGGATCTCATCGAAGCCGACCGAGTTGCTGGCCAGGTCGTCGGCGGTCAGCGACGCGTTGAGGATGTCGCTCGTGGTCAGTGACTCGTCCGCGACCTCCGTACCGTCGAGGGACCCGTTGGCGATGTCCGCGCCGTCGAGGGACCCGTTGTCGATGTCCGCGCCGGTGATGGTCGCATCGAGGATCTTTGCCGCGGTCACCGCGCTGTTCTGCAGCTCATTGGACCGGATGGTGTTGTCGGCGATGTCGACGTTGGTGACGGTGTCGTTGGCGATGTCCCCGCTGACGATGGTGCCGCTCGCGATGTCGGTGCCCTGCAGGCTGTTGTTGGCGATGTCGTCGGTGGTCAGGCTGCCGTCGACGATGTTGGCGCCGGTCCACTCGTTGGCGGCGTAGGCGGTGCCGGCGCTGAGGAGCAGGAGCACGGCGGCGCCCCCGATCACCCGCCCGAACGTGAGTGTGGGAACAAGACGTTTGCTGTTGACGAGCTTCATGAGCTTTCCCCTGAGTCGGTCGAGACGATGGGTCCGGCCTAGAACGTAGTGACACAGACGAGCGTCCGGGATGGCACCGTCGGGGGGTTGACACCCCCTCACCGGGCTAGGGGCGGACACGCAGGTGACTGCAGTGACCAGCAGTGACAGGCGTGACTGGTGTGGACCGAAGCGAACCGGACTCACCCCGTCCAGGAGCCGGTTCCTCGACAGGGCGAGGGCCCGGCTCCTGGCGACGGTGCGGCTGATCAGTCGCCGAGGTCGGGACCGCTGGTGCCGGTGCCCTCGTCAACCTGATCCGGGTAGTGACGGGCGTTCGGCTCGTCATCCTTCAGCTGGGTCGGCTCACCTTCGAGGTCCGGGTGCAGGTTCGGCGGCTGAGCCTCGGCCCCCGGCTGCGCGACCTCCACGTGGATCGGCTTGGTTCCTGCCGGCGGCTGAGCCTCGGCGCCGGGCTGCGGGGCCTCGACGTGGATCGGCTTGGTCCCCGCCGGCGGCTGTCCTCCCGGTTCGCCGGACAGGGCCACACCGACGGCGGGAGCCGCGCCCAACAGACCGAGGACGAGCACGGCGCCCGCGGTGGTGCTGAGTCGAGGCTTCATGGTCAGCACACCACCAGGAGCTGGAAGGCCCGGTTGGCCAGGGCGTTGGCGTCGGTCCGCGCGGTCACGAAGACAGCCTCGACATTGCCGGCTCGGTCCGTCACGCCCATGATAGCGCCGCCCGCGCCGCCGGCGCTGGCCTCGCCCTGTGTCGCCGAGAAGGCGCAGGCGGAGATGGCGCGACCGAAGTCGACCTCGTAGGTGCCGGTGCTGATCAAGGAGCTGGTGACCCCGCCGCTGCTGCCGGCAAGCGTGGCGTCCGCGTTGACCTGGGCGAAGAGCACACCGACGTCCTGGTTGGACAGCCCGAAGTCCACGATCTCCCCGGAGTCGATGGAGTCGTTCGCGACCTCTGTCGCGTTGACGGCGTCGGTCTGGATCTCCGGGGCACCGACCGAGTCGGCCGCGAGGTCGTCGGCCGTCAGGCTGCCGTCGTCGACGTCGGCGCCGGTGAGGCTCTCGTCCTCGACGTCGGCGCCGGTGAGGGTGCCGTTGAGCACGTCGGCCGAGGTGAGCGTGCCGTTGTTGATGTCGGCACTGTCCAGGCTGCCGTCGGCCACGTCGCCGCCGGTGACGGTGCCGTCGAGGATGTCGACGGTGGTCAGCGACCCGTTGGCGATGTCGCCGGAGCCGACCGAGTTGTCCTGGATCTCGGTGGAGCGCACGGTGTTGTCGGTGATGTCGACGTTGGTGATCGTGTCGTTGGCGATGTCACCGCTGACGATGGTGGCGGTCGCGATGTCGGCGCCTTGCAGGCTGTTGTTGGCGATGTCGTCGGTGGTCAGGCTGCCGTCGACGATGTTGGCGCCGGTCCACTCGTTGGCCGCGTAGGCGGTGCCGGCGCTGACCAGCAGGAGTACTGCGGCGCCCCCGATGACGCGCCCGAACGTGACTGTGGGTACAAACCGCTTTCCGTTTGTCATTTTCATGTGTGCGTCCTGGAGTCGGTCCGAGATGTATGGGTCCGGCCTCGAACGTAGTGAAGAAGCACCCCCACTGGGGATGACCCCGCGGGGCGGTTGACAACCCCCCGTTCGGGTCAGGTCGGACGACGCACGTGACTGCCGTGACGGGCGTGGCTAGTGGTCACCACCGGAGGTTCGTCGGGTGTCCCGCACCCCGGGCACGCACCTCTCACCCCACAAAAGACGCTCGCTGCGCTCGCGCTTTCGCGGGGACCCCGAGGAAGCGTCGCGGCGTTGCCGTCGCTCGCTGGACGTACAAGTAGAGCGTCGCTCCGGCGCCTTGCGATGCACGCACCCAGAGCACGGGCCACCCCCACGAACTCCGGTGCTGACCACTAGTGTGCGAGAGGTGAGTCGTCTGGATTCGATCCTGCACCTCGTGCTGATCGTCGCGGTGCTAGCGGTCGGTCTGGTCGTGTGGCGCGCAGATGAGCACGCCCGGGACGCCGATCGGACCCTCATCTGTCTCCAGAGGGCGCAGGCGACGGCGACCATCGCCATGCTCGCGCCGTCCGAGAGCGTCGATGAGGAGGGTCGGCTAGGGGCCATGCAGACCCTGGGGAACCGCATCGACGACTGCTGAGGCGATCTGCCCATTCTGCCGCGAGCGGCCGGGTCACCGCTCGATACTGGAGCCTCCGACCAGCCTGCGGAGGACGAGATGGTGGCCCACCGGACGCGGCTGCGCGACTCGCGCAGCTGGCGGTTCGACCTGACCCTGTGCGGGCTGGGCCTGGTCCTGCTCGGCGGGTCGCTCGCGCATTCGGTGTCGGGCGGCTGGAACGTCGCGCTCGCGGGGCTGCTCGGCGTGCCGGTCATCGTGCTCGTCGCCCGCTTCCCGATGGTCCTGGACGGCGATGCCGGCGGCATCGAGATCGGCTTCGACTCGACCGTCCTGATGTTCCTGCTCTGCACCCTCGACGCCCGCGCCGCGCTCGCCGTGTGGGGGTTGGGCGTGGTGGCCACCCAGCTGACGGCCGACAAGCGCCCCGCCGCGAAGGTGTTCAACATCGGCGTCGGCATCATGGCCGGCGCCGTGTCGGCGGCAGCGCTGCACGCGGTCCGCGGAGGGCAGACCGGCACGCCCCGCGAGCTGGCGGCCATGGTGGTCGCCGCGGGGGCGTACTTCTTCGTGGACTACGTGGTCTCCGCGATCTCGGTCGGCATCGACTCCGGCACCCCTGTGCGCGGTCACCTCGTGCAGCCAGGGACCTGGGTGGCCATCGCGTGCTTCGTCCCGTTCGACCTGCTCGGCTACCTGGGCGCGGTCGTCCTGCGCGGCAACCCGTGGTGGATGCTCTCGCTGCTCGTCGTACCCCTGGGCACGTTGCTCGTGGCCACCCGGGCGATCACCCGGGGCCGGGAGAACGCCCGCCGGCTCACTGTGCTGCTCGAGGCGGCTGTACGGGTCTCGGCCGTGCACGAGCCCGGCCTGGTGGTCGATGCCCTGCTGCACGACGCGCGTCGGCTGATCCGGCTGCGGGACGTGGACGTCCGGACCACCCCGCCCGAGGCGTTCGAGATCGGTGCGCAGGTACGCCGCGGCAAGGACGCGCTTTGGGTGGTCGCACCCGCGCGGGACCGCGCCCGATCGACGGTCCAGGCCGACCAGCACGCTCTGGACGCACTGGCCGTGCTCTGCGCCGACGCGTTCGCCCGGCTGCAGCTGACCGCCAACATGGTCCACTACGCGCGCCACGACCCACTGACCGATCTGCCCAACCGGGGCATCCTTCTCGACCGGGTCGCCCACGCCCTGCACCTGGCCCGCCGCCGCGACGTCCGGGTGGCACTGCTCTTCATCGACCTCGACGAGTTCAAGCCGGTCAACGACCGGTTCGGCCATGCAGCCGGCGACGCGGTCCTGGTCGAGGTGGCCCGGCGGATGGTCGAGTGCACACGCGAGAGCGACACGGTGGCCCGGCTCGGCGGTGACGAGTTCGCGGTGCTGCTCGAGGACGTGACCGTGGGCGAGGTGGTCGAGATCAGCGACCGGATCCTGGCCTCTCTCACGCGGGGCGCCGAGGTCGGCGGGCACACCGTCCCGCTGGGCGCGTCCATCGGCATCGCGTACGGCGACGGGACCGACAGCGGCGAAGCGCTGCTGCGCCAGGCCGACCTCGCGATGTACGAGGCCAAGGGCCGGGGGAAGGCCCAGTCGGTCTCCTACGAGCCGTCGATCGGGCAGTCCAGCCTGGAGCGGCTCGAACTGGTGGAGGAGCTGGGGAACGCCATCAGGAACGGCGACCTGCGGGTGGTGTACCAGCCCGTGGTCGCGGCGGAGAGCGGTCGGATTGCGGGGGTCGAGGCCCTGGTCCGCTGGAAGCTCCACGGGACCGACGTGCCCACCGACGTGTTCATCCGCCTGGCCGAGGAGACCGGCCTCGTCGTACCGCTCGGGGAGCACGTGCTGGAGACGGTCATCCACGACTCACCCGCGCTGCGGGACGCCGCCGGCGGGCCGATCTCCGTCAGCGTCAACATCTCGGCCCGCCAGCTCCGGGACCCGTCGTTCGTCTCGGTCGTCGAGAGGGCGGTCGGAGCGATGCCCAGGACCGGCTTGGTCCTCGAGATCACTGAACGGCAGGAGATCGGCAACGACCCCCAGGTGCTGGAGGCGATGCGGGTCATCTCGGCCATGGGCGTGCGGTTCGCGATCGACGACTTCGGTGTCGGCTTCTCGTCGATCAGCTACCTGCACGAGCTGCCGGCGCACGTGGTCAAGACCGACGCTGCGTTGGCCCAGAACATCGACGGTGACGACCGCGCCCTCGCCGTGCTCCGTGCGATCGCAGTGATCGGTGACGCGCTGGGTCTCGACGTCGTCGTCGAGGGCATCGAGCGCCAGGGCCAGCTCGACGCCGTGCGCAACGAGGTGGGTGCGCCGTTCGTCCAGGGCTACCTGCTGCACCGGCCGATGCCGTTCGACCAGCTGCTCGACGTGGTGCGGACCAACCGCCGACGCGACCCGCTTCCCGGGTCGGACGAGCCGGTGGGCCCGGACGGGCTGCTGGCCCCGATCGCCTAGGGCACGGCGATCAGTGCGACACCGCGGGCCCGAGGGGGATGTCGCGGTAGGTCTTGAACGGTGGCTGGTCCGGGCCGAGGTCCTGCGGGATCAGCAACGAGATCGTGGTCATCCACCACGCTTTGCTCTCGAACTCGTCGAGCGCCGCCACCACGTCCTCGAGGTACTGCTCGGTGGTCGCCTGGTTGACGACGGCGACCTGCACGTCGGGGCGGAACCCGCGCCGGTCGACGAAGAGGTGCAACGCCTGGGCGACCCGGACCACGCCCTTGGTCAGGGTGCCGAGCGCGTCCACGTCACCGGCCAGCCTCACCCAGACCGAGTAGTCGCCCTCGGGATCCAGCGCGAGGCCCCCCGCCAGGCTCAGTCGCGGGGTCGCCCAGGACCGGGCCTCACGGTCGAGCGTGTCGGCCAGCCGGCTGGCGTCGTGCAGCGCGAGGTTGCCGAACTTCGCGATCGGCAGGTGCATCGCGTTCGCCGGGACCAGGTCCAGAAGGGGCTGGTCCGTTGGCCCCGCCGGCGGCTCGTCGTGGTGCCGGCCGCGGCGGTGCCGCTTCTCGCCCGAGCGCAAGCGCCGCTCGGGTGCGGCGGGAACGGCGGCGATCGCGGACTGCAGTCGGTCCAGGACGTCGGGCGGCGGCACCAGGGCGGCGAAGAGGCGCATGCCCCCATTCTCACAGGACGCCTGGTCACCCGGACGCCAGTTCCGCCCGGCGTTCCTCGAGGTGGGCCAGCTCGGCCTCGTTGCCGCACCGCTCGATCGCCGCGTCGTAGCCGGCGCGGGCCTCGTCCCGCCGGCCGGCGCGGGCCAGCAGCTCGGCCCGGGCGGCCGGCAGCCGGTGCCCGGGCAGCTCCTCCTCGGTGAGGCCACCGAGCGCCGCCAGCCCGGCCAGCGCGCCGTCGGCCTCTCCCACGGCGACCGCCCTGTTGAGCCGGACCACGGGGGAGTCGGTCAACCCGAGCAGCTCGTCGTAGCGCGCCACGATCCGCGGCCAGTCGGTCTGGTCGGCGGTCGGGGCGATGGCGTGCTCGGCGGCCACCAGCGCCTGGAGGAGGTACGGCGCGGGGTCGGCGTGCGCCAGGGGCGTGAGCAGCTCGACCGCCTCGGCGATCTCGGTGCCGTGCCAGCGGGACCTGTCCTGGTCGGGCAGCAGCACGAGCCGACCCCCGTCCACGCGGGCGTCGCGACGCGAGTGCTGGAGCAGCATCAGCGCGAGCAGCGCGTCCACCTCCCGATCCGGTCCGGGGAGCACGTCGCGCAGTACCCGCACCAGCCGGATCGCCTCGCCGGCCACGTCCGCGCGCAGCACGTCGGAGCCCGAGCCGGGGGCGTAGCCGGCCGTGAACGCGAGGTAGGCGATGTCTGCGACCACCCGCACCCGCTCGGCCAGCTCGGCACCGGCCGGGATCGCGAACGACTGACCGGCCAGCCGCTTGCGGGCCCGGGTCAGCCGGGCCGCCATCGTGGTCGTGCGGACCAGGAAGAGCCGGGCCAGGTCCTCGGTCGAGACGCCGAGCACCAGGCGGAGGGTCAGCGCGGCCGCGCCCTCCGGGGGCAGCGACGGATGGGCGCAGAGCAGCACCAGCCGGAGCCGCTCGTCGGCGACACCGCCGCGCTCGCCCGGGTCGGCCATGGTGCGCTGCGCCTCCTCGGCCAGATCCGTCTCGATGACCAGCAGCGGGAGCTTGCGGTTGGCGACCGCCTCGGCCCGCAGCCGGTCGGTGATCCGGCGCCGGGCCGCGACCAGCAGCCAGGCACCCGGGTTGGTCGGTACGCCGTCTGACGGCCAGGTGCGCGCCGCCGCCTCGAACGCGTCGGCGAGGCCGTCCTCGGCCAGGTCGAGCCGCCGGTAGCGCGCGACGAGCAGGGCCAGCAGCCGGCCCCACTCGTCGCGCTGCGCCGTCTCGAGCGTCGCTGCTTCGGTCACATGTCCAGGATCGGCCGGACCTCGACCGAGGGCACCGGCAGCAGCCGCGCGGTCTCGACGGCCACCGCGTGGGTGGGCAGGTCGACGACGTAGAAGCCCCCGACCTGCTCGACGGTCTCGGCGTACGGCCCGTCCGTGGTGCTTCCGTTGCGCACGGTGACCGCGCGCTCCGGCCGGTCGAGCGCCTCGCCGAACAGAACCTGGCCACGCTCGCGGACGGCCGCGGTGAACGCCGCCAGTCCGTCGAAGAACGTCTGCTGCTCCTGCTCGGACGCGGCCTCCCACTTGTCGAAGTGGTCCTCCTCGGCCATCAGCACCAGGAACCTCACGAGCCGGGGCCGCTCACCGCCGCACGGATCTCGATGGCGCTCTCGCCGCGCGCCAGGATCTTGCACACGTCGACGAGGTCGTCGAGGTCCTCGGTCGCGACGATGTAGAAGCCGGTCAGCTGCTCCACGGTCTCGGCGTACGGCCCGTCGGTGACGGTGTGGTTGCCGTCCGCGTCGGTGCGCAGCACCTTGGCCTCGCGCGAGTGGGACAGCTCGCTGCCGCCGGTCACCTTGTGGCCACGCTCCTCGAGCGCCTGCGCGAACTCACGGTGGATGGCGTACATGCGCTCCTTGTCCGCCTGCGGGGTGTTCTCCCACTGGGACTCGTCTCCGGGGAGCAGGACGACGTACTCGGTCATGGTGGTTCCTCTCGACGGTGGTGTCAGTGTGTCACCGGGATGACGGGCGGGATGGACCAGAATCGACAGGTGCCACGAGTTCTCCTGGCGACCTTCAGCCTGATGCCCGACGGCGAGCCCGGTGGCGAGCTGCTGACCGCCGCCCTGGCCGAGCGTGGCGTGGAGAGTGCCTGGGCGCGGTGGGATGATCCCGACGTCGACTGGGCAGCGGTACGGCGGCAGCTCGGTCCCCGTGCCCCTCGACCCGGAGCGGGCCCGACTGGCCGAGGAGGCCGTCGCGGCCGTGGGCCGGCTGGGGCTGCTGGTGCCGGCGTACGCCCGCGTGGACGTGATGCTCTGGGAGGAGCGCTGGGTGGTCAGCGAGCTCGAGCTGATCGAGCCCGGGCTCTACCTCGACGTCGATCCGGGCAACGCCGCGCCCTTCGCGGACCTGCTGGCCGACCTGCTGCTCGACTTCTGACCGGGCTCGGGACAAATTGCGTGGGAGCGATCCCACGAAACTCTTGACAGTAGGCTGTGATCGCCGTCACTGTTCCGTGGGAACGCTCCCACGAGCGTCGCACACAGCACCGGCCTCCGTGCCAGACGGGACTCACAGCCATGAACCACCAGCTCCGCGCCACCAGGGTTCGCCGTACGGCCGCCGCCGTCGGCGTCCTCCTCACTGCCTCCGCCGCCCTTGCCGGCTGCGGCGACGACGCCGACGGTGCCGACTCCAAGACCCTCCGGGTCAACGTGTTCGGCAACTTCGGCTACGAGAAGCTCTACGACCAGTTCGAGAAGGACCATCCGGGGGTCAAGGTCGTCGAGACCGCCGAGGGCGACCTCGGCGCGTACAACACCACGCTCACCCAGAAGATCGCGGCCGGCAGCGGGGCCGGCGACGTGGTCGCGATCGAGGAGGGCCAGGTCGTCAACTTCCTCCAGAGCGCCGACAAGTTCGTGAACTTCCAGGAGCACGGCTCCAACGACCGGAAGGACCAGTGGCTCCCCTGGAAGTACGCGCAGGCCACCACCTCCGACGGCAGCGACACCATCGGTCTCGGCACCGATGTCGGTGGCCTGGCGGTCTGCTACCGGCGCGACCTGTTCGAGGAGGCCGGGCTGCCGACCGACCGCACCGAGGTGGCGGCGTTGTGGCCGACCTGGGAGGAGTTCACCGCCGTCGGCGAGCAGTTCCAGTCGGCGATCGGCCGCGACGACGTGCACTTCATCGACTCGGCCACCAACACCTACAACTCGATCCTGATGCAGTCGGGGGACCACACCTACTTCGACACCGACGGCAACCTGGTCATCGAGGACAACCCGGGGGTCAAGGAGGCGTGGGACACCGCTCTCGCCATGTCGGACGCGGGCATCAGCGCGAAGCTGAAGTCCTTCTCCAACGAGTGGAACGCCGGGTTCAAGAACGGCTCGTTCGCGACCATCGCCTGCCCGGCCTGGATGACCGGCTACATCACCGAGCAGGCCGGCGACGAGAACGCCGGCAAGTGGGACATCACCACGGTCCCGGGTGGTGGCGGCAACTGGGGCGGCTCGTTCCTCGCGGTCCCGACCTCGAGCAAGAACCAGGACCTGGCCATCGAGCTGGTCGACTTCCTGACCAGTGCCGACGGCCAGCTGTCGGCCTTCGAGGAGGTCGGCAACCTGCCCTCCAACCCGACGCTCTACGACAGCCCGGCGCTGAAGGACGCGGTCAACGAGTACTTCAGCGACGCCCCGGTCGGCCAGATCTTCGTGGCCGGCGCGTCCAGCCTCGAGCCGGTCTACCTCGGCGCCAAGAACCAGCCGGTCCGCGATGCGGTCGAGAACGCCTTGCGCAGTGTCGAGAACGGCGAGAAGCCCGCCGATGAGGGCTGGGCCACCGCGGTCAGCGAGGCCGAGGCCGCCGCCGGCTGACCGAACCGGCTCGGCCGGCGGGTCCGTGGACCTCGACAGGGCGGACCCGCCGGCCGTATCCATCTTCACAGCGAAAACAGCACAGCGAATACAGGGAGGACCGACGTGAGCACACTGACCGGGACGCCGGCCCGCCAGCGACGTACGTCGAGCCGCGGCCCGCGCGGCGAGCAGGCCACCGCCTACGCGTTCATCTCGCCGTTCTTCCTCGTGTTCGCCGTCTTCGGACTGTTCCCGCTGCTGTTCACGTTCTGGGTCTCGCTGCACGACTGGAGCCTGCTCGGCGACCACAGCTGGGCCGGGCTCGCCAACTACCGCACGCTCCTGGGTGACGACCACTTCTGGAACGCCCTGGTGAACACGCTCGGGATCTTCCTGCTCGCGACCGTGCCGCAGCTGTTGATGGCACTGGCGCTCGCGCAGCTGCTCAACCAGCGGCTCCGGGCCCGGACGCTGTGGCGGATGGGCGTGCTGCTGCCCAACATCACCTCGATCGCGGCGGTCGGCATCATCTTCACGCTGCTGTTCGCCCGCGACTTCGGGCTGGTCAACTGGCTGCTGGGGCACGTGGGCGTGGACGAGCCGATCAACTGGCAGCAGCACCGCTGGTCGTCGTGGCTGGCCATCTCGACGATGGTCGACTGGCGCTGGACCGGCTACAACGCGCTGATCTTCCTGGCCGCGCTCCAGGCGGTGCCACGCGACCTCTACGAGGCCGCCGAGATCGACGGCGCCTCGCCGGTGAAGCAGTTCCGGCACATCACGGTCCCGATGCTGCGGCCGACGATCGTCTTCGTCACGCTGGTCTCGACGATCGGCGGCATCCAGCTGTTCACCGAGCCGCTGCTGTTCAACTCCGGCGCCAACGCGATCACCGGCGGCACCACCCGGCAGTTCCAGACGCTCACGATGTACGTCTACGAGCAGGCCTTCACCGGCCAGGAGTTCGGGTACGCCGCGAGCGTCGCCTGGGTGATGTTCGCGGTCATCGGGCTGGTGGGCCTGATCAACGCGCTGCTGCTCCGCCGTCTGCGAGGTGTCTCGTGACCGCCCAGCTCGAGCGCGTCGAGCCCGCGCTCGTCGTACGCCGGCCGAGGGCGCGAGCCACCCGGCCCCGTCGTGGCCTGCCCAGCCCGACCGTCGTCGTACTCACGTTCGTGACCGCCGTCTCGGCGTTCCCCCTCTACTTCATGGTCGTGATGGCCTCGCGGCCGAACTCAGACATCACCTCGGTGCCGCCACCGCTGACGCCGGGTGGCGAGCTGCTGGACAACATCGACCGGGTCCTGAGCAACCCCGACATCACCTTCGGCAAGGCGGTCGTCAACACGCTGCTGGTGGCCGGGGTGGCGACGTTCTCGGTGGTGCTCTTCAGCTGCCTGGCCGGGTTCGCCTTCGCCAAGCTCCGCTTCGTGGGCCGCCAGCCGCTGCTCGCGTTCGTGCTGCTGACGATGATGGTGCCGGTCCAGCTCGGCCTGATCCCGCTCTACATGCTGATGTCCAAGCTGCACCTGAGCGGCACCCTGCCCGCGGTCACCCTGCCGTTCCTGGTGTCCGGGTTCGGCGTCTTCCTGATGCGCCAGTTCGTGGTGCAGGCGCTGCCCGACGAGCTGCTCGACGCGGCCCGGCTCGACGGCGCCTCGATCATCCAGACCTTCTGGTACGTCGTGATGCCTCTGCTGCGCCCGGCCGCGGCGGTGCTCGCGCTGCTGACCTTCATGGAGCGCTGGAACGACTTCCTCTGGCCCTACCTCGTCCTCGACCTCGACCACCCGACCGTGCAGGTCGCGCTGGCGCGGCTGGCCGGCGGCTACTACACCGACCAGGCCCTGGTGATGGCCGGGACGCTGCTCGGCGTCCTGCCGCTGCTCGTGGTCTTCATCCTCTTCGGCCGTCAGATCGTCGGCGGCATCATGGAAGGCGGCGTCAAGTCGTGACCACTGTCGAGCCCCGCCCGGCTCCCGTACCCGACGTGCTGGCGGACGTCGCGGTGCGCCCCGAGGAGTTCCCGAACGACTTCGTCTGGGGCGCGGCCACCGCGGCGTACCAGGTCGAGGGTGCGGCCGCCGAGGGTGGCCGCACCCCCTCGATCTGGGACACCTTCGCCGCGGAGCCCGGCCGGGTGCGCGACGGCGACACCGGCGTGGTGGCCTGCGACCACTACCACCGGTACGCCGACGACGTCGCCCTGATGGGGGACCTCGGGCTGGGCGCCTACCGGTTCTCGGTCTCGTGGCCGCGGCTGCTCCCGTCCGCCGGCGGGGCGCTGAACCCCCGCGGCGCCGCGTTCTACGAGCGGCTCGTCGACCAGCTGCTCGCCGCGGGAGTGACGCCCTGGGTCACGCTCTACCACTGGGACCTGCCGCAGTACCTCGAGGACGCCGGCGGCTGGCCGGCCCGCGACACCGCCGCCCGGCTGGCCGAGCTGGCCTCCGCGGTGGGCAGCCTGCTGGGCGACCGGGTCGGTCACTTCATCACCCTCAACGAGCCTTGGTGCGCGGCCTTCCTCGGCTACGCCAACGGCATCCACGCGCCCGGCCGGCACGACCAGGAGGCCGCGGTCGCGGCCAGCCACCACCTGCTGCTCGGGCACGGCCTGGCCACCCAGGCGCTCCGGTCCGCCGCGCCGCGGGCCCGGGTCGGCACGACGCTGAACCTCTACCCGGTCGCCGCGGCGTACGACTCGCCGGAGGCGGTGGAGCAGGTCCGCCGCATCGACGGCCTGCACAACCGGTGGTTCCTCGACCCGGTGCTGCTCGGCCGCTACCCCTCCGACGTGGTCGAGGACCTCGGCCCGCTGCTTGCGCCCGGGCTGGTCCACGACGGGGACATGGAGGCGATCGCGCAGCCGCTCGACTTCCTCGGCATCAACTACTACACGCGCCACGTGGTCCGCCCGTCGGCGTACCCCGGCACCAACGGCGCCGAGTTCACCCACCGCGGCCTGCCCCAGGCCGCCAACGGGTGGGAGGTCGACCCGGTCGGGCTGACCGAGACGCTGGTCCGGGTCGCGCGGGAGTACCCGCCGCTGCCGCTCTACGTCACCGAGAACGGCTCGGCCTGGCTGGACGAGCCCGGCCCCGACGGGTCGTACGCCGACACCGGCCGGCTGGCCTACCTGGCCGCGCACCTGGCCGCCTGCGCGCGGGCGCGGGCGCAGGGCGCCGACGTCGCCGGCTACTTCGCCTGGTCGCTGCTCGACAACTTCGAGTGGGCCGAGGGCTACTCGATGCGGTTCGGCCTGGTCCACGTCGACTTCGCGACCCAGAAGCGGACGGTCAAGGCGAGCGGTCAGTGGTACGCGCGCTTCGTCCGGGCCGCGCGTGGCGCCGACGCGGCGGACGACATACTGACGCCATGACGCGGCAGCCGCGCACCCGCCCGACCCTCGAGGAGGTGGCCGCGGCGGCCGGGGTCGGCCGCGGCACGGCGTCCCGCGTCATCAACGGCAGCGCCAAGGTCTCCGAACGGGCCCGGCAGGCCGTCGAGGGCGCCATCGCCGAGCTCGGTTACGTGCCGAACCAGGCCGCGCGCACCCTGGTCACCCAGCGCACCGACGCGGTCGCGCTCGTCATCGCCGAGTCGGAGGAGCGGGTGTTCGGCGAGCCGTTCTTCGCCGGCGTGGTGCGCGGCATCGGCACCGCGCTCTCGGACGCGCGGCTGCAGCTGGTGCTGCTGCTCGCGGCGTCGGCGCAGCGCAACGGCCGGCTCGACGACTACCTCACCCGCCAGCACGTCGACGGCGTACTGCTGCTCTCGCTGCACGACGACGACCAGCTCCCCGAGCGGATCCGGGCGCGCGGCCTGCCCGTCGTCCTCGGCGGCCGCGCCACCGAGCACCAGCAGGGCGCCTACGTCGACGCCGACAACGTCCTCGGCGCCCGGCTGGCCGTCGACCACCTCGTCCACCGCGGCCGCCGCTCGATCGCCACCATCGCCGGCCCGGCCGACATGGTCGTGGGCCGGACCCGCCACGAGGGCTACCAGGCCGGGCTGGTGGCCGCCGGCCTGGAGGGTGCCGACGACCTGGTCGTCCGCGGCGACTTCAGCCAGGCCAGCGGCGAGACCGGCATGCGGGTGCTGCTCTCCCGCCGTCCCGACCTCGACGCCGTCTTCTGCGCCAACGACCTGATGGCCGCCGGCGCCCTCCGCGTGCTCCGCGAGGCCGGCCTCGACGTACCCGGCGACGTCTCGGTCATCGGCTTCGACGACGCCCCGCTGGCCCAGTCCACCCACCCGCCGCTGACCACGGTGCACCAGTCGCCCGAGCAGATGGGCCGCGAGATGGTCTCCCTGCTGCTCGACACCATGCGCCACCCCGACCAGCCGCCCGAGCCGCGGCTCCTCGAGACCCGGCTCGTGGTCCGCGAGAGCTCCTGAGCCTCACTAACCGTGCTTGCACTCGCAGGGGTCGAGTGCTAAACATGACGCTGGCACTCTCCACATGAGAGTGACAGCCACCGAACTCTTCAAGCGTGAGGAACAGCACCAGTCATGCCGAAGCTGATTGCTTTCAACGAGGAGGCCCGACGCGGTCTGGAGCGGGGCATGAACACCCTCGCCGACGCCGTCAAGGTCACCCTCGGTCCCAAGGGCCGCAACGTCGTGCTCGAGAAGAAGTGGGGCGCCCCCACGATCACCAACGACGGCGTGAGCATCGCCAAGGAGATCGAGCTCGAGGACCCCTACGAGAAGATTGGCGCCGAGCTCGTCAAGGAGGTCGCCAAGAAGACCGATGACGTCGCCGGTGACGGGACCACCACCGCCACGGTCCTCGCTCAGGCCATGGTCCGCGAGGGGTTGCGCAACGTCGCCGCCGGCGCGAACCCGATGGGCCTCAAGCGGGGCATCGAGAAGGCCGTCGACGCCGTCGCCGAGCAGCTGCTCAGCATGGCGACCGAGATCGAGACCAAGGAGCAGATCGCCGCGACCGCGTCGATCTCCGCCGCCGACCCGACGGTCGGCGAGATCATCGCCGAGGCGATGGACAAGGTCGGCAAGGAAGGCGTCATCACGGTCGAGGAGTCGAACACCTTCGGCCTCGACCTCGAGCTGACCGAGGGCATGCGGTTCGACAAGGGCTACATCTCGGCCTACTTCGTCACCGACCCGGAGCGGATGGAGACGGTCCTCGAGGACCCCTACGTCCTGGTCGCCAACCAGAAGGTCTCCAGCGTCAAGGACCTGCTCCCGCTCCTCGAGAAGGTCATGCAGTCGGGCAAGCCGCTGCTGATCATCGCCGAGGACGTCGACGGCGAGGCGCTGTCGACGCTGGTCGTCAACAAGATCCGCGGCACCTTCAAGTCCGTCGCCGTCAAGGCCCCGGGCTTCGGTGACCGCCGCAAGGCCATGCTCCAGGACATCGCGATCCTGACCGGTGGCCAGGTCATCTCCGAGGAGGTCGGCCTCAAGCTCGAGAGCACCGGCGTCGAGCTGCTCGGCCAGGCCCGCAAGGTCGTCATCACCAAGGACGAGACCACCATCGTCGAGGGCGCTGGCGACAGCGACCAGATCGCCGGCCGGGTGAACCAGATCCGCGCCGAGATCGAGAAGTCGGACTCCGACTACGACCGCGAGAAGCTCCAGGAGCGCCTGGCCAAGCTGGCCGGCGGCGTGGCCGTCATCAAGGTCGGCGCGGCCACCGAGGTCGAGCTCAAGGAGCGCAAGCACCGCATCGAGGACGCCGTTCGCAACGCGAAGGCGGCCGTCGAGGAGGGCATCGTCGCCGGCGGCGGCGTGGCCCTGGTGCAGGCAGCCGACGTGGCCTTCGAGAAGCTGGACCTCTCCGGCGACGAGGCCACCGGTGCGCAGATCGTGCGCTTCGCGACCGAGGCGCCGCTCAAGCAGATCGCCATCAACGCCGGCCTCGAGGGCGGCGTCGTGGCCGAGAAGGTGCGCAACCTGGCGGCGGGCCACGGCCTCAACGCCGCGACCGGCGAGTACGTCGACATGATCGCCGAGGGCATCATCGACCCGGCCAAGGTGACCCGCAGCGCGCTGCAGAACGCCGCCTCCATCGCGGCGCTCTTCCTCACCACCGAGGCGGTCGTCGCGGACAAGCCCGAGAAGGCGCCCGCCATGGGCGGCGACCCGTCCGGCGGCATGGGCGGCATGGACTTCTGAGTCCAGCCCAGCACCACTAGCAGCACACCGACCCGGCAGGCCCAGCCTGCCGGGTCGGTGTCATCTCGGGGCAAGTGCCCGCGGGCGCCGACCTCGCGGCCGAGCGGCGGGACCAGCCGGGTGAGGTGCCGGTCGGAGCCGACGTGCAGCTCGGCGTACCGCCATCGCCGGAGCTCGCCGCGCTCTCCGGCTGACCCGGGCGCCGTCACGACGCCGCGTGAGGGTGTGTGAGGCTTGAGTCGTGGTCGAGCAGCCCCCCGACGACGCACGCGAGAGGTTCGAGGCGCTCGCCGCGGAGGTCGTCGAGCCGGTGCGCCGCTTCCTGGCCCGGCGGACCGATCCCGACACCGCGGACGACGTCCTCGCCGAGACGCTGCTGGTCTGCTGGCGCCGGCTGGACCACGTGCCGGAGCCCGCGCTGCCGTGGGTGTACGGCGTGGCGCGCAACTGCCTGGCCAACGCCGAGCGCGGTGACCGGCGCCAGGTGCGGCTGGCCGCCCGGATCACCGCGGTCGACCCGCCGGGCGATGTCGTTCAGGAGCCGCAGCTGCCGGACGAGCGGGTGACGGCGGCGATGGCGGCGCTCCGGACGGAGGACGCCGACCTGCTCCGCCTTTGGGCGTGGGAGCAGCTGGGCCCGAGCGAGATCGCCGAGGTGCTGGGCATCACCGCGAACGCCGTGAGCATCCGGCTGCACCGGGCCCGCGGCAAGTTCGTCCACGAGCTGCGAAAGATCGAGGGCGACGCCGGACATGAAGGGGTGAGAGAAGGGAGGGAGACGTGAGCACCAGTGACTTCGACCGCGTCCAGTTCGACCGCGACGACGACCTGCGCGCACTGCTGCGCAGCGGCGACCCCGCCGGCTCCCTCTCGCCAGCCGACCCGGCTGCTCTCGCGAGCCTGCTGGAGGACATCATGAGCGCCGATCTCGACGTCCTGCCCGAGGCCGACGAAGGCACTCGCGCCACCGGCACCCACGGTCGCAACCGGCTCACCTGGCTGGTCGCCGCCGCGGCCGCCGCCGCCGTGATCGCCGGGACGGGTGGCATCGCGATCTCCGCACTGTCCGGTGACGACGCCGCGCCGCCGCAGGCCACCGACCACCGGACCACGACGTCCGCCGGCAACGACGACGCGCTCGCCCCACTGACCGGCGAGACCACCGAGCTGACCGCGGTCGCTCCGCAGGGCAGGTGCGCGGTCCCGACCGCAGACCTGATCAGCCAGTACCCCCAGGCCTTCCAGGGTACGGTCACCGCCGTCGACGGCAACACGGTGACGCTCCAGACCTCCGACGTGTTCACGGGTGAGGTGGGCGAGACCGTCCAGGTGACGTCGAACCCCGCCGGCTTCGCCGCCCTGCTGAAGTCGGTCGACTTCCAGGTGGGCCAGAGCTACCTGGTCGCGGCCCAGGACGGACAGCTCTCGATGTGCGGCTTCAGCGGCAAGGCGACCGGCGAGCTCCGGTCCCTCTACGACGAGGCGTTCGTCCGCTGAGCGCCCAAGGCCTTCTCCTCGCTGCCGGGGCCGGCACCCGAATGGGCCGGCCCAAGGCGCTGGTGTCCGACGTCGACGGGACGTCGTGGCTCCAGCACGCGGTGGAGGTCCTGTTCGACGGTGGGTGCAGTGGGGTGACGGTGGTGCTCGGCGCCGAGGCCGACGAGGCGGTTCGCCTCCTCGATGGCCTCGGCGTCGACGTCGTCCTCGCCCATGACTGGGCACAGGGCATGTCGGCCTCACTACGATCCGGTCTCGAGTCGCTTGCGGGCAGCGAAGCCGAGGTCGCCGTGGTGAGCCTGGTCGACCTGCCCGACCTGACCGCGGCCGTGGTACGACGCGTGCTCTCAGAGCGCGAGGGAGACGAGGCCCTCGTTCGGGCGTCGTACCACGGCCGCCCCGGTCACCCGGTGGTGCTCGGCCGAGCCCACTGGCCGGCCGTGGTGCGCGGCGTCCGCGGCGACACGGGGGCTCGCGACTACCTCGCCCAACGGGACACGTTGCTCGTCGAGTGCGGCGACCTGGCCGGCGGTCTGGACGTCGACAGCCGTCCCTCCGCCGTCGGCTGACGCCGGTCGGCTAAGGTCAGCTCCCGCGGAACCGCTCGTCGCCCGGCATCAGCGTCGGCTGGCAGTCACAACCGTTCTCGCACGCCAGGTACGGGTGCGCGGCGTGACCGCAGCGCACGCACGGCGCGTCGTGCGACAACGGTTCGACTGCGCCATCCAAGTCCTCGGACATGGGACAGCTCCCTCCCGGTCCGCCGCTCCCACGACGGTCCCTCCCTACGGGACCGGTGCCACAGCAGTGGCCTGCGCAAACGCGCGCTGGTCTTTTCGGTTGGGTTTGGCTGGGCCTGCGCTCGTGGCGGCGTGAGGGCGGGGCGGCGGCCGGGACCGGCCGCGGCCCGCAGCGGCGCGTCGCGGCGCACGGCCGCCGCTCCCAGTGCGTTGCGCTGGCCGCGCCGCGGCCAAGCTGCCTGACGGCCGCGGCCGTCCCCGTCCGCCGGCCCGCCCGCGCATCGCCGTCGCTGCGTCATCACTGGTGGGTGGGGGCGTCGGGCTCGTCAGCGCCGCGCGCTTCCTCGCCCGACGCCGCACCTGCTCGGCGGCTAGCGTCCTTTGACGAAGCCGTCGAAGTGGGCCGGCTCGACCAACTTCGAGATGGCCCGGCCGAACTCGCACATCTCTTCGATGAAGTCGACGCCGTCGATGCGGTCCAGCCGCTCGGCCGAGAGATGGGTGACGCCGAGCGCCTCGAGGCTGGCCGGCTGGGTCTCGGCGTCGTACCGGACGTAGCTGAACAGCGGGTCGGGCAGCAGGCCGGCGCCGCCGACGAGGTCGCCGACCTCGCTGTCGAGCAGGGGCCCGGACCGGCACTCGCCGAGGACCCGGCACAGGTAGTCGTTCTGCACCGCGGCGCTGTGGATCAGCGCCTCCGGCACCGAGGTGGCGTAGCTCAGCAGGTTCAGGTCGTCGGGCCGCAGGTCGGCCCGCACCGGTTCGGTTGCTCCGGTGCCGATGCTGACCAGCAGCAGCTCGTCACGGCCGGTCGGCCAGCCGAGGTGGTACGCCGGCAGGGTGGCCATCAGGAACAGCTGGAGCGCCGGGTTGTTGAGGGTGGTCACCGCGCCGTCGCTGAACACGAAGGTGTGCCCGCCGACCTCGACCTCCTCGGGCACGAAGTACGTCGGCGCCGCCGCGCTGGCGCGGACCAGCTGCCACAGCGGAAGCTCCAGGTTCGAGCGGGGGCCCTGGTTGTAGCGAGCGGCGGGGTTGCTGCTCACCGGCCACGGCGAGCCGGTGCTGGTGTTGCGCAGCCCGAGCAGGAGCAGGCAGCGCAGGTCCTGCGAACCGAGGGTGCGGTCCTCGCCGAACTCGCGCCGCAGCACGGTCTCGATGCCTCGCTCGTCGTACCGCGCCCGCACCAGGTCGAAGATCCCGGCGCGGGTGAAGATCGAGTGCATGTTCTCGCGGTACAGCTGCTGGATCCGGTTCACCGGCAGCCCCAGTGCGACTCCGCCGGCGATGAGCGCGCCCGTGCTGGTCCCGCCGACGTAGTCGAACCAGTCGCCGAGCACGAGTTCCGGGTCGCCGGTCTCGTCTCGCAGCACCTGCTCGATGCGGGCCAGCACCTCGAGGGCCACCACGCCGCGGACACCGCCCCCGTCGATGCTCAGCAACCGGTGGGTCACGGGCCCAACGTACGTCCAACGGGCAGAAACGTAGCCTTGTGACATGGAGACGGCCCTACCGGCGTCGGCCGACGACGTCGCGGCACGCCTCGGCGACACGGGGTACCTGTGCGACGAGGCGCTGGCCACCGTCACCTTCCTGGCGTTGCGGATGCAGCGGCCGCTGCTCCTCGAGGGCGAGCCGGGCACCGGCAAGACCGCCCTGGCGGAGGCGGTGGCCGCGAGCCTGGACCTGCCGCTGGTCCGGCTCCAGTGCTACGAGGGCATCGACGCCTCGCAGGCGCTCTACGACTGGGACTTCCCGCGCCAGATCCTGCACCTGCGTGCGCTCGAAGCCGCGGGCGGCGGCACGGACGTGGAAGAAGCCGAGAAGAGCCTGTACGACGAGCGGTTCCTGCTGGCCCGGCCGGTCCTGGCCGCGCTCCAGCAGAGCCCGGCGGTGCTGCTGGTCGACGAGGTGGACCGGGCCGACGACGAGTTCGAGGCGTTCCTGCTGGAGGTGCTGTCGACCTACCAGGTGAGCATCCCCGAGCTCGGCACCGTCGCGGCTGCGACCCCGCCGGTGGTCGTGCTCACCTCCAACCGGACCCGGGAGCTGCACGACGCACTGAAGAGGCGCTGTCTCTACCACTGGATCGAGCACCCCGGCCTGGAGCGTGAGGTGCAGATCGTCCGGTCCCGCGCGCCCGAGGTCTCCGAGGCGCTGGCCCGGCAGGTGGTCGGGGTGGTCCAGCAGCTGCGCGACGTCGGCCTGCAGAAGCCACCCGGCGTCGCCGAGACCCTGGACTGGGCGCGGGCGCTGCACCACCTCGGCACCACGACGCTCGACCTCGAGTCGTCCGCGCGGACCTTGGGCGCACTGGTGAAGTACCGCGAGGACGCGCAGCGGGTGCAGCAGGCGCTCGACCAGATGCTCCGGCCATGACTGCCGGGCCGGTTCGAGACCCCGACGAGATCCTGCTCGGCTTCGCCCGGGCCCTGCGCGCGGCCGGTGTGCCCGTCACCCAGGACCGGGCGCAGGGCTTCCTCGAGGCGGTCTCCCTGGTCGGGCTCGACGACGCCCGCGCGACCTACGACGCGGGCCGGGCCACGCTGTGCGCCTCGCCGGACGACCTGGCCCGCTACGACCAGGTGCACGAGGCGTTCTTCAACGCCCGCGACGGCCTGCCCCGACCCAGGCCGGCCGAGGAGGGCGTTCCGACGTTCGGCGGGTTGCCGCTGGCCGAGGGCGACGGTGACGCGGATGGTCAGACCGACGATCAGGTGGTGCGGGCCATGGCCAGCGACACCGAGGTGCTCCGGCACCGCGACGTCGCCTCGCTGTCGGCGGCCGAGAAGGCCCGCCTGGCCGGGATGTTCGCGAGCCTGCGGCCGCGGCCGCCGCGCCGGCGTACCTCTCGGCACCAGCGCTGGCACCGCGGGACGGTCGACGCGCCGCGCACCCTGCGGGCCTCGCTCAAGCACATGGGGGAGCCGGCGGACATCGCCTGGCGACGTCGCGGGAACAAGCCGCGCCGCGTCGTCCTTCTGGTGGATGTGTCCGGTTCGATGAGCGGGTACGCCGACGCGCTGCTCCGCCTCGCCCACCGCCTCACCCACGGCGGCGGGGTCGTGGAGACGTTCACGGTCGGCACCCGGCTCACCCAGATCACCCGCGCGCTGCGCGGCAGGGACGCCGAGCGTGCCCTGGTCGCGGCCGGCGAGACCGTCCCGGACTGGTCCGGCGGCACCCGGCTGGGCGAGACGCTCAAGGTGTTCATGGACCGGTGGGGGCAACGCGGCCTGGCCCGCGGAGCGGTGGTCGTGGTCTTCAGCGACGGCTGGGAGCGCGGCGACCCGTCCCAGCTGGCCGAGCAGATGGCCCGGCTGAAGCGCGTCGCGCACCGCGTGGTCTGGGTGAACCCGCACCGCGGCAAGCACGGCTACGAGCCGGTCCAGCAGGGTGTGCTCGCGGCGCTGCCGTACGTCGACGACTTCGTGGCCGGCCACTCACTGGCGACCTACGCCGAGCTCGTGGAGGTGGTCGCGAGTGCGTGACGTGCTGGCCGAGCTGATGAAATGGTGGGAGTCAGGCGAGACCATCGGCGTCGGCACCGTGGTCGCGACCTTCCAGTCCGCGCCCCGGCCACCGGGCGCCTCGATGCTCGTCGGCCCCGACGAGTCCGCAGTGGGCTCGGTGTCCGGCGGCTGTGTCGAGGGCGCGGTCTACGACCTCGCGCAGACGGTGATCGCGTCGGGGGAGCCGGTGCTGCAGCGGTACGGCGTCTCCGACGACGACGCCTTCGCCGTCGGCCTCACCTGCGGCGGCATCCTCGACGTCTACGTCGAGAAGGTGAACCAGGAGCTCTTCCCCGAGCTCGGCGAGATCGCCGCCGACATCGAGGCCGGTCGCCCCGTCGCCCTGGCCACCGTGATCGAGCACCCCGACCCCGCCTGGCTGGGTCGCCGGCTCGTCGTACGCCCCTGGACCGGGATAGTCGCAGACGTTTCGGACAGCGTCCCGGCGCAGCGCGTGTCCCAAACGTCTGCGACTATCCCCACCCTCGGCTCGACCAGGGCCGACGACGCCGTACGGGACGACGCGATGGGGCTGCTGGCGGCGGGGCACAACGCGACGCTGACCTACGGGCCCAACGGCGAGCGCCGGGGCGAAGGGATGCGGGTGTTCGTGTGGGCGTTCGCGCCCAAGCCGCGGCTGCTGGTGTTCGGCGCGATCGACTTCGCGGCCGCGGTGGCGCGAGTGGGGGCGTTCCTCGGCTACCACGTGACCGTGTGCGACGCCCGCCCGGTCTTCGCGACCAACAGCCGGTTCCCCGAGGCCGACGAGGTGGTCGTCGACTGGCCGCACCGGTACCTCACCGCCGAGCACGAGGCCGGCCGCATCGACCCGCGCACCGTGGTGACCGTGCTGACCCACGACCCGAAGTTCGACGTACCCCTGCTCGAGGTGGCGCTCCGCCTGCCCGAGGTGGCGTACGTCGGCGCGATGGGTTCGCGGCGCACCCACGACGACCGGCTGGAGCGGCTCCGCGAGGCGGGGCTGAGCGAGGAGGAGCTCGACCGGCTGTCCAGCCCGATCGGGCTCGACCTCGGGGCGCGGACGCCGGAGGAGACCGCGATCAGCATCGCGGCCGAGATCATCGCCGGCCGCTGGGGCGGCTCCGGGCAGCGGCTCGGCGTGACCGGCGGCCGGATCCACGGCGAGACGAACCCGCTGGGCTGATCGCCCGTACTCCATACATGCGCCGTATTGCCGCTGTCCTGATCGTGGTGCTGCTGGCCAGCGGCTGCACGTCCAGAAGTCCCGATCCAACCGGCGGAAGTCCCGAATCAACAGCGCCCGGTGACGTTGAATCGGGAGTTCCGCCGGTTGAATCGGGAGTTCCGCCGGTCGAGTCCGGGGTTTCGCTGCCCAAGGTGCACAGCCGGTTCTCGCTGCCGGCGCTGATGCGGCAGCCCCCGTCGGGTGGCCGGCCGCGGATCCTGCGGACCGAGTACGAGACCGACGCCTACACCCGCTACGACGTCACCTACCGCAGCGACCGGCTCACCGTGTCCGGTGTGCTGATCCGGCCCAAGGGCAGGGGGCCGTTCCCCGGGATCGTGCTCAACCACGGCTACATCGAGCCGTCGATCTACGTGACCGGCCAGGGGCTGGCCCGCGAGCAGGACGCGCTGGCCCGGGCGGGGTACGTCGTGCTGCACACCGACTACCGGGGCCACGCCGCCTCCGACCCGGTGCCCCAGCTCGACCGGGAGGTCCGGCTCGGCTACACCCGCGACGCCGTCAACGCGGTCGCCGCGTTGCAGGCGCTGCCGTACGTGGACGACTCCCGGATGGCCATGCTGGGCCGCTCGATGGGCGGTGGCGTCACGATGAACGCGCTGGTCACCCAGCCCGGGCTCGTGGACGCCGCGGTCGTCTACGCCTCGGTGAGCTCGCGGTTCCTGGACAACCTGGACCACTTCACCCGCGACTCGCGACCGGAGGCGGTGACCGCGCTGTTCGACAGGTTCGGGACGCCGGCCGAGGCGGCGCGGTTCTACCGGGAGCTGTCGCCGCGCACCTACTTCGACCGGATCACCGAGCCCGTCCTGGCCCACCACGGCACGGCGGACGGCACCTGCCCGCCGCCCTGGGCGCGGACCACCCAGCGGCTGATGCGCGAGGCCGGCGTGACCAGTCGGCTGAGCTGGTGGCCCGGGGAGGACCACGCGTTCTACGCGCGGTGGCAGGACTCGATGGACGAGACGCTCCGCTTCCTGCGACGCGAGCTCGACATCTGACCCGGTGACCGCCGTCATGCGCGGGGGTAGCCTCGCCGTGTGGTCCGCGGGGAGCTCAGCACCAGGCGGCAGGACGCCGTACGCGCATGGACGAGCTTCGTCGAGCACGGCGACGCCGTCGAGGAGCTGGTCCGGCCGGAGATCCTGTCGAGCTGGACCCGTTCGGAGGCTGCGGTCACGATCGACGTCAAGGAGGCGCCGCTCGCCGACGAGGCCGAGATCGCGGCGATCTGGCGGGACTCGCCGCTGCAGACCGCGGTCGAGACGGTCGAGCAGGACCTGCGGCGTACCGCCGAGGACGGCGACCTGGTCATCGCGGTGACCGACGCGGACACCCGGATCCTGTGGACCTACGGCGGCCGGGTGATGCGGCGCAAGGCCGAGACGGTGAACTTCGTGCCCGGCGGCCGCTGGGACGACGAGTCGGTCGGCACCAACGCGCTCGACCTGGCCAACCGGCTGGCTGAGCCGGCGATGGTGTTCAGCGCCGAGCACTACGCGTCCATCGTGCACAACTGGGTCTGCTGGGCCGCGCCGGTCCACGACCCTGTCACCGGCGCCCAGCTCGGCGTCATCGACCTCTCCACCACCTGGGACCGCACCCACCCGATCGGCCTGGCCACCGCCCGCGTGATGGCCCGGCTGATCGAGTCCGCGATGCCGCGCTCGGCCCACCACCCCTCGGCGCTGAACGACGTCACCGGCGACCCCGGGCTGGTGATGACGCTGCTCGGCACCGCCGAGACCCGGCTCGACGGTCAGCGGCTGCTGCTCAACCGCCGCCAGACCGAGGTGCTGGCCCTGCTCGCGCTGCACCCCGAGGGGCTCTCCCTGGAGCAGCTGCACGCGATGCTGTACGGCGACCAGGCCATCACCTTCTCCACGCTCAAGGCCGAGGTCTCCCACCTGCGCGCCGCCCTCGGCGGTCAGCTCGGCTCGCGCCCCTATCGCCTCCTGATGCCGGTCGCCACCGACGTCGAGCACGTGCTCGCCCTGCTCCGCCGCGGCGAGGTCGGCGCCGCTGTCGACGCCTACGGTGGCGACCTGCTTCCCGGCACCAACTCACCCGCACTCTCCGAGCTGGCCGAGTACGTCGCCGTCGCCGTCCGCGAGGCGCTGCTCCTCAACCCGCAGCCCGACGCCGTGGTCCGCTACAGCGAGCTCGCGCCGTACGACTCGGAGGTCCTCGAGGTCTGCCTCGCCTCCCTCGACCGGATCGCCAGCCACCCGCACCCCGCCGTACCGCTGCTCAAGGGTCGGCTGGCCGTCGCCCGCCGCTGAGGCAACCCCCGTCCAACCCCTGCGTGCCTAGCGTGAGTCGCGCCACAGGAGTGGCGTCGAGACGTGCTCACACGAGGGAGTGTCATGACGCGGATCAGCCTCACCGTCGACGGCGAGAAGGTCGCCGACGACGTCGAACCCCGGATGCTGCTGGTGCAGTACCTGCGGGAGAAGCTCGGGAAGACCGGCACGGTCATCGGGTGCGACACCAGCAACTGCGGTGCCTGCACCGTGCACCTCGACGGCACCAGCGTGAAGTCCTGCAACGTCCTGGCCGTGCAGGCCGACGGTTCCGAGATCACCACCATCGAGGGGCTGGCGACCAACGGCCAGCTGCACCCGATGCAGGAGGCCTTCCGGGAGTGCCACGGCCTGCAGTGCGGCTTCTGCACGCCCGGCATGATCATGCAGAGCGTCGACCTTCTGAACAACAACCCCTCGCCCAGCGAGGAGGAGATCCGGCTGGGGCTGGAGGGCAACCTGTGCCGCTGCACGGGCTACCACAACATCGTCAAGGCCGTGCAGTACGCCGCGGAGCACGGGGCCAGCGAGGAGGCGACCGCATGACCGCGACCCAGGAAGCGCCCGCGGCCGAGATCGGCCGCGACCGGCGCCGCAAGGAGGACCAGCGGCTGATCACCGGCCGGACGCGCTGGACCGACAACCTCACCCTGCCCGGGATGCTGCACCTCGCGATGGTCCGCAGCCCGTACGCGCACGCCAACATCGTCAGCATCGACACCGCCGCGGCCAACGCGATGACCAACGTGGTCGACGTGTTCACCGGCAAGGACTTCGGCGACGAGCTCGGCGTCTGCATCAACGCCTGGCCGATCACGCCCGACCAGGTGACGCCCACCCACTCGCCGATGCCGGCCGACCGGGTGGCGTTCGCCGGCGAGATCGTCGCCGTGGTCGTCGCGCGCAGCGCCGCCGAGGCGCGCGATGCCGCCGAGCTGGTCGACGTCGAGTACGAGGAGCTGCCCGCCGCGCTGGACCTCAAGGAGGCGGCCGCGGACACCGTGCTCGCGCACCCGGACGCCGGCACCAACAAGTCCGCCCTGTGGGTCTTCGACTCCAGCGAGGCGGGCACCGGCGGCAACGTCGAGGAGGCCATCGCCAAGGCCCGCACCGACGGCATCGTGATCGAGCGGGAGTACCGCCAACAGCGGCTGATCCCGGCGTTCATGGAGCCTCGCTCCGTGGTGGTCGACCCGACCGGCGAGCAGTACACGATGTGGTCGGCGACCCAGATCCCGCACATCATGCGGTTCGCGCTGGCTGCCACCACCGGCGTCCCCGAGTCCAAGATCCGGGTGATCGCGCCCGACGTGGGCGGCGGCTTCGGCGGCAAGCTCCAGGTGACGCCGGAGGAGTGGATCGCGTGGGCCGTCGGCCGGCGGATCAGCAAGCCGGTCAAGTACACCGAGACCCGCTCCGAGTCGCTGCTCAGTGCCCACCACGGCCGCGACCAGTGGCAGAAGCTGACGCTCGCCGCCGAGAAGGACGGCAGCGTCACCGGCTTCAAGGTCGAGCTGCTCGCCGACCTCGGCGCCTACGTCGCGATCGTCGGCGGCGGCGTTCCGGTGCTGGGCGCCTTCATGTTCAACGCGATCTACAAGTTCCCGGCCTACCGCTTCAGCTGCCAGACCGTGCTCACCAACAAGACCTGGACCGACGCCTACCGCGGCGCCGGCCGGCCCGAGGCGACGTACGGCGTCGAGCGGATGATGGACGAGCTCGCGGCCGAGGTCGGCGTGGACCCGCTCGAGATCCGGGAGAGGAACTGGATCACGCACGAGGAGTTCCCGTTCACCACGGTGGCCGGGCTCCAGTACGACTCCGGCAACTACGAGGCTGCGACTGCCAGGGCCAAGGAGATGTTCGGGTACGACGAGCTGCGCGCCGAGCAGAAGCAGCGTCGCGAGTCGGGTGACTCCGTCCAGCTCGGCATCGGCATCTCGACGTTCACCGAGATGTGCGGACTGGCGCCCTCGCGGGTCCTCGGCAGCCTCGACTACGGCGCCGGCGGCTGGGAGCACGCCAGCGTGCGGATGCTGGCCACCGGCAAGGTCGAGGTGATCACGGGAGCCTCCGCGCACGGCCAGGGTCACGAGACGGCGTTCAGCCAGATCGTGGCCGACCGGCTCGGCGTGGCCTACGACGATGTCGAGGTGCTGCACGGGGACACCCAGGTGTCCGCGCGCGGTCTCGACACCTATGGCTCCCGGTCCCTCGTGGTCGGTGGCGAGGCGATCGTCAGGGCCGCGGACAAGGTGATCGAGAAGGCCAAGCCGATCGCCGCACACCTGCTCGAGGCGTCGGTGGACGACATCGAGTTCAACGGCGGCCGGTTCTCGGTGCGCGGCACCGACCAGGGCATGGCGATCGGGGAGCTGGCGACCGCGGTCTTCGCGGCGCACAACATGCCCGACGGGGTCGAGCCGAACCTGGACTCGGAAGCGACGTACGACCCGGTCAACTTCTCCTTCCCGCACGGGACCCACCTGTGCGCGATGGAGGTCGACACCGAGACCGGCGGGCTGAAGATGCGCAAGTACGTCGCCTGCGACGACATCGGCAACATCATCAACCCGCTCATCGTCTCCGGCCAGGTGCACGGCGGACTGGTGCAGGGCATCGCGCAGGCGCTCTGGGAGGAGGCGGTGTACGACGACGCCGGGACGCTGGTGTCCGGGTCGTTCGTCGACTACCTGCTGCCGACCTCCGCCGACACGATCAGCTTCGACATCGACCACACGACGTCGCCGTCGACGACCAACTCGCTGGGCACGAAGGGCGTCGGCGAGGCCGGCACCATCGCGTCCACGCCGGCCGTCGTGAACGCGATCGTGGACGCCGTCCGGCACCTCGGCGTCAACGACATCGTGATGCCGTGCACGCCGGAGCGGGTGTGGAAGGCGATCAGCGGGTCCGGAGGTGGTGGCAGCGATCCCACGGAGGAGTCGGCGATGCCGCACTTCGCCGAGGGCGAGCTGAACCAGGACGAGGGCGAGACCGGCGAAGGAGAGAACCAGTGATCCCCGCACAGTTCGACTACGTGGCGCCGACCACGATCGAGGAGGCGCTGTCCGCACTCTCGGAGCACGGCGACGACGCGAAGATCATCGCCGGCGGACAGAGCCTGCTGCCGGTGCTCCGGATGCGGCTCAACGCCCCGGAGATGGTGATCGACCTCGGCAAGATCGACTCGCTGCGGGGGATCCGCGACGACGGCGACGCGATCGTGATCGGGGCGATGACCCAGCACTCCGTGGTCGGGTCGGACCCGCTCGTCGCGGAGCACGCGGCGCTGATCGGCAAGGCGATCGAGCACCTCGCCGACGCCCAGATCCGGCACCGTGGCACCTTCGGTGGCGCGCTCGCGCACGCCGACCCGGCCGGTGACCTCGGCGCGCCAGTGCTCGCGCTCGGCGCGGAGTTCGTGATCGCCGGGTCCGGCGGGACCCGCACGGTCGCGGCGGACGACTTCTTCGTCGACCTGTTCGAGACCGCGATCGGCGACGACGAGATCCTCACCGAGGTGCGCGTGCCGAAGCACACGGGCTGGGGTGCGCACCACGAGAAGTTCGTGCGCGTGGCCCACCAGTGGCCGATCGTGGCGGTCGCCGCCGCCGTGCGCGTCGACGGCGGCACCATCGCCGAGGCTCGCATCGGGCTCGTCAACATGGGCTCGACCCCGCTGCGCGCGCGGGGGGTCGAGGAGGCCCTGGCGGGGCAGCCAGCCACCGCCGACGGCGTACGAGCGGCTGCCGAGCGCGCCACCGAGGGCACCAACCCGCCCTCGGACCTCAACGGCGACGCCGACTACCGGCGACACCTGGCCGGCGTGCTCACGCGCCGGGCGGTGCTCGCCGCCGCGGGAGCCTGATCTCACGGAATGGATCTCGCACACCGGTTCACCGTCCCCACCCCGGTCGAGGAGACCTGGGCGCACTTCCAGGACATCGCGTCCGTGGCGGAGTGCTTCCCGGGAGCCCAGGTGACCTCGGCCGAGGCCGACTCGTTCAGCGGGACGGTGAAGGTCAAGCTCGGGCCGATCGCGCTGGTCTACAACGGCTCGGGCACCTTCGTCGAGAAGGACGAGACCGCGCACCGGTTCGTGGTGGACGCCAAGGGCAAGGACAAGCGCGGCAACGGCACCGCCGGCGCCAAGGTGACGCTCACGATGTCGCCCTCGGACACCGGCACCGACGTCGAGGTGCTCACCGACCTGGCCGTGACCGGGAAGCCGGCCCAGTTCGGCCGGGGCGTCATGCAGGACGTCTCGGACAAGCTGCTCGGTCAGTTCGTGGCCTGCCTGGAGCAGCGCCTCGGCTCCGACCCCGGGATAGTCGGTGACGAATCGGCTGTGGAGAACACTGTTCGCACAACCGAAACGTCACGGACTATCCCGCCGCAGGCTCCGTCCGAGCAGGCGGCTCCCGAGGAGCCGACGGCCGACCGTGCGGTGACGGTCGGGCCGACGGCCGGGCCGCAGTCGGTCGCCGCCCCGACGGATGCCGCCTCCGACCCGGCGCCCCCTGACCCCGCCCCCGCGCCGGTGCGAGACGCCGGCGCGGGGTCGGCGACCCCGCCCGCGAAGGCAGACGACGCCATCAACCTCGGCTCGACGGTGCTGCCGATCCTGCTCAAGACCTACTGGAAGCAGGGGCTGGCCGCGCTCGTGGTGATCGTGCTGGTCATCGTGCTGATCGCGGCTCTGTGACCATCGTTGAATCGGGACTTCCGCCGGTCGAGTCGGCCGATTGAACTGGCGGAAGCTCCGACTCGACCGGCGGAAGTCCCGATTCAACGACGCCGTTGACCAGCGGGTCGAGCTGGGGCTCGAGGCGGGCGATGGCGAGCAGGCCACAGAGCAGGCAGCCGACGACGAGCAGACCGATGTAGACGTCGCCGAGGGCCCGGCCGATCAGGAAGCCCGCGATCGGTGGCGCGATCACGGCGGCCAGCTGGAACGAGCCGGAGCTCAGGGCGTTGTAGCGGCCGCGCAGGTGGTCGGGCGCCAGGTCGTTGACCAGCGCCGGGATGGTCGGCTGAAGCAGCGTCTCGCCGAAGGCGAACACCGATGCGCAGGCGGCGACCAGCAGCGTGGCTCCGGCGGTGCCGGGGACCAGTCCGGACAGCCCGAGCAGCACCCACGAGGCCGCCCACACCACGCCCATCACCGCGATCACGCGGGTGCGCCGGCGGCCCTCGATGCGCTGCAGCACGACCAGCTGGAGCAGCACGATCACCAGGGTGTTGGCCGCGAAGGCCAGTCCCAGGCCGCGGGTGGAGATCTCGCCCACGCCGCGGGCGTACGCCGGCATGCCGGCGTTGAGCTGGGAGTAGCCCACGAACGACGAGACGAAGCTGAGCAGGGTCATCGTCGCCATCGCCGGGCTGCGCAGCACGGCGAGGTAGCCCATCGGCGTGGCGTCGTCGGTGGCCTCGACAACCACGCGCCCGGCCACGTGGCGCAGCGGGCCGAGCAGGAGCAGGAGCGCCGGCAGGTAGGAGACCGCGTCGGCGAGGTAGATCGCCTGGAAGGTGCTGGTGTCGTCGACGTCGACGAAGAAGCCGCCGACCACGCCGCCGATGCCGATGCCGAGGTTGAGCAGGGTGAAGTTCACCCCGAAGTAGCGCTGCCGGAGGCGCTGCGGGATCACCGAGGCGACCACGCTCTGCCACGCCGGCCAGGACATCCCGAAGGCGATGCCGGTGATCGACAGCGCCACCGCCGCGACCAGCTGAGTGGTCGCGAACGCCAGGAGCACGTTGCCGACGACCATCAGCACCAGCACCCAGAGCTGGATCCGCCGGGCGCCGAGCCGGTCGATGGCCGAGCCGCCGGGACCGACCACGAGCAGCCCCATCAGCGGCGGCAGCCCGAGCAGCAGACCGACGTCGCTGAGCGAGAAGTCACGCACCTCGTGGAGGTAGACGACGTTGAACGGCAGCACCAGTCCGGTGCCGAGGAACTCCAGGACCACGATCGACAGCATCAGCCGGCCCTCGCGCGGGAGGTCGCGCCAGAAGCCGCTGAGGCCGGGGGAGGGGGTGGTCGTGGCCATCACGTCGACTCTGACAGGGACCACCGACAGTCGGCGACCGGGTTTCCATCACCGCAGGTCACGCGGGACACGCCCCTCTGGTCCGCCCGGGCTACAGACGTGCGAGCCGGCCTGCCCCTAGGGTTGCGCCTCGTGAAACGGCGCGCTTCAGGCCACGGGATCGTGCAGGCGAGCGTGGATGCGGCGCGCCGCTCGGCGCGCGAGGACGTGGCATGAAGCGCCTGGTGGGGACCGCGATCGGCCTGGGCGTGATCGCGCTTCTGCTCTGCATCCCCGCGCTGTTCTACGGCAGCGGGGACGTCGAGCCGAACGTCGAGGACACCACGATCACGAACTACGTGGCCGACTTCGACGTGGCGGAGAACGGCGACCTCGACGTCACCGAGACGCTCACCGTCGACGTCCCTGTCTTCGGCAAGCACGGCATCTTCCGGTTCTGGGACAAGATCGACGAGAACGCCCCGCACGCGCGTCGTACGCCGGAGGACATCAGCGTCACCCGCGACGGCAGCCCCGAGCCGTTCGAGCTCAGCAACGAGGACCACGGCCGGTTCCGGGTGGCCAAGATCGGCGACGCGAACACCACCCTCGACCTCGGCGAGCACACCTACGTGATCAAGTACCACATCGACGGCGTGCTCGACGAGAACGACGAGAGCGTCACCAGCAGCAGCGACCCGACGATGTTCTACTGGAACCTCATCCCCGGTGGCTGGCAGCAGGACATCAACCAGTCCACGCTGACCGTGCACCTGCCCGAGCCGGCCCAGGACGAGGTCGAGTGCGCGATCGGGAACGGCGAGACCGGCGGCTGCACGGTCGAGGGCGGCGGCACCCAGGACCTGACGGTCACCACCCAGGCGATCGCCCCCCGCACCCCGCTGACCATCGCCACCGGCCTCGACATGGCGACCCCGCCCGAGGGGAACCACCTGCCGTGGACGGGCCGCTGGGACCGTGTCCTCTCGACCCACCTGCCGCTGCTCGTGCTCGTCCTGCTCGCCGGCCTCGGTGCCACGGCGTTCGGCTCCGTGCTCGGCGCCAAGTCGAGGGAGAAGCAGCCGGGCTTCCCGGTCCTCTACGGTCCGCCGGACGGGATCGGACCCGCGCAGGCGAAGTACATCTACAGCGAGACCGTCGACCGGTCGACGTACGTCGCCACGCTGATGTACGCCGCCGAGCGGGGCGCGGTCGACCTGACCCGCGGCCCGGACGACTCCTGGACGATCACCGACAAGGCCGGGCCGCAGGGCTGGGCCGGCCTGGACGCGGTCACCACCGACAGCGCGCACATCCTCGGCGGGCCGGGCTCGTCGTTCACCGCGAGCAAGAAGGACGTCTCCGCCGGGCTCCGGCTCAAGAACGAGCTCTCGCGGTTCGACAGCAGCGTCGAGACCTGGGCCAAGACGTCCGGGAACATGGTGAGCAGCGGCCTGGGCGGTCTCGGCGGCCTGCTGGTGCTCGTGGGCTTCGGCCTGATGCTGGTCTGCGCGATCTGGAACCCGTTCTCGATGACCGCCGTGGGGCTGATCCCGGGCGGGTTCGCCGTCGGGGGCACGTCGCTGATGGCGACCGGGTCGGGCACCAGCCGCACCCGCGCGGGCCGCGACCTGTGGTCGCGGGTCGGCGGCTTCCGGCGAATGCTGGCCACGCCGTCGAGCAAGCAGCGGTTCGACTTCTCCGGTCGCAAGGAGCTCTACACCGCCTACATCCCGTGGGCGGTGGCCTTCGACTGCGCCGAGGAGTGGGCGCAGAAGTACCGCATCGAGGTCGGCGAGGAGCCGCCGGTGCCGCACTACTTCGCCAGCAGCTACGCCGGCGCCAACGCGGGCGCGTTCGTCGGCTCCATGGTCGACAGCTTCGACAGCACCGTCGACTCCGCGATCTCGTCGTACAACGCCACCCAGAGCTCGTCGTCCTCCGGCGGCGGGGGCGGGGGCTTCTCCGGCGGCGGCGGCGGCGGAGGTGGTGGTGGCGGGTCGTGGTGACCCGTCCTCCGGTCCACGCTCACTCATACTGAACCTGTTGTGGAACTGACCCAACACAGAAGAGAGACAGCAAGATGCTCATCGTCATCATCGTGATCGTCATCCTCGTGGCCCTCGTCGGCTTCGTGATCGTCGGCTTCAACAAGCTCCGGACCAGCGACATCGGGGCCCAGGAGGCGCTGGGCGGCATCGACGTCCAGCTGACCCGCCGGGCCGAGCTGATCCCCAACCTGGTCGAGACGGTCAAGGGGTACGCCGCCCACGAGGCGGCGGTCTTCGAGGAGGTCACGAAGGCGCGGGCCGGCGTGGTCGCCGCCGCTGCCGGTGACGACGTCCCGGCCAAGGCCGCCGCCGACGCTGCTCTCCAGCAGGCGCTGGTGAGGGTCAACGCGGTCGCCGAGCAGTACCCCGAGCTCAAGGCGAACCAGAACTTCCTCGAGCTGCAGAGCCAGCTCGCCGAGACCGAGAACCAGATCGCCTTCGCCCGCCAGTACTACAACGACGCCGTGGCCTCGCTGAACAAGCTGGTCATGACCATCCCGTGGATGCTGTTCACCGGCATCGCGAACGTGCACAAGCGCGAGTTCTACGACGCCCCCGAGGGCCAGCAGACCGCGCCCCAGGTGTCGTTCGGTACGTCGGCTCCGGCCGCTCCGGCCGCCCCGGCCGCCCCTGCTGCTTCGGCCGCTCCGGCCGCGCCGGCCGCACCGGCCGCACCTGCTGCTCCGGCTCAGCCGACGCCGCCGCCCCCCTCGGGCGGTCCGACCGACCCGCCGGGTGGCGCGACCCCACCGCCGACCGCGTAGGCGCCGCTTCGCCAGTCACTGGTCGTCGAACCGCCCGCACGGGCCATGGACGGCGCTGCCAAGGATGACCAGACTGTCGGTCGTCACGGTGGAAGGACCCCGGGGGAGGTCGCTGTGCGTCGAGTCGTCATCCTGCTGTTGTCGGCCCTGATGGTGCTGTCCGGCGGGCCGCCCTCGTCGGCGGCCGCACCCGAGGACGATCTTGCGCCCTCGGCCAGCAAGTACCTCGACCGGCTCTTCATCGTCACCTGCGCCTACAGCCACTCCTCGTCCGACGACCCGATCGGCAAGCCCGGCCAGCCCGGTGCCGCCCACCACCACGACTTCTTCGGCAACACGAGCACCAACGCGTTCTCGACGTTCGACTCGATGATGGCCGCGGACACGACGTGCAACCGGCGCGGGGACACCGCCGGCTACTGGATGCCGTCGGTGCTCGAGGACGGCGTTCCGACCACGCCGGGCGGCGCCACCTTCTACTACCGGGCGCCGGGCCCCGATCCGTCCGCGTTCCAGCCCTTCCCCGAGGACTTCAGGATGATCGCGGGAGATCCTGAGGCCGTGGCGGCGCAGCCGCTGCGGGTGGTCGAGTGGGCCTGCCGTGACGAGGGCGCCAAGAAGCCGTGGCGCGCAGACATCCCGCAATGCCCGGCGGGTCAGAGCCTGGCCTTCCGGGCCAACTTCCCCGACTGCTGGAACGGGACGGACCTCGACAGCCCCGACCACCGCTCCCATGTCGCCTACAGCAACGGCGACGGGCTGTGTCCCGCTGCGTTCCCGGTACACCTCCCCGAGATCGCCATGACCGCGATCTACCCGGGCCTGCACGGTGGGTCGCTCACCCTGAGCACGCACTCTCCGTTCGCCGGCCACGCCGACTTCTGGAACACCTGGCAACCGGGGCCCCAGGCGTCCCTGGTCGACAGCTGCCTGCGGGCGGCGCGGGAGTGCGGTGACTACGCCGGACCCGACGGCGCGGACCCGCTGATCGACCCACGGCCTCCGGCTCCCTCCGTGCCATCGGCGGTGACCTCGATCAGCCGGTTGAGCTCCCCCGACGACGCAACGTCCTACGCCCAGGCCGCTGCGGTCAGCGGCGACGGGGCGTGGGTGGCCTACGAGCGGCAGGCCGGTGGCCGCAGCGAGATCGTGCGCCAGGCCTCCGCGGGGGGAGACGCGGAGGTCGTGAGCATCTCGTCGGCGGGCGGGTCGTCCAACGGCGACAGCTACTCGCCCACGATCAGCGGCGACGGGCGGTACGTCGCCTTCGCCTCGGACGCGACGAACCTGGTCGGCGGTGACACCAACCGGGTTCGCGACGTCTTCGTCCGCGACACGCGCAGGGGCACCACGACTCGGGTCATCGGAGCCGGTGGCCAGCCCAACGGCACCAGCGTCGACCCGGTGCTGAGCGACAACGGGCGGTTCCTGGCCTTCACCTCGCTCGCCGACAACCTGGTCGCGGGTGACTCGAACCGCTACCCGGACGTGTTCCGGTACGCCGTCGGCTCCGCGGCCCTCGACCTGGTGAGTGCGGCACCGGCCGCGGCACCGGGCAACCAGGCGAGCTCCCAGCCCGACATCAGTGCCGACGGTCGCTGGGTCGCGTTCTCGTCCTGGGCGCGGAACCTGGCCACGGCAGACACCAACAAGTGGTCCGACGTGTTCGTGCGCGACATGAGCACCGGACAGACCCAGCTGGCCAGCCTGACCTTCCGCAACCGGGCCGCCGACAACGGCAGCTACTCACCCTCGATCAGCGACGACGGCCGGCGGGTGGTCTTCGAGTCGGCGGCCACCAACCTGGTCACCGGCGACAAGGGCGCGCGCGACGTCTTCGTCCGGGACCGCGCGTCCGCTCAGACGACCAGGATCAGCAGCCAGCCCTACAAGAAGATGGCCGGCCTCAGCACGGCCGGCCAGATCAGCGGCGACGGCACGGTGGTCCTCTTCCAGTCCTCCAACCTGCGTCTGGCGCGCAACGCCGGCGGCGCCCTCGACGTGTACGCCGCGTGCCCGGACGGCTCCGCGCTGCGCTTGGTCAGCGATGGCGGCGACCAGCCCAGCGGCTTCCCGTCGGTGGACCGCAGCGGATCGGTGGCTGCCTTCGAGTCGACCAGCTCGACGTTCGCGCCGGGCACCGACGCCGGCGACCTCGAGGTGTACGTGGCTGGCCTGGCGACCGCCTGCTGAGCTCGGAGGGAGCGGAGCGTCAGAACACGTTCAGCGGGCGGAACTGCACCGAGATCCGCGGCCCGGCGTGCGCGACCTTGGGAACGGCGTGCTCCCAGGTGCGCTGGCAGGAGCCGCCCATCACGACCAGGTCGCCGTGGCCCATCTCGACCACGACGGTGTCGGCGCCGCCGAGGCGGGGCCGCAGGTGCAGCCTGCGCGGGTCGCCGAGGGAGATGATCGCGACCATGGTGTCGGTGGTCTTGCCGCGGCCGATGGTGTCGCCGTGCCAGGCGACGCTGTCGCGCCCGTCGCGGTAGTAGCAGCAGCCGGCGGTGCGGAACGGCTCGCCCAGCTCGGGCTCGTAGTGGGCGGAGAGTGCCTCGCGGGCCTCGGTGAGGCCCGGGTGGGGCAGCTCCTCGCCGATCATGTAGGTGTGCACCAGCCGGGGCACGTCGACCACGCGGTCGTACATCTGCCGCCGCTCGGCCCGCCACGGCACCTCGCGGACCAGCGTCTCGAACACGTCGTCCGCGCCGGGCAGCCATCCCCGGGCGATGTCGAGCCACGCGCCGCGGGTCAGCGCGGTGCGGGCGCTGCTGGAGAACTCGATGCTGCAGGCCTCGCCGTCACCGAGGTCGGGGGCGAAGAGCGTCGACTGGAAGTCCATGACGCCGGAGTCTACGCCTGTTTCGAACAGACGTTCGATACCCGAGGGGTCAGGATGCGAAGGATCTCTGCAGCTGTGCCACGGTCTGGTCCGCCAGCTTCTCCAGCTTCGGCTTCACCAGCACCGGAGCGACCAGGTTGAGCAGCCGGCCGAGGTCGAAGTCGGCGCGGTAGTGGATCTGCGTGCCCTCGCCCGACCGGGTGAGGGTCATGGTGTCGGTCGTGGTCGCGCGGTCGTTGGTGCCGCGGAACTGCACCCGGCCGGGGCGCTCGTACGCCGTCGTCTCGTAGGTCAGCTCGACCGTGCGCCCCATGAACTCCGAGGTGTTGGCGTAGGTCGTCCCGACGCCTCCGTCGCCCGAGGTACGCCGGGTCTCGACGGTGCCGGGGTCCCACTCGTTGGTGTGGGTGAAGTCGCCGAGGTAGTCGAAGACCGACTCGATCGGTCGGGGGACGGTGAAGGTGCGCTCCACGTGCATGGCAGAGCAGTACCCGGGCGATCCCTGATCACGCGATCATCACGACGGCTGTCACAGTTGGCGCATGACCGAGGGCGCCATCGCGGCGCGGGTGACCAACCTGACCAAGACCTACGGCATGGGCGAGACCCGGGTCGTGGCGCTGGACGACGTGACCATCGACCTGCGCACCGGTGAGTTCACCGCGGTGATGGGGCCCAGCGGCTCGGGCAAGTCCACCCTCATGCACTGCCTGGCCGCCCTCGACACCGCCGACTCGGGCTCGGTGATGATCGGCGACCAGGAGCTGACCGTGCTCAAGGACAAGGCGCTGACCCGGCTGCGGCGCGACGAGATCGGCTTCGTCTTCCAGTCCTACAACCTGGTGCCGACGCTGACGGCGAAGGAAAACATCTTGCTGCCGATGGCGATCGCCGGCCGCGACCCCGACCAGGAGTGGTACGACTCCGTGATCGCGACGGTCAGCCTGGCCGACCGGCTGGACCACAAGCCGCACGAGCTCTCCGGCGGCCAGCAGCAGCGGGTGGCCGTGGCCCGGGCGCTGGTCAGCCGGCCCACCGTGGTCTTCGCCGACGAGCCCACCGGCAACCTGGACTCGGCCTCGGGCGCCGAGGTGCTGCAGCTGCTGCGCCGCGCCGTCGACGAGCACGGCCAGACCGTCGTGATGGTCACCCATGACCCGGTCGCGGCGTCCTACACCGACCGCGTGCTGTTCCTCGCCGACGGCCGGGTCGTCGACGAGCTGCGCGAGCCCACCCGCGAGCTGGTGCTCGAGACCGTGGCGCGGCTGGCCGCCTGATCAGCCCAGATGATCCGCGCCTCCCTCAAGAGCCTGCTGGCCCGCCGGGTCCGGCTGCTGCTCAGCACCTTCGCGATCGTGCTGGGCGTCGCGTTCGTGACCGGGATCCTGATGTTCTCCGACACCCTGCAGCGCAGCTTCACCGCGCTGTTCGCATCCACCGTGGGCGACTCCGTGGTCCAGGTCGAGGGCAGCGACCTCGGCGGCGACCAGGGCCCGGTGATCAGCACCCAGACGGTCCCCGCGTCCGTGCTGCCCTCCCTCGAGGAGCTTCCCGGCGCCGCACGCGCCGACGGGATGGTCAGCGCCACCGGCGTCTACGTGCTCTCCACCGACAACAAGGTGGTCGGCGGCTCCGGGCCGCCGGCGTTCGGCGGCAACTGGAGCGACGCACCGGCCGGCCACGGCCTCGAGGGCCTGGTGATCCTCGAGGGCCACGAGCCGCACGGCCCCGACGAGGTGGTGCTCGACGAGAGCACCGCGGACCGCGCCGGCTACGAGGTCGGCGACCGGGTCGCCATCGTCACCGCGACCCAGACCCTCGACGTGCACCCGACCCTGGTCGGCGTCGCTGGCTTCCGCGAGGGCGGCTCGCTCAACGGCGCGACGTACGCCGCCTTCGACACCGCGACGGCGCAGCAGCTGTTCCTGGACGGTCAGGACGCCTTCAACACGATCTGGGTCACCGCGAAGGACGGGGTCTCGCAGGAGGAGCTGACGGAGCAGGCGAACGGCGCCCTGCCCGACGGCCTCGAGGCGCTCACCGGGGACGAGTCCGCCGAGGAGCGGGCCGGTCCGCTGCTGCAGGGCATCGACTTCCTCACCACGTTCCTGCTGATCTTCGCCGGCATCGCGCTGGTGGTCAGCAGCTACATCATCGTCAACACGTTCTCGATCCTGGTCGCCCAGCGCAGCCGCGAGCTGGCCCTGCTGCGTGCCCTCGGGGCCTCGAAGCGGCAGGTGATCCGATCGGTTCAGATCGAGGCGTTCGCGGTGGGCGCGATCGGCTCCACGCTCGGGCTGGGGCTCGGAGTGGTGCTGGCGATGGGGATCCGGGCGTTGGTCGCCACCTTCGGCCTCGACCTCGCCGACCAGCCGCTGGTCCTGGCCCCACGCACGCCCGTCGCGGCGTACGCCACCGGGATCCTGGTCACCATGGTCGCGGCGTGGCTGCCGGCGCGCCGGACCGGCCGGATCGCGCCGGTGCAGGCGCTGCGCGACGACATTGCGCTGCCGGAGTCGTCCGTGCATCGCCGGCTGCTGCTGGGCCTCGGGCTGATCGCGCTCGGCATCCCGCTGGCCGTGGTCGGGCTGTTCGTCGGCGCGGTACCGCACAACGGCTGGTGGGTCGGCGCCGGGGTGCTCGCCGTGCTCCTGGGAGTGACCTCGGCCAGCCCGGTGATCGGTAGGCCGTTCCTGCGCGCCACCGGGGCGGCAGACGCCGCACTGTTCGGGCCGATCGGCCAGCTGGCCGGCCAGAACTCCCTGCGCAACCCGCGTCGTACGACGGCCACGGCATCGGCGCTGATGATCGGCCTGACCCTGGCCTTCACGGTGGCGATCCTCGGCTCGTCGGCCAAGGCGTCGGTGGACAAGACCGTCGAGGAGAACTTCATCGGCGACTTCATCGTCAGCAGCGCCTTCGGCGAGGGGTACTCGCCGGCGATCACCGACCGGATGGCGGACATCGAGGGCGTCGACAAGGTGCTGCGCGAGCGGTTCGGCTACGGGCTCTACCAGGGCCGCACGAGCGACGCCATGAGCATGGTCGCCACCACTCCCGACAACATCTCCGACTTCGACCTCGAGACCACGTCCGGCCGCGTCTCGGACTTCGCCGACGACACGGTGCTCGTGAAGGAGGACTGGGCCAAGGAGCACCACGTCACGACCGGCGACACCTTCGAGGTCACGGTGCCGACCGGAAAGATGGAGTGGCGGGTCGTCGGGGTGGTCGAGGACAGCCCGCTGGTGTTCTCGCCGGTCCTCACCACCACCCAGACCCTGCTCGACGCCGGCTTCCCCGACCAGGACAACTACGTCGTGATCTTCGCGGAGCCGGGCGCCACCGGTCTCCAGGAGCGCCTCGACGAGGTGGTCAAGGACCTGCCGGTCGTCACGGTCAAGGACGAGCAGGCGTTCGCGGCCGAGCAGCGGGAGCCGATCGACCGGATCATCGGAGTCATCTACGTGCTGCTGGTCTTCGCGGTGGTCATCGCGGCGCTGGGCATCGTCAACACGCTCGCCCTCTCCGTGATCGAGCGGACCCGCGAGATCGGGCTGCTGCGGGCCGTCGGGGTCAGCCGGAGACAGCTGCGGCTGATGATCCGGCTGGAGTCCGTCGTCATCGCCGTGCTCGGCGCGGTGCTCGGCGTGCTCCTCGGCATCGTGTTCGGCGTGACGCTGATGTACGCCCTCCGCGACGAGGGGCTGGAGCGGATCAGCATCCCGTTCGTGCAGCTGGTCGTGTTCCTCGTGCTCTCACTGGTGATCGGGGTGCTGGCGGCGGTGCTGCCCGCGCGCCGCGCGGCCCGGCTCGACGTGCTCAAGGCCATCGCCACCGAGTGAGCCAACCTGCCCGTCGAAGTGGTTGAACGTCACACCGCACCTGACGACTGGCCCGAACGGGTGGTCCGAGGGGGCTAGGAAGGTCCACCCGTTCGGCCCCCGGGTGGTCCGATGAAACCGGGGACGGGGGTGCAAGCCCCGGTCTAGTCTGGCTGGCATGACAGAGGTCCTCATCAAGGACGGGCGTGCGCTCAAACACGTCCAGGTGCGCGAGTACGTGCGCTCTCTCGTCTCCGGCATGTCCCCGGGCTCCCCGGCTCCCTCGGAGCGCGAGCTCGTGGCCCAGTTCGGTGTGGCCCGGATGACCGTGCGCCAGGCGATGGACGCCCTCGTGGTCGAGGGGCTGCTCGAGCGGATCCCCGGCAAGGGCACCTTCGTGGCCCGCCCGCGGCGTACCGCCAGCACGATCACCAGCTACAGCGAGGAGATGGCCCGCCGCGGCATGCTGGCGGAGTCGATCACGCTGCTCGCCCGTCGCGAGCAGGCCGGCCCCGGCGTGGCTCGCGCGCTGAACATCACCGAGGGCGACCCGGTCATCCACTGGAAGCGGCTCCGCCGCGCCGACAGCGCCCCCATGTGCATCGAGGACGCCTACCTCAACGAGGTGCTGCTCCCGGGCTTCCTCCAGAGCGGCATGCCCACCAGCCTCTACGACGCCCTCGACCAGCGCGGCCTGCGCCCCACCTGGGCCGAGGACTCGATCAACGCCGACATCTGCCACGCCGACGAGGCCACCCACCTCGAGATCGAGGCCGGCGCCCCGGTGCTGCGGCACTCACGCCGGGCCCTGAACGGCGACAAGGTGGTCGAGGTCTCCCGCAGCGTCTTCCGCGCGGACCGCTTCACGCTGTGGGTCCAGATCGGCCAGGACTTCTAGTCCCTCCTTGCGTTTGGCGGGTTGGGTCTGGGCCTGCGCTCGTGCTGCCGTGCGGGTGGGCCGCCGGCCGGGGGCCGGCCGCGGCCTGCAGCGGCGCGTCGCGGCGGAGGCTGCCGCTCCCATTGCGTTGCGCTGGCCGCGCCGCGGCCAAGCTGCCTTACGGCCGCGGCCGTCCCCGGCCGCCGGCCCACCCGCGCATCGCCCTCGCTCCGTCATCACTGGACGGGGTGGGGACTCAGTCTCCGAGCCCGCCTAAGGGGGCGACGACGTCGCCGGAGACCTCGCACACCCAGATGGGGTCGGGGCCGCCGAGGTCGGGCTGGATGTAGAGCGAGTGCTCGGGCCCCGGGCAGCCCAGGCAGAGCGGCCAGCGGCCGGAGGTCTCGAACAGGCCGTCCTGGACGTCCTGGGCGACCAGGCCGGCGACGTACACCTGGCCCTCGGGCCACTGGTCGGCCCACCACTCGCGAGCGGAGACGGCGTCCTCGAGGAGGGAGACCGCGTGGGCGGTCGCGTGGTTGCGGGCCTGGAGGTCGGCGAGCACGCGAGCCCTCGCGTCGAACAGCGGCACGGTGTCCACCTGCCCATTCTGTGTCGAAGGTGGTGAGCCCGCACGTCGTAGGGCGGCTCTACGCTTCCCCCATGGGCGTGCTCCTCGAGGTGTGGGTCGCGCACGAGCGGGACGTGTCCGGTGCCGTCGAGGGGGGCGCGGAGCGGCTGCACGTGACCGGACCGGGGGAGCTGTCTCCTGAGATCGCCACCGTCTCGGCGGTCTGCCGGGAGACCGGGGTCCCGGTGTTCGTGCTGCTCCGGCTCAACGACTCCTGGACCACGACCGGAGGCGAGCTGACTCGGCTGGTCGGCCTGGCCGAGGACTACCTGTCCGTTGGCGCCTCGGGTGTCTCGTTCGGCTTCCTCGATGCCGACCTCGAGATCGACGCCGAGGTCTGCACCCACCTGGCCACCTCGCTGCCGAACGTGCCGTGGACCTTCCACCGCGCCGTGGACGACGCCCTCGACCCGCGGCGCGCGTGGCGCCGCCTGCTGGCGCTGCCCGGGCTGGTCAACGTCCGCTCGGCCGGCTCGCCGCGGGGCATGGGCGAGGGGTACGACGACCTGCTGGCCACCGCGGAGTCCGATCCGGCCATCGCCCGGCTGCTGATGCCCGGGGGCGGGCTGCTCGCCGAGCAGGTGCCGTGGCTGGTGCGCGCCGGCATCCGCGCCCTCCACGTCGGGGTGCAGGTGCGCCCCGGCGGCAGCTCCAAGGCCTACGTCGACGCGGGGCTGACCCGCTCCTGGCGGCTGCTCCTCGACGACGCCATGGAGCGGATCTAGTGTCCGGCGGGCCCTCGTGGGGTTGATGATCGACCCCCCCGCGGTCCCCTCGCGCGGCCGGATGTGGTCGCACCTGGCCAGCGACTCGGACTTCGAGGAGCTGCACGCGTTCGCCCGTGAGCTCGGCATCCCCGAGCGCGGCTTCGACCGCGACCACTACGACGTGCCGTCGGAGTGGTACGACCAGGTGCTCGCCCTCGGCGTGGAGCCGGTGTCGTCGCGAGAGCTGGTCCGCCGGCTCGTGGCAGCGGGCCTGCGCCGTCGCAAGCGATCAACTATGTAACCTTGCGGGTACGTAACTGATCGGGTACATTGGATCCATGGACGCGGTGCTGCACGCCCTGGCCGACCCGAGTCGGCGCACGGTGATCGGGATCCTCCGCGACCACCCCGCGACCGCCGGTGAGCTGGCCGACGCCCTGCCGATCGCCCGGCCAGGGGTCTCGCGACACCTGCGGGTGCTCCGCGAGGCGGGCCTGGTCGAGGTGGAGGCGCGGGCGCAGCAGCGCATCTACCGCCTGCGGCCCGAGCCGCTGGCCGAGGTGGACGACTGGCTGGACGACTACCGCGGCCTGTGGCGAGGACGACTGGACGCCCTGCACACCGAGATCGCACGAGGCAAGAGGAGCCGACGATGAGCAACACCTCCACGACCGGCACGATGCGCGCCCTGGACGCTGAACGGGGCGCGGTCCGCGTCGACGACGTCTACGACACCGACATCGACGACCTGTGGGACGCCTGCACCACCCCGGAGCGGCTGGCCCGCTGGATCGCGGAGGTCACCGGTGACCTCCGCGTGGGCGGCGCCATCCACGCCCGCTTCACCAGCACCTGGACCGGACCCGGTCGGATCGAGGTGTGCGAGGCCCCAAGCCACCTGCTGTTGACCATGGAGCCCGGCGCCGACGAGGAGGCCCAGATCGAGGTCTGGCTGAGCGAGGACGGCGACCGCACCCGGCTGGTCGTCGAGGAGCGCGGGCTCCCGCTCGACCGGCTCCACTTTCACGGCGCCGGCTGGCAGGCGCACCTCGAGGACCTGGGCCGCTCCCTCGCGGGCGAGGAGTCGGCTTGGCAGGACCGGTGGCACGAGCTCACGCCGGTCTACGAGGCGATGGCCTTCAGGGGACTTCTAGGCCCCCAGTGACGCCAGCTCCCGCTCCAGGTTGGCCCGGGCGGCCTGCTCCCAGCGCTCCCGCGCGTACGCCGTGTGGAACAGGTGCGGTTTGGCCGCCAGCGTCCGCAGCACGTCCGCACGGCCGGCGTCGAACACCGTGTCATCGAGGTGCGCGTACTCCCGGCGGACCGCGGTGACGTACTCGTCGTAGCGCTCCCGCGGCGCGGCCAGGATGCCGAGGTCGGCGTCGGAGAGCGCGCAGCCGTTGGCGTCACCGTCGTCGGGGCTGTGGGTCTCGGTCAGCCGGACCAGCCGGGCCACCTCGGACACCACGGGCGCCGGCGCCACCGATGCCAGCGCGTCCTCCGCCCACGCGGCCGAACGCTCCTCGGCGTCCCGCTCGCCGTCGTAGACCGCGTCGTGGAACCACGCCGCCAGCAGCACCGGCGTCGCGTCGTACGCCGCGCCGTGACCGGCCAGCTCGTCGAGCCGGTCGAGGACCTCGCTCAGGTGGCGGGTGTCGTGGTAGCCGCGGCTCGGGTCGCCGTACGCCGCGGCGACGGCCTCCCGCAGCTCAGGGGTGTCCGGGAGAGGCCATCTGTCACTGAGGTCCATCGCGCTCATCCAACCCGCTACGCTCCCTCCGTACAAGAACGAGAACGTGTTCTACTTCTGAGGAGTCGAGATGCCCGCCAGCCCCGAGAAGATCCGCGAGGTGATCGAGCAGTACGTCGCCCGCGTGGCGACGGGCACCACCGACGAGATCATGGAGCTCTACGCCGAGGGCGCCACCGTCGAGGACCCGGTCGGCACCGAGGTCCGCACCACCCGCGACGGGATCCGGGAGTTCTACTCCGGGCTCGAGGGGCTCGAGCAGGCGGGCGAGGTGCTGAGCGTGCGGATCGCCGGCAGCCAGGCGGCGTTCCTCTTCGAGCTGCGGACCAGGGCCGGCGAGCAGACCTACACCTTGGCGCCGATCGACGTGATGACCTTCGACGACGACGGCCGGATCACCTCGATGCGGGCCTACTGGTCCGACGCGGACATGTCGGTGTCCTGAGGCGGCGTCATCGCCCAGCGGATGGTGCCGGTGGCCAGACCCCCGAGGGCCCGCACCACGGTCCGCTCCGACACCGGCAGCCAGGGCAGCCGCAGCGGCAGCCGGGTCCACGCCGGCATCAGCCCGATCGCGGCCGCCGCGAGCACGCCGTACGGCGGGCGGACCGCGAGCGGCAGCGGCGGCCGGAGCAGCACGTAGCGGACCGCTTCGCGGGCCTCGGGCGTCCCGCGCAGCTCGGGCCGGTACGCCGCCAGCACCTCGGCGAGGTCTGACTCGGTGGTCGGCGGGTCCAGCACGCCCATCCGCCGCCCGACCTCGGCGATCTGCGCGACGTACTGGTCCCGGCCGGCCCGGTCGAGCGGCCGGCGCCCGTAGACCTGGTGCGCGCGCAGGAAGCTGTCCGCCTCGGCTGCGTGCACCCACGCGAGCAGGTGCGGGTCCGACGCGGCGTACGGCGTGCCGTCCGGCATCGTCCCGGTGACCCGCTCGTGGATCCGCTTGACCGCGTCCACCGCCTGCTGCGCGTCGTCGGCCACGCCGAAGGTGGTCACCGCCAGGAACGTGCTGGTCCGGTGCAGGCGGCCCCACATGTCGCCGCGGAAGCCGGAGTGCTCGGAGACCGCCCGCATCGCGGCCGGGTGCAGGGTCTGCAGCAGCAGCGCCCGCAGGCCGCCCACGAACATCGAGGCGTCGCCGTGCACGCGCGTGATCGGGCTGCCGGCCTCGAACCAGCGCGGTCCCTCACGCAAGTGGATCCGCTCGCGCTGCCGCGGGCCGTCCGGCCCGGCGACCCGCAGGAACAGCGCCTCGCCCAGCCGACCGCGCAGGTCGGGGAGGACGGGGAGGACGGAGGGCATGGTGCGAGCCTAGGCGGTGTGGTGGCGCAGCCAGATCGTCTGCGGTGACGAGCGCAGCTTGTCGAGCGCGGCCTCGCTGATCGCCTCGCTGGCGTCGGTGACGACGTACCCCTGCTCTCCGCGGGTCGCGAGGTACTGGCCGACGACGTTGGCGCCCTGCTCGGCCAGGTAGGCGTTCAGCTCGGCCAGGACGCCGGGCACGTTGACGTGCAGGTAGGCGAGCCGGACGCCCTCGGTGAGCGGCGGCGGCTGCACGGCGGGCAGGTCGACCGAGAGGGCGGTGCTGCCCTCGGCGACGAACGACGCGAGCTTGCCGGCCACGAACCAGCCGATCTCCTCCTGCGCTTCGTGGGTGGAGCCGCCGACGTGCGGGGTGAGGATCACGTTGTCGAGACCGCGGAGCACCGACTCGAACGAGTCGCCCTGGGCCTTCGGCTCGACCGGGAACACGTCGAGGGCGGCGCCGGCGATGTGGCCGGACTCGATGTTCTCGCGGAGCGCGACGTCGTCGACGACCATCCCGCGGGAGGCGTTGATGAACATCGACCGCGGCTTCATCGTCGCGAACTGCTCGGCGCCGAACAGCCCGGCATTCCCCAGGCGGCCATCGACGTGCAGGGAGACGACGTCCGCCTCGGCCAGGAGTGCCTCGAGGGTCGGCATCCGGCGGGCGTTGCCGTGCGCCGGCCGGTCCGCGGTGTCGTAGAAGATCACCCGCAGCCCCAGCGCTTCGGCGACGTTGGAGAGCTGGGTGCCGATGTTGCCGTAGCCGACGATCCCGAGCGTCCGGCCGCGGATCTCGTGGCTGCCCTTGGCCGACTTGTCCCACACCCCGTCGTGCATCTTGGCGGTCTTCTCCGGCAGCCGACGGGCCAGCGCGATGATCTCGCCGATCACCAGCTCGACCACGCTGCGGGTGTTGGAGTACGGCGCGTTGAAGACCGCGACGCCGCGCTCCGCGGCGGTGGCCAGGTCGACCTGGTTGGTGCCGATGCAGAAGCAGCCGACCGCAGTCAGGTCGCTCGCCGCCTCGAGCACGCGCGCGGTGAGGTGGGTGTTGGAGCGGATCCCGAGCAGCTCGACGCCCTTGCCGTCACGAGGGGCGAGGCTCTCGACCAGCTCGTCCTCGGAGAGGGAACCGGCCCGCAGCTCGACCTCGTGGCCACGCGCCTCGAGGGTCTCGACCGCGACCGGGTGGATGTTCTCGAGGAGCAGGACCTTCACGTGGAGCAAGCCTACGGTCCCGGACTCATCCTCAGGGGCGAGTCTCATCATCCTCTCTGGCGATGCCTGGAGCCGTCGGAACCGACACGATCAAGCCACGGGGCCAGCCGAGGGGGACGACGATGCGACCGATCCAGCGACGTACGACGACACGCACGGCGGCGGTGCCGCTGCTCCTGGCGCTGCTGATGCCGATCGGACCGACGGCCACGCCGGCCCGGGCGACCGCCCCGACCGTCGAGGCCGCGGCGCCGATCAGCTGGCACGAGTGCGAGGACCGGTTGCTGCGGCGGTTCCACGGCACCTGCGGCGAGCTCACGGTGCCGCTCGACCCCGCGGCTCCCAGCGGGCCGACGATCAGCCTCGCGGTCTCGCGGATCCTGCACACCCGCGAGCCCTACCGGGGCGTGATGTTCTCCAACCCGGGCGGCCCCGGAGGCTCGGGCACCTACCTCGCCGCCGCCGGCCAGTTCGTGCCCCGCGGCGTGGGCAAGACCTACGACTGGTACGGCCTCGACCCGCGCGGCGTCGGCGCCAGCAGCCCCGCGCTGACCTGCGACGGCCACTACGACGACTGGGACCGGCCGCCGTACGTCCCGACGAGCACGGCCGTCGAGAAGTCGTGGCGACGCCGCACCGAGGGGTACGCCGTCGACTGCGGTCGGTCCGCCGCCGCCGCGCTGCTGCCGCACATGCGCACCACCGACAACGTCGCGGACCTGGAGGCGCTGCGGGTGGCCATCGGTGCGGAGCGCGTCGGTTTCCTGGGCGTGTCGTACGGCACCTACCTCGCGCAGGTCTACGCGACCCTGCACCCGGACCGCGTGGACAAGCTGCTCCTCGACGGGGTCGTCGACCCCGCGAAGGCGTTCTACCGGGCCAACCAGGCTCAGAGCCGGGCCTTCGAGACGTCGATCCGGAAGTTCTTCGGCTGGGTGGCGGAGCACGACGGCGTCCTCCACCTGGGTCGGTCGAGGGCGGCCGTCGCGACGGCGTACTACCGCCTGCGACAGCAGCTGACCCGTGACCCGGCCGGGCGCGTGGGTCCGGACGAGCTCAACGACGCGGTGGAGAACGCCGTCTACACGGTCGGGGCCTGGCCCGACGTCGCCTCGGCCCTGGCTGGGCTGGCCCGCCACGGAGACCCGAGCGGGATCGCGGCGCTCTACCGGGACAGCCATCCGGTCGGCCCGGGGGCCGACAACCAGTACGCCGTGTACCTGGCCACCCTGTGCACCGACGCACCGTGGCCCGAGCGGTGGAAGTCGTGGGAGAAGGACAGCCGGCGCCTGCACCGCCGGGCGCCGTTCGAGACCTGGAGCAACACCTGGTTCAACGCGCCCTGCCGGACCTGGCCGGCGCCGGCGGCGCCACGCATCGAGGTCGACGGGACCGGTTTCACCGGACCGGTCCTCCTGCTCAACGAGACCTACGACGGAGCGACGCCGTTCGCGTTCGCGCTGGCCGTCCGTCGGCTGTTCCCGACCTCGGCTCTCGTCGAAGGCGTCGGCGGCAGCACCCACGCCATCGGACTCTCCGGCGTCCGTTGCGTCGACCGGACGATCACGAAGTTCCTCGCCTCCGGGGCCCTGCCGAACCGCAGGCACGGCAACCGGGCCGACCTGAGATGTCCGGGTATCCCGCCGCCGTCAGTTCGATGACCGTCAGCCGCGGTGCTTGGGCCGCTTCCTCCTCCGGGTCCGTCGGTCCAGGTCTGCGTACTCCTTGAGCCGGCCGAGCACCATCGACCAGGCCGCCGCCATGAACTCGGCCTGCTCGGCGCCGCTGGCTGCTTGGTGCACCTCGACCCGGCAGCCGTCCGGCAGCGGGAAGAAGCGCAGGTAGCCCACCAGCTGGCGGCCCGGGACCGGGGTCACCTCGTCGTCGAAGTCCCAGCGCAGCGCGATCAGCTCGGGCGGGGCCAGCACCTCGTAGCGCCCGCGGACCCGGGTGCCCCACTCGAGCTCGGTGCTGAACCGGCCGTCCTCGATGGTCACCGGGACCCCGAGCCATGCGGAGTAGCGCTCGCCGTCGGTGAACGCGTCGTACGCCGCGTCGCGGGACAGCCCGACATCGGTGGAGACGGTGACCCAGTGCTCGACCGAGGCGCTGGCCAGGTCCCGCTCGGGGATGTCGTCGGCGGTCTCCCACTTGTCGTCGGTGCTGGCGAGCAGCGGGAGCGCCGCCTCCATGGCCGCCCGCTCGACCCGGTAGTGGCGGAAGTTGCCCTCGGCGCGCATCGAGACCAGACCTGCTCGTCGCAGCGCGTTCAGGTGGGTGGAGACGGTGCCGGCGGTGACGTGGAGACCGGCCGCGATCTCGCCCGCCGGCCGCTCGCCGTCCCAGAGCATCCACAGGATCTCCCGGCGTACGGGAGAGGACAGCGCGTCGATGGTGGCCTGGAGGTCGCCCTCGTCCGCCGGTCGCCGGCCGTTCACCAACTCATCCTTGCAGCGCTCCGCGCCGGGTGAGTAGTTTGACGACAATCAAAATAGATTGATGGAGGGACGCGCATGACCAAGTACCTGCTGCTCTACCGCTCGACCACCTCGGCCGCGGACCAGATGGCGAACGCCACTCCTGAGCAGGCCCAGGAGGGGATGGACGCCTGGATGACCTGGGCCGGCAAGGCCGGGTCGGCGATCACCGACCTCGGCTCGCCCACCCAGTCCGTCGCCACCGTTCCGGACGGACCCGCCGACGGCGGCTACGTCGGCGGCTACTCCTTCATGGAGGCCGACTCCCTGGACGCGCTGAAGGGGCTCCTCGACGGCCACCCGCACCTGATGATGGACGGCAACGCGATCGAGGTGCTCGAGCTGCTGCCGATGCCCGGCATGTCCTAGTGCCTGTCAGCGAGATCCGCACACTAATTCCGCGGCCCAGGCACGCACCTGGCGGCGTTGCCGGCGCTTCGAAGACGCCCAGTCTGCGCGCGCGCCGGGCGCCTTGCCATGCACGCACCTGGACCACGGACTTAGCGCACGCATCTCGCTGACAGGACACTAGACGCCTGCGGCGTGCCCTCGGAGGTATGCCGCGACCAGGCCGCCCAGCGTGGGCAGGTGGTAGCCGCCCTCCTGGACGGCCACGGCGGGCAGCCCGGTCTCTGCGAGGAGTCGGCCGGCCTGGCGGTAGCCGTCCGCGGTGACCTGAAGTGGGCTCTCCGGGTCGTCCGCGGCCGCGTCCACGCCGAGGGACACGACCAGGTGGTCGCAGCCGGCGTCGCTCACCCACTGGGCGAGGTCGGCCACGGCCGCCAGCCACGGCTCGTCGCCGGTGCCCTCCGGGAGGGGCAGGTTGCGGGTGGCGCCCTCGCCCGGACCGGTGCCGGTCTCGTCGGCGTACCCCACCACGTGCGGGAACCAGCCGGCGCCCGGGTCGACGTGCACCGATCCGTAGAGCACGTCGGCCCGGTCGTAGAAGATCGCCGCGGTGCCGTTGCCCTGGTGGGCGTCGAGGTCGACGATCCCAACCCTGCCGGCGCCCTGCCGTCGCAGCTGCTCGGCCGCGATCGCGGCGTTGTTGAGGTAGCAGGAGCCGCCGAAGCCGCTCGGCGTGGCGTGGTGACCGGGCGGGCGGCACAGGGCGTAGGCCAAGGGTGCGCCGTCGCTGACCAGGTCCGCTGCCTGCACCGCGCAGTCGACGGCCGACCGCGCCGCCTCCCAGGTGCCCGGCCCGACCAGGGTCATGGTGTCGTAGGCGAACCGGCCGGCGTCGGCGTGCACCGCGACTGCCGGGCGGGCGGGCAGACCCGCAGTCATCGCGGGCGTGGGGAACAGGTACGGCACCACCCGCTGCTGGCCGACGAGATCTTCGTACGGGCCGTCGGCCCAGCGGTCGGCCGCGGACCGCAGGAACTCGACCAGCTCCTCGCTGTGCACGGCGTGGAGTGCGTGGTCGGGCTGCGACGTGGCCTCGACCAGCGCGTGGCCGTCGGCTCGCAGGGCTTCGAGGATCGCGTCGACCCGCGCGGCGACCTCGGTCCCGATTGTCGCGACGCCGACCCACACCTCGTTCTTGGGGTCGTGGAGCCGGGTCTGCGGCGACCAGACGACCGGGACGGCGTACTGATCCATGGGTCAGTATGGGCACATGCCTCGTGCCCGCGACCTCGGCATCGCCATCGGGAGCCTCCCCACCGGCCCCACCAACTCGGTGCTCGACCTAGGGGGCGTCGGCCTCGGCCACGCGACGATCGACCGTGAGACGGCTCACACCGGCGTCAGCTGCCTGCTGCTCGCCGAGGACGCCTACCCGCGGCCGCTGGTGGGCGGCGGCGCGGTGCTCAACGGGCTGGGCGACGTCACCGGCTTCCTGACCCTCCAGGAGTCGGGCTACTTCGAGACCCCGATCTGGCTGACCTCGACCACGCAGATGGGGCGGGTGTACGACTTCGCGTTCGAGCTCGAGCTGGCGCGGTACCCCGAGATCGCCGACGACATCTGCGTCCCGGTGGTGGCCGAGTGCGACGACTCGTTCCTCAACGACGTCCGCCGGATGTGGGTGACCGCCGACGACGTGCGGACGGCCCAGGACGCGGCGTACGCCTCGCGCGGCTCGACGGCGCCGCCCGAGGAGGGCGCGGTCGGCGGCGGGACGGGGATGTCCTGCCTCGGGTTCAAGGGCGGCATCGGTACGTCGTCGCGGGTCGTCCCGGGCGGGCACACCGTGGCGGTGGTGCTGATGACCAACTTCGGCGAGCGAGCCCGGCTGACGGTGGACGGCGTTCCCGTGGGGCGGCTGGTCCCGGACGAGGCCGGTCCCGAGAAGCCGGCCGGGTCGTGCATCGGCGTGGTGGTCACCGACGCGCCGGTCGACCCCGCCGGGTGTGAGCGGCTGGCGCGCCGGGTCGGGCTCGGCCTCGCGCGCACCGGGTCGACCGCCCACCACGGCAGCGGCGAGATCTTCATGGCGGTGAGCACCACCGCGCGCATCGACCGGGACGGGACGATCCTCGACGACGGCCAGCGGCTGGGCGGGCGCGGCCTCGACGACCTCTTCGAGGCGGTGGTCGACGCAGCCGAGGAGTCGGTGCTCAACTCGCTGCTCATGTCGCCGACCACCGTGGGACGCGACGGCAACACCTCCGAGGGGCTCGACCCCGACACCGTCGTACGCCTGCTGCGAGAGCACGGCCGTGCCGGGGACTGAGGAGTCGGTCCGCATCCCGATGGCGGACGGCGTCGAGCTGGCCGCGACCCTGTTCCTCCCCGAGGCCACGCAGCCGCAGCCGTGCCTGCTCGAGGCGCTGCCGTACCGCAAGGACGACCTGACCTCGTCGTACGCCGAGGGCTACCGCGCGCTGCGCGACGAGCACTCGTACGCCGTGTGCCGGGTCGACCTGCGCGGGACCGGCTCGTCGGGGGGCGACGCGACCGACGAGTACCCGCTGGTCGAGCGGTCCGACCTGTGCACGGTGATCGCCTGGCTGGCCGAGCAGGAGTGGTGCGACGGCGGCGTCGGGATGTTCGGCACGTCGTACTCCGGCTTCAACTCGCTGCAGATCGCGGCCGAGCGGCCGCCGGCGCTCAAGGCGATCGTGGCGATCTACTCCAGCGACGACCGCTGGACCGACGACGTGCACTGGCGCGGTCATGCGCTGCGGCTGGTCGACCTGGTCGACTACTGCCACTACATGACGCCGATGTGCGTGCTGCCGCCGGTGCCCGCGGAGTGGCCAGGGGACTGGCGTGGGGAGTGGCGGCGGCGCTGGGAGACCAACGAGCCGTGGCTGCTCACCTGGCTGCGGGAGAACCGGGACGGGCCGTACTGGCGCGCCGGGTCGCTGCGCCATGTGGGGTACGACCGGATCCAGGCGGCCACGATGATCGTGGCCGGGTGGGCGGACGGCTACCGCAACAACTCCTTCCGGACCGTCTCCGCGCTGGGCGAGGCCGGCACCCCCTGGCGGCTGCTGGCCGGCCCGTGGGCGCACGCCGACCCGGCGACCGCGATCCCCGGCCCGCGGATCGACCTCGACCACGAGATGGTGGCCTGGTGGGACCGGTGGCTGCGCGGCGCTGCCCCGGACTCGTGGACCGACCGAGCGGATGTCTTCGTCCGCACGTCGGTCGTGCCGGAGCCGGACCTCGAGGAGCACCCGGGGCACTGGGTGAGCGGGCCGTGGCCTCCGGCCGGCGCTGCGGTCGCCACGCTCGACCTGGCCGGGCCGCGCTCGCTCGAGGTGGAGCCCGACGTCGGTACATCGGCCTGGATCGACTGCGCCGGCCACCTGCCCTGGGGGCTGTCCGGCGACCAGCGCGACGACGACGCGCACTCGCTGACGTGGGAGTGGGACTCGCAGCCTCTCATGGTGGGGCAGCCGGTGGTGCGGCTCCGCGTCTCCGCGTCAGCACCGGCGGCCTCGCTGTCGGTGAAGCTCTGCGACGTGTTCCCCGACGGCACGTCGGCGCTGATCACCCGGGGCTCGCTCGACCTCGCCTTCCGCGCGTCCTCGATACCGGCTCCGCTGGTCCCGGGCGAGGAGTACGACGTGGAGCTCCTGCTCGACGCCTGCGCCTACCGGCCCGACCCGGGCCACCGGCTCCGGCTCTCGGTGGCCGGCGCCGACTGGCCCAACACCATCGCCCCGCCGGCGCCGGTCACGCTCACCGTCCACTCCGGGTCGGTCGTGCTGCCGCTCTGGACCGACTCGGGCCTCGAGCCGCCCGACTTCGTCCCGGGCGCGGACTCCTCGTCGGAGGACCCGACCGACGTCGGCTGGTCGGTCACCCGCGACGTGCTCCGGCGTACCACCACCTGCTCGGTCCGCACCGTCGCGTCGTACGACGTCCCGCACGAGGGCACCGCCCTGGAGGACTACGCCGGCGAGGTCGGCGTCGACCGCCGCACCTTCGCGCAGTGGGCGAGCGCCGAGACGACGTACCGCCTCACCTGGCCCGACGTCGAGGTCCGGGTCGTGTCCACGCTGCGCATCGACATCGGCGCGGACGGCTACGACGTGGTGATCGAGGCCGACGCGTTCGACGACGAGGAGCTGGTCGGCCACCGGGAGTGGCGCGAGCACGTGCCTCGCTGACTCCTCAACGCGGCCGGGCCACGACCTGGTCCGGCCACGCGACGGCGTACGCCGCCTCCGCACGTCCGTCCAGCCGCGCGAACCGCAGCAGCTCGCGCACGATCCCGGCCGCGCCGTGCGCCCAGCCGGTCCGCGGCTCCAGCGTGTCCGGTGTGGCGCGGTGCTCGACGTTCGACCAGCGGGCCCCGTCGGCGTCGACGGTGGCCCGGTAGCTGAGGTCGGCCACCAGCACCTCGGCGAAGTCGCGGCCGTCACCGCTCTCGACGGCGCGGTCGCCGGCCAGGGCCAGCACGCCGGCGGTGCCGCAGCAGTGCCCGTTGTTGTCCCAGAACCCCGGCCGCCGCCGTCGGGGCAGGCCGCTGTGGGTGACCGTGTGCCAGCAGCGGTCGGCGAGCTCCGACCACCGCGACCCGCCGACGGTGTCCCGGAGCAGCCGGAACACCTGCGCGTCGCCGGTCGGGCCCTGGCACCAGCCGAGGTTGTACCTGTCGATCAGCTCGGGCCGGTCGGGCGGGTCCGAGTGCGGCACCAGGAACCCGTCGGGGCCGTCCTCGTCCCGGGCGACGACGTCCTCGGCGCCGGCCACGGCCAGGTCGAGCAGGTCCGTGCGTCCGGTCTCGTGCCCGACCGCGGCCAGCGCGGCGACGACGCCCAGCGTCCCGTGCGAGACGTGGTGCTGCCGCGCCACCCGGCCGCTGCGGGTCTCCCAGGTCACGCCGCACGCCGTGGTCTCGGGTCTCCGCACGTACGGCTCCACCGCGGTCAGGGCCAGCTCCGCGTCGCCGACCGCCAACGCGCCGAGCGCGATGCCTGCGTTGCCCCCGAGCAGGTCGACCTGCGGGCCCCACCGGGTGCCGTCGAACCGTCCCCGCACCAGCTCCAGGGCCAGCCTCGCGGCCGCGGCCGAGTCAGGGTCGCCCAGCCGGTCGTCAACCGCCTCCAGGACCACCGCCATGCCCGTCAGCCCGTGATACAGCGAGCTGTTCTCCCACCCGCCCTCGACCACGGAGGCCAGGTGGCGGGCGCCGCGCACCGCGAGGTCGGCGTACCGGTCGTCTCCGAAGTGCTCGTGCGCCTCGAGCATCGTGAGCACGATGCCGGCCGTCCCGCTGTAGAGGGTCGGGTCGGTCTCGTCGTCCGTGGTCCGGCTCGGCCAGGCGAGCCCGGCGCCTTCGACGCGACCCGCGCCGACCAGCCAGGACAGGGCATCGCCAGCCAGGGCCTCGGCCCGGTCCGGCCACCCCGACTTCATGTCGCTACTCCACCGAGACCACGTCGATCAGGAACCACAGCGTCGCGTTCCCGGGAATCGACTCCCCACTGCCCTGCGCGCCGTACCCGAAGGCGGGCGGGATCTGGAGCAGCACCCGGCTGCCGACCTTCACCCCGGCCAGACCGATGCTCCAGCCCGGGATCAGGCCGCCGAGCGACGAGGTGAGGGGCTCACCGGAGAAGCTCTCGTCGAAGGGCTCCTTCGCCTGGTACGTCGCGCCGAGGTAGTTCACGGTCACGGTGTCGGACTCCTTCACGGCAGCGCCCGTGCCCTCCTCGAGGACGACGCGCTGGACGGGCGTGTCGAGTGCGGGCTCCTCGATGCCGGAGAAGTCCAGGCCCGTGGGCTTGCCGCCCTTCTCGACCACCGACGGCTGCGCGCCGGGAGACGCGTCGTGCGCCTGGTCGTCGGTCGGCGTGGGCGCGGTCGCCTCCTTCTCCACCAGGTCGGCGACGACGACCAGGGCGTCGTCCGCGTCGACACCGAACTGGTTGTCGTCGGCGGAAGCGCCGAACAGCGCGGCCGGGGTGGTCACGGCGACGACCCGGGAGCCGTACGTCGAGCTCGCGAACAGCTGGCTGAACACCTCGCCGATCTGGCCGTTGTTCGGGATCGACTCGGGCGCCCCGTTGTCGTAGTCGCTGAAGAGGTCCTCCTGGGTGCTGCCGTTGCCGAGGTACAGGTAGGTGCTGACGGTGTCGCCGTCCGCGACCGCGTCGCCGGTGCCCTCGACCAGCGTCGTCACGGTCGTCGACTCGGGGGCCTCGACGGCCGAGTTCCACGTCGCGGAGAGGCTCTCGCCCACCTCACCGCTGAACGAGACCTCGTCCAGCTCGCCCGTCCCGCCGGCCTCGGCTTCGGCATCGGCATCGGCGGAGGTGGCAGACGACGACGCCGGCTTGGAGTCGCTGTCGTCACCCTTCCCCGAGTCACCACCACAGGCGGCGAGAGCAGTAGCGAGGAGGAGGACGGCGCTCAGGGCGGCCGCGGGGCGACGGAGTCGTCGGAGCACGGACTCAACTTCCTGGTCGAAGGCAATGGCCACGCCACGCTAGCCGCCGACCCTGAGCCGGGCTGGGGGCCCACATCTGCCGGACGTAGGTGTTGCCCCGTTAGCTTCACGGTGGAACGAGGCCGGTTGCGCGATGAGCGAGAACTCGGTGCGGCGTCTATGGCGGCGGTGTGACGCGGGCTCGGCACGAGAGTCGATGCCACATAGTCGCGGGTTTACCTGTGGTGCCTGTGCGTCAGACAGACTGCCGGCGCACTCGATCGGCCCAGCGACGACTCTAAAGAAGGGGCCACGCATGAGCGCGATTTGGACGAAGGCGAGGAAGGCTGGCAGCTTCTGTCCGCTGAAGGGTTTCCGGACGAGTCGGCACTCCACGATTTTGATCGAAAGGACACCGGTCTCTTGCCGTTGGCAGGCGGCCCTCGATTGACGATCGTCGGTGGGAGGTGGCCTTGGGACATGCGCGGATCTGATCGCAATCGAGGCCTCGGGGCGTCCCTGCATCTTAGAGATCAAGCTTTCGTACAACAGCGAAGCTCGGCGGGCAGTCATCGCCCAGGTACTTAGCTACGCGTCCTTTCTGCACCGTCTCAGCGCCGAAGAATTCGAGAGAGACGTCCTTGGCATCCACCTCGCCGAGCGTGCTTCGGATCGCTTGCAGACGCGGCCCGCCAGGCGGGACAAGATGAGCAGCTTCGATGGCACAGAGTTCCGGGCGCCTTGCAGGAAGCACTAGACAACGGCGGCCTGCGTCTCGTGATCGTTCTCGACTCTGCACCAGCCGAACTTGTGCGTACCGCGGGATTCTAGAGTCAGTCACCGATGCGCTGGTGGTCGACTTGTGACGGTCGGCTCCTACCAAGTTGACGGGCATCAGATTCTGGTTCCGCAACGGATTGAGCCTGACCGATCCTCACGGAACTATGCATGAGCGCGACTGAAGACCGCAGCCGCTTCACAGGCCGGGGTGACAGCTGAAGGCTCAGCCGGCTTTCGCGAGGCCATTCGTGAAGCGCCGTCTGAACATCAGGCGACGTTCCTCAAGATCGCCGACTGGGCTGATGGACTGATTTCGAGCGGTGTCCGACTGCAGTCCTACTGGGGCCGTCGTGGGGAAGTCACGCTGCTCCCAAAGCTTCGCCAAGAAGACGTGGGCCTGGTGAGTATCTGGAACTGGGGAGGCACGCAAATCGGAAGTTTCTGGCGCAGCGTCTTCGAACGACGGGCTCCGAGATCAATCGCCGACGTCGAGGCCGTGCTCGCGCCGCTTCAACTCGGCCAGGGCAACACCACCAGTGAGATCTCCGATGAGCTGCTGACCGCTCTCCGCCATGCCTACATGGAAGCCACAACTGGTTGATTCTCTCTCCAGCGGCGCGGTCCTTTGCGGCGGAACGACGCACGATCACAGGTGTGGCTGCAGGGCGCCTTCAGCCGATCACGTGTTCATCGAGGGATGGGCCCGCTCGAGATCGCTACAGATCCGCGCGCCCGAAGGCGCCCGGTACGCGGCCGATCCGTGCGTCCGAAAGGCGGCGGCGCTCGCACAGACGGGCCTGCTCTAGCAGTCTTGTCGAAGCGTGCGGGAGCACCACACGCCCGGCCTAGGACGGACAACCATCAAGCGCGCGGAAGGTCCGGAGATAGCAGGTCTTTGTACGCCCCCTCAGCTGTCACGAAAAGAAACCATGCTTCGCCGAGCTGAAGAACATCCTTATTGCTCAGGATCTGCGGACCCGCGACGGGCTTGCCGTTGACAAGCGCCCCATTAAGACTATTTAGATCCTCGATACGCCACTTGCCGACAGTCGTACGCGTGAACTCAGCATGACGCCTGGATATCGATCTGCGGTCAATGAAGAGATCTGCGGTTGCATTCGGCCAAGCACCGTCGTGGTTGAAGTTAGTAGGAGGGCCTTGCCTAATTCGTATCCATTCAATTGCACCAAGGCGGCTTCCCAACTCCTAAAGGTGGAAGCTCGATCTCCATCGATCCCCATGGGATCGGCCAATACGAACTAGTACTTGTGTGATCAGTCTCGGCACCATGATTCCGACGTTGGTCGCCGTATTGCACGAGGTCTTCAAACTTCACTGTTAGGGTTCGCTCGTCGGGGAAGACTTGCTGTGTATCTCTCGACTCCAGAATCTCCTTCAGGGCGCTAAAGACTAGCGAGTCTCTCGCCTCGGGCTGGATGATCGACGAGTGGTCACCTGGGAGGGTGGCGATCGCTGGAAAGTCGCCCAACGCAGACATTCGTGGCACGACGGCATCCTCACTTCCGCGATAGACGTGAAACGGGATCCGATCGTCCGGCGGTTTCTGCGCGTCCAACGCCAGCCTGACAACGACCTGCCGATGCACCTCTTCCATTCTTGGTCGAACGGCCGCAGCCGACCTCCTGTGGGTTCCGGTCCGAAGAGACGTCGCCGCGTATCAGAAATATTGGCGATCCTCGGTGGGGCAGGCAACAGCACCACTGAAGAGATCTTTGAGAGCGGAAAGGCTTCTGCCGTGGCGCTGATTACATGCCTCAACAGGAAGCGCTGCACGACAATGCCACCTTGGCTGTGGCCAACCAGCACCGTTCGGGAGTCCTCTCCAGTCGTTGGCGGAGAAACGTGGCCAATAGGTCTGCGAGCGCGTTGATATCAGGCATCGCGCGCAGAGGGTTTGGCTCGACAAGCCGCGTCTCATATCGAGAAATGCTGACGAATATCGTCAGGCTCCTCCAATGCCATGAGATCGAGTCTTTCCACACGCTGCGGTCCGACAGAAGCGTGCAGAAAAACGACCTCGCGAGGGCTCCCCATCACATACCTCGTTTCAACCTAGTTGATCCTCACATGGTATCCGCCTCCGCGTGGTGGCGCCGTCACCGCCGGTAGTGCCATGACTACCTCGGACTGCTTGGTCCGTGAACTACAACCACGTCCAGGCGGCTACTAGACGATTCCGTTAGGACCGGCGTCTGGCCAGACTCGGTCCAGGTGATCGGCGGGAAGCTCTTCATGCGGCTGCCCACCGGCTGATCTGGTGTGGCTCACTATCGGTCTGCGGCCCGCCGGTCACCGTGACGAGGCGTGGCTCAAGAAGGGACTGCCCTGCTCGTAGTAGCAATGCCCACCTCGCCGTCCACATCGGATCGAGCACAGGCGGGAGCAGCACATGAGTCAGCAAGCTGAGCACGTCATCATCGGGGTCGATCCCCACAAGCTGTCGGCCACGATCGAGGTCGTCGACCAGCGCGAGCAGCTGCTCGGGTCGGGTCGGTTCACCACCGACCGGGCCGGCTACGCCGCGATGCGGACCTACGCGAAGAAGTGGCCGGACCGGGTCTGGGCGGTCGAGGGCAGCAACGGTGCCGGCCGGCCGCTCGCGCAGCGACTCCTCGAAGACGGCGAGCAGGTCGTCGACGTCCCGGCGAAGCTCGCTGCCCGGGTCCGGCTCTTCGACACCGGCCACAACCGCAAGACCGACGCCCACGATGCCCACGCGGTCGCGGCAGTTGCGGTCCGCACCAAGACCCTGCGGGTGCTGCAGCTCGACGGCGAGCTCGAGGCACTGCGGATGCTCACCGACCGCCGCGAAGCACTCACCCGGCGCCGGGTCCAGACCGTCGACCGGCTCCAGGCGCTGCTCGCAGAACTGCTGCCTGGGCAGGCGAAACGCGACATCACCACCGGCCAGGCCAAGGCGATGCTGGCCACCGTCCGCCCCCGCGACATCGCCGGGAAGACCCGCCGACGCATCGCCGCCGAAGAGCTCGCCGAGCTGATCGCGGTCGAGGCCAAGATCAAGAAGGCCACCGCCGAGCTGAAGGCCATCGTGCTGGCCCGCGGCTCACGCCTGATGGACCTGCACGGCGTCGGACCCGTCGTGGCGCCCGGGTCCTGGCCGACGTCGGTGACGTGACCCGGTTCGCTGACCGCAACCGGTTCGCGTCCTGGACCGGCACCGCACCCCTCGATGCGTCCTCCGGTGAGCAGAACCGGCACCGACTCTCACGCGCCGGGAACCGGCGGATGAACCACATGATCCACATCGCCGCGATCAGCCAGATCCGCCTCGACACCGACGGCCGCGTCTACTACCGACGCAAGCGAGCCGAGGGCAAGAAGCCCCTCGAGGCGATCAGGTGCCTCAAGCGCAGGATCTCCGACGCGATCTACCGCCAGCTCCTCGCCGACGCCGCAGCAAGCGGCCGGCACGGGCCCGGGAGGGCACTGCGGGGCGACTCAAGAATCCAGCGCGGTCGACCTGCCCCCGCACATCGACACTTCGGATCAGCCACTTCCCGGACCCGCAGACCCGACGCTACGCCCGGCACCCGCAGCCCGGAAGACCCACCACGACGACGCCCTCATCGCGACCGGTTGACAACAGAAGGGAGCCGGTATGACGCAAAACAAGACAGGCATGCTAGTCGCGTGAGCGACGATTTGATCGACAGGCGGTATGGATGGCTCGAGGACAGCGGGCGCGCCCTTGAACTCCGCGCCGCGAGGTCCCTCGTGGGCACGCACGGCTGCAGGTTGGCCCTTCCCGCGTACCAGTACGAGGACGGGGTGACTAAGAAGCAGCGTGAGGGCGACGTAATGGCGCTCTTTGGAGGCCCGAACCTCTCAAGGACGCTCAGCACCTCCTTCCGGCTTGCCGTCGAATGCAAGTCCGGAAGCGACAAGCCGTGGATCGCCTTCTATGACCAGCTCCGCCTCACGCATACTGCCAAACTCAGCGACTGGTGGCTGCCGTGCGGGAACGACTGGACTGAGGATCTGCGTGTCAAGGTCGTCGGGGCGTTCGAATGGGAGAATGGCCTGCTGACTGACCGGCTGGCCTCGCGCGCGGTTTCCGCGCTGGAGAAGGAGTCCATCGACAGCGCTCAGGATGCCGTCATGCAGGCGATGAGCTTCGCTCGGACGCTTGCGGACAAGGGGACGCTGACGATGGTTGGCGACAAGACCGGCACGGTCCTAGGCGGCGTCATGCCTGTTGTGGTGACCCAAGCCCCGCTGTTCGCGTGCGAGTTGGGCCAGGACGGCCAGCCGATCCTGACCCCCGTGGACCGGTTCGACGTCTCTGTGCAGTTCGGCAAGTCGCCGCGGGAGCGCGTCTACGTCGAGCCCGAGGTGGGTCTCGGCAAGCTTGCAGGATCCCTGGGGTGCGCCTTGGATCGCGTGACTGACAAGAGCCGGCGCCCCGCTCCTCCAAGTCCCCTTGCTCGAGCCCCTGCGTGTCCCGGAAGTCGCACGTGCAAAGGGCGGGCGGCGACGGCGGACTCCTCCGCGAGTACCTTCCTCCGTGACGCGGCCCCTCGTCCACGCATGAGGGCAATCCCAGAGCGCCGCCCGCATCTCGGCTCCGCGTGTCCGAAGGCGGCGGAATGACTGTGAGGATCGCCAACGCAGCCTGAAGGTGCTGGGCTGTGGTTGGTGACCGCGGGTGTGACCCCCGGAATGACTGGCTTCGTGCCTTGCTGCGACCTGTCCGCTCGCGGTCACCGGCCCCGGCCCGGTTGGAGGAGCTGGCCTGATCAGGAGCTTGACCACCTGGCGTTAGCGGCGCCGGATGTGTCTCATCACAGTCCTGCCGAGCCTCCGTCCCGGACCGGAACCACGTCCCGTCCGGCGAAGGAGAGAACGCATGAACAGTCTGACCGATCTGCGCGAGGTGGTCGATGTCGTCATCGGCGTCGACACCCACGTCCATACCCACTCCGCGGCCGTGGTCGATGCTGCGACCGGTGGTGTCCTCGACGAGATCACCGTCGAGGCGACAGCCCAGGGCTATGCCGAGCTGGTGGAGTTCGCCAACAACCACGCGACGTTGCGGGCGTGGGCGATCGAGGGGACCGGCGGTCACGGCGCCGGCCTGAGCCGTCACCTGCTGGAGATGTCGGAGATCGTCATCGAGCTGGACCGCCCGAAGCGGGCCGCGCGTCGCAACGGCGCGAAGTCCGATCCGCTCGATGCGATCCGCGCTGCACGTGAAGCGATGGCGCGACCGCGGTTGGGAACTCCCCGCAGCGGGGGTGAACGCCAAGCACTGTCGGTGCTTTTGGCTGCTCGCCGCTCCGCGATCAATGCCTCCACCGAGGCCCAGCAGCAGGTCTTCAGCCTGGTCATCGCAGCACCCGAACCCATCCGAGTCGGTTCCGCGGCCAGAAGCTTGCCGCGATGCTCAACACCGCCGCGAACCTGCGAGTGCACGCCTCCTGGGACATCGAGACGACCAGCACCGTGGTGGCGCTGCGGACCTTGGCCCGTCGCGCGCACGCGATGTTGAAAGAGGCACGGGAGCTGCAGAAGGCGATCGTGGCCATCATCCGCAGCTGGCGCCCTGACCTGCTCGAGGAGTTCGGCGTCGGACCGATCGTGGCCGCGACGGTGTTGTGCGCCTGGTCCCACCCCGGCCGTATCCACTCCGAGGCGGCGTTCGCGATGCTCGCCGGCGTGGCACCCATCCCGGCGAACAGCGGCCAAGTCACCACCCGCTATCGGCTCAACCGCTACGGCGACCGCCAGCTCAACAACGCACTGCACACCGTGGTCCAGAGCCGGATCCAGTACCAGCAAGCCACCCGCGACTACGTCGCCCGCCGCACAGCCGAAGGCAAGACCAGCCGAGAGATCAAACGCTGCCTTGCCCGCTACGTCGCCCGCGACCTCTACCGCCTACTCGAAAACGGGGCCACAGCTGCTTGACGAAGCATAGGAGCGTCGCTGAACCAATGCCCCTACGCGCACGTGCTCTCGCCCGCGTTCGGGGGACAGCTACGGTGCTGCGGGTGCGCGGCATTGAGCTGTGCCTAGGGTCGAGATGTGGGGACTCGCGGTGACACCGATGGCTGACGGCTTCGACGTTATGCACCGATTCGCCGACTGGCCCAACCGCAGCGTTCCTCAGGTCGCGGCCGGGGTCTATGCCATATGGCGCGATTCGGGGGAGTTCATCTACGTGGGGATGTCCGGCAAAGGGATCGAGACCGTCGATCCGTCCCGCAGCCGATTCGGTCTGTACACCCGCCTCAACTCGCATGCGAATGGACGGCTGAGTGGTGACCAGTTCTGCGTATACGTCGCCAACCGGTTAGTCGTTCCGGAGCTCACAACGGACCAACTATCGCAATTCGCCAGCGGCCAGTTGAACCTGGACGCTCTAACCCGCGCGTACGTCAGGAAACACTTCAGTTACTCCTACGCCCGCGGGCACCACCGCAGAGGCGTTCACCCTCGAGCGTGACTCCCAGCGTGGGCTCATCTTCGACGGTGAACCGCTTCTTAACCCGTTGTAGCGCTCTTCGGGCGCCAGTAGAGACTGCCCGAGCCCTCGAAACCCTCAGAGCGGCAAAGGGCCCTTCATGCGGCGGAAGGTCGTACCTCATGACTTAGCGCGGCACCTTCGCGAAGGATGCTAGTTCGATGCCTAGCCACGCACGTTCAACACTCGCCACAAGCGAAAGGCTGACCCGATGGGAGACCCTGTTCACGTGGCGGTTCTGATCGATTGCGAGAACATCAGCCCGAAGCTGGCCGGGGCGATCTTGGCTGAGACCACCAAGCACGGCACTGTCACTGTCAAGCGTGCGTATGGAGACTGGTCGAGCGCCCATCTGTCAGGGTGGCGGAAGGCACTACCCATCTACGCATTTCAACCCGTGCAGCAGTTTGGCTACGTAGCCGGCAAGAACTCGAGCGATGCGGCGCTCATCGTCGACGCCATGGACCTTCTGTACTCGAAAAACGTCGACGTTTTCTGCATCGTCTCCGGTGACAGCGACTTCACCCGGCTCGTCACCAGACTGAGAGAGTCCGGCCGCAAAGTCTACGGCATGGGCGCTCGGACGACCCACGGCTCCTTCGTCAACGCGTTCGATCGGTTCACATTCACAGAGGTGCTCGGAGGCACGGCTCTCATCTCGCCACCTGACGAGCCTCACGACCCAACGGACCCCACGTCAGAGGAGTCGTCCGGGGATCCAGATCCGTGGTCTTGGCGCAGGAAGTCGGCGACGCACCTGCTCCACTGCCCGAGGCCTCGGAAGTTGTGACGCCACGCCGTGACCGCCTCGCTCAAGGACGACGGATGGGCTCTGCTCGCTACTGTTGGCTGGTACATCGTCAACAACATCCCGTCGTTCGACTCGCGCAACTACGGGTTTCCCAAACTGGGCGGGCTCATCCGATCCCTTCCCAACATCGAGGTGCGTGAGGTTCCTGACGTGCACGGTGCAATGCAAATGCAGGTTGCGTCTGCGCTCGGACGAGGCTCCAACCAAGTGATGTCCCTTGCTCATCCATTCTGAGTCCCTGCGTGTGCATCCGTCTGCTGCACGAAATGCGCGAGCCAGTTCGTATACACGCGGCGAGGTGACGCTGGTGACGAACGACGGCCGCGTGCTGTACGCGCCCGCCGCTTGCGCCAGTTTAGATCAGAAGGTGCCTCTCCACGAACGGCTGGCAACGCTTCATCGGATCGGAATTAGGGTTGCCAGTTGCAGACGTCAGATTGGCTCGCCGCGGCTTCGGGAGTACTCGCCCTCATTGCCATTCTCGTTTCAGTGCTGGTTGCTCGGAGCCAACAAACTCTAGCGCGACGAGAACACCTGTTTGCAGTCACCAGCGAGATGTTCGTGGAGTTCCGTTCCTTCGAGTTCAAGGATCGATTGACCTACGTTCAGACGATGCTGGACTACGACTCGCCCGCACTTCGGGACGGCTCCCTGCAACTCTCGAACGAGTCAATACGTGCCCGTCCGATTATGAGTTACTTCAACAACGTGGGCTTGCTGGTGTACCACGGCACCATCACGGAAGAAGCGGCAAGCAGCATCATGGGTGGCTCAGTAGTCAGTGCCTGGAAGGCACTGGCCCCATATGTCTACGCCGAACGGCGTCGGCGCGGCGACGACCCGAACTATTACGGCTACTTCGAGCACCTTGCCGCGTCGATCGTCGAGATCGGGCCAGACAAGCTAGATGCCAAACTCGAACTCAAGAAGCTCCCTCCCGCCAGAAGTGCCTAGCCGGTTGCAGTGACTAGGCAACCTGACCGCTAGAGGTGCAGACGGGCGATGCGTGATACGCAAGGGAACTGGGTGGCAAACCTCCTTCGACAGGGGCACCTACCGATCGGTCTTGCCTGTTCGCGGCAGAAGGATGCACGCCGATCGTCAGGCTCCGAGGAAGGAGTAGACGGGCAGGAGCACCCGATCGATAGCTCAGCACTGCCCGAGCTGCCGAGCTGCCGCCGCATCCCTGTAGTTGACGGGCCGCGGTGGTTCGTCGCACCCGGAGGATGGGGCTCCTCGTGCTCGTGACCTGGCTCCGGGGGAGGCTATCGCCCAGGAGATGCTGGGGACCTCGTAGAGCACCATCGCTGTGGCCGCGCTGCGCGATCGGGGCTAACGGTGACTGAAACTCAAACCGGACTGTGATCCCAGGGCTTTCTCGGCTCGATCAGCTTCAGACTAGGGAAGGCAGTCCGCAAGGCGGTAGTCGTCCACAGCGTTGCTTTGTATCCGTGGCGGCTAACGGGTCTGTTGTCCTCGACTCCGGCGCCGGCCAGGGACGGTTCGGCCTCTGTCTCCCGAGGCCTGGCGACCGACGAAGAAGTGACGAACCCTCCGCCCTCGAGCCCCTGGAGGATGGCCTCAGTTGTCGCGTTCGAGAGCTCAACGATCCTAGGAATGTCGAGGATCGCCTGCAGCTGCGGCACTTCGACAGCCTTTGCTTGTTTCAGCGGGCACAGCCGGCCATCCGCGCCCCTGAAGTCGAGCAGAGCCAAGAGCACTCGCACCTGCACGGGATCGAGCTTCACGAACTGGTTGATGATGTAGTTGACTTCGTCGACGCGAACGTTGTCGCACGCGGCGCCGAGGAGGCGCCCGAGCAACTCGAGGTAGTCCTCGTCGCCGACCTGAACCGCGCGATCGAGTGCGGCGAAGAACGTGTCCGCGAAGCGGTCGTCATCGCGTGCGCGCTCAGCAATGTCGGTTGCACCGACTCCGGCCCTAGCTGCGGCCCCGTCGATGAGTTTCTCTGCGCGTGGCTTCCAGGTGCGCCGCCATCGGACCTTCGGAAGAACGGCGAGCGTAACCTCCAACTCGTCCTCAACCGACCGTGCGGGCTCGAGCTCGCCGCTCACGTCGAACAGCCGACCGCATCGGGTCTCGAGAACCCGGGAGGCGCGCCGTGAGCCTCGTCCACGTCATCGGGAGCGACCTCCTGGTCCTGCGCCCGGCCTGGTGGTGCCTCTGCCTCCCTCGGGCCGCCGCGATCAGGCGGAACAGTTGCGCTAGCCGAGCCAAGCGGCGGCGCGGTCGACCGTGGTGGAGTGACAACGCGGGGCGGCCTCGGTCTCTGGACCACACTCGCTCCGTCGTGGTACTTCATGGCCATAGCAGCGCGGTTGGGGGAGGCAGCGGTGAACCAGTTTGGCGGGATCGGCGACTTTTTCGACGAGCTCGGCACCTTGGACTCGCCGCTGGCGGTGTCTCTCAATCCTCTTGGCGGTCACGGTTTTCCTCTGGAAGTCGCTGATCCTGGTGGTATGGCGACGCACAAGATTCCATGAACAAAGACTCTTGGCTGCTTTAGCGAGTGCTCAAACGTACGACCGGTTCCGTGAAGTCGTAGGTGCCGAACCGAACGCCTACCGCGAACTGGGCCTACGCGCACCCAGCGCGCCGGAGCACCTTAGCCGCTTGTTCGTACTCCCTCACTGCTATGTAGAAGTTTTTCTCGACTCAGAGAATCGTGTACAGGCTTACACCGTCTCGCTGAGGCGGGGTGTTCTTCGTATTCAGATGGCCGGGATGTCGGTCGTTCTCGGAAGAACTACTTACAACTCGTTCTTGACGCCATTCGAGATTTCGGCCATCGGCTTTCGGGGTGGATTGTCAATCTTCGAAAGGTCGGGACCTTGGGAAATTGATGCCGGGAGGACATGGGCTTGGGGGAACAGCCCCACCGGAGATAAGCCCGGCGTTTTTGTCGACCAATTGCCATACCCGCTGGCCGTAGCGTGGTACTGGGCTAAGAGGCGCGCGCTTCGCGCGCTCGCACGATTGCATCGTAAATTGTCGGTTGCTCAGCAGGGCGACAGTGCTGTTTTTTCGGCGCGCATGGACTACGTCAAAATGTTTCCTGGAGCATCCGACGGGCGCTGGCACCAACTTGATAAGTCAGTGTCCGACACGCCCTCCGCGCGAATCGCGCGGACCTTAATCCCGATAACCAGTGTCGCGGCTTCGTCCACGCACGAGATTCAGCCCTATATGCTTAATATCCACGAATGGGAACTTGCGGCAATCGACCCACCTTCCCGGGCGCTGCGGGCCCGGCGGGCGGTCATGAACGCGGCTGTCCGACATTAGAGTGGCCGCAGGTCACACAGCACACCCGCCGCTTGGGCGTCAACTGTGGTGCTGACGGACATCGAGCACCACGGGGCGCTGTGTCGGAGGGAGGCCGGAAACATCCGGCGTAGCAGAACAATCAGCTAGGCCCTGCTTGTCCACGGGAAATTCTCGGTTCAACAACTTGCGCCAGGTCGCCGAGCTCCGGAACATCATCGAAAGCTCGCGTTATCGGGGTGAACTGTCGAACACTCGACGGCGACGACGGCTTCTTGGTAAATCCGCCATGCCTTTTCGACTGGGCTTCCCTGTCGCCGGTTAGGCCGCCGTCCTCGCAGCGCCCATAGCATCTTGGCGGCCGTTGTCGGTCAGATGGTGGGCGCCGCAATCAGCGTCTAGATTGACGCGATAGTCCGCAAGGAATCCGGAACTGGCTCGACCGCTCACCATACGTGTTCCCTGATTAGTGGCTTCCCTTAACTGCGCAGGGTCGCCCCGAGGCCTTGGTGTCTAGATCACGCCTCCTAGCCTGCGACCAGGGCTTGCACCGCCGCCGAAGGATTGAAACGCACAGTTCTCCCGCCTACGCAACGCAAACCGGTCCTTGGCTGCAGTGATCAGCGAGGCCCGCGAGAGGAACTGGATCGGCCGCACCTCAAGACCCAGTTGACATCCGCTAATTGCCGAGTTACGCACAGAAAGGCCCCCCGAACTGTGACGCCGTCTCAAGGAGCAGTCGAGCGTGAGTCTCCACCTCGTTGAAGTCCACGGCAATGAATCTAGCGTTGACGCTGCTTTGCTCCGCAGGACGTCCGTGCTCGAGCGCCTCGACAACACCTGAGCCACAAGTCCCAAGATCCGCTCGCGGATTCGGTTGCCCGTCGACCGCTGATCTGGCCCGAGGCCCACCCCTAGTTGCACCCAACTCGACGGGCTCAGGCACGTTGAGGGCGAACACGCCGTGCTGCCGCGAGCTCGTATCGATGACAGCCGTGGGTGTTCCAATTTGACATGGACACAGTCCCCTTGCGAGCGGTAAGTGACCTCCGCTCGCGCGAACTGGCCTCCACCGCCGCAGTCAGGACGGTGACTCCTTGACGTGGCGTGATGCACCCCGAGCGTCGGGACGTCCACGGATCGGGTCGTGTCCGCGGCCAAGGACGGTCGCGTCTATCTGGGCGAAAAGGGCGCGCCGCCGATGGGCAGGAGGGCGCTGCGCGGGGCTCGTGACGAGCCGATCTACGGGGCCAGGAAGGACACCTGCACGGCGTGGCCGTCGAGGGTGCCGGACAGTCCGACGGTGGCGCCGGTCGCCTGGGTGGCCCAGGCGCCATCCAGGTGGCCGCCGGGGACGTCGAGCGAGACCCTCATGATGCGTCCGTAGCGCTCCCAGACGGCGGTGCCGGAGACCGGGAAGCCGCGGACCAGCTGGACGTGGTTGAGCTTGAAGCGGACCACGCGGTCGCCGGAGTAGCGCCAGGTGCCGCCGCGGAGGCCGACGCCGTGGGTGCTGTAGTTGTTCCACCAGCGGTCGGGCAGGTCCGCGACGGTCAGGGCGGCGAGTCGGGCCACCTGACGGGCGGACGAGGGCAGCGCGGTGGGGAATCGGCCCAGGGCCCGCACCGCGGGGATTCGTCGCGCGCAGCGCAGCAGACGGTTGGGGAACTCCGCGGAGGGAGAGGCGACGAACGAGCGGACGAACTGCACCGCACAGTCGTCGGTGTCGCCGACCGCGGTCACGTGGAAGCTGTTCGCCACGATGACGTGCCGCGCGTTCGGGAACTGCGCGACGACGAGGTCGCCCTCGGCCGGCGTGGTGATCGTGTCGAGCTCCCCGCTCAGCACCAGCACCGGCACCGAGGAGTACGAGCCGGACGGCGGCATCGGCGGGCCGGCCGGGTTGCTCGCGGGCGCGGACGGCCACTGGGTGCACCAGTCCAGGGCCTGCCAGTCCGAGTCGGCGTACTCGTGGATGGTGAACGGCCCGTAGGTGTCCGGATCCGACGCCGTGCGGGCGTCGAGGGCCGCGGCGTACTGCTGCTGCCGTACGCCGGGCGGCGCGGTCATGTCGTAGAGCTGCGGGTAGTCGTGGCACGCGACCGCGGCGTCCAGCCCCTCGCTGTAGTCCTTGACCGGACCCGCGTCGGTGCCGCCGCCGGTGGCCTCGGCGACCAGCCGCAGCAGGGGCCGGCGGTCACCGGCCAGCCCGGACCGCAACGCGGCGGTGAGCTCACGGTAGAAGGCCGGTGTGTACGTCGCACCGAACGCGACCGCGGTCAGCCCCGGCCCGTCCACCCTCACCTTCATCCGGCGGCCGTCCGCGTCGTACGCCTTCCCGCGCCACGGCTTGGTCCGCACGACGTCGAGCACCTTCTCGAGCGTGGGCAGGAACGGCCGGCCCGCCTGCCGGCACGCCGGAGAGCGCTGGCAGACCGCCGTGAACGACGACCGCATCGCGGGGCCCTGGGTGGCGTACCAGCCGTCCTCGCCGTACGCCGGGTAGGCGCTGTCCAGCACCACGCTGCGGACCTGCTCCGGGTGGCGGCCGGCGTAGACCTGGGCGAAGAAGGTGCCGTAGGAGTCGCCGTACACGTCCACCGGTCCCAGCCCGAGCGCGTCCACGACGGCGGCGAGGTCGTCGGCGGACAGCGCGGTCGAGTAGTCGTCGGCCCGGTCGCCGAGCTGAGCCCCGCAGACCGCGGCTGCGTCGGCGTAGGGCACCGATGAGTTCTGCAGCAGCGGGCAGTCGATCGGCTCGGACCGGCCGGTGCCGCGCTGGTCGACCAGCAGCAGGTTGCGCCGCCTCAGCAGCGGCCCGTACATCTCGGCGTACTCCACGGCGGTGCCGGTCGTGCTGTAGCCCGGGCCGCCCTCGTGCGGCACCAGGGTGCCGAGCGTCGGCTTCGAGTGGTTGCGGGCCGGGACGAACGCGAAGCCGACGGTGACGGTCCCCGCCTCCGGGTGGCCCGGCTCCCACGGCCGCTCGATCGAGCCGCACTGCGCGCGCGGCAGGACCTTGCACGGCGTCAGCGTCACCTCGGCGCCAGCGGCGGGCGAGGGGAGAGACGGCAGCGCCGCGACCAGTGCGGTCGCGACGAGGAGGCCGAGCCGCCGGATCATGCCGGCAGCCCGCCCGAGCGGTAAGCCGCGCCGATCATCGACACCAGCTGGGCGACGGCGTCCTCGCGGGGGGCGAACGGCCCGGGCCGGAAGTGCAGGGACTCCAGCCCGCGCTGGACCGACTCGCAGGCGGCCCAGTCCTGGCGGTTGGTGATGTCCCAGAACTCGACCGCGGCTGGAGCGCCGGACGGGGCCGCCGAGGGCAGGGTCAGCCAACGAGCACTCGACCCAGGTCCGGTCCGGCGCGAGCGGCACCATCCGGTGCGTCATCACGTAGTCGGGGTGCGCCGACACCAGCAGGTTGGGCAGCAGGTGGAGGTACTCCACCGCGACCGGGTCGACCCCCGGCAGCGGTGTCGCGGCCAGCGATCCGTCCAGCGACATCGACGCCATCCCGTCCCGCAGGACCATCCCGCCGCCGATCCAGGCACCCGGCAGGTCGTAGTTGTCCCCCGAGTCAGGCGGCGAGATCTGGCACAGCTCGGGGTGGATCTGCGGGCAGTGGTAGCACTCGTGGTAGTTCTCCGCGATCACCTTCCAGTTCGCGGCCACCTCGTAGGAGTGCCGGTCGGCCACCACCAGCGAAGCGATGTCGTACGGCGCCAGCAGCCCGGCCAGGTCGCCGACGTACCGCTCGAACGACGGCACCTCCGGTGCGCCGACCGCGTGGACCGCGTGCCCGAAGAGCCAGCCGTGCCACACCTCGAGCGGCAGCTCGACCAGCCCGTGGTCGGCGGTCTCGAAGGACGCCACCTCGCGGAACCCCGGGGCACCCTTCAGGGACCCGCGCAGGTCGTAGGTCCAGGCGTGGTACGGGCAGCTCAGTGCGCGCCTGGTGGACGTCCCGCCCTCCGGGAGCAGCTCGTGGCCGCGGTGCCGGCAGGTGTTCGCGAACATCCGGAGCGCACCCAGCCCCGCTTCGGCGTCGCGCATGACCAGGCACGAGACGTCGCCCACGCGCACCGCTCGCTGGGTGAGCCCGGCGCCCTCGGGGAACAGGTCGTCCACCCGGCCCAGGCACGTCCACGCGCCGGCGTACAGGTGCCTGCGCTCCCAGGCGAGCACGTCCTCCGAGGTGTACGCCTCCGCCGGCAGCATCTGCACGAGCTCGCGGCCCTCGGGTGGCGCGAGGTGGCTGACGTCGATCACAGCAGGTTCCCCTCTATGCTGCGCGCCATGGGACGGGCCTGGTGACCCGCAGGGCGCGAAGGTCGGTGGAGGTACGCCGGGAGGAGATCCTCTCGACGACCGTCGAGCTGCTCGACCAGCTCGGGCTGGCGTCCACGCGAGTGGCCGACGTGGCGGTCGCACTCGACGTGAGCCCGGCGCTGGTCTTCTACCACTTCGGGACCAAGGACGACCTGGTCGCCGAGGCGTTCGCGCACGCCGTGGAGCGCGACCTGCACCGGCTCGAGAAGGCGGCCAGCGGCGCGGATCCGGTCGAGCGGCTGCGCCGGGTCCTGCGGCTCTACGGACCGACCGGCCGGGCCACCGGCTGGCGGATCTGGATCGATGCCTGGGCGGTCGCCCAGCGCGACCCGCACATCCGCAAGCTGCTCAAGCGGCTCGACCACCAGTGGCAGGACATCCTGCGCAGTGTCGTCGACGACGGTGTGTCCAGCGGCGCGTTCACGTGTCCCGATCCCGAGGCCACCGTGGCCAGGCTGTCGGCGCTGGTCGACGGCCTCTCGGTGGCCGCGGTGGTGCACCGCACGGTGACCCGCGAGCAGCTGCGCAACTGGGTGGCCGCCCAGCTCGCGGTGGAGCTCGGCGTGGACGTGGCGACGCTCGACTGACATCACACCAGCCAGTGGGACTGGTAGTCGGGCTGGGTGATCGCCGGCCGGTCCAGCCGGTACGCCGAGACGTCGCTCGTGGTCTCGCCGGTGGTGACCAGGTCGGCCAGCACCCGGCCGAAGGTCGGCACGAACTTGAAGCCGTGCGCGGCGCCCAGGCCGACCACCACCCGCTCGTGCCCGGGCACCGGGGCCAGCACGAAGTCGCGGTCCGGGGTCAGCGTGTACTGGCAGCGCACCGACCGCAGCGGTGCGCCGACACCAGGCAGCATCGCGCGCAGGTGCTCGGTGAGCAGCGCCTCCATGGCCGGGTCGGGGCCGCTGGTCCGGTCGTCGGGTGAGACTGCCGGGCCGCCGCAGTCCTGGGCGGCCTTGACCGTCGTGTCGCCGTAGGTCGGGAAGCCGTAGAACGACGGGTCGTCCATCCAGATCCACACGGGCAGCGCACCGACCGCGAACCGGTCCGGCTGGTCGACACCGAAGTAGGTGACCTGCTCGAGCGTCACCTCGAGCGGCACCCGCAGCCCGAGGTGGCAGACCACGTCGTTGGTCCAGGCGTCGGCGGTCACCACCACGCCCCGGCAGTCGACCTCGCCGGTCGACGTGGTCACCCGCAGCCCGGCCGCCCCGAGGTCCTCGAGCCCGAGGACGGGGATGCGTTCGCGCAGCTCGGCGCCGAGTCGCCGGGCCTGCTCGTGCAGCACCGCGGTGGTGCGCCCCGCGGGCACGATCGCGGCGTCGGCCTGGTGCAGCGCCAGAGTGCCCGCGGGCACCCGGAGCTGCGGCCACCGCGCCATCACGTCGTCGGCGTCGAGCGCCTCGTAGGCGATCCCGACCTCGTCCATCGACTCCGTGTAGTCGACCGACGGGATGGCCGGGTCGGGCGGGAACAGGTCGAGCCCGCCGGTCGTCGTCACCAGCCGCTCGCCCGACTCCCGCTCGAGCCGGGCCCAGTCGGCGTACGCCTCCTGCGTGAGCTGGACGTACGCCGGCGTGTGGTAGCTGTGCCGCAGGATCCGGCTGGTGTCGTGGCTGGCGCCGCGGGTGTGGCCGAGCGCGAACCGCTCCAGCCCGAGCACCCTCATGCCCCGCCGGGCCAGCTCCCACGCCGCGGCACTGCCGAGCCCGCCGAGGCCGATGACCACGACGTCGAACCGCTCGTTCATGCGCCGCGCTCCAGCCGGGGCAGCAGCCAGCGCCGGATGTCGAGACTGTCGTCCTCCATCGGTGCGAACCAGCCGTGGGTGTACGCGCGGGAGGACATCCCGCGCTGCACTGACTCGCAGATCGCCCAGTCCTGCTGGTTGACCAGGTGCCACAGCTCGGCGGCGTCGCTCGGGTCGAACCCAGCGTCGGCGACCGCCTCGCGCGCGAACAGCAGCGAGCAGACCACCTCAGTGCGGTCGACTGCCCGCGGGTGCAGCGCGAACGCCGCCACGTGGTCCGCCGAGGCGGAGAGCATCAGGTTCGGGTAGACGAGGTCGCCCTTGTGCCGGGTCAGCTCGTGCTCGTCGAGCCCGGGCAGCGGCGCTCGCTGCGTCGTACCGGTCATCGTGAACGTCCACGCGCCCTCGCGGTGCGGGATGCCGTGTTCCCAGTCGAGGTCGGTGCCGCCGCCGGTGAACGACGGCACCAGCCGGGACAGCTCGGGGTGCACCGGGCCGCAGTGGTAGCACTCGTTGTAGTTCTCGAGCAGCACCTTGTAGTTGGCTGCGACGTCGTACTTCAGCACGGTCCCGGTCACCAGCTCGCCGACGCCGTAGTTGCGCAGCAAGGCGTCGGCGTGCGCGACCTGTCCGGCCAGCGGCTCGGCGCGCGCCGGCGTGAGGTGGACGAAGACGAACCCCTGCCAGGTCTCGACGCCGACCGGGTGCAGCGCGAACGCCGCCGGGTCCCCGACCGTCGCGTGCGGCGCCTTCAGGAGCGAGCCGTCGAGGGCGTAGGTCCACGAGTGGTAGGGGCACCGGATCGAGCCGGTGTCGCGGGCCGGCTGCTCGGGCGGGCACAGCTGCGAGCCGCGGTGCCGGCAGACGTTGTACGCCGCGTGCAGGGCGCCGTCCTCGGCGCTGGTGACCAGCACCGACTCGCCCGCCACGTCGACCGCCACCATCCGCTTCGGGGTGGCCAGGCCGAGGTCGTCGATCCGGCCGACGCAGTACCACTCGCCGTACAGCACCGCGTCCCGCTCGACCCGCCACTGGTCGGCGTCGACGTACATCTCACGGGGCAGGGCGGCCTGCAGCCCGTCGTCCGCCACGCCCGCCTCCTCACAGATCGCCTTACTGACTCGCGAGTCAGTAAGGAAAGGGTGTCACCTGACGGGCTCGGTTGTCGAGAGGACGCGGTCGAGGTGGCAGGCGACGCGGTGGTCGCCGGTCGCCGGGAGGATGTCGAGAGGCTCGGTGCGGCAGGCCTCGTCGACGCCCACGCGTTCGGCGGTCCCGTCCGCGCGGGCCGGGCAGCGCGGGTGGAACCGGCAGCCGAGCGGGATCCGGCTCGGGTCCGGCACCTCGCCGGTCAGCACCACCGGTTCGAGGTGCTCGATCTCCGGTACGACGGAGAGCAGCGCCTTGGTGTAGGGGTGCCGGGGCTCGGTCAGCACCTCCTCGGTCGTGCCGCACTCGACCACCCGGCCGAGGTACATGACTGCGATGCGGTCCGCGATGTTCCAGGCCAGCCCCAGGTCGTGGGTCACCACCACGACGCCCATCCCGAGCTCCTCCCGCAGCTTCAGTAGCAGGGCCAGGATCTCGCCGCGGATCGAAGCGTCGAGCGACGAGACCGGCTCGTCGGCGAGCACCAGCTCGGGGCGCAGCGCCAGCGCGCCGGCGATCAGCACCCGCTGCTTCTGCCCGCCGGAGAGCTCATGCGGGTAGCGCAGGAACAGCCGCTCCGGCGGCCGCAGCCCGGCCTCGGCCAGGGCGGCAGCGACCAGATCGGCCTCGCTGCGGCCCTGCTCGTCGGTCCGGGCCCGGTCGTGCAGCCGGATGCCCTCGGCGACCGACTCGTAGACGGTCTGCCGCGGGTTGAGCGATCCGGCGGCGTCCTGGAGCACCATCTGGACCCGGCTCCGGTAGGCCCTCAGCGCTCGGAACGAGTAGGAGAGCGGCTTCCCCTCGAACCGCACCTCGCCGCGGGTCGGCTTCTCCAGCCCCATCAGCGTCCTGGCCAGGGTGGTCTTGCCGGACCCGGACTCACCGACGATGGCCAGCACCTCGCCGCGCTGGACCGAGAGGTCCACCCCGTCGAGGGCGCGGGCTGCGTGCCCGCTGCGGGTCACGAACTCGACCGCGACGCCGCGGGCCTCGAGGAGCGGCCCGGCGGCCTCCTCCTGGCTCACGGCTCACCCACCCGGATGCAGGCCGCCCGCCGGCCGGGGACCACCTCGATCAGCGGGGGCTCGGCGTGCGTGCACCGGTCCACCGCGCGCGGGCAGCGGGGCGAGAACGAGCAGCCCTCGGGCAGCGCGCGCGGATCCGGCGGGTCGCCGGCCAGCCCGGCCGGCGCGTAGCGCGCGAGCGGGTCGCCGATCCGCGGGAACGCCCCGGACAGCGCCGCGGTGTAGGGGTGCAGCGGGTCGGTGAACACCTGCGCTGCGGTGCCGGTCTCGACCACCCGGCCGGCGTACATCACCAGCACCCGGTCGCAGAGGTCGGCGAGCACGGACAGGTCGTGGCTGATGATCAGCAGCCCGACCCCGAGGTCCCGGACCAGGTCGCGCAGCAGGTCGAGGATCTGGGCCTGCACCATCACGTCCAGCGCGGTGGTCGGCTCGTCCGCCACGATCATCTTCGGCCGGCAGGCCAGCGCCATCGCGATCATCACCCGCTGCCGCTGGCCGCCGGAGAGCTGGTGGGGATAGGACCGCTTGCGCGACCCGGGTAGGCCGACCTGCTCGAGCAGCTCCTCGACCCGGTGCTCCACCCGCTCCTTGGCCAGCTCGGGCTCGTGCACCGTGATCGGCTCCGCGATCTGGGCGCCGACCCGCTGCACCGGGTTCAGCGAGTGCAGGGCGCCCTGGAAGACGATCGAGGCGCCGGCCCAGCGGACCGCCCGGAGCGCCCCCCAGCTGATGGTCTGGACGTCCTGCCCGAGCACCATGACCTCGCCGCCCACCTCGGCGCTGGTCGGCTGCAGCCGGAGCACGGTGCTGACCAGCGTGGACTTCCCGCAGCCCGACTCGCCCGCCAGACCGACGATCTCCCCCTGCCGGACCGTGAGGTCCACGCCGCGCACCGCGGTGAGCGGCCCCTCGGAGGTCCGGTAGGTGACCGTGACGTCCCGGAAGTCGAGGAGCGCGGTCGTCTCCTCCGGCTCGACAGGAGCGTCCAGGGCGCTCACCGGTCACGCAGCCGGGGGTTGAAGACCTCTTCGAGGGCCTGGCCGACGAGGGTGAAGGCAAGCACCACGAGGACCACGCAGACCCCCGGCGGCACGATGTACCACCAGGCGCCTGTCGTCATCGCGCCCACGTCGAAGGCATCCTCGAGCATGGAGCCCCAGGACACCCGGGTCGGGTCGCCGAGGCCGAGGAAGCTCAGCGTCGTCTCGGCGAGGATGGCCAGGGCCACCGTGAGCGTGGTGTTGGCGAAGACCATCGGCATGACGTTGGGCAGCACGTGGCGGGACATCTGGTGCCAGCGCCCGGCCCCGAGGACCTGGGCGCGCTCGACGTACGGGCGCTCCTTGATCGACAGGGTCTGGCTGCGGATCAGCATCGCGGTGCTGGCCCAGCCGGTGATGCCGATGACGATGATGATGTTGATGAGGGAGCGTCCGAGCACTGTCGCCAGCACGATCGCGAGCGGGATGAACGGGATCACCAGGAACCACTCCGTCACCCGGAAGAGCACCCGGGCCGGCCAGCCCTCGAAGAAGCCCGACGCCAGTCCGACCAAGGTTCCGATGACCATCGACATCAGGGTCGCGAGCAGCCCGACGAACAGCGAGATCCGGGACCCCCAGACCAGCAGCGTGACGATCGAGCGGCCGTTCTCGTCGGTGCCCAGCAGGAAGTTCCCGGACGGATGCTCCAGGACCCCACCCGTGGCCTTGGTGACCTCCAGGCCCTCGCCGTCCGCGAGGAGTGGCGCGAGGAGCGCGAGCAGCACGAAGAAGGTGAGCAGGCCCAGGCCCAGCAGGCCCGAGCGGTGGCTGCGGAAGCTGGCCCAGGCCCGGCGGCTGGCCAGGGCCCGGCGGCGGAAGGCCACCTGGCGCGGCGTGAGCCGGACCGCCTCCGGCCCTTTGTCGGAGAGCGTGGTCATGTGCGCACCCTCGGGTCCAGCAGGCCGTAGACCAGGTTCGCGAGCAGGTTGGCGAGGATGACCGCTGCCGAGGTGACCAGGAAGGTGCCCTGCAGCACCCAGTAGTCGGGAATGGTCAGCGCCTCCGTGGCCAGGAGGCCAAGCCCGGGTATGGAGAAGACCGTCTCGACCGTGATCGCGCCGGAGACCACGAAGCCGATGGACAGCGCGATCAGAGTCGTGGTGGGCAGGAGCGCGTTCCGGGTGGCGTGCCGGCGGCGTACGACGACGTCGCGGAGCCCCTTGGCCCGGGCGGTGGTCAGGTAGTCCTCGCCGATCTCGTCGAGGAGCGAGGACCGCATGATCAGCGAGAAGTCGGCGAGGTAGACGAGCACCAGGGTGAGCACGGGCAGCACCAGGTGCAGGGCGGTGTCCCCGACGTAGCCCAGGGTCCCTGGTTCGGCGTCGACCGAGTGGAGCCCGCCGGTGGGGAAGATCCCGGGGAGCGGGCCCATCCCCACCGCGAACGCCGCGATCAGCAGCAGCCCCAGCCACCATTCCGGCATCGAGTACAGCGTCAGCGTGGTGCCGGTGGTGACCCGGTCGGTGGCCTTGCCGCGGTTCCAGGCGCTGATGACGCCGAGGTAGACCCCGATCAGGGTGGAGAGCACCGTCGCGGTGCCGACCAGGAGCAGCGTCGGCCACAAGCGGTCCAGTATCAGGTCCGAGACCGGCACCCGGTAGCGGAGCGAGACGCCGAGCTCGCCGGTGCACGTGTTCTTCAGGTAGGTCAGGAACTGCTGGGGGAGCGGCTGGTCGAGGCCGTAGGTGGACCGGAACTCCTCGAGCTGTGCCTCGGTCCGGAACCGGCCGCGGCCCAGCGTCCGGGCCGGGTCACCGGGCAGCACCCGGAACAGGAAGAAGCCCAGCACGAGCACGAAGGCCAGGCTCCCGGCCGAGCCGACGAGCTTGCCGGCGACGTACCGCCCGTAGCTGCGCCGTCGCCCCACCGCCACGGTGGCCGGCGCGGCGGCTGGCCCCTGTGCGGCGAGGTCCGTCATTCGCGGTCGGCCGCGGTCGCCCTGCGGCGCAGCCCCCAGGCGCCGCCGCCGAGCACCGCCGCGCCCAACACCACTGCGCCGCCGATCATCAGCGGCATGCTGCCGCCCTCGTCGGAGTCGCCGCCGCCGCTGCCGGCGCTGCTGCCGTCAGCCCCCTCCACGCCGAGCGCGGTCTCGACGCCGTCGCAGTCGCCGGCGTCGTCCGCGGGCCGGACGCTGAGGTAGTTGTGGGCGCCGTACTGGAAGAGCAGGACGCCACCCGGGTCGGGCTGGGCCTGGAAGCAGGCGAACCGGTCGCTGCGGAAAGCCTCACCGAGCGTGTTGTAGGCCGTCACGAGGTACGGCGAGTCCCTGAAGAGGATCTCCTGCATCTGCTTCACGGTCTCTTCCCGCTGGGCGTCGTCCGTCGCGCCGTTCTGCTGGGTGTAGAGGGCGTCGTACTCCGAGTTGCAGTACCACGAGTCCGACCAGCCGCCCCGCTGGTCGCAGGTCATGTAGCTGAGCATCGAGTCGGGGTCGGGCTCGACGTACCAGCCCCACTGGAAGGCGTCGAACTCCGCGTCGAGGATGACGTTGGTGAGCTTGTTGCTCTCCATGGTGGTGAGCTCTGCGTCGATCCCGAGCTCGCCCAGCCACTCCTTGAAGTAGTCCATGGTGTCGACTGACTTCTTGTTCTCGCTCCGGGCGAACAGACGCAGGGTGCCGATGGGCGACCCGTCCGGCATCGTGCGCTTCCCGTCCGAGCCCTTGGTGTAGCCCGCGTCGTCGAGCAGCGAACCGGCCTTCTCGAGGTCGAAGGTGAAGGCCTCGTCCTCGGGCGGGTCCCACTTCCAGGTCGAGTACGTCGGCGGGACGATCGTGTCTCCGGGGATCCCCGCGCCCTGGTAGACCTTGTCGATGATCTGGTCGAGGTCGAGCGCGTAGCCGAGCGCGTGCCGGAACTTCGGGTCCTGCAGGGCCGGGTTCCCGTCTCCCAGTGGGTCGCCGGTCTCGGGGTCCACGGCCCCGGTGTTGAAGGCGATCTCGTCGTAGCCCGGCGAGTTCCCGTTGATCGCGGTGATGCCCTCCTGGCCCTCCAGCGCCTTGACCTGGAGCGGCGTGATGTCGTCGGCGAAGTCGATCTCGCCCTTGATCAGCGCCTGCACCATCGGGTCGTCGCTCTTGTAGACCTGGAACACGACCTCGTCGAGGTGCGGCTCACCCTGCCAGTAGTCCGGGTTCTTCTCGAAGCGGTACGTCGAGCCGCCGGCGGTGCCCTCGACCAGCCGGAACGGCCCGGAGCCGACCACCGGCTTGCCGTCGGTCGGCTCGGCGGCGTACGACTTGACGTCCTTCTCGCTGACGTCCTTCCAGATGTGCTCGGGCACGATCGGGATCGGCAGCAGCGGCAGGACGGCGTTCGGCTTCTCCAGCGTCAGCACGACGTGGGTGTCGTCCGGCGCCTCGATCGTGGTCACCGACGTGAGGTAGGAGCCCCACGTCGAGCTCTCCGGCCCGCCGTCGAGGATCCGGTTGAAGGTGTAGGCGATGTCCGCGGCGGTGAGCGGCTCCCCGTCCGACCAGGTCACGCCCTCGCGGATGTCGAAGGTCCAGGTGAGGCCGTCCTCGGAGGTCTCCCACCCCGTGGCCAGCCCGGGCTCCGGCGACATGTCCTTCATCGAGTAGGTGATCATGTAGTCGTAGGTCAGCGCCCACATCTCGTAGGACTCCGCCTCGATCCCCAGGAACGGGTTGAACGAGTCCACCTCGTTGGTGATGCCCACCTTGAAGGTGACCTTCTCCTCGGCCGCGGTGGCGCTGGACGGCGTCCCCGCGACGGACACCGCGGCGGCCGACAGTGCGATGGCGGCCAGCAGGGCGGCCGCGCGAGCGGGAGTACGGTGCCGCCCATGAACCCGCCGCGCGCGGCTCAGGAGCCGCACGAGCACGTCGCGCACGGCCTTGCGCGCTCCGATCCTTACCACTGGATGCGCCGGCTCGACGCTCCCGTCCTGGCCCACCTCGCCGCCGAGAGAAGGTGGTACGACTCCGCGACCGCCCATCTGGGCCCCCTCGTCCAGGCGCTGCGCGCCGAGATGACCGGCAGGGTTCCGGCTACTGACTCGTCAATCAGTTGGCCGCAGCACGGCTATTCCTACTACACGGTCCTCCCGGCAGGAAGGGAGTACGAGCAGTTGTTACGCGCCCGTCATGACGGCGGGGCCGAGGAGCTGTTGCTCGACGTCAACGAGCTGGCGGCCGGTGGGGAGTACGTCGACGTGCCGCTGCGGGCCGTGTCGCCGAGCGCGTCGGTGCTCGCGTACGCGGTCGACTTCGACGGGGACGAGGTCTACGAGCTGCGGTTCCGCGACCTCCGCTCGGGCACCGACCTGCCCGACCTCGTGCCGCGGGCGGCGCCCGGCGGGGCCTGGTCGGCGGACTCGGCGTACTTCTTCTACCTGGTGCACGACGACCTGTGGCGCCAGCACCAGGTGTGGCGGCACCGGCTCGGAACGCCCGCCGCCGAGGACGAGCTCGTGCTCGAGGAGCCGGACGGCCAGTTCGAGCTGGAGGTGGAGGCCTCCCGCACCGGCGACCTGATGGTCATCTGGTCGGAGAACCGGGACACGAGCGAGGTCTGGGTCGTCGACGCCACGGACCCGACCTCTGCGCCGCTCTCGGTGGGCGGGCGCCGGCGCGGCGTGGAGTACCGGGCCGAGCACGTGCGTCACCCCGGGGGCACCGACGAGCTGCTGCTCGTCACCAACGACGACGCCACCGAGTACCGGCTGGCCCGATGCCCGGTGCCGCGCACGGTCGACCAGGACGCCACGGCCTGGCGACCAGTGCGGCCCGAGAACCCGGCCGAGCGGCTCGAGCGGGCCGACGCCTTCGCCGGGCACGTCGTCCTGACCTCGCGGGCCGGCGGTCGCAACCAGCTGCGCATCCTGCCGCTCGACGACCTCACCACCGAGGGGATCGTGGTCACCCCGGTGTCCGACATCGCCTCCCTGGCCGCGCCGACCGAGCGCAACGTCGAGCACGACGTGGACTGCATCAACGTCGTCGACGAGTCCTACCTGCTGCCTCCGGTGTGGTCCTCGGTCTCCCTGGCCACCGGTGAGCGGACCGAGCTGCTGCGCAAGGAGGCGCCGGGGTATGACGGCTCGGCGTACGTCGGTGAGCAGCGCTCGTTCCCGTCGGCCGACGGCACCCTGGTGCCGGCCACCATCCTGCGGCACCGCTCCGTGGAGCTGGACGGCTCCGCGCCCTGCGTGATGTACGCCTACGGCGCCTACGAGTCGGTCTTCCCCGACCAGGAGTGGGACCCCGCCATCCCCTCGCTGCTCGACCGCCGCGTGGTCTACGTGCACGCGCACGTCCGTGGCGGCGGCGAGGGCGGCCGCCGCTGGTGGCTGGACGGCCGGATGGAGCACAAGCAGCACACCTTCGACGACCACATCGCCGTCGCGGACGGGCTCGCCGCCGCCGGTCTGGTCGACGGCGCCCGCATCGCCACCCGCGGGCTGTCCGCGGGCGGGCTGCTCCAGGGCGCGGTCTTCTCGCAGCGCCCCGACCGCTGGCGCGCCGTGGTGGCCGAGGTCCCGTTCGTCGACGTCGTGACCACGATGCTCGACCCCTCGATCCCGCTCACCGTCAACGAGTGGGACGAGTGGGGTGATCCCTCGCGGCCCGAGGACTACGCGTGGATGGCGCGCTACTCGCCGTACGACAACCTCCCTGCGCCCGGTTCCCGCCCCGACCTCCTCGCCACCGGCGCCGTCCACGACGCCCGGGTGATGGTGTGGGAGCCGGCCAAGTGGGTCGCCGCCCTCCGCGAGACCGACCCCGAGTGGGCACCCCGCTGCCTGTTCCGCGTCGAGACCGGCGCTGGAGCGCACGTGGGGCCGGCCGGCCGCTTCGCCCACCTCGCCTACGAGGCCGAGATCTATGCCTGGCTCCTCGATCGCCTGACTCGGGACTTCTGACGGTTGAATCGGGAGTTCCGCCGGTTGAGTCCGGACTTCTGCCGGTTGAGTCCGGACCTCTGCCAAACACCACTCACGACTCGATCGGCATAACTCCGGACTCAACCGGCATAAGTCCGGACTCAACGTGGACTACTGACTGGCGGATCAGTAACGAGTAGCGTGGGCGGGTGCGCACGACTCCGTTCCACCCGCGGCTGAGCGAGCTCAACGACCAGGGGCTGTACACGCACTGGCAGGGGACGCTGTCGCCGCTGCGGTACACCCACGCGCCGAAGCACGAGTACTTCGCGGTGCGGAACTCCGTCGGGTGTCTTCGACACGAGCCCGCTGTACAAGTACCTCGTCACCGGGCCGGACGCCGAGCGGCTGCTGGCGCGGGCCCTGGTCCGCGACATCACGCAGTGCCGTCCGGGACAGGCGCACTACACGGCGTGGTGCGACGACCACGGCTACGTGATGCACGACGGGGTGGTGTTCCGGCACTCGGCCGACGAGTTCCTGCTGACCGCGGCCCGGCCGGCGCTGTCGTGGTTCCAGGAGCTGGGCAGCGGCCTGCGGGTCGAGCTCGAGGACGTGACCGAGGGCTACGGGATGCTCGCGGTGCAGGGCCCGCGGTCCCGCACCGTCCTGAGCACCCTGATGCCGGAGGCCGAGACGCTGGGCTACTTCGACCACGTCCCGGTCAAGGTGGCCGACACCGCAGTGACGCTGAGCCGGACCGGCTACACCGGCGACCTCGGCTTCGAGCTGACAGTGCCCGAGGACCGGGCGGTCGACGTGCTCGACGCGGTGCTGGAGGCCGGGAAGCCGCACAGCATCCGGCCGTTCGGCGAGGAGGCCCTGATGACCCTGCGCATCGAGGCCGGCCTGGCGCTCATCGACATCGAGTGGCACGACGCCCGGCTCGCGTTCAGTGACGCGGACAAGGTGACGCCCAAGGAGCTCGGCTTCGGCTGGATGCTCCGGGGTGTGCGCGACGGGTCCCGCAAGTTCGTCGGGAGCGAAGCGATCAGGAGGGAGCTGAACGACGGCACCAGCCGCTGGGCGACGACCGGCATCGTCGCCGACTGGGCGGACTGGGACCGGCTCTACCGCGCGGCCGACCTGTTCCCGCCCAAGTCCGAGCACCCGCTGCCCTACGAGGCCATGATCCTGGACGACGACCGGGTCGAGGTCGGCTACTGCACCAGCTTCGTCTACTCGCCCGTGCTGCAGCGGCACATCGGCATAGCCAGGGTCCGGCCCGACCTGGCCGCTGAAGGCACCGAGCTGCTGCTCGAGCTGGCCATCAACCACCACAACACCACGGTGCGGGTCAGCACCACGAAGATGCCGTTCTTCGACCCTCCCCGGAAAAAGGATGAAGGGCAGAAGGCATGAGCAGCAACGAGTACGACGCGATCGTCGTCGGCGGCGGCCACAACGGGCTCACCCACGCGGCGTACCTCGCCAAGGCCGGGCTGCGCACCCTGGTCCTGGAGAAGAACGGCGGGGTCGGCGGCGCCGCGATCACCGAGGAGCTCGTGCCGGGGTTCCAGTTCACGACGTTCTCCTACGCGCTGAGCCTGTTGCGGCCGGAGATCATCCACGAGCTCGACCTCGTGCAGCACGGCTTCCTGCCGCTGATGATGCCCTCCTCGTTCCATCCGACCGGCGACGGCGACTACCTGCTCTTCGGCGACGACCACCAGCTGAACCTCCAGGAGATCCGCCGGCACTCGCCGCGCGACGCGGACGCCTACGAGCGCTACCACCACGACCTCGACCGCGTCTGCCAGGCGATCCGGCCGCTCTTCGACAACCCCCCACCGAACATCTTCGGCAAGGACCCCGAGGACGCGGTCGACGTCAAGTGGCTGCTCGACCACCTCGGCGGCATCGAGCAGAAGGTGATGCACGACGTGGTCCGGCTGCTCACCGGCAGCGCCTCGGACTGGCTCGACGACTACTTCGAGCACGAGGCGGTCAAGGGCTACCACGCCTCCTCGTCGATCATCGGCTCCCAGGTCGGGCCGATGTCGCCCGGCTCCGGCCTGGTGCTGCTCTTCCACAAGATGGGCGAGCACGACGGCCACCTCGGCTCGTGGGCCTTCCACAAGGGCGGCAACGGCGGCTTCACCCAGGTGCTCGCCCGCGCGGCGACGGCGTACGGCGCGGAGATCCGCCTCGGCGCCCAGGTCACCGACCTGATCACGTCCGAGGGCCAGGCCGTGGGCGTCGCGCTGGAGGACGGCACCGAGTTCCGCGCGCCGGTGGTCGTCTCCGCACTGGACCCGCGGCGCACCTTCCTCGAGCTCTGCGACCCGCGCGAGCTGCCCCTGGACCTGGTCGACAACGTGCGCCGGATGAAGTTCCGCGGCGTCTCGGCCAAGGTCAACTTCGCCCTCGACGGGCTGCCCGTCTTCCCTGCCCTCGCCGACACCGTCGACCACTACGGCGGGTTCATCAACATCGGCCCGACCATCGAGTACGTCGAGCGCGCCTTCGACGCCGCGAAGTACGGCTGGTACTCCGAGCAGCCGTTCATCGACGCCGCCATCCAGTCGGTCGTCGACCCGGACATGGCACCGCCCGGCAAGCACGTGATGTCGTGCTTCGTCCAGTACGCGCCGTACGAGCTCAGGGGCAGCGACTGGGAGACCGAGCGGGAGGGCTTCGGCGACAAGGCGCAGGCCGTCCTCGAGTCGCACTTCCCCGGCTTCGGCGACCTCGTGCTGCACCGCGAGGTGGTCACGCCGGTCGACATCGAGGCGCGCACCGGGCTGACCGAGGGCAACATCTTCGCGGGCGAGTTCCTCGCGCCGCAGATGTACTTCTTCCGGCCGGCGCCGGGCTGGAGCCAGTACGCCACCCCGCTCGAGGGCTACTACCAGTGCGGCTCGGGCACCCACCCGGGCGGCTGCGTCATCGGCTCACCCGGTCGGCTGGCCAGCCAGCGAGTCCTCCGCGACCTGGGCCGCTAGCAGCTGGTCGCGCCGGGCCACCAGCTCGCGCACCGCGTCGAGGAACCGGGCGGTGCTGTCCCCGACCTTCAGGTCGTCGAAGTAGTGGCGCCGCATCGCAGTGCGGGCCAGCTGCAGGTCGTCCCTGTCGAAGCGGCGCTCCACCAGCTCGGACAGCCGGTGCACGGTGGTCGAGTCGACCACGTCGGCGCACCTGCTCACCGGTGCCTGGCTCCACAGCCGATCGGGGTCGTCATGACGGTCGGCGAGGAACAGGGGCCGCTCGGTGCGCAAGTAGAGCCAGTCCAGGCCGACCGAGGACACGTCGGTCACCATGGCGTCGCAGTCCGGCAGCACCGCGAGGATGTCCGCGTCCTCGAGGACCACGTGGTCGTCCGTCAGCAGCCGCACCACCTCGGCGTGCGCGGCCCGCATCGCGGGGTCCGCGCTGGCCACGACCTGTGGGTGCGGCTTGTACACCACCCGGACGTCGGGGACGGCGAGCAGCTGCCGCACGATCTCCGTGCCGAGCCGGTCGAGTGAGGAGTAGTTGTTGTAGTCGGCGTCGCCCTGCCAGGTCGGCGCGTAGAGGACCGTACGTCGGCCGCTCGGCGCCAGCACCGGCTCCCGCTGGAAGTCGAGCTGCGGTCGCCCGACGCGCACCAGCTTGCCCGTGTCGACCTCGAGCAGCCCGCTCCGGTAGCGCTGCACCGCCGCCTCGCCGGCCACGAAGACCCGGTCGTAGGCCTTGGCGTTGTTGCTGGCGGTGCTGTGCTTGTCGCTCTCGCCGTGGTTGACGTGCGCGTGCAGCATCCGGGGCTCGAGCAGCGAGTCGAAGTTGCGCGGCGAGTTGTTGCAATAGAGCGCGAGCTTGCTGTCGAGCTCGGCGTACAGCGCGCGCAGGTCGGCGAACTCATCGGCCACGAGCACGGGCAGAGCCGTCAGCGGTCGCACGACCTCGGCGGAGTCCTCACGCCGCAGGATGATGGCCACCGGCTGCACTCCGTCGAGGAGCTCGAGCACGGGCAGCCACTGTGCGAGCTGGTAGACCCGGGCAGGGTCATCGCCGAAGTAGGCGAGAACGGGGAAGTCGCGCACGTAGTGACTCTAAGACCGACCTGGTCGGCGCAGGTCAGCCGAGTACGGCGGGCAGCACGAACGCCGCCAGGACGGCCAGCAACAGCACGGCCATCATCACGCCGAACCCGAGTGCGCCGGGCCGCTTCTGCTTCTCGTAGCCGATCGCGCCCCGGCTGAACTGGTGCATGGGCGCCGCGTAGTACGCCGACACCTGTCCGCCCGCCGGCACCGTGGTCTCGAGCGTGGCCTCCCCGAACTTCTTCAGCCATTGGCAGCTGACGTCGATCCGGTTCGGTCCGGCGTGCACCGGGATGACGTTGTCGCCGTACTGCGCCGGCACCCGCCAGCCGTTGATGAGCACCGCCGGCGTGATCATGCTGCTGGTCATCGCACTGCCCTGGAGCGTGAGCCGCAGCCAGCCCATCTGCTGCTGGGACGCCGGCTCGGGCTGCGGCGGCCCCGGCGGCGGACCCGGCGGGCCCGGCGGTGGGCCCGGCGGCGTCATGTCGCTCATCGGCGCTATTTCAGCAGGTCGCTCGGCCGAAGGGTGACCGGGTACGGCGTCTCAGCGGTCCACTCCTCGTCGCCGGAGACATCGGCGACCTCGACGTACTCGCCCTCTCGCAGCTCCCAGGCCCGCAGCCTCGGGTCGATCGGGTCGACCACCCAGTACGTCGGGACGCCCGCGTCGCGGTAGGCGGTCAGCTTGTCGCCGACGTCGCGCCGGCGGGAGCTTGGCAAGAGGATCTCCACAACCAGCAGCGGGACGCTTCCCTGGACCTTGTCGTCGACGATCGCTGCATCGTCGATCACGAGTACGTCGGGCTCCAGGATGTCGTCGGTTGGGAGATAGACGTCCAGCGGCGCGACGAAGACGCGGAGGCCGTCGGGCCGCGCGTCGTCCAGGACCCGCCAGAGCCCCGTGACCGCCGTGTGATGACGGGTGCCCGGGGACGGTGTCATGACGATCGCCCCGTCGAGCAGCTCGTACCGGACTCCGTCAACGGCGTCCTCCGGTAGCGCCTCGAAGTCGGTTCGCGTGAACCGGCCCCGCACCTCGATGGCCGTCATGGTCACCATGGTGCCCCACCTCTCCAGATCCCGGCATGGGACCGAGCCTGCCCCGCGAGCCGCGGCCGCGGTGTGTGGCTGGCCAAGGTCGCCGGCGTGCTCGGCCGCGCCGGCATGACCACGCTGCCGGGGCTGCTGTTCGGGGACTGGGTCGACTCGGCGACCGGGCAGCTCTGGGGCGTCGACGGCGTGAACGCGATGCACGACCGCATGGCGGAGGTCTCGTGGGGCATGCCGATCTTTCAGCTGCCGGGCTTCGCGGGACTTGCGCTGGCGCTTGCGATCGCAGCCTTCGCGCTGTGGCGGGCCGGAATTGTCCGCTGGTGGACGCCGGTGTCCGTCATCGCCGCGTTCGCGGCGTTCATGATCTCCGACGCCACCTGGCCCGGCTGCGTGATCGCGACGGCCTGCCGCACCGTCTTCTCAGCTGTGCTGGCGCGCGGGACCCGGACCTGAAACGCCGGTCTGGACCGATGCTCTGCTTGTCCCTGCGCTCGCCGATCAGTTGATGATCTCGGCGCGTTCGTCCGCGCGGAGGGCCGCAATCCGGCCACGCCACGCCTCCAGCGCCTCGGGAGTCAGCCGGGGCCAGTCGTCCACCTCGCGGAGGACCCTGAGTGGTGCTGTGCTGCGGTAGGACCGGGTGGGGTTGCCGGGGAACTTCTTGTCCGTGACGTTGGGGTCGTTCTCGAACACGCCTGTCGGCTCCACGGCGTACACGCGAGGGGAGCCCTCTCCCGCGGCCAGCTCCGCAGCGAGGCCGGCGCCTTCGACCAGCGCGGTGAAGTAGATGTGGTTCATCACGACTTCGGGCCGGTAGTTGGACCGGAAGCCGGCGGAGAGGAGATCTCCCTCCCGCAGGTCGGCTTTCGTGCCGTGGAAGAACGGGCCATCGTCTAGCGACGTCACGCCGGCAGGTCCTCGGCATCCATGATCCGGTAGGCGTATCCCTGCTCGGCCAGGAACCGCTGCCGGTTCTGGGCGAAGTCCGCGTCGACCGTGTCCCGGGACACGATCGTGTAGAAGTGCGCGGTCCGGCCCTCGGTCTTGGGGCGGAGCAGCCGGCCCAGCCGCTGAGCCTCCTCCTGGCGGGAGCCGAAGGACCCGGAGACCTGGATGGCGACCTCGGCGGAGGGCAGGTCGATCGAGAAGTTCGCGACCTTCGAGACCACCAGCAGCCCGACCTCGCCCTGACGGAACGCTTCGAACAGCCGCTGCCGCTCACGCACCGGCGTCTCGCCCTTGATCACCGGCGCGTCAAGGGCCAGGGCGAGCTCGTCGAGCTGGTCGATGTACTGCCCGATGACCAGGGTGGGCTGGTCGGCGTGCTGCGTCACCAGGTCGCGGACGACGTTCAGCTTCTGGTGGGTGCAGGAGGCGATCCGGTAGCGCTCGTCCGGCTCGGAGGTCGCGTAGACCAGCCGCTCGTCGGTGGGCAGCGAGACCCGCACCTCGACGCAGTCGGCCGGGGCGATCCAGCCCTGCGCCTCGATGTCCTTCCACGGGGCGTCGTACCGCTTGGGGCCGATCAGGGAGAACACGTCGCCCTCCCGGCCGTCCTCGCGGACCAGCGTGGCGGTCAGCCCGATCCGGCGCCGCGCCTGGAGGTTCGCGGTCATCCGGAAGATCGGCGCCGGGAGCAGGTGCACCTCGTCGTAGACGATCAGCCCCCAGTCGCGCGCGTCGAGCAGCTCGAGGTGCCGGTAGACGCCCTGTCGCCTGGTGGTCATCACCTGGTACGTCGCGATCGTCACCGGGCGGATCTCCTTGACCGAGCCCGAGTACTCGCCGATCTCGTCCTCGGTGAGCGACGTACGCCGGACCAGCTCGTCCTTCCACTGCCGCGCGGAGACCGTGTTGGTGACCAGGATCAGCGTGGTCGCCTGTGCGTGTGCCATCGCGGCCGCGCCGACCAGCGTCTTGCCTGCGCCACACGGCAGCACCACGACTCCCGAGCCGCCGTGCCAGAACGACTCGGCCGCGTCGCGCTGGTAGTCGCGCAGGTGCCATGACGTGAAGTCGAGCGAGATCGGGTGCGCCTCGCCGTCGACGTAGCCGGCGTAGTCCTCGGCGGGCCAGCCCAGCTTGAGCAGCGCCTGCTTGAGGTTGCCGCGCTCCGAGCCGTGCACCAGGACGGTGTCGTCGTCGATGCGGGCGCCGACCATGCCGGCCACCTTCTTGGCGCGCAGCACCTCCTCGAGCACCGGCCGGTCGTTGCTGACCAGGACCAGCCCGTGGGTGGGGTGCTTCTCCAGCCGCAGCCGCCCGTAGCGCGCCATCGTCTCGGCCACGTCGACCAGCAGCGAGTGCGGCACGGCGTACCGGCTGTACTCCAGGAGCGTGTCCACGACCTGCTCGGCGTCGTGGCCGGCGGCTCGTGCGTTCCAGAGACCCAGCGGCGTCAGCCGGTAGGTGTGGATGTGCTCGGGAGACCGCTCGAGCTCGGCGAACGGCGCGATCGCCTTGCGGCAGTCGGAAGCGCGCTCGTGGTCCACTTCCAACAACAACGTCTTGTCGGACTGGACGATGAGGGGTCCGTCGTTCATCGGTCCGCCTCGGGAGCCGGATTCACCGGGTACCCGGTGAAACTGGCGCTGACCGCATGAAACTCCGTGAGGGAAGCAGCAGTTTCACCGGGTACCCGGTGAAACCTCTCCGCACAGCTCACGCCGACGCGACCGCCTTCTGCCGGGCGCGGTACGCCGCGACGTTGGCCCGCGAGGAGCAGCGGTCGGAGCAGTAGCGCCGCGACTGGTTCGGCGAGGTGTCGACGTAGACGTTGCGGCACGGCGCCGCCGAGCAGATGCCGAGCCGGGTGGGACCGAGGTCGCAGACCAGGTTGGCCAGGCCGAGCAGCGACTCGCCGACCAGGAGCTCGGCCACCGACTGGGTCTTGGTGGCGACGTGCATGTGCAGGCCGTGCTCGTCGTGGGCGGCGATCCGCGGGGTGATCGGGTGCCGGACCATCAGCTCGTTGATGCCCTGGACCACACCGTCGGTGTCACCGGCGGCGGAGGCCTCGAAGACCGGCCGCAGCTCGCGCTGGAACTTCCGCAGCAGCATGCAGTCGCGGTCGGTGCTCTGGGCGACCAGCCAGTCGCGGTCGGCGAGGTGCGCGCGGAGCGCGTCCACGTCGACGAGCTCCGCGTTGAGCAGCCCGGCCGAGCGCTCGGCGTAGCGGATGAAGTCCACCGTCCGAGTCTACGGGTTCAGCCCGGAATGGGTCTTACAGAAGTGATCCGGTGCACCGCGAAGGTGCGGACGTCGTCGGAGCGGTGGTCGTGCGCCGTGAGCACGCCGCCCTCGACCGAGACCGGGTCGACGATCCGCTCGCTGCGGCTGCCGTGGTTGTCCACGTAGGCGATCAGCACCGGCGACCCGCTCTCGGCCGCCTCGCGCAGCGCGGCCAGCGAGCCGGACGGCGTGAGCGACTCCGCGGACGCCGGCCGCGACGACGCGGCCCGGTCGCCGGAGCGGATCGCGCGGACCACGGCGGCCACGGTGGCGGTACGACGGGCCGCCGCCGCCCCGCGTCCGCGGTGCTCGCGCGGCGCCCGGGCCCGGCGCTGGTCGGCCCGCACCACGTGCACGCTGCCGTCCTCGGCCTCGACGACCGGGGCGGCGCCGAGCTCGCGCAGCCGGGGCAGCAGCAGGTCCAGCGGCGTCGTGCTGATCAGCACCGTCGGCGCCAGCCGGCGCAGCCCCAGCGAGGCGGCCTTCGGGTGGTGCAGCAGCTCGGTCAGCGCCGCCTCGTCGTCGGCGCGGATGAACGCCTCGGCGTGCCCGACCCGCACCGACCCGAAGGTCCGCGCGGTGTCGTCGACCAGGTAGGTCAGCGGCTGCGGCACCGGCGTCCTGGACACCGAGCCGAGGAACTCGTGCAGCTCGATCGCGGTCCACCCGGTGTCCAGCGCGCGGCGCACCGACCCTGGCGTGAACCGGTAGACCGTCGCCCCTCCGCGCGACTCCACGTCGGCGACGAGCTGCAGCCGCCGGGCCAGCTGGGACTCCAGCGGCCCGGGCGCGACCGCGGTCAGGTCCGCCTGGAGCAGCACGTGGTCGACCGGGTCCGGGAGCAGTCCGGCCAGTGACTTCTGCGCCTTGTCGTCGTCGCCGGCCAGCAGGTCGCGGGCGTACGACGCCAGCCCGTCCAGTCCGGTCACTCCGAGCATGGCGGCCTCGGCGACCGTCCACAGCACCTGGTCGGCGCGGGTCGCGCGGCCGGCGTGGGCGCTGCCAGCGCAGCAGCGCGACCACCGACGGCACGCCGGTGCCGGCGGCCAGGCACTCCCCGTCCGCCAGCGAGGCCAGCGCCGCCAGGGTCATGGCCCGGGTCTCGGCCATGTGCACGCCGGCCAGCTCGGGGGCGAGTGCGTTCCACGGCTTGCCGGCGGTGTCCCGCGAGCCCACCAGCCCGGGCATCCGGGGGCTGGCCAGCCAGGTGCGGGCCAGCGCGGTCCAGCGCTCCGCCGGCGGCCGCAGCACCCAGGCGTCGACCAGGTCGGTCGGCAGCCAGACCGGGTTGCCGGACGCGTCGGCGGCGGTCGCCAGCAGCCCAGACGACCAGGCGGTCTCGACCAGCAGGGCCACGGTCGGCTCGTCGACGTGCAGCGCGGCCGCCGTCGCCCGCAGGTCACGTACGCCGAGACCACCGCTGCGCAGCGAGGCCGGCGGTTCGGCGCCCCACAGGTCGAGCAGCAGCTCGAGGCGGCGTACCGCGTCGAAAGCCGCGGCCGCCGCGACCCCGTCGACCTGAGCCTGCGACCGGAGCGTCGTGACCAGCGACGGCGCGTGGTCGACGCGCTCGACGGTCGTGCGCCCGCCGCGCAGCGCCAGCCCCGCCTCACCCGGCACCACGACCGTGCCGGTGCCGCGGGGCACCAGGAGCCGTCGAGCCAGCAGCTCCTCGGCGGGGGTAGCGGCGTCCTCGGGCAGGACGGTATGCCGGGCGCCGTTCGCTGTCGCCTCGCCCCCCGCGCCGAGGACGTGCTCGAGCATCGCCCGACCGGGTCCGGACAGCTCGGCCAGCCGGGCCTCGACCTCGGCCGGCGGCGGGGTGGGGGAGGAGCAGGGGCGCAGCCCGCTCACGCCCGCTTCGGGTCCTCCGGTCAGCCCCTCGGCGACCCCGGTCAGCGGTCGCAGCCCGCCGTTCGACTCCCAGGCCAGCGCCAGGTCGACCAGCCGGTCGATGGCCGGCTCCACTGCGGTCAGGTCGGCATTGACGAGCCCGGCCAACGTCGCATGTGACGTTTGACCTGCGACGACCAGGGCATCTAGAACGGAGAGCTCGAGCCGGGTGAGCTGGTCGAGCGCGCGCAGGAGCGAGGACCGGGTCGTGGCCCGGGAGGCCAGCTGGCCGGAGTCATGAGGAGCGGGTGTGGCCAGGTCGGGACGCTCGGTGAGCAGGCGGGACAGCCGCTCGTCCGGCCAGCCGCGCAGCTGGTCGGCGAGCGAGCGGTATCCCTCCGTGGCCATCCGACCGATTCTAGTGAGCAGGCCGCAGCGGTGACCCAGGTCGAGCTCCACCACGGAGCCGCCACCGACGTGGGATCGCTCCGCGAGACCAACGAGGACGCCTACCTCGTGGCGCCCCCGGTCTTCGTGGTCGCCGACGGCATGGGCGGGCACGAGAACGGCGACGTGGCCAGCCGGATCGTGGTCGAGGAGTTCGCGCGGCTGGCGGACGAGGGGTACGACCCCACCGAGGGTCGCGAGGTGGTCACCGCGACCCTCGAGGCCTGCCAGCGCCGGATTACCGAGTACGCCGGCGGGGGCGGCGCGGGCTTGCGTACGCCGGGGACCACGGTGGTCGCGGCGCTGCTGGTCGAGGCCGACGGCGGACCGGCCTGGCTCCTGGTCAACCTGGGCGACTCCCGCATCTACGCGGTCACCGGTGGGGCGCTCCACCAGGTCAGCACCGACCACAGCGTGGTCCAGGAGCTGGTCGACTCCGGGCAGATCACCGAGGCGGAGGCGGACGACCATCCCGAGCGGCACGTGATCACCCGTGCGCTGGGCGGACCGCGGCTGGAGGAGCCCGATTTCTTCCTGCTGCCGGTGGGCGAGGCCGAGCGGCTGCTGCTGTGCAGCGACGGCATCAGCGGGCTGGTCGACGACGAGCAGATGGGGAGCATCCTGACCGAGAGCCCCGATCCCCGCGACGCCGCCGACCGCCTGGTCGCGGCCGCGCTCCGGGCCGGAGGTGACGACAACGCGACCGCGGTGGTCGTCGATGTGGTGGGATTGGTCCCCGAACCGGCCTACGACTCCGCGCGACAGCGAGCGAGTCTCGAGCAGAAACTGGGAGCACTGCCGTGACCGAACCCGGCGACTCCGTGCGCTCCTATCGGCCCGGTGACTGGTTCGGGATCGTCGGCGAGCGCGCCGTGGTGATCCTGCCGCCCACCGAGAAGCCCCGTGTGGCCGCGCTCTGGGAGCTCGTGGACGGCGGCGCCGGCTTCGACGTCACCCTCGATGCGCTGATCTCCGGCGGGCTGCGCGATCTGCCGGCGTTCGTGCTGGTCAGCACGGGCGAGGGCGAGACCAGGGTGGTGATCCGCGGACCGGCCCGCGCGGAGTTCCAGGTCGACGGGGAGACCGTTGAGCTCGAGGGTTCCGACGCGACCACCTGGGTCGAGCGCTCGCTGCTCGAGGTCGAGCGGATGAGCATCGTGCTTCACGAGGACCAGCTCGCCGACGAGCTCCCGGCGTACCTCGTGGACGGCGGGCTGTTCCGCATCTCCCGGCTGGATGAGGCGCCCGCGCACGAGGGCCCGGACGAGCTGGCCGAGGAGCCGGCCTACGAGCGCGAGTTCCCGCTGGACCCGGCCGACCCGCTGGGCGTGGACACCGAGCCGGACGTCGAGGGCGACTACGACGAGGACGAGTACGCCGAGGAGGAGTACGACGAGGACGAGGAGCCGGCCGAGGCGCCGATGGGCCGCTCGCCCGAGCCGCCGAGCTGGACGCCGCCCCCACCCGGCCCGCCGCCGACGCCGTCGGCGCCCGATCCGCAGCCGCCGACGGAGGCGATGGCGCCGCCGCCCGCCCCCGAGACCGACCACGACGGACTCACCGTGGCGGGTGCCTGGGAGCCGCCGCCGGCGGAGCCGCCCGGCATCCCCGGCCAGCCACCTGCACCCGACGTCACCGTCCCGGTGGCCCGGCTGGTGATCTCCAACGGCGACGTGGTCGACGTCGACCGCGCGATCGTGATCGGGCGGGCGCCCGAGGCGCGACGGTTCAACGACACCGAGCAGCCCCGCCTGGTCACGGTGCCGAGCCCGCACCTGGAGATCTCCTCCACCCACATCGAGGTCCGGCCCGGCTCCGGGGCCGACCACGGCACCGCGGTGGTGACCGACCTCGGCTCCACCAACGGGACCGTGCTGGTGCAGCCCGGCCTCGGCCCCGAGGACCTCTCGCCCGGCGTGGCCGTGCAGCTGATCCCCGGCGCGCTCATCGATCTGGGCGACGGCGTGACCATCCAGGTCACAAGCCCCTGAGCGTGGTGGCCGAAGCCGCCGCCCAGGCGCCCCCGACCGCGGAGCTGAGCACCGAGCATCTGGTGGCCGGCCCGGACCGGCGCTTCTACGCCTTCGTGCTCGACCGGCTGCTCGGCTGGGGCCTGTACGCCGCCGCGGTCTACGCGTCGTACACCCTGCTCATCGAGCCCGGCCGCCTCTGGGCCGGCGTGGCCGCGATCGCCGGCGCCGTCCTGCTGGTCGGGCTGGTCACCTCGCTGCTGGTCGGCATCTACGGCCTGACGCCCGGCAAGGCCAGCCTCGGGCTGAGGGTGCTCTCCGCCGAGGACGCCCGGCCGACCGGCCTACCGCGGGCCATGCTGCGCACCTTCCTGCTCGGAGCCGCGACGCTCCCGACCGCCGGCTTCGGTGCTGCCGCGCTCGCGTGGACGGCGATGGTCGACCCGAGCGGCTGGCGTCGGGGCTGGCACGACCTGCGGGCCGGCTCCGTCGTGGTCGACGTGCGCCCGCTCCCGGTGGTCGACGAACCGGACGACGAGGCGCCCCGCCAGGTCGTGAACCTCACCGCGATGCGGCTGGTCCCGGCCTCGCCCACGCCGCCGCGGCGGGTTCCCTCGCGCGGCAAGCGACCGACTGCGCCCCCGCCCGAGGCCGCCACCGCCGCCGCCACCGCCGACGGTCACCCCGCGGCAGGGGCTGGGCTGGCCGCTGGTCGGGGAGGACCCGGCCGGTGCAGCGCCTGCGGCCCGCGGGCCCAAGCCGCCCGGCCCACCGCCGGCCGTCGCACCTCCCGAGCTCACCAGGCCCAGGGCGTCCGCGGTGGCCGGGCCGCCCGCGCGGTGGCAGGTCACCTTCGACACCGGCGAGCAGTTCGAGGTGCGCGGCCTGACCCTGGTCGGCCGCAAGCCCGAGCCGCGGACCGGCGAGCCGGTGAAGCGGCTGGTGGCGCTGCCCTCGGACGACATGAGCCTGTCCAAGACACACGCGCAGTTCCAGGTGGTCCCGGACGGCGCGCTCGTGGTCATGGACCGCGGCTCGACCAACGGCACGCTCCTGGTGCGGGCCGGGGTGGCCAAGCGGCTGGCCGGAGGCCGACCGGCCACCCTGCGCGAGGGGGACCGGGTGCGGTTCGGTGACCGAGAGATGACGGTCGCGCGTCTCGACTCGCTCGTCTCCTGATGGCAAGGTTCGACCCGTGACTTTCGAGTACTCGCGGACCGTGACCACCTCAGCCACCGCCCACGACGTCTGGAAGCTCTGGAGCGATCCGGGGAGCTGGCACTGTTGGGATCCCTCGGTGGAGTCGGTCGCCCTCGAGGGCCACTTCGCCGAGGGCGCGGCCGGGACGATGGTGCTCACCGGCGGCATCGAGGTGCCGGTGACCCTGGAGCTCGTCGAGCCGGGCGCGCGCTACCTCGACCGGCTCGAGATGGGCGGCCTGCGGATCCACATCGACCACGTGGTGAAGGACTCCGCCGACGGGGCCGAGGTGACTGTGAGCACGTATGTGACCGGCCCGGGGGCCGAGGACATCGGCCCGATGGTCACCGCCGACGCGCCGAAGGCCCTGGAGGTCCTCTGCGCGATGGCCGAAGGCCGCTAGCGCCCCGCTGCGGGACGCTAGACCAGCACGCGGTCGCCCAGCGCCGCCGCGACGGCCGCCTCGGCGTGCGTGCGCATCGAGGCCAGCACCGGCAGCGGCGCGTCCTCGGGCCGGACCAGGAGCTCGATCTCGGTGCAGCCCAGCACCACTGCCTCCGCGCCCGCGTCTCCCAGCCGGGCCAGGATCGCGGCGTACGACGCACGGGACTCCTCGCGCACCACGCCGCGGGTGAGCTCCTCGAAGATGACCCGGTCCGCCTCGGCGCGGTCCGCGTCGTCCGGGACCTCGACGGTCAGCCCGTGCCGGGCCAACCGGCCGACGTAGAAGTCCTCCTCCATCACCCAGCGGGAGCCGAGCACGCCGAGGCGCGACCAGCCCTGCTCCTGGGCCCGGTCCGCGATCGCGTCGGCGATGTGGAGCAGCGGTACGTCGACGGCGGCCTGCACGTCGTCGGCGACGCGGTGCATGAGGTTCGTGCAGATCAGCACCAGGTCGGCGCCGGACCGCTCGCAGCGTTGCGCCGCCTCCGCCAGCAGCCGGCCCGCGCGGTCCCAGTCGCCGTCCACCTGGCACTGCCGGACCTCAGCGAAGTCGAGCGACTGGAGCGCGACCTTGGCCGAGGCGTGGCCGCCCCGGCGCTCGGCCACGAGCTCGTTGATGACGCGGTAGTACTCCGCCGTCGAGTGCCAGCTCATGCCGCCGATGAGGCCGATCGTCTGCATGGCCCCAATGCTGCGTGCCTCCGTGGCTCCAAGGAAGCCCGGTCTTCGTACGACAGGCCATAACATGTACTTATGGATCCGAGACGGCTGCTGATCTTCCGTGCGGTGGCCCGCGCCGGCTCGATCAGCGCAGCGGCACGCGAGCTGGGGTGGACCCAGCCGGCGGTCAGCCAGCACCTGCGGGCCCTCGAGCGGTCCGCGGGTTGCCCGCTGCTGCTCCGCGGCGCCGGGGGCGTGGAGCTCACCGAGCCGGGCCGGGTGCTGCTGGTCCGAGCCGACGCGCTCGCCGTACAGCTGCACATGGCCGAGGAGGAGCTCGCCGAGCTCACCGCGCTGCGCCGCGGCCGGGTCCGGCTGGCGGCGTACCCCTCGGCCGCCGCCACCCTGGTGCCGCGCGCGGTGGCCGGGCTGCGGGAGCGGCACCCGGAGATCGACGTCGAGCTCACCGAGGCGGAGCCGCCCGAGGCGCTGGCTTTGCTCGGGTCCGGTGATGCGGACCTCGCGCTCGTCTTCTCGTACGACGCCCACCCACCGGTCGAGGGTGCGGGTCTGGTGTGGCGGGCACTGGGGGAGGAGCCGGTCGCCCTGGTGGTCGGTGCTGGACACCCGGCCGCCACCCGCCGCCGGCTCACCCTCGCCGACCTCGCCGACGAGCCGTGGATCGTCGGCTGCGAGCGCTGCCGGGCGCACGCGGTGCTGGTCTGCGCCGAGGCCGGCTTCGAGCCGGCTGTGCGGCACGTGAGCGACGACTACGTCGTGGTGCAGAACCTGGTCGCGGTGGGGCTCGGCGTCACCCTGCTCCCGCGCTCTGCGCTGGACGCCTTCCAGCACCCCGGCGTCCGGGTCCGCGAGCACCCGTCGTTCGGCACCCGGACGTTCGGCATCGTGCACCGGGACGGCGCCGAGCTGGTCCCGGCCACCGCGGCTCTGGTGCGCGAGCTGTCGGTCTGAAAGTTTCGGTGCGGACGGTGTCGTATCGGGCGGCACCCCTTCGTGGACTGGTCAAGAGCACGACCAACCACTCCAGAGACGAGGCTTCAAGATGCGCACTCTCTATGTCACCGAGTTCATCTCCCTGGACGGCGTCGTCGAGGCGCCCGGAGGCGAGGAGAACTACAAGCACACCGGCTGGACCTTCGACATCGACGAGGACCCGACGATGTACGAGTTCAAGGGGGAGGAGCTCTTCGGCAGCGAGACGCTGCTGCTCGGGCGTACGACGTACGAGGGGTTCTCGGCGGCCTGGCCCGAGCGTGACGGCGACTTCGCCGACAAGTTCAACAGCATGGACAAGGTCGTCGTCTCGACGACCCTGCAGGACCCGACGTGGAGCAACACCAGAGTGATCCGCGACCTCGAGGCGGTACGCGCGCTCAAGGAGGGCGACAGCGGCCCGATCCAGGTCGCCGGCAGCGCCACGCTGGCCCAGTCGCTGCACAAGGCCGGCCTGGTCGACCAGTGGAACCTGATGGTCTTCCCGGTCGTGCTGGGCAGCGGCAAGCGGCTGTTCCCGACCGACGCCGAGGACAAGCAGAAGGTCACCCTGCGCGAGTCGCGCAGTTACACCAACGGCGTCCAGCTGAACATCTTCGACACGGTCCGTTGAGGACTCGTGCGCGTCGGCCCGGCGATCCCGATGCTCGTCGCGGTTCGAGCCTTCAGGATGTCGCCAGCCCGAGCGATCTGGCATCAGTGGCGCCACGATCCGATTCAACGAGCTACCGGGAGCTTCGTCCGCCTGGGGCCGCTCCGCCCCCACGAGGCAGATGAGTGGGTTGTCAGGTCGAGGATTCTGCCTCTCGGAACATCCTGGGAAGGATGTCCGCAAGCGCCCGCAGCGCAGCGTCGTCGAGCGGCGCCCCTTCCAGCCTCTCGAGCGTCGCGGCGTCGCCGTGAAGTCGCAGCGCATGCAGCGTCTCCGCCAGAGCCGTTCCTTCCAGACTCACGTGCAGGCCGGCGTCCGCGTAATCCACCACGAGGTCGATGCAGCATCCAAGTCCACGAGCCTGAGCGCCCGACTGCGGCAGCGCTGGAAAGCGGTCACTGAGCTCGTCATGCCCACCGCAATAGATGGCTTGGGTATCCCAACATTGACCGGCGGCGAAGCCCTCGGGGATCAGCACAGGATCGAGCGCGCTGCTCACCGATCGTGCGGAGTCCATGAGCACATCGTTTCAGTGGGCCACCCTGACATCGCCTGGATTGCGGCCAGATCCGCGCGCGCCGACGCGCACGCTACGCGGTGCGGGTTCAGCGGATCGCTGATGGTCGGGTGCATCACCGCGCCCAAGGCCCGACTCGGCCCGCCGTTCGACGCGGCCGGCCGGTTCGTCGCAGGGGCCGCCGCCCGCCTGACCAGAGACTGGCCTCAACGGCCGACTTCTGAGACCGCGGGACCGGAACAGGCAGGTATTGACCGCTGACCACGGCGATGCCAGCGTGGGCAGCCAGCGTTGCTCTTGGGGGCGTCACTTCTGAAGTAGGGGATGTCGGAATGGATACTGCTGAGCGTGCCGAGCTCCTGCTCGTGCCCCTGGACCCGCAGCTCGGGATCCGTCGGCTGATCACCGATCTGGGCCGCTTCAGCGGTCTCGACCCCAAGCTGCGGGCCGCGACCGCCCTCCTGGACGAGCGGTTCCGGAGCTTCTCCGACGCCGACCAGGAACTGCTTTCCGCCGTGCTCTGGGCCTACCTACGGCCGCGGCTGGCAAACGCCGACAACCTGCCGAGGATGCAGGACTGGCTCCGGGACGGCGCCACCGTCCTTGAAGAGGTCGAGGCGGGCCTGGAGACGACGTTGTCGGCCCCGGTCCTGCAGCAGCTGGTCGAGGCGGGCCGCGGGTACGCGGCGGCCGAGAGCACCGATCAGAACCCCGAGTTCCGGCGCGCCTTGGACGAGGTGCGGTCCCTGGAGGCCGTGGAGATCGTCGCTCCGGTAGCGGTCGGCTTCCTGTTGGGCTATGGAGCCGCGTCACTCTACTGCGACCTTCATGGCTGTTAGCTCGTCCGACGGGTTCCGCTGGCGGCGCACCAACGCGCCCACCGTGAGTTGGCGCACCGACGACGTCTGGGCGCTCGACGCCGACCGGTGCTGGGCGGTCAACAGCAACGGGAACGTGCTGCGCACCCGCGACGGCGGGCAGAGCTGGGAGAACAAGCTGACCGCGCCCGCCGGCACCTACCTGAGGTGTGTGGGCTTCGCCGACGACCGGAGCGGGTGGGTGGGCACGCTCGACTCGCACCATCGGATGTTCCACACCGCTGACGGCGGCGACACCTGGTCCGAGGTCGCGCTGCCGGCAGGGGCGCCTTCCGCCGTCTGCGGCCTGTGCGTGGTGAATGCGGACGTGACCTGGGCGTCGGGCACGAACTTCCCCGAAGAGCCGTCCGGCGTGGTGCGGACGCTGGATGGTGGACGCACCTGGACTGCGATCGACCTGAGCGCGCACGCTGCGCTGCTCGTCGACGTGTTCTTCGCCGACGCACGTCGGGGCTGGGTAGTCGGCGGCCAGGCGGAGGTGCCCGATCCGACCCGCGAGGACGTCAGGGCGGTCGTCCTGGCCACGGAAGACGGAGGGGCGACCTGGGTGAACCAGCTGGCCGGTGCACCGATGCCGCTCGGCGAGTGGGGGTGGAAGATCCAGTTCGTCGACCGTGACGTCGGGTTCGTCGCTCTGGAGAGCTTCTCGCGGGGCGCCGTCCTGAAGACCTTGGACGGGGGCCGGTCGTGGTCGAGGCACCCGGTCAACGACCCGCAGGGCAACGTCAACCTCGAAGGTGTCGGATTCATCGACCGCGACCACGGGTGGGCGGGCGGCTGGGGTGACGACCTGTTCGTGAGCGGCCTGACCAGTGAGACCCGCGACGGGGGACAGACTTGGTCTGACGCCAACCACGTCGGGCGCTACCTCAACCGGTTCCGGTTCGTGCGGTCTCCCGAACTGGTGGGATACGCCTCCGGGGACACCGTCTATCGCTACGCCGCAGAGCCCGCAGTCGCCGACGCCGAGCCACCCGACGCCGACGCCACACCGCCCGCCGACCTCGAGCCGGCGCTGGTGGCCCGGTCCGCCCGTCCGGTGCGGATACCGCTTCCGGTCACCGACCAGCCGCTGCGGATCGATCTCTGGGACCGCTTCGGCCGTCGGCTCGCCACCCCTCTCGACGAGCCGGTCCGGGAAATCGCATGTCGTGAGGTCACGTGGGACGGCACGACCTACGCCGGTGTCGAGTTCGCCGGCGGACCCGTGATCTACCGGATCAGCGCCGGCGACGCGACGACGAGTGGTGCCCTCTACGTCGCGCCCCCGGTGTCCGCGGGTCGGCGGGCGTAGCCGGGGCGAGGCCGCCTCTTGCGAGTTCAGGAACCAGACCGCGCTGCACTCACCGGCCGCCGCGCCGTGCGTAGTACCGCGTCAAGCAACCTTCGCCCTCTTGATGGCGGCGGCGCGGTTGACGACCTCGCGCGCGCTGGCGCGCACGCGATGCGCCTGCCCTGAGCGGACGTCCGGTCTTGGCAGCGCTACGCGCAGAGACTCACCAGTATCGCCAGGAAACCCACGACCAGGCTTCCGAGGACAACTCCGCCGGCGATCGTCGACACAGATGGTTCGATCCCTTGTAGGACGGTGCCGTCTGGTCTGGCCAGGCGTCTCCGTCCCAGAACCCGAGTGTCTGGTGCATGTCGAAGCGGACGTACCAGCCAGCCTGCTTGCCAGGTGCCATTGGCGGAATCTACGGCGCGGCCTACCTCGCCCGCCCGCTCATCGGCTAGATCCGTGCGGATCCGCACGCCACTCATGGGCATGGGGCGCGGCTGTATGACCGGTGCCTGGCGATGACGAAACCCGTGACGGACGTCGTCTCAGGTTCGTCGGTGGAAGGTGTACTTGCCGGTGGGAAGCTTGGTCATCCTGTACGTCGGGTCGTGGGCGCGGGCGTGGTGTTTGGGGCAGATCATGATGCCGTCGCGGTCGGTCTTGCCGCCCTGGCTCCAGGGGATGGGGTGGTGCATGTGGCACATGCCCGGGGGCCAGTCACAGCCCTCGACTTCGCAGCCGCCGACCTCGATGGTCTTGACGAGGCGCTGGGCGTCGTTGTGGAACCGCTTGCTGCGGCCGAGGTCGAGGACCTGGGACTGACCGTTGAGGACGGCGGGGATGATCGCGGCCTCGCAGGCCAGCCGGCGGGCGAGGCCGGGTGAGATGGTCTCGCCGGTGTCGAGGCGGGCGGCCTTGAGCCCGCCCATCAGGGTCTCGAGGGGCATCAGGACCACGACGGTGGCGGTGAGGCCGCCGGCCTTGGGCAGCCGCTTGACGGGGTAGCGCTGGATGAGTTCGGCGAACGCCTGCCCGAGCCGCTCCGGGGTCGGCTTGCGTTCGCCGAGCGGTCCTTTGGCTGCCTGGTGCTTGGGGGCGGCGATCGCGAGGAGTGCCTTGGTGAGCATCGCCCCCGTGAGCGCGTCGAGGGTGAACCGGCCGTGCAGCTTGCCGTGGCCGTCGTCCCACATGGTCAGCCGGGTCGCCGCCTGGGCGTCACGCTCCTCCTTCTCGAGGAGTTTGGCTTCGTGGGCGTCGGCGGCGTCGGGGTCGATGACCTCGAGCAGCCGGCGACCGAGGATCTGCAACGTCTTGGCGTCGAACTCGCAGGCCTGCTCAATCAGGTGCCGCTCGGCCTGGGCGACGAGGTCGGGGTCGAGGCCGTCGGGGAGCTGGTCGACCGCGTGGGTGATGACCTCGGCCTGCTCGATGTGCACGGTGCCGTCACTGAGCGCGGTTCGGGTGGGCTCGTGGGACTCCAGGGCCGTGGCGAGCCTGGTTGTCCGGTGCGCAGCGGGTCTGGTGATCCGGTGGCGGGCGGCGAGCCAGTTCGCGGTGGAGGTGGCACCGGTCTGCCCGGGGACATCGATCTGCCCGGCGTGGGTCAGCAGTCGTGCCTTCAGCTCGGCCAGCTGGGCCTCGGCCGCAAGCACCTCACCCAGAGTCGCCGCGGTCTCGGCAGGGTCCATCGACCACAGCGGGACGTCCGCGACGGAGGCCAGGTGGGTGCGCACGCCAGCGATCGCGCGGGTCACCCGGTGGGGGTGGTGGGCGATCGCGGTCATGGGTCCATTCCAGCACCGGCCACCGACAGTCGAGGGCCCGGAAACCGTTACTCCACAAGGGATTGCGGCACTGTGACCCAACCGTGACCTTGCCGCCGGAGAAGTGACGGTGGCTGCGTCCCCGCCCGGGCGGCGGGCATCTCGACAAGCTCGATGAGCGGTGGTGGCGTCGCAGACGCAACCACGCTGGAACCGCAACCGCACCACCGGCGGCAACCCGATAGCCAGCCCGCCTTCGCACCTCAGCCACCGTGGCCGGCGACGTAACGTCATCCGGACGGAGCACCCGTCTCCACGGTTCGGATGACGTCCCGAGCGCTACCGCGCTAGCTCGGGTCCGGTACGTCGTCGAACGCATCGGGCGAGTGCACGACATGAGCCCGGCCCAGCGGCCAGGCCAGCGCGAAGACCTTGCCGACCACGTCGTCGACCGGCACGAAGGCGTCGTTCGGATCGCACTTGTTGGCGTTCTCGCGGCACAGGTGAACGGTGGAGTCCGCGGAGTCGTCGCGGTTGTCGCCCATGACGAAGACGGTGCCGGCCGGCACCGGGCCCGCGGTCCAGTCGCAGCTCATCTGTCCGCTGGGCATCGGGCCGTCGCAGCCGTTCTTGCCCTTCTGGGGCTCGATGAAGTCGTCCTCGTCGATCGGCTCGCCGTTGACCATGATCCGGCCCTCGTCGTCGCAGCACTCGACGGTGTCGCCGGCCACCCCGACGACGCGCTTCACCAAGTGGCCGCCGGTCGGGTAGAGCCCGATCTTGGCCAGCCCGCGCGCCAGCAGGGACATCGGCTGCGCCGACTCCAGGCCGTTGAGCCAGCCGCCCGGGTCGTCGAAGACGATGACGTCCCCGCGCTGCGGTCCGCCGCTGCCCCAGTAGGACGGCTTCTGCACCAGGATCCTGTCGTTGACGATCAGCCCCGGCTCCATCGACTCCGACGGGATGTAGAAGGACTGGACGAAGAACGTCTTGACGACCAGCGCCAGGATGATCGCGAAGGCCAGCAGCAGCGCGGTCTCGCGGAGCGCCTTGAACGGCGCCTGCTTCTGCTCGGACTCGACCTTGTCCGCGTCCGTGCTGGTCACGCCGCCGACCCTACCGACCGCGTACGAACCCGGCGTACGTTCGGGCCATGGGTGAGTCCTACGCGAAGGGCGAGCTCGAGCCGCCGCTGCTCGAGCAGACGATCGGGGAGAACTTCGAGGCCACGGTGGCCGCCCATCCCGACGGGGAGGCGCTGGTCGAGTTCGCCAGCGGCCGCCGGTGGACGTGGTCGGAGCTCGACCGCGACGTCGACGGGCTGGCCATCGGCCTGATCCGGGCCGGCATCGGCAAGGGCGACCGGGTGGGCATGTGGTCCCCGAACTGCGCCGAGTGGACGATCACCCAGCTCGCGACCGCGAAGATCGGGGCGATCCTGGTCAACATCAACCCGGCCTACCGCACCCATGAGCTCGCGTACGCGCTCAGGCAGTCCGGCACCAAGCTGCTGATCTCGGCCAAGGAGTTCAAGGGCAGCGACTACCGGGCGATGGTCGAGGAGGTGCGGTACGACGTCGGGCTCGAGCAGGTGGTGTACCTCGACAGCCCCGAGTGGACCGACCACAACGTCTCCGACCCGGGGGTGACCCTGCTGGAGGCGATGGACTGGTCGCTGTCACCGGACGACCCGATCAACATCCAGTACACGTCGGGCACGACGGGCTACCCCAAGGGCGCCACGCTCAGCCACCGCAACATCCTCAACAACGGCTACCTCACGACCGAGCTGATCAACTTCAGCCACGAGGACCGGCTCTGCATCCCGGTGCCCTTCTACCACTGCTTCGGCATGGTGATGGGCAACCTCGGCTGCGTCAGCCACGGCGCCACCATGGTGATCCCGGCGCCGGGCTTCGACCCCGAGGTGACGCTGCGCTGCATCGCCGAGGAGCGCTGCACCGGTGTGTACGGCGTGCCGACCATGTTCATCGCGATGCAGAACCACCCGAGCTTCGCCGACCACGACCTCTCGAGGCTGCGGACCGGGATCATGGCCGGCTCGATCTGCCCGGTCGAAGTGATGAAGCGCTGCATCAACGACATGCACATGCCCGAGGTCGGCATCGCCTACGGCATGACCGAGACCTCCCCGGTCTCCTGCCAGACCCGCGTCGACGACGACATCGAGCGGCGTACCGCCTCCATCGGCCGGGTGCACCCGCACCTGGAGGTCAAGATCGTCGACCCGGCCACCGGCGAGACGGTCGAGCGCGGCCAGCCGGGGGAGTTCTGCACCAGGGGCTACTCGGTGATGCTCGGCTACTGGGAGGACGAGGAGAAGACCCGCGAGGCCATCGACACCGACGGGTGGATGCACACCGGCGACCTCGCCGAGATGCGCGAGGACGGCTACTGCAACATCGTCGGCCGGATCAAGGACATGGTGATCCGCGGCGGCGAGAACATCTACCCGCGCGAGATCGAGGAGTTTCTCTACCAGCACCCCGACGTCGAGGACGTCCAGGTGATCGGCGTCCCCGACGAGAAGTACGGCGAGGAGCTCTGTGCCTGGATCAAGCTGAAGGCGGGCGCCGACCCATTGGACGCCGACGCGGTGCGCGCCTTCTGCGACGGCCGGCTCAGCCGCTACAAGATCCCGCGCTACGTCATGGTCGTGGACGAGTTCCCGATGACCGTCACCGGCAAGATCCGCAAGGTGCAGATGCGTGAGGAGTCGACCGAGCAGCTCGGGCTGACCTGACGCGGCTAACCTCACCCGGTGCTTCCCGACGGCTACTCGTTCGAGCCGCTCGCGCTCGGCCACGCGCCGGCCCTCGCCGCGGCGTACACCCGCAACCGCGAGCACCTCGCCCGCTGGGACCCGGACCGTCCCGCGACGTTCTACACGACTCAGGCGCAGGAGGCTGACATCGCCAACCGACTGGAGCTGGCCGAGCGGGGCGTCTTCGCGACCTGGCTGCTGATCGGCCCGGACGGCGCGGTGGTCGGCCGCGCGTCCATCCAGAACATCGTCCGCGGCACCATGCAGGGCGGTGTGCTCGGCTACTGGGTGGACAAGGACCACCTGCGCCGCGGGCTGGCCCGGGCGGCCGTCGACCACCTCGGCGAGCAGGGCCTGGCGATGGGGCTGCACCGGCTCGAGGCAGGGACGATGGTCGAGAACGTGGCGTCTCAGCGGGTGCTGGAGGCGTGTGGGTACGAGCGCTACGGAATGGCGCCGAAGCTGTTGTTCCTGAACGGCGCCTGGCGCGACCACGTGCTCTACCAGAGGCTGCTGCACGACGAGCCGCTCTCCGGCTAGTTGTCGCCCGCCTCTGGCACCCAGGCCCGGTGCTCCTTCCGCGCCCACCCCCGCGACACCCGGCCGGTGCGCATCCCTTCGCGGGCCTCGGGGTCGCTGATCGCGAACCAGATGTGGCCGAGCACCAGCAGCCCGAGCCCCAGGGCGAACCAGTCGTGCACGAACGTCGCGCCGGTCCGCCAGGCGAGCCGCACCAGCTGGGTCCAGAACATCAGGGTCCCGGTGCCCAGCAGCACGACGACCGAGCCGGCGACGAGTGCCGCGTTCAGCTTCTGGCCGGCATTGAACTTGCCCACCCCGAAGGACCCGTCGCGGCGGTTGCGTGACCGCAGCCAGTGCCAGTCCTCGCGGGAGAACCGGTTCAGGAGGCCGAGGTCGACGCGGTACGCCGCGGAGGCCAGCCCCAGCAGCAGCGGAGCCAGGAGCCCGTAGCCCGCCCACACGTGGACCAGCTCGACGGTGTGCCGGTGCCCGACGGCGAGTGCCACGGGCCCGTAGTAGAGGAAGAACGCGGTGACCAGGCAGGTGCCCATCAACACCCCGAAGCTCCGGTGCACCCACCGCTCGGCGCGGGAGAACCGAGCCACCGTGAGCTCACTCACGGATCGTCCCGTCGATGTCGTAGCCGCGGTGCTCCCAGTAGCCCGGGACCTCGTCCGCGGTCAGCTCGATGGCCGAGAGCCACTTGGTGCTCTTGTAGCCGTAGCTGCCGCCGACGTAGGTCCGCACCGGTCCGCCGTGGTCGTGGGAGACCGGCCCGCCGAGCATCTCCAGCGCCACGACCACCTCCGAGCGGCGTGCGTCGTCGAGGGTCAGGCTCTCGGTGTAGGCGCCGTCGAAGGAGCGGAACCGCACCGCACCCGCCGACCCGTCGGGCCCGGCTCGCTCCAGCAGCTCGCGGAGGGGCACTCCCGACCAGGTCACACCGGGCACCACCCAGCCGGTCACGCAGTGGAAGTCCTCGGTGAACGTGGTCTGTGGCAGCGCCCGCAGGTCGTCGAGGCGGTACGTCGCGGGCGCGGCCACCAGGCCGCCCACCTCCAGGCGGTAGGTCCGCTCGTCCTGCGGCGCGACCGCGCCGGTCACGGAGTAGAAGCGGAAGACCGGACCCAGCGGCAGGGTGGACAGCAGCCCGGTCGGGTCTCGCAGCTCGACCGGCGCCAGCCACTCGGAGAGCCGCCGCGAGAACGACGCGCCGCCCACCACGCCCGCCGCCCCGAGTCCGAGGAGCCCGATGACGACGCGGCGGCCGACCGGTGCCCCGGGCTCCGGTTGCGCGGGTCGGCTCATGTCACCACAGTCGCACCGGCCACCTAGGCTGTTACACGTGTCCAGTCAGCTCGCGGTCGGCTTCGACCTGGACATGACGCTGATCGACACCGTGCCCGGGTTCGCGGCCACGCTGCGGGCGCTGGGGGAGGAGCTGGGGGTCGAGTTCCCGGTCGGGGAGATGACCGCGCGATTGGGCCCGCCGCTGGAGCAGCTGCTCGAGCCGCACCTGGCCGCGGAGGCGGTCGGCCCGGCGGGCGACAGGTTCCGCGAGCTGTACGTCGACCACGCCGTCACGTCGATCCCCGCGCTGCCGGGCGCGCACGAGGCGCTGGCCGCCGTACGCCGCCAGCGCGGCCGGATCGTGCTGGTCACCGGGAAGTTCCCACGCAACGCCCAGCTCCATGTCGAGCACGTCGGCCTGGACGTCGACCTCGTCGAGGGCTGGGTCTGGGGAGTGGGGAAGGCCGAGGTGCTGACCCGCGAGGGTGTCGGCATCTACGTCGGAGACCACGTCCACGACGTCGAGGGGGCGCACGCCGCCGGCGCGCTCAGCGTGAGCGTGCTGACCGGTGGCTGCACCCGGGCCGAGCTCGAGGCCGCCGGCACCGACGTGGTGCTCGAGAGCCTCGTGGAGTTCCCGGCCTGGCTCGACGCGCATCTGCTCGACACCCGGCTCGACGCCCTGGAGCGGGACCTGAAGGAGCGTGGCAGCGTCATGGTCGCCTACAGCGGCGGCGCCGACAGTGCGTTCCTGCTCGCGGCGGCGGTCCGGGCCCTGGGTCCCGAGCGGGTCGTGGCCGCCACCGGCTACAGCCACTCCCTGCCCGAGGCCGAGCGTGTCCCGGCCCGTGACTTCGCCTCCGGGCTCGGCGTCGAGCTGCTCACGCCCGAGACCCACGAGATGGAGCGCGAGGGCTACCGCGCCAACGGCGCCGACCGGTGCTTCTTCTGCAAGGCCGAGCTGATCGAGGTGCTCACGCCACTGGCCCGCCGGCGCGGGATCGTGACCGTCGCCACGGGCACGAACGCCGACGACGCAGTGGCCGGCTTCCGGCCCGGCATCAGCGCCGCCGACGAGCGCGGGGCGGTCGCACCGCTCCGCGACGCGGGGCTGACCAAGGCCCAGGTCCGCGAGGCCTCCCGCCGATGGGGGCTGCCCACGTGGGACAAGCCCGCCGCCGCCTGCCTGTCCAGCCGGGTGGCGTACGGCGTCGAGGTCACCCCGCACCGCCTGGCTCGCGTGGAGCGCGCCGAGGCCGCGGTCCGCGACCTGCTCGCGGCGTACGGCCTGGAGAACCTCCGGGTCCGCGACCTCGGCGACCGCGCGTCCGTCGAGATCGACATGGCCCTGCTGCCGTTGCAGGACGAGCTGCACGAGGCGGTGGAACGCGTGGTGGCCGACGCCGGCTTCGACGAGGTTCTGGTCGACGAGAAGGGGTTCCGCTCCGGCTCGATGAACGAGCGTCTCGCGTCCACCCCACGGAAACCTGCGGTAGACGCGCTCCGCGCGCAGAGTGCACGCTTCCGCGGGGACCCCGGAAAAGCGTGACTCCTGAGCACGTGCTGGCCGAGGCGGCCGCCTGGGTGTGGGTCCCGCCCGAGGCCCGAACCGTGGACACCGACGAGTTCCTGCTCATCGCCTACCCTGCCTACTTCTCCGACCCGACCGTCGCCACCCGCTGGAACAGTGAGCGACCGGCCGACGAGCTCATCGACGACGTCCTCGACGCCGCGCACGGCCTGGGCCGCGACTGCGTCAACTTCTTCGAGCTCGGCGACGCGACCCGCCCTCCGGAGCTCGAGCGGCGGCTTCGCGAGCGGGGTGCGGAGCTGACCGAGACCCTGGCCGTGCTCGCCCTCGACCTGACCGCCGGCCTGCCCGATCTCGACGTGCCGGGCGACCTCGAGGTGCGCCGGGTCACCACCCTCGACGACCTGCGGGCCACCGACGCGATCGACGTCCAGGTCTTCGGCGGCAGCCCCGCCGACGAGGAGTCGCTGGCCGCCACGGCGTCGCGGCTCGCCGAGGACCACCGCTTCCTCGCGCTGCGTGACGGCGTACCCGTCGGCGCCGCCGGCCACCTCGTCGTCGGAGAGACCATCCGGCTCTGGGGCGGTGCGGCGGTGCCGGAGGCGCGGCACACCGGTGTCTACCGGGCCCTGCTGGACCACCGCCTGCGCATCGGCCACGAGGAGGGCTGCCGGCTGGCGCTGGTCAAGGGCCGGGTCGACACCTCGGCGCCGGTCCTGCTGAGAGCGGGCTTCCGTCAGTTCGGCGAGATCCGGGCCTACCGCCTGGCCCGGGGCTGACGCGTGCTGGATGACATCTGGGACCGCGCCACCTCCACCCAGCCGGTCCCGGAGGCCCGGCTCGTGGTCGCCACCGGCCTGGTCGCGCTCCTCCTGGTCGTCAGCCCGGCCACCTGGCCGCGGGTCCGGCTCGGCGTCACCGTCGTGCACGAGGCCGGCCACGCGGTGGTCGCGGTGCTGGCCGGGCGAAGGCTGCGCTCGATCCGGCTGCACTCCGACACCTCGGGGCTCACCGTCTCCCGTGGCAAGCCCCGCGGCCCCGGCATGGTCGCGATGCTCGCGGCCGGCTACCTCGCGCCGGCCGCCCTGGGCCTGGTCGCCGCTCTGCTGCTCGCCGCGGGCCGCAGCGTCGGGCTGCTCTGGTTGCTGGCCCTGCTGTCCGCGGCGCTGATCCTCTGGGTCCGCAACGGGTACGGCCTCCTGGTCCTCCTGGTCGGCGGGACCGGCGTCCTCCTCCTCTCGTGGTACGCCGACGGCACCGTCCAGTCCGTGGCGGCGTACCTCATCGCCTGGCTGCTCCTCCTCGCCGCCCCGCGGCCGCTTCTCGAGCTGCTCGGCGCCGGTCGCCGCCGTCCGCGCACGTCGGACCCCGACCAGCTCGCCCGGCTCACGCGGGTGCCCGCCGTGCTCTGGATCCTGTTCCTCCTGCTGGCCAGCCTGGCCGGGCTGGTCGTGGGCGTCAGCACCCTCGCCCCGGATGTGGTCTGAACGGCCGGAATCGGGTCGAGCCCGCCGAGGATGTTCGTCTAGGGTTGATGACCGTGCCCACAGGCAAGGTGAAGTGGTTCGACGCGGACAAGGGGTTCGGGTTCCTCTCCCAGGAGGAGGGCCCCGACGTCTACGTGCGCGCCGACGCCCTGCCCGACGGGGTCACCACGGTCAAGGCGGGCACCCGCGTCGAGTTCGGCGTCGCCCAGGGCCGCCGCGGCGACCAGGCGCTCCAGGTCCGGATCCTCGACAAGCCGGCCTCGGTGCAGCGCAACCAGTCGCACGCCAAGCGCAAGAGCCCCGACGAGATGGCCCCGATCGTCGAGGACCTGATCCGGCTGCTCGACGGCGTCGGCGAGGCCTACCGCCACGGCCGGCACCCCGACCGGAGCACCGCTGGTCCCACCGCCAAGCTGCTGCGCGCGCTGGCCGACGAGCTCGACCTCTAGCTGTACTCGGCTCAAGGCCGCCGCTGCACCGGCAGCGGCTGGGTGTCGATCGCGGCCTGCGCGGCGCGCGCCTGCGCAGCCTGCCTGCGCCGACGCCGCCCGCGCGGCGCGGTCGACAGGACGTACGCCGTCCACGCGGCCACCGCCGCGAACGCGACCGTGAGCCCCAGCCGCGGCGGGTCCAGCGGCAGCGCGATGCCCACGAACCCACCCAGCACCCACGCCAGCTGGCAGGTGGTGTCGCTGCGGCCGAAGGCGCTGGCCTGCACCTGGGTCGGGATGTCGCGCTGGATGGTCGCGTCGAGCGAGAACTTGGCCAGCGCCTGCGCCAGACCGGCGACCAGACCGAGCAGGGCCAGCGTCCAGACGCTGTAGAAGAGCGCGGCCAGCAGGGCCGCCGCCGCGTCGCCCACGAGCGCCAGCACCACCGCCAGCGCCGGGGTGATCCGGCGCAGCTGGGATGCGGCCAGCGTCCCGAGCGTGCGCCCGAGTCCGGCCGCACCGATCACGATGCCGATCATCACGCCGGCGCTGAGCGAGCTGTCCGGTCGGACGTCGCCGTCGCGCAGCAGGAACGCGATGAACATCAGCAGGAAGCCGCTGACGAACCAGGGCCCGCAGTTGGCGCGGAGCGCGAACGCCACGGTCCCGGGGATCCGGGTGCGCAGCCGGCCGCGCCGCGAGGTGCTGCCCTCCTGCCCGCGCCAGGACATCTCTCCCTCGCCCTCGCTGGAGTCGACCTCGGCGGGCAGCCGGATCGCGCACACGGTGGCGATGACGAACAGCACGGTGGCGTAGCGCAGGCCCCACTCGGACCCCGCGAGCGAGGCGAGCGCGGCGATCGGCGCCGAGACGGTGGCGCCGACGATGCCGGACAGCGAGACCCTGCCGTTGGCCTTCACCAGGGTGAAGTCGCGAGGCAGCAGGCGGGGCACGGCGGCGGCCCGCGTCACGCCGTACGCCTTGGAAGAGACGAGCACGCCGAGTGCGGCAGCGAACACCAGCGCTGAGCCACTGCTCACCGACGAGGCCAGGGCCCAGCAGAGGAACGCGCGCACCGCCATCGTCGCGCCGATCGCCCAGCGCCGGCCGTGCGCGAAGCGGTCGAGGAACGGCCCGATCAGCGGCGCCACGATCGCGAACGGCAGCATCGTCAGTCCCAGGAACAGCGCCACCTGGTCGCGGGCCTCGCCCGAGGGCACCTGGAAGAACAGGCTGCCGGCCAGCGAGATCGCCACGGCCGCGTCGCCGGCGGTGTTGAAGACGTGCATCTGGATCAGGCGGGACAGCCCGGACTCTCCGGCGCCCTCCGCCTCCGACGCGCGTCGGGCCTGCACCACGGTGAACCGGCTGGCCCGAGCGGTGCCGCGACCGAGGCTGCGCAGCCCGCGCGCGGTCACCTTCGTGCCGGTCGCCAGGCCCCGGCCCACCTTGCGGGCGCGGTCCGCGGCCGAGGGAGGCGCGACCGGCACCTGTTGCGGGTGCGGGTCCCGCCAGCGCTGGTCGTCCTCGTCCACGCACCCATCCTGCCGCGCCGGGCCCCGACCTGACACGACCCCCGCCGATCAGTCATGCTGGCCCGCGTGAGCACCCTCGTGACCGCGGCCGCGCCCCGGGGCAGGGTCGACGCCGCACTGGCCGCGGCCGTCGACGTGGCTCGCGCCGCGCTGGTCGAGGACGTCGACGCCGCCGACGTGGGCGACCACCTGGGCGCGGTCGCCGAGGGGGACCGGGTGCTCACCCACCTGTTCGCCTGCACCCGGCCCGGCTACGTCGGCTGGCGCTGGTCGGTGACCGTGGCCCGCGCCACGCGGCAGAAGCACGTCACCATCGACGAGGTGGTGCTGGTCCCCAGCGAGGAGGCCATCGTGGCCCCGGCCTGGGTGCCCTACCGGGAGCGGATCCAGCCCGGGGACCTCTCTCCCGGCGACCTGCTGCCGGTCAGCGACGAGGACCCGCGCCTCGTCCCGACGTACTCCTACGGCGACGACCCCCTCGACACCGACGACAAGGCGCAGGTCCGTGAGGTCGCCCAGGAGCTCGGCCTGGGCCGGGTCCGGACCCTCTCGCTCGAGGGCCGGGACCTCGCGGCGCAGCGGTGGTACGACGGCGGCGGCGGTCCCGACTCGCCGCTGGCCCAGTCCGCGCCCCACCACTGCCGCAGCTGCGGCTTCCTGGTCCGCATCGCCGGCCCGCTCAGCATGACCTTCGGCGTCTGCGCCAACGGCGACGCCAACGACGACGGCCGGATCGTGAGCATGGACCACGGCTGCGGCGCGCACTCCGAGGTGCGGCTGGCCAAGAAGCACGAGCCCCAGCCGCTTCCCGACCCGGTCTTCGACACCCTCAACGTCGATGAAGTCGAGTCGTTCTGATCGAACCGGCGCGGTTCAGTCCGTCGATTCGGATCTCTGGGCTCGCACCCGTCGCCGCCGACGGCAGTACTCCAGGCCGAACAGACCCAGCCCGAAGCCGGCCAGGCAGGTCCACAGCCACCAGGTGCGGCCCGCGTCCTCGAGCCGGCTGTAGAACGGCAGCAGCGCGACGAAGCCGACCAGCCAGGCGATGGTCCCGACCTCGACGGTGCGGACGCCGTCCACGTCGAGGGGCTCGACGTCCGCGACGATGAAGGTGCGGTTGCCGATCTCGTGCTTCCTCGGCTGCTCGTCGCGGAGAACGGGGTCCACAGCCCGAGACTAGCCGCGTTGACCGCCCGACGGAGATCAGCCCTGCAGGAACCGCAGGACGGCGGTGACCCGGCGGTCTACCCCCTCGTCGTCAGGGCGGCCGAGCTTGGTCAGTATCGATGACACGTGCTTCTCCACGGCGGACGCCGACAGCACGAGGGCGGCCGCGATACCCGCGTTGTTCTTGCCCTGGGCCATCTGGTGCAGGACGTCCTGCTCGCGCGCCGTCAGGCTCTCCAGCCCGGACCGCTCCCGCCGCGAGTGGCGCAGCACGAGGGCGTCGACGACCCGGGAGTCGATCACGGAGCGGCCGGCACACACCTCGCGCAGCGCGTGGAGCAGCTGGTCGAGCTCGCCGACCCGGTCCTTGAGCAGGTAGGCGAGGCCCGCCGTGCCGTCCTTGAGCAGCTCGAACGCGTAGGACTCGTGGGAGTACTGCGACAGCACGACCACGCCGACCTCGGGCATCCCATCCCGCAGCGCGCGAGCGGCCTCGATGCCCTCCATGTGGTGGCTGGGCGGCATCCGGATGTCGGTGATCACGGCGTTCGGGCTGAGCGCCCGAGCCTCGGCCAGGAGCTGCTCGGCGCTGTCGAGGGAGGCGACCACGTCCACCTCGCCTGACTGCTCGAGCAGGCGCCTGACGCCCTCCCGCACCACGAAGTGGTCGTCGACGATGATCACCCGCATCGCATCCGGGCTCATGGAGTGCTCCCCAGCTGAGCCTGGACCGGGAGCCGGGCGCGAATCGAGGTGCCGGAGCCCGGCGTGCTGGTCAGCTCGACCGTCCCACCGACCGCCTCGATCCGGTCGCGGAGCCCGCGCAGGCCCGCCGAGCCCACCGCGGCCTCGGGCGCGAACCCACTGCCGTCGTCGGCGACCTCGACGACCAGCTCGTCATCAGCGCGGGCCAGGCTGACCCGCGCTTCGTCGACACCGGCGTGCTTGACGACGTTGGTCAGTGCCTCGCTCACGAAGAAGTACGCCGCGGCCTCGACCCGGTCCCCGAACCGGGCCGTGCGGAGCGTGGGCTCGCAGCTCATCACGACCCGTACCGGCAGGCGTGCCGACCGGCCCTCGACAGCCTCGACCAGCCCGTGGTCGGCCAGCTCCGTCGGGTGGATGCCGTGCGCCAGCCGGCGGAGCTGCTCCAGCGCCTCGCCAACACCTGCCTGCAGGTCGCCGAGGGTTGCCTCGACCCCGTCGATCCCCGCGTGCCGGGCCCGGGCCAGGCCGATCTGCGCCGACAGCCCGACCAGCTCCTGCTGGGCCCCGTCGTGGAGATCGCGCTCGATCCGCCGCCGAGCCGACTCCTCCGCCTCGACCAGCCGGCCGCGGGACGCGGCCAGCTCCGCGGACTGGCGCCGCTGCTCGGCCAGGCTGACTCGCAGCTCCTCAGCGAGGCCGACGCCGTGCAGCGCAGCCGCGATCTGACCCGCGACGGCGCCCAGTGCGGCCGGGTCCGGTGGAAGTCCCCCGCGCACCCGCGGGCCACAGGTGAGGTACCCGAGCTTTCGGCCGGCGTGCACGAGGTCGGCGCTGGCCGACGGATCGTCCGCCGCGGGATCGGCGCCGTGCCGGACGGGGGGCAGACCGTCGACGTCGAGCCGCGTCCAGCGCACGCCGAGGTTCTCGGTGGTGGCCGTGGCGATCGAGTCGACCATCTGTCCCAGGTCGAGCGGGTGTTCCAGGGCTCGCTCGAGCCACTCCATGACCTGGCTGGTGTCCAGCGGCTCGCCGTACACCCAGCCGGCGGCGCGTCGAGTGAAGCGCCGGCGCAGCGGCTCGAAGGCCACGGCGGCCAGCAGCGTCACCGTGACGACCCCGGGGACGCCGAACCCGGTGGCCGCGAAGCCGAGTGCGGCGGCCACTGCGACGTAGGTGCCCGCGATCGCGATCCAGAGCGGAGCGAAGAGCAGCGAGCGACGCGCCGCGCGGTCGATGTCGAAGAGGTCGGGGCGGACCAACCCGACGGCCATCGACACCGGGAGCGCGGACAGCGCGGTGATGATGACCGCGTCGCGCGCACCGGTCGAGAGCAGGTCGAGCTCGTGGAGCACGGCCACCACCGGCAGGAGCCCGAGCAGCAGCACGCCGTAGCTCGGCCAGCGGATCTGGCGCCGCTGTGGCGCCGGGAGCCCTCGGTAGCGGGAGGCGACCAACAGGGCGCCGACGAGGGGTCCGAGGACGAGCGCCGCGTCGGCGACGCCGCGCAAGGGCGGGGCGAGGAACGACAGCGCCGGCAGGTGGAGTGGGCTCGCCAGGTCGGGAAAGCTCGTCGTGCCCTCCTCCTCGCCCCAGGCAAAGGCCCACATCGGGTGGATCGTGGGGCTGGCGATCAGCAGAGCCAGCGGTAGGACAGGCACCAGGGTCGCGGCGCCGCGGACCACCCAGCGCTCGAACCGCCGACGGTAGGCCCCGTCCGGGTAGACCGCCAGCATCGCGATCATGGCGGCCTCGAAGGCGAGGCCCAGGACCTGGGCCGCCACGTTGCCCGGCGCCAGCCACCAGCGCTGTCCCAGCTCGTCACGTGCCGTCACCAGCCCGACCAGCCCACCGATGAACGGTCCCGCGATGGCGCCGAAGACGAGGAACCGGCGTGCCGCCACGTCGCCGGGCCGACGGAGGAACGCCCAGACGCCGGCGCAGAAGCCGATCAGGAACGGCGTGCACCAGAGGAGGACCCCGGGCCCCGACGTCGCCAGCCACCCGAACAGCGCGACCGTGCCGGCGGCGGCCACCGCCCCGAGGCACAGCGCTCCCCAGGTCAGATTCCTCGAGGGGAATGTCTCGGCCACGCGGGCATCGTCGCGCAGCTTGGGCGTGCGGACGAGAGGGCGGCTTGCAGGGTTGGACTGTGGTACGCCGCAGGGAGCACGTCGGTGGCGGGCCTCGTCAGCTCGGCGGTCTGCCTCGTTCTGGCGGCAGTCGCCCCCGACCTAGCGTGCCGGCACCGCCGCGAAACGCGGCCGGACCGTCGACCGGAAGGAACCTCATGACCACCGTCCAGAGCCGCCCCGAGGCTGCCGATCAGACCGTCCGCGTGGGGCAGCTAGCCGCTGTCGCGATCATCGTCTGGGCCGCCTTCGCCCTGCTGGCCGACCTCCAGCCGAACGGACTGCACCTCCTCGTCCTCGGCGGGCTGCGCGTCGTACTCCTCGCCACCCTGCTCGCCTTCGCGACCTGGTCGGGGGCGGCAACGTCGCGCCTCGGCCGGTTCGGACTGGGGCTCGCCGCGCTGACCGCGTTGGCAGGCCTGGTCGGCGGTGCTGGAGCAGTGGTCATGGACGGCTGGAGCTACAACCCGTTCCTGGACGAGGCCGCTCCCGGGCCACCCTGGTATGCCTACGTCATCGGCGCGAGCGTGATGCTGTTCGCGGTCGGCACGATCGTCGTCGGGGTCGCAGGTCGCGCCGCCGGATGGCCGGCTGTCGCAGCCGTCGCGGCCGGCGTCGGGTACCTCCCCGTCATCGCCCTGCAGGCCGCGCTGGGCGAGATCACCGGTGCGCGGGTCGGGCACTTGATCTGGGCCGCGGCCTGGCTCGCACTCGCACTAGGGCTGGCCACGTCGCGCGGCCCAAGGGCCTGGGGAGACACGGTCTAGATCGAGGACGGAAGCCTGAAGGCGCGAGTCGCGGGGGTACCCAGCCGCGGCTCGCTCTGACAGGGTGAGCGCCTGTGAGCACGCAGACGGAAGCCGGGGGAGCGTCCGGCCTCGACAGCTACTTCAAGATCACGGAGCGTGGATCGACCACCGCACGCGAGGTCCGCGGCGGGATCGTCACCTTCTTCACGATGGCCTACATCGTGGTCCTCAACCCGCTGATCCTCGGCTTCGTCGTGGACCTGGACGGCGAGTTCCTCGGCGGCGGCGACGCGCCCAACCTGGCGGCCATCGCCGCCGGCACGGCGCTGGCCGCCGGGGTGCTGACCATCCTCATGGGCGTGGTGGCCAACTACCCCCTGGCCCTGGCGACCGGGCTCGGCCTCAATGCCTTCGTGGCGTTCTCCATAGCCAGCCAGATGACCTGGGCCGACGCCATGGGCCTGGTGGTCATCGAGGGCGTCATCATCCTGGTGCTGGTGCTCACCGGGTTCCGGACCGCGGTCTTCCACGCCGTCCCGACCCAGCTCAAGGTCGCGATCTCGGTCGGCATCGGCCTGTTCATCGCCCTGATCGGCTTCGTCGACGCCGGGTTCGCCGGTAGCGCCGACGCGGTTCCCCTCCAGCTGGGCCGAACCGGTCAGCTCGCCGGGTGGCCGGTGCTCGTCTTCGGGATCGGGCTCGTGCTGATCGTCGCGCTGTGGGTGCGCAAGGTGCGGGGCGCGATCCTGATCTCCATCGTCGTCATGACGATCGTCGCGATCATCGTCGAGAAGATCGCCGACGTCGGCCCCGTCGTGGCCGGGGACACGATCAACCCGAAGGGCTGGGCACTCACCGTCCCGGTCCTCCCCGGCTTCGACGACATCTTCGAGAAACCCGACTTCGGGACGCTCGGCGAGTTCAGCCTGCTCGGAGGCTTCCAGGAGGCGGGCGTGGTCACCGCCATCCTGCTCGTGTTCACCCTGATGCTGGCCGACTTCTTCGACACGATGGGCACGATGACGGCCATCGGCGCCGAGGCCGGCCTGCTGAACGAGGAGGGCATCCCGCCCAACACCCAGCAGATCCTCATCGTCGACTCGATCGCGGCCGGCGTGGGCGGTGCCGCGGGTGTCTCGTCCAACACCAGCTACATCGAGTCCGCGTCAGGCGTCGGCGAGGGCGCCCGGACCGGCCTGGCCTCGGTGGTGACCGGGGTGCTGTTCCTGCTCACCATCTTCCTGGCTCCCCTGGTGGCGGTGATCCCGTCGGAGGCCGCGGTCCCGGCGCTGGTGCTGGTCGGCTTCCTGATGATGCAGCAGGTCACGGAGATCGACTGGAGGGACGTCGAGATCGCCATCCCGGCGTTCCTCACGATCGTGCTGATGCCGTTCACCTACTCGATCACCGTCGGCATCGGCGCCGGGTTCCTGGCCTACGTGCTGATCAAGCTGGTGCTCGGGAAGGCCGAGCGAGATCCACCTGCTGCTCTGGCTGATCGCGGCGCTCTTCATCGTCTACTTCGCGATCGAACCCATCACCAGCTGGCTCACCTGAGCCTCAGCCCCATCCGAGAACGAGCGGCCACCCGACCGGGCGGCCGCTCGTTCGTCGTCCCGGGACGAGGGAATAGTTAGCCGAGGTAATGAGTTAGGCTAAGTACATGCCTACGGTGGAGAACGTCGCTCGCACCGACGCCGGCCTGGCGTCGGAGCTGCGCAAGTCCGTGATGCGCCTGCGGCGCCGGCTGGCCGTCGAGCGCGACCCCGACAACGACCTGAGCATCGCGGTCATGGCCGTGCTGGGGGACCTGTTCCGCCACGGCGAGCTGACCGTCGGAGAGCTGGCCGGCCTCGAGCGCGTGCAGCCGCCGACGATGACCCGCAAGATCAACTTCCTGGAGGAGGGCGGCTACGTCACCCGGCGCCCGCACGAGAGCGACGGCCGGGTCGTGGTGGTCACCCTGACCGACCAGGGGCGAGCGACCGTCCTGGCCGACCGCAGGCGCCGCGACGAGTGGCTGGCCCGCCAGCTGCGCGCCCTCACCGCCGAGGAGCGCCAGGTGCTGCGGGCCGCCGCCCCCATCCTCGACCAGCTGTCCGAGCACGACTGACGAAAGACCTGCGTGACCCCCACCTTCCGAGCCCTCCGCAACCACAACTACCGGCTCTACCTCGCCGGCAGCGTGGTGTCGAACACCGGCACCTGGATGCAGCGCGTGGCCCAGGACTGGCTCGTCCTCAGCCTGCCCGGCACCGGCGGGACCGAGCTCGGCATCACCACCGGGCTGCAGTTCCTGCCCGTCCTGCTGCTCGCGCCGTACGCCGGTGTGCTGGCCGACCGGTTCCCCAAGCGGCTGGTCCTCCAGCTCACCCAGCTCGGCATGGCGCTGTCCTCGCTCGCCCTGGGCGCCATCGCGGTGAGCGGCCACGCCGAGGTCTGGATGGTCTACGCGCTGGCCTTCACCTTCGGCATCGCGTCGGCCTTCGACGCCCCCACCCGGCAGTCCTTCGTCTCCGAGATGGTCGGCCCCGACGACCTGACCAACGCCGTCGGCCTCAACGCGGCTACGTTCAACGTCGCCCGGCTGATCGGGCCGGCCCTGGCCGGCCTCCTCATCGGCCTGTTGGGCGACGGCGCCCGGGCCTCGGGCTGGGTGATCCTGCTCAACGGCCTGTCGTACTTCGCGATCATCTGGCAGCTGCGTCGCATGGACGCCCGGCTGCTGCACTCGCCGGAGCCGCGGGGGCGGGAGCCCGGTCAGCTGCTGGAGGGGCTGCGCTACGTCCGCTCCCAGCCCAAGATGATGATGATCCTGGTGCTGGTCTTCTTCGCCGGCACCTTCGGCATGAACTTCCAGATCACCTCGGCGCTGATGGCCACCCAGGTCTTCCACAAGGGGGCCGGCGAGTTCGGCATCCTCGGCTCGGTGCTGGCGGTCGGGTCGCTGGCAGGCGCGCTGCTGGCCGCGCGCCGGCCCACCATCCGGCTCCGGCTGCTCGTCTTCGCCGCGACCGGGTTCGGCGTGGCCGAGATCGTCGCGGGGCTCCTGCCGTCGTACGTCATGTTCGCGTGCTTCGCCCCGGTGATCGGCTTCTGCACGATCACGCTGCTCAACTCGGCCAACGCGACCCTGCAGATCTCCTCCGACCCGGCGCTGCGGGGCCGGGTGATGGCGCTGTACATGACCGTGGTGATGGGCGGTACGCCGCTGGGGTCGCCGGTGATCGGGGTGATCGGCGAGCAGCTCGGCGCCCGCTGGACGCTGATCATCGGCGGCGCGCTGGTGCTGGTCGGGGTCGGCATCGCGCTGCTGGTGTTCCGCCGCCTCGAGCGGCGCGAGGGCCCCGGCCTCCGGCGAGATGTCGCCGAGCCGCTGGCCGCGTGACCGGCAGTTTCACCGGGTACCCGGTGAAACTGGTCCTTTCCGGCTGAAACTCCGTCCCGGAAGCGCCAGTTTCAGCAGGTCAGGGGAGCCGGTTCCCGTTTTGACCCCCTCTGGGGCGCCCGGTAGTCTCGATCCTCGGTGTCTGGTCCATCCAGGCCCCTCGAGCGTGCCCCGCAGAGACGGACTCTCTCGTCGGCAGCGGGACGCATCGACAGGCACACGCAACAACGCAGTACACCCGTGCCCGGCAGAGCGCCGGGCCGTGAGAGCAAAGCAGAGAGGGAACCACCCAGGTGCCCACCATCCAGCAGTTGGTCCGCAAGGGCCGCCAGGACAAGGTGTCGAAGAACAAGACGCCTGCCCTGAAGGGTTCGCCCCAGCGACGCGGCGTCTGCACGCGCGTCTACACCACCACCCCGAAGAAGCCGAACTCCGCCCTTCGCAAGGTCGCCCGCGTGCGCCTGAGCAGCGGCGTCGAGGTCACGGCGTACATCCCGGGCGTGGGCCACAACCTCCAGGAGCACTCGATCGTGCTCGTCCGCGGCGGCCGGGTGAAGGACCTCCCCGGTGTCCGCTACAAGATCATCCGCGGCACGCTCGACACCCAGGGCGTCAAGAACCGCAAGCAGGCTCGCAGCCGGTACGGCGCGAAGAAGGAGAAGAGCTGACATGCCGCGCAAGGGTCCCGCGCCTAAGCGGCCTCTCGACGTCGACCCGGTCTACGGGTCGCAGCTGGTCACCCAGCTCGTCTCCAAGGTCCTCCAGGACGGCAAGAAGCAGGTCGCCCAGCGGATCGTCTACACCGCCCTCGAGGGCTGCCGCGACAAGACCGGCACCGACCCCGTCGTGACGCTCAAGCGGGCGATGGACAACGTGAAGCCGGCCATCGAGGTCAAGTCCCGCCGGGTCGGCGGTGCGACCTACCAGGTCCCGATCGAGGTCAAGGGCACCCGCGGCACCACGCTCGCGCTGCGCTGGCTGGTCGGGTACGCCCAGGACCGTCGCGAGAAGACCATGTCCGAGCGGCTCATGAACGAGATCCTCGACGCCTCCAACGGCCTCGGTGCCGCGGTGAAGAAGCGCGAGGACACCCACAAGATGGCCGAGTCGAACAAGGCCTTCGCCCACTACCGCTGGTGACCGGCCGGCCGGGCTGACCAGGGAACAAAGACCACCGCGTCGGCGTTCTCCACCAGCCCGGTCCGGACGGCCCGGGCTACACGCACGTGACCACCCCAAGGGACTGAGAAGAGACAGTGGCTGTCGACATCACGACGGACCTCAACAAGGTCCGCAACATCGGCATCATGGCGCACATCGACGCCGGCAAGACGACGACGACCGAGCGCATCCTGTTCTACACCGGCATCAACTACAAGATCGGTGAGGTCCACGAGGGCGCCGCCACGATGGACTGGATGGAGCAGGAGCAGGAGCGCGGCATCACCATCACGTCGGCCGCGACGACCTGCTGGTGGAAGAACCACCAGATCAACATCATCGACACCCCGGGCCACGTCGACTTCACCGCCGAGGTGGAGCGTTCGCTGCGCGTCCTCGACGGCGCCGTCGCCGTCTTCGACGGGGTCGCGGGCGTCGAGCCCCAGACCATGACCGTGTGGCGGCAGGCGAACAAGTACGCCGTTCCGCGCATGTGCTTCGTCAACAAGCTCGACCGCACCGGCGCCGACTTCTTCCACTGCGTGCAGATGATGGTCGACCGGCTCAACTCCACCCCGCTGGTCCTGCAGCTGCCCATCGGCGCCGAGTCCGACTTCCTCGGCGTCGTCGACCTGGTCGGCATGCGCGCGCTCACCTGGCGTGGCGAGACCACGATCGGTGACGACTACGAGGTCGAGGAGATCCCGGCCGAGCTCGAGGCGCAGGCCGCGGAGTACCGCGAGAAGCTGCTCGAGACGCTGGCCGAGGCCGACGACGAGGTCATGGAGAAGTACCTCGAGGAGGAGGAGCTCTCCGTCGAGGAGCTCGAGGCCGCGATCCGTCGCGCCACCCTGGCCGACAAGCTCAACCCGGTGCTGTGCGGCACCGCGTTCAAGAACAAGGGCGTCCAGCCCCTGCTCGACGCGGTCGTGAAGTACCTCCCCTCGCCGCTCGACATCGACGCCATCGTGGGCCACGCGGTCAACGACGAGGAGGAGTCGGTCAGCCGGAAGCCGTCCGACGACGAGCCGTTCTCCGGCCTCGCGTACAAGATCGCGTCCGACCCGCACCTCGGCAAGCTGATCTACGTCCGGGTCTACTCCGGCAAGCTCGAGGCCGGCTCGACCGTGCTCAACTCGGTGACCGGCCGCAAGGAGCGGATCGGCAAGGTCTACCAGATGCACGCCAACAAGCGCGAGGAGATCGCGTCGGTCGGCGCCGGCCAGATCGTGGCCGTGATGGGTCTCAAGGACACCAAGACCGGGCACACCCTCTGCGACCTGCAGAAGCCCGTCGTACTCGAGTCCATGACGTTCCCGGCCCCCGTGATCGAGGTCGCGATCGAGCCCAAGACCAAGGGCGACCAGGAGAAGCTCGGCACCGCGATCCAGCGGCTCTCCGACGAGGACCCGACGTTCACCGTCAAGGCCGACGAGGAGACCGGGCAGACGATCATCGCCGGCATGGGCGAGCTGCACCTGGAGATCCTCGTGGACCGCATGAAGCGCGAGTTCCGGGTCGAGGCGACCGTCGGCAAGCCGCAGGTGGCCTACCGCGAGACGATCCGCAACAAGGTCGAGAAGCACAGCTACACCCACAAGAAGCAGACCGGTGGTTCGGGCCAGTTCGCGAAGGTCATCATCTCGATCGAGCCGAACATCGACCCCGAGACCCACACGGGTGCGGGCTACGAGTTCGTCAACAACGTCAGCGGCGGCCGGGTCCCGCGGGAGTACATCCCGTCGGTGGACCAGGGCGCCCAGGAGGCCATGGAGTTCGGCGTGCTCGCCGGGTACCCGATGGTCGACGTGAAGATGACGCTCGAGGACGGCGGCTACCACGACGTCGACTCCTCCGAGCTCGCCTTCAAGATCGCCGGCAACCAGGCCTTCAAGGAGGCCGCCCGCAAGGCCCGCCCGGTCCTGCTGGAGCCGATGTTCAAGGTCGAGGTCACCACCCCGGACGACTACCTGGGCACGGTGATCGGCGACCTCAACAGCCGGCGAGGTCAGATCCAGTCGCAGGAGGAGCGTCACGGTGACATGGTCATCAACGCCCTCGTGCCGCTGTCCGAGATGTTCGGGTACGTTGGCGACCTGAGGTCGAAGACCTCGGGCCAGGCTTCGTACTCGATGGAGTTCGACTCGTACGCCGAGGTCCCCCAGGGCATCGCCGACGAGATCATCAAGAAGGTCCGCGGCGAGTAAGCCGCGCGGCCCTCGGCTACACCACATCAGTACGAGTCAGTAGAAAACACACCAGGAGGAGCCCACAGTGGCTAAGGCGAAGTTCGAGCGGACCAAGCCGCACGTCAACATCGGCACGATCGGTCACATCGACCACGGGAAGACGACGCTGACCGCAGCGATCACCAAGGTCCTGCACGACAAGCACCCGGAGCTCAACCCGTTCACGCCGTTCGACGAGATCGACAAGGCTCCCGAGGAGCGTCAGCGCGGCATCACGATCTCGATCGCGCACGTCGAGTACCAGACCGACGCCCGGCACTACGCCCACGTCGACTGCCCCGGTCACGCCGACTACATCAAGAACATGATCACCGGCGCGGCCCAGATGGACGGCGCGATCCTGGTCGTCGCCGCGACCGACGGCCCGATGCCGCAGACCAAGGAGCACGTGCTGCTCGCCCGTCAGGTCGGCGTCCCCGCGATCGTGGTCGCCCTCAACAAGTGCGACATGGTCGACGACGAGGAGCTCATCGAGCTCGTCGAGATGGAGGTGCGCGAGCTCCTCTCCGACTACGAGTTCCCGGGCGACGACATCCCCGTGATCCGCGTGGCCGCCTTCCCGGCGCTGAACGGCGACGAGAAGTGGGGCGAGTCGGTGGCCGAGCTCATGCAGGCCGTCGACGACTACATCCCGACCCCCGAGCGCGAGACCGAGAAGCCGTTCCTGATGCCGGTCGAGGACGTCTTCACGATCACCGGCCGCGGCACGGTCATCACCGGTCGCATCGAGCGCGGCATCGTGAAGGTCAACGAGGAGGTCGAGATCATCGGCATCCGCGACTCGTCGCAGAAGTCGGTCGTCACGGGCGTCGAGATGTTCCGCAAGCTGCTCGACGAGGGCCAGGCGGGCGAGAACGTCGGCCTGCTCCTGCGTGGCACCAAGCGCGAGGACGTCGAGCGCGGCATGGTCGTGATCAAGCCCGGCACGACCACCCCGCACACCAACTTCGACGCTTCGGTCTACATCCTGAGCAAGGACGAGGGCGGGCGGCACACGCCGTTCTTCAACAACTACCGTCCCCAGTTCTACTTCCGGACCACGGACGTCACCGGTGTCGTCACGCTGCCCGAGGGCACCGAGATGGTGATGCCGGGCGACAACACCGAGATGACGGTCGAGCTCATCCAGCCGATCGCCATGGAGGAGGGCCTGCGCTTCGCCATCCGCGAGGGGGGCCGCACCGTCGGCGCCGGCCGGGTCACCAAGATCACCAAGTAGTACCTGAACGCACGAGGCCCCCGAGCCAGCCGCAGGCTGGCGAGGGGGCCCTCGTGCGTTCAGCAGCGTTTCGAGACCGAGCCGAGTCGGCGATCCCGAAGCGAAACTGGTCGATGCAGCGAAACGTGACCCCGCGCTGGTCAAGCCTGTCGAGACCCCCGCGCGCTGAGAGCCGACCCTGCGGGGGATCTCGACAATCTCGATCAGCGGGCAGTCCCAGCGTCGGCGAAAACCCGGTGACCCGGCCGCTGCTGACGGCCTACGGTGGCGGGGTCCGAGCAAGCCCGTAGCCGACCAGAGGAGCCTCCGATGCGTGGAGCTTTCGTGTCAGTCCTGCCAGACCACACGAACTCTCCGAAGGAGACCACGCTTGCTCCGCCGCACCCTGAACCTCGGGATCCTCGCGCACGTTGACGCCGGCAAGACCACGCTGACCGAGCGGCTGCTGCACGCCGCCGGGGTCATCGACCACGTCGGCTCGGTCGACGCGGGGACCACCCAGACCGACTCGCTCGCGCTCGAGCGGGAGCGCGGGATCACGATCCGCTCCACCGTCGCCGCCTTCGAGCACGGCGGCGCCACCGTCAACCTGATCGACACCCCGGGTCACCCGGACTTCATCGCCGAGGTGGAGCGCGTGCTCAGCGTGCTCGACGGCGCGGTCCTCGTGCTCTCCGCCGTGGAGGGCGTCCAGCCGCAGACCACCGTGCTGATGCGCGCTCTGCAGCGGCTGCGGGTGCCGACCCTGCTCTTCGTCAACAAGACCGACCGCACCGGTGCCGACGTGGACCGGGTGCTCGCCGCGGTCCGCGATCGCCTCACGCCGTACGTCGTGCCGGTGACCGCGCCGGTCGCAGACCTCATCGACGTGCTCACCGACCGCGACGAGCGGCTGCTCGCCGACTTCGTCTCCGACGAGGAGGGCGTGGACCGGGCCCGGGTGCACCGGGCGCTGGCCGACCAGACCCGACGGGGCCGGGTGTTCCCGGCGTTCAGCGGCTCGGCGACCCTGGGCAGCGGGGTGGCCCCGTTGATGGACGCCCTGGTGGAGCTGCTGGCACCGCCGCCCGCCGACGACGACGGGCCGCTGGCCGCCCGGGTGTTCAAGATCGAGCGCGGCGAGGCCGGCGAGAAGGTCTCCTACCTCCGGCTCTTCCGCGGCCGGCTCGCCGTCCGGGACCGGGTCTCGTTCGGAGGTGGACCGCCCGAGAAGGTGGTCGAGGTGGCGGCATACCGGGCCGGCAGCTGGGTGCGGACCGCCGGCGTCGGCGCCGGCGAGATCGCCCGGGTGCGTGGCCCGGCGCGAGTGCACGTCGGCGACGCCGCGGGCAGCTGCGAGGGCGGCGAGCACCACTTCGCGCCGCCCACGCTGGAGGCGGTCGTGGCGCCGCGCCACCCGTCCCGCGGGCACGTGCTGCGCGCCGCGCTGGACCAGCTGGCCGACCAGGACCCGCTGATCGCCGTCCGCCACGACGACCTGGGACGGCTCTCGGTCTCCCTCTACGGCCGGGTCCAGCAGGAGGTCATCGCGGAGACCCTGGCCAGGGACTACGGCGTCGAGGTGGAGTTCGCCGACGCCACGGTCGTGCACGTCGAGCGTCCCCAGCGGGCCGGTGAGTCGGTCGAGGTGCTCAACACCGACTCCAACCCCTACCACGCCACCGTCGGGCTGCGGATCGACCCGGCGCCGGCCGGCTCCGGGCTGCACTTCCGCGCCGCGGTCCAGGCCCAGGACGTCCCGCTCTACCTGTACAAGACCCACGAGGCGTTCCGGCACGTGATCGAGCAGCACGTGCGGCAGGCACTCGTCTCGGGGCTGCGCGGCTGGCAGGTGACCGACGCCCTGGTCACCCTGACCCGGATCGGCTACAGCAACTGGGACGGCCCGCCGTCGACCCGAGGTCCGCTCAGCACCGCCGTGGACTACCGCAAGCTCACGCCGCTCGTCGTGCGGCAGGCGCTGCGCCGCGCCGGGACGATCGTGTGCGAGCCGCTGGTCCTGGTCCGCGTCGAGGCGCCGACGTCGACCGCGGGCGCGCTGCAGCGGGAGCTCGGTCGCCTCGGGGCCTCGACCAAGGCCGCCTGGTCCACCGCGTCGTTCACCACGCTCGAGGTGGTGATGGCCGCCGCCCGGTTCCACGAGCTGCAGCGCCGGCTGCCCGACCTGACCGGTGGCGAGGGCGTCGCGGAGCCGCGGTTCTCGGGCTACCAGCCGGTCCGCGGCCGGCCGCCGTCGCGTCTGCCAAGATGAAGCCGTGACCCAGCCGCCGCCGCCGCCCGACGGATCCGGCCAGCCGCCGTACGGCAGCTACCCGCCGAACCAGTACGGCGCGCCGCCGTTCGGCGGGTACGCCGCGCCGGACCACCCGCAGGCCGTGACCGTGCTGATCCTCGGGATCCTGGGGCTCGTGGTCTGCCAGCTGATCTCGCCGTTCGCATGGGTGATGGGGGCTCGCGTGGTCCGCGAGATCGACGCCAGCAACGGTCAGCTGGGTGGTCGCGGCTCCGCCACGGCCGGCCGGATCTGCGGCATCGTCGGGACGGCCCTGATCGGGCTGGCCCTGGTCGTCTGCCTGGTCGCCGTGGTCATCGTGCTGGCCGGCGTGGCCAGCGAGACCTGAGCCAACCCCAGCCCGACGGCTCGGACTCGGACAGCAGCGCGTCGAGGCGGGAGCGGAGGTCGTCCAGCGTGGGCCGCGCCGCCGGGTCGTCCCGGAGGCAGGACTCGAGCAGCGTGCGCAGATGTTCGGGCACGCGCGAAAGGTCCGGGGTGCGGCCCGGGGCGGAACCCGTGACGCACTCGACCAGGGTCGCCCCGAGCCCCCACACGTCGCTGGCGGGCGACACGGTGCCGCCGGCCTCCTGCTCGGGCGCGGCGTACCCGTCGGTGCCCAAACCGCGCGCGATCGGACCCGGGCGGGTGGCCAGGCCGAGGTCGATGAGGATCGCCCGGCCCTCCTGGACCACGACGTTGTCGGGCTTCACGTCCAGGTGCACGTAGCCGTGCCGGTGCAGGTAGCCGAGCACCGAGACCAGCTGCCGGCCGAGCAGCGCGGTGTCGGCCACGCCGAGCCTGCCGTCGTCGATGATCGCGGCCAGGGTGGCTCCGGGCAGTGTCTCGAGGACCACCGCCGGGCGCGGGGAGGTGACCACCTCGTAGCCACGGACCAGGTGCGGGTGCGCGAGCGTGGTGAGCAGCCTGCCCTCGGTCGCCACCGCCTCCCGCACGTGCGCGTCTCCCAGCCGATCCGGCCGGAGCACCTTGACCACGGCCCGGCAGTCGCGCTCGGTGCTGGTCACGTCGTAGGTGTCGACCCGGCCGCCGCGGGCCAGCAGCGCCTCGACCCGGTAGCCGGGCAGCACCTCGGCGCCGACGGGTACGACGACCGGTGCGACGGTCAGCGGCATCATCGGGCGACTCCCACGGTCATCGGCTGGGTGTCGACCCCGGCGTCCTCCAGCCGGATCACGCGGTCGACGAACTCCAGCGCGACGGGGTCGTGGGTGGCCACGATGACCGTGCGGCCGGCCCGGTGCCGGGCCACCGCGTCGAGCAGCCTCCGCGAGGTGTCGGCGTCCAGCCCCGTCGTGGGCTCGTCGAGGAACAGCACCGGCGCATCTCGGAGCAGGGCCCGGGCCACCGCGATCCGCTGCCGCTGGCCGCCGGAGAGGGAGCGGCCGCGCTGGCCGACCCGGGTGTCGTAGCCCTGGGGCAGCAGCCGGACGAAAGTGTCTGCGTCCGCGCGGCGGGCCGCTTCCTCGACCTGGGCGCGGGTGGCGCCGGGGCGCCCGAACTCGATGTTCTCGGCGATGCTCGCGTCCAACAGCGCGGTCTCCTGCGGCACCAGCGTGACCGCCTCGCGGATCGAGCGGGCGGTGAGGTCGCGCAGGTCCTGGTCGTCGATCTGAACCGCGCCGTCCGCGGTCTCGACGTGCCTGGTGAGCAGCCGGGCCACGGTGGACTTGCCGGCCCCGCTCGGCCCGACCAGCCCGACCAGCTCGCCGGGCTCGATCCGGAACGACGCGGAGTGCAGTGCGTCGCGGGCGGCGCCGGGGTAGCGGACCGTGACCCCCGACAGCTCGACCGCGCCGCGGACGTCGGTCAGCTCGCGGGCGCCGGGTGCGTCCTGGGGGAGCGCCTCGTCGAGCAGCTCGACCATCCGCTCGACGCCGGCCGTGGCCGAGTAGAGCGCGGGCAGCAGGTTGCCCAACGAGCGCAGCGGCGAGTAGCACTGGACGAGCAGGGCCAGGAACGCCATCAGCCCACCCAGGGTGAGCCGGTCCGTGGCCAGGGCCCAGGTGCCGAGCGCGATGACGGCGAGGGTGCCGAGGAGCTCGGCCAGGTCGGCCAAGGGCAGGAAGACCGCGCGGATCCGGGCGCCGACCAGCTCGGCGGACGCGATCGCGAGGTTCTGCCGGTGGTAGTCGGCGACGGCGTCGTCCTCGCGGTTGTAGGTCTGCACGAGGGCGGCGTTGGAGAGCCGCTCCTCGGTGACCGCGCTGAGCGACCCGGCCCGGCGCCGGCGCTCGCGGGAGACGTCCTTGACCAGACGCGAGAAGTGGGTGGCCACCCACCAGAGCAGGGGCGCGGCGATCAGCGAGACCAGGGCCAGCTGCCACTGCAGCCAGAACAGCGCGCCGGCGTAGATCACGAGCCGCAGCACCGCGCCGGTGCCGGTCGCGAACTGGCCGATCATGAACGACTCGACCGCGGCGGTGTCGGAGGTGAGCCGGGACATCGTGTCGCCCAGCCGGTTGCGGTCGTGGACGTGGCTCGGGTGCGCGAGCACGTGGCTGAACACCTTGGTGCGCAGCCCGACCAGGAACTTCTGCGAGATCCAGGTCGACAGGTAGCCGTCGGCCCCGGAGATCACTGCGCTGAGCAGGCTCAGCCCGACGTAGAGCGCCGCGATCCAGGCCAGCGGACCCAGCGTGGCCGGCACCAGGACGTCGTCGACGAGGGTCTGGAACAGCAGCACCTCGAGCACCGCGATCAGCGGTGCACCGGCCAGCAGCACCACCATCAGCAGCAGCCACCAGCGCAGCGGCCGGACGTCCGGCCAGAACCGGCGGACGACCTGGCGGATCGTCATCGCAGGCGCCTCGCCCACGAACGGCGCGGCGTCCCGCTCCGGCCGCAGCAGGCTCAGCCAGCGGGCGAGCACGCGGCGGGGGCGGGCCCGCAGGCCCGCCCCCTGTGCGTCAGTCACAGCCGTTGCCTGCAAGCAGGATCAGCCGCGGGTGCGGGTGCGCGTGTGCGTGCCCGACCCGGAGTTGCTTCCGGAGTTGCTGTTGCTCTTCGAGCGGCTGCGGCCGTGACGACCGGCGACGGCGGCCGGCCGAAGCGCCTTGAGCAGATGCGAGCGTGCCATGGTGGTTCCTCCGTTTTCGTTGGTGTCGGTGGTTTCCCCGACACCACGCACGGTGCTCCTTGACCGTGAGGCGACCGTGAGCCGCCGGTGAGAGCCTTCTCATTGAAGATTGCACGAACATCGCGCGACCAAGGCGGACGAGAATGGGCGGCATGGACGAGCGCGCGACCCCCGCCCGCCCGCACCAGAAGCTCACCGCGGACGGCCGCCGGATGCGGGAGGTGCTCAGCTACTCCCGTCGCGGCAACCGCTTCACTCCGAGCCAGGCCGCCGCGTGGGAGGCCCATCACGAGCGCTGGGTGATCCCGGACGAGGCGGTGGACCGGCCGGGCTTCTCGCTCGCCGACTGGTTCGGTCGCGACGCGCCCCTGATCGTGGAGATCGGGTCCGGGGTCGGCGAGGCGACGGGGCCGCTGGCGGCCGCCCGGCCGGCGTACGACGTGCTGGCCTTCGAGGTCTGGCGCCCCGGCGTGGCCGACACCCTGAGACGGGTCGCGGAGGCCGGCGCCGAGAACGTGCGGCTGATCGGGGTGGACGCGGTCTGGTCGCTGGAGCACCTGATCGGGGCCGGTGAGGTGGCCGAGCTGTGGACGTTCTTCCCCGACCCGTGGCCGAAGTCCCGGCACCACAAGCGCCGACTGGTCACCCCGTCGTTCGCCCGGCTCGCGGTCGCGCGGCTGGCGCCCGGCGCCACCTGGCGACTGGCCACCGACTGGGAAAACTACGCCGAGCAGATGCGCGCGGTGCTCGACGCCGAGCCGGCGCTCGAGGGGGGTCCGGTGCCGCGCTGGGGAGAGCGGCCGGTGACCAGGTTCGAGCGCAAGGGGCTGGACGCCGGCCGCACGATCACCGACCTCGCGTACCTGCGGGCCTGACCTCAGGCGGCGTGGGGGAGCCGCACGCCGGAGTCGGTCAGCAGCCCTTCCACCCGCTCCCGCTCGGCGTCCAGCTCGGGCCCGGCCGGGATCACACCGAGCAGGTGGGTCAGCCCGAGCGCGGCACAGCACTCGGTGAGCGCGCGGTCGTAGCCGGCGCGCACCGCCTCGACCTTGGCGTACGACGCATGCGGGTCGAGGGTGTGGAACCGGCCGCCGAGCCGGCGCAGGTCGGCCGCGATGGCCTCGATCGGCCGGGCGGTCGGCTGGGCGCCACGCCGGTGCCGGGTCCGCATGGACACCCAGTCGCGCAGCGGCTCGCCACGCTTGCCCATGAACACGCCCAGGAGGTACGCCGCGCCGACCAGCAGCGCGCTGCAGACCAGCGCGGCGGCGAGCAACGGCGACATGTCATGACGGTACGTCGCGCGCCGCGGCGCGTCATCCCTGTAGCAGCGCGAGCTCCTCGTCGACGTGGGGGTCCTCCTCGCCGGCGGCCGCGAGCTCGGCCTTGAGCGCGGTCTGCACCTGAAGGGCCGCCTCCACGTGGCCCAGGTTGCGCAGCGCCCAGCCGACCATCCACTTCGCGACGCGGGTGCGGGCCGGGTCACCGATCCGCTCCCGCGCCTCAAGCGCCTCCTCGAACGCCGCGAGGGCAGCACCCCAGTCGTCGGCGTCCGCGTGCACCATGCCGAGGTTGTTGAGCAGGCTGGCGTCCCAGTCGCGGGCCGTCCGGTCGGACGCCGCGCGCGCGACGGCCAGCGCCTGCTCGGTGAGCCGCTGCTGCTCCTCGGCTGGCGCAGCCAGCGCGACCATGTGCAGCGCGTCGACGTGCAACGCCTCTAGCCCGCCCTCACCGGCGGTCAACACGGCCGCCTCGAAGTGTGGCCGGGCCTCGTCCGGCTGACCGGCCGAACCGAGCAGCCGACCGCGCTCGAGCGAGGCGCGCGTCGCCACCTCTGGGTCGTCGACGCTCAGGTCGTCGAGCACGGCGTGCCCCTCGTCGTACCGCTCCTGCAGCCCCAGCGCCCGCGCCACCTGGGTCATCACGACCAGCCGGTCCGCACCCTCGGCGGTGTCGGCGGCGGTCCGGAAGCGCTGCTCGGAGCCGGCGGGGTCGTCGAAGTCCCAGAGCGCGGCCAGATCGGTCATGACCCGAACTCTGCCCCATACGCTCGACGCGTGACAGCGACGGTCGAGCGACCTCCGGGCACCCGGCGGCTGCACCGCGCATGGCTCGTCGCGCTGATCACGATGGGTGCGCTCGTGGCCGCCGCCGGGTTCCGGTCGAGCACCGGTGCGCTCCTCCAGCCGCTCGAGGAGGACTTCGGCTGGTCCCGGGCGACCACCAGCGGGGCGGTCAGCCTCAACCTGATCGTCTACGGGCTGACCGCGCCGTTCGCCGCAGCGCTGATGGAGCGGTTCGGCATCCGCCGCGTGGTGGCGGCCTCGCTGACCCTGGTCGCGATCGGCTCCGGGCTGACGCTGGTGATGACCTCGGCCTGGCAGCTGTGGCTGCTGTGGGGCTTCGCGGTCGGCATCGGCACCGGCTCGCTGGCGCTGGTGTTCGGGGCGATCGTGGCCAACCGGTGGTTCGTCTCGCACCGCGGCGTGGTCGTCGGAGTCTTCTCCGCCGCCAGCTCGACCGGGCAGCTGGTCTTCCTGCCCTCGATCGCGCACCTGGCCGACGGCCCCGGCTGGCGGTGGGCCGCCGGCCTGGTCGCGGTGTTCGCGCTGCTGCTCGCGCCGCTGGTGTTCTGGGTGCTCCGCGACCAGCCGGCCGACGTCGGCACCACGCCGTACGGCGCCCCGGCCGACTGGACGCCGCCCGCACCCGTGACCGCGGCGCACGGCGCGGCCCGGCTGGCCCTGACCACGCTGCGCGAGTGCAGCCGGTCGCGGGTGTTCTGGATCCTGTTCGCGACGTTCTGGATCTGCGGCTGGTCCACCAACGGGCTGATCGGCACCCACTTCATCCCGGCCGCGCACGACCACGGCATGCCCGAGACCACCAGCGCCAGCCTGCTCGCGCTGATCGGCATCTTCGACATCGTCGGCACCGTGGCCAGCGGGTGGCTGACGGACCGGGTGGACAGCCGGTACCTGCTGTTCGGCTACTACTTCTTCCGTGGCCTCTCGCTGCTGACCGTGCACCATCTGCTCGGGCCCACCGTGGAGCCGAGCCTGTTCGTGTTCGTGGTCTTCTACGGCCTCGACTGGGTGGCCACGGTGCCGCCGACGGTGGCCCTGTGCCGCGAGCACTTCGGGGTCGAGAAGGCCGGGGTGGTCTTCGGCTGGGTGTTCGCGAGCCACATGGTCGGCGCCGGGGTGGCGGCGATGTACGCCGGCTGGATCCGGCAGGGGCTGGGCGACTACATGGTCGCGTGGATGACCGCGGGCGCGCTGTGCCTGGTCGCGGCCGGGCTGTGCCTCAACATCCCGAAGCCCCGCGTGGACGCCGACGCCGACCTGGAGGCGCCGATCACCGACTCGTTCTGACCACTCGCGGGTTCACCGGCGCGAGGTCAGCCGGCGACGCAGCTCGGCCTCTCGGTGCAGCCGGGCCTGGTCGCGCTCGCGCCGGGAGGCGATCACGGCCGCGAGGTACGCCTCCGGCGGGGTGCCGGGCGGCGGAGGCGGAGCGACGTACTGGCTGACCTGGTCGGCCAGCCGGGTGCCGATGGTGACTCGCGCCTGCGGGTCGAGGGTCGGGAGCCGGCCCAGGAACTGGCGCACCGCGAGGGCCAGGCCCGTGGGCAGCGTGGCCATGTCGGCGCGCCGCGCCCACTGGGCCAGCGGCGGCGGCATCAGGGTCGGCGGCGCCAGCCGGAGCCGCACCCGGTCGCGGACGACGTAGGTCCCGGCCGCGTAGTCGCCCAGCCGTTTGCCGCGAGAGCTGATCAGCGCCGAGAAGAACGCCGGCACGCCGGTGAAGACGTAGATCTCGACGAACCCGATCAGGGCCCGGACGAACGCGTGCTGGAAGGTGATCGGCCCGGCGTCGTCGCGCACCGTGCGCAGCCCGCACACCAGCTTGCCCAGCGACTTCCCGCTGGTCAGCGTCTCGAGCGTGGCCGGGTAGACCAGGAACACCACGATCATCGTCGCGATGAACGCCGCCCAGATCAGTGCGCCGTCGGCCTGCAGCGCCGCCACCACGAACACGAAGATCGCCGCGACGAACAGGATCATCGTCACCACCACGTCGACCAGCCCGGACACGATGCGCGCGCCCAGGCTGGCCGCCGGCAGGTCGAGCGCGACCGCCTCACCGGTGACCAGGTCATCGGTGGTCAGCGTCGCGAACTCGTGAGCGGCCATCGCAGTCAGTCTATGGAGGTGGGTGTGGGTCTGGCGCCTGCTCTCGTGGCGCCGTGGGGGTGGACCGGCGGCCGGGGACGGCCGCGGCCTGCAGCGGCGCGTCGCGGCGCACGGCTGCCGCTCTCATTGCGTTGCGCTGGCCGCGCCGCGGCCAAGCTGCCCTACGGCCGCGGCCGTCCCCGTCCGCCGGCCCGCCCGCGCATCGCCCTCGCTTCGTCATCACGGGGGTGGGGGTGTCGGGCTCGTCAGCGGCTACGCCGCTTCCTCGCCCGCCGCCGACCGCCGGGAAGGTCCATCTCCTCCATCGCCGCCAATCTAGGCTGACGCCGTGGACCTCGACGCGTACGTGCTTGCGCACGCGCACGAGTGGCAGCGGCTCGAGCAGCTGCTGCACCGCGGCCGGCTGAGCGGCACCGAGAGCGACGAGCTGGTCGACCTCTACCAGCAGGTGGCCACCCACCTGTCCGTGGTCCGCACCTCCGCGCCGGACCCGTCGCTGGTCGCGCACCTGTCCAGCCTGCTGGCCAAGGCACGCAACAAGGCGGTCGGCACCAGGGTCAGCTCGTGGCGCGGCTTCGCGATGTTCTTCACCGAGCGGTTCCCGGCGGCGCTCTACCGGCTGCGCTACTGGTGGCTGGGCTGTCTGGCCGGCAACGTCGTGGTGACCGCGGTGATGATGCTGTGGCTGCTCGACCACCCGAACGTCGAGCAGAGCCTGCTCTCGCCGGACGAGATCGACCAGCTGGTCAACCACGACTTCGAGGACTACTACTCGACGTACGCCGCGAGCCACTTCGCACTGCAGGTCTGGATCAACAACGCGTGGGTCTCGGCGCTGTGCGTCGCCTTCGGGATCCTCGGCCTGCCGGTGCTGTACCTGCTCTACAACAACGTCGCGAACCTGGCGATCATCGGCTCGATCATGCACCGGCACCACCACGGGCAGGAGTTCTGGGGGCTGATCCTCCCGCACGGGCTGCTGGAGCTGACTGCCGTGTTCGTGGCCGGAGGGATCGGGCTGCGGCTGTTCTGGTCGTGGATCGAGCCGGGCGAGCTGACCCGCACGCAGTCGATCGCCCGGGAGGGCCGCACCGCGGGCACGGTCTCGCTGGGCCTGGTCGCGGTGCTGATGGTGAGCGGTGCGATCGAGGCGTTCGTGACCCCGTCCGGGCTGCCGACCTGGGCCCGGGTCGGCATCGGGATCACGGCCGAGCTGGCGTTCTTCGCCTACGTCTTCGTGCTCGGCCGGCAGGCCCACCACCGCGGTGCGACCGGCGACATCGACAGCCGCTACCTGGAGGACCGGGTGGCCAGCCAAGCGTGAGCCAGGTCACGCCGACCCTAGGGTTCGGCCAAACGGGCTACACCGACCGTCCGCGGCGTCGATCATTCCCCCGTGACGTTGTCGACCTCGGTCGACGTGTCCGACTCGCTGGACGAGGCGCGGACCCGGCTGCTCAGGACCGCTCGGGCCCTCAACGGGGCGTGGGCGGCTGCCCTGTGCTCGATGGTGCTTCTGGTCGTGTTCAGCCTGGCCCTCCTCCTGATCGCCGTGACCGTACGCCCGGTGTACGTCGTCATCTGGTCCGTGCTGCTGGCGGCCACCGGCTACAACGTCACCCGGTTCTGGCCGCGGCGCCCCGAGCGACGCGGTCGCCTCCTGTCCAAGGAGGAGCGGGCGGCGCTCCGGGGGGTCCTCGACCCGCACGGCCGGCTGGCGGCCTGGCCCGACGTCGTACGACTGAACACCCGGCCCGAGCTCGAGCTGGCCGAAGGCGAGCTGGTGGTCGGCCTGCCGCTGCTCGCCTGCCTCGACCAGACCGAGCTGCGGGAGCTGCTGACGGTGGCCGCGATGCAGGTCACGATCGAGGAGGAGCGGTCGGTCCGCTGGGCGCTCCGGGTCGCGCACGGTGACATCGGCCGCCCGCTGGTCGGGCGCCGGGCCCGGTTGACCTGGCCCACGTCGCGGCTGAGCGAGATGCTGCGGTCCCGGTCCGCCGCGCTCGACGCCGACTTCGGCAACTGGGCCGGAGCCAACGAGCGCGCGGCCGCGAGGACCCGTCGCCCGAGCGCCGCCGCCCAGTCCGCCCGCGACCAGGTCGCCGACGCCTGGGCGCTGATGTGCGCGGAGTGGCTGGACCCGACCTTCGCGCGCGGGCGCCGGCACGTGGCGCCGTTCACCGGGCTGCGCCACTTCGTGGAGGGCGCCGACGCGGCCGGCTGGCTCCAGCCACGGCCCTGGTGGCCGCCGAGCGGCGTGCTCGCGGACCTGGTCAGCCGGCACGAGGAGGCGGTGGCCCTCGAGCTCGACCAGCGCGGTGACCGGCTGGTCCCCATCACCTGGGAGCAGCACACGGACGAGGTCACCATCCCGCACTGGCGGGCGCTGGTCGCCGAGGTCCTCGACGCCGCCCGCCGCACCAGCTACGAACCGGCCGTCACCCTGGAGTCGGTGCTGCTGCTGATGGAGCGCGGCGAGGGGCGCGCCCTGGCCGAGGCCACGGCAGCCGACCGGGGGTTCGCGCCGGCCGGGGACGCGGCGTACGGCGAGTGGTCGGAGAAGTTCGCCTCGCGGGTGCTCACCGCCGCGATCTGCGTCGCGGCCATCGACTCCCAGCAGTTCCGCTCCGCCTGGTCCTGGCCGGAGGGCGCCCAGCTGGACGCCGACGACGGGTGGACGCTCCCCGTGGAGACCATCGTCTCCGAGGTGCTCGGCATGGTCCGCAACGGCGACGGGCTCGACAAGGCGTACGCCGAGCTGCGCGAGGCCCTCGACGAGCTCGCCATCGATGTGCACGAGCCGCTCTGGCTCGACCACAACTCCGGCCTCCAGCCCGAGCGGCCGATCGGCTCGTTCGCGGCCCGGCAGGGGCTGGCGGCCCGGGTGGTGGTCGTCACCGACCGGGCGATGCACGTGTTCCGTGACCCGCAGGGCCCGCTGCTGTCCCGGCTGCTGCGCACGGTCGGCCCCCGCGACGCCTCGGTCGAGCTGCGCAAGCGGATGCTCACCGTCTGGCAGGGAGACACGACCGACCAGGTCGTCACCGTCGCCGCCGCCGACGTACGACGGGCTCGGGTCGGCCCGGCGACCGGCGGCCAGTGGTGGCGGCTCACCCTCACCTGTGCCGACGCAACCGTCGTCCTGCGCGGCCGCGGCGACGGGCTGGAGGAGGAGGCCGAGATGCGGGAGTGGCTCGGCGACCGCGTCGAGCGGACCTGGCTGGACGCCGCGCCGGCGGTGCGGAACCTCCGCAACGCGATCGGGCTGGCCGGGATGACGATCGGAACGTTGGCCCTGCTGTGGGGCGTGCTGCTCACCATCACCCACCCCGACGGCATGCCCGGCGCACTCCCTGCGGCCCTGGCGACCGGGGGGTTCGGGGCACTCGTCGTCGCGATCCTGCCCGACGTCCTGGTGGAGCTGGGCCAGCGCGGCCGGCGCGAGCGGCTGCCCCGAGCCGTGTCTGACTAGACGCGCCGATCAGACGAGCAATGCCGCGAGCGCGGCCGCGACCGCGGCGAAGGCGAGCACGGTCCGGGTCCGGTCCGCGCCCAGCAGCCGGGTCAGCGCCCGGTCGTCTCGCTTGACCAGCCGGCGGTGCAGGGGCGCGGCGAGCACCACGGTGACCGCCATCGACAGCGCGGCCAGCACGACGGCGACCACGGCCGGCACGGACCAGTCGACGGCGAGCCACCAGACCGCGGTCGCGGCCAGGCCGAGGTAGGACACCACGACGAGCGGCCGGATCGCCCGGCTGTGCCGGTCGTGTGCCTGCCGCCAGTGCGCCGCGCGCACGTGCGAGAGCGTCGGGTAGACCACCGCCGTCACCGTCGCCTGGAACCCGGCGTGCGCGGAGGCGGCGACCAGGAACGCGGAGCCGGCGGCATCGGTCATGGCGCGGAGGTTACCGGGGCCATGGGCTCTTCACAGCAGTCCGTTCGCCTTCAGCGTGAGGTAGTGGTCGGCCAGCGCCGGGGGCAGCCGCTCGGCGTCCGCGTCCACCACGTCGAGCCCGACCGTGCGCAGCAGCTCGGCGGTGTGCCGACGGCGCACCATCGCCTGCTCGGCTGCCGCCGCGTCGTACACCTCGTCGACCGAGCCGCGGGCAGCGGCCAGCCGCTCGAGCTCGGGGTCGCGGACCGAGGCGAGCACCACCCGGTGGTGCCGGGTCAGGGACGGCAGCACCGGGAGCAGCCCCTCCTCGACCGCCGAGGGCTCCAGCGGCGTGAGCAGGACGACCAGCGCGCGCTGCCGCCCGAACTGGGTGACCGCGCCCGCGAGGGCCGACCAGTCCGCCTCCGCGATCACCGGCTGGAGGTCGGCCATGGTGTCCTGGAGGTTCGCGGCCACGTCGCGGGCGCCGCCCGAGCGGAGCCGGGCGCGGACCCGACGGTCGCCCGCCACGAAGTCGACCCGGTCGCCCGCCCGGGCCGCCAGTGCCGCCAGCAGCAGGGCGGCGTCCATGGCGGAGTCGAGGCGCGGCACGTCCTCGACCCGGCCCGCCGAGGTGCGAGAGGTGTCGAGCACCAGCACGACCCGGCGGTCGCGCTCGGGCTGCCAGGTGCGGACCACGACGTTGCGGTTGCGGGCGCTGGCCCGCCAGTCGATCGAGCGGACGTCGTCGCCGGGGACGTACTCGCGCAGCGAGTCGAACTCGGTCCCCTGTCCACGGACCCGGATCGCGGCCCGGCCGTCGAGCTCGCGGAGCCGGGCCAGCCGGCTGGGCAGGTGCTTGCGGGACTCGAACGGCGGCAGTGAGCGGACCGTCCCGGGCACGTCCAGCGTCCGCTGCCTGGCCGCCAGGCCCATCGGGCCGCGCAGCCGGGCGGTCACGCCGACCGCATGCAGGTCTCCACGCCGCCTGGGCTTGAGAGGAGTGCGCAGCAGCACCCGGTCACCCGGTGACAGCGCCACCCGGTGCCGGTTGGCGGCGGCGCCGGCGGTGGGTTGCCAGGCATCGCGTACGACGCCCCGCAGGCGGCGCCGGCCGGCGTTCTCGACCAGCAGCACCGACTCGGCGTCGTACCCCATCCGGACCGTGCCGATCGGCCGGCGGGTGACCGCCAGCGCCTTCACCGACGGAGCCAGCAGCAGGTCGGCGACGACCAGCACGGCCACCACGAGCAGCCACAGCCGCACCGTGCTGGCCTCGGGCCGGAGCACGACCGGCACCATCCCCAGCAGGAGCAGGAGTGGGACCCGACCGCCAATACTCATGATTCTGTGGACATGGGCAGGACCTACCGGGGGACCGGTACCGAGCCGAGCGCCGAGGCCAGCACCTCGGCCACGTCGACGCCCTCGAGCTCGGCCTCGGGCCGCAGCCCCAACCGGTGGACGAGGGTGGCCTGGGCGAGCGCCTTCACGTCGTCGGGGGTCACGAAGTCGCGGCCGGTCAGCCAGGCCCAGGCCCGCGCCGACCGCAGCAGCGCGGTGGCGCCCCGCGGGCTCACCCCGAGCGAGAGCGAGGGCGACTCCCGGGTCGCGCGGGCGATGTCGACGATGTAGCCCACCACCTCCTGGCTGACCTGCACGGTCTTCACGGCGGCCTGTCCCGCGGAGATGTCGGACGGACCGGCGACGGCGGTGACCCCGGCCGCCCGCACGTCGCGGGGGTCGAAACCGGCCGCGTGCCGGCGCAGGATCTCCAGCTCCTCCTCGCGCTCCGGAATCGGCAGCACCACCTTGAGCAGGAACCGGTCCAGCTGCGCCTCCGGCAGCGGGTAGGTGCCTTCGTACTCGATCGGGTTCTGGGTGGCCGCGACGAGGAACGGCGAGGGGACCTTGCGGGAGACGCCGTCGACGGTGACCTGGCCCTCCTCCATGGCCTCGAGCAGCGCGGACTGGGTCTTGGGCGGCGTCCGGTTGATCTCGTCGGCGAGCAGCAGGTTGGTGAATACCGGTCCCTCGCGGAAGGTCAGCTCCCCGGCCTGCCGGCTGTCGATCACCATCGAGCCAGTGATGTCGCCGGGCATCAGGTCGGGGGTGAACTGCACGCGCCGGGTGTCCACCGACAGCGCACTGGCCAGGGTCCGCACCAACAGGGTCTTGGCGGTGCCGGGCACACCCTCCATCAGCACATGCCCGTCGCACAGCAGCGCGACCAGCAGCCCGGACACCGCGGCGTCCTGCCCGACCACGGCCTTCCCGACCTCGGTGCGCACCGCCGAGAGCCGCTCTCGGGCGGGTCCTGGCGTGTTGTCACTCATGAACGGCGTACCTCTCTGTCGAGCTCGGCCAGGTCCTTGGCCAGGGTGATCAGGTCGCGGTCGGTGGACGGTACGACGCCGTTGGCGCCGAGCAGCGGTCCCACGTCGTCGGGACTGCGTCCGGTACGGCGCGCCACCTCGCGGACGACCGCGTCCGACGGGGTGGCGGAGCCGAGCCGCAGCCGTTCGGCGAGCCGGGCGCGGGCGGCGCGGCGCAGCGACTCGGCGGCGTGGCCGCGGTCGCCCGAACGGCGGTAGAGGCGGCCGAGGCTGCGCGTGGTCTCGACGGCACGAACCACCACGGGCAGCGGCTCGCTGGCCAGCGGACCGAGGCGGCGGGCCCGCCACAGGATCATCGTGAGCAGGACGACCAGCCCCAGCGCGAGCCCGGGCCGCACGAACCGGGGGAGCAGGGACTCGAGGCTCACGCCGTCGTCACCCACCAGGTCGTCGAGGGAGGGGACGTACCAGACCAGCTGGTCGTCCTGGCCGAGCAGGCGCAGCGCGACGGCGGCGTTGTCCGCGCGCAGGACCTGGTCGTTGGTCAGCGCCTGCTCGGCTCCGAACAGGACCAGCCCCTCCTCCGGCTCGGCGACCACCGCGCCGCCCTTGCCGTCGAAGCAGTCGCCGTCGGGGTAGACGGAGGCGGTGTCGACCTCGATGGTCAGCCCGTCGTAGAGCGGGTTGCCGCAGCCGGCCTCCCGCCCCTGGCCGAGCGTGGCCGCGCTCCCTCCACCCGGTGCGCCGAGCGCGTCGGCGACCCCCGGGCCGGCACCGACCACGATCACCGCGTGCGCGTCGGCGGTGTCCTCGCGCAGCCGCTCGATCGTGCTGGTGCCGAGGTAGACGGGGAGGACCACGACCACCGACGTGCTGCCGTCGACGTCCAGCGCGTCGAGGGCGTCCGCGTCGCGGGCCACCTGGACGTCCACGCCCTCGTCGTCGAGGACCCGGGCCACCGCCCGGGTGCCCTCGGGCCCGGGGTTGTCGGGATCCATCGGCGTGGTGGTCCGGGTCCCGGTGCCGACCACGATGGCCACGACGACCGCGAAGAGGAGGGCCCCGCCGATCAGCAGCGTCGAGCGGTGCCGGCGCAGCACCGGGGCCGCCTGGGGCTGGCTCATCGCCGCACCACCAGGTCGTCGTCGAGGGCGAGCACGGACGTCGCCTGCTCGCGGGTGGCCGGCCGCTCGCCGTACAACACCTCGTCGAAGAGCCGCGCGCTGGCCCGCACCCGGTCGGCCAGGGCGGCGTACTCCACGGCCAAGGTGTCCGCGACCTCGTGTGCCGTGGCTCCCGGCGTGTCGGTCAGGCGGCCGCGTTCGACCTGCCGGACGGCCAGCGCGCGGAACCCGTCGACCACCGCCTCCTCGAACCGGCCCGCCTCCAGCGCCGCCTCGGCGCGGGCCCGGAGCTCGTCGGCGCTGACCACCTCGTCGGTGAGGACCCCTGGCTTGGCGCCACGGTCGCGGGCGGTCCGCCGGGCCCGCGAGGCCAGCCAGCCCAGCGCGAGCGCCAGCGCGACGAAGATCAGCATGGCCATCAGCGTGGACAGCGGGGGCGCCTGAGAGGCCTGGTCGATGCCGCTGCTGACCTTGCGGGACACCCAGTTGAGGAACCGCTGGAGAAGGTTCTGGTCGTGGTACTCCGGGCGCAGCAGCTCGCGGCGCAGCTTGGAGCGCGCCTCGGAGCCGGTGGGGTCCAGGGGCGGGTCCGGGAGCAGCAGCACGAGTGCCCTCACGTCGCGGTGACCCCGGCCTGCTGCATCAGCTCGACGTCGTAGGCCTCCTTGCGCATCCGCTGGTCGAGGTACTGCAGCGAGGTCACTGACGACGTGAAGGGCGTGACGAAGGCGGCCGAGATGACCTGGGAGAGCGCCTGGGTGACGGTGAGGATGATCAGCGTGTACTTGATGCCGGCCAGCGCGATGACGACCTGGGCGACGATGCCGAGCGGCACGCCCACCACGTTGGAGGCGATGGCCACGACGAGCACGGTCAGCAGCGCGATCCCGAAGGTGCGCCAGAACTGCCTCCGGGTGAGCGCGAAGCCGCGCCCGATCGCGCCGAAGACCCCCACCGGCTCGAGCATCAGCGCCGGCACCGGCAGGTAGTAGACCCGCACCCAGAACCACACCAGGACGCACAGGAACGCCGGCACGCTGACCAGCCCCCAGCCGACGATCAGCGCCGTGTTGTCGCCGGCACCGAGGACCACTGCCACCCAGAGCAGGGCGTAGGCGCCCACGATCACCAGCAGCGAGAAGCCGAGCAGGAAGGCCAGGCCGATCAGGCGCCAGCGCTTCCCTCGGGTCGCCGCCCACGCCTCGCCCAGGGTGAGCCGGCGACCGATCGCCGCCGCCCCGGCCACGTGGGAGATCATCCCGGTGACCAGGATGGTGCCGAAGGTGCTGAGCACCGTCCCGAGGCCGAGGGAGCCGAGCGAGCCGACCACCCCCACGAGGTCGGCGTCGCTGTCGCCGTCGGTGACGTCCAGTGAGGCGCCGACCGTGAAGCTGAGCACGGCGGTCACCACGATCGGGATCACCCAGGCGACCGCCGAGACCAGCACCGCCGAGCCGACGGTGGCCTTCGGGTTGAAGCGGATGATGCGGAACGCCGCGTCGTACATGTCACCGAGGTTGAGCGGTCGCAGCGGCATGGCTCCGGGCTTGTGCGCGGCACCGAGCATCCCGGGCACCGGCTGGCGGTAGGGCGCGTCCGGCGGGGCGGGCGGCCCGGGCGGCGCGGGCGGCGCGGAGCCTCCGGTGTACGACGGCGGCGGAGGCGGGGGCGGCTGCCATCCGGGCGGAGGTGGCAGGGGCGCTGCACCCGTCCCCGGCTCCGACATGCCGCCAATCCTGTCAGGTGCTCCTGCCGGGCGCGGCAGTTACCGGGTCGTCGAGACGGGCTGACTCAGCCGCGCGCGATCCAGCGGGTGTGACCGATGTCGAAGACGCCGCCGCTGGCGTCCGGCGCGTAGTCGGTGTCCCCGCCGTCGGCTTCGGTGAGGACCGCGAATCTCAGCTCGTCGTAGTCCCCGTCCGCGAGGCAGCGGGGCGGCAGCGAGAGCCGGGCGACGGCCTGCTGCCGGTCCCAGTCCGCGCGGTACCGCGCGCAGCCCACCCGGCCTGCGGGCGCGGCATCGTCGAAGGAGCCCGCCCGCACCGAGCTACGGGCTCGGTGGCCCGGGCGGAACTTGCTGACCAGCCGGACTCCGGTCTCCCCGCGCGGCGCGACGCTGACGACCAGCGCGCCTCGCTCCAAGGCGTCGAACGAGACGGTCACCACCAGCCGACGGGTGCCGTTGTCGAAGGTGGCCCCGGTGATGTCCAACCCCGGACCCTCGGGTCCGATGGAGGCGTCGCCCGCTGGGTCCGGCACAGAGCCGGTGTCGGCGGCGGCAGGTGCGGCGACCAGCAGGAGCGCGGACAGCAGTGCGGCGATCAGACGAGCACCCCGAGTCATGCCGCCAGCCAACCACAGCCGGTCAGGTGCCGGCAGTCTGCCGCTTCGGGTAGTGCGAGGGCAGCACACGGCGGTGTCGTGGCCGAGCACCCGTAGCCGCGGCCGGCCCGATGCCGGGCACCATGACGCCCCAGACGTGGATGATCGGGTCCTGGCCCTCGGGGACGTCGACGATCATGCGGGTGCCTCCTGGACGATGAAGGTCGCGGACGCGTCGATGGTGACACCCTCGCCGCCGCCGGCCAGTGACGTGCAGAAGAAGGTCCCCTCGACCGCGGTGGGCTCGACCTTCGTGACGGCCACGAGGCAGCTTCGGTGGGAGGAGTCGACGAAGGTGTGCTCGGAGTCGACCGTGATGCTCACGAAGGAGTCCGGTGTGCAGTCGCCGGCGCCCTGTACGTCGACCAGCAGCGCGTGGCCGGCCTGGTCGGCGAAGCGCAGCGTCGCGTCGCCGTCTGCCCAGGCGCTGCCCTCGGAGGCGAGCTCGTAGGTCCCGGTGCCCGGCCCGGCGGTGACCTGGAGCAGCGCCGTGCCCGCGCCGTAGTCGAGGTCGTCATCCGGAGGTGTGCAGCTGGCCGGGGGCGGGTCGACGCCGTCGCCCGCGGCGACGTCTCCCGTCGACTCCGCGCTCGGCGAGGCCGCCGCTGTCGCCGGCGGGACGTCGGAGTCCGCCTCGGCGCTGGGTTCGGAGCCGTCGTCGGAGCTGCAGCCGGCCAGGAGCAGCCCCGCCAGCGCTGCGCCGGTGCAGCGCAGCAGGATGCGCGTCGTAGGTTTGGACTGGCTCATCGACTCCCCGTCAGGTCTGGCCCAGCCTGATTTGGCCTAGCCGCAGGTCTCTGCCAAGATAGTCCGGTTGCTCTGGCGGGTTGCCGGGGTGCATCGCACTGCTTGACTCCTGAATCGCGTCTCCTGCGTGTGGAAGGTGCTGGCGTGCGTCCGCACCGAACCAGGAGGCCCGATCAGCCCGGACGATGCGCCGGGCGCCACCACGACAAGCACACGGATCCCGGTCTGTGTCGAACGATTGCGGTCCGACACGCCCGACCTCGGGGGCCGGAGGACGGTGCTGGTGCCGGGTGAGCAGCGAGAAGCCCAAGTCAGACAAAACAGACCAGACGCGGCACGCAGACGAGAAGGACGAGAGAGACCTATGGCGGGACAGAAGATCCGCATCAGGCTCAAGGCCTATGACCACGAGGTGATCGACACCTCGGCGCGCAAGATCGTGGACACGGTCACCCGCACGGGTGCTCGCGTCGCCGGCCCCGTGCCGCTGCCGACGGAGAAGAACGTCTACTGCGTGATCCGCTCGCCGCACAAGTACAAGGACTCGCGCGAGCACTTCGAGATGCGCACCCACAAGCGGCTCATCGACATCCTCGACCCCACGCCGAAGACCGTCGACTCGCTGATGCGGCTCGACCTCCCGGCCGGCGTCGACATCGAGATCAAGCTCTGAGGACTGGTTAGGAATACAGGGCAGATGACCATCGAACGCAACGTCAAGGGACTGCTGGGCACCAAGCTCGGCATGACCCAGCTCTGGGACGAGAACAACCGCATCGTCCCGGTGACCGTGATCGCGGCCGACACCAACGTCGTCACCCAGGTCCGCACCCCCGACAAGGACGGCTACAACGCCATCCAGGTCGGGTTCGGCGAGATCGACGGCCGCAAGGTGAACAAGCCGCGCGCCGGTCACTTCCAGTCCGCCGGCACCACGCCGCGCCGCCACCTGGTCGAGATCCGTACGACGTCCGCCGGTGAGTTCACGGTGGGCCAGGAGCTCCCCGTCGACACCTTCGCCGCCGGCGACGAGGTCGACGTGACCGGCACCAGCAAGGGCAAGGGCTTCGCCGGTGTCATGAAGCGCCATGGTTTCCACGGTGTCTCCTCCTCGCACGGTGCCCACCGCAACCACCGCAAGCCGGGCTCGATCGGCGCCTGCGCGACTCCCGGTCGCGTCTTCAAGGGCGTCCGGATGGCCGGCCGGATGGGCTCGGACACCGTCACCACCCAGAACCTCACGGTGCACGCCGTGGACAGCGACAAGGGCCTGATCCTCGTCAAGGGCGCCATCCCGGGCCCCAAGGGCGGCCTCGTCGTCATCCGCTCGGCCGCCAAGCAGGCTGTACTCACCACCGGTTCGGAGGCCTGAGCATGCCCACCACGAGCAAGGCCGCAGGGACCAAGAAGGTCGACCTGCCGGCCGAGATCTTCGACGTGGCGGTGAACATCCCGCTGATCCACCAGGTCGTGGTGGCCCAGCAGGCCGCCGCCCGCCAGGGCAGCCACGCCACCAAGTCGCGCGGCGAGGTCCGCGGCGGTGGGCGCAAGCCCTACAAGCAGAAGGGCACCGGCCGGGCCCGCCAGGGCTCGACCCGCGCCCCGCAGTTCGTCGGCGGTGGTGTCGTGCACGGCCCACACCCGCGCAGCTACGACCAGCGCACGCCCAAGAAGATGAAGGTCGCGGCGCTCCGCGGTGCCCTCTCCGACCGGGCCCGCGACGGCCGGATCCACGTCGTCGACGGCTTCGGCCTCGACGACAGCCCGTCGACCAAGACCGCGCTGGCCTCGCTGACCGCGATCAGCGACCGCCACCGCTTCCTCGTCGTGCTCGAGCGCACCGACGCCGTCACCTGGCTCTCGCTGCGCAACGCGCCCGAGGTGCACATCGTGGCCGTCGACCAGCTCAACACCTACGACGTGGTCGCCTGCGAGGACGTCGTGTTCACCCAGGGCGCCTTCGACGCCTTCGTGAGCGGCAGCTCCGGCAGCAGCGAACCCAAGGCCACCGTGGTCGAGGCCCCGGCCACCGACGCGGTCGACGCCGACGCCGACGCCGAGGTCGAGGTCGAGGCCGAGGAGAAGCCGGCCGCCAAGAAGGCCGCCGCCAAGAAGGCCGCCAAGAAGACCAGCGGTCCCAAGAACGACGCCGAGGACCTGGCCGACAACACGGACGCCTTCCCGGGCGCTGTGAAGGCCGACGAGGACGGTTCCGGCCCCGAGGGCTACGAGATCAAGGGCAACGCCCAGTCGATGAAGTTCCACGCCCCCGGTGGCCGCTGGTACGACGCGACGGTCGCGGAGTTCTGGTTCAAGACCGCCGAGGACGCCAGGGCCGCCGGCTTCCTTGAGGCCGGTAGCAAGGCATCGGTCGAGGCGACGCACGACGCCGAGGAGGACGACAAGTGAGCACCCTGCACAAGGACCACCGCGACGTCCTGATCGCCCCGGTTGTGTCCGAGAAGAGCTACGGCCTCCTCGACGCCAACAAGTACACCTTCCTGGTCCACCCGGACGCGAACAAGACCGAGATCAAGATCGCGGTCGAGAAGGTGTTCAACGTCAAGGTCACCGCCGTCAACACCCTCAACCGCCCGGGCAAGACGCGGCGGACCCGCAACGGGCTGGGCAAGCGCAAGGACACCAAGCGCGCCATCGTCAGCCTGGCCGAGGGCCACCGCATCGACATCTTCGGAGGACCGGTTTCCTGATGGCCATTCGCAAGTACAAGCCGACCACCCCGGGCCGCCGCGGCTCGTCGGTCGCCGACTTCGTCGAGATCACCCGGACCACGCCGGAGAAGTCCCTGACCAAGCCGCTGCCCAGGAAGGGCGGCCGCAACAACCAGGGCCGGATCACCACCCGTCACCAGGGCGGTGGCCACAAGCGTGCCTACCGGATCATCGACTTCCGGCGCTACGACAAGGACGGCATCCCGGCCAAGGTCGCGCACATCGAGTACGACCCCAACCGCACCGCCCGGATCGCGCTGCTGCACTACGCCGACGGCGAGAAGCGCTACGTCATCGCGCCGAAGGACCTGCGCCAGGGGGCGATGGTCGAGTCCGGCCCCAACGCCGACATCAAGACCGGCAACAACCTGCCGCTGCGCCACATCCCGGTCGGCACCACGATCCACTGCATCGAGCTCCGTCCCGGTGGCGGCGCCAAGATCGCCCGTTCGGCCGGCATGAGCGCCCAGCTCGTGGCCCGCGAGGGCTCGCGCGCGACACTGCGCATGCCGTCGGGGGAGATGCGGTTCGTCGACGTCCGCTGCCGCGCCACGGTCGGCGAGGTCGGCAACGCCGAGCAGTCGAACATCAACTGGGGCAAGGCCGGCCGGATGCGCTGGAAGGGCAAGCGCCCGACCGTCCGCGGTGTCGTCATGAACCCCGTCGACCACCCGCACGGCGGTGGCGAGGGCAAGACGTCGGGTGGCCGCCACCCGGTCACGCCGTGGGGCAAGCCCGAGGGCCGCACGCGCAAGCGCAAGGCCTCCGACGCCCAGATCATCCGTCGCCGCCGTACCGGCAAGAAGCGCTGAGTCAGGAAGTAACGAGAGATGCCTCGCAGCCTGAAGAAGGGCCCCTTCGTGGATGGCCACCTCGAGAAGAAGGTGGACGCCGAGAACGACAAGGGCAGCCACAACGTCATCAAGACGTGGTCGCGCCGCTCGATGATCATCCCGTCGATGATCGGGCACACCATCGCCGTCCACGACGGGCGCAAGCACGTGCCGGTGTTCATCACCGACTCCATGGTCGGGCACAAGCTCGGCGAGTTCGCGCCCACCCGCACCTACCGCGGTCACGTCAAGGATGACCGGAAGGGGCGTCGGCGATGAGCACCACTGAGCGCCAGCGCACCAGCGCCCGCCGCGACACGCTGCTCGGCGACCGCCCGGGCGCCTTCGCTAGCGCCCGCTACGTGCGGATCACGCCGCTGAAGGCCCGCCGCGTCGTCGACCTGGTCCGCGGAGTGCCCGTCGACCAGGCCCTGTCCATCCTCGAGTTCGCCCCGCAGGCGGCCGCCGAGACCGTGCACAAGGTCCTGCGCAGCGCCGTCGCCAACGCCGAGACCACCGAGGGCCTCGACACCCACGACCTGGTCGTGTCGGTGGCCCACGTCGACGAGGGTCCGACGATGAAGCGCTGGCGCCCGCGGGCCCAGGGGCGGGCCACCCGCATCAACAAGCGGACCAGCCACATCACCCTGGTCGTGCAGCCGGCCGCGGACCTCGCTCCCGAGCCGGCCAAGCCGGCCAAGAAGGCCACGAAGAAGGCTCCGGCCAAGAAGGCCGCTGCCGAGCAGGCGCCCGCCAAGAAGGCCGCCGCCAAGAAGACCACCAAGAAGGCAGCCACAGCCAAGAAATCGGACGCTGCGGCTGCCGAGACGACCGGAACGGATGACTGATGGGCCAGAAGATCAACCCGAACGGGTTCCGGCTCGGCATCTCCACCGACCACAAGTCCCGCTGGTACGCCGACAAGCTCTACAAGAGCTACGTCGGTGAGGACGTCGCCATCCGCAAGCTGCTGTCCAAGGGCATGGAGCGGGCCGGCATCGCCAAGGTCGAGATCGAGCGCACCCGCGACCGCGTCCGGGTGGACATCCACACCGCGCGTCCGGGCATCGTGATCGGCCGCCGCGGCGCCGAGGCCGACCGGATCCGCGGCGAGCTGGAGAAGCTGACCGGCAAGCAGGTCCAGCTGAACATCCTCGAGGTCAAGAACCCCGAGGTGGACGCGCAGCTGGTCGCCCAGGGCGTGGCCGAGCAGCTGTCCGGCCGCGTGCAGTTCCGCCGGGCGATGCGCAAGGCGATGCAGACCACGATGCGCTCGGGTGCCAAGGGCATCCGGATCCAGTGCTCGGGCCGCCTCAACGGCGCCGAGATGTCGCGCACCGAGTTCTACCGCGAGGGCCGGGTCCCGCTGCACACGCTGCGTGCCGACATCGACTACGGCTTCTACGAGGCCCGCACGACCTTCGGCCGGATCGGCGTGAAGGTCTGGATCTACAAGGGCGAGGTCGCCGGCACCCGCGCCGAGCGCCAGGCGCAGGCCGCGGCCCGCGCCGGCGTACCCGGTCGTGGCGGCGGCCGTCCGGCCCGGGGCGGCGACCGCCCCAGCCGCGGCACCCGCCCGACCCGCTCCGACCGCGACGGCGGCGCTCCCGAGGCGGCGGCCGCTCCGGCGGAGGCGCCCGCGGCTCCCGCGTCGGACCCGGCGCCCGGAACGGAGGGCTGAGCCATGTTGATGCCGCGACGGATCAAGCACCGCAAGCAGCACCACCCCAGGCGGACCGGTGCCGCCAAGGGCGGAACCCGCCTCGCGTTCGGCGACTTCGGCATCCAGGCGGTCGAGGGGCACTACGTCACCAACCGCCAGATCGAGTCGGCCCGGATCGCGATGACCCGCCACATCAAGCGTGGCGGCAAGGTGTGGATCAACATCTACCCCGACCGCCCCTTGACCAAGAAGCCCGCCGAGACGCGGATGGGCTCCGGCAAGGGCTCGCCCGAGTGGTGGATCGCCAACGTCAAGGCCGGACGCGTGATGTTCGAGCTGTCCGGTGTCGACGAGCTCACCGCCCGTGAGGCGATGCGCCGCGCGATGCACAAGCTGCCGATGAAGTGCCGCTTCATCGCCCGAGAGGCTGGTGAGTTCTGATGGCGTCCGGTACCAAGGCGCACGAGCTCGACGAGATGACCGACGTCGACCTCGAGGCTCGCCTGCGCGAGTCCAAGGAGGAGCTCTTCAACCTCCGCTTCCAGGCGGCCACCGGCCAGCTGGAGAGCCACGGCCGGCTCCGCACGGTCAAGAAGGACATCGCCCGGATCTACACCGTGGTGCGCGAGCGCGAGCTCGGCATCCGGGTGGCTCCCGGCAGCAACGACGACACGAACGAGGACGGTGCCGCATGAACACCCCACAGAATCCTGAGGGGGGCGCTACGCGCGCAGACCACGATTCCGCGGGGACCCCGAAAAGCATGAGCGAGCAGCAGCCCGCCACCGAGGCCGGGCCCGCCGGGCGGAGCACCCGCAAGGTCCGCGAGGGCCTCGTGGTCAGCGACAAGATGGACAAGACCGTGGTCGTGGCCGTCGAGGACCGCGTCAAGCACGCGCTCTACGGCAAGGTCATGCGCCAGACCTCGCGTCTGAAGGCCCACGACGAGCAGAACGAGTGCGGCACCGGTGACCGGGTCCTGATCATGGAGACCCGGCCGCTGTCCGCGACCAAGCGCTGGCGCGTCGTAGAAGTGTTGGAGCGAGCGAAGTGATCCAGCAGGAGAGCCGGGTCAAGGTCGCCGACAACACCGGCGCCAAGGAGATCCTGTGCATCCGTGTCCTCGGTGGCTCGGGTCGGCGCTACGCCGGCATCGGTGACACCATCGTGGCCACGGTCAAGGACGCGATCCCCGGCGGCAACGTCAAGAAGGGCGACGTCGTCAGGGCGGTCGTCGTGCGCACCGCCAAGGAGCGCCGCCGGCCGGACGGGTCCTACATCAAGTTCGACGAGAACGCCGCGGTGATCCTGCGCCAGGACGGCGAGCCGCGCGGCACCCGCATCTTCGGCCCGGTCGGTCGCGAGCTGCGCGACAAGCGGTTCATGAAGATCATCTCGCTCGCACCGGAGGTGCTGTGATGGCCCAGAACCCCAAGACTCCCAAGACCAAATGGCTGAGTATCAAGAAGGGCGACACCGTCAAGGTGATCGCCGGCCGCGACAAGGGCGCCGAGGGCAAGGTCATCCAGGTGCTCCGCGACGAGCACCGGGTGATCGTCGAGGGCGTGAACCGCGTCAAGCGGCACACCAAGGTCGTCAACCAGGGCGGCCGGGCCGGCACCACCGGCGGGATCATCACCGCCGAGGCGCCGATCCACGTGTCCAACGTGATCCTGGTCGACGGCAAGAGCGTCACCCGCGTCGGCTTCCGCCGAGACAGTGTGACCAAGCGCCGCCCCGACGGCTCGACGTACGCCGCCGAGCGCAGCGTCCGCATCGCCCGCAAGACCGGCAAGGACATCTGATGACCGAGACCGAGACGGACCAGTCCGTCGAGAACGACACCACCGAGACCCCGGAGGGTCCGGCAGCCTCGGCTGCGGTCACGCCGCGGCTCAAGACCCGCTACCGCGAGGAGATCCTTCCGGCGCTGCGCTCGGAGTTCGAGATCCCCAACGTGATGCAGGTCCCGGGCCTGGTCAAGATCGTGGTCAACATGGGTGTGGGCGAGGCGGCCCGCGACTCCAAGCTGATCGAGGGCGCGGTCCGCGACCTCACCACGATCACCGGCCAGAAGCCGCTGGTGACCAAGGCCCGCAAGTCGATCGCGCAGTTCAAGCTGCGCGAGGGCATGCCGATCGGCGCGCACACCACGCTGCGCGGCGACCGGATGTGGGAGTTCCTCGACCGGCTGCTGTCGCTGGCGCTGCCCCGCATCCGCGACTTCCGGGGCCTCTCGCCACGGCAGTTCGACGGCAAGGGCAACTACACCTTCGGTCTGACCGAGCAGGTCATGTTCCACGAGATCAACCAGGACCGGATCGACCGCAGCCGCGGCATGGACATCACGATCGTGACCACGGCGACCAACGACGACCAGGGCCGGGCGCTGCTCAAGCACCTGGGCTTCCCCTTCCAGGAGCGCTGAGAGACATGGCAAAGACAGCACTGAGGGTCAAGGCGGCCCGCAAGCCCAAGTTCGCGGTCCGCGGCTACACCCGCTGCCAGCGCTGCGGCCGGCCCAAGGCCGTCTACCGCAAGTTCGGCCTGTGCCGGATCTGCCTGCGCGAGATGGCACACCGGGGCGAGCTGCCCGGTGTGACCAAGTCGAGCTGGTAACCCCCAACCACAAGAGCACAGCCACAACACGTCACAGGTCCGTCGCACCCGACGGAAACCAGACGAGAAGGAACACCAAACCATGACGATGACCGACCCGATCGCAGACATGCTGACCCGTCTGCGCAACGCCAACCAGGCGTTCCACGACTCCGTGTCGATGCCGCACAGCAAGATCAAGCAAGGCGTCGCGGAGATCCTCCAGCAGGAGGGCTACATCAGCTCCTTCTCAGTGGCGGACCCCGAGGAGGGTGAGGTCCAGAAGACCCTGACGATCACCCTGAAGTACGGCCGCAACCGCGAGCGCTCGCTCGCCGGCGTACGCCGGATCAGCAAGCCCGGGCTGCGCGTCTACGCCAAGAGCACCGGCCTGCCCAAGGTGCTCGGCGGCCTCGGCGTCGCGATCATCTCGACCAGCCAGGGGCTGCTCACCGACCGTCAGGCCAACCAGAAGGGCGTGGGTGGGGAAGTCCTCGCCTACGTCTGGTGACGACCCAGCAGCTGAGAAGCGCAAGAGAGGTAGAGAAATGTCGCGCATCGGCAAGCTCCCCGTCCCGGTCCCCTCGGGCGTGGACGTCACGATCGACGGCCCCGTGGTGACGGTCAAGGGCCCCAAGGGCACGCTGAGCCACACCGTGGCCGCCCCGATCACCGTCGAGAAGAGTGACGAGGGCGTCCTCGACGTCAAGCGCCCCGACGACGAGCGGAACAGCCGGTCCCTGCACGGGCTGACCCGGACCCTTGTCAACAACATGGTCGTCGGCGTCACCGACGGCTACGAGAAGCGGCTCGAGATCGTCGGCGTCGGCTACCGCGTGCTGTCCAAGGGCCCCACGCAGCTGGAGTTCCAGCTCGGCTACAGCCACCCGATCGTCTTCAACGCCCCCGACGGCATCACCTTCGCGGTCGAGAACCCCACCCGCTTCGGCGTGCAGGGCATCGACAAGCAGCTGGTCGGCGAGGTGGCCGCCAACATCCGCAAGCTCCGCAAGCCCGAGCCCTACAAGGGCAAGGGCGTCCGGTACGCCGGCGAGCACGTCCGACGCAAGGTCGGAAAGGCTGGTAAGTGACCATGGCGATCTCGCTGAAGCAGCACAAGCACACCTCGGGCCGGGTCCGCGCGCGGCTGCGCCGCCAGACGCGGGGCCGCAAGAAGGTCGCCGGCACCGCCGAGCGGCCGCGCCTCGTGGTCACCCGCTCGTCCAGGCACATCACCGCCCAGGTGGTCGACGACGCGGTCGGAAGGACGCTGGCCTACGCCTCGACCATGGAGGCGGAGCTGCGCTCGCAGTCCGGTGACAAGACCGAGAAGGCCAAGCTGGTCGGCGGCAAGGTCGCCGAACGGGCCAAGGCGGCCGGCATCGAGGGCGTGGTCTTCGACCGCGCCGGCAACAAGTACCACGGTCGCGTGGCGGCCCTGGCCGACGGCGCCCGCGAGGCCGGGCTGGAGCTGTAATGCCGACCCACACGAGCTACGACACGACGTACGAGATGGAGACCCAGTCATGAGCGGACCCCAGCGCGGAAACCGCGGCGGCGACCGGCGAGGTGGCCGCGACGACCGTCGCGGCGGCCAGGGTGCCGACAAGACCGCCTACGTCGAGCGCGTCGTCGCGATCAACCGCGTCGCCAAGGTCGTCAAGGGCGGCCGCCGGTTCAGCTTCACCGCCCTGGTGGTCGTCGGTGACGGCGACGGCATGGTCGGCGTCGGCTACGGCAAGGCCAAGGAGGTGCCGGCCGCCATCGCCAAGGGCGTGGAGGAGGCCAAGAAGCACTTCTTCCGGGTGCCCCGCATCCAGGGCACGATCCCGCACCCCGTCCAGGGCGAGAAGGCCGCCGGCGTCGTGCTGCTGCGCCCCGCCGCCCCCGGTACCGGCGTGATCGCCGGTGGTCCGGTGCGCGCCGTGCTGGAGTGCGCCGGCATCCACGACGTGCTGAGCAAGTCGCTCGGCTCGTCCAACCAGATCAACATCGTCCACGCGACCGTCGCGGCGCTCCGCATGCTGGAGCAGCCCGAGACCGTCGCCGCCCGTCGTGGTCTCCCGGTCGAGGACGTCGCCCCGGCGGCGCTCCTCAAGGCCCGGGCCGAGCAGCCGGCGGCCGCGGCGGCAGCGGGCTCGCCGGAGGTGACGTCCTGATGGCACAGCTCAAGGTCCAGCAGAAGCGCTCGACGATCGGCTGCAAGGCCAACCAGCGCGAGACCCTGCGCACCCTCGGCCTGAAGCGGATCGGCGACGTGGTCGTCAAGGAGGACCGCCCCGAGATCCGGGGCATGGTCCACACCGTCCGTCACCTCGTGACGGTCGAGGAGGTCGACTGACATGACACTCAAACTCCACCACCTGCGCCCGGCGCCGGGGGCCAAGACCGCCAAGACCCGCGTGGGTCGCGGCGAGGCCTCCAAGGGCAAGACCGCCGGCCGCGGCACCAAGGGCACCAAGGCCCGCTACCAGGTCCCGGCCTCCTTCGAGGGCGGCCAGATGCCGATCCACATGCGGCTGCCCAAGCTGAAGGGGTTCAAGAACCCGTTCAAGGTCGAGTTCCAGGTCGTGAACCTCGACCGCATCAACGAGCTCTTCCCCAAGGGCGGCGAGATCACCGTCGACGAGCTGGTGGCCAAGGGCGCGGTCCGCAGTGGCCAGCCGGTCAAGGTGCTCGGTCAGGGCGACATCTCGGTCAAGGTCGACGTCACCGTCCAGGCGTTCTCGGCCTCGGCGAAGGAGAAGATCGAGGCCGCGGGCGGAACGGTCACCATCGCCTGACCGTTCTCTGTCATGTGCTGGGTGGAGGGCCTGTGCGCCCGCTGGGTTAGGCTGCCGAGGTGCTCTCGAACGGGTTTCGAGGCACTGGCTGAACAGGAACAGAGGTAATCGGTGCTCACCGCGTTCGCGAACGCCTTCCGGACTCCGGACCTGCGGCGCAAGCTGCTGTTCGTCCTGATGATCATCGTGGTCTTCCGGGCCGGCTCGCAGATCCCCGCCCCCGGTGTGGACGTCGGCAACGTCCAGTCGTGCATCAACGACGTGGACAACTCCGGCATCTACAACCTGATCAACCTGTTCTCCGGTGGCGCGCTGCTCCAGCTGACCATCTTCGCGCTCGGGATCATGCCCTACATCACGGCGAGCATCATCCTGCAGCTGCTGGTCGTGGTGATCCCGAGGCTGGAGGCCCTCAAGAAGGAGGGCCAGGCCGGCCAGACGAAGATCACCCAGTACACGCGCTACCTCACCCTCGGCCTCGCGCTGCTCCAGGCGACCGGCATCGTGGCGCTGGCCCGGTCCGGCAACCTCCTGCAGGGCTGCGAGCTGAGCCTGCTGGTCGACAACGGCACCCAGACCTTCCTGGTCATGGTGATCACGATGACCGCGGGCACCGCCGTGATCATGTGGCTGGGCGAGCTCATCACCGAGCGCGGCGTCGGCAACGGCATGTCGATCATGATCTTCACCCAGGTCATCGCCACCTTCCCGGCCACCCTGTGGGCGGTCGGCAAGGACAAGGGCTGGTGGACCTTCGGACTGGTGCTTGCGATCGGCCTCGTCATCGTGGCCGCGGTCATCTTCATCGAGCAGTCGCAGCGGCGGATCCCGGTCCAGTACGCCCGGCGGATGGTCGGCCGCAAGATGTTCGGTGGCAGCTCGACGTACATCCCCCTGAAGGTGAACCAGGCCGGGGTCATCCCCGTCATCTTCGCCTCGTCGCTGCTCTACCTGCCGGCCATGGCCGCGCAGTTCAACCAGACGAGCAACACCGGGTGGGTGCGGTTCATCAACAACTACCTCGTGCGCGGCGACCACCCGCTCTACATGCTCACGTACTTCCTGCTCATCGTGTTCTTCACCTACTTCTACGTCTCGATCACCTTCAACCCCCAAGAGGTGGCCGACAACATGAAGAAGTACGGCGGCTTCATCCCCGGGATCCGGGCGGGCAAGCCGACCGAGGACTACCTGTCCTACGTCCTGTCCCGCATCACGTTCCCGGGCTCGCTCTACCTCGGTCTGGTCGCCCTGATCCCGTTGATCGCACTCGTGCTGGTCAACGCGAACCAGAACTTCCCGTTCGGCGGGACGTCCATCCTCATCATGGTCGGCGTCGCCCTCGACACCGTGAAGCAGATCGAGAGCCAGCTCCAGCAGCGCAACTACGAAGGATTCCTGCGCTGATGAGGCTGTACCCCTGATGCGTTTGCTGATCATGGGCCCGCCCGGCGCCGGCAAGGGGACCCAGGCCAAGTACGTCGCCGAGCACTTCAAGATTCCCGCGATCTCGACCGGCGACATCTTCCGCGCCAACGTCTCCAACGGCACCCCGCTCGGTGTGGAGGCGAAGAAGTACATGGATGCCGGGGAGTACGTCCCCGACCAGGTCACCAACCTGATGGTCCGCAACCGGATCGACGACCCGGACGCGACCAACGGCTTCCTGCTCGACGGCTACCCGCGCACCCTCTCTCAGGTCGAGGAGCTCGACGGGATGATCGAGTTCACCGGCCACCGCCTCGACGCGGTGGTGGTGCTGACCGTGGACCGCGACGAGATCGTCGAGCGCCTGCTCCAGCGGGCCCAGGTCGAAGGCCGCGCCGACGACACCGAGGACGTCATCCGGCGACGCCAGGAGGTCTACGCCGAGGAGACCGAGCCGCTCATCGAGATCTACCGCGACCGGGGGATCCTGATCGAGGTCGACGGCATGGGCGAGGTGCCCGAGGTCACCCAGCGGATCTTCGAGGCGCTCGACGTCGTGTCGGAGAGCTGACCGTCTCGAGCCATGGGTTGGCGCGACCGCGGGATCGAGGTCAAGACGCCCGACCAGGTCGCCGTCATGCGCCGGGCCGGGCTCGTGGTGGCCCACACCCTCGAGGCGCTCCGGGGCGCCGTGCGCCCGGGCGTGACCACCCGCGAGCTCGACGGGATCGCCGAGGACTGCATCCGCACCGCGGGCGCGACGCCGTCGTTCCTCGGCTACCAGGGCTTCCCGGCCTCGATCTGCGCCTCGGTCAACGACGAGGTCGTGCACGGCATCCCCGGCGACCGGGAGCTGCGCGAGGGCGACGTGGTCTCCCTCGACTGCGGCGCGATCGTCGACGGCTGGCACGGCGACGCGGCGATCACGGTGCCCGTCGGCGACGTCCGGCCGGAGCTGACCACCCTGATCGCAGACACGGGTTCCGCCCTGTGGGCCGGCATCGCCGCAGCCAGGCCCGGCGGCCGGGTGGGTGACATCTCCGCCGCCGTCGAGGCCCGGCTCCGGGCCGACGGACACTCGGGGATCCTCCAGGACTACACCGGCCACGGCATCGGCACCGCCATGCACCAGCCGCCCGACGTACCCAACGTCGGGCGGGCCGGCCGCGGCGCCCGGCTGGTCCAGGGCATCGCGCTCGCCGTCGAGCCGATGGTCACGCTGGGCAGCCACGAGACCGTGCTGCTCGACGACGACTGGACGGTGGTCACCGCCGACGGCTCCTGGGCCGCGCACGTCGAGCACACCTTCGCGCTCACCGACCGCGGCGCGTGGGTGCTCACCGCCCTCGACGGCGGCGAGGAGGCGCTCACCGCGCTCGGGGTCCCCTTCGGGGCCCTGGCCTGAGCACCACTCGCCGGTTCGCCCGCGCCACGCCCGCTGTGGGAGGATGAGCAGGCGGGAGGGGAGTATTCCTTCGCCGCGGGATCGTCAGCACGAGCGTGCCCCCGACCTGGGGAGCCGCTCCGGGCCCGCGGGCCGCCCCGGCACCGACCGGGTGCGGTGGGAGAGACCTCTGGCAGTTCCCTCGTCCCCTCGCACAGGAGCTCACCCGTGGATGTCCCTACCTGGCTCTGGTGGACCACGATCGTCGTCACGGTCGGGTTCCTCCTGGTCGACGTGCTCGTCATCGGCCGTCGCCCCCACGAGCCGTCGACCAAGGAGGTCTCCCGCGACCTCGCCGTCTACATCGGCGCAGCCGTGGCGTTCGGGATCGGCGTCTGGGTCTTCGCCGGCGGTCAGTACGGCGGGGAGTTCTTCGCCGGCTGGCTGACCGAGTACTCGCTCTCGGTCGACAACCTGTTCATCTTCATCATCATCATGGCCAAGCTGCAGGTGCCTCGGAAGTACCAGCAGACCGCGCTCCTGGTCGGCATCGTCATCGCCCTGGTGATGCGCGGCATCTTCATTGCCGTCGGGGCAGCCGCGATCAACCAGTTCAGCTGGGTGTTCTACCTGTTCGGCCTGTTCCTGGTCTGGACGGCGTACAAGCTGGCCAAGGACGACGACCTCGACGAGAGCCAGTACGACGAGCCGCGGATCGTCAGGATGGCTCGCAACCGCTTTCCCGTCTCCACGGAGTGGAACGGCGTGAAGCTGTTCGTCCACGAGAACGGCTCGCGGCTGATCACGCCGATGTTCATCGTGGTCCTCTCACTGGGCATGACCGACCTGCTGTTCGCACTGGACTCGATCCCGGCCATCTACGGCCTGACCAGGGAGCCCTACCTCGTCCTCACCGCGAACGTGTTCGCGCTGATGGGGCTGCGACAGCTGTACTTCCTGATCGGCGACCTGCTCCAACGGCTGGTCTACCTCTCCTACGGTCTCGCGGTGCTGCTGGCCTTCATCGGGGTGAAGCTGATCCTGCACGCGATGCACGAGAACGAGCTGCCGTTCCTCAACGGCGGCGACCACATCGGGTGGGCGCCGGAGATCCCGATCTGGCTCTCGCTTGTCGCGATCGTCGGCATCCTCGGGGTGACGACGGTCCTGAGCCTGGCCAAGGACTCCCGGGACCGCCGGGCGGCCAGCTCGTCCAAAGACGCTTGATCATGACCGGACTGGACTAGACTTAGTCCGGTACCGTGGTGCGCATGGAGACGGTCAACATCCACTTCGCGAAGACACACCTGTCCAAGCTGTTGGAGCGCGCCCGCCACGGCGAGCGGATCGTGATCGCCAAGGCGGGAGAGCCCGTGGCCGAGCTGGGACCGCTGACCCGTCGGCGCGAGATCGTCTTCGGCCTGCACGAGGGCGAGCTGGACATCGACTTCGACGCCCTGGAGGCTGCCGACGACGAGCTGGACGAGGAGATGGCCACGCACTTCTACGGCGAGAGCGAGCCGGGCGAGTGATCCTGCTCGACACGCACGTGGCGATGTGGGTCGACCAGTCGCCGAGCCGGATCGGTGGGAGCGCGCGAGACGCGATGGCGGCTGAGGCTCGGGTGTGCTTCTCGGCGGTCCTGTCGATGGAGGTCACGATCAAGCGGATGCTGGGCAAGATGGTGGCCCCCGGCGACCTGCCGGTGCGGCTCGTCGACGCCGGCCTGGAGGAGCTGTCCCTCACCTCGCAGCATGCGGCCGCGATGGAGGAGTTCCCGGCCCTGATCCGGCACGATCCGTTTGACCGGCTCTACGTGGCGCAGGCACGTGCCGAGAACGCGCGACTGGTGACAGGGGACCGCTTCCTGCTCGCCCTGGGCCACGACTGGATCGTCGACGCCCGTTCGTGAGGAATGCGCTCCGGCCCACGGCGGTTGCCCCGAGGTGAGCGACCTGATCCTGTCCGTGCTCGACCTGGTGCCCGTCCGCAGCGACCAGGCCACCGCGGACGCGGTCGAGGCCACCCTGGCGCTGGCGCGCACCGCCGACGACCTCGGCTACCACCGCTACTGGCTGGCCGAGCACCACAACATGCCGGCGGTGGCCGCCACCAACCCGCCGGTCCTGGTCGGGCTGGTCGCCTCGGCCACCTCGCGGATCCGGGTCGGCTCGGGTGGCGTGATGCTGCCCAACCACGCGCCGCTGGTGGTGGCCGAGCAGTTCGCCCTGCTCGAGGCGGCGTACCCGGGCCGGATCGACCTGGGCATCGGCCGGGCGCCCGGCACCGACCCGGTCACGTCCTTCGCGCTCCGACACGGCGCCGGTGGCGTGACCGACGAGGCGGTGTCCCGCTTCCCGGAGTACGTCGAGAACGTGCTGGCCATGATGGAGCCAGCCGGCGTCGGGCTGAGCGTGGCCGGGCGCACCCACGTGCTGCGCGCCACCCCGGCGGCGCGCACCGTCCCGACGATCTGGCTGCTCGGCTCGTCGGACTACTCGGCCCGGCTGGCCGCCGAGAAGGGCATGCCCTACGTGTTCGCACACCACTTCTCGGGCTCCGGCACCGCCGAAGCGCTCGAGCTCTACCGCTCCACCTTCCGGCCCTCGCCTGAGCTTGCCGAGCCCCGGACCTTCCTCACCGTCAACGCGGTCGTGGCCGAGTCCGCCGAGGAGGCCGAGCGCCGGGCCCTCCCGAACCTGCTGATGATGGTGGCCCTGCGCACCGGAGCCCCGCTCGGCCCGCAGCTCCTGGTCGAGGAGGCCGAGAAGCTGGACGTCCCGGACGCGCACCGCCCGCTCATCGACGCCATGCGGTCCCGCTGGGTGGTCGGCGACCCCGCCTCGGCCCACGCCCAGCTGGAGACCCTCGCCGCGACGTACGACGTCGACGAGGTGATGGTGCACCCGGTCGCCGCCGCCCACGTCGGCACCGACCCCGCCCGCAGCCCGGCGCGCGAGGAGACGTTGCGGTCGCTGGCCGAATTGGGGATTACGCCGGCTCCGCACTAGACTGGACAGTCGGCCCAACATTGGGTCCGTTTCGTGGCGCCTCGCGGCTGCCCGGACCGCAGGTCATGGCCTCGCTCAAGCGGGTCTTGACGCGTGCCGGGAATGAGGTACCTCGGACGGCCTTGTGAGGTCCACCCGAGCCCAGGCACTGGCTGAGCCCGGGGAGGTTCGCGGGCCGACGGTAGACGACAAGCACCAACAACGGATTGTGGAGGACATGCCGAAGAAGGAAGGCGTGATCGAGATCGAGGGCACCGTCGTGGAGGCCCTCCCCAATGCGATGTTCCGCGTGGAGCTGAGCAACGGGCACAAGGTTCTCGCGCACATCAGCGGCAAGATGCGCCAGCACTACATCCGGATCCTCCCCGAGGACCGCGTCGTGGTGGAGCTCTCGCCGTACGACCTCACCCGTGGTCGCATCGTCTACCGCTACAAGTAACGCCCGCAGCCGAACCAGAAGAAGGGGCTGACATGAAGGTCAACCCGAGCGTCAAGCCGATCTGTGACAAGTGCAAGGTGATCCGTCGCCACGGCCGCGTCATGGTCATCTGCGACAACCCGCGCCACAAGCAGCGTCAGGGCTGAACCGCCCGCCGCACCACAACTGAACAACACCACATCGTGATCGCTAGCCCGCCGCACGGCGGGTGAAGTCACCTCCGGAGCAGACGGCCGGAGCCGGTTCCACCAGCAGTGGATGCAGCCGGACGCGGCACGACCGACACCGCTGCGAACAACTGAGAAGGAAGCCACATGGCACGCCTCGTTGGTGTGGACCTGCCGCGCGACAAGCGCATCGAGGTCGCACTCACCTACATCTACGGCATCGGCCGTACCCGCGCCCAGAAGCTCCTCGCCGCGACCGGGGTCAACCCCGACGCCCGTGTCCACGAGCTCGGCGACGCCGAGCTGGTCAGGCTCCGCGACGCGATCGAGGCCGACTACAAGATCGAGGGTGACCTCCGTCGCGAGGTCCAGGCCGACATCCGCCGCAAGATCGAGATCGGCTCCTACCAGGGCCGCCGTCACCGCCAGGGCCTGCCGGTCCGCGGTCAGCGCACCAAGACCAACGCTCGCACCCGCAAGGGTCCGAAGCGCACCGTTGCCGGCAAGAAGAAGGCGAAGTGATCTAGAGATGCCCCCCAAGACTCGCGCGGCCAAGAAGGTCCGTCGCAAGGAGAAGAAGAACATCGCTCAGGGCGAGGCCCACATCAAGAGCACGTTCAACAACACCATCGTCACGATCACCGACCCGACCGGTGCGGTGATCTCGTGGGCCTCCGCCGGCACCGTCGGCTTCAAGGGCTCGCGCAAGTCCACGCCGTTCGCCGCGCAGATGGCCGCCGAGGCCGCCGGGCGCCGGGCGATGGACCACGGCATGAAGAAGATCGACGTCTTCGTGAAGGGCCCGGGCTCGGGCCGCGAGACGGCGATCCGCTCCCTGGGTGCGATCGGCCTCGAGGTCGGCACCATCCAGGACGTCACGCCCACCCCGCACAACGGTTGCCGCCCGCCCAAGCGCCGGCGCGTCTGACACCGAGACAGAAGGAGAGACTGACATGGCCCGCTACACCGGCCCCATGACCAAGAAGTCGCGCCGTCTCGGTGTCGACCTCGTCGGCGGCGATGCGGCGTACGAGCGTCGCCCGTACCCGCCCGGCCAGCACGGCCGCGGCCGCATCAAGGAGAGCGAGTACCTCCTGCAGCTCCGCGAGAAGCAGAAGGCCCGCTACACCTACGGCGTCCTCGAGAAGCAGTTCCACAACTACTACACCGAGGCCTCGCGCCGTGCCGGCAAGACCGGTGACAACCTGCTCCAGCTGCTGGAGTGCCGCCTCGACAACGTCGTCTACCGCGCCGGCTTCGCCCGGACCCGCCGCCACGCCCGCCAGCTCGTGGCCCACGGCCACTTCAAGGTGAACGGCAGGAAGGTCGACATCCCGTCGTTCCAGGTCTCCGCCCACGACGTCATCGACGTCCGGGAGAAGTCGCTCGAGATGACGCCGTTCATCGTCGCGCGGGAGACCCACGGCGAGCGCCACGTCCCGGCGTGGCTCGAGGCGCTGCCCTCACGGATGCGGATTCTGGTGCACTCGGTCCCGGTCCGGGCCCAGATCGACATCCCGGTCCAGGAGCAGCTCATCGTCGAGTACTACTCCAAGAAGTAGCCCTCACCCGCACCTCCACAACTCCATATCTCGCCGCCCCGCAACACGGCCGGCAGCGTGGCGACGAAGTCGACACGCTCGGCCGATCAACACAGTCGGGTCCCTCATATTGCGGTCGGACCCGGGAAGGAACACCAGTGCTCATCGCACAGCGCCCCACCCTGTCGGAGGAGTCCGTCGACGAGTTCCGCTCGCGGTTCGTCATCGAGCCGCTGGAGCCCGGCTTCGGGTACACGCTCGGCAACTCGCTCCGCCGCACGCTGCTGTCGTCGATCCCCGGTGCCTCGGTCACGAGCATCCGGATCGACTCCGTCCTGCACGAGTTCTCGACGATCGAGGGCGTCAAGGAGGACGTCACCGAGATCATCCTGAACCTGAAGGGCCTCGTCGTCTCCTCGGAGCACGACGAGCCGGTCACCATGTACCTGCGCAAGTCGGGTGCCGGTGACGTGACCGCGGCCGACATCACCCCGCCGGCCGGCGTCGAGGTGCACAACCCCGACCTCAAGATCGCCACCCTGTCCGACAAGGGCAAGCTCGAGATGGAGCTGGTGGTCGAGCGCGGCCGCGGCTACGTCTCGGCGGTCCAGAACAAGGGTGCCGACAACGAGATCGGCCGGATGCCCGTGGACTCGATCTACAGCCCGGTCCTCAAGGTCACCTACAAGGTCGAGGCCACCCGTGTCGAGCAGCGCACCGACTTCGACAAGCTGGTCATCGACGTCGAGACCAAGCCGTCGATCCGGCCGCGCGACGCCATCGCGTCCGCCGGCAAGACCCTCGTCGAGCTGTTCGGCCTGGCCCGTGAGCTGAACGTCGAGGCCGAGGGCATCGACATCGGCCCCTCGCCGGTCGACGAGCAGCTGGCCGCCGACCTCGCCCTCCCGGTCGAGGACCTGCAGCTGACCGTCCGCTCCTACAACTGCCTCAAGCGCGAGGGCATCCACACCGTGGGTGAGCTGATCAGCCGCTCGGAGCAGGACCTCCTCGACATCCGCAACTTCGGCGCGAAGTCGATCGACGAGGTCAAGGCCAAGCTGGCCGAGATGGGGCTCTCGCTCAAGGACAGCGCACCGGGCTTCGACCCGCACGCGGCCCTGGCGGCGTACGGCGACGACGACTACGACGACGCGTACGTCGAGGACGAGCAGCTTTAGTCAGCACCAACTACCTGAGTACCTCGTACGGCTCAGGAGGAATGAGTAAGTCATGCCCACTCCCAAGAAGGGTCCCCGCCTCGGCGGCAGCCCCGCTCACCAGAAGCTGATCGTCTCGAACCTCGCCACCGCGCTGTTCGAGCACGGCCGGATCACCACCACCGAGGCGCGCGCCCGCGTGCTGCGGCCAGTGGCCGAGAAGCTGATCACCAAGGCCAAGCGGGGCGACCTCCACAACCGGCGGGTGGTCCTCAAGACGATCCGCGACAAGTCGGTCGTGCACACGCTGTTCACCGAGATCGCGCCGACCTTCGCCGAGCGGCCGGGCGGCTACACCCGGATCACCAAGATCGGCCCGCGCAAGGGCGACAACGCCCCGATGGCGGTGATCGAGCTGGTGACCGAGAAGTACGACCCGAAGCCGGCCCGCAGCACGAAGAAGGCCGAGCCTGCGAAGCAGGCGACGCCGGCGCCCGCCGCGGAGGAGACCGAGGACGTCCCGACCGAGCTGGCCGAGGAGGCCTCGCCCGAGGAGAGCGTGGTCGCCGAGGCCGAGCCGACCGAGGACGAGACCGACGAGGACACCGACGAGGACACCGACGAGGACACCGACGAGGACACCGACAAGTCCTGATCAGTGGGGGGCGGGGGTTGCCCCGGCGGGCCCGACGGAGCATCGTGGCGACGAGGAGGTGCGCGATGCACGCGAAGGTCGGTGATCGCCTCGTCGTGGAGGGTCGGACGGACCACGACTCGCGACGTGAGGCGGAGGTCCTGGAGGTCCGCGGTGCAGACGGTGCCCCGCCGTACCTGGTGCGGTGGTCGGACGGCCACGAGGGGCTGACCTATCCGGGCTCCGACGCTCACGTGGTCGAGGCCCGCTGACGGTCCCAGACCGCACGCTGGACGCGCTCGTTGGCCGGAGTCGGCACGCCGTGCAGCCGGCCCAGCAGCACGATCTCACCGGCGCGGAAGTCGACCTCGGTGCCCGGCGTCCGGCGGGCCAGGCTCTGGCCCAGGGAGTTGGGTCCGTCCCCCTCGGGCCGCAGCTGCAACAGTTCGCCGCGCCGCTCCAGGTCGGCCTCGTGGCTGACCAGCGGCAGACCCGCGGCCGCCAGCACGGCCTCGGCCTCGGCGCGGACCAGCGGCCGGAGCTCGTCGGCCTCGTCGGGGAACACGGTGCGCACGTCACCGACCGAGTTGGTGACCAGCTTGCGGTACTTCCATGCCATCACGTCGGGTCGCGGCACCGACTCGAACCCCGCCGAGCGGAGGTCGTCGGCCACCTGCTCGGAGAGCGCGTCGACGCCGCTCGGGTAGCGGCCCACGTCGAGGATGCCGGGCACCGGATGGCAGCCCTGCACGACCACCCCGGGCTCGAGGTGCTCCGAGGGCAGCATCACCGTGATCGCGTAGGTCCGGGCGAACCGGCGTAGCGTCGCGGGCTCGTTGGCCACGCCGTTCTGTGCGCACACGACCGCGGTCGCGGGCGGCGCGTGCGCGGCCAGGTCGGCGAGCGCGGCCTCGGTCTGGTGCGCCTTCACGGTCAGCACGACCACCGTCTCGTCGGTCCACACGACGTCGGCCGCGGTCTCGGCGGCCCGAGCCCGGACCGGGTGGCGACCGTCCGCGGTGTCGAGCACCAGCCCGTCGGCCCGGATCCGCGCCAGGTGCTCGCCGCGCGCGACCAGGGTGACCTCGTGGCCGGCCAGGTGCAGCCGGGCGCCGATCACGCCGCCGACGGCGCCCGCGCCGTACAGGACGTACGCCGTCACAGCGTCTCGGGCTTGTTCCTCGTCCAGACGACGAACGACATCATTCCTCCACCCGAGATGAGCAGCACCAGGCCGACGATCGCGAGCACCTGGTTGTCGTTCGCCAGGCCGACCCCCGCGAGCGCGAGGCCGGTGACCAGGTCGCCGAGGGCCACGGCACCCAAGATCCTCGCCGTCGAGGCGGGCAGGTTGGAGGCAGCCACGCCCACAGGGTAGACAGCCCTCATGGAGCGCGGCGTGCTGGTGGTCGGGGAGTCGCTGGTCGACATCGTGCAGACGCTCAGCGGGAACCTGCACGAGTACGCCGGCGGAAGCGCCGCCAACGTCGCCGTCGCGCTGGCCCGGCTCGGCCGGCCCACGCGGCTGGCCACCAGCTTCGCGCAGGACCACCACGGTGAGCTGATCGCCCGGCACCTCCAGCTGGCCGGCGTGGCGCTCGCCTGCGACCCCGGCGCGGTGGAGCACACCTCGACCGCCCGGGCCACGATCGGGACCGCCGGCGCGGCGGAGTACACGTTCGACATCGACTGGCGGCTGCTGCCGGTGCCGGCCGACGAGGACCCGCTGGTCGCGCACACCTGCTCGCTCGGGGCGGTGCTCGCGCCGGGCGCGGACGACGTGCTCGCCCTGCTGCAGCGGGTGCGGGACCGGGCCACGGTGACCTATGACGTCAACGCCCGGCCCGCGGTGACCGGCACCGGTCCGGACGTCGTGGCGCGGGTGGAGCGGATGACGGCCGTGGCCGACCTGGTCAAGGCCAGCGACGAGGACCTCGAGGCGCTCTACCCGCGACGCCCGCATGCCGAGTCCGCCGCCGCGCTGCTCCAGCTGGGCCCGGCGGCGGTGGCCGTCACCCGCGGCCCCGAGGGCGCGCTGTGGGTGGACCGTGAGGGTCCGGTCGAGATCGAGTCGCGGCCGGTCGTGGTGGCCGACACCATCGGCGCCGGCGACACGTTCGGCGCCGGCCTGATCGACGCACTGTGGGAGCGCGGTCGGCTCGGCGCCGAGGGGCGCGACGCGCTGGCCGCCCTGCCCCGCGAGGAGGTCACCGCGGTGCTCGAGCACGCCGCCCGGGCCGCCGCCGTCACCGTGTCGCGGCCCGGCGCGGACCCGCCGTACCGGCACGAGCTCTAGTGGTCACCGCCGGAAGTTCGCCGGGTGTCCCGCACCCCGGGCACGCACCTCGCGGCGTTGCCGTCGCTCGCTGGACGTACAAGTAGAGCATCGCTCCGGCGCCTTGCGATGCACGCACCCGGAGCACGGGCCACACACGACGAACCTCCGGCGGTGACCACTAGCTACATCGCCTCCAGCAACCGCTTGGCGAACGCCAGCAGCGTGTCCTCGTCGTACGGGTGGCCGGTGACGCTGATCGAGAGGTTCAGCGCCTTCCCGCTCTTCACCACGATCAGCCCGGAGACCAGCGTGTCCGAGCCCTCCTGGCCGGGGAAGATGACCGCCCATCCGCGATCTGCGTCCGGCACCGTCACGGCACCGGGGATGCCTGCGTAGCTGTAGCCGCTCTCGGGGAGGTCCTCGTCCGCGCGGGTGGTCGCCTGGGCGACGATCAGGACCTCGCCGCCGAAGTAGTAGCAGTCAGCCGCCTCCGGGTCGCCGAGGCTGGACTGCTGGGGCATGGCCTGGCCCGGGATGGCGCCGAAGATCTCGGTCACCAGGTCCGGCGGGACGACGGTGCACGCGTCGAAGGCGGCGCCGCTCGGGGCCAGGGCGTTCGGCCGTGCCGTCGGCAGGTCAGGCGCCTGCTCGGGGAGGACGTTGAGGGCCGGTGACTCCGCCCTCTCGCTGCTCGAGGCCTCGGCGCTGGGCGCGGTCCCGGCGGCATCACCTTCGGGTTCGTCGTCGTCGCCGCAGCCGGCCAGGGGTAACGCGAGCAGCAGGACGGTGCCGACGGTCGCGAGCGTGCGCCTCATGCATCGATACCAGCAGAGCGTCCGGTAGTCGCGACATGACCCGTTCGGGCCGTTCAGCCCACCGGTGCCGGTGCCTCCTGGTCCTCGGGTGCGGGCGTCAGATAGGCGTGCACCAGTGGTACGGCGGAGGCGCCCTCGCCGCTGGCCGCGGCGACCCGCTTCATCGAGCCGGCTCGGATGTCGCCGGCGGCGAAGATGCCCGGCACCGTCGTGGCCAGGTTGGCCGGTGGCCGGTCGTCGACCCACTGCCCGCGGGGCACGTCGCGGCCGGTGAGCACGAAGCCGTTCTTGTCCCGGGCCACGTCGTGCGGCAGCCAGTCGCAGCGGGGCTCGGCGCCGAGCAGCAGGAACAGCCCCCGGGCCTTCTTCTCGGTGCGCTGACCGGTGTTGGTGTCCTCGAGGGTCAGCCACTCGAGCTGGCCCTCGCCACCGCCGTCGACGATGCGGGTGCAGGGCAGCACCTCGATCCGCTCCTGGTAGCCGATCTCCTTGATCAGGTAGTCGGACATGGTCTCCTCCAGTCCCGGGCGCCTGATCACGATGCTCACCGAGGCCGCGAACCGGACCAGGTGCAGGGCAGCCTGACCGGCGGAGTTGCCTCCTCCGACCACCACGACGTCGTACCCCTCCATCTCGCGGCCGGCGGTCATCGCGGCGCCGTAGTTCACGCCGGCGCCGACCAGCTCCTCGAGGGCGGGTACGCCGAGCTTGCGGTAGGCCACGCCGTTGGCGATCAGTACCGCCCGGGCGCGCACCTCGTCGTCGTCGCAGCGCAGGACGTGGGGGGCCCCGTCGCCGCCGGGCTCGAACCCGGTGACCTCCCACCCGGTGAGGAACCGGGTGCCGAACCGGATCGCCTGGTTGCGGGCCCGCAGGGCCAGCCGCATGCCGGAGATGCCGCGCGGGAAGCCGAGGTAGTTGCGGATCATCGAGCTGGTGCCGGCCTGGCCCCCGACCGCCTCGGCCTCCAGCACGCGGACCGTGAGCCCCTCTGAGGCGGCGTACACGGCGGCGGCCAGGCCGGCCGGACCGGCGCCCACGACCGCGAGGTCGGCGATGTCGTCGGCCTGGTCCTCGGTGCGAGGGTAGATGGAGCGGGCGACGTCGCGGACCGAGGTGGCCTGGAGTGCGCCGCGGGCCTCCGACCAGACCACGGGGTAGCGGAGCTCCTCGACGCCGAGCTGCTCGCGGATCCCGGCCATGAGCTCCTGGAGTTGCGGCTCGTCGGGGTCGTAGAGGTTGTTCTGCATGCCCATCCGGTCCAGGAAGTCGCGGATCGCCATGGTGAGGCTGTCATGGACGGGCGAGATCACCTTGGCGCTCACCACCTCCGGCTGTGGGACCGTGGCGGTCCAGTCCGAGAGCAGCTCGGTGATCGCGGTGTGGAACTCCTCGTCGCGGTTGCCGCGGGGCATCAGCAGGTAGGCGTCGTACTTCCCCCGCGCCAGGCCCGGCCGGAGCTCCTCCGCGTCGTTGAGGAAGTGGTTCCAGTGCGCCGCGATCACGCGGCGGGCGGTCGGGACCACGAGGCGGAAGCGATGCACCGCCTCGAACATCTGCTGGACGTCCGGCAGCCGGGAGTCGCTGACGAACAGCGCCACCGCCTCGCCGGCGTCCTTGATCTCTTGCGCGATCTTCTCCGCCTCGGTGCAGGACCGAGCCGACCGCACGGTGTAGTCGTGCCCGTAGCGCCGGTAGAACACCTCGAGGAGCGTGTCGGCGTAGTGCTCGGACACCAGGATGATTGCTGGTTCTGCCACGCCTTCCAGCCTATTCAGGCAAGCAATCCCCTCAGTGTGCGCGGGGAACGCCCTAGGCTTCCGCGGGTGCGGATCCGCCTCGACGTCGCCTACGACGGCACCGGCTTCCACGGCTGGGCCGCGCAGCCGGGGCTGCGGACGGTGGAGGGCGAGCTCGCGGCAGCGATGGCCACGGTGCTGCGAGTGCCGTCGGTGGCGCTGACCTGTGCCGGGCGTACGGACGCCGGCGTGCACGCGCGCGGGCAGGTGGTGCACTGCGACCTCGACGCGTTGCCCGACCCGGCCGATTCACTGGAACGGCTCGCCCGCGGGCTCAACGGCGTGCTGTCCGACGACCTGCGCGTGCGTCGGGCGCTCGAGGCGCCGGGCGGCTTCGACGCGCGGTTCTCCGCGCTCTGGCGGCGCTACGCCTACCGGGTGGCCGACCGGCCGGAGCTGGCGGACCCGCTGCGTCGTGGTCACGTGCTGACGTGGCGGCGGCCGCTCGACGAGGCGGCCATGAACGCCGCGGCCGTCTCCCTCCTCGGCGAGCAGGACTTCGCGGCGTTCTGCAAGCAGCGCGAGGGCGCCACCACGGTCCGCACCCTGCTCGACCTGGTGTGGTCGCGGGACGGTTCCGGGCTGCTGGTCGCGGACGTGCGGGCCGACGCCTTCTGCCACAGCATGGTGCGCTCGCTGGTCGGCTGCCTGCTCGCGATCGGCGACGGCCGGCGCCCGACCCCCTGGGCGGCCCAGGTGCTGGCCGCCGCTGAGCGGGACTCCGCCGTGGCGGTGGCGCCCGCCCACGGGCTCACGCTCGAGGAGGTCGGCTATCCGGCGGACGCCGAGCTCGGCGCCCGGGTCGAGGTGACGAGGGCGCGCCGTGGCTGAGTCACCGGACGAGCACTACTTCTCCGCCGACCCCTCGGTGCCGTTCCGGCGGGTGCCGGTGACGGCGTCGGTGTGGGGCCACGACCTCGCGCTGACCAGTGGCTCGGGGGTCTTCGCACAGGGACGACTGGACGCTGGGACGGCGGTCCTGTTCCGGGAGACCTCGCCGCCCTCGGGTGGGCGGATCCTCGACCTGGGGTGCGGGTACGGCGTCATCGGACTGGCCATCGCCCGGTCTGCTCCCTCCGCCACCGTCACCGGCGTCGACGTGAACGAGCGGGCGGTGCTGCTGGCCAACGAGAACGCCGCCTCGCTCGGGCTGGCCGCACGCTTCACCGCCGTCACGCCGGACGCCGTACCGGCCGACGCGACGTACGACGAGCTCTGGTCCAACCCGCCGATCCGGATCGGGAAGGCCGCGCTGCACGAGCTGCTGCTCGCCTGGCTGCCGCGGCTGGTGCCCGGCGGCCGCGCGGTCATGGTGGTGGGCAGGCACCTGGGTGGCGACTCGCTGCAGCGCTGGCTGGGGGAGCAGGGCTACCCGACCGAGCGTGTCGGCTCCGCCAAGGGGTTCCGGGTGCTGGAGAGTCTGCGTCCGTGACCGAGCAGTGGGAGGACGCCACCTTCCTCGCCGACGCGGTGACCTGGGTCGACGAACGGCTGGGCGAGCTCGGTCTGGCGCGGATCGGCGAGGTCGAGCAGCCCCATCTCCGCACCTGGTCCACGGTGCTCCGGGTGCCGACCGAGGACGGGCCGGTGTGGTTCAAGGCCAACACCGACTCGCTGCGCCACGAGGTCCTGGTCGTGGACCGCGTCTCCCATCGCGTGCCGTCGCGGGTGCCGGCGCTGCTCGGGCGCGACATCGGGCGCGGCTGGCTGCTGATGGCCGACGCGGGCGAGCGGCTGCGTGAGGTGGTCGCCGAGGAGCAGAGCCTGTCGCGCTGGCCCGACGTGCTCGAGGGCGTCGCCGACCTGCACCTGGCGCTGGAGCCGGACGTCGACGAGCTGCTGGCAGCCGGCGTCCCCGACCTGCGGCTGGACACCTTGGCCGACGGGTATGCCGAGCTGGTGACGCGGCTCGAGGTCGAGCCGCGGTTCCGGCATGCGCTGAGCCAGGTCCGGGAGCTGGTCGACGAGCTCGCGTCGTACGGCGTGGTCGAGACGCTCCAGCACGACGACCTGCACGACGGCCAGGTGTTCGTGAAGGACGGACGCAACCTGATCCTCGACTGGGGGGACGCGGTGATCTCGCACCCGTTCTTCACGCTGTCGGTGACCCTGGAGGGCGGGATCGCCTGGGGACTCGACGACGTCGCTGACTCCGAGGACATCTGGCCCTACGTGGACACCTACCTGGCGCGCTACGCCCCCGACCGTCCCGAGCTTCGGGACGCCGTGCCCGCTGCCCTGCGGCTCGGCTGGGTGTGCCGCGCGCTCAACAACCCCGAGGTGAGCGGGGACGACAGCACCCGCACCAGGCTGCGGATGTTCCTCGACGGCCGGCCGGAGTAGCCCCTAGGAGGCTCCCGACCTCTCACGCAACGGGTGTGAGGCCGAGGCGAGCCTGAGGCTGCCTGCCGCCCAGACCGACAGGGCGATGGCGGCGAGCAGGTAGGCGTTGCCGACGACGTGGTCGGTCGGGCCCCACGCGTACTCGACGTTCTTGCCGTAGCCCGGCCACACGATCGGTCGAGCGACGAACACCGCCGCCCAGCCGATGCTCGCCCACCTGCTCCGCTCCCACAGCGCGAGGGCGACGGGCACCGCCCACACCCAGTGGTGTGACCACGAGACCGGTGAGGCGACCAGCATCGCCACCGCGCCCAGGCAGGTGCCCAGCACGCGGTCGCCGGTGCGCCACCAGCGGGCGGCCAGGAACAGCGCCGCGAGCGCGATCGGCACCGCGACGGCGAACCACAGCAGCGTGGGCGGCTCGCCGTCGAGCAGCCTGCTGAGCGCGCCGTAGACCGACTGGTTGTGGGCCAACGCCGGCGGACCGACCCGTGAGGCTTCGAGGAGGTCGTCGGTCCAGTACGACGCCGCCGCGCCGGGCATCGCCGCGAAACCGACCACGACGGTGCCGGCGAAGGCTACGACGGCCCGGCCCGCCGCCCTACGTCGTCCGACCAGGACCAGCAGGACGACGAACACGAGCGGCGTCAGCTTTAGCCCCGCCACGATGCCCACCAGTACGCCGGACCACCGCCGCTCCGGGCCGACCAGGTCGACGACCACGGCCAGCAGCAACAACGTGTTGACCTGCCCGAAGGAGAAGTTCTGCCACACCGGCTCCAGGGCCACGGCCGCAAGGGTCACGACCGCGACCAGCCACCCCGGCGCGGGCCGGTCCAGGGCGCGCCGCACCACCACGACCGCCGCCGCCAGCGCCCCGACCGACGCCCCCGTCCACAGCGCCGCCGCGAGCCACACCGGCAACAGCGCCAGGGGGACCATGACCACCGCCGCGAACGGCGGGTAGGTGAACGGGTACCCGGTCACCGGGTCGTCGGCCTCGTAGAGGGGCAGGCCGTCCAGCACCGCCCGGCCGCCGTACCCGTAGACGGACAGGTCCGCGAGCTCGCCATGGACGGCGCCGACGACGGCAGCGGCGACCACCAGCGCCAGGACCGGACTGGCGCCGATCAACCAGCGGGAGCGAATGCTCGAGGCCCGCACGCTGGCACGCTACCCCGGGCAGTCCAGGGTGAGCCTGAGCGAGACCTCAGTGGTTGCGCAGCGCGCTGACCAGGTCGCCCTTGTTCATCTTCGAGCGGCCCTCGATGCCGATCTCACCGGCCCGCTTGCGGAGGTCGTCGACGTTCCAGTCGTCGTACGAGCCGGACTTGCCGCCCTTGCGGCCGACCGACCTGCGCGAGGTGTTCGCGGCGGCGTTCGCGATCCGCGCGGCCTTCTCCTTGCTCGCACCCTCGTCGCGGAGCGCCTCGTAGGTCTCGTCGTCCTTGACGCTGGGGCCGGGCTTCTTCTTTCCGGGCATGCCCGGTCAGTAGCCGCGGCCCGAGTGCTCAAACCTCACCCGAAAGGCGCGAGGATCGGGACATGGACCCAGCTCGCGCGACCGGACGGTGCCTGTGCGGCGGGGTGACCTTCCGGGTGGACGGTCCCCTGCGCGACGTCATCGACTGCCACTGCCAACGCTGTCGCCGGTTCACCGGTCATCACATGGCCGCCACCAGCGCCGCCGGAGCCGACCTCGAGGTGCGTGATCCCGAGCAGCTGGTCACCTGGTTCCACCCGGTGCCGGAGGCGGGCTACGGCTTCTGCGCACGGTGCGGCTCGTCGCTCTTCTGGCGGGAAGCCGACGACCCGCTGCGGACGACGATCTGCGCCGGCGTCCTCGAGCCGCCCACCGGGCTGCGCACGGTCGCGGCCTGGTGGGTCAGCGAGGCCAGCGACTACCACGACCGGCCTGACCTGACCGAGCACGAGACCGAGCCCTGACAGGCAGTCAGACGAACGCCGAGATGCCGGTCTCGGCCCGGCCGATCAGCAGCTTCTGGACCTGGCTGGTGCCCTCGTAGAGCGTCATCACGCGGGCGTCGCGGAGGTACTTGGCGGCGGGGTACTCGTCGACGTACCCCGCGCCGCCGTACACCTGGATGCAGTGGTTGGCGGCCCGCACGGCAGCCTCGGAGGCGTAGAGCTTGGCCTTCGAGGCCGCGATCCGGAAGTCCTCGCCGCGGTCGATCAGGTCGGCGGCCCGCCAGACCAGCAGCCGTGCCGCGTCGGCGTCGAGGGAGATGTCGGCGATCATGTCCTGCACGAGCTGGAAGCCGGCGATCTGGCGACCGAACTGCGTGCGGCTGGTGGCGTACTCGACCGACGACTCGAGGCAGGCCTGCACCAGCCCGACGCAGCCCGCGGCCACCGAGACCCGCCCCTTGTCGAGGCTGCTCATCGCGATCTTGAAACCCTGGCCCTCCTCGCCCAGCCGGGCGGACGCCGGCAGCCGGACGTCCTCGAGGAACAGCTCGGCGGTGGCCTGGCCGCGCAGCCCGAGCTTGCCCTTGATCTCGCGGGCCTCGAAGCCGTCGGTGTCGGTCGGGACGAGGAAGGCCGTCACGCCGCGAGGCCCGTCGTCCGACGTGCGCGCGAACACCAGCGCGACCTGGGCCCAGGTGCCGTTGGTGATGAACAGCTTCTGGCCGTTGAGGACGTAGTCGTCGCCGTCCTTCGTGGCGCGACTGGTGAGGTTGCCGGCGTCGGAGCCGGTGCCCGGCTCGGTGAGGCCGAAGCAGCCGAGCGTCTCGGCGGTGGCGAGGCCGGGCAGCCACTCCTGCTTCTGCTCCTCGGTCCCGAAGCCGAGGATCGACTTGCCGACCAGCCCGTTCGAGACCGAGACGATCCCACGCAGCGCGGAGTCCGCCCGCCCGAGCTCCTCCATGCCGAGCGCGTAGGTGACGTAGTCACCGCCGAGCCCGCCGTACTCCTCGGGGATGGTCAGGCCGAAGAACCCGATCTCGGCCATCTTGGGGATGATCGCGAGGTCCACCGACTCGTCGCGGTCCCACTGCTGCCGGTGCGGCACCGCCTCGCGGTCCAGGAAGTCGCGGGCCAGCGCCCGGAATGCCTCCTGCTCCTCGCTGAGTGAGAGGTCCACGGGAACAGTGTCTGCGAACCTTGCGCCGGCTACTTCACCGGGTAGGCCGTCGCCGCCGGTCCCCGGCCGAGGTTGGTCACGCTCGGCGCCTGACGGCTCGAACCCACGTTGACGGCGTAGATCGCGGAGTCACCGGACCCCGTCCGGTCGAGCACCACCTGTCCACCTACTCGGACCACCAGGTGCCAGCTCAGGTCCGACACCGAGCAGGTGTCAAAGGTCACCACGCTGACCTCGTACGTGCCGGCGGGGGCGCCTCCCGAAGGCCAGTAGATGTTCTCGATGGGGTTGGACAGCTGCTCGTTGCAGCCGGCGTTCGCGTCGTGGTCCAGGACGCCGCCGGAGGCCGACGTGTCGTGGCCGTAGTAGATCTCCTCGCCCGACGGGTCGACGGTGTGCAGGTCGAGGTCCGCGTAGCTGTTCCAGGTGAGTGTGGCCTGGAATGCTCCGCCACCCACGAGGTCCGGGTAGAGGTACACCCGGACGGTCGCCGTGTCGCTCGCCCCGCTCCCGTCGGTGAACGAGACGGCCGCTGTGTAGTCGCCCACGGCACCGGACGGCGTACCGCTGATCTCACCGTCGTTCGGGTCCAGCACCAGGCCCGGCGGCAGGGCGCCACCCGCCAGCGACCACCGGCCAGCGCGGTTGTCCGCCGTGGTGAGGCGGGTCGAGTACGCGTGACCGTTGGCTGCGAACGGCAGCCGCGTGCTCGTGATCTGTGGGCCGGCACCGGTCCCAGGGGTGGCGGCCCCGTAGCAGCCCTCGAACTTCTTGAACACGAAGAAGTGGCTGTACGCGGGTGCAGTGAAGCGGATGACCCAGAGGTCGAGAAAGGCGCCGATCTCCGCCTTGAAGCCCAGCTTGAGATCGAGGCACACCTTGTCGCCGGACTTGGCTTCGATCTTCCCGTTGGCGTTGAGCAGAGCCTTGGCCTCGATGCCGACCCGGTCGAGGATCCCGAACTGGAGTGAGATGCCCAAGCTCGCATCCGCCTGGAAGCTGAGCGCGCCGCGGAAGGTGAGGCCCTTGTCGTGGCTCTCGTCGATGTTGGAGAACCTGCCGTCCTGGTAGCGCGCCCCGACCATCCGCTGGGTGCGTTGCTCGACGGTCAGCGTCCCGGAGGCAGTTATCGAGAACGACGCAGCTGGCGCGACCGAGACGGTGAGTCCGGTGGCGCCGATCGGGAAGACCCGGCGATGGGCGTTCACCCAGGCGGTGCGCAGCGAGCAGCCCGTTTTCGACGTTCCCGAGATCGTGCCGCGCAGCACCGGCTCGAACCGGACCCACGCGTTCACGAAGGGCTTGCCGAACAGCCCGCCCGACCTCACGTCGAAGTTCGTGTGGATGTTCTCGATGCTCAGGCTCAGCGATCCGGTGAACGTCACTTCTTGACCGAGCTGGTTCTTGCACTCGAACGCGCTGGGGCTCAGGTTCCCGAACGCGGTGCCGGACACGGCGTCCTTGTTCGATGTGCGGCCGGCCGAGGGGCCGTCCGAGTAGCGCACGTCGACCTCGCTGAAGACGCTCGAGAGCGCGGCTGGCGTGATCGCCAGGGCCTTGATGCCGCCCGGCTGCTCCGAGACGTCGGTGACGGCGCCGGCGAGGCCAGTGGGGAAAGCCGGGTTACCGGGCGGCAGGTAGTAGGTGGCCCCCACGGCGGGGACCGCGCCGCCTGCCCCTACCCCCACCAGCCAGGGCTGGACCTGGCCGGCGACCGGGTCGGTCGCGGCCGTTCCACCGGCCACCCAGACCACACCGGTGCCGGTGACCGTGCCGGTCTTCGGCGTGTACCGCGCGACGTTGACCGCGGCCCGGTCGCGGTAGGTCACCTTCGCGCGCTTGCCCTTGGCGCTGCTGCCCGCCTTCGTGCGCACCCGGACCGGCTGCTTGCCGGGCAGCCCGGCCGGCGCGGTGAGCTTGATCTTGTGGCCGCCGCGGGCCTTGACCCGCTTCACCACGGTGTCACCGATGGTCACCGACTTCACGCGGCTCAGGTTGTGACCCTTGATGGTGATCTTCGTGCCGCCCGAGGTGTCGACCTTCTTGGGTGACACCTTGGTGACCACAGGCCGCTTCCCGTGCTTGGCCGGCTTTGCGTGCGGCTTGTGCGCCGCGACGACACCTGGCGCCGGCGTGGCGTCGGGCGACGCGGACGCGCTTGCGGCGCCGAACGGCAGGCCGGTGCTCGCGAGCACCCAGACCAGCAAGAAGAGCAGGGTGCAGCGAAGGCGAGACGACACGTCGAGATTCCCCGTTCGGCGTAGCAAGAGGTACACGTTCCTCGTCGACGCTAAGCAAGGAGACTTGACGGCGACAATGGCCGAAGCGAGCCCCCCGGTCTAGTCCATTTCGGCCATGGGAGAGTGGTGGCTCTGACCCGGCCTAGGGTCTCGAACCCGCAGCCTGCCTCGCCAGCTCATGTCGGGCCAGTGAGGCCTTGTGCACCTCGTCCGGGCCGTCCGCGAAGCGGAGCGTCCGGATCGCGGCGTACGACGCGGCGAGGGGAAAGTCCTGGGAGAGGCCGCCGGCCCCGTGGGCCTGGATCGCGCGGTCGATGATCTCCTGGACCACCTTGGGGGTGGCGATCTTGATCGCCTGGATCTCGGTGTGCGCGCCTCGGTTGCCGACCGTGTCCATCAGCCAGGCCGTCTTGAGCACCAGCAGGCGGAGCTGCTCGACCGCGACCCGGGCGTCGGCGATCCACTCGCGGATCACGCCCTGACGGGCCAGCGGCTTGCCGAACGCGACCCGGCTCTCGACCCGCTCGCACATCAGCTCGATCGCCTTCTCGGCCAGGCCGACCGCGCGCATGCAGTGGTGGATCCGGCCGGGGCCGAGCCGGGCCTGGGCGATCGCGAAGCCGAGCCCCTCCTCGCCGACCAGGTTGGCCGCCGGGACGCGGACGTCCTCGAAGCGCAGCTCGGCGTGGCCGCCGTGCTCGTGGTCGTCGTACCCGAACACGGTCATCGGTCGTACGACGGTCAGCCCCGGGGTGTCGCGGGGCACCAGGATCATCGACTGCTGGCGGTGCCGCTCCGCGTCCGGGTCGGTCTTGCCCATCACGATGAAGATCTCGCACTGGGGGTTGATCGCCCCGGTGATCCACCACTTGCGTCCGTTGAGGACGTAGGAGTCGCCGTCGCGGACGATCGAGGTCTCGATGTTGGTCGCGTCGGACGAGGCGACGTCCGGCTCGGTCATCGCGAACGCCGAGCGGATCTGGCCGTCGAGCAGCGGGGTCAGCCATCGCTCCTTCTGCTCCGGGGTGCCGAACATGGCCAGCACCTCCATGTTCCCGGTGTCCGGTGCCGAGCAGTTCAGGGCCGGGGGAGCGAGGTGGCCGGCTCGCCCGGTGATCTCGGCCAGCGGGGCGTACTGCAGGTTGGTCAGCCCGGCGCCGTGCTCGTCACCAGGGAGGAACAGGTTCCAGAGCCCCCGCGACCGGGCGTCGGCGCGCAGCTCCTGGAGCACCGGCGCGGTCGACCAAGCGAACGGGTCCTCCATGGCCTCGAGCTGGTCGTGGAAGACCTGCTCGGAGGGCTCGACCTTGGCGGCCATGAAGTCCAGCAGCTGCTCGCGCAGCTCGTCGGTCCGGGCGTCGTGCGCGAAGTCCATCAGTTCTCCTCGAGAGAGTGCAGGCCGGCGCCGATGATGAGGTCGAACCCCTCGCCGATCCGGTCGAACCCCTCGCCGACGGTCTGGCCCTTGAGGTACCGGTAGTGGATCCCCTCGAGGATGACGGCGAGCTTGAAGTAGGCCAGGGCGAGGTGGAAGCCCATGTCCCCGGGCTCCCGGCCGCTCGTTTCGGCGTAGCGCGCGAGCTGCTGGTCGTTGGTCGGGTAGCCCTCCGCCTTGGCGACGTCGGAGACGATGTCGCCGCCGGCCTGGGCCGAGAGCTGGTCGTAGACCATCATCAGCGCCAGGTCGGTGCGGGTGTCGCCCAGCGTGGCCATCTCCCAGTCGACGACGGCGTGGATCTCGTCGTCGGCGCCGACCAGGCAGTTGTCGAGGCGGTAGTCGCCGTGCACGATCCCCAGCACGGATCGGTCGCCGCCCTCGACGGCGGCGACCTGCTCCGTCAGCAGCCGGTGCAGCTGGTCGGCGTCCGGGTGCTCGCGGGTCTTGGAGCCCTCGAGCTGCTTGCCCCAGCGGCGTACCTGTCGCTCCAGGAAGCCCTGCGGCCGGCCGAACTCACCCAGCCCGACCGCCTCCGGGTCGACGGCGTGCAGAGCGGCCAGCACCTCGACCAGCCGGCCGGAGATCGCCGAGGTCCGCTCGGCCCCTCGCTCGTCGAGCTCGGCGGCGGTGCGGATCGCGACGCCGTCGACCCGCTCCATCACGTAGAACGGCGCACCGAGGACCGAGTCGTCGTCGCAGTGGGCGTAGGTGCGGGGGACCGGTACGTCGGTGCCGGACAGCGCGGACATCGCGGTGTACTCGCGGCCCATGTCGTGCGCGGTGGCCTGTACGTGCCCGAGCGGCGGCCGGCGCACGATCCACCACGAGCTGCCGTCGGTGACCTCGTAGGTGAGGTTCGACCTGCCGCCGGCGATCAGCTCCGCGCGGAGCTCGCCGTCGATCTCACCGGGCCGCTGCCCGTCGTACCACTTCCTGAACCTGGCCAGGTCGAGGCCCCGCACGTCCTCACTCATGGCCGACCCCAGTGAGGTGATCGACCTTGGCCTGCAGCCGGCGCATGCCGGCCAGCCAGGCGTCGGGGTCCGCGGCCCGGGCGGCGTAGTAGCCACCCACCTCGGGATGGGGGAGCACCAGGAACCGGTCCTCGGCCAGTGACGCCGCCCACGCGTCGGCCACCTGGTCGGGGGTCAATGCGGCGTCGCGGGTCAGCAGGTCCTTGAGCGGCCCGGCCTGCTCGAGCATCCGGGTCTGCACGCCCTGCGGACAGATGGCCTGGACGGCGATGCCACGGTGGCCGTAGGTGACCGAGAGCCACTCGGCGAAGCCGACTGCGGCATGCTTGGTCACCGAGTACGGCGCCGCACCGATCATCGTGAGCAGCCCGGCGGCACTCGCGGTGACGACGAACCTTCCGCCTCGGCCGTCGGCCAGCCAGACAGGCACCAGCACCCGGGCCGCCCGCACGTGGGCCATCACGTTGGTGTCGATCATCCGGGCCCAGTCCGCGTCCGATGCCTGCAGACTGTCGGCCTGGCTCCGGTCGATGCCGGCATTGGCCATGTACACGTCGATCCGGCCGAGCGCCCCGGTGGCGGTGTCGACGAGCGCGCGCACGCCGGCGTCGGAGGAGCAGTCGCCGGGGGCCGCGGTCGCGCCGAGCTCCTCGGCCGCCGAACGGCACGCCTCCTCGTCGAGGTCGTTGACCACGACCCGAGCTCCCTCGGCCACCAGCCGGCTCGCGAGCGCCTTGCCGATGCCCTGCCCTGCGCCCGTCACCACGGCCCCGACGTCGTGGAGGTTCTGCATGAGCCCAGCCTCGCATGTGACAAACGGCAGGAGATCGCGGCGGTGCTAGTACGGCAGGAAGATCCCGGTGCAGGGCTTCGGCACGAAGTACGTCGTCTTCGGGGGCATGACCTCGCCGGCGTCCGCGAGCTCGGTGAGCACCTGCAGAGAGGGTGGAGCGAGTGTGAACAGCGCGCCGCCATCGGTATCGCAGCGCCGGGTCAGCTCGTCGACCGACGTCCGGGCGGGAGCGATCTCGACGGCAGACCCGAGGGGTTCGAGGACCCGCGCCTGGAGGATCTCGACATCGAGGCCCGTGGCGCCGTCACCGGCCCGACGGCTCACCTGGAACCAGTCGCCACCGACGTACAGGCCGAACGATCCGACCGACGGGTCTGGACGTTCCGGCGCGGCACTGTCGTCGAACCCGGAAGACAGCAGGTCGAGGAGCGCCCTCTGGTCCACCGGTCCGGTCACCCGGCGATGGAACGCGGACAGCTGCAGGGCGTCCATCGCGTGGACGACGCAGAGCAGGCCGGCATCCGCAGGCCGGCCGGCGCGGCGCCACGCCTCCAGCGCGGCGGCCACCCGGTGGTGTCCGTCGGCGATGTAGAGGGTGGCGCTGTCCAGCTCCTGGACGAGTCGGTCGGTGGCCGCCCCCGCCGGCACCCGCCACACGGTCTGCTGGAGGTCCGCCGGGCCCGGGAAGTCCAGGATCGGGAGGGTGCCGGCGGTGGCGTCCAGCGTCCGCGTGAAGGCCGGCCCCGGGTGGTGCAGCAGGGCGACGGGCCCCGGTGGGTCCGCAGTCGTCGCGTGGTGCCGCAACAGGGTCTCGACCCGCCGCGCCTGGACCGCCTCGTGGCCGCGTACCCGTCCGTCCACGAACGCCTCAACGGACACATCGCAGACCACTCCGCTGTGTGCGACGCCGCCTCGCTGCTGGCGGTAGACGTAGACCGCGGCGGCCGACTCCTCGTACGCCGCAGGGTCGATCGGGTCCCGGTCCGGGGCGGCCTCCGTCTCCTCGAGCTCGGAGAGTGCCGTCACCGCGCGCGCGGCCCAGTCCTGGCCGACGATCCGTGCGGGAAAAGGACGGACGGTGCTCACTCGGAGTCCGCGTCGAGCGTCACCACGGCCACGCTGAGCACGTGGGGAATCTCGCGCAGGGCGGCCAGCAGCTCGTCGGCCGGCTGGTCCGCCACGTCGATGGAGGCGACGGCGGCCTGGCCGCCTCGGAAGATCCGGTTCTGCATGTGCTCGACGTTCAGGCCGGCGCTGCTGAGCCGGTCGAGGATCTTGGCGAGCACGCCCACGCGGTCCAGGTGGCGGATTGTGAGGGTCGCCGCTCCGAGCCGACTGGGGTCGAGGTTCACGCAGTTGCGCGCCTCGCCGGCCATGAAGGCGTCGACGATCTCCGTCACCCCCGCGGCGATGGCCCGTTGCGCCTGCTCCGTCGAGGCGCCGATGTGGTGGGTCGCGACCACGCCGTCGTGTCGGGCGAGCAGGGAGTCCCACGACGCCCTTCCGGATCCTGGTTCGTCGGCGAAGACGTCCAGGCCCGCGCGCACAGCACCGGCGTCCAGCGCCGCGAGCAGGGCGCGCTCGTCGACGACATCGCCCCTCGAGGTGTTGAGCAGGATCGCGCCCGGCCGCATCCGGTCCAAAAAGCCCTTGTCGACCAGGTGCCGGGTGTCGTCTGAGGACGGGACGTGCAGGCTCACGATGTCGGACGAGGACAACAGGTCGTCCATCGAGTCGCACAGCGTGATGCCGAGCTCCTCGATGCGTGACTCGACGTACTCCGATCGGCCGCGCTTCGCGAGCGACTGGACCTCGATGCCGAAGGCGGCGGCGCGCTCGGCGACGGCGATGCCGATCGAGCCGAGGCCGATGATGCCCATGGTGGACCCGAGCAGGCCGTTGGCCTTGCTGTAGCGCTTCTTGTCCCACTCACCGCGCCGCAGGTCCGCCACGTTGTCGGCGATCCGGCGGTCGACCGCCAGCAGCAGTCCCATGGTCAGCTCCGCGACGGCGGCAGCGTTGCGGCCGGGGACGTTCGACACGAGGACACCACGGGTGGCGGCGGCATCGGTGTCGATCGTGTTGGTCCCCGCCCCGGCCCGGATCACCAGCGACAAGCGGTCCGCGGCCTCGAAGACCGCGCGCTTGACCTTCGTGCTGCGCACCACCAGTCCGTCGAAGCCGGCGATCCGCGCGGGCAGGTCGTCCGCCTTGAGCCCGGGCTCCATGACGCAGACGTGCCCTCGCTCCTCGAGGTCCACGATCGTCTGTTCGGGCAGGGTGTCGGCGAAGAGCAGGTGCACGTCGCGAGTGTGCTGCCACGAAGCGGGGATGACAATTAGATAGCGAGTATCTATTCTTGCTATCTATGCGCGAGGTCTTCATGGCGCTGCTGTCGGGAGGCAGCGGCCACGGGTACGAGCTGAAGCAGGCGATCGAGCAGGAGTTCGGGGCGCTGCTGCCCGAGCTGAACAGCGGCCAGATCTACTCGACCCTGGCCCGGCTCGAGCGGGACGGGCTGATCGAGGGCGAGGCGATCCGGGACGACAACCGCGGCAAGAAGGTCTACCGGCTGACCGAGCGCGGGCGCGAGGTGCTGCAGGCCTGGCTGGGCGTCCCGGTGCCGGGCGCGCGGCTCAAGGACGAGTTCTTCGTCAAGTTCGTGGTCGCGACGTCGGTCGGGCTGGCGGACCCCGCGGACCTGATCGACCGCCAACGCGACGAGTACCTGCAGTCCCTCCGCGACCTCGATGCGCGGCTGGCGTCGGCCCCGCACGGACCGACGGCCGAGCTGCTCGTCGAAGGGGCGGTGCTGCACCTCAAGGCAGACCTCGAGTGGCTCGACCTGATCGAGGAGCGACTGGCCGTGGGGCGCTCGGCATGACCGCGCTCCTGGAGGCCCGCGGCCTGACCCGCACCTACGACACCGGAGGGCCGCCGGTGCCGGCGCTGCACGGCGTCGATCTCTCCATCCAGCGTGGCGAGTTCGTCGCGGTGATGGGGCCGAGCGGCTGCGGCAAGTCGACCCTGCTCAACCTGCTCGCCGGGCTGGACCGGCCCAGCGCCGGCGAGGTGTGGCTGGACGGCACGCGGGTCGACCAGCTCAGCGAGACCGCGCTGGCCCGGATGCGCCGCCGCCGGCTGGGCTTCGTCTTCCAGTTCTTCAACCTGCTGCCGATGCTCACCGCGTCGGAGAACGTCGAGCTGCCGCTGCTGCTGGCCGGGCGCCGGCGGCGGCAGGCCCGGCGTACGGCGCGCCGGATGCTCGACGAGCTGGGCATCGGCGACAAGGCGGACGCCGCGCCCGGCCAGCTCTCGGGTGGGCAGCAGCAGCGGGTCGCGCTGGCCCGGGCGCTGGCCAACCAGCCGGACCTCGTAATCGGCGACGAGCCGACTGGGAGTCTGGACTCGGCCTCGGCCGGCGAGGTGCTCGGCCTGCTGCGCGCGGCCCACGCCCGCGGCCAGACCCTCCTGCTGGCCACCCACGACGCGCGGGTGGCCGCGGCGGCCGACCGGGTGGTCACGATGCGCGACGGCGAGGTGACCCGGGACCGGACCCTGGAGCCGTCCCGCCCGGTGACGCTCCCGTTCGACCCGGACCCGGCGTGATCGCGACCTTGGTCAGGCTGACCTTCGCCGGGCTGCGGGCCAGGCTGCTGGCCACCACCCTGACGGTGCTGCTCGCGGGTGCCGCCGCGGGCACCCTGGTGCTGGTCCTGGAGGTGCGGGACACCGGGCGAGAGCCGTGGGAGCGCACGTTCGCCGCGGCGCACGGCGGGCACGTCCTGGCCAACGTGCCGACCAGCGAGGCGGCAGAGAGGCTCCGTTCGCTCGACGGGGTCAGCGAGTCGGCCGACCCCGTGCCCCAGACGACACTGCGGCTCGAGACCGCGGACGGCGCCGAGCCGCTCCTGGTCTCCGGGCTGTCGGGCACGCACTCACTGGCTCGGCGGTGGTGTTCGCGCTCTCGATGCGGGCTGCGCTCGACGACCGCCCGGCCGGCGAGCCCAGCGACGTACCGGTGGAGCTCCCGGCGCTCGTCTACTCACTCGACGCCGTGCTCCTCCTCGTCGCGCTCACGTCGTTGGTCGCCATCGCGCTGCTGTCGGTGCGCGAGCGGCTCCACGACTTCGGCATCCTCAAGGCCGTCGGCCTGACCCCGCGCCAGGTGGCGTCGACGCTCGTCTCGCCGTTCGCGGTTTTGGCGGGGGTCGCCGGTGTCGTCGCGGTACCGGTCGGTCTGGGACTGTTCCGCGCGGTGTACGCCGCCTCCGGCGGCGAGGGCGAGCCGGTGCTCGCACCGTGGTCGTGGCTGTTCCCGGTCCCGGTCGCGACGGTGCTCCTGGTGCTGCTCGCGACGGCGGTCCCGGCCCGGGTCGCGACCAGGTCACCGGCCGTGGAGGCGTTGCGGACGGAGTGAGCTCGCCGCTTCGATCCGCTCGAGGGCGTCGCTGAGCGCACCGGGGTGGGCGAGCTCGAGCGCCTGGGCGGGGTCGAGCTCGTGGGTACCGGTGGCGTCCACGAGGCGCTCGAGACCGTGCGGACTTCGCCACAGATATCGGGCCAGGCCGAGCTGCTGGCAGCGGTAGGCGAGGTGGGTCTTGACCCGGTGATGTCGGCGGCCGAGTGGGGCCGCGTTGTGGTCCCCGGTCTGGCCGGGCGGCCCGGTGGCGTCGTAGGGGTCGGGATGGTCCATGTCGGTCTTGCGGCTGATGGTGACCGCGTGCGGGAAGACGTCGCCGACGCACCGCAGTCGGGTGCGGTCCTTGACCGCCTGGGGGTGCTCGTAGCCGTTCACCGAGACGCTGGTGGCCAGGTCGATGACCGGTGCCAGGATGACGCGGGAGTGGCCCAGCAGCTGAGCGAGCTCGTCGACGAGCAGCGGGCCGACTTCCTCCACTCGCGCGACCGCGCCGGTGCCGTTGAGCGCGGCCTGGTGCAGGTGCACGTGCACGATCGCGTGCCGAGCATGGGCGCCGTGACCGCGCGGCTCGACCTCTCCGGCCAGCAGGGCGACCACGTCCTCTGGGTGGGCCAGCCAGCCCAGCGCGACCGACCGGAGCTCGTCGCGGGTGCAGTCAGCCGGCAGGTCGGGCACCAGGTCGCGGCGGGCGTCGAGGGCGTCGGCGACCCGGTCCACGAAGGCGTCCAGCCACATGCCGTCGGCCGGAACGACCGTGGCGATCACGGTCCGGAGGCCGAACTCGTCGGTCGGCGTGACGGCCACGTAGCGGCGGCGCCGTCCGGCCTCCCGCTCGGCCCGAGCGGCCTCGGTGTCGGCCTCCATCACCTTCGCCTCAGCGATCGCCAGCATTCTCCCGGGGCCCTCGTCGACCGCTGCGGCAACCGCGCGGTCAACGAGTGCGGCCGCCTCCTGGTCCAGCTTGCGGGTCATCGAGGCGACGCGACGGGCCGCCCAGAGGTCGCATCGGCCCTCCCGCACGGCGGCGTACGTCTCGGGCAGCCGATGCCGCAGGTCGAGATCGTCGGCCAGCCGGGCCCGGGTCGTGAGCGTGTGCTGGCCCCGGGCCATGGCGAGCTCACAGATCGAGAGGTCCTGCACCTGCGGGGTGCCGGCCCCGCCGAGCTGAATCAGCCGGGTCGCACCTTGGGCCCTGGGTCGTCCGTCCTCACGCGGGTCATCCGCGTGCAGGTCGGCCCAGTGCAACCCGACCTCCAGCTCACGGATCTCGACCGCCCGCCGGTCCCGCACGACGGCCTCCGCCTCAGTCAGCGTCGCCGTAGCGTCGAGGTCCTCGACGGCGGCGTAGTGGCTGGGTCCGGGCATGTCTCAACCCAAGCACTGGCCACCGACATCGAGAACCTGAGTAGCGCAGCGGATGTCGAACCCGACCGGCGCCGCGAAACTCGCGAGATGAAGGTGCTCCCTGTCGCTGCCATCGCGCTCGTCATGCTCGCGATCGGGACCAGCTTTGTGTTCGGGACGATCGGGTGGTTCGCCGTGGGTTTTGGTGTGATGACCGACTGCACCAACAGCTACAGCTGTAGTGCGACCGGCTGTGCGCCGTGCGCGACGACTGCGCTCTGGATCAACGCCGGCGGACTGGCCCAGCAGCTGCTGGCCGCCGCTGGAGTCGCAGTACTGATCCGCGGGCTGCGCACGAGCCGGAGCGGCCGACTGGCTTCCGGCGGGGCCGTTCTCCTGGTGTCGTCAGTGCTGATCGTGGTCGGGACGACGTGGCGAGCGCAGGTTTCCTACTGCCATCCGGGGAGCCCGGAATACCGCAGCAGCTACTGCTCAACCGATGACTGAGCGCTCAACGGCGAGGGCGGGGCCGCTCCCCGGGGGAGGCCCAGGCCAGCGTGGCAGAGGGCCGCGTCGTCCTCGAGTTCCTCCCCGTGGCCCTGCAGCGCACCCCACCGGCACAGATCCTGGAACAGATCGAGGCCGAACTCCCCGTTCGTCTCGCCCAAGAGCGCGCCCAGCTCGTGGTGTGCCATGGCGACCTCTGCCTGCCCAACATCCTGGTCGACCCCACCACCGGTCAGGTCAAGGGGCTGATCGACCTGGGCCGTTTGGGGACCGCCGACCCCTACGGCGACATCGCACTGGTCCTTGCCACCGCACGTCAGACGTGGACCGATGAAGCGATGGCTCGTCGAACCGACCAGGAGTTCGCCGGGATCTACGGAACAGAGCTCGACCGGGAACGCCAGGACTTCTACCTACGGTTGGATCCGTTGACCTGGTAGGACTGGGCCCAGGCACATGCGGCGGCCGAGTGGTCTACGGATACCCAGTTGGTGCCGCCGGCATCAACCTCGTCCGCGCACGCACCAGTTCTACTCCGGCGGCGTTGCGGCCGGAGTCATCGAGATCGGACCATTGGTCGACGTACTCTTCCGCGCGGCGGGCCCAGTCGGCCGACATGTTCGCGAAGTCGGCGAGAAAGTCGAAGACCAGGGCTCTGATGTGCACATCGTCCTGGAACGGCGCCCGACCTGTGAGGTACTCGTCGGCGATCGTCCGCGCGGTCGCGAGCATCAGGTCGGCGTCTGCGGAGATCGCGCGGATCGCTGACCTGAGATCGTCTTCGGAGCCTTCGTCGGCCATCAGGATGCGCAGCAGGGCCTCCGACTCCAACGTCACTCCCTTCGACGGCGACGCCAGCCAGCGCCGCAGCTCGGATCGACCTCGCGCCGAGATGCGGTAGCGAGTGCGCGACGGCGCGCCGCGACCGGTTCGCGCCTCGCTGCTCGAGAGTGCCCAGCCACGCTCGACGGCTGCTCGCGACTCGGCGTACACCCGGCTCGATGCGCGTGGCCAGAAGAAGCGCATGTTTCGGCTGATCTGGTCGGCTAGTTCGGTGGCGGTCCAGCTGGGGCGCAGCGCGAGCAGTCCCAAGATGGCGTGGGTGGTCGTGGTGGGTCGCCGCACTCTGGACAGATTACTCCTGACAGGAATAGATTTTCATTCCTGTCAGGAGTAATTGGAGGTAGTCATGACCGGCACGATCGACGGACTCCATGTGGAGACCTTGGGGAGCGGACCGCTGGTGGTGCTGGTCCACGGCACGGCACCGCCCGTCTGGGGCGACCTGCCGAACCGGCTCGTCGCCAGCGGTCGGACGGTGCTGGTGTACGCGCGGCGCTCCTTCCCGCCATCGGACGCTTCGCGAGTCTCGTCACTACGGCAGCACGCCGATGACTTGGCAGCACTGATAGATGCGAATGGTGGTCACGCTGACGTCATCGGATGGAGCATCGGCGGCGTGATCGCCCTCGACCTCGCTGCGCGCCGGCCGCAGTGCATCGACAGCCTTGTGCTGCTCGAGGCGGCGCTCCACCTCAAGCGTCGTCCCAGCCCAGCCATGATCCGAGCCGTCGTGGGCGCGCAGATCCGTGCCAGGCGCGACCCCGCCGCCGGAGCACACCGCTTCCTCGCCTGGGCTCTCGGCCGCGTCGACGGATCGAGCGACCTCGACCGCCTGGACCACGAAGGCCTGGCCACATGCAGCCCTGCGATCGTCGCCGAACTCGCGCTCGGCACCGGCGAGCGAGAGCTGCACACAAAGGACCTTGCTGCCATCACGACGCCCGTGCGATGGCTGGTCGGCTCCATGAGTCAACCTGCCTTCGCAAGGGCGGCGACCCGCGCTCTCGAGATCATGCCGGCTGTCTCCCTCGAACACATCCCCGGCGCCGGGCACATGACACAGCTCGATGCACCGGAGGCAGTGGTGGCCGCGCTGGCGAAATCACGCCGGCCGCGCAGCTAGGACGTGTCTGACAGACGTGGGCGGCGCCAGGCGCCGCCCAGGCACGCACGCTCCACCCCACAGAAGACGCTCGCTGCGCTCGCGCTTCCGCGGGGACCCCGGAAAAGCGTGCGGCGTTGCCGACGCATTGGAAGACGCCCGGTCTGCCTGCGCGCCGGCGCCTGGCCATCGCACGACCTGGACGACGCTGGCATCCACCCACGTCTGTCAGACGCGCCCTAGGACGCGAGCGTGCGGCATCGCTGCCGCCCAGAACGCTTCCACCGCCGCGGGCTGGCTCCTACGATCGACCGATCAGGCGGTGGTGAACCGCCCCGGGGATCGGAGAGACCATGGCGGATCCGACGTGCGACGTGAACGCGATTCTGGCGCGCATCGCCGAGCTCGAGCAGGAGCTTGTTGAGCTCAAGTCGCAGGTGGTGCCCCGCGACACCGCCGACGGCGCGAAGGGGCAACGAACCTCCCGCCGGGTGCTGCTGGCCTCGGCCGGCGCCGCCGTGGCCGGCGTGGCCGTGCTCGGCGAGGCCAAGCCGGCGGCCGCGGACAACGGCGACCCGGTCCGCGTCGGTATGAGCACGACATCGTTCGGTCCAGCCACGTTCGTCCACCACAACGGCACAGCGAACGTGCTCGGCGTCATGAACAATGGCGTCGCGGCCTCGCCGGCCCCGGCCCTCTACGCCACGTCGAACAACGGCGTGGCGTCGTACGGCCGGTCGCAACGAAGCTTCGGTGTCGAGGGCGTGAGCGGTGAGTCAGTGGGGGTCCGCGGAGAGTCGAACGGCTCGAACGCGATGCAGGCCGAGGTGACCGGTACGTCGAACGGGTTCAACGCTGTCTATGCGACCACCAAGGGCACGGGCAACGGCGTCTTCGGCGAGGCCACCCGGGCCGGCGCGTCGGCCAACGGCGTGCTCGGCATCGCCAAGGGCCACGGCAACTCGGTCTTCGGCTACAAGCCGCCGGCCACCCCCGGCGATGCGGTGGTGGGGGCCGCCGACTCGGGTCGTGGGGTGTTCGGCACGAGCGAGGCGGGCGCCGGCGTCCAGGGCCGATCCGCGGCCAGCAACGGCGTGGTCGGCGTCGTCGACGGCGCCGGCAATCCCTTCAACGGGATCTACGGCACCACCGCCGGCCGCGGCAACGGGGTCTTCGGGGAGGCCACCCGGACCGACGCCTCCGCCAGCGGGGTGCTCGGGATCGCCCGCGGTACGGGCAACGCCATCTTCGGGGTCAAGCCGGCCGGAACCACCGGTGACGCGGTCGTCGGTCAGGCCCCCGTCGGGCGAGGTGTTGTGGGGCTGTCCACGTCGGGCGCGGGCGTCCACGGCCAGAGCGTCTCGGGCGCCGGCGTGTTCGGCCGTTCGGCGGACAGCAACGGCGTGATGGGACAGGTGGACGGCATCGGCAACGGCTACAACGGCGTCTACGGCACCACCGCCGGCGTCGGCAACGGGGTCTTCGGCGAGACCACTGCCGCAGACGGCGCTGGCAACGCCGTCCTCGGCATCGCCGGAGGCAAGGGCGCCGCGGTGTGCGGTCGCAAGCCGGCCGGCGTGGCCGGCGACGCCATCTTGGGCTCGGCCAGCGTCGGGCGGGGTGTGGTCGGCAAGAGCAGCTCCAACCGCGGAGGGGTGTTCTCCGGCAAGCCGGCGCAGCTGCAGCTCGTGGCATCGCTCGACGCCAGCCACCCGGCCAGTGGCCTGCGAGGCGACTTCTTCCTCGACAAGAGCGGTCGGCTGTGGTTCTGCAAGGGCGGCACGACCTGGACGCAGCTGGCCTGACCTACGCTGCTCCGTCTCCGCCGCTGTCGATCAGCCTCGTGTGACGAAGGATCTCGTCCACGACGTCGGTGACCGGTGGCGTCGCATCGATGACGACGCCGGACCTGGGAATGTCTTCCTGGGTCCGGTGCAGTCGTACGACGAGATCGCGCTCAGCCGGCTTCGAGCCCCACTCGTCCTGCGGTCGCTGGTCGAGCCGCCGATGCAGGGTGTCGCGATCGACCTCGAGGACGAAGACCTCGTCGAACAGGTCGATGAACCTCGAGAAGTTGCGAGAGCCGCCGCAGAAGAAGGTGACCGGCTCGGCCTGGTCGGCCACCAGGGCCCTTACTCGACCCACGTCCCAGATGTGGTGCTCGTGCGTCGCGCTGTCGATCGCTTCGCCGGTCTCGGGATCGCCTTGGTAGGCGAGGTCCCGGTCACCGTTGACGGCCTGGTAACCCCGCCTGTCCAGCTCTCGGCAGACCGAGGTCTTGCCGGTGCCGGAGACGCCCTCGACCAGGTAGTTGCGTACGCCCACCCGGTCAGTATCGGCCGACTCGGAATCACCCCGTCAGGTCGTCGAGCGCTCGCTGTCGACCGCGCCGCCGCTCCCACAGCCCACACCCGACCATGACGATCCCCGCCAGCACCGCGCCGGCCAGCACGTCGACCACGTAGTGCTCGCCGTAGTAGACCAGCGTCACGCACATGGCGAGCGGGTAGAGCGGCAGCAGCCAGCGCAGCGGCGACCGCAGCCGCCAGATGCCGTACATCGCGACCAGGAAGGTGATGCCGGCGTGCAGTGAGGGCATCGCGGCGACGGGGTTGCCGACCCCCTGCAGGACCAGGTCGAACCGGCCCAGGCCCAGGTCGCGCCAACCGCGCCCGGTGAGGCGGGGGATGGCCTCGTGGATGTACCCCTCCTCGGAGGCCATCCACGGCGGCGCCATCGGGTAGAGGATGTAGCAGACCAGGGCGCCGAAGTTGATGGTCACGTAGCGGCGCATCCAGCGCAGCCACTCCTCGCGCTTGCGCACCCACAGCACCGCCGCGATCGTCAGCCCGGTCAGGAAGTGGCTGGCGTAGACGGTGGTGAAGAAGATGTCGAACCAGCGTGGGTCGCTCTCGCGCAGGCACGGCTCACCGCACAGGTGTCTCTGGAGCACCTCAGTTGGCAGATGGCCGGAGAACAGCCACTCGTCGGCGCGGATCGGCCACGTGATGTGCACCGGCAGCCCGAGCTCGTCGGTGAGGCCGCGGCTGTAGAAGTAGATGACCAGCCCGACCATCGGGATCGACCAGTCGCGCACGAAGCGCAGGTGGTAGCGCCACGGCGCCTCGATGTTCCAGGCGATGGTGCCGAACCAGAGCCAGACGAAGACCTGGACGGTGTCGTTGGGGATGCCGAGGAGCTCCGACCAGGACGCCAGCGCAACGGCGTAGACCGACATGGCGAGGACGCGAGTCCCGCGCCGGGTGACCGGAGGCAGCGGCCCGGTCTCGGGGGCGGCACCCGTCTCGGAGCCCTCCTCGAGACCCTGCGCCATGCGCGGAATGCTATGTGACGGCTGTCAACTCAAGGGGTCCAGGGCGTCGTACGTCGTGATCGCCGTGGCGAGCTCGCGCAGGTGGTGGCCACCGTCGCCGAGGAGGTGGTCGAGGGCGGTGAGGACGGCGGTGTACATGCCGACGGAGTACTCCATCGTCATCGCGATCCCGCCGTGCAGCTGGACCGCCTCCTGGCCGACGTGCCGGCCGGCCCTGCTCACCTGCACCGAGACCCGGCGGGCGGCGTCCGCGACCGCCTCCGGACCCTGCCCATCGTGGCTGGCCTGCGCGACGACCATCGTCGCCCAGTCGACCATGGACTGGGTCAGCTCGAGGGAGACGTACATGTCCGCGGCCCGGAAGGTCAGCGCCTGGAAGGTCGACAGGGGTACGCCGAACTGCTTGCGGCTGCGGAGGTACTCCGTGGTGGTCGGGAGCAGGAACTGCATCGCGCCGAGCGCCTGGTTGGCGGCCATCACCCGGGTGATGTCCTGCACGGTCGCGATGCTGCTGGTGACGTCGAGACCGGGCTCGCCCAGGGGCGTGGCCGTGGTGGCGTCGAACGAGATCCGCGCGGCGCGGCCGCCGTCGTACGTCGGGTAGCCGGTGCGCTCGGTGTCGGAACCGTCGACCAGGAACAAGCCGGTGCCGCCGTCGGGCAGGGCGGCACTGACGACCAGGAGGTCGGCCCGGGCGCCGTGCGGCACCGGCTCCTTGACCCCCGTGAGCGCCCACGTGTCGCCGTCCTGCGCCGCGGTGACCGTCTCGGCCGAGGGAGCCCAGCCGCGGTTCGGCTCGTCGTGCGCGAAGGCCAGCACGCTCTCGCCCGCCGACAGCGCGCCGAGGACCTCCTGGCGCTGCTCGCTCGTGCCGCAGGCCGACACCAGCCCGCCGGCCAGCACCACCGACGTGAGGTAGGGCTCGGGAGCGATCACCCGGCCCAGCTCCTGGCACACGATCCCGATCTCGACGGGTCCGGCGCCGACGCCTCCGTCCTCCTCCGAGAACGGCAGGCCGAGCAGGCCCATCTCGGCCATCCTCGTCCACTGCTCCTCGTCGAAGCCGGGGTCGCTCTGTCCATCGGAGGGGGCGACGGCCTTGCGGCGGTTCTCGTAGTCGCCGTACGCCTTGCCGACCAGGCTGCGCACGGCCTCGCGGAGGGCGTCCTGCTCGTCGTCGTAGAGGAAGTCCATCGTCGCCGTCCTCTCAGAGACTCAGGATGTTGCGGGAGATGATCTGGCGCTGCACCTCGTTGGAGCCGCCGTAGATGGAGGCCTTGCGCAGGTTCAGGTACAGCGGGCCCGCCACCCGGGTCCACTCGTCGAGATCACTGTCCGCGCCCGCGCCGCTGGCCAGCCCGGCCGGGCCGGCCAGGTCCAGCACCAGCTCGCTGACCGCCTGCTGCAGCTCGCTGCCCTTGAGCTTGAGCACCGACGAGGCCGGGTGCGGCTTGCCGTCGGACGAGTTCGCGGCCACCCGCATCGCGGTCAGCTCGAGCGCCAGCAGCTCGTTCTCCAGCTCGGCGATCCGCGCCCGCAGCAGCGGGTCGTCGGCGAACCGGTCCTCGGCCAGCCCCTTGACCCGTGCGATCACCCTCTTGACGATTCCGGACGGGGCCACGCCCACCCGCTCGTTGCCGAGCAGGAACTTCGCGATCGACCAGCCGCCGTTGAGCTCGCCGACGAGGTTCTCGCCCGGCACTCGGACGTCCTCGAACCACACCTCGTTGACCTCGTGGCCGCCGTCGATGAGCTGAATAGGGCGGACCTCGAGGCCCTCGCTCTCCATGTCGATGAGCAGCATCGAGATGCCGGCCTGCTTCTTGGCCTCGGGGTCGGTGCGGACCAGTGTGAAGATCCAGTCGCCGTACTGCCCCAGCGTGGTCCAGGTCTTCTGGCCGTTGACCACCCAGTCGTCGCCGTCCTTGACGGCGGTCGTGCGCAGCCCGGCCAGGTCGGAGCCGGCGTCGGGCTCGGAGAAGCCCTGCGACCAGAAGATGTCGATGTTGGCGGTCTTGGGCAGGAACTCCTTCTTCTGCTCCTCGGTGCCGAACTGGGCGATGACCGGCCCGATCATCCCGGCGTTGAACGCGAGTGGCGTCGGCACGCACGCGCGCTCCATCTCCTCGTGCCAGATGTGGTACTGGATCTCGGTCCAGTCCTGTCCGCCCCACTCGACCGGCCAGCGGGGTACGGCGAGCCCGGCGGCGTTGAGCGTGCGCATGCTCTCGACGATGTGGTCCTTGGTCAGCTCCCGACCCTCGGCGACCGTCTGGCGGATCTCCTCGGACACCTTGGTGGTGAAGAACTCACGCATCTCGTCACGGAACGCGCGCTCCTCCTCGGACAGCTCGAGCTGCATGCCTGGTCCTCGCTCTCTCGGCCCCTCGACGGCGGATGCTACTGGCCAGTACACACCATCTCGCAACACGATCGGGCCCGCGAGCGTTGATGATGCATGGAAGCCGCTGCGCTCGAGGTGGGGCAGGAAGGAGCCCGGGTGGGCCGTTCCGCGGATCAGGACGCGCCGGACTTCGACGGCTGGGTCGCCGTGCGCGGTCCCGCACTGCTGCGGCTCGCCTACACGCTGACCGGCAACACCGCGGATGCCGAGGACGTCGTGCAGGAGGCCCTGGCCCGGGCGCTGCCGAGGTGGGGCCGGATCTCGCGGGTGGACGACCTGGACGCCTACGTACGCCGGATGGTCGTCAATGCGCACACCTCGTGGTGGCGCAAGTTCCGCCGCCGGGAGTCGCCGGTCTCGGAGGTGCGGGACACGGCGGTGGACGCTCCGGGGATCGGGTTCGACGACCGGCGCCGCCTCTGGCTCGCCTGCCAGGCCCTGCCCGAGGCGCAGCGGACCGCGATCGTGCTCCGCTTCTACGAACAGCTCGAGTACGCCGAGATCGCCGAGCTCACCGGCGTCCGCGAGGGCTCGGTCCGCTCGCGGGTCTCCCGGGGGCTGGCCACCCTGCGCACCACGATGCCCTCGACACTGGGAGAACGCGATGAGTGACCTCGAGCAGCGGCTGACCGACGCGTTGGCCCAGGGCGCCCAGGGTGCGCCGCCCGCGATCGGACTCGCCACCGGTGCCCGCGCCCGTGCCCGCCAGCGGCGCCGTACCCGCCTGGCCGGCGGGGCCGCGGTGGTGGCGCTGGCCGTCGGCGTGCCCGGCGCGGTGCTCGCGCGGGGCGGCGACGGGCCGGGAGAGGGAACCGGGGTCACCGGCCGCGGGACCACCGCCGTCGACCCGGTCGAGGGTGGGTCGGGGATGCCCAACGGCTACCACGCCGAGAGCTGGCACGGCGTCACGATCGAGGTGCCCAACACCTGGGGCTACGGCAGCCCGGAAGCCTGGTGCGCCGGCGGCACCGAGCCGACCGACCCCCTGATCGGGCGGCCGGGCGTGACGAACTCGATCGCCTGCACCCCCTTCGCGTCGTACGGCGTGACCTTCCTGCCCGCCAACGGCAACGGCCAGGAGTGGCCGGTCGCGGCCCAGCACTCGGACTCGTGGCCGGACGGCACCTACGTCGGCGCCACGACGGTCGCGGACGTCGTGGTCACGGTCGCGGCGCGCGAGTCGGCGGTCACGCAGACGGTGCTGGAGTCGGCGCGCGTGATCGGGCCCGAGGGCGACCCCAACGGCTGTGGTGCGACGGTCGACGTCGAGCCGAACGTCCAGGGTGACGCGATGTCGGTCTGCCGGTACGACGTGCAGGGCCGGCTCGAGCAGAGCGAGCTGCTCGACGGCAACGAGATCGGAGAGGCGGCAGCGGCCCTGGCGGCGGCCCCGCCGTTCGTCGGCGACTGCATCGCGGCTCCGGGCGAGACCGTCCCGGTGGTCCGGATGCGCTCCCGGGAGTTCCAGGCCGACGTCGACCTCGGCGGCTCCTGCCCCTTGGTCCACGGGCCTTATCCCGACCGGGCCCTGACCGCCGACGTCGTCTACTGGGCCTTGTCGCCGGGCTGGACCGGTGCCCTCGACGAGAGGATCCCCTTGCCACCGGAGCTCCGCGGGCAGTAGGACGGGGCATGGTCGTGGCCCGACGGGTCTTCATCGTGCTGCTGCTGGTCGGCCTGGCCGCCGCGGCGTACGCCGGCTACTGGCTGTTCACGTCCGAAGCCCCCTGACCGCCTTGGACAATAGTCAGGTGCGGCGGGCCCACCCGGTCGCGCACAATGCTTCGACGTGGGACACGTGGACGTCGCCGGAGTGCGCTACGAGCTGCCCGACGGCCGGGTGCTGCTCGACGACGTGTCCTTCCGCGTCGGCGAGGGCGCCAAGGTCGCGCTGGTCGGGGCCAACGGCGCCGGCAAGACCACGCTGCTGAGGATCATCACCGGTGAGCTCGCCCCGCACGCCGGCGTGGTGACCCGCAGCGGCGGGCTGGGCGTGATGCGCCAGATGGTCGGGACCGGTCTCGGTCTCGAGCCGACCGTGGCCGACCTGCTGCTCAGCGTCAGCCCGCCCCGGGTGCGCCAGGCCGCCGCCGAGGTGCACCGCCACGAGCTGGCGCTGATGGAGGCCGACGACGAGCAGACCCAGATGGCGTACGCCGGGGCGCTGGCCGAGTACGCCGACGCCGGCGGCTACGACGTCGAGGTGGTGTGGGACGTCTGCACGGTCGCCGGGCTGGGCGTGCCGTACGAGCGGGCCAAGTACCGCGAGCTGCGCACCCTGTCCGGCGGCGAGCAGAAGCGACTGGTGCTGGAGTTCCTGCTCCGCGGGCCGGATGAGGTGCTGCTCCTCGACGAGCCGGACAACTTCCTCGACGTGCCGGGCAAGGTCTGGCTCGAGCAGCGGATCCGCGAGTCCGACAAGACGATCCTCTACATCAGCCACGACCGGGAGCTGCTGAACAACACCGCCACCCGCGTGGTGACCATCGAGCTCGGGGCCTCCGGCGCCGGGAACAGCGCCTGGACCCACCCGGGCGGCTTCGCGTCGTACCACGAGGCCCGCAAGGACCGGTTCCTGCGCTTCGAGGAGCAGCGCCGCCGCTGGGACGAGGAGCACGCGAAGATCAAGGCGCTGGTGCTCCGGCTCAAGATCAAGGCCGAGTACAACGACGGGATGGCGAACGCCTACAAGGCAGCGCAGACCCGGCTCCGCAAGTTCGAGGAGGCCGGCCCACCCACCGAGCAGCCGCGCGAGCAGCAGGTGCAGATGCGGCTCAAGGGCGGCCGCACCGGCAAGCGCGCGATCGTCTGCACCGACCTCGAGCTCACCGGCCTGATGAAGCCTTTCGACCTCGAGATCTGGTACGGCGAGCGAGTGGCGGTGCTGGGATCGAACGGCTCCGGCAAGTCGCACTTCCTGAGGCTGCTGGCCATCGGTGGCAGCGATCCCGACATCGAGCACCGGCCCGTGGACGACGTCCGAGTCGAGCCGGTGCGGCACACCGGCAAGGCCAAGCTCGGGGCGCGGGTCCGGCCCGGCTGGTTCGTGCAGACCCACGAGCACCCCGAGCTGGTCGGCCGCACGCTGCTGGAGATCCTGCACCGCGGCGACGGCCGCCCCGACGGCCGCACCGGCATGGGCCGCGAGCAGGCCGCGCGGGTCCTGGACCGCTACGAGCTCGCGCACGCGTCGGAGCAGACGTTCGAGTCGCTCAGCGGTGGGCAGCAGGCCCGGTTCCAGATCCTGCTGCTCGAGCTGTCCGGCGCCACGATGCTGCTGCTCGACGAGCCGACCGACAACCTCGACGTGCAGTCCGCGGAGGCGCTCGAGGCCGGGCTCGAGGCCTTCGAGGGGACGGTCGTCGCGGTCACCCACGACCGGTGGTTCGCGCGCGGCTTCGACCGGTTCCTCGTCTACGGCGCGGACGGCGAGGCCTACGAGACCAAGGAGCCGGTCTGGGACGAGGGCCGGGTGCAGCGCGCGCGCTGACGCTCAGGCCGGCTTGGACGGTGGGGCCCCGCGGCTGCGGCTTTGACGGACCCGGTGCTGCCGCGGGACCCCACCTTGGCCTCCCACATCCAGGGCCCGCCGTCGTCGCTGGGCCGGCGCCTGTGGGGAGGGGACTATGAGTTCGACGCCTCCGAGTCAGAGTCGAGGGTGAGCTGGGCGGTCTTGGTCTCGCCGCCGCGCTGGTAGGTCACGGTGACCTGGTCGCCGGGCCGGTAGGACCGGATCGTGGCCACGAGGGAGTCGGCGTCGGTGATCAGGTGGTCGTCGACCTTGGTGATCACGTCGCCCTTGGAGATCCCTGCGCTCTCCGCGGTCGAGCCGGCGTTCACCAGCGCGATCTGGGCGCCCTCGTCGTTCTCGATGCCGGACTGTGGGCTCTCGGCGCCGACGTTGCCGACCTGGACGCCGAGCCGGGCGTGGGTGGGGGTCTCGCCCTTGGCCATCTGCTCGACGATCGGGATCACCTCGTCCATCGGGATCGCGAAGCCGACGCCGATGTTGCCGCTCTCACCGCCGAGGCCCTGGCCCGCGGTCGCGATCGAGGCGTTGATGCCGACCACGTTGCCGGAGAGGTCGGTGAGCGCGCCGCCGCTGTTGCCGGGGTTGATCGCGGCGTCGGTCTGGATCGCGGGGTAGACCGTGCTGTTGCCCTGTCCGTCGGAGCCGACGTCGACCGGGCGGTTCAGCGCGCTGACGATGCCGCTGGTCACGGTGGCCTCCAGCCCCAGCGGAGAGCCGAGCGCCACCACGCCCTGACCCACGGCGAGGTCACCGGACTTGCCGATGCTCGCCGGGGTCAGGCCCGAGACGTCCTGGGCCTGGATGACGGCGGTGTCGGTGAGCGGGTCGGTGCCGAGCACCTCGGCGTCGGCGTGCGTGCCGTCGTTGAAGGTCACCCGGAGGGAGCCGCCGCCGTCGGCGAGCTCCACCACGTGGTTGTTGGTGAGGATCTGGCCGTCCGAGCTGAGGATGATGCCGGACCCGGAGCCGGCGCCCTGGCTGCCGCTCACGTCGATCTTCACGACCGAGGGGAGCACCTTGGCGGCCACGCTCTCGACGCTGCCGTTGGCGGCCGGGGTGTCGGGGGTGTCCACGACCTTGGAGGTGGTGGGCGCCGCGTCCGAGCTGCGTGAGCCGGACGGGGTGGTCTCGTCGTGCCAGGCCGAGTACGCCGCAGCGCCACCGACACCCGCGGCACCACCTACGAGCAGCGACGCCGCCACCACCGAGCCGGCGAAGGCCATCCGGCGGCTTCGCCGGGCGGCAGGCGGCGGCGCGGCAGGCGCTCCCTGGGGACGCCACGACGGCGGCGTGGGAGGCGGCGGGGGAAGCTGTGCGGTGTCGCCGGTGTCGTTCACGAGCACCACGGTGCCTTTCGGAACTGTGACCAGCCTGAGACCTCGCTGGGTGTCACAGAAGAACTCGACGAGGCCGGATGGCACGATGCCGCCATGCTGCGCCGACCCGCGATCCCCGCACTGCTGCTGACCGCCGCTCTCGTCTTCGCTGGAGGCGCCGCCTCCGCCGTGGTCAAGAACGGCGGCTCCGGCAAGGACACCCTGAACGGCACCTCCGGCAAGGACACCTTGCGCGGCCGGGGCGGGAACGACCGACTGCTCGGCTTCGCCGGTGACGACCTGATCATCGGCGGCCCGGGCGACGACGTGGTCAAGGGCGGGCCGGGGCTCGACGACCTGGGTGGCGGCACCGGTGACGACTTCCTGGTGGGCGCCTTCGACGACGCCGACGACCGGCTTTACGGCGGCCCCGGCGACGACATCGTCTCGGGCTACCGCAACGACCAGCTGACCGGCGGCGGAGGTGACGACCGGATGGTCATCATCGATCCGCGGCCGGGCGCGTTCGTCCTGTGCGGCCGAGGTGACGACACCGTGATCGCCGAGGGGAAGCCGCCGGCCCGCACCATCGCAGATGACTGCGAGCACCTGGACGTGCGGTAGCGCGGCCCGAGACCGCCCTTGTGGGGGGTCCGTGAACGCCGACACAATCCGGGGATGAGCGCCCCCATCCCGACCTACGTCGACGACCGGCTCGCCCACTGGGCCGAGCATCTGCCGGACGGCGTGGCCTTCACCTACGGCGAGCGCAGCTGGACCTGGCGCGAGTGGGAGGACCGGGTCCGCCGGTGCGCGGGCGGTCTGCGGGCGCTGGGCATCGGCCGCGGCGACGTGGTCGCCTTCCTCGACAAGAACCACCCGGCCTGCGTCGAGCTGTCCATGGCCGCCGCTTCGCTGGGGGCCGCCAACGCCATCGTGAACTGGCGCTCGGCCGGTGACGAGGTCGACTACGCGGTCAACGACTCCGGCGCCAAGGTGCTCGTCGTCGGGGCCGAGCTGATGCCGACGATCAACAAGATCCGCGAGAACCTCACGCACGTCGAGAAGGTCATCGAGGTCACCCCTGACGGCGCCGCGGGTGACGAGTACGAAGCGTGGCTCCGGTCCTCGGACCGGGTGACCCGCGCCGACGACGTCTCACCCGACGACGTCTGCCTGGTCATGTACTCCTCGGGCACCACCGGCCGGCCCAAGGGCGTGATGCTCACCCAGGCCAACATGGTCGCCCACACCCAGAACGCCCACGACGGCTGGGAGTTCGAGCCGGGCGACAAGTGCATGGTGTCGATGCCGCTGTTCCACGTCGGCGGCTCGTCGTACGTCCTGTTCCCGATCAACGACGGCGTGCCGTCGCACATGACCCGCGACCCGGACGGCGCCTCGCTGGCCGGCGCGATCCTCAACGGCGCGAACCGGACCTTCCTGGTCCCGGCCGTGCTGGCCCAGGTGCTGCAGGCGGGGCCGGACGCGGTGAAGCTGTTCGGTGCGCTCAAGACCTACACCTACGGCGCCGCGCCGATGCCGCCGCCGCTGCTGCGCGCCGCGATGGAGGCCTGGCCGGACACCGACTTCCTGCAGGTCTACGGCCTCACCGAGGTGGCCGGGGTGGCCACCCAGCTCTCGGCCGACGACCACCGCACCGCCGTCGCCGAGGGTCACCCTGAGCGGCTGGTCTCCGCCGGCAAGCCCATCCCCGGCGTCGAGCTCAAGATCGTGGACCCGGGAACCCTCGAGGATCTGCCGGTCGGGGAGCACGGCGAGATCTGGATGCGCACGCCGCAGCTGTTCAAGGGCTACCTCGGCAAGCCCGAGGAGACCGCGCAGGTGATCACCGAGGACGGTTGGTTCCGCACCGGCGACATGGGCAAGGTCGACGCAGACGGGTACGTGTTCGTCGAGGACCGGCTCAAGGACATGATCATCACCGGCGGCGAGAACGTGTACTCGCCCGAGGTCGAGCGGGTCCTGGCCGAGCACCCCTCGGTCATGGAGGTCGCGATCATCGGCGTCCCCGACGACACGTGGGGCGAGTCGGTGAAGGCCGTGGTCTCGCTCAAGCCGGACACCTCCGCGACCGAGGAGGAGCTGATCGCGTTCTGCCAGGAGTCGCTGGCGAAGTTCAAGTGCCCACGGTCGGTGGACGTCATCGAGCTGCTGCCGCGGAACCCGACCGGCAAGATCCTCAAGCGTGAGCTGCGGAAGCCGTACTGGGAGGGACGGGACCGGGCGGTGAACTGACCGGCGCTTCACTGACGTAGAGCCGGAACAGGCAGTACGCCGAGACCGCGCACAGCAGGTGCCACACGCCGTGCCCCTGGTAGACCGAGTGCGGGAAGCACCCGAACGCCCCGGTCTTGGCCGTGTTCCAGACGGCGAACGCCACGCCCAGTGCCCCGACCGCGGCGGCCAGCCAGCGCAGGTCGAGGGTGACCGCGTTGCGCGTCGCGTGCTGGCGCTCGAGCACCAGCGCGACCAGCAGGAAGGCCCCGAAGGCCAGGTTGCCGGCGAAGTCCACGACCGTAATGTGCCCGCTGTAGGTGCCGGCCAGCTCGCAGGCCAGCACCGCGGCGGCGTAGGTCGCGCCCATGAAGACCGGGCCGCGGCCGAAGCGGCGCATCGCGGCGTACGACGCGGCGAAGGCGGCCACGAGGTACATGGACAGCATGTCCAGGTGCCCGCCGAGGTCGCTCTCGGTCGCGTGCATCGCCATGCTGCCCGGGCCGAGAAGTACGACGAGACAGGCATACGCCGTGGCCAGCCCGGGCCGGGCGCTCATCGTCGAGCGCCCCAGCCCACCCGTCCGCCCGGCCCGGACCGCGACGGCGAGCCCGGCCGCCACGAAGCCCAGGTTGCTGAGCGTGTTGACCGGCTGGCTCAGCGGTCCGGCCGAGACCTCGCAGAACTGTCCGCCGCGCCCCACGTCCGCCCCGAGCCAGTCCAACACCACCGCCAGGGCGAACAGCCCCAGCGAGACGACCGCCGTCGCACCGGCCGCCACCAGCGGCCCGGTCCTCCTCACGGCAGCGCCCACGTCGACCAGGGGGAGGTACGGTCGCCGAGCAGGGTCGTCACCGCCTGATGGCGCACCCCCGGCAGCCGCATGACGTACGGCGCGAGCAGGTCCCGCGGCGGGGCCAGCGGCGTCAGCCCGCTCTGGAAGACCGGCATCATCAGCCGGGTCCACCACTGGTACCAGCGCACGTGCGCCGGCCCGGGCGGCGGCGTACCGCTCGAGTGCCGCCGGCAGCGACGGCGCGTTGCCCAGCGCGTGGTCGAGGGTCCAGGCGTCGGCGAGGGCGAGCGAGGTGCCGGTGCCGAGCTGCGGGCTCATCGCGTGCGCGGCGTCGCCGACGAGGACGGCGGCGCTCGCCAGGGATCGAGCACTGTCGGCCAGCCGGTACGGCGTGCGCACGACGACGTCGCGGTAGGCGGCCGGGAGCAGGTGGTCGACCCGGTCCAGGAGTGGCCCGAACTCACCCGCCAGCGGTCGGGCGGCGTCGCGCCAGGCCGGGAGGCCGCGGTCGAGCACGCCCTGCATCGCCGAGCCGCGCTCGGACCAGAACACCGAGACCCGGCCGAGCCCGGTCGGCAGCACGCCGAGGTACTGCCGGGTGCCGCGCAGGCTCTGGAACAGCTCGTCCGCGCACAGCCCGTCCGGGTCGTCGACGATCGACCACAGGGCGCCGAAGTCGTAGGGGTGGTCTCGCGCCGCGACACCCATGCTCCGCCGGACCGGGGACCGGCTGCCGTCGCAGCCCACGACCAGGTCATAGCGGCCGTGGTCGCCGGCCGGCGTCTCGACCGCGACCCCGCCCGGCACCGGCCGCACGCCGGTGACCCGCAGGCCCAGCTCGATCGGCACCCCGCGCTTGCGGACCTCGGACAGGAGCAGCGAGAACAGGGTCCCCCTGTGGACCCCCAGCGCGGGCACCGAGCCGGGCACGTCGGCGTACGAGACGTCGACCAGCCGGCGCCCCGACGAGCTGCGGATGTCGACGCGTGACACCTCCCGCGACTGGGCGCGCAAGGCGCCCAGCAGCCCGAGCCGGTCCAGCACCTGCTGGCCCATGTGCTGCAGCCAGATGCCCGCGCCCACCGGCCGCGGGTCGTCCTCCTGCTCGAGGACCACGACGTCGAGCCCGCGGTCGGCGAGCAGGCAGGCCAGCGTCGACCCCGCCATCCCCAGCCCGACGACCGCGACCCGCACGGGGTCACAGTGTCATTTGGAGGTCATCTGGAGAGGGGCAGCCCGCGCTCCCGGAGCTGTCCCCTGACGTCGTCGGCGCCGGTGAACAGGACTCCGTCGAGGCCGCACTCGATGGCGGCGGCGACGTTGGCCTGGTTGTCGTCGACGAAGACCAGGTCCGCGGCGGGGAGCCCGGAGCGCGCGACCGCGATCTCGAAGATCGCCGGGTCGGGCTTGGCCACCTTCTCGGTGCCGGAGACCACCACGTCGTCGAGCAGGTCGAGCACCGGGAAGCGCTGCGGCGCAAGGGGGTAGAGCTCGTGGGACCAGTTCGTCAGCCCGAACTGGGGTACGCCGGCCGTGTGCAGCTCGCGCACGAGCTCGGCCGTGCCGGCCACCTCGCCGACCAGGGACGCCTCGAAGTTCTCGCGGTAGGCCAGGGCGTGGCGCTCCCAGTGCGGGTGCGAGCGGCGGACGGCGTCCTCGCCGTCGGCCCAGGAGCCACCGGCGTCCTGGACGTGGTTCCACGCCAGGAAGTCGAAGTCGTCGGCGTCCATGAACCGCCGCGCCTCCTCGTCACCGACGCCGGCCGCCACCGCGGCGTACGGCGACCACGTGATCAGGACGTTGCCGAGGTCCCAGATAACACCTGAAGCGGAAGGTCTCACCCCGAATCAAGCTCCCTGACCCAACGTGTCGGGCTACTGCGCAGCCAACCCAGGACTCCACTTGGGTTGGGCAGCGCGTAACGAACGCTGGCCGGTGCTCCCTCGCAAGCTCGGGAGCTCACGCCCAGCGTTCGTTCGCGGGAGTGAAGTCGAGCGTCCGGTCGCCGGTGTAGATCTGCTTGGGCCGGGCGATCTTCTGCTCCTTGTCCTGCACGAGCTCGAGCCACTGCGCCAGCCAGCCGGGGGTCCGGCCGATCGCGAAGAGCACCGTGAACATCTCCGGCGGGAACGCGAAGGCCTCGTAGATCAGGCCGGAGTAGAAGTCGACGTTGGGGTAGAGCTTGCGCTTGACGAAGTAGTCGTCCTCGAGCGCGATCTTCTCGAGCTCCAGGGCGATGTCGAGGAGCGGGTTGGTGCCGGTGACCTCGAAGACGTCTTCTGCGGACTTCTTGATGATCTTGGCCCGCGGGTCGTAGTTCTTGTAGACCCGGTGCCCGAAGCCCATCAGCCGCTCGTTGCCGTCCTTCACGCCCTTGATGAAGTCGGGGATGTTGCCCTTGGAGCCGATCCGCTTGAGCATCCGGAGCACGGCCTCGTTGGCGCCGCCGTGCAGCGGGCCGTAGAGGGCGGCGATGCCGGCCGCGACGGCGGAGTAGGGGTCGACCTGCGAGGAGCCGACCGAGCGGACGGCGTTGGTCGAGCAGTTCTGCTCGTGGTCGGCATGCAGGATGAAGAGGACGTCGAGCGCCTTGACCAGCCTCTCGTCCGCGTCGAACCGCTGCTCGCTCATCTTGAACAGCATCGACAGGAAGTTCGCGGTGTAGCTGAGCTCGTTGTCGGGGTAGACGAACGGCTTGCCCTGGGCGTGCCGGAACGACCACGCGCCGAGGGTCGGCATCTTGGCGATCATCCGCACGATCTGCATGTGCCGGTTGTCGGCGTCGCCGATGTTGCGGGCGTCGGGGTAGAACGTCGAGAGGGCCCCGACCGACGCCATCAGCATCCCCATGGGGTGCGCGTCGTAGCGGAAGCCCTGCATGAACTCCTTGACGTTCTCGTGCACGAACGTGTGGTAGGTGATCTCGTGCACCCAGGCGTCGTACGCCGACTTCGACGGCAGGTCGCCGTGCACCAGCAGGTAGGCGACCTCCAGGAAGTTGGACTTCTCGGCCAGCTGCTCGATGGGGTAGCCGCGGTACTCCAGGATCCCCTGCTCGCCGTCGATGTAGGTGACGGCGCTGCGGCACGAGGCGGTGTTGACGAAGCCGGGGTCGTAGACCGCGAGCCCGGGTGCGTCCTCGTCGGCCTTGATCTGACCGATGTCCGCGGCCTTGATGGTGCCGTCGGTGATCGGTACGTCGTACTCCTGCCCGGTGCGGTTGTCCCGGACGGTCAGCGACTCAGTCTTCTCTTGGGTCACCCTGCCAACCTAGTCCGCGCAAGGGAATGGGAAACAGCCAGTGTCCGTGCGCTGGAAGGCGACCACCGCTGGTCGAGCTTGTCGAGACCCCCGGCAGCCAATGCACCTGCGTGCGTCCGCAGCCTCGGCTGCTCGCTCGATTGGACCGCGCCGCCGGGGCGCCGTACATTTGCTGGTTGCGCCTCCTGCCGCGTCCGGCCGTCCGCACGACGACCGGTCGCAGTCCCGGACAGCACCACCAAGCACACCAGAGCCGGGCCGTGTTCGTCAGAAGGCGTGGCTCCACCTCCGGGCCGGACACCTTCGGCGCGGTCCCGACGAACGAGAGAGACCTCCTCGTGCGCACCTACAGCCCCAAGCCCGGCGACATCCAGCGCGCCTGGCACGTCATCGACGCGGAGGACATCGTCCTCGGTCGCCTCGCGGTGCAGGCCGCGAACCTGCTGCGCGGGAAGCACAAGCCGATCTTCGCCCCGCACGTCGACACCGGTGACTTCGTGATCATCGTGAACGCCGAGAAGGTGGCCCTGACCGGGGACAAGAAGACCTCCAAGCTCGCCTACCGCCACTCCGGCTACCCCGGTGGGCTCACCGCGACCCCGGTCGGGCAGCTGCTCGACAAGGACGCGCGCAAGGTCATCGAGAAGGCCGTCTGGGGCATGCTCCCCAAGAACAAGCTGGGCCGGCAGGTCATCAAGAAGCTGAAGGTCTACTCGGGACCCACGCACCCTCACCAGGCCCAGCAGGCCGTTCCCTTCGAGATCACCCAGATCTCCCAGTAGCCGTCGACCAGCAGAGGAAACAGCAGTGACTTCCCAGACTTCTGAGGACCAGAGCACCGAGGTCGACGAGACCTACACCGCCGACGAGAGCGGCGTCGCCTACAGCTCCGAGAGCGCGCCGTCCGCCGACACCCCGGCCCGGCCGGCCACCATCGCCCCCGCTGCGGCCACCGGCCGCCGCAAGGAGGCCGTGGCCCGGGTCCGCATCGTCCCCGGCACCGGCGAGTGGACGGTCAACGGCCGCGCTCTCGACTCCTACTTCCCCAACAAGCTGCACCAGCAGGTCGTGAACGAGCCGTTCGCCGCGCTGCAGCTCGAGGGCCGCTTCGACGTCATCGCCCGGATCCACGGTGGAGGCATCACCGGCCAGGCCGGCGCGCTGCGCCTGGGCGTGGCCCGCTGCCTCAACTTCATCGACGAGGAGACCAACCGGCCCACGCTGAAGAAGGCCGGTCTGCTCACCCGCGACGCCCGCGTGATCGAGCGCAAGAAGGCCGGTCTCAAGAAGGCCCGCAAGGCGCCCCAGTACAGCAAGCGCTGACCAGGGCTGTCTGACCGGATGCCGCGCGTCTTCGGCACCGACGGCGTTCGTGGCCTCGCCAACCGCGAGGTCACGGCCGAGCTCGCGCTCGACCTGTCGGTGGCCGCGGCGCGCGTCATCATCGATCGCGGCGACTTCGACCCGAACCGCGAGCGACCCCTCGCGGTGGTCGGCCGCGACCCCCGGATCTCCGGCCAGATCCTCGAGCACGCCGTGGTGGCCGGGCTGGCCTCGGCGGGGGTGGACGTGCTGCGCCTCCGGGTGCTCCCCACCCCCGGCGTCGCCTACCTGACCGCGGCGCGGGGCGCCGACCTCGGTGTGGTCATCAGCGCCTCCCACAACCCGATGCCCGACAACGGCATCAAGTTCCTCGCCCGCGGTGGGCACAAGCTCGACGACGCCCTCGAGGCCCGGATCGAGGAGCTGATGGGCAGCGCGTGGGACGCCCCGATCGGCGCCGCGGTGGGCAGGGTGCGTCCCGACGAGCGCCCGGTCGAGGAGTACGTCGACCACCTGGTCGCCACCCTCGACCGCCCGCTGAGCGGGCTGAAGGTCGTCGTCGACTGCGCCAACGGCGCGGCCAGCCTGGCCGCGCCGATGGCGCTGCAGGCGGCCGGGGCCGAGGTCGTGGTGATCGGCGCCGAGCCGGACGGGCTCAACATCAACGACGGCTGCGGGTCCACCTTCCTCGCCCCGCTCCAGGCCGCGGTGGTCGAGCACGGCGCGGACGCCGGTATCGCCCTGGACGGCGACGCGGACCGCTGCCTGGCCGTCGACCACGAGGGCAACGACGTGGACGGCGACCAGATCCTGGCGATCCTGGCGCTCGGCCTCGCCGAGGCAGGCGAGCTCGTCGACCAGACCGTCGTCGCGACCGTGATGAGCAACCTCGGCTTCGTGCAGGCGATGGAGACGGCCGGCCTGCGCGTGGTGCAGACCCGCGTAGGCGATCGCTACGTGCTCGAGGAGATGCGCGCCGGCGGCTATGTCCTCGGTGGCGAGCAGTCCGGCCACGTGATCATGAGCCGGCACGCCACCACCGGTGACGGCATCCTCACCGCTCTGCACGTCCTCCAGCGGATGGCGGCCACCGGCAAGGACCTGCGCTCGCTGGCCTCGGTGGTCACTCGCCTGCCCCAGGTCCTGCTCAACGTCCAAGGCGTCGACAAGGACCGCACCGACGACGCCGTGCTGGCCGCGGCCGTGGCGGCCGAGGAGGCAGCGCTGGCCGGCCGGGGCCGGGTGCTGCTCCGTCCCTCCGGCACCGAGCCCCTGGTCCGGGTCATGGTCGAGGCGCCCACCGACGAGGGCGCCCGCGAGATCGCCGGCCGGCTGGCCGCGGTGGTCCGTGAGCGGCTCGCGCTGACCCGGCCGTAAACCAGGGACTCGCTAGATCTTGCGCAGCCGCACGTAGCGCACCGAGTGGTCGGCGTCCTTGCGCAGCACGAGCGTGGCCCGCGAGCGCGTGGGGAGCACGTTGTCGGTCAGGTTGGGGCCGTTGATCGCGTCCCAGATCCGCATCGCCTCGGCCACCGCCGCGTCCTGGGTGAGCGACGCGTAGCGGACGAAGTAGGACTGCGGGTCCCGGAAGGCGGTCTCGCGCAGGCGGAGGAAGCGCGACACGTACCAGTCCCGGATGTCGGTGGTCTTGGCGTCGACGTACACCGAGAAGTCGAAGAAGTCGCTGACCGCCAGCCCGGTGCGGCCGTCGTCGCGGACCCGGGCGGGCTGGAGGACGTTGAGCCCCTCGATGATCACGATGTCGGGGTGCTTGATGTGCACCCGCTCGTCGGGCACCACGTCGTAGGTGAGGTGGTCGTAGACGGGAGCGTCGACCTCGTCCTTGCCGGACTTGATGTCGACCACGAAGCGGAGCAGCGCGCGCCGGTCGTACGACTCCGGGAACCCCTTGCGCTGCAGCAGGCCGCGGCGCTCGAGCTCGGCGTTGGGGTGGAGGAAGCCGTCGGTGGTGACGATGGCGACGTTGGGGTGCTCGGGCCAGTGCGCGAGCAGGTGCTGGAGCACGCGCGCGGTGGTGGACTTGCCGACCGCGACCGAGCCGGCCAGGCCGATGACGAACGGCGTGCGCGGGGGAGTGGCCTGGTGGAGGAACTCCTCCTGCTCCCGGTGCAGCTGGCCGGCGGCCTCGACGTAGAGGCTCAGCAGCCGGCTGATCGGCAGGTAGACCTCGCGGACCTCCTCGAGGTCGAGGTAGTCGCCGAGACCGCGGAGCGCGGAGACCTCGTCCTCGGTGAGCGGGTCCTCGACCTGGTTGGCCAGCTTGGCCCACGCGGCGCGGTCGAGCTCGATGTAGGGGGAGGCCTCGTGGCCACTGTCGTGGTTCCCGCTCCCACCGTTGGGCATGGCGGCGATTCTGTCAGGGTTAGACTCGCCGCCCATGTGCGGGATCGTCGGCTACGTCGGACCCAGGCAGGCCCAGGACGTCGTCCTCGACGGTCTGCGGCGCCTGGAGTACCGCGGCTACGACTCCGCCGGCATCGCCGTCGTGGCCGACTCGCGCCTGGCCGTCTCCAAGAAGGCCGGCAAGCTCGCGAACCTCGAGAAGGCGGTCGCCGACAGTCCGCTGCCGGAGTCCACGACCGGCGTCGGGCACACCCGCTGGGCCACCCACGGCGCACCCAACGACGTCAACGCGCACCCGCACCTGGGGCACCAGGGGCGGGTCGCCCTGGTGCACAACGGGATCATCGAGAACTTCGCCGAGCTGCGCGCCCGGCTCGAGGCTGAGAACCACCCACTGGTCTCCGAGACCGACACCGAGGTGGCCGCCCAGCTGCTGGAGCTGCAGCTGGAGAACGGCGTCGACCTGACCGTGGCGATGCAGCAGGTCTGCCTGCAGCTCGAGGGCGCGTTCACGCTGGTGGCGGTGGACGCGCTCGACCCCTCGCGGGTGGTGGCGGCCCGCCGGAACTCGCCCCTGGTCGTCGGGCTCGGCGACGGCGAGAACTTCCTCGGCTCCGACGTCGCGGCGTTCATCGAGCACACCCGCGAGGCCCTCGAGCTCGGCCAGGACCAGGTGGTGACCATCACCCGCTCCGGTGTGTCGGTCACCGACTTCCGCGGCCGGCCGCAGGAGGGGCGCCGCTACCACGTGGACTGGGACCTGTCGGCGGCCGAGAAGGAGGGCCACGACTGGTTCATGCGCAAGGAGATCTTCGAGCAGCCGCGCGCGGTCGCGGACTCGCTGCTCGGACGGCGTACGCCGGAGGGGCTGCTGCAGCTCGACGAGATGCGGTTGTCGGACCAGGAGCTCCGCGAGATCGACAAGATCATCATCATCGCGTGCGGGACGTCGTTCTACGCCGGCATGGTGGCCAAGTACGCCATCGAGCACTGGACCCGGGTGCCGGTCGAGGTGGAGCTGGCCTCGGAGTTCCGCTACCGCGACCCGATCCTCGACTACTCGACGCTGGTGGTGGCGATCTCGCAGTCCGGTGAGACCGCGGACACCCTGCAGGCGATCCGGCACGCGCGCGCCCAGAAGTCCAAGGTGCTGGCCATCTGCAACACCAACGGCTCGACCATCCCGCGCGAGTCGGACGCCGTCATCTACACCCACGCCGGCCCGGAGATCGGGGTGGCGTCGACCAAGGGGTTCCTGACCCAGCTGGTGGCCTGCTACCTGCTGGCGCTGTACCTCGCGCAGGTGAAGGGGACCAAGTTCGGGGACGAGATCGCCGAGGTGATGTCGGAGCTGGAGGAGATCCCGGCCCAGCTCGAGAAGGTGCTCGAGTCCGCCGACGCCATCTACTCGCTCGCGCGGTCCCTCGTCGGGACCCAGTCGGTGCTGTTCGTCGGCCGGCACGCCGGCTACCCGGTCGCCCTCGAGGGCGCCCTGAAGCTCAAGGAGCTGGCCTACCTGCACGCGGAGGGCTTTGCCGCCGGCGAGCTCAAGCACGGCCCGATCGCGCTGGTCGAGGACGGGCTCCCGGTGCTGTGCGTCGTACCACCCCGCGGCCGCGACCAGCTCCACGACAAGATGCTCAGCGGCATCCAGGAGGTCCGGGCCCGCGGCGCACGCACCATCTGCCTGGCCGAGGAGGGCGACGAGCGGATCGCGCCGTACGCCGACGAGCTGATCCGGCTGCCCGCGGTGCCGGTGCTCCTGCAACCGCTGGTCGCCGTGGTCCCGTTGCAGCTGTTCGCCTGTGAGCTGGCCACGGCGATGGGCCACGACGTCGACCAGCCCCGCAACCTGGCCAAGTCCGTCACCGTCGAGTGACCTGCTGATGGCGATCATCGGCGTCGGCATCGACGTGGTGGACATCGAGCGGTTCGGCGAGGCGCTCGAGCGCACCCCCGGTCTGGCCGAGCGCCTGTTCACCCCCGCGGAGCGGGAGCGGCAGCTCGCCTCGCTCGCTGCCCGGTTCGCGGCGAAGGAGGCCCTGGCCAAGGCGCTCGGCGCCCCGGGCGACATGCACTGGCACGACGCCGAGGTGGTCTCGGAGTCCTCCGGCCGGCCGCTGTTCGAGCTGCGCGGCACGGTGCTCGCGAGGGCCAACGACCTCGGCGTCGGCCACACCCACCTCTCGCTCTCCCACGACGCCGGCATCGCCTCGGCCGTCGTGGCGCTCGAGGGTTAGCGGCCCTTCCAGACCGGCTTGCGCTTCTCGGCGAACGCCTTGAACCCCTCGAGGCCGTCCTCGGAGGTGTAGAGCCGCGCCACCGTCGGGAGGGTGCTGGACGTGACCAGGTCGAGGGCCTCCTGGAACCGGAGGGACTCCGCCATGCGGGCGGTCTCCTTGATCGCGGCGAAGACCAGCGGCGGGCCGGAGGCGAGCAGCCGGGCGGTCTCCCAGGCGCGGGCGCGGACCGCCTCCTCGTCGGGCAGCACCTCGTTGACCACGCCCCAGCGCACCGCCTCCGAGGCGGCCATCCAGCGTCCGGTCAGGAGCAGCTCCATGGCGACGTGGTACGGCATCCGCTTGGGAAGCTTGATCGTCGCCGCGTCCGCGAGGGTGCCCGCGTTGATCTCCGGCAGGCCGAACTGGGTGGCCTCCGAGGCGTAGATCAGGTCGCACGACAGGGCCAGCTCGAAGCCGCCCCCCATCGCCAGGCCGTGGACGGCGGCGATGACCGGCTTGTTGAGGTCGGGCAGCTCCTGGAGCCCACCGAAGCCCCCGACCCCGTAGTCGCCGTCCACCGCGTCGCCCGCTGCCGCGGCCTTCAGGTCCCAGCCCGCGGAGAAGAACTTGTCGCCCTCGGTGCGCACGATCGCCACCCGGAGCTGTGGGTCGTCGCGGAACGCCGCGAAGACCTGGCCCAGCTCCCGGCTGGTCGCCAGGTCGATGGCGTTGGCCTTCGGCCGGTCGAGGGTGACCTCGAGGATGCCGTCCTCCACGCGCGTGCGTACCGCGTCGCTCATGTCAGGCTCCCAACGGCCGCAGCAGCGACCGGCTGATGATGTGTCGCTGGATCTCCGAGGTGCCGTCCCAGATCCGCTCGATGCGGGCGTCGCGCCAGATCCGCTCCAGGGGCAGCTCGTCCATCAGGCCCATCCCGCCGTGGATCTGGATCGCCTCGTCGGAGACCATCGCCAGCATCTCGGTCGCCTTGAGCTTGGCCATGGCGATGTCGGAGTCGGTGGCCGTGCCCTGGTCGTACTTCCAGGCGGCGTGCAGGGTCATCAGCTCGGCCGCGCGCAGCTCGGTCGCCATGTCGGCCAGCTTGAAGCCCACCCCCTGGAAGCGGCCGATCGGCTGGCCGAACTGCTCGCGGGTGGCTGCGTGCCTGACCGAGAGATCGAGCGCCCGCTCGGCGCGTCCGAGGCACGACGCAGCGACCTGGAGACGCGTCGAGCCGAGCCAGGTGCCGGCCAGCTCGAAGCCCTTGCCCTCCTCGCCGAGCAGCGCCCCGTCGTCCACCCGGACGTCGTCGAAGTCGAGGATGGAGTTGGTGTAGCCGCGGTGCGAGACGTTGCGGTAGCCCTCGTGCACCGCCAGGCCGGGCGTGTCGAGGTCGACCAGGAACGTCGACATCGTGGGGCGGCCCGCGTCGTCGGACCCCGTGACCGCCACCAGGATCACGAAGTCGGCCTCGTCGGCGTGGCTGATGAAGTGCTTGGTCCCTCGGATCCGCCAGCCCCCACCATCAGCAGAGTCGTCGCGGGTGGCCCGGGTGCGCATCGCCCGCATGTCGGAGCCGGCGCCCGGCTCGGTCATCGCCAGGCAGTCGATCTTCTCCCCGCGCACGCACGGGTAGAGGTACCGCTCGCGCTGCGCCTCGGTGCCGGCCAGCAGGATGTTGGAGGGCCGGACCACCCCGGTGTAGTGCAGCGCGTAGCTGGCCTTCCCGAGCTCCTTCTCGTAGAGCACCCACGTCACCGTGTCGAGGCCCGCGCCGCCGACCTCCTCGGGCATGTTGGCGGCGTAGATGCCGGCGGCGAGTGCCTTCTCGCGGATCTGGGCGGCGAGCCCGGGCCGCAGCACCCCCGTGCGCTCGACCTCCTCCTCGTGGGGGTAGAGCTCGCGCTCGACGAAGGCGCGGGTCACCTCCACGATGCTGCGCTGCTCGTCGGTCAGGCCGAAGTCCATGCGGGCGATCTCCTGGGGTGAGGTGGTGTGGTCAGCTGAACGGTGCGGGCGGCGGGAGCGGACCGTCATGGCCGACGAGGATGCCGACGGTGGTGGCGATGGCGGTGCGCGCGTCCTCGAGCCCGAGGTTGGCGTCCCCGGCCAGGACCCGCGCCCCGAGTCCGTCGGTGAGGGCCACCGCCGTCTCGGCCAGGGATCTCGGGTCGAGCGCCGTGTCGAAGACGCCCGCAGCGAGGCCGTCGGAGACGATCTCGGCCACGGTGGCGTAGAGGTCCTCGTAGAGCTCGGCTCCGACCTTGGCGAGGTGTGGATCGCGGATGCACAGCAGGGCCAGCTCCTGCCAGAGCAGCCACTCGTGGGCGCGCTGCTCGTCGCTGGGCAGGCACCGGTCGAGGAACGACGACAGCCGCTCGGCCGGCCCCTCGCCGGCGCCGGCCATGGCCCGCTGGTTGAGCTCCGCCGAGACGGCGTGCGAGTACTTCAGCACCTCGCCGAAGAGGAGCTCCTTGGTGTCGAAGTGGTAGTGCAGCAGGCCGGCCGAGACCCCCGCGGTGCGGGCGATGGAGGCCATCCGGACCTGCGCCAGACCGTCGCGCACGATGCAGTCCACGGCAGCAGCGAGGATCCGGGTGCGTGCCTCCGCCGCTGCCTGCGCACGCTGGGTCATCCCTCGACGTCGCGCAGGTAGCGCTGGTCGAACTCGTGGACCCACGAGTCCTTGGCCGGGAACACCCCGTGGTCGAAGGTCCGCGATGTCACGCCGCGCTGCACGCGCTCGCAGGCCTCGTTGTCCTGGTGGGTCACCCGCTCGTTGAACTCCACGACCGGCGAGGGGTCGAAGTCGGGGTCCGCCAGCGCCTCGGCGCTGAAGAGGTACTCCGTCACCAGTCGACAGCTCTGCGGGCCGGTCGGGAAGATCGAAGTGGCCAGGCAGCTGGACCCGTCGACGTCGAGGAACATCGTGGGGTAGACGGCCGCGCCGTAGTAGGACTCCGGGTCACCCCCCGAAACCTGTGGCCCCATGAACCCGGGCAGCAGTGGCAGCCGCAGTCGCGGGTCGTCGACGATCGCCGTACGCCCGTCGGCCAGGGAGACACCACCGTCCTGGCGTCCGCTCTCGAAGATGTCGCCCTTCCGGTACGCCGGCACGATGGCCACCAGCTCGGGGTGGATCGTCGGGCAGTGCAGGCACTCGTTGTAGTTCTCGAGGACGATCTTCCAGTTGGCCCGCACCTCGTTGGTCGTGACGTGGGCGATGCGGAGGTCGGCCAGGCCGAACCTGGCCATCTTCAGCGGCTCGTCCTGCTGGTCGCCGAGATGCTCGAGCAGTGGCCGGGGCTCGTCGCGGGAGAGGTTGACGAAGACGAAGCCCTCCCAGACATCGACGTGGACCGGCCAGAGGGAGGTCGACGGGCGGTCGATCTCGTCCTTCTCGATCATCGGGGTGGTGACCAGCGTCCCGTCGAGCGCGTAGCCCCACGCGTGGTAGGGGCAGCGCAGGTGGGTGCGCACCTCCCCCTGCTCGTCGTCGCAGATCCGCGAGCCCCGGTGCCGGCAGACGTTGTAGAAGGCGCGGATCCGCTCGTCCTTGCCCCGGACGACCAGGATGCTCTCGTCCGCGATCTCCACGCGCAGCCAGGCGCCCGGCCTGGCGACCCGGTCGGCTCGCCCGACGTAGATCCAGTTGCGGTAGAACACCCGCTCCTTGTCGACGGCGTAGGTCTCGTCGGAGTGGTAGCTGTACCCGGGCAACGTCTTCCGGATCTCGGCGGTGGTCATTCGCTGAATGTACAGTCAGTCAGTTTGCCGTGCCAGTGGGAGTCCTGGGGGAATGTGCGGCGCGCTCAGACCGGCAGGTCAGCCCGGCTAGCGTGGCGGCATGCTGCACGCGCACACCGTCGAGCAGGTCCGGGCGGCGGAGGCCGAGCTGATGGCGCGGCTGCCGGAGGGCGCGCTGATGCAGCGGGCGGCGGCGGGGCTGGCCGCCGCGGTGGTCGACTTCCTGGGGTCGGCGTACGGGCGGCGGGTGCTGCTCCTGGTCGGGTCGGGGGACAACGGCGGGGACGCGCTCTGGGCCGGGGCGATGCTGGCGCGGCGGGGCGTGCGGGTGGAGGCCTGGCTGCTCGGCGACCAGGTCCACGCACCGGGCCGCGAGGCGCTGCAGCGAGCCGGCGGGCGGGTCGTCGCTGAGCCCACGGCGAGGCCCGAGGTCGTGGTCGACGGGATCGTCGGGATCGGCGGTCGGGCCGGGCTGAAGGCGAACGCGAGCCGCGCGGTCAAGCTGCTGCACGGCGTGCCCGTCGTGGCGGTGGACACCCCGAGCGGGGTCGACGTCGACACCGGCGAGGTCGACGCCAGAGACGGTGCCAGTCATGTGGAGGCGGCGCTGACCGTCACCTTCGGCACCCACAAGGCCTGCCACCTCGTCGACCCGGCGGCGCAGGCGTGCGGGGCGGTGCACCTGGTCGACATCGGGCTCGAGCTCCCCGAGCCCGAGCTCGAAGCGCTGCAGCCCGAGGACGTCGCCGCGCTGCTGCCGCGTCCGGGCCGGGACACCCAGAAGTACGCCCGGGGAGTGGTCGGCATCCGGGCCGGTAGCGCGGAGTACCCCGGGGCGGCCCTCCTCAGCGTGGCCGGCGCGAACAGCGGGCTGTGCGGGATGGTGCGGTACGTCGGCGAGGCGTCGGTCGCCGAGGCGGTCCGGCAGCAGCACCCCGAGGTCGTCGGCGAGGGCCGGGTGCAGGCGTGGGTCGTCGGTTCCGGAGGGGGCGAAGCCGCGGGCAACGAGCTCGAGGCCGCGCGCCAGGACGGCGTCCCGCTCGTCGTCGACGCCGACGCGCTCCGGCACCTGGACGGGCCGGTCGAGGACACCGTGCTGACGCCGCACGCCGGCGAGCTGGCCGCGATGCTCGGCGCGGAGCGCGAGGAGATCGAGGCCCGGCCGCTCCACTTCGCCCGCACGGCTGCCGAGCGGTACGACGCCACCCTCCTGCTCAAGGGCCGGCGCACCGTCGTCGCTCGCCCGGACGGCCGGGCCAGGGTCAACACCACCGGCACGGAGTGGCTCGCCACCGCCGGGGCGGGCGACGTGCTGGGCGGCGTCATCGGCTCGCTGCTGGCGGCCGGCCTCACACCGTACGACGCCGCGAGCGTCGGCGCCTGGCTGCACGGCGCCGCGGCGACGCTCGCCTCGGACGGGGGCCCGCTGGTCGCGACCGAGGTGGCCCGACTCGTGCCGGAGGTGGTGCGAGGATCGCTGGCATGAGAGCCGAGGTCGTGGTCGACGTGGCCGCGATCCGCCACAACGTGCGGCTGCTCAAGGAGCTCACCGGCACGGCGATGATGACCGTGGTCAAGGCGGACGGGTACGGCCACGGGCTGGCCGAGAGCGCGCGGGCGGCCCGCGACGGCGGCGCCGACTGGCTCGGCGTGGCCACCATCGACGAGGCGCTCGCCCTCCGCGGGGCCGGCGACACGGGCCGGGTGCTCTGCTGGCTCACGGTCCCGGGCGAGGACTGGGCCCAGGCGATCGACCAGGACGTCGACGTCACGGCGTACTCCGTGGCCGAGCTCGACGAGATCGCCGCCACCGGGCGGCGTGCCCGGGTGCAGCTCAAGGTCGACACCGGCCTCTCCCGGGGCGGCGCCCCGTTGGGCCGCTGGCCCGAGTTGGTCGCCCGAGCCCGGCAGGGGGAGCAGGAGCAGAGCTGGACGATCACGGGCATCTGGTCGCACTTCTCGAGCAGCGACGAGCCCGAGGACCCGGCCAACGAGGCCCAGGAGAAGCTCTTCCTCGAAGCCGTGGACCGCGCGCAGCAGTCCGGCCTCCGACCGGAGGTCCGCCACCTCGCCAACTCCGCGGCCGCGATCCTCCGCCCGAGCTCGCGGCTCGACCTGGTCCGCTGTGGCATCGCGTCGTACGGCCTCGACCCGGCCCCCGGCACCACCCCGGAGATCGGGCTCCGGCCGGCCATGACGGCGCGGGCGCAGCTCGCGATGGTCAAGCGCATCGCCAAGGGCGACGCGGTGTCGTACGGCCGCACCTGGACCGCCGACCGCGACACGACCGTCGGCCTGGTGCCGGTGGGGTACGCCGACGGGCTGATCAGGGTGGGCGGCAACCACGCCGAGGTCGAGGTGGGAGGCAGGCGGAGGCGGGTGCGGGGGCAGATCTGCATGGACCAGCTGGTCGTCGACCTCGAAGGCGACGACCCCGGTGCGGGTGCCGAGGCGAAGATCTTCGGGACCGGTGAGCACGGCGAGCCCACCGCGCAGGACTGGGCCGAGGCCTGCGGCACGATCAGCTACGAGATCGTCACCAGGATCGGGGGGAGGTTCACCCGGCGGCACGTCGACTCGGACGCTCGGAGGAAGATCGACACATGACCGCCCGCCGTCGCATCCTCGGGGTGGCCGCCGGCGCGGTCGGCGTCGCGGCGGCCGGAGCGGCGATCGGGATCGGCCGCCAGAGCCGGGCCATCGGCCGCCGCAAGGTGGACGCGACGCCGTTCGGCAGCCTGCACTCCCGGCCGGTGACCGTGGTCGCCGACGACGGCGTACCGCTGCACGTCGAGGTGGACGAGCTCGACCCCGGCCTGCGCCGGCCGACCAGCCCGCTCACGGTCGTGTTCTGCCACGGCTACGCGCTCAACCTCGACTGCTGGCACTTCCAGCGCGCCGCCTACCGCGGCCTGGTCCGCGCCGTCTACTACGACCAGCGCTCGCACGGCCGCTCCGGCCGTTCGCCCGAGGACCACGCCACCATCGACCAGCTCGGCCGCGACCTGAGCACGATCCTCGAGCACGTCGTGCCCGAGGGGCCGGTGGTCCTGGTCGGGCATTCGATGGGCGGCATGAGCATCGTGGCGCTGACCGAGCAGCAACCCGAGCTGATCGGCGGCCGGGTGGTAGGCGTCGGGCTGGTCTCGACCACGGCCGGCGGCCTCGACCCGGGCCGGATCCTGCTGCCGATGCTGCCGGCCAAGCTCGGCGGCGAGCTCACCACGCGCACGGTGCGCACCCTGGCCCGCCGGCACCGGCTGGTCGACGGCGTACGCCGCGCCGGCCGCTCGGTCGCGATGGTCGGCACCGACCTGTTCGCCTTCGGCGACGAGGTGCCGGCGGCGTACGTCGACTTCGTCGACCGGATGCTGTCGGGCACGCCCTTCGAGGTGGTCGCGGAGTTCTTCCCGAGCTTCCGTGGTTTGGACAAGTTCGACGCCGTCGAGGTGCTCGGCCGGATCCCGACCACGATCATCTGCGGCACCGCCGACCGGCTCACCTCGATCGGCCACAGCCGCAAGCTGCACGAGCGGATCCCCGGATCGACGCTGCTCGAGTGCGAGAACGCCGGCCACATGGTCCTGCTCGAGCGGCACGGGCAGGTCAACGCGGCCCTCGACCAGCTGCTGTCCGCGGCCGCCGAACGAGTCGGGCAGCGGTGAGGGCTCAGGTCGAGGTGAAGCCGGTCGGAGCCGAGGAGGCTGCCACCGTGCACGAGGTCGTGCACGCTGCGTTCGAGGCCCGGCCGCCGCTCGACCCGCCGGCGGCCGCGCTGGCCGAGACGGCCGAGCAGCTCGAGCAGCGGCTGGCCCGGCACGGCGGTCTGCTGGCCCGCGTCGACGGGGTCCCGGCCGGCGCACTCGTGCTCGACCCGGCCGGCCCCACGGTGTACCTCCGCCGCTTCGGCGTGGTCCCGTCCATGCAGGGCCACGGCGTCGCCGCCGCGCTGATCGACGCGGCCGTGGACGCGGCGGAGGGGTACGACGACATCACCGTGGTCGCCCGCGAGGAGCTGCCGGACACGATCGACTTCTGGGAGCGACAGGGGTTCCGGGAGATCCGGCGCGCAGCACCGAACGTCGAGCTGCGCCGTCCGCTGCGCACCGCGGTCTACCAGGCGCCGGACGCCGACGCGATGCGCGGTCTGGGCCGCTCGGTCGCGGGCCAGCTCGCCCCCGGGGACCTGATCGTGCTCACCGGTTCGCTCGGGGCGGGCAAGACCACGTTCACCCAGGGGCTCGGCGCCGGCCTCGGCGTCCGTGGCGCGGTCACCTCGCCCACGTTCGTGATCGCTCGCGTGCACCCGAGCGAGGTGGGCGGGCCGGCGCTGGTGCACGTCGACGCCTACCGCCTCGGCGGCAACGCCGAGCTCGACGACCTCGACCTCGACACCTCGCTGGACCAGGCGGTCACCGCGGTCGAGTGGGGCGAGGGGCTGGCCGAGGGGCTCTCGGAGTCGCGGCTCGAGATCAACATCGTCCGTGGTGAGGACGACGAGCACCGCCGGGTCGAGATCACGCCGGTCGGTCCGCGCTGGCACGCACTCTCCTTCCGGGGGCTCGGATGACGACGGTGATCGCGCACGTCAGCGACACCCACTTCGGCGGCCCGCCCGACGCGCGCGCCCGGGCCGAAGCGGTGCTGGCGCACCTGCTCGCGCTCGACCCGCGCCCCGACGTACTCCTCGTCACCGGCGACATCGCCGACCACGGCAGCCCCGACGAGTACGCCGAGGCGCGGCTGGTGCTCGACGCCTGGCCCGGTCCCAAGCTCGTCGGGACCGGCAACCACGACGTCCGCGAGGCGTTCGCGCGCGGGCTGCTCGACCGCGAGGCGAACGGCCCGATCATGCTGGGGCTCGAGGCGGCGGACTTCCGGCTGCTGATGCTGGACTCCCTCGTCGCCGCCCGGGACGGAGTGCGGATCGACCACGGCGAGCTCGACCACGCGCAGCTGCACTGGCTCGACGACCAGCTCTCCCTCGACGACAAGCCGGCGTTCGTCTGCCTGCACCACCCGCCCGCCGACCTCGGCCTCGGACTGATGGCGCCGATCCTGCTCAAGGACCCGGAGCCCCTCGAGCTGGTGATCATGAAGCACCCGCACGTCCTCGCCACCCTGGTCGGCCACGCGCACACCCAGTGCTGGACCACGTTCGCCGGTCGCCCGCTGCTCGTCGGCGGCGGCTCGGCGTCCACGGTGCCGCTCGACGCCGAGCCCTACCCGGTGGTGTGGGAGGCCGGGCCGCCCACGCTCGCCTTCCACCTGCTCCACGACGACGGACGGCTGACCACCCACTGGCGCGCCCTCCCGTGGGACGTGGACGCCTGATGCTGCTCGCCCTCGACACCGCCACCCCTCTCGTCACCGTCGCCCTGCACGACGGCGAGGACGTCGTCGTCGAGCTCGTCTCCGAGCGGCCGCTCCAGCACGGCGAGCAGCTCGCGCCGCTGATCGACCGGGCCCTCCGCGAGACCGGCATCGTGCGCCAGGACCTCACCGCGCTCGGCGTCGGCGTAGGGCCGGGACCGTTCACCGGGCTGCGGGTCGGGCTGGTCACGGCACGCACGCTCGGCTTCGTGCTCGAGATCCCGGTGTACGGCGTGTGCACGCTGGACGTGCTCGCCGTCGAGGCCGCCGACACCCGCGCGGTCACCGGCGACTTCGTGGTGGCGACCGACGCCCGGCGCAAAGAGGTGTACTGCGCGTCGTACGACGAGACCGGTGCGCGCCGGGCCGGCCCCGAAGTGGCCAGACCCGCCGACGTCGCGACGCAGCTGCCGGTCGTGGGAGAGGGCGCGGTGCTCTACCCCGACGCGTTCCCGCACCGCGCCGGACCGACCATGCCGAGCGCCGGATGGCTGGCCCGGGCGATCACCGAGGAGCGCGCCGAGCTGCACGACCCGGACCCGCTCTACCTGCGCCGGCCCGACGCCGCGACGCCCGGGACGCCCAAGCGGGTCTCGTGATCGTCCGGCCTGCCACGGTGGCGGACGTCGACGCGATCGCGCTCTCCGAGGCCGACAACCTCGGCGCCGACGCCTGGTCGCACGGGCTGGTCGAGGAGGGCGCGGCCGGCCGGCTGCCGACCGTCCACTACCTGGTCGCCGAGGACGACGGGCGGTTGGTCGGGCACGCCGTGGCCAGCGTGGTCTCGGACGTCGCCGAGCTCCAGCGGATCGCGGTCACCGAGGACCTACGCCGCAGCGGCGTGGCCGGGCTGCTGCTCGACGAGGTGGTCGCGCTGGGCGTCCGCGAGGGCGTCGACCGGGTGCTGCTCGAGGTCCGCGAGGACAACCGCGCCGCCCTCGGCTTCTACGCAGCGCACGGGTTCGTCGAGCTGGACCGGCGGCCCCGCTACTACCGCGACGGCACCACCGCGGTGGTGCTCTCGCTCGATGTGAGGATTGAGCCGTGAGCGAGCCCCTCGTCCTGGGCATCGAGACGTCGTGCGACGAGACCGGCGTCGGGATCGTCCGCGGGCACACGCTGCTGGCGGACGCGGTGGCCAGCAGCGTCGAGGAGCACGCGCGGTTCGGCGGCGTCGTACCCGAGGTGGCCAGCCGCGCTCACCTCGAGGCGATGGTGCCCACGCTGGAGCGGGCGTGCGAGACCGCAGGCGTGCAGCTGCACGAGGTGGACGCCATCGCGGTGACGAGCGGGCCCGGCCTGGCCGGCGCGCTGCTGGTCGGGGTGGCCGCGGCCAAGGCGCTCGCGCTCGGGCTGGGCAAGCCGCTGTACGGCGTCAACCACCTGGCCTCCCACGTGGCCGTCGACCAGCTCGAGCACGGCCCGCTGCCCGACCCGTGCCTGGCCCTGCTGGTCAGCGGCGGCCACTCGTCGCTGCTGAAGGTGGAGGACGTGACGACCACCGTCGAGCCGCTGGGTGCGACGATCGACGACGCCGCAGGGGAGGCGTTCGACAAGGTGGCCCGCCTGCTCGGGCTGCCCTTCCCCGGTGGCCCCCACATCGACCGGTCGGCAGCGTCGGGCAGCTCGGTGGCGATCGACTTCCCGCGCGGGCTGACCAGTCGTCGCGACCTGGAGCGGCACCGGTTCGACTTCTCGTTCTCCGGGCTCAAGACCGCTGTCGCGCGCTGGGTCGAGGCCCGCGAGCGCAGCGGCGAGCCGGTGCCGGTGTCCGACGTCGCCGCGTCGTTCCAGGAGGCCGTCTGCGACGTGCTGGTGCGCAAGGCGCTCGACGCCGCGGCCTCGACCGGCGTGGCGGACCTGCTGATCGGCGGCGGCGTCGCGGCCAACTCGCGGCTGCGCGCGATGGCCGAGGAGCGGGCCGCAGGGGTCGGCGTACGCGTGCGGGTCCCGCGGCCCGGCCTGTGCACCGACAACGGCGCGATGGTCGCCGCGCTGGGCGCCGAGATGGTGGCGCGGGGGCGTACGCCGTCGGGCCTGGACCTGCCGGCCGACAGCAGCCAGCCGGTCACGAGCGTGCTGGTGTAAGGGATCCAGCGTCCGGTTCAAGTAGCCGTACGAAGCACCGTCGCGGAGTCCCATGCCGGACCCCCCGGACACCACCGACCACGGAACAGCCGATGCCGCCCACCCGACTCCGTCGACGGGCCTCGTCGTCCACTTGCCCGCCCCCCGACGGCCGGAAACACCGCTCTGGACCAGTCGCTACGGTGGCCGCATGCAGCAGGTGAAGGCCGTGGTGGCGCGGGCCAAGGGTGCGCCGGTGGAGCTGGTCACGATCAACGTCCCGGATCCCGGGCCGGGCGAGGCCGTGGTCAGGGTGCAGGCCTGCGGGGTCTGCCACACCGACCTGCACTACCGCGAGGGCGGGATCAGCGACGACTTCCCGTTCCTGCTGGGCCACGAGGCCTCGGGCGTCGTGGAGTCGGTGGGGCCGGAGGTGAAGGGGCTCGAGCCGGGCGACTTCGTGATCCTCAACTGGCGGGCGGTGTGCGGCGACTGCCGGGCCTGCAACCGTGGTGAGCCGTGGTACTGCTTCGCGACGTTCAACGCCACCCAGAAGATGACGCTGGAGGATGGCACGGAGCTGTCGCCGGCACTGGGCATCGGAGCCTTCGCGGAGAAGACGCTGGTCGCGGCCGGCCAGTGCACGAAGGTCGACCCGTCGGCGCGGCCGGCGGCGGTCGGGCTGCTGGGCTGCGGGGTGATGGCCGGCCTCGGCGCCGCGATCAACACCGGCGGCGTGACCCGCGGAAAGTCGATCGCGGTGATCGGCTGCGGCGGCGTCGGGGTGGCCGCCGTCGCCGGTTCCGCCCTGGCCGGCGCCTCGCCGATCATCGCGGTGGACATCGACCCCAAGAAGCTCGAGGCCGCTCGCAAGATGGGCGCGACCCACACCGTCGACTCGTCGTCGGTGGACCCGGTCACCGCGATCCAGGAGCTGACCGGCGGCTACGGCGCGGACATCGTCGTGGAGGCCGTCGGCCACCCGGAGACCTGGAAGCAGGCCTTCTACGCCCGCGACCTGGCCGGCACCGTGGTGCTGGTCGGCGTACCGACGCCGGACATGAAGATGCCCGACATCCCGCTGGTCGACGTCTTCGGCCGGGGTGGGTCGCTGAAGTCGAGCTGGTACGGCGACTGCCTGCCCTCGCGCGACTTCCCGATGCTGGTCGACCTCTACCAGCAGGGCCGACTCGACCTCGACGCGTTCGTCACCGAGGAGATCGGGATCGGCGACATCGAGACGGCGTTCGAGCGGATGCACCGTGCCAGCGACGGGCCGAGTGTGCTCCGCTCGGTCGTCATCTTCTGATGATGGCTGGAGAACTTCGCGTCGACCACGGCGTCTCGTCCGGCACGTTCTCGCTGGACGGTGAGACCTTCGACGTCGACAACAACATCTGGGTGGTCGGCGACGACGACGAGTGCGTGGTCATCGACGCGCCGCACTCGGTCGACGACATCCTCGCTGTCGTGGGCGGCCGCTCGGTGAAGGCGATCCTGCTCACGCACGCCCACGACGACCACTGCCGGGTCGCACCGGCCCTGCGCGAGGCCGTCAACGATGGAGGGGGTGCGCCGATCTTCCTGCACCCGGACGACAAGCCGCTCTGGGAGCTGGTGCACCCTCAGGACGAGCATGGCTACCTCTGGGACCTGGACCTCCCCGACGGCTGGAAGTTCGAGCTGGCCGGTGCCTCGATCCGCACCCTGCACACGCCCGGCCACGCCCCGGGCGGCTGCTGCTTCCTGGTCGAGGACCTCGGCTGCGTGTTCACCGGCGACACGCTGTTCCACGGCGGACCGGGCGCCACCGGCCGCTCGTACTCCGACCGGCCGCTGCTGGAGGAGTCGATCCGGGCCAAGCTGTTCGCGCTGCCGGACGACACCGTCGTCCACACCGGCCACGGCGAGGACACCACCATCGGTGCCGAGAAGGCGGCTTCAGCGGACTGGTAGCCCGGGCCTGACAGGACACTGGCCTAGAAAGGCCGGACGAGCAGGCAGGTGCCGTGGCCGTCGACCCGGGTCAGCACGATCGTGGCCTCGTTGTCGCCGGTCAGGGCCAGCCGCTTGCGGAGCTGGTCGGGGACGACGTCGACGCCGCGCTTCTTGATCGTGAGCCGACCGATGCCGCGTTCGTGGAGGGCGGCGCGGAGCGGCTTCTCGCGGTGGGGGAGCGTCTCGAGCACCTCGTAGGAGCGGGCGAACGGCGTGTGGAACGACGCGTCCGCGGTGACGTAGGCGATGTGCCGGTCCACGAGGCCACCGGAGACTCCGGCCGCGACTGCGGTGACCAGGCCGGCGCGGATGACGGCGCCGTCCGGCTCGTAGAGGAACCGGCCGAGCGGCACGACCTCACCGCCGGGGTCGTCCTCGTCGGTCAGCGTGGCCAGCCCGCCGTCGCCGATCACGGTGGCCCGGCGGTCGGCGGTGGCCAGCCGGCCGCCCCAGAGCGCCGCCTCCTTGACCTCGCCGTGGTCGCTCACCCACTCGGCCTCGACACCGGCAGGGACCACCTCGTGGGGGAGGCCGGGAGCCGTCTTGACGCAGGCGTCACGCGACAGCAGCTCCTCGACGAACGACCACGGCGGCGTCCAGGCCTCCAGGGAGAAGGTCCGGCCCCGGCCGGTACGCCGGGCCGGGTCGGCGAACGCGGCGTCGAACGGCGTCGTGTCCACCTCGAGCGCGTCGGCGACCATGACCGCCCCGCCCAGGCCCAGGGCCGCCAGGTTGGCGGTCGCGACCGCGACCCGCACCGGGTCGAGGTCCACGCCGGCGGAGGTGATCCCGGCGCGCGCGAAGGCGACCAGGTCGCCCCCGATGCCGCAGCCCAGGTCCACCACGGTGGTGGCGCCGAAGGCGGTCAGCCGCGCCGCCCGATGGGTGGCGACGGAGAGCCGGGTGGCCTGCTCGAGCCCCTCGGGCGTGAAGTACATCGACGACGCGAGTGAGCCGAACTTCGCCACCGCGTGCGCGCGCAACGACGCCTGGGTGAGCGCGACGGCGAGCAGGTCCGACGGCGTACCGGGGCAGGCGCGCTCGAGTGCGGAGTGCGCTCGCAGCGGGTCCGGCTCGTCGAGGGAGGCCGCCACGTCGAGCACGCGCTGGCCGTCCTCGGTCAGCAGCCACTGCACGGACTCGACGTCCATGGGCCACCCTCTCTGGCACTCCATTGATGAGAGTGCTAGTTTCGGTTCTGGCACTCTCCGGGTGAGTGTGCCAGCCAGCGGACTTAAAGTTCAGCCCACAACCAAGCAGCACGAAAGTGGAGGTTGATCAGAAGTGTCGGTCAACATCAAGCCCCTCGAGGACCGCATCGTGGTCAAGCCGCTCGACGCGGAGCAGACCACCGCCTCGGGCCTGGTCATCCCGGACACCGCCAAGGAGAAGCCCCAGGAGGGCGAGGTCCTGGCGATCGGTCCCGGTCGCATCGACGACAACGGAAACCGGGTCCCGCTCGACGTGGCGATCGGCGACAAGGTCATCTACAGCAAGTACGGCGGCACCGAGGTGAAGTACGGCGGCGAGGAGTACCTCATCCTCTCCGCCCGCGACGTCCTCGCGGTCGTTGCCTGATCCCACCCAGGTCATCCCTGGCTGACGGGTCGTACTGAGACCGCGTGCGCGCGGCCTCAGTACGACCCGACTCACGTTCCACTGAAGGAGACTCATGCCCAAGATCCTCGAGTTCGACGAGCGGGCCCGCCAGGCGCTGGAGCGCGGCGTCGACAAGCTGGCCAACACCGTCAAGGTGACCCTCGGCCCCAGGGGCCGCTATGTCGTCCTGGACAAGAAGTGGGGCGCGCCGACCATCACCAACGACGGCGTCACCGTCGCTCGTGAGATCGAGCTCGACGACCCCTTCGAGAACCTCGGCGCCCAGCTGACCAAGGAGGTGGCCACCAAGACCAACGACATCGCGGGTGACGGCACCACCACCGCGACGGTCCTGGCCCAGTCGATGGTCCATGAGGGGCTGAAGGCGGTCGCCGCCGGAGTGAACCCGATGGGGCTCAAGCGCGGCATGGACGCCGCGGCCCAGGCGATCAGCGACGAGCTGCTCAAGATCGCCCGCGAGGTCGAGTCCCGGGAGGACATGGCCTCCGTCGCCACGATCTCCAGCCGCGACGAGGTGATCGGAGGCCTGCTCGCCGACGCCTTCGACAAGGTCGGCAAGGACGGCGTGATCACCGTCGAGGAGTCCAACACCATGGGCACCGAGCTGGAGTTCACCGAGGGGATGCAGTTCGACAAGGGCTACATCTCGGCGTACTTCGTCACCGACCCCGAGCGGATGGAGACCGTCCTCGAGGACCCCTACATCCTGCTCCACCAGGGCAAGATCTCGGCCGTCGCCGACCTGCTGCCGCTGCTCGAGAAGGTCATCTCGTCCGGCAAGCCGCTGTTCATCCTGGCCGAGGACGTCGAGGGGGAGGCGCTCTCGACCCTGGTCGTGAACAAGATCCGCGGCACCTTCAACGCCGCCGCGGTGAAGAGCCCGGCGTTCGGCGACCGCCGCAAGGCGATGATGCAGGACATCGCGACCCTGACCGGCGGCCAGGTCGTCGCCCCCGAGGTCGGCCTCAAGCTCGACCAGATCGGCCTCGAGGTGCTCGGCCAGGCTCGCCGCGTGGTCATCACCAAGGACGACACCACGATCGTCGACGGCGCCGGTGACCCGGCCGAGGTCTCCGGCCGGGTGAACCAGATCAAGGCCGAGATCGAGAACACCGACTCCGACTGGGACCGCGAGAAGCTGCAGGAGCGGCTGGCCAAGCTGGCCGGCGGCGTCTGCATCATCAAGGTCGGGGCCGCCACCGAGGTGGAGCTGAAGGAGAAGAAGCACCGCATCGAGGACGCCGTCTCGGCCACCCGGGCGGCCATCGAGGAGGGCATCGTCGCCGGCGGTGGGTCGGCGCTCATCCACGCCGCGTCCGCGCTCACCGACGGTCTCGGCCTCAGCGGTGACGAGGCTGTCGGCGTCCGCGTGGTGCGGCTGGCCCTCGACGAGCCGCTGCGCTGGATCGCGGAGAACGGCGGAGCCAACGGCTACGTCGTCACCACCAAGGTCCGGGAGCTGGGTGTCGGCAACGGCTACAACGCCGCCACCGAGGAGTACGGCGACCTGGTCGCTCAGGGCGTCCTCGACCCGGTGAAGGTGACCCGCTCCGCGCTGGTCAACGCCGCGTCCATCGCGGGCATGCTGCTGACCACCGAGACCCTGGTCGTCGACAAGCCCGAGGAGCAGGAGCCCGACGCCGGCCACGGGCACGGCCACGGGCACGGCCACTGACCCGAGTCATGGGCCGGGCTACGGCCCAGAGCTGAAGGTGAACCCCGGTCCGCGACAGTCGGGCCGGGGTTCTGCTCTCTCCACACCGCGCAGCAGCCAGATCGGCCGGTCGCCGCACGCTGTCCCGCTGCGGACGTAGCGGTCGGAGACCAGCCGCTGCAGCTGTCGACCGTCCTGCTGGTCCCAGTTCCCGAAGGGCACCCACTCCACGATCCAGGTCGGCGGGCTGTCCCCGGCGATCAGTGCCTCGAGCTCGGCGAGGTCCCGGTCCAGCGTCCGCATCGGGAGGCTCCAGAGGTAGGCGTACTGCGAGGGGAGCCCGCTCTCGAGCTGCAGGTCGGCGCGGCCGCCGTACACGACCAGCGTGTCGGGCGGGTCGGCCACGTCGCGGAGCGCGACGCCGGTGTCGTGCTCGTCGTACTCCTGCAGCCCGGCGGCGTTGTAGGCGATCCAGCCCGCCATGCACAGCAGCGTGGACGCCGCCGCCGCGCCGATCACCCTGCGCATCGCGCGGCCGCGCCGGCGGGCGCTCCTGGCGAGCATCGCCGCGCAGAGCGCGGTGCCGGGCAGCAGGGGGAACAGGTAGTCGCGCCAGAAGCTGCCACCCAGGGCCAGGGCCACCAGGTCGACGGCGAGCATGCCGGCCACCGCAGTGGTGAGCGGCGCGTCGTCGGCCCACTCCGCCCGGATGCACGCGACGAAGACGCCGATGATCAGCAGCATCCCGGTCCCGATCGCCACGAGCACCAGCAGGCCGGCGCGCACGGCCGGGGCGGCGTCGGCCGCGTCGGAGAGCACCTGGCTGGCGTCGAAGCGGAAGCCGTAGACGGCATACCACAGCGTGTGCAGGCGTACGCCGGCCGCGAGCGCCCAGAGGGCGGTGGCCAGCACCGGGATCGCCACGCCGGCCGCGGCCGCACCCGCGAGCCGCACCAGCTCGGGCCGGCTCAGCCGTCCGGCCCTCCACGAGGCGACGTAGAGGACCCCGGCGAAGACGATGCCGCCGACCAGGTTCTGCTTGAAGCCGAGGGCCAGCCCGGCCAGCAGCCCGGCCAGCAGCGCCGTCCGCCAGGAGCTGTCCCGCACCGCCGCCAGGGAGAGGCCGAGGCTGGCCATCAGCACCGGTAGCGCGAGCAGCTCGCCCTTCACGGCCACGGCGTCGATGAGGACGTTGGTGCTGAGCGCGGCGGTCGCCACCGCGGTCCAGCGCGCGGCGTGCTCGTCGGCCGCGAGCCGGGCGACTGAGGCCGCGACCAGCACCAGCGCGGCACAGGCAACCGCGCCGAGCAGTCGTACGAACAGCGGCCCGCCGATCGCGTCCGAGGCCTTGAACACGGCGACCAGGAGCGGTGGGCGGTCGACGAAGTAGGCGCCGTACAGGCTGTCCGGCGTGGGTCGCCACGCCCGCGCCACCAGCACGAACCCGGCCTCGTCGGCGCGGATCGGCCGGGTCAGCCCGGGCAGCCGGAGCAGGAACGCTGCCGCGGCCGCGACCGCCACGGTCCACCGCGAGTCGACCCAGCGGCCGGCCTGGCGCTCGGCCCGGGCGATCGTGGACAGGGCGGACACCTGACCAAGGATGGCCGACGCCGCCGCGCATCCGGCCGATGGGCCGGGCCCGGCGTGGCTACGTCTATGCTCCACCGGTGCGAGCCGCCGACTACGTGGTGCCGTTCAACCGGCCGCACCGCACCGGCCGCGAGCCCGACCTCTTCGCCGAAGCGCTGACCGGCGTGCTGACCGGCAACGGACCGTTCACCCGCCGGGCCGCGGACCTGCTGGCGCCGCTCGTGGGGGGTGCCCCGTGCCTGCTGACGCCTTCGTGCACCCACGCCCTCGAGATGGTCGCGCTGTTGCTCGACCTCCGGCCCGGCGACGAGGTGATCATGCCGTCGTTCACCTTCGTCTCGACCGCGAACGCCTTCGTGCTGCGCGGGGCGGTCCCGGTCTTCGTCGACATCCGGCCCGACACCTTCAACCTCGACGAGGCGCTGGTCGAGGCCGCCGTCACCGAGCGGACCCGTGCGGTCGTGGCCGTCCACTACGCCGGGGTCGGGTGCGATCTCGACCGGCTCCGCGTCGTCGCCGACCGGCACGGGCTGGCGCTGGTCGAGGACAACGCGCACGGGCTGGGCGGGCGCTACCGCGGCGCGGCCCTCGGGTCGTTCGGTGCCCTGGCCACCCAGAGCTTCCACGCCACCAAGAACGTGCAGTGCGGCGAGGGCGGCGCGCTGGTGGTCAACGACCCGGCGCTGCTGCCGCGCGCCGAGGTGCTCCGCGAGAAGGGCACCGACCGGAGCCGCTTCGACCGGGGCCAGGTCGACAAGTACACCTGGGTCGACCTGGGCTCGAGCTACCTGCTCTCGGACCTGCTTGCGGCGGTGCTCGCCACCCAGCTGGAGACCTTCGACGAGATCCAGCGAGGGCGGCGGGCGGTCTGGTCCGCCTACGACGATCGCCTCCGGCAGTGGCGGGCCGAGCACGACGTCGGCCTCCAGCACCGGCCGGAGGAGTGCGAGGATCCCGCGCACCTGTACGCCCTCCTGATGCCCACGAGCGAGGAGCGTGACGGGCTCATCCGTCACCTGGCCGAACGGGGCGTCGCGGCGACGTTCCACTACGTCCCTCTGCACTCCTCGCCGGGCGGGCGGCGCTACGGCCGGGAGTCGCCGGGCGGCTGCGAGGTGACCACCGACGTGGCCGGCCGGTTGGTGCGGCTGCCGCTGTTCAGCCAGATGTCCGACGAGGAGCTCGACCTGGTGGTCGACTCCGTGACGTCGTACCGATGCTGAGCCGGAGCGCCAGCGCGGCCCTGTTGGTGTCCGCGGCCACGGTGCTCGGCGTGCTGGCGGTCGCGCTGTGGTACGCCGGTCACGGCTTCGACCCGGCGGACGAGGGCTTCTACCTGGTGTGGATCTCCGAGCCCGGGTCCTTCCGCACCTCGGTGAGCCAGTTCGGCTTCGTCTACCACCCTCTGTTCGAGCTGCTGGGCGACGACATCGCCGCCGTGCGCCGGGCCAACCTGCTGCTGACCGCCGGCCTCGGCGTCTGGGTGGCGAGCAGCACGTTGCGCGTGGCCACCGGCGCCCGTCGGTGGGTCCTGGCCGGCTGCCTGGGAGCCACCGCCCTGGCCGCCTTCAACCAGTGGCTGGTCACCCCGAGCTACAACTCGCTCACGGTGCAGGCCGCCCTGGTGGTCGCGGCCGGAGCAGTCGCGGTGTGGGGAGGCGAGGCGTCCCCCGACGCCGGCCGGCCCCCCCGGTCCGGCGGCGCTCTCGCCGGCGCCGTGGTGCTCGGGGTCGGCGGCGCGCTGATGGTGCTGACCAAGCCGACCACGGCGGTGGCCATGGCGCTCATCGTGGCCGTCACCCTGTTGCTGGGCCGCCGGCTGACCCCCTCGGTGGTGGCGGTCACCGTGGCGGCCGCCGCGGGCACTCTCCTCGTCGCGGCGCTGCTCATGGACGGCTCTCCGGCGGCGTTCGCCGACCGGTTGCGGGAGGGCGCCGAGGACTACCGGGTGCTCGGGGCGGGCCACACCCTGGGTGGCGCGCTGCGCCTCGACCCGCTGTTCCCCTCGGCCTCCCAGCTGGTGGTGAGTGGTGTCGGCGCCGGGGCGGTGGCCGCGGCCGTGGGCTCGTTCTGCTGGCTGGCGATGGCGCGACCGGCCGACCGTCGCCCCGCGCTCCTGCTGGGGGCGGTCGCCCTGGCCGGCTTCGCCGCGGCCGGGATCTACCGGCCCACCTACCTGCTCCTGACCCGGCCCGGCACCGCGCTGCTGCTGCTGGCCGTTCCGGTGGCCTGCGTGGCGGCGCGGCTCATCGCCGCGAGGACGGCGGCGGACGTCTCGGCACCGTCGCGGGACTCCGTGGTCCTGGCCTGCGGCCTGGCCCTGCTACCTCTCGCCGGGGCCTTCGGGAGCGTCACCAACTACTGGGCGGGCGCGTGCGACTTCGGCATCCTCTGGTTGCTGGCCGGCGTGGTGGTCCTCGGCGCCCCGACCGCCGTGCGCGGCGTGGGCGTTCTCGTGCCGCTGGCGGTGGCCGGCGCAGTGACGACGCTGCTGCCGGTGCTGGGCGGCATGGACCACCCGTACCGCCAGCCGGTGCCGGTGTGGCGGATGGACACGCCGGTCAGCCTGGCCGGTGGCACCGTCGTCCTCGATCCGGCCGGGGCCGCCCTCATCGGCGACCTGCGAGGGGCCGCAGAGTCGGCCCGGATGCCTCCCGGGGTCGTGCTCGTCGACCTGAGCGGCCAGTTCCCGGCCCTGGGCCAGGCGCTGGGTGCGGCGCCGGCCGGCTCCCCGTGGCTGATCGGGGGCCGGCCGGGTTCGGCCGCCTTCCTCGAACGCAGCCTGGACCGGCTGTCGTGTGCGGAGGTGGGCCAGGCCTGGCTGCTGGTCCAGCCGGGTGGCGCTCGGGCCCACGACCCCGCGGAGCTGGCGGGGCAGGGGATCACGGCCGGTGACGTCGAGACCGTGGCCAGGATCGACGTCCCCGAGTACCTTCGCGGACCCGAGCCGACGTTGTTGTTCCAGCGACCCGTGCGCCCGCCGGCCGAGGCGACGCGGGCCTGCGAGGCTGCGCGTGCGGCGCGTTGAGAGACGCAAGAGGAGGCAGCTGAGGTGACGGACTTCCTGCGGGATTCGCCGGCGTACGCCGACTCGCCGTCGGAGTCGCGGCGCATCGGGTTGAGCGTCGCCCGCGTCGCTGGACCTCGCCGCCCACCCGGGCACCTGGAGCGTGGCGCGCGACCGCGAGGTCGATCCCGTCGGCATGGACGGCCTGATCGAGGCCGCCTTCGCCGACTTCTCCAACCACTACGCCGCCAACCCCCTGCTCGACCCGGCGGCGGCAGTGGCCGGTTACCGCGAGTGGGCGCGGGCCTCGATCGCGCACGATCGCGTCCAGTGCGTCGCCGACGAGACCGGACCCGCCGCGTTCATCACCTGCCGCGCGCTCCGGCCGGGCGGTCTGCTGCTGCTCACGGTCCCTCCGCACCGATGGCTGTGGACCGTCGCCGATGTGCACGCCCACCACGTGCGCCGCTACACGCGGGGTCGCTGCACGCCGTGGTCACCGGCGCCGGCTTCGAGGTGCTGCCCGTGGGCGGCTCGCTGCTGGTGGCGGCCCGGCGCCGCGAGCGCGTGGGCTATAAATTGCCCCATGCGTAACCGACTCTTCGCCCTGGCCGTCGTCGCCGCCCTGGCCTGCGCACTGGCCTGCGCTCTGGCCCTGCCCGGTGGGTCCGCCATCGCCAGGCCGAAGTCCGACCACGCGTCGGTCACCGACAAGGCGGGGGACGCGCCGGCCGGCGTCGACCTGCTGTCCGGCATCTACAGCATCAGCAACAGGAAGGCGATCTTCTCGGTCCGGGTCAAGAAGCTCACCGAGACGACGTTCGTGGCCTTCGAGTCCTGGCCACTCAACAGCGCGTGGGACCGGATCACGGTCTTCCGGGAGAACGGGAGGACCGTGGGCCGGGTCTACTTCGTCGACAACGAGGAGGAGACCACGCCGTACCTGCTGAAGTGCCCGGACCTCAGGTTCACCTGGAAGTTCGGCAACGGCAAGGTGCGCGTCGTCGTGCCGCGCAAGTGCATGCAGGCCTCCGCTGTCGGCGGTCCCTACGAGTTCCACGTCTTCTCCCGGTTCGGCGGCCAGAAGAACGGACCGGGCGACACGATGCCCGTGAAGAAGCTGAACTACTGACCCCGATACCATGGGTGAGGTGGAGCTGCCCGAGAAGTTCGCCGCGCTGGGTCTGACCTACGACGACGTCCTGCTCCTGCCCGGCCAGTCCGACCTGGCGCCCGCGGACATCGACATGACGACCCGCCTGACCCGCGAGATCTCGCTGAAGGTGCCGCTGGTCAGCGCCGCGATGGACACGGTGACCGAGTCGCGGATGGCCATCGCGATGGCCCGCCAGGGCGGCCTCGGCGTGCTGCACCGCAACCTGTCGATCGAGGACCAGGCCTACCAGGTCGACCTGGTGAAGCGGACCCAGACCGGGATCATCTCCAACCCCGTCACCATCGGCCCCGACGCGACCCTGGAGCAGCTCGACCAGCTGGCCGGCCAGTACCGCGTCTCCGGGTTCCCGGTGGTCGACACCGACAACCGGCTGCTCGGCATCATCACCAACCGCGACCTGAGGTTCACGCCCGTCGCGGAGTGGGCCACCACCAAGGTCGACGAGGTGATGACCCCGATGCCGCTGATCACCGGGCCGGTCGGGATCTCCCGCGAGGAGGCCACGCTGCTCCTGCGCAAGCACAAGCGCGAGCGGCTGCCGCTGGTCGACGACAAGGGTCGGCTGGGCGGGCTGATCACGGTCAAGGACTTCGTGAAGTCCGAGCAGTTCCCCCACGCGTCCAAGGACGGCGCCGGCCGGCTGATGGTCGGTGCCGCGATCGGCTACTTCGGCGACGCCTGGCAGCGGGCGACGACCCTGATCGACGCCGGCGCCGACGTGCTCGTCGCGGACACCGCGCACGGCAACGTGCGGATGCTGCTCGACATGCTCAAGCGGCTCAAGACCGACCCCGCGACGGCACACGTCCAGGTGATCGGCGGCAACGTCGCCACCCGGGAGGGCGCGCAGGCGTTCGTCGACGCTGGGGCGGACGCCGTCAAGGTCGGGGTCGGTCCCGGCGCGATCTGCACGACGCGGGTGGTCACCGGCGTCGGCGTACCCCAAGTCACCGCGGTCTACGAGTCCGCGCTGGCCTGCCAGCCGGCGGGCGTCCCCGTGATCGCCGACGGCGGCCTGAAGTACTCCGGTGACATCGCCAAGGCGCTGGTCGCAGGCGCCGACAGCGTGATGGTCGGCTCGCTCCTGGCCGGCTGCGAGGAGGCTCCGGGCGAGCTGATCTTCGTCAACGGCAAGCAGTTCAAGACCTTCCGCGGCATGGGCTCGCTCGCCGCGATGTCGTCGCGCGGCAAGAAGTCCTACTCCAAGGACCGCTACTTCCAGGCCGAGGTCAGCAGCGACGACAAGATCGTGCCCGAGGGCATCGAGGGCCAGGTCGCCTACCGCGGCCCGCTCGCCGCCGTCGCGCACCAGCTGATCGGCGGCCTCAACCAGTCGATGTTCTACGTCGGCGCGCGGACCATCGCCGAGCTCCAGGAGAAGGGCCGGTTCGTCCGGATCACCTCCGCCTCGCTCAAGGAGAGCCACCCCCACGACGTCCAGATGACGGTCGAGGCGCCCAACTACTCGGGCTGATCACCTCGCGGTGCCGGTGCGATGTTCGCGTTGTGGTGGAAGAGGTTGTTCGGGTCGTAGGTCGTCTTGATGTCGACGAGTCTGGCGTACTTCTCCGGACCGTACGCCGTCCGTACCGGCGTGCGTGCGTCGAAGTCGGTCATCCCGTTGACGTAGACGCCGTCGGCGGTGGACACCGGCACGAGGGCCTCGGCCAGCCCCCGCACCCACGCACGCTCACCGTCGAACATCTCGGGGGCCGGGCACACGCCGATGACGAACACGGCGAAGCGAGGCGACCGTCCGCCGCTGAACGCCGTCGCGTCCTCGCTGACCCGCGAGTACGCGCCGTCCAGCCGGTAGAACAGCACCAGGGAGAGGGGCGAGATCTTGTTCGGCAGGTGCTCGGTGAGCGCGTCGATGACGCCGTCCGAGAGCTCGTCGACGTAGCAGCCCTTGTCGTAGCAGTGGAAGCCCCACGCGTTCGCCTCGTCGAGCATCTTCTGCAGCTCGACGTACGGCATGGGAGTGGCGAACTCGAAGAGCGGGGACGGCGCCCCCTCCTTCAGCGCGGCGAGGACCTCGGCGTGCTTCTCCGGAGCGCCGGTGCCGACGACGATGGTGGCGTAACCCGGCTGAAGCTGGTGCTGCTCGGGCACGAACGGCGCCGGCGGGGCGTTGAGGCCGCCGACCATGACGTTGACCTCGTCGGGCAACGTGGCGATGACCTGGCGGGCGTGGCGCAGCATCGCCGCACCCTGGTCGAGGGACCAGAAGACCATGCCGAAGTTGATCATCGGTCCGACCTCGTGCAGTGCGAACTCGAACTCCGTGACCACGCCGAAGTTGCCGCCGCCGCCACGGATCGCCCAGAACAGGTCGGCGTTGGCAGCCGGAGAGGCCACCCGCGCGCGGCCGTCCGCGGTCACGACGCGCGCGGAGAGCATGTTGTCGATGGTCAGCCCGCCGATCCGGGTCAGCCACCCCATCCCGCCGCCCAGAGTCAGGCCGCCCACCCCGGTGTGGCTGACGAGCCCCGAGGGGACCGCCAGCCCGTGGGCCTGGGTGGCGACATCGAGATCACCCAGCAGGGCACCGCCGGCGACCACTGCGCGACGGGCCTCGGGGTCGACCCGGACCTGGTTCATCGCGCTGAGGTCGATCACGATGCCGTCGTCGACCACAGACGCCCCGGACATGCTGTGCGCCCCTGCGCGCACCGCGATCTCCAGCCCCTGCTCGCTGGCGAAGCTGACGGCGGCCTGCACGTCGGCCTCGTCGAGGCACCGGGCGACGAGGAGCGGTCGTCGGTCGATGTTCCCGTTCCAGACCTTGCGGCTCTCGTCGTACGTCGGGTCTGCCGCGTCGACCACGTCCCCTCTCATCCGGGTGCGGAGGGCGGCGCGGGGGCTCTCTGCTGTCTGGGTCATGGCGAGCTCCTCGAGGGAAGGGGCGGTGACCGGACAGGCCCGCGGCCCGGCTCCTCACGCTAGGCAGCCCACCCACCGGTGAACATGGCACGAACGGGTGGTCGCTCGGTGGCGTCGGCGGACCCGGCGGCAGCGTCCTAGAGGTACAGCCCGGTCCCGTCGATCCTTCCGGTCGGCGAGGCGGTGTCCGGAAGGTCCTCCGGCCGGAGCTGGGAGACCACCTCCTTGGTGGGGTCCGTCATCGCGGTGATCCGCATCGCCTGGCGGGTGACGGCGTCCTCGAAGACGTTGCGGACGAAGCGGCCGTTGCCGAATGCGTCCGGACGGGGGTCGGGCACCAGCCGGCGGAAGGCGTCCTCGACCCCCTCGAGCAGCGAGAAGCCGGCCCGCTCGGCGTACAGCATGAAGATGCCCCAGAGCTCGTCGGGGGAGTAGTCGGTGAAGCCGATCGTCGTCGGGAAGCGCGAGGCGACGCCCGGGTTGGACTCGACGAACCGCTGCATCTCGCGCGGGTAGCCGGCCACGATCACCACGACCTCGTCGCGGTGGTCCTCCATCAGCTTGAGCAGGGTGGCGATCGCCTCGTGGCCGAAGTCGCGGAAGGAGTCCGCCGGGACCAGTGAGTAGGCCTCGTCGATGAACAGCACGCCGCCGGTGGCCTGGTTGAACCGGGCGGTGGTGCGGGGTGCGGTCTGGCCGATGTACTCGCCGACCAGGTCGGCCCGGCTCACCTCGATCAGGTGGCCGTGCGCCAGCACGCCCAGCTGGGCGTAGATCCGGGCCAGCAGCCGGGCCACGGTCGTCTTCGCGGTGCCGGGGTTGCCGGTGAAGACCATGTGCCGCGACTTCTCCGCCGGCGGCATGCCCGCTTCGGTGCGCAGCTTCTCCGCCTTCAGCTCGGCCACCAGCCGCTTCACCTGCTCCTTGACCGGCGCCAGGCCGACCAGCTCCTCGAGCTCGGCCATCGGGTCGCCGATCTCGACCTCGGGCACGGCCAGGTCGGGAATGCCTTCGCCACCCTCGGTGGCCGACAGTCGTACGCCGTCCGGAGTGACGGTGGCGCCGGCGGCCGCCACGGGGCGCAGGTTGCGTCGGTCCTCCAGCAGCTTCTTGGCCATCGGGTTCACCACCGTCGGCGGCGCCCGGAACACGCTGGTCAGGTCGTCGAGGTAGCCGGTGCGGCTCGGGCACGACGTCGACCTCGCGAACGACGGCAGCCCGGCCACCAGCTCGGCGACCTGGGTGGCCATCCCCATCCACAGCCGGACCGCGTCGATCTCGCCGTTCACCATGCCGCGCGCCAGCCAGCCACGGTTGTCCGACATCCAGTCGTCCTTGTCGAACCCGGGCCTGAGCCGCTCGAACGCGGCGTTGACGTGGCCGAACCGCTCGCCGCCGACGGCCGCCGCCAGCGCCGCGGGCAGCTCGTCGACCAGGTCGTACAGCGCCATCGACGCGATCACCTCGTCGACCGGCTGGGCCCGGCTGACGACCTGGCTCAGCACCTGGTGGGCGGCGTCCAGTCCGCTGAGCGACCACAGCAGCTGCGAGGTCCACCCGCGCCCCTCGGAGAAGACCTGGGCGTCCTCCTCGGTGCAGACCTGCTCCCGCCAGGTCTTGGCGATCGCGTCCCAGGGCGCCTCCTCGTGGAGCTTGCGCAGCCCGGGGTCGTCGAGGACCCGTCGGAGCATCGTGGTGAAGATCGCGGCGCGGGGCGCGTACTGAGGCACGTCGGCAAAGACCGCGACGCACTCCGTGGTGAGCTCGAGCGCCTTGATCCGGGCCTCTGGGCCGAGGTCGCGCTGCCGCCACCACAGGTCCAGGTGCCAGGTGTCGTCGCTGTTGACGTAGTAGGTGATCCGCGGCTCGGTCGGCGTGTAGCTGTCCGAGAGCCACGGCTTCATGAGGACGTCGCCGAGGCTCGCGTAGCTGCCGGCCCACACCGGGATCGCGCTGGGCAGGAACGTGGTCAGGTTCCACAGGAACGGCACCGCACCGGATGCTCCGTCCTTCCAGCTGCCCGAGGGCGGGACCCCACCCCGGCCGCGCGGGTCCTCGGCCAGCGCCTTGATCTTCTGCTGGGTCGCCTCGAGCCAGTCGCCCGGCACGACCCACGGGTCGCTGGTGCCGAGCACGTCGAGGTGCGGCTCGGGACGCAGCAGCGGGGCGAGGTTCTCGGGGAGGACGAGCATGGCGCAGGCAGTGTGCCGCATTTCCGTCCCGGGGCGCCCGCGATGGAAGACTGACCGTGTGACCGAGATCGAGATCGGCCGGGCCAAGCGCGCACGTCGTGCGTACTCCTTCGACGACGTGGCGATCGTCCCCTCGCGGCGGACCCGCGACCCCGAGGAGGTCAGCGTCGACTGGCAGATCGACGCCTACCGGTTCGAGCTCCCGGTGCTCGCCGCGCCGATGGACTCGGTGATGTCGCCGTCCTCGGCCATCGCGCTCGGGAAGTACGGCGGCCTCGGGGTGCTCAACCTCGAGGGGCTGTGGACCCGCTACGAGGACCCGACGCCGATGCTGGCCGAGGTCTCCGGTCTCCGCGGCGAGCAGGCCACCGCCCGGCTGCAGGAGATGTACGCCGAGCCGGTGAAGGAGGAGCTGATCACCGAGCGGGTCCGCGAGATCCGCGACGCCGGTATCACCGTTGCCGGGTCGCTGTCGCCGCAGCGGACCCGCGAGTTCGCCAAGACCGTGGTCGACGCCGGCGTGGACATGTTCGTGATCCGCGGCACGACGGTCAGCGCCGAGCACGTCTCCTCGCAGGCCGAGCCGCTCAACCTCAAGGAGTTCATCTACGAGCTCGACGTGCCGGTCATCGTCGGCGGCTGCGCGACCCACCAGGCCGCGCTGCACCTGATGCGCACCGGGGCGGCCGGCGTGCTGGTCGGCTTCGGCGGCGGGGCCGCGCACACCACCCGCACCGTGCTCGGCGTCGCCGTACCCATGGCCTCGGCCGTGGCGGACGTCGCGGCCGCCCGCCGCGACTACCTCGACGAGTCCGGCGGCCGCTACGTGCACGTGATCGCGGACGGCTCCATCGGCAAGTCCGGCGACATCGCCAAGGCGATCGCGTGCGGCGCCGACTCGGTGATGGTCGGCTCGCCGTTCGCGCGCGCCACCGACGCCCCGGGCCACGGCTTCCACTGGGGTGCCGAGGCGCACCACCGCTCGCTGCCGCGCGGCGAGCGGGTCGAGTTCGAGACCGTCGGCACCCTCGAGGAGATCCTCTTCGGCCCCTCCCGCGTCGCCGACGGCACCATGAACCTGATCGGTGCCCTCAAGCGCTCGATGGCCACCACCGGCTACACCGACCTCAAGGAGTTCCAGCGGGTCGAGGTCGTGGTCGTCGACTGATCGGGACCCGCTCGCCGAGATCTCTTCTCAGCGGGCGTCGCCGGGGCTAGGTTGCTGGCGTCAGGGTCGCCAGGACGCGGATCTCGCGTCCCGGCGCCATCCATCTCGGGAAAGACGACCCCATGTCGCTGTCCAGTTTTAGGGTCCCTCGTCGCGGACGTGCCGTTGCCATCGGCCTCCTCGTCGGCGGACTCTCCCTCCAGGTGGCGGGCATGAGCGCCGCCCCCGCCTCGACCCACCACCGCGCCGACGCCCGGGCCGTGCAGACCGGCGGCCTCACCGCTGCGCAGCGGCAGGCCCTGGCCGCCGGCTTCCAGATCGCTCCCAAGGGCTCGGCCGACTCGCTGAAGGGCAGGCCGCAGCCGAACCCCTACACCTCGTTGCTGCCCGACCTCACCAAGGCCGACTTCGCCACCTGGCGCGACCGGATGGCGCAGGCCGCAAAGTCGCGGATGAGGTCCACGTCGTACCAGCAGGCCCGGGTCGCCGCGCTCGGCAAGGCGTCAGCCGCGGCCGCCCCGGTCGTGTGGGACGAGCAGGAGCCAGCCGGAACCGGTGGCGCCAACGACACGCTCGCGACCGCCGAGCGGATCAACATCTTCGGCACCGGCCGGGGCAAGCAGCATGCCGTCCGCATCCTCGGCGAGAACGCCGCGCTGGAGGGCGGCCCCACCAGCGCCCTGGCCCCGGTGCCCGAGGACAACGGCTCGATCCCCCTGGCGGGGGACACCGGGCTCGCTGCCGCCGCGGCGACCAAGACCACCAGCGGTGAGCTCGGCGACGGCCCGCACGGTCCCGACGGCGACGACACCAACGACTTCGACTTCTACGAGGTCACCGTGCCGGCCGGGCTCTCGCTGATCGCGGACACCTCCGAGAGCGGCGATGTCGACACGGTCCTCGCCGTCTACGACGCCACCGGCGAGCTCGTCGCGGCCGACGACGACGGCGGCTCCCACGACTTCACCAGCCGCCTCGTCTACACCCCGCCGACGTCCGCCACCTACTTCCTCATGGTGGGCGGCTACTCGTTCTTCGGCCCGCTCCCGGCCGACCCGTTCGACTCCGGCAGTGGCGCCGGTGGCGCGGACGTCGGGCCCTACGAGCTGTCCGTCGGTGTCGCACCGCTCGACACCGACCGGTACGCCGTGCAGCTCAAGCCCGGCGACACCATCGGCTCGGTGGCCAACGGCGCTGCGAACTCGCTCACCGTCTACCGGCCCGACGGCGTGCAGATGGTCGGCTCGAACTTCCTCGACGCGTCCTTCCTGTACCCGGCCAGCTCGCCGCTGCCCGGTGGCGGGAACACCACGCTCGCCTACGTCGCCGAGCAGCCCGGCTGGTACGTCCTTGCCGTCGACGGTGACGTCGGCGTCTACCAGGTCGAGCTCGAGGGCTACCGGCCCGGCGCGGAGACCGACAGGAAGAAGCAGCAGACGGTCTACCTCGACTTCGAGGGTGGCCGGGTCAACACGGGCATCTGGGGCGGCCCAGGCGTCCGTGAGCTGTCACCGTTCGCGTCGTTCCTCGGCAAGTGGAGCATCACCGCGAACCGCCAGGACGCGATGATCACCAAGATCACGACGGAGGTGCGGAAGAACATCCGCAACGAGGTCAAGACCGCCGGTCTCAACCCCGGTCTCGAGGTCACCGTGGTCAACTCGCGCAACCACCCGGAGGTCAAGGGCAAGCCCAACGTCTCGCGCGTCATCGTCGGCGGGACGATCGACCAGTCGGGCATCCCGACGATCGGCATCGCCCAGTACATCGACCCGGGCAACTTCGGGCACGAAGACGCCGCCCTGGTGCTCCTCGACGTGCTGAGCGACCCGTCGGGCCCGGCGTCGCTGAACACCTACCTCACGCCGGCCAGCAACCGCGAGGCCTTCGTGTCGCAGGCGATCGGCAACGTGATCGCACACGAGATCGGGCACACCGTCGGCAGCTACCACACCGACAACATGTCCGCTCGCGTCAACCTCATGGACTCCGGCGGGGCCAACTTCCAGAACCTCTTCGGAGTCGGCCCGGACGGCATCGGCGGCACCGCCGACGACGCCAACGTCAAGTTCGGCGAGGACGACTACGCGCCGGAGGAGGGGTTCACCGGCATCGAGGACACCCTCAACGTCACGGCCTGGGCCTATCCGGCCTCGTGACGTAGCGCCCCTCCCGCCCGAGCCGCGCACGGCTCGGGCGGGACGGGTTGCCGGTCCCTCAGCGAGTCGGCGCGCCCGGACCACGTAACAACCGCTGGCCGCGGACGTTGATCTCGCGTGATCCGTCGCCGTTCCCAGGTGCTCGCCGCGTGCGTGCTCGGCCTGGCGCTCTTCGCGCCCCTCGGTCTCCTGGCCACGTCGGCGCTGGCGCAGCCGGCGCCGTCCGCGGCCACCAGCACCGTGCCGGTGCCGACCCTGAGTGAGCCGCCCGCGGGCCTGCGTGGCCATGCGCTGTGGGACTCCTGGCACGAGCTGGCGTCGTTCGGGTACACCGAGCACGAGTACTTCGTCTCGGGCACGGCGACCGCGGCCGACGGGTCCACCGCGCCGTACACGACCCGCATCGTGGTCTTCCGCCCGGCCCTGCAGAAGAACTTCAACGGCGCCGTGCTGCTCGACTGGGTCAACGTCACCGCCCAGTTCGAGAACGCGGTGGACAGCCTGGAGGCGCACGAGATGCTGATGCGCGAGGGCTGGGCTTTCGTGCACGTCAGCGCCCAGAGCGCGGGGCTGTGCTGCTCGCCGCTGACCCCGAAGATCTGGGACCCGGTGCGCTACGCCGCGATCAGCCACCCGGGCGACACGTACGCCGCTGACATGTTCAGCCAGGTGGCGCGGGCGGTGCGGACCCACGCCGGCCTGGACCCGCTGTCCGGCCTGAAGGTCCGGCGGGTGATCGCCGCGGGGCAGTCGCAGTCGGCCGACAAGCTCTACGACTACGTGGTGCACGACCAGGCCTCGGCCGCGGTCGTCGACGGCTTCCTCATCCATGGCAACGGGACGGTCAAGAAGACGTTCCCGGGGCCGCTCCCGGTCCCGGTGCTCAACCTGCTCTCGGACCGGGAGGCCGAGCCAGCCGCGCCCACGACCGACCGCAACTACCGGCTCTGGGAGGTGGCCGCGACCGCGCACTCGGACTACTTCATCGGCTACCAGTCCGTGTTCGGGCACGGTCCGCGGGTGCTGGCCGACCAGCCGGCCGTCGACGGCGCCGGCTACCAGAAGGTCATCGACGCCGCCGGCAACTACGGCCAGGTCCTCGACCCGATGCTCGGCACCTGCACGGTGGCCGGCGCGGCCATGCCGATGCACTACGCGACCTCGGCGGCGTTGCACCAGCTCGACCACTGGGTCCGCACCGGGAAGCGACCCGCCGCGACCCCGCGCTTCGCCTTCACCGCCGACGGTGAGCTGGCCAAGGATGCGCACGGCAACACGCTCGGCGGCATCCGGATGCCGCCGGTCGAGGTGCCGGTCGCCCGCTACGAGAGCACGGTCTGCGAGCTCGGCGGGATCACGGTCCCGTTCACCGACGACCAGATCCACGCTCTCTATCCGACCTTCACCGACTACCAGGCGAAGATGCGGCGGGCCACCGACCGCGCGGTGCAGCGCGGGTGGCTGCTGCCGCCCGATGCTGTCGACCAGATGCGCCGGGTGTGCACGGTCCGGTCGCGGTATCCGGTTGCCGACCGGGGACCTTGCCGGGCCTACGCGCCGCCAGGGTCCGCGAGCAGCGCCCGCGCGTAGGCCGCCTCGGCGGTCACGTCGACGTATCGCTGCCCGCCGGCGGTGACGGCGTACCCCTCCGGCGGGCCGGGCACCCGCTCCAGGCTCACAAACGCCGAGCCGAGCAGCGCGCGCAGCTGGTCCTCGCGGGGCAGCCAGACCGCCTCGTGCGCCTCGAGGCTGTCCAGTGCCCACTCGGTGGTGCCGTTGAAGGCGAGCATGGTCGGCCCGTCCGGGACCTCCATCGGCTGGATGACCATGTCGCTGAGCACGAAGACCTGCTCGTCCAGGTCGCGGTCGGGCACGACGAACGCGTCGCCAGGCCGGGGCTCCCAGCGCACGCCCGCGTCGCGGAGCGCGACGGAGAGTTCGAGCGAGAGCACGAAACCAGTGTGCCGCGCTCGCTCCCGGGGCGAGGATGCTGCGATGACCGACGCCCTGGACCGAGACCTGCTGCTCCGGCTGGAGCACTACTACGACGAGGTCCCGCGCGCAGGCTCCGACGTCGAGGAGCACGGTCGGTTCACGATCTTCGTCTCCCGGGCCGGCTGGCCCTACTACGCGCGGCCTCGGCTGGGGCTCGCGGACGAGATCGCGCCGGCTGAGGTGACGTCGGTGCTCGCCCGGCTCGAGGAGCTCGGGGTACCCAGGGCGATCGAGTGGGTGCATGACACGACGCCGAGCCTGCGGGACGCAGCGGTCGCGGCGGGCGAGGAGGTCGCGGACTATCCGCTGCTCGTGCTGGCGAGCGCGCCGGTCCCGCGGCCCAGCCCCGTCGCAGTACGCCGGCTCCGGAGCGGCGACCCGGACCTCGCCGCCGTGCACGCCGCCATCCACGTCGGGTTCGGCCAGAACGACACCCAGAGAGGTGCGGCGTCGGTCGCCGAGCGCGACAGGGAGCTGGCCGAGCTGTCGTCGGGCCTCGACCACCTGTCGACCGTCCTCGACGACGGTCGGTCGGTCATGTTCGGCGCCTTCGACCCGGAGCTCGGCGCGGTCGGCGGCGGCAGCCACAACCCGCGCGGTGACACGACAGAGATAGTGGGCGTCGGGGTGCTGCCCGCCCAGCGGCGCCGTGGCATCGCCGGCCACCTCACCTGGGCCCTGGCCGAGGACGCGGCGAGCGCGGGCGTGCGCACCGTGTTCATGTCCGCCGGCAGCGACGACGTGGCCCGGATCTACGAAGGCGTGGGGTTCCGGCGGGTCGGGACCGCCTGCATCATCGGCTGACCAGGGACCTGCTCAGCGCGCGTGCAGCCCCGGGACTGCGCCCAGACCGTCGACGTACGCCGCGACGCCTGCCGCTGCCGCCCCGTGCAGCCGCCCGACCCGGATCGGCGAGCCCGGGTGCCAGACGTTCCAGCCGATCGGGACGTACGCCGCCCGCGTGACGGCGAACCGGCCGCTGCGCCGCTCGGTGAAGGTGAACCGCACGACGATCCCCTGATAGGTGTCCGGCCGGGCCGGGTCCTGCTGGGCGACCATGTTGCCCATCCCGTAGACCACCCACTTCCCGCTGACCCGCGTGATCGGCTGGACCACGTGGGCGTGCTCGCCGAGCACCAGGTCGACGTCGGAGGAGCGGGTCAGCCGGTCGACCAGGGCGACCTGGGCGGCGTTGGGCTCGTGGCTGTACTCGTCGCCGCCGTGCAGGTGCACGACCACGACGTCGGCGCCCGCACGCCGGGCGGCGCGGGCCTGGGCGAGCAGGTTCGGGGCGTCCCACATCGAGACCGCCCACTCGCGACCGGCCGGGAGGGGGAAGCCGTTGGTGCCGTACGTCCCGGCCACCACGCCGACCCGCACCCCGCCGGGGGTCTCGAGGATCACCGGCCGTCGGCGCTCCGCGCGGGACCGGAACGTGCCGATGTGCGCGACCCCCGCCCGCTCGAGCAGGTCAGCGGTGCGCACCAGGCCGTCGTACCCCTGGTCCAGGCTGTGGTTGGAGGCCGTCGTGCAGCCGTCGAAGCCGAACGACCCGATCCAGGCCGCCGCCTCCGTCGGCGCGGCGAAGACCGGGAAGTTCTGCGGCGGCTGGCCGGGCGCCGCGAACGGCACCTCCTCGTGGCAGAGCGCCAGGTCGGCACCGGCCACCAGCGGCCGGATCGCGGCGAACATCGGGTCGAAGTCGTAGGACCCGCGGCCGTCCTCCGCCGCGCTCGCCCAGACCGTGTTGTGCCACAGCAGGTCGCCGCCCATGACCAGGGTCGCCGTCCGGCGGGGTTGGTTGGTTCCAACCAAGCGGCCAGCTTGGTTGGAGCCAACCAACCCGGCGGGCGCAGAGGAAAGCGTGATCGCCGCGCCGGCGGGCGGCCTACGTGGTGGCTCGGGGTGCGGCGTACCGAGCGTTGCGGTCAGCGCGACGGACGCGAGCAGGGCGGCCACCGCCGCCCGCGCACGCACCCGCACGCAGATAGTGACGCACACCCGCGACTCGGGGTTGCGCAGAACCGCCTGACAGGATGACCAGCATGGACCGGCGTCCGAGCGCGCTCAGCCCGGAGGCCCGGGACCGGGCGCTGACCGCGCTGTCCGGCAGCCCCGGAGCAGAGCCGGACGAGCTCGACGTGCTGGTCGTCGGCGGCGGCGTGGTCGGCACCGGCGTCGCCCTCGACGCGGTCACCCGCGGCCTCAGCACCGGGCTCCTGGAGCAGCGCGACCTGGCCAGCGGCACCAGCAGCCGCAGCAGCAAGCTGATCCACGGCGGGCTCCGGTACCTCGAGATGCTGGACTTCGGGCTGGTCCGTGAGGCGCTGCAGGAGCGGGGCCTGCTGTTCACCCGGCTGGCCCCGCACCTGGTCCGCGCGGTGCCGTTCCTCTACCCGCTGACCCACCACGTCTGGGAACGCGCGTACGTCGGCTCCGGGCTGCTGCTCTACGACGCGATGGCGCGGTTCGGCCCTGCCGAGGCCGGGCTGCCGCGGCACCGGCACCTGTCCCGGAAGGCGCTGGCCCGGATCGCGCCGGACTTCGCGCCGGAGTCGATCGCCGGGGCGATCCGCTACTACGACTGCCAGGTCGACGACGCCCGGCTGGTGCTGAGCGTGGGCCGCACCGCCGCGAGCCACGGCGCCCACGTCGCCACCCGGGTGAAGGTCACCGGCTTCCTCCGCGAGGGGGAGCGGGTGGTCGGCGTCCGCGCCCTCGACCTGGAGAACTCGCGCGAGCTCGAGGTCCGAGCCCGGGTCGTGGTGAACGCCGCCGGCGTGTGGACCGACGAGATCCAGGAGATGGTCGGAGGGCGCGGGGCGCTGCACGTCCAGGCGTCCAAGGGCATCCACTTGGTCGTGCCGCGCGACCGGATCCGTTCGGACGCCGGGTTCATCGTCCGCACCGAGACCTCGGTGCTGTTCGTGATCCCCTGGGGCCGGCACTGGATCATCGGCACCACCGACACCCCGTGGGACCTGGACAAGGCGCACCCCGCAGCCAGCCGCAGGGACATCGACTACGTCCTCGACCACGTCAACGCGATCCTCCGAGAGCCACTGGACCACGACGACGTCGAGGGCGTGTACGCCGGCCTCCGGCCGCTGCTCTCCGGCGAGTCCGAGCCGACCTCTCGGATCTCCCGCGAGCACACGGTGGTCACGCCGGTGCCCGGCCTGGTGATGATCGCCGGCGGCAAGCTCACGACGTACCGCGTGATGGCCCGCGACGCCATCGACGCGGCCGCCCACTCGCTCGCGACCACCGGGGCCGCGGTGCGCGAGTCGATCACCCACCGGGTGCCGCTGGTGGGTGCCGACGGCTTCGAGACCCGCACCAACCAGCGGGTCCAGCTGGCCCGCCGCTCCGGGCTGCACGTCGCCCGGATCGACCACCTGCTCGGCCGCTACGGCGACCTCGTCGACGACCTGCTCGCGCTCATGGCCGCCCGCCCCGAGCTGGCCGAGCCGCTGGAGGGCGCGGAGGACTACCTCGCTGCCGAGGTCGTGTACGCCGTGACCCACGAGGCCGCGCGGCACCTCGACGACGTGCTCACCCGGCGTACCCGCATCTCGATCGAGACCTTCGACCGCGGCGTCCGCTGCGCTCCGGTCGCGGCCGCGCTGATGGCCGGCGAGCTGGGCTGGGACGACGGCCGGACCTCCGACGAGGTCGACCACTACCGGCGCCGGGTCGCCGCCGAACGCGACTCGCAGGCCAAGCTCACCGACCAGGAGGCCGACGAGGCCCGGGTCAGGGCTGGAGACATCGTCTGAAGCCAGCGCCGTCGCCGTCCGTTGACAACTAGAACACGTTCCAACAATGCTGACACGCGTCAAGTCGAGTTCCATGGCACAGGAGCAACCGTGACCCAGGCGCCACCGCCGACCGACCTCAAGATGCAGCGCACGAGCCGGGACGCCAGCACGGTCCCCGGCCTGCTGGAGGGCTGGCTGGCCGGGCTCCTCCCCGAGGGCGCCGACCCCCACGTCACCCTGCACAGCGGCATCGACGCGAACGGCATGTCGTCGGAGACCCTGGTGCTCGACGCGACCTGGACCGAGGCCGGCGAGGAGCGCGAGGGCCGGTACGTCGCGCGGGTGGCGCCGTCCGCCGCGGACGTGCCGGTCTTCCCGAGCTACGACCTGCGGGAGCAGTACGACGCCATCAAGCACGTCGGGGACCACACCGACGTGCCGGTGCCGGCCGTGGGCTTCATGGAGCCGACCGGCGAGGTCCTCGGCACGCCGTTCTTCCTCATGGACCGCATCGAGGGGATCGTCCCGCCCGACGTCATGCCGTACACCTTCGGCGACAACTGGCTCTTCGACGCCTCGGTCGACGAGCAGCGGCGGCTGCAGGACGCGTCGGTCGGGGTGCTGGCCGGGCTGCACGCGATCCCGGATGCAGCGGCGACCTTCGCCTACCTCGATCCCGGCCGTCACCTCACCAGTGCCAGTGGCAGCCCGATGGAGCGCAACCTCGCGGCCCGCCGCGCGTGGTACGAGTTCGCGGTCCCCGACCTCGGCCCGTCGCCGATGGTCGAGAAGATCCTCGACTGGCTCGAGGCCAACCAGCCGGCCGACGCCGGCGACACCGTGCTGAGCTGGGGAGACGCCCGGATCGGCAACATGATGTACCGCGACTTCGCGCCGGTCGCCGTCCTCGACTGGGAGATGGCGACCATCGGGCCGCGGGCGCTCGACGTGTCGTGGATGGTGTTCTCGCACCAGGTCTTCGAGTCGATCGCGACGATGTTCGAGCTGCCGGGGATGCCGCACTTCATGCGCGAGGACGACGTGCTGGCGACCTACGAGCAGCTCACCGGCGTACGGCTCGGCGAGCTGACCTGGTACCACCTCTACAACGCCACTGCCTGGTGCATCGTCTTCATGCGCACCGGCGCCCGGCAGGTCAGGTTCGGCGAGATCGAGAAGCCGGACGACGTCGAGACGCTGTTCCACTGCAAGCCGCTCGTCGACCGCTACCTGGCCGAGGTGGGCATCTGATGCTCTCGCCCATGGACGAGTACCCGGTCCACCAGCTGCCGCAGCCGATGGCGGATGTCGGCAGCAGTGACCGCAACTTCTACGACCGCTGCTACCTCAACGCCCACGACCGGACCGGCGACCTCTTCCTCATCACGGGCATGGGCTATTACCCCAACCTCGGCACCAAGGACGCCTTCGTGCTGATCCGCCGCGGCGACGAGCAGACGGCCGTGCACCTGAGCGACGCCCTCGACCACGACCGGCTCAACCAGGGAGTCGGCGGCTACCGGGTCGAGGTCATCCAGCCACTTGAGGAGCTCCGCGTCGTCCTCGAGAAGACCGAGGGGATCGCCATGGACCTGCACTGGCGAGGCCTGTTCCCGGCGATCCAGGAGGCCCCGCACGTGATGCGGACCGGCACGCTGCGCAAGGTGCTGGACGCGCAGCGGTTCGCGCAGTGCGGATCGTGGGAGGGCACGATCTCGATCGACGGCGAGGACATCGCGGTGACGCCGGACCGCTGGATCGGCTCTCGCGACCGGTCGTGGGGCATCCGCCCGTCCGGGGAGTCCGAGCCGACCGGCCGCCCGGCCGACCCGGCGTGGGGCGGGATGTGGTGGCTCTACGTCCCGATCGCGTTCGACGACTTCGGGATCTGCCTGATCATCCAGGAGGAGGCCGACGGCTACCGGCTCCTCAACGACTGCACCCGGGTCTGGCCGGACGGGCGGATCGAGCAGCTCGGCTGGCCGCGGATCCGCACGACGTACCTGTCGGGCACCCGGACGCCGAAGAGCGGCGTGATCGAGTGCACCCTGCCCAACGGCACCCCGGTGACCATCGAGGTCGAGTCACTGCTGCCCGTCCCGATCCACGTCGGCGGTGGCTACGGCGGCGACTCGGACTGGGGCCACGGGCAGTGGAAGGGCCCCGGCTTCACCGAGCGGGTCACCTACGACATGACCGCCCCCGAGGTCGTCGGCCGGGTGCCGTTCGGCCTGACCGACAGCGTCGGCCGTGCGGTCTGGCACGAGGAGGGCAAGCAGCCCGAGGAGGGCTGGGGCCTCTACGAGCACGGGGTCCTCGGTCTCCACGAGCCCAGCGGCTTCGCCGACTGGTTCATCCACGCACCGTAAGGACACGACATGACCCACGACCGCGACGCGTTCTTCATCGACGGTGGCTGGGCCGCCCCGGCCTCGACCGACGTGCTGGAGGTGGTCTCGCCCCACTCCGAACAGGTGGTGGCCCGGGTGCCCGAGGGCTCGGTCGGCGACATCGACGCCGCGGTGGCCGCCGCCCGCCGGGCCTTCGACGAGGGGCCCTGGCCGCGAATGTCGCCGCAGGAGCGGATCGACGTCGTGCAGGCCTTCTCCGGGCTGTACGCCGGCAAGCTGGCCGAGATGGCCGACCTGATCACCCTCGAGATGGGCTCGCCCACGTCGTTCTCGAACCTGGCCCAGTCGCCCGCGCCGTGGATGCAGATCGAGGCGTTCCTCGGCATCGCGCGGGAGTTCCCCTGGGAGGAGGAGCGGCGCGGCGTGCTCGGCGCGCCGGTCGTCGTACGCCGCGAGCCGGTCGGCGTGGTGGCCGCCATCCCGCCGTGGAACGTCCCGCAGTTCACGATCATGTCCAAGCTGGTGCCGGCGCTGCTGGCCGGCTGCACGATCGTGGTGAAGCCGGCGCCCGAGACGCCGCTGGACGGCTACCTGCTGGCCGAGCTGCTGACCGAGGCCGGCGTACCCGCCGGAGTGGTCAACATCGTCGCCGCCGGCCGCGAGGTCGGCGAGCACCTGGTCGCGCACCCCGGCGTGGACAAGGTTGCCTTCACCGGGTCCACCGCGGCCGGACGCAAGATCGCCGCCGTCTGCGGCGAACAGCTCAAGCGGGTCTCGCTGGAGCTCGGCGGCAAGTCGGCCGCGATCGTCCTCGACGACGCCGACCTCGAGGCGACGATGGCTGGGCTGCGGTTCACGGCCCTGATGAACTCCGGTCAGGCCTGCGTCGCGCAGACCCGGATCCTCGCCTCTCGCGCGAACTACGACGCAGTCGTCGAAGCACTCGTCGAGACCGTCGCATCGATGCCGGTCGGCGACCCCGCCGACCCGGCCACCGAGATCGGCCCGCTGGTCGCCCAGCGGCAGCAGGAGCGGGTCGAGAAGTACATCGCGCTCGGCCAGGAGGAGGGCGCCCGCGTCGCGCTCGGCGGCAACGGCATGCCCGACGGCCTGTCCTCCGGGTGGTACGTCCACCCGACCGTCTTCGCCGACGTCGACAACCGGATGCGGATCGCCCAGGAGGAGATCTTCGGCCCGGTCCTCTCGGTGATCCCGTACGACGACGTGGACGACGCCGTCCGGATCGCCAACGACTCCGACTACGGCCTGGCCGGGACCGTGTGGACCACGGACCAGGAGGCGGGCCTCGACGTGGCCCGCCGGGTGCGCGCGGGAACGTACGGCGTGAACACCTACACGATGGACTTCGCCGCGCCGTTCGGCGGCTACAAGTCATCGGGCATCGGCCGCGAGTTCGGCCCTGAGGGGCTGGCGCAGTACACCGAGCTGAAGTCGATCTATACGGAGCTGCCCACGGCATAGAGGACTCCCGGACGTGACCATCGAGTCGGCGGCCGAGGCCAAGGTCCGGGCGCGGAGGGAACGGCACGACCGGGTCGCGGCCATGACCTTCGGCGCGGACGACCTCGCAGCGTTCATCGAGGAGCACGAAGGCGTAACCCGGGAGTCGTTGATAGCGGCCGGCCACCTCCGCGCCGAGGCGCCGGCCGAGGGCACCGCGCTGCTGACCGAGGCCGACCGCACGGAGTCGGGCGAGGCGCTGCTGACCCGCGCCAAGGACGTGCTGTTCGCGCTGCTCTTCGGCCGACGAGGCGATGGGCTGCAACCTGGCCCGCGGGCCCCAGGAGCTGCTCACCCTCGCCGTCCCTCGCTTCAAGGCCGTCGCCCTCGACTCTCTACGCCCGGATCATCAACGTCGAGGAGACCTCGCTCATCCTGTGACCCCCCGGCCGGCTGGCTTGACATATCCAGCGCCTGTGTAAAGCGCCACAGTGGGCTACTCAGCGGTAGTAACGCACGTCACGACGGCCTAGTCTCGGAGGATGAGCGACCGGAACCCCAGTCCCGCCGGCGGTCCGCTGGTCGAGGGGCCGCGCGATCCCGAGCACGACGCGACGGCGTCGTACGCCCTCGAGCCGGAGTACGCCGAGAGCCTGACCAGGCGAGTCCTGGCCACGACCGGGCAGACCGTCGAGGTGCGCAGCCCGCTGAACGGCGCGCCGCTGGCGCACATCCCGCAGTCGAGCGCCGAGGACGTGGCGCAGGCGTACGCGCGGGCCCGCAAGGCCCAGCAGGCGTGGAGCCGGGTGAGTCTCGACGACCGGGCGGAGGTCCTGCTCCGGCTGCACGACCTGATCCTCGACCGCCAGGACGAGATCATCGACCTGATCGTGTGGGAGTCCGGGAAGGCACGCAAGCACGCCTTCGACGAGCCGCTGCACGTGGCCCTGACCGCCCGCTACTACGCGCGCACGGCCCACGAGCACCTCGACACCCAGCGCAAGATGGGCGTCGTGCCCGGGCTGACCCGGGTGGAGGTCAACCGCGTGCCCAAGGGCGTGGTCGGCATCATCTCGCCCTGGAACTACCCGTTCACGATGGCGCTGTGCGACGGACTCCCGGCGCTCCTGGCCGGCAACGCGGTGGTGGCCAAGCCGGACGCGCAGACGATGCTGTCCGCCCTGCTGGGTGCCCAGCTGCTCGAGGAGGCCGGCTTCCCGCCGGACCTGTGGACCGTGGTGGCCGGCCCGGGCTCGCAGATCGGCCCGGAGATGGTCAGCCGCAGCGACTACATCTGCTTCACCGGCTCGACCGCGACCGGCCGGCTGATCGCGAAGGGCTGCGCCGAGCGGCTGATCGGCTGCTCGCTCGAGCTCGGCGGCAAGAACCCGCTCCTCGTCCTCCGCGACGCCGACCTCGAGAAGGCTGCCGAGGGTGCCGTGCGTGCGTCGTTCTCGAACGCCGGGCAGCTCTGCGTCTCGATGGAGCGGATGTTCGTGGCCGACCAGGTCTACGACCGGTTCGTCGAGCGGTTCGTGGCCCGCACCGAGGCGATGACGCTCGGCGCCAGCCTCGACTGGGGTGTCGACATGGGCTCGCTGATCTCCCAGGAGCAGCTCGACACGGTGGTCCGCCACGTCGAGGACGCCGTCGCGAAGGGCGCGCGGGTGCTGACCGGAGGCAAGGCGCGGCCCGACCTCGGCCCCTACTTCTTCGAGCCGACCATCCTCGAGGGCGTCACTCCGGAGATGACCTGCTTCGGCGACGAGACCTTCGGCCCGGTCATCTCGCTCTACCGCTTCCACGACGAGGCGGACGCCGTGGCGCGGGCGAACGCCGGCGAGTACGGCCTCAACGCCTCGGTCTACAGCCAGGACGGCGCCCGCGCCCGGGCGATCGCGCGGTTCATCAAGTGCGGCACGGTCAACATCAACGAGGCGTTCGGTGCGACGTTCGCCTCGATCGACTCGCCGATGGGCGGCATGCGCGAGTCGGGCATGGGCCGGCGCCAGGGCAGCGAGGGCATCCACCGCTACACCGAGTCGCAGTCGGTGGCCACCCAGCGGCTGATCCGGTTCGCGCCCATGCTCGGGATGTCCGACCAGGCCTACGCCAAGGTGATGACAGCGAACCTCCGCCTCATGAAGAAGCTGGGCCGCGCGTGAGCTTCGACTTCGACGTCCTGGTCGTCGGCTCCGGCTTCGGCGGCTCGGTCACCGCGCTGCGGCTCACCGAGAAGGGCTACCGGGTCGGCGTGCTCGAGGCGGGCGCCCGCTTCCGCGACCAGGACTTCGCCTCCGGGACCTTCGACCTGAAGCGGTACCTCTGGGCGCCTGCCCTCGGCATGTACGGCATCCAGCGGATCGACGCCGTCCGCGACACCATGATCGTCGCGGGGGCCGGCGTCGGCGGTGGGTCGCTGGTCTACGCGAACACGCTCTACGAGCCGCTGCCGGCGTTCTACACCGATCCGCAGTGGGCGCACATCACGGACTGGAGGGACGAGCTGGCGCCGTACTACGACCAGGCCAAGCGGATGCTGGGCGTGGTCGAGAACCCGGTCCGAACGCCGTCCGACGACGTGATGGAGAAGGTCGCCACCGACATGGGGGTGGCGGACACGTTCCACCCGACGCCGGTCGGCGTCTTCTTCGGAGGCCCCGGCCAGGCGGCGGGGGAGTCGGTCGAGGACCCCTACTTCGGCGGCGCCGGCCCGGCCCGCAACACCTGCCTCAACTGCGGCGAGTGCATGAGCGGCTGCCGGCACAACGCGAAGAACACGCTGGTCAAGAACTACCTCTACCTCGCCGAGCAGAACGGCGCGGTCGTCCTGCCGCTGACCACGGTCACCCGGATCTCGCCCCGGTCCTCCGGCGGGTACGACGTCCGCGTGAAGTTCACCAAGGCGCGCACCCGTCGCGGCGAGAAGGTGCTCACCGCAGAGCACGTCGTGATGGCAGCCGCCTCGCTCGGCACCCAGAAGCTGCTGCATCGCATGAAGGACGACGGCCACCTGCCTCGCCTCTCCTCGCGGCTCGGGTACCTCTCGCGGACCAACTCCGAGTCGATCCTCGGCGCCATCGGCCCCGCCTCGGACCCCACCGACTACTCCTACGGCATCGCCATCACCTCGTCGTTCCATCCGGACGCGGACACCCACATCGAGCCGGTGCGCTACGGCAAGGGCTTCAACACCATGGCCATGCTGCAGACCGTGCTGACCGACGGCGACGGCGACGGTCCGCGCTGGCGGGTGTGGCTGAAGGAGATGTGGACGCAGCGCGCGAACATCAAGGACCTCTACGACTTCAAGCACTGGTCCGAGCGGACCGTGATCGCGCTGGTGATGCAGAGCCTCGACAACTCGATCACGACGTACGGCAAGAAGGGGCGGTTCACGCCCTGGCGGATGACGTCGAAGCAGGGCCACGGCGCCCCCAACCCGTCCTGGATCCCGGTCGCCAACGACGCGGTACGCCGGATCGCCGCCAAGGTCGACGGCACCGCCGGCGGCAACATCGGCGAGCCGTTCGGCATGCCGCTCACCGCCCACTTCATCGGCGGCTGCGCGATCGGCGAGTCTCCCGAGACCGGGGTCATCGACGGGTTCCAGCGGGTCTTCGGCCACCCCGGCCTGCACGTGGCCGACGGTGCCGCCGTCACCGCGAACCTGGGGGTGAACCCGTCGCTGACCATCACCGCCCAGGCCGAGCGGGCGATGTCGTTCTGGCCCAACCGGGGCGAGCCGGACCCCCGCCCGGACCTCGGCGAGCCGTACCTCCGCGTCCAGCCGGTCGCGCCCCGCTCGCCCGCGGTGCCCGACTCGGCGCCCGGGGCCCTGCGGCTTCCGATCGTCGGCGTCAGCTGACCCGCCCCGCATTCGCGCAGGTCAGACACCCCGTGGGTATCAGTGGTCCAGACCGCCGGATTCCCCGCCGAAAATAGGGCTTCTACAGGCGTAACCCGCCTGCCAACCCCTCGTTGAGCGAGCGGAACCGGTCGTCATGCTCCCTCCCTCTGACCGGTCTCCAAGTCCAGGCGCTGTCCAACAGATGCGTGGACGATCAGGGCCCGGCCACCCTCCCTCCCCGGCCGGGCCCTGGTGCATTTGATGGGCCGCTTGCGCGATGGGTGGATTGGTCTGTGTCCGGCCCGCCGGGCGCGACCCCGGCGCGACAGGGCATCGCGCCGGCGCCCGCCGGTCGGTCGCGCTGTGGTTGCTTTGCGTCGCGGCGGGGCCGCCGGCTGTGCTTTAGCGCGCCGGGGTCGCGCCCGGCGTGCCGGTCGCTGCGGTTCCTGCCACGTGGGTTCCGTCTCCTTGTTGGGAAGGGGGCGCTTACGTTGATCTTGTGAGTCTCCCCGTGCCGGACGAGCGGACTACGTACTCGTCGGGAGAGCGGGAGCTGGATCCGCTGGCTTGGCCGGTGTTCAGCGAGCGGGCGTTGGAGCTGTTGCGGTCAGCCGGTGAGGTGCTGCACCCGCAGGCGGGCGAGGTGCTGTGGGATGCCGGTGACCCCTACGACTTCCACCTCGTCCTCGCCGGGGGCGTACTCCTGGTCGACCGGCGGGACGATCGGGTGGTCTTCGTGGTCGAGCCCGGGGACTTCGTCGGCGAGCTGGGGATGTTGATGGGGCAGCGGGCCTTCCTCCCCGGTGTCGCCGTCGAGGAGACCGTGCTGCTCCGGGTGCGGGTGGCCGAGCTGCTGCGGCTCGTGGAGATCTCCGGGGAGCTGAGCGACGTCCTGCTCTCCGCGTTGGACGCCCGGCGGCGGATGCTGAAGCGGATCGGAGAGGGCGGTCTGGTGCTGGCCGGGGACGGCGACCGCGACCTGCACCGGCTGGAGGACTTCGCCGAGCGCAACCAGATCCCCTACCGGACGGTGCTGCGCTCGGACGCTGCGGCCTGGTCCGCACTCGCGGAGACCTGCGCGCTGCCGGAGACGGGCACGGCCGTGGTGACCGGAGACCGCCGGGTGATGACCGCCCCGACGACTCGCGACCTCGCGACCGCACTCGGGATCGACCTCTGGGGCATCTCCGAGGACTCCCGCTGTGACCTTCTGGTCGTGGGCGCCGGACCGGCGGGGCTGGCCGCCGCCGTCTACGGGGCCTCGGAGGGGCTGGACGTGGTCGTGGTCGAGGACGTCGCCATCGGGGGCCAGGCCGGCAGCTCGTCGCGGATCGAGAACTACCTGGGCTTCCCGCAGGGCGTCTCCGGGGTCGAGCTCGCCAGGTCCGGGATGCTGCAAGCGGTCAAGTTCGGGACGAGACTGGTGTCCCCTCGCTCGGTGACCGGGCTGTGGCAGGAGGCGGGAGGCTTCCGGGTCCGGCTCGACGACGAGCACGACGTCATCGCGCGGGCCGTGGTCGTCGCCAGCGGCGTCCGGTACCGGCGCCTCGACGTGCCCGGCCTCGTGGGGCTGGAGGGGCGCGGCGTCTACTACGCGGCCAGCGAGCTCGAGGCCAAGGAGGTGGCCGGCCGGAACGCCGTCGTGGTCGGCGGCGCCAACTCGTCCGGCCAGGCGGCGCTCTTCCTGGCCCGGCACGCCGGACAGGTCCACGTGCTGATCCGCCGGGACGACCTCCGCGAGACGATGTCGAACTACCTGGCGCAACGCCTCATCCACCACGAGCGTGTCACCGTCCACGCTCGATCGGAGCTGTCAGCGGTCCACGGCGAGACCCGGCTCAGTGCGCTGACGTGGCGGGACCACGTCCTCGACCGTGACGTCCGGGTCGACGCGGCGGCCCTGTTCCTGATGATCGGCGCAGACCCGTGCACCACGTGGCTGCGCGACGTGGGTGTCGAGCTGGACGCCAAGGGGTTCGTGGTCACCCGCGACGGGTTCGCCACCTCGGTGCCCGGGCTGTTCGCGGTCGGTGACGTCCGCGCCGGGTCCATCAAGCGGGTGGCGTCAGCGGTGGGCGAGGGGTCGGTGGTGATTTCCGCGGTCCATGCCCACCTCGCCGACACCAACCCGGATTCCCGCAGGCCCGACGCATGACATACGTACGCCGGTCACACCAGAGCGGCTCGATATCCGGCCTTCTTGGCGCCGTCCGCGCTGGCGAAGCACTCCTCGGGATTGGTGACCTTGTAGAACGGGTCACCGGTCGGCAGGTGGTAGATCCACTCGTCGCCACGGTTGCCCTTGATCGGGGCCAGCTTGGGGCAGGCGTTGGTCGAGACGGGCCGGTACGACCCCAGGTCGTGGTTCGCGCAGTAGTCGCGGTGCCTGATGTCCTGCTGGCGGTACTTCTTCTGCCGCGGATGCTTGTCGTAGCCGTCGGTCGAGTCGTACTTCGCCTGTGAGCCCTTCTTGATCTGCCTCAGCCCGATGTCGACACTGCCGACAGCGACGTACCGGAGCAGACGGCCATAGTCGTCGATGTCGTCGTGCGCGTCCGGCAGCGTGATGGTGACAGCTGTGCCCGCCGGGGCGAGGCCCTCGGCAATCTTCGTGGCCTTGGCGTAGCCGCACTCCTCCGAGTCCGGTGCGTCGACGCCGATCAGCCGCACCGTTCCCAGGTCGGTCACGACGGTGTCGCCATCGCTCCAGTGGTCGACCGTCGCCGTGACGGAGGTGTCGGCGAGGGCCGAGGGTGCGACGGCGAGCGGGGCGGCCGCTATGGCGACGGCTGCCCACCAGGTCCTCACGGGGTGAGGGTAGGCCGACGGCGCTCGGTGAGCCGCAGGCTTGCGGGAATCTCTCCACTACTAGGCTCACTCCATGACGGCCGGTGAGCACGACCTGGTCCTCGTCGTCGACTTCGGCGCCCAGTACGCGCAGCTGATCGCGCGACGGGTGCGCGAGGCGCGGGTCTACTCCGAGATCGTGCCGCACACGATGCCGGTCGAGGAGATGCTGGCCAGGAACCCCAAGGCGGTCGTGCTGTCCGGCGGGCCGTCCTCGGTCTACGAGGAGGGCGCGCCCGGCATCGACAGCAGCCTGTTCACGGCCGGCACGCCGGTGTTCGGCATGTGCTACGGCTTCCAGCTGATGGCCCAGGGGCTCGGCGGCGAGGTGGCGCACACGGGGGTCCGCGAGTACGGCCGCACTCCGGTCACGGTAGGGCAGCCAGGGACCCTCCTGGCCGACGTACCCGTCCACCACAGCGTCTGGATGTCGCACGGCGACTCGGTCGCCGCCGCGCCTGAGGGCTTCCGGGTCCTGGCCTCGACCAGCGGCACCCCGGTGGCGGCGTTCGAAGACGTCGGGCGCGGGCTGGCCGGCGTGCAGTGGCACCCCGAGGTGCTGCACACCGAGCACGGCCAGAAGGTGCTCGAGCACTTCCTGCACGACATCGCCGGCTGCCGGCAGACCTGGACGATGCTCAACATCGTCGAGGACCAGGTGGCCGCGATCCGGTCCCAGATCGGGGACGGCCGCGCGATCTGCGCGCTCTCCGGCGGCGTCGACTCCGCGGTGGCCGCCGCGATCGTCCAGCGGGCGATCGGCGACCGGCTCACGTGCGTCTACGTCGACCACGGGATGATGCGGCTCGGCGAGACCGAGCAGGTCCGCTCCGACTTCGAGGCGGTCTTCGACGCCCTTGACGTGGTCGATGCGAGCGACCAGTTCCTCGGTGCGCTCGAGGGTGTGCACGACCCCGAGGAGAAGCGCAAGATCATCGGCCGCGAGTTCATCCGGGTGTTCGAGGCCGCGGAGGTGCGGGTCTTCGCAGGCGTCGCCAAGGAAGGTGACACGGCGTACCTCGTGCAGGGCACGCTCTACCCCGACGTGGTGGAGTCCGGCGGCGGTGCCGGCACCTCGAACATCAAGTCCCACCACAACGTCGGCGGCCTGCCCGACGACCTGGACTTCGAGCTGGTCGAGCCGCTCCGCACCCTGTTCAAGGACGAGGTCCGCCTGGTCGGCGAGCAGCTCGGGCTGCCGTCGACCATGGTGTGGCGCCAGCCGTTCCCCGGCCCCGGCCTCGGCATCCGGATCATCGGCGAGGTCACCCGCGAGCGCCTCGACATCCTCCGCCAGGCCGACGCCATCGCCCGCGAGGAGCTCACCCGCGCGGGCCTCGACCGCGACATCTGGCAGATGCCGGTCGTGCTCCTCGCCGACGTGCGTTCCGTGGGCGTGCAGGGCGACGGCCGCACCTACGGCCACCCGGTGGTCATCCGCCCGGTCACCTCCGAGGACGCCATGACCGCCGACTGGGCCCGCCTCCCCTACGACGTGCTCGAGCGCATCTCGACGCGGATCACCAACGAGGTCCGCGAGGTCAACCGGGTGACGCTGGACGTCACCAGCAAGCCACCCGGCACCATCGAGTGGGAGTGAGCAACCCCCGCTGACGGCGTCGACCGTGGCCATGTTCCTGGGCTAGCGTGCGCCGGGGGAATGGGAGGGGGTGGACGACGGTGCTGTCGGACATCGAGATCGCGAACGCCGCCACGCTGCGGCCGATCAGTGAGATTGCGGCGGAGACTCTCGGGATCGCTGAGCAGCATCTGGTGCCGTACGGCCACTTCAAGGCGAAGGTCGACCCGACCTTCCTGGCGACTCTCACCGATCGGCCGCTCGGCCGGCTCGTCCTGATGACGGCGCTGTCCCCGACCCCACCCGGCGAGGGCAAGACGACCACGACGGTAGGTCTCACCGATGCGCTGCACGGGCTGGGCCGCCGGAGCGTCGCCTGCCTGCGCGAGCCGTCGATGGGCCCGGTCTTCGGGATGAAGGGCGGCGCGGCCGGAGGCGGCTACAGCCAGGTCGTGCCGATGACCGACATCAACCTGCACTTCACCGGCGACTTCGCGGCGATCGCGGCGGCGAACAACCTGCTGGCTGCCTTGCTCGACAACCACGTCCACCACGGCAACCAGCTCGACATCGACGTCCGGAGCGTGACCTGGAAGCGCGTGATCGACATGAACGACCGCGCGCTGCGCGAGGTGGTCGTCGGTCTGGGCGGTCATGTGAACGGCTACCCCCGCGAGGACGGGTTCGACATCGTGGTCGCCTCGGAGCTGATGGCTATCTTCTGCCTCACCGAGTCGTGGGCCGATCTGAAGCGCCGCATCGGGGACATCGTCGTCGGCTACTCGCGGGCGGCGAAGCCGGTGACCGCCCGTGACCTCGGCGCCGCGGGCGCGATGGCGGCCGTGCTCCGGGACGCGCTCGCGCCGAACCTGGTCCAGACGCTCGAGGGTGCGCCGGCGTTCGTGCACGGCGGTCCGTTCGCGAACATCGCCCACGGCTGCAGCTCGGTGATCGCCACCCGCTCAGCGCTGAGACTGGCGGACCTCGTGGTCACCGAGGCAGGGTTCGGTGCCGACCTCGGCGCGGAGAAGTTCGTCGACATCAAGTGCCGCAAGTCCGGTCTGCGACCCGATGTCGCCGTCGTCGTCGCGACCGTGAGGGCTCTGAAGTACCACGGCGGCGTGGCCCTGGCCGACCTGACCGCGGAGGACCTCGGCGCCATCGAGGCCGGGATGGTGAACCTGCGCCGGCACCTGGACAACATCCGCGACGTCTACGGCATCCCCTGTGTCGTCGCGGTCAACCGGTTCCCGACAGACACCGATGTCGAGGTGGCGAAGGTCGTGGAGCTGGCCGGGTCCGTGGGCGTCAGTGCCTTCTCGGCGACCCACTTCGCCGACGGCGGGGCAGGAGCGCAGGACCTCGCCAAGGGCGTGCTGCTGGCGCTGGACGAGCCCTCGCCGTACACGTTCTCCTTCACCTACCCCGACGAGCTGTCCCTGACCGAGAAGGTCGAGGCCATCGCGACCCGGTTGTACGGCGCCGGTCTGGTGACCTGGGACGCCAAGGCGCGGCGGCGGCTGCTGCGCATCGAGCGGGACGGGTACGGCGCGCTGCCGGTGTGCGTGGCGAAGACGCAGTACTCCTTCTCCACGGATCCGACCCTGCTGGGAGCTCCCACGGGGCACGAGCTCCACGTCCGCGAGGTCCGGCTGTCCGCAGGAGCAGGCTTCGTCGTGGTGGTGTGCGGCGACATGATGACCATGCCCGGGCTCCCCAGCGACCCGTCCGCCTCGCGCATCGACCTGGCCGACGACGGGACCATCCTCGGCCTCTCCTGAGCATCGGCCGGCTCAACCTCCGTCGCTGGCCCCGGGCTGACCGCCGGGCTTCCTGACGATCACGGCGATGCTGGCGCGGTCCGGGCCGTGCGCCTCGGTCGCGGGGAGCAGGACCACGTAGCGGGTCCGTCTCACGGCGGGCGTCACGGTGAAGGATGCCGACCCGCCCTCGCCGAGCGTGGCGGACGCGACCTGGCCGGCCTTGGTCACCAGCAGCACCCGGTCGCCGGGCTGGGCGCCGGCGGTGGTCGCCGTGATCACCACGGTGCCGTCGTCGGGTCCGGGGGTCGAGGAGAGCGAGACCTGCGGGTGCATGGTGATCCGCCAGCGGGCGCTGTGCACGCCGTTGGAGCGGAGGCGTACGGCGGTGCTCGCGGTCACCGGCGGGAGCACCAGCGACACCTGGCCGGAGGCGTCGGTGCGACCGGAGCCGACGCGGAACCAGCGGCCCCCCGCGCGGGCCTGCAGGGTGACTCGCTTGCGGCGCAGCGGGCTGCCCTCCTCGGACGTGACGACGCCGGAGACGACCACGGCCTGGCCGGGCTCCACCCTGTGGGTCGACCCGGAGATGCTGACCGCGGCGACCACCGGGGGAGGAGTCACGGTCGGTGACGCGGTGGGCGTGGGGGTCTCGGTCGCTGTGGGCGTCGGGGTCGGGGTGGCCGGCGGCGTGGGCGTGACCGACGGGGTCGGGGTGGCCGACGGGGTCGGCTTCGGCGAGTGCGAGGGCGAGCGGGTCGGCGAGTGCGAGGGCGACGGCGAGGGGATGTCCGTCGGTGTGGCCGGGGGAGTCGGCGTGACCGAGGGAGTGGTGGGAGCGGCGGTCGCAAGGTCCTTGGCCCGGTGGGGCCGCGACTTGTCGGGCGCAGGCGGGGCCACCGGCCCGAGCGTGCGGTGCGCGAACTCCTGGATCGGGTCCGGGAGGTTCCCGGTGTACGCCGCCGCGACGCCGCCGCCACCGACGGCCAGGGCGACGACCAGGGCGGAGCCGGTGCCGTAGCGGCCGGCGAGCCTGCGGCGGCGCGGCGGGAGCCGGCTCGGTGCGGGGTCGTCGGAGTCCCGCGCCTCGCGGAACATCGCGGCGTACGTCTCCTCGTCGCCCAGCTCGCTGGGCGAGCCGGGGGCGCGCAGCGCGCGCGACAGCGACTCCCAGTCGTTGGGATCGGTCACGTCACACCACCTCTCGGTTGGATCGGGCGTCGGGGTGCCGGGCCAGGGTCTGGAGAGCACGGTGCACGGCGACCCGGACCGTCCCCGGCCTCTTGCCCACGAGACGGGCCACGTCGGCCACCTCGAGCCCTGCGACCACGCGGAGCATCACCAGCTCCGCCTGGGCCGGCGGCAGCGTGGCGACGAGGTCGAGGGCCCGGGCGGTGGCGTCCCGGGACAGCACCTGGTCCTCGGCGCTGGGCGACACCTCACGGGCGGGCAGCTCGGCCGGCTCGCTCACCGGCACGGCGGGGCGCCGGGTACGCGCCCGGCCCTGGTCGACCGCCCGGTGCCTGGCGATCGTGAACAGCCATGCGCGAAACGCGGCGGCATCGCCCGAGAAGCCGGCCAGTCCCCTCACGACGTGCATCCAGGTCTCCGAGGCGATGTCCTCGGGCGCCTCGTCGCCGCGGACGGCGAGGTAGCGCAGCAGCGGCGGGTGCAGCGCCCGCCAGAGCGTGACGAAGGCCGCCTCGTCACCGGTTCGGGCGGCCGCGACCGCGGCGGTCAAGGCGTCCTCCGAGGGAGTCGGAGGCACGCCGCCACGGACCCGAGACGGTGCCTCGGGTCCGCGGGCGACCTGGGGAAGAGCTCTCTCTTCCAGCGCCGACTCCTTCCGGTCCGGTGGTCGGAGCTCAGCTGACCACCGTGCCACTGATGCACGGCGCGAGCCGCGTCCCGCCGGCGTAGGCCAGACGGTAGCTGGCTCCCTCCGAGCTGGGCTCCAGGAACGCCACCTTGCCGTGCCTGCCGGTGACGCCCGAGGTCACCACCGTCCAGGTCGCCCCGTCCGAGGCCAGCGTCTCCAGCGAGACCTGGGCGCCGCTGACCGTGTGGTGGTTGCCCCGCAGGATGCCGCTCACCACGAACCCGGCCGGCGTGTGGCGGCCGCGGATCGACAGCGAGCTGGGCGCGCGCACCTTGACGCGGACCGCCGGGCTGGCGCCGCGCGGGACGCCGGTCGAGTGGCGGACCACCAGCCGGTAGACCGTGCTCTCGGTCGGGGTGTCGGTGATCGTCACCGAACCGTCGGCTGCGGTGGTGCCGGACCCGACGACGTGCCGGGGGCGGTGCCGACCGGCGGGCCGGGCGACAAGGTCGACCGTCGCCCCGGCCAGTGGCTGGCCGGACAGGCTGGCCACGCCGGAGACCGTGGCGGTCTCACCGGGGTTGACCCACGGCGGCGAGGCGACCGCGGTCACCAGCGGCCGGACGCCGATCCGCACGATGCCGCTGTGCGAGGGATGGAAGACCGGGGTGCCGTCGAACCGCAGCCGGTACGCCGACCGCACGTCGGGCCGCACCGGGAACGCCACCCCGCCACGGCGATCGGTCAGGTCCTGGCCGATGACCTGCCAGGTCGGCTGGCCGACGGCCCGGCTGAGGAGGGAGACGGTCCGATGCCGCAGGCCGATGCCGTGGGTGCGCAGACGGCCGCGTACGAGGTCGCTTCCGTCCGGTCCCACGACGCGGTGGGCGGCCCGGATGGACAGGCTGGTCCGGATCCGGTGGCCGTGGTGCTGCTCCTCCACGATCACGACGCGGGCGACGCCGCTCCTGCTGGGCCGGGCGTCCTCCGCGCCGGCGTACGTCCACCGGTAGCGGGTGGTGACCGTCGGCTGCACGTCGAGGCTGACCCCGCCGCGCGGGCCGGCCACCGACGTCCCCACGGGGGTGAAGCCGGGGCTGCCCTCGGGCCGGGCCTCGAGCGTCACCGTGCGGCCGGCCCCCTCGGCCGTGCCCCTGATGTGCAGGCCACCCCGCACCTTCGTGGTCGCACCGGCCTCGATCCTCGAGTGCGGCACCCGGATCGACAGGGTGCTCTCGGCGACCCGGGCCGACTCGTCCGCGTGGCTCGGCTCGGTCACCGTGCCGACCACCGCGGTGCTCACGGCTGCGGCGGCGACCACCAGCGTCAGCACGCTCGTGCGTCTCCTGCTCATGCTCCACCTCTCGTCTGCTTGCGGAGGACGTGTGTCCGTCCCTCACAGCGACAGCGAGGCGCCGAGCGTTACAGAGGCCTACGCCAGCGGGCGTCGCATCACGACCCGGGGGAACCCGGCCGTCACCGAGTCCGTGTCCGCCACCTTCTCGAAGCCCGCCCGCTCGAACAGGCCGCGGGTGCCGACGAAGGCCATGGTCAGGTCGACCTTCTTGCCCCTGTTGTCGACCGGGATCGCCTCCACCGCGGGCGCCCCGTGCGCCCGCGCGAGGTCCACCGCGCCCTCGACCAGAGACAGCGAGATCCCACGGCCGCGGAACCCGGGCCGCACCCGCACGCAGAAGATCGACCACACCGGCAGGTCGTCGACGGCCCTGATCTTGGTCGAGCGGGCGACGGGGAGCCCGGCGCGCGGGGCGACGCCGGCCCAGCCGCAGACCTCGTCACCGTCGTAGGCCAGCACCCCGGGAGCGACCTTGCGCCGGCAGAGCCTGCGCACGTAGTCGGCGCGCTCGCGCCCTGACAGGGACTGGTTGGTCTTCGAGTCGACCCGGTGGCTCAGGCACCAGCAGACGTTGGCGTCGGGGTCCTTCTTCGGCCCGAGCATCGTGGCCACGTCGCCGAAACGGGTGGCCGGGCGCACGACGATCGCCATGGTTCGACGTTAGTACCCGGGCGTAGGGTCGCCGGGTGACCCGACGCAACGTCAAGCAGCTCCTCGTCGTACCGGCCGCCGTGCTCGCGCTCGTCCTGGCCCCGCAGGTGGCCGCGGAGGCGAAGAAGTACACCGGAAACAACCGGAGCAACACGCTCAAGGGCAAGTCGACCAACGACAAGTTCTACGCCAAGGGCGGCAACGACAAGGTCCTCGCCGCCGGCGGCAGGGACAAGGCGTTCGGCGGCGACGGGAACGACAGCCTGAAGATGGGCGGCGGCAACGACAAGGGGTACGGCGAGGCCGGCGACGACACCGTCCAGGGCGGCGGCGGGAACGACCTGTCCGACGGGGGTGACGGCAACGACCGGCTCACCGGGCAGGCGGGCGACGACACGATCGGCGGCGGGGAGGGCAACGACCAGCTCCTGGCCGGCGCGGGCAACGACACGGTGGTCGGTGGTGGCGGGAACGACGACCTCGACGGCGGCAGCGGCAACGACCAGCTCGACGACGGCGACGGCGACGACCATCTCTCGGCGGACGAGGGCGACGACGTTCTGCACGTCGGCCCGGGCGCCGACTAGGTGCTGGGCGAGCAGGGCGCCGACACCATCTACCTGCTCAACGACGGACGTGATGGACACGGTGTTCTGTGGGCCGGTCGAGGGCGGCGACCGCGGCGACACAGTGATCCAGATGGGCGGCGAGGACCCCCTGGACGACATCAGGAACTGTCCGCTACCGCAGCCGCCGACCAAGCGGCTCACCCTGCGCTAGTCAGCGCCCCGCACCGAGTGCCGGGTGGCCAGCACCGCACGCACCGCGGCCTCGTCGAAGGGCTCGCCCAGCCAGTCGAACAGCCCGCGCAGGACGGTCGGGTCGGCGACGTAGTCGTTGTAGTGGACCCGGTACGCCGCGTCGCCGAGTGACTCGGCGAGCGCCAGGATGCCCGCCTCGACCCTGGGCAGCGCCTCGGCGTTCTCGGGGCGCTTGGCCCACCAGCCGCTGCGCCGCACCTCGTCGTGGTCGCGGGTGTTGACCACGAACCGCGCGCCGGGGAAGACGGCGCGCAGCCACGCGACGTACTCCTCGACGTCGTCGTGGTACCAGCGGATCTCCTTGAACCCCGTCACGCGGGTGTCGTCGCGGGGGCGCAGCACGGTGTCGACCACCAGCTCGCGGATGCGCTCGAGCGAGCGCTGCTCGGGGAAGTCCCCGGCGCCGAAGAACGGGTGCGTGCGCTGTCGCAGTCGCGCCGGGTCCCAGCGCGTGCTGCCCTCGGCCAAGGTCTGGTGGAAGCGGAACAGGTGGTGCAGCGCGTCCCAGTTCTCGCCGCGGACCAGGTAGCCCGGGATGCTGTTCAGCAGCCCCATCAGGAGCGTGGAGCCGGAGCGCCCGTAGGTGACCACGAACAGGTAGTCCAGGCGCGCCCGCTCCGTCACGGCCTCACCCTAGGGCGTGTCCTAGTTGGGGGCCGCCCGGGCCATCGGCGCCTACCCGAAGGGATGAAATTCGCCGGGAATGGCTCGGTTCGGCCGACCCGCGATGCGGCGCCGAGTTAGCGTCGTTCGGTGAACCGACTGCGCCGCTCCCTCGTGGTCCCCGCGGCCCTCCTCGCCCTCCTGCTCGCGCCCCCGCTGACTGCCGAGGCGAAGCGGTTCCACGGCACCAGCAAGGCCGACGTGGTCAAGGGCACGCCCAAGAAGGACAAGTTCAAGGGCAAGGCCGGCAACGACCAGTTCAAGGGCATGGCCGGCAACGACAAGGCCTACGGCGGTGACGGCGTCGACAAGCTCGTCATGGGTCCCGGCAGCGACGGCACCTACGGTGAGAACGACGACGACCGCCTCGCCGGCGGGGGCGGCAACGACCTGCTCGACGGCGGCCTCGGCAACGACGACCTGCAGGGCAACGCCGGCAACGACCAGCTGCTGGGACTCGACGGCAACGACGAGCTCAACGGCGGCTCCGGCGACGACAACCTCGACGCGGGGCCGGGCGACGACCTGAAGATCATGCTCGGCGCCGGCAACGACGTCGGCCACGGCGGCGACGGCAACGACGGCGACGTCGCCCAGACGGGGGTCGGGATCCAGGGCCAGGACGGCGACGACCAGATCTACGGGGACGCCGGCAACGACCACGTCTCGGGCGGCGCCGGCAACGACAGTGTGTACGGCGGCGACGGGAACGACACCCTGGACGGTGGCGACGGCAACGACTACATGGAGCTCGGGCCCGGTGACGACAACGCGACCGGTGACGAGGGCAACGACACCATGCTGCCGGGTGACGGTGCGGACTTCGTCTACGCCGAGGAAGGGTCCAACCACATCATCCTGACCGACGACGACGCCAAGGACCTGGTCTACTGCCGGCACGAGGTGCGCGACAGCGGTGACGGCTATGTCACCTACGTGGGCGTCACTGCTTCCCGGGATCTGGCTGCCGGCCTCGACCGCCTCGAAGGGTGCAACCCGAAGGTCGAGTACGTCCAGAGCCTGCGTGAGCTGGCCGCTCGTTACCCGGCGGCCGCGAGGGGCGTCACGATGTCCGAGGCGAAGCGCGTCATCGCCTCGACCTTCTCCTCGATCGTCGCGTCCATGCCGTAGTAGTACATCCACGGCATCGTCATGCAGTCGGTGACGCCACCTTCCTCGGCCCGGGCGAAGTGCTCGGGGAGGAATGCGTCGACCAGCGCGACGATCACCGCGAATTCGCCCGGTGCCGTTTCTTGGGCACCGGCGTCGGCGCGTACGTCGGCCAGCCGGCGGGCCCAGCCGATCGCCTCGTCGGTCTGGTACATGTCGCCGACCCAGCCGTCGTGCCGGGCGGCCCGCCGGAAGGCGACGTCGCTCAGTCCGCCGACGTAGATCGGCACCGGAGCCGTGGGCGTCGGCTCCATCACCAGTCGCGGCGCGTCGTAGAAGTCGCCGTGGAACTCCCGCCAACCCGGCTGCCACAGCTCCTTGATCAGGGCCAGCCCCTCGTCGGTCCGCTTGCCCCGGGTGCGGAAGGACTGCTCCAGCAGCTCGAACTCCTCCTCGCACCAGCCGATCCCCACGCCGAGTGCCACCCGGTTGCCCGAGATCACCGCGGCGGTCCCGACCGACTTGGCGACCTGGAACGGGTTGCGCAGCGCCGGCACGTAGACACTGGTGAAGAAGCGCAGCCGCGTGGTGACCGCCGACAGCGCGCCGGCCAGCACCCACGGGTCCGGCCACTCCGCGTCGAACCCCCACCGCCGGGCACCGTCCGGCGTGTACGGGTACGGCGTCCGCAGCGTCTCCAGGTCGACGACATGGTCGGGCATGGCCAGGCTGTGGTAGCCGAGCTCGTCGGCCGCCTGGGCGATCGGGACGAGCTGGTCGGTCGGCAGGAACGCCGTGCTGATCGAGAACCGCACCTGGCCATGGTAGGGCCCAGAACTGCAACGTGTTCTAGTGCACAGCGGCTGCGCTGCTCCGGTCCGGCTGGGTACCCGTCGGCCATGGCCGACGAAGAGCGCCCCGGTGCCCAGCGCTGGGTCCCGGAGCACGCGACGCTGACCCGGCTGCGTGAGGCCGCCCAGGACTGCCGCGGCTGCGAGCTCCACCGCGACGCCACCCAGGCCGTCATGGGCGACGGCCTGAAGCGGGCCCGGCTGGTGCTGCTCGGCGAGCAGCCCGGTGACCAGGAGGACAAGCAGGGCAAGCCGTTCGTGGGGCCGGCCGGACGGGTGCTGGTCAACGCCCTGGACGACGCGGGGATCGACCGGGCCGACACCTACCGGACCAACGTGGTCAAGCACTTCCGCTGGCGGGGCCGCGGCAAGAAGAGGATCCACCAGACGCCGAACCAGGTGCACGTGACGGCGTGCGGGCCGTGGCTGGTGGCCGAGTTCGAGCAGCTGCGGCCCAGAGGTGTGGTGCTGCTCGGCGGGACGGCGGGGAAGCTGGTGTTCGGCTCGTCCTTCCGCGTGGGCGAGGCGCGGGGCCGGCTCGTGGACTGGCCGGGGCGGTTCCCGGTGGACAACCCTCCCGACTGGGTGCTGCCGACGACCCATCCGTCGGCGGTGCTCAGAGCCGACGACCGCGACGCGGTCTACGACGGGCTGGTGGCGGACCTCAAGGTCGCGGCCGAGGCCCTGTCCGGCGTCTGACCCGTCCGGCACCTGACCCGCCCAGTCGGGCCAGGCACCAGCGGCGCTACTTGTCGAAGATGCTGTAGCCCCCTGGGCCCACGACGAACGCCAGGATGATCAGGATGATCCCCCAGAGGATTTGACCCCTGAACAGCGAGACGATCCCCGCGATGCCGATGATGACGGCCAGAATCCAGAGCAAGAACATCTCTTCTCCCTTCCTTTGACGCCCGCCGGACGGCGGGACGTCCCTCCCTCAGATGCGGTCCTCGTGCTCGGGGACCACGTGCACCGCCGCCTCCTCGGCGGACGCGGCGGCACCGTCGATGCCGACGTCGTCGGCGACCAGGTCGCTCTCGGTGTCCTCACCGAGCCCCTGGTCCGGGTCGACGAGCCGGCCGGCGCGCTGGTCGCCGACCTCGCCGTCGTCGAGGTCCTCGTCGTCGGACGCGGTCGCGTCGGACGCGGTCTCGTCGTACGGATCGGCCTCCGGCTCCTCCTGCGCGACGCGCTGGTCGAGCGACTCGCCGGTCGCCTCCTCGTACGGCGTGTTGCCGTAGCGCTGGCCGGCCGACCACTTCTCCGGCGGCGAGTAGCCGCGGTCCAGCTCGTCCTCGACGTCCGGGTCGCCCAGGTCCTCGAGGTTGGACGGCTGGTCCTCGTCGTCGACGCTGTAGTCGCCGTACGTCTCCTGGTCGCCGCCCTCGAAGTCGCGTTCGGTCACGCCCCACCGGGTACCCGGCCCCACATCAGGGCATGCGTCGGTCGACCACCAGGTCAGTCCACCACCAGGTCGGTGCGCTCCGCGGCCAGCAGCACGGCGCCCACGAGGCTGGCTCGCTCGCCCAGCTCGGACGCGAGCACCGGCGTGAGGGCGACCGAGTCGAGTGCGTGCCTGCGCAGCCCGATCCGGGCCGACTCGAGCAGCAGCTCGCCGGCCCGCGCCATGTCCCCGCCCACGACGACGACCTCGGGGTTGAGCAGGTTGACGATGCTGGCCAGCCCCCAGCCGAGGTGCAGTCCGGCGTCCTCAAGCGCGCGCTGGGCCGAGACGTTGCCCTCGCGGCCGGCGGCCACGACGTCGTCGAGGGTGGCGCCCGGGAGCTGGCCGGACAGCATGGCCAGCACGTTCTCGGTGGAGGTGTAGGCCTCGAGGCAGCCCCGGCTGCCGCACCGGCACAGCGGCCCCTGGTCGTCGAGGGTCAGGTGGCCGATCTCGCCGGCAGTCCCGCCCGCACCGTGGAAGAGCTCGTTGCCGATGATGATGCCGGCACCGACGCCGGAGGAGATCTTCACGAACACCGAGCTGCTGGTGCCGCGCGCGACGCCGCGCCGGTGCTCGGCCAGGGCGCCGAGGTTGGCGTCGTTCTCGACGTGCACCGGGGCGCCGAAGGTGTCCTCTGCCGCCGCGCGCGCGTTGACGCCCTCCCAGCCGGGGAAGATCGCCGCCGACCGGATCACCTCGTCGGTGACCGGGGCCGGGAGGCCGAGCCCGACGTGACGGAGCGAGCCCTTGCCGCCGGACAGCCTGGTCAGCATCCGGCCGGCCCTGCCCAGCGCCTCGTGGTGGTCGGTGGCCGCGTCGAGGTCGACCCGCTCCTCGGCGAGAACCCGACCGGCCAGGTCACCGACCGCGACCGCCACGTGGCTGTGGCCGAAGTCGACACCGCCGACGATCCCGGCGCCGCGGGCCAGCCGCACCGACGACCCGCGCCGGCCACTGCCGGCCTCGGTGTCGACCAGCCCGACGCCCGCGAGCTCGCGGACGATGTTGGAGACCGTCGCCGGGGCCAGCCCGGTGACCCGGGCCAGCTCAGCCTGGGTGAAGACGCCGTCGGCGTCGAGGTCGACGGTGGCTGAGCCGGCCCGTTCGCCCGCCACGCCGCGGAGCACGTCGAGCACCCGATGCTGGTTGGCCGCCCGCAGCGAAGAGGTCGACCCCGGGGAGGGGTCGGTGCGCTGGGGCGGCGTCATGGCCGGAACTGTGCCTCTCGCACCCTCTTGTGGTCAAGAGATGGCGGCAAAGTGGGCGAACGTGTCGATTTTAGAGTTTTTGCGTTCAACTCTTGACGACAATTGCTGTGACCGTCGACACTCCTCCTGAGATCACCGGACGGTTGGACCGTTCGTACCTGTCGAGGAGAGACATGTCCACACCCCTGTTCCGGGCGGCCGCTTTCGGCTTCGCCCTCATCATCGGCACCGGTGGCCTCGCGGCCTGCGGCGCCAACGACGACTCCGACTCCGGCTCCGACGGAGGAGGCGGCGGCGACGACAAGACCATCGCGCTGCTGCTCCCCGAGTCGAAGACGACCCGCTACGAAGCCTTCGACAAGCCGCTGTTCGAGGCGGCCGTCAAGGACCTCTGCTCCGACTGCTCGGTGGACTACTACAACGCCGACCAGGACGAGGACAAGCAGGCCGAGCAGATGGACACCGCCATCGGCAAGGGCGCCAAGGTCATCGTGCTCGACCCGGTGAACGGCGCCGGCGCGACCACGATGGTCCAGGACGCACAGGCCGCTGACGCGAGCGTCATCGCCTACGACCGGTTCATCGAGGGCGCCGACTACTACGCGTCCTTCGACAACGAGACCGTCGGCAAGCTCCAGGCCCAGACCCTGGTCGACGCCATGGGCGGCTCCGGCAGCATCCTGATGCTCAACGGCGCCCCGAGCGACCCGAACGCCGCACAGTTCAAGTCCGGCGCCCACAGCGTCCTCGACTCGACCGTCGACATCCTCGAGGAGTACGACAACCCCGACTGGAGCCCGGAGAACGCACAGTCCTGGACCAACGACCAGCTGGCCAAGCACCCGGCCGACACCATCCAGGGCGTGTACGCCGCCAACGACGGCCAGGCCGGCGGCGTGGTCGCGGCCCTGACCGGAGCCGGCGTGGCCGCCGACGCACTGCCGCCGATCACCGGCCAGGACGCCGAGCTGGCCGCGATCCAGCGGATCGTGACCGGGGAGCAGGCGATGACGGTCTACAAGCCGATCCCGATCCAGGCCGAGACCGCCGCCGAGGTCGCGGTCGACCTGCTGAATGGCGACGAGGTGCCCGCCACCAGTGAGACCGGCATCGAGCAGACGACGTACAACGATGTCGCGTCCTTCATCTTCGACCCGATCGCGGTCACCAAGGACAACGTCGCCGACACCATCATCGCCGACGGGTTCTACTCGGCCGACGAGATCTGCACCGAGGAGTACGCGGACGCCTGCGCCGCGGCCGGCATCAGCTGATGACGGCTGCTGCCACGGAGGCGCCGGTCAGGGGCGAGGTCGTCCTCTCCCTGACCGGCGTCACCAAGAGGTTCGGTGCGGTCCAGGCGCTGACCGACGTCCACCTCGACGTCAAGGCCGGCGAGGTCGTGGCGCTGGTGGGCGACAACGGCGCCGGGAAGTCCACGCTGGTCAAGATCATCTCGGGGGTCTACCAGCCGGACGGCGGCCAGATCAGCGTCTCCGGGCGCCAGGTCTCGGTCTCGGGTCCTTCGGCCGCGCAGTCGCTCGGGATCGCCACGGTCTTCCAGGACCTGGCGCTGTGCGACAACCTCGACGTGGTCGCCAACCTGTTCCTCGGGCAGGAGCGGCTGGTCGGTCCGGTCATCGACGAGGTCGGCATGGAGAAGGAGGCGTGGCGGCTGCTGCGCACCCTCTCCGCCAAGATCCCGTCGGTCCGGATCCCGATCGCGTCGCTCTCGGGTGGCCAGCGGCAGACGGTCGCGATCGCCCGCAGCCTGGTGGGCGCGCCGCGGATCGTGATGCTGGACGAGCCGACCGCGGCCCTGGGCGTGGCCCAGACCGCGGAGGTGCTCAACCTCATCGAGCGGCTCCGGGAGACCGGGCTCGGCGTGATCCTGGTCAGCCACAACATGGCCGACGTCCAGGCGGTCGCGGACCGGATCGTGGTCCTGCGGCTGGGCCGCAACGCCGCGGAGTTCAGCACCCAGGAGGCGACCACCGAGCAGCTCGTCGCCGCCATCACCGGTGCGTCGGACAACGTGGTGGCTGTCCGGGCCAGCCGGGGCAGCGCGGCGGCCGCCGCCGCTGCCGCGCACGGCGACGACCCGTCCGGCACCACGACCCCTGGAGGCCTCGATGGCTGACACCATGCTCGAGCCCGACCAGCCCGACTCCACCCTGTCGTCGGACCTGGTCGACGAGCGGCTGATCCAGAGCCAGGGCCTCAGCGGCTACCTCTCGCTGCTGGTCAACCGGCTCAAGGGCGGCGACCTCGGGTCGCTGCCGGTGGTGCTCGGCCTGATCATCATCTGCTCGGTCTTCTACGCGATCGACCCGACCTTCCTGTCGTCGTACAACCTCGTCAGCATGACCCAGTTCGCGGCGCCGGTCGGGATGATCTCCCTCGGCATCGTCCTGGTGCTGCTGCTCGGGGAGATCGACCTGTCCGTCGGCTCGGTCTCCGGCTTCTCGGCCGCGTGCATGGCGGTCCTGATCGTCAACAAGGGCTGGAACCCGACCCTGGGGCTCGTCGCCGGCATCCTGGTCGGCACCGCGATCGGGCTGGTCTACGCGCTGCTCTACACCCGCATCGGCGTCCCGAGCTTCGTGTTCTCCCTGGCCGGGCTGCTGGCCTTCCAGGGCGGGCTGCTCTACGTGCTGGGCGACACCGGCACGATCCGGCTGCCCGCCCAGTCCTGGCTGGTCCAGTTCGCGCGGTTCAAGTTCGTGCCGGACACGGTCGCCTACGTGCTGGTCCTGCTCCTCGTCGCCGCCTACCTCGGCTCCCAGCTCTACGGCCGGGCGCGTCGCAGCGCCGCGGGTCTCTCCAACGGCTGGCTGCCGATCGTCTTCATCAAGGCCGGCGTCATGCTGGCCGGGCTGGCGTACCTCACCTACTACCTCAGCATCGACCGTGGGTGGGGCTACCTCTGGCTGACGTTCGCCGCGCTGGTGGTGGTCATGGACCTCGTCCTGCGCAAGACCACCTGGGGCCGGCACGTGTTCGCCGTCGGCGGCAACGAGGAGGCGGCCCGGCGCTCCGGCATCAAGGTCGGCCTGATCTACACCTCGGTGTTCGTGGGCTGCTCGACCTTCGCGGCGCTCGGCGGCCTGATGGTGGCCAGCAACCTGACCACCGTGTCCCAGGCCAGCGGCACGACCGACACCAACCTGACCGCCATCGCGGCCGCCGTCATCGGCGGCACCAGCCTGTTCGGTGGCCGCGGGTCGGCGTACGCCGCCATGCTCGGCATCCTGGTCCTCCAGGCCATCCGCAGCGGGCTGAACATCGTCAACGTGGACTCCGACGTGCGCTACGTCGTCACCGGCCTGGTGCTGCTGCTCGCGGTGGCGATCGACTCGGTCAGCCGCCGGGTCCGCACCTCGAGCGGTAGGGGTTAGCGCCGCTCACCTCGACCTGCTGGCCCGTCCGGTCCTGTTCCGGGCGGGTCAGCGGCGTTCGTAGGTGGTGGTGCGCTCCACCACCGGGCGGCCGATGCCGGAGCCGATCTCGACCAGCTCCTCGACGGTCTTGGCGGAGCCGTGCTCGGAGCCGGCCATCCGGGAGATGGTCTCCTCCATCAGGGTGCCGCCGACGTCGTTGGCGCCGGCCTGGAGCATCGCGCGGGTGCCGTCGACGCCGAGCTTGACCCAGCTGGTCTGGATGTTGCGGATCCGGCCGTGCAGCAGGATCCGGGCCAGCGCGTGCACGGCCAGGTTGTCGCGCAGCGTGGGGCCGGGGCGGGCCACGCCGGCCAGGTAGATCGGCGCGCTGGTGTGCACGAACGGCAGGGGCACGAACTCGGTGAAGCCACTTCCCCCAGAATCCAGTGCCGCGTCCTGGATGCGGGACAGGACACGGAGGTGGGTCACCCAGTGCCGCGGGTTGTCGACGTGGCCGTACATCATCGTGCTGGTCGTGGGGATGCCGACCCGGTGCGCGGTGGTGACCACGTCGATCCAGGTGCGGGTGGGCAGCTTGCCCTTGGTCAGCACCCAGCGGACCTCGTCGTCCAGGATCTCGGCGGCGGTGCCGGGCAGCGAGCCGAGGCCGGCCTCGCGCGCCTTGATCAGGAAGTCCTCGATGGACAGGCCGGTGCGGGCGGTGCCGTTGACCACCTCCATCGGGCTGAACGCGTGCACGTGCATCTCCGGCACCCGCTGCTTCACCGCGGTGACCAGGTCGAAGTACGCCGTGGCCGGCAGCTCGGGGTCGATCCCGCCCTGCATGCACACCTCGGTGGCGCCGAGGTCCCACGCCTCATGGGCGCGGTCGGCGACCTCGTCGAGGGAGAGCGAGTACGCGTCGGCGTCGGTGCGCCGCTGCGCGAACGCGCAGAACCGGCAGCCGACGTAGCAGACGTTGGTGAAGTTGATGTTGCGGTTGACGACGTAGGTGACCTCGTCGCCGACCGTCTCGCGGCGCAGGTCGTCGGCCAGCCGGCAGACCTGCTCGAGCAGCGGCCCCTCGGCGGTCATCAGGGTCAGCGCGTGCTCGTCGGACAGGTCCCCCGGGTCCCGCTCCGCTGCGGCGAGCGCGGCGAGCCCCTCCGTCGGGATGGTCCGTGACGTTTCGGTTGTGGAGAACGGTGTCCGCGCCACGGGACTGTCACGGACCATCTCGCCGACCGCCGCGCGGACCGAGTCCCAGTCGCCATAGACGTCGGAGAAGTCCGAGCGCCGGTCGTCGGTGCGGCCCTCGGTGTCGACCGCCGCGAACAGGTCGGTCCGGCCCACACTCGCGAAGCCGCCGTCCGGCTCCTGCCACGGCAGGCCGGTCGGGCGGACCTCGGGCTTGGCCAGGCCGTCGACCTGGGCCAGCGCAGCCACGTGCGCGGAGACCCGAGGGTCCAGCCAGGGCTCGCCCCGGACGACGTACTCCGGGTGCACGGTGAGCCGAGCCTTGAGCTCGAAGCCGCACTCGGCCGTGATCGCCCGCAGCCGCTCGAGTGAGGGCCAGGGACGCTCGGGGTTGACGTGGTCGGGGGTGAGCGGCGAGACGCCGCCCCAGTCGTCGACGCCGGCGCCGAGCAGGGCCTGGCACTCCGCGGCGCCCTCGGAGTGGTCGACCAGGTTGGGTGGCGCCTGGACCCGTGCCTTGGGGCCGAGCAGCAGCCGGGTGACCGCGATCGCAGCGCGGTACTCGTCCAGGCCGAGGTCGTCGGTGTGCCGCATCGCGGTGTCGGGCTTGGCCCGGAAGTTCTGGACGATCACCTCCTGCACCGCGCCGTACGCCCGGGAGGTCGCGCGCAGAGCCAGGATCGTCTCGGCCCGCTCGGCCAGCGTCTCGCCGATGCCGACCAGCAGGCCGGTGGTGAACGGGATGGAGAGTCGCCCGGCGTCCTCCAGGACCCGCAGCCGGACCTCGGGGTCCTTGTCGGGGGACCCGTGGTGGGCCTCGCCCCTGGTCTCGAACAGCCGGCGTGAGGTGGTCTCGAGCATCATCCCCATCGAGGGGGAGACCGGCTTGAGCCGGTTCAGCTCCTCCCACGACATCACCCCGGGGTTGAGGTGCGGGAGCAGCCCGGTCTCCTCGAGCACCCGGATCGCCATCGCCCGCACGTAGGCCAGCGTCGAGTCGTAGCCGCGCTCGTCCAGCCACGCCCGCGCCTCGGGCCAGCGGTCCTCGGGCCGGTCACCCAGCGTGAACAGCGCCTCCAGGCAGCCGAGCTCAGCGCCCTGGCGGGCGACCTCGAGGATCTCGTCGGGGGAGAGGTACGCCGCCCGCCCCTCGCGGCCGGCCTGGGCGGGGGTCTCGACGAAGGTGCAGTAGTGGCACCGGTCCCGGCACAGCCGGGTGACCGGGATGAAGACCTTCGGCGAGTAGGTGACCACGCCCTGGCGGCCGGCGGCCGTCAGCCCGGCGTCGCGGACCCGCGCCGCCGCCGCACAGAGGCGATCGAGGTCCCCGCCGGTCGCCGCCAGCAGCACCGTGGCCTCGTCGAGATCCAGCGCCGCGCCCCGCTCGGCGCGCGCCAGAGCGCGCCTGAGCTGCTGGGGAGTGGGGGAAGGGGACACCACGGTTCAGGCTAACCGCGCGTGGGCCGAGGGGATTCCTCGGCCCACGCAGCGGTCAGGTGGGTCTCGCGTCAGACGGAGACCGTCTCGCGCTCCGGCTCGGGCGCGCCGGGGTCGGCCTCGCCCTGGCCGGAGTCGAGCCTGCTCGGCCACCAGATCCTGCCGCCCAGGTCGAGATTGATGGCCGTGACCAGCACCGAGCGGACGATCATCGTGTCCAGCAGCACACCTAGCGCAACCGCGACTCCGAGCTCGGCCAGGAACACGAAGGGGATCGACCCGAGCACCAGGAACGTCGCGGCCAGCACGATGCCTGCCGACGTGATGACCCCACCGGTGGACCCCAGGGCGATCAGCGACCCCTTCCGCGTCCCGTGGTTGGCGGTTTCTTCTCGCACCCGGGTCATCAGGAAGATGTTGTAGTCGATGCCCAGGGCGACGAGGAACACGAAGGCGAACAAGGGGAACCCAGGATCGGACCCGGCGAATCCGAAGACGTGCTCGAACAGCAACGCCGAGATGCCCAGGGCTGCGCCGAACGACAGGATCACGGTGGCCATCAGGATCAGTGGCGCCACCAGTGCGCGCAGCAGCCCGACCAGGATCAGGAACACCACGATCAGGACGATCGGGATGATCACCTTGTTGTCCCGGATCGAGGCGGTCTTCGTGTCCAGATAGAACGCCGAGCCGCCCCCGACCAGCGCGTCAGCCCCGTCGACGGCGTGCACCGCGTCGCGGGTGCTCTCGACGATGTCGAACGCCGCGGTCGACGAGATGTCCTCGCCGATCGTGGCTTCGAAGTAGGAGCGGCCGGCCCCGATCTCACTTGGAGGTGTCGGGTCGCCGATGCCGTCGACGTCCTCGATTGCCGCCACCACCTGGTCGAGCTGTCCGGTGTTGGTGACCACCTGCACGGTGTTGGAGCTGTCCTGCAGTCCGTGTTCGGCCATGATCTTCTGACCCTTGATCGAGTCGAACTCCTTGGTGTAGGTGTCCTCCGTCGACAGGCCGTCGGCCTTGAGGCTGAACAGCCCGAGCGAAGCGGCCATCAGCAGGACCGCGGTGACGATCCACACCCTGCGCGGAGCCACCGCGATGCGGTTGCCGACCCGCGCCCAGAAGCCGCTGGTGTTGGGCTCTCGCGAGCCGAAGTCGGGTCGGCTGTGCACGCTCGTCCAGTGCTCGATCGCCACCTGCAGGAGGACGAGCACTCCGATGAAGGCGGTGAACACGCCGAGTCCGGTCAGGATGCCGCCCACGGTGCCCCCGATGGCACCGCCGACTGCCACGGCGACGATCCCGCCGCCGATCTCACCGAGCCCGGTCTTGACCCAGGTGCGTTGGTGCTCCTTGCGAGGACCGAAGACCCACCCGCCGAAGACCACCAGCAGTGCCGGCAGCAGGGTCAGCATGACCAGCACGGTGACCCCGACTCCGACGGCGAGCACCGGGCCGAGGCCGGCGGTCGAGTTCAGCTCCGCGAGGCTGAGGCACAGCATGCCGACGATGACCGTCGAGGCGCTCGCCAGCAGTGCCGGCGCGGCCCGGTGCAGGGCGAACGCCATCGCCTCGTGCCGGTCCTCGTGACGACGGAGCTCTTCTCGATATCTCGCGACCAGCAGCAGGGCGTAGTCGGTGCCGGCACCGATGACGAGGATGCCGAGGATCGCCTGGCTCTGGCCGTTGACGGTGAGGTCGGCGTACTTCGCCAGGAGGTAGACGACGCCTCCGGAGACCGAGTAGGCGAACACCACGCTGAGGATCGGCAGGATCCACAGGTAGGCGCTGCGGTAGGTGAGCAGCAGGATGACGATCACCACGAGCAGGGTGATCGCTATCAGGTTGGTGTCGATGCCCTCGAACGCCTCAGCGGCGTCGGCCGCCTGGCCGCCGTAGCCGGCGAGGTGGACAGTGACGCCGTCCATGTCGGTGATCTCGCGGATCTGGTCGGCGGCGTCGGGGATGTCGTTCCAGCCGTTCGTGCCGAAGTTGAAGGTCAAGGTGCTGACGGCGACCTCACCGTCGTCGGACGAGAGCTTGAAGGGCAGGTCGGGGATCTGCTCAGCCGCCGTCGGGGTGAGCACACCCTGGGCGGTGACGCCATCGATGTTGGCCAGCTCGGACGCCTGCGCATCGATGGCAGCGCGGTCGGCGTCGGTGAGCCCGCCGTCGCGGTAGTAGACGATGAGGGTGGGGATGTCGTTGGGGTCGACGGTGCCGGTCAGCTCGCCGACCACCTTGGTGGACTCGGCGGAGGCGGGCAGCCAGCTCGATGCCTCGTTGTTCTGGACGTCGGCGAGCTTGGCGCTGAGGCCTCCGACGCCGACGAAGAGCACGACCCAAACGGCGACGACGACCCACTTGGTGGCGGGTCCGGTCAGTTTTCCAGCGATCTGGCGATGCATGGGGTCACTCCATCAGAAGGTGGGGACAGTCGGCATCGGGGATTTCCCCGAGGAGGCTGCGAGGTCGACCGCGCAAACCTGTCGAACTCATCGACACCTGCGGAAACCGGGATGTGACAGGTGGGCAACTGGTCTGGACCAGTTGGCTCCGAGGCTCGGCCGTGGCCGGCCGCCGGGGCTCCTCAGAGCCCCAGCATCCGCCCGATGATCTCCTTCTGGATCTCGGTCGTGCCGCCGTAGATGGTCTGGATCCGGGAGTCCACGAACGCCTTGGCGATGGGGTACTCGGTCATGTAGCCGTAGCCACCGAAGAGCTGGACGCCGCGGTCGACGATCTTGGTCTGGAGCTCGGTGGTCCACCACTTGGCCATCGAGGCCAGCGAGGTGTCGACCTGGCCGGCGTTGAGCCGGGTCACGCAGTCGTTGAGGAAGACCCGGGCGATGTGGACCTCGGTGGCCATCTCGGCGAGCAGGAAGCGGTTGTGCTGGAAGCTGCCGATCGGCTTGCCGAACGCCTCGCGGGTCCGGGCGTGGTCGAGGCACAGCTCGAGGACGAGCTCGGAGGCGGCGACCGCGATGGCCGCGATCGAGATCCGCTCCTGGGGCAGGTTCTCCATCAGCGAGACGAAGCCGGAGCCCTCGGCGCCGAGCAGGTTCCCCTTGGGCACCTGGACGTTGTCGAAGAACAGCTCGGCGGTGTCCTGGGCCTTCAGCCCGATCTTCTCGAGGTTGCGACCGCGCTCGAAGCCGTCCATGCCGCGCTCGACGACCAGGAGCGAGATGCCCTGGTGGCCGGCGTCGGGATCGGTGCGGGCCACCACGATCACCAGGTCGGACAGGATGCCGTTGGAGATGAACGTCTTGGAGCCGTTCAGCACGTAGTGGTCGCCCTTGTCGACGGCTGAGGTGCGGATGCCCTGGAGGTCCGAGCCGGCGCCCGGCTCGGTCATCGCGATGGCCGAGATCAGGTCGCCGGAGACCAGGCCCGGCAGCCAGCGCTGCTTCTGCTCGTCGGTGGCCAGCGCGCTGACGTACGGCACGATCACGTCGTTGTGCACCGGGAAGCCGACGCCGCTGGCGCCGGCGCGGGTGATCTCCTCGGCCAGCACGACGTTGAAGCGGAAGTCCTTGATCCCGGCGCCGCCGTACTTCTCGTCGACGTCGAAGCACAGCAGCCCCGCGTCGCCGGCCTTGCGCCAGACCTCGCGGTCGACCTGGCCGTCGTTCTCCCACTGGTCGTGGTGGGGGACGACCTCCCTCTCCAGGAACGCGCGGGCGGTGGCGCGGAAGTCCTCGTGCTCCTGTTCGTAGATGGAGGGGCGCTCAGGCAACGGTCGGCTCCTTGGTCTGGGTGGTGCGGTTGAGCTCGTCGAGCATGGACGCGGGGCCGACCCGGTTGAGCTCGTAGCCGTTCGGGTAGGTCAGGTGCTTCCGCTCGTACGGCGTTCGGCGCGGCGGGAAGAACCGGAGCACCTTCGCCCGCAGCCTCAGCCCCAGGTCGACGGCGGCGACCAGCCCACGTGGCTGGCGCTCCAGGCCCAGGGCGAGCCGCAGCGGCTCGTCCATCAGCGCGATGGATACGCGGCGGAAGCCGAGGCGCAGGTACCACGGCGCGGTGGCCCGGCCGATCCGGATCGTCGCCTCGGTGACCCTCTTGTTGGCGGGGTCGAACTCGAACCGCGCGCGCTCGTAGGAGGTCAGCAGCTCGAGATAGCCGTCGTAGGTCTCCGGCAGGCCCTTGATGCCCATCAGCTCGCCGAACCGGGTGGTGAACCGGGTCAGCGCCACCAGCTCGATCGGGTCGAGCCGGCGCCAGCCGTAGCGGCCGATCCAGCGCACCGGGCCGACCAGCGTGGTGGCCAGGACGTACTGGAACTCGTCGTTGGGAATGTCGTAGTGGCCATGGATCCGGTTCAGCCGCCGGATCGCGGTGTGTGAGCGCTCGGAGTCGACGCCCTCCAGGATCGCCTCCTCCTGGAAGAACAGGGTGTCGTCGTACCGCTTCACGCCGTCGTTCTCGAACTCGCCGGTGCGGTCGAGCAGTCGCGCGATCGAGGGCACGCCGTAGTCGCGGAGGAACGCGATCGCTGTGCCCTGGTCGAAGTCCCAGGGGAAGTCGTGGCGTCCGGTCAGGGTGACGATCCGGTCGCGGTCGGCGTCGTCGTAGGGGTCGAGGTTCCGGATCTCGTCGAGGTGCGCGTAGCGACCCCGGGAGTGCAGCCGGCTCCGACCCTCGGCGCTTTTCCGGGGTCCCCGACGAAGCGAGAGCCCTCGGCGCGTAGCGCCCCCACCGAGCGGTTCGGTGGGGTGGATCACGACACCCAGTCCTTGAGCTGCGAGACCGTCGCGGCCGGGTTCTCGCTGGCCGGCACGATCGAGAGGTGGGTGACGCCGGCCTCCTTGAAGGCCTCGATCCGCTCCTGGACGTACGACGCGGGGCCGACCAGGTTGCTGGCCTCCATCCACTCGGTCGGGACCAGCGCCTCGGCCTCCTTCTTCTTGCCGTCGAGGTAGAGGTCCTGGATCTCCTTGGCCTCCTTCTCGTAGCCGTAGTGCTGCGCGAGCTCGTTGTAGAAGTTCTTGCCGCGGGCACCCATGCCGCCGACGTAGAGCGCGTACATCGGGCGCAGGAAGTCCAGCAGCCCCTTCACGTCCTCGCCGATCGCGACCATGCCACCGGCGCTGATCTGGAGCGGGCCGAGCTCGGGGTCGCGCTTGCCGGCGCCGGCGTCGAGCGCGGAGCCCCAGACGTCGCGGGCGCGCTCGGGGATGAACAGGATGGGCAGCCAGCCGTCCGCCAGCTCGGCGGTCATCTCGACGTTCTTGTCACCGAGCGAGGCCACCCAGATCGGGATCGTGTCGCGCTCGGGCCGGGTGAGCAGCTTGAGCGGCTTGCCGAGACCCAGCCCCCTGCCCTCCGAGAGCGGGATGTCGAACATCCCGTGCGACTCCAGCGGCTCGCGCTTGAGGCCGGAGCGGACGAGCCGGATCACCTCACGGGTGCGCCCGAGCGGCTTGTCGTACGGCAAGCCGTGGAACCCCTCGATCACCTGCGGCCCGGAGGCGCCGAGGCCGAGCACGGCGCGTCCCGCCGAGACGTTGTCGAGGCCGGCCGCGGTCTGCAGGATCGCGCCCGGGGTGCGCGAGAAGACGTTGATGATGCCCGCGGCGATCTGGAGCCGCTCGGTCTTGGCGGCCAGGTAGCCCATCAGCGTGGGCGAGTCGAAGCCGTACGCCTCGGCCACCCAGACCATGTCCAGGCCGGCCTGCTCGAGCTCGGCCACCTGGTCTGCGGTGTCACGCGGGTTGCCGGCGTACTGGAGGGGATAGGAGAGCTGCACCCGTCAACTGTGACAGTGGAACTGTCACGGTGCAAACGTTGAGTCGGGACTTCCGCCGGTTGAGTCGGGAGAATCTTCCGGACTCGAACGTCAGAACTGCCGATTGAACCGGCGGAAGTCCCGAATCAACGGGTCACTCCGAGGTGGTCGGCAGCATGTGCAGGGCGTTGCCGAGCTCGCCCCAGAGGTTGGCGGCGTACTCGGTGGTGATGTGGTCGGTGTCGCGGTAGCTGAGGGTCCCGCCGATGACGATCGGGCACTCGCCCTGGTAGCAGAGCCACGGCGTCGGGTCGACGACCTCGATGCCGGACGTCCGGGCGGCCTCGACCGCGACGTCGCCGAGAACCGTGGAGCGCTCGACCGGCTCGAACATGCAGTCGCCGAGGCTCGGGTCGCCGGTGGAGAGGCAGGTGGCCGGGTCGTCCGGCGACTTGGGTACGTCGCGGACCAGGGCGACCTGGTCGGCGTGCTCGCTGAGCGCGAGGAACAGGTCGTCGTAGCCCTGGCGCAGGATCGGGATGATCCCGTCGGCCGAGGTGATTCGCGTGTCGCCGTCGAAGATGCCGTTCACCGGAGGAGACGACGCGACCACGACGAGGTCCGGGTGGAGGTCGGCGACCTGCTCGACGACCCAGTCCTGGAACTCGGTGCAGTCGGTGAACGGCTCGTCGTCGTCGAGCGACGCGATCGTCACGTGCGCGGCCGTGCACTGCGGCTTCACGAGGTAGTAGGCCTCCCACTGGCCGGCCTCGATGATCCGGTTGAACGCCGGGATCCAGGCCCGTGCGTGCGAGTCGCCGATCACGACGAGCGTGCGGTCGCCCTCGCCGTGCGGACACAGCTTGCGGACGTTGTCCTCGTAGTCGCAGTCGCCGACGTCGGCGATCGAGTTGCGCAGGTTGAGCAGGTCGGGCGTGAGGTTGCTGGGCACCGCGCGCTTGTCCTTGGCCGCGGTCACCGAGGCGCGGACCAGCGCCTCGGTGTTGTCGTGCAGCCCGTCGATCGGCCCACCGGCGACCGTGATCGGCGGGTTGTCGCCGTGCTCGCTGCCCTGGTAGCCGGTCCACCACCAGGCACCGGCCGCGGTCGCGACGACGAGGGTGGCGCTCGCCGGGTAGAGCACCAGCGCTCGGCGGCGCACCAACCGGTGCGCCGGGCGACCGGCGCGGAACGGCATCTCGACGAACCGGTAGGAGTACGCCGAGAGCGTGATCACGACGATGACGGCGATCCCCTTCTCCAGCGCCGTCATCTCCCGGCCCAGCGCGATGGGCGGCAGGACGATCGCCGGCCAGTGCCACAGGTAGAGCGAGTACGACCAGTCGCCGATCATCCGCATCGGCGCGACCTCGAGGAGCCTCGCGGACCACGTCTGCTTCTCGGGTGCGTCGGCGACCGAACCGGACATGATGAGCAGCGCGGTGCCGGTCACGGGGAGGAGCGCGGCGATGCCGGGGAACGGCGTCTCGGGCGTGATGACCATGCAGGCGGTCAGCAGCATCGCGACACCGATGACGGCCATCGCCTCGAGGCTGAGCCGGGTGAGCCGACGCATCAGCGTCGGTGGCACGAGCGCGATCAGCGCGCCGACACCCAGCTCCCAGGCGCGGGTGAAGGTGGAGAAGTACGCCGACGTGGGGGAGTCCACGGTCTGGTGGATCGACCAGCCCAGCGAGGCCAGGCTGATGACGCAGAGCATCGTGACCACGGCGCTGCGGGGCAGCCGCTCGACCCGGCGCCCGGCGCGGCCCCTGGTGAGCAGCTTGGTCAGCGCCAGGCAGCCGACCAGCAGCAGCGGCCAGACGACGTAGAACTGCTCCTCGACCGCTAGCGACCAGTAGTGCTGGAGCGGCGAGGGGCCGGTGTCCTGGGCGAAGTAGAAGACGCCCTGCTGGGCGAAGTGGATGTTGGCGGCGAAGGCCGAGGACCAGAGTGCGTCGACGATGACCTGGCGGGCGTCGAGCAGGCTCATCCACAGCAGCGAGAGGAGCACCGTGACGACGGTGACCAGGGTGGCCGCGGGCAGGATGCGGCGGGCCCGGCGCGCCCAGAACGCGCCGATCGCGACCTTGCCGGTCAGCAGCACCTCGCGGTAGAGAAGTGACGCGATCAGGAAGCCGGAGATGACGTAGAAGACGTCGACCCCGACGAAGCCGCCGGGGAGGAACGGAACGCCGGCGTGGCAGGCGATGACAAGCAGGACTGCGACCGCGCGCAGCCCTTGGATGTCACCGCGAAGCTCTTTGGCCATCGCCTCGTCGTCCATGTCCCTGATGCCTTGAAAGTATCAACTGACGGGCCACCGAGAGGTCACGGCGACCGACCGTGGCACCATCCCGGGCGTGACCACGTATCGGATCGCGGTGATGGGCGGGACCGGCCCGCAGGGCAAGGGCCTGGGTTACCGGTTCGCCCGCCACGGGCACGACGTGGTGATCGGGTCCCGGGTCGCCGAGAAGGCCGTGGCGACCGCTGAGGAGGTCGGCGCCCGGCTCGAGGGCGTCGACGGCGCCGGTGCGGTCACCGGAGCGGAGAATGCTGACGCCTGCGCGGACGCCGACATCGTCCTGCTGGCCGTGCCGTGGGACGGCCACGACGAGCTCGTCTCCTCGCTCCCGCTGGCCGGCAGGACGGTCATCTCCTGCGTGAACCCGCTCGCCTTCGACAAGCGCGGCGCGCACGGCCGGGTGATCGACGGCGGCGAGGGCTCGGCCGCCGAGCACGCCGCCCGGCTCGCTCCCGAGGCCACCGTGGTCGGCGCGTTCCACAACGTGTCGGCGGTCCTGCTGTGGGGCGACGACGAGTACCTCGAGGATGACGTGCTCTGCGTCGGCGACTCCGATGACGGCAAGCAGGTCGCCATGGAGCTGGCCCGCGCGATCACCGGCCGCGAGGGCGTCAGCGCCGGCAAGCTCCGGCTGGCCCGGGTCCTGGAGCCGATGACCGCGGTGCTCATCTCGATCAACCGGAAGTACAAGACGCACTCCGGCGTCCGGGTCACCGGGCTGGAGCACGTCGAGCGCTGAGCGCTCCGGGTCGCGTCCCGCCCGTCAGGCTGTTACCAAGTTGTGGATGCCCTGGAGCACCGGGACCATGGCGGAAATTTAAGAGCGGTCTTATGTTGCTCAGCGCACCGGGCGAGTCTGCGTCCGGCAGCGCGGTAGATCCCACGCCACACGATCGCTCGGAGGAACAGCGCATGCTTGCTCGCCTCTCCCGACGGCCGGCTTTCCGGGTGGGGGTGGCGACCGCGACCGCGGCTCTCGCCGTCGCCACGCTGAGCCCGCTGTCACCCTCGGCCGCGGCCGATGGACGCTCGGGTTCCGACCTCACCCCGGCCGGCTCCGTCCAGCTCGTCAACACCCTGACCGGCACCAAGGCCACCGCCTCGATCGCCCAGACCCCAGAGGGGCTCAAGCACATCACCAGCGCCAAGGCCATCACGGTGATGATCAAGTACGACTACGACCCGCTCACCAGCTACCGGGGGACGATCCCCGGCCTCCAGGCCACCAGCCCGAGTGAGACCGGTCAGGACCTCGACGCCACGAGCTCGGCTTCCCAGGCCTACCTCGCGAAGCTCGGCCAGATGGAGAGCAAGATCAGCTCCGCGGTCAAGGCCGCCGCTGCCGGCACCAGGGTCACCGGCAGCCAACGGATCGTGTACGGCGGCGTGTCGGCCACCGTGCCCGGCAACCAGATCTCCAGGATCCTCGCCGTCCCGGGGGTGGTCGCCGTCCAGCGCGACGAGCTGCGCCAGCCCACGGACGACGCGAGCTCCAAGTTCATCGGCGCCACCAGCGCCTACCAGGCGCTGAGCGGCGAGGCGACCGCGGGTGAAGGCCTGCTGCTGGGCAACCTCGACACCGGAGTCTGGCCCGAGCACCCCGCTTTCGCCCCCCGGCCCGACCTGCCGGCGTACTCCGGCCCCGCGATCCCGTGCGACTTCGGCGACAACCCGCTGACCCCGGCAGCAGACCCGTTCGTCTGCAACAACAAGCTGGTCGGTGGCCGCTACTACCTCGACACCTACAAGCTGGTGAACGGGTCGGGCGGGCTGATGTACCCGAACGCCGCGCGTGACTCGGAGGGCCACGGCTCCCACACCGCCTCCACGACCGCCGGCAGCGTGGTCCGCAACGCCCACACGCTGGGTCCGGTCGTCAAGAAGGTCGGCGGCATCGCCCCCGGCGCCCAGATCGCCGAGTACCGCGTCTGCGGCCCCGTCGGCTGCTACCAGTCCGACAGCACCAGCGCAGTCGGCCAGGCGATCCTCGACGGTGTCGACGCCATCAACTTCTCGATCAGCGGCGGCAACAACCCCGCCACCGACCCGGTCGAGCAGGCCTTCCTGAACGCCTACGACGCCGGTGTCTTCGTCGCCGCGTCCGCCGGCAACGCCGGCCCGGGGGCGGCAACCGCCGGACACGGCGGCCCATGGGTGACGACGGTGGCGGCGTCCACCCAGCGTCGCGAGTTCGAGTCGCACCTGACGCTGACCGCCAGCAACAGCGACACCTACGAGGTCGACGGTGCGTCGATCACCGCGGGCGCGGGTCCGCTTCCCGTCGTGAAGTCCTCTGATGCGCCGTACAGCGACAACCTGTGCGCGGCCGCGGCTCCGCCGGGTCTCTTCGCCGGGAAGATCGTGGTCTGCGAGCGGGGCGGCGGCATCGGCCGGATCCAGAAGGGCTTCAACGTCCTGCAGGGCGGCGCGGCCGGGATGATCCTCTACAACCCGACCCAGGCCGACGTCGAGACCGACAACCACTTCCTGCCCGTGGTGCACGTGGCCGACGGCACCGACCTGGTCGCCTTCCTCGCCGGCCACACCGGCGTGACGGCGACGTTCACGGCCGGCCAGATCGGCCAGGGCCAGGGTGACGTGATGGCGGCGTTCTCCTCGCGGGGTCCGCTCGGCAACTTCATCAAGCCCGACATCACCGCCCCTGGCGTCCAGATCCTCGCCGCCACGACCCCGACGCCGGACTCGGTCGACGGCGGCCCGGCTGGCCAGTACTGGCAGGCGATTGCAGGTACGTCGATGGCCTCCCCGCACATCGCGGGCGCCGCGCTGCTGGTCAAGGCCGTGCACCCGGACTGGACCCCGGGCCAGATCAAGTCGGCTCTCATGACCCAGGCCAGCACCAAGGTGGTCAAGGAGGACCTCACCACTCCGGCCGACCCGTTCGACATGGGTGCGGGTCGGGTCAACGTGGGCACGGCCATCGATGCGCCGCTGACCATCTCGGCCTCGACGGCGGACATGGCGGCGTACACCAACGACCCGGAGCACTCGGTCGACCTCAACATCGCGTCGATCGACGCCCCGACGATGCCGGGACGGATCACGACCAGCCGTACGGTCACCAACGTGACCGGTGGGTCGCTCACCGTCACGCCCAAGTCCAAGAGCCCGGCCGGCACGAAGATCACCTTCAGCCCGGCCTCGGCCGTGGTCGCATCCGGTGACAGCGCCACCTTCGACATCACCGTGTCGTCGACGGCGCCGATGAACACCCAACAGTTCGCGACGGTGACCTTCGGTACGGGTGCTGGCACGCTGCGCCTGCCCGTGGCCTTCGTCCGCAAGCAGGGCTCGGTCAGCCTGGTGCAGAGCTGTGACGACGCGTCGATCGAGGTGAGGTCCACGACGACCTGCACGGTCAGCGCGGTCAACAACTCCTTCGACGACCAGGACGTCAGCATCACCACCACCGGCGACAAGTGGGTCAGCCCGGTCGGTGGTCCGGTGACGGAGACGGCGACCCTCGCCGGGGCCAGCCTCGGAGTGCCGTCGCAGGCTCCGGGCCCCACGTTCGGGTACATCCCGCTCGAGGGGTTCGCCGGGACGATCACCACGGCCGTGGGCGATGAGCAGATCCTCAACTTCAACGTGCCGCAGTTCGTGTTCAACGGGCAGCCGTACAGCCGCGTCGGCATCGACTCCAACGGCTACCTGGTGGCCGGCGGGGCGACCTCGGCGGACAACAACTGCTGCAGCCTGCCAGCCGGGGCGGACCCGGCGGCGCCGAACAACATCATGGCGCCGTTCTGGTCCGACCTGGACGGCGCCGGCCGGCCGGGGGTGCTGATCAACATCCTCACCGACGGGGTCAACCAGTGGCTGGTCGTCCAGTGGAACGTCAGCGACTACGGCACGACGACCCAGCGGAACATGCAGGTGTGGATCGGGGTCAACGGCGTGCAGGACGTGTCCTACACCTACCAGGCCGCCCAGGCGGCTCCGGTGGCCCAGGACTGGCTCGTCGGCGCCGAGAACTCGGCGGGTCAGGGCGACATGCAGGCGATCCTGCCGAGTGACGCGAGCGGTATCGTCATCACCTCGACCGACCCCGAGCCCGGGGACACGATGAGCTACGACGTCGAGGTCGAGGGCACCCGGGTCGGCAACGGCGTCGTCCACTCGGAGCTGACGGCCAGTGGTGTCAACGGGGTCACCACGGCGGACACGCCGATCGAGGTGGTGCCGCGACCGTAGCCGGGAGCAACGACCAGACGGCTCAGGGCCCGTCCGCGCCGACAGGCGTGGGCGGGCCCTCGCCCTGCGGTTCGGTGCTTGCCTGAGGGGCTACGGAGCGGTCTCGCCCCTCGTGCCGAACGGCGCCGCCTTGGCCATCAGCAGCCCGTAGACGACGCCGGCGAACGGCAGCGCGCTGACCAGCACGCTGTTGAGCGGGAGCACGCCGGCCAGGACGAGGGTCAACGCCAGGAACAGGCCGAAGAAGAAGCCTGCGAACACGCCGAGGACTGGGCGACCGCGCATGGTCAGATCCCCCTCTTCCGGGCGATGCCGGCCATCGTGGCCATGACGCCGAACACCAGCGTCGCGCCGGCGGCGCCGAGCGAGATCGGGCTGTCGGTGAACTTGCCAGCGACCTTGATCTCACCCTCGAAGACGCACACCGTCTCGCCCTCCTCGTCGTGCGTGGCGACCAACGGGACGTAGAAGCCGCGGGGGACGAAGCTCGGCAGGTCGTAGTCGCCGGTCTTCGGGTCGGTGGTGGCGTAGGTGCTGCTGGACTCGCTCGACCACGACCACGAGCCCGGCCCGTAGTCGGGGAGCGGCGCGGGCAGATCGATCTTCACGGCACCGGAGTAGGACCGCTCTCCCGCGCCCTGTCCACCGTTGATGCTCCCGGTGCCCGAGTAGGCGCCTGCCTCGTCGACGGTTGCCTGCTTGGTCTCCTGGGTCAGCGTGGTGTCGGTGCCGCCTTCGCCGGTGACCACGACCTCGCCCTGGCAGTCAGCGTCGTCGGTCGTGAGCTCGGCGTGCGCCGGCCCGGCGAGGAGCAGCGCACCGACGCCGAGGGTGAGCAGCCATCCGGCTGCGAGGACAGGAATGGTTCTGACGTGTCTGCGCACGGGTGACCTCCTCGGTCCGTCCCGAGCCCTGTGCAAACGACGGTAGGGCGAGCCTGGCTCGGTGGCGATGGCCCACCCGGGGGGGATTTCGCGCTCAAGTTCCCTGGGGTCGCGCTCCCGGAGCGGTCAGCGGTTGCCGTTCCAGGAGTCCCAGAGTGCGGCGTAAGAGCCGCCGGTGGCGACCAGCTCGTCGTGCGAGCCGAGCTCGGTGATCTTCCCGTCCTCGACCACCGCGACCCGGTCGGCGTCGTGCGCCGAGAACAGCCGGTGCGCGATCGCGATCACGGTCCGGCCGCGGAGCACGGCGGCCAGCGACCGCTCGAGGTGGCGGGCCGCGCGTGGGTCGATCAGGGACGTGGCCTCGTCGAGGACCAGGGTGTGCGGGTCGGCCAGGACCAGCCGCGCCAGGGCGATCTGCTGGGCCTGGGCAGCGGTGAGCGCGCGCCCACCTGAGCCCACCACCGTGTCGAGCCCGTCGGGCAGCGCCGAGACCCACTCGACGGCGTCGACGGCGGAGAGCGCCGCGCGGATGTCGTCGTCGTCGGCTCCGGGGGGAGCAGCCAGGGCGAGGTTCTCGCGCAGCGTGCCGACGAAGACGTGGTGCTCCTGGGTGACCAGCGCGACGTGGCCGCGCAGCTCGTCCAGCGGCAGCTCGACCAGGCCGACGCCGCCCACGGTCACCTCGCCGGTGCGGGGCGGGTGGATGCCGGCCAGCAGTCGGCCGAGCGTCGACTTGCCGGCCCCGGACGGCCCGACCATCGCGATCCGTTCGCCCACGCCCACGTCGAGGTCGACGCCGTGCAGCACGTCGCGCCCGTCGACGTAGGAGAACCGCACGTCGCGGGCGTCGAGCTCCTCGCCGGCCGGCCGGGCGCCGGAGACCGAGCGGTCGTCCGGCACCTGGGCGACCCCGAGCAGCCGGGCCAGCGACGCGGCACCCATCTGCAGCTCGTCGAGGATCGAGACGATCCGGTCCACCGGGTCGATGAGCATCTGCACGTAGAGCGTGGCCGCGGTGACCTCGCCGAGGGAGACGCTGCCCTGGGTGTAGAGGTAGCCGCCCAGCAGCAGCGTCGCGACTGTCGGGATCAGGTAGGACAGCTCCATGCTCGGGAAGAACACGGTGCGCAGGTAGAGGGTGTAGCGCTCGGCGGCGTAGGACTCCTCGATGTCCTCGTCGATGGCGCCGACCCGCTCCGGCCCGAGTCCGAGCGCCTCAACGGTGCGCGCACCCTCGACCGTCTCGGTCAGGGTCGCGTTGATCGCGGAGTACGACGCCGACTCGCGCAGGTAGCCCGCCTTGGCCCGCGCGAGGTACCAGCGCAGCCCGACCACCAGCGGCGGCAGCCCGAGGGCCACCGGCAGCAGCACCCACCAGCCGACGCTGACAGCGGCGACGAACGTGACCACGGCGGTGACCACCGCGATCGTCCACTCCGGCAATGCCCAGCGCACCGACCAGCCGAGCTGGTCGACGTCCCGGCTGGTGCGGGTGAGCAGGTCGCCGGAGCCGGCCGACTCGACCACGCCGACCGGCAGGGCCAGGGCATTGCCGACGAAGTCCTCGCGCAGCTCGGCCAGCACCTGCTCCCCGAGCACCTGGCTGGTCAGCCGGGCGTACCGGGTCAGCACCGTCTGCGCGACGAGGAAGCAGGCCAGCACCAGCACGACGCGGTCCACGTGGCCGACCGTGGTGCCTTCGTCGACCGCTTGCACCAGCTCGCCGAGGAGGCGGGGCGCTGCGAGCGCCGTGAGAGCCGCCGTCAGGTGCAGGCCCAGCGCGGTGAACAGCAGCCGTGGGTGCCGACGCGCCAGGTCGCGGACATAGCGGCGCAGCGAACGCGAGTCGGCGATCGGAAGGGCGGTGCGGACGCTCACGAGGGCACCGGGGCAGGCTCGGTGTCGCGGGTGACCACGCCCCGGTAGTCCGGGTCGGTCCTCATCAGCTCCGCGTGGGTGCCGGTCGCCGCGACCCGGCCGCCGCGCAGGAACGCCACCTCGTCGACGGCGTCGAGCACCAGCGGGCTGGAGGAGACGACGACGGTCGTGCGTCCCGACCGGTGGCCGCGCAGCCGGGACGCGATCCGCGCCTCGGTGTGGGCATCGACGGCCGAGGTCGGCTCGACCAGGACCAGGATCTCGGGATCGGTGGCCAGCGCCCGCGTCAGCACCAGCCGCTGCTGCTGGCCGCCGGAGAAGGTCCGGCCGCGCTCGGCGACCACGGTGTCGAGGCCGTCGGGCAGGGCCTCGAAGATGTCCTCGGTCGAAGCTGTCTCGAGGGCGCGCCGTACTTCGCCCGCGTGGCTGGGATCGCCGGCACTGGTGTCGAGGACCCGGCCGAGCCGACCCGAGAAGAGGGTCGCGCCGGTGTCGGAGACCACGATCCGGCGGCGTACGTCGTCCCGGCGCAGCGCGGTGAGCGGTACGCCGCCGAGCGTGACGTCGTCGTCCACCTCGGGCGCGCAGAGCCCGAGCCGGTCCGCGAGGGCGGCCGCCTCTTCCGGCTGGTCGCTCACCACCGCGGTGACCAGCCCCGGCCGGACCTGCAGTCCGGTGCGCGCGTCGGCCAGCACGGCGCCCGGCGGTGGCTGGTCGAGCGGCTCGGCGGGATCGGTGTGGTCGGGGGCGAGCGCCAGGACCTTGCAGACCCGCTGCGCCGAGACCCTGGCCCGGATCAGCCTGTTGGCGTACTCCGTCGCGGTGCGCAGCGGGATCATGAGGAACGCCGAGTAGCCGTAGAACGCGACCAGCTCGCCGGGGGTGATCCGGCCCTGCACTGCGTACCGCGCCCCCAGCCAGACCACGAGCACCACGAACACGCCGGGCAGGAACACCTGGAGCGCGTCCAGCACCGACTGCAGCCGCGAGACCTGGACTCCCGCGCGGCGGGTGTCCTGCGACTCTCGGCGGTAGCGGTCGTGGAAGACCTGCTCGCCGCCGATGCCGCGCAGCACCCGCAGCCCTCCGACGATGTCGCTGGCGGTGTTGGCCAGTGCGCCCGTCAGGTGTCGCTGGTGAGCGCTGCGGCGGTTCAGCGGGCGGAGCAGCGGGGCGATCAGCAGGGTCAGCAGCGGCACCCCTATCAGCACCAGCAGCCCGAGAGGGACAGACGTGCTCAGCAGGATCACCGCGACCAGCAGGAACGACACGATCGCACCGGCGAACCGGGCGGACACGTCCATCAGCTGACCCAGGTTGGAGATGTCGTTGGTGCCGATCGCCACGACCTCGCCGGTCGAGACCTTGCGGGACAGCGCGCCGCCGAGGTGGACCGCCTGCCGGCCGACCAGCTGCACGGTGCGGTAGGCAGCGGTGAGCCAGTTCGTGACGGCGAACCGGTGCCGCATGATCCCCGTGACCGCCTGGACGATGCCGATCGCGAACATGATCGTCGCGTAGGAGAGCAGCGCGGAGCCGTCCTTGGCGGCCACGCCGTGGTCGATGGCGCGGCCGATCACCGCAGGCATCACGGCCTGGCAGCTCATCCAGACGATGCCGAAGCACATCCCGCCGGCCAGCGTCCGCCACTGGCCCCGCGCCATCCACCAGAGGAAGGCGCCCGGTGTGCTGTGGACCGCCGTCCCGGGATGGTCGAGGGGGAGGCGGCGCACTCGCTCAAGGGTACGGCGGCGTGCGTGGCCGGGCGACTCGTTTAGGTCGGCCCCAGGAGGCGCTCAGGTCGCCGTCTGTCACGGGGTGGTGGTCAGGGATCCGCACGAGTCCTCGGCGAAGTGGAGCGCGTTCGCGGCTCCGGTCGGGCTGAGGGTAAGCACGATCTGGCCGGGGTGACCGTCCAGATGCAGGTTGACCGCGAAAGCGGCAAAGCTGCCGGCGGCCGCGAAGGCGTGCGCGTCGCAGCGCGACGGCCGGAGCGGGACGGGGATGCGTTGGGATGGCTGGTCGCCGGTGATCGTGAGGTCGGCGTGGAAGACGCCATGGTCACCTGGGGACAGCACCGGGTTGCCGACGATGGTGTCGAGGACCAGCACGGGCCCGGGCTTGCCGGTCGTCTCGACGACGAGGGTCAATGTCCCGACCGAGCCCTTGCCGCCATCACCGCTGGCCGTCACCTCGTCGGCCCAGCTGAGGTGCGCGATGTGCTCGATGCTGAGCACGAGGCAGTTCGCCGATGTGATCCGCTGGATCACGTCGGCCTCGTCCTCCACCGGCACGGTCGCGCTCTTCGGCTCGCCGTTCACGGTGTAGTCGACGGTCACGGTGCCGCTGGTGGCGGTGCTGCCGCAGGCAGGCCGTTTGGGCTGGTAGAACGGGAAGCCCCGGCGCGACTGGGACGGGATGTCCCTCAGCCGGGTGCCGGGCAGGGAGCTCCGGAAGCGCTCGTCGTTGTAGGTCACCCTGGTCGGGGTGATCAGGGCGTCGGTGTCGTTGTCCACCCAGACCTGGAACCGGTTCGCGGCGCCGTCTCTGGAGGACTGCTCGATGTCCGCGATCAGCTTGCCGCTGGGCGGCGGCTTCGGGGGCAGCGGCACCGGCGTCAGCGAGAACTCTGACTTCGTGGGGCTCGGCTCGGCCGCGCCGGAGCCCGGCTGGTCGTCGTCGCTGCACCCAGCCACGAGGAGCAGCAGGGCGAGCGAGATCGACCCGAGCGACCTCATCTGCTCACGAGGGCGCGCGGGAGCACCAGCAGCAGCCCGGCGAGGACCACCCCCAGGGCGGCGCCGGCCACCAGGGCCGCGGTCAGGTCGACCAACACGTCGAAGATGAAGGTCACGGTCCCCGTGACCAGCACGGCCAGCGACAGCAGAGCCAGGCGCATCATCAGGTGGCCGGTGCTGACCACCCGGCCCTTGACCCGCTGGCCCGAGAGCCGGCGGTGGATCGCGACGGGGGTGAGCACCAGCGCGGTCACCAGGGCGGCCAGGACGACCAGCACGAGGTAGAACCGCTCCTGGTTGTCGGTGAGGTCGGCGAACCGCTGCTGGAAGGGCAGCGTCAGCAGGAAGCCGGCGGTCAGCTGGGCGCTGGTCTGGAGGACGCGCAGCTCCTGCAGCATGTCCTCCCACTTCCGGTCCTCGCGCTCGGCTTCGGACTCGTCGCGCTCCTTGTCTCGGCCCGCAGGGCCTTCGGGGTCCGGGTCCTGGTTCACCATCAGCTCGCCATTCCCTCCACTACTTCGGCCCCGGGCAGGGCGCCGGCCAGTCGTCCCGGGATCAGCAGCTTGGACCGGCGTACACCCGAGCCGATCACCGCGACGTCGATCAGCAGTACCCGACTGTCCACGAGCAACCGCCAGTCGGGGGGCAGCCCGACCGGCGTGATCCCGCCGTACTCCATCCCGGACTCCTCGACGGCCCGGTCCATCGACAGGAACGAGCACTTGCGCACGTCGAGGGTGCGCTTGACGACGTTGTTGACGTCTGCCCGGGTGTCGGCGCGGACCAGGCAGGCCGCGATCCGCTCCGCGCCGTCGCGCTTGCCGCCGACGACCACGCAGTTGGCGCCGGTGTCCATGCCGAGGTCGTAGGCCTCGCTCATCGCGGCGGTGTCGGCCACCGACGGGTCGATCTCGACCACGGCCAGCTCGCCGCCGTGCGGCCAGGCCGTGAGCGCGGCCGCGACTGACGGGGCCAGCAGCTCCGGGTGCTCCAGCGCGGGCAGGGACTCCAGGCGACCGAGCGTGGGGATGCTCATGAGCACATCCAACCTCACGCGCACCAGACACCTGCGGTTCATGTCGAACCCGCCGTCGAGTCATCTGGGTTCCGCACCGTCGAGATGTGAGGCGAGAGCTGCCGCAGGTGATCGGGCACCGGGGTGCGCCGGGCTACCGGCCGGAGCACACGCTGGCGTCGTACCGGCTCGCGATCGCCCTCGGCGCCGACGCGGTCGAGCCGGACCTGGTGATGTCCGCCGACGGGGTGGCCGTGGTGCGCCACGAGACTGAGCTCAGCGACACCACGGACGTCGCTGCGCACCCGGAGTTCGCCGGCCGGCACTCGGTGAAGGTGCTCGGCGGGCGCGAGGTCGGTGGCTGGTTCTGCGAGGACTTCACGCTGGCCGAGCTCAAGACGCTTCGCGCGGTGGAGCGGCTGCCCGGCCGGCGGCCGCGGAACACCCGCTGGGACGGCCGGCTCGAGATCGCCACCTTCGACGAGCTGCTGCTCCTGCTCGCCGAGGAGTCCCGGCGGTGGGGCCGACCGATCGGGCTGAACGTCGAGCTCAAGTCGTCGTCCTACCTGTCCTCGATCGGGCTGCCGCTCGAGGACGTCGTGCTCGGCTCGCTGCGCGACCACGGCCTGGACCGCCGCGAGTCCGGGGTGCTGCTCCAGTCGTTCGAGACCACGAACCTGCGCCGGCTGCGGGACCGGACCGACCTGCCGCTGGTGCAGCTGGTCGCGGCCGCCGGCGCGCCCGCCGACCTGGTCGCCGCGGGCGATCCCACGACGTACGACGACCTGTGCAGCCGCAACGGGCTGCGCGCGGTGGCGCGCTACGCCGACGCGCTGGGCGTGGCCCGGGCGAGGCTGCTGGCCCGGCCCGAGCTGGTCGAGGACGCGCACCTGGCCGGGCTGCGGGTGCTGGCCTGGACGGTGCGCGACGACGACCCTGGCGGGCCGGCGCACGTCGACGCCGAGGTCCGGAAGCTGCTGGACGACGGCGTCGACGGGCTGTTCAGCGACCACCCCGACACGACCTTGATGGTCCGCGACGAGTGGGCCGCCCAGCGGCTCAGCCCTGCTGGGGCTGCGGCTGGGGCTGCGGCACCCGGGCCGGGCTGAACCCGTACACGTCCACGTCCTTCGGGACGATCAACCAGGCAACGAGGTAGGCGATGATCACCGAACCGAAGCCCAGGACTGCGACCAGGACGGTGAGCACCCGCACCAGCGTACGGTCGAGGCCGAAGTGGTCGGCCAGGCCGGCGCACACCCCGCCCAGCATCTTGTCGTCGGTGAGCCGGACCAGGCGGCGGGGCACGCTCGCCGACGAGGCGTACTGCTGGTCGGCGTTCGGGCTGGCCGGCGGCGGGGTCGGCTGGGCGGTGGGCTGGCTGGGCGGCTGGTCGGCCTGCTGGTGGGTGGGCTCGGTGCTCATGACGTCTCCTCGTCGTTCGGGTCTTGGTCGGGGTCGGGCTCGGGGTCGTGCTGCTCGGGTGCCTGCTCGGGTGCCTTCTCGGGTCGGTCACCGACCCAGCCGGCCTGCCTGACGGCGTACCGCCGGGAGCCGGTGAACCCGGTCACCGCCAGACCGACGATGCCGGCGACGACCCAGGGGATCGGCAGCAGCCAGCGGACGTCGCCTCCGGTCACCGTGTCGGTCTGGACGAGCGCCCAGACACCGAGGATCCCGACGAAGGCCAGCCCCATCACGAGGTGGCCGATGTTGACGGGGTGCCGGCCGGTCGGCCGGTCGTACGTGGTGTCCATCAGAACTCTCCCTCGTGGACCTGGATCTCCCCGACCGACACGTTCGCGTCGATGAAGATCTCCGGTGTGCCGGTGCCTTCGTCGTGGCGGACCACGTCGCTGATGTCGATGCCGCCCTTCTCGTCGCCGAACAGCTCGATGTGGCCGGGCCCGTCGACGCGGGCGTCCACGCTGACGCTGACGCCGTCGGGGACGATGACCTCGATCCGGCCGAAGTCGGTGTCGAGCTCGAGCTGCTTCCCGTCGAGCGCCGCGGGGTCCTGGACGTCGCTGAGGTCGAGGATGATCTCGCCGGCGGAGGTGTCGAGGCTGGTCGGGACGTCCGCGGCGACCAGTGGCCGGCGGGTGATGTCGGCTCCGTCGACGTGCTGGGCCATGGTCGCGAGCGCCAAGACCATCGAGGCCACCAGACCGACGAAGATCAGGCCACCGGCGCGTCCGTAGAAGGCGCCCATCAGCAGCATCAGCCCGCAGGCGCCGACGACCACGGCCGGGTAGGCCGGGTCGGCGATCGGGGCGCCGGCCAGGTCGAGGATGCCGACCACGCCGATCCCGAGCGCGGCGAGCGCGAGGGTGAACCAGAACAGGATCGGTCCGCGGCGGCGGGGGTTCCGCGGCTGCGGGCGGTACGGCGGCGGCGCGGCCACCGGCGTACCGGGAGGCGCCGGGACGAACTGTCCGGTCACCGGGTCAGGTGCGTGGGGAACCGGCGGGGCGCTCGGCCGCGCGGCCTTGTCGCGGTCCAGGAGCGTCAGCACGATCAGGGCGATCACGGCCACGCCGACCAGCGGCCACGGGAAGCCCCACTGGCCGATCGAGTCCGCCAGCAGCGCGAGCAGCGCCAGGGCCCCGACGCCGATCAGCGCGAAGGTGCGGTTGCGGTCGTCGAGGTGGACCGAGGCTCGCGGGTTGTCGTCGGTGGGCAGCAGCAGCCAGCACGCGACGTACAGCAGGATGCCGGAGCCGCCGAAGAAGACCAGGACCACGAAGCCCACGCGGAGCAGCACGGGGTCGACGTCGAGGTGGCGGGCCAGGCCGCCGGCGACGCCGGCCAGCTTGCGGTCGGGGCCGACGGTGCGCCGGATCCGGCCGAGGTCGCGGACCTCGTCGCGGCTGACGCGCGGGCCCTCGTCGGCCGATGTGGGCCCGGGTGGCCCGGTCGGGGCCTCGGGCGGGGTGGTGGTCATGTATCCAGACTGCGCGCTCCGGGCGCGGCTCACCATCGGGGACGACCCTGAACCTCGCCCCGGTCGGGCCGTTCGCCCTCAGGGTCGACTCGGGGTCGTCGCCCATGGGTCGGGCGGCCCTGACCTGCGATCCTTTGGGTGACATGACCAGCGCACCCGCCCAGCCGCACCAGTGGCGCCGGGCCAGCCGCGACTCCGAGTCGCCCATCGTGGGCGGTGTCGCGAGCGGGCTGGCCCGGCACCTGGGCCTGCCCGTGGTCTGGATGCGCGTCTTCTTCGTCCTGGCCGCGGCCTTCGGCGGCCTGGGTGTCTTCCTGTACGCCGGCCTGTGGATCATGTTGCCCAGCGACTCCCGGTTCGAGACCGGCACGCCCGGGGCCGAGAGCGCGTCGCGGGGCGGCCGCCGCCCGGGCCGGGTGCGCCGCCTGGCCGACGCGGGCCCGACGATCGCGCTGGCGGCGCTGGCCTTCGGCGGCATCTTCGTCGTGGAGGGCATGTTCGGAGGCGGCGCGGTCTTCTGGCCGATCGTCATCGGGCTGGCCGGGCTGGCGCTGCTCTGGCGGCAGGCAGACGAGGCCCAGCGCGAGCGCTGGTTCGACTCCACCCAGCGGATCGACCCGGTCCGGATGGTGTTCGGCTCCGGAGGCTGGGCGTCGTACGCGCGGGTGGCGGCCGGCGTCGTTCTCGTCGGCATCGCGTTCGCGGTCGTGGGGCTGAACGGCACCTCGTTCGGCGAGGCGCGGAGCGCGGTCATCGCCGGCCTGGTGGGCGTCGTCGGCCTGGCACTGGTCATCGGCCCGTGGGTGCTGCGCCTGGTCTCCGACCTCGGCGCCGAGCGGGAGGAGCGGATCCGGACCCAGGAGCGGGCCGACGTCGCCGCGCACCTGCACGACTCGGTGCTGCAGACCCTGGCGCTGATCCAGAAGAGCTCGCACGACCCCACCACCGTGGCCCGGCTGGCCCGCGCCCAGGAGCGGGACCTGCGCTCATGGCTGTACGTCGGCGAGTCCACCGACGAGCGCAGCCTGGCCGGTGCGCTCCGCTCGGCGGCCGCCGACGTGGAGGACAGCCATGGCGTCTCCGTCGACGTCGTCGCGGTGGGCGACTGCTGGCTCGACGAGGCGCTGCGGCCGATCGTCGCGGCCACCCGCGAGGCCGTCACCAACGCCGCCAAGCACGCCGGCACCGGCCGGGTCGACGTGTACGCCGAGGTCACCGGCGGAGCCGTGGACGTCTTCGTCCGCGACCGCGGCGCCGGCTTCACGCTCGACGACGTGCCCGAGGACCGGCTCGGCGTCCGCCGCAGCATCCTGGACCGGATGCAGCGGCACGGCGGCACCGCCGAGGTGCGCTCCGCGCCCGGCGACGGCACCGAGATCCGGCTGCATCTACCCCGAAACGCCTCCGAGGAGAGCTGATGAGCACCCCTGTACGCATCGTGATCGTCGACGACCACGCCATGTTCCGAAGCGGCGTCCGCTCCGAGCTGGCCACCGCAGGCGCCGGCCAGGTCGAGGTGCTGGCCGAGGCGGCCGACGTCGACGAGGCGGTCGCCGCGATCGCCGCGCACCGGCCCATGGTGGTGCTGCTCGACGTACACCTGCCAGGCGGCGGTGGCGTCGAGGTGATGCGACGAATTGCGCTGTTGCCCGGTCATGCGACGGACCAGTTGCGTGCGCCGTACTTCCTTGCGTTGAGTGTCAGCGACGCCGCCGAGGACGTGATAGGCACCATTCGCAGTGGTGCCCGCGGCTACGTGACCAAGACCATCACCGGCCCCGAGCTGGTCTCCGCCATCCGCCGGGTCGCCGACGGCGACGCGGTGTTCTCGCCCCGCCTGGCCGGCTTCGTCCTCGACGCCTTCGCCGGCTCGATCGAGGTCGCCGCCGTCGACGAGGACCTCGACCGGCTCACCGAGCGCGAGCGCGAGGTGATGCGACTGATCGCCCGCGGCTACGCGTACAAGGAGGTCGCGAAAGAGCTGTTCATCTCGATCAAGACGGTCGAGACGCACATGTCGAGCGTGCTGCGGAAGCTCCAGCTGTCGTCCCGGCACGAGCTGTCGCGCTGGGCGTCGGACCGCCGGCTGCTCTAGCGTCAGCCGGGGGTGCCGGCACGTAGGGTTGGCGGGACATGACCACCGACTCGCTGCCCGGCTTCGAGCACCTTGCGGCGCCTGCCGAGAAGCAGTCGCGCCGCAGCGGCCCGACCTCCGAGGAGCTGCTCGAAGGGCTCAACGAGCCGCAGCGCGCGGCCGTGGTCCACGAGGGCACGCCGCTGCTCGTGGTCGCCGGTGCCGGGTCCGGCAAGACGCGAGTGCTGACCCGGCGGATCGCCTGGCTGATCTCGGAGCGCCGAGCCCACCCCGGCTCGATCCTGGCGATCACCTTCACCAACAAGGCCGCGGCCGAGATGAAGCACCGGGTCGAGGAGCTGGTCGGCAAGCGGGCCCGGATCATGTGGGTCTCGACGTTCCACTCCGCCTGTGTCCGGATCCTCCGCAAGGAGATCACCGCGCTCGACTTCGGGGGGCTCGCCTACCGGTCATCGTTCTCGATCTACGACGCCGCCGACCAGAAGCGGCTGATGGCCAACGTCGCGAAGGAGCTCGACCTCGACCCCAAGCGGTTCCAGCCCGGCTCGCTGCTGCACTGGGTCTCCGACCACAAGAACGACCTGCGCGACGAGGAGGACGCCACCCGCGAGGCCAAGAACAAGCTCGAGGAGACCTACGCCGCGGCGTACCGGCTCTACCAGAAGCGGCTGCGGCAGGCGAACGCCCTCGACTTCGACGACCTGATCATGCTCACCGTCCACCTGTTCCAGCAGTTCCCCGACGTGCGTGAGGTCTACCGGCGCCGGTTCCGGCACGTGCTGGTCGACGAGTACCAGGACACCAACCACGCCCAGTACGCCCTGATCGCGGAGCTCTGTGCCGAGAAGTTCGAGGACCCCGACTCCTCGGGCGGTGAGCGGGTCGAGCCCGCCGAGCTGATGGTCGTCGGCGACGCCGACCAGTCGATCTACGCCTTCCGCGGCGCCAACATCCGCAACATCCTCGACTTCGAGCAGGACTTCCCCACCGCCACCTCGATCCTGCTGGAGCAGAACTACCGCTCCACCCAGACCATCCTCACCGCCGCCAACTCGGTGATCGGCCACAACAAGGGCCGCAAGGAGAAGAAGCTGTGGTCCGACGCGGGTGACGGCGAGCGGATCGTGGGCTACGTCGCCGACGACGAGCACGACGAGGCGCGGTTCGTCTCCAACGAGATCGACACGCTGGTCGACGGCGGCGCCAAGGCCGCCGACGTGGCGGTCTTCTACCGCACGAACGCGCAGTCACGTGTGTTCGAGGAGGTGTTCATCCGCACCGGCCAGCCCTACCGCGTGGTCGGCGGAGTGCGCTTCTACGAGCGCCGCGAGATCCGCGACGCCCTGGCCTACCTGCGCCTGCTGGTGAACGCCGACGACGTGGTCTCGCTCCAGCGGATCCTCAACGTCCCCAAGCGCGGCATCGGCGACCGGGCGGTCGAGTGCATCCAGGCGCTGGCCGCTCGCGACGGGCTGAGCTTCTGGGAGGCGCTGCGCCGGGCGAACGAGGCACCTGGGTTGGCCACCCGGTCGCTGGCCAACATCGAGGCGTTCGTCGCGATGGTCGAGGAGCTCCAGTCGATGGTCGACGCGGGTGAGCGGCCCGACGTGGTCCTGGAGTCGGTGCTGGAGCGCTCCGGCTACCTCAAGGCTCTGGAGGTCTCAGAGGACCCTCAGGACGAGACCCGGCGCGAGAACCTCGGCGAGCTGGTCGCCGTGGCCCGGGAGTTCGCCGACGATCCCGTGGCCGCGCCGTCCGCCGACCCGGCCGACGTCGACGCCGGCACCGTCGCACCCGGCCTGGCCGACTTCCTCGAGCGGGTCTCCCTGGTCGCCGACACCGACCAGATCCCCGACGACGAGGACGGCGTGGTCACCCTGATGACCCTCCACACCGCCAAGGGGCTTGAGTTCCCGGTGGTCTTCCTCACCGGCCTCGAGGACGGCGTCTTCCCGCACTCCAGGTCGCTCGGTGACCAGCCGGAGCTCGAGGAGGAGCGGCGACTGGCTTACGTCGGCGTGACCCGCGCCCGTGAGCGGCTCTACATCTCGCGTGCCGTGGTCCGCTCGGCGTGGGGCGCGCCCTCGCACAACCCGGGCTCGCGGTTCCTCGACGAGCTCCCGGTCGACCTCGTCGACTGGCGCCGCACCGAGGCCGCCCAGACGACGTGGGAACGTCCCGACCTCTCCTCGTCCTACGGCGGCTCCTGGAGCTCTCCGACCGACCGCGGCCGCCGCAACTTCTCCTCGGCCGCCGCGCGTGCGGACGCCGCCTCCAAGGCCAAGCCGGCCCGCCGGATCCCCTCACTCGACCCCGGCGACCGGGTCGTCCACGACTCCTTCGGCATGGGCACCGTGGTCGCCCTCGAGGGCGCCGGCGAGAAGCAGGTCGCCTCGATCGACTTCGGTTCAGAAGGGGTCAAGCGGCTGCTGCTCAGGTACGCGCCGGTCGAGAAGCTCTGACCGATTCGGCTGCTTCTGTCCGGATGTCGTTGAGCGGCAACCCGAGAGCCGATTGTTTGACCGTCGCCGGGGCTGTCAAGCGCAGTGCCGAGCGCTGAGGTTGGGCGGCCGGGTTGACAGCCCCGACGCCGGCCAAGGACGGGCTGGCTATCGGGTCGCCGCCGGGTCTCTGGCTGCGGTCCCAGCGCGGTTGCGTCCGGGAGGTCATACGAAACGTGCACCCGTGTGCTCAGTTCGTATGACGCTACGGCGTCGGGCGAGGAAGCGCGCAGCCGCTGACGAGCCCGACGCCCCCACCCCGAGTGATGACGGAGCGAGGGCGATGCGTGGGGCCCCTCGGGACGGCGCTCACGGTCCCGAAGGGGACCCAACCCGACGCCTTGAGCGCAGGCGCCAGACCCCACCCACTCATCACGCCGCGAAGCGGTGAATCAGAACAGTCCGTGCTGCTGCATCGCCGTGTAGGGGTCGACCGGGTCGCCGCCGCCGGGGTGGACCTCGACGTGGAGGTGGGAACCGGTCACGTGGCCGGTCGAGCCGACCGTCCCGATCACCTCGCCGGCGCGGACCATGTCGCCGGCCGAGACGAAGAAGGAGGTCTGGTGGCAGTACCAGATCTCGGTGCCGTCCTCGAGGCGGACGACAGTCTTGTTGCCGTAGGAGCCGTCGTAGGAGGCCGAGATCACCTCGCCGTTGGCGATGGAGTGGATCTGGTCGCCGGTGTTGCCGTTGAAGTCGAGGCCGGTGTGGTAGCTCGACCAGAGGCCGTACTGGCCGAAGCGAGCGGTGAGGTAGACCGGCTCGAGGGGGTACTGCCAGAGGTCCTTGGCGATGATCTTCGCCTGCTTCTCGGCCTCGGCGGCGATCGCGACCAGCGCGGCGTCGCGCTGCTGGGCGGTCGCCTCGGTGGCCTGCTGGAGCTTCTCGTCCGCGGCGTCGGACTGGGCGTCGCGGGCGGAGTCACGGCTGACCGTGGGCTTGCGGGGCGAGACCCGGCCCTGGGCGCTGGAGCCGCCGAGCGCGGAGGCGGCGTGGGTCACCTCGGTGCTGCCGGGGCCGCTGGCCGGCTGGGCGTCGTTGACGGTGACGACACCGCCGATGGAGACGGCCAGCGCGGCGATGCCCAGGAGGACCGGCGCGGACGGGAGACCCTTGAACAGCGGCCCGCGGCCGCCGGCGTGCTTCACCGCGCGGCGCTTGCCACCCGTCACGGGGGGCTCGGCGCGCAGCATCGGCAGCCGGGCGGTCGGCTCGTGCTCGAACGACGTGGTGTGGTCGACAGGCTCGAGGGCGCTCAGGACCCGCTCGATGGTGCCGGTGTCGAGGTCGCGCTCGATCTCACGCACCGGCGCGGGGGCCGCATCCCCTCTCGGGTGGTCTTCGAGCAGCGAGGCTTGCCGGACCGGCTCGGTGGGAACCGAGGCCCTGCGGCGGCCGACGTACGCCGTCTGCGCGGCCTCCAGCGGGCTGACGTAGTCGACGGGGACGTCCGCCACCCGGCGGCCCGGCGGACGTGGGGTCGAGGAGCCCGCCTCAAGAAGTTGAGGCTCAGCTCGGTGACCAGACACAGGTCGGGGTCCCCCCAGGCCAGACGACAGAAACAGCGCGCATGACCCTAGCGGATGCCGCGGAGCGCCCGAAATCGGTGTCAAGGCATTTGTGGAACGAGCCAGCGCAGCTGCGGTTACTTTCTCGACATGTCCCGGTCGGCTGCTCGGCTCCTGTACTGCGGAGAAGTCCTGGCCTGGCCGCGCCGGCTGCGGGACAGCGGCCACGAGGTCGTCGTCCTCGCCGACGGTGCCTCGCCCGACCAGCTGGAGGCGGTCGCCGTCCAAGAGGACGTCGACCTGATCGCGGTCACCGACGCCGATCTCGGGGCCGCCGTGGTGGAGCCCCTCGACGACCACGTGGTCGTGTTCTGGGTCACGCCGGACTGACCGAACCCCGAGCCCACTCGTAACCGCAGGTGAGCCGGGACTAAGGTGCGCGAGGGGCGTCCCCGGACGCCCGTTCCCGCCCTCGCACCCTTCCGAGAAGGACATCCCTCGTGGACCTGATGGAGTACCAGGCGAAGGAGCTCTTCGCCAAGCACGGAGTCACGACCACCCTCGGCACGGTGGCCACCACTCCGGAGGAGGCGAGGGCCGCCGCCGAGAGGTACGGCTTCTGCGTGGTCAAGGCCCAGGTCAAGGCCGGTGGCCGCGGCAAGGCCGGTGGCGTCAAGCTGGCGAAGACGGCCGACGAAGCCTTCGAGCACGCATCCAACATCCTCGGGATGGAGATCAAGGGCCTCACCGTGAACCGGGTCCTGGTCACGCCGGCCACGCCTCCGGTGGAGGAGTACTACTTCTCCTTCCTGCTCGACCGCGCCAACCGTCAGTACCTCTGCATCGCCAGCGTCGAGGGCGGCGTCGAGATCGAGGAGGTCGCGAAGACCAACCCGGACGCCGTCAAGCAGATCCCGGTCGACCCGGGCTCCGGGGTCGACGAGGAGAAGGCCCGGGCGATCGTGGCCGAGGCGAAGTTCCCCGAGGCGCTGACCGGCCAGGCCGTGGCCATGGTGCTCGCGCTGTGGAAGGTCTTCGACGAGGAGGACGCCACCCTGGTCGAGGTGAACCCGCTGGCCCGGCTCGAGGGCGACAAGCTGGAGGCGCTGGACGGCAAGGTCTCGCTCGACGAGAACGCCGACTTCCGCCACGAGGACCACGCGGTGTTCGAGATCAAGGAGGAGACGGACCCGCTCGAGGCCAAGGCCAAGGAGAAGGGGCTCAACTACGTCAAGCTCGACGGCGAGGTCGGCATCATCGGCAACGGCGCGGGGCTGGTCATGTCCACCCTCGATGTCGTCGCGTACGCCGGTGAGAAGCACGGCGGCGTCAAGCCCGCCAACTTCCTCGACATCGGCGGCGGCGCCAACGCGCAGGTGATGGCCGACGGCCTCGACGTGATCATCCACGACGAGCAGGTCAAGGCGGTCTTCGTGAACGTGTTCGGCGGGATCACCGCCTGCGACGAGGTCGCCAACGGCATCAAGGGGGCGCTCGACATCCTCGGCGACGAGGCGACCAAGCCGCTCGTCGTACGCCTCGACGGCAACAACGTGGTCGAGGGCCGCCGGATCCTCGACGAGCTCAACCACCCGCTGGTCACCCAGGTCGACACGATGGACGGCGCGGCCGACAAGGCCGCCGAGCTGGCCCACGCCTGACGCCATCGACGTAGACAGACGAGAGATACGAGAAGAGCGATGTCGATCTACCTGAACAAGGACTCCCGGATCATCGTCCAGGGCATGACTGGTGGGATGGGCTCCAAGCACACCACCTTGATGCTCGAGGCCGGCTCCAACATCGTCGGCGGCGTGAACGCCCGCAAGGCCGGCACCACCGTCGAGCTCGGCGGCCAGAAGCTGCCTGTCTTCGGCACGGTCAACGAGGCGATGGCCGAGACCGGCGCCGACGTGTCCGTGGTCTTCGTGCCGCCGGCGTTCACCAAGGAAGCGTGTATGGAGGCCATCGACGCCGGCATCGGGCTGCTGGTGGTGATCACCGAGGGAGTGCCCGTGCAGGACACCGCCGAGGTGTGGGCCTACCTGGATGGCCCTTCCAACACGGGGGAGACCCGGATGATCGGGCCGAACTGCCCCGGCATCATCACGCCCGAGGAGTCGCTGGCCGGCATCACGCCGCACACGATCGCGGGCAAGGGCCCGATCGGCCTGGTCTCCAAGTCCGGCACGCTGACCTACCAGATGATGTTCGAGCTGAAGGACTTCGGCTTCTCAACCGCCATCGGCATCGGCGGCGACCCGATCGTCGGCACGACGCACATCGACGCGCTGGCCGCCTTCGAGGCCGACCCTGACACCAAGGCGATCGTGATGATCGGCGAGATCGGCGGCGACGCCGAGGAGCGCGCCGCGGCGTACATCAAGGACAACGTCACCAAGCCGGTCGTCGGGTACGTCGCCGGCTTCACCGCCCCCGAGGGCAAGACCATGGGCCACGCGGGCGCCATCGTGTCCGGCTCCTCTGGCACCGCGGCCGCGAAGAAGGAGGCCCTGGAAGCGGTGGGTGTGAAGGTCGGCAAGACGCCGTCCGAGACCGCGTCCCTGATGCGGGAGATCCTGCAGGGGCTCTAGCCCACGAGGTCCATCCTCGCGACGACTGGCCTTTCCAGCTCGGTGGCCCGCTCGATGGCGTCCGCGCGGGACTTCTCCGAGCCGTTTCCCTCGCCGTACTCGTAGCCCAGCAACACAGCCCTGCCGACCCGGACCAGGTGGTGGACGGTGAGGCCGGTGTCGTGCCCGCGCTCCCCGTTGACGGTGGACCAGTACGTGTCCGACCACGCAACGGACTCGTCGCCGAGCTGGACATCGAGCAGGGTGTGCGTGCTGCCGTAGCCGGGCTCAGCGGGTTCGTCCGGGCAGCCGGCCACCGCGTCCCGGCTGGCGGCGACGGCGGACTCCGCGGCCGCTGTTGACTGGTAGAGGACGAGCGTGCGGCCGCGCGACCACTCGGCCTCGCCGCGCCACGCGACGCCGAGCAGCTCGGTGGTGCCGGCACGCGGGTCCCACGCCACCACGCCGCACAACGAGAACGGCTCCGTCGCCGGCCGGTCGTCGACCCGGACGGGGGAGTGGTCGTCGCCGTTCTCTGGGTCGTACCCGAGGTCGAGCGGGAAACCATCCAGCGCCCTCGGCGAGGCCGGCGCGGGCGACGGCGACGCCCGGTCCGCGATGACCCCGGGCCGCTCGTCACCGCAGCCGGCCGCCAGCCCGGCCAGCGCGACGAGGGTGAGGAGAGACGTACGGCGCACGTGGGTGTGACCCGAGCACCGCCTGGAAGGTTGCGGGTCAGGCGGGATCGGCCAGCTGGGCGAGCCGTTCCTGGGCGCGATGGGCCAGGGTGATGAACGGCTCGGGGCCGATGCTCACGTCACCGGAGGGCACGAAGGTCAGCTGCGCCACGGCGTTGCCCTCGCGGACCACCGCCATCAGGAACCGCACCGAGCGGTTCTCCGCGACCTCGACGGTGAGCCGCCACACCGTCAGGTCACGGGGCCCGGTCTCCTCGTTGGCGAGCCGCTCGACGTCGGTGCCGAGGTCGTTGTCGGGGCACTTGCGCAGCTTGGCGCGGATGTCGTCGACGAACGACTGGGCCTGCTTCCGCGGCAGCCCGCCCACGGTCTCGGACAGGCCGAACTCCGGCGGCAGCTTGGTGGCGGCCGGGATCACGAACGTGCGGGTGCGGGCCTTGCTGAAGTCCGGGTCGGTGAACGTCGTGTCGTCGCACCGCGTCGCGGCGATGTTCTCGCTGGCCTTCGCGGGCTCGGTGCCGGCCCAGGGCTGGTTGATGCCGGGGACCGGCGGGAGGTCGGCCTCGACCAGCAGCGACGGGTGCTTGCCGACCGGGACGGGGGAGGAGTCCTTGAGCTGCGCGGTGGCCGCGCAGCCGCCGGCGTCCGGCAGCGCGCACAGCCCGGTCACGGCGTCGGCGAGCAGGTTCGCGCTGGGCGTGAGGTCGGGCTCCTTGGCCGGGTCGGTCAGGCCGGTGCGGGTGTCGACCACCGTGGTGGTCAGTCCGCCGGTGCGGGCCACGCCGACCACCTGGGTGGTCACCGGCTCGGCCCAGCTGCGCAGCACCATCAGCGTCGCCTCGTCGCCCACACCCACGACCCGGTGTGTGGAGAGCAGCTGCACCCGCGGGCTGGCGCACGCGGCGTACCACGCGAGGGTGGTCTGGTAGGTCCGCTCGGCGGCGTTCTCGTCGGCTGAGGCCTCGGCCGACTGTCCCGCGGTGATCGGGGTGGGCGCACTGCCCTTGGCGGCCTTCGTCGGCGTCCCGGTGAAGGTCCGCACCAGCGCACCGATGCCGCGCATGTCGGCGTACCTCCCGCCCTGGCAGGTGAAGACCAGGCCGTCGCCCTCGGTGTTCTTGGTGGTGCCGCCCTCGGTCCACTGGCCCGGGAACGCCGCGGTGACCTGCCCGACGCCGAGCAGTGCCTCCGGCGTCAGCGGGTCGGGCGGCGGAGGGGGCGGTGGCTCCTGGGTGCGCGGGGCTGTCGAGCTGCCCTCGAGGATGCCCTTGGTGGCCAGGGCCGGGCGTACGCCGGCCGCGTCGGTCACCAGCGAGCCGGTCACCAGCACCGCGCCCACCGCGGCCACGGCGCCCACGGTGGTGTGCGCCCGGCGGCGGGCCGACCCGGCCCGCATCACGATCGACGGGCGTGGCCACCGCACGGCCTCGACATCTGGCGTCAGCGCGTCGAGCACACCGCGGATCGCGGTCGACGGCACCTCGCGGTGCACGGCGAACTGCGCGCTGGCCGTCTGCAGCTCCCGCTCCGCCGTGGCCCGGGCGATGCCGACCTCGCGGGCCATGTCGTCGATGGGCAGTGCGGTGAGGTGGGTGAGCAGGAGCACCTTGCGCTGGGTGGTGGTCAGCTTGCCGAGCGCGTCGAGGGTCGCCCGCGCCTCGTCGTCGATGTCCTTCTGCCGTGCCCACCAGCGCGCCGAGCTGCGGCGCTGGGCACGGGTCCACGCGATCGGCCGGGTGTAGTCCTCGGGTTGGTCGAGCCGGGAGACCTTCCGCCAGTGGTGCCAGGCCACGACGAGGGCGTCGCGGACCGCCCGCTGCGCGGCGTGCAGGTCGCCGGTGAGCGCATAGGTCTGCAGGAGCAAGCGGCTCCGGACGTCCTTGTAGAAGGTTTCGAAGCCTTCTGGACTCCGCGAGGTCGATCGGGGAAGACGTCTCGCCATGGCCGCTCCACGGTAGCGAGCGCAGCCCGAAAGGCCGAGTCGGCGTGGCTACGCCGTACGACGGACCAGCCCGGCGAAGATGACCGGACATGACCGCGCTGATGCCTGACCGCACCCGCCCGTCGGCGGGGGAGCTGCGGCGCGACCTGCGCCATCGACGTCCACTGGTGCTGCTGGCCCTCCTCGGCGGCGCACTGGCGGCGGCGAGCACGCTGACGGTCTGCCTGGCCCTCGGCGTGACCGGGTGGTTCCTGACCGACGCGGGGTCGCACGGCACCCCGCGCGACGGGTTGTGGGTCGGGGCGCTGGCCTGGCTGATGGCGCACGGGTCGGGCGTGCACGTCGGAGGCTCGCTGGTCTCGGTGATGCCGCTGGGCATCACGCTGGTTTGTGCGTGGTCGACCTGGCGGATCGGCCACCGGCTGGGCGACTCGATCTCCGGGCACGGCCCCGACGCACAGCGGATCGCCGACGGCGAGCGGGACTGGACGGTCCCGGCCGCCGCGCTTCTCTTCACGGCCGGGTACGTCGCGGTCGCCGTGCTCACCGGGAACCTCGCCTCGACGGCCACGACCGCCCCAGACTCCTCTCGCGTCGTGTTCTGGTCGGTCCTGCTGTGCGGCGTCCTCGGTGGGCCGGCCATCGCCGTCGGCTCGGGCCGGGCGGCGATCTGGACCGCGACCCTGCCCGCGTCGGTGCTGGCCACCGCCGCGTCCTGCCGCCGGGTCCTCAGCACCTGGCTGCTGGTCTCGCTGCTGGGTTTCCTGGTCGCGCTGGTCACCGATTTCGACACCGCGCTCAACGTGGCTTCGCAGCTCGGCACCGACACCGGCGCGACCGTCCAGCTGGTCGTCGTGTCGCTGCTGGTGGTGCCGAACGCCGCCGTGTTCTCCGGGTCCTACCTGCTCGGCCCGGGCTTCACGGTCGGCGCCCACACGCTCGTCTCGCCCTCGGTGGTGACCATCGGGGCGCTGCCGATGTTCCCCTTGCTCGCCGCGCTGCCCGACACCGGGCCGACGCCGGGCTGGACCCCCGCCCTGGTCGGCGTCGCGCCGCTGGTCGGGGCGCTCGGGGCGATGCGGGCCCAGCGCAAGCACCCGACGTACCGCTGGGAGGAGGGCGCTCTCCACGGCTGCGGCGGCGGCATGCTCGCCGGGGCGCTGTTCGGCCTGCTGGCCCTGCTGGCCGGTGGCGCGGTCGGCCCCGGCCGGATGAGTGACGTCGGTCCGCTCACCGGCTCGGTGCTGGTGCACGCGGTCACGGCGTTCGGGGTCGGCGGCCTGCTCGGTGGTCTGGTCGCCACCTGGTGGCAGCGGCGCCGCTTGGAGCCACTGCCCGAGCCCGCCGATTCACCGTCGAGTGACCCGAAGTACATCTCGGATCACCCCGTGGACCTGCAATCTGGGTCACTCGACGGCGACCCGGAGGCGACCGAGACCGATCTGGCCCCGGTCAGCGACGCGGACGACGAGCCCTAGACTCACCATTCGTGCCGATCCCCTCGTCCGAGGCCGCTCCCGCGCGCCTCGTGGTCCTCGTCTCGGGGGCCGGCACCAACCTGCAGGCGCTGCTCGACGCGGCTGAGGACCCGGCGTACGGCGCCACCGTGGTGGCCGTCGGCGCCGACCGGGACGGCATCGAGGGGCTGGCCAGGGCCGAGCGGGCGGGGCTGCCGACGTTCGTCCACCGGGTCAAGGACTTCGAGGACCGCGCCGCGTGGGACCGGGCGCTCACCGCCTCGGTCGCCGAGCACCAGCCGGACCTGGTGATCTCGGCCGGCTTCATGAAGCTGGTCGGTGCCGACTTCCTGTCGGCGTTCGGCGGCCGGTTCGTCAACACCCATCCGGCGCTCAGCCCGGCCTTCCCGGGCATGGACGGCCCCGCGGACGCGCTGGCCCACGGCGTCAAGGTCACCGGGTGCACGCTGTTCTTCGTCGACGAGGGGATGGACACCGGGCCGATCGTGGCCCAGTCCGCGGTCGACGTGGCTGACGACGACACCGCGGAGACGCTGCACGAGCGGATCAAGGTCGCCGAGCGCACCATGCTCGTCGACACGATCGGCGCGATGGCCCGCCGCGGCTTCACGATCCAGGACAGGAAGGTCCGCATCAGATGACGGATCGAATCCCGATCAGGCGAGCGCTCGTCTCGGTCTACGACAAGTCCGGCCTCGAGGAGCTCGTCCAGGGCCTGGACTCCGCCGGCGTCGCTCTGGTGTCCACCGGCGGCTCGGCCGCCCTGATCGAGGGGCTCGGCCTGCCGGTGACCAGGGTCGAGGAGCTCACCGGCTTCCCGGAGTGCCTGGACGGCCGGGTCAAGACGTTGCACCCGAAGGTGCACGCGGGGATCCTGGCCGACCGCCGGCTCGAGAGCCACGTGCAGCAGCTCGAGGAGCTCGGCGTCGAGCCGTTCGACCTCGTGGTCTCGAACCTCTACCCGTTCCGCCAGACCGTGCTCTCCGGCGCGACGCCGGACGAGTGCGTCGAGCAGATCGACATCGGCGGCCCGTCGATGGTCCGGGCGGCCGCCAAGAACCACCCCTCGGTGGCCATCGTGACCAGCCCGGCGCGCTACGCGGACGTGCTCGAGGCGGTGGCCGCGGGCGGCTTCACGCTCGGCCAGCGGCAGGACCTGGCGGCCGAGGCGTTCGCGCACACGGCGGCGTACGACGTGGCGGTGGCGGAGTGGATGCAGCTGGAGCTCGCGCCGGCCGAGGACGGCTGGCCGGCCATGGCCGGCGGGACGTTCGAGAAGAAGGCCGTGCTGCGCTACGGCGAGAACCCGCACCAGCGGGCGGCACTGTACGTCGACGGCTCCGGCGCAGGTCTGGCCAACGCCGCGCAGCTGCACGGCAAGGAGATGTCGTACAACAACTACGTCGACACCGATGCGGCCCGTCGGGTCGTCCAGGACTTCGCCGACCCGGCCGTGGCGATCATCAAGCACGCCAACCCGTGCGGCATCGCGGTCGGCACGGACGTGGCCGACGCGCACCGCAAGGCGCACGCCTGCGACCCCACCTCGGCGTTCGGCGGCGTGATCGCGGTGAACCGGCCGGTCTCGATCGCGATGGCCGAGCAGGTGGCCGAGGTCTTCACCGAGGTGATCGTCGCTCCGGCGTACGACGACGGGGCCGTCGAGGTGCTCCAGGGCAAGAAGAACATCCGGATCCTGCTCTGCCCGCTCTCGCCTCCGGGCACGGGTGAGGAGTTCCGCGAGGTCAGCGGCGGGCTGCTGGTGCAGCAGGTCGACTACCTCGACGCGCCGGGGGACGATCCGGCGTCCTGGACGCTGGCCACCGGCGAGGCCGCGGCGCCCGAGGTGCTCGCCGACCTGGCCTTCGCCTGGCGGGCCTGCCGGGCGGTGAAGTCCAACGCGATCCTGCTGGCCAGGGACGGCGCCTCGGTCGGCATCGGCATGGGCCAGGTCAACCGGGTGGACTCCTGCCGGCTCGCGGTCTCCCGGGCCGGCGACCGGGCTGCCGGCTCGGTGGCGGCGTCGGACGCGTTCTTCCCGTTCGAGGACGGCCCCCAGATCCTCATCGACGCCGGGATCCGTGCCATCGTGCAGCCGGGCGGCTCGATGCGCGACGAGCTCACGGTCGAGGCCGCCGGGGCAGCCGGCGTGACGATGTACTTCACCGGCACCAGACACTTCTTCCATTGAGCTCGGGTCGAGCCTGTCGAGACCACCGCAGCGAACAGGAGAACGCAACCTTGACCGCACAGACGCTTGACGGCACCGCCACGCTCAAGGCGATCAAGGCCGAGCTCGCCGAGCGGGTGGCCGCGCTGAAGGAGCGCGGCATCACTCCCGGCCTCGGGACCGTGCTGGTCGGCGACGACCCCGGCTCGCACTGGTACGTCGGCGCCAAGCACAAGGACTGTGCCGAGATCGGCATCGAGTCGATCCGCCGCGACCTGCCGGCCACGGCGACCCAGGCCGAGGTCGAGGCGGTCATCGACGAGCTGAACGCCGACCCGTCGTGCACCGGTTTCCTGGTGCAGCAGCCGACCGGGCTGGACGAGTTCGCGCTGCTCTCCCGCGTCGACCCGGACAAGGACGTCGACGGGCTGCACCCGGTCAGCCTCGGGCGGCTGGTGCTGGGGGAGCCGGGGTCGCTGCCCTGCACCCCGGTCGGTGTCATCGAGCTGCTCCGCCGTCACGGCGTCGAGATCGAGGGCGCGGAGGTGACCGTGCTCGGCCGCGGCATCACCGTCGGTCGCCCGCTCGGGCTGCTGCTGACCCGACGTACCGAGAACGCCACCGTCACCCTGTGCCACACCCGCACCAAGGACCTGGCTGCGCACACCCGCAACGCCGACATCGTGGTCGCCGCGGCCGGGGTGCCCGGAATCGTGACCGGAGGCATGGTCAAGCGGGGCGCCGCCGTCCTCGACGTGGGAGTCTCGCGCGTCGACGGCAAGATCGCCGGCGACGTGGCCGACGACGTCTGGGACGTCGCGGGCTGGGTCTCCCCGAACCCCGGCGGCGTCGGCCCGATGACCCGAGCGATGCTGCTGACCAACATCGTCCTCATGGCCGAGCGGAACCTGTGACGTTCGTGACCGAGGAGCCACCCGCCGAGCCGCCCGTCCCGCGCGATGAGCCGGTGCCCTCCCCGGAAGAGATCGCCGAGGAGCTGGAGGCCGCCGCCGAGGAGCAGCACGCCGAGCAGGAGCGTCGCTACCCGTCCACGATCGGTGGCCTGTTCTACCTGCTGGTGCTGGCCACCGGCGCCGTCGGCATCGCGATCACGTGGAGCGGCGACTGGCGGTTCGGCATCCGATGCCTGGCCGCCGCGCTCTGCTTGGCCGCCCTGCTCCGGCTGGTGCTCCCGGGACGCGACGCCGGCATGCTCGCGGTCCGGCAGCGGTTCTTCGACGCCATGCTGCTCGGCGGCCTCGGCGCCGCGCTGTTCTTCCTCGCGGCCACGATCCCCGGCCAGCCGGGCTGACAGCTTGCGGGGCTGGCCGGGGGAGAGGATTCACCGGGTACCCGGTGAATCTTCCACTACCCACACGAAACTCTGGCCGGACAGCGCCAGCTTCGTGCGGGCAGCGGCGGCGACCCGGCTTGCGCGGAGGTCCAGTCGGCCACGAACCGTCCACAGCGGCGTCATCGACGCGCAATCTCCACAGAACGTCGTCGCGACCCATTCGGCAGCCCTTGGCAGGGGGAGCCTCGCTCCTCATGGTCCTCGAGCTCATCTCACCCAGCGGTCTGCTGCTCCGACGCGACGCCATCGCGGCGGGCTACGACGACAAGTACATCTTGCGCCTACGCCGGGGCGGCGAGATCCATCGCATCCGGCAAGGCGCCTACGCCAGGACAGGCATCTGGCAGGAGCTCGACAACCGGGGCAAGCATCTCTTGCTCTGTGAAGCCGTCATGACCCAGTACGGCGACCACATCATGCTTTCCCACGGCAGCGGCGTACTGCGCCACGGAGGTCCCGACCACGGACTCGATCTGTCGTGCGTGCACGTGACCCACTTCGAGGGCGGGGGTAGGCACGCGGCTGGAGTAGTCCACCACGAGGGCTCGTGCTGCGTGCTCGATGTCACCCGTCGCGGCCGAGACTGGGTCAGCTCGCCGGCACGCACCGTCCTCGACGTGGCCATGCTCCACGGACTCGAGGTGGGTGTGGTGGTCGCCGACGACTTCCTCAGGCGAAAGCTGACTTCCACCGAGGAGCTGTGGCAGCTCTACAACCGGGTGAGCACGTGGCCTGGGGCCCTCATTCTGCGCTTGGTGATCGGCTTGGCCACCGGCAAGTCGGAGTCGGTCGGCGAGTCCCTCGGATGGCTCCTTTTCCGCAACCAGCGCCTCCGGCGTCCGGTCCAGCAGTTCGAGGTGTTCCATCCCAGCGGGCACGTCGCGGGGCGAACCGACTGGGCCTGGCCGGAAGGCCGCCTGCTCGGCGAGTTCGATGGACTCGGCAAGTACCTACGATCCAGACGCGAGGGCGAGACCATCGCCGAATGCGTCATGCGTGAGAAGCGGCGGGAGGATCTCCTGCGCGAGTTGACCGGCTGGAGCTTCATCCGCCTGGTGTGGGCCGACCTGTATCGGCCGGAGCACACCGCAGCCCGGGTGCGGGCCGCCATGCTCCGCGCCGCGTAGACCGTGCTGTCCAGACGGAACCGGCGCTGCCCCCACGGAGTTTCGTGAGGGGAGCGCCAGTTTCACCGGGTACCCGGTGAAACCTCCGACTCCCCAAGACAGCCCTCAGATCAGGCCGAGCTCCTTGACCGCGTCCCGCTCCTCGGCCAGCTCGGCGGTGGAGGCGTCGATCCGGCCGCGCGAGAAGTCGTCGATCTCGAGGCCCTCGACGATCGTCCAGTCGCCGTCCTTGGTCATCACCGGGAACGACGACACCAGGCCGTCGGGTACGCCGTACTCACCTTGGGACCGGACCGCCATCGACACCCAGTCGTTGTCGGCGGAGCCGTACAGCCAGTCGTGGGCGGCGTCGATGGTGGCCGAGGCGGCCGAGGCGGCCGACGACGAGCCGCGGGCCTCGATGATCGCCGCACCGCGCTTGGCGACGGTGGGGATGAAGGTGTTCTCGATCCAGTCCTGGTCGTCGACCACCTCGGCGGCGTTCTTGCCGTCGACGAACGCGTGGAAGATGTCGGGGTACTGAGTCGCGGAGTGGTTGCCCCAGATGGTCATCTGCTTGATGTCGGTGACCGGGGCCCCGGTCTTGGCGGCCAGCTGCGAGATGGCCCGGTTGTGGTCGAGTCGGGTCAGCGCGGAGAACCGCTCCTGGGGGATGTCGGGGGCGTTGGACATCGCGATCAGCGCGTTGGTGTTGGCCGGGTTGCCGGTCACGCCGATGCGTACGTCGTCGGCGGCCACCTTGTTGAGGGCCTGGCCCTGCGCGGTGAAGATCGCGCCGTTCGCGGAGAGCAGGTCGCTGCGCTCCATGCCCGGCCCGCGCGGCTTGGCGCCGACCAGCAGGGCGAGGTTCACGCCGTCGAACATCTGCTCGGCGTCGGCGCCGATCTCGACCTTGGCCAGGTGCGGGAACGCGCAGTCGTCGAGCTCCATCACCACGCCCTCGAGCGTCTTCAGCGCAGGCTCGATCTCGAGCAGCCGCAGCTCGATCGGGCGGTCACCCGCCAGAGAACCACTCGCGAGACGGAACAGCAGGCTGTAGCCGATCTGGCCGGCAGCACCGGTGACGGCGACCTTCAGAGGGGAAGTGCTCACGAGACGACTCCTAGTGATCTGGGCTGGCCCGGCCGACGCTAGCAGCGGAGTCGTGCGCGACGATGGGAGGGTGGCGAGGGGATCGGGGTGGTACGTCGCCCTCGCCCTGGCCCTCGTCCTCACCGTCGGCGGCTGCGGTGACGCGTCCCCGGAGAGCCCACCGACGGGCGTCGACGAGCTGGTGATCCCCACCCCCGCTCCCGACCCCGCGGACTTCGTCGAGAGGATCGACAACCCGTGGCTGCCGCTGGTGCCCGAAGCCATCTGGACCTACGAGCAGAGCGGCGCATCCTCGGGCACGGTGACCGTCACGGTGCAGGACCAGCGGGAGTCGGTCGCCGGCGTGGCCACGACCGTGGTCACGCGGACCGGGCCGAGCGGCACTGTCGTCGACTACTACGCCCAGGACCGGTCCGGCAACGTCTGGTGGTTCGGCCGTGAGGGGACGTGGCGGGCCGGCGAGGACGGCGCCCAGGCCGGCCTGGCGATGCCGGCCACGCCCCGGCTGGGCGACGGCTGGCGCACGGCGTACGACGAGGGTGTGGTGGACGTGCGCGCCTCGGTCGTCACGCTCGACCAGGTCGCGACCGTGCCGGCCGGCCGGTTCTCCGAGCTGGTCGGCATCGAGACCAGCAGCCCGCTGACGCCGGGCGCCGCGACGCGATCGCTCTATGCGCGCGGGACGGGCTTGGTCGAGGAGATCGCCACCGAGGGCCCCGCCGGACTGCTGCGGCTCGAGAGCGGGCCCGAGTAGCTACTGCGGCGGGCGGATCTGGGTGCTGCCGGCCGGCCCCGGCTGCTCGCCGGGGGCGACGGCCGGGTCGGTGGCCGAGGGGTGCACCGGGTCCGCCGTCTCGGGCGTGGCCTGCGCGGGCGGCGCCGGCTGCCACTGCTCCAGGGGCTTCCACTCCTGCGCGGCGTGGTCCCACTGCCAGCCGTCCTGGATGATCGGCTCCTGCTCCCAGGCGGCCTGCTCCTGCGCCTGCTGGTTCCACTCCTGCTGGAACTGGTCGGGGGCGCCGTAGCCCGGCACCGCCGCGGGTGCCGGACGGGAGAAGCTCAGCCCGGAGCCGGGGACCGGGTCGGTGCCGTGGCCGAACAGCATCGGGTAGAGCAGGCCACCGAGAGCGCCCCCCACCAGCGGCGCGACGATGAACAGCCAGAGCTGGACGATCGCGTCGCTGCCCGCGAACAGCGCGGGGCCGATGGAGCGGGCCGGGTTGACCGACGTACCGGTCAGTGGGATCGCCACGAAGTGGATGGCGGTCAGCGTGAGTCCGATGGCCAGGGGCGCCAGGGCGGGGTGCTCGTTGCGCGCGTCGGTGACCGCGAGGATCACCACCACGAAGAGGAAGGTGAGCAGGAGCTCGACCAGCAGCGCCGCCCACCAGGCGAACTCCGCCTGGCCGCCGGGGGCGTGCTCTCCGAAGAAGTTCTGACCCATGTTGCCCTCGGCGTCGAAGCCGTCGAGACCGTGCGCCAGCGTGAAGAGCACCAGGGCGGCCAGGATCGCGCCACCGAGCTGAGCGCCGACGTAGAGGGGTACCTGCCGCCACGACATTCGGCCGCCCATCGCGGCTCCCACGGAGACCGCGGGGTTGAAGTGGGCGCCCGAGACCCGGCCCACGGCGTACGCCATGAGCATCACCGCCAGGCCGAACGTCAGGCCGACCGCGGCGAAGTCGACCCCACCGAAGACGTTGCTGGCGAAGACGACGGAGCCGCAGCCGAAGAAGACGAGCACGAAGGTCCCGAGGACCTCGGCGGAGACCTTCTGGGCGGTGGTGGACGTGTCAGCCATGTTCGGCATGCTAGTGCCTCGTGTCGGCAGTCCTTGCGCGCTTCGCGCGTCCATGGCACGCGCCTCGCGGCGTTGCCGTCGCCAGCTGGACGAGCAAGTACGGCGTCGCTCCGGCGCCTTGCGACGCACGCACCCTGAACACGCCAAGCAGGGCAACGACCGCCGACACGAGACACTAGTCCCGAGACTTCCCGGGTTCGCGCACGCGTGCCTCGGGAGATATCTTGACGTCAAGAGATTGCCCTCGAGCGCTGGAGCTGCCCGCATGGCCAGGATCATCTACACGCACACCGACGAGGCGCCGCTGCTGGCGACGTACTCGTTCCTGCCGATCATCGAGGCGTACGCCGCCAAGGCCGGTGTGGACGTCGAGACCCGCGACATCTCCTTGGCCGGTCGGATCCTGGCGCAGTTCCCGGAGCGGCTCGACGACGACCAACGCGTCGACGACGCGCTGGCGGAGCTCGGCCAGCTCGCGCTGGAGCCCGAGGCGAACATCATCAAGCTGCCCAACATCTCGGCCTCGATCCCGCAGCTCAAGGCCGCGGTCAAGGAGCTCCAGGAGCAGGGCTACGACCTGCCCGACTACCCCGAGAACCCCCAGTCCGACGAGGACAAGGACGTCCGGGCCCGCTACGACAAGGTCAAGGGGTCGGCGGTCAACCCGGTGCTGCGTGAGGGCAACTCCGACCGCCGCGCGCCCGCCTCGGTCAAGGCCTACGCCAAGGCGCACCCGCACCGGATGGGCGCCTGGTCGTCGGACTCCCGGACCAATGTCGCCACCATGGGCAAGGACGACTTCCGCTCCAACGAGCAGTCGGTGGTGATCGAGGCCGACGACACGCTGCGCATCGAGCACGAGGCCGCCGACGGCACGGTCACCGTGCTCAAGCCCGAGGTCGAGGTGCTGGCCGGCGAGGTCGTGGACGGCACGTTCATGAACGTCGCGGCGCTGCGCCGCTTCCTCACCGAGCAGATCGCCCGGGCCAAGGCCGACGACGTGCTGTTCTCGGTGCACCTCAAGGCCACGATGATGAAGGTCTCCGACCCGATCATCTTCGGCCACGTCGTCCAGGCGTTCTTCCCGACCCTGTTCGAGCAGTACGGCGACGCGCTGAGGACCGCGGGCATCTCGCCCAACGACGGCCTCGGGGCGCTGCTCTCCGCGGTCGCCGGTCTCCCCGAGGGCGACGCGATCAAGGCCGCCGTCCAGCAGGGGCTCGACGACGGCCCCGACCTGGCGATGGTCGACTCCGACAAGGGCACCACCAACCTGCACGTCCCCTCCGACGTGATCATCGACGCCTCGATGCCGGCGATGATCCGCACGTCCGGCCACATGTGGGGTCCCGATGGCGAGGAGCACGACACGCTCGCGGTGATCCCCGACTCGTCGTACGCCGGCGTCTACCAGACCGTCCTCGACGACTGTCGCGCCAACGGCGCCTTCGACCCGTCGACCATGGGCTCGGTGCCGAACGTCGGGCTGATGGCCAAGGCGGCCGAGGAGTACGGCTCGCACGACAAGACCTTCGAGGTCCCCGCGGCCGGCGTGGTTCGGGTCGTCAACGGCGCCGGCGACGCCCTCATCGAGCACACCGTCGAGCCCGGGGACATCTGGCGGGCCTGCCAGACCAAGGACGAGCCGATCCGCGACTGGGTCAAGCTCGCGGTCACCCGGGCCCGCGCGAGCGGCGCGCCGGCGGTGTTCTGGCTGGACGAGAGCCGCGCCCACGACGCGAACGTGATCGCCAAGGTGAAGGACTACCTGCCCGAGCACGACACCGACGGGCTGACGATCGAGATCATGACGCCGGCCGAGGCCACGGCGTACTCCCTCGAGCGGATCCGCATGGGCGAGGACACCATCTCGGTGACCGGCAACGTGCTGCGCGACTACAACACCGACCTGTTCCCGATCCTCGAGCTCGGCACCTCGGCCAAGATGCTCTCGGTCGTCCCGCTGATGAACGGCGGCGGCCTGTTCGAGACCGGCGCCGGCGGCTCGGCGCCCAAGCACGTCCAGCAGCTGGTCAAGGAGAACTACCTGCGCTGGGACAGTCTGGGCGAGTTCTTCGCGCTGGCCGCGTCGTTCGAGCACCTCGCCGGGTACGCCGACAACCACGGCGCCCAGGTCCTGGCCGACACCCTCGACAAGGCGACCGGCACCTTCCTCGAGAACGACAAGTCCCCGACCCGCAAGGTCGGCGGCATCGACAACCGTGGCTCGCACTTCTACCTCGCTCTCTACTGGGCCCAGGAGCTGGCGGCGCAGAGCGAGGACAGCGACCTCGCTGCGGCGTTCAAGCCGCTGGCGGAGACGCTGGCCGCCCAGGAGCAGGAGATCGTCGACGAGCTGCTCGCCGTGCAGGGCAGCCCGGCCGACATCGGCGGCTACTACCGGCCCGACCCGGAGAAGGCGGCCGCGGTGATGCGTCCGTCGAAGACCCTCAACGAGGCGCTGGCGTCGCTGGGATGAGCGACACCGACACGCACACGCCACGGCCGCCAGACATCGGCCGCCGGACGCTGACGCCGTTCGGGTACGCCGTGTGTGTCGCCGTTCCGATCCTCATCGCTGCGCTCGGCCTGACCTTCCTGCACTTCGGCTACGACAAGGAAGACCTCGTCAAGGGGGAGCCGGTCTCGATCCTCACCTCTGACTGGCAGCCCGGCGACGACGCGCAGACCGCCCTCCTGCAGGGCGAGCTGGTCCTCGGCGACGACAGGTGCGTGCACGTCGTCGGCACCGACGGGACGCAGGTCGACGTGGTCTGGCCGGCGGGCTACGAGGCCACCGTGCAGCGTGTCAACAAGAGCGACCAGCTCAAGCTCTACGATCCCGACCGCGACATCGTCGGCCGCGGCGGCAACAGGATCGAGGTGGGCGGTGGCTTCGGCCCGCTCGGCGAGTACGCCGGCCGGCAGTGCGCCCCCGCGGCCGGGGAGGTCTTCTTCGCCCAGTCCGAGATCAAGGTCGTCCAGGGACCCTGATGCGCGTCCTGCTCCGGTTGCTCGGTGTCCAGCTGCTCAGCCGGGTGGCGCAGCGGCTGCCGGGGGCGGTCGCATGGTGGGCCAGCCTCGTGGTGCTGGTCGTGGTCAACCTGCTGCCGGTCGCGGCCGTCCTCGCGGGCGACGCCGGCATCGGCGACGTCTTCCTCGTCTACTGGCTGGAGAACGTCGTCGTGTGGGCCACCGGCATCGTCCGGATCGCCACCGCGGAGGGTGGCGGCCCGCAGGTCAGGGTCAAGGGCTGGGCCAACACCAGCGCGGGGTTCTTCGCACTGCACTACGGCACCTTCACGCTGGTCCACGGGGTGTTCACGTTGTTCATCGTCGGGCTGACCGGGCTCAAAGGCGGGCTCGCGCAGGTGCTCCTGCTGTCGGCGGCGATCGGGGTCAGCCACGTGGTCCAGCTCGGAGTCGTCTGGTTCGGCTTCGACGAACGCAAGCTGGTCAGCCCGGAGACCGCGATGTTCGCGCCCTATCCGCGGATGTTCGTCATGCAGGTCGCGATCATCAGCGGCTTCTTGTTCCTCGACGCCGGGCCGAGCGGCGACGGGCGGTTGGGCCAGGACACCGGGGTGGCCATCCTGTGCGTGCTCAAGATGCTGATCGACCTGGGCTTCCACCTGCATCGCCGACCGCGGCGGCCCGTCCCGGACGACAGGCTGTACGGCGAGCCCGTCTCCTGACGACGGCTACTCCTTCACCGCACCAGTGCTGGTGTTCATGATCCGCTTCTGGAACACGAAGAACACGACCGCGACCGGGATCGTCATGACGGCTGCGGCGGCGAGCTTGAGCGGGTACTGCGTACCCTGGCTGAGGGCCCCGGACGCCAGCGTCGCCACGCCCTTGGTCAACGTGTAGAGGTCCGGCCGGTCGCTGGCGACGACGAAGTGGCTCAGCTCGTTCCAGGAGCCCTGGAAGGACAGGATCACGATCGTCATCACCGCGGGCCGCGCCATCGGCAGCACGATCGACCAGAAGATCCGGAAGGTGTTGGCGCCGTCGATCCGGGCCTGCTCCTCCACGCTCACCGGGACCGACTCGAAGAAGTTCTTCATGATGAAGACGCCGGTCGCGTCCACCAGGAGCGGCAGCACCAGCCCGGCGTAGGAGTTGTAGATGTGGAGCTCGCTGATGACCAGGAACTTCGGGATCAGCAGCACGACGTTCGGCACCGCCATCACCGCGATCAGGGTCGCGAAGACGGCCCGACGCCCACGGAACGGGATCCGCGCGAGCGCATAGCCCGCCAGGCAGTTGAACAGCACCCGGCCGGCGGTGACCACCAGCGTCACGATCGCCGAGTTGAGGAACCACAGGGGGAAGTCGGAGCGGAGGAAGAGCCGCCGGTACGCCGCCGTGGTGGCCGGGTTCGGCACCAGAGAGACCGGATCGCTCGCGGCGTCGGCCTCGGTCTTGAACGAGGTGGCAACGTCGATGAGGAAGGGCAGGATGTAGAGGACGGCCAGGACGACCAGGACGGCGTAGAGCCCCAGCGGCGCCCGACGCCGGGTCACTGCGTTCACGTCTTGCTCCTGAGCAGAGCGCGCTGCACCAGGGTCAGCGACACGATGATCGCGAACAGCACGAACGCGATCGCGGCACCCTGTCCCCACTGCTGGTTGTTGAAGGCCGTGTTGAAGGACAGGTACGCCGGCGTGACCGTGGTCTTCGCGGGTCCGCCCTGGGTGCCGACGAGAATCTGGTCGAAGACCTGCCAGCTGCCGATCAGCCCCAGCGTCAGGACGGTGAACATGGTGGGGCGCAGCAGGGGGAGCGTGAGGTGGCGGAAGCGCTGCCAGGTGTTCGCGCCGTCGACCAGCCCCGCCTCGTCGATCTCCTCCCCGATCGCGTTCAGCGCCGCGATGAAGAGCAGCATCATCGTGCCCGAGGTGGTGAACGCCGCGAGCAGGACCAGCGCGAACAGTGCTACCGACGGGCCCGAGAGCCAGTCCCACCAGGTGATGCCCAGGAACCCGTGGCCGGCGAACGCGGCTGGCGCGTCGTCCACGCCGACGGCGCCAAGCAGGAGGTGGAGCAGGCCACGCGGGTCCTGGAACCAGTTCGGTCCGTGCAGGCCGAGCCAGCCGAGGACCTCGTTGACGGCCCCGGTGGTGCTGAACAGGAACAGCCACAGGACGGTGATCGCCACCGAGCTGGTGACCGACGGGAAGTAGAACGCCGTCCGGAAGAACCCGCGCCCGCGCAGCATCCGGTTGTGCACCATCACGGCGAGCGCCAGGGCGACGCCCGTCTGCAGGGGCACCACCAACAGCACGTAGTAGAGGGTGTTGCGCAGCGAGGTGCCGAAGTCCCGCTCGGGCAGGCCGCCTGCGGTCAGGATCGCCCGGTAGTTGTCGAGCCCGACGAACCGGACATCTCCCGAGAGCGGGCTGCCTCGGCCGCGCCAGTCCGAGAAGCTGACCCACAGCGCCATCAGCACGGGGAGGAGCAGGAAGAGCCCCAGCACCGCGACGGCCGGCGCGACGAAGATCCAGCCGTCGCGGGTGCGGCCCCGCTCGATCGCGGAGCGACGCGTCACTGGTCGGCGTCGAGGGCGGCCTGCAGGCTGCCCTGCACCGAGGCGAGGATCGCCTTCGGGTCGCCGTCCTTCAGCCCCTCGAGCTGGGCGTTGAAGTCGGAGATGACGTCGGCCGCACCCTGCTCGGCCGGGGGGTTCTGGGCATAGTCGGCGCCCGCGATGAACGCCTCGAACTGCGGGCTGTCCTGGGCGTACTGCTCAGCGGCCGACTCGATCGACGGCATCACGCCGAAGGCCTGCGCGAAGGCCTGCTGCTGGTCGGGCTGCGTCAGGAACTCCACCAGCGAGACGGCATCCTCCTTGGCGCCGCTGTCCTGGGCGATCCCCCAGCAGTTGGTGAAGGCCAGCGTGCCCTTGCCGGTCGGCCCGGCGGGCAGCTCGGCGACCGTGTAGTCGACGTCCGGGTAGTCGTTGGTCATCGCACCCGCGATCCAGTTGCCCTCGATGGTCATCGCCGCCTGCTGCTTGCCGAATGCCTCACCGCCCCAGCCGGACCCGAGCGCGGAGGAGTACGCCGCCACGCCGTCCTTCATCATCTGCTGCACGAAGGTCAGCGCCTCGAGGTTCTCCGGACTGTCGACGGTCGCCTCGGTGCCGTCGTCGTTGGTCATCGCGCCGCCGGCCTGCGGGAAGAACGCGCCGACCCGCTGGTACTCCGGGCCGAACCCCAGCCCGACGACCTCCCCCTTGGTCAGCTTGGCCGAGACCGCGGCGAGCTGGTCCCAGGTCGTCGGGACGTCCGCGTCGGTGAGGCCCGCCTCCTGCCACAGCGCCTTGTTGATCACCAGCGCCAGGGTCGAGAAGTCCTTGGGTGCGCAGTAGAACTTGTCGTCCACGGTGAACGCGTCGACGAGGTTGGGATAGAAGTCGCCGGCGTTGTCGAGCTGGTCGCCGTAGGCGTAGAGCGACCCGTTGGCGACGTACCCGGCGAGCTGGTCGGTCGAGACGTAGAAGACGTCAGGTGGGTTGTTGCTGGCGAAGCCCTGGCTGAGCTGCTGTACGAGGTCGGACGCGATGGTGACCTCGGCGTCCACGCCGCTCTCGCCGGACCAGGCCGCCACCGCCGTCTTCACCGCGTCGGCCTCGGCGTCACCGGACGAGCCGATCAGCACGGTGAGCTTGCCCGAGGAGTCCGACTCGCCACCGTCGTCGAAGCCGGAGTCGCCGCACGCCGCGAGGGCGAGCGCCCCCGACAACGTCAGGCCCAGTGCGGTGAGGATGCGGCGCCCGAGAGGGATCTTCATGGTGTCTCCTTGCTGGGTTGGGAGGGTCGGGCCGGGCCGCGGAGGCTCGACTCGCGAACGACGAGCTCGGGGGTGAGCAGCGTCTGTCGTCGGGTGGGGGTGCCGGCGAGGAGCTCCTCGACAGCCGCGACGAGGTCGTGGGCGACCTGCTCCAGCGGCTGCCTGAGGCTGGTGAGCCCGGGCGTGCAGAGCGCGGCGGCGGGGGAGTTGTCGAAGCCGGTGACGCCGATGTCCTGGCCGGCGCGGAGGCCTCGCTCGTCCAGGGCGCGGAGCACCCCCAGAGCGAGAGTGTCGGACGTGCACACCAGCGCGGTCGCCGGGTCGCCGCCGTCGAGCAGCCGGTGCGCAGCCGACCGGCCGGCGTCGAAGTCGTCTGGAACCTCTGCGTGGAGCCCGGCCGACAGGCCGAGCTCCACGCAGGCGTCGGACCATCCCTGCCGCCGGTCCCGGCCTGTCTCCGAGGACAGCGGCCAGCCGACGTATCCGACTGCCCTGTGGCCCTGGGCAGCGAGGTGCTCGGTGGCGGACCGGATGCCGGCCCGGCCGTCGACGTCGACCCAGGAGAGCTCCTGGTCGCCGTCCCAGGAGCGTCCGAAGGTCGCGAACGGCACCTGCCACTCGCGCAGCACGGCCGCGCGCCGGTCGCCGGCATGCGTGCTGGCGAGCACGAACGCGTCCACCGCGGTGGTCTCGAGGAGCTCGCGGTAGGCAGCGATCTCCTCGGTCTCATTGTCGGCCTGGCACAGGATCAGGTGGCACCCGGCGCCGCGCGCCGACTCCGCCAGCGAGTGCAGGAACTGGTCCAGGAGCAACGCCGCCCGGTCCTCCCGGGACGCCTCCACCTTCACCCCGATCAGCCGCGATCGCTGGTTGCGCAGCGCCTGCGCCGATCGGTTCGGCCGGTAGCCCAGCTCCTGGACGGCGGCCAGGATCCGCTCGCGCGTGGCCGGGCTGACGCGGTGCGGGCTGTTCAGCGCGTTCGACACCGACTGGGCCGACAACCCGACGTGCCGGGCGACGTCCATCAGGGTCACGTGGCCGTGGGGGGTCGGCCCGCGTGATGGCTGGGTGTCGCGCACTCGGTTTCCTCCTCGCCCTTGCGGACGACCGCCTGTTTAGCGTTAAAATCCCCGGCGTGACGGAGGTTACCCAGCCCGAACCGCCGCAGGCAACCCCCCCGCTCCAGCCGCTCCTTCACGACCTCGCCTCCAGCGTGGCCGCCCCCGGCCTGCTGCTGGGCGCCGCCGACGGCCAGCTCCGCCGGGGCGGCGTGAGCGGGTGGTACGTCGGGGACCTCCGGCTGCTGGACACCGTGGAGCTCGCCGTCGAGGGTTCCGGCCTCGACCTGGTCCGCAGCGATCCGGTCGGCGCCGACCGGCAGGAGTTCTCCTACGTCGCCCGCGCGCTGGGGGACCAGCTCCCGGACCCGACGGTCCGGGTCGACAGGGTCCGGGAGCTCGGCGACGCGGGCTTCGTCGAGACCCTGGTCGTCGAGTCGGTGGCGCAGCTCCCGGTCGAGCTGGTGCTGCAGATGACCTTGGGCACCGACCTGGCGCCGATGGCCACCGTGAAGCGGGGCGGAGCGGCGGCGCCGCTCGCCGCGTCGGGGTCGGGGTCCGGTCTGCGCTGGTCGGTAGGTGAGGTGACGGTGGAGGTCGCCGGCGACCCGGTGCCCGAGGTCGACGCGCCGTCGGGGCGGATCACCTGGCCGGTGCAGCTCTCTCGCGGGGAGCGCCGGGAGCTACGACTCCGGGCGACGACCGATGCGCGTGGCCCGTTCGGCGGCGGGCGGCCGTCGACCTGGGCGGCCTCGGTCGACTCGGCCGACCCGAGCATCCGGCGTACGGCGGAGCAGAGCCTCGCGGACCTCGGCGGCCTGCTGCTCGCTGACGACGGCGACCGGTTCCTGGCGGCGGGCAGCCCGTGGTTCCTCACCCTGTTCGGCCGGGACTCGCTCTGGGCGGCCCGGATGCTGGTCCCGTTCGACCCCGGCCTGGCGCTCTCCACGCTGCGGGTCCTGGCCCGCCGTCAGGGCACGCGCAGCGAGCCCGAGACCGAGGAGCAGCCGGGCAAGATCCTGCACGAGGTGCGCGGCGCCGAGCTCGACCTGGGCGCGCAGGTCTTGCCGGCGGTCTACTACGGCAGCGTCGACGCGACCCCCCTCTTCGTCCTCACGCTCGCGGACGCCCACGCCTGGGGCGGGGACCACACCCGGGTCCGCGAGCTGCTGCCGGCGGCGCGCGGCTGCCTGACCTGGCTGATGGACCAGACGCGCGACGGCGGCTGGATCCGCTACCTCGACCACACCGGCCGCGGGCTGTCCAACCAGGGCTGGAAGGACAGCCACGACTCCGTCCAGTTCGCCGACGGCCGGCTGGCCGAGCCGCCCATCGCGCTCTGTGAGGTGCAGGCCTACGCCTACGAGGCCGCCGTCCGCGGCGCCTCACTGCTGGCGGCGTACGACGCCGAGCCGGTCCCGGGACTGGAGGCGTGGGCCGAGGACCTGCGGGACCGGTTCGGCCGCCAGTTCTGGGTCGGGTCGCCCGGCACCGGGCACGTGGCCATCGCGCTGGACGCCGACGGCCGCCCGGTCGACTCGGTCACGTCCAACATGGGTCACCTGCTCGGCACCGGACTGCTGGGCCGGCCGCATGCGGACCGGGTCGCCGACCTCCTGGCGGACTCCCGGATGGACTCGGGGTTCGGCCTGCGCACGCTCGCCACGGACTCCCCGCGCTTCTCGCGGCTCTCGTACCACGGCGGGACGGTCTGGCCGCACGACACCGCCATCGCCGTGCGCGGCCTGGCCGCCGAGGGTCGGTTCCACCAGGCCGCCCGCTTGGCCCACGGCCTGTTCACGGCGGCCGAGGGCTTCGGCCACCGGCTCCCGGAGCTGTACGGCGGGGACGCGGCGGGGGAGGTGAGCCGGCCCTCGGCCTACCCGGCCGCGTGTCGTCCGCAGGCGTGGTCCGCGGCCGCCCCCCTGGCCGCACTGGTGGCGGTGAGCGGGGTCGGCGTCGATGCGGCCGCCGGCGTGATCCGGCACCCGGCCCGCACCAGTGCCGAGCTGAGCGCTTTCGCGTTGCGCGGCCTGAGCGTGGCCGGCGGCCGCATGGACGTGGCCGTGGACCACGACGGCCGCGTCCACGTCGAGGTGGCCGGCACGCCGCTGTCGGTGGAGGTCGTCGAGGAATAGGTGGCAGCCCCGGTCGGCTAGGACGATGGTGACGATGACCAGCACCACCCAGGCCGCGGAGCGCTCCACACGCGCCGCCCACTTCTGGCCGGCCATCCTCGCGCTGGCGATCGGTGGGTTCGCGATCGGCACCACGGAGTTCGTGACCATGGGGCTGCTGCCGCAGGTCGCCGACGGCATCGGCGTCTCCATCCCGGTGGCCGGCCACTTCATCTCGGCGTACGCACTCGGGGTGGTGATCGGCGCGCCGGTGCTGGCCTACTTCGGCGCCAAGCTGCCGCGCCGCGGGCTGCTGCTGGGCCTGATGGCGGCGTACGCACTGTTCAACGCGCTGAGCGCGCTGGCCCCCAGCTACGAGACGCTGATGGTCGCCCGGTTCCTCGACGGGCTGCCGCACGGCGGCTACTTCGGCGTCGCGTCGCTGGTGGCCGCCAGCATGGTCGCGCCCGAGCGGCGCGGCCGCGCGATGGCACTGGTCCTGATGGGGCTGCCGGTCGCCAACGTCGTGGGCGTGCCGGCAGCGACCTGGCTCGGCCAGCATCTCGGCTGGCGCGCGTCCTTCTGGGTCGTCGCCGGCCTCGCCGCCCTGACGATAGCGATGGTGCTGGCCTTCGTGCCGGCGTGCGAGGGCAACCCTGAGGCCACCGGCCGTCGAGAGCTGCTCGGGCTGCGCAAGCCGCAGGTCTGGTTCGCGATCGTGGCCGGGGCGGTGGGCTTCGGTGGCATGTTCGCGCTGTTCTCGTACGTCGCCCCGATGGCCACCCGCGTCGGCGGACTCGGCGACGGCGCCGTCCCCGTCTTCCTCCTGACCCTCGGTGTCGGGATGGTCTTCGGCAACTGGCTGGCCGGGGTGCTCATGGACTGGTCGCTGAAGAAGTCCCTGATCGGAGGGCCGTTCGCCCTCGCGATCGCACTGGTGCTGTGCTGGGTGCTGATGCCGTACGGCTACGCCGTCCTGCCCGCCCTCTTCCTGGTCACGACGATGGGCTCGGTGCTGGCGTTGGGCCTGATGATCCGGCTGATCGACGCGGCCGAGCACGCCGAGACGCTCGGTGCCGCGCTCAGCCACGGGTCGCTGAACATCGGCAACGCGCTGGGCGCATGGCTGGGCGGCCTGACGATCGCCGCAGGGTACGGCTACCGCTCGCCGCTGCTGGTCGGTGCGCTGCTGTCGCTGGCCGGGTTCGCGGTGCTGGCCGTCGCGTTCCGGCTCGACCGCTCTCCGGCGCCGGCCGCCCACTCGGACGCCGTCACGTCGTAGTACGCCGCATCGACCCACCGGTCGCGGACCCACGCGGCGTACCGCCCGGTGCCGAAGTGCCGGAACCCCAGCCCCTCCAGCACTCCTCGGGAGGCGAGGTTGTCGGCGGCCGCCAGACCGAAGACTCGCTGGACACCGAGCGTCGCGAACACGTGGTCGGTCACCAGCCGCATCGCCTTGGTGGTCAGCCCGCGGCCCCGGGCCTCCGGGTGGGTCCAGTAGCCGATCTCGACCTGCACCCCGGCCGTGTGGTCGAACCACAGCGCGGTCCCCAGCAGCCGGTCGTCGTCGGGGTCGGCGATGGCCCACGTCACCCCCTTGCCCTGCGCCTCGAGCTCGCGCCGCCGCTCGACGTACTCCTCCGCGTCCTGCAGCGTGTACGGCGACGGCAGCTGGCCCAGCCACTGCTGGCTGACCGGGTCGGCGCTGCCCTCCTGGATGCGGGCTGCGTCGTCCTTCCGGACCGGGCGCAGCCGGAACCCGTCGCCCTCGAGGACCGGCACCTCGAGCCAGGTGCTCTTCGGCTCGCGAGGCTGGTCCTTCAGCAGCGTCGCCGCCCAGCAGTCCTGGAGCTCGCCGCGGTGCGCGAGGTAGCCGTGCAGGGTGCCCTCGAACCGGAACCCGACCCGCCACGCCAGTCGTCGGCTGGCCCAGTTCCCCACGAGCGCCCGCCACACCACGGTCTCCGCGCCCTGCTCTGCGAAGCCCCATTCGAGCAGCAGCCGCAGCGCTCGCTCCATCGCACCCGTGCCGCGCACGTCCGGGTGCGCCCCGAACGCCACCTCGAACCGCCCAGTGCCCTCGTCGCGCAGCGACACGGTCCCGCCGAACCGCCCTTGGTGCTCGACCGCGAACGCCCACTCGGACCCCTCGACCCACCACCCCGGGACCAGCTTCGTCGCGAACTCGACCGCGTCCTGCTCGCCGTACGGCACCGGCACCTGCGTCCACGCCTGCATCTCGGGGTCGCGGGCCTGCTCGACGATCCGCTCGATGTCGTCGGCACGATGTGCCCGCAGCGTCACCACGCCGTCGGTGATCGTGGGGGCGGACCTCGGCGCGGGCATGCGCGCACGATGGCCGAGGCCGGGCGTCCACGCAAACCGTTTCGGGACCTCTGCCGCGACCATGTACGCCTGCGTGAGGCCTGAGGTAACTTCCGTCGGATGGACGTCATCGAGTACACGCCGACTCGCGAGCAGCTCGTGTACACGTTCGGAGGCGCTGCCCCCGCCATGCGGATCAAGCCGGGCACGGCGCTGCGGCTCTGGTCCGAGGACGCCTTCAACGGCGTACTGCGCAGCGTCGACGACCTGTCCAGCGAGAAGGTGGATCTGAGCGCCGTCAACCCGCAGACCGGCCCGTTCTACGTCGAGGGTGCCGAGCCCGGGGACACCTTGGTGCTGCACCTCGTGTCGCTCGAGCCGGCCCGCGACTGGGGAGCCTCCGCCGCCATCCCGTTCTTCGGCGGCATGACCAGCACCGATCGCGTCGTCACGCTCCAGGACCCGCTTCCCGACACCACGTGGATCTACGAGCTCGACCGCGACCGCAACACTGTGTCGTTCGCAGCACGGCACAGCGACCACCGCATCGAGCTGCCGGTCGAGCCCATGCTCGGCACCGTCGGCGTCGCTCCGGCCGGAGGTGAGGTGCGCTCGTCCTTGGTGCCCGACCGCTTCGGGGGCAACATGGACACACCCCAGATGCGCGCCGGCTCGACGGTCTTCCTGGGCGTCAACGTCGAGGGCGCGATGTTCTCCGTCGGGGACGGTCACTACCGGCAAGGCGAGGGCGAAGCCTGCGGAACGGCGGTCGAGGGCGCGATGACCACCACCCTCATCGTGGAGCTGATCAAGGGCGGCGCTCCCGGGTGGCCCCGGATCGAGGACGAGACCCACTGGATGACCGTGGGGTCGAGCCGGCCGATGGAGGACTCCTGGCGGATCGCGAACGCCGAGCTCGTCCACTGGGTTGCCGACCTCTATGGCCTGGACGTGATGGACGCCTACCAGCTCTGCTCCCAGATCGCGCGGGTTCCCGTTGCGAACGTCGTCGACGCCAACTACAGCGTCGTCGTCAAGGCGCCCAAGGCCCTGCTCCCTCAGGTCGACGCGTACGACGGCATCCACGCCGACCTCGTCGGCCGCGCCCGGTCGCTCGGCAGCACCTGAACCACTTCTCCGCCCCGACACCGAAAGGTCAGCCTGATGGATCTGCAGCTCAACGGCAGTCGCGTGCTCGTCACCGGCGGCACCCGTGGCATCGGCCGGGCCATTGTCGAGGCATTCCTCGACGAGGGCGCCTCCGTCGGCTTCTGCGCACGTGACGCCGAAGAGGTCGCCGCAACCCAGCACGCCCTGCAGGACCGCGGCAGCGTCACCGGCAGCGTGGTCGACGTGGGCGACGCCGCCGCCCTCGCCGCCTGGGTCGAGGAGTCTGCCAGCGCGTTCGGCGGACTCGACGTGGTGGTGGCCAACGTCAGCGCCCTCGCCATCCCTGACGACGAGGAGAACTGGCAGGCCAGCCTCAACGTCGACCTCATGCACACGGTCCGCCTCGTGCGCGCAGCCATGCCACACCTCGAGCGCAGCGACGCTGCCTCGATCATCGCCATCTCCAGCGTCTCTGGACGCGAGTCGGACTTCGCCTCCGGGCCGTACGGCACGGCCAAGACCGCGATCGTCGGCTACATCAACGGGCTCGCTCTCCAGCTGGCAGAGAAGGAGATCCGCGCCAACACCGTCTCCCCGGGCAACACCTACTTCGAGGGAGGGGTCTGGGCCAGCATCGAAAGCGGCAACCCGGAGCTGTTCGCGACCGCGGTCGGACTGAACCCCACCGGGCACATGGGCACGCCGGAGGAGATCGCCGCACCGGTGGTCTTCCTGGCCAGTCCCAGGGCCCGGCGGGTCAGCGGCACCAACCTGGTGGTCGACGGAGCCCTGACCCGAGGGATCCAGCTTTGAGATCGGTTGTCCGACCTGAGCGGCATGACCTCGCATGAGTTCGTGCCGGTCGACTTCGATCCGCCGACGTCACTGGCCACCGACCAGTTCCGCCTCGAACCGCTGGGGCAGCAGCACAACCGGGCCGATCACGCAGCCTGGACGTCGAGCATCGAGCACATCCGCTCAACCCCCGGCTGTTCAGAAGGCAAGTGGCCACCACCCGGCGGGATGACGCTCGAGGAGAACCTCTCCGACCTTCGTCGGCACGCCGACGATTTCACCCGGCGCGCCGGTTTCACCTTCACCGTCCTCGACCCGAGCGATGCCGTCGCACGCTGGCTCGCCACCGACTGGCCCTGGAAGCGTGTGGACCGCCGCGGTCGCTGAGTCATGGCTGCCCGTTGCGTGCGATCAACTCACGTGCGTCGGTGGAAGGTGTACTTGCCGGTGGGGAGCTTGGCCATGGTGTAGCGGGGATCGTGGGCTCGGGCGTGGTGTTTGGGGCAGATCATGATGCCGTCGCGGTTGGTCTTGCCGCCCTGGCTCCAGGGGGTGGGGTGGTGCATGTGGCACATGCCTGGGGGCCATTCGCAGCCCTCGATCTCGCAGCCGCCGACCTCGATGGTCTTGACGAGGCGTTGGGCGTCGTTGTGGAGCCGCTTGCTGCGGCCGAGGTCGAGGACCTGGGAGTGGCCGCCGAGGACGGCGGGGATGATCGCGGCCTCGCAGGCCAGCCGGCGGGCGAGTCCGGGTGAGATGGTCTCGCCGGTGTCGAGGCGGGCGGCCTTGAGCCCGCCCATCAGGGTCTCCAGGGGCATCAGGATCACGACGGTGGCGGCCAGCCCGCCGGCCTTGGGCAGCCTCTTGACGGGGTAGCGCTGGATCATCTCGGCGAACGCGCGCCCGAGCCGCTCCGGGGTCGGCTTGCGTTCGCCGAGCGGGCCTTTGCTCGCTTGGTGCTTGGGGGCGGCGATCGCGTGGAGTGCCTTCTTGAGCATCGCCCCCGTGAGCGCGTCGAGGGTGAACCGGCCGTGCAGCTTGCCGTGGCCGTCGTCCCACATGGTCAGCCGGGTCGCGGCCTGGGCGTCACGCTCCTCCTTCTCGAGGAGTTTGGCTTCGTGGGCGTCGGCGGCGTCGGGGTCGATGACCTCGAGTAGCCGGCGGCCGAGGATCTTCAGGGTCTTGGCGTCGTGGTGCTGGGCTTCGGCGAGCAGGTGCCGCTCGGCCCGGTCGATCAGGTCGGGGTCGAGCCCGTCGGGGAGCTCGTCGACCGCCCGGGTGATGACCTCGGCCTGCTCGACGTGCACGGTGCCAGCGGCGAGCGCGGTGCGGGTCGGCTCGTGGGACTCAAGTGCCGCGGCCAGCAGCATCACTCGGTGGGCAGCGGGGCGGGTCATGGTCGAGTGGTGGGCCAGCCAGTTCGCGGTCGAGGTCGCACCGGTCTGGCCGGCCACGTCGACGGTCTTGGCGTGGCAGAGCAGGCGGGCCTCGAGCTCGGCCAGCTGGGCTTTCGCGGACTGGATCTCGCTCAGGGTGGAGGTGGTCTCGCCGGCGTCCATCGACCACAGCGGGACGTCCACGACGGAGACCAGGTCGGTGCGCACACCAGCGATCGCACGGGTCACCCGGTGCGGGTGGTGGGCGATCGCGGTCATGGGTCCATTCCAGCACCGGCCACCGACAGTCGAGGGCCCGGAAACCTTTACTCCACAAGGGATTCCGGGACTGTGACCCAACCGTGACCTTGGCCGCCGGAGCATCTCGACAAGCTCGATGAGCGGTGGTTGCGTGGCGACGTCGTACGGACGGAGCACCCGTCTCCACGATGCGTATGACGTCCCGAACCCAACCACGCTGGCACCGCAGCCAGACAACGGCGGCAACCCGATAGCCAGCCCGCCTTTGACGCTCGCCGGGGCTGTCAACCCGCCCCGGGAACCGCAGCGAAGGCACCCAGGATTGACAGCCCCGGTGAGGGTCAGACACTCCGCTATCGGGTTGCCGCAGCTTCACCGGTCCCAGTACGGCCGGACCTGCTCACGGGCCCGCCGCTTCGACGCCTTCGGGCGACGGGGTGGCATCGTCCAGCATGGCGGTCGCACCAGTCGGGCTGATGTTGCCGCTGACGATGTACCCATGCAGGTCGACGCGAGGCGGGGTGTGGCTGCCTGAGCCCATGACTGACGAGCTCGCGTGCAGGCACCACTTCGGGTACCCCGGAAACGGCTTGAGCTGGAATGGCGTCGGCAGCGGATCGAGCACCGTCTCACCAGGGGGGACGGCGTAGACCCCGACGTTCTGTGCTGGGCCCGTGCAGATGCCGTCCGCTGTCGCCGCCCGCTGCCACACGATGACGCTGACGTAGATCCCGTTGGCGACGTTGTTGTAGCTGTTCGACACATTGATGCGGGTGAGAGCCACCACGCTCGACGTGGCAGGGATGAGCAGCTCAATGCCCTCGTAGGCATACATGTCTCGACTGAACGTCTTGGTGGGCAGCACCGAGGTAGCGGCCACCTTGAGGTTGCCGCCCGAGTCGACCCGCGCGACGAGCGCACTGTTGTTGGGGTCGACGAGGTTGACGAGCTGACCGGTGGCGGCGACGGCAGGCCCGGTGACAGCGATGGCCAGCGCGAGCAGCGCAACGGTGGTGGGCAGTGCAGGACCGCGCCGAAGGGCGTTGAGGAAGTTCATTGTCTGACGCTAGGGAAGTGCACGTACGTCGACTGCCCCCTACTTGAGCCATTTCTCCATCCCTCAGGCGGAGCCGGACGCACCCACGCCCAACGAGGCCCGCTCAGACAGTGAGCTGCCGACGCAGCCCGTCGAGGTCACCCAGCACCCAAGCGGAGGTCAGCAAGCCGTCAGCTGCCGTGAAGAACCCAGCACCGGCGTACTCGAAGGGGCGGCCGGTGGCGGGGATGCCCAGGAGCGGGCCGGTGTGGGTGCCGGAGTAGAGCAGCCGGGCGGCCGCGGTCGGGCCGTCGACGACCAGTGTCACGACCGAGTTGTGGAAGTCGGAGGAGCCCGCGCGGATGGTGTCGCGGTATCCGCGCCACTCGGCGAGCCCGCGTGTCGAGGTGCCGAGCGAGCCACGGAAGGCGAACATGGGGGACAGGACGGCGGGGACCAGCCCGTCGTCCCAGCGGTTCCACAGGTCGTCGTAGAAGGAGCGGACGAGCGTCTCGGTGGACACGGCCGGAGGGTAACGGCCCGGAGGGAGTCTCGTTGGGCGGAACATGCGCTCCCTAGCCGCCGTCCTGGCCGTGCTCGCGGGACTCCTGACCACAGCGCCGGCCGAGGCGAACGAGCCCGAGCGGCAGGCGAAGCTCGGCTCGCGGGCCGTCCCGAGCGGACAGTGGATCGTCGACGGTCGCGGCCGGGTGCTGGTGCTGCACGGCCTGAACATGGTCTACAAACGGGCGCCGTACGCTCCTGACGCGGTCGGCTTCGGGAAGGACGACGCGCGGTTCCTGGCGAAGAACGGGTTCACGACCGTGCGGCTCGGTCTGATCTGGAAGGCGGTGGAGCCGCAGCCGGGGGCGTACGACGACGCGTACCTGAAGCGGATCAAGAGGACCGCGAAGCAGCTGGCCAAGCAGGGCATCTGGGTGCTGCTGGACTTCCACCAGGACCTCTACAACGAGCGGTTCCAGGGCGAGGGCGCCCCGGACTGGGCGGTCCAGGACGACGGCCTGCCGTCCTTCCCGCAGCTCGGTTTCCCCTACAACTACTTCGCCAACCTCGCCCTGAACCGCGCCTTCGACCACTTCTGGGCCAACGACCCCGGACCGGGAGGCGTCGGCCTCCAGGACCGGTATGCCGCGGCGTGGGCGCACGTGGCGTCGTACTTCAAGAACAGCAAGAAGATCCTCGGCCTCGACCTGTTCAACGAGCCGTGGCCGGGCACCGGCTGGCAGCTGTGCGCCAACCCTGCGGGCTGCCCGGCCTTCGACGCCAAGCTGCAGGCGTTCCAGCAGAAGGTGATCGACGCAGTGAGGAGCGTCGACCCGCGGACGGCGGTGTTCTACGAGCCCAACGTCCTGTTCAACAACGGCGCCCAGACGAGCGTTCGGCCCACCGGGCAGAGACTCGGCTTCTCGTTCCACGACTACTGCCTGACCGCGGAGGCAGGCACCGAGGGCGCCGGCGGCCAGGCCTGCGACAGCTTCGACGACCTGGTCTGGAGCAACACGCGGACCCACGTCGAGGAGACCGGGCACCCGCCGCTGCTCACCGAGTTCGGCGCCACCACCGACGTCGCGACGATCACGGCGATGGTCGACCGGGCGGAGCAGGCGATGACCGGCTGGCAGTTCTGGGCCTACTGCGGCTGCGACGACCCGACCACCACCGGTCCGGGCAACGAGCAGGCCCTGGTCCTCGACCCGTCGCGGAAGCCCCGCAAGGACAACGTCGACCGGGCCAAGCTCCGCGCCCTCGCCGTCCCCCACCCACTGACCGTGGCCGGCACCCCGACCGGCTACCGCTACGACCCGTATGCCCGGACCTTCCAGGCGACGTGGTCGACGGCGAAGGCGTCCGGCCAGGGCCGGTTCAAGCGGGGCAGCCGTACGACGCTGGCCGTGCCGAGGCTCGTCTTCCCGCACGGGTACGTCGTCACGGTCACCGGCGGGAAGGTGGTCAGCCGGCCGGGCGTGCGACAGCTGGTCATCGCGCAGAGCCGGCACGCCAGGGCTGTGGAGGTCGTCGTCCGCGCCCGCTGAGCATCGGCAAGAATGCCGCCCATGGCCGCGCCCACCACCGAGCCCGAGGTGAGCATGCCCGACGTCGTCTCCGGTGGAGCCCGACCGCGGGTGCTCTCCGGGATCCAGCCGACCGCCGACTCCTTCCACTTCGGCAACTACCTCGGCGCGCTCCGGCAGTGGGTCGACCTCCAGCGCGACCACGCGCCGTTCTTCTTCATCGCCGACCTGCACGCGATCACCCTCGAGCAGGATCCGAAGGCACTCCGCGAGCGAACCCTCCGGGCCGCGGCCCAGCTGCTGGCGATGGGCATCGACCCGCAACGGTCGGCGATCTTCATCCAGAGCCAGGTGCCCGCACATGCGCAGTGCGCGTGGGTGCTCCAGTGCCTGACCGGCGTCGGCGAGGCGCGGCGGATGACCCAGTTCAAGGACAAGTCCGCCAAGGGCGGAGAGGGGGCGGCCAGCGTCGGGCTGTTCACCTACCCGATCCTCCAGGCGGCCGACATCCTGCTCTACCGGCCCCACTACGTCCCGGTGGGCGAGGACCAGCGTCAGCACCTCGAGCTGACCCGTGACCTCGCCCAGCGGTTCAACAGCCGCTACAAGAAGACCTTCCGGCTCCCAGAGCCCTACATCCTCAAGGCCACGGCCAAGATCGGCGACCTCCAGAACCCCACCGCCAAGATGTCGAAGTCGGCCTCGAGCCCCAGTGGGATCGTCGAGATGCTCGACGACCCCAAGGCCAGCGCGAAGAAGATCCGCAGCGCGGTCACCGACTCCGGCAGCGAGGTCCGCTTCGACCCGGAGGCCAAGCCCGGCATCAGCAACCTGCTCACCATCTACAGCTCGCTGACCGCGGCCAGCATCCCGGAGCTCGAGGAGCAGTACACCGGCAAGGGGTACGGCGACCTCAAGAAGGACCTCGCCGACGTCGTCGTCGACTTCGTGACGCCGTTCCGCGACCGCACCCTCGAGCTGCTCGACGACCAGGCCCACCTCACCCAGGTCCTCGAGCAGGGCCGCCAACAGGCGCAGGAGGTGGCACAGGCCACCCTCGACGACGTCTACCGACGCGTGGGGTTCGTCGCGACCCCCAAGTGACGTCTGAGTAGGCTCGGCCGGTGCCGACGATCGGAGTGGCGGTGGCGATCCCGGAGCCGTGGGCGACCGAGCTCCAGGACTACCGCACGGGCGTCGGGGACACGATGGCGGCGACCATCCCCACGCACATCACCCTCGTCCCGCCGACCGAGGTCACCGACGACGAGCTCGAGAAGATCGAGGCGCACCTCGCCACCGCGGCGGCCGACGTCCCGGCGTTCGCGGTGCACCTGCGCGGCACCGGCACGTTCCGCCCGCTGAGCCCGGTCGTCTTCGTCAGCCTGGTCGAGGGCATCTCGCAGTGCGAGCAGCTGGCTGACGCCGTACGCCGCGGCCCGCTCGCCGTGGACCTGGCGTTCCCGTACCACCCCCACGTCACCATCGCCCACGACGTGACCGAGGAGCAGCTGGACCGGGCCTTCGACGAGCTCGCCGACTTCGAGTGCGAGTTCGGAGTCGCGGACTTCCGGCTCTACGTGCACGACCGGGCCCAGGGCTGGACGCCCACCCGCTTCTACGCGCTCACCCCGGGTACCTAGACACCATGCCGGCCATCGTCGATCGCGTGAAGGAGCGCATCGCCGAGCTGCGGCAGGAGCACCCCGCCCTCGACCACTCCCTGCGGACGCAGGAGCACTACGGCGCGACCAAGGCCGGCCAGCAGGCCGGAGCGGTGACCTACTTCGGCTTCCTGTCGGTGTTCCCGGTCCTCGCGCTCGCCTTCTTCGTCGTCGGCTGGATGTCCAAGGTCTACCCCGACGCGCAGGACACCCTGATCACGTCGATCAAGTCGATGTTCCCCGGGCTGATCGGCTCCGGCGCGAACAAGCTGAACATCGAGGACATCCAGGACTCGGCGGCCACCGCGGGAGTCATCGGCCTGGTCGGCGTGCTCTACTCCGGGCTCGGCTGGCTGTCCGCGCTGCGAGACGCGCTGATCACGGTCTTCGCGCTGCCGAAGCGCGAGCAGCCGAACTTCGTGATGGGCAAGGTCCGCGACCTCATCACCCTGTCACTCATCGGCGCCGTCCTGCTGTTCGCGGTGGCCTTCACCGGCATCGTGTCCGGTTTCTCCGAGGACCTGCTGGGCTGGGTCGGCCTGAGCAGCGAGCTCGGCTGGCTCGTGACGCTGCTGAGCATCGCCCTCGGCCTGCTGGCCAACGCCGTCCTCTTCTTCGCGATGTTCCGGTTGCTCGCGGCCCCGGACATCCCCAAGCGCGCGATGTGGTCAGGGGCGCTGCTCGGTGCGGTCGGCTTCGAGATCCTCAAGCAGGTCTCCGGCCTGCTGCTCCGGGCGACCCAGGGCCAGCCGGCGTTCCAGGTCTTCGGCCTCGCGCTGATCCTCCTGGTCTGGATCAACTACTTCTCGCGCGTCGTCCTGTACGCCGCGGCGTGGGCCTGGACGCATCCTCTGGCGGTCGAGCAGCGGGTGGTCGAGCCCGCCGAGCCGGTCCAGGGGCCGCCGCTGCCCTCCGTGGACGAGCTCAAGGACGACGACCAGAAGTCCCGCAAGGGCGCCTTCGTCGCGGGCGCCGCGATCGGCGCCGCCGCGGCCGCGGCGGTGACCAAGGGGCGCTCCGAGGACGGGTAGCGAACCAGACCGCTCGGACGAGCATCAGAACAGGCGTATCTGAGCGGGGCTCGAGGCCCTCCTCAGACGTGCCGGTTCGCGGCAGGATGCCGGTGAGCCTCTCGGACAGGAGCAGCCATGACCACACGCAGGACCCTCGCCGTCGCCGTACCCGCCGCGATCGTGGTCGTCGCGCTGGCCGCGCCCACGCCGTCCCAGGCGGCGGCCGGCAGCTGCCAGGGCCAGGTCGCAACCATTGAGGCCGCTCCCGGCCAGAGCGTGGTCGGCACCGAGGGCCCGGACGTGATCATCGGCAACGTCTCCGGCGGCGGCCGGGTGGACGCACTCGGGGGTGACGACACCATCTGCGTCGTGGCCGGCACCGTCGAGGCCGGCGCCGGCAACGACTCCGTGCAGTCGACCAGCCCCGAGTTCGCCACGACGGCCGACCTCGGACCGGGCGACGACCACTACTTCGGCGGCCCCTCCGGGGACCAGGTCGACATGTTCGCCGGGGAGTCGGCCGGGACGGACGTCATCGCCACCGGCGGCGGAGCCGACCAGGTCGGCAGCGGTGCGCCCGGGGAGATCAACAACGACACCATCGACCTCGGCGCGGGCAGCGACTTCCTCGGCGCCAATATCGTCGCCGGGTCCGCGGCCCATTTCGTCTCCGGCGGAGGTCAGTACGACGCTCTCGTGGTGGCCTACGGCGACGGTGACTACGTGCAGGACCTGGGGGCCGCGACGGTCAGCGCCGGTGGGGTGACGATTGCGACGATCGGCGACTTCGACACCACCTACCCCCATGCCGGGGACGCGACCCACCTGAGCATCCTCGGCACCCCCGGCAACGACAGCGTCTGGCCCGTGGCGGTGCACCTCCAGGTCGACCTCGGTGCCGGCAGCGACTTCCTCGAGCTTGCCTACGTCTCGCAGGCCCGGGACGGCGGTGGCCACATCACCCTGGGTCCCGGTCAGGACACCCTCCGGGCGCTGGCGGACAAGAAGCTGACGGCCGACCTCGCGAAGGGCTCGCTCTCCCTGCGCTCCAAGAAGGGGGCCGCCGCGTTCAGCATCGAGAGTGTCGAGAACTTCGGCGGCGTGACGTCCAAAGCCAAGGTCGTCGGCGACGACGGGCCCAACCAGCTCTACGTCTACGGCTGCCGGGTCACCCTGCGCGGCGGCGACGGGCACGACCGGCTCGTGCTGTCTGCGGACAGCGAGGACTTCCTGCGCTGCAGGTCGAGCAAGGCGCGGTTCTTCGGCGGTCCCGGCCCCGACCGGCTCGAGGGCCGGCGCTTCGACGACGTGCTGATCGGTGGTCCCGGCCGCGACGTCGCCGATGGCGGCGGCGGCCACGATGTCTGCGTGGCCGAGCGGATCAAGGGGAACGGCTGCTAGTGCCCGTGGCGGAGCGCGGCGTGCAGGTCCCAGTTGAGCCGGGAGATCACGTCCAGCGGGATCTCCTTGGGGCAGGCCGCGGTGCACTCGCCGATGTTGGTGCAGCCGCCGAACCCCTCGGCGTCGTGCTGGCCGAGCATGTGCACGACGCGCCGGTCGCGCTCGGCCTGGCCCTGTGGCAGCTCGCCGAGGTGGGTGATCTTGGCGCCGAGGAACAGGGAGGCGGAGCCGTTCGGGCACGCGGCCACACATGCGCCGCAGCTGATGCAGGTGGCCGCGTCGAAGGCCCGGTCGGCCTTGTCCTTCGGCACGGGTACGGCGTGCGCGTCCGGGGCGGCGCCGGTGTTGACCGAGATGTAGCCGCCCGAGGCGATGATCCGGTCGAAGGCCCGCCGGTCGACGACGAGGTCCTTGATCACCGGGAACGGATCGGCGCGCCAAGGCTCGATGACGATCTCGTCGCCGTCCTGGAACGACCGCATGTGCAGCTGGCAGGTCGTGGTCACCTCGGGGCCGTGCGCCCGGCCGTTGATCATCAGCCCGCACGCGCCGCAGATCCCCTCGCGGCAGTCGGAGTCGAAGGCCACCGGCTCCTCGTCCTTGCCGATCAGCTCCTCGTTGAGGACGTCGAGCATCTCCAGGAACGACATGTCCTCGGAGACCTGGTCGAGCTGGTAGGTGACCATGCCGCCGTCCGACGTGGCGTCGGGCTGGCGCCAGATCTTGAGGGTTAGCTTCACGTTGGTACACCAGCCAGCGAGGTTGGGGTCCCCGCGGCGTTGTTCGGGGGAGCGAAGCGGAGGAGAAGAACGTCGTGGGGTGACATTACTTGTAGCTCCGCTGCTTCATCTCGACGAAGTCGTAGGTGAGGTGCTCCTTGTGCAGGATCGGTGTCTCGCCCTCGCCGGCCCACGACCAGGCGGCCACGTAGGCGTACTGGTCGTCGTGGCGCAGCGCCTCGCCGTCCTCGGTCTGCGACTCGCCCCGGAAGTGCCCACCGCACGACTCGCGCCGGTTGAGTGCATCGATGCACATCAGCTCGCCGAGCTCCAGGAAGTCGGCGAGCCGCCCCGCCTTCTCCAGCGACTGGTTGAGGCTCTCGGCCGAGCCGAGCACCTTCACGTTGCGGTGGAAGTCCTCACGCAGCCCGCGGATCAGGTCGATCGCCTTGCGCAGGCCGTCCTCGGCCCGTTCCATGCCGCAGTACTCCCACATGATGTTGCCGAGCTCGCGGTGGTAGGAGTCGACGCTGCGGGTGCCGTTCGTGGTCAGGAACGCGTCCACCCGCGACTTCACCGACTCCTGCGCCTCGATGACCGCGGGGTGGTCCTCGGGCACCCGGTCGAACGGTCCGTCGGCGAGGTAGTCGCGGATCGTGTTCGGCAGCACGAAGTAGCCGTCGGCCAGTCCCTGCATCAGCGCCGACGCGCCGAGCCGGTTCGCGCCGTGGTCGGAGAAGTTGGCCTCGCCGGTCACGAACAGGCCGGGGATCGTGGCCTGCAGGTCGTAGTCGACCCAGAGTCCACCCATGACGTAGTGGACCGCCGGGTAGATCCGCATCGGGACCTCGTAGGGGTCCTCGCCCGTGATCCGGGCGTACATGTCGAAGAGGTTGCCGTACTTCGACTCGATCGCATCGCGCCCGAGCCGCTCCATCGCGTCGGCGAAGTCGAGGTAGACCCCGCGGCGTACGCCGTCCACCTCGGGCCCCACGCCGCGGCCCTCGTCGCAGACGCTCTTGGCCGCGCGCGACGCGATGTCGCGGGGGACCAGGTTGCCGAAGGCCGGGTAGATCCGCTCGAGGTAGTAGTCGCGGTCCTCCTCGGCGATCTCCCGGGGGTCCTTGTCGCCGTCGGAGTTGCTCTTCGGCACCCAGATCCGGCCGTCGTTGCGCAGCGACTCCGACATCAGCGTCAGCTTCGACTGGTGGGCGCCGGTGACCGGGATGCAGGTCGGGTGGATCTGGGTGAAGCACGGGTTGGCCATCAGGGCGCCCTTGCGGTGCGCGCGCCAGGTCGCGGTGACGTTGCTGCCCATGGCGTTGGTGGACAGGAAGAAGACGTTGCCGTAGCCGCCGCTGGCCAGCACCACCACGTCGGCGAAGTAGGTCTCGATCTCCCCGGTCACCAGGTCGCGGACGATGATCCCCCGGGCCCGGCCCTCGACCACGATCAGCTCGAGCATCTCGTGCCGGGCGTAGCAGCGGACCGTGCCGGCCGCGACCTGCCGCTCCAGAGCCTGGTAGGCACCGATCAGCAGCTGCTGGCCGGTCTGGCCCCGCGCGTAGAACGTGCGGGACACCTGGACGCCGCCGAACGACCGGTTGTCGAGCAGACCGCCGTACTCCCGGGCGAACGGGACGCCCTGCGCCACGCACTGGTCGATGATGTTCACGCTGACCTCGGCCAGCCGGTAGACGTTGGACTCCCGCGAGCGGTAGTCGCCGCCCTTGATGGTGTCGTAGAAGAGCCGGTAGACCGAGTCGCCGTCGCCCTTGTAGTTCTTGGCCGCGTTGATGCCGCCCTGGGCGGCGATCGAGTGCGCCCGGCGCGGGCTGTCCTGGTAGCAGAACGACTTCACGATGTAGCCGGCCTCGCCGAGCGTGGCCGCCGCCGAGGCTCCGGCCAGCCCGGTGCCGACGACGATGATCGAGAGCCGGCGGCGGTTGGCCGGGTTGGCGATCCGGGCCTCGAACTTGCGGGTGCCCCAACGCTCCTCCAGCGGGCCGCCCGGCGCCTTGGTGTCCATGATCGCGGCGCCGTCGACGTAGTAGCCGGCGGCGTCGTCGTAGACCTCGTCACCGGGCTCGCGGGTGTGCGAGGAGTCGAAGGCCAGGGTGGTGTCCGGCATGTCCGGCTTGTTCTGGTCCGACGGCGTCGTCACGAGATCACTCCTGCCAGCGTGAAGATCGGCACCAGCGAGAAGCCGCCGGCGATGACCACCGCGACCAGCACGCCGAGCACGTTCGCGTTGCGGCGGGCCCGAGAGTTGTTGGTCAGGCCCAGGGTCTGGGCCGCGCTCCAGACGCCGTGCCGCAGGTGCATGGCGAGCGCGGCCATCGCGACCAGGTAGATGGCGGTCAGCCACCAGGTGTCGAAGGAGTCGACCAGCAGGTCGTAGGGGTCGTCGGTCGGCCCGCCCTGCACGTTGACCTTGCCGATGGTGAAGTTCAGCAGGTGCCAGACGACGAAGAGGAGCAGCGCCACGCCGCCCCAGCGCATCCAGTGCGAGGAGAACGTCGACGAGGTGTTCTTCTTCATCACGTACTTGGTGCTGCGGGCCCGCTCCTTGCGCCGCCACAGCACGAGCGCACAGGCCACGTGCACCACCAGCGAGACGATCAGCCCGGCCCGGAGCACCCAGAGCAGCCCTTCGTGGGGCAGCATCGGCTCGCCGATCGTGCGCAGGTGCTCGGCGTACTCGTTGAAGGCGTCGTGGCCCGCGAAGGCCTTGAGGTTGCCGTACATGTGCACGAGCACGAACAGGATGAAGATGATGCCGGTGACCGCCATCAGCATCTTCAGCGCGATCGTCGACCGGCCCGCTCTGGCACCGGTGACCAGACCCGTCGTCTGGCCCGGACTCGGACGTGTGATCGCCACGCGAGGAGGTTATCGCGCGGGAACCGGGGGACCGGCGTGTGACATTTCCCGCGTTCACGGGTACCCGGGTGGAACTCGCTCCATATTGGCGTGGCAATGTGCAGGCTTCGCCCGGAATCGCGCGGAGCGCACGGACCGAGTCAAGCACAGGCGGAGGTGGTCATGGCGTCGACGGACGCGCGTGAGTCGACAGCGACGTCCAGCGGAGCGATGGCCGAAGGAGTGGGTGGTCCGACCCGCGCCAGCATCGAGGCTCGCACGCTCCGTCAGGACCGGTGGTGGCTCTACCCGGCGGCGACGTTCGTGGTGTTCTTCTCCTTCGTCGTCTACTCCAGCATCCGCGCCTTCATGGACAGGGACTACTTCGCGGAGCCCTACCTCTCGCCGTTCTACTCGCCGTGCCTGGGCGACTGCGTCGAGGGCTCGTCCGACTTCGGTCAGCCGTTCGGGTGGTTCCCGCTCTCTGCGGCCCTGATCATCCTGATCTTCCCGCTGGGCTTCCGATTGACCTGCTACTACTACCGCAAGGCCTACTACCGCTCGTTCTGGATGTCCCCGCCGGCCTGTGGCGTGGCCGAGCCGCACGGGAAGTACACCGGCGAGACCCGGTTCCCGCTGATCCTCCAGAACGTGCACCGCTGGTTCTGGTGGGCGACCCTGGTGGTGGCGCTGATCCTGACCTGGGACGTGGTCCTCGCCTTCGGCCCCGCCCCGGGCGAGGCGGACGGCATCCACATGGGCCTGGGCACCGTGCTGATGCTCGTCAATGTGGTGCTGATCTGGCTCTACCAGCTCTCGTGCCACTCGTGCCGCCACATCGTCGGCGGCCGGCTGCGGCACTTCTCCAAGCACCCGGTCCGCTACCGGCTCTGGTCGCTGGTGTCCAAGCTCAACGCCCGGCACGCGAACTACGCCTGGTACTCGCTGTTCTCGGTCGCCCTGGTGGACCTCTACATCTTCCTGCTGGCGGCCGGGGTCTTCGACGACCCGCGGTTCTTCTGAGGAGGTCGTGACATGAGCGAGACCACGGTCGAGAAGCACCAGTACGACGTCATCGTCATCGGAGCAGGCGGCTCCGGGCTGCGGGCCGCCATCGCCGCCCACGACGCCGGCGCCAGGACCGCGATCGTCTGCAAGTCCCTGCTCGGCAAGGCGCACACGGTGATGGCCGAGGGCGGCATCGCCGCCGCGATGGGCAACCGCTGGCCGGAGGACAACTGGGAGGTGCACTTCCGGGACACCATGCGTGGCGGGAAGATGCTCAACCACTGGCGGATGGCCCAGCTGCACGCCCAGGAGGCCCCGGAGCGGGTCCAGGAGCTCGAGGACTGGGGCGCGCTGTTCGACCGCACCGAGGACGGGCTGATCTCCCAGCGCGACTTCGGCGGCCACCGCTACGCGCGGCTGGCGCACGTGGGCGACCGCACCGGGCTGGAGATGATCCGCACCCTCCAGCAGCGCGCCGTCGAGCTCGGCATCGACGTGTTCATGGAGTGCACGGTCACCGACCTGTTCAAGGATCCGGACGGCGCGATCGCGGGGGCCTTCGGCTACTGGCGCGAGACCGGCTCGTTCATCGTGTTCGAGGCGCCGTCCGTCGTACTCGCGACCGGTGGCATCGGCAAGTCGTTCAAGGTCACCTCCAACTCCTGGGAGTACACCGGCGACGGCCACGCCCTCGCGCTGCGGGCCGGGGCGTCGTTGATCAACATGGAGTTCGTCCAGTTCCACCCCACGGGGATGGTCTGGCCGCCCTCGGTGAAGGGGCTCCTGGTCACGGAGTCGGTCCGCGGCGACGGCGGCATCCTGAAGAACTCCGAGGGCAAGCGGTTCATGTTCGACTACATCCCGGAGTTCTTCAAGGCGGAGACAGCGGACAACGTCGAGGAGGCGGACCGCTGGTACGACGACAAGAAGAACAACCGCCGCCCGCCGGAGCTGCTGCCGCGTGACGAGGTGGCTCGCGCGATCAACGCCGAGATCAAGGCGGGCCGGGGATCACCGAACGGCGGCATCTACCTCGACATCGCGTCGCGTCGTTCCGCGGAGTTCATCCACAAGCGGCTGCCCTCGATGTACCACCAGTTCAAGGAGCTGGCCGACGTCGACATCACCAAGGAGCCGATGGAGATCGGCCCCACCTGCCACTACGTCATGGGCGGCGTGGAGGTCGACCCCGACACCGAGCTGTCCGGCGTCGAGGGGCTGTACGCCGTGGGGGAGTGCTCGGGCGGCATGCACGGCTCGAACCGGCTGGGCGGCAACTCGCTGTCGGACCTGATCGTGTTCGGCAAGCGGGCCGGCGAGGCCGCGGCGGCCCGGGCCTCAGGGCTGTCCAGCCGCGTCTCGGTCCCCGACGACGAGCTCGTCGCCGCCGAGCAGGCCGCGCTGGCGCCGTTCGACTCCAAGGGCGACGAGAACGCCTACACCATCCAGGCCGACCTGCAGCAGGCGATGAACGACCTGGTCGGCATCATCCGCACGTCCGACGAGCTCGAGCAGTCGCTCAAGGAGATCGAGCAGCTCAAGGAGCGGGCCGCGCGGCTCAAGGTCGAGGGCGGCCGGGCCTACAACCCGGGCTGGCACCTCGCGATCGACATCCACAACATGCTGCTGGTCTCGGAGTGCATCGCGAAGGCGGCGCTGGCGCGCCAGGAGTCGCGGGGCGGCCACACCCGCGACGACTTCCCGGGCCCCGACCCGGAGTGGGGCGCGAAGAACCTGGTGCTGACCCTCGACTCGGCCGGCGACGGCGTGGACCTGGCCGAGAAACCGCTCCCCGTGATGCCGGACGAGCTGAAGAAGTTCTTCGAGGAGAAGTGATGCACGAGCTGAAGATGCGGATCTGGCGCGGCGACGACGCGGGCGGCGGGCTGGAGGACTACACCGTCGAGGTCTCCGAGGGCGAGGTCGTCCTCGACGCGATCCACCGTCTCCAGGCGACCCAGGCCGGCGACCTCGCGGTCCGATGGAACTGCAAGGCCGGCAAGTGCGGCTCCTGCTCGGCCGAGATCAACGGCCGGCCCCGGCTGTTGTGCATGACCCGGCTCTCCGACTTCGCGCCGGAAGAGACCATCACCGTCACCCCGGTCCGCACCTTCCCGATCGTGCGCGACCTGGTCACCGACGTCTCCTACAACTACGAGAAGGCCACCGAGCTCCCGTCGTTCGCCCCGCCGCCGCGCGATGCCGACGGCAAGCGCCGGATGGCGCAGGTCGACGTCGAGCGCGGCCAGGAGTTCCGCAAGTGCATCGAGTGCTTCCTGTGCCAGAACGTCTGCCACGTCATCCGTGACCACGAGGACAACAAGCCCGCCTTCGCCGGCCCGCGGTTCTTCCTCCGGTACGCCGAGCTCGACATGCACCCGCTGGACACCCACGACCGCCGCGAGCTGGCCCAGGCCGCCGCCGGCATCGGCATGTGCAACATCACCAAGTGCTGCACCGAGGTGTGCCCTGAGGGCATCAAGATCACCGACAACGCGATCATCCCGATGAAGGAGCGCGTCGTGGACCGGAAGTACGACCCGCTGGTCTGGCTCGGCGACAAGATCGGCATCCGCAACCGGGACAACGACGGTCGCGAGGTCGCACCCAAGCGGGAGACGAGCCCGGTCAAGAGACCTGCTGTCCGCTGAGCTCGCGTCGAGTCGGGCAGATCGTTGAGGCAGCCCGTTCGGGCCAGTCGACACCGGCCCGAACGGGCCATTTCCCGCCTGGCTCCGGCCGGGCGATACCCCTGGGGCATCAGCCAAACTTGACCGCGAAATTCCTGTATGTCTTCCTTGCTGGGTGACGGGGGGCGTCGCTCCGGGCTGGTACCCGGACTACGAAGCACCGCCGGGCCATCAGCGCTACTGGAACGGCGAGGAGTGGACCGAGCGGCGCTCGGACGCGCCCGTGGCCACGCCGGGCAGGCCGGTGAGGGGGCCCAAGCCGTCCCGGCCCCCGAAGCCGGAGAGGGCGCCGAGGTCCACCACCTCGTCCGCGTCCATCGCAGGCTGGGTGTGGGCCGCGGTGGTTGCGCTGGTGATCGTCAGCGCCGTCGTCCTGGTCGTGGGCGACGACGACTCGGCCCAGTCGGGGCCCGGTGCCTCGCCACCGCCGGCCAGCACGCCCGGCCCGCCCGCCAGCGAGGGTTCCGGGCCCGGGCAGGACCGGGCGCAGCGGACCTGGGAGGTGGACTCCGTCGTCGACGGGACCACCCTCCGCCTGACCAACGGCGCCGAGGTGCGGCTGATCGGGATCGTGGACGGCTGCGCGGGCTACGGCTTGGTCAAGCTCGTGGTCGGCCAGCGGGTCACGCTGACCCGGCGCGGCCTCGACAAGGACTCCGACGGTCACCTGCTGCGGTACGTCGAGCGCGACGGCGTCGACGTCGGGCTGCGGCTGATCCAGCGCGGCTGGGCCACGGCGTCCGACGACGCGAACCCGCGCGGGGCGATCTACCGCCGGGTCGACGAGCGCAGCCCCGACAGGTGCGGCTGACGTCGGCCGAGGTTCACCGTCCGCCTTCGACCACCGGTTCGTAGCGTGCGAACGAACGCGTGAACGTCCCGGTGCCGTGGGTGGACGAGCGCAGGTCGATGGCGTAGCGGATCAGCTCGGTCGCCGGCACGTGCGCCCGGACCACCGCCATCCCGTCGACCGCGTCCTGCCCGAGCACTCGCCCGCGCCGCGACGAGAGGTCGCTCATCACGGTGCCGACCAGGTCGGCTGGCACCCGCACCTCGATCTCGTCGTACGGCTCCAGGACCACCACCCCGTTCGACTCTGCCGCCTCGCGCAGCGCCAGCGCGCCGGCGCTCTGGAAGGCCATGTCGGAGGAGTCCACGCTGTGCGCCTTGCCACCGGTCAGCGTGACCTTGATGTCGACCATGGGGTGGCCGGCGCAGCCGCGCTCCATCTGGGCGCGGACCCCCTTCTCCACCGAGGGGATGAACTGCCTCGGCACGACGCCGCCGACCACGCGCTCGGCGAACTCGAACCCCGACCCCCTGGGCAGCGGCTCGACCTCGATCTCGCAGACGGCGTACTGCCCGTGGCCGCCCGACTGCTTGACGTGACGACCCAGCCCCTTGCCCGGCTTGGACACGGTCTCGCGCATCGGCACCGACACGTCGACCGCACGCACGGTGACCCCGAACCGGTCCTGGAGGCGGCCGAGCGCCGCGTCCGAGTGCGCCTCGCCCATCGTCCACAGCACCAGCTGCTCGGTGCCCATGTCGACCCGCAGCGACGGGTCCTCGGCGGCCAGCCGGTTCAGCGCGGTCGACAGCTTGTCCTCGTCGGACTTGGTGGCGGCTTCGATCGCGACCGGCAGCAGCGGTGTCGGCAGCGACCACGGTCGCAGCACCCTCGGGTCCTCGACGGAGGACAGCGTGTCCCCGGTCTCAGCCCGGGTCAGCTTGCCGACCGTCGCGATGTCACCGCAGACCACCCGGTTGGCGGGCTGGAGCTGCTGGCCGAACGGGTAGGACAGCGACCCGATGCGCTCGTCGTCGTCGTGGTCGGCGTGGCCGGACTCCGCACCGAAGAACGAGGTCAGGTGGCCCGACACGTGCACCGGCCGGTCCGGGTCGAGCGTGCCCGAGAAGACCCGGACCAGGCTCACCCGGCCGACGTACGGGTCGCTCGTCGTCTTCACCACCTCGGCGACCAGCGGCCCGCTCGGGTCGCAGTCGACGGTCTCCGCGGCGCGTCCGGACGGCGTGAACGTCTCCGGGCTCGGGTGCTCGCTCGGTGAGGGGAAGCCGCGCACCATCAGGTCCAGCAGCTCCTCGCAGCCGACGCCGCTGGCCGAGCAGGCGGGTACGACGGGGAAGAAGGTCCCGCGTGCCATCGCGCGGTGCAGGTCCTCGAGCAGTGCCTCCTCGGTCACCGCCTCGCCCGCGAGGTAGCGGTCCATCAGTCCCTCGTCCTCGGACTCCTCGATGATCCCTTCGATCAGCGCGTCCCGTGCCTCCGCGTGCTCGTCGGTCCCGGCGGAGTCCAGCAGCCCCACCAGTCCGGTCACCTCGGTGCCGGACATCACCGGGACGTACAACGGGAGCACCTTGTCACCGGTGCTCCCGAACGACGCCTGGGCGGCGGCCAGCGCGCCTGGGTAGTCGGCCCGCGCGTGGTCGAGCTTGGTCACCACCACGGCTCGCGGCATCCCGACGTCGGCGCACTCACGCCACAGAAGCGCGGCGACCGCGTCCACCGGCTCGTTGGCCGCGGTCACGAACAGGGCGCAGTCGGCGGCCCGCAGCCCCGCGCGGAGCTCGCCCACGAAGTCGGCGTAGCCGGGGGTGTCGATGAGGTTCACCTTGACCCCGCGGTGCACGACCGGGGCCACCGCGAGCGCCATCGACCGGCCGTGGCTGCGCTCCCCGGACTCGAAGTCGGAGACCGTCGTGCCTTCCTCGACCGTGCCCGCGCGGGTCAGCGCGCCGCCGCGGACGAGCAAGGTCTCCAGCAAGGTGGTCTTGCCGGCGGAACTCGGCCCCACCAGCACGACGTTGCGTATCTCATCGGGCTTGAGGGCCTCGAGATCTTGTCTGCCGGCTGCACGTGCTCCTTTGTCCGCCATGGGGACACGTTGCCGCGCTCCGGCCGCGACGGCAAGCCCCTGGTTCGCTCGGACCGCACATGGACAAATTCACAGTTCGTGGAAGTACGGCGGCCGCGAACCTACGCTGCCAGCGTGACCGAGCAGCGGACCGTCGAGGGCGGCCTGGCCGAGCCGGAGGAGCTCGAGCCGGACCAGGGCAGCCTCGACCTGGCCGCGCCGGAGGACCGGCACGACCGGGCGGCATGGGAGGCCGCGGCGGCCGCGGTGCTCCGCAAGGCCCGGCGGCTCGGTGCCGACGACCCGGACTCGAAGGTCTGGCAGAAGCTGGCGCGGCAGACGCTCGACGGGATCGGCATCAGCCCGCTCGGTACGCCGGACCTGCTCGACGGACTGACCACCAGCGGCCGGCCGACGCGGGCCGGCGCGTGGGACGTCCGCGCCCATCTCGTCGTGACCGACGAGAAGGCGGGCAACGAGGCTCTGCTCGCGGACCTCGAGGGCGGCGTCACCTCGCTCTGGCTCGAGGCCACCGAGGACGTCGACTGGACCACCCTGCTGGACGGCGTGCTGCTCGACCTCGCCCCGGTCGTTCTGCAGACCACCGAGGCCGGCGCTCGCGCGTTTCTGCAGTACGCCGACGGCCGCGAGCTGGACCCGCGCACCAACCTGGGGCTGGACGCTCGCGTCGCCGGCCGGGAGCTGGCCGAGCAGGCCTGGCAGCACGGCGTACGCGTGTTCGTCGTCGACGCGACCGAGGTCCACGACCGGGGTGCCTCGGACGTCCAGGAGCTCGCCCACTCGTTGGCCGTCGGGGCTGCCTACCTCCGCACCCTCACCGACATCGGGTTCGACCTCGACGAGGCGGCGAAGATCGTCGAGTTCCGCTACGCCGCGACCGACGACCAGTTCACGACGATCGCCAAGCTCCGGGCCGCGCGAAGGCTTTGGAGGCGGGTGCTCGAGCTCAGCGGGACCGGAGAGGGCGAGCAGCACCAGCACGCGGTGACCAGCGGGCCGATGATGAGCAAGTACGACCCCTGGGTGAACATGCTGCGCACCACGGTCGCCGGGTTCGCCGCAGGGGTGGGCGGCGCGGACGCCGTGACCGTGCTGCCGTTCGACACCCCGCTCGGAGCGCCGGACGCGTTCGGTCGCCGGATCGCTCGCAACACCTCGCACCTCCTCATCGAGGAGTCGCACGTCGCAACGGTCGCCGACCCGGCGGGCGGTGCGTACGCGGTCGAGAAGCTCACCGACGACCTGGCCGTCGCCGCGTGGGAGCTGTTCGGCCGGCTCGAGGAAGGGACGGACCTCGACGAGCTCATCGCATCGACGGTCGCCGAGCGTGACCAGCAGGTGGCGACCCGCTTGCGACCGCTGACCGGGCTCAGCGAGTTCCCGAACCTGGAGGAGCAGCTGCCGGAGCGCCCGCCCGCCCAGGCCAGGCGTGAGGTGCGACGGTACGGCGCCGCGTTCGAGGCTCTGCGCGACGACCCGCCGGCCAGCCGCGTCTTCCTGGCCACCATGGGCACTGTCGCCTCGCACACCGCACGCGCGACGTTCGCCGCCAACCTGCTCGCGTCCGGCGGCATCGCGGTCGACGTGGCGGGGGCGACCGAGACCGCCGAGGACCTCGTCGCGGCGTACGACGGGCAGCGGGTGGTCTGCCTGGCCGGCAGCGACGGTGCCTACGACGCCTGGGCCGACGAGGCCATCGGGGCGCTGCGCAAGGCCGGCGCGCAGTGGGTGCTGATCGCCGGGAGGCCCCGGGACTCGGTCGACGACTCGGCCGCGATGGGCGTGGACGCGCTCGGGTTCCTGGCCCGGACCCGGGAGCAGCTCGCATGAGCGTCCCGAAGAGCTTCGCCGGACTTCCGCTGAACGATTCGTCTGCGAGTGCCCCGGGTGAGAACCGCGGAGACCTGCAGACGGATCGTGAGCCGTGGAGCAGCCCGGAGGGGATCGACCTCCTCCCGATCTACGGGCCCGAGCACCTCGAGGGACTGGACGCGCTGGACACCTGGCCCGGGCTGTCGCCGTTCCTGCGCGGGCCGTACCCCACGATGTACACCACCCAGCCGTGGACTATCCGGCAGTACGCCGGCTTCTCCACGGCCGAGGAGTCCAACGCGTTCTACCGCCGCAACCTGGCGGCCGGCCAGAAGGGGCTCAGCGTCGCCTTCGACCTGGCCACCCACCGCGGCTACGACTCCGACCACCCGCGGGTGCGCGGCGACGTCGGCATGGCCGGTGTGGCCATCGACTCCATCTACGACACCCGGACCCTCTTCGACGGCATCCCGCTCGACGAGATGTCGGTGTCGATGACCATGAACGGCGCCGTGCTGCCGGTGCTCGCGCTCTACATCGCGGCCGCCGAGGAACAGGGGGTCAAGCCCGAGCAGCTCAGCGGGACCATCCAGAACGACATCCTCAAGGAGTTCATGGTCCGCAACACCTACATCTACCCGCCCGAGCCGAGCATGCGGATCATCTCCGACATCTTCAGCTACACCTCGGCGAAGATGCCCCGCTTCAACTCGATCTCGATCTCCGGCTACCACATCCAGGAGGCCGGGGCCACGCAGGACCTCGAGCTCGCCTACACCCTGGCCGACGGCGTCGAGTACATCCGCGCCGGTCTCGCGACCGGCATGACCATCGACCAGTTCGCCCCGCGGCTGAGCTTCTTCTGGGCGATCGGCATGAACTTCTTCATGGAGGTCGCGAAGCTGCGCGCGGCCCGGGCCCTGTGGAGCCGGCTGGTCCGTCAGTTCGACCCCGAGAACCCCAAGTCGCTCAGCCTGCGGACCCACTCCCAGACCAGCGGCTGGTCGCTGACCGCGCAGGACGTGTTCAACAACGTCGGCCGGACCTGCATCGAGGCGATGGCGGCCACCCAGGGCCACACCCAGTCGCTGCACACCAACGCCCTGGACGAGGCGATCGCGCTCCCGACCGACTTCTCGGCGCGGATCGCCCGCAACACCCAGCTGCTGCTGCAGCAGGAGAGCGGCACGACCGGCACCATCGACCCCTGGGCCGGCTCCTACTACGTCGAGCGGCTCACCCACGACCTGGCCGAGCGAGCCTGGGCGCACATCCGGGAGGCCGAGCAGGCCGGAGGCATGGCCAAGGCGATCGAGCAGGGCATCCCGAAGATGCGCATCGAGGAGGCCGCCGCCCGCACCCAGGCCCGGATCGACTCCGGCGTCCAGAAGGTGATCGGCGTCAACACCTACCGGCTGGAGACCGAGGACGACCTGGACGTGCTCAAGGTCGACAACGACGACGTCTACCGCCAGCAGGTGGCCAAGCTCGAGAGGCTGCGCGAGGAGCGGGACGACGACGAGGTACGCCGCACGCTCGAGGCGCTGACCCGATCAGCGGAGGACGGTCCCCAGACATCAGCCGGCGAGACGTCGCTGGACGGCAACCTCCTGACGCTGGCGGTGCACGCGGCCCGGGCCAAGGCGACGGTGGGCGAGATCTCCGACGCGCTGGAGAAGGTCTACGGCCGGCACCGGGCCACCATCCGTACCATCAGCGGCGTGTTCAGGGACGAGTCAGGCGGGGCCGGCGGCACGCTCGTCCGACAGGTGCTCGACGCCACCGCGGAGTTCGAGGAGGCGGAGGGACGCCGCCCGCGGATCCTGGTCGCCAAGATGGGCCAGGACGGCCACGACCGCGGCCAGAAGGTCATCGTCTCGGCCTTCGCGGACATGGGCTTCGACGTCGACGTCGGGCCGCTGTTCTCGACGCCGGAGGAGGTGGCCCAGCAGGCGGTCGACGCGGACGTGCACATCGTCGGCATCTCGTCGCTCGCCGCCGGCCACCTGACCCTGCTGCCGGCGCTGAAGCAGGCGCTGGAGGAGCAGGGCCGCCCCGACATCATGGTGGTGATCGGCGGGGTGATCCCGCCCGACGACGTGCCGCGGCTCACCGAGATGGGCGCCGCTGCGGTCTTCCTGCCCGGGACCGTGATCGCCGAGTCCGCGCTCGACCTGCTGGCCCGGCTCCGCGAGCAGCTCGACCACTGATGCCCGACGTCGCGGCACTGGTCGACGGGGTTCGCGCGCAGCGCCGTTCGGCGGTGTCGCAGGCGATCACGCTGGTCGAGTCCTCCAAGCGTGAGCACCGGGTTGCCGCCCGCGAGCTGCTCACCGCGCTGGCCGCGGACGCCGGGTCCGGCGTGCACTCGCCGGCGGTCCGGGTCGGCATCTCCGGCGTCCCGGGCGCGGGCAAGTCGACGTTCATCGAGTCGCTCGGCACCCGGCTGACCGGCAAAGGACACCGGGTCGGCGTGCTGGCGGTCGACCCGTCCAGCATCCGCACCGGTGGCTCGGTCCTCGGAGACAAGACGCGGATGGCGAAGCTGTCCGCGGACCCGGACGCCTACATCCGGCCCTCACCCGCTGCCGGCACCCTCGGTGGCGTCGCCCGGGCCACCGTGCAGGCGATGGCCGTGCTCGAGGCCGCGGCGTACGACGTCGTGCTGGTCGAGACGGTCGGCGTCGGGCAGTCCGAGGTCACCGTGGCCGGGATGGTCGACACCTTCCTGTTCCTGACCCTGGCCCGCACCGGCGACCAGCTCCAGGGCATCAAGAAGGGCATCCTCGAGATCGCCGACGTGATCGCCGTGAACAAGGCGGACGGCGACCACGAGGGCGAGGCGCGGGCCGCGGCCCGCGAGCTGGCCGGGGCGCTGCGCCTGGTCCGCGGCAAGGGCGAGTGGGCACCCGCGGTGGTCACCGTCTCGGGCCTGCACGACATCGGCGTCGACGACCTGTGGGGCCGGGTCCTCGCGCATCGCGACCACCTCGGGGCCGAGGGGCTGGCCGACAAGCGCGCGCACCAGCAGCTCGACTTCACGTGGGCGCTGGTCCGCGACGAGCTCGACCAGCGACTGCGCCTCTCCAGCGGCGTACGCCGGATCCGCGACGAGGTCCGCGACGCCGTGCTGGCCGGTGAGCTGCCGGCCCCGGTGGCGGCCGACCGGCTGCTGGCTGCCTACGACGAGGTTCATCCCGAAGGATGAATTGGGGGCAAATTTCAGCGTGTCCCGGCGTTTCGGGACACCGCTGCCCCTTGCCATCGGGACCATGACGTAGAAATCTCCGGGGAGGCTCGGATGCGACAGGAGGATGCATCCGCAAGCCGCACCTGTTTCAACTCCTCGTCACCTGATCCCGAAGGAACAAACATGCGTACCCGTCATGTCCTCGCCGCGACTGCGGCACTGGCGCTCGCCGGCAGCACCGCCGGCGCCGCGCTCACCGGCGCCACCGCGGCCCCGGCCCACAAGGCCGAGGCGACCGTCACGCCGGTCGCCAAGCATCTCGTCGGCCCACTCAGCGTCGCCCAGGCCCCGGACGGCACCCGCTACTGGGCGGACAGCTTCGCCGGCCCCCTCTACAAGCTGGCTCCCGCTGCCGGCAGCCAGCCGGTCGTCGTGTTCCCCGGCTCCAGGAAGGCCGCGGCCGAGGGAGTGTCCGCAGACCAGGGCGTGCTGCGCTTCACCACCGGCTCGCGCAACAACAAGGGCGGCAAGGTGTGGACCCTGGATGCGCAGAACATGCCGGTCCTGATCGGTGACACGTTTGCCTACGAGAAGGCCGCGAACCCGGATGGCAAGTTCGACTACGGCTTCCTCAAGACACCGAAGTCCTGCCTGGCGCAGCTCCCCAAGGGGTTCCCGGCGTCGTACTCCAAGGTCAAGGAGAGCCACCCCTACGCGACGGCGTACAACAACGGCGTCACCTACGTCGCTGACGCCGGCGCCAACGCGATTTTCGCCATCTCGGCGACCGGCCAGTTCTCGACCGTCGCCGCGCTGAAGCCGGTCAAGGTCAAGGTCACGAAGAGTGCGGCCGAGGCCAACCACATGCCGGCCTGCGTCGTGGGCAAGAAGTTCGCCCTCGAGGCGGTGCCGACCGACATCGAGTTCGGGCCCGACGGCCAGCTGTACGTCACCAGCCTCCCGGGTGGCCCGGAGGACGGCAGCCTGGGCCTCAACGGCCGGGTGCTCAAGATCGACCCGGCCACCGGCAAGGTCAACACGGTCGCCGACGGCCTGCTCAGCCCGACGGGAGTGGCCGTGGCCAGCAACGGCGACGTCTACGTGGCCCAGCTGTTCATGGGCACCATCTCGAAGGTGAAGGCGAGCGGGAAGCTGAAGCGGTACGCATCGGTGCCGCTCCCGGCCGCCGTCGAGGCGACCTCGACCGGGCTGCTCGCGACGATCCACGCGCTGCCCGGCAAGAAGCCCAAGGGTCAGGTCGTGACGATCACCAAGTAGACGATCACCACGCAGGACCGCTAGCCGCCTGGCCCGGATGTGTCGCATCACCTCGCACATCCGGGCCAGGCGAAGCTTTCCCGAAAGGGGAGATCTGGGCCATTGCCGGGACGACCGAAGTCGTCGCACGGTCTAGGAGGTCCAGGAATACGAAGGTTCGGGGGGAACCGACCCTCGTGCCGCTGTGCTCGGGCAGCCGTCAACCCATCCACATGGAGGCACGAATCATGCGATCACACGTCATGACATCGCGGGCACTCGTGGCCGTCGGTGTCGCCAGCCTGGCTCTCGCCGGTGGCCTGGTCACCGCGTCACCGGCCGCAGCAGATCCGCAGGTAGAGGTCCTCGCCGGCGGGCTGGTGGGCCCGCTGTCTCTCGCTGTCGACGACGACGGCACCCGCTACGTCACCGAGAACTTCACCGGCACGCTGTACCGACAGGAGCCCGGTGGCGCCCTCGAGCCGATCCTCCACCTCGGGGGCGGCCAGGAGCTCGGTGGCGTGTCCGCCGAGGACGGCTCGCTCCGCTTCACCGCCACCTCGGCGGACGGCACGGTGGGCCGGGTGATGCAGATGCGTCCCGGTGGCGGGGTCCGCAAGCTGCTCGACACCAGCGCGTACGAAGCGGCGCACAACCCTGATGGGCCGCAGAGGTACGGCTTCGAGCGGATCTCCCAGAGGTGCGCCGGGCAGCTCCCGCCCGAAGCGGGGCCCGCGAGCTACACGGGCATCGTGGAGACGCACCCCTACAACACCGACCTGGTGAACGGCGTCACCTACCTCGCTGACGCCGCCGGCAACGACATCCTCCGCATCGAGCCCGACGGCACCACCAGCGTCGTGGCGGTGCTTCCTCCGGCGCGCGTCACCATCACTCCGGAGGGTGCCGAGGCCAACGGACTGCCGGAGTGCACCGTCGGCAAGGTCTATCGCTTCGAGGGCGTTCCGACCGACGTCGAGATGGGACCGGACGGCTGGCTCTACGTGTCCAGCCTCCCGGGCGGCCCCGAGGACCCGAGCCTGGGTGCCAACGGCCGCGTCCTGAAGATCAACCCGGCGAACGGGAAGGTCAAGACGCTCATCTCCGGGCTGGCCGGCGCGGTCGGCGTCGGAGTGGCCCCGAACGGCGACGTCTACGCCAGCCAGCTGTTCGGCGGGCTGATCGTCAAGAACGCGGCCGGGACCAACGCCGTGGACCCGTACGTCGCCGTGCCCCTGCCGGCTGACGTCGACGTGGCCGACGACGGTGTCTACGCCACGATCAACGTGCTGCCCTCCGGGCCGCCGGACGGCCAGCTCGTGCGGATCACCGAGTCCGACAGCAGCTCCTGACGTCTGAGCTGAAGGGTGCCGTCGTCCCGCTGGGGCGGCGGCACCCTTTGTCCGCGAGGTCGCAGGTGTTCAACTAGATTGCACTGACAATGCCCGCCGAGACCGCCAGCTCCGTCATCACCGACGTCGTCGACAAGTACGACGCCGACCTCGTCGACCTGCGTCGCGACCTGCACATGCATCCTGAGCTGTCGTGGTCCGAGCTGCGCACCGCCGAGCTGACCGCGGCCCGCGTGGAGCAGGCCGGGTGGCGGGTGACGCGATACAGCCGCACCGGCTTCGCCGCGGACCTCGGCAGCGAAGGGCGGCTGATCGCCCTCCGCGCGGACATGGACGCCCTCCCGGTCCACGACCTCACCGACGACCCGTGGGCCAGCAAGGTCGCGGGCGTCGCCCACGCCTGCGGCCACGACGTGCACACCACCGCCCTGCTGGGGGCCGCGCTCGCGCTCGCCGAGGTGCACGACCGCGGACTGCTGCCCGGCCGGGTCCGACTGCTGTTCCAGCCGGCCGAGGAGGTGATGCCCGGCGGTGCGGTGCACCTGATGGACGAGGGGGCCCTCGACGAGGTCGAGCGGCTCTTCGCCCTGCACTGCGACCCGGGCGTCGACGTCGGCCAGGTCGGGCTGCGGCTCGGCCCGCTGACCAGCGCCGCCGACCGGGTCGAGGTCCGACTCGCCGGCACCGGGGGCCACACCAGCCGGCCGCACCTGACCGGCGACCTCACGTTCGCGCTGGCCAAGGTGACCACGGAGCTGCCGGCCGTGCTCAGCCGCAGGATGGACCCGCGAGCCGGCGTCAGCGTCGTGTGGGGGAGCATTCACGCCGGCTCGGCTCCCAACGTCATCCCCGACCACGGGCTGGTCACCGGCACCGTCCGGATCCTCGACGCGGTCGCCTGGGCCGACTGCGAGGGCGTGGTCCGCGAGGTGGTCGACGAGATCGTCCGCCCCTACGGCGTCCACGCCCACATCGACTACCAGCGCGGCGTGCCGCCGGTGGTCAACGAGCCCGTCTCCAACCGGATCCTGGCCGAGGCGGTGCGCGCGGTTCTCGGCGACAAGGGCCAGGTGGTGGCGCCCCAGAGCCTGGGCGGCGAGGACTTCGGCTGGTACCTCGACCGGGTGCCGGGGGCGATGATGCGGCTCGGGACGCGCACCCCGGGCGGGGCGACGTACGACCTCCACCAGGGCAACCTGCGCGTCGACGAGCGCGCGATCGGCATCGGCGCGAAGCTGCTCGCGCACGCGGCGGTCACGGCACACGCTCGGAAATGACCCAGACAGGGCACCCCGCTGATGGCACGCGCAGAACCGCGCCATGGCCCGTCCTGACCACCTTTCGGACCTCGGTGAGGCCCTAGGGTCACCACTGCATAACAACCGTGTGCATCGAGGGGTGTGAAGTGTCGTCAGGAGCGCGGAAAGCCTCTATGGTTCGGGACGATCACCGGGACCGGTGAGCTCGATGAACCTAGGAGGCGTCTTGCGACGCAGTAGAAAGCTCGCATCCGTCCTCACCGTGGGCATCCTCGCGCTGGGCGCGACGGCGTGCGGTGGCGACGACGACACGGACAGCGGCGACGACAGCGGTACCGACGACAACACCACCGCTGCGACTTCCGACATCAAGGTGGGCATGGCCTACGACGTCGGTGGGCGCGGTGACCAGTCGTTCAACGACTCGGCCGCGGCTGGCCTCGACCAGGCCAAGGAGGAGTTCGGCCTCGACGGCGAGGAGTCCGAGGCGGAGGACGGCGAGGCCGAGACGGCCCGCGAGGAGCGCCTGCGCACCTTCGCCGACGCCGGCTACGACCCGATCATCGCTGTGGGCTTCGCCTACGCCGGTTCGGTCGGCAAGGTGGCGGCGGAGTACCCCGACGTCCACTTCGCGATCATCGACGACTCGAGCCTCGCCGACGTACCCAACGTGGCCAGCCTGGTCTTCGCCGAGGAGCAGGGCTCGTTCCTGGTCGGCGCGGCGGCCGCGCTCAAGTCGGAGGCCGGTCACATCGGCTTCGTCGGCGGCGTCCAGGTGCCTCTGATCGAGAAGTTCCAGGCCGGCTACCAGGCGGGCGCCGAGGCGGTCAACCCGGACATCACGGTCGACGTCACCTACCTGACCCAGCCGCCGGACTTCTCCGGCTTCGGTGACCCGGCCAAGGGCAAGACCGCGGCGCAGGGCATGTTCGACGGCGGCGCCGACATCGTCTACCACGCGGCTGGTGGCTCCGGCGGCGGCGTGTTCGAGGCGGCTGCGGAGGCCGGCGGGCTGGCGATCGGCGTCGACTCCGACCAGTACAACACCGCCGACCCGTCGGTCCAGGACGTCATCATGACCTCGATGCTCAAGAACGTGAACGTCGCGGTCTACGAGTACCTCACCGAGGTCAACGACGGGACGTTCCCGTCCGGCGTCAGCACCTTCGACCTCTCGGTCGACGGGGTGGGCTACTCGACGAGCGGCGGGCAGGTCGACGACATCGCCGACCAGCTCGACGAGTTCAAGCAGCAGATCATCGACGGGGACATCACGGTTCCGACCACTCCCTGATCGGCTGACCGATCGGCTGATGCTCAACTGAACAGACCTCCGGGCTCGCGGCCCCGCCCCGTGCGGGACGGCGGGCCCGGAGGTCATTTCAGGCAGCGTCCGGGTTGGGTAGTGTCCGGCGGGACGCCCGCCCGTACGACGTCACAGGGAGGACCTGACCGTGTCGAGCTCTGCACCGACAGTCGAGGACGCCACAGCGGCGTCAGCGCCGGTCACCGTGCGCCTGCGCGGGATCGGCAAGCGGTTCCCCGGAGTCATCGCCAACGACGACATCAACATCGACGTCCATCGCGGCACCATCCACGCGATCGTCGGCGAGAACGGCGCCGGCAAGTCGACACTGATGAAGATCCTCTACGGCGTCCAGCCGCCCGACTCGGGCACCATCGAGATCAACGGCGAGCAGGTGGCCCTGCACTCCCCGGCGGACGCGATCAAGGCCGGTGTCGGCATGGTGTTCCAGCACTTCATGCTGGCCGACAACCTCACCGTCCTCGAGAACGTCGTCCTCGGCGCCGAGCGGCTGCACGGCATCGGTGGCGACGCCCGCGCCGAGGTGAAGCGGATCTCCGACAGCTACGGCCTCGGCATCGAGCCCGACCGGCTCGTCGAGGAGCTCGGGGTCGGTGCCCGCCAGCGCGTCGAGATCCTCAAGGTGCTCTACCGCGGTGCCCAAATCATCATCCTCGACGAGCCCACCGCCGTCCTGGTCCCGCAGGAGGTCGACGAGCTGTTCGGCAACCTGCGCGAGCTGAAGAAGGAGGGGCTGTCGGTCATCTTCATCAGCCACAAGCTCGACGAGGTGCTGTCCGTCGCCGACGAGATCACCGTGATCCGGCGCGGGACCACGGTGCGCACCGTGTCACCGACAGAGGTGACGGCCAGGCAGCTGGCCGAGCTGATGGTCGGCTCCGAGCTCCCCTCGCCCAGCACCGAGACGTCGACCGTCACCGACAAGGTGCTGCTCAGCGTCCGCAACCTCAGCCTGCCGGGCGCCGGGGCGCGACCACTGCTGGACGACATCTCCTTCGACATCCACAAGGGCGAGGTCCTCGGCATCGCCGGTGTGGAGGGGAACGGCCAGGCCGAGCTGGTCGAGGCCATCATGGGCATGCGGCCCGCGGCGACCGGCGCCGTCGAGCTCACCGGCAAGAACCTGTCCTCGGAGTCGACCAGGGAGCGCCGGGAGTCGGGCATCGGCTACATCCCCGAGGACCGGCACCGGCACGGCCTACTGCTGGACGCGCCGCTGTGGGAGAACCGGGTGCTGGGCCACCAGGGCCGGCCGCCGAGCGCCAAGGGGCCCCTGATCGACAAGGGCGCGGCTCGCGCGGACACCGAGCGGATCATCAAGGAGTACGACGTCCGCACGCCCGGCCCCGACGTCCTGGCCCGCGCGCTCTCCGGTGGCAACCAGCAGAAGCTGATCGTCGGCCGCGAGATGAGCGGTGACCCGATCCTGCTCATCGCCGCCCATCCGACCCGCGGCGTCGACGTGGGCGCTCAGGCGGCGATCTGGGCACACATCAAGGCGGCCCGCCGCAACGGGCTGGCCGTGCTCCTCATCTCGGCCGACCTCGACGAGCTGATCGGTCTCTCCGACCAGATCGAGGTCATCCTGCGCGGCCGCTTCGTCGGCTCCTTCGACCCCGGAGACGTGACGCCCGAGCAGCTCGGCTCGGCGATGACCGGAGCCGGCGAATGACCCCCCGGACGACCAAGCTGGTCCTGGCCCTGGGCGCGCCGATCCTGGCCCTGGTGGCGGCGTTCCTCATCACCAGCCTGGTCCTGATCGCCGCCGGTGACCCGGTCATCGACGTGTGGGACCAGCTGCTCTCGGTGCCCGAGACCCGCAACGTGGGCAACATCGTCGACAACGCGACCGTGCTCTACCTCTCCGGGCTGGCGGCCGCCGTCGGGTTCCGGATGAACCTGTTCAACATCGGTGTCGACGGCCAGTACCGCATCGCCGCCTTCGTGGCCGCGGTCGTGGCGGGCGAGGCGTGGCTGCCGGGCTACCTCAACACCGTGCTGGCCGTCCTGTGCGCGATGGCGGTCGGCGCCCTCTGGGCCGGCATCGCCGGCGTCCTCCGCGCTACCCGGGGCGTCAGCGAGGTCATCTCCACGATCATGCTCAACTTCATCGCGACCGCCCTGGTCGCCTACCTGCTGCGCAAGGCGGCGGTCCGGACCGAGGGCAGCAACGTGATCGCGACCAAGGAGATACCGGAGGGCAGCCGGATCCCCAACGTCACGATCAGCGACGGCCCCCCGGTGGTCCAGATCTACGGGTTCCTCTTCGTTGCGATCCTGATGGGCTTCCTCTTCTGGTTCGTGCTCAACAAGACCCGGTTCGGGTTCGACCTGAGGGCCACCGGACGTTCGGCCACCGCGGCCGTGGCCAGCGGGATCAGCGTCACCAAGATGACCGTCGCGGCGATGCTGGTCTCAGGCGCGCTGGCCGGACTGGTCGGCATGCCGATCCTGTTCGGCTCGGCGTACTCCTACGGCTCGACGTTCCAGTCCGGGCTGGGCTTCGCCGGCATCGCGATCGCGCTGCTGGGCCGCAACAACGCGGTCGGGATCGCGATCGGCGCCCTGCTCTTCGCCTACCTCGACGAGCAGTCCAACCCGCTCCAGATCCTGGTGGGCGTCTCGCCGGACATCGTGGCCATCACCCAGGGCGTGATCGTGCTGACCGTCGTCATCTCCTACGAGATCGTCCGTCGCTACGGCGTGCGCCTCGAGCAGCAGACCGTGGCCCGAGCGCTCGAGCGCGAGCGAGAGGAGGCGGCGGCATGAGCGTCCCCGCCACCACCACCGGAGTCGTCGAACCGGCCGGGCCCGCCCCCGCCCGCAGGCTGCCGCGGTTCTGGCTGCTGTACGTCGCCGTCGCGGCCGTCGTGCTGCTGTCGGTGCTCGAGCTGATCACCGGCGCCAACGACCTGACCTCGTCCGGCACCGTGTCCGCGACACTGATCGCGACGATGCCGATCATGCTCGCCGGCCTCGGCGGCCTCTGGTCCGAGCGCGCCGGCATCGTCAACATCGGTCTCGAGGGGATGATGATTCTCGGGACCTACGGCGCCGGCTACTTCGGCTACCACTACGGCGCCTGGGCCGCCGTCTTCGGGGCGATGCTGATGGGCGCCATCGGCGGCCTCATCCACGCGATCGCGACAGTGGTCTTCGGGGTCGACCACATCATCAGCGGTGTGGCGATCAACATCATCGCGCTGGGTGCGGTCCAGTACCTCGCGTCGCTGACCTTCGTCGGCCTGCCCGGCGGCGGCACCACACAGTCGCCCAAGATCCCCGACGTGCCGGCGCTGACCATCGGCCCGCTCAGCGACAACTTGTTCGACCTGGAGAAGAAGGACTGGTTCTTCGTCTCGGAGGTCGCGGCGATCGCGCGGGCCCTGGTCAACAACCTGTCGTCACTGGTCGTCATCTCGCTGCTGCTGCTCGTAGTGACGTGGTGGGTCCTGTGGCGCACGGCGTTCGGCCTGCGGCTCCGGGCCTGCGGTGAGTCGCCGGCGGCCGCCGAGTCGCTCGGTGTCAAGGTACTGCGCTACAAGTTCGCGGCCGTGCTGATCTCCGGTTCGCTGGCCGGCCTGGCGGGCGGGTTCCTCGCCATGGTCGCCTCCAGCAACTACCGCGACGGGCAGACGGGTGGCCGCGGCTACATCGGCCTGGCGGCGATGATCTTCGGCAACTGGCGGCCCGGTGGGCTCCTGGCGGGCTCCGGGCTGTTCGGCTACACCGAGACCCTGGGTCTGAGGCAGGGCGGTGAGTCGGTGCGGGCGCTGCTGCTGGCCGCTGCAGTGCTCGCCCTCGCGGCCGCGTTCCTGCAGGCCCGGCGGGGCGGCCGGGTGGCCGGAACCGTGATGGGTGGGATCGGCCTGCTGCTCGGCGTCACCTACTTCCTCATCGACGAGGTGCCCGGTGACTTCACGCGCATGACTCCTTACGTCATCACGCTGCTGGTCCTCGCCTTCGCCTCGCAACGACTACGCATGCCGGCCGCCGACGGACAGATCTATCGCAAGGGCAGTGCGGGTTAGCTGTGCTGCCCACTGCCCCCGACACCGAGTTCGACTGGGAAGCCCTCCGGGCCGAGGCCGTGGCGGCGATGCGGCACGCCTACGCCCCTTACTCCGACTACCAGGTGGGCGTGGCCGGTCGGGTCGACGACGGCCGGCTGGTGACGGGCTGCAACGTGGAGAACGCGGCGTACGGCGTGGCCCTGTGTGCCGAGTGCGGCCTGGTCTCGCAGCTGCACATCTCCGGCGGCGGCCGGCTCACCCACGTGGTCTGCGTGAACAAGGTCGGCGAGGTGATCATGCCGTGCGGCCGGTGCCGGCAGCTGCTGTGGGAGAACGGCGGCCCGGAGATGCTGCTGTGGACGGTGCGCGGCGTGCAGCCGATGAGCGAGGTGCTGCCGGATGCCTTCGGCCCCGACGACCTCGCTTGACCTGTCGGCTGCCGGGGTCGTCGCGGACCCCTACCCGTTCTTCGCCGAGGAGCGGGCCGCGCACCCGGTGGCCTGGCACGAGCCGTCGCAGATGTTCCTGACCTTCGACCACGCGACCACCAGTGCGGTGCTCCGCGACCGCCGGTTGGGGCGGATCTGGAAGGACCGCGAGCCGGCCGACGAGCTGGCGCCGTTCAACCTGCTGCACCGCCACCAGATGATGGAGAACGAGCCGCCCGAGCACACCCGCATGCGCCGGCTGGTGGCCGGCGCCTTCAACCGCGGCCACGTCGAGCGGCTGCGACCACGGGTCAAGGAGCTGGCCGCCGACCTGCTCGCGGAGACCGACGCGAGCGGGTTCGACGTCATCGGCCAGTACGCCGAGCCGTTGCCGGTGCTGGTCATCGCCGAGCTGCTCGGCGCGCCGTCGGAGCGGGTCGGCGACCTGCGGCGCTGGTCCCAGGCGATCGTCCGGATGTACGAGGTGGCCCCGACCCAGGAGGTCGTGGACGCGGCCGTCGGCTCCGCCGGGGAGTTCGCGGCGCTGGTCCGCGACCTGGTCGCCGAACGGCGCCGGACGCCGCGCGAGGACCTGATCAGCGACCTGGCCGGCACCGACCTCAGCGACGACGAGGTGATCGCCGCGGTGGTGCTGCTGCTCAACGCCGGTCACGAGGCCTCCGTGAACGTCTTCGGCAACGGCCTGGTGGCCATGCTGTCGCGCGGGTTGCGGCCCGGTGCCGACCTCGCTGCCACGGTCGAGGAGATGCTGCGGTTCGACTCGGCCCTGCAGCTCTTCGAGCGGACCGCGACCGAGCAGGTCGAGGTCGGCGGCCTGGCAGTTGGGCCCGGCCAGAAGGTGGCGGTTCTGCTGGGCGCCGCCAACCGTGACCCGGGGGTCTTCGAGCGCGCGGACGAGATGGACGTCGCCCGCACTCCCAACCCGCACGTCGCCTTCGGGGCGGGCGTGCACTTCTGCCTGGGCGCGCCACTGGCCCGGATGGAGCTCGTGGAGTCGCTCGCGGCCCTCTGGGCGACGTACCCCTCACTCGCGCTGGCGGGGACCCCCGAGAGCCGCGGGACGTTCGTGCTGAGAGGGTTCCGCAAGGTCATGGTGGGAGAGGGGTAGGCATGGACGTCATCGACGTGATCGTCACCAAACGGGACGGCGGCACCCTGTCCGGCGAGCAGATCGACTGGGTGGTGGACGCCTACACCAAGGGCGTGGTCGCCGACGAACAGATGTCGGCGCTGGCGATGGCGATCCTGCTGAACGGCATGGACCGCGAGGAGATCGCGCGCTGGACCAACGCGATGATCGCGTCGGGGGAGCGGATGGACTTCTCCGGGCTGTCCCGGCCGACGTCCGACAAGCACTCGACCGGCGGGGTCGGCGACAAGATCACGCTGCCCCTGGCGCCGCTCGTGGCGGCCTGCGGGGTCGCCGTGCCCCAGCTGTCCGGGCGCGGGCTCGGCCACACCGGCGGAACCCTCGACAAGCTGGAGTCGATCCCGGGCTGGCGGGCCGATCTCTCCAACCAGGAGATGTTCGACCAGCTCGAGTCGGTCGGCGCGGTCGTCTGTGCGGCCGGCGCCGAGCTCGCGCCGGCGGACAAGAAGCTCTACGCGCTGCGGGACGTCACCGGCACCGTCGAGGCGATCCCGTTGATCGCGACGTCGATCATGAGCAAGAAGATCGCCGAGGGCACCGGCTCGCTGGTGCTCGACGTCAAGGTCGGCACCGGCGCGTTCATGAAGACCGAGGAGTCCGCCCGTGAGCTGGCCGAGACGATGGTCTCGCTCGGCACCGACGCCGGCGTGCACACGGTTGCGCTGCTCACCGAGATGTCGACGCCGCTGGGGCTGACCGCCGGCAACGCGATCGAGGTCGAGGAGTCGGTCGAGGTGCTGGCCGGTGGCGGTCCGCCGGACGTGGTCGAGCTGACCCTGGCGCTGGCCCGGGAGATGCTGGCCGGCGCCGGCCGCGACGACGTGGACCCGGCCGACAAGCTGGCCGACGGCTCGGCGATGGACGCGTGGAAGGCAATGATCCGCGCCCAGGACGGCGACCCGGACGCCGACCTGCCCGTGGGTCGCGAGTCGCACGTGGTGACGGCTCCGTCGTCGGGGGTGCTGACCCGGCTGGACGCGCTGGCGGTCGGCACGGCTGCGTGGCGGCTGGGCGCTGGCCGGTCCCGCAAGGAGGACCCGGTGCAGGCCGGGGCGGGTGTGCGCTGGCACGCCCGGCCGGGCGACCAGGTCACCGAGGGGGAGCCGCTGCTCACGCTGCTGACCGACGAGCCCGACCGGTTCGACCGCGCGCTGGCCGCGTTGGACGGCGCCTACGACATCGAGGCGGACGCGTCGTACCAGCCCGGGCCGATCGTCATCGACCGGGTGGGTTCATGACCCAGCTCTCGGCGGGCGACTCCTTCGAGACGACCGTTGCCCGGGTCCGGATGGGGATCGGCTGGGACAAGGACGCCGGCGCGGGGGTGGCGCGCACCGGTCGGCCCGAGGTGGACCTGGACGCGACGGCCCTGCAGTTCGCCGGCCGCCAGCTCTTCGACCTGGCGTTCTACAACAACCTGAAGACCCGGGACGGCTCGGTCGAGCACCTCGGCGACAACCAGACCGGCAGCGGCGAGGGCGACGACGAGACGATCCGCGTCGACCTGGCGCGAGTTCACGGTCCGGTGGACAAGATCCTGTTCCTGGTCAGCAGCTACCAGGGCCACTCTCTGGAGTGGGTGGCCAACGCCTACTGCCGGCTGGTCGACGACGAGACCGACGAGGAACTGGCCCGGTTCACCCTGACCTTCGGCATCAAGGACACCGGCTGCGTGCTGGCCATGCTGCGGCGTACGCCGTCCGGGTGGGCGCTCGAGGCGGTCGGTGAGGGTGTCGCGATCACCGTGCCGACCGAGGGGCTGGTCAAGCTGACCCGGTTCGTGTCCTAGTGCCGGTCACGGCACTAGCCCAGGAGGAGCACCACGGTCTCGGCCACGCAGGCGGGCTTGGCCTCGCCCTCGATCTCGATCGTGTAGCGGATCACGAGCTGCTTGCCGGCCGGGACGTCGGTGAGCTCAGCGAGCGTCGCGTGGCCGCGCACCCGGCTGCCGACCTTGACCGGGTTGGGGAAGCGGACCTTGTTGAGGCCGTAGTTGAGCCGTGGGCCGTCGGTCTCGATGGCGAAGATGCTGTGGCTGAGCGCCGGGATCAGGCTGACCGTCATGTAGCCGTGCGCGATGGTGCCGCCGAACGGTCCGGCTGCGGCCCGCTCCTGGTCGACGTGGATCCACTGGTGGTCGTCGGTCGCGTCGGCGAACTGGTCGACCTTCTCCTGGCTGACCTCGAACCAGTCGCTGGTCCCGAGCTCCTCACCGACCGCGGCGGCCAACTGGTCGATGTCGGTGAAGGTGCGCACGTCGTCCCCTGGGTCAAGATGGTTGGATGGCGCGCATGAGCGCCGTCCTGACCGAACCTAGTGCAGGCCCCGCGGTCACCAGGGAGCAGGCCCAGAGGGCGCCCAAGGTGCTGCTGCACGACCACCTCGACGGCGGACTGCGACCCGCGACCATCGTCGAGCTGGCGGCCGAGGTGGGGCACGCGCTGCCCGCTGACGACGCGGCGTCGCTGGCCGCCTGGTTCACGACGATGGCCGACTCCGGCTCGCTGGTGAAGTACCTCGAGACCTTCGACCACACCGTCGCGGTCATGCAGACCGCCGGCGCGCTGGCCCGCGTCGCCCGGGAGTGCGTCGAGGACCTGGCCGCGGACGGCGTGGTGTACGCCGAGGTCCGCTACGCCCCGGAGCAGCACGTCTCCGAGGGGCTGACCCTGGACGAGGTGGTCTCCGCCGTCCAGCAGGGCTTCGAGGAGGGCATGGCCGGCACCGGCATCACGGTCCGCCAGCTGCTCACCGCGATGCGCCACCAGGCCCGATCCCGCGAGATCGCCGAGCTGTCCATCGCCTGGCGCGACCGCGGCGTGGCCGGGTTCGACATCGCCGGCGCCGAGGCCGGCTACCCGCCCACCCGCCACCTCGACGCCTTCGAGTACCTCCAGCGCGAGAACTCCCACTTCACCATCCACGCCGGCGAGGCCTTCGGGCTGCCCTCCATCTGGGAGGCCATCCAGTGGTGCGGCGCGGACCGGCTCGGTCACGGGGTCCGCATCATCGACGACATCACCGTCGCCGACGACGGCTCCGTCAAGCTCGGCCGACTCGCGGCGTACGTCCGGGACATGCGGATCCCGCTCGAGATGTGCCCGGCCTCCAACGTCCAGACCGGCGCCGCGGCGTCGATCGCCGAGCACCCGATCGGGCTGCTCACCCGGCTCCGTTTCCGGGTCACGGTCAACACCGACAACCGGCTGATGTCCGGCACCTCCATGACCTCGGAGTTCACCCACCTGGCCGAGGCCTTCGGCTACACCGTCCGCGACCTGGAGTGGTTCACGGTCAACGCGATGAAGTCGGCGTTCCTGCCCTTCGACGAGCGGCTCGCGCTGATCGCGGACGTGATCAAGCCGGCGTACGCGGGGCTCCAGGCGGGCTACTGACGTGCCCGGGACCCGCGTCGTCGACGCCGACTACCTCGTGGTCGGCGCCGGCGCCGTGGGCATGGCCTTCACCGACGCCCTGGTCGACCGGGCCGACGTCCGCGTGGCCCTGGTCGACCGCCGGCACAGCGTCGGCGGACACTGGCTCGAGGCCTACCCGTTCGTCCGCCTCCACCAGGCGTCCGTCTTCTACGGCGTCGCGTCGACCCTGCTCGGGGGCGGGCGGATCCAGGAGGCCGGCCCGGAGGCCGGCCTGCAGGAGCGCGCCGACCAGCCGACGGTCTGCGCCTACTACGCGGGCGTGCTCTCGGACCGGATGCTGGCGTCGGGCCGGGTCGAGTTCTTCGCCGGCTGCGACTACGTCGGCGACCGCACCTTCGTCTCGCGGATCTCGGGGCAGCGCTTCGAGGTGTCGGAGGGGTGCCGGATCGTCGACACGCACTACCTGTCGCCCAACATCCCGGCGGAGACGCCGCCACCCTTCGAGGTCGCCCAGGGGGCGCGGGTCATCCCGGTGAACGACCTGGTGCGGTCGGAGGAGGCGCCGAGCCAGTACGTCGTCGTCGGCTCCGGGAAGACCGCGACCGACGCCTGCATCTGGCTGCTGGCGCGGGGGGTCGACCCCGGCGCGATCTGCTGGGTGCGCCCGCGCGACCCCTGGATGCTCAACCGCGCGCTGATCCAGCCCGACCCCGAGGTCTTCCTGGGCATGGTGGGCGACATGATGGAGGCGGCCTCCGCCGCGGCCTCCCTGGACGACCTGTTCCTGCGGCTCGAGGACGCCGGGATCATGCTGCGCATCGACCGCTCGGTGACCCCGACCATGGCGCGGACCCCGACCCTCGGCGTCTGGGAGCTCGAGCTGCTGCGCACGATCGAGAACGTCGTCCGCCTCGGCCACATCCGCTCGGTCAGCCGCGGCCGGATCGGCCTGGAGCACGGCTCGGTCACGGTCGCGGACGACGCCGTGGTCGTGCACTGCGCGGCCGACGGCCTCCCGGTGCGCCCGACCGTACCCATCTGGCAGCCCGACGCGATCACTCTCCAACCGGTCCGCGCCGGCTTCCCCTGCTTCGGCGCCGCCCTGATCGGATACGTCGAAGCCACCCGCTCGGACGACTCCGCCAGGAACGCCGTGTGCGCTCCGTCGCCGCTGCCCAACTCGCTGCTCGACTGGACCCGGATGAACGTCCTCGGCATGCGGAACGCCGCCACGTTCGGCGCCGAGCCCGACATCGCCGACTGGGCCAGCCGGGTCGCCCTCAACCCGGCCCGGGTCCCGCCCGGGCACCCTGGCTCGGCACGACTGGACGAGGTGCGGCAGCGGTTGCAGACCCACGGGGCTCCCGGCGCGGCCCGGCTGGCCGAGCTGGCAGCCGGGGGCTGAGCCTCCAGCCTGCGTCGCGTTCTGGGCCGAGCTGCTCGACGACACCTCGACCACCTTCGAGGTCGAGCACGTGTTCACGGCGGGCGACTGGGCCGCCGTTCGGTGGCGCTACCGCTTCGGGCCCACGGACGCTGAGTCCGTCCTGGGCGTGAACGTCACCCGGGTCAGCGACGGTCTCGTGATCGAGCAGCTCGGCTGCACCAAGACTCCTGGTGTCCTTCCGCTTCCGGAATGACCGAGCAGCGACATCAGCCCGTCCGCGGACGCGCGGGGGGTTGACGGACTGCGTCGAGTCGCCGACAGTTCGAAGACCGGTTGGGCTTGGGTCAGGCGGGACAAACACATCGTCGACCTCGTCGGAGCCGGGGGTAGCCGACTCCGCGGCGTCTCTCACACCTTCGGAGTCCTCTGATGCTCGCTTCCCGGACGACACCTCGGGCACATCTGGCCGCACTCGGCGCGGCTGCTCTGACGCTCACCGGCCTTCAGCTCTTCGCCGCACCAGCGGCGGATGCTGCGCCCAATGTCGCGTCAGCCGCCCCGGCCCTCGCAGTAGCGCCCCCGCCCAGGCCGCAGATCACCGTGGACGATCCATGGGTCCCCGAGAGGAACTCGGCCACCTCGGCGATGACCTTCCACGTCCGTCTCTCGCAGGCCGCGAGCGACCCCGTGACGGTGATGGTCAAGACCACCGACGGGACGGCGCACGCGCCCGGTGACTACACGGCGGTGCCGCTCACCGCCCTGACGTTCGCGCCCGGCCAGGTCGACAAGGCGGTGCCGGTGACGACGCTCGGCGACACACAGCGCGAGGGCAACGAAACCTTGAGGCTCACCCTGAGCGGACCGTCAGCCAACGCGATCCTCACCGACACGTCGGGACAGGGGACGCTGTACGACGCCGACCTGCAGCGGCACATCAGCGTCAGCGACCTCTACGTGGTCGAACCGGATGACGGCGGGGACGTCTTCGTCGGCTTCCTCGTCTCGCTGGACGCGGTCCCCACCGCCGACGACCCGGCCGGCGTCGACTTCACACTGGTTCCCGGCACGGCGTCGTCGGGCAGCGACTGGGAGGCGGGCGAGCCCTCGGGCTTCGTGAACCTCGACGACGAGAGCGGCGGCCAGGTGCAGGTGGTGATCCGGGTCATCGGTGACACGCTGGCCGAGACCAACGAGACCCTGACGATCAAGCTGTCCAACCCGGAGGGCGCGGTGATCTCGGACGCCCTCGGAGTCGGGACGATCCTCAACGACGACGACGCCACCACCCCCGACCCGGTGCCCCGGCAGATCAGCGTCACCGATCCGCAGGTGCTCGAGCCCGACTCGGGCACTGTCCAGGCGCGCTTCAAGGTCACGCTCGACGCCCCGGCCACGGCGCCCGTGACCGTCAAGGCCGTCACCGGCGGCGGCACCGCCACCGCGGGCGGCGACTACACCGCCCTGGCCACGCAGACCGTCACGTTCAACCCCGGCCAGCGGACCATGAACGTCGACGTGGCCGTGCTCGGCGACACGCTCAACGAGGGCAACGAGACGTTCCAGCTCAAGCTCTCCAAGCCGACGGGCGCGGTGCTCTCGGACAGTGCTGGGCTCGCGTCCATCGTCGACGACGAGGGGCCGATCGTGGCCTACGTCGACGATGTCGAGGTCACCGAGGGCGACACCAACGCGCCCGGTCCCCCCGCAGTCTTCACCGTCCGGCTCACGGCCCTCCCGACCAGCGCCAACCCGGTCGTGCTGACGGTCGGCAACGACGACGGCACGGCCAAGCGGGTCGTCATCGGCGGAGACCAGGCCTTGTGGGACTACTCGGCGTTCACCTACCAACCGCAGGCCTTCACGAGCCTGACCCGCACCTGGTCGTCCGGCATCTGGGGGAACAACGCGGCCGAGCCGAGGGAGACGTTCTCGCTCAACCTGAAGAGCCCCGTGGGTGTCGTGATCGGCGACGCGAAGGGCATCGCCACCATCTACGACAACGACTGAGCCGGGAGACACGCCCTAACGCACCTGCTTGATCGGCAGGACCGCCAGGGCGCCGACAACCGCGCAGGCGGCGGCCACGACGTACAGCACCGAGTAGCTGCCGTCCCCGACCGCGAGCACGGCCGGAGCGACCGCGGGAGCGAGCGCGAAGGGGAGGGCGCCGGCGATGTTGAGGACGCCGAGGTCCTTGGCGGCCGACTCGCCGTCGGGAAGGACGTCGACGACCAGCGCCAGGTCGACGGCCATGTACATCCCGAAGCCCACCCCGCCGACGGCCATGCCGACCAGGTAGCCGTCGAGGTCGTCCGCTCCCGCGATGAGCAGCAGCGACAGTCCGTAGCCGACGGCGGCCAGGGCGACGAAGATCTTGCGTCGGCCGGCCCAGTCGGACAGCCTGCCGGCGATCGGCGAGGTGACGACGACCGCGACCGCCTGGACGAGCGTCCCGAGGTAGATCTGGTGCGGCACGTCGTCCTCGGCGCTCCCGAGCTGGTCCAGGAGGTAGTAGGCCTGGTAGGTGACCAGGAAGGCGTACGCCGTCACGAACAGGAACCGCGACGCGAACGCCCACGCGAAGTCCGGGCACCGCCGGGGGTTGACGTAGAAGGAGCTGGCCAGCTCGCGCAGTGACCACGCCCTCCGCGCGGCGGGGTCCAGGCGGCGGTCGCGCAGCCTCGAAGCGAACAGGAGCACGCAGGCGCCACCGACAGCACAGGGCACCAGGAACATGGTGGACATGCTCTGGTCGAAGGCCTGCACCAGGTAGGTGCCGGCCACGGCCGCGACCGGCACGCAGACCCCGAGGACGCCGGAGACGGCCCCGCGCTGCACGGCCGGCACCTGGTCGTGCAGCACCGCGACCTGCGCGGCCAACAGGGCGTTGAAGAACACCTGGGTGATGCACCAGCCCAGGAGGACGACGGGGATGCTCGGCGCGAGCGCGACGACCAGAGTGCCGGCGGTGCCGCCCCCCAGACCCAGCAGCATCCACGTGCGGCGCATGCCGAGCCGCGAGGTGGTCCGGTCGCTCAACCGGCCGAAGAAGGGGTTGCTCACCATCGCCAGGAGCGAGCCCACTCCGGTGACCAGAGCCAGGTTCTTCGGTGCCTGGTCGAGGCCGACCAGGGAGTTCACCTTCAGCGCGAGCGAGACCAGCAGGGGCGCGATCATGACCAAGGTCCCACCGGCGAAGGAGAGCGCGTAGAGCGAGACGAACCCTCGTCCAACCGGCTGAGGGCCTTCCGGCACGGCAGGCAGCCCGGAACCTGCCGAGACGGTCAAGGTTGGAACGCGCACGTGGCCTGGTCTCCCGGCTGGCGTGGGTTCGGCGGCCGGCCCCCAGCATCCAACACCTCAGCCATCAGGGAAAATCCGTCATCTGGGTGGTTGGCGGATGACCCACTCGGCCACCGCGAGGTTGATCACCCACGCCGCTCCCTTGGCCAGGTCACCGCGCAGCTCGCCGGTGCCGAAGAGCGCACCGCCGATGCCTTCGGTGAACGCCTGGGTGCCGGCGGCCAGACCGAGGGCGTACGCGCGGATCATCCACGCTCGGTGGGCGGGTACGTCGCGGCGACGGATGGCGGCAAACCCGAGCACGAGGCTGGCGGCCATGGCGGAGGCGAAGGTCAGTCGGAACAGGTGGAGCAGGTCGCCGGTGCCCGGCTTCGGCTCGTAGAACAGGGTCAGCCACAGCGCCGAGCCGGCGACCATCAGGCCGGCCACGGCCAGGACCCGGCCGGCCCGGCGGTGCCAGGCCCAGTGCCGACGACGGAACCGGGGCACGAACTGGAGCGTGCCGACCAGGGCGTAGCCGATGGCGCCGACGATGTGCACGACGATCGCCAGTGGAATCCGGTCGAAGCGACCGTCGGCGGGCATCAGCTCCGGCCCGCCGGCGAGCTGCACGATCCGCAAGGTCCCGGCGACGACCGGGATGACGCTCACGGCCACCAGGGCCGCCGGCACCGGCCAGCTCCGTCGAGCGGTCCGACCGGCCGTCGGGGCCCGCTGCACGGCGGTCATTCCGACTCCTCGACCTGGACGACCGAGAGCAGGGGCAGCCCCAGGTCGCGGAGCCTGGTCAGCAGCCCGTGCAGCGCCGCCTGGTCGACCACCTCGCCCCGGAGGACGGTGGTGCCGTCGGCCCCTGAGGTCAGGGCCATCCCGTCGAACCAGGCCTCCCACCGCGGGTCCAGCCGTCCCTGGAGGTGGATCTCGTACCAGCCGGCGTCGCTCTGTCCGGTGCGGGGGGTGTTCATGCCGCCGACGCTAGGCGTGGAAGCGGTGACCCGACGTCACACCATGTGGTGATCCGGGTGGTGATCTTCAGCCAGGACCGGCCAGCAGCCCCAGCTGGTGCGCCCTGCGGACCGCGGAGCGCCGGTTGTTGACGCCGAGCTTTGTGTAGATGTGCTTGGTGTGGGTGCGGACCGTGTTGAGCGAGACCACGAGGTGACGAGCGATGTCGGGTCCGTCCAGGTCGCTGGCCAGGAGCCGCAGCACGTCGAGCTCGCGGTCGCTGAGCGGGTCGATGAGAGCTTGCTGGTGCGGCTGCGGCGACTCGGAGGCAGGCTGGCCGCCCTGCTTCCCCGCGTCGAGGACGCGTCGCAGGTACGCCCAGTCGGGCCGGTCGCGGGCGAGCGCCTCCAGCAGCTTCACCATCGGCGGACCCTCGCCGACGAACACGCGGATCCACCCGCCCGGCTCCGCGAGGGTGAGGGCGCGTTCCAGTGGAGCGACCTCCAGCTGAGCGAGGGCCTGCAACGCCAGGATCTCGATGACGGTGCCGGTCCGGCCGCCGTCCTCGGCCGCCTCGCGCAGCCGCTCCAGCAGCGCGGATGCGTCGCGCCTGGACTCGGTCGACTCCTGAGCGAGGAGGATCCGCGCCAGGGTGACGTGCTCGTACTCGCGCAGGTAGGACAGCTCGTCGTCGGTGGACAGACCCTGCCGTCGCGCCCAGTCCAGTGCTTCGTCGACCCGCCCGTGCGCCGCGAGCATCCGCGCGTGCACGGCGGGCATCGGCCGGACGTTCGGCGAGTAGTCGCCTACGTAGACCCGCTCGGCCTCCTCGAGCAGGTGCAGGGCGGTGGCCGAGTCGCCCTCGGCCTCGCGGAGGCGGGCCATCGCCAGCCGCCAGCGGTACGGGTTCTGCGGCAGCGCGGTGGAGTCGTCGAGCTCGTCGGCGCGGCGCAGGTGGTCGGCCGCGGCGGACAGGTCGTTCCGCTCCCACACGACCCGGCTGAGCGCGACGTGCATGTCCGGCACGCCCCGCAGGCCGGGTCCCTCGGCCGCCGCGAGCTCGAGGGCGCGCTCGATCGCGCGCTCGGCCACGTCGAGCCGGCCGAGGGTCAGCTCGAGGTCGGCCAACGTGATGGTGGTGCCGCACACGTCGGCGATCCGGCCGACGCTCCGCAGCCCTTCGGTGGCAATGGTGTAGCCGCGGTGGGCGGCCTCCAGGTCGCCCATGGCCCAGGACGCGAGACCGGACAGGGCCGACGCAGCGGCGCGCGGCAGGTTGTCCTCCTCCGCGGCCAGGGCGAGGGTCCGCTCGGCATGGGCGATCGTCGCGACGGGGTCGCCGTGGTTGAGGGCCAGCGCCGCGCGGTACATCTCGATCGACGCCGGAACCCGCGCAAGCTCGTCGCGATCCAGCACGACCAGCTCGCCCGCTGGCAGCGCGAGCTGTCGCTCGATGTCCTGCAGCCGCTCCTCGACGCCGTCGAACTCGTTGCTGGACATCCGGCCACCGATCAGGCCCATGGCCAGCACCGGACGGTTCCGGAGCACCTGCTCGGGAATGAGGTCGGCCCAGGCCCGGAAGACCGCCTCTCGGCGTACCCGAGCCAGCTCCGGGATCGCGAGCTCGACCAGCTCCGCCGCGCGCTCGACGTCGTCGGCGGCCAGCGCGTGCCGGACCGCGGGCTCGGGCTCTCCGGCTTCGTCGTACCAGTCGCTGGCCCGGCGGTGCAGCCCCGCCACCCGCTCGGGCTGCTCCGCGTGCAGATGCGTGCGGAGGACGTCCGCGAACAGGTGGTGGTAGCGGTACCAGCGCCGCTGGTCGTCGAGGGGGACCACGAACAGGTTGCGCCGGTCCAGCGACTCGAGCATCCGGCCGCTCCCGGTCGACTCGGTCACGGCGTCGCACAGCGGGCCGGTCAGCCGCTCGAGGATCGCGGTGCTCAGGAGGAAGTCGCGCACCTCCGCCGGCTCACGGTCGAGGACCTCGTCGACGAGGTAGTCGACGACGTACCGGTCGTCACCGGTGAACCCGGCGATGAACCGCGAGGGATCCTCGCGGTCCCGGAGAGAGAGCGCGGCGAGCTGGAGCGAGGCGATCCAGCCCTCGGTGCGCGCCTCCAGCGCGGCCACGTCGGCGGCGTCCAGGTCGAGACCGGTCGCCTCGGCCAGGTAGGCGTTCGCCTCGTCCCGGGTGAAGCGGAGGTCGGCCGCGCGGACCTCGGCCAGCTCGCCGCGCGCTCGCATCCGGGCCAGCGGCAGCGCCGGGTCGGCGCGGGTGCTGATGACCAGGCGCAGCTGCGGGGGCAGGTGCTCCACCAGGAACGCCATGCCGGGCTGGAGGTCCGGCCCCTCGGCGAGGTGGTAGTCGTCGAGCACGAGGGTGACGTCGTCGGGGAGGACGCTGAGCTCGTTGAGCACAGCGGCCAGCACGGTCTCGATCGGCTGACCTGCTCCCAGCAGCGCCAGGCCCGCGGCGCCGCTGCCGGGTGCGGACCGCTCGAGCGCGGTCAGCACGTAGGTCCAGAAGGTGTCCGGCTTGGTGTCGGACGCGTCCAGCGAGACCCACGCGGTCCGCCGTTCTCCCGCGTCCGCCGGCGCCGCCAGCCAGGCGGTGAGCAGGGTCGTCTTCCCGAAGCCGGCCGGCGCGGAGACCAGGGTCAGCCGGGCCCCGCCCGGCCCGAGGTCGAGACGCGGACGAGGGACCAGCCCCGAGCGTCCCTGGGGAACGAAGAACTTGGTCTCGACCAGCGGGACCGGCATCACTCGCCCCCGGTCCGCACGTGCATCCGCTCGCCCGGACGACCGAAGATGCTCAGCACCTCGGCGGGCTCGGAGCCGGTGCTGCCGAACCAGTGCGGGACCTGGGTGTCGAACTCGGCCGCCTCGCCCACGCCGAGCACGAGGTCCTGGTCGCCGAGGATCAGCCGCATCCGCCCGGCGAGGACGTAGAGCCACTCGAACCCGTCGTGCGTGCGTGGGTTCGGGCGGGACTGCGAGGTGGGGATCACCAGCTTCCACGCCTGGACACCGCCCGGGTGGGTCAGCGGGATGACGGTTCGGCCGTTCACCCGGCGTGCCTTCAGCCGGATCCGAGGGTCGCCGACCTCGGGTGCTCCGACCAGGTCGTCGAGCGGGACCCGGTAGGCCTGCGCCAAGGGCAGCAGCAGCTCGAGGCTGGGCTTCCGCTGCCCGTTCTCGAGCCGGGACAGCGTGCTCTTCGAGATGCCGGTCCGTTGCGCGGCGTCGGTCAGCGTCATCCCGCGCTGCTCGCGGACCCGCCGCAGCCGGGGACCGACCAGGTCGAGGGTCGTCGAGATGCTCCCTGCTCCCTCACTCACCGGTACATTGGACCCTCGATTCCCGGAAACGGCAACAAAGGTTGTTGTTCCGGCGTACGCCGAGCACTCTCGTGAGCATGAACGAGTACGACGTCGTGATCGTCGGCGGCGGAGCCGCCGGGCTGTCGGCCGCCCTGGTCCTGTCCCGGGCCCGCCGCCGGGTCGCCGTGGTGGACGCTGGACAGCCGCGCAACGCGCCGGCCGCGCACATGCACGGCTACCTCGGCTCCGACGGCATGCCGCCCGCGCAGCTGCTGGCCGCCGGGCGCGACGAGGTCGCGGCGTACGGCGGACACCTGCTCGACGGCACCGTCACCTTGGTCACCGCCTGCCCGCCCGACGTGGACGGCCGACAGCTCTTCGAGGTCTCACTCGCGGACGGTCGGCGCCTGCGCGCCCGCCGGGTACTGGTCACCACGGGGCTCCGCGACGAGCTTCCCGACCTGCCCGGCGTCCGGGAGCGCTGGGGTCGCGACCTGCTGCACTGCCCGTACTGCCACGGCTACGAGGTGCGTGACCAGCAGCTCGGCGTGCTCGGCGGGACGCCTGAAGCGGTGGCCCACGCCCACCTGATCCGCGAGTGGGCGGACGACGTGGTGCTCTTCACCCACGGCGCGACGCTCACGCCGGAGCAGAGCGAAGGGCTGGTGGCCCGCGCCATCGGCGTGGTGGAGAACCCCGTCGCCCGACTCGTGGTCGAGGACGACCGGCTGACCGGCGTCGAGCTCGAGGGCGGCCACGTCGTACGCCGGGCGGCGGTCTTCGTACGCCCACGGTTCGTGCCGAACGACGACCTGCTGGCCGGCCTGGGCTGCGCGACCGATCACGCCGGCTGGGTGGTCACCGACCGCACCGGCCTGACCAGCGTCCCGGGGGTGTGGGCGGCGGGCAACGCCGCCAACCCGCGCGCCCAGGTCATCACCGCGGCCGGCGAGGGCTCCGCGGCCGCGATCGCCATCAACAACGACCTGGTCGAGGAGGACGTCCCGATCGCGGTCGCCCGCTTCCGCGCGGGCCTTCCCGTCTGACCGATCTCTGTCTTCCTGTCTCACCCCTGCCACCGAGGAGCACTGCCATGTCCATCCCTGCCGTCCCGCCGCCCACCAAGCACCAGCTCGCCCTGATGATCTGGGTGGCGGTGTTCCCCACCCTCACCGCGCTCAACCTCGCGCTGGGTGACACCCTCGCCGACCTCCCGGGCGTGCTGAGGACGTTCGTCCTCGCCACCGTCGCGGTCCCGATCGTCATCTACGGCGTCATGCCCCGCCTGCACCGGCTACGCGCCCGGATCGTCGGCGCCCGCGCCGCCGGCTGACCCTGCGCCGGAGATCACCATCCGGCTCACCACCTGTGGTGACGACCGCTCACCACATCGGTTCCTAGCTTCGGGCCACCAGATCAACCGATCCCGAAAGGCCCGACCATGAACAGGTTCACCCGCAGCATCGCAATGACGAGTGCGAGGCACCCCTGGCGCACCATCGCCGGCTGGGTGGTCGTCCTGGTCGCCATGCTCTTCCTCGCCACCAGTGGTGGCGGGACGTTCACCGAGGACTTCGCCGCGAAGGGCAGCCAGAGCGACCGTGCCAGGCAGCTGCTCGCCGAGAACTTCCCCGAGGCGGCCAAGGGCACCGCCCTGGTCGTCTTCGAGGCCGAGGACGGCACCACCCTCGACGCACACCGTGCCGACCTCGAGACCGTGCTGAGCGACGTCGCCGCCCTGGATCACGTCGCGTCGGTGACCGACCCGTTCGCGGCCCGCACGGTCTCTGAGGACGGCCGGATCGCCTACGCCCAGCTCACCCTCGACGTCCCGGAGCGAGAAATGGGCAAGCCGGCCTTCACCGTGCTCTCCAACGCCGTCTCCGGCACTGATGTCTCCGGCCTGCGCGTCGAGCTCGGCGGCGACGCCGTGTTCCTGAACGCCGAGGAGAAGCCCTCGAGCCACACGGCCATCGGTCTTTTGGTCGCGCTCCTGGTCCTGCTCGTCGTGTTCGGCACCATCGTCGCGGCCGTCATCCCGATCGGCCTCTCGATCGTCGCGGTGGGCGCCGGCGTTGGCGGCATCACCCTGATGGCTGGGTCGATGGACGTCTCGGCGTCCGCCATCTCCGTGGCCGCGCTCGTCGGGCTGGGGGTCGGGATCGACTACGCCCTCTTCGTGGTGGCCCGCTACCGTGAGAACCGCGCCGCCGGCCTGGCCAACGACCGCGCGCTCGCCCAGGCCATGGGCTCCTCCGGCTCCGCCGTCGTGTTCGCCGGCAGCACCGTCATCATCGCCACGTCTGCTCTCGCCCTCACCGGCCTGGGCGTGCTCACCTCGATCGGCCTGGCCACCGCCCTGATGGTGTTCTTCGCCGTCGCCGCGGCCATCACGCTGCTGCCCGCACTGCTCGGCCTGCTCGGGGACAAGATCGACACTGGCAAGCTGGTGCGCCGGCACCGGCCGGCCAAGCGGGCCGAGGACACCGTCTGGTGGCGCTTCGGCCACCGGGTCTCGGGTCGCCCGTGGCCCTACCTGCTCGGCGCCGTCGTCACCCTGGTCGCGATCGCGATCCCGGCGTTCTGGATCCAGACGGCCTTCCCGGCTGCAGGGGACGCACCCGTCGAGACCACCCACCGCCAGGCCTACGACCTGCTGACGGAGGGCTTCGGGACCGGGATCAACGCACCGCTCATGGTGGTCGTCGACCTGGATGCCCCCGGCGTCGACGCCGCCGGCGTCCCGGCCCTGGCCGAGGCCATCGGCTCCGTGCGGCACATCGTCTCGGTGGGCGAGCCGCAGGTCTCGTCCGACGGTGACACCGTGGTCTTCACCGCGATCCCCACCACGGGACCGGCCGACGCCGAGACCTCGGCCACCATCGACCGGGTGCGTGACGTCATCCCCGGGAACGTCTACGTCTCCGGGATCACCGCCATCACCGACGACCTCAACGCCCAGCTCAGCGAGACCCTGCCACTGTTCATCGGGGCCGTGATCGCGGTGTCGTTCCTGCTGCTGATGCTGGTCTTCCGGTCGATCGCGGTGCCGCTCAAGGCGGCCGTGATGAACCTGCTGTCCATCGGTGGTGCCTACGGCGTCCTGGTCGTGGTCTTCCAGTGGGGCTGGGGAAGCAGCCTCTTGGGTCTCGACGGGCCCACCCCGATCACCTCGATCATCGTCGTGATCATGTTCCCGATCCTGTTCGGGCTCTCGATGGACTACGAGGTGTTCCTGCTCTCGCGGATCCGTGAGGAGTACGTCCGGACCGGCGACAACGCCGAGTCGGTTGCTCGCGGCCTGGCCGGCACCGGACGGGTGATCACCTCGGCGGCGCTGATCATGATCGCCGTCTTCCTCAGCTTCGTCGGCAGCCCGGTGCCGTCGCTGAAGATGCTGGGCCTCGGCCTGGCCACCGCCATCGCCATCGACGCCACCCTGGTCCGGATGGTCCTGGTTCCGGCCACGATGGCGCTGCTCGGCAAGGCCAACTGGTGGCTGCCCGCGTGGCTCGACAGGGTCCTGCCTCAGGTCACCGTCGAGGAGCACGAGGCGCCCGCCGAGCCGGCGTACGCCGAGGTCGTCACGGAGACCGAGGAGCTCGTCGGCCGCTGACATCACCATCCCACCGGGCCCGGAATCCCTTGTGAGCCGAGGGATTCCGGGCCCGGACCGCCTGTCGAACCAACGAGGAGCAAGCCATGACCACCACCACACCGATCGACACCCCCGCTGTGGCGACCAGGCAGTCCGACCTGCCGCCGGCCCGCCTGAACCTGATGCGGGCCGGCTATCTGCTGATGGGGGTCGGACTCGCCCTGACGAGATGGCCTCAGCTCCCTGACGCCCACACCCTGCCGCACTACGAAGGCGTGACCCTGTGCCTGCTCACCGCGATGTCGCTCCTGGCGTTCCTGGGGCTTCGACACCCGCTCAAGATGCTGCCGGTGCTGCTGTTCGAGTCCGCCTGGAAGCTCCTCTGGCTCGCCGTGGTCGCCCTGCCCAAGGCCGTCAGCGGCAACCTCGACTCCGCGGCCACCGAGACGCTGGTCAACTGCTCGCTGGTGGTCGTCATCCTGGCGGTCATCCCGTGGGGCTACGTGTGGCGCAGCTACGTGAGCGCCGGCGGGGACCCGTGGCGTACGACGCGCCGCTGAGTCGTCCCTTCGCGTCACGTGGAGGCGTCTTCGGTCCTCACCCTGACAGGTTCTCGTGCACCACGACCTGCTCGGGGTTGGTCTCGTCGAGCTCGACGAGGTCCGTCTGCCCTGAGCCGACGATGTCCGCACTGGCCAGGCCGATCGCCTGGGAGCCGGCTGGCAACGTGCTGGTGACCGTGAACGCACCTGCACCCGATCCGGTCAGCACCGCCAGTCGCGAGAAGCCCGTCGTCGCGAGGTCGCGGTCCCCGTCACCATCGAGGTCAGCGACGGTCAGCCCGAACCCGGGCACCGGGTAGTAGATGGGGCTGGACAGAGTTCCGCCCGCGTTGGCGAACGTGAACAGTCCGGTGCGGCCGGTGTGCGACCCGGCCAGCCCCGAGACCACGACCTCGGGGCGGGAGTCCCCGTTGAGGTCGGCCAGCTCGGCGTCGTGGGGATTCGTGTCCGCGTTGCTGGCTGCACCGACGGCGAACGTGCCGTCACCTCGACCCCGGTTGATCCGCACGGTGGTCAGCGCGTTGTCTGCGGTGCCCGACCAGGTCACCGACACCGCGTCGGTGCGGCCGTCGCCGGTCACGTCGCCGAGCAGCGTGGCAATCTGAGCGCCGTATCCCTGCCCGGACAGTCGTGGCGGACCGAAGGTCCCGTCCCCCGCTCCTGGCAGCACCGAGAGCGTCGTGAAGGTGTTGCTGACGATGTCGGGAACACCGTCGGCGGTCACGTCTCCGACCGCGACGCCTTGCACCGCGGCTCCGCTGCCGTTCCCGTAGCTCGTCGGAGCGGCGAACGTGCCGTCGCCCCGTCCTCGCAGCACTGCGATGTTGGCGCTGGCGAAGGTTCCGGTCACCGCGTCCAGCGTCCCGTCGCCGTCCACGTCGGCCAGGTCCAGGCTGAGGATCTCGTCAGTGGCTGGGGAGAACTTCGGCGCCATCAGCACGCCTCCGGGCGTGCGCAGGCGCACCACGATGAGGGCAAAGACCGAGGTGACGACGTCGGACAGGCCGTCGCCGTTCACGTCGGCGGTCCGCACGAGCCCCGGCACGTCTCCGGCGACCTTGCCCACGTAGGCCCGGGGGGCGTGGAACCGGCCCCGGCCGTCGTTCCGGGTGGCGGTCACGCGGCCGTCCTGGAGCCCTGCGGACACCAGGTCGAGCCAGGCGTCGGCATCGAGGCGGATGGGCGCCAGCCCGTCGCCTCCGGTCAGGTAACGGACCGGCTGCGCGAAGCGGCCGGCGCCCAGACCACGGAACAGCCCGCTGACACCGGTCGGTCCGGCAGGGGCGGCGTCCGCGCTGGCCACGAGGTCGGGCTGCCCGTCACCGGTGAAGTCGCCGACGGTGACCGAGTTGACCTGGTTTCCGACCCCGCTCAGACGCCTCAAGAAGCTGAAGCGACCAGTCCCGTCACCACGACCGATGGACAGGTGGCCACCGGAGGCGTCGACCACGGCGATGTCGGGCAGACCGTCGCCGGTCAGGTCGGCCACCACCTGGGCCACGCCGCTGAGCCGGCCCTGGGGGTCGGTGCTGCACAAGGCCGGGCCGAACCCGCCGTTCCCGGTGCCGAGCCGCGCGGTCGGGCACCCGGCGAGGTACACCAGGTCCAGCCTCGAGTCGCCGTTCAGGTCGACCAGGTCCAGATCGGCGACGGAAAGGTACACGGCGGGCGGGTACGCCGTGGGCGCAGCGAAGGTGCCGTTGCCCCTGCCGAGCGCCACGTAGACCGAGCCACCGTGGACGTTGTCCTGCCCGACAAATGCGATGTCGACGCGGCCGTCACCGTTGACGTCGCCCGACGCGACCCGGGTCACCCGAACGCCCGCCGGAGCGAACTGCTGCCCGAGGAGGAACGCGCCCGTACCCTTCCCCAGCAGGACCCGTCCGGTCTGACCGGTGTCGGAGACGATGGCTGCGAACAGGTCGGCCTTGCCGTCTCCGTTGAAGTCCGCCACGGTCGAGGCGGCCACCGAGCCGTGCGCCGGCAGCGCTGTGAGCACGGGGGCGGAGAACTGGCCGTTGCCGGCACCGAGGAGGACCACGCTGCCCGTGCGATTGACCGACGGCACGGCGATGTCGTCGGTTCCGTCGGCGTTGAAGTCTCCCACGCTGAGGGACACGCCGGGCGCGAGAGTGGGACTCGTGCCCGTGTCGACGAGCAGCGGTGTCAGGAAGCGCGGTGCCGGCGGAGCTGCTGACAGACCGGGTGCGGGACCGACGACGCCCGCCGTCACCAAGCCGGTCAGAGACAGGACAGCCATGATCCGGAGACGAGTGCGGAGACGAGTGCGGAGGATGGCCATGAGTGCTCCCGGGACGCCAGTGGGCTGGTCGAGGAGCGAACGACCCTCGCGACCGGACCTTAGTCACAGTCATGGCCGAGACGGCAAGACAAGTGAGGACACTCTCATCCCGCCGCGGCCGTTTCCACCCGTGAGGGGGAGGTGAACGACCCGTCCCCCCATTGACCGAGGAAGCGCGCTACCGACAGCAGCTCCGTGCGTTCGCCCATGAGAGCGTTGCGGTCATGGCAGGTGCAGGGACTCCGGGCCACGAGGTCGTGCTCGAGACTGATCGCCTGCTGCTCAGACCTTGGCGGGTGGCCGAGGCTGCCGTCCAGCGTGAGCTGTGGACCGAACGGGATCCACGAGTGCCGCCGCACCGCCGAATCGACGCGGATGGACACCCCACCCTCGCAGAGCTCGAGGACGCGATCCGCACCAACCAGCCATCGTCGACCGGGTTGCTGGCCGTCGAGCGGAAGGCCACTGGTGACGTCATCGGCTACTGCGGGTTGGTCGACAGCGGACGAGGATCGGAAGAGGAACCGGAGCTCGCGTTCGAGCTGCTACGCCGAGTCTGGGGTCACGGATACGCGACCGAAGCCTCGTGGGCGGTGCTGGACTGGGCGAGATCGTCCGGGTACGCCCGTGTGTGGGCCACGGTCTGGGAGTGGAACACCGCGTCTCGGCGGGTGCTGGCCAAGGTCGGGTTCACCGAGACCGAGCGGAAGGAGGTGGACCCGGTCCACGGGACCACCCTGTTCACCACGAGACGGCTCTGATCCTAGAGTCACCAGAGTGACCGCGACCTCGTTCCCGCTGCCGATCCTGCCGACCTCGCTGGTCGGCAGCTACGCCCAGCCGGACTGGCTGATCGACCGGGCCAAGCTCGCCGGCCGCTTCCCGCCGCGGGTGCGCGCGAAGGAGCTGTGGCGGGTCGACCCGGAGCACCTCGAGCAGGCACAGGCAGACGCCACGGTGCTGGCGATCCGCGCCCAGGAGGAGGCGGGACTCGACATCATCACCGACGGCGAGATGCGGCGGGAGTCGTACAGCAACCACTTCGCCACCGCCCTGGAGGGCGTCGACATCGACAACCCCGGGACGGCCCTCGATCGCAGCGGGCACCCCAACCCGGTGCCGCGGATCGCCGGACCCATCGTGCGGCCGCAACCGGTCGGCGTACGTGACGTGGAGTTCCTGAAGGCGAACACCGACCACACGGTCAAGATGACGGTGCCCGGCCCGTTCACGATGTCGCAGCAGGCGCAGAACGACCACTACCCCGACCTCGCGTCGGCGGCGCTGGCGTACGCCGCCGCGGTCAACGCCGAGATCAAGGACCTGCATGCCGCCGGGGCCGACCTGGTCCAGATCGACGAGCCGTACATGCAGGCCCGGCCCGAGGCCGCCCGCGAGTACGGCCTGGCCGCGCTCAACGCAGCGCTCGACGGCGTCACCGGCACCACCGCCGTCCACATCTGCTTCGGGTACGCCGCGATCATCCACGAGCGGCCGGAGGGGTACTCGTTCCTCCCCGAGCTGGCCGGCTGCTCAGCCGACCAGATCTCCATCGAGACCGCGCAGTCGGGCCTCGATCTCGGCGTGCTGCAGGACCTCAGCGAGAAGACCATCATCCTGGGCGTCATCGACCTGTCCGACCACGAGGTGGAGTCCGCAGAGCAGGTCGCCGACCGGGTGCGCCGGGCGTTCCGCTACGCCTCGCCGGACCGGATCACCATCGCCACCGACTGCGGGATGAAGTACCTCCCCCGCGCGAGCGCCGAGGGAAAGATGCGGGCGATGGCCGGCGCCGCGGCGATCCTGCGCGCCGAGCTATAGCGGCAGCACCGCGAACCACGGCTTGGTCCAGCGGCCGAAGGTGGTGAGCTTGCCGCCCTCGAATGCGGTGCGGAGCAGCTCGACCACCCTGCCGCGGGCCGGGTTGTACACCTGGACGCCCGAGTCGGTCGGAGCCACGGCGAGGACGACGTGGCGCGGGACCCAGGTGGAGCCGACGTACAGCGGACAGGGGTGGCCCTCGGTGACGGCGACGTGCAGGGCATCGAACGCCGACGAGCGGCCGCCGAGGCGGACGACGCGCGTGCGGTAGGGGAGGTCAGAGAACGAGGTCATCGCGCGGGCGACCGCCCACGGTGGCGTGCCGAGGGCGCGGGGCCAAGGGAGCTGGGCGCGGCCCCCGAAGGAGGGACCCGTGAGCCTGCGGTGCAGGGCGAGCACCTCGGTGGAGAAGGTGTCCGGACGGTAGGTGGGGTCGAGAAGGATGTGCGCGGCCACCAGCGAGGAGGGCCCGCACGAGCGCTGGTCGGGCTGGGCGAGGCCGCGGATGGGTTCGAGGTTCATGACACGGGGATGGCCTGGACCATCCGGTAGGCCTGGTCGGACGAGACGGGCGTGCACCCGGCATCGACCGCCTCGGCGACGATCCGGCGCTGGTCGCGCATCAGGGCCAGGCCGCGGCGCAACAGGACCAGCGGTGGCTTGCGGTGCTCGCGGAGGTCGCGGGAGAGCCGGCGCCAGAAGGTCACCATCGGGTGCTGGCGCAGGCAGTACGCCGCGGCGAGCAGCCCGGCCGAGCGCAGCGGCCCGACCACGTGGTGGGCGAAGATGCCCTCGGCCACGACCAGGGGCGAGCCGTCCAGGGTCAGCTTGCGGATCCCGACCCGGCCGTTGGCCGCGATCTCGTACACCGGGGTCTCCACGGAGCCGGTGCGGCACAGGGCGGCCATCGCGTCGACCGCGTCGTCCTGCAGCCAGGAGCGCGGGTCGTCCCAGTCGACCAGCCCGGAGTTGGCGCCGGCCGTGATCCGCGGGAGGGCGGGGTCCGAGCCGTCGCGGTAGAAGTCGTCGAGGCGCAGGATCGGGAAACCGAGCCGTTCGGCGAGGTGCGACTTGCCCGAGCCGGAGGGCCCGGCCAGGACGATCACCTGCGCCGCCATCCGGCCATCATGCCGTGGCAGGCTGGCGAGGTGGGCACCAGGTGGGCGATCGTCGCGGTCGTCGCCGCGCTGGCGACCGGTTGCAGTGACGACGACGGCGCCGAGCCGACGACGGCGCACGAGACGACGGACGCGGAGTGCGCCGAGCGGATCCCGGACGGCGTGTTCACGGTCCTGGGTTGGGCGCCGACGGGGGAGGGCGCGACCGCCACGGTCCGGGGCTGCCACCGCGAGGCCGAGCAGGGGTACGTCGAGGTGCGGGACCGCACCGGCTACCGGAAGCTCTGCCAGAGCCTCGACCGCACCGGCACGCCGGCGCCCGGCCAGCCGGTCGACTGGCTCGGCGACCGCACCGCCTGCGCCGTCGAGCCGGCCGACGGGGTCGGTCAGACGAAGGTCGCGGTGAAGCAGGGCGATCGAGCGCTGCTGATCACGGTCGTCGCGGTCACCGCGACCGAGCAGTCCAAGGTGCGCGGGGCGGTCGAGCAGGTGCTGGCCGCGAGTGGGGCCCTCTGACCTGCGTTTCCGCAGGTCAGAGGGGTGTCGGCGGACTGGTCTAGCGTGCGAGGCATGCGGGATCTCGGGGACTTCGGTCAGACGGCGAGCGGCGTCGTCGCGCTGCCTTCGGCCGCCGAGATCCAGGCGTTCGCCGCTCGCGTGGCCAAGGGTGAGGGGCGAGCGATGAGCGATGCCGAGCGGATCGACTTCCTCCGCGCGGCCGAAGTGCTCAAGTGCGCGCTCGAGGGCGCGCAGGCGAAGGTGACGGTCGAGTTCGAGGCCTCGCAGCGCGCGGAGCAGGCGCGGGCTGGTGTGCGGGCGGAGCGGCAGGGCCGCGGGGTCGCGGCCCAGGTCGGCCTGGCCCGCCGGGCGTCGCACCACCGGGGCCAGCGGCTGCTGCACCTGGCCCGGCGACTCCAAGGCCTGCCGGAGACGTTCGCGGCATTCCGGGCCGGACAGATCGGCGAGTTCAAAGCGCTGCTGGTCGTCCGCCAGACCGAGTGCCTGACCCCCGAGACGCGCGAAAAGGTCGATCTGGCCATCGCCGGGGATCCCGACTGGCTCGAATCGCTGGGCGAGCGGCAGCTCGAGGCCGAAGTGGCCCGGCTCGCCTACCGGTTCGACCCCCGCGCGTACGTCGCGCGCAGCGCCAAGGCGGTCGAGGACCGCTGCGTCACCTCCCGGCCCGCGCCCGACACGATGATGCGGCTGTCCGCGCTGCTCCCGGTGGTCCAGGGCGTCGCGGCCTACGCAGCGCTGTTCACCTGGGCCAAGACACAGCAGGCCGCGGGTGACCCTCGGCCGCTCCACCAGCTGATGGCCGACCGGCTGGTCGAGCTGGTCACCGGCCAAGCCACCGCGGACCAGGTCCCGGTCCGAGTGGACGTGCAGATCGCCGACACCACCCTGCTCGGCCAGGACGACGAGCCCGCCTGGGTGACCGGCCACGGACCGATCCCGGCCGAGATCGCCCGCCGCCTCGCCGGACGAGCCGGCGCCGACGGCTTGGCCACGCTGCGGCGGCTCTACACCCACCCCGGCACCGGCCGCGTCGTCGGGCTGGAATCCACCGCCGGCCCGTTCCCGGCCGGGCTGGCCGAGCTGATCCGGTTCCGCGACCAGGGCCGCTGCCGCAACCTGTGGTGCGGCGCCCCGATCCGCGACACCGACCACGTCACCAGCCGCGCCGAAGGCGGCGACACCTGCTTCGACAACGGTCAGGGGCTGTGCGAGGCCTGCAACATCGCCAAGGAAGCACCCGGCTGGACCGCCAGACCCCGGCCCGGACCCGCCGGGCAGCAGCACCCTCACACGGTCGAGACGACCACCCCCACCGGTCACGTCTACACCAGCATGGCGCCCCAGGTCGGTCTCGTTCGCCGGTCGCTGGCGATCGAGATCTACCTCGCCGAAGGGTTCCCGGCCGCCTCCTGACCGGCGCCAGAGTTGCGCACTCCAGCGTGGAGCGCCGAGCGTCATCTAGACGTACGTGCCCGCCACGCTCGCGGCAATGGCTGGTTGGAGGGTGGTGATCGCACTGCAGGGTGTCTCGCTCTCATGGAAGGCGAGGGGCACACTCAAGGTATGGCAGGCCACGACCGTCTCATCGTCGTGACGGGAGCGACAGGGCGACAAGGCGGCGCCGTAGCGCGGCACCTGCTCGCCGAGGGTTATCGCGTTCGGGGTGTGACGCGCTCACCTGCCTCGAAGCAGGCACGACGGTTGTCGACCTTCGGCGCCGACATTGTCCGGGCGGACATGGCCAGCGCTGACGACATGCGCCGAGCCTGTGCGGGGGCGCACGGGGTTTTCAGCGTCCAGAACGCCATGAGCAGCGGCACGCAGGACGAGCTCGCCCAGGGAAGGAATGTCGCGGACGCCGCAGCCGACTGCGGGGTCTCGCATCTGGTGTACGGCTCGGCGGGGCCCGGTACGCCGGGCACCGGCGTCAGCGCGTGGGACATCAAGCTCGACGTGGCCGAGCACGCTCGACGCAGGGGCTTGTCACTCACCGTCTTGCGTCCCATGGCCTTCATGGAGCTTATGACAGACAAGGATCTCTATCCTCCGGTTGCGGCTTGGCACCTCATGCCTAAGCTCGCCGGGGAAGAGCGACCGATCCCCTGGTTGGCGGCCGATGACCTCGGTGCAGTGGCGGCACGCGCCTTCGCGGATCCGAAGTCGTACATCGGAGTCGACGTCGGCTTGGCTGCCGACGTACGCACTCTTGGTGAGTGCCGAGACATCTGGCGACGCACGACCGGACGGAAACCGAGACGATTCCCGATGCCGGTGTGGCTCTTTGAGCGGTTCGTGGGGTCGGACCTGACCAGAATGTGGCGGTGGCTCGCGACGCACGAGGTCGTCGTCGACGTGGCGCAGACCCGCGCGCTCCACCCGCGCGCGGCGATGACCGTTGAACAGTTCATACGCCGGGAGACCGGAGGCTCGGCCTGAACGGCGAAGCTCACAGCCCCTCATGCCGACCGTTGGAATCGCTACTGTGATAGTTGACGAGCCGACTCACCTTGCCGTCGCGGATGGTCCACACTTCGCAGACCCGTGCGCCAGTCACCGACTTGCCGGTGGCTGGAATCTCACCGTTCGGAGACATCAGCGGACCGGTGTGGGTCGCGTTCCAGGTTGACTCGGAGACCACATGGTCGCCATCGAACACCTGTTGGGAGACCTCGATTGCGATGTCGGGGAACGCGGGTCTTGAAACCGCTCATGAAATCCATGAAGCCGTCACGTCCAGTGAAAGTCTGGCCCATTGCCAAAAGCTGAGTCTCCATCTGCGGGTCCGCGTAGTCCGCTGCGGCTTCAAGGTCACCCTCGTTGAACAGCCGGTACACCTTTCGCCGGGAGCACCGATGAGTCACCTGCGGTCGCGCAGTCGGTCTTGGTAGGGACCCTCGACGGGAGGGTCGGCCGGAACGAGGAACATTCATGACGTCAGTACGCACCCATCTGTGGTTCGGGAACGACAAGGCCGTCGAAGCGGCGACCTTCTATGCCGAGCACATCCCGAACTCGGCCGTCACACGAGTGTTCACGGCACGGACCGATCCCGGCAGCTCTGTTGCCGAAGTTGTCGAGTTCACCGTGGCAGGACACGAGGTCATCGGACTCAACGCGGGACCTGAGTTCCACCTCAACGAGGCGTTCTCCTTCTATCTCCGCGTCGACGGACAGGGAGAGGTCGACCACTACTGGGAGGTCCTCACGGCCGAGGGCGGCGAGCCTGGGCCTTGCGGCTGGTGCAAGGACAAGTACGGCGTCTCCTGGCAGGTCATCCCACGCGAGCTCGAAGAGCTCTCCGGCGACTACACGACTGAGGCCAACCAGCGCGTCTGCCAGGCCATGCTGAAGATGGGCAAGATCGACGTCGCCGCACTCCAAGCGGCTCATGACGGCATCTGATCGTCCATTCCGGCTGACCTGACCTCACGCGTCACACCGCCGCGAGGGACTCGCCACGAGTGCGCGGATGTGGCAATCCGCGCAGGCTTCGGAGGTCGCTCGGGCTGCGAGCGTGGGTTGGTGGCGACACTCCCTGACCGTGACAGGTCCCGGAAAGAGTCATGACCACCGGGTGCGACGCGGGGCGCGGCGTGACGGGCGCGCCACACGCGCAGCAGTGACGCCCCCGTCAGACGCCGATCGGGTGCCAGACCGTCTTGGTCTCGAGGTAGTCGGTCATCGCCGACAGCTCGGGCTCGAGCGTCCAGTCCGGCTCGACGGCGGGCGCGCGGCGTACGCGCTTGAGGTTGTCGGCCGCGGCGACCTCCATCTCGGCGGCCAGCTCGGGGGAGCCGGCGAGCCCGCACAGGTCGATCGCGTTGACGTCCATGTGCGAGGCCAGCCACGGACCGACCGACTCCGCGTCACCGGTCAGGATGTTGACGACCCCGCCCGGCACGTCGGAGGTGGCGAGCACCTCGGAGAACGTCACCGCCGGCAGCGGCCGGGCGTACGACGACACGACCACGCAGGTGTTGCCGGAGACGATCACCGGCGCCACGACCGAGATCAGCCCGAGCAGCGATGACTCCTGGGGCGCGAGCACAGCGACGACACCGGTCGGCTCAGGGGTCGAGAGGTTGAAGAAGGGCCCCGCCACCGGGTTGGCGTTGCCGACCACCTGGGTCAGCTTGTCGGCCCAGCCGGCGTACCAGACCAGCCGGTCGACGGCTGCGTCCAGCGCCGCGGACGCCTGTCGCGAGGTCAGCCCCTCCGAGGAGACCAGCGCGTCGATGAACTGCGGGCGCCGGTCCTCCATCAGCTCGGCGATCCGGTAGACCACCTGGCCCCGGTTGTACGCCGTGCGGTCGGCCCACCCGGAGAAGGCGCCGCGCGCGGCGACCACGGCGTCGCGAGCATCCTTGCGGGAGGCCTTCGCCGCGTTGGCCACGAACTTCCCCTTGGCGTCCTCGACGACGTAGGAGTGACCGGACTCCGAGCGCGGGAAGGCGCCGCCGATGTAGAGCTTGTAGGTCTTGCGGACGTCGGCGCGAGTCATCGCAGGTAGCCCTCCAGGCCGTGCTTGCCGCCCTCGCGGCCGTAGCCCGACTCCTTGTATCCGCCGAACGGGCTGGCCGGGTCGAACTTGTTGAACGTGTTGGCCCAGACCACGCCGGCGCGCAGCTGGTTGGCGACCTGCAGGATCCGCGAGCCCTTGTCCGTCCAGACGCCGGCGGACAGTCCGTAGGGAGAGTTGTTGGCCTTGGCGACCGCCTCGGCCGGGGTGCGGAAGGTCAGCACCGACAGCACCGGGCCGAAGATCTCCTCGCGAGCGATCCGGTGCGCCTGGTTGACGTCGGTGAACAGCGTCGGCGGGAACCAGTACCCGTGGCTCGGCAGCTCGCAGGGCGGCGACCACCGCTCAGCGCCCTCGGCCTCGCCGACGTCGGACAGCTCGCGGATCCGGGCCAGCTGCTCGGCGGAGTTGATCGCGCCGATGTCGGTGTTCTTGTCCAGCGGGTCGCCGACCCGCAGCGTGGCCATCCGGCGCTTCAGCCGGTGCAGCACGTCCTCGGCCACCGACTCCTGCACCAGCAGCCGCGAGCCGGCGCAGCACACGTGGCCCTGGTTGAAGAAGATGCCGTTGACGATGCCCTCGACGGCCTGGTCGACCGGAGCGTCGTCGAAGACGATGTTGGCCGCCTTGCCGCCGAGCTCGAGGGTGACCCGCTTGTCGGTCCCGGCGACGGTGCGGGCGATCGCCTTGCCGACGTCGGTCGAGCCGGTGAACGCCACCTTGTCGACGTCGGGGTGGCCGACCAGTGCCTGGCCGGTGCCGCCGGCCCCGGTCACGATGTTGACCACGCCCGGTGGCAGGTCGGCCTGCTGGCAGATCTCCGCGAACAGCAGCGCGGTCAGCGGCGTGGTCTCGGCCGGCTTGAGCACGACGGTGTTCCCGCAGGCGAGCGCGGGCGCGATCTTCCACGCGAGCATCAGCAGCGGGAAGTTCCAGGGAATGACCTGGGCGGCCACACCCAGCGACCGATCACCGAAGCCGGCGTACTTCAGCTTGTCGGCCCAGCCGGCGTAGTAGAAGAAGTGCGCGGAGACGATGGGTACGTCGACGTCGCGCGACTCCCTGATCGGCTTGCCGTTGTCGATCGACTCGAGCACGGCGAGCTCGCGGGAGCGCTCGGCGATGATCCGGGCGATCCGGTAGAGGTACTTGGCCCGCTCCGCGCCGGGCATCCGGGACCAGCCGCGGTGCGCCTTGCGGGCGGCCTTCACCGCCAGGTCGACGTCGTTGTCGTCGGCCTCGGCGATCTCGGCCAGCACCTCCTCGGACGCCGGGTTGATGGTCTTGAACGCCTTGCCGTGGCCGTCGACGAACTCGCCGTTGACGAACAGGCCGTACGACGGCTTGATGTCGACGATCGAGCGCGACTCGGGGGCCGGCGCGTAGTCGAAGGTGAGACCGGGCTGGGCGCTCGTGGTCATGGGTCAGTCCACCGTGACGTAGTCGGGGCCGGAGTAGCGGCCGGTTCTGAGCTTCATGCGCTGCATCAGCAGGTCGTTGAGCAGCGTGGAGGCGCCGAACCGGAACCAGTCCGGGTCGAGCCAGTCGGGGCCGGCCACCTCGTTGACGGTGACGAGGTACTTGATGGCGTCCTTGGCCGTCTTGATCCCGCCGGCCGGCTTGACGCCGATCATGGTGCCGGTGGCCTCGCGGAAGTCGCGGACCGCCTCGAGCATCACCAGCGTGACCGGCAGCGTCGCCGCCGGCTGCACCTTGCCGGTCGAGGTCTTGATGAAGTGGCCGCCGGCCAGCATCGCGAGCCACGACGCGCGGCGTACGGCGTCGTAGGTCTGGAGCTCGCCGGTCTCGAGGATCACCTTGAGGTGGGCGCTGCCGCAGGCCTCGCGGATCTGGACGATCTCCTCGTAGACCTCGAGGTAGCGGCCGGCCAGGAACGCTCCCCGGTCGATGACCATGTCGATCTCGTCGGCACCGGCCTCGACGGCGTCCTGGGTGTCCGCGATCTTGACGTCCATCGCCGCCCGGCCGCTCGGGAACGCCGTGGCCACGGCGGCCACGTGGACGCCGCTGCTGCCCAGCGTCTTCTTCGCGGTGGCCACGAGGTCGCCGTACACGCACACCGCGGCGGTGGAGGGGCAGGACGGGTCGGACGGGTCGGGGTGCATCGCCTTGGCCGCCAGCGAGCGCACCTTCCCCGGGGTGTCCTGGCCCTCGAGAGTGGTCAGGTCGACCATCGAGATCGCGAGGTCGAGGGCGTAGGCCTTGGCCGACGTCTTGATCGAGCGCGTGCCGAGCGCGGCGGCGCGCGCCTCAGCGCCCACCTGGTCGACACCGGGCAGTCCGTGCAGGAAGCGCCGCAGCGACGAGTCGGACCCGGTGACGCCGAGGTCACGGATCGGTGACGTCTCGACCTCGGACTCGGTTGCGACCATGACGACCAGCATAGGGTGGAAGGGCACGTACGACCCATGGAGGAGCGGTGGCCAACATCGGGCAGGACGAGGTCGCGGGGGAGAAGTTCGCCCGCAACGGCGGCTCCTTCATCTCGGTCGTCGGTGGACTGGCTGTGGTGGGGTTCCTGGTCGGCTGGCTGGTCGACATGGACGGGGTGCCGCTGTGGGTGCCGGCGGCCGCGCTGGTCGGCGCAGTGGTCCTCTGGACGAGCACGATCCGGCCGCGGGTGGCCGTCGAGCACGCCGAGCTGGTGCTGCGCAACATGTTCAGCGACGTACGCATCCCGCTGGTCACGATCGAGGAGATCGCGGTGCAGCAGGTGCTGGCGGTGCGCGCCGGCGAGAAGCGCTTCGTCTGCGCCGGTGTCGGCCGGAGCCTGCGCCAGGTGATGATGGGCTCCTCGATGCAGAAGGCCCGCGCCGAGGTGGGCGGTCTGACCGGCGAGCTGGGCGGCGGTGTCGCATCCATGGAGCCGGGCATCAACTACGGCGACTACGTCGAGACCCGGGTGCGCGAGCTGATCAAGGAGGACCGCGCCCGGCGCGGCATCTCGTCGATCTTCTCGCCCGAGGCCGAGGAGCTGCGCGGCCGGATCCGCCGCGAGTGGGCCTGGCCCGAGATCGCGGCACTGGTCGCGACGCTGGTCTTCCTGGTCATCGCGATCCAGGTGTCCTGACGCTCCGGGCCCTTCAGAGGCCCAGTGCCGCGGTGGCGTCGGCGCCCAGTGCGTCCAGCCGGGCCGCGGCCGAGATCCGGGCCGCGTCGACCCCGGCCTCGTCGTCCACGGGGACGACCACCTCGAGGTAGCACTTCAGCTTCGGCTCGGTCCCGCTCGGGCGTACGACGACACGCGCGCCGTCCGCCAGGTGGAACCGCAGCCCGTCGGTGGGTGGCAGGTCCGCGCTTCCGAGCGCGAGGTCGTCGACCCGCTCGACCGCGAGGCCGCCCAGCTCGGCCGGTGGGGTGGCCCGCAGCCGCTCCATGGCGGCAGTGATCAGCGACAGGTCCTCGACCCGCACCGAGACCTGGTCGGTCGCGTGCAGCCCGTGCTCCACAGCCAGGTCGTCGAGGACGTCCACCAGCGTCCGGTCGGCGGCCTTGGTCTCGGCCGCCAGCTCGCAGAGCAGCAGCAGTGCCGAGACGCCGTCCTTGTCCTTCACGTGCTCGGGGTCGCAGCAGTAGCCGAGCGCCTCTTCGTAGCCGAACGCGAGCCCGTCGACGCGGCCGATCCACTTGAAGCCGGTCAGCGTCTCGACGTACGGCTGGCCGGCGGCGGCCGCCATCCGGCCCAGCAGGCTGCTCGACACGATCGAGGTGGCCCACGTGCCGGACCGGCCGCGGGACATCAGGTGGTGGGCCAGGAGGGCGCCCACCTCGTCGCCCCGCAGCATCCGCCAGCCTCCCCCTTTGGTAGAGCCGGTCGGGATCCCGGCGGCACACCGGTCGGCGTCCGGGTCGTTGGCCACGACCAGGTCGGCGCCGTGCTCCTGGGCCAGCGCCATGGCCAGGTCCATGGCGCCCGGCTCCTCGGGGTTCGGGAACGACACGGTCGGGAAGTCGGGGTCGGGCTGTTCCTGCTGCTCGACGACGCGCGGAGGGGTGAAGCCCGCCGTCTCGAGCACCTGCAGCACCGAGGTGCCGCCCACGCCGTGCAGCGGCGTGTAGACGAGTGACAGGTCGCGCGGGCCGTCCTGTGCGAGCTCGGCCACGGTGTCGAGGTAGCGGTCCACGACGTGCTCGCCGAGCACGGTGCCTCCGGGGCCGCGCGGCACGGCGCCCACCGCCCCGACGGCGTCGATCTTGCCCGCGATGCCCGCGTCAGCGGGCGGCACGATCTGGCTGCCGTCGCCCAGGTAGACCTTGTAGCCGTTGTCCTGCGGCGGGTTGTGGCTGGCGGTCACCATCACGCCCGCCGCGCAGCCGAGCTCGCGGATCGCGAACGCCAGCACCGGCGTCGGCAGCGGCCGCGGCAGCACCCAGACCTTGAACCCGGCCCCCGACATCACCTCGGCGGTGTCGCGCGCAAAGTCGTCGCTGCGGTGCCGGGCGTCGTACCCGACGACGATCGGGCCCTGCGCGCCCTGCTCGTGCAGGTACGCCGCCAGCCCGGCCGCCGCCCTGATCACGACCACGCGGTTCATCCGGTTAGGCCCGGCCCCGACCTCGCCGCGCAGCCCGGCCGTCCCGAACTCCAGGGTCCCCGCGAACCGGTCGGCCAGGTCGGCCGGGTCGGCGCCGCCCTCGACGTCGGCGATGATCTGCTCCAGGTCGGCCTTCGTGGCATCGTCGGGGTCCTCGGCCGCCCAGGCGCGAGCACGCTCCAGCAGGACGTCGGTGGCCGCTGAGGTGGTCATGTGGGCACCCTAGGACCTGCGCCGGACCGACCGCCCGGGTCGGGTGAGGCTCAGGCGCTGACCGTCGACATGTCGCCGTAACGGTCCCCGACGACGGCGTCGCGCGGGACGGCGTCCTCGAGAGCCTCGAGGTCCTCGGCGGTGAGCTCGACGGCGGTCGCGCCGACGTTCTCCTCGAGGTACTGCACCCGCTTGGTGCCGGGGATCGGCGCGACGTCGTCGCCCTGGGCGAGCACCCAGGCCAGCGCCAGCTGTCCGGGCGTGCAGCCGTGCTCGGTCGCGAGCTCCTTCACCTGGTCGACGAGCGCGAGGTTGGCGTCGAGCGCCTCGCCCGCGAAGCGCGGGAAGTAGCCGGTGGCGCGGGAGTCGTCACCCGCGAGCGACTCCCGGGTGACGGCACCGGTGAGGATGCCGCGGCCGAGCGGGGAGTAGGGCACCAGGCCGATGCCGAGCTCGCGGATCGTCGGCAGGATCTCGTCCTCGAGGTCTCGGGTGAACAGGGAGTACTCGCTCTGCAGCGCGGTGATCGGGTGCACGGCGTGTGCGCGGCGGATCGTGTCGGGAGCGGCCTCGGACAGGCCGAGGTGGCGGACCTTGCCGGCTTCCACCAGCTCCTTCATCGCGCCGACGGTCTCCTCGATGGGGACGGTCTTGTCGACGCGGTGCTGGTAGTAGAGGTCGATGTGGTCCACGCCGAGCCGCTGGAGCGACGCGTCGCAGGCCGCGCGCACGTAGTCGGGCGCCCCGTTGATCCCGACCCAGCTGCCGTCGGGGCGGCGCTCGTTGCCGAACTTGGTGGCCAGCTCGACCTCGTCGCGACGGTCCTTGATGGCCCGGCCGACCAGCTGCTCGTTAATGAACGGGCCGTACATGTCAGCGGTGTCCAGGAAGGTGACGCCGAGGTCGAGCGCGCGGTGGATGGTGTCGATCGCGGTCTGCTCGTCGGCGCTGCCGTAGAACTCCGACATGCCCATGCAGCCGAGGCCGAGCGGAGAGACCTCGAGGGCTGACCCGTGGTCGGTCGGTGTGCCGAGAGTGCGTCGAGTGAGAGTCATGGCTCCACTGAACTCCTTGGAGCGCGCTCCAGGTCAAGCCGCGGGCTCGGCGCCGGCCAGTCGGTCCTCGTAGAGGCCGATCTTGTAGTCGATCGCTCCCAGGTGGTCCTGCACCTCCGCGAGCCGGGCCAGCACCACCTGCCGGTGCGCGCGGAGCAGCTCGAGGCGCTCGACCTCGTTGCCGTCACCGGCCCGGACCAGGTCGGCGTAGCGGCGTACGTCGCGGATCGGCATGCCGGTCGAGCGCAGCTTGGTGATCAGCCGGATCCAGTCGAGGTCCCGGTCGGCGTACTCCCGGTGGCCGGAGGTCCGGCGGGGCACCGGGCGGAGCATCAGCCCGTCGCGCTCGTAGTAGCGCAGCGTGTCGGCAGTCAGGCCGGTCTGCTGGGCAGCCTCGGCGATGGAGAGTCCCTGGGTCACCGCGCCAGTGTCAGATTGGAGTGCACTCCAAGTCAAGACGAGCGGTCGAGCGCGGGCCGCACGATGCTGTCCATCGCGAAGGGACCGCCCACCCGCGCGTTCTCGGCCTGGTCGTCGGGCCGGTCCTCGATCCGGTCCGCCCAGTCCTCGGCGTCGTCGAGGGGGTCGTAGCCCAGTGCGCGGCCGGGGGCGAGGTCCCACCAGGCGCGGGTGTTGCGCGAGATGCCGTACATCACCGCGAAACCCGGCGCCGGCGTGGTGAGCGCAGCATCGACCATCCGCACACAGTCGTCGTGGGAGAGCCAGGTGGCCAGGTTGCGCACGGTCTGCGGCTCGGGCAGGAACGAGCCGATCCGGCAGGAGACGACGTCGAAGCCATGGCGGTCGGCGTACAGGCTCATGATCGCCTCCGCGGCCACCTTGCCGACGCCGTAGAAGGTGTCCGGCCGCAGCCTGGTGTCCACGGTGAGCAGTCCGTCGGGCAGACCCGCGCGGGGCGTGTGGCCGACCGCGTGGTTGGAGCCGCCGTAGACGAACCGGGTCACGCCGTGCTCGACCATCGCGTCGAGCAGCGCAGCCGTGGTGACCACGTGCGAAGCCAGGGAGTCGGCGAGCGAGGCCTCGCCGGGGTGGCCGGCCATGTGCACGACCGCGTCGAGGCTCGAGTCGGCGAACTCGGCGGTGAAGACGTCGGCCACTGCGTCCGGGTCGGCGCAGTCCGCGGTGTGCCACGCGACGTCGACGCCGTCGGGCTGCGGCACCCGGTCGAGGCCGACCACCTCGTGGCCGCGGTCGGCCAGCCCCACGGTCAGGACCCGGCCGATGCTGCCGGCCGCGCCGGTCAGGAGGACTCGCACGGTGAGGAACCTACAGTCGAGGCACGACCTGGGAGAGCAGCGAACCCATGCGTTCGGCGGCGGTGCGCCCGGCCTCGAGGACCTCCTCGTGGTTGAGCGGCTCGCCACCGATGCCCGCGGCCAGGTTGGTGACCAGGCTGATGCCGAGCACCTCCATGCCGGCCTCGCGGGCCGCGATCGCCTCCAGGGTGGTGCTCATGCCGACCAGGTGGGCGCCGAGCACGCCGGCCATCCGCACCTCGGCCGGGGTCTCGTAGTGCGGCCCGGGGAACTGGGCGTAGACGCCTTCGTCGAGGCTCGGGTCCACCTCGCGGCACAGGGCGCGCAGCCGGGCGCTGTAGAGGTCGGTGAGGTCGACGAAGGTGGCTCCGACGATGGGCGAGCGACCGGTGAGGTTGATGTGGTCGCTGATCAGCACCGGCGTGCCGGGGGTCCAGCTCTCCTTGAGCCCGCCGCAGCCGTTGGTGAGCACGATGGTGCGGCAGCCGGCGCGGGCCGCCGTACGCACGCCGTGCACGACGGCCGCGACGCCCTTGCCCTCGTAGTAGTGGGTGCGGCTGAGGAAGACCAGGGCGTGGAGGTCGCCGGCCCGCACCGAGCGGATCCTGCCCGAGTGCCCGGCCACCGCCGCCGCACTGAAGCCGGGCAGGTCGGTGGTCGCCACCTCGGCGACGGTCTCGCCGAGCATCTCGGCGGCCGGTAGCCAGCCCGACCCGAGCACCAGGGCCACGTCGTGGCGCTCCACGCCGGTCAGCTCGGCCAGCTTCTCGGCCGCCTGGCCTGCGAGGTCGTACGGCGATGCCTCAGTCACTCGCCGGAGCCTAGTGTGTCCGCATGCTCGATCACGTCGGCATCAACTGCTCTGAAATCGGATCCGCAGCCGCGTTCTACGACAAGGTCCTGGGTGCCGTCGGCTACACCCGGCTGATGGACTTCGGCGAGGCGATCGGCTACGGCACCGACAAGCCGGACTTCTGGATCGCCGTCCAGCCCGCCGAGGGCCCGGCCGCAGGACCGAACCGCGAGATCCACGTCGCCTTCCAAGCCGCGGACGCCGCGGCGGTGCGGGCGTTCTTCGACGCGGCGACCTCGTTGGGCGCCGAGGTGCTGCACGAGCCGCGGTTCTGGCCGGAGTACCACGACGCCTACTACGGCGCCTTCGTCCGCGACCCCGACGGCAACAACGTCGAGGCGGTCTGCCACACCGCTCAGCCCGGCGACGACCTGCCGCCTGGCTGACAGGCTTTCCCCGGGGCTGTTGGAGTCCCCGGGGCCCCGGGGACTCCATCACTTCCCGGCCGAGATCTTGCCCGGGAAGTGAGGGACTGGCCTCGGAAGTCCGGGCGCCAGAGAGTTGTCCACAGATGTGTTGCGACGCCGTTGGGCGGTCCCTGCCGCGGGCATGTGCCCACCATGATGCTTCCGCCGCCCCGTCAGCCTGACGATCCTCGTCTCAGCCGGATCGAGCTGCGCAAGGACCTCCTCGCCGCGGGTCTGGACGACAGGACGATCGCCCGGATGGTCGCCTGCGGTGAGCTGCATCGGGTGCGGTACGGCGCCTACGTCGCGGGCGAGGCCTGGCGGGCCTGCGACCAGGTGGGCCGTCACGGTCTGGTCGCGCGCGCCGTACTGCGCCACGCGAACACGCGACTGGTGCTGTCACACGAGAGCGGCCTGGGGGAGTGGGACGTGCCGGTCTGGGACCAGGCTCTGGACGAGGTCGACGTCACCCGGTTGGACCGGCGGGCCGGACGCCGGGAAGCCGGCGTCCGCCAGCACGAGGGTGTGCTGCGGCCCGGCGACTGGGTCGAGCGCAACGGTGTCCTGGTGACCTCGCCCACCCGGACCGCCTTGGACTGTGCCTGCGTCGTCGATGTCGAGCACGGGATCGCCATCGTCGGTGACCTGCTCCACCGCAAGCTGACCACCGCCGAGGACCTGGCCCAGTGCGCGGTGTTCATGCAGCGGTGGCCAGGCAGCCTGAAGCACGCCGTCGTCCTACTGGTGGCCGACGGACGCTGCGAGTCGGTGGGCGAGCACCGGACGCTCCACCTGATCTGGCGGCAGGGCCTGCCGCGGCCGATTCCTCAGTACAAGGTGTGTCATCCCCACACCGGTGAGCTCCTCGCCATCGTCGACTTCGCCTGGCCCGAGCTTGGCGTGTTCCTGGAGTTCGACGGGAAGGTCAAGTACCAGAAGTTGCTCGAGGAGGGCGAGTCGCCGTCCGACGTGGTGGTGCGCGAGAAGCGCCGCGAGGAACTGGTGTGCCGGCTGATGGGCTGGCGCTGCATCCGGATCGTGTGGGCCGACCTCTACCGGCCCGAGCCCACGGCAGCCAGCATCCGGGCCCTGTTCCGTCCCGCGACTGCTGTCGGCTGAGCGCAAGAGTGGCCGCTGCGGGCGCACTTCCCAGTCCAGTCCCGCACTTCCAAGCCGAGATCTCGCCTAGGAAGTGACAAAGTCCCCGGGGCCCCGGGGACTCCTGCAGAGCCGAGCGGAAGTGCTCAGAGCCCGGTCGAGCGGCAGGGCAGGCCGCGGAGGCGGTCGACGTAGTCGGCGGGAGCGTCGGCGGCTTCTGCCGCGTTGGCCAGCACGCCGAGGAACGACGCGGACGGCAGCCCGCCCTCGTAGGCGTCCAGCACGTAGGTCCAGGTGACCACCGAGCCGGTCATCGTGGCCACCCGGACCTTGGTCTTGCGGTAGAGACCGGAGTCGGCGGCCTCCCAGCTGTCGAGGTTGGGCTCGTCCTGCGGCGAGACGTCGTACACGGCCACGAAGACCTGCTCGAGCGGGTCCTGGACGATCGTGGGGAGGGCGCCGTCCCAGCCGTGCTCCTCGCCGCCGAAGGTGAGCCGCCAGCCGGTCAGCCAGCCCGTCGTCTCCAGCGGGGAGTGCGGGCAGCGCTCGCCCATGCGCGCGGGGTCGAGGTTGGTCCCGTAGGCGGCGTAGAGCGTCATCGTGCAGCAGGGTAGTGGCCGGGCGGCCCGCCGAGATCCATGACTAGGCTGGGCGAGTGAGCGACGCGACGCACTTCGATGTCCTGGTTCTCGGCGCCGGTCCCGGCGGGTACGTCGCGGCGATCCGCGCCGCCCAGCTCGGGCAAGAGCGTGGGGATCGTCGAGGAGAAGTACTGGGGCGGCGTCTGCCTCAACGTCGGCTGCATCCCGTCGAAGGCACTGCTCCGCAACGCCGAGCTCGCGCACATCATCACCCAGGAGAAGAAGACGTTCGGGATCGAGGGCGACGCCACCATGGCGTTCGGCCCCACCCACCAGCGCAGCCGCAGCGTGGCCGACGCCAGTGCCAAGGGCGTGCACTACCTGATGAAGAAGAACAAGATCACCGAGATCGACGGCTGGGGCACGCTCACCGGCGAGCTCGACGGCAAGCACGGGGTCAGCGTCGACAAGGACGGCGACACCTCTTCGTACACCGCGGACGACGTGATCATCGCCACCGGCGCGAAGGTCCGGATGCTGCCGGGCATGTCGGTCAGCGACAACGTCGTGACCTACGAGGAGCAGATCCTCGACGCCGAGCTGCCCAAGAGCATCATCATCGGCGGCTCCGGCGCGATCGGCGTCGAGTTCGCCTATGTGATGACCAACTTCGGCGTGGACGTGACGATCGTGGAGTTCCTCGACCGGATGGTCCCCACCGAGGACGCCGACGTGTCCAAGGAGCTGCTCAAGCAGTACAAGAAGCTCGGCGTGAAGGTGCTGCTCTCGACCAAGGTCGAGAACGTCGAGGACACCGGCAGCGGCGTCAAGGTCACGGTCAGCCCGGCCGACGGAGGCGACAGCCAGGTCCTGGAGGCCGACAAGTTGCTGGCGGCGTTCGGCTTCGCCCCGCGGGTCGAGGGCTACGGCCTCGACAAGGCGGGCGTGGAGCTCACCGACCGCGGCGCGATCGGCGTCGACGCGCGCGGCCGCACCAACGTCAAGGGCGTCTACGCGATCGGCGACGTGACCGGGAAACTGATGCTGGCCCACACCGCCGAGGCGATGGGCATCGTGGCCGCCGAGACCATCGCGGCCGCCGAGACCATCGAGATCGACTTCGACATGATCCCGCGGGCAACGTTCTGCCAGCCCCAGATCGCGTCGTTCGGCTACTCCGAGGCGCAGGCCAAGGAGAAGGGGTACGACGTCAAGGTCGCGCAGTTCCCGTTCTCCGCCAACGGCAAGGCCCGCGGCATGGCCGAGACCGCCGGCTTCGTGAAGATCGTCGCCGACGCCGAGCACAACGAGATCGTCGGCGCCCACCTGATCGGCCCCGAGGTCACCGAGCTGCTCCCGGCGCTGACCCTGGCCCAGAAGTGGGACCTGACCGCCGACGAGGTGGCCCGCAACATCTTCGCGCACCCGACGCTGTCCGAGGCGATGAAGGAGGCCGTCGAGGGCATCGCCGGCCACATGATCAACCTCTGACCGGCCTCTGAGTCTGGAGACACATGAGCGACCACGTCGTCATCGTCGGGGGAGGCCCGGGCGGCTACGAGTCGGCCCTGGTCGCCGCGCAGCTGGGGGCGGAGGTCACCGTCGTCGACACCGACGGCGTGGGCGGCTCGGCGGTGCTCACCGACTGCGTGCCGAGCAAGACCCTGATCGCCACGGCCGAGCTGATGACCGACGTGGCCGGGGCCAACGAGCTCGGCGTCATGATCGGAGAGGACGGCGTCCGCGTCGACCTGGCCCGGGTCAACGCGCGGGTCAAGGCACTGGCCAAGGCCCAGTCCGACGACATCGCCCGGCGGCTCGAGAAGGAGGGCGTCCGGTTCGTCGAGGGCCGGGGCAGCCTCGCCGGCCCGGACCGCGTGGTGGCCACCGCGCCCGACGGCGAGGAGCAGATCCTGCGCGCGGACGCGGTGCTCGTCGCCACCGGCGCCGCGCCGCGCACCCTGCCGAGCGCGCAGCCCGACGGCGAGCGGATCCTCACCTGGGAGCAGGTCTACGACCTCGACGAGGTGCCGAGCGAGCTGGTCGTGGTCGGGTCCGGCGTGACCGGCGCCGAGTTCGCCAGCGGCTACCTTGCGCTCGGCATCCCCGTCACGCTGGTGTCCAGCCGCGACCGGGTGCTGCCAGGAGAGGACGCCGACGCGGCCGCGGTGCTCGAGGACGTGCTCACCCGCCGCGGCATGACCGTGTTGTCCCGGTCGCGGATGGAGTCGGTCACCCGCGACGGCGACGTGGTCACGGTGACGCTCACCGACGGCCGCACGGTCGAGGGCTCGCACTGCATCCTGGCGCTGGGATCGGTGCCCAACACCGACGACCTGGGCCTCGAAGAGGCGGGTGTGAACCTCAAGGACGGTGGCTTCGTCAACGTCGACCGGGTCTCCCGCACCTCTTGTCGCGGGGTGTACGCCGCCGGCGACTGCACCGGCGTGCTGATGCTGGCCTCCGTGGCGGCGATGCAGGGCCGGATCGCGATGTGGCACTTCCTCGGCGACGCCGTCACTCCACTGGACCTCAAGAAGGTCTCCTCCAACGTGTTCACGGCCCCCGAGATCGCCACTGTCGGCTGGTCCCAGCAGGCCATCGACGCCGGCGAGATCCAGGCCGAGGCCGTCACGCTGCCGCTCTCCGGCAACGCCCGCGCCAAGATGCAGGGCGTGCACGACGGGTTCGTGAAGCTGTTCTGCCGTCCGGGCACCGGCATCGTCGTCGGCGGCGTCGTGGTCGCCCCACGGGCCAGCGAGCTGATCCACCCGGTCTCGGTCGCGGTCGCCGAGTCGCTCACCGCCGACCAGCTGGCCCAGGCCTTCACGGTGTACCCGTCGATGTCCGGCTCGGTCGCCGAGGCCGCCCGCCGGCTGCACCACTTCCGCGCCTGACCCTTCCGGGCCATTCCTCCGCCGTGCATCCACGCCTAGCCTCGGAGGATGTCAGTCTCGGGCTCGGCCCAGCAGATTCGCTTCTGCGAGGCGCCGGACGGCGTCCGCATCGCCTACGCGGTGTCCGGCACCGGCCCACCGATGCTGGTGTCGACCTGCTGGCTGAGCCACCTCCAGCACGACTGGGAGAGCCCGGTCTGGAGGCACTTCCTGGAGGAGGTCGGGCGGTTCGTCACGATCGTCCGGTACGACGAGCGCGGCTACGGCCTGTCCGACTGGGACGTCACCGACCACTCACTGGAGGCGCGGATCGGCGACCTCGAGGCGGTCGCCGACCACGCCGGTCTCGACAGGTTCGCGCTGATGGGGATGGCGCAGGGCGGACCGCCGGCGATCTCCTACGCACACCGGCACCCGGAGCGGGTGACCCGGCTGCTGTTCTACGGCAGCTACGCCGGCGCGGCGGCGGGCTCGATCGAGAGCCGGGAGGCGCTCGACGCGTTCGCCCAGCTGATCAAGGTGGGCTGGGGCCGTCCGCAGCACACCTTCCGGCGCGTCTTCACGTCGATGATGATCCCCGGCGCGACCGAGGAGCAGATGCGCTGGCTCGACGAGCTGCAGCGGGTGGCGGCGTCCGCGGAGACGGCGTCCGCCGCCCTGCGCCAGCGGTCGGCAGCCAACTGTCTCGACCTGCTGCCCGAGCTCGCCCTCCCCACCCTGGTGCTGCACTCGCTGCGTGACCAGATGAACGACTTCGAGCACGGCCGGATGCTGGCCGGGCACATCCCCGGCGCCCGACTGGTGCCGCTGGACAGCGACAACCACATCCTGCTCGGCGACGAGCCGGCCTGGCCGCTCTTCATCGAGGAGGTGCGCCGGTTCGTGGCCCCGGACGGCACTCCGGCGCCGGCTGCGGACGGGCTGTCTCCCCGAGAGCGGGAGGTGCTCGAGCTGGTGGCCGAGGGCCGCTCGAACGACGACATCGCCGCCGCCCTGCACCTCAGCGTGCGCACCGTCGAGCGGCACCTCCAGAACAGCTACACCAAGCTCGGCGTGCGCGGACAGTCCGCACGAGCCGCCGCGGCGGCGGTCCTGGCACGTACGTAGTGGAGCGCCACCGGGTCCGGAACATGGGTGGTCGCGCCGATGTGGCGCACCTGCCGACGTACCTAGGTTCCTCGTCATGACCCAGACACAGAACCAGGACCAGACCCAGGCCCAGTCCCAGGCCCAGTCCGACGACGCCGCCCTCAAGGCCAAGCACGCCGCGATGTGGGCGATGGGCAACTACCCCGCCGTCGCTACCGAGGTGATCGCCTCGCTCGGCCCCATCCTGGTCGAGGCCACCGGCGTCGGTCCCGGCGACCGCGTCCTCGACATCGCCGCAGGCTCAGGCAACGCGGCCATCCCGGCCGCCCAAGCCGGCGCCGAGGTCGTGGCCAGCGACCTGAGTCCCGACCTCGTCGAGACCGGACGGCAGCAGGCCGAGACCGTCGGCGCGAGGCTCCGCTGGGAGGTGGCCGACGCCGAGCACCTGCCCTACGACGACGCCGAGTTCGATGCGGCGATCTCGTGCGTGGGCATCATGTTCGCCCCGCACCACCAGGAGGCCGCCGACGAGCTGGTCCGCGTGGTCCGCCCGGGTGGCCGGATCGGGCTGATCAGCTGGACGCCGAGCGGCTTCATCGGCCGCATGTTCGCCACCATGAAGCCCTACGCCCCGCCGCCCCCTGCCGGTGCGCAGCCCCCGCCGCTGTGGGGAGACGAGGCCCACGTCCGCGCGCTGCTCGGTGACCGGGTCACCGACGTCGTCGCCGAGACCCGCAGCGTGCGGGTCGAGCTGTTCGCCGACGGTGCCGCGTTCCGCGACTTCTTCAAGCGCAACTACGGACCCACGATCGCGGTCTACCGCTCGCTGGCCGACGACCCCGCGCGCAGCGAGGAGCTCGACGCCGCCCTGGCGAAGCTCGGCGACGACGCGCTCAGCGGCGACGCGATGGGCTGGGAGTACCTGCTCCTCACCGCCAGTCGCAGCTGACCCTCACCGGGGCTTGCCCGACCTGCATAGCCTCTTGACCCATGACCCGCTTTCGCCTGCTCGGGCTCGGCCTGGCTGTCGCCCTCGTCCTGACCAGTGCGCCGCCCGCCGCGGCCGACCAGGCGCGGGCGGCCGCGGCGTACACCGCCACGGGCTACGGCTACGGCCACGGTCACGGCCTCTCGCAGTACGGCGCCCAGGGTGCCGCCAAGCAGGGCCTCTCGTGGAAGCAGATCGTCGGCTTCTACTACCCGGGCACCCGGCTCGGCCGGGCCGGTGGTCCCATCAAGGTGCTGGTCACCGCGGACAAGAAGGACGTGCAGGTGGACGTCCGCGACGGGCTCCGGCTGAAGCGGCTGGACGGTCGCAAGACCTACAACCTGGCCAAGCTGCGCCCGCGGGCCACGCGGTGGCGGATCAAGCCGCACGGCTCGAAGAGCGTCGTCTCCTACCGCGTCCCCGGTCGCGGCTGGGCCAAGTGGACCGCGTTCGCGGGTGCCGCGGAGTTCTCCGCCAACAACAAGCCGCTGACCCTGCGGCTCCCCAAGGGGCAGTCGGCGGAGTACCGCGGCGCGCTCCGCTCGGTCGACAAGCACACCGTCAACGTGCTCTCGCTCGAGAGCTACCTGCGGGGCGTCGTTCCACGCGAGGTGCCGGCCGAGTGGCCCGCCGAGGCGGTCCGCGCGCAGGCGGTGGCCGCGCGCACGTACGCCGCGTTCGTGCGCGCGGCGGCGACGTCGTACTACGACATCTGCGACACCGAGGCGTGCCAGGTCTACGGCGGTGTCTCGGACGAGCACCCTGCCGCCACCGCGGCGGTCAAGGCGACCAAGCGACGGGTGGTGACCTACCAGGGTGCCCCGGCGTTCACGCAGTTCTCGTCCAGCAACGGTGGCTACAGCTCGGCCGGCTCGCAGCCCTACCTGGTGGCGCAGCCGGATCCCTACGAGGCGTCCTCGGACAACCCGAACGACCCGTGGACCGCCACGGTGACCAGCGCGCAGATCGAGAAGGCCTGGCCGGCGGTCGGCACGCTCGACTCCATGTCGTTCACCCGCGACGGGCTCGGCCAGCACTTCGGTGGCCGGGTCACCTCCGTCACGCTCACCGGGACCCAGGGCCAGGTCGTGACGGTCACCGGTGACGACTTCCGCTTCGAGCTCGGCCTGAAGTCGACGTGGCTCGAGCTCGTCCCCAACTGACCGGGTCCTCGTAACCGCGCGGTCCGCGGGCCGTTGTCGTGGCATGGGGGTGCGCATTCTCGGGCGCGTGGTCGCGCTGTGCCTGGCCACGGGCGGTGCTCTGGTGGGCGGAGGTCTGGCCGCGGCACCGGCGGAGGCCGGGGTCCCCGGCCTCACGACGTTCTACGTCAGCGGCCAGGGCGACGACGCCGCCACGGGTGGCCGGCAGGCGCCCTGGCGGACCATCCAGAAGGCCACGTCAGCGGCCCCGGCCGGCGCGACGATCCTGGTGGGCAGCGGGAGCTACGCGCCGTTCGCAGTGACCAAGCCGGGCCAGACCGTCCAGGGCCAGGCCGGTGCCGACGCGCAGGTCCGGGGTGCCCCAGGGGTGCGGGACGTCGTACTCGTCGACGCCCCGAGCGCCACCATCCAGGGCCTGACGGTGTCGGGCTGTGCGCCCGTGTCCGAGCCCAGCGGCGGTCTCGGCGACGAAGGCAGCAGTGTGGTCCGCATCGACGACGGCGCCACCGGCGTCCGAGTGCAGGGCCTCACGATCCGCGACAGCCGGGGCACCAACAGCGACGGACTGCCGTTCGGGTGCTACGGCGTCTTCGTCCACAACGCCGACGCCTCGCAGATCGTGGGCAACGACATCTCGGGGACCGGCACCGGCGTCTACCTCAACGGCGGCGGTCGGCTGACGGTGATCGCGGACAACCGGATCCACGACAACGACGTACTGATCCGGAACACCCCAGGCGACGACGACGACGACTACGGCGCCAACGGGATCACCTTCGCCAACGTCGACGCCCTGCCCGGAGCCGTGGCCACCGGGAACGTCATCTCCGGCAACTCGGGGGCGTCCTCGGACTACGAGTACGACGGCGGAGCCTTCGAGATCTACAACTCCTCACACGTCCAGATCCTCGCCAACACCATCTCGGACAACGAGAACGTGCTGGAGACGGGCACCAGCCCCGACGGGAACAACCCGCTGGGCGACTGCGTCGGCAACACCTTTGTCGGCAACGTGGCCAGCGGCCGGGCAGGCGGGAGCGGCCTCCAGCGCTCGATCGGCATGATCCTGCGCTGTGCGACCGCCATGGTCGTGCACGGCAACACGTTCACCGACATCGACTGGTTCGTCTACGACATCTTCACCGACGACAAGTTCTCCAGCGACGTCAGCGGGCTGGCCATCACCGGCAACACGGTCAGCCAGGACCAGAAGGTCTACCACCTCGGTCTCGACCCGCTCGCCTCGCTGCTGGTGCTCGACGCCAACCGGTTCCACTTCACCGGCCAGGTCTTCGCCAGCTACGACGACGGCACCACCAGCCCGACCCTGGCCGACTGGCAGGCCCGCTCCGGCCAGGACCGGCTCGCGACGACGTACTGAGCGAGCGTGCCGGCCGGGTCAGGTCGGCGCCAGCACCAGCACCAGGTCGCCGCCGTCGACCGCCTGGGTGCCCGAGAGCGCCAGCCGCTCGACGGTGCCGTCGACGGGCGCGGTGATCGAGGCCTCCATCTTCATCGCCTCGATGGTCGCGACCACCTCGCCGGCGCTCACCTTGTCACCCTCGGTTACCACCGTGGTCACCACGCCTTGGAAAGGCGCGGCGACGTGGCCGGGCTTGCCGGTGTCGGCCTTCTCGGCGGCGGCCACCTCGGAGGCGACAGCGCGGTCGCGGACGCTGATCGGCCGCAGCTGGCCGTTGATGGTGGCCATCACGGTGCGGTAGCCGCGCTCGTCGGGCTCGCTGATCGCCTGCAGCCCGAGGATGATCGTCTTGCCCTCCTCGAGGGTGACCTCGTGCTCCTCGCCGTGCCGCAGCCCGTAGAGGTAGTCGATGGTCGGCAGCACGGACACGTCGCCGAAGGTCGCGCGGGCCTCGAGGAACTCCTTGGTCGGGCCCGGGAAGAGCAGCTCGTTGAGGGTCTCGCGGCGGGTGCGTGAGCTGCCCGTCAGCCGCTCGGCCTGCTCGGGCGTGAGCTCGCTGGCCGGCGGGTTCCAGCTGCGGCCCTCGAGCGCCATCGTGCGGAACGGCTCCGGCCAGCCGCCGGGCGGGTCGCCGAGCTCGCCGTTGAGGAAGCCGATCACCGAGTCGGGGATGTCGAACCTGCCGGGGTTGTCCGCGAACTCCGCGGGGTCGGCGCCGACGGCGACGAGGTGGAGGGCGAGGTCGCCGATCACCTTGGACGACGGCGTGACCTTCGGGATGTCGCCGAGGATGTCGTTGGCCGCGGCGTACATGTCCTCGATCTGCTCGAACTTCTCGCCCAGCCCGAGCGCGATCGCCTGCTGGCGCAGGTTCGAGAGCTGGCCACCGGGGATCTCGTGGCGGTAGACCCGGCCGGTGGGCGAAGGCAGCCCGGACTCGAACGGCGCGTAGACGCGGCGGACCGCCTCCCAGTAGGGCTCCATCGCGTTGACCGCAGCCAGGGACAGCCCGGTGTCGCGCTCGGAGTGGTCGGTGGCGGAGACCAGGGCCGAGAGCGGCGGCTGGGAGGTGGTGCCGGCCATCGAGGCGCAGGCCGCGTCGACGGCGTCCACGCCGGCGTTGATGGCGGCCAGCAGGGTGCCGAGCTGGCCGCCGGGGGTGTCGTGGGTGTGCAGGTGCACCGGCCGGTCGAACCGGTCGCGCAGCGCGGTGACCAGCGTGCGCGCGGCCGGCGCGCGGAGCAGGCCGGCCATGTCCTTGATGGCCAGCACGTGCGCGCCGGCGTCGACGATCTCCTCCGCCAGCCGCAGGTAGTAGTCGAGGGTGTAGAGCCGCTCGTCCGGGCTGGACAGGTCGCCGGTGTAGCAGAGTGCGACCTCGGCGACGGCCGTGCCGGTCTCCCGCACCGCCTCGATGGCCGGGCGCATCTGTTCGACGTCGTTGAGCGCGTCGAAGATGCGGAACACGTCGAGCCCCGTCTCGGCGGCCTCCCTCACGAAGGCGGTCGCGACCTCGGTGGGGTACGGCGTGTAGCCGACGGTGTTGCGGCCGCGGAGCAGCATCTGGAGGCAGACGTTGGGGACCGCCTGGCGCAGGGCGGCCAGCCGCTCCCACGGGTCTTCGGACAGGAAGCGCAGGGCCACGTCGTACGTCGCACCGCCCCAGCACTCGAGCGACCAGAGCTGCGGCGTGCTGCGGGCCAGGTGGCCGGCCACGGCGAGCAGGTCCGTGCTGCGGACCCGGGTCGCGAGGAGGGACTGGTGGGCGTCGCGGAAGGTGGTGTCGGTGACCGCGACCCTGGTCTGCTCGCGCAGCCGTCTCGCGAACGCCTCCGGCCCGAGCTCGAGGAGGAGCTGCCGGCTGCCGTCCGGCGCCGGCACGTCGAGGTCGAGCGGTGGCAGCTTGGTCACCGGGTCGAGGGTGACCGGCGCCTCGCCGTACGGCTGGTTGACGGTGACGTCGGCCAGGTAGGTCATCAGCTTGGTGCCGCGGTCACCGCTGGCGCGGGCCTTGAGCAGCTGTGGGTGGGTCTCGATGAAGCTCGTGGTGATCCGACCGGCGCGGAAGTCCGGGTCGTCGAGCACGGCCTGGAGGAAGGCGATGTTGGTGGTGACGCCGCGGATCCGGAACTCGGCCACCGCCCGGCGCGCCTTGGCCACCGCGTCCTCGAAGGTGCGGCCACGGCAGGTGAGCTTGGACAGCATCGAGTCGAAGTGGGCGGAGATCTCGGCGCCGGTGTACGTCGTACCGCCGTCGAGGCGGACGCCACCGCCGCCGGGGGAGCGGTAGGTGGTGATCACGCCGGTGTCGGGACGGAAGTTGTTGGCCGGGTCCTCGGTGGTGATCCGGCACTGCAGGGCGGCGCCGCGGACGCTCACGGTCTCCTGGCTGAGGCCGAGGTCCGCCAGCGTCTCGCCGGAGGCGATCCGGAGCTGGGCCTGGACCAGGTCGACGTCGGTGATCTCCTCGGTGACCGTGTGCTCGACCTGGATCCGCGGGTTCATCTCGATGAAGACGTAGTTGCCGTCCGGGTCGAGAAGGAACTCCACGGTGCCGGCGTTCCGGTAGCCGATCTCCCGCGCGAACCGGACGGCGTCGGCGCACATCCTCGTCCTCAGGTCCGGGTCGAGGTGCGGCGCCGGCGCGATCTCCACCACCTTCTGGTGCCGTCTCTGGACCGAGCAGTCGCGCTCGAACAGGTGCATCACCTGGCCCGCGCCGTCGGCCAGGATCTGCACCTCGATGTGCCGGGGGTCGACCACGGCCTGCTCGATGAACACCGTCGGGTCGCCGAAGGCTCCCTCGGCCTCGCGCATGCAGGTCTCGACCGCGTCCCGCAGCCCCCGCGCGTCGTCGACCCTGCGCATGCCGCGGCCGCCGCCGCCGGCGACCGCCTTGACGAACAGCGGATAGGGCAGCTCGCTCGCGGCCTCCGCCAGCGCGTCCGGGTCGGTGCTCGGGGCCACGCTCGCCAGCGTGGGCACGCCGGCGTTCCTGGCCGCCGCGATCGCCCGCGCCTTGTTGCCGGTCAGCGTCAGCACCTCGCTGGTCGGCCCGACGAAGGTGATGCCGGCGTTGGCGCAGGCCTCGGCCAGGGCCGGGTTCTCGCTCAGGAAGCCGTAGCCCGGGTAGACGGCGTCCGCTCCCGACCGCACCGCGGTGGCGACGATCGCCTCCGGGTCGAGGTAGGCCCGCACCGGGTGGCCGCGCTCGCCGATCTCGTAGGCCTCGTCCGCCTTCAGCCGGTGCTCGGACCAGCGGTCCTCGTGCGGGAAGACCGCCACCGTCCGCGCCCCGAGCTCGTAGGCGGCCCGGAACGCCCGGATCGCGATCTCGCCGCGGTTGGCCACGAGGACCTTCGAGAACATGCCGCGACGCTACAAGCGAGACGTGGCCCGATCAGCCCGGCCGACGCTCCGTGGACGGCTCAGGCGGGGGAGGCGTAGCGCGGCTCGGCAGCTTCCGCAGGTGCCGGCGCCTGGCGCAGACGGCGTACGGCGGTCAGCGCGCTGGTGGCCACCACGCCCGTGAAGCCGACCACTGCGAAGAGCGCGATCACGGCGACGCCGATCCAGCTCACGAACTCGACCATGGGGTCAGGCTAGGCAGATCTGGCGTCGGTTCGCAGGAGAATCGCTGAAGTCGGGACGTCATGCGAACCGAGCACCCGTCTGCACGATTCGTATGACGTCAGGCAACGGTGCGACTCAGGCTCGGAACTGACCGACGAGCTCTGGCAGGGCCTGGTGCGCGACCCCGACCGCCTCGCCCTCGGGTACGTCGAGGACGGGGACGGACTGGCTGCCGCCGGCGGTGGTGGCGACCAGCGTGGTCAGGCCGGCGCGGCGCTGGAACCAGGTGGCGCGGAGGTTCCACCCGATGACGTGGTCGACCTCCAGGATCCGGCGACGGCGTACGACGGAGCCGGAGCGGGCGACCAGGTGGCCGGCGACCAGGGCGTGGCCCAGCGAACGGGTGCGATCCAGGGCGAGCAGCGCGGCGACGGGGAGGACGAGCAGCCCGAGCAGGATCCAGGAGGTTGCACCGAGGAGGACGGCGACGACGCATGCGACGGCTACGACGAGGGCGGGCAGCAGGGCGCGGGTCCAACGCCGGCGAGCGGCGCGCGGGCCGTGGGTCACGAGGGGCGCGTCCACCGGTGCGGGACTCTCGAGGACCTCGCGCGCCACCCGCTCCACGACCGCGCGCGGCGCCGGCGGGACCAGGGTGGAGCTGCCCTGGCGCCGGTCGAGACCGGTGACGATCGCGGAGAGCCGGGCGCCGCGCGCGAGGCGCAGGCCGAGCGGCTCGGAGAGGTTCACACCCGCGACCCGGTCGTCGTCCAGCGTGGTCTCCCGAGTGGTGAACAGGCCTCGGGTGAGGTGCCAGGTGGCGGCGCCGCGGGTGCGGGTGAGCCGGAAGCCCCAGTTGGAGACGACGTACCCACCGATCGAGAGCAGCGAGATCACGACCAGCACGGCGAGGACCAGCAGCGGCACCAGGATCGCCAGCGAGACGCCCGGCCGGTCCAGGGTCTCGAGGTTGAACCACTCGAAGAACCCCACCGTCTGCAGCAGCTGGCTGGCCGCACCGAGCGCCGCCGCGGCGATCACGACTCCACTGCCCGTCAGCGGTGCGAACCGCACCCACGAGGGGTCGAAGGTGACCACGTCGCGGTCCGGCGACCCGGCGGCCACCTCGTCGTCGGCGGTCGAGGTGCGGAGCAGCTCCTCGCGCAGCGCGCGGGCCCGGTCCAGCGGCAGCCCGTCGAGGTCGATGCGGTCCTCGTCGCTGGTCGAGGCGGTGCCGGTCCCGATCCGGACCTTGGTGAGCCCGAGCAGGCGGTGGATCGGCGACGAGGTGAGGTCGACCGTCCGCACCCGGTCCACCGGCGTCGAGAGCACGTGCCGGTTGAGCAGCCCGCGCTGGAGCTCGATCCGGCCGCCGCTGATCCGGAAGCTGGTGGTGAGGTAGCGCAGCAGGCCCAGCGCGATCGGGAAGGCGACGCCGAGCAGCTGCCACTGCTCGCCGCCGGCGGCGGTCCGGGCGAGCACGAACACCACCAGCACCGGCAGGAAGCGGATCACCTCGCGGATCGGGTGCACCAGGAGCATCCGCGGGTCGAGCCGCTGCCACACGGCGTCCCGACGCAGCTCCGGGCCGGGCCCCGGTGGAGTTTCCGGCGGCGGGTACGCCGACAGGTCGGGCTCGGTCACGTCCGGCCCGTCATGTGGCATCGCCCTCCACGGCGTCCGCCTTGACCGTCAGCTCGTCGACGAGCGCCCGCGCCACGTCCTTGTCCAGCCCGGCGATCTCCAGTGCCCCGGCCGCCGACGCGGTGGTGACGGTCACCGTGGCCAGCCCGAACAGCCGCGAGATCGCTCCCTCGACGTGGTCGACGGTCTGGATCCGGGACATCGGCGCGATCCGGCGCTCCCGCGCCCACCAGCCGGTCTGGGTGTAGACCGCGGTGTCGGTGACCTCCCAGCGGTGCACGAGGTAGCGCCACCGCGGCACCACGGCGACGTACGCCGCCAGCACCAGACCGACCAGCAGCCAGGTCCACCAGGGCACGTCGAACAGGTCGACGGGCCCGACCAGGACCAGCGGCACGACCGCCATCACGGTCGCCTGCACCAGCGTCTCGATCGTCCACATCAGCCGAGCACGCGGGCTGACCCGCTGGCTCGGCTCGCGGAGTGAGGGTGCTTCCGAGATCTTCAGTCCTTGAGCTCGCAGATGACCGCGCCGTTGGTGACCGTCGCGCCGACCTCGGCCTGCAGGCCGGTCACGGTGCCGGCCTTGTGCGCCTTGAGCGGCTGCTCCATCTTCATCGCCTCGATGACCACCAGGGTGTCGCCCTCGGCCACCTCCTGGCCCTCCTCGACCACGACCTTCACCACGGTGCCCTGCATGGGAGAGGTGACCGCATCGCCGCTGGCCGCGGAGCCGGCCTTCTTCCCGGCCGCGCGCTTCGGCTTCCTGGCACCGCCTCCGCCAGCCGAGACCGCGCCGAGACCGCCGGGCAGGACGACTTCGAGCCGCTTGCCGCCGACCTCGACCACGACCGTGTGCCGCTCGTCGGGCTCGTCGGCTTCCGCGGACTCGCCGCCGTACGGCTCGAGCTGGTTGTCGAAGTCGGTCTCGATCCAGGTCGTGTAGACGTCGAACTTCTCAGGGTTGTCGGCAGGCGCGCCGACGTACGCCGGGTCGGAGACCACTGCGCGGTGGAAGGGGATCACGGTCGGCATGCCGTCGACCACGAACTCGTCCAGCGCCCGCCGCGAGCGCTCGAGCGCCTGGGTGCGGTCGCGACCGGTGACGATCAGCTTGGCGATGAGGGAGTCGAACGAGCCGGGGATCGTCTCGCCGTTCTCGTAGCCGCCGTCGAGCCGGACGCCGGGGCCGCTGGGCGGGCTCCATGCCGAGAGGGTGCCGGGTGCGGGCATGAAGTTGCGGCCGCCGTCCTCGGCGTTGATCCGGAACTCGATGGAGTGGCCGCGCACCTCGGGGTCGGAGTAGCCGAGCTCCTCGCCGGCCGCGATGCGGAACATCTCGCGGACCAGGTCGATGCCCGTGACCTCCTCGGAGACGCAGTGCTCGACCTGGAGCCGGGTGTTGACCTCGAGAAAGGAGATGGTGCCGTCCTTGGCGACCAGGAACTCGCAGGTGCCGGCGCCGACGTAGCCGGCCTCCTTCAGGATCGCCTTGGACGACTCGTAGAGCCGGGCGACCTGGTCGTCGCTGAGGAACGGCGCGGGCGCCTCCTCGACCAGCTTCTGGTGCCGGCGCTGCAGCGAGCAGTCGCGGGTGGAGACCACGACGACGTTGCCGTGCTGGTCGGCCAGGCACTGGGTCTCGACGTGCCTGGGCTTGTCGAGGAACTTCTCGACGAAGCACTCGCCGCGTCCGAACGCCGACACCGCCTCGCGCACGGCGGACTCGTAGGCGTCGGCCACCTCACTCATCTCGCGGGCCACCTTGAGGCCGCGGCCGCCGCCGCCGAACGCCGCCTTGATCGCGATCGGAAGGCCGAACTCCCGAGCGAACTTCACCGCCTCGTCGGCGTCGTTGAGCGGGTCCTTGGTGCCGGGGGCCAGCGGGGCGCCCACCTTCTCGGCGATGTGGCGGGCCCGCACCTTGTCGCCGAGGTTCTCGATCGCCTCCGGCGGCGGGCCGATCCAGGTCAGCCCGGCCTTGATCACGGCTTTGGCGAAGTCGGCGTTCTCGGCCAGGAAGCCGTAACCCGGGTGGACCGAGTCGGCGCCGGCCTTCTCGGCCACCGCGATGATCTTCTCGATGTCGAGGTAGGAGTCGGCCGGGGTGGAGCCGCCCAGCGAGTGCGCCTCGTCGGCGATCCGGACGAACTGGGCGTCCCGGTCGGGGTCGGCGTACACCGCCACGCTCCCGATGCCGGCGTCCTTGCAGGCCCGGATGACGCGGACCGCGATCTCGCCGCGGTTGGCGATCAGGACCTTCTGCAGCGGGGTCGTCTCAGGCACCAGCGCAGGTTATCGCCACCCGTCCCGACCTCGGATGTGAGGACGGTCTCGTGAGCCGATGACTCGGGGCCCGGTCGGTCGACCGGGCCCCGAGTGCTGGTATCGGCGGGTGCCGACGTCAGCCGATCACGAGCCGCCAGGCTGCTTGTGGCCGTTGACGATCAGCTTGTACGGAACCTCCCGGGTGATGACCTCCGCCTGGTCGTTGACGGTGACGATCGCCGCCACCACCTTGGCCGAGCTCCCCAGCGCCTTGAGGAGCTGGCTCCGGGTGAGGCTGCCCGAGAAGTCCCCGCTGAGCGAGACCTTCTTCAGGTAGGCCCCGTCGGCACCGATCGCGACCAGCTGCAGCGACCAGCCCTTCACCGGCTGCGGGTAGGCCTGGGTCCGGGACTGCCACCCGTTCAGCGAGTCGCTGGGAAGCGACTGACCCGCCACGGAGATGTTGCGGACCCAGAAGCCTCCTTCGTTCACCTCGGGGTCGGTGATGTAGCGGAACCCGAGCAGGATGTCCTGGCCCGCGTAGGCGCCGAGGTCCGCGTGCTGGGTTCGCCACGTGCCGGAGTCACCGGTGTAACCGGGCAGGTTCTGGACGGCCAACGCGACGGCGTTGGGGTCGTGCGCGGTCGTGGTGTCCTCGGTGCTGAGCGACTGCCAGGTCCTGCCGCCGTCCGTGGACACCTGGACGTACCCGAAGTCCCAGGCTTCCTCGGTGTCGAACAGCGTGTCGAAGGACAGCTGCCCACCGGACGCCGGGACGCTCACCGACCGCACGATCGAACGGTCCAGGTCAGGACCGCAGCCGCTGTAGAGGGCAGCGGGACCGGCGCCGGCCGGGACGTTCCCGCACTCGGTGTCGGCCGCGGTGGCCGTGGGCGGAGTGGCGTCGACCACCCACTCCAGCGGGTCGGACGGCACTGAGGTCGATCCCTTGAACGACATCGAGCGCAGGGCGCCCGCCTTGAGGAAGCCTCGACCGTTCCGGAGCCGGACGTAGTCCGAACCGTTGGGCGGGGCACCCGGGCTGTTGTAGCCCTGCGGGTTGTCGTAGTTGATGGAAGCGTTGAGGTCGTCGGCGGTGTAGTCGTCCGGGTCGGCGCTTCCGTTCAGGCCGTCAGTGTCGATGGCGTGGTCGAGCGCCACGGTGGCGGCCCAGCGGTTCACCAGCTGGGTCGGCGAGGCGTCGACGTCGAACTGCTTCAGCACGGCCTTGAGCCCTCGCATCCCGTTCTTGGGCTCGAGATGCAGCGCGCTCATGAACTCCTCGCCGTAGTGGGAGAACAGGTAGAGCATGAAGGTGTACGCCGCGCCGTAGTCGCACAGGATCTCCGGGTCGCCCTGGTCGCCCCACAGCGTCAGCGAGTTCTCAGCTCCACCGAAGTTCGGAGGCAGGTAGCCCTCGAAGCAGCCGATGTGGCTGTCGAGGTCCGGGCTGTCCGGGGGAACGGTCGCGTCGACGTACCCGGTCAGGGTCTGCGCGAAGTCCGAGAGCCCCTCGTTGACCCAGTTGACCTCACTGGGGTCCGAGTAGTGCTCCAGCAGGTGCTGGTACTCGTGGGCGAAGGTGCCCTCGTAGTCGAACGCGCGCGGGGCACCGAGCGGACGGGTCGAGCCCAGCTCCGCGGTGCAGGCCTGGTACTCCGGGTCGCCGGTGTTGTCCGGAGGAGTGGCCCCGGTCCGGTGCAGCCAGTCGTAGGCGTCGATCGTCATGACGTTGCGGTTCATCAGGTCGTTGAACTGCGAGGAGAAGAACCCGGCGATGAACGTCTGCCCCTCCGGCGTGGTGGGCGTGTAGTAGTTCTCGTCGCGGACGTTGTCCACCAGCACCACGATGTTGTCGGACTGGGTGGCGTCGACCTCGTAGAAGTCGGCGGGCAGGCCGAGGATGCTGGCGAGAGGAGCATCGGCGCCGTCGAGGTCGGGCGGCGTGGAGAACGACTCCGACTCCTTCGGGTAGATGTTGCTGTCGAACTGGTCGATGAACCCGTTGACCTGGGGGTCGGTGATCTCGGTCAGGCCGAGCTCGTTGCGGCAGTCGCCATCGGGGAAGGCTCGGTCGTCGGCGACCCACACCTCGATGTGGTCGCCGAGCCCGCGCAGCGTGTAGTCCTTGACGTAGAGGCTTCCGGCCACGGCGTCCCTGGCCAGGAAGGGCTTGGTGTCGCCCACGTCGGAGTTGGCCTCGGCGGTGGCCGATGACTGGATGGCCGAGGTGGAACCCTTGACCGGCAGTGGCTTGCCGCCGTTGAGGTCGGACCCGACTGCGGCGTGGTCGTCCGGTGCGCGGCCCGCCTTGTGGGTGGGCTTCGCCTTGTGTGCTGACCAGGTCGCGCCTCGGTCGGCCGCGCCGGACACCGCGGTGGCGGTGCTGATCGGCGCGGCGAGTAACGCAACTGCCAGGGTGGCTGTGGTGACCACCGCGGTGCGTGCTTTTGTCATCGCTGCTCCAGTTCGAGAGAGGTGTGCCAGGCGCCGGCTCGACCACCGGAGAGCCACGAGTCCAAGACGGCGTAGCCCCCGGACCGACGTCACTGGTGACCGCAGCCAAACATCAGCCGGACCGCATTGGCAACAGGCGCCGGGGAAGAATTGTTCTAGGTTGCCGTCATGAGAATCGCAGTGCTGGGCACCGGAGCGGTCGGGCGCGCGGTGGCCGCGAGGCTGGCCGACCTGGGCCACGAGGTGGTGATAGGGACCCGCGCGCCCGACGACACCGCCGGTCGTGAGGAGTACGCCGCGTGGTCGGCCGACCACCCCTCGGTGAGCCTCGCGACCTTCGAGGAAGCCGCCTCCGGTGCGGAGCTGGTCGTCAACGCCGCCGGCGGAGACGTCTCGCTCGGGATCCTGGAGACCGCCGGCCCCGAGAACCTGGCCGGCAAGGTGCTGCTCGACATCTCGAACCCGCTGGACGGCTCGCAGGGCTTCCCGCCGCGGCTGTTCGTCAAGGATGACGACTCGCTCGGCGAGATGATCCAGCGCGCGCACCCCGACGCCCGGGTCGTGAAGTCCCTGAACACGATGAACAACCAGCTGATGGCCGACCCGCAGCGACTCGGCGAGGACACCACCGTCTTCGTGTCCGGCGACGATGCCGAGGCCAAGGCCACAGTGACCGACCTGCTGGAGCAGATGGGGCACGGCGACGTCATCGATCTCGGCGGCATCGAGACCGCCCGCGGGCCGGAGATGTGGCTGCCCCTGTGGATCCGGATCAACCTCGCCCTCGGCGGCTCCGACTTCAACCTCAAGGTGGTCCGCGGACCCTCCCTGAGAGGTTAGCGATCGTTAACCAAAGCGGGTAACCTGCGGCGCATGAGCACCCCCTCCCACAGCTTCGAGCTGAGCCGCGAGCACGAGGAGTTCCGGCAGAGCGTCCGCGAGTTCGCTCAAGACCAGATCGCGCCGTACTGCGCTCAGTGGGACAGGGACCACCACTTCCCCGTCGACGTGGTGCAGAACATGGGCAAGCTCGGCCTGTTCGGGCTCACCTCGCCGGAGGAGTACGGCGGCGCGGGGGAGGACGGCGACTTCACCAGCCTGTGCGTGGCCATCGAGGAGATCGGCCGGGTCGACCAGTCGATGGGCATCACCCTCGAGGCGGCGGTCGGGCTCGGGATCAACCCGATCCTGGCCTACGGGAGTGACGAGCAGCGGCAGACCTGGCTGCCTGACCTCGTGGCCGGTCAGACGCTGGCCGGCTTCGGCCTCACCGAGCCGGGCGCCGGGTCCGACGCCGGGGCGACCAGGACCAAGGCCGAGCTGACCGACGGCGAGTGGGTGGTCAACGGCGCCAAGCAGTTCATCACCAACTCGGGCTCGGAGATCACCAGCGTGGTCGCGGTCACCGCGCGCACCGGCACGCTCAGCTCGACCGAAGGGACAGACAAGCCCGAGATCAGCGCCATCCTGGTGCCGTCCGGCACCGACGGTTTCACCGCCGAGAAGCCCTACGACAAGCTCGGCTGGCACGCGTCCGACACCCATCCCCTCACCTTCGAGGACTGCCGGGTGCCGGAGGCCAACCTGCTGGGCGACCGGGGCCGCGGCTATGCGCAGTTCCTCGCCACCCTCGACGACGGCCGGGTGGCCGTTGCCGCGCTCGGGGTCGGCTGCATCCAGGCCTGCCTGGACCTCTCCGTCCAGTACGCCGGCGAGCGGCAGACCTTCGGTGTGCCGATCGGCCGCAAGCAGGGGCTCGCCTTCCAGATCGCCGACCTCGAGGTGATGCTGTGCGGGGCCCGCGCGCTGACCTACCGCGCCGCCGCCATGAAGGACGCGGGCGCACCGGTGAAGGAGTTCAAGCAGGCCGCGGCGATCGCGAAGCTGTACGCCACCGAGTCCGCGGTCACCGCCACCCGCATCGCGACCCAGGTCTTCGGCGGCTACGGCTTCATGGAGGAGTACCCCGTCGCCCGCTTCTACCGAGACGCCAAGGTGCTCGAGATCGGCGAGGGCACCTCGGAGGTGCAGCGGATGCTGATCGCGCGGGGGCTCGGCCTGCCGGTCGAGTGACGTCGGACGAATCGAAGCCGCGTCGGGTACTGCGGGGAATGCCCCGACCCCGCGTGCTCGCGCTCATCCAGGCCGGCGGCGCCGGCGGCCGCATGGACGTGCTGACCCGCGAGCGCGCGAAGCCCGCGTTGCCGTTCGCGGGTGTGCACCAGCTCGTCGACTTCCCGCTGTCCAACCTCACCCACTCCGGGATCAGCGACGTCTGGCTCTCGCTGCAGTTCCAGGGCTCGACGCTTCAGGAGCAGGTGGCCAACGGCCGGCCGTGGGACCTCGACCGCAACCTCGGCGGGCTGCGGATCCTGCTTCCTCACGAGGGCACCGGCGGCATGGACGAGGAAGGTTTCGCCCGTGGCAACGCCGACGAGCTGTTCCGGTTCCGCGACGAGCTGGCCACCTTCGCACCCGACGTCGTCCTGGTCATGAGCGCCGACCACATCTACCGACTCGACTACCAGGACGTCCTCGACACCCACAGGGAGCGCGACGCGGAGTGCACGGTCGTGGTCGTCGAGTCGCCGGAGGGCGACGACCCGTCCGACCACGGGGTCGTCGAGATCGGCGACGGTGGCCGGATCACCGGGTTCGCGTACAAGCCCGAGGAGCCGGCCGGCAGCACGATCGCCGCCGAGGTGATCGCCTACGACCCCGCGGTGCTTCGTGAGGTGCTCGAGGAGCTGCACCGGGAGGTCGGCGCGGACCCTGAGATCAGCGAGGCAGAGGCCGACACCGGCCTCGGCGACTTCGGGGACCACCTGCTGCCCAGGCTGGTCGAGCGCGGGCGCACCTACGCGCACCGCCTCGAGGGCTACTGGCGCGACCTCGGCCAGCCGCACCACTACCTCCGCGCCCATCACGAGGTGCTCACCGACGACTGCGACGTGCTCGCCGTGCCGGGCTGGCCGGTGCTGTCCCGGCTGCCGCAGCGGGTGCCCGCGCGGGTGCTGGAGGGAGGCCGGGTCGTCGACAGCCTGCTCTCGCCCGGCTCGCGCGTCGCAGGCGTCGTACGCCGCAGCGTGCTCGGCCCGGGTGTGGTCGTGGAGCCCGGCGCCGAGGTCCACGACAGCATCCTCTTCGCCGACACCTGGGTGCGGTCCGGCGCCAGCGTGCACTGGTCGGTGGTCGACGCCGACTGCGTGGTCGAGGCGGACGCCCGCGTGGGGGAGCCGGACGCGGACGCCTTGGCCGACCCGGACGCGGTCACCCTTGTCGGCCGGGCCAGCCGGGTCTCCGGGAGCCATCCCGCCGGCAGCCGACTCGAGCCGGGGACCACCGCCTGAACTCTCATCGGCCCACGTGTGTGACTGCCGCCACTTCGGGTACGTGAAACCTGGACCACTTCTCGGACTCGGAGGTCACAGAGAGATGCCAGCGGTTCCGTCCTTCCTCGCGCGCGAGCGCACCGTCGCCGGCCCAGGGTTCAACCGTTGGCTGATCCCGCCCTGTGCGCTGGCCGTGCACCTGTGCATCGGCCAGGCCTACGCCACCAGCGTCTACAAGACCGCACTGGTCGAGCACTTCGACACCTCGCTGACCGCGGTCGGCATCGTGTTCAGCATCGCCATCGTCATGCTCGGCCTCTCGGCGGCCGTGGCCGGAACCTGGGTCGACACCAACGGCCCGCGGGCCGCGATGTTCACCTCGGCCTGCTTCTGGTTCGCCGGCTTCATGGTCGGCGCGCTGGGCATCAGCACCGACCAGCTGTGGCTGGTCTACCTCGGGTACGGCGTGATCGGCGGCATCGGCCTCGGCATCGGCTACATCTCGCCGGTGTCGACGCTGATCAAGTGGTTCCCCGACCGGCCCGGCCTCGCCACGGGCATGGCGATCATGGGCTTCGGCGGCGGCGCCCTGATCGCGAGCCCGCTGAGCGGCCGGCTGATGGCGCTCTACGACTCGTCGTACGACTCCGCAGACCCGAGCAGCGTGGCCAGCGGCCACGCCGTGATGATGCTCTTCCTCACCCTCGGCGTCCTCTACCTCTGCTTCATGATGTTCGGCGCGTTCAGCGTCCGGGTGCCCCCCGACGACTGGACGCCCGAGGGCTGGGACCCCAGCAAGGTGCGCGAGAAGAAGCTGGTCACGACGGCCAGCGTGTCGGCCGCCAACGCGATCAGGACGCCGCAGTTCTGGCTGCTCTGGGTGGTGCTCTTCTGCAACGTCACCGCGGGCATCGGGATCCTGGAGCAGGCCGCGCCGATGATCCAGGACTTCTTCCGCGAGGGCGACACGTCCAGCGTGTCCGCGGCGGCCGCGGGCGGGTTCGTCGGGCTGCTGTCGATCGCCAACATGGCCGGCCGCTTCGCCTGGTCGTCGACCTCCGACGTGGTCGGCCGCAAGCCGATGTACCTCGCCTACCTCGGCATCGGTCTGGCGATGTACGTCCTGCTCGCCACGATCGGCTCCACGTCGACCGCGCTCTTCGTGCTGCTCGCCGCCGTCATCCTGTCGTTCTACGGCGGTGGCTTCTCGACCGTGCCGGCCTACCTGCGTGACCTGTTCGGCACCTTCCAGGTCGGCGCCATCCACGGCCGGCTGCTCACGGCCTGGTCTGCGGCGGGCGTGGCCGGCCCGCTGATCGTCAACGGCTTCCTCGACGCGCAGGGCACGCCGGGCGAGCTGACCGCCGACGCCTACCGCGGAGCGTTGTTCACGATGGTCGGGCTGCTGGCGGTCGGCTTCGTCGCCAACCTGCTGATCCGGCCGGTCGCCGAGCGGTTCCACGAGGAGGAGGAGCACGACGCCGTGTCCAAGGCGGTCCGCGAGACGGAGAGGAGCAGCGCATGAGGGCCCGCGTCGTCACTGCCTGGGCGCTGGCCGGCATCCCGCTGGCCTACGGCCTGGTCGAGACGATCAACAAGGCGGCCACGCTGTTCACCAAGTAGCCGCGAGGACGCACCCGGTGCCGGGCCTCACCGATCGGTGAGGCTTGCCCGTCTAGCATCGAGCCATGTCGGACCGGACGCAGCGATTCATCGCTGAGGTGGGCCGGTTCCTCGCAGTCGGTGGCGCGGCCACGATCGTGGCGCTCATCATCTTCAACCTGCTCGTGCACGGCTTCAACACCGGCGACCACGCACTGCTCGGCGACCAGCCGATCCTCTCCTACGTCATCGCCAACTCCGTCGGCATGAGCGTCAGCTACTACGGCAGCCGGCACTGGGCCTTCCGGGACCGGCCGCCGGTCACCTCGGACGGCGGGCTGACGTCGTTCGTGGCCATCAACCTGCTCACGATGCTGATCCCGATCGGCTGCCTGGCGATCAGCCGCGACGTGCTCGGCCTCGACGACCCGATCTCGGACAACGTGGCCGCCAACGTGATCGGGCTGGTGCTCGGCCTGGCCGCCCGGTTCGCGCTGTTCCGCACCTACGTGTTCAAGCGCCCGATCAGCATCGTCGAGATCTACGACGAGCCCGGGCTGGTCGACGAGGTGGAGTACCTCGACGGCGACAGCGGCCCGGTCAGTGAGTCGGTGGCGCTCGCCAGAGGTCGGTCCACGAGTGGCCCAGTTCCGCCATCAGCTCGCGGACCAGAGGGAGACTGACGCCCACCACGTTGTGGTGGTCGCCCTCGATCCCGGTCACGAACGCGCCGCCGAAGCCGTCGACGGTGAACGCGCCTGCGACGTGCAGCGGCTCACCGGTGTCGACGTACGCCGTGATCTCGTCGTCGGTGAGGTCGGCGAAGTGCACCGTGGTGGCCGCCGTGGCCGAGGCGACGTGTCCGGATGCGGTGTCGCGCAGCGAGTGGCCGGTGAGCAGTACGCCGGACCGGCCGCGCATCGCCCGCCACCGCTCGGTGGCCGCCTCAGCCGTGCCGGGCTTGCCCAACGCCTCGCCGTCCAGCTCGAGGATCGAGTCGCAGCCGAGGACCAGGGCGCCCTCGGGCAGGTCGTCGCGGGCGGCGACCGCCGCGCACTTGAGCTCGGCGAGCTGGAGGGCGAGCTCTGCGGGCGGGAGCGGGCCCAGCTGGTCCTCGTCGACGCCCGAGACGACCACGACCGGCTCGACGCCGGCCGCGCGGAGCGTGGCGAGCCGGGCGGGGGACTGGGAGGCGAGGACGAGCGGCGTCACGTGGTGATGAAGGGGAGTGCGTCGCCGAACGCGCAGGTGGTCAGCGCGGCCAGGTCGGGGTCGTCGTCGAGGTGCTGGGGCGCCCGCATCGAGAGCATCACGTTGAGCAGCATGCCCTGCGCGACGAACTCCTGGGCCCGCTCGTCGGTGCAGCCGGTCGACCTGATCGTGGCGAAGATCCGCCCCATGCCGTCGCGGCTGCGCCCGGCGATCTCGTCCACGTCGCCGGCCGAGAAGCCGTGCATCATGACCATCAGCAGATCGCGGTCGCGCAGCAGCTCGGTGTAGGCCAGCCCGAGCCGGGACCAGTCGTCGTCGTCCTCCGGGTCGAACGGCCCCTCGGCCAGCACCGCCTCGAAGGCCTCGCGGATCCGGCCGCAGGCGCGGTCGAAGACCTCGAGGAACAGCTCCAGCTTGGTGCCGAAGATGCGCACGACGTAGGGCTGGCTGACGCCGGCCTGCTTGGCCACCGCGTCGGTGCTGGTGCCGGCGTACCCGCCCTTCGAGAAGGCCCGCATGGCTGCGGCCAGGACCAGCTCGCGGCGGTCCTCGGCACTCATCCTGGTGCGCTCGGGGGCGGTGGTGGGACTCACGCTTGACATGTTATCAGTCGATTACTTATCGTGGTGAGTCAAGTAATCATTCAATGCCTTCTTACTCCAGAGAGCGAGCTCAGGATGTCCACCACCCTCGACGTCCCCGCGGGCGTCACCGTCGCGGCACCCGAGGCCACCCCCTCCCGCCGGCACGTCCCCGTCTGGCTGGCCGTGGTCGCGGCCTCGCTGCCGATGTTCATGGCCACCCTCGACAACCTGGTGATGACCAGCGCCCTGCCGGTGATCCGGGCCGACCTGGGCTCCACCGTCAACCAGCTGTCGTGGTTCATGAACTCCTACACGCTGGCCTTCGCCACCTTCATGCTCCCGGCCGCGACGCTCGGCGACCGGCTCGGCCGGCGTCGGGTGATGATCGCCGGGCTGACCGTCTTCACGCTCGCCTCGATCGCCTCGGCCCTGAGCACCTCCTCGGAGGCGCTGATCGCTGCCCGGGCGGTCCAGGGCCTCGGCGCGGCGGCGATCATGCCGCTGTCGCTGACCCTGCTCGCCTCGTCGGTCCCCGAGAGGATGCGGGCCGTCGCCATCGGCATCTGGGGCGGCGTGTCCGGACTCGGTGTGGCGCTGGGCCCGGTCGTCGGCGGTGCCGTCGTCGAGGGCGTGAGCTGGCAGGCGATCTTCTGGCTCAACGTCCCGGTCGCGCTGGTCGCGCTGCCCCTCCTGCTGCTCGCGGTCCGCGAGTCCCGCGGGACCTGGCAGCGGCTCGACCCGGTCGGCACCGCGATGCTCGGCGGCGCGGTCTTCCTCGGCATCTGGGGGATCGTGCACGGCAACGACGACGGCTGGACCTCGGCCGGCGTCCTGGTCCCGCTGGTCGTGGCCGGCCTGCTCGTGCCGGCGTACGTCGCCTGGGCGCGCGGCCGCTCGTACGCCGTGCTGCCGCTCCGGCTGTTCTCCTCGCGCGGGTTCTCGGTCGCCAACGTGATCGGCCTGACCTTCACCATCGGGATGTTCGGCACCGTCTTCCTGCTCTCGCAGTACCTCCAGGTGGTCCAGGGCTACAGCCCGCTCGAGGCCGGCATCCGCACCCTGCCGTGGACCGCGGCGCCGATGGTGGTCGCCCCGATCGCAGGCGCGATCGCCGGCCGCACCGGGCTCCGGTCCCTGCTGCTGGTCGGGCTGAGCCTGCAGACGGTCTCGCTGGTGTGGTTCGCCTGGCTGGCCGAGAACGGCTCGGCGTACTCCGCGTTCCTGGTCCCGTTGGCCATGGCCGGCATCGGCATGGGGCTGACCTTCGCGCCGAGCGCCACCGCCGTGCTCCAGGGGCTTCCGGACGGCGACTTCGCCACGGCCAGCTCGGCCAACTCGACGGTGCGGGAGTTCGGTGTCGCGCTCGGGATCGCACTGCTCGTCGCGGTGTTCCTCGGCAACGGTGGCCAGATCGCCCCGAACGGCTACGACGGCGCGATCGGCCCGGCCCTGCTCACCGGTGCGGCCGCCGTCGCGGTGGCGGTCCTCGCCGCGGTGTTCGCTCCCGGACGGGCCCGCGCACCGCGCTGACCTGCGCAAACGCGTGGAACACGCAGGACGCGGGTCCGTCGCCCCCCGCGACGGAGCCCGCGTCCTGTCCCCGTGAATGCCCTTGTCTCGGGTCAAGGGTCTGACGATCCTCTTGCAGTCGGGCCCCGGTGGCGATGGCCCGCGCGGACCATTCCGGACTGTCAGGAATAGCCTGACCTGACTAGACGGGTCTAGTCACCGCGGCAGGGCGCTGGAGCGCCAGCCGCCGGGGCCGTGCGGGAGGCTGACCCGCGTCTTGCGGTGGTGCGCCGACCACTCCGGCGTACGCCGCCTCGGGGGGCCGTCGGCGCCGCTGCCCAGGGCGGCGACCACGGCGACCAGGGCGGCCACCTCTTCGGGGGTGGCGTCTCCCTTCACGATGCGGAGCAGCGGTCGCTCCGGCGCGGGAGCGTCGCTCACAGCGGGATGTTCCCGTGCTTCTTGGCGGGCAGCGTCTCGCGCTTGGACCGGAGCAACCGAAGTGCACGCACGACCTCGACGCGGGTCTCGTGCGGACTGATCACCGCGTCGACGTACCCGCGCTCGGCGGCCATGTAGGGGTTGGCCAGCGCCTGGTCGTAGTCGTCGATCAGCTCGGCCCGCTTGGCCTCGGGATCCTCCGCCGCCTTGAGCGTGTCGCGGTAGAGGATGTTCACGGCCCCCTGGGCGCCCATCACCGCGATCTGCGCGGTCGGCCAGGCCAGGTTGATGTCCGCGCCGAGGTGCTTGGAGCCCATCACGTCGTACGCGCCGCCGTAGGCCTTGCGGGTGATCACCGTGACCAGCGGGACCGTCGCCTCGGAGTAGGCATAGATCAGCTTGGCGCCGCGGCGGATGATGCCGTTCCACTCCTGGTCCGTGCCAGGCAGGAATCCGGGCACGTCCACGAAGGTCAGCACCGGGATGTTGAAGGCGTCACAGAAGCGCACGAAGCGGGCCGCCTTCTCGGAGGCGTCGATGTCGAGGGTGCCGGCGAACTGCATCGGCTGGTTGGCCACGACGCCGACCGAGTGGCCCTCGACCCGGCCGAAGCCGACGATCAGGTTGGGGGCGAAGAGCTCCTGGACCTCGAGAAACTCCTCGTCGTCGACGACCGCCCCGATCACGTCGTGCATGTCGTAGGGCTGGTTCGGCGAGTCCGGGATCAGGGTGTCCAGCGACCGGTCGAGATCGGAGAACTCCAGCTCCGCACTCTGCCCATCGGAGGGGGCGTCGTACGCCGGGACCTCGTCGAGGTTGTTCTGCGGCAGGTAGGAGAGCAGCGCCTTGGTGTACTCGAGCGCGTCCTCCTCGTCCGAGCCCATGTAGTGGGCGTTGCCGGACTTGGTGTTGTGGGTGCGGGCGCCGCCGAGCTCCTCCATCGTGACGTCCTCGCCGGTGACGGTCTTGATGACGTCGGGACCGGTGATGAACATGTTGGACGTGCCGTCGACCATGATCGTGAAGTCGGTGACCGCGGGGGAGTAGACGTGGCCGCCGGCGCAGGAGCCCATGATCAGGCTGATCTGCGGGATCACCCCGCTGGCGTGGACGTTTCGGCGGAAGATCTCGCCGTACAGGCCCAGGGAGACGACGCCCTCCTGGATGCGGGCGCCGGCGCCCTCGTTGATGCCGATGATCGGGCAGCCGGTCTTGATGGCGAGGTCCATCACCTTGGTGATCTTCTCGCCGTAGACCTCGCCCAGCGAGCCGCCGAAGATCGTGAAGTCCTGTGAGAACACGCAGGTCTGCCGGCCGTTGATGGTGCCGTAGCCGGTGATCACGCCGTCGCCGTAGGGGCGCCGCTTCTCGAGGCCGAACGCCGTGGACCGGTGCCGGGCCAGCTCGTCGAGCTCGACGAAGGAACCTTCGTCGAAGAGCAGCTCGATCCGCTCGCGGGCGGTCTTGCGGCCCTTCGCGTGCTGCTTCTCGACCGCCTTGGCCGAGCCGGCGTGCACCGCCTCGTCGAGGCGCCGGTCGAGGTCGGCCAGCTTCCCCGCGGTGGTGTGGGTGTCGATGTCCTCGGGGACGTCCGTGCCTTCGCCGGGGTGCGCGCTCACCCGTGAGAGGTTAGTGCCCCCCACGCGAGACCCTGCAGGCGCTCCGCGCCACCAGGGCACGCACCTCGCATCGTTGTCGTCGCTCGCAGGGGATCAACCACACCGTCGCTCCTCCGCCTCGCGATGCGCGCACCCTGAGGACGCCGAGCATCCGCAGGGGCTCGCGTGGGGGACACTGGCCGTGTGATCTCGGAGCCTTCCGCACGCCCACCCCTCGACGCCGGGCGGCTGGCCGCCGCCGATCCTGACCTGTTGCCCGGCCTGGCCATCGAGGTGGCCGAGGAGGCCGGCTCGACCAACGCGCTGGTCTCCGAGCGGGCGCACGGAGGGGCCGGCGAAGGGCTCGTCGTGGTCGCCGAGCACCAGACGGCCGGCCGAGGTCGGCTGGACCGCACCTGGCAGGCCCCGCCCCGCTCCGCCCTCACCTTCTCGGTGCTGCTCCGGCCCACCTCGCCCACCGCGACCTGGCCGTGGCTGCCGCTGCTGGCGGGGTACGCCGTGGACAAGGCGCTCAAGGCGGCCGGCTTCGAGGCGGCCGTCAAGTGGCCCAACGACGTACTGCTGGAGGGGCGGAAGGTGGCCGGGATCCTGGTCGAGCGGATCGAGACACCCTCCGGACCGGCCGCCGTCATCGGTGTGGGGCTCAACGTCGGCATGACCGCCGAGGAGCTTCCGGTCCCCGAGGCGACCTCGCTGGCCGTGGCCGGTGGCCCGGTGCCTGACCGGACCTCGCTGCTCGTGGCCGTGCTCGCGTCGCTGTGGGAGTCCTACACCGCGTGGCAGGAGGGCGGTGACCTGGCCGGCATGCGGCTCGCGGAGTCGTACGCCGCGGCCTGCGCCACCATCGGCACCCAGGTCCGCGTGGAGCTGCCGTCGGGGGAGGCGCTGGCCGGGACCGCCACCGGCATCGACCCGAGCGGGCGGCTGCTGGTCGAGCACTCGGTCGACGGCAGGGTCGAGCGCACCGCGGTGAGCGCCGGCGACGTCGTTCACGTCGGCTCGGTCGAGTAGCCACTCACCCGGGTGGATCGGTGACATGATCCGTCCGTGGCACTCTCCAAGGACCTGCTGAACGAGGGCGAGTCGATCGTCGTCGACACCCGGACCCATCCCAAGGCGCTGCTGCTGCCGATCCTGGCGCTGGTCGTCCTGCTGGGCATCGGCGTCTTCGTCCAGAGCGCGGTCGACGAGAGCTTGGTCGTCAACATCGTGTGGGTCGTGGTGGCCATCGGCATCGTCTGGTTCGTGCTCCGCCCGCTGCTGGTCTGGCTGACCGCGACGTACACGGTCACCACCCGTCGGCTGATCACCCGGCACGGCGTGATCACGCGCAAGGGGCACGACATCCCGCTCACCCGGGTCAGCGACGTGGCCTACGAGCGCGATCTCATCGACCGGCTGCTGGGCTGCGGGACGCTGGTGATCAGCGACGCCAGCACGCACGGCCAGGTGGCGCTGCCCGACATCCCGCGGATCGAGGAGACCCACCGCCGGATCCAGGAGCTGCTGCACGACCTGCACACCGACGACGCCCGCGACGAAGGTGTCTGACCCCGTCCCAAAGCCCTCCGAGGACCTTGAGCAGCACATCCTCGGCGAACCTCGCGTCTTCAACGCCGCCGAGCTGGCCGAGGAGACCGGGGTCGATCTCGACAAGGCGCGCCGGCTGTGGCGGGCGCTCGGCTTCCCCGAGCACGGCGGGGCGACGGCGTTCACCCGCTCCGACGCGGAGGCGCTCTCGACTCTCGTCGGCCTGGTCGACTCCGGCCTGATCGACTTCGACCTCGCCGTGCACCTGACCCGCGCGGTGGGGCAGACCATGGCCCGGCTCTCCGACTGGGAGGTGTCCGCGCTGCTGACCCGGGTGCTCGAGCTGGCCCGCGAGGAGTCCGGCGAGCCCGACGACCGGCTGGCCATCGGGCTGCGGATGATCGAGGAGTTCTCCGAGCCGTTCGAGAAGCTGCTGATCTACGTGTGGCGGCGGCACCTGGCCGCCGCGGTGGCCCGGACGGAGGCGCTCGGCGCTCGCGAGGAGGACCTGCACACCACCCGGCTCACGGTCGGGTTCGCGGACATCGTGCAGTTCACCGCCCTCTCCAACGAGCTCTCCGAGGAACGCATCGGCGACCTGGTCGAGCTGTTCGAGGCCCGCTGCGCCGACGTGGTCGCCACCCAGCGCGGCCGGGTGATCAAGAGCATCGGCGACTCGGTGCTGTTCGTGCACGCCGACCCGATCGCGGCGTACGAGATCGCCGAGGGGATCATCACCGTCGTCGGCCGCGACTCCCGGATGCCCGACGTCCGGGTCGGCCTGGCCAGCGGCCTGGTGGTGCTCCGACTCGGCGACGTCTTCGGCCCCCCGGTGAACATGGCCTCCCGGCTCACCGCCGTGGCCCGCCGGAACCGGGTGATCGTCGACGGGGAGACGGCGGCGCTGCTGCCCGACGACCAGTTCGAGACCCGTCCGCTGCCGGCCCGGCCGGTCCGGGGCTTCGGGATCGTCGAGCCGGTGGCGGTGCGCCGGCACTGAGAGCCGGCTCAGCGCCGGGCGCTCTCCAGGGTGCGGTGGCGGCGTCCACGTCGCGACCTCGCGGTCTTGAGGGTCAGCCCCTCGGGCCACTCGAAGTCGAGCGAGCCGCCGTGCGGAAGGGCACGCCACTGCTCGGCGACCGCGGCCATCCGGTCGACGGCGCCCCGGAGCTTGTCGCGCTCGACCTCCGCCCGCACGTGGCGGGTCTGGTGCTTGACCCGGCCGATGCTCCGCTCCCAAGCGGACACGATCAAGACGACCAGCTCCTCCGAGCGCACCATGTCCTCGCGCCCGATCGCTCCGAGCCGTTGCACCCGTCGCCGCCACTGCAGCGAGTTGTCCTCCGGCGCGGGGAAGAAGATGCCGCCACCTCCAGCGGCGAGCTGCCCCCACACGCCCAGCTGGATCCGGAAGTACTCCTCGACGAGGTAGTGGGCGAGGTCGTGGGGCATCAAGTCGTCGTAACCGGGGCCGAAGCGCGGCAACAGCGCGGGACCCTGGTCACGCGTGATGGCGATGGAGTAACGCTTCGCGTCCGTCTTCGTGAACGACACCTTCACGCCTCGACGGTAGGCATCAGCCCGCGTCACGTCATCTGGATATTCATCCGCGTCCGTACATTCGGGTCCCTCGGCCCGCCGACGCCTGATCATGCCGTCAGGGGTGCACCGCCGCCCCGCTCGACTGGTGCCGAGCGGGGTGTGGGGCGGGGTGGTCAGGGTTCGGGGTCGGTGGCGTTGTCGATGTCGAAGTGGGCCAGGAAGGTGCGGGCGAGCTCGCGGTGTTGGTGGTCGGGGGTGACGTCGAGGGTGCCGGTCGCGTCGCGGAGGAACTGGTAGCCCAGGGGGCTGCGCCACAGGTGGACGCCGGGCTCGATGGTCAGGTAGTTCCAGCCGCCGGTGGTCTTGGCGCGGTGGTGGCGTCGGCAGACGGGGGCCAGGTGGCAGGAACAGGTGGGTCCGCCGTCGGCGTGGGCGACGCGGTGGTCGTGGTCGCAGCGGTGCGCGGGGCGGGTGCAGTGGGGGAAGACGCAGGTCGCGTCGCGCAGGTCGACCTGGTCCTTGAGCCGCTGGCTGGCTTGGTAGGAGTCGACGTGGATGTGCTCGGCGAGGTCGACGACGGGCCTGACGGTGACCTGGGTGTCGGGGTTGCCGCACCAGAGCCGGACCTGCTCGACGGTGACCGGGCCGGGGACCTCTCGGACCCGGGCCAGCTGGTCGGTGCCGGGTCCGGCGACCGCTGCCCGGGAGAGGTGGACGTGCAGCACCACCTGGCGACGCGGCCGCTGCTCCTCCGCACCGGCGGCCACCGCGGCCTCGAGGTCGAGTGCGTCGGCCAGGTCGACCTCGGCGTCGAACCTGGCGACCGCCTCGGTGATCATCCGGTCCAGCTGGGCCGGGCCGATCTTGTGCGCCACCGGGGCGACGTGGATGTCGACGAACGCCGCCGCCTCCGGGGAGAGGCAGAGGGTGCGCTCGGCGATGAACCCGAGCCGCCACGCCTGGAGCTCCCCGGCCTCGAGCCGGGCCCAGCAACGGGTCAGCCGGTAGCACCCCTCGACCGCGTGGGACAGGTAGCGCCGCCCGGCCTCGGTGGACTTCCCGAGCGAGGCGGCGAACTCGACCACCGCGAACTCAGCCACCTCCGGACACCCCTCGCCGCCCAGCGGCAAGCAGGACTCGTGCCAGCCATCGGCCGGGCCCACCAGCGAGGCGGTCGAGTGCATCGACGCCCACCGCGCGGCCGCCCGCATCACCCCTCGGGCCGCGTCCTCCTCGACCCTCCTCTGCGCCCGCGCATGAGCCAGCACCGAGGCGGCGTCATCGCACCCGTCGAGCGGGAGCAGGTCACTGGTCGAAGTCATCGTGGGACCAACTCAACCACCGAGCGCCGACAGTCGCACGGGACCCGATCTCCCTTGTGGAGAAGGCGAATCGAGGCTCAGCCTGTGAACGACTTCGGGACAGTCCTGACGTCACACACCTGTCGCGTGGCGCACCCAGACATTCGGCTCGACGTACGTCGCGATCCCGTGCTCGGCGTCGCAGTGCACCGGCGCGAGGGCCTTCGGCACCTCGACCGGGCCGGTCCGGTCAAAGGGCAGCTGAGTCCACGAGCGCCACTCGTCGAGGGTCCCGGGGATGACCATGGACCGCGGGGCGACCTTGTCGATGCGGCCACCGGCCCGGACGTGCACCCGTAGCCAGGGGTCGGCGGGGAGGCCGTCCTCGCGGACGCGGAAGGCGTACGCCGACATCGGCTCGTGCGGGTCGACCTTGCCGCTGGGCCGCACGGGCGCGACGAGCTCGGCGAAGCCATGGCGCCCGGCGTTCGCGCGCATCGCGGTCAGCATCTGGCCGGAGAGGCCGGTGCCCTGCCGGTCCGGGCGGACCGCGATCTCCACGGCGGAGACGGCATCCGGCTGGTCGCCGCGGATGCTCGCGAGCAGCCCGTTGCGGATCGCGAAGTCCCAGCCGTTGTCGGGCAGCTCGGCGCCGTCGAGCACGAACGGCACGGAGTAGGCGCACGCCACCACCTCGTCCGCCTCGTCCTGGGCGACCAGGACGTACTCGGCGAACCGTGACTCGACGTTCCCGTAGAACAGGCCGCCGATCGGGTCGTGGCGCATGAACTCCGGCCACGAGTTGTCCATGTCCCACATCGGGCCGACGAGGTCGGGACGGTCGGCGAGCACGGAGATCGTGAGCGGCACGTCGACACCTTAGGGTTTGGTCGTGCCCGAGCTCGCGCCGACCGTCGCCGTCATCGGAGGCGGACAGCTCGCGCGGATGCTGGCCGAGCCGGCCGCGGCGATGGGGATCCCCCTGCGGCTGCTGGCCGAGGCTGAAGGAGTCTCGGCGGCCCAGGTCATCCCCGACACGATCGTCGGCGACCACCGTGACCTCGAGGCGCTCCGCAAGGTGACCAGCGGGGCGCAGGTGGTCACCTTCGACCACGAGCACGTGCCCACCGAGCACCTGCACGCGCTGGCCGAGTCGGGGGTCGCCGTGCGTCCGGGGCCCGAGGCGCTGGTGCACGCCCAGGACAAGGCGGTGATGCGCGAGCGGCTGACCGAGCTGGGGGTGCCATGCCCGCGGTGGGCCGTGGTGAGCCAGCCGCAGGAGGTCGAGACGTTCGGGCTGCCCTGCGTGCTGAAGACGACGCGCGGTGGGTACGACGGCCGCGGTGTCTGGGTGGTCCGGGCCCTCGGGGAGGCCGAGGAGGCCTTCCGGGTGGCGACCGCGTCCGGCGTCCAGGTGCTGGCCGAGGAGCTCGTGGACTTCCGCCGCGAGCTGGCGGCGCTGGTGGCGCGCTCGCCGAGCGGCCAGGCCGCGGCGTACCCCGTTGTGGCCAGCACCCAGCTCGGCGGCATCTGCCACGAGGTCATCAGCCCGGCACCAGACCTGACGCCCGAGCTGGCCACCCAGGCCCAGCAGGTCGCGCTGACGATCGCCAAGGAGCTCGACGTCGTGGGCATCCTCGCGGTCGAGCTGTTCGAGACACGGGACGGCCGGGTGCTCGTCAACGAGCTGGCGATGCGGCCGCACAACACCGGCCACTGGACCCAGGACGGCGCGGTGACCAGCCAGTTCGAGAACCACCTCCGCGCGGTGCTCGACCTGCCGCTCGGCTCGCCGGCGCCGCGGGCGCGCTGGACGGTGATGGTCAACATCCTCGGCGGCCCCCACGACGAGATCGGCCGCCTGTACGACGGCTACCCGCACGCGCTGGCCCGCGACCCGCGGCTGCGGGTGCACCTGTACGGCAAGGCGCTTCGGCCGGGGCGCAAGGTCGGGCACGTGAACGCCTACGGTGAGGACCTCGAGGACTGCCTCGAGCGCGCCCGGCACGCCGCGGCCTGGTTCCGCGGCGACCTCGGCAACGAGAGTGAGTGAGCGATGAGTGAGGACGCCCAGGTCGGGATCGTGATGGGCTCCGACTCCGACTGGCCGGTGATGAAGGCGGCAGCGACGGCGCTCGAGGAGTTCGGCGTGGCCTACGAGGCCGACGTGGTCTCCGCGCACCGGATGCCGGAGGAGATGCTGGCCTACGGCAAGGAGGCGGCCGGCCGCGGGCTGCGCGTGATCATCGCCGGCGCCGGCGGGGCGGCCCACCTGCCGGGGATGCTGGCCTCGGTCACGCCACTGCCGGTGATCGGCGTGCCGGTCCCGCTGGAGAACCTCGACGGCCTCGACTCGCTGCTCTCGATCGTGCAGATGCCGGCCGGTGTTCCCGTCGCCACGGTGGGCGTCGGCAACGCCCGCAACGCCGGGCTGCTCGCCGTACGGGTCCTGGCGGCATCTGACGAGGAGCTGCGGCGGAAGGTGGTCGACTACCAGGCCTCGCTCAAGGAGGCGGCGCACGCCAAGGGTGCGGCGGTGCGCAGCGACGCTGGGCCGCGGAGGGTCGGCTTCTGAGCCAGCCGCGGCTGGTCGGGCTCGACGTCGCGCGCTGCCTGGCGCTGCTGGGCATGGTCGCGTCGCACGTCCTCGACGAGCGGACGGCCGACGGGTCTCTCACGCGTACGTCGTGGCTGGTCGACGGCCGGGCCTCGGCGCTGTTCGCGGTGCTGGCCGGGGCGAGCCTGGTGCTGATGTCACGGCGCACGAACGCCGTCGGGCTCGCGATCCGGGCGGTCCTGGTCGCCGTGCTGGGGCTCGCGCTGGGCGAGCTCGAGACCGGTCTGGCGATCATCCTGACCTACTACGGGGTGCTGTTCCTGCTCGGGCTGCCGTTCCTCCGGCTGCGGGCCCGGTCGCTCCTCGCCTGGGCCGCCGCGTGGGTGGTGGTCGCGCCGGTGGTCTCGCAGCTGGTCCGGCCGCACCTGCCCGCCCGGGGCGCCGCCAGCCCGGCGTTCGAGCAGCTCGCTGACCCGGGGCACCTGCTGTCCGAGCTGCTGCTCACCGGCTACTACCCGTGCCTGCCGTGGCTGGCCTACCTGTTGCTCGGGATGGCCATCGGCCGCTGCGACCTGCGCTCACGCTCGGTCCAGGTCGGCCTGGTGTCCGGGGGTCTGGCGGTGGCGGTGCTGGCGTTCGTGGTCTCGCGATCGTTCACCGAGCAGCCGTGGGTGCTGCGCCGGTTGGTGCCCGATGCGGGACAGTACGGCGACGTCTCGACCGCCGACGCGCTCGTCAACGCGATCGGCGGCGGCATGCACGGCACCACCCCGGCCGGCGGCTCGTGGGCCTGGCTGCTGGTGGTGGCGCCGCACAGCGGGACGCCGTTCGACCTGCTGGAGACCGGGGCCAGCGCCGCGCTGGTGATCGGGCTCTGCCTGCTCGTCGTGGGATCGCTGCCGTCCACGGGCCGCCGCGCGGTCGCGATCGCGTTCGGCGCCGGCACGATGACGCTGAGCCTCTACAGCCTGCACGTGGTCATGCGCACCGAGCCGGTCTGGCCGGCCGAGGAGCCCGCGTCGTTCGGCTGGCACGTGCTCGTGCTCCTGTCGGTCGGCGCGCTGTTCGTCGGCGTACGACGGCGCGGACCGCTCGAGGCAGTGGTCGGCCGGCTCAGCGTCTCCGTGCCCACTCGATGGCCGGGCAGGTGTCCATCACCATCGGGGTCCCCGCCGCCACGGTCCGGTCGAACGCCTCCGCGTCGATGACGCCGAGCTGGAACCACACGGCCTGGGCGCCGACCGCGACGGCCTGGTCGGCGAACTCGCCGGCCGCGTCGGAGCGGCGGAAGACGTCGACCACGTCGATCGGGAACGGGACGTCAGCCAGGGTCGGGTAGCCCTTCTCGCCGAGCACCTCCAGCCCGCTGTCGGACGCGGCTGCGGGGTGGATCGGGACGATCTGCTTGCCACGCTCCTGGAGCAGCGCGGCGATCGAGTACGCCGTCCGACGGGTGTCGCCCGACAGTCCCACGACCGCCCAGACCTTGCAGTCGTCGAGCATGAACCGGGTCGCCTCCGGGTCGTGCCACGTCATGCTTATGAGCCTAGGGGGACCCCCAAGTGGGCTAGTACTCACGACCGAGCGTACGAGGGTTTGGCCATTCGGCCATGGCGAAAGCCTGGTCGACCTACGTTGGTCCGGCGTGCTCGGGGAGGGTGCGCATTCCCCCACCATCACGACAGAGGAGCACTGTCATGTCACTGACGCACGTCACGCGTCTGCTCGCCACGGGTGCGGTCGCGACCGCACTCGCCACCGGCGGGCTGTCCCTCACCCCCCAGGCCGCCCACGCCGCACAGGCCGCGACCACGTACAGCTGCAACTTCGGGTCGAACGGCACCTACAACATCCCGGTCAGCTTCGCGCTGCCGAACCTGCCGACGGCCGCACTGGCCGGCGTCCCGATCCCGCAGCAGCCGATCGTGGCGACGATGAGCCTCCCGGCCGGCCTGGCCGCCAAGCTCGTCGGCAACGGCGGCACCCTCAAGGCCGCCATCGAGAACCTGCTCGTCACCGTCGGCCTGGGCCAGCTCCCCGTGTCGCTGGCCGGCCCGTCCGCGACGGCCTCCTCTGGCTCCGCAGCGACCCTCGTGGCCGGCGGGTTCCTCGGTTCGACCACCCCCGGTGCCCCGGGCACACTGGGCTTCGCGTTCCCGAGCGCGTTCGACCTGGGCGTGCAGAAGGGCAACGGCGCCAAGGTCGGCACCTACTCCTGCTCGCAGGCGGCCCCCACCAACGCCGGGTCCGTCCAGGTCAGCCGGCAGACCTCCAAAATGTCAGGCAAGGTCGTCGACAAGCGGGTGACGCGCAGCGAGAACGCGCAGGTCCAGGTCACGGTGCGGCGTCAGGTCGGCGATCCCGACGGCAAGGTCATCGCCACCTCCAAGGGCCAGGTCCTCGGCAAGCGCAAGCTGCGGAACGGCACGGCTCTCCTGAAGCTGGACACGCTCAGCCCCGGCGTGTGGAAGGTCAGGCTCCACTACAACGGTGACACCGCCACCACGGGGTCGACGAAGACGGTCACGGTTCACGTGACCCGCTGACCATCGGGCACCCCGACGCCCGGTCGATGTGACCCACATCGACCGGGCGCCGGCGTTCCTCGCGCCGCGACGGATCTACGCTGTGACCCATGAGCAGCCTCCTGTTCGCGTTGTCCGAGGAGCACCGGGCGATCCGCGCGGCGGTGCGGTCGCTGTGCGAGGCGAAGATCGCGCCGTACGCCGCCGAGGTGGACGAGCAGGCCCGCTATCCCGAGGAGGCTGCAGCGGCGCTCGTGGCAGCGGACTTCCATGCCCCGCACGTGCCCGAGGAGTACGGCGGCGCGGGTGCGGACGCACTGGCCACGGTGCTGGTGATCGAGGAGGTCGCGCGGGTCGACATGTCGGCCTCGTTGATCCCGGCGGTGAACAAGCTGGGGTCACTGCCGCTGCAGCTGGCGGGGTCGGAGGAGCTGAAGAAGAACTACCTCGGCGCGCTGGCCCGCGGCGAGGGCGGGTTCTCCTACTGCCTCTCCGAGCCGGACGCCGGGTCGGATGCGGCGGCGATGAAGACCAAGGCGGTCCGCGACGGCGACTTCTGGGTGCTCAACGGCGTCAAACGGTGGATCACCAACGCCGGCCCCGGCAAGTACGAGTCGGACTACTACACCGTCATGGCGGTGACGGACCCCGAGAAACGGTCACGGGGGATCTCGGCGTTCGTGGTCGAGAAGGCCGACGAGGGTGTCTCGTTCGGGGCGCCGGAGAAGAAGCTCGGCATCAAGGGCTCGCCGACCCGCGAGGTCTACCTCGACCGGGTCCGCATCCCCGCTGATCGCATCATCGGCGCGGAGGGCACCGGTTTCGAGACCGCGATGCGCACCCTGGACCACACCCGGGTCACCATCGCCGCCCAGGCGGTCGGGGTCGCCCAGGGCGCGCTTGACTACGCGCTGTCCTACGCCGCGGAGCGCCACCAGTTCGGCAAGCCGATCGCCGACTTCCAGGGGCTGCAGTTCCTGCTGGCCGAGATGGGCATGAAGGTCGAGGCCGCCCGCCAGCTGACCTACGCCGCCGCCGGCCGCTCCGAGCGCGACGAGGCCGACCTGACCTTCTTCGGCGCCGCCGCGAAGTGCTTCGCCTCCGACGTGGCCATGGAGGTCACCACCAACGCCGTCCAGGTCCTGGGTGGCTACGGCTTCACCCGCGACTACCCCGTCGAGCGGATGATGCGCGACGCCAAGATCACCCAGATCTACGAGGGCACCAACCAGGTCCAGCGCATCGTGATGGCCCGCCAGCTCCTGGCCGGGGTGCAGTCCCAGCTCTGAGCCGAGCCGCCGTACGCTCCGGCGCATGGGCCAGACCATCGAGATCCGGGCGGCCGACGGCACCGCGGAGGCGTACCTGACCGGGTCCCCCGGCGACCCGGGGGTGCTGTTCTACGTCGACGCGATCGGGCTGCGGCCGCAGATCGAGGAGATGGCCGACCGGATCGCGTCGTGGGGGTACGTCGTGCTCGCGCCGAACGTCTTCTACCGCGACGGCACCGCCGAGGAGCTGGCGCCGGAGGGCGACCTGCGCGACGAGGGGGCCAGGGACGCGTTCTTCTCCGGCGGGGTGATGGGTCGGGTGCAGGGGCTGACGCCGAAGAAGGCGGAGCCGGACGCGGACGCGTGGGTGCGGGCGCTGCTCCAGCACGCCGACGAGGGGCCGATCGGCGTCATCGGCTACTGCATGGGCGCGCGGCTCGCCGTGCGCACGGCCGGGTGGCACCCGGGGACGGTCGGGGCCGTCGGTGGATTCCACGGCGGTGGGCTGGTCACCGACGCGGACGACAGCCCGCACCGAGCCCTCGCGGGCAGTACGGCGGAGTACGTGTTCGGGCACGCGGACAACGACCGCTCGATGACCGTCGAGCAGGTCGCGAAGCTCGAGGAGACCCTGGAGGAGGCGGACCGCCCGCATCTGAACGAGGTGTACGAGGGCGCCGCGCACGGCTACTCGATGGCCGACACGTCGGTGTACCACGAGGCCGCGGCCGAGCGGCACTTCAGGGAGCTGGAGGGACTCTTCGCGCGGACGCTGCGCTGACCTCGTCGGGTGGTCAGTCGATCCGCGGAAGCTCGGACGCCTGGCCGGTGAAGTTCGCCGGCCGCTTCTCGAGGAACGCCGCCACTCCCTCCTTGCCGTCGGCGATCGAGGTCCAGAAGACGGCGAGCGAGTCCGAGAGGTGCGCCTCGAGCGGCTCGGCCGAGCCGGCGTGCTTGTAGATCAGCTGCTTGCTCAGGCCGAGGGCGACGGGCGAGCGGCCGCGGACGAAGGAGCGCGCCAGCTCCTGCGCCGCAGGCAAAAGCTCGTCGGGCGGGTGCACGGACCTGACCAGGCGCCCGGCCAGGGCGGCGTCCGCGGTGAGGATGTCGGCGGCGTAGATCCACTCCAGCGCCTGCTGCAGGCCGACGATCCGCGGCAGGAACCACGACGACGCCGCCTCCGGCGTGATCCCGATCCGGCCGAAGACGAAACCGATCCGGGCCGCGGTGGACGCCATCCGGATGTCCATGCCCAGCGTCATCGTCGCGCCGATGCCGACCGCGGCGCCGTTGATCGCGGCGATCACCGGCTTCGGCAGCGCGTGGATCGCCAACGTCACCCGGCCGCCGGTGTCGCGCAGCCCGTCGTGGTACGGCGGCTGGTCGTACGACGCGCGGAACTCCTCCGGCGTCGGCGCCAGCGACTCGTCGAGCCCGAACACGTTGCCGGCCGCCGACAGGTCCATCCCCGCGCAGAACGCGCGGCCGGCGCCGGTCACCACGACCGCGCGTACGTCGTCCGAGCGGGCGTCGGTCAGGAAGAACCTCTCCAGCTCGCGGGCCATGGTCAGGTCGAAGGCGTTCAGCTGGCCGGGCCGGTCGAGGGTCAGGGTGGCCACCCCGTCGTCGTCGACCGAGATCGAGAGGGCCTCGTAGAGGGAGAAGGTCACGGCACGTTCGCCAGGCCCGAGGGGAGGCAGAGCTGGTCCGTGACGTCGTCGGTCTTGTCCTCGCGGATCGCGCCGAACAGCTGGTCGGCGAGCTCCTCGTCCAGTGCGCTGGCCGAGCCGCTGGTCAGCGGGACGGTGCACAGCAAGCCGTCCTTGCCGCCCACCTGCGCCATGGCGCTGGCCCAGAGCACGGCGCGGTGTGGCCCCATGCCGTCGCCGAACTTGAAGAAGTCGGGCATCGCGTTGTTCAGCCTCCACCACCGGACCGGGTTCACCACCGACCAGGGCGAGAGCACCTTGTCGCCGATCGCCGCCACCACCTCGCGCTGGTGCCGGACCCGGTCGAGGTCGCCGAGGGTCTGCGCGTGCCGGGACCGGCTGTAGGCCAGCGCGGTGGAGCCGTCGACCTCCTGGCAGCCCTTCGTGATGTTCAGTCCGGCGTCCTTGTCGACCATCTTCTTGTCGGGGCAGATCTCGATGCCGCCGACCGCGTCGACGACGCCGACCACACCACCCATCCCGATCTCGACGTACTGGTCGATGCGGATGCCGGTGAGGTTCTCGACGGTCTCGACCAGCAGCTTCGGACCGTCATCCGCGTAGGCGGCGTTGATCTTCGACGTGCCGCGTCCGGGGATCTCGACCTCGAGGTCGCGGGGGATCGACATCAGGAGGTTCGGCCCGGACCCGGTGTGCAGCAGCATGATCGTGTCGGTCCGGCCCCCGCCGGCGTTCCCCGTGCTGAGTGCCTTGCGCTCCTCCTTCGACAGGCCCTCGCGCGAGTCGCTGCCGACCAGGAGGTACGTCGTGCCGGACTGGTCGCCCGGCCGGTCGCCGGCCGGCTCGAAGTCGACCTTGTCGACGCGGTTCCAGGCGATGACGGGGACAGCCACGAGGTAGACGAGCCAGAGCAGCAGCAGCAGGAGCACGTAGCGGACCCGGAACCGTGGCCGGCGCCGGGGCCGCGACTGGTCCACCGACGGCGCCACCGGGGGCGGCGTGGGCCGGCTGGTCGCGCGCTGCTGGGTGGGGCGCGGCTGGGCCTTCATCACCCGGGTCTGGTCGGCTCGAGGCGTGCCGGGCCGCTGCTGGCGCGGGACCGGGCGGGTGGCCTGGGGGTCCTCTGGTGGACCGCTCTGACCGTAGAGCCACTGGTAGTCGGGCCCGTCCTCGGGACCGCCGTTCCGGGGACGATCAGGCATGCGGCTGACGCTACCGTGCGGTACGTGAAGGAGCCGCGGGACTCCTCGGCCGTCCGGGTGGCCCGGCCGGCCAGCCCATGGCTGCACACGCGCACGTCCCGGCTGTGGCTCGACCTGCCCACCGACGCGGACGTCGACGACCTGCACGCGATCCACTCCGACCCGGGCTCGTGGCGACACTTCCCGCTCGGGCGGCACACCTCCCGCTCCGAGTCCGAGGCGATGGTGACCCAGTCGGAGAAGCAGTTCGCGCTCAACGGGCTGGGCTACTGGTCGGTGCGCGACGACCCCGCCGGCCCGGTCGTGGGGCGGGGGGGCTGCACGATCCCCACCGGTCGGATGTGGTGGAACCTCTACTACCGGTTCGCCACCTCCGTGCACGGCCGCGGCTACGCGAGCGAGATGGGCCTCCGGGCGCTCGAGGCCGCGCACGACGTGGAGCCGTTGCGACCGGTCGTCGCCTACCTGCTGGAACACAACGCCGCCTCCCGGCGTACCGCCGAGCGACTCGGCATGCGGCTGGCCTGGCGCGGCCCCGACCGCCCCAACCCCGACCCGGACGCGATCCGGCTCGTGTACGTCGATCGGGAGCCCAGCGGCGAGCAGGTCGCGGCCATCGAGGCCCACGCGCTCGGCTGACCCCTGTCCGCCCGGGGTTGGTTGGTACCAACCAACTGAGGAACTTGGTTGGAGCCAACCAACCCGGAGCGGGTGGTTCCAACCAACCGGTGGCGTTGGATGTCGAAACCAGATTGGGAGCCGCGCTCGTTTGTCGGCGCGTCGTACCCGGGTGTGACGCCTGTGACTGGTGATACTGCCGGTACCACTTCAGCGCACACCTGATCTTCCCCTCAGGAGCGGATTTCCCCGGATGGCTGCCGAATACCCGAGTGCCGGCCTCAGCACCGCTGACCGCGCTGCACGCGTCCGGTTCCGCCGGGCGCTGGCGCTGATGGCGATGACGCTGGTGCTGCCGGGAAGCGCGCAGCTGGCGTGCGGCAACCGGCGGGTCGGGCGGGCCGCGTTGCGCACCTGGTTCGCGCTGCTGATCGTCGGGGCGGGGTGCCTCGTGGTGGCCGGGGTCCACCACGAGTTCGCCTTCTGGCTGGTGTCCGACCTGGCGGCCCTGCAGACGGTGCGGTTCGGGCTGATGGGGCTGGCGATCGCGTGGGCGGCGCTGTTCTTCGACGCGTGGCGACTGGGGCAGCCGCTGACACTGCGGATGGGCCACCGCCGCGCCGCCGTCGGTATCAACGGCATCCTCTGCTTCTCGGTCGCCGCGGTGCTGCTGTTCGGCGCCCACCTGGTCGGCGTGCAGCGCGACTTCATCCAGACCATGTTCGGCTCGGGCGAGGCGAGCGGCGCGCACGACGGCCGCTACAACGTGCTGCTGCTGGGTGGCGACTCCGGCGTGGACCGCTGGGGGCTGCGGCCGGACTCGATCACCATCGCCAGCATCGACGCCGACACCGGGCGGACGGTGCTGATCTCGCTGCCCCGCAACATGCAGAACTTCCCGTTCGCGCGTGGCTCGGTGATGCACGAGCAGTTCCCGCAGGGCTTCGACTGCGAGCACTGCATGCTGAACGGCGTCAACACCTGGGCGCAGGACAACAAGGAGCTGTTCGGCAAGTCCAAGCAACCGGGCGTCGACGCCACGATCATGGCCGTCGAGGGCATCACCGGGCTGAAGATCAACTACTGGGCGATGGTGAACCTCAAGGGGTTCCGCGACCTGGTGGACGCGGTTGGCGGGGTCACCCTCAACGTGCGGTCGCGGATCCCGATCGGCGGCCTCGGCTCCGACGTCTACGACTACATCGAGCCCGGGAAGCAGAAGCTCACCGGCTTCGAGACCCAGTGGTACTCGCGGGCCCGGGAGGGCTCGGACGACTACTCGCGGATGGCCCGCCAGAAGTGCGTGATGGGCGCGATGCTCGACCAGCTCGACCCGTCCGTGGTGCTCAAGAACTTCCAGAAGATCGCCACGGCCTCGTCGGCCATGGTCCAGACGAGCATCCCGGCCAGCGAGGTGGACCGGTTCATCGGGCTGGCGCTGAAGGCCAAGGGCCAGAAGGTGTCGACGCTCTCCGTCGTACCGCCGCTGTTCGACACCTACGAGCCGGACGCCAAGCTGATCCGGGAGAAGGTGGCCGAGGCGATCGACACCGCGGAAGGCGACGCTCCCAAGGCCGAGGCGGCTTCTGACGAGGCGGGCGGCGACGCCACCAGGAAGGGCAAGAAGCCCAAGGGCGGCAAGGCCCCGCCGCCCTCGGTGACCGGTGGCTCGATCGGCTCTCTGGCAGAGGGGTACGCCGCCAACGAGTCCCAGGACCTCGACGCGGCGTGCTGATCGGGGTCCGTGCCGGGGTCGGTGCGCGGCCTTAGGGTGGACACAAGATGTCCACCCCGACCGTGCTCGCCGTCGACGGCAACTCGCTCCTGCACCGGGCCTTCCACGCCGCGGCCCGCACGATGTACCGCACGCCGGACGGCGCCCAGGGGTGGGCGGTCCGCGGCCTGTTGAGCCAGCTGGTGGCGGCGGTCGACCGCGTCTGCGCGGACCTGGTGGTGGTCGGGTTCGACGACCGGGGCAACAGCAGTCGCAAGAGGCGCTGGCCGTCCTACAAGGCCCAGCGGGCGCCCAAGCCGGAGAGCCTGGAGCGCCAGCTCGACCTCGCCGTCGAGGTGCTGCGCGAGCTGGGTGTCGTGGTCGTGGTCCCCGAGGGGCTGGAGGCCGACGACGTGCTGGCCAGCGTGGCCGCGCAGGCGCCGATGCTGGGCGCCCGGACCGTGGTCGCGACGTCCGACCGCGACAGCTTCGCGCTGATCGACGAGCACACCCGGATGCTGCGGATCCTGAACGGCGGGGTCGACGCCTCGCCGCTGCTGGATCCGGAGCGGCTGGCGATGGTGACTGGCGTGCGGCCCGAGCAGTACCTCGACCTCGCCGCACTGCGCGGCGACACCTCCGACAACCTCCCCGGTGTCACCGGCTTCGGGTCCAAGACCGCGGTCAAGCTGCTGCAGGCGCTCCAGACGGCCCAGGCCGCCTTCGACGACGCCGAGGCCGGCGGCGAGCGCTGCGCGGCCGCCGTCGGCCGGGCCCGCGCCAAGGCGCTGCAGGCCCCCGAGGCCAGGGAGCGGTGGCTCCTCAACCGCGAGGTGATGGCCATGGTCGCCACCGCCGACCTCGGGCTCGACCTGGCCGGCCACGGCCGGGTCCCGCTCGACGAGGACGCCGTCCGCGCGACGTACTCCCGCTTCGAGCTGCACGTGCCGACCGCGATCCGCGCGCTCACGCTCCGCGAGCCGACTCGCACGGTCACCGAGCCCTACTTCGACCCGCGCTGGAAGGCCGTGCCGCGTCCCAAGCCGGGCCCGCTGCCCAAGCTCGTCCCCGCTCCGGCCGGTCCGGCGTACGTGCAGGAAGCCTTGTTCTGAGCCCTGTGGAGGACGCCGACCTCGGACGTCGCTTCTTGTGACGCTTGGTGGTCATGAGGGAGAGGAGGCACCATGAGTGTCGTGACCATCGTCGCGCGGGGACACGAGTACACGGTGGCCGAACTGGATGCGATGCCCGAGGACGGCAACCGTCGTGAGCTCATCGACGGGTCGCTCATCGTGACTCCCGGGCCGGCACCTCGCCATCAAGTGGTCCTGTCACGGCTGTTCACCAAAGTCGCACCGGCCGCTCCAGAGGGAGTGCTCGTACTCTTCGCGCCGTTGGACGTGCGGCTCTCGGACAAGACGAACTTCCAACCCGACCTGGTCGCGGCCCGCGAGGACGACTTCGCCGAAGCGAACCTGCCCGTTCCGCCCCTACTTGCCGTTGAGGTGCTGTCGCCGAGCACCCGGCACATCGACCTCGGGCTCAAGAAGAGCGCTCACGAGGCCTACGGCACCGGGCACTACTGGGTGGTGGATCCATCAGCCCCCTCCATCACCGCGTGGGAGCTCGTCGACGGTCGTAACGTCGAGGCCGGCCACGCCGAGGGTGACGAAGCCCTCGTCCTCGAGCGGCCGTTCCCGGTGCGAATCGTCCCGAGGGAGCTCGTTCCCTAGGGTTGCGGGCGTGACAGACCACCACGGACGCCGGATCGTCGCCGTGGTCGTCACCTTCAACCGGCACGCGATGCTGCAGCGTCAGCTGGAGCGGCTGGCCGAGGTCCCCGAGCTCGACGAGGTGCTCGTCGTCGACAACGCCAGCACCGACGGGACGGGCGCGTGGCTGCGCAGCCAGCCGGTCGAGACGACGACCTTGGCCGAGAACACCGGCGGCGCGGGCGGCTTCAGCCACGGGCTGGAGTGGGCGGTCGAGCGCGGCGCCGACCTGGCCTGGCTGATGGACGACGACGGGCTGCCGGAGCCGGACTGCCTGGCCCGGCTGGTGGAGCACGAGGACCTCGACTTCTGGGGGCCCGCGGTGCTCGCGGCCCAGGACCCGAAGCGACTGTGCTTCCCGATCCGGCTGCCGGGTGGGACCAAGGTCGTCCACGACATGGCGTCCGTCGAGGCGGCCGCGGTCGAAGGGCTGATCCACGGCGTGGTGATCCCGTTCAACGGCGTGCTCGTGACCAAAGAGCTGGTCAAGGAGATCGGCTACCCCCGCGCAGAGTTCTTCATCTGGGGCGACGACGTCGAGTACCTCTGGCGCGCCGAGCGGGCCGGCGCCCGCATCGCGACCGTGGTGGACGCCCATGTGCTGCACCCCGCCACCGACGACCTCGGCACTCCGATGATGTGCGGCCGCACGACGTACAACCACAGCCCGAGCGACCTCAAGCACTACTGCATGGCCCGCAACAACACCGTGAACCTGCGCCGCTACCGGGGCTGGCCGCACGTCCTGATGTTCTGGGTCAAGACGCTGTGGTTCTACACGCTGACCCAGCGGCTGCCGCGGCGGCTGCCGATGAGCGCGCGGGCGGCCTGGGCCGGGCTGCGCGGCGACTTCACCGGCCACCGGAAGTACCTGCGGTGACTGAGACCGTCGCGGTGGTCGTGGTCACCTACAACCGGGCCGCGCTGCTGACCCGGATGCTGGCCGGGCTGGCCGCGCTCGACCACGCCCCGGACGCGGTGATCGTGGTCGACAACGCGAGCACGGACCACACCGCGACGGTCCTGGAGGGAGTCACGGACCTGCCCCTCCAGGTGATCCGCCCCGAGGAGAACCTCGGCGGCGCGGGCGGCTTCCACGCCGGGGTCGAGGCGGCGTACGAGCAGGGGTACGAGCGGGTCTGGCTGATGGACGACGACGTGGTCCCCGCGCCGGACTGCCTCGACGTGCTGATGGCCGTCGAAAGCGACAAGGCCGACTGCCTGATGGCGGTGCGCGAGGACACGTCCGGCCGGCTGGTGGAGAAGGCCGCGGTCACCTTCGACCTGCGCAACCCGCTGCGGATGAAGCCCAAGACCTCGATGGTCGAGACGGCTTACGGCGCCCGCGACCGGATGCCCGAGCTGGTGGCCCTCGAGAACGTCGCGTTCGAGGGTTTCCTCGTCCGTCGCCGGGTGGTCGAGGCGATCGGGCTGCCAGACCCCGGCTTCTTCATCTTCTACGACGACGTCGACTACGCCCTGCGCGCCCGCCGGGCCGGCTTCCGCATCTGGGCGGTCCGCGACGCCGTCCTCGTCCGCCAGCTCGGCTTCGACCAGCAGCACGACCTGGCCGGGTGGAAGGGCTACTACATGTACCGCAACCTCTTCACGGTGCATCTGCGGTACGGCGAGAACGCGTTCGTCCGCGCCAAGCCGTGGCTGATCGCGGCCGGCGTCATCGTGCTGTCGCCGGTGCGCGGCGGCCGCGCCGAGGTCCGCAACGTACGACGGGCGCTCAAGGACGCGCGCAGGCTGCGGGCATCTCGACAAGGGCGGGAAGCGGTGGTTCAGTCCGAAGGTGACTGACCGCCGAGGAGCCGCGCTGCCCGCCGCCGTCGAGCACACCCAGCGCTGGCTGGCCTCGCTCGAGGACCGGCCGGTGCCGCCGCAGGCTCAGGTGGAGGAGCTCGTGGAGCGGCTGGGCATCTCGCTGCCGGACGGCCCGCAGGACCCGGCCGCGGTCATCGAGCACCTGGCCACCGCTCTCGAGCCCGGGCTGACCGCGATGCCGTCCGGCCGGTTCTACGGGATGGTCATCGGCGGCTCGCACCCGGCCGCGCTGGCCGCGGACTGGCTGACCAGTGCCTGGGACCAGAACGCCGGCCTGGCCCGGCTCACCCCCGCCGCCACGGCCACCGAGCAGGTCGCGAGCGCGTGGCTGCTCGACCTGCTGGGGCTGCCGGCGGGGAGCGCGGTCGGCTTCGTCACCGGCGGCACCATGGCCAACTTCACCTGCCTCGCCGCGGCCCGCGACGCCGTCCTGCGCGACGCCGGCTGGGACGTCGGCTCGCAGGGGCTCACCGCCGGCCCGCGCGTGAGGGTCGTGGTCGGTCAGGAGCGCCACGACACCATCGACCTGGCGCTGCGCTACCTCGGGCTCGGTGCCCCGGAGCAGGTGGCCGCCGACGACCAGGGCCGCATCGACGTCGCCGCCCTCGAGCACAAGCTGCAGGAGGCCGATGGGCCGACCGTGGTCTGCCTCCAGGCCGGCAACGTCCACTCGGGCGGCTACGACCCGTTCGCCAAGGCGATCGAGGTCGCCCACCGGCACCGCGCCTGGGTGCACGTGGACGGCGCCTTCGGCCTGTTCGCGGCGGCCGCGCCGGCGTACCGCCACCTCACGGCGGGCGTCGAGGGCGCCGACTCGTGGGCGTCGGACGCCCACAAGACGCTGAACGTGCCCTACGACTGCGGCATCGCCATCGTCCGCGACCCGGCCGCGGTGAAGGCGGCCATGGGCATGCACGGCGACTACCTGATCCACGACGAGGCCGGCGACCCGTTCGAGAAGGTCCCCGAGCTCTCCAGGCGGGCGCGCTCGATCCCCGTGTACGCCGTCCTGGCCGCGCTCGGACGTCAGGGCGTGGCGGACCTGGTCGAGCGGATGGCCGGCCACGCGGCGGCGTTCGCCCGGGGGATCACCGAGATCCCGGGCGCCGAGGTGCTCAACGACGTGGTCTTCACCCAGGTCTGCGTGAGCTTCGGCAGTGACGTCCGCACCCGGGACGTCGTCGAGCAGCTGCTCGCCGACGGGGAGGCGTGGATGAGCGGCTCGGTGTGGCGCGGCTGGGCGGTGCTGCGGATCTCGGTGAGCAACTGGTCGACCGACGAGGGTGACGTTCGTCGCAGCCTCGACGCCCTGCACAGGGCCGCCGAGCGCGCGGCGGGCGCGCCGAATCGAGTCGATGCGGCCCCGTCCGTAGACTGATCTGTCGTGTCGTCGGAGAACTCCCCTGAAGCTGGCGGACCTGATCGCAGTCCGGATCTGGTCGTCGTCGGCTCCGGGTTCTTCGGACTGACGGTCGCCGAGCGGTGCGCGACCGAGCTCGGGCTGAAGGTGCTGGTCCTCGACCGGCGGCACCACCTCGGCGGCAACGCCTACAGCGAGCGCGAGCCCCAGACCGGCGTCGAGGTGCACAAGTACGGCGCGCACCTGTTCCACACCTCCAACGAGAAGGTGTGGGAGTACGTCAACCGGTTCACGACCTTCACCGACTACAAGCACCGGGTCTTCGGCAAGTACCAGGGCCAGATCTACTCCCTCCCGATGAACCTGGGGCTGATCAACCAGTTCTTCGGCAAGAGCCACACCCCACAGGAGGCCCGCGAGCTGATCGCGAGCCAGGCCAGCGAGATCGCCACCGAGGACGCCACCAACCTCGAGGAGAAGGCGATCAGCCTGATCGGCCGCCCGCTCTACGAGGCCTTCATCAAGGGCTACACCGCGAAGCAGTGGCAGACCGATCCCACCACGCTGAGCGCGGAGATCATCACCCGGCTCCCCGTCCGCTACACCTTCGAGAACCGCTGGTTCAGCGACACCCACGAGGGGCTCCCCACCGACGGCTACACGGCGTGGCTGACGCGGATGGCCGATCACCCCAACATCGAGGTGCGGCTGGAGACCGACTTCCTGGATCCCACCACTGGCGTCGCGGACCAGTTCAAGGGCCGGGTCCCGATCGTCTACACCGGGCCGGTCGACGAGTACTTCGGCAACTCCGAGGGCCGGCTGTCGTGGCGGACCGTCGACCTGGAGGAGTCGGTCGAGGACGTCGACGACTTCCAGGGCACCGGGGTCGTCAACTACAACGACCAGGAAGTGCCGTTCACCCGGATCATCGAGTTCAAGCACTTCCACCCCGAGCGGGTGAAGACCCACCTGCCGGGCAAGACCGTGATCGTGCACGAGTACTCCCGGTTCGCCGAGGAGGGCGACGAGCCCTACTACCCGGTCAACACCGCCGAGGACCGCGCCAAGCTGATGAAGTATCGCGAGCTGGCCAAGCAGGAGCCGATGGTGCTCTTCGGGGGACGGCTCGGCACCTACAAGTACCTCGACATGCACATGGCCATCGGCTCCGCGCTGTCGATGTACGAGAACAAGCTGAAGCCGCACTTCGCCGACGGCGCGCCCCTGGTCAGCGGCGGAGTGGAGAGCGAGGGAGTGGAGTGACCGAGCAGCCCGCCAAGAAGGCGCCGTCGCGCCGTCGTACGACGAAGAAGGCGGCCTCCACGACCAGCACCGGCGGCGCGCACAAGGCGCTGCGCAGCTCGGAGGTCCGGCGGGTCCTGCAGCGGCAGATCATGCCGCTCGACCGCGACTTCGACGTCTTCGCCCTCTACGTCGACGCGGAGGACGCCACCCTCGACGCGGACAAGTACGAGATCGGCGGCACCAAGGCCGCCAAGGACCTCAACAACGCCGCGGTCCGCCAGGCCACCTCGACCGGGCGTGGCATCGGGCCGGACCAGATCGAGTCGCGCACCGCGCTCCGGGTGCGCTCCGGCGAGCGGCTCTCCTTCGGCACCTACTTCAACGCCTTCCCCGCGTCCTACTGGCGGCGGTGGACGGTCGTCTCGGACGTCCGGCTCACCGTCGACGTCTCCGGCCGGGGCGCCACCGTGATCGTCTATCGCTCCCTGGCCAACGGCCGCTCGCAGCGCGTCGACTCGGCCGGGACCGGCGCCGAGGCCAAGGGCTCGTTCGTCTTCGAGCTGCCCCTCAACACGTTCGTGGACGGCGGCTGGTACTGGTACAACGTGGTCGCCGGGGACGACGACGCCGTGGTCGAGTCGGCCGAGTGGTCGGCCGAGGTCCCCGAGGACCGCCTGCAGCACGGCACCGCCGACATCGCGATCACCACCATGAACCGGCCGGACTTCTGCGCCAAGCTGCTCGCCCAGGTCGGTGGCGACGAGCTGCTCCGCCCCTACCTCGACACCGTGATGGTGATGGAGCAGGGGACCCAGAAGGTGGTCGACTCCGAGTTCTATCCCGCCGCGCAGGCGGCGCTCGGCGACCGGCTGCGGGTCATCGAGCAGGGCAACCTCGGCGGCTCGGGCGGCTACGCCCGCGGCCAGCTCGAGTCGGTGCGCAAGGGCACGGCGACGTACGCCCTGATGATGGACGACGACGTGGTCTGCGAGCCCGAGGGCATCATCCGGGCCGTCACCTTCGGTGACCTGGCCCGCCGACCCACGATCGTCGGCGGCCACATGTTCAGCCTCTACAACAAGTCCGAGCTGCACAGCTTCGGCGAGATCGTCCAGCCGTGGCGGTTCTGGTGGATGACTCCGCTCGACGGCTTCAGCCGCTGGGACCTCTCGGCCCGCAACATCCGCTCGGCGCGGTGGCTGCACAAGCGGGTCGACGTCGACTTCAACGGCTGGTTCATGTGCCTGATCCCCCGCGTGGTGATGGAGCAGATCGGCCTCTCCCTGCCCCTGTTCATCAAGTGGGACGACGCCGAGTTCGGCCTGCGGGCCAAGGAGGCCGGCTTCCCGACGGTGACCTTCCCGGGCGCCGCGGTCTGGCACGTGCCGTGGACCGACAAGAACGACGCGCTGGACTGGCAGGCCTACTTCCACGTCCGCAACCGGCTGGTGGCCGCTCTGCTGCACTCGACGTACCCGCGCGGTGGCCGGGTGATCCGGGAGAACCTCAACCACACCGTGTCCCACCTGGTCGCGATGCAGTACTCCACGGTCGAGATTCGCAACCAGGCGATGGAGGACGTGCTGGCCGGCCCTGAGGCCTTGCACGCGATGCTGCCCACCCGGCTGGCCGAGGTGAACGCCTTCCGCAAGCAGTTCACCGACGCCCAGCTCGAGCCCGACCGGGAGGCGTTCCCGGAGGTGCGCCGCAAGAAGCCGCCGAAGAAGGGCCGCGACATCGTCGAGGTCCCGAGCAAGTGGGCGCAGCGCACGACCGCCGCGACCCAGCCGATCCGGCACCTCCTCACCAAGGCCCGGCCGCTGTCCCGCGAGTACCCCGAGGTGGAGATCCGCGCGGTCGATGCGAAGTGGTACCGCATCGCCAGCTACGACTCCGCTGTGGTGTCGATGAACGACGGCACCTCGGCCGCGCTCTACCGCCGGGACTCGAAGAAGTACCGGGAGCTCGCCGCGCACACGGTCGCCCTGCACGTCCGGCTGGCCCGTGAGTGGCCTCGACTGGCCGCCGAGTACCGCTCCGCGCTCCACGACGTCACCTCGCCGGAGACCTGGGAGCAGACCTTCCGGCCCTGGACCGAGGGCGCGGACGGCAGCTCATGACCGACCAGCTGACCCCGGAGAGCCCGGCGGACTCCGTCGCCGTACGCCACGGCCTGGAGCACGTCGCGATGGTCGACCCGGCCGCCAAGGGCGGGCTGATCGGCGTGCTGCGGCGTCGGTACCTGCTGCGGTTGATGGTCCGCCGCGAGCTCCGGGCCCGCTACATCGGCTCGAAGATGGGGCTGGCCTGGTCCTACATCAACCCGTTCGTGCGGTTCCTGACGTTCTACTTCGTCTTCGGGATCATCCTGGGCCGGGGCCAGGTCCCGCACTTCGCCATCCACCTCTTCGCGGGCATGGTGATGGTCAACCTGTTCACGGAGTCGTTCAACTCCGGCACCCGCTCGATCATGCAGAACAAGGCGGTGGTGCAGAAGATGCCGCTGCCGCGCGAGATCTTCCCGATCGCCTCGACCTTGGTCTCGCTCTACCACACCGGGCCGCAGATGGTGATCCTGCTGATCGTCTGCTTCGGCACCGGCTCGTTCTCGCCGGACCCGATGGGGCTGCTGGCCGCGCTCATGGCGCTCGGCATCGTGCTGCTGCTCGGCGCCGGCATGGGGCTGATGTTCGCGGCCATCAACGTGATGTACCGCGACTGGACCCGCGTGGTGCAGATCTTCACCCAGGTGCTGCCGTTCACCGTCCCGATGATGTACCCCTACACGCTGGTCCGAACCCGGTTCGAGGACTTCCCGATCATCCAGCACCTCTACCTGTTCAACCCGATCACCGAGGCGGTGCTGCTGATCCAGCGCGGCTTCTGGATCACCACGGTGAGCGACGAGGACGCGGTCGAGGCCGCGCAGACCAGCTCCATGGGCTTCCAGCCCGGGCTGCACGCCAACTTCCCCGACTACCTGATGCTGCGCGGGCTGATCATGCTCGGCTTCGCGGCGCTGTTCCTGGTCTTCGCCCAGTGGGTGTTCAGCAAGCTGGACGACAAGATCCCGGACCGGCTCATCTGATGGTCGCGTCGATCGAGGTCGAGAACGTCTCCAAGGAGTTCGCTCGGCACTACCAGCGGACCCTCAAGCAGGTGGCGGTGGCCAAGCTGCGTGGCCAGGAGATCAAGCGCACCTTCTGGGCCCTCAAGGACGTCAGCTTCACCGTCGAGCAGGGTGAGGCGATCGGCCTGATGGGGCTCAACGGCTCCGGCAAGAGCACCCTGCTCAAGCACGTCATGGGCGTGATGCGGCCGACGTCCGGCCAGGTCCGCACCCGCGGCCGGGTCTCCGGGCTGATCGCGACCGGCGCCGGTTTCCACCCGCAGATGACCGGCACCGAGAACATCTACATGAACGCCGCCATCCTCGGCATGACCCAGGCCGAGACGGACGCGAAGTTCGACGACATCGCGGGCTTCGCCGACGTCGGCGAGTTCCTCGACACCCCGGTCGGCAACTACTCCTCCGGCATGTTCGCCCGGCTCGGCTTCGCGGTCGCGGTGAACGTCGACTGCGACGTCTTCATCGCCGACGAGGTGCTGGCCGTCGGCGACCAGCCGTTCAAGAAGAAGTGCATGAAGAAGATGCGCGAGATCCGCGACAGCGGGGTCACCCTCTTCTACGTCAGCCACGCCGCCCAGTCGGTCCGCAAGATGTGCACCCGCGTGATCGTGCTCGAGAAGGGCGTGGTCGGCTTCGACGGCGACGTCGACGAGGGCATCAGGTACCTCCACTACGACGACAGCGAGGACGTCGACGCCGAGGAGGAGCAGACCTCCGACGAGGAGCTCGGCTCGGAGGTCTGACCCTCGACCGCTTGACAAATCTTCGATCCACCGGCGTGTCGACTGGCAATTACAGCGTTGTAGTTACTCAGTTCCCCTACCGCGACTCCTGTGGCGCGTGTGAAAGTTGCAACTCGTGTGACCTTCCCCCGCACAGGAGTCGCCTCGCATGTCGCCATCGCGCGCCCGCTACGTCACCGCTTGCCAGCAGCTGCTGGCCCTCGGTGTGGTCGTGGTCGCCCTGGTGCCCGCGACGCGGGTGGTCTCGCTCGACGTGGTCGGCGTCCGGCCGGGCGCGCAGGCGGGACCGACCATCGCGGCACCGGACTCGGCCACGTGGGGCCCGCAGCAGCACACCCGCCCGAGCGTGCGGGTGGCCGAGCGCCGTACCTCAGTCCACGACCGTCGCGCGCTCCATCGCGGCGATCGCAGCAAGGCGCGCGGGGCCGGCGCCCGCCACCACGACCAGCGAGCCCGCTGACACCAGCGGCCGCGCGAAGGCGGCGACACCTGGTGGGGAAGCCGGGTTCGCCGCCGACAGGAGCCGGTCGTCGCCGGTCGAGGTATGAGAACTCCCGGCGGCGACCCGGCTCCGGAACAGCTCGTCCTGGGTGAGCGCGCCGTCCACCAGCGCGAGATCGTCGCCGACCGGTGGGTCGTGCGGGACGAAGGCGTCCGGCTGGCCCCAGACCTCGACCCCCACGTCGTGGACGCCGGGCGGCAGCGGGTCGGCGAACCGTACGCCGAGGGGCAGCAGCGAGCAGGCCAGCACCGGCCGGTCGCCGGCACCGGCCGCCCAGGTGGCCAGCCCGTCGGGCCCGCAGACGACGGCGGCCGGGCTGACGCCGGGGCTCGGAAAGGCCACGGCCAGTCCGGCCGTCCACGCGGCGCCGAGGAAGACCGGCCCCAGCCAGTGGCTGGGCAGGTCGACCACCAGCACGTCGCCGCGCTCCAGGCCGTGATCGTCCACGAGCAGCGAGGCGGTCTTGGCCACCCAGTTCGCGTAGCTCGTGACGGACAGCTCGACCCGCTCGCCGGTGTGCTCGCCGTACCACGTGAGCAGCGGGCGACCGGGCCCGTGCCGCAGCTGTGCGGCCAGCAGCTCGGAGAAGGTCACGAGCTCAGGTGCGCGCAGGGGAGTCCGCGCGGCTCAGCTCCTCGTTGATCCGGCTGCTGGAGTCGGCCTTGTCGTCGCCGCCCACGCCGTAGACCATCTGCAGCCCGATCTCCTCGGCGAGATGGCTCTCGGCGCCGGGCACGGCGTCCTGGAGCGGGTCGCGGTCGCCGCCGTTGCAGAAGAGCAGCTCGGCGTGCGGGTAGTGCTCGCGCACCCGCCGCAGCGAGGCCACGACGGTCGCGTCGTCGTCGACCGCCACGAAGGCCTCGTCGACGCTGCGCAGCTCGGCCACGATGGCCAGCCGGTCGTCCTCGGTCATGAGGATCCGGCCCTTCTTCAGCAGCTGCTGCTGGTCGTTGTTGACGATGACGACCAGGTGCGCGGCCAGCTCCCTGGCCGCCTTGATCATCCGCAGGTGACCGATGTGGATCGGGTTGAAGTAGCCGCTGACGATGGCGATGCGCTCGGGCGCCCCCATCACGTCGCGTCCGGCTCGGGCGAGTCGGTGTAGGGGTAGTCGAGCATGAAGTCCTGGAGCGCCGCGCCGCTCGGCTGCTTGCAGTACTGGAAGACGCCGACCTGCTTGGTCGCGTCGCCCTCGCCGGAGCCACCGGCCGACCAGTGCGAGAGCGCCACGTGCATCCCGGCGGGGAACTTGCCGCTCTCCTTCTCGTCGTCGGCGGTCCAGGGCGCGGCGATGAACTTGAGCCGGAAGTTGTCGCTGTCGGACCGGAACTTGTCCGCGAGACCGTCGATGACGTTCAGCTCGTCGGGCTCGTCGGCGATCGACTGGTCGTACCAGAGGATCGTGTAGCCGTGCTCGAGGTTGTGCACCAGCGACTCGAGCTCAGGGCGGTCAGCGTCGGTGTAGAACTTCCGGTTGAACGGCGCCGGAGCCGTGCCCTGCTCGTTCCAGTGGGACCCGAACGCCGGCGGCGCGGTCGTGTAGGTGACCTGCGTGCCGGTCGGCACGTGCTGCTGGTTGCCGTCGGCCTTCTTGGTCTCGACCTTGTCGCACGCCGAGGCGGGCGCGCCGATCGAAGCCAGGTCGATGTCGTTGAACTTGCGCAGGTCCCACCAGTTCTTCACCGGTCGGTACGCCGCGGCCGCCACGATGAGCACCGCGACCAGCCCACAGACGCCGACGATCGCGAAGCCGCGGCGGCGCTCGGCGCCCTTCTGCTTCTTCCGGATCTCGTCGATGACCGCCTGACGGTCGGACTTGGTCGACTTCTTGGCCACGGCTACGGAGTACCTCGGGGTGGTGGGTGCAGAGGACAGGAGTAAGGGCTCGCCCGGAGCCCGACGCAGGAGTCTACGGAGTGACCGGTCGGATCACCGCTTTCTCAGGGGCTTCCTCGACTCGCCACCCGTGGGCGAAGGCCAGCGCCGCCAGCCTCGGATCCGGTGCGGCGACGAGCGTGTCCCCGGCCGGCTCCGGTGCCGTGCCCACCACGCGGGCCACGGCGGCCGCGACCTCCTCCGCGGAGGCGGGTGCCCCGAAGGGCGGCCGGTCCGCCGGGTCGCCGGCCAGCGCCCGGACCACGGCCTCGCGGGCGCCGTACCCGAACAGGTCCTCGCCCTCCACGCGGACCAGGGCGGCGGCCCCCGGCCCGTCCTCGCCGGGCGGGAGCACCAGGTCGGCCCGGCCCCGCACCAGGGCGAACGGCCGGCCGGTCAGCTTGCCCTGCGCGAGCTCGGCTGCGCCGGCCAGCTCGTCGGCCAGCGCGGGCGCAGTGACGGCCAGCTCGTTGCCGTGCGCGTCGGCGCGGCCGGCGTGGTCGTCGAGCACGACCAGCCCGGCCGCCCCGATCGCGATGTCGGTCTGGCCGGTGCGCCAGGCCCGGCCGGCCGTGTCGGTGATGACGACGCCGACGTTGACACCCGTGCGCCCGGCGATGTCGCGCCGTAGCGCCCGGGCGGTGCCGTCGGGGTCCACGGGCAGCAGCAGCACGGTGCCCGCCTCCACGTTGGATGCGTCCACGCCGGCGGCGGCCAGCGTCAGCCCGAGCCGGGTCCGCGCGATGGTGGTGGGGCCCCGGCGGGCGACCACCCTGGCGCCCGGCTCGGTCAGCTCGGCCTCGATGGCGGAGTCCCGGTCGGTGCCCGCGCGCGCCCGGCCCTCGGCCTTGCTCACGACCTTGCTGGTCACCAGGACCACGTCGCCGTGGACCGGGTCCAACGCTGCGACGACCAGGGCAGCCAGGTCGTCGCCGGCCCGGACCTCGGGCACGCCGTCCGGGGCGAGGACGGTCAGCGTCACGATGCCCTCACGAGACCAGCGCCACCGCAGCGGCCGCCATCGCGGCGGTCGCGTCGAGGTCGCTCATGTACAGCGGAACGGCGGCCGCGGCCAGACCGGCGTCGTGCAGCCCGGGCAGCTGGTCGGCGTCCGACTCGTCGACCAGCCAGCCGTCGAGGACGCCGCCCTGGCTGCGGGCGCCGTAGTGGCGACCCACGCCGCCCGCGGTGACCTCCAGGCCCAACGCGGTGAGCAGCTGGTTGGCCATGCCGCGCACGTGGCTGCCGCCGATGATCGGGGCCACGCCGACGACGGGCGCGCTGGTCGCGACCAGCGCCTCGCGGACCCGGGGAACACCGAGGATGGTGCCGATGGAGACCACCGGGTTGGACGGCGGCAGGAGCACGAGGTCGGCGTCGGTGATCGCGTCGACCACTCCCGGTCCCGGTGTGGCCTCGTCCAGACCGACCACCACGACGGCGTCGGCGGGCACCTCGGCCCGGAGCCGGACCCAGTACTCCTGGAAGTGCACCACCCGCCGTCCGCTCGGCGACCGGGTCAGGTCGGGGTCCGCGATCGCGACGTGGGTCTCGACCCGGTCGTCGGTCATCGGCAGCAGCTGCACACCCGGCTGCCAGCGCCGGCACAGCGCGTCCGTGACCGCGGAGAGCGGGTAGCCGGCGTCGAGCATCTGGGTGCGGACCAGGTGGGTCGCGACGTCCCGGTCACCGAGCCCGAACCAGGTCGGCTCCACGCCGTACGCCGCCAGCTCGGTCTTCACGCTCCACGTCTCGTCGCGGCGGCCCCAGCCGCGCTCGGGGTCGATGCCGTTGCCGAGGGTGTACATGACGGTGTCGAGGTCGGGGCACACCTTGAGGCCGTGCACCCACAGGTCGTCGGCGGTGTTGGCGATCACCGTCACCTCGGCGTCCGCCGCCACGCCGGGCAGGGCGCCGGTCCCGATGCCGTGCAGGAGCCCCTGGAGGAACCTCGCGCCGCCCATGCCGCCGGAGAGGACGGTGAGGCGGCGTCGTTCACCGGGGCGTTCTCCCGCGGGGCCAACCATGGCTCCAGACTGTCGCATCGGGCCGCCTACCACGTTCCTGGGCCCGGGAGACCACGTTCGTGACAAAGCCAGTGGCCCGGGAGACCACCCGGGTTAAAAAGTTCAGGGTGGTCCGGATCAGTTGTCCCCATAGCAGATCGGGGCTTGACTTCGGGGGTGCGACAGGCATGTAATTACGACAGTGTCGTTCGGGTTTCTCCCCGGAAATCCACTCGACACGCTGGTCGAGCAGGGTCGAGCTCAACACACTCCACATCTTCTCGGGGGACAAAATCTCGGGGGAGGCACGAGGTCGGTCGACTGGGTCGAAGTCCACCAAAAGGATTCCAGGGTCGAAAGGCAGACAGATGAGAGAGCTGTTTCTCCTTGACGGAGATGCCGAAGACGACGCGGGGTGGCAGGAGCGGGCCTTGTGCGCTCAGACAGACCCCGAGGCGTTCTTCCCCGAGAAGGGCGGTTCCACCAGGGAGGCCAAGAAGGTCTGCCTGACATGCGAGGTCCGCACCGAGTGCCTCGAGTCCGCGCTGATGAACGACGAGCGGTTCGGCATCTGGGGCGGTCTCTCCGAGCGGGAGCGTCGCAAGCTGAAGAAGCGCGCCGTCTAGGTCGTCACACCGAGAGTGCCCGGGCCACGGTCCGGGCTTCTCTCATTTCCGGACATTTCTGGGCTCTGGGTGGGCACCCCTACCCTGAACGATCGTGTCCGTCGCCGATCCCCGCCACGCGCCGCGGTCCACGCGCGGCCGCGAGGACGTCGCGGTGGTGGTGGTCAGCCACGACGGGTCCCGCTGGCTGCCGACGGTGCTCGAGGGGCTGGCCGGCCAGCTCGCACCGGTCGCGCACACCGTGGGGGTGGACACCGGCAGCAAGCGACGACAGCCCGGACCTGCTGGCCGAGGCGTTCGGCGCCGACTGCGTGGTCACGCTGCCCTCGTCGACGTCGTTTCCCTCCGCCCTGCGGGCCGGGTTGGCCCGTCTCGACGAGCTGGGCGCCGACACCGAGTGGGTCTGGGTGCTGCACGACGACGCCAGCCCGCACCCCGAAGCGCTGCTGGCGCTGCTGGCCGGGGCCGCCGACGACCCGAACGCCGACGTGCTCGGCCCGATGCTGCGCGAGTGGCCCTCGCTCAAGCGGCTCCTCGAGCTCGGCGTCACCATCTCCGGCACCGGCCGGCGCGAGACCGGCCTCGAGCGCGGGGAGTACGACCAGGGCCAGTACTCCGAGCCGAGGCGCGTGCTCGCGGTCAACACCGCCGGGATGCTGGTCCGGCGCCGGGTGCTCGACGAGCTCGGCGGCCTCGACGAGGAGCTGCCCATCTTCGGCAACGACCTCGACTTCGGCTGGCGGGCGGCGGCGGCCGGCCATCGAACGGTCGCGGTGCCGCAGGCCGTGGTGTTCCACGCCGAGGCGGCGCACCGCGGGCTGCGGCGTACGCCGCTGACCGGCCGGCACACCCACTACCAGGAGCGCCGGGCCGCGCTGTTCACGTTGCTCGCCAACTCACCCTCGCGGGCCTGGCCACTGGTGGCGGTCCGGCTGGCGCTCGGCACCCTGGCCCGGATGCTGGGCTTCCTCGCCGTGCGCGCCCCGGGACAGGCGCTGGACGACCTGGCGGCCTACGTCTCGGTGGTCGCGAGCCCGCGCGACCTGCTCGCCGCCCGGCGGTCCCGCCGACGCGCCGCCACCGCCGAGCCCGACGACGTCAAGGGCCTCCTCGCCCCGCGCTGGCTGCCCTACCGGCACGGTCTGGACGCGGTCAGCGACCTGGTCTCGGCCCTCACCCAGTCCGCCTCCGACGTCGCCGATCGGCGCCGGGCCGCGGCGGCCGAGCGGGACCCGTCCTCGTTCGCCGCGCGCCGGACGGCCGAGCGCGAGCGGCTCGAGGACGAGGACGAGGTCGAGGACACCGGGATCGTCGCGCGGTTCCTCACCAACCCGGTCGCCGTGCTCCTGGCCGTGGTCGTCATCGCGGTGCTCGTCGGCGCGCGCTCGGCCGTCGGCCACGTCTCCGGACCGGGGCTCTCGCCCGCGCCCGACCACTGGCAGGACTGGTGGTCGCTGCACCTGTCCTCGTGGCACGAGCTCGGGCTCGGTACCGCGGTCCCGGCGCCGCCGTACGTGCTGCCGCTGGCGCTGCTCGCCACGATGCTGGGCGCCAGCCCGGCCGCCGCGGTCTCCGCGGTGCTGCTCCTGGCGGTGCCGTTCTCGCTCTGGGGCGGGTGGCGGTTCCTGCGGGTGGCCGGGCGGCTGGCCACGCCGGCCGGCGCCAACCGGTGGCTGATCCTCTGGGGCGCGACCACCTACGCGCTGGTGCCGGTGGTGTCGGGTGTGTGGGGACAGGGCCGGATCGGTCCGGTGCTCTCGGCCGCGCTGCTGCCCTGGCTGGCGCACGCCGCGCTCGGCTTCGCGGACCCGGAGGCGGACCGCCGCTGGCGGGCGGCCTGGCGCACCGGGCTGCTCCTTGCCCTGGTGTCCTGCGGTACGCCGCTCGCGTGGCTGGTCGCCGCGCTGGTGGGTGCGGTGGTCGTGGTGCTGGCCTTCTCGCTGCTGCCCGGGATCGGCCGGGACCGCTCGGTGTGGGGCCCGCCGGTGGTCGCGCTGGCCGTGGTCCCGGTCCTGCTCGCGCCCTGGTGGCTGCCCGCCCTGCTGCACGGCGGTGGTGAGGGGCTGCTGCTGGACGGCGGCCTGCTGCCCGCGCCGGCCCCGGACGGCTACGAGCTGGCCCTGGGCCGGTTCCACGACCTCGGGGCCCCCTGGTGGCTGGGCGTCGTGCTGCCGGCGCTCGCTCTCCTGGCGCTGGTGCCGCGGCGGACCCGGATCCCGGTCCTGATCTGCTGGATGGTCGCGCTGCTCGCGGCCGTCACCGCCGCCGTCCTCGGGGCTGTCACCCTGGACCTGGCGGCCCTCTCGGCCACGCCGGGGCTGGCCTTCCTGCTTGCGGGCGTGCAGGCCGCGCTGGTCACCGCCGTGGTGCTGGGGGCGCTCGGGGTCGAGCACCCGCGCGGCGCGCTCCGGGTGGCTGCTGCCGGGCTCGCGGTGGTGGCGGCGACCGTGCCGCTCGGCGGGCTCGCGTGGTACGTCGCCGACGGCGGCGACCAGCTGGCCACGGACCAGGACGCCGGCATCCCGGCGTACATGGTGCAGAGCTCCGAGCTCGGTCCCGAGCACGGGATCCTCGTGGTCCGCGGGTCGGTCGCGGACGGACTGACCTACACGGTGCGCCGCGACGACGGCGTCACGACGGGTGAGGACGAGGTGCTCGACCTGGCCGGCGAGGACACCGGGTTCACCGCGCTGGTGCGTGGGCTGGCCTCGCGGCCCACGCCCGAGTCCGTGGACCTGCTGGCGGGACACGGCATCGAGTACGTCGTGCTGCCCGCCCCCGCCGACGGCGAGGTCGCGGCCGCGCTCGACGCGACCGGTGGACTGGTCCAGGCGAGCGCCGGGGACCGCAGCACCCGGGCGTGGCAGGTCGACCGGCCGCTGTCGGCGAGCGACCTCGAGGGGTCGCGGTCGTGGCTGCGGGTCGCGCTGCTGGTCCTCCAGGCCGTCGCGATCCTGGCCGTGCTGGTGCTGTGCGCACCCACCACCGACCGGAGCAGCCGATGAGGCGCCGGTTCGGAGCCGACGTGGTGCTCGCCGTCGTGCTGCCGGTCGCCTGTGCGTTGGCGCTGTTCCTGCTGCAGCCGGACCGCGGCCAGCCCGGCGGTCAGTCGCCCGTCGAGACGGCGCTGACCTCGGCGTCGCTGGTGTGCCCGTCCGCACTGCCCGGGACGGACGCGGACCTGCTCGGCGTCAGCACCCTGGGCGCCGAGCCCGGGAACAGGGTCAAGGGCGACGTGCAGGTCGGGCTGGGCGACGCCGCCGGCGCGGTTCGGGTCCGGTCCGGTCGGGTCAGCACCGCAGCGCCGGGGACCGGCCCGGCCGCCGTCACCGGCACCGGCGACCTGGCGCCCGGCCTGGTCGCTGGGCGCTCGCAGTCCACGCCGCTCGCCGCGGTCGACTGCGCGCCGCCGGTCGCCGACCAGTGGTTCACCGGCGCGGGGGCCGGGGCCACGCACGACTCGGTGCTCGAGCTGGTCAACCCGAACGCCGGCCGGGCCATCGCCGACGTCACCGTCCGCGGTCCGGGAGGCGTCCTCGACGTTCCGGCGCTCCGTGGGGTGACGGTGCCCGGCTACAGCAGCACCCGGCTCGATCTCGGGCAGGTGGTGCCGCGCCGCGGCGAGCTGTCGCTCGAGGTGCACACCGGCCGCGGCCGCCTCGCTGTGTACGTGGTCGACGCCTACGACGAGCTCGGCTCCGGCGTTCGCGTCCAGGACTGGCTTTCGGCCCAGGCCGAGCCTTCCCAGGACAACGTGCTGCTCGGTCTCGCCCAGGGCGCCGGCGAGCGGACGCTGGTGCTCGCCAACCCCGGCGCCGACGAGGTGCGGGCCACGGTCAAGGTGGTCACGCCGACCTCGGTCTTCTCGCCGTCCGGCCTCGAGCCGGTGCGGGTGGCGCCGGATGCGACCGAGGCGGTCTCGCTGGACGACGTGCTCGCCCAGGCGATCCAGGACGGCGCTACGGGAGTGCTGGTCGAGTCGACCGGTCCGGTGACCGCAACGCTTCGCCAGGTCGTCGGCGGCGACCTCTCCTTGCTGTCCGCGGCGCCGGCTCTGGTCACGACGGCCGCCGCCGTGGTTCCGGCCGGCCCGAAACGGCTGCTGCTGGCCGGCCCGGACGCGGTCGGCGTCGCCACCGTGACGGCGTACGCCGCCAACGGCAAGCAGCTCGACCAGCAACGGATCGAGCTCGCTCCCGACGCCGGCGCGGACGTCGCGCTCCCCGACGACGCGGCCCTGGTGACGCTGACACCGGAGCGGACGTCCGTGCGTGCCGCGGTCATGTTCAGCGGCACCGGCACCGCCGTCGTACCCCTGCGCGAGCTGGTGCTGACCGGCTTGGTTCCCGACGTCCGCCCCGGCATCCCCTAGCTCTCTCAACCTTGGATGAGGTCGCCGCTCTGGAGCTGGTCGCGGGCCAGGCCGCGGAGCAGGAGCCCGACGTTCTCGCCGGGCTGGGCGACGTCGATGACCTCCCGGAACTTCTCGATGGCCGAGATCGCCGTGGTCGCGACCACGGACCCGTCGCGCACCACCTGCACCTGCATGCCGACGGTGCCGGTCCCGGACGCGACCCGGCCGGTCACCACCACGCCACGGCCGGTGATCATGAAGACGTCCTCGACCGGCAGCCGGAACCAGCCGTCGCCGGGCTGCGCATCCGGTGCTGGGTCAGCCGCAGGGTCAGCCGCAGGGTCAGCCGCCGGATGCCCGGTCGGGCTCGCGGCGTTCGCCTCGGCCAGCAGGGTCTCGACGCTCTTGTCGTCGGCCTTCTTGCGGCCGAACGGCCACCAGCCCATCAGGGTTCTCCTTCGTAGCGCGGGTCGACCCGCTCGGGGTCGATGCCGAGCAGCTCGGCCACCTGCTCGACCACGATGGTGAGCAGCAGCGCCTCGAGGTCGGCGCGGGTCTCGGACCGGTGCTCGATCGGCCTTCGGAACAGCACCAGCCGGGTCGGCGTGGCCCCGCTGCCGCGGACCAGCGAGGACAGTGGGACCTGGTCGGTCTCCCAGTCGTCGGGGATCTGCGGGGCGTCCTCGACGGCGTACTCCACGAGCCCGAGCTGGTCCTGCCAGCGCTTGTCGACGCTGGTCACGATGGCCAGGGCCAGGTCGTCGAACCGTTCCCGCCGGGTAGGCAGCTCCGGGCTGCCGGGCCGGCTGGGGACCACCCCGGGCCCGCGCATCCCGCGGCCGCGCCGGTCCCGGCGGCCGGACGGGCGGGCGCCCCGGTTCTCCACGCGGCCGAGACTAGTAGCCGGCCGCCGCGCGCCTCGTCGGCCCCGAGCGTGTGCGGCGGTACCGTCCGAACCGTGAGTCCCGCCCGCCGCTGCTCGCGCTCCGCGTGCGACCGTTCCGCGGTCACGACCCTCACCTACGTCTACGCCGACCAGACCGCCGTGCTCGGCCCGCTCGCGACGTACGCCGAGCCGCACGCCTACGACCTGTGCGACCGGCACGCCGAGCGGCTGTCCGCGCCGCGCGGCTGGGAGGTGCTGCGGCTGGTCTCCGACCTGTCTGCGGTCGGCCCCTCCGACGACGACCTGCTCGCGCTGGCCGATGCCGTGCGCGAGGCCGCGCGCCCGGTCCCGGCCGCGGCTGCCTCTCCGACCACCGAGTACGGCTCCCGCGAGACGCTCCGCCGGGGGCACCTGCGGGTGCTCACCCACGACGAGGCTCCCTCGTCGTAGCGCCACGTCGTAGCAACTAGGGTTCCGCGCATGGCGGAGCCCCTCGGAGTCGACCCGGACACCGTCCACGCCGTGTTCAAGGCCTACGACGTCCGCGGGCTGGCGCCGGAGCAGATCGACGAGCGGCTGGCCCGGGCCACCGGGCGGGCGCACGCGCAGGTCACGGGGGCCGCCACCGTGGTGGTCGGCCACGACATGCGGCCCAGCTCGCCCGGCCTGGCCGACGCGTTCGCGGCCGGCGCCTGCGAGGCGGGCGCCGACGTCGTGATGATCGGCCTGGCCTCCACCGACATGCTCTACTTCGCGTCCGGCCACCTCGGCGTCCCCGGTGCGATGTTCACCGCCAGCCACAACCCCGCCGCGTACAACGGCATCAAGATGTGCCGGGCCAACGCCGTCCCGCTCGGCATGGAGTCCGGGCTGGCCGACATCCGCGACCTCGTGGTCGCGGCCCGGCCGACAGTCGGCCCGTGCGGCGAGGTGCGCAGCCTCGACCTCCTCGATGCGTACGCCGACCACCTGGTCTCGCTCGTGCCGATGGCCGGCGGGCGCTCGCTCAAGGTCGTCGTCGACGCCGGAAACGGCATGGCCGGCCACACCGCGCCCGCCGTCCTCGGGCGGCTCCCGGCCGGCCTGGTCGACCTGGTGGCGATGTACTTCGAGCTGGACGGCACCTTCCCGCACCACGAGGCGAACCCGATCGAGCCCGCCAACCTGCGCGACCTCCAGCAGCGGGTGACCAGCGAAGGGGCCGACATCGGGCTGGCCTTCGACGGGGACGCCGACCGCTGCTTCCTGGTCGACGAGCGCGGCCAGGCGGTCTCCCCGTCCGCCCTGACCGCGCTGATCGCGAGCCGCGAGCTGGCCAAGGAGCCGGGCGCGACCGTGATCCACAACCTGATCACCAGCAGGGTGGTGCCCGAGCTGGTCCGCGAGCTCGGCGGCATCGCCGTGCGCACCCGGGTCGGCCACTCCTTCATCAAGGCGACCATGGCCGAGACCGACGCGATCTTCGGGGGCGAGCACAGCGGCCACTTCTACTTCCGCGACTTCTGGCGCGCCGACTCCGGGATGCTGGCCGCACTCCACGCTCTCGCGGCGCTGTCGGAGACCGACCAGACGCTCTCGGAGCTGATGGCCGACTACGACCCCTACCCGCTCAGCGGCGAGATCAACTCCGAGGTGGCCGACGCCGTCGCGGTCACCGAGGCGGTCGCCGCGGCGTACGACGGCCGGCCCGGCGTCACCCTCGACCGGCTGGACGGACTCACGGTCAGCCACGCCGACTGGACCTTCAACGTGCGACCCTCGAACACCGAGCCGCTGCTCCGGCTCAACGCGGAGGGCCGGGACCGCGAGACCATGGAGCGGGTGCGCGACGACGTGCTCGCGCTGATCCGGAAAGAGGACACACCCTGATGCCCCTCAACCTCTCCGACGAGCTGCTCGCCATCATCGTCTGCCCCGACTGTCACGGCGACCTCGAGCCGGTCGAGACGCCCGACGGCGGCGAGCTGGTCTGCCAGTCGTGCGGGCTGGCCTACCCGGTCCGCGACGACATCCCGGTGCTGCTCGTCGACGAAGCCCGCCGGCCCGACTGAGCTCGAGCAGCACGTGGTGACCTGGTTCGACGAGTCCCGCCTCGACAACGAGGCGGCGCTCGCGACCGCCGACCTCCGGCTGCGCACGCTGGCCGAGTCGGGCGCGCGGGTACGTCGCGAGGCCGGTGAGGCCGCGGCCGCGATCGAGGAGGCGGTGGAGCGGGTCCGCGAGCAGGCCCGGCCCCGCGCCGTCATCGCGGCCGGACCCGACTCCCGCCTGCTCCGCGCCGTGCTCGAGCCCTGGTGCCCGGTCCCGTTCGTGGCCTGGCCCGGCCCGGCGCTGCCCGGCTGGGCCGGCAGCCTCGACCTGGTCGTCGTGCTCGCTCCCGACGGCTCGGACACCGGCACCGCGTCCGGGGTGGCCGAGGCGGTCCGCCGCGGCTGCCAAGTGGTCGTCGCCTGCCCGCCCAGCTCGATGGTGGCCGAGCACGCTCCCGGCCGCTGGAGCATGATCCTGCCCACCTCTACCCGCGACCAGCTCGCGACCGCGGTGGTCATGCTGGCCTACCTCGACCGGGTGCAGCTCGGGCCGGCCACCGACGCCGACGAGGTGGCCGAGGCCCTCGACGACGTAGCGATCGCCTGCTCGCCGCACCGTGACATCGCGGTGAACCCTGCCAAGATGCTCGCCATCGCGCTGGCCGACACCAACCCACTGGTCTGGGGCGGCACCGTGCTGGCCGCGCGGGCCGCTCGTCGCATCGCCGAGTCGATCCGGCGGGCCAGTGGCCGCACCGCCCTGGCCGGCGACGCCGAGCACCTGCTGCCGGTCCTCGAGGCGACACCCCCGCGCGACGTCTTCGACGATCCGTTCGCCGACGCCCAGCCGGAGCGCCGGCCGATGCTCCTGGTCCTCGACGACGGCGTCGACGAGCCGGTGGTCCGCGAGCAGCGCGGCCGGCTCCTGGCCGCGGCGAGCAGCCACGGCGTACGCGTGGAGACCGTGAGCGCCGACGCCCCCAGCGAGGTGGCGCGCTACGCCTCGCTGCTGCTGTCGGGCACCTACGGTGCCGAGTACCTGCGCGTGGGCCTGGTCGAGGAGTGACCCGGCTCTCACCCTGAGACCGGAGGTGTCAGCCGGCCCGATCCCGGGTAGGTGCACAGCGTGGCTGTCACCACCACTCCACCGCCGCATGCCCCCACGCAGGCGGCCACGAGCGCCCCCGCGAAAGCGCGCGACCCGTGGCTCGACAACGCCAAGATGGCGCTGATCGTGCTCGTGGTGGTCGGCCACGCCTGGACCCTGTTGCCGAGGAACGGCGTCAACGACCAGCTCTACGACTTCCTCTACGCCTGGCACATACCCGCGTTCGTGCTCGTCACCGGCTACCTGTCCCGCTCGTTCACCTGGGCGCCGCGACGGCTGTGGCAGCTGGTGCGCACGGTCGTCGTGCCGTACGTGATCTTCGAGTGCGCGCTCGCGCTGTTCCGGATCTACGTCGGCGGCGAGAAGCTCGAGGACCTCTTCCAGGACCCGCACTGGCCGATGTGGTACCTCTCGGCCCTGTTCTTCTGGCGGCTGCTGACTCCGATCTTCACCCGGATGCCGACAGCGGTGGCGATCGCGGTGGCCGCGGCGACCTCACTGGCTGCGGGCGCCTACGCCGGCGACACCCTCGACCTGGCCCGCGTGCTGGGCCTGCTGCCGTTCTTCGTGCTCGGCCTGGCCACGACCAAGGAGCGGATGGAGCGGCTGCGCGAGCCGTGGGTCCGCATCGCCGCGCTGCTCGTCTTCCTGGCCATCGCGGTGGCGGCCACCTGGTCCGACTCCTTCGCGCGGACGGAGTGGCTCTACTACCGCTCGTCGTACGGCCAGCTCGACGTCGGCGACGGCCGCGCGATGCTGACCCGCAGCGTCCTGCTCGTGATCGGCGCCCTCGGCGCCTGGTCGTTCCTGGCGCTCGTGCCGCGGGTGGCGGGCTGGTTCACCCGGATGGGCGCGGCGACGCTGGTCGTCTACCTGTTCCACGGGTTCGTCATCAAGACCGCCGAGTACGCCGGGTACATCGGCTGGGCCGAGGCGCACGCCGCCGTCTCGTTGGTGGTGACGACGCTGGCCGCGGCCGGCCTCGCGCTGCTGCTCGCCTGGTCGCCGGTGGCCAGGGTGCTGAACCACGCCGTGGACCCCTTCGGCACCGCCGAGAAGCACGTCCAGGAAGCCGTGCAGCTGGCCGAGGCGCCCGCCCACGCCGACCAGATCGCCGGTGCCCTCGAGGAGGCCGTGGCCGAGGAGCCGCAACCGGCTCGCTAACCTTCCGGCCATGGCAGGCGACGGAGGGACCCGAGCGGTTGTCGCGGCGCTGCTGGCCAACACCGGCATCGCGGCCACCAAGTTCGTGGCGTTCGCGCTGGCCCGGAACTCCTCGATGCTGGCCGAGGCGATCCACTCGTGCGCGGACGCCGGCAACCAGGTGCTGCTCCTGGTGGGCGGCAAGCGCGCCACCCGGGCGGCGACGCCGCAGCACCCGTTCGGCTACGGCCGCGACCGCTACATCTACAGCTTCATCGTGTCGATCGTGCTGTTCTCCGTCGGCGGCCTGTTCGCCCTCTACGAGGCCTACCACAAGTACGACGAGATCCACTCCGGTCACGGCGAGGTCGTCGAGGGCTGGAAGTCGTTCGTACCCGTCGTCGTGTTGCTGGTGGCGATCGGCCTGGAGAGCTTCTCGTTGCGCACCGCCATCATCGAGACCAACAAGGTCCGCGGTAAGGCGTCGTTCGCCACGTTCATCCGCCGGGCGAAGTCGCCCGAGCTGCCGGTGATCCTTCTGGAGGACGTCGCCGCCCTGCTCGGCCTGGTCTTCGCCCTCGTGGGCGTGGGGATGAGCCTCATCACCGACAACCACTACTGGGACGTCGCCGGCACCGCGGCCATCGGGCTCCTGCTGGTCACGGTCGCGGTGATCCTGGCCGTCGAGACCAAGAGCCTTCTGCTCGGCGAGGCCGCGAGCCCCGAGTCGCAGCGCGCGATCGAGGCCGCCCTGACCGGCACCCCGGGCGTGGACCGGCTCATCCACATGAAGACCCTGCACCTCGGACCCGACGAGCTCCTCGTCGCGGCCAAGATCGGCGTGACCGCCACCAGCTCCGCTGCCGAGGTCGCGGCCACCATCGACGCCGCCGAGCAGGCGGTGCGGGCGGCGGAACCGCTCGCCACCGCGATGTACCTCGAGCCGGACATCTACCGCGAGGACCACGTGCCCGCGGAGCGGCCCGCGCCACCGCCGTCGTCGGCCGGCCACTGAGCCCTGGCCACCCGGGCAGCGTCGAGGATTCCGCTTTCCGACGGCTGCCGTCCTAGTCTTTTCGGGTCCGCGTGGGAGATCCCATCAGCGCGCAGATGCGCGGCGCAGACCTGACTCCACCGCTACTAGGAGACACCAGATGGACTTCAAGGTCGCCGACCTCAACCTGGCCGACTACGGCCGCACGGAGATCACCCTCGCCGAGCACGAGATGCCGGGCCTGATGGCGATGCGCGAGCGCTACGGCGACGCGAAGCCGCTGGCCGGCGCCAAGATCGCCGGCTCACTGCACATGACCATCCAGACCGCCGTGCTCATCGAGACCCTGGTCGCGCTCGGCGCCGAGGTGCGCTGGGCCTCCTGCAACATCTTCTCCACCCAGGACCACGCCGCCGCCGCGGTCGTCGTCGGCCCCGACGGCACCGTCGACAACCCCACCGGCGTCCCGGTCTTCGCCTGGAAGGGCGAGACCCTGGAGGAGTACTGGTGGTGCACCCAGCGCATCCTCCAGTGGCCCGCGGCCAACGGTGAGCAGAGCTTCGCGAACATGATCCTCGACGACGGCGGTGACGCGACCCTGCTCGTGCACCTCGGCCTCGACATGGAGAAGAACGGCGTCGCGCCCGACCCGGCCTCCGCCACCAGCCACGAGCAGAAGGTCATCTTCGAGGTGCTCAAGGCCTCGCTGGCCGAGAGCAGCGACCGCTGGACCCGGATCGCCGAGCAGATCAAGGGCGTCACCGAGGAGACCACCACCGGCGTGCACCGGCTCTACGACATGATGAAGGAGGGCTCGCTGCTCTTCCCGGCCATCAACGTCAACGACTCGGTCACCAAGTCGAAGTTCGACAACAAGTACGGCTGCCGGCACTCGCTCATCGACGGCATCAACCGGGCCACCGACGTCCTCATCGGCGGCAAGGTCGCGGTCGTCTGCGGCTACGGCGACGTCGGCAAGGGCTGCGCCGAGTCGCTCCGTGGCCAGGGCGCCCGGGTGATCATCACCGAGATCGACCCGATCTGCGCGCTCCAGGCGGCGATGGACGGCTACCAGGTCTCCACCCTCGAGGACGTCCTCGGCGACGCCGACATCATCATCACAGCGACTGGCAACAAGGATGTCGTCAACGTCGACCAGATGTCGCGGATGAAGCACCAGGCGATCGTGGGCAACATCGGCCACTTCGACAACGAGATCGACATGGCCGGCCTCGAGTCGTACGACGGCGTGGTCCGCAAGAACGTCAAGCCGCAGGTCGACGTGTGGACCTTCCCCGACGAGAAGTCGATCATCGTGCTCTCCGAAGGCCGGCTGATGAACCTCGGCAACGCGACCGGCCACCCGTCGTTCGTCATGTCGAACTCCTTCACCAACCAGGTGCTCGCCCAGATCGAGCTGTTCACCAAGCCCGACGAGTACCCCACCGGCGTCTACGTGCTGCCCAAGCACCTCGACGAGGAGGTGGCCCGGCTGCACCTCGGGGCGCTCGGCGTGAAGCTCACCCAGCTCTCCGACGACCAGGCGTCGTACCTCGGTGTCGCGGTCGAGGGTCCCTACAAGTCGGACCACTACCGCTACTGACACCACCTTGCACGCCACCGCGACCCGGGCCGCCTGGCCCGGGTCGCGGCCTTTCCGCACGGTGGTGGGGCACACTTGCTGCATGGTTGCCCAGGTTGGTCCGATCGGGGATCTCGCGACCAAGGGGCGCGTGCTCGTCGTGGACGACGACGCCTCGCTGGCCGAGATGCTCACGATCGTGCTGCGCCAGGAGGGTTTCGACGGACGGGTGGTGACCCGCGGCGACCTCGCGATGGAGGCGTTCCACGACTACCGGCCCGACGTGGTCCTGCTGGACCTGATGCTCCCCGGAAAGGGCGGCATCGACGTGTGCAGGGAGATCCGCGCCGAGTCCGGCGTCCCGATCGTGATGCTCACCGCCAAGGGCGACGAGGTCGACGTCGTCGTCGGCCTGGAGTCAGGTGCCGACGACTATGTCATCAAGCCGTTCAAGCCCAAGGAGCTGGTGGCCCGGATCCGGGCGCGAGTACGCCGGAACGAGCGCACCACCCAGGAGAGCCTCACCATCGGAGACCTGGCCATCGACGTGGCCGGGCACGCCGTCACCCGCGCAGGTGAGCCGATCAACCTGACGCCACTCGAGTTCGACCTGCTGGTCTGCCTGGCGCGCAAGCCGTGGCAGGTGTTCACCCGCGAGGTGCTGCTGGAGCAGGTCTGGGGCTACCGGCATGCGGCCGACACCCGGCTGGTGAACGTGCACGTCCAGCGGCTGCGCTCGAAGGTCGAACGCGATGCCGAGAACCCGGAGATCGTGATCACGGTGCGCGGCATCGGTTACAAGGCCGGCACGGCCTAGCGTGCTCCGCGCTCGCGCGCCGCGCCGTCTGCCCGGGGCCCTCCGCCGCGGGCTGACCTTCTGGCGGCGTTCCATCCAGGCCCGGGTGGTGGCCAGCACCGTCATCCTGTCGGCGTTCGTCATCGCCGGAGTCGGGTGGCTGCTGCTCCAGCAGACCCGGGACGGCCTGCTCGAGCAGCGTGTCGACGCGGTGACCGGTGAGGTGGCCGACGAGGTCAAGGAGGCCAACGAGCGGCTCGAGTTCGCGCCCGGACAGGACACCGACGTGTCGGTGCAGCGCCGCGACGTGGTGGACCTGCTCGTCGCGCGTGCGACCACGCGCGACTACGGCGTGGTGGTGGCCGGGCCGTCCGGCGAGGGGGTGCGTATCGCCGACGGCGGCACCGAGTCCACCGACAACATCGAGCTGGCCAGCGTGCCGGTCTCGCTCGAGGAGCACTTCGCGGAGCCGGGCGCACCGACGGCCTGGACGTACACGACGATCGGCACCACGGACCTGGACGGCACCGTCCGGCACGAGCCGGGGATCGCGGTCGGGGCCCAGGTGCTGTTCCCGGCCGACGGCAGCACCTACACGATCTACTTTTTGTTCCCGCTGGACGAGCAGCAGGACACAATGGGTCTGGTCACCCGGGCGCTGCTCACCGCGGGCGGCCTGTTGCTGGTGCTGGTCGCCGGGGTCACCTGGCTGGTCACCCGGCAGGTCGTGACACCGGTCCGGATGGCTCGCCGGGTCGCCGAGCGACTGGCCGCCGGGCGGCTCCAGGAACGGCTCCGCGTCTCGGGAGAGGACGACCTCGCCCGGCTCGCGACGTCGTTCAACCAGATGGCATCGAACCTCCAGCGACAGATCCGCCAGCTCGAGGAGCTGAGCCGGGTCCAGCGGCGCTTCGTCTCGGACGTCTCCCACGAGCTCCGCACACCGCTCACCACGGTGCGAATGGCGGGCGACGTGCTGCACGACGCCCGGCGCGACTTCGACCCGGCCACCGCCCGGGCGGCGGAGCTGCTCCAGAAGGAGCTCGACCGGTTCGAGACCCTGCTGGCCGACCTGCTCGAGATCAGCCGCTTCGACGCCGGCGCGGCGGTGCTGGAGACCGACGACGTGAACCTGGTCGACGTCGTCCACCGGGTGGTGGACTCCACCCGGGCGCTGGCCGAGCAGCATCAGGTCAGGCTCGAGGTGCGGGCGCCCGACCACCCCTGCCTGGCCGAGGCCGACGTACGCCGGGTGGAGCGGATCGTGCGCAACCTCGTGACCAACGCGATAGACCACGCGCACGAGGACGGTCGCCGCACCAGCCCGGCCCGGGTCGTGATCCAGGTCGCCGGTGACGACCAGGCCGCCGCCGTCGGCGTGCGCGACTACGGCGTCGGCCTGGCGCCGGGTGAGTCAGCGATGGTGTTCAACCGGTTCTGGCGGGCCGACCCGGCCCGAGCCCGGACCAGCGGTGGGACCGGTCTCGGCCTGTCCATCTCGATGGAGGACACCCACCTGCACGGCGGATGGCTGCAGGCCTGGGGCCGACCGGGAGAGGGGTCGCAGTTCCGGCTCACCCTGCCTCGTCGCGTCGGCGGGTCGCTGCGGCAGAGCCCGTTGCCGCTGGTGCCCGCGGATGCCCCGGAGCCGGTCCGATGAGGCGTCTGGCGCCGGCCTTGGCGCTGGCCAGCCTGGCCCTGGCCGGCTGCGGCGTGGGCATCCCCGACCACGGCCGGGTCGTGGAGACCTCCACCACCGGGTCGAACCGCGACGACGGCGGGACGGTCAGCATCAACCCCCGAGGACCTGGCTCGGGTGACTCGGCGGAGCAGATCGTGCGCGGGTTCCTCGATGCGATGACCGCGACTCCGCCGATCCAGACGTCGGTGGCGCGGGAGTTCCTCACCCAGGAGGCGAGCGCGGACTGGCAGCCGACCGGAATCGTTGCGTACGGCACGCCCAACGTCTCGGCCCTGCACGGCAACGGTGAGGTCGAGGTCACCCTCGACGACGCCGACCGCACCAACGCCCGAGGTGCCTGGGTGGGGCCGCTGACGGAGGAAGACGCAACCTTCGGGTTCCCGATGGAGCTCGAGGACGACGAGTGGCGGATCGCCGTACCACCGGACACCCTGATCGTGCCGAAGCCCTGGTTCGAGCAGCGGTTCCAGCAGGTGTCGCTCTACTTCTTCGACCCCTCCGGAACCATGCTGGTGCCCGAGCCGGTGTTCGTGCCGCTGGGCCCGCAGTTCGCCTCGACCCTGGTGAACGACCTGCTCCAGGGGCCGGCGCCGGAGCTGTCCGACACGGAGCTGAGCTTCCTGCCGCCCGGCCTGCGTTCGGTGGTCTCGGTCCCGGTGACCTCGAGCGGTCTCGCTCGGGTCGACCTGACCAGCGACGTGGAGGACGCGATCCCGGCGACGCCGGACCTCGAGCTCTTCGTCTCACAGCTGGCGTGGACGCTGTCCCAGAACCCGGCGATCGAGCGGTTCCGGGTGACCATCAACCGTCGACTGCTGCAGCTGGCCAATGGCGAGAGCGAGATCAGTGTGGCGCACGGGGGCGAGTACGCGCCGTACGTCGCGGACGCCAGCCCACTTGTCTTCGGCCTTCGGGACGGCCTGCTGGTCGCGGGCAGTCCGGAGAACCTCGACCCGGTGACCGGTCCCTTCGGCCAGACCGACTACCAGCTGCGCACCGTGGCAGCGGACCTGAAGGGTGACCGGGTGGCGGGCGTCACCTCGAGCGGAGCCACGCTCTGGGTCGGGTCGGTCAACAAGCCGGAGGAGGCCCCGACGACGCTGATCAACGATGGCGAGGACCTGCTTCGCCCGGCCTGGGACTACACCGGCCGGCTGTGGGAGGTCGACCGGCGCGAGGACGGCGCCGTGGTCTCCTACCTCCGCGACGGAGACATGAAGGTCGTCGACGTACCCGGCATCAGCGGCGAGGACGTCAAGGACTTCCTCGTCTCCCGCGACGGCTCCCGCATGATCGCGGTCGTCCGCTCCGGGCCCGGGCGCGACCTGATCATGGTCAGCCGCATCCACACCGCCGGCGAGGGCCGGGTGATCCGCGTCGATGCCGCCACCGACATCACCACGCCCGACGACGAGGACACCGTGATCCGCGGCATCGCCTGGCGCTCCCCGACCAGCGTCATGGTGCTGCGTCCTGTGATCCGGCAGCTGTTCGTCGCGCGCAGCGCCTCGGTGGACGGCAGCTCCAGCCTCGACCAGGCCCTGGTGCCGGTCCACGGAGACGTGACCGGTCTGGTCGGTACGCCGGTGCCCGGGGAGAGGATCTTCGCCGTCGCGGACGGGGGGTTGGTGGATTTGACGGACTCGCAGACGGCGTCGCTGGCGATCGATGAGGGAGTGACGAGTCTGGGGTACGTGGGCTGAGGGGTGGGTCTGGCGCCTCTGCTCGTGGCTCCCCTGGCCGGCCCCTGCGGGGCCGGGGTCCCCGCGACGCAGGGCGGATGCCGTGTCGCGGGTGGTCTGCGTCGTGGTGGAGTCGGGTTTCCGCGCCACGCCACCGCTTTACGCGTCGCGGGGACCCCGTCCCCGAGGGTCCGGGCCGGACGGCCCTCGCTCCGTCATCACTGGTGGGTGGGGGGCCGGGAGTTGTTCACCGGCCGGCTCTGGTGCTGGGTTGTCCACAGGGTCGCTCTTGGGCCCTGCAGAAGCGCCGCTGGTTCCGGTTCGATGGTGGGTGTGAGCGAGACGGTGCTGGATGGGGCGCTCGACCTGTTGCTGGGTGGGGCCTGTGTGGGGTGCGGGCGGGCGGGGCGGCTGCTCTGTCCGGGGTGTGCGGGGGAGCTGCCGGGTGGGGCGGTGCCGGCGTGGCCGACGCCGGTGCCGGACGGGCTGGTGGAGCCGTGGGCGGCGGCGGCCTACGACGGCACGGTGCGGGAGATGGTGCTCGGGCTCAAGGAGCGGCGGCTGCTGGGGCTGGCCGGGCCGCTTTCCCGGCTGCTGGCGGAGGCGGTGTCCTGTGAGCTCCCGCGGGAGAGCCCCGTGGTGCTGGTCCCGGTCCCGTCCCGGCCTCGTACCGTGCGCGCCCGCGGCCACGACCCGACCCACACGATCACCGCCCGCGCGGCCCGACAGCTCGTGGGTGGCGGGGTCGACGTCACCGTGTGCCGGCTGCTCCGGCTCGGCCGCGGCGTGGTCGACCAGGCCGGGCTCGACGCGTCCGGGCGCGCTGCCAACCTCGCCGGGTCGATGTGCGCCCGGGCGGGCCTGGTGCGCCGTCTCGTCCTTCGGCGCGGTCCGGTCCGGGCCGTCGTCTGCGACGACGTCCTGACCACCGGCTCGACCGCGCGCGAGGCGCAACGGGCGCTCGAGGGGGCCGGGCTCGAGGTGGTCCGGGTGGCCGTCGTGGCGGCCACTCAGCGCCGGGTGCGGGCCGATCCGCCGAGTTGTCTCGAATTCCCCGGCGTTCGCCTTTCGAGTGGTCGGGGCAGCGAGTAACGTCGATATATGGAGCCCACCCGAGGACGTCGAGCCCGGGGGGACTCCCCGGGCTCTGCTGTTCTCCGCTGGGTTGGGCACGACACCCGGTCCCATGGCCGACCGCACGCCGCCATGCACGCACGCTGGCTCTGTTGCCGACGCTCGGAAGACGCCCAGTCTGCCTTCGCGCCGGCGCCGTGCCATCGCACGCGCCTGACGACGTGCACCACGGCCGAGGACCGGGCGACGTGCCCCTCCTGACCAACCGAGAAAACGCCTACACGGGAGGTTCACATGGATGTTGTGGTCACCGGCCGACACTGCGAGATCACCGACAGGTATCGCAGTCATGTCGAGGAGAAGCTGGCCCGGCTCGAGAAGCACGACCACCGCATCATGCGGGTCCAGGTCGAGGTGGACTGCGAGCCGAACCCGCGCCAGCGTGACCGCGCCGTCCGACTCGAGCTCACGGCGTTCTCCAAGGGACCGGTGATCCGCGCCGAGGCAGCAGCCACCGACAAGATGGCCGCGCTCGACCTCGCCGTCGACAAGATGGCCTCGCAGATGCGCCGCGCGGCGGACCGCAGGCGGGTCCACCACGGCCGGCACGCGCCGGTCTCGGTCGGCCAGGCGCTGGCCGATGTCGAGGACGGCACCGGTCCGTCGGCCGAGGGGCAGGTCTCCGACCGCGAGGTCGGGCCGATCGCCGTGACCGGTGACGGCCCACTGGTGGTCCGGGAGAAGAGCCACCCGGCCAGCCCGATGACGCTGGACCAGGCGCTCTACGAGATGGAGCTCGTGGGCCACGACTTCTACCTGTTCGTGGACAAGGAGAGCGAGCGGCCCTCGGTGGTCTACCGACGCCGGGGCTACGACTACGGCGTGATCTCGCTGGACGTCGACTAGCGTCCGGCGGGGCGGCTCCCCGGCGTCCAGATGCGCGAGGCGCGCGAGGTGGGTTGGCCCATGTGGGTCACCCCGGTTGGTGATCGCATGCCCCGTCCGTGTCCGTCGTACCGCCCACTCGTGTCATGATGCGCGGGTGGCGGACACCAAACACGGGGAGCCGGAGCCAATCCGGGTCTTGGTCGTCGACGACCAGGAACTGTTCCGACGCGGTCTGACGATGCTGCTCGCGGCGGAGCCGGGCGTCGAGGTCGTGGGGGAGGCGGGCGACGGCTTGGAAGGCACCAGTCTGGCCGCGACCGCCGCGCCCGACGTGATCCTGCTGGACATCCGGATGCCCAAGCGCTCCGGCATCGAGGCCTGCCTGGCCATCAAGGAGGCCGTGCCCTCGGCCAAGATCATCATTCTCACGGTCTCCGACGAGGAGGCCGATCTCTACGAGGCGGTGAAGAGCGGCGCCTCCGGCTACCTGCTGAAGGACTCCTCGATAGAGGAGGTCGCCCAGGCGATCCGCGTGGTGGCCGACGGGCAGTCCCTGATCAGCCCCTCGATGGCGGTCAAGCTGATCGACGAGTTCAAGCAGATGTCGCGGCCCGAGCGCGAGCACGTGCCCGGCCTGCGGCTGACCGACCGCGAGCTCGAGGTGCTGCGGCTGGTGGCCAAGGGCATGAACAACCGCGAGATCGCCCGCGATCTGTTCATCTCCGAGAACACCGTCAAGAACCACGTGCGCAACATCCTCGAGAAGCTCCAGCTGCACTCGCGGATGGAGGCGGTCATGTACGCCGTCAAGGAGAAGCTCCTCGACCTGCCCTGACAGCAGGTGAGGCTGTCGGTGGGCCGTGGTTGAGTTCGGCGCGTGACGGACACGCTCTCGCGCGCCCAGGCGCGCCGGATCGCGCTCGCCGCGCAGGGGTTCCTCGACCCTCGGCACACCTCGCCCACGATGCGGACCTTCGCCCGCACCGTCGGACGCACCGGCGTGCTGCAGGTTGACTCGGTCAACGTGCTGCAGCGCGCGCACTACATGCCGGTGTTCTCCCGGATCGGGCCCTACGACCCCGACCTGCTGACCCGGGCCGCCGAGAAGGAGCCGCGCCGCCTCGTGGAGTACTGGGCACACGTGCAGGCGCTGATGCCCGTGGAGCTGTGGCCGGTGATGCAGCACCGGATGGCGTCCTACCGCGCCCAACGGGGCAAGTGGTGGCAGGACGTCGACGACGGGCTCGCCGAGCAGCTGCTCGCGGAGGTTGCCGCCCGAGGACCCAGCACCGCCCGCCAGCTCGACGACGGCGCGCCGCGCGACAAGAAGCACTGGGGCTGGAACTGGTCGGAGGCCAAGAAGGCCCTCGACTTCCTCTACATGGTCGGCGACCTGGCGATCGCCGGGCGCAACGGCCAGTTCGAGGTCGTCTACGACGTCCCCGAGCGGGTGCTGCCGGCCGACATCCTGGCCCTGCCCACGCCGACCGCGGAGGAGGCCGCCCTCGAGCTCGTGCGCCGGGCCGCGGCCTCGCACGGCGTCGCCACGGTGCGCTGCCTGGCCGACTACTACCGGATGCGCACCGACGAGGTGCTGCCCGCCGTCGAGCGGCTGGTCGAGGAGGGCGTGCTGCTGCCGGTGCGGGTCGAGGGGTGGAACCGCCCGGCGTACCTCCACCGCGACGCGCGGCGGCCGCGCAAGGTCGAGGCGCGGGCGTTCTTGAGCCCGTTCGACCCGGTGGTGTGGCTGCGCGAGCGGAGCGAGAAGCTGTTCGACTTCCACTACCGGATCGAGATCTACACCCCGGCCCACAAGCGGGTGTACGGCTACTACGTGCTGCCCTTCCTGCTGCGCGACGAGATCGTCGCCCGGGTGGACCTCAAGGCCGACCGCAAGGCGGGGGAGCTGGTCGTGAAGTCGGCGTGGGCCGAGGACGGCGCACCCGAGGACACCGCCGACGAGCTGGGCGCTGAGCTGCGTGTCCTGGCCGCCTGGCTCGGCCTGACCGGCATCAGGTCGAGCCGCGGGGCGACCTGGCGCCGTCGCTGCGGCCCTGACCAGCTGCTCGATGAGGTCGGCCCCGTTGGTCGCCCCCGGCAGGGCCCGGACCGCGGCGCCGAGCCGGGCGGCCGCCGTCCGGTGGGGACCGTCAGCGAGCAGCTCCTCGACGGCGGTCCGGATCTTCTCCGGAGACGACCTGCGTCCCATGGTCCGTCCGGCGCCGGCACGCTGGACCGACTTGCCGATGTAGGGCTGGTCGGTCAGCGCGTCCATCGGGACGATCAGCAGCGGCAGGTCGTGGGCGAGCGCCGCCATCGTAGTGGCGTGACCGCCGTGGCCGACCACGACGGAGACCTCGGGCATCACGTCGGCGTGGGGCAGCCACGAGTGCAGCTCGACGTTGGCCGGCACCCGCAGCCGGCTCACGTCGACCGCCGGGCCGGTGGTGGCGATGATCCGGGCGTCGAGCGGAGCCAGCGCGTCAAGCACCCGCTGCCACGTCGGTTCGAGCCCCTTGAACGCGAAGGTGCTCAGGCTGACCAGCACCGTGGGGCGCGACGGGGTGGCTGGGACGCCGTGCACGACCGCTCCGGTGTGCACCACGTCGCCGTGGTCGGAGTCCAGGTCGGGGAGGGTGGCCGCCATCGTGGGCTCGCCCCCGTCGAGGAGCGCGAGGGCCTTCATCCCACGCAGTCGGAGCAGCAGCCCGAACGGACCTCTCGCCATCCGGCGCCAGCAGGTGTCGAAGGAGTGCTCCAGGGCGACGTAGCTGCGCCCGGACGTGCGGAGTGCGTCCATCACGCTGAAGAGCAGGCAGTCGACCACGACGACCTCGGCCGGTCGCGCAGCGAGCTCCGCGACGACGTCGGCGCCCATGGCCCGGTCGCCGAAGGTCGCCAGGACCTTGAGCGGTGTCGCCGGCACGGTCGAGTCGAACGGGCGGGCGGTCGGGAAGCCCGAGAAGGCGAGTCCTCGTTCGGCGAAGGCCGGCGCCTGGCGCGGGTGGCCGAGGAACCGGACCCGGTGGCCGCGGGCCTTGAGCTCCTCGGCGATGCCGACCGCGGGCGGGACGTTGCCGCCGCCGTCCCAGGTGACGAACAGGATCTCGGCCATTGTCAGTCTCTCTTCTCTCCGTTGCTGATCACCGCACGGACCAGCGCCTTCATCCGCTGCTCGGTCGTGGCGCGCGAGTAGCCCCGGTCGCGACGCAGCAGCTTCCACGTGTAGACGTCGGTGGCGACCACCAGCAGGTCCAGCAGGTCCTCGCGATCGGCAACGACGGCGGCGAACGTGGACCGCGCCCAGTCGCGGTGCATCCGTCGGCCGTTCTCGGTCAGCCGACGGACCTGCTCGTCGGTCTCCTCCTGCCCCAGCATCAGCAGGACGGTGTCGCCGCGGAGCTCGTAGTGGTCCACCAGGACGGCCAGAGCCGTGTCGAGGTCGCCATCGGGGGCGACCCGCTCCTGCGCGACCCGGTCGATTGCGTACTCGATGTTGGACTCGATGAGGGCCGCCCTGCTGCCGAAGTGACGCAGCACGGTCTGGACGCTGACGCCCGCCTCCTGCGCCACGTCCTCGAGGGAGATGTCCGAGAACACCCGCCTGGTGCCGAGCTCGAACAGGGCCTCGCGGATCCGGGTGCGGGTGTCCTCGACGGCCTGGGCGCGGGCGGTCATCGTGTAGGTGCGCGTCGTTTTCATATCAGCTGTAGTTGACACCAATTCATAATTCGCGTCAACCCCTGTTCACATCAATTTCAGATGGCCCGATCAGGTGGTTCCGGGCTGTGCACCTGCCCCGGACAATGGGGGCCACGAGCGTCGGACCGGGTCGGCGCGTACTCGCACGCCAGCCCGGGGAGGGGCATGAGCAGCAACACGCTGAGCGCCTTCGCGGCGTTCCTCTCCGTCGTGGCGGTCTTCATGTCCGCCTTGATCACCTATCGCCAGGGCAAGCAGAGCCGGCTCGAGCGGGCCGAGGATCTCGCCACGCGGTTCCGCGAGCCACTGCTGCAGGCGGCGTCCAACCTGGCCAGCCGCCTCTACAACATCGCGCGCCAGGACTTCCTCGGCCGGTTCGTCACCGACGGGGAGGCCAGCCAGCAGGAGCGTGACTACGCGATCCGCAACACCTGCTACCTCTTCGGCCAGTACCTCTCCTGGGTGGAGATCATCCGGCGCGAGTCGCAGTACATGGACCCGCGCAGCCGCGAGAACAACCGGCTCATCGTCCAGACCCTCGAGCACGTCCGTGACCGGATGGCCGACAGCGAGCGTGTGGAGGACCGCCCGCTGCGGCTGTTCCGCGGCGAGCAGCGGGCAGTGGGTGAGCTGATGCTGGTCCCGGTGGCGACACCAGTGGGGGACGTGCCGCGCTGGGAGTGCCTCGGCTACGCGACGTTCGTGGACCGGCTCACCAGTGACCCGAAGTTCGCCTCCTGGTTCGCCTCACTGGAGGAAGGGATCGAGGCGCTGGCCAAGGAAGCGCCGGACTTCCCGCCGCGGATCACCGAGCTGCAGCACGCCCTGATCGACCTGATGGACGCGCTCGACCCGAAGTGCGAGCGCGTCCCCGCGAAGTTCCGCGGGAAGATGTGACGAGGCAGTGACGAGGGATCGCCATGGGTGAGAGCGAGAGCCAGCTGTACCGCGCCGTGACCCGGCAGCTGCGCCGGGGCCGGCTCACGCCGTTCCTGGGCGCCGGCGTCAACCTGGTCGGTGTGGACCTGGCCGCGGGCTACCAGAAGGGGGTCCGGCTGCCGAGCGGTGCCGAGCTCGCCGACCTGCTGACCGAGGAGTACGAGTACGACGGCGACGACCGGCACGACCTGGTGCGGGTGGCGCAGTGGGTGGAGCTCACCATCGGCCGTGCCGACCTGGAGGAGTCCCTGCGCGAGGTCTTCAACCGCGACTTCCCGCCCTCGGTGGTCCACGAGCTCCTGGCCCGGACGCCCGACTACGTCCGGCACCAGCCGGTGCAGGAGTTCCCACTGATCATCACCACCAACTACGACGACGCCCTGGAGCGGGCGTTCGAGGCGCGGGACGAGCCGGTGGACGTGCTCACCTACGTCGCCCACGGTCCCGACCGCGGCCTGTTCCGGCACACCAGTCCGGACGGCGAGACCACGGTGGTGACCGTCGGCGACAAGTACGACGAGGTGACCCTCCGGGAGCGCCCTGCGGTGGTCAAGCTGCACGGAGCGGTGAGGCGGTCCGCGGACGACGACCACGTGGAGGACGACAGCTACGTGCTGACCGAGGACGACTACATCGAGTGCCTCAGCAACCCCGACATCGTCCGGCACCTGCCCGCCGAGGTCGCCCGCCGGATGGCGCAGTGCCACTACCTGTTCCTCGGCTACAGCCTGCGCGACTGGAACATGCGCGTCATGCTGCACCGGTTCAGCCAGGACCGGGCGAAGGCGAAGAACTCCTGGGCCGTCGTCTCCCAGCCGGAGGAGCTGGAGCAGAAGGCCTGGCTGCTGCGGCACGTCGACATGTACGACCTCGACCTGGGGGTGTTCTCGGCCGGTCTGGCCCGGGAGATGGACGAGGACCGCACCCAGGCCGCTGCGGTGACCACGTGACCGCCACCGCTGTCGCCCCGAGTCCGGGGTTGCACGCAGGCGGGTGCCCCTACCAGGGGCTGATGCCCTACACCGAGGACCGGCACCGGTACTTCTTCGGGCGCGACCGTGACATCGCGCTCATCGCCAGCAACGCCCGCGCCTACCGGTTCTGCGTGCTGCTCGGGCTGAGCGGTGTCGGCAAGAGCTCGGTCCTCCAGGCCGGTGTGGTGCGCAGCATCCGCGACGAGACCGCAGTGCGGCCGTGCCCACTTCGACGACGAGCCGGTCGAGACGGTCGTCGCCTACCTCAAGGACTGGCGGGACGACCCGGTCCCGGCGGCTGTGGGCCGCGGTGCTGGCGGGCTTCCGCCACGAGAGCCTCTCGGTGCCGGCGGACGCGCCCGTGCCGCGCGACATCAGCGCCGCCATCGCGGCCGTGTGCGACAGCCATGACGTCGACCTGGTCATGATCCTCGACCAGTTCGAGGAGTTCTTCCTCTACCACTCCGCCCACGTCCCGGACTTCGCACGGCTGGTGGCCGAGCTCACCGGCCCGAGCACCCGGGGCAACGTGCTGATCTCGATGCGCGAGGACGCCATGTCCCGCCTGGACGAGTTCGAGGGGATCGTCCCCGGCCACTTCGACCACGTGCTCCGGCTCGAGCACCTCGACGAGACCTCGGCCCGGGCGGCGGTGGTCGAGCCGCTGCGCATCTTCAACGACGAGGCGCCCGAGGGCGAGCGGCGCGAGATCGAGCCCGCGCTCGTCGACCGCCTGCTGCGGGAGGTGCGGGCCGGCCAGGTGCAGGTCGACTCCACCCAGGAGGCGGCGACGGGCGCTGCCGTTGCGGCCGCGCGCACGGTGCGCGGTCCGGTGCGCATCGAGGCTCCGTTCCTCCAGCTCGTGCTGACCCGGCTCTGGGAGGAGGAGGGCGCCCGAGGGTCGCGGACGCTGCGGCTCTCCACCCTCGAGGAGCTCGGCGGTGCCCAGGCGATCGTCAGCCAGCACCTCGACCGGGTGATGGCGGCCTTCACCCCGGCCGAGCAGGCCGTGCTCACGAACGCGTTCGGCCACCTCGTCACGCCGTCGGGCTCGAAGATCGCGCATCGACCGAGCGACCTCGCGGTCTTCAGCAAGCAGGACCCGGCCGTGGTGACCGCACTCCTGCGCCGGCTGGCCGAGGGCGACCAGCGCATCCTGCGCGAGGTGCCGCCGCCCTTGGACGAGCCACAGGCCGAGCCTCGCTACGAGATCTTCCACGACGTCCTCGCCCTCGCCGTCCTGGACTGGCGACGCCGGCAGGTGGCCGACGCGGAGGTGCACGAGACCCGGCGTCGGCTGCGCCGGGTGACCGGTCTGGCCGCGGTGATGGCGTTGCTGCTCGTGGCCACCATCGCCGTCGGAATCGGGGCCTGGCGCTCGCGGAACGCGGCCGAGGAGGCGAAGACGGCCGCACTGGACGCCAAGGCGGACGCGTTGTCGCAGAAGCAGCAGGCCGACGACAACCAGCAGCTCGGTGAGGTGAACGCGCTGCTCGGCACCGACCCGGCCCAGGCCCTGCTCGAGGCGGAGAAGCTGCCACTCAGCGACGCGCGCGACCCCAACGGGCGCTTCCAGGACGCCTACCGCCGGGCCCTCGAGGCCGCGGACACCGACGTGATCATCGAGCTGGGCTCGCCGGTGCGTGCATCGCCGACTTCGTCGGACGACGGCTTCGTGGCCGTGACCGAGGACGGCCACGTCAGGCTGTGGAACGCCGACGGGGGCGACGACGACCCGGTGCGACTCGACGAGGACGTCGAGCTCGAGGTGGACCTGCCTCGCGGACTCGGGCCGCGTCACTCCAGGCATTCACCGCGGCGGACGACCAGTTCGTCGTGGTGCGCACCGACGCCGGCGCCGTGTTCTGCCATCGACCTGGCGACTCGGGCGAGACAGTCACCCCCGACATCGGCTTCGAGCTCTCGCCCAGCGACAACCTGACGGTGGCGGCCATCGGGGGCGCGGGACAAGGTCTGGTCTGGGACTACTCCGGCCACGGTGCGGTCTGGGACGTGGCCGGTGGCACCGTCACCCCGTCGCCGGCGTTCGACCAGTCGATCGTCTCCGCGGACATCGACTACGACGGGATCCCGTGTCGCGGTCGTGGCGGGCAGCGGCTTCGACTACACCGCGAAGGTGTACGCGATCGCGCCAGGACCGGCTGGTCGACGAGACCGACCTCGTGACCCACACCGACCAGACGATCTCGTACGGCTGGGTGCGGTTCACCGACCTTTCGACGGGTCGCAGCTCGCGGTCGTGGGCAGCGGGTGGCAGTCGGAGGTGTCCCTGTGGGATGTCGGGAGCGACCCCACGCCGATGGGCGCAGGACGACCCGTGGCGCCAGGTCTACGACATCGCCGGCGTCTTCGACGTAGTGCCGACGAGAACGGGTTCAACGGGCTGCTTCGCCGTCGCCGGTGACAAGCACGTCCAGCTCTTCGACGCCCAAGGGGAGAAGCGCGGCCAGCTGCGCACCAGCACCAGCGACTTCCGGGACTGGGCCACCGAGGTGGAGGTGAACCCCCAGGACACGGCCGTGTTCGCGGTCGTGTCGAACGAGGGGTACGTCGAGGTCTTCGCGCAGTACCTGCTGACCCCGCCCCGGCCGCGGTGGACCTTCCGGGGACACTCGGGCCAGATCAGCAGCGCGTCTGGTCCGATGACGGCACCAGGCTGGCCACGGCGAGCGAGGACGGCACCGTGCGGATCTGGCGGATGCCCGACGTGAGCTCCGCGTGGCACAGCCCCGACTGGATCCTCGCTGCGAAGGAGACGCCGGACGGCTCCTACCAGTTCGGCTTCACGCCCGGTGGCTATGTCATCCGGAGTGCGCTGGACGGAGGGTTCAAGCAGCAGTTCGCGTCGAGGTACGGCCAGCTGATCGACATGGACCCGGCACCGGACAGTCAGCGCGCGGTGGTCATCGACGAGTACTGCTACCCGCCGGACGAGATCCGGATGGGCAAGGACGACGTCAAGACGCTGGCCATGCCCGACGCCGGGTTCATCTGCCCGGCCGGCGTCGCGTGGAACCCGGACCCCGACGCGCACCAGATCGTGGCCGGCGACTACGACGGGATGATGCACGCCTGGGACGCCGACACCCAGCAGGTGACGCAGAGCGTGCAGGTCGGGCCCGACCACTGCGAAGGTCCAGGACCTGGCCTACTCGGGTGACGGGTCGCCTCCTGGTCGTGCTGACCAACAGCGGTGCGGACAAGGACACGGGCACGGTCAGCGTGCTCGACGCGAGCGACCTGTCCGTGGTCGGCACGTGGACGGCCTCGGACCTCGGCAGCGTCGACGTCAGTGACGACGGCAGCTATGTGGTGACCGCCGGCAACGAGAACCACCTGGTGCAGGTCTGGGACACCGAGGACACCTCCGAGCCGGCTCAGGTGCTGAAGAACGCCCGCGGCGCCGGGACCCTGAGCACGGTGGCGCTCAGCCCCGACGCCGAGGCGTCCCGGGTGGCGGTGACCACCGCCTCGGGCATGGTCTACGTCTGGGAGCGGGCGTCGGGCCGGCTGCTGGCGGTGGTGACCGGCCCACTCCGACGCCGCGAACGAGGCGGCGTTCGACCGCACGGGGACCGACCAGCATGTACTCGGCGGGCGACGACGGCGTCATGGTCGGCTACACCTGCGACCTGTGCTCGATGGACATCGGCGACCTGAAGGACACTGCCGAGGACCTGGATGGCGCAGGAGGTCGGCTTGTCCGACTGAGCGCACCGGCGCGGAAGACCGGGCCAGCGGCGAGGAACGGTCTCGACCTCCCGCCCGTTACGATGAACAACGGCGCTGCAGCGCCCGTGTGCGCCGTCCGCGCCACCGAGTCACCGCCTGCCACCAACCCAGGAGTCACAGCACCGTGCCTGCCATCCTCGACAAGCTCCTCCGCATCGGCGAGGGCAAGATCCTGCGCCAGCTCGAAGGCATCTCGCAGGCCGTCAACGCCATCGAGGACGATTTCGTCGCGATGAGCGACCAGGAGCTCCAGGGGATGACCGCGGAGTTCAAGGAGCGGCTGGCCAAGGGCGAGAGCCTCGACGACCTGATGCCCGAGGCGTTCGCGACGGTGCGCGAGGCGGCCAAGCGGGTGCTCGGCCAGCGGCACTTCGACGTCCAGGTCATGGGCGGAGCGGCGCTTCACCTGGGCAACATCGCCGAGATGAAGACCGGGGAGGGCAAGACCCTGGTCTCGACGCTGCCGGCGTACCTGAACGCGCTCGAGGGCAACGGCGTCCACGTGGTCACCGTCAACGACTACCTGGCGAAGTTCCAGTCCGAGTGGATGGGCCGCGTGCACCACTTCCTCGGGCTCACGGTCGGCGTGATCCTGCCCGAGATGCGCCCCGACGAGCGGCGGGTGGCGTACGGCTGTGACATCACCTACGGCACCAACAACGAGCTCGGCTTCGACTACCTGCGCGACAACATGGCCGGCTCCATCGAGGAGTGCGTCCAGCGCGGCCACAACTTCGCCATCGTCGACGAGGTCGACTCGATCCTCATCGACGAGGCCCGGACCCCGCTGATCATCAGCGGACCGACCCAGGACGAGGTCAAGTGGTACGACGAGTTCGCCAAGATCACCAAGGGCCTCGAGCGCGACGTCGACTACGAGGTCGACGAGAAGAAGCGCACCATCTCGGTCCTGGAGCCGGGCATCACCAAGGTCGAGGACCACCTCGGCATCGAGAACCTCTACGAGTCGGTCAACACCCCGCTCATCTCCTTCCTCAACAACTCGATCAAGGCCAAGGAGCTCTTCCACAACGACAAGGAGTACGTCGTCATGCAGGGCGAGGTGCTCATCGTCGACGAGCACACCGGCCGGATGCTGGCCGGGCGCCGCTACAACGACGGCCTGCACCAGGCGATCGAGGCCAAGGAGGGCGTCCAGGTCCGCGAGGAGTTCCAGACCCTGGCCACGATCACGCTCCAGAACTACTTCCGCATGTACGACAAGCTCTCGGGCATGACGGGCACGGCCATGACCGAGGCCTCCGAGTTCGACAAGATCTACAAGCTCGGCGTGGTCCCGATCCCGACCAACATGCCGATGGCCCGCGCCGACCATGCCGACCTCGTCTACCGCACCGAGGAGGCCAAGTACGACGCCGTGGTCGACGACATCCGCGCCCGCAACGAGAAGGGCCAGCCGGTCCTGGTCGGCACCGTCTCGGTCGAGAAGTCCGAGCACCTGTCCCAGAAGCTGAAGAAGCTCGGCGTGCCGCACTCGGTGCTGAACGCCAAGCAGCACGCCGACGAGGCGAAGGTCGTGGCGGTCGCCGGCCACAAGGGTGCGGTCACGGTCGCCACCAACATGGCCGGCCGCGGCACCGACATCATGCTCGGTGGCTCGGTGGAGTTCCTCGCCGACCAGGAGCTGCGCGAGCGCGGGCTCGACCCCGTCGACACCCCCGACGAGTACGAAGCCGCGTGGCCGGCCGCGCTCGAGAAGGTCAAGGAGCACGTCGCCCGCGAGCACGACGAGGTCAAGGAGCTCGGCGGCCTCTACGTCGTCGGCACCGAGCGGCACGAGTCGCGGCGGATCGACAACCAGCTGCGCGGTCGCTCCGGCCGCCAGGGCGACCCCGGCGAGTCACGGTTCTACCTCTCGCTGCAGGACGAGCTGATGCGGCTGTTCAAGTCCGACTGGGTGGACCGCGTCCTCCAGGTCCTCAAGATCCCCGACGACGTCCCGATCGAGAACAAGCGCGTCACCAACGCGATCGCCAGCGCGCAGGGCCAGGTCGAGGCGCAGAACTTCGAGTCGCGCAAGAACGTGCTCAAGTACGACGACGTGATGGACCGCCAGCGCAAGGTGATCTACAGCGAGCGCCGCGAGGTGCTCGAGGGCGCCGACATCGAGGAGCAGGTCCGCACCTTCATCGACGACGTCGTCACCGGCGTCGTCACCGGCGCCACCATGGAGTTCTCCGAGGAGTGGGACCTCGAGCAGCTCTGGGCCGACCTCAAGCAGATCTGGCCGGTCTCGCTCGACCACAAGCAGCTCGAGGAGGAGGCCGGCGGCCGCGCCAACCTCGAGCGCGAGCACCTCATCGCGGACCTCCAGAAGGACGCCCAGGCGGCGTACGACCGGCGTGAGCAGGAGGTCGGCGAGGAGGTCCTGCGCGAGCTCGAGCGGCGGGTGCTGCTCTCGGTTCTCGACCGCAAGTGGCGTGAGCACCTCTACGAGATGGACTACCTGCGCGAGGGCATCTACCTGCGCGCGTACTCCCAGCGTGACCCGCTCGTGGAGTACCAGCGCGAGGGCTTCGAGATGTTCGCCACGATGATGGACGGCATCAAGGAGGAGGCGGTCGGCTTCCTGTTCAACCTCGAGGTCTCCGTCGAGGACGAGGACGCCGACGGCGAGATCGACGAGGAAGACATCGAGATCCAGGAGCCGATGAGGCGGGTGATCGGCGACTTCGTGCCCGACGCCGACGCCGAGGTCAAGCGCGACGACCCGCTGGTCGCCTCGGGCCCCTCCGAGCAGCCCAATGAGGAGCTCGAGTCCCCGGCCGCGGCGTTCGTCCGCACACCGCAGATCCGCGCGAAGGGCCTCCAGCAGTCCCGCCAGCCCCAGAACCTGTCCTACTCCGCGCCGTCCGAGGCGGGCGAGGCCGAGGTCAAGGGCAGCACGGTCACGACCCAGGACGACCCCTTCGCCAAGGTCGGGCGCAACGCGCAGTGCCCGTGCGGCTCCGGCAAGAAGTACAAGATGTGCCACGGCCGGCCGGGCGGGCCCACCGGGCTGACCGCGCGGGCCGCGGGCGGTTGATCCGGTCAATCCGTTGTCGAGGTCAAGCGTTGTTGTCGGCCGGAGACCGTTCCGTGTCCATCCCGTGACCACCCCGAACTAACCTCCCAGCACTCGGCAGCGTGAACAGGGGGCGGCTTCTGTGTGGAGCAGGATCCGCCACCGGCGTCTCCAGGCGCTCTCGCTCCTGTCCCTGGCTGCGCTGCTGACCACGAGCCTGTGCCTGGGGCCGCTCTACCAGCGGGCCATGGAGCAGGCGCTGGCCGGCGCCGTGGTCGCCAACGCCACGCCGCAGGAGAAGTCGCTGCGGCTCGACGCCAAGAGCCGCTCCGCGGACTCGCTCGTGACCCTGCTGCCTGACCGGATCGAGCCCTATTTCCTCGGCCCCATCGTGTCGCGGATCGTCCCGGTCAGCGTCCTGCTCCCGAGCTCGACTCGCCAGGTCGCCACCCGCCTGTACGCCGTCGACGGTGCCTGCCAGCACCTGGAGGTCGTGGGCGGCCGCTGTCCGGCCGCCTCCGGAGAGGTGATGGTCAGCACGGCCGACATGGAGGCGTTCGGATGGACGGTGGGCAGCCGCGCCGACTACACCGAGCGGCTCGACCCGGCGCAGTTCCCCGAGTTGGGGACAGGCAGCGTGAGCGTGGTTGGTGTCTACGAGCCGCCGGGCGACGACGAGTGGCTGGGCGCTCCGATCACCGGCCGGGCGGGGATCGAGATCCCCGATGTCGGCATCGCCACCGACGACTGGGTGACCGACACGGACACGATCACGGCGGCGTCGCGGCCGACCGACTGGCAGCAGGTCTCCAGCACGGTGGTCTGGTCGCTGGACGCCGACGCGGTCGATCACGACGCCCTGCTGCGGCTCGGGCCGATCGTCGATCAGGTCGGTCTGGACGTGCTGGAGGGTCCCGGCGGCCAGCCGGTGCTGACCACCACCGCCTTGCCCGAGATGGCCCAGCGCGTCGCGGCCGGGAGCGAGCAGGGCCGGACGACCGTCGTGGTCCTGGTCTCACAGCTCCTTGTCCTGGTGTCCGTCGTCCTCTGGATGGTGCTCGTCGCGGCCACCGACGACCGCCGGCCGGAGCTGGCGCTGGCTCGGCTCCGCGGCCGCGGCCGGCTCGGGGCGGCGGCCTACCTCCTCTCGGAGCTGCTGCCGCTCACCCTTCTCGGCGTGGCGGCCGGGGTGCTGGGCGCGCCGTTCGTGATGGCCCTGGTGGCCAAGGCGGTGTTCCCGGTGGCGGTACCGCTCGAGGTGCCCGGCGGCTATCTGCTGGCCGGCCTGGGCGCAGTAGTGGCGGTGCTGGCCGTGGTGCTCACGGCAGCCCGGCGAGCGGTGCGGGAGCCGGTCGACTCGCTGCTCCGCGCGATCCCGGCCCGGCACGTCGGGGGCTCCGTGGGCGTGGCCGAGGTCGCGGTCACCGTCTTCTCCCTCACCGCTGTCGTCGCCCTCCTCACCGGCAACCTCGAAGGGCCGCTGGCCACCCTCGCCCCGACCCTGCTGGCCGTCGCCGCGGGGCTGTTGCTCAGCCGCGGGCTGGCCCCCGCCACCCGGTACGTCTCCCGGTGGCTGCTGCGCCGCGGCCGGGCGGTCTCGGCAGCTGGAATCGTGACCGCGGTACGCCGGGCGTCCGCCCGGCGGGTCCTGGTCATGGTGGTCGTGGCCAGCTCCCTCCTGGTGTTCTGCGTCGACGCGATGGTCACCGGTCAGCACAACCGCCAGAACGCGGCCGAGCAGCTCAACGGGGCGCCGTACTCACTCAGGCTGCAACCGGGCCGGCTCACCGACCTCGTGGCCGCGCTGGAGGCGGCCGACCCGGACCACGAGCACCTCACCCCCGTGGTGACCACCTCCGGCAACGCGTCGGGTACGGAACCCACCGTGGCCGTGGACCCGAGGGCGTTCCCGCGGGTGGCCTACTTCCCGCTGTCACGAGCCCGGCGCAGCGACTGGGACGCGATCCGTGCCCCGAGCGCCGACCCACTCCTGCTCACCGGAGAGACCCTGGCCGGGACGGTCGCGTCGGACCACTTCCGCCTCGACGGCCCGTCGAAGGAGCGCGTGGACGAGCTCCGGGTCAGCCTCCAGGTGGTCCTCGCCGGCGGGGAGTCGCTGACGCCGGAGCTGTCGGTCATCCCGACGAGGGACGGCTCCGTGACGTTCAGCGCGCCCGTGCCGTGCGTCGACGGGTGCACGGTCACCGGGATCGCGCTGACCGCGCCCGTCGGGGGCAAGCTGGAGGGGACCGTGGTGCTCCGTGACCTGACGCTCGACGGCCGGCCGTTCTCGCTCGGACCGCAGACCGCATGGCGGCGGGTGACCAACCGGGGTGGGTCGGTGAACCCGGTCACGGACCCGGCGGGAAACCTGGGCGTCCGCGTGTCGACGGACGGCTCGACCGCGCCGGTGATGGTCAGCACCTGGGTGCCCGAGCCGGTCCCGGCCCTGGTGACGACCGATGAGGACGACGTGTTCGCCGCGTCGGGGCTGGAGGCCCAGATCGCGATGCAGGTGGCCGGGACCCTGCCGCGGGTGCCGGGCTCCCCACCCGGCTCGCGGGTGGTGGACCTCGAGGGGCTGCTGCGCCGTGCGGAGAGCTCCACGGTCAACCTGACCTTCGAGGTGTGGTCGGACGACGCCGACGCGCTGGACCGGGCGGTGACCGAGCTGACCAAGCGGGGGGCGACGCCCGGTGACGTGGTCACGGTCGACGACGTACGCGCCGACCTGGACGCGTCGCCGGCCGCGTGGAGCCTGGCGCTCTCGGTCCTGGTCGGTCTGGTCGCCGTGTTGATCGCCGCCCTGGTGATGATCGTGGCCACCGCATCCACCTGGCGGGCGCGGGCCACCGACCTGGCCGCCTTGCGCATGGCGGGGCTGCCCGCCCGGTCGCTGCGTCGGATGGAGCTGCTCGGGCAGCTGCCCGTGGTGCTGGTGGGGGGCGTGGCCGGCGCGGTGTGTGGTGTGGTGGCCGCGGTGATCGCGCTGCCCGGCGTACGCCAGTTCACGGACCCGCCCGAGGTCGACACCACCGACTTCTCGACAGCCTGGACCATCGTGGTGTCCGGAGCCGCGATCGGCGTGCTGCTCCTCACCGCCCTGGCCGTGGCGACGTCGCGCTGGACCGCGCGGCGAGCGTCGCTCGGCCGGATCCGCGAGGGGGTCTGATGGTCATCGAGCTGACCGTCGACCAGACGTCGACCGCGCCGCGTGGGCTCGCCGTGCGCACCCGCGGGCTGGTGCACGTGTACCGCGGAGAGGGCCGCGACGTCGCCGCCCTGGCGGGTGTGGACCTGACCGTCGGCGCCGGCGAGATGATCGGGCTCCTCGGGCCGTCCGGTGCCGGCAAGTCGACCCTGCTCTCCCTTCTGGCCGGCCTGTTCCGGCCCACTGCCGGCACGGTCATGGTCGGGGACCTCGACCTCACCAAGGCCACGACCCGCGAGCTCGACGCCCTGCACGCCACCGAGGTCTCCCTGATGCTGCAGGGCGCCGGCCGCAACCTGTTGCCGTACCTCACCCCCTCCCAGAACATCGAGTTCGCCCAAGCCGCCGCCCAGCGCGCCGAGCGCTCCGGCGAGCTGCCCGGGGTGCCCACGCTGCTCGGGATGGTGGGGCTCGCCGACCACGGCGACCAGTCGCTGGCGGGGCTGACCCCTGGGCAGCTGCAGCTGGTCACCCTCGCAGTCGTGCTGTCCACCCGCCCGGAGCTGCTGCTGGCCGACGAGCCGACCAGCCGGCTCGACCACGAGGCCCGCGACCGGGTGCTGGCCGCGCTGGCCAAGGTGAACCGGGAGCTCGGCACCACCGTGGTGGTCGTCACCCACGACCGCGACGTGGCGCGCTGGATGCCGCGCACCGTGACGATCCGGGACGGCCGCATCGGGGGTGAGGGCCGATCGGGTGAGGAGTACGCCGTGGTCACCGCCGACGGCTTCCTGCCGTTGCCCGCACACGCGCTCGAGGTGCTCCCGCCGGGCACCCTGGTGCGGCTCGAGCTCGAGGACGGCGAGTACCGCCTGCGCGTCGAGGGAGACGAGCGATGAGCGTGCTTACCCTCGAGGACGTCGAGGTCCGCTACGGCGGCCTCGTTGCGGTCGCCCCGCTCTCGCTGACCGTCTCCGCGGGTCAGGTGCTCGCGGTCACCGGACCGTCGGGGGCCGGCAAGACCTCGCTGCTGTGGCTGATGGCCGGTGCCCTGGAGCCCGACCGGGGCACCGTCCTGGTCGACTCCTCGCCGGTTGGCGAGCGGCCCGAGGCTGCGGCCCGGGGCGTGGCCGTGGTTCCGCAGGGCAACGGGCTGGCGGCGGTGCTCACGGCGTACGAGAACATCGTGGTGCCCTTGCTCGACGGCGGCCTGACGCCCGACGAGGCCGACGGCCGGGCCCGCGAGGCACTCGAGGTGGTCGGGCTCGAGGAGTGGTCCGGGCACCTGGTCGAGGAGCTCTCGGGCGGTCAGCAGCAGCGGGTCGCGGTGGCCCGGGCGCTGGCCGGCGAGGCGTCCGTGCTCCTGGCCGACGAGCCGACCAGCGACCTCGACGGCCGCAACCGGGAGGTGGTGCTGCATGCGCTGCGAGCCGCCGCCGACCGGGGCGCCCTGGTCGTGCTGGCCACCCACGACCCGGAGGCCGCTGCCGCTGCGGACGGTGAGCTCGCGCTGGACGAGGGTGCGGCGACCTGGGTGCGGCGGCTCCCCTAAGCGAACTCCATCGCCGTGCACAGCCAGCGGTCGCGGCGCTTCTCGAAGCGCAGCGCCAGGGCGCGCGACCGGGCGCCGTAGCGCACCCTGGCGCTCGCCTCGGCGACCGTCGGGCTGACGAAGCTGGTGTGCACGCTGACCACGTGCGGCCGGACCGGCTGGACCCGCTGGACGCCCGGAGCATGGCCGCCGGCCCGGCCCACCAGCACGGCGCGGCGGTGCAGGTCGACGTAGACCTGCCGGGCCGTCCAGCGCAGCAGCTGGCTGGCCGGCCGGTCGCCGCCCACGATCTCGACGGTCGCCTGGACGTAGCGGTGCACCCACTGCTCGAGCCGGCCGCGCTGCCCTGGGTCGATCGGCACGACATCGGCCGCCGGGCCGGTCGAGCCGGAGCCGAGCAGCGCAGGCGGGGCGTGCCGGGGGCTCAGGTCGAGGGCGAGGGTGCCCTGGACCGACGCGATCGGGACCCTGATCGGGGTGACGGTCATCTGCTCTCCTTCGTCAACGTCAGGACCTGGCCCGGCAGGATCAGGTCGGGGTCGGGGCCGATCACGGCCCGGTTGGTGGCGTAGATGCGGTGCCAGCGATCGGTGATCTGCCGGTCTGCCGCGCGCGGGCCGAGGTCGTGCGCGGCGAGCGCCCACAGGGTGTCGCCGGTGCGTACGACGACGTGCACCCGAGACGGGTGCGCAGGCCCCTCGGCCCGCTCGGGCAGTGGCAGCCCCGCCAGCAGCTCCGGGCGCGGCCCGTCATCGCTCGCGTGGGCCGGAGCCGCGAGGGTGCCGGCCAGCGCGGCGCCGCACGCGACCAGCACGAGGCGGCGTACGACGCCAGGCCCCGGGACAGTGCCGCGCCAGGCGTCCGCCACGCCGGCCAGGGCCTGGAGCCAGGCCCAGCCAGCCGCGACCACCAGCCCGGCCAGACAGAGCCGGACGAGCGCCTCGTCGGGGGTGGCCGGCGGCCCGGCCGCGACGGTCCGGGCCAGCAGCACGGCCGCCCCCCAGAGGGCCGCGGTGAGGGTGGCCGCCACGGCCAGGCAGCGCGGCCGGCTGGCCGCTGCGACGACGTACATCCCGAGAGTTTCCTTGTATTTGCTTGTGTTTGCTTTACTCAACGCTCGTTTGAACAGGCCGTCAAGTGCCCCTCCACAGCCAGGTCATCCGTGGCAGGGTCGGGTCGTGGGCTGGGAGGAGGAGCTGTTCGCCTACCTCGACGACCTCGAGGGCCAGGCAGCGGCGCTCTACGACGCCGAGCGGGCGCCCGACCTGGCCGACCGCAGCCGGGGCGAGTACCAGCAGGTCACCCTGGCCTCCCGCCTGATGGCCAGCGTCGATCTCGAGATCACCCTCGAGCTGCTCGGCGTGGGTGCGGTCACCGGTCGGCTGGCCCGCGTCGGCTCGGGCTGGTCACTGCTCCGCGGCCCCGGTCAGGACTGGGTGGTCCGGCACAGCGCCGTCGCGGCGCTCCACGGGGCCTCGGACCGCTCGGTGCCCGAGCTCGCCTGGCCCACCTCGGCCCGGCTCGGCCTCGGGGCTGCCCTCCGCCGCCTCGCCGACGAGGCCGAGCCCTGCAGCCTCCACCTCACCGACGGCCATCGTCACGACGGCACGGTGCTCCGGGTCGGCGCGGACTTCGTCGAGCTCACGACCGGCGAGGCCGGCCGGGTGGTGCTGGTCGCGTTCGACCACCTCGCGGCGGTCCAGTCGCGGCGCTAGGTGTGGCCCGTCAGGCGACGAGGGCGACCGAGCCGGGCATCACGACGGGCTCGCAGGCGCAGTCGTCGCTGCACGACAGGTAGGTGTGCACGGCGTGGCCGCAGCGCGGGCAGGGCAGGTCGTGCGAGATGTGGTGCTGGTTGGTCTGAACGGTGTCCCACATGGCTGATCGCCTCCTTCACCCCCTCCACGAACAGAGACGGCCGGATACGACAGCCATGACGCGACCAGCTCTCCGGTCTAGTCACAAGGGCCCGTGACGGTCCCCGCGGCGGGTCGTTGACACCGCATGCGTGCCCGCCTCCTGCTGCTCCCGCTCGCCCTCGTCGCCTCGCTGCTCGCCACCGCCCAGACCGCCTCGGTGGCCGAGGCACCGTCGCCGGGCGCGACAGCCACGGAGCAGCCCTCGCTCGTGGTGGAGGTGCTCTCCAACCGCGCCGACCTGATCTCCGGTGGGGACGCGCTGGTCGCGGTGCGGTTCCCCTCGGAGGTGCGGCCTCGTGAGATCCGGGTCAGCGTCGGCACGACAGACGTGACGACGCTGTTCGCCCTCGGCGGCGACGGCGAGCTGGTCGGGCTGGTGGCCGGCCTCGAGCTCGGCCCCAACCTGGTCCGCGCGACCGCGCCGGGGGCGCGGGCCGGGCAGATCCAGATCGTCAACCACCCCAAGGGCGGCCCGGTGTTCTCCGGCCCGCAGACCGCTCACTACCGCTGCCAGGAGAGCGCTCGTGACGCGCAGTGCAACGAGCCGGCGCACTACGACTACCTCTACCGGTCGACCGACCCGACCTCCACCGAGCTGCAGCCCTACGACCCGGCCAGCCCGCCGACAGATGTCGCGACCACGACCACCGACCAGGGTGTGACCGTGCCGTTCGTGGTCCGCCGCGAGCGGGGCTTCCAGGACCGCGACCGCTACACCATCCTCACGCTCTTCCGGCCCGGCCAGGCGTGGACGGCCCGGAGGCCCCAGCAACAGTGGAACCACAAGGTGCTGGTGACCCACGGCGGCGGGTGCGGTGCGTCGTACGCGCCCGGGGACCCCCCGTTGTCGGACTACTCCGGGACCTTCGATGGCTTCCCCGGCATCACCCCGAGCTACCTGACGGCCATCGGCACCGGGTTCGCGGTGTTGTCCACCGCGCTCGACAACACCGGCCACAACTGCTCGGTCGCTCTCAACGCCGAGTCGGTGATGATGGCCAAGGAGCGGCTGGTCGAGCGCTACGGCACCATCCGCTACACGATCGGCACCGGCTGCTCGGGCGGCTCGATCGCCCAGCACACCGTGGCCAACGCCTATCCGGGCATCTACCAGGGCCTGGTCACCACCTGCTCCTACCCCGACACCTTCACCGCCGGTGCTCAGTTCGCCGACTACCACCTGCTCCGGCTCTACTTCGAGGACCCGTCGCGCTGGGCGCCCGGGGTGGCCTGGTTGCCCACCCAGATGGCCCAGGTCGAGGGGCACCTGAGCCATGTCAACGCGGTGGTCGCCGACGAGGGGCTGTTCAAGGCGGCCCTCGACCCCGAGCACGACTGCTCCGGCACCCTCGACCCGGTCGCCGGCGACCCGGCGACCAGGTACGACTCCGAGATCAACCCGGCCGGTGTCCGTTGCTCGGTGCTCGACCTTCTGGTCAACCAGCTCGGCCGGCGTCCCCGGCCGGTGTGGACCGATCAGGAGCGGGCGGCCGGCCATGGGTTCGGCGGCGTGCCCTTCGCCAACACCGGCGTGCTCTACGGCTTGTCGGCGCTCCGGTCCGGGTTGATCACCCCGGCCCAGTTCGTCGACCTGAACGCGAAGGTGGGCGGGCTCGACATCGACTCCGGGCCGACCGAGGCGCGGATCACCGGCGACCCGGCCGCGATCGCCAGGGCCTACCGCACCGGTCTCATCAACGAGGCCAACCACCTCGACGAGGTCGCCATCATCAACCACGGCGGCCCCGACCCGGGGCTGGCCCACGACTACGCCCACGCCTTCTGGACCGAGGAGCGGCTCCAGGCCGACCAGGGCAACACCGGCAACCGGGTGATGTGGTTCGGCCCGACCCCGCTGATCGGCTCCCCGACCTGGGCGAACGAGGCCCTGGCCAAGATGGACGCCTGGCTCGCCGCGGTCGAGGCCGACCCCTCGTCACGTCCGCTGGCCGAGAAGGTCGCGGCGGATCGCCCCGCCGACGTGACCGACCGCTGCGTCGTCGGCCAGCTCGCAGCCGCCTGCAGCGTCGAGCAGCTGCAGGCCCTGCAGACCCGGCTCTCCACGCCGCGTCAGGAGGCTGGCGGCCCGAAGGCCAACGACAACGTCGCGTGCCGCCTGACGGCGCTGCGCCGGGAGGACTTTGCGCTGCCGGTGCTGTTCACCGACGACCAGTGGGCCACTCTCCAGGCGGTCTTCCCGGACGGTGTGTGCGACTGGTCGGTGCCCGGCCAGGGTCAGGGGCCGGCCGAGACGTGGCTCCGCTACGACTCCACCACCGGTGGCGTCGCCTACGGTGGCCGCGCGCTGCCCCGTCTGCCCGCCCACTCCGCCGTCGGCGTCACCGCACCCGCCTGGCTGCCGATGCTGCAGCGCTGACCGGCGAGGCTTCGCGGCCGTCGGTCAGGTCGCGTCGACGTCGTACGGCGGAAGCTCGCCGTCCTTGAGCGGCCGCAGGCCCCTCCGCTTGGGCTTCGCGTCGTCCTCCGCGTCGTTCATCGCCTCGATGATGTGCTTGCGGACGATGGTGCGCGGGTCGAGGTCGCGGAGCTCGAGGTCGGCGTAGTCGGGGCCGAGCTCCTCGCGCAGCTCGTCGCGGGCCGAGTCCGCGAACCGCTTGGCCTTGCGGAGCAGCTGGCCGGCCTGGCGAGCGAAGTCGGGGAGCCGGTCGGGGCCGAACACGAGCACCGCCACCAGCATGATGACGGCGAGCTCCGGCAGGCCGACCCCGAACACGGACTCAGAGCCTCAGGGCCGGCCGGCCGGGCTCAGCCCGAGCTGCCTGCCGGCCAGGCCGCGCCCGCGGCCGGCCAGGGTGTCGGCGACCGAGCGCAGGACCACCGCGGCGGGGGAGGTGGGGTCGGAGTCCACGATCGGCTTGCCGACGTCGCCGCCCTCGCGCAGGGACATGTCGAGGGGCACCCGGCCGAGCACGGGCACGTCGTACCCGAACCGCTTCGACAGCGTCGCGGCCACCCGGTCGCCGCCCCCCGAGCCGAAGACTTCCAGGCGATGTCCCTCGGAAGGGTCGCAGTGCGGGCAGGGCAGGTAGCTCATGTTCTCGAGGACGCCCACCACCCGCTGGTGCATCATCGACGCCATCGTGCCGGCGCGCTCGGCCACCTCGGCGGCGGCCTCCTGCGGGGTGGTGACCACGAGCACCTCGGCTCCGGGCAGGTGCTGGCCCAGCGAGATCGCGACGTCGCCGGTGCCGGGCGGCAGGTCGAGCAGGAGCACGTCGAGGTCGCCCCAGTAGACGTCCGAGAGCATCTGGACCAGAGCCCGGTCGAGCATCGGGCCGCGCCAGGCGACCACCTGGTCGCGCCGCGGCTTGAGCATGCCGATCGAGATCACCGACACGCCGCTCGTGGTCGGCACCGGCATGATCAGGTCCTCGACCTGGGTCGGCTTGGAGTCGGCGATTCCGAGCATCGCCGGCACCGAGTGGCCGTAGATGTCCGCGTCGACCACCCCGACCTTGAGCCCCTGCGCCGCCATGGCGAGCGCGAGGTTCACCGTGACCGACGACTTGCCGACCCCACCCTTGCCGGAGGCGATCGCGAACACCTTGGTCAGTGACCCGGGCTGGGCGAAGGTGATCTCACGCTGGGTCTTGCCGTCGCTGAGCAGCTCCTTGAGCCCCCCGCGCTGCTCGGCACTCATGACACCGAGGGTGAGGTCCACATCGGTGACGCCGGGGACCGCGCGCACCGCGGCGTTGACGTCCTTGGTGATCGTGTCCTTCATCGGGCAGCCGGCGACGGTCAGCAGCACGGTCAGCCGGACCACGCCCGGACCGTCGACGTCGACGGACTCGACCATTCCGAGGTCGGTGATCGGACGCTTGATCTCGGGGTCGATCACGGTGCCGAGAGCGGTGCGCACGTGCTCGAGGAGGGGGGTGCTCATGATCCTCCAAGGGTAGTCGGGGCACCTCGGCTCACCGCGCGGCGGCCTCGTCTCCTTCTTCGGAGAGGTCGGCCCGCTCGGATCGTTCGTCCAGGTCGCTGAGCAGGGAGCGCAGCTCCGAGCGCAGGAAGTCGCGGGTGGCAACCTCGCCGACCGCCATCCGCAGCGAGGCCACCTCGCGGGCCAGGAACTCCATGTCGGCGTGCGCCCGGGCGTCGGCCTGCCGGTCCTGCTCGGCGATCACCCGGTCGCGGGCCTCCTGCCGGTTCTGGGCGAGCAGGATCAGCGGCGCGGCGTAGGACGCCTGGAGGCTGAGCATCAGGGTCAGGAAGATGAACGGGTAGTCGTCCCACCGCAGCTCCCGGGGCCCGACGAGGTTCCAGACCACCCACACGACGACGAACATCGTCATGTAGATGAGGAACTTCGCCGTCCCCATGAAGCGCGCGAACTGCTCGGCGAAGACACCGAACATGTCCGAGTCGTACGCCGGCCGGCGGACCAGCTGGCGCCGGGTCTCTCGAGGGGTGTCGAGCCGGGAGATCCGCCGCGTGTTGGGCTCAGCCACTGCGCACCGCCCGGTCGCGCCAGTTCTCCGGGAGCATGTGGTCGAGCAGGTCATCCACGGTCACCGCGCCCAGCAGGTGCCCGTTCTCGTCGACCACGGGGGCGGCGACGAGGTTGTACGTCGCCAGGTGGGCCGCCACCTCGTCGATCGTGGCCTCGGAGCGCAGGTTCTCCATCGACTCGTCGAGCGCGCCGGCCACCAGCGTGGACGGCGGCTCGCGCAGCAGCCGCTGGATGTGGGCGACGCCGAGGAACCGGCCGGTCGGGGTCTCCAGCGGCGGCCGGCACACGTAGACCAGGGCGGCCAGCGCCGGGGTCAGGTCGGGGTTCCGGACGTGCGCGAGCGCGTCCGCGATGGTGGCGTCGGGCCCGAGGATCACCGGCTCGGAGGTCATCATCGCGCCGGCGGTGTTCTCGACGTACGACATCAGCCGCTTGACGTCCTCGGCCTCGTCCGGCTCCATCAGCTGAAGCAGCGCCTCGGCCGTGTCCGGAGGCAGCTCGGCGATCAGGTCCGCGGCGTCGTCCGGGTCCATCTCCTCGAGCACGTCGGCGGCCCGCTCGTCCGCGAGGAAGCCGAGGATCTCGACCTGGTCCTCCTCGGGCAGCTCCTCGAGCACGTCGGCCAGCCGCTCGTCGGTGAGTGCAGCCACGACCGCCGAGCGGCGTTCGGGAGGCAGGTCGTGGATCACGCTGGCGGCGTCGGCGGGGCGCAGCTCGTTGAGGGCGTGGAGCAGCCGGGTGGCGCCCTGCGTGGGCTCGGGGCGGGCCAGCCCGGTGACCTCGCTCCACTCGACCACGTGGGTCTGGCCGCGCCGGCGCAGTGCCTTGGCCGGCTCCTGCACCGCGACCCGGCTGAGCACCCAGTCGCGGTTGCGGGCCTGCTCCATCGCGACGTCGTAGACGGTTCCCGTGATCCCCGAGGTGGTGATGGTGACCTTGCGGTCCAGCAGCTCGCCCATCACCAGGGTCTCGGTGGAGCGCTGCTCGAAGCGGCGCATGTTGAGCAGCCCGGTCGTGTAGACCTGCCCGGCATCGATGTTGGTGACCCGGGTCATCGGCACGAAGATCCGGCGTCGCCCGAACACCTCGGCCACCATGCCCAGCACGCGCGGCTGGCTGTCCTCGGAGCGGATGGCCACCACGAGGTCGCGCACCTTGCCGACCTGGTCCCCCTGGGGGTCGAAGATGGGCAGGCCGACCAAGCGGGCGGCGTACACGCGGGAAGGGGCCGTGCTCATACTTCGCCGGGGTCCCCGCGGAAGCGCGCGCCGACCGCGCGCAGCGCGCTCACCGAGTGGTTTCGTGGGGTGGTCACGGCGGTCACGCTACCGTCGCACGCGGCTCGGCCGAGGGAACGGAGCCGGGAGCAGAAGCGTCAACAATGGGACCGGGTTCTCGCCAGCGGGGTACCCTGTCGAGACCGGAATCCGTCGTGCGGGGCCCTGCTCGGGGTGGCCGCGATCAGCTACCTGGGAGGGGGCCGTGTCGAAGCACGCGATGCCGCGGTCCCGGCGTCTGGGCCACCTCAAGATCGCGGCTTCCGTGGTGCTCGTGGTCGCGTTCGTGACCCTGTTCGTGGGCAGCGCGACCGGCGTGATCGGCTCCAGGGACGACGACGGGGGCGGTGGTGACGACCACTCGGCCGGCGTCGAGGTGGCCGCGACGGAAGACGTCGCCGACGGTGCCGAGAGCACCTCGCCCAGCGACGACCCGACCGAGGTCGTCACCGACGTGCCGCCGCAGGACGTCAAGGGGGCCAAGAAGCTCAAGCACACCCTCGCCTGGCTGCGCCGCGGGCTGGCCGACGAGACGAGCTTCCGGGTCGGCACGTTCAACGTGCTCGGCAGCTCCCACACCGCCAAGGGCGGCAACCGCAAGGGCTGGGCGTCGGGCTACACCCGGATGGGCTGGGCCTGGTCGCTGATCGCCCAGGCCGACCTGTCCGTGGTCGGGTTCCAGGAGCTCGAGGAGATCCAGTACAACCGGATGCGGTCGCTGTCCGGCTGGGACGCCTACCCCGGCCCGACCCTCGACCGCGGGTCGATCCGCAACTCGCTGGCCTGGGACCCCGCCGTGTGGACGCTGGTCGAGGCCAACAGCATCGGCATCCCGTACTTCGGCGGCCAGATCATCCGCCGCCCGGTGGTCAAGCTGGAGAACATCGAGTCCGGCCGCGAGGTGTGGTTCTTCAACACCCACAACCCCGCCTCGACCCCCGGTCACGGCAACAACGCCCGGTGGCGGGCCGCCGCGATCGGCCTCGAGATCCGGCTGGCCAACGAGCTCGCTGCGGACGGCACGCCGGTGGTGTTCACCGGCGACTACAACGACCGCGCGGAGGCGTTCTGCCCGATCGTGGGCGGCACCGACCTCGAGGCCGCCAACGGCGGCGGCTACGTCAGCGGCTGCGACACCCCCGACCGGATGGACGTCGACTGGATCTTCGGGTCGGACGTCGAGTGGCAGGACTTCGTGAGCGCCAGCCAGGGCATCACCGGCCGGGTGAGCGACCACCCGTTCGTCTACGCCCAGGCCTACGTGCCCGAGGAGCCGCTGGGCGGCGCGACCGACGAGCCCTCGGGTGGAGCCTCGCCGTCGGGCGATGCCTCCTCGTCGGAAGAAGAGTCGGCCGACGCCGAGGAATGACGCCGGTCAGCCCTTGGGCCGGAACGACACGGTCGACGTCGGGGTCGTCGGTGGAGTGGTCGTCGGCGGCGGAGGCGGTGGAGGCGGCGGCAGGATCGGCGTGAGGTACGCCTTGATCCGCGGCGACTGCCGGCTGGTGAACCGCAGCTGGCCGGCGAACAGCGACCGGCGTGCGTCGTAGACGTTGTCGCGGTCGTAGTTGTGCCCGCCCGGGCAGTTGCCGCCCAGCTCGGGACAGGTCCAGGCGTGGAAGAACAGCAGCGGCTCGCCGGCCGCCCCGCGGGCGAGATCGGCGCCGCCGGGCCCGCACAGCCCGCTCTTGCCGGTGTCGACCAGCACCTGCCGCTTCGCCTTCGACCAGTCCGTGAGCTTGGCGGAGCGGCGGAACGTCGTCTTGTAGCTGCACTCGCCGAAGTCGCCCTCGGAGGTGATCAGGACGTACTGGCGGCCGCGACGGAGCAGCGCCGGGTTCTCGATCACACCGTGGCGCCGGACCAGCTCGCTGCTGCGCACCGGCGGGCCGTCCGGCCGGCCGCTGTGCGGCAGCCGCACCAGCCGGATCGTCGACGGCGTGCTCTGCGTGCGGTAGAGCAGGTAGCGGTGGCCGCCGCGGTCCTGGAAGAAGTCGGGGTCGATGACGCCGGCCTTGGGCAGGTCCCGGCCGCGCCGCTTGACCTTGTCGTACGCCGGCGGGGTGACGCCCTGCTTGGGGCAGACCAGCGGCCGCTCGTCGGGCACGAAGCTCTGCGTCGGGTCGGTGGCGGTGGCCACGCCGATGCAGCGGCCGTCCAGACCGAGGCCGGCCACCTCCGCCGAGAAGTAGAGGTGCCACACGCCGTCGAACTCGACGAGGTCGGCCGCCCAGATCCGGCCGCTGATCGCCCAGGTCGGCAGGATCGTCAACGCGGACGGGATGTTCTGCCAGGGACCACCGGGCGTCGGGGCGACCGCGCGCGGCGCAGCCGGCCCGGTCGAGATGCCGACCCAGCCGCCGCCGTACCGCGCCACGGTCGGGTCGGCGAAGCCGCGGTAGGACAGCACCGGCTGGGCGCCGAGGACCCGGTCGGTGAAGGTCCGGAACCGCGCCCCCTGGTGCGCGGCGCGACGGACGGCCTGCTTGCGGATCTTGGCCGCGCCGGCCCTCGAGTGCCCGGCCTCCCATCGCGCGTTCAGCTCGGGCGCGGTCTTGCGGGGCTTGCGCTCGGCGGCGGTGCCCGAGGCCCCGGCCGCCAACACGGTCATCGTGAGGGCGAGGAGGAGGGCGGCCACCGCGACAGCGGCGACCGACGTTCTGCGAGCCAGAGACATGCGCACCCAATGCCAAGTCGTCGTTGCCAGGTCGTCGTCGGACGTCGTGAAGGTCGTCGTTGAGGGGTCACCTCATCACGGAGACGCGGTCCCCACGAAATCGGTTGGGTCCGTCCTCAGCGACTAGAGTCGCGGCCCGTGAGCCCCGCCCTTGCCAGGATCGGGCGCCTGGGGTTCCTGGACCGGGTGCGCGACGTGACCGTGGATGCCGAGGGCGTCTGGGCGCGGTCTCGGCAGGAGGTCGTGCTCGACGTCTTCTTCGACGGCCGACGCATCGTCTCGTTCTGGCTGCAGCGCGACGGCGTCCGCTCCGGCGAGGGGTGGCTGTTCGCGTGGCCGAAGACGCTGCGCGAGTTCCTCGACGGTGTGGCCGAGGTCCGCGTGGCGGTGACGGGGACCGGCGAGGCGCTCTTCGCCGGGGAGGTCTCGTTCGGCTCCGGGAAGGGCCGGGTCGAGGTCGTCAACCAGAACGGCCAGCCGATCAGCCTGGACAAGTACCTGCGACGGGTCGTGGCCTTCGACACCCGCAGCCGCGAGGAGCTCGAGCCGATGCTCGACGCGATCGACGAGGTCCTGACCGCGCTGCGGGGGGTCGGTGTGGAGGCCTTCCTGGCCTACGGCACGCTGCTCGGCGCCTTCCGTGACGGCAAGGTCATCGGCAACGACAGCGACGCCGACCTCGGCTACGTCAGCCACCACACCCACCCCGTCGACGTGATCCGCGAGTCGTTCCAGGTGCAGCGGGCGCTGATCGGGCTGGGCTACCGGATCACCCGCTACTCCGCACTCGCGTTCAAGGTCGACGTCCAGGAGCCCGACGGCACGATCCGCGGCCTCGACGTCTTCGGCGGCTTCCTCATGGACGGCAACCTGCACCTGATGGGGGAGATCCGCGAGCCCTACGAGAAGTCGTGGATCTACCCGCTCGCGACCACGACGCTCGAGGGGCGGACCTTCCCGGCGCCGGCGGACCCGGCCAGGCTGCTGGCGGCGGCGTACGGCGCCTCGTGGCGGGTCCCCGATCCCGCCTTCCACTTCGAGCCCCCGGTCACGACGGTCCGACGGCTCAACGGCTGGTTCCGGGGCCTGCGCGTGGGGCGGGCGCGCTGGGACCGGATCTACTCGCGGGTCCTCAAGGGGATGCCCGGACCCTCGCCGTTCATCGAGTGGGTGGCGAGCATGGAGGGCGCGCTGGGCACCTTCGTCGACGTCGGGTGCGGACGGGGCGCGGACGTGATCTACATGAGCCAGCGAGGCGAGCCGTCGTTCGGGCTCGACTTCCAGCCGCGTGCGTTCGCGGCCGCCGAGCAGGCGACGCTCGAGAACTACTTCGCGACGTACTGGACGATGAACCTGCTCGAGATCCGCCAGGTGCTCGCGACCGGAGCGGTCGTGGCGAACCGTCCCGGTCGGACAGTGGTCACCGCACGACACCTGGTCGATGCCACCAAGAGGCCGGCGCGGGACAACCTGTGGCGGCTGTGCCGGATGATGCTGGCCGGCGAGGCGGGCGGGAAGCTCTACGTGGAGTTCCTCGCCAGCAGCGGGACCGACGGGTACGCCGGCCGGCACCGGGTGCGCCGCCGCAAGCCTGCGAAGATCGTGGCCGAGCTGGAGAAGGCGGGCGCGAGGATCGTGGACCGCGAGAAGATTCCGGTGTCGCACGAGCCCGGCGCCTCCCAGGTGTGCCGGCTGATCGTGGAATGGAGGCGTGAGGATGGCTGAGGACAAGACGGGTGGCGTGGTCGGCCGGCTGCGTGAGACCCGGGCGGGGGAGTACCTCGACCTGCGCCGCCGGGTCCGCAGGCTCGAGGCCGAGGTCCAGGAGTGCCGGGCCCTCAATGTCCGGCTGGCCGAGCTGACCGACATCGTCACCGAGCTGCTGCTGCCGGTGGCCGCCCGCGACGAGGAGAAGCTGGCCGAGCTGCTCGAGAAGTACCGCCAGAGCGTCTGACGCGTGGCCTCCCAGGTCTTCCTCCACATCGGTCTGCCCAAGACCGGCACCACCTACCTGCAGTCGGCGCTGTGGGGCTCGAAGGCGGCGCTGGACCGAGACGGCTTCCTGCTGCCCGGCTCCGGGCACCGCGAGCACCTGTGGGCCGCCCTCGAGCTCCAGGGGCGGTCCAACCTGGCCAAGCGCCACCGCAAGGCGCCGGGCTCGCTGGCCCGTCTGGTCAAGGCGGTGAACCGGCACCAGGGGCCCGCGATCCTGACCCACGAGTTCATGTGCGGGGCGGGCCGCGAGCAGGCCCGCGGCCTGGTCGAGTCCCTGGCCCCGGCCGAGGTGCACGTGGTCGTGACTGCGCGGGACACCCTCGGCATGCTCACCGCGGGGTGGGCGGAGTACGTCAAGAACGGCGGCACCCGGCCGCTCGCGGAGATGCGCGGTGACCGGCTGGGCGGCCAGGGAGAGTTCGGGTGGCGGACCTGGGACCTCGGCGGCGTGCTCCGCCGGTGGGGGAGACACGTCCCGCCCGAGCGGGTCCACGTGCTGCCCATGCCCGGCGCCGGCGCGCCGCGCGACCAGCACTGGCGCAACCTGGCCGGGGTGCTCGGCCTCGACCCGGACCGGTACGCCGCGCCGGACGAGCCCCGGAACGTGGCGCTCGGCGTCGTACAGGTCGAGCTGTTGCGCCGCGTGAACCCGCACCTGACGGCGTTCCGCAAGCCGGTGGACCGCGGCACCTGGATCCGGGGCTACCTCGCCGAGGGCCATCTGGGCCGCCAGAAGGGCGAGCGGCTGGGTGCGGACGACGAGCAGGTCGCGGACTGCCGGGACCGGGCGGACCGGGCCGTGGGCATCATCGAGCGACGCGGCTACCACGTCGTGGGCGACGTGGAGAGCCTCCGGGTGCCCGCAGCGCTCCCGGACCGGCCCCGGCCGGAGACCGTGTCGGATGCGGCACTTCTCGATGCAGCGTCTACACTCGTCGCGGATATGCTCGCGGACGTCCGTCGCATCGCCCGCGAGGGCCCACCCGACATGACGCCGGGCTGACCGGGTCGAATGGACCCAACGTGCGTACCTCGTCCTCGCACGTCCCCTGATCACACTGGGAGAGGTTGTCGGTGAAGAGACTCTCGACGCTTGGTTCCTGCGCGGTCTCGATCGCCCTCGTCGTGACCATGTGGACCCTGGCGCCCACGGCCCGCGCGGACGAGTCCGACGCCGCGTCGCAGGCGACCCAGGCGGTCGCGCAGGCCGCCTCCACGGCCACCCAGGCGCTCCAGGGCCCGGCGGACCGGAAGAAGCCGAAGCCCAAGCGCTGGAAGGCCTACAACGGCGCGTTCTTCAACAACCCCCACATCCCCAGCCAGCGCTACCGCATCGAGCGTCGACTCGTCGACACGCTGCGGCACGTGCCCAGGGGCGAGACCGTCCGGATCGCGCTGTACTCCTTCGACCGGGTCCCGGTGGCCAACGCGATCGTCGCCGCGCACAAGCGCGGCGTGCGCATCCAGATCCTGCTCAACGACCACTGGGAGAACCACGCCATGAAGATGGTGCGGGCCGCTCTGGGCGCCAACCGGCACGCGAAGAGCTTCCTCTACAAGTGCAAGTCGGGCTGCCGGACCCTCGTCGACCAGTACCGCAACCTGCACTCGAAGTTCTACCTGTTCCCGAAGGCCGGCAAGTCCAAGAACGTCATCGCCATCGGCTCGCACAACTTCACGCTGAACGCCGACCGGCACCAGTGGAACGACATCTACTTCTTCGAGGCCGAGAAGGCGCTCTACAAGCAGTTCGTCGCGACCTTCAACGACATGAAGAAGGACTACCACTCCACCCAGCCTGCGATGCACTTCTGCGGCGTACCGGTGGGCTCCTTCTGCGACGACTCGGTCGACAAGTACACCAACTGGGTCTTCCCGAAGAAGTCGACGAAGAAGTCCGACCTGGTGCTCAACATGCTCAACAAGATCCAGTGCCTGACGCCCGACGGCGCCGGCGGCCAGGTGCCCACCAAGCTGGCCCTCTCGATGCACACGATGCGCGGCGCCCGCGGCAACTACCTGGCGTCGGCGATCCGGCAGAAGTACGCCGAGGGCTGCGACTTCCGGGTCAGCTACGGCCTGATCGGCTTCAAGACCAAGCAGATCCTCGGCGCGGCGACCGCCCGGGGCCGGATCCCGCTGCGCTCGACCGGGCTGGACTACGACCCCGAGGACGACTTCGACCTCAACAACGACGGTGACGACGACGTCATCCTCACCTACTACACGCACCAGAAGTACTTCGTCGTCCAGGGCACCTACAACGGCGTTCCGAACACCAACATGGTGCTCACCGGGTCGTCGAACTGGGCCTCCCTCGGCACCGCCCAGGACGAGGTCTTCTTCACCATCCAGGGCGCAGGCAACGCGCGGCGCTACCTGAAGAACTTCAACACGTTCTGGAACAGCGGTCGCTTCTCGCGCAACGCCTACACCACGACGTACACCGACTTCCGGGTGCCGACGACGCTGCGGATGGCCGACGGCTCCACCAAGACGGTCTACAAGACCGTCCGGCGCCCGGTGACCACGGTCGAGCCGGACCCGTACCGCCCCGGCGGGCGGTTCTGGGAAGGCGACTGATCGGAGCCGGGTCAGCCCGCTTCGGGTATGTCGGCGTCCTCGGCGGTGAGCAGGTGCTGGGCGAACACGACCGCCGTCTCCTGGCTCGCGCCGTAGACGAGGGCGCTGGTCCCGGCGATCTTCCTGGCGACCCCGTGCACGTCCATGGCGGCGTAGCCGGTCCAGACGCCGGTGCCGTAGTCACTCAGGTCGACCTTGCCCTCGGCGGCGCCGTCGCTCCCGAGGTAGGTGCCGACGAGCTCCTCGACGGACGCCTTGGCCTGGACGAGGACGACGTCGGCGCCGCTGGGGTCGGTGAGGTCGATCCGCCAGGTGCCGCCGCCCTTGCCGTCGTACGTCGCGGAGACGACCGTCCACCCGTCCGGGACTCCCGCGGGGACCAGGGCGGGGAAGTCGTCCTTCATCGCGGCCTTGACTGCCTGGTTGATGATCGGCGAGGGGACCGGGTCGCCGAACGCCGAGTCGCTGGCCGTCGGCACGTCGGCGGTGGTGCTGCCGGCCGTCGGGGGCGAGCTGGACGTGGCGGACGATGTGGTCGACGAGTCGGTGGACTGCGCCGCCGGCCCTGCTTCGGCGCCGTCGTCGTCACCGCTGGTGGCCAGCGCGACGACCACGACGATCACGACGACCACCGCGCCCACCAGCGCGGGGACCAGCCAGGGCCGGCCTCCCGGTGCGGGGGTCGGGTCCGGGGCGGCGGTGTCGTCCGTCATGGGTCAAGTGTGCCCCTCCGAAGCCAACCGGGACCGGCGACGACCCAACCTTTCGACGGTTCCGTACCGTCAAGTCCTCGTGGGGCGCGATGATGGGACTTTCCGCCGGCGCGGCAGGCCAAATGTGAATATTGTGACCTGTGGGGCAGTTGTGCATTTAGCATCGAGCAAGGCACACTGCCTGCGCGGCACAAAAGTCAACCTCGGAGGAACACGATCATGACGGGCTTCCCCACCGTCGTCGTACGGCTGGCGCTTTCCAGGATGGGCCTGCGCAGGTGGTCCATCGCTGCCCTCGTGCTGGGCGTGCTGCTCGGCGGCACCGCGCTGGCCGTGGCCGGCACGGACAAGAAGGCAGACGAGTACGGCGAGATGGGGGCCAGCCCGATCCCGGCGGTGGCCACGGTCTCCGGGCCGACGTCGTTCAGGGTCAGCTCGTTCAACATCCTCGGTTACGACCACACCGCCCCCGGTGGCAGCAAGCACAAGAGCGGCTACGCCGACGGCGCGCTCCGGATGAAGTGGGCCGTCCAGCTGCTCAAGAGCCACCAGGTCGACGTCGTGGGGCTGCAGGAGTTCCAGCCGCAGCAGTACGCCAAGTGGGTGAAGAAGGCCTCCGGCCAGTACGACATCTTCCCGGGCTACATCGACACCATCGGCTTCCTGCGCAACTCGATCGCCTGGCGCAAGGACAAGTTCCGCCTGGTCACCACGTCGTGGATCAAGCTGCCGTACTTCCACGGAGACGTGCTGCGCATGCCCGTGGTCCTGCTCCAGTCGGTCCAGACCGGGCAGCAGATGTACTTCATGAACTTCCAGAACCCCGCGGACGTCCGCGGCAACGCCCAGAAGTGGCGGCGCATCGGCCAGCGGCTGCAGATCGGGCTGGTCAACCTGCTCAAGACCAGCAACGGGCTCCCGATCATCTGGACCGGCGACATGAACGCCAGGAAGCAGGTCTTCTGCCGGGTCACCAAGGAGGCGGCCATGGTCTCGGCGAACGGCGGCTTCCGCAGCGACGCCAGCTGCCAGCCCCCGCGGGGCATGGTCGTGGACTGGATCTTCGGCTCCAAGGTGCAGTTCTCGAACTACCTCCAGGACCGCAGTCGCAAGGTGACGCGCACCACCGACCACCACCTGCTCCTCGCCGACGCCACGGTCCAGCCCGTGGAGCCGACCATCCCGGTGCCGACCGTGACGCCGACCCCGACCCCGACGGTGACGGTGACCGTCGACCCGACACCGCCGACCGAGACGCCGACCAGCCCGACCACGAGCCCGCCGGTCACGACGTTCTCCCGCTGACGCCCTGCTTCAGGCGCCGAGCCGTGATCTCGGCCACGGCGGAACCGGTGAACGCTCGCTAACCTCGGCTGCACCCGACGTGGCAAGGAGCTTCAACATGGGTCGCCTGTGCGAGACCGACGGACTGACCGAGGACCAGACGGAGATCCTCAAGGCCGTCCGGACCTTCGTGGACGAGCAGATCATCCCGGTGGCGACCGAGCTCGAGCATGCCGACGAGTACCCCCAGGAGATCGTGGACGGGCTCAAGGAGCTCGGGATCTTCGGGCTGACCATCCCCGAGGAGTACGACGGACTCGGCGAGTCGCTGCTGACCTACGCGCTGTGCGTGGAGGAGATCGCCCGCGGCTGGATGAGCGTCTCCGGCGTCATCAACACCCACTTCATCGTGGCCTACATGCTGATGCGGCACGGCACCGACGAGCAGAAGAAGAAGTACCTGCCCAGGATGGCCACCGGCGAGGTGCGCGGCGCGTTCTCGATGTCCGAGCCGGGGCTGGGCTCGGACGTGTCGGCGATCAAGACCAAGGCGGTCCGTGTCGATGGCGGGGACGGTGACGGCTGGAAGATCGACGGCCAGAAGATGTGGCTGACCAACGGCGCCACGTCCAACCTGGTCGCGACCCTGGTCCGCACCGCCAATGATGAGCAGAGCGGCGAGGAGTCGCCGTACAAGTCCATGACCACCTTCCTCGTCGACAAGGAGGAGGGATTCGGCGAGACCGCGCCGGGCCTGACCATCCCCGGCAAGCTCGACAAGATGGGCTACAAGGGCGTCGACACCACCGAGGCGGTCTTCGAGGGGTACCGGACCACGGCCGAGCAGATCCTCGGTGGCGAGACCGGCCAGGGCTTCTACCAGATGATGGACGGCGTCGAGGTCGGCCGGGTGAACGTCGCGGCGCGGGCCTGCGGCATCGCGAACCGCGCCTTCGAGCTGGCCATCGCCTACAGCCAGCAGCGCGAGACCTTCGGGAAGCCGATCTCCGAGCACCAGGCGATCCTGTTCCGGCTCGCGGAGATGGCGACCAAGGTCGAGGCCGCGCACGCGATGATGGTCCGCGCCGCGCGGATGAAGGACACCGGCGAGCGCAACGACGTCGAGGCCGGGATGGCCAAGATGCTGGCCTCGGAGTACTGCAACGAGGTCGTGCAGGACTCCTTCCGGATCCACGGTGGCTACGGCTACTCCAAGGAGTACGAGATCGAGCGGCTCTACCGCGAGGCGGCGTTCATGCTGATCGGTGAGGGCACCAGCGACATCCAGAAGATGATCATCGGCCGCTCGCTGCTCAAGGACTACAAGCTCAAGTAGCCCGCGCGCCACTCCGGAGCGAGCATCGCCCAGACCTCGGTGTCCCACAGCCGGCCGTCGTGCTCCCACGACTCCCGCAGGGTGCCCTCGTGGGTCAGCCCGAGCCGCTCCGCCACGCGACGGCTGGCGGCGTTCTCGGGCACGCAGTGCCACTCCGCGCGGTGCAGCCCGCGCTCGAGCAGCGCCCAGTCCAGCAACGCGGCCACGGCGCGGGTCACGTAGCCGTGGCCCTGGGCGTCCGCGGCCAGCCAGACGCCGATCTCGCACATCCCCGAGGCCGGCTCGAAGACCCGGAACAGCGACCCGCCGACCATCCGGCCGTCGACGCGCAGGGCGTAGATGCGGCGGCCGTCGGTGGCCGCGCCATCGGCGTACCGCTGCAGGAAGCCGCGCGCGGAGTCCTCGTCGACGATGGACGCGCCCCCACGACGTACAGGGTCTGGGTCGGCTTCTGGGACCTCGCGCTGGCCGACGCCGAGCTGGGCGGGCCGAGGCCGCCCGCTACGAGCGCTGGCGCAACCGGCTCCGCCCGCTGGTCGACGAGGCCATCGAGGCCGGCGAGCTCAACCGAGGTCGCGACCGTGAGGACGTGGTGGACGTCCTGACGGCGTTCACCCACGGTGTGGTGGTCCAGGCGCTGTTCGACCCGGACCGTTTCCCCGTCGAGCGGCAGTACGCCGTGCTCGACGAGCTGCTGGTGGCGCTCACCTGACCTGCACGTTGGCGACGAGGTAGTGCATCTCGTCGTCGGTCGCGTTCTTCGCCTGGTCGACGAAGACGCTGTTCGGGTAGTCCTGACCGGCCGGCCAGTCGACCTCGATGTGGTCGGCGTCGGTGTCGTTGGCCGCGTCGATGATGTCGTTGATGGTCAGCCAGTAGTGCTGGTCGGCCTGGTCACCCGGCTTCGTGCCGCCGCGGCCGCCGCCCTCGCCCTCTCCGTAGATGGCACCCACGACCTCGGCGTCCACGACCGTGACCTCGATGGGGGTGCCGGCGCCCATGCAGAAGCACTGGACGGTCAGCTCGAAGGTGTAGTCGGTGGGCTCGAAGGCCGGATAGGTGCCGACGGTCGGCTCCGCGGTCGGGCTCGGCGACGCCGTCTCCGACGCCGAGGTGGGTGCCGGGTCGGACGCGACGTCGTCCCCGTCATCGTCGGAGCCGCAGGCGGCCAGGGAGAGCGGCAGGAGCAGGGCAGCGAAGGACAGTGCGAGGGATCGCATGCGGGTACGACGACCACGACGGCCGAACGGATCCATGGCCCCACCCTCGCACGGACCTGATCCGGTACCGGGTCGACGGGACTTGGGCCGGGGTGCGAGGGTGGGAGGACCGCCGACCCGCACCTTGCCGACCCGCACCTTATGGAGGACACGATGGCCCGCCCCGATGACCAGCCGTCCGGAGCGAACGACGACATCAAGGCCAAGATGCGCGAGGCGCTGGACCGGAAGAACGCCAAGGACAAGGGTGTCCACGACGACGCCGACTCCCCGCTGCGCGAGAAGGCGCACGGCTCCGAGGTGGTCGGCGGCGGCCCGAAGATGCACCGCCGGAAGGCGGGCGGCGGGGGCTCGTGAGATAGCCCACCCGGCCACCGGGTGCGCCGGCCCGGCGCGCCCGTGGAGGACGCCCGTGGAGAATGAGTGCATGCAGTTCGGACGCAGCTACGAGGAGTTCGAGGTCGGGGCGACGTACAAGCACTGGCCCGGCAAGACGGTCACCGAAGCCGACGACCACCTGTTCTGCCTGCTCACCATGAACCACCACCCACTGCACCTCGACGTGCACTACGCGGCGGAGACCACGCAGTTCGGGAAGAACGTCGTCGTGGGCAACTACGTCTACTCGATCCTGCTGGGCATGTCGGTGCCCGACGTCTCCGGGAAGGCGATCGCAAACCTCGAGATCGAGTCGCTGCGGCACGTGGCGCCGACCTTCCACGGCGACACGCTGTACGGCGAGACCACGGTGCTCGACAAGTGGGAGTCCAAGAGCAAGGACGACCGGGGTGTGGTCCACGTCGAGACCGTCGGCTACAACCAGGACGGCACCGTGGTGTGCATCTTCCGCCGCAAGGTGATGGTGCCCAAGCAGAGCTACCTCGACGAGCGCGGCGGCGAGCAGCCCGGCCGGCCGGTGCCGCAGCCGGACAAGAACTGGCCCGGCCCCGACGCCGTCCCCGAGTAGCCCCGCGGCCCACGTTGGTTGGAACCAACCAACCTGCCCAGTGGGTTGGAGCCAACCAACCCGGCGCGAAGGCATGAACCGGCCGCCAGGGGCAACCGTTCCCTGGTGAGCACTCGGACCGACGCACCCGCTCCCAAAGAGACCGACGAACGCCGCCAGCGAGGCTTCTTCGGCCAGCCGTGGCCGCTGGCCAGCCTGTTCGGCGTCGAGCTGTGGGAGCGGTTCAGCTTCTACGGGATGCAGGGCATCCTCGTCATCTACCTCTACTACTCCGCGGCCGAGGGCGGGCTGGGGATCGACGAGGGCACCGCGACCGGCATCGTCGGCGCGTACGGCGGTGCGGTCTACCTCGCGACGATCCTCGGCGCCTGGGTGGCGGACCGGCTGATCGGGCCGGAGCGCACGCTGTTCGCCTCGGGTGTCGTCGTGATGTGCGGGCACATCGCGCTGGCCCTGATTCCCGACCTCGCGGGGGTGGCGGTCGGGCTCAGCCTGGTCGCGCTGGGCAGCGGCGGCGTCAAGGCCAACGCCACTTCGCTCGTCGGCTCGCTGTACGCGGAGGACGACGACCGCCGCGACGCCGGCTTCTCGCTGTTCTACATGGGCATCAACATCGGTGCCTTCGCCGGGCCGCTGCTCACCGGGCTGCTGCAGGAGAACGTCGGCTTCCACTACGGCTTCGGCCTCGCGGCGGTGGGCATGGCGCTCGGCCTGGTGCAGTACGCCGTCGGCCGCCGCTCGCTGCCCGACGAGACCCACGACGTACCGCATCCGCTCGAGCCGGCTGCCGGCGCGAAGTACGCCGCCGGGCTCGCGGCCGTGGCGATCGTGGTCGCGGTGCTGGTCCTGTCCGGGCTGATCACCGCCGCGAACCTGGCCAACTGGGTGCTGGGTGTCGTCTCGGTCGCGGCGGTGGCCTACTTCGTGGTGATCCTGTCCTCGCCCGACCTGAGCGACACCGAGCGCAGCCGGGTGTGGTCGTTCGTGCCGCTGTTCGTGTGCAACGCCGTGTTCTGGTCGCTCTACCAGCAGCAGTTCACGGTCGTGGAGATCTTCAGCGACAAGCGGCTCGACCGCGACCTGTTCGGCTGGGAGATGCCGGTGTCGTGGGTCAACTCGATCAACCCGGTCTTCGTGATCATGCTGGCGGGTGCCTTCGCGGCGATGTGGACCCGGCTGGGCGACCGGCAGCCGGTCACGCCGGTCAAGTTCGGCCTCGGCACGGTGGTGATGGGAGGGGCGTTCTGGATGTTCCTGCTCGCTCCCGGCGGTGCGGGCGCGGCGCCGCTGCTGCTCCTGGCCGGGATCCTGCTGGTCTTCACCGTCGGCGAGCTGCTGATCTCACCGGTGGGGCTCTCGCTCTCGACCAAGCTGGCGCCGGCGCGCTTCCACACCCAGATGGTGGCGCTGTACTTCCTCTCGGTCGCGTTCGGGACCGCGATGGCCGGCAAGCTGGGGGGCTTCTACGACCCCGCCGACGAGACCGGCTACTTCCTGGTCCTGGGGGCGATCGCGATCGCGACGGGCGTGGTCGTGCTGCTGCTGACCAGGCCGATCACGCGGCTGATGGCGGGCGTGCACTGACGGTCTGGCTGACCGCGCCGGCGGGCGCGAACGACCGCGCCAGCGGCAGCATGGCCAGGATCAGCACCATCGGCACCGCGAACCCGAGCCGGAGCGAGCCGGCGCCGACCAGGCCGGTGAGCACCGCGCCGAGGAGGCCGCCGACGTAGTTGAACTGGTTGAACCGCGCGATCACCGCGTCCACCCGGGCCTGGTCGCCGCCGGCGATCCTGGCCGCCGCCGAGAAGCTCAGCGGCGCGATCACCGAGACGCCGGCGCCCAGCAGGGTGAAGCCGAGCACCGCCACCGGCCAGGACGGCGCGGACACGACCACGGCCAGCGAGAGCGAGGCGACGACGGCGCCGGTGCGCAGGACCGCGGTCGCGCCGTACCTCGCCACGAGGGAGTCGCCGGCCAGCCGCAGCGCCAGGCTGGCCACCAGGTAGGGGAGCGTGGCCAGCGCGACCAGCGAGTGGGGTGCGTCCACCGTGTCGTCGAGGAAGGTGGGTCCCCAGGTCTGCGAGGCCGTGTCGACCATGTAGAAGAGCACCATCCCGAGCCCGACCAGCAGGATCGGCCGCCACGGCACGTCGGCCTGCTCGGCTGCGGTGACCGCCTCCCCGTGCTCCCGGGGGAGGTACGGCGCGAGCAGCGCGGCCAGTGGCACCACGGCGACCAGGCCGGCGGTCCAGAGCGGGAGGTGCGCGGCGGCCAGCGCGTAGCCGGCGCCGATGATGCCGCCGAAGGTCCAGGCGCCGTGGAAGGACGGCAGGATCGGGCGGCCGTAGCGGTGCTCGATCGCGACCGCCTGCATGTTGCTGGTGGCATCCACGATGCCCAGCCCCACGCCGTACGCCGCCAGGGCGAGCATGAAGACCAGCGTGTTCGGTGCGGCCGCCACCACCGGCACCGAGGCGCCGATGGTGAGCAGCCCGGCCCGCAGGGTGCGGGCGCTGTCGGTGCGGCGGGCCACCAGCTCGGCGACCACCGAGCCGGCGCCGGCCAGCAGCACGATCATCAGCAACACCAGCGACAGCCCGACCTCGGAGAGGTGCCAGCGGTCGGAGAACCGCGGCAGCCGCGTGGTCAGGCTGATGAAGACCATCCCCTGGGTGGCGAAGGCCAGCGCCGTGGCCGCGCGGGCCTGCCGTGTGGGGGTCGACGGCCCAGTCTGCATGGCCCGATCGTGCCAGTGACTCGTGCGGGCCACTCGGGGGAGGATGCTGCGGATCGTTTGAAGAACGGGAGCGGGAGCATGGCGCGCACGGGACAACAGCTGCGGGTCCGGACGGCGAAGGCGATGGCGGACCGGAGCAGCCCCTCGGTCAAGGTGGCCACCGAGAGGAAGTCGGGCTTCGGTGACCGGCTGCGCTACATGTTCGACAACTCGATGTCGTCGGGCACGCCTGCCCTGATCGCGTGGCTGACCGCCGCGACGCTGCTGCTGATCGTGATCTTCGCCTTCATCCTCACCGTCACCGGGCTGAACCAGGAGGGCGATGACAGGAACTTCTTCGAGGACCTGTTCTACAACCTGCTGCACGCGCTCGACCCCGGCACCGTCGGTGGTGACACCGGGTCCTGGGCCTGGCTGCTCACCATGCTCGCGCTGACCCTCGGAGGCCTGTTCATCGTCAGCGCCCTGATCGGTGTGCTCGCGAACGGCATCGACTCCAAGCTGGCCGACCTGCGCCGCGGCCGCTCGATCGTGCTCGAGGCGGACCACACGGTGATCCTGGGCTGGTCGGAGTCGATGTTCACGATCATCTCCGAGCTGACGCTGGCCAACGAGAGCCGCAAGGACCCGGTGATCGTCATCCTCGCCGACCGCGACAAGGTCGACATGGAGGAGGAGCTCAAGGTCAAGGTGCCCGAGCGCCGTGGCACCCGCATCGTCTGCCGCTCCGGCTCGCCGATGGACCTCGACGACCTGCGGCTCAGCAGCCACGAGACCGCCCGGTCGGTGATCCTCCTGGCTCCGGACTCCGACGACCCGGACGCCGAGGTGATCAAGGCCCTGCTCGCGCTCACCCACAGCGGGAGCGAGGGACCGCGGATCGTGGCGGAGATCCAGGACCCGACCAACCTCGAGGCGGCAGCACTCGTCGGCAACGGGCGGACGACGCTGCTCGACATCCGCGAGACGGTGGCGAAGCTGGTCGTGCAGACCTCGCGCCAGTCCGGCGCGGCGGCCGTCTACACCGAGCTGTTCGACTACGAGGGCGACGAGTTCTACTTCCTCGAGGACCACGGGCTGGCCGGGTCGACGTACGCCGAGGCGCTGCAGGCCTTCGAGGCGGCGTCGGTCGTCGGCATCATCGAGGGCGGCCACTCGAAGCTGAACCCGCCGTCGGACACCGTGCTCTCGGCCGGGCAGACCCTGATCGTGGTGGCCGAGGACGACTCGGCCCTGCACGGCCAGGCCCGGTCGATGACCGAGCCCGCGCTCAACCGGCTGGGCGAGCAGCTCCCGGCCGACGTTCGCCCGACGCAGGCCCTGCTGATCGGCTGGAACGACCGGGCGCCGATCGTGCTCCGCGAGCTCGACCGCTACGCGCCGCCCGGCTCGACGCTGACCGTCGTGACGACGTACGGCGAACCCGTCGTGCCCGGGTTCCAGAACCTCGCCGTGACGGTCGTGAAGGCGTCCTCGACCAACCGCGCGGTGCTCGAGGAGCACCTCGCCGGTGACCTCGACCAGATCATCGTGCTCTGTTACGACGGCCACCTCGGCGTGCAGACCGCGGACTCGCGGACGCTGGTGACGCTGCTCCACGTGCGCGACATCCTGAGCAAGCGGGGCTCCGAGACACCGGTGGTCAGCGAGATGCTCGACGACCGCAACCGGGTGCTCGCCTCCGTCGCCGACGTCGACGACGTCGTGGTCAGCGGCGAGATCGTGTCGCTGCTGGTCACCCAGCTCTCGGAGGACGGCCGGCTCGAGGACGTGTTCAAGGAGCTGCTGGGCGCCGAGGGCAGCGAGATCTACCTGCGGCCGGCCGAGTGGTACGTCCAGGCCGGTGACGACGTGTCGTGGGCAACCGTGGTCGCCGGTGCGGCGCGCCGCAACGAGACCGCGATCGGGCTCAAGTCGGCGCTGCTGGCCGACCCGGGCATGAAGTTCGGCGTGGTCGTGAACCCGCCGAAGTCGCAGACCTACGCGATCGGCCCGGGCGACGCGGTGGTCGTCCTCGCCGAGGATTAGCCTCCTGGCTTGTGGGCGACGTCTGGCTGGTGCGGCACGGCCCGACCGAGTGGAGCGAGTCCGGGCGGCACACGTCGGCCACCGATCTGCCCCTGACCGCCCCCGGCGAGGAGGTGGCCCGCTCGCTGGCGCCGCGGCTCGCGGCGGAGTCCTTCTCGCTGGTGCTGACCTCGCCGCTGTCGCGGGCGCGTCTGACGGCCGAGCTCGCGGGCTTCCCGTCGGCGTCGGTCGATCCCGACCTGGCCGAGTGGGACTACGGCTCCTACGAGGGGATCACCACCGACGAGATCCGTGAGTCGGTGCCGGGCTGGACGGTGTGGACGCACCCCTGTCCCGGCGGCGAGGCGGCGGAGCAGGTGTCGGCCCGGCTGGACCGGGTGGTGGACCGCTGCCTGGCGGCTTCGGGCGACTGCCTGCTGTTCGGGCACGGCCACTCGCTGCGGGCGCTCGCGGCCCGGTGGCTGCAGCTGCCGGTGTCGGAGGGGCGGCTGCTGAAGCTGGACACAGGGACGGTCTCGGTGCTCGGCCACGAGCGGGAGGACCGGGTCGTGCTGCACTGGAACTCTTGACCTGCGGCCCGGTGCTCCCGGACGGTTGAGCCCATGGCGCTCACCGTCGGCTGCCCGCGCTGCACGACGCCTGTCGCGCAGGCCGGGAGCGCGTGGTCATGCCCCGACCACGGCGTGATCGAGCCGCTCTGGCGGCCCGACGAGGCGTCGTACGACGCGTTCGTGGAGCACCTCGGCGCCACCGCCCGCTTCCCGACGTACCTGCCCTGGCCGTTGAGCCCGGGCTGGCGGGTCACCGACTTCGCCGCCGTCGGCACCGTGGGCCGCGGACGAGCCGCCATGACCTGCGTCTCCGGCACCTCCGCCCTCGACGGCCCGGTCGACGTCCTGGTCATCTCCGAGGAGCCCGGCACCGGCCTCGGCGCCCGCATCGCCGGCACGCTCCACGACGACCCGGGCGCCGAGGTCGGCGACGGCCCGCCGACCGTGCGGGTCCGCATCGACTCCCAGACCATCCCGCTGTGGCCGGTCTCGACCTCGGCCGCGTCCCGCGAGTGGGACCGCTCGGTGGTCGCCGGCGAGGCCGGCGGCCGCTGGCTCTGGATGGTCCTGCGCCCCGCCTCGGCGGTGCTGCTGCTCCGTGACGACTGGATCCTCCGCGACGTGTCCGGGCTCGGCCCGCCCCTCGTGGAGCTGCCGTTCGGCGGCCCGGCCCCGGCCTGGTGACCCGAGACGTCATACGTGCTGATGGTCAGGGCAGCCAACCCGTATGACGTCCTGCGCGACGTCATGCGACCTGGTGGTCAGGGCCGCCAGCGCGGATGACGTCCCGGGTCGGCGCCTAGGGTCGGAGCGTGCGCATCGACCTCCACACCCACACGCGGGCCAGCGACGGCACGCACACGGCGGAGGAGCTGGTGCGGGAGGCCGAGTCGGTCGGGCTGGACGTGCTCGGGCTGACCGACCACGACACCACCGAGAGCTGGGCCGAGGCGGCGCGCACGGCTGGGGAGGTGGGGGTCGCGCTGGTGCGGGGGATCGAGATCAGCACCCGCCACCTGGGGCGGGGCGCGCACCTGCTGGCCTACCTGCCGGACCCGACGTACCCCCCACTGGTCCAGCACCTGCGCAAGATCCTCGACGGGCGCTCGAGCCGGGTGCCGGCGATGCTGGAGCGGCTGCGGGGAGCTGGGATCGACGTCGACATCGCCGACGTACGGCGCGCCGCGCACCGCAGCGCCGCCACCGGGCGGCCGCACGTCGCCGACGCGCTGGTGGCGCTGGGCGTGGTGCCGGACCGGGACGCGGCGTTCCGCGAGTACCTCAGCCCGGGCCGGCCCGCCTACGTCAACCGGTACGCCGCCCCGCTGGTCGAGATGGTCCGCGTGGTCGAGGAGGCAGGGGGCGTCAGCGTGCTCGCGCACCCCTGGGGCCGGCACGGGCCGGACGCGATGCCCGAGAGCGCGCTCACCGAGCTGGCCGGCCTCGGCCTGGCGGGAGTTGAGGTCGACCACCAGGACCACCCGCCCGCCGACCGCGAGCGGCTCCGCGCCATCGCCCGCGACCTCGGCCTGGTCATCACCGGTTCCAGCGACCACCACGGCCTGGGCAAGCTCGACCACGACCTCGGCTGCAACACCACCGCGCCGGAGGAGTACGAGCGGCTGATGGCCCTCGCCGTCGCCGCGGCCGCCCGCTCCGGGCGCACGACCCCCGAGGTCGTCACGTGACCCGCTACGCCATTGACGCGCCCACCCTGCTGCGCATCGTCAGCGAGGAGCTGCCCCTACTTGCGGCCGATCGACTGGAACCGCTGCAGCAGGCTGCTCGGGATCAGCCGGGAAGCGGTGGCGATCGCTCGGTACTGGATCGAGGGGATCGAGTAGACGCGACCCTTGTCGAAGTCCGCGAGCGCGGTCGCGACCAGCTTGTCGGCGTCCAGCCACATGAAGTCGGGCGCGGAGCCGCGCGAGACGTCCATCCGCTCGTGGAACTCGGTCTTGGTGAAGCCCGGGCACAGTGCCATCACCGTCACGCCGCGCGGGCGGTACTCGTTGGCCGCCCACTCCGAGAACGAGTTCACCCAGGCCTTGGCCGCGCTGTAGGAGCCGCGGGGGAGGAACGCCGCGACGCTGGACACGTTGATCACGCCGCCATGACCGCGCTCGGACATCGCCTTGAGAGCGGCGTGCGAGAGGCGCAGCACCGCGGTGACCAGCACGTCGAGCATTGCGGTCTCGGCGTCCGCGGAGTTGTCGACGAAGCGGCCCTTGAGCCCGAAGCCTGCGTTGTTCACCAGCAGGTCGACCGGGCGGGCCGGGTCGGAGAGCCGCGCCTCGACCCGCGCCAGGTCGGAGCGGTCGGTGAGGTCGGCCGAGATGACCTCCACCTCGATGCCGTGCGCCGCGTGCAGCTCGGCGGCGGTCTTCCCCAGCCGTTCCTGGTCGCGGGCCACCAGGATCAGGTCGTAGCCGCGCTCGGCGAGCTGCTCGGCGAAGGCGTGGCCGATGCCCGCGGTGGGGCCGGTCACGAGGGCGGTCTCGGACATGGGCCGAAGTCTGGCAGGTGGGTGCACCGACCAGGCGTCGGCGTCCGGCATGATGGGCTTCGATGAACGGGCGTACGACGGTGCTTGCGATCGCCAACCAAAAGGGCGGCGTCGCCAAGACGACGACCGTGGCTTCCCTCGGCGCGGCTCTCGTCGAGCTCGGGCAGCGGGTGCTGCTGGTCGACCTCGACCCGCAGGCCTGCCTGACCTTCTCGCTCGGCATCGACCCGGAGGACCTCGAGCTGTCGGTCCACCACGTGCTGACCAAGGGGCTGGCGCCCGCCGAGGCCATCGTCACCACCGAGGACGGCGTGGACCTGCTGCCGGCCACCATCGAGCTGGCCAGGGCCGAGGCCGACCTGCTCACCCGCACCGGCCGCGAGCACGTCCTGCGCACCGTCGTCGAGGACCTCGCCGAGGCCGGCGACGACTACGACTGGATCCTGCTCGACTGCCCGCCCTCACTCGGCGTGCTGACCGTCGCGGCGCTCACCGCGGCCGACGGCGTGCTGATCCCGCTCCAGTGCGAGACGCTCTCGCACCGCGGCGTCGGGCAGCTCCTGGACACCGTCCACGACGTACGCCGGTTCACCAACCGCGACCTGGCCGTGTGGGGCGTGCTGCCGACGCTGTACGACGGGCGCACCAACCACGCCCGCGCCGTGCTGGACACGATCGCCGACACCTACGACCTCGAGGTGCTCGAGCCGCCCATCCCCAAGACCATCAAGTTCGCCGAGGCACCCGCCGCGGGCCGGTCGATCCTGGCCACCAGCCGCAGCAGCAAGGGCGCGAAGGCGTACCGCGAGGTGGCCGCCAACCTGTCCGCGCGGGTCGCGTCCTGACCCATGACCCGTCACCGCGCCCAGCCACCGCGCCGCCACGCCGCGCCGCCGGCCGGGCGCCGGCGCGCGGAGAAGGTGACGCCGCGGTACGGCCGGCTGGCCGTGCTCGGCGCCTCGGTGAGCGTGACCGGCATCGCGATGCTCGGTGGCGTCGGCGTACTCCCGTCCGTCGCCAGCGGGAGCTCCGGCGACCGGGATCCGGTCCGCGACCCCGGCACCACGGCGGAGTCCGCAGCCAACGCAGGGACCGACGCAGGCACCGACGCAGGGACGGACGCCGGCGCTGACGCCGGCGCTGACGCCGGCGCTGACGCAGTGCTGGCCGGTGCGGCGACCACGCCGTCGAAGAAGGGAGACCGGCCGGACGACGAGACGACGGCCGAACCGCCCGTCCCCGAGGACTCCGGCGACGGCAGGCGGATCGTCTTCGACCAGAGCGACCAACGGGTCTGGCTGGTCGACGAGGACGACAGCGTCGAGCGGACCTACCTCGTCTCCGGCAGCCTCTACGGCAACCTCGAGCCGGGCACCTACTCGGTCTACTCCCGCTCGGAGCAGGCCTGGGGCGTCGACGACTCCGGGACGATGAAGTACTTCGTGCGGTTCACCGAGGGCGACAACGGTGCGGCCATCGGCTTCCACGACATCCCGATCGACAACGGCGCGCTGGTGCAGAGCGTGGCCGACCTCGGCACGCCGCAGTCGCACGGCTGCATCCGTCAGGAGCGCGGCGACGCCATCGCGCTCTGGGAGTTCGCCCCGGTCGGCACCGAGGTCGACGTCACCGTTTGACGGTCACTCGACGAACGCCGCGTCCAGCGAGGCTCGGGCCAGGCCCGCCAGGTCTGCCTCCGAGAGGTCGAGCGCGTCGGCCAGCGCGACGTAGTTGTCCGCGACGTAGCCGCCGAAGTAGGCGGGGTCGTCGGAGTTGACGGTGACCAGGACCCCGGCGTCCAGCAGACGGAGCAGCGGGTGCGCACCCAGGTCGGGCACCACCTTGAGCCGGACGTTCGACAACGGGCACATGGTGAGCGGAGTCCGGTCCGCGGCGAGGCGCCGGACCAGGGCCGGGTCCTCGATGCAGCGGACACCGTGGTCCACCCGCTCGACGCCGAGCACGTCGATCGCCTCCCAGACGAACGACGGCGGGCCCTCCTCGCCGGCATGAGCGACTCGATGGAAGCCCAGCTCACCCGCGGCCTCGAACGCCGGCGCGAACAGCCGGGGTGGGTGGTCGAGCTCGGTGGAGTCCAGCCCGACGCCCGCGATCGTGCCCCGGTGCGGCTCGAGCGACTCCACCATCTCCCGGGCGGCCTCAGGTCCGCGGTGGCGTACGGCGCAGGCGATCAGCGCCACCTCCGGGCCTCCGGCGGCCGCGCTCTCCTGAGCGGCGCGGGACAGCCCGGTCACCACGTCGGGCAGCGGTACGCCGCGGGCCGTGTGCTCCTGCGGGTCGAAGAACACCTCCGCACGTACGACGCCGTCCGCGCGGGCCCGGGCCAGGTACGCCGCGGCGAGGTCGTGGAAGTCGTCCTCGGTGCGCAGCACCGCCATGCACGTGTAATAGAGGTCCAGGAAGGACTGCAGGTCGCTGAAGCTGTACGCGCGCCTCAGCTCCGCGACGTCGCGGAACGGCAGGGTGACGCCGTTGCGCGCCGCGAGCTCGAAGGCGAGCTCCGGCTCGAGGGTGCCCTCCAGGTGCAGGTGCAGCTCCGCCTTGGGGAGCCCGGCGACGTAGGAGTGGTCCATCTGGTCAGGCGGTGGCAGTCGCCTGACCACCACCCTGGCCCCGGCCCGAGCCGGAGCGACGCCGGCGACGCCGGTTGCGGGACGTGCCGTCGCCCGCCGGTTGGGCGGTGGGCGCCGAGCCCTCGGCGGCAGCGTCGGCGGCGACCGTCTCGCCGCCGCGGGTGCGGGTCCGGCTGCGGTTGCGGTTGCGCTGCGGGCGGTCCCCTCGGGGCTCGCGGGGGCCGCGGTCGCGGTCCGAGCGCTCCTCGCGCGGCTTCGGCGGCGCCTCCGGCACCAGCCGGCCCTTGGTGCCCGGCGGGATGCCCTGGTCGTGGAAGAGCTGCTCGGACGTGGAGTAGGTCTCCTGCGGATCGGGGAAGGGCAGGTCCAGCGCCGTGTTGATCATCTTCCAGCGGTGGATGTCGGCCCAGTCGACGAAGGTGATCGCGATGCCGGAGGCGCCGGCCCGGCCGGTGCGGCCGATCCGGTGGATGTAGGTCTTGTCGTCCTCGGGGCAGCTGTAGTTGATGACGTGGGTGACACCGGCGACATCGATGCCCCGGGCCGCCACGTCGGTCGCGACGAGCAGCTGCAGCTTGTCCTCGCGGAACTTGGTCAGCGCCTTCTCGCGCGCCACCTGGGCCATGTCGCCGTGCAGCGCGCTGGTCTTGAAGCCGCGCTCGGCCAGGTCGTCGGCCACGCGCTGGGCCTGTCGCTTGGTGCGCGTGAAGACGATCATCTTGCCGGCGTCCTCGGCCTGGAGGATCCGCCCGATCATCTCGGGCTTGTCGAGGTCGTGCGCCACGTAGATGAACTGCGCGGTCGCGGGCACGGTGGCGTTCTCGTACGACGACTCCGCGCGGATGTTCATCGGGTGCCGCATGTGGCGGCGGGCCAGCGCGACGATCGCCGCCGGCATGGTCGCCGAGAACAGCATGGTCTGCCGGGTCTCGGGCGTCTTGGACAGGATCTTCTCGACGTCGGGCAGGAACCCGAGGTCGAGCATCTCGTCGGCCTCGTCGAGGACCAGCGCGTGCACGTGGGACAGGTCGAGGGCCCGGCGGTCGGCCAGGTCGATCAGTCGGCCCGGCGTGCCGACGACGATGTCGACGCCCTCCTTCAGCGTGTCCAGCTGCTGGTCGTAGCCGACTCCGCCGTAGACGGTGAGGACGCGCAGCCCGAGGTCCGCGCTGGCCAGGGCCAGGTCGCTGGAGACCTGGAGCGCCAGCTCGCGCGTCGGGGCCACGATCAGCGCCTGCGGCTTGCCCTGGGGCAGCTCGGCGTACGCCGGCTCCTTGGGCGCGACGCTGCGCTGCAGCACGGGGATGCCGAAGGCCAGGGTCTTGCCGGTGCCCGTGCGGGCCTGACCGATCAGGTCGGTGCCGAGCAGGGCGACCGACAGGGTCATCTCCTGGATGGCGAACGGGGTGGTGATGCCGGCGCGCTCGAGCGCGACGCAGATGTCGGGGAGTACCCCGAGCTCTCGGAACGTGGTCAGGGGTCTTGTCGCTTTCGTGTGGTTGGTCAGCCCGTCCGGCGCCTCGCCGGGAGAGCCGAACTGGAGATAGTCAGTTCGGGTGCGGCGGACCTAGTCACACGTGTGGCACGTCTGCCGCGCACATACCGGGCCGTCTGTTGACGGCCTCTTCCAGCACAGATCGTATCGGTAGGGTGCGCGCGTGGCTGAATCTCCACCCGAAGAGGCGCCGCTCGTCTTCGACGACCCGACGTACCGCGACGCGGTCATCGACCTGCTCGGAGCGATCTCGTACGGCGAGATCTCGGCCTTCGAGCGGCTGGCCGAGGACGCCCGGATGGCTCCCACGCTCGAGGACAAGGTCGCGATCGCGACGATGGCCAGCACCGAGTTCGGCCGGGTGGCGGCCCTGCACGCCCGGATCACCGAGCTGGGGGCCGACCCGTTCGCCGCGATGGCGCCGTTCCGCGACGCGATCGACCTGTTCCACGAGCACACCGCGCCCTCGGACTGGTTCGAGAGCCTGATCAAGGCCTACGTCGGCGACGGGCTGGCCGACGACTTCTACCGCGAGATCGCCGCCTTCCTCGACAGCGAGACCCGCGACCTCGTGGTGGCCTCCCTCGACGAGAAGGGCCACGCCGCGTTCGTCGTCGAGCGGGTCCGGGCCGCTATCGGCGCCGACCCGCGGCTGGGTGGCCGGCTGGCCCTGTGGGGCCGGCGGCTGATGGGCGAGGCGCTCACCCAGGCGCAGCGGGTGGCCGCCGAGCGCGACGCGCTCTCCGCCCTGCTGGCCGGCGGCGTCGACCGCCCCGGCCTCGACCTGGCCGCGATCGGCCGGATGTTCACCCGGATCACCGAGCGGCACGCAGCTCGGATGGAGGAGCTCGGGCTGTCTGCTTAGCGACTAGCTGGTCTTGCGTCGGCCGAGCGCGCTCGCGGCGCCGACGACGAGGATCGCGGCCACCGCGATCTGCCAGACGTGCCGCCACCAGTCCACGCCGCTGGTGCTGGACCGGAAGTCGAGGACGTCGACGTAGAGCCAGTTGCCCAGCAGCACGCCGCCGACCCCGCACAGCACGGTCGCCCAGAGCGGGATGTCCCGGTCGCCCGGAGCGACCCACTTGCCCAGAAGTCCGATGATGGCACCGCCGATCAGCGCCACCAGAATGGTGCCGATGCTCATTGCGTCGCCTCGCTCCTTGGCTGAGGGAGTTAGCTGCGGAAGCCGACCGTCCCGGCCACGCCGGAGCCGATCTCGACGTACGCCACTTTAGCGCCGGACACCACGAGCCTGCGGCCCTTGGTGTCGGTGAGCGCAATGACGCCGTCACCGCTCGCGATCGCGTCGCTGACGAGCTTCTCGATCGCCTCGGCTGTCTCGCCGACGTCGACGGTCACCTCGCGCGACACGTGCTGCATGCCGATCTTGACCTCCACGGTCGTTCCTCCTCGGAAGGGATGTCTCTGGGCGTTCTCAGTGGTCGTCGGGCCGTGCTCAGTCAGAGAGGGGGTAGCCGCGGATCCCCCGCCAGGCCAACCCGGCCACCAGCCCCGCCGCGTCCGACCGCTCGATGCCGCCGGCCTCCGTCAGCCAGAACCGCGCGCTGACCTGGGCCATTCCCACCAGGGAGACCGCGAGCAGCCGGGACTGCTCGTCGGACAGGCCGGTGTCCTCGTGGATCACGTCGGCGACCAGCGCCGCGGTCTCGGACGTGACGCGCTCGACCTGCTCGCGGACCGCGGGCTCGTTGGTCAGGTCGGACTCGAAGACCAGCCGGAACGCTCCGCTGTCGCTGGCGACGTAGTCGTAGAAGACGGCCATGGTGGCCTCGACGCGCTGCTTGTTGTCCTGCGTGGACTCCAGCGCGGCGCGGGTGTGGGCGATGATCGTGTCGCAGGAGGCGTCCAGCAGCGCGAGGTAGAGGTCGAGCTTGCCCGGGAAGTGCTGGTAGAGCACCGGTTTGGACACTCCGGCCCGGTCGGCGATGTCGTCCATCGCGGCCGCGTGGTAGCCCTGCGCGACGAACACCTCGAGGGCCGAGGCGAGCAGCTGCGCGCGCCGCTCGCGGCGGGGCAGCCGTCCGCCACGCGGGCGCGCGGCGTCCACGTCGTACTGGCCCGTGCTCACGGTCGTGACCCTACCCAAAGCACCTTCCGTGCCCGGATGACGGGACGTGGCGCGCCGAACGGCGTGGCGAGGCGACCATGGGGGAACAGACCGACCGCCCGGCGACGTTGAACCAAGAGTCCCGAAGATCCATCCGGAGGAGCATTCGTGCCCACACCCCAGCTGGCGCCACTCGTGGAGCCCGCCGACGAGCTCACGATCGACGAGGTACGGCGCTACAGCCGTCACCTGATCATTCCCGACGTCGGAATGTCCGGTCAGAAGCGGCTCAAGAACGCCAAGGTGCTGGTCATCGGCGCCGGCGGCCTGGGCAGCCCGGCCCTGCTCTACCTGGCCGCGGCCGGGGTCGGCACCATCGGGATCGCGGAGTTCGACGAGGTCGACGAGTCCAACCTGCAGCGGCAGATCATCCACGGGCAGTCCGACATCGGGAAGTCGAAGGCGGTCTCGGCCCAGGAGTCGATCGCCGACGCGAACCCCTACGTCGACGTGGTCATCCACGAGGAGCGCCTCGACAACGACAACGTGCTGCAGGTCTTCGAGGGCTACGACCTGATCGTCGACGGCACCGACAACTTCGCGACCCGCTACATGGTCAACGACGCGGCGTACTTCCTCGGCATCCCCTACGTCTGGGGGTCGATCTACCGCTTCGACGGCCAGGCCTCGGTGTTCGCGCCGACGCTGGTCGAGGACGCGCCCTGCTACCGCTGCCTCTACCCGGAGCCCCCGCCGCCCGGCATGGTGCCGAGCTGCGCCGAGGGCGGCGTGCTGGGTGTGCTGTGCGCCTCGATCGGGTCGATCCAGGTCAACGAGGCGATCAAGCTGATCACCGGCATCGGTGACCCGGCCGTCGGTCAGCTGGTCATCTACGACGCGCTCGAGCTGAGCTGGCGCAAGCTGAAGGTGCGCAAGGACCCGAACTGCGCGCTGTGCGGCGACCACCCCACCGTCACCGAGCTGATCGACTACGACACGTTCTGCGGAGCGGTCTCCGAGGAGGCCGCCGACGCGGCCGCCGGCTCGACGATCTCGGTCGTCCAGCTCGAGCACATGCTCAAGGAGCGGGCCGAGGGCGCGCGCGAGTTCGTCCTCATCGACGTGCGCGAGCCCAACGAGTACGAGATCAACAAGATCCCCGACTCGGTCCTGATTCCGAAGGGTGACTTCCTCAACGGCAGCGCCCTCGAGCAGCTCCCGGCGGACCAGCAGGTCGTCATGTACTGCAAGACCGGCGTCCGCTCCGCGGAGACCCTCGCGATCGTGAAGGGCGCCGGGTACGCCGATGCCGTGCACGTGGGCGGCGGTGTCTCGGCCTGGGTCAACCAGATCGACCCGAGCCAGCCCTCCTACTGACGGTTGAGTCGGGACTTCCGCCGGTTGAATCGGGACTTGCGCCCGTTGAGTCGGGACCTCCGCCGGTCGAATCTGGCGACTCAACCGGCATAAGTCCCGACTCAACCGGCATAAGTCCCGACTCAACCGTCAGAAGTCCCGACTCAACGCGGCGAGGCGGGCCAGGGCCTGGGGGAAGATCTCGGGGGGCGGGGTGACGAGACCGGCGCCGACCTGGCCGACGCCCGCGAGCTTGCCGGCCATGCCGGTGTTGATCTGGGGCAGGATGCCGGTCCGGCAGACCTTGGTGACGTCGATCCCGGTCGGGGTGCCCTGGAACTCCAGGACCGGCACCGACCAGCGGGGGTTCTCGCCGAGGGTGATCTCGTGCATCCGGCGGGTGGTGGCCAGGGCGTCGGGGACCGAGCCGCCGACGAACCGGACGATCGCCGGCGCGGTGGCCATCGCGAAGCCGCCGATGCCGGCGGTCTCGGTGATCGCGGAGTCGCCGATGTCGGGGTTCGCGTCGTCCGGGCCGTAGTCGCCGAGGAAGAGCCCGTCGGCCAGCTGGGCGGGGCCGGTGAACCACTCGTCGCGGGTGCCGGCGACCTGGATGCCGAAGTCGGTGCCGTTGCGGGCCATCGCGACCACCATCGTCGAGCCCTCGATGCCGCGGGCCGCGTCGAGGGCCAGCTTGCAGGCGGGCATCGCGAGGTTGAGGAAGAAGTGGTCGTTGCCGCCGATGAACCGCAGCGCCTCGGACACGTCCGGGGCGTCGAAACCGCTCGTGACCATGGCGGGGGAGAGGTCGCGCAGCAGCATCAGGGTGCCGGCGCGGTTGCGGTTGTGCGCCTCGTCGCCCATCTGGAGCATCTGGGTGAGGATGCCGGTCACGTCGACCGGGCCGGCGGCGCGGACGGTGGCCTGCAGCAGCGGCCCGAGCACGTCCCCCAGCCAGCGCAACCGGGTGAGCACGTCGGGCCCGTAGGCGCCGTACCGCAGCACCTTGCCGAGCCCCTCGTTGAGCGAGCAGTACGTACGCCGGCCCGTGGCCGCGTCCTCCAGGACCCACAGCCACATGCTCGGGGTGACCACGCCGGCCATCGGGCCGACCGTGGAGCGGTGGTGGCACGGCTCGAGGGACACCGAGGTGCCGGCCTCGAACAGCGCGACCGCGTCCTCCGGGTCGTCGACCAGCCCCTCCAGCGCCGCCCCGCCCATCAGCGCGCCGCGCAGCGGACCCGAGGCGCGTGACCACTCGATCGGTGGGCCGGCGTGCAGGAACTGCCCCTTCTCCAGCCCGAGCAGGTCGGAGGCCGGGGCGACGTCGACCAGCGTCGCGGTCACCTCGAGCACCGCGGCCAGGGCCCGGGCGTTGGCGGCCGCGCGCCGAGGATCGGCAGCCACCGTCGCGAGGTCTGCGTCCGTGCCCTCCATCGGCGGACGCCAGTCCACGCGGGTCACGGGCACGGCCTGGTCCGCGATCGCGTCGGCCAGCAGGTCGGCGCCCACGTTGACGACGGCGGACGGCGTGCTCATGACAGGGCTCCGACCAGCTCGACGGCGCGCCTGGTGGCGCGCGCGTTGGACAGGTGCACCTCGGCGCCGGCGTCCGCGAGCGCCAGCACTTGCCGGTCCAGCCCCTGCGGGTCGGCGGCGGTGCCGACGACGGCGACCACCACCGGCTGTCGTACGCCGGACAGCGCCGGAGCCAGCAGCGCAGCCGGGTCGGGCTCGGCGCCGTGGCCGAGCACCACGTCGAGCAGCAGCACCGCGGTGTCCGGGTCGGCGGCAGCCCGGGCCAGGTGCTCCAGCCGCAGCGTGGGGTCGATCATCGGGTGTGCGCGGCCGGCCGTGTACTGGTCGTCGCCGAAGTCCACGAACGTGTGCCCCTCCGACCCCAGCAGCCCGGTCGCGATGATCCTGGCCTCGCTGGCCATGGTGCCGCCGACGAACAGGCCGCGCAGGTAGCGCCCCCCGGAGGGCGCGGCGGCCGAGCCCGCCACCGGCCACGCCGGCACGTCCCGGCCGAGCCGCTGCAGCACCGCCTCGGTGGCCTCGGTCAGGTCGACGTGGCCGGCCCCCAGCAGCGCCAGCTCGACCGGCGTGCCCAGCGAGGCCGCGACGTCCTTGATCTCGGCCTCGACCTCCGGCGCCGGGGGCTTCGAGACCAGCACGATCAGCTCGACGGCGGCGTCTGCGTCCAACCGGCGCAGTGCCTCCCGGGTGGCCAGGCCGCCCACCTCCGCCGACAGGTCGCGCCCGCCCACGCCGAGCGCATGCGTGACACCGACGCCCGCGTGGTCGAGCAGGGCGAGCACCTGCTGGCAGCCGGTGCCGGACGCCGCCACCAGTCCGACCGGGCCGGGCTGGACGACGTTGGCGAAGCCGAGCCCGAGGCCGCCCACGACCGCCGTACCGCAGTCCGGCCCCATCACCAGCAGCCCCTGCTCGGCGGCCACCCGCTTGAGCGCCACCTCCTGCTCGACCGGCATGTTGTCGCTGAAGACCATCACGTCCCGGCCGGCCTCGACCGCGTCCATCGCCTCGACGAACGCGTTGGCGCCTGGCACCGAGACCAGCGCGATGGCGTCGGGCGTACGACGGAGCGCGCTTCCCGTCGTACGCGGCGGCGCCTCCTCGGTCGGCCCGGTGTCCCGTCGCCCGGACTCGGTGAGCGCCCGGTCCACCCCGGCCAGGGCGCTCTCCAGCGAGCCGCCCTCGGCGAGCCGGACCGCGACCACCATGTCGTTGGGCGTGGCCTCGGCCGGCACCTCGAAGCCCATCTCGGTGAGCACCTCGACGTTCAGAGCGGTGGCCATCGCCACCTGCGCGGCGGCGACGCCGTCGACGCCCTGGACGGCCCGGCTGACCTGCAGCAACGTCACCGAGTCGGCGTACGCGCCGCGTCGCAGCTCGACATGTGTGGTCACGCGGCCACCCTCTCAAGCCCGGCGAGCGCGAGTCGCGCACCCTCGAGGAGGCCGCGCCCAGAGCTGTGCCCGATGCGCTCGACCGCATCGGCCGGTCCGGTCCCGGCCAGCCAGGCCGCGAACTCCGGCACCGCCTCACCCGACATCGCGCACTCCAGCAGCGTGGCCGAGAGTAGTGTCGTCGTCCACGCCAGCGCCCGCACCGCCGCGTCCACGTCCGGGGTGGCGATCCCGGCGCTTGTGGTCACGGCGAGCCAGCCGCAGATCACGTCATCGCCGTACGGCGTCAGCCCGTCGCCGCGCCCCACCAGCGTGGCCACGTCCACAACGCCCGGGGTGCCCGCCAGCGCGAGCCTGGGAACCGATACATCCACCATCCGCCCGACTACCACCGGTTCGTCGTCCAGGTGCAGCACGCCATCGCGCACGGACGCTCGCGCGACGTCCGGAAGGGTCGGGAGGGCGGTCCGCAGCGCGCACGGCACCGCGGTGGCGCGGGTGCCGACCACACCGACGCAGCGGCCGGCCACCTCGACGTACACCGCGTCCGGCCCCCGGTGCAGGACCGGCGCGGCTGCGTCTCCGACGTCCCGCAGGTGCGCCGCCACTCGTGGGGGAGCGCTGACCGGGATCACCGGACCGACGTTAGCCCCCGCGACACCTACCGGCGGGTAACGCCCGGGTCACACCATCGCGGTCCCGGCGGGTGTCTCATGAGCAGCATCGGTTCGTGCCGCTCGGGGGTGCGCCAGAGAAAGGAACCTCTCATGTCGATGTTCAAGTGGGACGTGGTCGAACCCGCGCCCGGGGAGCCGGTGGCGCCGAGCCAACGGTTGCCCTGGGGCAAGACGGTCGGCGTCGGCGCCCAGCACGTGGTCGCGATGTTCGGTGCCACGTTCGTCTTCCCGCTCGTCATGGGGTTGGACGCCAACCTCGCCATCATGTTCTCGGGCATCTGCACGATCCTGTTCCTGCTCATCACCAGCAACAAGGTGCCGAGCTACCTCGGGACCAGCGCGTCGTTCGTGGGCGCTGTGGTCGCGATCCGGGCGCACTCCGGCGCGGACTCCGCGGACGTCACCGGCGCGATCATGGTCGCCGGCCTGGTCCTCCTGGTCGTGGGCGTCCTCGTGCACTTCGGCGGCTCCAGGATCATCCACAAGGTGCTGCCGCCCGCGGTGACCGGCGCCGTCGTCATGCTGATCGGCTTCAACCTGGCCCCGGTGGTGGCGGGCATCTACTGGCCCCAGGACCAGTGGGTGGCCCTGCTGACCATGACCTTCATGGTGTGCGCCGCGGTGCTGCTGCCCGGCTTCTGGGCCCGGATCGCGGTGTTCCTCGCGCTGATCTTCGGCTATCTGCTCTCGTGGGTCTTCGACGGGATCTTCGGCCAGATCAACTCCGTGCCCGGAGGTGCCATCGAGGCGGTCGACCACGACCGGGTCAGCTTCACGGCGGTCAAGGCGGCGGACTGGATCGGGCTGCCCAGCGGCAAGCTGGCCGACGGCGTCGACGTCGTACACGCGCCGAGCTTCTCGCTGACCTTCATCCTGCTGGTGCTGCCGGGTGTCATCGCGCTGATCGCGGAGAACACCGGTCACGTCAAGGCGGTCGCCGAGATGACCGGTGACGACCTCGACCCGTACATGGGTCGGGCGATCGGCGCCGACGGCTTCGCGACCGCGCTGGCCAGTGCGTTCGGCGGCTCGCCGACGACGACGTACGCCGAGAACATCGGCGTCATGGGTGCCACCCGGGTCTACTCGACCGCGGCCTACTACGTCGCCGGCGCGGTGGCGATCCTGCTCGGCCTGTGCCCGAAGTTCGGGGCCATCGTCAACGCGACTCCTGGCGGCGTCCTCGGCGGCATCACCGTGGTCCTCTACGGCATGATCGGCCTGGTCGGCGCCAAGATCTGGGTCGAGAACGGCGTCGACTTCGGAAACCCCGTGAACATGGTCGGACTGGCCGGCGGACTGATCATCGGCATCGGCGGTGTGACCCTCGAGATCACCGACGACTTCTCGCTGACCGGCATCGCGCTGGGCTCGATCCTGGTGATCGTCTTCTTCCACCTGGTCAACCGCGGGAGCCGCGGTGGCACGGAGACAGGGGCACATGAGGTAACAAAGGCCCTGTGAAACCAGCGCCGTTCAGCTATCTCCGGCCGGGGTCGCTCACCGATGCGGTGGCGGCCCTGGCCGGCGATCCTGGGGCCAAGGTCCTGGCCGGTGGCCAGAGCCTGGTGCCGTTGCTCTCGATGCGGCTGGCCGCGCCCTCGATGCTCGTGGACATCAACGGGCTGCCCGGGCTGGACGAGATCACCGTCGACGACACCGGAGTGACGATCGGGGCGTTGGCCCGGCACGCAGACGTGCTCGCCTCGCCCGACGTACGCCGGACGCAGCCGCTGGTGTCGCTGGCCCTCTCGCACGTCGCCCACGCCACCATCCGCAACCGCGGCACCACGGTCGGCTCCCTCGTGCACGCCGACGCGGCCGCAGAGATGCCGGTCGTGCTCACCCTCCTCGGCGGCTCGCTGGACGTCGAGGGGCCGGGCGGCCGGCGCACCATCCCCGCGGGCGAGCTGTACGTCGGCCCGCTCGAGTCCAGCGTCCACCACGACGAGATCGCGGTCTCGGCGTACTTCCCGGCCCTCGCGGAGGGCGCCGGGGTCGCCTTCGAGGAGATCGCCCGGCGGCACGGCGACTACGCGCTGGTCGGCGCGGCCGCGCTGGTCGACGGCGAGAGCGTGCAGGTCGGCTACCTGTCGGTCGCCGACCTGCCGACCGTGGTCGACCTCTCCGGCGTGCCCGACGACCGGCTCGGCGACGTGGCGCTGGAGCAGCTCGAGCCCGCCGACGACATCCACGCCTCTGCGGCGTACCGCGCCCAGCTGGTGCGCGTCCTGACCGCGCGCGTGGTTCGATCGGCACGGGAGGGAAGCAACCGATGACCGAGGAGCGGCACGACGTCGTGCTGACCGTCAACGGCACCACGCACCCCGTGCAGGTGCCGGCCCGGCGGCTGCTCTCCGACGCGCTGCGCCACGACCTCGGCCTCACCGGGACCCACGTCGGCTGCGAGCACGGCGTCTGCGGCGCGTGCACGGTCCTGCTCGACGGCCGGCCGGTGCGCTCGTGCCTGATCTTCGCGGTCTCCGCGCAGGACAGCGAGATCACCACTGTCGAGGGGCTGACCAACGCCGACGGCTCGCTCGGCCCGGTGCAGCAGGCGTTCCTGGAGTGTCATGGTCTCCAGTGCGGCTTCTGCACGCCGGGTTTCCTCACCACGATCACCGCGGGGCTGCACGACAACCCGGAGCCCACCCACGAGGAGGCCCGCGACATGGTGGCGGGCAACCTGTGCCGCTGCACCGGCTACCAGAACATCGTGAAGGCGGTGGAGCGGGCCGCCGAGATCGCGCGCTCTCACCGGGCGGGGGACCCCCCGGCTGGACCGCCCGAGCCGGAGTCCGGCCAGGTCGCGTTCGAGGACCGCTCCGACGACAACGCCTCGACCGGGCTGGGGGCATGACTATATGACGACCAAGCTGATGGGCCAGAAGGTCCAGCGGGTCGAGGACCAGCGGTTCCTGCGCGGCCAGGGGCGGTACGTCGACGACGTCGCGGTCGGCGCAGACACCCTGCACGCCGCGGTGCTGCGCTCGCCGCACGCGCACGCCCGCATCGTCGACATCGACGTGTCCGAGGTGCTCGACCTCGAGGGCGTGCACGCCGTGTGGACCTACGACGACCTGACCGGCCCGATGGCCGAGCCGCTGCCGCTGCTGATCCCGCACCCGGCGCTGACCCACGGCCGCACGCAGTACGCGCTGGCCAAGGACGAGGTCAACTACATGGGTGAGGCGGTCGCCTTCGTCGTGGCCGAGGACCGCTACGTCGCCGAGGACGCACTGGGCCGGATCCGCGTCGACTACGACCTGCTCCCGCCCGTGGTCGGCATCCCCGCTGCGCGTGCTGCCGAGCACCTCGTGCACGACGACGTCCCGGGCAACGTCGGCGCTCGGCTCGAGCAGAACGTCGGTGACGCAAAGGCCGCCATCGCGCAGGCGCCGCACCGGCTCACGCTCGACCTCACGATCGAGCGCAGCTCCTGCCAGCCGATGGAGGGCCGCGGCACCGTCGCCCGCTGGGACCCCGATCTCAACCGGCTTCAGGCCTGGACGTCGACCCAGACCTCGACCGGGGTTCGCGCCGCCATCGCGGTCAAGCTGGAGCTCGACCTCGGCCAGGTCGACGTGATCACGCCGGACGTCGGCGGCGGCTTCGGCGTGAAGATCAACCACCCATGGCCCGAGGAGCTGCTGGTCCCGCTGGCCGCCAAGCTCCTGCGGCGCACGGTGAAGTTCACCGAGGACCGGCGCGAGCACTTCATCTCCACCGCCCACGAGCGCGGCCAGGTGCAGCACGTCGAGGTCGGCTTCGACGACGACGGCCGGCTGCTCGGGCTGGACGTGGAGTTCTGGCACGACCACGGGGCGTACACGCCGTACGGCTTGATCGTCCCGATCATCACCTCGACCCAGCTGCTCGGGCCCTACAAGCCGCACAGCTACCGCGTCGTCTTCGAGTCGCTCTACACCAACACCGTGATGGTGACCCCCTACCGCGGCGCCGGCAGGCCCCAGGGCTGCTTCGCGATGGAGCGGACCATGGACGCCATCGCGGAGTACCTCGGCCAGGACCGCGCCGAGGTCCGCGCGGTGAACTTCATCCAGCCCGACGAGTTCCCCTACGACCACGGGCTGGTCTTCCAGGACGGCCGCGAGCTGGAGTACGACTCCGGCGACTACCCCGCCTCGCTGGAGAAGATCAAGGCGCTGGTCGGCTGGGACGAGTTCCCGGCCTTCAAGGAGCAGATGGCCGCCCAGGGACGCCGGGTCGGCATCGGGCTGGCCTGCTACGTCGAGGGCACCGGCGTCGGCCCCTACGAGGGCGCGCACGTGCACATCGAGACCTCGGGCAAGGTCAAGGTCGCCACCGGGCTGACCACGCAGGGCCAGGGTCACGCGACGGTCTTCGCACAGCTTGTCGCCGACGAGCTGGGGGTGAGGTTCGAGGACGTCGAGGTCGTCACCGGCGACACCCGCCGGATGCCGTACGCCGTCGGCACCTTCGCCTCCCGCGCCGCAGTGATGAGCGGCTCGGCGATCCACCTGGCCGCGAAGCGGGCCAAGGAGAAGGTGCTCAAGATCGCCGCCGACGCGCTCGAGGTGGACGAGAAGGACCTCCAGATCGCCGACGGCGTGGTCTCGGTCAAGGGCGCCCCGGAGTCCTCGATCGACCTGGGCACGGTGTCGGTGCTGTCCAACCCGCTGCGCTACGCCTTCGACGAGGCGTCCAAGCGGGCCACCCAGTTCCAGGTCGGCGACCCCGGCAAGCCGCCGGTGGCCGAGGACGAGGAGCCGGGGCTCGAGGGCCGCGACTTCTACTCACCCGAGCGCGCGACGTTCGCCTCCGGCATGCACGCCGTGATCGTCGAGACCGACCCGGAGACGGCCGAGATCACCATCCTCAAGTACGCCGTGGTCCACGACTGCGGCTACCTGATCAACCCGATGATCGTGGAGGGCCAGATCCACGGCGGGGTGGCACAGGGGATCGGCGGTGCCCTCTACGAGCGGATGGCGTACGACGAGTCCGGGCAGCTGCTCAACGCGTCGTTCATGGACTTCCTGATGCCCTACGTCACCGAGGTCCCCGACGGCATCGCCATCGACCACCTGGAGACGCCCTCCCCGCTGAACCCGCTCGGCATCAAGGGCGCCGGCGAGGCGGGCGTGATCCCGTCGGCCGCTGTGTTCGCGGCTGCCATCGAGGATGCTGAAGGCATCCCGATCACCGCGATGCCGATCTCGCCGTCCGAGCTCTTTGCGTTGCGCTCTCGCCACGTTCCAGAGGAGTCCTCATGAAGATCGCCGGATCGAACGTCGTCGACCAGCCCGTCGACAAGGTCTGGGAGGCACTCCTCGACCCGCGGGTCCTCGTGGCGACCATCCCCGGCTGCGAGCGTCTCGAGTCGACGGGTGACAACGCCTACGCGATGACGGTCACCGCGGGCGTAGCCGCGATCAAGGGCACCTACAACGGCTCCTGCTCGCTCTCCGACCTCCAAGAGCACCAGTCGCTGGTGATGAAGCTCCAGGGGGCCGGAGCCCCCGGGACGGTGGACGCCACCGTCAACGTGGCCTTCTCCGAGCCCGCCCCCGGCCAGACCCAGATCGCCTACGAGGCCGACGCCGTGGTCGGCGGCATGGTCGGCGGCGTCGGCCAGCGGATGCTCAGCTCGGTGTCGAAGCGGATGGCCGGCGAGTTCTTCTCCAACGTCGGACAGGCCATCTCACAACCCTCGCTGGTCGAGCCCTCCGCAGGTTCGGCACCGACCAGCACACCGGGCGTCTTCACCGCCCCCGCCAAGGCCGGCGGCATCTCATCGCGCGACGACTTCCTCAAGGGCATCGCCGTCGGTGCCGGCCTGGTCGTGCTCGGCGTCGTCGTCGGCTCGGTCTTCGGGCGCCGCCGGTGACGGCTGCCGGTGACTGAGTCCCCGGGGCCCCGGGGACTCCTGCACTTCCCACGGGAGATCTCGCCCAGGAAGTGCAAGACTCGCCCGGGCGGTGTGACGGGAGTGGTTCATGAGTGACGTCTCGATCGAGTCCACAGCGCGGGAGCAGGCCGGCGCGGTCCGGGCCAAGGAGATCTCCGCCCGCGAGCTGCTGGACCTGCACCTGGCCCGGATCGCCGAGCGCAACCCCGAGCTGAACGCGATCGTGAGCCTGGACGAGGAGCGGGCCCGCCAAGCCGCGAAGGAAGCCGACGAGGCGCTCACGGCCGGGCGAGACGTCGGGGCGCTGCACGGGCTGCCGTTCGCGTTCAAGGACACCCACGCCGTGGCCGGCTGGCGCACGACGTTCGGCTCGCCGCTGTTCAAGGACTTCGTGCCCGACCGCGACGAGCTGATCGTCGAGCGGGTCCGTGACGCGGGTGTGGTGGTGATCGGGAAGACCAACGTGCCGGAGTTCGCGGCCGGCTCGCACACCTTCAACACGATCTTCGGTACGACGCTCAACCCGGTCGACCCGAGCCGCTCCGCCGGCGGCTCATCCGGGGGAGCCGCCTGCGCGCTCGCCTCCGGCATGGTGCCGCTGGCCGACGGCTCCGACATGGGTGGATCGCTGCGCAACCCCGCGTCGTTCTGCGGGGTGGTCGGCCTCCGCCCGAGCCTGGGCCGGGTCCCGCAGTGGCCGCTCTACAACCAGTGGGAGTCCACCTCGGTCGGCGGCCCGATGGCCCGCAATGTCTCCGACCTCGCGCTGCTGCTCAGCGTGATGGCCGGCCCCGACCCGCGAGCGCCGCAGGCGCTGGGCGACCCGGGCATCGTCTTCGCCCCGCCGGTCTCCGGCCAGCTGACCGGCCTCCGGGTGGCGGTCTCGCCCGACCTCGGTGGCGTGCTCGAGGTCGACGCCGAGGTCGCCGCCGTGGTCGAGGGGTCACGAGCCGTGTTCGAGAGCGCCGGCGCCACTGTCGACTCGACGTACCCCGCGCTCCCCGAGGCGGACGACACCTTCCGCACTCTGCGTGCCTGGCACTTCCAGGCCAAGTACGGCGCACTGCTGGCCGAGCACCCCGACGACTTCAAGGCGTCGCTGGCCGACAACATCCGCGCCGGCGAGCACCTCACCGGCGCCGACGTGGCCCGCGCGTACGGCCAGCGCACCGCGCTGTCGGAGCGGATGCGCGAGTTCTTCACCGACCACGACCTGCTGGTTCTGCCGACCTCGCAGGTGCCGCCGTTCCCGGCCGACCAGGAGTACCCGACCGAGATCAACGGCCAGGCGATGGAGAGCTACCTCGACTGGATGCGGGCCTGCTACCTGATCACGGTCACCGGCTGCCCGGCCATCTCGGTGCCGTTCGGTCGTACGCCGGGCGGCCTGCCCGTCGGCGTACAGCTCGTCGCTCCGCACGGCGCGGACCGGTTCCTCCTCGAGGTGGCGTCGGCGCTCGAGGAGGCGAGCACGTGAGTGCCGACGAGGAGGCCGCGAGGTACGTCCGCGAGGGAACACCGCCGTTCGTCGAGGTCTACGACCGGATCCGAGACCACGTTCGCAAGGCCGGCCTCGGCCCCGGCGACCTCCTCCCCGGGGAGGTGGCGCTGGCCGACGAGCTCGGCTGTCCGCGCGACCTGGTCAAGGAGTCGCTGCTCCTGCTCGAGGAGGACGGCAAGGTGGTCCGGGAGCGCGACCGGCTCTGGCGGGTGGCGGCGCCCTCCGAGCCCGCGGCGTTCACCGACAGCTTCCACCGGCTGCTGGGCGGCCGGGCCCGGTCGGTACGCCGGCTGCTGGTCGCCGTCGAGGGCGGCAGCCAGTGGTCGCACGAGCTGCTGCGCATGGACGGCCAGGTCCTGACCTGGGAGACGGTCTTCGCCCACGACGACGTCCTCCTGGCCTCGACGCTCGAGATGATGCGCCTCGATGCCGTCCCGCCGGGGCTGACCGCCGAGCTCGATCTCGAGACGCACGACCTCAACGCCTGGCCCACGATGCTCGAGGCGCTCGGCCCCGAGCGCCGGGCCGGCCTGACCGCACAGCTGTGGCGGCTCTCGCCGATCTCCCGGGCCACCGAGCGGCTGTCGTGGATGGAGCTGCCGCTGCACGGCATCCCGGCCGCGCTCACGGTGGTCCTGGCCGAGGGCGGCGTGCCGGTCTACCTGGCCAAGAACATCTTCGACCTCGGCACCTTCGACCTGGTCGTGGACCAGCTCGGACCGCCGGCCCCGTGACGGACCACGACCTGGTCGTCGCCGACGCGACCCTGCGCGGCCGCGAAAGCCGCTGGCGGATCGGGATCGACGGCGGGCGGATCCGCGCCGTCACGCGGCACCCGGTCACCGGTCTCGAGGAGGTCGACGCGGCGGGCGGGCTGGTGACCGAGAGCTTCGTCGACGGCCACCTGCACCTCGACAAGGTGCACACCCTCGACCGGGTCGTCCAAAAGGTCGGCGACGCCGCGCTCACGGCGTACACCGCCGGCGACATGGCCTCCGCGCTCACCTCCATCGAGCTGGCCTCGGCGGTCAAGGCGGAGTACGACCGCAGCTGGATCGAGCCGAACGCCCGGCGGGCGGTGGTCGAGGCGGTCCGGCACGGCGTCCGGCACGTGCTGGCCTTCGCCGATGTCGACACCAAGGCCCGGCTCGAGGGCGTGATCCCGCTGCTGGCGCTGCGCGAGGAGTTCCTTGGGGTGGTGGACCTCCAGGTCGTGGCCTTCCCACAGGACGGGCTGCTGTGCGACCCCGGCGCCGAGGAGCTGGTCCGCGAGGCGGTCGAGCTCGGCGCCGACGTGGTGGGCGGCATCCCCTGGATCGAGCAGTCCGACGCCGACGCTGCTGAGCACGTACGCCGGATGTGCGCGTTGGCCGCCGGGACCGGCCGCCGGGTGGCGATGCTGGTCGACGACGCCGGCGAGGCGTCGCTGCGGACCACCGAGATGCTGGCCACCGGCCTGATCGAGCACGGGCTGGTCGGCCGGGGAGTCGCCAACCACGCCCGGGCGCTCGGTCTCCACCCGCGGCCCACTCTGGAGCGCGTGGCCGACCTGGCCCGCCGGGCCGGGCTCGGCTTCGTCTCCGACCCGCACACCGGCTCGCTGCACCTGCCGGTCCGCGAGCTGACCGCGCTGGGGCTCCCGGTCGCGCTGGGCCAGGACGACATCGAGGACGCGTACTACCCGTTCGGCCGGCACTCGATGCTGGAGGTCGCCTTCCTGGCCGCGCACGCCCTCGGTGCCTTCGACCGGGCCGGCCTCGACCTGGTCTACGACGCGGTCACCACCACCGCGGCCCGCGTGCTCGGCGTACCGGACCACCGGCTCGAGCCCGGCGGCGCCGCCGACCTGGTCGTGCACCACCATGCCGGGCTGCGCGAGGTGCTCGCGCAGCACTCCGCGCCGGCGTACGTCATCGCCTCCGGGCGGGTGGTCGCGAGCTCGACCTCCACCACGACGTTCCGGGGACCGACCTGATTGGGTGGGGCAATGGCCCGTCGCATCCGCATCGGCATCGACACCGGCGGCACCTTCACCGACGTCGTCGCCTTCGACGAGGACACCGGCGAGCTGGTCACCACCAAGACGCCGTCGACGCCCGGCAACCCGGCTGACGGGTTCCTGGCCGGCATCGACAAGGTGCTCGCGCTGCTCGGTGCGGGCGGCGCGGACATCGACGCCGTCAGCCACGGCACCACGGTCGCCACGAACCAGCTGCTCGAGGGGAAGGTCGACCGGCTCGGCTTCGTCACCAACACCGGCTACGAGGCGATGCTCGAGATCGCCCGGCAGTCGGTGCCGGACGGCTACGGCAACAGCTACTTCTGGGTGAAGCCGGACCGGATCGTCCCGCGCGACCTGGTCAAGGGCGTCGAGGGACGGCTGGACGTGAACGGCGAGGAGGTCCGGCCGTTCGACGAGGACGGGGCGCGGGTGGTGGCGCGGTGGTTCCGTGACCAAGGCGTCGACACGCTCGGCGTCTGCTTCCTGCACGCGTACGCCAACCCGGCGCACGAGGAGCGGATGCGGGCGGTGCTGCTCGAGGAGCACCCGTCCGCCGTCGTCTCGCTGTCGAGTGAGGTGCTGCGCGAGTACCGCGAGTACGAGCGCGCGATGACCACGCTGGTCGACGCGGCCGTCAAGCCCCGGCTCTCGGCGTACGTCAACAACATCAAGGCCCGGCTCACCTCCTACGACGACCGGGCCATCCCGTTCTACGTGATGAAGTCCAACGGCGGCGTGCTCTCGGCCGACGAGGTCGTGCACCAGCCGATCACCACGGTGCTGTCCGGCCCGGCCGCGGGCGCTCTCGGGGCGGCGCTGATCGCCAAGGTGGCCGGCTTCGACCGGGTGCTCACCTCAGACGGCGGCGGTACGTCGACCGACGTGTCCGTCGTCATCGACGGCGAGCCGACGCTGACCACCGAGGGCTCGGTCGGCGCGTTCCCGTCGAAGATCCCCATGATCGACGTGGTCACCGTGGGCGCCGGCGGCGGCTCGATCGCCTGGCTCTCGCCCGAGGGCACTCTGAAGGTCGGGCCGCAGTCGGCGGGCGCCGACCCGGGGCCGCTCTGCTACGCCAAGGGCGGCAGCGAGGTGACGATCACCGACGCGCACGTGGTGCTCGGCCGGATCCCGCCGCACCTGCTGGGTGGCGAGATCCCGCTGGATGTCGAGGCGGCGCGGGAGGGGGTCGAGGCACTGGCCTCCAAGCTCGGTCTCTCGCCCGAGGCCTGCGCCACCGGCATCCTCGAGATCTCCGCGTGGAACCAGGCCAACGCGCTCCGCCAGGTCACCGTCAAGCGTGGCCTCGACGTCCGCGACTTCACGCTCACCACGTTCGGGGGCTCCGGCTCGCTGCTGCTGTGCCGGCTGATGGACGTGCTCGGCATCCCGACCGTGCTGGTCCCGCCCAACCCGGGCAACGTCTCGGCGTTCGGCCTGCTCACCGTGGACGTGAAGAACGACTACGTGCAGACCCACGTCGCGCTGGCCGACGCTCTCGACCCGGCCACCGTCGCGTCGGCGTACGACCAGCTCACCGCGCGCGCCACCGCGGCCTTGTCGACCGAGGGGTTCGCGCCCGAGCAGCACCAGTTCGTCCGCACCGCCGACCTGCGCTACTTCGGTCAGGCCTTCGAGGTGCGGGTCCCGGTCGCGGACACCTCCATCGACGCCGCCGGGCTCAACGAGGTGGCGAACCGGTTCCACGCCGAGCACCGCGCCCTCTACGGCTACGACTTCTCGACCGACGCGACCCAGCAGGTCGAGTGGGTCAACCTCCGCGTCTCCGGGATTGGGCCCATCCAGCGCCCCGAGATCCGCCGTCATTCCCCGTCGAGTGACCCAAATGGCAGGTCGGGAGCGCTCCCGGACCTGCCAGATGGGTCACTCGACGGGAGACGGCGAGTCTGCTTCGAAGCCGAAGAGGGGTACGTCGAGACGCCGGTCGTCCAGCGGAGCGGGCTCGGGCCGGGGCAGGTGGTGGGCGGGCCGGTGATCATCGAGGAGTTCGGCTCCACGGTGCCGGTGCACCCTGGCTTCCAGGTGCGGGTCGACGAGTTCCTCAACCTGATCGTGACGAGGGCGGACGCATGAGCGAGAGGGCTCCCACGCAGTTCCCCTACGGCCACCTGACCGGCGACGCCGGCGCCAGCGCTGACCCGGTCCTGGTCGAGATCGTCCAGGGCTCCCTGGCCAGCGTCGAGATGGAGGTCGAGACCGCGATCGGGCGCACCAGCCGCAGCCCGATGATCCGCGACGCCCACGACTTCCGCGCCGGCATCCACGACCGGCTGCTGCGCAAGCTGACCGGCCGCTCGTACTCCGCGCTCGTGCACCCCGTCGCGCGCGACTTCCCGCTCGAGGAGATGCGCGAGGGCGACGTCTTCTTCCACAACGACGTCTACCGCTCCGAGGGCGGCATCGGGCACCTGCCCGACCTGTGCGTGACCGTGCCGGTCTTCTCGGGCGGGAAGGTGGTCGCGTTCGTCCAGGCCTTCGGCCACCACGACGACATCGGCGGCGCCGTGCCCGGGTCGATGCCGAGCCACGCGACGAGCGTGTTCGAGGAAGGGCTGATGGTCCCGCCGATCCGGCTCTGGGACGCCGGCGTGCCCAACCGCGCGGCACTCACGATCATGACCCGCAACTCGCGGATGCCGGAGTCGCTGGCCGCCGACCTCGACGCCGAGTGCTCGGCGTGCCTGATGGGTGCCCGGCGGCTCGGCGAGCTGTTCGACCGGTACGGCGTCGAGACCGTCGAGTCCTGCTTCGACGCGATCCTGGCCCGCACCACCGAGACCTACCGCCGCGAGATCCTCGGCAAGATCCCCATCGGCTCGTGGGTCTGGGAGGACTACGCCGAGCACGACGGCGTCGACGAGCCGATGCTGCACACGCAGCGGATCACGCTGACCCGCACCTCGGCCGACGACCCGGACGGGGAGCGGCTGATCCTGGACTTCGGCGGCACCTCCGCGCAGGCGAAGGGGCCGATCAACCACGTCGGCAACGCCAGCGACGGCGTCTTCCTCAAGAAGTGGCTGGCGCCGATCCTGCGCAACCTGGCCGACACCCCCGAGCGGATGGCCGAGCTCGACGTCAACGAGGGGATCGTGCCGCTGATCGAGATGCGGTTCCCGCCGCCCGGCACGCTGCTCACCCCGGTCTTCCCCGCGCCGACCAACGCCCGCACCTTCGTGATCCTGCGGCTGCTCGGTGTGCTGGCCGGCGTGATCGCCAAGGCGGTCGACGGCCGGATGCCGGCCGACCAGGAGACGATCCGCTACACCGGCGTGTACGGCGAGGACCTCGAGGGCCGCCCGTACCTCATGCGCGAGGTGCTCGGCGGCGGCTCCGGCGGCCGCTACTACGCCGACGGCGAGGACACCATCCACGTCGTACCCGACTCGCGGAACCTGCCCACCGAGTTCACCGAGGCGCGGTTCCCGTTCCGCGTCGAGTCGCTCTCGCTCGCAGTGGACAGCGGGGGAGCGGGGCAGTTCCGCGGCGGGCTCGGCTACGAGAAGTCGATCCGGATGCTGAAGGACGGCCACTTCATGTCGATCGCGGACCGGTCGATCCTGGCCTGCTGGGGCGTGAAGGGGGGCAAGGCGGGCCGGCCGTTCCAGGTCACCATCGACCCGGGCGGCCCGAACGAGCGCGAGGTCGACGCGCTGGCCGACGCCGAGCCCGTGGTGGCCGGCGAGGTGATCCGGATCCGGACCACCGGTGGCGGCGGCTGGGGCAACCCGCTCGAGCGCGACCCTCAGCTCGTCGTACGCGACGTGATCTGGCGGAAGGTCTCGCCCGAGGCCGCACTGGCCGACTACGGCGTCGTCCTCACCGGCGCGCTCGACGACGACTCTTTGTCGTACGACGCGGCGGCCACCGACGCCGAAAGGACGTCCCGGCCGGCGCCGACCGACGTGTTCTTCGACAGGGGGCCCGGCTATGCACGTCTCTCCGGCGGCGCCGACCACGCGGCGGTGGACCTGTTGTGAGCGCTGAAGCGTTCCTCGCCCTGCACGCCGGCCCCGGCTTCGTGCTCCCGAACGCCTGGGACGCCGGGTCCGCCCGGATCCTCGAGGAGGTCGGCTTCCCGGCCATCGCGACGACGAGTGCGGGCATCGCCTGGTCGCTGGGGGTGCCCGACGGTGGCTTGCTGGACCTGGACACGATGCTCAGACACGTGGGCCGGATCGTGGCCGCGGTCGACGTCCCGGTCACCGCCGATCTGGAGTCCGGCTATGCCGACGTGGCCACCACTGTTCGTCGTGCTGTCGAGGTCGGCGCGGTCGGCGGCAATTTGGAGGACCAGGTCGGCGGGGTGCTGTTCGGCATCGACGAGGCGGCGGAGCGGATCGCCGCCGCGCGCGCCGCGGCGCCCGCGGGGACGTTCGTGCTCAACGCACGGACCGACACCTGGTTCGGCGGCGCCACCGGCGAGGTGTTCGCGGAGACCGTCGAACGCGCGGTCCGTTTTGTCGAGGCTGGCGCCGACTGCGTGTTCGTGCCGGGCGTCGTCGAGGAGGACGACGTCCGGCGCCTCGCCGAGGCGATCCCGGCCCCACTCAACATCGTGGCGGGCCTCGCGAGCCTGACCGACGCACCCACGCTCTTCTCCCTCGGCGTGAAGCGGGTCAGCCTGGGCGGCAGCCTGACCCGGGCGGCGTACAGCTTCCTCGAACGGTCCGCCCGGGAGCTGCTCGACTCCGGCACCCTGGGCTTCCTCGACGGTGCCATCTCCTACGCCGACCTGCAGCGGCGTTTCGGCACGTGATCGCAATTGTCGGCGGCCACGGCAAGACCGGCCGGGCCGTGGGCGCCGCGCTGGCCGCGCGAGGCGTGGAGACACGACCGCTGGGCAGAGCCGACTGGCCTGCGCTGGCCGACGCGGTGGCCGGCTGCGAGGCGGCGTACCTCATCGCGCCCAACCTGCACCCCGACGAGCCGGCGTACGTCGCCGAGGCGCTTGCCGCCCTCACGCAGGCGGGGGTGCCGCGGGTGGTCTACCACTCGGTGGCCTCGCCGTACGTGCCCGAGATGCCGCACCACGTCGGCAAGGCGGTCTCGGAGGACGTGGTCCGGCGGTCGGGGCTCGCCTGGACGATCCTGCAGCCCGGCGCCTACCTGCAGAACCTGGACCTGACCGGCCCTGTGTCCGTGCCGTACGACGTGCACGCGGTCTTCGGCTTCGCCGACCTGACCGAGGTCGCCGAGGTGGCGGCCGTCGTGCTGCTGGAGGACGGCCACGTCGGCGCGACGTACGAGCTGGCCTCCCGGGTGGCGACCGTGGCCGAGCTGGCCGCCGAGGCCGGGGTCTCGGCCGAGCGCACCGAGGAGCGTCCCGACGGCTGGCTCGGCGCGATGTTCGCCTACTACGACCGCTACGGGCTCCCGGTCGGCACCCGCACCATGACGGCGCTGCTGGGCTCGTCTAGGTTGCAGTGATGGCACTCGACGACACCGACCTGGTGCACCTGCGCCGCTGCGTCGAGCTCGCCCGCGAGGGGCTGGCCGACGGCGACGAGCCGTTCGGGTCCGTCCTGGTCGACGCCGCGGGTGAGGTGCGGTTCGAGGACCGCAACCGGGTCAAGGACGGCGACGAGACGCGGCATCCCGAGTTCGAGATCGCCAAGTGGTCTGCGACCCACCTGACCGGCGAGGAGCGGGCCGCGGCCACCGTCTACACCTCCGGCGAGCACTGCCCGATGTGCTCGGCCGCCCACGGCTGGATGGGGCTCGGCCGGATCGTGTACGCCGTCTCCTCCGCCCAGCTCGGCGAGTGGCTGGCCGAGTGGGGCGTCCCACCCGCACCGGTCCGCCCGCTGCCGATCCAGGAGGTCGCACCCGGCGTCCCGGTGGACGGGCCGGCGCCGGAGCTGGCCGAGGAGATGCGGTCGCTGCATCTCGAGCTCCAGCGGCGGCGCGGGAGGGTGGCATGAGGGTCCTGCTCGCACTTGGCGGCAACGCGATGACCAGCGCCGACGGCCGGGCCCGGCCGGAGGACCAGATCGCCGCCGCCGAGGTGGCGATGGAGGCGGTCGCGGAGCTGCTGGCCGAGGACGTCGAGGTGGTGATCACCCACGGCAACGGCCCGCAGGTCGGCAACCTGCTGGTCAAGAACGAGCTCGCCGCGGCCGTCGTACCTCCCGTGCCGCTGGACTGGTGCGGCGCGCAGACCCAGGCGACGCTCGGCTTCGTGCTCATGGACACCCTCGAGGCCGCGCTGGCCCGGCGCGGGATCGACCGGCGCACGGCCGCGCTGGTGACCCGCACCCGGGTCGCCGCCGACGACCCGGGGTTCAGCAAGCCGACCAAGCCGATCGGCCGGTTCCTGCCGGCCGAGGAGGCCGTCTTCCTCGTCGACCACGGCGAGACGTGGGAGGACCGCGGGGAGAAGGGCTGGCGCCGGGTGGTGGCGTCGCCGGAGCCGCTCGAGATCCTGGACGCGCCGGCCGTGCAGGCCCTGGTCGAGGCCGGGTTCGTCGTGGTCGCCAACGGCGGCGGCGGGATCCCGGTGGTCCGCGAGGAGGACGGCACGCTGCGCGGCGTCGAGGCGGTCATCGACAAGGACCTGGGGGCGGCACTCCTGGCCCGGACCGTGGCGGCCGACGTGCTGGTCATCGCCACCGACGTGCCGCACGCGGTGCTGCACTACGGCACGCCGGAGGCCTCGGACGTCGGCACCGTGACCGTGTCAGAGATGCGGGCGTACGCCGACCAGGGGCACTTCGCCAGCGGCTCGATGGGACCGAAGGTGGACGCCGTCTGCCGGTTCGTCGAGCAGGGCGGGGCGCGTGCAGTCATCACCGACCTCGCCCATCTCAGCGCCGCCATCCGAGGCGACGGGGGCACCGTCGTCGTACCCCACGAGTAGGAGAAGGTAGACACATGCCCGACGCCATCGAAGTACGCAAGGTCCCGATCCACTCCGTCGCCGACGCCAGCGAGCTCGCGAAGCTCATCGACGACGGCGTGCTGCACGCCGACCGCGTGGTCGCGATCATCGGCAAGACCGAGGGGAACGGCGGCGTCAACGACTACACGCGGATCATCGCCGACCGGGCGTTCCGCGAGGTGCTGGTGGCCAAGGGTGCCGACGCCGAGCAGGTCAAGCAGGTGCCGATCGTGTGGTCCGGCGGCACCGACGGCGTGATCAGCCCGCACGCCACGATCTTCGCGACCGTTCCGGCGGAGGACGTCGTGGCGTCGGACGAGCCCCGGTTGACCGTCGGCTTCGCGATGAGCGAGCAGCTGCTCCCGGAGGACATCGGGCGCACGCCGATGGTCACCAAGGTCGCCGACGCCGTGAAGGTGGCCATGGAGCGCGCCGGCATCACCGACCCGGCGGACGTCCACTACGTGCAGACCAAGACCCCCCTGCTCACCATCCACACGATCCGCGACGCCAAGTCCCGCGGGAAGACGGTGTGGACCGAGGAGACGCACCAGTCGATGGACCTGTCCAACGGCTGCACGGCGCTCGGCATCGCGGTCGCGCTCGGGGAGATCGAGATGCCCACCGATGAGGACGTCATGCACAACCGTGACCTCTACTCGGCGGTCGCCTCCTGCTCCTCCGGCGTCGAGCTCGACCAGGCCCAGGTCGTCGTGGTCGGCAACGCCCCGGGTGTCGGCGGCCGCTACCGCATCGGCCACTCGGTGATGACCGACGCGCTCGACCAGGACGGCATCTGGAACGCCATCCGCGACGCCGGCCTCGAGCTGCCCGAGCGCCCGCACACCTCCGACCTCGACGGCAAGCTCGTCAACGTCTTCCTCAAGTGCGAGGCCTCGCAGGACGGCGAGGTCCGCGGCCGCCGCAACGCCATGCTCGACGACTCCGACGTGCACTGGCACCGCCAGATCAAGGCCTGCGTGGGCGGCGTCACGGCCGCCGTCACCGGCGACCCGGCGGTGTTCGTCTCGGTCTCCGCCGCCCACCAGGGCCCGGAGGGCGGCGGTCCGGTCGCGGCCATCGTCGACCTCGGCTGACCTGACGGTGCCCGGTCCGCGACGGGTCCGGCTCCGGCGTACCTCCGGCTGGCGCAAGCCGCCCGGCGCCGTGGTCGTCGCCCGCCCGAGCCGGTGGGGCAACCCGCACCAGGTCTCCGAGCACACCCCGGAGGCGCACGCCGCCTCGGTCGAGGCCTACCGCGACGACCTGCTGGCGGGCCGGCTGTCTTTCACCGCGGACGACGTACGCCGCGAGCTCACCGGCCGCGACCTGTGCTGCTGGTGCGCGCCCGAGCTCGCCTGCCATGCGGACGTGCTGCTCGACGTGGCCAACCCGGACTGACTCGAGGTCACCGACAGTGCAGACTTCCAGTCACCAGGTGCCCGAGATGCTGCACAGTCGTTCCGCCACGAGCTAGACGAACTCGAACATCTGGACGCCGGGTTCGTACGGCTCGGCCGGGTGTGGCCAGCGGGCCACGCCGACGCGGTACGACGCGTCGTCGGGGCGGACGAAGGCAACCTCGTCGAAGCCGGTGTCGGTGAACAGGCCGCGGACCGTCTCGCTCGGGTCGCCGACGACCTGGGTGGGGTCCTGCGGCACCCGGCACCCGCGAGTCCAGATCACGTGCCCTCCGGGGGCGAGCAGGGCCGGGAAGCTCGCGACCGTCCGGGCCACGTCGGAGTCCGTGACGTTGCCGAAGATGCCGCAGGCCATCAGCACGTCGGCCGGTACCGCCCCGGAGGCGCAGGAGGTGTCGCCGGCATCGGCGGTCCGGACCTCGACGTTGCTCAGGCCGAGGTCGGCGGCGGTCGCCCTCGCCACCTCGGCCAGCTCTGCGTCGAGCTCGACCAGCACCGCGGTGACAGGGCCGGAGGTCGCGGCGAGCACCGGCAACGTGTCGCGGCCGTCACCGGCGCACAGGCTCAGCAGCCGGATCGGGCCGGAACTGGCAGCGAGGACCGCCCCCAGGTGCGTGCGCACCACCTCGAGTCGCCGCGAGAGGGAGGACGCCGGGTCGGCGTACTCCTCGTGCCACGCCTGCCAGTCCCGCGTCATGCGTCGGACGAGTCCAGCCACCCGCGGATCGCCTCGTTGTGCTGCCCCAGCGTGGGCGGGGCGACGTGCGAGGCACGGCCGCCGGAGAACGGGTTGTCGTCGAAGCGCAGCGGCGAGCCGGGCAGGTCGACCGGGCCGAGCGTCGGGTGGTCGACCGAGAGCCTGAGCCCCTGCGAGAGCGTCTGGTCCCACGCGTAGACGTCGTCCATCGAGCGCACCTTGCCGGACGGGACGCCGGCGTCGGACAGCAGCGAGAGCCAGTGCTCGGCGTCCTCGGACTCGAAGGCCGCCTCGAGCTTGGAGATCAGCGCGTCACGGTTCGCCACCCGCTCGGGGTTGGTGGCGAACCCGTCCGCGGCCGGGTCCCAGTCGAGCGCGCCGCACAGGGCCTTCCACAGCCCCTCGGACCCGCACGCGATCTGGATCGGCGCCGAGCCGGTGTCGAACATGCCGTAGGGGGCGATCGAGGGGTGGTGGTCGCCGGAGAGGCCGGGCACCTCGCCGGCCACCGTCCACTTCGTGCCCTGGAACGCGTGCACGCCGACCATGCCGGCCAGCAGCGAGGTCCGGACCACGCGGCCACGACCCGTCGAGGACCGCTCGTGCAGCGCCGCCAGCACCCCGAAGGCGCCGTTCATCCCGGCGATCAGGTCCGCGATGGGGACGCCGACCTTGGTCGGCTGGCTGGTCCCGGTGATCGACATCAGCCCACCCTCACCCTGGGCGATCTGGTCGTAGCCGGCCCGTTTGGCCTCCGGGCCGTCGTGACCGAAGCCGGTGATCGACAGGACCACGAGCCCGGGGTTGAGCTCGTGCAGCCGGGAGACCGGGAAGCCGAGCCGGTCCAGCACGCCGACGCGGTAGTTCTCCATCAGCACGTCCGCCCGCGCGACCAGCCGCGCCAGCACGTCGCAGTCGGAGGGGTCCTTGAGGTCGAGGACCAGCGACTCCTTGTTGCGGTTGGCCGAGAGGAAGTACGTCGACTCGCGGGCGGCCTCGGGCCCGACGAACGGCGGCCCCCACGAGCGGGTGTCGTCGCCGGTGGGCGGCTCGATCTTGATCACCCGGGCGCCGAGGTCGCCGAGCATCATCCCGGCGTGCGGACCGGCGAGAGCGCGGGTCAGGTCGAGGACGAGCAGGTCGGACAGCGGTCCCTCGGAAGCCATGCCCGCACGCTACCCACGTGGGGTCCGGCCGCTGGACTAGTCAGAAATGACTATCCCGCCGTAACCCGTTCGGGCCCCCCTCGTTGAGCCGGTCGAACGCGCCCGGCGATCCCGGGACCCGACCAGCGCTAAGGAAGTCCATGAGCACCACTTCTCTGCTTCGCCGAGCCCTAGCCGTCGTGGCCGTCCTGGCCAGTGTGCTGCTCGGCGCCGCCACCATCACGTCCGCGCCGGCGCAGGCCGCCCAGCAGTGGGCACCCGCCGCCACGGCGCAGATCCACCCCGGCACGATGATGTACACCAACGGCGCCCAGTGCACCGCGAACTTCGTCTTCACCGACGGCGCGGGCAACACCTACCTCGGGTACGCCGCGCACTGCGCCGGCCTCGGCTCGGCCACCGACACCAACGGCTGCCTCAACGAGTCCGTCCCGCTCGGCACCCGGGTCACCTTCAACGAGGGCGGTAGCCTGGTCTCGGAGGGCACCCAGGTTGGCACTGGCACGCTGGCGTACTCCTCGTGGCGCACCATGCGCGCACTGGGCACGGCCACCGAATCCGCCACCTGTGCTTACAACGACTTCGCGCTGGTCAAGGTGGACTCCTCCGACGTCGGCAAAGTCAACCCATCCATCCCGTTCTGGGGCGGCCCGACCGGCATCGACACCAACGGCACCGCCGCCGGTGACCGGGTCTGGACATACGGCAACTCCAGCCTGCGCGCCGGCGTCGCCGTGCTCTCGCCGCACACCGGCGTCAGCCTGGGCGACGACGCGGCCGACGAAGGCTGGAGCCACCCGCTGTACACGGTGACCCCGGGCGTGCCCGGCGACTCCGGCTCGGCGTTCATCTCTGACGGTGGCAAGGCCATCGGCACGCTGTCCACGCTCGGTCTCGCCCCGCTCCCGCTGTCGAACAACATCGGCGACCTCGCCAAGGAGCTGGCCTTCGCCCAGGCCCACTCCGGCATCAGCGGGCTCCAGCTGGTCAACGGCACCGAGCCGTTCGCCCCGATCGTCTGAGGAGCCACCTCAGAAGACCAACCCCATGTAGGGAGCAACGGTCCGACTCGGCGGACCATCGCCCGGGCCCCGTCCATGCGCCAGGACGGGGCCCGGGTCATTCCCGGCGTACGCCGTTTCGTGACCCCGACGTGATCGCATCCGTCAACACCGACGGTTAGGTTCGCTCAGGTGATCACCCCACGAAACCGCTCGCGGGGGACGCTTCGCGGAGCGGGCTCGCGCTTCCGCGGGGACCCCGACAAGGCATGACCCCAGCCCGGGCCGGGACCTCGGCCGTCGTCGCCGTGCTCGGCGCCGCGGGACTGCTGCTCGTCCTGGTCACCTGGGCCGCCTCCATCGGCCCCGACCGGGTCGTCTCCGGGGGGCACATCGAGCGGATCCGCCCCGAGGAACCGTCGGTCAGCACCGCCACGGCGGACCCGAACGACCGGGACGCCGAGGAGATCACCCACAGACGAGGCGAGCCGCCTGACTGGCTGGGCGCCGTCGCGTGGATCCTTCAGGCCCTCACCCTCGCCGTGCTGGCGTACCTGGTCCTCCGGCTGCTGCGCCGGTTGGGACAGCTCTGGCGGGCCCGCACCCGACGCCGACGACGACCGCGCCCTGAGGACGTCGAGTTCGAGGTGCTGGGCTCGGCCGCCCATGTCAGCGAGGTGATCGAGGCCGACGCCGCCGGGCAGCGTGCGGGGCTGGCCGAGGACGGCGAGCCGCGCAACGCGATCGTCGAGTGCTGGCACCGGTTCGAGCAGCAGGCCGTCCGCGGCGGCGTCGACCGGAGGCCGTGGCAGACCACGGCCGAGTTCGTGCTCGGCGTGCTCGACCTGGTGAGCGCCGACCACGGTGCCGTGACGCGGCTGGCCGACCTCTACCGGGAGGCCCGCTTCTCCGACCACCCGATGACCGACGCCCACCGGCAGGCCGCGTTGGAGGCCCTCGACGAGATCCACCGCAGCCTGCGGCCCAGGGTCGCGCCATGACGGGCTCGCGTCGATGGTGGTGGCGGGTGGCCGTCGGCCTGATCGCCTTCGCCGGCGTCGAGGGGGCCGTGCTGGTCGTCCACGGTGAGGCCGACGAGGTCCGGCTCGCGCTGGTCATCGCGCTCGTGGTCGGCGGCGTGGCCGTGCTGGTCGACGCGTCGGCGGTGGCTCCCGCGGTGTGGCCGACCCGCGTCGAGACCGAAGGCGGGCTGGGCCGGCTCGACCCGCACACCGCGTCGTACCTCCGCATCCTCGAGGGACACCTGACCGCCCGGGACGCGGACCCAGCGCTACGCGGCCGGCTGCGCGAGCTGGCCGAGCAGACCCTGCGCGCCCGGCACGACCTGTCCCTCGACGATCCCCGGGCCGAGGACCTGCTCGGCCACGAGCTGCGCCGGGTCATGACCGAGACGCCGCGCAAGCTGCATCCCGACGAGATCGAACGCTGTGTGAAGAGGATCGAGGAGCTGTGACGACCAGTCCCCAAGCGCCCACCATCGAGGAGACGGCCGCCGCCGCCGAACGCGTGCTCGACGAGGTCGGCAAGGCGATCGTCGGCAAGCAGGAGGCGCTTCGCCTCGTCCTCTGCGCGATCCTGGCCAAGGGCCACGTGCTGCTCGAGGACTATCCCGGGCTCGGCAAGACCCTGGCCGCGCGCTCGTTCGCGCGAGCGCTGGGGCTGGACTTCGCCCGCGCCCAGTTCACCCCGGACCTGCTGCCGTCCGACCTCACCGGCTCCTTCCTCTACAACCAGCGCACGGCGGTCTTCGAGTTCCGCCGCGGCCCGCTGTTCACCGGTCTGCTGCTGGCCGACGAGATCAACCGCACGCCGCCCAAGACCCAGTCGGCCCTGCTCGAGGCGATGCAGGAGCGCCAGGTCACCGTCGAGGGCGAGACCTTCCCGCTCCCTGAGCCGTTCCACGTGCTCGCGACCGCGAACCCGATCGAGTACGAAGGCACCTACCCGCTCCCCGAGGCCCAGCTCGACCGGTTCCTGCTCCGGGTCAGCTTCGGCTACCCCTCGTCGAACGAGGAGTACGACGTGATCGCCCGGCGCGTCGCGCGGCGGCAGGAGGAGGTCGAGCTCCAGGCGGTCACCGACCCGGAGGGGCTGCGCGGCCTGCAGGCAGCGGTGGAGACGGTCCGGGTCGACGAGAGCGTCGCCCGCTACTGCGTCGCGCTGGCCACCGCGACCCGCGCGCACCGGGACGCGCTCACCGGCGCCTCACCACGCGGCTCGCTCGGGCTGGTGCTCACCGCGCGGGCGTTCGCGGTGCTGCGCGGCCGTGACTACGTCATCCCCGAGGACGTCAAGGCGGTCTCGCGCGCCGTCCTGGCGCACCGCGTCACCGTCCGGCCGGAGCTCTGGATGACCCAGACGAGCGGCCGCTCGATCGTCGACGCCGTGATGGTCGAGGTCCCCACGCCGACCACGCTCGAGCACCGGTGAAGAGCCGCTGGCACCCCACCCCGGCGCTGGCCCGCGCGGTCGTCGTCGGCGCCCTCGCGGTCGTCGCCGCAGTGGTGGGTGCCTCGCCGGTGGCCATGGTGCTCGGGGCGCCGTTCGTGCTGCTCGCCTGCTTCGGGCTGCTGCACCGCCCCGACTCCGACCCGGTCGTCGAGGCCGCGCTCGACCACCGGTGGCTGCACGAGGGCCAGGGCACCACCTCGCGGCTCGAGCTCAGCGCAGGCGAGGACGTCGAGCACGTCGCCCGGGCGATGGCCCCCACGCCGTACGTCGCGTTCCACCCGGCGAGTGGGCTGGTCTCCGGCCTGGCGGACGACCCGCCCACGATCGAGATCGGCCCGCGTCGTTGGGGCCGCCGGGTGCTGGGGGAGGAGCTGGTCTGCCTGACCACGCCCTGGGCCGGCTACCGCTGGGGACCGGTGCCCCTGCACGGCGACGGCCTGCGGGTGCTGCCGCACACCCGCCGCTTCGACTCCCGGGCCGAGACGCCGCGCCCGGTCGGGCTGGTGGGCGTGAACCGGTCTCCCCGGCTCGGAGCGGGCATCGAGTTCGCCGACATCAGGCCGTTCCGGCCGGGCGACCGGCTGCGGCGGATCAGCTGGCGGGTCTCGGTCCGCAGCCGCGAGCTGCACGTCACGACGTCGCCGGCCGAGGAGGACAGCGGCGTGCTGCTCGTCGTGGACGCGCTGGGCGACCACGGCCAGTCCGGCGGGCTCGACGGCGAGGCAAGCAGCCTCGACCAGAGCGTGCGGGCCGCGGCCGCGGTGGCCGAGCACCACATCGGCGCGGGCGACCGGGTGGGCTTGCGGGTGGTGGGCGGCGACGGTGGCCTGGTCGGGTACGGCGCCGGCACCCGTCACCTCCGGATGCTGCTCGACCAGCTGGCCGGCGTCCGTCCGGGTGAGCTGCCCGAGGGGATCGCCAACCGGCTCCAGCTGCGGGTCACCGGCGGCAGCGTCGTGCTGGTCTTCTCCCCGATGCTCGGCTCGGCGATCGTGACCGCCACCGCCAGCCTGGCGCAGCGTGGGCTGCCGGTGGTCGTGGTCGACACGCTCCCGCCCGGCGCCACCCCACGGGTGCCCGACGGCGTGGACCCCGGGATCGCCGACCTGGCCTGGCGGATGCGGCGGCTCGAGCGCGACCAGGTGCTGGCCGCGCTGGCGACGCTCGGCTGCCCGGTCATCCCGTGGCGCGGCGCGGGCACTCTCGACGACGTGCTGCGCCGGCTGGCCCGGCGGGCCAGCGTCCCCATGGCGGCCGCGCGATGAACCTGCTCTCCCGCGAGACCCGGGCCCGGCTCCTGCTGCGCGCCGTGGTGCTGGTCTCGCCGGTGCTGGCCCTGCTCGCCGCGTGGCCGGTGGACCAGCCGCGCGGCTGGTTCGTGGCCTTCACCGCGGTGCTCTCGGTCGGGTTCGCCGCGATGCCGGAGTCCCCGCTCGGCACCGTGTGCCTCGGGCTGGTCGTGCTGTGGTGGACGCTCGCCGTGTCCGACGGTGTCCCTGCGACCGCCATTCCTGCCGCGCTCCTGCTGCTCGCGGCGCACGTGGCGGCGGTGCTCCTCTCCTACGGGCCCCCGGCCCTGCCGATCGGCGCCGCACTCCTGCGCCGGTGGCTGCGCCGCACCGCCGGCGTGGCCGTCGCCGTCCCGCTCGTCTGGCTGGTCGCGCGGGTCGTCGACGACCAGCCGGAGCCGCCCGGCATCTGGATGGCCGGCCTCGCCTGCGCGACCGTGCTCTGCGTGGTGGCGGCCACCGCCGTGGCGACGCAGGAGGGCACAGTGTGACCCGCCCCGACCCCGAGGAGTACGCCGAGCTGGTGCTGTCAGTGGTCGAGGAGATCCCGTGGGGCCGGGTCACGTCGTACGGCGCCATCGCGGCGGTCGTGGGTGGAGGTCCGCGCCAGGTCGGCGCGGTGATGTCCCGGCACGGCGGGCCGGTGCCGTGGTGGCGGGTGGTGCGCGCGGACGGCTCGCTGCCGCCGAGCCACGAGGACAACGCGCGACCGCACTACCTCGACGAGGGCACGCCGCTGCGCGCCTCGGGGACGGTGGACATGCCGGCGGCGTTCTGGGAGCCGGAGCCACCGCGACCGCTGGGCCGGCCGGAACGGCGCCGGTCCTCCACACGGTGACGTGTTCCTGTGCACAGGTCCTGTGCACAAAACCGTCTAGATCGGTGGACAAACCCCGCGGTTCGGTGGATGAACCTGTGGAACCAGAAGAATGTTTCGAGAACCCCTTGCGCAGGGGGTTCCGGAGGGCATAGAACTTGTGGTGCGCAGCCCCTTCGGGGGAGGCGCAAGAAGGGCCCGAACAACTCATACTTGTTCGGGCCCTTCGCCTTTCTCCGGGCTGATCGCACCCCGAGTTCGGCCTACCTCGTGGTAGGCACCAGACTCGATGCCGTGCTCTACGACGTGATCCACACGGTCGTGCCGCCGGTGCTCAAGACGATCTGGCGGCCGACGGTCCGCGGGCTCGAGCACGTCCCTCGCACGGGTGGGGTGATCCTGGCCAGCAACCACCTCAGCTTCGTCGACTCGGTGGTGATCCCGAGCGTGGCGCCACGCAAGGTGGTCTTCCTCGCCAAGTCCGACTACTTCACCGGCACCGGCCTGCGCGGGCTGGCCTCGCGGGTCTGGTTCGAGGGGCTCGGCATGCTGCCGGTCGACCGCGACGACACCAAGGCCGCGATCGCGAGCCTCGACATCGCTCTCGACGTGCTGGGCCGGGGCGAGGCCTTCGGCATCTACCCGGAGGGGACCCGGTCCCGCGACGGCCGGCTCTACCGCGGCCGCACCGGGGTGGCCCACCTGGCGCTGACGGCCGGCGTCCCCGTCGTACCCGTCGGGCTGGCCGGCACCCAGGACGTCCAGCCGGTCGGCTCGAGCCGGCCGCGGGTGGTGCCGATCACCGTCGAGTTCGGCGAGCCCATCGACTTCGCCGGCCGCTTCGCCGGGGTGCCGTCCGGTCGGGCGCGGCGCGAGGCCACCGACGAGGTGATGACCGCGATCCAGGGGCTCACCGGCCAGGAGGAGGCCGGCGTCTACAACGAGCGGCCCATCGACTAGCTGAGCCGACTAGCTGAGCGCCGCAAACGTCCAGGCGCCGAACAGGAACCCCACAGCGCCCAGCGCGCAGTACGCCGGCACCCACCACCGCGGGCCGGTGCCGGGCGGCGGTGGGTCGGGCGGGAGCACGGCGTTCTTGATGCCGATCAGGATGGCGTAGACGGCGGGGGCGGCCATCAGCCAGAACATCACGCCGCAGACCAGCCAGCCCCACACGATGTCGGGGCCCCTGAAGGAGAACTCGAGGAAGTTCCAGCCCAGCGAGCCGAAGAGGACGCCCCACATCGGCAGCAACAGGTTGGGCGCATTGATCGACATCGCCGTCGCCGAGCCGACCATGGAGGCGACGAGCATGACCGGGACCGCGATCGCGATCAGGGCCGCGCCGTCCGGGCACGGTTGCGCGCTCACGTAGGGGCCGCCGTCAGCGCACGCGCCGCCGACGTTCATCACCGCTCGCATGGCGAAGAAGGCCCAGGTGAGGCCGATCGCTACGAGCAGCGTGCACACCACGGTGGCGACCGGCGCCTTCAGCCCCCGCGAGGTGCCGACCGGCAGGTCCACGCTCATGGGGTGCACTCTGGCAGAGCGCCCGATACTGCTGCCATGACCGATGCGCCCCCGCTCGCCGTGTCGCTCGGGCTGGCGCCGCACCCCGAGGGTGGCTGGTACCGGCAGACCTGGTCCTCACCCCTGCCGGTCTCCCTTCCGGACGGCCGGGTGCGCCCGACCGCGACGCTGATCCACTTCCTGCTGCCCGCGGGCGAGCGCTCGGCCTGGCACCGGGTGGCCAGCGACGAGCTCTGGCTCGCGCACCTCGGGACCGTGGTGCTCGAGCTCGCCGAGGCCGGCGTACGACCGGGCGAGCCATCGCGAGCGGTCGTCGGGCTGGACCTCGCGGCCGGTGAGCAGCCCCAGGTCCTGGTCCCGGCCGGGGTGTGGCAGCGGACGATGCCGGCCGAGCACGACGCACTGGTCAGCTGCCTGGTCTCGCCCGGCTTCGACTTCGAGGACTTCGAGCTCCTGGACTGACCGTGGGTTGGGCGTGCGCATCCCGGTCGCCGGCTGTGAGGTGTCGGCGCTCCGTGATGGAGTAGGTAGGTGACGGACACGACCTACCACCTGGTCCGTCCCTCCCTCACCGTCCAGCCGCCGGTCCTCGACGACGAGCAGCAGCGCGTCGTCGACCACCGCGAGGGCCCGCTGCTCGTCCTGGCCGGCCCCGGCACCGGCAAGACCACGACGCTGGTCGAGGCGGTCGTCCGCCGGATCGAGGACGGCACCCACCCCGACCGGATCCTGGCGCTCACCTTCTCCCGCAAGGCCGCCGAGCAGCTCCGCGACCGGGTCGCGGCGCGCGTCGGCCGCACGATGTCGGCCAGCATCGGCTCGACGTTCCACTCCTACGCCTACGGCCTGATTCGCCGCTACGCGCCCGCGCAGCTCTACATCGGGCCGCTTCGGCTGCTGTCGGCGCCGGAGCAGGACGTCGTCCTGCGGGAGCTGCTCCAGGACCACCCCGAGTCGGTGCGCTGGCCCGACTCGCTGAGGCTCGCGCTCGGCACCCGTGGCTTTGCCCGCGAGGTGCATGCCGTGTTGTCGCGGGCGCGCGAGAAGGGGCTCGACGGCGACGAGCTGCGGCGACTGGGGGAGGAGCAAGGGCTGCCCGAGTTCGTGGCAGCGGGCGCCTTCCTCGAGCAGTACCTCGACATCCTCGACAGCCGCGGCGCGGTCGACTACGCCGACCTGATCCGTCGCGCGACGATCGAGGCGTGGACCCACCGCGACGAGCTGCGCGACGAGCTGGCCCACGTCTTCGTCGACGAGTACCAGGACACCGACTCAGGTCAGGTCGCGCTGCTCCGGGCGCTTGCGGGCGACGGCCGCGACCTGGTCGCGGTCGGCGATCCGCACCAGTCGATCTACGCGTTCCGCGGCGCCGAGGTCCGGGGCATCCTCGACTTCCCGACCGTGTTCACCCACGCCGACGGACGGCCCGCGGAGGTGGTCGCCCTGGCGACGACGCGCCGGTTCGGGCCACGACTCCTCACCGCCGCGCAGCGGGTGGCCGGCCGGATCGGGCTGCCCGGCGCGATCGACGACCACGCGCGGGCGGCCTTCCTCTCGCCGTCGGCCGCCGCGGGTCCCCACGGGGACGGGCGGGTGGTCGTCCGCACCTATGACAGCGACCGGGCCGAGGCCGAGCACCTCGCCGACCTGCTCCGACGCGCACACCTCGAGGACGGCGTCGCGTGGGACCAGATGGCGGTGCTGGTGCGTTCCGGTCGCCAGAGCATCCCGCCGCTGCGGCGTTCGCTGGGAGCCGCCGGCGTGCCGGTCGAGGTGGCCAGCGACGAGCTGCCGCTGGTCCGCGACCCGGCCGCGCTGCCGCTGATCGACGCGCTCCGGGCCGTGCTCAACCTCGACCATGCCGACCCCGACCACGTCGATCACATCGACGCCGCCCGCGCCGAGGCGCTGCTCACCGGCCCGCTCGGCAGCCTCGATGCCGGCGACGTACGCCGCCTGGCCCGCCTCCTGCGCTCCCGTGAGAAGGAGCAGGCCCAGGCCGAGAAGCGGCTCCCGACGCCCTCGCGCGAGCTGGTCCGCCGAGCTGTGCTCGACCCGAGCGTGCTCGACGGCGTGGACGGTCCCGAGCCCGCGCGGGCCCGGGGGGTCGCCGAGCTGGTGCAGCGCACCCGGCAGCAACTAGAGGCGGGTGCCTCTGCGGAGGAGCTGCTCTGGACGCTGTGGTCCGGCACTGGCTGGCCGGCCCGGCTGCGCCGGGCAGTCGAGCGCGGAGGAGGCGCCGCGCGTCGCGCGCACCGTGACCTCGACACCATCGTCGCCCTCTTCGAGTCCGCCGCACGTGCCGAGGAGACGCGCGACCGCGTGGGCGTCCGCGAGTTCCTGGCGACCCTGGTGGCCCAGCAGATCCCGGCCGACACGCTGGCCGAGCGCGGCGCCCGCGGTGCCGCCGTACGCCTCCTCACCGCCCACCGCGCCAAGGGGCTGGAGTGGCGGCTGGTCGTGGTCGCCCATGTCCAGCAGGACGGCTGGCCGGACCTGCGCCGCCGCTCGACGCTGCTGGGCGCCGACCGGATCGGCACCGACGGCCTGGTCCCGCCGACCACGGCGCGCGAGGCGCTGATGGAGGAGCGCCGGCTCTTCTACGTCGCCTGCACCCGCGCCCGCGAGCGGCTGGTGGTCACCGCGGTCAGGTCACCCGAGGACGACGGCGACCAGCCGTCCCGGTTCCTCGACGAGCTCGGCGTGACCGTCGAGAACGTCGAGGGCCGGCCCGCCCGCACCCTCTCGATGGCCGGGCTGGTCAGCGAGCTGCGGCGTACGTCGGCCGATCCCGCCGCGACGGACGCGCTGCGGGCCGCGGCCGCCCGGCGGCTGGCCCGGCTGGCGGCCGAGTCGGTCGGCGATCGCCCGCTCGTGCCCATGGCCGACCCGTCGACATGGTGGGGCACCCGCGCCGCCACCCGGTCGGTCACCCCGGTGCGCGATCCCGACCAGCCGGTGCCGGTCTCGGCCAGCCTGCTGGACGCGTTCGCCGTCTGCCCGACCCGGTGGTTCCTCTCCCGGGAGGCCGGCGGGATCGTGCGGGCCCACCAGTCCCAGAACATGGGGCTGATCGTGCACGCCGTCGCCCAGCGGATCGCGGCCGGCGAGCTCGCCGCCGGCCCCGACGACGCGGCGTCCCTCATGGAGCACGTCGAGGCCGTGTGGGACCGGATGGAGTTCCGCACGCCGTGGGCCCGGGCGCGCGAGCTGGAGCGGGTGCAGGCCGCGCTCGGCCGGTTCCTGCACTGGCACCACGCGAACCCGCGACGGGTGATCGGCATCGAGACCCGGTTCCAGGCCGTCCTCGACCTGCCGGGCGGTGAGCAGGTGCGGCTGACCGGGTACGCCGACCGGCTCGAGCTCGACTCCGGCGGACGGGTCGTGGTGGTCGACCTCAAGACCGGCCGCAGCAAGCCGTCCGGCCCCCAGGTCAAGCGGAACCTCCAGCTCGGCCTCTACCAGCTCGCCGTCGACCACGGTGCCGTGGACGAGGCGCTGCCCGCGGGTGGGGCCAGGGCGGGCGGGGCCGAGCTGGTGCAGCTCGGGCTCACCGACGGTGGCCCCGACGCCGAGGTCCAGGTCCAGCCCGAGCAGGTCGAGGACGGTCCCGAGCGCGACGAGCTGCGGCTCCGGCTCACATGGACCGCCACGCAGGTGCGGGCCGAGCAGTTCCCGGCCATCGCGGGGGAGCACTGCCGCGACTGCGCGTTCGTCCCGCTGTGCCCGATCAAGAGCGCGGGGCCGGTGGTGGGGCAGTGACCGAGCAGCGCCGGATCTCCTCGCCGGCCGAGCTGGCCGCCGCGATGAAGACGCCGTGGCAGGCCAGCGACCAGCAGTGGGCGGCGATCTCGGCGCCCCTGTCGCCGGCGGTCGTGGTGGCCGGCGCCGGCTCCGGCAAGACCACGCTGATGGCGGCCCGGGTCGCCTACCTCGTGCTCACCGGTCAGGTCCGCCCCGACCAGGTGCTCGGCCTGACCTTCACCACCAAGGCGGCCAGCGAGCTCCGGACCAGGATCCGGCAGGCGCTCAGTGACGCCGGGGCTCTCGAGGAGGTCGGCCCCCGTGACGCCGAGGGCGAGGACGTTCTCGAGCCGACCGTCGCGACCTACAACGCCTACGCCGCGACGCTGCTCACCGACCACGGCCTGCGGATCGGCCACGAGCCGGACACCCGGGTGGTCACCGACGCCGGGCGCTACCAGCTCGGCGCGCGCGTCGTGGACCGCTACACCGGCGACATCGTGCTGCTCAGTGACCACCCCGAGACCGTGATCCAGAACCTGCTGGCGCTCGACTCGGCGATGAGCGAGCACCTCGTCGACCCCGACGACGTGCGCGGGCTCGACTACCGCGAACGGGCCGGGTTCGTGCGCGCGCTCGAGGAGGAGCAGGCGGGCGGCAACCGCAAGACGTACGCCGAGGCGATGGCCAAGGCGATCAACGCCATCGACCGCCGCGGCGAGCTGCTCGGCCTCGTCGAGGCGTACCGGCGCCTCAAGGCCGACCTCGGCCTCATGGACTTCTCCGACCAGATCGAGCTCGGCGCCCGGCTCGCCAGCGACCAGCCGGACGTCGGTGCGTTGGAGCGCGACCGGTTCCGGGTGGTCCTGCTGGACGAGTACCAGGACACCTCGGTGGCCCAGGCGATCATGCTGGGGCGGCTGTTCTCCGGGGGGCACCCGGTCACCGCGGTGGGCGACCCCAACCAGGCCATCTACGGCTGGCGCGGCGCCTCGGTGTCCAACATCCTCACCTTCGCCGACACCTTCCCGGCCGCGTCCGGTCCGGTCCCGACGTTCCCGCTCACCGTCAACCGCCGGTCCGACCGACGCATCCTCCAGGTCGCGAACCGGCTGGCCGCACCGCTGTACGCCGCCCACCCGGCGGTCGCCGAGCTCGAGCCGAAGCCGGCCGCGGCCGAGGGCGTGGTCACGACCGCCGTCTTCGAGACCCACCGCGCGGAGCTGGCCGCGCTGGTCGCGGCGGTGACGCAGGCGCACACCGGCAAGTGGTCCGACATCGGCGTGCTCACCCGGGACAACGCGCATGCCGAGGAGGTCTTCGACGCGCTCACCGGCGGCGGGATCCCGGTCGAGATCGTCGGGCTGAGCGGGCTGCTGCGGCTGCCCGAGGTGGCGGAGATCGTCGCGGTCCTGCACCTGATGCACGACGTGACCCGCAACGACGCCGTGCTCTCGCTGCTCACCGGACCCCGCTGGGCGATCGGCCCGCGAGACCTGAGGTTGCTCAGCCTGCGCGCCGCCGAGCTCGCCGGACAGCGGGGGCGTGGGCCGGAGCCCGAGGACCTCGACGCGCACCTCGTGCAGATCGCGGACGGGATCGACCCGGCCGAGATCCCGTGCCTCGACGACGCCCTCGTGGACCCGGGCGAGGCGGCGTACTCCCCGGAGGCGCTGGCGCGGTTCTCGCTGCTGGCGGGCGAGCTGCGGATGTTCCGCTCCCACGTCGGCGAGCCGCTCCTGGACATCGTGCGGCGGATCATCGACACGACCGGCGCCGACGTCGAGCTCGCCTCTGCGGTCAGCCCGGCGGCGGCCGCCCGGCGCGACAACCTCGACCTGTTCGTGCGGGCAGTGGCCGACTTCCAGTCCGTCGACGGCGACGTCTCGCTGGCCGCACTGCTGGCCTACCTCACGGCGGAGGACGACCAGGGGAACGGCCTCGACATCGCCACCCCCACCGCCGCCGACTCGGTCAAGCTGCTGACCGTGCACCGGTCCAAGGGGCTGGAGTGGGACTCGGTGTTCCTGGTGGGGGTCTGCGAGACCCGGTTCCCCTCGAACCGCTCGCGGACGCTGTGGACCTCCTCGCCCGCGGTGCTCCCCGCCCCGCTGCGTGGCGACGCCGCCGACCTGCCGCAGCTGCGCGGCCACGACAAGCAGGCGCTCGACGACTACCGCTCGGACACCCGCGCCCATGACCGGACCGAGGAGCTGCGGCTGGCGTACGTCGCGTTCACGCGCGCCGCGCACCGGCTCTCGGTGACGTCGTACTGCTGGAGTCCGCGGGCGACGCCCTACGGTCCCTCGGAGTACCAGTCGGTCGTCCGCGACCTGCTCTCGGAGTGGGGCGAGCCCGACCCGACGTGGCTGGACAAGCCCGCCAAGGGGGCGCCCAACCCGTACCTCGACGAGGACCCCTCCCGCCCGTGGCCACCGATCGGTCCCGGCGCCGAGGCGCAGCGCCGACTCGCCGCCGCCGAGTTGGTGCGGACCGCCGACCCGTCGGCCGAGGACCACGACCTCGACCTCGAGGAGGCGGCCCGGGTGGCGGAGTGGGACGCCGAGCTGGAGCGGCTGCTCGCCGAGGCCCGCGCCGAGCGCAGCACGGCGATCTCGGTGCCGCTCCCGTCCAGCCTGTCCGCCACCGCGCTGCTGCGGCTGCAGGCCGAGCCGGAGGAGTTCGCCCGTGACCTGGCCCGGCCGATGCCGCGGCCGCCGTCGCGGGCCGCCCGGTTCGGCACCCTCTTCCACGCCTGGGTCGAGGCCCGCTTCGGCCAGCAGCCGCTGCTCGACCCCGACGACCTGCCCGGCCGCTACGACACCGGCATCGACGACGACGCCGACCTCGACGCGGTGGTCGAGTCCTTCGAGAAGGGCCCGTTCGCCGATCGGGTGCCCTTCGCCGTCGAGGCGCCGTTCGCGCTGGTCCTAGACGGCCAGGTGGTCCGGGGTCGTATCGATGCGATCTACGAGGAGCCAGACGGGGGCTTCCTGCTCGTGGACTGGAAGACCAACCGGCTCGAGGACGCCGACCCGCTCCAGCTCGCGGTCTACCGGCTGGCCTGGGCCGAGCTGCGCGGCGTACCGCTGGAGCAGGTGCGGGCGGTGTTCCACTACGTGCGCAGCGGCACGACGGTCGAGCCGCCCGACCTGCCGGACCGTCAGGCGCTGGAGGCCATCGTCGGCGCATGAGCGTCCAGCCACTCGGCGACGCCGCGGGCGGCCACCCGGCCGGCGCGGTTGGCGCCGATGGTGCTGGCCGAGGGGCCGTACCCGACCAGCTGCACGCGGGGGTCGGCGACCGCGGTGGTGCCGTCGAGCTGGATGCCGCCGTACCTCGTCCGGAGGTGGAGGGGCGCCAGGTGGTTGACCGCCGGCCGGAACCCGGTTGCCCACAGGATCGCGTCTGCCGGCCAGCGCGTGCCGTCCGGCATCCGTACGCCGCCGGGCTCGATCGCCTCGAACATCGGGTGCCGCTCGTACGCACCCAGCCGCTCCGCCTCGCGCTCCTGCTCGCGCAGCGCCAGGCCGGTCACACTGACGACGCTGGCCGGCGGGAGTCCGCGGCGTACCCGCTCCTCGACCAGCGCCACCGCCGCCCGCCCGACCTCCGGGCTGAAGTCGTCGGTGCGCCACACCGGCTCACGCCGGGTCACCCAGAGCGTGTCCGCAGCCACGGGGGCGATCTCGCCCAGCAGCTGCACGGCCGAGGCGCCACCGCCGACGACCACGACCCGCTTGGCCCGGAACGACTCGGGGGCGTCGTAGTCGTGGGTGTGCAGCTGCCGGCCGCGGAACGTCTCGGCGCCCGGGTACCTCGGCACGAACGGCCGCGCCCACGTCCCGGTGGCGCTCACGACCGTGCGGGTCAGCCAGCGCTGGTCGCCGGCGTGGACTTCGAGCAAGCCCTCACCCGCGTCGGTGACCGAGTCCACCTGCACCGGGCGCAGCACGGGCAGGTCGTGTCGACGTTCGTAGGCCGCGAAGTACGCCGGCACCACGTCGTTCGCCCGCCCCTCCCGCTCGTCGGGCGGCTCGGCCCCGGGCAGGCCGGCGATCCCGTGCACGTCGTGCATGGTCAGGGAGTCCCACCGGTGCTGCCACGCCCCGCCGGGTGCGTCGTCGGCGTCCAGCACCACGTGGTCGATGCCCCGGCGTCGGAGGTGGTACGAGGTCGACAGCCCGGCCTGGCCGGCGCCGATCACCACCGCGTCGAGGATCTCCACATCGGGTCAACGCGGAGCCGGTCCGGGATAGTCCGCCTGCTGCCGAGTCGTCGTTACTGATGAGCAGTAACGACGACTCGCGGGCGAACGATGTATCGGCAAGGAGGGGCGGGTCAGGAGCCGAGACCGGCCTTCAGCGCGATCTCGACCATGTCGCCGAACGTCCGCTCCCGGTCCGCGGCCGTGGTCTGCTCGCCGCTGACGATGTGGTCGGAGACCGTGCAGATCGCCAGCGCGCGGCCGCCGTGGCCGGCGGCGATCGTGTACAGCGCAGAGGCCTCCATCTCGATGGCGAGCACGCCGTGCTCGACCATCCGCTTCATCAGCTCGGGACGGGCCGGGTAGAACGAGTCGCCGCTGAAGATCAGGCCCACGTGGACGTCGTCGCGCGCGCCGGCGGCGGCGACAGCGGCGGCCAGCAGAGAGAAGTCGGCGACGGGGGCGTAGTCGAGGCCTTCGAAGCGGATCCGGTTCATGCTCGAGTCGGTGCAGGCGCCGGAGGCGATGACGATGTCGCGGATCCGCACCTTGTCGGTGAGCGCGCCGGCCGAGCCGACGCGGATGATCGACCGGACGTCGTACTGCTGGAACAGCTCGGTCGCGTAGATCGCCAGCGACGGCTGCCCCATGCCCGAGCCCTGGACCGAGACGGGTTGGCCCTGCCACGTCCCGGTGTAGCCGAGCATGCCGCGCACCTCGGTGTAGCAGCGCGCGTCGTCGAGGAAGGTCTCGGCGATCCACTTCGCGCGCAGCGGATCCCCGGGCATCAGAACGACGGGAGCGATGTCGCCGGGAGCGGCGCCGATGTGGGTGCTCACTGGCGGGAGACTAGCGTCAGGATCGTGGAGTACCCGCACCTGCGCATGGCCGCCGGCGCCCACGACCGGGTCGCCCTACGACGCCGTGACGAGGCCTGGCTCGAGGCGAAGTGGGCCGACCCGGACACCCGGGTGCTCGTGGTCTCGGGGACCCGCGTCCAGCCCCGCGGCGGAGCGATCCCGTGGGTGAGCCCCGGGGAAGCACCTGACGGCGTACGCGTCCTGCTGGGGGAGCACGACGAGCGGGCGTGGTTCGCGGTGATCACCGGCGCGGAGGTGGCCAAGGCCGCCCGGGACGAGTGGTTCCCGCTCCGTGGCCTGCTGCCCCATCTGGCCGACGACACGCTGGCCAGCGCCCCGCTGGTCTTCCACGCGCTCGGCCTGGCCGAGTGGCTGTTCGTCACCCGCTACTGCCCGCGCTGCGGCGGCCATCTCCAGCCGCAGGCCAGCGGCCACGAGCTCGTCTGCGCGGACTGCGGCCGCTCACAGTTCCCGCGCACCGACCCCGCGGTGATCATGGTCGTCACGTCGGGTGAGCCCGGCAGCGAGGACGAGCGCTGCCTGCTGGGCCGGCAGGCGATCTGGCCCGAGGGGCGCTACTCGACCCTGGCCGGCTTCTGCGAGCCGGGCGAGACCCTCGAGGACGCCGTACGCCGCGAGGTGCTGGAGGAGACCGGCGTGCTGGTGGGTGAGGTCGAGTACTTCGGCAACCAGCCCTGGCCGCTCCCGGCCAGCCTGATGCTCGGCTTCGTCGGCCGGGCGGTCTCCGAGGACATCACCGTCGACAAGGACGAGATCGACGACGCCCGCTGGTTCACCCGGGCCGAGATGAAGGCCGAGGCCGAGGCGGGCACGCTGGTGCTGCCCGGCGGCGTCTCGATCAGCAGGTCACTGGTCGAGCACTGGTACGGCGGGCCGCTCCCCGGCCACTGGTAGACGTTGAGTCGGGACTTCTGCCGGTTGAGTCGGGACTTCCGCCGGTTGAATCGGACGATTCGATCGGCAGAAGTCCCGACTCAACGGTCAGGAGGCGAGCGCGGAGAGCTTGTCCTTGACCTGCGCCAGCGAAGGGTTGGTCTGCGCGGTGCCGTCGCTGTACACCAGCGTCGGGACCGTCTGGTTGCCGTGGTTCGCGGACTCGACGACCTGCGCGGCGTCCGGCTGCTGCTCGATGTCGACCACGTCGTAGCCGATGCCCTCGCGGTCCAGCTGGCCCTTCAGGCGGTGGCAGTAGCCGCACCACGGGGTGGTGTACATCGTGAAACCCGCGTCAGGAACGCTCCCGTTCACAGGGCTGCTGTCGGTCATCTGGGACTGTCGCCTCCGGCATCTATCGTGATCTCGCCAGCGGTGTTCATCGCTGCTCACTCTTCAACCACCTGTACCCCGGAGTTGTTCCTTGCCCGCAGACGACCTGCTGTCCGCGCTGGATCCCGAGCAGCGCGAGGTGGCCGAGGCGTTGCGCGGGCCGGTGCGGGTGCTCGCGGGGGCCGGCACCGGCAAGACCCGCGCGATCACCCACCGCATCGCGCACGGCGTGGCCAGCGGCCTCTACGCGCCGACCGAGGTGCTGGCCGTGACCTTCACCACCCGCGCGGCCGGCGAGATGCGATCCAGGCTGCGCACGCTCGGCGCCGGCGGCGTCCAGGCGCGCACCTTCCACTCCGCGGCTCTGCGCCAGCTGCGCTACTTCTGGCCCCACGTCTACGGCACCGAGCTGCCCCAGCTCATCGAGTCCAAGCTCGGGCTGCTGGCCAGCGCCGCTCGCCGCCAGCGGCTCAACACCGACCAGGCCCTGCTGCGCGACCTCGCGTCCGAGATCGAGTGGGCCAAGGTCAGCAACGTCTCCCCGTCGTCGTACGCCGAGGTCGCCGACGCCCGCAGCCGCTCGGTGGCCGGCCAGACGCTCGCGGTGGTCGCCCACGTGTTCGAGGCCTACGAGGAGGTCAAGCGCGACCAGGGCCGCATGGACATGGAGGACGTTCTCCTGCTCACCGCCGGCCTGCTCGCCGACGACGAGCGGGTCGCCGCCCAGATCCGCCGACAGTACAAATGGTTCGTCGTCGACGAGTTCCAGGACGTATCGCCGATCCAGTCCGCGCTGCTGGACCTCTGGCTCGGCGGCCGCGACGAGCTCTGCGTCGTGGGCGACCCGGCCCAGACGATCTACTCCTTCGCGGGGGCCAACGCCGACTTCCTGCGCGACTTCCCGGCCAAGTTCCCGGGCACCACCTCGGTCGAGCTGGTCCGCAACTACCGCTCTTCGCCGCAGGTGGTCGAGGCGGCCAACACCCTCCTCGAGGGCACCGCGAGCCAGGGCGTCGCCCTGCGCTCCCAGCAGTCCGCCGGACCCGAGGTGACCTACGACGCCCACCCCGACGAGGTCGCCGAGGCCGAGGCGTTGGCCACCCGGGTGCTCGAGCTCCGCGCGTCGGGCCGCGCGGTCGGCGAGATCGCCGTGCTGTTCCGGATCAACGCCCAGTCCGAGGCGTTCGAGGAGGCGCTGTCGGCCCGAGGCATCCCCTACGTCGTCCGCGGTGCCCGCCGCTTCTTCGAGCGACCCGAGGTGCGCGAGGCGGTGACCCGCATCCGCGGAGCGGCCCGCTCCGGCGAGGCCAGCGAACAGGGGAGCGGCGTCCTCGAGACCGTGCGGGCCACGCTGTCCGGCATGGGCTGGACGCCCGAGGCGCCGTCCGCCCGCGGCCAGACCCGCGACCGCTGGGAGTCGTGGCAGGCGCTGATCAACCAGGCCGTGGAGTTCGAGGCCTCCGGCGGGAGCCTCGACGAGTTCGTCGACGACCTCGACCGCCGGGCGGCCGAGCAGCATGCCCCCGTCGCTGACGGGGTCACCCTGGCCACCTTCCACGCCGCGAAGGGGCTCGAGTGGGACTCGGTGTTCCTCTGCGGCCTCCAGGACGGCACCCTCCCGATCACCTACGCCGAGAGCCCCGCCGCCGTCGAGGAGGAGCGCAGGCTGCTCTACGTCGGCATGACCCGCGCCCGGCTCGACCTCGCGCTGTCGTGGGCGCAGGCCCGGCAGCCGGGCGGTCGGGCCTCACGCAAGCCGTCCCGCTTCCTCATGCCACTGCTCCCGCAGGAGGCGCTCCCGCTCCCCAAGGCCGCGAAGTCGAAGGGCGCTCGCATGTGCGTCGAGTGCGGCCGGCCGTTGCAGACCGCCGCCGACAAGGCACGCCGGCGCTGCGTCGACTGCCCGACTCCCTACGACGAAGCGCTGTTCGAGCGGCTCCGCGAGTGGCGGACCCGGCGGGCCCGCGAGGAGGAGATCGCGGCGTTCATGGTCTTCAGCAACGCCACGCTCGAGGAGATCGCCACCCGCCGCCCCCAGACCCCACGGGACCTGCTCAAGGTGAGCGGCGTCGGCCGCGAGAAGCTCCAGAAGTACGGCGAGGACCTGCTCGGCCTGGTGTCCTGAGCCTGCTCGCGCCTGCCGGGACACGCTCGGGCAACATGGCAGAAACTTGTCGGGAAATAGTCACAAAATGGTTTGCTCATGACACGGGCAGAGCGTTACCTTGCTTGTCCGATGACGTTCCGCGCACCACGGGCCTGACAACCCCGGCGCATGAGGCAGTGAAGGAGGTGGCCCAGATGATCACCAACACCATCAAGATGGCGGCTCGCATTCCGTCGTCTACTGGCATGCCCATTTGCGGCCACGCCTTCGAGACGACCACGGGCCTCGGCACGACTTTCGTCGTGCGCGACCGCCAGGCCGCCGTCAAGGGTGACATGGGCCTCGCCGCCTACGTCCCGGGGACCAGTGCCTGGAGACCACCGCCCAGTTGAGATCAACTGATCGGCAGCCTCCAGGCCGCGGAACCCGAAAGGGATCCGCGGCCTTTCTGTTTCTCAGACCCAGATCCAGGCCCAGGTCCCACCGCAGACCAGATGACCAAGCAACCGCGATCAAGGTGAGCAGAGGAGGTGAAAAACATGACCATCAGCGTTCTCGACCGCGCCACTGACCTACAGGTGAACGGCGTCGACCAGCCGAGTCTGGGCAACCTCCACGACGAGGCCGGCAGGGTGGACGAGGCGACCCTTCCGTGCCGTGCTTACGACCCGGAGCTGTGGTTCGCCGAGTCGCCCAGCGACGTGGAGTACGCCAAGGCCCTGTGCATCGACTGCCCGGTCCGCGCACTCTGCCTCGACGGCGCCCTGGAGCGTCGCGAGCCGTGGGGCGTGTGGGGTGGACAGCTCTTCATCCAGGGCGTCGTCGTCCCCCGCAAGCGTCCGCGTGGCCGTCCCCGCAAGAACGAGGTAGCCGCGTAGCAGCCGCCCGCGAAATCACGAGCGTCCGTCTGCTGACGGCCGCATCCCATCCGAGAAGGACCAGCCAACTCACATGAACCAGACCTACATCACCAGGAGCACCGAGATGAATCTCATGAACGAAAACCTCGCGCGCGCGCAGATGTCCGCGCGCCTGGGAGAGGCGCAGCAGCTACGGCGCGGCCACCAGCTGGCCCGTGCCCGCCGTCTCAGCCGCAGGGCTGAGCAGGCAGCGCAGCAGGCGCGTCTCGCCCTCGCCCGCGCTCTGTAAGACCTCACGGGATGCCGCCAGTCAGCGGCCCTCTGCGGGGACACCCTGATCGCGGGTGCCAATCCGGGAGCCGGGTACGACCACCACGGTCGTACCCGGCTCCTGTCGATTTCTCCGTACCCGGCTCCTGTCGATTTCTCCGAGTAGGTTCAGGGGTGTGAAGACCTGCGACTTCTGCGGGCGGCAGGAGCCCGACGAGGCGAAGACGCTCACCTGGAGCACAGCGGTCGAGAACGGTCGGGCCAGCACCTACTGCGACAGCTGCTCGCGTGAGCACCTGCGGGCGATGGAGGGCAAGCTCGACAGCGAGTACTGGTGATCGGTGCGGTCCGAGGAACGAGGACCGGACCGATCGTCGGTGCTTGAGCAGCGACCGCGACTGCGGAACGAAGTCGCACGGAGCGTGTCGAAACCTCTGGACGTGGTGCTGGCACGCAAGTTCAGCCGGCCCGCGCCACATCGGCCTGCACGTCGGCATCGGGCAGGTCGTCGGCCCAGGCGCAGCCGCAGTGCAGGTGCCGGCGGTACGCCGTCAGGACCGGCGGCAGCGCGCCGAGTGCGACGGTGGCCGACCAGATCGCCGGCACACCGCCCTCGGCGGCGGTCACCAGGTCACGAACGGCCCAGCCCAGTGCCAGCGTCCGCAGCGCGGGATCAGGGTCGACCGGGCGGAGCGGCTCGGTCGTGGCCAGCTGCTCGACGACCAGGGAGCGGCGCGGGTCCGTCTCGCCGGCATGCGCGTCGACGCAGCGCAGGCAGGCGGTGGCACCGGGTACGACGTAGGGGCCGACCACCGGACCGACGAGGGTCTCGCGGACCAGGAGATGCGGCGTACCGCGGCGCATCCACTCGTCCGACCGGTCGCGGGCGGGCTCGCCTTCGGTCCAGACCAGCACCACGCTCGCGCCGCCCGGATCGCGGGTCAGGCCGAGGCCTGCCTCGCCGATCAGGCGCAGCGCGGCGGGCAGCACGCCGTCGGGGACGTCGAGGTGCACCACACATCGCGAGCGGCGCTCCGGCCGGGCGGCCTCGCCGTCGGCGGGGACCACCAGGCCGGCGCCGACCAGCGCGTCGAGGGCGCGGCCGGTCACGGCGTCGAGAGTGGAGAGCGGGCTGCCATGAGCGAGCTCGACCAGCAGCAGGCGCACGGCGCGCCGGTCGGGCAGCACCGCGACGTGCGGCGGGTCGAGGCCGAGCTGGAGGTGGTCGGCGTCGCGGCGGGCGAGGCCGACGCCGGCGCGCAGGAGCCAGGTCATGCTGGACACGGTCACACGGATGCCGGTCGCGCGCCGGGCCTCATCCACAGGCTCGCTGTCCGGGCGGAGAACGACGGTGCCCCCGGCAGAGCCGGGGACACCGTCGCGACGTCGTTGGGCGAGCTTCAGGCCTTGCCGAGGATGCGGTTGAGGTTCGTCCCGCACACCGGGCAGACACCCTTGGCCATCCGAGTGCCCTTGTCGTTGACTCGGACCTCTCCCTCGGCCTCGCGCTTCTCCTTGCACTTCACGCAGTAGAACTCGCCGCTCCAGGTCTCCGCCATGACGGCCTCCTTGCCTCAATATTCTTCTCGGTCGTCGCGGCGGGGGACTCTGCCAATTCCTGGGTTGGGGGAAGCCCGCCGGAGGCCCTCGGAACGGGTCCTCGAGCCGCATCGAACCTACTCCAGACGCCGGGAATCCAGCGTGAGGCGCTCGGCGCGCCGAATATCGACTTTTCACGCGGTTTTCGGGCGACTTGCGGTCGGGAGCGGGCTCAGGTCGGCCCGGCGGACTCGCTCAGTAGGGTGCGCGCATGCCCGAAGTCACCCACCTGCGCGTCGAGCGACCCTCCGACGGCGTGGCGCTGCTGACCCTCGACAACCCGCAGATGCGCAACGCGATGTCCGACGAGATGACCTCGTCGTGGGTCGCCGCGGTGGCCGAGCTGGCCGCCGACCGGTCGCTCCGGGCGGTCGTCGTGACGGGGGAGGGCTCGGCGTTCTGCTCGGGCGGCAACACGTCCTGGATCGCCAGCGAGCCGGACGCCAGCGTGGACCAGCTGCGGAGCCGGATGCTGCCCTTCTACCGGGCCTGGCTCTCGATCCGGAGCCTCGAGGTGCCCACGATCGCGGCCGTCAACGGCGCGGCGATCGGGGCCGGTCTGTGCCTGGCGCTCGCCTGCGACCTGCGGTACGCCGCCGCGGGGGCGAAGCTCGGCGTCCCGTTCGTGAAGCTCGGCATGCACGCCGGCATGGGGGGCACCTACCTGCTTCCGGAGGTGGTCGGCGCGGCCCACGCACGCGACCTCCTGCTCACCGGCCGGGTCGTGGATGCCGACGAGGCGCTGCGGATCGGGCTGGTGTCGCGGGTGCTCGAGCCGGCCACGTTCCTCGACGACGTGCTCGAGGTCGCGGCCGGGATCGCGGCGAACGCGCCGATCGCCACCCGGCTGACCAAGCTCGCTCTCCTCGACGCCGGTCACGCCGACCTCGAGAGTGCCCTTCAGTGGGAGGCGATGGCCCAGCCGATCACCCTGGCCACCGAGGACCTCCAGGAGGGCATCCGCGCCAGCCGCGAGAAGCGGGCGCCGGAGTTCCGCAACCGCTGAGCGCGGCGGACCGCCCGGGGCGCGGCGAAGCCCCCGTGTCCGCCGACAGAGACCCGCCTTCCCCTTGCGGATCACCCCCGACAGGCCCGGGGGCCTCGTCGAGGGCACACGCTAGGCACTCGGCGCGCGCAGGGGCAATGCCCTGGGCGGTGACCCTGTGGACAAGGCTGTGGATAAATCTGTGCAAAACGCAGTCCACAGGTGGAGGACACGCGCACGGGCCGTGCATCCACCTGTGGAAAACCGGTGGAGCTCTCCCCAGATCACCGCTCTGACCTGCGACAACACCAATCCACCGCTTGTGCACCAAAATTCCTCGCCGGAAATCTTCCGACCTGGGCCAGTCAGTGACTTGGGAGCCACGTCCTAGGGTGGCGGCTGTGGCGGAGGCGTACGACGGTGGGCCGGTCGCGGCCCTGCGCCGGATCGGGTTCCTGCTCGAGCGCGGCCGCGAGGAGACCTACAAGGTCAAGGCCTATCGCAACGCCGCCGCGGCGATCCTGCCGCTCGGCGACGAGGAGGTCCGGGCCCGCGTCGAGGCCGGGACGATCACCGACATCGCGGGCGTCGGAGCCAGCACGGCCAAGGTGATCAGCGCCGCCGTCCGCGGCGAGCTTCCCTCGCGGCTCGCGGCCCTGGAGGAGGAGCACGGCGGCCCGCTCACCGAGGCCGGACACGACCTGCGCGCTCGCCTCCGCGGTGACCTGCACTCGCACTCCGACTGGTCCGACGGGGGTTCGCCGATCGAGGAGATGGCGTTCACCGCGATGGAGCTGGGCCACGAGTACCAGGTGCTCACCGACCACTCGCCCCGGCTGCGGGTGGCCAACGGGCTCAGTGTCGAACGGCTGCGCAAGCAGCTCGGCGTCGTCGACGCGGTGAACGAGCACCTGTCGTCCAGAGGAGCCGGCGGCTTCACGCTGCTCAAGGGGATCGAGGTCGACATCCTCGACGACGGCAGCCTGGACCAGACCGACGAGATGCTGGACCGGCTCGAGGTCCGGGTGGCCAGCGTGCACTCCAAGCTGGCGATGGACGCCCCCGCCATGACCCGGAGGATGGTCGCCGCCGTGCAGAACCCGCGGGTCAACGTGCTCGGCCACTGCACCGGCCGCCTGGTCACCGGCGGCCGCGGCATCCGCAAGCAGTCCCAGTTCGACGCGAAGGCGGTCTTCTCGGCCTGCGCCGACAGCAACACGGCCGTCGAGATCAACTCCCGACCCGAGCGGCGCGACCCACCGACCAAGCTGCTGGAGGTGGCCCGGGACCTCGGCTGCCTGTTCTCCATCGACTCCGACGCCCACGCACCGGGTCAGCTCGACTTCCTCTGGTACGGCGCCGAGCGCGCTGAGGCGGCCGGCATCGACCCCGACCGGATCGTCAACACCTGGCCCCGCGAGCGGCTGCTGGCGTGGGCCAACAGGCGCTAGTGCCCCGAACCAGACCGCCATGCGTGCTTGGCGGGCTCAGAGTGCGTGCATCGCAAGGCGCCGGAGCGACGACGCTGTCGGCCCATCATCGAGCGACGGCAACGCCGCGAGGTGCGTGCTATGTGTGCGCGAAGCGCACACGGACGTCTGGTTCGGGGCACTAGATACCGGGTTCGGGGCCCGGTACCGGCTACATTCCGGTCATGGCGGTCGCGTCAGAGCCCGCACCGAACGTGGAGGTGCGGCGGAGCAAGCGGCGCCGGCGTACGGTCTCGGCGTACCGCGACGGCGACCGGATCGTGGTGCTGGTCCCTGCCTCGCTCTCCCGCAAGGAGGAGGCCGAGTGGGTCGAGGCGATGGTGGCCCGGGTGCAGAAGTCCGAGCGCCGGACGACCCCGTCCGACGCCGAGCTCATGGAGCGGGCGCTGATGCTCAACGACCGCTACCTCGGCGGCCTCGCGGTGCCGGGCTCGGTCCGCTGGGTCGAGAACCAGAAGCAGCGCTGGGGCTCGTGCACGCCCGGTGACCGGACCATCCGGCTCTCAGCCCGGTTGCAGGGCATGCCGGGCTGGGTCATCGACTACGTGCTCGTGCACGAGCTGTCGCACCTGATCGAGCCCGGTCACGACGCGGCGTTCTGGGGCTGGGTGGACCGCTACCCGCAGGCCGAGCGCGCGAAGGGCTACCTGCTCGGCTGGTCGTCCGCCGCCAAGGTCGACGTCCCGCCGGGCCAGGAGTCCGACGTCGACTGATCCCGACGGGCGGGAGGCTCAGTCCTCCTCGGGCGCCTCGGGCGCCTCGGGAGTCGGACCGTCGAGCAGCTTGCGCAGCTCGGCGTCGAAGTCCGCCTCGCTGAGCGCCTCCGGCTCCGAAGCGCCCTCCCGGAACCCGAGCGGGTCGTCGAGGTCGGCGGCCGCGGGCAGCAGATCGGGGTGCATCCAGACGCCGTCGCGGGCCTCGTTGCCCTGACGGGTCCGCAGCGAGCCCCACAGCGTCGAGGCGTCGCGCAGCCGCCGCGGCCGCAGCTCGAGGCCGACCAGGGTCGCGAACGTCTGCTCGGCCGGACCGCCGGCGGCCCGGCGGCGGCGTACTGCTTCCTGCAGCTTGGCGGCGGTCGGCATCCGGTCCTCGGTGGCCTGGCTGACCACCTCGTCGACCCAGCCCTCGACCAGGGCCAGGGTGACCTCGAGCCGTTCGAGCGCGGCCTTCTGGACCGGTGAGTCGGGCAGCTCGAACATGCCGCCCTCGAGGAGCTGCTGCATCGCCTCGGGGTTCGTGGGGTCGATACCGCGCATCTGCTCCTCGACCCGCTGCTGGATCCCCTCGACATTGACCTCGATGCCCTCGGCGTACGCCGTCACCGCGCCGACCAGGTGGTCGCGCAGCCACGGCACGCCCGCGAACAGCCGCTGGTGCGCGGCCTCGCGCAGCGCGAGGTAGAGCAGCACGTCCGCCTCCGGCACGTCGAGCCCTTCGGCGAACGCCGCGACGTTGGCGGGGACCAACGCGGCCTGGCCGGCGGGGGCGAGCGGGACGCCGACGTCGGACACCGACAGCACCTCGCCGGCCAGGGTGCCGAGGCCGGAGCCGACCTGGTTGGCCAGCAGCATGCCGATCGCGCGGCCGAGGATGCCGAGGATCGGACCCGCCTGGGCCTGCGCCTCCTCGGGCAGCGCCGAGCCGAGGGCACCGACGGACTGTCGCGCGACGGGCTCGACCAGCACCTTCCAGACGTCGGTCGTGTTGACCACCCACTCGGCCCGGCTCCATGCGGTCGCGGTGGTCACGCCGGACGGGAACGAGGTCGTCTCGTCTAGCCAGTGGTCGGCGAGCTGGAGGGCGTCGGCCACGGCGTTCTGCTGGGCCGAGCTCGGCGAGGGGTCGGGCGACTGGGCCACGGTCTTGCGGGCCAGGTCGAGCGCCACGTCCCAGTTGAGCGGCCCGTCGTAGGGCTGGAGCATCGACTGGAGCTGGCCGAAGAGCTGGTTGAGGTCGGGCATGCCCGGCCCGCCCATCCCCGCCATCCCGCTCATGCCCTGCGCGAAGAACTGCTCGAACGGCGTGCCCTTGAACGGGTTCTGGGGCTCCTCCGGCTCGTCTGCCATGGCCTCCACGGTACGCCGCCTCTGGCTGGAAGCGCGGCGCGCTCAGGGGGAGATCAGGGTGACCCGACCCACTCCTCGGAGCCGTCGCTGAACCGCTGGTGCTTCCAGATCGGCACCTCGGCCTTGAGCGTGTCGATGAGGAGCCGCGAGGCGTCGAACGAGGTGCCCCGGTGCGCCGAGGTCGTGGCCACCACGACAGCGATGTCGCCGATGTGGAGGGTGCCGACCCGGTGCACCGCAGCCACCCCGTGCACGTCGTACGCCGCGGCGACCCTCTCGCAGACCTCGCGCATCCGGTCCAGCGCCGAGGGATGCGCCGTGTAGTCGAGCCCGGTCACGCCCTTGCCCTGGTCGTGGTCGCGGACCCGACCGACGAACAGGGTGAGCCCACCGGACGACTCGCCCTCGAGTGCGGCGACCACCTCGGCGACGTCCAGTGGCTGTTCGCGGAGGTCGACGAGCCGCAGCGCCGAATGGCGCTGGCGCGCTGGCGTGGGCTCCGACATGTCGCGCACGTTAGTACCTACCCTCGCGAGGGTGGAGATCCTGCTCTGGCTCGTCCCGCCGGTCGTGGTCACGGTCGCTGCGATGGCCTGGGTCGGCTGGGTGGGCCGCGAGGGTCGCGGCGAGGTCGACCGCGAAGAGGCCGCCCGCCGGCTCGGCGCCGCTCTGGAGCGCGAGCACGGGCGACCGGCCCGGCTGCCGCGCCGACGGGAGCGGTCCACCGGGGTCGCGCTGCGCCGTACGCCGCCGGCCGAGGCACCACCCGAGACCGACAGCGAGACGGACACCCAGGCCGGCACCGGCGAGCAGCGTCGCGCCAGCTGACCCGCGACCCCGAGAACGTCTTCGCTACCAGCGGTCTGGGAGAGTTTCGGCATGAACCAGCGTGTCATCGCCGCCTTTGTGGCGGTACCGCTGGTGGCCGCGCTGGCCCTGGTGGCGCTGCTCAAGCCGTTGCCGTACACGATGTACTCGCCGGGGCCGACCATCGACGTGCTGGCCGCTCCGGACGGCAAGGAGATCATCCAGGTGCCCGGCCAGCAGACCTACCGTGACCACGGCCAGCTCCGGATGACGACCGTCTCGGTGACGCCCAAGAACAGCAACCTCAACCTGTTCCAGGTGATGGGCGCGTGGCTGGACCGCAGCGACGCCGTCTACCCCAAGGACGCGGTCTACCCCGACGACAAGACCGCCGACCAGGTCCGCGACGAGGGCCAGGTCCAGATGGTGTCCTCGCAGGACACCGCGGTCGCGGTCGCACTCCACGCGCTCGGCCACAACGTCACGCCGGCGCTCGAGGTGCTGCTCATCGCGCCGGGGGCGCCGGCCGACGGCGCCCTCGCGGTTCGTGACATCTTCCGAGAGATCGACGGCAAGCCGCTCTCCAGCGACATCCAGAAGGCGTCCGAGGAGCTGCGTGCGGCGATCCGGGCGACTCCGCCGGGCCAGCAGATCACCTTCACCGTCCTGCGCGACGGCAAGGAGGTCGACGTCCCGGTCACCCCTGAGGAGCCGAGCGCCGACCTGTTCGGGCTGGTGGACCTGGCCGGCGCACCGCAGGTCGGGATCCAGCTCGGGCAGGGGTTCATCCTCCCGTTCCCGGTGACGGTGACCATCGACCCGCGGATCGGCGGGCCGAGCGCCGGGCTGATGTTCTCGCTGGCCATCTACGACACCCTCACTCCTGGCTCACTCACGCACGGCGGCCAGGTCGCCGGCACCGGCGAGATCGACGCCGACGGCAAGGTCGGTGCGATCGGCGGCATCCAGCAGAAGATCGCCGGCGCCGAGGAGGACGGCGCCGAGCTGTTCCTCGTCCCGGCCGACAACTGTGAGGACTCCGAGGGGGCGAGGAACGGCGACATGCGTCTGGTCAGGGTCGACACCTTCGACACTGCGAGGACCGCGATCGAGGCCTGGGCCGAGGACCACGACGCCAAGCTGCCGAGCTGCGCATGACCGAGCCCACCGGCCTGCCCACCCTCGACCCCTACGTCGACCCCGCGCTCGCCTCCGCGGTCCTCGAGATCGAGTCGCACATCGCGGACGACGGCTGGGACCAGCCGGGCCGCCTCTACGCCCTGGTCGAGACGGCGGAGCTGGTACGCCGCGCGCCGGCGCTGGCCTCGGCGATGGGGCTGGACGACGCCTCCGCCGCGGGGTCGCTCACGCCGGTCGAGCAGGAGCACCTGCCCGGGGAGCGGTTCGAGTCCACGCTGGCCTCGATCGCCTGGGGTCCCGAGGTGACCGGCTGCGCCGCCGTGGTCGAGCGTCTGGTGCTGCCCCCGGAGGCGGACGACACCCTTCCCGACGACCCCGCCGCGGCCGCGGCGTACGCCTCCGAGCACCCGGAACGCCAGGAGGTTCGCATGGTCGTCGGTGTCACCCGGGCCGGGGCGTCGTACTGTGCCCTGCGTCTGCGCGCGCACGACGACGACCAGTCGGTGGTGGGCGGCGCGGACCTGGTGCCCGAGCTGATCGCCCTGCTGGGTGCGACCCTTGAGCCGGTGGACGAGGAAGAGGACACAGCATGAACACCCCACGAAACTGCTCGGTCGGCGCGCTTCGCGCGGCGCGCTCGCACTTCCGCGGGGACCCCGAGAAGCGATGAGCGAGCTGTTCGGCGACGAGGATCCGCGCGGGGAGGCCCCCGCGGAGCGCCCGCCGTCCCGCCGCTCGCGGGCGCTGGTGATCACCGCGGTGGTGCTGGTGCTCGCCTTCTTCGGCCTCACGACCTTCGCGAACTTCTACACGAACGTGCTGTGGTACCGCGACATCGGCTTCGGCTCGGTCTACAGCCGGCTGCTGTGGACCAAGATCGCGCTGTTCGGCGTCTTCGGGCTGCTGATGGGCGTCGTGGTCGCGGCCAACATGGTGATCGCGTTCCGGCTACGGCCACTGTTCCACCCGCAGTCGCCCGAGCAGACCGGCCTCGACCGCTACCGCCAGGCGGTCACGCCGATCCGCACCTGGCTGGTCATCGGCCTCTCCGTGCTGCTCGGCATCTTCGCCGGCACGTCCGGCTCGGGGGAGTGGCGCGCGTACCTGCTCTGGCGCAACGGCGTGCCGTTCGAGCGCGACGACGCCTACTTCGGCAAGGACATCGGCTTCTTCGTCTTCGACCTGCCCTGGTACCACTTCGTGGTCGACTTCGTGATGGCGGTGACGGTCGTCGCGCTGCTGGCCGCGGCCGTCGTCCACTACCTCTACGGCGGCATCCGGCTCCAGAGCCCGAGCGAGCGGCTCTCCGGCGCCGCCCAGGCGCAGCTCTCGGTGCTGCTGGGCGTGTTCGTGCTCGCCAAGGCGGTCGACTACTGGCTCGACCGCTACGACCTGGCCTACCAGTCCGGGTCGCTGCTGACCGGCATCACCTACACCGACGACAACGCCGTGCTGCCGGCGAAGAGCATCCTCATGGGCATCGCGCTGATCTGCGCGGTGCTGTTCTTCCTCAACGTGTGGCGGCGCACCTGGCTGCTGCCGTCGATGGGGCTGGCGCTGCTCGTCCTCTCCGCGATCCTGCTCGGGCTGATCTGGCCCGGCATCGTGCAGCAGTTCCAGGTCAAGCCGAGCGAGGCGGACCGCGAGGCGCCGTACATCACGAAGAACATCGCGGCGACCAGGGCGGCATACGACATCGACACCGTTGCCCAGTACAAGCTGCCCAGCAGCGGCACGACCGCGGCCGAGCTGGACCGCGACAACGACCCCAGCGTCACCTCGATCCCGCTGGTCGACCCCGAGCTGGTCCGGCGCGCGTTCGAGCAGAACCAGCAGGTCCGCGGCTACTACTCCGTGGCCGACGTCCTCGACGTGGACCACTACGAGATCAACGGGGTCGACCGGGCGCTGGTGCTCGGGGTCCGCGAGCTCGACCAGGCCCGGCTCAGCAGCGACGTGCAGAACTGGCTCAACCTCCACACGGTCTACACCCACGGCAACGACCTGATCGCGGCGTACGCAAACCAGCGCAACAGCGCCAACGCGGACCTCGGCGGCAGCGGCACCAGCAACTCCGACAAGACCCAGTGGGCACAGGGCTTCCAGGCCGGCCAGGACGCCCTCGAGAGCGCGGTGGGCGAGTACGAGAACCGCGTCTACTTCGGCGAGAACAGCCCCGACTACTCCGTGGTGGGCAAGTCCGCCCCGGACGCCTCGGACGTCGAGCTCGACCTGCAGCGCGAGGGCCCGACCGACACCACCAAGACGAGCTACGACGGCAGGGGCGGCGTCCCGGTCGGCACCACCTTCCGGCAGCTGCTGTACGCCATCAAGTTCGGCAGCACGAACTTCCTGCTGTCCAGCCGGATGAACTCCAACTCCGAGGTCATCTACAACCGGGAGCCGGAGGACCGGGTGCGGAAGGTGGCGCCGTGGCTGACCCTCGACGACGACATCTACCCGACGGTCGTGGACGGCCGGATCCTGTGGGTGGTCGACGGCTACACGACGACCGACCACTTCCCGGGCTCTGAGCGCGAGTCGTTCAAGGAGATGACCGACGACTCGCTCCAGGAGGAGACCGGGCTGCGCACCCTGCCGACCGACGAGATCAACTACATGCGCAACTCGGTGAAGGCGACGGTTGACGCCTACGACGGCTCGGTCACGCTCTACGCCTGGGACGACCAGGACCCGATCCTCAGGGCGTGGTCCTCGGCGTTCCCGGACACGGTGCGGCCGAAGGCGGACATCCCCGAGGAGCTGATGGAGCACCTCCGCTACCCCGAGGACATGTTCAAGGTGCAGCGCTACCAGTACGCGCGCTACCACGTCACCGACCCCAATGCCTGGTTCCAGGACAACAACCGCTGGGACGTCCCCGAGGACCCGAACGGTGCCAAGAGCCTGCAGCCGCCGTACCGCATGTTCGTCGCGCAGCCGCCCGGGCTGGTCCCCGACGACGAGGACGGCGGCGAGCCGGCGGCCGAGCCTGCGGACGCGCCGGCCGGCCCGGTGTGGTCGCTGACCTCGACGTTCGTGCCCTACAAGCGCAGCAACCTGGCCGCCTACGTCTCGGTCGACTCCGACGCGACCTCGCCGACGTACGGCCAGATGCGCGTGATCAACGTGATCGACGAGCAGCAGCAGGGCCCGGGCCAGGTCGCGAACGCCGTGCGCTCCGACCAGGACGTCGCCGACGCGCTCGCGCAGTTCAACCGAAGCGGCAGCACCGTCACCTACGGCAACCTGCTCACCGTCCCGGTGGGCGACGAGCTGATGTACGTCGAGCCGATCTACGCCTCACTCTCGACCGCGAGCGAGTCGACCTTCCCGATCCTGCGCTACGTGCTGGTCTCCTACCGCGGCGGCGTCGGCATCGACGCCAACCTCAGCGACGCCCTGGACAAGGCGGCAGCGAACGCCCCCGACGTGAGCGGCGAGCCCACCGACGAACCCACCGACGAACCCACCGACGAACCGACGGACGAGCCCACCGACGAGCCGACGGACGAGCCCACCGACCAGCCGACCGGCTCCGTCGAGGACCTCTTGGCGCTCGCCGAGGACGAGTTCCTCGCCGCCGACCAGGCCCTCCAGGGCGGGGACCTCGCGGAGTACCAGCGGCACATCAAGAAGGCCCGCGACTACGTCAACCAGGCGCTGTCCCTTGATGGCGGCACCACCTCGCCCTCGTCCTCCGGCACCACCCCGTCAGCCAGCGCGACCCAGTGATTTGGGTCCGCCCCGCCGGTGCCGTAACCTTGACGTCACCGACGCGGGGTGGAGCAGTTCGGTAGCTCGCTGG
>CAVVOE010000013.1:0-121866 GCA_963749865.1 uncultured Actinomycetota bacterium
TCGGCTGGTGTCGGCCGTGGGAGCGGCGTACGTGGCCGGGGCGGCCAGCCCGGCCGTCGTCAGGACGATGGTGAACGCGGCGATCGCGGTGCGTCGTGGCATGAAGACGGGGTACCCACGGGCATGGCCGTCCCCTCGTTCCAGGACCTCCCGCTCGCCGACCGCTCCCTGTCGCTGGGACGGCGACGCCGCCGAGAAGAGGGTCCGCAAGTTCACCGGCGCCACCGATTCGCCCAATGCTGCCTACCGACGCGTGCACCTCTGGTACGACGCCGACAACAAGGACAACTACACGGCGTACAAGCTGCTCATCGCCGACGTGGTCGACGACCGGCTCGTCGCCGTCCCCCGCGGCGTCATGGCCGCGGCCGGCATCATGCAGGGCGCGCACGGCGGCATCGACGACGTCTCCCCGTCGTCGACCGCACGCGGATGAAGAACCACCTCGCGAGGTACTACAAGAAGATGGACGACACCCCGCCCTGGGAGTAATCCACAGATTGCTCTCGGCCCCGGTGCGAGTCCGCGATCCGGGGCAGCGTGGGGCTCATGACGATCGAGTTCTCGCAGCCGGAGTTCCATGCCTCCGTCGCGGAGGTACGCCGGACCGCCACCTTGCTCACCGAGGCCCGGGCGCGCGCCTCCGGTGGCGTCTCCGTCCTGCTCGACGGGTGGCGGGGAGCGGCCGCCTCGGAGTTCGCCGAGGCGTGGGCGGACTGGCTGCGGGCGTCAGCGTCTGTCGCGTCCTCTCTGTCAGGACTGGCCGACGCGCTGGAGGCGTTCAAGGACGACATCACGACCTGCGACGCCAGGTCGGCCTCGTCGCTCGACGTCCTGACCAGGCGGCTGTCGTGAGGTTCTCCTACGCCGTTGACCTCGAGCTCGCCCGCGAGGTCGTGTCGTCGCTTGGCTCGATCGAGGCGCAGCTGTCCGAGGTCGTGGTCGACCTGCGCTGGCGAGTGGCGCACCTGCACGCGGCGTGGTCCGGCACGGCCGCGGGCGCCCACCTCGAAGCGCACGCTTCCTGGGCGGCGTCGTACGCCGAGATGCACGACGCGCTCGTCGCCATGCGCCGCGCCGTAATGGCCGCCTGCGAGAACTACTCGGCGGCCACGGCTGACAACACGACGATGTGGAGTGCGGTGCGGTGATCGAGGTCGACTCGCTGTCCTACGACGACGCCGCGCTGGCCTTCGAGCGGGCGAACCAGAGCGCCGCCCTGGTGTTCGACACGGTCTCCGGCAAGCTCGCGCACTGCGGTGCGATGGCCGGCGACGCCTCCCTGGCGGCCGAGTTCGCGTCGGCGTACGACGAGGCCGCTCAGTCCGCGCTCGCCGCGATCGGCGACCTGGTCGACGCGTTCTCGACCTGTGGTCGGCTGACGGCGGCGTCCTTGGAGAACCACGGCCACGCCGAGAACCGCTCCGTCATCTCCGGCCGCACCGTCTTCGACGGCACTCCGTGCGTCGCGGGGTACGTCGCCGTCCTGCCCTGCTCGCTCCCCTCGTCCCTCGGCGGCGACCTCGGCGGCCTTCCGGGCTGGGCCTCGTGGATCCTCGACCAGGTCGAGGGCTTCGTCTGGCCCGACGCCGACACCGATCTGCTGCGCGAGGCCGCGGCCTGCTGGCGCTCGGCCTCGGTCCAGGTCGCCGACCTCGCGGCGTACTGCACGACCGCGATCCGCTCGTTCACCAATCTCCGGTCCCCCGAGGTCCCGATCGCCATCGAGGTCACCGAGTCGATGGCCGCCCGCTGCCAGGCCGTCGCCGACCAGTGCGGCGTGGTTGCTCGCGCCTGCGAGACCTACGCCGACCACGTCGACGAACAGCGCGCCGCCATCCTCGACCTGGTCCACGACCTGATCCGGGACGCGGTGATCATCCAGGGCATCGGCATCGTCCTCGGCGCCTTCACCGCCGGCACCACGGCCGCCGGCGCCGCTGCGCTGAACGCGGCCCGCATCGCCGCCGCCGCGCCCCGCTTCCTGCGGATCATCTCCACGCTCAGGTCGCTGGCGTCCACCTGCGCGGCTCCGCTCCGAGTCGCCGCCTCCGCCCTGCGGGACGTACGTCTCGAGCTCTCGGTCTTCCGACACGCCCGCATCACGTTGGCCTCGACGCACGACGCCGAGCGACTGGCCCGGGTCGCGCGGCTGCGCGAGATCGCGCACACAACCGGCTGTTCGATCCCAGGACCTGCGCGGCCTTGCACCCGAAGCAGATCCGCGAGATCTCGACGGTTGGCCGGTCAGGCCCTCCAAGCGAAGGCGAGGGCATCGTGTACACGACGATCGCGAATCCGCGGTCGCCAGATTCGTGTGATGGAGGGCTATCCGCCGGGCAGCCGGCCGGACCCGATCACCTAGGGTCCCTACGCTGTGGTCTCGCAGAACGGCGAGCAGATCAAGATCCCGCTCGAAGGGAACCCCATGCTGTGACCGCCCCCTCGAGCAGCTGCTCGAGGACCTCGAGGCGAGACCTCCAGGCCGAGGGGTACCTCCCTCTCTACACGTTCTCCTGGTGGCTACGGGGACCGAAGCGAACCTGACGGAGGAGCAAATCGCCGAGCTCTGCCAGCAGGCCTACGACGAGATCACCCGACAGCATGATCTCCACCTCGTATGGTTCGACTGGCCGGCCACAGACCCACGACCGGCCGTCGGGCCGACCCGGGCACGCCTCTGGACTTCGACATCAACACCAGAGGTGAGATCGACAGCCCGTTCCTCGCGCTCGTCCCCGACGAGTCAGGCGGAGAGCACCAGGTCCAGCCGTAGTCCGCGTTCGGCCGCGGTCAGTGGGGGTGCGGTGCTCCGGTACCGGTGTCCGGTCGGTGTGATGGTCTCGATGGTGTGCCGTGGTCCGGGCCGGGGTCGGGCGGTCCAGCCGCGGGCCTGTTTGGCGTAGTTGCAGCCCTCGCACAGCCCCTGACCGTTCCGGGCGCGGGTCGGTCCACCGTCCGCGTGGTCCTGGGCGTGGTCGAGGTGGCGGACCGGGGCGTCGCACCACGGGGTGCGGCAGCGCCGGTCCCGCAGTCGCAGGAACTCGGCCAGCTTCCCCTCGAACCGACGGCCCTAAGAGTCCATCGCCACCAGCTCCCCGGTCGCCGGGGTGACATAGAGGCGGCGTACCCACTGCCTCGACGCCCTGCTCGGCGTTCGCCGCGATCCACTCCCGCAGCAGGTCACCCGGGACCGGCCCGTAGTGCTCCACCCACCCGAAGCCGTCGTCGTCACCGAGCAGCACGGAGTCAGGTGACCACGATGTTGATCATCAGACCCGGCGCCGTGGACTCGCCCGAGGACAGGACCCGCGGAGACGAGTGTGTCGGCCATGATCTGGCCCCGCGACCGCTCGTCGCCGGCGGCCTTGGCCCGGTCGGCCTCCCGGGAGAGGACCGCCCACACCGCCACGCCGTCCTTGACCGGCAGCAGCGTCGAGAGCTGGGCCATGACGTCCGGCGCCGGACGCAGGCGTGACCCGGCGGTCGGCCTCCGCGCGGCGCCGGCGCTCCACGAACGAGACCGGGTCCAGCTCATAGGCCACCTCACGCGCCCGGCCGACGATCTCGCCGTCGCCCATCGCCTCGAGCGCTCGATCGAGGTCGCCCGCCACCCGGCGGTCCACGGCGGCCCGGTCCTCCCGGGACAGGCACGCGGTCTCCCGGGCCAGCAGCGTGGCCCGCCACTCGGTGATCCGCCCCGACACCAGCGCGCGCCGCGTGCACGGCAGCTCGTCGCGCAGCACCAGCGCCAGCCCGACGTGCTGGCGGCCCCGGTGCGGGGACTCCCGCCGCGCCAGCGCCACCTGCGCCGCCACCGCGCGGCCCTGCCGCTCCACCGGCACCCCCGCGGCCGCCTCGGCCGCCCGCTGGGACCGGTCGAACGCCGCGGTCAGCACCGCCTGGGCGCCCTCGGCCGCACACTTGAGCTCCTCCAACGCCCGGATCAGGTCGATCCGCTCCACGTCGTCCGATCCCTCGCCGATCCCGGACAAGCCAGTCGACAACGCAGTCACCGCGCCGCGGACACTCCCGAGATCGAACATACGTTCGATTCTATGGTCACCCCACCGACAATCGCCACCCAGCAGCAGCCGGCCTGTGCACAAGCGGCCAGCCAGGCATGAGTCATCCGTCGATGGCCTCGGGAAGCCCCGGGACGAGATCGAGGAACGGTGCACACAGCACCGAGACGTCGAGAGCAGTGAGGCGCTCCCGATGACACGCCGCAGACGTCATGACCGTCGCCCACTCCTGGAGGGCCGAGATCCGGTGCGGGAGTGGGACGCCGGGCAGCCGATCGAGCACGCCCCGCCAGGGGCACCCCGCCGCCGCGACGATCGCCCAGCCCTGCGCCGCACCTGCGAGCTTCTGGTAGTCGGTCAGGTCGTCGTCCTGGTGCCGGGAGATGAGCGTGATGAGATCTTCGAACCCCAGCGGCCACAGCACGCCCAGGATGCGGTCGAGGACGCGCCGCGGTGCACGCCACTGCGGGCCGGGAAGCTCGCCGACGGGCGCCAGCCCCGTCAGCCAGGCGCCCCGACCCCGGAGCCGCTGCTGGCTGGTCAGCCGGTCTGCGACGACTTCGGTGGCTGTCACGGTCCACAGCATCTCGGTCAGCACCCGGCGCCAGCCACGCTCGATCTGCTCGGGGGTCCCCTCACCGGGCTGGTAGTCGATGGCGGCGGCCACCTGACGCGCCACGTCTGGCCAGTCCGACTGAGTCATCCGGGCATCGATGACGTCCGTCGCGGCGGTCTTGGTCAGCGCCACTTCGTCAACTCGGCCGAAGTCTCGCGCGAGCGCAATGGCCACGGTCGCTGGCCAGGTCAGGCCTCCGCCCTGGTCGGCAGTGATGCCGGCCCACATCAGGTTGCTCAGCGTGATCGGGTCGGCCGACCAGAGCTCGGCGACCCGCGCCGCAACCATCGGAGTCAGGGGGCCGAACTCCCCGCCCGGGCAGAACGCCGCGGGCAACGACCATCCGGCCGGAACGCGTGGTTCCGCCTCGAAGCCGGCGCGCAGTGCGGCGTACTCCGCGGTTGCCCGCTGCAGCCCGCGTTTGGTCAGCGGTCGCGCACGACCGATCGGCCGCCGGTGCAGTGACCAGCGCACGGGCAGCACCAGAGCGCCCGGTGCGATCCCGAACGCTTCGAGCTCCTCGCGATCGCCAGGTGGGTCGAGGCGGAATCGCACGGTGACGTGCCCACCGTCGAACTCATCCATCCAGATGTCCCCGACCGCGAGCTTGCCGTCGAGCAGCCGCCACGCCAGTTCGTTGAGGATCTGCGCGCGGTCACCCGGACTGAACATCCAGTCGGCGCCCGGGTCGTCCCCGAGCGAGGGTCGCGCCCAGATGTGCAGCTCCGGCAGCTCGTGCTCGGACAAGCCGATCGTGTAGGCGAAGTCGTGGCCCTCGCCGTGGGGATCGAAGACCGACTGGACCTGCCAGTCCGCCGTACGCCGACTGCCGTTCCCGAGAGTGGTCATGGCGCGGTCGGCTCAGGCTCTGGCGCGCCGGGCACCGAGGTCGACCACCTTCGCCGGGGTGTCCTCCGGCGGCACCCGACGGCGGCGGCGCGAGCTCGCTTGCCAGTCGTCGATCGCCTTCTCGTACGCCAACGGTGGCCGACCGGCGTATTCGGGCAGCCCCGGTCGCAGCACTCGCTCCGTCACCCGGTTGGCCTTCACGTTGATGGCGAACAGCTCCTTGTTGTCGCGACGGCAGCCCACGATCATGCCGTCGAGCGCGGTGGTCGAAGGTGAAGTGCTCGAACGCCGGCAGCCCGGACTTGGAAGCCAGTGCGCCCGGCTTGAGGAAGTGCTGGATGAGATAGCGCATCCAGGCCACCGGTTGGTAGAACTTCTCGTTCCCGTCGAAGCTCAGGCAGCAGCCGTCGAGGCACGGCACCCACTGGCAGTAGAGCTGTGGCTTGCCGGGCCCGAGGCTGCTGTAGGTCACGGTGTCGACGCTCGCGCGCTCCTGGTCTTGAGCGGCCATCGGGTTGCCTGACACTGCATACGGCCCATCCGGTCGGTCGAAGTGGCGGGTGAGGCCGAAGGCGGTGAGGTACTCGATCTCGTCCTGGTTGAGGGCCGGCTCGATGTCGACGTGGCCGATGAAGTCCGTGGTGTGTCCCATGCCGACGAGCCTGCCCCGATTCGGGATCGGACGTCGGTTGGTCTCCACAGGCCTGTGGATGGCCCGGGCACGACACACCCGATTCGCGGCAGGCTCGGCACATGACCGCTACCTCGACCGAGCTCCATCCCTACGACGTACGCGACCCGGCCCGCGTCATCCGTGACATCGCCGAGCGAGTGCCGCTGGTGGTCGGCACCGTGCACCTCGCCCTCGTGCGCGACGTCTCGACCGAGCAGAAGGTCCTGCGCGTCGACACCCTGCGGCTGCCGGCGGAGATTCTCAGCTGGGAGGAACCCCGCGAGGAGCTCAGGCGAGTGGTCGAGGAATGGCCCGTGCCCGATGGTCCCGGCCCGCCCAGGCACACGCCGGTCCTGGTCGTGGTCCGGCCCGGACTGTGCGTGTACGGACCCAACGAGGCCGTGTGGTTTCTCGCGGAGCGCTACGCGAACTTCCTGGCCAGGGTCTGGACTCCTTGCGACATGCTCGTGACCGAGCACGGCTGGCTCGACTTCATGACCAACGAGGCGGGCACGAGTCCCGCGGCCCTGCCACGCCCTGTCTAGCCGCGGTGCTTGCCGCCGCCGCGCATCGTCCGGCCCACCGCAAGCGCGGCCGCCTCGACTTCGTGTCGTTCCAGCCGGTTGCGCTTGAAGGCCAGCGTGTCGGCCAGGTTCACGATCCCGCAGACGCTCACGCCGCGGCTCCACGAGTCCTCCGGCTCGTCGCCGGTCAGACAGAGCACCGGGTGCACCTCGTCACGGCGTACGCCGGCCACGTCGGCTACCGCGTGCGCCGAGTCGAGCAACGTCATCAGCTGCTTCGCCCGTGCTCGCTCTCGTTCGTCGCGGCGACCGCAGCCGATCACGAACACGCCGGGAGGGCCGACCACGACGAAGTCCACCCGCGGCCCCCGCACCTCACGCCGGGTGTCGATCACGCGCCATTCGTCGAAGGGAAGCTCGGCCAGGGCGCGCTCCATCACCACTTCGACTTCCGCCGGGGCAAGCTGCGCCATCTGTCCGTCCACCTCCGTCCCAAGAGGGACGTTAGGGCCGAGTACGCCCGTGCGCAGGAAAAGTGGGAGACCCGTGGCGGAGTTGTTGACTAGACCTGTCAATTGCCGCCTGGGACGGCGTGCCCGGACTCGTAGGCGTACATCACCAGCTGCGCCCGGTCGCGGCACCCCAGCTTGGTGAGCAGGTGGCTGACGTGGGTCTTCACGGTGCCGTAGCCGAGGTGCAGCTCGGCCGCGATCTCCTGGTTCGAGAGGCCCTGCGCCACGGCGGTCAGCACGTCGTGCTCGCGGTCGGTGAGGCCGTCGTCGGGGGTACTCCGGGGCGCCGGCAGCGCGGCCAGCTGCTGGATCAGCCGCCGGGTGACTCGCGGGTGCAGCAGTGCCTCCCCGGCCGCCACGACCTGGATGGCGTCGAGCAGCTGCTCGGGCCGGGTGTCCTTGAGCAGGAACCCGCTCGCGCCCGACCGCAGCGCCTCGAGCACGACCTCGTCCTCCTCGAACGTCGTCAGCACCACGATCCGGGTGGCCGCGCACGCAGGGTCGGCCAGGATCGTGCGGGTCGCGGAGAGGCCGTCGAGATGGGGCATCCGGACGTCCATGAGCACCACGTCGGGCGCCGTACGCCGGCACAGGGCGATCGCCTCCAGTCCGTCGCCGGCCTCGCCGACCACCTCGACGTCCGGGGCCGAACGCAGCAGGAGCACGAACCCGGCGCGCACCAGCTCCTGGTCGTCCACGACCGCGACGCGGATCACCGGTCGCCGTCCACCGGCAGCACGGCGTGGACCCGGAAGCCTCCGCCGTGGTCGGCCGCCTCGAGGGTTCCTCCGACCAGGCGGACTCGTTCCTGGAGCCCGACCAGTCCGTGCCCCTCGCTCTGCCGCGGGCCCGATCTTGCGGGGCCGGGGTCGAGCACCTCGATGTCGAGACCGTTCGTGGTGGCTCCGAGGGTGACGCTCGCCGTACCGGCCGCGGAGTGCTTGATCACGTTGGTGAGCGACTCCTGGACGATGCGGTACGCCGTCAACGAGGTCGGCGGCGTCGAGGTTGGGAAGGGCCGTCGGTCGGTCCAGCTCGACCTCGAGGCCCGCCGCGCGGACGTCGTCCACCAGCGCGGCGATGTCTTCGATGCCTTGGGTGGGCGGCCGGGTCCCGTCGTCGGTGGTCTCGCGCAGCATGCCGAGCATCGAACGGGTCTGCTCGAGGGCCTTGCGGCTGGTGTCGGCGATGACGTCCAGGCTGTGCTCGGCGGCTTCCGGGTCGGTGCGGATCACGTGCGCACCCACCCCGGCCTGCACCGCGATCAGCGACATGCTGTGCGCGACCACGTCGTGCAGCTCGCGAGCGATGCGGAGCCGCTCCTCGGTCACCGCCGCGTCGAGCTGGTCACGCTGCTGCTGGCGACGCGACCGGATCGCGTCCCCGAGCGCCCAGGCGGCCACCAGCAGGGCCAGCGACTGGAGGAGGACCGACGTACCGAGGTCCGGGTACGTCGAGCAGCGCCAGCCCGACGAAGCAGGCGATCCCGACCCCGAACCCGATCAGCGCGTCCCGTCGCCGGCCGTGCGCGGCCAGCGAGTAGAGGCTGAACAGCATCAGCACCGACAGCAGCCCGATGTAGTGCCCGGTCAGGCTCACCACGAGGCTGCCGACGACCATGACGGCGTACGACGCCACCGGCCGGCTCCTGCGCCAGGCCAAAGCCCCGGCGGCCGCCACAGTGGCGACCGCCGAGGCGATGTCTGGCTCCTCGAGCCTGGAGTCGATCGAGCCGGGGTCGGTGGTGAGCAGCGACCACAGCGCCAGCGCCGCGGCCACGATCCCGATGGCGGGGTCGAGGTACGGCGACAGGCGCCGTGACGCCTCTGCCCACCCACTCATCACTGGAGACTACGCAGCCACGGCCGGCACGGGCTGCCGCCCGACGACCTCGTCCTGCGCCGCTTCGGGCCTCCGCCAGACCTTGGCCGTCTTGCAGCAGGACCACGGCGGCGATCACACAGACACCCAGCGTCGCGAACCCGGTCTCGCCGGCGACGTACGCCACCGTCGTGCCTCCCGTGGCCACGACCGCGGTCGAGCCGAGCTCGAAGACGGTGTTCACGGTGTTGTGCGCGATCGCCACCGGCCAGACCGACTTGGACTTGTCCCAGACCCAGGCGTAGAAGACCCCGCCCGCGGTGATCACGGCGACGGCCACCGGAGCAGCGATCCAGCGCGAACCCTCGGTGTTGTACGTCGACGCGATCAGGATCAGCGGCAGGTGGAACAAGCCGTGCACGAACCCGGTCACGACCGCCGCCCGCCTCTTGCTGGTGAGCAGCTGCATCCGCGGCAGCAGGTATCCGCGCCACCCGATCTCCTCCCCGAGGATGAAGACGGTGCCGATCAGTCGCCGCGAGCACCAGGTCGATCGCCCAGCTGGGCGTCGCGTTGGCGATGTCGATGTCCAGCTCGCCGACCCCGATCGCCACGGCGGTGCCGTACGCCCCGGCGCACAGCACGAACGGCAGCACGATCGCGGCCGGCCAGGCCTTCAGCCCGGCTCGTCCGAGCCCGATCCCCCGCCACAGCTTCTTGCGGGAGCCTCGAGGCGTGAGCGTGAAGGTCAGGATGCCGACGGTCACGGTCGGAACCATGACGCTCAGCAACTTGTTGATGTTCGCGTCCGGCAGTGCCAGCGCAACGGTCAGGGCGAGCGAGTAGGCGATGCCCAGGTAGGCGACGATCTCGCGGAGTGGTGTGCGGGTTGTGTTCATGCCGCAACAGTCGCGGCAGAGCCAGGTCTGTCGCGTCTGGCTGGAGACTCTTGGTTTCTCTGTCTGAAGGTTGACCTTGATCTGGTCAAACGTCTGCAGTCACAGCACTTGATCGCCCACGCTGGACCGGTGTTTGCCCGTCGACGTAGCTATCCCAATCGCGTGATCCGAGGTGCAGCGCGCCACTTCCTACAGGCCAACGCGTGGCCACTCGCGCTGATCGCTGGTCTCAGCGTCGCCATGTGCGCACTGTTTGGTTTGCTACTCGACGGCTACGTCGCGGGACTGTTCACGGGCATCTTCGCTTCGTCGATCGTGGCGATGGCGGCCCTGATGTTCCTGCTGGTGTCCGGACAGACCTTCCGTGTGTCAGGCGTCATAGGCGAGAGCAACACCGCCGATGTGCTTCGGTCTGCACATCGCCGGCAGCACATCCACGGATGGATCGACAACCTCGAAATCGAAAGTGGGGATGTCGACCACCTCGTAGTGACACGCGCGGGCATCCTGGTCATCGATACCAAATGGCACAGCCACGGACTCAACAAGTTCAAACTGGAATCCGACGCTGCCGCAGCGCTGGCATCTGCGGCTCGAGCCCGCAACATCCTTCGCGCCGTTCATCATCGACCGCTTGTCGCACCGCTCGTTGCCGTGTGGGGCGGCGACCAACACGAAGCGCAGGGGCAGCACCATCTCGGAGTTGACTTCGTGTCGGGGCGTGAGCTGAAGTCCTGGCTGCGAACTCATGCCGTAGTTGGCAATGCCCTCAACGACTCACAAGCGAGGGCGCTGCTTGGCGAGCTCGAGGCGTTCAAGCGACGGGTTCGTCCTCCGCATCGCGAGCCGAGCCTTGACACAATAGCGACTACTCGACGCCCGCGGCCTCGCCGAGTGCGCGCAAGCGCCTGAGCTCGAGCCTGATTGGGTCAGGAGCCGCATGCTCGAGGTTGAGCGGTGGATCCAGGGCTTGAACGACCTGACGTTCTAAGTCACCTAGGGAGTGCGCATCCTCAACGAGAAGCGGTACGACGCGAACGTGCGTCGCCATCCATTCGGACAACTCGTCGCGCAGCAGCACCCGCCCAAACGACGCGTCCAGCACGCCACCGAGCGTGCGTCGGAACGTGGAAGAGCTGCGTCGGCCGCGCAGATGTTGGTTTCGCAGCCGTTTCAGCAGAGTGCTCTTGCTCGTCGTCCCGGAGGGCCATTTGGTCGCGCCTGTCTGTCCTACATAGATCAGGCCGGACTCCACTCGGTGACTCAACCCGCGTGAGAGCTCTTCAGCGCCCTGGTCGTCGATGAACCAGCTATAGAGACCTGGTCCGTCGAGGTGCAATTTCTCGAGAACCGCCAGTTCAGCAGCGGTGTGCGCATTCGCGCTATCGGCGAGCCTCATGATCGTGGGCGTGAGGTCGCCGTGGAACGTCGCATCTCGGTTTGGTGCGCCCGACTCTTTGCCAACGTGTGCGTCGTACCAGCTCTGCCAGCGGGCACCCGTCAGGCCCTCGAGCGGGCGGGTGACCTCGGCGCCGCGGCGCTCCAACGGTGGTAGAAGAGGCGACACGTAGGACTGTCCAGCATGGATCTCGATCAACCGACCCGAAAGGCTCCCTCCGAGCAACAGCTCCAGTCGGGCCACCACCCACTCTCCCCATGCGATTCGATACGGGCGCGGCGTGTTCGGGAGATAGCGCTCATACGGCGCTATCCACTCGTCCGGCGCAACGAGCCCGTGCTCGGCAGACAAGATGAACCACGGACAGCCAGCGTATTCGGCGAATCGACGAGCCTTGCGGAATCGCGCAGAGACATAGATGTCCTTCGCCTCCATCGGGTCCCTGGCCTTGCTCTTGGCGCATGCGATGAGCAGCACACGAACGTCAGTCACAGTCGGGTCTGGTACCGGGCTCTCCTGCGGGGGAGGTGTTTGCCCCGAGGCTGGTGGGAGAACAGACGGTCGCGGCGGCGTCAAGCGCACTCGACGGAAAGTGACCGAGGTGCCAGGTCGCTTCTGGGCGACTTCGTACCCAGCCGCCTTCCAAGCCCGCGTGTGTGGACGATCCCCGCCCCACCAAGCTGTGTGATCCATCGCCGAGGCGGGCATCCCACCGACGAGGTCCTCTAGCTCTCGCCAAGTCAGAGCAACCGAGTCGGGCTTGCCTCGTAGAAAGGCGGTCAACGCGGTCCAGTCTGCGGCCATGACTTGAACCTTCGCCCAGCTCTGCGTACGTCGACAAGAAGGTGGGATGGCATACCTGCCGTGAAATGTCCGAGGAGACGCCTATGCTCCGTTGGCCAGGTCCCTTCCACTCGCCATTGGAGACATGTTGGATCCGCTCGCACCTGGTTTGCGAGACGAACTCATCACCGAGGCCATTCTCGATGCGGCTAACGGGCTGTCCGAGGATCGCTTTGACACGGAGCAGCTACAACCCCACGAAGCTATCGAGCGACTGGGCAAGCATCTGCTGGCTGTCGGGAGAGGGCTAAACGCGCCGAGCAGTCGTGAAAGCCTCGACGAGGCGGTGCGCGTGTTCAACGACGCAATCGGCGTCATGGGGCCCGACGTGACAAGCGATCGACTGGTCCTGCCTGCGCGGCTTCTCAAGGGCGTACGTGCCGAGACAGGCTTGGCTAAGGACTCGTTGCCGACCGCACCAATGATCCCCTTGAGCTCCAGCGAATTGTTAGTGAACGGAGCAAACGAGCCATCACTTGGCAAGGTGCTTAAGCAAGAGCTTCGGTGCTGCAACGATGTCGATCTGCTTTGCGCATTCGTGGGCTACACGGGATTCGAACCTCTGCGCCACGAGTTCCAAGCACTCGTCGAACGTGGCGGCCGGGTCCGCGTCATCACCTCGACTTACCTCGGCTCCACTAGCGCTCGAGCGTTAGATGAGTTGGTGAAGCTCGGCGCACAGGTACGCGTCAATTATCAGGGACACGCGACCAAGCTCCACGCCAAGGCGTGGCTGTTCCGCCGGCCAGCCCAGCTGGATACGGCATTCATTGGGTCGTCCAACCTCTCAGAAGCCGCCCTGTTCTCTGGCCTCGAGTGGAATGTCCGCTTGGCGCGCGCCGATGCGCCTTCAGTGTTCATGAGGATCCAGCAGACCTTCGACAGCTATTGGGACATCCGGCCTACGAGGCGTACACCCTGAACGACCGACCTCGTCTGGATGCAGCCCTAGCTGACGCCAAGGGATACGCCGCGCGCTCGTTCGACCGGAGAGCCCAAGCCACGATCGCCGAGCTTGAGCAACAGCTGGCAGACGCGTACGAGTTTCTGCAACTGCGGGCGAAACCACATCAACAGCGCGTACTCGACACACTCCTGTTGCGCCGAAAGGAGTTTGACGAGCACAGACATCTTGTCGTGGCCGCCACCGGCACCGGAAAGACGGTCATGGCGGCACTCGACTACGCACGCTTTTGCAATCCGGGCGAACGTCGACCGTCACTGCTGTTCGTGGCGCACCGCGAGCAGATCCTTCAGCAGGCGCGGACGACGTTCCGCAACGCGCTGGGAGACCCCAACTTCGGTGAGCTGCTCAGCGGCTCGGGCGCGCCGCTAGCCGAAGGCCGCTACGTGTTCGCCATGATCCAGTCGCTCCACAGCCGATTAGCGATCGTGCCGCCTGACGCGTTCGACGTCATCTACGTTGACGAGGCGCATCATGGGGCGGCGTCGAGCTGGTCCGCAGTCATCGATCACTTCGCGCCACGCGAGATCGTGGGTCTCACTGCGACGCCGGAGCGCGCTGACGGAGTCAACATCAGCCAGCTGTTTGGAGGTGATTACACCACCGAGCTCAGGCTTTGGGAGGCGGTCAACGACCAGCTACTCGCGCCGTTCGAGTATGTCGGTGTCGACGATGGAACGGATCTGCGCCGGCTGAGTTGGCGGCAAGGCGACTACGCCACCGGTGAGCTGTCGAGTCTCTACACGGGTGACAACGAACGGGTGAAGCGGATCGTGCAAGCCGTGCGGCGCTGGGTGGAAGTTCCAACGCGGATGAGAGCGCTCGGCTTCTGTGTGTCCGTCGATCACGCGCGCTTTATGGCCGAGCAGTTCCGGGCCCTCGGCTTGAACGCCGACTACCTGTCTGGTGAGCACGACCAGAAGTACCGCGACGATGTACTCGCCCGGCTGCGCGCTGGTCAGCTGCAAATCGTCTTCAGTGTTGAGGTGCTCGGCGAAGGAATTGACGTCCCACACGTTGACACGCTCCTGCTCCTTCGACCTACGCAGAGTCCGGTCCTATTCACCCAGCAGCTGGGTCGTGGGCTGCGCCCAGTCGAGGGCAAGTCGCACTGTCTAGTTCTCGATTTCATCGGCCAACATCGAGCCGAGTACCGCTTCGAAGACCGCTTCCGAGCACTCGTCGATACGTCACACGGGTCCGTCCTCCAACAGGCCGAAAACGAGTTCCCCTTCCTCCCGTCGGGTTGCGCTATCAATCTCGAGCGAGTCGCTCGCGAACGCGTGCTCGACAGCCTCAAGGCCACCGTTGCTCGACCAGGGCTGACCGGACTAAAAAAGGACCTGGCCGCGTTCCGCTCACGCTCGCTCGGCGAATTCCTAGCCGACACGACTCGTTCGCTGGAGCGCTTCTACGCGACGGATTCTCGTACGATGTCCTGGACGCGGCTGCTCCGTACCGCCGGCAGCCCTCAGGCCGCCGATGAGTGCGACACGGCCGAATTGCGCCAGGAGGAGGACGACCTGCTGCGCCGAGTCGGCTATCTCCAGCACGCTGCCGACAGCCTGCGTACCAACACCTGGTTCGACTGGCTAACCTCGAGCCGTGCTCCGGATCCGGCGGCGTTTACGCCGGCCGAAGAGCGCCTGGCAACGCAGCTCTTTCACCAGCTGTTGCTGGCCCCTCAAACGCTCATGTTGGGCTTTGACATGGTCTGGCGACATCCCGCGCTGCGCGACGAAATCGCGGAGCTGTTGACGCTTACGCACGCGCAGCTCGACGCTGTCCCTGGGATCCTGCCTGGGCTCGAAGAGGTGCCGCTTCTCGCTCACGCCCGATATACCCGCGCGGAAGTCTTCGCCGCGGTCGGCGTCGGTTCGATCGACAAGCCGAAAGAGCATCGCGAAGGCGTCTACTTCGTGCCCGGCCGGGCGATTCAACTCATGTTCGTCACCTTGCACAAGGACGAGAAGAAGTTCTCGTCGACAACGCAGTACAAGGATCACGCGGTCACTGCCGAACGCTTCCACTGGGAAACTCCCAACAACTGGAGGCAGACCAGCCCGGCCATGCTCCGCTGCATAGGCCGCGGCCCCGAGGCGTCACAACACCGGTTGCTGTTCGTGCGCGAAAGGGACAAGGGCGCGATCGAAGGCACCTTCCGATGCCTGGGCCAGGTCGACCTGATCGGCGACCTAGAGGGCGAGCGTCCCGTCGGCTTGACATGGAAACTTCGCCAGCCGCTGCCGGAAATTGTCTTCGAGTCGACGCAGCTTGTTGCTGCCGGCTGACCCGTCCTCCCGATCAGCTGCAGCCGCAGGTGCTGCCGCAGCCCTCGCAGACGTAGCAGGAGCCGGCGGGGCGCATCTTGGTGCCGCAGGTCATGCAGAGGGGGGAGTCGACGGCGGTGCCGGTGATCTGCTCGAGGAGCTCGGCGGAGGTGTGGGCCTCCTTGGCTGGGGCGGCGGGGACCTCGCGCTGCTCGGAGCCGTGGGTGTCCTTGGTCTCGACGACCTCGGCGTCGACGACTTCAGTCCCGGCGTTGGCTCGACCTCGGAGGCGTCGCCGTCACAGGCTCGACCAGCGGGGTCGGGTTGGCGATGACTTCTGCCGCTGAGCCGATCTCCTCAAGGGGTTCGTAGGAGCCCGTCTCGAGGTAGCGCTGGCGCTCCTCTGCGGAGAAGACGCCGAGGGCCTGGCGGGTCTCGAAGTCGAGGTAGTCGAGGGCCAGCCTGCGGAAGATGTAGTCCATGATCGACTTCGACATGCGGATGTCGGCGTCGTCGGTGAGGCCGGCGGGCTCGAAGGAGAGGTTGGTGAACTTCGAGACGTAGGTCTCGAGGGGGACGCCGTACTGGAGCCCGATCGAAACCGCGATCGAGAAGGCGTCCATCACGCCGGCCAGGGTGGAGCCCTGCTTGCCGAGCTTGAGGAAGACCTCGCCGAGCTCGCCGTCGTCGTGGGCGCCCGAGGTCATGTAGCCCTCGGCGCCGCCGACCGTGAAGGACGTCGTGCGGGAGGTGCGGGACTTCGGGAGCCGCTTGCGGGTCGGGGCGTAGACGACCTTCTCGACGACCTCGACCGGGGCATCGGAGGACGTGGGCAGCCCCTGGTCCTTCTTGGCCGAGTCGGACTTGCCATCGGAGAGCGGCTGGCCGACCTTGCAGTTGTCGCGGTAGATGGCGGTGGCCTTGAGGCCGAGCTTCCACGACTGGAGGAAGACGTCCTCGATCTCCTCGACCGTGGCGGTCTCGGGCAGGTTGACCGTCTTGGAGATCGCGCCGGAGAGGAACGGCTGGCAGGCCGCCATCATCCGGACGTGGCCCATCGGCTTGAGTGAGCGGGCACCCATCGCGGTGTCGAAGACCTCGTAGTGCTCCTGGCGAAGGCCGGGAGCGTCGATCACGTGGCCGTGCTCGGCGATGAAGGCGACGATCGCCTCGACCTGCTCGTCGACGTACCCGAGCTTGCGCAGCGCGCGGGGGATGGTCTGGTTGACGATCTGCATCGAGCCGCCGCCGACCAGCTTCTTGAACTTGACCAGCGAGAAGTCCGGCTCGATGCCGGTGGTGTCGCAGTCCATCATGAAGCCGATGGTGCCGGTCGGGGCGAGCACCGAGGCCTGGGCGTTGCGGAAGCCGTTCCGTTTGCCGAGGTCGACGACCTTGGCCCACTCCTGGGTGGCCAGCTTGTGCACCTGGGCGTCCGCGATCGAGAGCGTGCGGACGGTGTCGTTGGCGGCCTGGTGCTTGCGCATCACCCGCTGGTGCGCCTCGGCGTTGCGCGCGTACCCGGCGTACGGGCCGACGACCGAGGCGAGCTCGGCGGAACGGCGGTATGAGGTGCCGGTCATCAGCGAGGTGATTGCCGCGGCCATCCCGCGGCCGCCGTCGCTGTCGTAGCCGAGGCCCATGGCCATCAGCAGCGCTCCGAGGTTGGCGTAGCCGATGCCGAGCTGGCGGTAGTCCACCGTGGTCTGGCGAATCGAGTCGGTCGGGAAGTCGGCGAAGCAGATCGAGATGTCCATCGCGGTGATGATCAGCTCGACCGCCTCGGCGAACCGCTCGGCGTCGAAGGTGTCGTCGTCCCTCAAGAACTTCAGGAGATTGAGGGAGGCCAGGTTGCACGAGGAGTTGTCGAGCGACATGTATTCCGAGCACGGGTTGGACGCGGTGATCCGGCCGGTCTCGGGGTTGGTGTGCCAGTCGTTGATGGTGTCGTCGTATTGGAGACCCGGGTCGGCGCACTCCCACGCGGCCGTGCTGATCTTGCGGAACAGCTCGCGGGCGTCGACCGTCTCGATGACCTCACCGGTCTTGCGGGCGCGCAGCCCGAACTCCGTGCCGTCCTCGACCGCGCGCATGAACTCGTCGCTGACGCGGACGGAGTTGTTGGCGTTCTGGTATTGGACGGAAGTGATGTCGACACCACCGAGGTCCATGTCGAAGCCGGCGTCACGCAGGGCGCGGATCTTGTCTTCTTCGCGCGCCTTGGTCAGCACGAACTCTTCGATGTCGGGGTGGTCGACGTCGAGGACGACCATCTTGGCCGCGCGCCGGGTGGCGCCACCGGACTTGATGGTGCCGGCGGACGCGTCGGCGCCGCGCATGAAGGAGACCGGGCCGGACGCCGTACCGCCCGAGGAAAGCAGCTCCCTCGAGGACCGGATGCGCGAGAGGTTGAGGCCGGCGCCGGACCCGCCCTTGAAGATGAAACCCTCCTCCTTGTACCAGTTGAGGATCGAGTCCATCGAGTCGTCCACCGAGAGGATGAAGCAGGCCGAGACCTGCTGGGGCGACTCGGTCCCGACGTTGAACCAGACGGGTGAGTTGAACGAGAAGTACTGGTGGACGAGCAGCCAGGTCAGCTCGTGCTCGAACAGCTCCGCGTCGGCCGGCGTCGCGAAGTAGCCGTGGTCTTCGCCGCCCTTGCGGTAGCTCTTGACGACGCGATCGATCAGCTGGCGCAGGCTGGTCTCGCGGACGTCAGTGTCGAGGGCGCCGCGGAAGTACTTGGTGGTGACGATGGTGGACGCGTTGACCGACCAGAAGTCGGGGAACTCGACCCCGCGCTGCTCGAAGACGGTCTCGCCGGTCTTCCAGTTGGTCTGGACGACGTCGCGGCGCTCCCAGGTGAGCTCGTCGTAGGGGTGCACGCCCTCGGTGCTGAACCGGCGCGTCATCGACAGACCCTTGGCCGCGCCCTTCTTGTGCGCGGCCCCGCTCACCGTCTCGGTCATCTCTGTCTCCCTGGTCCCGGATCAATTGTTTCTGGAAACTTGGTGCGCCCGGTACGCCGCTTCCCCACGACGTACCGGGCGGTCTGGGGTCAGCCGCTCGCGGCTGAGGTGAGGTCGTCCGACTCTGAGTCCAAGAGAGCCGCGAGCTGCTCCGCGCGGTGCTTGCGCAGGCTCGCGATCTCGATCTCGAAGTCGTCGGCGGACTCGAACTGCTTGTAGACGCTGGCGAACCGCAGGAACGCCACGTCGTCGAGCTCGCGCAACGGCGCGAGGATGGCCATGCCGACCTCGTGGGCCGCGAACTCGGCCTGGCCGGAGCCGCGCAGCGCGTCCTCGACCTGCTGGCCGAGGCGGGCCAGGTCGTCCTCGGAGACCGGGCGGCCGTTGCAGGCCTTGCGGACGCCGGCGATCGCCTTGTCACGGTCGAAGGCCTCGGTGGCTCCCGAGCGTTTCACCACGGTCAACTGCATCAGCTCGAGGGTGGTGAACCGCTGCTCGCAGGACTGGCAGCAGCGGCGGCGGCGGATCGACGAGCCGTCCTCGGCTACCCGCGAGTCGAGGACCTTGGTGTCGTTGTGCCGGCAGAACGGGCAGTGCATCAGGCGTCCTCCTCTCGCGCGCTCAGTCGACCCTCGGGCGCGGCTAGTAGACCCCTGCGTGGGGTGTGGATATCACCGGCCCCGCTGTGTACAACAAGGGCCAACCTGTGGGGCTTCCCAACGCTTCTGGGGACTAGATGTGGATAACTACATCCTTGTAACTACTAGATGTTGTGGTAACCGTACGCCGAGCGCGGACGTGGCGCAAGACCGCGGGCTGAAGAATTTGATCTGGGTCACGCCGAGTGCGTTTCCGCAGGTCAGTGGCAGTACGCCGGTCGATCGGACCGAGTGGAACCGGCGTGTCGCGGGTGGGTCTAATGCCTCCGGGATGCGACCGGGGCCGTACGCCTGGCGACGTACGACCCGGTGGCAGATGACCCGGTGGGCGAGGCTCAGCGATTAGGCCCCACCCGGAGGTAAAGCACCACCTTGTCCTTGGCCTTCAGCCTGGCCGCGGTGGCCTTGGCGCTCACGATGACCTTGACCAGGCCGCGCCGGTCGGCAGCGCGCCGCAGCACCGCGAGATCGCGCTGGGAGAAGGCGACCCGCACCGCGTGCTGCAGGCCATGGCGCAGCTTCACCTTCTTGCTCTTGCGGGTCAGCTTTACCTTGCGGCCACTGACCTTGGCCTTGACCTGCACCTTGACCCTGCACTTGGCCGTCTCGTTGAGGTTGGTCGCGCACCTGAACTTGGCCCTGCCGTTGCGCAGCGTGGTCTTGCGCTTGCCATCGACCTTGACCAGCAGCGGTCCCACGGGAGCCGGTCGCTTGGCGTAGGAGGTCACGAAGCCCGTGCCGTCCTGCGCTACCGCACCCGCCGCACCGGAAGCGGTGACGACGTAGGTGCCGGAGGCGATGCCCTTGGGAAGCGTGACCGAGGCAACGAACCGGCCGCCAGCATCCGTGACCACTTGGGCGAGGTCTGTCACCGCCGACTGACGGGCCGAAATGCGGCGGGGGTCAGCCTGCCCGGCCAATCGCAGGGTGAGCTGGGCCTGCGGCGTGAACCCGGAGCCCTGGATCTGGATCGGGCAGGCCCGGACGCAGGGCCCCTCGGTGACGCACTTGCGCCCGCAGGTCTCGACGGGTTGCACGTCGAGGCTGCCGACCTGGATCGCGCTGCCGTACGCCGGCCGGATCGGTGCTTGCGGACTGGGATTGCTGAAGTTGAGTCGGCCGCCTTCGGTGTAGTAGTCCATGAACCAGTTGGTGATGGCGGCGTGGCCCTTCTGGTTGGGGTGGAAGCTCTCGCTCGCAACTGGAATCCACTCGTCACCGACGCCGAGACGGACACCGTTGACCCAGGGGTCGCTCGCGCACACGCCGTTGCTGCGCATGGCCTGGGAGATGTCGACGTAGGTGACGCCCGTCTTGGTCGCCGCGTCGGCGATGGCCGCGTTCAGCGCGGGCAGCAGCCCTTGCTGGACCCAGGCTCGCTCCTCCTCCTCGATGTGGAACCAAAGCGGCGACACCCCCGCGCAGTCCTTGCTGGGGTCGCCGATCACATCGGGGTACCCGAAGACGGCGATGGTGGCTGCGGGATAGGCGGTCCGCAGCTTCTGGTAGGTCGTGACGAGGTCGTCGTAGACCGTGCTGTTGATGTTGCTGATCACGCCATCGGTCCAGCCGGCCTCCTGCACGCAAGCCTTGACCATGCAGTGCTTGATGATGTCGGCGAACCCGGCGTCGTTGCCTCCGACGCCGACCGTGATCAGGTCTGGAACCCCGCCACCGGCCCAGCCCCTCACCGTGTCGAACTGCGACTTGCCTCCGGCCACGTTGACCGGGCTGCCCGGATCGCCATGCTGCGCAACCGAGTTGATGTCCGCAGTCACGGCACCGCTGCAGGCCACGAAGATCGAGTTGGTCGACGACACGCCGAGCCGGGCCCGGACCTGGTTCGGGTACGCCGTGCCGGCCCGGTGGCAGCGGTTGTGGTATGTGCGCTTCTTGCGCTTGTACAGATCCCTCGGCTCCTTGCGGGACAGGGTGCGCGTGTCGCAGTTGCCTGGGAACCACACCTGTCCGGCGCGGACGTCGGTGTCCTCGATGTACAGCCCACGGCCCAGATCGGTCGCGCAGTCGTACCTCGTCTTGCCACCGTCGGGTACGAGGCCCTCTCCGGATGAGTAGGAGTCACCGAGCGAGGCCATCCGGGTCGGATGGATGCCGGTGGCGGTGCGGCTTATTGCGAGGTTGTCGACCTCGTAGCCCGCCGGCTCCGAGGTGATGATCTTGGTCGAGAACGACGCCACGCCCTTCTGCGCCACCACGAGGTGGTTGAAACCGAGAGCCTGGGCGCGCACCGCGCCGAGCACCGATCCCGCGAGGTCGTAATAGGTCAGCTCGACCGAGTCCCGGCTGTCGATGTAACCCAGGTCGAGCGAGAACCCGTTGACCGTCGTCGGCGTGGCCGTGCCCGGCACCGTGAACCGGGCCGAAATCGGACCGGTGAACTTCGGCGAGCCGGAGAGCACGGGATTGGTCGTCGCGGCGTTGTCGTTTGTCGTGAACGCCGAAGAGGTGAACTGGACGCCCTGCGCGAGATACTGGTCGGTCACCGACGTGCCCAACGGCACCTCGGAGAACGTGATCGCACCGGGCTCAGCGCGATCGCTCACCCGCCGTTCGCGCGCCGTCGGAGAGCTCGCGGTCGGTCCGTCCGACTCAGACGCACCGATCGGTTGAGCCAGCGCTGGCAAGGCAGGCACCAGCAGGGCGACGAGGAGGGCGGCGGGCAGGCTGGCGCGGACGATGCGACGGCGACGAGGGATCACCCGAGCATGATTGGCGTGCGACCCAACCACCTCCATAGCCCGACCGAGCCATCTCCGGTCCTGCCACGACTACGCACGGATCACCCTGACGCGCTACTCGAACGGCCCTACACGCCAGAGGCAGATTGGCTTCCCGGGGGCGGCGGACCTTAGTGCCGGGTGCTTACAGAACGGGCGCGCTCGAAACGCCAAGCAGATGGGATGGGGGCGAGCGTCACGGCGGCCAGCACGCGGCGGCCCTCGACCGGGTCAACCGGGCCGCCGTCACGCTGGTGCGAGGAGTGGGCGCACACTTGTCAGTCGACTGGATGCTCGTGAGCAGGATTGCCGAGCTCGGGGGCGGCCAGGGCGGCCAGGTCGCGCCACCAGGCGAGCCGGTTCGGCCGGCCGTCGTAGTCCTTGCGCTGGTTGGCCCCACTGGTGCCAGGGAGCACGAACACCTCTGAGGTGCCGAGGCCCCAGGCGGCGAGCCCGAGCCCCGGCGGACGGTGCCCCAGCGCCCGGGCCGCCCACCCCGCCGTACCTTTCGCGGTGAAGGCCAGGAACGCCGGCTCCCAGCGCTCGACGGCCGCCACGAGGAGGTCGATCTCCACCCAGCCACGGTTCGACTCGTGGTCCCAGTGGCCGACCAGGTCGGTCAGCCCGAGGCCGAGCTCGGTCACGGTGTGGTCCTCGTCGGGCCGGAGCCGCCGCGGGGTGAGGCCGGCCAGGTGCAGGCACTCCCAGAAGTTGTTGCCGGGCGACGCGTAGTAGTGGTCGCGGGTCCTGCTGCTCTCGGCACCGGCCAGGCCGCAGAACACGATGACCGGGTCGGGGCCCACGATGTCCGGCAGCACCTCCACGTCCGCGGGGTACCCAGCCCCTGGCCGGAAAAGTTGCCCTAGGCAATCTCCATTTCGCCGCGCGGCCGGAGCCTCGCGTCCTAGCCTGTCGGGGCGGGGGCACCAGGCAGGAGCGTTGCGTATGAAGGGGATGGCCGGGCCCCCGTGCGGGCGGGCAGCCAGTGGGGAGCCGGAGCAGGTCGAGGACGCCTCACTGGGCGACCTGCACGCCTCCCTCGTCGACCTGCGCCGTGCCTCGGACCTGGCGACACTGCTGCAACGGGTCGCTGTGGCCGCCAACGAGGCGTCGACGTTGGAGGCCGCCGCTGGGGTCGCCCTGTCAGCGATCAACGAATACACGGGTTGGCCCATCGGCCACCTCTTCGTCGTCGAGGAGCCCGGCCACCTGCACTCGTCCACGACCTGGCACCTGGCCGAGCCCGAGCGCGCAGCCGGCTTCGTCGCGGCCACCGATGACGGGCAGTTCGCACCGGGGGTCGGCCTGCCCGGTCAGGTGCTGTCGCACGGTCGCCCGATCTGGATCGAGGACATACGACTCGACGCGAACCTCCCGAGGGCCCGCTCGGCCCTGGAGATCGAGGTGGTCTCGGCCTTCGCCTTCCCGGTGGTCGTCGGCACCGAGGTGGTCGGGGTCATGGAGTTCTTCGCGCACGAGCAGATCGAGACCGACGAGCACCTCCTCTCGGTGCTGGCCAACGTCGGCGCCCAGCTCGGCCGGGTGGTCGAGCGCGAGCGCTCGGAGCGGGCGCTCCGCCGCAACGAGCAGCTGACGCGCGAGATCATCGAGACCGCGAACGACGCGTTCATCTCCATCGACTCCTCGGGCTGCGTCATCGACTGGAACAAGGAGGCGGAGACCCAGTTCGGCTGGAGTCGCGAGGAGGTCGCCGGCCGGCTGCTGGCCGACCTGATCGTCCCGCCCGAGGACCGCGAGGCCCACTCCCGCGGCATCGAGCGCTGGCTCGAGGCCGAACGTGACTCCCTCGACCACGACCAGCCGAACTGCGTCGGCAGCGTGCTGGGTCAGCGCCTCGAGCTCGAGGCGGTGGATCGCAACGAACGACGGTTCCCGATCGAGCTGACCGCCTGGCCGGTCCGGGACGGGGACACCATCGTCTTCAACGGGTTCATCCACGACATCTCGCTGCGCAAGGCGCTGGAGCGGGACCTGGAACACCGATCGCTCCACGACCCGCTGACCGGCCTGGCCAATCGGACGCTGCTCATCGACCGGCTCGGGCAGGCGCTGGAGCAGACCCAGGCATCCGGAACGCCGATGGCGCTGCTCTTCATCGACCTCGACCGGTTCAAGGCCGTCAACGACAGCCTCGGCCACGACGCCGGCGACCAGGTGTTGGTGGGCGTCGCCGAGCGGCTTCCGGACGCGCTTGATGCCGATGACACGCTCGCCAGGCTGAGCGGTGACGAGTTCGTGGTGCTGCGCCCCGAGGTGTCGACGACGGAGGAGGTCGCCGACCTCGCGAGCCGCATCCTCAAGCAGCTCGAGGAGCCCTTCCTGGTCATGGACACCGAGGCCTACGTGTCGGCCAGCATCGGCATCGTCCTGGCCAGTGACGCCAGCGTCGCTGCGGAGACCCTGCTGGCGGACGCCGATCTCGCGATGTACCGCGCCAAGGAGCGGGGCAAGGGCGTCTTCGAGCTCTTTGACGAGACGCTGCGGATCCGGCTCACCGAGCGGATCCAGACCGAGCGCGACCTGCGCCGGGGGATCCAGGCGGGCGAGCTGGCCGCGCACTACCAGCCGCTCCTCGACCTCGCCTCCGGACAGGTGGTCGGCGCCGAGGCCCTGGTCCGCTGGGAGCACCCGCGACGCGGCTTGCTGATGCCGGACACGTTCATCCCCATGGCCGAGGACACCGGGCTGATCACTCGCGTCGGTGCGTGGATGCTGGACGAGGCGTGCCGGCAGATGAGCCTGTGGCAGGCAGAGCTCGCCCGTCCGCCGTCGTGGGTCGGCGTCAACCTCTCGGTCCGCGAGATCGAGCAGCCGGGACTGGTCGAGACCATCGCCGGGCTGCTCACCGAGCACGGCCTGCATCCCGCTCAGCTGCTGCTCGAGATCACCGAGTCCGCGATCATGCACGACGCCCAAACCATGATCGAGCGGCTCTGGGAGCTGCGTGAGCTCGGGGTGCGGCTCGCCATCGACGACTTCGGCACCGGCTTCTCCTCGCTCGACCGGCTTCGGCGCATGCCCGTCGACTCGCTGAAGGTGGACCGGTCCTTCGTCGCCGACATGTTCGACGCGAACGGCGGCACCGCCCTGGTGGCGGCCGTGATCGCGATGTCGCACAGTCTCGGGCTCGGCGTGGTCGCAGAGGGTGTCGAGACCGTCGAGCAGCTCGACGAGCTGCGCCGGCTGGGCTGCGACGAGGTGCAGGGATACCTGGTCAGCAGACCCCTGCCCCCGGACAGGTTGACCGACCTGTTGCGCGACCCGCTCCTCGGCGACGAGCTGACCATGAGCCTGAACGGCCACCGTCCGAGGCAGCCCACGGCGTCGTAGCCGCGTCAGCGGCCCAGCAGGGCCTCGACCAGCTGCCGCAGCACCCGCAGCTGGACCCGCATGGGCTCCGCTGACTGGGCCACGCGGCACATCAGGAAGCCGCCTTCGAAGGTGGCGAAGAGGTGGTCGGCGAGCTCCTCGGCGTCGACGGCGCCGCCCACGCCGGCCGCCTCGAACGCCGGCCGCAGGAGCTCCACGAACCCGGCCCGCCACGCCAGCACCGCCCGCCCGATCTCCTCCGAGGTCACGTCGTCGAGCAGGTCGCGCTCGCTGACCATCGCGATGTAGAGGCAGGCGGAGTCCTCCGACACCAGCTCCTCGGCCCACTGCTCGTAGTGGCGCAGGAAGGTCAGCGCGCGCTCGACCGGGTCCGAGACGTCCCGGGCGGCGGAGAGGCCCTGCTCGAGCATGCCGATGTCCGCGTCGACGTACCGCGCCACCAGGGCGTGCGCCAGGGCCCGCTTGGACGGGAAGTGGTGGAAGAACGCGCCCTTGGAGCTGCCGGATGCCTCCAGAATCTGGTCGACCGAGGTGGCGGCGTACCCGTTGTGCTGGATCAGCCGTTCGGCGGTGTCGAGCAGGCGGGTCCGGGTCAGAGATCCGTCGCGGGGCACGAACCCCATTGTACTAGACCGTTTGGTCTGGTAAGAATCAGACCAAACAGTCTGGTTCACAGGAGGAGCCAATGCCCGACCTCTCCACCGGTTCCTGGGTCACCGACGGTGGCCTCGAGACCGACCTGATCTTCAACCACGGCGTCGACCTGCCCGAGTTCGCGTCGTTCCCCTTGGTCGACGACGACGACGGGAGGAAGCTGCTCGAGAGCTACTACGCCGAGTACGCCGCCATCGCGGCCGCCGCCCGAGCCGGACTGCTGCTCGAGGCGCCGACCTGGCGGGCCAACCCGGACTGGGCCCGGCTGGTCGGCTACGACGCCCCCGCGCTCGACCGCGCCAACCAGGCGGCGATCGAGCTGCTGGGTGAGATCGGTGCGCGCAGCGGCGTCGACGCGGTGCTGCTCAGCGGCTGCATCGGCCCACGGGGCGATGGCTACCTGGCTGCCGGCGCCGATGCGGACGAGGCCGCGGAGTACCACTCCGCCCAGGTCGCATCGTTCCGCGAGGCCGGGGCCGACCTGGTCCACGCGATGACGATGACCGAGCCGGCCGAGGCGATCGGCGTGGTCCGGGCCGCGCGTGCGCACGGCGTACCGGTGGTCGTCTCGTTCACTGTCGAGACCGACGGTCGGCTGCCCGACGGGACGACCCTTCGCGACGCGGTGGCCCAGCTGGACGCCGTGGCCGCGCCGGACTGGTACGGCGTGAACTGCGCCCATCCCACCCACCTTTTGCCAGCCCTCGACGGCGGCGACTGGCAGCAGCGACTGACCTTCCTGCGACCGAACGCCTCGACCTTGACCCACGAGGAGCTCGACGCGATGGAAGAGCTCGACGCGGGCGACATCTCGCTCCTGGTGTCGTCGGCAGAGCAGGTGCGTGAGCAGCTCCCGTCGGCCCGAGTGATCGGCGGTTGCTGCGGCACCGACAGCCGGCACGTCGCCGCGCTCTGGAACGTCGACGCCTAGAACACGCCTAGGGTGACGCCGTGGGGCCCTCCGTGGTGGTGCACGTGCGGTGGGCCCACACCGACGACCTGACGGACCGTCACACCGACCTCCTCGACCACCACGAGAGGGAGCGGATCGCGCGGCTCCAGCAGCAAGGAGACCGGGAGCGCTTCGTGCTGGGAGCTGCCGTGCTGCGCGGGCTGGTCGCCGAGCTGGAGGAGACGGACCCACGGCTGGTGTCGCTCGATAGGACCTGCCCGCGCTGTGGGGCTCAGCACGGTCCGGTGAGCGCGCCGGGCCGGCCGTGGCACTGCTCGGTGTCGCATTCGGGCCGGTTCGCGATCGCTGCGGTCACAGCCGCGGACGAGCGCCACGACCGTCGGTGTCGACCTCGAGACAACCTGCCCACCCGACTGGAAGACGCTCTTGTCCGACGTCCTGGCGCCCGGGGAGTCCGCACCGGCGGACGAGGTCGGGTTCCTGCGCACCTGGGTCCGCAAGGAGGCGGTGGTCAAAGCGACCCGCGAGGGGTTGTCGCGGCCGTTGTCGTCGGTGGACCTCGCGGCGCCACCCGGACAGCTGCGGGTCCTCGACCTGGACCTGACCGAGCTAGGCGCGACGGCACCGATCGCCGCGGCAGTGGCCGTCGACGGTCCGGCCCGCGTCGAGCTGCTCCCAGCCAGAATCTAGACCGGCACCCGCTCCCGCAGAGGGACCGCCGACAGCGGCATGCTGGGCACCGCCCTGCAGGACGGGCAGCCGCCCGGCGGCACGTCGAAACCGGCGAGCGTCCACTCCTTCGCGGCCGCGAGTCGCCGGGCGAACCGGGCCACCACGCCGTCGTAGCGGAACCCGTCGCGGGCGCCCTCGACGACCAGGTGCAGGCCCACCAGCTCGTCGAGCAGAGCCCGAGTCCGACCGTCGCTGGCGCCCGCCGTGAGCGCCGCCCGGTGCAGGCAGAACTCCCCCGCGACGAGGCTCAGCCGCTCGAACAACCGGGCGGCTTCCGGGCTCAGCAAGTCGTACGCCGCCGTGAGCGCGCCGTCCACGGACCTCGGGTCGCCGTCGAGACCGACCCACTGAGGGCTCGCGGCCAGCTCGGCGGCCAGCTCGGAGGCAAAGCCTGCGACCGACTGGCTCGGCCGCAGGGCCAGCGTCGCGGCGACCTGCCGGAGGAGCAGCGGCCAGCCGCCGCACCAGGTGACCAGCGGGTCGACATCGTGGCCGTCGAGGCGGTGGTCGCCAAGCACCCGGCTCAGCACGTCGCGGGAAGCCTGCGGGTTCAGCGGCCCCAGGACGAGCTCGTGGACGGCGTGGTGCGCCGAGAGCCTGATCGGTCGGCGGCGGGTGGTGACCACCAGCCGGCTCCCCGGCCCCGACGGGAGGACGGCGAGCACCTGCTCGACCGTGCCGGCGTCGTCGGCCACCACGAGCAGCCGGCGAGCGTGCACGACGGTGCGGTAGAGCGCGATCCGGTCGCCGAGCCGGGCCGGCACGTCCGCCGGTGCGACGCCCAGGGACACCAGCGCAGCCGCGACCACATCCTTGGGCGACCGGCGACCGCCCCTCAGGTCGAGGAACAGCTGCCCGTCGGGGAACGCCGCCGCCGCCCGGCGGGCCCAGTCGACGACCAGGGCCGTCTTCCCCATCCCGCCGGGGCCGGAGACGACGACGAGGAGGTTCGCTGCCGCCGACTCCAGCTCGCGCAGCTCGGCGCCGCGTCCGAGGAACAACCCGTCCGGCGCGGGCAGCTGCGCCGGGCGCGGCGTCGCTGTCGGCCGGTCCGTCGGCTGGTCCGCCATCGACCGACACTCCCCAGGGAGGATCTGGCCGCGGAGGATCTGGCCGTGCAGCTCCCGCAGCTCGGGACAGACGTCGGCCCCGAGCTCCTCGGCCAACCGCTCCCTCAACAGCTGGTACGCCGCAAGCGCGTCGGCCTGGCGGTTGCTCCGGTAGAGCGCGGTGATGTGAAGACCGGCCAGCTGCTCGGCGAGCGGGTGCTGGGCCACTGCCGGGGCGAGCAGGCCGACGACCTCACGGTGCCGGCCGACCGCCAGCTCGGCCTCGCCCCGGGCCACGAGCAGCCCCAGGCGCTGCTCGCAGAGCCGGGTGCGCTCGGGTCCGACGCCCGGGCTGGTGACCCCGTCGAGTGGGTCACCGCGCCAGATGTCCTGCGCGGCCGTGAGCAGGTGCAACCGCTCTCCCGGTGAGCCGGCCTGGCGGGCCGCTGCCACCAGGCGGTCGAACTCGTCGAGGTCGCGCTCGAGCCGGGCCGGGTCGATGACGTAACCCGGGTAGCGGGTCTCGATGGCGTCGCCGACCTTGCGGCGAAGGCTGGAGACGAGCGCCTGGACCCGGGTGCGGGGTGCGGCGGGCAGGTGATCGCCCCACAGGTCGTCGATGAGGCGCTCGGTCGACACGGCCACGCCCGGGGTGAGGGCGAGGATCACGAGCAGGTTGAGCTCCAGCGGGGACAGCGTGACTTTTTCGCCGGCGGAGGTGACGACGACAGGGCCGAGCAGGTCGATGCTCAGCGTCTCCCTGTACGTGCTCCCGACCGGCGCCGCCGGACTGGCGGTGAGGGCATGCGGACTCATTGGTTTCTCCCGAGTGAGTGGTCCGTCGCCCCGACGGGTTGCGCCGGGGTGCCCTCATCCTGTGGTTGCGACGCCGAGGGGGCAAGAGCCGCGCAGAAAGCGCTCCCGGGAACGTTCCGGTCAGCCGGTCGGTGCCGCCCGCCCCGGCAGGAGCACGCTGTGGCCGCGGAACTCGGCGACCACCGTCTCGTCGACAGGCCGCCGGACGGTCACGTCGTAGATGCCGTTGAGACCCGTGCGCGTGCGCTCCTCGGCCTCCGCGACCAGGACGTCGCCCGAGAGCGCCGGCCGCAGGAAGGCCGCCTGGGCGCTCTGCGCGACCGCCACCGGGCCGTGGGTGTTGGCGGCGTAGCCGAAGGCGGCGTCGGCCAGCAGGAACAGGTAGCCGCCGTGCACGGTCCCGTGCATGTTGAGCATGGTCTCGTCGACGCGCATCTGGAGCCGGGCCCAGCCCGAGGCGATGTCGGACACCACGATGCCCAGGGACTGGCAGGTGCGGTCCTCGGCGTAAAGGGCCATCGCCCGCGACCAGATCAAGGCCGTGGTGTCCGCGTCGTGGGTCATCGCCATGTCCTTGTCGTGGGAGGTCGTGGGGGGTCGTGGTCAGTCGTGCGGTCGCTCGTCCACGACCTGGACGAGCTTGCCGGTGCGCGCGTGGGTGACCAGGTCGCCGGGGCGGACCCACTCGACCCGGAGCGGGTGGATGTGGCCGTCGGCGACGGTGGCCGGGTAGAGCGGCCGAGCGCGGTACGCCGCGTCGACGAGCCGGTCAGCCAGCTCGGCCAAGCGGTCCTCGGGCGGCTCGGCGAGGGTGGCGACGCGGAGCAGCAGTCCGTCCTTGCCGTCCCAGCGGCGCTCGACCAGCTGCAGGCCGGAGATCACGCCGTCGCGGTCCGCGCCGAGCAGCGCGGCGTGCACGTCGACGTACGCCATCGCCACGTTGGCCACCCGGGCGCCCTCGTGGGTGCGGCCGACGAGGCGGAAGGCCCGGCACTCGTCGTCGACCCACTCCGCCAGGTCGCCCACGGGGTAGCGGATGATCGGCATCAACGTGCGGAAGAGGTTGGTGACCACCACGCGACCGCGCACCCCCGGCACGGTGATCGGCTCCTCGGTGGCCTCATCGAGAATCTCCACGACGGTCAGGCCGGGCACCGCCTCGTGCACGCGGACGTCGTCGCCCACCACCGGCCAGCCGACGAGGCCGGCGTCGACGGTGGCGTAGCCGAGGGACGCGATCGTGGCCTGGGGGAACGCCTTGTGCAGCAGCGGGCGTACGTCGTCGAACAGCAGGTCTCCCGCGAACAGCAGCAGCTCGATGCTGTCGGCCTCCGAGCCCGCGTCGAGCACGGCCTCGGCCACGCCCGCCAGCTTCATGGGCGTGCCGGCCAGCACGTGGACGCCGAAGCTGTCGATCAGCTCGGCCACCTCGGCGTCCGGGACGTGCCCGCCGACCGGCAGCCGGACGTTGTCGACCGGTGCGTTGTGAAGGGACGCCTCGATGTAGAGGAAGCCGCCGTAGAGGTGGCCCGCGTAGAAGAGGTTGGCCACCCGGTGCCCGGGCCTGAGGCCCGCCCGGACCAGCCCGGCGCCGAAGGCCGACGTGGAGTCGAAGTGCTCGGTGCGCGACCACGGCGAGACCTTGGGCGTGCCGGTGGTGCCACCGGAGGTGTAGACACCCGCATCGAGCAGCGGCCCGGTCAGCAGCCGGTTGTCGGGCCACCGGTTGGCCGTCCAGAAGTCCGCCTGGTCGATGACCGGCAGCTCGGTCAGGCTGTCCACGCCCGCGGGGAGGTCGCGATAGAGGTCGGCATAGAACGGCGACCCCCGTCGGGCGAGCTCGATCAGCTCTCGTAGCGGCTTGGCGGGCATCGGATCTCCTCAGTGGACGGGCAGGGCTGCATCGGCGCCGATCCAGGTCCGGGCCAGCGCCTGGATCGCCGTGCCGTCGACGTCGGCGAGCTTCGCGGCGAGGTAGGCGCGGACCCAGGGGCTGGTGGGCACCCGGAACGGTGGCGCCGGGTCGGCCAGGGTGCGGACGACGACGTCTGCGACCTCCCAACGGGACTGGGCCGCGCCCTCCCAGCCTTCCTCGACCACCCACCGGAAGTAGTCGCCGAAGGTGTCGGCGTACGGACCCGAGCTCGCCTGGATGGTCCGCCGGTTGATGTCGGGAAACCGGCCGAACTCGGTGTCGGAGACGTAGCCCGGCACGACGACCGAGACGGCCACCCCGTGCGCGGCGGCGACGGGGGCGAGGCTCTCCATGAAGCCCTCGACGGCGAACTTCGCGGCGGCGTACGCCTCGTTGAAGGGCTGGCCGACGACTCCGTGCACGCTGCCGATGCTGACCAGGCGGCCGCCGCTGGCCCGGAGGAGCGGCATGGCGAGCCGGCTGACCGCGACGGCGCCGACGAAGTTGACCTCGAGCGCGGTGCGGAGTGCGTCGAGGGTGGACATCTCCATGGTCGGGTCGAAGTTGGAGATGCCGGCGTTGTTGACCACGGCGTCGAGCCGGCCGTACGCCGTGCCGACGTGCTCGAGGCACGCCCCGACGGACCCCGCGTCGGTGACGTCCAGGCGCCGTACGTCGACGCCGGCGTCGCGCAGGTCCGGGTCGCGGGACAGGTCGCGCATCGTCGCCACCACCTGCCAGCCGGCCGCGGACGCGCGGACCGCGGTGGCGTGGCCGATACCGGTCGACGTGCCGGTGACGAGCACAACCTTCTTCATGCGGAGGTCCCCGCGAGCTCGGCCTTCTCGGCGGCAGCGCGGTCCAGCAGCGGCTGGACGCGGACCGCGGACACGAAGGAGAAGGCCGCGAGCAGGGTGCCGCAGACCATCGCGACCCGCGCCGCGTCGAGCACGCCGAGGCCGGGGGTGAGCGCGGTGACGAGGAGGCCGCCGACGAGCGCTGCGAGCGGGATGACTCCCCAGGTCGCGGTCCGGAAGGCCGCATGCATGATGCCCTGGTTCTCTGCCGCCATCCGCGACTGCCGGATCGGAGCGCTGCACACGTTGATGCAGGCCATGAAGAAGCCGTAGGCGCCCATGGTCAGCCCGATGACGGGTGCCGCCGGCAGCGTGGGTGCGGCGAGGATCCCGAGCGCGACCAGGTTGTGCGCGAGCAGCGCGAGCGCGAAGGTGCGGCCGAGCCCCAGCCGCCCGCCGATCCGCGGGGCCAGCACGGCGCCGAGCACCCCCCCTAGCGCGGCACCCGACATCGCCAGGCCGAACGCGCCGGCCGAGAGCCCGAGACCGCGGTAGGCCAGGATCGGCAGCACGGTGACGAAGATCGGCCCGCCGCTGTTGAGCGTGACCGCGGCGACGACGACGCGACGAAGCACGGGATCGGCCCAGTTGAGCCGGAACCCGAGAGACAGCCGGTCCCAGATCGACCCGTGGTGCTCGGACCGGACACCCCACGGCGGCATCTGCCGGAAGCACCACGCGGAGACGAGGTAGCTCGCTGCGTCGATGAGCAGCGAGAACGCCCCGAGGGCGCCGTAGAGACCGCCCGCGATGGACGGTCCGCCCACCTCCGCGACCGTCCGGCTCCCCTCCAGCCGCGAGTAGGCCCGGACCAGGCCCTCCTTGTCGACGGCCGCGGGCACCGCCACGAGGTAGCCCACGGTGAAGAAGATCGTCGCGCCGCTGATCGCGGCCACGCAGGCGAACAGCAGCGGTGTGGTCAGCACGTCGAGCCAGTAGGCAATCGGGATGACCAGCACGGCCACCAACCGCACCAGGTCGCAGCCGATCAGGGTGCGCCGCTTGTCCCACCGGTCGACCAGGACCCCGGCCACCGGACCGAGCAGCGGGATGCCGAGGTACTGCGCCATGGCCACGATGCCGACCTCGAGCGCGGAGGCGTGGAGGGCGAAGATCATCAGGGTCGGGACCACGAAGATCGTGATCTTGTCGCCCACCATGCTGACCGACTGACCGGTCCAGATCAGGTTGAACCGGTGGCCCAGGGGCCGCTCCTGGACGGTGGTGGTCACCCCTCCTCCAGGACTACGAAGTTGGCGGTCTTGCCGGTGCGCTCGTTGGTGACCAGGGCGTCCGCGACCCGCACCTGGAACGACTCGGGGTCGTGCAGGAACGCCGTGCTGAGGGTGAACGTCGACCCGAACAGCTCCTCGCGCAGGCGGCGCTCGAGGTCAGGGGTCGCCTCGGCTGAGGGCAGCACCCGGACCTCGACGCCCGAGACGCGGCCGCGCTGCTGGGTGACCAGGACCTGGGCCCGGGCCACACCCGGGTCGCTCTCGACGCGGGCCACGATGTCGTCCACGTGCAGGCCAAGGCCGCGTACCTGGACGACGGAGTCGCGACGACCCAGGATCCGCATGGCCGGATCGGGCCGCCCGCACGGGCACGCGACGAGCTCGCCCGCGTCGCCGGTCTGGTAGCGCAGCACCGGGTTGAGCATGTCGGGGTTCAGGGTGGTGAAGTCGAGCACGGCGTCGTCACCGACGTGCACGAGCTGCTCGGGCAACGTGTGGAAGGTGTCGACGGCGCAGTCGGGGGTGTTGGTGCCGACCACCCAGGTCTCGGTGCTGCCGAACATCCCCCACCGCTGTGCCTGCGGTGCCACCGCGGCGAGGTCGTCGTCGAGCTGCGGGTGCCAGGCCTCGCCGAGCCAGAGCACCTTGCGCAGCGCCGGCAGTGACATGCCCTCGGCACGCGCCCGCGCGAACCACAGCCGCAGCACGCTCGGGGTGCCGCCGATGGCGGTGACCTCGCGGTCGGCGAAGAAGCCCAGCCAGTCGGCGTACTCCTCCTGGGTGACCGAGCCGACGCTGATCACCCGGCAACCCGAGAGGTCGGCGAAGGCCGCGGCCAGGAAGTGTGCACCCCACATCCGGCCGGCCCCCCAGGCGTTGACGAAGACGTCGTCGCGGTCCAGCGGCTGCCACTGGGCGTGGACGCCGGTCATGTAGAAGCCGGTGGGGGCGTAGCCGACCTTCGGCGCGCCCGTGCTGCCCCCGCTCTGGAACAGCCAGGTGGCGCCGGTCTCGCTCTTGGGCTCCAGCGCGGACAGCGCGACGTTGAGATCGTCCTTGTCCATGACCGGCAGCGCGGCGACGCCGGCCAGGCTGGCGACGGTGTCGTGGCCGTCGTACCGGCCGGCGAACGCCGGCACGGACGCGAGCCGCTTGAGGTTCCCCTGGGCCACGTGCAGGGCGGGACGAGCGGCGTCGTCGGAAAGGGTGAAGTCTGTGGTGCTCATTGGCGTGCCTCCAGGAATCGGGCGTGGGCGTTGCGGTACGCGGTCCAGCGGGCGCGCGTGATGTCGCGCTGGAGAGTGCGGTCGGGATCGGACCACTCGGGCGCGATGACGCCGTCGGGCTCCAGCTCGGAGAACCAGTAGCGCTCGCCGTCGTGGAGGAAGTCGACGCAGAAGAACGGGACGTCGGGCAGCTTCTCGGCGAAGTACGCCGTGGCCTCGACCAGCTCGGGCGGGGTCGGCGGGAAGGCCATGTCGCCGCCGCGGCTCGCGTTGGAGACCGGCGACCCGGGCTCGGGGGTTCGCCGCATCGTGGCGTAGGGCTCACCGTCGACGACGTAGACCCGGTAGTCGATGGTGCCGTCGCCGAGGTAGGGCTGCGCGACCATGGTGGTGTCGCCGCCCTGGGCCAGGCTGACCAGGCCGCGGACGTCCTCGGAGCTGTGCGCGATGTTGACGCCGCCGCCCCCGCACCAGCCGGCCGGCTTGAGGATCGCCGGGTAGGTGAGGCCGCTGATCGCGACCTCGTAGAGGTGCTTGCCGATGTCGGGTCCGGTCCCGATGCGGATGGTCGGGATGGGAGGCACGGGCGAGTCCGCGAAGAAGAGCATCGTCGCGCCCTTGTCGTTGGCGATCGGCGACAGCGAGGGCGGGAACGGCAGGTAGAAGCCCAGCTGCTCCAGCACGGCGTACGCCGACAGCTGGTTCCAGATGTCCGTCGCCTGGTAGGGCAGCGAGTAGAGCGCGGTGATGAAGAGGGTGTCGTCGGGGGTCACCTCCTGCTCGTCGACGAAGACCCGCGGCTTGCCGGCATCGAGCCCGTCGACGGTGATCGCGTCGGGGGCGCACCGCGACCACTCCAGGCCCAGCTCGGCGGCCACCTCGGCGTAGAGGTCCCAGAAGAACGGGTGCCACATCGCCTGGGCGCGCGTGGACTCGCGGTCGGGGAACACCCAGACCATCCGCTCCAGACTGGTCACCGCAGCAGACCTGCGTGCCGGGTGCGCAGCTCGCGCTTGAGCACCTTGCCGGTGGGACCGAGCGGGAAGTCCTCGGGCGCACGCGCGACCACGACCGCGGCGAGCTGCTCGCGGCCGGCGTCCGCCAGCTCCTTGTTGGCCCGGTCGAGCACGAGGTCCGCCGTGGCGTCCCGGGCCTCGGCCTGCAGCTGCACGACGGCGATCGGCCTGGCGCCGTCCTCGGTGGGGACGCCGATCACCGAGCAGTCCAGCACGAGGTCGGCGCAGTCGGCGAGCAGCACCTCCTCGATGGGCAGGCTGTAGACGGGTCCGGTCGAGGTGTCGATGACGTCGACGGTCCGGTCGAGGTGGTAGAAGCGGCCGTCGGCGTCGCGGCGCGCGACGTCGCCGGTCAGCCACCAGCCATTGAGCTCGAACGACGCCGTCAGACGCGGGTCTTGCCAGTAGCCGGGGGTCCGCGACGCGGTCTTCACGCCGAGCAGGCCGACGGTGCCGTCCGGCACCTCCTCGCCGCGCTCGTCGACGACCGCGGCCGTCACGCCCTCGAGCGGCTTGCCGACACAGCGGTCGTTGCGCTCGGTCTCGGGAGTGGTGACCTGGCCGAAGTTGGCCATGCCCATCTCGGTCGAGCCGAGCCCGTCGATGAACTGCGAGCCGGGCTGGGCGCCCTCCTCGGCCGCCTCACGAGGGAGCAGCCAGGGCTTGATCAGCCCGGCCGGCCGCTCGCCCAGCGAGACGAGCCGCCGGATGTGGCCGTAGTGGGCCGAGTCACCGGTGTTGAACCACGAGTGCATCCTGGCCGCCCCGGCGACGGGCAGGTCGCCGGTCGCGAGCTGCACGAAGGTCCGCGGGAAGGACGCCATCATCGTGGGCCGGAACGCCTCCATGACCGGCTCGACGACCTCGCGGCGCCAGTCGGCCATCACCACGACCGGCAGCCCGAGCAGGGTCGCGGTGAGGAAGTAGCTGAGACCGCCGGCGTGGGTGTGCGGCATCAGGCACATCAGCCGGTCGTCCGGCTGGGCCGGGAAGCGCGTCATCCGGGGCTGCTTGAGCTCCCAGAACTGCCGGTGCCCGAGCATCGTCGACTTCGGGATCCCCGTCGTGCCCGAGGAGTGGATCAGCGCCACGATGTCGTCTGCTTCGTGCCGGTAGGGGTAGACCTCGGGCAGCTCGACGTCGGGGTGGCCGGCGTCGACCTCGGAGGCCAGAGCGACGAACCGCGGCCGCTGCGCCTCGCCCGCGCGGTAGGCGAGGGAGAGGCGGGTCGGGTCGTCCGCCACCACGCCGACCACCCCGACCTTGTCGAGGTAGCGGACCATGATGTCCGGTGCCATCGCGTCGTTGACCAGCGCGGGGATCGCGCCCAGGGCCGACAGGGCCAGGAAGTGCACGAGCGGGGGCAACCCCTCGGCGGTGACCACGCCGACGGGCTCGCCGGGACGCACGCCGTTGGCCCAGTACCACCGCGCGTAGCGGTCACGCAGCCGCACCAGGTCCTCGAGGCTGTGCCCCTTGAGGACCACCTGTCCGCGGTGGTCGACGTGGTGGCTGAACGCGAAGGGCACCGACCGGTTCGGGTTGGCGGCGTACGCCTTGTCGAGGAAGTTGCCCGCCCCCAGCTCGGGGTCGGTCATGAACCGCTCGCGCACCTCGAGCGGAGCGATCGAGGTGGTGGTCGAGACGGGTTCGGTCAACAGGTCGGTCATCGGCGTGCTCCTGCTTCTGGCTGGGTGGCGCTGAGGATGTCGCTGGCGGCGCGGCGCCCGGACCGGACGGCACCCTCCATGAGCCCGAAGAACTCGGTGCTCGTCTCGGTGCCGGCCCAGTGGATGCGGCCGTGCGGGTGGGTGAGGTGCGGTCCGAGCCGGGTCCAGTCGCCCGGCCCGAACAGGGCGGCGTAGCAGCCGCGGGACCACTCCTCGCCGAGCCAGTCGGTGACGTGGACGGCGATCGGCGGTGGCAGGTCGGGGAAGATCTGCGCGGCCTGGACGGTGGCGGCCTCGACCTGCTCGCCGTCGGTGAGCGTGGCGTAGGCATGCGCGGCGGTGCCGGTGACGAACCCGGTCAGCACGCCGACGCTCCCGTGGTGCGGGGAGTCGTCCACCGTGGACAGCAGCGGCCCCTCGGCGTTGACCGACCAACCCGACAGCCCGTCGCGGCGCCAGGCCGGCTCGGGGTAGACCAGGTGGACCTTCACCGCGCAACCGCGTCCGGTGCGCGAGGTGGCGCGCGGGCGTGGGACCGCCGGCGCCAGGTCGAGCTCCTGGGCGAGCCGCGGGGGCACGGCGACGACCACCGCGTCGGCGTCGTACGACGCCCGCTCGGTGTGGACGGTGACGGCGTCGGCGGCGTCGTGGACGGCGACCACGGGCTCGCCCAGCCGTACGGCGCCGGCGGGCAGCCGCTCGGCCAGCAGCTCGCAGACCTGGTGCGCGCCCCCATCCACCCGGCTGTCCTGGGCGCCGCCCTCGAAGTCGTTGAGGTAGCTGATGCCGCCACCGGACCGCAGGTAGAAGGCCACGTGCAGCATCGACACGTCCGCCGGGTCGGCGGCCATCATCTCGCCCAGGAACAGCGGGAAGAACAGCCGGGCGTCCTCGCGGAGCAGGTGCTCCTCCGCCCAGCTCGCGGCGGTGAGCTGGTCGAGCCCGTCGGCTCCGGGGGTGAGCCACGGGGCGCGAGGGTCGACCTCCCGGACCAGCTGGTCGAGGAGCTCGAACATGTCTCCGAGCGCGACGGCGCTGAGCGGCGGGAAGCGTCCGTGCCGGGTGCTGCCGCCGGAGCCGAACATGAACCGGCTGTCACCCTCCATGCCGGTCGGCGCCGTCTTCAGGCCGAGCCGGGCCAGCAGGTCGCCCAGCTCGGTGTGCCGCTCGCCGAGGTAGGCCGCGCCGGCGTCGACCCACTCGCCCGGGGCCACCTCGATGCCGTGGGTCCGTCCGCCGACGCGTCCGCGCGCCTCCAGGACGACCACCTCCGCGCCGCTCGCCGTCAGCTGGTCGGCCGCCGTCAGCCCGGCCAGGCCGGCGCCGACCACGACGACGCGCACGGGATCGCTCACGACCGTCGGCCGTCGACCTGGGTCGCGAGCCCGGCCGGGGTGGGGGCGATCACGAAGTCGTCGAAGGTGAGCTCGACCCCGAGCTCACGGGCGATCGCGCTCAGCACGCGGGTGGCGAGCAACGAGTCACCACCTGCGTCGAAGAAGCTGGTGTCGTCGGTGACGTCGTCGAGCTCCAGCACCCGGCGAAAGATGTCGCGGATCGGCGGTGCCCCGGCCTCGGTCGTGGTGGAGCTCATCAGCTGGCCTCCCGGCTGGTGGGGTTGGGGGGTTGGTAGCGGTCGTGGGTGGCCCGGCGGTCGACCTTGCCGCTGCGGGTGAGGGCGAGCTCGGGGACGACGGTGATCCGGGACGGCCACAGGTGGCCGGGGGCCCGAGCCCTCAGGAAGGCCCGGACGTCGGCGACCAGGTCGGCCCCCTCGCCGGTGCGCGGACGGGCGGGGACGACGTACGCCGCCAGGACCGTGCGGCCGGAGACCGTCACTCCGGTGACGGCCGCGGCGGCGACCAGCGGGTGGCGCCGCAGGTGCGCCTCCGCCTCGCCCGGGTCGACCCGGACGCCGCGCACCTTGACCTGGTCGTCGAGCCGGCCGGCGTGGTGCAGCAGCCCGTCGCGCTCGGCCCGGACCACGTCGCCGGTGCGGAACCACCGCACACCCCCCGCCCGGACGAACCGGGCCCGGGTGGCGTCGGGGTGGCCGGGATAGCCGTCGGCCAGGTTGGGTCCGGCCACGAGCAGCTCGCCGTCCTCGCCGACGCGCTGGCGGACATGGCCGAGCGGACGACCGATCGGGGCGCCGTCGGTCACGACCGCGCGCGGCCCGTGCAGGTCCACGGCGTGGGTGATCAGCGCGGTCTCGGTCGACCCGTAGGTGTTGAGCAGCCGGATCCGTTCCGCACCCGGCAGGGTGCGCCACGCCGCCAGCCGGGTCGGGTCGACGGCCTCGCCGCCGATGATGACCAGCCGGACGGACTCGGGCATCGGCTCACCGGCCTCGACCAGGTGCAGCACGAGCTCGTGCCACACCGCCGTCGGCAGGTCGAGGACGGTGACCCCTCGGCGTTCGACCGCACGGAGGAAGCGGGGCAGGAGACCGGAGTGGGCGTCGCTGTCGAAGACCACGGCTGCCCCCGCGGTCAGCGTCGGCAGCAGCTCCTCGAACGACGTGTCCCAGCTGAGGGAGGCGAACTGCAGGACGCGGTCGCCGGATCCGATCCCGAACAGGTCGACCAGGGCTGGGACGACGGCGGCGAGCGCCCGGTGCGGCACGGCCACCGGCTTGGGCCGGCCGGTGGAGCCTGACGTGAAGAGCACGTACGCCGGGACGTCGACGTCGGCGAGCGCCGGCCCGGTCAGCGTGGCCATCATCGCCTCGGCATGGTCGGCCGGGTAGCGCGGGTCGACCGGGCAGTAGGTGCCGCCGGCGGCCCAGCAGCCGAGCAGGGCGACCACCGTGGCGGGATCGTGGACGGCCGGGACGGGCACCAGTCCTGGCCGGTCCCCCAGTGCTGATGCGTGCTCCTGCACCCGCACCCACAGCTCGCCGTACCCGATGACGCCCGCGTCGCCGACCAACGCCGCGCTGGCGGGGCTCGCCTCGGCATGGGCTCGCACGGCAGCCAGCACGGCCGACGCCTCGGTGCGCGGTGACGAGCCGTCGAGGGCGACCGTGGTCGTCATCGGCTCTCCTCTCTGGCGTCTGTGGCCCGGAGAGACTTGCCGACCGCCCTACGAATCCGATGCGGATCCGCTTCTCGCTCGCTGGGCACGGTCGGTTCGAGGCTGGTCCGGCCACTGGGGTACTGGCCGTTCGTGGGCGATCTGCGCGGACTGCTCGGGCTGGCCTTCGTGGTGCTCGTGGCGGTGGCGTTCTCCAAGCACCGCCGCGGGATCGCGTGGCGCACGGTCGGGGCCGCGCTGGCTCTGCAGATCGGGTTCGCGGTGCTGGTGCTGCGGTGGGGGCCGGGCCAGGACGCGATGGGTTGGGTGTCGGACCGGGTCGAGTCGCTGATCAGCTACACCCAGGACGGGACCGAGTTCGTCTTCGGGCCGCTGATGACGGTCGGCGACAAGGACGACACGATCTTCGCGCTGCAGGTGCTGCCGGTGATCGTGTTCCTCGGCGCGCTGATCGGGCTGCTGTTCTACCTGCGGGTGATCCAGTGGTTCACCTACGTCGTGGGCGGGGCGATCGCCTGGCTGCTGCGGGTGAGCCGGATCGAGTCGACGTTCGCGGCCGTGGTGATCTTCCTCGGGCAGAGCGAGGCGCCGCTGATGATCGCGCCGTGGCTGCGGTCGCTGCGCAAGGGCCAGATGTTCACGATCATGGTCGGCGGGTTCACGGCCGCGGCCGGCTCGACGCTGGTCGGCTACTCGCTGCTCGGGGCGCCGCTGGAGTACCTGCTCGCGGCCACCGTGATGAACGCGCCCGCCTCGCTGCTGATGGCCAAGGTGATGTGGCCGGACAGCACGCCGGCGGACCCCGACGACGACGCCGAGGGCGTGGCCGACCGGGACGCCGACGAGATAGACGTTCGCGAGATCCGCGACGAGGAGTCGCGCAACGCCATCGACGCGCTGGGCCGGGGCGCGATGGCCGGCGGGAAGATCGCGATCACCGTGGGCGCGCTGCTGATCGCCTTCATCGCGTTCATCGCGCTCGCCAACGGCATCCTCGGCGGCATCGGCGGCTGGTTCGGCGCCGACGACCTCACCTTCGAGAAGCTGCTCGGCTGGGCGCTGGCCCCGCTGGCCTGGCTGCTCGGCGTCCCCTGGTCCGAGGCGGTCGACGCCGGTTCGTGGATCGGGCAGAAGACCGTCCTCAACGAGTTCGTGGCGTACGCCGACTTCGGGCCCCAGGTCGACTCGATGTCCGGCGTCACCGTGGCCGTGGTGACCTTCGCGCTGGCCGGCTTCGCCAACTTCGGGTCGATCGCGATCATGATCGGCACCATCGGGTCGCTGGCGCCGGAACGCCGGTCGTGGGTGGCCGAGCTCGGGCTGCGCGCCCTGCTGGCGGGCAGCCTGGCCAACCTGGCCAACGCGGCGATCGCCGGCGTGGTGGTCAGTCTCTAGCCGGTCTCCGAGGCGCCCGGGTGGTCACCCTCGACCTCGAGCGAGAACCACACCGTGGTGCCGACGGCGTCGCGCTCGGAGCCCCAGCGGTCGGCCAGCGCCTCGACCAGCAGCAGGCCGCGGCCGTGGACGCGCAGCGGGTCGGGGTCGTCGTCCGGTGCCGCGTCCGGGGCCGGTCCGCCGCGGTCACGGACCGAGACGGTGAGCGTGGTGTCGAGGGTGGCGCGGAGCTCGGTCCGGCTGCCGGCGTGGACGATCGCGTTGGTGACCAGCTCGGAGAGGCAGAGCTCGGCGGTGGCGGCCAGCTCGTCGGAGACCTCGACCCGCTCGAGGAACTCGCGCAGGAACCGGCGCGCGGCACCGGCCGAGCGCGGGTCGTCCTCGAGCACCATCCGAGCCGACAGGGTGGTGTCGTCGTCGGCGACGGGCTCGTCGTCGGCGTAGCCGCTGCCGCCGACCCGGACCCGGCGTACCGCCTCGGCGGCTCGGCGCGCGGTGGCCTCGAGGAGCCGGCGCTGGGTCTCGTCGAAGGCCCACTCCTCCTCGAGGAAGACGATCAGGCCGCCGATCGGCGAGCCGATGCCGGGCAGCGGCACCGCGGCCAGGGCGCGCACCTCGGCGGGCTGGCCGGCCACGAACCCCTCGAAGCGGGGGTCGAGCGAGTCCCGGGTGCCGAGCACCGGCTCGCCGGTGCGCACGACCAGGGTCAGGGGCACGTCGTCGTAGGCGTCGATGTGGCACCAGTCGACGCTGCCCTCGCTGGACCGGTCACTGGCAGTGAAACGGAGCCGGCGACCGCCGCCCTCGGCGAGCGCGAACCCGATCCGGCGGATGCCGGGCAGCGCGGCCAGGTCGGTGAAGAGGCTGGTGGCGATCTCGTCGATCCCGGAGGCGCCCACCAGGGCGAACCCAAGCCGCGACAGGTGTCCCAGGGGTGCCTGCGGCTCGGACGGCTGGGCCGCCGGTGACGCTTCGGGCACGGCCTCAGACTAGGGCAGCGCGCCCTCCCGGGGAGGCAGGTCAAGGCAAGTCACAATGACGCGGTGGCCCGCACCGACAGCAGCTCGCGCGGTGGCGCGCGCCGTGGTGCCAAGCCCCAGCGGGCCTGGCCGCCGCAGCTCCTGCTGCTCGGCCTCGGCGCGCTGCTGTCGCTGGCCGGGTGGGGCTTCCTGGTCTGGACGGCCATCGACTTCGGCCGCTCGGCGCGTGGCGGCGACTCGGCCAAGTGGGGCCTCCTCGCCGCCGCGTCGGTGGGGGCGGTGGCGTGCCTGTTCCTCTGCCTGCTGCTGGTCACCGTGCTGCTGCGCCGGCTCGGGGTCCTCGAGGAGAAGCGGCCGCACCGGCACTAGCGGCCTCAGCGGTCGGCGAGCCGGCGTACGAACTTCAGCCCCGACCAGGTGTCGTCGATCGCGGCCACCTTCACGTCGACGAAGCCCAGCTCGAGGCCGAGGTCGCGGACGACGTTCTCGTCGAGGTCGCTGGTGATGCCCAGGGCCTTCTGGGCCGACTTCTTGGGCCAGCAGACCCACACCATGCCCGCGGTCGTGGTGCGCTCGAACAGCGTGGGCAGCCGGCGCGCCAGACCGTCGTACGCCGTGTGGAAGGTCAGCGTCACGTCCATCGACCGCGGCAGCCGCCGGACCACCTGCGCGCCACCGGTGTCGCCCAGGTCGAAGTCCGCCGGGGCGCGGTCGAGGAGCACGACGTGGTCGTCCTTGATGCCGATCTTGCGCACCAGCGGAGTGCCGGAGTAGCCAGCCATGGGCACATCGTCCCGGAATGACCGCAGGGGCGGAGCGGTCCTGGTGAAGAACCTGCCCCGCCCCTGTCTTCCCCGGCCCGTCAGCCGGGGTCGAGGCGGCTGACGAAGTGTGTGGGTGCCTACTCGGCGGGCACGACGAGTCGCTGGCCGGCCTGGAGCACCGAGCTGTCGAGCGCGTTGAGCCGCTCGATCCGCGTCATCATCTCGCGCACGTCGCCGTCGTCGGCGAGCTCGGAGGCGATCCCCCAGAGCGTGTCACCACTGCCGACCTGGACGATCCTGGTCGGCTCGGGGGCGCCGGGCCGCTGGGTGGCCACCGAACCGGCCGCGGTCACGAAGACACCGATCGCGAAGGCCACCAGGAGGGCCGCGGCGAGGACCACCAGCCGGCCGCGGCGGGTCAGCCGCACCGTCGGGCGCGGCCGCGCGACGCGCGCGCTGGTCACCCGCGAGTTGGGGCCGAACATGGAATCGAGGGTCATCGTGCTCATCGGGACTCCTGGGGAAGTGGGGTCTGTGCCTTCCGGATCAAGGCCTGCTGCAGTTGTAGAGGTGGCCACCGACAGTGCGCTGGTCACTCGGCTTCGATCAGACGTTCGATCGAACATGTGTACGAGAGTAGAGCAGGTGTTCGAACAGTTCAAACAGGTGTTCGAAGGGCGTGTCGCGACACGCGGTTCGAACAGATGTTTGAATTCGGAGCCCAGTCGCGGTTACCGTCGCTCCATGGCGGGACAGATGGCTGGACCTGGACACAGCGGCAAGAGCGGCGGCACGGTCTCCGAGCTCCCCGACGGCCCGGCGGACGCGACCGGGCTGACCGCCCGGCAGCAGCGCATCCTCGAGCACCTGCGCGACTTCATGGAGCAGCGCGGCTATCCGCCGAGCATGCGCGAGATCGGCGAGGCGGTCGGGCTGACCAGCTCCTCCAGCGTCGCCCACCAGCTCAAGGTCCTCGAGGAGAAGGGCTACGTCCGCCGCGACCCCAACCGGCCGCGCGCGCTCGAGGTGTTCCTGCCCGAGGTGATGGCCGCCCGCCGGGCCGTCTCCTCGGCCGACGAGTCACCGCTCGACGAGACGGGGATCGGCGACGCCATGCCCCCGGCGACGTACGTCCGCATGCTCGGGCGGATCGCCGCGGGTGGCCCGATCCTCGCCGAGGAGAACCTCGAGACCGTCTTCCCGCTCCCGCAGGAGCTGGTCGGCGGCGGGGAGCTGTTCATGCTGGAGGTCAAGGGCGAGTCGATGATCGACGCGGCCATCTGCGACGGCGACTACGTCGTGATCAAGCAGGCCCAGACCGCCGAGAACGGCGAGATCGTGGCCGCCCTCATCGACGGCGAGGCCACGGTCAAGACCTTCCAGCGCAAGGACGGGCGGGTCTGGCTGCTCCCGCACAACGCCGCTTACGAGCCGATCGACGGCACTCACGCCACGATCCTCGGCAAGGTCACCGCCGTGCTTCGCAAGCTCTGACCGAACCGTCCGGCAGCCCACCCAACCATCCGGTCTGGGCGTCCGTCTCTCACGGTAGGGTCCAGAGACCTCGTCGATTCCCCTGAGAGACCGGAGAACCCATGCCCACCTCCCCTAGGGCGCGGCGCACTGCTGCGCCGTTGCTCGTCGCCGTCGCCGCCGGCCTGTTCGCGCTGGTGGCCACGACGCTGAGCACGCCGGCCCTGGCCGACTCCGGGCGAGTCGCCGCGACGCATGCGAAGGGGACCGAGCGGCACGACCGCACGTGGCGGGCCAGCCATGCGCTGGCGCGGGCCCAGAAGGCCCTGTCCCCGGCCACCCGCGGGGGCGAGCGTCCGGACGCGACCATGGCGCTGCGCAACCTCTGGTTGCTCAAGGACGCCCTCTCGCCCGCGGACCGCGCGATCGCGGAGCGGCTCTCCCGCCGCCCCAACAAGCCGGCGGCGGTGGGCGATGATCACATTCTGGTCCACTACGACCCGGCCGAGCTCAACCCGATCGCCGCGTTCGACCAGAACACCGTGCTCGCGACACTCCAGTACGTCGCCAACACCTACGCCAGCTCCGGCTACCGGCGTCCGAAGTCCGACAAGGGCAAGGGCGGTGACAGCCGGGTGGACATCTACCTCGAACCCCTCGAGCCCGGCCTCTACGGCTACTGCATTCCCGACAAGAAGCCTCGGCCGCCGCGCTTCGACGTGCCGGCGTTCTGCGTGCTCGACAACGACTACGCCGGCTTCCCGGCGCACACCCCGCTCGAGAACCTGCAGGTGACGGCCGCGCACGAGTACTACCACGCCACCCAGTTCGCCTACGACGCCTCCGACGACGGCTGGTTCATGGAGGCCACCGCGGCCTGGGCCGAGGACGAGCTGTTCGACGACGTCAACGACAACGTCCAGTACCTCAGGCGCAGCCCGATCACGCAGCCCGGCCGCCCGATCGACAAGTTCGAGGACGGCGGGGTCTTCCACTACGGCGTCTGGAACTTCTTCCGCTTCCTGACCGAGCTCTACCCCGCCAAGACCGGGGCGATGCCCGGGCTGCTGCTGAGGATGTGGAAGTACGCCGACAGCTCCAAGGGCGCCCGCAAGGACCTGTACTCCTCGCTGGCGATCAACAAGGCCCTGAAGAAGAACCGGTCGTCGTTCGCCGAGGCGTTCACCGCTTACTCGGCCGCGACCAGGCTCACGCACACGGTCTTCACCGAGGGCGCCCCGGAGAACTACCCCATCAAGCCGCTCGCCGGACAGACCGGACTCAAGAAGGGCAAGAAGAAGACCTTCAGGACCAGGCTCGACCACCTCACCAGCTCGACGTACCAGTTCGTGCCAGGCGGCGGGACGTCGAAGCTGAAGCTGCGCTTCAAGATGGCGCCCAAGGCGGCCGGCTCGCGGGCGATCCTCGTCGTCTACGGCACCGGCGGTGCCCTAGACGTCAAGACCGTGCGGATCAACGGTCGCGGCAAGGGCTCCAAGAAGGTCGCCTTCGACGCCAACGTGGCCGCAGTCGAAGTCACGCTGGTCAACACGAGCATCAAGTTCAAGCAGTGCTTCCAGCACCCGCGGAACTCCATCTCGTGCTCCGGCATGGCCGTCAACGACAACGAGAAGGTCCTGGTCCAGGGCAAGGCGTCGTAACGCTGGCGTGTGAAGGCGTCGGGCGAGTCAGCCTGCAGGGCTGACGAGCCCGACGCCCCTTCCCCTCCCGTGAAGACGGAACGAAGGCCGTCCGGACCCGGCCCTGCGGGACGGGGCCGTCTGCGGCGCTAAAGCAGCTTGGCCGCGGCGCGGGTAGCGCTACGCAATGGGGGCGCGAGCCATTGCCCGCGACGCGCCGCTGCCTGTCGCCGCCGGCGGCCCCGGCCCGCAGGGTCGGGGCCGGAGAGCCACGAGCGCAGGCCCAGCCGACCCCGCGCCAGCCCCCAGCCGACCCCGCGCCAGCCCCCAGCCGACCCCGCGCCAGCGCGAACCCGCCGAATGCGGCTAGCGACAGCGCGCCTGGACGGGGACGACCGACTCGCGGCTCTGGTGGGAGTGGCGGAACGCGTCGGTGACATGGGCGACGAAGGTCCTGAACGCCCACTTGCCGTCGAGGCGGAGCATCAGCTCGTCGTTGTAGAGCAGGCCGCCGCAGGTGGTGTTGCTGGTGCCGGTGAGCACCAGGTAGCGCTCCTTGCCACCGACCTTGGCGTGGATGGCGTAGACCTTGTCGTGGGCGATGATCGTGCGGACGACGTTGTTGTTGATGTCCACAGCCCGGCCGTTGGGGAGTCGGAACGGCGCCTGGAGCCAGTTCTCGATGAGGTCGCGGGTGGTGATGATCCGCATCTTGCAGCCCTCGTTCCAGAGGCGGCCGATCTGGGCGCGGACGTCGTAGCGCTGGATGACCGCGACCAGGATGTCGACGGTCTTCATCCCCTTGGCGCAGTGCACCTGCTTGAGCGTGTTCACGATCAGGTCGCCCTTGCGCGGGTAGACCATCGCCGGGGGCGGACCGTTGTACGCCTTCTGCTTGTCGGTCCAGGTCTGGCCTCCGACCGTCCAGCTCTGGGCGCGGAGCCGCTGCCAGTAGTCGAGTCCGAAGGCGTAGAAGGCGTCGTCGAAGACCCGGGTCAGGCTGTTGACCTGGGAGTACTGGCGCCCCTCGAAGTTGCTCGAGGACGTGATCACCGACTTCTGGCCGTCGATGTCGGCCAGCAGCAGCTTGTGGTGGTTGACGTCCTGGGACGGCGGCGCCGGGCCCCGACCGCGCCACGGCAGGCAGGCGCCCTGGCAGACCACGACGTTGCCGGGCGCGGGGTCGCCGGCCTCGATCTGGGACATCACCGACCGGCCGGCCGGCTTGGTGGTCATGTCGGCGTCGGCCACGATCTCGACGTGGGCGCCGCGTTTCTGGGCACCGACCAGCGCCGCGGTGGTGGCCGGGATGTCCCAGCGGAACATCGCGATCCGGAGCGCGTCGCCATCGCCGGCGGCGTTGAAGATCTCGATGAAGCGGCGTACGACGGCCGGGTCGCTGCCGCCCTTGGCGGCGGGCGAGGAGAAGCAGACCTCGTAGGTGCCGTTGGTGTTGCACCCACTCGTGCGGGTCTTCACCCGGGCCGACGTCGGCGTGCCGTCGATGGTGTTTCCACCGGCCGCGGCGGGTACGGCGCTCGGAGCGTCCGCGGCGGGCAACGCCTGCCCCGGCGGGGCCGGGTCCCCGGACGCGCAGGCCGAGGCCAGCAGCGTCAGGGTCACCAAGGTGGTCGCCACGAGACGGAAGGGCATGCCGAACAGGGTCTCATCCGGTGACAACCACGGGCGGCAGGCCTATCGGGCGTCGGACTCCGCAGCCGCGGCCAGCCGGGCCAGGGCCTTGCGGGCCACTGCGGGGTCGGTGGTGGTCCACATCGGCGGCAGGCTGGCCTTGAGGAAGGAGCCGTAGCGAGCGGTGGCCAGCCGCGGGTCGAGCACCGCGACCACGCCGCGGTCGGTGATCGTGCGGATCAGCCGGCCGCTGCCCTGGGCCAGCAGCAGCGCCGCGTGGGTGGCGGCCACCTGCATGAAGCCGTTGCCGCCGGCGCGGTCGGTGGCGCGCTGGCGGGCGCTCATCAGCGGGTCGTCGGGGCGCGGGAACGGGATCCGGTCGATGAGCACCAGCTGGCAGGTGTCCCCGGGCACGTCGAGCCCCTGCCAGAGGGAGAGGGTGCCGAACAGCGCGGTGTGCGGGTCGTCGAGGAACTGGCGCGCCAGCTCGGGCAGCTGGGCGTCGCCCTGGGCCAGCGTGGTCAGGTGCGGCAGCCGCTCGCGCACCACCTCGGCCGCCGTCTCGGCGGCCCGGCGGCTGGAGAACAACCCGAGCGCCCGGCCCTCGCACGCGTCGACCAGCTCGACGATCTCGTCGAGCTGGGCGGCGCCGAGCCCGTCGCGGCCGGGCGGCGGCAGGTGGCGGGCGACGTAGAGGATCGCCTGCTGGCCGTAGTCGAACGGGCTGCCGACGTCGAGGCCGCGCCACGGCAGGACGCCCTCGTCACGCTCGAGGTCGCCGTACTCCACGTCCTCGGCCGCCTTGAGCCCGAAGCTGGAGGCGATCGCGCTGAAGTCACCGCCGAGCCGCAGCGTCGCGCTCGTGAACACCGCGAGCTTGTCGGTCAGCAGCTTGTCGCGCATCGGCCCCGACACCTGGAGCGGGGCCACGCACAGGTGCGGAGGTCTGCTGCTCTGTCCGACGCTGGCCGCCTCGGTCACCCAGAGCACGTCGGCTTCGCGGTGGGAGGCCATCCGGTCGGCGGTCGCGAACAGCTCCTGCACCGCGCCCTTGGCCTGGGTGAGCCCGGCGTCGCTGTCGGCGCTCTGCTTGTTGGGGGGGCCGTCACCCTTGGGGTACGCCGAGAGGCAGGCCCGGGCGCGGTCGCGGACCGCGACCAGGGCGTCGCCGAGCGCGTCGGGCAGGGTGTCGATCCGGCCGGGCTCGAGGTCGTTGATCGCGACCCGCAGCGCGTCACCGGCGTCGGCGAGGTCGTCGGCCTCGGTGCCCTCGACGTGCCGCTGGGAGCGCTTGGCGGCCCGGTCGACGTCGGCCGCGAACAGCTCGTCGGTGGCGGCCTGGGTGACCCGGGTGACCAGCTCGTGCGCCTCGTCGACGACCACGACGTCGTAGTCCGGGATCATCGGCACGCCCTCGATCGCGTCGATGGCGAGCAGCGAGTGGTTGGTCACGACCAGGTGCGAGCGGTGCGCCTTCTCGCGGGCCAGCTCGGCGAAGCACTCCTGGCCGAACGGGCACTTGGCCGCGCCGAGGCACTCGCGGTGGTTGACCGAGACCTGGCGCCACTCGCGGTCGGTGTGCCGCGGTGCCTTGTCTCGCTCCCCGCTGCCCCTTCCCTCTCCCGATTCCTGGGCCTGCTCCTCGGCCCAGGCGCGCAGCTCGAGCACCTTGGAGGCCATGGAGCCGGTCGGAACCTCGACGAGCGCGCCCTGGTCGTCGGGCACGCCGGCCCGGATGCGGTGCAGGCAGGCGTAGTTGGAGCGGCCCTTGAGCACGGCGTACGACGCGTCGACGCCGGGCAGCTCGCCGACCGCCTCGACCAGCCGCGGGATGTCGCGCTCGACCAGCTGGTGCTGGAGGGCGAGCGTGGCGGTGGCGACCACCACCCGCCGGTCGTGGAGCAGCGCGGGGACGAGGTAGGCCAGCGACTTGCCGGTGCCGGTGCCGGCCTGGACGAGCAGGTGGGTGCCGCCGGCCATCGCGTCTGCGACCGCCTCGGCCATCTCGATCTGCCCCGCGCGCTCCTCGCCGCCGAGCGCCTCCACCGCGCGGGCCAGCGCGTCCACGATGGTGCTGCGCTCGGGGGCGACGGGGGCGGTCACCGGGCAACCCTACGGCGACCGGCCGACACGACCGGGGCGCCACGGCTCGCCTGTGGATCGCTGCCAGCAGGACCTCTTCCCCAGCGTCGATCTCGCGCGAAACGCGTCGCCGGGAGCCGCGTTGCCGATAATTTTGGCCGGTGGGCGGAGGGTCTTGGAGGCAGCCCGACCAGTCGACCTGGTCGGAGTCCTCGGCTCGCGCCGTGCTGCAGCTGATGGTCGAGTCGGTGGCCGAGCTGGTCGGGTTCGAGATCGCGGCGCTGTCCGTGGTGCTCGGCGACGAGCTGGTGACGCTGGCCTACACCGGGCCGGAGGAACACCGGGAGTACATGGAGCAGCCCGACCCGGTCTCGGTGCTCGAGTCGGTGCTCGCCAAGGCGGTGCCCTGGGGACCGCGGCTGCGCTTCCTCGAGGCGACACCGGTCGAGGAGCTCGAGGGCCACTGGGTCCATTTCGACCAGGTGCCCACCGAGCACCCCGACGCCTGGCGAGCCGACGAGGAGCTGTTCGCGGTGCTCAGCAGCGACGACGGTGACGTCGTCGGGATCCTGTCCGTCGACCGGGCCACCTCGGGGCGGCGGCCGGACGCCCGCGAGCTCGGCCTGCTGGAGAAGTACGCCGCCCAGGCCGAGCGGGCCGTGCTCACCCTGTTCGAACGCCAGGCGCTGCTGGAGCAGGTCACGCACGCGGAGTCGGCCCGGCAGCTGATCCGGTCCGCCTCGCGACCCACGCTCGGCTCGCTCGAGGACGTGCTGCGGCACACGCACGGTCAGCTGATGGCCAGCTTCGGCGCGCGTGGCTCCTGGCTCCACGTGTTCCAGCCCGACGGGCCAGGCGTCAGCGTCGCCCGCACGCACACCGGTGCGCAGTTCCAGCTTCCCCCCGACGTCGTCGGTGGCGTCGATGATTTCGCCCCGGTGCTCTGGGCCCAGCAGCGACCGCTCGTGATGGACGCCGACACCGTGTTGGAGCACATGCCGCGCGCCGTACGCCACCTGGTCCCGGGTGAGGGATGCTCGGTGCTGGGCGTCGCGCTCGGAGTCGCCGAGGAGTGCGTCGGCTACATGGCGCTGGCGCGCGACACCACCCAGCACGCCTGGTCGCCCGTCGAGATCGCCTCCGCCCAGCAGATCGGCCACGACCTCGGTGCCGCGCTCATGACCGCGCGGGCGCTCGAACGCGAGCGAAACCTGGTGTCCGAGCTGCAGCGGATGGACGACTACCGCAGCCAGGTGGTCGCGATGCTGTCGCACGAGCTGCGTACCCCGCTCACGGTCATCTCCGGCAACCTCGAGCTCCTCGGCGACACGGGTCTCGACGCGCAGGCGATGCGCTACCACGAGGCCATGGGCCGAGGCACCGAGCGGATGCGGGTGGTGGTCGACGACCTGCTGCTCCTCGCCCGGGTCAGCAACCCCCACCACCCGCTGGTGCGGTTCCCGGTCGACCTCCGCTCGGTCGTGGGCGAGGTGGTCTCCCTGGTCGAGTCCACCGCGCGGTCCAAGGGGGTCACGCTCACGGTCGCCGTCGACCCGGCGCCACTCGTGGTCAGCGGTGACGCGGTCGAGCTCGACCGGCTGGTCGGAAACCTGGTCAGCAACGCGGTCAAGTACACCAACCCCGGCGGCACCGTGGCGGTCTCGGCCACCCGCCGTGACGGCGAGGTGGAGCTGGCCGTCGCCGACACCGGCCTCGGCATCTCCGAGCGCGACCAACAGGGGTTGTTCCAGGCGTTCTTCCGCACCTCGAACCCCGAGGCGTTGCGGGAGTCCGGCACCGGCCTGGGGCTGGCCACGGTCGCCACCATCGTCGAGCGCCACCAGGGACGCGTGGAGGTCGGCTCGCGGCTCGGCGAGGGCAGCACGTTCACGGTGAACCTGCCGGCCGCCTGACCACCGGGCGTCAGGCCTTACGGTAACGCCATGACAGGCATCCAGCAGGTCGACACGGCGGACGGACGAGTCCTCGAGGTGCTCACCGGTGGCGACCCGGACGGGTTCCCGCTCCTGTTCCATGGCGGGTCGCCGTCCGCTGCGGTGCACTTCCCGCACGTGGACGACGCGGTTCGCGACGCCGGGCTGCGGCTGATCACCTACTCGCGCCCGGGGTACGGCGGCTCCACGCCGCGGCCGCGGACCGAGCCGCGGATGGTCGACGACGTCGCCGACTCCGAGGAGGTGCTGGGCGCCCTGGGCGTCGACACCTTCCTGACCCTCGGCTGGTCGGGCGGCGGTCCACGCGCGCTGGGCTGCGCCGCCCTCCTCCCCGGCCGCTGCCTGGCGGCCGCCTCGGTGGCCGGGGTCGCGCCGTACGACGGCGAGGGACTCGACTGGCGGGCCGGGATGGCCGAGGAGAACATCGCCGAGTACACCGCGGCGCTGGCCGGCCGAAAGACCTACGAAGCTTTCCTCGAGGAGGAGTTCCTGCCGGTGCTGATGGCCGACGCGGACGACCTGGCCGACGCAATGGGCGGCCTGCTGCCGCCGGCGGACAAGGCGGCGATGAGCCGCGAGTTCACCGAGTGGCTGACCGAGACCTTCCACCGCGCGGGTGCCCAGCGGCTGGCGGGGGTGCTCGACGACGGCCAGGCCGCGGTCCGGCCGTGGGGGTTCGACGTGACCGCGATCGCCGTCCCGGTGCTCGTCTACCAGGGCCGCCAGGACGCGATGGTGCCGTTCGCGCACGGGGAGTGGCTGGCCGCGCACGTCCCGGGGGTCGAGGCGCACCTGACCGACGACGACGGCCACCTGACGCCGGTGATCAACGGGATCGGCCAGATCCTGGCTGACCTGAAGCGGCTGGCTGGTCGGTGAGCGGGGCCAGCCCGGCCGGGGTGAGCAGTCAGTCCTTGGTGGCGAACGCCGCGTCGAACGCCGCCTCGGGGGCGTCGAAGGCCAGCCGGCGGACGAGCTCCAGCGCCTCGGGGGCGCCCATGAGGCGGTCCATGCCGGCGTCCTCCCACTCCACCGAGATCGGGCCGTCGTAGCCGATGGTGTTCAGCATCCGGAAGCACTGCTCCCACGGCACGTCACCGTGGCCGGTGGAGACGAAGTCCCAGCCCCGCCGCGGGTCGGCCCACGGCAGGTGCGAGCCGAGCCGGCCGTTGCGGCCGTTGCCGGTCTGCCGCTTCGCGTCCTTGCAGTCGACGTGGTAGATCCGGTCCTTGAAGTCCCACAGGAAGCCGACCGGGTCCAGGTCCTGCCACACGAAGTGGCTCGGGTCCCAGTTCAGGCCGAACGCCTCTCGATGCCCGATCGCCTCCATGGTCGCGACGGTCGTCCAGTAGTCGTAGGCGATCTCCGACGGGTGCACCTCGTGGGCGAACCGGACCCCGCACTCGTCGAAGACGTCGAGGATCGGGTTCCAGCGGTCGGCGAAGTCCCGGTAGCCGGCCGCCACCATCTCCTCTGACGCCGGCGGGAACATCGCGACGTACTTCCAGATCGACGAGCCGGTGAACCCGACCACGGTCTGGACGCCGAGCCGCTGGGCGGTGCGGGCGGTCAGCTTCATCTCCTCGGCCGCCCGGGCCCGGACCCCCTCGGGGTCACCGTCGCCCCACACCTGGGCGGACAGGATGGCCTGGTGCCGGGCGTCGATCGGGTCGTCGCAGACCGCCTGCCCCTTGAGGTGGTTGGAGATTGCGAAAACCTTCAAGCCGTACTTCTCCAGCAGGTCGAGCTTCCCCTGGATGTAGCCGTCGTCGTCGGCGCCCTGCCACGGGTCGAGGTGGTCGCCCCAGCAGGCGATCTCCAAGCCGTCGTACCCCCACTCCGAGGCGAGCCTGGCCACCTCCTCGAAGGGCAGGTCGGCCCACTGGCCGGTGAACAACGTGATCGGTCGCGGCATCGGTTTCCTCCTGGTGACGCTCAGCGGACGCCGAGCAGGTGTTCCATCGCGAGCTGGTCGAGCGCCTCCTGGGCGACCGAGCGGGCGCCAAGAGCCTCGACGTCGTAGGACGCGTTGCGCAGGTCGTCGAGGGACTCGCCCTCGGCCACGGTCGCCTCGTCGAGGTCGGGTACGCCGGCGGCGGCCATCGCCTCGGCCACGGCGGGGTCCGCGCGGAAGGCCTGCGCCTTCTCGCGCAGGATCAGGTAGTTGCGCATGCAGGCGCGGGCCGACTCCCACACGCCGTCGATCGCCTCGGCCCGCGGCGGCTTGAAGTCGAAGTGCACGTAGCCGTCATAGCGGTTGGCGGTCCCGCTGCCCAGCAGCGTGTCGACCGTCCAGAAGGCGCCGCGGAGGTTGCCGGCCCCGAAGCGCAGGTCCTGGTCGAATCGTGGGCCGTGCTGGCCGTTGAGGTCGACATGGAAGAGCTTGTCGTGCCACAGCGCCTGGGCGATGCCGTGGGCGAAGTTGAGCCCCGCCATCTCCTCGTGCCCGACCTCCGGGTTGAGGCCGACCATCTCGGGGTGTTCGAGCTCACCGATGAAGGCGAGCGCATGACCGATCGTGGGCAGCAGGATGTCGCCCCGCGGCTCGTTGGGCTTGGGCTCGAGCGCGAACCGCATGGTGTAGCCCTGGTCGCGCACGTAGGCGCAGACGGTGTTCAGCCCCTCGACCATCCGGTCCAGCGCGGCGCGGATGTTCTTCCCGCCGCCGTGCTCGGCGCCCTCGCGGCCACCCCACATCACGAAGGTCTCGGCACCCAGGCTGGCCGCGAGGTCGATGTTGCGCAGCACCTTCGCCAGCGCGTAGCGGCGTACCTCCCGGTTGTTGGCGGTGAACGCCCCCTCCTTGAACACCGGGTGGCTGAACAGGTTCGTGGTCACCATCTCGGCGTGCAGGCCGGTGTCGGCCAAGGCCTTGGAGAACCTGTCCAGCGTCGCGTCGCGGCTGTCCTCGTCGGGCAGCAGGTCGTCGTCGTGGAAGGTCACCGCAGCAGCGCCCAGCTCGGCCAGCTGGTACGTCGCCTCGACCGGGTCCAGCAGCGGCCGGCTCGCGGGGCCGAAGACGTCGACGCCCTGCCAGCCGACGGTCCAGAGGCCGAAGGAGAACTTGTCCTCGGGACGGGGGGTGAAGTCGCCACTGCTCATGCTGGGATCTCCTGCCAGGAACGGGTGTCGGAGCTGGTCTCGACGGCGGCCAGCACCCGTTGCACCTGGAGCCCGTCGGCGAACGACGGTGCCGGCTGGGTGCCCTCTGCGATGGCGGTCACCAGGTCGACGACCTGATGGGTGAAGCCGTGCTCGTAGCCGAGCCCGTGGCCCGGCGGCCACCAGGCACCGACGTAGGGATGACCGGGTTCGGTGACGATGACGCGCCGGAAGCCGGCGGTCTCGTCCGGCTCGGCGGCGTCGAAGAACTCCAGGACGTTCATGTCCTCGAAGTCGAAGGCCAGGCTGCCTGCCGACCCGTTGATCTCGATGCGGATCGCGTTCTTGCGGCCGGTCGCGAACCGGGTCGCCTCGAAGACGCCGAGACCGCCGCCGGTGAACCTGGCGATGAAGACCGCGGCGTCGTCGACCGTGACCGGGCCGCGCTCGGTGCCGGCCGAGCCGGCGAGTCCGGAGTGCTCTGTGGCGACCGGTCGCTCCTTGACGAAGGTCTCGAGCTGGCCGGACACCTCGGTGACCTGCTCGCCGGTGATGTGCTGGGTGAGATCGACGATGTGAGCGCCGATGTCACCGAGGGCTCCCGAGCCCGCCTTGGCCTTGTCGAGCCGCCACGACAGCGGCGCCTCGGGGTCGGCTATCCAGTCCTGGAGGTACTGGGCGCGCACGTGCCGCACCTCTCCGATCCTGCCCTCGGCCACGAGCCGGCGGGCCATCGCGATCGCGGGCACCCTTCGGTAGGTGAAGCCGACCATGGCGCGTACGCCGTGCTGGGACGCCTGCTCCGCCGCGGCGGTCATGGCCTCCGCCTCGGCGACCGTGTTGGCCAGCGGCTTCTCGCACAGCACGTGCTTGCCCGCGGCCAGGGCCGCGATCGCGATCTCCGCGTGCGTGTCCCCGGGCGTGCAGATGTCCACGAGGTCGACGTCCGGGCGCTCGACGAGATGGCGCCAGTCGGTCTCCGACTCCGCCCAGCCGAGACGCTCGGCCGCCTCGGCCGCCCGCTCGCCGTCCCGGCCGCAGACCACCTGCATGGCCGGGGCGAGCGCGAGGTCGAAGAAGTGGGGGGCGGTGCGCCAGGCCTGGGAGTGGGCCGCGCCCATGAAGGCGTAGCCGACCATGCCCACCGACAAGGTGGGGCGGGTGCTGGTCATTGGGGGGTGCTCCGTTCGGGGACGGGGGTTCGAGGTCTGGATCGGGTCCGGTGGGCCGGGCCGCGTCGGCCCGGCCCACCGACCTGGATCAGCTCGCGAACGCGGTGTCGATGAACTGGTCGACGTTGTCCGCCGTGACGACCGGCGCGTAGAGCTGCACCGTGCGCGGCACCTCGACCTCGACGAGGTCGCCCATCGACTTCCCCTGGACCAGGAGCCGGGCCAGCTTGATCCCGTCGGCCGCCTGGGTGGAGGGGTAGATGACCGTCGCCTTGAGCACGCTGTCACCGGACTGGATCGCCTCCATGGCGTTCTTCGACCCGGCGCCACCGATCATCATGAACTCGTCGCGGCCGGCGTTCTCGATCGCGGCGAGCACGCCGACACCCTGGTCGTCGTCGTGGTTCCACAGGAAGTCGATCTGCGGGGCGGCCTGCAGCAGGTTCGACGCGGCCTCCTCGCCACCCTCGACGGTGAAGTCGGCGGCGACCCGGTTGTCGACGTTCTGGTCGCACTCGGCGAGCGCGTCCGTGAAGCCTCGGCTGCGGTCCTGGGTCAGGGGCAGCGAGTCGATGCCGGCGATCTCGGCCACGACGGCGTCGGTCTTGTCGCCGAGGTTGTCGCAGACGAACTTGCCGGCCGAGACGCCCATGCCGTAGTTGTCACCGAGCACGGTGACGCGCGCGGCGTTCGGGTCGTCGAACTCGCGGTCGACGTTGATGACCGGGATGCCGGCGTCCATCGCCTCGAGGGCGATCGGCGTCATCGCCGCACCGTCGAAGGGCAGCAGCACGATCGCGTCCACCCCGTCGTTGATGAAGGTCTCGACCTGGCTGATCTGGACGGCCACGTCGTTGGTGCCTTCGGCGACGCGCAGCTCCACGTCGTCGTACTGGTCGGCCACATCCTGGGCGGACTGGGTGATCGAGCCCATCCAGCCGTGGTCGGCCGCCGGCGCGGAGAAGCCGATGACGACCTTGTCGCCCGCTTCGTCATTCGACCCGTTGTCGGCCTGCGAGGTGCCGCCGCCGAGGTCGGCCTTGTCGTCGTTGGATTCATTGCCGGTGCACGCCGCGAGGGCGAACGCTGCGAGGCCGGCGACGAGACCGGCCGCCAGCTTCTTCAGGATGGGACGCTGCGACTTCATCGTGCTTCTCCTTGATGCAGAGGTGTGGTGCAGAGGTGTGGTGCTGCTTGCTAGGTGCTGCTGTTCCGAGACGCCAACCGCTGCTGGAGCAGCACGGCAGCGACGATGATGACGCCCTTGAAGAGCGACTGCTCCGAGAAGGAGCGGTTGTTGAGGATGAAGATGTTGGTGAGCGTCTGGAAGATCAGGACCCCGAGCACGGTGCCGACGATCGTGCCGCGACCGCCCGAGAGCAGGGTGCCGCCGATCACGACCGCCGCGATCGCGTCGAGCTCGTAGCCGCTGCCGTGCGTCGAGCTGCCCGTGTGGGTTTTCGCGATCAGCATCAGGGCGGCGATGGCACAGCAGACGCCGACCAGCACGTAGAGGTAGACCGTGTGCCGCTTGACGTTGATGCCGGCAAGGCGCGCGGCCTCGAGGTTGCCGCCGACCGCGACGGTGCGTCGGCCGAACGTCGTGCGGTTGAGCAGGATCCACCCCACGAGTGAGACCAGTGCGAACAACCAGATCTGGATGTCGATGCCGACGACGTCCTTGTTGAAGAAGTCCTCGAATCCCTGGACGTCGACGATCTGCGTCTTCTTGTCGCTGATGATCTCGGCGAGACCGCGGGCGCTGACCAGCATCGCGAGAGTAGCGATGAACGGCACGACCTTGCCGTACGCGACCAACAGACCGTTGATCAGGCCGCAGGCGGCGCCGACCAGGAGCGCAACGGCCACCATCCAGAGCCAGTGGATGTCGTTGGCCATCGTCTGGGTGGCGACGGTGGTGCACCAGACCGAGGAGAGCGCGACGATCGCGCCGACGGAGAGGTCGAAACCGCCCCCGATGATCACGAACGTCATGCCGATGCTGATCACGCCGATCGTCGCGGCCAGCCTCAAGATCGTCAGCGCGTTGTCCGTCGAGGTGAACCGGTCACCCGCCAGGATCGCGCCGACGATGCAGATCAGCAGCAGCGCGACGACCAGCCCGGCATTGCGCCCGACGCTGGTCCGCAGCACCGCGAGGAGCGGGTTGGGCTCTCGTTCGGTCTCGAGCGCGGCCTCCTCGACCCGGACACTGTCCTGGCTCATGCCGGCACCTTTCCTTCCATGACGAGGTCGAGGACCCTGGCCTCGTCGATCTCTGTGGCTGCGGACTCGTGGACGACCTCGCCCTCGCGGACGACGAGGACCCGGTCGGCGAGACCGAGGACCTCTTCGATCTCGCTGGAGACGACCACGACGGCGACGCCGCGGTCGGCGAGCGACCGGACGAGCTGGTAGATCTCCGAGCGGGCGCCGACGTCGACGCCGCGGGTGGGCTCGTCGAGGATCAGCACCCGGCAGTCGCGGAGCAGCCAGCGCGCGAGGACGATCTTCTGCTGGTTGCCGCCCGACAGGGTGCGGACCGCGCGGGTGACGCCGTCGGGGCGTACGTCGAGGCTCGTGGTGAGCTCGGCGGCGCGGCGCCGCTCCTCGCCCCGGTCAAGGAACCCGAAGCGGGAGAACCGCGTCATCGACGACATCGTGATGTTGCGGTAGACCGCCTCGTCGAGCAGCAACCCCTGGCTCTTGCGCTCCTCCGGCGCCAGGCCGACCCCGGCCCGCACCGCGGAGGTGACCGAGCCCCGCCGGAGCCGCTTGCCGTCGACGGTGACGGTGCCTGAGGTGGCCCGACGGCCGCCGTACATCGTCTCGACGATCTCGGACCGGCCGGCGCCCACGAGACCGGCGAGCCCGACGATCTCACCGGCGTGCACGGTCAGGTCGACGCCCGCGAACACGCCGGCCAGGCCGAGGTCCCGCACCTCCAGCACGGGCTCCCCGAGGTCGCGGGCAGCCGCGGGGCGGGGCGGGAAGACGTACTCGATCGAGCGACCGGTCATCAGCTTGATGAGCTCCGCGGTGGGGGTGTCGGCCACGGCGAGCCCGGTGCCGACGGTGCGACCGTCCTTGAGCACGGTGATCCGGTCGCCGATCTGACGGATCTCCTCGAGGCGGTGGGAGATGTAGACGACCGCGACCCCCTCGGCGGTGAGCCCGCGGATGACCCGGAAGAGGTTGTCGACCTCCTGCTGGTCCAGCACGGCCGAGGGCTCGTCCAGGACGAGCAGGCGGGTGTCGTGGGACAGCGCCCGCGCCATGCTGACCATCTGCTGGTTGGCCGGCGACAGGTCGCCGACGATCCGGGTCGGCGAGATCTCCGCGTGGCCGAGCCGCGCCAGCAGCTCACGGACCTGCTTGCGCGCCTGGCCACGCTGGGAGAAGCCGGCCCTGGAGACCTCGTGGCCCAGGTAGACGTTCTCGGTCACGTCGAGGTGGGGGACGAGGTCGAGCTCCTGGTAGATCGTCGTCACGCCGTGCTCGATCGCCTTGGCGGGCGTGGAGAACGACGCCTCTTTCCCGTCCCAGGTGATCGTGCCGTCGTCGGGCTGGTGGAAGCCGGAGAGCACCTTGATCAGCGTCGACTTGCCCGCGCCGTTCTGGCCCAGCAGGCAGTGCACCTCGCCCGCCCGGACGTCGAGGTCGACGCCGTCGAGGGCCCGGACGCCGGGGAAGGCCTTGACGATCCCGGTCATCTGGAGCAGGGCGTTGGTCACCGGACGGCTCCTGCGGCGACGGTGCGGCGCTCGACCCGCGTCGGGTCGGCGAAGACGGCCTCGAGCGAGAGCCCGGCGCCGCCGCGGACGGCCGCGGTGAACCCGAGCGTTGACAGCTGGACGCGGGTCCCGCCGGCGTCGGGCGCGAGCACCCCGGCCTGGAGGCGGGACTCGATGGCCGCACGCATGTGGTGGCCGACTGCGGCGAAGTAGCCGCTGAGCACGATCGCCGCCGGGTTGAGGGCATTGGCGAGCACCGCGGCGCCGACGCCCACCCAGCCGCCGACCTGCTCGAGGGCGGCCAGGGTGCGGGTGTCGCCGAGCGAGGCGCGGCGGTTGATCTCGGCCAGCCGGTCGTCGATGGCCAGGGCCGGGTCGCGGACGGCGTCGTCGGGGTCGGCGGCCAGGTCCAGCAGCGACCGGAGGCCGGCCACGGTCTCCCAGCAGCCGACCCGGCCACAGCCGCATCGGCGGCCCTGCGGCTCGACGATCATGTGTCCGAACTCGCCGGCGTACCCCTGACGGCCGCGGAGCAGCCGGCCACCGGCCACGATCCCGCCGCCCACGCCGACCTCCCCGAAGATCACGAGGATGTCCTGGCGGTCGGGGTCACCGGGCGTGGCCTCGGCGAGCGCGGCCAGGTTGCCCTCGTTGTCGACGGTGACCGGGTACGCCGGCTGGAGCCGGTCGCGCAGCAGGTCACCCACCGGGACGTCGCGCCAGCCGAGGTTGGGGCCGTGGGTGAGCACGTCGCGGGCGCGGTCGACCAGTCCAGCCACGCCGACGGTGAGGCCGACCGGCTCGATGTCCTTGCGAGCCAGGTCCGCCAGCGTCAGCCTCACCACCTCGACCAGCCGGTCGAGCACCTCCTCGGCCGGGACCGCGCGGGCGTCGAGGCCGAGCTTGTGCTCACTGACCACGTTGCCGCTGAGGTCGAGGGCCATGGTCGAGACGTGGTTGACATTGAGCTCGGCCCCGAGCCCGGCCACACCGCGGCCGTCCAGCTCGACGCTCGTGCCGGGGCGCCCGACGCCACCACGCTCACGGTCGCCGGTGCGGACCAGGCCCCGCTCGGCGAGGTCGGCGACCAGCGTGGACACCGCGGAACGGGTCATGCCGAGCTCGGTGGCCAGGGTGGCGCGCGAGCGCGGGCCGTGGTCGCGCAGCCGGCGCAGGACGAGGCCGAGGTTGGTCCGGCGCACGGTGACCTGGTCGGCGCTCTGCGTGTCGATCGTCCGCACTCGCGCCACCTTCCATTTGTCAGGGCGCTGCACAAACTAGCCAGTCCGAGGCGGAGATGGCAAGGCTTCTCGCCCCATTTCTTGCCGCCAGATGCTCAAACTTCCGTCGTTCTTGGACAAAGTTGGCGACTTCTGGTCATCGCGGCACCACCGACCGAGACATCCGGCTCACGCCGAGCGGCTCGGGTCGGACGAGTAGACCGCGCCGCTGATCAGCCGGGCGGCGCCGATGACGCCCCCCTCGTCGCCCAGCTCGCTGAGCACGATCGGGAGGCTGCCGGTGGCGAGCGGGAGGGAGCGCCGATAGGTGACGCCGCGGATCTCGGCGAGCAGCGCGTGACCGAGGGCGGTCACGCCGCCGCCGATCACGATCAGTCCAGGGTTGAAGAACGAGACCAGGCTGGCCAGGACCTGGCCCACGCGGCGCCCGCTGTCGCGGATCAGCTGGACGGCCACCGGGTCGCCCTGGCCGAGGGCCAGCCCGACATCGGCCGCGGTGAGCTCACCCTTCTCCTCCAGCAGCCGGGCCAGGGCGTCGGACCGCCCGGACAGCGCCGCGGCGGTTGCGTCGCGGGCCAGCGCGGCGCCGCCGGCGAACGCCTCGAGGCAGCCGGTGTTCCCGCAGGCGCAGGTGGGGCCGAAGTCCTCTACGCGGATGTGCCCGATGTCGCCCGCGCACCCGTCCACCCCCCGGTAGAGCTCGCCGTCCACGACGATGCCGCAGCCGATGCCGGTGCCGATCTTCACGTAGAGGAAGTCGAGGGCGTTCCGGGCCACCCCGGCGTGCTGCTCGCCCACGGCCAGCACGTTGACGTCGTTGTCGAGCACCACGGGACAGCCGAGGTCACGAGAGACGGCGTCGCGCACCGGGTAGCCGTCCCAGCCGGGCATGATCGGCGGCGAGACCGAGACGCCGCGGTGGAAGTCGACCGGTCCCGGCACGCCCACGCCGGCGCCGCTGAGCCGGGTCACGCCGGCCTCGGCCATCACCTCGCGGACCAGCTCGAGGGCCAGGGCGAGGACCGACTCGGGTCCCTCCTTGATGTCGCACTGCCGGTGCGCGACCGCGAGCACGGTCAGCCGGCCGTCGGTGACGCCCACGGACAGGCCGGTGGCGCCGATGGAGATCCCGGCGAACCGGATGTCCGGTGAGAGGTCGACCAGGGTGGAGCGACGCCCGCCTCGCGACGCCGCGGGTCCGGCGTCGATCGCCAGCCCCAGCTCACCGAGGCGGGTGACCTCGGCGCCGATCGTCGTGCGCGACGCCTGGAGCCGGTCGGCCAGCTGCGCCTTGGAGAGCGGGCCCTCGTCGCGCAGCTGCGCGAGCAGCCGGGCCTGCATCGGGCTCTCGGCCCGGCCCGCCAGGGAATGACGCACGGGGCGCATCCTCGCACGCGGGTGGTGGCCGGTGCGGGGCTCAGCCCAGGGCGGCGATCCGCCCGGCGACCGCGTCGCCGAACTCCTGGTGACCGGCCGGAGTGAGGTGCAGCCGGTCGGCGAGGTAGGGCAGCTCCAGGTCGACGGTGGAGACGTACCCGACGCCGTACTTGCCGCTCAGGTGGCGCAGCAGCCGGTCCACCCGCGGCACCTTCGCCGCCCGCGCGGGCGCGGTCGCGGGTCCGACCATCACGACGTCGTACGACGCGGCCGCGCGCAGCACCCGGGCGAACCCGGCCTTGATCTCGGCCCGGCTGCGGTCGAAGTCGTTGAGACCGCCCTCGACGACGACCAGGTCGGCGCCGTTGCGGAGCGCGGCCGGGGCCCGGTCGGCGAAGGAGACCTGCCCGCACGGCGACGCCTTGGCGCTGAAGCCCGAGCCGGAGAAGCCGGCCACGTGGATCCGGCCGGCCAGCCGCGAGGGCCAGGACTGGACGGGGTGATCGAGCCCGAGACCGGCCGACCACGAGTCGCCGATCACCACGACCCGGTCACCGGAGCCGGTGACCTGCTGGGCCCGTGCCTTCGATGCGGCGTCGAACCGCTCACAGGCCGAGAGGTTCGCGTTCGCCCGGGCCGCGATCACGCCGGTGGCGACCAGCGCGCACATCAGCGCCGCGACCGTGAACATGACGGCGCGGCGGCGCGGGAGGAGGACCCGAGAGAGCACGCCGCAAGTGTGCGGACCGCGGGCCCCTGAACCTATGGTCCGAGGGGGTCATTCAGGGGTCATTCCGGGAGCACCCCGAGCCCCAGGATGACTAGTCAGGGACGACCCTCAGCGGACGTGCCTAGAAGGCGTACGACGCGAGCTCGCCCGCGAGGTCAGCGTTGGCCCGGCCGGCGACGATGGTGCCGTCGGCGGTGTGCTCCATCGAGTCGATCTCGCCGTGCTGGTGCAGCCGGTTGATCAGGTCGCCGCGCTCGTAGGGCAGCAGCGCCGTGAACTCCACACCGGGCCGCGGCAGCTCGCCCTCGACCACCGTGAGCGCCTCGGGGATCCCGGCTCCGGTCCTCGCGCTGACCACCACCGAGTGCGGCTCCTCGCGCTGGAGCCGGGCCAGGACCATCGGGTCGGCCGCGTCGGCCTTGTTGATCACCACGATCTCGGGAACCCCGCTGGCGCCGATCTCCGCGAGCACCTCCCGCACGGCGGAGATCTGGCCTTCCGGGTCGGGGTGCGAGCCGTCGACCACATGCAGGATCAGGTCGGCCTCGGCGACCTCCTCCAGTGTCGAGCGGAACGCCTCGACCAGCTGGTGCGGCAGGTGCCGGACGAAGCCGACGGTGTCGCTCATCGTGTAGATGCGGCCGTCGTCGGTCGTCGTGCGGCGCGTGGTCGGGTCGAGCGTGGCGAACAGCGAGTCCTCGACCAGCACCCCCGCGTCGGTGAACCGGTTGAGCAGCGAGGACTTGCCGGCGTTGGTGTAGCCCGCGATCGCGACCGCCGGGATCTTGTGCCGCTGCCGCTCGGCCCGCTTGGTGTCGCGGGTGCCCTTCATCTCCTTGAGCTCGCGACGCAGCTTGGCGATCCGGGTGTTGATCCGGCGCCGGTCGGTCTCGATCTTTGTCTCACCGGGTCCGCGGCCACCGATGCCGACTCCGCCAGCCGCCCTGCCACCGACCTGGCGGGACAGGTTGCCGCCCCACCCGCGCAGCCGCTGCTTCAGGTAGTTGAGCTGGGCCAGCTCGACCTGGGCCTGGCCCTCCTTGGACTTCGCGTGCTGGGCGAAGATGTCGAGGATCAGCGCGGTCCGGTCGACGACCTTGACCTTGAGCCGGTCCTCCAGGTTGCGCAGCTGGCTGGGCGCGAGCTCCCCGTCGCAGATCACGGTGTCGGCCCCGGTGGCCTGCACGATGTCGCGGATCGCCTCGACCTTGCCTCGGCCGACGTACGTCGCGGGGTCGGGCGACTGCCGGCGCTGGTAGATCGCCTCGAGCACCTCAGAGCCGGCCGTCTCGGCCAGCAGGGCCAGCTCGGCCAGCGAGTTCTCGGCGTCCTCGACGGTGCCGTCGGTCCACACACCGACCAGGACCACCCGCTCGAGGCGGAGCTGGCGGTACTCGACCTCGCTGATGTCCTCGAGCTCGGTGGACAGGCCGGCCACCCGGCGCAGCGCGTGTCGCTCGGCGAGCTCCATCGCGCCCACGGTGGGGTCGCCGTCGCTCTGCCGTTCTTCGGGGTCGTCCTCGGACTCCCAGCCGACGGTCTGCTCGAGCTCGTCGTCGAGGGTGAAGTCGCCGAGCTCGATCGTGGAGTCGCTCGGCTCGTCGGCGGGGCTGAGATCAGGTGCGTTCGTCATACGGGGTCCAGCGTACGGTCGGCACCCATGGGCCGCACCCGTGTTTCGCCCGACGGGCACGAGGTGGCCGCCTTGGTGGACGCGCTGCCGGCCGGCCGGTTCGTGCTCGGCCTGACCGGTGCGCCGGGGGCCGGGAAGTCCACGCTGGCGCGTGCCCTCGCCGCGGCGTACGCCGTGCCGGTGGTGCAGATGGACGGCTTCCACCGCTCCAATGCCGAGCTGGTGCGGATGGGCCGGCTCGACTTCAAGGGGGCGCCGGACACCTTCGACGCGAATGCCTACGCCGCGCTGCTGCGAGCCCTCCACTCGGGAGCGACCGTGCTTGCCCCCGCGTTCGACCACCGGCTGCCGGACCCGCTCCCCGACGCTGTCGAGGTGCCCGGCCCGGCCGGGCTCGTGGTCACCGAGGGCAACTACCTCTTGCTGGACCGGCCCGAGTGGGTCGCCGTTCGTCGGGAGCTCGACGCGGTCTGGCACCTGGTCACCGACGAGACCACGCGCCTCGAGCGGCTGGTCCGCCGGCACGACGACTCCGGCAAGCCGCCCGACGCCGCGCAGGCGCACGTCCAGCGCGTGGACCAGCCGAACGCCGTGCTCGTCGAGGCCGCCGCCGACCGGGCCGACGAGGTGCTCGACCTGTCGGGCTGGTCGGGCCGGCTCACTCGTCGCCCAGCGGATTCCTGATCCTGACGCCCCGCAGCTCAGAGCCCTGGGCCAGATCCTCGGTCCACAGTTCCTCGCAACCGGCCTCCCGGGCTGCAGTCACGATCAGCGCGTCCCACACCGAGAGCTGGTGGCGCACCGAGAGCGCGATCGCTCGCTCGACGAGTGCGCCGTCGGTCCCGACCACGGGGAGCCGACCCAGTGACTTGATCACCTCGGCGGCCGCAGGCTCGGGCAGCGCGGGCCGGAGCTTGCGAGTGAGCACGACGTACAGCTCCAGCAGGACCTGGGTGCTGATCACGAACTCTCGGCCCGGCTCGGCCAGCGCAGCTCGCGCTCGACGTTGCTTCTCCGGCGTCCCGGCGTCGAGGTCGTAGGCGAGGATGTTCGTGTCCAGGAAGACCCTAGACACGCTGCAGGTCCTCGCGGGTCCAGGTCCGTTCGCCGCTCTCGCTCCCGAGGGCATGCGCGTCGGCCACCGCCTCGATGGCGGCGAACACGTCCCCGGGCCGGGTGTCGTCGGCGTACCGGCGCAGGGCCTCGGCCAGCATCGAGTTGACGGACTCACCGCGCTGGACCGCTCGCACGCGAGCCCGGCGCAGGGTCTCGGCATCGACCGTGATCGTCAGGTTGGGCATGGTTCAGTGTAACGCTGATCTCGTGTAGCACGACCGCCCGCGAGCCCCCGCAGTTGCCGAGGTCTCGCACAGTCTGCGGATACGCATGATTTGTGTATCCGCAGTTTATGCGGCATTCTTGGTGGCATGACCCCAGACCCGAAGTCCCTCGACGCCGTGCGCGAAGCCCTGGAGGCCGCAGTCGACAAGGACGCCGACGAGGCGTTGCCGCACCTGCGTGCGGCCGCCGACCGGCTCACCGCGCTCATCGACGAGTCGATGGCCGAGGCACTGCTGCAGGGGAAGGTGTCGCTGCGGTCCGCCGGGGCGGCAGCGGGGCTCACCGAGAACGCCGTACCACCCCGGCTGGCTCGCACCCAGACCCTCGGCGCCTATGCCAACGAGGACGGCCGGGTGACCGCCGCCGGCGTCGAGCGCGCCAAGTACGACCACGAGTCCGGCACCCCCAAGCCGGCACCAGCCCCGGCCGCCGCACCCATGCGGTTCAAGCCGCGCCGCCCCAACCAGTGAGGAGAACGCCATGACCCGTTCCGACCTGACCCATCTCTACTTCCTGCTCGACCGGTCCGGCTCGATGCAGTCGATCAAGGCCGACACCGAGGGCGGCTTCGCGGCGTTCGTCGAGGAGCAGAAGAAGGCGCCCGGCGAGTGCCGGGTGACGCTCGCGCAGTTCGACAACGAGTACGACGTCGTCTACGCAGACCGCGCCCTGGCCGACGTCCCGGCGCTCGACCTGCAGCCGCGCGGCAGCACCGCGCTGCTCGACGCGATGGGCCGGACCATCAACGATGCCGGCGCCCGGCTGGCCGCGCTGCCGGAGGACCGACGCCCCGGGACCGTCATCGTCGCCGTGATGACCGACGGCATGGAGAACGCCAGCCAGGAGTGGACCCACGCCGCGATCAAGGCGCTGGTCACCCAGCAGACCGACCAGTGGGGGTGGCAGTTCATGTACATGGGCGCCGACCAGGACGCCATCGAGGTCGGTGCCCAGCTCGGCGTCGACCGCGACCACTCGGTGACCTACAGCCGGCGCAAGAGCCGCGACGCGATGGGCGCGGCCAGCGCCAAGATCGGCAAGCTGCGGGCGGCCCGGATGGTCTCGCCGGCCGCGCCGATGGAGGCCTTCACCGAGTCGGAGCGGGCCTCGCTGGCGGAGTGAGCTACTTCGGTGGCATCCGGATGCCGCCGTCGACCCGGATCACCTCGGCGTTCATGTAGGAGTTGGTCAGGCACTCCAGCACCATGCTGGCCAGCTCCTCGGCGACGCCGAGCCGCTTCGGGAACAGCACGCTCTCGCCGAGCTTGGCCTTGAACGCCTCCGACTCCGGCCCCTCGCCGTAGATCGGGGTGTCGACGAGGCCGGGCGCGATGGTGTTGAGCCGGATGCCGGACGCGGAGAGGTCGCGGGCCACCGGCAGCGTCATGCCGACCACGCCACCCTTGGACGCGCTGTACGACGCCTGGCCGATCTGGCCGTCGAACGCCGCGACGCTCGCGAGGTTGACGATCGCGCCGCGCTGGCCGTCCTCGTCGGGCTCGTTGCGGCTCATCACCGTCGCGGCCTGCCGGACCATGTCGAAGGTCCCGATCAGGTTGATCGCGATGACCTTCTTGAACGCGTCGAGGTCGTGCGCAGACTCGATCTGCCCGTCCCGCCCGATGGTGCGCTGGGCCCAGCCGATGCCGGCCGAGTTGACCACCGCACGCAGTGGCGCGATCTCGGCGGCGGCGTTCACGGCCGCGGTTATCTGCTCGGTGTTCGTCACGTCAACCTGCGCGAACACGCCCTTGATGTCGCTGGCCAGCGCCTCGCCCTTGTCGGCCTGGAGGTCGGCGACCACGACGGTGGCACCCCGGTCGGCGAGCTGGCGGGCACACGCCGCACCGATGCCGGACGCGGCGCCGGTGACGATGGCCGTCGATCCACTGATGTCCATGGGCCCGGAGCCTAGTGCGGGGGTTTCGCGCCGCTCGGGGTGGCAGGCTTGGACAGGTGACGAGGCGACGGGGCGCGCTGGCGACCGCCGGGATGCTGGTCGCCGTCCTCCTGGCCTGGCTGAACGGGCTGCTGGTCCGGGTGGTCACCGTGGATGTCCAGTTCTTCGGCGAGACCGCCGACCGCAGCGACTACCGGGTCGCGGCCGGCGCCGGGCTGATGACCGCCGTCCTGCTGGTCGCCGGGCTGCTGGCGGTCATCTTGCTGGGCGCCCCTCGGTGGCTCAGCTACCTGACCGGCGCGGGGATCGCGACCCAGCTCGCGCTCGGGGCGACGGCGTGGTGGAGCTCGCGGGCGGTCGACGACTCCGTCGTGCTGACCAAGTCGGTGTGGGACGGGGTGAAGGACGTGCTGCTCCTGCCCGGGTCGTGGCCGCTGCTCGTCGTGCTGGTGGTGGCTGTGTTCGTGGGCGTGCGTGGTGCGCGAGTTTCATCGGCCAGCCGATGAAACTCTTGGCTGGACGATGAAGCTTTGTCGTCCAAGCGCGAGTTTCGTCGGCTGGCCGATGAAACTCGCGCCGTGCGAGAAGTCAGAGGTCGGTCGTCCCCGACGCCACCAGCACGGCCGGGCCGGTGAGCAGCACCCGGTCGTCGGCGGTCCAGGTGACGGTGAGCGTCCCGCCCGGTATGTCGACGCGGTAGGCCACGTCGGCTCCTGAGGGCCGGTCGTCCGCCGCGACGGCAGCGGCGACCATCGCGGCGCAGGCGCCGGTCCCGCAGGAGCGCGTCTCCCCGGAGCCGCGCTCGTGGACGCGCATCGCGATGTGGCGCTCGCCGCGGCGTACGACGAACTCGACGTTGACGCCGTCGGGATAGACAGCCGGGTCATGGGTCGGCGGATCGAGCAGCCGGCCGGCCTCGTCGAGCGACGAGACGAAGGCCACCGCATGCGGGTTGCCCATGTCGACATGGCGGGCCGCCCAGGTGGTGTCACCGACTCCGACCGTCGTCTCCCCGAGCAGCTTGGGCGTCCCCAGGTCGACCGTGATGAGGTCGCCGTCGACGGTCAGCACCTTGACGCCGTCGCGGGTGTCGACCCGGATCGGCGCGGTGCCGTCGGCGAGACCGTGGTCGACGAGATACCGGACGAAGAGCCGGATGCCGTTACCGCACATCTCCGACAGCGAGCCGTCGGCGTTGCGGTAGTCCATGAACCACTGTGCAGCTCCAGGAGGGGCGTCGGGGCCGGCCGAGCGGACGACGCGCAGCACGCCGTCGCCGCCGATGCCCGCGCGTCGGTCGCAGAGTGCGCGGACCCGTTCGGCCATCTGCTGGCCGTCAAGCTCGCCGTGCACAGTGCCGTCGAGGTCCGGCAGGAGGACGAAGTCGTTCTCGGTGCCGTGGCCCTTGTGGAACTCGTAGGCCATCAGCCGTAGAGCCCCCGGGCGTAGTTCTCGGGCTTGTAGTAGTCGTCGAGCTGCTCGACGGTCATGCCGCTGGGCTCGACCTCCTTGGCAATGACCGCCCGGCGCGGGACCTTCGCCTCCGGGTCCCAGGTCTCCGGCTTCCAGATGCCGGAGCGCAGGAACGCTTTCGCGCAGTGGAAGAAGATGTCGTCGATCTCGACCACCACCGCCAGCAACGGCCGGTGGCCCTTGACCAGCATGTCGTCGAAGAACGGCGCGTCGCTGACCAGCCGGGCCCGGCCGTTGATCCGCAGGGTGTCGCCGCGGCCGGGGATCAGGAAGTCCAGTCCCACGTGCGGGTTGGCCAGGATGTTCCGGTAGCCGTCGGCGCGCTTGTTGCCGGGCCGCTCGGCGATGGCGATGGTGCGGTCGTCGATGACGTGCACGAGCCGGCCGGGCGGGTCACCCTTGGGCGAGGCGTCGCAGTTGCCGTCCGCGTCGGAGGTCGCGATCACGCAGAACGGCGAGGCGGCCAGCCAGTCGCGGTCGACCGGGAGCAGTGCCTGGCGACCCTTGTTCGCGGCCCGCTCGTGCGGCGTCCCGAGGAGCGCGACGAGCTCGTCGACGGTGTCGATCGCGGTCCAGGTCTCGGCGGCGCTCACCCCTTCAGGGTAGAGCCCTCGGTCTTCCTACTTGGGCTTGACCACGGCCGCCGCTCCACCGCCGCGCCGGGTCGGCTCGGCGGCCGCGGTGAGCAGGCCGCGCTTGCCGAACTCGATCGCCGTGGCGGCGCCGATCTCAGCGGCCGAGGTCCCGGGCGCGCCGACCGGCGCGAAGGCGTGGCCGAGCGCGGTCAGCGCCGCGCCGTACAGGTCGATCCAGCCCTGCTCGGCGCTCACCGGCGTCCGGTTCGACGGTGCAACGCGCGGCGCTGCGACCGCATCGGAGAGCGTCATGCCCCGGTCGAGCCGGTTGACCAGGATGCCGAGCACCGTGGTGATGATGGTCGAGCCGCCGGGCGAGCCGAGCGCCATCAGCGGGCGGCCGTTCTGCAGCACGATCGTGGGCGACATCGAGCTGCGCGGCCGCTTCCTCGGCTCGATCCGGTTGGGGTCGGCGGGGTCGTAGACCGTGGTGAAGTCGGTCAGCTCGTTGTTGAGGATGAAGCCTCGGCGGGGCACGACGATGCCGGAGCCACCGGTCTGCTCGATCGTGAGCGTGTACTCGACGACGTTGCCGCGCTTGTCGGCGACGGTGAGGTTGGTGGTGCTGACGCCCTCGGTGTCCGGGGCGGCTTCGGTCTTGCTGGTGGGCGTGGCGCACGAGCCGTCGGACGCGGTGACGTCCCCGGCCGGGGTCGGGGGTGTGAACGCGTGCGCCGGGTCGATCCGGCAGGCCCGCTCCGCGGCGTAGGTGTCGGAGAGCAGGGTGTCGATCGGCACGCCGCTCTGGTCGCCGAGGTACTTCGCGCGGTCGGCGAAGGCGAGGTGGGCGGCCTCGATGACCAGGTGCTGTACCTGGGCCGGCGTGAGCGACTTCAGGTCGTAGCGCTCGAGGATGTTCAGCGCCTCGCCGACCGTCGTACCGCCGCTCGAGGACAGGGGCATGCCGTAGACGTCCAGGCCGCGGTAGTTGACGTGGGTCGGCCGGTGCTGGAGGACTTCGTACGCCGCGAGGTCCCTCGGCCGCATCTTGCCCCTCGGCACCGGCAGGTCGGTGCGGCCACTGGTCGGTGGCTTGCGCACCGTCTTGGCGATCTGGCTCGCCAAGTCGCCGTGGTAGAACGCGCCGATCCCGCGCTCGGCGAGCAGGTCGTAGGTCTTGGCGAGCTGTGGGTTGCGGAACTTGCTGCCCACCTTCGGCGCCTTGCCGTGCCGCAGGAACAGCTTGCGGGTCGAGGTGAAGGTGTTGAACCGCTCGGCGTTGTCCTCGGTCTGCTGGTTGAACGTCTTGTCGACCTTGAAGCCGCTCCGGGCCAGCGCCGCGGCGGGCTTCAGGACGTCGGCCAGCGACATCGAGCCCCATCGGTCGAGCGCGGCCTGCCAGGTGGCCGGCGTGCCGGGCACGCCGACCGAGACACCGCTGGTGACCAGGTCGGGCGTGAAGGTGTACGGCTTCCCGGTGGCCGGGTCGATGAACGCGTCGTGCTTCATCCGCGCCGGTGCGGTCTCGCGGCCGTCGAGCGCCCTCACCTTCTTGCGCTTCGCGTCGTAATAGACGAAGTAGCCGCCCCCGCCGAGTCCGGAGCTGTAGGGCTCGGTGACGCCGAGCGCAGCCGCGGTGGCGACGGCGGCGTCGACCGCGTTGCCGCCCTGCTTGAGCACCTTGAGCCCGATCCGCGAGGCGTACGGGTCGACCGAGGTGACCGCGCCACCCTTGCCGGTGACGGTGGCCCTGCGGGGCGGCTCCTTGGCCTTCTTTTTGTGGACGGCCTGCTCCACCGGTGGCGTGGCCTGGGCGGTGGGGACCTGGAGCGTGGTGACGGTCAGGCCGGCAGCCAGGGCAGGGACGAGCAGATGCGTACGACGCATGACGAGGGACCTCCCGAATCGATCCCCTCCACGGTAACCGCCGGGGCCGAGCTCAGTCCCGGCGGAGTCCCGGGTGGCTGCGGAGCACCGGCATCAGCAGGGTCCGCGGCGTGACCTGGGCCATCGTCGCGGCGACCCGGTTGGCGACGCCGGGGATGACCACCATCCGTCCCCTGTCCAGCCCCTCGACCGCAGCTCGGGCCACCGACTCGACGTCGAGCCACAGCACCGAGGGCAGCGCCTGCTCCGCCTCGTCCTTGGTGAAGCCGGCCCGCTCGCCGAAGCCGGTGTCCACCGGCCCTGGGCACAGGGCGGTGGCGGTGACTCCGCTGCCCTTGAGCTCGCCGACCAGCGACTGGGTGTAGGAGAGGACGAAGGCCTTGCCGGCGGCGTACCCGGCCTGGCCGGGGAGCGGCTGGAACGCCGCGGTCGAGGCGACGTTGAGGATCGCGCCACGGCCGCGCGCGACCATCCCGGGCAGCACCCGGGTGCAGAGGTCGACCACGGCCACCACGTCGACCTCGACCATCTGCATCTCCGCGTCGGGGTCCGCCTCGGAGACCCGGCCCATCGTGGAGAAGCCGGCGTTGTTGACCAGGATGTCGACGGTGACGCCGAGCTCGGCGACGCGGTCCATCAGCGCGGCCCGCGTGGACCGGTCCGCGAGGTCGGCGGGCAGCACGTCGGCCCGGCCGCCCTGCGCGGTGACCTCGTCGGCGAGGGCCCGCAGCTTGTCCTCGCTGCGGGCCACGAGCACCAGCCGGTGGCCGCGGCCGGCCAGCAAGCGGGCGATCTCGGCACCGATCCCCTGGGAGGCGCCGGTGACGAGCGCGGCGCGGTCGGTGCCGGGCGTGGGCAGGGTCATGCCCGGAGCGTAGAGCCAGTCTTCGCTAGGCGCGCGGCCCGACCACGTCGTACCTCGCGGCGATGAACGCCTTGTTCTGGTGCAGCTCGACCAGCCGGAGGTCGTAGCGGCGCGGGAACAGCGGCCGGCCGGCGCCGAGGGTGACCGGCGCGATGTAGCAGATCAGCTGGTCCAGCCGCCCGGCCTCGGCGAACTGGGCCGCCAGGTCGCCGCCCCCGACCACCCAGACGTCCTGGTCGCCGGCGGCGGCCACCATCTCGTCGTGGATGGCGGCCACGTCACCCTGGGCGAACCGGATGTCGGCGCCCTCGAGGGCCTGGAGCTCGCGGTGGGTGACCACCCAGGCCGGCATGGCGTACGGCCACTTCTCGCCCGACTCGGCGAGGTGGGCGACGACCCACTCGTAGGTCGTCGAGCCCATCACGATGGCGCCGATGTCCTTGATGAAGTCGTCGTAGTTGAGCGGCCCCTTCTCGTCCTGGTCCTGGACGAACAGCCAGTCGAGGGAGTCGTGCTCGTCGGCGATGAACCCGTCGAGGGTCATCGCGGTGTAGAAGGTGGTGCGGGTCACCGGACGTCCTCCCCTGCGGCCTCGCCCTGCCGGGCCCGGAGCCAGTTGATCGGGTCGCCGCTGTCGACCTTCTGGCCGCAGGTCCGGAGCAGCTGGCGGGCCAGCTGGCGGCGGTGCGCGGAGAACGTCAGCACGTGCGCGATCACGCTGCTCATGACGAAGCTCTCGGGCGGGTCGCACAGCGCGTCGATGAGCCGGTCGTCCCACGCGCCGCGCCGGTCGATGTCGCGCACCGTGGCCAGCCAGCGCGCGGCGGCGTCCTCGTGGCGGGCGAGCAGCGTGGCGACGTCGTTCGCGCGCTCCGGTGGGAACTCGGTGCCGTCGATGGCGGCCAGCCACACCTCCTTGGTGAAGACCAGGTGGGTGAGCACGTCGGCGACGGACTCGTCGGGGCCGTCGAAGCCGAGCACGGTGTTCCCGGGGAGGTGGGCCCGGCGGTAGTCCTCGTCGGCGAGCTGCTTGGCGTGCTCGAGGAGTGACCGGGTGTCGTCGAGGTCGTGGGCGACCAGCTGTTCGGTGAGCGGGTTCATCGACTGCTCCTTGGCGTGCACCCACAGGGACGTGGGCGGGTGGAAGTGGATGCCGTTGGGGGCCGGAAGCCAGTGGCTCCCGGCGGCGGGCGCGGCGGTGCTCGGGGCGTGCCCGTAGGCCCGGGCGAACGCCCGACTGAACCCCTCGACCGACTCGTAGCCGGCCTCGAACGCGGCGTCGGTCACCGAGGCGCCCTGACGCAGCTGCCAGGCCGCGCGCTCCAGCATCACCCGGCGCCTCATGGCGACCGGCGGCTCGCCGGCACTGCGGGAGAGCTGGCGGCTGAAGTGGTACGGCGAGGAGTACGCGTCGCCCGCCATGTCGCCGAGGGTGTGGTTGTCCTCGTCGAGGACCGCGTCCAGCAGCTCGCGCAGCCGGTCCCGGCCGGCGTACCGCTCACTCATGGGCCCCAGTCTGGCCGGTACCCCGGGTCGGCGGCCCGACCGTTCTTGCTCAGAGGCGGTGTACGGCGGCCAGCGCCTGGTCGACGAGCTGCGGGTCGTCGTACCGGATCCAGACGATGCGGGGGTCCTTGCGGAACCACGAGTCCTGGCGGCGGGCGAACCGTCTCGTCGCGGCCGCAGTCTGCTCCTTGGCCTCGGCCTCGGTGAGCTCGCCGCGCACGTGGGCGACGACCTCGCGGTAGCCGATCGCGCGTGGCGCCGTCCGGCCGTCCGCGAGCCCTTGGTCGAGCAGGTGCCGCACCTCCTCGACGAAGCCGCTGGCGAACATGGCGTCGACACGGTCGGCGATCCGCCGGTCGAGGGTTTCGCGGTCGATGTCGACGCCGATCTGGACGCTGCGCGGATCGGCGTACTCGAGGACCGGGAGGCTGGCCCCGAACGGCCGGCCGGTGAGCTCGACCACCTCGAGGGCGCGGACGATGCGGCGCCCGTTCTCGGGGAGGATCTGGGTGGCCGCGTCGGGGTCTCGCTCCTTCAGCACGTCGTGCAGAGCCTGCGGTCCTCGTTGCGCGAGCTCGTCCTCCCACTTCGCACGGACCTCCTCGTCGGTGCCGGGGAAGTCGAACCGGTCGAGGATCGCGCGGGTGTAGAGGGCCGAGCCGCCGACCAGGACTGGCGTCGCACCGCGGCTCCGCAGCCGGGCGATCACGTCCCGCGCCCAGCGCTGGAACTCGGCCACCGTGGCCGGCTCGCGGACGGTCAGGGTGTCGAGCAGGTGGTGCGGGATGCCGCGGCGTTCGGACTCCGGAAGCTTGGCGGTGCCGACGTCCATGCCGCGGTAGACCTGCATGGCGTCGGTGTTCACGACCTCGCCGCCGAGCCGCTCGGCGAGGTCGAGCGACAGCCCGGTCTTGCCCGACGCGGTCGCCCCGACGACGGCCACGATCGGGACCGTGGTGGCGGAGCCGGGCATGTGGTCAGTGTCCCGCGGGGCACTACTGTGGCAAGCGCGTGGCGTCATCAGGGCGCCTCTCCCGCACAGGAGCACATCATGGGCTTTCTTGACGACGCCAAGGAGAAGCTGAACCAGGCAAAGGACAAGCTGGAGGACCTCGTCGACGGCAACGACGACAAGGTCGAGGACGGCATCGACAAGGCCGCGGACGTCGCGGACGACAAGACCGGTGGCCAGTACGACGAGCAGATCGACGCGGGCGCCGAGAAGGCCAAGGACGCACTGGGCGTCGACACCCCGCCCACGCCCGCCGCGCCGGCACCGCCCGCCACACCGGAGACGCCCGCGGCGCCGACGCCTCCCCCTCCGTCCGCCACGCCGCCTGCCTGATCGCGCGCCACCGCTTCGTGACCTCGAGCGACGCACCTCAGCCGCCCGGCGGCCCTCTGCGTGACGACTCGCCGGAGGGGGACATGGAGCCGGGCGACCACGACTCGCCGCCGTCCGGTGAGACCGAGCACGGGTCCGACGACAGCAAGGACGTGCCGCCGATCAGCCACAAGGACGAGCAGTCCGAGGAGGCGGCGGCGCTCCAGGAGGAGAACGCCGAGACCTCACTGGACCAGCCGTCCACGTGAGGTTGGACCGCTTCGTCGTCGTACCCGCGTCGTACGTGTTCCTGCTCCGGGACGGCGTGGCCGGCCCGGAGGTGCTGCTGCAGCTGCGGCAGAACACCGGGTTCATGGACGGGCACTGGGCGGCCGCGGCGGCCGGGCACGTGGAGAAGGGTGAGACGGCGTACGACGCAGCGCGGCGCGAGGCGCGGGAGGAGATCGACGTCGAGGGCCTGGCGCTGTCGTTCGTCACCGCGATGCAGCGGACCCGCGGAGGCGAGCCGATCGACGAGCGGATCGACTTCTTCTTCACCGCGCGGTCGTGGTCGGGCACTCCGCGGATCGTGGAGCCGGCCAAGTGCGCCGAGCTGGCGTGGTTCCCGCTGACGGGGCTGCCCGAACCGGTGGTCCCGCACGAGCTCAAGGTGCTGCAGGGCATCATCGGTGGCGGAGCGCCGCCGTACACGACGTTTGGCTTTGGAGAGAGCGATGAGTGACGAGCAGCCCACCCAGACCGGGGACCTCGGCGAGCAGCCCGAGCCGAAGATCGAGCCCGGCGAGCCCAACCCCGGCGGCGCGGACGCGCTGGAGCAGGAGGACGAGAACGTGCCGGCCGACCTGGGGCCGGAGACCAACCCCGCGGTGGAGGAGTCGCCCGACCCGCTCAAGCGGGTGCTGGAGGAGGGCGAGGACACCGAGACCGAGGCCACGAAGTCCGGCGAAGACGACGAGGACGTGGAACCCGAGGACGAGGCCCCCGCCTGAGCTGGGTACCGCCCTCCCATGAGCGGTCACGAGCAGGAGACGGATGTCCGGGACTCGACGCCGAACTCGACCGGGCCCGACCGTGCCGCCGGCGGCATGGGCGTCAGCAGCGAGCGGGTCGGCCACGCCGGCCCCGGCCAGCAGGCCACCGACGGCGTGAAGGACACCTCACCTGCCCCGCTGCCGCCGGACACACCTCCCGAGCAGTCGCCCGGCGGCGAGGAGGTCAAGCCCGAGGGTGTCGCGCCCGCCGCGGGCTACCCGAGCCTGGACCCGCGGTCGGAGGACAAGCCGTACAAGGACGCGCAGCCGTAGTCGGACGTGCATATCGAGAGGTGCCAGCCCCCATTCACGCGGCGCGGCAGGTTGTGCAGCGCCGATCTGCACGTTCGGCTACGGCAGCCTCGAGCACGGAACGCACCCACTGCTGGTCGAACATGACGTCTTCCCACGCGAACCGAAGCACCAGCCACCCACGGACGGCGAACATGTCGTAGCGCCTGGCGTCGCGGCGCAACGCCGCCCGGCTGCCATGCCACTCGAACGAGTCGGCTTCCAGAATGATGCCGAGCCGCTCGTCAACGAGGTCGGGGCGGCCGAGGAAGTTCGGGTCGTAGATCGAGACCTGGGGGCGGACGTGAAGCCCGGACACGTCGACGGCGATGGCTCGCAGTCCCGACTCGAACGGGTTCGCGGCTTCAGGTGTCGCGAGCCGGGCGACGCGGCGCATCTGCGCTGCTCCCGGGCCACCCGCGCCCGCGACCAGACCACGCAGCAGCCGTGACGAGAAGCCAGCGCGGAGCGCCGAGTCGGCGACGGCCAACGCCTCGTCGAAGGGAAGCCCGCGCAGGCAGTCCACCAGGGTCCGCGCCCGGGTGGTGACGCCGTCGTCGAGCTCGGACGAGTGCAGGTCGCCCCAGCGGAGGATCACTCCTGAACGCTGCTCCGCCGAGACCTTGCGATTCCTCGGGACCGTGATCTCCGCAGCATCGGGGGGACGCAGCAGCTCCCAGCCCCACAGCTGGGCGGCGGAGCGTCGGCTGACTGCTGCGGTCAGCCGATGCGCCTCTTGCCGGGCAACGTCGGCGGCGGGCAACGCGTAGCGTCCGCGCGCGAGCGTTGCGACGTCGCCCGCAGCGAGCGCGTGGTCGACCTCGAGCCGTGAGGTCACGGCGATCAGCGCGGCTCGCGTGGCGACGCCTCCGAGCCGCGCGAGGGACTCGACCACGGACATACCTCGAGCCTGCCCAGTTTCAACCGCAGATCGAGCCGCTCTCCACAGGCTGTGGCGGCAGGCCCATCGTCGGCATGCCCAGGCCGACACCCACCGGCTGCGGGGCCTTGGTGCGGGCCTCCCAGGCATCGCCGCTCCGCGTCCGGCGTACGGCGGCGGGGCCGTCGGCCACGAGGTGGTGCGGGGCGGCGTAGGTGACCTCGACGGTGGCGACGTCGCCGGGGCGGATCTCGGCCTCGGGCGCCTGGAAGTGAACGAGGCGGTTGTCGGGCGCGCGCCCGGAGAGGCGGTGCGTGGCGGCGTCCTTGCGGCCCTCGCCCTCGGCGACCATGACGTCGAAGGTCCGGCCGACCTGCTGCTTGTTCTCGTCCCAGGCGATGTCGTTGACCAGCCCGGCGAGCCGCTCGTAGCGGTCCCTGACCTCCTCGGCGCCGACCTGGTCAGGCAGGGTGGCGGCCGGCGTGCCGGGGCGCTTGGAGTACTGGAAGGTGAAGGCACCGGAGAACCGCGCCTTCGCCACCACGTCGAGGGTCTCCCGGAAGTCCGCCTCGGTCTCGCCCGGGAAGCCGACGATGATGTCGGTGGTGATGGCCGCGTCGGGGATGGAGGCGCGGACCCGGTCGATGATGCCGAGGTACTTCTCCCGCCGGTAGCTGCGCCGCATCGCCTTGAGCACCCGGTCGGAGCCGGACTGCAGCGGCATGTGCAGGCTGGGCATCACGTTGGGGGTCTCGGCCATCGCCTCGATGACGTCGTCGGTGAACTCGGCCGGGTGCGGGCTGGTGAACCGGACCCGCTCCAGGCCGTCGACGTCGCCGCACGCGCGGAGCAGCTTGCCGAACGCCTGCCGGTCGCCGAACTCGACGCCGTACGCGTTGACGTTCTGACCGAGCAGGGTGATCTCGCTGACGCCCTCGGCCACCAGCGCCTCGATCTCGGCCAGGATCTCGCCCGGCCGGCGGTCCTTCTCCTTGCCGCGCAGACTGGGGACGATGCAGAACGTGCAGGTGTTGTTGCAGCCCACGCTCACCGACACCCAGGCGGCGTACGCCGACTCGCGACGCGTCGGCAGCGTGCTCGGGAACACCTCGAGCGACTCGAGGATCTCGACCTGGGCCTCGTCCTGGATGCGCGCCCGCTCCAGCAGGGCCGGCAGGCTGCCGATGTTGTGGGTCCCGAACACGACGTCGACCCACGGCGCCTTCTCGGTGATCGTCGCGCGGTCCTTCTGGGCCAGGCAGCCGCCGACGGCGATCTGCATCCCGGGCCGCTTCGCCTTCTTCGGGGCGAGGTGGCCGAGATTGCCGTAGAGCTTGTTGTCCGCGTTCTCCCGCACCGCGCAGGTGTTGAACACGACCACGTCGGCGTCCTGGCCGGCCGGCGCAGCGACGTACCCCGCCTCCTCGAGCAGCCCGCTCAGCCGCTCGGAGTCGTGGACGTTCATCTGACACCCGTAGGTGCGGACCTGGTACGTGCGCATGTCGATCGTCAAGGGTAGAGCGGTTCTCCCCCGCGCCATACTCGACGCATGCGCGCCCGGCTCGACGACGAGACTCTGCAGCGGATCGCGCGGTCGTTCTACCTCGTGAAGATGGCGCGGTACGCCGGCCTGCTGGTCGCCGCCCTCGGGATCGGGGCGCTGGCCGCGGCCGAGGGCGCACCGGTGGCGGTGACAGGAGTCCTGGTCGTGCTGGCCGCAGGGTTCGCTGCAGCGATGGTGGTGGTGGCCCTTCGCTACCGGCGCCAGGCCGGCTCGTCGCCGGCCTCGTAGTCGGCGAAGGCCCGCTCGAGGCCGAGCAGCACCTCCGCGGTCGTCTCGAAGAGCGCCTGGGCGCGGGGCTCGTCGACCTTCTCGACGTCGCCGCGGAGGTGCTCGGCCAGGGCGGTGAGCTTCGCGCGGGTCTTGGTCGTGTGCCGGACCGGGTCGCTGACGGGCAGGGTGTCGGGGTCGATGGTGGTCATGGCTCCACCATCGGCCCGCCGGTCAGGAGACCGCTTGACCGGTCTTGCTCTCCGCCGGGCGCTTGTCCGTCACCCACAGGTTGATGACGCCCTCGATCACGACGGTGCCGTCGGCCATCACCCCGCGCACGCGCACCGGCAGGTCGGGCTGGCCCGACGCCCACTGCGCAGCGTCGGTCTCGGCGATGCAGGTGGTGTCGCCGACCGCCTTGGCGGTGTACGAGACCGTCATCCCCTTGGGGATCCACCGCTTCGACGAGGGGATCGTGGCCTCGGCCAGCGCACCCATCGCGGCCTCGAGCCCGTTGCACAGCGCGATCGCGTGCACGGTGCCGAGGTGGTTGTGCACCCGGCGTCGATCGGGGATCACCAGCTCGGCGTGGTTCGGCTCGATGACCGTGAACCTCGGCCGGATCGTGGCGAAGTACGGCGCCTTCTGGCTGAACGCGAACGAGAAGACCCGCGTGCCCACCAGCGGCACGGAGCGGCACTTCCGCCACCGGGAGAGGACCTGGCTCATGCACCCATGTTACTCGTGAGTAGAGCGCGCGTCGCTAGCGTCCTCTCCCGTGAGCACGCGACTGCCCGAGCTGGCCTGCTACGGGCTGGCCGGCCACACCGACCAGCCGGCCGACCTCCTGGACGAGGTCCGGCACGCCGAGGAGCTCGGCCTGGGCTCGGTCTTCCTGTCGGAGCGGTTCAACCTCAAGGACGCAGGCGTGCTGGCCGGTGCTGCGGCGGCCGTGACCAGCCGGATAGGCATCGCCACCGCAGCCACCAACCACAACACGAGACACCCCCTGGTCACGGCGACCATGGCGACCACGCTGCACCGGCTCAGCGCAGGCCGCTACGCGCTGGGCCTGGGCCGCGGCTTCGACCTGCTCTTCGACGTGATGGGCCTCCCGCGCATCACCGGCGCCCAGCTCGAGGACGCCATCGGCATCCTGCGTCGGCTCTGGCACGGCGAGGCGTTCGGCCACGACGGTCCCGCGGGCAGCTACCCGTACCTCTCCCAGGACCGCAGCTTCGACGAGGACATCCCGGTGCTGATGATGGCGATCGGCCCGAAGAGCCTCGAGCTGGCCGGCCGGGTCGCCGACGGCGTCGTGCTGCACACCTTCTTCACCGACGAGACGCTCACCCGCGCCGTACGCACCGTCCGCGACAGCGCCGAGCGCGCAGGCAGGGACCCGAGGAGCGTGCGCGTCTGGTCGGTGCTCGCGACGGTCGAGGGGTCGATCCCGGAGGAACAGCGGCTGCGCAAGCTGGTCGGCCGGCTCGCCACCTACCTCCAGGGGTACGGCGAGGTGCTGGTGCGCGCCAACGGCTGGAACCCCCAGGACCTCGAACGGTTCCGGCAGGACGAGCTGGTGCGCGGCTTCCCGGGCGCGTTCGACGCCGTGGGCACGGTCGAGGAGCTGAGCCACCTCCAGGAGCTGCTGCCCGAGGAGTGGCTGGCCGCGTCGGCCACCGGCTCCGGCCAGGAGTGCGCGCGCCGGATCCAGGACCAGCTCGACGCCGGGGCGGACAGCGTGGTGCTGCACGGCGCCACGCCGGCCGAGCTCGAGCCGGTCGTGGCGGCATGGCGCGACGTACGGCCGGACGCACTGGACCGGCTGCCCGAGAACCCCGGGCGCGCCTAAGCCAGGGAGAGGAAGACCCGTTCCAGCTCGTCGAGCTCCTCGTCGCTCACCGCCCCGCGCCGGGCCGACTCGCGCAGCTCGGCGGCGATGATCGCGAAACCGGCGCGGTCGAGGGCGCGCGAGACCGCCTTGAGCTGGTTGATGATCTCCTGGAGGTCTCGACCCTCCTCGAGCATGCGCAGCACGCCGGACAGCTGGCCTTGGGCGCGTTTGATCCGGTTCACGACCTGCGTCGTGCTTGTGGACGTCGGTGTGGCTGCCTGAGTCACGCCAGCATCACTCCCCCCGAGTAAGACGTCTGGCTCTTGACGGTCTCGCCCGGATCAACGTCGTGTCAACCGAGCAGTTACGGCTAAGAGCGACGTTGGTGCAGGTCAGGCCAGCAGTTCGACCCTGTTGCCGTGTGCGTCCCCCGTATGCACCCTCCGGTACCCCGGGAACGTGTTCCACTCACTGCGCCGACGGGCTGGGCCTGACCGAGGTCCGAAGCCACCTGCGCCACCGCGAAGACCCGGCGGAACGGCAGCAGCACCGTGCCGTCGGCGCGGGCCGGGTACGCCACGGCCAGCCGGCTCTTGAACTCCGCCTCGAACGACGCCCGGAGGTCCCCCGGCAGCGCCTGGAGGGTCGGTCGGGCGCCGGTCCCGGACACCCAGGTGAACACCGGGTCCGGGCCGCGCAGCACGTGGGTGTAGGTCGTCTCCCACACGTCGACCGTGGCGCCCGGGCCGGCCAGCGCGTCGTAGTAGGCGGCCGGGTCGTGAGAGGACGGCGTCGTGACGCCCGCGGTGTGCGACGCGTACGCCGGCTCGGCCGCCAGCTCGGCCCGGATCGTGTGGCTCGGCTCGCCGAAGTTGCCGGGGACCTGGAACGCGAGCCAGCCGCCCGGCGCCAGCGCCGCGACCAGCTTCGGCAGCAGCTCGAGGTGGCCCGGCACCCACTGCAGCGCCGCGTTGGAGACCAGCACGTCGACCGGCCGCTCGGGGCGCCAGTCGCGCAGGTCAGCCACGGCGTACTCGACGGACTGGCCGAGCCCCTGCGCCTGCTCGATCATCTCGGGGCTCGAGTCGAGGCCGACCACGTGCGCGTCCGGCCAGCGCTCGGCCAGCAGCCCGGTCAGGTTGCCGGGGCCGCAGCCCAGGTCGACCACCTCGCGCGGCTCGGACGCGCCGATGCGGGAGACCAGCTCGACGAACGGCCGGCCGCGCTCGTCGGCGTAGGTCAGGTAGCGGTCGGGGTCCCAGGTGTGCGTCATCGCTCGGCTCCAACTATCTTGACATCAAGAGACTTCCTGATCGTCGCCTGCGAGAATCTCGATGTCAAGACAAACGGCGGGTCTAGGCTGCCGCCGTGCCCAGTGAACTCTCCATCACCACCGAGGGTGACGGTCCGGATCTGCTTTGCCTGCACGGCGGGCCGGGGCTGTCCGACTACCTGACCACCTCGCTCGGCGACGAGACCGTGGGCTGGCGACGGGTCGGCTACACCCAGCGCGGCCTCGCGCCCTCGACCACCGACGGGCCGTTCTCGGTTGCGCAGCACGTCGCCGACGCAGTGGCCGTGCTCGACGGCCTGGAGCTCGCGGACGCCGTCGTGCTCGGGCACAGCTGGGGCGGCTTCCTGGGCGCCGTCCTCGCGATCGAGCATCCCGATCGGGTCCGTGGCCTGCTCCTGGTCGACCCGTTGGGGATCGTGGGCGACGGAGGGAACGCGCGGTTCGAGGAGCAGATGCTCGCCCGGACGCCGGAGGAGGTGCGCCAGCGCGCCGAGGAGCTCGACCAGCGCGCGATGGCCGGTGAGGGCAGCGACGACGACGCCCTGGAGTCGTTGCGGATGGTGTGGCCGGCGTACTTCGCCGACCCGGGCTCAGCTCCTCCGATGCCGGAGGTCGGCCTGTCGGTCCCCTGCTACAGCCAGACGCTCGAGGACGTGCTCGCGATGCTCGCCGCCGGCGACCTGCCCGGGCGCGCGACGGCGTACGGCGGGCCGGTGGAGGTGGTCTACGGGCTGGGCAGCCCGTTCCCGCCCGAGGCGTCCATCGAGACCGCGCAGGCCTTCGGTGACGGCAGCGCGACCGGGGTGCCGGACGCCGGCCACTTCCCGTGGCTGGAGGTGGAGGGCTGCGTGGCGGACGGCCTGGCCCGGCTGGCCGCCCGACTCCCCATCTAGGGCCCCACACCGAAAATGCGGGGGCACTAGTCTCTTGACGTCAAGAATCTCGACCGATCCGGCTACGCTGGAGCCATGCGGGACGAGGTCGACGAGCTCACCGAGGAGTGGGCCCGCGAGCGCCCGGACCTCGAGCTGGCCCCGGTCGCGGTGTTCAGCCGGATCTCCCGGCTGGCCCGGCACCTCGACCTGGCCCGACGCGAGGCGTTCACCGCGCACGGCATCGAGTCGTGGGAGTTCGACGTGCTGGCCGCGCTGCGCCGTGCGGGGGCGCCGTACGAGCTCTCCCCCGGTCGGCTGCTCCGCGCCACGCTGGTCACCAGCGGCACCATGACCAACCGGATCGACCGCCTGGCCGACCGCGGCTTCGTCGAGCGGCACCCCGACCCCGACGACCGCCGCGGAGTGATCGTCCGGCTCACCCGCGAGGGCAAGGCGGCCGTGGACGGCGCCTTCACCGCGCTGCTCGAGGCCGAGAAGACCTTCCTGGCCGAGCTCCCCGCCTCCCAGCAGAAGGAGCTGGCCGGCCTGCTGCGCCGGCTGCTCGCCCCCTTCGCGGGATAGTCCGCTAGCCGAGCACCTCGGCGGCCTCGAGCCACTCGTGCTCGAGGGCCTCACGCTCGGCAGTGACCTCGGTGAGTTCGGCGCTGAGCTCGGCCAGGCGCTCGTAGTCCTGACCGGCCTCGACGATCGCGGCGTTCAGCTCCGCCTCGCGTACGCCGACCCGCTCGAGCCGGCGGTCGATGCGGGCCAGCGCCTTGCGGGCGGCCCGCTCCTCGGCCGAGCCTGGGGACGCCTTCCCCGTTGAGTCGGGACTTCCGCCGGTTGAGTCGGGACTTACGCCGGTCGAATCGGGACTTACGCCGGTCGAATCGGGAGCCCCGCCGACCAAAAGTCCGGACTCGACCGGCAGAAGTCCCGATTCAACGTGGAGCTGGGCCGCGCGGCGTTCGAGGTACTCCTCCACGCCGCGCGGCAGCATCGAGATCTGGCCGTCGTCCAGCAACGCCCAGACCGCGTCGACGGTGCGCTCGAGGAAGTAACGGTCGTGGGAGACCACCACGAGCGTGCCGGGCCAGCCGTCGAGGAAGTCCTCCAGCACGGTCAGCGTCTCGATGTCGAGGTCGTTGGTCGGCTCGTCGAGCAGCAGCACGTTGGGCTCGGTGAGCAGCAGCCGGAGCAGCTGGAACCGCCGCCGCTCGCCGCCCGACAGGTCACCCAGCCGGGCGGTGAGCCGGTCGCCGGTGAAGCCGAACCGCTCCAGCATCGCGGTCGCGGTGATGTCGCCGTCCGCGGTCCTGGTCACCCGCCGGATCGACTCGACCGTGGCCAGCACCCGCGCCTCGGGGCCACCTGATGACTCGAGCTCGTCGACGTGCTGGGTCAGCTGCTGGAGCGCGACCGTGCGCCCCAGGCGGACCCGGCCGGCCGAGGGGGCGAGCTCGCCGGACAGCAGGTTCAGCACCGAGGTCTTGCCGGCGCCGTTCACCCCGACCAGGCCGACGCGGTCACCCGGGCCGAGCCGCCAGGTCGCGTGCGAGAGCAGCAGCCGCTCCCCGCGCCGCAGGTCCACGTCCTCGACGTCGATGACGTCCTTGCCGAGTCGCTGGGTGGCGAACCGCTGCAGCTCGAGCCGGTCCCGCGGCGCCGGCACGTCGTCGATCAGCGCGTTGGCCGCGTCGATGCGGAACTTCGGCTTCGACGTCCGCGCCGGCGGGCCGCGGCGCAGCCAGGCCAGCTCCTTGCGGACCAGGTTGCGGCGGCGTACCTCGGTCGAGGCGGCCTGGCGCTGCCGCTCAGCCTGGGCCAGGACGTACGACGCGTAGCCGCCCTCGTAGACGTCGACCGCCCCGTCGTGCACCTCCCAGGTCCACTGGCAGACCGCGTCGAGGAACCACCGGTCGTGGGTGACCACCACCAGGGCGGACGTACGCCGCGCGAGGTGGTCGGCCAGCCAGGCCACCGCCTCGACGTCGAGGTGGTTGGTCGGCTCGTCGAGGACGACCAGGTCGTGCTCGCCGAGCAGAAGCCCGGCCAGCGAGCATCGGCGCCGCTCGCCGCCGGAGAGCCCGACGACGGCGCGGTCGAGGGTGACACCGGCCAGCAGTACCTCGACGACCTCGCGGGTCCGCGGGTCGGCGGCCCACTCGTGGTCGGACCGGCCGGCCAGCACCGCCTCGCGCACGGTGTGGGTGTCGACGAGCTCGTCGTGCTGTCGCAGGTGGCCGACGGGCAGGCCGCGCTGGCGGGAGACCCGGCCGGAGTCCGGCTCCACGCGCCCGGTCATCACGTCGAGCAGCGTGGTCTTGCCGTCGCCGTTGCGGCCGACCACGCCGACCCGCTCACCCGCCCCGACGCCGAGCGAGACGTCGGTCAGCAGCGGGCGCACGCCGTACGACTTCGAGACCCGCTCGAGATTGAGCAGGTTCGCGGGTCCGCTAGGCATAGGTGACCACGTGCGCGCCCGCGACCGGACCGTTGGCGACCAGCACGACGCCGTGCGACTCGGAGAGGGCCCCGGCCACCTCCCGCGCGTGGTCGGCGTCCGTGGCCAGGAAGAGACAGGTCGGCCCGGAACCGGAGACCAGCCCGCGCAGCGCGCCGGCTCGCTCGCCGAGCTCGAGCAGGTCGGCCAGGTCCGGCCGGAGGTCGAGGGCGGCGCCCTCGAGGTCGTTGTGCAGCGCTCCGGCCAGCACCTCGGGGTCGCCCGTGGCCAGCGCGAGCAGCACGGCGTTCGCCCCGTCCGGCTCCTCCGGGGCGTCCGGGGTGAGCTCGTCGAAGCGCTGGTAGACCGCTGGGGTCGAGAGCCCCTGCGCCGACGGTACGACGACCCACCACCACGTCGCCGGGTCCGGCACCGGCTCCACGACCTCCCCGCGGCCGGTGCCCAGCGCCGTACCGCCCAGCAGCGCGAACGGCACGTCGCTGCCGAGCTCCGCGGCGAGCCGGAGCAGCTCCGGGTCGGTGGTGCCCAGCTCCCACAGCCGGTCGAGGGCCACCAGCGCCGCGGCCGCGTCGGCCGAGCCGCCGGCCATGCCGCCGGCCACCGGGATCGACTTGGCGATCGACACCGCCGCGTGCCGGTCGACGCCGTGATGGTCGGCCAGCAGCCGCGCCGCGCGGTCGACGATGTTCTCGCCGGTCACCGGAACTGCGTCCGGGCCCATCCAGTCCGGGACGGTGACGCCGAGCGTCCAGCCGACCGTCCGCGAGACGGTGACGTCGTCGCAGAGGCCGACGGCCTGGTAGACGGTGACCAGCGGGTGGAAGCCGTCCTCGCGCGGTGCCCCCACGCCGAGGTGCAGGTTGATCTTGGCGGGCGCCCGGACGGTGATCCTCACGCCAGCGCCCCCAGTGACTCCGCGATCCGGGCGAACGCCGCCACGTCGAGCACCTCGCCGCGCGCGGTCGGGTCCACGCCGGCCGCGCGCAACGCGGCCTCGGCGGCGTCCGCGGAGCCGGCCACGCCGCGCAGCGCGCCGCGCAGGGTCTTGCGGCGCTGCGCGAAGGCCGCGTCCACCACCCTGAACACCTGCTCCCGGGTGGCTGTCGTCGCGGGCGGCTCGCGCCGCGTCCACGCGACCAGCCCCGAGTCGACGTTCGGCGCCGGCCAGAACACGTTGCGTCCGACCGTCCCCGCACGTCGCACGTCGGCGAACCAGGCCGCCTTGACCGACGGGATGCCGTAGGTCCGAGAACCCGGGCCCGCCGCGAGCCGGTCGGCGACCTCGGACTGCACCATGACCAACCCCTTCTCGAGCGAGGGCAGCACGGTCAGCAGGTGCAGGAGCACCGGGACGGAGACGTTGTAGGGGAGGTTGGCCACCAGCGCGGTGGGGGGCGGGCCGGGTACGCCGTCGACCCGCAGTGCATCGGCGTGCACGACCTCGCAGCGGTCCGCGCGGTCGCCCGCGTGCTCGGCCACGGTTGCGGGCAGCCGCTTGGCGAGCTGGTCGTCGACCTCGATGGCCACCACCCGGGCGGCCACGTCGAGCAGGGCGAGGGTCAGCGAACCGAGTCCGGGGCCGACCTCGACGACGACGTCGTCGGGGCCGACCCCGGACTGACGGACGATGCGACGCACGGTGTTGGCGTCGATGACGAAGTTCTGACCGCGCTGCTTGGTCGGCCGCAGGTCGAGCTCGGCCGCCAGCCGCCGGACATCGGTCGGCCCGAGCAGCTGCACTCCGGGCCCGACCATGGCGGTCAGGTTAGTTGCGGCGGGTGGGTCGTCAGCGAGGCAGACCCAGCTTGGCCGCGCATGCGGGCCAGGCGCCGTAGCCGCCCGAGGCGTTGCGCAGCTTGGTCGCGATCGCGATCTGCGTCTCGCGGCTGTGCTGGCTCGGCAGGCCGGTGCCGCCGTAGGCCCGCCAGGTGCCGAGGCTGAACTGCAGGCCGCCGTAGTAGCCGTTGCCGGTGTTGATGTGCCAGTTGCCACCGGACTCGCAGTCCGCCAGCCGGTCCCAGACGCCGTACGGCTGCTGGGTCCCGACCCGCACGATCTTGGGCCGCGGCTTGCGGTGCACGTCCTTGTCGACGACGGTGCGCCGCACGACGTCGCCGTCCTCGAACCTGAACCGGTAGGTCACGTCGCGGACCCCGGGACGGCCAGGGCGGACGACCTCGGTCTGGCCGACGGTCATCGAGTCGTCCTCGCGCTCGATGACCGGCGCGGCGTACTTCTGGCGCTCGAGGGTCTTGGTGACGACCTTGACGTGGACGAAGTCCGTGCGCTCCCCATCGCCCTCCGCGGAAGCCGCCCCCGCGGGGCCGACGGGGCCGACGACGCCGGCGACGAGGGCCGCGGCCAGCGCTCCGGCCGGGGCCGCGAAGGCCGGGGTACGGCGTCCGGGGCGGTTGGTCTGGTGCGTTCCATGCGTGTGCATGGGGCACGAATACACCAGCGTGTCAGTACAGATAGCAAACCCGGACCCCCCTCTGTGACGCGGTCCACATTTCGCGTCAAGGGACCCGGGCAGGGGCTACCAGGCGCCCCCGAAGGCGGTTTCGGTGTTGGCGTCGATGGCTCGGCAGAGGGTCTCCAGGTCGTCTCCGCGCAGGTCAGCGAGGGTGCGGACGGTCAGCGGGACCAGGTAGGACGCGTTGGTGCGGCCGCGGTGCGGCATCGGCGTGAGGTACGGCGCGTCCGTCTCCACCAGCACCCGGTCGAGGGGAGTGATCCGGGCGGCCTCGCGGACCGGTTCGGCGTTCTGGAAGGTCACCGTGCCCGCGAAGCTCAGGTGCGCGCCGCGGTCGAGGCAGGCGCGGGCGAAGGCGGCGTCGCCGGAGAAGCAGTGCATGACCCAGCGCTCGGGCGCTCCCTCGTCGTCCACCACCCGCAGGACGTCGTCGTGGGCGTCGCGGTCGTGGATGACCAGCGTCTTGCCCAGGCGCTTCGCGAGATCGATGTGCCGGCGGAACGACTCCTCCTGGACGGCCCGCCCCTCGTCGCCGGTCCGGTACGTGTCGAGCCCTGTCTCCCCCACCGCCCGCACCTTGTCGTGCGCCTGGGCCAGCGCCTCGATCTCGGCCAGGGCGGCGTCGAGGTCGGGCACCCGCGGCGCCTCGTTGGGGTGCAGCGCGACGCCGGCGACCAGCGCGTCGTGCGTCGCCGCCGCCTCGACCGCCCACCGCGCTCCCGGCAGGTCGCAGCCGATCTGCACGATGCGGGGTACGCCGACCGCGGCCGCCGCAGCGAGCGCCTCCTCGACCGGCAGCGCGGCGTCGCCCCCGCGGCCCATGTCGAGGTGGCAGTGGTTGTCGACGACCGGGTGCGGCAGCGGCTCGGGCGCCGGCGGGCGGGCGCTCATGGGCGCACGCACGCGACGTCGCGCCAGCAGGTGGCCCGCTCGGGGAAGCCGTGCAGCAGCACCACCGGGTTGCCGGCGAGTGGCCCCTCGTCACGGACGTCGAAAGTGAGCCCGTCGTGGCCGTAGCGCAGCAGCAGGGTCATGTCTCGTGCACGCCTTGATGGACCAGGCCGTACACGTGTCGCTTGGGCACTCCCGCCGCCCGGGCCACCGCCACGATCGCGTCCTTGCGGCTCATCCCCGTGGCCTCGCGCTCTGCCACGGCCGCCCGCAGGCTCTCGTCGTCGGTCGGTACGCCGGCACCCGGGGCCGCCCCGGCCACCACGATCGTGACCTCGCCGCGGACGCCGTCCGCCGCCCACGCCGCCAGCTCGTCCAGCGGCCCGCGGCGTACCTCCTCGTGGGTCTTGGTGAGCTCGCGGCAGACGGCCGCCGCGCGCTCACCACCCCAGGCCTCGCCCATCGCCGCCAGCGCCGCTCCCGTGCGGTGCGGCGCCTCGAAGAAGACGAGCGTCCGCTCCTCCTGGGCCAGGGAGGCCAGCCGCCGCGCCCGCTCGCCGGCCTTGCGCGGCAGGAAACCCTCGAAGCAGAACCGGTCCACGGGCAGCCCGGAGACCGCCAGTGCCGCCAGCACTGCCGAGGGGCCCGGCACGCTCGTCACGGTGATGTCTGCCGCGACCGCGGCGGCCACCAGCCGGTAGCCCGGGTCGGAGACGCTGGGCATGCCGGCGTCGGTCACCAGCAGCACCCGGCGCCCGGCCTCGAGCTCCTCCACCAGGCCGGGTGTCCGCTGCGCCTCGTTGCCCTCGAAGTACGACACGACCCGACCACCGAGCGTCACGCCGAGCTCCGAGGTGAGCCGCTTGAGCCGCCGGGTGTCCTCGGCGGCTACGACGTCGGCCTCCGCGAGCTCCCGCGCCAGCCGCGGCGAGGCGTCCTCGGCCCGCCCGATCGGGGTGGCCGCGAGCACCAGCGTCCCCCGGGCTTCGGCCATGCCGGAATCATGTCAGCCGACGTCGGATCGGCCCCCGTACAGTTCCCGACGTGGCGAGCACCCTCATCGAGCGCGACCGGCTCGAGGGGCTCGGGGAGGTGCCGACCGCCTGGGAGCGGGCCCGGCGGCGCGTCGACCTCGAGGACCCGGTGGTCGGGTGGACGGCCAGCCTGGGCATCACGCTGGTGGCGCTGTTCCTGCGGCTGTGGAAGCTCGGCACGCCCAAGGTCTTCGAGTTCGACGAGACCTACTACGCCAAGGACGCGTGGTCGCTGCTGCACTTCGGCTACGCGCGCGGGTACGTCGACGGCGCCAACGAGAAGATCCTCGACGGCACCACGTCCGGCCAGTGGACCGGCGACCCGTCGATGGCGGTGCACCCGGAGGCCGGCAAGTGGCTGATCGCGCTGGGCGAGAAGGCGTTCGGGATGGACCCGTTCGGCTGGCGGGTCGCCTCCGCGGTGGTCGGCGCGCTGATGGTGCTGGTCATGTGCCGGCTGGTCCGCCGGGTCACCGGCTCCACCGCCCTCGGCCTGGTCGGCGGCCTGCTGCTCAGCCTGGACGGCCTCCAGTTCGTGCTGTCCCGGCTGGCGCTGCTCGACATCTTCCTGGCCTTCTTCATCCTCTGCGCCGTCTCCTGCCTGGTTGCGGACCGGGACTGGTACCGCGCCAAGCTCGCGCGCCTGGTCCCCGAGCAGGTCACCGACCCCGCGTCGTACGGCCCGGTGCGCCCGCTGCTGTTCCGGCCCTGGCTCCTGGCCAGCGGCATCTGCTGGGGGCTGGCCATCGGTACCAAGTGGACGGCGGTCTACCCGCTTGCGGCGTTCGGCGTCATGGCCTGGCTGTGGAGCGCCGGCGCGCGGCGCTCGTTCGGCGTGCACTGGGCCACGCTGCGCTCGATCGTCACCGACGCAGTGCCGGCGTTCGTGCACCTCGTGGTGATCGGCGGCATCGTCTACACCGCCACCTGGACCGGCTGGCTGGTGCACGCGAACGAGTACGAGCGGGCGCTCTCGTCGACGCAGTACACCCAGTTCGTCAAGGAGCGGCCCTGCAAGCTGGACGACGAGGGCAAGAAGCAGGAGAACAACGTCGACAACAGTGGCAAGCGCTGGCCGACGGCCAGCGAGCCCGACGCCAGCGGCCTCGGCGAGGTGGTCCAGTCGCTGCGGTCGCTGTACTACTACCACCAGGACGTCTACACCTTCCACACGCACTTCCTGAACTGCTCCGAGCACACCTACGCGTCCAAGCCTTCGGGCTGGCTGCTCCTGAACCGGCCGGTGGGCGTGGCCGCCGACACGGGCATCGAGCCCGGCACCCGCGGCTGCGACGCGCCAGCGGGCAGCACCTGCCTCAAGCAGGTGCTGCTGATCGGCACGCCCACGATCTGGTGGGGCGGCATCGTGGCGCTGCTGTACGCCGTCGCGATGTGGGTCGGCGCCCGGGACTGGCGGTTCGGCGTGGCCGTCGTCGGCACCGCGTCGACCTGGCTGCCGTGGCTGCAGTACGACACCCGGCCGATCTTCCTGTTCTACGCCGTGGCCACCCTGCCGTTCGTCGTGCTGGCGCTGACGCTGGCCATGGGCAAGCTGATCGGCCCGTCCCGCGCGCCCGGCCCGCGGCGTACCTTCGGCGTGGTCGTGGCCGGGTCGTTCCTCGTGCTGACGGTGCTCAACTTCGCGTGGTTCTGGCCGATCTTCACCGACCAGCTGCTCACCCGCTCGGAGTGGCTGGACCGGGTCTGGTTCCAGCGCTGGATCTGACCGCCGCTGGGAGACCGAGGCTCAGTCCGCGGCGTTGGCGGTGCCGCCGCCGTTGACCGACTGGCCCTTCTCCGCCTCACAGCTGTCCGCGAAGGCCACCAGGTCGTCGACGTCGAAGTGCGACGGGTCGTCGTGGGTGCCGTGCACGACAAGCACGCTGACGTCGGCGCCGCGCTCCTCGAGCCCATCCGCGAGCTTGCCGGTGTTCTCGGACTCCTTGACCCAGGTGTCCTCGGGCGAGGTCACCATCCGGTATCGGGTCGAGGTCGGCAGCTGGTCGATGGTGTTCACCGGGTTGCGGTCGTCGGGCACGTTCCCGCCGAACGCCTCGCTGATGATCCGGTCGGCGCCGGGGACGTTGCCCATCTTGGTCAGGTCGACGGCCGGCTTCACGCCGTACCAGCACGGAGGGGCGAGCCCGGCGTGCGTCATCGCGTTGAGCGAGACCGTCCCGCCCATCGAGCCGGAGACGTAGAGCTTGATCGGGGCGTTGTCGGTCTGCTCCTGGGCCCAGGCGATCAGGTTCATGGTGTCCTCGGTGGACGCCTCGTTGCCCCACGAGTCGGTGTGGAAGTCGGAGGAGGCCACGATCCAGCCGCTGCGGACCAGCGCCTGCAACCACGGCTCGTCCATGCGGTTGTCGACGCCGCCGTTCTGCCCGTGGAAGTAGATGGCGATGCCCTTGGGAGCCTTGGTCGGCGGCATCGAGAGCCGGACGTCCTGGGCCTTGACCCGGCCGTAGATCACCGAACCGGTCGGGGCCTCGGCGGTCGCGGTCGCGGTGGCGAACACCAGGAGTACGGCGATCAGCGGGGCCAGCGGGCGGAACCGGAAGATGCGGCCGAGCGCCGGGTGCGCGCGCACTCGAGTGAGCAGCTCGGCCACCGGCATTCCTCCAGTATCGCGGTCGCTGACGGGTCCCTCGGCCCTTGGGGTCGATGTTCACACAACGACCATCCGGGGGTCCAAGTCACGCGCGAGTTGGTCTGAACCGGAGCCGTCGGGACGTGGAGCCGCGCCGGGAATGACGTCAACCGGCGACGCTCGAGAGGCTTGCGTGGGTGGAGCTGAGGGGACTCGAACCCCTGACCCCCTCGTTGCGAACGAGATGCGCTACCAGCTGCGCCACAGCCCCAGGTGCGTCCGGAGACGCGAGGAGAAACGGTATCAGCCGGGTCCGGTCCATCGGGAATCGCAGGGCGGCAGGGTCAGCCGGTCAGGATCGCCTCGAGGGTCACCAGCGCGCGCCGGGCGTACGGATGCCACATCCGGGCCAGCAGCCCGACCATCGGGGCCGTGAGCGGCGAGGTGGCGGTGAGCTCCCACGACCAGGTGATCGTGGTCCCGTCGCCGGCCGGCTGGAAGGCCCAGGCGCCGTCGAGATGGCGAACGAGCGGCCGCATCGGCCCTCGGATCCGGTCGATCCGGTAGCCGAACCGGTGCGGCCGGGAGAGCTCGCGCAGCGTCTCGTGCAGCGAGCCGCCGTCGGAGGTCCGGATCGTGCGGGTCTGGCCGAGCTCGCGCCCCCACTCGCCGACCTGCCCCTCGACCCGGATCACCGGCGGGATGGCCAGGTGCCGGTGGCCGAAGATGTCGGGGAGCGGGACCATCAGCGTGCCGTCGTACGCCGCTTCGAGCGGGACGGGGACCGTGTGGGACTCCGAGACGCTGATCGCCACTACTCGACCGTCGAGCCGCTGATCTGCGGCTCGCCCTTCCCGAGGAAGAAGATGCCGGGGTAGTTCTCGAAGCCCAGGCTGGGGTTGTCGCGCAGCGTCGAGTCCTCGATGGCCAGCGTGCCGGTGCGGTTGTTGCTGACGAAGAAGACGGCGCCGCCGCCCTCGCGGGCCACGTTGCCCTCGATCGTGGTGCGGACCAGGCGGACCGTGAACAGGTTGCCGTCGCCGTAGATCGCGCCGCCGCTGCCGCCACCAGCAGTGCCGGGACGGGAGGGGTTGGCGCGGCGACCGACGGCCTTGTTGCCGCGGAACACGCTGTCGGTCACCGTCCACGAGACGCCGATGCTGGACAGCGCCGCGCCGTTGGAGCAGCGACCGCCGGTGAACGTGCTGCGCGTGATCTTCACCGGCCGGTCTCGGTGCTGGTCGAGCACCCGGATCGCGGCGCCGCCCAGGTCGGGACCGGTCTTGTCGCAGCGGTTGCGGGTGAACGTCGAGTCCACGACGGTCAGCCGCCCGCCGCGCACGAACACCGCGCCGCCGCCACCGCCCTCCTCACGGGAACCGGTCGAGTCGCCACGGGTGAAGGTGAGATGACGCAGGACCAGCTTGGGCGTGGCCTGGTCCTGGCAGTGCGACGTGGTCCAGGTCAGCCGCTGGTCGCAGGTGTTCTGGTAGAGGATCCGGCTCTTCCCGCCCCCGCTGAGCGTCACCAGCCCGCCACCGTCGATGACCACCTTGCGCGACGCGTCGTTGTGCACCTCGGCCTGCCTGTCCATGATTATCGTGACCGGGCTCGGCCCGCAGTCGAACGTGATGGTCCCGCCCCGGGCGACCGCCTTGCGGAACGCCGCCGCCGTGCAGCTGGCCGGCGTGCCGTGGCCGACCACGCGGTGCACCGGACCGCGCTCGTGCGGCGCGGGGCTGGCGGCGTACGACGGCACAGGGGTGAGCAGCGCGGCGACGACAGCGCCGAGGGTGACCGTGCGGAGCACGGCGCCCAGACTATGCGCCCGAGGCGCGCCGCTTCTCGGTCTCGGCCGAGCTCGCGCGCTCCGCGTCGGCCTCGCGGGCCAGCTTGCTGTCGGAGGCGCTGTGGCCCGAGCTCCAGACGCCGGTCGAGTCGAGGTCGATGGTGCTGACCTTGCGGGTGGCGACCGGCTTGGAGACGTAGGTCGGGAGCACCGCGTGGACGGGGTCCCAGGCGTCCGGGTCGCGCTCGGGTCGCTCGTCCGTCGGCGCCTCGACCTTCGCGATCTCGTCGGTGGCGTCCTTGGGCGGCTCGGGCCGGACCTCGGACGGGATGCGGGCGCGCGGCAGCTGGGCCCGCTCGCGCCTCACCATCAGCCGGCAGGCGACCAGCCAGGCCACGAGCACGCCGACCGGGACCGCGCACCAGACCCACTCGACGACCTTGAACCACCCGAGCCCGGCCACCACGGCGTTCGCGACCAGGATCAGCGTGACCACCCGCAGCCGGCGCTTGGCGGCCTTCGCCGCGGCCCGGCGTCGGGCCCGCAGCTGCACGGGGGTGAGCCGGGCTTTCTCGTCGAGTGACCCAGATGGCAGGTCTCGGCGGCTCTTTGACCTGTCAATTGGGTCTTTCGACGGCGACCCGGCGGCCGGGACCAGCCGGGCCTTGCGCCGGCTGATCGGCTCGCGGCGGGCGAGCACCCGCATGGTCTTGGAGAACCGCTCCACGGTGCGGGTGCGGGCGCTCTCCTCGTGGTGCTCGAGCGCCTTGGGGATCAGGTAGACGGCCCAGGCCACGGCCAGGGCCACGAAGATCAGTGCGCTGGGGTCCACGATGCTGAGGCTAGAAGTCACAGCGCATCCCGGGTCGCATGTCAACCCGTGTGTCGCAAAAAGTCTGCTGTGGCTACTGAGGTTCGGGTTTGCTCGCGGAGTCGGCGTTCTCGGAGGCGTGCAGCCGGGTCAGCACCCCGTCCGGCACCTCCTCCTTGGTGATCGCGTAGAGGCGGTGGTCGCGCCAGCCCCCGTCGATGTGCAGGTACTTGGGCGCGTAGCCGATCTCGCGGATCCCGAGCTTCTCGACCACCCGCAGCGAGTTGGAGTTCTCCGGCCGGATCGCGATCTCCACGCGGTGCAGGCCGGCGGTGAAGAAGCAGTGGTCGATCACCATCGCCACCGCGCGCGGCATCACACCGCGACCGGCGAAGTCCTGGTCGAGCCAGTAGCCGACCGAGGCGAACTGGGCCGACCCGCGCACGATGTTGTTCACCGTCACCTGGCCGGCGAAGCGCCCCTCCACCTCGATCGCGAACGGGAACGTCGTGCCCTGGCGGGCCTGCTTGGCCAGCCGCCGCACCAGCTGCTTGAAGCTGGTCGGCCGGGCCTCGCCTCCGGGCGGCACGGTCGCGTCCCACGGCACCAGCCAGGCGGCGTTCCGCTGCCGGGCCCGGCGCCACGCGTCGTGGTCGGAGCCGGCCAGCGGCCGCAGGGTGACGTCGCGGTCGACGAGTCGAACGGGCCACTCAGTGGTCACTGCCCACCACCATGGGTCACCTCGCGGTCGACGAGCCGAACCGGCGCGGGCCGCCTAGTGGTCACTGCCGACCACCTGCTCGGCCGCGTGCACGAGCACCGGCTCGAGCACGGCGATCGCGTCCTGCACACCGCCGCGCGAGCCCGGCAGGTTGACGACCAGCGTGGTCCCGATCAGGCCGGCCAGTCCGCGGGACAGCACTGCGGTCGGGACTCCCTGGCGGACGCCGTACGCCCGGATCGCCTCGGCCAGCCCGGGCACCTCGGCGTCGAGCAGCGGCCGGGTGACCTCGGGGGTGCGATCGGTGGGCGTGAGCCCGGTGCCGCCGGTGGTGAGCACCACCCGGGCGCCCGCGGCGACGGCGGCACGGATGGCCTCGGCGACCGGATCGCCGTCCCGTACGACGACGGGCGGGCCGGTCTCGAAGCCCAGGCGGGCAGGAACGAGAAGCAGGGGTCGGTGGCGTTGTAGGGTGTGGTGAGATGAGGAGGTTGTTTATGATAGTGTGGTAATTTAGTGAACGACGAGCCGAACCGGCGCGGGCCGCCTAGTGGTCACTGCCGACCACCTGCTCGGCCGCGTGCACGAGCACCGGCTCGAGCACGGCGATCGCGTCCTGCACACCGCCGCGCGAGCCCGGCAGGTTGACGACCAGCGTGGTCCCGATCAGGCCGGCCAGTCCGCGGGACAGCACTGCGGTCGGGACTCCCTGGCGGACGCCGTACGCCCGGATCGCCTCGGCCAGCCCGGGCACCTCGGCGTCGAGCAGCGGCCGGGTGACCTCGGGGGTGCGATCGGTGGGCGTGAGCCCGGTGCCGCCGGTGGTGAGCACCACCCGGGCGCCCGCGGCGACGGCGGCACGGATGGCCTCGGCGACCGGATCGCCGTCCCGTACGACGACGGGCGGGCCGGTCTCGAAGCCCAGGCGGGTCAGGAACGAGACCAGCAGGGGTCCGGTGGCGTCCTCGTAGACGCCGTCCGCGGCGCGGTTCGAGGCCACCACGACGGCCCCGACCAGCGCCCGCGCGGTCACCGCGACCAGTCCCCCGACCGGCCTCCGGACTTGGCCTCGACGCGGACGTCGGTGATCACCGCGGCCTTGTCGACCGACTTGACCATGTCGATGACGGTCAGCGCTGCGACGGACACGGCGGTGAGCGCCTCCATCTCGACGCCGGTGCGGTCGGTGGTCTTCACGGTCGCGGTGATGTCGACCGACTCGTCGCCGACCACGAGGTCGACGGTGACCCCGGAGATCGCCAGCGGGTGGCACAGCGGGATCAGCGCCGGCGTCTGCTTGGCGCCCATGATCCCGGCCAGCCGGGCCACGGCGAGCGCGTCGCCCTTGGGCACGCCCTCGCCGCGCAGCAGCTCGACCACCTGCGCGGAGACAACTACCCGCCCGCTCGCGGTGGCGGTGCGGGCGGTGACGTCCTTGCCGGAGACGTCGACCATGCGGGCGGCGCCGGACTCGTCCACGTGGGTGAGGCGGTCGCCGGAGGCCATCAGAACTCTCCCATCAGAAGTCGCAGTCGAGCATCAGCACCTGCACCCGGTCGCCCTGGCTCAGCGCGGTGGCCTCCTCGGGCACCACGATCAGGCAGTTCGCCCCGGCCAGCGCGCCGATGAGGTGCGAGCCCGGGCCGCCGACCGGTTCGACGTACCGTCCCTGCGCGTCGGTGGCGGCCATCCCCCTCATGAACTGGCGCCGCCCTGCCGGCGACGTCATCCCCTTGGTGAGCCGGGCATCACGCAGGGGCCGGGAGGCGGGCGCCAGTCCCATCAGCGTGCGGATCGCGGGCAGCACGAACATCTCGAAGGAGATGTACGCCGAGACCGAGTTGCCGGGCAGCGTGACGATGGGGACCTGCTCGTCGCCGACCAGGCCGAACCCCTGCGGCTTGCCGGGCTGCATCGCGACCGGGCCGAACCAGACGCCCTCCTGGCGCAGCGCCTCCTTGACGACGTCGTAGTCGCCCTGGGAGACGCCGCCCGAGGTGACGACGAGGTCGGCGCCCGGTAGCTGGTCGTGCAGCGTCTTCAGGAAGGCGCCGGGCTCGTCGGGGACGATGCCGACGCGCTGGGGGACGGCGCCGGCCCGGCTGACGGCGGCGGCGAGCAGGTAGGAGTTGCCGTCGTAGATCGAGTCGTGCCCGAGGTCGGTGCCCGGTGCGCGCAGCTCCGAGCCGGTGGACAGGACCACGACGCGCGGCCGCGGCCGGGCGAGCACGGTGGCCCGGCCGACCGACGCGAGCAGGCCGAGCTGGCGCGGCCCGAGCACGGTGCCGGCCTCGACCAGCAGGGCACCCGCGGTGACGTCATCGCCGGCCAACCGGACGTGCTGGCCGGGCTCGGGAGCCTGGTCGATGCGGACCTCGGTCGTGCCGCGGTCGGTCCACTCGTAGGGCACCACGGCGTCCGCACCCTCGGGGACCGGGGCACCGGTCATGATCTTGGCCGCGGCTCCGGCCTCGAGGACCCGCAGCGTGGCCTGGCCGGCGCCGATCTCGCCGACCACCGGCAACGTCACGGGCTGGTCGGCGGTGGCGGCCGCGACGTCGGCCACCCTGACGGCGTACCCGTCCATCGCGGAGTTGTCGAAGCTCGGCAGCGACATCGTCGCCACCACGTCCTCGGCACAGGCCAGCCCGAGGGTGTCCAGCAGCGGCTGGGGCAGCGGCTCGAGGGGGCGTACGCCGGCGAGCACCCGCTCGAGGTGCTCCTCGACCGTGCAGGCTCCGTCAGACATGGGGGTCGGTCACTCGGCCGAGTCCGCCGTGAGGACGGTGTCGGCAGGGATGCGTTCCGCCGCGTCCGTCGAGAGGTCGACGTCGCCGACGACCTGGATGTGGGCGCCGAAGGTGAAGTCGCCGTCGACGGTCAGGCTCGTGGCCTTCTTCATCGAGGGCGCGCCCTCCGGGAACCGCTTGTCGAACTCGGCCACCACCTTGTAGACATCGCCGTCGAGGTCGACGAAGGGGATGTCTGTCGCCACCTGGTCGAGCACGAAGTCCGAGCCGATGTCGTAGACGTCGGAGCGGAGCAGGAGCAGGTCGTTGGTGGTCTTGACCGGGACGAACCGGTCGCGGCCGACCTCGATCAGCTTCGAGTCGGGGAACACCTCGACGGCAGCACCCATCGCGGTCTCGACCTGGATCACCTTGGGCGTGCTCTTGTCGCCCGGGTCAACGGTCTTCTCGTTGCGGATCAGGGGCAGGCCGAGGATGCCGTCGCGGACGTCGAGGGCCTCCTTCATCGCGCGCACGTCGAACCACAGGTTGTTGGTCGAGCTGAACCGGTGCCGCTCCAGGTTCGCCAGCGCTTCCTGGTCCTCGGGCAGCGTCTGCGCGGTCTCGCGGAGCACGATCCGCCCGTCGGACTTGCGACGGGCGAAGTGGCCGCCCTTCCGGTCGTTGGGCGTACGCCGGACGGCCTCGATCGCGAACGGCGCACCGCTCGTCGCGAACCAACCCGCGACCCGAGCGTCGGGCACAGCGCCGAGGTTGTCGGAGTTGGAGACGAAGACCCGTTCGTAGCCGGCCTCGTGGAGCCGGTCGAGCAGGCCGGTGCCGCGGAGCGCGGTGTAGAGGTCGCCGTGGCCGGGCGGGCACCACTCGAGGTCGGGGTCCCGGGGCCAGCTGACCGGCGACAGGTCCTTGGCCAGGAGCTTGGGCTCCTTGTTCTGGAGGAACTCCAGGGGCAGCCCCTGGACCGGCAGCTCCTCGTAGCGGGCCAGCGCGGCCATCGTGTCGGAGGAGGTGCGGAAGCTGTTCATGAACAGCACCGGCAACGGGGCGTCGTACTCCTTGCGCAGGTGGAGCACCTGCCGGGCGATGATGTCGAGGAAGGACAGGCCGCGGCGCACGCACAGCAGCGCCTTGGCGCGGTCCATCCCCATCGAGGTGCCGAGCCCGCCGTTGAGCTTGATGACGGCGGTCTTGCGGATCGCCTCCGTCGCGTCGTCGTCGGCGACCTCGACGTCGCGGAGCGCCTCCATGTCGACCGGCTCGATGGCCGACTCGGGGATCATCCCCGTCTCGCCGTGCTCGAGCAGCCGGTAGTAGTGGGCGAAGGTCTCGATGGCGACCTCGTCCACCCCTGCGGCAGCCATCTTGTCGCGGGCCTTGTTCAGCCCTGAACTACCCATGCTGTTGATCGTAGGCTGGCAACGTGGTCGGGGCGAAGACGGCGATGCGTGACCAGTTGCTGACCACCCGCAACCGGCGTTCCCTGCTGGAGCGGTCCGAAGCGGCCCGCGAGATCGCGCTGCACCTGACGGCGGCGCCCGAGGTACGCCGGGCGGCCACCGTGGCGGCCTACGTCGCGGTGGGCTCCGAGCCGGGGACCGCTCCCCTGCTGCATGCGCTGCTGGCCGCCGGCAAGCGGGTGGTGCTGCCGGTGCTGCTGCCGGACCTTGACCTGGACTGGGCGGCCTTCGCCGGCGACCAGGACCTGGCGCCGGCCTCTCGCGGGCTGCTGGAGCCGGTCGGGCCCCGGCTGGGGTCGGATGCGGTGGCCACCGCGGACGTGGTGCTGCTCCCGGGGCTGGCGGTGTCATCGCGAGGCGAACGGCTGGGGCGTGGCGGCGGCTGCTACGACCGGGCGCTGGGGCGGGTGCCGGTCGGCACGTTCACCTGCGTGCTGCTCTACGACGGTGAGGTGGGTCTCGAGGTACCTGTGGAGCCCCATGACCGCTCGGTCACCGCCGCGGTGTGCCCGACGGGAATCACTCGCTTCGCGCCGACGTTCTGACGGGGTACGATCTGGCAGTCGACTTGGTCGAGTGCTAAATCTCCCGAGGAGCTCCGTTGCCCACCTACCAGTACGCCTGCACCGAGTGCGGCCACGCCTTCGACCAGGTCCAGAGCTTCAGCGACGACGCGCTGACCGTCTGCCCGGCGTGCGAGGGGCGGCTGCGCAAGGTGTTCAACGCCGTCGGCGTGGTGTTCAAGGGCTCCGGGTTCTACCGCACCGACAGCCGCGCGAAGCAGGCCACGGAGTCGTCGTCGGAGAAGTCCTCGTCGGAGAAGTCCTCCTCGGAGAAGGCTCCTGCCACCGCCGACGCGTCGACCTCGTCCTCGTCTTCGTCCTCGAGCGACTCCTCCTCGTCGATCCTCCTCGTCGAGCTCCTCCTCGTCGAGCTCGTCGTCTGACTCCTCGACGGCCACCAAGTCTCCACAGCCCGCCGCCACCTGAGGGTCTTCCACAGGTCGGCCGCAGGTCGCTGAGGACGGTCGCCCCGCGCTCGTAGCGTCGCGACCGTGCCCGTCCTGATCCGACTCCGCTCCGCGGCCCGCCGGCTGCGCCGCTCGGTGCTGCGCCGGCGCCGGCTGCTGGCCGCGGTCTGCGCGCTGCTCGCGGTGTGGGCCGGGCTCCGGGCCACCGCCGCACCACCGCCGCCGCGGGTGCCGGTCACGGTGGCCGCCCACGACCTGGGCGCGGGCGCCGTGCTGGGCCCGGGCGACCTGACCACGGTGCGTTTCGCGCCCGGCACGGTGCCGTCCGGCCACATCCGCGACCCGGTGGGTCGACGCCTGGCGGGTCCGCTGCGCCGCGGCCAGCCGATCACCGACACTGCGCTGCTCGGCCCGGCGCTGGTCCGCGACCGACCCGACCTGGTCGCCCTGCCGGTCCGGCTTCCCGACACCGCGATGGCCGACCTGCTGCAGGTGGGCGACGAGGTCGACGTGGTGGCGGCCGACCCGCAGGGCGGTCCCGCCGTGATCGTGGCCCGCTCTGCCCTCGTGCTGGGGCTGCCGCCACCGCCGACCGATGCCGCGGCCGACGGCCTGCCCGGGAGGCTGGTGGTCATGGGCGTTCCCGACGCCGACGTCGCTGCCGTCTCCTCGGCGTCAGTGACGCGCTTTCTCACCGTGGCCTGGGCCCGCTAGCGTGCTTGGAGTTCCGCTGCTCACGCAGCTCCGAAAGGTCTCGAGGGGGACACCATGAATGGCTTCAAGAGCTTCATCCTGCGCGGCAACCTGGTCGACCTGGCCGTCGCGGTGATCATCGGTGTCGCGTTCGGCGCCGTGATCACGACGTTCACCAACTGGCTGACCAGCCTCCTGCCCGACTCGGCCGACGACGTCTTCTCCAATGTGCCGAACTCGTTCGGCGCCTTCCTCAACGCCGTCGTCGCGTTCGTGATCCTGGCCGCGGTCGTCTACTTCTTCGTGGTGCTGCCCTACACCGCCGCCAAGGAGCGCTACTTCCCGAGTGCGCCTCCCGGCACCCCGGAGGACATCAAGCTGTTGCAGGAGATCCGTGACCTGCTGGCCGCCCAGCAGGGCGGTGCCGCCCTGCCGAGCACGGGCACCCCGCCCAGCGTCTGACCGCTCAGCCGTGGTGCGGCGGCACCTGCTCCTCGAGCCAGGTGTCGCCGCTCTTCTCGGCGTTCCCGGACCGTTCCGCGGGGTCGCGCTCGTCGGCGGTGGTGTCGGGGAGCACGTCCCCGAACACCTCGGCCAGCCGGCGCTTGCGCTGCCAGTCCTGCTCGGGCCGCCCCCCGCTCGGGTCTTGCTGCTCGCTCACGTGCAGAGGCCGGCGAACTCGAGGTCGTCCGGGCTGGCGTCGATCCCGTCCGAGGACTCCTCGCTCGGCGACTCGGTCCCGCTCGGCGACTCGGAACCGGACGGCGACTCGGTGTCGGACGACTCGCTCTCGCCGGGCCCGGAGGAATCGCTGCCGCTGGGCACCTGGTCGGCACCGATGGAGCCGACCCGCAGCTTGCCGAGTGGCTGGTCGTTCGCGATCCGCTTCCAGAGCGTCTCGGCGTCATCGGTCCACTCGACGCGGCCCGGCTGCGCGTCGCTGTACTGGAACGGAACCGTGATGAACCGGATCCGCTTGAGGCCGATGTGCTTGAACTGGAGGCCGACCAGCGCCATCTCCTTGATGTTGGGGATGTCGGTGGTCAGGGACTTGGTCGCGGCGTTGAGGAACCGGACCAGCCGGTCGAACCGGGTCAGCGTGCCACTGGAGAGGACCTTGGCGACCAGCGCGCCGATGAACGCCTGCTGGCGCTTGATCCGGCCGATGTCGCTGCCGTCGCCGACGCCGTGGCGGACCCGCACGTAGGCGAGCGCCTCCTTGCCGTCCAGCGTGCGGGTGCCCTTCTCGATGGTGATGCCGTACTCCGAGCTGTCGATGTCCTCGGGCACGCACACCTCGACCCCGTCCACGGCGTCGACCATGTCCTGGAAGCTGCCGAAGTCGACGACGACGTAGTTGTCGACGCGGACCCCGGTGATCTGCTCGAACTGCTGCATCGTGCAGGCGGGCCCGCCGTAGGAGTAGGCGATGTTCCACATCACGTTGGTGCCACCCGCGATGGGCTCGCCGTCCTCGTCCGTGCACTCGGGACGGTCCACCAGCGAGTCACGAGGGATGGAGATGCCGTAGGCCGACTCGCGGTCCGCCGAGAGGTGGAACAGGATCGTGGTGTCCGAACCACCCCCGACCTCGTTGTCGAGGCCGCAGCCGTCGCAGTCCCGCGAGTCCGAACCCATCACCAGGATGTTCAGCGGCTGCTTGGGGGCGTCGATGTGCACCTTGTCCGGCCGGTCGGTGAGCTGGTCCCCGACGTCGACGACGTTGAGGTTGCCGTCGAGGTGGCGGTAGAGGAAGGCCACCGACAGACCGCTGACCATGCCCAGCGTCAGCATCGTCGCCAGCAGGACCTTGGCCACGGTGTGCGAGCGGCGGGCTCGGCCCCGGCGCTTGCCGGGTTGATAGGGGGACGGCAGCTCGGGCTGGGCAGGGTGCTGCGCAGCGTCGGGCATCGTCACGTCTCACTTCAGCCGGCGTCATGCTGACGAGGAAGACGAGCCCACACCGAAGTGCGTGCCCGTCCGCGCCAGACTACGGGGATCAGCCAAATTGTGGGGCCGACCGGTCGGTAACGCCAAACATCCGCCGCTGCCACCGTGACAGGATGGCCGCCGTTCTTCACCACCCGCCCCAGTAGCTCAGCGGATAGAGCAGCCGCCTCCTAAGCGAAAGGTCGCAGGTTCGACTCCTGCCTGGGGCACTGCTTGGGGCACTGCTTGGGGCACTGCCTGGGGCACGGGCCGCGCTCTGGACTGCGGAAACTGCTGTCAGTCTGCGATCTTGTAGCCGACGTGCGCGACAGCGGCGCGGATGGCCGCGTCGTCGATCTCGCCGAACACCTCGAGGGTGCCGTCAGACACGTCCACGTCGACGTCGTCCACGCCCTCGACCTCGGTGACGGCGTTGGTCACCTTGTTGACGCACCCATTGCAGGTCATTCCGACGACGGTGTACGTGGCGGTGCTCGTGCTCATCCGGGTCTCCTCATCTCCTGCCGCCAGTGCGGCACACAGGCCATAGGTTACCCCCCTATAGTATTCTGTCAAGATCGACCCGGGGTACGTGATACCCTCCCCCGGTATGGTAGCGCGATCCGCCACCTGAGAATTTGTGGGCTGGAGAGCCCGGCCGAAGTCCGTGAGGAAGTGCCCCGATGACCGAGTCCGCCCCCGCTCCTGCACCGCGCCCGACCGTGGTCAAGGCGGTGCGCAACGGCCCCCTGCAGCTGAAGGGGACGTTCCGCCTTCTCGACCCCGACGGCGAGGAGTACGACCTCCAGGGTCAGCGCATCGTGCTCCTTTGCCGTTGCGGCCGCTCCGCCAACCAGCCGTTCTGCGACTCCACCCACGCGCGCACAGGCTGGGTCAGCCAGGACCAGCCCACGCAATGCCAGAGCTCCGACGACGGCGCCGCCTGACCCGCCCGAAGTCCCCGGCCAGCGGGACCCAGGACGTCAGGAGCGGACCAGGCGCGCAATCGCGTCGGTGGCTTCCTTGAGCTTGAGCTCGGCGTCCTTGCCACCGGCAGCGGCCGCATCGACGACGCAGTGGCTCAGGTGTTCCTCGAGCAGGCCGAGACCCACCGACTGCAGGGCCTTCGTGATCGCAGAGATCTGGGTCAGGATGTCGATGCAGTACTTCTCCTCGTCGACCATCCGCTGCAGACCACGAGCCTGGCCTTCGATCCGACGCAGGCGTCGGACGTAGTCGTCCTTGCGGTGGAGGTAGCCGTGCTGGTGCGCCGTCTCGGTCATCTCAGTCATCTCCGTGCGTTCGCTCCCCGGGGCGACCGAGGCGCCTGGACAGTACCCGGTACGAGTATGCGGTGCCATCCCGAATCGCCGCAGCAATATTGACGTTGATACACTAGGGGGGTATCGTATCAGGATCACCAACGCATGTGGAGAACGCACGGATGGACGAGACAGCTCAGCACCCCGGGTACGCCACCCGCAAGGACGACTTCATGCGCCGGCTCCGGCGGATCGAGGGCCAGGCTCGCGGTCTGCAGCGGATGGTCGACGAGGACAAGTACTGCATCGACATCCTGACCCAGGTCGCCGCCATGACCTCCGCGCTCGAGTCGGTGGCCCTCGGCCTGCTCGATGACCACCTGCGTCACTGCGTGGTGGAGGCGGCCGGCGCCGGAGGGGCCGAGGCCGAGCAGAAGCTCGCCGAGGCCTCCGCGGCTATCGCCCGCCTCGTCCGTTCCTGATCCACCGAAAGGAAGTCACGCCATGAGCACCACGCAGACCTACACCGTCACGGGCATGACCTGCGGCCACTGCGTCGCCTCGGTCACCGAGGAGGTCCAGGAGATCCCTGGCGTCGAGAACGTGGACGTCGTCCTCGAGACCGGAAGCCTCACCGTCACCAGCGCCGAGCCGGTCGACGACGCTGCGGTCCAGACCGCGGTCGAGGAAGCTGGATACCAGCTCGCATGAGCGTGCCCCTGAGGCTCCTCGGGTTCCTCGTCGCCCTCGCCGTCATCTTCGCCGGGGCAGCCGGGATCGGACGCGCGGTCGGCCCGGTGGGCTCTCCCGCCGCGGACCATGACGGCATGGGCGGAGAGGGTCGGCACGACATGGCCGACATGGCCGAGTCCGACACCATCCCGAAAGGTCTGATGGTGTCTCAGAACGGCTACTCGTTCCGCCTGGACCAGGACACCGTCTCCGCTGGAGACGACGTGCCCGTGTCGCTCACCATCGAGGGCCCCGACGGCAGCCCGGTCACCGAGTACGACGAGGAGCACGAGAAGGAGCTCCACCTGATCGCCGTACGCCGTGACTTCTCCGGCTTCCAGCACGTGCACCCGGAGCGAGCCGAGGACGGCACGTGGTCGACGTCGCTCGACCTCACGGCTGGTCCGTGGCGCGTGTTCGCCGACTTCAAGGCGGTCGGTGCCGAGGCGATCACCCTGGGCAACGATCTCGCGGTGCGAGGCGACTACCAGCCGGCGGCACCGACAGCGGAGACGCGAAGCGCAACGGTCGACGGCTACACCGTCACCCTCGACGGCGACATCGTCGCGGGCGAGGAGGCCCGGCTCACGCTGAGCGTCACGAGAGCCGGCGCGCCGGTCACCGACCTCGAGCCCTACCTGGGGGCCTACGGCCACCTGGTGGCGCTGCGTGCTGGCGACCTCGCCTACCTGCACGTCCACCCCGAGGGCACGCCCGGGGACGGCAAGACCGAACCCGGCCCGGACGTGGTGTTCTTCGCCGAGGTCCCGAGCCCGGACCAGTACCACCTGTACCTGGACTTCAAGCATGAGGGCGTAGTGCGCACGGCCGCGTTCGCGGTGACCGCGTCCCCCGACACCGAAGTCTCCGAGGACGGGTCCGACGACGGCCACTCCGACGACGGCGCACACTGATCCGTAGACCAAGGAGAAGCAGATGAGCTCGATCACCGGCTCGCCCGGCTTACCGGTCTCGACCACCCAGGTCGAGCTCGAGATCAGTGGGATGACCTGCGCCTCGTGCGCCAACCGCATCGAGCGCAAGCTGAACAAGATGGAGGGCGTCACCGCCACGGTGAACTACGCCACCGAGAAGGCCAGGGTCGCCTTCCCCGAGGGAGTAGACCCGGGGGACCTGGTGCGAACGGTGGAGCAGGCAGGCTACGGCGCCGCCCTCCCCCGCCCCGAGAAGTCGGGCGCCGAATCCGACGCCGAGGTGGCCGACGACCCGACCCGTACGCTTCGGCAGCGGCTGATCTTCTCCGCGCTCTTGACCGTCCCGGTGATCGTCCTGGCGATGGTGCCGGCCTGGCAGTTCACGAACTGGCAGTGGCTCAGCCTGACGCTGGCCGCGCCGGTCGTCGTCTGGGGGGCCTGGCCGTTCCACCGTGCGGCGTGGGTCAACCTCCGGCACGGTACGTCGACGATGGACACGCTGATCTCGCTCGGCACCCTGGCCGCCCTCGGCTGGTCCCTGTACGCCCTCTTCTGGGGCACGGCCGGTACGCCGGGCATGACGCACGCGTTCGAGCTGACGGTTGCCCGCACCGACGGGTCGGGCAACATCTACCTCGAGGCCGCAGCCGGCGTGACCACCTTCATCCTGGCCGGCCGCTACTTCGAGGCGCGGTCCAAGCGCCGCGCCGGGGCAGCCCTCCGAGCCTTGCTCGAGCTGGGCGCGAAGGACGTCGCCATCCTCCGTGACGGCCCCAACGGCGAGATCGAGGAGCGCATCCCGACCGAGCAGCTCGCCGTGGGCATGCTCTTCGTGGTCCGGCCCGGCGAGAAGATCGCGACCGACGGCGTGGTCGAGGAGGGCAGCTCGGCGGTCGATGCCTCGATGCTCACCGGCGAGTCGGTCCCGGTCGAGGTCGGCCCCGGTGACGCCGTCGTCGGCGCCACGGTCAACGCCGGCGGTCGGTTGGTGGTCCGGGCCACCCGGATCGGTTCCGACACCCAGCTGGCCCAGATGGCGCGGCTGGTCGAGGACGCCCAGAACGGCAAGGCCGAGGTGCAGCGCCTCGCCGACCGCGTGTCCGGCATCTTCGTCCCGATCGTCATCGCGCTGGCCATGGCCACGCTCGGCTTCTGGATAGGAACCGGCGGCGGACTCTCCCCCGCCTTCACCGCCGCGGTCGCCGTGCTCATCATTGCCTGCCCCTGCGCCCTGGGCCTCGCCACTCCGACCGCGCTGATGGTCGGCACCGGCCGCGGCGCCCAGCTCGGCATCCTGATCAAGGGTCCCGAGGTGCTGGAGTCGACCCGCAGGATCGACACCATCGTGCTCGACAAGACCGGCACCGTGACCACCGGACAGATGGCGCTGCTCGACGCGGTCGCCGCCGACGGCGAGGACCGCGATCTGGTGCTCAGGCTGGCGGGGGCCCTGGAGGACGCCTCGGAGCACCCCATCGCCAAGGCCGTCGCCAACGCCGCCCGCGACCAGGGCGGCCGCCTGCCCCGGGTCGAGGACTTCGCGAACGTCGAGGGCTTGGGCGTCCAGGGCGTGGTCGTCGACGGGGACCACAGCCACGCCGTCCTGGTCGGCCGGCCACGGCTCCTGGAGGACTGGTCACAGAAGCTACCCGCCGAGCTGGAACATGCCTTTGCCGCGGCTCAGGCAGCCGGCGCCACCGCTATCGCTGTGGGCTGGGACGGCAAGGCCCGCGGCGTACTCATGGTCGCCGACGCGATCAAGCCGACCTCCGCGGACGCCATCGCCCAGCTTCGCAAGCTCGGCCTGACGCCGGTGCTGCTGACCGGCGACAACGAGGCCACGGCCCGGACCGTGGCCCGCGAGGTCGGCATCGACGTCTCGGCCGAGACAGTCGTCGCCGACGTGCTCCCCGCGGACAAGGTCGACGTGGTCAAGCGACTGCAGTCCCAGGGGCGGGTCGTGGCGATGGTCGGCGACGGCGTCAACGACGCCGCCGCCCTGGCCCAGGCCGATCTCGGCCTCTCGATGGGGACCGGCACCGACGTCGCGATCGAGGCCAGTGACCTGACCCTGGTCCGTGGCGACCTCCGTGTCGCCGCTGACGCGATCCGGCTGTCACGGCGCACGCTCGGGACCATCAAGGGCAACCTGTTCTGGGCGTTCGCCTACAACGTGGCGGCGCTGCCGCTGGCGGCTGCCGGACTGCTCAACCCGATGCTGGCCGGTGCCGCGATGGCGTTCTCGTCGGTGTTCGTGGTGACGAACAGTCTCCGACTGCGTCGGTTCCAGCCCCTGACCGACCACGAGGCGGAGACAGCGGAAGTCGCCGTACGGCGGCTGGACGCGACCGGGGCGGCCTGACCACCCAGGGTGCGGTTCAGCCGGTAGCAGTCGGTGACGAACGACGAAGCAGACCAAACCTGAGAGCGGCGGCCTGCATCCCATCGAGCGAGTTTCCGGGGCGGAGCTGACCCACCAGCGGGGTGAGGCGCTCGTGGGCGTCCAGCGAGACGAGGGCGACCACCTGGTCTCCGCGGCCCAGTGCCACCAGCGCTCTCCCGGTCTCGATGGAGCCCCACACCACCAGGCTGCGATCCGCGAACTGGGGGAACCCCACGGCCCGGATCCGCGCGCCGTGGATCGTGGTGCCGAACGTGGGCAGGTCGGTGAGAGGACGCGCCTGCGCCGGTCCGACGAGAAGGTTGCCCGCGGCGAGATCCGCGTGGTCGAGGGTGCTCGCCCAGTGCTCGACGCGGGACGACTCGCCGCCGAGCAGCTGCTGGGGCGCATGGACGACGTCGCCGGCACCCACCACGCGGTCGCTGCCCCGAGCGTGCAAGGTGGGTCCGCACCTGAGCCCTCCGGAGACGTCCAGGCCGCTGCCCTGGAGCCACTCGACGTTGGGTGTCGTCCCTGTCGCCATCAACACCACGTCGGCCGGTAGCCGGCGACCGTCGTCGAGGACCACGCCGGCGATCGCGCCGTGCCGGACGTCCAGCTCGCGCATTCGCGTCCGGTGAAGCACGTGCACCCCGGCGGCGCGATGCAGCCGTTGCAAGTGCTCGGCGACCGGCCTGCCAACTGCTCGCGCGGTGGGCAGGTCGGAGGGATCGATCACCGTCGTGTGGTGTCCTCCTGCCGATGCCGCCGCCGCAACCTCGGCGCCGATCAGCCCACCCCCGACGATGACGATGCGTCGGGCAGGTGACTCCAGGACGGACCGGAGCTCCTCAGCGTTCTCCACCGTGCGGAGCACGAACGCTCCGCGGACCCGCTCGACGAGCTCCACGTCGCGGGGGCGGGCGCCGGATGCGACCACCAGGCCATCGAACGGCAGCGCCGTCCGATCGTCGAGCACGACCTCACCCCCGGCGAGATCGAGCTTGGTGGCGGTCGCGCCGAGCCGCCAGACGACCTCAGATGCGGAGCCGTCGAGCTCGAGGCCGGCACGATCCGTTTGTCGCGTGAGGAAGGCCTTGGAGAGCGGGAACCGGTCGTAGGGGCGATGGGACTCGCTCCCGACAACGGTCAGCTCACCGTCATATCCGAGGTCACGCAGAGTTTGTGCGGCTCGGTGGCCGGCGAGAGAGCCGCCGACGACCACGATCCTTCTCATGGCTTCAGTGGTTCGACGCGCTGAGCGGGGGTCCAACGGCCGGTGCGCTGACCGGGAGACCGGCGAGTCGCTCCGGCTGGAGCAGGCCGTCGAGCTGTGCGACGTCGACCAGGCCGGTTGCCAGCACCAGCTCCCGGACCATCCCTTCACCCGCCAGCGCAGCCTTGGCGATATCCGCCGCTGCGGCGTACCCGAGGTTGGGGGTGAGCGCGGTGACGATCCCGACGCTCCGCGCGGTCGAGGCCTGGAGGTGCTCGAGGTTGACCTCGATACCGGCGATGCACAGCTCGGCCAACGTCCTGAAGGCAGTGGTCATCCAGCTGATGCCCTGGAGGAGGTTGTGCGCGATCACGGGCTCGAAGGCGTTGAGCTGCAGCTGCCCGGCCTCGGCCGCCATGGTCACCGTCACGTCGTTCCCGATCACGCTGAAGGCCACCTGGTTCACCATCTCGGGGATCACCGGGTTGACCTTGCCCGGCATGATGCTGGACCCGGCCTGTCGCGCCGGCAGTCGCAGCTCCCCGAAGCCCGCCTGTGGGCCGGAGGAGAGCAGCCGCAGGTCGTTGCAGATCTTCGACACCTTCACGGCGGTGCGCTTGAGGACCCCGGACAGCTGGACGAACACGCCGGTGTCCGACGTGGCCTCGACCAGGTTGGTCGCGCCGACTACCGGCAGGCCGGTGATCTCGGCGAGATGGCGGCACGCGGACTCCCGGTACTCCGGCACCGCGGTGATCCCCGTGCCGATCGCGGTGGCACCGAGGTTGATCTCGCGCAGCAGCGCGCGCGAGTCCAGGATGCGCGCTTGCTCCTCCACCAGGGTCGCTGCCCACGCGGCGAACTCCTGGCCGACGGTCATGGGAACGGCGTCCTGGAGCTGGGTGCGCCCGACCTTCGGCACCGACCAGAACTCGCGCGACTTGGCCTCGCAGGCCTCGGCGAGCAGGCGCAGGGCCTCGGACAGTCCGTCGAGAGCGGCAAGGAGACCCAGCCTGAGCGCCGTGGGATAGACGTCATTGGTGCTCTGGCTGCGGTTCACGTGGTCGAGGGGGTCCACCTCGTCGTAGCTCCCAGCCGGCAGGCCGAGCAGCTCGAGGGCGCGGTTCGCGATGACCTCGTTGGCATTCATGTTGGTCGACGTCCCGGCGCCGCCCTGGAGCACGTCCACCACGAACTGGTCGTCGAGCAGCCCGTCCCGGACGTCCTGGCAGGCCCGCTCGATCGCGCCGCTCCGGCGGGTGTCGATCAGCCCCAGCTCCTGGTTCGCGCGGACGGCGGCGAGCTTGACCGAGCCCAGTCCGGCCACCAGCGTCGGGTGGACGGAGACCGGAGTGCCGCTGGCCGTGAAGTTCTCCAAGGCGCGCGCGGTGTGGACACCCCAGTACGCCCCGGCCGGAACCGCTTTCTCCCCGAGGAAGTCCCGCTCGACACGGCCCTGGGGTGGGACCGTCACCACAGCACTTCCTTGCAGCCCCTGTGGTCGCTGGGCTCCACCTGCACGGTGGCGTGGGTGATGTGGTGGTCATCGCGAAGGAGGTCGCGGGCCTGGTCGAGCACGGCGTGCATGTCAGAGTCGGGCTGGACCTGGAGGTGGACGCTCATGGCGTCCATGCCTGAGGTGATCGTCCAGACGTGCAGGTCGTGGGCCTCGATGACTCCATCGATCTGCTCCAGGTCGCGGGTGACGTGATCGACGTCGATGTGCTCCGGCGCGGACTCGACGAGGATGCGCAGCGAGTCGCGACCGAGTCGGTAGGCACGGGGCAGGATGAACAGGCCGATGCCGATCGCGATCACGGAGTCGACCCAGTGCCAGGAGGTGGCCGCGATGACGACGGCGCCGAGGAGCACTCCGACCGAGCCGACGGCGTCGGCAACCACCTCGAAGTAGGCACCGCGCAGGTTGAGGCTTTCCTCGGCGCCCGCCTGCAGCAGCCGGAAGCAGATCAGGTTGATGATCAGGCCGACGATGGCGACCACGATCATCGGGGTGGTGGACACCTCCGGGGACTCCTGGAGCCGCTGGATGGCCTCGTACATGACGTAGCCGGCGACCCCGAACAGCAGCGCCGTGTTGGCCAGGGAGGCGAGGATCTCCAGCCGGTACCAACCGAAGGTGCGGTGGATCGCCGCGCTCCCGCCGGTGGCCAGGGTGATCGCGGCGAGCGACATCCCCAGGCCGCCGGCGTCGGAGAGCATGTGCCCGGCGTCGGAGAGCAGGGCCAGGGAGCCGGAGAGGATGCCGGCGACGAACTCGACGGCGACGAACGACGTGGTGAGCAGGAAGGCGATCAGCAGCGGCCGGCGGTACCTGGCGCCGGCGGTCAGGGCGTCCGCAGCGGTCGGCCCGTGGCCGTGTCCGTGCCCGTGGCCGTGTTCGCTACTCATCCGGTGTTGCCTTTCAAGGCTGGGGCCGCCGAAGCGGATGGGAGGGGCAACCTGTCCCAGAAGTGACAGGTCACGATGTGGTTCTCACCGGCGGTGGAGACGACGGGTACGTCGGTGTGGCAGATGTCCTGGGCCAGCGGGCAGCGTGGGTGGAACCGGCAGCCCGACGGCGGGTTGATCGGGCTCGGCGGCTCGCCCGTGAGCTGGGCGAGCACCTCGTCGTCGCCGCTCTGCTCGACCAGGGACGCGGCAAGGAGCACCCGGGTGTAGGGGTGTCGCGGGCGGGTGAACAGCTCGTCTCTTGTCGCGACCTCGACGATCTGACCGAGGTACATCACGGCCACCCGGTCGCACAGGTAGCGCACGACACGAAGGTCGTGGGAGATCAGCACCAGCGTCAGGTCGAGCTGCTCCTTGAGCTCGACGAGCAGGTTGAGGATCTGGGCGCGGATGGACGCGTCCAGGGCCGAGGTCGGCTCGTCGCAGATGAGGAACTTCGGCTCGAGCAGCAGCGCCCGGGCGATGACCATCCGCTGCAGCTGACCCCCGGAGCACTCGGTGGGCCGTCGCTCCAGCATCCCCTCCTCGATCCCCACCCGGTCGAGCATCGCCAGCACCCGTTCGCGGCGCTCAACGGCGTCCTTCACGCCGTGGTGGCGCAGCGGGGCGTCCAGGCTGGCACCCAGGGTCATCCTCGGGTCGAAGGCGCCGTAGGGGTCCTGGAAGACGAACTGCATCGAGCGGCGCAGCGCCTTCAGCTCCGAACCCTTCGCCTTGGTGATGTCCTTTCCTTCGAACACGATGTGACCGGCGCTGGCGTCGACCGCACGAAGAATGGTCCGCGCGAGCGTGCTCTTCCCGCAGCCGGACTCCCCGACCAGGCCGAGCACCTCGCCCTTGCGCACTGACAAGGTCACACCGTCGACGGAGTGAACCGTCTTGCCTCTGCCGCCGGGGAAGTGCTTGACCACGTCCTGGATGGAGACCAGCGGCTCGACCGACTCTCGGGTGCCCACGTCCTCTGCAGGGATGAAAGTCGTCATCCGGCCTCCACGTGCTCTCGGGATGCATAGCATCGACTGTTGTGCCCGTGCTCGCCGCAGGTGTGCAGCTCCGGTTCGACGCCGCGACACATGTCGGTGATGCCGCGCTCGGCGGCGATCGGACACCGTGGGAGGAAGCGGCAGCCGTGCTCGAGCGAGCGGGCCTGCACGACGCTGCCCGGGATGGAGAAGAGCTTGCCGCGCTCGGCCTCCAGCAGTGAGGCACGCAGCAGCGCCTGGGTGTAGGGATGCTGCGGGTCGTCGAAGAGGTCCTCGGTGGCACCCTGCTCGACGATCCGGCCGGCGTACATCACCGCCACCCGGTCGGCCATCGACGACACGATGCCCAGATCGTGGGTGATCAGCAGGATCGACAGCCCCAGCTCATCACGCTTCTGCTTCAGCAGCTCCAGGATCTGCGCCTGCACCGTGACGTCCAGCGCCGTGGTCGGCTCATCCGCGATCAGCAGCTCAGGGTCGGCGCTGAGGGCGGCAGCGATCATCACGCGCTGCGCCATGCCCCCGGACAGCTGGTAGGCGAACGAAGAGGCCCGACGGGCGGGCTCAGGGATGCCCACGTCGCGCAGCATCTCCACCACCCGGGCCCTGGCCTCGCGGCGACCCACCTTCCGGTGCCGACGAAGTGACTCGGCCACCTGGCTGCCCACGCGGGCAGTCGGGTCCAGCATCACCTTCGGCTGCTGGAACAGCATCGCGACCTTGTTGCCGCGGACGTGGTTGAAGCGCTTGGACGACATGGCAAGGACGTCCTCGCCGTCCAGACGCGCCTCTCCCCCGATCACCTCCGCACCCGGTGGGAGCAGACCCATCACCGACAGTGCGGTCAGACTCTTGCCGGAGCCCGACTCACCGACCAGCGCCACGATCTCACCCCGGCCGACCCTCAGGTCCAGGCCGTCGATCGCCGGCGCCCCCGGGACGTCGGGGAAGTCCACCCGCAAGCCACGGATGTCGAGCAGCGAATCTGTGCTCGTCGGCGTAGCCGCAGGCGTTGCCTGCTTCAGCAGCTCACTCATGACGCTCTCCTCGACCATCCACGGCATCCGCTCCAATGCGCGGTGTGCTCGACAACGTGACGACCGCGTCGTCGTAGTGCTTCTTGAGCACGGCCAGCGCCTGATCGGTCTTGCCCTGCTGCATCAGGTCGCAGATCTGACGGTGCTCCGGCGCGAGGTCGCCCCGGGCATCAGCGGCGGTCAGCGCACCGAGGCAGAGCCGGGTCTCCGAGATCACCGTGCTGAACATGCGCCGCAACCGCTGGCTGCCGCTGGCCTCGACCAGGGCCACGTGGAACTCGAGATCGGAGTTGCCGACCGACTCCCAGTCCCCCGCCGCCCCTGCTCTCTCCATCTGTGCGACGTGCCGGTCGAGCTCGCGGGACGCCACGCCGAAGGTGCCGTTCGCGACGATCGAGCGGATGGCTGCTGACTCCAAGGCCTCGCGGGCGAGGTAGATGTCGCGGACGTCGTCGTCGGTGAGCACCGGGATGAACACACCCCGGTGCGGCTCGCTGAGCAACAGACCCTCTTGGACGAGCCGCTGAAGGGCCTCGCGCACCGGTCCCCGGCTGACGCCGAAGCTCGTCGCCAGCTCGACCTCACTGAGCTGGGACCCGGCCTTCAGAGAGCCGTTGACGATCGCCGTCCTCAGCCGCTCCGTCACGATGGAGGCGAGCGTGGCGCGGGGGATCGGAAGGGTGGATGCCTGTTGGGGTGTCACAGGGCTTCTCCCTCGACGACAGCGCTGCGGGTTCCGGGCGCGAGAGCAGTGGGGTCGTCGGCTGCGGCACGCTTGCGTTTCCTCTTCGTGTCGAGGCCCTGGCCGATCATCGTCACGCTGAGCGCGGCCAGGAAGATCGCGGCGCCGGGCAGGATCCCGAGGCTCGGTGACCGCTCCATGTAGGGCTGGGCGTCGAGCAGCATCGCGCCCCAGTCGGAGTCGGGCGGTTGCACGCCGAGCCCCAGGTAGGACAGCGCACCCACCGTGATCAGCTTGTGCCCGAACCGCAGGAAGCCCATGGCCAGCACGGGCCGCATGGCATTGGGGATGACGTGCCGGAACACGATGTAGGCCTTCGGGGAACCGAGGATCTCCGCAGCCTCGATGTAGTCCTTGGCGTTGATCTCGAGCGCCAGGCCGCGCATGAGCCGGGCGAACGGCGTCCAGCCCGTGATGGTCAGTGCTGCGATCAGCGTGCCGGATCCGGTGCCGAACAGGGCGATCAGGAACAGCGCGATGACCACGTCCGGGAAGCAGATCATGACGTCCACGGTGCGCATCACCAGCTCGTCGAGCCAGCCGCCGCGACGGGCCGCCACCGCACCGATGATGCCGCCGGTCACTGCACACACCACCAACGTGATGGCGGCGATGGTCACCGAGAACCGGCCACCCCACATCAGGCGGGACAACACGTCACGTCCCAGGTGGTCGGTGCCGAACCAGTGGCTCGCCGACGGCCCGGACAGCCGGTTGGACAGGTCCTGCGCGGCGGGATCGTGCGGCGCGACCCAGGGAGTCAGCAACAGGAGCACGATGATCAGGACCAACAGGACCGCCCCGAAGTTGAAGGACCAGGACCGCCCCCGGCTCCCCCGGATCAGCAGACTCAGGACATTCGGCCGGTGCGACTTCGCCGGCCGCCTCGGCGGCGGCGCCTGGTGCCTGTGCTGGACCGCGGTGTCAGCCATTGGTCACCCTGATCGCCGGGTTGAGCACTCCGTAGAGAAGGTCGGTCACGGTGTTGATCACCACAGCCAGGATGAGGATCCACATCAACCCGCCCTGGATGACGGGGACGTCGTTGTTCAGCACCGACGTGTAGAGCAACCGGCCCATGCCAGGGATGTTGAAGATCACCTCGATGACCACCGAGCCGCCGAGCAGACCCGCGAACCAGAAGGAGAAGAGCGTCATCACCGGCAGCATGCTGTTGCGCGCTCCGTGCCGCACCAGCGTCCGCGGGAAGCTCAGCCCCCGGCTCCGCGCGGCGGTGATGTACGGCGCGGCCAGCACGTCGCTCATCGCCGCCCGGGTCACCTGCGTGAAGTAGCCAAGTGGCCGCAGAGCCAGGGCCGTGGCCGGCATGATGATGAAGGCCAACCCGTTCCAGCCACCCGAGGGCAGCCATCCCAGGTAGCGGGCGAAGACCAGCACCAGCACCGGGCCCACCCAGTACTCCGGTGCCGAGACCGCGCTCTGGGAGATGAACGTGACCACGTTGTCGACCTTGCTTCCCGGCCGGGTGGCGGCCCAGGTCCCCAGCGGAAGCGCGATGACCAGAGCCAGCAATAGCGCCGCCAGGGCCAAGGAGATCGACACCGTCAGCGCCGGCAGCACCAGCTCCTGGACCGGCGTGCGGCTGGTGAAGGAGAAGCCGAAGTCACCGGTGACCACATCGCGCAACCAGTCGAGGTACTGCACGTAGATCGGCCGGTCCAGGCCCAGCTCCTTGGTCAGGGCCTCGACCTGAGCCGGGTCCAGCGCCGGGTCGTTGGTCCGCGCCCGCAGGATCTTCCGGGCCGCGTCCCCCTCACCCGCATAGGGGATCAGGAACGCCAGCACCGACACCACGAGAAGCGTCACCACCAGCGTCGCCGCCCTGCGCACGAGGAACGTCAACATCGGGATCTCCTTGGGTGGTCGGGGTAGTAGGTCACGGTTCGCTGGCTACTTGATGACGTCCAGGAACTTGTAGTACGCACCGGCGAACGGCAGGAACCAGGGTGGGCCGACGTGGCCGGGGATGCGCTTGAATGGGAGGTCGCGCCAGGGGTTGGCGTCCTCCACCCCGTTCATGTACTCGGCCATCTGCTTGCCCATGTAGGTCGCCATCTGCACGCCGTGGCCCGAGTAGCCGAGGGAGTAGTAGAGGCCGTCGTGCTCGCCGGCGTGGACCATGCGGTCCAGGCTCATGTCCACCTGGCCACCCCAGCAGTAGTCGACCCTGGCCTTGGCGAGCTGCGGGAAGACCGTCACCATCGCCTCCTGCAGGATCCGGCCACTCTTCGCATCGGACTCCTGGCCCGACATCGCGAACCGGGCCCGACCGCCGAAAAGCAGCCGCTGGTCAGGGGTGATCCGGAAGTAGTAGAGAAGGTTCTTGGAGTCCGAGGCCATCCGCCGATTGGGCAGCAGCTGGTCACAGACCTCCTTGCCCAACGGCTCGGTGACGATGATGAAGCTTCCGACGGGCGCGATCCGCAGCTGCATCCAGCGGAACGGCCGACTCGTGTAGCCGCTGGTGGCGACCAGCACCTGGTCGGCCGTGACGCGGCCGCGTGGCGTGATGACCTCGTGCCGGGTGCCACCAAGTCGGCTCACCTCGTCGACCGATGCCTTCTCGTGGATCTGTACGCCGAGCGCTGCCGCGGACTCGGCGAGACCTCGGGTGAACTTGCCGACGTGCAGACCGGCGCCCTTGGGGTCGACCATCGCACCGTGGTAGTGGTCGCCGGCGAGCTCTGAGCGGAGCTCGCTCTTGGGCACCATGTGGGTCTCGTAGCCCAGCCGCTCGGCCAGCACGTCGTGGGTCTTGCGAAGCCCGTCGTAGTGACCGGGCTTCGCCGCCAGGTTCAGCTTGCCGGTCCGCGCGAAGTCACAGTCGATGCCCTCTTCGCCGACGAGCTTCTCGACGCTGTCGATCGCGTCGTTGTAGGTGAGGAAGAGTGCGCTCGCGGTCGGGAACCCGTAGCGGGCGATGGCGTCCCGGAACCCGATCGAGAGCCCGGTGGTCGCCATCCCGCCGTTGCGCCCGGAGGCACCGAAGGCCACCGTGTCCCGCTCGAAGACCGCCACCTTGGCGCCCTTGCGCGCCAGGTGCAGGGCCGCGGACAGCCCCGTCAGCCCCGCTCCGACCACGGCCACGTCGACCTCGCCACCGATGTCGGTGGAGGACCGGTCCGGCCCCGCCGGCGACGTGTCCAGCCAGTACGGCGTGAACTTCATCGGGGATCTCCTCTTGGTTCAAGGTCGGGAGGCGCTGCCTGTCGACGCGAACGGGTGTGTTCCCTGTCACCAGAACATCACGACGGCTGTATGTTGTCAACAACTTGCAGTTGACGATCTGCAATGGACCCGCGACAGTTGGGGTATGAACGCCGCGACATCCCCATGGCACCCGGTCGGTCTGGCGTTCTGGGCCGGACGCTGGCAGAACCCCGCTCACACACTGGACGTCGTCGACCCGGAGAACGGCGAGCTGGTCGGCACCGTCGGCGACTGCTCCGCCGCCGACGTGGACGAGGCGGTGCGCGACGTGGCGCAGGCGGTGCTCTCAGGACCTCACTGGCCCGTGTGGCAGCGCCGCGAGGCGCTGCACGCGGCCGCGGCCCTGCTGCACGAACGCCGCGAGACGTTCACCGAGCTGCTGAGTCGAGAAGGGTGCAAGACGGTCCGCGGCGCGGCGCGCGAGGTGGAGCGCGCGGTCGAGACAGTGCGCCTGTCCGCGGAGCAGGCCGACCGCCTCGAGGGCCGGACCCTTCCTTTCGGCAACACACCTCGCGGGGAGAACCGGCTCGGCTGGTACAGCAGGGAGCCGGTCGGCGTCGTGGGTGCGATCACGCCGTTCAACGACCCGCTCAACCTCGTCGCCCACAAGGTCGGCCCAGCCCTGATGGGCGGCAACGGCGTCGTCCTCAAGCCGGCGGAGCAGACTCCCCTCACCGCCCTCGCCTTCACCGAGCTGCTCCTCGACGCCGGCGTGCCGGCTGACCGGTTGGCCGTGCTGCCCGGACGCGGCGCCACCGTCGGCGCCGCCCTGGTCAGCCACCCCGGGGTCGACATGGTCTCGTTCACGGGCGGCCTGGGCACCGGCAACGTCGTGGCCGGTGGCGCCGGCGCCAAGAAGACGCTCATGGAGCTCGGCGGCATCGGAACCGTCGTCGTGCTGCCCGAGGCCGACGTGCGCCGCGCCGCGCGGGCCGTCGTCGACGGCGCCTTCGGCAACGCCGGGCAGAACTGCCTCTCCGTCCAGCGAGTCTTCGTGGCGCGTGAGCTGCTCCACGAGCTCCTCTCCCTCGTCGTCGAGCTCACCAACGACCTCGTCGTCGGCAGCAAGGCGGACCCACGCACCGACGTGGGCCCGCTCATCGACGAGGCCGCCGCCGATCGGGTGGAGCGCTGGGTCCACGCGGCCGTGGAGGCCAGCGCCGAGGTCAACACCGGAGCGAAGCGGGACGGCACCTTCTACTGGCCGACGGTGCTCACCTCGGTCCCCGCCGGCTCGCAGGTGCTGACCGAGGAGATCTTCGGGCCGGTGGTGGCCATCGAGCCCTTCGACTCCGCCGACGCGGTCGTGACGGAGGTGAACAGCCTCGACTACGGCCTGCAGGCGGGCGTCTTCTCCCGCGACCTCGACGCCGCCCTCGACATGGCCCAGCGGCTCCGGGTCGGCGCGGTGATGATCAACGACTCCGGAGACTTCCGCATCGACGCGATGCCCTTCGGCGGCAGCAAGGGCTCAGGGGTCGGTCGGGAAGGCGTGCCCTTCGCCGTCGACGCCATGACGGAGCCGAAGATCATCGCCATCCACCGCACCAGCCGACCGGCCTGACCGGTCGTGGGCCGGGCGGACCGGGAGCTGCTGGGCCTGGCCGTCCCGGCATTGGGCGCTCTCCTCGCCGAGCCGGTGTTCCTCATGGCCGACAGCGCCATCGTCGGTCGCCTGGGGACGGCGCAGCTGGCCGGTCTCGGTATCGCCTCCGCCGTGCTGCTCAATGCTGTCTTCCTGTGCATCTTCCTGGCGCACGGCACCACCGGGGCCGTCGCCCGGCAGGCCGGTGCCGGGAACCTCCAGCGTGCCTACGCCCTCGGCGTCGACGGGATCTGGCTGGCCATCGCCATCGGGGTGAGCCTCGGGGCGCTCGGTCTCGTCCTGGCGCCGGTGCTGGTCGACCTGCTCGGCGCGTCCGATCGGGCCACGCCGTACGCGCTCACCTACCTGCGCATCAGCCTGCTCGGCCTGCCGGCCATGCTCGCCGTCCTGGCGGCCACCGGGGTCCTGCGAGGCTTGAAGAACACCCGTACGCCGCTGCTCGCCACGGGCCTGGCAGCCGTCGCGAACATCCCGCTGAACCTCGTGCTCGTCTATCAGCTCGGGCTGGGGGTGGCGGGCTCAGCACTCGGCACCGTGCTCGCCCAGCTGGGAGCCGCCACCTGGCTGGTTACGGTCGTGGTCCGCGGCGCTCGCCGCCATGCCGCGCCCCTTCGCCCCGACCGGCCGGGGATCGTGTCGACCGCCAGTGCGAACCTGCCGCTGCTCGCACGAACCGTCCTCCTGCG